>JAXGXP010000001.1:0-1377278 GCA_040772705.1 Syntrophobacteraceae bacterium
ATAAAACAACAGCGGGCTATAATTGTCAAGGGAAAAAACAGCGGTTGTGGCAAATTTGCCCGCTGCGAGTCGTGGAGAGAACGGCGAGAAGTGGGAGCAGTGGAGGAGGCCAGTGGGCGGGTGCCTTACGATCCGGATTCCGTAGGTGGGTTGCGTGAGGGGGGGAAGGTTGAAGCAGGACGGGGCACAAAGAGCGGAATAAGCACACGAAGCAGTAACTCATGACCCTTCGGGACACCCGAAGACAAACCAAAAGGCTCGAGTTACACTGGGCACTCGGGACTCATTACTCGGTACTTTTAAGGGAAGAGTTGGCTTATGGAAGCTCAGTAAAGATCAATAACCAGCAGTCGGTAGGTGCGAAGGCCGCCCGGGGTGGCAACGACAAACTCCTCCCCTTCGCGCCGGTCGAGGAGCGCGGCGCCCAGGGGCGAGTCGATGGCCAGGCGGCCGTTGGCGGCGTCGGATTCATGAGGGCCAACCAGTTGAAAGGAGTGGACCTGGCCGGTAGCGACGTTCTGAACGAGGGCGATGGCGCCGAAGCCCATCCGGTTGACGAAAAACTTCCGCCCCGCGAAGATTTCACACCGCGAGAGCTGTTCTTCCAGGTCCCTGATCTTGCGGTCGAGTACCAGCCAGCGTTCGCGGGCCAGCAGGTACTGCTGATTGTCAGTCGAGATCCCAAAGGCACGGGCTTCCCGCAGCTCGTCGAGAACCTGCGGGCGGACCACCCGCCGCAGAAACGTCAGTTCCCGCAGCAACCGCCGGTAGCCGGCACGGGTGATGGGAACCCTGGTCATGGGCTACTCCGTAGTGCGGGCAGAGACGGGTGGCGGTAATGAAAAGCGAATGTAGAATGTAGAATATCGAATATCGAACCGCAGAATGAGCAGAAAGGTAAAACGAATAGAGAATAGCGAGCTGCAGAGGGATACAGGGGGGATAGCGAAGATAAAGGCATGGGTGTGGTCCGTCCATCAGGCAAAGAAGTCAGCGGGGATTTCGCCGCGCTGTCGTTTCGCGAGAAAGAGCGAAATGCCGATGATGGTCTTGCCGTCGGTGATGGCGCCCTGGAGGATCAGGTCCTGGACGTGATCGAGGCGGAGCGCCTCGACCTGCACAATTTCATCGGTATCCGGCATGGCCTCGCCGGGCGATAGCGGCTGCAACCCGGAAGCGGCGTAAATGCGGATGGTTTCATTGGAATAGCCGATGGCCGGAAAATAGCTGGCGAGGTGCAGCAGGCGCGCGGCCCGGTGGCTGGTTTCTTCCTGCAGTTCGCGCTGGGCGCAAACCTCCACGGCTTCGCCCGGGTCGACCTTGCCGGCCGGGATTTCAAGGGTTTCGCGGGCGATGGCGTAGCGCCACTGCCGCACCATGAGAAGGTGCCGGTCGTCGACGAACGGGAGCACCGCCGCGGCTTCCGGATGATCGAGCCGGAGGCGTTCGGTAATCCTGCCGGTCCGCAGCCGGACCGTGTCGAGTTCGACTCTGAAGTGCCTGGCATAGAGTGCGCCCAGCGTTCTCAGCTTTTCTTCCATTCGGTTCCTTCCGCACGGTGCAGGGTGAATGAGTGTCGGTCAAGGGCAACGGTGCCATGATAGCCTCTGCAAGAGCCTCAAATTCCGTCACCCCGGCATGCATTCAGCGGAGGTCCAGGAACCTTCAGGCCTGGATTCCAACCCCAAAACCCTTCCGAAATGACGCCCCGAGAGACTTCTGCAGGAGGCTCGGGAGAATAAAGCATTTTTCGGCGGACGGATCAAGGAGCAAGGCAACGCCACGAGCCGGTGAAAGGTGTGGGGACGGTCACCCTCTTCCGGGGAGCGGTACTCAGCGTGAAACCCCTGAGCGCCTCGCCGTTCATGGCAGGTCCGCGGCTATCCGGCTGGAGAAAGTGCTTGCTGAGACCAATGGTATTTGTTAGAGGGGAAGCCTTGTGGGGAAGGGGCAGAGCGGAAGCCATCGCTGCCAGCCTTCGATTATCGGGATTTTGCGGTCCGACCGACCGCGTTGCCTGGTTGTTGGACGATCAAGATCAGCAAGGGAATCATTCATGAGTGACACTTCGCAGTTGATCCATGCGTTTCCAAAGAATCCTCTGGAAGAGATTCGCGTTTCTCTGACCGTTTTCAAGAAGAAGCAGTACCTGGACCTTCGCGTCTACTACAAAGGGGACGACGGGGAATTCCATCCCTCCAAGAAGGGACTCACGCTCTCGCTCGATCTGGTGCCGGATCTCGAGGAGGCAATGCGAAAGGCGCGGGAAGTTATTGGAGAGTGAGGCGAGAAGAGCGAACCGTAGAATGTAGAACCGCAGAATATCGAACCGCAGAAGTTGGAATGGCGGAAGTTGGAATGGCGGAAGGAGAGAATGCAGAAGTTGGAATGATCAGAAAGGGTTGTGTTGGCTCTTAGGTGCCTGCTGGGGGGCCAGGGAGCCGGTCAGCCGCCGCCTACCGGGGGGAAGAGGGCGAGGCGTTCATTGCCGGTGAGGATGGTGTTCCAATCCCCATGGATGCCGTTGACCATGATGAGCTTCACCTCCGCTTCGGCTATGGCCAGGCGCCGGGCCAGATCCCGGACTGAAGAGCCGGGTGCGACGGTCACTGCAAGGCCCTCGGCGGGGTCGTAGTCGGGAACGTACCTTCTAAGACTGGCGGCCAAAAAGACCGAAACCGGCATGAACGCACCTCCGGATGGAACCTGGATGTTTTCAGAGCACAATTGAAGCTTTCTCCTTTCACCCCTCACGCCTCACGCCTCACCCCTCACCTCCCCTTCACGTTGACATGCTGTGGCGGTAGACGCGTTTGATCTGAACGTTGGAGATGAGGGCGGTATAGTTCTTGCCCTGTTCGAGATCGACCCGGATGCTCTGGCTGTCGAGCTCCATGTAGCGGGACAGCACCTTGATGATGTCGTTCTTTACGGCTTCCATGATGTCCGGGGCGATGTCCATGCGATCGTGCATGAGGACCACCTGCATCCGCTGCCGCGCCACCTGGGAGCTTGCCTTTTCCCCAAAAAACCGACGAATTGCCTTCAGCATGCGATGAGCCTCCTTTCTAGCTCCAGATGAAGCGCTTGACGCGGTCCACAAGGGTGACCTTCTGAGCCGTATCAAGAGGAACATTATCCCCATTCAGGCGCGCTGCGATTTGCTGAAAAGCAAGTCCTGCCTTACTGCCGCGATCAAGGGCCAGAGGGGTGCCGCGGTTGGTGGAAACCACGACCTCATCACTTTCGGGTACCACCCCGAGGAGCGGCACGGCCAGGAGCGAGATGATGTCCTCGGTGGACATCATGTCTCCCTTCTTGACCATCCGATGGTTCAGCCGGTTGATGATGAGATGGATGTCTTTGAGGGAGTCGGCTTCCAGGAGCCCGATCACCCGGTCGGCGTCGCGGATGGCGGAGACTTCCGGGGTGGTGACGACCACGGCCGTCTCGGCGCCGGCAATGGCGTTCTTGAACCCCTGTTCAATCCCGGCGGGGCAGTCGATGAAGACGTAGTCGAATTCCGCCGCCAGTTCGGCGCACAGCTCCTTCATCTGCTCGGGTGTCACGGCGGTCTTTTCGCGGGTCTGGGCGGCAGGAATGATGAACAGATTGGCGAATTTGCGATCGCGGATCATGGCCTGCTGCTTGCGGCACTTGCCCTCGATGATGTCCACCAGATTGTAGACGATGCGGTTTTCCAGACCCATCACCACATCCAGATTGCGCAGCCCGATGTCCGCATCGATCATCACCACGCTGTACTTCCTTTTCGCCAATGCCGTACCGATATTGGCGACGGTGGTGGTCTTGCCGACCCCGCCCTTGCCCGATGTCACTACAATGGTCTTCCCGGCCATGATTCCCGTCCTATCCCTTTAAGGTGATGACCTCAATCAAGTTATCCTGAATTTCTGCAATTTCATAGCGCTTGGCCGCCGGTTTGCCCCCGCGCGGAGGCACCGCTACCAGGTCGGCAATGCGGAGCTGGCTGGGCTCGATGCTGAGCGCCCAGATGCGGGCCGAGCGGTCGCCGCCGGCGCCGGCGTGAGCCACTCCGCGAAGGTTGCCGAAAACGATCACATTCCCGACCGCGATCACTTCGGCGCCCGGATTGACGTCGCCCAGCACGACGCAATCGGTATCGGAAACCACCCGCATGCCCGACCGGCAGGTGTTGTGAATGACCAGGGCCGCATGGTCCGGGCGGGGCGGCGGGGAGACTCGGGGAACGAAGGGTTGACGCTCGGACGGGCGATCCATGACCAGCGCAAGGTCTTCCCCCAGCTTCACTTCCACCAGCCGCACCTGTCCCCGATCCACCAACAGGCGGTGCAGGAGGGCGATCTCGTCGGTGCGCAGGGGCCGTTCCCGGAGATCGAGAGTCATCTCGGCGCGGCGGAAAAAATCCCGGGACTCACTGAAACGCTTTTCCAGGTACCCGACCAGGGCCTCGAACGGGGCCGCCGGAGCCGGTACCAGGGTGAATCCCTGGCGATTGGCCTTGATCTGCAGGGGCGGTGCGTCGCCTGGGTTGCTGGCTTCCGTCTTGCCGTCGTGAATGTCCATGATAAGCTCTTCGCGGCCTGGGGCCAACGCCTGAGAATGATTCCGATGCTCCTCGCCGGAGCCGATATGACCGACCCATTCTAGCGCAAAGGAGAGGGGGAAAAAAGGAAATTTGGTCCGCTGCGCTCAAATCATCAAGCGCATGCTGAGCTGGTGCCAGTTGGCGACTCGCGGAAAGGGGAGGATTTGCTGACTGCGGTTCCAGGGCTGGTCGAAGAGCAGCGGCTGCAGGCCGGCGGCGGCGAGCAGCCAGCAGGTTTCAAGGCGGTCGTCGACGAAATACCGCACCGCCAGGTCCCTCAGGAGCTCACTCTTGGCTTCGGGCCGGCCCGTGGCGTAGACTTCGATCCCATCGGCGGGCACTTCCGGGAGGGCCTTCTGCAGCCAGGCGATGATGGATTCCGGCCAGATGCGCGCGGTTACAAAGCGCAACGGGCCGTGCCGGGCGAGTTCGGTGAGAACCGGCAGCGCCCCTTCCACCGGTGGCACCTGGCGGGTATGGTCATCGTCCAGGGTGAGGCAGATGAGTTCGTCCACGGTTTCGCGAGGGAGGTCCAGGGACGGGTACAGCTCATAGTGGCGGAGATCCTCCCGCTTCAGCCAGGTGAAACCATAGCGTTCGTGCGCCAGGCGGACGAACATGGTCATGGTGTCGATCACCACTCCATCGATGTCGAAAGCCACCTCCCCCGGTGCAATCATCCCACCCCTCACTTTTCGCTCTTCACTTTTCACCCTTTCCATAAACCATTGGCGCCGGTGACGGCGGCTGCCGCCAGCCTTCCTGCTGCGCCAGGAGATCCAGATGGAGGGTGGTCCATTCCTCGAGCGGCAGACACGGAGGGTCCAGCCGTTCCCGCAGGTCGAGCTGTTTGAAGTAGTGTTTGCAGAGGCGGCAGTAGTGAGCGCGACTCGAGGGTTCGCCTTCGGCGAAGAGGTATCCCAGAGACTCGTGATAGCGGTTATCGCAGTAAGGACACTGCAGTCGCGGCAGACCCCAGCGGGAGGCGCACCAGGAACAGGAGGCCCTCCGCTCGCCTTCGGCTTCGAGGAGCAGCAGCGAGGGGAGCGAACCGCAGACGGGGCAGTAGCCTTTCTGCCAGGAAGCGGGGAGGGGAAAGCGCCGCAGAAGCTCTTCGGCCGCCCACTCCAGGGACGGGCGCAGGCAGCTTCGAGCCAGGTACAGGAGGCTCGCCAGGTCGACCCTGGCCGTCGGCACCCATTCTTCCCACGGTTCCCAGTCGTGGTGCAGGAAACTCTGCCAGAAGGCGGCCTGCTGTTCCGGATGGGCTGCCAGCCCCTGCTTGAGAGCGCGATGGGCGTCGCGGAGGGTCTGGTTCGAGGTCGGCAGATGGTCCTCGATGTCGGTCAGAATGGTGGCCGCGGCGTCGGGGTCCAGCGGAAAATCCCATCGCTGGAGGAGCGGAAGGCCTTCCCGCCAGTTGGTGTCGACCAGTTCCTGGGTCAGACTGACGGGATCCAGCTTGAGCGCCTCGCGGGCGCGGACCTGAGCGATCAGGAGCGCTTCCAGGAAGGGGTAAATCTCGCCGTAAGCCGGTTTGCTTTTTATTGCCAGGGCAAAGGCGGCTTTGATCCTGGTGATGGTGGTCTCGGTTTCGCTTATCACCCCGTTCCTTCCATGGGAAAAGGGGAAGCTGAGCCGGCTCAACCTCCCCTGATCGTTATCGAGCGATCCCCAGGCTGGGGCCTGGAGACCAGCAACAGCCCCCTACTCCCCCTCGAGGGGAAGCATGCCCCGCGCTGTCCTAGCTTGCCGCCGCGCGCCTGGTGAAGCGCTGGGCCAGCTTGTGCATGAATCCCGGCTTGAGCCCGGCGATGGCGTTCTTATGATACCTGGTCGGTTCGTCCACTACCAGGAAAATAACGCGGACCTGCTCGGCGTCCAGCAACTGAGCCTGGGGATGGGTGGGTTTGAGTTTCTCCACCCGTTCGGCGGCCAGCGCGAGCATGGCATCCCGGTCGCCGAAGTTCATGGCGCCGGTAGGGCAAATCTTCACGCAGGCCGGGAGCAGACCGTTGCTCACCCGGTCGATGCACATGGTGCACTTGACGTACCTGCCGTCGGCCGCCTGCCGGGGAATGTCATACGGGCAGGAGGAGCGCACCTCGTCAAACGGCGCTTCCTTGGCTTTGGGAGTGTAGTAGATAGCCCCCGTCGCCTCGTCCAGGACCACGCCGTCGTCGACATAGCCTTCGATGGCGTCCTTGCAGGGAGGTTCGAGACAGTGACGGCACTGATCGGCGAAAAAATACCAGGCCGGCTTGCCGTCCTTTTCCAGTTCGCTGAAACGTACCAGTTTGAAGGTATTGCCGTCCAGATCCGGCGGGTTCTGGTGGCTTCCCGTATTCTTGGTTGCCGAGGCCCCGTTCTGATTCCAGTTCTTGCAGGCCATCTGGCAGCCGCGGCAGGCCGTACAACGTGTGGTGTCGATGAAAAAGCTCTTTCCAGCCATGGCTTAACCTTTCTTGCGGACGTTCACCATGAAAGCCTTGCTTTCGGGAATCCGGGTATTGGGGTCGCCCACCGAAGGAGTGAGCAGATTGGCGCTGTCACCGCCTTCGGCTGGCCACACCCAGCCAAAATGCCAGGGAATGCCGACTTCATGCACTTCATTGCCCTGAATGGTGAAGGGTTTGAGGCGCTTGGTGACGATGGCGACCGCCTCGAGCGTGCCGCGGGGTGACTCCACCACCACCTTTTCGCCGTTGCTGATGTTGCGGAGCTTCGCCAGCTCTTCGCTCATCTCGACAAACATCTGGGGTTCCGCCTCGATCAGCCACGGCAGCCAGCGAGTCAGGACTCCCGTCTGCCAGTGTTCGGTGACCCGGTAGGTGCTGCAGATGAAGGGGAAGCGCGGGTCGCAGCTCTTGATGATATCCCGGTCGGTGGCGTAGATGGCGGCCACCGGGTTGGTGAGCTGAGAACCGAACACGTTCTTTTCCACCGGGCACTCGATGGGTTCGTAGTGTTCGGGGAAGGGTCCGTCCTTGAGCCCCGGCCCGTACACCGAGGCGTAGCCGTCGGGTTTCATGATGAAGGGCAGCTTGCCGTCCTCCCGCACCGACCCGTCAGGGTTTTTCAGGGGATACCAGGGACCGTCGGGGACATCCCCGGTCCATTTCTGGGTGGTGTATTTGCCGTCTTTGACCTCTCCGGCGAATTCAATCACCACCTTCTTCGGATTCCAGGGCTTGCCGGTGGGATCCACCGAGGCGCGGTTGTAGATGATCCGGCGGTTCACCGGCCAGGCCCAGCTCCACTTGGGATACAACATGAGGCCGCTGGGGTCCGACTTGTCGCGCCGGGCCATGTTGTTGCCATCCTGGTTGTAGCTCTGGCAGTAGAGCCAGTTGCCGCTCGAGGTGGAACCGTCCTCCTTGAGCATGGCGAAGGCCGGAACCGGGTCACCCTTCTTGAAAGTCTTGTCGCCGATGGTCACATCCCTGGTAAAGTAGCCGTTGATGGCTTTGGCCACCAGATGGGGATCAAAGGCGTGCTTGGTCATGTAATCCCACTTGAGTTTCAGAATCGGGTCGGGTAAAGCCCCGCCCGGCTTTTTATAGAG
Organism: Syntrophobacteraceae bacterium; assembly: GCA_040772705.1. Taxonomy (GTDB): domain Bacteria; phylum Desulfobacterota; class Syntrophobacteria; order Syntrophobacterales; family Syntrophobacteraceae; genus JADGQM01. The sequence goes on from JAXGXP010000001.1 coordinate 8,157, forward strand.
TGCCCGGATCTCATTGAAGAGTTCGAGCACAATGTCGCCGTCCGGCTTGCTCTGGCCCACCGGCTTCTGGGCCTGGTAGCGCCACTGCGCCCAGCGCCCGCTGTTGCTGATGGAGCCCTCCTTTTCCATGGAGGCGGCACAGGGCAGAAAGAAGACCTCGGTCTTGATCTTCTTGGGATCCATGCCGGGGCCTTTCCAGAAGGAGGCGGTTTCGTTGTCGAACACGTTGACATTCACCATCCACTCGAGGTTGGCGAGGGCCTGCCGCGTCTTGTTGGCATTCCCGCCGCTGCAGGCGGGGTTCATGCCCCAGGCGAAGAAGCCTTTGAACTCCTTCTTGTACATGGCGTCGAAGAGATCCAGCCAGGAATAGGACTTGCCGTCCTCCAGCTTGGGCAGCCAGCCGTAGCCGAATTCATTCTCCGGGGTGGCGGCGTCCCCGAACATGCTCTTGAGGAAGCTCACCATGTATTTCGGCCGGTTCTGCCACCAGTTGGCGCTCTGCGGATCGTTGGTGGCTGGCGTGAATTTCTTGTGGTACTCGGCCAGCGTGGTCACCGAGGCGCTCGGCACCGGCAGGTAACCGGGATAGATATGGTACAGCAGTCCGGCATCGGTGGACCCCTGGACGTTGGATTCCCCGCGCAGGGCGTTGACGCCGCCGCCGGCAATGCCGATGTTGCCGAGCAGCAGCTGAATCATGCTCCCCGCCCGGATGTTCTGCACGCCGACGGTGTGCTGCGTCCATCCCATGGCGTACATCATGGTGCCCGCCTTGTCGGGGACGCCCGTCGCACTGTAGGCTTCATAAACCTTCACCAGGTCTTCCTTGGAAGTGCCGGTGACACTGGAAACCGTGTCCAGGTCATAGCGGGCGTAATGCTTCTTCAGGAGCTGAAAGACGCAGCGTGGGTCCTGAAGCGTCGGGTCGCGCCTGGGAATCCCTTTCTCGTCCTTCACATACGCCCAGAAGGAGGGGTCGTAGGCGCGCTTGTCCTTGTCAAAACCGGAGAAGAGACCGTCTTTGAAATCGTACTTGTCGCCGACGATGAAGGCGATATTGGTGTAATTGACGGCGTATTCCTTGAACACCTTGTTGTTGTCCAGAATGTACTTGATCATGCCACCCAGAAAGGCAATATCGGTGCCCGACCGCAGGGGCACATAGATGTCCGCCTTGGTCGAGGTCCGCGTGTAGCGCGGGTCGACGTGGATCAACGTGGCTCCGTTGTCCTTGGCTTTCATCACCCACCGGAAGGAGATGGGATGATTCTCCGCCGGGTTGCTTCCCATCATCAGAACACAGTCACTGTTGGCGAGATCATTCCAGTGATTGGTCATTGCGCCGCGTCCGAACGACTCTGCCAGAGCCGCAACCGTGGCGCTGTGTCAGATCCGGGCCTGGTGTTCGATGTAAACCAGTCCGAGGGCACGGAGCATGGCCTGATAGACCCAGCATTCCTCGTTATCGAGGGCGGCGCTGCCCACCGAGGCAATGCCGTTGCAGCGGTTGACCACCTGGCCTTTCGCATTCTTGGCGGTGAAGGTGGCATCCCGCGTCTTCTTTACCCGCTTGGCGATTTCTTTCAGCGCCCAGTCCCAGGTCTTGGTTTCCCATTTGGTGCTGTTCGGGGCGCGATAGAGGACGTTGGCCGCCCTCTTGGGATTCTGGGCCAGCTGGTAGAGCGAGGCACCCTTGGCGCAAAGCGACCCCTGGTTGATGGGATGGTCGGCGTCACCCTCGGTGTAGACTACCTGACCGGTCTTCGCGTCGGTGTGGCAGATGATGCCGCACCCCACCGAACAATAACAGCAAATGGTTGGAGTCTCTTTCGCATCCTTGATGCGCAACGCACCGGTGTAGGCCTGGACGGGCGTGAGGTTGAAACCCAGCCCGTTCAATGCAAGACCAGCGGTAGCCGCACCAGAGACCTTGAGGAAATTTCGTCGCGTCAGCTTCATCTTTCTGTCCTCAAAAGGTTGGCTCGATTAGGCTTTAACTGTTTGATCGAAAAGCGACCGTCTCAAATTGGCGAGGTCTCTCGACCGCGCGTTCGTCACCTCCCTGGCTTTGTGAATAAGTTCTCTTAACTGCTGAAAACCATCATCCTTTGCCGATTCATTGCCTGGATTCCAAGACATGTTGCCAACGGTAAGCTTTTTTCGGTTATTGTTAATACATTAAACGCTTGAATAGTGTCAATCATTTGTTTCCGACGGGCGGGCGTGAAGCCCGCCCGTGCTCCAATCGTGGTCTTGTTCACAAAAAACCAGGGGGATTCACTGCAGCATGGCGGTGTAATGATCGGTGGGTGCGAAGTCGTCGGTCAGCACGGGAACATCGTCCGCCACCGGTCGCTGCCAGCGGTGGGCCAGGAGCCTCTCGAGCGTGGCCTCGGGGCTGCGCCAGGTGGGCTCGGTGGTGGTCTTCAGGGCAACGAGCATGATGTTTTGCCAGCACTGCGGGTCGTCGGGGGCGGCCACGGGAAAGAGATAGACCTGGGGGAAGACGGCCGTGAAGGTCCGGTAGGCAGCGCGCACGAAGCGTCCTTCGCGACCTTCGATGGCGCCCAGAAGATTGATCAGGGCCGCGCCGGCGGCCGCCCCACCAGTACCCCAGGCTCAGGCACCCCAGGATGGTGCCGATGAGGCTCGACCAGACAATGATGGATGATCCCAGATAGGGTGCGAGGAGCCGTGATCCCACGAGCTCGAGGATCATGACCACGGCCCCGCACAGAAAGACGACTACCTCGAGCATAATGCCTTATCGTCAGGAGGTTTCGAAGGGATGCTTCAGAATGATCGTCTCCTCGCGACCCGGTCCGACCGAAACGATCGCCAGCGGAACTCCGGTCAACTCTTCAAGGGCCAGGAGGTAGTCCCGGGTATTCCGGGGAAGATCGGCCCATCGGCGCACCTGGCGGATGTCTTCTTCCCAGCCGGGGAATTCTTCGAACACGGGTTGGCAGGTTTCGAGGGCGGAGAGCGCCGGCGGCAGAGTTTCCCGCTGGGTTGAGCCGCAGCGATAGGTGGTGGCGATTTTCAGCCGGGGGATGCCGGTGAGCACGTCCAGCTTGGTGATGATCAGGCCTGAGAGCCCATTGAGGCGGATCGAGGTCTTGACGACCACCATATCGAGCCAGCCGCAGCGGCGAGGCCGGCCGGTGGTCGAGCCAAATTCACCGCCGATTTCCCGGATCCGGATGCCGGTGTCACCCAGCAGTTCCGTCGGGAAGGGACCACTCCCGACGCGCGTGGTATAGGCCTTGGCCACGCCAAACACGCGGTGAAGGCGGGTGGGACCGATTCCCGCACCACAGCAGGCATTCCCGGCCACGGTATTGGAGGAGGTAACGTACGGATAGGTGCCGTGATCAATATCGAGATGGGTTCCCTGGGCGCCCTCGAAGAGCAGGTTCCGACCGGCTCGATCCATCTTGTACAGGAATTCGGAAACACTTTCGACATAAGGCGCGAGCCGCTCGCCGTAGGCCAGGTATTCGTCCTCGATAGCGGCAGGGTCGAGGGGTGGTTCGTGGAAGAACTGCTCTAACAGGAAGTTCTTTTCCTCGAGAGTGCGGTGCAGCTTTTCCGTGAAGACCGTGCGGTCGAGCAGGTCGTGGATGCGGATGCCGGCACGGCCGACCTTGTCTTCGTAGCAGGGGCCGATGCCACGCCCGGTGGTGCCGATCTTGGTCTTCCCCTTGCGCTTTTCGCGGGCGGCGTCCAGGGCGCGGTGATAGGGCATGATCACATGGGCGGAGGCGCTGACCACGAGATTTTCCGGGGTTACTGCCAGGCCCTGTTCCTGCAGGTGATTGATCTCTTTGATGAGGACGCCGGGGTCGATCACCACCCCGTTACCGATGAGGCAGGTTTTGTCGGGATGAAGGATCCCCGAGGGGATGAGGTGAAAGATATGTTTCTGGTCATTGACCACGAGCGTGTGGCCGGCGTTGTTGCCGCCCTGAAAACGCACCACACAGTCAGCCTTTTCCGTGAGGAGATCGACCACCTTGCCCTTGCCCTCATCTCCCCACTGGGTACCGATAATAACAACGTTCGCCATGATCAAGTTCTCTTTCTAGCCGCTTCGGCCCGTGAACAAGGGCGAGCTTCGCGTGCGCCAATGGTCCGGATCAGCTCCAGTCGTCACGTGTGGGAATAGCTGTTGCGGTTCCTATACGCTGGTACCTGTAATGAAAAAACCGGTTGATGTCAAAGGGAAACTGGTTGCCCCGGAAGACTCCAGGGCCGGCTTCTTGAGCGGCTTCAGGCCAGGAAGGCGCCAAAGCCTTGACGCCTTCCTCGATGGTGGTGCTCAGCGGGCCGCCTGGCCACGCAAGCGCCGGATGCGCTCCTCGATGGGAGGATGGGTGCTGAAGAGGTTGGCCAGGCTCCGGCCCGTCAGTGGATTGACGATGAACAGGTGGGCGGTTGCCGGCTGCGCGTCCGCCATGGGAATCCGCTGGGAGGCCAGGTGCAGTTTTTCGAGGGCGCGCGCCAGGGATTCCGGACGGTGCGAAATCCGGGCCCCGGTTTCGTCGGCCAGGTATTCGCGGGACCTGGAAATGGCCATTTGGATGAGCATGGCGGCAAGGGGAGCAAGCACGGCAGTAACGACAAAGGCCAAAAGGCCGCCGCCCGCCCCTTCTTCATCATCGCGGCCGCCCAGTCCCCCGAAGATCGCCCCCCAGCGCGCCATGTTGGCGAGGAGCATGACCACCCCGGCAAGGGTTGCAGCGATGGAGCTCACCAGGATGTCGCGGTTCTTGATGTGAGCAATTTCATGGGCCAGGACGCCGCGCATCTCATCAGGGGTCAAAAGCCGCCATAAGCCTTCGGTCACGGCGACCACGGCATTTTCCGGATTGCGCCCGGTCGCAAAGGCATTGGGCGTCTCTTCGGGGAGCAGGTAGATGCGGGGCATGGGCAGCTGCGCCTGGGCCGAAAGCTCGCGCACCATTTGAAAGAGCCCCGGCGCCTGGCTTTCCTCCAGGGGCTGGGCACGGTACATGGCCAACACGATCTTGTCGGAGTACCAGTAGCTGCCAAAATTCATGATGACGGCAAAGGCAAAGGCTATGATCATGCCGTTCTGACCGCCGAAATGGGCGCCCATCCAGACGATCAGAAGGGTGAGCAGGGTCAGCAACAGGGTAGTACGGATTCTGCTGTTCATATGAGGATAACCTCCATCTTGTTGTGGTCCGAGACCAGGGATGTTTGTCTCTTACCTAAGTTGCGAGTTGCGGATTGGCTGTTATGCTCGATCCTTTTCATGCGTTTCCGGTGCCCCAGAGGGAAGTGCAAACCACGGATCATGACAGCGCTACCCACATGGATGTCGGAGGGACCCTGCCACCGGTCAGCCAGTCTTTACCCGGACTTGCTGCCCGGCTGACGGGAGCCTGCGATCTTTGGTGATGGCCACCGTCAGGACCCCGTGCTTGAGTTCGGCCTTAATCGCTTCAGCCTCGATCTCGGCCGGCAGCAGAAAGCTACGGGCAAAAGCCCCCTGAGGGCGCTCGGGCGGGGTCACGGCGGTGCCTTCCGGGATCGTTGGGCGTTGGCGCCGGCCTCGGATGATCAGGTGCTCCCGGACGAATTCCACCTGGAAGTCGTCCTCGCCCACCCCCGGAAGATCGACGAGGATGAACCATTCGCTGTCGGTTTCCCACATGTCCACCGGGGGCTGGTATGGCATGTCGCCAGCCGCTCCCTCGGGTTCGGCGGACTTTTCCGGGCGGTTGTCGAAATTCCTGGCATAGAGCCACTCCATGCGCTGCTTCATAGCATGGAGCTGGCCGGTTATGGCATCGGAATCGGTCCCTGTCACAGAATTATCCCGCATCTGCTCCGTTTTTACTGCCATCGCTCTCCTCGCTACCGACGGTGCCGTCGTTTCGACAACGTCAAGGCTTACCCCGGTTGGGTTGTATGGTTGATCATGGTCAGATCAATGTTAAAGAACCCGCAAAGAACTGTCAAGGCAACGGGATAGCGCTTTCCGGCGGCGACGGGGTCGATCCCGGCGTCAGGCATGGCCCGGCTGGGGGGGGACTAGCCTCTTTTCCTGATCCTGCCCCATACGTACAGGCTTGCCAGGCTGCTTCCGATCAGCAGCACACTGGCTGGTTCGGGAATGGGCATGGGTGAGTTTTGAGAATCCCTCGGAGGGTTGACCGGTGATATCCCTGGAGGCATCGTTGGGGATGGTCCAGGGGATTGCAGGGGCGTGTCCGAAGCGGTGTCAGAAGAATCATCCGCCATGAGGAGGGCAAACGGAGGGACGATCGGAATGGCGAGCAGGGGCAGCCAGGGTGGCAGGAAAGACTGTCCGGGACCGGGCGGTGGGGGGGCGAAACCAACCGGAAAGGCCTCAACCTCTGCCGCTTCAGGGAGAGCCACTTCGATAAACACCGTCTGCTGTCCCGCTACGAGGCAAATGATGGCTGCCAGTTGGCCCTCGGCTGGCCGGAAGCCCCTGCCCCTCAGGGCGGCCTGCTCGATCAGCTGGCGGGCCTCAGGGCTGAGGGGGCGATGGTGTTGCTGATGATCGGCGAGATACCAGATTGCATCCTGAATTACGGTCTTGGCGCCATCCCGGTGATTGATGAGATAGTGGATTTGATCCCAGGGCATAGCCTTGAATTTCGGCGGGAGGTCCGGATCATCGTGGTGGTAGAGCCTCACCTGATGAAGGGCGTTGGTCCGAATTTTCTTGTCTTTTTCAAGGCACCAGGCGTTGTAGAATTCGAAATCGCGCAGATCAAAACCGTACTTGACGTCGAGGAAAAACAGTTCGAATCGGCTCTGTTCACCCCGTTTGAGGAACATGTGGACGGGTCCCTGGGGGATGGTGAGGGTGGGCGGAACTCCTCCCCTTTCGGCCATCGCGGTATCAAAGCCGGCAGGGGTTGTCGGCGCTTCCGGGAGGATGGTGATCGGGACCGCACCAATGGCGCTCACTCTGACCAGCGAGATGATCAGCAGGATCGACACCACGTTCACGAAAGTGCGGAAAGCCCTCGGCATCGCCTCTCTCTCAATACGCCCCGGATTGGTTCAGATCTTTCCTTCCGCCGCACAGCTTCGCCTATGCAAATTGCATTCCGCTTGCGTGAGCGTTTGCACCTTTTCTGACCTGTTCTCTTTCGAGCGTCAAACGATTGGTGGAACCGGCACCCTTCGCGATCACTATCACATTTTCTGATGCTGAAAGCAAGTGTTGAAAATAGAATTTATCTCACGATTCCGGAAGGATCTGGAGGCGGAGGCGTTCCTGGTGCAGGTGCTGACAGGGTGTTCGTAAGCGGTTGAGATGTGCGAAGGAGCCGTGGTACTATCCAGCCTGCGGCAGTACCATTGAGCGGGTTGATGGGGCTTTGTTTCCCGACTTGCGGGGAAGGCACCGCGAAGCCTGATCGGGAGCCGGCCGGAAGCCTGGCACACCCCCCGCTAGACTCTCTGCAACCAGACCCAGGAGGTTACCTTCATGCGTTATTCTTCATATTTTATTCACACCCTGTTTGACGTTCCCAAGGAGGCTGAAGCACCCTCCCACATTCTCCTCCTCAGAGGTTGTTATATCTATCCCGTGGCGGCGGGAGTCTATTCCCTGCTGCCCCTGGGACATCGCGTGGCCGAGAAAATCAAGACCATCATTCGGGAAGAGCTGAATGGCATTGATGGAATCGAGCTCACCATGCCGGTCCTCAACCCGGCCGAGCTCTGGAAGAAGACCAAGCGGTATTACGATATCGGGGCCGAGCTGATCCGCATCAAAGACCGGAAGGATCGCGAATTTGTCCTGGCCATGACCAACGAAGAAACGGTGACCGATCTTGCCAAGCACTTCCTGCGCTCTTACCGGGACCTGCCGGTGATGCTCTACCACATCCAGACCAAGATTCGCGATGAAGCCCGCCCGCGGGGCGGGTTACTGCGCATTCGGGAATTTTTCATGAAGGATGCCTACAGCTTCCACCGGGATTTTGCCGATCTGGATGCCTACTACCCCCGCATTTTCAACGCTTATCTGCGCATCTTTGCCCGGTGCGGGGTGGAGAGCATTCCCATCGAGGCTGATTCCGGGATCATGGGCGGCAGCGGGTCCCATGAATTCATGCTCGAATCTCCCAACGGGGAAGACCGGTTTGTGGTCTGCACCCACTGCGACTACCGCGCGAACACTGAGAAGGCGGAAGGGGTGAAATCGAGGCTGGAAAAACCCGCCGTCCCGCCTCCCCCCAGAGAAAAGATCGCCACCCCGGGGGTCAAGACCATTGCCGACCTCATGCGCTTCTTCAATACCGACGAAGCCAGATTTCTGAAAACCGTCGCCTATGAGGCCGACGGGGACCTGGTGCTGGCAGTGATTCGCGGGGATTACGCGGTTTCCGTGACGAAGCTGACCAACCATTTGCAGGCCATTCACGTCGATCTGGCATCGGAAGAACGGTTGGCCGCGAAAGGCTTCCATGCCGGCTTCCTCTCACCCGTGGAGGCTGGCGGGGTGCGTGTCATTGTGGACACTTCGGTGGCCGCCGGGGACGTTTTCATTGCCGGAGCCAATGAGCGGGATGCGCATTTCAAGAATGTTTGCGCCGGCCGCGACTTTCCCCTGGGCGAACAGACCGATCTGGCGGAAGTGCGGGAGGGGGACCTCTGTCTCAACTGCCGTCAGGGTACCCTGCGTCTCGGGCGCGGCATCGAACTCGGCCACACCTTCAAACTGGGGACTAAATACACAGCGCCCGAGACCATGGACGTCACCTATCTCGACCCCGCCGGCGAACAGCAACGGGTCATCATGGGCTGCTACGGGATCGGCGTGGAACGCCTCCTGGCGTCGGTCGTGGAACGGTGGCACGATGAGGCGGGAATCATTTTCCCTCCCACCATTGCCCCCTTTCAGCTGGTCCTGGTAGCCATCGGCAAGAGTCCCGAGGTGCTCGCCAGCGCCGAGAAGCTCTACCAAGACCTGAAGCGCCGCTACGAAGTCCTCTACGACGACCGGGACGAGTCTCCGGGAGTGAAGTTCAAAGATGCCGACCTGCTGGGTTTTCCTCTCCGTCTGGTGGTCAGCCAGAAGCTGCTCAAAGCCGGGCAGGTGGAACTCAAAGTCAGGCAAACCGGCGAAGTCGTCATCTGCCCTCAAAACGACCTCGAAGCCACTCTGGACCAGCTCTTCCAAAACCTCCAGCCCACTCTGGAGGGCTTGCCTTATATGGAGGAGTGAAAGGTGAAAGGAGAAAAGCGAACCGTTCGCTTCTCACTCCTCACCCCTCACTTAAGAGGGCTTGCCGGATGACGAGCGGGTGCGTGGTGCGGGAGGTTACCTTCACGCGGTCGTCCAGACGGTAGCCCACAACCCAGCAGATCTTTTCCTGATCGCAGAGCAGCGGCACCCGGCAGCGTTCCTGGCGGGGGATCTTGAGGTCGACGAAAAAATCCTGCAACTTCTTGGTTCCTCCCAGTCCGAGGGGGCGGAAACGATCGCCTGGTTCCCAGGTTCGCAGGCGAAGCGGCCATTTGAGGAGGTCGGCGTCCAGCCGGATGGAGGAGAGGTCGGCATCGGAGGAAGGAGGAGGGGCGGAGGTGGGGGGCCGGTGTTCGATGGTCAGGGAAAATCCCAGAGCGGGGAACTCATAGGTACCGGGTGCAGGGATGAATGGCAGGAAGGTCTGGGCGGTGGTGGAAGGGACTTGCCGGGGTTCGGTGGTGAGGATCAGAAGAGGCCCTTCGAGCGTTGCCCGGAGGCCGTGGGGCAGCTCGAGCGAGCGCCCCGGCGAAGGGCGCTCCAGCAGTCGGCGGAGTGCCTCGAGATGTCGGCAATAGATCCCTTGAAGATTTCCCTGCAATCGCTCGATGGCCAGTCGCAGCAGACGCCGCTGGAGTGCCGGGTGCTGAGCGCGCAGGAGCTGACCGTCGAGCGCCAGGCGGGATGAGGTTTTGCCGGCGCAGAGGGTCCGCCACAAGTCGGCTGCCTGCTCGGCCCAGAGGGATTCTTCCCCTTGAGCCAGCCGGGAGTGACGGCAGAGCACCTCGCTGAGCCGCGGATGGAAGTATTTCTCGAGAAGTGGCAGCACCTCATGGCGGATGGCATTCCGCTGGTGGTTTGGATCGAGATTGGAGAGGTCTTCGCGGAAGCGCAGCCGGTGGTCTTGCAGGTAGGCCAGGAGGTCTTGGCGAGTTATCTCCAGGAGCGGCCGGATGAGGTGATCGACGGTCTTGGGGAGCATACCCGCCATGCCGGCCGGGCCGGTGCCGCGAACCAGCCGGAGCAGGACTTCTTCAGCCTGGTCGTTGGCGGTGTGTCCCAGGGCGATGGCGTCCGCAGCAAGGCGGACGAGGGCATCCTGGAAAAACCGATGGCGGCAGGCGCGGGCGGCCATTTCCAGGGAAACATGGTGCTGCCGGTGGTGAGCTCGCACATCGGCGGTGGCGGTTTCCAGGGGCAGGCCCAAGGCGGCGGCCAGGGAAGCCACGAAGGCCTGGTCCTCGGCGGATGCTGTCCCCCGGAGTTGATGGTTGAAATGGAGAACGGTCAGCTGCCTGATGCCGCAGCGTTCCCGCAGCGTTGCCAGCAGATGCAGAAGGGCCACCGAATCAGGCCCGCCCGATACGGCGACCAGGACGGCGGCGGGTGAGACAAGGAGTTGTTCCTGGTGGATAAAGCGCAGTACCCGTCGCTGCAGGGGGTGGAGCTGGTTCATGTGGGTTCGGGATCGGCCGGGCGGGGGAGGGCTCCAGGGGAAGATGGAGCCGGGGATTGGGCCGCACCGGTTTGGGCGGGCAGCAGGGGCAGTGTTCCTTTGCCCTTCTTGCCGGCAACCAGCAGTTTCCCTTCATGGTTGAGGACGGTCATATCGTCCAGGATGATCAACCCGAAGCGTTCGGCCACTTCACTGCGGTACTGATAGTCCATGGACTTCTTTCGGAGTTGATAGTTGAGGACAATCAGGATCAGCAGGAACACGGAAATGAGAGCCACCAGCCCGAGGGCGGAAAAAAGGATGATCTTTACCGACTTTTCGCCGACCATACCGACGAAGGCCATGATCGCATCGAGCTTGTAGAACACTGCTACCGCTACCGTCAGGAGCAGCAGCAAAGCGAGAAAGGGCAGTTTTTCAACCCAGCTGACGACGCGCTGCAGGTTGGCCAGCCGTCCTCTGACCTCGGGTTGAGCGTCATCGAGGGGACCGGGCGGAACTGGTTCGCTGGCGGGTTCGGCTTCCGCAAAATACTTATTGAAGCCCACGATGACCATGCCAACGAGGAAGGTGATCGCAACGGGCGCCAGAAACGCGATGAGGAAATAGGACTTCCAGGGAAAGGGGAGGTCTACCGGGCCATTGTGATCGTGACCGCCCCCGCCGAGCTGATAGATGTAGCAGGCCGCCAGGATGAGCACTTCCATCCAGCCGAGAAAGAACAGATACTTCTTGAAAAGTTCCTTGCGCTCGAACTCATCGAACAGGGAAGCGATGCCCCGCAGTGTCGAAGGTGCTGCTTCTGATGGCGTTTTCATTCCGGCATTCCCGCAGGCTGCATGATTTTGTTTTGACATCTTCCCATAAATACTCGATATCCAGTGAGGATTCAGGATAACAGATGCAGTGCGAAGGGGTCAACCCTTTCCTGGCGCCAGGACGCACGGTTACCGAGTGGGAGGAAACAATGAGTCGCCAACCCGTTTACGAAACCCATTTCCCAGGTCTCAAACTGCATTCCCGCGGCAAGGTCCGGGATATCTACGATCTCGACGATTCCCTGCTGATTGTCGCCACGGACCGCGTTTCGGCTTTTGACGTCATCATGCCCACCCCCATTCCCGACAAGGGCCTCATTCTCACTCAGCTTTCGCTCTTTTGGCTGGAGTTCATGAGTGAGGTGGTCGAGCATCATCTGCTCGGCACCGACCCCCGCACCTATCCCGCAGGGTGCCAACCCTATGCCGGCGAGCTGGCGGGAAGGAGCATGCGCGTTCGCAAAGCGACCGTGCTGCCGGTCGAATGCATTGTGCGGGGGTATCTTTCCGGGTCGGGCTGGAAGGACTACCGGAAGACCGGGCAGGTATGCGGGGTGGCCCTGCCGCCCGGTCTCGAGGAAGCGATGCAGCTGCCCGAGCCCATCTTTACGCCTTCGACCAAGGCGACCCTGGGGGGGCATGATGAAAACATCTCCTTTGCCGAAATGGCCCGAAGGATCGGCCAGGAGCTTGCCTCTCAGGTGCGCGCGACGAGCCTCGAGATCTATGGCAGGGGTGCGGCTTATGCTCGCGCTCGGGGCATCCTGCTGGCGGATACCAAGTTCGAATTCGGGCTGGTGGATGGCCGTCTGATCCTGGTGGACGAAGTGATGACACCGGATTCGAGCCGGTTTTGGGCGGCCGATCGCTACCGGGTGGGAACCAGTCCGGAGAGTTTCGACAAACAGTATTTACGCGACTATTTGATCCGGTCGGGCTGGAAGGTGTCCGATCCGGCCCCGGATCTGCCGCCCGAGGTGGTTGCCAATACCCGGGCCCGCTACCTGGAAGCGCTCGAACGTCTGACCGGAAAGGGCCTCGATGGCTGAAACGGCGGCTGTCGCTGCGGTCATCAGGCTGGGCGACCTGGAACTGGAGGATGATCGGTTCGCCATTCACCGCTTTTCGGCAGCAGATCCTTTGTGGAGCTCCCTTGACCAGGTTGGAATGATCGAGGCCCCCTTTGTCTGGGGCGGGGAGGACCGCCGCTATATGGTGGTGGACGGCTTCAAGCGGCTGCGGTGGGCTCGGGCCAGCGGGCGCGAGGAGATCCTCTGCCGGGTTTTTCCCGCCGACACCGACTATGGGCAACTTTGGCGGCTGCGGGCGGAAGGAAAGCTGTTCGGCCCACCCTTGAATACCGCCGAAAAGGCGCAGCTCATCGCCAAAGCGGCGGCGGTCCTGCCGCTGCCTTACCTTACCGAACGACTCCTGCCCGCGCTGGGGCTTCCTCCCCGGGGTGATGTCCTTGACTCGTGGCGGCGACTGGCGCAAGCAGGTGACGAGCTCCTGAGGGCGGTGGCGGCGGATGAGGTGTGCGAGCGCGTGGCCCTCCGGCTGCTCCCCTGGAGTGAGGCCGAGCGGACGACGATGCTGACCCTTTTGAAGGAATTGCGTTGCAGTGCCAGCATCCAGGTGGAAATCCTCGAACGCATCTGCGAAATTGCCCTCCAACGAGATCATCAACCGCTAACGGTGCTGACCGAGCCGGAACTCCAGACTATCCTTCAGGACCGACAGGCCAATCGTCGCCAGAAGACTCTGGTCGTGCGCGAGGCTCTGAATCGGTGGCGCTTCCCTCGGCTGCGGGCCAGGGAAGAACGGTTTGCCCGCGGTGTGCAGGCCCTCCAGCTTCCCCGCGGGGTGCGCCTGCAGCCGCCCCCGGCGTTTGAGGGGGAGGACTGGCGGCTCGAGGTCAGCTTTGCCAGTCCGGAGGAGCTGCACTCCCTGTTGGCAAAGATGCAGTCCTGTAGCCGTTTCCAATCCCTGGCAGCCGTGCTGGAGGGAGGCGGCGCCCCGCGACCGGGCGTTGCCTCTGCTGCTCTGGGCGACGGTAAAGAGCGGTAAAGTTCAGGTTGACTTTTCGGAACAATGCGTAAAGATAGGAGCCTCTTGCAAAAGTCCCTCAGGGCGTCATTCTGGCAGGGTTTTGGGGCCGGAATCCAGGCTTCAAGGTTCCTGGACCCCGGCTAGAAGCATGCCGGGGTGACGGAATTTGAGACTTTTGCAGGAGGCTAATAGGTTTGAAATTGGGTGAGAGGCGATCCTTCTTGTCGCTATCAATGAAAGCATTCATTCAACATACCCTGCTTTACAATTAAGCCTCTTCCCTCCCATTGGGGGGACGGGGTGATGAGACTGACCGGGCAGAACCTGCACATTCTCTGATCCTGATGGCGTTTGCGTGGGATCGAGTTCTTCAGCAACGGCCCATGGGAGGCCGTGAACGGGGGATCTGATGCGAAGAACAGAGCAGCCCTTGGGCAAGAGGCCGCTGGTTTTCACGATCTTGGTGGCATTCCTGATCTGCCTGGGATGGCAGACGGGTGATGCCGCTGCCTACCAGATTCAACTGCGGCAGGGCTGGAACCTCATCTCCCTGCCGGCACATCCTCCCGATACCAGCGTGGCCGAAGTAACCAAATCCATAGCGACCAAGCTGACGCGCATCTGGGCCTATCCGGACGGACAATGGCGGAGTTACGACCCTGCCAACCCCAACTTCAGCGACCTGTTGAACATGGATACGGGGATCGGCTATTGGGTCCAGGTGACCGAGGAGGCCGTCCTCTCCGGCTCAGGCGCAGCTCCCGTGCCATCGGTGCCGCTGGTTGCGGGTTGGAATCTGGTTGGCTACAACCTGCTCTGGGAAAAGCCTTCCCCCGAAGTGCTGCAGTCTATCAACGGCAAGTATTCAATGGTTTGGAACTACCAGGAGGGCAAGTGGCAAAGCTACGACCCGGGCAACCCTAATTTCAGCGATCTGAGCCAGTTTGCGCCGGAGGCCGGCTACTGGGTCAAGGCCGGTCAGGCCTGTACCTGGGACCAGAAGAATAATCGTCCGCCCGTGGCCGTGGCCGGCAACCATCTTGCCGGTCGCCTCAATCAACCGCTGTGGCTTGACGGGACGAAAAGCCATGATCCCGATGGCGACACCTTAACTTACCTTTGGTCCATCACCAAGTATCCCGCTTCCGCTAAACCAATCCTGGGGTTTGTCAATTCCAGCATGGGTCAGCTCATCGGGGACCTGGAAGGGGACTATGAGATCTCGCTCAGAGTTGACGACGGTACCGTCAGCGCTACCGACACGGTAACGGTCTTCTTGGACCTCGACGGGGATGGAGCGCCTGCCGCCACTGACACAGACCGGGATGGCGACGGGATTCCCAACGACCAGGATGCTTTCCCGGACAATCCGGCCGAGTTCGCGGACAGCGATCAGAATGGGGTGGGCAACTACTCGCAGGCTGACGAGGATGGCGACGGGGTCTCTGACCTCAGCGATGAATTACCCTTTGACCATACCCTATCGGAGTACCCCACCACGGCGGAAGTCGAGTTCAACGACAATCCCGTCGATGCTACTACGGTACCCGATCCGTATCCCTTTCGGGTCACCGGATGCATCGCCCAGGACATCGACGGAGATTACTTCCGGTTTTCAGGAAAGGGAGGCGATCCCGTGTCGGCGGTGCTGCACAAGACCGACCCTGCCTTTCAACCCTCGATTTCCTTTGCCGACCAGGTCGGTTCGACACTGCAAAGCTTCAGCACCAACATCAGTGAAAACAGCCCGTTTGAGCTGGCGGTTTCCACCGTTTTGCCCGCCGACGGAGATTATCTGCTCATCATCAACGACTTCAACTCGAAGGGTGGCGGCACCTTCACCTATACGGTCGAACTGTTCCAGGACCAGGACTTTGACGGTCTCGACGACAGCCGGGAACTGGCTCTCGGGATGAACAACCAGTCGCCGGACGGTGATCGTGACGAGATCTTCGACGCTGCGGAGAGCAACGGCGATTTCGACTTTGACATGGATGATCTCCCCAACTGGTTCGACCCTGATTCCGACAACGATGGCATCCCGGATCGGCTCGAGGGTTCGGGGGACCCGGATGGCGATGGCGCCGGCAATTTCCTGGATGATGACAGCGACGGCAACGGGCTTGCCGACAGCGAGGAGGTGGGACCAAACCCCCTGGAGCCTCTCGATTCGGACGGGGACGGAGCCCCTGATTTTCTCGATATCGACGACGACGATGACGGCTTGAAAGATATTCAGGATGCCAGCCGGCTGGAACCGCTGGCCGAATCCGATCCGCTGGAGGTTGCCAACCGGGTGTTGCTCACCTCGGTCAGCGTTGCTCTTCCCGGCAGGACGGTCACCAACGCCGCCCGGCCCGGGGATGTGCTTCACCTGAACGGAACAGGGTTTGCCGCTACCCCGGCCGCCAATCAGATCATCTTTGTTGGCAGTGATGGGAACATCGCTCTGAATCCCTCGTCGGCATCGGCTACCGAACTTGTGATAACCCTCCCGGCTGGTGCCGGTCCTGAAGTCTTCGTGGTTGTCAACAACCAGCGTTCGAATTCGATCCATCTCCAGCTGGTGGCGACCCAGGAGCCGGTAGTCTACCCATTGGACCCGGCGGTGGGGCGCGTCGGTGAGACCCTCACCCTGCAGGGCTTGAACTTCGAGGGAGCCACCAATGTGAGTTTCGGAGGCGTTGCGGCAACGGCAAGCGCGGTGACGGCAGCCAGCCTGCAGGTGACCATCCCCGCTGATGCTCGAAGCGGGGCCCTGACCGTGGTGAACGCCTTCGGAGTGAGCAACAGCGTGTTTTTCACGATTGTGCAGAGTCTTGCCGGGAAAGTGGTGCTTCCCCCAGGTTCGAGTTTGAATCTAACGAATCTGGAGGTGACCTACGGGCTCTTCGGCATGACCGTTCCCAATGCCTCGGGCGATTTCTCCGCCGACCTCAATAATTCCTACCTGACCCAGATCGACGTTCATGTTCCCGCTTCGACAGGAAATGACGAGGCCGTGCTGCTGAGTGCTCTTGCCCTGCCCGGCGACACCTCCATCACCGTGGATGCGCTCTCGACCGTGGTCTCGTTTGTGTGCTTCCACGTGACGGAGAAAGTGGCCTTGTCCTCCATGCCGGCCGCCAGGACCCTCATCGGGTCGCTTGCCGCTGTTCAGAACCTTGCCGTCCAGCTCGCCGACCTGCTGGCGGCGGACCCCTATTTCCTCAATCACCAGAGTGACGCTTTTGTCGGGGCGCTGATCGATGCCGCCGGCGTGGCCCGCCAGGCCATCGAACAACAACTGGCCAACGGGACGCTGCAGTCTGCCAGCGGCCCCGGGAGAACCCCGGAGAGATTCCGATCCTCGGAGATTCTCGGATCGCCCACGGACCCAACCATCACCTCGCATCCCGAGTATTCTGAGATCAAGGTGCAGCGTATTGAAAACAGCGGCAACGTGCGCCTCTACAACGACAGCGTCTCCTTTCTCAGCGGTCGGTTCTTTCAGATGGGGAAACCCGTCAAGCCCATGAAAGGGAGCAACCACATCCGCGGATACTTTGACTCGGCACGGATGGTCGAACCGACAGGGGTCCTTTACTGGGCCAACACCAAGGAATATGATCTGCCCAGGACACAGAACTGCTATGTCGAGGTCATTTCGGGAGGGCGACCCATCCCCGACCATCCTCTGGCCAACCAAGCCTACCTCAACTATCTCCGGGTGGTGCAAAAGCGACTGGTCATTCGCACGCTTCTGGACCAGGCGCTGCTTCCTGTACTGAGCGGGGCAGCCAGCATTATCAACGACGTGCAGCTGAATCTGGACGATCTTGCCGGTCTGATCCTGGATAAGGCTCCGGACCTGGTGAAAGCGGTTCTCGCCGCCTATGAAGGGGGTGGCAGCCGCGGCCTTTCCGATGCGGCGGATGTCCTCCTCAATGCCCTGTACGACGATTTCAAACAAACCCTCTCCGGCACCCCGGGCCAGATCACTACCATTCTGGTCAAGTACATCGCAACGAAATATGGAGAGAATTTCATCAAATACCAATTGGTGAAAAAGCTTGCCGAAAAGGTCGTTCCCGTGCTGGGGCAGCTCAAGTCCGCACACAACGTGTTTGTGGGAGTCAAGACAACCTTCCATTTTCTGATCGTTCTCGATGAAATGCCAAGGATTCCCGGCCGGATGCTGTTCAAGGTGGTCTGGCCGCTGACGGTGGATGAAGTGGTGCCCCAGAAGATCAAACGGGAAGCGAAGGACATCCAGTTCAAGCTTAAAGGTCAGGGCTTCGATCCCATTGATAAAGGGTGGTGGCCGTTCTATGAGGATCTTGTAACCCCCGTGGTACGCCTTTCCTACCTCCATCGAGTCACCGGTGAGGAAGTTCAGGTCGAGCTGGGCACCTCCAGAAACCAGGGCACCTCGATGGTTTTCATGATGCCCGGTGCCATCCGCAAGGATGCCGGGAGTCCGGTTACCGTAACGGTGGTCCATGACGGGCTCGAGGTGGATACCCCGGAGCCGATAGAAATCGAGGATGCTCTGGAGATCACCTCGCTCGAACCCGACAGCGGCGCTCCTGGCGACTCGGTCACCATTCATGGCACGGGCTTTTCTGACCTTGCCTCGGAAAACCAGGTTACCTTTGCCGGTCTGGATGGTGCGCGGCTCAACGCTACCATCACCGCCGCCGCGGAATCGGAACTGGTGGTCATCGTCCCGCAGAACGCCGTCACCGGTGCCGTCACCGTGGCGGTGGCAGGTGAGGTGAGCAATGGCGTCACCTTCACGGTCGCCACCGGCACGGTCCAGATCACTTTCGGGGATAATGGAGGGGTAATCGACGATACTTTCGCGCTGTACGTCGACGGCAAGCTCATCCACTCCATGGCTGTTCCCGCATATGCAGTGGGGCCGTTCTCCATCACCCTGGCGCCCGGAATCCATGAGGCCCGGCTGCGCGGCATCACTGCACCCGATGCCATTGGCACCTATTACATCACTATCTCCGGGGACATTCAAATGCTCTCAGGGGACCCCACGTCGGGATGGGATCTGACGGCAGGGGTGGAGAAATCGTGGACGTTCAAGTACCCGGCCGGCCTCAAGGCACCGATCCGCGTTCAGCAGCCGGGCATTGCCGAGCGGATCAGGTGGGTCGAATAGCTCACTGCTCCATGCGATGAATGTCTTTCGGAAAGAGCCTAAAGCTGATGGCGGCCCGCTCATGCTGCCATTTCCAGGTTGAACGTGGTAGAGGGAGAAGCTCAATGAAACGATTGGTTTCAGCCGTGTTGGGGATCTTCTTGGCAGTCGCCGGGTGGGTTGGGTTCGCCGCTGGCGGCGGCATTCCCATGCCATTCCGCATTGGCGGAACCGTGACGCTCGACGGCCTTCCCATCACCCAGGCCAACGACGACGGGCTGGTGCTCCAGGTCACCAAAGCGAATGGTTCTTCCTATACCGATGCCAATGGTAAGCCCCCGGAGGATAAGGACGGGCTGAGCGACGCCAATTGGTACCTCATTGACGTCCCCCTCCGAGACGCCGTGGAACAACCGGGAGGTGCCGCCCAGGGTGAACAGGCGGCTCTTCAGGTCACCCTCAACGGTGCCGTCTGCTCGGTGGTGAACCCGCCGGGAGGCCTTTTCACGGTGGGCGAGAGCGGTACCAACCAGCAAATCAACGTCGTTGCCCAAAGCGCCTCGGTTGCTGCTCTTACCGTGGTCTCCCCCAACGGCGGGGAAAGCTGGCCGGCGGGCTCTGTCCACACCATTCAGTGGACCTATACCGGGGAGCCCGGCGCGACGGTGAAGATCGAACTCCTGAAAGCCGGGGTGGTGGTGAGCACCATCACGGCCGGGACTGCCGTGGGCGGTGGCGGCAACGGGTCCTACGGGTGGACGATCCCGGGCGCCCAGGCCCTTGGGACCGATTACCGGATCAAGATCTCGAGCACCACCGTCGCTGGATGCAGTGATACCAGTGACAGCGATTTTGCCATTACCCAGGCACCTGCCGACCTCCCCAATCTGCGACCCTACAAGCCAAGCGCCTGGTCCGGCAAGATTGTGGTGGCAAAAACTCCCGACACCTATACCGAAGACAGCCCCCTCTACCCAACCGACAATCTGTATGTCGCCGGCGCGGTGATCAACAATGGAACAGCCCTGGTTGGCGAGTTCCTTGTCAAGTTTTTCGTCGATGACGAAGAAAAGGGCTCCTGGTTGTGGACCACCGGGCTGGATCCAAATTATTATTGGTACTTCTATAATCTATCGCTTGGCACCCTCAGCGCGGGAACCCATTCCCTGAAAATCGTGGCTGACTCGGAAGGTGCCATAACGGAAGCGGATGAGTCCGACAACGAATTCACGAGAACCATCACGGTTCTTGACACCTGTACCCTCACCGTGATTTCTCCCAACGGCGGGGAGAATTGGGAGGCCGGGACCCAGCATGCCATCCAGTGGAGCTATACCGGCGATCCCGGGGAGGCGGTGAAGATCAGGCTCCTGCAGGCGGGAAAAGCCGTCAAGACCATCGCCGCCTCGGCTCCCGCCGGCGCTTCGGGGAGCGGTTCCTTTACCTGGAAGATCCCTGCAGGTCTGTCACCGGCCGACAATTATAAAATCAAAGTGAACAGCACCACCCAGACCAGTTGTCAGGATTCGAGCAATAAGCTCTTCAGCATCTTTGACGGTCAGGACGTCGTGCCCCTTACCTCCGGCCAGGGTGTCACCGGATCGGTGTCCAAGGGGGCGGTGCAGTATTATAAGATCACCGCTCCGATATCCTCTGCGCAATTCAAAGTCAAATTGACCAATGTCACCGGCGATCCGGAATTGCTGGTGAAGAAGAACAGCAAGCCAACCTCGGAACTGGACTATGATGCGGCCTCGAAACACTTGGGGAAACAACCCGAGTCCATTACCCTGGCCAACACCGACCAGGCTATCTGGTACATCGGCGTTTATGGCTACAAGGCAAGCACCTATACCATCAAAGCGGAGCTGAGTGCGGACCAAACCGTGGCGCTGACTTCCGGGAAAGCGGTGGCTTCTTCGGTGGCTCTGGGGGACTGGCAATACTACCGCATCACCACCCCGGCCGATGCCGCCCAGCTGAAGGTGACCCTGACCAAGCTCAGCGCCGATGTCGATTTGTACCTGCGGAAAGCGAGCAGGCCGCAGCAGTTTGAATACAACAAAAGGTCGATCAAGGTCGGTACGCTGTCGGAAACCATCACCATGAAGAACCCTGGAGAAAACGTGTGGTATATCGGTGCCTACGGAAGCGCCAAGGGCAAGTATACCGTCAAGGCCGTCCTCACCATGCCATTGGGTGGCGAGCAACCCCTTGAGGAGGAGACGCCTGATTTCTGAGAGCGTGTCATAAAAACCAAATTGAGCGACTTTCAGAACGCTCTCTGAGAGGGCCTGCAGGGCCCTGCAACGGGCAGTCAGACCTGCCGGAAGAGATCGTGCGGAGCATGCGTTACTGAGCGAACTGCCTGCTGGACTCATCATGCACCCCAAACCACCTCGCAGGATCATCATCGAACACGAGGTCGCGGCAAGCCCGATGGTTGCCTCACTGCGTCGCCGTCTGCCACATGCGGCGTTTGAGGTGGTTGAACGGCTCTCGGACAAGCGCCTTCAGGAACCGGAGGTCCTTGAAGTGGTGAGTTTTCGCGGTCGCTTTTTGAAGCCCTGCCCGGGGACTCGCCACTATCGCTGCTGCGGCTACCGGATTCTTAATTTCGGCGTCCAGTGTACCCTGGGCTGCACTTACTGCATCCTGCAGGCTTACCTCAACCAGCCCAATCCGAGGCTTTTCGGTAATACCGAGGATCTTTTTGAGGAATTGGGGGGAGAGCTTGCTGCTCATCCCGAAACGCTCTATCGCATCGGCACCGGCGAATTCACCGATTCCCTGCTGTTCGACCCGTGGACCGGTTTTACGCGGGAGCTGGTCCCGTACTTTGCACGGCAGCGCAATGCCATTCTGGAACTCAAGACCAAGACTCCTTTCATAGCCAATCTGGAAGGCCTCGAGCATGGCGGTCGCACCATTGTGGCGTGGTCGCTCAATGCGGAAGAGCTGGTGCGTCGTGAAGAATCACGGGCGGCGAGCCTCGATGAACGCCTGGCGGCGGCCCGGCGCTGCGCTGAGTGGGGTTACTGGCTGGCTTTTCATTTCGATCCCATGATCGATTGCGAAGACTGGCGTAAGGGCTACGGGGCCGTCCTCGACCGGCTCTTTGCGGTGGTGGATCCGCAGCGGGTCGTATGGGTGAGCCTGGGGGCGCTGCGGTTCATGCCCGAACTCAAACCGATCATTGCCGCCCGGCATCCTCGCAGCCGCATCCTGGGCGGCGAATTCATCCGCGGCTTGGACGGCAAGATGCGCTATTTCCGCGACATTCGAGTCGAACTCTACCGGTTCATGGCCGACCGCATGCGCCGGATCGATCCTGCTCTGTGTGTATATCTTTGCATGGAAGGGAGAGACATCTGGCGCGAGGCTTTGGGGTTCGTTCCCGAGGAGCGGGGAGGTCTGCCGGCCATGCTCGACCGGGCGGTTGAAGAGCGTATGAAAAGGTTCTAACCGATCTGGAGGTGGCCGCTGCCCAACTTCTCCCGGGCTGGCGGCCAGCGTTTCCGCCATCCCCCACTTTCCCCGGAATTCCATTTGTGATTATTGCGAAAAGCTGGTATGTCGCTTGAGTTGCACCTTCCAGACGGGTGCCTGACACTGCCAAACGCCAACCTGGAGAGCTTCTGGCAAGATCTGACGATTACGGGAGAGAGGAAAATGGATTTCACGCTGACTGATGAACAACGCATGATCAAGGAAACCGTGTACAAATGGGCCGTGAATGAATTGGGGCCGTTGCAGGAAAAGATTGATGAGGAGGATTGGTTTCCACCTGATTTCTTCAAAAAATGTGCTGAAATCGGGATCCTGGGGATCACCATCAGTGAGGAATACGGTGGCCTGGACGGGGACATCCTCATGCAGACCCTCGCCATCGAGGAAATGAGCCGCATCTGCCCGGCCCTGGCCATGTCCTATGGAGCACATTCCAATCTCTGTGCCAACAACATCTTCAAGAACGGCAGCGAAGCGCTGAAGGCGAAGTATCTACCACCTCTGGTGGCCGGCGAGAAGATCGGGGCGCTGGCACTGACCGAACCGGGGGCCGGCTCCGATGCCATGGGGCTCAAGACGAGGGCGGTGAAGAAGGGCGACAAGTATATCCTTAACGGCAGCAAGATGTTCATCACCAACGGGCCGACGGCCGATACGCTGCTGGTCTATGCCAAGACCGCGCCCGAGCGGGGTGCCAAGGGCATCAGTGCTTTCATTGTGGAGAAGGATTTCCCCGGCTTTTCGGTAAGCCGCAAGCTGCGAAAATGCGGCATGCGCGGGTCGCCGACGGCGGAGCTGGTCTTTCAGGATTGTGAAGTACCGGCGGAAAACCTGGTCGGCCATGAGAACATGGGGGTCAACGTGGTCACCAGCGGCCTCGATATCGAACGGATCGTGCTGGCCGGAGGGTCACTGGGCATGGCCCAGCAGGCCCTTGATTACTCCATTCGGTATGCCGTGGAACGGGAACAGTTCGGCAAATCCATTGCGACTTTTCAGATGATTCAGCACAAACTGGCGGATATGTACGCCCGGACCGAGGCGGCTCGGCTGCTGGTCTATCGGGCGGCCGTGATGGCCCAGAATGCTCCGCGCGGCGGCAAAGGAACGGAACTGACCAAGCTGGCGGCGGCGGCCATTTTGCTGGCGGCGGAAACCGCGACCTGGGTCTGCGATCAGGGCGTGCAAATCCATGGCGGTTACGGCTACTGCCTGGAATTCCCGGTGCAGAAGCTGTGGCGGGATGCCAAGCTCTATGAAATCGGCGCCGGTACCAGCGAAATCCGCCGCATGATCATCGCCCGCGAACTCACCCGCGAGGAGTTCGCAAGGAAGTCCGGTCGATAGCCGCAGGCTGCCGGAGAAACAGCCAGCACAGCGAAAAGGACTGCGATCATTATCTCAGTTACTCGGAAGGAACCCTACTGAAACCATGGAATACGGGCTGAGACGATATGAGGCTACTCAGAGGCTGCTGTGGTTCCTGTTTTTTCTCGTTTGCCTCGCCATTGCCTATCTCATGGCGCCCTCGCAACTGCCGGCGCCTCAGGCGGGCATGCCCACCTTTCGGCCGGTCCAGCCTGAGGTTCTGAAGTCCCTGAGCTTCTGGTTCAGCCTGCGCTGGGTCGGGATGGAGCCCTTCGGGTGGCTGGCGCTTTTGATCGTCTGGGCGTTGTCACTCTTTCTGGTGGGCCGTACCCTGGGTTTGATCGTTCAGTACGCGGGTCGGTTGCTGGTGGGGAACCTCCTGGCGACGCACCTCAGCGCCCAGGCGAGCGGCCGGCTCAGCCACCCTGCCCCTGCCGGCACCGCTTCCCCTGCGGCGGTCCTCCTCAAGCAATCGGCCAATCCGGTTTTGAGTGCTGTTTTTCACCCCTTTCGACGCCTCCGCGTGCTGCTCACCAATCCCGGCATGACCCTCGCCTCGGAGCGCCTGGCGGAAAAGGAACGGCGCCTGGCCGAACTGGACTGGGACATTTTCTGGAGCTCGTGGACGCCTTTTCGGTGGCTGTTGCGGCTGCTGCCTCTGGTGGGAGCGGTGCAGACGGTCTGGCTCCTCAACCTGTACCTCCAGCCCGCTCTCTCCGGGCAGAAGGATTTTCAGGAGCTGTTTGGGCTGGTCTTCAACGGCCTGTTCCCGCTCCTTCAAGGGGTGTTTCTGACGGTAACGCTCAGCCTGGCTGCGGGGCTCCTCAAGCGACTCGAAAGCTTCTATCTCTCCGGAGTGGATGCCCTGTTCTACGATCAGTTTCTAACGAGAGTGCCTTTTCAGAGCAGCGATACGCCTATCTTGCTGGAGACGCTGCAGAAGAACTTCCAGGAGCTCCATTCCAGGCTGCGGCATCTGGAGGAATTCATCGTACCCCGCAAGGAATCCGAAAAGGGCAAGCGGTATTAGAGCCCGGCAGGGAGGAAGGCCGAGCTGCCGAACTTTCTTTCGCGGGCCGGTCATTGCTGAGAAGCCATCGTGGACCGTTCCGAAACAACAGACTGCAGGCGGCGGGGGATGAGGCGGGCGAGCGACGGCCACGAAGCGCTGGTCGGACGGGTGGTGGAGCGCTTTCTCGAGCGTCATCCCGCCTTTACCGCCAACCCGCTGGGAGACTGGCAGGAGCTGGTAGGGGAGAAGATGGCCCGCTACTGTCAGCCGCTTTCGCTCAAGAAGAAAGTCCTGACCGTTAAAGTCCATGATTCGGTATGGAAATACCACCTGGAGCTGCTCAAGACACCGCTGCTGGCAAAGATCAACAAAGGGCGTCCGGAACCGCTGGTGGAGAAGATGGTGATACGGATCGGCGAGTTGTCTGCAGCCTCGCCCCCGCTCAAGTCCGCTCTGCCGAAGCCGGGGAAGGTCGGATCGGTCAAGGCCCGCCGTCTACCAAGAAAAAAAGCTCCTGCCCGCCCCCTCACCCCCGAGGAAAAAGACCTGCTGAAATCCCTTTCGGACCCGGACCTGAGAGCCACTGCCACCCGCCTGCTCAAGCGGCTTCCGCTGTAGCAGGCGGGCGAGGCGTGAGGCGTAAAGGGTGAAGCATGGTGAATGGCTGGTGGGAGGCGGGTTGCAGCAAAGCATTGCGTTAGAGTTCGATTGACTCATTCAGCCGGTTCGGGACAATCACTTTCCTATTGCTTCAATTTCCACGCGTCACGCCTAACCCCACGATCAGCCCTGCCAGCTTGGGGGAAATGCCGGGGACCTGCTGGAGTTCCTCAGGCGTGGCTTGTTGCAGGGCGTCCAGGCTTTCGAAGTGCTGCAGGAGGGCCTGCTTGCGTTTGGGACCGATTCCTGGAATGGCGTCCAGGGCTGAGGCGAGCAGGTTGCGGCCGTGGAGGGACTGGTAGTGGCTGATGGCGAAGCGATGCGCTTCATCGCGCAAGCGTTGGAGAAGGTGCAGCAAGTCAGGGGCGTGGGCCAGGAAGAGGGGATTCTTGCGTCCGGGAACGTAGACCTTTTCGTAGAGTCCCCGTCCCCTGTCGCCGCGGTCATGCTCACGCTCTTTGGCCAGGGCGATTACGGGGAGGCGGACCGGCGGTTCCTTGTGCTCAAAGAGGTGTGCGATGCGGTTGAGATGCCCCTTGCCGCCGTCCAGCACGAGCAAATCAAGGTTGACGGCAATTCCTTGATCATTTTCGAGAAATCGTTCCAGCACCTCCGCCATCATGGCGGGATCGTCGGGTTCGGCCGGGCCTTCGAGACGGTAGGAGCGGTAGGATTCCTTGTGGGGTTGGGCGTTTTCAAAAACGACCACGGCTCCTACCGCGTGGAGTCCCTGCAGGTTCGAAATATCAACACAAGCCATGCGATGGGGGGGGCAAGGCAGTTTCAGAAGGCGCTGCAAACCTTCCAGCAGGCCGGCGTTGCGCTGCTGCTGCCGGCGGTGGAGGTTGAAGCGTTCCCGGGCATTGCTGGCGGCAAGGTCGAGGAGCTGGCGTCGCCCCCCGCGCTTTGCCGGGAGGATGCGAACGCGTTTGGCTTTGGCTTCAGTGAGCCATTCTTCGAGGGCTGCGCCATCCTCCAGGGCGGTAGGAACGACGATTTCATCGGGGATAAAGCGCCCTTCGCGGTAGTACTGCTGAATGAATGACCGAAGGATATCCTCCGGTTCGCCCTGAACCTCCTGCAGGTCGAAGTCGTGCTTGCCGATCAGCACCCCCTGGCGAATGAACAGGATGACGATAACGGTTCGGCCCTCCTCCTGGTAGATCCCGAGTATGTCCTGGTTGTGATAGTGGTCGGAGACAATCCTTTGTTTCTCGAGAACGGCGGCAATTCCCTGCAGACGGTCCCGAAAGCGGGCCGCCTGCTCGAAATCGAGCGCTGCGGCGGCTTCCTGCATCTGCCGTTGAAGCTGCTGCTGGAGAGCATCAGTCTTGCCCTGGAGAAACAGAATCACCTCGTGAACGGCCTTCTGATACTGCTCCTGGGTGACCTTGCCGGCGCAGACCCCGAGACAGCGGCCCAGCGCATGGTTGAGGCAGGGTCTCTCCCGCGGAATCAGCCGCCGACCCCGGCAATGGCGCAAAGGGAAAAGGGTTTCGAGGAGTTTGATGGTTTCCCGCACGGCATGGGCGGAGGGGTACGGACCGAAGTAGAGCGCCTTGTCCTTTTGGAAGCGGCGCACGACTTCCAACCGGGGAAAGGGTTCGTGGGGGTCGATGCGCAGTGCCGGATAGTTCTTGTCATCCCGGAGGATGACATTATAGCGGGGGCGGTGCTTCTTGATGAGGCTGGCTTCCAGGAGGAGCGCTTCTTTTTCGTTCGAGGTTACCAGGCATTCGATGTCAGCGGCTTTTCCCAGGAACACGCGGGTCTTGAGATCTCCGGTTGCCGACTGGCGCAGGTAGCTGCCGATGCGTTTGCGCAGGTCCTTGGCCTTGCCCACGTAGAGAATGCCGCCGTCTCCGTCCTTAAAGAGATAGACTCCCGGCAGATGCGGCATGGCTGCCATCTGCGAGGAAAGCGACGGTGACTCCCCACCCGCTCTCTCTGTTTGCTGCAAAGACTGCTGCGACAGACTGGGTTCTTCCATGGTATGAGTGGCTCCTCCTTCATGAGCCAATCATAGTCGATCATCAGGAGGGAATCTTACTCTTTATTGAGCAGCTTTCTGGCTTTGCCGGTGTAGACGGTCACGCACTTGGCCTGGTTCCGAGCGTTACGGTCGACTGCGGTCCACACTACGGAACCTCTTTGCTTCCTGGCGGTCTTGTTGCGCTCGAAGGAGAAAGAGCTTGTGTCATTGCTACAGACGGGATCCGGGACAACGGGACAGCGTGCCGTCATGCTCATTGAAAAACCATTGGCATCGGAACAGCCCGCATAAGACTCCCCAATACCTTCGATATCCCTGAAATCCCGATACCCCGTGAGGACCCGTCCATCCTGCTCCAGAACCAGTCTGAAGGTCTCCGGCATGGACCGATCGAGGGTTGTGCTGCAAGTTGTAGTCATTGGTGAGAGAGTAAATTCCCAGGTACCGGTATAGTCTTCGCTCCAGCCGGGAGCAGCCAGCACTAGCACCAGCAACCCAGTAATCCCACTGCGCCCGAGCCAGGACATATATCGGCCCTCCAAATTATTCTAAAGTTGCACTGCGCCAGCCAAAAAGGCCGCGACCACTGAACTTGTACAGCATGAATTTCATACCAGACCCATTCCGATTCTGTCAACCAGCCAGTCATGTCAGGGTTTTCAGGAACCCTCACCGTCAGGTGGGAACGCGAAAATCATGGACACGAGTGGGAATTTCTGTTAATAGGCTCAGCGAATTGGTCGGGACGTGGCTCAGCTTGGTAGAGCGCTGCGTTCGGGACGCAGAGGTCGCTGGTTCAAATCCAGTCGTCCCGACTCAAGAGACCTTTCAAAATCAACATCTCCCGAAATTTCCCCGTGACATCTTTATGACTGAAGGCTGGCAGCTCTGGAATGTTGTTCCTCGCGGCAAGGAAAGGATAGTGCCGGCGGTTCGCCGTTATTCCCGTACGGTGCTGACGTAAGTCCAGGGTGGTGGGGAGAATTCAACGGGTACCACTACCAGCTGCTTTTGGTGATGATAGTGTCTGGAAGGAGCCTGGTTTGACGTTTGAGGTAGTGATCCTGCTCGCGATTCTGACGACGGCCCTCGTTCTGTTTCTTGGCGGCTGGCTGCCGGTGGACGTGGTGGGGCTGCTGGTGCTGTCGGCCCTGGCGCTGACGGGGTTGGTCACGGCGCAGGAGGCGCTGGCGGGCTTCAGCAGTCCAGCAGTGGTTACCGTGTGGGCTTTGTTCATCCTGTCGGCAGGGCTGACGCGCACGGGTATTGCCCGTCGGCTCGGCAAGCCGCTGCGACGCTTCGCCCAGGGCAGCGAAGCAACGCTTATGATTGCTCTGATGAGTGCCGCCAGCCTGCTGTCGGCACTCATCAACACCGTCACGGTGGCCGCCATTCTGCTGCCGTCGACGATGGACCTGGCACGACGCAGCGGGCGCCCACCCTCCCGCCTGCTCCTGCCGCTGGCACTCGGCTGCCTCCTCGGCGGTCCCTTTACCGGTATTTCCACCCCACCCAATATTCTGGTGACTGACGCGCTCCGAACCGCCGGTCTCCGTCCCTTTGGGATCTTCGATTTCACGCCGATCACCGCCGCCATCGTCGTGGCCGGCATCGCCTTCATGGTGATGATCGGCCGACGCCTCCTTCCCAACCGCTCCGGCGATGCCGGCGCCAGCACCCGCGGCTCGCTTGGTGCTTCCTACGAGCTTGATACGCACATCTTCACCACCCACATCCCAGGAGGATCGCCGCTCGACGGGCGCACTCTGGCTGAGAGTCGGCTGGGTTCCGCCCTGTACCTGACGGTTCTGGCGCTTCAGCGGAAGGGGGTACTGATGCTGGCTCCCCGCCCAAGCGAGCTCCTGCAGGCAGGAGATACGCTCATTGTGCACGGTCGGCCCGACCACCTGCAGCGCTTTCACGCCAGTCATCACCTCCAGGTCGAGTCATCCGAATCGGTCACTCGTCTGCTCGCACAATGCCTGCAGGTGGCTGAAGGAATTGTCGCCGAGGGGTCGCCCCTGCTGGGGGCGACCCTGGCGGAGAGCGCATTGCGGCGCGAGCACCGGGTGCATGTGGTGGCGCTGCACTGTCCGATCGAAGGTGAGGTGAAGGAGCTGCGGCGGCATCGGCTGGCTGATGGCGAGCGGCTGTTGCTGCAAGGGGAACGGGAAGCCCTGGAGAAGCTGGCCGAGCTGGGCTTGGTCACGAACCTGCACTTTGTGGGAGCGGATGAGATGGGCGCTCTGGTCTGGGAGCGCACTCAGCTGTTGTCGGTACGCGTGCCGGCCGGGTCGGTGCTGGCCGACCATGATCTGGTCGAAAGTCGCCTAGGGAATGCCTTCGGTCTAACCGTAGTGGGTCTCGTGCGAGGCGAGGACCTGAGGTGCATGCCGTCGCCTCATGAAACCGTACAGGCGGGCGATCTGCTCGTCCTGCAGGGCTCGGCCCGCGACCTGGAAGTGCTCGAGGGCCTTCAGGAACTGGAGATCACGCAGCAGGCGTCCAGCCTGGTAGCCGAACTCGAGTCCCAGCAAATCGGCGGAACCGAGGTGTTGCTCTCCCCTAGAACCACGCTGGTGGGCAAGACGCTTGCCGACCTCCTTTTCCGCGAGCGCTATGGCATCAGCGTGCTCGCCATCTGGCGAAAGGGTCGGGTCTATCGCTCCGGGCTGCAGGACCTGCCGCTGCAGTTCGGAGATGCCCTGCTGGTGTACGGACCGCGCCGTAACCTGGAGCCATTGGCCCGCGATCCCGATTTCATCGTGCTCGATGAAGCCGCTACGCGGGCGCCCCGTCTGGAAAAGGCCCGCCTTGCCGTCGGTATTATGCTGGCGGTGATCCTGAGTGCGATCCTCGGACTTGTTCCCATTGCCATTGCCGCCCTGACCGGGGCGGCCCTGATGGTGCTCACCGGTTGTTTGAGCATGGAGGAAGCCTACCGGGCCATCGAGTGGAAAGTTGTGTTCCTTATCGCTGGCATGCTGCCGCTGGGAGCTGCCATCGAAAACACGGGGGCGGCACAGCTGGGAGCTGGCGCCCTGATGGCCGCGGTTGGTGATCTCGGCCCCCGCTGGGTTGTTGCCACCCTTTTTCTGGTAACTGTGATCGGGACGCAGCTGATCCCAACAGCGGCACTGGTGGTGTTGATGACTCCGGTCGCCCTCAGCACTGCCGCCACTCTGGGGATCTCGCCGCACCTGCTGATGATGACCGTGGCGATTTCGGCCTCGGCGAGCTTTGCCAGCCCCCTGTCGCACCCCGCCCACCTGCTCGTTATGGGTCCCGGCGGCTACCGCTTCATGGACTATGTCAAGGTTGGGCTGCCCCTTACCATTCTCGCGCTGCTCATCTCCGTAGCCATACTCCCGATCCTGTGGCCACCCGCCGGTTAGAGCCCGGATTGTTAGCGAAGCTTCTCCGACCGCGGCGTCTCTAAAGAACCTTTTGATAAAATGCCAATTGTTGGGTAATAGAAAGGAGGGGGCAGCCAGTGGGGCTCCTGCAGTGCGACCAGCAGCGGCTGTTACGACAGAGATCCGATGACGACCAAGATCGAATTGGCAGAACGAATTCCTTTCTACCCGGACGAAATCGCTGTCTTACGGCAGGCCATCGATATCGCCGAGGAACTGTTGAGCGAGCACTATAAGATATCTACATCACAGTGGAAACGATATCGGTATGACATTCAGTCCCTCCGCTCCCTGCAGGAAGAGGAAATCACCGACATGGCGTTCGCTCAGATTTACCGCTACGCCCAGAACCCCCATGAACGCCTGCGCGGGAGTGAAAGTGGTGACTATTTCAAGATCTGCCTCCAGGATCACGTCATTCGAAGAGCCATCGAGCGGGATGCCAGCATTCACCTTTTCCCGCTCTCCCTCTACATTGTCACCCATGAGCTGGTGCACGTGATCCGCTTTGCCAAATTCCTCCAGCGGTTCGACAGCACGGCAGCCGAACGGGAGGTCGAGGAAGCGCGGGTGCACGCCCTGACCTACCAGCTCCTCGAAAGCTGCCGGGTGTCCGGGCTGAGCGCCGTGCTTGCGGCGTTCCATGACTGCCGCACCATGGAAACCTTCTCCGGCCATGAGTGACGACCTGCCCGGGACGGTTGTTCGCTCCGGGCTGCGGATGGCAGGAAGCCCCGAGGTTGCCGCGGGGATTGTTTGACCTTCCTTCCTGTGGTAAGAGTGACCCCGGTCAAAGACACCCTTAGAACAGGATATCTATCACCATGACGACGAAAATCAGCAGAGAAGAAGTACGGCACGTGGCGACCCTGGCACGGCTGGAGCTGACCGAAGCCGAAGAAGGGCGCATGACGGAGCAGATGAACAGCATTCTGAGCTACGTGGATAAGCTGAATGAATTGAATACCACCGACATCCCCGCAACCACCCATGCCATTCAGCGGGAAAACGTGTTCCGGCCGGACCAGGTCAGCTCCGTCAGCAACCGGGAGGGAGCCCTGGCCAATGCCCCTCAGAGCGACGGTGCCAATTTTATCGTTCCCAAAGTCATCTGAACCAGCAATGGAAAGGTCCTGATTGCCATGGCACTCCACACCCTGACCATTCATGCCCTGCATAACCTGTTGGCGCGCAAAGAGGTGAGCGCTGCCGAGGTCGTCACGGCCTTTCTGACGCGCATCGCGGAACTTGATCCGAAACTCAACTGCTACCTGACTTCCCTTGCCGATTCGGCACTGGCGCAGGCGCGGCAGCTGGATCAGGGACCAGCGGATTTTGCGCGTTCCCCGTTGATGGGAATCCCTCTTGCCATCAAGGACGTACTCTGCCTGCGCGGGGTGCGCACCACCTGCGCTTCGCGCATCCTCGAAGGGTTTGTGCCACCCTACGACGGCACGGTCCTGGAGAGGTTGAAGCAGGCGGGAGCCGTCTTTCTGGGAAAGACCAATATGGACGAGTTTGCCATGGGATCATCCACGGAGAATTCAGCCTTTCAAATCACCCGAAACCCTTGGGACCTGGACCGGGTGCCGGGCGGATCGAGCGGGGGCTCGGCGGCGGCGGTGGCCGCTGATCTCTGTGCCGGTTCCCTGGGAACCGATACGGGTGGTTCTATTCGGCAGCCCGCGTCATTTTGCGGGGTGGTGGGATTGAAACCGACCTATGGTCGAGTGTCCCGCTACGGACTGGTGGCGTTTGCTTCTTCCCTCGATCAGATCGGCCCGATCACCAAGGACGTCGAAGACGCGGCGCTGCTGCTGCAGGCTATCGCCGGGCACGACCCCCGTGATTCGACCTCGGTCGAACAGCCGGTGCCGGATTACCGGGCGGCCCTCAGCGAGCCCATCAAGGGGCTGCGGCTGGGGATCCCCAAAGAATATTTCGTCGCCGGCATGCATTCCGAGGTGGCTTCGGCGGTGCAGGCGGCCGTGCAGACCTGCCGGGAGCTGGGGGCGGAAATCCGGGAGGTCTCCCTGCCCCATACGGAATACGGGGTCGCTGCCTATTACATCATCGCTCCGGCGGAAGCGTCCTCGAACCTTGCCCGCTATGATGGCGTGAAATACGGGTATCGCGTCCCGGAAGCACGGGAGTTGCTCACCATGTATCGGCAGAGCCGCTCTCAGGGTTTTGGCAGCGAGGTCAAACGGCGGATCATGCTGGGGACCTATGTGCTTTCGGCGGGCTACTACGACGCCTATTACCGAAAGGCGTCACAGGTGAGAACGCTGATCCGGGAGGATTTCCTCAAGGTGTTCCGCCAGGTTGACGCCCTGCTCGCCCCGGTGGCCCCTGTTCCGGCATTCAAAGTGGGAGAAAAAGCGGATGATCCGCTCGAGATGTACCTCAATGACGTCCTGACCCTGCCCGCCAGCCTGGCCGGCGTGCCCGGCCTGTCGGTACCGTGCGGGTTTTCGAGGGACGGGCTCCCCATCGGGCTGCAGATCCTCGGGCCGCATTTTCGCGAAGAGCTTATCCTGCGCATTGGCTACCAGTTCGAGCAGGCAACCCCGCATCTCCGTGCCAAACCTCAGCTGGATTGATGAGATCATCCTGTTTTTGGCTGGAACCGGCGCTCTCGGGAGCGTGATCCGACAGTCACCATTTCGATTCCGGATTTCCGAAGAAAGACGATCATGCCGCGTGTTTCCAAAGAGCAGTACTACTTGAACATTGCCAGAGAGGTTTCCATGCGGGCCACCTGCCTGCGAAGGTGGTTCGGCGCTGTCATCGTTCAGCAGGATCAGATCATTTCTACCGGCTACAACGGTCCCCCGCGCGGAACGAAGAATTGTATAGAAGTTGGTGTCTGTGCCAGAGAGCTCCTGAATATCAAACAGGGAGAGAAGTACGAGATCTGCCGAGGCGTCCACGCGGAACAAAATGCCATCATCCACGCCTCGCGCCTTGACATGCTCAAATCAACCCTGTTTCTGGTGGGAGTTGAGGCAAAAACCCGTGAAGTTGTCTCCAACACCGAACCATGCAAGATCTGCAAGCGTATGATCATCAATGCCGGGATCGAGAAAGTGGTGGTCCTCAAGTCTGCCGGAGAAATCGTAACATTTTCCGTGCAGCGCTGGATCGATGACAACATTGATGAACTCGAATATGTTGACCATCACTGGCAGCCTAAGATCAAAGCCGGTTACTGACCCGCTGAAGATCCCGGAACCGCTCAGCGGGCGTGGTCGGGTCCGCATTGCGGCCGGGCTGTCTGCCAGGGAGCCGCACGAGCGTTAATCGCCTTCCTCCGACCGCTGCTTCATCCGCGAAGACCCGCGAAGCATTGTGAAAGGATACCAGAGAACCGTCTCGTGAGCTCCGTTTGTTGAGTGGTGACGGAGGCGTCGTGCCCGGGGAATGACTCGCCGCTGTGATGCTGCCCGGTGTGGAACCCTGTACGTTCCGGTGGGTCAGGGTTACTCACCCACGGCGGCTCTGGGTTATCCTGACCCATCCTGCCGTATCCTCTTGTCTTAAGGGAGTCACCCACGACTTGTGCGTCGGGATCGAGCCACCTCCGTTTCACTATGACTCAGATCATCCTCACTGAATCGACCTTTCACACCATAACCTACTGATATTGTAGATATAAATGAATTGGCCCAATCGTTGCTAGGGCTGGTGTACTGATGCCGCCCAAGATGGATGGAGCCGTGATCATCCAGCTCAGTTGCACCATCTGGTTGATTGACGGCTTCGAGTTAAACCCAACAACCACATTTCTTGAAGGAGAAGAACGATGGCAGTAGGCGAACAAGTATTTGGGTTTTTCATTCCGACCGTGACCCTGATGGGGGTCGGCGCTCACAAGGAAATTGGCAAGCAGGTGAAGGTGCTTGGGGGCAAGAAGCCTTTCATCTGTACTGACAAGGGGATCACCAAGGCCGGTATCACGCAGAAGATCGTGGACCTGGTGAAGCAGGATGCCGGGGTTGACTGTGTGGTTTTCGATCAAACCGTGCCCAATCCGACCGACACCAACGTCCATGACGGCCTGAAGCTTTTCCAGGAGAAGAAGTGCGATTTGATCATCTCCCTTGGCGGCGGCAGCTCCCACGACTGCGGCAAGGGGATCGGGATTGTGTCGACCAATGGTGGCCACATCCGGGACTACGAAGGCGTGGACAAATCCAAGAAGGCGATGCCGCCTTTCATCGCCATCAACACCACGGCCGGGACCGCCAGTGAGATGACCCGGTTCTGCATCATCACCAACACCAGCAACCATGTGAAGATGGCGATCGTGGACTGGCGCGTGACCCCGAACGTCGCTATCAATGATCCGCTGCTGATGGCCGGCATGCCCCCGGCACTCACCGCCGCGACGGGTATGGATGCTCTGACCCACGCCGTAGAAGCTTATGTTTCGATCATCGCCACGCCGGTCACCGACGCCTGCGCCCTGATGGCGATCGAGTTGATCGCGAAGAACCTGCGCGCGGCCGTGGCCAACGGCGCCGACATGGTGGCCCGCGACAACATGGCCTATGCCGAGTACCTGGCCGGGATGGCCTTCAACAATGCGAGCCTCGGCCACGTGCATGCCATGGCTCACCAGCTGGGCGGCTTCTATGACCTGCCTCACGGGGTGTGCAATGCCATTCTGTTGCCCCATGTGGAGGCCTTCAACCTGATTGCCAAGGTGGACCGGTTCGTGGATATCGCCAAGGCGATGGGCGAAAACGTTGCCGGGCTATCGCCTCGTGCCGCCGCCGACAAGGCGCTCGAAGCGATCAAGAAGCTTTCCGCCGATGTCGGGATTCCCGCCGGCCTGGCGCAGCTGGGGGTGAAGGAAAAAGACCTCAAGACCATGGCTGAGAATGCTCAGAAGGATGCCTGCGGGCTTACCAATCCCCGCTGTCCCACCCTGGATGACGTCATTCAGATCTACAAGTGGGCCATGTAGGTTTCCTTTTCTTGGGATCCCCCAAAGCCGAAGACCGGCTCGGTTGTTAAAACCGAGTCGGTCCCGGTTCGGTTCCGTTCGAGGCCGTTCGGATTGCCGGGGGCATCGGGAGGGGCATCCCACTCCTTCTTCCCATGCTTCCGGCGATGAAGAGGGGCAGCAACGAGACCTGACCCGCAGCGGCCGGAAAACCGATTCGCTCGGCCTCGTGGCTGGTGGTAGATGAAAACATGGACTGCTTTTTTTTTGCATTGAAATATGTCAGATCCGGCATAAAATGTGGCAGTCTCTTGCGCAAGCTCAACGGCATCGGCTGCCAGACCCGAGTGAAGGGCCTGGTGGCGGGCCCCCTCCTCGGGGGCAATCGAGTTGCGGCGGCGTTCTCTCTGGTGTGCTGGATCCTGACGAACGTTTTTTTTTGCCTGAACTTATATCAGCTTTGACACAAACATTGCCTGGGGCCGTCATCCTGAGCTTGCAGCCGGGGTGGGACCGCCGCAGAACCATAAGGGGCAATCGCGATGAAGGCAGTACCGGTGCAGGAGGCTTTGGGAATGGTGCTCTGTCACGATGTGACGCAAATCATTCCTGGTCACTTCAAGGGGCCCGCGTTCCGCAAAGGGCACATTGTGCAACCCGATGATATCCCGAGGCTGCTCGATATGGGCAAGGAACGTCTCTATGTCTGGGAGACCGGCAAGGGTCTCCTGCATGAGAACGACGCCGCCCAGCGGATTGCGAAGGCCGCCGCAGGGCAGGGGATCATTCGGACCGACCCCAAGGAGGGCAAGGTCGAGCTGGTTGCCGCCCATGACGGGCTCCTCAAGATCGACACAGGTGCGCTGGAAGCGGTCAATGCCGTGGATCAGGTGGTTTTTGCCACACTGCACTCCGATCAACGGGTCACCAAGGGCAAGATCTTGGCGGGGACGCGGATTATTCCTCTTGTCATTGACGAACAAACGATCGAGGAGGTCGAGGCGATTTGCCGACAATCCCGACCGCTGATGGAAGTGAAGCCCTTTCGCGCTCTCAAGACCGGGATCGTGACGACCGGCAGTGAGGTGTATCACGGGCGCATTCAAGACCGCTTCGGCCCGGTGGTGAGGAAGAAGGTCGAGGATTTGGGATGCGAGTATTTGGGCCAGGTGTATGTGTCCGACCAGATCGATCAGATTGTCTCGGCCATCCAGGGGTTCATCCGCGATGGTGCCCGGATGGTCACGGTAACGGGGGGTATGTCCGTTGATCCCGATGATGTCACCCCGGCGGCCATTCGGGCAGTCGGGGGACGGGTGGTGACCTATGGGGCCCCGGTGCTGCCTGGGGCCATGTTCATGCTCGCTTATGTCGGAGAGATCCCGGTGCTGGGGCTTCCCGGCTGTGTCATGTACCACCACACGAGTATCTTTGACCTGGTGCTGCCACGCATCCTGGCGGGCGAGGAAATGACGCGAAAGGACTTTGTGAAACTGGCCCATGGTGGCCTCTGTGTTCAGTGTGAGCGGTGCCGTTATCCGGATTGCGGTTTTGGAAAGGGCGCCTAGCCGGTAGAAGGAAACCTCATAGACGAACGGAGAAAACAAATGAAGAGAATGTTGCTCAACATCAACGGAGTTGATCGCTGGTTGGTAGTTGACCCCGAGACCTCCCTGGCTGATGTGCTGAGGAAGCACCTGCTCCTGACAGGCTGCAAAGTCTGCTGCAATGAAGGCCATTGCGGCACCTGCACCGTCGTCATGGACGGTAAGCCGATCCGATCCTGCGTTACCAAGATGAAGAAGGTCCAGGAGCGGGCAAAAATCACCACCATCGAAGGCATTGGCACCCCCGACAATTTGCATCCCCTACAGATTGCCTGGATGGCTCACGGCGGCGCGCAGTGCGGTGTTTGCACCCCCGGCTTCATCATGTCCGCCAAGGTCCTGCTGGAGAACAACAACAAACCGACCCGCCAGGAGGTTCGCGACTGGTTCCATCGGAATCGCAACCTGTGCCGCTGCACCGGTTACAAGCCGCTCATCGACGCGGTGATGGATGCCGCCCGGATCATGCGCGGCGAGATCAAGCCCGAGCAGATCCTCAATACCCTGGAAAGCCCGGTCACCATGGTCGGCAGCAATTTCGTGCGTCCATCGGCGCTGGCAAAGGTTACCGGTACCTGGGATTTCGGTGCCGACCTGGCGTTGCGCATGCCGGAGGGCACGCTGCGCCTGGCTCTGACCCAAGCCGAAGTGTCGCATGCCAACATCAAGGGCATCGATACCTCGGAAGCGGAAAAGATGCCCGGCGTGGTCAAGGTCGTCACCTGGAAGGACGTGAAGGGCAAGAACGCGATTACCGGTCTGATCACCTTTCCGACCAACAAGGGCGATGGTTGGGACCGCCCCATCCTGTGCAAAGAGAAGATCTTCCAATATGGTGATGCCATCGCCATCGTCGCGGCGGATACGGAAGAACATGCCAGGGCCGCCGCCAAGAAGGTCAAGGTGGACCTGGAAGTCCTGCCCGCCTACCTGAGCGGTTACGAGGCGCTGGCTCCGGACGCCATGGAAATCCACCCCGGCGTTCCCAACGCTTACTACGAGCAGGGCGTCGTGAAGGGTGAAGAAACCGGGCCGCTTCTGGAAAAGGCAGCCTACACGGTGGAGTTGACCACTTACAACAGTCGTCAGCCTCACCTGCACCTGGAGCCGGACTGCGGTTTGGCCTACGTGGACGACGAGGGCACGCTGACCATCCAGTCCAAGAGCATCGGTCTGCACCTGCACCACGCCATGATCTGTCCCGGCATCGGAGTTGAACCCGAAAAGCTGCGCCTGATTCAGAACCCAGCCGGCGGTACTTTCGGCTACAAGTTCAGCCCGACCATGGAAGGTCTGTTGGGTGTCGCCTGCCTGGCCGTGGACGGCAGGCCGGTTTCGCTGGTTTACGACCAGTACCAGAACATCACTTACACCGGCAAGCGGTCACCGGCTGAAATCAAGGCCAAGTGGGGTGCAGATAAGGACGGCAAGCTGATCGCGCTGGATTATGAATGGTGGGTGGATCACGGCCCGTATTCCGAATTCGGCGACCTCCTCACCCTGCGCCAGGCGCAGTTTATGGGCGCCGGTTACAATGTCCCGAATATCCGCGCCAAGGGCCACACGGTTGCGACCAACCACGCCTGGGGATCGGCTTTCCGCGCCTACGGCTCCCCGCAGGCGTTCCTCAACGGCGAAATCGCGATGGACATGCTGGCCGAGAAGATGGGCATCGATCCGCTCGAGTTGCGGTTGCGGAACTGCTACAAAGAAGGTCAGGGTCATACCACGCCGACCGGTCAGGAACCGGAAGTGTACTGCATGGAAGGGCTGCTCAAATTGATCCAGCCCAAGTGGGAAGAAGCGAAGAAGCGCAAGGCAGCTTACAACGTGCCGGGCAAGGCTTATGGCATCGGTCTCGCGCTGGGCGTGTACGGCGCCGGGCTGGATGGTCCGGACGGTTCCGAGGCGGCGGCGGAACTGCTCCCCAATGGCGACGTGATGATCTATGACTCCTGGCAAGATCACGGCCAGGGCGCGGACCTTGCTACGCTCAGCTTTGCCTATGAGGCGCTGCGGCCGCTGGGCATCAAGACGAGCCAAATCAAGCTGAACATGAACGATACGCGTAACCCTAACTCCGGTCCTTCCGGCGGCAGCCGTTCGAACCTGATGACCGGCAACGCGATCACGGTAGCCTGCCGGATGCTGGTACAGGCAATGACGAAGCCAGACGGCACCTACCGTACGTACGAGGAGATGAAAGCGGAGAATATCCCGCTGCGTTACGACGGCAAGTGGTCTGCGGCTCACTGCACGGCCTGCAGCGAAACCACCGCTCAGGGGAGTCCGTTCGCGACCTACATGTACGGGGTCTTCCTCGTTGAACTGGAAGTGGACACCACGACCTACAAGACCAAGTGCTCACGGATTACTGCGGCTATTGACGTCGGCACGATTATCAACCGGATTACCGTCGATGGTCAGAACTATGGTGGCATCATCCAGGGTATGGGCATGGGCCTGACCGAGGATTTCGACGATCTAAAGGTTCACACCAGCCTCCAGAAGTGCGGGATCCCGTATCCGAACGACGCTCCCGATGATTTCGAACTCCTGTACCTGGAAACGCCGCGGCCGGCAGGACTCCTTGGTCAGTCCGGGGTGGGTGAAGTCTCGATGACCAGCGTTCATCCCGCGTGTGCCAACGCCATTTACAACGCAGTCGGCGCTCGGGTGCTGAGGATGCCTGCCATTCCCGAAAGGATCAAGGCGGCTCTGGGGAAGTAATGGCCTGAGAGCGTAGCACGACTGTGGTATTGATAACATTCTATCCGGGGATCAGGGGCGAACGGGATTTTGCAGATTCACTCCTGATTTCCCGGCTTTTTGTAAGGAGTTATTCTATTCTCGTGAAGGACAAGGTCTTTCTCTTTTTAACCGCGGATAACGCGGATGAGTTCGGATTAAGAATTGCATCAGCGTTAATCGGTGTTATCCGCGGTCAAAGGAAGAAATGAAGGATTTCAACCTTTTTTAGTATACGTTTTCAGAAGTTGGAGATCAGCGATGGACCGCCAGCGAGTGCGCGAGCGTGAGAATCAGTGTATTCAGGAACAGCCGCCCACCTGCACCGCCGCCTGCCCGATTCATGTCGACGCGCGTGGCATGATCGAGTGCCTTCGCAAGCAGGATTTCTCTGCTGCCTTTGTCATTTTCCACCGGTTCGTGCCCTTTCCGCGGATCATCAGCCGCATCTGCGATCATCCCTGTGAAGTGGAGTGCCGGCGTCAGGAATTGGGAGGGGCAATCCGGATCAACGCTCTGGAGCGTGCCTGTGTGGAGTATTCCACGAAGCGTTCCGGGGGCGCTACCTTCTCATCCCGGAAGAGCGCTCGCATTGCGGTGGTCGGGGGCGGATTGAGCGGGCTGACGGCGACCTTTGACCTGATCACCAAGGGCTTCCAGGTGGTCCTCTTTGAAGCCGGCAGCCAACTTGCGGGGCGCCTGCGCCAACTGGGCGAAGAGAAACTCCCGCAGCAATCGATTGATGAAGACCTCGCAATGCTTGAAAATGTGCTCGTCGAGGTGCGTTTGAACACGCCAATCGGGAGCGACACGCAAACGGGACCAAGCCTGAGGGCTGTGATCGACGAATTCGACGCGGTATATCTGGGCGTGGGGCTGGCCGGTCCCGCTTCCTGGGGAGAGGAGCTGGCGCTTGGGGATGGCGGACGCATCGCCATCGAACAACTGACCTTCGCTACCAGCAATCCCAAGGTGTTTGCCGGCGGCAGCCAGCGCTGCGGTTTCGCTGCCTACTCCCCCATTACCTCGGTTCACGACGGCCGCTATGCGGTACTGTCCATCGAGCGTTTTCTGCAGAAGGCGTCACTGTCAGCCAACCGCGATCAGCAGGGACCGTTCAAAACCAAGCTCTTCACGAGCACCGTAGGAATCGAACCGGCGGCTGCGATCGCCATGGCACAGCCGCAGCAGGGCTACGCCAGGGAGGAGGCGATCGAGGAGGCAAAGCGCTGTCTCCACTGCGAGTGCCTGGAGTGCGTCAAGGTTTGCGAATACCTGGCCCACTATAAATCGTATCCGAAGCGCTACATTCGTGAGCTCTATAACAACTATTGCATCGTCCTGGGCAATCATCTGGCCAACCCGCTGATGAACTCATGCGCCCTGTGCGGACTGTGCGGAGCGGTCTGCCCGGAACAGCTCGACATGGGTGAGTTCTGCCTGGAAACGCGGCAGGCCATGGTGGAGAAGGGCAAGATGCCACCCTCGGTGCATGCGTTTGCGCTGCGGGATATGGCGTTCAGCACCAGCGAGGCCTTCAGCCTGGCGCGCCATCAGCCCGGCCGTGAGACAAGCGGCCACGTCTTCTTCCCCGGTTGTCAGCTGAGCGCCTCCTCGCCCGAACAGGTCCTCCGGATCTATGAACATCTGCGGAAAAGTCTCGAGGGCGGGGTGGGACTGATTCTGGGCTGCTGCGGGGCCCCTGCCGAATGGGCCGGACGCAGGGAAACCTTCCACGATGCCATCCGCCTGGTTCGCACCCAGTGGGAGCAGTTGGGATCGCCACCGGTCATCACGGCCTGTTCAAGCTGTTACCGGATGTTCAAGGATCATGCCCCGGCTATGCCGATCGAATCGTTATGGACGGTGCTGGACCGGGTTGGGCTGCCGTCCTCGGCCGCGCCGGCAAGCTCGGCCGCGGTTGCCATTCATGATCCCTGCACCACCCGGTATGAACACGACCTTCAGGATGCGGTTCGCCGCCTGCTGGACAAGCTGGGAGTGCCGGTTTCCGAGTTGCACAATCACCGCAGCCTCACGACCTGCTGCGGTTACGGTGGCCATATGGCGTTCGCCAATCCCGAGGTCGCCGACAAGGTTGTCCACCGCCGGATTCACGACAGCGAGGCCGACTATGTGACCTATTGCGCCATGTGCCGGGACAATTTTGCGGCGCGCGGAAAGCGGACCTTCCACCTGCTCGATCTGATCTGCCCGGGCGGCAGCGGCGATCCAGCCGAGCGCCGAGGGCCGGGCTACTCGCAGCGTCATGAAAACCGCGCGAGGCTGAAGCGTAGAATGCTGAAGGAGCTATGGGAGGAGAGTGTGGCTGAAGAAGAGGGGTACAGAGCGGCAGGGTTGCGCATTTCTCCTGAGGTGCAGGAGCTCCTGGACAAGAGGCTGATTCTCGAGGAGGATGTTCGTGCCGTCATTCAATTTGCCGAAACGAGCAACAGGAAGTTCCTGAACCGCCGGACCGGCCGCCTCGTGGCTCACCATAAACCGGCGGCCGTGACTTATTGGGTGGAATATTCCCGTGATGGTGACGAGTTTGTGATTCATAACGCGTACAGTCATCGCATGGAAGTCCAAGAGGGGACACAGTCGTGAGCCAGGAACAGAATGCAGTTGCCGAAAGCACCCTGATCTGCCTTCAGTGTGATCTGCCCCTGGAGTTGGGCAAAGTCGAGGTTGGCTATCTGGGGAGCAAGTTTCCAGTCGATCTGCACCACTGCCCCAGGTGCGGGCAGACCTTCATTCCCGAAGAACTGGCGCTGGGGAAGATGGCCGAAGTCGAAAAGATCCTGGAGGACAAG
The DNA here is from genome assembly GCA_040772705.1 of Syntrophobacteraceae bacterium. Lineage (GTDB taxonomy): Bacteria > Desulfobacterota > Syntrophobacteria > Syntrophobacterales > Syntrophobacteraceae > JADGQM01. Next base: position 50,963 of record JAXGXP010000001.1, read on the forward strand.
TAGCGCAGGGTGGCGCTTCAATGCGTGCCGGACAGAGCGATGACAGTCGTCGTGCAGTAGGATCATGTCGGTGGAGGGAATATACGAAAGGATTGCCGCCGGTCTGGGGGCCGACGGCTTCATGCGGCCGGGCGGGATCGCGCTGACCCAAATCGCGGTTTCCCGTTGTTCCTTCCCGTCCGGGGCACGGGTGCTGGATAGCGGATGCGGGGTAGGCGGTACCGTAGCGTATCTGATCCAGCATCACCATCTCCGTGCCTTCGGGATCGACCCTTCCTGGACCATTCTCAGGCTCGGACATGCGAGAGATGCCGCTCTGCCTCTGATAACGGCCGACGGGGTCGCTCTGCCGTTTGGCGATGCCACCTGGGACGGGGTGTTTGCCGAATGCAGTCTTTCGCTTGTCAACGATGCCGCCGGGATGTTGAGGGAATGTCGGCGAGTTCTGCGGGATGGGGGACGGTTGGTGCTGAGCGATGTTTACCTGAGGGAAGCGAGGGCGCGGGATGAGGTGCGGTGCCTGCCCTCCTGCTGCTGTCTTGCCGGGGCCAGGACTCGCGAGGAACTACTGGAAATGCTGACGGGTTGCGGCTTTCAAACGGTCTATTGGGAGGACCACTCTTCCACTTTGAAAACCTTTACCGCCCAACTCATCCTGTCTCATGGCTGCTCCATCGAGGAGCTCTGGCAGCGGGCGGCTCAGGACCAGGGCGAAACCACGACTCTGCCTGAGCTGAGGAAGGTTGTGGCAAAGACCCGGCCCGGTTTTTTTCTGCTCGTTGCGCACAAATCGGCAAGCTGCTGACGGGTTGTGATGGCGCTGAGGCGCGAATTACGGAGTGTTGTTGTGAACGATGAAACCTTTCGCATGATCACCCTGGCCGGCCAGGGATTCTACTGCAGTCAGATCTTGCTTGCCCTGGCGCTTGAGGCCCAGGGCAAGGAGAACCCGGATTTGATTCGAGCGATGGCCGGGCTGGCCGGTGGGTTGGGGTTTACGGGGGATACCTGCGGCGCCCTTACGGGGGGTGCCTGTGTGCTCGCCCTCTACGCCGGCAAGGGCCTGCCGGAGGAGTCGGAGGACGAGAAGCTGAACTTGATGATCAGCGACCTGGTGGACTGGTTTACCGAGGAATTCGGCAAGCTTCATGGCGGTATTCGTTGCGAAACGATTCTGGGGGATGATCCGCGGAGCCGTTCTGCCAAATGCCCCAGCCTTACCATCGGCACCTACGAGAAAGTGAAAGCGTTGCTCATTGAGTACGGCTTTGAGCTGACCAGAGGCAGATAGTGATGGAGGAAGAAGCAGTCCTCTCCCATACGGAGAGTGTTTGTCCCGAATGCCTGACGCGGATTCCCGCCAGGCGGGTTGCTGACGGCAATCGGGTACTCCTGAGGAAAACCTGCCCCGAGCATGGTCGTTTCGAGACGGTCATCTGGCGCGGGGAACCATCGTACTTGTCCTGGAGCCGACCGAAAAGCCCTTCTCATCCCAAGACCCCGCAGACCGCCGTGGCCGGGGGATGTCCCTGGGATTGCGGTTTATGTTCCGACCACCGGCAGCAGACCTGTTGCACCCTGGTGGAAGTGACTCACCGGTGCAACCTGGGGTGCCCGGTCTGCTACGCGGATGCCGGCCACCAGCCTTCCCGGGACCCGGACCTGGCCGAGCTTCGAAGGAGCTTCGAAGCGCTGCTGGCCGCGGCGGGGCCTTGCCACGTGCAGCTCTCGGGGGGAGAACCCACCGTTCGTGACGATCTGCCGGCAATCATCACCCTCGGGCGGGAAGTGGGCTTTGATTTCATTCAGCTCAACACCAACGGCCTGCGTCTGGCCCGGGAGCCGGACTATGTTCGGAGGCTGAAAGAAGCAGGACTTTCGTGCGTGTTTCTCCAGTTTGACGGTCTCGACGATGAAATCTCGGTGACGCTCCGGGGGCGGCCTCTGAGTGAGGAGAAAGAACAGGCCGTAGCGCAATGCCGGGACCACGAACTGGGGGTGATTCTCGTCCCGACGCTGGTCCCCGGCGTGAATACCCACTGCCTTGGCGCGATCATCGAGTATGCCCTGGAGCGACTGCCCGGTGTCCGGGGAGTGCACTTTCAGCCGGTGAGCTACTTTGGCCGATATGCCGGGTTCTCCGGGGATCGGCCGCGCTTTACCATCCCCGAAATCATCACGGAAATCGAGAAGCAGACGAAGGGGTTGATGAAGGCGGAGCATTTCCGACCGCCCGGTGCTGAACACAGTTCCTGCTCCTTTCATGGCAACTTCGTGCTCATGCCGGGAGGAGAGCTCAGGCCCTGGAGCCTGCCCCAAGCCGAGCAGTCCTGCTGTGGGGGTTATCCCGCAGGGCTGGGAGTGGTCAAGGCTCAGCAGTTTCAAAGGCGGTTCTGGACCGCTCCGGCCGACTCGGGTGACCCGGTCTCGGGAGGGCCCAGTCTGGGCGGATGGGATCTTTTCCTCGAACGGGTGCGCACGCATTCCCTGTGCATTTCCGGCATGGCCTTTCAGGATGCCTGGACCCTCGACCTGGAACGTCTCAAGGGGTGCCATCTCCACGTCCTCCATCCCGATGGCCGGCTGATCCCCTTTTGCGCATACAACTTGACGGACCGTCAGGGATATGCGGTCTATCGCAGCGGCGCTCGCAATCACGCCCGTGCTGCTTCCGGCAACCTGGTGCTCACCAGCACTGACCATGGCGCAGGGTTCCAGCGTGACGGGCGCAGCGGCGAGGGCGATGCGAACCGCCGGGGCCGGTCTCTGCCGCCTCCCGCCATCCCGGTTCGGCCTGCGTGGCAGCCGGCGAAGCAATCCTCGGGCTGCCTGGTCTGCGGATCGGATCTGCGCTACACCGTACTTGAGCGGGAACAGAGGTGTTTTTACTGCGGTGAGGCTTTCTCCTCAAACAGTGCCTGCGAGCGGGGACACTATGTCTGTGACCGCTGCCACCTGGAGGATGGCATCGGCGTCATCCGGCACATCTGCCGACATAGTGGGGAAGCGGATCTGATTCGCCTTTTTGCCCGAATTCGACAGCATCCCGCCATTCCCGTTCATGGGCCGGAGCACCATCCCATGGTCGCCGGCATCATCCTCGCTGGTTATAGAAATGTGGGTGGCAAGGTTCCGGACGATATCCTGCAAACGGCGATTTCGCGAGGCAGCGACATTGCCGGCGGGGCTTGCGCATTTGTGGGGGTGTGTGGCGCTGCCGCGGGGGTTGGCATTGCCCTGAGCCTTCTGCTGCAAGCCAGTCCCCTGACCGCCAGGGAGCGTCAGACGGTGCAGCGGGTAACCCAGGAGGTGCTCAGAAGGATTGCCCAGTGGCAGGCGGCCCGCTGTTGTCAGCGGGAGGGCTGGATAGCCCTTTCCACCGTTGCTGAGTTGTCCGGAGAGGTCCTGCCCATTCCGCTTAAGGCTGAATACCGACTGGTCTGCAGTCAACGGCAGCTGAACCGGGAATGCCTCGGACAAGCATGTCCGCTCTTTCCGGGGAGTCTTGAGTGAGGGCAGCCGTGGGAAAGGTGGCGAGGGAAGGGTTTGCTTTGATGCCGGTTGCGAATGCAGCAGCTCAAGGGATCGAGGAAATGCCGTCATGCTGAGGACGCCGCTGGAGCCCTGGATTGCGGAGAAGATCGGCTCTTCCCGCGAAGGGCCTTTCCGCGAAAGCATCGAACGCTACCAACTGGCCAGGCTGCAGGAGACGCTCACCCGGGTCCGGGCCGGGAGTCCTTTTTACAGGAGACATCTGGCTGCCGCGGACGGTCACAACCTCCACTCCCTGGCAGATCTCGGTCGCCTGCCTTTCACCACCGCCGAGGACGTGCGGCGCCAGCCCCTGGCATTCCTCTGTGTCTCCCAGGGCGAAATCGAGCGGGTGGTCACGCTCCGTAGTTCAGGGACAACGGGAGAATCCAAGCGCGTCTTCTTTACCAGGGAGGATCAGGAGCTGACGGTGGATTTCTTTCGGGTTGGGATGTCGACCCTGGCAGGACCGGGAGCGCGGGTGCTGATCCTGCTGCCGGGAGAGCGTCCCGGGAGTGTGGGAGATCTTCTCGCTGCCGGACTGAGCCGTCTTGGGGCGCAGGGGGTACCGTACGGACCGGTAAGGGATTATGCTGATGCTCTCAAGGTAATGGGCCGAGAAAAGATCGAGGTGCTGGTCGGAATTCCCGTGCAGGTGCTCACTCTCGCCCGACAAAGCGGCGGGATGGCTGCTCCTCGGAGTGTTCTGCTCAGCACCGACTATGTTCCGCAAGCGTTAAAAGCGGAGCTTGCCAGGATTTGGGGTTGTGAAGTCTACACCCACTATGGGATGACGGAAATGGGTTACGGAGGGGGGGTCGAATGCCAGGCCAGGCACGGCTATCACCTGCGGGAGGCGGACCTGTTCTTCGAAATCGTCCATCCCGGCACGGGAGCCGCACTGAACGACGGCGAGGAGGGGGAGGTGGTGTTCACCACTCTCACGCGGCGCGGGATGCCGCTCATCCGCTATCGCACCGGTGATCTGAGCCGCTTTCTGACGGAACCATGCCCTTGTGGGACTCTCCTCAAGACCATGGCCGCGGTGAGCGGCCGGATCGACAATCGACTCGAGCTGGAGCCGGGAATGGTGCTGAGTATGGCGGATCTGGATGAAGCTCTTTTTGCGATCCATGACCTCATCGACTTTTCGGCCGAGCTTTCCTGCCGGCATGACCGGAATCACCTGGCGCTCACTGCCACCGTGGCAGCGGGCGGGACCGGGGAGAGGCTTGGTGAGCTTTGGCAAGCTCTGAACGGGATCGCGATCCTGCGATCCCTGAGCGAACAGGGGAAACTCGAACTTGATCTCACGGTGCGGGAGGGACGCCCGCAGCTTCGGGACGGCAGCACCAAACGAACGTTGACCGACAAAAGGCATCAGGGAGTCTGATCATGGTTGTTTTCAAGAATATTGTGGAGTTGTTGAAGGCCAAAGAAAGCTTCGTGCTGGCGACGATTCTCAGGCGGTTCGGGTCTGCGCCCCGGGATGTGGGATCACGGATGATCATCCGTGCCGACGGCTCGATCATCGGGACCATCGGCGGGGGAATCCTGGAGGCGACCGTTCAGAAACTGGCGAGAGAGCTCTTCACTTCCCGACAGACTCTAATTCGCCGGTTCACTCTCAACCGGGAGGACCAGGCCATGATCGGGATGATCTGCGGTGGTGAGGTGGATTTTCTCCTGCACTTTGAAGACGCTTCCCAGCCTGACCGGCTGGCGCTCTACGAGGAGCTGCAGCGCTCTTTGGATGCCAGAAAGCGGGCGTGGCTGATCATGAAGCTTCCCGAGGAGGAAGCGAGCGAAGGGATGCCGCCAACCTATGTGCTGCGTGACGGCGGCGCCGCCTTGGAGGTTCCCGGGTTACCCCGCCTGCGGGAGCTGCTCGTCGAGGTCAGCACCACCCAGGCGGAGGTGGTGGCCTATGAGGGTCTCCGTCTCTTCATTGAGCCCCTCTCCTCTGAGGGGACCGTCTATATCTTCGGGGCCGGTCACGTCGGGCAGAAGGTGGCGCACTTGACCGCGTTTGTGGGCTTTCGTACGGTGGTCCTGGATGACCGGGCAGAATTCGCCAATCGGGAGCTTCTCGGGCCAGTCGACCAGATCGTGGTACTCAACTCCTTCGAGGAAGCCATGAAGGAGCTGCGAATCGATGGGGAAAGCTACCTGGTGATTGTGACCCGCGGCCATGCCCACGACCAAACGGTACTCGAACAGGCGCTGCGGACCCGGGCGGGCTATATCGGCATGATCGGCAGCCGCAGGAAGCGGGATGCCACCTACGAGGCCCTCGCCCACGAAGGATTCACTGCCCGTGATTTTGCCCGGGTTCACTCCCCCATCGGGCTGAACATCGGCGCTGAAACTCCGGAAGAGATTGCACTGAGTATTGTGGCCGAACTGATCGAGGCCAGAGCGAGGCGCGACCGATGAGAACCCGTGAGCGCATCGGCGCGCTGATCCTGGCGGCCGGCTTCTCGTCACGGATGGGGGCCTTCAAACCGCTGTTGCCCATCGGCAGCGCGACCGTTCTGGAAGAGGCGATCACCCGCTTCCAAGAGGCGGGTATCGCGGCCGTCAAGGTGGTGGTCGGCTATGAGGCCGAAAGGATCATCCCGATCCTGGAACGGGCGGGCATCGAGTGGGTACTGAACGACCAGTATGAACGCGGCATGCTTTCTTCCGTGCTGGCGGGGGTGAGAGCCCTCGATCCGGAGCTGGAAGCCTTCTTCCTTTTGCCGGCGGACACTCCGCTGGTCAAGCCGAGGACTATCGCGACCGTGCTCGAAGCCTACCGCAGCGGCGAGGCGAGGGTGGTCTATCCCTGCTTCCGTGGTGTCCGGGGGCATCCGCCGCTTCTTTCCAGAGCCTGTATCCCCAGTGATCTGGTCAGCGATTATCCGGGCGGATTGCGTGCCTACCTCAGCCAACATGAGCAGTCGGCTCGGGAGATCGAGGTGCCGGACCAGGCGATTCTGATGGGCTGCAATACGGGGTCGGACTATGCCAGGCTCCAGCGTTATGCCCTCCGGGAAGCAATCCCGACGGAACAGGAATGTCAGGTATTCCAGCATCACCACCGGGTGCCGGAGAAGGTGGCGGCCCATTCCCGGGTGGTGGCTCAGCTGGCGCGTCTCCTGGGGGTCCTGCTGAACCGTGCCGGTTTGCAGCTGGACCTGGATTTGATCGTCGCCGGCGGCCTTTTGCATGATCTTGCCAAGGGGCAACCGGACCACGCCCGAAAGGCCGCCCGCCTCCTGGTGGAAGCCGGCTGCCCGGCCGTGGCCAGGGTGGTTGCCTCTCACATGGACCTCGCGTATCGCGAGGGTACGGTGGATGAAGCAGCGCTCGTGTACCTGGCGGATAAGCTGGTCGCTGGTGACGAGTTGGTTGCGCTGGAAAAACGATTTGCCAAAGGCCTGGCGCGGTATGCGGACCGCCCGGAAATCCTGAAAGCTGTTTTGAACCGCCGTGATACTGCCAGGCGGATCCAGCGGGAGGTGGAGGCTGCCCTGGGAGAGCTGCTCGAACAGATCCTGCACCAATTCGCGCGAAATATCCGCGCTGTCTCGGGTGGCGGGGAGCGCCACATCTACCTGGTCAGGCATGGGGCCGTCCCGCGGGAGGAAGACGGCAGGCGCTTTCTTGGCCAGCTGGATGTGCCCTTGAGCGGCGAGGGCATTGACCAGGTGCGCCGGCTGCACGAGGAACTCAGCAGCGTTCCGTTTTCCGCCGTCTTCTGCAGCGATCTCAAGCGTTCGGTTGAGACGGCGGCCATCCTGACGGAAGACCGGCCGGACCTGGTAGCCGTGCCACGCCCCGAATTGCGGGAAATCGATCTGGGGGAATGGGATGGCTTGAGTTTCGAGGCAGTGCAAACAGCCTACCCGGATGAGTTTCAGAAGCGAGGATGGGATATTGTCCATTACCAACCGCCGGGAGGGGAAAGCTTCCTCGATTGCACCAGGCGCGTCATTCCAACCTTCTACCAGCTGCTGCACACCACCCGTGGGAACATCCTGGTGGTGGGCCACGCCGGGGTCAATCGCATTATCCTGTGCCAGGTGCTGGGCAGATCCCTGGCGGACCTTCTTGACATTCGTCAGGATTATGCCTGCGTCAATCTCATCCAATATGATGACGGTGCGTTCACTGCAAAAGTGTTGAACGGAGAAATGGTCCAGTGACTGCTGAGGCGCAAGGAGCGCCGCGAAGAATCGGAGGGTCGAGCTGTGGGGGAAGTCATCAAGCTGGAAAAATACCAGGCGCGAGCAGCAGAGTCTGCCCGCCATGGGATGTATGTAGAAGTCCTGCCGCCCGTCGTTCTGGTCAGGTATTACCAGAACGGAGTTCTGAAGGAGGAGCAGCGAGTTATTTCCGAAAGTCTGACGCGGGATTTGCTGGACCGGCTGGGGTAGCGTGCTGGCAGCAGGAAAGTCCCTGGAGCTGGCAGTCTGGCAAGAACCCACACTTTCCCAAAGGCTATCGAGAGCTCGGAGATTGCTCGAGCACGGCAGGCGAGCCCTGCCGGGCGAAGCAGGCTGTCACAGGAAGCGGGCGCCGGAGCACTTGCGCTCGGGCGCCCGGCAACAGGGGAAATGAGGTTAAATCATTCCGCTATTCGTCGAAGGCAATGATCAGATCGGCTTCGTTGCCGCAGACGGAACACACGCGGTGTTCCTTGGTTTTTTTCTCGATCACTTTAGGGGCAACGGCAACATCAACAAGTTCACAGGTTATCGTCATTTCTGCTTCGTTGCCACATTTCTCACAATGGCAGACTTCCCTTTTTGTCGTTGTCATGGTCATTTCTCCTCTTGCGTTTGCGCTTACATTGATGATGGCCTAAGGTTAGCATTACCTACCACCGGTCACACTATAATAATCTCTCAGCGAAAGCAAATGGGAACTTCGCATCCAAGGGAAGCTGCCCCCTACAAAGAATTGGTTTTGATCACCACCAGGGTAATGTCATCCTGCTGGGGCACCGTCCCGCGAAATTCTGCCAGGGCTTCGATGATGTGTTCCACGATAGCCGGGGCTGCGGCGGTATGATGCCAGCGGATGATGTCGCGCAGCCGGTCTTTCCCAAATCGCTCACCCTGGGCATTTTCGGCTTCCCAGATGCCGTCCGTGCCGATGACGATGATCTGGCCCTCAGCCCAGTTGTCATATTCATGTTCGTGAAAAGAGAGACTTTCCTCGACCCCCAGGGCAACGCCGTTCCCGCGCAGTTCGCTGAAGGTGTCGGTAGCGGCATCGTAGACGATGGCCGGATCGTGGCCGGCCCGAACCCACCGGATGGTTCGGTTATGGCGGTCGGCGAGCATGAAAAAGAGAGTCATGAAGCTGGCCGTCTGGGCCGTATCAAGGCAGAGCAGCCGATTGACATCGGTGATGACCTCGGCGAGGCTGCCCGGTTGGGTAACCCGGCTTCTGAGCAGTGAGCGGACAGTGGCCATGATCAGGGCCGCGCCGATCCCATGCCCGGCGACATCCCCCACCACCACTCCGAGGTGCCCCGCGAGTTCGAAGAACTGGAGGAAATCAAAATAGTCTCCTCCCGTTTCGTCGCAGTAGATGCTCTTCCCGGCAAGATCGAGGCCGGCGATCCGGGGGGCTTTCTGCGGCAGCAGGCTCTGCTGCACTTCCATAGCCAGGTCCAGGGCTTCCTTGAGCCGAATTCGTTCCTCAAGCTGGATGGCCATGGTGTTGAAACTCTCCGTCAGTTGTCCCACCTCATCGCGGGTGGTCACGGGCAGCAGTGGCAGATGGGAGCCTCGGGCGATCTGCCCGGCGGCTCCGGCAACAGCCTTGATGGAGCGCACCGTGCGCCCGGTTACCCACCTCATCAGGACGAGGATGAAGATGAGGCAGAGCAGGCCGCCTGCGGCATAGTAGTTGCGGAAGTGAATGATGGGGGCGAGGATCTCTCTGCCGGGGGCGATTATGACCAGGGTCCAGGGTGCCTCGTGCAGTCGGTAAAACCCGCTCACCTTATCAGCGGGGTGCCCTGTGTCGAGCAGGGTGCCGAAGGGCTTCTGCTGGAGTGCCGCCAAGGTTGCCAGTTCCAGCGGGTCCCCACCATCTCCAAGCCGTTGGTGCTCGCCGGGGGAAGCGCAGATGAGCACGGAACCCGTCTCATCGACCAGAAAAACCCGATGCTCCTGCCACCATCGAGAGGCTTTGATGTCGGCAACCAGGTAGTCGAAGCTGATCGCTATTTCGAGCCTGCCGAGCATACGACCGTCCCCGGCGGTGAGGTTCGAGAGCAGAGAAACGGTTTCATGTTCCACCACCGCGTCGTATTGAGGAGACGTGATCTCGATGGGTACCGATCTGCCAGTATGCCTGCCGCTTCTTCGAGCATCCCAGCCCATCCGGCGATTGGCATGATCCGGATGCAACCCCGGTGCCCCGGGAATGGGAGCGGTCGCCCCTTCGTCCAGCCAGGTGAGATCGACCCGCATCACCCCCTCAATCATTTTGAGGCGTTCGACAAGACGTTCCTGGAGGCTGTCGGCGTACGCTTCACCCGTAGCATAAAGGTACATCTGAAGCCATTCTTTGGGACGCAGCAAGCGCATGTCGACGGAATGCGCGGCCCGCCCCAATTTGAGCACAACGACTTCTTGCCATTGCGCGATGAGGCTGTTTCTGGCATAGAAAAAACCTGCGGCGATCATGACAAAGAGCAGGCATCCCACGGGGAGCAGCAGAAAGAGAGCCAGGCGCTGTTGCAGGCTGGAGAGGCGAATCATCTTGGGACTCCAGGCTTTCTCCGGTTGACTCCAACCCGTCAACCAGCTATGTAACGGGGGCGCCGTCGAAATTGGCCATTTCCTGACGGGCTTTGATTCGGTGGAGCCGCTGTGGCTGCCCCGAGGCGTGCCGACGCCGGGAAGATGCCGATCATGAAGGTCAGGCTGGGTCATTCTAAGACAACGGGTGGGAACAAATCAAGATGAAGCGAAAGTGTATTGAAGTCAGATGGCACGGACGGGGTGGGCAGGGGGCTGTTACCGCCGCAAATATCCTGGCAGAAGCGGCCTATTATGAGGGCTACAAAGGGGTCACGGCCGCGCCGTTTTTCGGGGCGGAACGCCGGGGAGCGCCGGTTATCGCGTCCAACCGCTTCGGCTGGGAACCCATCAAGACCTTCTCCCTGGTGAACCACCCCGATGTCGTGGTGGTCCTGGATGAGACCCTCCTGAAGGTGGTCAATGTGGCCGCCGGGGTGCGCCCGGACGGGATTGTCATCATCAATACCGCCAAACCGCCTGATGCCATCGAGCTTGGGACAGCCGTCAATATTGCCACCACCAACGCCACCGGGTGGGCGAAAGAAGCAGATCTGATCGTGGCCGGAGCGGTGCTGTTCAATACCACCATTCTCGGCGGGTTTGCCCGAGCCACCGGCCTCATCACCATGGAAAGCATCGAACAAGCCCTGCGCCATCATTTCCATGGTCCTGCGGCCGATAAGAACGTCCACGGGGCACGACTCGCCTTCGACGGGACGATCAATCTCAACGAATGCCAGCTGGCGTGTGCCTGATCGGATGGCGGGTATCGGATGGCGGATGTGGGATGGAGGTAAGGTGATGAAGGGAGTCGGCGGCTCTCCTTGCTCATCTTGTGATAATGATCGTAAACGAATGCAAAGCATTGCGGGGTGAGTGGCGGTGCGGCGGTCTGTGCCGAAACCCATTGACCCGGCGGACCATCATTCTGGAAGGAAACCATGGCAGACCCTAAAAAAATGGACCCCTTCACCCACGCTCATTCCCGCTTGTGCAAGGGAGAAGGGGGCAGGACCGGAGACTGGCGGACCGTTCGACCTGTGATCGATCATACCAAATGCACACCGAGCAGGAATAAGCGTCCATCATGCTACATCTGCTGGCTCTATTGTCCGGATGCGGTGGTCAAGCGAACCATTCCCGTCGAAATTGACCTCGAGTACTGCAAGGGCTGTGGGATTTGCGCCGAAGAATGCCCCACCAAGGCGATTCGCATGGTCGAAGAAATCAAGGAGTGAAGAGTGAGGGGTGAGGCGTGAGGGGTGGGTTGTCCACCTGCTTCTCCTTGCTCTTCAAGTCTCACCCCTTGCCGCTTCACCTTCTACAAAAGTGTTCCTTCTCGCTGTAGATGCAGCCGCAGTATTGCTGACGATATAACCCCTGTTCTCTGGCCTTCTCCTGGCCCAGTTTCCACCCTTCGCGAAAGTCCTCGTAATGGAATGGAATGCCATGCCTCCTGGATGCCTCCCGGGCCAGGGCGCTGATCAGGTCATGGTTTTGCTGCCTGCTGTAGAGTAGGGTGGAGGTGAAGGCGTCGAACCGGCTCTTTTTCGCCAGCCGGGCGGTGGCCTCGAGACGCCGTGCGTAGCAGTAGAGACACCGTTCATGCTCGCGGAATGCCACCTGCCTGAGGAACCCCTCCAGTTCATAGTCTCGCCGGATGATCAGTTGCAGTCCTTCCCGCCCGGCAAAGGCCTCGAGGGTGCTCAGGCGCCTTTCAAATTCCTGATAGGGCTGGATGTGGGGATTGTAAAAGAAACCGTGAACCTGCCGGCCCGTGTCGCGCAGCTTGCTGAGCGGGTAAATGGTGCACGGTGCGCAACAGATGTGCAGAAGGATCTTCGTCAAGCTCTATTGTCCCCGTGTAATTCGGCTGGTTTTCAAGTCCAGCTCGATTCTGCCGGCTTGCGTTACCCAGTTGGAGCCTGCGAGCGAGCAAACTTCGAACCCCTCACCCCTCACGCCTCACCCCTGACTCCCAACTCCTCACCCCCAACGTCTGCAGCAGGCGATGCGGCAACTCATCGAAGCTGCCGTTGCTCATGCACACTACCAGATCGCCGGCGCGGCAGTGGCGGTCCAGGAAGCCCACCAGCTCCTCCGTGGTCTCGAAGAAACGGGCCGCTTTCCCCTGCTTTTTTAGATCCGTCACCAACCGATCGGCATCCAGCCGCTCGGAGGCGGGAATGGCTTCCAGGCCGGGCGGCTGTTTGATGCAGACGACGTCGGCGGCATCAAACGAGGCGGCGTAAGCCTCCTGAAAAACGGCCCGGCGGCTCGAGTTGGTGCGCGGCTCGAAAGCCGCGAGCAGCCGTCGTTCGGGATAAAAACGACGGAGGGCGGCGAGGGTTTCCTGGACAGCCGTCGGGTGATGCGCAAAGTCGTCCATAATGAGCACCCCGCCAGCTTCACCCACCAGGTCCTGCCTTCGCCTTACGCCCCGGAAAGTGAGGAGACCTTCCTGGAACTGGGCTGGCGTCAGGCCCGCCTGCGCGGCCACGGCGCGTGCTGCCAGGGTGTTGAGCAGGTTGTGGCGACCGGGTAATTTGGAGCAGATCCGCTCGACGCGGCCGGACAGGGGATTGCGGCAGGTGAAGCGGACCTCTCCAGCCGTGTATTCCGCCTCCAGGAGGCGCCAGTCGGCATCCGGCGAGGCGCCGTAGGTCGTGACCCGGCCCCGGCAGTGGCGGCTCAGGGCGCGGCAGGTCGAATCATCGCCGTTGACCACCAGGGAACCATCGTCGGGGATGATCTTCACGAACTCGGCAAAGGCGTTAACGACGGCTTCGAAGTCGCGGAAGATATCCGCGTGATCATATTCGACACTCGTGATCAGACCCACCTTCGGCTGGTAGTGCAGAAACTTTGGCTCCTTGTCGAAGAAGGCCGTATCGTATTCGTCGCCTTCAATGACCATGCAGCGTCCGCGGCCGAGATGATAGCTGGCCTCCCAGTTCTTCACGAACGCACCAATGAAGGCGCTGGGGTCCAGGCCGGCATGATGCAGAATCCAGGCGAGCAGGGAGGAAGTGGTGCTCTTGCCGTGGGTGCCCGTGACGACAAGGCTGTCGTGATTCGCGAGAAAGAATCGGGCCAGTGCCTGGGGCATGGAAAGATACGGCGCCCCGTTCTGGAGAACGGCCTGGGCTTCAGGATTATCCCGGCGGATGACATTGCCGACGATGACCAGGTCGGGAGCAAAGCGTACCAGATTGTCGGCGCTGTACCCGCGGCATACCGGAATGGCGAGGGCTTCGAGGTGAGTGCTCATGGGGGGGTAGAGGTTCTGGTCCGATCCCACCACCCGATAGCCTTTTTCCCTGAGCATCGAGGCCAGGGTGCCCATGGCAATCCCGCCGATCCCCATCATGTAAATGGTGTTACAATTTTTCTCGGCCATGAAAGGTTTCCATCACCAGGTTGTGCAGTAACGGACGAAAGTGCTTCAATCGCGCGTTGTCCCGCGTCGGATGAACGCGGTTGGTCAGGAGTATTACCAGAATCTGCCGGTCGAGATCAAACCAGAAGGAGGTGCCCGTGAACCCGAGATGGCCGATGCTGTGGGGCGAAAAGTAGTCCCCGGCGCTCGAGTGCTGAGGGCTGGGGCTGTCAAATCCCAGCAGCCAGGTGCTCGCGGGCACGCTGCCGGCGGGTCGGGTCCAAAACTCACGCACGATTTCGGAGGGCCAGGATGGGTCTACCACCCGTCCTGAGTAGATGTCCCAGAGAAACATGAGCAGTCTATAGACCCCGTGGGCGGTGCCGAAAAGGCCGGCATGCGGTGCGACTCCCCCCAGACAGTAGGCATGTTCGTCGTGGACTTCCCCGATCAGCAGGCGCTGGCGCCAGGGACAGACTTCGGTGGCAGCGAAGACCCTGCCGGCAGCAGGCCCCTTTCTGGGAGAGAGCGTCGGCTCCGGGGGGACCCTCAGGGGACGAAACCCAAGAGTGGCGAGAGGGGACCACTCGTGATGATTCCGAGCTGTGGACCGGGACCGTCTGCCAGACGACCACTGACTCAGGTCCAGGTGCAGGGGGTCAAGCAGAAATTGGGTGGCAAGCTCCCCTAAGGGTTTTTCGTAAGCGTTTTCAAGAAAGATGGGCAGCAGCATGAATCCCAGATCACTGTAACAGGAAACTGTTCCCGGTGGCGAGTCGAGCGGGGTCGTGGCAATCATGAAATGCAGGGCACTTTTGCGACTGGCCGGTTCTTTAACGATGAGTGCGGGAAAGAACGGCCGGTAGGCAGGTAGGCCCGAGGAATGGTTGAGCAGGTGACGAACGGTGATGGCAGCCTTTTCGTCACCCATGAGCGGTTTGGGAAAACATCTCAGCAGCGTAGTGTTGAGAGTGAACTTGCCTTCGGCGATGGCGCGCATGCAGAGCGGTGCCGTAACCAGGGGTTTGGTGAGCGATGCCAGGTCGAACAGGGTGTGACTGTCAATAAGGCGGCCCCGGCGGCTGGTGCGCCCCCAGGTTTGGTGGAACAGGATCGAGTGGGGTTTGGCGACCAGCAGGCTGGCTCCGGAAAAGGTCTTTTCGGCCAGGGCGCGGGTAACCAGCTGATCGAGGGCGACGAGGAACGGTTCGGAGGCGAACGGCGGCTGGCAGACCGGGGGCGGCAAGGGGAAGCTCCTAGCGGGTGAATTCGGCACTGCTGCGGGCCTCGAGACTGACAAAGGGATTGCGCTCAATCTTCAAGGTTCCTTCAAAGGTGTTGAGCGTGAAGCGGCTTCCCAGCGGCACAACCTCGTTCGGGGAGCCGTGGCCGAAGGGGAGACCGGCAACCACCGGGAATGCGAAGGATCGCACTTGATCGAGCACCATTTCACCGACTCGGCGGGGATCACCGCATTCCTGGAAATGACCGAGCACCAGGCCTGCAATTCGATCCAGCACCCCGGCAAGGTTGAGCTGGGTCAGCAGCCGATCCAGGCGATAGGGAGCTTCGCCCCGATCTTCGAGCAGGAGCAGCGCGCCCGATAAATCGGGGAAATAGGGAGTGCCCAGCAGGTGACAGAGGCAGGTGAGGTTGCCGCCGATAAGTGGGCCGGCAGCCAATCCAGGCTTCAGTACCTGCCGCTCATTGAGGTTCCAAGAAAACTCCTGCCGGCCTGACAGGGCCAGCAGCAATTCCACAATGCCCTCGGGCCGATTGCCCAGGTCGACGAAGTTCGGCCCGTGAAAGGTGGTCCAGCCCAACAGGTGGCGGAAGGCCAGGTGCAGGAAGGTGACATCGCTGTAGCCGAGAAAAATCCTGGGACTGCGCCGCAGGGCGGCGAAGGGCAGCCAGGGCAGGAGCCTGCTGCTGCCGTAGCCGCCCCGGATGCAGACAATGGCGGCGACCTCCGGCGCTTTGACGGCATGAATCAGATCCTTCGCCCGCTCCGCTTCCGTGCCCGCAAGAAAACCCCGTTCGTGGAGGATGTGTTTGCCGGGGGCCAGCCGGTATCCCAGGTCTTCGAAGGTACGGCACGCTTGTTCAAAGGCAGCCTTCGGAAAAGGGCTCGACGGGGCCACGAGGGCGATGGTGTCACCCGGTTGAAGAGGGTTTATCATGGGTTCTACGATTCCGTTCGAAGATGATCCGGAGTCCCTTGAGGGTCAGGAATTCATCCACCAGGTCGATCACCGTGCATTCGCTGGCGATGAGCGGCGCCAGACCGCCGGTGGCGATTACCTTGAGATCGGTTCCCACCTCTCGCCTCATCCGGGAAATGATTCCCTCCACCAGCCCCGCGTAGCCGAATACGATCCCGGCGTTCATGGAGGCGATGGTGTTCTTGGCCAGAATGGAGGTCGGGCGGGCGAAGATTTCCACGCGGGGGAGTTTGGAGGCCTTGTGAAAGAGTGCTTCGCAGGAGATCATGATCCCCGGGCTGATCACTCCGCCCTGGTATTCGCCCTGGGCGGAGATGTAATCGAAGGTCGTGGCGGTCCCGAAATCCACGACAATGGTCGCTTCCCTGAAAATGTCATACGCCGCCACCGCGTTCACCACGCGATCGGCCCCGACCTCCTTGGGATTGTCGTAGAAGATCGGCATCCCCGTGCGAATGCCTGGGCCGACCACCAGCGGGGCGACGTTAAAGTACTTCCGGCAAAACCGTTCCACCACATGAAGCACCGGGGGCACCACGCAGGAGATGATCACCTGCTTCACGTCCTCCATGCGGCTCGAGGAGGCCCGGAAGAGGCTGCGGATGATGATCCCGTATTCATCGATGGTGCCGTCAACCTCAGTTCTGATGCGCCAGTCATGGACGAGTTCCTCGCCCAGGAAGAGCCCCATAACGGTATTGGTATTGCCGATATCCATGGCGAGGAGCACGCGCTATCCCCTTTTCTCAAAAAAGCAACGCAACCCTTCATTTATGCTCAAAGATCACCCACCAGTCAGGCTTCCATCAGGGCTTTTCTTCGTGTTTCTTTGTGTGACTTCGTGGATGAAAAAGAACCTGGACCACTCCTTATCCCGGTTCCCGGATGGCATCGGCCATGAGGGCGACCTCCCGATGCAACGCCACCTCGTGGGTGCGAAGGAGGTGCACGCCAGCGGCGATGGCGAAGCTGTGTGCCACGGCGGTACCGATTTCCCGCTCGGTCACCGGCCGCTCGAGGACGGCGCCGATAAAGCGCTTCCGGGAAGCCCCGAGCAGGAGCGGCCGGTCGAGGCAGTGAAGCTGTTCGAGGCTGCGCACGAGCAGCAGGTTGTGGCGAAGATTCTTGCCAAAACCAATGCCGGGATCGACCACGATTTGGCTGCGGGCGACCCCGTGATCGGTGGCGAACCGGATCCGTTCCTCGAGAAAGGCGATGATTTCAGAGAAAAGCGAGGCATACAGCGGGTTTTCCTGCATGGTCCGGGGGGTGCCCTGCATGTGCATGAGAATGAGGGGAGCGCCCGAGTCGGCAGCGATTTGGACCATGCGTTCGTCAAAGCGGAGGGCGCTGATATCGTTGATGAGGTCGGCGCCGGCGGTGAGCGCCTGCCTGGCCACTTCCGCTTTGGTGGTATCGATGGAGAGGGGAATGTTACTCTCCCTGCGGATGGCCTCGATGACCGGCAGAACCCGTTCGAGCTCAACCTCCGCCGACACCGGCTCAGACCCCGGCCGGGTCGATTCGCCGCCGATATCGAGCAGCTCCGCTCCTTCCGCAATCATCTCCAGAGCCCGCTGAATGGCTTTTTCCCGGTCGAAGAAGGCACCGGCATCGGAAAAGGAATCCGGCGTGACGTTGAGGATGCCCATGATGAGGGTGCGCCTGCCAAGCTCGAGGACTCGCGACTTGAGGGCAAGGGTGAAGAAGGGGCGGGGAAGAACGGCCATCACGGGGATTCCTGCTGCTGGCCGCCGGCGATCGGGGTCTTCGACTTCCTGGACTTCTGGACCTTGTCCAAAACCTCGGGTTTGTTGTCGGCAATGAGCTGGTCGAGATCTTTGAGATCGAGCGTTTCCTTCTCCAGGAGCGCCTGGGCAAGGAGCTTGAGAAGATCGAGGTGCTCGGTCAGAAGGGCTTTGGCTCGCTGGAAATTCCCTTCGACGATGCTGCGGACTTCTCTGTCGATATGGATCGCCGTCTGTTCACTGTAGTCGCGGTGCTGCATGATATCGCGTCCGAGGAAGACCTGCTCGTCTCTCCTGCCGAAGTTGAGCGGCCCCAGTTCCTCGCTCATGCCCCATTCGCAGACCATCCGGCGGGCAAGGTGGGTGGCCCGCTCAATATCATTGGAAGCACCGGTAGTGTATTGCTGAAAGACGACTTCTTCGGCCACCCGGCCCCCCATCAGGATGGCGATGCTGTCGGAAAGGTAGTCTTTGGAGTAGGTGTGGCGGTCGTCTTCGGGCAGCTGCTGAGTCAGGCCGAGCGCGCGCCCGCGGGGAATGATGGTGACCTTGTGCAGGGGATCGGCGCCGGGCAACAGGCGTGCCACCAGCGCATGGCCGGCCTCGTGGTAAGCAGTGCTCCGCTTCTCCTCGTCGCTGAGGATCATGCTCTTGCGTTCGAGCCCCATCATGACCTTATCCTTGGCCGATTCAAAATCCGACATGTCAATGAATTCCTTGTTCCGACGAGCGGCAAGAAGGGCGGCTTCGTTGACCAGGTTTTCGAGATCGGCCCCGGAGAAGCCCGGCGTGCCCTTGGCCAAGGTCTGAACGTCGACGTCGGGGGCCAGTGGTTTCTTGCGAACATGAACCTTCAGGATGCCGTCCCGCCCGCGAATATCGGGCACCGGCACCACCACCTGCCGGTCGAAGCGACCGGGACGCAGCAGCGCGGGATCGAGGACGTCCGGGCGGTTGGTGGCGGCGATGAGGATCACGCCCTCATTGGATTCAAAGCCGTCCATTTCCACCAGGAGTTGATTGAGGGTCTGTTCCCGTTCATCATGGCCCCCACCGAGACCGGCGCCGCGATGACGCCCCACGGCATCGATTTCGTCGATGAAGACGATGCACGGCGCGTTCTTCTTGCCTTGCATGAACAGATCCCGCACCCGGGAAGCGCCGACCCCCACAAACATCTCCACGAAATCCGAGCCGCTGATGGTAAAGAAGGGCACCCCGGCTTCACCGGCGATAGCTTTGGCAAGGAGGGTCTTCCCGGTCCCCGGGGCGCCCACCAGCAGGACTCCCTTGGGAATACGCCCGCCGAGGCGGGTGAATTTCTTGGGGTCCTTGAGAAACTCGACAATCTCCGCGAGCTCTTCTTTGGCTTCATCCACCCCTGCCACATCCTCAAACATCACCTTCCGGGCGGTTTCGTTGAGCAGGCGGGCGCGGCTCTTGCCGAAGCTCATGGCCTTGCCTCCCCCGGCCTGCATCTGGCGCATGAAAAAGATCCACACCCCGATGAGCAGGAGCATGGGAAACCAGCTGACGAGAATGTTCATATACCAGGGGGTTTCGTCCTCCGGCTTGGCCTGAATCTCAACCCCACGCTCCCGCAGGGTGCGGATCAGGTCAGGGTCGGACGGTGCATAAGTACGAAACATTCTGCCATCGTTGTAGTGTCCCGAGACGCGTTCGCCCTGAACAACCACCTGGGAAATATCACCCTTCTGGACTGACGCCAGAAAGTGGCTGTAAGTAACGTCATGACTCGATTGCTGGGGCTGATGGAACATATTGAACAGAAGAATCACCATGAGGCTGATGACCAGCCACAGGGCAAGGTTTTTATAAAAGGGACTCAAACGGGAAGCCTCCTTGATCCTGGTATCTGTCCGGAAAGGCCGCTCCTCCTGCCGCTGGTCTGCGGCCCATCGTTGTAAAGCGCCGAAAACCCCGCCAGGACCCTTTCGGAATGGTCACGATCCCGGTGCCGCCAGCGGCACCTGAACTCTACGGGGCTGGGTATATCAAATTCCATAACGATGGGAAAGCCTCAATGCTCCATGGTAGTACTGTTTCAGGGCAGAAGCTGGTCGAGATCGTCCTTGACCACCTGCCAGGTCTGATCTCGGTCCGAAAAAGCCCATTTCTGGTGCACCATAGCGGTCTGCAACTGCGGTTTCCGCTTCAAAAAGAAGCGATAGCGCAACGTTACGGTCCCTAAGCCGTCCTTACCGTTCAGGACGAGATCCACGACCTGGTAATCCATGACCCGGACCTGGCCCTGCATTCGGTCCACCAGCCCCCAGAAGGCTTCCCGGCGGGAAGGGGCGACGCGAGCCGCGGCGGCCTGATAGTCTTCCCAACGCAGGGCCCGGTTGAAGCGATCGGCGGTCACCCGCAGCGCTTCCTCATCGTTTCGCTGGCCGCCAAAAAGCGCGCAGGAACAAAGAATCCCCGCGAGGAGCCAAAGCAGCAGGATGAATCGGAGGCTGCAGGTTTTCCTCTGGGGCAAAGACGGATGCATCCGGACGGTCCTCCCGAAATCCTTTATCACAGCTGAGCCATGAAAAACCGAAAACCTTATTGTATTGTCGTTCAAAGAGGCGATCCAATCAACCCTTATTTCATTTTGACAGCGACTGGCTCCAAGGACCCGACATTAAAGTATTGATAAAAATCATGGGTCATTATAAAGTACAACTAATACAAGAGAGCTCTAACAGAGCGGACAGATCCCCACCGGCAGGGGGCATGGGTGGTGAAGTGGCAGGAGCTGAGACGATTACGGTGACCCGTTTCGAGAAAGAGAGCGCAGATGGCTGAAATGAACCAGGCGATGGCCGTTATCCGCCGCCGGCAACCCCCACCGATGGATGTAGGGGGCTTTGCCGCCGAAATCGAAAAACATGCCAATACCCTGGCAAACTCCGGATGGCTGTCCGAAGCGGGCAACCTCCGGGAATGGGCTTCGGAGCTTCGTGGGAAATCGCTCAGAACGGCTCTTGCCAGAGACCTGCTGCCGGGTTCAAGCGACTGATCCTGACCGTCCCTTTTGCCTGAGCGGCGGCTTGTGCCGTCGCAACCGGAGCATCGGGTTTTAGCGGATGGGCCCTATCACGCCGGCCTCACCGGACCCCGAAGCAGCCCCATGCTCTCCTCGGAGGTAACAGGGGCGCGGTATATCCTTCCTTTGTTAAGAGAATAGTCCTTATTTCCAGCCTGTAAGGTGCGAATCCCCTTAATCCCCCTTCAATGGAGGACTCATGAGGCCCGCTGCAGAATTGCGGGGACCCCGGGAGGCCGCGTGTTGTCCCGCAAAGGCGCGGGGAGAACCAGGAGCGACTTGCCGGGCATGGGTGGCCGGCCTCGTGAGCCTTTCCCTTGACATGGCACGCAGCATGCGAAGAGTGCTTGACATTTCGGGGCTGACCGTAAATTAATGGAGCCCGGCTCCATGCGGGTCAGATTCTGTTGCGAGATGCACAACCACAAAGGCGGGACGGATTGCTCTATGGCGCAGTTCGTTTGGTGCAAAAACGAAGAACGGCGAATCCCTACCTTCCGATGCCTGCTCTGCAAAGAGCGCTGCAAGCTGGTCCACGATAATCCGGGTATTTTTGATAACCGACTGGAAACATTACTCAAGTCAGGTAAATACAGGGAGCGTTTTCTCATGAAACGAAAAGCGAGTGTGGTTGACCGGGAAAAGCTGTTCGTTGAGGACGGGGCAAACGAGCTGCCCGGGAGTGAGAAGCGTGAGGGGGAGCAGCTGGACGGCCGGGTCTTTCTGCTCGAAGAGGGGAAGCTGAAGCCTTTTCAGCAGGAGGAATACACCACTTCGACGCTCTTTCAGGTGACGGATTCGTTCCTGGTGGAATCCCGGCTGGTTCGCCCCGAAGAACCCGGGAACGTGGTGTTCGAGGGGAAAAAGCCGGCCAGAAAGACCCAGCCGGTGATGATCGGCAAGATGGGTGAAGCGACCCTCTTTTCATCCTGGGATGATCTGGAGTCGAATCCGGCGCCGCTGTCCGAGGCCAGTGAGGTCATCGGGGTCGTGCCGGTGAGGCAGATCTTTGTGTTGAAAAGAAAGTAAGGGCGCCTTTGCTTGAGCACACGGCGGACTTCTCAGGGATGATGGCTGCCCGGGACCGCTCGCCGGCAACCGGCTACCGGGCGGGGCG
Source organism: Syntrophobacteraceae bacterium (assembly GCA_040772705.1). Taxonomy (GTDB): domain Bacteria; phylum Desulfobacterota; class Syntrophobacteria; order Syntrophobacterales; family Syntrophobacteraceae; genus JADGQM01. The sequence goes on from JAXGXP010000001.1 coordinate 72,821, forward strand.
TGGCAAGCTGGAGCGAGACGCAAGATGATCCTCATCCAGGAATTGCTGGAAGATATCTGCAAGAAGATGATCACGACCATTCTCTGGTGTTTCGATCACGCGACCAAAGGCACCGTCTACCGGGTCGGTCCCATGCCGGACCTGCAGGTGGTGCGGATCACCTCAGGCCTTCGAGGGGGGGAAGCCGATCAAATCCGCTGGGGGCTGCCGTCGGTTTCGGACTACAATGAGCCGGGGAAAAGCTGGAGCGAATATCGGGACCAGCCCCCCCGGCCGCTTGAGGCCATGGGATGGTGTGTGGAAAGGCAGCAGAGCTGGACGGCGGACGACCCGGCCCAGGATGCCCGCAGCGTGCGCAAGCAATTACGCGGCGAGTTGGAGGATGTCTACCACATGGAACCGGTGCTGGTCAGGAAGGCGGACCTTTTCGGGAACGGTGCCGGAGCCCCCGAGTATCCCCTGGACCGGCAGGGGCAGCCTATCTGGCAGGATTCGGACTATGTGGTAGCGGCCGTGATCAAGATCCATTTCCTGCCCCACACCCTTCGCCGGGGCGATCGTGCCACCCGGATCATCAAGGAACTCTCGCACAGTCTGGGGACGGAACTGCTTTCCCTCCACCTGCGGGAGACCCTCTCCCGCTCCGAGCAGGAGTTCGCCAAGCAGCGGCTCCAGAGTTGCGAGATCCTTGCCCATGAATTACGGAATACCCTCATCAAATTCGGTTTCATTTTTTCGGCCATCAACGCCGAAATCGGGATCCTCCGGGATGAGTGGGAAGCGCAGTTGCGCGAGGCTTTTCCGCAGCTCGAATGGAAGGGGCCCATCCTGGAGCGCCTTCAGGAACTGATTTGCCGGCGGCTGCCGGGTCTGGCGAAGGCTTCCGAGTGGGAGCCGCTATCCACCACCCTCCTGGCAGAAATGGCGGAACTGGCGACCTCCCCGCTGCTTCCCACCCAGGGAGAACAATGGCTCAAGCACAAGATCCGGCCCAAATGGCGACAGCTGCTCAGCGCTGGCCTGGGGTGGGAAGAAGACCGGGAGGAAGTCGAGGACCTGCTCAGGCGCCTGGGGCCGGCCCTGCGGATCGGACTCAACCAGGACTTGGCCCGAAACGTGAACCATCTGCCACGCGACTTGTGCCGGCAATGGATCGGCCTGGCCTACGTGTACCTCAATGCGGACAATCTGCTGGTGCTGGAAGATATCCTGAAATTCCTGGAAAATCCGGCCCTTCCTGTTCCGCACCGGCACCAGCTGAGGAAAGTCCTCAAACATTTGAAGGTCCTGGTTGAAGCCCTGCCGGAGGTGGAAGAGAGGGCCAATCGGATCATCTTGTCGTTGAGATACGGCAATTCTCTGGCCGATAACGGTCTGCACGATCTAAATTTTCTCTGGTGTGATGCTCCGGCTCAGGGCCGAGCGGACGAAGAGGAAGCCTACCTGGGGCAGTGAAAGCGGCAGACGTACCGCTGGCAGAGAAGCGGACAGAGTGACCGTTAGCTGTGGCATGGGCGTCTCGCCCGTGTGCATCACAGGCTGGAAGCCTGTGCCACAGGATAATCAAGTGAGCCCCCTTTTTGAAGCAGGTCATGTCCCTTCAGGACACCCGAAGTACCTGTAAAGGATTGGGGCCAACTCGCAACCCGGAACTCGCAACTCGGACCTTCTGAATCCGTGAGGGGAGGCGGGAGTCCCTCGGGCAAGGTGCTGAAAGATGGGGTGGAGGCGGTGAAGATATGAGTGATCCCAGAGCGGAGCAGGAAACAGTTGCCGAATCGCATGAAGGTGAAGCGAGGCTGAGGGAATCGGAAGAGCGGCTGCGCACACTGAACCACGACATTCTGCACCTCTTGATGATCATGTCCCACGATATCCGGGGGCCGCTGGTAGCCTTGGCCGCGACGGTGAAGCTGCTGCTGAAGGGCTCGTACGGCAATATGGACGACAGTGTCCGGAATACCCTCAGTGATTTACAGACCCGAGTCATCCGCCTGTTGGGAGTGACGGAAGATTTTCTCGGGAAAGCCCATTCCCTCGACGGGTCTCTCAAAATCGAACGGGAAACCATGGATCTGCGGCAGGATATCATCGATCCGGTTCTGAACGAGCTGGCCAACGATATCGTGCAGCGTAAAATCGTGATCGACAACCGCCTGGGAGCGATTCCCGCCGGCCGCATCCCGGTCAGGGCCAACAAGATCTGGCTCCAGACCGTGTTCCGCAACCTTTTCAGCAATGCGATCAAGTATGGTGGGAAGGGCTGTCGGATTGCCTTCGGATTCGAGGATCACGGGACCTATTACCGCTTGAACGTTTACAACAGCGGGCCGCGGGTGCCTCCCGAGCTCCAGGACCGGCTCTTCACCCGGTTTTTCCGGGGCGAGGCGGGGGAGGCCGGGCTGCAGGACGGCGTGGGGCTGGGCTTGTATCTGACCAAAGAGGTCATCCACCGACATGGCGGCGAGATCTGGTATGAAGCCCGCCATGACGGCTCCGACTTCATTTTCACCATCTCCAAGGAACCCCTCGACGAGCCGAGTGCGGCCGAGTCCCAGCCGTGATTTCCCTGACCGCCATCGAAGATGCCGCCGTCTTTCTTCGCGGACGGGTGATCCGCACCCCGCTGGTCTATTCTCCCACCTTCAGCCACCTGACCGGGGCTGAGGTCTTTCTGAAGCTCGAAAATCTCCAGGAAACCGGTTCTTTCAAGCTGCGTGGCGCCACCTACAAGATTCACCAGATCCGGGACCGGATCGGGTCCCAGGGGGTCGTGGCGGCCTCGGCTGGCAATCATGCCCAGGGGGTTGCCCTGGCCGCGACCCGGGCGGGCCTCAAGGCCACCATTGTCATGCCCGAATCAGCCTCCCTTTCCAAGCAGGAGGCAACGGCGGCCTATGGCGGCGAAATCGTCCTCACCGGCCAAAATATCAGCGAATGTCTCGATCGGGCCAAACTCTTGGCGCAACAGGGCAAGGTGCTCATTCACCCCTACGATGACCCGGAGATCATTGCGGGGCAGGGCACCATCGGGCTCGAACTCCTCGAGGAGTTCCCCGAACCCGATTTCATCTTTGTGCCCATCGGCGGCGGCGGCCTCATCAGCGGAATTGCCTCGGCCGTCAAGGCGGTGCGTCCCGCCGCCCGTGTTGTCGGGGTGCAGGCAGCGGCCTGCCCTTCCGCCGTTCAGGCCCTGGCGGGTGGAGACACCTGCCCGGTCGAAGCCGAGCGCTCCCTGGCGGACGGCATTGCGGTGAAGGAAATCGGCAAGCTGCCGTTCGCCATCATTCGGGAATTGGTGTCGGAGGTGGTGCTGGTCGATGAGGAGGCCGTCACGGAAGCCATGGTGCTCCTCATGGAGCGGAAGAAGGTCCTGGCCGAAGGGGCGGGGGCGGTACCCCTGGCCGCCCTCCTGGGCGGGGCGGTCGCGATCCCGCCCGGCAGCCGGGTGATCCTGGTCATCAGCGGCGGCAATGTGGACAGCCCGCTCCTGGAGCGGGTCATTCGTCAGGAACTGTTCCGAAAGGGGCGCATCCTCCGCTTTTCGGTCTGCCTCGATGACATCCCGGGAACTCTGGCCGCCTTCCTCGCCATCATCGCCCGCCTTAAAGCCAATGTCCTCCACCTTTACCATCACCGCAGCGGCCGCGGCCTGCCGGTCTATCTGAGCCGGGTCGAAGTCGAACTGGAAACCCGCGGTCCCGCGCATGTGGAGGAAATCCTAGGGGAGCTGCAGCGGGCCGGGTATGAAATCCAGTGAGCGGCGTACGCCCTTCACCCACTGATCAGCTTGCGTCCTGTCGGGAGGCGCCGAAACTTCTTGCCTCCAGAAAGGGTTGAGGACCCGGTTGCGAGGGTCGTCTTTCCCGATGCCTTTACCCCAGCCCGCCAAACAGTCGTTGCCTCGGACCACGCCTCGTCAATGCCTCTTTTCCAAAAGCGTCTCTCGATCATGTAAGCATAGTGGCCACAAGTTCCGACTAAGTATGAAGTACAGTTTTAGACCCGCCAGTTACCCTCCGGTCCAGCTTATTTTCGACGTCTGTTCCCCGCCGATGCCGTTCCTCATGGCTTCACATTGGTGAAGCGCCTCACGAGAACAGCATAAGCATTCTTGCTGGCTACGGTGGTGAAGTAATGATGACGCTCAGATGCTCGCGCAGTCTGCCATTTGCCCGGCTTCCGACATTCGATGAGAATCTGATCGCCTTCTATGGCATCCCCGGGAAACCGATGCACCTCATGGTCTGGTTTCCTAATCGACTCCGGCAAGTTGCCCCTCCCTTTCCAACGCTTCGCAAGCGTTGACGATGAGCGCCAGAGGCAGGTCAAAGGCATTCACGAGGTCCACATAGTCAATGACCTGGCCGTGATGCTGCTCGAAGTAATCCTTGATCATCACTTTTGCCGTTTGGATACTTGGCGTGAAGTGCTCTTCAATCTTTTCGGCTTCGCTCGTATTCATGGCTTATCCCCTGTTAGCTCGCGGTCTTTCATGCCAATTCTGAACCCGTCATGCTCCACAGAGCCGGAGAGAACAACCCTATAGCCATCCATCGGCTACCAGCCTGTCTCTGAATTCATCGAACGGTATCGTTGGTTCGCGCATTCTTTCTGCGTGATACACAGGTGTCAGACTAATATGTTTCGCAAGGAGAAACAAGAAGGGTGTGTGAATCTTCGAGTTAAAAGCGCCACTGCTGCCCTGATTTGGCTTCATTCGAAGAGGACATAGCTTGAGCCAGCGGAATCCTCGGTCGTCATTCCCGCAGGCTTTGGTGGGAGTCCAGGTTATTTTGAACGTCTGGTCCCCGCCGATGCCGTTCCTCATTGCTTTACATTGGTGAAGCGCCTCACGAGAACAGCATAGGCATTCTCGCTGGCCAGGGTGGTGAAGTAATGATGACGCGCGCCTGTTGGCCTGCCAGAGGTCGTACTGCATCTGCAGCCCCAGCCAGGTCTCCGGCGTCCCCCCGAAAGCCTTGGAGAGACGAACAGCCATTTCTGGCGATACGCCGCAATGGCCGTTCACCAGCTCGTAGAGCGCCTTGCGCGTCACGCCGAGGCCTTTCGCGGCTGCATGAAAGAAGCGTTCTACGTTGACAATGATGGTGGGCATGTTCTTGACGACGACACCTATGAAGCCGGCGAGAGTGCCATCACCAGGAGAGACAGTTGCCTTATAGCACCATTTCCGAGGGTGAAAATGACCTTCTAAGCCGTCACAATCTCTATCTTTTGGAAATTTATCCTTTTAAAACGGTTTGGTGGCCTGGCCCGACCCCGTTTGCGTTTGCGTGAGATGAGATGGGTGAGCATGACAAGAACGGCAGTTCACTGCTGAAGCCGTTGGCGGGTGCCAACTCCGGGAGAGACAGTTCCCGGAGAGCAACCTTCCCGAGGGCGAAAATGACTTTCCAAGCCTTCGCAATCCCCATCTTTGGTAAGTCTATCCCTTTAGAACGGTTGGATAGCATGGCCCGACCCCGTTCTGCGCGCCCCGTTCGGCCGTTCAGGTCACGATTGTGGTGAACTTCGCTTGGATTCCATGTAATCCGAATCATCTGAAAAGGTCATTGCGTGTCATTGGGGTGAGTCGGAGAGGGAACTGAGTTTGGGAAGCTGGATGATTGTCGGCTTGTCGAAGCCGAAAAAAATTTCTGACTGACTGACTGACGAAAAAATGCTATCCTGGTGCTCAGTAGTACCTGATCTCTTACCACCTAACCATCATCGGGGAGGGTATCATGAAAACAAAAAGGAGTTATTTGATTTCAATCGTTTGCTTGCTTTTTGGGTTCATGGCAACCAGCGCGCTTGGGCAAGAAACACAAGAGGATTTTTGGGCTGAGGAACTAGGTGCTGGGGCCAAGCTGGTAGTCAGCTTTGTTTCTGGCCCTGCCAAGGCCCTGCTGAATCATAAGGTCTCGATCACCTACACGGTGAAGAACAAAGGTAAGGCAGCTTCGGGTGCTTACAAAGTGCGTTTGTACCTGTCCTCGGATAACGAGACGATCCCTGCTGACGCCCGTCTTCTGGCTACCATTAATTTTGCCACCGGACTGGCTCCCGGGGAGCTCAGGAAGACGACCTCAAAAGTACGGATTCCCATCAATGGCTTATCCGGGAGCTACTACTTTGCTGCTAAAGCGGGAAGCGGCAGCAGGGTTTCAGCCAAGGAGGTTGCCATCGTCCGTTTCGCAGTGAGTACTGACGGAAAGGTGGTTGACCACAAGACCGCCCTGACATGGCAGCAGGCTGATGATGGAATAACAAGAAACTGGGAAGAAGCCACAGAATACTGTCAGGCTTTGGTTCTCGGGGACAAAGCAGACTGGCGGCTACCACGCATTGCGGAGTTAGAAACGATTATCAACTACTCTCAATATGACCCCGCTATCGATCCGGCTTTCGAGTGCCGCCTGGATAGTTACTGGTCGAGCAGCACCGTTGCCAGCAGCCCATCCGGCGCGTGGCACGTGGGCTTCGCCCATGGGAACGTCCTCGCGAGCAGCAAGAGCAACGACTACCATGTCCGATGCGTTCGCGGGACCTCCTGGTGATCTGACAAGCCAACCAGTAACAGCATAACCACTGTCTTCCGCGGAGGCTTGCCGGCATGGCACCATCCTAAGAGCGGCATGGTCCTGGGCTGAGGGATTGAAATCCTGCCAAGCAGTCGGGTGATCCTGGTTATTGGTAGAGGCGAATGTGGACAGCCTGCTGGAGCAGTGGGTGATTCGCCAGGAACTCTTCCACCAGCCCGGGATCCCGCATTTGCTGGCGGTCTTCCTCGAAGACATTCTGAGGATCCTCGCCAAGCCTCTCACCATCATCGCCCGTCTTGAAAGGAAAAAATTCCTTGACAAAACCGCCTGGGCAACAGTAGTCTACCGGCAACATGGTCTTATACTAAATACTATATTTGGCTCCGGTGCGCTGTCAGGGGCGGCAAAATAAGCTTTATGCCTCGCATAAGCAGGAGGGGGCTGCCTTCGTATGTTGGTGGCCGAGCGGTGTGTCTGTCGATAAATGGAAGTCTAAAGAGGCCTTTTTTAGGGGACTTGTGAGGAGGGATGGAGTCATGATGAAGAAAGGTAGTTCTCTCTTGAAAAACACGAAGCTTTTTGGCGCGGTGTGCCTGCTGCTGGTGGGGCTGATCTGCCTGCCGGCAAGTCAAGCCTTCGGAATAACAGTTGTTATTGATGACTTTACGATCGGGCAGGGGGATTCCACCACTCCCGCGCTTGTCAGAACCACCGTAGGGACATCCCCTCCCCCTCCAGCGACTATCACCGGCGGTGCAACGCACATCATTGGAACATACCGCCATTTGGAGCTCACACAAACAGCAAATACTTCTACCGATGTAACCAAGACGTTTGTCAATGCAACCCAATGGGCCACGGAGAATGGCTCGAACGCTACCGGCTGGGCCAAGGTGATATGGAACGGCAACGCGGACCCGTCAGTATACGGTCTGGCGATTAATATGTCGACCCTTACGCACATCCACTTCAGTCGTGTGTATAGCGATATCCCCACTACCTTTCGCATCCGTCTTTTCAACAGCCTCGGTAACTACGCTGAAGGAACCGTGACTACTCCAGGACTGAGTCCCGTAACTGATGTTTATCTGGAGCCTGGTAGTGACTTCACACTTGTCGGTGCATTCTCATGGTCGGATAATATTACCAGAATCGAGTTATTTTACGATCCACAACTGAATATTGATACCAACTTTAATGCTCTTGATTATGATTATGGACTTCCCAACATTGACTGCGTTTCCAAAAGATGTACCTTGAACTCAGATTACTCAGGCCTGAACGCGGCAATTAACTTGCCCTCCGCTCAGGCGTTTCCGGTCACTCTGTATTGTGAATTTGTGGTTGCCAATACCGGGGACGGGAACGACACGGTATACATCGAGGATGATCTTGCCGCAGAATATGGAGTTGGTGTCCGCCACTCCGAGCGTTGAATCCCCGGGGGGCTTCCTTCTGGGCAATGCGAGCGGAACCGGTCCAGGCCCCGTCACCATATCCTGGACCAGTACCACTGAGCTCAAACAATCAACCTCTCCCCTGGTTTTTCGTCACAGCGTGACAGTGTCCGAGTTTGAAGGGATTAGAGTCAATATGTTCCGAGCGAGGGCTGAAGCTGACACCTCGTGGGGGACTGGCTGTCCCTTCACCCTCACGCACGCCGTGCAGAGGGTGCCCAGCTTGAACGAATGGGGTATGATCATCCTCTCACTGCTCCTTGCTGCCTCAGCCGTCTGGCTGCTCAGAAGAAGGAAGACAAACTAACGTCGCAGTAACCGTAGCTAGGAAATGAATCTGAGAGGGCGCTCTGGTGAGCGCCCTTTTTTATTGGTGCGCCCGGCAGGGCGCGTTCACTTGGAGGTGTAAGTCCTCTACAGGCCCGACAGGGGGAACTGTTAGCCGGACGGCAAGGGTGCCCATCGCGAGGTGGGATCTGAAGGAAGCCGCAGGCAAAGCGCTGGCCCGACGAATAGAAATCGCATACGAGGCGGTCATGCCGGATGAGAAGGCCAATATCTTCAAAGTCCGATACCTGTACGGAAGGCATGGGCGTAAATGCGGCGGGCATAAGCGTGAAGGTGGATGCGCATTACCCGGGGAGATCTGCCGGCCTGCCCAAATTGTGCTACCGTCGCCGAGAGGCGGCGGGATGGGTCGGCAGAAGTCAGCAGAGGGCATAGTAGGTCCTTCGACCGGACCGAAGGCCCGAACGTGAAGTGTGTGGCAGGAGCCTTGAATTTCGATGAGCTGTGGAGACGCGGACAGCCGGACTGAGATGTCTGGCATTTCTTCGGGGGGTAGCGGACGGAATCGGCAAGGCCCCGTTGCTTGTGCGTCAAGCCTCACGGCAAGGAGAGAGAACTCCGGCCAGAAGCCACAAGAGTTGATGGAAGCGGTGGTCGAACGCGAGAACATGTTGAAGGCGCTGGGCCAGGTAGAGGCAAACAAGGGTTCACCGGGAGTGGATAGAGCGACGGTTGAGGACCTGAGGAGCCATCTTCGCGAACACTGGCCGCGCATCAGAGAAGAGTTGCTGGAGGGCCGATACAAGCCGCAGCCTGTGCGAAAGGTTGAAATACCCAAGCCAGGGGGAAAGGGGATGCGGCAATTGGGCATTCCGACGGTGATGGACAGGCTCATACAGCAGGCGCTCAATCAGGTAATGCAGTCCATCTTCGACCCGGATTTCTCCGAGTCAAGCTATGGCTTCCGTCCTGGACGCAGCGCGCATCAGGCCGTGCTGAAGGCACGCGAGTATGCGGCAAGCGGCAGACGGTGGGTCGTGGACATGGATTTGGAGAAGTTCTTTGATCGTGTCAATCATGACATTCTGATGGCGCGTGTTGCCCGGAAGGTTGGAGACAAGCGGGTATTAAAGCTTATCCGAAGCTATCTTCAGGCAGGACTGATGGTTGGAGGTGTCGTATCGCCCCGAACGGAAGGGACTCCGCAGGGAGGGCCAGTTTCTCCGTTGCTTTCCAACATCTTGCTGGATGATCTGGACAAGGAGTTGGAGAGAAGGGGGCATGCGTTTTGCCGGTATGCTGACGACTGTAATATTTATGTGAGGTCAAAGCGTTCCGGACAAAGGGTTCTGGCGGGTATCACCCGATTTTTGGCGGGCAGACTAAAGCTTAAAGTCAATGGGGAAAAGAGTGCGGTGGCGCGACCTTGGGAGCGCAAGTTTCTGGGCTACAGCATGACCTTTCATCGGCAGCCAAGGCTAAAAGTGGCCCCCGCTGTTGTGGATCGCATGAAGAGTAAGCTCCGGGAACTGTTTCGGGCGGGCCGGGGTCGCAACGTTTGCAGTCTTATGGAAACCTTGGGGCCTGTTCTGCGAGGGTGGGTGAATTATTTCCGGCTGGCCGAGGTAAAAGGTGTTTTCGAGGAACTGGACGGATGGATACGGCGCAAGTTTAGGTGCATCATCTGGCGACAATGGAAGAGATCTTACACTCGGGCCAAGAACCTGATGAAGCGGGGCTTGGGGGAGGAGCGAGCCTGGAGATCCGCTACGAACCAACGAGGTCCTTGGTGGAATTCGGGTGCGTCTCACATGAATCAGAGCTTCCCCAAGGGCTTCTTTGATCAACGTGGGCTTGTGTCATTGCTCGATCAACTGCGCAAGCTTCAATGTACTTCATGAACCGCCGTGTACGGAACCGTACGCACGGTGGTGTGGGAGGACGGAGGGAGTGATCCCTCCTCCTACCCGATTCGTTATCTGAGCTTAACGGACAGTGTCGCCAGTCCCGCTGCCAAACCCAATGTTATCCAAACTGAGCGAGCTTATTCCCCCTTCAGGGGGAGTTTGTTTTGTGCGAATTGCCTATTTCAGGAACAGCATTGACAGCCAGGCCCAGAACAAACCCGCCGCTCCGGGCACCTCGAAAATCGCCTTTGACTTCAATTTTCGGTATAGGCTATCTTAATCCTGGGAGGATCGAGGATGGGTACTGTGGTCTTTGATACCTACAATTATGTCAAAAGACTTAAAGCGGTTGGCATGCCGGAAGCACAGGCGGAAGTCCAGGCGGAAGCTATTGCTACCCTGGTGGACGAGAATCTGGTCACGAGACAGCATTTCGACGCCCGGATCCGGGAGTTGGAGCTCACCTTTGAGCGCCGGATCGCGGAGGTCAAAGCAGACCTCATCAAATGGGTTCTTGGCATTTCCGCGGCCCAGGCGGCCCTGATCGTTACCCTCCTGCGGCTTACCAAATGAGGAGGAGTGGCGGGCACGTTCCGTCGTCTTGCCGGCAATGCTGGTGACGTAAGGAAAAGCGCACTGGGAAGTCCCGCTTTGAAGGGGGATTCAGGGGGATGTCTTGGTGCGTGACCCCCCCTGCCCCCTCAAGGGGGGAATCCGCTGAGCTCAAAACACAGCATTGCGTCTTGCTGGAGGATCGCCCCCCTGCCTGGAGCACGCAGGAGCAGGGGCCAGCACCCGGGCACGACGAGAAGGTGCCGGCCTGCTTGGGTACATCCCGCTTCCGGCCATCCCCCTCACCGGAGTCTTTTCCCTCTCGCCTTAGCCAGGAAGTCCAACGGGACTATCTTTGACAGGAAGGCACCCTGGTAGCTGCCACGAAGCAGCAAAGCCACACTTCATCCTCCCCCTGAGAAAGGCATGGTTCACCAGCCTATTTCGCGCCGCAGCAGAGCTTGTACTTCTTGCCGCTGCCGCAGGGGCAGGGATCGTTGCGGCCGATTTTGGCGCGGTGCGACTCGGCTTTCGGGGACTGGCCGGCCGTGGGGCGCTGTTGTTGCCGGGCGCGGAGCAGGTAAAAGGAGGCAAGGGCGAGGCCGATGGCAAGAATGGAGAGTGCCGCCCGCCCGCCGGTATGGAGGAAGGCGGCCCAATAGGACCCGAGGCTCTTGCCGGCATTGGGGTCCTGGAGCAGGTTGGCCTGCACGGTTTCCATGATGCGTACGCCCAGCAGGATGGGGATGTCCACCATTTCCACGATGAGGAGGAAGGGGAGCACCAGCAGGAAGACCTTGAACCGGTCACGCCAGGCCAGGCCGGGCCAGGCAAACAGCACTGACAGGATGATGATGGGATGCAGGTACTGGTTGATGGCGATGGTCCTGGCCTTGTAGGGGTGGCCGATGGTTTGCAGGACCTTTCGATCCGGCCGCACCAGGTTTTCCGTAAGCCTGGCTTCAAGGGTGATCATGGCCTGGCCGCCATAGGTTTCCGTAGTGAAGCTGGTGACTTTCAAGGGTGGGAAAAAGGTGTTGATTTCCCACCGAAAAATTCCCTGAAAGAGCTTGAAATAAAGCGGACCGACCTGGGAAAAAGCCACGACGAGCACCACATAGGAGGCCAGGAAGAGCAGGATGGCTTTGCCCAGGGGATTAATTCTCATGACGCCTGGTACTTCTGAAGGTCCACAGGACGAAAAAGACCGACACGACGACGATAGTGATACTCTGACCCACGAACAGGTGGGCAAAGTAGAAACCGGTCACCGCATATCGCATCATATAGAAAAGACCCACAATGCGCACCAGGTTGAAGGCATAGATGACGGCCACTCCAAGCAGGATGCCTTTGAGCTTGTCCCGCCAGGCCATGCTGAAAGCAGTCATGGCCGAAATCATGAGGAGCATGCCCTCCATCCCTTCACAGCCTCGGACGATCTGGAAACTCACGTGCGGGGAGGTGAGCTGGGTGCCGTTGAGCACCGCCTCTTCCGCTGGGGTGAGCAGTTTGATGATGGTGTAAGCGGGCTTGGCGGTGAGGGTGGTGAGCACAAATTCCTCGACGGCGGTTCCGCCGAACAGAAAATAGCCGAAATTGAGGGCTGCCAGCAGTCCCACAAACAGGACCAGGAAGCGAATCTCCTTCCGGTAGGACGGAAAGGGAACCCCGAGGTTGGATTGCCCGCCGTTGTTCGTTGCCACTCTGCGCCCTGCTCCTGTGTTCACTGCCAGACTGTGGTGTTGCTGCATTGCGGAGAAGACTTGGCATCCTGCTGGATGTTGCGCTTCGCTCCGCTCAACGCAACCTTCCCCTAACTACCCCCTGCCCTCCTGCCACATGCTGCAAGCCTCATGCTTGATGGTGTCTGGGCGGAAGGTCGCTGCAAGCGCAGTAACCGTAGGTTGCGTTGAGTGGAACGAAACGCAACTCCGGGCAACTCCAAATGCGATAACAGCAGCTCTTCCCACATTCCCACATTGGGCCGAGACTCATGCCGCAATGTCCCAGACCCTCTCAAAACGATGCGACAGTATCGCACCAGTTGCAGGGTTGTCAAGAGAGGGAGCGGCTGTGCAGGGAGCTGGCGTTGAATCGGGATAGACTGCCGATGTCACCGGCGTCGACGGCCCACCACCGCCTTCCCTTATCAGCTAACTGATCGTCCAGAAACAAGGGTGCCGTTTTCGTGGGCTGTGCCCACCGATGGGGCAGCATGTGGGCACAGCCCACCCTAGGATCCTGTCAACCATAACATTTACTATGGGACAGTCTCTAATCCCTCGCGGCCGGGGAACGGTAACGACGCCCCATGGCAACCCGGTAGAACCGCAGAAGATGCACGGCCACAATGGCCGCGGCCAGGCGTGGCAGCCAGAGCCAGAAGGCCCCCAGGCCCAGGGCCAGGAACAGCGTGGGGTCTTCAACGATGGAATGGTTGATGCCGATGGAAAGATGCAGCCGTTCCAGTTCGTCCCTCGTCAGGTGCCCCTTCTTCGCTTCTTCGACAATAACGGCCGCCCCATAGGTCAACCCGAAGAGCAGTGCCGCGATCCAGATGATACCCCCGGTGGGATTCAGGCCGAAAAGGACAAAGAGCGGTTTGAAGAGGCGGACGATACGATCGATCAAGCCGGCAGCCCTGAGGAGCTCGAGGACGATGAGCAGGCTCATGATGATCAGGAAAATTTTGAAGGCCAGAGCGAGCATGGTCACGCCCCAGGCCTGCAGCATCTCGCCGAAGGGTGGGGCGGAGGTGGCCAGGACGGCCTTGGTCATGCCCCCACCATCAGCGGGATCGAGGAATTGAGCGGCCAAAACGACCGTTAAGACGGCCGGGATGAAGCGGAAAAGCAGGGCTTTCAGCGGATGGATGCCCGATTTGCCCTGGATGATGGATTCCTGGACCACGTTGTGAAAGATCAGGATGAAGATGGCCATGAGGGTCATCTGGTTGAGAGTGAAGGGAAGAACCGCCATGGCGGCGATGCCCCCATAGACCCCGGTGAGAGCCCCGATGAGCAGCGGGAGGGCCGCCATGGGAGGGAGGAACAGGAGCTTCATGATCGGCTGCACGACAAAATCAAGCTGGCCGATCCACCCGCTCCACTCGAGGATGGCCGTAAAAAGTGAGATGGGAACCAGGATCTTCATCATCCACACGAACCCCCGCCACCCCTTGTGAATTCCCGAAAGGAGGCCGTCTCGAAGGTGGTGGCCGGTGTTCATGAGTGCTCCCGCAAAAATGGTCTCAAAGTCGTCCATGCAACGAGCTCGACGCCGTTCAATGGGGCTATCTGTGCGGCGATGATGCCCTTTGGGTTGTGGCACGGCAGGTTCCGGCCCGCTGTCGACTGCCTCGGCGACGGTGTGTCACGGGTCGCCTGCGAGCCTCTCCCTGCTTGCACAGTTCCGCCAAGGTCGGGGATAACATAATGGAAGGAATGCTGACACTCAAGAGGCGGGTGATTCTCTCGCATACAATTGCGTTCCAACCTGGTATTATGATGGTATCGGAAATGAGGTCCTGAGAGAGCTGGAAAGGAGGAGAGATGAGCAGTTCCGTGCGCAGGAGTGTGCTGGTATCCGTGGATGGGTCGGACCAGGCCATGGCGGCGGTTCGCTATGTGGCCAACACCGTGCCGCCTCGGGGGGTCAAAATTGTGCTCTACCACATCATGACCAAAATCCCGGAGTCGTTCCTGGACCTCCAGCGGCAGCCCTCGTTCAACTACCGTATCGCCGACATCAGGGAATGGGAGCTTCAGCAGGAACAGGCCATCCAGGAGTTTATGGAACAGGCCTGCGAAGCGCTCGAATCGGCGGGGATTCCCAGGCAATCCGTAATCGTCCGGATCGATGAACGCAAGGTCGGTATTGCCCGGGATGTCATCACCGAATCCCAGGCTGGGTATCACACGGTGGTGGTCGGCCGCCGCGGGGTGAGCGAGCTCAAGGACTTTGTGCTTGGCAGCATCGCCAACAAACTGGTGGAGAAACTGGTTCACATCCCCATCTGGGTCATCGGCGGGGGCGAGCAGCGCGGAAAGTTCCTGATCGCGCTGGATGCCTCCGAGGGCGCCATGCTGGCGGTGGATTATGTGGCGGATATGCTGAGTGGGGCCCCGCCTTTTGATGTCACCCTGTGCCATGTGGTAAAAGGGTTTGACGTCTTTCATCAGCTCGTCGGCAAACCCGCCCCGCAGACTTCTGAGAAGGCCTGGCAGGAAAGCCTGGAAAAAGAACTGGAGAAGGTCGGAAAGGGGATGGAATCGGTCTTTGCCGATGCCACCAAACGCCTGTTGCGGGCGGGGCTGGCTCCGGCCCGCATCAGCGAGAAAGTCTTGCGGGGAAGCAGCAATCCGGCCAACGCGATCCTCGAGGAAGCGGAAGCGGGCGGTTATGATACCATCGTGGTAGGGCGTCGGGGGCTCTCCAAAGTCCAGGAGTTCTTCATGGGCCGGGTCAGCAACAAGATCATTCAGCTGGCCGGGGACAAGACCGTGTGGGTAATCAGCTGAAGCCTCCCTCGCCGCCGACTTCCCGAATCCTGCGAAAAGCCAGGGGCCGGCCGCGTAATCCGTGGTTGAAAAGGAAGATGCATCATGAGCAAGTGTTAACCGAGCCCGCGAAGGGGAAAACCTCTCCTTTCAGGAAGATGGCAACCAGCAGGAGGCCTTACCCGTGATCGAACGTTACACCCGGCCCGAAATGGGGCGGATCTGGACCCTGGAAAACAAGTATCGTAAATGGTTGCAGGTCGAGCTGGCGGTTTGCGAAGGGCTTGCCGAGGAAGGCCGCATTCCCCCGGAGGATCTGCGTGCGATCCGGGAGAAGGCCGATTTCGACGTGGCCCGCATCGCCGAGATCGAAAAGGAAACCCAGCATGATGTCATTGCCTTTCTCACCAATGTTGCCGAATACGTCGGCCCTGCTTCCCGCCACATCCACGAGGGGCTGACTTCTTCGGATGTGCTCGACACGTCCCTGGCGCTGTTGCTGGTTGAAGCCTCGGACCTGCTGCTGGAGGACCTCGAAGGGCTCCTCGAAGTGCTCAAGAAGGCAGCCTTCCGCTGGCAGGATACCGTTATGATCGGGCGTTCACACGGCATTCATGCGGAGCCGATCACCCTTGGCCTGAAGTTTGCCTTGTGGTATGCGGAGATGAAACGCCACCGGGAGCGCCTCCGGCACGCCCGGGAAACGGTGCGGGTGGGGATGATTTCGGGGGCGGTTGGGACCTATGCCAACATCGATCCCGTCATCGAAGAAAAGGTCTGCCTCAGGCTGGGTCTCGAACCCGCCCCGGTCAGCAATCAGATCATCCAGCGCGACCGCCATGCGGAGTACTTCACGACCCTGGCATTGATCGGCTGCTCCATCGAAAAGATTGCCATTGAAATCCGTCACCTGCAGCGCACCGAGGTGCGTGAGGCCGAAGAATTTTTCGCGGCGGGGCAGAAAGGGTCTTCCGCCATGCCCCACAAGCGCAACCCCATTGCTTCGGAAAACCTTGCCGGATTGGCGCGGGTGCTCCGCGGCAATGCGCTGGCGGCCATGGAGAATGTTGCCCTCTGGCACGAGCGGGATATCAGCCATTCTTCGGTCGAGCGGATCATTGCCCCCGACTCGACAATCCTCCTGGACTACATGCTGACGCGGCTGACCCGGGTGCTCGACCGGCTGGTCGTCTACCCGGAAAACATGCAGCGCAATCTGGAACTCACCGGCGGGCTGCTCTTCTCCCAGCAGGCCATGCTGGCCCTCACCAGGAAGGGGCTCAGCCGGGAAGAGGCCTACCGACTGGTGCAGAAGAACGCCATGGCCGTCTGGCAGGAAGGCGGACAGCTCCAGGAACGCCTGAGCCGGGACCCCGAGGTCGCCGCTCAGCTGAATGCGGCAGAACTGGCTGGAATTTTCGATCTTCGCTACCACCTCAAACATGTGGATACCATTTTTAGGAAGGTTTTTTATTCCGACGTGGGAGAGATGATCTGAAACCCGGGGACGAGAAATCGCGAAAGGCGGTGGTCGGCCCTGAGCTGCTGGCTCCGGCGGGGCAGGTCGAGAGTTTCTGGGCGGCGGTGGAACATGGGGCGGATGCCGTCTATCTTGGTCTGAAGCAACTGAGTGCGCGGGCTTCGGCCACCAACTTCACCCTGGAAGAACTGGCGGTCCTGCTCCCTTTCGCCCACCGGCGCAAGGTGTCGGTTTATGTGGCGCTGAACAGCATCCTCACGGCCGGTGATATTCCCCGCACCCTCGACCTGCTCCAGGCTCTTGACGACCTGAAAGTTGACGCCCTGATCGTTCAGGATCCAGGATTGTTCTTCCTGGTGAGGCAGTTCTTTCCTGACCTGCGACTCCATGCGAGCACCCTGATGGCGATTCACAACCATGCCGGGGTGGCGCAGCTGGGCCGGATGGGGGCTCGGCGGGTGGTCCTGGCGCGGGAGCTGAATCTAAGGGAAATCGCCGAGATTGCCCGGCAGACCACGGTGGAACTGGAAGTCTTCGTGCATGGGGCGCTCTGCTATTCCTATTCCGGGCTATGCCTGGCCAGCAGTTTCCGGGGCGGTCACAGCGGGTTGCAGGGGCGTTGCGTGCAACCCTGCCGGCTGCAGTTCAAACAGGGCCGCAAAGAAGGTTTCTTCCTTTCGTGCAACGACCTGTGCCTGCTCACTGCCCTGCCGGAATTGAAGCGATTGCGGATTGCTGCTTTCAAGGTTGAAGGGCGGATGAAATCGGCGGACTATCTTGCTCAGGTGGTGAGGGCCTATCGCCTGGTCCTCGATGCGCCCCCCGGCAAGGAACGGGAGGTCTTGAGCGAAGCCCGCGAACTGCTTGCCCGGTCGCCTTCGAGGCGTCTCACCATGGGTTTCTTTGCCGACCATCCCGACCGCGAAATCCTCTCGGCCCACCGGTCCGGGTCAAGCGGCCAATGGGTGGGGACGGTCAAGCGGATTGACGGCCGACGTGTCGTTGCCGTGCTGCGCCATGAACTGCGCCTGGGTGACCGGGTGCGGCCGGAGGCCTCCCAGGGAAAAGAACGGCAGGCTTTCACGGTTTCCGAGATGGTCTCAGAACTTGGCCAGCCGGTCTCCTGCGGCCGGTCCGGAGAGAGGGTGGTGCTGACCATCAGGGGTGACCTGCAGGTGGGAGAGCGCCTCATCCGGGTTGGGAGCAGAGCGCCTTCGACTGGTGGTGCCTGGCAGCGCATCCGCAATGAAATCCCGGCTGGCACGCGGTTTGGAAGAAAATTCCGGGGAGGGGAATGGTCCCTTCGGGGGCGGCCGGGAGCGAAGCCCGCCAAGGCTGACGGGGCGGAGACCTTGATCGTCAAAATCGGCCGGGTGGGGCAGCTCGCCGAGGCCTTTCGGTCACCGGCCCGGTGGGTGGTGTTGACCGCGACGCATGGCAATCTCGAGCGCCTGGCGAAGCATCGGTTTACCGAACCGGAGAAACAGCGCTTTGCCTGGTCGCTGCCGCCGCTCATTGCCGAAAAGGAAGACCAGTACTACCGTCTCGGGGTTCGCTGGTTCTGCGAGCGGGGCTTTCACGCGTGGGAACTCAACAACTGGGGGCACTTCGATTTTTTTCCCGACCCCGGTGGTCTCACTCTGATGGCCGGTTATCGCTTCAACGTGCGAAATGCTGCGGCCATGGCGGAGCTGGCTCTGGCCGGGTGCGGCTGGAGCATCCTCTCCCTGGAAATCACCCGCGAAGAACTGCAACTGCTGGCTCAGCAGAAGCAGCCTGCCGCCGTTGCCGCGGTCAGCCTCTACTCATGGCCCCCCCTGTTCACCTCCCGCCTGGTTCCCAAATTGGATGAGGGCAAGCCCTTTCGGACTCCGCGGGAAGAAACCTACCTGTTTGAACGACGGGCGGGTAATGCCCTGATCTTCGCGGACACTCCGGTCAACTGGCTGGACCGGCTTCCCGTTTTGCGAGAGTACGGCTATCGCTGGTTCTGCCTGGACCTCAGCGACGGGCCTGCCGGTCGCCTGCCCGAATTGCGACAACTGCTCCAGGGTTGCCAGGAAGCCAGAGCGGAGCGACCTTATGCTCTTTTCAATTTCGAGCGGCGTCCCTGGTGAGGGTCATTCAACCCGTTGTCAGGCAATTGCGCCCTGCATTTTTGCTCTGATAGAGAAGCCGGTCCGCTCGCTCGATGAGCGTGTCGACCGTGTCCCCTTCTTTGAAGAGGGTGGCCCCGACGGAGATGGTAACGTTCAGCTTCTCTTCGCCGTGGGCCAGAGAGGAGGACTCCACGAGCAGCCGCAACCGGTTGCCCAGATGCTCCAGATCCCGCCCGGTGATGTTGCGGACGATGCCGAGAAACTCCTCACCCCCCCAGCGCCCGTAAAGGTCGAATGGCCGCGAATTCTTGACGAGAGTCCGGGCGACATACCTGAGCACTTCGTCGCCCACCGCATGACCGTACGTGTCGTTGAACCTCTTGAAGTTGTCGATATCCATGAAGAGCACCCCGAACGAAACGTGATAGCGCTTCTTCTCCTCGAACCTGATCTGCAGCTCGGTTTCCATGTGGTTTCGATTGGCGAGTTGGGTCAGGCGATCCAGGCGAGCCATCTGTTCGAGTTCTTTGAGTTTCAGTTCATAGGATGAGCGGTTGCTGATATCGGTGAACACCTCCACCGCGCCGATCACCTCGCCTGTCTCATCGGTCACCGCGCCCACGCGTACCGAGACCGGAACTCTATGGCCGTCCTTATGATGCAGGTAAACCTCGGCCTCGCGGGGTTTGGCATCGGTCATGGTCTCTGCCAGCGGACACCCTCCGAAACAAAGCTGATTGCCATCGCTATCCACGTGATTGAGGATGTTGTCGGAGCAGGGTTTGCCCAGGACTTCGGCGGCGGTGAAGCCGGAGATCCTTGCGGCAGCCTTGTTCCAGTAGGTTATCATGCGGGTTCGATCGACAAAATAGAGGCCGTCATGGAGGTTTTCGATGATCTTCTCGAAGGAACCCTGGTCGAGATCCATGGCAGACTCCTCACCCTTCTCTCAAGGTCAATGATGGCGACCGGACTGGCGCCTGATTGCGTTGATCATTGATGTGTTGTCGACCCGCACCAAGCCAATCCCTTGCACAAAACCTTGACAAATGCAAGAGCTTCCTCTGCCTCCGGGGTAGCCGCGGCGTGGTGAGGGCCAACTCCTGTCGGCTGGAGCAGAGCTCTGGGCGATCGGGGTCAATATTGTTGAATCGGACGAGGTGATTCCCCCTTGAGGGGGCCAGTTCAGCACAGCGAAAGTTCGGGACCCTTACCCATGTTGCGTTTCGCTCCTCTCAACGCAACCTACCATCCTCGCGTTAGGGCCAATACTCTCTGTAGGTTGCGTTGAATGAACATGAAACGCAACGGCAAGGGGAACAGCAAGACACCTGCCCTAATCGGTTTGAGACTTGTGCCGCGCTGTACTTGTGGGGTGTAAGGGGTTGTAAACACGTCAGAATCCCCCGTGGCCCCCCTCAAGGGGGCAATTTGCCCTTAGGGAGTTCCTTATTTCAAACAGCATTGGTGATCGGGGCCGGTGCCGCAGTTCACGGCAGCGGACTGAGCCTGTCAGGCCAGAAGTACTACGGCAGCGAAGACAGGGTCTCAAGGCCAGCACCACATTGGTCAGGGTGCCGTCAGGAATGGCTCATGGGGCGAGATCAAGGAAGCATCATCCCGGTTATATGCATATTAGTAAAATCGTATAGATATAATATGCTGGAGCTAACATATAGAATATGTGTCGACTTTTGTCCAAAAATGGCTTGACATTAATTTCACAGAGTATAAGGTGAACCGCGTGTTATGCGGTTTTTGACAGAGAAAGATGTTTCTGGGAGGGGCAAGTGCCGTTTCTGCGGAGGTAGTGCATGTAGCCACTCTAAAAGGGACTGTATTTGCAGGTCAAGATGCTGAAGAGGTGCCCGTTCTGAAGCAATGCAGCGATGAGGAAGGTCGGGTTGAGGCGGACGTTCTTTGGCGGCAGTTCGAGTTCACGGTTGATTTTCGGATTGGTGTAGGGTCAGGATGTGCAGGGTGAGCATGCATCTGTGAAGTCGGGCCTTCCGGCCAATAGTGCATTGGTCAAGAGCAGTCAGCCAGCCGATTTGTATCCCGTCGTTGACGTTCTTTTCCCGGAAGTCAGGGTCATCCATAGTTTCATGTCCATGCGGGGGGTGCACTGCGCCGGTGTGCCATTGATGAAAGTCCTGGGGCTTCAGTGAGGTCTTCGGGCCTCTTTCGTTCACCATATCAAAACGTCATTGGGAGGAAGTAGGCGATGCAAGAGAAATTGCAGGAGATTTTTTCCCAGCATTATCGGAAGCGCGATGCGCTGATCCCGGTTCTGCAGGACATCCAGGGGGCGTTTGGCTACCTGCCGCCGGAAGCGATGACGGCAGCGGGCAAGTTCTGCCGGATGGATCCTGTGGAGGTTTACGGGGTAGCGACGTTTTACGCGCAGTTCAAGTTCAGTCCTGTGGGCCGGAACATTGTGATGGTGTGCCAGGGGACAGCCTGCCACGTGATGGGCGGGGGCCGGGTGCTCGAGGAGGTGCAGAGTCAGTTGGGGGTGTCCCCGGGTGAGACGACGGCAGACCGGGCGTACACCTTGGAGACGGTGGCGTGCATCGGTGCCTGTGCGTTGGCGCCGGCCATGGTGGTAAACAAGAACACCTACGGCAGAATGAAGGCCGAGAGAGTTACGGAGATTCTGAATGCAAATAGAGGCGATTAGGATTCAACCGGGAAAGGAACGTCAGCTCCTTGTTTGCCGAGGGACCGGGTGCGAGTCGCAGAAGGCGGATAAGATCTATTTTGCGCTCATCGATGAGCTGAAGAAGGCCGGTCTAGCTGACAAGACGGAAGTGAAGTTCACGGGTTGCCATGGGTTATGCCAGATGGGGCCGACGATCATCATCGAGCCGGGGGGGACGTTTTACTGCAACGTGACGCCGGAGGATGTGGCGGAGGTGGTGGAATCGGACCTGGTGAAGGGGGTTCCGGTCGAGCGGTTGTTGTTCCTGGATCCCAAGGGCAAGAAGCGGGTGCTGACCTACCACGACATGGACTTTTTCGAGCCGCAGCGGCGGATCGTGCTGCGCAACTGCGGTTTTATCAACCCTGAGGATATCGACAACTACATTGCCGTGGGCGGCTACAACGCGATCCAGAAGTGCTTCAAGATGACCCAGATGGAGGTCATCGACGAGATTAAGAAGTCGGGTATCCGGGGACGCGGGGGCGCCGGGTTTTCCACGGGGATGAAGTGGGAATTTGCCCACAAGGCTCCCGGGGATCAGAAGTACCTCATCTGTAACGCGGACGAAGGGGACCCGGGGGCGTTCATGGACCGCGCGGTCCTCGAAGGGGACCCTCACAGTGTCCTCGAGGGGATGCTAATCGCTGGCTACGCCATTGGGGCGACCAAGGCCTATGTCTATGTGCGGGCCGAATACCCGCTGGCTTACGAGCGGGTGCTGATCGCCATCAAGCAGGCGACGGAGCGGGGTTATCTGGGGAAGAACGTATTGGGGTCGGGGTTTGACTTCGAAATCAAGGTGAAGCTGGGCGCGGGAGCGTTTGTATGCGGTGAGGAAACGGCGCTCATGGCTTCCATCGAAGGCCGACGCGGGATGCCCATGCCGCGGCCGCCCTTCCCGGCGATCAAGGGAGTCTTCGCCAAGCCGACCAATATCAACAACGTGGAGACCCTGGCGAACCTGGCGGCGATCATCGACAAGGGCGCTGATTGGTTTGCGAGCGTGGGGAGCGAGAAGAGCAAGGGGACGAAGGTTTTCTGCCTGGCGGGCAAGATCAATCGCAGCGGTCTGGTGGAGATTCCCATGGGGACGCCCCTCAGGACGATCATCGACGAGATCGGCGGGGGCATTCCCAATAAGCGCAAGTTCAAGGCGGCCCAGACGGGAGGTCCTTCGGGAGGGGCAATTCCGGCGCAGCATTTCGACATTCCCATGGACTACGAAAACGTGACCCAGGTGGGCTCGATCATGGGCTCGGGGGGTATGGTCGTCACCGACGAGAGCACCTGCATGGTGGACCTGGCGCGGTTCTTTTTGACCTTTACGCAGAAGGAATCGTGCGGCAAGTGCGTGCCCTGCCGGCTGGGGACCAAGAACATGCTCGAGGTCCTGACGAGGATCACCAAGGGGCAGGCCACGATCGAGGAGATTGACCAGCTCGAGGTGCTGGCCCAGGATGTGAAGTCGGGCTCTCTATGCGGTCTGGGACAGACGGCGCCGAACCCGGTATTGTCCACGATCCGCTACTACCGAGATGAGTACGAGGCGCATATTCTGCGCCATGAGTGTCCGGCGCGGGTGTGTGTGGATCTCATCAAGTTCGAGGTGAACGAGGAGAAGTGCACCAAGTGCGGGAGCTGCTTCAAGGTTTGCCCGACGCAGGCGGTGAGCTGGAAGAAGAAAGAGGTGGCCCGGATCGATCTGGAGAAATGCATCAAGTGCCGTTCCTGCATCATTGCATGCCGGTTCAACGCGATTGACTGATAGAGGGTGAACAGTGAGTGGTGAAGAGTGAACAGGAAGAGCGGGGTCTATGCGGGGCACTATCCTCCACCGCGCACTTGGGACGCATAACTCGTCACTCGCAACTTATAAGATGAGAGAGGATCAATGGATAAAGACACCATCACCTTAACGGTAAACGGAAAGGATTTTCGAGGGAAGAAAATCCAGGGGAAGCGAGGGCAGACGGTGCTCGAAGTCTTCAGGGCTAACGGCATCCATGTCCCCACCCTATGTTACCACCCCCAAATGCCGTATTACGGCGGATGCCGTTTGTGCATTGTACAGATCGAGAACATGCGCGGACTGCCGCCTTCGTGTACCACTCCGGCCACGGACGGCATGGTGATCAATACCCACAGCGAGGCAGTGGTTCAGGTACGGAAGACCGTCCTCGAGCTGCTACTCGCCTACGGCGACCACAACTGCCTGTTCTGCGAGCAGTCGGGCAACTGCGAGCTGCAGAACCTGGTCTACGAGCATGGGATCGAAAAGACTCGCTTTCAGACCACGTTTGTGCCAAAGCCCAAGGACGACACCAATCCCTTCATCATTCGGGATCAGAGCAAGTGCGTGCTGTGCGGACGCTGCGTGCGAGCCTGTCTCCATGTTCAGGGCAATGGTGTCATCGATGTGGCGATGCGGGGTTCGGAGTCCTTCATCACAACCTTCAACAATACCTCGTTGAAGGATTCCAACTGCGTTTACTGTGGTCAGTGTGTCCAGGCCTGCCCGGTGGGAGCCTTGACGCCGAAAAAGGCCAAGACTCTGGGGCGTTCCTGGGAAGTGCAGAAGGTCCGTACGACTTGCGCCTACTGCGGTGTGGGCTGCCAGCTGTGGCTTCATGTCAAGGACGGGAAGATTATCAGTGTCACCGGGGTTGAGGATGGCGCTCCCAACGAGGGCCGCTTGTGTGTCAAGGGCCGCTTCGGCTACGACTGGATCTACTCGGAGGACCGGCTCAAGACGCCGCTCATCAAGGAGAACGGAAGCTTCCGGGAAGCATCCTGGGATGAAGCGCTGGACCTTGTAGCTGCCAAATTCAAGGAAATCATTGCCAAGGACGGCCCCGATGCCATCGCCGGGGTGAGCTCGTCCCGCAGCATCAATGAAGACTCATACCAGATGCAAAAACTCTTCCGCGCGGTTATCGGGACCAACAACATCGATAACTGCGCACGTACCTGACACGCCCCCACCGTCGCCGGTCTGGCGAAAAGTTTCGGTTCCGGGGCAATGACCAATTCCTTCAAAGACTACTCCAGAGCGAAGATGTTTTTCTGTATCGGCACCAACATGACCGAGGCCCACCCCGTGGCGGCTACCTTTGTGAAGAATGCCGTGGCGGAGGGAGCCGAGCTCATTGTTGTGGATCCACGGTACACGGGCCTTGCCGAACACGCTTCCCTGCACGTGCCGATCAAGGTCGGAAGCGATATTGCTTTCCTCAACGGCATCATGAATGTTCTCATCACGGAGAACCTCTACGATGCAAACTACGTGAATACGTGCTGCGTCGGTTTCGAGGAACTCAAGGAGAAGGTGCTGGAGTATCCGCCGGAGAGGGCGGCTGAGATCGCCGGCGTGAGCGCGGATACCATCCGCCATGTGGCTCGCCGTCTTGCCGCGGTAAGACCCGCGATGCTCATTTACACCCTTGGCATCACGGAACATACCTGCGGCATGAACAACGTCCTGTCATGCGCCAACCTGCAGATGCTGCTGGGCAATGTCGGGGTCGACTGTGGCGGGGTGAATCCTCAGCGCGGCCAGAACAACGTCCAGGGTGCCTGCGACATGGGGGCTCTGCCTAATGTCTTCCCCGGCTATCAAGCAGTGGCCGATCCCAAGGCTCAGGCCAAATTCAAGGCCGCTTGGGGGGTGGATAAACTGCCTGACAAGCCCGGCTTGATGATGCCCCAGATGATTGACGGGCTCGCCAATGGCAAGATCAAGGCGTTCTATTGCTTCGGTGAAAATCTTGCCAATACCGAACCGGATATCCGCCACATCGAGCACTGCCTCGAGTCGGCAGAGTTTCTGGTGTGCAATGATCTTTTCCACACGGAGACGACGCGCTTTGCGGATGTGATCTTCCCCGCTGCGGCGTGGAGTGAAAATGACGGGACCTTCTCGAACAGCGAACGGCGTGTGAGCAGGGTGCGAACGGCGAGTGAGCCTCCGGGAATCGCGAAACCCAATTGGTGGGTTTTCAAGGAGATCGCCAGGCGTATGGGGCAGGAATGGGCCTCGAACAGCGCGCAGGAGTTGTGGGACAATGAAATCTCGGTACTCGCTCCGGCGCTTACCGGCATCAAGTACAGTCGCATCGAAGGGGACGGACTGCAATGGCCGGTGCCCACCCTGGACCATTGGGGTACGCCGACCCTGCACAAGGATGGCCATTTCACGTGCGGTTTGGGGAACCTGATTCCCGTGGACTGGACGCCGCCCGCAGAAGTGCCCGATAAGGACTACCCCTTCGTGCTGAGCACGGGGCGGCGTCTCACGCATTACCACACGCGCACGCAAACCGGCCGGTCGGTGGGGTTGAATGAGGTTCTGGGCGAGGAAACCGCCGATATTTCGCCGGAAGATGCGGAAGCTTTGAACATCAAGAATGGCGAGATGATCAAGGTCAGCTCCCGCCGAGGTTCGATCACGGTGAAGGCGAAGGTGACGGAGCAGGTGCCGAAGGGTCTGGTCTGGATGGCCTTCCATTTCCGTGAGGCCTGTGCCAACTGGCTGACCAATCCCGCGTTCGATCCGGTCACCCAGACCGCCGAATACAAGGCTTGCGCGGTGAAGATCGAGAAGATCAGGTAGCCTTTGAGAGGTGTTGTTTCACAAGGTGGGCTGGATGTCTCGGGTCCCGAGGTGTCCGGCCCCCTCAATTGCGGCAGCTGTTCAAGTGGGAGTTGTGAAGCCGACAAGAGGGTCGGCAAGGTTGTTCGGGCGTGCTTTTCATGAGGAGGTGTTTTTATGAGTAACGGGACCGTTTCAGTTGACGCTCTGGTACCCAAGGATATGGCCCTGAAGGCGGAAGCCGTAGGGGTGGCCAAGGCCGGTTTGGGAGCTTATCGGATGTTCGCCCTCGCGATCCTGGCGGGGGCCTTCATTGCCATGGGGGCCAACTACGCCACCACGGTGTGGGCGGGATTGGGCAAGATTGTGGTGAGCGCCGGCAAGGAGGTTGCCTTCACCACGGGCTTGCCGTATGGCATACAGCGGCTTCTCGGGGGCCTGGTGTTTGCCACCGGCCTCATCATGGTCGTGGTGGGCGGCTCTGAGCTCTTCACCGGTAACTGTCTGATTCCCATGGCCTGGGCCGACAAGAAAGTCACGACCGGGGCGATGCTGCGCAACTGGGTCATTGTTTATCTCGGGAACTTCGTGGGCTCGGTGGTGACCGCCTATTTTGTGTTCCTGGGCAAGCAGCATCTCTTCGGCGGTGGCGCAGTGGGGGTGACCGCGTTGAACATCGGGATTGCGAAGGTCAGTCTGGGGTTTGTGCAGTGCGTTTTCCTGGCCATCTTCTGCAACGCCCTGGTGTGTATGGCGGTGTGGCTCTGCTTCAGTGCCCGGAGCACCACCGACAAGATCCTCTCGATCATCCCGCCGATCTCGGCCTTCGTGGCGTGCGGGTTCGAGCACTGCGTGGCCAACATGTACTTCATTCCCTCGGCGCTCATCATCAAGGATATGGACCCAACCTATTTTGCCTCCGTTGCGGGGAATCTGAAGGACGGCGGGGCCATTTTGACCTGGGGGAACTTCTTTGTGAACAATCTGATCCCGGCGACCATCGGCAACATCATCGGCGGTGCCCTGATGGTAGGCGGCATGTACTGGTTCATTTACCTGCGACCGAGCTGGACCGGCGA
This sequence comes from Syntrophobacteraceae bacterium, assembly GCA_040772705.1. GTDB lineage: Bacteria > Desulfobacterota > Syntrophobacteria > Syntrophobacterales > Syntrophobacteraceae > JADGQM01. Next base: position 100,025 of record JAXGXP010000001.1, read on the forward strand.
TGCGACGCTGAAGTAGCGGCTGGGGCAGGTCGCCGGGCAAGCAGCCATTGAGTGGCTGATCAGAATCACAGCAGCCGGTTGCGGCACGGCCGGCTGAACCCATGAGCCCCTCGCCAAGTGCTCTCCGTGGTTTCCTGGAGCACCAGGGGGGGCAGGAAGCGAGGGGCTCATGGGCAGCGAGAAGGCTTCGACTGCATCCGCCATGGTGCAGGCGGGGCCTTCCGCTCTCCTCACTGTTCTACCCGCCTTTTTTCACCGGGATTTAACAACCCCACTAATCCCCCAGTTGGCTTCCCAGTTCGGCTTTTTCTGCACAAAATGATCCCAGGGATCCTACCAGGCAAACCATTCCGGATGCAGGAGTCCCATATGATTTCGTCCCCAGGCGGGACGGGATGGCCCAGAATGGGCTGAGCGAGTCTAATTCCGCAATCAAATCGCCCCTACTGAGAGACTCTTTCTGATTCCGAGAAAAAACGCACTTGATTGCCTGCTTGAGCGTTCCAGCGGGCAGGGATTGGCTCCTGCCGTTGGAAAGACGCGACCGAGCGCCACCCTCAAATCCGGTATATGTCAGGCACGGCATATACCAATACCCCTAATACAGTTCAATGATGATCTGGTATACGAAGGCAAATCAACGATAAAACAGCTATATCACAGGTGACATAATACAATGTAAAGAAGTGAGAGTATTATGTCACCTGTGATATAATACTGATGAACTGCATAAATACCGAAAAATGGCTTGACATTAATTTCACAGAGTATAAGGTAAACCGCGAGGTGCGCGAATATGTGTTGTGTGGGCGCTTGTAGAGATGTGGTCGTCAGGCCTGCATGGGGTGGAATGTAGGAAAGTTTTGGGGGAAGCGGTATTTGTACTGTGCGCGATCGCAATATGCATCCCCTGAATGAATGAAGTGTCGCGAGGTTGAATTCAAAGGAGGCAGTCAGGGTCTTTGACCCCTCCTTGAGATCAAGCCATGCGGGCATGATCTCAACTCCATCCTGAGGTGGCGGACGTTCTTTGGCGGCAGTTCGAGTTCACGGTTGATTTTCGGATTGGTGTAGGGTCAGGATGTGCAGGGTGAGCATGCATCTGTGAAGTCGGGCCTTCCGGCCAATAGTGCATTGGCCAAGAGCAGTCAGCCAGCCGATTTGTATCCCGTTTTTGTCGTCATTTTACCGGAAGTCAGAGACATCCATAGTTTCATATCCATGCGGGGGTGCACTGCGCCGGTGTGCCTTTGATGAAAGTCCTGGGGCTTCAGTGAGGTCTTCGGGCCTCTTTCGTTCACCATATCAAAACGTCATTGGGAGGAAGTAGGCGATGCAAGAGAAATTGCAGGAGATTTTTTCCCAGCATTATCGGAAGCGCGATGCGCTGATCCCGGTTCTGCAGGACATCCAGGGGGCGTTTGGCTACCTGCCGCCGGAAGCGATGACGGCAGCGGGCAAGTTCTGCCGGATGGATCCTGTGGAGGTTTACGGGGTAGCGACGTTTTACGCGCAGTTCAAGTTCAGTCCCGTGGGTAGGAACATTGTGATGGTGTGCCAGGGGACAGCCTGCCACGTGATGGGTGGGGGTCGGGTGCTCGAGGAGGTGCGGAGTCAGCTGGGGGTATCCCCGGGTGAGACGACGGCAGACCGGGCGTACACGTTGGAGACGGTGGCGTGCATCGGTGCCTGTGCGTTGGCGCCGGCCATGGTGGTAAACAAGAACACGTACGGCAGAATGAAGGCCGAGAGAGTTACGGAGATTCTGAATGCAAATAGAGGCGATTAGGATTCAACCGGGAAAGGAACGTCAGCTCCTTGTTTGCCGAGGGACCGGGTGCGAGTCGCAGAAGGCGGATGTGATCTATTTTGCGCTCATCGATGAGCTGAAGAAGGCCGGTCTAGCTGACAAGACGGAAGTGAAGTTCACGGGTTGCCATGGGTTATGCCAGATGGGGCCGACGATCATCATCGAGCCGGGGGGGACGTTTTACTGCAACGTGACGCCGGAGGATGTGGCGGAGGTGGTGGAATCGGACCTGGTGAAGGGGGTTCCGGTCGAGCGGTTGTTGTTCCTGGATCCCAAGGGCAAGAAGCGGGTGCTGACCTACCACGACATGGACTTTTTCGAGCCGCAGCGGCGGATCGTGCTGCGCAACTGCGGTTTTATCAACCCTGAGGATATCGACAACTACATTGCCGTGGGCGGCTACAACGCGATCCAGAAGTGCTTCAAGATGACCCAGATGGAGGTCATCGACGAGATTAAGAAGTCGGGTATCCGGGGACGCGGGGGCGCCGGGTTTTCCACGGGGATGAAGTGGGAATTTGCCCACAAGGCTCCCGGGGATCAGAAGTACCTCATCTGTAACGCGGACGAAGGGGACCCGGGGGCGTTCATGGACCGCGCGGTCCTCGAAGGGGACCCTCACAGTGTCCTCGAGGGGATGCTAATCGCTGGCTACGCCATTGGGGCGACCAAGGCCTATGTCTATGTGCGGGCCGAATACCCGCTGGCTTACGAGCGGGTGCTGATCGCCATCAAGCAGGCGACGGAGCGGGGTTATCTGGGGAAGAACGTATTGGGGTCGGGGTTTGACTTCGAAATCAAGGTGAAGCTGGGCGCGGGAGCGTTTGTATGCGGTGAGGAAACGGCGCTCATGGCTTCCATCGAAGGCCGCCGCGGGATGCCCATGCCGCGGCCGCCCTTCCCGGCGATCAAGGGGGTCTTCGCCAAGCCGACCAATATCAACAACGTGGAGACCCTGGCGAACCTGGCGGCGATCATTGACAAGGGTGCGGACTGGTTCGCGAGCGTGGGGAGCGAGAAGAGCAAGGGGACGAAGGTTTTCTGCCTGGCGGGCAAGATCAATCGCAGCGGTCTGGTGGAGATTCCCATGGGGACGCCCCTCAGGACGATCATCGACGAGATCGGCGGGGGCATTCCGAACAAGCGCAAGTTCAAGGCGGCGCAGACGGGAGGTCCTTCGGGCGGGGCGATTCCGGCTCAGCATTTCGACATCCCCATGGACTACGAGAACGTGACCCAGGTGGGTTCGATCATGGGTTCGGGGGGTATGGTCGTCACCGACGAGAGCACCTGCATGGTGGACCTGGCGAAATTTTTCCTGGGTTTCACCCAGAAGGAATCGTGCGGCAAGTGCGTACCCTGCCGGCTGGGGACCAAGAACATGCTGGAGACCCTCACCAATTTCTCCAAGGGGAAGGGGACCATCGAGGATCTTGACCGGCTGGAGCAACTGGCTCAGGACGTCAAGGCGGGGTCATTGTGCGGCCTGGGGCAGACGGCGCCCAACCCGGTGTTATCCACGATCCGCTACTACCGTGATGAATACGAGGCGCACATTTTGCGGCATGAATGTCCGGCGCGGGTGTGTGTGGATCTCCTCAAGTTCCAGGTGAACGAGGAGAAGTGCACCAAGTGCGGGAGCTGTTTCAAGGCGTGTCCGACGCAGGCGGTGAGCTGGAAGAAGAAAGAGGTGGCACGGATCGATCTGGAGAAATGCATCAAGTGCCGTTCCTGCATCATAGCATGCCGGTTCAACGCCATCGACTGATCTTGAGTGAAGAGGGAAGAGTGAAAAGTGAACGGGAAGAGCGGGATCCATGGAGGGCTTTAGCGCGGCCTGGAACTCGCCACTCACAACTTGTCACCCGCAACTCGTAACCCGCAACTTTTCGTAAGAGATATGAGAGAGGATCAATGGATAAAGATACCATCACCTTAACGGTAAATGGAAAGGATTTTCGAGGGAAGAAAATCCAGGGGAAGCGAGGGCAGACGGTGCTCGAAGTCTTCAGGGCTAACGGCATCAAAGTCCCCACCCTATGTTACCATCCCAAGATGCCCCCTTACGGCGGATGTCGTCTGTGTATCGTCGAAATCGAGAACATGCGAGGATTACCGCCCTCCTGCACCACTCCGGCCACCGACGGGATGATCGTCAATACTCACAGCGAAAAGGTGGTACAGGTCCGCAAGATGGTGCTCGAGCTGCTGCTGGCCTACGGCGACCACAACTGTCTGATGTGCGAACAGACCGGCAACTGCGAGCTGCAGGACCTGGTCTATGAGCATGGGATCGATCAGGTCAAGATCAAGTCGGAGTTCAAGCCGTGGCCCAAGGACGAATCCAACTCCATGATCACCCGCGACCAGAACAAGTGTGTCCTTTGCGGACGGTGCGTGCGGGGATGCCTGGAAGTGCAGGTGAACGGAGTGATCGACGTGGCCAAACGCGGTTCCGATTCCTTCATCAGCACCTTCAACCACGCGACGCTCAAGGACTCCAATTGCGTATTCTGCGGCGAGTGTGTGAATGTCTGCCCGACCGGAGCGCTGACCTTCAAACAGGCCCGGTTCAAGGGACGTCCGTGGGAGGTCACCAAGACGGTGACGACCTGTTCCTACTGTGGAGTAGGCTGCCAGCTCGAACTGAACGTCAAGGACAACAAGGTCATTAAGGTGACTTCGAGCGAGCAAATCCCCGGGCCAAACCGCGGGAGCCTCTGCACCAAAGGACGGTTCGGCTATGACTTCATCGAGAATCCCGACCGGCTCACGACCCCTCTGATTGCCGACAACGGCGGCACGTTCCGGGAAGCGTCCTGGGATGAGGCGCTGGACCTGGTGGCCAAGCGCCTGGGAACCATCAAAGCCAAATCGGGCCCCGATGCCATTGCCATGTTCTCATCGGCCCGGGCCACCAATGAAGAAAACTACCTGATGAACAAATTCGCGCGCGCGGTGATCGGCACCAACAATGTCGATCACTGCGCCCGTCTCTGACACTCCTCAACGGTGGCCGGGCTGGCCGCCGCCTTTGGAAGTGGTGCCATGACCAATTCCATCGAGGAGCTCGAGAATTCTGATGTTATCCTGCTGACCGGCACCAACACCACCGAGATGCACCCGGTGATTGCTTCGTATATGAAGCGGGCCGTGAGAAAAGGGCGTACCAAAATCATCGTAGTGGATTCGCGCCGGATCGACATGGTGGACCATGCCGAAATGTGGCTGCGGATGAAGCCTGGTAGCGATGTTGCATGGCTCAACGGCATGATGAACGTCATCATTAACGAGGGCCTCTATGCCAAGGAATACGTGGCCGAGCGCACCGAAGGGTTCGAGGAACTCAAGAAGGTGGTCGCCACGTACACCCCGGAAAAAGTTGAACAGATCTCCGGCATTCCCAAGGACGACCTGATCGCTGCCGCCAGGCTTTACGCCAAGGCCCCTGCTGCGGCCATCGTCTATGCCATGGGGATCACCCAGCACATCAATGGGACCGACGGCGTGAAGAGCGTCGCCAACCTGGCGATGCTCTGCGGCAATGTGGGCATCGAGTCGGGTGGGGTGAATCCGCTGCGAGGCCAGAACAACGTACAGGGTGCCTGCGATATGGGCTGTTTGCCGAACGTCTTTCCGGCCTATCAGCCCGTGGTTTCCCCGGAAAACCGGGACAAGTTCGCCAAGGCCTGGGGCGTTGCCTCCCTTCCCGAGAAGCCGGGCTTGACCATTGTGGAGGTCCTGAACGCCGCCATCGACGGCAAGGTCAAGGCCCTCTATGTCATGGGTGAAAACCCGATGATGAGCGATCCCGACCTCCACCATGTGGAAGAGGCGCTCAAGGCCCTCGATTTTCTGGTGGTGCAGGACATCTTCCTGACCGAGACCGCGAAACTGGCGGATGTGGTTCTGCCCGCAGCCTGCTTTGCGGAAAAGGACGGGACCTTCAGCAATACCGAGCGCCGGGTGCAGTTGGTGCGCAAAGCGGTGGAGCCTCCCGGTGAGGCTCGGACCGACTGGGAAGTCATTTGCGGGATTGCCGCGCGCATGGGCTACCCGATGAATTATGCCAGTGCGGAGGAGGTTTTCAAGGAGATCGCTGCTGTCACGCCTTCTTATGCCGGCATCGATTACCAGCGGCTCGCAAAGGGCGGCCTGCACTGGCCCTGTCCTACCAAGGAACATCCGGGAACGAAGTTCCTGCACAAGGACAAATTCGTGCGCGGCAAGGGGCTGTTCCACGCCATCGAGTGGATCCCGCCGGCGGAACCGACGGATGCGGAGTATCCGTTCCTGCTCATCACGGGCCGCGTCCTGTACCAGTATCATACCGGGACCATGACCCGCCGGTCGGTGGGACTCAACGAGCGCTATGCCGAATGCCTGATCGAGATCAGTCCGGAAGATGCGAACAAGCTGAGCATCAAGGATGGCGAGAAGGTCCGGGTCAAATCGCGGCGTGGGGCGATTGAGGCCAAGGTTACGGTCGGCAATGTTCCCGATGCAGGAACGATTTTCATTCCGTTCCATTTTAACGAGGCTGCTGCCAATCTGCTGACCATTGCCGCCCTGGATCCGGTGGCCAAGATTCCGGAATACAAGGTGTGTGCGGTGAAGGTGGAGAAGATCGGTTAGCGCACTGAGTAATAGCGGCTGACGGTGGGACGGGCGGTTTGAGAGGTGAGGCGCCCGTCTCGCCGAGTCCGTCAAGACGGCTGTTCAAGTTGGAGTTGTGGAGCCGGCGCGAAGGCTGGCAAGGTTGTTCGGGCGTGCTTTTCATGAGGAGGTGTTTTTATGAGTAACGGGACCGTTTCAGTTGACGCTCTGGTACCCAAGGATATGGCCCTGAAGGCGGAAGCCGTGGGGGTCGCCAAGGCCGGTTTGGGAGCTTATCGGATGTTCGCCCTCGCGATCCTGGCGGGGGCCTTCATTGCCATGGGGGCCAATTACGCCACCACGGTATGGGCGGGATTGGGCAAGATTGTGGTGAGTGCTGGCAAGGAGGTGGCCTTCACCACGGGCTTGCCGTATGGCATACAGCGGCTTCTCGGGGGCCTGGTGTTTGCCACCGGCCTCATCATGGTCGTGGTGGGCGGCTCCGAGCTCTTTACCGGTAACTGTCTGATTCCCATGGCATGGGCTGACAAGAAAGTCACGACCGGGGCCATGCTGCGCAACTGGGTCATCGTCTATCTGGGAAATTTCGTGGGTTCAGTGCTGACCGCCTATTTTGTGTTCCTCGGGAAGCAGCACACGTTTGGTGGCGGTGCAATGGGCTTGACCGCGTTGAACATCGGGATTGCGAAGGTCAGTCTGGGGTTTGTGCAGTGCGTTTTCCTGGCCATCTTCTGCAACGCCCTGGTGTGCATGGCGGTGTGGCTCTGCTTCAGTGCCCGGAGCACCACCGACAAGATCCTCTCGATCATCCCGCCGATCTCGGCCTTCGTGGCGTGCGGGTTCGAGCACTGTGTGGCGAACATGTATTTCATTCCCTCGGCGCTCATCATCAAGGATATGGACCCAACCTATTTTGCCACGGTTGCAGGGAATCTGAAGGACGGCGGGGCCATTTTGACCTGGGGGAACTTCTTTGTGAACAATCTGATCCCGGCGACCATCGGCAACATCATCGGCGGTGCCCTGATGGTAGGCGGCATGTACTGGTTCATTTACCTGCGACCGAGCTGGACCGGCGATGCGACGCTGAAGTAGCGGCTGGGGCAGGTCGCCGGGCAAGCAGCCATTGAGTGGCTGATCAGAATCACAGCAGCCGGTTGCGGCACGGCCGGCTGAACCCATGAGCCCCTCGCCAAGTGCTCTCCGTGGTTTCCTGGAGCACCAGGGGGGGCAGGAAGCGAGGGGCTCATGGGCAGCGAGAAGGCTTCGACTGCATCCGCCATGGTGCAGGCGGGGCCTTCCGCTCTCTCCCCCCGCAACCACAGTCCTTTCAAGCTGCCCCTGAGAGCTCGTACGGGAACCAGGTAACGGCCCTGAACGAGCACCGACACACCTTGTGCAAAAATTCTCTTGACACCCCTCTATGAGTCCAGTTATGTTCCGTCCAACGCTTTAAAAGCGCATGGTGTAAACAATTCAAGCGTTGACAAATGACGTACCAAATCGCCTTCGTGAATGGCATACGGCGGCGATGCCCCTTCGTCCCTTTCGAGCACCAGCATGAAGGGACAACTGTAGATTTGAAGATCAGGTGTGCCGGGTTGCCCCCGTGAATGGCTCACGGTGGCGACGTGCAGTGACCCTTTCAAGCTCCAGGAGGTGTGCCCGACAAAAGACCAAATAGCCCAGAGGTGTAACGATTGTGAGAGTGACCTGTTGGCAGGGTGACACAAAATTAGCCGTGATTTTAGGAGGATATCTACAAGCTTCCTTTCGGCCCTGCGGTTCTGATGGAACACCGCGGTGGCGGCAAGATGGAGGAAACAGGCATGGCTGAGACTACTCCGAAAAAGAAGGATGCCGAAAAACCGCATCCCATGGGAGATCCTCGTTATAAGGGGATCGATCGTGTTTTAAAGCGACAGCAATATCAACAGGATGCGCTGATCGAAGTGCTTACTGCAGCCCAGGAGGCCTTTGGCTATCTGACCGAAGAGAGCATGATCTATATCGCGCGTCAGCTCAAGCTACCTTTCAGCTGGGTCTATGGGGTAGCAACCTTTTACCATTTCTTCTCGCTGAAGCCTCAGGGCGAGCACAATTGCATCGTCTGTATGGGGACTGCCTGTTATGTCGGGAAGGCGAACGACATCGTCGCAGGGGTCGAGGAAGCTTACCGCATCAAGGCTGGGCAGACTACCGCGGACGGAAAGCTGACCCTGATTGCCACGCGTTGTCTGGGTTGTTGCGGCCTGGCACCGGTAGTGGTGCTGGATCAGGTGGTGCACGGCAAGGAGACGCCGGAGGGGACTCTGGCCAAAGTGCGTGAGGTGATTGCTGGTGGCAATGGTGGCTAGCTGGGGCGGGCCGTTCATGGGCTCTTCCCAGGGGAGGTCTGTGCTCAAAGGACCTGGAAGGTCGGTGGGTGCCCCCTGGTGGATGAGCAGAATGGCCGCAGGCGCTGTGGTAACAGCCATAATCCGCTGGAAACATAGAATTTGAGGAGAAAACAGCGTTATGAACGTAGAAGAACTTCAAGCTATGGCCCAGGCTGAACTGGACCAGCAGCGAAGATTCCGCTGCCGAATTCTCGTCTGCATGAGTACCCCCTGTATCTCTTCCGGTGCGACCGCGGTGCAGCAAGCTCTGGTCGAGGCACTCAAAGCGGCCCAGTTGGATACCGAGGTGGAGGCAGTCGCCACAGGATGCCTCGGTCCCTGCAGTCGTGGCCCTTTGGTGACCATCAAGGCGGAAGGGCAGGAAGACGTGATTTATGAGCGGGTTTCCGCAGAGGATGCCCCCGATATCGTTGCCAGGCACTTCAAGGCCGCTGAGGCCCCTGCCTTGACCGAGAAGGTCCTGCCCAACGATCTTCCCTTCTTCACCAAACAGATGCAAATTGTGCTCGCCGACAGCGGCGTGATTGATCCCGAGCGGCTCGAGCCTTACGTGGCGCGTGGGGGCTACGCGGCGTTAGCCCATGCGCTGCGTGAGATGAGTCCGGAAGAGGTGTGTCAGGAAATCACCAAGAGCGGCCTCCGGGGACGCGGCGGTGCCGGCTTTCCGACCGGTCTCAAGTGGGACATGGTGCGCAAGGCGGTGGGTGAACGAAAATATGTGGTAGCCAACGGGGATGAGGGCGATCCGGGTGCCTATATGGATCGCACCCTGATGGAATCCGATCCGCATCGGGTCCTCGAGGGAATGGCCATTGCCGGCTATGCGGTTGGGGCCGAGCAAGGCTATATCTATGTCCGTGGAGAATATCCCCTTGCTGGAAAGCGTCTTGAAAAAGCCATCCGGCAGGCCGAACGAAGAGGGTTGCTGGGCCATCGCATTCTCGAGAGTCCTTTCAATTTCCGTATCGATATTCGGATGGGTGCCGGCGCCTTTGTTTGCGGTGAGGAAACGGCGCTGATGCAGTCTGTCATGGGACGGCGCGGGCAACCCATGCCGCGGCCGCCTTACCCCGCGCACAAAGGGTTGTGGCAGAGCCCGACCCTGCTCAACAATGTTGAAACCTTCGGCAACATCGCGGCGATCATTACCAAGGGGGCGGAATGGTATGCCAGCTTTGGTACCGAGAAGACCAAGGGCTCCAAGATCTTTGCCCTGGCCGGCAAGGTCAACAACACCGGCCTGATCGAAGTGCCCATCGGTATTACTCTCCGCGAAATCGTCTACGACATTGGCGGCGGCATTCCCGGGGGCAAAGCCTTCAAGGCCGCGCAGACCGGCGGTCCGAGTGGTGGCTGTATCCCTGCGGAGTTCCTGGATGTTCCCATTGACTATGAAAGTCTGGCCAGACTCGGTTCGATCATGGGCTCCGGTGGCCTGATTGTCATGGATGAGACCAGCTGTATCCCCGATGTGGCCAAATTTTTCATGGAGTTCTGCATGGATGAAAGCTGTGGCAAGTGTGGTCCCTGCCGCGGCGGCACCATCCAGATGTATCGCATGCTGGAGAAGATCACCGACGGGACGGCCGATATGGACACCATCCCGAAGCTCGAGGAACTCTGTCTCATGGTGAAGGAAACCAGCCTGTGCGGTCTCGGGCAGACCTCACCGAACCCCATCTACAGTACGCTTCGCTACTTCCGTGATGAGTATGAGGCGCACATCAGGGATCATCATTGTCCGGCTGGGGTTTGCACCTTTTCGAAGGCGCCCCGCTAGGGCTGGATGAGATTATGTCTCGTCCAAATACTGGGTTTATGTCTCCAACGGAGGGATCATAATGTCAGAGGTTGTCACCCTTACCATTGACGATAAACTGGTCAGCGCTCTACCGACGAAGAGTGTGCTGGCCGCCGCCAAGGATGCAGGGATCGATATCCCTACCCTTTGTCACCTGGAGGGCTTGAGCGATCGGGGTGGTTGTCGCCTGTGCCTGGTTGAGGTGGAGGGTAATCCCAGGCTGATGGCGTCCTGCGTCACCCAGGTTGCCGAAGGGATGGTGGTCAAGACCCAAACGGAACGATTGCAGAAGTATCGGAAGATGATCATCGAGCTGCTCCTGGCCGAGCGCAACCACATCTGTGCCGCCTGTGTGATGAACGGCAATTGCGAGTTACAGGCCTTGGCGGCCAAGCTCGGGGTGGATCATGTGCGCTACGACTATCTGTGCCCGGACCTCCCCATGGATGCCAGCCATGAACGGAATGTGCGGGATCCCAATCGCTGCATCCTGTGCGCGCGCTGTGTGCGGGTCTGCGATGAAGTGGAAGGGGCGCACTGCCTGGATATGATGGGCCGGGGCATTCACTGTAACGTGATCACCGGCATGAATCAGCCATGGGGCCAGGCGCGAAGCTGTACCACCTGCGGCAAGTGTGTCCAGGTCTGTCCCACGGGTGCCATCTTCAAGAAGGGCGCTACCGTCTCGGAAATGAAGAAGGAGCAGGGGTTCCTGATCTGGATTCTGGACGGTCGAGATAAAAAAGTTTGGCACTGGGCCAGATAAGAGGAGAGTCACGACATGACCACACAAAACAGCAAAGTTCGGTTGGCCACTGTCTGGTTCGGCGGATGTGCCGGCTGCCATATGAGCTTTCTCGACATCGATGAACGATTGATTGACGCAGTGGGTCTGGTGGATATCGTGTACAGCCCGGTAGCCGACATCAAGAAATTTCCGGACAATGTTGACGTTACGCTGGTCGAAGGCGCGATCTGTAACAGCGACAACCTTCGGGAAGCCAGGGAACTTCGGGAGAAAAGCAAGTTAGTGATCAGTTTTGGTGATTGTGCGGTTACCGGCAATGTTCCGAGCATGCGCAACCGGCTGGATGTCAAGAATATGATTTCAGAAGTCTATGCGGCGGGCCCCGGGGCGGCGCCTCCGGGTGATGTGGATGTCATGCCGGTGCTATTGGACAAAGTCCTGCCGCTGCATCAGGTTATCCCGGTTGATCTCTATCTGCCGGGATGTCCCCCGGACCCGGAAAGGATCTGGACGGCACTCACAACGCTGCTCAAGGGTGAACCGCTGGATTTGCCCCCTGAGATGCGCAGCTTCGGCTAGTTGGCCGAGTATGGGATTCGTTGATCGGATGGATGCCCCATCCAATCGGATACCAACCTGTAATCTGTATGTAAAGAAGGACAAGTATGGCACAGACCATTCATATAGAACCAGTAACTCGGATCGAGGGACACGCCAAGATCACAGTCCACCTGGACGATGCCGGCCAAGTCGACGACGTCAAGTTCCATGTGGTGGAATTTCGCGGTTTCGAGAAATTCTGTGTGGGGCGTACTTTTCCTGAAATGCCGGGCATTACCATGCGCATCTGCGGCATCTGCCCGGTCAGCCACATGCTGGCATCGGCCAAGGCGTGTGATGTCATCCAGGGAACCAAGGTTCCTGCCACCGCCCAGAAACTGCGGCGACTGATCAATCATGCGCAGTACACCCAGAGCCATGCCCTGAGCTTTTTCCACCTCAGCGCACCCGATTTGATGCTGGGGATGGAGAGCGATCCCGCGACCCGCAATGTCGTGGGCCTGATTCTGGCCAATCCTGACCTGGGACGCAAAGCCATCCGGCTGCGCCAGTTCGGGCAGGACATCATTCGCATGGTCACGGGTAAGAGTGTGCATCCGGCCTGGGCAACCCCCGGCGGGGTGCGGGAACCACTTGTGCAGTCCCAGGTTGATGAAATCAAGGCGCGCTTGCCCGAGGCCTTCGAAACAGTGGAAATCGCCGTTAACTGGCTGCTCGACAACTACAGCAAGTTTGAACGGGAAGTGGCCACCTATGGCGATTTCCCGAGCCTTTACATCGGCCTGGTCACCCCCGAGGGTGGTTTGGAACATTACGACGGCCTGCTGCGGGTGATGGATGCCGATGGCCGCCTTCTCGAGAAAGGGCTGGCCAATGAGCGCTGGCGGGAAATCATCGATGAGGCGGTGGAGCCCTGGAGTTATTTGAAGTTCCCGTATTACAAGCCACTGGGCTACGGTAATGGCAACGGTTCGGTGCCGGGTCTCTACCGGGTGGGGCCGCTCGCCAGGCTCAATATCTGCGACTTTGCCGGGACGCCGCGTGCGGATCGCGAGCTGCGCAATTTCCGCAGACTGGGTAAAGAAGGCAAGCCGGTGACCAGCAGCTTTCATCACCACTACGCCCGGCTCATCGAGATCCTGTTCTCGCTCGAGCGGATCGAAGAGCTCGTCAATGATCCGACCATCATGGACACTCACCTGCGCAGCTATGGGGGGGTGAACGAACTGTATGGGGTGGGCATTATGGAAGCGCCCCGCGGGACCCTGTTCCATGAATACCAGGTCGACGAGACCGGCATTCTGACCGGTGTCAATCTGCTTGTGGCCACGGGCAACAACAACCTTGCCATGAACAAGACCATCACCCAGATTGCCAAAGCCTACATGAGCGGCAACCAGATCACCGAAGGGTTGTGCAACCGGGTCGAGCATGGAATCCGGCTCTACGATCCCTGCCTGAGCTGTTCCACTCATGCGGTAGGCCAGATGCCCATGCAAATCCAGGTGTTTGACGCCAGGGGCGCCCTGGTCGAAGAGAAGCTGAGAGGATAGCGGATAGTTCATTGATGAGAGGAACACTCGCGTGGTTCTGATCATCGCTTATGGTAACAGCCTGCGCCGTGATGACGGCGCAGGCTTAATTTTGGGCGAGATGCTGGAAGAAGCCATGCGCGGGCGCGGCCTGGAGGTCGAGCTCCATAGCCTGCACCAGCTGACTCCGGATGTTGCGCTCACCGTGGCCGCTGACGAAGTGGCGGTAGTCATTTTTGTCGATACCCGGGTGGCCGTTCACGAACAAGGCCAACCAGCGTTGCAGCTGGCTCCGCTCAGCTCCGGCCAGGGCGCCTCGAGCCTGGGACACCAGCTTGGTGCCGCCACCATCATGGCGTATGCCAGCCTGCTCTATCAGAAAGGTCCCCCCGCCTGGCTGCTCACCGTCCCCGGAGTGGATTTCGACCACGGGGAAGGCTTGAGCGAAATCGCCCGGAAAGCCCTGCAAACCCTTCCCGCCCTCCTTGCAGAACTCAGCCCAAAGTGGCCGCTCAGCAACGGATAGGAAAAGCGAACCGCAGAACCGCAGAATATCGAACCGCAGAATATCGAACCGCAGAATGTCGAACCGCAGAATGTCGAACCGCAGAATGTCGAACTGCAGCAGGTCAAAGGGGTGGCGGGGAAGAGCATGGCTGATTCATGGCGGGTTGTGTAGTGAGTGGCTGCGCTTTTGAGGGCCTTGCAGGGGCGTTCAAGCTGCGGAATTTCTTGGCGGGTGTTGGATAGTCACTCTTCTGTCCGGCGCTCGGCGGCCGCCTCGACCTTCTCCAAGAGACTGCAGATGCTGCACAGGTCAGCATGGGCAGGTTCTCCGCAGCGTCTGCAGGAGACAAAGGGCTCGAGCTGCGGCTCAGGATTGCTGCGGGCGAGGTGTGTGAACAGGAAATCCCGTTTGGTCCCGGGCATTTTGGTTTCCAGGAAATCCAGGGCTTCTTTAAAGAAATGGCTCGTGGCGCCATTGGAAAACGGGCATCTGAGGGCCACCGGGTTAATGCCGTTCAGGTCACAATACTTGAGGATCTCAGAGGCTTCCAGGCGGTAGAGAGGTTTCAGTCTGGTGGGCAACCCGGGGTGGGCGGAGGGCAGGAAGGGGCGCTGCTTGCCCAGATACTGATCCCGATGGCGGACGAGATTTCCCAGAAGACGCCCCGCCTCGTCGTCGAGGTTATGCCCCACGGCCAGGAAAGAAAAACCTTCGCGCATCGTCAGGCGGTTGAGCAATTGGCGTTTGAGCGATCCACAAACCGAGCACATATCGCGCCGGGCGTATTTCCTGAACTCGAGCAGAGAGTGTCCCAGAGTGTCTTCCACGGAATAGTCGGCAAAGGAGAGACCTTTTTCTCGGGCGAAGGTTTCGACGGCGGCCAGGGAAACGGCGGAAAACCCGTCAATTCCAAGGCTGAGGTGAAGACCACGGGTGGCGTATCCAAGTTCATGGAGCACATGCCACAGAGCCAGCGAATCCTTGCCGCCGGAGACGGCCACCAGGATGGGGACGCCCGGAGGTAAAGGAAAATGCTTCATGGCACGCCTGACCGCACTCTTGAAATAGTGCCGGAAACAGTCCTCGCAAAAGATGGCGTGGTGTTGCGGCAGGCGGATGGTGGCGCGGGTGCGACAGCGGGTGCACTTGGCCCCTGGGGGGAGTTCGGGAAGATTTCGTGTCATTGTGCGAATCCGTCCTGAGGCAAAGCTATCCAGCTGCCTGGAACGCTGATCAATGAATGCCCCTGAAGCAGCTGTCCGTAAGCGAATGAGCCGGTGTCGCGGAACCACCTCGCGACCTCCCGCTCCCTCTATCCTCCGCAGGTTCTTTCATTCAAGCCGGGATCATGGGCAGTGGTGCCCTCAGCCAGCTCGCTCAAGCTGTTCCTGGCGGAGGAATTTCTACTATACTCGAAGTGGTCAGCTCAGGCTATGATGATGGGGAACTCTGCTGGAATGCACTGCACCGAAAGGACCGATCACGATATGAATGGCATGCACTACGAGGGAGTGATCATTCGCCCACCCAGTGAAGCGGACAGCATCCTGCTCCAGGTCACGGTGGGGTGCTCGCACAACAAATGCACTTTCTGCGGGACCTACAAGGGCCAGCGTTTTCGCTTTAAGGATGAGGCCGTGATCGACGCGGACATCCGTTATGCCGCCAGGAATCTCTCTTTTCTGAGGCGGGTCTTCCTGACCGACGGCGATGCTCTGATTATGCCTCAGACCAGATTGGTCCGGCTCCTGACCAGAATCCGGGAGGAACTGCCGTGGGTCACCAGGGTCGGGCTGTATGGGAATGCCAAGAGTATTCTGCGAAAGACCCCCGAGGATCTGGCGGAACTGCGGGAACTCGGGTTGGGCATTGTCTATCTGGGCCTGGAAAGCGGTGATGAAGAAGTCTTGCGCGAGGTCAGGAAAGGGGTCCTTCCTGAGCGCATGATCGAAGCCGGGCGGCGAATCCGGGAAGCCGTCCTCAAGCTCTCCGTCACCGTGCTCTTGGGACTTGCCGGCCGTGAGCGCTCACTGGTTCACGCGCGAGCGACCGGGGCGGTGCTTTCGGCGATGGACCCAACCTACGTTGGCGTTCTCACCTTGATGATTCTTCCCAATACCGAGCTGGGTCGAAAGGTGGAGGAAGGGCAGTTTGAGCTCTTGACGCAAACGGAACTGATGCAGGAATTGCACGAACTGCTGAGTCATACTCACATGACGCGGGGCCTTTTTCTCGCCAATCATGCCTCCAATTATCTGCCGCTCAAGGTGAAGATGCCATCCGGCAAGGATCGAGCGTTGCAGGCCATTGATGCTGCCATCAGGGGAGTGGTGCCCTTGAAGCCCGAATGGATGCGGGCGCTATAAGAAGGAGCCTCTGGAAGAGAGCAAATAACGAATGTCCCACCATTAAGAGCCTACAAGGCGGTCCTGGACGATGCCATCGCTCTCCTCCGAACTCGCCACGGAATGCTTTTTTCATCTCACCCCAGTGGATTCCTTGAGCATTCCTCAATCTGCAAGTCAACCTTTCCCGGTTTCGCAGTTCGTTCTCTCCCAGTTCTGCGGTTCGCTTTTCTAAAACTGTCCCCACTTCAGCTTTGTCCGCAAAATCGTGAAGTAGTGGGTGGATGGGGATTTGATCAACCTCAAGGGGGTGGGTGCCGCGGAAATGAGGATGATATCGTCAGGATCGAGCGCACAGCCGACCTGGCCGTCACAGGTGAGGGTCACATGCTCGACCATCTCGCTCAGTTCCACCTGGATGGCGGCCTCGGGCGGCAGGATGAGGGGCCGGTTGGTGAGGGCAAACGGGCAGATTGGGGTCAGAATGATGGCGTTGGTGGTTGGATAGACAATCGGCCCCCCGGCGGACAGATTGTAGGCGGTGGAACCGGTTGGGGTGGAGACAATGAGGCCGTCCACCCGGTAGTGGGTAAGGTAGTGCCCGTCGATGGCGGTCTTGAGGTCCAGGATGCGGGCCAGGGCTCCTTTACTGATCACCACGTCGTTCAGGACGCTTTGCGAGAAGATCTCCTCACCGTCGCGCCGGATGACAACCTGCAGGCGCATCCGTTCCTCGATTTCGAACCGGCCGTCGAGGATCTCCTTGAGTTCCTGAAAGCACGAGGCTTTGCTGATTTCAGTAAGAAATCCCAGACCCCCGAGGTTGACTCCAACCACCGGGGTGGAGCGGTTCTCAAGAAAGCGGGCAACGCTCAGGAAGGTGCCGTCTCCACCGAGCACCACCACGGCATCCACCGATTCCGGAATAGCGATGCGGGGGTAGCTGCAGAGAAGGTCGGAGACGTTGATATTCTCTTCACAGAAGACTGCGATCTGTTGGGTCTCGAGCCAGACCCGGAGTTCCTGGGCCAGGTTAGCAGCTTCGGGCCGGTCGTGTTTGTAGATGATAGCAAGGTAGTGCATGGCTGATCCTCGGAGTTGGCGAAGAGAAATGATAGGCAATTCGGCCTGCGCAATGCAACGACAAAATAGTCGCAACGGCCGACAGAGACTGATGAAACAATTTTGTTTCAGCTGCTTTAGGGCGATTCGGTTCTCATAACCTGTTGTAGTTTCTGGATTGTCGGTAGAGTGGAGGACTCGGTGCCGGAACTGGAAGCCCGGTGAGTTATTGCCGGAAAGTTCAATTTTGTAGCATTTCTTTAACTGACTCAGACACGCGTTGAACGAACGGCAGCAGCCGGGATGGCGCTGAGTCGACAACTCTGGCTCTGAATGGTATTTATCAGAAAAGAAGAAGAGGGTTGGCAGGGAATTTGCCTTACGCTGTTGAACCCTTCTGAGAACGAAAATTAAACTATAAGGAGAGATTATCATGACCCCGAAGGAAGTAATGGCGTTGGCCAAAGAGCAAGGCGCCAAGATGGTGGATTTCAAATTCCTGGATTTTGTCGGTACCTGGCAGCATTTTAGCAATCCCATCGAAGAGTTGAGCGAATCCGACTTTGAAAACGGGTATGGCTTTGACGGTTCGAGCATCCGTGGCTGGCAACCGATTCATGCCAGTGACATGCTGATCATTCCGGACGCAACGACTGCGGTCATGGATCCCTTTATGGCGGTCCCGACCCTGACCATGATCTGTAATGTGGTCGACCCGGTCACCAAGCAACGCTACACCAGAGACCCCCGCTACATTGCGCAGAAGGCCGAAGCCTATCTGAAGTTTACGGGGATTGGCGACACGGCCTTTTTTGGTCCGGAAGCGGAGTTCTTCATTTTTGATGAAATCCGTTTCGACGATGCCTGCCAGTTTGGGTACTATTTCATCGATTCGGTCGAGGGAATCTGGAACAGCGGTCGCATGGAAAACCCCAATCTGGGCTATAAGCCACGCCACAAGGAAGGTTACTTTCCGGTACCGCCGACCGATTCTCAGCAGGACCTGCGCACCGAAATGGTGCTCATGCTGCAGCAGGTGGGGTTGAAGGTCGAGTGTCAGCACCATGAGGTGGCCACCGCCGGGCAGGCGGAGATCGACATGAAGGCAGCGCCGCTGGTCCAGATGGCAGACAGCCTGCAGTGGTACAAGTATGTTATCAAGAATGTGGCGCACCGCAACGGCAAGACGGTCACCTTCATGCCGAAACCACTGTTTGGTGACAACGGCTCCGGCATGCACATCCACATGAGCATCTGGAAGGAGGGAACACCGCTGTTTGCGGGCGACAAATATGCCGGGCTGAGCGAAATGGCACTGTTTGCGGCGGGCGGGGTGCTCAAGCATGCCCGTGCCATCTGCGCCATCACTAACCCGACCACCAATTCCTACAAAAGGCTCGTGCCCGGCTACGAAGCGCCGGTGAACCTGGCCTATTCCAGCCGCAACCGGAGCGCCGGCATCCGTATACCCATGTATTCCCCGTCACCCAAGCTCAAACGGCTGGAAGTGCGGTTCCCTGATCCCTCCTGCAACGGCTACATGGCGTTCAGCGCCCTCCTCATGGCAGCTCTGGACGGTATTGAAAACCGCATCCATCCAGGAGAACCGCTCGACAAGGACATCTACGCCCTAAGCCCGGAAGAGTTGGCCAAGGTTCCTTCCACCCCGGGATCGTTGGATGAAGCCCTGCGAGCCCTGGAAGACGACCATGAGTTCCTGCTGAAGGGCGATGTCTTTACCGAAGACGTGATCCGGACCTGGATCCAGTACAAGACACTGAGCGAGGTGGACCCGGTACGCATGCGGCCTCATCCCCACGAGTTCAAACTCTACTTCGACATCTGAGCCCCGCTGAGTTGCTGTTGGTGACGAATGCTAAACCCTGCCGGTCATCTTGTCCCGCCCGAACGGAGAGGCAAGATGACCGGCAGGCCGCCTCTCCTCCAGGCTTTGCCTCTCTCCACCCCCAATTCCATTTCGCTTGATCTCAAGGAGTGCTTTGTTGTAGCTTGAAAAGCCAGCTGGCAGTCCATTGAGCGTCTCTCGCGGCAGACCATATTTCCCCTTCGAGCCAGCGTGGCCGTGGCTTCGGCATATTCCCGTAAAGCAAGTTACCCGTCGCTTTTAAAAGGGGAAGCAATGTCTCAAGAATCTTTGCCGGAAACATTGGAAGAGTTATCAGAACGTGAGTTGGTGCGCTGGGTGATGGAAGGCTTTCGACGCACCCTGGTGCATTACGGCTATTGGTTTCGTGAGGTTGAGCACCAGCTGGGGATGAAGCGAGCGGTAGCGGTCGAAGCGGAAGCCGGGGAGTTGGCCTGGGGGATCATTCTCAAACGCATGGCAGGCGTCTTTGGGTTTGAAGTGGAAGACGGCGTTCCCAGGAGCTTACTGCAGATGTCCAGGGAAGATCTGCTGAAACTGCTCGACGCGATTTCGGTCAACTGGCTGGCCAATGATGGAGTATGGTTCCAGGCCGTTGAAAGCCGCTTTGGCATGGACACCGCCAAGCGCTGCAACGATACCTGCTGGTCACGTTTCTCTCCCTATGAAGCGTTTCGCATCAAGGAAGTGCTGGGCCTGCCCCAGGCCCCGGGCCTTGAGGGCCTGAGAAGCGCTCTGGGCTTTCGCATGTATGCGCGCATCAACCGGCAGTCCATTCACGAGGTCGATCAGCATTCGTTCATTTTTCGCATGGACGACTGCCGAGTGCAATCCGCCCGCAAACGCCGTGGTCTACCCGATTATCCCTGCAAAACCGCCGGGATGGTGGAATACCCATGCTTTGCCTGGGCCATTGACTCCCGCATTCAGACCGAATGTGTCGGCTGCCCTCCCGACGCCCATCCGGAAGAATGGTATTGTGCCTGGAAGTTCACCCTGACGGCGTGAGCATCCTTCCCCGTCGAAGCCCGATGGGTTCAAGCGAACCGATCGGGGGCGGCTTTTGGCCGTAATGCAGGCCTTAAGGTTCCTGGCTGGCGACGGGGTGACGGAATCTGAGACGGTTGCAAGAGGCTAGATCGAAAGTTGCATTTCTGTGGGAGCGGCTTTCCGGCCGTGAATGGTGCTCCCGTCGCGGCTGGAAAGCCGCTCCCAAATAGTCTCATTAGTCAAGAAGGTTCTCGAAAAGGATGCAAATCAATCCTCAAGAATGAAGATCGGAAGAAAAAGGACCTCAACTGGTGTGCAAAAGAAGCCGATTGATTTGGCAATGGGTTTTGGGAGGTCAGTTCCTGCCGACCTCGATTTGTGGGCATGACGCAGCCTTCTTGAGACGTGCCCGGCAGGTCTTTTGATAGAATGCAGTGAACCAGGGTGAAGGTGATGAAATCAGCGAGACTGAGGAGAAGGATAGGATTCTCCTGCCCGCAGAGCAGACCAAAGGAGGGGCTGTTGAGGCGGCGAGCCAGTCGCAGGGGCGTCCTGACGAGGCTGCAGGGTTTGGAAACATTGAAAAGGCAAGGGATATTCTCTTTGGCAGTCTGATTCATCAACGATGATCCAACGCTGGTGGAGCTTGGCAAAGAAGCACTGGAAGCCCTGGGCTATCGCGTGGTTGCCAAAACCGGCAGTGTTGAAGCGCTCGATGTCTTCCTTGCCCAGCCTGAACAATTCGCCCTCGTCATTACCGATCAGACCACGCCGGATATGACGAGTATGGTTTTAGCCCGGAGATTGCTAGAGGACCGCCCGGGGATTCTCATCATCCTGGATACGGGATAAAGTGAACAAGTGACCAAAGACGGTGCTGCGAAGTTGGGCATCCGGGAGGTTATGATGAAGTCTGTCGTCATGCGGGATCCGGCGAGAAGCGTCAGGAAAATACTGGACGGACAAGTATAGGGGCGTTCTCGCGGGGAGTCAGGGGCAACTATGGCAACGAAGACCGTTCTCGTCATTGAAGACAATGATTTGAATATGGAGATTGTGGTAGCCGCTCTCGAGCTCTGTAATTACCAGGCGCTGCAGGCAACGAATGCGGAAACCGGCATCGAGTTGGCGCACACTCACTTGCCGGATCTTATTTTGATGGACATCCAGCTGCCGGGCATGGACGGTTATGCCGCCACCCGCCTCATCAAAGAAGATCCAGCCATCAAGGACATTCCGGTGGTGGCCCTGACCGCCTATGCCATGAAAAAAGACCAGGAGAAAGCCTACCAGGCCGGGTGTACCGGCTACATCAGCAAACCCTTCTCCCTGAAACCGTTCATGGAAGCGGTCAAGGGTTACCTGGGCGACCGGGAGGAAGCGTGAAGGGGCGTTCACCGTACCCCCTCGGTTCGCGATGAGCGTGAGCGCCGCCTTGGAGTGCCGTTGCTGCTCAGAGGCGTCCTGCAACTGGCTCGCGTCAGCAGAAAAGATCCTTTTTGCCCACCTCTTCGAAGAATCCACGGCTCACCACCAGGAAGCCTTATAGGCCGCGGCGGAGGTGGAGAAGCGAGCCAATGGCCGTTACGCCATGGATGTTTTGGGCATCTGTTCAGAGACTATCGGCACTGGCGGGCGTTTGGTGAAAGCTCTGTGTTTCGGGAGTCGTGCGCGGGCTACGAAAAGCTCTCGGGGTTGCGCCTGGTCGGCATGGCCTATTATGGGCAGCTTGAACGGGCTGCCCTGCCTCGCGTTTGCCGTGCGGAGGGAACCGGCCTGGAGTTGGCGCTGATCAGAGAATTCGTGGAACTCTATGGCGGCCGGATCTGGGCTGAAAGTCAGGGTCTGGGAAAGGGGGCGGGCTTCATGCCCGCCCGCATTCTTCGGCCTAACTCAACAGCGTTGCCGGGGGGCCGGGGGATAATGCCCCAGAGTTGGCTTACGAAAAGGGGGAGGTGACAAAATGTGGAAATATCGCACTCATCTGGGCATTATCTGGTTTCTGGCGCTGCTCGCGGCGGGGACGTTTCCGGGGGCTGAGGGGTTTGGGGCAACGCTGGCCGTTCCCGGCACCGGGGCCTGCGAGGTGATCCTGACAGAACTGGCCGAAGCCTACAACCGGGGGAACCCGGAGGAAGCGATCCATGTCCCGCCGAGCACAGGGTCGGGAGGGGGGATCAAGACGGTGCTCGCCGGCGAGGCACAGCTCGCCCGCGTTGCCCGGCGGCTCAAGACCGACGAGGTGCAGCAGGGACTCATCTCCCTGGATTTTGCCCGCGATGTGGTGGCCTTCGTAGTGGGGAAGGAGGTCGGAGTCTCGAATTTGAGTGCGGGGCAACTGGCCGCAATCTTCACCGGGAAGATTGAAAACTGGCAGGAAGTGGGTGCCAGGGCGGCAATCATCCGCGTGGTCGGCAGGGAGCCCGGCGATTCGAGCCTGAATGTCATCCGGGAACACCTCAAGGAATTCGAAGAGCTGAGCTTCACCTCCAAGGCGAAGATCGCCCTGTACGATCGGGACAATGTGGAGACCCTGGCCAAGTACAAGAATTCCATTGGGTTCATCCCCATGTCGGCTGAGAAATGGGCCAAGGGGGCCATCAAGCCCATCAGTGTGGATGGGATTGCCCCTACCCGGGCGGAGGTCCTTGCCGGGCGCTATCGCCTGGTCGGGGATTTTTCTTTTGTCTACAAGAAAGAACTGAGCCCGGGTGCCAGCCGGTTCGTTGCCTTCGTGTTCTCCGAAGCGGGCAGAAAGATCCTCGAGGAAAACGGGCTGATTGCGGTAGACAGGAGATGAGGTGAAGATCTGGAGAAAGGGCCTCCTCGTTCCCATCATCATCCTGCTGGCGGTCATTGCCCTCTCGATGCTTGTGATCGGCCACTGGATCGGGGTGGCCAGTCTGCGTTACGCTCTCGAGGCCAGAGAAGAGGACCGGTTGGCGGGAATCAACGCCTCGATTAAGGCGATGATCGACGTGGAGGCCGCCAGGCTTAAGACTCTCTCCGGTGTTATCCAAAAGAACCCGCTCCTCGCCGAAGCCCTGGCGGCGGGTGACGGTTCCGGGGCCGCCCGCCTGGAAGCGATCCTGGACGACCTCTACAGCGGGTTGAAAGTCGATATTCTGACGATCACCGATGCCCGAGGACAGAGCGTCTATTCCCTGGAGAAAGGACGGGAAAAGGTCGATCTCTCCGATCTCTGGGGAATGGATGAGGCCCTCGAGGGAGAGGAGATGGTGAGTACCGATCAGGAGGAGCGGGGCTTTGCCATCCGGGCGATCTCACCTCTGTACTGGGAGAACACCGTTAAGGGAACGATCATTGTCGGGAGCCGGATTGACGACCGGTTTGCAGAAAAGCTGGCTGATGAGACCGGAAGTCACATTCTGTTCGCTACGGCAACGGCGGTGATCGCCAGTTCCGTTCCGTCCGAAACGATCCAGCAACTCGACAAGGAACTGGTGAAGCACAGTCTGTTGGACAAAGAGCTGACCTTCACCTACGATCGCGAGGAAAAAAACCTCCGCCTCTATGCGCCGATCGCCGTGGTGGACAACTTGTTCTGTCTGGTGACGGAGAGCGATGTTTCGCGGATGGTTCTCCTGCTCGAGGAGAGCCGCTGGCAAATGTTTTTGGCCTCCGCACTGGCCCTCCTGCTGGTTACCGTGGTCAGCTCGCTGGTGGCCGCCCGGCTTACCCGGCCCCTGAGGGCAGTCAGGCAAAGGGCCGAAGGGCTGATCCGGCAGTACTCGCCGCAGACCGTGTCCGTGCCAAGCCCGGGAAATGAGGTGGTCACGCTGGTTGAGGCCTTCGATGCGATGGTAAAAGCCGTGCAGGAACACATTGCCGGTCGGGAGCTGGCCAACGAGCAACTGGAGCAGGCGCGGGCGGAGCTCGATGAGCGCGTCCGGCAGCGGACCCTGGAACTGAGCCGGGCGAACGAACGACTCACCCAGGCCATGAGAATGGCAGAGGCGGCTAATCGAGCAAAGTCAGAGTTCCTGGCAACCATGAGCCACGAACTGCGTACCCCCTTACACCAGATGATTGGGTTCACGGAATTGGTTCTCTCTGACCCGGACAGTTCGCTGAGCGAAGAGGAGCGACGATACCTCACCCTTTCGCTCGAAAGCAGCCGTCATCTGCTCGCAATGATCGAGGAGATCCTGGAGATCACCATGATCGAAGCAGGCAGATTCAACCTGCAGTTGGGTGAAGTTGAACTGATGCCACTTTTGGAGAAGATTCTGCAATTGGTCCAGACCGAAGCTGCGAGAAAAAACCTCAGTCTATCCCTCAGCGTTGAGGGCCTTCCCAACAGAATTGTGGCCGATGAAAGAATCCTCAAGCAGATTCTCCTGCACCTGCTCGGCAATGCCGTCAAGTTTACCGGTGAAGGCGGCGCCATTCAGCTCCGGGCAAACAGCATCACCTGGGTTGACGGCCAACTGCTGACCATCGACGGCCAACGCATCAACCCGGCACCTGCGGCTGGTCAGCGGAGCCTGATGGGCGTTGGGTTTATCGAGGTGACGGTGGCGGATACTGGGATAGGGATCGGCGAAAAGGATCTGGAGAGAATCTTTGACGCCTTCGAGCAAGTCGATTCGTCGTCCACCAGGCGGTTTGAGGGAACCGGTCTGGGGCTGGCGCTGACAAAGGGGCTCGTAGAGCTGCATGGCGGCCGGATCTGGGCTGAAAGCCAAGGGCTGGGAAAGGGTTCCCGCCTTTGCTTCGTCATCCCGGTTTCCCAGCCTCAGGGACCTCGAGGTCAAGATGGAGGCTAAAACCGGAAGAGCCGGGGCCCCGGCTGCCGTAACGATCAGAGGCGAAGAGGATTTCAGGATGCCACATCAAGCTTGACTGACGGGGAAAGCAGTGTAAGGTGGATGACGGGTTATGTCAGGCGCAAGCCATCCAGACTCAGGGAGTCGGGATGGCTTTTTTTTGGAGTGGCCCATGCGGATCGTCATGATTGATAATTATGATTCGTTTACCCACAACCTGGTGCAGCTCTTCTATGAGTTTGACCTGGAGATCCTGGTCTACCGGAACGATCAAATCACACTTTCTGCCCTCGAACAGTTGCACCCGGATTGGATCTGCATCTCTCCGGGGCCGAAAGACCCGGCGCATACCGGTATCAGCAAGGCGGTGATCCGGCACTTTGCCCCGGTCGTTCCGATTCTGGGGGTTTGTCTGGGGATGCAGGCCATCAATGAAGTCTTTGGAGGGATCACCATTCGCGCCCCGGTACCGGTTCACGGCAAACGATCGCGGATTGATCATAACGGCTGCGGGGTCTTCACCGGCGTCCCGTCGCCCTTGTGGGTGGCCCGCTATCATTCGCTGCAAATCGATCTGCGCTCACCCGCCTTGCTTCCCCTGGCTCGGGCTGCCGATGGGGTGATCATGGCCATTCAGCACGAGCGATGGCCGCTTTGCGGCGTGCAATTCCATCCCGAATCGTTTCTCAGCGAATACGGGTATGAGCTGACCGCTAATTTCCTTGCGTTCCATGCTGGGTTCAGCTGTGCCGGAAAAGCAAGAGCCCACGGTGCAACAACCGATGGGCAGGGGGAGATGATCGATGAACGAGCTGCAGGGACTGTTGCCGCGCCTCCCCATGGAGGTGGACCCCCAAATCCTCGCTGAGACCGGAGTGGACGACCTCGCCTTTCTCGACTTGGTGGAAAACCTTGCCGAGAGGCCCGTCGCTGCGGTTCTGCTGAGCGGTGGGAATCTGGATTGTTCCAGTCATTCAATCGCTGCCTGGGAGCCGTTCCTGGTTTTCAAGAGCAAGGGGCGGCGGGTGCACCTCGAGACTTCCTCCTGCCAGGTTACGCTGGATGCCGATCCCCTGACGGTTCTGGACACGATTTTTGCCCTCCTGAACCTGAACTTTCCCCTGGCTTCCCATCCTTTCGCCGGGGGTGCCGTGGGTTACTTCGCCTACGATCTCAAGAATCAGATCGAACGCCTGCCGCAGACGGTGGAGGATGATCTCGGGCTGCCGGACGTCTTTCTTTTCCTGCCCCGTCGCCTTGTGATCCATGATCGCCGGCAGGGCAGCCTGCACTCCCTCACCCTGTTCGAGGCGAGCGATTCCGGTAGGGTCCCCGATCCTTTGGAGGGGGTTTCCGGAAAACCCGTCGGCGTTCCTTCCCCTCTGCGTCTCGGGCCGCTGCAGAGCAACTTCACCCACGAAGGTTACCTCGAAGCCGTTCGGCGGGTCCGCCGTTACATCCGGAATGGGGACGTCTACCAGGTGAATCTTTCCCAACGGTTCCGATTCCGCCTCGAGGGGAGTCCTTTTCAGCTCTGGCGGAGTCTTTTCACTCTCAATCCGGCGCCGTTTTATGCCTTCATCCAGGCCGGTGATCACCAGGTGTTGTCGACTTCCATGGAACGTTTTTTATACCGGTGCGGTCCTTACCTGGAAACCCGACCCATCAAAGGCACCCGACCGCGAGGGAAAACGCCCAAGGAAGACCGCTCCTTGCGCGACGAGTTGGCGGCGAGCAGCAAAGACGATGCCGAACTCTCCATGATTGTCGATCTGCTGCGAAACGATCTCGGTCGCGTGTGCTGTCCGCGAAGCGTCCGGGTGGCCGCGCATAAGCGGCTGGAAACCTATCAAAACGTCCATCATCTTGTTTCCGTGGTCACGGGAGAGGTGGGGGATGGAGTCACTTACGGACAGATCCTCAGAGCAGCCTTTCCCGGTGGCTCGATCACCGGCTGTCCGAAGATCCGGGCTATGGAAATCATTGACGAACTGGAACCCCATGTGCGACACGTCTATACCGGTGCGATCGGCTACCTGGGGGGTCATGGCAACATGGACCTGAATGTGGCCATTCGAACCGCGCTGGTGCACCGGAATACCTGTTATTTTTCAGTGGGTGGGGGGATCGTCTTCGATTCCGACGAAGAAGAGGAATACCGGGAGACGCTTCACAAAGCCCGAACCCTCCTCGATCTGATGGAGAAGCTGGAGAGAATCGATAATGGCTGCTGATCTGAACGGGAGGCAAATGGTCTTTCTCGACGGGCAGTTCCTGGCCGTCGACGAAGCTCGCATCTCGCCGCTCGATCGCGGTTTCCTCTATGGTGACGGGGTTTTCACGACCATGCGCGCCGAGCGGGGACAGGTCCTCTATCTCTCCGAGCACCTGGAACGCCTCGGCCGGTCCCTCCGGGATTTGCGGCTAAGGCTCCCGGTAGTCGATGACTGGGAAGCGGTTCTTGCGGAGCTGTTGGGGAGGAACAGCCTGGCGGAGCGGGTAGCCGCCGTAAAAATGATCGTCACCAGGGGCTGTTCCGTCTTGCCCGGCCTTCCACGGACCGGGACAAGCACGCTGGTGATTTATGCGGCGGCTTATTTCCCTCCGCCCGCGGCCAGTCGCCGGGAGGGCTATCGCCTGCGGATTGCCCGCGACGGTTTTACACCGCCCTTCTCCCGTTACAAGTCGTTGAATTACCTTTACCACCTGGCGGCCAGACAGGCGGCCCTGGACGAGGATGCCGATGATGCCGTCCTTCTCGATTGCCAGGGCCGGGTGAGCGAAACCACGATCGGGTCCCTCCTTCTGAAGACTCATGGGAACTGGTGGACGCCCGAAAGCCCGTTCCAGCTTCCCGGCATTACCCTGCGCGGGGTGATGAAACTACTGGAGGAAGAAGGGCTTGGCGTCGAGTGGCGAACTGCCGGTGAGGCCGATCTGGTTTCGGCCGAAACCATCTGGGTGCTCAATTCCTTGATGGGTATCATGCCGGCGTCCCAGCTTGATCAGCATCCGTTGGCAGAACCCGGATGGGAAGAGGCCGAGCAACTGCGAGAGCGGTTCTTCGCCCGGGGGCGTGGAAAGCGGTGAAGGGGTCTGCCGGGTCGGCGTCATTTCCGGTTGAGAGGCCCGGGGGCATGGCGGTTTGGGAAAAGCTCGAAGAGACAGAGTATGATGGAACGAGGAAACGTTTTTGCCCAGATTCCGGCTGATCTTGCGGACGAGCGGTTTGACGAGATTGTCACGGCGGGAGCGGTGAAGGTCGAACGCATCGTTTCGGAAGGGCATTCCTCGCCGGCCGGGTTCTGGTACGATCAGGAGCGAAGCGAGTGGGTGCTGGTGCTGCGAGGAAGTGCCGGGGTACGGTTTGACGATGCCGCTGAAGTGGTCGTGCTGAAGCCCGGCGACTGGCTCAATATCCCGGCCCACAGGAAGCATCGGGTGGAATGGACCGACCCGGCAGAGAAAACCATCTGGCTGGCGGTCCACTATGATAATGCGCCTCACTCACCTTACGTGCCTGGCGCCTAAGGGACTCTCATTTCCTGTGGTTTTCACCGCGAAACTCACGGAGCTCGCAAAGTGCTTTCTTCGTGTGTCTTCGTGTGACTTCGTGGATGAAAAAGCGGTCGAAGGGCATTCAGGTTATTTCTGAACGGCCTCCAAGGGGTGAAGCTTGCGGACGCGCTCGACGTTCAGGCTGACGGTCCCGAACTCACTTTCCACCCGCCCGTACAGCAGATAAGCCCGTTCCATATCCAATTCCTGGCAGAACCGTCGGAAGGCTCTTGGGAAAAAGACGGTTTCATAGATAGCCGTCTGATCTTCGAAGGAGAAGAATTCCATCGGTTCCCGTTCCCGGGTCATCACTTCCTTGCGGGTGATCGGCCAGCCGGCCACCCATACCCGTTTTCCCACAGCCTGGGCCAGTCTCGATGCCGGTACGGGGCGCTGGAGAAGGTTTTGCATGGCGGGTTCCCACATGGCCAGCGGGTGTACGGAAAGGACCAAGCCGAGGGTTTCGAGTTCCTGCTGCCATTGGCGGGTGCGGGACAGATCCGGCAGGGGAGGCACCGAAAAGGTCGGGTGGGAACGGGAGCCCAAGCCCATGCCGATCTGTTGCCCGTTGCTCCGCGAGGCGGCCTTCCGGTTGAGCCAGGCTTCCACAAACCACAGCAACCGGGGGCGATTGAGTCCTGCAGGCGGCTGTTGGCTGCTGGCTGTTGGCTGTTGGTGCTTGGCTCTGGGGACTTGTCCATACCTAAAACAGGAACCGGAGTTCCCCTTTAGGAAAGGGGGAAACGCCGAGTGTGGATAAGTGCTTAGTTTTCGGTTCACGACAAGAAGGTCCTGCCCCTCGGCCGCCAGGTCCTGGAGCTCAGGGTTGGGAGTTTCAGCCAGGGAGTCCAGGGCGCCGCTCTTGACCAGGACTGCGGCGTCGGCCGGGGTGAGTGCCGCCCGCTGCAGGAAATCCTCGAGGCCTTTGAACGGCCCATGGCGGTCTCGCTCCTCGATGATGCCCTGCAGGACATCCCTGCGGAGGTGCTGAAGCTGCTGCAGTCCCATGCGGATGGTCGTTCCCGAGCCCCGATAGGACCAGTCACTCGCGTTGACGTCCGGCCCCAACACGGTGAGGCCCATCCGCCGGGCTTCTGAGATATAGGCAAGGGTGCTGTAGTAGCCGCCGCCGTTGCTGATCACGGCCGCCATGAATTCAGCCGGGTAGTGGGCTTTGAGATAGGCCGATTTGAAGCTGACGAGGGCGTACGAGGCCGAGTGCGGCTTGCAGAAGGAATAGCCCGCAAACGAGAGGAACATCTCCCAGACTGCCGTCACCACGTCATCGGCGATGCCCCGCCGCCGACATCCCTCAAGGAAGCGCTGGTGATAGTCGGCAAGCTGTTCGGGACTTTTCTTGCTGATCACTTTGCGCAGACCGTCGGCATCCCCCCAGCTGAATCCCGCCAGCGCCATGGCTACCCGGACCACGTCTTCCTGATAGACCAGAATCCCGTAGGTTTCCGTCAGGAGCTCTTTGAGGCGGGGATGGAGCGGCTCATAGGGGGCCCCGTGGAGGCGCCGGAGGTATTCCTGAATGAAGCGATTGGCGGCCGGTCGGATGATGGAGGAGTGGATGACGAGATGGTCGAAGTCGCCGCATCCGGTTCGCTGCTGCAGTTGCCGCATGGCGGGCGATTCCACGTAAAAGACCCCCATGGTGTCGCCGCGACGGAGCAGCTCGAGCGTGGCGGGATCGTCCACCGGGTTCAGCCGGGCATAGTCGATGGCCTTACCGGTGCTGCCCCGGATGGCGGCCAGAGTATCCCGAATCACCGCCAGGGAACGGTTGCCAAGAAGGTCGATCTTGATGAGACCGGCCGTTTCCGATTGGTCCTTCTCCCACTGGATGATATGGATGCCTTTGGCGCTGCGTTCCACGGGCACGTACCGGGAAACGCGATCCGGAGCCAGAATGACGCCCCCGCAGTGAGTGGCCAGGTGCCGGGGTAAGGCTTCCAGGCGGGTGGCGAGCTGCATGATTTCCGGCCAGGGCGGGTCGAGGGGGCAGCCGCGGAATTTGGGATGGCTTGCCACCCGCCCCAAAATGTCCTGCGGGTCCGTGTAACAACTCATCCGCCGCGTGACTTCCTTGATCTCGGCCGCCGGCATCCCATAGACCCTGGCAACCTCGCGCACCGCGGCGCGTGCCCCAAAGCCCACGTGATTGGCAACCGTGGCCAGGCGTTCAGTCCCGTAATACTGCCGCAGTTCCTCATGGAGCGCGTCGCGTTCATCCCAGGGAAAATCCACGTCGATATCGGGCGGATCTTTTCGCTGGGGGTTGAGAAAGCGGCCAAAAAGGAGGTTGTGACGAATGGGGTCCACATGGGTGATCCCCAGGAGATAGCTTACCAGGCTCGCGGCGGCGCTGCCTCGGCCGCAGTGAATGGGCCGCCGCCGTACGATATCGGCCACCACCAGGAAGTAGTCCACGTAACCTTTGGCATGAATCAAGGTCAATTCTTCTTCAAGACGCCGTTCGAGGATGGCGTTGCTCTCTCCGTAACGCCAGGCGATTCCCCTGCGGCATTCGTTCCAAAGGAGGGCGAGATGGTCCTGGGCCTGGTCGGCATAGTGCGGGAAAACCGGAGGGAAATGATCCCAGGCGGTGTGGCAGCTTTCGGCCAGCTTCATCGTATTGGCAAGGGCTTCGGGGGCATCCGGAAAATGTCCGGCCATCACTTCGGCCGGTTTCAACCATTGGCCGGGCTGGACAACCGCTTCCGGAGGCAGGGTGCTCAGGGTGCGGTTGAGCGCAATGGCCCGCACCAGGCGGTGCAGGGTGTAATCTTCAGGGTCGGCAAAATAGACCGCGTTGGTCGCTACGGGAGGGATGCCCAGGCTCCTGGCCAGCTTCAGCGCCTGGCGGCCGGCGGGCCCGGGCACCACCTCGACCCAGCATTCGGCGCGGGAACGCAAGCCCTTGATGAGGTCCGGATGGGAGCTGAGTACCGCAAGATGTTGCCGGGCTTCGGGGAAGTCTCGGAAGAGGGAGAATTTCTCGTCGAGGTGACGCCGAGTGAGCAGTTCGGTGAGCAGCTCGTACCCTTTGGCAGTTTTTGCCAGGATGACGATGGGAGTGAGGCGTGAGGCGTGAGGGGTAAGGGGGAAGGAGGAGGGAGCGGGGTGGGGCGGGGTACGGTTTTCCTTGTGTTCATGGGTTTGCAGGGTGGCGCCGACAATGGGGCGGAGGCCGTGGCGGCGGGCTGCTTCCAGGAAATGGATCAACCCGTAGAGTCCATTGGTGTCGGTGAGGGCCAGGTATTCACAGCCGGCTTCCGCTGCTTTTTGGCAGAGGGCGTTGACGGAACTTACCCCCTGCATCATGGAATAGTGGGAATGCACGTGGAGGTGGACAAAGGATTTTCTCTCATGCATCCGCAATCCCTTTGGTTTTTCCCCATACAATGGCCTGGCGGCCAAAGCGGTGGCGAATCGCATCGATGGCGTGCTGGATTTTCTGATCTTCCACGAGGGTTGCTTCTTCCCATGGGAATAAGGAAAGCTGTCGAGCGGGCATGGCGAAGTTGGAGAGTTCCAGCACCAGGCGGCGAATGGCGATGCGCCGCCGGAACAGGCGGTCAAAAGCCGAACGGGCCATGCGGAACAGGCGTTGGTCGAGCTGAGCGGTGATGGGCGAAAGGGGGTGCTGATGGCGAACGGTGACCCCGTCCGCGTAGCGAATCTCGAGAGCCAGTTGCCCCGGATAGCGATTGTGGCGACGCAACAGCCACCCTGCTTCTTCCACCTGCTGAAAGAGCAGGGCTTCCAGGCGCTCCCGGTCGATTTCATCGCGCCCCAGAGTGCGGGCCACGCACAGCTGGGGGATCTTCCGGAAGGGGAGTACCGGCGTGGTATCCACCCCCTGGGCGAGTTGCTGCAGGCGGGAGCCCATCCGGCCGAAAACGCCGGCCAGGATGCCTGCTGAGATGGCGGCCAGTTGCCCGATGGTTTCGATATTGAAATCGAGCAGGCGGGAAGAAGTTTTTGAACCCACCCCGGGGAGCGCGGTTACCGGCAGGGGAGCGAGGAAGACGGTTTCGCCGCCGGGGAAAATGCAGCTGAGATCACCCGGAGGAAGGCAGCGGGCGGCGACCTGACTGATCAGTTTGTTGGCAGCAAGCCCGATCCGGGCCTCGAGCCTTTCCTTCGCGGCCAGTTGCCGGTTCATCCGGGAAGCTGCATCCGGGCAGGGGCCCCAGAGCCGCCGAGTGCCCGTGAGGTCCACAAAATAGTGCCCCGGGGTGACTCCTTCTACCAGTGGTGAGAACTGTCCCAGGATCTCGATAAGATGTTGATGCTGATGGTGATAGTAACGACCATCGGGGGGCATAACCAGGAGACGGCGGCAGAACCGTTGTGCCTGACCGAGCGGCATGCCTTCGCGGATGCCTTCGGTGCGGGCAAGCCGGTTAACCCCCTGAGTGATCGCCCGTGGTCCCGGTTCCGCCAGCACCAGCGGACGCTTCTTCAATTCCGGCCGGCGCAGTTCTTCCAGGGTTGCGCAGAAATCGGGGATATCGATATGGGCGATGTGCCTTTCCACGGACGTTACCTTTTGCCGGTTCGGGCCTCACCCATTCACGAGCTCCAGCTTGGGAACCGGCGAAACCAGCGACGAAATGATTTCTTCGTGTGTCTTTGCAGTCCTTCGTGTGACTTCGTGGATAAAAAAGTGGTCAAAATGCTTGCCGGTTACCTGGGGACGGCATCTAACCACCAACCCTCTTGCGGTAATGACGCAGCAACCCGACAACGGGCCCTACGATCTCCACTTCCTCTGCCGCCAGGTGAAGGGGTTCCATGTGGCGGTTGGCCGGTCGGAGTTCGATGGTTTCCCCCTGCTGATAGAATTTCTTCACCGTGGCCTCTCCCCGCACCAGGGCTACCACGGTTTGCCCGTTTTCCGCATGGGCCTGCCGGGTGATGATCAGGATGTCGCCTTCGCGAATGCCCTCCTCGATCATGGACTCCCCCCGCACCCGCAGGGCGAAGTTTTGCCCGCTTCCCAGAAAACTTTCCGGAACGTCGACCGCTTCCGGCACTTCAATGGCTTCAATGGGAGCCCCGGCGGCCACTGTCCCTAAAAAGGGCAGAGACAGCGACCCGGTGTGCAGCGGCAGCAGTTCCAGGGCGCGTTTCCGGTTGTTCCCGAGGCTCTGGAGATAGCCCCGCTGTTCCAGTTGCTTCAGATGCTTGTAGACGGCATTGAGGGATTGAAAGCCGAGATGCCGGCGAATTTCCTCGTAAGAGGGCGAACAACCCTGTTCCTGCAGGTAATCTCGGACAAACCGATAAACTCTTTGCTGTGCCGGGGTCAGTCCCATCTTCCATGCTCCTTCAAAAATCGCCGGTGTTTCCTCCGTCCCTCCGAGAGAGAAGACGGGAGGGATAGCCCGATGACCTGCTATCAAGCATAGGTGAATAAAAGGTGAAAGTCAAGAAGTTGGCTGCAAAAGATGGTTCTATGCGGAAAAGCTCGCTCCGCACGATGGAAAACGTTTGACAGATCCTAATATCTTTTGCTAAAAAGGACCTGCCTCGTATTGGTGAAAGTTGAGAAAATCTTCACCATTCACTCCGAAATGCAAGATAGAGAAGTAGTAACACGAAAATTGTCGTGTGGCTCTTCATGTTCTTCGCGGGGATCTTCCGATTAAGCCGGGAGGTTCCGGCGGTTCCTGCGGGCTTTCCGAAACCAAAAACCTGACGGTTGGGGCAATCAGAGCTGGAAACTGCTACCAGACTCTGACAACGCTATGTCAAATCGGTGGCAAGTTCAATGCGAAGAGGGATCGTTTGTGGGATACCGTCGGCACTTGGATGCGCATTAAGACGACGGGTGGCATCGTGAAACGGAAACCTAACGTGGAGGAGTAGCAGATGGAAACAGGAGTGAATTCTAAGGTTGTTGGGTGGTCGATCGTAGACAAGGAGACTGTGGAGAAACAAAAGAAACGAAAAGTCGATTTCGAGTACTGGGGCCCCACTCCAAAGGAAGCGCGGAAGGCGGCGGTTGCGAAGAAGAAAGGCCTTGTTGACAAGAGGATGACCATCAAGGAGGCGGTGGACAGGTTCGTGAAGGACGGCATGAACATCGGGGTCGGCGGCTTTGTCAACACCCGGGTTCCCACTGCCATCGTCTGGAACCTTGTCAAGAAAGGGGGCAAGGACCTGACCCTCTCCTTCCAGTCAAACTCCATTTGCTGCGAGTGGATTGCCGGTGCCATGCTGACCTATCCCGAGCATATCTCGATCAAGCGGATCGAGCTGGCCTGGTGGGGTTATGAAGTGATCGGCATTGCGCCCCTGCTCCGCTTTCTTGCCGGTAACCAAATGATTGAAATCGACGACTATACCAACTATGGCATGTCGGTCCGGTTCAAGGCCGGGGCCATGGGCATCCCCTTTGTTCCCGTCCGTGACCACGGTGGCTCCGACATGGAGCTGGTCAACCGCGGTACCATGATCCAGTGTCCGTTCAGCGGTGACAACACCTATATCCTGCCGGCCTGCCACCCGGATGTCGGTTTCGTCCACGTCCAGGCTGCCGACATCTACGGCAACGCCCGCATTTTTGGCGCTCTCTGCACCTGCCCGGAGATTGCCCAGGCTTCCGCGCACACCATTATGAGCACCGAGTTGATCATCGACAATATGGCCATTCGCCGCTATCCGAACCTGACCGAAATTCCCTATCCGGTGGTGGATGCCGTTTGCGAGCAGCAATTTGGTTCCTGGCCGGGCGCCGTTTACGGTCAGTACTGGTTTGACATGGAACACTTCCTCTACTTCCGCAGCATGTGTGATGAGTTCCGCAAGACCGGCAGCAAGGATAAGCTCAAGGCCTATTTCGACGAGTATTTCTTCGGTTGCGATACCTATGATGATTTCATCGCCAAGATTGTGCCGCACAAGAAGCTCATTGATCTCAGGAGACGGGATGGTGGGCAACCGATCATTTTGTCTTAAAATGGACCGGGATGTACAAGCCGACTCTTACACGAAGGAGAATCAAACATGGTATCGTTAGCTGATGTCAATCCTTATGAAATGATTGCTTATACAGGTTCAAGAGTGCTCGAAGACAGCACGATTGTATTCGTCGGGACGGGGCTGCCGATCATCGCCGCCATGCATGCTCAGATGACGCACGCACCCAGTGTCAACCTGATCTTCGAGGCCGGTTCGCTGGCTTCTATCCTCGAGCAGGGCATGCCCATGTCCGTTGGTGACACCAGGGCGTTCCGCAAGGCTGTGTTCGCCAAAGGCCTTTGTGCCGTGTTCGAACTGACTCAGAGGGGTTATTCGGACTACGCCTTTATTGGTGGGGCTCAAATTGACATGTTCGGGAATGTCTGCTCAACCTACGAGGGTGGCACCTACCTCAAGCCGAGAGTCCGGTTCCCCGGGAGCGGCGGCGCCGGCGCGATGGCCGCCAACTGCGAAAAAACCATCGCCATCATGGCCCTGGAAAAGAGAAGGTTCGTCAAGCAGGTCGATTTCATCACCAGCATCGGGTTTGGCGATGGCTCCCCGGACTACCGGCATAAGGCCGGGGTCATGGGCGCGGGACCGTACCGTGTCATTACCAATCAGGCGCTCTTCGGCTTCGATAAGGACACGCGGCGGATGACGCTCCTCGAATACCTCCCGGGGAAGAGCCCGGAGGCCATCCAGGAACTGGTGGATTTCGAGCTGATCATTTCCCCGGATGTCAAGGAAATGGCCATTCCCACCGAACACGATCTGATGCTCCTCCGCGAGAAGTGTGACCCGGAAGGCTTTTTCCTCAAGCGAAAGATTGTGGACAAATAGAGGTGAGCCTTAGGCTCCTGTTGTGAAAGAAGAATGGCCGGGAGAGGAATGATTCTTTTCCGGCCATTTTTCTGGTGAAACCCTCTTTCCTGAGTCAAGCACCACTTTCATGCGATGATCTGATTCTTTGCCCGTGCCCGTCACGGTCTCCTTGAAGGCCTAGAGGGTTCCCGGGGACGCCCGGGGGGCTTCATCGGCCCGATGGGGTGAGGTGACCACGGGTTGGTGTTTTTTGGTCGAGGAGTACGAAATGTCGGTTCGCGATAAGCGAATGAGCCTCAAGGATGCGGTTTCCCAGTACGTGAAGGACGGTGATTCACTCTACTACGGTGGTTTCCAGATCATGGTGCCCATGGCCTTGACCCATGAAATCATCAGGCAGAGAAAGAAGGATCTCTCTATCTTCAATGCAACGACCGATGCCGGAGGGCTCGATCTGCTGGTGGGGGCCGGGTGTGTCAAGGAGCTGCACCTGGCGTGGGCGATGAACTGGCACGTCAAGGCACCGTATGCCATGCGCCGGGCGTTCCAGGTGGGAGACATTCAGCGCTTTGACCTGTCCAACTTCGGTGCTACCAGCGCGCTGCTTGCCGGCTTTCTGGGAATTCCGTTTCTTCCTGTGCGGGGCAACATTGGCACTGACATCGTCAAACACAACACCAAGGATTTCAGAATTATCGAAGACCCTTTTTCGGGAGAGAAGATCACCGTCGTCCAGGCCTGGCGGGCTGATGTGGCCATTATCCACGCACAAAAGGCTGATCCCCTGGGCAATGTCGTGGCCTGGGGAACCCGAGGGGTCACCGATGAATTTGGGGCAATGGGAGCCAGACGGGGAGTCATTGTAACCGCCGAAGAGATCGTCGACACCGAGGAAGTGCGCAGCGATCCCGATCGCACCATTGTTCCCTACTTCAAGACCCTGGCTGTTGTTCCCTGCCCGTGGGGTGCTCATCCCTCGGCCTGTCGCGGTTATTACGGGGTGGATATTCGTTTCTGCCAATACCAGGGTAAGTACGAACGGAGTCCGGAGTTACTCCCTAAATTCCTGGAAGAATGGATCTATGGCTGCAACGACCATGCTGCCTATATCCAGAAATATGTAGAGATGTTCGGGCGGAAAGGCCTGGATCGGCTGAAACCCAGGCTGGGGTTTAAGCCTAAAACAGACGTCGATTATGGTTATCACGATCCTGCAGTCTGGCAGGGGGTGCCCCAGTACACCGACAAGTACATCAGAGGATAGGCGCAGTCCGGGGTGAGA
Source organism: Syntrophobacteraceae bacterium (assembly GCA_040772705.1). Classification (GTDB taxonomy): domain Bacteria; phylum Desulfobacterota; class Syntrophobacteria; order Syntrophobacterales; family Syntrophobacteraceae; genus JADGQM01. The sequence continues at coordinate 137,716 of JAXGXP010000001.1, forward strand.
AGGGCAAGGAGAATCTAATGACAGTCAACTACCGTCTCACGGAACTCATGGTGGTCCGTTGTGCCAGAGAAATCAAGGATGGCGAGTTGGTCTTTGCGGGGGTTGGGTTGCCTATGGTTGTGGTCAGCTTCGCTCTGGCCACCCATGCTCCGAATATGATCCTCCTGACCGAGGGAGGGTCAATCCGCGCGGCGGCGCCCCCCGGACTGGCCATAACGGTTGACGACCCGGTGCTCTTCACTCATGCGGACTCAACCTTTGGAATGCTGGCGACGATGGCGGCCCTGCAGCGGGGAGAGGTGGATGTTGCCTTTATCGGCGGGGCTCAAATCGATAAGTACGGTAACATTAACTCAACCGGTGTCGGCAGCTGGGCAAGTCCGGAAACCTTCACCTATTTTGCCGGAAGCGGCGGCGCCAATGACATGGCTACCTCGGGCAAGCGGGTGTTGGCGATCATGCCCCAGGATCCGAAGAAGTTTGTGGAAAAGGTGGATTATCTCACAGCCCCCGGCTACCTGGACGGAGCCGGCAGCCGTGAGCGGCTGGGGATGATCGGTGGCGGGCCGTCGGTAGTGGTGAGCACCATGGGGGTGTATCGATTTGATGAAATCACCAAAGAGATCTTTCTGGCTGAATACTTTCCGGGTCATTCGGTGGAAAAGGTTCGAGCCAACTGTTCGTTCGATCTGAAGGTGGCGTCGGATGTCCGAGAGACCGAACCGCCAACAGAAGAAGACATAGGCCTCTTGCGAAACATTGATCCAACAGGGTTCTATCTGCGCTAGGCCGAAGAGGTCCGATCACGTTTGAGGTGTTTCCAGGAACAAGGCATCACAACCGTTCCTCTCCCTCCCTTCAAGGCTGGTTACCGCTTCACCGAAGAATTCCCCCAGCCGAAAAATCCTGGTTTAGTTTCGGCTCATTTCTGCCGAAGATCTTATGGGCGGAACAAGGATCGCAACTTGCCCCGGAGATGGATGGCGGGACCACTCGAAGCTAAGGAACCGTCCAAAGACAAGTGTTATGTTTGACACGACCGCAGGGTGGGCTGTGCCCACCGCTTCGCCTTAAGAAGACCCAGGAGATATGGCAACAATCCCAGGACCCTTCCAGCACCCTTCACGCAAGAGATTGAAGGTCGTCGCCTGCCTGACAGTTCTGGTGGCGGTCCTCTTCTTGTGTTCGCTCGCGTGGACCTTGGTTGCTGCCCAAACGGACACCGTTTCGGCGGCCTTGCATTTTCTCCCGGCCTTGATCCTTTCCTCCCTCGCAGTGGTTGGGATCGGGACAGTGGTGTGGCGTGGCTATGCCCGCAATCTCGCGTTGCGTATCAGTCTGGAACAGGAGGAACGAAGCCGACGGGAGGTGGAAGAAAAGAACGCTCAGCTCTCCACCGAAATCATCGAGCGTAAGCGGGCTGAGATGGCGGTGCGGGAGAGTGAAGAGCGGTATCGGAGGTTCTTTGATGAGGACCCTTCCGGCTTTTTTCTCACCACCGGCGAAGGTCAGATTCTTGCCTGTAATCGGGCTCTTGCCCGCATTCTGGGGTTTTCCTCGGTTGCTGCCGCCCTGAATCAGAATCTGTTCTCGTTTTACGGTGCGCCGGAGGAGCGCGAGGTGTTTCTGAGTCTCCTCAGGGAGCGCAAAGTGCTCACCCACCATGCGGCAGAGTTCCGACGACTCGATGGGCAGACCGTCAGCACCATTGAGAATGCGATGGGGAGTTTCGATGAGAACGGCAATCTGAGTGAAATCCGGGGATTCGTTATTGACAACACGGAGCAGAAGAGGCTGGAGGAACAGCTCCGCCAATCCCAGAAGATGGAAGCGATCGGCACGCTTGCAGGGGGTATCGCTCATGATTTCAATAACATCCTCACGGCTATCCTGGGGAATGCGGAGATGGGGCTGGTGCGAGTTCCTGAGGGAAACGACGTGAGACACCATTTTGCCGAGATCCTTAAGGCCACCAAACGAGCCAGAGACCTGGTCAAGCAGATCCTCACCTTCAGTCGCCAGGAACAGCAGCAACCAAGACCTCTGCATCTTGGCACCATCATCAAGGAAGTGCTCAAACTCCTCCGTGCAACCCTCCCATCGACCATCGAGATTCGCAGTAACCTTTTGTCGCCTGCGGGTGTCGTTCTTGCCGACCCGATCCAGATCCATCAACTGGTGATGAACCTTTGCACCAATGCCGCCCATGCCATGCAGCAAGGGGGGGGAACCATGGAGGTGAGCCTCAGCCAGGTCACGGTCGAGGATGGGCGTGGCTTCCCGGAACTGACCCTGAAGCCGGGGGAATATGTCGAGCTGAGCGTGAGCGATACCGGTGCCGGGATTGACCCTGCCATCATGGCCCGCATTTTTGACCCGTTCTTCACTACCAAACCCATCGGCGAAGGCAGCGGCATGGGGCTGGCCGTGGTTCATGGGATTGTGCAAAGCCTGAAGGGGGGGCTGAGGGTCGAGAGCGGGCTGGGGAAAGGCAGTACGTTCCACATTCTCCTGCCAATGGCCGCCGAGGCTGCCCGGCAGGAGGTGGAGATGGCTCCACCTGCGGCCGTAGAAGACAAACACGGGCGAATCCTCCTGGTGGATGACGAAGACATCCTGCTCAAGATCGGCCAGCAGATGCTCGAACATCTCGGTTACCGGGTCACCAGCGTGAGCAGCAGCCTCGACGCAATCGAGTGTTTTCAGAGGCAGCCGCAGGCCTTTGATCTGGTGATCACCGATCAGACGATGCCCAAGATGACCGGTGCCGATCTGGCGGTTGCACTGCTGGAGATTCGTCAGGATATCCCGATTATTCTCTGTTCCGGCTACGCTGTTCCCATCGACGAAGAACGGTTGAAGGAACTCGGGATCAGGGAATTAGTGCAGAAACCGTTTGTTTTCAGCGAGCTGGCAGAAATTGCCAGAAGGGTGCTGGCACCCCCGGATCAGCCTTCTCCCTGAGTTACGTTTATGCGATGCGCCCGGGCCGTCTGCAGTTGCCCATGGCCTTTGGCTACAGGGTCCGATGCAGGTCGGCCAGTTCATAAAAGAGGGCCGCAATCGAGCGGATACCCCGGTGGAAATCGTCCAGGGCAAAGCGTTCGTTGGGGGAATGGGCGGCATCTTCGGGGCTTCCCCAGCCCAGGAGGAGAATCCTTTCCAGGCCCAGGGACTCTTTCAGGAGATTGACGATGGGTATGGAATATCCTTCCCGAATGAACACCGGCGCCTTGCCAAACCCAATCTCGATAGCCCGGGCGGCGGCCTGAACGGCTGGCTCGTTCCACCCAACCAGCACCGGGTCGGAACCAGAGAGCTCCGTTATTTGGATTGTTACGCCGGGAGGAAGAAGGGTCTCGACAAATTCGCGGAAGAGTCTGGTGATTCTTTCGGGCCGTTGCCTGGGCACCAGGCGCATACTCACCTTCGCGCCCGCTTTGGCCGGGATGATGGTTTTGGCTCCATCCCCCGAAAAGCCCCCCCAGATGCCGCATACATCCAGGGTGGGGCGGGCGCTCTTACGTTCCAGCGGGCTGAAGCCATGCTCGCCAACCAGCTGATGAACTCCGAGATAGTCTCGCAACTGCTTCTCGTCGAACGGCAGGGCGGCCATTTGGTCGCGCTCCCATGGCTGCAGCGTCTCGACCTCGTCATAGAAGCCGGGAATGGCGACGCGCCCCTGGGGGTCGGTGAGCTTGGTGAGAAGGCCTGCGAGGGCCTGCACGGGATTGGTGAGAAGGCCTCCGAAAGCCCCTGAATGCAGGTCAACGCGGGGCCCCTGAAGATCGAGCTGAAGGTAGCAAAGCCCCCTCAGACCGTAGGTGATGGCTGGAATCCCACGAGCAAACTGGGAACCATCCGAGATGGCAACAACATCGGCCTCCAACTCCTGACGGTGCTGTTGAAGCAATGCTGCCATGCCGGGACTGCCAATTTCCTCTTCGCCTTCTACAAGGATCTTGACCTTCAGTGGGAGAGCTTGGTCAACGTTCAGAACGGCTTCAAGCGCTTTGAGGTAAGTAAAAAACTGGCCCTTGTCATCGGTGGCCCCGCGAGCGTAAACATAGCCATCCCGCAGGTCGGGAACAAAGGGAGGCGTCAGCCATTGGTCGAGAGGTTCCGGGGGTTGCACGTCGTAATGGCCGTAGATCAGAAGGGTCGGGCAGTTCCCGGCCGAAAGACTTTCCCCGAAGACCACCGGATGCCGTGCCGTTGGCCAGATTCGGGCTTTCAGTCCCAGCTGTTCGAGTTGCTCGAACACCCATGCGGCGGCTCTTGCCATATCGGCGGCATGGTCCGGGCAGGTGCTCACACTGGGAATGGTGAGAAATTCGAGCAGTTCGTTCACATGCTCTTGGCGATGATTATCAATCCATTTGAGGACTTCAGGGGCGATCACGATAAGACTCCTGCGGTCAAAAAAAGCCTGGAGCACCCGGCGCAGGCTTCCGTCGTAACGGCGACCGGCTTCCCAGGGTGTGCCGGGTGGGGGTGAGCGAGCGGGCCGGCCTGCGGTGATGATCTGGAGCACAGACTATCACAGGTCTCGAACGGAAGTCAAAACAGCGAAGGCATCATGCCGATTCAGTTCAGCATATATTCCAGCGCCGAGGCGGTGGGCAAAGAGGTATGGAACCGTCTGGCTGCTGCTGCAAGCCCGATGATGGAATGGGAATACTTCCATGCCCTGGAAGCATCAGGGATAGTCTCGCCGCAAAGGGGATATCGACCCTGCCACCTGGTTGCCTGTCGGGACGGGCAGGCGATTGGGCTGGCACCCCTGTATGAACGGGACCGGGCTCTGGTTGAGTTCGGGGATGGTGGGCTGGTGGAGTATCTGACCGAATTGACCGGTATTCCATATAATTGTGGGGTAGTCGGCATGATTCCCTATACTCCGGTGCCCGCCTATGAATTCCTCCATGACCCGACCGTGGCTCCCCTATGGGCCGATCGATCCCTCCTTGATTACCTGGACTATCATTGCGCCAGCCGGGGCCTGCTCACTTCGCGCCTCTACTTTGTGACTTCCGCTCGGCCCCAACTCCACGCGCTCCTGCGCGAGCGAGGGTACCTGCACCTGCAGGCCGAGTACTCGATCTGGTTCAATCGGCATTATGCGGATTTTGAAGATTACCTCCAATCCCTCAAAGCAAGCCGAAGGACCAAGATCAGGCGGGAATGGCGGGCAATTCGCAACCAGGGGATTACGATCAGGATAGTTCCAGGTCAAGAGGCCCCCTCCAGGTATTTCGAGCTGGCCTTCCGCCTCTACGAAAAGACCTGGCACAAACACATGGGCGGTCGCATCCATCCGTTTCTCAATGAGCGGTTCTTTCAGCTGCTGGCAGAAGAATTCCGACATCGCAGCGCCTTCGCCGTGGCCGAGCAGGATGCGCGAAGCATTGCCATGGCATTGTTCTATGCAAAGGAAGGAACGCTCTATGGGCGATACTGGGGATGCTGGGAAGAGATTCCCTTCCTGCATTTTGCCACCTGCTACTACCGTCCCATCGCCTATGCCATCGAACAGGGGATGAGGATGATGGACCCGGGTTTCGGTGGTGAACATAAACTGCTCCGTGGCTATGAAACGGTGCCGATTCACCACTATGTGAAGTTCCATGGAGCGCGGCAACGGCGGGTCGCGTACGCCATTCTGAAACAGCTTCAGCGGCAGCATGCCGTCTTTCGAGACGGCCCGGAGGGACCCACCCAGCAGGAACAGTCTTTTCCCGAAAAGACCTGATGAACGCTCTGGATGCCATGCCGCTTGCGCACGAAAGAAGTGAGGCAGCCTGTGTTTCGACCGCCGGAAAAGAAAAGAGAGAGTCAGGAAGGAGGGGGAGACCTGACTCTCTCCGGAGGAGGAAAGATGTTCTTTCCGACGATAATGTAACATAAGAGTCAAGAGATGGGAAGAGCTTCCGAAACGCTCGCGAAATTTTTTTCTTCTTTTCTCAAGTTTGCATTTTCGACGCATTCCTGATAGGTTCGCGGGAGGAAAGCGAAGGCGGGTTATCTTGAGGGCCGGGGTTATGATGAGAACATCCATCCAGGATGGGAGACCGGGTCCAGCGGCCAGCAGCCGATGGCGGTTGGCGGTCCTGGTATTCTTGAGTGGTCTTTTGGTCTGGGGAGTTTCCGTCAGCCAGGCCCTGACGACCGATGAGAAGCTCGTCAGCAGGTTTGTCGGTAAGAACTGGGTGAATGGGCGTTCCTGGGAGAAGCTCGACTACTCCGGCAAGCTGGGGTTTGTCTGCGGTTTGTTTGATGGGATTACCCTTTTTTGGTCTGCGGCAGCGGGTGGCAAGAAAGCCGATAATGATTCCGTCTATCAGGCATTGAGCGTCTCGTCGAGCCTTACCGTCGGGGATGTGGTGAAGGGTATCGACGAGTTCTACGGGGATGGCACCAATCTCGGCCTTCCTGCCGTCTGCGCCTACCTTTATTTTGCCTTCAAGCAGCGGGGGGATTCCCCTGAGAAAATGGAGAAACGTCTTACGCTCTGGCGCAGGATGTTCAATCGCTGATCCCCATACTACTCCACCGCGGGTTCCCGTGCTCCTTGATAAGGTGGCACAGCCTTCTTTCACGCTGGTGAGAACTTCCCCCGGATAAGGGGCAATCCTTGCTCAAGGCAGTTGGTGGCACCATGCCGGGACTGTCACCGGAGAGTGGCCGCTTCGTAGAGGCCGGTGGGATCGAGCGGGTAAGACTCCAATTCTTCCTGGGTACTGCTGAGGGCCTCTACGGTGCCGTAGGCTGCCTCGGCCTGATCCTGGCGGTTGGCCGCAAGTTCCCGGAAGGTGATTTCCAGGTACCATGCCTGCATGGCCAGCAGGCGTCCCACAAGCGCAATGCGGCGCGCTTCGGAAATGCTGCAGCGATCCGCCAGGGACTGGTACTGGAACAGTAGTTCCTCGCCTGAATCCCCCCATTCTGCCGTCCACTGGGAAAACTTGTTCTGCCGATCCCAGTCTGGAAGGAGCTCGTCTTCACCGCCCGGGGTTGCCTCGCCGGCAGCGATGATCGCTGCCATCTCGTCCCAGCCCGGTTGCTCGCCAAGGGTCCGGATGTCAGCGAGGAGGATATTCAACGATTCATAGAAAGCATTGATGTCAGCGCGCAAGGAATCCAGGGTGGCGTTGGCTTCCAGCAGTTTGGCTTCAGCCCTGGAGTTTGCTTTGGGAAGGGCGGCACAGGCTCCCAGGTGGATCAGGACCAGAATACAACCAAGCAGACGGGGCAGCATGGACGGAATTTGACCTCCCTACTCATTCAAATCGATTCTGCTGATCATGCAGGCGCGGCAGGAACCGGAGCGAACCCGGGCAACCTCAGCCAACGTTACCACGCCGACAATATCGGCGGCGCCTTCCTTATGCACATACAGGCTGTCCAGGTCCCAGAAGATCATCTTCTTTACAGCCTCAATCAGGCGTTCGCCATAGGCACAGGTGCGTGCCGGGCCACTCATTACCGACCTGGCGGTCGTGCTGGCAGGAACTCCATGCAGGTAGGCGAGCGTCAGATCCGTAGTGGTTACGACTCCCCGGGGAAGGCCATCCCGGCCCTTGATCAGCACCGTCCGCAAACGGTTGGCCGACATGGTCTCCATGATCTGGAAGAGGCTGTCATCTTCTTCATGAGCCCGAAAGGTGGTCGTCATGAGTTCACCCACCCGGAACTCATCCGCAACCTTCTTGGGGCAGTCCGCCTCCAGTTCCCGAAGCGTTCGGTGTTTGCACTCATGACAGAACTTATAGAGCATCCCGAGGATGTCCGCATAGGCCAGCACCCCGATCACCTTGCGGGGCTCTTCTCCCACCACGTACAGGCGCTGCACCCTGGCCCGGCGCATGTGATCCAGAACCGAATCGAGGGAGTCGTCCACTCGGCAGAACAGGGGCGGGGAAACCATGATGGCATCCACGGGGGCGGTGATGGGAAGGCCGGCATAATACCCACCCAGGATATTGACCTTGGAAACCACCCCGACTGCTTCACTCCGCTCGTCGTGGATCAGCACCGCGTTAATCTTATACTTAACGGTGTGTCGGATGGCCTGCTGGATGGTGGCGCCTCGACTCAGGCGACAGATGAGTTTGCGCATCGCCTGAGCCACGTTCAAACCACTGAGAGCACTCCCACGGTCGATGACTGCCATGCTCTTCTGCCGCTCCCGGTTTGGCCCTAACCCGCCAGCCTCTCCATCAATTCATAGAAAATGGTCGAGGTGTAGACGATGCCGATCACCTTGCCGCCGTCCACTACTGGTAACCGGCGAATATGCTTTCTGATCATGATATCCACAATCATGAGAAGATGGGTATCGGGCGTAATTGTCACGACCTCTTCCGTCATCACGTCCCCGACCCGGATGGCGCGGGCACGGCGGCAGGCTTCCTCAATGAAACCGGTAACATCGATATCGCGCATTTCCCCCCAGATGTGAATATTCTTCGGGCGCATGAGAAGCAGCATGTCATACAACGAGAGCATCCCCACCAGCAGGCCGCGATCATCAGTCACCATAAGGCCGAAGACCTTCTGGCGGCGTTGTTCGCTGGCCTGCTTGAACGCCTTGACGGCTTCGGCAATGGTGTTTTCGGGGCGAACGGTGTGAAAATCGGTATCCATCACATCTCGAGCGGTCACGCCCATGAGACCTCCTTACTCGTTTACGAGGTTTTCGCCAGCGAACTCAAGCCGCCCTTTCTCCTCACGCTGGCAGGAGGCTGGAGTGTGCGACGAAGTCGGGGCGGGTTTCAGCTTGCATCATCTCCGACTTTTGTGTCAATATCCTTTCGCCTGCCCGCCGGATACCAGCCGTGTGATCATCCAACTCTTTGTAGTAATGGCCGTTTTCGGACTCGTTTTATCGCCCCCGCCACAGGACCTGCCCGTCATTAGGGTGCTCTCAATGAAGGCCCGACTCTCGCCATCACCCTCCTGCTTCACAACAAATCCGGGCTCGATCAAATATATTAATTCTAACATATTGCAATCACTATGAGTTCTGATAGTCTTGAGAAATTGCGGTTGGCAAATGCAATGTCCGGAAATCGATTCCGGTGAATGACTCTAACTGTTTCTTTGTAGCCTTTTGCAGAAGGAGGGTCCGATGCTTCTCAACCGAAGGGACTTCTTAAAGGCGACGGGGGCGGGAATTGCCGGTCTGTCCCTGTCGCAGATGGGCTTCGATCTCGGGCCGGTCAAGGCGTATGCTGCCGAGCTCAAGATGGACGGGGCCAAGGAAGTCATCAGTGTCTGTCCATTTTGTTCGGTCAGTTGTCACATCATCGCCCATGTCAAGGACGGCAAGCTGGTGAATACCGAGGGCGATCCCGATTATCCCATCAACCAGGGCTCCCTGTGCGCCAAAGGTGCGGCCATGCTCTCGCTCACCCGCAACCCGCATCGCGCCATGAAACCCATGTACCGGGCCCCTTACAGCGATAAGTGGGAGGAGAAGAGCTGGGACTGGGTGCTCGACCGGATTGCCGATCTGGTCAAAGAGAGCAGAGATAAGAACTTCCTTGAGAAAAACGCCAAGGGTCAGCGCGTCAATCGGCTGGAGCATGTGTTTGCACTGGGCACCTCGCACATGAGTAACGAGGAGTGTTCCCTCGCTCACCAAGCCATGCGGGGGCTTGGAATCGTCCACATGGACCACCAGGCCCGTATTTGACACAGCGCCACGGTAGCGGCTCTGGGAGAGTCGTTTGGACGCGGCGCAATGACCAACCATTGGATCGATATCAAGAACGCGGACGCCATCCTCATCATGGGGAGCAACGCCGCCGAGCACCATCCCATTTCCTTCAAATGGGTACTGGACGCCAAGGCCAGGGGCGCGGTGGTCATGCATGTGGACCCGAAGTTTTCCAGGACCTCGGCGCGGGCTGATTTCCACGTGCCTCTCCGCTCCGGGACCGACATTGCCTTCCTGGGCGGGATGATCAGCTACATCATCGAGAAGAACAAGTATTTCAAAGACTACGTCGTAAACTACACCAACGCGTCGTTCCTGGTGGACAAGGGGTTTGGCTTCAAGGACGGGCTTTTTTCCGGTTACGATCCCAAGACCCGCAGCTACGATCGCACTAAATGGGCGTACGAACTGGACGCCAACAAAGTACCCAAGAGGGATCCGAGCCTCAAGAACCCGCGTTGCGTGTTCCAGCTCATGAAGAAACACTACTCCCGGTACACGCTCAAGAAGGTCTCAGACATTACCGGCGTATCCGAGCAAAACCTGAAGAAGGTCTACGACAACTATGCGGCCACGGCGGCCCCGGATAAGGCGGGAACCGTTCTCTACGCTCTCGGTTGGACCCAGCATACCGTAGGGGTACAGAATATCCGCTCCGCCGCAATCATCCAGTTTCTGCTCGGCAATATCGGGATTGCCGGCGGCGGGATCAACGCGCTGCGGGGCGAACCCAACGTGCAGGGTTCCACGGATTATGCCCTCCTCTACCATCTCGTTCCGGGCTACATGTCCGTGCCCATGGCGGATTGGCAGACCCTGGATGATTATCACAAGGCCAATACCCCGGCCAGTAATGACCCGCAAAGCGCCAACTGGTGGCAGAACAAGCCGAAGTATTTCAACAGCCTGCTCAAGGCATGGTATGGCGACAGCGCCACCAAGGAAAACGGCTTCTGCTACGACCTGCTGCCCAAGGTGGAGAAAGGCCAGGATTATTCGTATATCTTCCTCTTCGACCGCATGTACCGGGGTGACGTCAAGGGCGGATTCATCTTTGGCCTCAATCCCATGAACAGCGTTCCCAACAGCAACAAGCTGCGAAAGGCGCTCGACAATCTCGACTGGCTGGTCTCGGTCGATGTGCACAACACCGAGACTTCCGACAACTGGCATCGGCCGGGGATTGATCCCAAGAAAGTGAAGACCGAGGTGTTCCTGCTTCCGTCGGCCCACCGGCTGGAAAAGGACGGGACCGTAACCAACAGCGGACGTTGGCACCTGTGGCATTACGAGGCTGTGCCACCCCCGGGAGAGGCGCGGACCTTCGGTCATATGCTCGTGGACTTGATGAGCCGCGTCCGGCAGCGCTACCAAGGCAAGCCTGGTACCTGCCCGGACCCGATCCTGAAGCTCGACTGGCCGGCCAAGTTTGATGCCGAGGAGATGGCCAAGAAGATCAACGGTTATTTCACCCAGGACATCAAGGTTGGCGATACGGAGTACAAAAAGGGACAGTTGGTGCCGAGCTTTGCCGCGTTGCAGGCCGATGGTTCGACCAGCAGCCTCTGCTGGGTTTATACCGGAAGTGTGTCCGAGAAGGAAGGGATCAAGGCCAAGAAGCGCGACGCGACCCAGACACCCATGCAGGCTGCCATCGGCCTTTATCCCAACTGGGCCTGGGCTTGGCCTGTCAACCGCCGCATCCTCTACAATCGGGCTTCGGTGGACCTCCAGGGGAAACCATACAATCCTGCTAAAGCGGTCATCGAGTGGGATGGGAGCAAATGGGTGGGAGACGTGCCCGACGGCGGATGGCCGCCTCTTGCCAGCGGCAAAGGAAAGCTCCCCTTCATCATGACGGTGCATGGCTATGGGCAGGTGTTCGGTCCGGGCCGCATGGAAGGTCCATTCCCCGAGCATTACGAACCGGTTGAGACGCCGGTGACCAGCCATCCCTTTTCCAAGCAGTTGAACAATCCGTGCTACAAGTTCGTCAGCAGCGACATGGACCTCGTGACTAAGCCGGGGGATCCCAAGTATCCCATCGTGCTGACTACCTACAGCGTTACGGAGCACTGGTGTGGAGGCGGGGAAACGCGGAATGTGCCGAACCTGCTGGAAGCGGAGCCTCAACTCTACGTGGAAATGAGCCCGCAACTGGCGAAGGAAAAGGGCATCAAGAACGGCGACGGTGTGATTATCGAGAGCGCTCGAGGAAAAGTGGAAGCCATTGCCATGGTCACCGTGCGTATGCGTCCCTTCAAGGTTCAGGGGAAAACTGTGCACGAGATCGGCATGCCCTTCTGCTTTGGCTGGACGACTCCGGGATGCGGCGATTCCACCAACCGCCTCACGATAGGCGTGGGTGATCCGAACACCACGATCCCTGAGTTCAAAGCATGTCTGGTCAACATTCGCAAGGCCGACAAGTTGACGGAAATCTCATAAGAGCGCATCGGGCGATATGATGTCGCCCGCAAGCCCATAAGGAGGACTCGATGCCGAAGTCGTTCTTTATCGATACGTCACGCTGCACCGCCTGTCGTGGGTGTCAGCTCGCGTGTAAAGAGTGGAATGAGCTGCCTCCCAATAAGACCAAGCAGACCGGCAGCCATCAGAATCCACCGGACCTCAACGCCAACAACTACAAATTGGTTCGTTTCAATGAGCACCTCGAAGGCGATACGGTGAAGTGGTACTTTTTCCCCGACCAGTGTCGCCACTGCCTCGACCCCCCGTGCAAGGACGCCATCGAAGGATACGCGGAAGGGGCGGTTACCAAAGATGAGGCGACCGGGGCCGTTGTCTATAACGAAAAAACCAAGGGTGTGCCCTTTGAAGAAGTGCGATCTTCCTGCCCTTATGACATTCCCCGGCAGACTGCCGATGGGACCCTGGTAAAATGCGACATGTGCCATGCCCGGGTCTCGAGAGGCCTGTTGCCTGCCTGTGTCAAGGTTTGCCCAACCGGAACCATGAATTTCGGTGACCGGGACAAGATGCTCGAGCTGGCGAAGAAACGCCTGGCAGAGGTCAAGAAGACTAATCCCAAGGCGATGCTGGCGGACGCGGAGTCCGTCAATGTGATCTACTTACTGCTCGATGAACCCAAGAAATACCATGAGTTTGTGGTGGCCCAGAACTCCGAAGGTGTGAGCAGAAAGCAGCTCCTGGCGAAAATCTTTGGTCCGTTCCGGAGGCCTGTCGAAAGCATGGCGCAAGAAACCCGGTCGTAAAAGCGGGGGACAAAGCCATAATTTCAGTATACTCACTTTCCTGGAGGCTGTCAGATAGATGGCCTCCAGGACTCAGGTGGACTAATCAGGAGTTGGCAGTATGCCGGTGACAAGTCTCGGCGACCGCGAGCAACGCATAGCCGAAGCAGTGGCGAGGTTTGCCGAAAGTCGGCCTGTTTTGGAGCCGATCCTACGGGTATTTGGGAATGTCCTGATGGAGAAAACCCGCGTTGTGCAACGGCTCGTCGCAGGTGATCCAGGGCATGTCAAGGTGGATTTGTCCCGGCTCGAAAAGGGACTGTCGCTGCTTGCCGGGGTCTCGCTCGAACCCCTGCAGGAACAGCTGAACCTATCCTGTGAGACCATGCTCCCCGTACTCAAGCAAACCTTCGACAAGCTCGAAGAAGAGTTCGGCCGCCTCGAAGTTTGCTACCACGAGCGGAGGCTCGACCTTGCAGCCCTTTCCAGGGCTTATCTGGAAACGGACCACCAGACCCTGGGGGAGGTGGCCAAGCCGCTGATGGTGTCAACAGAAGTCCTGCTATTGGTCATTGGCATTGTACTCGCCCCTGTTCTCGAGGCCGTGGCACTCCCTTATGCCGAGCCGGTGAGACAGGCTGGATGGCTGAAAGGATATTGTCCTATCTGCGGTTCCATGCCCTCTATAAGCTTTCTTGGTGAAGGCGGGGAACAGGCTTCCGAGTTCCTGACCGGGGGTGGCGGTCAGAAATTTCTACACTGTTCGGTCTGCGGGTGCGAATGGCGCACGAGACGCCATGTTTGTCCAGCCTGTGAAAACGAGGACAAGGACCATCGGTATTATTTTCAGACTGCGGACGACCCTGCTGAGAGAGTGGACGTTTGCACAAAGTGTGGTACGTATCTCCCCTGTATGGATTTTCGTGAAATCGGCTCCAAACCCCCAATGGATATCGCGGCTGTCGGAATGGTTCATCTGGATGCGTGGGCTCGTGAAAAGGGTTATCACCCGATGGCCCACACACCCTGGAATCAACTTCGCTGAGCGACGGTGAGAGAGCCTCCCGCCAATCCCCTGGCAACCGTTGCCAGCTACCGAGAAACCCGAAGCCATCTCAGCGATTGAGTTCGTGCACGGGACTACTGGTGTGGATACTGGTCCTGAGGCTTCCTCGTTGCTGGTTCAGGATTCGCTCCGGATGGGTATAGATGCTCATACTGTTTTCCCTCAGGAAGCCGATCAGGGTGATGTTCAGCTGTTCGGCCATGGAAACGGCCATGCTGGTAGGAGCGGAGAGACCGCAGAAGATTTCGAGGCCAAGAACGGCTGCTTTTTGCACCATCTCAAAGCTGAGGCGAGACGAGACGATTGCCAGAAAAGCATCCTGAGTCGCTCCCTGGAGAACGAGCCGCCCAATCACTTTGTCAAAGGCGTTGTGTCGCCCGATGTCTTCGGCAAAGGCCAGCATCTTGCGGTCAAGGTCGAAGACGGAGGCAGAATGGGTTGCCCCGGTGAGCTGGAAAATGGTCTGCTTGGTTTCAAAAAGGCTCTTTAGAGCCAGCAACTCGCGTAGCTGAAGGCGGTGAGAGGCTGCCACCGGATCGAGTCGGCGGAAGATTTCGTCGGCTTTGCTTCTCCCGCACAGACCGCAACTTGATTGGTTGACATATACCGGTCGTTCTTCAAGGCGAGTGCGGTCTTTCGGTTGCTCGTGTTTGAGGTGAACGAGCACCCTGCTCTTGCTGCTGTTGGCCTCACAGCGCTTGATCGTAACGAGATCATCGCGGGATTTGATGATCCCTTCGCTAAAGCAAAACCCGGCCGCCAAATTCAGGTCGTCTCCAGGTAGCCGCATGATGACGGCATACGGCGCGTCAGCTACGAAAATTTCAAGAAGCTCTTCCACCGCCAGGTGGTACTCGGCAGGGAAAAGGTGGTTGTCTTTAAATCTCGAGGTCCTATGTTTGAGGGTTTGCATGGGTGCTTGAAGTCTCTCAGACCACCGTCCTGACCAGAGCCACCAGGGAGGAAAGCGAAAGCCAGAGGGCGATGAAGCTCTGAAGGGTTTTGCCGGGAGCCTTCTCTTCAAAGCTCTTGACCGGCCAGGGAAAAAGCTCTCTGGCTCTTCTCAAAGCCCACCCTTCAACATCCTGGAACCACATGAGATATTTTTCCTTGAGCAACTCGCCGTGCTTGGTCAGCCCGTGTCCCCCTTTCTTGCAGCCTTTCTGGGCGATCAGCCTCACTCCGAGAACTTCCTCCGTCTTTCTGATCTTACCCCAGGCAGCGCGATAGGACATCCCGAGATCCTCAGCAGCCTTTTTGAGGGAGCCGTATTCTTCGATTTTTACCAGAAGAAGCGCTCGCCCTGTGCCGAAAAACACCCCTTCGGTGGTTTCCAGCCAGAGATGCAGGCGGATTGTTGCTTCTTGTTGTTTGGGTGCGATTTCAGTGGCCGGTTTGCCCTGATGCTGACCTGGAGCCTCCGGATGAATGGCTTCGCTGGCAGGTGACGTCATGCTTTGCCCCTTTTCTTGAGTCATAGTATCAGCCGCCAAAGGGGCACTTGGGGAACGTGCAGGTTTTGCATTCCAGGCAGAAGGAGCCGTGTCCCAGCTTGGCCAGCTCGCGGCGGGTGATCTCCACCCCGGCCAGCAGTCTGGGGAAAAGCAGATCGAAACTGGTGGTCTTGAAATAGAGGGCGCATGCCGGCACGCCCATTACCTGAACCGTGCCGATGCGGGCCAGCAGCGTCATGGCGCCGGGCAATACCGGCGCGCCATAGAGCATGTCGGTGGCACCCGCGTCCATCAACCCCTGGCGGGTCACATCATCCGGGTCAACCGAGAGTCCCGCGGTGGTCACCAACAGATCCGTTCCGTGCCGGAGGAGATCCTGCACCCCGTCATGGATAGCCCCGCGATCATCCGGAACCACGATCGCCTTCACCACCCGGCAATCAAAGGCCTCGACCTTGGCGCCTATGATCGGGATGAATTTGTCCTCGATCAGCCCCTGAAAAACCTCGCTGCCGGTAACCAGGATGCCCACGCGAGCTTTGCGCAAAGGGATCACTCGCATGATGGGCCCGTTGTGGAAAACGGACATGGCCTGAAGGAAGGCGGCTCGCGGCAGAAACAGGGGAATGGCCCGGGTGCCTGCCAGCTTGCGTCCGCTGGTTACCGGCGTATAGTTCCTGCGAGAGGCACACATGACGCCGGGCATCATATTGAATTCTTCCAGGCGCTCCTCATCGATTACAAAAAGGCCATTCCGGTCCGCGGTAAAATTGATTTTTCCCTCTTTCGGCGGCTCCTGGAATCGCACCCCCTCACCGGCCATGGCTCTGGCAAAGGTGAGAGCCGCCTGGTTTTCATGTACCCATTCACCTTCTGTCGTATTGGCCTCTTCGACGTAAACCCGCTGCTTTCCCATGTGTTGCAGACGGCAGAGGTCGCCCACGGTAAGCTGCTGGCCGCGAACAAAGGCGGCCCCCTTGCTCTGCCCTGGTACGATCATGGTCATGTCATGCAGGGCCCTCTTTCCCACCGCGTCTTCGATAGGTAAAGCGCGCAGCAGCGGCGGTCCCTCAAAAAGGGTCTGCGACGACCGCTCGTCAGCTCTTACATAGGGCGCTTCACCCTGACACCCCCGGCAGATGGCACCGTCATCGGCCGGGTAGGATTCTCCGCAGAGGCTGCAGATGCCGATCCGTCCCTTGTGATGGCCCTTCAGGTACTGGGGCTGGATGTGAATGGGCTGAACGCCGTAAAGCTCCCGGCCTGCTTCCCGGATCTGACGAAGGAGCAGTTCAGTGTCTTGGGCCGCTTTCGGTTTGAGCTTCAGCATCCAGGTCTCCACTTCGGACCAGGCTCGCAGCTTCTGTGTATCAACATAGACCCGAACGCCGTCTCCCTGGTACTTGTCATAGAGACTCAACGCATACCGACCGAGGTTTAAGATCCGCAGCCAGCCGTTTCCCACGGTACATGGAGTGAGAAGTTGAACAGCATCGGGCAGGCAACTCCTGGTCTCGCAAACGGCATCAAACAGCACTCCTTCCTGCATATGACTCAGGGCGAGGTCCACCATGAACCCACCCATAATCATCCCGGGGGCGGCATAACCGTGAAAGGAAATGACCGTGTTCAGGTATTCATCGTAGGAATAAGGGCCTATCTTCATGGTCAAGGGTCTCCCAACGTGAGCGTGCGGTAGCGGTACATCCGTTTCAGGCACAGTCCAAATTTCCCGGCAGAGTGTGACTGCCGCCAATTATGTATCAAATTACATAATTGATTGCAGTATAAACCGCCCCCCGAGCAAGTCAAGGGAAAGATCTCACAATCGCTTCCGCTGCTGATCTTCATGAGTGCATGGAACACGGCTCGGTGTTACAGTGGGGGTGTCGAAGGGTCCTTATGGGACGGAGCCCGGCCATGTCGGCCTGGTTGCGGGAACCGTCCGATGATGAGCCGGGGAATAGCGCGGGGTGGTTATGGTGATGAGATGGTCCTGGGTTGCCGGACGGTTGTTGGGCCTTCTGCTGGCGGCATCCGCCGCGACCCTGGTCAGCGAGGCCCTGGCCAACGGGAGCGGGCGTTGGTTGTGCGGTGATTTCCATTCCCATACCGTGTTGACCGACGGGAATTACACGATCTACGAGGTTGCCCGGCAGGGTCTGGAACGCTACGGTCTCGACTGGATGGCGAACTCGGAACACGGGGGAAGATCACGGCGTGATCTCCAGGGCAACCCGCTTCCGGGCCCGGTATGGCGGTGGCTGAGCCTGAATCTCTACTCCTATCCGGCGGTCCAGGAACTGCGGCGCGAGTATCCTCACAAGCTCATCGTCCAGGGGCTGGAATGGAATGTCCCGGCCCACGAGCATGCCAGCGTCGGCATCGTTGCCAACGAACCGGTTGCCATCAGCACCTTCGAGTACCAGTTCGATGCCGCCGACAACGACACCAGCCGGGCCCAGGAAGGCCTGGAAAAACGGCATCGCACTCACCAGGATGCCCTGGCCGCCCTCACCTGGCTCAAGGACCGTTATCCCGACACAAGCTATGTGATTCTCAACCATCCATCCCGCCAGCTCAAATACTCGGTGGCGGATCTGCGTGATTTTCATAATGCCGCGCCCGAGGTGGTCGTGGGTTTCGAAGGTCTTCCCGGACACCAAAAGGCGAGGGACCGGGGAAATTATGGCAGGAAACCATTGGCCCCCCGGGTTGACAGCGATCTCGAGACCAGGAGCCGCACCCATGGGGGAGCGGACTACATGGTGGCGAAAGTCGGCGGTCTCTGGGATGCTCTACTTGGTGAAGGGCGCTGTTTCTGGGTATTCGCCAGCTCTGATTTTCACCAGACCCGGAGCGGATTCTGGCCGGGAGAGTACGCCAAGACCTGCATCATGGCTCGTGGCGGGGATTATCGCGCCCTGGTCGAAGGCTTGCGCTCGGGGAATTCGTTTGCGGCCCTGGGCGATCTCATTCAGGGCCTTGAGTTTCGGGCGGTTTCAGGATCAAGGCAGGCGACCATGGGCCAGACCCTCATCGTCAGGAAGGGGCGGCCGCTGACCTTAACGATCCGCTACCGCAGTCCTGCTTTCAACCATCATGGCGAGCCGGTGAGGGTGAATCACATCGACCTCATTGCCGGTGCCATCCGAAACCGAGCCGTTCCCGGCACTCGCGAGTACCAGCAGGATACTAACGACTCGACCCGGGTGCTCAAGCGGTTTGCCACCCGTCGTCAAAAACCGGGCAAAGACCGCTGGGTCAGCCTTTCCTTTAGGTTGGCGAGCGTCCGGCAGCCGCTGTATTTCCGACTCAGGGGTACCAACCTGGCCCCCTCGACCCCCAACGAAACCGACGCTCAAGGCAACCCCCTGGCAGATGCGCTCATGGGGGTCAACGACGCGGCCAAAGCCCGCCGAGACCTCTGGTTCTATTCGAACCCGATTTTTGTCCAGCTCGAGACCAGCCGGCGATGAAAGTGCGGCAGCCGGTCGAAAGCTGCTCCGGTATCACGCTCACCAGGAAATCTTTGCTTCTCTGTAACGCAATTGTAACAATTGGCTTCTAGAATAGATCCACAAGTCACGAGCCAGGAGAACTTGCCTGAGGCGATAATCGAACACAGAACCGGTAACCGTGGGCAGGGAGGGATAACCATGATGAAATGGACGGCAATGTTATTAGCGCTGATCTTCATGGCGGGCTTGGGACCGGCCTGCGGCGTCGCCGGGACCCTGCGGATCGATGGGTCGACAACGGTTCTGCCCATTGCGCAGAAGTTGGTGGAAGCCTTCATGGAAAAGCACCCCGAGGTGAACATCAGTCTGTCGGGTGGTGGTTCGGGCAACGGCATCAAGGCGCTCATTGACGGGACGACCAACATCGCCAACAGCTCCCGCTTCCTGAAAGATGAAGAAGTCAAGCTGGCGCTCGAAAGGGGCGTTTATCCGGTTCCCTTCGCAGTCGCCTATGATTGCATCGTTCCCGTGGTTCACCCGGCCAATCCCGTAACTGACCTGACCATGGCCCGGCTCAAGGCGATTTATCTGGGAGAGATCAAGAATTGGAAGGAAATCGGCGGCGTCGACAAGGAAAT
Source organism: Syntrophobacteraceae bacterium (assembly GCA_040772705.1). Taxonomy (GTDB): domain Bacteria; phylum Desulfobacterota; class Syntrophobacteria; order Syntrophobacterales; family Syntrophobacteraceae; genus JADGQM01. The sequence goes on from JAXGXP010000001.1 coordinate 157,271, forward strand.
TATAGTGGTGTCGCGGGATACCTCGTCAGGGACCTATGAAGTCTGGGATGAAAAGGTGATGAGGAAAGAGCGGGTGTTTGCCGGAGCGCTCCTTCAGGCCTCCAACGGCGCGGTGACGCAGGCGGTTTCCAGGAACAAATACGCGCTCGGTTATCTCGGCATCGGCTACCTGGATAAGAGTGTCAAGGCGCTTACGGTGAGTGGGGTTCCCGGCAACGAGGAAACGGCGCTGAGCGGTCAATTCCCCATTTCCCGCGCCTTGTTCATGTTCACCAAGGGGTGGCCTACCGGCGATACGCTCACCTTCATCAATTACGTCCTCAACCCCGCGAAGGGCCAGAAACTCATTCGGGAAGCCGGATTTGTCCCGCTGCACTGATCCGCCGGAGTGTTGGCCGTTCAGGGCGGCGAGGCACCAAAGGAGCAATGATTCATGGAGACTCGCCAGACTGGGGAAAACGCCATTCGCGTGGGTTTTCTCGTAACCGCTTCCACTTCCATCCTGGTGCTTTTTCTGATCCTCCTGTTTCTTTTCGTCGAAGGCCTCCCGATTTTCCAGAAGGTCTCGGTATCCGGGTTCCTCTTTGGCCAGGAGTGGTACCCTACCTCCTCGCCTCCCGATTTCGGTATTTTCCCGCTCCTGGTGGCATCCCTGGCGGTGACCCTGCTCTCCGCCATGATGGCGATCCCGCTTGGGGTCATGACCGCCATTTACCTGGCCGAAATTGCCTCGGCGCGCATTCGAGAGGTTGTCAAGCCGGTCGTCGAGCTGTTAGCGGCGTTGCCCTCGGTGGTTATTGGTTTCTTTGGAATGGTGGTAATGGCACCCTTCCTGCAGGAGTACCTGGACCTCGCCACCGGTTTGAACCTCTTCAATGCTTCCTTGATGTTGGCCTTCATGTCGGTCCCGACCATCTGCAGCATCTCCGAAGACGCCATCTACAGCGTACCGCGCGAGCTGAAAGAGGCTTCCCTGGCGCTGGGAGCCACCCACTGGGAGACCATCCTGCGGGTCATACTCCCGGCCTCTCTTTCCGGGATCAGCACGGCCGTGATCCTGGGGATGTCCCGGGCCATCGGCGAAACCATGGTGGTCCTAATGGTGGCCGGTGGGGCAGCCATCATCCCGACGGGGATTTTCAGGCCGGTCCGACCCATGCCCGCAAGCATTGCGGCGGAAATGGCCGAAGCCCCCTTTCGCGGCGACCACTATTATGCCCTTTTTGCCATCGGCATGGTGCTCTTTGTCTTTACCCTCTGCTTCAATCTGATGGCCGATCATATCGCTCAGAAGCACAAGCAGGTGGGGGCGGCAACGTTATGAAGCGGTGAAGGGGTGGTGCGCCGGACAAACCGGTGAGGAGTAGTGAATGAGAGAGTCATACAGTGAAGGTGTAGCCAGCCACACTGGCCCCGAGTCATGCGCAGGTGCTCGTGAGGGTCCCGGCGAAGCGTTGACAGGGGTACACACAGGCCAGGTATTGAGCTGCGAAATCAACCGCTCCGGGATGCCGACGTTGTCACCGCAGGCGGAAGGCAACACTTTGCAGAGCGATAGGAGCGAGTTCTGCGAAGGTCCCGCGCAGTCTGAGACCCTGTGCATGTGTGGAAACTCTTCGCACGGGAACCGGGAGATCCCGGAGACACCCGGTCTGGATGCTGGGCCGGGTCGGTCGGAGAAGGCTGAGTGCCGTACGTCCGATATGCACGTTTCCGGGAAGTCGGACGGTTGCATAGTACCGGCGAAGCCGCCGAACGAGGGAAGTTTGTCCTCGGAGGCGGTGGAGGGAAGGCGACCGACTGAGAGGAACATCTTGCAGACGGCCACGCCCCGGACGCAGGGCCGGACCAGTGTGTCGATCGGAGTGCAGGGTGTGCGTGAAGCGGCGCGCAAGCGACCGCAGGTGCGATTTAATGCTCTACTGCACCACATTACGGTTGATCTCCTGAGGGAGAGCTTTCACGAACTCAAGCGGAAAGCAGCACCGGGAGTGGATGGAATGACCCGGCAACAGTATGAAGACGGGCTGGAGGGCCGCCTGGCGGACCTCCACGAGCGCGTTCATCGCGGGACCTACCGGGCTCAGCCTTCCAGGCGGACCTATATCCCCAAAGGAGACGGCAAGCTTCGGCCCCTGGGGATCGCGGCCCTGGAGGACAAGATTGTCCAGCAAGCCTTGGTGAGTGTGCTCAATACCATCTACGAGGAAGACTTCCTGGGTTTCTCCTATGGTTTCCGCCCCCGGCGCAGCGCACATCATGCGTTGGATGCTCTTTATGTCGGGATCACCGAACGGAAGATCAACTGGGTGCTCGACGCAGACATCCGGAGTTTTTTCGACACAATCGAGCACGGATGGCTGATGAAGTTTCTTGAGCACCGGATTGCCGACCGAAGGGTCCTGCGTCTGATTCGAAAGTGGCTCAGGGCCGGAGTCATGGAGGAAGGCATCTGGTCGAAGACGGAGCTGGGGACTCCCCAAGGGGCCGTAGTTTCGCCTTTGCTCGCCAACGTCTATTTGCACTACGTGCTGGACCTTTGGGTACAGCAGTGGCGTGGGCGACATGCCCGGGGTGAGGTGATCATCGTTCGCTACGCCGATGATTTCGTCATGGGGTTTCAATACCGGGAAGAGGCGGAACGGTTTCTCGGGGAGCTCACCGAGCGCATGGGCAAATTCGGTCTCAGTTTGCACCCGGACAAGACCCGACTGATCGAGTTTGGGCGCTTTGCTGCCGCGAACCGGAAGCAGCGTGGCCAAGGGAAGCCCGAGACTTTTGATTTCCTTGGGTTTACTCATATCTGCACGACAAACCGCAAGTGGAAGAGCTTCACCATCAAGCGCAAGACCATGGCTAAGCGGCTTTGCCGCAAGCTGAAGGATGTGAAGCAGACGCTCATGCGCAGGCGTCACGAGCCCATCCCCGAGTTGGGGAAATGGCTCCGGTCGGTCGTACAGGGTTTCATGAACTACCATGCTGTTCCGGGCAACTTTGCAGGCATCAGGGCCTTCCGGACTCAGGTCGCCCGGCACTGGTTCCGTGCCCTGAGGCGCCGAGGACAGCGCGACAACCATCTCTGGAGCCGTTTTCGCCATGTAGTCGACCGCTGGCTTCCCAAGGGTCGGATTTTGCACCTGTATCCTGATGTACGTTTTCACGCCATATACTCGAAGTAGGAGCCGTATGCAGGAAATCTGCACGTACGGATCTGTGCGGGGGGTGCCGGGTAACCGGCATTCCTACCGCGACGTGCGCCGGACAAACCGGTGAGGAGTAGTGAATGAGAGAGTCATACAGTGAAGGTGTAGCCAGCCACACTGGCCCCGAGTCATGCGCAGGTGCTCGTGAGGGTCCCGGCGAAGCGTTGACAGGGGTACACACAGGCCAGGTATTGAGCTGCGAAATCAACCGCTCCGGGATGCCGACGTTGTCACCGCAGGCGGAAGGCAACACTTTGCAGAGCGATAGGAGCGAGTTCTGCGAAGGTCCCGCGCAGTCTGAGACCCTGTGCATGTGTGGAAACTCTTCGCACGGGAACCGGGAGATCCCGGAGACACCCGGTCTGGATGCTGGGCCGGGTCGGTCGGAGAAGGCTGAGTGCCGTACGTCCGATATGCACGTTTCCGGGAAGTCGGACGGTTGCATAGTACCGGCGAAGCCGCCGAACGAGGGAAGTTTGTCCTCGGAGGCGGTGGAGGGAAGGCGACCGACTGAGAGGAACATCTTGCAGACGGCCACGCCCCGGACGCAGGGCCGGACCAGTGTGTCGATCGGAGTGCAGGGTGTGCGTGAAGCGGCGCGCAAGCGACCGCAGGTGCGATTTAATGCTCTACTGCACCACATTACGGTTGATCTCCTGAGGGAGAGCTTTCACGAACTCAAGCGGAAAGCAGCACCGGGAGTGGATGGAATGACCCGGCAACAGTATGAAGACGGGCTGGAGGGCCGCCTGGCGGACCTCCACGAGCGCGTTCATCGCGGGACCTACCGGGCTCAGCCTTCCAGGCGGACCTATATCCCCAAAGGAGACGGCAAGCTTCGGCCCCTGGGGATCGCGGCCCTGGAGGACAAGATTGTCCAGCAAGCCTTGGTGAGTGTGCTCAATACCATCTACGAGGAAGACTTCCTGGGTTTCTCCTATGGTTTCCGCCCCCGGCGCAGCGCACATCATGCGTTGGATGCTCTTTATGTCGGGATCACCGAACGGAAGATCAACTGGGTGCTCGACGCAGACATCCGGAGTTTTTTCGACACAATCGAGCACGGATGGCTGATGAAGTTTCTTGAGCACCGGATTGCCGACCGAAGGGTCCTGCGTCTGATTCGAAAGTGGCTCAGGGCCGGAGTCATGGAGGAAGGCATCTGGTCGAAGACGGAGCTGGGGACTCCCCAAGGGGCCGTAGTTTCGCCTTTGCTCGCCAACGTCTATTTGCACTACGTGCTGGACCTTTGGGTACAGCAGTGGCGTGGGCGACATGCCCGGGGTGAGGTGATCATCGTTCGCTACGCCGATGATTTCGTCATGGGGTTTCAATACCGGGAAGAGGCGGAACGGTTTCTCGGGGAGCTCACCGAGCGCATGGGCAAATTCGGTCTCAGTTTGCACCCGGACAAGACCCGACTGATCGAGTTTGGGCGCTTTGCTGCCGCGAACCGGAAGCAGCGTGGCCAAGGGAAGCCCGAGACTTTTGATTTCCTTGGGTTTACTCATATCTGCACGACAAACCGCAAGTGGAAGAGCTTCACCATCAAGCGCAAGACCATGGCTAAGCGGCTTTGCCGCAAGCTGAAGGATGTGAAGCAGACGCTCATGCGCAGGCGTCACGAGCCCATCCCCGAGTTGGGGAAATGGCTCCGGTCGGTCGTACAGGGTTTCATGAACTACCATGCTGTTCCGGGCAACTTTGCAGGCATCAGGGCCTTCCGGACTCAGGTCGCCCGGCACTGGTTCCGTGCCCTGAGGCGCCGAGGACAGCGCGACAACCATCTCTGGAGCCGTTTTCGCCATGTAGTCGACCGCTGGCTTCCCAAGGGTCGGATTTTGCACCTGTATCCTGATGTACGTTTTCACGCCATATACTCGAAGTAGGAGCCGTATGCAGGAAATCTGCACGTACGGATCTGTGCGGGGGGTGCCGGGTAACCGGCATTCCTACCGCGACAAGGAGATGGCGCGGGTGGTTGGCATTGATGGAGGCAGGTAGATGACGCTCAAAGGGGCTGCTGCAGATGAGGTTCGGCGCAGCGATGCGGCTCGAGAACGGGAAAGACCGCGTTTTCGGGCAGGAGGCGAGGGGGATTCGCTCAGGGCCAGAGTGAGGCCGTCTCTGGCACCGCGTCGCCGGTGGGCGCAGGTCGGGGTTTTCGGACTGTTCCGTCTCGCAGCTCTGATCAACGGTTTGGCGCTTGGCATCATCCTGGTCTTCCTGCTCGTGAACGGCTGGCGTGCCATCAGCTGGGAATTCCTGACCGAAGTGCCCCGTGATTCGATGACCAGAGGGGGCATCTTCCCTTGCATAGTGGGGACCTTTCTGCTGAGCTTTGGAGCGATGCTGATTGCCTTCCCCTGGGGTGTGGCCTCGGCTGTCTATCTCCATGAATACGCGCGGCCAGGCCCCATGCTGCGAGTGATCCGGCTGGGGATCAACAATCTGGCGGGCGTGCCGTCCATTGTTTTTGGCCTCTTTGGGCTGGCTTTCTTTGTGATCTGGTGCAATTTGAAGGTGAGTCTCCTGTCGGGGGCGCTGACGCTGGCGGCGCTCATTCTGCCGGTCATCATCGGGACGGCCGAAGAAGCCCTGCGCGCGGTTCCGGCGACCTACCGGGAGGCTTCGCTGGCTCTGGGAGCAACCAAGTGGCAGACCATCTACCGGGTCGTGCTGCCCGCTGCCTTTCCCGGCATGCTGACGGGCTGCATTTTGGGGATCAGCCGGGCGGCAGGAGAAACCGCGGCCATTATGTTCACCGCTGCGGTCTTTTTCACGCGCCAGTTACCGTCATCCCTGCTTGACCCGGTCATGGCGCTTCCCTACCACATCTACGTGCTGGCTACCGCCGGGACCCAGATCGAACTCACCCGCCCGCTTCAATACGGTACCGCCCTGGTGCTCATTGCCCTGGTCTTCAGCATGAACCTGATTGCCATCTTCTTCCGCGCCCGCCTCCAGCGAAGGTTCTGAGGGTCGCCATCGGAAAGCTACTGCTGGCAATGGTGTTTGATGTTAACCCCTTTGTTGATGAAGATGACGCTTTCGGCGATGTTGGTGGTCTGGTCGGCCACGCGTTCGAGGCAGCGGGCGGCGATGATGGTTTGTACCGATTGTTCCACGGACGGCACATCCTTGCCTATATATTCGAGAAGGTCCTTCAAGATCCTGACGTTCAGATCGTCGGCCGTATCGTCCATCTGGCAGACCTCCATGGCCTGCTCCGAGTTCTCGTTCACAAAGGCGTGGAGAACGGTTCGGAGCATGTCGGCGGCTACCTCTCCCAGCTGTTCCATGGCGGGATGGGGGGGCAGGGGCGGCCGGCTGCTCAGGAATTGGGCCCGCTGAGCGATGTTGACCGCCTGGTCGGCAATCCGTTCAAGATCCACGGCAATCCTCATACAGCCGACGATGAACCGCAGATCGCGGGCCATGGGCTGATCCAGGGCGAGCAGGCGCAGCGACTGCCGATCGACATTGACCTCGAGCAGGTTGATTTCCTGATCGCTTTCGACGACTTCATCCGCCAGCTGCATGTTCCGTTCAAGAAGGGCTTGCATGGCTTTCTGCAAAGCTCTTTCGGTCAGCGCCGCCATTTGCAGGATCATCATCCTGAGCTCTTCCAGTTCCTGGTGAAAACGACTCTCCATGAGCTTACCTCCTAACCGAACCGGCCGGTGATATAGTCCTCCGTCTGCCGGAGCTTGGGTTTGGTGAAAAGCGTCTCGGTCACATCGACTTCGATGAGCTTTCCCATATAGAAGAAGGCGGTATGATCGGAGACTCGGGCAGCCTGCTGCATGTTGTGGGTGACGATGACGATGGTGTAGTCGGCCTTGAGGGTCGTGATGAGCTCTTCGATCTTCTGGGAGGCAATGGGATCCAGCGCGGAGGCGGGTTCATCCATCAGCAGGACTTCCGGTTCCACGGCCAGGGCGCGGGCAATGCAGAGGCGCTGCTGCTGGCCTCCCGAAAGACTGAGGGCCGAGCGGTGGAGCCGGTCGCTCACCTCATCCCATAACGCCGCCTGGTGGAGGCTCCGCTCGACCCGGTTGGCGATGAAATCCCGGTCCTTCACGCCATTGACCCGCAAGCCGTAGGCAACGTTCTCAAAGATCGTTTTGGGAAACGGATTGGGCTTTTGAAAGACCATCCCGACCCGGCGCCGCAAGGTGACCACGTCAAGTTTCGGATCGTTGATGTTCTCCCCGTCCAGGATGATCTCCCCCGCCACCCGGCCGGTCGGGATGAGGTCATTCATCCGGTTCAGGCAGCGCAGGAAGGTGCTCTTGCCGCACCCCGAAGGCCCAATGAGAGCCGTCACCTGATGGAGCAGAAAATCAAGGGAGATGTCCTTCAGCGCGTGAAAGTCACCGTAATAGAAATCAAGATGCTTTGCCGTCATTTTCACGAGTGCACTCATCGGTTTGTCCTGTCGCTGTATGGGAAACGGTACTGATTCACCCGCCCGTCATCCGCCTTCATTCCGTCCCTGATTCCCCATCCGTGGGCGGAATCAGGAGAGTGAAGCAAAAGGTTGCGCCATTCTCGCGGCCGGGATTGGGGCTTTCGACCCAGATCAGGCCGCCGTGGCGGAGCATGATATGGCGGCAGATGGCCAGTCCCAGGCCGGTGCCTCCCAAATCACCGGTGCGACTCTTCTCCACGCGATAGAAACGCTCAAAAATCCTGCGCTGATGATGCCTGGGGATACTGGGTCCGTTGTTGGCCACGCCGATGGTGACGGTATTCCCTTGGGTACGGCAAGCCACGGTAATGGCGTCCCCTTCGGGACTGTGCCGGATGGCGTTTTCCAGCAGATTGCGAAACACCCGGATGAGCTGGTGAAGATCGGCCCAGACCTCGAGCGCTTCCTGGGGCAGGTGGTTTTCCAGGCGGATCTGCTTTTCCCCGGCCACGGGCAGGCAGGCCTTCCAGGCGGTGTTGAGCGCCTCGGTGGGGTTGACGGCGGCCGGCTTGAAGACTTCCTGGTGCGCCTCCATTCTCGCCAGTTGCAGGAGATCATCGACCATTTTCGCCATGTGATTGGTGTTCTTAAGGATGACTTCCAGAAACGAGGCCAGCACCTCGGGGGTTGGTTCAGGCTCGGCCAGCAGGGTTTCGGTATATCCCTTGATGGAGGTGAGGGGGGTACGCAGTTCGTGGGAAACATTGGCAACGAAGTCCTGGCGAACCTTTTCGAGCTGCTTGAGGCGGCTCAGGTCGTGGAAAACCACCACCGCCCCGGGCTTCTGGTCCGGGTCCTCGAGGCGAACGAGACTGACTTCGAAGGTGCGTTCGCCACTTACTATGGTCAGCTGGGTCTGCGCAACATCTGCGGGGACGCTCCTCAAACCCAGAATTCGTTCGCAGGCATGCTGCAGTTCCAGACTCATGAGGACTTCGAGGGGCCGGCGGCCAAGAGGGCGGGCGTGTGGATCGAGGAGCGCGCCGAGGGCGGCGTTGATGCTCACGATCCTTCCCCTCGCATTGAGTACCATCACGCCGTCGCTCATGGCTTCGAAGACTGCTTCGAGCTGCTGTTTTTCCGAGATGAGTGCCAGGAAGCTGCTGCCGGTGTTTTCGGCCAGGCGATTGAAGGCGTGAGCGAGGGGGTAGAGTTCGTCGGCGGTGGAAAAATACAGGCGCTGCCCAAAGTCTCTCTCTCCAAGGGCGTCGAGAGCCTCGACCATGGTGTGCGTGGACCGTTTGAGGCGGCTGATGAGGAGGAGGGCGAGGAGTGGGACGAGGACCGAAGCTGCAGCGAAGACCAGCAGCAGCACCTTCCAAAGATGATCGAGCAGGCTGGCGACAGGCTTCACGGAGGCGGCCAGACGGACTACCCCGGCGGGGATTTTCGGGCTGAATTGGATGCTTCTGGCGGCAAATACCTGTTCCGAACGGACAGTCTTGCTGAACCGGGTCATGTACCCCACCCCGCCGTGGAGCGCCTGGGCAATCTCGGGGCGTCCGGAAAAATCCTCCAGGTCCTTGAGTTGCTCGAACGGGATTTCGGAGTCAGCCAGGACCTGACCCTCTGCTGTGACATAGGTGAGGCGGACTTCGAGGGGGCGAGCCACCTCCTTGAACCAGTCCTGCAGTTCCTGCGGGTCCTGAAAATCCGACCGCTGGCGAAGCAGCAGGCAAACCAGCTCCAGCTCGCGTATCAGCTGCCGTTTGGTTTCGGCCTCCAGAGCCAGCTGGAGTTTGTCGAAGGCATACCACGAGGGGAGGACGGCAGTAGTTGCCAGCAGGCCCCAAAGCGAGAGGGTCACGAGCATGCGCAGGGAAACACCACTCCTCATCACCTAGCTCCGTAATCGATAGCCGACGCCCCGTACAGTTTCAATCCAACGGCAGTAGCTCCCGAGCTTCTGGCGCAGCCGGCGGACATGGGTATCGACAGTGCGGGCATAGCCTTCGAAATGATAACCCCAGACCTTATCCAGCAATTGATCGCGGGTTTGCACCTTGCCGCGATTGTGGATGAGTTCCGCCAGCAGCTTGAATTCGGTGGCGGTGAGCGGGATTTCACGGCCGTCGACGGTCGCCTGGTGGGCTTCGAAGTCCACGCGCAGGCCCTCGTTCTGCCACATGGCGGCGGCTGAAGGGTCATCCAGGGAACGGCGCAACACGGCGCGCACGCGAAGCATCAGTTCACGGGGACTGAACGGTTTTACCACATAGTCGTCAGCTCCCAGTTCCAGACCCACAATGCGGTCAACCTCTTCGCCCCTGGCGGTCAGCATGATCACGGGAATGTGCCGGGTTGTCGCACTCCTTTTCAGCTCCCTGCAGACCTCCAGGCCATCCATCCCCGGTATCATGAGGTCGAGCAAAACCAGGTCGGGCAAATGCTCCTTCGCCAGATTGACGGCTTCGCTGCCCGTTTCGCAGGTCATGACCTCATAGCCCCCGTTGCGAAAATTGTAGGCGAGGAGGTTGAGGATATCGCGGTCATCCTCCACAATCAGAATGTTGACTTTGGCCATCCTTTCCTCCGGCTTCGCTGAGACAAACCAATGAACCATCAGAAGATGACGCAAGAGTGACGGTTGTGTGACGGTGCTGTTACATTTTCCCCCGTCGGGCCGGAAGGACCAATCTTCCGGTCTCCCAAGTTCCTCGAATTGGCACTACTTCAGTCAATAACACACGATTCAAAAGCAACAAAGTTGAATCCATAACCGTTGGCTTCTTACCTCATCCGATCATAATCATAATAAAATTCTATCATTTAATTGAAAGGCGATCTGCTGGTGATGAGTCAGAGCCATTACGAACGCCTGCAGAACCTGATCGAATTGTATTGCAAGCTCGATGCAGCAATCTCTCGGCTGGCAGGCAATCCATACCTTCACTGCAGAGGCCGATCATTGCTGTTGGACCTTCTGCGGTTGGAAATTCGATATTTTACGGTTCTTCATTCGCTTTTCACGCGCGCTTCATCGAGCCGGTCGAGCAGGTCCACGATGGTTTCCCAGCGTTTCAACTCCGAGAGCCACTCGACCGGCATGCCGTCAATCCCCAGGTGTGCCCCCAGGACCATTCCCACCACCATACCGCGCGCGGCGGAATCGCCCCCCGCCATGACATTTTCGATGAGGGCTTCCCGGAGGTCTCCTTCGTAGCGGGCGATCAGGTGGACAACTGCCGGAAAGGCCCCCTGCACGTCACAACTCTGGCCCAACCCGGCGATGGCCTCGCGCGAGCCTTGCTGCTGGGCCTGCAGTCCCGTGGCGACCCAAGCTGCCAGCGGGGTGTCGGCGTACAATTCTTTGCCCACGGCGGCCAGAGCCGAGGTGGGAGGCTCTCCCTGCAGGACCCGGCGGGCTGCCTCCGCAAAGAACCCGGCACTGGCGATTACCAGCGGATGGTTGTGCGTCATGGCCGTTTGGGCGCTGGCGGAGGCTGACAGAACTTCGGGGTCATGGCGATAGCGATAGACAAGCGGGGCGATGCGGGCCGCTCCCGCCAGATCCGTGGAAGGGGAACCGGAGGCCGTGGGGGAATGTCCCTCACCGAAATTTTTGAGAGTCCCTTTGGTGGCCTTGTCGAAGTAGCCGCGGTAGGAATTGAACATGGCTCGCCAGCTCCCGGCGAAATGCTCGAGCGCAAATCCCTTGGCAGCGGCGATTGATTCCAGAAGCACCAGGGTCTGATCGCCATAATGGGTGAATTCCCCAACGCTCTTGCTGGCATGATAGGAATCCTTGCCCGGTTGCAGGAGGTGCTGGACCCGCCCGAAGCGGTTCTCGATCTCCCTGGTGTCATACATCCAGTGGGCTCCCAGGGCCAGAGAATCGGCCGCAAAGGAAGCCAGGACCATGGCTCTTGCTTTCGAAATCATCGGTTCAACCTCCTCTTGACCATGAATGCCCAGGACGAAAGGTGACTCTGCCGTGATCCGCCCGGTGGGCACTATCCCGTTCATCGTTCTCGCGGCCGTTCCGCTGTCCACCAAGAAGAGCTCTACTATTACCATGAAGCACAGGAAGGACACGAAATCATTTCTTCGTGTGGGTTGCAGGTTAAATCGGGCTGTTGGAAAAAGCTCCAGCGAAAACCCGGCTGCAATGTCCATCTCAGCGCCTGACGAAAGGCGTGCCAGGGTAGCGGTTTGCCTGGCAGGATGGTTAGAATATGGTGGACTGGGTCGGGAAAAAATAGGAGAGTGATGCTCCCTGAAAGTGCGGGGGCCAGTCTCAATTGCCCGAAGGGCACACTCGTCACCCGCAACTCGCAATCCGTAACTCGTAACTCTCAACCTGCAGCCCTGGAGCGATGATGAAGCGACTGTCCGTATCCATCCTCTCCGCGAATTTCGGGAGACTCGCCGCTGACGTCAGGCTCGCTGAAGCCGGCGGTGCCGACTGGATTCACGTGGACGTGATGGATGGTCATTTTGTTCCCAACCTCACCATCGGGCCGGATGTGGTGCGAGCCATCAACGACGCCACCGATCTGCCCCTCGATGTGCACCTCATGATCGAAAAGCCCGAACGGTATCTTAAAGCCTTTGTCGAGGCGGGTGCCGACTGGCTGGGGGTGCACGAGGAGACCTGCCCGCATCTCCATCGGACCCTCCAGCAGATCAGGGAACTGGGCGCCAGGCCCGTCGTGGTTCTGAACCCGGCCACCCCGCTGGTCAGCATCGAGCACGTCCTGTGCGAGGTCGATATGGTGCTGCTAATGACCGTCAATCCCGGCTTTGGGGGGCAGCGGTTCATCGCCGGCATGCTGCCCAAAATCCGCCAGTGCCGACAGGCGATTGCTGAGCAGTGTCCTCAGGTATTACTCGAGGTGGATGGCGGGGTGAATCTGGCGACCATCGATGCCCTGGCGGCCGCCGGCGTGGACGTCTTCGTGGCCGGGTCGGCTGTCTTCCACGGGGAAGACTGTGCTGCCAACATCAAGGCCTTGAAAGAGCGAATGAACCCCGTTGCCGATTAGCGTGGCATGGTGGGCAGGGGCTCAGCCGTTCCCAGCCGAGGCGGATTGCTCACTTTCCACCGCAGGCGTCGCTTCCTTCCCCCTGGGCCTGAACGGCGGTTATGGCGATGGTATTGACGATGTCGGCGACGGTGCAGCCGCGGCTCAGATCGTTCACCGGTTTGTTGAGACCCTGCAGCACCGGCCCGATGGCGATGGCGTTGGCCGCCCGCTGGACCGCTTTGTAGGCATTGTTGCCGGCATTGAGGTCGGGGAAGATGAAAACCGTGGCACGGCCGGCCACTTCGCTTCCCGGCAGCTTCACACGGGCAACGTCGGGGTCGATGGCGGCATCGTACTGGATGGGGCCTTCCAGCTTGAGCTCCGGGCGGAGCTGCCGGGCGATGCGGGTGGCTTCCTTCACCTTGTCGACTTCCACACCTTTCCCGGATTCGCCCGTCGAGTAGGAGAGCATGGCAACGCCGGGTTCGATACCGAAGCTTTGGGCGGTTGCCGCGGAGCTGATGGCGATGTGCGCCAGTTGCTCGGCAGTGGGGTCCGGATTGATGGCGCAGTCGCCGTAAACCAGGACGCGGTCGGGAAGGCACATGAAGAAGACGCTCGACACGATGGGGCAGCCCGGCCTCGTCCTTATGACTTCCAGAGCGGGGCGAATGGTCTGCTGGGTCGTGTGGACCGCCCCGGAGACCATGCCGTCGGCGATTCCCCGGTGGACCATCATGGTCCCGAAGGTGCTCACATCGGTCATGGCGTCCAGAGCCATCTGCCGAGAAACGCCCTTGTGTTTTCGGAGTTCGAAATAGGTCTCTCCGAAATCCTCCCGATATGCCGAGGTGACAGGGTCGATGATGGTCACATCGCCCAGGGACAAGCCAAGGGCGGCGACCTTCTCTGCAACCTCGGCCGGATTTCCCAGCAGCGTAAGATCGACGACCTCCCGCAGGTGCATGATTTCCGCGGCCCTCAGGATCCGTTCCTCAGTGCCCTCCGGAAGAACGATGTGGCTGCGCTTTGCCCTCGCCCGACTGATGAGGTCGTATTGGAACATGAGCGGCGTGACGCGGGAGGATCGCAGGACGTCGATCCGATGGGCCAGTCCGGCCACATCTACATGGGATTCGAAAACGCCGAGGGCTCCTGCAATCTTCCGTTTGTTCTCGGAGGTGATTCCCGCGTACACGGAGTTGACCGCGGTTGCGGTCACAAAGGTGTCGGTCTTGACATGGAGGATGGGGACCGGGGAACGTTTCAGTCCTTCGAAGAGACGGTGCACCTGCGGGACCGGCTTGAAGGCGCCGGTGAGGACGAGGCCGGCAACCCCGGGGTAGGAGGTCGCTGCATCGGCAACGAGCGTTCCGATGAGGATATCGGAGCGGTCGCCGGGCGTGATCACCAGACTGCCCTCTTCCAGGTGGTCCAGGAAATGGGGCAGTTCCATGGCGGCCACCTTGAAGTGAAGCACCTCGCGGTCGAGCCGCTGCGGGTCACCATGCAGCATTTCGGCCTCGAGAGCCCGCTTGATTTCACCCACGGTAGGCCTGTCGAGGAGAGGGTGTGCCGGCAGGACAAATACGGGAGCCTGAGGGGGCGGGTCCTGCTGAAGTCTCGCAACGGCCTCGGCCACGATCTCGGGTGCGACCCGATTGACGACCACCCCGAGGATATCGCACCTCTTTTCTGTCAGAAATTCCGACATGAGCCGCACGGATTCGATGATCTCCGCCACGTCCCGGCCCTGCCCGGCGACAACGGCCAGGAGTGGAGCGCCAAGGTTGCGCGCCACTTCCACATTGAATTCAAACTCGAGGGCGGGATTCATGGCCTTGTAGTCGCTGCCCGCGCAGACGACAAAGTCGCACTCCCGGGCCAGCCCCCGGTACCCTTCGAGGATTCGGCCGTGCAGTTCGTCTTCCCGGTTTCTGGAGATCAGGTCCCGTGCCCGGGCATGGGTGGCGCCAAACCTGCTCTCACAGGGGACCGCGAGGTCATATCGGCTGGAGACGAGGGCGGTCAGCGGATCGGGGCATTCCAGTTCGTCGACAACGGGCCGGAAGAAGCCGATCCTGCGACCATGCCGCGCCAGCAGCTCCACCACCCCCAGTACCACGAGGGATTTTCCGCTGCCTGCCCCCATCCCTGCGATATAAACGCTCTTGGCCATGGTCGTCCTCTCACTTCCTCGAGTTATTTCTGTTTCACCCCGGAACCGGCATTTCTCCACTCATGCGGAGAGCGCGGCGCAAGACCTCGCAGCTACATGGTCCTCGGCTGTCCCGTGGAGGCCAGGACGGTGTTCCAGAGCCATCCGTCCGGATCGATTTTTCTGCGCCGGGAGACGGCCAGGGGAATGGGGACGTGGGTGAATTCGCCACCCCAATCACCCACCACCATGTTGGTTCGTCCCGCCATTCCCGCATGGACCGCATTCTGGCCCAGGAGCAGGCAGAAGGCCGAGTCGTGGGCATTGGCCGGCACGCTCCGGATGGTGTAGCTGGGATCGATGTACTTGAGGTTCAGTTCCTTGCCGAGTTTCTTGAAATGAGCCTTGATCTGGTCGCGCAGGAAGAGCCCGATATCGCCGAGACGGACGTTGCCCGAGGCATCCCGTTCCCCGCTTTTCTGCAGGAGGTCCTGGCCCGCCCCCTCGCCTGCCACGATGACGGCATGTCCCTTCCGGTCCAGCCGCTTTTCCAGCGTCTCGAGGAAGCCCTCCAGAGTGAAGGGCACTTCTGGAATCAGGCAATAATTGACATCGTTATAGGCAAGCGCCGCGAACGCGGCAATGAAGCCGGATTCACGCCCCATCAGCTTTACCAGGCCGACGCCGTTCCTCGCGCCGGTTGCCTCGGTGTGGGCGGAAGTGATTGCGGCCCCGGCCTCCGTTACCGCGGTCTCGAACCCGAAGGAGCGCTGTACATAGGAGATGTCGTTGTCGATGGTCTTGGGAACTCCGATCACCGAGATTTTCAGGCCGCGCTTACCGGCCTCTGCCGCGATCGCCTCTCCTCCCCGCAGGGTGCCGTCCCCGCCAATGGTGAAGAGGATCCCGACGTTCATTCGCTCGAGGGTGTCGACCATCTCCGAGACGTCCTGAGGGCCGCGCGACGAACCCAGGATGGTTCCTCCCTGCTGGTGAATTCTGACCACCGACTGGGGGGTCAGTTCCATGGGCACGTGCTTGTGCCGGTAGGTGAGCCCCTCGTAACCATAAAGAAAACCGAACACGTTCTGCACGCCATAGTGGTGAAAGAGGCTCATCACGATCGCCCGAATGACGTCGTTCAAACCGGGACACAACCCGCCGCACGTCACAATCCCGCATTTCAGCTTGCAGGGGTCGAAATATAGCTTCTCCCTGGGGCCCCCCTTTTCAAAGAAGGGTGGGGCTTTTCCCAGTCGGAGGTAGTCGTCGATGGCCGGCAGGCTGTTGTGAAAGAGAACGTGGTCAGCGTCAGCCACAAAGTGCCCGCTGGCCATGGGGGACGGGATGCGGCATTCGCCCAGCCTCGCGATGCGGAAATCCGGATCGGACGCATTCACGGTCAACCTCCTTGACGGCCCTGGAGCTCCGGGCCTTCTAAAAGCATTCCTACCATTCTCCCGGCCGCCTCGCGGCCGGCTTCAACCGTTCCGGGCGGATTGGCGAGACCGCTCTCTCATGCTCCGGCATCGACCGGGCAACTCTATCATCCTTTGTTCCGCTCTGCCACCCCCAGAGCCCATAATGGGCAGGTTGAGCCGATGATCTCTGGGGGAAGGATTTTTGCTGGAACATCGACCAGAGGTTTCAGATGCTTCCCCATACCCGGACCCGCGCTGAAGTCTGCCCTTGGGAAAGCACGCGGCGGCGCGGCGGTCGCGGCCAACGCTGAAAGGAGCTCGCTGCCAAAGCGCCCTTGACAGAATCGACGGCACCTGTTAGCAAAAAACCCTGAAAAGGTGGTTCATTATCAGCTCTTGGCATTGGGAATACTTTCCATTTTGTGGAGTGGTAACGAAAGTACTTGTTTGTGGAGGATTGAATGTATGATCACAACACTTCAATATTCAAGGCTGTCAAAGAATTCGTAAAACACAATTATCGTCACTTTAATTCTGCTGTGGTAGTGGATGCGTCTGAAGCCTACGTTAAACACATTAATAATGGCGGGAAAATGGTCATGGCAGTAGCTGGCGCCATGAGTACTGGGGAACTTGGTATTACATTGGCCGAAATGATTCGGTGCGACAAGCTTCATGCCATATCCTGCACCGGAGCAAATCTGGAAGAGGATCTGTTCAACCTGGTTGCGCACAACCACTACAAACGAATTCCAAATTACAGAGATTTAAGTCCCGAGGATGAGCTGGAATTGTTAAGTAATAAATGGAACCGTGTCACCGACACCTGTATTCCTGAAGAAGAGGCAATGAGAAAGGTCGAGAACAAGCTTCTAAATTTCTGGGAACAAGCCCAAGAGGAAAATAAAAGATATTTTCCTTATGAGTTTGTTTTTCAGATGATAAGAAGTGGCGTGCTCAAGGATGAATATGAAATTGATCAAAAAGATTCATGGTTGATTGCCGCTTGTGAAAAAGATCTTCCGATTTTTGTGCCCGGATGGGAAGATTCCACCCTGGGTAATTTTTTTGTTTCCAATGTTCGCAAGAAGAAAGTAAAGGACTATTCGATTGTCAAATCCGGTTTGGAAACAATGGATGCTCTTGTTGACTGGTATTTAAAGGAGTCAAAGAACGGCGACATGGGATTTTTTCAGATCGGAGGCGGAATTGCCGGAGATTTCTCCATTTGCGTGGTGCCCCTGATTCAGATGGATATGAAGATAGACTGTAAATTATGGTCATACTTTTGCCAGATTTCCGACAGCACGACATCTTATGGTTCCTACAGCGGAGCTGTTCCCAATGAGAAAATTACCTGGGGGAAGCTTTCTGTTAACGCGGCAAAGTTCATCATTGAAAGCGACGCCACGATTGTTGCTCCTCTGATTTTTGCCTGGGTATTAGCCGGATAAGGACACGTCAGCCATTCCGTCAACCCGGCAATCCTCTACCTCCATAGACCTGCCGGGTTCCGCGTCATCGGTTGTTATCCCTGGAAGTCGGTGTCTCCCCTGTGATCGGCAGCGTGATGCGAAAAGAGGTCCCTTCACCCACCGTGCTTTCTACATCCAGAGTTCCGTGATGTTTCCGGATGATCCCGTGGGACAGAGACAGGCCGAGGCCGGTTCCCTTACCCACCGGCTTGGTTGTGAAGAAGGGCTCGAACACCCGGCTCAGGTTTTCCGGAGGAATCCCCTTGCCGGTGTCTCGAATCTCGATCTGGACGGTGTCTCCCACCTGTTCGGTATTGATCGTGATCTGACCGTGGGCTTCGATGGCCTGGGCGGCGTTGACGAGAAGGTTCATGAAGACCTGGTTGATCTCCGACGGGATGCAGCTGACCTCAGGCAGGGTTCCATAGTTCTTCACTACCTCCGCTTTGTACTTGATCTCGTTCCAGACCACATTGAGGGTACTCTCGAGGCCTTGGTGGAGATCGGCCATTTGCCAGATCTCATCCCCCGTCCTTGCGAAATCCTTGAGATTTAAGACGATGCGCCCCATGCGCTCCAGGCCGTCCTTCGTCTGAGCAAGCAGTTCTCGTGAGTCCTGGGCCAAGTATGCGAAGTCCTTTTCGGCAAGCTCACGCTCGTATCCGGCGGCCAGGGCCGGATCGGCGACGCCTTTCAGACATTCTCGAGCGGTCTCAACGAGACTCAGGAAATCATTTACATAATCCGAGAGGACCGTAACGTTCGAACCGACAAAACCGATGGGATTGTTCAGTTCATGGGCGACGCCCGCTGCCAGCAGGCCGATGGCCGCCATCTTTTCGGCCTGGATGGCCTGCCTCTGAGATTGTTCGAGGGCCTGCGTACGCTCTTGAATCCGTTCTTCCAGTTCGGCGTTCTGCCTGGCCAGGCAGTCACGAGCCTGTTTGAGCTCCAGATGGGTCCGTACCCGGGCCACCACGACTGCGGGACGAAACGGCTTGGTGATATAATCCACCGCACCCATATCGAACCCATGCTGCTCGTCTTTGGGCGCATCGAGCGCCGTAACAAAGATGACGGGAATGTGACATGTCGACGGATTCTCTCGGAGCCGCGCCAACACCGCAAAGCCGTCCATCTCCGGCATCATGATGTCAAGCAGAATCAGGTCGGGCCTCGGCTCCGTTCCCGCAGCACGGAGGGCCTGTGCTCCGGAGCGGGCAGCACGAACCTGAAAGTGGGGTTTCAGCACCCCCGATAGAATTTCAAGGTTCTCAGGTTGGTCGTCGACAATCAGAATGGTAGCACGTGCCGCGTCCGATTTGTTACTGGCATGATCTGGCAGCTCACTCATTGGTGCTTCCTCGTGACGATTGGGCTGAGTTCGATGACTGGTCCGGCAGCCGACGATGGGGCAGGATGGTTGTCTCTACGGTCAATGGCCTTCCTCCCGGATAGGTGCGGACTTTCGGATGGAGCGCAGAGTCTGGAGGGCATCGGCGTATTCGAAGTCCTGGATCTGCCTGCCCAGCTGCCGGGCCTTCGCACCCAGAGCCGAGATCAGCAGCGAACTGGCTTCCTCGAAGAGATCGTTGACGGCCGTGTTGTCCGTGGCCAGCAGCGGCTCGAGACGCGCGAGGACATCGGTCACCTGCGGCCAGTTTACGGCTCCCGCTTCCTCGACCTCGGCCTGCGCGGGCAACACTCTGCGCCAGGCAGCCAGCAGGGCAGCCAGTTCCGATGCCAGCCGTGCGATGGCGCCGCGGAGTCGATCGGCATCGGCACCTTGCCGTGCGGCCGTTTCCACGTCCGAGGCCAGTCGCTGAATCCCTCGGGCCCCCAGCATTCCCGCCACTCCCTTGAGGGCATGGGCCGTCCGGTGAACGGCCTCATGGTCCCCGGCGGCCAGTTGCTCAATGAGCATCGTGCCGTCGCCTCCATGTTTTTCCGCAAAGAGACGCAGGAAATGAAGATAGCGGCTCACGTTACCCCTCAGCAACTGGAGGCTTGCGGCAACCTCCAAGCCCTCGATAGCTTCAAGACGGGGCAACCAGGGAAATGCGGCAGATTGAGCAGCATCTCCCCCGAACGAGTCGTCGGAGAGTACGACCGGGGCCGTTCCAGAGCGCTCGGGCAACCACCTTACCAGACTCTCATAGAGCTGCTGCGGTTCCACCGGCTTGGCGATGTGATCGTTCATGCCGGCCCGCAGACAGCGCTCGCGGTCCTCACCAAAGGCGTGGGCGGTCATGGCCAGGATGGGAACGGATTCCCGGCCGGGCAGGCTGCGTATCGCTTTGGTGGCATTCAGCCCATCCATCACCGGCATCTGCACGTCCATGAGGATGAGGTCGTGGAGCTTCGTGCGCGCCATGGCCACGGCAGCTTCCCCATTGTCCACAACGCTCACTTTCATCCCGACCGCTTCCAGCAACTGGCGGGCCACTTCCTGATTGATGCTGCTGTCCTCTGCCAGGAGAATGTGGGCGCTGCCCCGTTTCATCAATTCCTGCTCGATCAGCCCCGCCGGCGCGCAAGCAGCCGAGCTCACCGATGGGAAGATGATTGCTTCCAAGGCATCGTACAGCAGCGACGGGGTGACGGGCTTGGCCAGGACCTTGGTGACACCGGCTGCCGTTGCCTCTTCCCGCGGCAGTTGGTCCCCGTAAGCAGTGACCATGAGGTAGCTGGGGCGCATTGTCAGTTGCTGCGATTGCAGTCGAAGCAACGTTTCGATCCCGTTCATCCCGGGCATCAGGTAATCGACGATGATCAGCCCGTAAGGATCGCCCGCCTGATCGGCCCCGGCGATTGCCGTCAGCCCGGCTTCCCCGGAAGCGACGGCGTCGACGCGCACGCCAAACTCCGACAGCATGGTGGCAAGGATCACTCTTGCCACTTCGAGATCGTCAATGATGAGCGCCCGCATGCCTTTGAGCGAGAGGAAGCACGCGACTTCATTCGGCATGAGCTGGGATTTCTCAAAGGGAATCTCCACCCAGAATACGCTGCCCCGCCCGCTCTCACTTTCTGCGCCGATGCGCCCGTTCATCAATTCAGTCAGCCGCTTGCTGATGGCCAGTCCGAGACCGGTACCGCCGAAGCGGCGGGTTGTCGAGCTGTCCGCCTGCTGAAAGGCCTCAAAAAGACGTTCCATTTGTTCACCCGTCATGCCGATGCCGGTGTCCCGCACCTCGATGCGTAAAGTCACCGCATTGGCCTCCTGGCTCACGACGCGGCCTGTGATCGTAATGCTCCCTTGATCGGTGAATTTTACGGCGTTGCTGAGGAGATTCAGGATGATCTGGCCGACCCGAAGGCCGTCGCCACGCAGTACGGGGGGCACCCCCTGCAAGTCAACCAGCAGGTCCAGCCCCTTGTCTGCGACCTTGGCCGCGACGAGGGCGCAGGTATGGTCAATGACTCGGGTTGGCTCAAAGTCAGCAACCTCCAGCGTGATCTTGTGGGCTTCGATTTTGGAGAGGTCCAGGATATCGTTGAGGATTTGCAGGAGGTGTTGGGCCGCGCTCGACAGCATCTCGAGGTGGTCGAGCTGCCGAAAGGTGAGGGGATCGCGCTTCATCAGATGGGCGAAACCAATGATGGCGTTCATGGGAGTGCGGATCTCGTGGCTCATGTTGGCCAGAAAGGAGCTTTTGGCCTGGCTGGCAGCCTCGGCTACCGTCCTGGCTGCCTCCAACTCGGCGGTTCGCGAATTGACCAGTTCCTCCAGATTGGTGCGGTATTCTTCCAGTTCCTGCGCGATGCGCACCTTTTCGGTGACGTCCAGGGCGGTGCCGACCACCAGGGGCTGGCCGTCGACGACCACGCACCGGCTGTTGAATAAATAGGGGATGCGAGTACCGTCTTTTGTCACGACCATCGCCTCAGCGCTTGATTCATCTCCCCCAAGAGCACTCTCGAGCCGTGCGGAAACCGCCGCCCGGTCGTTGCCTTCGAAATGGTCGAGAGCAGGCATCGTGGACAACTCTTCCGCACTGCGCTGAGAGACTTCCTCAACGCGCCGGTTCCAGAGCACCAGCCGGCCGTTGAGATCGATGGCGTAGAACAGGCCCGCCACGGATTCCATGAGCGTTTGCCGGAAGCTTTGCTCCTTGCGCGCTTTCGTTTCTGCCGCCACGAATTCCAGGGCGAAGCCGAGGTTGCGGGCGAGTCGCTCGAACAATTCGACTTCCTGGTCATCGAAGAAGTTCTGAACATCGGCATAAACCTGGAAAGACGCCTCGGTCCGCCCGGAGACCACGATGGGGAAGGCTGCCGCAGACCGGATCCCGCGCTCGATGAGGGTGGCGCGCCAGGGCGACCGGGAAGGATCTTCGGTAATGTCGTTGATGATCCTGAAAACGCCGGTGCGAAAAACCACGGCGGCAGGTCTATCCTCCGTCGAAGCGATCTCCAGGTGTTTCACATAGTCGCTGAAAGCGCCGACCACGGCCGCCGGTCGGATGGTGCCGTCTTCGGCAGCCTTGCCAACCCAGGCGATGCGCAAGCCACCCACCTCGACGGCAATGCGGCAAACCTCCCGAAAGAGCGCTTCGGCGTCACGGAGGTGCACAATGGCCTCACTGGTACTGCTGATCATGGCGTAGATGCGATTGAGGCGGAAAATCCGGTCTTGAGCCTCCTTGTTCAGGGTGATGTCCTGCACCACGCCCAGGCCGGCGACAGGCTGTCCCTCTGCATCTCGTTCCAGCTCCGCCCGTTCCTCGACCCATTTCGTTTTCCTGCCGACCACGATGCGATGGACAACGTGATAGGGCGTTCCCTTCAAAGCCTGATTCCATGCCTCCAGCACCCGCCTGCGATCGTTCGTATGGACCATCCCGACAAAGTCCTCCAGAGTGAGGGGTGTCCCTGGGGCCATCCCGAAGATACGGCAGGTCTCGTCGGACCAGGTCAGCACATTGCTTCGGATGTCCAGATGCCAATGGCCGGTGTGGGAGACTGCCTGGGCGTGTTTGAGGAACGTTTCGCTCTGGCGGAGCGCCCTGAGGGCTTCCAGGCGCTCCTTGCTGAGCAGGGCCATGCCGAGTTGGTCGGCGATCTGGCAGCCGAAGCTGATCTCATCCGCTTCCCACCGGTGCTGGCGGTTCACGTGCTCGAAGCAGGTGATCCCGCGATTGCGGCCTCCGGAAATGATGCTGCAGTCGAGCATGGAGGTGATGTTCAGGGGCTTCAGGTAAGGTTCCACATAGCCTGAGGTGCGCGGATCCGTGAGCGGCTCGCTGGCATCCACGTAGCGAGCGGTCTTGAGCTCCTGGAATTCGGCCCGAAACGCCTGCTCCTCCAGGACCTGCCCCCGGGAGTGAACTTTGGGAGTGGCTTCGTAAAGGTCCATACATTCGAGACGCGTCCCCTCCTGGTTATACAACCAGACGGAAACCCGCTCGATGTCCAGCGCGTGAGAAAGCAGTTCCGTCATTCCCTGGGCGAACTCATCCATTTTCCCATTGATCGCGAACTCATCCGCACTGAACAGCCCGAGCAGCTGATTGTGCAGCCGGAGACGTTCCGCCAGGGCTTTGAGCTCCCGCTCCCGGGCCTTTTGTTCGGTGATGTCACGCCCGACGGCAGCCACCAGGGGCCGTCCTCCGAAATTGACCGGCCTGGCGGTGACGGCAACATCCCGCAAACTGCCGTCCTTGTGCCGATGACGCGTTTCATACTCGGTCGGCATTCCTGCGGTAATCTTCCCGGCCAACGCGTTCAGCTGGTCGGCCGTCAGGTGGGCTTCGATATCCATTACCGAGAGACGAGAGAATTCCTCCCGCGTGTAGCCGAGCATTTGATGGGCATTGGTGCTGAATTCGACGTAATGCTGCATCTGCGGGTCCACCAGAACGATAGCATCGGTGGTTTGGGCAAACATGACGGCAATGAGCTGCTCACGCTCCCTGAAAGCCTCCGCCGCCTGCCGGCGATCCACACAACTAGCCAGGCGGCCCACGATCGCTTCCGCCAGGAAGCGCTCTGCCTCGAGAAAAGGGCTCTTTCCATCCCCCTCCGGCGGCCGTGCTTCAAGATAGGCGACCGTCAGCCGGATGGGCTCCCCCCCTTGGGTTGATCCCTCCGCCGTCAGCATCCAGGGTGTTTCGGCGAAATTCAGCGAGCTGAACGTCAAGCCGACATATTCGAGGCGAACAGCCGTGATGTCCGGATACTGCCAGCCGGTAGAGAGGCGCTGGACCACCTGCTGCAACTGTTGATCCAAGGGGGCTTCCATATCCTCGGTCAAGGCGAAGAGCTCATAGAGACACCGCTGCTCCTTGACCCGCTCACGCAGATCGCGCTGGTTCCTCAGGCTTTCCGTGATGTCTCGGGCGATGCCCAAAATACCCGTGAGCTTGCCGGTACTGTCGTAAATGGGTGCCTTGGTGGTCTCGACAACGATTTCCTCGCCGCCGCCGGGAAACCGGAAGCGCTCTTCGAATTTGCAGGGGCCTCCCGCCTCGGTGGCCTGGCGATCATATTCGCGAAAGATCTCGGCCATCTCCTGGTCGAAGAAGTCAAAATCGGTTTTGCCGATGATGTCGGCTTCCGGCGCGCCGTAAAGGCGTTCAAAACCTGGATTGCAGCTCAGGTAACGGCCGTCCGGGTCTTTAGCCCACACGGGGTCGGGAATAGCCTGAAGCAGGGTTTGTAGCCTGGTCTTCTCGTACTCAAGTGCCAGTTCGGCCTTCCTGCGCTCGGCGATTTCCATCTGGAGTTGCCTGTTCGAAGATTCGACGGCTGTGAGCGCTCTCTTGATATCGCTCAAATCTCTCGCTGCACAAACACTGCCCAGAGTCTTTCCCTCACTATCCCTCAGGAGACTGATGGAAATCTCGAAGGTTGCGACGGTGCCGTCACGTCTCTTCATGTTGATCGCGCATCGTCGAACGGAGCCTTGGCGGCGCAGCTCCTCAAGCATGCGGGTGAGCTCGTCTCTGTCTGCATACAGGCCGAAAGCTGATTTCCCGGATAGTTCCTCAAAGCTGTACCCGTACTGCTCCGCAGCCCTTCTGTTCCACTTGATGAACCTCCCCTGCTTGTCCACGATGCCGATGCCGTCGGGAGAATTGAGGAAGACGTTTTCAAGGAGCTCGTTGGCTTGTCTGAGTTCGTCTTCGGCCCGCTTGCGCTCGGTGATATCGGTGACAACGACCACCCGGCAGGATTTGCCTGCATAGGCGAGGTCGTGCGAGCAGGCCTCGACATCGATAAGCGTTCCGTCCTTGAGCTGGTGGTGCCGCTCGTTGCTTAGCTTGGCGTACCCCTGCAGGGTAGTTGCCTGGAGGATCGCCGCTTCCCGCTCGGCTTCCGGGAAGAGGTCGGGGAGACGGAGGGCCACCGCTTCCTCCTCACTGTAGCCGTAGAGCTGCCTGAAGCCGTCGTTCACCTTGACGATGAGCAGGCTTCCCCGTTCGTAGATGAACATGGGCGCAGGATTGCGCTCGAACAGCTGACGATACTGCTCTTCGAGCTGATGAAGCCGGGTGATGTCGCGACCGACGCCAAGAATTCCGATGAGCCCGCCATCAGCGTCTCGAACAGGTGTCTTGATGGTCTCGATCAGCTCCTGGTGACCGTCGTCGGCAAAGGTCGCCCAACCCCTGCAGATGCTTGATTGTTCCGTCTCCATGACCTGGCGGTCTTGGTTACGGAAGAAATCGGCCCGTTCCTTTTCCATAAAGTCATCGTCGGTCTTACCCAGGATCTCGGCTTCCC
Organism: Syntrophobacteraceae bacterium; assembly: GCA_040772705.1. GTDB lineage: Bacteria > Desulfobacterota > Syntrophobacteria > Syntrophobacterales > Syntrophobacteraceae > JADGQM01. The sequence goes on from JAXGXP010000001.1 coordinate 182,697, forward strand.
GGGCGCCAATAAGGCGTTCAATGCGCTGATTGCAGGCGAGAAACGCGCCCTCGGAATCCTTCAGCCAGACAAGGTCGGGAATGGCATTCAGGACCCTGCGCAGGCGGTCCCGTTCCTGGTCATTATTATGAATAGGCTCTGATGGGGTGCTCATGGTCACTCCTGGGGTTCCGAATCGGCCAGGGTCCGTTGGATGTGTTCAAAGGTTTCCCTCACCGCTGCGAAGGCTTCCACCACTTCGGCGATCCTATTGGCGGAGCGCATCACTTTGCCTCAGATTCCGCCCGCATTTCTTTGATGAGACTATCCAGGTCCAAATCCGGCTCGTCAAGCAGGATCGCTCCGGTGGCATCCCGGTGGATTAAGGCAATCCCCGGATGCTCATCTTCCAGTTGCTGCAGAATCGAGTGCTGGCGTTTGACTTTCTTCAGCAGGGAGCGACCGGCGAGGGCGAGTTCCCGATGCTGCAATGCCTGGCGAAGGGTGACCCGCAGTTCGAGTCCGTTACAGGGCTTTGTCAGATAACGATAAATGTGCCCTTCGTTGATGGCGCGCAAAGCGGATTCCAGCTTTGCATGGCCGGTCAGAATGATTCTTATCGTATCCGGGTATTGGCGGCAGACCACGGTGAGCAATTCAGACCCCTGCATTCCCGGCATCATTTCGTCCGCAATGACAACCTCTACGCGCTCCCGCGCGAGGATGGCCAGGGCTTCGTCGGCCGAGGCGGCACTCAGGATCTCATACGGCTCTTTGTGAAGCGTTCTATTCAGCGCTTCGATGACATGCGGCTCGTCATCAACGAGAAGGATTCGAGGCACCATTCAAGGTTCTCCTTACCGTCCAGGCCTTAGCCGGCGGCTCGTTCGTCCCGCCCGAGCGGGATCAGGATGCGGATGGGTTCCTTTATCCCGGGTTTCCGGGCATAGGTTTTCAACCGTTCCCGCATGGTCTTGCTTACCTGATACCCCCGAGTGATGAGCAGACGGCCGTCAAAGGCAGTGACATCCTGCGCCAGGATCATGCCGTCCATCAGCTCCGCCGCTCTGACGAGCCTGGTCTCAAACCCTTCTTCATTGGCAATGACGGCCTCAAGGGCAGCCAGCACCCTGGGGTCGTAGGTGCCTGACCGGGCTTTCAGACTGAAGATGATGTCGCTTTTTGGGGTGTTTCCCACCTCCAGCGTGTCGAAGTCCAGGACCGCCTTGAGGATTCTGGCACCCAGGGGAATCTCTCTGCCAGTCCGCAGATCGTGAGGAGTGCCCGAGCCGTCGAAGTGCTTTTCCTGATAGGCGATAATCTCGGCAATCTGTTCCATCCTGGGGATGTGTATCAGCAAATCCGAGGCAATGGAAGGATGCATGGCGAAAAGCTCCGACTCTTCTGCTGAGAGCGACCGCCCTTGATAGATTTTCATCAACGCTTCTTCGGGGAGCATGATGCACCCGATCTGGGAGAGGGCGGCGGCGGTTTCCAGCTGCCATACATCCTGGGCGTCCATGCGCAGCGCGACCTCTCTGACGTAGCGGGTGATGCGCGAAGCCCGGCCAAAGGCTGCCGGGTTGAGCAGAGCGAGCACTTCGCCCAGCATCTTGATGGTGCCGCGCAGAGTCTGTTCCAGCAGTTCGCGTTCGGCCATGACCAGTCGATATTGGGCGATTCCGGCGTTGAGCGCGGTGGTCAGGACCTCCGCGGCACAGGGTTTGGTGAGGAAGCGGAAAATATGGCCCTGGTTGACGGCCTCCACCGCCGCACTGAGATCGGCGTTCCCGGTGAGCATCATGCGCACGCTGTCGGGAGCCAGGGCGCGCACCTGGGAGAGGAACTGAATGCCGTCCATTTGCGGCATGCGCAGATCGGAGACGATCACCGCAAAGGGGCCATCGTTCCTGACCGCTTCGAGCCCCTTTGGACCTTCCAGGGCGGTCTGAACGGCAAACTGTTTCCTCAAGTGCCGCTGAAAGGCCGCAAGAATATTGGGGTCGTCGTCAACAAAAAGAATCTTCTCCGCCATCCTCTTCTCCTTGACGTAAATCCTTTTGGCAAGCGGCTTTCCAGGCTGCAAGGCGGTGATCGAGGCCCAAGTCTGCGAGATAATCGAGATCAAGCCGGTCTGCCACCTGTTTTGGACTGTCGGCATGATCGATATAGGCCAGCGCATTGCCCACATGCACCGCCGTCATGGGAGAGAAGCCGTCGGTAAGACCGCGGTTCGGTGAATGGTGGCAGGCGACGGCCTCCACGACGTGATCCGGAAATCCCCATAATCCCATCAAATAACCCCCCACTTCGGCGTGAGTGATACCAAGGGCCACCCGTTCCACTTCCTGGATCGAGCGTTCGGTTTTGACCGACAGCGTCATGAGCTTTCCGTAGATTTCCGAAAGATTGGTAGCCAGAATCAATTTGCCTATATCGTGCAAAAGCCCTGCCAGAAAGGCATCGTCGATGCTTTGGCGGGGCTGTTTTTCCTCCTTGGCGAGGGTCCTGGCACAGACGGCCGTCTTCAGACTGTGTTCCCAGAGGGCCGGAATCGAGAAATGAGGTACCGAACCCTGCTCAGGCGTCGAAAAGATCTGGACGGAGAGCACCAGTGCCACGATGGTATCCAACCCAAGGAGCGTCAGGGCCCTTTCCAGGTTGTTGACGCTCTGAAAGCGACCGAAAAAGGCCGAGTTCGCCAGTTGCAGAATCTTGGCCGTCATGCTGACATCCCTGGCAATGATCTTGCCCACCCTTTCAAGGGAGGCATTAGGAGTACTCAGCTCTTGCATGACCTCCTGGTAGAGGGATGGGACGCTCGGGAGGGTCTCGATGTGGGAAACGAGGCGGATCAGCATCTCGTTGGCGAGAAGCTCGCGAAGAGCCAGAGCGCGTGCCACGGTGGACTTCAAGGTTTCGCAGTCACAGGGTTTGGCAAGGCACTGGTGAGCCACCCGCACAGACCTGAGGATCATTTCCGTATCAGAATACCCGGAAAGGATGATCCGCACCAGTTCAGGATGATGCTCCTGAACCTTTGTCAGAAACTCACAGCCGTCCATATTGGGCATGCGCATGTCCGAGACCACCACATCAAAGGGGTTGCCACGAAGGATTTCCAGCGCTTCCTGACCGCTCTCGGCAAAGACCATCTCCCACTCGTGCCGCATGTTGCGCAGCATTCTGCGGAGCCCCTCGAGCACGTTGCGCTCGTCATCGACAAAAAGAATCCACTTCTTCATGCTGCGCCTCCTTTCAGCTCCGGAGGCTCGGTTAACGGCAGCCGGACGACAAAGGTGGTCCCCTGACCGGTTTCGGTTTCGAAGCGGATGGTCCCCCCATGCTTCTTGGTGATCACGTTGTGAGCAATGGCCAATCCCTGGCCCGTCCCCTTGCCCACGTCCTTGGTCGTGAAGAAGGGGGTAAACATCCGCGCCCGATGTTGCTCCGGAATACCGGTCCCCGTATCCGCGACCCGCACCTCCACCCCGTCGCCATCGCTCTTCGTGCTGATCGTGATGGTTCCCTTGCCGCTCGACCCATCCCCCACCTTATCGGCAATCGCATGGGCGGCGTTTACGATCAGATTCAGAACGACCTGGTTGATCTCGCCGAGGTGGCACGCCACCGGAGGAAGAGTCGGATCCAGTTCCAGTTCCAGTTCCGCGACATATTTCCATTCGCTGCGGGCGACCGTCACGGTCGTTTCGATGGCCTGGTTGAGATCCGCGGCGATTTTTTGGCTGCGGTCCGGGTGGGAGAAGTCCCTCATGGCGCAGACGATCTTGGAGATCCGCTGGAGCCCTTCGAGCGACTGGTCAATGGCTTTGGGAATCTCCGCCCGGAGGTAGTCCACATCCGCCGAATCCCGCGCCTGCTCGACTTCGTCCAACAGGTTCCGGTCCACGGGACCCGCCCGGGCCCGGGCTGTCACCCGTTCGAAACTCTCGATGAGACTGTTCAGATCGTCGAAGGCGTCTCGCAAGAAGCGGGTATTGTCATTGACGAACTGCGTGGGCGTGTTGATTTCATGGGCGATCCCCGCCGCCAACTGGCCGATCGACTCGAGTTTCTGGGCCTGGTTAAGGTGAAGCTCCAGTTCAAGGCGACGTTCCTCCGCCCATTTGTTCTCGAAGGCATTGGCAAAGAACCGGGAAGCCGTTTTCAGGAGACCCAGCAGGTCATCCGAGCAGTGCCATTCGTGACTTAGTGAATCAAACCCCAGCAATCCTTTCAGAACCCCTCCGCACACCAGAGGGACGATGACACACGCTTGCGTACGCCGGGCTCGAAAATAGTCTTGTTCCGGTTTGGCCCTTTCCGGCAGGTCGGCCAACGCGGCAATGCGGACCGGCTCAAACTTAATGAGCTGCGCCCGCAGCCAGCCCAATTCAGGCATCGGCCCATTGCCGCTTCCCTCGAATGGTGATGCAACACCCTCGGCGCACCATTCATGGGTGATCGACATTTCCTGCCTCTCTTCCTCGATCAGGACCACAACCCCCCGGTCCGCCTCCGCGAAACAAGCCACCTCTTTAAGAGCCGCGGTTATACCCAGATCGAGTTGATCGATGGCACGGCTGGCGAAATCGCTCGAAATTCCCGCAATCATCTTCTCAAACTTGAGCCGGTACTTCAAAGCTTCCTCGACCTGCCTGCGCTCGGCGATCTCATCCTTGAGCTCGGCATTAACGGCTTCCAATTGCGCCGTGCGCCGGATCACCCGCTGCTCGAGTTCCTCGTTCAGTTTGCGGATCTCCGCTTCCGCCCGCTTGCGCTCGGTAATGTCGCGATCGGAAGCACAGGCGAACCAACGACCTTCAAACTCAAAGTAACTGCTGCTGACCTCCACCGGAAAGATGCGTCCGTCCTTGGCAATGTGGCGCCCCTCAAACAATATCGTTCCATGACGCCGCATATCCTTTTTATGCTGCTCCCATTGGTTGCGGGGAAAGTCCGGATCGATATCAAAGACCGTCATGGTCAGCAACTCATCGCGCGTATATCCCATTGAAGTGCAGGCGGACTCGTTTGCGTAGACAATACAACCCTCATCGTCAACCCAGAGGACGCTGTCCCGCGCCCGCTCCATGGCGAACTGGGTTTTCAGCAGGGATTCCCTTTCCCGTTTCCGTTCGGTGATGTCGGTGACGAAACCATGCAGGAAAAGCACTTCACCTGCGTCGTCACGCATGGCGCAGATGTTGAGCGAAACCCATACCGGTTGGTGGTCTTTCCGGTAGAGCTGGACTTCTCTCTCGACCACATCTTCTGATTCGAGTGCGGCAGAGAGAATGGCGTCGCGATCCTCCTGACGGATATACACCTGCCGCTGCAGGTCGGATACCTCCCTGATCAGCTCCTCGGGCGAATCATAGCCCAGGATACGGGCCATGGCCGGACTGGCGCTGAGAAACCGTCCGTCGAGTGACGTCTGGAAGAGCCCTTCGATGGCGTTCTCAAAGATATACCGGTACTTCTCCTCACTGCGGCACAGTCCCTCCATCATGCTGCTCAGTCTGCCGGTCATCACATTGAAGGCCTCAGCCAGGGCGCCGATTTCATCGTGGGAACGAACGCTCAGCGTCTGGCTCAAGTTCCCCTGAATGATCGTTTCCACAGCTTTCGTCATCTGCTGGAGAGGGCGAGTGATGGTCCAGGCAAGCAGAATGCCCAGCAAGCCGATCAACAGCGTAATTGTCAAGCCCGCCAAACCCATGGTGTTGGTCATGCGGCGGCGCCCTTCAGTCAGATAAGCCCGATAGCTCTGGAGCTCGTCCTCATAAACGCTGGTGCCGATCACCCAGTCCCATGGCTCATAATAGGCAAGGCGCGCAACTTTCCACCGAGGGGTGCGGTCCTCCGGATTCTGCCAGCGGTAACGCTCCGTTGCCAACTCCCCGGGTTTCAAGGCGATCGCTTTGTTGACAATCGCCTGGACCATATAGTGACCATCGCTGTCCCTGCTTTCCCAGATGTCTTCGCCGTCGCGCTCCGCACCCTGAGAAATGATGTAACGGCCCCGGTCTTTGCCCTTCCCACCTAACACGAAGACATAACCCGTCTTGCCCACGGTGGTTTGCAAAATCGCCTGCCGCACTCGCGCTTCGACGGTTTGATGCTTGACGCCGACATACAACATGCCCACCACATTCCCTACTCTGTCTTTGAGCGGCTCATAGGCGGTCAGGTACCACGCATTCACAACAAAGGCGCGCCCATGGTAGGTCTCACCCCTCAGAATGGCGGCCACCACGGGGTTGGCACTTCCGTCAGGGTTGTCGGCGGGAATGAAGGTCCCAATCGCCCGTTTGCCCTCTGCGTCCTTCACCGTGGTGGCCACGCGGATCATGTCGCCCCTTTCATTGATCCGCTGGAAGATGGTCGCCGTTTCGCCAACCAGGCGGGCCACCTCATCGACCACCAGCGTTTCGACAGCCGCTTCCGTGTTTTGGCCCAACCACCGGTCGCCGACCAGCATCTTGGGCAGTTTGAACACAGTCTGTCCGTCCGTGAATTGATTGATAGCCGTCCAAACCACGGTCTCCGGTGAAAGGCTTATCTCACCGACATTTTCCAGGACATGCCGCGCGACATTCAGGTTGTAGTCGACTTGGTGCTGGACGGCCTCATTCTCGGTCTTGACGAGTTGGTAAACCCCTCTGGTGATGTGATCGAGATCGGCGTCGATCAAGCCGTCCACTTCGCTCTGGGCCAGCCGGTTGTATTCACCGCTCTGCCACACTGCCAGCGCCACCAGAGCGACCGCGGTAATCAGCACACTGGTGATTCCCAACAAAGCCACCTTAACACTTAACCCCAAGCTTCTTAACCACTTGGACATGGTCACCACCTTCTTCCGGCATGACCACCCAACATCTTGGGCTGCCTGCCGTGGATTGCGGTCCGGCTGCCGTATTTCATCCGCATGCCACACATCCTATTATCGGCACAACCAGCGTCGAATATGAAGGAATAGACGAGGATTTGACCAAGCCCGTTCTCTCTTCCAGATGATGCGCTGGAACCCGCTGTAGGATACCAAGGAGGTGATCCGTCCCCCCTGCAACAAACCCATACGCAGGAGCGACTGTGATATTGCATTGACACTCGCGAAGCTTTGAAAGCGTCATTTTCACGCAGCGCCGCAGAGGACACGGAGCCTTATGGCAGGCGCCTTTCTCCGTGCTCTCCGGGTCCGTGCGCGAGGCGGGAACGGTGACTTCTCAAAGCATAGCTGTATAGCAGGAGCGGAACGGTACCAGTTCGGGACGGCGGGCGTTCTATACGACTCACAAGGAAACATCTTCTAATGAAGTGCTGTGGGTGTTGGTGGTGAAGATTTCATCACAGAGTTGCTCGATGCATTCCGAATTCTGCCCGTGTCCCGCACTTTTTCATCTGACCCGACACTCTTTGAGAACTCACGTAGTGGCTGTCCTCACCGGTCGCAACGGGCAAAGCAGCAATGAGAAATCAGGCTCGAGTGAGAAGGCGGTACCATCAAAGAGGGAACCTCTCAAAGGCTTTGGCTGATACCTCGGTTCTCAATAGACCGGGGAAAACCTGATGGTAGAGCTCGGTGCACCACGTCTGAATCATAGCTCTCCGCTCTTTCGGGATGGATTCGGTTTCTTCAAGGTATTCAGCAAACCAGTACAGGGAATTCAGGGACACCATGACAGCGATGGTGTCCAGAAAGATGAAAGACTTGCAGATCCTGGCAAGGGTCGATTCGATCTTGTTGGCGGTGAAGACAAAGGTCTGCCTGGGACGCTTTTTTTCCGGAATAACACTGACGAGATACCTGAAGGCCATTTTTCTATGGAAGTCCGCCGCCAACCAATCCTTTCCCTTGCATTCATGGAGGAATCCCATGAAGTTGAGGCTCACTCGATAATATCGATTGATTACCTCACTCCTGGTTTTACAGTCGTCTATGTTCCAGCCTTTGTGGTTGGTTAAAATGAGCTCGAAGTGCCGCCTCAGGAAATCGGGCTGATAGAACTCGTCTTTCAGGGGAATTCTTATGGTCCTTAGCTTGGAAGCCAGTTCCTCGAGGTCGGCACGAGTGAACTCAGGCTTCAGGAAAGGAGCCATGTATCCCACCGTCAGGATGTCGATCAGCTCGTCTCCGCCCAGGATTTCCGAACAGGTACATACATCGTAATAGACGTCCTGGACCAGGTCGGTGACCATTTCCTGGCAATTGTTGGCCATCATGAACTCGATGGTCTTGAAGAGGTTGTCCGGGTCGTGTTCGGGATACTCTCTAAAATAGTTCAGAAAGGTTGCTGCTTCGTCCTTGAGGCCGCAGGCGAGTTTATAACTGATGAGGTCACGATCGAAGTGGCCGAAGCCCTTTAGATAGGAATCGGCAAACTGGCTCCGCATTTTCAATAGAAGATCGACATACTCAGCATGCCTGCCTTCCCTGACATAGTCGGCGCTAAGGTCAAACAATACCTCCATGTGCAATTCAAGATTCGGAACCAGTTTGGGATGGTTCCGCAGGAAGTCCTCAAGGTGTTGCCTGAGCTTCTCAATCCCACGCATGTTCTTGTACTCTTTCCACCACCGATCAACGATCTCCGATTCCGCCTCGCTGATCCTGGGGCTCTCGTCCGGCACTTTTCGGCGCGGTCTCCTTTCCGGTTTCGAGTCCTCAGGGGTTTCATCCCTTTCCTCTTCCTCGTCCTGATCCATCTCGTCCATGTCGTCACCATGGAAGTCGTCATCGGATTCCTCCTCATCCAGGGCGTCTTCGAAAAGCTCCCTGTCTTCTTCAGCTTGTCTCGCTGCTTGAAGCTGCCTCCTTTCTTGTTCTTCCAGGCGGGATCGTCTCGCTCCCTCATCTTTGGCGAGACAACACTTTTTGTACTTCTTGCCACTTCCACACGGGCAGGGTGCATTTCTCCCTATTTTCGCCATAGTGTGATCCTTTCTTCCAAGATGCTGTGAGGGCTTCTGCTTTTCCACCCAGGGTGATCCTACCGGGGCCGCACCTTGCTCTTCTTGAAATCGGTCCGGTTGACGCGCACATCGAGGTTTGGGTCATAGTTGGCGTCATTGGTTACGATGACCTCGCCGCTGGCATTCTGCCAGTGGTGTTTCCAGCCGTCCGGCCGGATCTCGGTTTCTCCGGTGTAGGGGTTGGTGTAGTCTTCCTGGCCCGTCAAGGTGAGATAACCATCGTGGCGAATCTCGGCGTTGACCTTCTGCCGGTGGGCTACGATATCATTGTCGAGCTGCTGGATGGTCTTCTGGGTATTCAGCACGGTCTGATTCCGTTGATTCGTCGCCTGGATAACGGCAGCCAGCCACTGCGGGTTGATCTTGACCGAGTAGTAGATCAGTGAGGCGACTTTCTCCCAGGCTTTGATTTCAGCGGCAGGGGCGCGGGCGAAAACGGTTTGTTTGTTCTGCCAGAGCCCGGCGCCAGCCTGTCCCATATTCTCGATGACCGCAACCATCTGCTCCTGCAGCTTGGCCCCATTCTCAAGGTAAGAGACGGTGACCATCGCTGCATCGTATTGAAATCCAGGCAGCGGGGCGGCCTGCGCAAACTGCTGCGCAACCTGTGGCATGGGCTTGACCGCGATTACCTGCAGATTTTTCGCTCTTGGCCGCACTTGCGGGAAGGCGATTTGCAGGAGAAAGTCCCCAGCCGACGGGCAACGGGCAACGAGCATGCCGTTGTAGCGCGAGCCAGGCGGAAACAGCCCCATCTGTGCGGCCGGACTGAACCGCATGTCGATATAGTAGTAATCGGGGAGCCACTGCAGCATGACCGTGCCGGGATCATCCTTTTTCACGCTGAAATTCACCTTGGGCGCGGTCGAATTGGCGGCGCCGCCGGCGGTATTGGGATCGACGTAAAAGATCCCTCCCTCGGTCTTCCAGCCTTTTGGGATCAATAGCGAAAAAGCTTTTTCTCTCGCCTCGGTATACTGGACCATCACCAAAGGATCGGGGAGCGGCGTAGCGGCCCCTTCCCTGGTTGTGGCGGTGGGCTGGTTGCCCGCCTTGCCGGGGGAAGTCAGGAAACCGAGCACCACCAGGAAAGAAATCAGCCAGCACGACAACCCCGAGTTGAGTTTCATGACATCCCTCGCTCCTAATGGATAACGATCACCCTGGTATGCCACTATGGCCATTCATTTCGGTATCGCCCGATTCGACCCCCAGTTCCTGCCCTCGCCCGGGACTCATCTTGATCAGGCTGACAACGAGGCGAAAGCTAACACTATGGCGTCCTTCCCGCAAATGGAAACGGCGCGGTCGGTGATGCCTTTCAGTGACTAATTTTGAAGCGGATGATATCATTCCAGGGAATGGTTATACTCGCAAAGGTTCAAAACCTTCATTTTCTCGCGGAGACGCAGAGGACGCAGAGTCTTATGCCAAGGGATTTTTCCGCGATCTCAGCGTCTCCGCGTGAGGCAAAAATGGTAACTTCTCAAGCTAAATAAGTATAGCTGTGTCTTTTAGATTCTTCTGGCCTTGCGGGTCGTCACAAGACACCGAGGTACCGCAGGTCGAGACTGCGGTTCCGAAATCCATCATCCGGGTGTGGTGTCTTTCATCATTCTTGAATCGTCAACGGAATCTGCAGGAGGAGCTGCCGATGAAGACTCAATCGGAAAGAATCGTGAGCAAGGTCTGCGGCGTATGCAAGCAGAAAGAAATCCATCTGCTGTGTGACGGGTGCGGGATTCCGGTCTGTGAGGAATGCCTGAGGTACGGCATGTATGGAACCGGTTGCGGGAATGTGCAACCTCTCTACCTTTGTCAAACCTGTTACGATGATCCGGGGATCAACACAGGCTGATCCTGAAGTCAGGGTGAAATAGAATATCGCTGCCGCCATATTCCATGAGGCAAACCCTTCTTTCAGATTTGTTTGTGCCGGTGGAAGGCTTCCATGGATTTTGAGGCCTCTGCGGAGGAAGGGGTTGGCCCCTGGAAGGTGCCGGAGGCAGAACGAAGATCATCTTAGAAGGAGGAACCGATGCGTGCAACAGCCTATATTCTCGTCACCACTAATATCGGCAAAGTGCGTGAAGTGATGGATCGGATCATGGAGATCCGGGAGGTTTCCCACGTCGACGCGGTGCTGGGGCCGTACGATCTGATCGTCACCGTGACGGGTGCCGACTTCCACAAGATCGGTCGCCTGGTGATCGAAAAAATTCATGCGATCCCGGGTGTGGAAAGGACCCTCACCTGCAATGTGATTGATCTTGAGGAGTGATGCCGGATCACCGCTGTGGCGGCAGCATGCCGTGCGTGCTGATAACTTCCATCTGAAGCCTCCTCGCGACTGGATGTCCACCACTGGGTTGAGCTGTCCTAGGCTGGTCGCCACATCTCCTCGAACCCCTGGTCAGTCGCCACATCCATGTCGATGAGCCCGCCTACGTTGGGGCAGGCCATGCCGTACTGCCAGACAACGGATCTGGTGAGTCCGCCGAGGGTGGAGGAAGCTTGAAAGCTGTCCGGAACACCTTCACAACGACGCCCCCACCTGGGCATATTGGACCAGATGTGAATGGGTGCGGGAGCGCGAAGCCTCTGGACCAGGCGACCTTCGTGTTCCTGACGCCCCCGGATGACCTGGTCGACGTGGCCGCTCCAGGCATCGGGCAACCGCCTGAAGGTGCGCCTTGAAAATGCCAGCTCGGCCGCGCCCATGACCCTGCCGTAAATGCCGGCCGTGTAGCGGCGACCCAGGCGAAGCGCTGCGTCTGAAACTTCCGTACACCAGCCGTCGAGCCATTCTGCGTCAACGCGCCAGCCCTCCAGGTCAGCGTAAAGTCGGGTTCCGTCTGGGGCATCCAGATTCCTGGCGAGTTGGCAGGCGTTTCCGGCGGAGGTTGCACCGTTTTGGTAACCGGTGAGTCCCAGGTGGACTCTGCGACCCCCTACCTCTCTCCTGCAGTCCACATCGCGATGCTGGTCCCAGGAGGTGTCGTTGTACACAAGCAGGATGCGACAACCGTGGCTGTGGAGGAAACCCTTCTCGACGGCCGTCAGGGCTGAAGTGGGACGCGATTGGTTGAGGTACCGACCCCAGAACTGCGGCGCCTGAATGTCGCCAAACAGGCGCCGGTTGCGACTCAGATAGTTGCAGACGTGTTCATAAAGAGTATGGCCTTCGGTACCTCGTGCAGGAAGATGCGCCGGGCTGTAACTATCGACTCCCCAAATCGGCATATCGAACTCCTTCTAGATATGACCGGGAATGAAAGATACCCTTTCGCCGGACAGAGTCCGCGTCCGGAAATAGATATAGATCCTTCCAAACGCAATACTTCTCCTTCCAAGCGCAATGCTTCCCAACCATGCTAGAGGTTCTGCTGGCCCCAGCCCTTCTTTTGGACGAATTCAACATACTTCATGATTTTGACATCGGCGCTCTTTTCACAATACACGTAATAGGGCCGGCGGATGGGATAACTCGCATCGGCCACGGTTTTTCTGGAGGGTCTTACGGCCGGAGCCGAGGCATCTTTCTTGACGCCCAGCACCTTGATTGCGGATTCGTGTGGAATCGGCGACTCGAAGGCATCTCGGATTCTGACAAACCCTATCCCGCCCGGCGTCTGTGCGACCTTACGAATCACACTGGCAAACTCCGGCACGACGATGGCGCTGGCAGCGAACGGAATCCCTCCAAGAAAATCTTCCTGCATGAAGAAGTTAGTGCCGGGATAGGTCTCGCCGACTCTGACCACCGTGATCGCTTCATTAGGTCCTCCGGTCTGACTCCAATTGGTGTATTCTCCCGTGAAGATCTTCCTGACTTGATCCACTGCCAGGTCCTCAACGGGATTCGCGGCGGCAGTGATGATCACCATCCCACCATGACCGATAATATGACCGGTCAGTTCGAGACCCTTGTTCCTGGCCGACTGCTCCTCTGCGGGGGTGATGCGGCGAGTGGTCAGGGCAATGTCGGCAGATTTGTCCAGCAGAGCTGAGAAAGTTGCATCGACATTGGCGCTTCGCATGAAGTCAACCCGGATCAGAGGCTGTTCTTTCATGAAAAGCTGGGAAACCGTGTGCATTCTGCCGAACATGCTCCCGGGACTGGCCACATGAATCGTTCCCTTGTCAGCGGTACTCGCCGCATCTACGCCCAAAGCGGCCCCAAAAGCACCAAGAAGTGCGATGGTAAGGAACGCTCTTTTCATGGCAGACTCCTTCTTTTGAATTCGACTGATGCACCTGTTTTGCGATGAATCGCCCAAGTCCGCTCCAGCCTCAGGCGTTGCCCAGGTGGAGTATCACTCCTTTCAAGAACAAACGAACCACCCCCACCGACAGCCCGCAACCCTTCAGTGGGGGCAGCGCGAGGGCATTTTAAGAGGAGTCCTGGACCTGAGCATGGCTATCCTCGAAAAAATGACACCGTCACCGCCTAGAAGCGCTGTCGAACGATTTCAAAAGGAGGACTCACGCTGCTCTGCCAAACACCGGTCAAGAATGCAGCAGCAACAAGGGGAAGGAAGGGAATTTGAAATCCACATTAAGTATATCAGGATACAGATTGCTGAACAATCCGGAATTCATCATCGGCCAGAAACCAATATGGTTGCCGGTGAGAAACCCAGAGGGACTTTGGAGTCTTTGCGTGTCAGATAACCCTTCGGGGTACGGTACGGGTGAGAACCCTCCCGGTTTGTTATCGACATAAGAAGCCCAGGATAAGATCCTTCCCTCCGGTATAGAGAGGAAGCCCAGCAAAGACTCTCCTGGCCGGCCGCAGAGCTGCTCCGGCCAATTGCCGCTCGTTCTCCAGAGGTACCAATTCGGCAGCAGGGTGCAGGCCTTCCCCACCGTTCTCCTGCCATTGCCTCGAGCGATCTCCAGGGCGCGAAGAGCGATGGGAGCCTCAACGATCATAATCGGCCTGAGGCAAATCAAGGTTGGGCGGTGAGGTATGCCACTCCACCCTCCTGATCAGGAGAGTTCGCTCAAAACCGCGGGTATGCTGTCTTCCTGAATGAGAGGAGCTTGATGGCTATTCCGCGAGATCGGCAGCCAGTGCCCGGTCGGCGGCAGGGGTTGGATCAACCACCACCACGGTCAGCCCGCGAGCTTTGAGGATCAGCCGCTCGACTAGGGTTTTTCGCCTGAGCAGGCGTTGCCACAGGGGAAGCGGACCGGAACGGCCGACCACGATGTGCCCGACCCGGTATTCCCTGGCAAAATGCAGAATGGTCTCGACGACGTCTTCGCCCTTGAAGGGAAAAACCAGCGCTCCCAGGGTGTTGGCAAGCGTCAGGGTTTCGGAGAGCAGGCGCTGCGTCGCCGCATCGATGACCGTCGGTTCCTCCCGCGGCGTCTGCACGTAGACCGCGTACCAGTTGCGGTTGAGCCGTCCGGCCAGGCGCGAACCGTAGCGCAGGAGGGCGGCACTGTTGGGGCCGCGCGAGCTCAGGCATACCATCACCTGGTCGGGGGCGGGATCGTCGTAGCCCGCGTCGGGGAGACTGCGGCGTTTGAGATCGATCTGGGAGGCGAGTTCGCGCAGGGTCAATTCCCTGAGCGCATTGAGATGGCTTCTTTCGAAGAAGTTCGCAAGCGCCGCCGGAATCTGTTCCCGCCCGTAGATCTTCCCTTCTCGGAGGCGTTGCTGTAAATCATCCGTTGCCAGGTCGACGTTCACGATTTCGTCCGCTTCGGCCAGGATTGAGTCGGGCAGCCGTTCGTGAACCTTGACCCCGATGGTGGTCTCGACGGTGTTGTAGAGGCTCTCCAGATGCTGGACGTTGAGGGTGCTGATGACGTGGATGCCTGCTGCCAGTAATTCCTGCACGTCCTGATAGCGCTTCTCGTTTTCGCTGCCCGGCACATTGGTGTGGGCCAGTTCATCCACCAGCGCCACCTCAGGCCGCCGAGCCAGGACTGCCCGGAGATCCATCTCCTCGAGGGTGATCCCGCGATACTGCTCCCGGTGCCTGGGCACCGTCTCGAGGCCTTCGGCGAGGGCCGCCGTCTCCTGACGGCCGTGAGTTTCCAGCAACGCCACGACCACGTCGATACCTTCCTTTTTGAGCCGATGGCCCTCGAGGAGCATCTGCCAGGTCTTGCCGACGCCAGGCCCGTAGCCGAGATAGACTTTCAATTTGCCGCGCTGGGCCCGTCGAATCAACTGAAGAAAACTGAGCGCCCGGTCCTCGATCATGGAAGAGCCTCTTTCGGAGTCCCCGTCCGGCTGCTTTCCCCGGATTGCTCATCGAGAGCAAGATTGAGTCTCACCACGTTCACTCCGGGCTCACCCAGAAAACCCAGACTCGGCCCCTCGAGATACTGCCGCATGAGCCTGAAGACCAGCTCTTTGGAAAGACCCCTCGCCCGCGCGACCCGCTCCGCCTGCAGGGCGGCGTTCGCCAAGCTGATATGCGGGTCTAGGCCGCTCGCCGAAGCAGTGACGGCGTCAGCGGGAACCAGAGCTCCCGGGAAGAGACCGTTTTCGGCACGGTAGGAACGAATGCGCTCCTGTACCTGCTCGATCAGCCCCCGTGAGAGTGGGCCGAGGTTGCTCCCTCCCGAAGCGGTCGCCTCATACCCGGCGCCGGCCGCCGAGGGCCGGGGATGAAAATTGCGGATGCCGCTGAAAGCCTGGCCGATCAGGCTGCTGCCAACCACCTCACCCCGATGAAAGAGCAGGGAACCGTTGGCCTGCCGAGGAAAGACCACCTGAGCCACCCCCCAGACCATCAGGGGATAGACGCCGCAGAGCAGCATCGCGAGAACAAGAGTCGCGATGATGGCCGTTTTGAGTTCCATGACCCACGATGCGATTTTCATACCGTCATTCCTTGTCCCGCTCTTCGCAAACCTACGCCAGATGCATGGCGGTGATGAGCAGGTCGATTGCCTTGATCCCAAGGAAGGGGACGATGATCCCCCCCAAGCCGTAGATCAGCAGATTACGCCGCAGCATGGCTGCCGCCCCGAGCGGCCGAAAGCGAACGCCCCGGAGGGCCAGTGGAATCAGCGCCACAATGATCAGGGCGTTAAAGATGACCGCACTGAGGATGGCGCTCTCCGGCGAGGCCAGCCTCATGACATTGAGCGGTGCAATTTCCGGAAATGCACCCATGATCATCGCCGGAATGATGGCGAAGTATTTGGCCACATCGTTGGCCACACTGAAGGTGGTGAGGGCCCCCCGGGTCATGAGCAGCTGTTTGCCGATTTCGACGATTTCGATGAGCTTCGTCGGGTTGGAATCGAGATCCACCATGTTACCGGCTTCCTTGGCGGCCTGCGTGCCGGTGTTCATCGCCACGCCGACGTCGGCCTGGGCGAGGGCTGGGGCATCGTTGGTGCCGTCGCCGGTCATGGCTACCAGATGCCCTCCTGCCTGCTCCCGGCGAATGAGGGCGAGCTTGTCTTCCGGTTGCGCCTCGGCCAGAAAGTCATCGACCCCGGCTTCCGCCGCAATGGACGCTGCCGTAAGGGGGTTATCCCCGGTAATCATGATGGTCCGAATGCCCATGGCGCGAAACCGCAAGAACCGGTCGGGAAGGCCCCCTTTGACGATATCCTTGAGATGCACCACACCGAAGACCCGCTTTCTGCTGGCAACGATCAGGGGGGTGCCGCCGCTGCGGGAGATTTTCGCAACTGCGTCACCCACCTCCGGCGGCATCATCCCGCCCGCAAACTCCCGTACCGCATCGGAAGCCCCTTTCCGGTATTTTTCACCATCCACGTCAACGCCGCTCATGCGCGTCTTTGCCGTGAATGGGACAAACCGGGCATTCTCGAACTCGCTGAGCTCACGCCCGCGCAGGCCGTATTGTTTGGCAAGGACCACGATGCTGCGCCCTTCGGGGGTCTCGTCGGCCAGCGATGCCAGTTGCGCGACCTTTGCCAGGTCTTCGACGGTGATCCCGGGGGCCGGCAGCAACGCCACCGCTTGCCGGTTACCCAGGGTAATGGTGCCGGTCTTGTCGAGCAGAAGCACGTCCACATCACCGGCCGCTTCCACCGCCCGCCCGCTCATGGCCAACACGTTCTTCTGAATCAGGCGGTCAATACCGGCAATGCCGATGGCGCTCAGCAACCCGCCGATGGTGGTGGGGATGAGGCAAACCAACAGGGCCACCAGCACGGGGATGGAGAAAGCTACGCGCGCGTAGGCCCCAAAAGGTTTGAGCGTGAGCATGACCATGAGGAAAATGATGGTCAGGGCCGACAGCAAAATCGTGAGCGCTATCTCGTTGGGCGTCCTTTGGCGTCTGGCACCTTCTACCAGACCGATCATACGGTCCATGAAGCCCTCTCCCGGATTGGCCGTTACCCGCACCACCAGCTCATCCGAGAGGACCAGGGTTCCTCCGGTCACCGCACTGCGATCACCGCCTGCTTCGCGGATGACCGGCGCCGATTCGCCGGTGATAGCCGACTCATTGACCGTTGCCGCTCCTTTGATAACCTCCCCGTCGGCCGGGATGATTTCTCCGGCCATCACCAGCACCAGGTCGCCCTTTCGCAAAGCCTCCGCCGCCACCACCGCAGTCGAGCCACCGTCGGTGAAGCGAGTCGCCCGAGTCTGAGTGCGGGCTTTGCGGAGCGTCGCCGCCTGAGCCTTGCCGCGTCCTTCGGCCATGGCTTCGGCAAAATTGGCGAACAGGACCGTGAACCACAGCCACACCGTGATCTGACTGATAAAACTCAGCGACTGACCGCGCCATGGGGCGGCCAGACACTCGATGGTCGTGACCACGGCGCCGACCAGCACCACCAACATTACCGGATTCCGTACCGCCACGCGCGGGTCCAGCTTGCGAAAGGCACCCCAGACCGCGGGCAGCAAGATCGTCATGTCGAGGATAGAGTGCGTTTTCCTGGCCATGAGTCACGTCCTTAATAGAGTCTGGCGGAACAGTTCAGGAGAAACTCTTCCAGAATCGGTCCCAGCGCCAGCGCCGGCAGGTAGGTCAGGGCTCCTACCAGGAGTACCGTACCGATGACGAGCAGGGTGAAGGTGATGCCGGAGACCGGGAAAGTGCCCGCACTGGTGGCAACCTTCTTTTTCCCTGCCAGGCTTCCCGCCAGCGCAAGCACGGGAACGATCACGAAGAACCGCCCGGCCAGCATGGCGAGGGCCAGGGTGAGATTGTACCATGGGGTGTTGGCTGTGAGACCCGCGAAGGCGCTGCCGTTGTTGTTGACCGCTGAGGTGTAGGCATAGAAAATCTCTGTAAAACCGTGAGGGCCGCCATTGCCGGTGGCCGCAGGTCCCCAGTCGCTGGTCACCGCCGACGCCGTGAACCCCAACAGCACCAAGGCTGGAAGCAGAATCGCCAGGGCCGCAAGCTTGATCTCCCGGGCTTCGATCTTCTTCCCCAAGTATTCGGGAGTGCGCCCGACCATCAGGCCGGCAAGAAAGATGGCGAGCAGCACGAAGATCAGCATCCCGTAAAGGCCGGCCCCGACGCCCCCAAAAACGACCTCCCCGAGCAACATGTTGAACAGCGGGACCAGGCCCCCGAGCGGGGTGAAGGAATCGTGCATGGCATTCACCGCCCCGCATGAGGCATCGGTGGTCACCGTGGCAAAGAGGGTGGAACTGAAGATGCCGAAGCGCACCTCCTTGCCTTCCAGGTTGCCGGAGGCAGGATCCAGACCAAGAGCGAGCAGGCGTGGATTGCCAGTGCTTTCCGCCCACCAGCTGATCAGCACTCCCGCCAGGAACAGCAGGAACATGGCCGACCAGATGGACCAGCCATGTTTCGGATGGCGGGCTGCCCGGCCGAGAGTGTAGGTCAGACCGCTGGGAATAGCAAAAATGGCAAGCATCTGCAGCAAGTTGGTCAGCGGCGTCGGATTCTCGTAGGGGTGGGCGGCGTTGGCATTGGCAAAACCGCCGCCGTTGGTGCCCAGTAACTTGATGGCGACCTGGGAAGCCATGGGGCCATGGGCAAGCGTCTGGGCACCGCCTTCGACGGTTTTGACGGTTACGTAGGGAGCGAAGTTCTGGATCATTCCCTGCGAAACCAGAAACCAGGCAAACAGGAGGGAAAGCGGCAGCAGGAGATAGAGGCAGATGCGGGTGAGGTCCATCCAGAAATTGCCGATGGTTTTGGCTTGGTCGCGGACAATGCCGCGCACCAGGGCTGCTGCGACCGCAATGCCGGCAGCGGCAGAGACGAAATTCTGAAAGGTCAGCGCGACCATTTGCGACCAATAGGACATGGTGCTCTCACCCCCGTAATTCTGCCAGTTCGTATTGGTGGCAAAGCTCACGGCCGTATTGAAGGCCAAGTCCGCGGGGACGCCGGCGAAGCCCTGGGGGTTTAGGGGAAGCCAGCCTTGAAGCCGCAGCATGGCATACGTGAATAGGGTGCCCATCGCGCTGAAAAGGAGAACGGAGCGCGCATATTCCTTCCAGTCCTGCTCTCGTTTTGGGTCAAGACCCAGCAGCCGCCACAGCAAACGCTCGACCGGTTTCACCAAAGGATCAAGAAGGGTCTTGCCACTCGCGTCCAGGACGCCTGCCAGGTAACACCCAAACGGCTTCGTGAGCGCGGCCAGGACCAGGATGAAAACCGCCAATTGCAGCCAATCGATCACCGCCATCTCCCCCAATCTCCCGAGAACGTTCATGCTCCCCTTTTGCTGACTGTCTAAAAACTCCACATGCCCCCCTCCCAAAGCCTGCCGGGACAAGCCCCGCCGGAACCCACGGCTCACCTACTCACTGGAGCCCGGCCAAGAACCTGCTGGGGTGACGGTTCATGGATATGTCGGGGGCGTCTGCCATTAAACGCTAGAACTTCTCCGGCTTGAGGAGTGCCACGAAAAGGTAAACCATCAAGCCCACTGCCGCTAACCCCACTAACAAGTCCTCCATGGCTCTATGCCCTCGTTTGCCAGGCCCATAGTGCTGAATATGGCTCCACAAAGAAGTGTCCAGCCCCGGTACTTCATACCGGCGCAAACTTGGGGCCGGGCTTTCATCTGGATTCCGGCCTTCACCGGAACGACGCTCTCCGAAGATGGTCACTCTATTGTGAAGAACAGTAGCGAGTGCTGAATCCTGCATCGCTGCCCGGCCTCCTTGCCCAGGTTTGACGCTGGAACGTCCTGCCGGGGAATGGGGATTCAGCTGGTCCCAGCCCTGGCTTCGAGACGTGTGCCATGCTCTCCCGGCAGTGCAGCCTCCAGGGTAAAGCTGAACCTGGTCCCCTTCTCTTCCCTGTTCTCCGCCGCCACCCGGCCCCCGTGCAGGGTGATAATTTCCTTCACAATGGCCAGTCCCAAACCGGTGTCGTTTTCCTGATCCTGACCGGGGACCCGGAAGAATTTCTCGAAAATCAGCGGCAGGTAGGCTTCGGGAATACCCGACCCCGTGTCCTCAACCAGAAAACGCACTCGCTCCCCCTCCAGCCCTGCCGAGACGCTGATTTCCCCGCCGCGCGGAGTGTGCCTGAGTGCGTTTTGGAAAAGGTTGGCAAAGACCGCCTGGATGCGAATGGGATCAACCAACACCGTCGGCAGTTCCGGAGGGATATCCACTTTTAAGTGAACCCCGTGATCCAGAAAGGCCGCCTGAAATTCATCGGCTGCCTGCAGTACCAGCTGGTCGGGAGCCACCCGCTGCCTCTCCAGGCGCATGCGCCCGGCTTCCATGCGGCTCATTTCGAGCAAATTCAGAATGATGCGATGCAGGCGATCGGTATCGCTGCGAGCAGCCGCCAGCAATTCCACCTGCTTGGCAGTGAGTGGCCCGACCTTCTCGCTCAGCAGAGCGTGAATCGCCAGTCGCACCGAAGTGAGGGGGGTCTTCAGCTCGTGGGAAACAGTGGTCACCAAGCCCCCCTTCATTTCGCAGAGCTGCCGCACCTCGGTCACATCCGACAGGACCAGGGTGACCCCGATAAGCTCCCGCTCCTCGTTCAAAATGGGGATCGCTTCAGGCAGGAAGAAACGTTCTTCACCATCCCGAAAAACCTGGATGGCCTCAGCATAACTCGCGGGTTTGAGGGGACGAAGCTCCCGACAGGCACGGGCAAAGAGCTCGTTGAGGGAGGCGTTGCCGGCGTCCGCCAGAGTTGCTTCCGGGTTCAGCCCGAAAAGGGTGCGCGCAGTGTTGTTGGCGAGCTCGATCTCTCCTCCCGGATTACAGATGGCCACCGCATCGGAGAGGCTTTCCAGCACAAGCTGGGTGGTCCGCTGGGTGCGTAGCAACCGTGACCGGGCACGCCGACGGAACTCTCGCAGACTCACCGTCATGTCATTAACCGCCCCGGCAAGCTGGCCGATTTCATCACGCGAGTGGGCTTTAACCACCAGGTCGAGGTTGCCTTCGCGAATCGCGCACACCGATTGGGTCAGCCTGGCAAGGGAGCGCAAAATTGCCGGCAGAATGACCACGATGAAAAGGACCGCGATTGCCAGCCCTGAAAGCACCAGCAAAAGCATCGTCTGCCGGGTTTGGAGGGCGTGCCGGCGCGCCCGCTCATCCTCCAAAAGCAGGTTGCCCAGGTTGAGCTCGATGATCTGCTGAGCGGCTTCGCGAACAGCCTGCGACTGAGGCATGAGTGTCGCGCGATAGCCCGCCGCACGATGGTCGGCGGCCTCCGTCCCCAGGAATTCCTGATAGTCGCGGCGATAGGTGCTCCAGAGCTCCGCCAGGTGGGTTGTGGCTTCACGCTCCCCGAGAACGGTGATATTGCCGGTTTGAAATCGAAGGTTCTTATCGAATTCCGCCATGGCCTTCTCGCTTTCGTCGCGCAGTCCTGGGAACTCTTCATGGAGGAAAAGCAGAGCAATCCGATCCAGCCATGAGATCGCTTCTTTCATCCGGTAGCAGGCCGCCACCGTATCGTAATTTTCACGGGAGATCCGTTCGATCGAGGTGCTCGACTCGGTGACCATCCGCACACTCAGCGCCCCTACTGCCACCAAAATCGCGAACAGGCCCAGAAAGGCGAGCAGCAACTTCGTCTTCAAGCTCATCCCCACGTCTCCTTGGGGACATCGATGAGCAATCCGCATGCCATCGAGATATTCCTCCGGTTGATTGATAACGCTGGACTATCAGAGGTGAGTTCGAGCTGGGATCGGCAACGGTCCTGCATTCTGAAGGATCGAACAGCATCGCCCATTGCAGAATGCAACCCGATCAGCATCGCTCTTCAGCCGAAGGTCTGGTCAACAGCATACAGAACGGCCGATTAGCACGCTTGCTCCACGAATGGATAGCGCGGGCGCGGAGTTCGGCCACCCTGCCGGCGACCAGCGCCACCTGCTCATGAGTGAACGACTTTGGAAGGTAGTCGAAAGTGCCCCGCCGCATTGCTTCCACCGCCGAGTCAATGGCGGCATAGGCGGTGATGACGACAATCCTGGTCCAGGCACAGGGCCCACGCAAGGCGCTGATCAGCTCCATCCCTGATTCTGTGCCCAACCGCAGGTCCACCAGGGCGAGGTCAATACAGCGGCGACGGGCCTCGCTGAGGGCGTCCTTCTTGTTGCTCACCGCAATCACTTGATGCCCTTCGGCCTCCAGAGAGATACCCAAGACTCTCCGGATATTGGGTTCGTCGTCCAGTACCAGGACGGTGAGAGAAAGGACGGCATCTTGCGAGACTTCCATGGCTGAGGCTCTATCGGGTTGGTCGGCGCTCATTGACACAGGCGCCAAGCACATGAAGCTGAATTCTCATCATGGTCTTACCTTGTTTCTTATACTACGATGCTAAATGGGGTACGAGTCTTTTCTCTTGCGAGGGCTCTTCGGTTGGCTTCCTTGCCTTGCAGCCAAGCTATACTCGTTGAGGTTGGAAAATATCGTTTCTATAAGCGCTCTGGATGCCGGCTTTCGCCGGAATGACGAACGTAGAAGCCGCCTGAGACGTCATTCCGGCAGTCTTTCAGCCGGAATCCAGATGACATTCACAAAACGCAGTATGCCATCCTTCATGAGTATAAGTACAGCGCCCCAGAAATTGGCGACCATCATTTGTGGCACGGGCGTCTCGCCCGTGTATCTCACAGGCTGGAAGCCTGTGCCACGTCATGAGAGGCTGGACACTTGTTCTTGGGGTGCGGTACTTAACAACTCGCTGCAGGATAAGAGGCTGTGCCTGAGGAGGAGGGCAATCGGGACCGGAGCGGGAGAGAGGTTGCTGTCTTAACGCCAGGGGTGCGGCCACACGGCTGGGGTCTTGGGTGGGTGAGCAATGCGCAGGGGGTCGAAAGCTGCCCAGGAAGAGCTATCGCCGAGCGGAGCGAGTGCCGCCTGAGGTCGTGCTTGTGTTGCCGTGATTCGGAGGGCTGGTCTTGCCATGCCTGGAGATTCCGGGCATGGGTAGCTCCCGGCTTTATGCTGCGATGACAAGATTCTTACAACAATGGTATCTTTCGTGATTCCGGGTTCTTTGACCGCAAAGGCGCGTGTTCAGCCGGTTTTGACCAGTACGGCCAGGATTCCGACCAGTTGGCACTCCAGCGCGTGGCGGAGGGAGAGTTGCGTTCGGTTCAGGGCCTCCTTGAGGTCGGCGCTGGCAAAGCGGTCGTGGGTGGGATGGAGCAGGATATGGCGGGTAACGAAGTTTTGATAGACGGTTGGATAGATTTCCTCGAGGAAATAGACTCCGCCAACCTTCAAGACCCTGGCAACCTCGGCCAGAGCGCGCCGCCAGTCCGGGACGTGATGCAGGACGCCGAACCCGAAAACGGCGTCGAACGATTCATCGGGGTGAGGCAGGTGCGTCAGATCACCGGCATAGGTCACCACGCGTTCCGCGTGATCGCGGGGGAGATAACCCCGGATGCGGCGGATCATCTCCGGGTCCAGGTCCATGGCGCAAATCCGCTCGACCTGAAAACGCTTCAGGATGAGATCAGCTCCCGCCCCCCGCCCGCACCCGGCCTCGAGCACGGCCGCTTCGGCTGCCAGCGGCAGGCGACGCTGCAGCCAGCCGATTTCCAACCGCTGCTGGAAGACCCTCGAGGGATTGTTTACGACCCACCGTTCAGCCCAGTTCAGTTTCATGGCGAGTTCCGATCAGCGGTTCACGACCAAGGGCGCTATACTGCGCACGGGTAAGGTCCGGACTATTGTCATCTCGAACGAATGTGAGAGATCTTAAGATTTCTCCCTGCGGTCGAAATGACAGGAATCCCGGATTCCAGCCTTTCATGGTTTAAAACAGGTTGCCGACCCCGGCCCGACATGCGGAGCGGAATAAACCTATTGCTGAAGCGGCCATCAGGGTTTGGTGCCCAGATGGATGACCGCGATGCCGTTGGTGAGGCGCCGGTAGTGTACCTGCCTGAAACCGATGGTTTCGAGAATGGCTTTGAGGCCGTCCGGGTTAGGGAAGAGCCGGATCGATTCAGGCAGATAGGTGTAGGCGCGCCGCGACCCAACGAGGAGTTTCCCGAGAGCGGGCATGAGGTAGAAGGAGTAGAGATCGTAGAGGCAACGGAACCACGGGGTAATGGGATGGGAGAATTCGAGACACATGATCTTCCCCTGCGGTTTCAACACCCGGAACATCTCCTCGAACCCCTTTTCCATGTGGGTGAGGTTCCTGATGCCGAAACCCACCATGGCGGCGTCATAGCAGTCGTTCTCCAGGGGCAGCAATTCGGCATCGGCCTGTAGATAGGTAATGCGCAGGCCCCACGGTGAGACGGCAACCTTGGGGCGGCCGCTTGCCATCATCTTCCAGTTGATATCGCAAAGGGTTACGAGACCTGTTGGCCCGACCTGGCGCGCGGCCAGCAGCGACAGGTCCGCTGTGCCGCCGCAGACATCCAGCACGCGATCACCTTCGCGCAGGGCCATCATCCGGACGGCAAGGCGTTTCCAGAGATAGTGGATGCCGAAGCTGAGAAGGGTGTTCATGAAATCGTACTTCTCAGCGACGGTATTGAAATGCTGACGCACCCAGGCCACCTTTTCCCGTTCAGGAACGTCCAGGAAGCCGAAATGAGTCAGATCGGATGGTGAGTTGTGATCCACCAGCAGCGTTTCCGAATTATGGGAGGGCCTGAAAAAGACTTCTTTATCCACGAAGTCACACGAAGCATTCCAAATTGACACGGAGCAATGGTTCTGTGAGCCTCAGAGTGAAACGTGAAGGCAGTCTTTGGGCAACCACCGATCAGCGGATGGATGGTAAGCATCTGCGAAAAGCCATGGCGGCAATTGCCGGTAGTCCGCCGACAGGGCGTCGTTCTAAGAAGGCTTTACCACCAGGCCCGTGCGAATGCAGCGGGTGCATACCCGGATCCGGGTCACCCGCCCGTCGCGACCGACATGACGGACGGACTGCAGATTGGGATACCATACCCGCTTGGTCTTGTTATTGGCATGACTGACATTATTGCCCACCTGGGGAGTCTTTCCGCAGACTTCACACTTCCTGCTCATGGAACTGATTCCTTTCCCATGCAAATCCGGGGAGCGGTTACGGGGCCGCTCCCCCAACCGAGCGCTCACCTCGGGTAAGAACGGTTGGGTTAGCCACTAAATACCAAAAGAAAACACCTTACTACCATACCCCATTCAGGAGGGCAAGTGCTTTTAAGTCGTTTTCAGGAGTCTCAATTGTTCCCTGGCAGCGCCTACAGGCTCTTGAGGCGGACCCGGAGGCCCTGGATGGTTTTTCGGGTGAATTCCCGGTCACGATAGTAAACCTGCTGAAAATCCTCGACGAATGGCCGTGCGCGCGCCCTGAGGTCCTCGCGGTCGATGCGATCGAGGAATTCTTCGAGGCCTTCGTGCGGGAATTTGGTGTAGCCGTGAGCCGCCATGCGCCGGAGGAACCCTGCGAGGAGGCGTTCTTCGCGTCTTTGCCGACCGGCGGCGAACAAGGCCCACAGCAGCAGGCTGCAAGCAAGGAAAATCCCGGTTCCCACCGAGATGTTCCTGACGGTCGCCGCCAAGTCCGGCGTAAATTTCAGGTCCGGCCTCCTGATGCGCTCACGAATGGCATTCACCATTTGTACCTGGCGGGTGAAGTCGTAGTCGATGATGACTTTGTGCCAGTAGTAATTGAAGGTATCCAGCAGCAGCCGCAACTGTAGGAAGACCTGACGGCCCAGTGGGGGCGAAGCGACGGCGGCGGCCGCCGGCGTGGGATCGAGCCGCAGCCAGCCCAGAGCGGGGAGGTAGGCCTCAACCCACACGTGCGCGTTGCGCTGACTGACCAGGTAATATTTCCCGGTGGGGTTGTAGTGGCCCCCCTTGTATCCGCCGACGAGGCGCGCCGGAATGCCGGCCATCCTCAGCATGACCGCCAGGGACGAGGCAAAGTACTCGCAGTTGCCCCGTTTGGTGACGAACAGGAAAGCCTCGAGAGGGGCCTCGGAGACCGGGAGATCTTCCAGAGAATAGGCATAGGCGCCACGCCGCAGGAACGAGAAGAGCATCTGCAGCCGCTCATTCGGCGGCTTTTGTCCAACCAGGCTCTGAACCAGCGTCCTCACTCGAGGCGCAAAGCCGTGGGGAAGCGCCAGGTAGTGAGCTCGATCAACTCCCGGTTGCGGAAAACTGGCGGCCATGAGCGAGGTGGCGCGGTATCGAATCCTTTCGAAGATTTTGGTCTTGAAAGGGGTGATGCGGGTGCGGGAATGCTTGTTGCGGTGGACGGCAAACGTCATGGGCTTATCCAGGGCGAACAGGTACCGATTTCCGTAGGGTTCGAGATAAACGGTCTGCTCGATCGTATGCCCAAGGACCCTATCAGGCCCGACCAGCTCTTCCCTGGCTGCGGCCGGCGTGTTCTGCCACCTGAGGCCGTCGAACTCATCCAGGACCACCCCCCGCCAGAACAATCCGCTCTCGTCGACCCGTTCCATTTCGGCGCGAAAAATAACCGCATGGTCTTCCTGGATGGCAGCCATCTGGCCGAGCGAAATGGTGTCCGTGAAGCCTGATTGGGCGCCACCGGTCTTGTTTAGAAAAGTGAGAAAGGGATAAGCGGTCCGGGGGAGGATGAGGAACAGGAGGACACTCATGGGCAGGGAGAGAGAAAACATCAACAGGGCCTGCAGCAGGACTTTCCCGAGGGTTGCCTTGCTGATGACCATCTCGGGGTTGTGGGCAAAGTAGGCGAGCAGGATGAGAGCGGCGGTCACCAGCATCAGGAGGAGGGAGAGGGTAACCAGGAAGCTGATGCTGAGCGAAATCAGAGTGGAGCCCACCAGGAGAAACAGGCAGAGCAGGTAGATCTGCAACAGGTCGCGGCTTTTCTTGTCCTCGAGGAGCTTGATGGCGACCAGGATTACCAGGGCATCCAGGATCGGCTCGATTAGAACCTCGGGAGAGATGCGGAACCCTGCCAGGACCAGAATCCCAAGGGAACTCCCATTCAGGAGCCACCGCGGGATCGCAACCACGCGCCGCTGCTCGCAGGCGAGGGCCAACAGGGAAAGGCCGAGAAACCCGAGCAGATGAAAGTTCTCCAGGTGTTCGGCCACCACACCAACCGCCAGGACCACGCAACCGTAGGTAAGACCTTGAAGGACGGTTCTAATTCTGACCATGGAGTGCCAGCCTGGTTAGAAGCATGGTTTTGTGGGCCTGGGTGGCAGACGGCTGGTACGATTCGCCGTCGATGATGAGTCCCACCGGGGTGCCGGCGTGGATTGCCCGGACGATCAGAAAGGCGGTGCTGGAGAGCGCCAGCTCGACGTTGGATTCTCTCAGATTATTGAAATCGATCAGGATATTGGGGGACTCGGGCGTTGCGAGTTCCTTGGTCTTGAGCTGACCGGTTTTGGCTGTTGCCTTCCAGCTGATGTATTTCAGCGCGTCACCGAACACATAGTCGCGGATGGAGAGAAGGTCGGAGTCGGTGCCGGGCTGATCCGAAGGGGCTTCTCCGCGCCATCGGGTCCGGTCCGCCAGCAACGACTGGAGGGTGCACGGGCGGAGCCCTGGGAATACGACCAGGTCAAGGTTGTGAGGAACCCGGCGGTAGCGGGTGAAGAAGTTGAACGGGAATACCGATGATAGGGTTATCCCCGACAGGGTGTGCCGACCCCTCCGGTCAAAGATCATATCGATATGGAGCAGCGAGGACGTTCCCGGATTGACGATCGGGAAGAGTACTCCCTCGGCGCCGATCGTGATTCTGGTCAAGAAGGCGGGCATGAACCGTCGCCGGTTGATGAGCCTGACCCCCACCGGGACCGGGGTGCCGGCAAACCTCTCTTCCGGAAATTCCAGCACGACGTCAAGGCCGCGCAGGTTCCTTCGGCCGAAAATCCCGGATACCAGCATGTAGCTTAGGAGCGTTGACGTCACGAGGTAGAGCAGGTTATTGGCGGTGTTGACTGCCGAAAAGCCAATGAAGATGGTCAAAAGAATGTAGAGGTACCCGGGCTTGTTGATCCGGATCAAACCGGGACGGGTATATCGGCGAGCAGCGATCTCAGGATCTCCCTCTTGTTGACGCTTTCATATTCATCACGGGCCGGCACCCGGTGGGGAATGACGAATTCAGCAACTTCCTTGACATTTTCGGGTATCAGAAAATCCTTGCCGGAGAAGTAGGCGTGGGCTTTGGCGGCATTGATAAGGGCAAGGGCGCCCCGGGTGGAAAGGCCCGTGGAGAAGTACTGGTTCTTTCTCGTTGCCTCGATGACATTGAGAACGTATTCGAGAATCCGGTCCGAGACAAAGATGCTGTGCCGGATCAAGTCCTGGATCTGGAGGATTTCGTCAACCCCCATGATGGGATCGAGCTGGTAGAGTTCGCGCCGTTTGCTCCCCCCTTTCAGGATTTCTCTTTCCGCCGCCCGTTCCGGATAGCCGATTCGGATTTTCATGAGGAACCGGTCGAGCTGAGATTCGGGGAGAGGGAAAGTGCCGTAGGATTCGGCGGGATTCTGGGTGGCAATGACGAAAAAGGGTTGAGGAAGATCGTACGTTCGCCCCTCGATGGTCACCTGTTTTTCGCCCATGGCTTCGAGCAGCGCGCTCTGGGTCTTTGGCGAAGCCCGATTGATCTCGTCTACCAGCACGATGTGGTTGAAAATCGGACCGGGCCGGAACTCGAAGGCGTTGACTTCCTTGTTAAAGATCGACAGGCCGGTGATGTCGGTTGGCAGGAGATCGCTGGTGCATTGCACCCGCCCGAAGGTGAGGCCGAGGATTTTGGCAATGGCGATGGCCAGGGTGGTTTTGCCGAGGCCGGGAAAGTCTTCGATGAGGAGATGGCCGCGCGCGAAGAAGCAGGTGAAGGCTAGCCTCAGGGCGCTCTCCTTGCCGTGCAGATAATGAGAGAGCTGGCTGATGGCCGCTTCTAGTCTCGAATGGTTGGTCTCCATTGCGCGATCTGCGATGAGGCGGAAGGCGAGCGGATAGTTCTAGCTCGCAGCTGCCAGCCGAATGGGAACATCACGACTGTCCCGGGGGACGATCTCACCGATGCGGAAGGCGTGCTGTCCCATGCCGTTCAGCAGGTCAATGAGGTCCTGCGATTCGTGGGGGTCAACCACCAGGACAAAACCGATGCCGCAGTTGAAGACATGATAGAGTTCCTCCTCCGAAATCCCACCGTGTTCCTGGAGAAAGCGAAAAATGGGCGGGACTTCCCAGCTGTCTTGGAAAATGACGGCCTGACAGGCGCCCGGCAGAATCCTCGGGATGTTGTCATGAAAGCCGCCGCCGGTAATGTGCGCCATACCGGCAATGCGGAAGGTTTTCATAACCTTCAGCACCGGTTCGACATAGATGCGGGTGGGCTCGAGCAGTTCTTCCGCGGCCGTGCGGCGGCAGCCGCCGAGAAGACTGTCGGGTTGGAGCTTGAGCTGGTCGAAGACAATCCGGCGTACCAGGCTGTAGCCATTGGAATGAAGGCCGCTCGAGGCCAGGCCGATGATCTGGTCGCCCACATGAATGGTCGAGCCGTCAATGATGTCGGCATTGTCCACCAGTCCGACCGCGAATCCGGCCATGTCGTATTCGTTGTCTTGATAGAAATCGGGCATTTCCGCGGTTTCGCCGCCGATCAGCGAGCAGCCGGCCTCCTTGCAGCCGGTGACGATGCCGCCGATCAGCTGTTCGACGAGATCCAGATCGATCCGGCCCAGGGCGAGGTAATCGAGAAAGAAAAGCGGACGAGCTCCCTGCACGATGATGTCGTTGACACACATGGCAACCAGGTCAATGCCGACGGTATGATGTCGATTTGCCCAGGAAGCCACTTTCAGTTTCGTGCCGACCCCATCGGTGGTGGAAACCAGGACCGGGTTCTTCAGTTCCGTGCAGTTGAACGAGTATAGCCCGCCAAAACCGCCGATATCGGTGATCACCCCGCCGCGAAAGGTGCTCCGGACGAGCGGCTTGATCCGCGTTACCAGCTCATTGGCTTTGTTCAGGTCGACCCCGGCTTCACGATAACGGTTCGCTTCCATGGATCGTTGGTCCTCTCTCCATTTCAAGAGCATCGCTGACTCCAGGCGGGTGCCGCCGGTGACTGATCACAGCCCCTCGCCAGCCCCCTGGAAGTAAAGGCATGGGCGAGATGATATCACGCCTCTGCGGTGCAAGGGAATAAGCAAAATTCTGAGGGTCCGTCATTAGCACAGGAAAGGTCGAGATCTTCCATCTCTTCCTTTGACCGCGGATTTCGCGGATTACGCGGATTACCCTGATGAGCGCCGATGCCCTTCTCAGGCTGGGTCCCTTTGCGTTATCCATGAAGCCTCTTGCAAAAGTCTCAGATTCGGTCACCCCGGCATGCTTCCAACCGGGGTCCAGGGACCTTCCAAGCCAGAGATAACCCATGGACCCTGACGGTGGGAGTGCGAATGGATTGTCGAGGTCCGCTCGTGGTTGCCGCTCGTCTGGGTTCGTGGTAAAGGGAAGGAGTCCTCGGGAGGGGTTCTGATGGCAGGTCTTACCAGCTTCCTCAAAAAGGGATTCACTCTGTTCTTGGTGGGTTCGGTCCTGGTGGGAGGGGCCGTGGGGCTGATTGCCTTCAAGTTCTGGCTGTTCCTCCATGGGCCCGGCAGTTCCCGTCTGGGAATCCAGGAGGTGACCATCACCGCCGGCATGACTGCGGCGCAGGTGGCAAGGCTGCTCCATGCCGAGGGCGTCATCGCCGATGAGGAGGCATTCAGACTGCTCTGCTGGTTCGGCAAGGCCGGCCATAAGCTCAAAGCCGGCAGCTATGCCTTCCTGCGGCTTTCCACCCCCGGGCAGGTGCTCGATCAGATCGTTGCGGGCAAAGCCGTTATCGAGCGTGTTACCTTTCCGGAAGGGGTCACCATGTACGAGGTGGCAAGAACCCTCGAGGAAAGGGGCTTGGCCCCGGCCCAGGAGGTGCTGCGGCTGATGACCTCCCCCGCCTTTGTGACGGAAAATGCCGTGCCGGGGGCGACCCTGGAGGGATTCCTCTTTCCCGACACCTACTTTTTTCAGCGCAACCAGAGCGAAGCGGCCATGCTGAAAATGATGATTCGCCAATTCTGGCGCCATCTGCCGGAAGACTGGGAACAACCGGCGGCAGAGCTCGGCCGCAGTCTCCACGAGATCGTTATCATGGCTTCCATGGTGGAAAAGGAGGCTGCGGTGGATGTCGAACGGGCTCTCATTGCCGGGGTTTTCTACAATCGCCTGCGAGAGAAGATGCCCCTGCAGAGTGATCCTACGGTGGTATACGACCTGCCTGATTTTTCCGGGCCGATCACCACCACCCACCTGAAGCGTCAGAGCCCCTACAACACCTATCAGAACCCGGGCCTGCCGGTTGGTCCGATCTGCAATCCCGGCGCGAAATCCCTGAAAGCGGCGCTGTTTCCGGAGAATACCGCCTATCGGTATTTTGTGAGCAAACGGGATGGGACTCACCAGTTCTCGCAGACCCTGGCGGAACACCGCCAGGCAGTCTCCCGCTGGCGGCCGAAGCGGGATGGAGGGGCGCCCGCTGAGCCTTAGAGCAGGTCCGGAAGCGGGGGGCAAGCGTTTCTTGGCTGCCAGCAATCTCGTATTGAATACATAAAAGATTTTTGGGTTTTCTGGAAACATTAATCGTCAACAAAGATCTTTCCTGAGGTCCCTCTATCCTGGCTCATCCTTGAAGATGTCCACAATCGTTTCCAGACATGGCCGCTTCTCCAGGTCATTGGCGCCGATGCTGAACCAGCTGTCCGGTTTCTGGTAAATGTCAAAGCCTCGGCCGATCTTAATCTTCCAGCCATTGCCAAGGCGGATTTCCCGGTCATGTTGGCGTTCGTTGTAAGTAACGTTCAACTTGATGCCGTAATCGATCAGGCTTGATGCCAGGGCCTGGAATTTTTCATCCGCTTCCTTCTGCTGGGAGCCGTCATCGAACCCCGTAGTGAGATTGATTGTGTGTACCGAGCCAATCCTCACCACTAATTCACAGAAGCGAACAAAATTGGCAACTTGGTGCTGGGAGCGGATGTAAGGGTCTTCAATGTCGAGGACCTTTGCTCCTTTTAGATAATCACCGAAAAGAGCCTCATAGGTATAGCCGGTATCACCGTAGAAGATCTTGAAGTGCTTTTCTTTCGGTTCTTCTCCGGCAGGGGGAGGCGGCTGCGGCTCCGGATCGATCAATTGCGGCGTCGGAACCACTGGTGTCGGTTTCACTTGCATTTCCTCAGCAGGCTTTTGTTCCATTGCCTTACCCCGTGGCCGAGTCTTCTCCTGGATCAGTCCCGGCAATACCCGCCTTTTGGGGTATTGCGTTGCTTCGGCATCCCTTGATTCCGGGCACCAGATAACCACCTCTTCACCCAGATCATTGATGTAGGAGAGGTTAACGCGGGCAAACTCGTCATCCGGTTTACGTTTGTTCATCTGTTCCTTCACCCGCCGCCGGCCCTCGATGGCATACTCGAGATACTGATTGAATTCCTCGGCGGCCGGCTCTCCCACGGGATGAATGAGCTTAAGGAGTGCGGCGACGGTCTTCTTGACCGCGACTTCATCACGCCCTTCAACGCTCTTCCCCAGTTTGCAGTGACGGTTTACGTACTCATAGCGGCTGCTCTGGCGGCTCAGGCGATGGAATGCTTCAGCCAGGTAGTCCGTGATGAAACCGTAGTTCCGGGTCAGGTACTCGCTGCTATTCTTCGGCATTTCCCAGCCGGGCAGATAGGTGTGGAAGCGATCCATCACCGCAAGATCAAAGGAATCGGGAAGGGATATGAACAGGTCAAACTGCGTCGAATTGACCAGCTGATCTATGGAATGATCGATGTTGCCCACAAAGGAAAGACTCGCATTGGCGATGACCTCGAAGCCTCGCGAAAAGCGCCCGTTGGCCATGTAGTCCTTCAGAATATCGATGGAGCTCTGATCACGGATCTTGATGCCGCCCACTTCGTCGAAGGCTACGGTATCCCAGTACCCGACCAAGCCGACCCGCCTCCGCGCATTATTGTAGAAGAGCACCGGGGTCGAGGCCTGGCCGCCGCTGACCAGCGTCGAATAGGGGGAAAACTCGCTGAACACATAAGATTTCCCGGTGCCGCGCGGCCCGAGCTCAATGAAGTTGTAGTTGGCTTCCACAAAGCTGAAGAGACGCGCCAGGAAATGGAACTTGAGCCGCAGCGAGAGCTTTGACGGCTCCAGCCCAATGGATCGGATGAGCACATCGATCCATTCATCTCGGCCGAACTGCTCCCGGCCGGCCAGGAATTCGTCCACGTTGAAGCGGGACAGCTGGATTGGGCGCAGGTCTTCGATGTAGAAAGCGTAGTCGTCCTCGTCCACATCGTTGTGGGCTACCGTTGCTTCAGCCCAAACGCCGCCCGCCAGCAGTCTTTCATTGTCCTGGTAAAACTTCTCCGGGATGGCAATGCGCCGCGAATTGAAATTCTCCATCTCGGCCCAATGGCGCTTTTCCCTTTCCACATAGGTCACATGGACCTTATCGATGAACTTGTGGCGGCCTTTTTGCTGCACAAGGGATTGTGCCTTGTTGGCTTCATCCGGACGGACATAGTTCTTCTGAATGGTCTCGAAAACTGCGGCGATGCCGGCATCCACTTCATCGGGATCGTCGCTGGCGCAATACTTTGCCAGCAGGAATTCCAGCACAAACGAGGGAACGTTGGTTCCCTTCTTGATTTGGTGCAGCAGATCCTTGCGGACCACGCGGCCTGGGTAGGCACCATTCAGTTTGATGTCCAGATCATCCATGGGTTCATTCCACGTAGTTAGTCTTCAGTTTTAACGCAGCGAAATTCGCCTGAGTCCTCGGGTCGATGGCCCGCACCTCGAAGGCTCCTTCAAAATCGTCGTCCATCCTCAGCGGCACTTTGATAGCTTGCCCCAGCTGAATTCTCACCAAATTGGTGGAAGGATCCAGGTGTTGACACGAAGCGGCCTCGCCCACCACTTTGCCCTTAGCGTAGGCCTCCAGTTGGAATTCCAACCGCTCCGCCCGGTACACATCGATCTGTTCCTGGAAAAGCACGATCTCGATCATGGGCCTGCGCGTCGTGACGCTGTCCGTCGCACCGCCTTTGTAGCTGAGCCTCAGGGTGCCCGGTCGGCCTTCCTTGGAACTCTTCTTTTTGGGCTTGATCCAGAGCAACGGTAGGACGCATTCCTGCAGGGAGAGGCCGCCATGGAAATAGGGATCGGAACGCCCAAACGTACCAAAGCTCCTGGGAACGACCAGAGTGTCCACTTCACCCTTGATCCCCACCTGTTCCGCTGCAAAGGCCGCCGTCACCGGGCTCCCGGAACCGCTCCCCAGCAGATATCGCCCCTTGACCTGAACCCAATCCCCCGCCGGCTTGGGCACTAAATCTCCTGCTTCCTGTTCATGAAGGATGATGAAACCGTGATCGCTTGCCACCAGAACATGCTCGAAGGCAAGTTCCTTTAATTTGCCGATGGCCGCCGGCAGCTTCTTCAAAACACTCGGGATGAGGAGCGGAGCGTCATGGGCCAGCGCGGTTCCTAACTCATCGATGTCCTGGGTCTTGAGGATGAGCAACTGGACGGTCTGAGAGATCGAGAATTTCTTCTTTTTCAAGAATTGATCGAGGTCGACCATGGCGCATCGGTCGCCATAAAGGGCCTGGATGCTCTTGAGCCGATCCGTCGGGTTCTTGATTTCCCGATCCTTGATGACCGGCACCAGGTCCCCGTCTTTTCGGACCAATAACAGATTCCCCTCGGCCTCGGGCATCAGCGCGGCCATGCCGACCTGGGTGACGGTGGGCAGTTGTGCTGCCACGGGATAGAGCTCAATCTGATAGCCTTCGCCAAGACGCCCCTGGAGCTCGCTCGCCAGCTCGAAGCGCAGAGCATCCACCAGCAACAGGGCCACCCGCTCCCGTTCCTCCAGGAGTGGGGCAAGGTATTTGTCGAAAACCTGGGTCTGTCGGAGATGTCCTGCCGGCGGCCAGCCTTCCTGTTCCACCAGTGAAACAAAATGTCCCTGTACCGCTTCGGCAAATTTCAGGGTGCGCTGCCGCACTTTTTCGACCAACTCGGTAACCACGCCCAGGTCGCCGTAAGCGTCGAGCGCGGCCTGTTCGAACACCCGGTGAAGGGTGTCAAGACTGCGCAATTGCTCCGAGTAGCAGGAGAAGAGCGCTGACAGGCCGGCTGCCTGCTTTTTCCAGTCCGGCTCTATTTCCTCGACCCTGCAGAGCAGCTCCAGACCGCGCTCGGCAATGGTCCAGAGCAACTGACGCTCCGCTTCCTTTGCCCAGATTGAATTCAACCGCAGCGCGGCAAGTTCCCGCGCCCGTTCGGTCTTGCCCGCCTCGGTCGCGGCGATGAATTGTAGAAGAAAGGTGCGCTCTTCAAAAGCAAACGTGTCGCGTTTGCCGAAGTCCGTTACATCCTTCAGATGCTGTTCCAGGCTCAGATCGGCAGCAACCTTGGCGGCCAGCTCCAGATATGCCTCCTGATGCTTTTCGGAACTGCGCAGAGAATCACAGACTTTGTAGATGAGGTCGGTTTGCACTGCGTCGGCATGGGGCACGTCTTTCAGTTCCACCGGGAGGTCTTCAGGAAGATCCAGGACAAATTCGCTGAAAAGGAGGTATCGAGCCAGTTCCTCCTGGATGGGCCGCCATTTCTGACTTTTCGTCTTGAGCTTCAGCCCCGCCACTTCCCTGGCAAACTGCTTGAACTCTGCAGGCCAGGCTTCGTCACTCTCCAAAGATTCTCGCTGCGTTTGCGTGGGAGAGAGCACAGCCACCAGAATTTCTACCGCCGATTCAGCCTTCAAGAGACTCCGCAGCTTCGGCCAATTGCTGCCACTGTCGATGGCATCCACCGTGTCGAAATCGGGAATGCCGGCGGCAAACAACAGATCGACCTGTTGTTGAAAATCCGGTTTGGCTTTGCGGCACAGGGCCTGGTAGGAATCACCGTCGTCATAGGGAAATTCGCTGCCGCCGATGGCAAAGGCCTGGTAAGGGTTGAGCTGCCGTTCCCGTTCCGTCTTCGGTTTAGCGATGGGCACGAAGATCACCATCGACTGCAGCGCCTCTGACGGTGCAGCCAAGCGGCGCCAGGCTGCCATGGCTTCTTCTCGGCCAACAATAGTGGACTGAGTGCCGTCGATCACCCGGCAGTCAGGTTCTGCCAGCATCTCCACGATTTCCCGATAGCGCTCTTCAGGATCATAGATGACCAGGCACCCGAACTTTTCCAGGCGCCTCTCGAAATGCTCCTTCAAGAATTCACGGATTTTCATTCCATACCTGTTTTGGATGAGATCCTTCATTTTGACAAGACGAAGAATTAACCGCAGAGTGCGCTGAGATCGCAGAGAAAGCCAATAATTCCCTCTGCGTGCTCTGCGTTCTCGGCGGTTCGAAATGCATCCTCTAATCCTAAAATAGTATAGTTCATCACGATATGGCCGAGTAAAGGTCACCGTGTCGAGATTTGCAGGCGCTCCTTTACATGAGGCTTGACTCGGCCTGAGACTATATCCTGTTCGGTGACAGATATTCGACCTTCAGGGAAGGTAACCTGCCGCTAATGATGTCGAAGTGGTCCCGGTCTTCGGTGAACAAGACTGCCCCAATGGACGAGGCGGTGAAGGCAATAAGAACGTCATTCAAGAACCGAGCGGTCTTTATCAGTGCGTCATATTCTTTCGGAACTTTGGCAAGGAATTGACCCACGGCCAGGAAATGTTCGGCGCGGAGGGTCACCAGGCGCCCGGTGCCGATATAGGGTTTGAGATTCTTTTGCAGCAATCCTTCAGCCTTTTTCGTCTTCGCCCCCGCCCACAACTCCATCAGTACTATCGCGGCAAGGTATTTGACCGTTCCTCGCTTTTCCAGATGGTGTTGATGGTGGCCACTGCGGATATAGGAGATGTAGACGTTGGTGTCGAACATCACTTTCATCGAAATACCTCTTCGATGACCTCTCCCTTGCCTCTCATGCGTTTGTGGGCACTGATAATCTCCTCATCGATCAACGCCATTTCCATGGCTTTGTTGACCGCTTCGGTGTCTGTTCTCACACCGAAAATGTGGCGCAACCGATCAATGTAGTCCTGGTTCATCTGCATGGTTTTTTTGATAATCTTGGCCATAGCTCAACCTCCCGATCAGCCATATATTCTTCAGTATTGTATGGCTTCATGGAAAATTCTTCAAGGACAATTGAGTCTTATGATCCGTTCTCTTTCGTGCGGCATGCCATGGGTTATGGGTCTTGTAGGGTGGGCTGCGCCCACCACGGCATGGCCGAAAAGACAAGCAACGCCTCGCCGGGCATCATGCAGCATAGCGGATCACTTCGATCTCTGCCGCGGCGTTTACTCTGTCGAGCATCTGTTCCACCCGGCCCATCACGGCGTCTTCCAGCAAATACTCACTGCAGTTGTCGCACTGGAGCACGGGCAGATCTTTCAAGATGACAATGGTCTTATCGCGCACTTTGAAAGGCAGATCCGTGGCTAACTTTCTCATCATGGCGCCGCACACGTGGCATTTCATGACTTTCGTCTCCTCGTTTTCAGGTCCGATTCCCATTCCTCGGGATTTGGACGATAAGCGGTAACAATCCTAATATTATCCGCTTCCACGTCGGTAGCGCACAGAACATGGAAGATTTCACCTCGATAGACTGAATATAACAAATAACTTGGGAAATACCTGTCCTCCGGATATTCTTCAATGACTTCAAATGAATTCCGCGACATGATGATCATTTCCCGCGGAATAGACCTTCCCCGCAACCGCATGTTCACATGATAGGTCCAGAGGATCTTACCTTCCTCGATACAGCGCCGGATAAACTTCAGAGTATCGTCCCGAGATTCTTGTTTGACGTTCATCCCAACATTCCTTTGTCATTTCAACAGACCAACTCGCTACCTGACCTCACCCCCTGGTCTTTGCTTTTTTGGGCTTCTTCTGTAGCTTGGGCTCTTGAAAGAGTTCTTCCAGGTCATGGGCGATGGCGATGGAGCGATCAGTTTTGCATTTTTCCTTAACGCGCTCGGGCCAGATGGAATAGGCCAGGTGAGCCCAGTCGTACTCTCCGGATTCCAGCTTCTTCCAGCATTCCTGGAGGTCCTTTCGCCACCGGGGGAGGCGAAAGAGTTTCCAGAGGGGACTGGCGGTGATGAGCACCCCGTCGTTGAGGTTGGGGCGGTAGGGTAGCGCCGCTACCCGCAGCAGTTCCGCGCGGAAGTCCGTGAGCTCCTGTTGGAGTTTCTGCAGCCTTTCCAGCTGGTCGCGCTGCTTGGCGGTTCCTCCCTGGAGCACTTGGCCGCGGAGTTTATCGATATCTTGGGCTACCGTTTCCAGCTTGGGATTGACGTAGTCGTTCACGCACTGATAAAGGGTCTGATCGGTAAGGCGATGGTAGTAAATCCAGAGTGTGTATGATCCCGATTCCGTGGAGAGCGGCCAGTAAATAGGAGCCTTGCGCCGGCTCTTCGAGTAGCGCTTCAGATGATCGTCAAAAAAGCCCGATGGCTTGCGGAAATAGTCGCGCAGATTTACTGCCCCGAGGATCTCGCAGGCTTCCTGTTCGATGGCCTGCACCCGATCACCCCAGAGAAGATCCAGCACCTCCCGGGTGCGATGAACAATATCCTCTGGGTGGGCCTGAGTCTCGTCACCGTCCGAGTCATCGACCAGAATGCCGCTCCAGGAGACTCGCAGCGGGTATTCCTCATCGGGAATGGTTGGTCTTGAGACCGAGCCTTCCGGAGGTAAGGCGATCGGACTTGGCCTCGCGCGAAGCCATTCCTTGCTCACGATCGTTCCGGGCTCGGCGGGCAGCCCGTTAGGGCTAACTAGCATGGCAGGCGGACAAACCGGCAGTGGGTCGAAAGGACCTGCCAGCTTCGGCGCGAGCAACGGCTCAAGTGCGATGCGGACGTCCCATCGGCCAAGAACAACTCCGACTATGTTGCACAGCGTCCTAGAACAATATGCGGCTTGAGTGTCGTATCCTGACTCATCATAAACGTCCGTCGCATCGAGGCTTGGTGCGGTCTTTACTATATCTTCAACACCAGGAAGGAATTTCCAATCTTGTGGAAATCTAAGCCATTTAGCCACATCACAATTGACCAATGTCTGCACGGTCCCAAGACGCTCTGTATGCTGGCTGAGTTCCAAGTAGAACGCACCAAAACCCTCGCTCCAAGATGCCGTTCTTAGTCTCGCGTCGATCGCCGAGGTAAACAGAGGTGACGTTTCATCAGCAGTAAGTTGAGCATACTTACCGATAACATACCCTTGGAGGCAGTCCTTGGTTGTCGATGCCAAGTCCCATTGGTTGGAAAATGGGAGGGAATTGACATAGCCGACATGCTTGTGCTGACCACAGAAAAGGGACAATATTGCAGTGACCGGCGATGAGTTCAGGTAGGCCAGGATGGTCCATCGATCAGATTCTGACTCCGGAAAACAAGCCAGACCTTCGACTGTGAAGGTTTGACCCTTTGGTAGGAGATGAGCGTCTAGATGTATCCCGCGCTTGCCGTAAGCCACTCCTGGGAGGTAGTGGTAAACTTGGTTTCGAATTACAGTCGATGACTCAGTTATGACCTCTTTTGATGTTGGATCGCAAGCCATTCGATTGCGAGATATAAACACGTAAGGAGAGTAGGGGGCACCGTTGTAGACGTAAGGACCAAGGTCGTAGCCCTCCCACCACAAACGAAGATAGCGTTCAGATTTCCATTGGTGACCGACACGTGCTGCCTTCTCGGATTCGCCCAAAGAAGTATTTCTCGCAAATGCATTGATGACACAGCTTGGGACGTCGCCTGAAATCGCTCGATTCGGCAGTGCCGAAAATCCGTCAGTAAATAGCCATTGTAGCCTCTCCGCTTCACCCTCTTTAGACAAGAAGTAACTCGCACCTGAATAGGAAGTTGCCGCAACTAGCGCTGCAACCTCAACATAAGCGTCTAGAACGCCCCAGCCATAGTTCGCAAAACCACATAGCCTATTCCTGCCTCTTTCGATGAACAGACGACGGAACGCCTCATGTGTCTTTCGGATGAGAAGAGCCCGGTCCATTACCATTCCAACAAATCTACTGACAGCCAGGAACCTCTCTAAGAAAGGTG
Source organism: Syntrophobacteraceae bacterium (assembly GCA_040772705.1). GTDB lineage: Bacteria > Desulfobacterota > Syntrophobacteria > Syntrophobacterales > Syntrophobacteraceae > JADGQM01. Next base: position 223,226 of record JAXGXP010000001.1, read on the forward strand.
CTGCGATATTATCCGTGAATGATCCAAAGCGGTTCAGCAAAGGGAGTGACCGTTCTGAGGCTTCCCCGAATGGAGGATTCATCAACACAACATCGTAAAGCTTAAGGCACAGATCGATGAAAGCGAATCCCTGTGCTGCATCTTCCGCAAAGAGTTTGCGCTGGTAGCCTTTGCCGTTGCCAGCCTTTTCAGCAAAATGATTCAACGCTTCAAGCACCCAGCCTTCAACCTGATCCCAAAATGCTTCCTTCTTGATTTCTCCCAGGGCTATGCGGATTTCGAGCTGTCGTGGCGGTTGTCGGTCGGCCCACATGGGCATTTGACCGACCGGTTGTCCCCGACGGATATCTTCCCATTCTTTCCGTACGCTATCGATGGCTTCGCGGAGCTCTTCCTCGATTTTGAGGAGTGATCCCGCTTCACCGGCGAGCTTCATTCTTTCCCAGACTTCCCGGACCAGTTCTCCCACGATGCGCTGCTCGCCCCGGAAAGTACCAATAAACTCCTCCAGGAGGTCCTTTTCACCCGGCATGGGTTCGGCACAAACGACATTGGCGCGGGTGATGCGGGGGCGTTCGTCTGGTTTCAGTCCCAGCTTCTGACAGGAACGCTGCGCTCGCAGCCAAAGCGACAGGCCGGCAATCTGGCAGGCGCGCGGGTCGATATCGATGCCGTGGATATTGTGGCGAAGTATGAGCTCCGGAACGCGCTTCAGGAAATCGTGTTTGGAGGAGTAGGCAGTAGGCAGAGGGCAGTAGGCAGAGTTCGCGTAATCGTAGCCTACCTCGTTGAGAGCGAGTTCCAGAGCCCTTTGATCAATCGACCCACTTCGCATAGCTGATTCAGGATCAGATCGGCTCTTTCGATCGGCAGGTAGTTCAATCGTCGGGCGATCAGGATTTGCGTCTCCACTTCGCGAACCGACCCGTGCGCTATTGATAGAAAGTTCTGGAACTCTTTCTTCGTCGTGCGCCCCTGGCCTTCCGCGATGTTGGATGGTATGGAGACCGCCGCCCTCCGGACCTGGCTTGTAAGTCCGTAGATTTCCTCCTTTGGAAAGGATTTCGTTGCTTCGTAAATCATTTCCACAAGGTCCATTGCTTTCTGCCACACGATCAGGTCCTGATAGTTCTTCCCTCCCATAGGCGACTCCCTCTGCATTCTGCCTACTGCCTACTGCATACTGCCTACTACATACAGCATACTGCTCATCCCATGCTTCTTCATAGATCCTTTCCAGCACGTCGAAGGCATAGAGCAGGAAGTGGCCACTCCCACACGCCGGGTCGAGCACCTTAATGTCTCTCGGATCTTTTTTCGGCCTGTGCTCAATGTAGACCGGCTGTTTCAGCAACTCGTCCTGGCTCAGATCCTCACTGCCCTCTGCCCTCTGCATACTGCCTACTCCCGCCCCCCCGCATGCTTCCTCTCCGGGCGCTAGAAATACCTCGTTGGGTCGGCGCACCAAGTAGCGGCAGTGTTCCTTGAACTGCGTTTCGCCCTTGGTCATCTCATACCAGATGCGCCCCAGAGTGTTGTCGGTCAGAAACTCGACGACATACCGCGGGGTGAAGAACTGGTTGCGAACCGCCAGCTCCCGGCTGTTCCGGGGAGCCGCCGAAGCCTTGCGCATGGCTTCGCGTTCTTCCTTGGAGTTGAAATACTGGTAAATCCAGCCGATGGCTTCGTCTTCTTTCCAGACCTCCTTCAGTTCATTGTCGTCCAAGGCCTTGAGGGTTTCCAGCAAAGCGGGTTCTCTTGGGAAAAGCAGCCCCAAAGGGGAAAAGCGGTCGAAGAGCACACCCAAATCCAAGGAAATCTCATGAAACAAACACTGCAAGAAGACGCGGTAGCGCTGGTAAATGTCACCAAGCCCAGAACCGGCTGTGGTGCAATAGACCTGAAAGCCGCGGGACTGAAAGCCGTTCCCGATGCATTCCTGGACAATGCCGCGCTCTTCACACATGCGGAGCGCAGCCAGCCGGTTCAGCACGGTAAAGGCCTGTTCCCGAATCACGCGGTCAATGGCTTCAGCGGCGGCTTTCTTGTCAGCAGACCGTCCGTCGGCCAGGTGGTCGATCCGCTCACGCAAGAGAGAGGCGCTGGTGAGTTGCTCATCATCAAGATGAGTCATAGAGGCAACGTCGGCCATCTCCCCGGTGGGTTGAATGCCGTATAGGCTCTGGAGCTGCGCAGTGAATTCGTCGGTCAAAATGCGGCGGCAGGTGGCCACCATCTTTTGCAGCTTATTGCGAGTTGAAGAATCAAATGGCATGTGGGCTCTTCCTTGGCCAAGGTGCGCGATCATAGTCTGCGTTTCTTACCGCAGAGCTCGCAGAGGACGCCGAGAAAACTCATATAATACTTTCTCTGCGCTCTCAGCGTTCTCTGCGGTGAGACCTGGCTTGCAAAGAACGAAATTGCATAATCTTAACGAGTTTAGTTATCCCCTGGCAATTTCCAGTGGATTCTTAACCTTGAGAAAAGGCCCAGTTTGGCTTTGAGCGATTCCAGTTCCGCGATGATGGCGTCAATCTCTTCTTGGGAATTGACTAATATCGGCACCGGGAAATCCACGCTGAGAAGGTCTTGACCCTCTCCACCCGTGTCGTCATCGTCTCCCCTTGCCCGGGCACGAGCTTTGATGTCCTCCTCAACGAACTTGAGCTCCTGCATGAGACTGTAGTGATCGTTGATGATTTTCTGAATCCCCTTGAGATCGGCTGGAGCCATGATCTTCAGCCCGTCCAGTTGGCCGGCGATGGCGATGCGGTCGTCTTCGGCCAGCAGTCCCCACTCCTTCAGTCGTTGGAGGCTTGCCTTCTCTTTTTCGAGCCACTTCTCCTCATCGGCGATCAGGTCGAGAGCAGCCGATTCCACCGTGAGTTCCAAACTCGCCAGCCGTGTCTGCAATTCCGGTATGGTGTCAAAAAAGTCGTTGCGATTGATGAGCTCCTGGAGACCCTGCCGTGTGGTTTCGGTACTGTGAATCAGCTGGGCGGGGATCCCGCTGTTTGGCAGGAGCGGGATGCCATTGAGGTAATATTTGACCCTCTTGATGATTGCTTCAATGCCGTTGTCGAAGGCCTTCTTCACCTTCCTGGCCCAAATCAGGTTGTCGTAAAGGGGGCATGGTTCACACCCCAGTCGGTGCGTCGCATCCGAGGCGTCCCCTTTGAGAATTTCGGAGATGCTGTCCTGAATGCTCTGGGCCAGCTCAACTCCCGAAAGCTCCAGGTTCTTGAGCTGCGTTGCAAGGGGTGCAAAGTCCTGCTGAAAGTCGGGGAAATGCTTGGTGACTGCCTTACTGATGACTTCCTCCAGGGGCAGCACGTTCTCCCCCGTGAGCTCCAATAAACGATCGGAAGCTCTCAGCAGACTTTCGGGAGAGGGTTTCCCTTCGGAGCGCAGAGCGATGCCGATCTTGTTGAAGTTGATGGTATTTTTGAGGCTCTCAAACGCTACCTGCCCGCGGACGGTGACGTCCTGGCCGCTTATCCTCAGCTTGATTTCCCCCGCGACCAAAAGCGCCGCAACCAGATATCGCGTCGTGTCTTTCGACCAGCCGCAGGGGGATGAATAGAAGTCGTCCAATAGCTTCTTGCCGTCGGTTTGCCCATATTTTTCCAGATAGTCCTTGAGAGAAACGAGTGCTTTGTGGCCAAGGTCTATCCCGGTGGTTTTGCCCACCTTTTTGACCAATCCCAGAGGATCGTCCTTCGAGGCCATTTTGTCCAGCTGATCCGTTTTGAGAAAACGCTCGGCCAGCGTTGAGTCCACCTGAACAGGCGCCTCTCCATATTTCTCGAAGACTTCTTCGGCAACCTTCTTGAGGAATTCCTTGGCGGCGGGCCGGACATCGGGGTCCAATTCGGAAACAGGGCTCGGTTTGCCGCGAAAAAGGAAGGAGCCCCGGGAGAGGGCTTTGACCAGCCGGTTTTCTAGCTCGTCGCTCAGGGTCTCCGCCCGCTGTAGTTGGCCGTTTAGATAATCCGTGATTTCCTTTTCGACCGTCTTGTTGCGGTTTTGGTTGTAGATCGTTCGACATCGAAAAATCTCGATGGTGAGGTTCTGTATCTCAGGGTCTTCGATTCCAGTGAGGAAAATCGTGTTGCGGCTCGCGCGTTGTTGGGATTCCAAGAGAAGCTCCTGACGCCTGACTTCATAAGATGCTTCGGGCACAAATTCAAGGTGGGTTTGGATTTCCTCCTTTTCGCCCAGAAGCGATACCGTGAGCCCACCACTGATCACCTTGACGCCGGCGTTGACCGTACGCGTTCCCAGAAGCAGGCTGCTGGGCAGCGGAGTAAACACATCGCGCAGTTTGGCGTTCAGAACGTTGCGCAGGTCGATAGCTTTCCAGGGGATATTGAGGCGCTCTTTTTCGAGGTTGGAAACCGCTTCACTCATGAACCGGAGGCTTCCGTCGATTTCGCTCAATGGAATGGCCGGGTCCTTGAGCAGGTCTTCAACAGCTTCTTTGACTTGTGGCAAGAGCGAGGGGCTGTCCACGGAAGGATGCATCAGGGCCGCAAGATTTTCCCGGCTGACCGGGAAGTCCTCAAGCACCTGCAGCACGGCGATGGACTTGGCCGCCCGCGCATGGACCGAATCACCGCCAAAGGCCGTCTGCACCTTCTCCACGCCTTCCACAATGTGCCGGAAAGAGCGCTGGATATCCCTGCGGAGGGTGTTGTAGAGCACCACGGTGGTCGCCAGGTTGCCAGCTTCCTGGTCCGCCAGCAACATCTCGCCGGGCCTGACCCCGCTCTGATCGACCAGCACATCCTGGATGACTTTGATGGCAGAACGTAAACCGATACCTCCGCTGGTTTTGGCCAGGCGGCTGAGGAGCTCGAGGAGGATGTCGAAGTGTTGGGGGAGAAATGGGTAGAGGTCACAGAAGGTTTTCTGATCCAGATCGGATTTGTAGTAGCGGGTGTTGACCAATTGCGTTGCAAAGCGCAGAGCCTGCCCCTTCGAGGAGAAAAGCTCCTTGAGCAGTTCCTCGCCCGGCTTCGACTTGCCAAGCAATCGCCTGGTGCAGATCTCCTTGATGTCGCTCGCTTCCAGATCAATGGGCACCGGAAAGCGGTCTTTCAGCTTGAAGAGCTTGGCCGTGTTCATATGTGCCCGGGGGTCGTCTTCGGTGAGCGTTTGCTGAGCTGTCGCCAGAATCCACACCCGACCGCCGCCAAGGTTCTTGAGGTTCTTGGCCAGGCCGTCCAGATTGAGAATCAGAGCGTCTCGGGCAGCAGCGTACTGGCCCACTTCATCGATAATGAAGAAAATGTTCTCCCTGCCTGAGCGGCGCCGAACGAGGTCGATCATCTCGCGAACCCGGTCGTCTTCCTTTACCGCCTCGTCGAGGATGACCTCATTGAAAGCCTTCGCATCCGGCCAGATATCGGGATAGAATTCCGATGCCAGGCGCGAGGCAAGGGTCTTCACCACCAGGGGCTGGTTATGGATCTGCTTCCAGGTTTTGCCTTTGGCAAGCTCGGGGATCCGGGCTTCGAAGTCGGCCAATCTGCCGTCTCTTTCGAGCATGTACTCCAGGTAAGCCACCTTCCGGTCCTGCGAATAGCCGGCCCATTGCATGACTTTCGAGTACAGCACGCTGGAGATTTCCATCATGGCGGCGCCGGCCAGTTGTTCACTGGCAAGGTCCAACATGATCACAGTGGAGGGATGCCGCTTGGCGATGGTTGCGAGGCGGGCGCGCAGAGGCTGGGAAGTGAACCGGTTCTGCAGCCAGTCGAGGAAGGGTTTCCCGTCCAGGGTTCTGGCAGGGTCCAGAGCAAACCCGAGGTATTTGGTAAAAGAACTCTTCCCGGACCCGTAAAAGCCTGAGACCCATACCCCGATCTCATGCCCGCCGCCACCCTGGAGCCCCTCGTCGAGCTGGTCCAACAGCCGTTCGAAGCTGGCCTCGATGCTTTCGGTCGCAACATATTCCATGATCTCCTGGCGGAGGCGCTCGGGATCGGTCGTGTCGTAGGTGATGACTTTTTCAATCCGACGGTCGATGTTCTTGCTGGGGTCGAAGAGTTCCCTGATGCGCATGCTGGATGTCCTCAATGAACGTTAAGTTCTCGTTGCGGTCACAGCTCTCGTTTAGGGGGGCGAAAGCCTCCGAAGAGTGTCACCCACCGATATGGACGGATCGATAATTTCCGTCTTCGGGGTAAATTCCCAGAAACTTCAGCGTTGATTTCCCAGCTCGAATACCGGGGTAAAGAAACACTGTGGGCACGCTGAAACGGCCCTGGAGCTTCTGTTCGATGGAACCCACCCGCAGGTAGGGGTGCAGGGCCTCTAAATCCGTGACCAGTAGCAACGCCTGGGGTTGCCCGCTCAACTCCTCCAATCTTTGCTGCAGAGCCTTTTTGAGTGTGTCGTCTGCAATGAGGGCTTCGCGAAGGGTGGTGTTGATCGTTTCAAAATTAAGCGGGTCTTCGGTTTCACTCAGCAGCCAGAGTTCTCTGAGTTCATGATTTTGCAGCACCTGATGCACTGCCTCGGCCATCGAAAAGTGATGGACCGTCCAGCCGTCGATTTTGAGCTTGGCAGTCCATTGCTTAAGGCAGCGTTTGACCTCGAGCATTTCTTCGGGACGAAAGACCAGATAGAAGACCGGATCATCTCCGGTGTTACTGAGTGACCTGCCGGTGCGGAGCCGCTCCCGCAGTTCTTCAAAGCTCGCCTGCAGCGATGCCATAGAGACATTCCTCCATTGTCTTGTATTTCCATGCGATGCGCAGGATCTCGCCGGAATACTGAACGATGAAATGACCACCGTAAGAGGCCCTCTCCAATTCTTGCACTACATCGCGGGGCCCGAGCCCGAAAAGTCCCCAGTCACGATGGTGCATCAGACTGGTGTCGCTTTGTCCCGAAAAATGGAGCTCATGAGAGAGGTAGATTGTGGTCAGCGGGTATATATTGAAAGGAAGGAATTCCCGGACGCCCTTGTGAATAGGACCAAGCAACTCAAAGTCCTGCAAGACGCCAAGCAAGTATCCGGCAACCCGATCCCTCATGGAAGCCGACCACGGCCTCGGAATCAGTCCGTTGTTGTGGGCCGATTCGATGAACTGCAAGGAGTCTTGCTTCTGTAAATGCCTTACTCCGGCAGCGTAATGCGGCCAATAAACCTGCCGCACAAAGTCATGGAACATCACATTAGCTCTGGCCGAGTGAATGAAAAACAATTGCGCCATCCTGCGTGGAGGAAACCCTTGCGCAAGAAGGCATTTCAATCCGGTTGCAACCGGCCCGTCATCTACCAGGTATCGTGGTCGGAAAACTTCGGCAACCAAATCGTTGACTCGACGGGCAGTAGCTTTCGCCAGGGCACCCTTAGCCAAAGCCTGTGCCGCCAGTTCTGCTGCGGTCATTCCGGGCTCCCACACCTGCAGCAGCGTCAGGGTTTCCGGAATCGCTCCCTGGCCCTTGGCAAGGGCCGTTGTGTAAATCTTCTGCGGCATGCCGTGTCAATCCATAGTGAAGTATGGGAAAGTCTGCTTTCCCGAACTGAAGGCGTCGAGGTAATGTTTGGCCATCTCTTCGATGGCGAACTCGCTGAGCAGCTTCTTGCTTGTTCCCACCTGGACCGGACCTTCGGGAGCATCCAGAGTACTGCTGGCGAGCTGTTTCAGCGCAATCAGTGCTTGGTCGCTCGATGCGATGTCCTTCAGAAATGGTGAAGGATCAGAGTTCAGTAACTCCAGATGGAGTTTTTCTTCGGCAGTCGCTGGCAGCCGAAAGAGATGGAAAACACGGCCTCTACCAATGCGCCGGTCATGGAGTTGTTTTGCGGCTTCGGTTACCGAATGCACCCCAGCAGCAAATGCCGAGCGCGGGAAATTGATTTCCAGGAATTTCTGCCCGGTCTTGTTCAGAAACGAGGTGTCCCACCAATTGCCCTGGTCCTTCTCCCCAAGGTACCCTACGAGAATGCGTAACTGCATGAGTTTATTGAGCAATTTGCATCACCTCTTGACATCGGGTGTCATCGCTGCCTGTCTGCCCTGCCAACAATTTCAATAGGTTCTTCCGCGAGTTCGAACGCTGGACTCGGTCCCGCGTATTGCGCCCAGCGCAGATTGAACGTTTCCTTATTCATGAGTGAGAGATCGTCGGTGTCCCTTTCAGGATCACGACAACTTTCATCCAGGCCCGCACCAAACGTCACTCCACCGATATCGGTAAGAATGTACCGGTTATGAAGGCCTTGTCCGGTTTCATTCTGTTTCCAGCGCTTAAGCAAAATCCTGATGCCGTTTGGGACGATGCGGGGCAAACATCTTTGGCATTGGGATCTGAAGTGTTGTGCCGAGTAGTCATCAGAGGTCTGTAACTCAATTCGGTTTGGTAGTGATCTGCCAAAGCGGTTCTTTGTCGCTCTTTCGAGAAAGGATCTAAGAGGTCGTTGGTAGCGGTCTTGGTCGGGACGAAAATGCGGATCGATGAATAGGACTTCAGAACAGTTACCAAGCATGGCCTTCAGAATCGTGGACATGGCTTCGGCCTCACGGACAACAACTTCCTCGTGTTTGAGGTGCCACCTGGGATCATCTGTCCAGCCGAGCTCGGAGCCAGTTAGTACTTCAGGGTAATCTCGCGGATTACCTTCGGCAATAATGGCATGGAACGGAAACCTCCTGTCTTCGATCTCGGCATTCTCCAACCAAGACAATTTGCTATCGTAGGTCCAGCCCTCTCTTGGAATCATCTTCTCAGAAAGCTTTATTGCCAGTTCTATGATCCGTTTTCTTTTTACGCCGTCAATTCCAGCGGCAGCTTCCTGAACTTGCTTTCGCCACTCCTTTCGCCCAGGTGTTGTCTGGCAGGATGTGCTGACGGAATGGCGGTGGTTTTGTTCACGATGTCTTGACTGAAAGCCCGAGTTGGGCAAATTATATCGACCGAGTGAGGAGATGATGCCAATGATGAGGAAATTGGGGTAAAGAGTGCTGGACCACCCTTTACCCCCCAAACACGGTGAGTAAAACTCACCCAAGACACTTCCTTGATACTGTTCCTGGACCTTCCCGTCAAGAGTCTGTTCGAGTTGGGCCAATTTTGCCAGTGGCCCAAGGTGGCAGTTTGCCCTGAGTGCCACGGGCGGTTGTGGGGCCATGGTTTTGTTTCGGCCTGGTTTGACGGATGTCCTCAGGCAGTCTGGCTTCCCCGCTACCGCTGCCGCGCTTGCCGAAAGGTGTTCAGGGTTCGTCCTGCGGGCTATTGGAGTAGATTCCAGGCCTCCATTGCCGATATCCGTCAAAGCCTTGCCCATCGCTTGCACCACCTCAGATGGCCTTCCGGGCGATCCCCATCACGACAACGCCATTGGCTGAGCGGCCTCAAAAAGCAGATCCTGGCCCGCCTGGGCGCGGGCTGGACCGGGGGGCTTCTCCAGGCCTTTGACCAGTTTTGCCGAGACGGCCTCCGGGCTGTCAGCAGGACGATTTAATCTGGGCGCCCGCTCCATGGGGGCGGGCCCTACCGATGAGTGCTTTTGCCCGGCAGGCCCTGTGCGCGCTATTTCCAGAGAAAACTTCAACCACACAAAAGGAGGTTTTCCATGGAAGAGCAGCAACAAAAAGATGTGGCCGTATTCCGGTTTGGTGTCATCAGTGAGTTTGTCACCCGCAGCCAGATGGACCGCGGCGAGCAGGAACGACTGCTTCAACAAAAGTGTCAACAAGTCTGGCAGATTCCCCATTCAAACCGCTCCCGCCTGGCCCGCTCCACGATCCTCGGCTGGATCAGGGCCTACCGGGAAAGTGGCGGAAGGATCGAGTCCCTTTACCCCACCGGCCGAAATGACCAGGGCCGGAGCCGGGTCATCGACGAAGAAACGGCTTCCGTGATCGTGAAGCTCAGGGCCGAAATGCCCCGATGCTCCCTTCCCACCCTGATCACCGAATTGGAAAAGCGTCGACTGCTGCCCCCGGGTCTGTTCCTGAGCGAAAGCACTCTCTACCGGTTCCTCAAACGCGAAGGGATCCTCCGGGTGCCCGCCGCCGCCCCCGTCGATCGGCGCAAATTTGAAGCCCAATCCCCAAACGATCTCTGGCAAAGCGATGCCCTGCACGGCCCCATGGTCATGGTGGGAGATAAGCGGCGCAAGACCTATCTTTTTTCCTTTATCGATGACATGAGCCGCCTGGTTCCCCATGGCGCCTTCTTTTTGAACGAGAACCTCGACTCCTATCTTGGCGCCCTGCGCTGCGCTCTCCTGAAACGCGGACTCCCCCGGAAACTATACGTCGACAACGGTCCCGCCTTCCGCTCCAAGCTCCTCCACGAAATCACCGCATCCCTTGGCATTGCCCTGGTGCACTCCAAACCCTTCAAACCCCAGGGCCGTGGCAAGGTGGAGCGATTCTTTCAAACGGTCCGCGCGCAGTTTCTCGCCACCTTCCAGGGAAACTCCCTGCAAGAGCTCAATGACCAGTTCGATCACTGGCTCACCACCGTCTACCACCAGCGCCCGCATGGAGCCACCGGAGAGCCCCCCTTGAAGCGCTTCGCCGATCACATGGAATGCATCCGGCCGGCCCCCCGACATCTTGAAGATTATTTCCGCAAGCGCGCCCGAAGAAGGGTTGCCAACGACCGCACCGTCTCGCTCGGGGGAAGACTTTACGAGGCCCCGGTCCCCCTCATTGGAAAGCACGTCACCCTGCTTTTCCATGAAGAAGATCCAGCACGGGTCGAAGTCCAACTGGAAGGCCAAACCCACGGCTTCCTCACGCCCCTCGATCTCCATGTTAACTGCAGGGTCCGCCGCAACAACCGCACCGGCCTGGTACTGGAAAGCAGCGGCAAACCAGGCATCCCCTCCGGGAGGCTCTCCTTCAACGAAGGGGAGGAGGACTGATGAAACCCTCCTACCTCCATTTCTTCGCTTTCACCCACGAGCCTTTTGGGGCTGACCTCCGGGTCGAGCAGATCCTCCAGACCCCCAAAGTCCTCGCGGTTGCCGATCGCTTTGATTACACCGTGCGCCTGGGGGCCGTCGGCCTGGTCACCGGTGAGGTCGGAAGCGGAAAATCCACCGCCCTCAGATTTGCCTTGGGCCGTCTCCACCCTTCCGAGTATCGCCCCCTCTGGATCACCGCCTCATCCGGGTCCATCCTCGAATGCTACCGTCAACTCTCATCCGAGCTCGAAGTCGACACCAACTCCTTTTCCCGGGCCGCCCTCCTGCGCATCATCCGCCGTCAGATCCTGGAGCTTGCCTGCAACCGCAAGCAAAAACCGGTGCTCGTCATCGACGAAGCTTCCCTCCTGAGAATCGAAGTCCTGGCCGAACTCCACACCCTCACCCAGTTCGAAGGCGACTCCAAACCTTACCTTCCCATCGTCCTCGCCGGGCAGAACAACCTCCTCGATCTCCTCCTCTACCGGACCTCCGTTCCCCTCGCCTCAAGAATCGTTGCCCGCTGCCATCTCGACGGCATCACCCGAGAGGAAATGGATGCCTATCTCAACCATCATCTGAAAATCGCCGGCATCACTCAGCAACTCTTCTCCGAGCCGGCCGTGACGGCCATCCACCAAGGCTCCGGAGGTCTGCTCCGCCGCGCCAACCATCTCGCCCGCGGCGCCCTCATCGCCGCTGCCGCCGAGAAAACCCAGCTCGTTTCCGCCGAGCATGTGCGCATCGCCGCCACCGAACTGGTCTGACACCTTCCCGGCAGGGCTCGCCAGAGCCCTGCCCCAAGGCTACACCATGAAAACCATCCTCACCAAACTCAACCGTTTCTTTCAAGGGCAATGGCGTCTGGCCGTCCTCCATCCCGAAAAAGGGCTCTGGCCCGTTGCACCTCTTCTCGACACCATGGCCTACCTCAAAGCCCAAAACGCCAACGGTTGCCATATCCTCATGCAGCCCGTCGAACCCTCCCACTACCTCCTGGCTGACGACCTTTCCTGGGACACCATCCGCCGCCATCATCGCTCCCCCGACGGCGCCTGGAAACCAGGCCGCATGGTGGTCGAAACCTCACCCGGAAACTTCCAGGTCTGGATCCACTCCCTGAGATCCCTCACCCTTCCCGAAAAATCCTTCTGGCTCAAGAAACTCCGCAGCGACCCCGCGGCTCATCCCCATAACCGCTGGGGAAGATGTCCCGGATTCCGTAATCGAAAGGATAAATATCGCGCCCCCCAGGGCGAATACCCTCTTGCCCGCCTCATCTGGGTCGATTGGATCAGGCGTGCCAACATCCCTGCGCTCCCCCAAACGATCCCTCCTCCTCAAAAGCCCCTTTCCCTTCCATCCCCAAGGGGGGCGGTGTGTCATCACAAAGCCATTGCCAGGCGTGACTACCTGCGTCCCAATGAATCCCAGACCGACTTTGCCTATGCCCTTGCCCTGCTCCGAAGAGGATACTCCGACCTGCAGATAAGGGAGCGTCTCCTTAACGAAAGAACTTCCTGGGAAAATCATCACGGCGAACGAAAACGGAACCTTTACCTCGAAAGAACCATCAGGAGAGCCAAGGAAATCATCGAAAACACTACAAATATTAGGTGACACCATCCTAACTCCGGCCCTTCTGACTCCTCGTGCTCCACAAGCTCAACGGAGACTCCCCTTGAATGTCAGAAGAAATTGCCACCCACACCCTTCAGTCCAGATTAATCAGACAGCTTTGGTCAGATTAATTTGAAGGACAACACTCCATCTCCAACTCACCCGGCTTTACCAGGAACTCATCTGCCACCACTGCATAGGCTTCCGCTCCCATAACTTGTCTATCTCCTCGATTAACTCGTTGTGTCGCTTTATGTCCCGCTCAAGATCCCGGCTCTCGAAATACCGCAACCCTGCCCGAGCCTGGCTCTCGAAACTGTCACGCTCCTCCCGCAGCTTCGCCGCCAAACCCGCATAGTCCAGCCTTGCCCCCGCCTCAAGCCCGATTTCCAGCCTCAAACCTACCAGGTACGTGCCCTTGGGATTGACCTGCAGCAGAGCCAAATGAGAATTCCCATGAAACTTCCAGGTGACGACCCTCCTCATCCCAACCACGTTCTTCCCTCTTCCCGCGCCGGTTCCCTGGAAAGGCCCGCAAGATGTTCGCGTTGACCACCTTCCCGTCATACTTGGCGAGGTACTTCAACGCTACCTCGTAAAGCGGTAGCGACTCGAGCTTGCGCTCCCATCGCGCCCTGTTGTCTAGCTTGTAGTACATCTCCCTACCTCCTTACAACCGAGTATCAAGCCCGGTCGTGTCCTTGAAGATCATTTGGAGGTCCTCAGCGTAGACTCCCCATTCCGTCTCGTAAACCTTACGGTACTCCAACTTTCGAATGCGGCCAAATTCCATCCGATATCCGTCAAAGTGATCTTGACGTAGTTGATCCCGTGTCTTGCAAAGTTTGACGGAAGCTTGAATGACAACCCGTCTTTGTGGGCCGCCATAGCCCGGGCGCCGGTCATAGCCATGAACCGGCGACCACCCAACTGTTGCAAAATTGTCTGTGCTACCTGCATCTCCCTACCTCCTACCAAAAAGGTCCATGAGAAATCCGCACAGTCCCACAAAGACTATGCTCCCAAGCGCAAGAACCAGCCCGCTTCCTACCAACTGAATCTCCACCTAAATCCCCCCGTAAGACCGCCTCTTCCCAGTCCAAAACGGCCCAATTCTCTTCCGGGCCCTCCAACACCACCCGGCGCCGCCCACTGCTGGCAGCCGCCCTGATTGCCTCTCCTTCGGTCTCAAACATCTCAATCATCTCTGCCTCCTGTGTGTGCCTGACTCGCAACCCCGGCCCTATGCCGGAGCTCCAAGAGGGGCACACGCCCCCCCAGCTCCCTACCTGAATGCACCACGTCCTTCCAAACCCCCCGCGCTTGCCTGCCTACCCTGGCATACAGGCAGGCGTGAGTGATCCCCTTGGTATCCAAGAGCTGGCTGTTGTTGTTCCATGCCTCGAAGCTCAGCCGGTCCCCAACCCTCAGGATCTGCCGCAAAGCACCGATGCCGCCATGGCTCGCGAACAGCTCCACAAACGTCGCCTCCTTCGCCTCTGTGTTGTGGAAGCTCGCCCACCACCCATTGTGACTCACCCGACGCTCAGGCCTCACCCAATCCCCCCGGCTGTCCTCCTCGTAGATGCACTCAACGAGAGCTTCCGCCTGGAACCTGCCTGCCTCTCGATGCAACCGGAACACCATCCGGTCGCACTTCTGGAAATCTTTCAGGAACTCTTTGGTCACCGCGCTCTGTCCTTCCATAAACCCCATCTTCCGCCATGAATCTGACGCCGTGTCCAAATCTCCCATTATTTCTCTAGCGCTGACTCCGCATGGCCAACGCTGAAATCTATCTGCCCACAACCTGAGTGATTGCGGGCAATACTGCCTGATAACGTCCTCTACCTCGTTGAATAGCATCAATCGTTCATCCATCTCTCTACCTCCTCAGCTTTCCCTCAGGCGTTAGGGCACCCCTCCAGAGTTCCCTGCATCGTTCGCAGGTCACGCTGGCGCCGCTTACCTCGAAGTGCCGGACATTGGCTTTCAACCAGATTCCACCCGCAAATGCGAGATGGATCTTTGTGCCTGTCCTCCCCCCTCGTATCGTTATCAGCTCCGACATATCCATCCTCCCTCATTGTGTGTTTGTCGTGTTATTTCAAATATATGGCAAAATGCCAGCAAATGTCAAGCAAAATTCTTGCACTCGATTAGCCTTCTTTCAAAACCCTCCTAGATGCCCGCCGCATAAGCATCTGCACACTATGACCCGTCCAAAGCCCGCCGCTCAGCGTCCGATATCCCTCAGCGTTCAAATGCTCCGCTACCTCCCGATACGTCATCCCTCGCCTGCTCCCATAGCTGCGCCTCATCCTCTTCACCTTCTCGATCAACTCAGGAGCCAACTCCGCGTAACCACGCCGACCCTCACACTTCCCGGTCTCCTCCCTCCTCGCCTCCCGGGCCTGCCGCAGCTTCCTGACCAGCAAACCCTTCTCAAGCTCCGCAAAAACCCCCTGGATCTGGACCATCGCCCGCCTCATTGGATCTTCCGCGATTGCCGCCGTCACATCCTCGCCCGTCCTGGCCGAGTGCAGCGATAAGCCCTTGCTCGCGAGGTACACAAGGAGCTGCTCCTGAATCCGGAGCTCTCGTGCCAGCCGGTCAAGCCCCTCGACCACCACGGCTTCGATTCCCTCCCGAATCATGTCCGAGACCATCGCGGCGAAGGCTGGCCGGTCTGCCTCGCCCAAGGTCCCTGAGACTCCCTCTTCCCGGTAGACCCTCACGACCTCCACCCCGGCGACCTGGCAGAAGCCCCGGATTGCCTCTTCCTGCCGCTCGAAGCCGTGGCCCTCGACCTGGTTCCGACCACTCACCCGCACATAACCGACTGCTCTCATCGCCTTCCCTCCTGTCTGAATGTTCGGTGATAGGATAGCATGCCATGCGGGGATAGACAAGATTTATATCACGATTTCTAAAGATTGCGTGACAATCGGTCGATCACGCCCGGACCTCCCCCCCTCTTCCGGACCTGCCACCTGGGTCACGGTCATCACGGGCAGGTGACTTCCGGCTGACCGTTCGAGGTTTCTGCTTTCCAGGCTCGAATGCAGCCCATGGAAGCGGGAGACTTGGCGACCAGGCGGCCGAGCACCCCCCCCCATACCCCCGCGCGACACCCCCGGTTCCGCGTGAAGTGGGTCCCATCTCCCCTTCAAAAACGCTCCGTTTCCCAAGTTTCAAGCCTGACCTTTTTTGGCTTGACGCGAATGCCAAACGCTACGCTCAGAATGGCCAAGATCTGCCTTACAGCTTGCTTCTGGACGGCAAGCACCGAGTCCGCTATTGTGAATGCAAAAAGTGCGGTACCCGCATCAAGAGCGTGACTCCCGAAGATTCATAGCGGAATACCATTGGCACCATGCTTCAGCCAGCCTCAGCAACTTCTCTGGCCAACTGCCAATAGTAGCTCGAGTTAAGAGGAGCGTGGGAGCATAGTGCGGAAGTCAAAAGACAATCAAAACTGGCCTACGGCCGATCAACGGTGCGCATATTTCTCAAAATTGCCGCAGTGATTAACTGGCAGCCTGCCTCGATTCACTCTAAACATGATTCGGACCGATAAATTTCCAGATCCTTCAGAATTAAGCCATCACGAGAGTTGAACGTAGAGTTTCTCCATTTTCAGCCGAACGTTGCGGATCACGCACGGCTGTGAACCGTCGCATGCATACACGGCTTATTGGGAGTTCCCGCTATCAATCTGACCGTTCATACCGCCGAATCACCTCGGCCATTAGTTCGGCCAAGGACAGTTTCTTCTTGCCCGAGCTGGTCTTGAGGAAAACGTCACCTGATGCAGTTCCGTAGAGCACTTTTACATTAGATGGCCGTGGAACGACCAGTTGCACAACCCACAAGTCTTGCACAGCAGAATCACCGTCATATACAGGGAAGAAATCCACCCGCCACGAAGAAGGAGGGAGGGAGGGCTGAATCTGGTGAAGCTTGTTGTCAATGGCCTTGGCCACATCATCCCTCTCTCGATATGTCAGAACAACTCCTGTTGCTGATCGGTCTTCGTTGCGGACCCCCCAAAGAATGCGTCCGCCTTCACTGTTGAGAAAAGCAACGGCGTATTCATCCGCCGCGTTCTTGATCGCTCCAACAGGATTACTACCCTTTATTTCCTTAAACTCGTAATGCCTTGTCTCTTCGAGTGGAATTTGCTTGTTTAGTTCGAAACGGAGCGGTTGCTCCAAGCAAAGGGAGCTCCGAGGAAGCGAGACGGAGTCGCGGACAACAGGCAACGAGTTGATGGTTATGGGCGTTGCAAGCGGTGTGTCTGAAAGAGCTTCAATTCTAGATCTGGATACCTCCACTGCTTCAAGACTTGAGTCGGCTCCGATCCACCTTCGTCCGAGCATTTCAGCGGCCACAAGTGTCGTTCCAGATCCACACATCGGATCAATAACCGTGTCTGCCGCGTCCGTTGTTGCGTTGATGAGGCGTTCAAGGAGTGCAAGTGGTTGTTGCCCAACAACCCTCGTCCGCTCCTTGCTCGGAACAAGAAGAGAGATGTCGCTCCAATTCATTCCGACGGGAATGCCAGCCTGTTCGTCGGCATACACTTTGAGACGAGGCATGCGTGCCCCGGGTGACATAGATAGCCGCCCCTCCTTATGTAGCTGGTCAAGCCTTTCTCTCGAAAAACGCCACCTACGTCCCGCAGGAGGTTTGATGCCCCTCCATTGAATAGTGTGCGTGGACAGTGCAGGCACAGTTATGTCAGCAAGGAAGTATGGACGACCGTCCGAGTCCATCTTCCTATATCTCTCCTGAATCTCGCCCTTCCCCATAGGCCGTATTGGCGGGTACCAGGTAGACTCCGCTGATTTCCGAACAAGAAGCAGACTATTCTGATTATCAATTGGGGAGGGGCTTTGCGAACTCATATATGGTGCGGCAAGGGAGATGCGTGATAATTCAGCGCCCGGTAGAAGTTCATTGATGATAAGACGCAAGTAACCTTCAATATGTGGATCAACATGCACAACGATGTTTCCATCATGTGTCCCTACGCGATGTGCCTGCTGCATCACGCGCTCGATCCAACCGATGTGCTCCGAGAATTCCACAGCCTGCGGGTGGGTTGACACTGAGTACTGGGCTCTTTCGCCTTTTGGTGCGGTACGCGCAGAGGAGTCTCTTGTGCACCATGACGGGTCCAGATAGACCAACTTCGCGACCGCATTGGGAAAGCGCTCAAGCAAACACAGGCAATCTGTCTGAATGATAGTCCTCAGTGGGATAATTGTCACAGCATCGTTCTCGGCCATATGCTCACTCCCAACAATACTCAGACTGATCCGCATAAAATTTATGATATCTCTCCAGGCCAGATTATCAGTCATGGCCATGAATTGCGCAAGATATGAATGCCCTAGAGCAAGTAATTTGACGAGGAGAGAAGCTTATTGTTCCTTGCCATTTATGGAAAACATGCCTTATTTCAGGATACGACCTGCCTATGGAAAATACCCCGGCAGAGTGGAAGGGCAGGCTTCCTTACCCAACTTGCTCGAACCAGTGAGATGTCTTTTATTACTCGGTCTTGGGGGCTGGCTATGGTTTCCATACTGGGGACAGAGGGGTAAGAAAATTATTGCCAATGGAGCAGGGCTAAGATGCAAATCGATGGGCAGTCTGCAAGGTAATTCACCATGAGATCAAAACAACTAGGTATTTGAAAGACTTGACAGACGAATCAGTCGGTTGTAGGTGTTAGCAAATCACTCGCTTTTCGTGTTCAAGTTGGAGGGTATTAAACGTGCCGAATGCCGATCTTGTTGATGATCACCGACCCCAAGATATGAAGTTTATCGTAACGATACACAATCCCCCACACCCCGGCGAAATCATCCGTAAGCAGTACATTGAGCTGCTGGGCCTGACGGTCACAGCTGCAGCGAAAGGTTTTTGCGGCACGCCCAAGGCGCTTTCCCTGCTCCCGAAGGAAATATCATGAGCGAAAATAAAATCCCGACCTTCGATCAACTAATGAACCCTCTCTTACAGGCCCTTCGTTTGCTTGGAGGTTCCGGCTCCATCGCAGAAATCTACGCGAAAACTGTTGAAGTGTTAGGGCTACCAGAAGAGCTTGTGTCTCAACTTCACAATCCTGATAAAAGCAGTCAGACGCAAGTTGCCTATCGGCTTGCATGGGCTCAAACGTATCTCCGAAAATATGGATTGCTCGAAAATTCGAGCCGGGGGGTTTGGTCGCTGACGGAAAAAGCGAAAAAGATCCCAAAAGTAGATGCCTCGGAAGTTGTTCGTGTTGTTCGGGCGCTTGATAAGCAGGAAGCCCCGAAGAAGCGGTCCACGGACGAAGTGGCGCGCGAGCTGTCCGAAGAAGATGGATGGAAAGATAAGCTGTCTACGTTGCTTACAGAGAAGATTGACGCTGCTGGGTTTGAACGGCTTGTGCAACGCCTCTTGCGTGAATCCGGTTTCATTCAAGTGGAAGTAACTGGCCGAAGCGGAGATGGGGGGATAGATGGGAAGGGGATTGCGCGCCTTCATGGGTTCATGAGCTTCCACGTATTGTTCCAGTGCAAGCGTTGGAAAGGCTCGGTGGGCGCAGGCGAGATAAGGGATTTTCGGGGGGCTATGGTGGGGCGGGCCGATAAAGGGTTGTTTATAACGACGGGAACTTTTACGCCGGCAGCGCTAAAAGAAGCCACAAGGGACGGCGCGCCACCGATTGACCTTGTGGATGGCGAAGAGCTCGCGGAAAAACTGAAGGGGCTCGGGCTCGGGATCAAAAAAGAACTGGTGGAGCGGGTAAGCGTTGATGAGTCTTGGTTTAAGAGCTTATGAGATAGGCAGACAGTGAGCTGCATGCGTAGAACAACCATAAAGAAGCGCCATAAATAGAGGGATTAAATGCCAACTTTTACTGAAGCCAAAGTGCAGTTTGACGTCGGCCCCGGAAAGTCGAGGGACCTTGTAAGGTCCTTTGTCCCTGTAGATGGAAAACACAAGAAAGCCATTCCGCTCCGCAATGTGAAGGGAGAGGCTCTGGAAGAGTATTACAAGTGGCAGTTCATCTTTGCACTAATTCACAGCGGCCTTTATGCGAAGGACTACATCGGGACGGAAATCCGATTCCCGAAAGGAAATAAGACATCGGCCCCCCTTAAAATGGATGGTGCAATCTTTGACGATGCAGCCTGGCTTCTACATTACAACGACTATTGGGAGCACCGCCGATCACAGGACCTAGAATGGCTCAACTCTCACCTTCTGGCTGTGATTGAGTTCAAACGGGATGATAAAGAAATTGAGAAGGTCTTCAGCGGCCAAGTTAAACCGGCCATGAAAGAAAAGGACCCGGCGAACGCCTATGTCCTGGGCATATATTATGATGAAGAGCGACTTTATCTTTTTCACCGGCGTGACGGTGTTTTTCTCCGGTATGACGAAGCTAAGAACCAGAAAGGCAAAGACAGCAAAGTAGGAGACCTCTCCCTTCATCTACCGGATCCCTATTCTTACATCCCTTCCTTCGACGATCTGCGTAGTCGTGTCCATCGTCCTGCTCTGATTGACCGCAGCCAACGATGCTATACTGAACTTGATGTCATTACCTCCATCGCTACAGTCCAGCTTCAGGGAGCCCTGTCTGAAGTTCTACGCACGCTCGACAAGGCCGGACTTGTGAACCAACGGGGTTATCAAATTCTTATTGAGACCTTCGCGCTCAAAATATTTGACGAAAAACGCAATGGAAAATACCCGAAAAGGAAGCTAGAGTTTTTCATCACAGACGCCGAAGCATCGTTTCATACCCTGAGCGAAAAACCAATTCAGGACTTCATAAAGCGGATGAAGGGAATCCGCGCGGAAGCCGCAGGCCAGTATCAGAAAATCCTTAGCGCTGATGCCATAGACTGGAAGAATGCCAATCACGTTCGGGCTGTTGTGGCGGTTTGTCATGCTTTCCAGGATTTTTCGTTCATCAAATCCGCAAACAGCGACCTTTACCAACTTGTCTTTTACAACTTTGCCAATGCCTTCAAGCGTGACGAATCTGCGCAATTCCTTACGCCACTTCCTGTAATTGACTTCCTGGTGAAGATTGTGAACCCTCGAGACGGCGAAACAGTCATTGATCCTTGCTGCGGTATAGGCGATTTTCTCTCCCTCTCGTTCGTCAACGCATCACGAAAGGACAAGGCTTGGCAACTCGACGACGCCAATATCTACGGTGTCGATCTCGACGAAAACATGATTATGCTCGCCACGCTTAATATGCTGCTGAACGGTGATGGCGAAGCCAAACTTCAGCATCGACACATCCCTGGCTCAATTCTTACAAAATTCGCCGCTGGCAATCCTCCTGTCCTTGTAGACTTGATCCCAGAGCGGCACAAATCCGGTGCCTGGCATGATTGGCCGGACAACACCCGTCTCATGGAATTTGATGTCGTCCTGACCAATCCGCCTTTTGGCGAAGACCGAGCATATAGACCACGTAACAATCAAGAACGCATGGTCATTGAAATGTACGAAACGTGGGGTTTGTCAGGTGGGGGAGACAATATTGACCTTGGCGTTGTCTTTCTTGAAAACGCTTACCAAATTCTCAAACCGGAAGGCCGTCTCGGCATTGTTCTTTCGAATTCTATCGCCTCGATCAACCGATGGAGGGAGTTGCGTGAATGGCTTATGAAGAGGATGCGGCTTGTTGCTCTTTTTGATCTTCCCGCTAACGTTTTCGCAGAAACGGGCGTCAACACAACCCTCATTGTTGCTTACAAACCAAAGAGCCAAAGCGCGCTTAAGAAACTGGTCGAATCGGATTATACCGTTTTTGTGCGTGACATTCAGCGAGTGGGTTATGAGAAGCGTACCAGCAAGCGCAACGTCTTCTTCAATCCTGTCTATCGCATGGATGAAACCACCTTTGAAGTGGCGACGGATGCAGAGGGGAACCCTCTCCTCGACGAAGATTTCACACAGACAATCGCCGACTTCCGGCAATGGGGATTGGGGCAAGAAGAAACACTGCAACGCCTGTTCTTTAAGGAGACGTAAGCGATGCGATATGTATCGGTTCCCAAAGAACTGAGGCTTTCAGAAATTCGGGGAGGTGAGGCTTGTTTTGCTCCAGGCCGTTATGTCCGGTTTATCCCTCCTAAAGCATTATCGGAAAATAACTTTACTACCTTGGACAAACTCATTGTTTTGCGAGATGCCCGTTTAGTAGCCAAGAAGGACAAGATTTACCGATATGCCGAAATTGGCGATATAAATGTTAACACAGGAGGAATTGTATTTCGACCAATGCAGGGCTGCCGCCTACCAACCAATAGACCTTCGATTGCGAAAGATGGGGATGTTCTTGTCTCAACGGTTCGAACGTATCGGAAGGGAATTGGGTATGTATCCGATGACGGGGATAATCTGGTAACGACAAATGCGGTGCTGAATATATGTGGCGTGACAGACTTCGCCCCCAATTTGACGCTGCTTTATATTTATTCTTTTTTACGAACCGATTTTTTTGTGGAACAAGTGTGGTCTCTGCTCAATCGCGGCCTATATCCACGCATGGACAAGGGCGCGCTTGACAAAATTCTCATTCCTATTTCGTCCGACAAGCGAGTAATCCAATACGTCTCCTGTCTGACGGAAAGTATCATTGAAAAAGAAAAAATGATCCGGGACAAGTCAGACGCAATCCATAATCTCATACAAAAGGAACTCAAGGAAAATCAGAAAAACAGGCAGTTTCAATATTTGTTCCCGTCAATTTCCGATCTTTCTTCGCTTCGACGATTGGATGCTGTCATCTACGATCAGGAGTATAAGTCAAAAATCTGGGTCGTAGAAAACTACGCTCATGGTTACGATACCCCGCGAAAAGCAGGTTTCACAATAACCCCTGGGCCGAGTCTTGAGATAAAAATCATCCGTACGCGAATTGATATCGGGGCCACCGAGAGGGGATGCCATTTTGACCAGTGAGAAAGGAGTCCAGGGTTTCCTGTGAGGAAGGGCACCATACAATTTTACTTCGATCTTTTCCTTCCCATTTCGCCCACACGAAATGGTGTTGATTCGTTTTCTTCCGTCAATGCTGGAACAGGGGATGTGGCTGGCAGGCGGAGACGAGTTTCCTTGCTTGATTCTTCTTCCCTTTTTCTCCGACTTGCCCAGTTTTAGTGACCCGCGGTAAATCTCCTCCATTCTTTGACAGCCGTAAATCTTTCCTCAGCTGATCTCCGTAAGGATCTTCTTTATGGTTTCTCGGGGGAGAGAAATCATGAACAAGGTCTGTTGTGCCCATTGCCGCTGCTTGTTTGTTCCCAACCATCGCATCAAGAACCAGCGCTATTGCAACAAGAAAGAATGCCAGCGTGCGAGGAAGAGCGCCTGGCAGAGACGCAAGCTTGACACCGATCTCGACTACAAGGCCAACCAAAGGGAGTGCCAGAAAAGCTGGAGTGCTCGCAATCCCGACTACTGGCAAAGGTGGAGGGCGCGCCACCCAGAATACGGCATTCGAAACCGCGCCTTGCAGCAAGTCCGAAGATCCCGTCGCCGCAGGCGGATTGCAAAGATGGACGCGTTAGAGCTGCATTCCGAAATAAAGACAGGCACTTACTACCTGATCCCAGTCACGGTTGAAGCAGTTGCAAAGATGGACGCGTCGGCACAAAAAGTCCTTTTGATTTCTAGTGCTTGAAGAGTAACCCCCGGCGTTGCAAAAGAGGACTCAATGGACCTGTCTTCCTGCTCCTCCTACACTGTCCCCGAAAGGAGGTAAAAGATCATGATCAACAAAATGATCCTGTGTCATGAGCGAGTCCGGAAGATCAGCGGAAGTTTTGCTTTTATCGAACACCGGTTCCTCCGGGACGGTTTTCTGGTGAGCCTCAACCATCATGAGATGCTCCTTTATTTCTTTCTGGTTCTGGCGGCTGACCGTTACGGGCTCTCTTTCTATGGTTACGACAAAATCTGCTCGCTCCTTCGGATTACCCTGGAAGATTATCTTAAGGCCAGGAATCGGCTCGTGGAAAAGGACCTCATCGCCTTTAACGGGCAGCTTTTCCAGGTGCTCTCCCTACCCAGGCAACCGATGATCAGCGTTCAGGAGCTCCCCAAATCCCAAGCAGACTCGAAAAGAGACCACCCGGCAGCAATCTACGATATCTTTGCCAGGGCCTTCGGAGGCAAGCCATGATCGAGCAGCAGACCATTTTTGAAATCCACCGTATGAAAGGGTTAGGGCTGTCCCTCAGAGCGATTGCCAGAAACCTTAGAATCGGCCGAAAAACCGTCGTCAAATATCTTGAGAATCCCAACCCGGGCAAACCCACCATAAAAAGGCCCAGTATGCTTGACCCTTTCAAGGAGGAAATCGCCAAGATGCTGGATATGGATGCCACGGTCAGCGGCCAGGTGATTCGCCAGCGCCTGATTCCTCTTGGCTTTGATGGCGGAAAGTCAATTCTGAACCAATATCTGCAAACGATCCGAAAACAGCATCACAACCGACGTGCTTTCATTCGCTTTGAATCCCGCCCCGGAGAGCAGTTCCAAATTGATTGGGGGCACTTTGGCGCCCTGGAATACGGCAAGACCAAACGAAAACTCTACTGCATGGCCGTTATCGAGTGTTACAGCCGCCTGCTTTACCTCGATTTCACCCATTCCCAGCGGCAGGAGACCCTTCATCGCTGTCTTCTCAATGCCTTCCATTTCTTTGGTGGAACCGCCAGAGAGCTGGTTCACGACAATATGCTCACCGCCGTCATCGAAAGGGATGGCCCGCTCATCCGGTATAACGAAGCCTTCCTCAACTTTCTTCGCCCGTTTCAGCTGACCCCCTTCGCCTGCAATCCGGGGCAACCCCATGAGAAGGGAAAAATCGAGAAAGGAGCCATCCACTACATCCGAAACAGTTTCTGGCCGCTGAGGAGTTTCCCGGATCTCATTGACGTTCAAAATCAGGCCATTCACTGGAGGGATACCGTCGCCAATGTGAGGGTCCATCGAACCACCGGCGAGCGACCCGTCGATCGTTTCAGACCCGAAAGCATGAGGCCTCTGCCCGAGCTCCTCCCTGACTGTCGCGACGCTGCCGAAGTCAGGGTGTACTCGGATTTTTGCATTCACTTTGACGGCAACACCTACACCGTTCCCCCGTGGCTCATCGGCAAACACGTGACCGCCAAAGGAGACTCTCGGACCGTTTGCCTCTACTTCAAGGGGAAACAGGTAGCCTCCCATAAGCGTTCTTGGGAGCGGGGCGAGAGAGTCGAACTTCCCGAGCATCGCGAAGCTGCCCGCAAAAACGTCCACAAGCACTGGCTCTCAAACGAAGTGGCCATCCTGTTCAGCCTGGGCGAGGAAGCCAAAACCTACGTGGAACGTCTCACTACCAGCCCGCACCCCCTCAAAAAAACCGTCAAAAGACTACTGTACCTCATGGATGAATATGGAGCACCGGCGCTCATCGAAGCTATGAAAAAGGCCCTTGCTCACCATGCCTATGGCGCCGATTATATCGAGAATATCCTCTACCAGGAGATGACTCCCCAGCGCCGGCACCCGCCTCTCAGGCTCAACCAGGAATCACTCAACCACATTCGCCTGCAGGAACCCTCGCTTGCCGATTATGACGCCTTTGTGGTCAGAAGGAGAAAACGCCATGACCGAGATTGAATCCCTCAAAGAGAAACTCTTGAAGCTCTATCTCAAGGCCATGGCCCAGCAGCTTGAGGCAGTGTTGCGAGAGGCCCAGGAAAAAAACCTCTCGGTGGTCAAATCCCTTCATCGCCTGGCCGAAATGGAGCTCGAAAGACGCTGGCAAAGCGCTGTGAAGCTTCGTTGGGAGCAAGCCAAACTCCATGAGCGAGTTACCATCGATCAGTTTGACTTCGATCATCATAAATCCAGGAAAGAACAAAAGAACCGCATCCTCACTTTACTGGATCTGGGGTTTGTTCACGAGCACATGGACGTGGTCCTCATCGGCAATCCCGGCACCGGCAAGACCTTCCTGGCCAAATGCATCGCCACCGCCGCATGCAACGCCAACATCAAGGTCCTCTTCACCAGTGCCATGGAGATGGTCAACCATCTCATTGCGGCCGATGCTGACCGCTCGCTCCTCAAAAAACTCCACTATTATCAATCTCCGGCCCTCCTCGTGGTGGACGAAGTTGGGTATCTTTCCCTCGGCCAGCAGGGATCAAGCCTCTTCTTCCAGGTTATCAGTGCCAGGCACCAAAGAAGGTCAACCATTTTGACTACCAATTTGCCGTTTGCCGACTGGGGGAAGATCTTTGACTCAACCACTGCTGCCGCAGCGATTGCCGACCGCCTCGTTCATCGCTCCGAGGTCCTGATTATGGAGGGAACAAGCTATCGAAGGAAGGATGTCTGAGCCCAACTAATCCCAATGCATGGTCATCGAAGGGTTGTCACTTTAAACGCTGGTAACCGCTTCGCCCCTTTTTGACTTCTTGCCGAAGGCAACGGCGCATTCCTACGCCCATCTCCCTACATGGCCCCTTTTATAACCGGCCATTTTGGCTCCCTTCCTCACCGGCGCCAATAAATTGATTCCGAGAGTTGCCGACCAGGCTACTATGCCCTTATTTTGCCCACGAATATTTCCGTTTACGGCACAATGAACGTTATTCAATACCTGGGGACGGGGAAAAAGCTTCCTTTACTGCAAAAAGGGGACATTGTTTTTGGAGAGGCAGGTTTCCAGAAAGGACGTTCTATTGTGCTGCTTGGTGGCTGGCCGAAGTGCACCACAAATGCCCATGGTTTATATGCCCGTCGTTTTGATGAAAACATTCAGAAGTCGATTTTTTTCCGCTGTATTTTTAATTGGTATCGAACCATGAGGTTGATAGACATAATGGCAGTTGGTGGCTCGGGCGGACATTTCTCGCCTGAATATTTTGATTATGTGCGCATCCCAAACTTTCCAGAAGGCAAAGAGGAAGAGATTGTACGGCTGTATCATCAGGATGCACCAGCACCCCCAGGAAAGCCGACCCTTAGCTCCTTTGTCGACTGGCACCGGCGTTGGAATAACTTCTTGGGTATCTGGGAACTCGATCGTGAGATGAAGGCCCTTCAAGAGAAACTTTCAGAAGTCCAGGAACAAATAATCGAGGGGAAGAGTGTCAAGGTGCCAATATAAAAATTCCACGCTAAGAAAACCGTTTCTATGCTGACAGAATCTGAAAGCGTGACAGGCTATTTCGTCTCCCGAGAAAACCCGACAGTGTATCCCTTACTTCATCCCCGATCGGTTGTTGTGATTTCGTGGAGTCAATTGAATGATCATCTGCTAAACGTGCTAACAACACCCTTCCCTTCCATTTCTATATCTTGAAAAATCAAGTCGCATAGTGCTTCTCCTCTTCATGCAAGCCCATGCCGGGGCGGCATACTCGGCGTGGGCTTTTTATTTTGGGGCAAAGATGGCGACGCCTGAAGATACAGAACTCCTCGACGCGACTAGGGTGGCGTTTCTTGATGTTCTTCAAAACGGTCAGCACATTGCCGCGAGCGGACGTGTTTATACAAAGGCCGACCTCCCAGAACTTCGAATGACAATAGACTGGCTTGAGTCAAAGACAAAATTGAGTACAGCCGGGGGAACCTTCGACCGCATGAAAACGGGGGTCCCCTACCGTGCTTAGTTTTATGCCCTCATTCCTGCGCCGGAAGGCATCACCCTCACGCCCGAATAGCCCGAAGGTAAAAGCAGGCGCCACCGGAAGGTGGTTCAAACGCTCCGGGGCGAGCATCCAGGGGACCTTGTCCAACTGGACCTCTCAGCTCATCAGCAACCGGCTGTCGGAATCCCAAAAGCGAACCGTCTCAAATCGATCCTGGGACCTGTACCTCAATGATGCGATGGCTCACGGCATCATCGAGGGCCTGATAACGCAGATCATCGGGACGGGACTCACCCCCCAGGCGCAGCCGATGCTTTCCTGGCTCGGCCAGACAATCGAATGGCAGCAGCAGTACCAGCAAAGGGTTTACGACCTCTTCGAAATATGGGGGCTCGATCCGCGCAACTACTGCGATGCCACCCGCCGCCAGAACATTTACATGCTGCAGGCCCTGGCCGCCTTCCAGTGGAAGCTGGACGGCATAGGGCTTTTCCAAATTGTCAAAGCCAATTCCGGGCCGTTTTCCATGGCTCTGCTTCCCATAGATCCCTCAAGGCTCGTCACCCCATCCGACAAGATCCAAGGCGACATTTACGACGGCCTGGAATTGGACAAGAACGGGGCAGTTGGTTTGTGAGTGACGCGGTGTAGGGGACCCTGCTTTTTGTCGCTTTTGAGGGAGGTTCTTTTGGAAAAGGTTGGGAAAAGGTTGGGAAAAAAACTCTCTAAGCAAGATATGAAATTGACTGATCTCTCCAAACTGGTGCCTGGGGCGGGAATCGAACCCGCACACCCACAAGGAGTAAGGGATTTTAAGTCCCTTGCGTCTACCTATTCCGCCACCCAGGCAGGGAAAGGTCAGAGATTACTACCACATCCCAAAAAATGCTGACAAGTGAAAAGGGGGTGCTGCGGCAGTGTGTTTTCTGTTTGACAATCCGGCAACTGATTGTTTATACGGCTATGAATCGGAGTGAGAGTGGCAGGATGGTGACGAACTGGCGGACGAGATGGTGATCAGAAAACTTCACGAGTTGAGTTTGTATTATTATTACGGCTACTTGGGGCGGTCTGCCCAAAACGCTTTGGACCCCTGAGTTCAAAGCCGTGGGCAGGCCGCATAAGGCTGCCCACGGCTTTTTGGTTGAAGCCGTGGTTTCCGTGACCACGGCTTTTTTTGTGGCCAAAACGCACATGGAGAGTGGAGGTGGCAGGCATGAAAAGGTTTGGAAGGTCTCTGGCATTGGTAGCGTTGATCGGGATCCTGCTGGGAGGTTTTGGAAACTGGGTCATTCCATCCCAGGCGGGCGCGGCGGAACCGTACAAGATCGGGGCGGTCTTTTCCATCACCGGACCGGCGTCGTTTCTGGGAGAACCCGAAAAGAAGACCGCGGAAATGATTGCCGCGGAGGTCAACAAACAGGGCGGCATCAACGGTCATCCCCTCGAACTGATCATTGCCGATGACGAGAGTGACGCGACCAAATGCAACCTGGCGGTCAAGAAACTGATCAAGAAGGATGAAGTGCCGGTGATCATCGGCCCGTCCACCAGCGGCACCTCGCTGGCCGTCGTGAGCGTCGTCGAAGAGGCGCAGATTCCCTTGATCTCCTGTGCCGCCAGCTACAAGATCGTCACGCCGATCGAGAGCCGCAAATGGGTTTTCAAGGTCGCGGGGTCGGACAGCCATGTGGTAGAAAAGCTCTTTGATCACATGAAGGCCAAGGGGGTTCAAAAAGTGGCCTTCATGACCGCCTCCGACGGTTTTGGCGCAAGCGGTCGGGAGGAATTGCTCAGATTGGCTCCGCAGTTCAACATGACCGTGGTGGCCGATGAACGCTATGGGCCTCAGGATACCGACCTGTCAGCTCAGCTGACCAAGATTCGCGCGGCCCAACCGCAGGCCATTGTCAACTGGTCCACCGGCCCCACTCAGATTCTCGCGGTCAAGAACTGGCAGGACCTGGGCATGAGGGCTATCCCGCTCTATCAGAGTCACGGGTTCGGCAACCGCAAGAACATCGCTCTTTCCGGCCCGGCGGCGGAAGGGGTGTTGCTGGCCCTGGCCCGGGTTAATGTTGGTCCCCTTCTTCCCGACAACCAACCCCAGAAGAAGGTGATCATGGAATACACCAAAGCCTATGAAGGGCAGTTCAAGGAACCGGTTTCCTCGTTCGGTGGGCATGCCTGGGATTCCATGTACCTGGCCATTGCCGCTCTCAAGGCGGTAGGCCCGGATCCCGCCAAGATCCGTGATTTCATCGAAAAAACCCAAGGGTTTGTCGGCATGCACGGCATCTTCAACTTCACCCCGCAGGATCATTGCGGTCTCGCCAAGGACGACCTGGAAATGGTGGTGGTGAAGAATGGTGACTGGGCGCTTGCCCCCTAGCTTTCTCATCTGTCGCCGCTGGCCTTGCACCCCAGCGGTATTGAGCATCGCCCGCCCGGTGGTGTATAAGCGGTGGGGTGATTCTTCTTTCAAGAGCGGTGACAACGATTCACAACGACTGGTGATCCACGTTCATGGGTGATGTGCTTCAGTATACCGTCAGCGGGCTGACCGTCGGCGTCATCTATGCCCTGGTGGCGATTGGTTATAACGTGATTTACAACGTCACGGAGATCATCAATTTTGCCCAGGGCGAATTCGTGATGCTCGGTGGCCTGTGTGCCGTATTTTTCGTCGGGACTCTCCAGATACCCATCCCCGTGGCGTTTTTCGCCTCGATTCTGGCGGTCGGCGTCACGGGGTTTGTCATGGAACGCTTCGTCATTCGGCGAGCCCGCGATGTGAGCGTACTTTCGCTGATCATCATCACTATCGCCATTTCGATCATGCTCAAGGGCACCGCCATGTTCTGGTGGGGGAAGGACCCCTACAGTCTGCCGCCTTTCACTTCCGGCAACCCGATTATGATCGGGGGGGCCGCAATTCAGCGGCAGGCGTTCTGGATAGTGGGGATCAGCATGGTGGTGGTCATTTGCCTCACGGCTTTCTTTCAGCGGTCCGTGTACGGCAAGGCTATGCTGGCTTGCGCCGACAACCCCAACGCCGCCCGCATGGTCGGCATCCCGGTGCGCCAGATGGTGCTCCTCTCCTTTGTCTTGAGCGGTGCTGTCGGGGCCGCAGCAGGGGTGATCATCACCCCCCTCTCGCTGATGGAATACGACCGGGGGGCGATGCTGGGTCTGAAAGGTTTCGGGGCGGCAGCATTGGGGGGGCTCGGCCAGTTCCATGGGGCGCTGGCGGCGGGAGCCCTCCTCGGATTGGCCGAGTCTTTCTGCGCAGGTTATCTCTCTTCGGGCTACAAGGATGCCGTGGCCCTCGTCCTGCTCCTTTTGGCCCTCTTTTTCAAACCGGAAGGGTTGTTCGGCAGCAAAGAGGCGGCCGGATTGAAGAAGTTTTGAGGGGGGAGTTGCGAGTTGCGGGATGCGGGTTGCGGGATGCGGGTTGCGGGATGCGGGTTGCGGGTGAGGGGACGATCGAGGCTGGGTGGAGTGAGGGGTTGGTGAGATGAGCAGGAAGGATTGGGGGATCTTCCTTGGAACGATGCTGGTGATCGCGGCGTTCCCGTGGCTGGTGAAGCCCGTGAAGGCGATTTCCCATTATCTCGATGTGATGGTCTTTGCTGGCATCTTCAGCCTGGTGAGCATCGGTCTGAGCATGTTGATGGGGTATGGGGGGCAGATTTCCATGGCCCAGGCGGCCTTTTTCGGGATCGG
Organism: Syntrophobacteraceae bacterium; assembly: GCA_040772705.1. GTDB lineage: Bacteria > Desulfobacterota > Syntrophobacteria > Syntrophobacterales > Syntrophobacteraceae > JADGQM01. The sequence goes on from JAXGXP010000001.1 coordinate 254,183, forward strand.
CGCCTACACTTCAGGCATTCTCACCTCCCATTTCGGCATCAACCCCTGGGCGGCCATGCCGGTCGGCATTCTGGCCTCATCCCTGGTCGCCTGGCTCATCGGCATTCCCGCCCTGCGCCTGAAAGGGCATTATCTGGCCATGGCTACCCTGGGCTTTGGCGTCATCGTGACCATCGTTCTCAATGAAGAGGTAGAATGGACCGGAGGGCCGTCCGGCATGGGCGACATCCCCGGCCTCTCCCTGGCCGGCGTCAAGATCACCAGTGACATAGCCTATTACTCCCTGGTCTGGGCGATGGTTTTTCTGGCGCTCATCTTTTGTTTCCACGTCCTGCATTCGAGGGTGGGGCGGGCGCTCAGGGCGATTCACGAAGAAGAGATGGCCGCTGAGGCCATGGGGGTTCCTACGGCCCGCTTCAAGATTCAAGTGTTCGTGTTGGGCGCCGCCCTTGCCGCCCTGGCCGGCAGCCTCTACACGCACTATGTCACCTTTCTCAATCCCGCTTCTTTCAACCTCATGTGGTCCATACGGTTCGTGCTGATGGTCATGGTCGGGGGCATGCAAAGCTTGTGGGGGGCACTGCTGGGCACCATTCTCATGACGTTTGTCGGCAATGAATGGCTCCACGTCTTTGCGGACTTTGAAATTTTGGCATACGGTGCTATTCTGCTCCTGGTAGCACTGTTCTTGCCCAGGGGGCTCGTTTCCCTCATGTCGCTGAGGGGCGGTTCCCGCAAAGTCCCAGCACCTCTGACTGATGGAAGTTCATGACCGAAACGAAAAGCGATCCGGCACCCCCGATCCTCGACCTTCATCAGGTTTGCATGCGGTTCGGCGGCATTACCGCCCTCAAAGAGCTGAGCTATGGCGTTCCCCCCGGCATCGTGCAGGCGGTGATCGGTCCCAACGGAGCCGGCAAGACGACGCTGTTCCATTGCATCACCGGCATTCACCAGCCCACCTCGGGCCGCGTCCTCTTCGAAGGCCGGCAAATCAGCGGCAAGCTCCCCCACCAGATTGCCGAAGCCGGCGTTTCAAGGACCTTTCAACATGTGGCCGTGTTCCGATCCATGAGTGTCCTCGAGAACATTATGGTTGGGCAACACTGTCGGACTCACAGCGGTTTCTGGGCTGCCGGTCTGCGCTTTCCCGGCATGCGTACGGAGGAGCGGGCGATCAGGCAGAGCGCTCTGTCTCACCTCGAATTCGTGGGCCTGACTGATGTCGCTCACCAGCAGGCCGGGACGCTGCCGCTGGGCAAGCAGAAGATGCTGGAAATTGCCAGAGCCCTCGCCACCAACCCCCGCCTCATTCTTCTCGACGAACCCGCCGGGGGACTCAATATGCGCGAGACGGAAGAGCTCGGCGAGTTGATCCAGCGCATCTGCCAGCGCGGCACTACGGTGATGCTGGTCGAACATGACATGAACCTGGTCATGGATATTTCCGACCTGGTGCTGGTGCTGCATTATGGAGAATTCCTGGCGGCCGGCACGCCGGGCGAGATCAAGGACCGGCCGGAAGTGATCGAGGCCTATTTGGGTGAGGCGTGAGGAGTTGCGGGTTGCGGGTTGCGGGTTGCGGGTTGCGGGTTGCGGGTTGCGGGTTGCGGGTGATGGGTGATGGGTGAGAGATGTTAACGGTCAAGGCCGTGCACACCTACTATGGCAGTATTCATGCCCTGAAGGGAGTTTCCCTGCATGTGCGGGAGGGCGAGATGGTGGCGCTGATCGGCGCCAACGGGGCGGGGAAGAGTACCCTCGTCAACACCATCTGCGGCCTCATCAAACCTCAAAAAGGCAAGATCGAATTCCAGGGCAGGGCAGTGGACGGGCTTTCGGCGGAAGCCATTGTGCGGTTGGGCATCGCCCTGGTCCCGGAAGGGCGGCAGGTGTTTTCCACCCTGTCGGTGGAGGCGAATCTCGAGATGGGAGCTTTCATTCATCGTCACCACGGAGAGCAGATCCGTGAGGATATGGCCCGTCTCTTCGACCGTTTCCCGATTCTGGACGAGCGGCGGTATCAGCTGGCCGGGACGCTCAGCGGCGGCGAGCAGCAGATGCTTGCCATCAGCCGCGCGCTCATGGCCCGCCCCCGGTTGCTGGTGCTTGATGAACCTTCCATGGGACTGGCGCCGCTGGTGGTGAAGGAGATCTTTCAGATCATTCAGGAACTCAAGCAGGAGGGCAAGACCATTCTGCTCATCGAGCAGAATGCCCGGGCAGCCCTGCAGATTGCCGATCGTGGCTATGTTTTGGAAACCGGCAAGGTGGTGTTGCAGGGAGAGGGAACCATGCTCCTGGAGCACCGGGAAGTCCAGCGAGCCTACCTGGGCAAGGGTGCCAAGCCGATCTGGGATGCGTGAGCGTCGGCCGACCGGTCCCTAAGCTGGAGCCTGGGAACCAGCGAAATGCTATCCACGAAGGCACAGGAAGGACCCGTAGAAATTCCCTGGCTTTTTGGTGCGCGTCACGAAGAAGATAGCGGGCTATTGTCGGCGGGCCATGCTCAGCACTCAGCACTTCTTTCAACGAAAGGAAACATTCATGCCGATTTGGGAGCCCGAGGCGGAGTGTCTTTCGCGGGATGAACTGGAGCAGTTCCAGCTGGAACGGCTTCAGGCGACCTTGAACCGGGTCTATCGGAACGTCTCCTTTTATCGGCGTCGCTTCAAGGATCTGGATTTCCACCCCGAGGACGACGTGACGGAACTGAAGGACCTGGAGCGGCTGCCCTTCACCACCAGTCTCGAGGTGAGTGCCAGCTACCCTTACGAGATGTTCGCGGTCCCTCTGCGGGAGGTGGTGAGAGTCCACACCTCGTCGGGGACCAGCACCAATCCCCGGGTGGTGGGCTATACGCGGCAGGATCTGCGCACCTGGAGCAACCTGGTGGCGCGCATTCTCAGTGCCGGCGGGGTGACCCAGGATGACGTGATTCAGGTAACCTTCGGCTACGGATTGCTCACCGGGGGCCTGGGCATTCATTATGGGGCGGAACGCATCGGTGCTTCGGTGCTGCCCACTTCGGTAGGGCGCACGGAACGGCAAATCAAAATCATGCAGGATTTTCGGACCACGGTCCTGGTCTCGACCCCTTCCTATGCGCTTGTTATAGCCGATCAGATCGAGCGCATGAAGCTCGACCCGAAGCGACTCTCCCTCAAATACTGCATCTGTGCGGGCGAACCCTGGACCGAGGAGATGCGGCGGGAACTCGAAGACCGCCTCTATGTCAAGGTGACCGATAATTACGGGGTCAGTGAAGTGATCGGCCCGGGGGTTGCCGGCGAATGCCTCGAACAGAACGGCATGCACCTTCAGGAAGACCATTTCTATGCCGAGATCATCGATCCGGAGACGGGCAGCGTGCTCGAACCGGGAGCGGAGGGCGAGCTCGTCATCACCACCCTCACCAAGGAAGCCTTTCCCATGATCCGCTATCGGACCGGGGATGTATCGCGCCTGATCACGGAACCGTGCTCGTGCGGAAGGACCCTCAGGCGCCTCAGCCGCATCCGGGGCCGCTGCGATGATGTGGTAGTGATCAAGGGGATCAATATCATGCCCGAACGGATCGGCGATATTCTCGAGCAGATCAAGGGAGAACGCCCGGTCTACCAGCTCGTTGCCACCCGCCGCCACCACCAGGATCACCTTGAAATCTGGGTGGAGGTGACCGAGCAATTCTTCTTCGATAAGATGCGGGAGCAGAAGGCTCTAGTGGAATTGATGCAACAGAAGGTTACCAACTATATCGGGATCACGCCGCGGCTCAAACTGGTTGAAAAGGGTTCGCTGGAACGGACCGCCGGGGTGGTCAGACGCTTTGTGGATCGGCGGGAGGTTTCACATGGATGAATTGTTGCAGCCCAGAAGTGATCAAAAACAGCTGCTGCTGGGCAATGAAGCGATTGTGCGGGGCGCCCTCGAAGGAGGGGTCCGCTTTGTAGCGGCCTATCCGGGGACACCTTCCTCGGAAATCATCGACCGCTTCTACCAGCTCGCGCCCGAGGCCGGAATCTATGTGGAGTACTCGGTCAACGAAAAGGTCTCCATGGAAACGGCCTGCGCCGCGGCGCTCTCCGGGGTGCGGAGTCTGTGTTCGATGAAGCACGTGGGTTTGAATGTAGCGGCGGACGCCTTCATGACCCTCGCCTATGTGGGCGTGAAAGCCGGGATGGTCATCGTGGTGGCCGACGATCCGTTTCTCCATTCCAGTCAGAATGAGCAGGACAACCGCTACTATGCCAAAATGGCGGGTGTGCCGATGCTGGAGCCGGCGACTCCGGAGGAAGCCAGGGCAATGACCGTCGAGGCTTTGGCCCTCTCCGAGAAATACCAGACTCCCTGCATCCTGCGCACCACCACCCGGGTCAATCACTGCCGCGGGCCGGTGACCCTGGGTGACTTTCCCGTCGACGCGTCACCACCCAAAGGAACGTTCACCAAGGACCCGTTCAACCTGGTGGTGATTCCCGCCGTTGGCCGTAAGCTGCGCCTCGCCCTGCTCGAAAGACTGGAGCGACTCGAGGGCGAGACGACCGCGAGCGCCCTCAACTACCCCGTGGGCGAGGGCAAATGGGGGATAATCACCAGCGGGGTTTCTTATCTCTACGTGCAGGATGCCCTGCGTGACCTCGGGTTGGAAGAGCGGGTCAAGGTGCTGAAACTGGGTTTTACCTTTCCCCAGCCCCGAAGGTTGATCAAGCAGTTCCTGAGCGGTCTCACGCGGGTCCTGGTGGTCGAAGAGCTGGAACCGTTCCTGGAAGAAGCCGTCCGCCTGGTTGTCCAGGAATCGGGGCTGCCGGTGGTGGTGGCAGGCAAAGGCAAGGACCTTATCCCCCGTGCCTTCGAGTTGGATGCGGCCAGAGTGAAGCCGGCCATGAGCAGCTTTTTCGAGGTCCCCCACGCAGCGCCGCCGATTTTTTCAGCACCGCCACTGCCACAGCGCCCGCCCAACCTCTGCCCCGGGTGCCCTCACCGGGCAACCTACTACTCGGTGAGGAAAGTGTTCGGCGACGATGCTGTCTATCCCACGGACATCGGCTGCTACACGCTGGGCATCCTGCCGCCGCTGCGGATGGCCGACTTTCTCATCTGCATGGGTTCGAGCGTGGCCACGGCCGGCGGCTTCAGCAAAGTACTGGACCGGCCGGTGGTGGCCTTTATCGGCGATTCGACGTTCTTTCATGCGGGGCTCACCGGGCTGGTCAACGCCGTCTCCCACGATCATCGGTTCCTGCTGGTGGTGCTTGACAACGGCACCACCGCCATGACCGGTCATCAGCCGCATCCCGGCGTCGAGTTGACCCCTGCGGGGAAGGTCGAACCCAGGGTCCGTCTTGAAGACCTCATCCGGGGCTGCGGCGTTACCCGCATCACCACGGTAAACCCGCTTCAAATCAAGAAGACCCAGGAAGTGCTCGAGAACCTGCGGGAACAGATGAAGGAGCCCGGAGTATCGGTCTTGATCTCGAAGAGCCCCTGCCCGCTCTTTGAAAACCGCATGCTCGGCAAGAAGCAGAAGATCGTCTTCGAAGTTGACGAGTCGTGTGACCTGTGCAAACGCTGCCTGGAGGAACTGGGCTGCCCGGCATTCCTGTGGGAGCGGCCGACGGTGGGCGAATCCTGCATCCGGATCAATCCGGCGCTTTGCAGCGGCTGCAGTGTCTGCTCCCAGATGTGCAAGTCTATCAAGCCCAGAAAGCTTGAGGGGTGAGGGGTCAGGCGTGAGGTGTCAGGGGTAAAAAGTGAATGGCGAAGGATGAGGAGTGAGGCGTGAAGCGGGAGGAGTAGTCCGGGGCCACCCTTCACTCCTCATGCCTCACCCCTCACCACAGCAGGAGGGAGACCAGCTTAGATGAGTGAGACAATCCAGGCTTTTGATGCCGTGCGCATCTTTTTTACCGGCGTGGGCGGCCAGGGGACCCTGCTCGCCACCCGAATGGTGGGGGAGGCGGCGCTTGCGGAAGGGCTGCCGGTAACCATGAGCGAGATCCATGGCATGGCCCAGCGAGGCGGTGTGGTGGAATCCTCGGTAGTGATCGGGAAGGTCTTCAGTCCGACCATCCCCGACGGGGAGGCCGATATCCTGATGGCCTTCGAGCCCCTCGAGGCTTTGCGCGCCATCCCCAAATGCCATGCAGAGAGCCTCATCATTGCCAGTACCGCGCCGATAGTCCCGTTCACGGTGGCCGTTGGCCAGAGCACCTATCCGGAGGTGGCGGAACTGGAACAGGCCATCAAGGAGAAAGTTTCCAATCTGCTCTGGCTGGATGCCGTCGAACTGGCGCGCAAGGCCGGCTCGGAAAGGGCTTCCAACACTGTCCTGGTGGGCGTTCTGGCCGGGACGGGCCGCCTGCCCATCGCTCGGAGCAGTTGGGAAGAGGCTCTGCAGAAGACGCTTCCTTCCCGGCTTGTTGAGATCAATCGGCAGGCTTTTGAGGCCGGCTATACGGTTGGAACCGAAGCCGGGTGATCAATGAAGGAGGCCGTGCGCCTTCAGGTATCGGACAATTTCGGCGGCGATGTCGGCGGCGGCGTTGGTCACATCCTTTCCCGTGGCGTTTTTGGCCAGGACAAACTTCGCGGCCGCCACATAAGGATTGAGCGTAACGGCTGCGCCCGGCCGCTTTCCGCTACTGCCGGATGAACTCAAGATGAGGAACGGGGTGTTCGGATGGCTGCTCAGATCGGTCACATCGACTTCGATTTCCATATCGGTGGCGCCCGAACCGAAGCCGATCACCGCCCGGCGCAGGCGATTGCCCTCGTCCACCTCGAGAAAGCTGCCGTTGATCACCCATCCCCTGGTCGGCTGGGGATCCCCATGCAAAAGCCGCCTTGCCGGCAGTTGCTGGTTTTTTAGGTTCTGGGTCAGTGCTTCGGCAAGTTGCTCGGCCAGATTCCGGGCGGTGGCTTCCGGGCTTTCCTGGTGGTGAAGAGGATTCAGCCGTTGAACCCGACTCCCTTTGAGCAGCCCGCCGACTCCGAGGGGACCGGAGTCTTCCTGCACGGCTGCCGTATCGATGGCAAAATCCGACACCCAGACCACTGGCGGCATGGTGGTGGGTTGGAGCGGTGAGGCGGATTGTTCTTTGACCTGGCCGGCGATGATCTCGGGCACAGGCACAATAGAGAATACCAGCCCAATAAGGATAAGCAAACAGGTCGAGCGCAACGTCATAACGAGTGACTCCTGGTAAGGTGCATTCCTCATGGCAACTTCATGGAATGGGGTGACTGTTACTATCCGGCCACATTTCCTCATGCTTGTGGGAGGGGCATCCAGGAATAGCGCCTGGAACACCACGCTCGCGGGCTTGAGGAAGGGAGACCGAATGCCCCTTCACGCGGCTCTGAACTTACAACCGAGTCCGCCGGCCCAATCGGCCCCGGTAGCTGATAGACGGCAGCGGCCCCAGCTATTAAAGCATAGATGGCATTTGAAGATAAAGACAATTAGCGTTATGGAACTCGTTCTCGGGACCGTCGGTTGTGCACGGTTCCCAACCACTGAAGGAACAGGTGCCTGTGCGAACCTGGTCTGAGATGGCAGCGACAGCGAGCCAAAGGTGGGGCACCGGTGATTCTCCGCGCTTCGAGGGCTTTGTCTATCGAGGAGATCTGGAGCGCGCGCCCGTCTTCCTCTATGGCTCCGCTGAAAACCTGACGGGCTACCGCGAAGAAGATCTGCGCCGAGGAGACCCGAAGTGGAGTCAGGTGATCCACCCGGATGACTTCCCCGCGTTCAGTGCCTCGGGGTCCATCGATCGCGACAGTGGCTTTATCGCCAGGGAATACCGCATTGTCCGTAAGGACGGGCAGATGAGGTGGGTTCTCGAAATCATCCAAAATGTCCGCGACGAGCGGGGCACTTCTCTTTTTATGCAGGGAGTGGTTCACGACATTACCCCGCGGCGGCAGGTTTTTGAGGCTTTGCGTGCCAGTGAAGCCCGTTATCGGTCCATTGTGGAATTGGCGAATGAAGGAATCTGGGAAATCGATGCGGGGCAGCGAACAACTTTCGTCAACCGGATCATGGCCGAGATGCTTGGCTACGAGGCCATCGAGATGCTTGGTCGACCGCCACGGGATTTTATCTTTCCGGAGGACTACGACGACTACCAGGCGCGGATGGAACTCATGCGGCAGAACCTCGGGGATCGCTTTGAATGCCGCTTGCGGCGCAAGGATGGAAGTCCTCTCTGGGCCATGGTCTCGGTCACCGGCTTAACCGATGAAGCGAACCGCTTTGCGGGTGGGTTCGGGATGTTCATGGACATCAGCGAACGGAAGCGCTGGGAAGAGGCGTTACAGGAGGCGGAATTCAAATACCGCATGGTGGCAGACAATACTCATGACTGGGAATTCTGGACCAGCCCTGACGGCCGCATCATCTACAACTCTCCGTCGTGCGAACGCCTTACCGGCTATCAGACCGGCGACTTTCAACGGGATCAGGACCTGCTCTCCCGCATCGTCCACCCTTCGGATCGCAAGCGGTTCGTCTCTTTTCATGCGAGTGAAGAAAAGCGCCTGAGACCGACAGCCATTGAATTCCGGCTCCAACATGCGGATGGGAGCGAACGCTGGATCGAACAATTGTGCTTTCCCGTACAGGGCAATGACGGGGAGTTGCTCGGAATCCGGGGCAGCAACCGAGATGTTACCAGGCGGCGGCAGACCGAAGAGGAACTCAGGAATCACCGCGAAAACCTGGAACGGCTGGTCGAGGAACGAACGAGCGAACTGCAAAGAACCAATGAAGCGTTGCAGCGGGAAGTCGTTGAACGCAGGCTGGTCCGGGAGGCCCTGCAGGCAACGGATGAGCAGTTGGCCGCGATTATCGAGTTTCTTCCTGATGCCACCCTGGTGGTTGACTGCCAAAAGAGGATCATCGCGTGGAATCGTGCCATTGAGGAGATGACCGGCGTCAAGAAGGAACAAATCATCGGCAAAGGCGATCACGCTTACAGCATTCCTTTTTATGGCAGCCCTCAGCCAATGCTCATCGATCTGCTGATGGGGGGTGGCCGGGAAGTGGCGGCGCGGTACGAGGCGGTGACCGTCAAGGGCAACACGGTTTTTGGTGAGGAGAGGGTCAGCATGACCGGCGATGGCCGGGAAGCCTGCCTCTGGGTCACCGCCTCACTCCTTTTTGACCGCCGGGGAGAATTGCTGGGAGCGATCCAGGCCATTCGCGATGTCACCGAGCGCAGCCGAGCGCAGGACGCGCTCTTGAATTCGGAAAAACAACTGCGGGCACTCTCTTCCCAGTTGCTTACGGCCCAGGAAGAGGAGCGCAAGCGCATTGCCCAGGAACTGCATGACAGTATCGGGCAATCCCTTGCAGCCCTCAAATTCAACGTGGAGAACGTCCGGCTTGCGCTGCTCCGAGGAGCACAGGTCTCGGCGCTCGACACACTGGCGGAGCTGGTTCCGAAGATTCAGCAGGTGATGGAAGAAGCAAGAAGAATCTACATGGGGTTGCGGCCCTCCATGCTGGACGACCTGGGCATTATCGCGACGATTGGGTGGTGCTGCCGGGAGTTTCAGACGACTTGCCCGGAAACCCGGATCGAAACACACCTCGAAGTCACCGAGGAGGACGTGGCTGAGGCGCTGAAAATCGTTATTTTCAGGATCATCCAGGAAGCCCTCAACAACGTCTTTAAACACAGTCGTGCCAAACTCGCGGTACTCACTCTCACCAGGACCCGAACCAGGCTGGAGCTTGCCATCCAAGACGATGGGTCCGGGTTCGACCATGACGTCATGGCTCGCAATGGTGACCCTGGCCGGGGAATGGGTATTCGAGGGATGAAAGAGCGTGCCGAGACTTCCGGTGGACTGTTCGAACTCACCTCCAACCCCGGAAAAGGCACCACGGTGAAGGCTTCGTGGCCTCTGGAGGCAGGGTGTTGACAGTCGGTCTCGCGGGCACCCGTCAGGCAATGATCAAACCGGCCCGCTGGCGGATGGAAACCGAAGGTCTGCAAGACCACCCAGGCTGGTTCTGCCGGTGCTGGCTCAAAGGTCCTGGGGAGTTCTTGAGGCCGGGTAAATGCCGCTGCAAATGATGATCCCGTCCGCCTGTTCAAAATAGACGATCTTGGCCTGGTCGGTTTTAGTTACGGGGTCAACCCACCGGTATTCCACATAGCCGTAACCGTCAAGGTTGGCGATGTCGACAATTTCCTTGATGAAGGTCTTACCGTTAGAATCCATGATGTGATAGAAATTCTTGCCCACATATTTTTGATTGGCTCCATGGGCAAGCATTAGCCCGGTGAAATCCAATACAAAGATATACTGTTTGTTCTTCACGAAACGTCCTTGCGGATTGGAGAACTCTGCCAGAGCGATGGCCGTGGGATTGGCCCGGTAAAACGCTATCGCCTCCTCGACAAAACGTTTGGCGTCGTCCAGCACCAGCTCGACCGGGGGCTCTTCCCGGCGGCGGACGTGGTCCGCCGCGACTGCCGCAACCGCCTGGGGGGGTGAGGTAAGAGACGCAACTTCAGCGGTTGGAGGTTCCAGAGTACCATCGGGCAGATCGCTCTGGTAGACGGCACTGCAGATGATGACCCCGTGGGTCTTCTCGAAGTACACGATTTTGGGCCGTTCGGTTTTGGTCAGGTAATCGAGCCGCTTATAATGCACCCAGCCGTAACCTCTGGCATTGGCGGTATCGACGATATCTTTGATGAAGCTCTTGCCGTCGAAATCCGTGGCGTAGTAGAAATCCTCGCCGACCACACTCTCGTTCAACGGATGCGCAATCATTACCCCGGTGGAATCCAATACATAAACATACTGATCGCCCCTGACAAAACGGCCTTGCGGGGTGGAAAATTCTGCCAGGGCGATGGTTTTGGGCATCCTCCGATAGAAGGCTACTGCCTCCTCCACCAGGCGCCTCGCTCGCTTAAGGGCCTGTTCGGTTATGGAGCTTTCCATAGCTTCCTCCTTTTTGGACCTGGACGAGGAGCAGCAGCATCCACTCTCTCCGGGAGGCAGGAGCCGGCAGGGGCATGAGGTGATTTCAAGCAACGCCATGGCCCCTGCTAGTCCAGACGGCAGACGAGATGAAGCTCTGGCTCGAATCTTTCAGGCTTCTTGACCACCGGCTTTCCAACCTCGCGGGCAATAGTGCGGAGCATTCCCTTGAAAAGGACTCGATGTGCCCCATAGAGACTGTACCAGTAAAGGAGTCCAAGAACGCCCCTGGGGAGAAACCGCGCAACCTGCTGGAGCTCACATTCCTTATGGCCCACGGGGCAGATCTTGAATTCGAGGATTGCCTCGCCCGGCAGCTTCATCTCCGAGAGCAGCAAGAGCCGGAAGGGAGCAGAGACTTCGAGCACTCGCCAGAAATCCAGGGCATCGCCGACATAGAGCTTCATGGGATCTCGTCTGCCGCGCAGGAGGCTGGTTCCCCCGAACAGCTTGTCCAGCCAGCCGCGGATTCGCCAGAGGGGGCCGCCGTAATACCAGCCGGTCCGCCCGCCGATGGTGACGATGTGTTCCCAGATTTCTGAGGGTAATGCCTTGAGCCGCACCCGGTAGGCGCAAGCCAAAACCGTCCCGCCCGCATAGGAATCATCTCCGCAGTAGGTCCATTCGGGCGGGAGCAATTCGCCGGCATCGGTCCAACAGGCTTCCACTCGATGCCGCTCGATCTTCTCGATGGCGCGTTCGATTGCCTGACGGCAGGTCATAAGGTCCTGCGGGATGATGTGGCGGATGCGTTCGTCCCGGCAGATCACCCGGTTCACGAGGCCTTCGGTGAGAGCCAGCGCCAGCGGCGCAGGAACAGGAGTTATGAGCCCGATCATCAGGGCGCTCAGGCGCGGGGATATGAAGGAAATCGGGATGACGATCCGCTCGGAAAGGCCGGCGGCTTCGGCGTACAGCTTGATCAGACGTTCGTAGGTGAGTACTTCAGGGCCCCCGATGTCGAAGATCTGACCTACCGTTTCCTCGTGTTCGAGGCAGCCGACCAGGTAGTTGAGCACGTTCCGGATGCAGATGGGCTGTACGGGAGTATGAACCCAGGGAGGGGTGAACATGAGCGGGACGCGGTCCACAAGGTAGCGGAGGATCTCGAAGGAGGCGCTGCCGGACCCGAGAATCATTGCGGCGCGCAGCGTTGTGACCGGGACGGGGCCGGTGCGCAGAATACGGGCGACCTCGAGGCGCGAGCGAAGGTGTTTGCTGAGCTTGGGGTCGTTCTCGTCCCCCAGTCCGCCGAGGTAAATGAGCCGTTTGAGCATCGAACCGGCCGAGGCGGCGACCATGTTGAACGCCGCCCGCCGATCCAATTCCTCAAAATCGGGCCTGGTGGCATTCATGGAGTGGACCAGGTAATAGGCCGCCCAGCAGCCCCGGACTGCTCGCTTCAGGGACTTGACCTCCAGCACATCCCCCCGTACCGCTTCGAGCCGGGGATGACTGGCCCATGGCCGTGATTCCAGCTTGGACAAGGACCGGCCGATCACCCGCACCGTGTATCCCATTTCGAGGAGCTTTGGCACCAGCCGCCCCCCAATGTACCCGGTTGCGCCGATTACCAGGACCGGTTGTGTCTTGCGGGGATCTGACATCCGGTTTGCCTGCCGGGAAGTGGTCTCCACGTGAATTGTCCTTTTCTCTCGTGCTCCGCTGACTGCAAACATAATAATTATATCATTTTGAACCACTCGACGCTGATGTTATTTTGGAAGCGGCAGGTCACCCTGAGGCTGACCTGGTTTTGGACGGTCCCCGTGAAGCGGGGGTTATCCTCAGAAGAGGAATGGTGGTGGGGGGTGGTTATGAAGTTTATTCCAGCGCAGATCATGTACCTCCTGCGGGACTCTCGCGCTAAGAGAAACATTCGCTCCCTGATCAGCTTCATCGTGATCCTTCTTCTCTTCATTATTCTCTATAGTGTCTTATTCCACCTCATCATGCAGCTGGAGGGCCGCGACTTTTCCTGGGTCACCGGGCTGTATTGGACGCTCACGGTGATGTCCACCCTGGGCTTTGGCGACATTACCTTCACCAGCGACCTGGGGCGCATATTCTCCATTGTGGTGTTGCTCTCCGGCATCATTTTTCTCCTGATCATGCTGCCTTTTACCTTTATTCAGTTCTTTTACGCACCCTGGCTGGAGGCTCAATCCAAGTCCCGCGCTCCCCGTGAGCTCCCGGAGGCGGAGGCGGGTCATGTGATCATCATCGGGTTCGATCCCATTGCCATGAGCCTGATCGTCAGGCTTAGACAATACGGCTACCAATACGTGATTCTGGTACCCGACGTGAACCAGGCCCTGGACCTTTATGATCGAGGCTACCGGGTCGTGGTGGGAGAACCCGACGACCCGGAAACCTATCGCAAGTTGCGGGCTGATCGTGCGGCCATGATCGTGACCCTCGAAGACGATATGAAAAACACGAACATTGCCTACACGGTGCGCGAAATATCGAAGACCGTGCCGGTGGTGGCCAACGCTGAGATGGATGATTCGGTGGACGTTATCGAACTGGCAGGGGCCTCCAAGGTGTTCCAGTTCATGAAGATTCTCGGTGAGTTTCTGGCACGCCGAACGTTGGGCAGCAGTGCAAGCGCCAACGTTATTGGCCGGTTCAATGGGTTGTTGATTGTGGAGGCTCCCGCCATCCGCTCCCCGTTGGTGGGCCAAAGCCTTCGCAACTGCGGGTTGCGGGAAGCCACCGGGATGAACGTGGTGGGCTGGTGGGAACGGGGCGCCTTCAAACTCCCCAAGCCGGAAGACATCATCGAGGTCAATACCGTTCTGGTACTGGCAGGATCAGAAGAACAACTGGTACGCTACGAGGATTTCGTTGGCAGGCTGTCGCTGCCGGACGCCCCGGTGCTCATTTTAGGGGGCGGCAGGGTTGGCCAGGCTGCCGCCCAGACGCTCGCCCAAACGGGGCTCAGCTTCCGCATCGTGGAAAAGAATCCCAAGATTACCGAACGACATGCGAACACCGTTCTCGGCAGCGCGGCCGACCTCGAGACGCTGCTCAAAGCGGGCATCCAGCATACTCCATCGATCTTTATCACCACCCACTCCGACGATGTGAACATCTACCTGACTATTTACTGCCGCCGGCTCAGGCCTGATGTGCAAATCATCAGCCGCGCGACGCTGGACCGCAACTTCAGCATTCTGCATGCCGCCGGCGCGGACCTGGTGATGTCTCACGCGTCGCTGGCCGCCCATACCATCTTCAACCTGCTCCAACCCGGCAAGGTGCTCATGCTCACCGAAGGGTTGAATATCTTCCAGGTCCGCGCCCATGCCTCGCTGGTGGGCAAAAACCTGGTTCAGAGCGGCATCCGGGAGGAAACCCGGTGCAGCGTGATTGCCATCCGGACCGGGGAAAAATTGGAAATCAATCCCGATCCAATGCGGCCGATCCCTCAGGATGCCGATTTGATTCTCATTGGTACGACCGATGGAGAAAAACGCTTTGCTGACAGGTATCGAGAAAAAGAGCGACGCTGACCCCCTGCTGTTGACGGTCGGCCGTTGAGGACCGCAGTACGGCGGTTGGGGGGCTGTGCCGGGTGAGGGGTGCTTCCCTGGAGGGTATCCGGGTCGGTCCGGCCGGCCCAGGACCCTATTTCTTCTCAAAACACTTCTTTTCTCCGCAATTGGGGCACTTCTGCGGCTTGCATTTAGCCTCTTTTTCAAAGCCGCATTTACTGCACTTGAAATTCGCCATGTCCGTACCCCCTCTAATGCTTATGATTTCTCACGATCGGACCCACGGCCCTCCGCGGCTGCAACTCCGGCATCAACCGGCAGTGCCGCTTATGGCCCCTAAAGTGCCTTCAGGGACTCCTCCAGGTTTGGGTGGATGGGAAAGAACGAGACAAACCCTGAAAGTTCAAATATTTCGCGGATATACTCCTTGAGTGAACAGAACGAAAGCTGACCGTTGACGCGTTTGAGCTCCTTGGCGGTTTTCAGGAGTACCCGGAGGCCGGCACTCGAGATGTAGTCCAATTCCTCGAAATCCAGCACCAGACGGGTTTCGCCGGTCTGGATCAGACCCAGCAGGGTCTTCTCGAAATCATCAGAGGTATTGGAGTCGAGACGCCCTTTGAGGCCGAGAATAGTGATGCCGTTCTGTTGCTTTTGAGTGACCTCCATCCGTTTGTTCTCCTTAAGCTGTAGACTGTACTTTGACGCCAAAGACCGCACGACACCCCAAACCATGGCTGCAAGCAGCATATAAAATGCTTGTTTGTTCGTCAATAACCATATAAAAACTGGCAAATACGCCGGTCATGGGGCGAATTACGGGGCTGCCTGCCGCCTCGAAGCCGATCTGAGGGCAAAATCCGGCACCGGACCACTGAATGGTTTCGAGGCTGGCGTTAAGGGCGAGACCGCTATTGAGGGCGTGGGCACCAGGCGCTGTTGGCCGGTGTCCGGACATGGACCGGTGATCACGGACATGCTTTCGAAACCTGGAACTTCATGAGGTGACAAATGATTACCAAGCGTCCCCTGATCTACTGGGTCAGAACCAGCAGCATGAAGCTGCAGGGGCTCCTTCTGGTGGTGATCGCATTCAATGTGGTGGTCCGGGTCTTTCCCCTCGAGATGCAGAAAAAGATTGTCAACGAGGCGATTGGCCTGAAGAAGCTTGATCTGCTGGTGTGGTACTGCGCCTTCTACCTGGCAGCGGTGCTCATCGCCAGCGGTCTGAAGTTCATCATCAACTGGATCCAAACCCATCTCGGGCAGCAGACCCTGGCCCGCTTGCGCAAGGAACTCTATGCCCATATCCTCACTCTGCCGCTCAGTTTCTTCCGCAGAACCTCCTCGGGAATGGTGGTTTCTTCGCTGGTTACCGAGGTGGTTGCCGCCGGGGAGCTGGTGGGGCAGGCGGTGGCGGTGCCCGTCAACAACATCCTCACGCTGCTTGCCTTTGCGGGGTACATGTTCTACCTGAACCCGCTGCTGGCGGCAATCAGCATCGGCATCTATCCCATCGTCATCTTTGTGGTACCAAAGCTTCAGGCACGGTCGAACCGTGCCAACAAGATGCGGGTGGACGTTACCCGGGACTTGAGCAGCAAGATCGGTGAGACCATCTCGGGCATCCATGAAGTCCAGGGGAATGCCAGCTACCGCATCGAAAATCGGAAGTACGGGCAGTTTGTCGACCGCCTCTTTGAAGTCCGGATCGTCTGGAACCTCTACAAACAGGGGATCAAGGTCCTGAATAATCTGTTCCAGAACCTAGGGCCATTCATTCTCTTCATCGTCGGCGGTTACCTTGCCATTCACGGGCGGTTCGACCTGGGCGCACTGGTGGCCTTTCTTTCCGCCTACGAAAAGCTCTACGATCCCTGGAAGGAACTGATGGACTTTTACCAGACCTACCAGGATGCCACGACGGGGTACCAGCGCCTGATGGAGTATTTCGACGTCGAGCCGGAGCACGCCATCGAGCCGCTCGACCGGGAACCCTACACCCTTCAGGGGGATATTCACGCTCAGGATCTGGCATTCAGTGTCGCGGGCGGGATTCAACTGCTGAAGCAGGTGAACCTCGACTTGAATCCCGGCGAGCAGCTCGCCCTGGTGGGGTTTTCCGGCAGCGGCAAGAGCACTCTCGCCCAGTGCATCTCTCAGCTCTACCGCTACACCGGCGGCAGCGTGCAGATCGACGGCCGGGAAGTGGCCGACCTGACCAAGATGGACCTGGCGCACAGTATGGGCATCGTGGCGCAGTCGCCCTACATTTTTGATGGCACCATCAGGGAAAACCTTCGCTATTCCTGTGAGGCCCTGCTGAGGGATGAAGATGCCGGGAAGCACGAGCGGCTGCCGACGCTGGACGAGATGATCGAGGTGATCCAGCAGGTGGGGCTTTTTGTGGATGTCTTGCGGTTCGGCCTGAATACCATCCTGCCGGTGAACCGAGAAGACGAGTTGGTGGCTAAAATCATCCGCATGCGTGAGAATTTTCAGGCCCGGTTCGGGCGAGAACTGTCGGCATACGTCGAGTTTTTCGATGAACAGCGCTATCTTGACTTTTCGTCAGTGGCGGCCAACCTCACTTTCGGCAGCCCCAACCGCGACGAGTTTGCTCCGGACCGACTCGCGGAGAGCTCCTATTTCCTGCGGTTTCTGGAAGAAGCGCAATTGGAGCACCCCCTGGTCAATCTCGGACGCGAACTGGCGACTCAGTTCCTGGACATTGTTGGCGACCTGCCGCCTGATGAGGTCTTCTTCCAGGAGAGTCCCATCACTCCCGGCGAGCTGGATGTCTACAAGGCGCTCATCAGTCGCATCAAGCAAACGCGGCTGCACGAACTTGCCGAAGACGACCGGCGTTTGCTGCTGCGCCTGGCGCTCCGCTTCGTGCCGGGAGTCCATAAATTGACCACCCTTCCTGAGATCCTTCGCAACTTGATCCTCGATGGCCGATTTCTGTTTATGGACAAGATTCAGAAGGACCACCCCGGCGCGCTGTCGTTTTATCGCATGACGGAATACATCCATTCTCAAACCATCTTGGACAATATTCTCTTCGGCAAGACGACCAGCGATCACCCCAGCGCGCAGGAGCGTATCAGCCAGAGCATCATTCATCTCCTCATCGAAGAGGACCTGCTCGAGCGCATTGTGGAAATCGGAATGGACTTCCGGGTGGGGACCAAGGGCGACCGGCTGTCGGGCGGCCAACGTCAGAAGCTGGCCATTGCCAGAGTGTTCCTCAAAGGGCCACCCATCTTGATCATGGATGAAGCCACCTCCGCCCTGGACAATGCTTCTCAGAAGCGCATCCAGACGCTGCTCGAAACCAAATGGAAGGGCCGGAGCACCCTCATTTCAGTAGTGCATCGCCTGGACACTATCAAGGGCTACGACAAGGTCGCCGTGATGAAGGCCGGTAAGATTCTGGAAATGGGCTCTTATCAAGAACTTATAGCCAAGAAGGGAGTGCTCTATGAACTCGTCCATGGAGCCAAAGCAGCCGCCCAGTGAGTATCAGGCCAACCTCGAGGCCCTGGTACAATTGCCGCTCTTCGCCGGTCTCCCGCTTGAACCGCTCAAGCTTCTGGCTTACCTGTGCAAGAGAGAGACTTATCAGCCGGGAGAGACCATCTTCCATGAGTACGAAGTGGACCCCAATGCCTATTACCTGATCGAGGGAAGGGCGGTCTTGATCACGGATGGCAATGGCGAGGTGGAGTATACCGAATTTGGGGAACGGGACTTTCTCGGTGGCATGTCGCTCTTCTGCGACCTGAAACGCCTGCTCAGCCTCAAAGCGCAAACCAGGGTCGTCTGTCTGGTCCTGTCTCGGGAGAAATTTCAGAAGGTGCTGGAACGCTTTCCGGAAATCAGTCAGCGAATGATTCAGGCAATCTTTCTGAGTATCCTCGCGTGGGAAGAGCGGTTGTTGCGGGAGCACGTGGCGGATTGCGACCAATGCCGCCGAAGGATCGGCGTCAGCCTGGTTTGAGCCGCCTTCCGGGATTTCCGGTAAACCACTCGGGGAGGGCTTGCTGTGCAGGTTGCGAAAGGCCGAGGGCTGGCCTTCAAGCTCATTGCGTTCATTCTGGCCAGTACGACGATCATCTTTGGCGCGGCTTTCTACTATGGGCACCTTGCCTCGGAAAAGGTGGTGTTCGAGGCCGTGGAGGAGAGCGCGAGGAACTTGGCGCAGGCGACCGTCAATGAGATCGAACTGGCCCTGCGCGGGCTCGAAAAGATCAGCCTTCAGCATGGCTACCTCCTGGAACAGTACTCTTTTCCACGGGAAGAACTGATCGAGCTGTTGACCAGCACGGTATCCAACAATCCGGAAATCTATGGTTCGGCCATTGCCTTCCAACCCCACACCTTTGATCCATCGGCCCGCTATTTCGCCCCCTATTGCTACCGCGAGCCGGACGGCCGGCACCAGGTGATCTTTCTGGGGGGTGAGCAGTACGATTACTTCACCATGGAATGGTATCGAGCGCCTCAGGAGCGTGGTGCGCCGGTGTGGAGCGAGCCTTACTTCGATAAGGGCGGCGGCAACATCCTCATGACCACCTTTTCCGTCCCCTTCCATGGGATTGGGGACGGCGGGAAGACCTTCCGAGGGGTTGTAACGGCCGACATTTCCTTGAGTAGACTCAAAAAGATCGTTTCCTCCATCAAGATTTACGAAACGGGCTATGCCTTTCTGATTTCCCGGAAGGGCCTTCTCGTGACTCATCCCAACGAAGCATTGGTCATGCAGGAGACCATCACCCGCCTGGCGGAAGCTGGCGGTGATCGCAGGACGATCCAGGCGGCCAGTTACATGGTTCGGGGTGGCGAAGGTTTTGTCCCGGTCACAGGCTTTCTCTCTGGAAAAGACTGCTGGCTGTACTACGCTCCGGTGCCATCCACCGGCTGGTCGTTGGCGGTCATCTTTCCGGAAGAGGAACTGTTTGCGGATCTGCACCGACTGGCCGCCAATGTTGCCCTGATCAGCCTGATGGGCTTTTTCCTGCTGGTGCTGGTGATCACCTTCATTGCCCGCAGCATCACCCGGCCGGTGCGTGAACTGGCGAACACCGCCGGAGCGATCGCCCAGGGCAACCTCGACATCGAATTGCCCCAATCCTCCGCTACCGATGAAATTGCGGCGCTGACCCACGCTTTCGGGGACATGAAGGTGGCCCTCAAGGCCTACATCGCCAACCTTGCGGAGACCACCGCTGCCAGGGAACGCATCGAGAGCGAACTTAAAATTGCCCATGCCATCCAAATGAGCTTCCTGCCCAGGCGCTTTCCGGCCTTCCCCCGAGAGGAGTCCTTCGAAGTCTTTGCCGCCTTGGAGCCGGCCAGAGAGATCGGCGGCGATTTCTACGACTTCTTTCTGCTTGAAGAGCATCGCCTTTTGTTCACTATCGGCGATGTGTCGGGTAAGGGCATCCCGGCGGCACTGTTCATGGCCGTGACCAAGACTCTCATCAAGGGGATTGCCATCAGCAATGTGCCGGACCTGGCCGAAGTCTTCCGGCGGGTCAACCTCGAGCTGTGTCGGGACAATGAAGCGGTGATGTTCACCACCGCGTTCTGCGGTATTCTCGATCTCAACTCGGGTGAATTGTGCTACACCAATGCGGGTCATCTCCCGCCGATCCTGTTTCGGTCGGGGCGACCTGGAGAATGGCTCAAAATCCCTCCCGGCATGGCCCTCGGCATCGATGAGGAAGCTCGTTTCCAGACCGCCCTCATCCTCCTGCAGCCGGGAGATGCGGTCGTTCTCTATACCGATGGGGTGACGGAAGCGATGAATGCTGCCGACCAGATGTATTCAGCGGAGTCGCTTTTCACGGCGGTGGCGACGCATCCCTGCCGTTCGGCTCAAGAGAGTGTCGTCGAAATATTCGATTCGGTCAAAACCTTCGCGTCTGGAGCGCCACAGTCGGACGATATCACCGTGATGACGGTGATACTGCGGGAATGAGATGCCATGGAAACCCTGCGTTTACCGGCTACAATGGAATCTTTGGAGAGTTTTCGCCTGTTTGTGCTGGAGCGATTGCATCCCCTGGAGCCGACGGCAGAAATGGTCTTCAAAGTGGAACTGGTCCTGGAGGAAGTCCTGACGAATGTGATCCATTATGCCTATCCGGAAACACCCGGCGAGGTGGAAGTGGGTGTTGCCCTGGAACCGCGCCGCAAGCTCAGTGTGCGGGTGAAGGACTGGGGCGTTCCCTTCAACCCGCTCGAACGCCCGGACCCCAACCTGAGCGAAGAGGTTTCGGAACGGCAGGTGGGGGGCCTGGGCATCCATCTCATCCGACATCTGGTCGCCGAACTGGCGTATCAGTGGCGGGAGGGAGCCAATACTCTCGCGTTCTCCTTTATGCTCCAGGGCGAGTAGCGAGAATCTCCCGGCGCCGCCCGCCAGGCAGAGTGTCAGCGCGGGCTGGCATTGACAAGCGAATAGCCGACATGAACGGAAGAACCGGAGAAGGACAACCATGATCCGCTCCATCAACACCAAAATGCTCCTGCTGGTCTTCGGCATCCTCATCGCGACGGCCGCGGTCCTGATCTTTTTTGCCAGGGAAGAGCTCGAACAGAAGTTTTTGGAAACCGAAGCCCAGTCAGTCCAAAACGCGCTCTATCTGGTGAAGCTCAATATTGAGAACCAATACGGAAGCCTCCTTTTTCATAAGCTGGCGACGCTGGATAAACGCAAAGCCGAGATGAAGAAGTTGATCACTTTAGTAGCTTCGGACCTTGAGCGGACCCGGCAGCAGCGTCAGAAGGGCCTGGTGGAGGAGGAAAAGGCCAGGATCTATGCCCTTGACTGGATTTCCTCCCTCAGATGTGACGACGATTCCTGCTTCTTTGTCTATGATGAGAACGGGACTCTCCTCGCTCATCCCGACGGCACCCTCATCGGCAAGAAGCTGCCGGGGCTGAAGGATATCAAGGGAGCGTCATTGTTCCAGTCCATGCTGGAGGCGGCAAAAACCAAAGGGGATGGCGTTACCATTTTTACCTGGCATTGTGCTGATCGCACCAAGGCGTCAAAGAAACTCGGCTACTTCACCTACTACCCGAGGCTCAGATGGGTGATCGCCACCATGGTGAACATGGAAGACATCGAATCGGATGCTCAAAAGCGGCTCGATGCCATCATCCATGACCTGAAACAGACCTTCGATCACGTGCGCATCGCCGATACCGGCTATCTCTTTCTCTTCAAAGGGAATGGCGAGCTCCTCATCCATCCTTCCCTCTCGGGCATGGCACTGGCGGAGGTGACGGACGCTGGCACCGGAAAGCCGCTGCTGGACGAGCTCAAAGCGGCGGCGCAGCATCCCGATCAGCCCCTGGAATATCTGCTGCAAGGTCCGCAGGGAGAACGCCTCGGCCCCTTCGTCTCTTATGCCCGGTACTTCAAGACCCTCGATTGGTATATTGTTTCCAGTGCCCTCAAAGAAGAAATGATGGTCCCGGTCAGAAGAGCCGTTATCCGACAGAGCTCGCTCATTGGCCTGGTCTTCGTAGTGAGCTTGGTTGTCACCTTCTTTCTGGTCCGAAGGATTTCGCAGCCGCTCAAGGAACTGGCGGCCTACGCCCGTGAGCTGCCGGAACACGATTTTTCGGCGGTGGAGCTTTCCCCTGCCATCAGCACCCTCCCGTCCCGATACCGGGATGAAGTCGGCAATCTTGCAGAAGCCTTGCTCTTCATGGAAAAGGCGTTGCGGCAATACCTCCGCGACCTGCAGGAGACGACTGCGGCCAAGGAACGCATCGAAAGCGAGCTCAAAATTGCCAGCGAAATTCAGATGAGCATCCTCCCGAGAACCTTTCCACCCTTTCCCGAGCGGACGGAATTCGACATCTTCGCCACCATCAAGCCCGCTCGGGAAGTGGGAGGGGACTTCTTCGATTTCTTTCTCATCAACGAGGAGCACCTCTTCTTCACCATTGGCGACGTATCAGGGAAGGGGGTTCCGGCCTCTCTCTTCATGGCGATCACGAGGACCCTGCTCAAAGCCAATGCCGGCATCGATACCGCGCCGGACGAAATCGTGCGGCGGGTCAATGTTAAACTGGCAGAAAGCAACGAAACCTGCGTCTTTGTGACGGTATTCTGTGGCATCCTGAACATCGCCACCGGCGAGGTGATTTACAGCAACGCCGGCCACAATCCCCCGGTGATCATGAGGGTCGGGGACGGGGTTGATTATATCAAGATGCCGCCGGGGATGGTGCTCGGCATCGTGGAAGACACGCCGTACCAGAGTGCCCGGCTCGTTCTCCGACCAGGGGATATCCTGCTCATGTACACCGATGGGGTGACCGAGGCTATGAACCCGGACCACGAGCTCTTTTCGGAAAAACGGCTGAAGGCGGTACTGAGTGCTTCCCGGGAGTCCTCACTGGAAGGACTGAGTGAGGAACTGATGGAACAGATCCTGGCCTTTGCCGATGGGGCGCAGCAGTCGGACGATATCACCATGCTGTTAGTGAAATACCAGGGCCGGCAGTGAGCCTCGCTCGCCCTGCAACCACGCTGCGAAAGTGCGCGGTGGCAATTCCTTGAGAACTACTCGTCCACGATCTTATCGCAGGAATTGACCTGGAATTTGCCATACTTGACGGTAACCGGGCAGGCCTGCATCCCTTCCTCATCTTCACTAGTTTGCAGTTTGAACCGGACCCGCAGTTTTTCCTCGCAGGGTTCCAGAAAGGTATAGACGGTCCGCCATTCACCCTCCTCATGAGTCAAGAATGAAAGTAGACCTGCTTTACGCATGATGCGAATGGCTCCTCTCGCTGGGGCCGGTCGGCCTTTGAACTTCTCGAGGTTCTTCTCGCCCGAGACATCCAGGCGGGCCCGGAACCGAAAAACTTCTCTCTGCACTGCCGACAGGTAGCATTTGTAGCTTCGCTCGTCGCCGAGGGTCTGCATCACCAGGCCAGTGTTGAAGCGACACAGGGGCAAGCCCTCAGAACTTGACAAATCGTAGTCGGCCTGGAGATCGAAGTCCCCGTCAAAACAAAACAGTGAATAGACCTGGATTTCGCACGGTTCGTCCTTCGGGGTGCGGATGTTGAGCCAACCATCTTCCGCTGAGACTCTCCCGCGGGCTTTAGAATAGAGCAGCACTTCCTGCCAGCGTTCAGGATTGTAAGTGGCAAAGCGGTCTGAATACTCCAGGCATGGATTCGGGTTCGGCTGCTGTCCCCAGGAGGCATGGGGGTAGGAGAGGACGAGAACGGCAGCGACCGCAACGAGCGACCAACGGCAACCGTTCCTGGAGTGACCGAGAGAAGAGGATCGCATGGGAAACTCCCTTCGACCAGGCGACGCATTAATGAGAAGTCTCATCCTCGCCCTGACGCTCTTTTCTGAACACAACATCGATATTGCAGCTTGCATCCTTGGGGTGAAAGCGACCGGCCGAACACCGTCCTTTTCTCTTTCGACAGCGGCCTCAAGTAGAGGCTTGAGCTTCATCCATCACGCAACGCAGCAGGTGGTGAGCTGACTGAGGTTCAGAACGTCAATCGGCCCCGGTTCCGATTGTCGGCAGCGCGGAAAACCACGGTAGCGCGACCTGCGAAAAGCCGTTGGCGATACCGTATCAGGTTCCTCGAAGCTAGACTCGGAATACTCCTGCCGTCGCGTTGAACCGGATGTTGCAGAAGAAGCCGTGGCTGCTTCCCCAAAAATGTGCGTCTTCCTCAGCACTCGAAATCGACGGCCAGGACACTGCTGCTGAGGCTGCGTACCAGCGCCACCACGGCAACGTGGGCCGGGTTCACCTGGTAGCGCTGCATGGCTTCCAGGTCATCGAAATCGCCGACCAGGGCAAAATCGTAGGAGCGCTCCGAATGGATGACGTCGCGGCCGAACTGAAATCCCCTGATCTCGGCAATCTTGCCGGGAAGGCCGGCAAGGCCTTGTTCCAGAGCGGCAATCTTGGCATCGGTCACATCGTCCTTGAACTTCATGAACACCACGTGCTTGAGCATTATTGTCTCCCTTTCACCAAATGACAACGCGTCCTGATCAGCAATATGAGCATCTCTACATGGTTTGGGGGGTGTCAAGTCCCCGGTGGCTGACATCAGCCGGTTCGGCTCTCCCGCAGGCGGCGCACATCGCCGATGCGGATGGTGATTCGCTGCACATCAAAGTATTCCAGAAGCGGGATGGTATATTTGCGGCTGGCCTGGGTCATTTCCTTGAAGTCGGGAGTCGAAATCTCGCCATGTTCCCGCAGATAGGCCGTCAGGCGCTGCTTGAGCTCTTCCAGGACCGCTGCGTGGAAAAAGAGGTCCTCTTTGACCTTGACCAGGATTCCCTGCGAGACCATCCACTCGAGGATATCCTGGTGCTGGCGGCGGGTTCCCGGCAGATTCGGGGCGACGTCCTTGAAGAAGGGCGGCTGCAGCCCGCTTTCCCGAAAGGTCTGCTCGATCCTGCCGCGAATGGTTTCTTCATCACCGGAAAGGTCGATTTTGTGGGAATACAGCCGCACCCATTCCATTTCCACGGCCAGTTGTTGCTGTTCCATCAACTGGCGCAGGACAAAGTTGTAGAGCTTCACCTCGATCGGATGGGGCAGCTGTGCCGCCAATTCTTCTTTGGCCATTCCGGTTTTCAGGGGATAAAGGTGGTGGTAGTCCGCCAGAATCGCCAGGATAGCCTGCTGAATGTCCGCCAGGACGTTGGCATGAAGGAACCGTTGGTTCTCCTTGTCGTAGAGGATGAGTTTCTTCTGGCTGGTGAAACGCTGGAGCGCCTTTTCCAGGTGTACTCGGGAGATGTTGGCGCGAACCTGGAGTTCCTCGCCCGTTACCCCGTTCCAGGCGGCATCGAGGACGTGCCAGAGGATGATTTCATCGTCATTGCCATGCAGCAGACCTTCGAGGGCGAGGGCGGCTTCCCGCTTGCCGTGGCCCTTGTGTTTACGAGGGAGCGGATGCAGGACCGTGCCGCCGCCGATGGTTTGCACCGGGGAATAGGAGCGCAGCACAAAGCGGTCTCCCCGGAGCGCGGTAAGCGGCTGATCGAGGCGGACCTGGATGAAGGCGGCTTCACCCGGAACCAGCTCTTCTCGATCCAGGAGCACGGCGGTGGCCAGGTGTTCGGCGGTGCCGGTGTGAAATCGGACTTTGGCCCGATGCTTGAGCGGGCGGGGGGTGCTGGCGAGGAGCTCGAGGCGCACATCAAGGAGGTGGGTCGGTACCAGCGCACCGGGTGTGGCGACTACATCGCCCCGCCGGATGAGGGCCCGTTCCACCGATTGGAGGTTGACGGCGGTGCGCTGGCCGGCATGGATCTCCTGCACTTCATCGTTATGAACCTGGAGACCCCGAACCTTGGTTTTATGCAGCAGCGGATAGACGATCACGGGATCGCCGATGCGCAGCCGGCCGGCCACGCTCGTCCCGGTCACCACGGTACCGAAGCCGCGCATGCTGAAGACGCGATCCACCGGCAGGCGGAAGGGTCCGTCGGAACTGCGCGGCTCCACCTGTGCAACCAGGCGGGCCAGCGCCTCCCGCAGTTCGGCAAGTCCCTCGCCGGTGACGGCCGATACCCTGATGATGGGGCTCCCGGCGAGAAACGTGCCCTTGAGGAATTCGGCAACATCCTCCTGGACCATCTCAAGCCAGTCGGGGTCGTCCACCAGATCGGTCTTGGTCAAAACCACCAGGCCCTTTCTCACTTCGAGCAGCTGGCAGATCTCCATGTGTTCGCGGGTCTGCGGCATCACCCCTTCGTCGGCCGCAATCACCAGGGCCACCAGATCAATCCCTGTTGCCCCCGCCACCATGTGCTTCACAAACCGCTCATGCCCCGGAACATCGACTATCCCGAGACGATCTCCAGAGGGCAGGTCCATGTAGGCGAAACCCAGTTCAATGGTGATGCCCCGCAGCTTCTCTTCCTTGAGACGGTCGGTATCGATCCCGGTCAGGGCTCGGATGAGGGAGGTCTTCCCATGGTCGATGTGGCCGGCAGTTCCCAAAATTATCTGTTTCATGTGGTGACTTTCCTGCTCCAATGCCTGAGACGACCCAACGCAATGACGTGCAAATCCTGAGGCAAATCGTATTTTAGCAGAACGAAGCCGCTCAGTTCAAGGGCTTTCCAAGGGTTCCGCCGCCATGAGACCGCATCACGGCCCGGTGCGTCACCTTCTCGAGGACATGATTCCTCCCGCCAGGACGGCAGGATCCGACCGCGGGATCGGCCGAAACTGCTGAGTCTCTTGGAAATTGCACTTGCAGGGATGCCAAAATCGGCTATGGTAAAGCCGACAAATGAACGGTGGGGATGCCGACGGGACCTCGAAGCCGCCAATCGTCACAGAAGGCGGTACTGCCGCTGGGGTGAGTGACCGGACTCGAACCGGCAACCTCTGGGGCCACAACCCAGTGCTCTAACCGTTTGAGCTACACCCACCACGAAAGAATCCTGCGCCGCGATGACGCAGACTACTATCATGGCTTTCGGCAAAGTTCAAGGATAAAGCAGGTATGGAGATTCGCTCGAAGTCGAAATCGGGAGAAGCGGTGCGGTTGTTCGTCGATCGGGACCGATACGGTGTGTACCAGGTCTATGCCGACTTCATGACCCCGGCGACCACCCCTGATGAACGCTGTCTGTGCCATGGGTGGGGAGCTTGGAAAACCGGGCAGGGGATGATGGAAGGCATCTTTGCTGAAGGCCGGGTGATCGAGGTTCCCAAGAAGGATTGGAACAGCATCGTTGCTGCTCGTGAAGAGCTTCGCAATCGCGATCATCTGGAAGATATCCATCTCGTCAAGGTCTTTTTTCAGGGAGATCGCCTGAGCGTCGACAGCTATACCCTGAGTGCCCCAGTTGACCGGGAGACTTGGAAAAGGATCGAGTCCTGCATGTGCTTCGTGGACAGTGCCGACAATGACACCCTGTTGGCCGGCGATCGTTTCGTCGGGTGGGTGGTCAAAGGGGGCCTGGAAGCAGAAGTTGAGCGGCTCCTGGGAGTCCAGCCCGATCGGCTGATCGACCGTGAGACCAAGGCTGAGAGTTGAGCGCCGGGGGACAGCATTGGGCCGCAAATCGGGGTACCGGTTCGGTGTCAGCCTGAAGGCATTAGCCATTAGGATCGGTCGGGTCCAGGACAGAATCGTCGAGGGGTACTGAACGGCATGAAAGGGAAAGGATTCACTTTAGGGGTCATGCTGCTGGCAGTCGTCGCCATTATCGGCCAATCTGCCACCATCGTTGCGGGCAGCTATGACGATGCCTTCCGCTGCGGCACCGATCTGGTCCTGCTGGGCGACAGCAGCTACCGTGTCCGCACCAAGTGCGGCAACCCGACTGCCAGGGAATATGTCGGTACCAACTACCATCGTGGCTTCCCGGCCGGAGAGTTGCGAGACGCGGAGGAATGGATCTACAACCGCGGCCCAACCGATTTCGTCTACACGCTGCGTTTCCACGGCGGGACCCTCACTGAAATCTACCGGAGCGGTCGAGGCTTCTGATCCGCGCCTGTAGAGAATCACCAGCCCATGCGGCAAGGGTGGATGGAGGTGCAGCTTTTCTTGCCGGAACCCACCGGCCGGCGACGCTGCAACAAAGGGACGGTTGGGTTAAAAGGAACCACTTTGAGTCACATCGCTACATCCTGAACCCTCGCGGTCGCGCATCCCCCTGGGCAAACAATTGGGAAAAGAGAAAGGGCAATAACCCCTGGCTAAATTCTGACAAACCGGGAAACGACAGGTTGCTGCAACTGGTGAGGGAGTGGCAGGCCAGGAGGGATTCGAACCCCCAGCCCCCGGATTTGGAGTCCGGTGCTCTAACCGTTAGAGCTACTGGCCTGCACTCGGAGCTCTTATAACGACTTGCACTCTCGATGTAAAGAGAAATATCCCCAAGCCGCGGCGTCGATGGCCGGGAGGCTTGGCAGCGATTTTGAGATTGACAATTCTGTCCGATATTCGGTAACATCGGATTACTGTTTGTGAGTCAGGGTAATACGGGATTTTGTGATAATTTTATCGAACTATTCGCCCGCGATACCTCCAGCTGGAATATTCTCTCCCTCTATTTGCCCGGCAACTTCTGCAGACGGAGACTTCCGCCCAATTCGCGTCAGGGGCAGTGACCATGTGGGTGGGGGAACGCTTTTTGCAAAGCAGGTTTTGAAGCTATTTCCTAAAATGGAGGGTGAAATGAAGATCAAATATTGCAGAAGATACAGCAAGTATGTGAGCCAGCAGCACTGTGAGTTTTTCAATGAAGGTCACGGTTGCGAATACTACAGTTCGGCTCAGTGGAACAGCATCAAGGACCTGCTGCAGGATGAGGACCGGCCGCAACGGGAAGTGAATGCGATTATCAAACCATTCAAATGCAATCTCATGGATCGACGCTACTTGAATGCCTTGCGAAACAAGCATCGGTTTGGAGGACGGGCTGCTGGGGCGAGAATCTAAAGCGCGAGACGCCGCCCGTTGCCGGGGTTCGAGGCGGACTGTAAAGGCCCCCCTGGCGACAGCGGAAAGGTCGTTGCTGCGGGGTGCCGGTGTTGCCGTCGAACATCGGGATGACCTGTCCAGGGGCGGCAAGGCGTCGAGTCGGAGGGGGGTTGCAATGTCCCCCGGAAAGCACCCGTAGGAAGGGAGGGGGTTGCAGAGGTTAACATGCCTTTGCGTCCACGTTTCTCCTCCCGCATGGCGGAAACCGCACGACCGGCTGCTCCTGATTCAACGACACGGGCGGGGGGCGGCCTTCCCAGGCAGTGCCGCCCGGATGCATCGTTTTTAGTTCCTCGGAAGACCACCTCCTTCACTGATGGTAGTCTGCCGCCTGTACTGCACAGACGGTCCCCAACCACCGACGAAAGAGTCCCCCGGCCCGAGGGGGAGGGAGGGGGCGAGACATTTTCTCCGGAAGAGAGTAAAGGATATGTTCGAGAAGCTGCTGGTTGCCAATCGAGGTGAAATTGCCATCCGCATCATGCGCTCGGCTCAGGAACTGGGGGTCAGGACGGTGGCGATTTATGAGGAAACCGACAAGGCCGCGCTGCATATCCGGAAGGCGGATGAAGCCATCTGCATTGGTTCCGGACCGCGCAAGGATTATCTGAGCATCGAGCGGATCATCCATGCGGCCACGACCACCGGCGCCGATGCCATTCATCCGGGTTATGGCTTTCTCGCCGAGAACCCGCTGTTTTCCAAGGAATGTACTGATGCCGGGCTGGTTTTTGTCGGCCCCCCCCCGGATGTCATCCGGGACATGGGGAGCAAGGTGATTGCCCGGCAGATCATGATTGCGGCGGGAATTCCGGTGATCCCCGGCACCGAGGTGCTCGAGTCCGGCGCTGCCGGTGAGGATGAGGCCATCCGATTTGCTGAAGAAAACGGCTTTCCCATCATGATCAAGGCAGTGGCCGGCGGGGGCGGACGAGGCATTCGCGCCGCCCAGGACCTGGCCGAGCTGATCCGGGGCCTGAGAATCGCCCGTTCCGAAGCGCAGATGGCCTTCGGCAGTGATGAGATCTATCTGGAGAAGGCCCTGGTCAACCCGCGCCACCTCGAGGTGCAGATCCTTGCCGACAGCTATGGCAACATCGTCCACCTGGGGAGCCGCAACTGTTCCATTCAAAGACGTCACCAGAAGCTCATTGAAATTGCCCCGGCCTCCCTTCCTCAAAACCTCATGGACTGCATCTGTGACACCGCGGTGAAAGCGACGAGGGCCTGCCATTACGTCAATGCCGGGACCGTGGAGTTTCTTCTGGATGAGGACGACCGGCACTATTTCCTCGAAGTCAACACCCGCATCCAGGTGGAACATACCGTAACCGAAGTGATCACCGGCATTGATCTGGTGCGGGAGCAGATCCGTATCGCAGCCGGGGAACCCGTCTCTTTCTCGCAAAGCGATGTCCATTTTCGGGGTTACGCCATCGAGTTGCGGATCAATGCCGAGGATCCCAAGAACAACTTCATGGCCAATCCCGGTCTTATCCAGATCTATCAGTCGCCCGGCGGGCACGGCACGCGCGTGGACGGCGCCATCTACCAGGGGTATGAGATTCCCAGGTTCTACGATTCCATGCTGATCAAGCTGACCGTCTATGGTTTCACCTGGCGTGAAGCGGTGGATCGGATGCGGCGAACGCTCAACAGCCTGGTCATCGGCGGGGTCCAGACCACCATCCCTTACTATAAGCAAATCGTCAACGACCCGGATTTCATCGAACAGCGTTTCGATACCTCGTACATTGAAACCCACCAGCACCTGTTGGACTATCAGGATGAGGTGCCGGAACTGGAAAAACTGGCCAGATTTGTCGCCGAGATCAATGCGCATGGTTATAATCGCCATGCTGATTTTTAGAGGGTGGCACGATTTCGTGGCGTTCTGCCGATTGGAACATCATTCTATTCCTGTTGGGATGATGCGGCAATTGGGCCCTGAATCGTGAGAAGCCTGCGGCAAATCGGTAATCCTGAGATTTTCACCAGCCGGAGAGGAGTTGCTACCCCATGCCAGTGCACCAACGGGTCAGTCCCCAAATGACGAGTCACCAGATCATTGACCACCTGCGCCATACCGACGGGTATTTTGTGACCAACAATGAACGGGACGTCTCGCAGTCTGACTTCAAATGCCGCATCATGCCCCAGACGACTCTCAAGGTGGCTCCCTATCGGGATCAAACCGGGTTTTTCGCCCTTGAGATCACGGGCGGCGCCACCGTTCATGTCGACCTCATGCGCAAACAGATCAATCCTTTTGAAAAGCTGCGGCTGGTGCGCAAAGCGATGCCTCACACCCTGCTCCAGGCCGGATGCCGCGGTCGGAGCCTGTTCGGCTATCGACCTTATCCGGATAATGTCTTGCGCCATACGGTGCAATTATTTGCACCCTATATCGATGTCTGGCGGGTCTACGATTTCATGAATCATGTCCCGAACCTGATGGTGGTGGCCGAGGAAGTGAAGAGGGCGGGCAGGCTTCTGATGCCCTGCCTTTGCTTCACCACCGGCATCGACCACACCGATGACTTCTATGTGGCCAAAGTGGAAGAGATGGTGGCGGCTATGGGCGATGAGATTGTGCTCTGCCTCAAGAACCACTCGGCGGTAGGTTCCGCGAAGCGCATTACGGAAGTGGTGACAGCCATCCGGAATCGATTTCCCGAGCTCATTCTTGCCTATCATGGCCACAACACCGACGGCAACGACCTGGCGCGCATGGTCTCGGCGGTGCTCGCCGGGGTGAAGATTGTCGAGGTTGCCGACCATGGCTTCGGCGGCATCTACAGCCAGGCGCCGGCCCTCAGTTTCGTCCAGACGCTCCATGATTACGGATACCGGGCCCCCGGCTTCAAGGTCCAGCCCCTGGTGGACACCTCCGACGTCCTGCGTCTCGAACGACGCCTGTACGAGCGCTACGAGAGCCCCTACCGAGGCATCGATCCCACGGTCAAACGGCATAAGCTGACCGGCGGAGCAGCCAGTATCGCCTTCGAGCAGGCCGCCAGCTTCGGGTTGCTGGAGCGCATGCGGGATGTTTTCAGTGAGCTGATCCAGCTCAATGACGAACTGGGCAACATCTGGTCCGTTTCTCCAGGCAGTCAGATCCTCCTGACGACTGCCTTGAACAATGTCATGTACGGCCGTTTTGAACGCCCTTCCGACGACCTCAAACGGTTGCTGCTCGGCAGGTACGGTCCTTTTCCATTTCATGAGCCTCAGGAATGGATCTACCAGAAGGTTTTGGAGAGCAACCGCGCGGATGGCAAGAAATGGTATCAGATCATTGCGGACGAGGGCGGCATCCAGCAGCTTAGAGACGAAGATCTAGGAGGCCGCCGCCGGGAGCTTGAAGGGCAGCTCAAACGGTCCGCAAGCGATGAGGAGCTCTGTCTTTATCTCCAGTTTCCGCGGGATGCGGTGGACTATTTTCGCTTCGAAGAGCAATACGGCAAGACCTGGCTGCTGCCTCCCGATGTCTGGCTTCGGCGGGGCGGTTTTGAGGACGGGCATCGCATCACTTTTCCTGACTACGGCGGCAAGACCCACCAGATCGACATCATCTCCACCCGCCGTGCCGGCGATTTTGTCCACACCTCGCTGTTGGTCGATCACCATTTTCAGACTCATGCGACCGCCGTCCGTCCGGAAGGGTCGCCGAGGGTTTGAAGCCTTTGGACTCGCCAGCGACGGATCCGATGGACCCTGCGATCGACCGCTTCTTGAGCTACCTGGCGGTCGAGCGTGGCTTGAGTGGGAATACGGTTGCGGCCTACAGCAGCGACCTGCAGGCGGTCAAGGGGTTTCTGCGGGCGGCGGGAGTCACCGGTTGGGAGGAGCTGACGCGGGAGCATATTTCCGCCTATCTGATGAAAATCGGAGGGAGGCTTTCAGAACGGAGCAGAGCACGGCGCCTGGCCGCGTTACGCTCGTTTTGTAAGCACCTGCTGGGGTTGGGGGTGATTCGGCAGAATCCGGCGGTGCGGGTCGCCTTTCCCAAGTCCCGGCTGAGCCTCCCCAAGGTCCTATCGGCAGCGGCGGTGGAAGCTCTTCTGCAGCAGCCCGATCCCTCCCTGACCCTGGGGAAAAGAGACCGGGCCATGCTCGAAGTGCTCTATGCGACCGGTCTCAGAGTGAGCGAACTTTCTGACCTGCAAATCAGGCAGCTCCACCTCGAACCGGGCTATCTCGTGGTGTTGGGAAAAGGAGGGAAGGAGCGCCTGGTCCCTTTGGGAGAATGGGCGATAGCGGCCCTGAAGGTGTATCTCGAAGAGGCCCGCCCGCTCCTGCTCAAGGGACAGTCAGCATCCGAGGTCTTCCTCAATCATCATGATACCAGCCCGTCACGGCCCGGAACGCGCACCAGCGGCAGGAAACTGACCCGCCAGGGCATCTGGAAGATCATCAAACTCCACGCCTTGAAAGCGGGCCTCCGGCAGAACATCACGCCCCATATGCTCCGTCATTCTTTCGCCACTCACCTGCTCGAACACGGCGCCGACCTGCGCTCGCTGCAGAGCATGCTGGGGCATGCGGACATCTCGACCACTCAGATCTATACTCATGTGGCCCGAACCAGACTGAAGGAAATCCATGCCAAATACCATCCCCGCCCTTGACAGGTGCACCTTATGGAAGTGATCACCACCCATGTGAACGCCGATTTCGATGCGATGGGCTCCATGATCGCCGCGAAAAAGCTCTACCCCGATGCCGTCCTGGTCTTTCCGGGCTCACAGGAACGGACGTTGCGCGAGTTCTTCGTGAAGGCCACGGTTTATATCTATGACTTCAGACGCCTCCGGGATGTGGACCTTGCGCAGGTGACCCGGCTCATCCTGGTGGATACCCGTCAGCTTTCGAGAATCGGCAAGTTTCAGGAAATCATCGACCGCCCGGATCTCGAGATCCACATTTATGATCACCATCCGGACTCGGAGGAGGACATCAAGGGTGAGGTGGTGGAGGTCCGGCCGCTGGGAGCGACGGTGACGATCTTGACCCAGCTCATTCGGGAACGGGGTCTTCCGCTGAGCGCCGAAGAGGCCACGGTGATGAGTCTGGGGCTGTTCGAGGATACCGGTTCGTTCACCTTCAACTCCACCACTCCCGAGGATTTCGAAGCAGCAGCCTTTCTTCGACGCTGTGGCGCCGACCTCAATGTGGTGGCCGACATGGTGGCGCAGGAACTGACCGCCGAACAGATCAGCCTCCTGAACGAACTCATCCTCTCCGCCAGAACCTATAACATTCAGGGAGTAGAGGTCTGTATCGCGACGGTGTCCGTGGAAAAATACGTGGGCGACTTCGCGGTCCTGGTCCACAAGCTCAAGGATATCGAAAACCTGGATGTGATCTTTGCCCTGGCGGCGATGGATGATCGAATCTACCTGGTTGCCAGAAGCCGCATCAGCGAAGTGAACGCCGGGGTGGTGGCGACCTATTTTGGCGGGGGCGGCCACAGCACGGCGGCTTCCGCGACCATTCGGGACATGACCCTGATCCAGGCGGAAGACCGCCTCGTGGAAGTATTGCGAAGCCACATCAGTCCGTTTCCCATGGCCGAACATCTCATGACCAGTCCGGTGATATCGGTCGAGGCTGACGCACCCATCGGAGAAGCGGCGCAAATGATGACCAGATATAACATCAATGCCCTTCCCGTCCTGGAAGACGGCGCCATTGTGGGCCTGGCCAATCGCCAAGTCCTGGAAAAGGCCGTCTTTCACGGTCTCGAAGCGGTGCCGGTGCGTGAGTACATGAGCCAGGACTTCTTTACGGTGGAATCTTCCGCCACCCTGCTTGAGATCCAGACCTATCTCGTCGAGCACCAGCAGCGGATCCTGCCGGTAATGGACGAGGGCAAAGTGGTTGGGGTGATCACGCGCCGGGACCTGCTGAATTTCCTGGTAACCGATCGCTCCAATATCCCCCGGGCACTCTATGATGATCCTTCTCAGTCCCACTGGACCAGGCGCAAGAGCATCGTCAACATCATCATGGAACAGCTGCCCCGGGAAACCGTCCAGGTCTTGCGGGAGTTTGGGAAACTCGCCGACCGTCTGCACTTCAAGGTTTATGCGGTGGGGGGATTTGTCCGGGATCTGTTGCTGCGACGACACAATCTCGATATCGATATCGTGGTTGAGGGAGACGGCATCGAATTTGCCAGGGCCTTTGCCGAAGAACATCGGGTGCGAGTCCGGGCGCACAAGAAATTCAATACGGCGGTGCTGATCTTCCCCAATGATCAGCGGGTGGATATCGCCACGGCCCGCTACGAATATTACCAGTATCCGGCGGCTCTCCCCATCGTCGAGTTCGGCTCGCTCAAGATGGATCTCTACCGGCGCGACTTCACCATCAATACCCTGGCGGTAGCCTTGAATACTAACAGCTTCGGATACCTGATCGATTTCTTCGGAGGTCAGCGAGACCTAAAAGAGAAGGTCATTCGCGTTCTGCACAATCTGAGCTTCGTTGAGGATCCGACGCGCATCCTGCGGGCGATTCGGTTTGAACAGCGGTTTGGATTTCGCCTCGGGAAACAGGCGGCGACCCTCGCCCGCAATGCGGTGCGCATGGGCTTGATTCAGAAACTGGGAGGGCGTCGCATTTTCCATGAAATTCAGCTGATCCTGATGGAAGACAATCCCACTCCGGCCCTCAGGAGGATGGCGCAATTCGGGCTGCTTGCGGTGATTTCATCCCAGCTCCATTTTGACCAGAAAATGGAGGAATGCTTCCAGCGTCTGAGAGAGCTGATATCGTGGTATCAACTGAGCTTCCTGGAGGAGCCCCTCGAGCAGTGGTGGGTCTATCTGCTGGGGCTCTTTTCCCCGCTGAAGCCCAAGGAACAGCAGGAACTGTGGGAACGGCTGCAATTGCCCTCCAGTCAGCAGGAGCGTTTGCTCTGGGCGTATGCAAAGATCGACGAATTGCTCTGGGGGTTTTTCCAGTTGCTTGATCATCGCCCCAGTGATATCTATCGGGCACTTCAACCGCTGCGCCCGGAAGAACTCATCTTCTTGATGGGAAGGGCCGAGAAAGAGACTACCACTCGTGCCATCAGCCATTACTTCCATCGCTATCGGCACGTGGTGACGGAGCTCGCGGGCAGGGATCTGAAGGCCTTGGGGATACCTCCCGGGCGAATCTACAAGACCCTTCTGGACCAGTTGCTGGACGCGCGGCTGAACGGCGAGGTGAAGAACCGTCAGGAAGAGATTTCCCTCCTGCGGAGTCGCTATCCCGAGCTCTTTGAGACCGCCGAGAGCGAGCGGGCGGATGAGCTGGACGTGGAGGGAGCAGATGCTTCGGGAGTGGCTCAAGGGACAACAGTGTAATGCTGCACGATATTCTGATCAAAGCGGCCCTCTATGCCATTCCCTTGCTCCTGGCCGTGACCGCTCACGAAGTGGCGCACGGCTGGATGGCCGAAAAACTGGGCGATCCCACGGCCCGCGCCATGGGTCGCCTGACTCTCAATCCCCTCGTGCACATCGATCTGATGGGGACGATTGTCCTGCCCCTGATGCTCATTCTCATTCAATCCCCGTTTCTGTTCGGATGGGCAAAACCGGTTCCCGTCAATTTCGCCAATCTACGCGGAGGACGCCGGGACATGGCGCTCGTGGCGCTCTCCGGGCCAGCGACCAACCTGCTCCTGGCCATGGCCAGCGCGGTGGCCTACCATGTGCTCCTGGCGGCTTTTCAAGGTGGCTGGATCGCCGCGGAGGGGGCTCTGGCCTGGCTGGCGGAACCGCTCCTACTCATGGTCAGGATCTCGCTCATCTTTAACCTGGTCCTGATGGCGTTTAATTTGATCCCGATTTTACCCCTGGATGGCGGCCGGATCCTGGTGGGGGTGCTGCCTGCCGGTCTGGCGGTGCGGCTCGAGTCACTCGAGCGTTATGGTATGCTGATCTTCCTGCTCATCATTGCGGTCCCCGTGCTGCGGGCATCGCTTTGGGGGTATTTTCTGAATCCCATTGTGGACACGTTCATGCGTTTGTTGCTGGGATAGTCCTGCCATCAACCCTGCTGTCGGCAGTTGCGTTGAAAGGAGTTTCGCCAATGGCTGAAAGGAAACGGATTCTTAGTGGGATGCGGCCGACGGGCCGGCTGCATCTGGGCAACCTGCATGGGGCGCTCGACAACTGGGTCGAGCTGCAAAACCAGTACGAATGCTTTTTTTTTGTCGCTGACTGGCATGCCCTGACCACCGATTATGCGACGCCCGGAGACATCCAACAGAATACCTGGGATATGGTGCTGGACTGGCTGGCGGTCGGGCTTGACCCGGAATACGCCACCCTTTTCATCCAGTCGGACGTCAAGGAACACGCCGAGCTCTATCTCCTCCTGGGGATGATCACCCCGCTGCCGTGGCTCGAACGCAACCCCACCTACAAGGATCAGCAGCAGCAGCTCGATACCAAGGACCTCTCCACCTATGGCTTTCTTGGCTATCCTGTGCTCCAGGCTGCCGACATCATCATCTACAAGGCGCACGGAGTGCCGGTGGGGAGAGACCAGTTGCCGCACGTGGAATTGACCCGGGAAATCGCCCGGCGGTTCAACTTCATGTACGAGCGTGAGGTGTTTCCGATTCCCGACGCCCTCCTGACCGAGGTCCCGGTGCTGCCCGGCATCGATGGGCGCAAGATGAGCAAAAGCTATGGCAATGCGATCTTCATTTCGGAACCCGAGGAAAGTGTTCGCGAGAAGATCTCGAGGATGTTGACCGACTTCCATCGGGTGCGTCGTTCCGATCCCGGCGATCCGGAATTGTCGACGGTGTTTGCGTATCACAAACTCTACTCGCCGGCTGAGGAAGTGAGGGAGATTGCGGAGGGCTGTCGGTCGGCCCGGATGGGGTGTGTCGAGTGCAAGAAGCGACTTACCAGGAACATGCTGGAGAGGCTGCACCCACTTCGCGAAAAGCGGCTCGAACTGGAGCGAAACATGGGCCGGGTGAAAGAGATCATTGCCGCGGGTACCGCCAGGGCGAGGGCTGAGGCCGCTGCAACCATAAGCGAAGTGAGAGCGGCGGT
The DNA here is from genome assembly GCA_040772705.1 of Syntrophobacteraceae bacterium. Classification (GTDB taxonomy): domain Bacteria; phylum Desulfobacterota; class Syntrophobacteria; order Syntrophobacterales; family Syntrophobacteraceae; genus JADGQM01. The sequence continues at coordinate 292,287 of JAXGXP010000001.1, forward strand.
CGGGTTGAACGGCAATTCCAGGTAGTGCGGGTTATGAAAGCGATTCGCCTCCAGAAGGCGCTTGCGCAGGCCGGAATTGCTTCCCGTCGGGCGGCTGAAGAACTCATCCGCCGAGGACAGGTTTCTGTAAATGGCCGCGTGGTGACAACCATGGGCGAACACGTGAACCTCCAGGTCGATGAGGTCTGCGTGAATCAGGTGCCGATCGCGATCTCACCACGGAAGGTCTATCTCGTCTTCAACAAGCCCGGACAATGTGTTACAACCGCCATGGATCCGCAGGGCCGCAAGACCGTCTTCGACTTCATTCCCGATTGTGGGGTGCGCCTTTTCGCGGTGGGGCGGTTGGATTACGACGCTGAGGGGTTGCTCCTGCTCACCAATGATGGGCCGCTTGCCAATCGCTTGCAGCATCCTCGCTATGGCGTGTCCAAGACCTATGAAGTGAAAGTGAAAGGACATCCCGACGAGCAGGCCCTGCACCGGCTTCGCACCGGGGTGGCGCTCGCAGAGGGTGTTACCGCTCCGGCCGAGGTCAAGCTCATGCGCAGCCTGCCCCAGGCGACGTGGCTGAAGATCTTGCTGCGCCAGGGCTGGAATCGCCAGCTCAAGCGGATGGGTGAGGCGGTGGGGCATCCGGTCCTGAGGCTCCGACGAGTGGCCTACGGTGAGTTGCAGCTGGGTCGCACCGCTCCCGGAAGTTGGCGGCTGCTCGCTCCCGGGGAAGTTCGGCGGCTCTACGCCATGGTCCGGCTCGAGGAAGAGTGAGGCAACAGGAAATGGCGAACAAAAGGCGAGGCAGCTACCCCTACAGCATGGAGCGGCCATTCCCGCAATCCACCCTGAGGCGCCCGCCGCTCAAACGCAAGAAGCGGAGTCGCGTGCCGTTGGTGGTGATGCTGCTGGCCCTCATCCTGAGCGGCGCGGTCGCGACCCTCTTTTTCAGCGAACCGGCTCGCAATGCCGTGCTTTCTGCCATGCCATTTCCCAGGCAACTGGTGGCCATGCGCCTGCAGCATAACGGCAGGGAAGTTATCCTCATGCCCGGTTCCCAGTGTGTGTTGAACCCGCGCGATACAGTGCAACTCCTGGAGGTGCAAACCGACGGCTGGGTTTCCTGGGGCACCCGGGTTTCGGCCGCCGAACTCGATGCCTCGCGGCTGCGGGAGGAGCCCGTGGCCTTCAAGGATCTCATGCCGCAGGAGTCCTTTGAAACGCCGAAGACCATCGCGCTTCAGACAACCTCGTGGAACCGGCCCATCGGAGAGGTTTCCTTCCTGGTCCAACTGGATGCCAAGGACTGGCTGCAGAAGGCGAATACCGCGGCGGAGGTGAATCGCAAGATCGCCTTCCTGGAAAAGGCCCTGAAAGAAAACCCCGGCAATGTCCTGGTCAAGACTCAGCTGGCCGGCGTCTATTTTGAAAACAAGAAGTATGATCCGGCCGCCAAGCTGTATGAAGAAATCGATGAATCGGGCAAATCCAGAACCATTCTGGAGCGCCTCCTGCTGGCCTATCAGGCCCGAAATCGGGTCGATGAGGCGCTCAAGACCTATCTCGATCTCTTCAAATTTGCCGACGATGCCGATACCTTCAAGGAATTCCTTCAGTATCTCCAGAAGCACAAATCCAAGGAGGATGCGGCAAGGTTTCTGGAAAAGAACCAGCAGGGTTTTCCCAAGGCCTATCAGAGTTCCGTACTCCTCCTGATGGCGGAACTCAGCGCTCAGACCAAAAACTGGGCCAAAGCCTCCGCTGCTTACGAAAAGGCAATCAAGGCCGGAATCAAGGATCCCGATGTGCTCTACAATCTGTCGGTCACCTATCAGCACAGCGAGGATTCGGACAAAGCGACCCAGGCTCTGGAACAATATCTCCAGAAGAACCCCAACGATCTCAAGAGCTGGATGCAGCTCGCGGCCCTGCAGGAAAAGAAGGGGGCCGTGGCTCAGGCGAAAATGACCTATGAAGCGATCCTGCAAAAAAACCCGCAACACAAGGATGCGCTGCTCAAGCTGATCGCCATCCTCGAGAAAAGCAAGGACAAAGCCGGCCTGCAGACAGCCTACGAGAAGCTGGCCCAGCTTCAGCCCAAGAATCGCACCGTCCAATACAATCTTGGCATTCTGTATTATGAAGGTAAAAGGTGGGACAAGGCGGCCCAGTCGTTTGAAGCCATCGCCGCCGCCGAGCCAAGAGATGTCGAATCACGCAAATACCTCCTCGACATCTATCGCAAGCTGAAAAACGAAAAGGGCGAGAGTGAGATGCTCCAGGCACTGTCGCAACTGGATCCCAAGAATACCAGCTATTACGAGGCCATTTTCGCCTCCTATGATGACAAAAAGGACTACAAGGGTATGGTGGCTTTCTTCCGGAATGCCCTGCAGCGCCACCCGGATGCCGTCGCGGTACACAACTACATTCTCTACGGACAGCTCAAGCTGGGAGACAACAAAGGGGCACTGAAGGAACTGGAAGAGCTCATCCGTCTGGAACCTAAAGAGAAGAAGCACATGCGGCAGGCGGCCCGTCTCTATGAGACCCTCGGCGACCATGCCAACGCTCTCAAGAAACAGGAGCAGATACTGAAGCTCGATCCTAAGGACAAAGAGGCGAAAGACGACTATATGCGGATCAAGATGTTCACGGTAACCAAGAAGAAACCGGCCTGAGGATCTTTTTCAGGGGAAGGGGAAGACGGCGTCAGCTTTTGGGCTTGTGCTCCCCGCAGCTTTGGGGTATAAACGTAGCGGTCTATGGGCGGGTAACTCAGCGGTGAGAGTGCCATCCTCACACGGTGGAAGTCGGAGGTTCGAATCCTCTTCCGCCCACCAGAAAGTCCAGATATTGAGCCGACTTACAAAGTCGGCTCAATCATTTTGGTGGTCCCCCGGTGGTCCCTTGGAGATGCTGTGCTTCCTGGGAGAGGCATCAGGAGCTGACTTTCCTCTGACCAGTAGAACCCCTTGTCGCTTTTCCTCGATGGCAATCTCCAAGTACCTGTCAAACGCCTTGTTTGTGCTATGGTCGGTGAAACGTTTGACCTCCTCGGGGGTTTTCCCCTGCGCAGCGGAAATCCTCTTTACGAGTCAAGCTGAAGTCCTACCGAAGCTCTTGCCTCCCTGTTGCTCATTCTGCGAATTCTATCGAAGAGGATGGCGCAATCATCCAAGCTCAGCTTGTCCACAATGCGGTTGATCCTCACCTCATCCTCACAATGAGGGGTATGAGATGAGCCTGGGAGGAGTTCATCTTTCTCGATAATCTTGATGTAGATCAGGCTTCGTGCGGCGAGAAGGTCGGACAAACTATCGGGGGGATTGTGAGCAAGGGCATAATGAAGGGTCAGGATATCGCCTGGTCCCATGTTCCGACGTTTTCCTCCCAGACCCCTGACAGCCCCCTGCATGGGGTATACGACCTTGACCATCCGATGAGAGCCAAGTTCCCGCCGGAGATAGAGGTAGAGGGGATAGTGAATATACCCAGCCTCTATGAAGATCGAATCGGAGGACCGTGCTATGCAGGCGATCGCTCGGGCGCGTAGATCCTCGCGTAAGCTGAGGCGCTTGGCGTCGGCCTTAGCGAAGGTTTTCACCGCTGCCACAACGTCGACGAAAGCTGCACCCATACTGGTCGAATAGAAGTTGATCAGGGCGCCGCTCGCCATGCTTTCGGCTTCGTAGACCTCAGTAAGACCAGGTATTGCCTTCACATCCTCTTTTGTTTTCCCTGCTGCCAGGAGTTCATGGATCTGGATCAACTTCTCAAGGTAAGGTTCAATCTGAAGGATTTGCTTTCCGTGATAGTGCATCTCCCGGATCACCTCACACATTTGACGGTCAAACTGAGGGAACTGGGAGTCAGTCTCCATCAAGTAATCTTCAATCGTTATCAGGCCGGCGAGCATTTCGGGAAAAAGCGCGGATGGAGGCTCTTCAAGGATGATGGTGCGGTGGCGCTCCATCTGGCACCTCATGAAAGGGAGGACTTCGATGTGATGAGACGAAAAGCCAATGGTGATTCTTTTGAGGCTCACGATATCCTCCACTCCCAATTTTGTTAAAACCTATCTCTTCCTTCCGCTTCCTTTATCCCTCCGCGAGTCTTCGTGGTTGCCGCCCTTGATCTCATAATTGTAGACCCGTTCCTGCTCAAGCTTCCAACCCGATTTGCCGGGATCCGGATCAGAATGATACCGATAGTGATGCCTGGTCTCGGAGGTTGTGGGTCTAGCCGTCGCTTTGTTCCCTTTGCTGTCTGTGATTTCGTAATGGTAGACTCTGTCGGTTTCAGCGGTCCAGCCCGACTTCTTGGGGTCCGGGTCGGAATGAAACTGGTAATGGGTGCGGGTTTCCGACGTCGTCGGTCGGACACTCGTTTTGTCGTCACCAGCGATGACCTGCGATGCCCAGATAAGCAGAGCCAGAACCGTCAAAATCATCTTCTCCATGTTCACTCTTCCTCCTGCAGGAGCCCCCCGCAACTCCTGGGGCCATCAGTGTAGTTCCAGAAGCGAATTTGGCCGCTGTCATAGTCGACTATTTCACCGGCATTCCCAAGGCCACCCGTCTTCCGGATCATCCAGGTCTTGCCGCTATCGACCTCCATGACGCTCATCTGTGTCCCTCCCATGGGGAAAGTTGCATAGAACTTCACCGTTCCGTCGGGTTGGGTGACCGCCAGCGTCCCCAGTACGGCGAATAGCACACCCAATTCTTTCGCTTTGCCCGGAGATTTCTTGATTGGGTCATGGCTTTCCATTGCTGTTTCCTCCTGGCTAAACGTTTCTGCCCGCTTCTTCTCATCGTCTTCAGCGAAAAGAAGATCATCGATCAGAACTGCAAAGAGTTTTAGAAACCCCAGTCCAAACATTTTCGCTCCTTCCTGACGAATGTGAATGAAGGATTCCCACTCTTCCTTCCACGACCCTTCCCGATCCCTCGGATCGGTCTGTCCTGAGATCATAGTCGAGGTCCAGGCCCAATGGCGCTTCGCTACTCAAGAGCCTGGACCTTAGATTCAAACTCAAGCTTCAAGTCATCGCTAAGATCGCCGGATTTTGCCAAGCGACTAGCAGTTGCTGCTTCTCTGGCGACGTTCACTTACAGAAGCGCGCCGCGTGTCGGAACCTCGGTCTTCACTGGATGATGTAGTTCCTGGAAAGCACGAAAAGTGCACGAGAGCATCATTCCACAGCAGTCCCGAGCCTATGAGATCAGACACCTCTACCCGGAGGTCTTCTCCCGCGCCGGGTGACGAACGCTTCGAAAGGGGAGCCTTCTGGACCTTTTCCCACCAGGCTGCCGCAGAGTCACGGGGAACAGTTGAGAGATCTTCATCCGCCAGGACCTCAAAGGCAAAACTCCGAACGATCTTTCGCAGGCAACGGTCGAAGAGTTCCGGCGTGGCGAGGAGTTCGAGACCCAGAATGCCATGCTTGGATAGAAAAATGGCACCAACCTGGTGATCGAAAGAGCGGATGGCCTCGGCAAAGGAATCGAGCTGCTGGGCGACTTTCGCTCGACCGGCGCGGAAATCCGAAGTTGCCGACGGGGCGCGCATCTCCGCCAGAGAGTCGCTCACTTCATCCCACACTGCTCCCTGATCGCTGTGGAAGCTCCCCTCCCGCCGCAGACTTGATGTCACGCTTGCCTTCTGCACGGCCCGGGATTTTGCTCGAAACACCGCCTCACCCGCCGCGAAATCCTCCCTTTGCCGATTCCATCGGCCCGCTTCCATGCAAGAAACGGGAATGTCAATCATTTTGCCGGGGAGGATGATCAGGCTGGCGTTAACGATCCGGTTCTGCTTGCCGCCGACCAATTCTTCGCCATCGAGAATCAAAACAGGGTTCGCTCCGCCGTTCTCGGCACGAAGAAAAGGAACACTGCCGCCTTCGCTCACTTCGCTGACCTTGAACGAGCCGCCCCCCAGGGCTTGTTCCAGCAGGTCCAGCGCGGGCAGGTTCATTAATGTGTCGCCGAGGAGCGGGATGATTCCGATCCCATGGACAGCAAAAGGATCACCTAAAATCAAATTCTTGGGAAATAGTTCATGTAGGCGCATGGCATCCTCCTTGTGGGTGATGGTGAGACATGTTTGCATTTCACATCTATCACCCAGGCGCGACAATTCCTGTCGCGCCCAGGGAAAAATCTGCTAGAATTTCTAAAGTGCACCAGACCTCCAACGCTTTTCCTGAAGATCCTTTCCTTCGATAGGAGGACCGCGATGTATGGCGAGCAGATGGTGAGGATGTTGAGGGCGGTTGATTTGCTCAGCTCGCCGGCAGGAGCCACAAAAAAGGAGCTGGCTGCTCACCTTGAGGTTGATAAAAGAACGGTTGAACGTCTTCTCGGGTTGCTGGAGGAATTGAATTTCCCCCTTTACGATGAGCCGGACGGGCCAACCGGAGAGAAGACCTGGCGGATGGTGGACACCTATGTAATGAAGCTCCCCAACATCACCCTCCCCGATATCCGGCTGACGCTCCCGGAACTCATCGCGCTCTATTTGGTCAAAGGGGAAGCCCAGCTCTTTCACGGCACCGAAATCGAAAAGCTGGCCGACTCCGCGTTTCGGAAGCTCTCCTTCTTCATGCCGGAAGGGTTATCCCGGCAACTGGCGAAAATCCAGACGCTCTTCGTGCCCTCCAGCAAGTTTGCCAAGGACTACACCGGCAAGGAGAAAATTATCGACGCTCTCCGGCGGGGAATGATCGAACAAAAGCGGTGCGCGGTGAAATACCACTCTTTCCGGTCGGGGAAGAAAAGGGATTATAACCTTGATCCGCTGCGGTTCTTCGAGAACAACGGCGGTCTCTATATCTTTGCCTACATTACCGACTACCAGGAGATCCGCACCCTTGCCGTGGAACGGATTGAACGGCTGCAGGTGACCGACAATTCCTTTGAGTACCCCGCAAACTTCGACCCCGAGAAGCTGCTCAGCTCTGCCTTCGGCATCATCTTCGACAGGCGGTTTCAGGCAAAGATCCGGTTCGCCAGGGAAGTTGCCCCCTATATCCGGGAGCGGACCTGGGCACCCAATCAATGCATCACAGAAAATGAAGCCGACGGCTCGCTCATCCTCGAGATGGAGACCAGTGGCTGGCTCGACGTCAAGCGGTGGGTCATGTCGTATGGGATGCATGCGGAGGTCTTAAAGCCTCAAGAGATGAGGAGGGAAATAGCGGAAGAGCTCATAAGTTCTCTCGGCCGGTATGACCCTGCACACACTTTTGATACATAACGAGGACCTATGAGAGTACGAATGGACAGAGCCGAGCGGGGATCCCAGAAATGGATCCAGGATCTAGTCAATGCTGACGGTAACCTGCTGGCAGGGATGATCCGGCAGTCTTTTCCCCAACCGGGCGCTAAGGAAATCATCTGGCTGTCTCCACTCCAAGAGGACGATTTCGCAGAATATCGGGACAGATCGTTTCTCGACCGTCTCGGTCTTCAGGAACATGCTGAGGCACTGAGTAGATTTTGGCCGTCACGAGGTCCACAGTGGGACGGTCTGGGCCGGACAACGGACGGAAGGACGTATTTCCTAATTGAAGCAAAGGCAAACATACCGGAATTGATATCGAATTGCGGTGCAAAATCCCCCGCCTCACGAGAAAAGATCGAGGGCAGCCTTCAGAGGGCTCGGCAATGGCTCAATGCAGCTCCTCACATCAGCTGGACAACGGGCTTTTACCAATATGCAAACAGACTTGCTCACCTGTTCTTTCTCCGCGAAATCGCACGGGTGAATGCCTTCCTGATTTGCCTCTATTTTGTCGCCGACGGCACGCATCAGCCCACTGAACTGGAGCAGTGGAAAGGCGCGCTCCGACTTCAGAATAGGTTGATGGGCTTAAATAAATCCCACCTGAAGAATCTTCTTATCAGCCTCTTCATCCATACCGATGAAATTAAGAAAGCAGCACAGTCAGCTGAGGCGTCGACTCAACGGAAGGCTCAAAGCACCGTAACGCGCGCCATAGAAACCATTGGATAATCGATGTCACATCCATGAGAGAACAGGTAGACCCCAATGACCTCATTTCGTTTCGTTCATACTGGCGACATTCATCTCGACAGCCCTCTCAAAGGCCTTGCTGACTATGAAAGGGGCGCTGCGGAGCGGATTCGGATGGCGACGCGGGAAGCCTTTGACAATCTGGTCAGCCAGGTGATTGATGAAGAAGTCTCTTTCGTTATTATTGCCGGAGATCTCTATGACGGGGATTGGCGCGACTATCAAACGGGGCTCTATTTCATTCGACAAATGGGCCGACTCGCCAAGGCCCAGATTCCCGCCTTTCTACTGTATGGGAACCACGATGCGGAGAGCCAAATCACTCGCCGATTGACCCTGCCAGAAAATGTGAAGGTGTTCTCCACCCGAAAACCCGAAACATTCCAATTGAAAAGCCTGAGCGTTGCCCTCCACGGTCAGGGTTTTCGGCAGCGAGACATTGAGGTCAATCTGGCACTCTCTTATCCAGAGCCGATGGAGAGCATGTTCAACATCGGTGTCCTGCACACGGGTCTTGGCGGCATGGGGGGGCATGCCAACTATGCGCCGTGCGCCCTCGATGACCTCGTTAATAAAGGCTACGACTACTGGGCCCTGGGCCACGTTCATCAGGGCAGCACCCTCCACGAGCGGCCTCACGTGGTGTTCCCCGGGAGTCTCCAGGGGCGGCACATTCGTGAGACCGGACCGAAGGGGGCCTGTCTCGTCACCGTTGCTGAAGGCGAGGTCGCCGACGTTGGCACCCTTCATTCCGACGTTGTGCGTTGGGCCTCGATTCTCGTCACGGTGGAGGGCTGTGAGCGGACAGTGGATGTCGTGGACCGGGTGCATGAGGCCATCGAAGAAACAGTCGCTCGTGATGCAGACGGGCGACTACTCGCGTGCCGCCTCCAAATCGAAGGTCGTACCGGGATTCATGCTCAGCTGCTGGCATCCAGGGAACATCTTCTTGCCGAAGCGCGAGCTGCAGCCCTCGGACTGGGAGAAGAAAACGCCTGGGTTGAGCGGGTTATCATCTCCACGGAACCTATCTGCGACCAACCTATGCCGCCTGGTCGGGAGGATGCCTTGGGCTACCTCCAACGGCTCTCCGAGGATCCCACCGAGATTGGAGCGGTGTTGGAACAAATAGGCAGTGATATCGGTGAATTTGTCCGCAAGTTGCCGCATGAGGTCCGAGTTGACACGGAAGATATCCTCCTGGAAGCGGCCATCAATGGTGATTACGAAGGTTTGGTTAAGAAAACAGGCGACTATCTCACGTCGCGGATCACAGAGGAAGGAAAGTAAGCCATGCGTATCGGTCGCCTTGATCTCCTCCGCTATGGTCACTTCACCGACGCAGTGCTTGAACTTCCCATCCGTAAACCGGACCTTCACATCGTGTTTGGGCCGAATGAGGCCGGGAAATCGACTGCGCTATCCGCCTTGGAGGACTTCCTGTTCGGCATCCCTCACCATTCTGCCCTCAACTTCCTGCATGATTACGGCAGCATGCGGATCGGTGCGCTCCTGGAAGCTGAAGGGAACACCTTGCGCGCTCGCCGCCGCAAGGGCAAGAAGGACACGCTGCTCACTCGCGAAGAGGTTTCTATTCCCGGCGGTGATGGAACTTTGGCGAAATACCTCGCCGGCGCCGATCGGAATTTTTTCGCGCGCATGTTCAGCCTGGACCATTCCCGTCTGCGCCAGGGAGGGCGTGAAATCCTGGAAGCTCGTGATGAGGTCGGCCAGATTCTCTTTTCCGCAGGTGCCGGCATTGCCGGCCTCCGGGATCACTTGACAGCTCTGGAAGAGGAAGCCGATGGCCTCTGGGGTTCCCGCCGGGCATCGCGCAGGAAATATTACCAGGCAGATGATCGGCTCAAGGCGGCCGAAAACGCGTTGCGTGAGCACACGGTGACAGCCGGCAGGTGGCAGGATCTCAAACGAGCCTATGAAACTGCCCAGGAGGCGTATGATGCCCTTGAGCAGGAAATTCAGGGCAAGTCCGCCGAACTCCTTAAGCTGAATCGGATCCGTCGCGTTTATCGGGAGGTGCGGAGAAGATCGGAGTTGGAGTCCGATATTCGCTCACTAGGTGATGTGATACTACTTCCCGAGGATGCCATGCGCTCCCTCGAACAGGCTGAGTTGGAGGATGCCGGGGCGAGGGCTCGCATCGAAGCCTTGACAGAGCAACTCGAAGCCGCTCGCGAAGAACGGGCTGCTCTCACCTGCGACGAAGAGTTGCTGCTGCGGGCAGAGGATATCCAGCAACTTCATGTAAGGCGCATTCAGGTGCGCGCCGGCAAATCAGACTTGCCGAAACGCCGGGCCGAGCTTGCCGGCTCCGAGGCGGACCTGCGGCGTCTGGCACTCGAGCTCGAATGGGAGGGGGCGGATATCGACCAGCTGCTGGCGCGCCTTCCAGCGCGCCCGAAAGTGACCAGTGTGCGCACGCTGCTCAGCCGCCGCGGCGCGTTGTTTTCAAACACCCGGAATGCAGAACAGGCCCTGGAAGAGGCCGACATACGTTCGGGCGAGGTGGCACAGCAGCTGGCAGACATGGGAAGCCCGGTTGACGTATCAAAGCTTGCGGCGGTCCTCGGGGCAACGCGGGAAAGCGGCGACGTGGCCTCCAGGATCAAAGCTGCTGAAGGCGAGCTAAGGGAAGCCCGGGCGGCTATCCAGCGCCAGCTCAGGTTACTCAAGCCGGAAGTCTCCGAGGAGGAAGCCCTGGGCTTGATGCCGGTGCCACCCCGAGATATGGTGCAAAGTCATCGTGATGCCCGACGCGACTTGGACCAACGCCTCACGGCCTGTGGCGAACGCATTGGCAAGGCCGATCAGGAATTGAATCGACAGGTGAAGGCTCATGAACGGCTCGCCCGTGACGAACACGCCGTACCACCCGAGGAGCTCGCCCACGTGCGTCAACGCCGCGATTCCGGCTGGTCTTTGATCCGGCAAAAATTCGTCGAGGGGATTCCACTTCCTGAAGATGAACTGCAGGACTTCACGGCCCTGGGTGGCGATCTCCCCGATGTCTACGAGGCGACCGTGCGCACAGCTGATGAAACGGCTGACCGGCGATTTGAAAAAGCCGAGGCCACTGCTCGTCTCGCTGTGATTTCTCACCAGATTGAGGATCAGCAAGAGGTTCTGGAGGGTTTGCGGATAGAAGAGAAGATGCTTGGTGAAGCTGGCCAGACACTGGATGCGGCGTGGGCGGAAATGTGGAAAGGGGTGCCGTTCCTACCACAGGCTCCCGACGTCATGCTCGAGTGGATCAGCGTCCGAGCCGAGATCCTGGATGCTAGCGAGCATCGAGCTGCAGCAGAACGGCAGCTTTCTTCCCTGCGCAGCGAAGAAGCTGAAGCTGCCGCCCTTTTGCTTAAAGAGCTCGAGGTTTTGGACATTGACTCAAGGGCTTTAGCCGGGCAGCCCCTGCGTGTCATTCTTGAAGCGTCTGCCGAAGTGCTGCGCCGTCACCAGCAGGACGCCGAAGACAGACGGAAACTGGAGGAAGGCTTGCGCAGGGCAAGGGCTGAGACTGAAGCCAAGCGCAAGGAGCTGGAGAAGGCCCGCCGCGCGTGGTTGGAGTGGCAGGGCCGGTGGACGGAGGCTCTTGCGGCGTTGGGATTGAGTGAGAAGGCATTGCCTGAGGCGGTGGCCACCCAAGTCGATGTCATTGATGAGATGCGTGAGGTCGCTGTCAAAATCAATGATCTGCGCCATGAGCGCATCGATAAGATTGAGCAATTCATAGCCGCCTTCGATAGCGATGTAGCGGAAATCGTGAAAGCACTCGCCCCTGATCTCACGACAGCGGATCCGGATGAGGCAGTCCTTCAGTTGGAGCGCCGCCTCGATGAGGCAAAGCGGGTACGCGAACTTCAGAAGGGAAAGGATGAAATTATCAGTTCCCTGGAGAAAAAGGTCGAGGAATGTGAAGAATTGCGGCGAGGGGCCGGTGAGGTGATTCTCAACCTTCAGAGCATCGCTGGAGTTGAAGGCGCCGATGTGCTCAGGGGTGCCATCGAAAAGTCTGATCGCTTAAGGGATTTAGAGGCCGAGCTTTCGCGATTGACGAAGACCCTCATTGAGGAAGGCGACGGGCTTTCGGTGGCCGAACTGCACGATGAGTGTGACCTCGTCGATCTTGATCAGGTGGTCGTGCGTGGGGAAGGACTCGAAAAAGAGCTGGCGGCGCTGCGCGAGCGTCTCATGGAAGCAAGGGAGCAGCGCAGTGAAGCGCGCAAGGCGTTCGAAGCGATCGGCGCGGATAGTGCCGCGGCAAAAGCCGCCGCGGACCGACAGGCCGCTTTGACGGAACTGAAAGAAATCGCCGAACGGTATGTGCTCGTCCGCTCGGCTGCCTTGTTGCTGCGGTGGGCCATTGATCGCTACCGACGCGAGAAGCAGGCGCCGCTGCTCAAACGTGCCGGGCAGATTTTCATGACCCTCACCGGTGGTTCGTTTGCTGATCTCACCCTTGAGTTCGACGAGGATGACCAGGTTCATCTGACCGGCCTGCGTTCGAGCGGCGATAGAGTGGCCGTGGGCGGGATGAGCACAGGTACCGCTGATCAGCTCTATCTCGCGTTGCGTGTCGCCTCGGTCGAAGACTATCTCGAGCGGGCGACCCCGCTGCCCTTTGTTGCCGACGACCTGTTCATCAACTTCGATGATGCGCGCGCAGCGGCCGGCCTGGAGGTAATGGGGCAACTGGCGGAGAAGACCCAGGTCCTCTTCTTTACTCACCACGAACATTTGGTGGATATTGCCCGCAAGACATTCGGCCCGTCACTCTCCGTCATCTCGCTGCTCCAGTGTACTAACGACGACTTGATCTGACAGGGGCATCGGCAGCGATTGTTTGTTTACCCACAGAGTGAATGCCGGTGCCGATCCTCTGAAAGAGAAGAGCCTATCTATCTCAGCATAGAGTCATCAAATGCAGGAAATCAATTCAGAGATCAGAGCCGTTCTTTGGAGGAAGGGGATCAGCAGTCGGTGTCGTCCCCGGGTAATTCCCACGTATACAAGCTTTCTTATTTGTTCCTCCGGGGAGCCGATAGCTTGGAGCCCGTCGAAGCCGTATCGGGGCCACCGAGAGGGGATGCCATTTTGACCAGTGAGAAAGGAGTCCAGGGTTTCCTGTGAGGAAGGGCACCATACAATTTTACTTCGATCTTTTCCTTCCCATTTCGCCCACACGAAATGGTGTTGATTCGTTTTCTTCCGTCAATGCTGGAACAGGGGATGTGGCTGGCAGGCGGAGACGAGTTTCCTTGCTTGATTCTTCTTCCCTTTTTCTCCGACTTGCCCAGTTTTAGTGACCCGCGGTAAATCTCCTCCATTCTTTGACAGCCGTAAATCTTTCCTCAGCTGATCTCCGTAAGGATCTTCTTTATGGTTTCTCGGGGGAGAGAAATCATGAACAAGGTCTGTTGTGCCCATTGCCGCTGCTTGTTTGTTCCCAACCATCGCATCAAGAACCAGCGCTATTGCAACAAGAAAGAATGCCAGCGTGCGAGGAAGAGCGCCTGGCAGAGACGCAAGCTTGACACCGATCTCGACTACAAGGCCAACCAAAGGGAGTGCCAGAAAAGCTGGAGTGCTCGCAATCCCGACTACTGGCAAAGGTGGAGGGCGCGCCACCCAGAATACGGCATTCGAAACCGCGCCTTGCAGCAAGTCCGAAGATCCCGTCGCCGCAGGCGGATTGCAAAGATGGACGCGTTAGAGCTGCATTCCGAAATAAAGACAGGCACTTACTACCTGATCCCAGTCACGGTTGAAGCAGTTGCAAAGATGGACGCGTCGGCACAAAAAGTCCTTTTGATTTCTAGTGCTTGAAGAGTAACCCCCGGCGTTGCAAAAGAGGACTCAATGGACCTGTCTTCCTGCTCCTCCTACACTGTCCCCGAAAGGAGGTAAAAGATCATGATCAACAAAATGATCCTGTGTCATGAGCGAGTCCGGAAGATCAGCGGAAGTTTTGCTTTTATCGAACACCGGTTCCTCCGGGACGGTTTTCTGGTGAGCCTCAACCATCATGAGATGCTCCTTTATTTCTTTCTGGTTCTGGCGGCTGACCGTTACGGGCTCTCTTTCTATGGTTACGACAAAATCTGCTCGCTCCTTCGGATTACCCTGGAAGATTATCTTAAGGCCAGGAATCGGCTCGTGGAAAAGGACCTCATCGCCTTTAACGGGCAGCTTTTCCAGGTGCTCTCCCTACCCAGGCAACCGATGATCAGCGTTCAGGAGCTCCCCAAATCCCAAGCAGACTCGAAAAGAGACCACCCGGCAGCAATCTACGATATCTTTGCCAGGGCCTTCGGAGGCAAGCCATGATCGAGCAGCAGACCATTTTTGAAATCCACCGTATGAAAGGGTTAGGGCTGTCCCTCAGAGCGATTGCCAGAAACCTTAGAATCGGCCGAAAAACCGTCGTCAAATATCTTGAGAATCCCAACCCGGGCAAACCCACCATAAAAAGGCCCAGTATGCTTGACCCTTTCAAGGAGGAAATCGCCAAGATGCTGGATATGGATGCCACGGTCAGCGGCCAGGTGATTCGCCAGCGCCTGATTCCTCTTGGCTTTGATGGCGGAAAGTCAATTCTGAACCAATATCTGCAAACGATCCGAAAACAGCATCACAACCGACGTGCTTTCATTCGCTTTGAATCCCGCCCCGGAGAGCAGTTCCAAATTGATTGGGGGCACTTTGGCGCCCTGGAATACGGCAAGACCAAACGAAAACTCTACTGCATGGCCGTTATCGAGTGTTACAGCCGCCTGCTTTACCTCGATTTCACCCATTCCCAGCGGCAGGAGACCCTTCATCGCTGTCTTCTCAATGCCTTCCATTTCTTTGGTGGAACCGCCAGAGAGCTGGTTCACGACAATATGCTCACCGCCGTCATCGAAAGGGATGGCCCGCTCATCCGGTATAACGAAGCCTTCCTCAACTTTCTTCGCCCGTTTCAGCTGACCCCCTTCGCCTGCAATCCGGGGCAACCCCATGAGAAGGGAAAAATCGAGAAAGGAGCCATCCACTACATCCGAAACAGTTTCTGGCCGCTGAGGAGTTTCCCGGATCTCATTGACGTTCAAAATCAGGCCATTCACTGGAGGGATACCGTCGCCAATGTGAGGGTCCATCGAACCACCGGCGAGCGACCCGTCGATCGTTTCAGACCCGAAAGCATGAGGCCTCTGCCCGAGCTCCTCCCTGACTGTCGCGACGCTGCCGAAGTCAGGGTGTACTCGGATTTTTGCATTCACTTTGACGGCAACACCTACACCGTTCCCCCGTGGCTCATCGGCAAACACGTGACCGCCAAAGGAGACTCTCGGACCGTTTGCCTCTACTTCAAGGGGAAACAGGTAGCCTCCCATAAGCGTTCTTGGGAGCGGGGCGAGAGAGTCGAACTTCCCGAGCATCGCGAAGCTGCCCGCAAAAACGTCCACAAGCACTGGCTCTCAAACGAAGTGGCCATCCTGTTCAGCCTGGGCGAGGAAGCCAAAACCTACGTGGAACGTCTCACTACCAGCCCGCACCCCCTCAAAAAAACCGTCAAAAGACTACTGTACCTCATGGATGAATATGGAGCACCGGCGCTCATCGAAGCTATGAAAAAGGCCCTTGCTCACCATGCCTATGGCGCCGATTATATCGAGAATATCCTCTACCAGGAGATGACTCCCCAGCGCCGGCACCCGCCTCTCAGGCTCAACCAGGAATCACTCAACCACATTCGCCTGCAGGAACCCTCGCTTGCCGATTATGACGCCTTTGTGGTCAGAAGGAGAAAACGCCATGACCGAGATTGAATCCCTCAAAGAGAAACTCTTGAAGCTCTATCTCAAGGCCATGGCCCAGCAGCTTGAGGCAGTGTTGCGAGAGGCCCAGGAAAAAAACCTCTCGGTGGTCAAATCCCTTCATCGCCTGGCCGAAATGGAGCTCGAAAGACGCTGGCAAAGCGCTGTGAAGCTTCGTTGGGAGCAAGCCAAACTCCATGAGCGAGTTACCATCGATCAGTTTGACTTCGATCATCATAAATCCAGGAAAGAACAAAAGAACCGCATCCTCACTTTACTGGATCTGGGGTTTGTTCACGAGCACATGGACGTGGTCCTCATCGGCAATCCCGGCACCGGCAAGACCTTCCTGGCCAAATGCATCGCCACCGCCGCATGCAACGCCAACATCAAGGTCCTCTTCACCAGTGCCATGGAGATGGTCAACCATCTCATTGCGGCCGATGCTGACCGCTCGCTCCTCAAAAAACTCCACTATTATCAATCTCCGGCCCTCCTCGTGGTGGACGAAGTTGGGTATCTTTCCCTCGGCCAGCAGGGATCAAGCCTCTTCTTCCAGGTTATCAGTGCCAGGCACCAAAGAAGGTCAACCATTTTGACTACCAATTTGCCGTTTGCCGACTGGGGGAAGATCTTTGACTCAACCACTGCTGCCGCAGCGATTGCCGACCGCCTCGTTCATCGCTCCGAGGTCCTGATTATGGAGGGAACAAGCTATCGAAGGAAGGATGTCTGAGCCCAACTAATCCCAATGCATGGTCATCGAAGGGTTGTCACTTTAAACGCTGGTAACCGCTTCGCCCCTTTTTGACTTCTTGCCGAAGGCAACGGCGCATTCCTACGCCCATCTCCCTACATGGCCCCTTTTATAACCGGCCATTTTGGCTCCCTTCCTCACCGGCGCCAATACCTTGCCCCGGCCTTCCACAGCCACCGGCTTGACAGCCGCCGCCGTTGGCAGTTCCCGCGGAGACGCCGGCAAGTAAATCCTGAAAACAGTGCCGGCGCCCGGTTTGGACTCGACCATGATGTGTCCGCCATGCTTTCTGATGATGGAGTGCGAGGTGGCAAGACCGAGCCCGTTGCCTGTCGTCTTGGTCGTGAAGTAGGGGTCAAATATCCTGCTCAGGTGCTCCTGAGGAATGCCCGTCCCGTGGTCCCGAATGGCAATCAGGACAAACCTGCCGGAGGGAAGGGGGATGTTACCGGCGCTATCGAGCAGCCTGTTTTCTGCCGCCAGCTCGACAATTCCCCCCTCAGTCATCGCTTCTTTGGCATTGATCATCAGGTTGTTGAGGACCTGGTTGATCTGGCCAATGTCCGCCTCTACCGGCCAAAGGTCGTCTGCTATGGACAAATCGCAGAGTACGTTGGAACCCCGCAGTGCAAAGTCACATGAGTCTCGAATGACACTGACCAGTGAGGTCGTTTCCTTCAGGAACCGGACTTCTGCAGGAAGACCCGCCGAGCCGTAACTCAAAGTTCACAAGAACTACATCAGTCCGTAACGACGACCTGAGAATTCTTGTCTATTAGGGATTCCAGAGGCGGCGAAAGGAACATCTGAACGGAAATGATTGATCACTCAGGAGGAAAGTATGAAAAGCAAGAAAGGATTTGCCATCAGTGTCACTCTGGCATTCTTCATCTGGCTGGCAACCCTGGAAGCGGCTCACGCCGCTTCACGCGCAAAGTATGTCTTTCTGTTCATCGGCGATGGCATGGCCAGCGTCCAGGTCAACGCCACCGAGGCCTATCTGGCCAATAAAAGCCAGCGGGATGAAGTGGGTGGCGAGAACAAGGCCCAGCTGCTCAACATGAGCAAGCTTTCGGTGCAGGGCATGTGCACGACCTTTCCATGGAACAGCTACATCACCGACTCGGCGCCGGCCGCAACGGCTCTGGCAACCGGCAAAAAGACCGCCGACGGCGTGATTTCCATGGATCCCACCAAAACGGTCCCCTACACCACCATCGCCGAGCAGGCCAAGGCGGCCGGTATGAAGGTGGGCGTCATCTCGAGCGTATCCATCGACCACGCCACTCCGGCCTGTTTCTATGCGCATGAACCCCTCCGCGGCAGCTATCACAATATTGGCCACCAAACCTACGCCAGCGGGTTTGACTTCTTTGGCGGAGGTGGGTTCAAGGCCGCGGACGGGGCACTGGGCAACGTGCTGGTTGCTGCCCAGGCAGCGGGGTATGTCATTGCCGATACCAAGGCCGAAATTGATGCGCTCCAACCAGGCCAGAAAGCCATTGCCATCAATCCCGTGCTCGATGACCTCAGGAATGACAAGGCCCTTTTCTATGATATTGACCGCGCTTACGCCGTAGCCAATGATCCTGCCCAGGCGGACAACCATCTCACCCTGGCGCAGTTCACTTCTCGAGCCCTCAATCTCCTGGAGAAAGGCAAGAAGGGGTTCTTCCTCATGGTAGAGGGCGGCAAGATAGACTGGTCCTGCCATGCCAACGACGCCCGCACCACCTTCGATGATATGGTAGCCTTCGATGATGCCATCGGGGTCGCCCTCGAGTTCATGTACCGTCATCCCTGGGACACCCTGATCGTGGTCACCGGCGACCATGAAACCGGCGGCTTGACCATCGGCTGGGTGGGTACCGCCTACGCTTCGTATTTCGAAAAGCTGTAGAATCAAAAGATCAGCTACGTCGAATTCGACAAGGTTTGGACCGCCTACAAGACCGCATGCGGTGGCGACAGTTGCCCGGCGGATATCGACGAAAGCCTGAAAACTCAGATCAACGATCTGTTGGGCCTCGATTACACCACGCTCAACAACTTCGAGAAGCTGCGCCTCGAGGATGCCTACGACAAGAGTCTCGACCGCACTTCGCCGAACCTGCCTGAAGAGGATGCCTTGCTCTATGGCAGTTACACACCCCTGACGGTCACGATTACCCATATCCTCAACAACAAGGCCGGAATCGGGTGGACCAGTTATGCTCACACCGGGGTGCCTGTACCCGTGCTTGCCCATGGTTTTGGGGCGCCCGCGTTCAATGGTTTCTACGACAATACCGATGTGGCCAGGAAGATGGCAAGAGCCATGCGCCTGACCCTGCCCGATTGATGATCATGGGCGGTCCTGTTCGCGAACCGTAAACGGCTCCCATCGCATTCAAGGGTGTCGGCAAGCATCAAGAGCTTTCGACACCCTTTTCTTTCTCCCTCAAAGAGCGGCAGAAAAAATGAAATTTGCCTCGTCGTCCAGGACGGACTGGGTTCTCGTTCTCTTCCTTGTGCTTGTTTGCCTGGGGCTGCTGGCTTTTCCCACGGGATTTGAAGAACGGCAGTCGACCAACTCCCTTCACAGTAAAGCCCGCGTGATCTCGGTCGACAACTCCCACCTGCGCTCCAATCTCATCGTCAAGAGCGGGTCCCAGCAGCTGAGCGTTGAAATCGTTGAAGGTCCCTACGCCGGCACCATCGCCACCGTGCTCAACAATGTGATGGGGAAGATGGACGTCGATGAAATCTTTGCCCCGGGCCACGAGATTCTCGTGGAATGCTCGCTAAAGCCCGACGGCACTATTGGCGCGGCCGTGGCCCGCGGCCGCTACCGGCTCGACATCACGGTGATCCTCATGCTCCTGTTCGCCCTGGGACTGGTTGCCGTTGCCGGCACTACCGGCCTCAAGGCCCTCCTCTCCTTCGTTTTTGCGGTTCTCATGCTGTGGAAGGTAATGTTCCCCTGCTACCTCAAAGGGGTTGACCCGATACCGCTCACCGTAGGCGTCACGGCCTCCCTCCTCGGCGTGACCTGCTTCCTCGTGGGTGGTCTGAACCGCAAGGGTCTGACGGCCTTCCTGGGATCTCTGCTGGGCATCCTGCTCACCTGCGGCCTCGCCTTGCTCTTCACCCGCCGGTTCGCCATCCACGGGGCCGTCGCACCCTTTGCCGAAACGCTGCTTTACTCGGGTTTCTATGAGCTGAACCTGTCGCGCCTTTTCATCTCGGGCATCTTCCTGGCCTCTTCCGGGGCCATCATGGACGTGGCCATGGACATTGCCGCCTCCATGGACGAAATCGCCGAAAAGCGGCCCGATATCGGCATGTGGGAGCATGTGGGATCGGGCATGAGGGTGGGGCGGGCGGTGGTGGGCACCATGACGACGACCCTGCTGCTGGCTTATTCCGGCAGCTATTCGGCCATGCTCATGCTCTTCCTGGGGCAGGGAGTGCCCCTGGCCAACATGTTCAATTTCAATCATGTGGCCGCCGAGGTTCTCAAGACCCTGGTGGGAAGTTTTGGCCTGGTAACGGTGGCGCCGTTCACCGCCCTCACCAGCGGACTCATCTATCACTGTCGGCCTGGCGTCCAAATCGCGGCTCAGCTTGAGAAAAGTTGACCGCACCGTACCTTCCGTTGGACGTGCTGGACGATCGATATCAAGATAAAATCATGTCAAGGCCATACGGCCCGTTCCGGGTTTTTGCGGCCGTTTGGCGATTCCGCTGATATGAAATCCCCCTGGCCGCCCATCACCAAAGGGAGGGAAAAGGCGTTACATGCATACTTGTGATCCCCCGGGTCATGGGGATCAGGCACAGTCTCGCAATGGAAAGCAGCCATGGAAAGCCAGAAAATCGTATGCTTCTCTTCTGCCCATGTAACGCTCCAGCAGGGTCCGGTCGGTTTCCGCCAGATCCACCATGATCAGGGCATCCATGACATTGCTGAAGTTCCGGTCGATGGTGAAGCCGAGAAATTTGCCCCCTTGTACAGCGCGGCATAAGTCTCAAACCGCTGATGGCAGGTGTCCTGCTGTTCCCCTTGCCGTTGCGTTTCATGTTCATTCAACGCAACCTACGGAGGGCATCGGCCCTAACGCGAGGATGGTAGGTTGCGTTGAGAGGAGCGAAACGCAACATGTGTATAAGGGTGCCGAACTTTCGCCGCGCTGTACTATACTCGTGGAGGTTCAAAAGTTTCATTTTCACGCGGAGCCGCAGAGAACGCGGAGACTCATTGCAGTAGGCTTTCTCTGCGTCTCCGCGTCTCTGCGTGAATCCAAAAGTGAAACTTCTCAAGCTAAACAAGTATAGGTGCTGATAATGGCGGTCGAAATAGTCGAGATCCAGAGGCATGCCCGTACCCTTGCCCACTCCCCGAAAGGTTATCTCTCGCTGCCGGCCCAGTTCATAAAGGAGTGCCGGGATTTGCTGATGCCCGGCGTGGAATACAACAAAAGCCTCGGTTTCGATGAGCACCTGTTCCGACGGGATGGCAGCAACCTTAGCCTGAATGCAAGCCGGCTCGCGATAGCCGGCGATCCGCTGCGAAACCCTGGGTCTGATGAACTTGCGGACTCTCGCGACGGCCCTGCGGCGGGCACAGTCGCGGTGCTCGCCCAACAGGTAGGTTCGCAAGCGCAGGTAATCCGTGATTTTGACCTCGTCTCGGAGCAGGGCCAGCTTTTCAAAAGGTAGCGGCTTCCCAATGCGAAGCCGGATCTCCTGAAGGCTCAACCTGAACAATTCCCGCAACAGCATGAGCGTCTTCAGCCGAGGATGGATCAGTCCCAGAGGTGGAGAGTGAAAGGCTGGCATCCCTTTGCTTTGAGGTCACGGATACGGGCATCGGTATTCCCTCCGCCAAGATCGACGCTCTGTTCAATGCCTTCACGCAGGTCGATGCGTCCACCACCCGCAAATTCGGAGGGACGGGGCTGGGCCTTTCCATCTCGAAGCGGCGGGCTTCGCGGCCTGCCTGACCAAACCGGTCAGGCAATCGCAGCTCAGGGAATGCCTGAGGACCGCGCTCGGGCGGCGAAACGGCGCCCGGGATTCAGCGGAGCGGCCCATCATCACCCGACACACGGTTGCGGGGGATGGCCGGCGCAGAATCAGAATCCTGGTGGCGGAAGACAATGTGGTGAACCAGAAGGTTGCCTTGAAGCTGATTGAGAAGCTGGGGTAGCGGGGCGATGGGGTAGGCAATGGTCTTGAAGCGGTCCAGGCCTTGGCAATGGCCCCCTACGTTCTGGCCCTGATGGATGTCCGGATGCCCGAGATGGGCGGTTTTGAGGCAACCCGGATTATCCGTGAGGGCGGCTCCGGGAAAAAGGTCCGCCGCGATCTTCCGATCATCGCCATGACCGCTCACGCCATGAAGGGAGATCGTGAGAAGTGCCTCGCGGCGGGGTTTGAGACTTCTGCAAGAGGTTAAGAGAGAAAGCTATGCTCCTTAACAAGCATGGATCAACGCTGGCTTTTGGGGTTGGCTCACGGCCGCTGTAGGGAAGTAATGAAAGAGGGGATGGACAGTTGCTGCCGTTGGCTGCTTTAATTGCAATATCAAAGGAAGACCGGGAAATGACGCGGCTGCAGGACCCCTTTCCAGGGGGGAACGGCAGCAGCCGTAGGGCTTCACCTGTGTGAACGGGACAGCAAGGGAGGGACCACGAGATGGCTCTTTTTGATAACGGTTTTCGGATAGGGACGGGCGCCGCCATTGGGATCGGCGCTCTGATTCTGGCGCCGGTGCTGTTGCCGGTGCTGGCTGCGGCCACCAGACCTTTGATCAAGGCCGGCATGAAGGGTGGGATCATGCTCTTCGAAAAGGGAAAGGAGATGATCGCCGAGACCCAGGAACTGCTCGAGGATTTGGTTGCCGAAGTGAAGGCGGAACTTTCGCAGGAAGCAGGTGTTGCGGAGGGTCTGCCCGAGGTCTCCCCGGCGGAACCGGCAGCCGAGTAAGGACGCACCAATGCTTCCGGGCGCGTATATCTGTCATCAGACGGCCCATCGCCTGCGGCTCAAGATTCCTGCCAAGCGAGGCGACCTCGCTTACTTTGCGGTTTTGAGGAACGACCTTTCCGGCTGGCCCGCTATCCAAGAGGTTCACATCAATCCGACCACGGCCAGTGTGCTGCTTGTCCCCGCGGTTGCACCACCGGCTCTGGCCTGCTTCGGGGTGAGCAAGAACCTCTTTGCGCTCAAGCCTGCCCGACCCGAGACGATCAACCAGCGCGTGCGCGGTTCCTTCCGGTATGTGGATGAACAACTCAAGGCCTCCACCAGGGGCGAACTGGACCTGGCGAGCCTGGCCTTTTTGGGCCTTGCGGGCGCAGGGTTCTACCAGATTCTGATGGGCAACTTTTTCGCCCCGGCATGGTACACCGCCTTTTGGTACGGAGCCAGCGTGCTGTTGAAGACTCCGTCGGACGAGGGTGAAGCCGGCATGGATTGAACAGGTTGGTTCAAAGAGCGATCAAGAAAGGAGAGGTATCATGGACCCAGCAGGCGGAAGTGAGCTGAAGGAGCGCATCGGAGCAGCCGGCACCGCGGTCAAGGACGGCGTCATCGGCACCTTGAAAGGCATCTATCAAGTTGAAAACGAGCTTCTCAGCGTGGTGCGCAACACGGTTGCCGACACCCTCAAGGCGACCGGGGCCGTGGCGGGCGATGTCATCGGGGTCACCAAGGACGTCCTGAAAGGAGCGATCAGCGGGACCGAAGAGGTTGGCACCGGGTTGGTGCTGAGCGTAAAGAGCCTGGCCAAGGGCATTGTCATGGGAGTCAGCGATGTGGGCGGCGACATCCTCGCCGTAGCCCGGGAAACCATTCAAGGCACCGTGAAAGGTGCCGCGTCCATCGGGGCCGACGTGGGCAGTGTCGCGAAAAGAACGGTCGACGGCATCATCGAGGCAGCCAAGGAAACGGGAGCCAATGTCGAGGAGGTCGCGAAGGTGACCGTGAGCGGAGCGATTGAGGCGGCAGGCACCATTGGCGCCAGTGCCGTCAGCGCCGTGAAGAATGTCCTGCTCAGCACGGTGGAGGGCGTGAAGGAGGTGGCAAGTGCTGCCCTTCCCAAAAGGAGCCCCGGTGCCGAGGTCATGGCCCCGGTTGGGGACGAACCTGGCTTCGAGGAAAAAGGTGCGATCCCGGAGAGCCGTAAAAAGAGGAAAGGGGAAACCGCCCCGCACGATGAATCATAGCTGATGTCAGCATCCAGATCCGCGACTGCACATGCCGCAAGTGCTGGAGGCAGCATTGGTAGAGCCAATTCATACCGCCGTAAGAGGACGGGCGAGGTATAGGGTTGAGGGGCTTCAGGGCTGTTCGTTACTGAAAGACCACCTGATGATCGGGCTGTCGAGCCATGAGGCCGTCGTCGAGGTGTCGTCCAGCACCGTGACCGGCAATCTGCTGGTTCGGTTCAATTCGGGAAATGATTTCAAAGCGATTGCGGCCCTGATAGAGTTGTTGGTGGCCGAATACCGTGCCGGGGTTTCCAGGAAGCCCGAAGCTTTCCGGGCGACGGACCCGGCCCGGGGAGCTCCCCTGCCGTCCGTTCCCGCAGCCTCGCCCCAGTCGCTGCAACAGGCCATCGCCAGGGCGAAAGGCGCGCTCTTTTCCCAAAGCCCCATCCGATACCAGCCGGACGAACCCTGGCACACCATGCCCAGCACCGAGGCGGCAGCCAGGTTACGGTGCGTGCCGGCAAGGGGCCTCGACCCTCTTGAAGTTCAGGAGCGACTGGCGCAATATGGTGCCAATGCCCTTCCCGAAGCGTTGCCGCGGTCGGGATGGAGCATCTTCCTGGATCAATTCAAATCCCTGCCTGTGGCTCTTCTCGGGGTGGCCGCAGGGATATCCGTCGTCACGGGCGGGCTTGCGGACGCGGTCGTGATCCTGGGGGTGGTGGCGATCAACGGGGTCATCGGTTATTTGACCGAGAGCGAAGCGGAGAAGACCATCCATTCCCTTAAGGATCTGGTGAAGCCCACGGCCGAGGTGCTGGCGGTGCGGCGGGATCATCCGCTCCTCAAAGTCAACTACCGCTCTGAGCAGCGCCTTTTTATGGGGACCCTCCATGCTGTTAATGGTGGGAGCGAGCGCGGCTATCTGCTTGCCGTCAAGGGCAGTCCTGTCGAAGTCCTCGACATGTGTGACTGCCACCTTATGGAGGGAGTTCGAAAGCCCCTGAGTGATGAGGACCGGGAGCGCATCCAGCTCGAAAACGACCGCATGGCGGCGGACGCACTCAGGGTCCTGGGCCTCGCTCGGGCCATCGTGGCGAGCGAGGAAGACTTCGGCGCCGCCGGGGGCCTGATGTGGTTGGGGCTGATCGGCATGGCGGATCTGGTGCGGCCGGGTGTGACCGGTCTTATCGAGCAGTTTCACCGGGCCGGGATCGACACCATCATGATCACGGGGGACCAAAGCCCCACGGCCTATGCCATCGGGAAGGAGCTGAATCTTAGCCGCGGCCAGCCGCTGGAAATCATGGATTCCGCGCACCTCAACCAAATGGGCGCCGAGACGCTCACGGCGCTTTCCGACAAGGTCCACGTGTTCGCCAGGGTGACTCCTGCCTTCAAGCTCGAAATCGTGCAGGCTTTACAGCGCAAAGGCAAAGTGGTGGCCATGACCGGTGACGGCATCAACGACGGTCCGGCCCTCAAGGCAGCGGACATCGGCATCGCCATGGGTGAGGGCGGCACGGACATCGCCCGGGAAGTTGCCGACGTGGTCCTCGAACAAGACAACCTCGAGACGGTCATTGTAGCCGTGCGGGACGGCCGGACCATCTACCACAATATTCGCAAATCCCTGCGGTTTTTGCTGGCCACCAATTTCAGCGAGATCATGGTCATGTTCCTGACGGTGGCGGCAGGCTTGCCGTCCCCCATGACCGCCATGCAACTGCTGTGGATCAACCTGCTGTCGGATATCTTTCCCGGCCTGGCGCTGGCCCTGGAGCAACCCGAGGAGGATGTCCTAAATCGGCCGCCCCGCACGGCCGACGAGCCCATTATCAAGACCTCCGACTTCAAGCGGCTGACGTTCGAGGCATCCACCTTGAGCCTTGGTGCCATGACCGCCTACGGCTACGGGATCATGCGCTACGGCACGGGAGCCAACGCCGGAACGCTGGCCTTCCACAGCCTCACCATGGGGCAATTGCTGCATGCGCTGAGTTGCCGCTCGGAAACACACGGCTTTTTTGACGGCAGGCAGCTGGCTCCCAACCCTTACCTCACTGTTGCCTTGAGCGGATCGTTCGCTGTTCAGTGCTTGACCATCTTCCTTCCGGGTCTTCGCGGCCTCCTCGGCCTGACTCCCATCAATCTGCTGGATGGAGTTGTCATCGCCGGGACAGCCGCGCTTCCGCTCCTGATCAATGAAGGGACCAAGGTCATGGGCGCGAGGGGTAACACGGGAGAAGACATCATCCAGGAAATGAAGCGGCCGCTTTGATGCGGCAGGCTCCCGGCGGCTTTACTGGAATACAGGAAAGGGCAAGAGGATGCAGAAGGATTTCATTTTTACCTCCGAATCGGCGACCGCCGGCCACCCTGACAAGCTTTGCGACCAGATCAGCGACGCCATTGTCGACCGGTTCCTCGAGCAGGACCCGTACGCCGCCATCCGCGCGGAATGCGCCGTAGCCTCCGGGGTCCTGTTTCTCGTCTCGCGGTTCGCCTCCAAGGCAGCCGTTGACATCACCCAGGTGGCCAGGAAGGTGATCCGCAAGGCCGGCTATGAAGACGTCGACTTCAACAGTAAGACCTGCAGCATCCTCACGAGCATCAAGGAACTACCGACCGATGAAGCAGCACGCTTTGACGCTGCCAGCCTTTCGGATGAGCAGATCGAGGCGATCCACGTCCAGCAGCAGGGCACCTTTTTTGGCTATGCCTGTAATCAGAGCGCTTCCTTGATGCCGCTTCCCATCCACCTGGCCCATAAGCTGGCCATGCAAATCGATATGCTGAGAGAGCAAAAAATTTTGCCTTACCTGGCCCCTGACGGCAAGACCCAGGTCAGTGTCGAATATGTGGATTTCAAACCCATCCGGATCCACAGCGTGAGTGTTTGCGTGTCGCTCATCCACGCGCAGAGCTCCCTGCGGGATCCTCGGAGGCTCAAGGAAGATATCCGGGAAGCCGTGGTCACGCTCGTGCTCCAGAATGAACCGGTGCCGGTGGACGAGAGGACGAAATTCTTCCTCAACCCCGAAGGCGTGCACATGGTCGGCGGGCCTGCGGTGCATTCCGGGCTCACCGGGCGTAAGAACGCCGTCGATACCTACGGCGAGTAGTCGCGCTACAGCGGATCGGCCCTCAGCGGGAAGGACCCCATGCGCATCGATCGCGTGGGCAACTGCGCGGCCAGGTATGCGGCGAAGAATATCGTGGCAGCCGGCCTGGCCGACCAGTGCGAAGTGCAGTTGAGCTACTCCATGGGCCTGTCGCGGCCGGTGAGCATTCAGGTGGATACCTTCGATTCGGGCAGGATTCCCGATTCGGCGATCGTGGCGCTGGTCAAAAAGAACTTCGATTTCCGTCTTGCGGGCATCATCAAGCACTTTGACCTTCGCAACCTGCCTGCCAAGACCAAGGACGGCTTTTACCGGAAGCTGGCGGTATACGGACAGGTGGGCCGCCCCGACCTGAAGCTTCCCTGGGAAAGGACCGACAAGGTTTCGGTGCTGAAAGAGAATTAGAACGCGAACATTGAGTCCCCCCTCTTCAATAGTCTTGAAGGTTAAGAAGTTTCATTGGCGTGACCTGCGGTACCTTAAAAAACGTTGCAGGAATGCAACCGAGCTGTAACCTGAATGTAACAACGACGTTCTATGCTGCTGCCCGATCCTGAAACTGGAGGACGTTGTTGTGACATCACTCAGGGGAATGCTGCCCCACCCGTTTGAAACCACCTATCATCCGAAGCCGAGTGAGCACGGGACGGCTGTGAGCATCGAAGGTTTTTCGCTCTGGTACGGCGACAAGCAGGCGCTCTTCGACATCAATATTGACCATCGAAAAGGGTCTCGTTACGGCCATCATCGGCCCGTCCGGCTGCGGAGAATCCACCCTTCTGCGCTCACTCAACCGCATCAACGACCTCATCGACAGCATCCGCACCAAAGGACGGATCAACTTCGAGGGGATAAATGTCTATGATCGCGGCGTCGATGTCATCACCCTGCGAAGACAGATGGGGATGGTCTTTCAGAAGCCGAATCCCTTTCCCAAGAGCATCGAAGAAAACGTCTGCTATCCGTTGCGGGTGAACGGGATTCGCGATAAAGGCCTGCTGAAGGAAACGGTTGAAAAGGCGCTCAAAGGGGCGGCCCTGTGGGAAGAGGTCCACGACCGGCTGCATACGAGCGCGCTCGGTCTGTCCGGTGGGCAGCAGCAGCGCCTCTGTATCGCGCGAGCCATCGCAGGGAGCCCGGAGGTCCTGCTCATGGACGAGCCCTGCTCGGCGCTCGATCCGCTGGCAACGGCGAGAGTCGAGGATCTGATCGACGCTCTGCGAGGCCATTACACCATCGTCATCGTGACGCACAACATGCAGCAGGCGGCACGAGTGTCGGACAACACCGCCTTCATGTACATGGGAAGACTCGTTGAATACGGCGACACCGAGACAATCTTCACCCGCCCCCGCGTGAAGACCACTTCCGAGTATGTGACCGGGCGCTTCGGTTAGGCCGCCGATGAGCAATTTCAGAATCGGAGGACGCAAAGGACAATCCATGGCCGCGGAGCATGCTGTCAGATCATTTGAGCGGGAACTGGAACAACTCGAGAAAGCCGTCCTCGAGATGGGAAAAGTGACGTTGACCCAGTTTTCCGATGCGATGCGCTCGATCACTGCCGGGAATACGAGATTCAGTGCCGGGATCATGGAGCGGGACAGCCTGGTGGATGAACGCGCGCGGGGTATCGACAGCCTGACTGTGCGCCTGCTTGCCCTCCGCCAGCCCGTGGCGTTGGACCTCAGAAGCATTATGGCGGCCCTGAGGATCGCCATTGACCTCGAACGTATCGCGGACTATGCCTGTAATGTTGTCGAGCGAACCCTTTACCTGCCACCGGATCCACCCTCTCAACCAGTGGCGACGATCTTGGCCATGGGCCAAATCAATCGGGAAATGCTTGCTGAGGTGATGGCTGCTTATCGCCGGCGAGATGCCGCCAAGGCTGCGATAATCTGGTCCCGCGATCAGGAGGTGGACGCCGTCTATTCCAAACTGCTGGTTGACCTGCGGTCTTTCATGATCGAAGACCCTCGGCGCATCGACGCCTGTACCGATCTGCTGTTCATGACCAAGAGCATCGAACGGGTGGGGGATCACATCAAGAATATTGCCGAGCATATTCATTATGCGGTTCATGGGAACCAGTTGCACGAAGCAGAAGTGTCGCGGTTCCGATCAGCCCCTGAGATTGGTGCTTCTCAGGAAAACGTCCACTGATCACTCTGCCTGAGTGTTGAGGAACCGGCATGGCACGAAAGCGAGTCCTTTTCATCTGCGATCGCGACAGTGCCCGCTGCCAAGATGACCGAAGCCCTGCCATTACAGCAGGCTTTCGACCTTCATGCTATTCGGGATAGTCCCCGGCGAGTAGATTTCCAGACGATCAGCGAACATTTTGAGCCTGATTTTCGATCCATAAATCGCATAGTCCCGATGCGCCACGGCGTTGACCATGGCCTCGAAAACCGCCGTCAAATCGTATTGAGGAATATCCGTGCGACCTAAGTCCTTAATCCCGGCCACTTTCATGTTTCTCGTGACAAACCGGCAGGATTCCCGGACCTGCTCGTCCAAAGGTCCAGAAATATCCCTGGCATCCAGTTGGTATGGAAGGTTGCTGTTCGCAGCGGCGGGCGATGTCCCGCGATAGGCCACTGCCTGAACGAACGCGTTCGGCATCCACTCTCGCGGTTCCCGACACGCCATCAGGATGCCGGAAACAGAAGGATGGGGGACGCCCTCGTCGTCGAAGGCGACCAGTCCGAGCTTTTCGAGAAAACCCAGCCCTTCGTCGCGCGTACGCGTTGTCCGAAACCGCTCGCACAAAGTGGGGTCGAGGGAGTCTACGGGTGCCTGTACAACCGGTTGCTCGTCGAAGCGAATCATCCGTGTTTGGCTGCGCTGCTGACCCAACCGAATGATGTAATCCGTGGACATTTTCCGTTTGCTGCTGCCTACGCGATAAAAATGACCATTGGAGCTCTCATGTATATATAGACTTCGCGGAATGTCCACTTTCCGGACTGGTGCCAACTGGCCTGTGGCATCCGGCAGTTCCCACTTCTCGATCCGGCACAGCGGAGGCGGTTTGATGTGGTCCCTGCAAATGCCCAGCAACCAATGCTCCAAGAGGGTAAGTTCCTCGACACTCATCCCATGAGGCTTTCTTTTATGCTAGTCGATACCAAGAACAAGCACCCCACCGGAACTGTTGGCGAAAGCAGCAATCTCGTCGGACAACCCATCCGGATGGGGCCCCGACACTCTATCGCCCCGAAAAGCCACGGCCTTCAATTCCAGGCGATTGCCCTCACCCAAGCGGATTTGCGCCAGTAACTCATCCTTTGTATCGAACATACGTCAAAGCCTCCTGTCGTCTGGGTCAAGGTCTGTGCAAGACCGAACCTCGGCTGCCACACCCGGTTGATCGTCTCACCCGAGAGCTTCTGAACTTCCATGGTCTGACAGAGTTGCCCGCAGTTGGTGTACTACAGCCAATTTCCGGTACTCATGAGGGAAACCAACGTCGAAGCAATGAAAGGATCTTGGCGAAACTCTTACTGTCCTCCAATTTCCTTATGCTGGCAATTCGGCCGATCTCTTCAAAATCACGGGGAGAGATGGAACGTTTCAGTTTTTCGATGCAGAGGTATTCGAAGACCTCCTTGGGTGAATCTTGAATCATTTTCTCGACGGTAGAACGATGTTTGTTCGCGTAATCCTTTAGCCAGCCTTCGAGTCTCACCTCCTCAAGGGAGAAATACCTGGCCAGCGAAGAAGCTGAGCACCAGAGCCACTCTTCCAGTTCCGGGACGGCTACCACGGCACCCGAGTTGTCTTCCCACGAGATACCATCCAAGCGCCTTTGTATGATGTCCGCCGACTCTTTTGGTGAATGCCGCTTTTCGTGGCCGCTTCCGTGATAATCCCACAACAAGAGTGCCTTGCAGAATTTCCCCTTGTAGAGCCGGGCGGTCTCTGGTCCATCCTTTATGACTCCGGCGTCTTTCATGGGATGTCGCATCGAATCAAAGGAAATGGCTCTTATGCTTAGCGAGGTATGCCTTGAAAGGATGGAATTCATGAAGGCCAGTGCATCGGCATCTGCGGTCAGAACAAAAAGGTCCTTCATCCCAGAATCCCCATGGCAAAAATTGTGGCGAGATCCGGAGTGCCGTCCCAATCCGCGAGAGCAGGATGATTCTTTGCCTGGAATATATGCGTTCCCTCGTTGTCATAAGAAAAGCAGAGCAAAGGCTCTTTGCCAATTTGCTGCACAACCAGGGGGGAGTGTGTGGCCAGCAGCATTTGGGATTCGGGGATGGTGGAGAGAGATCGCAAAATGATTTCAAGGCCTTTGGGGTGGACTCCATTTTCCGGTTCCTCGACCATGTAGATCCCCGGTGATGGAGGCAAGAAGGCCAGCAAGGTAAGGGCCAGCATGCGCAGTGTACCGTCGCTCACAAGCCAGCTGGGGCACTCGAGCCCATTTTCGTACTTGAGCACGATGAACTCGGCATTGTCCGGTTCTCTTTTAGACCACCCAATCTCTTTCAATTCAGGGAGGGCATATTGCAGGTGGCTGGTCCAGCGTCTCAGCGTATCAGGATAGTGAACCGCACTGTCCCGTCTGTCGCTACCATCACATGTCTCATGAAGGCGTCCCACAACCCTTGCGAGGTTTGTCCCGTCCAGTTCAAGGTCTGTGGGGCGGGTTGCGGGGCATGGTTCACGCATGGCACGGCTGTTGAGCTGTATGTATCGGACACTCTGCATGAGAAAACGACGAACTGTGTTGCCAGTTGGATATCGTTCATCGTCGGGGGGCGTTGTGGAGAGCGTTAGCTTATCGAGCCCAAAGTTGAACGAGTCAGTATAGTTACCAACTTCTCGCTTGTAGAAGTCCATCCCTTTGGATGTCTTGCCCAACAGTCTTTTCGGCTGAACTCGTTCGCTGACCATAAAGGGCTTGCCGGCAGGAAACCAGCTTTTCGCATACTGCCTGAGCAACTCTTCCTCGACACTCACGCCCAGCTTTTCATCCTCACGGACGGCAAGGCGATAGTGAATGAGGTTATTGGACTGGGTGGCAAGCATGTCGCTGATGTCGAGCCATAACTCCAGCTCAATCGTTCCCCCCATCCGCATATAAGTCATGTCCCGAAACTCCGGAACACGCTTTTCCACGGCCTTCCGCGGACCTGACTCGAGGCAGTCCCTGATGAAGTCGATGGCATCCAGAAAGGTGCTCTTCCCGCTGGCGTTGGGACCAACCAAGACATGAAACCGCTGCAGTGGCAGGACTCTTCTGATTTCTTGGATTGACTTGAAATTCTTTATGCGGATTCCAATGATCATGATTCACCTCCGGTACGGGTTATCGCCTGTTCGTACCACATGAACAGCTTGAGGTCTTCCCGGAGAATGCTTTCGAAGATCTTCCCGGCAACTGGAATTGTCGTGCGATAGCCCTCGGTCGGCTTCTCCTGCCACGCCTTGATATCATTGACAGCATCATGATCTCTTTTGGATTCCGAATTGGATGCAATAGCCGTTTCTGATCCCATTAATGGGTTCATGATCTCATTTTCTCCCATGTAGTGTCGCTGCTGGGGCGCAGACATTCCAGTACTTGAGGAGTTCGCCGCATGAATATCGCTTTCTTGCCACGATATTCACCGATGATTCGGACAGTCCGCAGAAGCGAGTGCGGGATAGGCTGCTTTTCGAGGAATTCGGATGCGAATGAATACATTGCTTAACCCGTTCTGTGCTCAAGCCAGTTGTCAATGGCTTGCTTTCGGAAACGCCAATGCCGGCCGATTTTCTGGGAGGGAACCTTGCCCTCCCGAACCAGCATGTAAAGTGTCGACTTGGGTATCTTTAAGTAAGAGGCCAACTCTTCGATGGTCAGAATCTCACCAGCTTAATCTTCCATGAGGTACACCTCCCGGGTTCGAGGCAAAGTCCAACTCAAAAGATGTTGAATCAAGGTAGAAGTTTGCAGTCATCAGCAGTTGCCGTCAAGCGTTTTGCCGAGGAGGACAGCGGATTTGACACACAAATGTCACCGAACGATCATCATCACGCCATGTTCAACCCTTAAATAGATCCTCGAGATGAAACTATATTGAGGAGGATTGAAAATGAGTGTGGAATTGGCCGTTACCAACAGTCACGTGCTTCGTTTTGCTCGAAGGAACGGGCCGGTGGACGATGCCATCAGCGTGCTGATGGGACTGGTCGGGGAGGTCCGGCATCCCGAGTACGTGCGCGAGATGATTCTCACGGCCCTCAAAGCGGGACAGGAGGACCCCGGAAGGGCCGAGCTCAAATTGATGAACTCAACGCTCAAAGAGCTACGCTATACCGCGAAAGTCTTCAGCCGGTACCGGGGGGTGAAGAAAGTGACCATGTTCGGCTCGGCCCGGACCAAACCCGACGAGCCCACCTGCCGGATGGCCCGATCACTGGGCGAAAGGCTTGCGCAGCGGGGATACATGGTAATTACCGGCGGTGGCGGTGGCATCATGCAGGCCGGCAATGAGGGGGCCGGTCCCGAGCATTCCTTCGGGGTGAACATCGCCCTGCCTTTCGAAACTGAACCCAATCACATCCTTCGAGGAAGTCCCCGCAGCATCACCTACAAGTACTTTTTCAACCGGAAGGTAGCCTTCATTAAGGAAGCCGATGCCGTGGCGCTCTTCCCGGGCGGCTTCGGCACCCTGGATGAGGCCATGGAGGTGCTCACGCTGGTCCAGACCGGCAAGTGTCCTCCCATTCCTCTGGTGCTGGTGGATGAGCCGGGCGGGACCTACTGGTCTCACTGGAAACGCTATATTGAAACCGAACTGGCGGCGAGAGGCTATATCAGTTGGGATGATTTCAGTCTGTTCGACCTGGTGGAATCGGTGGAAGATGCGGTCAGTGCCATCGATCGCTTTTACCGGCGCTACCACAGTTTGAGGCTGGTCGGCGAAAGGCTGGTCCTGCGGTTGACTGCAACCCCGCCCGAAGAGAGCATCGCTTGCTGGCGAGAGAGATTCGGAGATATTCTGAAGCCAGGCGGCGAGTTGTTCCTTTCTCAAGCCCTGGCGGAAGAAGTCGATGAGCCCGAGCTTGCCCACCTGCCGCGCCTGGTGCTGGATTTCAACCGGAGACATTACGGCGGTCTGCGGCAGCTGATTGACGTCATCAATGCCCTGCCATCTCAGGAAGGTACGATTGCGGCTCGGAGGACCCTCTGCTGAGCGGCATCATCGAAGGCATCCTGGATTCGCTCCAGGGGATACCTGGCATCCACCAGGTCGTGGAACGGGAAACGGTGGCGGTTTGCCACCAAAAACTCCAGGGCTTGCAGCAAGTGCCGGGGATGATAGTTGTGCACTCCTGAGAGCGTGAGGCAGCGTCTGAGGATCTGGTTGGCATCGATCATGACCATGGCACCCGGATTGACCACTCCGGCCAGAATATACCGTCCGCCCGGGCGCAATAACTCTAACCCCGAAGGGATGACTGCCGGGGTGCCGGTCGCTTCGATCACGGCGTCGGCTCCGTCCGGCAGGCAAAGCTCCTTTATCTGATCCTCCAACCGATGGGATTCGACAGGGGGGGCTAGGACCACATCCACCCCAAAGTTCCTGGCAAGGTCACGGCGAGCACTCACCTGGTCGATCCCGATCACCAGCCGTGCACCCCGGGCCTTGGCCAGCGCTGCCCCATAGAGGCCCAGAAGGCCGAGCCCCTGGATGACCACGGTGCTGCCGAGGCTGATCTGAGCCGCCTCGGTCACCGCAGCCATGGTCGCTGCTCCGCAGTTGAGCGGCGTCGCTTCTTCGTCGGAGAGTTCGTCTGGCAGGGGCAGAATTCCTGTTCCCGGCTGCAGGTAGCAATAGTCTGCAAAGCCGCCGAGGAGGCAAGGTTCCTGGTGAGCCGATGCATGTCCGTATTTTTGCGCCCCGGGACATTTTTGCGGCAGGTTGAGCACCTCCCGGTGGTAGCATTGGCCACTGAAGAAGTATTCCGTCCAGGTCACCCGGTCCCCGACGGCCAGCGGCGCCCCGCGGAGGTCAAAGTGATCATTGCCTCCCAGCGCCACAATTTGACCGATGATCTCGTGGCCAAGGATGCCGGGGCAGGGAGAAGGGCGGAGTCCCTGGTAGGAGTGCAGGTCGGAGCGGCAGATGGTGGCCATCCTCACCCGGACCAGGATCTCTCCTGGACGGGGAGGGTGCAGGGGGAATTCCCGGATCAGAAATGGGGCGTTGGGAGCGGTAAAGATTGCAGCTCGTGCGGTATGTGGAAGGTTTTCGAACATGTTCCTGCTCAGCTGGAAACCGTACCATTGATGGCATAATCGAACACTTCGTAATTTCTGATGCCGCAGGTTGCGGCTCTAACGGCGTATTCCTCCGAAAGCCTGCGATTGAGAAGGAAGGGGACCCTGCTTTCGGCAACCGCGCCGTGGCTTCTCAGGCGCCGGCCTTTGAGGTACGCCAGGTCATGGTCTGCCTCCGTAGTGCCAATGCAGGTCAGATGGTCACCGATGACGATGACGTCGCCTTCCCGATCCGAGGGGAGGTTGAATTCGCGAACCGCAGTCTCCTTGTCCAGGACCCGTTCGATCCCGGGCAGTTCTCGAGCGACGGCCATGACTTGGGCTGGCTCGGTGCCTTCGAAGCACCAAACGCGCACGAATCCGCCTAAGGCTCCATGATGCGCGATGAAGGAATCGGTGATGGGGCAGATGACGCGGGTCGTTCCTCGCCCCAGGCGAGCATCGAGGATGTCCTGCAGCCAGATCACGTTGGGGGAGCCGTCGGGTCTGGATTTGTCGTTCATGCCGTGATCCGCTGTCAGGGCTACGACCGCTCCGAGCGCATCGAGCCGGCCAAAGCACATGTCCAGGGTCCCATAGAAGCGATTGGCCTCAGGTTCACCGGGAGCGTATTTGTGCTGAATCCAGTCAGACAGGGATAAGTACATAACCTCCGGCCGCACGGTCTCTAGGAGCCGAATCCCGGCATTGAGGACAAAGAGCGATAGCTCAGCCGAATAGAGGTCTGGAACCGGCATGCCGACCAGGTCGAGGACGCCCTCGATGCCGTTGTCGGCGACCGTGGCCTGATCGGCCTTCTCGGACGAAAACGCGATGCTGCCGGAGGAGAAAGCCATGCCTTTGCTGAGCTGCCGGAGGAGCTTGTCCTTGGCGGTGATCACCACGGCCGTTCCCCCGGCCTTGGCAATCTCGTTGAAAATGGTGCCGGCTCGGAGGAGTTCCGGCCCAGTCATGACCAGCGCTTGGCGGGTCACGGGATCGAAGGTGAAGTTGCCGGAGATGCCGTGGACCGAGGGTGGACTGCCGGTGACAAGGGAGAGGTTATTGGGGCAGGTGAAGCTTGGCATGGTGCCTTCGGCAATGGCGCTGAAACCGTGACTCATGAAGCGGGCCACATGGGGCAGCAGGCCCGCTTCCACGCCGTGCTGGAAGTAGGCAGGGTCGCCGCCATCGACGCAAACCACC
Organism: Syntrophobacteraceae bacterium; assembly: GCA_040772705.1. GTDB lineage: Bacteria > Desulfobacterota > Syntrophobacteria > Syntrophobacterales > Syntrophobacteraceae > JADGQM01. The sequence continues at coordinate 328,691 of JAXGXP010000001.1, forward strand.
ACCAGCGGTAGGTCCTGTCATTGAGGCTGAAGTCTCTCTGAGTCAAAGCGTTTGTCCTGTTCTGGGACTTTATATGGTCAATCTGCGAATGCGTGCGGAAGCAAGATCCATGAGGGATACGAAGGCGATGATGATCAGCAGCAGGGCCGATGTTTCGGCGTAATGGAAGCCACGGATGACTTCATAGAGCACCACCCCGATGCCCCCGGCCCCCACCATCCCAACCACGGAGGCTGACCGGACGTTGGCTTCGAACCGGTAGAGGGAGTATGAGATCCAGAGGGGCAGGACCTGCGGGATGACGCCGTAGACAATCTCTTCTAGAGCATTGGCGCCGGTAGCCCGCACTCCTTCCACCGGGCGGGGGTCGATAGCCTCTACCGCCTCGGCAAAAAGTTTGGCCAGAGTGCCGGTAGTGTGGACCCAGAGCGCCAGCACCCCGGCAAACGGGCCCAGTCCCACCGCAACGATGAAGAGCATGGCAAAGACCATCTCATTGATGGCCCGGCAGGCATCCATCAGCCGGCGCATGGGCTGATAGATCCAAGCCGAGACAATGTTTTCAGCGGACATGAGGCCACAGGGGACGGCGCAGAGAATCGCCAGGACCGTTCCCCATACCGCGATGTGAAACGTGACAACCATTTCGTCCAGGTAGATTCGCCAGTCGCGGAAATCGGGCGGAAAGAAGTCCTTGCTGAATTGCGCCATATTGCCGGAATCCCGAAAGAGATCCAGCGGCCGCATGTCCGCTCCGTTCCAGGCCCACCCGAGCAGAGCGAGCCCGCCGGCCCAGGCGAGCGCCTGCGCCAGCTTCCGCCTGGGCCGCGCCGATCCAGGAAAGGTTGCAGCCTGACTCATCTACATGGTCTTGGGGAGTTGCGTTTCGATTTCGGCCAACTGGCGATCGATTTCCGCCAGTTTCGTCTTGCGGTCCGCCTCGGAGAGGGTCGTGTCCCCCTCGAGTTTCGTTTTCGCCTTGAAGAGTTCCAATTGGCGAATGGGCAACAGCTGTGCGTTGGAAGAATCACGAAAGCCGCCGTAACTGTAAATACCGTTCATCACGGACCTGCCACGTTCGGTGTTGCCATAAGCCAGGACGAAGGCCTTGATCTTCTGCTTCGCGTCATCGGGGAGGTCTTTGCGCCAGACGAGGGGGTCGGAAGGGATCTCGGGTGACGTCCAGATGATGCGAATCTGCTCCGCCTTCTCCGGTGATTGGCCCTTCAGCTTGCCGATCTCCTCCGAGTTGTTGGTGGCGACGTCGACCTGCTTGTTTAGAACGGCCGCCAGGTTGGAACCATGGTTGGCCGTGGTCATGACCTTGAAGTGACTCTTGGGGTCGATGCCGTTCTTGGCAAACACGAAGAAGCCGGGCACCAGGTTGCCGGAAGTGGAGTTGGGATCGCCGTTGCCAAAGGTAAACTGTTTGCCGTTCTTGAGGAAATCTTCGAGAGACTTCACCGGGCTGTCACGGTGCGTTATGAGATAGGAATAGTAGCCGGTGCTGCCGTCGGCAAAGACTACCTGGGCAAAGATCTCGCCATTGGCCCGATCGACCGCCTCGATGGCGGCCTTGTTCCCCATCCAGGCAAACTGCACCTTGTTGAAACGCATGGCTTCGATGATGCCGGCATAGTCGGAGGCGAAAAAGGCGGTGACTTAGAGCCCGGTTTCCTTGTTGAGATCGTCGAGGAAAGGCTGCCAGGCCTGCTTGAGGGCAGCGGTGGCATCGGTGGAGATGATGCCGAAGTTCAGTTCCGTTTGAGACCATGCGGGACTCACAGAGCCGGCAAGGGCGATGCAGAACAGCGAGAGGAGGCAAACGGCCAATCGAGTCTTCTTCATGTGGATTCCTTTCTTCTGGATTGATTCACGTCTGAAAATCATCCCAGGGCCTCTGCGACCCGGGGGACCAACCGAGGCTGAATGGATGGAGGGTTACACGCGGCGTCGGGATGGAGGATTTCATCGGCCGCGGCGCCATAAAGCTCGCGCAACAGCGCGGGCGTGAGATCCGTCGAAGGACCGTCATAGATTAGTCGGCCCTGATGCAGGGCGACCGCCCGAGGGCAGTAGCGGAGCGCCATATCCACCTGGTGGAGAGACACCAGCACCGTCACCCCCTGTTCCCGGTTGATCGCGGCCAGGATCTCCATGACATTGCGGGCAGATTCAGGGTCGAGCGAAGCGATCGGTTCATCGGCGAGGATGATATCAGCCTGCTGCGCCAGGCAGCGGGCGATGGCGGCGCGCTGCTGCTGGCCGCCCGAAAGGGTTGAGGTACGCTGCCACGCATAGCCCGCCATTCCGACCTTGGCTAGCGCTGTGAACCCTTCGGCCAGTTCTTTCCGGGAGAACCATCCCGGCAGGCTTCTCCACCAGGGGATTCTGAAAAGCATCCCGGTAAGCACGTTGGTAATGAGCGGCAGGCGGCCGACCAGGTTGAACTGCTGAAAGATGAAGCCAATACCGGCTCGAACCGCGCGCACGTCCCGGACGATTTGCCCGTGCTGCTGCACTCGGTGCCCAAGCACGGTGATCTGAGACGGGGGATCCGAATCGGCCGCGAGAAAACCGGACAGATGGCGAAGCAGAGTGGACTTGCCCGATCCCGAGGCCCCGATCAGCGCCACGAATTCGCCTCGGGCAACCTCCAAATCGATCCCGGTGACTCCCGGCACGATGTTTTCGTGAGGGCCGCCGGCATCGGTGACCACTACCGGAAGGCCTGAAGCCTGAGCTTCCAGCACCACATTGCCGAAGGTGTCGGTGGTGCTGGGGAAAACAAAGAGGTCGCAGGAAGCGAAGACCCTCGCCAAGTCCTCTCCTTCCAGATAGCCGGTGAAGGTGCAGGGGACCTCTCGCATTTTCTCTCGCAGTTCCGTGAGATAAGGTCCATCGCCGACCATAATGAGCTGAACTTCCCGGTGCGACCGATAGAGTTCGTGGAAGGCGTCGGCCAGCAGCGGCAGGTCCTTTTCTTTGGAAATGCGGCCCACATAGAGGAGCTTCATCCCATCGCCCACCTGGAACCGCTCCCGGAGAAACTGGAGGTCCCGTTTTGCCGGATGGAAGCGCTGGATATCGACGCCTCGGGGGAAGAGCCTGATTTTTTCAGGGCGGAGGCCTTGCTCGAGCAATTCGCGAGCGGTGCTCCGGGAGGGGACGTACACATGATCCATTTGTTCATAGTACCAGAGGGTAAACTGCCGGACGAGATCCTCCATCTTGGTATCCCCGGTCAGGTACTGCGCATATTGCGGGAGCGCGGTGTGATAGGTGCCGCTGATGGGGCGTTTGAGAATGCGCGCAATGGCCAGAGCAGCCAATCCAATGGGGCCGGGGGTGGCCGAATGAAGCTGGGTGAAGCTTTGTTCGTAGCAGTAGTCGAGCATCTCCAGAAAAGGTGGGACGAAAAGCTTGAATTCGGGGTATTCGGGGAGTTCGTGGACACCGATGGGCGAAAAATTCCGCACGCCTTTGCCGGCAGGGCGGAAGCCGTCGTTGCAAGTGATGACGGTAAGATCCTTCCGGGTTCGCAGTGCCAGCTCAACCTGGCGCTGGAGGGTCAGAGCGACGCCGTTCACCTGGTAGTAGGTGTCGGTAAAATGAGCGACCTTCACCTTCCCGTCTTCCTCCCCCCCAAGGGGCCGTCCCGGTGTGAATCGTTCCAAGATCTGTTCCGAAAGCTGCTTTTCCCTGGAAAACATCGAGAACGCCACAAAGTAGGGAGCAAGCACCGCATAGAGGGCGCCGGCGGAACCCAGGGAATGGAACAACTTAAACAGGTTGGCCCCGGAAACATGATCCAGGATGTGATTGCCAAAATGGGACAGCACCTTGTTGGAGAGCTGGTTGACGAACTCGAACCACTTCGTGTCAAGGCTCATCCCGTTGCCATTGCCATTCCCGTTCTTCACCATTTCCATGAGCTCGGGATCGTCCCATAGCAGCTTCAGGGTTTCATGGCGCAGCACCTCCTGCACCTTCTGGGGAGCCGGGCCTTGTTCCCGCGGCCGCTTTCGATGGTTCCAGAGCGCGTGGAATCTTCCCAACAGGCTTTTTTCGCTCGATTCGCCCTGGAGAAATCGATCGAGAAACCTCACAAAGATGTCTTTGGTCACGTGGCGTTCGAGATCGAACTTGTTCCGGTAGAACTGGTAGGCAATGCCGTAAAGGTTATGAGCCATGGTCTTGGCGGTTGACGGTTGGCCGACGATACGCACGCCCTCGCTTTCGAGGGCTCTGAGGAACTCACGCGGGTTGCTAACTCCTTCGATTTCCGTGTATTGGCGGGCGATCGTCAGGGAACTGTGGTCGTCCGAACCTCCGGTGAGATACTTCCGCCACGGCTGCTCGAAAGGGGCTGCGATGCCATGTTTATCGGCGAGGTTATCGATGTCGGGGGCGGTCAACCGGGAGAGGATGAACCTCAGGTGGCGATTCTGAGCCTCGTGGCGTGCACCATTCAATTCGAAGAGGCGAAAGAGCAGCAGGAACTGTTCGAAATGAGCAATGGTAAGGCGATCGTTGACGGCAAAGAGGGGATGGGCCAGGGCATGGACAATCCGGTTGGCATTGAGATAGGCTACCAGCTCATGGATGTTCTCCCGGACCTTCTGGAGGTCCTGGTGGATTGCTTCAGTGATGTCGTAAACCAGGACATGGGCCTTGCAGCCGTCAGCAGGGAAGTAGGTGGTGACCTCCTCACTGACGAATACATCCGGCAGGTGGGCAATTTCAAGGCAACCGTCGATGGTGTTGTGGTCGGTGAGCGTTACCAGCGACATGCCCTTTTCCCTGGCAATGCGGTACAGTCGCTCCGGATCGGTAAAACTCTCAGGGCAGCCGAGCTTCTGGAGGACCCATTGGGAAGGGCGCCTGGAGTACTTCGAATGGACATGGAGATCGGCTTTCATAGTCACCTATCCTTTTCTTCTCAATGAGGTTCATTCGATCAAAACGGTTTCCCCGGCGCGGACTTTCTGTCCGGGGCGGACCTTCAGTTCCATGCCGGCGGCAAAGGGCACCACCAGATCGACTTGCGAGCCGATCCGGATCATCCCGAAAATCGCCCCCCTCGCCACCGTCTCCCCCTCTCGAACGTAACTGTCGATGCCGCTGACACTGCCTCCCGCAATCTGAATGAGGTAGCAGCTGAGCGGCTGTTCTTTGAATTCACCATCGATGCGGGTAACGGTTCTCTCGTTCTGAAGGAGGTGGAGACTGCTGCGGAAAAGTGGGGGCCATCTCAAGATTGTTCGGAGATGCATGGCCCCCATGTGAAGATTGCGCGTGACGGCGGGATGGTGACGGACAGACCCTACCTGGCCGGAAAGCGGGGCGCGGTTAAAATGGACATCGAAGGGACTCATGAAGATCCCGATCAGCACCTTTTGATCCTGGAGGTGCTCACGCACGATATCATTCACAGAAATGTGGATGCCGCGCTTGATCGAGATGACAGGCTCAGCGGGCGCCACCGTTTCGACATAGACTACGGTGCCGTCGGCAGGGCTCAGTAGTCCCTTCCCGGGAGGGGGATGTCTCGAGGGGTTGCGGAAGAACCAGACATAACGCCAATAACTGAAACCACCCAGCAAGAGCAGGCCGAAGATCGACAGAAAGCCTGCGAACCCGCTTATTCCGTATATTTCCATGCGGTGTCTCGCATGACTCGCACCAGGGCTACCCCGGATGAGAAGGGGAAGTTGATGACCTCGAAAAATTCCTCCTGCCGTCTCAGAACCTTGAGCCACCGCTTGACTCCGGCATTATGAAGGAGTTCACGAATATAGATATGCGTATCATGCAAGAAGATGTAGGTGTTCCGATGGGAGTGTTCGAGGGTTCTCAGGAAATCGTACTTGACGTCCTGATAGGCATGGCTTCCGTCGATGAAGGCGATGTCGATCTCCGGCAACCGAAAATGGTCGTAGGACGGGAAGAACTCATCGCTCCGCAGCTTGTAATGAGTGATCAGGTCTTGCACCTCAAAGAGAGCGAAGTGCTCCCTGACCTTCTGGGGATCATTCCATTTCCCGGTGCCGCCCATGGTCTTGAATGGGCCGTCTTTGAAAACCGAGTATGCAGGGTCTACAAAGGTCACCATCCCTTTGTCATTGTCTCTCAGACCGAGCGCGAGACAGACGAGGCTGAAGCCGAAACCGGAGCCGATAACGAGGATGTGTTTGGGGCGAAGAGCCCTTACGAGGCCGTAGTAGAGGAATCCGAAGCCAAGGTTCAGGGTGGCGGGTTGTTCATTGTGGCCGAGCGGCCTGGCATACTTGAAGATGTCCTTCAAGAGCTCTGCGTTCAAACTGGGTCCCTGCATGCTGTGGTTCCTTCTCCGCTGATTGAAGTTTGTGCCCTTTATGAACCATTATTGTGGCAGGAGTGTTTCCGCCTGGAGGAATTTTGGTGACAGAGACGATTTGCCTCCTTTTGCCCGACTGAAGAGAATGTGGCCGGGTTGTACCAATACGGCACCTTCCTGTCACGCGAGTGTGGTCAATTGTCTCCTCTTAACAAATCCGGAGGGAACGATGGCCAAACTCAGCATCCTGATTGTGGAAGACGATCCTGACATCCTCAAGCTCCTGGCGCATCATTTCAGTACCGGAGGATATGATGTCAGGACCTGTGAGACGGGTTCGGAGGCGCTCGCCAGGATCGGGGAGCGTCTCCCGGACCTGGTTCTTCTCGATTTAATGATTCCTGAGGTGGACGGGCTGGAGGTCTGCCGGGGGCTGAAGACGAACCCCGCGACAAAACATGTTCCCGTGATCATGCTGACCGCGAAAGGGGAGGAGGTCGACCGCATTGTTGGGCTCGAATTGGGGGCCGACGACTATGTGGTGAAGCCCTTCAGCCCCCGAGAACTGATGCTTCGGGCGCGTGCCGTGTTGCGCCGCGCCACGGCGGCGTCGGCAACCGAAATAGGGTGGCAGAAAGAGGGTTTGATCGTCGACTTTGAAGCTCACCAGGTGACGGTTGACGGAGAAGAGGTGCTCCTCACCGTAACCGAATTCAAGCTCCTGGAAGAGCTTGTTCGCAACCGCGGCAAAGCTCAAACCAGGGATCAGCTCCTCGAAAGGGCCTGGGGTTACCATTTCGATGGGTACGCCCGCACCGTGGATACCCACGTGCGCCGACTGCGCCAGAAGCTCGGCTGCTACTCCCATTGGATCGAAACCGTAAGAGGTGTCGGTTATCGGTTACAGGGTTAGGGGCCATTGACGAATGACCGAGATGGCCGCTGACCGGGATTTGATCCAAGAAGCCACCCCGATGACTGCGAAGACGCACGAAGGTATCCTTGTCAGGGATGAAATCCTGCATTTTGCCTTTTTTAGATGAAAGTGGAAACCCACGCGCTATGCGCGTGGTAATGTGGACTGGCTATGCCGGTCCCGAATGGGTCTGGCCATAGGCCCACCCGACTGCTATCTCCGTTCCCGAGTTGTTGCCGCAACCTTTGGGACAAGGAGATAGCAGTGAGTAGGTTTCGCAAATTATCACATACGATTTGGCACTGCCAGTATCACATAATCTGGGTGCCAAAGTATCGCTATCGGGTGCTGGTCGGGGCAGTGCGTGAGGCAGTGCATGGAGGAATCCAGGCAATATGCGGATATGCGGGCTGTGAGGTGATGGAATTGAATGTGCAGAGGGATCACGTTCATCTGATCGTGATGATCCCGCCCAAAGTGGCGATATCGGATCTGATGGGGAGAGTAAAAGGACAGACATCAATGAAGCTCTTCAAACAGTTCCGTGAGTTTCGGAAAAAGCCTTACTGGGGAAACCATTTCTGGGCAAAAGGATACTGTGTGGACACTGTAGGCATTGATGCGGACATGGTCCGCAAATACGTCAAGTACCAAGAAAAGCAGGAACGCATCGAAGAACAGTTAACCATGAGCAGTTGATTCATCCAGAGGCGGCGCAACTAAGGCCAGCCCCCTCTGGGGGCATGGCCAATGCCCCCCTATGGGGGGTGAATTCAAAGCCCCACCCTTTGGGTGGGGTTGTTTACAACGTTGCCCTTGGCGTGCGGGTGAACGGCGTTGAGGACCGTAAGGTTGTTGCCGGACGAATGGAGAAAAGCCGCAATCCGAAAATCAGAACCTCCTCTGCAGGCGGGCGCGGAAGAAGATCGCAATCAGGTTCATGCTGAAAACCAGGGCGATGAGCACCAGCGCGGTGCCGTACTGGAGGGGGCGGGTGAGTTCGATTTCGGTGCCGGCGGTAGCAAGGACATAGATATGATTGGGAAGTGCCATCACCGGATCGAAGAGTGAGGTCGGCAATTGGCGGGTGAAAAACACGGCCGCGGTGAACATGATGGCGGCGGTCTCTCCAGCCGCCCGGCTGATGCCGAGGATGCAACCCGTCAGCATTCCCGGGAAGGCTGCCGGCAGTACCACCCGGTACATGGTCTGCCATTTGGTCGCGCCGAGGGCCAGTGAAGCTTCCCGGTAGGTTGCCGGGACCGCTCGGAGAGCCTCCTCCGCCGTACCGATGATCACCGGCAGAATTAGCGCCCCCAACGTCAGGGCGCCCGACAGGACACTCACTTTCATATTGCACCAGATCACGAAAAACGCCAGCCCAAAAAGCCGATCACCACTGATGGCAGGGCTGCAAGCAACTCGACCAATCCCGGCCAAAGAGGAAAGCGGGCAGCGACACTTTCTTGAAAACCGGGAGACCCTCAACAAAAAGGAAGACGAGAATGAGGAACAGAACCAGGATGGAAACCGATGCGGTGAGAAGAAAGCTCAGGCGAATGGATTTTTCCCTGGCCTGTCGAGATTCCATGGACCATGCTCCCATGTAGTTATGACTCCAATCGGTACTGTAATGCGAAAGGGAGAGATCGGTTACCGAGTTGACTCTATTAGAATTCCTCGCTTCGCTCGGAATGACACCCCTGCTGCCTTGCCAGGGAATGGATTTCCTTGAAGGCGCCAGGTTGCCTGCTCATTTTCGCGTCCCGACCCTGTGCGCGTACAACAAACCAGGGACCGACTCGGTGTTCGGAACCGAGTCGGTCTCGGGTTGCAGTCGGCCTCGCTGTTACCATGAGCAGGGGGTTGCCTGGCAAAGCCTCGCCCGCGTCACCTTCCTGGCAAAGGGCGAAGAGGCTCCTTCTTCCTCGATATCAATAAAGCGGCACAAAACCGGCTTCCCGAACGAATTTCTGACCTTTCTGCGGATTGAGGATGTAGTTGATGAAATCGAGAACCTCCCCGGACGGCCAACCCTTGGTGAACATGAACAGCGCCCGCGAAATCGGGAACTTGCCGCTCAGCGCCGTTTCCTCATTGCCGGGAACGCCGTTTACCGTAAGCGCCTTCACACTCTTATCCACGTAGCCGATACCAAGATAGCCGATGGCGTACTTATTCTTCGAGACGGCCTGCGCGACGGCTCCGCTGGAAGCCTGGAGCAGAGCGCCTGCATAGACGCGCTCCTTCTTCATGACCTTTTCCTCCCAGACCTCATAGGTGCCGGAGGAAGTGTCCCGCGAGACCACCACGACTTCCTTGTCCGCGCCGCCCACCTCCTTCCAGTTCTTGATCTCGCCCATGTAGATCGCCTTTAGCTGAGCCATGGTGAGGTCTTTTGCCGGGTTCTCGGGATGGACCACGGGCACGATGCAATCATAGGCCACCGCGAACGGTACCGGATAGACCCCTCTTTCAAGAGCCAGTTTCACTTCTTCCTCTTTTAGAAAACGGGAGCTGTTGGCAATGTTGGTAGTGCCGTCGATGAGCGCCTTGATGCCGTTCCCGGAACCGCCTCCCGAGACGTTGATGTTGACGCCCGGATTTTCTTTCATGAAAGCTTCCACAACTTTCTGGGCAATGGGCAGGACGGTGGTTGATCCATCCATGCGGATGGAACCCGCGTCTGCAGCCCCAGCCGCCAGACAACCCAGAAACGCTGCCGCCAAAACCAATGATTTCCATTTCATCGTGTCACTCCTCTGTTGCGGTTCATCTTGATTTGTCCATTGCTTCGGCCCGTGCCTCCGCAAACCTTGCTCGCTTCCAACTGCCTCGCCATGCTATTCAGCGATTGTTACGAGTCTGTTACGAGAAACGAAAGATTGGGTTACGAATCGGCGGGCAGGAAGCGAAGACCGACGACGTAAATGAATGACTCGCTCATTCTGGCCTTGCAGTCGGGTTCATCCCGAAGGGCTTCCGGGATCATCTTGATAGTGAGAACAAGCCAAGGGGCGGCAGGAGCCAAGAAGCTTCGCGATGAAGGGCCTTCTCGACCTTGCAGGGCGTTTCCGGGGATGGTGAGGGCGGGTATCTTCCCGCCCACGGCGATTCCTGGTCATTCGGTACCAGGCTTGGTAGCGGCGTCTGACTTGGTCATCTCTTTGCCGAGCTTGGTGCCCTCGTTACACGGAAGGCCTGCGTCCGCACCGTGCCGGGTGGCACGGGCCGCACCATGGTTGTCGGCTGCAGAGGGAGGCTGCGCCTCCGGGTTGAAGGTCCTGGTCCTGATCAGATGAATGGTGACGCCACCTGCGATCCCAAGCAGCAGCAGCTTTGCCCACCAGCGCGGTACTGCAAACGTTACCGTATAGCCTATCGTCAGCCACAAAAGCAAAATGGTGAGCACTTTCTGCTTGAGCGGTATTCCCCGACCTTGCCGGTAGTTGTGGATGTATTCACCACACCAGGGGGTGTTCATTAACCAGTGATAGAAGCGCATTGAGCTGCGAGCGTAGCAGGCAGCGGCCAGCAGGAGGAAGGGAGTTGTCGGCAATACGGGCAGGAAGATGCCCAGAACTCCCAGTGCCAGGGAAAGGGTGCCACAGACGATCAGGAGGATCCTGACGAACTCTTTCATGCTAACCCGGCGTTCGCTGACTGCTGCCTGAGGAATGGTGCGGCCGGAGCGGACCTTGAAGGCCTAAAAAAGGGACTCGGAATTTCTTCTGAGTCCCTGATTTTTCTGGTAGCGGGGGCTAGATTTGAACTAGCGACCTTCGGGTTATGAGAACGAAGGGATAGGGTTTTGCAAACCCGCGTCACGCCTTGCATAGATGCTTGCTGTAAGCCTTTATAGCTGATTCATGTTTTCCTTGACTTTACCTCAAATGACCCTAAAATGTATCTCACGTGTGGGGTAAATGTGGGGTACGGAAACCTTCGGGTTTCAAAAACTGACCTTCGGGCGGGGGTAAAATCATGCCAGCGCAACCCAGATTCAAAACGAAGTATCCAGGGGTTTCCTATGTGGAGGGGGTTTCTCCCGTTACGGGGAAGCCGGAGCGCGTCTATTATATTCGTTACCGCAAAGATAGCCGACTCATCGAGGAGAAAGCCGGGCGTCAATTCCAAGACGATATGACCCCTGCCAGGGCCGCTGGAATCCGCGCAACAAGGATAAGGGGCCTGGAAAAGTCGAACGAAGAAACCAGACTCGAAGAGGAGGCGGCGAAAAAAGCCGAGGATGACAGGTGGACCATTGCCCGATTGTGGGAAGAGTACAAGAGAATGACCCCTGACCTGAAGGGGATCATCACCGATGAGAACCGCTTCAACCTCCATATCACTGCGCCCCTGGGCCACAAGGAACCTAAAGAGCTGGTCCCGCTCGATATCGACCGCTTGAGGCTGAAAACGGCAAAGAAGCATCAGCAAGGCACAGTCAAGAACGTCCTTGAGCTGGTGCGGCGAATCGTCAATTATGGAGTCAAGAAGCAGTTATGTGAGGGTCCCTCGTTCAAGATCGAGTTGCCGACCGTCCACAACTGCAAGACCGAAGACCTCACCCCGGAGCAACTGTCAGCTCTGCTGGCGGCGATAGATGAGGAGCCCAACATCCAGGCGGCAAACTTCATGCGTCTGGTGCTGTTCACCGGGATGAGGCGCGGCGAGCTGTTCAAGCTGAAATGGTCGCATGTGGACTTCGACCGTGGCTTTATCAACATCATCGACCCCAAGGGCGGGCCGTCTCAAAAGATACCGCTCAATGCTTCCGCTCGGGATCTGCTGGCGTCTCATCCCCGATCAGACAGCGAATATGTTTTTCCGGGGCGGCACGGCGGGCGGCGGGTGGATATCAAGAAACAGGTCAACCGAATCAAGGAGCGGGCAGGGCTCCCCAAAGACTTCCGGGCGCTTCATGGCCTGCGGCATGTCTATGCCTCGATGCTGGCATCTTCCGGCGAAGTCGATATGTACACCTTGCAGAAGCTCCTGACCCACAAAAGCCCGTTGATGACCCAAAGATATGCCCATCTTCGGGATGACGCATTGAAGAAAGCCTCGAACCTGGCAGGGGATATCATCAACCGGGCCGTCAACGGCGATCAGCAGCAGGGGTTGAGGCTGGTGCGATAGGAAAGGATGAGCCATGAATGCAAGCGAATTCCAGGGGATAGGGAGGCCACCCGACAAGCCGGATATCCTGGCCGGTTTCCCCTGGATGACCACCAGGGCGCTTGCAGGAGGGCGCAATCATGCCGGGAAATAACCCACTTGAACGCTGCTACTACTTCGATGAGCTGCACGATTCCCATGTTGATGCTTGGATAAAGTCTCTACCCGGACCTTCAACCCCTCCCTTATACGCTGAGGAAGTATGGGAACTGGGATGTCAGCTTTGGGATTTGGAGCATGGACCCTGTGAAGACGTCGCCAGGAAGCAGGAACGCATAGAGGAGCTTGAAACCCGATTACATAGTATCTCCCCTGATTGTACGCGCAAGGTGGAACCCAACAAGACCGTAGCCAACGGGAAAAATAAGCCCGATACACGGGTGAGCATTGCAAAAGTACGAAAAGAAAGGGCAATGCTTCGAGGTAAGCAGTTACACAAGGAAAACCCAAAAATCACGATTGACGAAATCATAAAGGACCCGGTCTTGCTGCAAATATGGCCGACCAAGAAGAAACCGTCGGTTACATACTTGAAGCGCCTATTTGAAGGTTCCGGCATAACGAAGCGAGGCCGGAGAAAAGCCGACAAAAACTCGGAATCCCGATAATCACTCAAGCCGTTCTGGGCGGCTATCCTGTTGCCCTGCCCATATCAAAATCCCGACATTTTTCTAAATCCCGATAATCCACAAAATATCGTAATTGATTGATTTGACTATACATATCCGCTGGGTATCCTTGGGCTACACCTAATTACCTCAATTTGAAAGGGGCGTCCATGGATTTGCGGTACATCACAGAACAGAAGGTTTCTGAACTCACGGGCTTGGCATTAAGCACCTTGCGAAATGACAGGGCGCGCGCGGGTCGGCGCAGGATTCCGTATCACAAAATCGGGAGATCTGTGCGCTATCTTGAATCGGACGTCATCGCCTTCATGGAGAAGCACCGGATCGAGGCGGCGGAATGAACCCCGCAGAATTCGCGGCGCTCTTCCGGCAAGTCTTCAAGGGCCGTGACGATGTGGTCCCGCGCTACTATCGTGCGAAGAGAACAGGCAAGGCAGGCTATTCCCCAATTTGCAAGAACCGTTTCAAGGAAGGGGTGTGCCGCTTGCCATGCCGGACCTGCCCGAATCCTTCTTATGTCGGGTTGTCGGATGACCTGCTTTCGCAACACTTCAACGGCAAGGAAATCCTGGGAGTTTATCCGCTCTTGCCCGATGGCTCATGCTGGTTTGTCGCGGCTGACTTTGACGACCACGGGGACAATGGCGGGCCACCACGGGACCCGCTGCGCGATGCCGTAGAATTTCACGCTTGCTGTGAGGCTCAGGGAGTGCCCTGCTACCTCGAGCGCTCAAAATCCGGCAAGGGTTTTCATGTTTGGATATTCTTCAATGCACATGTCCCGGCATGGAAGGCGCGGGCCGTGGCCTTTGCGTTGCTCCGAGAGGCGGGTGTCATTGGTGAGGATCAGGAGCTTTCGAGTTTCGACCGGCTCTTTCCGAATCAGGACTGGGCAAGCGGGAAGGGATTCGGCAACCTCATTGCGATGCCTTACCAGGGCAAGGCGGCGGAGAATGGTCACACTCTATTCCTGGACCCCGCCAGCGGCTTCACGGCACCGCTCGCAAATCACCCCGAGGCTTTGCGAAACATCCAGCGCGCAACCGAAGCCGATCTTGACCGGATTATTGACGCCTGGGGCCTGAAGCCCGCCAATTCGAGGCAGGCAGGACCACCAGGGGACACGAAGAACAAACACGACCTGACGGCTTCCGGTTGCGCCTTCGTCAACTGGTGCAGGGAAAACCCCGCCGCTGTCCCGGAGCCTCTTTGGTATGCGCTGATTTCAAATGTGGCGCGGCTGCCTGGTGGCAGGAGCCTCTGTCATGAAATCTCAAGGGGGCATCCGAAATACGAGCAGGGCGAAACCGACTCCAAGATCCTGCAGGCGCTTGACGCTTCCGGGCCGCACACATGTGAATGGATCAGGAAAAACGGTTACGCTTGCGGGCGTGATTGCCGGGTTAAGGCCCCCGTAGCGACCCTGAGAAGGCAAGGAAAAGACCAGGAGGGCGAAAACGATAAGGAACCAAGCCACCTTGTCATTGCAAGATCGGTTGTTGCTTCATTCGGGGAAGGCAATCTTATCAATACCGCCGCTTTCACCTGGAAGTGGAATGGTACTGGAGTGTGGAAACAAGTAGAGCCTCGAGAAATCAAGCAGCGTATCCACGAAAACGCACCTGACGGGATGATAAAGAAATCCTTCGTTGATAGCGTTCACGACCTCGTTCAAACCGAAGTTTACCGCACGGGCCACCACTTTGACCAGGACCGGCACGCGATCAATCTTGCCAATGGGGAATTGAAGTGGACGGGGTCAACCTGGCAGTTCCACCCGCATTGCCGGGAGAGTTACCGCACTACCATGTTGCCGGTTGCCTATGACCCGAAGGCGAAGGCTCCAAGGTTCGAGCGCTTCCTTGCTGAGATTTTCCGTGATGATGAAGACCAGGTTCAAAAGTCCTGCCTGGCGTTCGAGATGCTTGGTTATTGCCTGCTTTCATCTTGCGACTACGAGAAGTTCTTTATCCTCATCGGGCCGGGGGCAAACGGGAAATCCGTGCTCATGCACATTCTGTCAAAGCTTGTAGGGCCTGAGCACGTTTCAGCGGTGCAACCGAACCAGTTTGACAACCGCTTCCAGCGGGCGCACCTACATGGAAAACTGGTCAACCTAGTAACGGAGATTGCCGAGGGCCATGAAATAGCCGACGCGCAGTTGAAGGCGATCACTTCCGGCGAGCTTACCACGGCAGAGCACAAGCACCGGCCACCCTTTGACTTCCACCCATTCAGCACATGCGTATTCGGCACCAACCACATGCCGCATACGCGGGATTTCTCGGAAGCACTCTTCCGGCGAGCGATCATTATCAGCTTCAACCGCACCTTCTATGAGGAAGAACAGGACAAGGCGCTAAAGGTCAAGCTGGAAAAGGAGCTTCCTGGCATTCTGAATCTCTCGCTTGAAGCGCTGAAAGGTGTTCTCACTCGGGGGGTCTTCACCATGCCGGCGAGCACTCAGGAGGCCAAGGCCGAGTGGCGGGTTGAATGCGATCAGGTTGCGCAATTCATTGAAGACAGGTGCAACGACATTCCTGGGAATCAAGTGGAATCTGGCCACCTGTTCAAGACGTATCAGGAATGGGCAAAAGGGATGGGCATTCAAAAACTTGTTGGACACAAGAATTTCACTGGCCGCTTGAAACGGCTTGGTTATGAGCCAGGGAGAGGAACGGGGGGGATCCGCGCAATCTTTGGTTTGGCACTCAAGTAGTCAGTGACGCGAGTGACGCGAGTGACACGTTTTTCTACATTTTTCTTAGTTCATGGTCGGAGTTTTGAATGGTGAAGAAAGAGAGAAAGTAAAAAAATGTGGGAAAACCCGTCACTCGCGTCACTCGCGTCACTCAAAAACAGGGACAAACAAGGGACATTTTAGGGACATGGGACAGCTTATGAAGACCGAAATTCCGCACTGGCCTTGCGCGATATGCGGACAACCCTCAACCGTGCTTGGTTGTTTCATTCCTGGCGAGTCCGAGCAGATGCAGTATGGCGCACCGGCCGGGAAGACGCGGGTTTTGTTTTATGGCCTGTGTGATCTTTGCGCTTCGGGGTTCCCTGCGATCATTCCCGAGATCGAGCGGGGAGCCTTGGCTCAGTGTGTCGGCCCCACCTGGAACTGACCATGATCGTGATCGTTGACACCCGCGAGCAGACACCTTTCGACTTCGGCCGCTTCCCGGACGTGGAAACCAGGCGTGACACCCTCCCCACCGGCGATTACTGCCTGGCCGGGTTTGAGTCCGTGATTGCCTGCGAGCGGAAGGAATTGAACGACCTGATAGCCTGCCTGCAGAACGGCAACCGAGAGCGCTTCGAGCGGGAACTTGCCAGGGGATCAGCGCTTCACCGCTTCTGTGTGCTTGTCGAGGGCACCCTTGAGGACATAAGCCGTCACCACTACCGAAGCCAGATGAAACCCAAGGCTGCATTACAGAGCATCTTCGCGTTCCAGATAAGATACGGGACGGCCTTCCTGTTCTGCGGCAACCGGGCCGGGGCTGAGTATGCCTGTTATTCCCTGCTGGCGAAGTACCTGCAGGAAATCGAAAAGCGTTACCAGCTTGCCATGAAAGGAACCAAGCAATGAAGTCTGAAGACCTCCTCCCGAAATCCTCCCGGCGCGATCCCGCTCCCACCCGCCGCCTGGTGGCCGTGATCCCGCCCCCCGTCCCGCTCTGGTGTGTGTATCACGATCCTGAGAATTCAGGGAAGGACAGTGAGCTTTCCGTTGATCCGGTCTTGCTGCTGAACGTCTATGAGGATCGTTGCCCAAACAGGCAGGGTGAGCCGGATACGGTCACGGCTGAAATCTTTCCCGTGGTGCTGGCCGATGGGAAGATCGAGGAGGAAGACGGGCTTACGGTCAATTTTCTCGGGCTCAGCGATTCTTCGCTTGTGGACCCGGAGGACTGGCGGGACCAGATAGACTGGTCTTTGAGGCGTAGCAAGATGCGTTCTGGACGCGAAATCCAGGGATCGAAATGAAATCAGCAAATAAAGAACCTCCCGGCTGGCATGACAAAGACCGGCATTTCCTGCATCAGTTTGGCGATCAGCTCCTTGTTGGCTGGCAAAGCATTGGTGCCTATTTCCGGCTTCCGGGCTCAGAGATGCGCGACCGTTTCGGGCGGGAACTGCGGGACGCTGGAATCGTCTTCGATCTGTATCTTCGCAACGGTGCGCCGTGTGCGTGGCGATCCCAGCTTAAGGTGTGGGCAATGGAAAAGCACATCAAAGGTGGGGAAATTCTCTGATGGCTCCCCCGGGATACGTTCCGCTGGAAACTCTACTCATCGGCTGGCGCGAAATCGGGGCTTACTTCGGGCTATCGGCTACGGCGATGCGGTCGCGCTTCGGTGAGGACCTGTTATCATCCGGTTTCGCTTTCAAGATGAGGCGAGGAGTCCCGCCGCGTGTCTTCGTTTGCTCCTGGCCGTCTCTCCTGCAATTCTGGGCCATTTCTACCGCTGAAGAATTGGGGCTCCTGGAATGATACTGATGGGGGCACCTGTCGCCTTCTCCTAATCCCGGCGCTGTTGTATCCTGCGGGGGATGAAACCCACACCCTCAAGACAGATCGGGAACCCGGCCAAGATCACCCGGCGCGTCTTCTGCACCCACTATGGGGCCTGCCTGGACCATGCCGTCAAAATGAAGTGGGAAGGCTTCACGTGCCGGAGCTGCGGCGAGTACCAGGAGGAGGACACCACCGGCGCGGCGCCCTGGCAACGGCAAGCTGAGTGCTGCGGGAAGCTCCTGAAAGCGATCTTCATTGATAAGCCGAAGAAGGGGCCTGGCGATTACCGACCGCGACCGCTGCCACCCATGACGCATGATGAGCTTGTCAGGATTTGGCGGGAGCAGCGTCCGGATGAGCCTGTTCCTGCGCGACTCGAGCGATGGAGGGGCCTTTGAGCAGTCAGCAACCCTGTGCATCTCCTGTGCATTGACACCCGCAAACCCGCACCGCTCAACGCGTTCCAGGCGCTACCGCGAGAAGGCCAAAATACGGCTTCTGGCGGGGTGTTTGTCAGGACGACCAAAGACACGGGCGAGGGGCCGAAGTGCTGGCAGGCGCATGAAATTCAAGGCCGAGTTTCCCTTTTGCGGGGCGTAGGTCGCTTTCCTGTTGCATCCTCTGCCTGGGGTGGTATTCTGAGCTTGCCGAAACATCAATGAACGGGAGCCCACCGAAATGGGTATTTTCATTTGCGCCGACAATCAAATGAGCGGGGTCCCGGATACCGTAAGGGCCGGGGGGTGTTTCATTGCACCTGGCAGCCCCGCTACTTTTTTGCGGAGGGAATGAGATGGAACCGATCTGGATCACGCGGGACGGGGAGATTTTGGCGCACCATACCACGGAAAGCAGCATGTCTCACTACGGGCAAGTTGTTTGGGTGGTGGAAGAGGAAGACGTTGAACCGGGTGAAGTGACATGGGCTCAGGGGGGCGAGTCTATCACTTTAGAGGCGTTTGGGGTCCTGGGCGGCTGGCTGGTGGTGAGGCAACCCAATAGAACCTTGGCCGGGATCATCTGGACGGATGGCACCTATCATGCGGGGAATATCGTTTCTCGGGACTCCGGAGCGCCCGTGGAGGGCCTTACGCTGGACGATCTTGCCAGTGGGGCGTATCAGGTTGAGTCCGCCATTGCTATGAGCGCCTTTGACGATGAATCACCCTTGGGCTGTGTGTTGCTTTAGGGGGAATCGTTACCGACCAGCACCTTTGACGAAATATCGTCAATCCTTCGAGGCAGGGCAACCCGATCACCGGGACCCTGCCTTTTCTGCTTTGGGGGCGGCATTCTTGCCTTATGTGTGGGGTATAGTGTGGGGTAGGCCAAAAAATGGACAAAAAAAAGGGACTCGAAATTTCTTCTAAGTCCCTGTTTTTTCTATGGTAGCGGGGGCTAGATTTGAACTAGCGACCTTCGGGTTATGAGCCCGACGAGCTACCTGGCTGCTCCACCCCGCGTCAACGTCTTCCTTACATATCCTCGAACGCTGCCATTGTCAAGGTGGTTCATGGCGTTTTCTTGCATAACGAGCAGCCGGGGTCTTGAAAAAGGTCTATCATCCATGGTTTGATAAATAGCTGGAGCTGCCGGACCCGGTTCGGCCACAGAAAACGTCTGATGGCCGTGGGTGACGTTTCACCGACCGAGCCGGATATTGACTGCCGGATAACGGAGATGAGAGGATTCATGACAGAACAAACGGACCCGCAAAGGGACGGTCGCCGGGCAAAATGGCGCAAGCCCTTGAAATATGTATGTGCGACCTGCAATCGTGAGCAGCTCTTTTGCTGGACCTGCCGCTGCGGATTCATGATGTGTTCCGACTGTATGGAAGAAAATTTCTGGGGCATGACCTGCAACGGGATCACCTGGACCTGTCCCGATTGTGGCGCCATCTGCAGTTTCGGAAACGATTGAACGACGCAACCGGCGTGCGGACAGGGAGCACAAATTTGTGAAACCGGCAGGGCAAGACCTTCTCGGGCCTGGTGGAGGATGGGATGGACCTCCCGTGGCCGTCTTCTGGGACCAGTCCCTGCTGTGGGGGTTGATCTGCCTCGAAAGTCTGGAGCAGCTCGGCGTACCCTTCCGTCTACTGAGCGGGGAGGAGGTGGCTCGAGGGGCGCTGGACGGATACCGGGTGCTGGTGGTTCCCGGTGGATGGGCGTCTCATAAGGTGGCCGCACTGGGTGAGGGCGGCAAGGTGCGCCTGCGGCGATTCGTGGAGGAGGGAGGGAGCTATCTCGGTTTCTGCGGGGGGGCGGGTCTCGCTCTTTCCAGCCCTCCGTCGCTGGGTCTGGTGCCGCTCGAACGGATGACCCTGGCCGAGCGGTTGCCCAGCGCCAGTGGTGAGGTATGGGTTGAGGGAGTTCCAGATCATCCGATCTGGGAGAATCTGCCGGCAGTCCTTCCGGTCAGCATCTGGTGGCCGTCGCAATTCGCGGTCAAGGAGGCTGCCGAATCGCTCTGCCTGGCAGTCTATAAAGCTCCGGGGGCCGATTTCCAGGTCGCTGATATCGCGCTTTCCGACGTGGGCGAGAGGCAGGTTGCCTGGTCGAAGTGGGAGCGTCAGTATGGGATCAATCTCGATCCGGCGAAACTGATGGGACATCCGGCCATCGTCGAAGCCCGAAGAGGGAAGGGACGGCTGATCCTTTCCTATGCCCATCTGGACACTCCCGGGCAGGTCTGGGGCAACCGTCTCTTCCTGAGCTGTCTCCGATACCTGGATGGAATGGCCGCGCAGGTCCGCAAGGCCATCGCCGTTGTTGGTTCACGTCCGGGTGGAGCGACTGCCCGTGCCGGGGTGGAGGCGCTGTCCTGCCTTCGCGAGGCCAGGGATGCGGCCGCGGCGTTGATTTCCTTTGGCGAACAGCACTTGCTCTGGAATTGGCGCCGGCCGTGGCTGTTGAACTGGCGCCGGGGAATCCGCGGACTCGAATACGGCACCCTGCTGGTTGTCCTGACTCGCCTGCTGGACCGCATGGAACAGGAAAGCGCCGAAACACCGCCCGGAGACGATCAATGGTGCCAGGCAGCCCACCAAATCAGGGAGGAAACCGCCTCTTTCTGCACCCTCGCGCGAAGCCTTCTGGCAGAAGAGAAACGGATCATCCGGACCGGCAATCTCACGAAACTGGGCAGGGTGAATGCTGCCGTCGACCGGTTGCGGGGTGAGCTCTTTGGCGACCGGATGAATCACGGCGGCCTTTGCCGACAGCTTTTTGATCGCCTCGATCAGTTCCTGTTGCAGGCGTTGAGGGGAACGGTGAAGAGTGAAGGGTGAAGGGTGAAAGGGGGAGGGTGAGAAGCTTATGACAGGACCGCAAGACGCCTCTCGCTGCTCCGGCCTGGCACCCCCCTCAGGCCACCCACTCCTGGCGCCTCACTCCTCACGCTCCGCCCGTGCCTCTTATGGCTTGCAGTTGGCCGCTTGTTTCCCTTATAGTGACCGCGTGGCTATAATGCTTCGATCAGTAAACCTAAGCGATTTACATCGGTAAGTCGCGTTCAGATATGGAGAAAAAGCGCATGGCCGTGGCTCAAAAGATGTCCCAGTTTATAGAAAAGTCTTCCTGGATCCGCAAGATGTTCGAGGAAGGCGCCCGTTTGAAGAAGATCCATGGTGAGGACCAGGTATTCGATTTCAGCTTGGGTAATCCCAACGTACCGCCGCCCGAAATCGTCAAGGAGAAACTCAGAGAACTGGTGCGGCGGGACCTTCCCGGCATGCACGGCTACATGCCCAATGCCGGCTTTGAGGAAACCAGAGCCGCGGTTGCGGCTTACCTCAGCAGGGAACACCGGGTGCTGCTGGGGCCGGATCAGATCGTTGTCACGTGCGGTGCCGCCGGGGCTTTGAATATCATCCTGAAGGCGCTCCTCGATCCCGGCGATGAACTGCTGGTCCCCGCCCCCTATTTTGTGGAATATGGTTTTTATGCCGATAACCACGGGGGAGTGCTCAAGACCGTTCCCACCCACGATGATTTCACCCTGGACCTGGCCGCCATCGAACAGGCTGTCAGCGAGCGGACGAAAATTGTTCTTATCAATTCGCCCAACAACCCCACGGGGCAGATTTACTCCACCAGCGCCCTCCAGCAGCTCGGCAGGATCCTCGAGAAGAAGAGCCGTCGGTATGGCAGAACGATTCACCTGGTGTCCGACGAGCCTTATCGAAAGATCGTCTATAACGATCAGGAAGTGCCCTGCATCTTCCAGCACTACCCGCACAGCCTCATCGCCACGTCTTATTCCAAGGATCTCTCCCTGCCCGGCGAGCGGATCGGTTTTGTGGCGGTCCACCCCGATTGTGAGCAGAGCGGGCAGCTCCTGGCGGCGCTTTCCCTTGCCAACCGCATTCTGGGATTTGTCAATGCTCCCGGCTTGATGCAGCGGCTGATCGTGGAGCTCCAGGGGGTCTGTGTGGAGGTGGATGCCTACCGCCGCAAGCGTGATCGGCTGGTGAGCGGTCTCAGAGCCGCTGGCTACGAGCTGGTGGTGCCGCCCGGCGCCTTTTATCTCTTCCCGAAAACCCCCTTTGCCGACGATGTGAAATTCGTCAGGCTGCTTCAGGAAGAGAATATCCTGGTGGTGCCGGGAAGTGGTTTTGGCGGGCCGGGACATTTTCGCATCGCCTATTGTGTTGACGATTCCACCATCGAAGGGTCGCTCCCCGGCTTTGCCCGCGCCAGGTCGAAAGCGGGCCGCATGATGGAGGAGGAATCCTCATGAAGAAGAAGATCTTCGTCAACAAGGATTCGCGATCAGGGTTCCGAACCTCTCTCAAGTTGCTCTTCTGGGCAGCCATTGGCTTGGTGGTGCTGGTGCTGTTCATCCCGCTCACCTCGCGCGACCGGGTCGGCCGGGAAACCTCGAAGAAACCGGCGGTGGAGAAAGGCAAAGTAGTGAAGGAGATCCCACGCTCGCTGCAGCCCGTTGCCGAAAGCCTCTCGAGAAGCCAGGGGGAACCCTCGGAACCGGGGAAAGGGGCTGATCCGAGACCGCCCATCACCCCCGAAGCGAAGGGCTCGGCAGGCATGAGCGCGGCGGTGCCGGCACCGCTGTCCAAAGAACAACCAGGAGACCTGCCGAAGGCCCCTCCGAAGGTGGAGGCACCGGCCGAAGGCGGGCAGAAGAGCCTTGCCGGCGCTCCTCCGGGGCCGGGGCTGGCATCCTCCCAGGCAGTGAGCGAGGTTCAATCGACATCGGCAGGCATGCCACCGCCCGTCGGCGATGAGGCGGGCAAGGCGATACCGGCTGCCCCTGTCGCGAAACCGGACCCGGCTCCGCCGTCAACACCCGAAGACAAGCCAAAGTCCGTCGCCGCAGTGCCATCTCCGGCCAAACCGGCAAAGCCGCCTGCCGCCCGGGCGGTACCGCCAGGTGCGGCCGAACCCCAGAAGCCTGCCCCTGCCAGCGGCCAGCAGCTCTATGCGGTTCAAGTGGCAACCGTCAAAGACAAGCGCAGTGCGGAAGAACTCAAAAAGACCCTGCAAAAGAAGGGCTTTGAGGTGGTCCTGAAGACCACGGGCGATCCCAAGCGCGGTCAGAGCTTCACCCTGCAGTTGGCGCCGGTCGATAGTATGGGCAAAGCCAGCACCATGTTGGAGCAGGTGAAATACGTGCCCCAGGCGAAGCCGTCGATCGTGGCGGTGGGTAAGGAATGAGGCGTGACGCCTCACCCCTGACGCCGCTCACAAGCGCCAGGTTTTCAGGGTCTCCAGCATCTCACGGCGGGTCAGGTTGTACTGGATCGGGGTGACGGAGATGTAGTTCTCCTCGAGCGCGATGGAGTCGGCCTCGGGGTCGGTGTCGCGGGTAAAGGTCGAATTGCAGAGCCAGTAGTAAACGTGGCCCCGCGGGTCGAGGCGGCGATCGTAGCGTTCCAGGTGTTTCTTCCTGCCCTGATGAGTGATTCGCACACCCCGTACCTCCTCCGCAGGGACGTTGGGGACGTTGACATTGAGTGACACCCCTTCAGGCAGGCCCTCCTGGGCGATGACTCTGAGCAGTCGCTGCACGAAGCCGGTGGCGGCGCTGAAATCAACAGGTTTGAAGGAGTCGATGGACATGGCCACGGCGGGAACCCCGAAGACCGCCGCTTCCGTGGCTGCGGACACCGTCCCCGAGTAGATCACGTTCACGCCGATATTGGCGCCGAGGTTGATTCCCGAGACCACCACCTCCGGTGGCGGCTTCATCAGTTCGGTCAGGGCGATTTTCACACAGTCTGCCGGCGTCCCGTTCAGGGCGTAGCCGAAAAAGCTCCCATTGCGATAAACGGTCCCTACCCGCAGGGGGTCGAGCCAGGTAATGGCATGCCCCACCGCACTCTGTTCGGTTTCCGGGGCCACCACGGTGACGTCGTGTTCGGGGGTGAGGGCCAGATAGAGCGCTTCGATGCCTTTCGCATAGATGCCGTCATCATTGGTCAGTAAGATCCTCATATAGGACTGAATGCTCCTCTTTCTGCGAGTAGTTCTTGGCCGCTTCGATCCCGGCTTCGAGGGCTTGTTTATTAAGTTCCTCGGTGCCCGGAGGGACGCGCGCGAGGACCGCGGCTTCGAGACTTTTCAAGGAAACCACGCCGGTGAGGGTTGCCAGGGCACCGAGCGCGACCACGTTGGATGCCATTTCGTGTTTCAGTTTTTCCCGCGCAATCTGGGTGAAGGGAATGGCCACCGCTCGGGTGGTGGGCAGCTGTCGCACATGGGTGGAGTCCACAATCAGGAGGCCGCTTGGTTTGAGGTCGAAGAAGTAGACATCGCAGGACTTCTGGTTCATGGCGAGGAGCAGGTCCGGCTTGATCGCCTTGGGATAGTCGATTTCTTCATCGCTGATCACGACCTCCGCCTTGCTCGCGCCTCCGCGGGCTTCCGGCCCGTAGCTCTGAGTCTGGCAGACAAACTTGCCGTCGTAGATGCCGGCTGCCTCGGCCAGAATGATCCCTGCAATGATCAGTCCCTGGCCTCCCGAACCACTCAGGCGAATTTCATAACGTTCCATGGCGTCTTGCCTTCTCCCCTGGTAGAAGCGTCAGACAATTCTCGACCAAGCCCAACGAAGCGCAGCGTTGCCTTCAGCAAACCCACGAGCGGTCAAGCGCTCATGGCCAGCTTCGTCTTCGCCACATCTCGGAGCTTTTGGTATTCCTGGGTATAGAAGGGCAGATCGCGGTCGACGAGCACCCCAATGGTAAACCTTCCCTTCAGGTCTTCCTCGGACATGGTCTGGGCCTTTTCAATCTTGACCGCGGCTTCCTTCTGCCAGCGCATCATCTCGACCGCTCCGCCCAGGCGGTTTCTCCGCCCGTATTGGATGTGGCAGTGACTGATCACTTCGACCACGGAAAAGCCGCGCTTGCGAATGGCCTGCTCGATCAGCTCATCCAGCAGGGTGGCGTGATAGACCGTGCCTCGGGCCACCAGGCTGGCACCGGCCATGGCGGCCAGTTCCGCAATGGAAAAGGCATGCTCGATATTGCCATACAGAGCGGTGGTCGCGTTGGCGCCGTATGGTGTGGTCGGTGAATACTGACCGCCGGTCATGCCGTAGATATTGTTGTTGACGACAATGGCGGTGAGGTTGAGATTCCTGCGTGCCGCATGGATAAAGTGGTTGCCGCCGATGGCGGTGGCGTCGCCGTCACCCATGATGACGATGACCTGCAGTTCGGGATTGGCGAGTTTGATGCCGGTTGCGAAGGTCAAGGCCCGGCCGTGGGTGGTGTGGAGGGTGTTAAAGTCCACGTAAACGGAGATTCTCCCCGAACAGCCGATCCCGGAGACGATTACAATCTGGTCCTTTTCGAACCCGGTGCGATCGATCGCCCGGATCAGGGCGCCCAGAAAGATGCCGTTGCCGCAGCCCGGGCACCAGACGTGAGGGAACTTCTTGTCATGCCGCAGATACTTGTGGATCAATTTGGTGACTTCTGCCATGGCTTCGCCTCACCATGCCCTTTCATGAGTTGTTAGAGCTTCAACAGGCGAACCAGGATCTCGGCTGGGGTGATCAGATTGCCGTCGATCCGGTTCAGCGTTTCAACGCGGGTGGCACCCTGGTTGATTCGTTTAACTTCGCGCGAAACCTGGCCCATGTTCAGTTCCGGCACCAGCACCACCCTCACGCGCCGGAGCAGCGGTTCGACGATCTGGCGGGGAAAGGGCCAGAGAGTAACAAGCTGGAGCAGGCCGGCCTTGACCCCCCGGTTCCTCGCCTCCCGCACCGAACGCCGGGCTGAGCGCGCCACGGAGCCGTAGGCGATGATCAGCACCTCGGCGTCTTCGGTAGTTTCCTGCTCCACCAGCTGAATATCGTAGAAATGTTGATTGATCTTCCGAAACAGGCGGTTCATGAACGGTACGATCTCGTCCGGGCGCTGCGTGGGAAATCCGCGCACATCGTGGATCAAGCCCGTGACGTGGTAGCGGTAGCCGTCCCCGAAGATTCCCATGGGCGGAACCCCTCGCGGATTGTCTTCGTAGGGGATGTACCATTCGGGTGGAGTGTTGGGCCGGATGCGGTCCAGGACTTCGATTTCTCCCGGATGGGGAAGGTAGATCTTCTCGCGGGTATGAGCGACCACCTCATCGGAGAGGATGATGACCGGCGTGCGATATTTTTCGGAGAAATTAAAGGCCTTGACGGTGATGTCGAAGCAATCCTGGGTGGTGGAGACGGCGAGCACGATGATCGGATGATCGCCGTGAGTGCCCCACCGGGCCTGCATCACATCCCCCTGGCTCACGCTGGTCGGCAGACCGGTGCTGGGACCGCCCCGCATGACGTTGACGATCACGCACGGGACTTCCGCAACACAGGCGAAGCCAAGGTTCTCCTGCATGAGTGAGAAGCCGGGGCCGCTGGTGGCCGTCATGGCCTTCGTCCCCGCCAGGGAAGCGCCGATCGTGCATCCCATGCTCGCGATCTCGTCCTCCATTTGAATGAAGGTGCCGCCTGCCGCCGGCAGGCGGTATGACATGACTTCACTGATTTCCGTGGCGGGGGTGATGGGATAGCCGGCAAAAAACCGGCACCCGGCAGCCAGCGCACCTTCGACAATCGCCTCATTCCCTTGAAGCAAGAGCTGTCGTCCTCGACTTTTGGCGGGGTTCAAGCGGCCTCCGTTCTCTAAGGCGAAGGTAAAAGATCGAATAAAGAATCTCCAACCAAAGGAGGCGGATGGTTCGGCCGTGCCGGGTCATTTCTCAAGAGTGAGATCCTTCTCCGGCTGGTCTTCTTCATTTGGAGATTCGCCATGGCCTACCGCATTCTGCGGTTCGACCTTCGATATTGGACGTTCTGCGGTTCGCTCTTCGATGCGGTTCAATACTCACCGGTTCACTCTTCGGGATTGGGTGGCTTGAGCTGGCGGGGACGCACACTGATGGCGAAGTCGGGACAATGCAGTTCACACCAGCCGCACCCGCTGCACCGGCTGGCATCCGCCACCACCGGCGCGCCATTCTCATCCTGCCCGATGCAGTTGCGAGGACAGAAGGCGGCACAGATTCCGCATGCCTTGCACCAGCCCCTGAAGATATCGATTTCGAAAGCCTTCTTTGCCTTCTGAGAAGGGCTTGACTCCTCGGCCTTACCCTTGGGATAATGCTCACCGGAAGTCTTTCTCTTTGTCCCGCTGCTCTTCCTGCTTTCAGCGCTTTTGACCATGGGAAATCCTTCTCCGGGGGATGGTGTGGTCCAGTCTGGAATTCAACCGGCATAAAATTAACACAACCAGGCAAGGATTGTAAGCCTCCTCGCCGAGGGTTGTATTGCTTTTGTTGACCTTACCAGGGCGGATCGCTTATTCTCTAGTGACAGGGGCTATTGCTGCTGGTGACTGCATAACCGGGCCGGGCTGTTCAGGCGTGGCCGTCAAGGGAGGAGACATGAGAAAGGGACGTATTCTGACTGCAGCGCTGGTTCCCGGGGTGCTGCTGCTGTTCATTTCCGCCTGCACGCTGATCCAGGCTGTCCATCCACCTCCAAGCGAGCTCCGGTTGGTGCGCGTGCACATGCCTCAGATCACGGCGGAAGACCTCCCGTACGACGTGGTGGTAACCTTTGAAGCGGAGGGGCGGCCAACCATCAAGAGAGCCTGCTTCCGGTGGCTGTCGGAACGGTCTGCCTTCTCGTCGCCCCCGCTGCACTGCTATGCCACTGAAACCCAGGATAACCGCCCCATCGATTCCGCCTGTTCGCGATGGACGACGGCGGGGCCCTATTCACAGAGTTCACCCCTGTTCTGTTCCGGCATCGAGCGCGTTGAGTACGGCAGTCCGGGACGGTTCGCTGCCAAGATCCAGACTCGGAATGTGGCCAAGTATTATGATTGGGTGGAGTGCTATGTGGAGTACACGGTGGATGGGGAGGTGAAGCAGAGCAATCGGGCGAGGGCTCAGATCCGGTTCGAATTACAGGATTGACCGGGTTCGTGCTGTCGGTGAGAAGCTGCCCCCTGCCTCGGTTCGATCAGGTCGGAAGAACAAAGCGGCGAGCATGCAATGGTATGAACGTTTTGCTTTTTTATTCTTGAAGGGAGGAGAGCCATGAGTGTGTACAAGATTATCGAACTAGTCGGAACCAGCGAGAAATCATGGGAAGATGCGGCCATGCAGGTGGTCACGACTGCCAGCAAGTCCTTGAGAGAACTAAGGATTGCAGAAATTACCAAAC
Organism: Syntrophobacteraceae bacterium; assembly: GCA_040772705.1. Taxonomy (GTDB): domain Bacteria; phylum Desulfobacterota; class Syntrophobacteria; order Syntrophobacterales; family Syntrophobacteraceae; genus JADGQM01. The sequence goes on from JAXGXP010000001.1 coordinate 356,956, forward strand.
TCGATCTGAAGATCGAAGACGGGAAACCGGTGGCGTTCCGGGTGAGAGTCAATGTTTCGTTCAAGTATGAGGGTTAGGGAAGCCCGAGAATCATTCAGGCAGCTTTTCCTCCGTTACCGGGCAATTGCCGTCCTCTCTCCCGACTGCACCCTCACCCGCGCCTCGTCAGTCATGTAGTATCCGACCCCACCGCGAACCTGCCTGATGATTTTTTCCCCTTTTGTCTAGCTATGGTGCATTGCCAGGCCGCTTTGTTCTTCTAAAACTGGTTGCGATGGACGAATTCGGCGGGTTCCCGCCGGTGCGGAGCCGAGGGTGTCCGGGCCGGGTAGCCGAGGGGAATCAAGACCACGAGTTCATACCCGGCGGGCACCTTCAGCAGTTCTTTGGCCCTGTCGTGGTCAAAAGAACCCACGATGACGGTTCCCAACCCCAGGTCGTGGGCTGCCAGGCACAGGTTCTGGGTTGCCAGGCCGAGATCGAACAGGAGCCAGTCCCCGTATTTGGTCGTCACCTGGCCGTGGTAGTAGCCCGCTTGCTCGCATTTTCCGCACAGGGCGAGGACCACGGGCGCATTGACCATGGCCCGGGTGGCCGGATTTCGCCGGCTGACCGTCTCCTGCAATCGCTCTTTGAGCTGCGGGTCAGTGACGGCAATCAGTTCCCAGCACTGCGTATTGGCCCATGAAGGAGTCCATTTGACCGCCTCATAAAGCTGTTGCAGCAGCGCTTCGGGAACCTCCCGCGCCTCGTACCGGCGAATACTGCGCCGGCCTTTGATGACTTCCATGAATTCCGCCATACTCACTGCTCCTCCTTTAATCCATTCCGGCGACCAAGCAAGCTCTGCAATTCGCTCCAATTCCAGGGCGGGCCCTCTCGGACGGGGTGATCGGGGGGCCAGGGCCAGCCTCGCGGCAGGGGCGAACGGACGGTCATCGCCGCGCCGGTGATGGGATGCCGGATGACGAGGGCGGTGGCCAGAAGGGCAATCTGCCGCTCTGGCAGCGGCGTCGCGGCTCCGTAGCGCAGATCGCCGAGCAGGGGATGCCCGAGATGGGCCATCTGGACGCGAATCTGATGATGACGACCGGTTTCGAGGTCAATTTCCACCAGACTGTTCGATCCCGCCGCCGCGACCACCCGATAGTGGAGTCGTGCCTCCTGGCTGGTGCGGGTTGGGGCCGGGAGAATACGGCTTGAGCGGTTGGCCTGCCGTTCGAGATGGTTCTGCAGGAACCCGGTGGGTTCTTTCGGAACTCCGATGACGACCGCGAGATAGCGTTTCCGGACGGTTCCCGACCGGAATTGGTCGCTGATGCGACCGGCGGCTTTGGAGGTGCGGCAGAACAGCATCACCCCCGCTACCGGCCGGTCCAGACGATGCACCAGCCCGAGAAAAGCTTCCCCCTTCTTGTGGCAGCGTTCTTTCAGCCAGGTTTTCGCCAGCTCCAAAAGGGAGGGAGCACCCGTACGATCACCTTGAACGAGCAGCCCGGCGGGTTTATAAAGGGCCAGGAGATGGTTGTCCTCATAGCATAGCGGCCAGGCCGGGTGATAGAAACAGGGGGCATTCATCGGCTGATCTGCATTCCTGGTGAGAGTGACGGATGCATCGCGAAGACCGACGTCAGAGCCCCGATGGGATCGCCCCTGAGCCCGGAAAGATGGCCGAGCTGCTGCGCTCCTGCGGCCTCAACCTCACCCCGGTCCAAGTGCGCAAGCTTTGGCACTACCATTGCCTCCTGCGCCAGAGCAACCCTGAACTCAACCTGACGCGTGTCCATAATTTTACCAATATGGTCCTCAAACTGTACGTGGATTCTATCTTACCCGGGCACTTAATGAAACTCCCATCCCCGCTGCTCGACCTGGGGAGCGGTCCCGGGATGCCGGGGATTCCCCTGAAGATATCCTTTCCCCACCTCCGGATCATCCTCGCTGAAAGCCGCCGGAAGCGGGTGGCTTTCCTTGAACAGGTGCGGCAGGCCCTAGGGATGGAAGAGATCGAAATCGTCGGGGAGAAAATTGCGGCGAGTTTTGAAACAGGGATGGCCGGGGTGATCACGCGGGCGCTTGAGAGCATGACCTTAACCCTTGATCGGATCTCCGGGTGCCTCGAAAGAGAGGGTCTGGCAATTTTCATGAAAGGGCCCAATTGTGACGCGGAAATTGCCGAAGCCCTCGCCCGCCATGGCCGTGACTATCGCTTGGCGAAGGATCATCCCTACCGGCTTCCGGGAACCGCGCACCGGCGGAGGCTGGTGGTCTTTGAGCGTACCGGGGACCCGCCCCGGAGAATGAAGGAAGAAGCCATGAAGCGGCACCTGGTGCGCCGGATCGACAGTGAGAAGAACGAGCTGTTCCGGGATCTGAAGAAGTTGCTCGGCAGTCGCGGCATCAAGAAGCAGCAGCGGGCCCTGGTGGCGGGGGCCAGGCAGGTGGCTGAGATCCTGAAGTCAACACCTGACTTGTGCGAAGCCTGGATCAGCCCGGATGACAGTTCTCCTCCTCCGCCCGCGGCGCCCGAACAGCTCGCCTGGTTCCAGGTCGAAAGGCAGCTGTTTGCGAAAATCGATCTCTTCGGGACCGGCACGCCGCTTCTTGTGGTCCGGGTTCCGCTCATCCCGCGATGGCAGCCGGAGGACGGCCTGCCGGAAGGCTGCACCCTGTTCGTGCCGTTTCAAGACCCGGAGAATGTGGGCGCGGTCATCCGCTCGGCGGTGGCGTTCGGTGCGACCCAGGTGATCCTCCTGGCCGAAAGCGCCCATCCCTGCCATCCGAAAGCCCTCCGGGCCTCGGGAGGGGTTGCGCTGCAGGCGAGACTGCTGGCAGGGCCGGCTCTCGACGACCTTCCTTCCGACCTGCCGCTCCTGCCCCTGGCGGCGGACGGTGAACCTCTCTCCCGCGTGGTCTTTCCGGAGCGCTTTGGACTGCTGGTGGGCATGGAGGGGCCCGGTCTGCCTGAGAAATGGCGGGAGCGGGCCGTGGCCATCCCCATTGCCGGCGAGGTCGAATCGCTCAACGCCGCCACCGCCGCCGCCATTGCGCTCTACGTCTGGTCGCAGTCGCGCCGCTGAAAGCGGGTTGCGCTGCCGGAACCTCATCCTGGGACGACCGCTCGCCGGGCTAAGAAAGCTATCGATCTCGTTCCTGCCCATGTGACTTTCGGATGGGTTTGGCAGCCGTGGAATCTGATGAATCTGAGTATCCGGTCGCAGCAGGGGTACTCCGCACGGTAGGCACAGTGGTGCTATCTGAGAACCTGGCGAACCTGGTCCATCAGACGTAAGTTTGGATCAAGTCTGAATTATTCCTTGCTTTCCCTTTTTCTCCCGCATATGCTGCGAACAAGGAAATGAGAGGCATCTTTTTCCGATTTTTCATCGTGTCTTATCTCTAAATGCAGAGAATTTACCCTAATATAGGGGTGATATCATGGAAACATTTCCACCCAACCAGAATGTTAGATCTTAAGGAGGATGAAATGAAAAAAATTGCCCTGTTGTTATTTGTTTGTTTTATTGCCTCATGTGTAACCATGCCTCAGCCCAAAATATCCAGGATGACTTTCCCTGAACAGGAATATCAGAATTTACAGAAGTCTGGCTCTGCGGTTGTTAAAGGTCAGGCTTTTTTGAAAACACGAGGCGGCGACGTTAAAGTGGCTGCGGGGAATGAAGTCATATTGAACCCTGTCACTTCCTATTCTAATGAATGGTATGAAAAAGCGTATGTCCAAGGGAAGAACCTCGTTGAATCAGATCCACGTATTTTGAATTACATAAAGAAGACGGTCGCAGATGGAAGCGGACGGTTTATGTTTAAGGATGTACCTCCCGGAGATTATTATGTAACAACAGGCGTTACTTGGGAGGCGGGCACCGGTTATCAGGGTGCATTACAGTTACAAGGTGGTACAGTTACAAAAAAGATTTCAGTCAATGACGGTGATGAAATTGACGTAATAGTAACGAGATAAATGATCTAACAACCGCATCAACTCGGACTGGCAATTCCGCTGCGCTCCATTGCCAGCCGGTTATGCGGAGCGTTATGGGCTTCCTGAGTTGAACATCATGATAACTACCACAATTCCCAGTGACTGGAGAGAACTTCAATTAGAAGTCGGACGCATCCTTGAAGAGTGCGGATTTACCGTGGAGATCGAAAAAAGAGTCCAGACCGTCCGCGGTGATGTGCAACTTGATGTCTATGCAGACGAAGAAGTGCATGGGAGAAGTTACTCGATCATTTGCGAGTGCAAACACTGGAAACTCCGTGTGCCCCAAAACGTAATCCACGCATTCCGAACCGTTGTGACAGACATCGGAGCGAACATCGGCTACATAGTATCCTTAAGCGGATTTCAACAAGGAGCCTTTAAAGCTTCCGACCTTACCAACATCAAACTCGTGACCTGGGAAGAGTTCCAGAATACGTTCGAAAGGACTTGGCTTGGAGAGTACTTTTCTCCTCAGATAGCCGAACGCCTTGATGATTTGCTGACCTACACTGAGCCATTCTTGGAACTTTGGTTTCCAAAGCTTTCTGAAGCAGACAAACAAAGATATCTTTCTCTCAAAAAACAGTACGATCTATTTGGTCGTCTAGTGATGAGCTTTACACCATATGCACAATCGAGACGAGACGAGGGTTACCCAACTCTACCCATTATCGATCGTCTATCTCCAGAGTCAGACTTACTTGCAAAGGTGCCCTCTGACATTCTGAATGAGAGAGGGTATCGGGAGTTTTTAGAAGCTGCCATCGAGCATGGTGAGCAAGCCGTTAAGCAGTTTCATGATCTTCGTGACACTGTGACATAACCAGAGAATCCAACGGAACAGCAACCACGCGGGGCATGTCCTCTGATGCTGCTCGGAAGGTTGTTGGCCGCGTGGTTCCTGTCCGCTGATTCTTGTCGTTAGCGCCAGACAAACGAGGTGAACCAAGACATGCTTCATCAGGGAACAAGAACAATCGGTGGGAATATTCCTGATCCTCATTCTTCCATAATTAACCAATTGCTGGACGAATTCGTAGGGATAGTGTCTGGGAAGGTCGTGCAGAAGAGAATTCCACGCGCAGTCGTCAGAAGTATGCTTACATGTAGCACCGTCAATGTGCTTGACTCACAGCACCTCTTTGTCGCTGCTCAGAAGACAGCCGGGATGGCAACTACTCAATCGCTTTACCATCCTGGGAGGTCCTTCTCTCTCCAGGAGGTCTACAGTGCCGCTCGCTGGGAGATTGGTTTCGATAATCCATTTGTCATTCAATTCCCGGTAACTGCTCTCGATCTGCCACAAGAGGAGCGCCAAGTTACCCTTGACGCCATAGCAGAGGAGCACATACGATCCGAGGTTGCAAGGGTGGAGAGAGAAATGAACCTGATCCAGATCAGCCCAATATTCGGTCCAGCATCCTATGTCATTGATCCGCGTCTGGTGTTCGTATTAATGCCTTTCCAAGATGATCTTACGGCAATATACAATACGCTGGTCAAACCTACCGTCGAGGATCCCAAGCTTGGACTTGTCTGCCGCAGGGCTGACGACATCAAATCGAATAGAGGGATCATACAGGACATCTGGAAGTCCATCTGCGAAGCAAGACTGGTGATTGCAGATCTTTCACGCCTCAATCCCAACGTCATGTACGAGTTAGGCATTGCCCATACTGTTGGAAAAGAGACGATTCTGATCTACCAGAAAGGTGAAGACCTAAAATTTCCCTTCGATCTTTCACACATTCGTAGAATTGAATACACCAACGATGCACTCGGAGGAAAGCGGCTTGTCGATGAGTTGCGGGCGACTTTGGAGAGTGTTCTCTCACCCGTGGTAAAGTCCTGAAGTATTCGCTAACAATTTCATCAACCGGACGCCGAAAAAGCCGGGCGCCGGTTATGATTGTGTTAGGCCCCGGCCCCTAGGAATTGTTATGTCACAGAATTTTTTCCATCGGCTCCGTCAGTATTTCGAAAAGGTTGGCGAGGTGTTGCGCGGAGAGGCTGACTCAGCTTCGATATTTCCCAACTCAACCGATATAGGCATGTCGCGCGAGCGCGTCTACGCCGAGTTCTTGAGGCTTCATGCTCCTTCCAAGTGCAATGTCTTTCTTGGCGGATTTCTCTTTGACATGAACGGTGTCGAGTCCCGACAACTAGATGTAATCGTTACCACCGATACAAGGCCGCGATATGTCGGACGGGGTCGGGCCAGGCTAAGTGGTCAATCTGACTATGAAGTGCTTCAATAACAGGCCCTTTTTTGACCTCAAACATGCATTTTCGGGGTCAAAATTGCCCTGTTAGCGGAGAGAGAGCGGGAACGGTCGGACCAAGGTAACACACGGATTTACTTATGAACAGTGCCGGAATCGGGCCTTTTTTTACCCTCAAACGTGAGTCCCTGGCCGTGCGCGCCTGATGCTGTTGTTGGCATGAAAGGAGCTACACCACATACTGCACGGACGGCGAACACGGCGCCTCGGTTGCCAGCAAAGCCTTGGCCCGCCGCCCGTTAGCTTCTCCCGTTGGGCCACCATCATCACGCTTGACGATATTCACGCCAGGCGTTACTATCCGATGCCATGATCAAGTCATTCAAATGTGCAAACACGGAAGCACTCGCACGAGGTCAGAATGTCAAGCCTTTCGTGAACATCGCCAGAGTGGCGCGACGCAAGCTCAGGCAGCTCGAGATCGCGGGCCGACTTGAGGATCTGAAGGTGCCACCCGGCAATCGCCTCGAAGCACTTACTGGTGATCGTTCAGGCCAATACAGCATCCGCATCAACGATCAGTGGCGCGTATGCTTCCGCTGGACCGATGCCGGTGCAGAAAATGTGGAAATCGTTGATTACCACTGAGGAGAATCCATTATGAGTGAACTCGAACCCATCACTCCCGGAGAGATACTCTCCGAGGAATTCCTGATACCCATGGGGCTTAGTCAATATCGACTGGCCAAGGAAATCGGTGTTCCCGCGCAGCGTATCAGTGAGATTGTCGCAGGCAAGCGCGCGATCACAGCTGATACCGATTTGCGGTTATGTCGGTTCTTTGGTCTTTCCAACGGTTATTGGTTGCGAGCTCAAGCTGCCTATGATACCGAGGTTGCAGAGCGGACTCTTGGTCCATTGCTAGAGAAGATCAAACCTTGGTCTGCGTATATAGCCCAACAAAATACTCCAGCCGACGCTCGTACCTCGCGCGGCTGAGCTCCCCGTTCCCAAAACTCGTGGTGGAGGTGATGACGAAAAAGCATCGCCACAGTTTGTCGGACCTGCAACCTGGATTGAAAGTCGCGCTGGGATATCTTAATGCAGACGGGAAGAAGATGGAATATTGTGCCCTGGTCAAAGGGCAAGACCTTATCCCAACATGCAGGGAGACAATCCTCATGCAAGAAGTACAATCTGAATCCTGTAGTTCAGAAAAGGCCCTTGCAATACAAAATGAACAGCTTACTTATAGCGATGATGGTGTTGACCTTACTCTCATCCGATGGATGCTTTCGCTGACACCTTCTGAACGCTTGCAGATACTGCAGCAGAACGTCCAATCTCTTGCGAGGTTGTGCAATGAGAGTGCCTTCACCTGATTTTTTGGGCATCTTACGGACCATGGTCGAATACGGGGTAGACTTCATCATCGTAGGAGGGGTCTCCGCTGTCCTGCACGGTGTACCCATCACCACTTTTGATCTTGATTTGGTCCACTCGCGCAGTTCAGACAATATCGACCATCTCCTTTCGGCTCTTCATGATCTTGACGCCTTCTACCGAGGGCAGGGAGAGCGGCGACTGACACCCGGAGCGGCCCATTTGGCTTCTCCGGGTCATCAGCTTCTGATGACGCGTTTTGGGCCTCTCGACCTGCTCGGAACAATCGGTACAGGCCGCGGCTACGAGGATCTCGTTGAGCATACGACCGAATTGTCTGTAAGTGGCCTGCAATTGCGCGTTCTGAATCTGGAGACCCTCATCCAGGTCAAAGAAGAAGTGGGTCATGAAAAAGATAGGGTAGTCGTCCCAATCTTGAAGCGGACTCTCGAAGAAAAATTAAAGAAATAAGCCGACTTTGGGATAGGCGAAAGTGAACTATTTGCGCATCTGCTAACGACACTTTGCACCGGACGCCAAAATACGCGACGGCCGTCGCAAGTCGAAGCCTGCCGGCACCAACGAAAAGCACAAAGAGAGTCCATCCGCCAGCAGAGCGAGTCATTTTTCCACACCATTGGCATTGGGGCGCGTTTTCTCGCCCGTCGCAAGAGCAGATGACGGATCAGTTGCAGCGCCGCCCCAATTCCTGTCAGAGCCTCAAACCGATCGGGGGGCCTCCGGCAACTGCACGCGCAGGATGTCTTCGCGGGGGTTCAAGCGGTCGATTTTGACCCGCACCAGCTCACCGGGCCGCGCCTGGTTCCTGTCCGAAAGCTGGGCATTGGCTTCGATCAGGAAGTCGCACAGGAGCAGGTGGGCATAGCGCCCGTTTTGAGTCAGGACCAGCGCATCGAGGGTCTGGATGTCTTCCTGTTCGAGATATTTCAGCATCCAGTAGCGGGTCCACTTGCGCTGGACGAGGGCGATTTTACCCTGCGTCACCCCCAGCCTGGTGATCAGCTGACGGAGTTCATCCTCGCCATAAAGGGCGGTGCCGGTGGCGAGGGCATGTTTCAGCTGGCGCTGGACAACCAGGTCCGGGTAGCGGCGAATGGGGGAGGTGGTGGTGGTGTATTCCGTCATGCCCAGGCTGCAGTGAGGCTGTGGCAGAGGTTCCAGGCCGGCGCGGGCAAACAGCCGCCGTTGCCGGTAGATGCGAAAGAGCTCATGCTCGCTCTGGGTCAAATCGGTTTCCGGCTTGCACTCGAGCTGGGTTCGAAAAATCGCGGGAATCTTGTGCTGAGCAAGGTAAGACGCCGCCAGCGCATTGGCCGCAATCATCCATTCGGACACCATGATCTGGCTCGGAGTCTCCTTTTCGTAGCGGGCAAGGTGAATCATCCCGGCGGCGTTCACATATACCTGGATTTCCGGGAGGGGAAGAATGATGGCGCCCTGGGCCAGCCTGCGGGTGCGGAGATGCTGGGCCAACCGGTAGAGTACCGCCAGGGGGGTGCCTTCTCCGCAGCGCTCGTTGACGTGCTGGTAGGTCAACTGCTCGTGAACGTTGATCAGGCTGGGGAAGATTTCCTGATGGTGGACCACACCTTCGGCATCCAGGTGGAGCATGAAGCTCACGGCAAAACGGTCTTCGCCGGCGCGCAGGCTGAAGAGTCCTTCCGAGAGCGAGGGCGGGAACATGGCAATGCGTCCGTCAGGGAGGTAGATGGAACTGGCGCGGGTTTCCGCCTCACGGTCCAGGTCATCGCCGGGTGCGACAAATTGGGCCACATCGGCGATATGCACCCCGACCTCGAAGAGTCCTCCGTCGAGCGGGCGGAGACTGAGGGCGTCGTCATAATCCCGGCTGAGGGCGCTGTCGATGGTGATGGTGTGAAGGGCGCGCAGGTCTTTGCGGTGGCTGGGCTGCCAGAGGGAGGCCAGGTTCGTTGCGGCCAGATTATCGGCCAGGGCCGTGACGGTCTCGGAAAAGTCCGGCGTAATCCCTTGTTCGTGGAGAAAGAGGTTCTCGTTCTCATGCCAGATGCCCAGGCGTACCAGCAGGCGAAAAACCGCCTGGGACTGAGCCGGGATATCCGCCCTCTTGAGCAATTCCTTCACCAGCCCCGCGACCGGGGATTCCTGACCGTAGAGGCAAAAATTCTTGAGGTTGGCGATCAGGCTTTCCTCGGAGCCGGTCAGGGCGGGGCGCCCTTTCTGTCGCCAGACCTGCTGCAACCACCGGGAACCCTCTTCCACTTCGCGTTCTTTTTCCAGTTCGCGTTCGATTTCGAGGCGGCGCTGTTCGACCTTCGCCTGAGAGTTGGCGAAAAACCTGCCATCCCTGAACTGGAAGAAGACGCGTTCCTGGAGAAGGCCCCGTTGCATTGCTGCCGCATGGTGGTCGGTCACCGTCTCGGCAAAGACAAACTCGGCCAGTTCGCGGGCGGTGAAGCCGTCCTCTTCGCCCTCGACGAGCGACCACAACTCTTCGAGTGCAAGTGACTCCATGAGTGTCCGGCGCAGCACCGCAATGCTGGTCAGCCGGCGCACCAGTTCGTCGCGCGTCAGGGAGAGGTCGAGCAGCTGTCGGCCGCAATGCAGGATTCGGCTGGCGGCCAGGTTGAGTTCCCGGTTGAACTGGGTGAGCACATTCAGCCGCTGGCTCTTGCAGGCCAGACAGACACCGCACGTGATTTCCTTGGCATCGTAAAATTCGACCACGGTGCCGGGGAGAATTTCCTGGGCATCCTGCTGGCTCATCAACGAACCCCTGCCTTCGCCACTTTCTTGGTCTCCATCAAGTACGATTCCACGCCGGCGGTAATGCCTGCAACCAGGTTCTGCTGGTATTGCCTGGTCTTCAGCCGCTTTTCCTCCTCCTGATTGCTGAGGAACCCGATCTCGATCAGCACACTCGGCATCTGCGCTCCCAAGAGCACATGAAAGGGGGCCTGCTTCACCCCCAAGTCGCGCACTTTATCACCTTTCGCTCGCAGTTTGGCAACCGTATTGCGCTGAACCTGGCTCGCCAGGGCCGCTGATTCATTGATCTTGGTCGTACGCAAAAGCTTTTCGAGCAGCGGTTTGAGGTCACTCATGGCCTTGCGGGAAGAGGCATTTTCGAGGGCTGCCACGCGGGCGGATTCCTGGTCTCGGGCAAAGTTCAGGGAAAAGGTTTCAAACCCGGCCAGGGCGGGGTCCAGGTGCGCGTTGGCATGGACCGAGATGAACAGATCGGCTTTGGCGTTATTGGCAACGCGGGCGCGATCCTCGAGCGAAAGGAACCGGTCGTGCGTGCGGGTGAGCAGAACCTTGCAGCCGAGGCGGGTTTCGAGGTGCTTTTTCAAGAGTTTTGCGAAGGCCAGGGTGAGGTCCTTTTCCGCGATGCCATGACAACTGATGGCCCCCGAGTCTTTCCCTCCATGTCCCGGATCGAGGACAATCTGTTTGACCCCGAGCGCCAGTTGCTTCGCCAGGCTGGGAAGAGGAGGCGCAGCGAGGGCAGGGGATCGGGCGGGAGCTGGCGCAGTGGTGGTGGGGCGGGTCCGGATCTGGGCTTTCGGACCGCTGGCCTGAGGCGTTTCGGGCAAGGCGCTGACGCCAAGCGCCAGGCAGAGCAGGACCGCCATGGCGATCCGGATTTGCTGCTTCATGGCTGGCGTCCTTTGGCTGCCTGGGTCACGCCGGGCGACGGCTTGGCGGTCGCCTGGCCGGTCGTTCGAGGTCCGCTCAGGAGCTGTTCCTTCAGGGCGTGGAGCGCCTGCAGCGCGGCCAGGGGGGTGAGCCGGTCGAGGTCGAGAGCGAGGATTCGGTCCTGCAGCCAGTCCGCAGAGGGGCGAAACAACCCGAGCTGGAGGCCCGGTTCACGGCCGGCCACGGGCCGTCCTCGCTTCCTGGTGACCGCCGGCTGCGCCAGAAAGGTCGTTTCTCCCTTTTCCAACTGCACCAGCAGCTCCTTGGCCCTTTCGATGACTTCCGGCGGCAACCCGGCCAGGCGTGCGACCTGGATGCCGTAACTGCGGTTGGTGCCCCCGGGGATGAGCTTGTGGAAAAAGAGGATCTCGTTTTGCCATTCCTTGATGGCAACGTTGAAGTTTTTCACCCGGCTGTGGGTGTGCGCCAGATCGGTGAGTTCATGGTAATGGGTGGCGAAGAGGGTTTTCACGCCGACCCCCTGCAGGTCGTGGAGATACTCGGCAACCGCCCAGGCGATGCTCAAGCCGTCAAAGGTGCTGGTTCCCCGGCCGATCTCGTCCAGGATGATCAGGCTCCGGGGGGTCGCCTGATGCAGGATGTTGGCGCTTTCCTGCATTTCGACGAGAAAGGTCGAGCGGCCGCGGGCCAGGTCGTCGCCCGCGCCGACGCGGGTGAAGATCCGATCCACCAGGCCGATGGAAGCCTCGGAGGCGGGAACGAAACTGCCGATCTGGGCCAGGAGCACAATGAGCGCCGCCTGCCGCAGGATGGTCGATTTTCCCGCCATGTTCGGCCCGGTGATGATCAGTACCTGCTGGGTGTCCTGGTTGAGTTCGAGATCGTTGGGGACAAAGGAGCCGCCTGGCAGGAAATGTTCGATAACCGGATGGCGCCCGTCGCGGATAACGATGGCATCGCCCGCACTGAGCTGCGGCTGGCGGTAATCGTTGCGGGCCGCGACCTCGGCCAGGCAGGCCAGACAATCGAAATCGGCAACCCGGTCAGCCATGAGCTGAAGGCGCTGACAGTGAGCGCCGACCTTTTTGCGGAGCCCCTCAAACAGCTGCTGTTCGAGCTCCAGGCGCTTCTCCTCGGCTTCGAGCACCTGCGTCTCGAAGGCTTTCAGGGCTTCGGTAAAGAATCGCTCGGCATTGACCAGGGTCTGCTTGCGGAAGTAATCGTCGGGGACGGCGCCGAGGTTGGCCTTGGAAATCTCGAGGTAATAGCCGAAGACTTTGTTGTACCGGACCTTGAGCGAGCTGATCCCGGTTCGCTGGCGCTCCTGGGCTTCGTAGCCGGTCATCCAGCTTCGGGCATCCCGGCTGAGGTTCACATAGTGATCCAGCTCCGCACTGACGCCTGGGGCGATAACCCCCCCGGCGTTGAAGGTCAACGGGGGAGGATCGGTGAGGCTGGCTTCGAGCAGTTCTGCAACTTCAGCCAGGTCGTCCCAGGAGTCCCTTAAGCCGGTGAGCCGTTCCGACGCGCAGCCGTCAAGGGCCTGGCGCAACACAGGCAGCACCTGAAGTGATTTCTTTAAAGCCACCAGATCACGGGGAGTGGATACCCCGGTGCTGTTCCGACTGTTGAGCCGTTCAAGGTCGTTGATCTTTTCCAGGGAGGAGCGGATGGTGGCCCGCAGGCTGGCCCGTTCGACCAGTTCCGCTGCGGCCTGCTGGCGGCTGCGGATGGCTTCCAGCTGGATCAGGGGGTAGCGAAGCCACTGCCGCAGCTTGCGACCGCCCATGGGGGTGGAGGTCTGGTCGACGACGGCCAGAAGCGAACCTTTGAGACCCTGGAAGCTGGCGGACTGAAAAATTTCAAGGTTGCGCACGGTGGCTTCGTCGAGCACCATGTAGTCAGAGCGGTGGTAGGGATGCAGGGTTTGGAGGTGATTGCAGGAATCCAGGAGATTGGCCTGGAGATAAGACAGAATAGCTCCCGCTGAACGAATACCGGCTTCCATCCGGTGGATGCCGAAACCTTCCAGTGAATGGACTTCGAACTGCTTGATGAGCCGCTCTTCGGCGCGAACTCGGTCGAACTCCCCGGGGTCGAGCACGCTCACCGTGAAGGCGAGCTGGCGCTGCAAGATTTCAATCCAGGAATGCGCTTCGTCGCGGGGCAGCAGGATTTCCCTGGGGGCTACCCGAAGCAGTTCCTCACTGAGAGCCTCTTCCGAATCCAGCTCCACCACCCGGAAGTCAGCGGTCGAAATGTCGAGATAGGCGAGCCCGAGAGTTTCGCCACGATTGGCCCAAGAAACGGCGGCCAGGTAATTGGGCTGATTGGAGAGGAGGTTCTGACTTTCCAGGATCAGACCCGGCGTGATCACCCGGGTCACCTCGCGGCGAACCAGACCCTTGGCCTGCCGGGGATCTTCCACCTGGTCGCAGATGGCCACCTTCCTGCCGGCTCCCACCAGCTTGGCGATATAGCTCTCGGCGGCATGGTAGGGCACCCCGCACATGGGAATCGGGTTTTCCGCCTGCTTGTCGCGCGAGGTGAGCGCGATTTCGAGGATGCGGGCGGCAGTGACCGCATCCTCCAGGAACAGCTCGTAGAAATCCCCCATGCGATAGAGCAGCAGGGCGTCCGGATACCGTGCCTTGATTTCCAGGTACTGCTGCATCATGGGGGTCGGTTTGATCATGATCGCTGTTCCGAGTTCCGAGTTGCGAGTTACGGGTTGCCAGTTTCGGGTTCCGAGTTCCGGGTTGTCGGTTTCGGGTGCTGACGGCTGGCTGTTCAGTCCCAGGTACGGAGCCCATCGAGTGAACCCGAAGCACAATTTGTCCTGCCTGCGAGGGGAATCCCCACAGGGATGAACCTGGGAGCATCCATCCGGGCTTCTGCCTGGATTCCCGCCGGCAGTAAGCGACAAAGACCTCCAGGAGGCCATGGTCAAGCAGGGTGACGAAGCCGCACTGAGCGAGAAGCTCCTTGACCAGTCGCTCTTCGTGCTCCTATAGTCTGCGCCCCGAATGATAATTACCTTGAAAATCCGATTTTGTCAGGGTTGAATTTTGTGGAGTGAAAGGTGAAGGGTGAGGGGGGTGAGGAGTGAGTGTCTCGGAGGCCAGGAGCGAACAGCTATACAGGAGATGAGGTTTGTCTGAGCAGGGGGTGATCCGCCTTCGGGGGGTGCGGCAGCATAATTTAAAGAACCTGGATCTCGATATCCCGCTATATCGGCTGATTGCCATAAGCGGGGTGAGCGGTTCGGGAAAATCTTCGCTGGCTTTGCACACCCTTTACGCGGAGGGGCAGCGACGCTATGTGGAGACCTTTTCGCCCTATGCACGCCAGTTTCTGGAACGAATGGACCCGCCCGAAGCGGACCTCATCGCCGGCATTCCTCCGAGCATTGCCATCGAATCGGGGACGGCCGTCCGCAGTTCGCGGTCGACGGTCGGCACCATCACTGACATCAACGATCACCTGAAACTGCTCTATGCCAGACTGGCCGTTCCGCATTGCCCGGACTGCGGTCAGCCGGTCTCTGAAGACCATCCAGAGAGCGTCTATGAGAAGCTCCAGGACCTGCCGGCCGGCAGCCGCCTGTTGATTGCCTTCCCTCACATCCCGAGATCCTCCCGCGAGAGGATTTCTTCACGCGCAGAAGTGGCCAGCTCTTCAGGGCCTTCCGAGAAACTGCGGGCCGACCTCCGGGAATGGCACCAGCACCTGATTTCCCAGGGATTTCTGAGAGTTTTCAGCAAAGGCGAAGTGCTCGAACTGGAGAATCTCACTGCTGAAGGCCTGAGAAGCCTTGCCGACCAGGAGCTCCTGGTGGTGGTCGACCGCCTAACCTGGGGCCGCGCTCCCGCCGCTCGAGTGAAGGACTCGCTGACTACTGCCTTCAGCATGGGCAACCATCGCCTGGCAGTGATCATCCTGTCCGCGGCCACGAATCACTCACCGTCCTCTAATGATAAACCTGAGAGATCGTCAGTCCCCGAGGCAACTCAGGACCCTTTGCCCCTCACCCCTCACGCCTCACGCCTCACCCCTCACCCCATCATCAAATGGTTCAGCGCCGACCTGGCCTGTGCGACCTGCCGGAGCGCAGCGCCCATTCCGCCGCCGACGCCGAACCTTTTCTCCTTCAACAGTCCGTTGGGAGCCTGCCCCGAATGCCGCGGGTTCGGCCGAACGATCGGCGTCGATCTGGATCTGGTGGTTCCTGACCCGCGACTATCCTTGAGTGAGGGGGCTATCAAACCGTGGAGCATCGACCGTGGCGAGTTCTCCGATTTGATGGCGTTCTGCCGCCGGCAGCAGATTCCCGTCGATGTGCCGTTTGAAAAGCTTGAGGCGGCTGCCCGGGAGAAGCTCATCGAGGGCGCTGATGGGTTCTATGGGATAAAGGGGTTCTTCGAATGGCTCGAGAGCAAGACCTACCGGATGCATGTCCGGGTCTTTCTGGCGCGTTACCGGGCCTATACTCCCTGCAAGACCTGCAACGGCACCCGCTATCAGGCCGGAGCGCTGCTCTACCGGCTCCGGGGGCTGACCATCGGCCGGTTCAATGCCATGAATATTGCCGGCTGCCTCGCCTTCCTCAATCAGCCGTGGCCGGAGCTCGAACGGGACCCGGCGGCGACCCTTCTGGTGAACGAGATCCGCAACCGCCTCCAGTTTCTCCATCAGGTTGGACTGGAATACCTGACCCTCGACCGGCAATCGCGGACCCTTTCCGGGGGTGAAGTCCAGCGGGTGCATCTGACCCGGGCCCTGGGTTCGGCGCTGGTGAACGTCCTCTATGTGCTCGATGAACCGAGTGTCGGCTTGCATCCCCGAGACCAGCAGCAGCTCATGGCCCAGTTGCGGCGGCTGGTTGAAGTCGGCAATACGGTGGTAGTGGTTGAGCACGACCCGGAGATGATCCAGTTTTGTGATGAGGTCATCGACATGGGACCGGGCGGCGGAGAGCGGGGCGGGGAAGTGGTCTACCAGGGACTTCCCGCCGGCCTGGTGAGCTGTGATCGCAGTCTGACCGGGGCTTATCTTCGGGAAAGCCGGGCGGAGACGGTTCCTTCCCGACGACGCCACCCGGACTGGAACCAGGCGCTCGTGGTGAGAGGCGCCCGCGAACACAATCTGAAAGACCTGACGGTGCGGTTTCCGCTCGGGCTGCTCATTGGGGTGAGCGGAGTGTCCGGTTCGGGCAAGAGTACCCTCGTCAAAAAGACCTTGTTTGCCAACTGGCTGCGGCGCCAGGGCCGGGCCACCGATCTGCCCGGCCGATGCGACGCGTTGGAGGGCCCCGAGCTCGTTGCGGATTTCGTTCTGGTGGACCAGCAGCCGCTCGGGCGAAGTCCCCGCGCCAATCTCCTAACCTACACGCACGCCCTCGATCCCCTGCGCCAACTGTTGGCACAAGTGCCGGAAGCGGTTGCCCGAGGTTACGGCACCGGGCATTTTTCCTTTAATCAGCCGGGGGGACGCTGTGAGCTCTGTAAAGGTGAAGGCTTCGAGCGGGTGGAGATGCAGTTCCTGGCGGACGTTTATATCCGGTGCTCGCAGTGCGAAGGGCGGCGCTTCAAAGACGAAATCCTCAATATTCGAGTGCGCGGTCTTTCCATTGCCGATATGCTCGACTGTACCGCCAGGGAGCTGGGAGAGCGCTTTTCCGACCATCCGGTGCTGGAGCAGGCGCTGGCTCCCATCGTGGCCATAGGACTCGATTATCTGCGCCTGGGACAGCCCCTCAGCACCCTGTCGGGCGGGGAAGCGCAGCGCCTGAAACTGCTCCGATATCTCCAACCAAAGCCTGGAGCGAACCGGTCCGGGAAGGCGGGGCACCGGGCCCATCGTCTCTTTCTGCTGGATGAGCCCACTACCGGCCTCCACCCGTACGATCTGCAAAAACTGGTGAACATTCTGCAGCGGTTGGTGGACGAGGGCAATACGGTGGTGGTGGTGGAACACAACCTGGACCTCCTCAAGAATTGCGACTGGATCATCGACCTGGGACCGGAAGGGGGTGACGGTGGCGGCGACCTGGTGGTTGAAGGTCCCCCCGAGGTTGTTGTCGCCCATCCCTCGAGCCACACCGGCCGCTGCCTCGGGAAGCGCCTGGCGGGGGACCCGCGTCCGCCGCTCTCCCCTCCTTACCCCTCGCGCCTCAGCCCTCACGCCTCACCCCGGCCCCCTCACCGGGACATTGTCGTGCGCGGTGCCCGCGAACACAACCTCCACCTGGAGGAAGTGCACCTGCCGCGCAACCGGATGATCGTGCTGACGGGCCTGAGCGGGTCCGGGAAGTCGACTCTGGCCTTCGACGTCATCTTTGCGGAAGGGCAGCGACGCTATCTCGAGTGCCTCTCCAGCTATGTCCGGCAGTATTTCAAAATCCTTGAGAAGCCCAACGTCGATCAGGTTCTCGGACTGCCGCCGACGGTCGCTATCGAGCAGCGCAGCAGCCAGTTGAGCCGAAAGTCGACGGTGGGAACGATCACCGAAATCTATCATTTTCTGAGGCTCCTCTACGCGAAACTGGGAGAACAGCGCTGCCCAACCTGCGGCTGCGAGTTGGTGGCCCTGAACTTCGATCAGATCCTGGCGCTGGTCGCACAGGAAGCGGGAAAGGGGGAGGCAAAGCTGCTCGCCCCCCTGGTTCGAAGCCGCAAGGGCATCTACGTTGACCTCTTCGCCCGCTTGAAAAGACTGGGGTTCACAACCGTCCTGGTGGATGGTGAGTGGCTGCCCCTGGACCCGGTTCCCAGCCTCGAGCGGCATCGGGAGCACGACATCGAACTACTGGTGGCGTCGCTCGGAGGACCGGGTGCGCCGGCGGGCGAGCTCCCGGGAATCGTGCGCCGGGCGCTAACCCTGGGGAATGGTTCGGTGCATCTCTACGGAGAAGAACGGCGAGTCTTCAGCGAACGCCTCTATTGCGACCATTGCCGGCAGGGTCTGGAGCCCCTCGATCCGCGCCTGTTTTCCTTCAACAGCCGTCACGGGGCCTGTCCTTCGTGCGCCGGAGCGGGGACCATCGAGCGTTTGAATATCGAGCGGCTGATCGGCCCCGCCGGGTCGCGGATTCCGCTGAAAGAGGGGCTTTCGCGATTCCTCGAGGCTACCTCCTGGCCCGATGGGGCGAAGCCTTCGGTGCGACGTCTCCGGCATTATTGGACTGAAACTCTCAGAGTCGATTGGGACAGTTCTTTCCACGACCTGCCCCAGGACGTGCAGACCGTCATGCTCCGGGGAAAGGCAGGGGAATCTCTCGGACTCCTGCCGCTGCTCCGGAAGGTGGCCGAAGCGGCGCCGGGCGGGGTGTTGGAAGCACTCCACGAGGAGCGTCCCTGTCCGGAATGTCAGGGGCGGAGACTCAACGCGCAGGCTCGCGCCGTCACCATCAGGGGCCTGGGGATCGCGGACCTGGCGCACCTGAACCTGACCGATTTTCAGAAACAGTGGCGTGCCTTTCGCTTCACTCCCCAGGAACAGCCCATTGCCAACCCCATCTCCCGGGAGATCCAGGCCCGCGCCACCTTCCTGCACCGGGTGGGACTGGCCTATCTGGCCCTGGACCGCTCGGGCGATACCCTTTCGGGCGGGGAAACGCAGCGCATTCGCCTGGCGGCGCAGCTGGGATCCAACCTGCGCGGGGTGTGCTACATCCTGGATGAACCCACCATCGGCCTCCATCCGGTGGATAACCAACGGCTCCTGGCGAGCCTCGGCCTCCTTAAACGCAAGGGCAATACCATCATCATCATGGAACACGACGCCGAAACCATGCGGCGCGCCGATACGCTCATCGAACTGGGGCCGGGGGCCGGCAGCGGCGGCGGGCGGCTCGTTGCTCGGGGGCGCTTCAAGGCTCTGTGTGCCAAACCGGAGACCCTCACCGGAAAATGGTTTGGCAGGCCCTTCAGGCAGTTTCTGGAGGGAGTGGAAAGGCGTCGTCCCGGGGAAGCGGGATGGCTGCAGGTCAGCGGTGTCAGTGCCAGGAATTTGAAGGGAATCGAGGTGCGAGTGCCGCTGGGTTCGCTGACCAGTGTGACCGGGGTGTCGGGTGCGGGGAAGAGCACCCTGGTGCATGAAGTGATCTATCGTGCCCTCGCGGAGCGCCTGGGGAAGGGCTTTCGAGGGCATCAAGCGGGTTTCGAGGCGATGGCAGGGTTCGAGCCGCTCGAGCGGGTTTTGGAAGTGGATCACAGCCCCATCGGGCGAACCCCGCGGTCGATCCCGGCGACTTATGTCGGGGTGTGGGACGAAATAAGAAAACTCTTCGCCGCGCTTCCCGAAGCAAAGGTGCGAGGGTTCGGTCCCGGGCGCTTTTCCTTCAATGTCAAGGGGGGACGCTGCGAGGAGTGCAAGGGTCAGGGGCAGACCAAAGTGGCCATGAATTTTTTGCCCGATGTTTTGGTGCCGTGCGAAGCCTGCAGCGGTCGCCGCTTCAACCGGGAAACCCTGGCGGTTCGGTATCGGGCACGGTCGATTGCCGACCTCCTGGCCATGACCATCGAAGAGGCTGCGCCCCTTTTTGCCGCTTTCTCGAAGATAGCCGGTCCCCTGCGGCTCCTCTGCGATCTGGGATTGGGGTATCTCACCCTCGGCCAGCCGAGCCCGACCCTGTCCGGCGGAGAGGCGCAGCGAATCAAGCTTGCCAGCGAGCTTGGCGCCAACCGCACCGGCAGCCTATACCTCCTGGACGAACCCACCACCGGCCTGCATCGCGCGGATGTCAAACGGCTGGTCGACGTGCTCCATGCCCTCACCGCGAAAGGCAACACCGTCCTGGTTATCGAACACAACCTGGACCTGGTATGGGCCAGCGATTACGTGATCGACCTCGGGCCCGGCAGCGGCGATCAGGGGGGACGCATTGTTGCCGAAGGGCCTCCCGAAGCATTGCTGACGCAGCAGGAACAATCGGCTACGGCCCGCGCCCTGGCGGAGTCCAGGATGATTGAAAACCCCTTGATGGCCGAAGAGTAGCTCTTTCCCCGGCTGCTATCATCAATTAAGATGAGTGGCCTTGCTGCAGCCGCACAGCATGATCAGGCCACTGCATGACAACCTGGTCCTGAGGAGGAAGGAATGAACCACATTATCGCTTTTTGTTCGCCCAACGGCGCTACGCGCCAGGTAGCGGAAGTGATCAAGACAAGGCTTAGAGCCCTGGGAGATGCCGCGGTGCTCGTCGACCTTGCCCATACCGACCCCGAGCAGGCAATGGCGTCGGCGATGCAAGGCCCTGGGCGGCCGCGTTGCCTGTGGGTGGGATCGCCGGTCTATGCCGACCACATGGTACCCCCGGTGGAGAAATTCTTGAAGAACTTGCCGGCGCAGGACGGACTCGGTGCCGTCCCGTTTGTTACCTGGGGAGGAGTCAACAGCGGGGTCGCACTCCATGACATGGGGACCCTGCTGACAGAGAAAGGACTGATCCTGCTGGGAGCCGCCAAGGTGCTGGCCGTGCATTCGGTCATGTGGCGTTCTGAGCAGCCTGTGGGGGCGGGACACCCCGACCCGAACGACGACGCCCAGGTCCAAGCGCTGGTAGATGCCATCCACGCGACGCTCTCGAGTCGAACCATCGAGCCACTGCCCCTTGCAGTCCTGGCCTATCAGCCGCCGGAGATCAGGGAGGCCGCTGCAAAGAAGAGCATTGCCGCCGCCAAAGCGCACTTTCCGGCCCTGTCGGTGACGCTGGAGCAATGCAATCAATGCGGCTTGTGCGCGGAAATGTGCCCGGCCCAGGCGATTGCGCTTGATCCTTATCCCCGGTTCGGAGAGGCTTGCTTCCTCTGTTTGAAGTGCGTACGGGAATGCCCTCAGGAGGCTATTCCCATGGACCTGTCCGCCGCTGAGGAGCGGATTCGGACCATGGCAGCCAAGATCGGCGAAACGCCGCCGACCTGCATTTTCGTGCAGGGTGGCTGATCGATACGGATTGGCCATGCGACCGTATAGAATCTCATGGTCATCAGTTGCAGATTGGCAATTTGGCAGGCAATGGTTTTATGGATTATCCCTCACAACTGTCGAAGCTGATTGCAGGGCCAATTATCAGTGCCGCTGCTGCTGGAGACACCACTGCTCGTGCTCTGACCAAGCTGGAGCCGGATTGTCTTGCCCACTCTTCGGATTGTCTGGACCACCTTGGGTCTTGGGGATCTCACGAATCGAGTTTCAAGGCAAAAAGCCTTTGCTGATCTAAGCGCAATCGTCGCGTTGAGCCACGGCCAGGGTGGACTCGTCGTTCTCGAGGAAATCGGTATGCCTTTTTAGGGCTGGGGCTACGGAGAGACATAGGAAAAGGTTTCCCGGGAGAGCGGCTGCGTTCTAATCCCCAATATCCTGGACGGGTTGTTGGGAGACAGAAAGCGCATGAGCGACTTGTTTCATCCCAACGATGCCGGCTACGAGATCTTAGCTGAAAGATTCTTCGACGCGATAAAGCCCTGCCTGTAATTCGTTTTTGTCCGAGCAAACTGAAATTCGATGCCAGAGGACTGCACGACTAACCTCATCTGATACAATATGCAGAGCCGCCCGCTTCATCTTGCGGGCACAACGCAAATCTGATAGGTTCCGCACAGCTGATATCGTAATGCGCTCTGGCTCAGGAGAGGTTCGGCGGTGGCGAAGACTCCCGAACAACTATCGCAAGAGGTTTTCGGCAAGAGCCCTGACCATCTGCCGTGGAACCCGCAAGGAGCTGGACCGCCAGATCAAGGAAGCCCGCCACGCCGCCACCTCCCACTGACGCTTGAGGAGAAACTATGGCCAGAAGCGGATCAAGGCGCTCGATGGCCAGCGCAACCAGAAGCGGCGCTCGCTTTTCGAGGCACAGGAGGAAGTGGACCGGCACTGCTTTCCAACCATGAGAGGTTGCCCTAGCACGACAAGGCTTCCATCTTTCCGGATTGGCTACATCGCTCTTCACATATTGTGTTTACCAAATCGGTAAACAGGTTTATTGTTGTGAGAAATAATGGACATTGCCTTCAGGGACAAGAAGACCCGTGAATTGTGCGAGCAACAGGCCACTGCCTCACGAAAAATCGGCACAGCCTGTGCTCGCAAACTCAGGTCACGACTGGCCGACCTGCAGGCAGCCGAGCGTGTTACCGACCTCGTGGCGGGACGACCCCACCCGCTGCAAGGGGCACGAGCCGGACAGTTCGCGCTTGATCTGGAGGGCGGCCGACGACTCGTGTTTGAACCGGACCAGCAACCGGTTCCCAGACGAGACGACGGCAGTGTTGACTGGGTGCGTATTACCAGCATTCGCATCATTTACATTGGAGATTACCATGACTGACACAGCCATCCCGTTCCGCCCGGATTGGGTATCACCGCCCGGTGACACCATTGCCGACCTGATGGAAGAACGCGGCTGGCCCCAGGCCGAATTGGCTGTTCGACTTGGTTACACCACCAAGCACGTCAGTCAGCTCATCAACGGCAAGGCCGCCGTGACCGAAGAAACGGCGCTACGTCTTGAGCGCGTGCTCGGGGGCGGGGCTGCCTTCTGGCTTGCGCGTGAGGCTCAATTCCGGGCACAACGTGCTCGCTTGGCCGCTGCCGGCCGTTTCTCGGAATGGACCGACTGGCTCAACAAGCTCCCCGTGAAAGAACTGATGCAGGAGGGCGCTATCCCCAAGAAGCGCATGGATGCGAAAGCGAAGCCCGATCTAGTCGAAGCACTGCTGCGCTTTTTCGGAGTGGCATCGCCCGATGATTGGGAACGCCACTATGCCCGTATGGAGGTGTCCTTCCGTCGTACCCGGAAAGAACAGAGCGATATAGGAGCCATTTCAGCCTGGCTGCGTCTGGGTGAAATCGAGACCGAACGGGTGGTTAGCCCTAAATACGATCGCGTACGTTTCGAAGCTGCGCTGAAGGAGATTCGAACCCTGACCCTGCGTCCGCCTGAGGAGTTCGAACCGAGGTTGCGCGAACTGTGTCGCGAATCGGGTGTGGCTCTGGTGCTGGTGCCCTCCATTCCTCGGGCTCATGTCAGCGGCGTGGCGCGTTGGTTGAGCGCACACCGACCCCTCATCCAGCTTTCGCTTTACGGAAAGAGCAACGACAGGTTCTGGTACACCTTTTTCCATGAGGCGGCTCATGTGCTGTTGCATGGGAAAAAAAGCGTCTTCCTCGACGACTATGACCACAACCTCATTGAGTCCAAGGAAGAGCGTGAAGCCAATGCCTGGACCGCAGATTTCCTTATTCCCGCTGAACGGGCCGGAGACCTTGCGCTCCTCAAAAGCAAGGCTGCAATTAGAGAATATGCGCTCCGCATCGGCCTCCATCCCGGTATCGTCGTAGGGCGCCTCCAACATGATGGCTTGCTCGCACACTCCTGGATGAACGACCTCAAGGTGAGCTTCCGTTTCGACCGCAGTGCCAAAAGCGTTTGAAGTGGTCTATTGTGATTTTGGTTCACGCGAAGACGCGAAGGCGCGAAGATGAAGAAAAGGATGTTCAGAATGCGGAATGAGGGTATTGCTGAAAGATTTTGTGATCTCGGTTTGAAGTCCTTAGCAAGCTGGATGGTGACCCCACTCCCTGTCTGGAAGCCAACCTTCGCGTGAGAAGCTGACATGAGCAACAAGCAAAAACTGGAGCTAACCTGGATTGGCAAGGAGAATCGGCCCAGGCTGGAGCCGCGTATCTTGCTGGAAGACCCGGAGAAGTCCTGTCACGCGAAACACCGGGTGACGGATAATGACATCTTCGACAACCGGCTGATCTTCGGCGACAACCTGCTGGCGCTGAAGGCCCTGGAGGCTGAGTTCGCGGGCAAGGTGAAGTGCGTTTTCATCGATCCGCCTTTCAATACACAGCAGGCATTTGATCATTATGACGACGGCTTGGAGCATTCAATCTGGCTTGGTTTGATTCGTGACCGACTGCAAATCATAAGGAAACTTCTGGCCGAAGAAGGGACATTGTTTGTACACATCGATGATAATGAACTTGGCTATTTGATAGTTCTTCTTGATGAAGTTTTTGGTCGTGGGAACCGCATCTCAGTCATCACCTTCAAGCAGGGGGCAGCAACAGGGCACAAGGCGATTAACCCTGGCGTAGTGAGTACCTCCAACTTTGTCGTGATCTTTGCAAAGAACAAAGGGATTTGGACGCCAAACCGAATATTTACTGCGATAGTCCAACGAGACAAGAGGTACGGGCAGTTCATCGAGAATTACGAGGAAGATTTCACCAAGTGGAGGTTCATAACTTTAACGCGAGCTTTTGCAGCAAACCTAAGGCTGCCGGAGCGCGAGTTGAAGAAAGATTTGGGGAATAGTTACGAAGAAAGGCTATCGCAGTTTGTTGCAGAGAACGCAAGACGTGTCGTACGTCTCGCCAGGCCAGACTATAAAGCGGTCAGCGCTGATGCGCGAGCCATGATTGATGCGTCACTTGCCAATAAAGACGAAGTTATGCTCCTCAATCGCGGCGGGTACTCCGACATGTATTTCATTAAAGGAGAGCGCATCCTTTTCTATGCCGACAAATTGAAGTTGATTGATGGCGAATACGTTGCAGGGGAACCATTGACAAGCATCTGGGACGATGTGCTTTCAAACAATCTCCACAACGAGGGAGGAGTCGAATTTCCAAAAGGCAAGAAACCAGAAGCTTTGATTAAGCGTTGTTTTGATCTCGCCACAATCCCCGGCGACCTTGTCCTCGATTCCTTCGCCGGTTCGGGCACCACTGGTGCGGTAGCCCACAAGATGGGTCGGCGCTGGATCATGGTGGAACTGGGCGAGCACTGCCAGACTCACATCATTCCCCGCCTAAAAAGGGTCATCGATGGCACTGACCAGAGTGGTATCACCAAGGCGGTAAACTGGAAAGGTGGTGGCGGCTTTCGCTACTACCGGCTTGCGCCGTCACTGCTGGAAAAGGATAACTGGAATAACTGGGTGATCAACAAGACCTACAACGCCGCCATGCTGGCCGAGGCGCTCTGCAAGCTGGAGGGTTTTACTTACGCTCCCAGCGATTCGGTCTACTGGCAGCATGGTCATTCCACGGAGCGGGACTTCATCTATGTCACTACCGCCAACCTGACCCACGAGCAGCTCCAGCAGCTCTCCGACGAGGTGGGACCGGAGCGTTCTCTCCTGGTCCTCTGCACCGCCTTCCGTGCCAGGGCCGACCTTGCTTGTCATCCACGTCAACATGCTTAAGGAAGGCTGGGACGTGACCAACCTCTATACCATCGTCCCGCTACGCGCGGCCAACGCCCGCATCCTC
The DNA here is from genome assembly GCA_040772705.1 of Syntrophobacteraceae bacterium. GTDB lineage: Bacteria > Desulfobacterota > Syntrophobacteria > Syntrophobacterales > Syntrophobacteraceae > JADGQM01. The sequence goes on from JAXGXP010000001.1 coordinate 382,513, forward strand.
ATCGAGCAGTCCATCGGTCGTGGTCTGCGCCTGCCCTATGGCAAGCGCACCGGAGTCATGGCTGTGGACCGGCTGAACATCGTTGCCCACGACAAGTTCCAGGAGATCATCGACGAGGCCAACCGGCCGGATTCGGCGATACGCCTACACGCGGTGATGATTGACTTGGAAGACCTCAGCCGGAAGACGGTCACGGTGGTGTCTCAGTCGAAATTGGCGACACAGTTGGGGCTCAAGCCGCAACTGGTGACCAGCAGCACTTCCACAGCTGGACAGCACGAGCCGCCGGTTTTCACCACGCCTGCCGAGCAGAGAGTGGCGCAAATTGCCTGGGAGAAGATCCGGAACCTTTCGAACCAGCCCCGAAGGCTGCCGACCGTGAATTACCTGCAAAAACCAGAGATTCAGGCCGCCATTGTCGAGGCCGTTACAGAGCAGCAACACCCTCTGCAGTGGGACATCGAAGGCATCCTGGAAAAGCCGGCCATCGCTGCCGTGGTGGCTAAGACGGTCGAACTGGTCATACAACAGACCATTGACATCCCGCGCATCCTGGTCGTGCCGAAAGGCGAGGTGAAATCCGGCTTTCAGCCGTTTGCTCTCGATCTCAACACGCTGAAGTATCCGCCCGTTTCGGAGGAGTTGTGGATTCAGCACCTCCGGACCAACCAACTCGAAGTGCTGGCGCTCGGCCGCGGCGGCATTGAGGAAGAACGGCTTGAGGATTATATCGTAAATGTCCTCGTCGATTTCGACGACATATCCTACGATGACCATGCCGACCTGCTCTACGACCTTGCCCGCCAGACGGTCCAGCATTTTCTGGCCTATCTCTCCGACGAGGAAACGGCCAAAGTACTGCGCTGCTACCAGCGCGATATTGCGAGGTTTATTCATTCGCAGATGCAGGAGCACTACTGGGAAGAGACGGTTGGTTATGAAGTGATCGTCAGTAAGGGCTTCACTGAGCTGAAACAAAGGGCCTACTCACAGGTTGCCGGAGAGGCGATGCTCGATTTCCGAGAATCTCCCGCAGACAAGAGCAACATGGCTCGCTATCTCTTCAGCGGGTTTAACCGCTGCCTCTATCCGGAGGAGAAATTTCATGCGGAAGGCGAACGCAAACTCGCGGTGATCCTTGATCGGGATGCCGTCAAATGGTTCAGGCCTGCCAGGGGCCAGTTTCAAATTTTCTATCGCGACGGTGGCGAGCCTCATGAATACCAGCCGGACTTTGTCGCCGAAACCGCCGAGGCCATCTTCATGCTTGAGCCAAAAGCCAGCAACCAGATGGATGACCCAATCGTGCTTGCCAAGAAGGAAGTTGCCGTGAAATGGTGCATCAATGCTTCAACCCATGCCAGGAGCTATGATGGCAAACCCTGGCGCTACCTGCTGATTCCCCATGAGGAAATAGTGACGAATACTACCTTGGCTGCTTTGGCAGCACGGTTCAGCGCAGGATTTGCCCCTGGCTGACTATTAGGAAAGGGTTGCGCTGCCGGAAAAACGGCTCATCGCAGTTGAGGGGGGCATCAACCGTGCTCAAGATCGGAAACCTGGTGCTGAATTTCCCTTATCTGCTGGCGCCCATGGCGGGGGTCAGCGATCTGCCCTTTCGGCTGATCACCCGTTCTTTCGGCGTACCGCTGGCCTTTGCCGAGATGATCGACGCCCGGGCCATCGCTCGGGGTGAGCGGAAAACCTGGCACATGCTCACCTCTGCCCCCGAGGACCGGCCGTTGGGGGTGCAGCTCCTGGGTCATGATGAAACCGACCTGGTCGAGGCCGTAGCAGCGCTGGAAGGTTTTGGCTTCGATCTGCTCGACTTCAATGCCGCCTGTCCTACGCCCAAGGTGACGCGCAAGGGCAAAGGAGCGGGCCTTCTCAAGGACCCTTCCAGGCTGGGCGGACTGCTCAAAACGCTCGTCTCGAAGGCCCGAGTTCCGGTAACGGTGAAAATCAGGGCCGGCTGGGACCCTACTTCGGTGAATGCCCGCGAGGTCGCTCTTCGGGCCGAGGATGCGGGGATCAGTGCGCTGTTCATCCATGGCCGGACAAGGTCTCAGGGGTATGGCGGAACGGTTGATTACCGGATCATTCAGCAGGTGAAAGAGGCCTTGACGATTCCCGTCATTGCCAGTGGCGACAATCTCTCCGTTCCTGCCATCAAGCGGATGTTTAATGAAACCGGGTGCGACGGCGTTACCCTGGCGCGCGGTTCCCTGGGATATCCGTGGCTTTGCAGAGAGCTGAACCGGTTCTTTGAGGGCGGGTTGCCGTGCGAGAAACCCACCATGGCTGAGCGCCTTGCGATCATCAGAAAGCACCTTGACCTCATCGTTGCGCATTACGGGGAGAAGCGGGGGGTGGCCTGCTTCCATAAATTCTTCATCTGGTACACACGCGGCCTCAGGGGCACGAAGCCGTTGCGCGACGGTGCCTTCCGGGCTGATACCAGGGATGAGCTGGACCGGCTGATTGAAACCTTGCGCCAGGCCGGTCGCGAATCCTTCTACGGTTGCGGCGCAAGATCCCGCTGACTTGGTGCGTGAACCGGTGGGGCAACTACCGGCTTCCCACCGCCAAGCCGCGGAAAAACCGGGAGTTGCCGAACGATCCAGGGCGGCGCCGGCTTGACTTCCGCGTTGTTGGCCGCCGTTCCTGACAGGTTGCGCCCAAGGTCGATAACCTGCTAATTTAACCGCCAAACAAGACCTGCCTGCGATTCTGTTGGTTGACACCGGTGCGTCTGATCTCTATGCTCGTCTCCGCCACTTTCGGGAAAGAGCCGGAACGATCGGCGTTCGAGAATACGCTGCGAAAACGTGGCTCGGGGGAAGAACTGCCAAAGAGAGGCTCCGAGACGGGAGAACTGATAGGTGAATCATACCCTGGATGGCTTTGCATGTTCGCGGGAGGAAATGGGAAACGTTAGAAGGAGCGGGACTTCACGGTCATTACGTGGTTTGTCGGGATGACTGAGGGGGTGGGCAAGAGGAGTTGGAGCGAGAACAACAAACGAGGGTTTTTATGAAGACACGAATCGCTGTGACCGTCCTGGCGGGATTGGTACTCACCATGGGAATGGGATGCGGGGCGCCTGAGAAGAGGATTACCCCGCCTGCCGGGGAGACAGGTTCCCCGGCAACGACGCCGATGAGTATGCCGAAACCTGACGTGCCGGAGCAGAAACTCGGGGACCTGACAAGCTCCCCGGAAACCCCGTCGGTCAGTCCCCGCCGTCTCAGGCTCCCCGAGGAACCCCTGAAAACGGTGAAAGCCGCCGTACTGGCTGTCGATTTGACGAAACGGCTGGTCACCCTCAGGGATGCCAAAGGCAACGTCTTTGACCTCAAGATCGGAACAGAGGTAACGAACCTGCCGCTAGTGAGGGTCGGCGATGAGGTGACCGCCAAGTATTTTGAATGGTCGGCGCTGCAACTCAAGAAGAAGGGTGAGCGGAAAGCAAGAGTGGTGAGGAACGCTCCCCGGAGGTTCGAGCCGGGGCAGGAGCCGCACGGGGTGGTGAGAGAAGTGCTGACGGCAGCTGCCAAGGTGGAGAGAATCGATCATGCGCGAACCCATGTCACGATCAAGCATCCGGACGGGCGCTCGACCACGATTTTTGTAAAAAGGCCAAGCAGGCTGGATAACATAGAACAGGGCGACTCGGTGGTGATCACCTACATTGAAGCCTTGGCGGTTTCTCTGGAGAAGGCAAAGTAGCAGCGGGTCGGGCCGCAACGGCTGGAGGCGGTGATCGGCGGGGGTGAGGCAGGGAGAAGAGGGGATGCTTCGTTGGGCAAGCCTTTGCCGAGGCGGGTGAAGGGGACGAGGTGACGATGATGAAGCGCCTGGTATTGCTTCGCCATGGTGAGAGTGTGTGGAACCGGGAAAACCGTTTTACCGGCTGGGAGGACGTCCCGCTCAGTCCCAGGGGGGTGGAAGAGGCTGAGGCGGCGGGACGCTTGTTCAAGGAGGAAGGGTACCTCTTTGATGTTGCGTATACTTCGGTCTTGAAGCGGGCGATCAAGACCCTCTGGCTCGTGCTCGAGGTGATGGACCTCATGTGGATTCCGGAGGTCCGAAGCTGGCGGTTGAACGAACGCCACTACGGTGCCCTGCAAGGGCTTGACAAGTCCGAGACAGCGGCACAATACGGTCTGGAACAGGTTCAGCAATGGCGTCGCAGCTATGCGGTGCGGCCGCCGGCCCTGACGGTGGACGATCCCCGGTATGCGGGCAGCGATCCCAGGTATGCCGACCTGCGCCCGGGAGAACTCCCGCTCACCGAATGCCTCAAGGACACCGTCCATCGTTTTCTGCCATACTGGCACGAGACCATCGCACCCACCGTCAGGTCCGGTGCGCGGGTGCTCATTGCCGCCCATGGCAACAGCCTGCGGGCATTGGTCAAGTATCTCGACCATATTTCCGATGATGAGATTGCACAGTTGAATATCCCTACCGGGATTCCCCTCGTTTATGAGCTGGACGATGCGCTCAAACCTGTTCGTCACTATTATCTGGGCGATCCCGAGGTCGTTCAGCGCGCGACCAGGGCAGTCGCCGAGCAGCTTCAGGGGAAGCCCTAGAAGGACAGAACCCATGTCGGATCGGGTGCACCGGCGGTTCCTGATTCTCGTGGCGGTTTTGGCGGGTTTTCTCCTGGTGGGCCAGGCCGTATCCGCCAAAGATAAAGACGGGCTGATGCTCTTTTCCGCCAAGGAAGCGGACAAGGGACACGGGAAATCGGATAAGGCCCTGCCGGAGATTCCGGAAAATCTTGACCGGGACAAAATCAACGAACTCGTTGCGGGCCTGGGCGACGATCAGGTGAGGCGGTTGCTGCTTCAGGAACTGGAAAAGTCCGCCGTCACCAGGGTGCCGCACCAGGAAGCCAAGAAGGCCAGCGGCCTGACTCTGATTGCGCAGCGGGCGGAAGAGAATTTTGCCCTGTTTCACCAGCGTCTGTACGACATCCGGGCCGGTGCGGTGGCCGTCCCCCGGTTCCTGCCCCAAGCCTACGCCGGTCTCAGAGGCCATGGGGGAACGGCGGACATCCTTTTGATGTTCGCTGGCGTTTTTTTCCTGCTGGGTGCGGGAATAGCTGCTGAGTGGCGGTTTGGTCGCGCTACCGCGGATATGCGCCAACGGCTTGCCAGTGTGCCAACCGTCTCCTGGATGGTGAAATTCAAACGTTTATTCCTCACAGCTGCCGTCGAATTCTTCTCGATCTGCATCTTCACTGGCGTCACCCTGCTGATATTCTTCTGCTTCTTGAATCGCAGCCCGGTCGCCCGGTTGGTACTCATGATCTATCTGGTGGTGGTGCTGGGAGTACGCGGGATCGGTTTGCTCTCGCGGTTCCTGCTGGCCCCTCACCACCCTGCTTTACGATGCCTGCCTCTGTCCGATTCCGCCGCGGTTACCATCCACCGTTGGGTACTGGCATATGCGCTGGTCATAGGGGCCGGGGTTTTGATCACGGGATTGCTTGAACTGCAGGGAATCAGCGAGGAAGGCATCATTTTCCTGAGAGCTCTCAACGCCGCGGTGGTGCTTGGTATGCTGGTATCTATGGTCCTGGGCCACCGGGAGGCGGTGGCCCGGATCATCTGCCACGGGACGGGGGATCGCTCTGTCGGTGTCGCTCAGCTTCGGTCGCAGCTGGCTTTTTTCTGGCATCTGTTTGCGTTGCCCTACCTGTTGCTGGCCTGGTGCCTCTGGGTGTTTTATCTGCTGGTGGGCCGTTCCGACCTGGTAATCCCCATTTTCGCCCTCTTCTCAAGCGTGCCTCTCTTCTTCATCCTGGACTGGCTGGGGCAGAAATCACTGAGTGCCATGTTCGGGCTCGTTGATAAGCAGGAGGCGGTTGTGCCGCCGTGTGCCGGGCCGGGGAGCAGCAGCGAGGAACAGGGGGCGGCGGAGACCGAGCAACCAGGCACTCCCGGTGCTGTAGTTCCTGATCGCTGGGTGCGCATCCTGCGTTCTTGCCTGAGCCTTTCCCTGGCGGGCATCATCTTCTTTTGGCTGGTGCAGCTATGGGGCTTTGAAGCCGAGCTCGGGGAAGAATTCACCGCGGCGGCGTTCAAGATCCTGCTGATCGTCTCTCTGGCCTGGGTCGCCTGGAAGTTGATCGAGGATGCCATCAGCCGCAAGCTCAGTGAAGTTCAGAGCTCGCTCGAGGTGGATGAGGATTCCGATGCGGGCGGGACCGGTGGCAGCCGGCTGGGGACCCTGCTTCAAATCTTTCGCAAGTTTCTATTGGTAGTATTGCTGGTGACGGTCGGCCTGATCGTTCTCTCCGCCATGGGGATCGACACCAAGCCGCTCCTGGCCGGGGCGGGCATCCTGGGGCTGGCCATCGGGCTGGGTACTCAAAACCTCATCAAAGACATCGTCTCCGGCCTCTTTTTCCTTATCGACGATGCCTTCCGCATTGGCGACTACGTGGAATCGGGCAAGGCCAAGGGGACCGTCGAAGGGATTTCCATCCGGTCCCTCAAGCTTCGGCACACGCGCGGGATGGTGCATATTGTCCCGTTCAGTCAGCTCGGCACAGTGACCAACTTTTCCAGGGACTACAACATCACCAAACTGGACTTCCGGGTGCCGTTCGACACCGACGTCGATAAGGTCCGGAAGGTCGTGAAGAAGATCGACAAGGAAATTCAACAGGACGAGGAATTGGGACCCAACCTGCTGGGCCCTATCAAGTGCGCGGGCGTGCTGGCGCTTGATGACTCCGCCTTGATCATGAGGGTTAAGTTCAAGTCCAAGCCGGGGAACCAGTTCATGATCCAACGGCAGGTCTTCCGACGGCTCAAGGAACTCTTCGACGAGAAAGGGTTGGAATTTGCCACACGGCATGTCATGGTACGCCTGCCGGATGAACCGGTACCGGCGGAACCGAAAACGGGCGGCCAAGCGCCGGATGCTTCCTCAGCAAGAAGGGTGCTGTCGGGCGGCGCGGCAGCGGCCATTGCTGCCCTTGCTGCGGAGGAGGAGGCCAGGAAGAAGGCTCTGCTGGAGGAGAATGACGATGCCAAGTCATAGGGACCTCCCGGCCGTGCCCCGGGGCCATGGCCGGGGAGAGGGGAGCACGGTTGAAGCTGGCATCCAGGTTGGAACATGGTCGGCGATGTTCAGGGAGACCTGAATGAACCCCATCGATGAGGATGTGGCGACGGTATGACGCCCTTGCCAGGGAACACGGCTGCTGTTCCGGTAGCCTCGGATGAGCCGCAAATCAGCTTCAGCATAAGGGGCTCGGCCACGTTGCTGATCCATCTCGGCGGGGTTTGGAACATAGCCGCTGGGTTGCCAACACCCCCGGATCTTGGCAAAGAGCTGGCTGCCGTCGGCGGAGGCAGGCAAATTGCCTTTGATGCGCAGGATTTGAAGGCGTGGGACAGCAGCTTGCTGATCTTTCTCACCGCACTTTTTGCCGGCGCCGAACAGGAACGCCTGGAGATCGATCGAAGCGGCCTGCCCGAGGGGGTGTTGAAACTGCTGGCGCTGGCTTCGGCGGTGCCGGAAAAGAAGGATGCGCGAAAATCCGGGGTACGCGCTCCGCTCCTCACCAGGATCGGTGCCAGAACTGTGGAGGCGGCTTCCGCCACCCGGAGAATGGTCTCCTTTCTGGGTGAAACGACCCTGGCGTTTGGCAGGTTGTTGCTGGGCAGAGCCCGCTTCCGCCGCCATGACCTGGTGCTCTTCCTGCAAGAATGCGGCGCCCAGGCGCTGCCCATCGTCTCCCTCATCAGTGTCTTGGTGGGGTTGATCCTCGCTTTTGTCGGCGCGGTGCAACTCAAGCTTTTTGGCGCCCAGATCTACGTGGCGGACCTGGTGGGGATCGGGATGACCCGTGAGATGGGGGCCATGATGGCGGCCATCATCATGGCCGGTCGTACCGGCGCTGCTTATGCGGCGCAACTGGGAACCATGCAGGTGAACGAAGAAATCGACGCCCTGCAGACCCTCGGACTCTCGCCGGTGGAATTCCTGGTGCTGCCGCGAACCCTCGCCCTGATCCTGATGATGCCCCTGCTCTGCATCTACGCTGACTTCATGGGCATCCTGGGAGGGGGCCTGATTGGAGTAATGATGCTCGATTTGTCGCCCGTGGCCTACTTCACCCAGACGCAGCGTGCCATCACCCTGGTCCATCTCAGTGCCGGCGTGATTAAGAGCGTAGTCTTTGGCGTGATCATCGCCCTCTCGGGCTGCATGCGGGGGATGCAGTGCGGCAGGAGTTCCGCCGCCGTTGGGGAGGCCACGACCTCGGCAGTGGTCACCGCAATTGTCTTCATTATTGTCTTTGACGGGTTGTTCGCGGTGATTTTCGATGTTCTTGGGATATAGGATCAGAAGTTGAGTGAGAGCGGCGGGCATATCGAGGTGGTGGATCTCACCATGGCCTACGGGGATTTCGTGATCCAGCGCGACCTCAACTTCACCATCAACCGTGGAGATATCTTCATCATCATGGGTGGGAGCGGGTGTGGCAAGAGCACCTTGCTGCGTCATCTGGTGGGTTTGAAGGAGCCGGCAAGGGGTATGGTGCGATATGGTGAGACCAGTTTCTGGGAGGCGGAACCGGAGGTGCGTGCCAGCCTCATGCGTCGGTTTGGAATCCTTTATCAGAGCGGGGCTTTGTGGAGCTCCATGACGCTCGCCGAGAACGTGGCGCTGCCTCTAACCCAGTATACGTCCCTGCCTGCTGACGAGATCAAGGCCCTGGTCGGGCTTAAACTGGCGTTGGTGGGGCTGGCCGGTTTTGAAGAATTCTATCCTTCAGAAATCAGTGGAGGCATGCGCAAGCGGGCGGGATTGGCACGCGCCATGGCGCTGGACCCTGACATCCTCTTCTTTGACGAACCCTCTGCGGGCCTCGACCCGATCAGTGCGCGGCGCCTGGATGATCTCATAGTGGAGTTGCGAGACAGCCTTGGAGCCACCATCGTCGTCGTCACCCACGAACTGGCGAGCATTTTTGCCATTGGGAACAATTCGGTATTTCTGGATGCTGAGAGCCGCACCATGATCGCCAATGGCGATCCTCATCAGCTCTTGCATGAATGTGAAAACCCCGTGGTTTGTGAATTTCTGACCCGCGGGGAAGCCAAAGCCGCCGGGAGCATGTCTTAGAATGCCGTTTTTCCGCCGTTCGCCATCATAAATACTTGAAGCCATGATGGTAAAATGGCACAGATAGAGGCCTTCGGGCAGACTCCTGGAGGACCGGTTCCGCCGACCTCGACTCGATTTGTGAACCGCGTCGGCCTGAGAGCGGAGTTGCCTGACGTCTCCCGGATGCAGACCATCGGCAGGAAGATTGGGTAATCATGAGCAAGAAAGCCAATACTACGGCAATCGGTGCTTTCGTAGTGGGAGCGATCGTCCTGACGGCTGCTGCCATCATCACTTTCGGCAGCGGCCGGTTTTTCAAGGAGACCAAGGAATTCGTGTTGTTCTTTGAAGGCTCGGTGCAGGGCTTGAACCGAGGGGCACCGGTAGCCTTCAAAGGGGTTAAGGTGGGTTCGGTTACCGAAGTTAAGGTGCTTCTGGACAGCCGGGATCTCTCACTGCAGATTCCGGTCTTTATCGAGATCGAGGCCGATCGTTTGACCGAGATGCGGGGCATCGAGCTGGACCAGTTCGCCGAAGGGACCGAAGGCAAGACGATCATCGAGTATCTGGTGGAGAAGGGCATGCGGGCTCAGCTTGACATCCAGAGCCTGGTTACCGGCCAGCTCTTCGTCAACCTGGACTTTTTTCCCAGCAAGCCGGCGCGCTACGTGAATGTCGAAACCGGTTTGAAGGAGATTCCCACGGTTCCGTCCAGCCTCGAGATCATTTCCAAAACGGTTGAAAAGCTGCCCATCTACGAACTGGCGTCGAAGGCCAACAAGGTTCTGCGGGGGATCGAACGGTGGGTGAATTCGCCGGAAATGGAGGACATCATGGTCCTGCTGGCTGAGGCCGTGAGAGATGTTAGAAATACCATGCTGCGGGTGAACCAGCGGGCGGAACCGATCCTGGCCAAGCTCGAAGAAACCCTCGGCGAGGCTCATGGCCTCTTGCATGACGTCCGGGCCAACCTCAAACCGGTGGTGGGCGATGTGAGAGACCTGACCCGGGAAGCCAGGCATGTGGTCCAGGGTTTGGATGAGCGCGCGAGTGCGGTTGCCTCGAACCTCGGGGACGTCTTGAAGGTTGTGGAGAGCGCGGTGAAAAAGGCCGACAAAACCCTCGGCGGCCTCGAAGGGATGGTCGGCGAGGAATCGAGCGTGCGCCACGAGTTCTATGGGGCACTCAAAGAACTGTCAGCAGCCGCTCGTTCCATCCGGCTCCTGGCCGAATACTTGGAAAGGCACCCGGAAGCCCTGGTACATGGCAAAGGTGGCTATGGAGGAAAAGTGCAATGAAAAGCGATCAGGCTTTCCGGCTGATGGTGACGGTGGCGGGGGTGTTCCTGATGACCCTCGGGGGCTGCAGCACGACACGCCCGTCCAAGTTCTACCAATTGCAGTCCATGCCCGGTACCCACTCCCTCGGACCGGCGGGGATGCTCGACCCGGCCATTGCCGTCGGTCTGGGACCGATCACGCTTCCCGATTATCTGGATCGTCCTCAAATCGTCACCCGCAGCCAACAAAACCGGGTGCAACTGGCGGAATTCGACCGCTGGGTTGGGCCTCTGGCAGGCGATTTCTCACGCGTTCTGGCCGAAGACTTGACCTTTCTGCTGCGCACCGACCGGGTTGTTCAATATCCCTGGCCCGCTTCTCTGGATGTGACCTATCAGGTTTTAATCGATTGTTTCCGCTTTGACGGTATTCTCGGTGACAGGGCGGAGCTCGAGGTGCAGTGGTCGGTTTTGGGGAACAAGGGGAGGAAGGTGCTGCTGCTGAAGCGGTCATCGGTCAGTGAGCCGGCGGCGGACGCGAGCTATGAAGCCCTGGTAGCCGCTCAGGGTCGTGCGTTGGGGAAGTTGAGCAGGGAGATCGCCCTGACGCTCCTTGACCTTGCCCAGGCGGATTTGCAGCCTCAGTGATTCCAGCGAACCCGGAAGAACGCCCCAAACCTAATGGAAAACCAACGGTGAGCGCATTAGCGCTCACACTCTGCAACGCAGCAGTCATTTCGAAGGGGGAGGATTTCAATGTTTTGCTGCAGGACTGCCGAAGACGTCTTGAAGGCTGCTCAAGAGCATGATGTGTCGTCGATCCAGTTTTGGTTCACAGATGTTTTGGGGCAGTTGAAGAGCTTTTCCGCCACCCTGGGGGAACTTCCGATTGCCTTCAGTGAAGGGATGGGTTTTGACGGGTCCTCCATCGAGGGGTTTGCCCGCATTGAAGAAAGCGACATGGTGGCCTGGCCTGATCCGACCACTTTTCAACTGCTGCCCTGGCAACCGCGGGACAAACCGGTGGGACGGGTCTTCTGCGATATTTTGAACCCTGACGGAACGCCCTACGAGGGGGACCCCCGCTATGTGCTCAAGCGCATGCTGAAAAAGGTCGCCGATAAAGGCTATACCTTTTATGTCGGTCCCGAGCTGGAATACTTCTACTTCAAATCAGACAGTGCTCCGGAAATTCTCGATCGCGGCGGCTATTTTGACTTGAGCCCTCTCGATCGAGGGAGTGAGCTGCGGCGCAATACCATCTTTGCGCTGCAGGACATGGGGATTCATGTCGAATACAGCCATCATGAAGTCGCCCCAAGTCAGCATGAAATCGACCTGCGCTACGACGAAGCCCTGCGCATGGCTGACAATACCCAGACCTATCGGATTGCCGTAAAAGAGATTGCCAGACAGAACGGAGTCTACGCAACCTTCATGCCTAAACCCATGTTCGGCTGCAATGGCAGTGGCATGCACGTCCATCAGTCGCTGTTTCGGGGGGAGAAGAACGAGTTCTTTGACGCCGGTGACCCGTATCACCTCTCTCGGGTGGCCAAATGTTATATTGCCGGACTGCTGCGGTATGCCAGCGATATTGTCGCCATCACCAACCAGTGGGTGAACTCCTACAAGCGGCTTGTCCCCGGCTATGAGGCCCCGGTTTACATCTCGTGGGCCCGCCGCAACCGGTCGACCATGGTACGGGTTCCCATGTACAAGCCTGGCAAGGAAAAGGCCACCCGCATCGAATACCGGGCCCCGGACCCGGCCTGCAATCCCTACCTGGTCTTTGCCGTGATGCTGGCAGCGGGCCTGGATGGGATCGAGAACGGACTCGAATTGCCTGCTCCCTTTGAAGAGGATATTTACAGCATGACCGAGGCCGAACGGCTGGCCAGGGGCATTCAGGCCCTGCCCGGCAGTCTCTACCAGGCCATCCTCGAATGTGAAAGGAGTGACCTCGTCCGGGAAACCATTGGTGAGCATATTTTTCACAAGTTCATCGAAAACAAGAAAATCGAATGGGAGATGTACCGCATCCAGGTGAGTAACTACGAAATCGAGCGGTACCTTCCCATGTTTTGAACGGGCAATTCAGGGATTTTCTACCGGAAACCGGAGATGGTTGAGGTCTGTTATGGAAAAGGTCAGGCTTGGGATCAGCAGATGCCTTCTGGGGGAGGCGGTCCGGTATGACGGGGGGCACAAACTGGACCGGTTTCTTCGGGATACGCTGGGTCAGTACGTTGAATATGTGCCGGTTTGTCCTGAAGTTGAATGCGGACTGGGAATTCCGCGCGAAGCCATGCATCTGGAGGGGGACCCGGAAGCGCCCCGGTTGATCACCACTCGAACGCGGCGCGACGTGACCGACCGGATGCTGGCGTGGGCGCACCGGCGGGCGGTGGAACTGGAGGATGAGGGGTTGTGCGGATTCATCTTCAAGAGCAACTCCCCCAGTTCCGGCATGGAGCGGGTCAAGATCACCAATCAGAGCGGCATGCCGCGCAAGATTGGACGCGGTGTTTTTGCGGGGATCTTCATGAAGCATTTCCCATCTCTTCCGGTGGAGGAGGAGGGGCGGTTGCATGACCCGGCACTGCGTGAGAATTTCATTGAACGGATGTTTGTGCTCAAGCGATGGCGGGAAATGGTGGACCGGGGCAGGAGACTGAATGGGCTGGTGGATTTTCACTCTCGTCACAAGCTGCTGATTATGGCTCACAGTCCCAAACAGAATACTCTCCTCGGCAGCCTGGTGGCGACCGCGAAAGGGGTTTCGGCCACAGAGCTCTTTGAAAAGTATCAAGTCCAGTTGATGGAAGCTCTTAAGCTGCGGGCGACGGTCAAGAAGCAGCTCAATGTCCTGCAGCATCTGATGGGGTATTTCAAGAAGAATCTTACCGGCGACGAAAAGCAGGAATTGTTGGAGGTGATCGGCCACTATCGCGAGGGTCATATCCCGCTCATTGTCCCCGTCACCCTCATCAATCACTATGTGCGGAAATACGATCAGCCCTATCTGAAGCTCCAGTACTATCTCAATCCCCATCCTCTGGAACTGCAGCTGAGAAACCATGTTTGATCGTCCTGCCAGGGGCGGATGAGCGATGCTATGCCAGGGGGCCACGCCGGGCGCACTGCTCCGGGTTTGTTTGGAGACCACCGGCGCTACCTAATTATACGGTGAATGAGATGAACATGAGTCCGGACGGCCGTACCAGGCAATTGCGGGGGCTGTTCTACCTCGGCCATTGGGGGCAGATCACCACCAGGAAAGCTCAAGGGGGTTGTTAGATGGAGGCGAAACCGAAGGTTCTGCTGACGGGGGCGACGGGCTTTGTGGGAGGTCGCCTGCTGCTGGTGTTACAAGACAGGGGAGTGATGACCCGGTGTTTGGTCAGATCTCAAGAACGGCTGCCGCGAGACGGCGCGGGTGCGCCGGGGGTGGAGCTGGTGCAGGGCGATATCCTCGACCCGAGCAGCCTCGAGCGAGCCATGAAGGGGATGGAGGTTGCCTACTACCTGGTTCACTCCATGGGAGGGCGCAGCGTCCTGCAGTATCGTGCCTATCTCGAACGCGACCTGCGGGCGGCCCGGAATTTCATCACCGCCGCCGATGCCGCCGGGCTCCAACGGATCATCTACCTGAGCGGCCTGGGAGAGACGGGAGACAACCTGTCGGACCATCTTTCCAGCCGCCAGCAAGTGGGGAGAATCCTGCAGTCGGGGCAGGCCAAAACCACGATCCTGCGGGCAGCCAACATCATCGGCGCCGGCGGGGCACCCTTCGAAATGCTTCGCCATCTGGTTGAACGTCTGCCGGTGATGGTTTGTCCGCGCTGGATCGATACCCGATGTCAGCCCATCGCCATCCAGAATGTGCTCGACTACCTCACTGGGTGTTTGTTCCAGCCCCTTACCGCCGGCCTGACCCTGGATATCGGCGGTCCCGACATCATCACCTACCGTGCACTGATGGAAATCTACGCCCAGATGCGCGGGCTGCGGCGGTGGATCATTCCGGTACCCTTCCTGAGCCCGCTGCTCTCATCGTATTGGATCAGCCTCATAACGCCGGTGCCGGCCGGTATCGTCATGCCGTTGCTGGAAGGGCTAAGAAACGAAGTCATCTGCCGAGAGCATCGCATTCGCGAGCTGGTCCCGATCCATCTGCTGTCGATGAAGGAAGCCATCTGTAACGCCCTGGCAGAACTGGAGCAACGTTCCGGCCAGCCCATTTCCCGGCAGTCGTGTTTCCTGTGAAAGGACCCCTGACGACCGTCAGCCGGGTTGCTTCCGGCTGACGCCAGCCTATCCCGTGGCCAGGAGGGCAGGGGGGAATCGGCTTTCCCGAGAGTAGTTGCTCCAGCGTGGTATCCAGGGTTGACAAGCGGGGTGTCGCCCTTAATTTCATAGAGCACTTTGGTTGAGGTTGAACCTGCCCAGCAATGGGGCCACGAGCCAGGTTTACAGATTCTGTAGCCTGGCTTTTTTTCTTGGGAGGACAAGAACCATGAATCAAAACGCTGCTGAAACAAGACAAGAGCTTTCCCCGTATGCCATATTTCCGGAGGATGCCTTTTCGCGGGCGGACGAGGCTGATGATCGACTGTTCTATGCGACCGACCGGCTGGTTCCCCACCTCGATGCAACGGCGTTGGCCACGGTTGAGAGGATCATTGGCCGGTTGATCACGGAAGAGCAACCGGTGGTTCTGGATCTTATGGCCAGTTGGGACTCACACCTGCCGGCTGAGCTTCATCCGCGGAAAGTGGTGGGGCTGGGTCTCAATCCCAATGAGCTTCGCCAGAACCAGAGGCTCTCCGAGGTGGTCATCCACGACCTCAATACAACCCCAGCCCTGCCTTTCCCGGACGCTACGTTCGATGTGGTGCTCAATACCGTTTCGGTTGATTACCTGACCCATCCCTTCGAGGTCTTTGCGGAGGTGGCTCGGGTGCTCAAACCCGGCGGGCTCTTTCTGGTTATCTTCTCCAATCGTATGTTTCCGGAAAAGGCTACCAGGCTCTGGCAACTGTCGAACGATGAGCAGCGGGTGGCGCTGGTCACCACGTTTTTTGATCATGTGGAGGACTTCGAACCGCCGAAGGTGTTTATTTCACGTGGTCGTCCGCGCCCGCAGGATGATCGCTATGCGGCCCTCGGGCTTCCCAGCGATCCGATCCATGCGGTCTATGCGGAAAAGCAGGCTCCCTGGCTGGACAAACGGGAGAGACCCGAGCCGCAATGCCTGGAGGATGAGATATGCGCTCCCCGGAAAGAGGGACAGGAAGGACAGGACATCAGGGACACGCTCTGCTGTCCTCACTGCGGCGAAAGAATGAACAAGTGGGAGCCGCCCAACAGTCCCTTCAGTACCTGGGATACGGACTACCTGTACATCTGTTTCAACGATGAATGTCCCTATGTGATGCGTGGCTGGGGAGCTATGGACCGCCAGGGGAACCGGGGCATGTCCTACCGGTTGATGTACGATCCTCGGCGCGACAGCTGCCTTCCCATCCCCATCATCAGTTTGCACGCCCTCAGGGAAGGGATCGTCGGCGATTGATCTTTGGGGTAGTGGCAAGCATGTTACGGTTCGGGGTCACCTTGCGAGGCTTGATGGTCGGGGCGAACCTTATCCAGTTCCAGCCATTCAGGGAGCTTCCTCCTGACCATCAGCTCGATAATGTGGCGGACCTCCCGATAGGCGTCAATGCCGAGTCCGAAAGGGTCCTGGACATGCCAGTGGATGACCTTTCCGGAGAACGCTGACGGCAGGAGGTGGGTGCAGGAGGCACGGGTGAGGACCACAACGAACTGGATTCTCTCAAAAGGAATATCGGCAAAACCCTTGGAGTCGAGGCCGGTGACGGGGATGGCTTGTTCTCTCAAGGCTTCAAGGGTATAAGGGCTGATATGGCCCAGAGGAAAGGTGCCGACCGAAAAAGCTTCAATCGCGTCCCCCCAGTAATGCCTGGTAAGCGCTTCCGCCATGGTACTGCGGCAGGCATTGCCGATGCAGACAAATAGAACACCTTTTTTCATATCGTCAAAACCCCTTCGCTTCTGGATGGGAGTGGCTCTCGTCAAGTCCTGTCAGCAAAGTGCGATCTGTTCGTTGAATTTTGGGCCGTTCTTTGCTAGGAAATCCAGACCAGGATTCCACGAAGGATAGCATAAAATGCCACTTGCTCACAACCTCATTCCAGGGGGTGGGAGTTGTCTGCCGACTGCTTTTTGGCACATAGCTTGTCACCTGCTATTATGCAGTATGTTGGCAGCCTGCGCAACAAGACATGTCGATCTGGCTCAGCTCGACTATCTTGCTCAGCCGCCGCCGCCCCCGAAACCAGCAAAGGCGGTGACGAAGCCTCCACCTGCCAAGGGCGCGCCGTCGCTGGCAATCAGAGAGCGGGTCATCACCGAGGAGGAGCTTCGAAGAATGGTGGACAGGGATCCGAAGCTGACACTTTATGCTCTCCAGGAAATTCTTGCCCGCATCAACCGTAAGGCCCGCCTGTACATAGTGGACGACATCAAGAAGAAGCGCCCTCTGAAAGTACCCGTGGATTTTGCTGCTTACCGGACATGGTCCCCTCTGCCCAAGATCCTGCCGGGAGGAGCGGACGTGCCGAGACTCATTCTGGTCGTTAAGGACATTCCCTTCACCGGCTGGTATGAAAATGGCAGAATGCGAGGCGATTCTCTGACCTGCATCGGCAAGCAGTGGAGGTGGACCGAAAGCGGCCTCTTCAAGGTCCTGGATAAGTCGTCGGACAAATATTCCAACCTTTACCAGAATGCTTACGGTGAGCCAGCCTGGATGCCCCTTGCGTTGAAGATTTATGGAGCGGTGTGGCTCCATGCGGGCGACGTGGTCGGCCCCTACTGTTCCCATGGGTGCATCAATCTGCCACCCGAGTCAGCGGAAAAACTGTATAACTGGGCGACCATCGGCACCGCGGTCGTCATCACGGATTCCTTGAAGACCATGAACCGTGATCTGAGCAGGCTCTATCTCCCTGACCGCAAGGAGCAGTTCATCTATGGTCCGGGGAGTGATTGACGGCGGGTTTTGATTTCGGATTTGGGATTTCGGATTTGGGATGGAGGAAGAGGCGGGTGGTTTCTGGGGAGTGATCGCCACCGGGAAGTCGCCGCTCTTGGGGGTGGAGAGATGCAAGTCCAGAACAAATGGGGCAGGGAAAACGAAAGGAGAGGGTTGGTCATGGGGTTGACGGATGGTGTTCAGCAGGCAAAACTCTTGGGGCTATATCTCTTTTTGGCAGTCGTGCTCACCGGGTTGCCGTCGTGTTCCTGGTTTGCACCCTCAAAACCGCAGGTGGTGGCTCCGAGAACGATTGTTCCGGTCACTCCCAGAGATTGTGGCTCACCGTTCTGTGAAATCGATCTGAATCGCTCGCTCTGGAGCCTTACGAAGCCCGTCCTTTATGTGCACAAAACGCAACGGAGGCTGCTGGTGATCGACGACAAGGTCCTGGTCCGGGACTACCCGGTGGTCCTCGGCCCCCAGCCCCGGGGAGACAAGTGTATGCGAGGAGATGGACGGACCCCGGAGGGTGATTTCTTCGTCTGTGTAAAAAACCCTTTCAGCAAATACCACAAGGGGCTGGGGCTCAATTACCCATCCCCCAGGCATGCGGACGAAGCCTACCGATTGGGGGCGATCTCAGGTGACGAGTATCTCAGGATCCTGAGGGCAAATGAGATCATGACCCTGCCGCCTGACAACACCAGCCTGGGAGGAGACATTTTCATTCATGGCGGGGGCTTGGGGCATGACTGGACCCTGGGATGTGTGGCCCTTCGCAACGCTGATATCGACGAGCTCTTTGATGCCATCCCGGTAGGCACTCCCGTGAAAATCATGCCCTGATGAACAGGGGGAGGAGAGGCTGTGGAGCGACGCATAAAGAACCTCGAAGCCCAGGTGCTGGCGCAAGCAGAGGCCCAGCAGGATCTCCAGAGGGAACTGAAGAAGTTCCGGGGGCTCTACGACCTGGCCATTGCCATGACCAGGGACCAAAGCGTGGATGATACGCTGCAACTGGTCGTTGATCAGTGCTGCGAACTGCTTCAAACCGACGTCTCCTACATCACCCTCCAGGATGAAACCCGCGGGGACTATTACAAGCACTCCTCAACGGGCATCCGTACCAGAGCGTTTCAGGAAATGAGGCTGCCAACCGGCATGGGACTGGCGGCCATGGTTGCGGAATCAGGCCGAGGCTACATGGTGGCGGATTACCCGGAGGAGACCCGGCTGGATGCCGATCTGCGTGCCATCATCGGCGCCGAGGGCATTGTTTCAGGGATGGCGGCACCGGTCCAAATGGCTTCGAAACGACTCGGACTGCTTTATGTCTTCAACCGGCGGCGCACTGCCTTTTCCCGGTCAGACCTGGAAACCCTTTCGCTCATCGGCAATCTGGCAGCGGTGGAGATTTCGCGCAAAGATGCGGCCAAGTCGCTCAGAGAGAGTGAGGAGCGCTTTCGGTTCATGGCTGAGACCACCGGCGACGTTATCTACCGGTTGCGCTACGATTCAATGAGTTATGACTATCTCAGTCCCGGCATCAAAAAGCTCACCGGCTATACGATCCAGGAAATCAATGCAATGGGTTTTTCCAAATTGGTGACCAGAATCGATTTCCCGGACCGGGAGGATGTCCCGCCGCAGGTCCTTGTCCAGGAGCGACAGCGGGGGAAGGTCGGCGAATATCGGGCGGATTACCTCATCGCCACTCGTTCGGGCCGCAACAAATGGCTCCGCGACCATTCCTTTCCCTGGTACGGGGAGAGGGGCAGGGTTGTCGGCTCGGTCGGTATCCTGAGCGATGTCAGCGATTACAAGCGTTCTGAAGCGCTTCTGCGGCAGCGCACCGAGGAACTGATTGCTTCGGAGGAAAAGTTTCGGACCCTGGTGGAGAACGTGCCGCTGGTCGTCTATCGACTGCGTCCCGAAGGCGAGATTCTGTTCGTGAATCAGTTTGTGGAAGACCTGTTTGGCTATACCCCGGACGAGATTCTCCGGGACCCGGAGTTGTGGACCGAGACTCTCTACGAAAAAGACCGCGCCCATGTTGCGGTCCAGCGGGAGAAGATCTATCGGAGCGGGCAGGAACTCATCACCGAATATCGGGTCAAGCACAAACAGGGGCACCTTGTCCATGTTATCGATCATGCGATTCCGCTTCGAACACCCGACGGCCTGATCAATGTGGTGGACGGGATCATCATGGATATCACCTGGAAGGTGAGGCTGCATGAGCAGGTGCTTAGAGCAGAGGGGCTGAAGACCATCAGCGAAGTTTCCTCCCGGTTGGCCCACGAAATTCGAAACCCGCTGGTCTCGGCCGGCGGTTTTGCCCGGCGACTCCTTTCCTCCATGAACCCCGACGATCCCAACCGAGCTAAAGTGGAAATCATTGTCAAGGAAGTGGCCCGGCTCGAGGTCATCCTGCGCATGATTTTGAATTACCTGCGCCCCTTGGAGCTGAACCTTTCTCCGGTTCATCTGAACGGCCTGGTGGAGAATGTACTGAAAGCCCTGTGCGAGGATTTCGGACGGTGCCGGGTCATCCCTGCCGTCCAATTCGGGCCGGATCTGCCTGCCGTTACCGGTGATCCCAAGTTCCTGGAACAGGTGTTGGAAACCCTGTTCAGCAATGCTCTGAAACAAATGCCGGAAGGCTCCACGCTCGAACTCCGGACCGCCCGGGAGGCGGAAATGGTCGAACTGCTGGTGCGCTACCCCGCGCCGCACTTTTCAGCGGATGATGCTGAGCATTTCTTCTACCCTTTTACTACCTCATCAGCCGCCTTGATGGAGATCGATCTGCCCATGTGCAAGATCATCGTCAACAAGCATGGCGGTGCCATAAAGGTCGAACTCGAACCTCCCAAACAGCTCCTGGTTCGCCTCTCGCTGCCGGCTCAGGTCGACCGCCCGCAGAAAATGGTTGTTGCAGATCAATAAAGCTGCCTCCCTGTCTGGAATGTCTTCAAATCATGATTACTTTTCCTTCGCTTTGGAAAGATTCAACATCTTGATATGTTTACAGCTCTTCGTGTCGTAACTAACTTGATTGCTGTAACGACTCAGACCAGACAGGACCCACCCTGTTCTGCGTGAAATAGGTTCCGTAGGAGGAAAAGATTATGGCTAAAGCAGTAGGAATAGATTTAGGGACTACCAATTCGGTTGTGGCCATTTGGGAAAACGGCCAGGCAACGGTCATTGCCAACGCGGAAGGGTCGCGCACTACCCCGTCGGTAGTCGGTTATACGGAAGATCAGCAACGGCTGGTGGGACAGATTGCGCGGCGCCAGGCGATTCTCAACCCGGCGGCAACGATTTATTCGGCCAAGAGGTTTGTCGGGCGCAAGTGGGGCGAGGTGGACGAGGAATCCAAGATTGTCGCCTATAAGGTGGAGCGTGGTCCGGCTGAGGCGGTGCGGTTCGACATTCGCGGCAAGCTGGTGGCCCCGGAGGAAGTGTCGGCGCAGGTGATCAGGAAACTGGTCGACGATGCCTCCAAGTACCTTGGCGAAAAGGTGACGGAAGCGGTTATTACGGTGCCCGCCTACTTTAATGACGCGCAACGCCAGGCAACCAAGAATGCGGGTGAAATCGCCGGCCTCAAAGTGCTTCGGATCATCAACGAACCCACGGCGGCAGCTCTCGCCTACGGTCTGGAAAAGAAGAAGAATGAAACCATCCTGGTCTTCGACCTCGGGGGCGGGACTTTCGACGTTTCCATCCTCGATGTCGGTGAAGGGGTTTGCGAGGTGCGCTCCACTTCGGGAGATACCCACCTGGGAGGGGATGATTTCGACAAACGGGTGGTGGACTGGCTGGCCGAGGAATTTCGCAGGGACACGGGGATCGACCTCAGGAGCGATCGGCAGGCCCTCCAACGGCTCTATGAAGCCGCCGAAAAGGCCAAGTGCGAGCTCTCGAGTATGGCGGAAACGCAGATCAACCTGCCTTTTATCACCGCCGATGCAGCCGGTCCGAAGCATTTGCTGCTGAAGCTGGCTCGTGCCAAGTTCGAGGATCTCACTCACGATCTGGTGCAGCGCTGTATGAAGCCAGTGGAACAGGCTCTGGCGGATGCCCGTCTGACGGCCAAAGACATCGACGAGGTGATCCTGGTTGGGGGGTCCACGCGCATGCCGGCGGTGCAGGAGTTGGTGAGGAAGCTGACTGGCGGAAAACAACCCAACATGAGTGTCAATCC
Source organism: Syntrophobacteraceae bacterium (assembly GCA_040772705.1). GTDB lineage: Bacteria > Desulfobacterota > Syntrophobacteria > Syntrophobacterales > Syntrophobacteraceae > JADGQM01. The sequence goes on from JAXGXP010000001.1 coordinate 404,206, forward strand.
CGATGAAGTGGTTGCCGTCGGGGCGGCGATCCAGGCGGCGATCCTCAAGGGTCAGGTGGAGGATGTGGTACTGCTTGATGTAACGCCGCTTTCTCTGGGGGTGGAGACTCTTGGCGGGGTCATGACCAAGCTGATCGAACGCAACACCACCATCCCGTCGCGGCGCGAGGAGGTGTTCTCCACGGCTGAGGATAACCAGACGGCGGTGGATATTGTGGTGCTGCAGGGGGAGCGGGAACTGGCCAGAGACAATCGAGTGCTCGGGCGCTTTAGACTGGAAGGAATTCGCCCCGCGGCTCGCGGTTTGCCTCAGATCAAAGTGACGTTCGATATCGATGCCAACGGCATCCTCAATGTCACCGCCCGTGACCAGGAAACCGGCAAAGAGCAGACGGTCACCATTTCGGAATCCACCAATCTTTCCAAGAGTGAGGTGGAGCGCATGGTCCAGGATGCTCAGGTGCACGCTGCCGATGACAAGACCAGGCGGGAGATGATTGAGGTGCGAAATCAGGCGGACAGCCTGGCTTATCAGCTCGAGCGGACGCTGACGGACGTGGGCGATAAAGTCCCGCTGCACGAAAAAGCGCGTTCGGAACAATTGATCGAAGAGACCCGCCGTGCCGTCAAGGATGAAACGGTGGGAAAGGAGCGCTACCAGCAGCTGGCGAGCGATCTCCAGCAGGCGCTCCAGATGATCGCCGCCACTGCCTATAAGCAGACGGGCGGCACTGGCGAGCAAGCCTGTGGCAGCTGTTCCGGGCGACCTGGGGGGCGAGACGACGTTGTCGACGCTGAATTCACCGAGCGCTGAGAACAGCAGACGGAGATCGGAGGTCGGGCGGAAGGCCAAAGGTGATCATGAGTTGGGACTGATGCCACGGAGATGAGGCACATTCCTTTCATGAGCCGGGGACGGTGGTAGCGAGCACAATGGCGGTCAGAGCTTTCACCGGCCTCCGATGATTCAAGTCCGGTTAAAGAGGGGGCGGCACGGAAGATCATGGCGGTTCAATTCCGAGACTATTATGAGGTGTTGGGGGTCCAGCGGACGGCGACGCAGGAAGAGATTCAGCGTTCCTATCGAAAGCTTGCAAGAAAATTCCATCCTGATGTGAACAAGGCCAAGGACGCCGAAGAGAAGTTCAAGGAAATCAACGAGGCCTACGAAGTCCTGAAAGACCCCGAGAAGCGCCAGAAGTACGACCAGCTGGGAGCAAACTGGAAGGCCGGGCAGGAATTCCGGCCGCCTCCGGGCTGGGACGTGCATTTTGATTTTGGATCTGGGCAAGCGGGCCAGAGCGGTTTTCAGTGGGGAAATGCCGAAGGCTTCAGCGACTTTTTTGAAGCCCTGTTCGGCGGCCAGACGCGGCGGGGAGCAGCTCGCGGAGGACGCAGCAGAAAGAGTGGCGGACCGGTGTGGACCCAGGCTGGCGCGGATCAGGAAGTGGTTCTTCGGATTCCCCTGGAAGACGCCTTCCGCGGTGCGACCAAACCCATCACCATGCAAATGCAGACGGTTACCCCCGAAGGCCAGCTTGCGGTTCAGGAAAAGAACTACGAGGTGAAGATTCCAGTGGGTATTCTGGACGGTCAGAAGATCCGTCTGGCTGGCCAGGGGGGCGAAGGAACCGGGGGAGGTCCCCGTGGTGATCTCTATCTCAAGGTCGAAATCGAACCGCATCCCATCTATCGTATGAACGGCCGGGACTTAACCATGGACTTGTCGGTTGCTCCCTGGGAAGCGGTTCTGGGGGTGGAGGTGGAACTCACGACCCTGGCGGGTGCGGTAACCCTCAAGCTGCCGCCAGGCACGCAAAATGGTCAGCGGCTGCGGCTGCGCGGCAAGGGAATGCCCAACCCCAGAGGAACGGCAGGGGATCTCTATGTGCTCATCAGCATTGTGGTTCCGAAAGAACCTTCCGATCGAGAGCGGGAGCTCTTTGAAGAGTTGCAGAGAGTGTCCACGTTCCGGCCACGTTCGTAGAGGAAGGAGGTCCCCATGGCAGAAAGCAAGTATTACCTGGTTCGAGCTGGTGCTTCGTCCCTGGTGTCGTCATATGTGACCCTGTCGGAGGTGGCGTACCATTGCGGGTTGCATCCGGAGCTGGTCGAGCGCCTGGTACGCCTTGGGCTGATTGATTGTGAGGAGGTTCCGGCCAATGGTGAGGCTCTGTTCCATGCTGAGGTTATCCCGGTGGTGCGTACCATCCTCAGGCTTCGCAATGAGCTGGGCGTCAACTATGCGGGGATTGGGGTGATCCTCGAACTCATGGCTCGCATCGAGTCCCTGGAAAGCCAGGTTCGTGACTTGGAAAGCAGAATCTTCGGTGATGGGTAAAGGTTCGCCCTGAACCCACTCCGAGTTGATCATATAAAGGAGGGTCCCTACGCATGGATCTCAACAAATTCACTATCAAATCACAGGAAGCACTGCAGGCGGCGCAAACCAAAGCCATCCGCTATGGTCATATGGAAGTTGACGGCGAACATTTGCTGCTGACGCTGCTCGAGCAGTCCGAAGGAATTCTTCCCAAGCTGCTCCAGCGGATGGAAGTGCCCGTAAACCGGGTGCACGATCGTCTCGAGGAGGAACTGGAACGGAAGCCGCGGGTGAGCGGCCCCGGAGTAGAGCCCGGAAAGGTGTATCTATCGCAGCGATTGAGCAGGCTCCTCATCAAAGCTCAGGAAGAAGCACAACGGCTGAAAGACGAGTACGTTTCGGCAGAACACCTCTTTCTGGCTTTCATCGACGAAGCAGCGGCGACCCCTGCCGGCAGGATGATCAAGGAATTCGGTATCAGCCGCGATCTCTTCCTCCAGACCCTGACGGCGGTGCGGGGGCATCAGCGGGTGACGAGCGCCTCCCCGGAGGGGACTTATGAGGCTCTCGAGAAGTATGGGAGAGACTTGGTCAAGGAGGCTCAGACCAACAAGCTGGACCCGGTCATTGGCAGGGATGCGGAAATTCGGCGCATTGTGCGCATCCTGAGCCGGAAGACCAAGAACAACCCGGTCCTCATCGGTGAGCCGGGAGTCGGCAAGACGGCGGTGGTGGAAGGGCTGGCGCAGCGGATTGTAGCGGGTGACGTTCCTGAAGGTCTCAAAGGCAAAACCATCTACGCCCTCGATATGGGAGCGCTGGTGGCCGGTGCCAAGTACCGCGGTGAGTTCGAAGAGCGCCTCAAAGCGGTCCTCCAGGAGATCAAGGAATCCGAAGGGCGGATCATTCTGTTCATCGACGAACTCCATACCATTGTGGGTGCGGGCAGGGCCGAAGGATCGATGGATGCCGGCAACATGCTCAAACCCATGCTGGCGCGGGGGGAGCTCCACTGCATCGGTGCCACCACCCTGGATGAATACCGCAAGTACATCGAAAAGGACGCCGCGCTCGAACGCCGCTTTCAACCGGTCCTGGTGGAACAGCCGACGGTGGAGGACACGGTTTCGATTCTTCGCGGACTGAAGGAGCGGTTCGAGGTGCACCACGGAGTTAAGATCCAGGACAGCGCCCTGGTTGCCTCGGCGGTGCTCTCCAACCGATACATCTCCGACCGGTTTCTACCCGACAAAGCGATCGATCTGGTGGATGAAGCCTGCGCCATGATCAAGACCGAAATCGAATCCATGCCGGCCGAAATAGACGATGTGCGACGACGGGTGATGCAGCTGGAAATCGAAGAGGCGGCACTCAAAAAGGAGCGCAACAAGGGCAGCCAGGAACGACTCGAAGCCATTCAGCGAGAGTTGGCGGAACTGCGTGCCAAGGGCGATGGCATGAAGGCCCAGTGGGAATCCGAAAAGCAGGCCATCAAAAAGGTGCAGGCGTTACGGGAGGAAATCGAGAAGATTCGGCGGGATATCGAAGTGGCTCAACGGGACTACAACCTGCAACAGGCGGCGGAGTTGACCCATGGGCGGCTGCCCGAGCTCGAACGGCGGCTGGCAGCGGAAGAGCAGCGGCTGGCGGAAAAGCAGGGAGAGAATCGGCTGCTGCGCGAGGAAGTGACCGAGGAGGAAATTGCCGAAATCGTGTCACGCTGGACCGGTATTCCCGTGACTCGCCTGGTGGAGGGTGAACGCGAGAAGCTGTTGCGCCTCGATGAAGTGCTGCATGAGCGGGTTGTGGGCCAGGATGAAGCGGTGAAATTGGTGGCGGATGCGGTGATTCGAGCTCGCTCAGGGATCAAGGACCCGCGCCGTCCCATCGGCTCGTTCATTTTCCTCGGCCCGACCGGGGTGGGCAAGACCGAACTGGCCAAGACCCTCGCTGAAGCGCTCTTCGATTCGGAAGAGAACATGGTCCGCATCGACATGAGCGAGTACATGGAGAAGCACACCGTGTCGCGCCTGGTGGGAGCGCCTCCGGGCTATGTGGGCTATGAGGAAGGCGGGCAGCTTACTGAAGCGGTCCGGCGCAAGCCGTATGCTGTCATCCTCTTTGACGAGATCGAGAAGGCTCACCAGGATGTCTTCAACGTTCTCCTGCAGATCCTGGACGATGGGCGCCTGACGGATGCCCAGGGACGGACTGTGGATTTCAAGAATACCGTCATCATCATGACCAGCAATATCGGCTCGCACCATCTGCTGAACGGTGTGACCGACCAGGGGGAGATCAAGGAAGGGGCTCGCCGGGAAGTCATGACCGAACTGCGCCACCATTTTCGCCCTGAATTTCTCAACCGGGTTGACGATATCGTCCTCTTCAAAGCGCTCACCCTTGAAGAAATCAAGGCCATTATCGAACTCCTGACCAGGGACCTGGCCGGGCGTCTCAAAGATCGACATATCCAGCTCAGTATCTCCAATCCGGGCAAGGACTATATTGCCGAAGTTGCCTACGATCCCGTTTATGGCGCTCGCCCGCTCAAACGCTACCTCCAGCACGAATTGGAAACCCGGATCGGCCGTGCCCTCCTTTCGGGAGAAATCACTGATGGCAGCCAGATCCTGGTGGATCTGAAGGACGGTGAGCTGGTGGTGACCCACAGCAGGGAGTGAGGCTGCGGGTCGGATGGATTCATGGCGGCAGTGAGGACTGCTCTCTCCCCACGGTACGGGGAGAGAGCAGAAAGGCATCGTACCCGTCAGCGGGAAGGCCTGCTGGGGGGCGGTAGCCTGCAACGGCGTACCAGTGAGAGCCGTAACGGACCAGCGGTACGCGGATCAGGCTGAGCTTCGATCAGTGCCTAACGTCTCGGGTGGCAGTAGGGGGGGTAGGGGCTTGGCACGTCACCATTACAATCCATCATGGCCGAGGCGCTGCCCCCACTCGACTGGTACGTGGCCATCCCGGCACACCCAAAAGTGGCTAGGGCGATCACCACCAACACCATTCCCAACAGTTGTCGTGCTTTCATGGTCTTATGTCCTTTCGGTTGCGGTTGAAAGCAGCACTCCTGCCCGCCCTCAGATTCTTCGCAGCAGCGCCGGTTCTTCCAGAATGACCCCCTGGTCAGCTCGTGGCATTCCTGCCCCCTGCGCATCACTGACAATCCACTGACCGCTCATCAATCTTTCAACAAAGGGGACGTCTGCCGGGGCAAAATCATACTGATCGAGCTCACTCACAGTAACCCAGGCGATTTCGTCATGGGCCCGCGGTTTCAGATCACCCTTCTCCCAGCACGCCAGATACGCCAGAAGCCTGACGGTGCCGTGCCGGTAATGGTGGACACTCTCTCCCAGGAAGGCCCCGATGCGGCCATCAATGCCCAGTTCTTCTCTCAGTTCTCTCGCCAGGCAGGCTTCGGGAGTCTCCCCCTCCTCGATTTTGCCACCGGGAAACTCCCATTTGCGGGCGAGGTTGTCAGTGGCCGGACGTCTGGCAATGAGGACCCTTCCGTTTCGGTGCAGGACGGCAGCGGTGACTGCCTGCACGCCGGTGGAACCCCCCCGTGGTCGCTGCGGGGGTTGATGATCTATCGTCATGACTCGGTCATTCCTTGAGAGATTCTTGGGAGCGGGTCGCAGGAGAGCCTCAGCTAACCAGAAAGGCCAGCGTGCCGTGAAGGATTGCCAGGACCAGCAGCGCAATCCCGGTCCGCTTGTGGACGCCGACGCGAACTCGGAGAAGACGAAGGCCGGTGGCGAGCTGAAACAGGATCAGGACGAGGTTGGCGAGCCCCAGGAGCAAAATGATGGAAACACCTGCAATGGTCATCGCTACCAGCCTTTCAGTCCTTGACCATAATGACGGTTGTCGCCGGACCCGCACTGCCGTGCAGGTTGCAGCTGGCTTCGGCCTTGATCTCAAGGTTATCCGTTGCGGTGGTTTTCACCTCTCTGGTGAAAGCATCGCCTTCCGGTCGTGCCGAGGCAGTGTATCGCCAGCGGGCAATTTCCTTGCCGTTGGCCATGACGTAAACCCACTCAGTATAGTGGAGAAAGCTGTTGCCTTCGTGGGTTACCTTGACCTGAATCGTCACCTCAGAACCACGTTGGACCGTGCTGGGGGCTTGAAGCGAAACCGCAGACTTGTTGGCCAGCGCATTGTTGCCCAGGAGTGGAATCATGAGCGCGAGAAAAGCGAAACTTAAGGCAAATTTTCCGGCAGACATGGTTGTCCTCCTTCTTCCTGAAAAAAGGCCCGAGTTATTGCTAAAATCAAGGATTACAGAATCATTCGATCAGCATCATAATAGACTCCAGGTAACCGGAAGACAACCATGATCCCGGGTCAGGGGAGACGGTGATACGGGGGCAGGGAGGCAGGGGAGGGCTTGATATGGAATGGAACAGTACCCGGATATGGAGAGATGCTGAGGGACGGCTCTGGACCCTGGCCGATTCAGGCATCGATACGGAGATCTTCGAACTCATCGGGGAGCCGGTCTTTGATGAGGCATCCAGGCTGTGGTATCAGGAGGTTGCTGTCAGGATCTCTGATTAACGTTGCTGCATGCTCATGCGTTTCTGAGCAAGGCAGAGCCTTTGCCTGGTATGGTCTGCCAACTGAACTGCTTGTAAAACGGCTGGAATGGAGATATATGACTTACCTCATGCGGCTTGGGATCGCCTCGTCGACAGGTACCATGCCGCCGTTGGAGAGTTATTGATGGTCAGCCATGAGGGGTGAAATGCAGAAAAGGCCAGGGTTCTGTTTGGTTTTGCTCATGTTGGTAGCTCTGCTGATGAGCTTTCCCGGGAACGGGTTTGGGGTGGAGCCCACTGAGAACAGAAAGACGGTAACAAAACCGGTGCGGGGCAAGGCCAAGACGGAGCGAAGGGTCCCGCCCAGGGCCGCACCCGGCGAGGCGGTTCAAGGCAAAACGGCCGCCTCCGATGCTTCTCCCGGTCAAGTGAACGCCAGGTCTGCGATTTTGCTGGAAGTCACCACCGGCACAACCCTGTTCGAACAGAACGCCGATGAATTGATCGAACCCGCCTCCTTCACCAAAGTGCTGTCGCTCTATCTATTGTTTGAAGCCATCGAACGCCAGACCATCAAGCTCCAGGATGAAGCCTACATCAGTGATGCCGCCTGGCGCACCGGGGGTTCAAAGATGTTTGTCGGGGTGGGCAACAGGGTCCCGCTGGAAGAGATTATCAAGGGTATTGCCGTGGTCTCGGGGAACGATGCCTGTGTGGCTGCTGCCGAACATCTTTCCGGCAGTGAGGAAGCCTTCGTCGACAATATGAACCGGAAAGCCAAAGAGCTGAGGATGGATCGCAGCCGCTTCATGAACCCTCATGGCCTTCCGGTTGAGGGGCAGATTACCACGGCCAGGGACATGGCCACCCTGGCAACCGCCTATATTCGGCGTTTTCCCGGGGCCCTGCGCTTCCACTCTCTGAGGGAATACACCTACAACAACATCACCCAGCACAACCGGAATCATCTGTTAAACAAGGACCCCTCGGTGGATGGGCTCAAAACGGGATTCGTGGCCGCCGCCGGTTACCATCTGGCGGCAACGGCGCAGCGCGAAGGAATGCGCCTGCTGGCGGTGGTAATGGGAGCGGAAAACCCGCGCGCTCGAGAACGCGAGGCCATGAAGCTGCTGAACTTCGGCTTCCATCATCATACGCTGGTGCAGCCCTTCCCGCCAGGGACCCCGGTCACCACCATTCAGGTGTGGAAGGCCGAAAAGGATGAAATCGGCCTGTTTCCCACCGAGGCGGCCGCGTTTGTGATTCCCCGTGCTCAGAGGAACCTGCTCCGCTGGGAAATCCATACCGTCAGCGAGGTGACGGCCCCTCTCGAAATCAATCAGGCCCTGGGGGAGATCGTCTTCTACGTCGCCGACCAGCCCAAGCGCACGGTCGACCTGGTGACCCAGGAGGATGTGAACCTGGCAGGCTGGTTCAAACGGACCTGGCAGACCCTCCTTCAGATTCATAAGATCGACTGGCGGTGGTTCGCCGGCATCAGCGGGGCCATCGCCCTCCTGTTTGCGGTGATCTATCTCGTCTCCAACCGACGCAATCTTTTCAGGCGGTCACGATAGGCAAGATGTGAGTACCTCCGGCGAGGACGGCCGAAGCCGCACGCAGTAGTATTCTGAACCGCATCACCGTGACTGGTGCCGGTTGAACGTCTCATCTGCCCTGGACCGCGTTCAGGGTTTTGAGGAGTCCTGAGGGTTCTTATGGGTGGGATCACCGACCCCACATGAAGCGGACATTCAGGTGCGAATGCCAAATTTGGGAAGAACCCAGCGGTTCAGGATGACCCAAGCCGCCACGACCCCTGCCAGAAGAAGCATATTCCAGATCATTTCTTTTTCCTCCTTGGGGTAAAGCATGCAGAATGCAAAAGAGGGAAGAAATCCAGATAATCACCGGAAGCAGCACCCTGCTGCCGATCGATCAGGCTCAGCTGAAACCGGTTGACCGTGGCTGGCAGCCAACGCTCTGGGTGTGGCCGGCACCCCTGGCAAAGAGCGATAGGACGCGTTCGAGTTCGGTGCTTCCGCATTGCGGGCATTCGATCTGCTCCTCGTCCCGGACGTTCCGGACGAGCGCTTCAAATTCATCCTGACACTGGCGACAACGGTATTCGTAAATTGGCATGGTCAATCCTCATTTTTCTGCATTGGTATGGGGGCCAGAAAACTCGGCCCGGACGCTTTTGAAGATAACCACGGGCCTTTTAAAAGACAATTCGAAGCACTGCGAAAGACATGACTTGCCAGGGAGATGACAAGGTTTCACAGTCCTTGAATGCCTTACCGTGCCATGCCGATTGATCCCTGATGCTGAGATTGCCCCGGCGACGGCCTCCTCCGAGTTGACAACCGGCGTGGTTGCTTCTAAGGTGGTTGCACCTCAAATGGGAGAAGCTGAGCAGAGAAAAGGAGGGTCTCATGAAATCGTGCGATGCCAAGTCTTGTGATTCCTGTGCAGAGAAGAGCAAACGGTCTCGCGAGGAGCTCATTCAATGCAAGTTGTCGCGGATCAAGAATAAGCTGCTGGTGATGAGTGGGAAGGGAGGAGTCGGTAAAAGCAGTGTGGCAGCCTATCTGGCCCTTATCCTGGCCAAGCAGGGCTTTCACGTTGGACTGCTGGACGTGGATCTCCATGGTCCCAGTATCCCCAAAATGCTCGGACTCCGGGGCAATCTCGATATCGCCCCTGACCGTCAGATCATCCCGCAAGCCTACAATCCCAACCTGAAAGTCGTTTCCATCGAATCGATGCTCGAAGACCCGGATTCGGCCATGATCTGGCGTGGCCCCCTGAAACATGGCGTCATCCAGCAGTTCCTTGCTGACTGCCGTTGGGATGAACTCGATTTCCTTATCATCGACAGTCCGCCGGGCACCGGTGATGAGCCTCTGAGTGTGGCCAAGCTGATTCCTGACGCCAAGGCCATTATCGTGACGACCCCGCAGGAAGTTGCCTTGGCGGATGTGAGAAAATCCATCAACTTCTGCCGCAAGGTGAAGCTGGAAATCGCGGGTCTTGTCGAAAACATGTCGGGTCTTTACTGTCCGCACTGCCAGGGTTTTATCCCCATCTTTCGCAGTGGCGGCGGCAAGAGGACGGCAGAGACGATGCGCCTGAACTTCCTCGGTGCCCTGCCGTTCGATCCGGCGGTGGTGGAGGGGGGAGACCGCGGGCGACCGGTGCTGGAGGACAATGATGACACGCCTTTCAAACAGGCCGTGCAGCAATTTGCCGGTGCCGTCCTGCAAATCCTGAAAATGCCCGAGAAGATGCCCGGCCCCCAAGGCGATACCATCCACTGACGCCCGGCGAATGCGGGTTGCGGGTGAGTTTCCAGCAACGATCACGGAGGATCAAGCCCGGCCATGTTGAAGATAGCTTTCGAACAAGCCTCTTTGACGGAAGATCAGCAGCAGGCGTTGACAGCGATGTGGCGCCGGTGCGTGCGACGGATTATCGTCAGTACCACTCTGGCCGGAAGCGGCCATCCGGGTGGCTCCATGTCTTCCCTGCATGCGCTCCTGATGCTCTACGCCACCATCCGCCATGACCCCGGCAATCCCTGCTGGGCGGAGCGGGATCGGCTGCTGGTGAGCATGGGCCATATCAGCCCGGGCGTTTACAGCGTGCTCTGTGAATTCGGCTACGTCAGAGAGGAAGACCTCTTTCTCGGGTTTCGGCGGGCTGGATCAGCGTTTGCGGGTCATGTGGAAACTTGTGTGCCGGGCGTCGAGTGGAACACGGGAAACCTTGGTCAAGGCCTTTCCGCCGGCACCGGGATGGCCCTCGCGCAGCGACTCAGGAAAAGCGAGGGCCGCACGGTAGTACTCATGGGTGATGGCGAGCAGCAAAAGGGACAGATTGCCGAAGCCCGCCGCTTCGCGGTTAAGTATGGGCTGAATAACCTCTTTGTCGTGATCGATCGCAATCACCTGCAGATCGGTGGTGATACCAGCGTGGTGATGCCTCAGGCGATTGAGGCCGACTACGTGGCAGCCCAGTGGAATGTGATCACCGTCAAGGACGGGCATGACTTTGGACAGCTCTTCCAGGCTCTGCGGCGGATTCTCCTGAGGGAGGTTGACGACCCGTCGAATCCAACGGTCGTTGTGGCCGAAACCGTGATGGGCAAAGGGGTTTCGTTTATGGAACACAAGGCCAAATATCACGGTTCCGCCCTGCCCGAGGCGGATGCCGCCAAGGCACTGGAGGAATTGGGGCTGGATAATCCAATCCCCCTCTATCGGGAACGGCGCAACACCTTCCTTGCCTTTGACGAGGGCTTCTGTGCCGCGCGCCCGGTTCCCGTGATCGAAGTGGGGGAACCCCGTACCTACGGGGTTGAGCTCCTCACCGACAATCGTTCAGCCTATGGGGCGGTGCTGGAAGATCTGGCCGCGCGAAACAACGACGGTGAAGTGCCCGGAGTGCTTTGCTTCAGTTGCGACCTGGAAGGTTCGGTGAAGATGGATGGCTTTCACAAGCGCTCGAAGGAGGCATTTTTCGAGTCAGGCATCCAGGAACACCATGCGGCGACCTTGGCAGGCGCCGCCAGCAGGGAGGGGTTTGTCGTCTTTTTCAGTACCTTTGGGGTCTTTGGCGTGGGCGAGACCTATAACCAGCAGCGTCTGAACGATATCAATCAGACCCAGTTGAAGCTGGTGTGTACGCATGTGGGCCTGGATGTGGGGGAAGACGGGCAGACCCATCAATGTCTGGATTATCTCGGGCTGCTCCAGAACCTCTATGATTTCTCCCTGTTCATGCCGGCGGATCCCAATCAGACCGATCGCGTCATCCGCTATGTGGCTGCTCATTCGGGAAATTTCTTCGTGGGCATGGGGCGATCGAAGTTGAAGGTGATCTGCGACGAGAGCGGCGCGCCACGGTTCGGCGGGGACTACCGCTTCGTACCCGGTCGGGCGGACTGGGTGAGGCAGGGGCATGACGGAGCCATTCTGAGCTACGGCATGGCTCTTCCTCATGCGCTTCAGGCCCGGGAAGACCTAGCGCAGCAACACCAGCTGAAACTGGCACTCCTGAATTTTGCGTCACTTCGCCCGCTCGATCAGGCAGCCATCCTCCACGCTGCCGAAACGGGGCTGCTCGTAACGGTAGAAGACCATCATGTGGATACCGGTCTGGGGGCCAGAGTCGCTGCGGTACTGGCGGACCACGGCCGGCCATGCCGGCTGGTGCGCCTCGGAGTCAAGCGCTATGGTCTGTCCGGGCTCCCCGCCGACCTTTATCGGCTGGAAGGAATTGATGCAGTCGGGATTGTCAGAGCCGTCCTGCAAGCGAAAACAGATGGGTCGTCACGAACCTGAGCGAACGCCCCATCAGTTGCTCTGAGAACAGCTCTTCCAGCGAATCCCGGCAATGGATGCCAGCTTGGGCCAGGTGTGCGGCAAGAGACTCCGGACGAGTTTCCAGGGGAACAATCAGCGTTCCACACAAGCGGGTGGCTCGGAATCGCAGTAGCAGTTCGCGCCTCCTTGCCCAGAACGGCCGGGAGAACCCACCGAGCAGGCGGGACTGCCACGAAAAACAGCGGCCAATCCGCTTGACATCGGGGACATCACCCACGTTCAGCGGTTGCAGGAGCTGCTGAACACAATGGAGACACGCATCGCGGATCTCGCCCGGCTTAGCAAAGTCCTTGAGCAGTTGCCGGTAGCCAGCCATCGGCCCGGCCCGATTCAGCCAATATCCCTCCAGGTTGCTTTCCAGCCAATGGTGAGCCTGCCTGTTAGACAACCGGTGCCGGCCATGAACACTAAGGCCGGAGGCAAGGTTGCCCACCTTCTCGATAAACGGATGCCAAAAGCCGTCAAGCAGCAGGTGCGACCCAACCCCGAGGAGCCACAAGCGAATCTCCGGGGTCAGTCCGGGCCCAAATTCAGTCGCGAAGGAATGCAGGAATTCCAGACCGGCCGGGCCTTCCAGACGGTGGAGAGCGACCGCGGCGGGAGCATAGCGAAAGGACGGAAAGTCATAAAAGAGAGCATCCGGCGAAATGCTGCCCAGAAGATAGGCCCAGAGCTGACTATTTGTCGCCGGAGGGATGTCGCACCGGGCCGTCAGGTGCGGCAGGATCAGACCTGCGACCAGCAGGTGCAGGCATTCTTTGGGCATCGCATGCCTCCGCACAGATCGCGAACAACCGTGGAAAAGCGAACTGCAGAGTACCCAATAGCAGAAGGATCAAAGAGGAGATGCTTCCCGTGAGCGGAACATCCTTGGGCATGGAACATTGGACAATTTCACTTTTCCTCGGTTGATCATTTGATATCCCTTGATTGATGTTCTACGGTTTGGTCTTGAAGCACTTCAACGTTGGGAATTCTGCGGTTTTATATTCTGCGGCTCGCTTTTGCCTCAGGCTCCTTCCGGTTCTTCCTCGAATTGTTCGATAGCTTCCGGAATGAGCCTCCTTACGAACACCGCTCGGTCGGGCTCGAATACCTCCTGATACTCGCGGTATCGCGGATGCTGTCTAAGCAGCTGAGGGGTCTGGGTTCTCATGGGGGCATACCGTGCTGTAAAATTATCGATAAGATCCACCGCGGGGATGGAGGCAAACGGCGTGGGTTCAACCCAGCCGAGCCGTCGCATCACCTCGAAGCGCAGTTGGTCCAGCAAAAACAGCCCGATATCCATAACCACCAGTTTGACAGGGCTTTCCAGGTCATCGAAGCAGGTTCTTTTCCCGAGTTTCAACACCCCCATAATGAGCTGATGCAGGAGCAGCGACGAGGCGTGGTTTCCCTGGATCAGCACCCGGAGCAGGTTGTCGTCAAGGTCTGCCAGGGTCGTCCAGTCATCAAAGGAGGTTGAGAAGCGCCTGGACCAGGTGGCAAATCCGCGACTTGCGGCAAGGCGTCGCCGTTGTTGCTGCATGTCCAGGATGTCGGCCACCCGAGCTCCTCTAAAAGATATCCGCCGAGAAAACAAAGATCTCGGTTTCGGAATCCCGCCAGGCCTCGGGAGGTAATGATGCCTTGCGGCACGTCCACTCGAGAAACTGGTAGGGGTCCCAGCCGTGTTCGGTCGCTACTTGGGGCAGGAGCAGACCGGAATGGGATTTCTTGCGAATCAGCAGGCCATGCTTGCCGATTTCGATCTGAGATGGGTCGTCGATCCTTTCGAGGGGAGTCAGAACGGATATCTCGAGGTCCAGTTCAGCGAGCTCATCGGGGTTTAGGGGAGAGAAGCGAGGGTCCGCAAAGGCTGCCTGCACTGCCATCTCCTTGACCGTTTTATAGAGCGGGCCGAAAGCCTCGATCATCCCGATGCAGCCTCGAAGATCGCCTCGACGGTGCAACGACACAAAAGCTCCGCGAGGCTCTTTCAGCTTTGAGGAGGGAAGCGGAATATCGGGCATGGGCAGCTTGAGGCATTTGCTGCGGATGGCTTGCAGCGCGAGCTCGCGCAAGGTCTGTTTCTCTTCGGGCGAGAGCCCGAGGTCGATCCCCGCGGCCTGCCGTCCGGAGGGGCTCTTGTGACCGCCCTTGCCGGGGTTATCGTAGAGCGCGGCTGCCAGGTAGCCGACGACTCCCTGGGTGTCGCCGGTAATATCTCCAGAATTAGCGTAGTGCAGGATCTTTACTTTGGTTGCTCCCAGTTCCTGCGCGGCGAGCATGAGGGTGATCATGGGGCCGCCGCCGCAGGCTTCGCAGGCCCCTATGGCCAGCGCTTCCCTCAGTCCGTCCGGATCGAAGGCGGCAATCCGGTCGATGGCAGCCTGATCGAGGTGTTTGGCTTCCTGGTAGGGGTGGAAATGGGACAGATCGCTGCTGGCGATCAAGAGCACGCGGCGGCCGCTGCATGCGCCAACGATGGCGCGCGCAAGCTTGCGGCAGGCTTCCGGGGACTGATCTCCCATCAGCACGGGAGTCAGTCGAAAGGATCGAAGAACCACCTGGAGGAAGGGCAATTGGATCTCGAGGGAATGCTCACCCGTTTCTGCCTTTGCGACGTAATGGAAAAGGGCGGTATCCTCACAGAGTGAGGCAATGAGTTCCTGATCGAGAGGCACAATTCCGAGGGGCGTGCGATAACCCCCCGACCGGTAGATGCTGGCTCCCGAAAAACGGGCCCGGTGGCTGGGAGCCAGGATCAACACGCGTTCAAAAGGCTGTTCACGAAGGAGCTGGTAGGCATGAGCGGCAACCCCGCCAGAATATACGTAGCCGGCATGGGGCACTATGAGACCGACGAGGGTGCCTCCCAGAGCGGCTGGCGGTATTTGATCGAGGTATTGGGCGATCTGACTCTTCAGGGTTTCCGGATGACCCGGATACCAGCTGCCGGCGATTGCCGATTCACGGATTCTCTCCTCATTCATGACAGGCCCTCAACTCAATCCGGGGTTGGTCCCTGAGGCGCCGGGCGCGTTCCTGACCTCCGACACCCCCGGAAGGGGATGCCGTATCCGAAGGGCGCCTCTGCTCTCATCTACGAAATGGTGCCTGCATCCGTTGGGAGATATTAAATCATCGCCGGTAGGCGGTGTCAATGAGCATGGCCGCGGGCAGACTTGATTTGGTTCGCACAACTTCTATAATAGGCCCGCTTCGGGAAGGTGACCCACCTGCTGCAACCTTTGTTCTGTCGGGACGATTGCAGGCTTTGCGGTTCCAGCTGGGCGTTACCGTCATGCGTTGGACGCCGCCGCTGGTGCCGTTCGCGGTTTGGAATATTTTCAGGAGACATGAGCTGCTGCTCAAGCCCATAAGAAGAGACTCGATGAAGGTGAATCGCAACAACCTGGCAGTGGTTCTGCATCGACCTCATTACCCCGAGAACATCGGGGCGGCAGCGCGGTCGGCCAAGAATATGGGCATCAGCCGCCTGCTGGTGGTGGCTCCCGTCAATTGTGATCTCACCAAGATTCTCAAGATGGCAACCCACCATGCTGAAGAGGTGGTTACGGAAATGGAGGTTTTCGATAACCTCCAGAGCGCCCTGGGATCGTTTCAATACGTTGTCGGCACTACCGCTCGAACCGGGTCGCACCGCCAGACCACCCAGGCTCCCAGACGTGTGGCTGAGGCCCTGGTGAGCATCAGTCAGAACAATCAAGTGGCGCTCCTCTTTGGACCGGAGGATCGTGGCCTGGCCAACCATGAACTGCGCTACTGCGATACTCTGGTCACCATTCCGACGGCTGGTTTTACTTCTATCAACCTGGCCCAGGCGGTGATGATTCTGGCCTACGAAATTTTGCTGGCCGGCAGCGCTGAACCTAAAGGTTATGTACCGCGTCTGGCAAACCGGGCCGAACTCGAGGCGATGTACGATCAGCTTACGGCAACTCTTGCCAGGATCAACTTCATTAACCCCGAAAACCCGGAATACTGGATGATGAGCGTTCGCCGGTTTTTCAGCCGGATCGGTCTGCGCGCGCGCGAGGTAAAACTCATCCGGGGGATTTGCCGGCAAATCAACTGGTATGTTGCCGAACGGCCTGATGGAAGTTGAAAACACCAGCAAATATGTGAGAATAATACCGTTGCTTTGAACTCCTCAAGGAATGCTTCATCGGGATGTTTTGCACAGACCTGCCACCATCACGCCGGATTAACGGTATCGAGGTTCTGGGGCCGGATTTCTTTGCTCGGGACGAGAGCGGTCAGGCGCTGGGACCTATCGCCGTCGTCTTTCCCGGCTTGCTCCTGTTGGTGACCGGCCGGGGCATTCACGCGGAACTGATCTGCATCGCCGAGGCATTCCTGCGTGCCAGATGCCGATTGGATGAACAGCGAGACCTGACGGCGGCAGAGGAACGCGAGCTCTACGAGAGTGTGATCCCCCTGATGGTGAGGGAGTCCACCGTGCTGATCCGCTCATTTCCCGACGATATGGCCCGAGTCTTCGCTGCGGACGAGCTTCTTCAGCGGCTCCTGCCAAAGCCGAGGATCCAGTTTACCGGGATCCACAATGCCGCGGTCCGCGAACAACTGCGGCGCCGGGGAGAAAGCTGGCGGATCTCACCGGCTCCCCGGTCGAGCCAGGAGATCTACTACTACATCCGTGCCTGCCGGGTACATGTGAATACCAACGCGATCTACTATCAGAACGCACAAAGCGGCGAACGGTTCCTAACCTACGAAGAATTCCAGCGGATCCGGCCGCTGCTGCGGAAAGCTCCCCAAAAGGCGTTGTGCCGGTTGAAGGAAATCCATCACTTGAGCCAGCTGGTCAATGATCAGGGGGTCCCGGAGCTGAGTTTTTTCCTTCCCGCTGACACCAAGCTGACCACCAGACCCCTGGGTGATATCATTGCGGTCCTGCAGAATGCTGATTCGCCCCAAGACCTGGCGCGTGCCGAGGTGCTGTTCGACTTCTTTGCCCTGTCCTATGCGGTTGCCGCCGGTGATGAACTGACCATCGACGGCGAAAGACACACGGCCTGGCAAACGACCATGTACTGCCGTTTATACGACCTCAACGAAAAGACCCTCGAGGAATGGATGCTGCGGCTGAGTCCCGAGTTCCACTTGAATATGAGATGGCTGCCGGGAGCACGATTGAAAGACGGTGAGGTGTTATTCGAGTCCACGGTGGAATCGAAGATCCGCAGCCTCATCAACTACTTTGTCACAACGTGGCCGGGGATCGTCTCCATCAACGTCGGCCGGGTGGAATCGCCGCTCACCAATCGAGACCGGACCGAAGAAGAGCGGGAAGTCTATCTGGTAGTGCTGGGGCTCCCTGAGGGTAGAGAAGAAATCCGGCTGCTGCGCATGATCAAGTGGGACGTGCGCCACCGTCTCAAGCAAGGGTTTCCCCTGAGCCAGGCGATTCGCGATACCGTCAGCTATCGCGACTATATTCTCGACCGCCTGCAGGCCGCGGCAGCGCTGAAGATTCCCATGCTTTCCTATACTGCCATCCAATTCGAGGAGGAGCTGGAGGGGGTGGGGACAATCCCGATCTTCTTCTTCGACCGTCGTTACGTGGAAGGAATGGTCACCGATAAGATTCCGCTGTCCTATTACGGCAAGAATGGCTTCATCGTTCGTCTGGCACGTCTGCTTGGGGTTGCTGCAGCTGCCAGCATGGTTCTGGGGAGAGCCAGCCACCGTACGCAGGAGCTCTTCTTTGACGATGGGGATGAGGTGATTCAGTTGGATCAGGACAAGCTTCCAGAAAGGCTGGTCATCTCGGAGACAACAGGGTCTTTCACTGATTCGACGACCCCCGTGAGGGTGCTTCTGTCGCAATGCCTCAAGCACCTGGCGGCCCATCTGGCTAAGGCCCGTCGGCGAGGGGTGACGCGGGCTGACCTGAAAGCTGCCGTTGAGGCTTTTTCGGAGGGCCTGACGGGGGAAATCGAGCGAATGCAGGCACTCTTGCAAGATCCATCAATGGATTTGCGCTCGCTTTTCGCGAATTCCAGCGCCGAGCCCGGCTCGGTCAGGGCCCGCTGGGACAATATGCTGAACCGCCTTACCGCAACCGAGGCGGCTGCCATCCGGGAAGCAATCCTCATCAGTCCCGAACTGGCAGGCTTCATGGAATCGTGAGTCTCGCAGCCACTCCGGCTGCTAACCTGCCAAACCCTCACTTTCCTGATGAATCGTTACTCTTCCAACAGAATTCGATGGTTCACCAGCGACATGCTTCGAATCCGGCCCCGAATGACCTTCTGCTCACCGAAGATATTGGCTATCCGGATCTGTTCGCCTTCGTTCTCGAGGATGTCCACGGCTTCCAAGAGCAGGACCTCCTCACCGTCTTTTAAAAGATACGCGTTGGCTTCACACAAAATCTTGTCTCCTCTTCTATCCTTCGTCCGCACTACGATAAAGGACCATTCGCTCCCTGCCGCAGGCCAGTTTGGTGATGGCCGCAAACCCTGGTGGCGAAAAATGAGGGCCATAAACGAGCAGGTCGCCGCGCCAGGTTCTGAGCCGATCTGCAATGGCCGGCAGAGGCTTGTCGGGATAGCAGTAAAGACAGTCCGCTCGGTGGATGGGCAGCTGTCGATAATCGCCACAGACGAAGCCCACCCGCGCCGCTACGCCGCTATCCCGCGCCGCCCGTTGGGCCAGTCCGCACAGTTCCGGATCGATTTCAATACCCAGCGCCCGCGTGAAGAGCCCCGCAATGCAGACCACCATCCCGTCCCCACTGCCGAGATCAAGGAAGCAGCGGTAACGGTGGAGCCGGAGCTTCCTGAAGAAAAAGAAGACATGGGGGGCTCGCGAAGAAGCCCAGGCTCCCTGCGCGGTAAGCCGATATAGACCGGTTTTCAGGATCCCCGTTTCCTCATGCAGCCGCCGGTAGGTGCGGGTGATGGCGACAAAGGTCCGGCAGCGGGCGCGGTTGCACGGCAGCGTCTCAGCACGCCAGGCTTTGGAGTTCATGGTAGCCGGCCGATACACAGGTCAACGGCAGCACCAGACAGCCCTTTCCCAGGAGTGTGCCCGGATTGGTCACCGCGTTGCAGCCGATCTGAACGCCATCTCCGAGCACCGCCCCAAACTTGCCCAGCCCGGTGTCAACCCGGCCTGACCCGGTCGGTACGCAGACGGTGCCGCCCTTCAGCTTGAGGTTGGCGAGCTTGGTGCCAGCGCCGAGGTTGACGGCATGACCGAGAATGCTGTCGCCGATATAGGCAAAGTGCCCCGCTTTGGCATCGTTGAGCATGATGCTTCCCTTGATTTCGGTAGTGTGTCCCACCACGCACCGGCTGCCCAGCAGGCAGCCGCCCCTCACATAGGCTCCATGGCGGATCTCGGTGTTGGCACCAATGATCGTTGGCCCCTGGATGAGCGCTCCCGGCTCGACCACGCAACCGGGAGCGATGACGATGTGCTCATCCCACAGAACGCTCCCGGCATACAGGACACTGGCGTCCGTGACCTCTTTGCCCTCGATCCGCACCCGAAAGTTGCCGGTGCTGACCTCACCGCCGAGAATCTCGCATCCCCGGGACCAGATCTCTCCCTGCCAGAGCACCATCGTCCTGGCCAGAGGTCTGCGGAACCGGCCAAGCGCCCTCAGATTGCCCGCCGCGCGGCCTCTGAGGTAGTCCTGGAGCTTCGCGAGCCCTTCCCAGACGTACTGACAGTTGTCAAACAACCCGGAATGAGCGAACGAAGTGAGATCAAAGAAAGCCTTCGCGCTCAGCTTGTCGGAATCCGCCAGCAACGCATCCGCCTCTGCTTCAATTGCCAAGTTTTCCGTGCTCGATTTTTGTGCAGCGGTTCATGACCACCGTAAGCCCGGCCTTGCGAGCCTTCGCCGCAGCCTCCTCATGGACCAGGCCAAGTTGCATCCACACGGCATCGGCTCCTACGGTAATGGCATCATCCACAATTCCGGGGATTGCGTCAATACTCCGGAAAATGTCCACTACATCAATGTGTTCGGGCACGGCTCGCAGGTTGGGATAGCAGGGCTCTCCCAGCACTTCGGCAAGGCCCGGGTTGACCGGAATGATGCGGTAACCGTGCTCCTTCAGGTACTTGGCCACCCGGTGACTGTCCCGCTCTTCCTTGGCGGAAATCCCAACCACGGCGATGGTCTTCGCCGTCTTCAAAAGCTTCGCTGCCACTCCTTCGTCTTGAGCGGCCTTTTTGGCAGCCTCCAGCAACTGGGTCATATTCCTCCATCTCCTTGTCTAAGAAGGTTCTTTCCGTCAGCGATCAGGACAAGGCCAACAGGACACCGTAAAATATCCTACAGCAGGATGGTGCGTCCAGAGAAGAAGCTGAACCTTTTTCGTGATAGCATCAATGCAGATCCGACTGGTTTGAGAATGGTTGTGCGATGGATGCGGACGCGGCTGCGGTGATTCCAGGATACCAGGACCAAATCGCCAGTAGCGGGTCACATCTTCGGGCGGCATTTGGCTTACTGGTGTCACAAGAAGTAATTCCTCTGTCTTGATATGCCCAGGAATGACGGCTCTTGCCTTTTCTCGCTGAGAGGCTATAGTCCTTGCCATGATAGGCAGGTGGTTCGGTAATCACGGCTGTCGCAAGAGCCATTCCCTTGTTTTTGCTGAACAGTTCTTAAATATGTGCCTGCGGGGAACACCCTAACCAGAGAAAGGGTCTGAAGCTTGGTGGAGGGTCGGGTTCAGTGGATCGATCATAGGCGTTGCCGTAAGGTTATGATGAATTAGAAGCCGGAGCAGCTCTCCGGTTTTTTTGTCGCTTCCAAGTGACTGCAAACCAAGGGCAGGGATGCTTCCACTCCTGCCGAGCTGAATAAGAGGAGGTAGCGATGGCTCAAAGGTCGAGAGCTGGTTTTTTGAAACTGGAGAAGGAACGAGCGAGACAGGAAAGGCGAAAAGAAAAAGAAACCAAACGGACCGACGCCAAGCAGCGCAAAGCCAATCGGGATGCGGCTGTCAACGGTGAAGACCCGGACCTTGCAGGCATCAAGGCAGGTCCACAGCCCTTGCCCTATTGAGTGGGAACGACGGCAAGGCGAAAATGATACAAGGAGACAATGATGCAGGCAACCAAGCTGTATGTGGGAAACCTTGTCTTTTCCTTAACCGGCAAGGACCTTGAGGAGCTTTTTTCCCAGTATGGGACGGTAAAAGAGGCCAAAGTAATTCAGGGTAAAGGTTTCGCGTTTGTTGAGATGTCGAGTCAACTGGAGGCGGAGAGGGCTAGAGCAGAGCTGGACGGCGAGGAGTTCAAAGGGCTCAAATTGAAGATCCAACCCGCCAAACTGCCGAAAAGACAGAACGCGAAACGAGGTTTCAGGCGATAGCACTTCTCCTTTCCGGGTCGTGCCGGTAGCAAGCAGATAATGATTCTCTCATGGAAACCATCGAGCATTTCAAAGCGATGGTGCCGATGGTGCAAGGAGCCACTATCGGCCTTGTCCATGGGAAGTCAACATTGCGTTAGCGAAGGCAGACTTATTAGAGTCTCTTGATCACTACTGCAGACTTTATCGGATCACCGACGAGCTTAGCGCAGATTGCACAGTAGGAATGATGCTGCTTCACATCCACGTGCGAAGTGGTGCGTGCTGCAACGTGATCGAGGAATTTTCTGGTCGCAAATAGCTTGCCGCAGGATTCACATCGCGCCAGGGGTAGTCGGCCGATCACCTCATCTCGGATGGAAACGGTCCTGATTTCCCCCTGGTCTTGCATACGAATCACATGCGTCGGGCAGATGCTGACACAGGTGCCGCAACCGATACAGCGATTGGGGATGGGGACCACGAGTCTCTTACCATTGACCTTTACCATCCGCAACGCAGCGGCGCCAACAACCTCCCTGCAAACGCGAACACAGAGGGTACACCGGATGCACTCGTCGGGAGGAGGGCCGAGATCGATCCCGCACTCAGCGGCCAAGTCGCGAATGACCTTGGCCTCGGGGGCCATTCGCACCAAGTCCAGAAAGGCTTTACGGCGGGCCTCGGTGACTAGTTCGCCCTCAGTCCAGACCTCCATGCCATCTCTTGCCTTCAAAGCACAGGCGAGTGAGGAGGTGCGCTTTCTGCCGGGAACCACGCATTCCACCACACAGAGCTTGCACGACCCGACCGGGGTCAAAGCCGGATAGTAGCATAGACCCGGGATCTTGATCCCTCGTGTTCTGGCGATCTGAATGACCCTTTTGTTTTCCTCAACCTGAAACCGCTGCCCGTCAATAGTGATCTCGACCATGCGATCTTGTTCCTCAAGGCTCTCCGACAGTTGCTGGCTCAGCAGCTGCCATACCAAAGCGGGGTGACGGATTGTGCTCGAACGTATTGTCGGTAGCTGAAACCAACGTCAATCGTCCAACGGGCGCAGGCAGTCCTGAGGAAAACGATGGGTTCCCTTTTCGTCAAGGCTGACTTCGATGAGGGCATCAGGGTCGTTCTTGGACGCGTCAGGATCGGTGACCCTGCCGTGCACCCCGATGTACTTGTTCATATACTCCTGCCAGCTCTCATCATCCGACTTTCGGTAGATCTCCACCTTCTGGCCCCTACGAAAGGTCATACGGTCTCCCTTCTGCGATCGAAACGGAGTGCGGAAGAAAGTCCCCTTAAAGTGGTTTTGGACACTCTCTCGGGAAGGCCATCCTTCCCTTCCTCACTCGTCACTCGTTGTTCGCCACTCATTGCTCATCACTAGTGTCCAGGAGGCAGGATTTCGGCGTGACGAGCGGCGCTATGCTTTCGAGCGCAAGCCACGCACAGGCTCCGCCCCTCCATGGGCGACCCGGCGGCGCTCAGACGGCGAGCAATGAAATCGTGGTATTTGGCAGGTCCGATAACCGCCCCGCATTGGTCACAGTACTCGAGCTTGAGGCGGTTTAAGGTCGTCCCGCACAGGGACAGCAGCCGCTCTCCTTCGTGGTCCCGCATGACCATGGCCTCGTTGGGGCAGTTGGCCGCACAGGCCCCACAGGCGATACAACGTTCCGCGACCACGCGGAAATCGGTTTCCGTGGGATGGTCAAAATCCAGGTATCCTAACTGGAGAGCATTCACCCGCATACTGTCGCGGCAGATTTCCACGCACCGGCCGCAGCGGCGGCAGATGTCGCAGCGGAGGCATCTCCTGGCCTCTTCCCGCACCGCATTCTCAGCATAACCCAATTCCACCTGTTGGAAGGTGATGCGACGGCGATCGGTATTGAGCAACGGCATGGCCGGTCGCTTCAAGATCATCTTGGTGGCGGCAGGCACCTCCAGGCATTCAAGGCGGGCGCGGCGGACCGGCACCGGCGGCATCTGCGGCTGGGGAATCCCTCGCAGGTACCGGTCGATGGCTTCAGCGGCGCGTTTGCCGCCGCCAATGGCTTCCACCACCGTCGCCGGACCCGAAACCGCATCACCGGCCGCAAAGACCCCCGGAATCGAGGTTTCCATGGTGATATTGTTGGTCACAATCGTCTCTCGTCGCGACCACTTGAGCTCATCCAGCGGACGCAGACCCTCGGTTTCAACCGTCTGCCCAATGGCCGAAATCACTGCCTCCACTGCCAGCAGGTGATCGCTGTTTTCGACCGGGACCGGCCGTCTCCTGCCCCGCTGATCGGGTTCCCCCAGCTCAGCCCGCAGACAGACCAGGCCGGTCAGCTTGCCGTCGGCACCCTGCACTTCCTTGGGGATCGTCAGAAACGAGAAAGTCACACCCTCTTCTTCGGCCTGTTCGATTTCTTCCGCGTGGGCGGGCATCTCCGCCCGTGACCTGCGGTAGACCATGGTCACCGCTTCACAGCCGAGGCGGATGCAGGTGCGGGCAGCATCGATGGCCACATTCCCGCCGCCGACGATGGCTACCCGCCGGCCCGGTGAACGCCGGTCGCCGAGTGCTACCCGGCGCAGGAATTCAACCGCATTGAGCACTTGGGGAAACTCGTTTTCCCCCGGAATCATGAGTCTAAAACTGCCGTGAGCCCCGAGCGCGATGAGAAACGCTTCAAAGCCCTGCTCCCGCAGCTGGTCGATGGTGACATCCCGGCCCAGGCGGGTGTTGAGGCGGATCTCAACCCCGAGCTCAGCGATCATGGCCACTTCCCGGTCGATCACTTCCCGTGGCAACCGATAGCGTGGAATACCTACCATCATCATCCCGCCGGCCACCGGCAGGGCTTCGATAATGGTCACCCCATAGCCTTTCAAGGCAAGGAAATAGGCGGCCGTCAAACCCGCCGGACCCGCCCCGATGAGGCACACCCTGCGGCCATTGGCGGGCGCTTTGGGCGGGTTTCGATAGGTTCTTTCCGACATCGCCCGTTCCGCCGCAAAGCCCTTCAGGTATTTGATCGAAATCGCTTCGTCAATGCGGCCCCGGACGCACATCAACTCGCAGGGATTGGTGCAGACCAGTCCGCAAACCCAGGGGAAGGGATTGTCCCTGCGAATCAACTCGATGGCTTCTGCATCCCTCCCCATCCCGATCAGGGTCACGTAACTGGGGATATCGATCCCCGCCGGGCAGGCGGTCTGACAGGGAGCGGGAGCCAGTCTGACGCACTCTCCTGTGGGGCAGATGGCGGTTTCGATATGGCTGAGAAAGACTTCGCGGTGGTCATCGAGCACCTGCAGCATCTTCTGACCGGTCTGCCGGCCGATCTCATCGGCGCTGGCATCGATGATTTCCTGGGCGAGTCCGCGCATGGCCGGGTAGTGTTCTGGGCCACCGCGCCCCCAGGAAACATCCTCCAGCAGTCTCAGCAGAACTTCCGCTCGTTGTCGGCAACGAGGCACCTGCAATCTGCCGTTAGCGATCGTATCAGCCAGGTCGTTGATAGCGCTGGCAACTTCACAGACAGGGACCGTCATAAGCAATCGCCTCTAAAACCTTGTTGACCACCCGAGGGATGGCCCCCCCGGTGCGCTCTCGGGGAGCGTATTTCGAAGCCGTGTCAAACCCGGTGAGGAAGCCTTACCGTCGCTCTATTCCAGGGTGGCCATGGCCTTGGCATAGCGCTCCCGCCGAACCTGCGGAACCTCGTCGGGCCGTCCGAAGTGCAGGCAATGGGTGGTACAGATGGTGACACACGCCGGTTTCAGTCCCTGGTCAAGGCGGTCCATGCAGTAGTCGCACTTGATGACCTTACCCGTTTCCGGATTCCACTGGGGTGCACCCCAGGGACAGGCCGACATGCAGGTCTTGCATCCCACGCAGAGACTCTGCTCTACGAAGACGATGCCATCCTTGTCCCGCTTCTGCATCGCGCCGGTAGGACAGGCGGCGACACACCAGGGGTTTTCACAATGGTAGCAGGGCATGAAAGTGTAGGCCGCCCGGGGCACCTCCCCCACCAGCTTCGGCCCTACCGTCACCACCTGGCACAGCCTCGGCCCCATCGGAAGTCCTTTGTTGCTCTTGCAAACCACCTCACACGAATGACATCCGATGCACTTCTTCGCGTCCTGAAACAAATAGTATTGACTCATTGAGCGTTCTCCTAAACCGTCACGCCCTTCCCTGGCTGTGCCGCAAACCGGGCTAGGCGGCTCTTACGGTTACAAAGGTATCATGGAGCGCCGGGCTGCCGCCGATTTTATCCGAGATGTTGGCCTGCAGGAGGCTGTCCGACAATCCTTTCTCGAAGCAACGGGTGGCGAGCTGAGCTTCATGGCCAAAACCGTGCAGCATGAAGACCGTCTCGGGATGAATGTGGTCGCTCACGTAGGCGCGGATGAAGCCTGCCCCCTGGGCCGAACGAACTTCCACCCGCATACCGTTGTGGATACCCAGCCTGGCCGCTTGAGCCGAGTTGATCCAGAGCAGGTTTTCCGGCACAAGCTCGCTGAGGTAGAGATTGTTCTGGGTCGAAAGGTGGGTATGGATCGCACAGCGGCCCACCGTCAGACGAAACTGGCCGGCTTCAGGCATTGGGATCGGTTCATAGGATGGCAGTGAGGGAAAGCCCGCGTTCTCGAGTAACGATGAGACGATTTCGATTTTGCCTGAAGGCGTCTTGAATTTAAGCCCTTGCTTACGATCCCAGAAGATCTGCCGGTCGCTATACGATACAAACCCCTTGGCCGCGAAGTCCTCGATGGCAAAACCGGTACCCTCCAACTGCCAGCGCACCAGATCTTCCATGGTTTCGTACGGAAAGTACTTTCCAATGCCTAACCGCTCCGCCAGAAGCTTGAGGATGATGGCTGCCGGAAGCGTGTCATAGCGGGGCGCTACCGCCTGACTGCGCAGGAATATCTGCGGCTTCAGGCCGTTGGCCTGCTGCACACAGTCGGTCCGTTCGAGGTAGAGCGATTCGGGCAGAACCACATCGGCGTACCAGGCAATGTTGCTGAAATTGAGATCGATGGCTACGATCAGCTCGAGCTTGTCCAGAGCGCGTTTGGTGAACTCGGAATCAGGTATGGACATGAGCGGATCGAAGCGGTTGGAGAAGAGCGCCTTGATGGGATAGGGGTCCTCGTTCAAAATGGCGAAAGGCAGCATCTGCGGTACCCCGTGGTCGGGATCGCTGAGCGGAAACTCTGGTGTTCCAACTTTGTCGAACCGTGGTTGGTCCGGTTTGGGAAGATCCTGCTCAGTGAGCTTGCGAGCCGCCTTTCTGCCGACTTCTCCCGGCCCCTTCTTGAAGAAGAATCCGCCCTTGGCCTCGATGCTTCCCATCAGCGCGTTAAGGATCAGAATCGAGCGGCGGAGGTAGATCTCGTTGGTATGGTGTGCCCCTCGATACCCCATATGAAAGATCACCGAAGGCTTCTCGCTGCTGACTTCCCGAGCCAGGGTCACCATCTCTTGAGCGGGAATACCCGTCTCCCGTTCCGCCCACTCCGGCGTGTAGGGACGGACGAACTCATCGAGCTGTGACAGGCCATGCAGCCATCGATCCGCGTATGCCAGGTCGTACAGCCGTTCTTTAAGGATGATATGGATCAGCGCATAGTTCAGGGCAAGGTCGGTGCCCGGGCGAATCATCCAGTAGCGGTTTGCCTTGGTGGCGGTGATGGTGACTCGCGGGTCGATATAGGTGAGCTTTGCACCATTCTCCATGGCCTCTAGGATGGAATTCACCGCTTTGACTTCGATTGCCTCGAAAATATTGCGGCCATAAAGGATAATGTGCCTGCTGTTCTTGTAGTCCATCCCCATTTGCGCGTCCGTGTAGCCGAACAGCGACCGGCAGGCGGTGTTGACCGACCCCTTGCACAGGGCGTCGTGAGTGAAATGATTTGGGGACTGAATGGCACGCATGAAGGCCTTGCTCACGTGGGTGCCCAGATTGGTCCGCTCGCCGAAGACCACGGAATGCCCACCATACTTGTCGATAATGGTTCTCAACCGGTCGGTGACGTAATCGAGGGCTTCATCCCAGCTGGCTTTTCGCCATTCGCCAACTCCACGCGCGCCGGTGCGGATGAGAGGGGTCTGCAATCGTTCGGTGTCATTGAGTAGTGCAATTCCTGCTGCACCCCGCGGGCAAAGGCTGCCTTCCATCCCTGGCACATGCGGGCTTCCTTCGATCCAGGAAACCTGCCCATGCTCGGTAAGAACCTTGATCGGGCAGCGTACCGAGCACATGAAACAAAGACTGTAGACCTCCTGCGACATATCCTCCTCCAGTGAAGCTGCAAGTGGATTTCCGTTTTCCATCCGGACCGGGATGGTGTTCAAGAAGCTCCCCCCAATACCTCCTCGATGGTTGCTTCCAGGTAGTCGATTTCGATAGGCTTGATCAAGTACTTCGCCACGCCTTGATTCAAAGCTTCCAGGAATGTCTCCGGTGATGGATAGGCGGTGAGCACAACCACTCGAGTGGTCGGAGTGAGGCTTCGAATACGTTTCAGGAGTTCCAGACCGTTGAGATCTTGAAGCCTGAGGTCCAAGATGGCGAGTTTGGGGGAATGAAGCTGCAACCACGCAAGGGCATGCTCGGCTTCCGTAAAGGTCACCACCTGGTGTCCCACGGCAGATAAGATGCGGTGCAACATGCTGCATGCATCCTGCTCATCGTCGACCACTAGAATGAGCGCCATATACTCGTCTCCGTGCTCGGAATGATTGCGTCTACATACCCCAACCCTAAACTTGTGGCAAATTTCGTACCAGGGTAGCGGGGTCGATGCCGCATCGAAGCATCGGGCTGCCGTAAGGTAGCGAAAAGGAGGAGGCAGAGAGCCAGAGAAGGAAGGGGGTGCGGGTGCGCGGCGGATGCGGCCCGCATTAGCCTGCCAGCATGGCGCGGCGAAAGTTCGGCATCCTTACACATGTTGCGTTTCGCTCCTCTCAACGCAACCTACCATCTACTACCATCTACCATCCTAGCGTTAGGACCGATGCTCTCCGCAGGTTGCGTTGAATCAACATGAAACGCAACGGCAAGGGGAACAGCAAGACACCTGCCCTATGCGGTTTAAAACTTATGCCGCGCTGTGCCAGTCGACATGGTGGGACGGTCGTTATCGCTGCAAGAATTTCAATGCACCCGCATTATTTCTCTTGCATTGATACGAAAGCATTGACGATGGACCGGCCAGCTTGCTGTGGCGATAGGTGGCAAATGGCTTAGCAGCAGATGGCCCCCCGAGGCGCGGTGGACTTGGTGGGCGAGACCGGCGGAGAGTTCTGTCGGCTCCTCCACACCTCGAACCTGGACGATCGGGGGAGGCATGAGGATGCGGGAGAGGTGGCACGAAGCTTGCTGAATGGTCAGGCTGATCGATGCTCTCTTTAGGATTCGTATTCGCTTATTTTGGGTGAGAGGAGAAGTTGGCAGCATCTTGAAAACTAACGAACTGAGGAGGTTGCAGATGACAAGAGGATTCAGGAAATGGCTGATTGGTGCAGTGCTGGTGCTGGCCGCATCCCCGTTTCTGCTGAGCCTGCCGGCCGGTGCACAGGGTACCGAACCCGCCCCGGCGCAGGTCGCAGCAGAGAAACCGGCAGTAGTGGGAAGTGATCTGGGCTTGCCGGGGAAAATAGGCGAGGCCATCAAGAATGCGCCTGTCGGAAAGGGCAAAGGCCAGATCGACCCGGAAGCCCCGCGAGGGGTATTTGGCATTCCAGGAGCACCACAAGTCAATTATGTCGTGGCTATTCTTTGGGCTGTATGGGTAGGATGGATCTTCTCTACGGTCGGCGCCTTTGGGGGCATTATGGCCGGTGTGGGCCACATGACGGTTTATGGTCTGGGCGATTATGCGCGAACCTTCAAAGATTCAGTGCCAGCTCTGAACAAGACGCTCACTGACAGCATTCGTACGTCGAACCAATGGCTTGTGGGTCTCTCGTCGATCTTGAGTGTCATCAACTACCTGAAATCCCGGCGCATGTCCTGGCCGCTAGGGCTGGCTCTGGGGGCTGGCTCCATCGTTGGTGCTTTCACGGCTGCTTCTCTGAGCGGTGGCAAAGTAAGTTTCAGTCAGTACCAAGGCTGGTTTGGGTTCTTCGTTCTGGTTGTCGCAGGATTTCTGTTCTACGAAACCACTCCTGCGGGGCAAGCCAGCAAGAAAGCGGTTAAAGCTGCTACTCAGGCCTTTGAGCAGGCTGTGAGGGAAAAGGGCGATACCTGTGCCATGGGGGTGTGTGCCAAAGAATGGGGCCTTACCCGTTCAACCTTCACGTTCTTCGGTTCCGAGTTCAGTTTCAATCCCATCTGGGCCTTTGTCGGTGGCCTTGTCATCGCCGCCATTTCCGCCTTCATCGGGGTGGGCGGCGGCTTCCTTTACGTCCCCTATTTGACCACCTTTGTAGGGTTACCCATGTATATCGTGGCGGGCACCTCCGCCCTCGCTGTGTTCATCAGCATGGTGACGAGCATCACCACGTATATTCAACTGGCCGGAGCAGGCATGGACTGGAGCTTGGTCGGGACCCAGCTCGTGGGTGTGTTCGTGGGCTCCATGATCGGCCCTCGCACTCAGAAGTACATCCCGGACATCTGGCTGAAACGGCTTTTCGTGGTACTGGCACTCTATGTGGGCATTCGCTATTTCAGTAGGGGCTTCTTCGGCGTGTCCTGGGTGCCCTGAGGCGTTCCCCGGGCTTTTGGATGATGGTGCTCTACACGCAGGTTATAATGTTACTTGCGGTATTGAGTCGAATAGCCAGCTGTGCTCAGGTTGAATCCTGGTCTGAGCACAGCAAGAACCGTCCCCAAGTTATCCACCCGATACTGTTCGAAACTGGTGAATACTCGTGTTAGAGAGCCTGGATGCCTTTCTCATCAGCCTTTATCAGCTCGCCGGCAGCCCGCTGTGGGACTACCTGATTGGCACCTTTCTGCTTGCTCTTCTCACGGTCATCGTTGGCCAGATCACTCTTTCTCTGGTCTATCGAGTGAATCGCGAGCACCTGGAGCGTCTCGAAAGCCGCACCGAGCAATTGAACCGGCTCTCGTCCGACGCCATGGAAGTTGGTGACCGAAAGAACTACAAGGCCGTTAACAAAGAGGCCAGCGACTCCTACGGGCAGCTCTTCTTCAATCGCTTCGGCCTCTCCGCTGCTTCCCTCTGGCCGGCCTTCTTCGGTCTCGCCTGGATGCAGGAGCGCTTCCTGCAGATCGTTATTCCCATTCCCTGGTTGGGTCTTGATGCCAACTACTTCGTCGTGTTTCTCATTGCCTACCTTCTGGCCAGAATCGTCTACGGGCGGGCAAGGAAGGTGCTGGTCCCGCTATTGCTCCCCCGCTGACAGGGCGCAGATGAATCCGAGGTTGCCCGTGTTAGGCGGTCGCCGCCGACGATTTGGAGCTGCAGCGCCCGTTGCGTGCAGGCATTCGAGGAAGCAAGCAGACAGATGGCAATGATGAACACCGCGGTCAAAAACCTCTGCATCTACCACATTCTGGATGGGCTCCGCATTGGCCTGAGCCATTTTTCCGGTCCTTCCCGGGCCGCTCTCCTGTTCGCCGAGAAGCTTGAAGATCCAATACGCATCTACGATCCTCAAGAGCTGCTGCGTGGTCATGAACCCAAACTGAAGGAACTCTATCTCGATTCCGATGGCTGGCGCAGGTGCGATGCAGTCTGCGATGAACTTGAAGGGAGCGGACTCATCATTCCGGAAAAGAACCTGGAGTTGGCCGGGCTTGTCTCTCACGGCGGCAGGTCCCGTTCCATAGCGTATCAGATGTGGTTTACGGAACATCATCCCGATCTTTGTTCCCCGGTCCCCACCGAACGTTGGCTGGAGCACGCGGTCGGTCTGCTTGCCCACGATTTCACCAACGAAGACGCCTTTTACGTCGGTATCTCCCGTTACGTGCTGCGGGAGTATGCGACGCATGCGGTACGAGACTACCTCCGGGATGAATTGAACCTGCTCTTCGGCTGGGACGTGCGGCTGGAGATCTACCCCATCCTGGATGCGGTGATCGGCATCTCCAAAACCCTCGAGGAGGGTTGCGCGCCTCGTGGCCGCCTGGTCTTCGTCGAGCCGGAGGCCGTTGACGGGATTTCCTTCATGGTGACCTTTCCGGCGACCGAACGGCCAGGGCTGAAGAATTTCAAACACGTGCGAAAACTGATGCTGGCGGTAGAAGATTCGAACCGCTGCCTCATTTCCGACAGTTCCGAGGTGATCGGGATTGCTGCCGGGGAACTTCCCCGCTGCCACCTCACCGCCGACTATCGGGGTGGATACGGTTTTCTATCGCTGGCAGGAAAACCGGTGTGCAGCTTCTTCGACGGGAGCTTTCACTCTTCCACGCGGCGTCCCAATCTGGTACAGCTGGAAGAAGCGCTGATCGAACTCGAGGTGGACCCCTCCGTCCGGCATGGGCTCTACCAAATCGCGTCCGCCATCGTCGGAACCTCCTGCGAAAGGCAACACGGCTGCTCCCTGGCGATCGACCTCGGCGCCACTCGAGTGACCATTCCCGGCCAGCAACTCGGTACTTCCCTGAACCTCACCCAGCAGGACCACCTGGAGTTGGCCCAGTCCCTCGCCAAGGTGGACGGTGCCCTGCATATCGGCGCTGACCTGTGCCTGCACGCCTTCGCCTGCCTGCTGGACGGCGAGGGAGTGCCGGGAGAAGATCGAGCCCGGGGCGCCCGGTTCAATTCTGCGCTGCGGTTCACGGCCAGGCACCCCGAGGTCATCGTGGTGGTGGTTTCGATCGATCGACCCGTATCCGTCATCCAGGGAGGGGTGGAACTGACGGCCCAATGCGAGTGGTGCTCCTTTGCCACGGGCATCAGCACGCCGCCCACGCTGTCGGACTGGCTCCTGGAGAGTCGGTGAAGAGGCGCCGGATGAGCTGTCTAGTACAGCGCATCATAAGTCTCAAACCGATTGGGCAGGTGTCTTGCTGTTCCCCTTCCCGTTGCGTTTCATGTTCATTCAACGCAACCTACGGAGAGCATCGGCCCTAACGCGAGGATGGCAGGTTGCGTTGAGAGGAGCGAAACGCAACATGTGTAAGGGTGCCGAACTTTCGCCGCGCTGTAATAGTCAGGCGATAGATCGCAGGTTCAGGACAGTGAAGACGAAAACCCTTCATGTCGCCCAAATCTTCTGCGCTGCCCGGTATCGCTCAATCAGCCTTGGGAGGCAGAGCGAAAAGGCAACAAGGATGAGCGCCACCCCCGTCTTCCAGGACAGAAGTTGCTCCCAACGGCCGACAGTCCAAACTTCTTTCACCGTGCCTACGAAATGGGTGATGATGAATACGGCCACGACGATGCCGAGTGCCGTTCCGAGAAAGAAATCCCGGAAACGCACTTTTGTGAGGCCCATGCCGTAGCTCATGGGGCTGAACGGCATCCAGGCCAGGCGGAGGTAGAGGACGGTGGCAAAGCCGTTCTGTTCTATTCTGTCGTCGTATTCTTTCAGCTTGCCCGTAACCAGGGAAGCCGCAAACTCTCTGCCCAGATATCTTCCCACGTAGAAAGCCGCGGCACAGCCCGAGAGTGCCCCCAGCCACCCATACAGGAACCCGTAAAACGTGCCGAAAATGGCAGCGCCCAAACTGACCAGCACCACACCCGGCACAAAGAGGCAGACTCCGACGGTGAAGAACAGGATATAGGCGAGCGGAGCCCAGAACCCGGCAGCCTCGAGCAGGGTGGCAAGGCTATCCAGGTTCAGATACTCACGTACCGGCGGGTACCGAACCACGACGGTGGCGGCAATGCCGAAAAGGAGCAGGATCACGGCCTTGACGGCAGCAGTCCTGCGATATCGGGTTGGTGCCATAATCCTTCGCCTCTCGAACAGGATGGTCCGGAGTCCCAACGATAAAGACTCGAGCCAGGAGAGTTTGAACAGCGGCGCACGTTCAAGTCAATCACTTTTGTCCGCCATGTCATGGTTTCCCTGCAATCGGGACCCGGCTCGGGAGATGCGGTCTTGCCGCGTCATTCTCCAAGCGAGGAAGGGTTCCGGCCCCTGCTGCAGGAGTGGGGAAAGCAATGGTGGTAATCGCATGAAATCATCATAGCTTGTGGAGCCTCTTGGTGCAGCCAATGCCCAGCCCGCTCGCTTTCAACTGCTTTGAAGCTGCTTTTCCGCTGAGGATCGTGCGCAGGCAGGCGTCGAAGGATGATGGAGTTCTCTTGCCCATGTCCTGGTATCATGCGTCTGTCATCCTCACCGAGAGCATTTTCAAGACACCAGGGCAGACTATTTTCAGCAGCCCAATGAACGCCTGCCAACTCGGCGAATCGCTTTGCACCGCTGCGAAGGCTCGATAAGCCGTCCTCCCTGGCTTCTTGGGATGCATTTTACCAAAGTCTCCTCGCACCTCTCGATCAAAACCTAGAGTCCTATTACATGATATCGCCCTGACTGTTTCCCTTTGCTGAATGTCAGGGCCTATGGTATTTGGGTGACAACGCTTGGCGCCGCTTAGCGTTCTCATGCCCAGCACCGGCGCATATTGTAGAAAGACATAGAGGCATAGGAATTCATGAAAGGAGCAGACAAATTCCAGGTTGGGGAATTGACGGACGCGCCTCCCTGTGTGGGGGCTCGGCGAGTCGCAAGAGTTCCCCTGGTCTATGTCGTAGTGCTGCACTACGGTGATTGGCAATCAACCCAGCAGTGCTTTGGCACACTCAAACGGTTGGACTACCCTAACAGCCAGGTGCTGCTGATCAATAACAGTTCCAATAATCTGGCATTTTGGGAACTTACGGAACTTGTTCCCCAAGTTGAGTTGCTCAACAATGCATGCAATTTGGGATTTGCAGGCGGCAGCAATCAGGGTGTGTGTATGGCTCTCCGTCGCGGTGCGGAGTATGTGTGGCTACTGAATAACGACGTTAAAGTGGAACCACGGGCTCTCACAGCCATGGTGGTTGAGGCTGAGGCCGATCCAAGGGTTGGCGCGGTAGGATCGTTGCTGGTGAACGATGATCCAGGGCGAAAGCTCCTGGCGTGGGGCGGCGGTCGAATTAGTTTTCTCCTGGGTCTGCCCCGGCATGTCCGTATAGGCCGACCGACTAGCCTTCACTATCTTTGCGGAGCCAGCCTGCTTTTACGAGCCCAGGCCATCCAAGATGTGGGGCTTTTTGACGAAGGTTATTTCCTCTACTGGGAGGATACCGACCTCTGTTTTCGCTTGCGAGCCAAAGGTTGGAGGCTGGCAGTGGCGGAGGGATCCGTCGTTGCTCACCAGGAGTCAGGCTCCTTAGGCTTTCAGAGCGCTTCCTACGATTACCATTTCACTCGGTCATCAATGAGGTTTTTTCGGCGCCACAGCCCGTGCTGGCTCTGGCCTTCAATAATTAGTGTGAGCGGCAGGATGTTGCGACGTGCTCTTGCAGGCGCATGGGAAAATGTCTGTGCGGTATGGAAGGGGTTCTTGGAAGGCATAGCAATGACTCCTTTTTCTGATCGTGCCTGAGGGACACACATGTTTTCCACGATCCACTGTACCTTGGACTCAATTTCAGCCGAAAGATCGAATCATGTACCCACCGGTCCTGCTGCTAGATCCGGGAAATTTCACCCCGATACACGATATCAAGCTGGCCCAGGCGCTACTGGAACGTGGCTGGGATGTGACGTGGGTGACCTCGCCCCATCAATTCGACGAAATACCGGTTATGCCGAGCTTACAGGTGCAAAAGGCCTTTTGGGCTCATCTACGCCATGTGCCTATGAACGGTCGCGGGCTATCGAAGAGGATACCAGTTCCACTGCGCAAAGTAACAAAGGCCCTCTCTTACCCGTTTGACTTGGATGATTTTCATCACCATTTGAAGCTTCGGAAACCAGGTATCATCCATGTTCAATGGGCGCTTCTACCTTTCCTTGACCAACTCTTCTGGTGGAAATGGCAGAAGGCGGGATGGATTGTCGTGTTCACGGTTCATGACCCCAGGCCTCTTGCGGGTTCTCTTCCCAGGGTCCTTGCGCAAGGTGTATCCAAGCTTTGCCGCAAAGCCGATGCCGTCATCGTGCACGGTCAGTATGCGCGGCGTGAGTTGGCGCACCTGGCGATGGCCGAAGAAAAACTGCACATTATAGCACCTGGTGCGCCTTTCATGGGTCCTCCTGCAGACCGGGGTCATGCCCGGCGAGCCCTCGGGCTTGACCCCAATACCCCAGTTGCGCTTTTCTTCGGGTACATCAAGCCATACAAGGGCTTGCACATCCTTCTGGAAAGTCTCCCCCTGATCAGGAAGGCTTTGGGAAAGATGACCTTGTTGGTGGCGGGAGAATTGATGGAAGCTCGACGTCGCTATGAGAAGATCATTTCTCGCAAAGGGCTGAGTGGAGAGGTGCGTTGGCATGATGGCTACATCCCTGATCGTTTCATCTCACTCTACTTTGCCGCCGCTGATGTCGTCGTGCTCCCCTATCTGGAAGCTTCATCCAGCGGAGTGCTGCTCACTTCTTATGCCTGTAGCCGACCAGTAGTCGCAAGTGCGCTGGGAGGGATCCCCGAACAGGTCGAAGACGGCAAGAGCGGCTGTCTCGTCGCTCCCGGTGACCCCGCTACCCTGGCCTCGGCTTTGATCAGGCTCCTTGGTAATCCCCTGTTGGCCGAAAGCATGGGGGTAAGTGGCCGGTGGTTATTGGAGAAAAAATTCGCCTGGAAAGACGTCGCAGCTTCTACCGAGGCCCTCTATCAGGGCTTATGGAGGAAGAGAAAATGAGGAGAAGGTTAAATCTCAGCCCTCATGCCAGCCTTCTCGAAAAGAAGTGAACGCTTGACGCCTTCCAGAGGGAGGTGGTAAGCAGCTTCCTGGGTGGAGGGAACAAGGCTCCATTGCAGTATTGACGTTATTGGTGGTTGGTAGAGGCGTGAGATTTCCTGATGATTTGACAGCTGTGCCGCAAACGGTTGCGAGTTACGAGTTGTTGGCTGTCCGTTAACCTAGGGCCTTTTCGTGCGTCTGCGGGTGTTCGGAAGTGAGATGAGTTTCTGATCCGCTCCATTGCGAGGTGAGTGTGAAGACGAAAGCTATTTCTCTGTTTGTTCCAACCTTCAGGGTAGATGAATGCTTATCCGAGATCCGGGAATGTCTGGAGAAAGGATGGACGGGCGTCGGTTTCAAGACGGTCCAATTCGAGGATGCGTGGAAGGAGTATACCGGCTTGCCCTGCGCTCATTTCTTGAATTCAGCCACTGCCGGCCTGCATCTTGCGGTCAGAATCCTGAAGGAGCGGGATGGCTGGCAGGAAGGTGATGAGATAATCAGTACGCCGCTGACCTTCGTTTCTACGAACCACGCGATCCTTTACGAGCACCTCCAGCCGGTTTTTGCTGATATCGATGAGTATCTCTGTGTTGATCCAGCTTCCGTGGCAGAGCGTATTACCCCACGGACCAGAGCGATACTCTTTGTAGGCATGGCTGGTAATATAGGCCAATTGAATAGAGTCGTTGAGCTATGTCGTGATCGAGGTTTGAGGCTAATCCTTGACGCAGCCCATATGTCCGGCACACGATACCACGGACGGCATGTAGGCGGACACGCCGACGTATCAATTTTCAGCTTTCAGGCCGTCAAGAACCTGCCCACTGGTGATGCCGGAATGATCTGTTTTGCAGATCCGCAATTGGATGCGGAGGTCCGCAAATGGACCTGGCTCGGCATCAACAAGGACACCTATACCCGTACTGTCTCGGACAGTTCGTACAAGTGGCACTATGAGGTGGAGCACGAAGGATTCAAATATCACGGGAACTCGGTAATGGCCGCGCTCGGCCTGGTCTCTCTGAGATATCTCGATCAGGACAACGCTTATCGCCGCCAGAT
Organism: Syntrophobacteraceae bacterium; assembly: GCA_040772705.1. GTDB lineage: Bacteria > Desulfobacterota > Syntrophobacteria > Syntrophobacterales > Syntrophobacteraceae > JADGQM01. Next base: position 441,727 of record JAXGXP010000001.1, read on the forward strand.
CGCTGACTGGTATGATCAGATGTTGAAGGGCGAGCGGCGGATTCAGACCATCCCCGTGGCTCCGGGATGTGTGTCCTCTCGCCATCTATATCAGATCATGGTGGAAAAACGAGATGAAGTGATGCTCGCACTCAACGACAGTGGCATCTACCCCGGTGTTCACTATCGTGACAACACGCTTTACCCGATGTACCAATATGCCCACGGCACCTGCCCCAAATCGCTCCACGCAGGTGACCACCTCGTTTCCCTGCCGATCCATATGAGGTTGACTCATAGGGATGTGGAACGGGTTGCGCAAACTCTCAAAACGATTGTCGCTCGCATTTGATCCAGGCCCCCGGCTATGCGTAAACGCCTCGTCAAACCTATTGAAGGGACGCGAGTCAGATTGCGTCTGCTGGAAGAGACTGACTTGCCTTTGACTCTGCACTGGCGCAATCAAGCGCACATCCGGAAGTGGTTTCTGAATTCCTCGCTCATCATGCCCGAGCAGCACTCAGCATGGTACAGAAGATACCTGGAACGCGACGACGATTTCACCTTCATCATCGACGAAATGAGCGCTTATCAGCGTCCTGTGGGTCAAATAGCTATCTACGACATTGAATGGACCAAGGAACGGGCGCAATTCGGTCGTCTGATGATCGGCGATCCTGAAGCGGCAGGCTGCGGACTTGCGCGAGAAGCAACGGAACTGCTGGTGGGTATAAGCTCCCAGAGATGGGGGCTCAAGGAGCTCTATCTCGATGTCTATGAGAATAACCTTGCAGCATATACCGTTTATACCAAGTGCGGCTTTTCCTTGAGCGAGCGGCGGGGCCCGGTTCTCAGGATGAGTCGGTTCTTCCTTTGAGGAGGATAAGGCAAGAGTGAAAAGGGCATTGTTGGATCTGTTGCAGTCGGCGCGCTTATGGCGAATCTGGCTGCGGCTGGGACTTCAAGACGTGCGCAGGCGATTTCGCCGTTCGACAATTGGTTTCGCCTGGATCTTTATCCATCTGGCGGTCATGATCCTTGCCATAGGATTCATCTACGGGAACCTTCTGGGTCAAAAGATGGGTTATTTTATTCCATATCTCACGATAAGTCTTGTCACTTGGGCATATCTAACCAGTTCTGTTGTAGAGGGCGGGACCGCGTTTTTAAATTCCGAAGGATATATTAAACAGATCAGTCTTCCTCTTTATGTTTATGTATTCAGATCTCATTTTACCATAACATTGGTAAACATTATAAGTCTTAGCGTCTTCTTTTTGGTAGCAATCCTTTATTCAATGCCCTTTGCGTTTGGTTGTCTCTGGGTCATACCCGGGCTATTCATCTTGTTAGCGACATCGTTTCTTTTGGTGCTGATCTTTGCTCACCTTAACGCCCGCTTTCGTGATATCGCACACCTTGCATCGCTGGGGATGCAAGTCCTTTTCTACGTTACCCCGGTAATGTTTCCAGCAGATCTCTTGAAGGGGCGGGGATTCGAATTTGTGGTTGTCTTGAACCCGTTTTTTCACCTTTTGGAGGTCGTGCGGGAGCCGCTGCTTGCGGGACACCCAGCAGAGGTCATAAGCTATGCATGGTCGGGCGCTGTTGTCGCCCTGCTGCTAGGACTCGCGCTGATCACCATCGGCAGGTATCAGCGGCGCATCGTTTTCGCCTTGTAGAAGCCCGAACTCGAGATGGCTCACATCACGCTGCAAAACATCGACCTGGAATTCACTGTCGGCATCCAAACCAACCAAACCGTTAAGTCGGCTTTGGCGGTCCTCCTTGCTTCGAAACGTCATTCAGTTCGAACCATCAAAGCGCTTCAATCTGTCAGCCTGGCGGTAGCATCGGGGGATCGAATCGGTCTGATCGGGGCCAATGGTGCGGGGAAGAGCACTCTTTTGAAAGTGATGGCGGGGATCTATCCGCCCACTCGCGGTTCCGTAACCCTGGAGGGGCATGTGTGCCCGCTTTTTGAATTTGCCACGGGGTTTGAGATGGAAGGAAACGGCTGGGACAACATAAGGACCCGCGCTCTGCTTCTGGGAATGTCCTGGCGGGAGATTAATGCGAAGATCCAGGATATTGCCGCCTTCTCCGGGCTTGGTGATTTTTTGGATGTTCCGGTTCGCTGCTATTCTTCAGGCATGCTTCTCAGGCTGGCCTTTGCCACCTCCACCGCCGTCGATCCTCAGATTCTGCTGCTTGATGAAGTAATGGCCGCGGGAGATGCATCCTTCATTGAAAGTGCTAGAAAGCGTATGAATGATTTGATGGGTCGTGCCAGTATTGTGGTCTTTGCCACCCATAACCTTGAGGTTCTGCCGCGGTTTTGTGATCGATCGATTCTCCTAGACCATGGCCAACTGGTTGCCGATGGCCCAACTTCAGAAATAGTACATATCTATAGAGACTCTGTTTTAGGAGAACCTTGAGCATACGAGTGGGACAACACGGGCTAGGAGGACGAGGCGTCTTATTTCACTTGGTTAACTTATGGCAGTGTAATACCTTAATGAATAGCAACAGTCATATGATTAATGCTGTTAAAAATGGCTCATAAAATGGAGACAAGTTGTAGTTTTTTAAACATGATTATTTTTAGATGAAAGTGGAAACCCACGCGCTATGCGCGTGGTAATGTGGACTGGCTATGCCGGTCCCGAATGGGTCTGGCCATAGGCCCACCCGACTGCTATCTCCGTTCCCGAGTTGTTGCCGCAACCTCTGGGACAAGGAGATAGCAGTGAGCAGGTTTCGCAAATTATCACATACGATTTGGCACTGCCAGTATCACATAACCTGGGTGGCAAAGTATCGCTATCGGGTGCTGGTCGGGGCAGTGCGTGAGGCAGTGCATGGAGGAATCCAGGCAATATGCGGATATGCGGGCTGTGAGGTGATCGAATTGAATGTGCAGAGGGATCACGTTCATCTGATCGTGATGATCCCGCCCAAAGTGGCGATATCGGATCTGATGGGGAGAGTAAAAGGGCAGACATCAATGAAGCTCTTCAAACAGTTCCGTGAGTTTCGGAAAAAGCCTTACTGGGGAAATCATTTCTGGGCAAAAGGATACTGTGTGGACACTGTAGGCAATGATGCGGACATGGTCCGCAAATACGTCAAGTACCAAGAAAAGCAGGAACGCATCGAAGAACAGTTAACCATGAGCAGTTGATTCATCCAGAGGCGGCGCAACTAAGGCCAGCCCCCTCTGGGGGCATGGCCAATGCCCCCCTATGGGGGGTGAATTCAAAGCCCCACCCTTTGGGTGGGGTCGTTTACTTCTCAATTATGGCGAGTGATGCTGATAATGGCGGAAATATGAATGTGCAGCGAGCTAATGGACTAGATCTTGACCACGGTATGAATCTTAAATGGGATCAATGGCTAGCGGGAGTCACTATCCAAGAACTCTTCTCTGATGCTACACCTCGCCCCATCGATATGCTTTTGTGGATCGGTGGGTCTTTTCCTCAGATTGAAGTGGAATTAGAAAAGACATTCGACAGTATCTTTAATCTCAAAGATTTGGTGCACGTTACTGTCCTAATGGATGGCTTAGAGGTTTCGTATTGGTCACCTGTGGACTACTATCTTCCGCTGATGCCTTCTCGGTCGCTGATTACTTCGCCAACTGCGCTCAGTTTGCCAAGCGTCCTTTATAATTTCGGGATGTTTCGCTCGCGCTCACCTTGGTTGGCGTTCGCATGGGCTGGCGTGCAGCCTACTTTGGACGGGTTATCAGGGCTATTGGCCAATTCGAAGGATAGTTTGCTGATCTATGGTTCTTTGCCGGAGTCCGATCTAGCCCAGCCTGAGATGAGGCTCGATAGTTGGCGGCCTATAAGGATAAATGGGCAACTTCACCCCTCACAGTTTGCGCACCACCCTATGCCGCATGGCTGGCTTCAGATGGTGGCCGGGATCCCGATGGCTAACTGTCTTCTGGCAACGCGAGCACGCGAGATAATTGGTGGGTTTGATCACCGGGCTTTGCTTCAATCTGAGTTTTGGTGGGATTATACACGCCGTTTTTCTCGATATCACCAATCACAAGGCATGCCTCTTCCGGCCCCAAAGGTAACATGGACTTGGTCAGACTACCCTTTTGTGCAACGAGTCTATGCGGACCCAGACTTGGGCGCCCGGTTCATGTCCGATGAGATGCGACGTACTCTGCACCTTGAAGAGCAGAATGCGTATCCACCTGATGATATTGCCCATTTACGGTTCGATCTAGGAACGGCGGAAGTCAACCGCCTCACACATCGATTATCCCGCTGGCGCAGTGCTTGTGGGCTAGCTGAAGAGCAAGAAACAACTGCCCCGTTTGTCCGTCCTCAGGCTGGGGCTTGGCCTCTACGAGTGACCGTAGTTGGTGGGATTAACGAACCACCCCACAGTCAGATCTGCTTTTACAGTCCGTTTCAAAATCTGCTGGGACAAGGCTACCTCACGTGGCGTCCCATTCTGGATTCCTATGTGCTTGCCGCAGACCTGATGGCAAGTGACCTTGTGATCTTTGTTAGACCGCGTTCGAATGAGGCTCGAGCCGCTTTGGATTATTGTATGGACAACCGCATACCTACCCTCGCGATGTTCGATGACAACTGGTTAACACTGGCAAGAGAACGACCAGAATACACTTCGCTCTTCAGTCCCGGCCAGCCTGATTACGAGAATTTTATTTATGCCTGTCAGAATGCTGACCTCACTGTGACCTACAATAAGAGAATGGAGACTGATTTGTCTCCTTACTGTCGGAATTTGCTTCGTATTTCACCTCCTGTAGATGTTAAAGTTTTTGAAGGTACAAGAAAAAAGAGGTGTCAGGATGGGCGATTGATCATTGGCTATGCTGGTGGAGGCCTGCGTGACCACAAGAGCGCTTTCCAAGGCTTGGTCCGCTTTATCTTGGAGGAAAAGGCTGCTCAGGTTTTTATCATGGGCCATGTCCTACCCCCAGAGTTGGCGACCTTACCTGCGGATCGAGTTCTTTTTGTCCCATATGAATACAACTTCTTTCGCTACGCAGAAGTTCTTCGACAAGTAAGACCAGACATCATGCTCGCTCCATTGGGCGAGACTGATACCGACAAGTCAAAATGTGCTCGGAAGTATTTCGATGCTGCGTCCGTTGGCAGTCCTGGAATTTACTCTGACGTCGAGACCTACAATACGTTGATAAGACATGGTGAGACGGGATTGCTTGTATCGGATAACGAAGAAAAGTGGTATGAGGCGATCTGCACGCTGGTGAAGGATCCCTTATTGCGCATTCAGATCGCCGATTCAGCAAAAAAGGCAGTGGCCTCGCAATACTCCGTCGAGGTACTGATCCCCGAACTTCTTGAAGCACTCCAAAAGGCTCTCAGTATTGCGCGAGGAAGGTTCAAGTGAGCAGACTCTCCATTGAAGGGTACTCTGACAAGCGTGATAGAGAGCGGCCAAGTCCACTTCGTCTTGTAGTCTTTATGCACTCTGCCCAACGCGCAGGCGGTGAGCTATCGATGACAAGGCTGCTGCTCTCTCTAAGCCAAAGCGGGGCGGAAGTCATTGTCCTATTGGCTACACCAGATGGGCCTCTCGTGCAAAACTGGATGCAAGGGGGTATGCGTGTCCTAGCATGTCAGCAACCGTGGCTTGTGCAAGCCCCTCTTTCTCAACGGAAAATGCAGGAAGCTATTTCGCGAGCGAAGTCCTGGCTTCAGCGTCTGGCGCCTGACGTAGTTCTGAGTAACACATCTGTGTTATTTGCTGGAGCGTGCGCGGCGGCGGAGCTGGACTTGCCTTTGGTAGTGTGGTGTCGCGGAGTTGTCTCCAATAAGCTGTTTGGAAGCTGTGATTTGTATTCGGTTCGCGCATACGAGCAGGCATTGTACCAGATGGCATCGGTGGTTGCGGTGCCATCCCAATGCGTCGCGCACCACGTAAGGACTCTCGGACCTGGGAGTCCGATTGAGGTCATCCCCAATGGAATTATTCCTCCCTCGGACTGGAGTGCTCTCGATACAAAATCCCCAAAGCGGGAGTTTGTTATGCTTTGCGGTCCAGAGCCAAACAAAAACATCCCTCTGGTAATCCAAGCAGTTGGTATAGTGGGCCAAAAGCACCCGGAAATCCCAGTAATCCTGGCACATTATGGCAAGGTGGACAGCGATGCGGCCAAAGATCTAAAGAAGTACGTTAAGCTCCACCAGACACAGCAAAGAGTTGATTTCCGCGGACCCACTGACAATATTGCAGAAGTCTATGGCCGCTGTTTCTCAGTGATTGTCGCCTCGCATCGTGAGTCGTTTTCAAATGTCGTGCTAGAAGGCATGGCATATGGGCGAGCGGTTATCTCGACCCGCTGTGGCGGACCTGAATCCCTTGTGCTGCAGGGAAAGACGGGGATACTTGTCCCTCGATGTGATCCAGAGGCAATGGCTGAGGCAATTATGCGACTTGCAGATGACCCTATTGCCGCTCGCGCCATGGGTATCTGCGGACGGCAGCGGGTTGAGGCGAAGTACAGTTTAGACTTGATACGAATTGCTGCTACCAGACTCCTCAGACGGGCACTTGAGGAGTCCTCTTCTCCTGGCGCAAAAAGACGTCGCTTCCACGCATTGGTGTTCAAGGAGCAACTGCTGCTCTTGCCGCGAGTCGGACCAACCCTCTCTGTTAGAGATAAGAGTGAAGTGGTTGATTTAGAACCAACCAAGATACAACCTGACAACGATGGAAATGGCAGCTGGAGTAGTGGGGAAGAACATAGGGCCAATCAAACAGATATAGAGCGCTCTGGTAATTTCCAGTTAGCACAAGAGGTCAAAGGAGGAAGCCGCAGCAAGTTGTTTGATGTTCCTGGTTCTTCCGTTTGGAGCAAAACGAGGCTTGCTGTGTTCGCTCACTCGTCTCAGGTGGGTGGGGCTGAGGTAGCGTTAGCAAGGTTGTTGGCCAGTCTTAACCGGGATGAAGTTGAGATTACCCTTCTTGCCTCGCGAGAGGGTCCGATGTGGGATAAATGGCGAGAAGCTGGGCTACAGACGATCTCTTGTCCACAACCTTGGTTTGTTTATCCGCAACACCAGCCGTTCGAGATGAAAGAGGCCGTTCGCCGAGCTCGATACTGGCTTGAAAGACTGAATCCGGATGCCGTCATAAGCAACACAACGGTGCTCTACGCCGGAGCGAGGGCTGCTGCGGAGTTGGGACTCCCCTTAGTTGTGTGGTCTCACGGGGTGAATACACGGAGGCTCTTTCCCATGATGGAGATGTCGATCGCCCGTGCATATGAGCGCTCTCTGTATGGAATGTCTTCATTCATTGTGGCACCAACTGCAATAGTTGCACAACACATAAAATGTAGCGATTCCGGTGCGAATGTGCATGTAATGCCGAATGGTGTCGTTTTGCCGAAGGAGTGGCAGCCGCTGGATATCGTTTCTTCACACCATGACTACGTCATGCTATGTGGAGCAGAAGAGAACAAGAACATCAAGATGGTAATCGAGGCGATTGCATTGATGCGACAATCGACGCCGCATAAAGATGTACGTCTCATCCACTACGGGCAAGCAACTAAGTCAGCACATGACGCACTAATGGCTGAGGTGAGGCGACATGAGGTGGGCCAATGGGTAGAATTCCGTGGTTATACGAGTAACCTCACAGAGGCGTACACAAAAGCCTACGCCGTTATTGTGGCCTCTCAAGAAGAATCATTCAGTTGTGTAGCGCTAGAGGGGATGGCATACGGGCGGCCGGTGGTGGCTACAAGATGTGGTGGTCCAGAATGTCTAATCGAGGATGGAAAGACTGGGATGCTTATCCCCCGCGATGATGCTCAGGCTCTCGCGCAAGCAATGTTCTATCTGAGTTCACAGCCACTCAGGGCTCGTGCGATGGGCATAGCCGGCCGAGAGTTGGTTGAACGGCGTTACCAGATAAAGGGCTGCGCAGCAAACATGATGCGCACGGTGCAGACTGCAATACAAGAGGCCATGGAGCCATCGGTGGCAAACCGGCGGCGTGGCGCTTTTGCGCTGGGCGACCATGCGATGATGAAACATCAAGTTGTGCCAACTTCGTCATGGGCTCCTCCTGTAAGGACACAGGAGGAGGTGGTTGAATCTAATACTGTTGATGATGACAGATCTTTGCAGGTCTGCCGACCGTTGTCCCAGAGCAGGTTTTACTTTCTCGATCCAAAGGAGGACGGACTCTACTGGGTGGAAGTTCGCCTTGACCTACACCGGCAACCTGCCAAAGGATTCCTCGTGCTGTCAATTTTTGCGGACCAAGCTGGGAAAGAGCTTCTCAGGCGAGTACCTGGTGATTTGAGCCTGGCGATAGAAAACGGTTGGTTTCGCTTCGAGTTCCCTATCATTCTCAACAGCCGCGATCGTCGCTTGTCGGTAAGATTCGACTTGGAGAATCCAGGAACAGATACTGCGGTAAGCCTTTACGAGTGCCGTTCAGTCACAAGCAAGACAATGAACCGGTTGGGCCTCCATTGCCTTAGCTCGATAGCCCAACTCCATTGCCGGATGGGTTACAGCTCTTGAAAGCTGTGCTGGAGGGTAGAACCGTTTTGGCAGAAGACCCTCTTCCTTCTTAATCAAACGATGGTATTGAAGCCGTCTGCCCTCAAGTTTTGATGCGAGCGAAGAGTTGTCAGAGTATATCCATATGGAAACCTCACGGAGTGTCTTTTGCCGGCACCGTTCCATATGTATAATTATTTCAAAGGAAAGACTAACCCCATCCAGGATTAGAGAAGTGAGGTTTAAAGGTTTGATCAATAAGGGATGCTTTGCTGAGATACGTGGAGTTCTTTGCGCCGCAATAATAAGAGAATAATTGGATTATTTATCGATTCCCGGCAGTCAGCAATACTCGTGACCACATCAAGCCCCAGGAGGGATCCGGTTGATTTATTCAGGATCAAGGGCATGATCAGCCTCTATGAAAGCAACCCCCCAGAGCGAAAACTCTATCGTTTGCTCCGAAGGATCGGGGTCGAGTTGCAGGGAAATTCCCTCTACTGCAGGTCATGGCACGAATCATGAGCAGCGTTCTTCCCTCCCCCCCTGACATTGGCGAAAAACACTCCTCGTCCGGGGAAACATGCCACATCCTTTTGGCTTGTATGCCGAAATCAGGGTCCACTTTTTTATCCACGATCATTTCCCAGCTTCCTGACTTTATTCGAGTAGATCTGGTCCCTTCTTATGGGAGACGGGAACAGGAACTCTCGGAAGTTCACTTACAGAAATATGACGACAAATCATATGTTGCCCAGCATCATGTTCGGTGTTCGCAACAAACAGAACTATACATCAAGAACTATAGATTAATACCAATAGTACCAGTAAGAAATTTATATGATATTGTCCTATCTTTAAATGACCATATGGTAATTGAAAACCCTGTGACACCAGTAGCATATTTAACACAAGACATGCTCACCTGGACGGTTGAAAGACGCCTGCGAGCGATTGTCGACCTTGCTATTCCTTGGTATTTTAGTTTTTTCGTTTCGTGGATGTGTTACAGGAATTGTCTGTTTGTCACCTATGAAGATTTGATTGCTGATCCATTGAAAATGTTAGAAGAAATCCTTCGGTTCTGTGGCCTCTCCGAAAGGTTCACGACCGATGCCGTTCTTTCTGCGATTAAAAAGGCCAAGACCCTACCCACCAGGAAGAACGTGGCACGCCCGGGGAGAGGGATGGCACTGGAGCAACCCCTTAAAGATCAAATAGTCAAACTCACAAGACATTATCCTTCTATCGATTTCTCTTTGTTGGGGCTTAATCGGGAACACCCTCAAGCGGCTCCCTTGAAGCCGTCTGAACTTGATATCCCCCATGATGGGCCGCTGAAAAGCACCAGCCGGTCTGCTGTTCGACTTGATTTGGGGTGCGGCACTGCCAAACCAGGAGGGTTCATCGGCCTGGATCGCTTTCCTCTCGATGGAGTAGACATTGTTGCCGACTTGAACAATCACCTTCCTTTTATAGACAATTCGATTGACCTTATTCTGTGCTCCCACTCTTTGGAACACGTCATTGATCTCATGGCCACCATGAAAGAACTCTACCGGATTGGTCGGCACGGAACTCAGGTGTGCATTGTTGCGCCATATGGTCATCAGGCCCTGAATGCCGCTAACCCTTATCATCGTCAAGTTTTCAATGAGCACACTCCTCGTTTCTGGACCCATTCTCCCCATACATTCATCGAGGAAACAGAGTATGTTCATCCCCACGCCCCCTCATGGGGGTTAAGCGGGAGCGACCATAGCTCCCCAAACGTTGACTTTCGCTGCTTGAGGATGGAGTTCTTCTACTTTCGCGAGTATCGGCACCTTTCCCCTGCAGAGCAGCGGGAAGCCAGGAAACGCTACATGAACGTTTGCGATCAGGTTATGTATCATCTCGTTGTCCTTAAGAAGCCAGTGAGCGAGTCAGAGATGAAAGAGCTACCAGAACACGTGAGGTATTACGATCCCCCCCCGATTGCTGTCCGCAGGCTGCAGGAACAAGTTGAGCGTCTTCAGATGAAACTGGCCGAGCTCAATGATACGTTGCAACATCGTGAAGAGGCAACTCGCGATGTGCAGGAACGGTTTCAGGAAAAGGCTGTACGCGAGCAGAAGGAGCTTGCCGAACTCAGGGAAGCTCTGCAGCATCGTGAACGCGCAACTCGCGAAGTTGAGGAGCGTTTTCAGGAACAGGTTGAGCACCAGAAGATGGAGCTTGCCGAGCTAAGGGATCTTCTCCAACGCCGTGAACAGGAGCTTCACGATCTCCAGAAGAGACTCTCCACAGGGGAGACGGCACTCAACCAAGTGGAGAACCGGGCAGAATTGCGTGACAGGAAGATTCAATCCCTTGAGAAACGGGTTGAAGAACAAGCCGCAGTCCTGGGAGCCACCCAAGAGGTTTTGAAACAGCGTGAAGCTGCGTCGGCCGACCTCGTGGCTCAGCTTTATCGGCACCAGGTCGGCTTCAAGCGGGTTTGTGCGGAATTGGATCGTCAGAGAAACTATGTTGCTGGCGGGTGGTACAGCCGTTTTATAAACCGGACCGATTTACGGAATCAAACATCAGAGCATTTTCAACAGTTAAAAGATGATAGTTATCTGTTTACGAAGGACTTGAGGGGATATCGTCTCCAACCCAGCATCAATCTACAATTTGTCCCTTTTGTCTATTATCCCTTGGAACTCAATCGCCCCAAACTTGCGGGGATTCTTCTTGCTCCGCTCTTGGATATCCCGATGAATGAAGGGGCGTTGGGGGTTGAAATTGTGTCACCATCAGACAAAATTGTCGTACATACAACTACGCCCCTTAGCCGAACCGACGATGGCTTGCCAACTCGATTCGATTTCCTTCCTATTGAGGATTCTGACAGCGGGCGGTTCTGGTTGCGAGTGTTTGTTCAGGGCGTGAAGACACCGGTTCGCGTGCTGGAATGGAAAAAATACCCCTACTTGGGCTTGGGTAGAGCTCGAACCCGGGCTTTCTGCGGATTCGTCTTTCAATGAGCAGGCACCTGTCCACCTCCTTACCACGAGTCCTGGCTGTGTTGCCGGCCATCATGCCGTCGACCACCATCGGGGTCGCCAAACCACTGAAAAGACTGCATCGCGAGAGGCGTTTGCGAGTTATTCTCACCCTCGAGAGCCTTGTGTCGCGACGTCGTGTCGCTGGGGCGGACCTGATTGTTTTCTGTCGAAATACCGAACCCGCGGTCAACCACGCTCTGGAATGGGCTAAAGAACTCAGGAAACCCATAATCTATGAACTGGATGATGATTTCTTCACCATCCCCGTAGCGGTTCCCGGAGGGGTCTACCATCGTAGGCCGGAGCGACTCAATCAGTTGCGTGACTACCTGGCATCGGCCAGCCTGATAAGGGTCTACTCAGAAACCATGAGACAGAAACTTTTGACGATCAACCCTGCCGTCGAACGGGTGGCGGGGCCACTCTGCTGGGACCTTGTTCCTTCTCGACCTGTGACGCGTAAGGACCCTGGCAAGGTTAGGATTGTATACGCCACCAGCCGTGTAAAAGATGAGCTGGAGAACATCTTTCTTGGTGATATGGAGCAAGTACTCGAAAGATTTCCCCAAAAGGTCGAACTCTTTCTCTGGGGATATTACTCCTCCAAGTTCGCGAAACACCCTTCCGTTAGCTTTCTGAAATATGTAAGCGATTACGACCGCTTTTTTCGTCAATTCGCCCGCTCGGGTTTTGACATTGGCTTGGCACCTCTGCACGATGATGACTTTCACCGGTCCAAGAGCAACAACAAGTTTCGAGAGTATGCGGCGTGCCGGATCGCCGGAGTCTACTCAGACGTCCCGGTCTACTCGGAATGCGTTCAAGACGGAATTACGGGCTTGCTGGTTAAAAATCGCCCTGGAGCTTGGTTTGATGCCATCAAGCAACTGGTGTTGGATGACGGCCTGCGAAGCCTGATTCAAGATAAGGCCCAGCAATATGCCCGAACCCACTACAACGAGGAGAACTCCTGTAATACGTGGTTAGAGCAGATACACCGGCTTCTCTCTCCCGGGTTTGGCCTTGAAGGTAGTAAGCGAATTGCCATGGCGACGATTCACAACACAGGACTTGGGACAGCGGCATGGAGAGGCGCAGAGAGGTTAGTGGATGGAGCCGCAACCTTTTTCATGGGCCTGTTGCGAGCCATGGTTCTGGTTGGTAATATTCGGAACAACGGATTGCGAACCAGCTTTAATGCCTTTCGGCTTGCTGCTAAAGACTGGCTCCTTCTCAGGAGGATCCGCTGAATAAAGGGGTGAAGGTATGGGGGTGCCAGAGAGTTATGGAACAGTGCTTTTTGATACTTTCCGGCAGCCGATGGTGATGCGACTGTTCGAGAACTGTTGGTAACGATATGATCTTATACTCGTGAAGGTTCAAAAGCTTCATTTTCACGCGGAGACGCAGAGGACGCAGAGTCTTATGCCAAGGGCTTCTTCCGGGATCTCCCCGTGAGGCAAAAATGATAACTTCTTAAGCTAAACGAGTATAAAAGATGCCAAGCACCAGCGTGCTGGGATACCCTAGAGAATGCAAGATTTTTGAGGTTTGGGCAGATATGAGCGTTGGGGACCGTCTTGTCTTCATCGTTGCGGAGGGCTTCAGAGAGGTAATTTGTTCTTTAAGGGTGGGACTCCTTGGCGAGGATAACAACCGCCTTGACGAGCTGTCCGCCAATCCAGCTTGGGAATCCGGCCATCGTCTCAGTTGATATTTGGTCTGTGCAAGGGGTTTGTGTGGAGCAGTGAAGACGAAAACCCTTCATGTCGCCCGAATCTTTTTCGCTGCCCGGTATCGCTCAATCAGCCTTGGGAGGCAGAGCGAAAAGGCAACAAGGATGAGCGCCACCCCCGTCTTCCAGGACAGAAGTTGCTCCCAACGGCCGACAGTCCAAACTTCTTTCACCGTGCCTACGAAATGGGTGATGATGAATACGGCCACGACGATGCCGAGTGCCGTTCCGAGAAAGAAATCCCGGAAACGCACTTTTGTGAGGCCCATGCCGTAGCTCATGGGGCTGAACGGCATCCAGGCCAAGCGGAGGTAGAGGACGGTGGCAAAGCCGTTCTGTTCAAGCCTGTCGTCGTATTCCTTCAGCTTGCCCGTAACCAGGGAAGCCGCAAACTCTCTGCCCAGATATCTTCCCACGTAGAAAGCCGCGGCACAGCCCGAGAGTGCCCCCAGCCACCCATACAGGAACCCGTAAAACGTTCCGAAAATGGCAGCACCCAAGCTGACCAGTACCACACCCGGCACAAAGAGGCAGACTCCGACGGTGAAGAACAGGATATAGGCGAGCGGAGCCCAGAACCCGGCAGCCTCGAGCAGGACGGCAAGGCTATCCGGGTTCAGATACTCACGTACCGGCGGGTACCGAACCACGACGGTGGCGGTGATGCCGAAAAGGAGCAAGAGCACGGCCTTGACGGCGGCAGTCCTGCGATATCGGGTTGGTGCCATACACTCTTGCCTCTCGAACAGGATGGTCCGGAGTCCCAACATTAAAGACTCGAGCCAGGAGAGTTTGAACAGCGGCATACGTTCAAGTCAATCACTTTTGTCCGGTATATAATGGTTCCCCTGCAATCCGAACCCACCTCGGGAGATGCGGTCTTGCTGCGTCATTCGCCAAGCGATGAGGGGTTCCGGCCCCTGCTGCAGGTGCGGGGGAATCAAGCTCAGTACATTGACAGCAGGGCAGGGATCTGCAAAACTTGATACTCGCTGTGCAATGTGAGACCCCATGAGCGTGATGGTGCCTGAATCTTTATATGACTGGTCGTAGATTGCGAAAATTCGATGGCTTGGTGCCGTCACCCGCCGATATTGCCCGCCTGATTTCCTACCCGGCGGAACTTCCCATCACCGACAAGCGGGAAGAGATCCTTCAAGCCATCGGCTCCCATCAGGTGCTCGTGATTACCGGAGAGACCGGCTCGGGGAAAAGTACCCAGCTTCCCAAAATGTGCCTGGAAGCGGGCCGGGGCCAAGCAGGCCTGATCGGTTCGACGCAGCCCCGGCGCATTGCAGCTATTACCCTGGCCCATCGGGTGGCGGAAGAACTGCAGGGCGTGGGGAGTTCCCTGGTGGGCTATAAGATCCGCTTTCAGGATCGCACCGCGCGGACGACCCGGATCAAGTTCATGACGGACGGCATTCTCCTGGCGGAAGCGCAAAAGGACCGTCTCTTTCGAGCCTATGACACCCTGATCATCGATGAAGCCCACGAACGGACCCTCAATATCGATTTCATCCTGGGTTTCCTCCAGAAGCTGCTGCCGCGCCGGCCCGACTTAAAGGTGCTGGTCACCTCGGCAACCCTCGATCCGGAAAAGTTTTCAAGAGCCTTCGGTCATGCCCCGATCATCGAGGTTTCGGGTCGTACCTATCCGGTCGAGGTATGGTATCAGCCGCCGGAAGTGGCTGACGAGGAAGATGACGTCAGCTACATCGATCAGGCCGTCGCGGCGGTGGATCTCATCAAGGTCGGCCATGACCTTGCGAGTCGCGGCGATATCCTCATCTTCATGCCCACTGAAAGTGATATCCGGGAGACCGTGCAGCGGCTCGAAGAGAAGCGCTACCATCATACCATCGTTCTGCCGCTGTTCGGTCGCCTGGCGGCAACCGATCAGCAGCGCATCTTTCAGCTCACCCCGGAAGAGAAGATCGTGGTCGCCACCAACGTGGCTGAAACCTCCATCACGATCCCGCGGATTCGGTATGTGATCGATACCGGCCTTGCCCGCATGGCCCAGTACAATCCGCGGTCGCGCACTCAGAGCCTGCCCGTCCTGCCGATTTCCCAGGCCAGCGCCGATCAGCGGCAGGGTCGGTGCGGGCGAGTTGAAGCCGGCATCTGCATCCGCCTCTATGCCCATGACGACTACCTGGCTCGGCCACGCTACACGCCGCCGGAGATCCTGCGTTCCAACCTGGCCGAAGTCATCCTGCGCATGCTGTTCCTGCGGCTCGGCAACATTCAGGATTTTCCCTTTCTGGAGCCTCCGTCCCCCGCCGCGCTCAAGGATGCTTTCGGAATCCTGCGAGAACTGGGAGCAATCGATCACCATCGTCGCCTGACGCCGATCGGCACCACCATGGCGCGGCTTCCCCTGGATCCGCGGCTGGCGCGCATGCTCATCGAAGCTCGAACCACCGGAGCCCTCGCCGAAGTCACCGTTCTGGCGGCGGCGTTGAGCATCCAGGACCCCCGGGAACGGCCGTTTGAACAGGAACAACAGGCGGATCAGGCTCAGGCCCGCTTTCGCGATCCCCACTCGGACTTTGTGGCCCTTCTCAGAATCTGGCAGGCCTTTCATCAGGGCCATTTGCCCGATGCTTGTGCGACCAATGAGGCGGATGGGAACCTGGCCGCCCCTTCGGTTGCGCCGCTGCCAAAGTTCCCCGGTGGGAGTATGGGAACCAGCGATCGTGAAGCAACGAGCGATAGTGTGAGGGCAAGCGAGCGTGAAGGAAACAAGGAGAGCGCCAGCACCGGGGAACTTCCGGCCACGGCGGGGGAGAGCCGTCCCCTGCTGGTCTCACCGATGCCGACCCGGAGCCAGATGCGTAGATTCTGCCGAGAACACTTTCTGTCCTCGCGACGCATGCGCGAGTGGCAGGACATTCACGAGGAACTTCGCGTCATCCTGGCAGAGCTGAAGGGCTTTGCCGAAAACCAGACCCCGGCTTCCTACGAAGCGCTCCATCGGGCGCTCCTGAGTGGCTACCTCAGCCACATCGGCTGCAAAAAGGAGAAGAATGTCTATCTTGGCAGCAAGAATCGCCGGCTCATGCTCTTTCCCGGCTCGGGCCTGTTCAACCGGGGCGGCGCCTGGATCATGTCTGCCGAGCAGGTGCAGACCACCCGCCTTTTTGCCCGAACGGTCGCGACCATCAAGCCGGAATGGATCGAGGATCTGGGAAAACAGCTGTGTCGTTCGGTTTATTCGGAACCGCACTGGGAAAAAGCCCGCGGCCAGGTGGTGGCCTTCGAGCGGGTGATCCTCTACGGGCTGACTCTGGTCGAACGGCGCAAAGTGCACTACGCACGCATCAATTTGGAGGAAGCCCGTGAGATCTTCATCCGGTCGGCGCTGGTGGAAGGTGAATTGGCAGGCCGCCACGGCTTTCTGGAACACAATCGGGAGCTCATCGCACAGCTTGCTGAGATCGAGCACAAAATCCGCCGCCGCGGCCTGCTGATGCCTGAGGAAGCCCTCTCGCGCTTCTATGAACAACGGCTGCCGGCCCTTGCCGATGCCGCGTCACTTCAGAAGCTGATCAAGGATCGGGGTGGAGACGGGTTTCTCAGGATGACCGCGGAGGATCTCCTGGAGACGAGCCCCGAGCCGGCAAGCGCCGATCGGTTTCCCGATTTTCTGACTGTTGGTGAGCTCCGGTTGCCGCTGCGCTACGCATTCCAGCCAGGCGCGGAAGACGACGGGATTACCGTGACCATTCCGTTGCAGGCGCTGCGCGACCTTTCTGCGGCTCCCTTTGCCTGGCTCGTCCCCGGGCTCCTGCCGGAGAAGGTCCTGTCGTTGCTCAAAGCCCTTCCCAAAGGATGGCGGCGGCACCTGGTACCGGTTGCGGCGGCCGCAGAGAAGTTGTGGCGCAGCTTGAATCCCGAGGCAGGCGACTTTGAGGCTCAGCTCAGCCGCGGGGTCTTCGAACTGGCGGGAATTCACGTGCCATTAGCCTTCTGGGACGAGAAGAACCTGCCACCTCATTTGCAGATGCGCTTCGAGGTGATCGGGCCGGATGGGAAGGTCCTGGGAACCGGTCGAAATCTGGACGCACTGCGGGGCCTGGCTGCGCCCCGCCATGACGACCGAATGTGGGATGAGGCGCGTCGAACCTGGGAAAAGGAGAGCCTCACGGCCTGGGATTTTGGCGATTTGCCGCAGCGCCTCGCACTCGGCAAGGATGCTCTCGGGTTTACGGTTTGGGCCTACCCGGGGGTGGTCGCGGAGGGTCAGACTGCCGCCCTCCGGCTCTTTCCCTCGGCAAGTGCCGCCTGCCGGGTCAGCCGTGACGGGCTCCTGGTGTTTTACCAGTGGGCATTTGCCCCACTCGTGAAACCGCTCAGGAAATCGTGGAAATTTCCTGATGAACTGGCCTCCCAGAGTTTCTTCCTCGGCAGCCGGCAGGAAGCGACTCAGGCCCTTCAGCTCTACCTTCTGCGGGAACTCTTCGACCTGCACGAACCCCGGTTGCCTGACCGGGGCCATTTCGAAGCTGTCCGGAGCCGGCTCGGGGTCCAGACAGGCATCCTTGCCTGCGAGCTGCTCGAAGAAGTCTTCGAAGTGGTGCGCGTTCGTCATGCCCTGGTGACTTCTCTCCAGCGGCTGCGTAAACTCTCGGGCAAGAATCAGGCGGTGCTGGCGCAGCTGAGCCTGATCGAAAAGGATCTCGAGCAATTGGCTGGCCCGGACCTTCTCAGGCGTGCTCGAAGGGAGGAGCTCCAGGCCCTGCCGCGGTATCTCAGGGCGCTCGGCATTCGTGCCGAACGGGCCTACACGGCCCCGGAAAAGGACCGCCTCAAGGTGGAGCAGGTGATTCCCTTCCTTGAACGCTTTGCGCAGGTGCGGGGTGAGGTTATGATGCGGCCGGAGACGAAACAAAGGGCACTCCTTGACGAACTTCGCTGGATGGTGGAAGAATTTAAGGTGAGCCTGTTTGCGCCGGAGGTCAAGGTCAGGCATCGGATATCAAGCAAGCGCTTGGAGGAAAAGTTTGCCGAATGGGAGAGGCTGAAAGACAGGGAATGACGGACGAACATTTGCTTAACGATCCTGAAGGCCTGCAGTCGCGCATCAGGGAACGGCTGAGCGCCGGGTGCGGCTGTCAATCACTGTTCACTCCCGACTCGTGCGATCGCGTGCGATCATCGAGTGTGATGCTGCTGCTCGGGTTGCAGGAAGCGGAAGACGGTGCCGTGGGGGAAATCAGTATCATCCTCAACAAGCGTTCCCGGGATGTCCTCCAGGGAGGCGACCTCTGCTGTCCGGGGGGCACCATCAACTCGCGGCTCGATGCCTGCCTCGCCAAAGCCCTCTACCTGCCCGGGTCCCCTCTTTCCCGCTGGCCTCACTGGTCATGCCTGAAACGATCCTGCCCACAGGAAGCAGGCCTGCTTTCCCGGCTCCTTGCCACAGCCCTGCGGGAGAGCTGGGAAGAGATTCGGCTGAACCCTCTGCAAATCAGCTTCCTCGGGCCGCTCCCCTCCCAGTGCCTGATCGTGTTTCGGCGGGTGATCCATCCTATGGTAGCCTGGGTTACCCGGCCGCAACGTTTTACGCTCAACTGGGAAGTCGAAAAAATCGTGCCCATCCCTTTGCGATCGCTGCTGAACCGGGACAACTATGCGCGCTATTGCCTGGAGGTGCCGCCTCAGTTGGGATGGCGGCTTCCCGGAAGGGACCACGAGTTTCCCTGTTTTCTCTATTGGTGGCAAGACAGCAGGGAAATCCTGTGGGGGGTGACGTTCCGCATGGTGATGTCGTTGCTGGAATTGATATTCGGGTTTTTGCCTCCGGAGGGACCGGATCTTCCCCGTGTCCAGGGGGTCCTGGAGGCACAATACGTTCAAGGCCGAGCCGGTCAGGCCACTCGACGGTGAGGTGGTCGAGCGGTATTACCGAGCCCCAGACCGGGTCTCGGGCTGCGAAACGCGCCTGGGGACGCCGGTTGATCCCTGCGCGCAGCTTCATGGTCCTTGCTGAAGGACCTCAAAAGACCGGGTTTGGCGCATGCGATGGCCGCACCGGTTCAAACCTGCCTGGAAAGAGAGGACGGTTCGATGGTTCAACCAGGTGATCTGGTACTGGTTCATATGGATAACAAGCCAGCCTTCTTCGCTCGGGTAGAGGACATCACCTCGGATTACAAACCCCAATGGTACCAGGTGAAGCTGCTGGTCCTGCAGATCCCGTTGATGGTGATCACCTGGATTCTGCGACGGGCCTACATTGACGGAGACGAATTCACCATGGGGGGGCGGCCGGTCAGGGTCGCCAAAGTGGTTTCGCCGGAAGAAGTGGCGGAAGCGGTGGACTCCAGCTCGGAGGAACCGGCGGCAGCCGTCAAACCGGCGCAGGATGAAGATGGCCCGCCCAGGAAAGCCAAAGTGCTCTCCTTTACCGACCGGCGCAAAAAGGATCAACCCTCCTGATCCCGGTGCCACCAGTGATCGTGGCCTTCGAACCACCAGTCAGTGGAATCGGTGGTCAGGATCTGGGCCGCCAGGGTTTTTCCCATATCGGTTTGCAGGCGCTTGCGGGCGAAATGGATCCACTGATTGGCGTAAACATTGCCAAGATCGTTCTGTTCTTTCAATTCGAGAATCAGATCCAATTGATCGGCATCGTGGGCGAGTCTGGCTTCGAGGCTTTGCCGGGCCCGGTATTCGGCCAGCAACGCCTTGAATTCCCCGCCAAAGGGCAGGGTTGCGGCCAGATCGTCGATGGCTTCCTGTTCATGCACCGTGACGTACTGCTTGTTCACATAGTTGAGGTCGCCGGTGCGCGCTTCAGGTACGTCGTGAAAGAGGCAGAGGCAAAGCACTTTGAAGGGATCGACGCCCGGTGTCAGGCGAGCCATGGTGAAGCCGATCAGGCTCATACGATAGGAATGTTCAGCCACCGATTCCCGTCCTGAGCGCAGGAACTGAAATCCGGAACGCGGCGTGCGCTTGAGCATCCCGAGTTCGAAGAAGAAATTGATGATCCCCTTATGGGTCGTCTCTCCGTCCTGATTGTTGCCAGAGACTTCCTTTGTATCCATTTTCATTTGTTGATGGCTGCCTTTCTCGAAGTATGGGTCGAACGTTCCCTTGCAGTGTCGCATCTGATCGTTCATGCCGCACCTGTCGGTGAAGCGAGCGACGGCATTATAACCTTTCCATGGAACTTCCGAAACGCTTTCAAGGCCTCGGCCGCGATTGCATTACGCGACTGATTGCAATAGAGTGTGGCAAAGACTGGAGCCCTGCGGCAGGGGCAGATCAGGGCCAATGCAGGGTGGATGCTTTTGAGATGAGGGCAAAGGCTGTTTCCGCCGGAAGGGCGGACGGACGAGTGCCAAACAAGGGGTATCATGATCATGGCAAAGTGGTTATCCTGTCGTCTCCCTGCCCTGCTTTTGGTCCTGGCGCTCCAGGGCGCAGCACCGGCCTTTGCCGGCAGCTCCTTTTATCTCACCGTGGCGCGAAGTTTTGCTCATAACGAGAAGCCCGAACTGCGACTCGACTATTCGATCACCCACAAACCGATGTTGGTTCGCGTGCTGCGGCCCAAGAACCTCGATCGCTTCCTCGACGGACAGCTCCAGATCAGTCGGAGCTATGAAGAACCGACCACGGAACTGAACCCCGGCCATTATTTGGTTGTCGGCCTGAACAAGGTGGAATCCCCCTTCAGGACTTTCCGGGACATGCTGGATGTCAAGTTCCGGAAATCGTTGCAGGACACGGCCCTGCACAAGGCTCTTATCGAGGTCGCAAAGGGCGATCTGGCCACCCCTCCGGAACCGATCATCACGGGGGCGCCCGAAGGGTTTGACCTGGTTCGGGAGTACTACCTCGATCTGCAGTTCGGCGGGGAAAAAGTGAGCGATCTCGGCTGGTGGTTTGCTGACAGTGCCTGGCAGGAGGATTCCTACAAAATCCGGAAAGTGGTCCTCGATCCGCTGCCGGACGGCGTCTATCTGGTCCAGGCAGTCCAGGCCGGCTCGGAAGCCCAGTGTCTCATGCAGGTGAGCAGTCTGGCCCTGCAGGTGAAGCAGTCGAGTGAGCAGTTGGTGGTGAGGCTGATGACGCGTGAGCTCGAGCCGGTGGCGGGGGCGGTGGTGAGCTACCGCGACGGTCGCGGAAAATGGTTGCAGCTGGATCGAAAAACCAATGACTTTGGGGAACTGACCTTCTCGAACCCGGAAGGCATGCTCGACGGGAAGCTGGTCATCAAGGCCGAAACCCCGGACCATCGGCAGGTCCTGGCGGATACCGATTTTCTGCCGGTGGTTGCCAACGATGATGCGGTTTTGGTCATCACCGACCGCCCGCTCTTCAAACCAGGCGAATCCTTCTTTTACAAGGGCATTGTGCGCTCCCACGAAAACGGGAGGCTCGAGGTTCCAGAGGTTGCGCAAAAGCAGGCCAGTGTGACCGTGGTCCGTGCCGACGGTGCCGCGACGGGACTCCAGGCCCAGGTCCCGGTCACCGAGTTTGGCTCGTTCAGCGGCATGTTCGGGCTCGATGACACGCAACTGCCCGGCCTCTATCGGCTGGTTGCAGAAATTGACCGCAAGCCCTATGGCGGCGAATTCCGGGTCCGCGACTACGTTAAACCGACCTTCTACCTTGAGCTCATCGAACGGAGTCCGACGGTGGTGCCCGGGGCGTCGTTTTCCGTCAAATTCAAGGCGAAACGGTACGCCGGAGGGGCGCCGAAGGATGCCAAATATGAAGTCTTTCTCTACCGGAAGAAATTCGAAACTCCCCAGTGGGTGGTCGAGGCTGGGGCCGGGTTGAGCGCCGTTGCGGACTACCATGGGGAAGTGCGCTCAGTATCGGCCCTCACGGAACCGAAACGAATCTTCAGTTCCGTCGAGGCACGGCTTGCCGCGCTGGATGACAAAGCTGTCACCAATACCTGGGACTCGGCCCCCCGGATGGACGAAGCGGGCGAGGCCGCGTTCACTTTCGAGGTGCCGAAGATGGGTTCCGCAAGCGCTGAGGAGTGGATCTACACCCTGATGGTGCGGGCGCTCGACCGTGCCGGATGCCAGGCGGTGCTCACGGAAAACCTTTTCGTCACCCTGGCCGAGGCGCAGCCGACGGTCCGGTTCTCAGCAAGCATGGCGCAGGCGGGGGAAAAACACCACACCCTCCGGGTGCGTTCGACCTACCCGGACGGCAGGCCAGCCCCTAACGGTGGTGGTGTGGTCGAGGTTACGCTCGAGCGAGGAGGGCAAGCCCCAACCGCCTTCGTAAAGCTGCCCTTTACCACCGACGCCCAGGGTTTGTGCCAACTCGCTCTGCCCGAGCTGGTCCATCACGGCCGGTTGTCCGCTGTTGCGACTCTCGAAACCCTTCATGGCAAACCGATGCAGCATATCGCTACCTCGCAACCGGCGGTTATGATCGTGGGGGGAGGTCAGGGAGAAACGGTGGTCGAGAACGAGGAGCTCGAACTCTATGCAACGAGCACCACCCTGAGCCCGGGCGAGAAGGCGCAAGTCCTTGCGCTGCTTCCTGCGAACTGGGGTAAGGCGGAAAGCGGGACGATCTGGGAAACGGTCTCCGGCTGGAAGATTCACGACACCAGACCGTCCCCCATCAAGGGAAGGAGTTGCTGGTTGGAAGTTGAAGCCAGGCCTGAGTACGGGACCGGGTTTTATCATACGGTCACGATCCCCACGAGCGGTGGCAAATATCGGGAGCAGACCCTCGGGTTCAGGGTCGTTCCCTGGTCTAAGCGTCTGAATGTTGCGGTTTTTCCGGAACGGCCCGAGGCCGAACCGCTGAAACCGCTGAAGATCGATTTCGAAGTTAAGGACGCTGACGGTGCCCCGGCGGCGGAGACGGAACTGGCGGTTACCATCGTCGATCGGGCGGTCTATGCGGTGCAGGGCGAACTGCGGCCGGGGGTGTTCGACTTTTTCTATCCACTGCCCCGCTTGAACCTGGCTACTTTCTATTCGGATGAACTCCAGGGCTACGGCTACGCATCGCTTTTGAAGAAGCCGAACTTCAAGCTGGGGGCACTCAAGAGCCAGAGCAAACCGACCAAGAAGTCCATGCGGGACACCGCTGGCTGGTTCCCCCACGTCGTCACCGACGCTAACGGGCGCGCGGCGATCACCGTCGATCTTCCCGCCAACATCACCGAATGGGTGGTCACGGTGGTGGCAGCTGACAAGGTTGGTCGGGTCGGGGAGGGTAAGGAGCGATTTCGGACCGTTGCCGACGTCTCGGTCGATCTGCTGGCGCCCCAGTTCCTGCGGGACGGAGAGGAAGCGACCCTGCAGGTGAAGTTGGTCAATCATCTCGCGCAGCCCGCGGCTCTGACCTCGATGCTCAGTCTGCAAGGTGGGGCGCGGTTCCGGGAGGGGCCAACGGCGCGGGCGGTGACCCTGCCGGGCAGAGGAGAGGAGATCTGGCCGCTGGCGCTGGAAGTCGCGGGGGCGGAAGGCGCGGCAACGCTCCGAGTCGCTCTCGAATCGCCGGAGCGGATTCGCATTGGCGGTGCCGAGCACTTCGAGATTCCGCTCAAGCCTGCGGCCATGCCTCAGGTTTATTCCGGAAGCGGCGGAAAGCACCTCCAGCTAAGCGGCTTGCCCGAGACCGGGCGGGCCCGTGAGCTGAAGGTGCAGGTGAGTTCCGGACTTCTGGGGGCAGCCCTTCATGCGGCGGAAGTCCTCGTGGCGTATCCTTATGGCTGTACCGAGCAACTGGTGCATTCGACCATTCCCAACGTGGTGCTCATGGATCTGGTAGAGCGCGCCGGCATCGAGCCGCACGAACTGGGTCCTCTGGCGACGGTGCTGACCAAAGCGGCCCGCAATGCCGCTCTCGGGATCAAGAAGATCATTCAGAACCAGAAGACCGACGGCGGTTTCGGCCTATGGCCGTCGGACCCCCACACCTCCCTGCCGGCAACGGTAACCGCGCTCTATGCCTTGAAATATGCCTCGGAACTCAAGATCGAGGGGGCGGCTGCAGCGTTCAATCGAGGTTCCGACTGGCTATCCCGGCAGTTCGAAGAAGACCGCACCACCACCGACCTCTCACTGTCGGGCTACGAGCTGGCTCGAATCACGGAACTCGGCGGCTATGGGTGGCCGTACAAGGAGGAAATTGCCTACGTCGAACGAGTCCACCAGGCTGGCCTGCCGGAGGTCGAAGATCTGGTCTATGCGCTGAGGATGTTTGCAGTTCATGAAGATCAGGACTGGGACCGCTTCAGTCAGCACTTCCAGGGATCGACGGTGAAGGCCGAGCTGATCGCCAGATTGCAGGCGGGGCTCGCGCGCCTTGAACCGCAGAATTCCTGGCAGGCAGCTCCCCAAGAATCCCCACTTGCTCAGGCGCTCGGGTTTCGCTTTGGGATGCCGTTCGTGGTTTCATCTGCACTTGGGGTCTTGAAGGAAGCGGGCGCGCTGCCCGAAGAACTGGCGACCCGGCTGAAACGCGTCCTGCTGGCCTCGATGAAGAATGGCTGGTGGACCTCGACCTTTGATACGGCCCAGGTGATTCTCAACAGCCGGGCGCTTTTGAGCGAAGAGGCGGCGGCCTATGCTGCGGAACGGGCAGGAAAGACCCGGCGAATCCTGGTCCGGTCGAAAGATGGGGTCGGATTGGGGGAGCTGTCGCGTATTCCAGCAGGTTTCGTCGGGACGTTCCCTGATCCGGGGCCGCTCGCGAGCCTTTCGGAAATCCGTCTCGAAGGGCTCAGAGCCGAAGATCTGACCAGTGCGGCGATCAGGGTCGAGGTGCCGTATCCCGCGGTGAAACCTTACGCGCAGGGTCTGCAGGTGGAACGGAGGTTCCTGCAGATCACCCCCGACGGCAGCAGACCGCTCGATCTTTCCAGACCCCTTGCGGTAGGGACTACGGTGGTGAGCGAAGTGCGGGTGAAGCGCGCTGCCGCGCCGCAATCGGGCGGTAGCCCCAGCCACTTTGTGGTGGTAGAAGATGGGGTCCCGTCTCTTGCGCAAGTCCTTGACGAGGACGAAACCTACCTGGCGGATGCCAGGATTCAGCCCAAAGACGAGTCTTATTGGAGCTCGATTAAAGAGACCCAGCGCTTTCCCGAGAAGACTACCAGGATTGCCCGGGTACTCCCGAGCGGTGAATTGCGGCTCTACCAGGTTTGGCGGGTGACCTTCGCCGGCAGGGCGACGATTCCTCCGGCACGGGCTTTCGATATGTACGACGAAAACCTTCAGGGAAACAGTGAGGCCCAGGGAGTGCAGGCGAAATAGGCAGGCTGGAGGACCAATGAAACCATGTTGGGCTGGGCTGGGAGATTAGCGGGCAAGGCGGTGCTGCTGGAAGCGGGAGCAGCGATCATCTTCTTCGGATCGCTCATGCACCAGCCGAAGCTCGTCGAATATGCTGCCCGGGCCCTCCAGGAACTGCGCCTGCGGGGCTATGAAATCCCCACCGCGGCCGATCCGGTGCGGGCCTATCCAGCCGCCACCTCGGAGCATTTCAGCAGCTTCCATGCGGGCGGCTGGCGCCCCGGAGTCATGGTGTTGCGGATGCATCCTGAGGGTGGTACCAAGGTTGAGATGGTTCTGCGCCATGAACTGATGCACGAAGCGAGTCTCCGCACCTGCAGGGGGAAGCTGCCGCTGTGGGCCGAGGAAGCAGCAGCCATGAGCTTCAGCGGGGAGCTGTCGGGGGCGCAGGGTGCCGACATGCCGACCGACGCCGATCTGGCGAACCTGCGCCGACGGGTGAGGGTCGGCGCCAGGCTCGACCCCGACTCCTGGCGCACCCTCTCTTCGCTGGTGGCCTGTTATGGCTGGCCCACAAAACCTTGTGCTCGCTCGGAAACCATCGAAAAGCTCGTCAGTCAGCCTCCCGCCCCCAACGAAACGGGGTTCAGCTATGTCTTGGTGAGTCTCATTTCAGGGCGGCTCCTGGAAGCCCGGGGCGATCTCGAAACCTGCTATCCGCCCGGGTCTCTGCTCAAGGTTCCCTATGCCGCCGCCCTGCGGGAGGCCCCCCCGGCGGAGGTGAGCCGCGAGCTGGCAGCGAGTGACACGGAACAGCTCCTGTCCAGGCGAGCGAATCTCGAGTGGGAGCGGTTGCGGTTCCTGCTCTCCCCCGCCCGGGAGTCTGCCCTCTCGGCGAGCACTCCGCCTGAGGAAGGTGGCGGAGAGGACGAGCGGTTCTGGCGGCAGTGTCTCGGGGAGCGGGCGGCCGATGGGGGGTTCCCCCTCGAGGCGAATCTCCTCGACCTTGCCAGGATCTTGCGAGCCTCGCTCCGATATCGCCCGGAATACTTCGCGGGACTCTCCCAAAACGGTCTCCTGGCAGCTTCCACGCTCTACCGGGCGCCAGCGGAAGACAAACGGATTCTCACCAGCCTCCAGGCTCTGGCCAAGACCGGAACCGTTGCCGATGAACGGGGCACTCCCCTGCTGGGACATCTCATGGTTGCCTGGCCGGCGAAAGAGCCGGTATTCCTGGCCGTGTTTCGCAGCCTGGGCGTCAATGGAGCCGCGAATCTTCACCGAGCCGGGAAAATGCTGCGGGCGTGGGCAGCTCGCTACCCGCCGCGATTCGGCAAGGTGAGGGTGAGGCTCCTTGCGCCGGTCCCGCGCGCCTCGTGGGAAGTGCTTGATGAGTGCCCGACCTTTGAAAGAGTCGAGGCTGGGGGTTGGAAGGAACGGGCCAGCACCTGCGGTCGATTTCGAATCATTTCGACCGTTCGGGGCAGTCGGCCGGAACGGCTCATTACCGGAGTCCTGTTGAGTTCTCCGGATGACCGGACGGTCGTTCTCGAAACCGACCCGGAAAGCTATGCCGATGCCGTCCTGGCGGCAGAAGCCCAGGAACTCCGGGGAGAGGGGGCCAGGGCGCTGCGGTCGGTGATCTTGTGGAACGGAATCCATGGCCGCCACCGGCATGAGGATACCTCGTCGCTCTGTGATACCACCCACTGCATGGTCTTTCAGGGAAGCCTGCCGGATGTCGAGGAGGCACGAGGAAGTCAGGCTGATCCCGCCCTCCTTAAGCTGCTCGACCAGCTTGCCGGGAGCAGGAAACGCGATTGGTTCCCTTTTTCCAAGGGTGGGAGTGAGCCGTGGGTGAGAGCGGTTTCGGTACCAGGACTCCGGCATGCCGTGGGAGAGCCGTCGATCCTGGATATTCGACGGCAGAGGACCCGAACGGGAAGCATTGTAATCCATCTCATGTATGGGGAGACTGAAGAAACCGTTCCCTGTGAGGTGTTCCGCAATCGACTGAAATTGCCTTCGTGCCCGGAAGTCATCCGCTACGATGAGGGCCGGGATTTGTGGCACTTTTCAGGGATTGGCGAGGGCCACGGGGAGGGCCTCTCGATTGCCAGGGCCGCAGCCCTCGCCGAGGCAGGCCACAGCGCTGCCGCAATTCTCACCGATGCCTACCGCTAATACAGCGCGGCATAAGTCTTAAACCACGCAGGGCAGGTGTCTTGCGGTTCCCCTTGCGGTTGCATTTCATGTTCATTCAACGCAACGGAGAGCATCGGCCCGAACGCGAGGATGGTAGATGGTAGTTGCGTTGAGCGGAGCGAAACGCAACACATGGAAAGGGGTCGAGTTTTCGTCGCGATGTGTGGTGCTTTCGGGGAGGCGGCCCCAATTTCCATGAGAAGCGGGGGAGGGGCGTCATGGAACAGAAACGGTTTCTGGAGCGAGTCCAGGCCTGCGAGCGCATCGCTTCCTCCACCGGAAGAGATGGCGGGGCTGCGGAATCGAAGGCAGAGAATAGCTGTGGCGTCCGTCGAAGACCATTCCCGGCGTTGCGACCCTCTCATTAAAATCCTCCTGCCCGGGCAGGTTCGTGCCTGGGCCTGCCCAGTAGGCGAACACGCCATCGTCTTGAAGCAGTTCCGGGGCAAAGCGGGTGAGATGTGCCGGTTCCAGTTTTACCGCCCGCATGGTCACCAGCCTGAGAGGCTTTTGTGGGAAGAGACGGCTTGAGCGCACCAGGTCTTCCCAGCGCCCCTCCACGACTTTGAGATTCGGCAGCGCCAGTCGTGCCAGTACCACTTTGAGGAAGCTGACCTTCCGGCGATGGGATTCGAGAAGGTGCATTTCCAGGCCAGGATAAAGAATCGCCAGCGGAATGCCCGGGAATCCGGGCCCGGTTCCGAGATCGAGGGCCGGCCCGGCCTGGGGAAGCCATCTGGCCGGCAGCAGTGAGTCCAGCAAATGGCTTTCGATGATTTCCCGAAGATCGGTGATGCGGGTGAGGTTGCAGGTTCGGTTCCAGGCGAGCATTAACGAGACGTGCTCGTGGCATGCGTTGGCCTGTTCCTCGGACAACGGGATGTCGTAGTTGGCCATGACGGTCACGAGGGTTTCGAGGAAGTCGGTTTTGATCAGCGGTCGCTCAGGCGCCTGCATTGTTTTCCCTTGACATCGAAAAGTTTCAATGCCTATACGCTCACTCTTAAACGAAAACTTCCAGTTCGTAAGGTCCTCTCAACCTTGTGGCGGTTTGGCTCTCGGCGCCGCCCTTGTGGCTCACGGGGAGGGCTTGTTGACCACGCATCGTGTAAGGAGTGTCCTATGACGTTTCAGGAGTTGATCCTTGCCCTGGACAAGTTTTGGTCTGATCGCGGGTGTGTGCTTCAGCAGCCCTACGATCTGGAAGTAGGGGCCGGGACCTTCAACCCCGCCACCTTCCTGCGGGTGCTCGGGCCGGAACCCTACAAAGTTGCTTACGTCGAACCCTCCCGGCGACCTACTGACGGCCGCTACGGGGAGAACCCCAATCGCCTCCAGCATTATTATCAGTATCAGGTGATCATCAAGCCGTCACCTCCTAATTCACAGGAATTGTATCTGGAGAGCATGAAGAGCTTCGGCATCGATCCGCTCGATCACGACATCCGGTTCGTGGAAGACGATTGGGAATCGCCCACCCTGGGTGCTTCGGGACTTGGCTGGGAGGTTTGGCTGGACGGGATGGAAATCACCCAGTTCACCTATTTCCAGCAGGCCGGAGGCCTGTCCCTGAACCCGGTCAGTGTCGAACTCACCTACGGTCTCGAGCGGATCGCCATGTACCTGCAGGGGGTCAATAATGTCTACGATCTCGCCTGGAGCGGCAACGTGACCTACGGTGACGTCCACCATCAGGGGGAAGTGGAATGGTCGCGCTACAATTTTGAGGAAGCGAGTGTGGAGATGCTGCTGCAGCTCTTCAATATGTATGAAGCTGAATCGCTTCACCTCAATGAGCGCGGTTTGGTGCTCCCCTGCTACGACTACTGTCTGAAATGCTCCCACGTCTTCAATCTCCTGGATGCTCGGGGGGCGATCAGCGTTACGGAGCGCACCAACTACATCGCTCGGGTGCGCAATATGGCGCGTCTGGCAGCCCACGCCTACGTGGCCCAGCGGGAAGCCATGGGCTTCCCGCTGCTGAAGAAATGGGACTAAAACCACGAACCCTATGGAGGAAACCATGGGCGAAGCCTTTTATCTGGAAGTGGGTTGCGAAGAGATTCCTGCCGGGTATATCGGCCCAGCGCTCGAAGCGATGGCGCTCGAGATGGGGCGTTTTTTGGAAGAGAACCGCATCGGCCATGGCCAACCAGTCACTACCGGAACCCCGCGGCGACTGGTGCTGGTGATTCCGAACGTGGCGCTGCACCAGGAAGCGTGCTCGACGGAAGTCATCGGGCCTCCGCGCCAGGTGGCCTTCGATGCCGCAGGGAAGCCGAGCAAGGCCGCCGAAGGGTTTGCGCGAGGCCAGGGGGTGCCGCTCGATGCGATCCAGATCAAAGAAACCCCGCGAGGTGCTTATCTCTGCGTGATCAAGGAGGAAGCCGGGTTTCCCACCAAGACCCTGCTCGAAAAGATGCTTCCGGATTTCATCGCTCGCATCCCCTTCCCCAAATCCCAGCGCTGGGGGAGTTTGAGCGTCACCTTTGCCCGGCCCATCCATACCCTGGTTGCCCTGCTCGGGCGGGAAGTGGTCAGCTTGCGGTACGGCGACATTACCAGCAGCAGGTATTCGTCCGGCCACCGGTTCATGAGCCCGGTTCCGCTCGAAGTGACTGACTACGACAGCCATCGGGAGAACCTCAGAAAGCATTTCGTGGTGGTCGATCGGGAAGAGCGCAAAAGACTGATCCTGGAAGGCATCGAGGCAGCGGCTGGGACGGTCGGCGGACGCATCCTCGAGGACGAGGAACTGCTCGAGGAAGTCACGCAACTGGTGGAATGGCCTCAGCCGCTGGTGGGCGAGTTCGAAGAGAAGTACCTCGAACTGCCGCCCGAGCTGCTCATTACGGTCATCAAGAAACACCAGCGCTATTTTGCCATAACCGACGCAAAGGGTGATCTGCTGCGCTATTTTGTGACGGTGGCCAACACCATCCCCCGGGATTTCAACCTGGTGGCGGCCGGCAATGCCCGAGTGGTTCGCGCCCGGCTCGAGGATGCGCGGTTCTACTACGAGGAAGACCAGAAACTGCGCCTGGAGGAGCGGGCTGCCCAGCTGCAGGCGGTGGTGTTCCATTCCAAGCTGGGAACGAGCTGGGAGAAAGTCGAGCGCTTCACCGCGCTGGCCCGATGGCTGGGCCAAAAGGTAGCTCCGGAACGGCTCACCGCTTTACTGCGGGCGGCCTATCTATGCAAGGCCGATCTGGTATCCGGCATGGTCGGTGAATTTCCCGAGCTCCAGGGGATCATGGGCCGGGCCTATGCGCGGCTGCAGGGGGAACCGGAGGAAGTGGCGCAGGCGATCTTCGAACACTACCTGCCGACTCGCGCCGGCGGTCCGATTCCCGAAGGGCTTGAAGGCGCTCTGCTCAGCATTGCCGACAAAATGGATACCATCACCGGCTGCTTTGGCGTCGGACTCCTGCCGACCGGCACCGCCGATCCCTTCGCCCTGCGTCGGCAGACCCTGGGAGTCATCCGTATCGTCCTGGAAAAACCCCTGAAAGTGTCCCTCACTGACCTGATTGAGCAGGCCTTGCAGCAACTCGGGCCGAAGCTGACCGAACCCCGGAACACGGTCAAACAGGGAGTGCTGGACTTTTTCTTCGGGCGGCTCAGCCACATGCTGGTGAACCAGGAGGGGTACACGCCGGATGTGGTGGAAGCGGCGCTCGCAGTGGGCATTGACGATCTGATCGGGGCTGTGGCCCGGGCCAAAGCTTTGGCTGCCTTCAAGGCCCGGCCGGATTTCGAAAGCGTGGCCGGAGCTTTCAAGCGGGTGGCCAACATCATCAAGGAACCCGAGAAGACCGCCGTCAACGCCGAGCTCTTTCAGGCAGCGGCCGAGCAGTCATTACTGGCAGCCCTGGCCAGCGCCGAGCAGGTCGTGACCGGCCACCTGGCCCAAGCCGACTATGGCCGCGCGTTCGAGGCCGTATCCGAGCTTCGAGGGGTGATCGACGCGTTCTTTGATTCAGTCCTGGTGATGGACCAGGACGAGGCTGTCCGCCGCAACCGGCTGGCGCTGCTCACGAGAGTCCACCAACTCTTCAGCCAACTGGCCGACTTCCGGAAAATCCAGACCGGATAAGGGTGGACACCTCCCTTGGCCTGTAGCCAGCTCGATAGGGCTCACTGTTGCTCCTCTCTCCTCGATGGGGGAGTCAGGGGGGGAACAGGGACAGGGTTGCGGAAACGTGACTCATCTCCTCCTCCTGTCCCTTCCGCCCGGGGAGAGGCCTCCTGAGGGAGCGTAACTTGCCGCCAATATTGGCAGTCTAGAAAAGGAACCGGCCAATTTCCCGCGGTTTTCGCTTCAAGGCTTCTCGGCAATGAAATATCCAAAATACAGCATTGCTCCCCTTCAAATACATAGAATCCCTCATATACTTTCTCACCCATAGCCGGTAGATTCGCTCCCTTCCCCAGTCAAGAGCAGCCGGATAGGGGCTCAGGATGGTGCCCCAAGCACGCCGCCGGGTATTAGGGTCGTTTCCACCCCGTTGGGAGCTTTGGAAGGACATCCTCCCGCGCACGGCCTCTGAGCGGCCATCTCCCCGGATGGAGGGCGGAAAAGAGAGGTGATGCGTCGTTGCACGTTGCAGTTTGCTGAGAGTATGAGCTGTCATGCATTGTCCTCAGTGCCATTTTGACAACCGACAGGCGGTGAAATTCTGCGAGGAGTGCGGGGCCAGAATACAGCCGGTCTGCCCCCGCTGCGGGTTTGAGGTCCCCCGGGGGCGGAAGTTCTGCGGCGCGTGCGGGCAGGCTTTACTGGCCACCGAGACGAACCATGACGCACTGCCGATCATCGCCGGGGAGCGCAAACGGATCACGGTCATGTTCTCCGACTTGAACGGTTATACCCGGATGACCGAGCGGCTGGACCCGGAAGAGGTCAAGGAGATCATGGGCCGGATTTTCGCGGAAATCACCAGGATTGTAAGGCAATACGACGGCTTCATCGGCCGCCTCCTGGGGGATGCAGCGATGGTCCTCTTCGGTGTGCCGAGCAGCCATGAAGACGATGCGGTGCGGGCGATCTGCACGGCCAGGGAAATTCACCGGGCGGTTGAGGCAATCAGCCCGGCGTATGAAACGCGCATCGGGCACCCACTGACCATGCATACCGGGATCGACAGCGGGGTGGTAGTGGTCGGGGCACTGGACCCCGACCGGGTTGGTGGTGAAATCACCGGCGACGCCGTCAATCTGGCTTCCCGGTTGTGTAATCTGGCCGAGGCGAGGACCATTCTGGTGGGACCCGCCACCTATTGCCTGGCGCGGGCGCATTTCCTTTTAAAGCGGGTCGAACCGGCAAGAATCAAGGGCAAGTCCAGCCTCATCGAGCCATATGAGGTCATTGGCGCGAGAGACAAACCGCAGGGCGACCGTCGACTTCATGGATTGCGCGCGGCGCTCATCGGGCGGGAGACCGAGCTGGGCCTGCTGACTGCCGCTTTTGAACGGTTGCAGGCGGGACAGCGAACGGTCGTCTGCATCTCCGGCGACCCTGGCACGGGCAAGACCAGGCTGGTGGAAGAATTCCGGGCCACTCTAAACCAACAGGGGTTTCAGTTTCACTGGATTACCGCCCATTCCTATGGATACACTCAAAATATCCCCTATGCGCCCCTGGTCGGCTTTCTGAACTGGTTCTGGAAAATCGAGGAAGGAGATACCACGGCATCGGTCTGGCGCAAGCTCGAAGCTGGCGTGCAGAGCTTTCTGGGGCCGGCGCCGAAGGTCTGTTCGGTGCTTGGCAGCCTCTATGGCGCGAATTCCCCCGAACGGGCGGGCATGAGCCCCGAGCTGTGGAAGGCGGAGCTGTTCGCGGCCATCGACCAGCTCATGGAAGCGGCCACCAGGTTCAAGCCTACGTTGATTTGGCTGGAAGACCTCCATTGGGCCGACGCGCCTTTCATTGACCTGATGCGGTTTCTGATCTCCGATTCATCCTTCCCGGCCATCTTCCTCTGTACCTGGCGGCGCCCCTTCCAGCTGTTCCCGGACGAGCGGAGGAAGACCCCGCCGGGCTTGTTCCAGGAAATCCACCTGCATGATCTCTCTTCTGCCCAAGCGCAGCAAATGATGGAGTCGCTTCTCCGGAGCAAGATCCTTCCTGACGGGTTCAAACCTTTCATTCACGAAAAGACGGAAGGCAATCCCTTTTACCTGGAGGAGGTAGTCAATTCGCTGATCGAGTCAGGGGCGCTGGTGCAGGACCGGGAAGCCTGGAAACTCACGCGGATCCTGAGCGAAGTGGACATCTCGCCGACCATTCAGGGTGTCATTGCGGCCCGGCTCGACCGCCTGAGTCTCGAGACGAAGAGGGTCCTGCAGGAAGCTTCGGTAATCGGCCGAAATTTCCTGTACCGCATCCTGGAACAGATTACCGAGCTGAAGGAGCGGTTGCAGGGTTGCCTGAACGGCCTCGAACAGCTCGATCTGATCCGCACCAATCCAACCCAGGCTGAGCTCGAGTACGTCTTCAAGCATGCCGTTACGCAGGAGGTGGTCTACAACGGGCTCCTCAAGAAAGAGCGACAGGTTGTCCATGAGCGGATCGGGCAGGTGGTGGAGGACCTGTTCCGCGACCGCCTGCCGGAGATCTATGAAACCCTCGCGCTTCATTACCGGCAGGGACAGTCGATCGATAAGGCAGTGGATTACCTGGTCAAGTCGGGTGAGAAGAGCCTCCACCGCTATGCCGTGGAGGAGTCTCACCAGTATTTTCGAGAAGCCTATCAGCTGCTGATGCAAAGAGGTGTGAGCCACGAACGAGATAAGGAGCTCCTGGTTGATCTCCTCATCAAGTGGGGATTTGTTTACTACTACAATGGCGAATACCGACAGCTTCAGGAGCTGCTGGAAGCCCACCGGGAGATTGCTGAGGGCTTGACCGACAAGAGTCGGCTGGGGATGTTCTATACCTGGCTCAGCTGCCCTCTGTGGCATCGGGAAAAGCCGGAGGAAGCGTTCTTCTATCTCACCCACGCCCTCCGACTCGGTGAGGAGACCGGCGATCCGCAGGTTATCGGGTATGCCTGCACCTGGCTTGCCTGGACCTGCATGGAGTTGGGGCGCTTGCACGAAGCCGCCGCCCATGCCGAAAGAGCGCAACGGATCTGCCGGGCGGAGGATTTCGATCCCTATATCTATTTCAATTCCCTCGGTGGCCTGGCCTATGTGCATTTTTATCGAGGTGAACGCCGAAAGGCCTATGAAGCCGGCAGGACTCTGGTGGATTTTGGCCGGGCTCATTCCAACATCCGCAGCATGGTTCTGGGCTATCTCTTCATGGGGTACAGCCATATGGCCGGCGGCGACATGGCGGCTTGCGCGGCGTGCTTTGAAGAAGCCACACGGATCTCTGCGGACCCCTGGTACCGGCAGTTCCCAACCCTGGCGCTCTGCTATGCGCGCATCATCCATGGTGAGCATGAGGGGCTGCTGGAGATCATCGAGAGCCTCATGCAATTCAGTGAAAGGCGTGGGGTCGAGTATGTGGGGATGCCGGCCAGGTTGCTCTCCGGGGCCGTGCTCGCTGCCGGGGGCCAGCTCGGTCGCGGCGTCAAGGTCCTGGAAGAGGTTGCCGCGAGCTGGCGGCAGTCCGGCAACCGACTGCGATATGCGGTGTCCCAGCTGATCCTGGGCAGGGTCTATGCCCAGGTGGCGCAGAGGGCGGGAAAGCAGAGCCTCGGAACCATCCTCCGCAACCTGCGGTTCGTGGTTACAACGGCCCCATTTGCGGACGGCAGGGCGGTGGCCTGCCTGGAGAGAGCGATCGCGATGGCCACCGAAATCGGCGCGAAGGACACGCTCGGCCGGGCCTATCTGGCCCTGGGACAGCTCCATCGAGCCAGACACCGCAAGGCCGAGGCCAAGAAATGCCTGAGGGCCGCCATGCGCCTGTTCGAGGAGTGTGAGGCGGATGCCTGTCTGGAGACGGCCAGGACGGCCCTGCAGGGTCTGCTTTGACAGGCTGCGTCAGGTTATGCCACGTGCTCACGAGCTCCAACCATCCCCAGACGATCCATCCGAACCAGGGATTGGCCGTGCAGTTCGGCCAAACTCTGATCGTGCCTGACGGCATCGGTCAGCGCACGGTAGAGCGGTTCGATGTTCCGGGTATCCTGGCAGAGCAGGAAGAAATCAAGGGAGGCCTGCAGACCCTGGCGGACGATTTCCTGGAAGCTGTAGCGTCCGGCAACGGCCGCCATGTCCAGATCGTCGCTGAAGAGAATGCCGGTGAATTCCAGGCGTTGCCTCAACCAGTCCCGGTTGATGGTCGGTGACAGGGTTGCCGGCCAGGAAGGGTCGAGGGCCGGATAGAAGGCATGGGAGGTCATGATGCCGTGGACGCCGGCGCGAATCGCTGCCCGGAAAGGCAGAAGATCGGCCGCCATGGCTTCCTCCTGCTCCCATTGAATGACCGGGGCATGGTGATGGGGGTCGAGTTTTGCCCGGCCGAGGCCGGGGTAATGCTTGCCGGTGGCTGAAATGCCGTGGCGTTGCAGGGTCTCGATCCACAACACCCCCAGCTGGGCGACGGTTGCCGGCTCATGCCCGAGGGAGCGTTCGGTCATGAAATGGGACTCGTTTCCCACGGCGATATCGAGCACCGGCGCCAGATTGATGTGAATGCCCAGGTGGCGCAAGTCGATGGCTGCTCTGGCAGCCCACTCCCGGACCGCCGCTTCGCCTCCGGCCGCCATCTCCCGTGCCGATGGCAGCCGCAGAAACGGAGGGGCGAGGCGCTGCACGGGTCCGCCCTCCTGATCAATCGCTACCCAGAGAGGCCGTCCGATGGTCTCGCGCGCATAGGCCTGGGCTTCAATGAGGAGGGTTTTGAGCTGTTCCGGGCTCACTACATTACGCTTAAAGATAACGATGCCGCCGACTTGGAAGTCTCTTATCAGGGCTTTGAGTTCATCTGCCAGGGTGGTGCCCTGGAAGCCGACCATCAGCTGCCTCCCGCCGTCGCGCTCCCGGTGGTGCCTTGAAACACTCATTCCAGCTTGCTCCTCATCAGGTTTTGGGGCGATTTCTCAATAGGTCTCTGCAAGAGCGAGGACGACCGGTGATCACGAACCGGAGCCAACCAGCGCCGCATCTCGGCCCGGAACCGCGGCCTAAACGGCGGAAGCGGGTCGTGTTGTTCTGTAGCACGATATAAGGGATCCGAGGAAGTCTTTTTGGGCCGTTCCGGTTTTGCCATGGAAAAGAAACTGTCTGTTCCTCAGCCAGTATGACCCAGCGCTGAGGCAATGCGAATTCTGGTGGCGCGCCAGGTTGGGAGCAGCGCTGCCAGCAGGCCTATGGCAAAGCAAAGCGCGGTTGCCAGGAGCAGGGTTTGCCACTGAAGGTGGAAGACCGGCAACAGGGTGCTCATTTCCTGGGCGAACAGATGAGCTGCGGGAAAGGCCAGAACCATCCCCAGGGCACCCCCGAGCAGGGCGATGGCGACGGCTTCACCGGCAATGAGGCAAAACAGAAAGCCATTGCCAAAGCCCAGGGTTTTTAGAACGGCATACTCGTTCATGCGTTCCCGTGCGGTCATGGTCATGGTGTTGGCCAAGACCAGCAGAATCACTCCAATCACTACCAGGGAAACAACCCGCACGGCGATCACGATGGCGTCCGTCATGGCCACAAATCCCATCTGGAAGGCCTTTTCCGTCTCCGTCAGGGTTTCTGCCCAGGAGTTCTTGAACAGTGCGTCGATGGTGCGCGAAATGGCAGCGCTCTCGAAGGGGTTATGAATCTGTATCACATACCAGCCGGCGTAGCCGCTCCGATGAGGTGCATCTTTCTTCAGGACTTCATCGAGGTAGTCCCAGCGCAGGAAGAATTGGGTTTCGTCGGTGGTCTTCGTTGCGCCGCGATAGATCCCGCGGAGCACCAGTTGCCAGTCACCGGGGTAGATGTTGCCCGTCAGGTGTATGGTATCACCGAGCTTCCACCCGTACATCTGGACCAGCTTCCGGCCGGCAACACAGGCGTTGCGCTGCTTTTGAAAGGCCTTGAGCTGATCATCCGGGATGAGAAATTCGGGAAAGAGGTCAAAAAAGTGCTCCGGCCCTACCGCCATGCGGGGGAAGAAATGCCGCTCGTCAATATAGACGCCGGCGAACCAGTTGGCATAGGCGACCTGCTGGACTCCCGGCACCTGTTGAATTTTCTGGCGATAGCTGATGGGCAGCGGGAACAGCAGAGAAACGGCACTCCGCGTCACCAGTCGATTGGGAGAGGCTGCGGAAACCCCGGCATACCAGGCATCCACCACCGTGCGCAGCAGGCAGAAGGCGAGGATTGCCACGGCCATCCCGAGGATGGTCAAAGTTGCCCGCAGGTGCTGGCGCATGGTGTTACGCAGAATGAGTTTAAGCAGTTCCATGGGCTAAAGTGCCGAGTAGTGAGTATTGAGTAATGAGTGATGAGTAATGAGTGCCGAGTGGGTTCAGTTGCTGTTGAGCACGCCCTTGTCAAGGTGGTGAATCTTTCGGGCTTTTTCTGCCGCCTTTGGGTCATGGGTCACCATGATGATGGTTTTGCCGAAGTCCTGGTTGAGCTGTTCGAGCAGGGTGAGGACGTCGCCGGCCGAAACTTTGTCGAGATCACCGGTGGGTTCGTCGGCGACGATGAGGGTCGGGTCAGTAACAATGGCGCGGGCGATGGCCACCCGCTGCTGCTGGCCGCCGGAGAGCTCGCGGGGAAAATGGTGCATGCGGTCCTTCAATCCGACCAGCTCCAGCGCTACCATCGCATGCTCCCGCCGCTCCCGTCGGTTCAGGTTGCGGAGGAGCAGAGGCAATTCCACATTTTCGAGCCCGCTCAGAACCGGCAACAGGTTGTAGAACTGAAACACGAAACCCACGTGACGGGCGCGCCAGCGTGCGAGGTCCAACTCGCTCAGACGGGTGATGTCAGTGCCGGCGACGATGAGGTGGCCCGCATCCGGCCGGTCAATGCCGGCGATGAGATTCAACAGCGTGGTTTTTCCCGACCCCGAAGGGCCCATGAGCGCGACAAAGCTGCCTTCTTCGATGGCCAGCGTGATGCCCTCCAATACAGCAACCTCTTGCGAGCCCCGTCGATAGCTCTTGTAAAGGTTTTCGGCCAGAATGATGGGTTCTGCCGCTGGTTTCGTGCTCTCAGACATCAGAAAGCCGGCACCTCCTAACCCGCACCCCGTAACTCGCAACTCGCAACTCATTCCGCAGCATGGACCCGGTCCCCGGCATTCAGAGCCTTCGCGGGTTTGAGCACGACCTGTTCACCGGCTTTCAGCACCTCGCCCGGAAGCACATAATCGCCCTGGAACGCCAGCTCTGGCAGGGGAATCCATTCGGCTCGGTCGCCGGTGATCCGAAACAGGCCCTGCCCGCCTTGCCGCTGGGTGATGACGTCACGATGAACCCCGAGCTGGGGCTGGTGTTCGGCTTCGCTGAGAGGCCTGGTGAGGAACGCGATCTTGGCACTCATTTCCGGGAGGATGCGAGGATCGAGGCGGTCGAAGGCAACCTTCACCATCACGGTGCCCTTCGTGCGATCGGCAGTGGGGACAATGGTGTTCACGCGACCGGAGAAACGGGTGTCCGGCAGGGCATCGAGTTGGACTTCACATGCCTGGTCCACCTTGACCCTTGGCAGGAACGATTCGGAGACATCGGCCTGCACCATCAGGGATGCAAGATCCGCCATGGTCACCACGGCTGCTTTGGCGTTGAGGGAAGACCCGAATGGTGCGACCACCTCGCCCACATCGGCGTTCTTGGTGAGGATGACGCCGTCAAAGGGAGCGCGAATGACAGTATAGCCGAGGAGCACCTCGGCCCGCAGCAGAGCCGCTTCGAGGGACCGGATGGCGGCTTTTGCGGCATCCTCCGCGGCCACGGCACGCCGGTGTCGATCCTCGGCGGTTTCATAATCGACCTGAGCCACCACCTCCTGCTCCCACAGGTTGCGGTAGCGGCGGAAGTTTCGGGCAGCGGTCCGGTGTTCCGTTTCAGCTTTGATGAGATCGGCCCGGGCGGCCTCCAGTTGCGCTGCCACTTGTGCGTATTCGGCTCTGAGATCGGCGTTTTCCAGTTCGGCCAGCACATCGCCCGCGCTTACCCGGCTGCCCTCCTGGACGGCAAGCCGTTCGAGCCGCCCCGTCGCTTTGGAAGCGACCGAGGCCCGCCGCTGGGCCACCACGTAGCCGCTGGCGTTGAAATCCGTGAGTGCCTGCGAGGGAAAGACCAGGCCAACGGTCGTGAGTTGCACAGGGGTCGTCGAAGCCAGGAACCCCGAGCGGAACACCAGGAAAGCGCCCGCGGACAGGATGACCAGCGCCAGGATCAAAACCAGCCATCGTCTCCTGCGCTTGCCCCCCCTGGTGCTCTCGCGCTCCTGCCCAATCTTCAGCTTAGCAAGCTTCTCCGGCTCCATCGATTCCCTTCAGGCGCCATTGGCTGGCATATCCGCCAGTCGCCGGACCATGGATGGCTTTTCAACCCTTTCGCTCATTCCCACAGCCTGGCATACGATGGCCTCCAATCGGCCGTGGGCGCATATCGGGCCGATTATAGCCGGTGTTCTGCCAATGTCTATAACACTTTGCCGAGATGCCCGGGGTTAGGACGGAGAAAACGCGGGACAACGGTTGCGGGTGATCCGGGGACCGCGTCGAAACCCATGGATCTGCGCATATGATTCAAGCAGCTTCAGGTGACTTGAATCGCAGGTTTCCCGAGGGTAGCCGCCAAAGCCACATGCAGGTACTGCCCCGGGCGCAATCCTTCCGCACAATCCTGAAAGTAGGCTTTCTCGAGGTCCTTGGCAGACAGGTCCTGTTGTAGTTTCCAACCTGTGTCCAATAGAGCTGTTTCGAGCTGCTCCGGGTGGAAGCCGGTTTTCATGGGTTCGCCCAGCAACCGAACCTTGTCCTGGAGCTTCTGCACCTGCGGCGTCGCCGCATCCGGATTGAACGCAGCGCTATCCAGGTAATCAAATGCTATCAGGCTGCGCGGAGCGCCTGCCGGACTCAGGCTGCGAAATACCTTGAATACGTCATCCCGCTCCAGATAGTAGGTCACTCCAAACCAGCTAAAAAAGGTGGGGGTTTCAGGCGTGAAGCAGGAACGAGCGAGAGCAAGAGAGAGATCCTCGCGAGCGAAATCAATCGGCACAAAATGCAGCGAGGGCGGCAGCGGCATGCCCGCGGCCGCCAGGCGATGGCGTTTAACGGCCTGAGTTCCCGGGAGGTCGACCTCGATGACCCGGATGTGTCCGAGAAGATCGGTTCGTCGAAGGGCCACCGTGTCGAGACCGGCACCCAGCAGCACAACTTGCTCAATGCCCGCGACGACGGCCGCCTCAAGCGAGTTCTCCGCAAACCGGGCGCGGCACAGAATGCTCCCCGCGGGCCCGCCGCGCAGCGTCTTCCTGATCACCGACTGTCGTTGCTCAGGCTCGCGAGCGGCTTCCGGATTGTCCCTCAAGGTCCGCCGGTAGTACAGCTCTTCGAAAAACGCATATTCATCGACAGTGAGTAACTGCACTGCCATCCCGTCATTGAAGACCTTCGGGTTTTCATTGGCGGTGTGGTACGCCCTGTAGAAAGCCGTAATAAGCGCGGTACGGCTTGCTTGAACCAGTTGGCCGTCAATGGAGGTCTTGCCGATATTCTCCAAAAAGGCATGGAATTCGCCGCGCGGCATTGTCTGAAATCTAGAAGCGTTCGCCACCATGGTCGAGGTCTCCTGCAGCATGGGTAAGTATTGAGTCGCCCGTTTGCCGACCGAGTGGGTGGCGCTGGCGGACGATGCCGTCGGCAGGCAATCAAGGGGCTCAATCAGCGAAACGGATCTGTTCCCATTTGTGGGGTTTTCCGGTTCCTCGTAGGGCCTCGTGGCCGACAAAGCAGTCAAGATGCCGGTAAGCGCTTCTTCGGCGACCTGTTAATCCCGATCACGATGGCGCATTCCCGGTCCGTGATGTCCCGGCCCGTACGGGCTGTTCCAGTGATCCCTCAGCCGCCGGGAGAAGGTGTCCAGCTTCTCTTGCTGCGGGCCGGAGAGGAGGGGCCGCATCCGGGCAAGGCCGCGATCGATGATGGCTTCGAGTTCGGGCCGATGCTGCGCCCGGAACTTGCCCAACTCGGCCTGGACCTCGGTGACAATGGCCTCGATCCGGGGCCTCTGCGCCTCGGTGAGGTCGAGATCGCGCACGAGTTTTCGCATGACCATCTTTCGTACCCCCGGCTGCCCCTCACCGAGAACATAACCGGCAGTTTGCTTATAATAGAGGGTCGTCCCGAGCGTCCCCACCAGGACGCCAGAGCCGAACAAAATCAGAAGTCCTAGAATCAGTTTCCATTTCTTCACAGGCGTTATGTCCTCATCGGGAAGTGTCGATCAAACGGCTTCAAGGAAACTCACCAGGTCCATAGCCAACGGATCTTCGAAGAAGGCCCTCGCGACCTCGGTGGGCATTCCCGGATCAAGGACCATGGAATAGGCCGTGAGGAGGAGCGCAATGAGGCAGGTGGCTCCTGCAAAGCGCCATACCAGGTTGCTGAGGACTTCAAAATCAAAGAGCTTCCCGACGGCTTGCCGAGCCTGCCAGCGGACCGCCCGCATCACTCTCGCGTCCCAGTCAGGGCTTATTGAAACAGGTCCTTCCCGGCCATGGATGGCCTTGAAAGCATCCTCAAGCTTCTCGATTCGATCGTTACGAGCTTTCATGACGTTCACCACCTCTCTCCTATAAGCTTGACGATGATCTTGCGCATTTCCCGCCTGGCCCGATGCGCCTTAACCTTGGTCTTGATCACACTCCATCCCAGGAGCTCCGCTGCTTCCTTCACCGGCAGTCCTTCGAGGTGTACCAGGGAGAGCACCAGGCGGTCTTCGCGAGCGATTCGTTCGAGGGCATAATCGAGGATCTCTTTCGCCTCCGTTCGTTCCACCAGCTGGTGGAAGGCCTCCCGAGACTGGGTGGTCAGGAGTTGGTCGACCCACGTCTGGTGATCTTCGGTAAGGGTGCTGAGCGGTATTTCCCGGTGTCGCTGCCGGTCACGCCAGTAGTCACAGCAGCTTCTCACCGCAATGGTTCGCAACCACTGCCGGAAAGAGCTCCTGCCAGAAAAGTTGGCCAGGGACTGATACGCTCTCACCATAACCTCCTGGGCCACATCCTCGATGCTAGCCCGTGGCACATGCCTGGCAACCACCCCGAACACCAGCGAGCGATGGCGTTTCACCAGCACCTCGAAGGCCTCGATATCACCCTGCACCACCCGCCGGATGATCTCCTGGTCAGAGGGGGCGTGCGGTGTGGGATCACCCCTGGCAACGCCATCTTCGTCCTGCGGCAGGTGCGGAATGGCCAATGTCTCTCCTGAGATCTCAGCTGAACTTCAGTCCGAACAGAGGTCAGAGTCAACCGGAGTGGGCCGGCAGAGCAGCGTCCTGACGAGTCATGATAACGGCATCCGGCCGGTTGAGACCGACCCGGACATGGAAAAGCCGAGTCGGTTTCTGGTCTGATCCGCAGCCGTTCACGCCCTGGGTGTCCCCAGGGAACATGAGCTGGTGTCAGGCGCCGTAATCCCTGCCAGGGACGATCAGAGATTGCCGCTCTTCTCGAACCACCGGTCCATCATCCTGCCTCGGTGATGAAAGCCATGGTGTTTCCGGGAAGCGAATTCACCGGTCAGCTTTTCGAGCGTGGCCTGTTGTTCCGGGGTCAGCAGCTTCCGGATCTCGTCAAACACCCTTGCCCGGTTCACGGCCAACTGCACCTCGAACTCAGCCGCCCTGGCAGCAGCCTCGCGCACGGCGTCCTCATTGGCGGGATTCGCGGTCACGGCCTTGAAAAGAGCCTGTCTGGCCTCCATCATCTGGCTTCGAAGGCCTTGCACTTCGTCCCGATGCTGCTTCAAAACGTCGGCAACCTCCTGTTTCTGGGAATCTGTCAGGTCAAGCCGGGGCAGGAGCCCCTTGAACATTGCGCCATGAGGTCCAAAGCCCTGCATCGGGCAGTTGGGTCTGGCCTCCACTGAGGACACCCCAAGCGACCCTGCCAGGATAACCGCTAACGCCCAAATTGCTACGATCCTTTTTCTCTGTTTCATATCTTTCCTCCATGTGGTGCTTCTGTTCATGGTTTTCTCATTGCCTCCCCAGTGGTCAGGGTGAACAATGAGAGCGATGACGGCCTTCGCCTGCTATAGTCGGTGGGAACGCCGGGATGGTTACAAGGGAGTTGTCGAGCCTCTTCGAAAAATGTGATCCGCTATCTCAGGCAGGAACCCTTGCAGGGCATCGTCCGGAGAGAGGATTATGATGGTTGAAAGGCAACTCGCAACTTTTCGTAAGAGCGCAGGGTTCACTTGACTGCAGCCGGAATACGCTTTCGCTGATGTACCAACCTTTGCTCCACTACGAAAAACAAGGTTGGAGAGGTGATAAGAATGATGCCGATGATACTGGCCGGATCGAAAGAACGCTCCCAGATCAGGATGTCAAAGCCAGCGCCGAAAGCCACTTGAGCCAAGGCGACGATAGCGTTGATGGCAGGGTCTCCGGTGATATAGCCACGAGTCATCGCGAGTTGGCCGACCGTCCCCATTGCGCCGACGCCAATCAGTTTCAGAAAAACCGGTACCGTCCAGCCCGTCCCCCAGGGGGCCGCATAGAGGGATGGTAACATGGCCAAGAATGATGCAATGCTGGCGATCAGGGAAAAGTGAGCCACGATGGTGGTCGGATGGAGGTTCTTTACCAGAT
Organism: Syntrophobacteraceae bacterium; assembly: GCA_040772705.1. GTDB lineage: Bacteria > Desulfobacterota > Syntrophobacteria > Syntrophobacterales > Syntrophobacteraceae > JADGQM01. Next base: position 486,241 of record JAXGXP010000001.1, read on the forward strand.
GGAGATTGTAGACTGCAATCGCGCCAAAAAAACCACCTCCCAAGCCTGCGATGATGGCAAGACTGCCTTGCTGGAATTCCGGCTGCTGAACGAGCACTACGCCGATAGTACCGCACGCTACACCCGCCCACACGGAATACGAGAGGCCCATTCTGGTCATAAAGGACACCAGCAGGGCCATCCAAATGGGCGTGGTATTGGAGATGCAGATGGCCTCGGCAATCGGCAGGTGAGTAAAGGCATAAAAAGTGCCGAACATGGAACAGGTGCCGGTGATGCTCCGAACCCAAAGGTTCTTGGGGGCGGCGAAGAGAATGAGAGGTTTCGAGGTGACCATGGCAAGGGCGGCAACAAAGAGGAAATTGACGAACGCTCGGGCGAAGACGACTCCCAGCCAGCCGGAAGAAGCTGCCGCATCATGGGAGAGAGCCCCCATTGAGGCAAAACAAAAGGCGCTGAGAAGCACCCATCCAATGGACGAAGTTCTTGGAATAATAACGGTCTTGCGCTTCAAACCCAATCTCTGCGGAAAATAGATTTCTTGCCCTGCAAGCACCCGTCGAGTTCTGAAAAAGACTCACCCTGCAACGCCCTTCGCCCTGCACGAGCCGCTCACAGCTCAAATCGTCGCACTCCTTCCCCCGAAATACAAGAGGGATAATATCGGCAATTCCCCTCATGGACGCGCTTTCGTGCTGCTCGTCACGGAGGTGCGAACCGGCAGGCTTTGCGGACGTGAGTGCTGGTCTCAGTCACCCCTTTCTGTTCACCTCATTGTCACTTCTCGGTCATCAGTACGATGTACACTCGTCACATCCGGGCGGAGCAGTGGAACATCGCCAAGATCACACAACTCGATGATGGCATTAGGGCTGTGAGGGTAAGGATCTTGAAGTCACTTCATGGATGTGCCACACGTAATCTACGTGTAACCCTCTTTCGATAAGGAAATCTCCATGAAACAGAACCTGACCATCAGCTTGGAACGGGAACTGGTTGTGAAGGCCCGAGTGATCTCGGCCAAAAGGCGAACCTCCGTCAGCAGGATGGTGAGCGATGAGTTGAAAAGAATCATCGAACGGGATGAACAGTATCATTCTGCCAAGCAGAAAGCCCTTGCCAACCTTAGAAAGGGATTTCATATGGGGGGTAGAATCACGGCATCCTCATCGAAAATCCATTCGCCGCAGCTATCTGAAGCAGAGGCTGTTTCCGGCCTTGCCCCTGCGCTTGGCGGGCGGCCTGATGAGCGCCAGACTGCCCGCCGGGGCGTTAGCCCCTAAACATGACTGGGATTTGCAGGGTACTCAAGATCAGAAGAACGGTCTGTTGGTAATCCCGGACGATTTCAAGTCTTGTCGGAGGGATACCTGATCTTGAAGGACGCGGCATAGGGCTCTCCCTTCAGGTAAAGATTGTAGTATTCCTTGAGGGCGCCGCCCGGGCAGTCATCAATAAGAGGCCGGGGAACGTCAATCAAGAGTTCACCGTGGAGACATCTCTTCCCCTCCGCAATCCGCTCGTATTTTCTGCTTGGCGCCAAAAGACTGGTACTCTGACAATTACTGGTCATGCTTCCGCTTTGGTCAGCCGATATTAAGCTTGATGTGTTGTTCTTTCATCACCCAACCGTACGGGGGGAGTGCCCTCTTTCCGAGGACTCTTCGGCCGTCGAACAAACTCAATGAGGTTATTCCAATGAATTACCGCCATGCATTCGCGAAACGATTTTTCAGTTTGAGCATGCTGTCGGCCCTTTGTGTCGGACTGACACTGTGGGTCACGATTGCACCGCTTTCAGCCGAGGATGTTCCACCTGCCGCGAAGGCTGCTGCGAAAAAGGGATTCCGGTCGCTCCTGGCAGCGATCCCTGCCGATGCGCTCTCGCACTTTAATTTCACCAACACGGATGAGGTCAATGAGGCGATCCTTGGGGAAGGATTCAGGGTTTATACCATACCACCGGAGTTGATCCTCAACTTCGATGGAAGAGCATCCATCCACGAGATGATTCGCCCGACTTCAATGTGGTTCTTCCCGATTTTCTCCAAAGGGCGGGTTCGGACACTGCTCACCGTGGACCTGGTCAAGGATGAATATCATGCGGTTTCGATCGGTGGTTCCGGTTTGGCGAGGCAATGGACCCGCGCACATGAGATGCGGCCTGCCAGCGGGGAATATGAGAGAGTCTTTGTCAGAGTGTATCAGGCAGCTGCCGACTATGTCGTCATGTCGGATACCGTGGAGACCAGAATGGCCTCCCTGCGGATCAAGGATGAAAAGGCCCCGACGGCTCAGGGTGAGCTCACCCTCCGGGACCCGGCTGACATAATCGTGGGATTACAGAGCATTGTTAGAGAAAACATTGATGCGGCGCGGTTTATGGACGGAAATCGCTGATCATGCTTGAAATTCAGGTGCGGGACGGTCTCGTCTTTGCAGAAATGGAATAAGCGATGAAAAAGAGAACATCACCAGGAAGAATCATTGTGCTCACCGGGCTTCTTGCAGTCCTTCTGGGGTCCAATTGCTTTGCGGATACCATTCTATCGGTTCCGGATAAGATTCAGGAACACAGCCAGTGGTGCTGGGCGGGAGCCAGCCAGTCCATATTGGCCTATTACAAGAGCACTCAGTATCCTTCTCAATGTCGGATTGTCAACTGGGCCTGGGGCAGGACTGATTGTTGCGGGAACACTACCTTCAGTTGGAAGTCCCCCTGTAATAAGCCAAACGATATGTTCGGGAGTGATGGAAGCCTGCAGGCTATCCTTGAAAATTGGGGAGTCAGCAGCGATACGGTTTACTCCTCCCTCGACAAAGCAACGGCGACTGCAGAGCTGGAAGCCGGTAGACCTTTCGTCATGAGGTTCGGATGGGCAAGCGGAGGAGGGCACTTCCTGAACGGCCGTGGGATCAGCGACAACAATCTTTACTACATGGACCCTTGGCCCGGCAATGGCTACACGATCTCGTCCTACGACTGGGTCGTGAGCTCATCGGACCATACCTGGACTCACACCCTGCAGATCACGACCGCCTATTCAAGGCCTAGAGTCACCGTAGCCGCTTCCGACGATTCAGCCTCGGAGGGCGGAGCGGATCCAGGCAAATTTACCGTTTCGAGGGCAGGGAGCAGCACCGCTTCGGATTTGATGGTAACCTACAGCGTCGGCGGCACCGCCACCGGCGGTACTGACTACCAGAAGTTGCCGCTTTCCGTTACCATCCCTGCAGGGAAGACGAGCGCAACCATTCTTGTAACTCCCAGGAATGACCGCCTTGCCGAAGCCAACGAATGCGTTATCGTAACCCTTGCGACCAGTACGGACTACACGACCGGCTTTCCAAACAGTGCCACGGTCACCATCAAGGACAACGACTCCGGGGACCGCTACGAACCCGACAACAAACCGGCAACGGCCAAGACCATTGTGAGCGGAGAAACCCAGTACCGGTCAATTCACGTACTCGGGGATGGGGACTGGGTGAAATTCACGCTCGAGCAGACGAGTGATGTGACCATCGAGACCAACGGCATGGCTGGAGACGACACCGTGATTGCTCTATTCGGCCCCGATAGCCCAACCACTCTCATCGAAAAGGACAATAATCACGGGGCTGGGTACTTCTCGCGCATCGAGAGGATGGGTTCCGGTGCCCTGACAGCGGGAACGTACTACCTCAAGGTGCGGGAATACGGAAACAACAAGACCATTTTCAGCTACATTCTCTCCCTTGACGTGCAGCCTGTCGACTGACGCATAGTTGGGCATCGCTCATCATGGCGCTGCTAAGGGGCTGGCCCCTATTCGCTGCCCAAAGTGATGATGAACAAGCTTCTCGAATTCAGGAAGGATCCTGCGCCCTACCTTGCATTCCTAAAGTTGTCCGTCCATCATCATCCAACGATAGAAGTCAGACTGCCGCCTCTTCGGGCGTTTCCACAGGGGCCTGCGCACCCCACTCGCGGAAATCCCAGCGAACTCCATTGACTTCTCTACAGAACCATCCTTGGTCGCTCTGGATGAATTCGCCGTCGACCATTCCATAGCCTTCGATTTCGATTCTCTTCTTGATTGTCGTTTCCATCACCTGAGCCTCCTGTTGCTGCGTGACGAAGGAAAGACCAACATGGCGTTGCTATAAAGCGCCTTGCAGCCGCTGGCGGTCTTGCGGCAACCGATGATGTTGCAGACAAGCGTGGAGCCGGCGGCCTCGAGTCCCTGAAATTCCTCGATGCGTTGAGGTTTCTAGCTTTCGGCTATTGCCGATTGCGGCGACTGCGGACCGTCGACAAGGGAGCGCTGCATCTTATCCAGCACCACCATAAGATGCACCAGGTACAAAATCACACATCCATTGGCCGCCAAAATCACCCCGATGACCAGTCCGGGAATCAAATTGGAAACCAGCATCGAGGTACCAAAGAGAATCGTGAGCAGGTTCATAATCAGCTGCGCGGCAAAAAGCTTGTTCACCACCGGGAGAACGGGAGCGCGCGGCTCTTCCGATTTTCTCAGACGAGGCATGCATATCTGCCACAGAATGATGACCCCGCCCAGGATATTGAGCACGCCGACGAGAACCGTCAGCTGCCTGACCAGAATCTCCGGGATAATACAGGAGACGATTCCCAGCGCCGCGAATAAGAGACCGAACAGAATCATCAGCCACGAACGAGGGAACGGGCCAATCGGCGTACTGCCGGAGGCCAGCATCTGAACCGCAAAGATCACCATGAGAAGCCCAAGCTGTGCACTCCCCGAAAAAGGAAGCAGCCCCAAATTCACCGGCGTAAGCAGAATGCCGAGCAGCAGCATGAAAACAGCCATCACCAGAATCAGGGCCTGATCGGCGGACAGCTGAATATCGCCCTGAGGGGGTCTTCCCGCCTCCGGATACCGGCCATAGACCTTCCACAGAACCCCGGCAAGATAGAAAATTGCCAGCCCGAAAACGAGACCCACCCCCGCGGTCATGGAGGTGGTCAGCAGATGCTGTTGCCAGATGAGCAGGGCGATCACCATCGACAGCACATAGACCAGGCTGCATCCAACAATCAGATGCCGAAAGATCCCCCCGTAGGTGGCCCAGGAGCGGAGCTTATCCTTGGCAAAAAACATCTGGAGCAGCAGCAGCAAACCTCCCGGGCCGAAACAGAGAATCAGCAGGATACGGGGAAGCTGGCCGAAAATGTCAGGGACAAAGCAGGCGGCAATACCCACGGCCGCAATCACCAGCCCGAGAGCGATGACCGCATTGGACCGGCGCACATCACCGAACGGGGTTTTACCAAGCGTTACGATCTGCAGGGAGAACACGACCAGAAGCAATCCGTAGAGACCGTTTTCAAAGTAAGGGAGTGATCCCGTAGCCACCGGAAAGAGCAGAATTCCGGTAATCAGCATCGTCATGCCGCCGATCAGCAGAATAACCACCTCCAGCGGAAGATCTGCCTCCTTCGATATCCAGTCCTTTGCCATGGCGAGAACCCTTTCAAAACGGAAAACGCTTCATCAGGGTTTGTATGGTAAGCCCATCGTTGGGTGGCCTATCCTGTGGACAATATTCCCTTTTGACTCTCCACACTGCTTGATATTTCAATATATTGTGCAGAGACTCCTGGCAAGCACTTTCTGATGGCCGGCCCTGAACGAGGAAGTAATGAAAGCGGGGCTTTCTCTTGGACGCACCCCTGGTTTGCCAGGAAATCGGCATCCGGCCGTCCTTGACAGCGTTCAGGATTGCTGTTAAAGACCTTTATCGTGAAGAGCAAGTCTCCATGATCAGTTCCAGGATGATTTCTTTACCGCAATTCGGTGTTCACGAAGGGCCCCTAAGGATCAGAGAAGCACGCTTCCGGTTCCGTCAGTACGCATCAGTGGCAAGGTGAGCTGTCTTGTGAGTCACAGCGCAGCACGCGGACCAGAAGGAAGAGAAAGCCCCATGGATCCCCAAAAAAGTATCCAGCATTGCACCGTCACGCTTGCTCGCGCCGGCGTGGTCAGTCGTCGCCTGCTGAATGGCCTTCTGATCCTTTTGCTCGTAACCGGCATGGCGGTCGCCGCGGACGGCACGCCGGATGTTCGTCCGAGAACCGGCGAAATCGTGATGAACCCCCAGGCGGCCTATACCTTTGCCGGCTGGGATCAGTTGGGACGCATCCTGGGCTTGCCCGATGAATGGGGCCTCAAGCTCGGCGGCTATGTCATTCCCGAGTTCACCTGGGTCGCCTCGGGCGGGATCGACCCTAACGCGACGTATCTCAATCTGGCACTGGGAATTCACGCTTCGCTCGATACCGGGAAGGCTTTTTGCCTTCCGGGGGGGACGCTGGGCATCGAATTCCTCGAAGCGACCGGGGGGGCGGTAAACGATGCCGCGGGCTCCGTTCAGAAGTTCACGACCGAGGATGTGAATCCCCCCCGCAATCGCCAGCAGCTCTACCAACTTTGGTGGAATCAGCATTTTTTCGATGACAAGCTGATCTTCCACATCGGGAAGATGAACGGCTCGGGCATCTTCGGCAACCTCCAGGTGCCGGTCATCACCGGTGATCCCTGGCGTCATGGCGCGGACATCACCAACCTGCTTTTTGTACCGGTTGGCCTCAATCCCACCCTCTTCAGCAGGCTGCCCTCTTACTACAACACCGCCTACGGGGCGGTGGTGCACGTTGCCCCGACCAAAGACTTCTACGCTTCCTACGGCATTTTCGACGCCAGCGCCATGCGGGGCATACAGACCGGGCTTGAGTGCGCCCCAAGCTTCAGTGGCTACTACGCGCACTTTGGTGAATTGGGGTATTCCTGGGTCGCGGGCGAAGAAAAGATGCCAGGGAGGATCGGCCTCGGCGGCTGGTTGCAGACCGGGGAAGCCTACACGCCCGCGCTCACCACCGAAGACTCGGCCACGGGCTATTATCTCTTTGCCGCTCAACGCCTCTGGTACCTTCATCCGGGCGTCGACAACGCCGGTTTCATCGGCTACTTTCAGTTCGGCCACACCAGCTCCGAGTCCCGGCAAGTCAATAGCTATCTTGGCGCCGGTCTGAGCGGCGTTCGCCTCATCCCCGGACGGCCCACCGATCAAGTCAGCATCGGCGTCGCCTATTCCTGGCTGAACGACACCCCGGGTGCCGGCGTTTTTTTCTATCCCGATGTGAAGTCGGCCTCCAATGATCTCAGAAATACCGAATTCATGTTTCAGGCCGTATACCAAACGAATTTCTACTTTCCGGTGGGCCGAGGGTTCTTCGGACTGCATCCGCAGTTTGGGTACACTTATATCCCCAATCCGGGACAGCGTCCGGATCTTCCACCCGCTCACGTATTCACTCTGCGCCTCACTACCCTGTTCTAACGAAGACCTTGGCTGCAATCCTCTGCACATCAGGAGGGATTGGCCTGAAGGGAAAATTTGAGTCTGATGAACTAAGGACTCATCAGGAAATAACATAGTGCAGTGTGAATGGTTTACACACATCGCCGGTTCGCTGGTTCCCAAGCTCCGGCTTGGGAACCCTGATCAGCCAAGCTCAAGCTTGGCGTGACTCGTAGCCGAAACGCGACTGAACCCTTATTTGCGTGGCGTTGTCCTGATGCCGACCAGGTAGCGGTAGAGATGGGCGGAGCGGAGCTAACGTAACGGGCGCGCCACCATGCGGGTATTCAAAACTCAAAAAGGATCAGGAGGCTGACCATGTTCAAATTTGAAGACAACAAGTGCTACCGTATGCCGGCCCATTTTGGCGGGTCGGTGTTTGATCCGGGTGCCAAGGCGACCTATCACGATGTGGTCACCCTGGCCTTCACGGTTACTACAGATGGAGATCGACTTTCCGACTATCTGCCGGAAGGTTTCGAGTTGAGAAAGCCGGAACTGGGCATATCCTACCAACAGTGCCGTCGGATCGACTGGATGGCGGGGTCCTATTACAACCTGGTCTGGGTTTCGGCTCCGGTATGTTTCAACGGTAGCCGCGATCGGGTGGAAGGCGATTTTGCTCTGGTGGTGTGGGAGAATAAAACGACGCCCATCCTGACCGGAAACCAGATGGGCATGCCGAAGATCTATGCCGACGTCGAAGATTTGCACATCCTTGGCGAAACGTACCGTACCTGTGCCAGCTACGAAGGCCACACTTTCCTGCAAATGGAAATGACGGGGGCCCAGCCCATGAGCGAAGAGCAGGTGAAACCTCTGCAAAGAGATGTGAATTCTCTCGGGTGGCGCTATGTTCAAAAGTTGGGCGGCCCGGGAGCGGAAGTGAGTCAACCCACCCTCTATCCCATGCGCTCGGAGACCAGCAGCGCCTGGACGGGTTCCGGCAGACTCCAGTGGACCGAGTTGACGTGGGAGCAAAATCCGATGCAATTCCATATCATCAAGGCGCTGGCGGATTTGCCGGTAATCGAGATGGCCCCGGTCATCATGATGCAGGGCCGCATGATTCTCATTGATGCGCGGGGCCGCGTGCTGGAGTAGGGCAGTCGTTACGAGAAGGAGATTTGAGCCATGAAAGAGTATTATGAAAACAAAGTCGCGGTCGTAACCGGCGGCGCCTCCGGAATCGGACTGGCACTGTGCGAGGGCATGCTCTCGTTCGGCGCCAAGGCCGTCATCCAGGCGGACTTGAACGCCGAAAAACTGAAAGCGGAAAGCACGAGGCTCGATGCGGCCTATCCCGGAAGAGTACTGGGAATTCAAACCGATGTGACCAGGCAGGAAAGCGTGGCGGCGATGATCCGCCAGGCGGCGGAGTTCGGGGGCGGGCAGATTCATCTCCTTTTCAACAATGCCGGTCTCGGTTTGTCAAAAGCCTTTGACGAAACCACCGATGCCGATTGGAAGTTTGCTTTTGACGTGAACTTCTATGGCGCACTCTACGGAATGCGGGCGGTTTTGCCGGTCATGCGGGCTCAAGGGGGCGGACATATCGCCAACACCGCCTCCGGCATCGCTTTTTCGCCCATGGCCTATCAGAGCATGTACAGTGCCACCAAGTCCGCGTTGCTCGCGCTCACCTGTGCCCTGCGCTACGAGCTTTGGGACGACAACATTCGCCTTTCCACCGTCATTCCCGGGACGGTCGCCACCGCCATCTGGGATAAGGTCGGCGGCGCTCCGGACTTTGCCTTGACCCCGGAAGAGTCCGCTCGCGGCATTCTCAAGGGAGTCGCGGCCAATGAGAGAATCGTCTTCGTCACCGACGCCGACCGTCAGGGTGCCTGCTGCAACACCTTCGATCCCGAAGACGCGAAAGGCAGGGACGAATATTTCTTGAATAATGCCCGGCAAAGAAGGAGCGGGAAGGCAGCTCTCTGAAGCGGTTTAGGCCGGGAGCATTCCGGAATGACGATGTGGGCTGATGGGCATTCTATTATCCTGAAGCTTGGTGATTGAGGAGTGAGGATGGGCTTGATTCAGGTGGATGTCGATAAGTGCAAGCGGGATGGGATCTGTGCCGAGGTCTGTCCTGCGCGAATAATCAGGTTGGAAGGCGAGGCCTTTCCCGAGGAGACCGCCGATGCAGAGGAGCGCTGCATCGCCTGCGGCCATTGCGTAGCCGTCTGCCCCACGGAAGCGCTGTCGCACTCGCGGGTAACCGGGTGCCTGCCTTTCCAGAAGGATAGGAGCGTGAGCGCGGAAGCGTTGGAACAGTCTCTCAAGATACGGCGCTCGATCCGCGAGTTCAAAGCCGCGCCGGTTCCTCGCGAGGTCCTGGCGCATGTGATCGACACGGCCAGGTGGGCGCCCTCCGCCGGCAACCGGCAGCCGGTCCGGTGGCTGGTAGTGGAGAAGCCGGAAGACGTGAGGAGGCTTGCCGGCCTGGTTGCCGACATCTTGAGACCCTCCCCGGTGAGCTATCTGAAGGGGGTTGTCGATGCCTGGGACCAGGGCCTGGACCTCATCCTCCGTGACGCCCCGCATGTCATTGTCGCCCATGCTTCCATCGAAAATCCCTGGTCTCGGGTGGACTGTGCCATTGCTCTGACCTATCTCGAACTGGCGGCCCAGGCCGGCGGGCTTGGCACCTGCTGGGCCGGTTTCCTCGTTCACGCCGCCGGCTCCGACCGGAGGATCCCCGACCACCTGGGACTGCCCTCCCACCATGAAATATTCGGGGCGGTCATGATCGGCTACCCCAGGTTTCGCTACCACCGGATTCCGGAAAAGAACCGGGCGGTAATCGACTGGCGGTAGCTGGAGTTGTCGACGGGTTGGTCTTTGGCCATCCGCCCCGCCAGACTTGTTTTGAGCCCGGTTTGGTTCTGGCGCCCCCTGAGGCCTTCCAACCCGAAGTACCGCTCAACATGAAAAGGTATCCAATTACTTTCCGTCATGCCCGCGAAGCCTGTCCCCGCAGCCTTTAAGCGGGGCGGGGGCATCCGGGCTTTTTTCTGGATTCCCGCCAGAAGCATCCGGGAATGACGCCGCATGGGTTATGGTCACCTTATTCCGTGGACGTGCACTATGGCACGGGTTTGAACAACTTCGACACTTCTCTTGCCAAGCCACGTCTCTTAGCGTCCAACATCAGGATGGGAGCACCTTCCGTGAAATCAAGTTTGCGCATATCGATCCAGAAGTTATTTCTCACAAGGTTGTGGCTGAAATAGATCTTCTTTTTGGTCAAATTGTAAACAAGGGTCCAGAGGGTTGGCCAGGCAGGTATAGGCGCAGGCACGCCTTCAAAGAACTGGAACACGCCAAATGGTTCCGACATGGAGCGGATTGCAAGGAACATGGCAGAGAGGTAATCCGGCTTAACGGCTGGGTTGGTGACCGAAAGATTGAGTGTTGACAGGAACGCTGACGCCCTGACAAATCGATCCTTGGGATTGCAGTCGCCGGGCAACGGGTCAGCCCCTCCGAAATACCGGTAATGCCACAAATTTGTAATATGCTGGTCGAAGGGAGGGTCGTTGGTGAGGACGTTATATTCAGCTCCATAATAGACGATCATCTTGCCCTGAATAAACTCGACTACCATCGAGTCGCCCGATGCATCCTCTAACGCATAGTGCTGGGGGAATTTTAGTTTGTGACCACCTGCATCGACCTCTTCCTGCACAAGCTGGGTTGCGTACATGAGCTTCAAAGCCTCTCCTACAGTAGCGGCATTGTCGAGAAGATACATACCGTATCTCCCCTGGAGGACGGCCGGCCTCCTGTTTTCCCCTCTCTCTCGTCCCTCGAATTGAGTGGGGGTCAGCCACAGGGAGTGAAAGGCCAGTCCGGCTTCATTCACTCCTTCAGCGCTAAAAGTCGAGTGACCCAAATGGGTTACTACGACGCTGCCGTACTGAGAAGTCCAGGTCGCAGACTTGTTGTCGTCAATAAGACCCCCGTCCCTGCCAATCCCCTTGGGAAAGACATAGAAGACTGGCAGATCATCCATGTCGAGGTCCATATTTCGCCCCACGAGCATTACCTTGCCGTTGGTGTTCCAGAACATACGAGTGCAGGCCGCAGCGTCGAAGACGGGAAGAAACGCCCCCAAGACGACCGCGGCGACGGTAATCATACCAACAAAGGCTGATCTCTTCATTTCCCTTCCTCCTTGTAGACGAAGTGATGAGGTTTTCTTCCTGCTGCACTTTCCAAGATTGTATGGCACCCATGGCTGACACGGTTCGAAGACCAACATTGTGGCCGACCATAGAATTTATTCTTGTCAGGGAGCCTCATACCGAAGTCCAAGCAAGACGTGACTGCGACCGAACGCAGGGTTTTAGAGAAACTGATCTGCTGAGTGCTGTCGACGGGATGACATCAAACCACAGGAGACGTCAACAAGAGTTGGAAGAATAGTATCATGGCTAGGGGCAGGACTTCAACGCAAATGATTCCCTCAGCTTGAGGAGTGTTGGCAGAGGCCGCCAGCCGGGAAAGAACAGTGACTCAGAGCAAACAATGGGGACGCCCTTTATTTTCTTGGAGGGTAACGCATCGAAATATCCGTGAACTCCGTTTAATGTGCTTTGGCTTGCCTATTGCCTTCACATAGCAAAAGCAGTGGGCCCTGGTTTCAAAAGAACCGGGGAAGCTCCACGGGCTACCAGACGGTTCGGACCGGATACTGTCGGATCAGGGCGTCGGGGGTGAGTAGGGTCAGCTGATGGGTCAAAGCCTGACAAACCAACATGCGATCGAATGGGTCCTTGTGCAGCTCCGGCAGTCTGGGCAGCATCAAGGCGGCCTCTTCTTCGAGAGATAACGGTTCGATGCCGTGGCGCGATCGCATGGGGCCGACAAAACTCTCTGGAGGCTCGGGAAGAGGCAGGCGACCCAGAAGGTACTTTACGGAAATTTCCCAGGCGGAAACACTACTCAAGTAAACAGAGTTGCCTGGGTCCTGAAAGAGCTCTCGTGCCCGCTGTGAGAGGTCCGGGGCATCCGTCACGACCCACAGAAAGGTGCAGGTATCGAGAAGCAGATTCATTCCTGCTCACCGTGAAAAGCGGCCGTCAGCTCATCAGGGAGCGGTTCGAAAAAGCACGGCGGCACCTCAAATGTACCCCTGGCCAGCCCGATAGGCCTCTGAGTGCTGCGCTCCGCAGGCAAGGGGCGAATTTCTGCAATAGGCACATTCCGCCGGCAAAGCAGGATCCTCTCCCCCCTGGCAAGGCGGTTCAGGTACTGCGAAAGATGAGTCTTCGCTTCATGGATATTGAGCTTAATCATGATTCAACTCTAAACCGGAAAATGAACCAAGTCAATGGTTCAGTTTAGGAAACTACGGATTCGGCTCACCCAGGATCATATCGTTAACCGATTGGACGGTGACCCGGCTCGTCTTCAGGCACATATGCCCGTCGACGTTCAGCACCTCGCAGGGCCTGGACATGGGAATCGCAGCCGCTTCCACATAGGCGATCACGGCTGCCTCATGGAATACATACTCCTTGGGATAGCCGGCGTTGTAGACCTTGACGGCCACCTCGTCCCGGGCATAGACTGCCGCCTGCGCTCCCCGCCCCACCAGCTCGCCGAAGCGCTCGGCAAGGACATCCTGTCCACCCATTGCCTCTCTCCTCCTCCCTCGTTTCGGCCCCGCAGCAGCTCATCAGCGATTCAGAAGACCTTGGGCAATAAACTCCTGACGCCTTTTCTTCGCCAGCCACCGCATGACGTCATCATTACTGGCAGGGTCCGTCCGGATGTTTTCGTACATGGCCCGCGCGAAGTCGGTGATGGGAAGGATTCCGCGGCCAGCCTCGACGCCTTCCAGGATCTCAAGGGCGGCCTGGTCGATGGTGAGCGCTTCCTCAGGAACGGCCAGTTCCTCATGGACCTTATAATCCATGTCCCGCTGGAAGATCTGCGTGGCCACGGCACCGGGACAGACCACCGTGACTTTGATGTTATAAGGCTCCAGCTCATAACGCAGGCTTTCACTGAAGCCTACGACGGCGTATTTGGCGGCGCAATAGACCGTCTGGTAAGGCAGCGGAACGAGGCCCGCGACGGAGGCGGTATTGACGATGTGCCCATATCCCTGTTTCAGCATAGCCGGCACCACCGCCTGCACGCCGTAGACGACGCCATACAGGTCAACGCTGAGGATTCTCTCCCACGTCGTCCGATCCACCCTGGCAAACGGCGTCTGCATGGCGATGCCGGCATTGCTGAACAGGTAATCAATAGGGCCCCTGGCGGCAATGCCGGCGATATAGTCCGTCATGCCCTGTTCCTCACGCACGTCCAGTTCCTGGGTAAAAGCCTTCTGCGGGTATTGTTTCAGCAGGTCCGCCGTGGTCTGCAAATTCTCCCGATTGGTTTCGCGCCAGCCGGACATGTAGACCACCGCGCCACGCCATAGCAGTTCTTTGGCCAGACCCAGTCCGATCCCGCTGGACGACCCGGTGACGATGCACACCTTTCCTTCGAAGATATTGCTCATGCTTTAGCACTCCTCCTTAGCTCACGTTTACAGCAGCGCTGAGGGCCACCTCAGAAGAGGTTGCGGCTTCAAAAGACACCTCCTCTATTTATCAAAACACGATTGTCATTCATCTGGTTTGTCTTGGTATGATACCTTTCTGCCATGTTCAAGATCTTGAACAAATGTAGCATATAGAGGCCGTCCCCTAACGCGATTTCGGAAAAGGCTTCGGATGGCAGCAATTCCCGTAGCCATTGTAAAGCGTGGCTTGACGGGGTTGGAGCATCCAATCTTTCGTAAACGTCAGGGCAAAATGGAATGGGGTACGGTCAGGCAAAAATTCTCGTCTCCTTTGTTTTTTTCTGGACAAAGGGCGCGGAGGTCTGTATGTTAAGTCTCGATGAGACCAAGACAATTCCAGCGACAGCACCGAATAGAGCAAGAGAAGTGGCTCAGTGCCACGGTGCGCAAGCATTTGAGCGCCGATGCCCTGATCAGGTCGGTGCGGACCTCCTTTGAGCAAGTCGGGGAGACCCGCAAGGGCAACCCGCAAATCTCCATGGAAGATGCCTTGATGTCATCGTACGCCATCTTTTCTCTCAAAGACCCCTCCATGCTCGCCTTTGAACGACGGCGAAGGACCCAGGAACACAATCTCAAGACCGTCTATAAGTTGAAGGCGATCCCCTCTGACACGCAAATGCGCACGATCCTGGATCCGCTACCCCCTGACGAGCTGCGCCCCGCTCATAACAGCATCCTCAACGCTCTGCAAAGGGGCAAAGCTCTGGAGGAAATGCAATACCTCGATGAGGGTTACCTCATGCCCCTGGATGGAACGGGTTACTTCTCATCGGAAAAGCTATTCTCCGAGCATTGCCAGCAAAAGATCAGTGCTGACGGCAAAGTCAGCTACTATCTGCAAATGTTGGGAGCCGCCCTGGTCCATCCTGAACGCAAGGAAGTGATCCCCCTGATTCCCGAGATCATCTCGCGCCAGGACGGTTCGATGAAGAACGACTGTGAACTCAATGCCAGCAGGCGATTCCTCACCAAATTCCGGACGGAACATCCCCATCTCAAGATCGTTGTAGCCCAGGACGCGATCAGTCCCAACGGTCCCTACATTCGCTTCCTCAAGGAAAACGGTTACCATTTTATCCTCGGGGTGAAAGACTCGGACCATGCACACTTGTTCACCCACTTTGATGAGATCGTTAACAAGCGCGAGGCAGAGCACCTCATTATCGAGGACCCCAAACATCCTGACCGGTACCACTTTTTCCACTGGGTCAACGGGTTGGCCATCAACGCCTCACACGGGGATGTTCTGGTCAATCTCCTTGAATATTATCAGGTCACCGGTGGCGAGACGAAACGCTTCTCATGGGTCACCGACATCCCTTTGAGCAAGGAGAGTGTCTACCGGATCATGCGAGCCGGCCGCGCTCGCTGGAAAATCGAGAATGAAACCTTCAACACCCTGAAAAACCAGGGGTACCATCTCGAGCATAACTACGGCCTCGGCAAACAATATCTGAGCATGAACTTTGTGAAAATGACGATGTTGGCTTTCCTGGTCGACCAAGCCCAGCAGCTCTGTTGTGCGTTGTTTCAGGCCGTTCTCAAAAAGGTTGGCTCGAAGAAAGCCCTCTGGGAGCAAGTGCGCTCCCTGTTTCACTGCTTCAGGCTCGCATCCATGGAGATGCTCTATCGTGCCATCCTTCATGGCTTCGAGCTCCAAGAACCTGTCATCACACAGGATACCTCCTGATGGCACATCAAGGGTGCATGACATCGCCGATCAATCCCCCGCTTTACGGCCGCCAACCGGCAGCAATGACGATCTGCTGCCTCTCGTGGGCAACAAGCAGGGGGTTTAGACCAAATTCCGGCTGCCGGAGCGTTTCAAGCTGACGTTCCGGCCGCTCACTTGGCAACTACTGCTATATTTTCACCCTCATGCCACTGGGTGAATTGATCTTACTCGCTCCACCGGGAATTGCTGTTCGGATGGCCTTTTCAAGTCTGTCTCGCGCATCGTTGATTTCGTCCTCCGGCAGGGGATGTCTATTGTCTCGCTTATGCATTTTTGGAAGGGGGGAAGGAAGCCCTCCTCCGCGTCGCTATACACTCTGGGGTTTACGTAGACCTTGGCTTTCACCATGATCGGCGGATTTCTGACTGGACAAAAACCGTTGGATCGCCGGGCCGATAGCGTTCAGCAATTCCTCGTAGACAATGACCGGGACGGTGACGATGGTCTCCTTCCCGGGGGGCAGTTACACGGCGACGGCTTCGTCGGCAGCGAACCTGCTGTTGTCGAGGTATAGTTCGTAATCGGCAGAAACGCCTTCGATGGCGACAGGGTTGGGATTTTCCGCCAGGACGAGGAAATCGACCTCAGCTTGTCTGGCTGTGATCCGCTTGATCACGTAGGCAGAAAACTCGAACTTTGGCGTCTCAAACTTCGTCGAATGCAAGAGTCTGTAGGCAGTGCATGCGGCGAGGAGAATCACCAGGGCCCCGATGCAACTCCGCGAGCACAATCAGGCCTCATTATATGCTCCACATCCACAGCTTTTCAAGGCTTCCATGCGACCGGTCGGCGATGAAACTGCGAACGGCTGGGAGGCCATTCTTCGGTTGCCCCCCACCTTCTCCTCTTCGAGTCACACCATCGGGCAGGACTCATACTGATTGATCTCATCGGAGGCGTTGTGGCAAGTCCTGCTATTCGTCGCTCCCCCTCTGGTGCGTGATCTGAGAGTGATGTCTCACCGGCAACTTGCCCTGATTTACACTGTAAAGGACTTGGGCATGGCACGTTTTCAGCGCGTGGAGATTTCGATTGGAAACGGTCAGGTCCTCATTTCCAACCCTGCGCAGCGTGCGTTTGAGCATGTTATTACGCATAGCGCACGGGTTTCTATCCTCATCTGAAACCGGGAGTCACCTGAAACCCTTGCCGGTGGCAATGGGGGCAGGTTAAGTTCTTCCGGGAAGACGTCAATCAAAGCATGTGGTTTGATGGGCTCATTAAGATGCCAGGTAGCGGAAGGGGTTGCATGCGGAAGCACCATGCCCTGATCAATTCCTCGAAAGGCACGAGTTTGAATCATTGGAGATTGACGGTTTATATCGTCTGGGGTGTGTTTCTGAGCGTTGCTTTCAGCGGCTGCATATACGTTGGGTCCGGTTCTTCCCGCGTGAATTTGAATCAAGAGACCGCTTCGCTCATTATCCCGGGGGAGACTACAAGGGAGGAGGTCCTGACAATGCTGGGGCCGCCGGACGAGGTCTTGGGCGGCGGGAGGCAAATCATGTATATGAGAAAGTATGAAGTGGCCCTGATATCTCCCGGAGGACTGGGATCGGGCAAGCCATTGAATCCGGCAAATCGTTATTTACTTAGAGTGGATTTTGATGAACAGGGTATTGTCTCTCGGCGGGAGTTCATCGCGCCTTACGAATTCCATGACAAGCCTATTCATGGAGACCCCCCGTTCCGCCCACCACCTTCATGGCGTTAGCATCGAGTCTCAGTACGTTGTGGTGAGTAATCACCAGCTTCGCGGGAGCAGTGGAAAAAGGGAAGCCATCCTCGCACGGACGACAGGGTTTCCCCTACCCAGGCTTTTGATCACCGGTTTCTCTGCAAGGGAGTTCAGGTCAGGTATCAGGCGGTCAGGCGGGCGTTGGCCAAGCTAAGACCCTGCCAATTATGACATTCATTCAAACAAGAGGGCCTTTCTTGCCCTTAGAACGCATCTTTTGCCGTCAAAAAACGCCTTCTGAGACCTTCTCCAGCAACCCACTCCAGGTCAATCTCGAATCTAGATTCCACCGAGTCTTGTTGCTATCCTCCCTGATTTATGACATTAATACTTCAAGCTCTGGAAACTCCATCATTTCATAAGGATATTCTATTGATCGCCAAAACCTACACCTGCAGCCTGCTCGGGATTGATGCCCTGCTTGTCGAAGTGGAAGTGGACCTGTCCCCCGGGCTTCCCTATTTCGCGACCGTCGGGTTGCCCGACAACATCGTGCGGGAGAGCAAGGATCGGGTCAAGACCGCATTGCAGAACAGCGGCTACCACTTCCCGGCGGAGCGGATCACGGTCAATCTGGCTCCGGCGCATCTGAAAAAGGAAGGGGCGGGGTTCGATCTCCCCATTGCGGTTGGGATCCTGTGTGCCATGGGCATGATCGACCGGCAGATGGTCGAAGAGACGATCCTGGTGGGCGAACTCGCCCTCGACGGCCGGGTCAAGCCGGTTACCGGCTGTCTTCCCATGGCCGTTCACGCCCGCCAGAGCGGCTATCGCCGGATGCTCCTCCCGCAGGATAATGCCCTGGAAGCGGCAGTGGCCGATGAACTGGCGGTCGTGCCGATGAAGCACCTGGCAGAGGTGGTGGAGTTTCTCAATGGCTCCCGCGAGATCGCTCCCGTGTGCATCGACCGGGAGACCATCTGGAAGGCAGCCCTCATGGAAAGCATGGACTTCGAGGAAGTCAAAGGCCAGGAACATGCCAAACGGGGGCTTGAAGTCGCCGCCGCCGGCGGTCATAACGTCCTGCTGATCGGGCCCCCGGGCGCCGGCAAGACTATGCTGTCTCAGCGTTTGCCGGGAGTCCTGCCCCTGCTCAGCTATGAAGAAGCCCTGGAGACCTCGAAGGTGTTCAGCGCGGCCGGGTTGCTCAATAATCAGCCGCTTCTCGTGCAGCGCCCGTTTCGTTCACCGCATCACACCATCTCCGATGCCGGCCTGATCGGCGGCGGTCACATTCCACGCCCCGGTGAGGTGAGCCTGGCGCACAACGGGGTGCTCTTCCTGGATGAATTCCCGGAATTCCGTCGCAATATCCTCGACTTGCTGCGGCAGCCCCTCGAAGACGGGCAGGTGACCATCGCTCGCGCCGCCATGTCTCTCACCTATCCCGCCCGCTTCATGCTGGTAGCGGCCATGAACCCGTGTCCGTGCGGCTACTTCGGCTCGCCCGACCGGCCCTGCAACTGCGGTGCAAATCAAGTTGCCCGCTACCGGGGCCGCATCTCGGGGCCTATCCTGGACCGGATCGACCTGCACATCGAGGTGCCGGCCGTGCGCTACGACGATCTGCGTTCGAATGCCCCGGCGGAACCCTCGGCCGCCATCAGGGAACGGGTGGTGGCCGCCAGGAAGCGCCAGCTCGAACGCGGTGCCGCGGATGGCATTTACGCCAATGCTCTCATGAAACCCAGGCACCTCAAGAAACATTGCCACCTGGACAGCGCCGGTGAGCAACTCCTGGGGGGAGCCGTCCGCCAGCTGGGGTTGAGCGCCCGCGCCTACCATCGCATCCTCAAAGTCGCCCGCACCATCGCCGATCTGGATTACCAGCACGATATCGCCCCGCACCACCTTCTCGAAGCCATTCAGTACCGGTCGCTGGACCGAACCCTGTTGTGAATTGGTGCGGTCTACCGGATGCTGAGGGCTCGTTGGCACGGCTGGAAACCGAGAGAGCCTTCTGATCATCTGGAAATCAAGGACGGCGACCCCAAAGGCTCCCTGGCAGAAGCGAGCGGTCGTGAAAAGGATAAAGCGATGTTGGCAATTTTCCGATATATTCTGAGAGAAAAGTCGAAACGGTGAGGTTATGTCTCACCCAGATATAGTGTTCAATGCTACGAGAAAGGGCTGAGCTCATGATTGACCTGGACCGCCAGTTGGTCGAGCTTTTCAAAAAAGAACAGATGCTGGCTTTCTTCGATTTCCGAGTGCCGCTGGCGGATGCCGAGCCCCTGTCCGGCCTCTGCAAGATCTCGCAACCCAAAGGTGGCGGCCAGCAGCCCCAGTATCTCTCCCTGCTGTTTCTCATCGATACCCCAAGTGCCATGGCCTGGCAGCAGGTGGACAAGTATGCTGGCCATCTGGAGTGGGATGGGTTCAGGCATGAGCTGCCGGGAGTGGAAACGGTCCTGTCGATTCCACACCTGCACCGGGGTTCCGGATTCTATTTCAAGGAGGTGGATATTTACCTGAAGGGCACCGCGACCCTCTCGAAGCATTACGTGCTGAATAAGCTCTATCCCGCGATTATGAAGGTTATGAGGCTGACCGGGGGGGAAGTGGTCTTCTGGGACGATGTCCCGGAAAGCAGACAGAAGCTTCAAGGATTTGCCGTTGAAAAGGAGCCGAGCCGGTCGGTGGTGGAAAGGCTGAAGGACTTCCTCGGCCTCTAACCCGTTCCCGTCCCATCCCAGCTCAGGGCGTCGATCACCCCATGACACCGACAGCTCGTAGCCAGCAGGCAGCAGGCTCTGGGAGTTGCAATAATAAGGTCTCGAACCCTGTTAAGGCTTTCCGCCGGGTACCCGCCGACCCCCGGAGCAAGCTGCCAGCTGCGGACCACGTGCACCTCGAAGCCCGCCACCTCGATCCGGGCGAGCAGTTCGAAGAGATTCCCGGGTCGCGGACTCTTGGTCACCGTGCATATCTGATCAGGTTCATTACAGTTATCGGGACAGATGAAGGTGGCATAGCTCGCGCAAAGAGAGCCACTAGCCGCCCGGTAGGGGTTGGGGATTTGGTCGAGCACGACGGCCGGAACGGGCAGATGGTCGCTGCGACCGATCTTGTTCAATTCGTGGAGAAGCCATTCCAAGGCAAAATGAACGGGTAGCGCGGGGACAATCCAGGTCTCCCGGTCTATTCGTTGGCTGTCGAGGAACTGGTGCAGCGCTTCGGCCAGAACGGGAAGCCCGAAATCCCGGGTGATGCCGTCAAGCTTCTCGGGGCGTTCATCCACCACCAGGATGGATGCTTGCGGATAGCGCCTGCCGAGCCGCTGGGCAGCGAGGCGACCGAATTTGCCGGCGCCGAGGATGCAGATCCGTGGGGGCGGAAAAGGAACGGGCATTGAATCATGGGACACTTGCAAAGGGTGCTCCTTTCGGGTTATTTGAGGAAACAGATCGGCACCATTTTAGCACCAACCCCGGGCAAGCTGTAGAGAGGATTGATATGAGCAATCTCTTTGCCATTTTCGACAAGATTGCCGAGGAGCGTATCCGCGAAGCCATCGAACACGGCGAGTTCGATGACCTTCCAGGCAGGGGAAAACCTCTCAAGCTTGAAGACGACAGTCATCTTCCGGCGGATCTTCGTCTGGCCTATAAGATTCTCAAGAATGCCAACTGCCTTCCGCCGGAACTCGAATTGCGCCGGGAGATCCGCACCACCGAGCAGCTGCTGTCCGGCATCGAGGACACCCAGGAAAAGTATAAGCAGATGAAGAAGCTCAACTACCTCGTGATGAAGCTCAACATGACCCGGCAAGGTTCCGTAGCACTCGAAGAGAACCAGTATTATTACGAAAAAGTCGTGGAGAAAGTCGGCAGGAAGAAGGAAACCTGAACTTCCCGGGCTTTCAGAAGGATTCAACAACGGGGTGATTCCGCTGCTTGAGTACGAAGGAGGAGAGAGACGGCTTCCCTCTGGCCGACTCGGGCGAATGGCATGTCATACAGGCAGAGCTACCCTCGAACCCGGTTGGCAAGATAGACCCCGGCAAATACGCAGGCCCCCCCGAGGGTGAGTGAAACATCAAGGGATTCGTTCAAAAAGAAGAAAGCCATGAGGATGGCACTTACGGGGACGATGTTGATGAAGACCCCGGCCCGTGACGGCCCGATGGTCCGGATTCCTTCGTAGTACCAGATGAAACCGAGGGCGGTGCCGAAGAATCCGAGATAGGCGAGGCTGAGCCAGACCAGCCAGGAATAGCTGGGCAGGTTCGGGTAAAGTGCTTCGGAAAAAGCTGGCAGGGCCAGAAGGAGAGCGCCGATAGCGCAGGCGTAGGTGACGCTCACCAGGGGCGAAAGGCGGGTGAGAGCTACTTTGCCGACCAGCGTGTAGGCTACCCAGCTCAGCACGCAACCGAAAATACAGAGTTCACCAAAACCGAGATTCCCTGCAAGAATCTGCTGTGGGTGACCCTTGGAGACCACGATCGCAGCCCCGGCCACCGACAGCATAATCCCCAGCGCTTTCCCGAGAGGCAGGGGGTCGCGGAACAGAAGGGCAGCGAAGATGGCGATAAAGGCCGGATTGGAGGTGATGATCAGCGAAGCACGGCTGGCGGTAACCGTTTTCAGCCCGGCAAAGAACAGGGCGTTGTAGGCAAAGACCCCGGTCAAGCCCAGGGCGGTCACTGCCAGAAGCTGCCTGGAGTTAATCGGAGGCAGTCTTTTGTGGGTCTTGAGAAGATAACCGAGGAGCATTGCGGAAGCTATCACGAAGCGTAGAAAGGCGGCGGAGAAAGGTTCTACTTCGTGGGCGACAATCCGTCCCGCAATGAAAGTGCCCCCCCAGAAGATCGCGGTCAGGATCAACTTTAAATAGAGGATGAAATTCCCGGATGGCGCACCCACGAAGGAAAATCCCTGGCCGTGCACCCTTTGTCGAACCGACTGAAGCAAACCGGCCACCTTCCAGCACCTGATCAGAGTAAACCACGACACAGCCGATGATACTTACCGCTGCTTCCTTCCGGACCTGACGGGGTTCGTAGTCGTCTGTTGCGCGGTGTCCAATCGGTAGTGAAATTAAAACCGATCTGTCCAGCAAAGCCCTTCAAAGGGGATTCAGCCCCGCTAAGCGGATTTCGGGTTACAGGGCACCGCTAGCTCCCCACCTAGCACGACCAAGGCTTATCTGGTATCCCATTTTTCACGTTCTTCCCTTAGCAGGTTTCCAGAAAAAAGCAAGGCATTCGTGTCATTGGTTGTTTGAAGTTGCGGGTTGCGGGTTGTCGGTTAACTCGGGGCTTTTCATGGGTCTCCGGGGGGTTCGGAGGACTGCTCCGCGTGGTTTGGATTGACAAAGGCGAGTTCCCGAACGAGCTCCTACGAGGACTGCAGGAAGCCGCGATCCAGGAGCCAACAGGAGTTCCGATCGAGTCCGAGGAGTTCGCGCAGGGTATGGGAGGGGCCTGCGCCGGTGAGGTGTTGCCACCCTCCCAGATAAGCCGCCCTCCAGGGGGCTGTCTCTCTCAAGGTCGACCGAATGCGAGTGGCCAGGAAGTGTTCTCGTCTTTGCCACAGTGCGTCGCGGGTCTGCCACCGCCATTCGCCGGTGAACGCGGGCGGGGTGAGTTCCTGACAGATGAGCTGCGCCGCCCTCTCATAGGTTTGGGCTGGCGTAGGGCGGGTGTCTGGCGCAAGGAGGAGGAGGGAGGAGAGGTTTGAGGAAGAGATCAGTTCCGGCCAATGCGCAATCATCCGGCGGCTGAAAAGAGAAGAGTCAACGAGCGCCAGACGGTTGCCGGTGTTCCGAACGAAACGCCGGGCTGCCCGGTATTCGAAGGGCAGGGCAAGCTGTCTCCGGATGGCCTTGATTTCAGGGTGCAGGAGCGCCTCCCGAAGGCTCAGGGGAACGTGCCGGGCCGCCAATAGCAGATTGTGGGCGAAGGTCTGCTGCAGGGTGCGCCGATTCCGGTCGCGAAAGGATTTGCCGAAAGGGCTGAGCTCAACCAGTACCAGATCAGGCTGAAAGGTTTCGAGGAAATGCAGGGTGCGCCTGAACCCGTGTCGGTCTCCGTGGACGCCGCCCACCAGGATCAGCGGCAGAGGTGCTGGATCAGGCAAGGGCGAGCTTTCCTCCCTTCGGGTCTTATCCGGCCGGCCCTTTCTGGGCCTGGCAGCGTTCGGAGAAGAGCACCGGTTCGAGTTCGCGGAAATGAGAAATGTGGAGGTGGGCCTGCAGGCAGGGGTTCTTGTAAGCGACAAAAAAAACCCCGGTCGCTTCGGCCAGCCCCTCGTCCACCTGGGAATCACCCACGAACAGCACCTGTTCGGGCGAAACTCGGAAATTGCTCATGATGGTCTGCATGATTGCCGGATGAGGTTTGGGAAAGGCCACGTCGGCGGCTGAGACCACCAGGTCGAAGTACGCTTCGAGGTGGAAATGGGCCAGAACCTCGCGGGTGGAGACCGTGCGATTGGTGGCGAGGGCGGTATGATAATGAGTCTGGGTCTCTTTCAAGAGGTCGACCAGGCCTGGTTCGGGTCGCAGGCAGGCGTTGAATTGCCGGTAATCGAGGCCCTGGGCGTACCGCCGTGCAGCATCATAAGCGGGACCCTCGCCTATCAGAAAGCGCAGGGATTCCTGCACGGGATGCATGTGGATGAATTCGTGCTGATCAGGCCGGACCGGCGCCCTGCCGACGTGGGCCAGAATATGACTGTAGAACCGGACGTTGGCTTCCTTGGAGTCGAACAGGACGCCGTCGCAGTCGAAGGCGACGACTTCGAAGGGGCCGAAACCATTTTGAGGATGAGGTGCGAGCACTGCCGTTGTCGGCTTCATTGATTGTTTCCCGGTCGGCTCCCAAAACCACCGATGGCCAAGGTCCCACGCTACAGAATAAAGTGGCCGTTATCCCCCATCGTCATTCCGGCATGCCCTGGCGGAAACCACAAATTGCCTGGGTACCGGCTATCGCCGGTACGACGAAAAGAGGGTGGACACTGCTTGGGCGGATCTGTCTTCTGACTGAATGCGGACCAGGCCTTCCCGCCAGACCGCGGCCAGCGGCGATGATCCGTCGCCGGCGAAAGTGACCTGGACCGCCCCGACGGCCACGCCGCCAGCGAGCTTTACACGACGGACCATATCGAATAGAGTACGCCCTGTCAAGACGGCCAGGCTTTCGGATGCGCCTGCCTCGAGGGCTGGAGGCAGGTGCGACGGGCTTTTGCATGTTAACTTCTGGGTTGAGGATTGTGGACTGAGATGGAAAGTCAATTTGACTTGCTGGTGGTCGGCAGCGGCATCGCCGGGCTGACCTTTGCCTTGAAGGCCGCGCAATGCGGCACCGTTGCCGTGGTAACCAAAAAGGACAAACTCGAAACGAGCACCAACTATGCCCAGGGCGGAATTGCGTCGGTCCTCGGTCCCGATGATTCCTTTCAACTCCACGTTCAGGACACGCTCAACGCCGGTGATGGGCTTTGCCATGGCGATATCGTGGAACTGGTGGTGCGTGAAGGTCCGGATCGTATCCGGGAGCTCACCGAACTGGGTGTGCCGTTCGACCATGGCACTTCGCAGACGGCCCCCTTCGATCTGGGGCGGGAGGGAGGACATACCCGCAACCGGATCGTGCACGCGCATGATATGACGGGCCAGGCGGTGGAACGGGTGCTCATTGCCGCGGCCGAAGCCAATCCCAATATCAGTATTTTTGAGAACCATCTGGTCCTCGACCTCATCATCGAACACCATTCCCTGAAGGCTGGCAGTGCGACGCTCCAGCACCAGGACTTGTGCCGGGGGGCCTTTGTGCTGGACTGCCAGGGGGGCGAGATTCACACCTTTCTCGCCCAGGCCGTGCTGCTCTGTACGGGAGGAGCGGGCAAGGTTTACCTCTATACCAGCAACCCGGATGTGGCTACCGGCGATGGGCTGGCCATCGCTTACCGGGCGGGAGCCAAACTGGCAAACCTCGAGTTTGTCCAGTTCCATCCCACCTGTCTGTACCATCCCCAGGCCAAGAATTTTCTCATCTCCGAGGCGGTTCGCGGGGAAGGGGCCCGTCTCATCGACCGGCGCGGCCAGGCCTTCATGGAGCACTATCATCCCTTGAAGGATCTGGCGTTTCGTGACGTGGTGGCACGGGCCATCGACACGGAAATGAAGAAAACGGGCGACGACTGCGTCTTCCTCGATATCAGCCATCGCGAGGTCTCCTTCCTGCAGCAGCGCTTCCCCAATATCTATGAGAAATGCCTTTCCCTGGGCATCGATATTGCGCGTGACCCGATCCCGGTGGTGCCGGCGGCTCACTACATGTGCGGCGGGATCCTCACGGACCGCTGGGGTAAAACCACGATTGAGAATCTTTATGCGCTGGGGGAATGCGCCTGCACCGGGCTACATGGCGCCAACCGCCTGGCCAGCAATTCGCTCCTCGAAGCTATGGTCTTTGCGCACGAGGCCTCCCAGCATTGCTCGCGCCACCTGGAAGAGTGGCGAAGGCGTTCGCTGCCTGCCATCCATCACGGGTTTCCCCTTCCCCCGAAACGACGGAATGCCGGACTGCCGCAGAGTGAGATGGTGCTCATCGCCCACAACTGGGATGTCATCCGTCGCCTGATGTGGAACTACGTGGGAATTGTGCGCACCGACAAGCGACTGGCGCTGGCGCAGAATCATATGGCACAGATTGCGCTGGAAATCAGGGAACACATGCCCAATATTCCCCTCAACAGCGACCTGGTCGAGCTGCAAAACCTGGCCACGGTGGCGGAACTGATCATCCGCTGTGCCATTCAACGAAAGGAAAGCCGCGGTCTGCATTACAACCTGGATCACCCGCAGAAGGATGACCTGGCCTGGCAGCGCGATACCGTCGTGGTCCGGCGGCAGGCGGAAGAATTCCTGTGTACTTCGTGAGAGGGACTGGGTGACACCGTCTCAGCGGGACGAGTGGCTGTCGACCACTTCAGCTTCGATGATCACCTCGGGTTCGACAATGGGTTCCGGTTCCGCAATCACCTCTGGTCCGACGATGACCTCGGGTTTGGTTCCGGGTTCGGGAGGGGCTTCGAGCAGCCGTCGGGGATTCTGCTCCACGCGCATGGTAAGCAATCCCCCCATGACGCTGATCTCGAAGTTTCGGTCGGACAGATCGACCTTCTGGATGGCGTCGCGAAGCTTCTGCAACTGTCGTTTGGCCTTACGGTAGATATAGACGCAGCCTCCGATTCCCAGCGCCAGAGCAAAAAGAAACACCCACAGGGGGGTAGCGATCACCCGGCCCATGAACATGATGGTGATCACCAGCCCGAAGACGACTG
Organism: Syntrophobacteraceae bacterium; assembly: GCA_040772705.1. Lineage (GTDB taxonomy): Bacteria > Desulfobacterota > Syntrophobacteria > Syntrophobacterales > Syntrophobacteraceae > JADGQM01. The sequence goes on from JAXGXP010000001.1 coordinate 512,985, forward strand.
CGATCTGTACCCCGACAATCGTGTACAGGTACAACACCCCGCGATTGATCGCGGGATCAGTGGCTTCGGAGGACTTCTTCGGATCGGATTCCTTGTTACGCTCAAACAAACGACGCAACCACATACGCTAACAGTCCTTACAAAAAGGTCAGCTGATTCACGACTCCTCGGCATCGTTCGCCGGACGGGGAAGGAGCTGAGGCGATTTGGCTTCTAATAGTAATTGTTGTTCCACCCGGAACTTCTCGAGATCGAGCTGATTATCGAGCATCTGTCGGGAAAGCCGGTAGCGCAGGTAAATGATCCAGACCACGAGCGCTGCGAGAAAGACGGCCAGTCCCAGAAAAAACCAGCGAAATTCGCGCACCGCCTGCAAGCTGAGCTTGCCGAAGTCGTGCACCAGATTCGGCACCATCCACAGGACCAGAACGGCCAGTAACACCAGAAACCCGAGGTGGAAGATAGAAACGCTCCGAATAAGGTGGACGAAGGACCCGAAGCGGTGCTGCGGCCCCGCGGCGGTTTCTGCAGCCTGCTCTTCGTGACTTTCGTCACCGTGGAGGAGCGACAGGTAGGCGCGGACGATGAAGGCGACCAGCAGAATCAGCCCCACGGGAATACCCACTGCGGCCGACAGCCAAGCCCTGAAGGGAAAGGGCAGGTCCTCCGAATCGACACGGATCTGGTAGTTGGCGAGCGGGCCGAAATTATTCTCGAACACCAGCTTTTCGTAGCTCGTCAGCACGCTGCCCGGTGTTTCGTAGACCCTGGCACCGCTGCCGTCGCTGATCACGACCCGTGATTTCTGGCCGGATTGGCTCGCTGCCGCCAGGTAGATCAGCAGCTCGAGGAAGAGAAAGATCAACACGCTGACGGTCAATACGAGTTTTTGGTGCCGTTTGCCCTCGAATATTCCCAGCAGATGCTCTCGCTCAGCCATGACTCTCCGCAGGGTGCCGCTTTGAAGTGAGACAGCCACCATCGTGCTGCCGTTCGTACTGATCGAAGGGCAGCTTCCGGCATCTCTTGACGCTCCCCGGCATCTTAACCTGAATCACGCGTTTTTCAAGGCTGGGAGTCGGGCACCGTGCTCTCCAGCTCGCTCACATGGGGTGGCGCCGGGGATTCTTGCCCCAAAAAAGGCGGCGCCTCATGAGGATGTCCGGTCAGGCATCCCATAAGGCGCCAGGACTTCACTTCCGATCGATGGTGAGCGGCTGGGATTCAATCTCACCTGCCGCCATCACCCCCTGAGGGATGACGTTGGTGGCCATTGTCCAGCCAGCCGACCTAGCGAATCGGGTTCAACTCCCGTTCCCTCGGAAACAGTGGCAGATACCGGTGGGAAATCGAGATCACCAGCAGGATGTAGGCGATCAGGGCAAACCCCGGAGCCCATTCATAGATGGTCGGAATGTAAATCTCCCACCGATCGAAGGGCATCACCGGCGTTGCCAGGGCCTGGACCGTCATGACGAAGCGATTGATGGTGATGCCGATACAGTCGAGAATGAACATCCCGAAAAGCAGGCCGTTGCGCTGCCGCAGCTTGGGAGAAAGCAGAACCGCGGCCGGAATCACCCCGCAGAGGATGATCTCGGTGAACAGCAGCCAATACCCATAATGCGGTCCCAGATAGAAGTCGGAGAGCTTGAAACCGAAGCTGGGGGCCAGAACGAAAATCCAGTACAGGGTGTCGATGATCTTGAGGACGATGTAGAAGGAGAGAAGCACGGCGACAATCTTGCCGAACAACTCGTAGACACTGCGATCGACCAGCTGCCGGCCGGAAACCTTTTCGATCCCGCGACAGACCAGGGCGGTGAAAGCCGGTCCGGAAGCAATGGCCGACAGCACGAAGAGAAAGAAGGTCCAGGGCCAGATGAAGAAGCCCGTTCGAAAGGCAAAGGGACGGGCAAACAGCACCCCGGCAACCCCGCCCAGCGATCCTTGATGGAAGAAGCTGAGGAAGGTTCCGGTAAGGGCGAAGATGGCCATCAATTCGTGGAGGGTGTGGCCAAACACGCGAGCCCCTCGAACTTCATTGATTTTGCGGTTCTCGAGGATGATGGGCGCGTACTCGATGGTTAGAACAATGGCATAGCAGGTGATACAGAAAATCACTTCGGTCAGCATGGAGTGAACGTTCGGGTGCCAGTATGGGAACCAGGAGCGCAGCGGCTGCCCGAGTTCGAGGAGGAGAATGACAATGGCCCCGGTGTAGCACAGAAACCCAACGACCACCGAGAGGTTGATCACCTTGCCCAGTTCTTTGAAAGCCGGGAAAAAGCGCGACAGGCCATAATAGAGAAAACCGGTGAAGAATGCCCCGGCGCCCAGCGCGATGATGGCAAGGTCGATGGTGATATAGAACCCAAACCCGAAATAATCGTTCAATCCCGTGAGGTTCATGGCCTTATACAGAACCATGCCCCCGGCCCAGACGCCCCAGCCGACCACCCCCAACAGGAGCAGCACCCAGAGGGCAAAAACGGGAAGCGGACAGCGCTTCACTCCATCGGGAATCAATGCCTTATCCATTTCGACCCCTCATTTCTTGATGGTAAATGCTATGGAAAAAAGATTCTGAAAGATCCTAATGCGATCCATCGCCGGGAGATCTCCGCAAAACGGCTACAGGCCCATGTCTCCCAGCTTATGCACCCATTCGTGCTTGCTGAGATAGTAAACCTTGGGTTCGGTGTGGAGCTTTTCAAGGATCCTGAAGGCCCGCTTGTCCTTAGAGAGTTTGGCCACTTCGCTGTCCGGATCCTGGAGGTTGCCGAAGGTGATTGCCTTGGTCGGACACGCTTCGACGCAGGCCGGCGTATAGGTAACCTTGTCCAGTTCTGCTTCTTCAAGGTAGGCCTGGGCACGCGCCGCCAGCAGACGATGATGGCAGAAGGTGCACTTTTCCACCACCCCGCGCATACGGGGACTCACTTCCGGGCTGAGCATGCTTTCCATCGGCTTTGGCCATTCCGGGTCCCACCAGTTGAATTTACGCGCATGGTAGGGGCAGGCCACCATACAGTACCGGCACCCGATGCAGCGCGGATAGATGTGACTCACAATCCCGTTGGATTCGTCCCGCCGGGTGGCATTCACGGGGCAGACGAAGGTGCAGGGAGTGTGGTGGGGGGCGTTGCAGTGCATACAAGGACGCGGCAGATAGGTGAACTGGTAGTCCGGGTAGTCCTTGCCGTTCTGCAGCCAGTAGACTTCCATCCAGGAGATCGTCCGGGTCTTGTTGGATTCGTCGGGGAGAAACGAGATGTTGTTCTCTGCCTGGCACGCAACGCTGCACGCCGTACAGCCGGTGCACTTGTCCAGGTCGATCACCATGCCATAGAGCAAATTGCTTGTTGGGTGTTCACTCACTGATCATACTCCCTTGTTATGCGCGGCGCAGTTGAGCGCGGGTAGCCCAGACGGTCCCCAGACCGGTCACCGGGTCCATCTGGACCTCGATGAGGCTGTTCGCGTTGACTCCCTTGTCCTGGATGTAGCGGTCGTAAGCTGTATGTCCCAGCCCCTCGGGGAGGTAGAGAACGCCTTCGCGTGCGCCCGCAAAGAGATGTATGCGAACGGTCACTTCCCCTTCGAGGGTCTTGAGCCAAGCCTGGCTCCCTTCACCCACACCCAGGGCCTGGGCGGTTTTGGGATGCACTTCGACAAAAACATCCTGGCCTTTGAGGACGAAGTCCCAGAGATTCTTGGTCATGAACGGGGGGTTGGGCAGATAGCGATTGGTCAGGGACATGCTGCGATAAGTGACCAGCAGGAGCGGGTACTCCTTTTCGTCACCCGAAAGGGCAAGCTGGACAAACCGGGGCAAATATACCTGGTCGGCCGCGCCAATCAGCCCTTTGGCCGTGAGGGCGTTGAGGGCCAGTTCCAGCTTGCCGGAAGAAGTGTCGACCGCCTGGAAGAAATCGACGGGGGCGTCATACCAGCACAGACCGCTTGCCAACTTCTTCCAGAGGTCCGCGCCATCCTTGTAATTGGTTTCGACGAGATCACCTGCCTGCAGCTGCCAGGGTGCTTTCCCCTTGGGGTCGGAGACCATCCCTTGTTTCGACCCGGCAAGCCCTTCCACCCGATACTGGAGGTAGGCCTTGTAGTCACTCCACGGCAGTGCTTCGGCGAGACCGCCTCTGATTTCCTTGGCCATTGCCAGCAGCACCTCTCCGGTGTGTTTGGTGCCGGGAGGCGGGTTCAAAATGGGGGAAGCCAGTGCATAGTAGGCGTAGGGGGCACCGGGCAGGCCGATGGCATCGTCGAACCGTTCCAGCGCCGTGGGGTTTGGCAGAACGAGGTCTGCCTGCTGGGTCGTCTCATCCATGAAGGAGGAAAACGAGACCAGGGTGCCAACCTTTGCCAGCGCCTGCCGGAAAAGCCGGTTCTCGGGAAGGCTGTGGGCGGGGTTGGCTTCGTGGATCATGAGGACGTTGATCGGGTAGGGAGCGCCTTTGGCGGCTCCGTCCAGAAAGGCGTAGATCCCGTTGCCGGTCAGCGGGGTTTGAACCGACTGCTGCCGATCCAGACGCTGTCGGGCAAGCGCTTGCCGGGCGGCGTCATCCATGGCGAGGCCGGGCAACGGGCCAAGCGGAACGGGGGGCGCCAGGGTGACGGTCCCGCCGGCTTTGAAGTTCCCCTTCAAGGCATTCAGGGCGATGAAGATGAGGTCGTCATAGAGGTTGCCGGGCAGCCCTCCCTGGCCTCCCCCCCAGACTACGACGGCGTTGCTCGCGTCGGCAAATTCCTTCGCCAGGGCACGGATTTTAGCCTCATCCACACCCGTGCGCTTCGATACCGCGTCGGGGGCACAGTCAGCCGCCAGAACCAAGTCCTTGAAACCTTTACGGGTCTTTCCCTGAGTGTCCGTCCAATCGTCGAAGCCGAACACATTATTCTTCATAAAATCGTTGTCGTAGAGGTTTTCCTTGACCAGCACATGCGCGATGCCCAAGGCCAGGGCCGCTTCCGTACCCGGCGCCACCGCCAGCCACTGGTCGGCTTTGGCGGCGGAGAGTGAGCAGCGGGATTCAACCTGTACGATCTTGGTCGCCGCCTTGCCATTCTCGCCCTTGCGCCACAGGCCATAAACGGCTTGCATTCTGCCGGGAGCCCCCCAACCTTCAATGAGGTCCGTGCCGAAACTCAGTATGAATGACGCCTCCTCGAGGGCGAAAGCAAAGGGACTCCTTTTCCCTGCCGTCATGGCGGCGGCAAGTTCGAGACTGTCGTAGCTGGAAGGCATGTGAAAGAGGTTCGGTGACCCATAAGCAGTAAAAAATTGCTGCCACAGATCGCCCATGCTGCCCGGTCGCTGGCCGGTGATGGCGGCGACGGTCTTGGCCTCGCCTTGAGACCTGAGCTGGGATAGTTTGATGCGCAGTTCCTTGAGGGCTTCGTCCCAACTGATCGGCTGGAACCCGCTCACATCGCCGCGAGTCTTCACCTGCTTCATCGGTTGGGCGATGCGATAGGGAGCGTACAAAAACTGGAGACCGGCAGCGCCGAGAGGGCAAATGCCGCCCGCACTGACGGGGTTCTTCGGGTTCCCTTCCAAGAGAATCGCCCGGTTCTTGTTGACGAGGCGCGCTTGAAGGCCGCAGCCACCGTCGCAAAGCAGGCAGGTTGTTGCCACTTTGGTGATTTCACCGCGCTCCGGAGACGGCCGCCACCACCAATTCTGGCTCCAAATGGCAGAATCGTCAATGAGCTGCCAGGGTATTGGTGAGAGCAAGGTCCCACCCACTGCGCCAGCTGCAAACTGTAAGAAAGCTCTCCTCCCAAGTTTCATCCCGTCTACCCTCTCGTTTTCGCGCTATTTATGACAAACCCAACATTCGTTGTTTGCACCCTGCTCAGCATGGCACTTTTCGCACTCGATCATTTTCATGGTCCTGCTGCTGTACCCGGTGATCCGATTCTCCTTGTAGGCAGGGAGCGTCTTCTCTTCGGCTACGTCGCGATGACACCGCGTGCACTCAATTTCTTTGGCCTTGTGGGGAGCATGGGAAAAGTAGACGTTGTCGGGTTGCCAGGAGTAAATCCGCCAGGGGATTTCCCGGTCATTCTGAATGTAGTCCTCGACCAGCTTGCGCTCATCCTCGCTGCTGCCCATCGGCGATTCGTGACATTCCTTGCAGTTGTTGATGTTAGGGATCCCCGCATAGCTGCCGTCGGGCCGGAAGGCGTGACAATCTTCACAGGAGCTGTCCTGGTGTGAAACGTGACTGAATTGCAAGGGTTGCAGTTTTTCAGAAAAGAGGAGGTTGGGAAAGACGACCCAGCCAACGATCAAGGCAAGCACAAAACCCGCCAGAAAGATGATCCCCCCCATCACACCACCACCGGAAGCGCTTTTGTTCTCTTCTTTCATAGGCCAGCCTCAGTCCGTCAGAGTTTAATGAAATTCCATCATGAGGTAAGTTGAAAGGTAACCCGGAAGACGCTCTGCAATGACTTCTCCTATTGCAGGAACCAAAAGACCCGAGAATTAAAAATATTTTTCACAAAAGGCTCCTCTATTAAACGACTCATCGACTTCATGTCAAGCAAAAATCAGTTCCCGGGAGCGATCTCATCTGAGTGTGCGGCATGCTTGCCGGAATCCTCGATAGGGCGCGAGCGTCGGTACTGCAACAAAGCCGGCAGCCCTCCAGGGTGCTTTCTCCGCTTATACCCTTGGCCGCGGCCGCAAATGTGGTATCCTCGGCAACACGGGTGGGGAGATGGTGGGGGAGACCCCCGGCGGGGACTATCCATGGCGCTGGATCGGGCAACCTATACAGGACCGGGGAAATGGGCAGCGAAGAGGAAGCCAGAGCGGAATTCATGGTTGAGTTGGGACGGTTACGCCGACGGGTTGCAGAACTTGAAGAACAACTCGCTTTTCTGCAGGAGGCAGACGCAGCCACCCGGGAACGGGAAGCAAGATATCGCCGAATATTTGAACATGCCGCGGACGGGATTTTTCAGACGAGTCTCGAAGGGCGCTATCTGAGAATGAATCCCGCTTTCGTGAGGATGTTTGGCTACTCCTCGGAGGAAGAGATGAAGGCGGCGGTCTCCGACGTTGGCAGCCAGATTTATGTCCACCCGGACGCGCGCCGGCAGGTCACGGAACTGCTGGCACAAACAGGCAGGGTGGAAGGCTTCGAGACCCAGGTCTATTGCCGTGACGGCAGCACGATGTGGGTCTCCTGCAACGTTCGCCTGGTCCGGGATGCCACGGGCGCTCCAAGCTACTATGAAGGGACCGTCCAGGAGATTACCCGGCGCAAGGAAGCAGAACTGATGTTGCGCCAGCGAGAGCAGGAATTGGAGGCCAAATCCCTTGAACTGGAAGAGATCAACACGGCCTTGAGGGTCCTCCTCAAGCGTCGCGAAGAAGATCAGAAGGAATTTGGAGTCATCATCCTGGCGAATCTCAAGGATTTGGTTTTTCCGTACCTCGAGAAGCTGGGAAAGAGTTCTCTGGATGAGCTGCAAAGGACCTGTCTGAAGGTTCTGACAGCCCACCTGGAGGAGCTCCGTGCCCCCTTTCTGAGGGATCTGGGACGTGTCTCTGCCAACCTCAGCCGAACCGAGCGCCAGATCGCCGTGCTCATCAAAGACGGCCATCGCAACAAAGAGATCGCGACACTCCTGGGAATTTCGGTTAATACCGTGCTGACCCACCGGTATCACCTCCGGACCAAGCTGGGATTGAAACAGAAAAAGGTCAACCTGGTTTCCTACCTCAAATCCATCGGCCACCTCCAGCTCCCCAACTGACTTCATAACCTACTATAATCCTTAATGTGTCTGATTAAGCGGGACCACCTCACCGGTCGGCTCAACCGACTCTCTGAATATCCAGTTATTGGCTATCACTAATCTATAATCTTTTTTTCCATATCAAGTTATTCCCCTCATCTTACGAATGGGTAGTACAGCCACAGCCAAATTTGGGAGCAGCAAGCGGCAGGAAGGCACAAAATTCGCAGTGGGTGGCCAAGGCACTTGGCCTCAGAGACTGGTGATGATGGGCGCAGGTGTGCCGAAAAAGAACGGGTTAGCCGGGAGGATGATGATGAGTACGAAGGAGGAGAGCATGACGGGGGGCACAACAGAGACAAGGCTGCCGGGAGCGGCCACGACCGACCGAGAGGGAAAGTACCTCAGTTTCTTTCTGGACGGGGAGGAGTACGGGATTGGGATTCTGAAGATCAAGGAGATCATCGGCATGATGCCGATTACCCCCATTCCTCAGACTCCGGAATTCGTTAAGGGAGTCATCAATCTGCGGGGCAAGGTGATCCCGGTGATCGATCTGCGGCTTCGCTTCGGCATGTCGGAGATCGATTACACGGACCGAACGTGCATCATCGTGGTTGAATTCAGCACCGCCGGCGGCCGCCTTCACACGGGCATCGTGGTGGATTCGGTTTCGGAAGTGCTGAACATCAAGGGTTCGGATATCGAGGACACTCCCACGTTTGGAGCAAAGCTCAGCACGGATTTCATTCTGGGTATGGCCAAAATCGGGGGCGGGGTCAAAATCCTGCTCGACATTGACCGGGTTTTGACCAAGGAAGAGTGCGTTCTTTTGGATAATGTTGCCTGATTCTGAAAAAGGAAAGAACCGAGGAGAAGAGCGAGCATGAGGAAGCTGACATTGGGTACGCGACTGGTTGTGGGGGGGGTTCTGGTGGTACTGATACCCTTGGTTATTGTCGGTCTAATGGCGGTGATGAAAGCGTCCGACGCCCTGACCCAACTGTCCCGGGACCAGGCCGGGGTCGTAGCGGAAAAGCTGGCTGATATGGTCCAGGTGGCTCTTTTGGAAGAGCTGAAAATGGTGAAAGGGTTGGCTTTGGAGAAGACCACGGTCGAAACGGTGGCCAAGGTCGCCGAGGGCGCAACCGAGGCTCTGGAATCCGATATTCAAAGACTTAACACGCAGCTTGGCAGTATTATGAAGCAAGTTGGCGCCGACTACGAGCATATTGTGGTCACCGACCGGGGAGGAGTGGTCTTTGCCGACGGCAGCAATGGGAAGGTTAAAGGTCTTAACGTTGCCGACCGGGACTACTTCAAGGCCGCCAAAGAGGGTAAAGCAAGCATTGGGGCAGTGTCCAAGTCAAAAATGAGCGGGAACCCGATTGTGCCTTTGGGAGCTCCTATCATTGGTGAGAACGGGCAGGTTATCGGCAGCATTGCGGTAATCATGAAAATCGACTACGTTGTGGAAGAGGTCACCGGCACCAAGCTTGGCAAGACCGGCTATTCGTTTATGACGGATGCCAGTGGTCGCCTCATCGCCCATCCCAGAAAAGAGCTTATTCTGGAATTGGATGTCAAGACCATCAAAGGAATGGAAGCCATCGCGAGCCAGATGACATCCCGGAAGGCGGGTGTGGAAGCTTACGTATTTGAGGGTGAGTCCAAGATTGCCGGCTTTGCCCCGGTGGGAGTCACCGGGTGGAGCGTGGCGACCACCCAGGGAACGGATGAATTCCTGGCTTCGGCCCATGCCATTCGCAACGGCATCCTGCTGGTGGCTGGGATCTTTCTTGCCTTGACCGTGCTGGTGGTGCTGTTCTTTGCCCGAAGCATTTCCCGGCCCATCGCGCGGGTCGTCGCAGGGCTCAATGACGGTGCCGAGCAGGTGGCGGCGGCTTCGGGGGAGGTTTCGGCCAGCAGCCAGTCCCTTGCCGAAGGAGCTTCCGAACAGGCCGCATCGCTGGAGGAGACCTCATCGTCGCTGGAAGAGATGGCCTCCATGACCAAGCAGAACGCGGACCATGCCAACCAGGCGAACACCCTCATGAAGGAAATCACGCAGGTGGTGGACGAGTCCAACACGGCCATGGGGCACCTCACCACCTCCATGCGGGACATTTCGACGGCGAGTGAAGAGACTTCGAAGATTATCAAGACCATCGATGAAATTGCCTTTCAGACCAATCTGTTGGCCTTGAACGCGGCGGTCGAGGCGGCGCGGGCCGGTGAGGCGGGTGCCGGTTTTGCGGTAGTGGCCGACGAGGTCCGCAACCTGGCGATCCGGGCGGCGGAGGCGGCCAAGAACACGAGCAGCCTGATCGAGGGAACGATTAAAAAGATCAAAGAGGGCACGGAACAGGTGAACAAAGCCGGGGAAGCCTTCCAGCTGGTTGCTTCGAGCACGACCAAGATGGGGGAATTGGTGGGTGAGGTTGCGGCCGCCTCCAATGAGCAGGCGCAGGGTATTGACCAGGTGAATAAAGCGGTTGCCGAGATGGACAAGGTCGTCCAGCAAAACGCCGCCAATGCCGAAGAATCGGCCGCCGCGTCCGAGGAATTGAATGCGCAGGCGGAGCAGATGAAGAGTTATGTGCGGGATCTGGTGGCCGTGGTGGGAGGAGGCGCAAAGAGTAACGGGGGCGGCTTCCTTGCGCGCACCGGCAGGAGGAAGAGCGGTCCGGAGCTGGTGACTGCGGCTTCCTCGATTTCGCCCGAGCGCAGCCTCGCACCCATGGGGAAGAAGGCAAACGGCAGGGCAAAGCCCTTATCCAGGCCGGAGAAGGTCGCGCCGGAAAAGGTCATTCCGTTCGAGGAAGATATGTCAGACTTCTGACATGTTCGGCCGGAGGAAGGAGGTCGGGGTAGGTCTCCTTCCTCCTCTTTTTCAATTTCAGGATGAAAGTCTATGGATGCTCGACTGATCAATCCGTTCCTGGCTGCAACCATGCATGTCCTCAGTACTATGGCCAATATCCGGCCGACTCCCGGCAAGCCGTTTCTCAAGAAGGATGGAGCTGCTTTTGGAGACGTTTCGGCCATCATCGGCATTACCGGCGTGGCACGGGGTTCCATGGCATTGACCTTCAGCGAACCGGCAATCATGGCCATTGTCGGCAATCTTCTCGGAATCGAAACCTCGGAAGTGAATGACGAAGTGAGAGACGCCGTGGGAGAGTTGACCAACATGATCTGCGGTGATGCGCGACGACGGCTTTCCGAGGATGGAATTTCTCTTCAGGGCGGGATCCCGACCATCGTTTCCGGCAAAAACCACTCCATCTCCCACATCCACAACGGACCACGCCTCGCCATCCCGTTCACTACCCCCCATGGTGGTTTCGTGGTTGAGGTGGCTTTCAACAAAGAGTAGCACAACCGCTGGGACGACGATTGCGGTGGCCGGCCCGGGCGTGAGCCGGGGGCTGCCCAAGGGCCCCTGAGTCATCGGGAGGACCATGGGGCGCACGCCGCTCTCGTTCGGCGAACTGCTGAGAACAACCGGGAGCAAGGAGGCAATCATGGCTGCCAACTGGAAAACCACCCTGAGCGCGCTGGTTTCTGCCTGCCTGATCCATTTCGCCTCCCAACCGGCCACAGCAAAAGAATCAATCACCTGGATGCTTTCCGACTACCCACCCATCGGCATTGTCGAGGGGCCGCGCACGGATGCTGGTGTCGGCGACCTGCTCGTCCGGCTGGTGGCCCGGCATCTGCCGGCGATCGACCATCATTACCAGCGGGCCAATCTGAAGCGGATGACGGCGGAGCTGGAGGCGGGCTATAAGGTCTGTGTCCCCGGCCTGATCAAGACCGAAGAGCGGGAGAAGAGCATGTATTTTACGCGGTTTCCCATGCTCGTACTGACCCCCCTTTGCCTGATCGTCCGCAAACAGGACCGGAGCCTTTTCGGCGAATCGGAACCGGTGTCCCTGGAAGAGGTGATTCGCAATCCGACTCTAAAGTTGGGAATCACCGACAGCATCAGCTCGGGCGAGCGGATCGATGCCATCATCAATCGTCACAGAGGAGAGAAACACCTCTACCTTGACCGCAGTAGCGGTTTGAAGCGGGGTCTGCTCCTCATGGTCGCTTCAAAGCGCCTCGATTACACCATCGGTTATCCGTGGATGATCGAATATCTTGCCGAGGAGCTCGGGTTGTCCGGGGATTTCGCCATGCTGAAGCTCAAGGAAAGCGCCTCGCCCATCATCTGGCATGCTGCTTGCTCGAAGAGTGAATGGGGGCTTGCCCGGATCAAGGAGATCGACGAGGTGCTCGTGCAGGTCCGCCCCACGCCGGAATACCGGGGCATTGCCGAGACCTGGATGCCCAAGGAGTCACTGGCGGAATACCGGCAGCTCTATGACGAAGTACTTCTGGGAGTGAAATGAGGGAAGAGGGGGGAGCCATCGTCGAGGCAGCCCTTCGCAACTTTGGCAAGGCGGGGTCATGAGGTGATGCCTTCTCTTTGATTGCCGGTGTCATCCTCGTCAGCTGGGGAAGCATGAGGAAGCGCGTGATAACCTTGGTGAACAACCATTGGCTGAGCCGCCGATGCCCTGTGCTTCAGGGGCTCCTTCTGATGGCCTGGCTTCTGGGTTTTCTGCTGAGCAGCTGCGGCCGGGAGCCGACAAAGATGAACCGCGTGGGCATCCTGTGCGGCCTCGAGGTATTTGCCACGACCGTTGACGGTTTCAAGGCGGAAATGGCCAAACTGGGGTATGTCGAGGCACGGGAGGTAGTCTATGACGTACAGCGGACCAATTTCGATGCCGCGGCGGAAGAGCGCATCCTCCGACGGTTTGTGGCCGATAAGGTCGATCTGATCCTCGTCTTTCCCTCGGAGGTGGCGGTGGCGGCAAAAACGGTCACGCAGGGGACCGGCATCCCGGTGGTCTTCTGTCAGACCAACATCGAGGGTACGGACCTGGTAAAGAGTGTGCCCGAACCGGGCGGCAATCTCACCGGCGTGCGCTATCCCGGCCCCGATCTGGCGCTCAGGCGTTTCGAGATCTTGCACGAACTGGCACCGCAGGCCCGACGCGTTTGGGTGCCCTACGGCCGGAATGTTGAAATTGTGCCCGATCAGTTGAAAGTCCTACGCCCGGCGGCGGCCAGGGCGGGCGTCGAACTGGTGGAGGCTCCCGCTGACAGTGCTGCCGACCTGCTGGTGGACCTGGAGAGGCGAGGGCAGGGGGACGATATCGGCATTGACGCCGTCCTGCTGATCTCCGAACCCTTGGCCAGGACGCCGGCCGTCTTCCCGAAAATCGGGAGATTCGCGTTCGAGCACAGGATACCCATCGGGGGCGTCCTCTACTCTTTGGGGGGCTATTCCAGCGTATTTGGAGTGGCGACGGACAATCTTGCCGTGGGCAAGTTGGCAGCTCGCCAGGCACACAAGGTTTTGAGTGGTATTCCCGCCGGCACGATTCCGGTCGTTTCGGCGGAAAGTTATTTTGGCTCATCGCGGATTAGCGTGAAAAATTATCTGATCGTTTTCATTATGGACGGGACATCCGGTTGAAATGAGTATAAATAAACATGGGATAACCCTAGCCAGGAGGTTTTCCCATGAAACTGTTGGAGTACTTCATTCCGTTTGTAAAGGATGCAGCCAAGGCCGTGAAACGAATCAGCCTGAAGGATTTCAAAGAAGTCGCAGATGAGACCCTGACGGAATTGTTGGGTATTGCGACGCTGGTGGTAAGGATGTACGCCATGCGGCGAGAAGGAGACCATGAAGTTCTCCATCTCTGGTGTGCCCATCGGGAAGAGATTGCGGTTTGTACCCATTGCGGGGCCCTTTCAACAACAGTCCATCAGGAAGAACAACGGTGCATTCGCCACCTGGATGTATGGGGCAAGAAGACGTTTTTGCATTTCCTGGCTCGTCGTTTCCATTGCGAAGAGTGTGGCCGTACGTTTGCGGAAGAATTGCCGTTCGTGGATGCTCACCGGAGGCAATCCATGGTCTTTGAGCGACATGTCTATGAGTCATGCATAGCCAGTACATGCAAGGCCGTTGCCGTCCGCGAGGCTCTGAGCCACACGACCACTAAAGAGATCTTCAACCGTTGGGCAGCACTGAAAGGAAAGTCTTCCGTTGCAGGTACCACACGGGTGTTGGGGATTGATGAGATCTCCCTCAAAAAGCGTCATAAACAGTTCGTACTGGTCATCTCCGATATTGCCCGAAAATGCATTCTCGCAGTCCTGCCCGATAGAGAGAAACAGACTTTGGAGCATTGGATAGACACCCTGAGCCCTCAAGAGCGGAAGGCTATCCGTTTCGTCTCGATTGACATGTGGGCCCCTTACCATCAAGCAGCACGGAACAAGCTTCCCCTTGCAAAAGTGGTGGTTGACCGATTCCATGTTATGAAACAATTGAACACTCGCCTGACCCAGCTTCGCACGGAATATCAGAAGGGGCTCTGCCCCGAGATGCGCTCGGTAATCAAGGGGAGCCGTTGGCTCCTGGTACGAAATCGATGCGAATTGTCGCCAGGTGAAGAGGATCAGCTGACCAAGATACTGGAACTATGCCCTGAGCTGCGAACCTTGTATTTGCTCAAAGAGGAGTTCCGCCGTATCTTCGAGAAAGTTCATTGTCGAGAGAAGGCCGCCCGGTTTCTCTCTGCCTGGAGGCTGAAAGCCAGGTTGGCTGGCAGCAAGCACTTGGCTAAATTCGTCACAACTCTCTGCAATTGGTGGGAGGAGATCCTCAACTACTTCATCGAACGAACTACCAATGGGTTTGTTGAGGGCATCAACGGCGCCTTGAGAACGATAATACGAGTTGCCTTCGGATACAGAAATTTCGTCAATTTCAGGCTTCGCGTATTTGCTGAGTTAGGAGCTTCTCACGCTAATCCGCGATGAGCCGTTATTTTCAGCTCAACTACACTGTGGCGGAAGAGCTTGGTATCCACGTCCCCGAAGGGCTCCTGAAGCAAGCGGATGAAATCATTCGCTAGGAGGCGGTCGAAAAATGCGCCCGTGCCTCCGTTCCTGACTTTATCCCTTTCGTGTCTCCGGGGCTTTTTCTTGGCGATTTCTCACGAGATTCCGGAGACCCTGTGAGAGAGGCTTTCCCCAACCTCCCGGGCAACGGGCAAGGGGATGAATGCCCAGCTCCCGCTTGGTATGTGGGCGTGGAGGAATCTTCATGAAGGCGTTGACGAAAACCTCCCCGGGGGCGCCGAAAATGAGCACGACCCTGGCCCTGGCTTTCTTTGCTTTGAGCGCCTTCGTGCTCCTTTTCTACAGCGGCTTGAGAAGCTATCAAGAATTCAGGAAGCATGAGGGCTTCATCCTGAACAAGCAGCAGCTCATTGCTCAGGATGCCGCGAGAACGGTCAGCGGTTTCATTCAAGACAATTTCCGTATGCTGGAAACGGCGGTCTGGGTGACCGATCTTCACGCCTTGTCCGAGACGGACCAGAGGCGGATTGTGCGAAGCCTGCTGGGTCCCCGGTCGTCTCTCAGAGGAGCGGTTCTGCTGGATGCCAGCAACAGAGTCACGGCGGAATCATCCCGCCTCTCGTTGGAGGCTTCAAGAGCCTTCCGGGACCGGCTCAAAGAGGTTCTCTCGGGAGAGTTCCCTCGGGACCAAAGAATGATCGGCCCGGTCTACTTTGACGCGGTGACGAGCGAACCGATGGTGATCCTGATGGTTCGGATGACCGACGTTTTTGGAGTCTTCCAGGGAACGCTCCTCGCTGAGCTCAACTTGAAATTCATGTGGGAGGTGGTGGATCGGATCAAGGTGGGGTCAACGGGGTATGCCTATGTAGCCGACCGGCAGGGACGGGTGATAGCGTTTCGCGACACCGGCCTGGTCTTGAAAGGGAAGAACGTCTCCCAGTTGAAGCCGGTGGCTGACTTCATTGCCAATCCGCCCTTGGAACACCTCCTCAACGCGTCGCGATACCAAGGAATTTCAGGGTCCACGGTATTGGGGAGTTACGCCCCGCTGCAGACGCCTGACTGGGCTGTGATAGTTGAGCTGCCCTGGGAGGAGGCATACCGGCAACTGATAGTCGACGTCGGGACGGCGGTTGGGACCACGCTGGTCATGGCAATTATGGCTGGCATTTTCGGCATATTCCTGGCGCGCCGTCTGGCGGCGCCGGTGATCAACCTGACGGAGACGGCCGCCCGGATCGCCGTGGGGGAGAGGGATTTGCGGGCTGAGGTTGGGGGACCGAGGGAGGTTGCGCATCTGGCCCTCGCCTTCAACAGCATGACGTCCCAGCTGCAAGGGAGTTTGCAGGAACTGGAGCAACAGTTTTCTGATCTACAGCGGACGGAGACAACTTTGCGCAAGAATGAAGCCGCGCTGAAGAGTCTGCTCGAGGCAACTCCGGCCGGAGTAGGCCTGGCGGTAGACCGGGTGCTGCACAGGGTAAACGGCGCGCTTTGCCGGATCACCGGTTATTCGGAGGAGGAGCTGATCGGCGCGGATACGCGAATTTTCTTCGGCGATGAGGAAGAGTACCAAAGGGTGGGCAGCGAAGTCTATGAGCAAATGCAAAGAGAAGGTTTGGGGATGCTGGAGACGCGCCTCAAACACAAGGATGGTGCGATCATTGAGGTCCTGTTGGTCCTATGTCCCTTCGATCCACAGGATGCAACCGCGGGGGTGACCGCGACGGTGCTCGACATCACCGAGCGCAAGCGGGCGATGAAGGCTTTGGAGGAATCGGAGCACAAGTTCAGAGACTTGGTGGAAAAGGCGGTTGTTGGTGTTTACCTCATTCAAGACGGCACTTTCAAATACGTGAACGCCTATCTGGCCGACGGCCTTGGCTACGCGATTGATGAACTGGTTGACAGGATGAGTCCGGAGGAGGTGGTCGTTGCGGAGGACCTGCCGCTTGTCAGGGAGAATATCCGCAAGCGGTTTTCAGGGGAAGAGCGCTCACTCCATTATGGATTGAGAGTGCGAACGAAGGACCGGGTGATCAAGAATGTTGAGGTCTACAGCTCCAGCACGATCTACCTGGGAAAACCGGCCCTGATCGGGACCGTGCTTGATGTAACCGAACGCCTGGGGGCGGAAGAAGAAATGCGGCGCTTACGCAACTACCTGGCCAATGTCATCAATTCCATGCCCTCGGTGCTGGTGGGGGTCGACCAAAACGGCTGTGTCACCCGGTGGAACGCGGCCGCGGAAGCGGCAACGGGGGTCGCGGCGGAGCGTGCCCATGGTCAGTCTCTTGAGCGGTTGATGCCAACGCTCGGCCAGCAATTGGAGAAGGTGTGGCGGGCGATGCAGGCGGGGACCATTGAGACGGAGCTCAAGGTGCCACGAAAGGTCCAAGGGGAGACGCGCTACCAGGTGTAACCGTATATCCGCTGGCGGGCAACGGGATTGAAGGGGCGGTAATCCGGGTGGATGATGTTACGGAGCGGGTGCGGATTGAAGAGATGATGGTCCAGTCCGAGAAAATGCTCTCGATTGGGGGACTGGCAGCGGGGATGGCCCATGAGATCAACAACCCCCTCGGGGTTATCCTGCAGGCCCTTCAGAATATCTTCAGGCGGGTGTCGCCTGACCTGCCGGCCAATATCCGCGCAGCCGAAGAATGCGGCATAGCTTTGACCAGTCTGCGCCAATACCTTGAACAGAGAGAGATTCTCGTGTTTATGGAGGACATTCGGCAAAGCGGGCAGCGGGCAGCGGAGATCGTGGCGAACATGTTGAGTTTCAGTCGAAAGGCGGATGGCGGCGGCAGTCCCGCCGACCTGGCAGAGTTGCTGGACCGGACCGTATTGCTGGCGGGAAGCGATTACGACCTGAAGAAGTGCCGCGACTTCCGGCAGATCGAAATCGTCCGCGAGTATGAACCAGGGCTGCCGCCGGTCGTCTGCCAAGCCGGCAAAATTCAACAGGTCTTCCTGAATATTTTACGCAACGGTGCCGAGGCGATGATGGCGATCAAGGACCCCGGCCGCAGGCCACGATTTGTATTGCGCGTCGCCCAGGATCAGGGGATGGTTCGCGTGGAAATCGAGGACAATGGACCGGGCATGGACGAAGCTACTCGTAGAAGGGTGTTTGAACCCTTCTTCACCACGAAACCGCCCGGATCTGGAACCGGCCTCGGACTTTCAGTCTCTTATTTCATCATTGCTGAGGATCACGGTGGCGCCATGGTCGTGGAATCGAACCCCGGGGTCGGGACCCGGTTCATCATCCAATTGCCGCTGGCGGGCAAGAGCGGCCGAGCGAGGCCAATTTCTGGATGAGTCCTGAAGGATCTAATATGGTTTTGTTGTCTCAACGCAAGATCTCTCGAGACCTGATACTGTCTCTGGCAGCATCGATGGCGACAGTGTTCATTATTCTGATCAGTGTCATCTACCTTTTTCTGTCCAAGAACGAGAAGCGGATATTTGAGGAAAAGGCCCACGAATATATCGACTATTTGCAGGAAAGTCTGGTTCAGCCCATCTGGGCCTTTGATGATACAACGGTCAAGCACATTTGCACCTCCATATTTAAGAATGATCCCATTGTTGGACTCAAGGTGACCGATCACCAGGGAGGAAGACTCTTCGAGGAGAAGAAGGATGGACACCATGATCTCCTCGTGCGCACGGGTTCCATCTCTCGTGAAGGCCATCACCTTGGGACCGTCGAAGTCGCCTTGACGACGAGGCCTTATGAGGAAGTGACCCGCTACCTGTTCTGGGGCAGCATCCTCACCATCCTGCTGGCCCTCGCGGTGATGGCCGGAGTTACCCATATCAGCCTCAAGGTTTTCCTCGGCAGGCCCCTGCAATCATTGCAGGCTCGCATCGATCGCCTTGCTGAGGGGGACTATGAGTTTGATCCCAAGCCCATCAGGCAGGTCGAAATCCAAGCCATTATCTCGAAGTTCAATGAGATGGCGCGGAAGGTTCAGAGCAGAGAAGTGAGTCTGGCGGAGTTGAATGCGAAGCTCCAGGAGGAAATCCGGGAAAGGGAGCGTTCCGAGCAGGAACTCAGGGCGAGTGAAGAGCGGTTTCGCACCTATTTTGAACATTCGCTGCTGCCCATGGCCATAACCTCGCCCGAAAAGGGATGGCTGCAAGTGAACGACCGCCTCATCGATCTGTTTGGGTATTCCGGAGAGGAGTTGCGCCGGATGACGTGGGCGGAGCTAACCCATCCCGAGGATCTGGAACTCGACGTCCTGCAGTTTGAGCGGATGCTGAGCGGGGAAATCGATGGTTATTCCCTGGAAAAGCGCTTCGTGCGCAAGGACCGGGTTATCGTGGACACGATTCTCTCGGTCCGGGTGGTTCGTCGTCGCGATGAGTCCCCGGATTACTGCCTGGCTCAACTGCAGGACATTACCGAATTGCGCACGGCGCACCAGCGGCTCTTTGACATCATCGAGTTCCTGCCGGATGCCACCTTTGTCATCGATGACAGAAAACGGGTCATTGCGTGGAACAAGGCCATTGAGGACATGACCGGGGTCAAGAAGGAGGACATTCTTGGGCATGGAGAATATGCTTATGCCTCGCCCTTCTATGGGATCAAGCGGCCGATCCTCATCGACCTCCTGAATCAACCTCATGCCGACAGTGAAGCCACCTATGGCGACGTTACGCGAGTGGGCGATCACCTTTATGCGGAGGGCTTCTTTCCCCAATTGTACCACGGCCGGGGAGCTCACCTCTGGGGAGTGGCCGCGCCCCTTTGGGACCGCGAGGGGCAGCGCGTCGGCGCCATCGAGGTCTTGCGCGACATCACTGATATGAAGCTTGCCGAAGACGAAATGCACCGCTTGCGCAATTATCTGAGCAGCATTATCAACGCTATGCCGTCGCTTCTGATCGGCCTGAGCCGGGACCAGCGGGTTACCCTCTGGAATGCCGCCGCGGAGGAGGCCACGGGGTTGAGCGCGGCAGCAGCGCAGGGCCGGCTGTTCCAAGAGGTCATACCATCACTTGCCGAATACGAGGACAAAGTGGAGCGGGCGATGCGGTCCGGCCAAGTCCAAATTGAAGCCAAAGTGGGGCGAAAGATCAATGGTGAGTCCCGCTACCAGGATGTGACCATATACCCGCTGGTGAGCAGCGGGGGAGAGGGAGTGGTCATCCGCGTGGACGATGTGACGGAGCGGGTACGAATTGAGGAGATGATGGTGCAGTCGGAAAAGATGCTTTCAGTGGGGGGACTGGCTGCGGGTATGGCTCACGAAATCAACAATCCCCTGGGAGTGATCCTCCAGGCCTCGCAGAATCTGCTCAGGCGGATATCTTCTGATTTGCCGACGAATCTCCGGGTAGCGGAAGAGTGCGGCACCAGCCTCGGGAGTCTCCTGCGGTATTTGGAACGACGGGAGATCCTTCGTTTTCTAGAAGACATCCGGCAGAGCGGGCAGCGGGCAGCGGATATTGTGAGGAACATGTTGAGTTTCAGTCGAATGCCGGAGGGCGGTGGAAGCCCGACAGACCTGGTGGAGCTGCTGGACCGGACGGTCTCCCTGGCGGCCAGCGACTATGACTTGAATAAGCGGCATGACTTTCGCCAGATCGAAATTGTCCGCGAGTATCACCCTGAGGTGCCCAGGGTCGTCTGCCAGGCCAGCAAGATTCAGCAAGTCTTTTTGAACATTCTGCGAAACGGCGCTGAGGCGGTGATGACCGCCAGGGAACTGGGTCGGTTGCCGCGCCTGGTGTTGCGGGTGATTCGAGACCGAGAGGCGGTCAGGGTGGAAATCGAGGACAATGGACCCGGGATGGATGAGACTGCTCGAAGGCGGGTTTTTGAGCCCTTCTTCACCACCAAACCGCCGGGAGCCGGCACGGGCCTCGGGCTGTCGGTCTCCTATTTTATCGTCGTGGAGGACCATGGGGGCTCAATGGCGGTGGAAACGAGCCATGGGGGTGGCGCGCGGTTCATCATTCACTTGCCGGTGGGAGGCAAGGGAGAATGATGGAAAGTAAGAAACGCATTCTGGTGGTGGATGATGAAGAGAGCATACGGCGGAATCTCCGCATCTATCTCGAGGACGAAGGTTTTGAAGTGAGCGGTGCGGAGAGCGGCGAAAGGGCGCTCGAGATGCTCACGGAGAAGACCTTTGACGCAGCCATCGTCGACATGCGTCTACCGGGGATGGATGGCAACAGCTTCATCGAGCGTGCCCACGAGTTGGATCCGCAACTGGGTTTTCTTGTTTTCACGGGCTCGGTTGGCTACCAACTACCGAAGCGGCTTGCCGGAACAGGTATGGGAGAGTCACGGGTCTTTATGAAGCCGCAAAGTGATTTGACACCTCTGGTTAAGGAGCTCACCGGGCTTCTTGAGGAAGGGAAAAGGGGTGGTGAAAAGACCTGAACGATGCAGACATCATGGATGGAGGTCGAAAGCGCATGTCGCATATCATGGCGGGCCGGGAAGATAGTTGGGAAGCTACCAGGGCGGCGTTGCTCGCCAGTGAAGAGCGATTCCGCACCCTCATCGAGTGCTCTCCGCTGCCCATCGTCATTGCGCGGGGCGGAAAGTTCATCTATGTGAACCCCGCCTACTGCCGAATGGTTGGCGCGGCCTCGGCCGCCCAGATGATCGGTACCGACCTGATATTGACGGTCGCCCCCGAAAAGCGCGAGGAGGTGGTCGGCTACATGGCGGCCCGCTCAAGAGGCGAGCCGGCGCCCGCCTGTTACGAATCCATCGGCCTCAGACGAGACGGCAGGAGATTTCTTTATGAAATCAACGTGGCTCAGGTCACGCTTACGGATGGTCCGGCGCTGATCGCGTATATCAGCGACATCACCGAGCGTAAGCGGAACGAAGAGATCCTGGAAAACCGCCTGGTGTCCCTGACTCAGCCGCTGGACGCGGTCGAAGGCATTGCGCTCGAGGACCTTTTCAATCTGTGCGAGATTCAGCGCCTCCAGGACCTGTTTGCGGAAGCCTGGGGCGTTGGCGCCCTCATTACCCGCCCGGACGGGACTCCCATCACGCAACCGAGCAACTTCACGTATTTCTGTGGCGAGTTTGTCCGACGGACCGACCAGGGAACAAAGCAGTGCCAGATCTCGGATGCGATGCTCGGGCGGCACAATCCCTCGGGCCCGATCATCCAGAAGTGCCTCAGCGCCGGTTTGTGGGGTGCGGGTGCCAGCATCACCGTTGGCGGACGCCATGTCGCCAACTGGTTGATCGGCCAGGTCCGGAACGAAGCGCAGAACGAAGCGGAAATCATGGCATACGCGCGCAAGCTCGGAATCGCCGAAACTGAGTTCCGGGAAGCCTTCCTCAAAGTGCCTAACATGCCGCTGGAGAAGTTCGAACAAATTGCCCATACCCTCTTCGCGCTGGCCAATCAGCTTTCCACGATTGCGTACCAAAACGTTCAACAGGCCCGCTTCATCAATGGCCGAAAACGGGCGGAAGAGGCCCTGCAGAGACTCAGCAGAATGCAGTCGGTCATTCTTGAAAACAGCCCGGTCGGGATTGCCTTCGTTAAGAACCGCGTGTTTGAGTGGGTGAACCCGAGAATGACCGAAGTCTTTGGCATCACCCATGAGCAGGCCCGGGGGGCGTCGACGCGGCTCATCTATGCGAGTGACGAGGCGTATCAGCGAGTGGGCAAAGAGTCCTACCCATTGCTCAGCCAGGGAGGCAAAGCCGTTTTCGAATTGGAACTGAGCAAGGGCGACGGATCGTTGTTCTGGTGCCGGATGGAAGGCAAGGCGCTCGATGCCGCCAACCTCGAGGAGGGCGCCATCTGGGTATATGAGGACATCACCGAACGGAAACGAGAAAGAGAATCCCTCCTCAGGACGCAGTTTGCCATGGACCGGGCGCGGGACAGCATCCTTTGGGTCGATGAAGCGGGTTGCATTGTCTACGCCAACGACTCCGCCTGCACCTCAACCGGCTATGCGCGCGACGAATTGCTGACCATGACGGTCTTCGATATCGATCCGGACTTTCCCCGCAGTCAATGGGAACAGCACAAGAAAGACATGCAACGGCAGGGTTCCATGCTGTTTGAGAGCCGTCACATTACCAAGGATGGGCGCATTTTTCCGGTGGAAGTGAGCAGCAGCTATTTCGAGTTTGACGGTCATTGGTTCGCTTGTGCCTTTGATCGCGACATCGGTGAGCGCAAACAGGCCGAAGAGGAAATGCGCCGCCTGCGCAATTATCTCAGCAACATCATCAACTCCATGCCCTCGGTGCTGGTGGGGGTGGACCCCGACGGCCGGGTAACCCATTGGAATGCCGCAGCCGAGCGGACGACAGGAGTTGGGGTGGCGCTGGCTCAGGGCCAACCTCTTGACCAGGTGCTCCCCACCTTGAGCCGCCGGCTCCGGAGCTTGCAGGAGGCGATGGAGACGCGTCGGGTGAAGACCGCGGCCAAGGTTCCCCGGATTGTCGATGGCGAGGTGCGCTATGAGGATATCACGGTTTACCCCCTGATGGGCAACGGCCTAGCGGGAGCGGTCATCCGGGTGGATGACGTGACGGAGCGGGTGCGCATTGAAGAGATGATGGTGCAGTCGGAAAAGATGCTCTCGGTAGGGGGGCTGGCAGCTGGTATGGCGCACGAGGTCAATAATCCTCTGGGTGTGATCCTGCAGGCCTGCCAGAACATCTTGAGGCGCACGTCTCCTGATTTGGCGATGAACCTGCGGGTTGCCGAACAGTGTGGGACCAGCCTGAGCAGCCTCCGGCAATACCTCGAACGGCGGGAGATTCTGACCTTCCTCGATGACATCCGCCAGAGCGGGCAGCGCGCGGCGGAGATCGTGGCCAATATGTTGAGCTTCAGCCGCAAGACGGAAGGCCGGCGAAGTTCAGCCGACCTGGCCGACCTGTTGGATCGAACGCTTGTTCTGGCGGCCAGCGACTATGACTTGAAGAAGCACCACGACTTTCGCCAGATCGAAATCAGGCGGGAGTATCAAGCCGGAACACCACCGGCAATCTGCCAGGCGGGCGAGATTCAGCAGGTCTTTCTCAACATCCTCCGCAACGGTGCGGAGGCGATGATGACAGCTGGAGAACTCATACCCAAGCCCCAATTTGTCCTGCGCGTCGGTCGTGATCAGGGCATGGTGCGGGTCGAGATCGAGGATAACGGTCCCGGCATGGATGAAGCCACCCGCCGGCGGGTCTTCGAGCCCTTCTTCACCACCAAACCGCCGGGATCGGGGACCGGTCTCGGGTTATCGGTGTCTTATTTCATCATCACTGAAAACCATGGGGGCGCGATGAGTGTCGAATCGACGCGCGACGTTGGAACCCGGTTCATCATCCAGTTGCCGGAGGCGGGGAGGGGACCATGAGGGAAGTCAGAAGACGCATTCTCGTGGTTGATGATGAGGAGTGTATTCGGCGCAACCTGCGCATCTATCTCGAAGATGAGGGTTTTGAGGTGAATGATGCGGAGAGCGGCGAAGAGGCACTCGAAATCCTGGTCCGGCAACCCTTCGAGGCGGCCATCGTAGACATGCGTTTGCCGGGGATCGACGGCAACGCGTTTATCGAAGAGGCCCACAAGGTCGATTCAACATTGGGTTTTCTGATTTTTACAGGCTCTGCCGGATACCAGCTCCCGGAGCGCCTGACGAGAATCGGCCTGAGAGAGTCGCAGGTCTTCAGAAAACCGCTGGGTGATATGACCGGACTGGTGGAGGCCCTTTCGGGAATCCTGCGGGAGAGGCAGGATTCTAAGTGACCGTCCAAAAACAACCATGCGGCTTTGTGGGCTGCGCCCACCGATGGGTCAGCATGTGGGCACAGCCCACCCTGTACTGGGATCAAGAGTAACGGTTGTTTTTGGACAGTCTCTAAGGAAAGGGGTTGATGCTCGACAACCTGGAAGGAGAGCAGGAGGGTTCGATGAAGATTTGGGCCCGCTTGAGCCTGGCAATTCTGAGCGGCTTGATGGTCCTGTCAACATCGCCATCGGTGTTGGCAACACCGGCCTCCGCCGCCCGCCAGGTGCTGATCATCCATTCCTATCATGCTGGCCTCAGTTGGACCGAGTCCGTCATGGATGGCATCCGCGAAGCCCTGAGGCAGAAGCATGATGAAGTCCAGATCAGCGCTGAGTTTCTGGATGCGCGACGCTATCCGGGCCACGAGCACGCGCGGCAGATCCGGGAAGTCATCGTTGCCAAGCTGCAGAGGTTAGTCCCTGATCTCGTGATTGCCGCCGACAACGCCGCTCTCGAGTTTGTGCTGGCCCTGCGGGAGCAGCTCCTTGCTCAGGTTCCCATCGTCTTCTGCGGGATCAACAGTTTCACCCCTTCCATGATCGCGGATCATCGGCAAATCACCGGGGTTGCCGAGGACGTTTCCGTCGCCGAGACGGTGGCGCTTGCCCTGCGGCTTCACCCGGGGACCAGGGAGCTGATTGTCCTGGGACGAACTTCGGTGCCCGCCGATAAGGCCAATCGGGACAGCTTTGCGGCCGCCCTGCCGGCGCTTCCGACCCAGCTCAAGATCTCCTTCTGGGATGACCTGCCGCTTCCCGAATTGCAGGCAAGATTGGTGAGACTCAAAGAGGGCGCGGTCGTTTTCCTCAACGGTCTGCTGGAGGAGGAGAGCGGTCGCCAGTTGATGTATGGGGAAACGACGGCATGGGTCTGCCGCCACTCTGCCGCTCCCGTCTATTCGCTCTGGGATGTCTACCTGGGATACGGCATTGTAGGCGGCAAGTTGGTCAGCGGCTATCGTCAAGGTCAGCTGGCCGGGGAGATGGCGCGTCGTATTCTCCGGGGCGAAAGCGCCGATGCCCTTCCGGTTGTCAATGCGCTCGATGCCAATAGATACATGTTCGACTTCCACCAACTCGAGAAGCTTAACATCCCTTTGACGGAACTCCCCGACGGTGCTGAGGTCGTCAATCGCCCGTATTCGTTTTACCAGCAGCACAAGACCCTCGTATGGGCGACAGCCGCGTTAGTCCTGGTGTTGAGCAGCCTGGTGGTCCTGCTGGGCCTTACTGTCGTCCGGCGCCGAGCCGCGGAGGCGGCGCTGCGGCAGGCCAACCTGGTGGTCGAAAACAGCCCGGTGGTGCTTTTTCGCTGGAAGGCAAGCGAAGGCTGGCCGGTCGCGCTGGTGTCGAAGAACGTGATTCAGTTTGGGTATACCCCGGAGGAGTTGCTCTCCGGAGCGGTTTCCTTCTCATCGCTGGTGCACCCTGAGGATCTGGAGCGGGTCGCGACCGAGGTGCAGGCATATGCTGCTGCCGGTCTTGACCAGTTTCGGCAGCAATACCGACTCGTTACCAAAGCTGGAGAGGTTCGCTGGGTGGATGATCACACAGTGATTGCGCGGGGTCCGGATGGGCGAATTGCCTCCTACCAGGGCACTATCATCGACATCACCGAGCGTCAACGGGCGGAAGCAGCATTGCAGGAGTCCGAGCGCAAGTTCAGGGATCTGGCCGAAAAATCGGTGGTCGGCGTCTACCTCATCCAGGACGACAGGTTCAAGTATGTGAATGCCCGATTTGCTGAAATCCACGGCTACAGCGTGGCAGAGATGACTGGCAAGGGGGCGCTGGACGAGGCCATCGTTCCTGAGGATCGGCCATACGTTGCGGAGGTGGTGCGGCAGAGGCAAAAGGGAGAAGCTCCATCTTTACAGGCGACAGTCTTCCGCATTGTGACCAAGAAGGGCGAGCTCAGGTATGTCGAGGATTATAGCACGAGCACCCTTTACCAGGGGCGACCGGCAATGATCGGGACGGCCCTGGACGTCACCGAGCGCAGGCAGGCGGAGGAGGCTCTGCGGCAAAGCGAGGGGGTGCTGCGAAGCCTGCTCGAAGCGACCCCGGCGGGGGTGGCCCTGCTGGTGGACCGGGTATTTCAAAGGGTGAGTCCCGCGCTGTGCAGGATGACCGGCTATTTGGAGAGGGAGATCATCGGGATGAAGACGCGGCTTCTCTATCCGGATGAGGAGACCTACTCTCGCGTGGGCCGGGAACTCTATGAGAACATGACCAAGAGTGGCCTCGGAGTGTTGGAAACGCGCCTCCAACGAAAGGACGGCGAGCTGATCGAGGTCCTGTTGTGTCTGAGCCCATTCGATCCCACGGATGCGTCCAAAGGGGTGACGGCCACCGTTTTGGACATCACCGAGCGCAAGCAGGCCGAGGAGGAAACGCGGCGGTTGCGCAATTATCTCAGCAACATCATCAATTCGATGCCTTCAGTGCTGGTGGGGGTGGATGTGAACGGCTGCGTGACCCAGTGGAACTCAGCGGCGGAAAAAACCACAGGGATCGAGATGGCCCAGGCCCGGGGACAGCCCCTCGACCGGGTGCTGCCCATGATGCACCGCCAGTTGGACCAGCTGCGGCAGGCGATGCGGACACGCACGGTATTGACATGGGCGAAGGTGCCCCGGATTGTCGATGGTGAGCTACGCTACGAGGACGTCACAATCTATCCGTTGATCAGCAACGACCTCGAGGGAGCCGTCATCCGGGTGGACGACGTGACGGAGCGGGTGGGGATCGAGGAAATGATGGTGCAGTCGGAGAAGATGCTCTCGGTGGGGGGACTGGCGGCTGGTATGGCCCATGAAATCAACAATCCCCTGGGAGTGATCCTGCAGGCCTGCCAAAACATTCTGAGACGTTGCTCTCCTGACCTGCCGGCCAACAAGCGGGTGGCGGAGGAGTGTGGTGCCAACCTGTCGGTTCTCCGGCAATACCTCCAACGGCGTGAGATCTTGACCTTTCTCGAGGATATTCGCCAGAGCGGCCAACGGGCGGCGGAAATTGTGGCGAACATGCTGAGCTTCAGCCGGAAGGCGGAAGGGACGGGCACTGCGGTCGACCTTGGGGACCTGCTGGAGCGAACGGTCGCTCTGGCCGCCAGCGACTATGACCTGAAAAAACACTACGATTTCCGTCAGATCGAGATTGTGCGGGAGTATCAGCCGGGGACCCCTCGCATCATCTGCCAGGCTGGCAAGATCCAGCAGGTTTTTCTGAACATTCTGCGCAACGGCGCTCAGGCGATGCGGACCGGAGAGGGTACCGGCCGGGCACCGCGTTTCATGTTGCGGGTTAGGCCGGATGACGCTATGGTTCGCGTGGAGATTGAGGACAATGGCCCGGGGATGGACGAGGCGACCCGCAAACGGGTGTTTGAGCCGTTCTTTACCACCAAGCCACCGGGTTCCGGGACGGGCCTTGGGTTGTCGGTCTCCTATTTCATCATCACGGAGGACCACGGAGGCATGATGACTGTGGAATCGAGTCCCGGGGTCGGGACCCGGTTCATCATCCGGCTGCCAGCGGCCAAGGATGCTGTCTGACGGTGTAGGCTGCCTTCCGGAAACAAGGAAAGATTATGAGTGAGAATCCCACCCTGCTGACGATCGACGACGAGGAACCCTTCCGGCGGAGCATTCGCGGGTTTTTCGAAGATTCGGGCTTTGAAGTCTGGGAAGCGGCAAATGGTCAGGAAGGGCTGGCGATTTTCCGCGACCGGCAGCCCCAGGTAGTGCTGGTCGATCTCGGGATGCCCGGAATCAGCGGCCTCGAGGTCATTCAGACGCTGGCCGCGGAGGCGCCGGAGGTTCCGGTGGTGGTGCTTTCGGGGACGGGAGTCATCACCGATGCCATCGGGGCCATCCGCAAAGGCGCCTGGGACTATGTCATGAAACCGGTCGCCGACATGGCCGCCCTCGAACATGTGGTGAAGAATGTCCAGGAACGGGCGAAACTGCGCGCGGAGAAGCGTCGCTACCAGGAACGGCTCGAGGCCGAAGTATCGTCGCGCACCCGGGAACTGTCGGCCCTCAACGAGCGGCTGACGGCGGTGGTTCGATCTGCCCGTGCGGTCATGGCCTGTGCGTCAACGGAAACGGTAGGGCGCCAGCTTTTGGCTGAGTTCGCCTCCAACATGGCCGCCGGAGATGGCCGTCTCTACCTGGTAGAGAACAGTGAGCTAGTGCTGAAACATGCTCTGAGGCCGCCGCAGGACATGGCTCCAATCCCGCTCCCGGTGCCGGCAACCTCACTTCTCGGCAGGGCTTTGAACAACAAAGTGCCGGTCCTTGTACCAAGTATCACAGCTGTCGACAGCATCTTCGGCGACGGTGGGGAAACCTTGCTGGAGGGGTCATTCCTGGCCTTTCCCTTCTTTGACAGTGCCGGTTCACTGCTCGGCATCGCCGTGTTGTCCCGGGTGCCAGGCCCTCCCTTTACCGACCAGGATCTCGAGATTGGGACAGTACTGGCTTCCTATGGTTGCGAGGCAATCCGGGCGGCAAGGGCTACGGAATCCCTCTTCCAGAGTGAAAAGAAGTATCGCGAACTGGTGGAGAATATGAACGAAGCGCTCTTTGCGCTCGATGATGAAGGAACATTTACCTACATGAGCCCCGTGATTGAGAGCTTGACCGGTTATCGACCCGAAGAGATCGTGGGGCAGGATTACCGGCTATTTATCCTGCCTGAGCAGCTGGATCCGGTGGAGCATCAATTCCAGGAGGTCATGAGGGGCGGTATCGTCCAGGCGGAGTTCCAGGTTCGCAGGAAATCGGGTGAACTCCTTTGGTTACGGGCGTCAGACCGTCCCGTGATCCACGGCGACTGTGTTGTTGGCGTTCAGGGCATTCTCACGGATATCTCGGAACGGAAGGCCGCTGAGCTCAAGCTGGAGCGGCGGGCTTTTCAACTGTCGGTGCTGAATGAGCTGGTACGCGACCTGGGGTTTGACCTTAGCTTCGACAGCGCCGCGCAGACCGCTCTCAGGCATGTCACCCTGTCGATCGAGCCCGATCAGGCTTTAATCTTTATGGTAGAAGAGGACGAGCTGATTCTGAAGGGGCTCATGCCGGCAACCCACAGCCTTCGGGCGGAAGAGGTCCCTTCTCATCGCTTCGGTGAGTGCCTGTGCGGTTTGGCGGTGAGTGAGGGCCACCCGCTCTTCTCGAGGGATATCCGGAACGATCCTCGATGCTCTCTCAGCGAGTGCAAGGAGGCCGGCTTCCGT
This sequence comes from Syntrophobacteraceae bacterium, assembly GCA_040772705.1. Taxonomy (GTDB): domain Bacteria; phylum Desulfobacterota; class Syntrophobacteria; order Syntrophobacterales; family Syntrophobacteraceae; genus JADGQM01. The sequence goes on from JAXGXP010000001.1 coordinate 542,745, forward strand.
TCTTTTGGGGCGCTGCCGCTCCGCAGTGCCGGCGAGATCATCGGCGTGCTCGGGGTAGCCTCGCTGCAGGAACGGCATTTCGAGGAAGAAGCGGCGTTTCTGGAAGCGCTGTCCAACGAGATTGCCATCGGCCTGAAAAACAACCTTCTCTACCATAAGGCCGAGAATTACGCCCTGGAACTGCAGGCACGGCTGGTGCAAATCGAGTCGGCGGAGAAGGAAAAGGCCGAACTTACCAGACAATTGAATCAGGCGCAGAAGATGGAAGCCATCGGCACCCTGGCCGGCGGCATCGCCCATGACTTCAATAATATCCTCTCGGGCATCATCGGTTACACCGAAATCACCAAGATGAAGAACAGCCAGCCGATGCTGAATCGCTACCTGGACCAGGTGTTGAGTGCCTGTGAGCGGGCCAAGGATCTGGTTGCCCAGATACTGACTTTCAGTCGGGTAACGGAACTGGAGCGGAGACCGGTCGACATCAGCTCCATCACCAGGGAGACCGTCAAACTGCTGCGGGCGACCATTCCCTCGACCATCGAGATTCGCCACCGGTCGTCGTCCGATGTCCACGCAGTCCTTGCTGACCCCACGCAAATCCACCAGGTTCTGATCAACCTCTGTACTAACGCAGCCCATGCCATGCGGGAAAAGGGGGGGGTGCTGGAGATTGAACTGCAGAACGTGGAGATCACTCCCGAAATGACGAAAGCGCGACTGGCCGTGAGTCCTGGTGCCTATGTGATGCTGACGGTGAGTGATACGGGGGTGGGGATTGCGCCCGAGTTCATGTACCGGATTTTCGATCCGTTCTTCACGACCAAGGAAAAAGGAGAAGGTACCGGCCTTGGACTGTCGGTGGTTTATGGGATTGTGAAGGAGTTTGAGGGCTCGATTACAGTGGAAAGCGAGCCTGGCGTCGGCACTGCGTTCAAAGTCTGCCTGCCCGCAATCACGCACTTGGCGGAAGCGAGTCCGGAACCGGGAGAGCCGATGGTCGGGGGCAGTGAACGAATCCTCTTTGTCGACGATGAAGCGATTCTCATGGAAATGGGGTGCGACATTTTGGAAGAGTTGGGCTACCGCGTCACGGGAGTGACCAGCAGCACCGAAGCCTTGGAGTTGTTCCGGGCTCAGCCTGACCAGTTCGATCTTGTGATGACTGATATGACCATGCCCGGCATGACGGGAGCCGAGCTTTCGCAGGAAATCCTGCAAATTCGAGCCGACCTCCCCATCATCCTGTGCACCGGCTTGAGTGAGATGATCAACGAAGAGAAAGCAAAGGCTATGGGAATTCGAGAATTCGCCATGAAACCGCTCAGCCTTAGGAACATTGCCCAGCTCACCCGCAAAGCCCTCGAGAGAAAAGCGAGATGAAAGAAACGATTTGCGATGCCGAGGTGAAGCTCATTCCAGGGCCGGGATGGCAGATCCGCCAGTCTTGCGCGGATATCATCCTGCGCTGAGGGTCTTGGCATCTGAGGAGAATTCTATGGGGATCCTGGGAAAACTGCTGATTTCCTTCTTGATCATATCCACTGTTCCCCTGCTGCTGCTGGGCTATATCGCCAGCAATAATCTGGACGAAACCGGCTCGCTCGCTGCTCGCAGGGCTGAGGAGATGGGAGCCAGGAACCTGGCTTCGGCCGCAGAGATCGGGGAAAATGCCATTGAGGACAGTGTTGCCCAGCTTGATGCCAAATCTACCGAAGCGATTGAACTGAGGACCGTCGAGTTGGCAAACGAGATTGCCAATTTCCTGTACGAACGGGACCATGACATCCTGATGGCAGCCTCTCTCGAGCCTGATCCGGAGAAGTATCTCGAAATGTATCGATGCTCCCGGCGGGATATGATTGTGTCTGGAGGGGAGGCGACGGGATGGGGAAGCGACGCTTTTGGGGAGGTAGTGAGCAGCAACCCTGAAAATCAGAATTCCTGGCGCCACAAGCCTCCCACCAACTTCAGGAAGGTGTCCCTGCCTCTCTATAAGGAGATCAGTTTTATTGATCTGCAGGGCCGCGAGCGGATTAAAGTGAGAGATGGCCGGATCGCCACCAACCTCATTGACGCGAGCAAGCGGGAGGAAACCTACTGCAAGGCGGAAGACTATTATGACCACTTGGGACACCTGCAGAGGGGTGAGATTTACGTGTCCGGAGTCATTGGGCCCTACCTGAAAGGATGGCTCTATCAGACTCTGGAAGGAATCAAGGTGAAACCGGAAAGTGCTTATGCCGGCAAGGAGAACCCTGCGGGACGGAGGTTCGAGGGCATCATCCGGTGGGCGACCCCGGTCTTTGACAAGAATGGTTCCAAGACCGGCTATGTGACGCTCGCATTGAACCATACCCATCTGATGGAGATCACCGACCATGTGATGCCTACCGAGGAAAGGTTTACCCAACTGCCGGATGCGGGTGCCGGCAACTATGCCTTTGTTTGGGATGCGCGCGACCGCAGCATCTGCCATCCGCGGCATTTCTTCATCTGTGGCTATGATCCACAAACCGGCGCAGAGGTGCCGGGATGGGTGAGTGAGGAAACCTATGCGGAATACCAGCAAAGTGGTTTGACGTTGAGTCGGTTCGTGCAGGGACTCCCGCCCTTCAGGGCCTTTACGCAAAAGAAGAACGGGGCCATGGAACAGATGCGGGAAGGCAGTGTCAGCCTGGACTGCCGCATCCTGGACCATGCCCCGCAATGCGAGGGATGGCACAATGGCACGGTAGACGGTGGCTCTGGTTCGTTTGTGATTCTCTGGAGCGGCTTGTGGAAGCTCACCACTTATGCCGCCATTCCCTACCACACCGGTCAGTACGGGAATTCGTCACGGGGATTTGGGTATGTGACCATCGGGGCCAATGTGGACGAATTCCACAAGGCGGCCAACGCCACCAGGGCCACGATCGAGGAAAGCATCCGCCAGCAGAGCCGCGACATCGAGGCCACGACCGTTCAAACCAGAGAGTTGATCGAGCGTTCTTTGTTCCGCAATCGCAATGTGATTATTCTGATCACCGTCGCTTCCGTGCTGGCAATCATTCTGGTTTCGGTGGCGATCAGCCTGGGCATTACCAGACCCTTGCGACGTCTTACCGAAGGAGCCGTCGCGATGAGCCATGGCAACCTCAATCAATCCATCGAGGTGCGCTCGCGCGACGAAATCGGGCAGCTGGCACAATCCTTCAACGAAATGGCGGCCGCGGTATCAGAAGTTGACAAGATGAAATCGGAGTTCGTCACCATCGCTTCCCACGAATTGAGGACGCCCATTCAAGCCATGCTGCTGGGTGTTTCCGGGGTCCTCGAGGGTTATTCGGGCCACATCGACGAAGAGACTCGAGACGATCTCATCCTGGTGAAGGATGGGATCGAACGACTTACCAGGCTGGTGCAGACTCTTCTCGATCTGTCCCGCATCGAGGCCCACAAAATCGAATTCAAACTCACCCGGGTGGCCATTCCGGGACTCGTCGAGCGGGCGGTGGAAGAGGTGTCGGAACTGGCTGCCGCTCATCACCACACCATTGTGGTCAAACCGCATGACGATCTTCCCGAAACAACGGCTGACGAGGACCGGATCATTCAGGTACTGGTGAACCTCCTGAGCAATTCGATCAAATACGCCCCAGATGGCGGTAAGATCCTGGTAGAACTTGCCTCGAACGCCAATGAGCTGGTCATTTCGGTTGCCGATAACGGCTATGGAATTCCCGCCTGGGCTCAGGAGGAAGTCTTCAAAAAGTTCTTTCAGGCAGACAGTGTTATGTCGCAAAAGGTTGGGGGGTGTGGTCTCGGGTTAACCATCACCAAAGGAATTGTGGAGGAACACGGGGGAAGCATTCGCTGCGAAAGCCCCCTCCTTCAGGAAGAATTCGTTGATCTTCCGCTTGGAGGCGAGCGAAGCGGGACGGTATTCATCGTCCGCCTGCCCATACGTTGATGGCCTGGAGATGAAAGTCTCTCTTTCAGGAGTTGAGTCATGCCGATCGAGAAGATTTTGGTGGTTGACGATGAACAGCCGATTTACTCATACCTGCAGAAGAAATTCACCAAGTTAGGCTATACGGCCCTGACTGCGGAGGATGGAGAGGAGGCCGTTGCAAAGGCCCTTTTGAACGTGCCGGACCTCATCATCCTGGATGTCAAACTCCCGAAATTGAGCGGCATTGAAGTCTGCCGCCGCTTGAAGTCCGAGGAGCGAACGAGGCACATCCCCATCTTGATGCTCTCGGCCAAGGCTCAATCCGATGAGATCAGAGATGGACTCGAAGCCGGTGCGGATAAGTACCTCTGCAAACCGATCGGTTTTCCGGACTTGCTGAGGGAAGTCAGGGCGTATGAGGGAAACCGGGGCGTAGAGGAATGAAAGGCTGGACGCTAATCTCCAGCAGGAACAGACGAGAGCGCGCGTTAGGGTATGAGCATGGAAGAAATCAAAGCAGCGACGGATGAGCAGCAGCGACGGGGTCTTCAGGAGTACATCTTTGATCTGGAGGAGATCAAGGAACAGGCAGAAGAACTCACCCTTGCCCATGAAAAGCTCAAAAGCTCGCAGGACTTGCTTCTTGCGGTTCTCGGGTGCACGGTCCACGGCCTGTGTCTGATGAAGGAGCAGCGGGTGGTCTGGTGCAATCAGGCCCTCGTGGCGATCTTTGGCTGGGAGGCTGAGGACTTGCTCGGGAAGACGCTCGAGTTCCTGTGCCCTGATCCGCTGGAGTACGCGCGTGTTTTTGGGATGGATAAAGGGAGAGCGGGCAGTGGCTCGTCGGTTAGGCCCTGCGAGTTCACCCACAGGAGTGGCCGTCGGGTATCCTGCTTCATCTCGGCCCGGGCCCTGGACGACCGCGACCCTGCCAGGGGGGTGGTCTTCTCCATCACCGATGTTACCGACCAGATCCGTTCCCAGAAAGCGTTGCAACTGGCTTATGCCGAGCTTCAGCAGCGCAGTGCCGAACTGCTGCACAGCAACCAGCAGCTCAATCGGGAGGTTGAGGAGCGCAAGCGCGCGGAACAACAACTTCACGCATATCGCGAGCAGCTCGAGGAACTGGTCGAGAAACGTACCAGCCAGCTGCAGACTGCCAACAAGCAACTCCGGCAGGAGGTCCTGGATCGGCGCCGAGCGGAGGAGGAGCTCAAAAAGAGCAACGATTATCTCGAGAGTATCTTCCAGGATTCGCCCGATGCGATTGTAATCGTCGATCGTCATGGCAGGCTGGTCAAGTGGAGCAACATGGTCAGGGTGCTCTACGGGGCCGGGATTGACAAGCTCAAAGGCCGGAAGGTCTTCGAGCTCTATGCAGACCCTCAGGAACGCGACCGGATGCTTGCCCAGTTGCGGCAGGACGGGTTCGTGACCAAGTTTGAAATCATGATGAAACGAGAGCAGGGCGGCAGTTTTCCGGTGGAACTCTCCATCAGCCTGTTGCGGGATAGTCTCGGTGGAACGATCGGCAGCGTGGCCATTTCACGAGATCTGAGCCGCATGAAAAGGATGGTGGCGGACCTGACCCGCACGAATGATCGGTTGACCCATGAAATCGCGGCCAGGCAAGAGGTGGAGGACTCACTGAGGGAGTCCGAAAACGCCTACCGTGCCATCTTTGAAAACACCGGCACCGCAACGGTTATCCTTGAGGCAGATTCCACCATCTCGCTTGCGAATGCCGAATACGAAAGACTCTCGGGTTTTTCCAGGATCGAGCTTGAAGGGCGGAAGAAATGGACTGAATTCGTGGTGGTAGAAGACCTTGAGAGGATGCAGGAGCATCACCGGGCGCGTCGTCTTGATCCGGAGATTGCTCCCCATCAATATGAATTCCGCTTCCGGAACCGTTACGGTGACATTCGACACATTTTTCTCACCATCGAATTGATCCCTGGCACCTCCAAGAGCGTGGCCTCGTTGCTGGATATCACCGAACGCAAGGAGATGGAAGAGTGTCTCAAGGAATCGCAACAACGGCTTGCCGACATCATCGATTTCCTGCCCGATCCGACCCTGGTTATCGATATCCACGGTCGGGTCATTGCCTGGAACCGGGCCATGGAGGGCATGACAGGCATCGTTGCGAGGGAAATGCTGGGGAAGGGGGATTATGAATACGCCTTGCCTTTCTATGGAAAACGGCGCCCCATCCTGATCGATCTGGCCTTACAGCCTCAGCCGGAAATAGAAAAGAAGTACCAGTATGTGACCAAGAGGGATGGGGTCCTGATCGGGGAGTTCTATACCTCAATCCTGAGGCCGCAGCGCACCTATCTGTCTGGTAAGGCCAGCGTCCTGCACGATTCCAGGGGCAGAGTGGTGGGCGCGATTCAATCGATCCGCGACATCACCGAGCGTAAGCGGGTGGAAGAAGCCCTCGCGCAGGCTGAGGAAAAATACCGCAGTATTTTCGAAAATGCCGTGATGGGAATCTTCCAGACGACTCCGGAAGGTCGTGTTGTCAGCGCCAACCTGGCGCTTGCCCGGATGCTCGGCTATGACTCGCCCGAGGAGGTCATTGAGAAGTCTTCGGACCTCTCCTACCAGCTTTATGTCCACTCGGAGCGGCGCCAGGAACTGCTCAGCGTGATCGAAGAAGATGGGATCGTGCGTGACTTTGAGGTTCAGTTCTACCGGAAAGACGGAAGCATCGCCTGGGTCACCCTGAACGTTCGCGCCGTGCGGAACGGTGCGAGAAAAATAACCTGTCTCGAAGGTTCGGTCCAGGACATCAGCGACCGCAGGGCCCTGGAAGCACGTCTCATCCAGGCCCAGAAGATGGAGGCGATGGGGACCCTGGCGGGTGGGATAGCGCATGATTTCAACAACATTCTCGCGGCCATCATCGGCTATAGCGAAATGACCAAGGAACGGCTGCAGCAGCCAAAACTCGTCGGCTATCTCGATCAGGTACTCAAGTCCAGCGAGCGCGCCAAAAATCTGGTCCGGCAGATCCTGACGTTCAGCCGCGGCGTGGAAATGGAGAAGCGACCGGTTGAGGTCAAATCGCTCATCACAGAGGTGATCAAACTGTTGCGTGCGACCTTGCCGGCAACCATCGAGATCCGGCAGGAGATTTCCGGTAAAGTGAATTCGGTGCTGGCAGATCCTACTCAAATCCACCAGGTTCTGATCAATCTGTGCACCAACGCCGCCCATGCCATGCGGGAACGGGGAGGGGTGCTGAGTGTCAGCCTCAAAAATGAGTGGCTGATGCCCAATCAAGCGGCTGGCGACCTGGACCTCCCGGCTGGTCACTATGTAACGCTACAGGTGAGCGATAGTGGAACCGGCATACCGCCGGAAGTCATGCATCGGGTTTTCGATCCCTTTTTTACAACGAAGAAGCCAGGAGAAGGCACGGGCCTCGGACTTTCGATGGTCTATGGCATTGTGAGAGCATATGGAGGCGCGGTCTCCTTCCGCAATCAACCGGGCGGGGGGGCCGCTTTCACGGTCCACTTGCCAGCCATCAGCCACGATGCGGCGCCACGGATAGAGCCAACCGAGGTGATTCCCGAGGGGGGAAGGGAACACATCCTGTTCGTCGATGACGAGGAGATTCTCAGGGACATGGCGCGGGATATCCTCGGGGAACTCGGCTATGAGGTCACCGCTGCCAGAGACGGGGTCGAAGCACTCGGAATCTTCCGTACTCAGGCGCACTGCTTTGATCTGGTGATCACCGACATGACCATGCCCGGTATGACGGGCGCCGACTTATCCCGGCAAGTCCTGCGATTGAGGCCCGAGATCCCCATCATTCTCTGTACGGGCCACAGCGACCTTATTGTGGAGGATGAGGCGAAAGCACTCGGTGTTAGGGAGTTTTTGATGAAACCTTACAGCATAAGCGTGATCGCCGAGCTGATCCGCCGCGTTCTCGAACCAAAAGGCACGGCTGAACAAGCGGTTATCGATCTGAGATGTCCCGTTGTTATCGGTTGAAAATCGCCCTCCGCTCAACCTTAGAAATATTGCCGGACGTACCCGCAAGGTCCTGGAAAGAAAAGTGAGATGAAAGATAAGATTCGTGTGGCCATTATTCAGCCGAAGCCCTACCCATCCTTTGATGATCCCAGGAACCTCGGGCATGCCTTGACGTTGCTCGATAAATGCCGTAGTGAAGAACTCGATGTGGTGTGTTTTCCGGAATATTTTCCCTATCAGGGCGAAAAGGAACTGGGGACGGCGGCCCGGCAGCTCAACTGCTACCTGGTGGCGGGGCTGGTGGAGGCCGAGGGCGATAAGCTCTACAATACTGCAACGCTCTTCGATCGTTCCGGCCGCTTGTTCGGTCGCCAGCGCAAGTGCTGCCTGGGAAGTCTCGAACGGGACCAGCTGGGAATCTCAGCAGGAGCTGGGGTGTTTCGCGCCTTCACCACGGATTTTGGGAAAATCGGCCTGCCGGTGTGCATCGATTTCTGGGGCCAGCCCGAGGCTGGGCGACAGCTGGCCGATCAGGGGGTGGATATTGTTTTCAATCCCGCCATTTTTCCTCTTCTTCGCGGGCACTGGAAATACGGGGCCCTGGTGCGCGCCTTTGACAACTTCATGCCGGTGGTGGGCGTGAACACCGCCGACTATAACGCCCTCATCCATGGCCGCCGCATCCATCAGCAGGGCGGAAAGAGCTTTGTGATTCAACTCCCCCGGATCCTCGACCGTGAGGATTTCCGCCGCTGGCTCAAAAGCCTCGATCATGTTCAGGACTGGGTTCGGATGGAACTGGATCAGCTCGAACAGGTGCAGTTCGTGGAGGTGGACCTGCGAACCGCCAGGCGCTTTCGGCGAGAATTCCTCGGCCGCTTCGGCATCCAGCGCTAAGAACTGAACTCATGCTCAAAGCGAGCGCGAAAATATAGGGGTATCACCAATGACCGTCAGGCCCAAACGCAACATTTATCTGCAAATGAAGACTCTTTCCGAGGCGCGGACGCTGTGGCGGGAAAAGACCGCATCCTGTCGTTGTGCCCTGGAGCTGGTCGCGACCACGAGCGCCCTCGGGCGGATTCTCGCCCAGCCGGTCATCGCCCGTAATTCCGTGCCCCATTACCATGGTGCCGCCATGGACGGGATTGCCGTGAGAGCCCGTGAGACTTTCGCGGCGAGCGAAGTCACCCCGGTGCGCCTGGTCTTGGGCAACTCAGCGTTTGAAGTCGACACCGGTGATGCGTTGCCGGCCGACAGCGATGCGGTGATCATGATCGAGCAGGTGGAGCCGGTTGCCGACGGCATGGTGGAGATCCGGGCCGGGGCCTATCCCTGGCAGCATGTCCGCAAGGTGGGGGAAGACATTGTCGCAGGTGAGCTGTTACTGCCCCAGCAGCACCGCATCCGCCCTGCGGACCTGGGGGCTTTGCTGGCCGGCGGGGTGCTGGAAGTCCCGGTGGTGGCGCGCCCCCGAGTCTGGATTCAGCCCACCGGGACCGAGCTGATTGATGCCAGCCGAGCGGCAGCGGCGGTGCCGGGGGAGATCATTGAGTTCAACGGGACGGTGCTCGCGGGGCTGGTTCAGGAATGCGGCGGGGAAGGGCTGCTCCAGGGAGTCATCGCTGATGATTACGAGAGCATTAAACGAGCGCTGGTGGCGGCGGTGGCGGCACCAGTGGACGTGGTCCTGGTCAACGCCGGCTCCTCCGCCGGTTCTGAAGACTACACCTCGGCTATCATTGGTGAACTGGGAACGGTCCTGGTGCATGGGGTGACCATGATGCCGGGTAAGCCTACCATCCTGGGGATGGTGCAGGGCAAACCGGTGGTTGGGGTCCCGGGATACCCGGTCTCCGCGATCATGGCTTTCGAACAATTCGTCCGCCCGCTCCTCTATTCCCTCCAGGGGGCGCCGTGCCCCGCGTTTCCTGAAGTCGAAGCTGTTCTGGGACGGAAAATGCCATCCAAACTGGGGCTGGAGGAATTTGTGCGGGTCATCCTGGGGCGAGTGCAAGGCCGTCTTATCGCCATGCCGCTCCAACGCGGCGCCGGGGTCATCACCTCCCTGACCCGCGCCGACGGCATCCTGCAAATCCCACAGGAACTGGAAGGGCATGATCTCGAGGAAAAGGTGCCGGTGCGCCTGCTTCGTCCTCACGAACAGCTCGATCACACCCTGATCATGATCGGCAGTCACGACAACAGCATCGATGTGCTGGCCAACGAACTGAAGCTCCGGGACAGCCGGCTGCATCTCTCTTCGAGCAATGTCGGCAGCCTGGGCGGGCTCATGGCCATCCGCCGCGGTCAGACCCACCTCGCCGGCTCGCACCTGCTCGATACGGAAACCGGCGAATACAATGTTTCTTATATCGAACGCTATTTGAAGGGGACCCCCTTGCGCCTGGTACAACTGGCCATGCGCCAGCAGGGGCTGCTGGTGAGGCCGGGAAATCCCAAGGGCATTCGCGGGATCGCAGACCTGCTGCGGCCTGAGGTGAGCTATATCAATCGCCAGGCAGGTGCCGGCACGCGCATCCTGATCGACTATTGCCTCAAGCAGGCGGGGCTGCCGTCCGAAGGCATCCGCGGCTACGATCAGGAAGAATTCACCCACATGGCGGTGGCCGTCAACGTGCTCAGCGGTCGGGCGGATGCCGGCATGGCGATCTATGCGTCGGCGAAGGCGCTGCAGCTGGACTTCATCCCCATTGCGGAAGAGCGCTATGACCTGGTTATCCCCGAAAGCTCCTGGGGGGATAGCAAAACCCAGGTCGTGCTCGATATCATCGTGTCGGGTTCGTTCCGCCGGATGGTCGCCGAGTTGGGCGGCTATGACGTGAGCGCTTCGGGGACAGTGGTGGGCATCTGGGATGGGGAGAAATGGATTTGATCCACGAAGTCACACGAAGAGACACGAAGGGACACCAAGGGTGAGAGAACTGGTGTTGAAGGATGAAGTCTTTGCAGTGGTGGGAGCTGCAATGGAAGTGCACAAAGTGCTGGGCTTTGGGTTTCTTGAACCGGTGTATCAGGAGGCGATGGAAGTGGAGCTCCACTTGCGAAGCATACCTTTTGAGCCTCAGGTGCCCCTGACGATTCTCTACAAGAGGCAGGAGCTGAAAAAACAATATATTGCTGACTTGGTTTGCTACGGACAAATCATCGTGGAGCTCAAGGCGCTGGAACGACTTTCGGGAAGGGAGGAAGCACAGCTGTTGAATTATCTTAAAGCGACATCTTTCCCGGTCGGCCTGCTCATGAATTTTGGAGGCTCGACTAAACCGGAATGGAAACGGTTCGTTAGGTAATCCAGCAATCTGCATTTCTTTTCTTCGTGTATCTTCGTGTGACTTCGTGGACAAAAAAAAAGAAACCCCAGCCTATCTCGCCCTGCACCGACAGGGGATTCTCGCCGAGAGATCCCGGCTGCTGAATGACCTGCTCACCTCGTGCGAGTTGTGTCCGCGGCGGTGTGGGGTGAACCGCCAGGCCGGGGAGTTGGGGGCCTGCGGGGTCGATGCGCGGCCCAAGGTGGCGGCCTTCAGCCTCCATCACTGGGAAGAACCGCCGATCTCCGGGACGCGTGGTTCGGGAACGGTTTTCTTTTCGGGCTGCACCCTCCATTGTCTGTTCTGCCAAAACTATCCCATCAGCCAACTCGGGGTTGGACGCAATCTGACAGTGGCCCAGTTGGCGGAGGGAATGCTCGCTTTGCAGCGTAAGGGAGCGCATAACCTCAACCTGGTGACACCCACCCACCAGATGGCGGCGGTGCTGCAGGCGCTGCTCCTGGCTGTCCCTGAGGGCTTCCGGTTGCCCATCGTTCACAACGGCAGTGGTTACGAGCGGCGGGAGGTGCTTCAATTGCTGGAAGGGATTGTGGATGTCTACCTTCCCGATGTCAAGTACGCTGATCCGGAACCGGCCCGGCGCTGCTCGGGGAGGTCCGACTATGTTGCCCACAATCGCCGGGCGCTGCTGGAAATGTGGCGTCAGGTGGGGCCGCTGACGGTGGACGGAGAAGGTCTCGCCCGGCGGGGGATGCTCGTGCGTCATCTGGTGCTGCCCGTGGATCTCGCCGGGACGGCAGAAAGCCTTGCCTTTCTGGCCGAGAAGATCGGACCTGAGGTGTGGATCAGCCTCATGCACCAGTATTTTCCCGCCCACGAAGCCCTCCATACTCCTCCTCTCGATCGCAAGGTCACCAGCCAGGAATATGCAAAGGCCTTTCGCACGGTTTGTGAGCTGGGTTTAGAGAACGGTTTTGTTCAGACCGTCGATAGCTATGAGTGATATGCAAACCGCTTACGGTGCAAATCAATTAATGCTGTACTCGGGCCGCGTTATCTGCTAGGGAGGAATGCACCAGTCTCCGCCTGCGGCTCGCTCGTTGTTGTTGGCTCCGTGTGACAGAATTCCCAGAAGTTCCGCGTTACTCCTCTCCTTGCAGCGAAACAGGATGAAGCGAGCGATTGCCCTGCGTGGCATTCCTGCGTGCCTCCGGCGGGAATCCAGCAAAAAGACCGGGACGCCACGACCGCGCAGAGCTGGGGAGTGGGGCTGCCATGTCCGGTGTCGGGGTGCTTTGAGTATTGCCCCGTTTTACGAACAAACAGGTGAGGATTACATGAGTCCCGGAAAGTGGTGGAACATACTGCACCTGCTGAATATCCCGGAAGAAGGAAGTTCCCCGGAGCGATATCGGGTCCTTCGCAGGAATATCATTTTCCTCATGCTGCTGGTGACCATTCTGCCGCTCTTTTTCATGGCCCTCGTCAACTACCACGAGTACCAGACGCGGTTGAAGGAAGAGATTGTCAATCCGCTGCGGATCTTGGTGAACAAGACCAAGCATTCGTTCGAACTGTTCCTGGCCGAACGGCTCTCAGCGGTCAGTTTCATTGCTTCCGCCTATTCATTTGACCAGCTCGCCGAAGAGAAGGCTCTCAACCGCATCTTTACCGTCATGAAACAGGAGTTTGGCGGATTTGTCGACCTCGGACTGATTGACGATACAGGCCTGCAGGTGAGCTACGTCGGCCCCTACAATCTGAGTGGAAAAAACTATGCTGATCAGCCCTGGTTCCATGAGGTCCAGGTCCGGGGATCGTATATCAGCGACGTCTTCATGGGCTACCGGAGATTTCCCCATCTGGTCATCGCCGTGCAGCATTGGACGGATTCCGGCCGTACCTGGATTCTGCGAGCAACCATCGATACGGAGAAATTCAACAATCTGATCGCCTCCATGGGTCTTGATGCCAAGAGCGATGGGTTTCTGCTCAATAAGAGTGGCGTGCTTCAGACGCCGTCAAGGACTATCGGAGGCGTGCTTGAACCCTTGCCCCTGCCGTTGCCGCCGGTGAGCTATGAAGCGAACGTGATCGAGGGAAACGATGGGGAGGGGCGGCATATCATCCTCGCTTACACCTATTTCGCTCATGCACCCTACGTGCTGATGGTAATCAAACAGGCTGGGGAGGTGCTAAAGTCCTGGTATACCCTGAAAACGGAGATTTTTTTCATCTTCTCCGCCAGCGTTCTGGCCATCCTGCTGGTGGTTTTCAAGCTGACGGATCTACTGGTGAGGCAGATGCGCGAATCTGAAGAACGGCGCGAGGCCGCCTTCAGAGAAATGGAACACACCCACAAACTTTCTTCCATCGGCCGGTTGGCAGCGGGAGTAGCCCACGAGATCAACAATCCTATGGCTATTATCAATGAAAAAGCTGGGCTGATGAAGGATCTCATCGAATACGGCGGCGGTTTTCCCGAGAAGGACAAGTTTCTCTCTTTGGCTGATGCCATTCTTCAGTCGGTCAATCGCTGCCGTTCCATCACACACCGTCTCCTGGGATTTGCACGCCGCATGGAAGTCCAGATCGAGGTTCTGGATCTGAACGAGGTGATCCGGGAAACGCTGACATTCCTCGAGAAGGAATCGCAATACCGCAACGTCGAATTCCACCTGCAAATGGCTGAGGACTTGGCGCAAATTGCTTCGGATCGCGGCCAACTGCAGCAGGTCTTCCTGAACTTGCTCAATAATGCTCTCGCCGCAGTGGGGGATGGTGGTACGATTTCGATCACCACGCGGGAAAAGGATGCTGATACGGAAACGGTCTGTATTGAGGACGACGGTTGTGGCATGTCCGAAGAAACGCTCAAGCATGTTTTCGAGCCCTTTTACACCACCAAGAAAGGCGAGGGTACGGGATTGGGGCTGCCAATCACCTATGGCATAGTAAAGAAGCTTGGTGGCGATATTACGGTCCAGAGTATGGAAGGGAAGGGAACCACTATTACCATTTACTTGCCCAAGAGATCAGAAGCGACAACGGGGAGAGGATACTAGATGGAGCAGCGGAAGGTGCTCTTGGTGGATGATGAAGCGGAGTTCGTGTCGGCCCTCTCTGAACGACTCATGCTGCGAGGGCTGGATGCGAGGACGGCTTCCAGCGGCGAGGAAGCGTTCCGGCTGGTGGAAAACGATCCTCCGCAGGTTGTCGTGTTGGACGTGATGATGCCGGGATTGGGGGGGATTGAAGTCCTGCAGCACCTTAAAAGGCATCATCCGGGAATCCAGATCGTCTTGCTGACGGGGATGACCGGCACCTTGGAGAGCGATGAGGCACGGCGCCTTGGCGCCTTCGAATGTTTGACGAAACCACTGAATATCGATGAACTTATCAAAGTGATCAACGCGGCGGTTGCCGCCAGGGATGAACCACAACCCTGAAGAAGGTCGTATGGGAGGCCTGTATTCCTGGCGACCTGCGGCGCTCAGGTAGAGGCAGGAAAGGCCAGAGTCCAATGCTCCAGCATCATAGCGTTTTCGTTGGGTGAAAAGAGATGGTTCGGAGAGTTTTTCCTTTTCTCGAGTGGATCAGATTTGTCAACCTCGCAACCCTCAGGAGTGATCTTCTCGCGGGGCTGACGGTCGCTCTAATCCTGATCCCGCAGTCCATGGCCTATGCGCAGTTGGCTGGCATGCCCGTCCAGTATGGATTGTATGCCTCGCTGTTGCCGCCGCTCCTGGCGGCGCTCTTTGGCTCCAGCAGGCAGCTTGCCACCGGGCCCGTCGCGATTGTCTCGCTCATGACCGCGGCAGCTCTTGCGCCTCTGGCAACCGTGGGCAGTGAAGCGTTTATCGGCTACGCGATCGTTCTGGCGTTGATTGTGGGCATGTTCCAACTCATGCTGGGGGTCTTGCGGCTCGGCCTGGTGGTGAATTTCCTCTCCCATCCGGTGGTAAATGGTTTTACCAATGCGGGTGCGCTCATTATTGCCAGTTCGCAATTGTCAAAAATGTTTGACGTGCACGTCGATGAAGCGGCTCACCATTACGAGACGATTTACCGGGTCCTCAAAGCGGCGATCCATTTCACCCACTGGCCGACCCTGGGGTTGGGAGTGTTGGCCTTCGGTATCATGTACGGGCTGCGTCGCCTCAATCCCAGAATCCCTTACGTCCTGGTTGCGGTGGTGGTCACCACCCTCATTTCCTGGGCTTCGGGATATGAAAAGAATACCAAAGCACCCCTCGATGCCATCGCTGTTCCCGAGGTGCGGAAGCTGATCGTCGATTTCAATAGCGCGGTCACCGAAATCAACCAGCTCGCTGCTGACCGGGCGGCTCTCAGTCCGCAGATCAGTGATGCAGAGCAGCAGAGCGGTCCTCACTCGGCCAGGGTCTTGGAGCTGCAATATCAGACCCTGGTCCTGAGCACCCGGATGGAGGAACTGAAGGAACAGGCCCACGTCTGTCGGGAAGCTCTGCGTGAGCTGCTCTTTGAGTCTGTAATGGCTCCCGACGGTCAGCCTGTGTTCTACCTCAAGGGGGAACTCCCACAGGGTCGGCAAAATGCTGGGGTAATCTGGAGACTGAGGGTGGGAAACCGTCCTCTTGATCCGCAGGCAGTCATCATGCGAGGTGGCGGGAGCGTTGTAGGGGAGGTGCCCAAGGGTTTGCCGTCTTTCACGATCCCTCGGCTGGATCTGAAGGTGGTACTGCATCTTCTGCCCATCGCCGCCATCATTTCGCTGCTCGGTTTTATGGAGGCCATCTCCATCGCCAAGGCCATGGCGGCCAAGACTGGACAGCGCCTCGATCCTAACCAGGAGCTGATCGGTCAGGGTCTGGCCAATATTCTCGGTGCAGCGGGCAAGAGTTTTCCGGTTTCGGGCTCGTTCTCGAGATCGGCGGTCAACCTGCAAGCCGGCGCGGTAACGGGGCTGTCCAGCGTTTTCACGAGCGTTACCGTTGGGGTGGTCCTGCTTTTCTTCACCCCACTGCTCTACTATCTGCCGCAGTCGGTCCTGGCGGCGGTGATCATGATGGCGGTAATCGGGCTGCTCAATGTCTCCGGTTTCATCCACGCCTGGAAAGCGCAATGGTATGATGGGGTATTCTCGGTGACCACCTTTGTCTGTACCTTGTTGACAGCGCCGCATCTGGATAAAGGCATCATGATCGGAGTGTTGCTGTCACTGGGCATGTTCCTTTATAAGAGTATGCGGCCAAGGGTAACAACTCTTTCCATGTATGCCGACCGTTCTTACCGGAGCGCGCAAGATTTCGGTCTGAAAGAATGCCGGCATATCGCCATGATCCGCTTCGAAGGGAGTCTGTTCTATGCCAATGCCGGCTTCCTGGAAGATCAGATCAGCGAACTTCTCATGACCAAACGGGAACTGAAGCATATCCTGATCGTGGCCAACGGGATCAACGCCATGGACGCTTCCGGGGAAGAAATGCTTTCCTTGATTGTGGATCGCTTGCGGAGTGGGGGCTTTGACATTTCCTTCAGCGGTTTGAACGAGAATGTTCTGGCGGTGATGAAACGTACCCATTTGTATGAGAAGATTGGAGAGGATCATATCTTCTCCACCCGTTACCGGGCGGTCGAAGTGATTCACGCGCGATCCCACACGCAGTGCGAGGAAGCGACCTGCCCCTTGCTTTCCGTGTGTTTCCTGGATCAACCGTCGGGCTCGGCCCCATAACCTCATAAGGAACATGGATTATGCCAGTCGTTACGCTTTTTTATGGTTCTTTTTGCCACGCGGAGGAGGTGGCCGAAAAGATTGCTCTCAATCTGGGATACGAGGTAGTTCCGGACCTGGACATCATGGCTGAGGCGAACAGGCGTTTTCAGATCGAGGAAAGCAAGCTGGCCCGGGCCATGGCGGGTAAGACTTCGGTGTTCAACAAGTTCACCCACGAAAAGGAACGGTCCCTGGCCTGCCTCAAGGTGGTCGTTGCCGATCGGCTCAAAGGGGACAACCTGCTGTTTCCGGGATATCTCGGCCAGTTCATCCCGCGGGACATCTCGCACGTGCTCAGGGTGTGCCTCATTGCCGACCTGAAATATCGAACCAAGCTGGCAATCGCTGCCGAAAGTCTGTCCGAGAAAGAGGCCCTGAAGCGTATCCACAAAGACGATGAGGCACGCGTCCTGTGGGTGGAACAGCTCTTCAACAAACGTGATCCGTGGGCACCCGATTTATATGATATGGTGATCCCGATGGACAAGAACAGCGTGGATGCTGCTGTCCAACTCATTGCGGCCAATTTGCAGAAGGAGGTACTGCAAGTGACGGAATCCTCCCGGCAGGCGCTGGAGGACTTCGTGCTGGCAGCCGAGGTGAATTTGAAACTGGCCCGGGAAGGCCATGACGTTGCCGTGTCCGCCAGAGAGGGAACCATCCTGCTGACCATCAACAAGCACGTACTCATGCTCTCCTCGCTCGAGGAGGAGCTCAAGAAGATCGCCGGCAGCGTCCCTGGGGTTCAGGGAGTGACGACGAAAGTGGGGGCGGGGTATTATCAGACCGACATCTACCGAAAATTTGATTTCGATATGCCGGTTCCCTCAAAGGTCCTCCTGGTGGATGACGAGCGGGAATTCGTGCAAACACTCTCCGAACGCCTGCAAATGCGTGCTTTCGGTTCGGCGGTTGTATATGATGGAGAAGCGGCCTTGTCGGTAGTCGAGGAAGATGAACCGGAGGTAATGGTGCTGGACCTGAAAATGCCTGGCGTCGATGGCCTGGAGGTCTTGAGGCGGGTCAAGAAAGACCATCCGGATGTCGAGGTGATTGTGCTGACGGGACATGGTTCGAGCGAGATCAGAGCGCGCTGCCTGGAGATGGGTGCCTGTGCTTATCTGGAAAAACCGGTTGACCTGGATACTCTCACCCGAACCATGCAGGATGCTTATCGCAAAAAGAGACAGCAGAAATCATGAACTGAGGGTGCTGGGCGAGTCGTGCACCGTGGCGTCATCTCATTACCATGGGGGCAGCTATTTTGCAGAAAGACCTGAGGGAAGTGGCATTTCTGGGAAGGGTCACGGCAGCCTTCACTCATGAGATGAAGAATGTGCTGGCCATCATCAAGGAATCCGTGGGCTTGATGGAAGACCTGCTCTCAATGAGTCAGGAGAGTGCCTTTCCTTACCGGGAACGGTTCGATCGTTGCCTCACGAGCATCCAGACTCAGACGAACCGCGGGGTGGAGTTGTCAAGCCGGCTCAATCGTCTAGCCCACAGTCCGGACGAAGCGGTGGCCAGGGTCGAGCTGAACGATATCCTGGAGCAGGTGATTGTTCTTGCCGGACGATTTGCCAGGCTGAGAGGAGTGTCGTTGGCACTGCACCCTCACGAAGAAGCCCTGAACGTGGTTCTATCCCCTCTGAGGCTGCAGATGGTCGTCTTTGTCTGCCTCGAATGCTGTTGGGAGACCATGTCTCCGGGTGGCAGGATCTGCCTGATGGTCACTCGAGCTGGCCGGGAGGCAGCCGTGAGGTTTACCTGTCAAAATGGCGCCGGCACGGAGCAGGACGCTGCCTGCCCGCTTTCTGAAGCGGAAACAAAGCAGCTGATCCAGGAGATGGTGAGTGACCTGGATTGCCGAATTGCCTGGTCTGCCTCACCACCGGCCTTCCACCTGATTCTGCCTGTTGACATTTAGCAAAGCTGCAGCGGGGAAGGCGGATGGCGAAGTTTAAGGTGCTGCTCGTGGATGATGAAGCCGAATTCGTCGCGACTCTGGCTGAACGGTTGGCGATGCGTGGATTTGCTCCGGAGGTGGCATTCAGCGGTGAGGAGGCCATCGCGCTGCTCGCTCGAAACACTCCGGATGTCATGGTGTTGGACCTGAAGATGCCGGGCATGGATGGCCTTGAAGTCCTGCGCAGGGCCAAGAAGAGCTGTCCGCGGATTCAGGTGATCATCCTGACGGGGCATGGTTCGGAGCGTGACGAAGAGGCAGCGCGGCGCCTGGGGGCTTTCGAGCACCTCAACAAACCGGTTGACATCAAGGAATTGGTGGGAGTCATGGAGCAGGCCTTCGAGCACCGCCGGACCACCGAATCCTGAAGGCCTGCCGCGTGTTCCCAATGGCAGCGGGCTTGACTAAACTCGATACCTCAAAGGGTATCATTGCGGAGCTGGGTTACAGGGAGTCAAGCGAATGAAGATTAGAGTACTCCTGGTAGACGACGAAAAGGATTTTGTAGAGACTCTTGCAGCACGACTGGAAGCTCGGAACCTCTCGGTTGTCACGGCTTTCAATGGGGATGAAGCGATCACCAGAATGAGGGAAGGGGAGGTCGACGTGGTGGTTCTGGACATGGTCATGCCCGGCAAGACCGGTATCGAGGTTCTCGGGGAGATCAAGCAGCTCAGACCGCTGGTAGAGGTCATCCTGCTGACCGGCCATGCGACGGTGGCGTCGGCCATCGAGGGAATGACGCAGGGGGCTTTCTACTACCTCATGAAGCCCGTAGAGATGAAGACTCTGCTTCACAAGATCGCTCACGCCTATAAGCACAAGGCTGACCATGAATATCGGATTCGCCAGGCCGAAATCGACCGGCTGCTGTATGATCATGTTGAGGGTTGAGTTGGCCTTGCTTTTCTGAAGGGTCCTTCCTGTTTCCCTTTGGCAAAAAGTCGGATTCGTTGGTCAGGGCCATAATCCGGGTGCTGTTGAATTTCGCCTTGCTATGGTCCCGGCAACGTGCTAAGAGAACCGACGGTCTGGCTCTCCACTTCATGCACCAGGTTATCGGGTGCTAATCCGCACGTTCCTGCTGCCCTATACTTATCGAAAATCATGCTGCTTTTGCGTTCCAGCCCTTCCGTCTTGTTGAGCGGTGAGGGTCGATGAGAGATCTGCTCAGGCCGCAGCGGCGTTTGCCAGTTGTCTTTCGCTTGTTGAGGGTTTGAAATGGTGCTTCGAGGTTATACAGCGCCTGGGCACCTTCTCAGAGTGGGTTTCAATAATTAAAGAGGAGGGTTTTCATGAGTAGCGGGAGAAAGGTTTTCGAGTTTTTGAAGGCCGCGTCGGTGGCGCATGCGAAGTGGGACTTCGAGGTTTCCATGTCGATTGTCAAGAATCGCAAGAAACTTCTGGTCCTCTTCATCCTGTCCCTGCCGATCCTGGCGGTTTCATTTCTTGAGGCAGGACCGTGGCTTGGAGGGAAGACGGCTTATGGGCCGGCCTATTACACCACCACCATTTTTCTGGTCTCCATGGCGGTGGGGTTGGCGGCAGGCCTGATCACCGGTTGTATCGGCGCTGGCGGCGGCTTCATCATCACCCCGGCGCTCATGGCGGCGGGGGTTAAAGGCATCCTGGCAGTGGGGACGGATCTATTCCACATTTTCGCCAAGGCCATCATGGGCACGACTGTCCACAAGAAGCTGGGGAATGTGTCGGTAAGCCTGGCGATCGCCTTCCTGGTGGGTTCCGGAGTGGGGACATTTATCGGCGGAGCGATCAACAAGGGACTCTACAACTACGATCCGCTCCTCAGCGAGGCTTTTATCAGCGCGGTTTACGCAGTTCTTCTGGGGTTCCTCGGGTTTTATGCGCTGGCAGACTTCATGCGGTCGACCAGGGGGGATAGCGGCGGCGGGGATGCTCACGGCGGTCCCGTTTCTGGGACCCCCGGCATTGCCGCTAAGCTGCAGGGCATGAACATTCCGCCCATGATCCGGTTCGACGAGGATTTCGTGCCGGGGGGCAAGAAACTTTCCGGCGTCATCATTGCCATGGGTGGGGTCGTGGTGGGGATCATGGCGGCCATCATGGGGGTGGGGGGTGGATTCATCACTTTCCCTTTGTTTGTGTATATTTATGGCGTCTCCTCAATGACCACGGTTGGCACCGATATCCTGCAGATCATCTTCACTGCTGGGCTGGCGGCCATTGGCCAGTATGCCATTTACGGCTACGTTTTTTATACCCTGGCCATGGGGATGCTCATCGGATCGCTGGTCGGGATTCAAGTCGGGGCGCTGACCACCAAGGTGGTAAAAGGCATTCATATCAGAGGCTTCTACGCGGTTTCCATCATTGCCGGCTTTCTGAACCGGGCTGCCACGCTTCCCAAGAAATTCACCGAACTGGAAGTGATCAATATTTCCAAGCCCGTCTGCGACTGGATCGAGTATGTGGGGAACATCCTCTTCTGGATTGTGGTTGCCGTCTTCGGTCTGTGGATTTTCGCAAAGTTCTTTAGCAACCTCGGTACGTTGAGAGAGGAGGACTAACCATGCTGATCAGACACGCTAAATTCTTCAATATGGGGCTACTCCTGGCGGTAACCTTCCTGGGAGTGTTATTTCTGATCTTTCAGCCGTTATTTGACGGCAAGAATGGTCTCGAATTTGCCGATGATCTTTTCAACAAACTGTCGAAGGGTTCTTCCTACTTCATCCCCGAAGTCCTCAAGGGCAATGAAAAACTCATTGGCACCAATTTCTCGGTGAATATCAAGCTGGACAAGCCGGACCAGGGGGCGAACGCGGTCACACTGTTGACGGGCAACGGTGCCCAGGCGGCAGTGAAAGACGGCCAGCTCACCATGAGCGGCGATCTTGGCAAACTCCTTGGTGGAATCCTCAGGGACTCGGAAGAGATGTACCACAATGACGGATCGAAAGTGGCCGGCCGCTATGGTTTTCAGGAGATGGATGCCATGGCGCTCTGGTGGAGCATGCTGACCAAAATGAACAAGGAATTCCAGAAGGAGAAGAAGCTCGCCGAGTCGGAATTGATCATGAAGGTCCTTCAGCGAGCGATCGAACCCGCCTACAATTATTATGGGGTCATACCGGAGAAGGTCTCCGGCAAAGCCTTCACGGTGATCGGTCTGCTCGTCTTTTATGTTTTCTATACCCTTTGGTGGGGATACGCGGTCTTCTATCTCTTTGACGGCATCGGCTTGACCATGAAGAAAGCGAAAACAAAGAAGGAAGTCTAAGGGGGGGAAACAATGAAGATACTAGTGCCGGTGGACGGCTCGGAATATGCGCTCGAAGCGCTCAGGGTGGCAATCGACTTTGTCAAAACCAAAGGTGCTTCCATCGCCTTGATCAGCGTCGTGCCCTTCATCGGCGGCATGGACGATCATGAGATTTCTCCGGCCAGAAGAGAACGACATATGGAGAGTCTGCAGCAGCGTGCCGATGGAATTATCAAGCAGGCTTGTGAGGTGATCGACGCGGAGCAGGTCACTTCGAGTTGTGCCAAACAAACGGTGGTCTCCGTGTCGGCGGGGGAAGCGATCATTGATTTTGCCGAAACCGAGAAGATCGATCTCATCGTCATGGGTAGCCGTGGGCTCAGCCCCGGCGCACGCTTCAAGCTCGGCAGCGTGGCGTCCCAGGTGGTTAAAGGCAGTCCCTGCTCGGTGTATTTGGTCAAGCTGCCTGCCAGGGAATGAGCGATACCGGGAATGATCCGGCTTGAGCGCGGCGCCCTTCCGGCCATCCATGCGAGCCGCCGGAAGGGCGCTCAGCCGTAAAGTGCCTTTCCCTCTCCACCCTTTTTCCGTCACTGGCGCAGGAGTCATCCAGGCCCCTCAGCGCTCTGCCCGGCCCTCCGCGCGACCGCGTCGCACTGGCGGAAATCACCACGGACAGGCAACGAACCTCCAAAGAAAGCTTGCCGCGGGCAATTGATCCTTTCTATACTACTCTCGCTGGCGGGCAGCAAGGTGATCGCCATGCCGGTACCGGGGGGTTGCCTTGGTCTTTCTGCCGATGTTCCGTGAATCAGGTATGTTGTCGGAACTGGGAGGGGTCCTGTGAGCGAGGAGGGTTGAGGGTGGACACATTCAAGGTGCTGCTGGTGGATGATGAAGTGGAATTCCTGGAGACTCTGGTCAAGAGGCTCAAACGCCGTAATCTGGAAGTCTCGGGCGTCAGCAGTGGGGAAGCGGCCCTTGCAAGACTGAGTGAGGTTCCGGTGGACGTGGTCGTGTTGGATGTGAAAATGCCCGGAATGGACGGCCTGACGGCTTTAAGGGAAATCAAGAAACGCTTTCCCCTGATAGAAGTGATCATGCTCACCGGCCATGCCAGCATGGAAGTTGCCATTGAGGGGATGGAGCAGGGGGCTTTTGACTATCTGATGAAGCCGATGGACATCGATGAACTGCTCTACAAGCTTCAGGATGCCTACAAGAAGAAGGTCCTGCATGCAGAGCGCATCAAACACGCGGTGGATGAGGTTTCCGGCGCCAAACAGGGTTGACTTGCATCATGGGGATCCTGGCAGACCTTTTCCAAAAACTCACCTTCAGACGCCGCCGAGAGGAGCTCTCGCCGGCAAGAATCGATGAGCTTCGTACTGCCTTTAAAGACCGCTATCACAGCTTTAAGGTACTTCTCGCTGCCAACAACAAAGCTCTGGAAATCATGGCGGAAATGGAGGAAGCGCTGCGGGGTGCCCGGCCTTTTGGGATGTCTTTTGTCCGAGCGGACTGTACTGCGGTTTCGGTCAATGTTTTCCGCATTGTCAAGAACCTGGACCAGCTCGCTCCCGGCAAATACGAGGAGCTCTTTGACAGGTTCAAGGAGATTCAGGGGCGAATCAACGAAGTGCTTTCCCGGCGAAGGTTGCCGAAGGCGGAACGGCTGGTGCTTCCCTTCGAAGCGATCGACGTGACCATGGCCGATCAGGTCGGGAGCAAAATGGCCAATCTGGGAGAGGTGATGACCCGCCTCGATCTGGCGGTCCCGCCGGGTTTCGTGATAACCTCGCTGGCCTATCAGCGGTTTTTTGAACATAACGAGCTGCAAACCGAGATTGACCGCATCCTGCAGGCCTCGGAGGTGGATCAATTGGATCAGCTGTTCTCTCTGAGCGCCGACATCCAGCAGTTGATCATTCGGGCGACGGTGCCCCCGGACCTTGAAGAAGTCATCAAGGGTGCCTACCGCCAGCTGGAAGCCAAAGCCGGCGCAGGAGTCAAGGTTTCCATGCGCAGCAGCGCCCTGGGGGAGGATTTGGCGGGGACTTCCTTTGCAGGTCAGTATCGTTCGCAACTCAACGTCAGTCCCGAAGATCTCATTGAGGCCTACAAGGAGATCGTGGCCAGCAAGTACAGTTTGCAGGCCACTGCCTACCGGCTGAACCGGGGGATCCTGGATGAGGACGTTGCCATGTGCGTGGGCTGCATGGTCATGATCAATGCAGCCTCGGGGGGTGTTACCTATTCCCGCAATCCACTTCATCTGCGGGACGATTCCATCACGATCAATTCCGTGTGGGGGCTGCCCAAATCGGTGGTGGACGGCAGTGTGGCGGCGGATCTGTTTGTCGTCTCGCGCGACCCATCGTTGCCGATCATGCGGCGGGAAATCCAGACCAAAGACCAGAAGTTTGCGTGCTATCCGGACGAAGGAGTCTGCCGACTGGAGGTGACGGGAACCAAGAGTAAAGATCCTTCCCTGAGCGACGAGCAGGTGCGTCGGTTGGCGGAAATTGCGCTGCGTCTGGAGGACTATTACGGTTCGCCCCAGGACATCGAGTGGGCGATCGATGACCACGGGTCGGTGTTCCTGTTGCAGTGTCGGCCGCTCAAGCAAACGGAAGAGGGTGATGCTGGGGCCAGGGAGGTGCTGCCCGACCTCCCGCGCGAGCTGCTGGTGCTGCAGGGTGGAACGACGGCCAGTTCCGGGGTGGCCTGCGGACCGGCCTATGTCCTTCGCCGCCATGGGGACGCCCTCAACTTTCCTCGCGGGGCAGTACTGGTTACGGCCCAGGCCCTGCCGCGCTGGGCGGCCCTCCTCAACCGGGCCGCCGCCGTGGTGACGGAGCAGGGAAGCGCTGCCGGCCACTTGGCGAACGTGGCGAGAGAGTTTGGGGTGCCGGCGATTTTCGGGCTGCCGGCTGCTACCAGCACCATACAGAACGATCAACTGGTGACCATCGATGCGGACGGTCTGGCGGTCTATCAAGGACGTGTGGAGGTGCTCCTGAGGGCTTCCGAGAAAGCGCAAAAAAACCTCATGGAAGGAAGCCCCGTCCATGAAATCCTGAAAGAAGTCTCGCAGCACATCGTCCCGTTGTTTCTGCTGGACCCCGACGCGGCCGAATTCAAAGCGAAGAATTGCCGGACGTTCCACGACATTACCCGCTTTTGTCATGAACAGTCGGTCAAGGAGATGTTCAGCTTCGGCAAGGAACATCATTTCTCGGAGCGGGCCAGCAAACAGCTGTTCCACAGGGTGCCGATGCTCTGGTGGATCATCAATCTCGATGATGGCTTCAAAGAAGATGTTCCCGGGAAGTTCGTGCAACTGGACAACATCGTGTCGATCCCCATGCTGGCCTTGTGGGAAGGGATCAACGCCATCCCCTGGGAAGGTCCCCCACCGGTGGATACCAAGGGCTTCATGTCCATCCTCCTCGAAGCCTCGGCGAATCCTGCGCTGGACGCCTCCATGCCATCGGAGTACGTGAATCGCAACTATTTTATGATCTCCAAGAATTTTTGCAGTCTCACCTCACGCTTTGGTTTCCATTTTTGTACCATTGAAGCGCTGGTGGGAGAGCGGCCCGGCGAGAATTACATCAGCTTCAGCTTCAAGGGTGGGGCTGCAGACTATCAACGGCGGCTGCGGCGCGCCGTGTTCGTCTCGAGCATACTCGAGGAATTTGGATTCCGGGCTGAAATCAAAGAGGATGGCGTGTTTGCCCGCATTGAGGGCTTCGAAGAGAACGTAATGAAGGAAAAGCTCAAGCTGCTGGGCTACATGCTCATGCATACGCGCCAGTTGGATATGATCATGTCCAATGATGCGGCCTATCAGCATCACCGGAACAAAATCATCAACGATATTCATTCAATCATCGAACCAGCCCCCATGGCTGCAGAATGCTGAGCGGATTCGAGGATCGTCGATGGAAGAGCAGAGCTACAAGAAACTCCGTTGGAAAATCATCGCCACCACTCTCTCTTTTTCATTGATTCCGCTGTTCGCGCTGGGCCTGAGTATGTACTACCAGTTCAGCGTTTCCTATACGGCAAAAATTTACGAGACCATAAATAACCTGGCTGAGAACCGGCGCAACGCCATTGACCTGTTTCTGGACGAACGGGTATCCCAGTTATACACCCTGGCCTATACTCATGCTTTCAATCAACTTAAAGACGAGGACTATCTCAACCGGGTCTTTACTCTCATGCAGACCCGCTCGAAGTCCTACGTCGATCTCGGGGTCATTGACCGGGACGGATACTACGCTTCCTATGTGGGGCCCTATGAACTCAAAGGGCTGAACTATAAGAAGGAGGAATGGTTCCAGGAGGTCATGCTGCGCGGGGTTTATATCAGCGACGTCTTCATGGGATTTCGTAAATTTCCGCACTTCATTCTGGCGGTCATGCGCCGGGAGGGTGACCGAAATTGGATCCTGCGGGCAACGGTCGATACGGAAATCTTCGATTCCATGGTGAAGGCTGCTCAGGTTGGGCAGAGAGGGGATGCCTATGTGCTCAACAAGAAGGGCGTGTTCCAGACCCCTCCCCGGTTTGGCGGGCAGCTGCTCGAACCCTTGAGTCATCTCGAGACCTCGAAGTTTGCTGGAATTCGGGTTGAGGAAATGACGATCAATGGCGAAACGGACCTCTACGCGCTCACGTGGCTCAGCAACAAGGACTGGATGCTGGTGGTCAAAGAGAGCCCCCGTGAAGAATTGATGCCTCTTTTGCGAGCGAGACTCCTGGTGATCGGGCTGGGACTGGGAGGCCTGCTGCTCATTGTGATGGGGACAGTCTTCATTACGCGTTCCATGATTAGCCGCCTGATTGAGGCCGATCGCGAGAAAGCGAAGCTCGACGCGGGGCTCATGCAGTCGAGCAAGATGGCGGCCCTGGGGAAGCTCGCGGCGGGCATTGCCCATGAGGTGAACAATCCGCTGGCGGTGATCAAGGAGAAGGTCGGGTGGCTGACGGATCTCCTTTCGGAAGAGGATATCTCCAAGAACGAGAACTTCCAGGAATTCGACGACGCCCTCAAGAAGATCGATCACCATGTGGACCGGGCAAAAAAAGTAACTCATCGTCTTCTGGGTTTTGCCCGCAGGATGGAACCTACTCAGGAACGGGTCGACGTCAACAGGGTCCTGGAGGAAACCATCGATTTCCTGCGGAACGAGGCCCGCTATCGGAATATCGGGATTCAAACCGACTATGCCCGGGACTTGCCGGAAACAACCACTGACTCGACTCAACTCCAGCAGGTTTTCCTCAACATCCTGAACAACGCCATTGATGCCATTGCCAAAGACGGGGTCATCACCATCCAGACGGCCCATTACCCCAAGGACAAAATGGTGGGAATCTGCATCACTGATGATGGGCCCGGGATTCCTGCCGAGGTTCTCAACAAGATCTTCGATCCCTTTTTCACCACCAAGGAGGTGGGAAAAGGGACCGGGCTGGGACTTGCCATCAGCTATAGTATTGTGGAAAAGCTGGGAGGTAGCATCAGGGTCAGCAGCGAATTGGGGAACGGAACGACCTTCACCATCCTTTTGCCCGTAGTGAATCAGGAGCAATTCGGTGACCTGCATCTCGGATGAGTCGGCCCAAGCGCGTTTCATGTTATCAAGAATATTAATGTGTTAGCCGTGACGATGGTGGACAGTACGCTATGGTTGGCTGGCTGAGGAAGGACACTATGATGAAGGATTTCAGGGTATTGATTGTCGATGACGAACTTGATTTTCTGGAAACCATCGTGAAGCGTCTGAACCGGCGCAAGATCGATGCCACGGGGATCGACAGCGGCTTAAAGGCGCTGAAGCTTTTGGAGCAAGAACAGTTTGACGTCGTCATCCTCGATGTGCGAATGCCGGGCATGGATGGGATCGAGACGCTGAAAGAAATGAAGAGAAAACGGCCGCTCATGGAAGTGATCATGCTCACCGGCCACGGGTCGGTCGAATCCGGAGTGCAGGGGATGCAATACGGAGCCTTCGATTACGTGATGAAACCGGCAAGCATCGATGATCTGCTTGAGAAGATACACGAGGCGTACGAGCGAAAAGTGCTGCATGAGAAGAAGGTCCTCGATTCTAAGTTGAGCTGAAAGCGATTTCATGGTTCAAAAATTCGGCTCCCGCGCCCTGAGCCTGTTCCCTCACGCAGCCACGCTGCTTTGTGGTGGACTGGCGGTTGTCCTTGCGCTGCTCGGTGAAGTTGTGCTGGGGGCCTTTGCTCTGATAGCTGCCGGGGTCTCCTTCCTGGTCGTGCGGCACCTGATCGGTCTGGTCGCTAAAGCCAATGAACAGAAATATCGTCTTGACCAGCAGCTCATCCAGTCCCAGAAGCTGGCCGCCATCGGCGAACTTTCTTCCGGAATTGCCCATGAAATCAACAACCCGCTGGCGATCATGGGGCAGGAGACAGAGTGGATCAAGCACCTGCTGAAAGGTGACAATCTGCAAGCTCCGGGGGCAACCGACGAGCTGCGCGATTCGCTGCGGGAAATCGTGAGCCAGGTTGAGCGCTGCAAGGAAATCACCCACAAGCTTTTGGATTTTGCGAGAAAGAAAGAGCCTCTCATCCAGGCGGCCGATGTGAATCGGCTCATTGAGGACATGGCCCGGCTGGTGGAGAAAGAGGCGACTCAGAATAACATCAAGCTGATCAGAGGCTACGACAAGAACCTGCCGCGGGTTTCGACCGATCCCCCCCTCCTGCGCCAGGTGGTGTTGAATATCCTGAACAATGCGGCTTATGCAATAGGTCGCGACGGCACCATAACGATTGCCACCCGCCAGCCGACAACCGATTCCATCCAACTGACTTTCAGCGATACCGGTTGCGGTATTCCGAAAGAGCAGCTCGAGAAAATCTTCGATCCTTTCTTTACCACCAAACCGCCCGGGAAAGGCACCGGGCTGGGACTTTCCATCTCCCACAGCATCATTGTCAAGCTCGGAGGGCGAATCACCGCTGCCAGTGAGATTGGCAAGGGAACGACCTTCACCATTCATCTTCCGGTTGCGTCACCTAAAGGAGAAGACTGACAATGCCACTCAAAGCCAGAGTCTTAATCGTCGATGATGAAGAGCGGTTTCGGATCACCCTCAAGAAACTGCTCACCGCCAACGGCTTGGAGACGGATGCCGTGGGAAGCGGCATGGAAGCCATCGAGGAGCTTCGGCAGCGACCGTATGACGTCATCCTGCTGGATGTTAAAATGCCGGGCATGAGCGGCATTGAAGCCCTTGCCGAGTTGAAGAAGATCAACCCCGAGGTGGAAGTGATCATCTTGACGGGTCACGCTTCGGTGGATGTGGCAGTGGAAATCATGAAGCTCGGCGGCTATGAATACCTGCTCAAACCCTGCCCCATGGACGAACTGCTGGCCAAAATCGAGTCGGCCTACGAGCGCAAGACGGCCAGGGGTGAGCGATTGCGCAAAGCGGAGGCTACTCAGGCGGGTGAGGCTTCTTGAAGGTTTTGGAATCAAGCTTGGTGTCGCGCATGAGACGGTGGAGGTACTGGCGCTTGACTCCGGACTCTCGCGCCGCCTGCGAGACATTGCCGCTGTGCCGTGCCAGGGCTCTGGAGATATACTGGGTCTGAAATTCGTCCAGCAGGCGATCCTTGGCCTCTTTGAGAGGCATGGTGAAGAGGTCGTTGGCCGTCGTAACCGGGGGGGTGGGGGCACCGGTGGCAGGAAACGCCGTGACGGGGATGAGATCTTCGGCCTCGAGGGTATCCCCCGTTGCCATAATGATGCCCCGTTCGATGACGTTTTCCAGTTCCCGGACATTGCCCGGCCACTCGCGCCCCATCAGGTGATTCATTCCGTCCGGGGAAACGCCTCGCACCTTCTTTCCGTGAATCAGGCAGTATTTCTTCGTGAAATGCTCGGCCAGCAAAGGAATGTCCTCCGTCCGGTCCCGCAGCGGAGGAAGGTGGATATTGATAACATTCAGGCGATAGAAAAGGTCTTCCCGGAATCTCCCCTGCTTGATCAATTCCACAAGATTCCGGTTGGTGGCGGTGAGGAACCGGATATCCACCCGGCGGATGGCGTTGCTGCCGACCGGCTTAAACTGACCCTCCTGAAGCACTCGCAGGAGCTTCACCTGCATGGCCGAGCTCAGGTCCCCGATCTCATCCAGGAACAGCGTCCCCGTGTCAGCTTCTTCAACCAGGCCCTTCTTGTCGCGAATGGCCCCGGTAAAAGATCCTTTCACATGGCCGAAGAGCTCGCTCTCGATGATGGTTTCGGGAATCGTGCTGCAGTCGATGGGGATGAAAGGAGCGCTCCTGCGCCGACTGTGGGAATGAATCGCTCGAGCCACGAGTTCCTTGCCCGTCCCGCTTTCCCCGGTGATGAGCACGGTCGCGGAGGTGTCGGCGACGCGCTCGATCTGATGGTGCAGGTGCGTCATGGCAGCACTGGTTCCAAGGAGAGTGGAGAATTGGGGTTTGCCTGCAAGTTTTTCCCGGAGGTAGACATTTTCCTTTTGGAGGCGCTGCCAGGTGATGGCTTTTTCCACCACGTGGAGGATTCGTTCCTTGCGAAAGGGTTTGGTGATGTAGTCATAGGCGCCCTTGCGCGTGGCCTCGATGGCCGACTCGATGCTGCCGTAGGCGGTCATGATAATCACTGCCGTGGTCGGATCTTTGTCCTTGACCATCTCGAGGATCTGAATCCCGTTTTGATGTGGCATCTTGAGGTCGGTGATGACCACGTCGAAACTGTTGTTCTTCAACAAGGCCGGAACCTGCACCGGATCATCGGCTTCGATGAGCTCGTGAGCGAAGCTGCTCGCGAGAATCCGGCGCAGCAGGACCAGCATATCCTTTTCGTCGTCGACGAGAAGAATCCTTCCCGACATCGCCACCTCCCTGAGTGCATTGGCTGTTGGTGTCGACTATTCTGACCACGATGGACCGGACGTGTCAATGATATTGTCACCTGAAAGTTTCACTGCCTTCCAGGGGCTTCAGGTCGCGGAGGAAAATGCCCGATGATCGCGAGGGAGCGAAAGAGACTTCTTAGAATATTCAGGGTGGTCTCGGCGCTGGCGGTCCTGCTGCTTGCCGGAACCTGCTATTTAGGCTTTTCAACCGTCCGCCAGATGCGGGACATGATCGAGGACCAGTTCAATGCCGAACAATTGATCCTGGCCAGGGCAACGGCCCAGCGGATCGAAGCCAGCCTGCAGGCGGCCATTACCGATCTGATCCTGTTGAACTCTCTGCCTGCGGTCCAGTACGGTGATGCCGCTTCTTATGAAGTCCTCCTCCTCTCCACTCTCCCTTTGCTCAATCGGGATAACATCACTGAAATCCGTCGCGTCGACCGCAATGGCCATACCCTGTTCGCAGCCAATGAACATGGCATCGGAATGAAACCTTTGGAGCTGGGTCAGAGTGAGGCGGGGCTGTATCTCTCCTGGGCGGCCGAGGTCAGCAATCGCGGCAAGACCATGGGAACGGGGATTCGCGCAAAGGATGCCGCCGGCGGCCGGAAACAGCTTGTTATGGACTTCATCATTCCAACCTATGAAGACGCCAGCAGCAGCCTGCACCCGCAACCCTCTCACGGTTTTGCCGGGTACCTCCGGGCGACCCTCGATATCAGCCGCCTTCTCGGGCAGATGGTTTCCCCGATTCGATCGGGAAGGAGTGGTTATGCGTGGGTCCTGGATGCTTCGGGGACCTTTCTCTACCATCCGGAAAGCACCTTTGTCGCTGAAAACGCCTTCGAGGTGCGGCCCTCGCGCAATGCGCGCATGTCCTTTGCCCGTATCAATGACATCCAGCGCCATGAAATGATCAAGGGTCGGGAGGGCACCGGCCGATACGTGTCCGGCTGGCATCGGGAGATGGTCGAATCCGTGGAGAAGCTGATCGCCTTTGCGCCGGTTCGCATCCAGGGACCGTACCTGGATTATGTCTGGTCGGTCGCCGTGGTGGCTCCGGCCGAAGAGGTCGAGGGGATTGTCACGGCTGTCTATGGCCGGCAGATCCTGCTGGAAGGCCTGGTGCTCGCCCTCATTCTGGTGGGAGCCGTGGTGGTGGTGCTCTACGAGTGGCGCTGGGCAAACGCCCTGGAACTGCAGGTTGCAGCCAGGGTCACCGACCTTCAAGCGTACGAACAGAAACTCGAAACCTCGGAGGCGCGATTCCGTGCCCTGGCCGAAAATGCCGAAGAGCTCATCTTTACCCTGGATGGCGATGGCATTGTCAAGAGCATGAACCAGTATATGTCAAGGCTGTTTGGCGTCAGTATGGATGAGCTGGCGGGCCAGAGTCTCTACTGCCTCCTTTCCCTGGATCAAACGGAAGAGCAGTTGCAGATTGTCAATGAGGTGCTGCGTTCGGGGGCCGGTCGGCGGACTGAAACCGTCTTCCAAATTCACGAGCAGGATTTCTGGTTTAACCTTCAGTACCTTCCTTTGAGGGACGAGGGCAGTGGAGAAGAATATGTTCTGGTCATCGGGCGTGATGTTACGGAGCGGAAGAGCCTGGAAAAGCAGTTGATAAACACCGAAAAACTGGCCTCCCTCGGCATCCTGGCTTCAGGGATTGCTCACGAGATCAACAATCCCCTGGGAATCATGATGGGGTTTTGCGAATTGCTGCTCGAGAAGATGGAGCCGGGCACCATGGAGTACAGCGACCTCAAGACCATCGAGCGACACGGCTTGCACTGCAAGAGCATTGTCGAGCGGTTGCTCAACTTTGCCCGGATGAGCGAAGAGACCGAGGCCCGCTGCGATCTGAACGCCAGCGTTGAGGCCATTCTGGCCGTGGTCAAGCACACTCTGGCCATGAACAACACCAAGCTGATCACTGACCTCGAGGAAGGGTTGGAAACCGTCGGGATTGACTCCAGAGGCCTGCAGCAGGTGCTGCTGAACCTCATCAGCAATGCCCTCCATGCGATGCCCGGCAAGGGCGTGCTGGGGATTTCCACGCGCCATGGGAAGGAGGCCGGGTGGGCCGAGGTGGTGGTTGCCGATACCGGTTGTGGCATTGCCAAGGAGTTCCTGCCCCGCATTTTCGATCCTTTCTTTACCACCAAGAAGGTCGGTGAGGGCACAGGGCTTGGCCTTTCGGTGAGCTACGGCATCGTCACTCAATACGGCGGCTCCATCGAGTGCGAAAGCTATACGGAAGATGAGCGCCCCGGCGCAGCCGGTACTACTTTTCGCATTCGTCTGCCGTTCGATAGGGTCCTGCCGGATAGCGGGGCCGGGGAGCAGTAGGTTGGGCACAGAGAGGTGGAAACCCGGCAAGAGGTTATCGGATATGCAGCTGCCTGGTCAGGAGTCCGGCCTTGTTTGAATTGCCCGTGACGCTCACGCTCATCAAGATGGGAACCGGGGTGCTGATGGTGGTGGTGCTGTCAGTCCTGGCGGAAGCGGTTAGTCCCAGGCTCGCGGGGATTGTTTCGGGTTATCCCCTGGGGGCGGCCGTCAGCCTCTTTTTCATGGGTTTTGAAATCGGCCCGGCCTTTGCATCGCAAAGCGCCCTGTCCACCATGCTTGGACTGGTTGCCACGCTGGTGTTTGCGTACGGATACTACCAGTGTTCAGTACTGGCGGGAAGGCTGGGTAAAGGCGGCAACATCCTGCTGGCCTCGATGACCGGCATCTGCGGCTATTTCCTGACAGCCTGGGGGCTTCACCAGCTGCCGCCGGGGCTCATGGTCTCCCTGCTGCTGCCCATGGGGGCGATCCTTCTTTTTCACCGTCTCTTCAGAAACATTGATGAGGTCGAGATCCTGGAAAAACCGAGCGTGAGCGCGGGGCTCCTTGTGGGCCGAGCGCTTTTTGCCGCCCTTGTCATCGTTCTCGTGACTGCGACCGCCAGAGTCGTGGGACCCGGGTGGGCGGGTTTGTTCGCGGCCTTCCCAATGACGGTCTTGCCGCTGCTGCTCGTCATCCACTACACCTACGATACGGCCCATGTTCATGCGATCCTGAAGAGCTTTCCCAAAGGACTCGGCTCACTCGTGGTCTACACCTTGTCGGTATTCATCTTCTATCCCATTCAGGGAGTCTATCTCGGGACGTTGAGCGCGTACGGCTTTGCCACCCTCTACCTGATTGTGGTGCAGGTGGCGTGGAGTGGTAGTGGCAGGAAGGGCGCGGCGCGTCCCTGACTTGAAGGCAGCTTCATTTTGGCCCTTGCTGCGGGCTTACATGAAACCGAGGACGGTGGGCAGCCATAGTATCAGCCCCGGCCAGAAGATCAGCAGCACCAAGCCCGCAAGCATGGCCAGCAGCAGCCAGATAACCCACCGGACTGTGTCCTCCATGCGGGCACCGGTCAGGCGGCAGCTGACCATCAGGTTGACCGCCATGGGCGGGGAGAATTGGCCGATGGCGATTACGTAGGTCATGAGGACCCCGAACCAGACCAGGTCCCAGCCAAAGTTCTGGGCTACCGGGATCAGGATCGGGCAAAAGATTAGAAAGATGGAAATACCGTCCAGGAACATTCCCATAATGATCAAAAACATCATGAGAATAAAGAGCAGGCCGGTACTGCTGCTCGAACCGAGGGCGACCAGACCTCGGGAAAGAGGGTCCACCACCCCGATGGTACTGGAGGCCCAGGCGAAAATGCTTGCCAGGCCGACTACGATGAGGACCACGGCGGAAGTCTCGGCCGATTCCACCAGGAGTTCGTGGAGGTCTCGCAGGGTGAGGGTGCGATAGATGAAGAAGCCGACGACCAGGCCGTAGACCACTGCCACGACGGCTGCCTCGGTGGGCGTAAACCAGCCGGTGCGCATGCCGCCAAGGATAACGATGGGAGCCATGAGCGCCCAAAAGGCCTCCTTGAAGGAATCCCAGATCCTCGGCAGCGGTTCGTTGCTCTGATCAACCCCGAAATTGTAGCGAAGACTGAGAAGCAGGGACGGGATGATGAGCGTGATGCAGGCCAGGACCCCGGGGACCACGCCGCCGACAAAGAGCGCGGGGACAGTGGCGGAAGGGACCAGGACGCTGTAGATGATGAAGGCAACTGAGGGTGGGATGAGGATGTCGGTGGAGCCCGCGGCGGCGGTGACCGAAGCAGCGAAGGCCGGCGGATATCCGGCCCGCATCATCGCCGAAAGCATGACGCCACCGACGGCCGCGGTACAGGCCGGACCGGAACCGGAAATGCCGCCGATCACCATGGCTACCAGAATGGTGATGACCGCGAGCGCGCCCCGGCCGCGCCCGATAAAGGCTGAAGTGAAGCGCAGCAGTCGTTCGGCCACGCCCGACCGGTCAAAAATCGATCCCGCCAGAACGAACATGGGGATGGCGAGGAGCGGGTACTTGGCGATGCCGGTATAGACGCTGGTTGGAACCGCCATGATGCCAAGCTTGGCCAGGGCGATCACCAGGGTTCCGGCAAGACCCAGCGAGGAGGCAATGGGGACCCCGGAGAACATGAGGAGAAAGAAGCAAAGGAAGAGAACGACCGCGGGCTCCATCAGGACTCTTTCTTAGCGAGTCGCACGACAACACCGACGGCGCGTGCCGATATGATCAGGGCAAGGATTGGCAGCCAGACGGTGTAAATCCAGGTGGGGATTCCCAGCCCGGGTGAGGTCACCTCGAAGCGGTATTCGTCCCAGGCCATGCGGGCGCCAAAAATCGCCAGGAGCAGGAACATGACACCATTCAGGACCGCAGCGGTGATTTGGACCCCCCGTCGGTACCTTGTCGGAACCCGGTCCACAAAATAAGTGATATTCAAATGCCCCCCTTTCGCCATCAGGCTCGAACTCCCCAGCAGGGTCATGAAAAGCATGAAGAAGATCGAGATCTCTTCCGTAAAGGCGAACGAGAAGTTGGTCAGATAGCGCACAATCACATTGACGAAGGTGATGATCGCCAGCAGAGCGAGGATCAAGCCCGCCAGGTTTTCTTCAATGCTGAGCGGGATCCTGGTGTTGGGTCGATTCACGGCAGCGGGGGATACACATTGCATGGTTCACCTTTCCGGAATCAGCTGGAGGGTTTAAAAGGTCGCTCAATACCTTGCCTCGGCTGCCCAGTAGAAAAAAAAGCGCGCATCGCAACCGCGGGGAGATGCACGCTTTCCATAAGTAGGGGGCGACGGGTCGGGGGATCGCTAACGCTTGGCGATTGCCTCTTCGGCCTTCTTGATGAGATCAGCGCCGATCTGTTTGGCCCATTTATCATAGACTTCCCGCGTGGTCTTCTTGAACTCTGCTTTCTCGGCTTCGGTCAGTCTCGCCACGTTTACCCCCTGCGCTTCAATCTCTTTGACCACCGCGTCTTCCGGAGGTATCAAGCCTTTGCGAGCCAACGCGAGTTCCTCCCTGGCCGCCTGGATGGCAGCTTCCCGCACGGCTTTCTGGTCCTCAGGCGACCAGCTGTTCCACACCTCCTTGTTGACCACGAAAATCAACGGGTCCGCCACGTAGCCCCACAGGGTGAGGTGCTTCTGGTTGGCGGCAGTGCTGAGCTTGGCGGCCGTGAAAACCGTCAGGGGATTTTCCTGTCCGTCCACCGCGCCGCTGGATAGGGCCGGTACGGCATCGGCCCAGCTCATTTGAGTCGGATTAGCACCCAGGGCGGTGAAGGTTTCCAAAAAGAGGGGTGAACCCACCACACGGATCTTTAATCCTTTCAGATCTTCGGGCTTGCGGATCGGATGTTTCGAGTTGCTGAGCTCGCGGAACCCGTTCTCACCCCAGGCCAGCGGTACTACATCTTTACTTTCCAGGATCTTGAAGAGCTCCCTGCCAACCTCACCGCCGGTGAGGGCGTCAATGGCCTTATAGTCCGGCATCAGAAACGGCATGGAAAAGATGTTCAGCTGTTGTATCTGGGGCGACCAGTTGATGGTCGAGCCGACGGCCATGTCAATGGCGCCCTGCCGGATGGCAGTGAACTCCTTGGTCTGATCTCCCCCCACCAGACTGGTTCCAGGATAAGCTTTAACGTTGATGCGACCGCCGCTCTTTTCCTTGATCAGCTCCGCCCAGCGCTCTCCGCCCACACCCCAGGGAAACGGTTTGCCCAAGACCAGCGACAGCTTGTATTCCGGCTTATAGTCGGCAGCCGGAACAACCTGCGGCATTGCCAAAACCATCGCCACCATCATCACCACCAAAGATAGCCCTATCCTTCTTTTCATCACAGCCTCCCATGAGTGACGGTTACTGGGGTAACTTTAGGAAATTAATTGATATTATCCATTGCAGACACCGCACGATATAAGAGCACCGGAGCCCTGTCAAGCACTTTATTGCCATTCGTTCGGCCACTCCATCCTGCGGAGCGTTATGAAGAGTGATGGTCGGGTCCCCAAAGCCGACGAGCGTTCTGGCATGTTCTTTGATAGGAGGCTTCTGACGGCGCCGGATTCTCCCCCAAGGTCGGTCCCCTTCTTGTGAGAACGTGATGGGTTGGCACCCGTTGATTCCCGGCAGGTCCGTCAATGATCATAGAGGTTTTTTAAGGCTCTGCGATGAACCGTAAAAACATACTCATTCTTGAGCCTGATCGCGATGTGAGCGAATTGCTGGCGCGAGCCATTGAGATTCGGAGGGACTGCAAGTGCTACCTGGCGGGAGGTGAAGAGGAAGCTCTTGACCTCATGCAGGACATTCCCTTTGCGCTTGCCCTGATCGACCTGGGCATTGCCATGAAAGGGGAATTCCGGCTTCTGGAGAAGATGAAAAGACGATCCCCAAACCTGGTGGTCGTGGTGAATGCTTTTCTGCATCAAAAGGATTACCTCGAGCGAGCGCTTGCCATGGGAGCCTCCAGCCACCTGTTCAAGCCGATCAAACTGGATTCGTTCAGAAAGAGAATGGAAGAAGTTCTACCCCCGCCCCCCGCTTCCCTCCCATGAAACTGTCACCCGGTGCCTGACAGAACTGTCGCCTGAAAGTTTCACTGTCCTTTTGGAAGACGCGATGAAGCAATTGATTCGGGCTTGCGCGGTGCACCTGGATCGTAGTAGTAGGGATGTGGTATGCAAATTGCTCATGGCCTCCCCTGGTTTACCATCGAGCGCCTGATCGACCTCGAATTCCTGCTCCCGCAAGACGGCTCGCTCTGCTGCCCACTGTTTTTCCCGTTCAGCTGTCGGTGAAGTTCCGGGTCTTGTTGAAAGTAACTCCCAAAAGTATCTGGAAGGGGCGCAAGCCTCGCTCCTCCTGCTTTGAGCAAGGCCTGGAGGAGAGAGCTTCTGCCAGCCCGAAACGAGGTCATGTTTGGCGGGTCCTGTAAAATAGGGAAGGAGACTGGGTATGAAGGTTCTTGTTGCAACAGATGGGTCGGAGCATTCGATGAAGGCTCTGAAGCGGGCTATGGAGCTGGCCGAAAAGGAGGGTGCCGAGATCACCCTGCTTTCCGTCGCCTATTTTTCGCGAGAAGACCTGGATGAGATCCCTCTGAACGTCCAGGAAAAATTGGAGTCGCAGGCCGCAACCGCTCTGAAAAAGGCCAAGGCGCTCTTTGATGAGAAAGGCATCGAGGTCGAGGCAGTTCTCGAGGCGGGCTATGTCCCGGCCAACAACATCATCAGTAAGGCGGAAGAAGGAAAGTTTGACCTCATTCTGCTGGGGAGCACCGGGCTCAGTGGTGTCAAGCGGTTGCTGATCGGCAGCACGGCGGCGAAGGTGGTGGCCAATGCGCCCTGTTCGGTGGCTGTAATCAGATGATCGTGGTGAAGCGGTGAATGGGTGAATGGCTGAAGCGGGCCGGCGCCAGTCGAGTGTTGTCCGCGGTGGTGAGCCTGGGGGCTCTGGCGGTACGGTGCAGGAGGCGCGGGGACAACCCGTATGATCGATAAGATCTGTTGCCATGGGATTTCATGGTTGCGTTTTGAATCCAATAATTCAACGAGGGAGGTTAGCAATGATGCGTCAGTTGTGGACAAAACTGCTTGGGTTAGGAACCCTGGTTGCCCTGCTGGTGCCGGGGACGGCCCTGGCCGCCGGTGGCGGCGGTGCGGCACCGGTGGTGATTGTCGCCGATACCCGCAAGCTGAGCGGCCTGATGGCCTGGTGGGGGGATCTTTACAACGAAAGCCATGTCTATTTCACGATCGTGACGATCATTTTGATCCCCCTCATTGGGGTGATCTTTGGCGTACTGGCCGATCTGATCATGTCTCATGTCGGCATTGATTTGAAGTCGCGGGATCTCGCGGAACACTAGCCGCGATGGTTCATGGCGATCGCAATCCCAACCTAACAGGAGGTTTTTTATGGATTGGCTCTACGTTCTCATGCCTATTGCAGGTGTCCATATATTCTGGCCAGGCTTGATCATTCTGGGAATCGGCGTGGGCATCATTGGCGGCTTCTTTGGAATGGGCGGGGCCTGGATGGTGACGCCCGGTCTGAACATCCTCGGTTTTCCCATGGCTTTCGCCATCGGCACGGACATCGCGCACATGGCCGGGAAATCCCTCATCTCCACCATGCGTCACGGCAAGTTCGGCAACGTTGACTACAAGCTTGGACTGATCATGCTGATCGGCACCGTTGTGGGATTTGAAGTCGGCGCTCAGATGATCATGTGGCTCGAGCGAATCGGCCGGGTGGATATGATTGTCCGCTGGCTGTATGTCGTCCTGCTCCTTCTCATCACCTGGATGGTCTTCAGCGATATCGCCAAGCGCAAGCGGAAGGAACGAGAAGCTGCGGCTGCCGGTGCGGAGCTGGATGCACTGGCTACCGGTCTGGAATGGCACAAGACCTTTCACAAGATCAAGATCCCCCCCATGGTGCACCTCAACGTGGCCGGCATCTATTGCTCGGCATGGCTGCCCATTATGGTGAGCTTCCTCACGGGCTGGCTCGCCGGCATCCTGGGGATCGGCGGCGGGCTCATCCGCATGCCCTCCCTGATTTACATCCTGGGTTGTCCAACCCACGTCGCGGTGGGCACCGACCTTTTTGAAGTCGCGATCTCGGGCCTCTACGGGGCGGCCACCTACACCTACAAAGGGCGGGTGGAGCTCGTTGCCGCTATCATCATGCTGGTGGGGGCGTCCATGGGCGCTCAAATCGGTGCAGTTGCCACCAAGTACATCAAGGGCTACGGCATTCGCATTGCGTTCGGTTGCGCCGTGGTGGGCTGTACCTTTTCGGTCATCTTGAAAATCATTCCCATGTACTTTCGTTCCGTTCAGGGCATCTGCGACATCCTTGCCACCGTGGTTGTGTTGGGGGTAGTCGCTGCCCTGTCGGTCTATATCTCCGTCAAGATGTTCCAGGGAGCGGCCGACGAGGTGCGGCGCAAGAAAGCGGCCATGGGAAGCTGATGGGGTCCGAGCAGGGGTTTCCGGGATTTTGACGTCGAACGAGAGGGAGAGCAATATGGCAAGAAAATGCAACTGGTTGATGACACTTTTCATCATGCTGCCACTGGCCCTGGTGGCGGGCTGCGGTGAACTGGGGCGGGTGGATCAGGGTCGGGTGGTCAGCTTTGACAGGGAGAAGTGGACGGCCACCATCATTCGGGACAAGGCGATGGACTCGAAAAATCCGGATTACAGTCACCTTCCCCCCATGACCTATGCCCTGCCCAAAGATCCTATGGAGATGGGTGTGGAGCCCAAGCCCGGCGGTCGCATGAAGCTGGATGCCAAAGCCAAGCAGATCACTATTTACGATCCTGCTACCCAGAACTTCAAAACCATCGATTTCACCCTGATCGATCAGAAGGAAAACGTGGCCAAAACCGATCCGCTGGTGTTCGATGCAGCGGAGAATAAAGCCCGGAAATTTCCGGTGGTGGACAGGGAAAAGAAGACCATTACCATCTATTCTGAACGCCAGAAGATCCTGGACACGTTCTCCCTGCCGGACGAGTACTTCAACCTGCCCGAGAGCACCTGGGATGCCGGAGACGAAATCCGGGTCTATTATCACAAGGAAGGCGTAGCCCAGCGGTGCATGAACGTCACCATGACGGACATTTACAAAAAGTAGGGTGAGAACGGGAAAGAGCAAGGCGTGGTGCAGGCAGAATCGCCCCCGGCGGCTGAAGAAGGACGCCGGGGGCGATTCCCTGTTTTGGCCCTCCGGGGTCTTGCCGGGCGTGGCCAGAGAGGCTTTGCCCAAATGAAGGAGTCGCCCTGGGCGCCGAGGGCAAGCATGACACCAGGCGGTTGTATTGTGGTTGGAGTATCCCTCATGGTTTGCGATGAAGTCTGCATGGGAATAGGGTATTATAGGATGGCTGCCCGGAACTGGGGATAAGGGGGAACGATGAATTTTCGGCAAAAGGTGGGAGTGGCCATTCTGGATGTGATCATCCTGGTTGAGCTGACTGTCAGTATCTATTTCGCCAATCGGAATCCTGCAGAGTTTGCCTCGGTCTTTTTCCTCATGTTCTTTTCCCTCCTGATTCCGACCCTCATTCTGGCACGCTTCGTCATCAAGGGGCTGCGATCTCCGGAGCCGCAGGTCAAAATCAGCGAATGACCCTTCCACGAGGCCGGAGGGCGCTCGCATGACCCTCGATCACATCAATGCCCGACGAAGGTTCGCGGGAGCGGCAGCAGCCCTCTGCTACCTGCTCTTCTGTATTTCCGCCCTCGACGGTCTGATATCCCGCTTTGGGGAGAACCCTCACGAAGTGCGGCTGCTCCCCGGTGAATCCGCCGCCGTAAATGGTCCGGCGAGCGAAGGCGTGCGGGATCCTCAGGATCTGACCGTCACCAGCGACTCCAACCTGATCCGTCTCTCCGTCGAAAAGATCCATACCGGCTTCTGGCTCGGGGGCCTCATGTGGCGGGGAACCGTGACGACGAGCAGCACCCTCGAAGCAGGCGACTATACCCTTACTGTGAGCGCCCCCAGCGAACCCTCAGGGAAGCCGCTCGCGATCTTCCGCGTCAGGGTCTTTCAGGACGCGCCCAGCCTGCTGAAGAGCTCCGGGCCCATCATCCAGCGCACCATCGGCATATCCCCCTGGTGGCTGGCCGCCCTGTTTCTTCCTCTGGCGATTGCCTGTTCCGGAATAGTGTATCTGTGTTCACAAGGGCGTGAGCAGCTCCTGAGGCAGGAGGGCAAAGCGGAACTGTATCGCATCGGCCGAAGCGACGAGGGCCTTGAAGTGTCTTTTGCTCTCGGAACCAGGCAGGGAGTGCGCGTGGGCAGTGTCCTGACGCTTCTCGACTCGGCCGGGGTTCCCGTCGGCAGCGTCACGGTGAGGGATGTCTTTGAGGAAGACGCCACCGCCACCGTGTCCCCGGACTGCCTGCCGAAGCCAGGGTTTATCGTGGCTTTGTCCTGAGCGCCAACCATCACCTCATTGCGCTTTGGCTTTTCCTGCCTCTAGCTTGGCCTTTGCATCCGCGAAGCCTTGGTCAGCCGCCTTTTGATACCACTTTGCCGCTTCGGCCTGGTCCTGCGGCACCCCCAACCCTTGTTCGTACATCAGTCCAAGCTGAAACTGGGATTTGGCAAGGCCCTGATCGGCTGCTTTACGGAACCACTTCATGGCCTCGGGGTAGTTCTGGGGAATGCCTTTGTCTCCCAGATACAGCATCCCGACATTGTTCCGACCCCAGGCGTCACCCAGATCGGCCGC
The DNA here is from genome assembly GCA_040772705.1 of Syntrophobacteraceae bacterium. Classification (GTDB taxonomy): domain Bacteria; phylum Desulfobacterota; class Syntrophobacteria; order Syntrophobacterales; family Syntrophobacteraceae; genus JADGQM01. The sequence continues at coordinate 585,554 of JAXGXP010000001.1, forward strand.
TTTTTGATACCACTTCAGGGCCTCCGCCCCGTCCGCCTTGACGCCAATTCCCTTTTCGTAAAGGATACCGAGATTGTTGATGGCCTTGGCAAAACCCTGGGCTGCTGCCTTTTCAAACCATTTTATGGCTTCGTTGTAATCCTTGGCGGCTCCCTGTCCTTCGCGGTACATCCAACCAAGGGTGTTTTGAGCCCTTGCGTCGCCCTGGTCTGCCAGCGGCTTCAATTCCTTCAGAGCCGCAGCATAATCGGCTTTCTTGTAAGCCTCCATCGCCGCCTCATAATCCGCCCAGGCCATTGTCGTAATCAAAAGACCAAAAAGCATCGCAACCACAACTCGTTTCATACAAGGCCTCCTTCGTCCCATTGGGGCATTTTCTAACGCCTCATGTCCTATGCCTCGCCGCCCTTCACCCTTCGCCTATAACCTTTCACACCTCACAGCTCACACCTCACGGCTTACTCCAGACTATAATTTCCCTCCAGGAAGGACTTGGCGATAGTCTCGACCGCTGCTTCACTGCGCATGAGCATGTCCATCTGGCGGGTGAATTGCAGCAGGCGGCCCATGATGTCCAGGCGTTCTTCAATTTCGGCCCGTTCGTAGCGGAGAAAGCGGGCGCTGACCCGGTCGCCCGTGACATCAACAAGGAAGCCAAGTTCCTGCAGGATGCGCCCGATCGAGCGGACTCGCCGGTTTCGGCGGACGTCGTCGGCGGCTCCCCCTTTGAACGAGAAGGTGATGTAGTTGTTGTTAATGGTCTGCCCGCAGTAGGCATCGAGGATCGCGTAATGGTAACCGACGCGCGAGCTGAAATTAAGGTATTTATCGGAGATGATCGCGTAACTTCGGTCGCCGAAGCGCTCGGAACCATAGCCGGGAGAGAGCATCTGCTCACTCATCACCGAAAAGAAGCCCTTGAGCTCGACCGGCCGGGGCTGGGTATGGCGAACACCTTCGTGGAGCATGCCTTTGAGGAGCGCCTTGAAAGGGGCAGAGATCACCTGCTCCACCGGCACCCTTCGTACTCCTTCATGGGTATCGGCCAGGCCCCCTCCCAGATCGATGATGCAGAGGTCGAGCGGGATGGGGGCAACCAGGCTGACACTGCACCCGGTCACATCCGAGACCTGATCGCTCAGCTGGAACATGTGATGATAGGAAAATTCATGCACCAGTCGCATGATATCGTGCAGGGACCGGCAGTTTTCCGGCGTAAAGTCCGGCGCCTTGGGGTCGAGGAGGCGCAGCGGGACGATCAGGTCGGCGATACGCTTGAGGGTCTGGTAGACGGGAGTATCCCTGACGCCGGTTTGCCGCGAGGTCTGCAGTTTGAGCAGATCCGGTACTTTCCCGGCGTAGACTCTTCCGGAGTAGGCATCCACCGTTATTTCCGTGCCGTTGGGGATAGTCGCCGTGGCGTCTTTGAGGCCGACGATGGTGGGGACGGAGAACTCCCGCGTGAGTGAGGCCATGTGGCCGCTGACACTGCCGGAATCGGTGATAATGGCTTGAGCCCTGGGCATGACCATTACAAATTTGGGTGAGGAATGCCTGGAAAGCAGGACGGCCCCCTGGGGGAAGGTCATGAGGTCGTCATCGCTGCCGACCAGGAACGCCGGACCGAACCCCACGCCGGGGGAGGCGACCGCACCGCCTTCGAGAAGCAAAGGATAGTCCGCCATCAGGGGAGTAGTTCGCCCCGTATTGGCGTCGTCACGGTTGCTGAGCATCAAGGGCCTGGTTTGGAGGATGATGATCCGGCCATGTCGATCGAGGGCCCATTCGGTGTCCTGCGGGTGGCCGTAGTGCCTTTCCAGCGCCAGCGAGTATTCGGCAAGGGTCTTGATTTGTTCCTCGGTGAGACACGGCCGGTCGCGAGCTTCTTCGGGGACGGGAACTTCCAACAACCCACCCTCCGGCCGGCTCATCAGCTTGACGGGCTTGGTGGAAATCTTCGATTCGAGAATGGTCAAAGGATCGGTCTTGGCGACGGTGTAGGTGTCCGGGGTGATGACGCCGTCCACCGCGTACGGTCCAAGTCCCCAAACCGCGTTGATGATGATGTTTTCTTCGAGGAGATTGAACGGATGATGGGAATAGACCACGCCACTGGCGACCGAGTCGACCATTTGCAGGCAGGCCACGCTCATGGCGGCACTTTCGTGGGAGATGCCCTTGCTCAACCGATAGGAGATGGCGCGAGGCGTAAACAGGCTGGCCAGGACGAACTTGTAGGTTCTCGCGAGCTTGTCGCGGGGGACGTTGAGCACGGAAAGGTACTGGCCGGCAAAGGAAAGCTCGCTATCCTCACCGATAGCACTGCTTCGCAGGGAGACCTGGCGGGAAAAATCGTCCCCGATGGCTGCTTTGATTCGTTCGATCATCTGATCATAGGCAGCAAGGATGGGCTCCTCGATTTCGGCGGGGAGAGGCGCCGCGATGATGAGGCGCTGGATTTCCTCACTGGCCATGGTAATCGTCTCGGGAATGTTGGGGTCGATCTCCATCTTCACTTTATTGATGTCATCGATCAGGTCGTTCGCTTTCATGAAAAAATCGAAGGCATGAGTGGTGATGGCAAACCCCTCGGGGATGGGGAGTCCTACCCGGCTGAGGACTTCGCCGAGGTTGGCGTTCTTTCCACCCACCCAGTCGACCATCTCCCGGCTGATTTGGAAGTAGGGGAGAATCGACTCGTGAATTGAGCTCTCTTTGCGCTTCTCCAGCTCTCCCTTAATCTGCAGGTTGATCTCATCGAGTGCGTTCAAGAGCGTCGGGTAAAGGTCGCGCGAGATGGCGTTCAAGCTCTGGATCATCCGCATGGTGTGGAAGATGGCCCGCGCCGATTGGGAGCGTACATAGCTCATCCCGAAAACCCGGTGGCCCTGGAGCTTGTCTTCCATATCCACCATGATTTTTGACAGTTCCGAGTTTGAGTCGAGAAGCTCCTTGAAGCGTTCGTATTTGAAGCGAAAGGCGCTGTAGGCCTGGTCCCTCGAGGGCTTTTGGCTCCTGGCGCGGAACCACTGCAGCGGGTTGAGCTTATTGAGCATGGTGACCCTTTATCTTTTTTGATGGCATCGCTCAAGCTGGTGCCGGCGCGGCCAGGACGAAGCAATTGGTGCTGGCCGCCTCCACATTAAACCATACTTGCAGCCCAATTGCGACTAGTACAGCGCAGCATAAGTTTAAACCGCCTAGGGCAGGTGTCTTGCAGTTCACTTTACCGTTGCGTTTCATGTCCATTCAATGCAACGGAGAGCATCGGCCCGAACGCGAGGATGGTAGGTTGCGTTGAGAGGAGCGAAACGCAACATGTGTAAGGGTGCCGAACTATCGCCGCGCTGTAATAGGGACCTTTATGGGTGAAGGGGGTGCGCGAGCATGCTCGCTGCGACTCGCAACTCGCCACTCACAGGTGTTCAGAGCAGGAAATGGCTTGCAAAGACATGGGCTTGCGGCTATGATTCCGCGACTGATAATTCATAGTGATCCCGTTTCGGCGGGACCGTGGGGGTTAGATGAGCCGTGAAGTGAGCACCGCAGCTGATCCTGACCTGCCCACCGAGGAGCTGCACAAGAAGTCTTACTCCAGCCTCTATCGGCGTTTCATCCTGCTCACCCTGATCTGTTCCGTGCTGCCGCTCCTTGTGGTTGGATGGGTGATTTATTCCAACTACTCCAGCTTCGCCTACTCGCGCATGGAGGAGTTCTTCTACCGGCGGGTCGAGTACAACCGGAAGCTGATCGAGCTGTTTTTGAAGGAACGCACCAATGATCTCCAGTTGATGGCCGCAACCCATTCCGTCAATTACCTGGGAGATCGCTCAAACCTGCAGCGGCTCTTCGAGAAGCTGAACCAGGAAGAAGCGTACTTCATAGACCTCGGGCTCATCAATGAAGAGGGCAAGCATGTCGCGTATATAGGGCTCTTTGATTTGATGGACAAGAACTACTCGCAGACTTTCTGGTTCAAGGAACTCACCGCCAGGGGCGGGTTTTACGTCAGTGACATGTTTATGGGTTATCGCAAAACCCCGCACTTCATCATCGGCATCCTGTGGTCGGATGGCAACAAGAAGTGGATTTTGCGCGCCACCATCGAAAATGAGTTCCTGGACTCGCTCATCGGTAATGTCAAACTGGGCGAAACCGGCGAAGTATTCCTCGTGAACCGGGAAGGTATCTATCAAACCAGCCCCCGCTTCGGCGGCAGGATCATGGACCAGTCGTTGCTGCCCATAGACAGCTTTGAGGGCGAGGGCGGAGTCCGCATCCTGGAACCGGGGGAGAGCCGTGCCTACAAGAAACAGCCGTCTCAGGTGGTGGGTTATGCGTGGCTCAAGGAACCTCATTGGGTGCTGGTGGTCAAGCAGGACTATGCGGAAGCATTCAGTGATGTGAATCATGCCAACACCCTGGCGCTCGTCTTCCTTCACCTGAGCATTCTGGCGATCCTGGTCGTCTCGTTCCTGACGACCAAGCATATGATCGGGGTAGTCCGCAAGCGGGATGAGGAGGCCAGCTTTCTGAACCGGCAGCTCATGCAGGCCAGCAAACTGGCCTCCCTCGGCGAACTGGCAGCCGGAGTGGCGCACGAAATCAACAATCCGCTGGCCATCATTCTCACGGAAAGCCAGCTTGTTCGGGATGTTATCGGGGACTATCCCGATCTTGACCGTGAGTTCAAGGCGGAATTGACCAACTCGCTGTCGCAGATCGAGGACCAGGTGCAGCGGTGCAACCAGATCACCCACAATTTACTGCGGTTCTCGCGCCGCAGTCAGGCTGTTCCGGGATTGGTGGACGTCAACGCCTGTCTCGAAGAGGTGGTGGCGCTCCTCGAAAGGAGGGGCATAACGAGCGGGGTAGAATTCGTGATCGATCTGAACAAGGACCTTCCCCAGCTCATGACCCATCCCTCCCAATTGCAGCAGGTCTTCGTGAATCTCATCGCCAATGCCATTGACGCCCATGAGGGCAAGCCGCACGGAACCATCCAGATTCGTACCCGGGCCAATGAGATGGAGCGGGGTGCCGAGATCATGATTGCCGATACGGGTTCCGGCATCCCTCAGGAGATCATCGACAAAGTCTTTGACCCCTTTTTCACTACCAAGCCCGTCGGCAAGGGGACGGGGCTGGGGCTTTCCATATCCTATAAGATTATTAAAGACCTGGGGGGAACGATCACCGTTCGGAGTGAAGTGGACAAGGGTACGGAATTCAAGATTTTCCTCCCGTTCGGGTCAGCAAAAACTGGAGAGGGTCCTGCGCATGACAGTCACGAAAGAATCTGAGGAGAGGCAAGCAAGGGTTTTACTGGTTGACGATGAGGTGGTCTTCACCACGAATATGTCAAAGATCCTGTCCCGGCGAGGATTCGAGGTAAGGGCCGTCAACGACGGGGAGAGTGCAATTGAGGCCATCGAGGATGAGGAATACGATGTGGTCGTCCTGGACCTGCGCATGCCGGGAATGGACGGAATTGCGGCGCTGAAGGTGATGAAACGGAAGCGACCGCTGCTGGAGGTCATCATTCTCACCGGCCATGGTTCGGTGGAGTCAGGGATTCAGGGAATGAATCTGGGAGCGTTCGATTATGCGATGAAGCCGATTCAGATCAATGAGCTCCAGGAGAAGATTGAGGAAGCTTTCGCGAGGAAATTGCTTCAGGAAAAGACGGCCCGGAAGAGTGAGAGAGGCAGCCAGTGAGGTTGGTAACGTCAGGCGCCCTGATGATTGAGGACCCGGTCTCCGGGCGTGGCTAGGGGCCGGGATCGCGGTTCGGTAACCTTTGTCGCTGCGGCAACGACCTCTCCGTCCGGCCCCCGGCTGTCGGTTTGCCGCGTGGTTGTCGATCTCCTGAAAGGGCTGAGGCTCCGCAAGGTCTTCCAAGAACTCTTCGGGGTAGCAAAGGTATCCTGCCAATCGCCGGGAAGCTTCTTCCGGCACAACGACAAAATGCTGGGATTGAAAGCAAACAGAACGATTCGGCGCTTGACCGGCGGTGCCGGTGCGAGCGGGAGGGCAGCGAGAGAGGCCTCCTGCCTGGAATTCTGCCTCGAGGAAAAGGAAGATGAGCAGACATCCAGGTCTTAGCAGGAAGTTCATTATCGGTGTTTCAGCCATTACCCTGGTGGTTCTGGTGACCGGTCTCATCCTGACGCTGTGGGTTGGGCAGGTGCTGCGCGAGGTGGTGACCGACCAGTTCAACGACCAGCAGTTGTCAGTGGCACGGGGGGCGAAACATCTCGTAGAACGCGAACTGAACGAATTGAGAAAGACCCTGGTCGCGCTTGCCCGGAATCTCGCTGAGAGCCCGGGGACTTCTTCCACGTTTTCGGACGCGGAGCTCAAGCTGTTCAGCCAGATTGTCCTGAATGGGGTCCGGAAGGTCGAGTTGATCGACGGCAAGTCCCGGAAGAAATGGGTCTATCTGTCCTATCGTCGAACGGCCATGGAGGAACGGCTGGACGAAGAAGCCCTGCCGGATATCCCCTCTGGTTTTTTTGCGGAAGAGAGTGTCTGGACCTCCCTGCCGGTGATCAAGGGCTCGGATGTCTCCATGACGCTTGTCGCTTCCATCCCCAGGGATTTGTCGCGGATGGTGCTCTTTGACGTGAATATTTCCTGGTTTCTCGAGCCTTACCTGAAGAATCTGCGGTCCGGGAAGACAGGCTACGCCTGGGTCATGGACAATCGAGGGATTTTCCTGTTTCACCCCAACGTGAGTTTTATTGGCACCGAAGCATTCCTGATGAGGAAGGGGCCGTTTCCCGAGCAATTCTTCCCCAAAATCAACCAGGTTCAACGGGATCGAATGCTGGAGGGGCTTGAAGGAACCGGGTCTTACGTCTACGGCTGGCATCGGGGGATCACCGGGGAGATGGAGAAGCTGATTGCCTACACCCCCATCCGGGTTTCCAATCGCCCCTCACAGACCTGGTCGGTCGCCGTCGTGGCACCGGTGTTCGAGATCGAAGACGAGGTGCGAAAGAATCAATACTGGCAGCTGCTGTTCCTGGGACTGGTGGTCGGCGTCGTGCTGCTCGCTTCCGGGGTCGTGCTGGTTGTGGAGACTCGCTGGTCTCGCACCCTCGAAAAACAGGTGGTGCTCCGCACCGAGGCCTTGAAGCGCTCGGAAGAGAACTACCGGTCGCTGGTCGAGAGCGCCGAGGACTTTATCTTCACGCTCGACCGGCAGGGTTGTTTTCTGTCGGTGAACAGTTTTACGGCAAAGTTCCTGGGATGCAGTGCCGAGGCGGTTGTCGGCCGGGGTTTTCATACGGTGTTCGAAGACGAAGTGGCGGAACCCATGGTCCATCGGGCGCGGTTGGTGTTTGAGGCGGGCAAGAGCATTCCCTACGAATTCGAAATGAAGACCCGAGCTCACCCAATCTGGCTCAGTGCCAACCTGATGCCGCTGCGAAACGAAACCGGAGAGATCAGTGCCGTGCTGTGCATCGCACGAAATATAACCGAGAGCAAGAAACTCGAAAAGCAGCTCATCAGCACCGAAAAACTGGCGTCTCTGGGCACACTGGCAGCGGGCGTCGCCCACGAAATCAACAATCCCCTGGGGGTGATCCTCGGGTTCTGCGACCTGCTCATTCGCAAGAAGGAACCCGGGTCGCAGGAATATGAGGATTTGAAGGTCATCGAACGTCAGGGCTTCTACTGCAAGGAAATTACCGAGAATCTCCTGAGCTTTGCGCGCCTCAATGTTTCCGAGGATGATCTGGTCGATATCGAAGACAGTCTTGCAGAAATCATCAAGATCGGACGCCATGCCATGGAAATGAAGGGAATCCACCTGGTAAAGGAATGCTGCGATGATCTTGCGCCCGTTCGCGGCGACCCGCGCCAGCTCCAGCAGGTATTCATGAATATGATCACCAACGCGGTTGCCGCCATGGAGAACGGCGGGACGCTGACCATCCGGACCGGGATGGAAAGGGGAAAGCGAAGAGCCGTGGTTCAGATTGAAGACGACGGGATCGGGATTTCTCCCGAGAACCTCGAGCGGATCTATGATCCGTTCTTCACCACCAAGCCGGAGGGTGAGGGTACCGGTTTGGGCCTGTTCGTCAGTTATGGAATCATCAGCAAGTATGGTGGGATCATTGAGTGCGAGAGTCACACCGCAAATGCTCCGGGACAGAAGAGCGGCACAACTTTCACGATAAAGCTGCCGATCTGGGTAAGGGGTGAATCATGACCGGCAAGATTCTGATTGTGGACGATAAACCTGACATGCTCCTGCTGCTCAAGCGGATCATCACTGAAGAAACCGACCACGAGGTGGTAACGGAACTGAATCCGGAAAAGGCTCTGAGCGTGGTTCGCGAGCGGCCCTTCGATCTGATCATCACCGATCTCAAGATGCCCAAGATCGACGGCATTTCGCTCCTCGAGGAGGCAAAGAAGATCGACCCCCAGATCTCCGTGGTCATCATGACCGCCTATGCAACCATTGAAACAGCGGTGGAAGCAACCCAAAAAGGCGCCTACGACTACATTACCAAACCATTCCGAAGAGAACGGATTCTGCTGACCATCGAGAAAATCCTGAAATGGCGGCAGGTGACCAGTGAAAATCAGTCGCTGCGGGAAGCATTGGCGCGCAAGGACGGCTTTGCCAACCTGATCGGGTCTTCACCGCTGATGACAAACATTTTCGATCGAGTGCGGAGGATTGCCCCGAGTACGGCCACCGTCCTCATCACCGGGCCGAGCGGCACCGGCAAGGAACTGCTCGCCCGCGCCATCCATCTCTTCAGTTCCCGCAGCACTCGCAAACTGGTTACCATTAACTGCACGGCCATTCCCGAGACCATCCTCGAAAGTGAGCTGTTCGGCCATGTAAAGGGAGCATTTACGGGAGCCTGGAAAGACAAAAGGGGCCTGGTGGACGAAGCCGAAGGGGGGACCCTGTTCCTGGACGAAATCGGTGATCTGAGCCCTCTCCTCCAAACCAAACTGTTGCGACTGCTGCAGGAAGGGGAGTTTAAACCGGTTGGCAGCGTGGTAACCAAGAAAGCGGACCTGAGATTTATCGCCGCCACCAACCACGATCTCCTGGCTGATATTGCCGCCCGCCGCTTTCGGGAGGACCTCTACTATCGTCTGAATGTCATCCATTTTGAGCTGCCTTCCCTGAAGGAGCGAAGGTCGGATATTCCCCTGCTGGCCTTCCATTTCCTGGAAAAATATGCCCGGATTAACAAGAAGGATATCAGGGATATATCACCCGAAGCCATTCGCACCCTGGGTGCCCAGGAATTCCCCGGAAACGTTCGGGAACTGGAAAACATCATCGAACGAGGCGTCATCTACTGCCGGGGAAGCATTTTGACCGAGGCCGATCTGCAGCTCGTGGTCGAGGAGGACGCGGATGCCGGGGAAACCGAAGAGAATCTGGGACAAATGTCGTTTCGGGACGCCAAGGAGCGGATGACCCATCTTTTTCACCGAAAATACATCGAGGCGCTGCTGCGGGACAACCAGGGCAACATCAGCCGGGCGGCCGAGAAGGCAGGGATCCAGCGGCAGTATCTCCATCGTCTGATGAAGGAAACCGGCATCGTCACCGAGAATTTCAGGCAGAAGGAAGATTAGGCCGACATTCACGGCTGCTTGTAGAACTCTTACCAGGTCCCGCCACCCATACCCTGTTAGAGAGCATCCACCTGCAGCCCCATTTTCTCCAGGGCGTCCTTGAGGCGAATCATGCCCACGGTTCGGTCGTTCGTGACCACGGCGATCTGCTGCACATTGTTCTTCGCCATCAGCTCGATGGCACGGACGAGGGGGTCCTCCAGCTTTACCCGGGGAGACTCCGCCAGGTTGGGGGAGGGGGGCTTGATGATCTCGAGGACGCGGATGGGCCTCATGGCAACCTTTCCCGCCTATCCCAGGGACTTCCAGTATTTCTTGTGAGCTTCGATCACCCGCCGCAGGGCCGGAATGCGCTGGGGAGCCGACGACCGGATTCGTTCGAGTCGTGACGGCTCCAGCGTGTTGATATCCGACAGTTCCTGGAGGGTCCGCAGGGTGCATTCTTCGACGCAACCGACGTTATAGCCGCCTTCCAGGACGTAGATGAGTTTGCCGTCGCAGACCTGGTCGGCGATTTCTTTTAGAAAGAAAGCCATAAGGGCATAGCCTTCCGCGGTGCCGTTCATCTTGGTGAGCCGATCGGCCCGGCACAGATCAAAACCGCAGGAGACGAGCAGCGCCTCGGGCTCGTATTCCTCGGCCACCGGCCGAATGATGCCGTATATTGCCTGCGCAAAATCGCCATCCCCCGACCCTCTGGCCATGGGAATGTTAACGGTGAAGCCCTCCCCGCAACCGGTTCCGACTTCAGCGAGACTGCCGGTTCCGGGATAGGATGGGAACTCGTGAAGGGAGGCGTACAGCACGGTGTTGGTATGGTAGAAGACCGCCTGTGTGCCATTGCCGTGGTGGGCGTCGATATCGACGATCATGATTCTTTCAAGGCCGTAGACCCGCTCCAGGTATCGAACGCCGAGGGCGGTGTTGTTGAACAGGCAAAACCCCATGGCTTTATCGGGTTCGGCATGGTGCCCGGGGGGGCGGACAAAGGCGAACCCGCGCCGACTGTCACCGTTCCAGATTTCATCGAGCAGGTTGAAAACTCCGCCCACCGCCAGCCGGGCGATCTCAAACGACCTCGGGGTGGTCTGGGTATCCAGGTCGAGAGAAACGATCTCTTTTCCGGCCGTGCGCGCAATTCGCTCGATGTGGCTGCGAGTATGCACCCACGCCAGCTCCTCATCGCTGGCCGGGCGGGCTGGAACCGCTTTCCATTTCTCTGCCACCGCATTGTTTTGAAGCGCCGCCGCGACCGCACGAATCCGCTGGGGGCTTTCCATGTGGAAGATCCCTTGCAGGTGTTCGGTAAAGAGCAGGTCGTGAACGACGGCCACGAGTCGTTCGCCGGTCTCCGGCAGTTCCTTGGGAAAACGAAGGTTGGAGAATTCGGAGGCGATCCGGAGCAATTCACCGGCTTCCGGGATCCGGCTGCGGTACTTCAGCAAGGCCTCAGCCGAGGCTTTCGCCAATACCGCATGGTGCCGGGACAGCATGCTCCGGCGGGCAGCTCGCAGCGTTGGCCGGCGGATGGGGCTTTTATCAGTGCCGAAGCGGGTTTTTGCCAGGGCCTTGAGCTGTTTTCGCAGATGTGCGGCGATTTCCTCCAGCACCTTGGTTGGCAGGTCTGGGGTACCTTCGGCCATACCAACAAGATTATCGAGCAAATAGGCCCTGGGGGCTTGCAGGGCGTAGCTGAAGGCGCGTCGCGCCTGGAATCCGATTGCTTCATAAAAGCGAATGGCGCCCACCTCGGAATCGAGCACGATTTCCCGGAATCGAGGGAAACAGGTCTTCCACAGCATCCAGGTGCCTGCCACCAGAAAACTCCCCACGCCGCGCAAGCGCCGCCCGCGCAAGGCCGGAAGCCGACCCTGTATTGTTGCCAGATACCCAATTTCCAGCGCGCGGTAAAAGAGGCGTACTTTCATGTTGAGATAGATCAATCCGGCAAGGTGGCCATGGACAATACAGGCAAACAGACGGTTGGCGTTGCCCCGGACGAGGGTATTGAGCAGGAACCGAATAGAGAAAAACTCCAGATTCAATTCTGCAGCCTGCTCGAGAGCCTTCCTGCAATAGGGAAAGACAACGAAGAGCGCCGGCGTATCGGTTCCAATACAACCGGCAAAGAGCGGGCTTTCAGAGCCTTCATCACTGAACCGGTGACGGAGGTCTGGTTCGTTGCTTGTTTCAGCTTTCAGCTGCTCCAGGCGCTCCCTCAGAAGTTCTGTACGGCTGATGACGGCAGCCTGCCGCCCGTTCACGCCGGCGGTGGATGGCGCTGAACGACGCCTGTCGAGCTGGTCGAGCGCCCGTTCAAGCTCATAGTCCACCAGGAAGCGGAGACCGGCGGCCCGGACCTCCTCGGCGGCCGTCCGGTAGGAGAGGCCGGTCCCGGCATCCAGAACCTCCCGTCTTTTTCTCATTTCGCCGTATTTGATCAGCATTTGCTGTTCAATCGGAAGATGACCATGGTTGATGAAGAGGAACCGCCGCACGGTCAGGATTTCATCTCGGAACCGGAAACGGAAATCACCGTTTTCGGCAATTGCCTGGTCCGGTGGAAGGGTGGTGATGCGCCCGACTCCCAGCAGTTCGTCCAGGGAGTAGCCGACCTCGGGAGACCTTGAGGTGATCTCGTCGATGGCTTGCTTGATGTGTTCCCTCTTGATCATGTTACGATTCAGCTGCCGTGCCGGGAATCCGCTGCGCTTTCAAACGCAGGGGAAGCGTAACGGTGACCGCTGTGCCTTTTCCCAAAGCAGATTGGATGGTAATTTCCCCGTCAAGTTTTTCCAGGATTTGTCGGCAGAGTGGCAGCCCGAGGCCAGTGCCCTGAGAGCGAGTGGTCCAGAGGGGTTCAAAGATCCGTTTCAGATCGGCCGCTGATATCCCCGGACCGTTGTCGCTGACGGTGACGGCAAGGCCGTTCTCAACCACTTCGGAGGTGAGGGTGATTTCGCCGTCTTTATCAATGGCCTCCACCGCATTGATGACGATATTCAGGAACACCTGACGCAGCTTGGAGGAGTCGCTCCGGACCGTGGGCAGGTCCGCCTGGAACACCCGCCGAATGCTTATGCTGCGGAACAGCAGCTCGCGGTCGAGGATCTGGAACAGGTCATCAAGCAGCTTGTGAACGTCGACCTCGATGATGAGAGGCGATTGGGGCTCGATGTAGCGGAGAAATCGCTCCACCGCCTGTTGTCCCCGTTGCACCTCAGACCGGACCACGGCAATACTGCTCTGAAGATCGGGTGAAGTCGACACCTCCGGCTCTTCCGCCATGACCATGGCAGTTGTGTCGATGTTACCCAGGATATCCTTGATGTCCCGGAAATAACCCATGGAGAGCTCCATGGAGGAAGCCATGTAGCTTGCCCGGCGAAGCTGGCGGTCGAGCGCCTTGAGACTGCTGGTCTTGGCCTCAAGTCGGAAGGCGAGATCGTTGCCGGTGAGCAGCACGAGGCCTACAATGGGGATAGCCAGGAGGACAAACACCAGCAGAGCAAACAGGTAGACCCGTTTGGAAAGACCCGGCAGATCGCATCGAGCGACCTGGATGACATTGAGCCAGGGTGCCCGCTCCTGCCACACCTTCAGCAAACAGACCCCCGCCGATTCCTCCATCCGGATGCCGTCAAATCTTCCAAGGTCCCGGACGGGGGACCGGTCTCTCAGTTGTCCGGCCCCTTCAGGCGCAGTCTGGAGTATTCCCTCACGGTTGGTCAGGTAGGCCTTGCCGCGCCACGGGGGAGGCAGGGTGGGGGCGAGCTCGTTGAGCCTGGAAGCACTTACGGCCGAGCGAAGGATTTCTCTGCCAGGCGGCGTTGGCACCCTCACGGCAACCAGGAAATAAGGCTCGTTAGCGGAGTCCCTCATTACCTCGCTGACGGCAACCCCTCGGGCAAGCACGTCGTTGAACCACACCTCCCGGTTGGCATCGCCCCCCTCACCTGACTGCCTTCCGACCGAGCCTAAGCGGAGGCCCTTTTCGTCGAAAACGGCGAGCTCGGTAATGCCTTGATGCGCCTGCTGGAGAGCATGGAAAGCGGCGCTCAGGCTCTCGGTTCCCCGGTAAGCAGGCCCCAGCTCTGCTGCCGTTTGTCTCAAGCCAGAGACAAGTCCGTCGAGATAGCGATCAACGGCGATCTTCCGGTCAAGAGCGATCCCTTTCAGGGTCTCCAGACTTTTCTCTTTGACCAGTTGTTCCGCGTAGTAGCAGCAGACACCGCCCAGGAGGAGGATGGGAACCAACGCAGCGGCCAGCATGGTGAACACGACGCGGTTCCAGACTGCCCTGAAGTAGGGATAATCGTGTCGTCCGACTGAAAACCTTGCCATGGCTCCTAGGCTCCCTCTGCCGGTTCTGATTCCAGGTACCGCAATACATCGCGAAGCCGCACGATCCCGACTACCCGGACCCCATCGACCACGGGCAGGGTTTGCAGGCGGCATTCAACCAGCATCCTGGCGGCTTCCCGCAGTGGCGTCTCAGGGTGGACGGCGGTGACCTGCAGCCCCATAATGTCGCCGATCGTCCGGTCAGGAAGCCATTCCGGATGCCCCCGCAATTCTTCCCAGGTGAGGTTTTTCCCCGGATGCGCGGCGCCGGTGGCGTCTACCAGGGCCTGCTGTGTGACGGTGCCCTGGAGGATGTTCTCACGATCGACGATGAAAAGAGTTTCTCCAGCCATCTTCCGCCGGTCCGAGTTGAAGACGTCGAACGCTTTGATCAGAGGATCTTCGGTGGTGAGCGGTTGGTAGGCATACAGCATGACTTCGCCCACCGTCGTGCGAGGCCAGAGCACCGGATGGCGGCGAATCTGCTTCAGGTCGGTCGCTGATCGGAGCTTCTCGGTCAGGTCTTCAATGTCACACGGCTTGATCAAGTAATCAAAAGCCCCGGCCCGGATCGCTTCAATCCCGATCTCAACGGTAGCGTGGCCGGTGAGCAGGATGACTTCCACTTCCGGAAGCATGGCCTTCAGCTTGCGCAACACCTCAATTCCGTCCATACCCGGCATATTGACGTCGAGCAGGACAATGTCAAAGGGTCCTCGATCGTTGACGGCATCCAGGGCTTCAAAACCGTTGAAGGCGGTTTCGGCGTCGAATTGCCTTCTCTTGAGCAGGCTCGCCAGGTTCTTGGCAAGGTCGATTTCATCGTCTACTACGAGAACGCGAACCCGGGGTGTCACTGTCCCTCTTCTCTGGCAATCTGCCGGTAGCGTGTGAAGGGTGCCAACCATTGAGCGCCGCAAGGAGTGCTCTCGCGATAGGTCGGGAGCTGCATGCCGGGCGTCCTGCGGGCATGCAGCGCTGACGCGCAACGAAGGAATCGTCGCGGCCTGGTGGCGATGCAGTCCTCGCTGAACGATTACTCTTGCCCCATCCTGGCAAAGCATGTTTCATGCCGATGCCAGCGGCACTCTCCGGCGGGCGGCTCTGAACCATTCGGATTCTTCGGCGAAGGACCTGTAAGGTTGGCCCGAAGTTCGCGTCGATGTCTCCGCCCTGTTTACAGCACTGTCTCCTGGTGGAGGACAAATTCGATCGAGAGGCACCCTGAATTGACGGTCTATCCCTGGCATACATGTTGCTCTATCCAATTCGAGTGGCAGCAAGCATCTCGTCCGTTCCCTTGCCTGATCAAGAGCTATATGGAATCGACCAAGACTTGTAGGAGGAAAACATGATTGATTTGGGAAGCTTTGGCCATATGGAGTTCACCTGGCAATTCTTGACTGCACTTTTCAGCATTGTGATCATCGATCTGGTCCTGGCGGGGGATAACGCCGTGGTCATCGCCATGGCGGTGAAGAATCTTCACGGCCGAACCCGCACTCTTGGCATTGCCCTGGGGGCGGGGGGAGCGGTGGTGGTGCGCGTCATTGCCACGTTTGTGGTGGCCCAGCTGCTCATGATCCAGTTCATTAAACTGGTGGGGGGCGCCGTACTCCTCTGGATTGCCGTGAAATTGCTGGTGCAGGGCTCGGAGGATGAAAATCTCAAAGAAGCCGGGAGCCTCTGGCAGGCGTTCTGGATCATCATTGTCGCCGACATGAGCATGGGGATCGACAACATGCTGGCGGTCGGCGCCGCTTCGCACGGCAACCTGTTCCTCCTCCTGTTCGGACTTGGTCTGAGCATTCCGTTCGTGGTCTTCATGAGCTCGCTGCTTGCGAGGATCATGGACCGATATCCAATCATCCTGTATCTTGGGGCCGGCATTCTGGGTAAGGTCGGTGGCGAGATGATGATCACCGATCCCTACGTGCATGGGTTGCTGCATCCGAGTAAAGTAGTCGAGTACGCGGTGATGGCCGTCTTTGCGGCGGGTGTCATTATCGTCGGCCGGTTGATAGTTCTTTCCCAGCGCCGTAAGGCAGCCTTTGACGAGCCCGATCCGGAACCGGTGCCGGTACCGGTAAAAGAGTAGCGCCAGACGACAGCAATTCTCCCCCCGGCAAGCAGGAGGCCGCAGGATTCCCCCTTGCGAGGAAGCTGCGAGTGCCTCCTCTTTTCATCCGGCATGCCCCCAAAGGCGGGCCATCCGGGCGGTCCTTCCGGATTCCGCTGTTGGGGGCATGACGCAAGAGATGGATAGTCACTCTGCTCTATGGAACAGCCTCAAGGGCGGGCATCACCAAAATCAATGATTGATCCGGGCGGGCATTTGAGTTCTGCCCTTGCAGGTGGCTTCGATGCTCAAAGAACTGAAAGCCCGCGCCCGCCGTCTCAAGGCGGAGACTTATGCCCTTTATCTTGCAGCCCGTCATCCCCAAACCCCCTGGTATGCCAAGCTGCTGGTTGCGGCGGTGGTGGCCTATGCCTTCAGTCCGATCGACCTGATACCCGACTTTGTGCCGGTTCTGGGTTATCTGGATGACCTTTTATTGCTGCCGATGGGGATTGTCCTGGCTACCAGGATGATCCCGCCGACGGTTTTGGCGGAATGCCGAGCCGCAGCGCAACAGGCAATGCTGGGCAGCAAACCGGTCAGCCGGGTGGCCGGAGCGGTCATCGTCATTGTCTGGATCACCCTGGCCGGGGTGTGCGGGGTGTGGGCGTACCAGGCATGGCCGGAAGTCGAAGGGCTATGGAATCAGGTGGGAGCCCTCTGGGACGTTGTTAAAGCCCTGTGGTACCGTGGCTCGTACACGTACAACGGGGTATAAGACCCTTGCGCGGCGGAAGTTCGGCACCCTTACACAGGTTGCGTTTCGCTCCTCTCAACGCAACCTACCATTCTCTACCATTCTCGCGTTAGGGGTGATGCTCTCCGTTGCGTTGAATGATCATGAAACGCAACGGCAAGGGGAACCGCATTCTGTGGAGCGGTACTCAGCGGGCATAAAACATCACACAGCAGACCAGGCTCACCGCCAGGATCGAGTTTGCCACCATGCCCTTGCGGATCGGGTGGAAATGCGCTTCCGCTCGTTGATGACCGGCCGGGCAGGTGTAGACCCAACCGTCTTTCCCGGCGCTGCGGCGTCGCTGTACCAGTTGGCCGCAGAACCCTTTCCCTTTGGTGGGGGCCGTGCAGGTGAGGCGCTGGCCGGTGGAATGAGCTAGCAGATTGAGGATCCAGTTCCAGGTGAGAGCAATGAGGAAGAAGACGATGAAAATGATCTGAACCCCTTTAGCAGTGATCCCCAGGCCGGCGATGGTTTTGCCGATGTTGGTCATGCTCAGCGGACCTTCGACCCTGCCGAAAAACCCGAGGTAGTAAAGCATAAAACTGACCGCCATGACGATCAGGTTCAAGCCAAAGATCCTCAGTCGCCGCTGAAGGGGGTTTTGCCCTCCAGGCTGTTCCATCCTGCGATCCTCTTTTCTTGGAATAAAACGAGGAGACCCCCGAGCAAGGGGTCTCCTGCGTTACGTAAATTGATCGATCAGGCCCCCAGGGCTTGCTTGATAGCAGGAAAATTCTTGTAGGTCGCGTAGAAAGCCAGGATCAGACTGTAGGCCGGCACCACATACTGCCAGACCCGCTCGGGGAAGACCCGGGTGGCCCAGGGGGCAACCACCGCCGAGAGGATGGTGGCAATCATCATCGAGGGCAGCAGCAGATAATCGATCACCACCCCGCCGGTGAGCATGGCCAGCCAGACAATGATCGAGAATGTGCTGACGGTTCCCTCGCACAAGGCGGTCACCGCCATCATGCTCTTGGCGGGCACGCCCGACATGAGCCCGCCGATCGTAACCACCGGGCCGTAGCCGCCGCCGCCGATGCCCTTATTGAAACCCGCCAGGGTGGCGAAGCCGATCATCATTTTAGGCCGGTACTTGCGGTCCTTGGAGGCAACCCCCTGGTAGAGGGAGATGAGTCCCATGCCGAGCAGCAGGGCGCAGACGTACAGGTTGATCCACACCTTGGCGAGCTTGAAGATGGCGTAGACCGAGGTCACCGAAATCATCACGGCCAGCATGCCGGGAATGGCGATGTAGAACCAGAGCTTGACGGTCTCCGACATCGGCTTGAACTTCCATTCGACGTTCCCGTATTCCTTGTGGAGAAACGTGCCGATGAGGCCGGCCACACCCTGCTGAATCATGACTACGGGCACAATCTGTTTGGGGTCGAAGCCCATGACGAGGAGGAGCGGGGTGATCGCGGTGCCGAAGCCCATACCGGCGGTGGCGTCCATGAACTCAAAAGCCATCGCGACAAAGACCACGCTCCAGATGATACCCCATTCATTCGTCCCGACCCATCCCATGGATTTGACAAAGGCCGAAGGAATGCGCTGGGTGGCCTCGAACGGGTTGCCGGCCAGCCAGCACCCAATCAAGAAGACTACGGCCAGCGCACCCATGCTGTAGACTGCCGCCATCACCTGGGATTTCTCCGGCATGAGCCGTTCCCAGAAATTCTTAGTTGCCTCGATCTCCTGGGCAATCTCCCATCCCTTTCGTCTTTCATCTTTCTGCATGTAAGTTCCTCCTTAAAAGCTGTTTCCGATTCCTCAGTATAGAGTCCAGCTGTGCAAGGGGAGACACCCTGCCTCCCATGATTGCCTCAATTTCTGGAAATCACTTACTCAAGATGCGTGCCAATGGTAGGCCGACCAGGGAACTCTTTGGATTCCGGCATGGCCGCAGGTGGTCTCAGTTGGGAACATATGCCGGAAGGCGGGTTGGCAGGGCGGTGGAAGAACAGAAGGGCGGTGGCTGCATGGTCGGGCAGGAGGACAGGTGTCAACTGCCAGGAGACTATGCTGCGACAGCCGCCAGGTATGGGCTAGGGCTTCAGTAAAAAAATTCTGACCAGCGAAAAAAAGAATGGGCCGGGGGGTGAGCGTCATCATTCGAAAGTCCCGCCAAACCCCTTAGGTACAACTTCGCACAAATAGCTGTCCAGCCTCCTTTCGTCATACCGGCGAAAGCCGGTATCCACGCAATTCATGGATTCCGGCTGGAGCATGCCGGAATGACGGCCGGGGATAGTGGTCACTTTATTATGGGGCGCTGTACTATGGCTTTTACGGCTACCCTGGACCTCAGCCTAAGACTTGCCGGGGTGACCTATTGAGCGAGCTTCTTGACACCCTCCGAGAGGCGGCGGTGCCGCGAGTGCCTCTATCTGGCACGCTAATTGTTAAGAATTCCAGGAAACAACACAGGCGCCAGACTGATTCCATCCAATCTTGTTGAAGGCTCCGATGGTGCTGCAGAACGGCAGAGAAGAGACAAGCATACGTGACAGCGGCTTGGTTGCTGCATTGCGGGATCCTTACTGGAGGACCTTTCTGCGGTTCGTCGCGGTCACCATGATGTACGCCATGGTCCCGCTCCTGGTTGTCGGATGGGCGATCAACACCTATTACTCCGACTTTTCCCGTGCCAGTATGATGAATGAAGTGCGCGATGAGGTAAATCGCCATTATCGCGGCATCCAGGTTTTTTTTCAGGAACTGAACTCGAAACTGCAGCTGATCGCTCACACCCACTCCAAAGAATATCTTTGTGATACCACTAATTTGGGACAGATTTTCGAATTGATGAACCGGCAGGAATTGACCATCACGGACTTGGGGGTCATCGACCACAACGGCCGCCACCTGGCTTATGTCGGCCCCTATGACCTGGTGGACAAGGATTATTCCCAGAGTCACTGGTTTCGGCAGGTCGTGGAACAGGGTCTCTACATCAGTGACATGTTTTTGGGATTTCGGATGGAGCCCCACTTCATCATCGCGGTAACGGCTTCATCGAATGGCGAGAGATGGGTCCTGAGGGCTACCGTGAACACGCAGGCTTTCCGCAGCCTGGTGGAAAATGTACTGATCGGGCGCACCGGCGAGGTCTATTTGGTCAACAGGGAGGGAGTTTTTCAGACCAGTCCCCGCTTTTCCCATACCATCATGGAAACCGCACCCTTTGACATCCCACCGCGGCACGAAGGCATCAAGACCCTCATCTATGAGGGTGAATCCAGGGACGGACGCAAGGGACCGCGGCAACTCATGAGTCTGGCCTGGCTCGATGCTCCCCCCTGGCTGCTGGTGGTCAAGCAGGATCTTGCCGAGGCCCTCGATGTGGTGAGTCAAGCCAATCGTGCGGTGCTCATGTTCCTGCTCCTGAGTGCGGTGACGGTACTGGCGGTTTCGGCCATGATGGGCCGCCATCTGATCAAAACCATGCAGCAGCAGGACCGGGAGACGGCCGAATTGCGCTGCCAGCTCTCCCGGGCCGATACCCTTGCCTCGCTTGGGGAACTATCGGCCGGGTTGGCCCACGAGATGAACCATCCCCTGGAGATTAGCCTCACGATCCAGGAACGCTTGCGTAGTTCCCTGCCGGATGGTCCCGACCTGGTTCCCGAAGTTCGGGCCCAGTTGGTCGGTTCCCTCAGCCAGATCGAGGTGCAGCTCCAATGCTGCCAACGCATCACCACCAACCTGCTGCGGTTCTCGAGGAGGACCAGGCCGGTCCTCGAGAAGGTCTATCTCAATCGGTTTATCATGGAGGTGATCGAGCTGGTCGAGCGCGAGGCCTGGGCCAGCGGGGTGGCGTTTTTCGCGGACCTGGAGGAGGGGTTGCCCACGATTGTGTCCGATCCCTCCCAGCTCCAGCAGATTTTTCTCGACCTTTTCACCAATGCCGTCAACGCCCATGACGGCAAAGGCTATGGCAGTGTCACCATCCAGACCCGCTCGGTCGATGCGGCAAGAGCTCGCGGCCATGCGATCATGGTGCGGATCAGCGATACCGGCCAGGGCCTTGTCAAAGAGCAGCCCACTCATAACTTCGACCCGCTTGATGCGACCAGACCGGACGGCAGAAGAAGGGGACTGGGCCTCTCGATTTCAGCCATTGCCATCAAACAACTCGGCGGGACTCTCTCAATAACCAGTTGCCCAGGTGAAGGCACTGATTTCGCAATATATTTTCCTCTGAGTCCCCCGCCCGAACTGCTCGAGCAGATGGCACGAGACGCCCTGAGCAGGGATAAGCTGGCCTGCTGAGGAGGCTATTCATGAGTCGGTCGAGGGTGTTGTTGGTGGATGACGAGGAAATCTTTGCGAGGAACATGTCAAAACTGCTCATGAAAAGAGGCTATGAGGTGACCGTGGTCAACGGTGGCGCCGATGCCATCCGGGCCCTGAAAGGTCAGGACTTCGACGTAATGGTGCTTGATTTGAAAATGCCCGGCACGGACGGGATGGGAACGCTTAAGCAGGTCAAGAAGCTTGGCATCCCGGTCGAAACGCTGATCCTGACAGGACATGGGTCACTCGAAACGGCTCTCGAAGCTGTGAGGCTGGGAGCCTACGATTATCTGACCAAGCCGTGTCAAATCGAAAAGCTGGTGGCAAAGATCGCTCTCGCCCGCGCGGGAGATAGCCATCATTGAGAAGGGTGGCTTCGATAAAACTCAAGGCATGATTTTTCTGCTTCGCTCCTTGCCGCTTTTGCAGTATAAGAAATACGTCATTCTGTGATTCCCTGGTAGTCAGATCTACAGTTCCGAAGAACCAAAATTCCCGTCGCCCCTGTCGTTTTTTGAAGCACCTGATCGGTATGGCTCTGGGAGAGCGAGACGATGCGCGTGTAAGATGTGAGGTCCAAGGTAATGAGTCCCGGCTCTGATGCAATCGCCCTGACAAGCCATGGTCCGACTGCCCCCGTTCCCCTGCCCGGGGGGCTGGACCTGAGTCTTTTTCAACAGTGTTTTGATGACTTTCCTGACCTGGTCATGGTTGCCGATCTCAACGGAGCAATCCTCTTTCTGAACCGGTCCGGTGAGCTGTTAACAGGCCGCACGGCGGAATCCGACGACCTGGCCGCTTATTCCGAGATTATGTGGGTGGAAGGCCATGCCGGGCCGAGATCGCTCATTGACTTGTGCCTCGGGACCGGAATTCTCAACGGCATTAGCGTGCACCTGAAGAAGGAGTCAGGCGAATGGCTGCCTTTTTCCCTATCGGCTCAGCTGATTCGTGATCGAGAAGGAACGCCGGTGGGGATTCTGGCCATTGCCAGAAGCACGTCTGCCGGGATCGCAAGCCAGGACTCCCCATTAACGGGCACCATTCTTCCGAGCATCATCAACAACTTTCCCATGCCGTTCTTCACCGTGAATACGGATTTGACGGTGACTTACATGAATGCCCAACTCGAAGGACTCACTGGATACCGGGCCGATGAGGTGGTCAACAAGATGACCTGTGCCGAGTTGTTGCGCACTCCTCAATGCCATACGCCCCACTGCTCCATCAAACAGGCCATGAAATATCGCAAACCTCTTGCGGGACTGCGTCGCACGGTGCTTGACCGGGAGGGTCGAAGAATCCCGGTAGCGCTTCACGCTTCCATGATCACCGATGCGAACCAGAACGTCATCGGCGGCTTTGAGGCGATCCGGGACATTACGTCGGTGGTTGAGGCGGATGAGAAGATCAGGATGATCACCGAGTTGGCTCAGCAGGGAATCCTGATGGCAGACGAACACCGGCGGGTGATTTTCGCCAATTCTAAAATGGGGGAGATTTTCGAACAAAATAAGGATGAGCTGACTGGCAAGGGTGTTAAAGAACTCCTTCCTGACCAGCATTTGACCATCATCGACGATCTGATGCTGAAACTGGATCAGCAACACCCCCAACAAATGCTCACCTGCTGTACCATATTGCCTTCCAGAACGTCTTTCCAGGAATACCGTGCCTTTGAGACCTGCATCATTGCCTCGCGCGTGGGCAAGAGCGCCCTGACGTATGTGTTCTTTCGCGACGTCACCAAGGATATTGAAGTCGAGCGCCAGCTTCACCACGCCGTCAGTTTTCTCAATAACATCATCATGAGTTCTGCCGATGGCATCGTTGTGGTCGACACCCAGGGGAAGGTCCTGATCTTCAACGAAGGAGCCGAACGAATTCTTGGTTACAGGGCCGAGGAGATCGTCGGCAAGCCCATCGAGAGCACCAGGATCTACAGCTCTGAAGTGGCGAGGGAGATCATGCGGCGCATGCGCAGCGGCGACTACGGCCCGCCCGGGAAGCTCGCCGCGTTGCGGGTAACCCTTGCGAGAAAAGACGGAGACGAGGTGCCGGTGAGCTTCTCGGCGGCGATCATCAAGAAAGACGATCACGAGATAGGGAGTGTCGGCATCTTTTCCGACCTTCGGGAACGTTTGCGCATCCGCCGTGAGCTGGAGGAGGCCAAGATCCAACTGATGCAGGCGGAAAAGATTGCCTCGGTGGGCCGACTGGCGGCCGGTGTGGCCCATGAAATCAACAATCCGCTGTCGGGCATTCTGCTCTATGCCGATATCCTCATGACCGATCTGGCCGACAATCCGCAATGGAGCGCCGATCTCCAGGAAATCATCGATCAGACCCTTCGCTGTAAGCATATTGTCACGCGCCTGCTGGAATTCAGCCGGCAGTCGGTAGGGCAGAGAGTTCCCTTCGAGATCAATCTGATCATCGACCGCTCTGTGGAACTGCTCGCTCGCCAGGCCCTGTTCAAGGATGTCGAATTCCTCATCGACCTCCAGCCGGATATTCCCACCATGACGGGTGACCCCGGGCAGCTCCAGCAGGTCTTCACCAATCTCATTATCAATGCCGGCAGTGCTATGAATGGGAAAGGCAGGATCGTCATCACCAGCAGGTTTGATGCGGACTGTGAGGAGGTCAGCCTGCAGTGTGGCGATACCGGGCCGGGCATTTCGCCCGACGTGCAGGATAAGATCTTCGAGCCGTTCTTCACCACCAAACGACCTGGAGAAGGCACCGGCCTGGGACTTTCCGTGGCCTACGGGATCATTCAGCAGCATGGCGGTACGATTGAAGTGAAAAACTCGCATGCCGGCGGTGCGATTTTCACCATCACTCTCCCCCTGGAATCTCCCGAAAATGCAGGTGATTTCCTGTGCTGAAAGGGCGGCGCATCCTATGAAGGCTGAGGTCATGCACACAATTCTGGTGGTCGATGATGAGAAGGTTATTCGAGACGGCTGCAGCCGCCTCCTGAGTCGGGAAGGCTACCGTGTGTTGACGGCGGTTAACGGGGAGGAGGCGCTGGAAATGCTGACCAGGGAGCCGGTGGACTTGATTCTCTGCGACCTGGTCATGCCGGTAATGGGGGCTTTTGAGGTGCTCGAAGAAGTCAAGAGCAAATATCCCGAGGTGCCGCTCATCATCATCACCGGGCACGGCACCGTCTCCAACGCGGTGGAGGCGATGAAGAAGGGAGCCTACGACTTCATCACCAAGCCGTTTCGAGCCGATCACATGGCTCTGGTCCTCAAGCGGGCGATCGAGAAGCAAACCCTGGAACGGCGGGCCCGGGACCTGCAGGAAGCTCAGGCCCGGAACCTCTACGACCTCGCCATGGAAAAGAGCCGCATCCGGTCCATCATCAACTGCATGGCGGACGGGGTCATGGTGACCAATCGGGAACTCGAAATTGTCTTGCACAATCCAGCGTTTACCCGGTTGTTCGAGCTTCCCTCAGGGTTCGAGGAACCTGCCGCGCTCACCGACTGTCTCCGAGATGACCATCTCAGAGAAGGTCTGGGAGCCATCCTGCATCCCGGCGACGGAGACACTGGGTTGATTTCACGGGAACTTCACCGAGAGGGCAAGCATCTTCAAGCTCTGTCGGCGCCCGTCCCCGGGTTGAATGGTCAGGTCCTCGGGACGGTGACGGTTTTCCAGGACATCACCAACTTCAAACAGATGGACGAGATGAAATCCAGCTTCGTCCAGATGGTGTCGCATGAGCTGCGTTCTCCCGTGGCCTCCATCAAACAACTCCTGACGGTCATTCTGGAGGGCCTGGCGGGAGAGCTTGCCGAGAAACAGCGCGAGCTTCTCAGTCGCGCGCAGCTCAAGCTTCAGAGTCTCCTGGACCTCATCAACGACCTCCTGGATGTGGCCAAGATTGAAAGTGGCCATGCCTTTCAGCAACAAATCCCGCTCCAGCTGGGGGAGGTGATCGAGCAGACGGTGGCGCTGCTGCGGCCGCGGGCAGAAAGCCACAGGGTGGTCCTGGAAGTGGCGCTTCCGCCTGAACTGCCCCTCATCCACGCCGATCCGCGTTGTATGGAAGAGCTTCTCACCAATCTCATCAGCAACGCCATCCATTATTCACCCGACGGCGGGAAGGTGACGGTGGCGGCGCTTTCTCATGGCGACTACCTCGAAGTGCTGGTGCAGGACGGTGGGGTCGGGATCGAGGCCGAAGAACTGGCGAAGATTTTCGACAAATTCTACCGAGTGAAACACCCGAAGACGAGGCAGGTGATCGGGACGGGGTTGGGACTGGCCATTGTAAAGGGCATTGTCGAGTCTCACCGGGGTTCCATCGAAGTCGAGAGTGAGCCCGGCGTGGGCACCACCTTTCGGGTGCTGCTGCCGGCCATGCAGTGAGGAGCTGTCCAAAGCGACTTGCACTCCCTTCAGCTCCTCTTTCAAGGGGCGAAGAACCCGAAAGGCACGCGGAACTGACTCCATGTTCCCGGTGATCCAGGTGGCATAAGAGTCGGTCTCGAAAAGTTGCGAGTTGCGGGTTGCGAGTTGTCCGTCGTGCAAGGGGCTGAACCCCGTTGGAGGCAACTCCTGCTTTCGCAGGAATGAGTCCGGGGACCTTTGCAGCAGGCTTCAGGGATTACCGTTCGGAGGGATACCGTATGAACATGTCCGAGAAACTGGCCGCAGAGGAGTTCCTCATTATGGCCGAGATGGAGCCGCCCAAAGGCGTCGAATTCGCTTCCGTGCTGGCTCATGCGATGCGGGTGAAGGGCAGGGTGGATGCTTTTGTCGTGCCGGAAATGAGCAATGCCGTGATGCGGATGAGCTCGCTTGGCGGGTGTGCTCTGCTGCAACAAAAGGGTCTTCCCGCCGTCTTGCAGGTTTGCTGCCGCGACCGGAACCGCCTGGCCCTGCAAGCCGACTTGCTGGCAGCGGGAGCCTTGGGGGTTGCCAATGTCATGGCAGTCACCGGAGTAGATCCCAGTTATGGCGATCATCACCGCGCGCGCGCGGTGTATGATATCGACCTGCTGGAGCTGCTGGAAGGGATCCAGAAGCTCCAGTCGGGCCGGGATATGGCTGGAGTCGAGCTGCAGGGGGCGGTTGCTTTCTGTGTCGGGTCCACGATCAATGCCGGCGCCAGTGGTGGCGCGCTGGATCTGGAATTGGCTGAGCTTGACCGGAAAATGGCGGCGGGCGCGCGTTTTTTCATCACCCAACCGGTTTTCGATCTTCACGGTTTTGCCAGGTTCATGACCAAGGCGGAAGGGCGTGGGGCCAGCATCATTCCCACCGTGCTCCTGCTGAAATCGGCCGGCATGGCCCGCTACATCGATCAGCATCTGGATCAGGTGAATGTCCCTGGAAACCTCATCCGGCGCCTTCAACAGGCGCCCGATAAGGTCCGAGAGTGTGTCCTGCTGGCCCGTGAGCTGGTGTCTGCGCTGAGAGCTGTCGGTGCCAGCGGCGTCCTCATCTCCACCATTGGCTGGGAGGACAAGCTTCCCGCTATTCTGGAGGGTTAAGCGACATGGAAAGGGTGAACGAGCGGGAAGTCGGGGCGGTGATGGTAGTGGGTGGTGGCGTGGCTGGCGTGCAGGCTGCCCTCGACTTGGCTAATTCGGGCTTCTACGTCTATCTGGTGGAACGCGCGCCGGCTATCGGCGGCGTCATGGCCCAGCTGGACAAGACCTTTCCCACCAACGACTGTTCCATGTGCATCCTGTCGCCGAAATTGGTCGAGTGCGGGCGCCACCTCAATATCCAAATGATCACCATGGCGGAACTGGAAGGGCTGGAAGGGGAAGTCGGGCGTTTCCTCGCCACGGTGAGGGAGCATCCGCGCTATGTAGACGTCGATAAGTGCATTGCCTGTGGCATTTGTGCCGAGAAATGTCCGCGGAAGGTGGCGGATGCCTTCAATGAAGGTTTGAACCGGCGCAAAGCGATCTATGTCCAATATCCCCAGGCCGTGCCGCTCAAGTACGCCATCGATGAGGCGCACTGCATCCATTTCGAGAAGCAGAAATGCCGGGCCTGTGAAAAATTCTGTCCTGCCGGCGCTGTTGATCTCACACAGCAGCCGAAGCTTCATCGGCTCGAGGTGGGGGCGGTGATCCTGGCGCCAGGTTTCCAGACCGTGGATCCTTCGGCCTACAGTTACGGGTACGGGAGCTGTCCCAATGTGGTTACCAGCAAGGAGTTCGAGCGTCTGCTGAGCGCCACGGGACCTACGCTGGGAGATCTGGTGCGTCCTTCGGACGGGACTGAACCAAAGAAGATCGCCTGGCTGCAATGTGTCGGTTCACGGGATATCCAGCACGGTGGGCACAGCTACTGTTCCGGCGTCTGCTGCATGTTTGCCGTCAAGGAGGCCATCTGTGCGCGCGAGCACAGCAGCGGCCCGATCGAAACCACCGTCTTTTTCATGGATATGCGCACGCACGGCAAGGACTTCGAGAAGTACTTCCTGCGAGCCCGCGATGAGTATGGCGTGCGGTTTGTTCGTTCCCGCATCCACACCGTTGACCCGATTCCCGGCAACGGCAACCTCGGCATCAGCTATGTCACCGAGGATGGGGTGATGGTCGAGGAGAGTTTCGACCTGGTGGTCCTGTCCGTCGGAATGGAAGTGGGGGCGGAAACGCTGGCCCTGGCGCAACGGCTGGGGATCGAGCTCAACGTCCATAACTTCGCCCGCACTGAGACGGCGAGCCCGGTCTCTGCCTCTCGGCCGGGGGTCTATGTGTGTGGCCTTTTTCAGGGACCGAAAGATATTCCCTATGCGGTGATGGAGGCCAGTGCGGCAGCATGCGGGGCGGCTCGGGACCTCGCCGCGGCACGGGGCAGCCGGATCCGGGAACCGTTCATGCCGCCGGCTCGGGACATTTCCGGGGAAGCCCCCCGTGTCGGCGTCTTTGTATGCCACTGCGGCATCAATATCGGTTCCGTGGTCAATGTCAGCGAGGTCGTCGCCTACGCGGCCGGGTTGCCGCACGTGGTATTTGTTACCGAGAACCTCTTCAGCTGTTCTCAGGATACTCAGGAACGGATCAAACACGTCATCCAGGAAGAGCGGCTCAACCGGGTGGTTGTTGCCGCCTGTTCGCCGCGAACCCATGAAGCGCTCTTTCGAGAGACCCTGATTGCCTGTGGCGTGAATAAGTACCTGTTTGAACTGGCCAACATCCGCGATCAGGATTCCTGGGTGCATCAGCAGGAGCCGGAACGGGCGACCCAGAAGGCCAAAGACCTGGTGAGGATGGCGGTGGCCAGGGCGGTGCGGCTCGAACCGCTCGAGGAGCGGCCGCTGGCGATCCGGCAGCGCGGGTTGGTGATCGGCGGCGGGGTGGCCGGCCTCAATGCGGCTCTCAGTCTGGCGGAGCAGGGGTTCGAGACCATCATCATCGAAAAGGAAAAGGAGTTGGGGGGAATGGCTCGCTTTCTCCAGCATACCATCGAGGGCATGGCCGTCCCGGCCTATCTCGAGCGGCTGGTGGAGGCAGTCTCGGGACATGAAAAGATACAGGTATTGACCGAAGCCCTGGTGGTTGGGTTCAGCGGCTACAAGGGTAATTTCAGCACGGAAGTGCTGGTGGGCCCCGGGATGTACCAGCGCCGGATCGAACACGGGGTTGCGATTGTGGCCACCGGTGCCAGGGAGTATCAGCCCAGGGAATTCCACTACGGGGACGATCGCCGTATCATGACGCAGCTCGAACTCGAGCGGTTCATGGCGTTCCGGGCGCAGGAGGTGAGTCGCTGGCAGCGCGTGGTGATGATTCAGTGTGTCGGTTCGCGCAACGCCGAGAATCCCAGCTGCAGCCGCATCTGCTGCCAGACGGCAGTGAAGAACGCGCTGCTGCTCAAAGAGCGGAACCCGTGCCTGGAGATCCTAGTCCTCTATCGCGATATGAGGACTTACGGACTGCTGGAGGACTACTATACCACGGCCAGGAGTGAGGGGATCCTGTTCTGCCGCTATGAGGCCGAGCATCCGCCCGAAGTCCGCCTTGATGGTGACGATCTGAACCTCAGCTTTGTGGACCATGTCCTGGGCCGTCCCGTCGCGGTCAAAGCGGATGCGGTGGTATTGAGTGCCGCGACGGTGGCTGAAGATACCGAGGAGTTGGCCTCCTTTCTGAAGGTTCCCCGCAACGCGGAAGGGTTCTTCCTCGAGGCGCACGCCAAACTCCGCCCGGTCGATTTTGCCTCCGAGGGCCTTTACCTTTGCGGCATGGCTCATGGGCCGAAGCTCATCAGTGAGAGCGTAGCGCAGGCCATGGCCGCCGCTTCCCGCGCAGGTTCCTTCCTGGCGTCCCGGCAGCAGACTATCGGCGGAGTAGTGGCGCGGGTCGAGCCAAGTCTCTGCACCGCGTGTCTGGTCTGTGTGCGGCGCTGTCCCTATGGCGTGCCCCGCATCAATGAAAACGATGTCTCGGAGATCAACGAGGCATTGTGCCAGGGATGCGGGATTTGTGCCTCGGAGTGTCCCGCCGGGGCGATCCAGCTGGCCCATTATTCGGACGACCAACTCATGGCCAATATCGATGCCTTGTTCGAGCGAGAGGAGATGGCCGTATGATCATGGCAAAGGCGAAACCGATTGCGGAAATCATCAGCTGCCTCGAGAGCTTCAAGAAAATCCTGGTGGTCGGCTGTAACGGGTGCGTGGCGGTGTGTGAAGCCGGCGGCCTGAAGGAAGTTCAGATCCTGGCGGCCGCTTTGCGGATCCACTTTTCCCAGCAGGGCAAGCGTCTTGCCGTCGACGAAATCAGTCTGACCCGCCAGTGTGACAAGGAATATCTCGAGGACCTCAAGGAGCAACTGGACGCTTACGACGCGGTCGTGTCCCTGGCATGCGGGGCCGGCGTCCAGTTCCTGGCCGAGAGGTACCCGGACAAGCCGATCTTCCCGGGCGTTGATACCTGCTTCCTCGGGGTGACCGAAGAGCAGGGGCTCTGGAGCGAGCGGTGCCAGGCCTGCGGCCAATGCGTGCTGGCGAGTACCGGCGGCATCTGCCCTATCACCCGCTGTGCCAAACGGATGCTCAACGGCCCGTGCGGCGGTTCGGAAAACGGGAAGTGCGAAATCAGTGTTCTGGTGGGCAGAGACGTTCCCTGCGGCTGGCACATGATCTACCAGCGGCTGAAGCAACTCGGGCAGCTGGAGCGGTTCCGAACCCCGGCGGAAGACAAGGACTGGACGGCCAGCCGGGATGGGGGACCACGTGAAATCATCAGAGAGGATGTCAGACCATGACGGCGAAGACTCCGAGCAATCTCGAAAAAGTGTTGGCCGCAGGGCATCTTGCCGTCACCTCGGAATGCGGTCCGCCCCGCAACGGACAGGCGGAGGTGGTGCAGAGGAAAGCGGAGCTCATCCGGGACTACGTGGATGCCGTCAACATCACCGACAACCAGACGGCGGTGGTGCGCCAGTGCAGCCTGGCAGCCTGTATCCGGCTGAAGCTGATGGGGGTCGACCCGGTCCTGCAGATGGTGACGCGGGACCGCAACCGCATTGCGATTCAGAGCGATCTGCTGGGGGCGACCTCGTTTGGCATCCACAACATTCTGTGCCTCACCGGCGATCATCAGCGCTTCGGCGACCACCCCAACAGTGTCAATGTGTTCGACATGGATTCCACCAGGCTGATTCAGACGGTGCGGATGATGCGGGATGAGGGCCGGCTGCTGGGGGGGTATCAGATGGAGGAGGGACGTCCGCAGATGTTCATCGGCGCGGCGGAGAATCCTTTTGCCGACCCGTTTGAAATCCGGGTGCTGCGGCTGGCCAAGAAGGTGGCGGCGGGTGCTCAATTCATCCAGACCCAGTGCATCTACAATATGGAGAAGTTCAAGCTCTGGATGAAGGGGGTCCGAGACATGGGACTCCATGAGGAGGTGGCCATTCTGGCGGGGGTGACGCCCATGAAAAACGTCGGTATGGCGAGATACATGAAGAATCGGGTGCCGGGCATCGACGTTCCCGACGCCATCGTGAAACGCCTGGCCGGGGTGCCTAAGGAAAGGCAGGCGGAGGAGGGGATCGACATCTGCCTCGAACAGATCGAGGAATTGCGACGGGAGGAGGGAATCCGCGGCTTTCATATCATGGCAATCGAATGGGAGGAAAAGGTGCCCGAGATCGTTTCACGGGCCGGCCTTTATCCGCGGCCGAAAGTGGACTGAGATAGACTCCAGGAGGTAAGGCGATGGGTAAGTATGTTCTGATTGTTGACGACGATCCGGATATGGTGGAAACGGTTGGCATGATGCTGGAAAGCAAGGGCTTCGAAGTGGGGAAGGCCTACGATGGGGTCGAGGGGGAGGCTTCGATCCGACAACGGCGGCCTGACCTGGTGGTGCTCGACGTCATGATGCCGCGCAAGAATGGCTATGTACTCTGCGCCGAACTGAAGAAAGACAAGGCCACCCGCGACATCCCGGTCATCCTCCTGACCGCCGTGGGGGAGGCCGTGCCGACCACGACCTACTCGCACGCCGACGGGATGGCCACCGAAGCCGATGATTACATTCCCAAGCCGGTGGAGAGCGAGGTCCTGGTGGAGGCCATCCAGAGGTTTTTCCCCTAGAAGAGAGTGCTGAGTCCTGGGTGCGGGGTGCTGAGTAACAGTGGGTGGGCTGTGCCCACCGGTGGCGCTAAGGAAGCGGGCCGGGTACTGATGGCTAGAATAAGACTGGGTGGAATCAAGGCGTTCGAAAGGCAGGCGTATCTCACCTCAGCGTGCCGAAGCGGAGGAGACGTGCTGCGAGACATCTGTTCGCGCCTTGCCGCCGAGCGGATCAACCTCAGTCTGCTGACCCATATCGCGGGCAATGGGGGCCGCTGGTCGATCACCGCTGCCGGTACCGGGGATGCTGACGGCTTCTCTAGCTATATCCACTGGAAAGAGAGTCATGGTGAGTGCACGGTGGGAAAACTGCAGCGGGATGTCAGCATGATTTCCGTTTTTCCCTATCACCAACGGTTTGACGTGATCGGTTCCCTGCTGAGCACGGTGGCCGGGAAGGGCATCAGACTGTATGGTCTTGCCAGTTCCCCCTCAGCTGTGACGGTACTCGTGTCCGCTGATGATTTTAAGTCCGCCGTGGACGGTCTGTTTGATGTCTTTGAGTTTCCCACCTATTCTTCGCCGTTGGACTGGCACGCTGCGTACCGCGACCAGGAAGAACTGCTCAGCGAGATCATCTGCTCGTATGAGGAAGCGCTGATCAAGGTCTATGACGTCACGAGCCATAACGAACTCGATCTCTGGAAGATCACCCTGCCTTTCTCACGCCTGGAAGATTTTGGCGAATTGCTGCTGGCGCTCCATCACTCGGAGATGCGGATGCCGTTTCTGGTTTCCAAGACGTTGCCGGAGGAAACAGGTCTGTGCTTCGCTTTCTGTGTGGCCACTGGCGGTCGTGTTCGAGTGAAGGAGCTGCTTGAGCGGAGGATGCCCGATCGTGAATGCTGCCTGTCGGGACCGGTATCGGTTTTCTTCCTTCACGGTCCCCATTTTGGCGATCGTTACGGCATTGCCAGTACGTTAGTGACATGCCTGGACAACGCTAGAATTGTCCCCTTGGCGGTGAGCTGTGCCGTGTCGTCCATGTCGGTGGTGGTTGACGACCGTGACTCGCAGCGTATCATGGGGGCACTGCGGTCGAGCTTTCTGATCCCGGGGAGGGAGCGGTGAGGCCGTGGAAAAAAATGATTGTGTTCTCCAGGCCAATCGCTTATTTTCTCCGGTGTTCCACGGGGCAGCGGTATTCGCCTTGCCAGTCCCTTTGAAGCTTCCTCTCATGCTCGTATCCCGAAACGATGAATTCGTGGTGTGATCAGCTCCTTTCCATGTATCCGCCTGATCCGACGCCGGAAGGCTCCTCGCGAGTCGTCGGTGGAGCTATGCGCCTCATCTGTTAACCACCTTTCAGGGTAGAACAATCATGGAAACGAACGCAACCAGTTCCGTAGGCTCAGTCATGGTAGTCGGTGGCGGAGTTGCCGGCATCCAGGCGGCGCTTGACCTTGCCAATTCCGGCTTTTTCGTTCACCTGGTGGAGAAGTCGTCAGCCATTGGCGGGGTCATGTCGCAATTGGACAAGACTTTCCCCACCAACGATTGCTCCATGTGCATCATTTCGCCGAAACTGGTCGAGTGTGCCAGCCATCCGAACATTGAACTGCTCACGCTGAGTGAGCTCCAGGCTTTGGACGGTGAGGTGGGGCGATTCAAGGCAACCGTCTTGCAGCATCCCCGCTTCATCGACCGGGAGAAATGCACGGGTTGCGGGGAATGCGCGACCGTCTGTCCCATTCAGCTGAAAAATGAATTCGATGAGGGCCTTTCCTCCCGCAAGGCCGCCTACAAGCGCTATCCCCAGGCGGTGCCCGGAACGTATGCCATCGACAAGAAAGGCACCAGCCCGTGCAAGGCCACTTGCCCGGCCCATATCAGTGTCCAGGGCTACATTGCCCTTGTCGCTCAGGGCAAATACCGGGAAGCGCTGCAGTTGATCAAGGAGGAGAACCCGCTCCCGGCAATCTGCGGCCGGGTCTGCCACCATCCCTGTGAGTCCAAGTGCACTCGCGGGCAGGTGGATGAACCGGTTGCCATCGATTTCATCAAGCGGTTCGTCGCCGACCTCGACCTCCGTGCCGAGACCCGTTATGTGCCTGAAATCAAGGCGAGCCATGAAGAGCAGGTGGCCGTTATCGGGTCGGGTCCGGCCGGGCTTTCATGCGCCTACTATCTGGCTGTCGCAGGCTACCGGGTGACCGTTTTCGAAAAGTTGCCGGTCCTGGGCGGGATGCTGACGGTGGGCATCCCCTCGTATCGGCTGGCGCGGGATATCATCGAAGCGGAAATCCAGGTCATCCGTGACCTGGGGGTCGAGTTTCGAACCGGGGTGGACCTGGGCAGGGACCTCACCATCGCTCAGTTGCGCGAGCAGGGCTACAAGGCTTTCTTCCTGGCCATCGGAGCGCATGAATGCAAGGTACTTGGGGTAGAGGGCGAGAACCTGGAAGGGGTCTACCCGGGTACGGACTTTCTGCGCCGGATCAACCTGGGCGACCCTGTCACCCTGGGCGATCGAGTGGCCGTGATCGGCGGCGGCAATGTTGCCATGGATGCCGTGCGCAGCGCCAGGCGCCTCGGGGCGACCAAACCCTTCATCGTCTATCGGCGCAGCCATCAGGAAATGCCCGCCAATGAGGAAGAAATCGAAGAATGCCGGGAAGAAGGCATCGAGATCATGACCCTCACCACCCCCGTGCGGATCATCGGCGAAAACGGGCGGGTCAAGGCTATCGAATGCGTCCGCATGGAACTGGGGGAACCCGACGAGAGCGGCCGGCGACGACCCGTCAAGATACCGGGATCGGAATTCGTCATCGAGGTCGACGCCGTGATTCCGGCCCTGGGGCAGGAATCCGACTGGGCCTGTCTGACTCCCGAATGTGCCTGTACCCTCAGTGACCGCCGCACCATGCGGGTCGATCCTCTTACCCTGCAGAGCGACGATCCGGATATCTTCGCCGGGGGCGATGCCGTAACCGGGCCAAGGACGGTTATCGAAGCTATTGCGGCAGGGAAGCAGGCGGCCATCTCCATCGACCGCTTTGTGCAGGGGACGGACCTCAAGGAAGGGCGCGAAAGAGAATGGCTGGCGGTTCAAGAGGTCCGCACCGAGGGCTACGATCGGATTCCGCGTGAACAGATGCCACGTCTCGATCCGGCTGAACGCGTGAAGGGGTTCGATGAAGTACAGCTCGGTTTCACCGAGGACCAGGTGTTGACCGAGGCGGCGCGCTGCCTGGCCTGCGGAGTCTGCTCCGAATGCTACCAGTGTGTGGCCGCGTGCAAGGCCAACGCCGTGGTCCACGACCAGCAGGAAGTCACCCGCACCATCGAGGTTGGCTCGGTGATCCTGGCTCCGGGAGCCCAAATCTACGATCCTACGACGGTGGACACCTACCTCTATGGGAAGCATCCCAATGTGGTGACGAGCCTGGAATTCGAGCGCATTCTCAGTGCGTCCGGGCCCTATATGGGGCACTTGGTAAGGCCTTCCGACCGGCAGGAACCAAAGAGCATTGCCTGGCTGCAGTGTGTCGGCTCGCGCAACGTCAATCACTGCGATAATGGCTACTGTTCCGGGGTCTGCTGCATGTATGCCGTCAAAGAAGCGATTGTGGCCAAGGAACATAGTGCCCAGCCGCTCGACACCGCACTCTTTTTTATGGACATGCGGACCTACGGCAAGGATTTTGAGAAGTATTACAACCGTGCCAAAGACGAACACGGGGTGCGTTTTGTGCGCTCACGCATCCATACCATCGAGCCGGCCGACGACGGTGGCCTGGCCATCACCTATGTGACCGAAGACGGGACCATCAGGGAAGAGCAGTTCGATCTGGTGGTGCTCTCAGTGGGGATGGAGGTCAGTAAGGCCACGGTCGAGATGGCGGAAAGACTGGGGGTGGCGTTGAATCACTACCGGTTTGCGGTCACCGACGGCTTTACCCCGGTCAGCACTTCCCGGCCCGGAGTCTATGCCTGTGGCCTGTTCCAGGGGCCCAAGGACATCCCGTTCTCGGTGACGGAAGCCAGCGCCGCCGCCTGTGCATCGGCCGTCGACCTGGCCGGGGCGCGGGGCACCCGCGTGCAGGTGCGCCAGTTGCCGCCCGAGCAACCGGACCTGGCGGAAGCCGCTCCCCGCATCGGGGTGTTTGTCTGCAACTGCGGCATCAACATCGGCTCGGTGGTCAACGTCGGCGAAGTCAGAGCCTATGCGGCCACGCTGCCCCAGGTAGTTTTCGTCGACGACAATCTCTTTACCTGCTCCCAGGATACCCAGGAGAAGATCCGGCAGATCATCTCCGAACAGAAGCTGAACCGGGTGGTTGTGGCGGCCTGCTCGCCGCGCACCCATGAACAGCTCTTCCAGGATACCCTCAAGGCTTGCGGTCTCAATAAGTATCTTTTCGAGATGGCCAACATTCGCGATCAGGATTCCTGGGTGCATCAGAAGGATCCGGCTAAAGCCACGGAAAAGGCCAAGGATCTGGTGCGGATGGCGGTGGCTCGGGCGGCGCTGCTGAAGCCGCTGGTGGAGCGGCCCCTCGAAATCAAGCAGCGGGGACTGGTGATCGGCGGCGGGCTCGCCGGCCTGAATGCCGCTCTCAGCCTCGCCAGGCAGGGTTTTGAAACGGTTCTGGTGGAGCAGGAAAAAGAACTGGGCGGGGTCGCGCGCCGTATCAACCAGACGATCGAGGGGCTGGATGTTCAGCAGTACCTGAAGGATCTCCTCGAGGAGGCCCGGAACGACCGCCGGATCGAACTCCTGACCGAGGCCAAAGTCGTTGGGTTCAGCGGCTACAAAGGCAACTTCGTCAGCCAGGTACAGATCGGCGCCAATGGCGACCGCCGGCAGATCGAACACGGCGTGGTGATTGTGGCCACCGGCGCCAGGGAATATCAACCGAAGGAGTTTGGCTACGCTGCCGGCAGCAACATCATGACCCAACTCGAGCTGGATGAACTCATTCGCGACCGCGAAAGCACGGTGGCACAATGGAAGCGGGTCTTCATGATCCAGTGCGTGGGTTCGCGGAACGATGAGAATCCCAATTGCAGCCGCATTTGCTGTCAGGGGGCGGTGAAGCATGCCCTCGAACTCAAGGCCCTGAACCCGGATATGGATGTCATCATCCTCTATCGAGATATGCGGACCTATGGGCTGCTGGAGGATTTTTACACCGAGGCGCGCGGCAAGGGGGTGCTCTTCTCGCGCTTTTCACGGAACGAACCGCCGGAGGTGACCGCCGCCGGTGACGGCGTGGAGGTTTCTTTTGTGGATCATGTCCTCCAGCGGCCGATGAAGATGAAGGGTGACGCCGTGATTCTCGGTGCGGCCACGGTTGCCGCCGATACCCACGAGCTGGCTACTCTGTTGAAAGTACCCCGCAACGAGGACGGCTTCTTCATCGAGGCCCACGCCAAGCTGCGCCCGGTGGATTTCTCGTCGGAGGGGATTTATCTCTGCGGCATGGCCCACGGCCCGAAGCTCATCAGCGAGAGCATCGCCCAGGCCCTGGCGGCTGCTTCCCGGGCCGGCTCTTTTCTGGCGGCCACCGACCAGACCATCGGCGGGGTGGTGGCGCATGTGGATCCAACCCACTGCGCCGCATGCCTGGTGTGCGTCATGAGCTGTCCTTATGGTGTTCCGCGAATCAACGAGGACAATGTTTCCGAGATCAACGAAGCGCTCTGCCAGGGTTGTGGCGTCTGTGTCTCGGAGTGCCCGGCGGGAACCATTCACCTGGCCCATTATGAGGACGACCAGATCATGATCAAAGTCGAGACCCTATTGGAAGGAGTGATGTGATGGCACAGTTCGAACCGGTGATCGTGGCCTTCTGCTGCACGTATTGAGCGTATTCGGCAGCGGACCTGGCAGGTTCCATGAGATTGGGTTATCCGGCGAATGTCCGGATTGTGAAAGTGCCCTGTACGGGACGGGTGGCGGAGATTCACCTCCTGAAAACTCTAGAACTGGGAGCGGACGGCGTGCTCGTGGCAGGGTGCCTGGAAGGGGACTGCCATTACCAGAGTGGCAATTTGCGAGCGAAGAAGCGCGTGGCGCATGTGCAGCAGATTCTGACAAGCATTGGCTTTGAGCCGGCCCGGGTTGCCATGTACAACCTTTCTGCGGGCGAAGGCCCAAGGTTTGCCGAGATTGTCCGGGAGATGACGGAAAAGATAAAGGAACTGGGACCCAGCCCCCTCAGAGCGGCAGGGGCCGGAAAGGAGAAAGCCGCATGATCATGGCCAAACCGAAACCAATCGAAGAAATCATCAACGAGGTGAAAAATTTCCGCAAGATCCTCATCGCCGGTTGTGATGGTTGCGTGACCGTATGCGAAGCCGGGGGTCTGAAGGAGGTGCAAATCCTTGCCTCGGCGTTGCGCATCTTCTTCAAACAGCAGGGAACGGACATGGCTATCGATGAGATCAGCCTGACCCGCCAGTGCGATCGGCCCTACGTGACCCAGCTGGACGACAAGGTCGACCAATACGACGCGGTGGTCTCCCTGGCGTGCGGCGCGGGCGTGCAGTTTCTGGCCGAAACCTACAAGCGCAAAGTCATCCTGCCGGGGGTCAATACCTGCTTCATGGGGGTGACCGAAGAGCGGGGGGTTTGGTCGGAACGTTGCGCGGGGTGCGGCGCATGCGTCCTGGCGACCACGGGCGGTATCTGCCCCATCGCGCGCTGTTCCAAGCGCATGGCCAACGGTCCCTGCGGCGGCTCAGCCAATGGGAAGTGTGAAGTCAACAAGGAAATCCCCTGTGCCTGGCAGTTGATCTACGAGCGGTTGGAGGAACTCGGCCAGTTGGATCGTTTCGAGCATCCGGTCGATCCCAAGGACTGGTCTCCCAGCCGTGATGGCGGCCCCCGCAAAATCGTGAAGGAGGTTTCGCAGCTATGAGCAACAACGATACTTCGAACACCCCTAGCAGGCTCCAACAAATCCTTCAGGCGGGCCACCTCGCCGTGACCTCGGAATGCGGCCCCCCGCGCAGCGCCGATGGGAAAATAGTCGAGGAGAAAGCCCGCATCGTGGGCCCGGTCGTGGACGCCATCAATATCACGGACAACCAGACGGCTGTGGTCCGTCTGTGCAGCCTGGCGGCGTGTATTCGCATCAAGCAGATGGGGCTGGAACCGGTGCTGCAGATGGTCACTCGCGATCGCAATCGCATTGGCATGCAAAGTGACATCCTCGGGGCAGCTTCGTTCGATATCCACAACATCCTGTGTCTCACCGGCGACCATCAGAGCTTCGGTGACCATCCCAAAGCCGCCAATGTCTTCGACCTGGATTCGACCCAGCTGATTCAGACGGTCAAGCTGATGCGCGATGAAGGCAAATTGCTGAGTGGGATCGAGATGAAGGAACGCCCGAAGATGTTCATCGGGGCGGCCGAGAACCCCTTCGCCGATCCGTTTGCCATCCGGGTCCCGCGATTGGCCAAGAAAGTGGCGGCTGGGGCCCAATTCATCCAGACCCAGTGCATCTACAACATGGACAAGTTCAAACAGTGGATGCAGGGTATCGTTGACCGCGGCCTCCACGAAAAGGTGTACATCCTGGCGGGACTCACCCCGATGAAGGGTGTCGGTATGGCCCGGTATATGAAGAGCAGAGTTCCGGGGATGGATGTGCCGGACGCGATCATCAAGCGTCTCACCGGGGTGCCGAAGGAAAAGCAGGCGGAAGAGGGGATCAACATCTGTGTTGAGCAGATTCAGGAGCTAAAGGAAGTCAAAGGGGTCAGCGGTTTTCATATCATGGCGATTGAATGGGAAGAGAGGGTGCCGGAGATTGTGGAACGGGGGGGACTGTTGCCGCGTCCCCGGGTGGCCTGACGACTGCTGGGTCGTGGCCCCAAGGCTCTATCATCCTGGGAAAAAGTCCGGTACAATGGGTTATCGGAGCAAGGGGGGCTGGGTAAGGTTGATCATTCAAAAGGAGTCTCATACGGTGACCACAGTGATGCCGGAAGGCGACGCGATACGTAGGGCGGTGAAATGGATTTCGGACCAACTCCAGGAAAATCCGGAGGAATCTCCCCAGAAGCTCGTGCAGAAGGCAGTCTCCCGCTTCGACTTGTCTCCCAAGGAAGCGGAGTTCCTCATCGGGTTTTACCGGTCGGGTAAGGCGGGAACAGCTTCGGATTCGTAAGAAAGCGACTCGGACGGCTTGTCACCCGTTGACAGCCGTCCCGGAAGGCGCTATAAAACCCGCCGAGTGGGGATGTAGCTCAGCTGGGAGAGCGCAGCCTTCGCAAGGCTGAGGTCGTCGGTTCGATCCCGATCATCTCCACCAACAACAGGAATAACACCACTTCTTCGCAATTCAGCATTGCCTCAGACTGGGTGCGGAAATTCCGTGATGAGAGGGCTCTCTCTGGCGCTTCCCGCGAACGGAACGACCCGACCCCGCGCCTCCCGCGAACTCAAGAATCGCGCAGAGACTGCCCGCTAATCAGTAACGGGCTCATGGGCTGGTAGAGCTGGTTTCCGGAGCTCCACTGCGGGGGGACCTGCTTGCCTGGAAGCTGCGGCTTGTTTTGAGCTCAGGCTGGCACTTGACCCTCAATTTGGGCACGAAGCCGGAGCTTGGAGCGAACAATCCGGGAATGAGCGAAGCTGAAACGCAACGTCTCAGGGAACAGTAGTACAGCCGCCATCAGTGAGTAAGGACTTCTGCCGCAAGGCACTGGGGTGAGGGCGACGAGTCCAGGTGGCAATAAAGGAGCGGAGTGTCAGAAGAGCGCCAGGAGTTCGGAGGGTCTGGAAAGGAGGGTTTTCGCACCGTTTGCGGTTAACTCTTCTGCCGGGCGAAACCCCCACAGGACGCCAATGGGAAACATGCCGGCAGCGGTCGCAGTGAGCATGTCGGTAGCGGTGTCGCCCAGGTATGCAAAGGCTTCCACTGGAATTGCCGAGAGCCGGGCAATTTCCAGGGCTGCGGCCGGGTCCGGTTTCCTCGGGATACCCGGGCGTTCGCCAAAAACACAGTCGAAATGCCAATGGGGCAGGAATCGGTCGACCATTACCCTGGTGAATTCATCTGGTTTGTTGGAGAGAACGGACATTTGGATTTGTCTCGCAGCAAGCTGGTCGAGGAGTTCCGGTATCCCTGGGTAAGGGCGGGTCTGCTCCCTCCAACGGCCGCGATACTCCTCTTTCAGGGCAGCCAGGCAGGCAGAGGCAAGGGCTTGATCATCCTGATGGGGTTTCGGCAGCGCCCGGTGGACGAGGGCTGCCATGCCGTTGCCGACAAAATATCGATAAGGCTCCAGGGGATGGGCGGCAAAACCGAAGCGCCGGAGGACGGTGTTCATCGCATCTGCCAAGTCCTGCAGGGTATCGAGCAGAGTGCCGTCAAGATCGAAGAGGACCGCTCTGAAGTTGATCAAAAGGTCTGGGTTCCCTTATGAGCCGCTTCCGAATGGGCGTTCGCCGATAAGGTCCGGCTTCCTGAAACCCCAAATGATGCCGGAGTTCGCCGCCATCGCCACGATGCCGTCCGCCTCAATCTCCCTGAAAACCTCGACGGGGTCCGGCGCGAGGTCCTTGATTTTCCAATAGGGTGAACGAATCTCCACGGTATCGGCCGGAGGCGAAGACTTCGGCTTACCGGGTTCACGCAGTTCCGCGATTTTCCCGGAGGCTTCCCGCCCTTCCGGAAAGGTCAGAAGCATCTTTCTTGGCTGGACGTTGCCCAGCAACCAGGTGGCTCGATGGAGCCACCTGGGGTAGACGAGCGCCAGATGACGGCCAAAGTGGAACAGAACGCCTCCCGACAGGAAACATACCGTCGGGACCAGCCAGCCGACCGGAGAGGGCCGAAAACCTGGGGTGATGAACCAGTGCACCCAACCCACCAGGATGCCCACCAGGATGACGCCCCAGACGAGCAGAGCCACGCCGCTGATCAGAAAAACCGACCCCATGGCCAGGCTGACGCCGGCCTCCAGCCTCAGATTACGATGAATTCGCAGACTCATACTCCACCACCCCTGATCGTCCAAAACCGATGGGCGCAAATCACTCATCATATGTCGAGCTTCCTCCACCTCAAGCCATCTTCGAGGTCTGAATTTCCGTCTTTTCGCAGGTGTGGCAACCCGGCTGCACGACCGGTGAGCACCGGGAAAAAATGGCAGAGAGTGGCTTCTCGTCTCTCTCCAGCCCAGCCGTTAACCGCGTGCGCAGGATGGCTGCATTTCACTCTTGGTGGCTTGGCGAAGGTCTTTGATGAGGATATCGAACTCCGCAGTAGTCCCTGCTCTTGGGTCGTTAAAATCGGCAACGATCA
The DNA here is from genome assembly GCA_040772705.1 of Syntrophobacteraceae bacterium. Taxonomy (GTDB): domain Bacteria; phylum Desulfobacterota; class Syntrophobacteria; order Syntrophobacterales; family Syntrophobacteraceae; genus JADGQM01. The sequence continues at coordinate 627,577 of JAXGXP010000001.1, forward strand.
CCTCATCGCGGAGTTCTTTCACCAGGAACTGCACCAGGCATTTCTTGCGCCTTTCCCGATACATCTTGCCGACTTTCAACCGTTCCTGCTTGTAGTCGCAACATGGCAGTTCGCGAACCAGTTCTTCGTCGTAAGCTCCGAACAACTCCTCCGGCGGCACGGTAACCCGCACTCGATCTCCCACCTTCCTGCCGGCGAGGGCTTTTTCAACCGAAGGATACTGGACGTCAACCCCGTAAACAAAAGAACATGTCTCGTTCGGTGACTCGCCTTCCTGACCGGTTGGTCCCCTGGTGCGGACCATATACTCGATGGTCACCTTCATGCATTCTTTTACCTGCTCCATAACCTGTCACTCCTGTCTCCTGGATGAAGCTCTTCCCGGCTAGACTAACAATATTCCGGGGGATGTCAATAAGACTTGCCCTGTTCGGCCATTGGCGGTAAGGGTGAGGCGTAAGGTGAGAACAGTAGAAGCAGCTTTTCGAGACCCAGTGGGGCGGTTCATGGTATGAAGGCGGTACGGCATACTTTTCAAAACCTCTCAGAGGTGCCCGGTTTGGTGCATGGGATCTTCAGCCGCCACGGCGGGGTCAGCGAGAAGCCATACGCCAGCCTGAATGTGGCCTGGAACAATGGGGATGCTCCCGAAGCGGTGCAGGAGAATCTCCTGCGGGTGAAGCATGCCATGGCCGTGGAACGGTTGGTGGCGAGCAGGCAGACCCACAGCAGCACCATCCACTTAGCAGACGAAGAATGCCTGGCCCGAGCCGAGGTGCGGCCGCCAATTCTTCTCACCCCTGCGGGGGATGCTCTGATAACGGCCCAGGTTGGCGTCGGACTGCTGATCAAGATCGCGGATTGCCAGGCGATCTTGATCGCCGATCCGGTGCGCCGTGTCATTGCCAATGTCCATTGCGGCTGGCGCGGGAGCGTCGGCGAGATTCCCATTAAGGTTGTAGCGGTGATGCGTGACCGGTTCGGTTGCCGCCCGCAGGACCTTCTCGCCGGTATCTCGCCCTCCCTCGGTCCCTGCTGTGCCGAGTTCCGGAACTATGCCGAGGAACTCCCCGATTCCTTTCGGCGGTTTCAGACCCGGCCCGCCTATTTTGATTTCTGGGCCATTAGCCGGTGGCAGCTGGTCCGTGCCGGCCTGCGGCCCGACCATATCGAAGTTGCCAACCGCTGCACCGTGTGTGAAAAGGACACGTTCTTCTCCTATCGGGGCGAGAAACAGACCGGGCGGAATGCTGCCGTACTGGCATGGCATTGATCTTCCGAGGAACGAGCCAGTGCCTAAGTTTCAAGAGGATGCAGTTCTTCTCGAGCAGCATGAAGTGGCGGAACGGACCCATCGCCTGCGGCTGCAGTGCCAACGCATCGCCGCTGCGGCGCGGGCCGGTCAATTCCTCATGCTTCAGGTTCGAAGCGGCAGCGAACCGCTCCTCAAGCGCCCTTTTTCTTTTCATCGCATTCTGCCACGGGAAGGTTGCATCGAAATCCTCTACCGCGTGACCGGGCAAGGCACCTGGTGGCTTTCCCAGGGCCGTCCGGGAACTCGGCTGAATGCCGTTGGGCCGTTGGGCAACGGGTTCGACCTGCCCGACTGGGGGCAACGGGTGGTGGCCCTCGTGGCGGGCGGTATTGGGATTGCCCCTTTTGATCAGTTGATGACGGACCTTATGGCGGCACCTCCTTCCGGTGGCCATGACGTTCATCTGTTCTATGGGGCTCGGACGGCGGTGGAAATGGTCCCGGTGCATCCGTACGAGAGGCTTGGGGTCACGGTGCACCTCAGCACCGACGACGGGAGCCGGGGAGACGAGGGGGTTGTCACCCGGCTCTTCGAGCTGACGACCGCGGTAGACCGGCTATGCCCGGGCCTGCTTTATGGCTGCGGCCCTCTCACCATGCAGGCACGGCTGGCAGCATGGGCCCTGGCGGCTGGCATTCCCGCCCAGCTTTCCCTCGAAGCCCTTATGGCGTGCGGCATTGGTGCCTGCCTCGGCTGTGCCCTGCCCACGCCCCACCCGGATGATCCCAGCGGCGACAATTACCTGCATGTTTGCAAGGACGGTCCCATCTTTCCAGCAGGATCAATCGCATGGCACAGGCTGCAAAGGCACCCGATCTCGCCCCGGATCTTTCGGTTCGACTAGGGCCGCTGACCCTCAAAAACCCGGTCATGGTAGCTTCCGGGACCTTCGGGTACGGCGAGGAGTATACCGACTTTCTCGACCTGAAGCAGCTGGGGGCGGTGGTGGTAAAGGGAATTTCCCTCACCCCCCGGGCCGGTAACCCCCCACCGCGGTTGGTGGAAACGCCCTCCGGGCTGATCAACGCCATTGGCCTCGAAAATGTCGGGATTGAAACCTTCCTCAACGCCAAGCTGCCCTTCCTCCGCTTGCAGCAGGTGCCGGTGATCGTGAACATTTTCGGGAATTCTCTGGATGACTATGCCGAATTGGCGTCACGTCTTGACGGGGTGGACGGCATCGTCGCGCTTGAAATCAACATCAGCTGTCCCAACGTCAAGAAAGGGGGCATGCTCTTCGGCACCAGCCCCGAAACCGCCGCCGCGGTGGTACGAACGGTTCGCCGTATGACAACCCTGCCTCTCATTACCAAGCTCACCCCCAACGTCACCAGGATTGCGGAAATCGCGCGCGCGGCCGCCGAGGCGGGGAGCGATATCCTCTCCTGTATCAACACGGTGGCAGCCATGGCGGTGGATGTCTTCTCCCGCCGCCCTAAACTGGCCAACATCATCGGTGGGCTTTCCGGACCGGCGATCAAGCCCATTGCCCTGCGTTGCACCTATGAGGTGCTGCAGGCGGTTGCCTGTCCGGTAATTGGAATTGGCGGGATCATGAAGGCCACCGACGCCCTCGAGTTCCTGTTGCTCGGAGTGCGTGCCGTCCAGGTCGGGACGGCCAACCTGGTGAACCCTCGCGCCAGTATCGAGATCATCGAGGGAATCGAGCGGTTCCTTGCGGTCGAAGGATTGCATCGCCTCGAAGATTTCATCGGGACTCTGGACACCAGTTGCGTCTTTCCCTTTGCGGAACAGGGATGTGGGATGAGGGGTGAGGAGTGAGGAATGTTGGGCGGGGAGGGGGTCATGGGCCGGAGATGAATTCTTTTCCCGCCTGACGGCAGGCTGCTACGGCCTGGGGATTCCGGAGGATGGCGCCGCGCTCATCGACCTCCCGGAACGATAGCTCCCCCGCGCAGTTCACCCCCAGGGCATCATAGAAGTAGCGTATGGTAAGGATCGAGCATTCAAAGAGGCGCTTGCCGCGCGTTGCCCCGGCAAGCAGCAGAAATCCCCGGCGTAGCGGTGCCTCAACGGAATTTTTCCCTTCCTTTTTGGCTATTTCCCGCTTCATGAAGAGCGCCTGGGCCCGATCGATCAGCAGTTTGAGTTGGGCGGTAACCCCATAGAAGTAAATCGGTGACGCCACCACGATGCACCGGGCCTCTTCCAGCAGAGGGTAGACCTGCTGCATGGCGTCTTTCTGGATGCAGACTCCCGTCCGGTCGCAGTGTCCGCAACCCAGGCATCCCTTGATCTCAAGATCGCGCACATAGATTCGCCGGCTTTCCCCGCCTGCTGCCTTCGCCCCCTCCAGAAACGCATCAAGCATTACGTCGGTATTGCCGCCCTTCCTGGGGGACCCGTAAATCCCAACTATCAACACCCGCTTCTCCTTTGCAACACGTGCTGATTTCAGCAACTTTTCGGGTTCATTCTGCCACTGTGAGTCTTTGCGCACCACGCCCAAAGAAGTGGCTCATCACGCGACCAACGCCGGCGCGAGCGAGTTTTGTACCTGTTCGAGCAAGAAGGGATAGACCAGGGAGGTGCCGCCGATGATATGGCCGTTGCTCAGGTAATCGTTGGTTCCCCAGAAATCACTGATCATGCCGCCGGCTTCGGTGACGAGCAGGCTGCCGGCGGCGATGTCCCAGGCTTTGAGGCCGGCTTCCCAGAAACCGTCCACCCGCCCGGCGGCCAGGTAGGCCAGATCGAGGGCTGCCGCCCCGGCCCGCCGGATGCCGCTCACTTCCAGGAAAATGCGCCTGAAAGCGTCGAGGTAGGGTTCGAGGAGGTCTCTGGTGCGATGGGGAAAACCGGTAGCGATGAGTGTTTCCTTGAGAGCACCGGGCTGGCTGACGTGGAGTGGGTTGCCGTTAAGATAGGCCCCCTTTCCGCGTCGGGCGGAAAACAACTCCTGCCTTAACGGATCCAGCACCAGTCCGAGAATCGGCGTCCGGTCCTGGCAGATGGCAATGGAAACGGCGATGAAAGGAAAACCATGGATAAAATTGGCCGTGCCGTCGAGGGGGTCAATGACCCAGGAGATTCCATCCTGCAACCCGTCGTTGGGGGTTTCTTCAGAAACGATGGCATGGTCGGGGAAGCGAGTGCGGACGCGATCCATGATCAAGGTTTCCGCTGCTTTGTCCACGGCGGTGACATAGTCGAAGGGAGCTTTGGCGTGGACGTGGGCAAAGGTAATGGTGCCCAGGTTCTGGCGAATGAGGTCGCCGGCTTCGGCAATCGCGGTACGAGCGACGGTTTCAATGGGATCAAGGCTTATTTCTCTCGACTTCACGGCAAGATCTCTTTAAATAGTATGGTTGAAGGTCCTGATCTATCAATCATCAACAGGTTCACTTGTCATCCGTTTACTGAAAAGAAGTCAACTGAATATTTCAACTGCTCCGTAGATTTCAGGGTGGTCCAGGATGCGGATTGATGTTCACACCCATATTTTCGCCCCGGAAATCGTTCGGGATCGGCACCATTACTTTGATGGAGAACCTGTTTTCAAGGCCCTGTACGATTCCCCGCGGGCCAGGCTGGCAACTGCCGAATCGCTGGTGGAAGCCATGGCGCGCAACGCCATCGACCGGGCGGTGGTCTTTGGCTTTCCCTGGCACCAGGCAGAGCTGGCGGCGAGGCACAACGACTATGTCCTGGAAGCCGCGGCGAGGCATGCTCCGACCTTGATCCCTTTTGCCTGCGTGCATCCGCTCATGCCTGCCAGCGGGCGGGAAGCGGAGCGATGCCTGGCGCAGGGAGCGGCGGGACTCGGCGAACTGGCCATCTATGAGCCCTCTACGGCAACTCTGGCGCTGCCATGCTTCGATGAGCTGGTAGGGTGCTGCCGGTCTCACGGTGCGGTGATGCTCGTACATGCCAATGAACCGGTCGGGCACCCTTATCCGGGCAAGGCGCCCATGGGGCTCGCCTTCTACTACGCTCTGGCCGCCCTCGCTGGCGATCTTACCCTCATTCTGGCCCACTGGGGAGGTGGCCTTGGCTTCTTCCAGCTGCTCAAGAAGGAAACCTCCGAGGTTCTGAGGAATGTCTACTACGATACGGCGGCTTCTCCGTTTCTCTACAAACCTGCCATCTATGCTCACATGGCAGCGATCGTGGGTGAAGAGAGAATTCTGTTCGGCAGCGATTTCCCGCTAATCTCTCCCGACCGTTATTTCAAGGAAATGACGGAGGCTGGCCTTACCTCCAAGCAAATCGAGGCCATTGCGGGAGGCAACGCGGCCCGTCTCCTTCGAATCTAGGGGCCGTTTAAGAATCGCGATTTCCTTTCTGCTGCGGGAGACGCGACTGGGACCACGAAGGCATTTGTTGCCGGTCCGTGGTTCGCGAAAGGCTGAAATCGGGCTGAGCGGGGTTTGCCACGGTCGGCAAGGGAGATGACCGGGGGCTGCGGCCTGCTCCCTTGTGGTGCCGACCCCGGCATGATCGGATGATAACGGGAGATCGTTCATGAGTGATCCTCACAGACTGACCCTCCGGCTGTTTGGTTCGCTGCTTTCCAGGCAATTGGAGCATCTCGTCGAGAGCCTGATTCAGATCGACCTGCCGGCCAACACCGTCATTTTTCACGAGGGGGACCATGGCAATCATTTCTACCTGGTGCTACAGGGCGCGGTGGAGGTGATCAAGGCTTTGGGCACGGGAGATGAGCGAACTCTGACGGTCTTTGGGCCCGGCGAGTGCTTCGGCGAAATGGCGCTCCTCGATCCGAAATACTGCCGCTCGGCGAGTGTGCGGGCGCGCACGGCGGTCAGCCTGCTGGAAATCAGACGTCAGGATTTCGATGCGATGCTGCGGATTCAACCGGCACTTGCCTATGATATGGCGAGGATGCTGAGCCAGCGATTGCGGGATACAGATAATGCCATCATCCGTGACCTGCAGGAAAAAAACCGCCAACTGGCAAAGGCTTATGATGATCTGCGGGCGGCCCAGGCCTTGATCATCGAAAAGGAAAAGCTCGAGCGGGAACTGGAAGTGGCTCGGGAAATCCAACGAAGTCTCCTGCCCCGATCGCTCCCGCAGCTGGCGGGCTATGACTTCGGGGCGCGGATGGAACCGGCTCGCGCCGTGGGTGGCGATTTCTATGATTTCATTGCGCTCGATTCCGGACGGTTGGGCATCGCGGTTGGCGATGTGTCCGGTAAAGGGGTGCCGGCAGCGCTGTTTATGGCAATGACCCGCAGTCTGATGCGGGCCGAAGCCCGTGCCGCAAGACTGCCCCGGGAAGTACTGCGGGGCATGAATGAACACCTGCTCGAGATGAATGATGCGGAAATGTTTGTGACGGTCCTCTACGGAATTCTGGAGATGGCAAGCGGCCGCTTTACCTACGGGCGTGCCGGGCATGAGCTGCCGGTACTCTGTGATGACCAGGGGGTCACGTTCACCCCCTGCTGTGGGCAGGGTGGGCCGCTGGGGGTCTTTCCCGACCCGCAAATCGATGAGAATATGGTAGAGCTGGCGCCCGGCCAGACTCTCCTGCTCTTCACTGATGGGATGACGGAAGCCTTTGACCGGAACGGGCTGCCCTTCGGGCTCAAGCGCCTCCATCAGTCGCTCGGAGCCTGCTGCCACCATTCCGCCCAGGAGATTTGTGATCGCCTGTTCGACCTGGTCATGACCCATCAATGGCTGATCCCGCAACATGACGACGTCACCCTGGTAGCGGTGCAGAGGTCGGAAGCAGGGCGGTCCTGAGCACCCTGGTTGTCGCGGAGCTGCGGAAAAATGGCTTGACGCCGTCGCCTTGGATGTGTTAGCTGAGCGTTTTCACAAGAGGATTGCTCCTTGCTCCAACCCCCATCGGGAAAGGGGCTGCACAAACCACAAGGAGGAAAAGAGAAGGATGCGGAAATACGAGACGTTTTTTATCGTGGACCCGGAACTTACCGAGGAAGCCTACACCCTCGTCGGCGACAAGCTCAAAGGGATTGTCGATGCCAATGGGGGAAGCGTTCTCACCTATGTCTCCTGGGGCAAGAAGAAACTTGCTTATCCGGTCAAGAAGCGCCATCAGGGCCACTACATTTTGACAGAGTACGCGGGCGGCCCGGAACTGGTGGCAGAACTTGAACGGAACATGCGCCTGGATGAACGGGTGCTCAAATTCATCACCGTGAAACTCGAAGACCGCTTCGACCCGGAAAAGGAAGCAGCCCGCAAGGATGCTGCCGCAGCGGTCGTTTCCGAGGACGAGGAAGCCACGGAACAGGCAGACGAGCGGCTGGAAGAGCACCTGACAACGAGCGACGAACGGGTTGAGGAAGGGGAAGAGCCAGCCTAAATCCAGCCACGCCGGCATGATTTTGGAGAAGGGAGAACGAACATGGTGATAAAGCGCAAAAGACGAACGTTTCAGCGACGCAAGGTATGTCGCTTCTGTGTGGATAGTGAACTGAAGATCGATTACAAGGATGCCAAGACCCTCCGCTATTTCATCACGGAGCGAGGCAAGATTGTTCCCCGGCGGATTTCCGGCAATTGTGCCAAGCATCAGCGCGTGTTAACCACAGCGATCAAGCGAGGGCGTCAGATAGCGCTTTTGCCCTACACAACCGTCCATACAGTGTGACGGTCTGGTGGTGGAGGGGCTGTGTCTCAGGCCCTCCCCCCGATAGAAGGCTATGGGCTTGGACCCCGATTCCTCGGCACCGTGGCGGGATCGTGCGATGATGCGCGAGATCGTCGTCAGCGTTACCGCCAGCCTGCTGCTTTTTCTTTCGGTAGTGATGATTCCTGTGGTTGGTATCATGGTGGGGACTTTTACGCCCCTGCCGACGCTGCTTGCCTATTACCGATGGGGAAGGCCCCTGGGCTTCTGGGTTCCGGGTGGTGTGGCAATCCTGGGCTACCTGGTGCTTGCCTCTCTCAATGCGGCACAGAGCCTCCCTTATCTGCTGGAGATGCTGTTGCTTGGCTTCCTGCTGGGTTTGGGTATGCGCTGGGGCTGGTCTCTGGAATGGACTGCCGGCATCGCGAGTGGGCTGACCTTCACGGTCGGACTCGTAGTCTTCTGGTTTTCGTACGGAGGCGGAACGGAAGCCTCCGCCTCATTTCAGCAGGATCTGCAGGATGGGGTCGGCCTGCTGCTCCAACAATATGGGGCCTCGTCCGCTGACCGACAGCTAGTAGAAGAGGCACTCCAGAAGCTGTTGCCGCTGCTGGTCAAACTGCTGCCCGGGGCTGCGCTTGCCTCGACGCTCATGGCTTGCTGGCTGAACCTATTGGCAGCCAAACGCTTCTGCCGGATACGCGAACTGCCGCTACCGGCCTGGCCGGCTTGGTCGCACTGGAAGGCACCGGAACTCCTGGTCTGGATGGTCATCGTCAGTGGTGGTTTGCTCCTGCTGCCGTACGGCTCTCTCAAGATTGCCGCCCTGAACGCCCTCATGGTGGGGGGGGTGATCTATCTTTTCCAGGGTCTGGCCATTGTCGGCTATTATTTCGGACGATGGAAGCTGCCGCCGGTTTTCCGGGCCGTCGGCTACGGGATCATCCTCCTTCAGCAGTTTTTCACGCTGGGAGCGATGCTGCTCGGCTTGTTCGATACCTGGTTCGACTTTCGGCGCCTGTCGCGAGGCGCGACGGCGAACTCCTAACCCCAACCCTCTTTGCATGGATCGAGGTAGTGATCATGAAGGTAATTCTGACAGAAAATATCATGCCCCTGGGGCAGATCGGAGAGGTCGTCAACGTCGCTTCGGGCTACGCCCGCAATTACCTGCTGCCCCAGGGACTGGCTCTCGAGGCGACGGGCAAGAACGTGCGCGAACTGGAACACCGGAAGCGAATCCTGGCCCAGAAGCGGGAGAAGGTCCGGCAGGAAATGCTTTCCCTGGCTGAAAAACTCAACCGGACGCAGCTGGTTTTCCGACGCAAAGTGATCGAGGAAGACAAGCTCTACGGCTCGGTGAGTGCGGCCGACATCCTGAGTGCCCTGGATGAACGGGGTTTCCAACTGGCGCGCAAGAGTGTCCAGCTGGAGCAGCCGATCAAGGCCCTGGGGGAATCTACCGTCCCGGTCCGGGTGGATGCGCAAATCATGGCTCACCTCAAACTGGTGATTGAAAAGGAAGAATAAGGGATTGGACCGCAGCGCCGAAGAACTCCAGAAGGTGCCGCCGCAGCAGATCGAAGCGGAACAGTCACTCCTGGGCGGGATCCTGATCGAGAGCCAGGGGTTGCCCGCCGCCCTGGAAGTTCTCCGGGGCGAGGAATTTTACCGGGATGCTCACCGGACTGTATTTCAGGCTTTCCAGGAGCTCTTTCAGCGCAACGAACCAATCGACCTGATCACCACCACCGAGTATCTAACCGAGAAGAATCAGCTCGATAAAGTGGGAGGGGCCACCTATCTGGCTTCGCTGACGGAAATGGTTCCCTCGGCCGCCAATGTTGCGGCCTATGCCAGAATCATCCATGACAAGGCCCTGCTGCGCAAACTGATCCAGACTGCCAACGAGATCACCGCGCTATGTTATGGTGGCGGCAAAAATGTTGAAGAGATCCTGGATCAGACGGAAGCTGCGATCTTTGCCGTGACCGAAAGTCGGATTCGCACCAGTTATTCGCCGCTCAAGGATATCGTCAAAAAGAGCATCGAGAACATAGAACGGTTCCAGGAATATCGCGAGATGGTCACCGGGGTGGCCAGCCATTATACGGACCTGGACAAACTGACGGCGGGCTTTCAACCCTCTGACCTGATCATCATTGCGGCCCGCCCCAGTATGGGCAAGACCGCCCTGGCCCTCTCCATCGCCCGCAATGTCGCCATGGTGGGCGGCATTCCGGTTGGGGTCTTTTCGCTGGAGATGAGCAAAGAGCAGCTGGCCATGCGGCTGCTCTGTGCCGAGGCGCGAGTTGATTCCCACAAGATCCGCACCGGCTTCCTGAGCCAACAGGAATGCGTTAAGATGCTCAATGCTGCCGGAAAGTTCATGGATACCCCTATGTACATCGATGACACACCGGCCATTTCGGTCCTGGAGTTGCGGGCCAAGGCCCGCCGGATGAAGGCCGACCGGGGACTCGGGCTGGTGGTTGTCGACTACCTGCAGCTCATGCAGGGGCGCCAGGGGGTGGAGCGGCGAGAGCAGGAGATTTCGGATATCTCCCGGTCGCTCAAGGGGCTGGCGAAGGAGCTGAACGTGCCGGTCATTGCCCTTTCCCAGCTCAACCGCAAGGTTGAAGAGCGCAATCAGAAGCGCCCGCTCCTGAGCGATCTGCGCGAATCCGGAGCTATTGAACAGGATGCCGATGTCATTGCCTTCATCTATCGGGATGAGGTTTACAACAAGGACTCGCCCGACAAGGGCATTGCCGAAATCGAAATCAGCAAGCATCGCAACGGCCCCATCGGCCGCGTGAAACTGAAGTATATCGATACTTACACGCGCTTTGAGAACCTGGCGCTCACTGCTTGAGGCACGCAAAGATCATACTATGAAGAACTCGGATCAATACTGGGATGGTGATGTCGAGAGCCTGTCGCGGTCCGACCTGGAGGGCCTGCAGCTCGAGCGCTGGCAACGCACCCTGCAACGGGTCACGGCATCTGCCTTGTATCAGAAGAAGTACGCGGAAGCGGGAATTCATGCCAAGGACCTGAAGACCCTTGATGACGTTCGGAAGCTGCCTCTGACAACCAAGCAGGACCTGCGGGAACACTATCCCTATGGCCTGCTCTGTGTGCCCCGCAACCAGCTGGTGCGGCTACATGTTTCGTCGGGCACCACCGGCCAATCGATTGCCGTACTCTATACCCGGGCCGACCTCGACGGCTGGGCGGAGCTTCTGGCGCGGTCCATGTACATGACGGGAGCGCGCCCCGGCGACGTCTTTCAGAACCTCTCCGGCTACGGGCTCTTTACCGGTGGTCTGGGCTTCCAGTATGGTGCCGAACGACTGGGACTGCTGACCATTCCGTCAGGGTCAGGCAACAGCAAGCGGCAGCTCCAATTGATGCGGGATTTCGCAACCAGTGTGATCCACATCATTCCCAGCTACGCTCTGCGCCTGATGGATGTGATGATGGAACTCGGGATCGATTCCAGGAAGGACCTGCAACTCCGACTGGCCTACCTGGGGGCAGAACCCTATTCCGAAGAGGTGCGGCGGCGGGTTGAGGAATTCTACGGGATTCGGGTTTTCAACAGTTACGGGCTCTCCGAGATGAACGGGCCGGGAGTGGCCTTCGAGTGTTTGAACCAGGCTGGCATGCATGTCTGGGAGGACGCCTACTACGTTGAAATAATCGACCCGGAGACCTTGGTGCCGGTGCCCGATGGGGTTTTCGGGGAACTGGTGCTGACCAGTCTCAAGCGGGAAGGAATGCCGATCATCCGCTACCGGACCCGCGATATCACCCGGATCATCCCCGGGGAGTGTCCGTGCGGGCGGGTGCACAAGCGCATCGATCGCATTCAGGGCCGTTCGGACGATATGTTCATCATCAAGGGCGTGAATATCTTTCCCATGCAGGTCGAACAGGTTCTGATGAACATCCCCGAGGTGGGAAACAACTATGTCATTGTTCTGCAGCGCCAGCACAACGTCGACGACATGGTCGTGCGCGTTGAAATGACCGATCGAGCCTTCGTGGAGGACATGCGCCAGCTGCAGCGCCTGAAGGAGAAAATCACCCACGATCTCAAAAGCGAACTCCAGATTACCCCGCATGTTGAACTGGTTGAACCCAACGCTTTACCCTCCTCTGAAGGCAAAGCCAAAAGGCTGATCGACCAGCGTCACCTCTAACACGAGGATTGCCCATCAAAAGAGTTCACGGCCATGTGGCCGGACTGAAAAGCAGCACTCGCCAGCGGATCGAACGGCTTTACCGCCGCAAGATACCCTCGTATCAGGTGGTATCTCCTGAGGTGGCGCGCGATCTGGCGCGGTTATCCTTTGAGTGCGGGCGCCAGGTGGGCCTCCTGCTGGCGCGTGACGGCTCGGTGGAGGCGGTGCTGGTTGGTGGGCCCCGCTCCCTTTTCATTCCAGACCTGCCCAAAAGCCGGGGAGGACGCTGGCGTTTGCGAGGGCTGCGGCTGGTGCACACCCATCTCCAGGAAGAACCTCTTTCTCAGGAGGATCTCATGGACCTGGTATTCCTGAGGCTGGATTGCCTGGCAGCGATTCGAGTCGATCCCCATGGAGGTGCCACCCAGCTGGAGGTTGCGCACATTCTCCCCGCGAACGACCGGGATCAGCCGGGCTGGCGCATTCTCCCACCCACCCCCTGCTATGAGCCCGACCTGGACTTCCCCTCTCTGGTGCAGGCGCTCGAGGATGAACTGGAGCGGAATCGCCTGGCTATCCCGGCGGCGAGCCCGGAGGACCGGGCGATTCTGGTCAGCGTCACCACGGCCGATCGGGAGACCGCCGGGAAATCCATGGCGGAACTGATCGAATTGGCGCGCACCAGCGGGATCGTAGCGGTGGATACCATCATCCAGCGGCAGCGGCAGATCAACTCCAAGTACCTGATCGGCAAAGGCAAACTGGGGGAGATCGTGCTGCGGGCATTGCAGTGCGGGGTTGACCTGCTGATCTTCGATCAGGACCTCAATCCTTCCCAGGTGCGCTCTCTCACCGATACCACGGAACTGCGCGTGATCGATCGCACCCAGCTGATCCTCGATATCTTCGCCCGACGGGCGCAGAGTCGCGAAGGAAAAATCCAGGTGGAAATGGCGCAGCTGAAATATTTGCTGCCTCGGCTCGGCATGAAGGACGATGCCCTCTCCCGGCTCACCGGGGGGATTGGGGCGCGGGGTCCGGGAGAAACCACCCTGGAAATCAACCGACGACGAATCAAAGACCGCATCACTCATCTGGAAAACCAGTTGAAGCTGGTCCGGGAGGGGCGCGCACAGCGCCGTTCGCAACGCATGCGCAAGCGGATGCCGGTCATTTCCATTGTTGGTTACACCAACGCCGGCAAATCAACGCTCCTGAATACCCTCACCAAGAGCCTGGTCTTTGTGGAAGACAAACTCTTCGCCACCCTTGATCCCAGCAGTCGCCGGCTGCGCTTCCCGCGGGATTTCGAAGTGATCATTACCGATACCGTCGGTTTCATCCGCGATCTTCCACGAACCCTCCTGGATGCTTTCGCTGCGACCCTGGAAGAACTCGATGATGCCGATCTCCTGCTGCATGTGGTGGATCTCAGCAATCCCCAATTTGAAGATCAGATGGCCGCTGTAGACCGAATTCTGAAGGAATTGGAACTGCAATACAAGGAGACCGTGCTGGTCTTCAACAAGACCGATCTGCTCGCCCCTGAATATGTGCATAATCAGGTGAAGCGCTACGGCGGGGTCCCCATTAGTGCACTCTCTTCCAGGACTCTGGAACCGCTCATCTTGGAACTTCAGGATCACATCGCGATGCTTCTCGCCCCGGAGTTCCCGGGAAAGGTGCCGGTTCAAGCGCCGGCAGCGGAACCTTTCGAACAGGGTGTGCCGGAAAACAAGGAAGCCAAGCCTGCGGACTCGGCTTGGCTTCCCGTAGAAGAAGTTTAACACGCCGTAAGGAGTGCCATTGATGGCTACTTCTACCACCGTCCTGCGGGCGGGGTAAAGTGGGAGGGGATAGTATTTCAGGGGGGAGAAGGTGAGTATTTCAGGGGTAGGGAAAACATGTAGATCCAGCGGCGTGGCTCCTGACTGGCCATGGCGTTCGGGGGAGCAGCCGGCAGCAATGAGTACCTGGGGGAGAACCGTGGAGTGAAACCGCAACGGCTTGAGACTTGCCTCGGATCGCTGATCTTGTTGCTGCTGGTGGGCATCGCCGTCGGTATTTTCACGCAACAGTCCCGGTATGACGAGGCGCTCTTTCGAGCAATCCTGGCCAGCTCCCCTTCCGGCGCAATGCAATCGCAGCCGGCCGGTTCCATTAACGATTTGCAGAGCTACCTCCCCGAGGGCATGGTGGTGCTGACTCCGGGGGAAGAGTTCGGGCCGGAGACTCTCTCGGAAAAAATCGATGGGAAGGCAGAGCTGTACCTTGCCGCCGGCTTTCTGAGTCTTCGCACCCAGCGCTTTGCCGTCGCCGACCAGCCGGAACAGTGGCTCGAACTCTTTGTATACGACATGGGAAACCACCGGAACGCGTTTTCGGTCTACAGTACCCAGCAGCGAGCCAACGCCAGGGAGGCCAGTTTGGCCCAGTTCGCCTATAGTGCAGAAAACGCCCTGTTTTTCCAGCAGGGGCAGTACTACGTAGAAGTGATCGGTTCGTCAGACCGGATGCTTGAGCGCCTGCTGGCGGTGGGCGAGAGTTTTACCCGGCAGCATCCCGCGGTTCACGAGGGCATTGATGAGCTCGCCCTGTTTCCCGAAGATTCGCTGATCCCGGGCAACATTGCCCTCCTGGCGGAAAACGTGTTTGGCTTCGATCGGCTGAGCCATACCTTTGTGGGCCGCTACGATCTTTCTGGAACTGAGCTGACGGCTTTTCTCGCCCCTCAGCCGTCGCCAGCGGCAGCAAAGGAGATGGCCTCCGCCTACTATCAATTCCTGCTGGCTCACGGCGGCGAGGAAGCGGTCATGGCGGAACCGATCCCTGACGCTTGGCTGGTCAAGGTTTTCGATACCTTCGAGGTGGTTTTCGTGCACGGCTCTTACCTGGGGGGCGTTCATGAGGCGGAGCGGCAGGATCTGGCATCGGCGCTTGCCATGCGGCTGAAAGCGGCCCTGGTCCGGGCGGGAAGATGAACGGGGTAATCGGCGATTTGCATTTCGGACGATGGCGGAGGAAGTGTGACTGGTTTCGCGGAGAAGGACTCTGAAAGTCTGAGGGACCAAAGGATGAACCATCCTGAAGACCATGATGGAATCGATCGCCGCCAGTTCCTGAAGCGAGTCGGGAAGGCGGGGGTGGCCATGGCTGGAGTTGGCCTGCTGAGCTATCGGCTGTATGACCCCCATGGGCCGGGCGCAGGAGAAGAATCCGGGCGGGGGCAGGTGGAACTGCCCAGCTTTGCCCAGGCTGGAAAGAAGCCGCAGATGGCCATCGCTCACGGTGCCGACCGGGTGCAATCTCTCAATCTGGCATTTCGGGCCCTGGGAGGCATCGAAACCTTCATCCAGCAGGGTGACCGGGTGCTGATCAAGGTCAATGCCGCATTCGCTTCGCCACCCTTCTTGTCGGCGACGACGAATCCCGAACTGGTGGCGGAGCTGGCCCGGTTGTGTTTCAAGGCCGGGGCTGCGGTCGTGCGTGTCACCGACTACCCCATCAACGACCCCGAGAGCTGCTTTGCCCTTTCTGGGATCGGGCCGGCGGCGCAGTCGGTGGGGGCGAGCTTGATCTTGCCCAAAGATGCCTTCTTTCAGCCCACCACGCTTGCCGGCGGGACCCTGATCAGAAACTGGCCGATCCTCTTTGCCCCCTTTGACGGTGTGAACAAGCTCATTGGCGTGGCACCGGTCAAGGACCACCACCGCAGTGGAGCCTCCATGAGCATGAAGAACTGGTATGGGCTGATCGGCGGTCGGCGCAATATTTTTCATCAAAACATCAACGATTTCATCAAGGAGCTGGGCTTGCTGGCGAGGCCGACCGTGGTTGTCCTGGACGGAACCATGAGCATGATGACCAATGGTCCAACCGGCGGCTCACTCTCCGACCTGAAACCCACCAATACCCTCATCGTCAGTACCGATCAGGTGGCAGCTGACGCTTTTGGAGCGACTTTGCTGGGCAAAACGGCGCTCGATTTGCCCTATCTCCAAAAGGCGCAGGCAGAGGGAGTGGGAACCGTCGATTATGAATCGCTCCATCCCATCCGGCTTCAAGCTGGCTGATGGTTCACACCCGGCGCGCGGATGGCGGGACACAGAGCAACGATGGTGCGGAAATGAAGGGTTGCGGCAGAGGGGGGGGTGAAATGAGATATATTCCCCGACCACCGCCGAGTTCGATTCCTGCGTTTTGAGGTTCGGGTGTTCAGCATGCGCATCGTGACGGTTCGTCGAATCAGCCAGGCTTTCTTCCTGCTGTTTTTCTTGTGGTTCTGCGTGGTGAGTAGTTTCGGCGCAGAATGGTGGCAGTTGCGCGGCTGGCCGGTCAACTGGTTTCTCCAACTTGACCCGTTGGTGGCCCTGGGTACCGTTCTCAGCACCGGAACCCTTTACGATGGGCTGGCCTGGGCGCTGGTCACGATCGGGCTCACGATTGTGCTCGGCAGGTTCTTCTGCGGGTGGGTTTGTCCCCTGGGCTCACTCCAGCAACTGGTGGGCTATCTCGGCGGACGCGGCCGGAGTGCCTCCCGTCGGGTGGCGGTGAATCAGTATCATCATGGACAATCGATCAAGTACTATCTGTTGTTCTTCCTGTTGTCAGCCGCTGCCGGTACCCTGGTGGGGGATGCCGTCCGGGTGGCGATAGAACACTCGGTGAGCCTCTGGATCATGATCGCACTCTCTCTGGGTGCGCTGCTGCTCACCCTTGTCGATGCCTTTGCCGACCGCCGGAGAGCCGCTGCCATGGCCCTTGGCCTCATTGCGGTCTGGGCACTGCTGGGTTTTTTCTTCGGAGCGGGTCCAATGCTCGGGGCGTCTCTCCAGACCGGGCTGCTCGATCCCATTCCGCTCATGCAGCGGTCGGTGAATCTAGTGCTTCTGGCCATCACCGATGCGGCCCCTCAGGTCCTCTCGCATACTCAGCGCTACTACCAGGGAGCTTGGGTCATCGGGTCGCTCTTCTTCCTGATTCTCCTGCTGAACCTCAAGCGGCCAAGGTTTTACTGCCGATTCCTCTGTCCTCTTGGCGCCCTCTTTGGGGTACTCAGCCGCTACTGCCTCTGGAGGATTGGCAAGAAGAGCGATGACTGCCGCCATTGCAAGCTGTGCGAAAGCAACTGTGAAGGCGGATGTGAACCTGCTGGCGCCATCCGCACCAGTGAATGCGTGATCTGTATGAACTGCCTCCATCAATGCCAACATGAACTCATAACCTTCAGCACGGTACCGTCGGCAACCGGAGAAATAGCTGCCCCCGAGCTCTCCCGTCGGCAAGCGGTCCTCACCCTGTTGTCGGGCACGGTCCTCGTACCCCTGTTGAACCTCAGCGGAACCACCGCCCGCAACACCTACGCCGGTGTCATCCGCCCGCCGGGGTCGCTGGGGGAGCCGGAGTTTCTGAGTCGCTGTCTGAAGTGTGGTCAGTGCATGCGCATTTGCCCCACCAATGTGATCCAGCCGGCTGGTTTCGAGGCCGGGCCGGAGGGGGTCTGGACTCCCATCTTGAATTTCCGAATCGGCACCAGCGGCTGCCAGCTCCACTGCCTCGCGTGCAGCCTGGTTTGCCCTACGGCCGCCATCCGCCCGCTGAGCCTCGAAGAAAAGAAAGGGCTCGGCAGTTTTGCCGAAAGAGGACCGATCCGGATTGGGACCGCCTTCGTGGATTTTGGCCGTTGCCTGCCGTGGGCTATGGACAAGCCGTGTATCGTTTGCCAGGAAAACTGCCCGGTCAGCCCGAAGGCCATCTTCGTGCGGGAGCATTTCAGCACCATCCGGGACGGGATTCTGGAAGTGCGGAAAGCCACCCCCCTAACCGTGGAATTTCACCGAGCGACCCTGCGCCCAGGCCAGTTCGCCAGCGGCGACTACTACCTGCGATGCCTCGACGGTCAGCAAGGTCCAGGCGGAGCAACGGCTGGCGATCAGGCCACAGCACTTGAGCAGCAAGAGCGAAGGGCCGATAACCGGGAACCAACGCCCCAAAGCCGGCCGATCACGGTGCGGAGACTCATTGTCGGCAACACTGCCAGTCAGGTGACCATCCGGGCGGACCAGCCGTTTGCCGAATCGCCCGCCCCCGGCACGCGGGTGGTGGTCGAGGTCCGGCTGCAGCGGCCGGAGGTGGACGTGCAACGCTGCATAGGTTGCGGTATCTGTGAACACGAATGCCCGGTAAGCGGCAGAAGGGCGATTCGGGTTACGGCGGAGAACGAATCCCGGAGCAAAACGCACTCATTGTTGTTATAAAGAGACGTGCGAGGCGGCTTGCTCGAACGTTGAAGATGAGCGCTACCGGTCGCTGGTGCTGCGGTAGCCGGGCACTGGGGGTCGACACTGCCTGGTACGGAAAGGAGACAGTCATGACGAGGTTAAGAGGCTTGTCACGTCGAGAGTTCTTGTGTACGGCAGGAGTGGTTGGGGCGGGTTCGCTGCTTGAAGCCAGGGAGGTACTGGCACAGGCAGCCGGAGAAGCGAGCGGGCAGAAACCGGAGGGCACCGACGCGACGGTTCCCGTCCGGCCGTTTGGTAAGACCGGAGTCGACGTTTCCTGTCTTTCCCTGGGCGGGATGTTCGACCTTCCCTCGAATCAGCTCCTCCTGAGGCAGGCCGTTAAATGGGGGGTTACCTACTGGGATACGGCGGATTGTTACGAGGGAGGCCGGAGTGAGCTTGGCATCGGCCAGTTTCTCGGCAAGTATCCCGAGGTGCGAAAGCAACTCTTTCTCGTGACTAAATCCGATGCCCGTGACCCCGCAGGGATGACGAAACTCCTCGAGCGGTCGCTCGAGAGAATGAAAACCGACTTCATCGACCTCTATTTCATTCATGGGATGAGAGACATCAACGAACTGAACCAGGATACGAAGGCTTGGGTGGCAAAGGCGAAAGCGAATGGTAAAATAAAATTTTTCGGCTTCTCGACTCACAGCAACATGGAAGATTGCATGGTGGGTGCGGCCAGGTTGGGATGGATCGACGGGATCATGATGACCTACAACTTTCGGATCATGCACAGCGATAAGATGCAATCAGCGGTGGAGGCCTGTGTCAAGGCCGGCATCGGCCTGTGCGCCATGAAGACCCAGGGGGGCGGTTCGGTGAGCATGGAAAGCGAGACGGAGCTGAAACTGGCCGGGCGCTTCCTCAAGCTCGGCTTCAGTGACAAGCAGGCCAAACTCAAAGCAGTCTGGGAGAATCCCAACATTGCCAGCATCTGTTCTCAAATGCCCAATCTCACCATCCTCATGGCCAACATTGCCGCCGCGCTCGATCAGACCAAACTCTCCGCGAACGATCGCGAGCTCCTCAGACAATACGCCTGTGAAACCGCCTCGAGCTACTGTGCGGGGTGTGCCTCGATCTGCGAATCCGCCTTCGCCGGGTCTCCTCCTCCCATCCGTGAGGTGATGAGAGGCCTGATGTATTTCCACGATTATGGGGAGAAGGATCAGGCGCGAGCGCTCCTGGCGGGGTTGCCGGGGAGCAGGGGCAAAGGTTTCGAGGCTGCGGATTACAGCCGGGCGGAGAGCGTTTGTCCCCAGGGCCTCCCCATCGGCAGACTGATGAGGGAAGCGGCATCCCTGATTGCCTGAGATGGTGCGGTTCATGAGGCTCCCGCCCGGGTTGGCCGAAGGGTGGGGCGGGTGTTCCAGGGAGGAGCCATGGCATGAGCAAAGTCAAGGTCACCGACGAGATTTGGCAGGTTGGGGGAGGACCGCTCACGGAGCCTGAGGACGCGGCGATCTACCTCATCAATTTCGATGGGCATGCGGCTTTGGTCGATGCCGGCTGCGGTTTTGGCAACGATCGCCTGCTGGCGAATGTTCGCGCCTGCAACATCATGCCGGAACAGATCGAACTGCTGCTCATCACCCATTGCCACTTTGATCATACCGGAGGTGCCGCCGCCCTCCAGAAGCTGCTTTCCTGTAAGACCGTGGCGCACCAACTGGATGCTGAGTTTCTGGAAATCGGCGACAGCGCGGCCACCGCGGCCACCTGGTACGGCGCCAGCATTTCGCCGTTTGTGGTGGACTATAAGATCTCGTTACCATCCGAAACCATTGCTCTGGGGGCGAGAACCATCACCGTGCTCCACACCCCAGGCCACTCGCCCGGTTCGGTGGTGTATCTGACGGACTCCCAGGGGTTGAAAATCCTCTTCGGCCAGGATGTTCACGGCCCGCTCGATGCAAGCTTTCACTCCAACCGCAGGGATTATGAAAATTCGCTAAGACTGCTCCTCACTCTTGATGCGGACGTTCTCTGCGAGGGCCACTACGGCATTTATCGGGGCAAGCGCAAGGTGCAGGAGTTCATCAGCCAATTTCTTGGCCGTCGGGGTTAACGGCGCCAGGCCGTGGAAGGGAGGTTCGATCTTGGTGGTCAATCCAAAACCGGCGGCAAAAACTGAGGTGGAGGAACCGACGCAGAGGCTTGCCGTTCTTATAGACGCCGATAATGCGCAGGCTTCCGTGATCGAAGCGCTCCTGGCCGAAATCGCGCGGTTTGGCGAGGCGACCGTTAAGCGAATCTATGGTGATTTTACGGTCTCGACCAGTTCGCAGTGGAAGAAGGTGTTGCAACATTTCGCGATCAAGCCGGTACAACAGTTTGCCTACACGAGGGGGAAGAACGCGACTGACAGCACCTTGATTATCGACGCCATGGACCTTCTCTATACCAGGCGCTTCGACGGATTCTGCCTGGTGTCCAGCGACAGCGACTTCACCGGACTGGCACTCAGAATCAGGGAGGAAGGTTTGACGGTCTATGGATTTGGAGAGCGTAAGACGCCCGAAGCTTTCCGAAACGCATGCCATAAGTTCATCTTTACAGAGGTCTTGAGGCCCATCTCCAATCAGGCGGTCGACAGCACCGTAACACCCGGCAAGCCCAGTTCCGCTAAAGCCAAGGCGGTGAGTGGAAAGAAATCCTTGGTACGCACCAGTGAGGCGACCAAAGATGTTCCCATTGAATTCTTCAGGCAGGCGCTGGAACAGGCGAGTGACGAACAGGGGTGGGCTCATCTCGGGACTTTTGGGAGCTATCTGACCAAACTGCGACCGGATTTCGATTCCCGTAATTTCGGCTACAAAAAGCTGAGCGATCTGGTGCGGGCGCAGGACGAAATCTTTGAAATCGAGGAAAGAATCCTGCCAGATTCGGGAAACAAGGATCTTTATATTCGGGCGAAATGAGCCTTATCGCCCCCTGCTTAAGTCGGCGAGCAACCGGGCGGGTGCCTGTCGATAGCCGCGAGTCGTCCCCGGGCAGGAGCATCCTCGCGCCGGGGCCTCCCCATTTGCGATTCAGCGCCTGACGGGGGGATAGATTGTTCTGTGATTTGATAGAGATGGTCGGTTTCACGGGAATTTGCCATGGACCAGTTTTATTTTGCTTTATGGCGGCCGAAACATTATTTAGATAGAATTTGGATGACCAAGGGTTTGTGGAAATTGTGAAGAAGCAGCAGCATCATCATGGAAATGGGGAAATCAGCGACCTTCTCCAAGGCCACTGAACGGGAGCGGCATCATGCTAGTTGTCGAGGATCTGCAAGTGGAGCTTGCGGGAAAAACCATCCTGCAACACATCGATCTTGAAATCAAGCCGGGAGAGACCCATGTCCTCTTTGGCCCCAATGGGTCCGGGAAGACTTCTCTGCTCATGACGCTCATGGGCTACCCGCAATACCAGGTGGTTGCAGGCAAAATTGTGTTCAAAGGGGTGGACATCACGTACGCTCCCATCGATGAGCGAGCGCGTCTTGGGATCGGGATGTCCTACCAGCGGCCGCCGACCATCCACGGGCTCAAGACCCGCCAACTGGTGCAAATTTGCGCGCGCACCGAAGTGGATGTCACGAGCCTGGCGCAGAGGGTCAATTTTGAGGGGTTCCTGGATCGGGACGTGAACGCCGGCTTTTCCGGCGGAGAAATCAAGCGGTCGGAACTATTGCAGCTTTCGGCACAGAATCCCGACCTGATGCTGTTTGATGAGCCCGAGTCGGGCGTGGATCTGGAAAACATTGCTCTCGTCGGCAACACCATCGCTGCGCTGCTGCAGAAGAACGGCGTCAAGGACAAGTCCAAAAGCCGCCTGCAGCTTAAACAGGAACGCACCAAGATGGGGCTGATCATCACCCATACCGGCCACATCCTGGATTACGTGGCGGTCGACAAGGGCCAGGTGTTGTATAATGGGGTACTTAGCTGCAGCACGAACCCGCGCGAGATTTTGCGCTGTATTGCCGAGATCGGCTATGAGGAATGTGTGCGATGTACGATTCGCGAGAACTGACGGAAAAGGCGGCCAAAGCCATCGAGAAGAAGGGGGCGATCGGGCCTGACATCGAGCTGGCAGAGTTCCAGACCAGCCCTGTTCCTCACCACTACCTCTCTGACGAGGAACTCCAGGCGTTGCCGGAAGTGGAACGGGAGCGTCTGATGATGTCCGGTGTGGATGTGACTGAAAAGGAGCGGGGGGGAACCTTCTTCCAGAAGGATACCGCGGTTGTCCACTGTAAGACCAAGCAGGACGGGATTGAGGTGATTCCCATCCGCAAGGCGCTGGAAGAAGTCGATTGGATTCGGGACTACTACTGGAAACTGGCGACGGTCGACACCGACAAATACACCGCTGCCGCCGCCACCGGACTGCACAACGGTTACGTTATCCGGGCGTTGCCTGGAGTCAAAAGCATCTACCCCATCCAGGCGTGTCTCTATCTGGACAAGCAGGGGCTTCAGCAAAACGTGCACAACATCGTTATTGCCGAGGAGGATTCCGAACTGCACATCATCACCGGCTGCTCCACCTCGCCCCATCTCACCAAAGGGATGCACGTCGGCGTCTCCGAGTTCTTTGTGAAGAAGAATGCGAAACTCAGTTTCACCATGATTCACAATTGGGCGGAAGACATGGTGGTGCGTCCCCGGTCCGTGGCCCAGGTGGAAGCTGGCGGGCTCTTCTTGAACAACTATGTTTGCATGAAACCGGTCCGCAGCCTCCAGATGTACCCCGTCACCCATCTGGTGGGGGAAGACGCCGTAGCGCGCTTCTACAGCATTATTGTCGGAAGTCCCGGTTCGGAGTACGATGTCGGTGGCCGCATTTTCCTTAAGAAACCGGGAACGCGCGCAGAGATCATTGCCCGCACCATCAGCAACGGCGGCCGGATCATCTCCCGCGGCCATCTCATCGGTGAAGTGCCGGAGATCAAGGCCCACCTGGAATGCAAGGGCTTGCTCCTGAAGGGCGGTCTTATCTACGCCGTCCCGGAACTGGAAGGCCATGCCGACGGGGTTGAGATGTCTCACGAAGCTGCGGTGGGGAAGATTGCCCAGGAGGAAATCTGCTATCTCATGTCGCGGGGTCTGAACGAAGAGGAGGCCACGGCTACCATCGTTCGTGGGTTCCTCAACGTCGACATTCCGGGTTTACCGGCACAGTTGAAAGCCGAGATCGACCGTGCCGTGGAAATGAGTGAAAAGGATGTCATGTAATAATCCGAACCTTTGCGGAGATCGATGTGGAGCGTACCCTATGAAGAAGACCCTCTCCCTTTTGGTGGTTGCAGCCCTGCTTCTGGCTCTGGTACCGGCACCGGCCATCGGCGTCGACGATGCGGTGCCGTCATCGCCGCTGTCGCGATCGGCGCCGGCGGAGGATCCCAGCCGCAGCGATCCTCCCGGCGAATTGATCATTGCTGACGTACTGTTCCTGCGGACCGCCGGGTTGGTGGCGTGTGTGATTGGCGCCGTCGGGGCACTGGTGGTCTGGCCCTTTGCCGCCGCCAGCCGCAGTGAAAACGTGGTTTGTCGGCAACTCCTGGTCAAACCTTTTCGATACACCTTTGAGCGCCCGCTGGGTCAGATGGACTGGCCGGAATCAGCGGACGACACCAGCCTGTAAGGGGAGCGAGGGTCGCGGGTAGGTCGGCCTTGGGACACTCGCGAATTGCCCTGACGGGTGGCATTGCTACGGGCAAGTCCACCGTTGCCGGGTTGTTTGCAGAACTCGGCGCGCACATCCTCGACGCCGACGTGGCTGCCCGGGAGGTGGTGGCGGTAGGGACCCCCGGCTGGCAGAAGCTCCGGGAGTTATTGGGGCCGTCCTATTTTGAAGCCGACGGCTCGCTCAAGCGCCGGCAACTGCGGGAACGGATCATCAGCGACGGGCGGTGCCGGTCGCTGGTCAATGCCCTCCTTCATCCCGCTGTCATGCAGGAGTTGGACCGGCAGTGGCACTCATGGCGAGAAATCGACCCCGAGGCGATCATCATCGCCGATGTTCCTCTCCTGTTCGAGGCCGACCTGGCGCGTCATTTCGCAATCATCATGCTGGTCTATATTCCGCGCAAACTTCAAATCCAGAGGCTGATGCTTCGTGACGCTCTGAGCCGCGAGGCAGCTGAGGCTACTCTCGCGATGCAGCTCCCCATCGAGTCGAAGTGCGCTCTTTCCCAGTTCGTCATTGACAACAGCCTGGATCTCGAGCACACGCGTCGCCAGGTCAGGGCGATCTGGGAACGGCTGGAGGCTCAAGGTTCCCGGTAGGTCTCGATGGGCGTGCGGGTGCGGGCTTCCTGGAGCCAGGCTTCCCAAACCTGTTCCTGCTTCAGTTCGGTTAACTGGGAAACGATGGTCGGGCGTTGCTGCTCGATGACGCCCTCCGGCAGCCTGCGCCCCAGTAGCTGGAACACCGCGTAGCGGGTTCCCAGCAGCAGAGGAGCTGGAGGAAAGGGCTGAGCCTCCTGCAGGCCAAAGATGGTCTCCTGGGCTTCGCCGACCAGGGCTGGCAAGTCTTTGTCGGGCTCCTTTCTGGAGAACCAGGCACTTTTCTTGACCTCGATTTTCGCTGCCTTGCCCGCTGCTTCCAGGCTCTTGAGATCCCTGGCACTGGCCAGCAGGTCGGAAGCCTTTTTCTGGGCCAGCATGCCGGCTTGGTCGGCACGATAGTCCTTTTCCACCCGATCCTTCACTTTCTCAAAAGGAATCGGCTGAGGAGGCTGTATGCCCACTACCTGAGCGACCAGAAAGCCTCGCGGCACTTCAATGACATCGCTGATGGCCTTTTCCGGCAGGGCCAGAAGCTTATTCAAGCTGGCCGATGGCACTCCTCCTACTTCAGGAATGGTATCTTTGGGTGAAATCCAGGTGGTGACGACCGTCAGCGACGGCTGCATGCTCTGGGACGCCTTGCCGATATCTTTCTGGGCATAGGCCGCATCGGCCAGGTTGCGCGCCTTTCGATAGGCAAGGTCGCGAGCCCGCTCCCCCTTCAATTTCGCCTCAATCCTTGCCCTCACTTCCTCAAACGGGGTCTTTTTCTCCGGGCGGACTTCCTCGACCCTGATGAGATGGAAGCCATAAGAGGTTCTCACCGGATCGCTTATCTCCCCTGGTTTCAAGCTGAAAGCCACTTCGGAGAATTCGGGTACCATCCGGTCGCGTGTGAAAAAGCCGAGATCACCGCCGTTGTCATTGACGGTGGGATCGCTGGAATGCTTCCTGGCAAGCTCGGCAAAATCCTTGCCCTGTTTCGCTTCGGCCAGGACCTTTTGGGCCTGGGCGCGAACCGCATCAACCTCGGTGTCGGCAGCCCCTTCCTGCAGGCCGAACAGGATGTGACGTGCACGCACCTGCTGTTCCTGGTGGTATTCCGCTATGTGGTCGTCATAGACCTCCCGGAGCTGCTGGTCCGTCAGCCGGACTTCGGCAAGATGGTCATCCTGGTTGGCCAGGAGGTAGGAAATCTGCCGCTTTTCAGGGTCCATGTAGTTTTGCTGGTGCTGTTCGTAGAATTCTTCAAGGGCCTTCCCCTCGACCTTGACCTGCGCTTCGAAAGGTTTGGGGTCAAACAGTGCGTAGGCCAGCTCCAGCTGGGTATAGTTGAAGCGGAAATCGGCCTGCACTTCCGCCTCGGTCACCAATGCCCGCCGCTTGATGAAGGATTGAACCTTTTGCAGCGCGAGATCCAGTCCCACCTGCTGTTCAAAGGTTTCGGGGGACATGCGGTTCTGGCGCAGGATGAACTGGTATCGCTTCTGGTCAAACTGGCCGTCGCTCTGGAAGGTGGGGTAGCGCAGCACCTGCTGCTGAATCTCCTGGGGGGATGCGGCAAGGCCCAGATCCTGAGCGGCCGCGGCGATGAGGTAGCGATCGATGAGCCCATTCAGGGCCTGTTTCTTCAAGTTCATGTCGCGCAGCAGGTCTTCCGGGAGGGAATTTCCCAACTGGCGCCGATACATCTCCAGCAGCTGCTGGTAGTGCTGGTGATATTCATTGATCGAGATGTAATGCTCCCCGACCCGGGCCATCTGGCTTTCTTCGCGGGTGGTATACGAATAGCCGCCCCAAAAGATGAAGACGATCACAATGAGGAAGAGCGCGACCTTGATGAGCCAGGACCTTGCGTGTTTCCGAACCAGATCAAGCATGAGCTGCTTATGCCTCCTTTATGGGGTTGAAGGTTCCGATGGGGTAGTGTGACGGCGCGCGAGCAACAGGTAGCAGAGCGCACCCACACAAGGCAGGCTGGACACCACCAGGAACCACATGATTTTCTTGCGGAGACTGGAAAAGCGGCGCTTCGGAATATCCAGAATCGCCCAGAAAGTAGGTATCATGGGAATGAGGAGCAGGAGCATCACCAGCAGCAGGCGTGAGGTCATCATCGACCAGGCCCCCGCCCGGACTCCGCTGAGAGGAGGCGAGAACCGGGTGCCCGTTGAACCCGGTGCGCTTTCTGAAAATAGTGAACCTGCACGATCTTCAATTCCCTGTACCCGATCCTGTTCCCTCCCGATTTGAGTGACTCTATAAACTTTTGTGCCGGTCCCTGCAACCCTTTCTTGTATTTCCCGGGACCGGGAATCCCCGAAGGCTGATTGAAGGCTGCACCTCTTCAAGCCAGGTTCGGTCTGGCGAACGGGTGCCTCCAGGGATTGGCAACGGGGCTGCGGAAAATGCAAGTTGAGTTTGACAGAGTTCACTATGGCATAATATAGCATACACGCCAAGGCATCGCTGGCTGGTGCCGGTTAGTGGGGGAAGACTGTTTTCGATGAGCGACAGACGTGCCTAAACTTTACATTTCTGAGATCCAGCCGAATCAGGAAGTGGCGAGCAGCTTTGTGGTGGAAGAAAAGCAGTTGCGCGCTGCAAGGAATGGCACCCCCTTCCTCACGCTGAAACTGGTCGACAAGTCGGGCCGGATCAGCGGGCGCATCTGGGAACGGGCTGAAGCTTGTTTCGAAGCCATTGTACCGCAGACGGTCGTCTTTGTTCGCGGCAGGAGTGACGTCTACCGCGATGAACTACAGCTGCAAATCCAGGAAGTCTCGGCAGTCCCCGTGGAGGCTATCGATCCTGCTGACTTCCTGCCCGTTTGTGACAGAAGTCGGGAGGAGCTCCTGCAGGATCTGGGAGAACTCATCCAGACCGTCAAAAAAGGCCCCCTGCGGCGTCTGTTGAAAAGCATCCAGAACGATGCCGCGCTCATGGACCGCTTTGCCATCGCCCCTGCCGCCAAGTCCATGCATCACGCTTATCTGGGCGGACTGCTGGAGCATTCGCTGGCAGTCGCAAAGCTGGTTTCGCAGCTTGCCGCCTTTTATCCGAACCTGAACCGGGACCTCCTGCTGGCAGGCGCACTCATTCACGATATCGGGAAGATCGAGGAATTTGTCTATGACCTCACCATCGATTATTCCACCGTTGGCCGCCTCATTGGTCACATGGTGCTGGGGGTCCAGATTCTGGAGGAGAAGGTCCGTTCGCTTCGAAACTTTCCCGTGGCGGATGCGCTGCTCCTCAAACACCTGATTCTCAGCCATCACGGCGATACCGCCCTGGGGGCGGTCAAGTTGCCCATGACCCAGGAAGCCCTGGTGTTGCATTTTGCCGACGATTTGGATGCCAAGATGAACCATCTGACCAGAATTCTGGGTGATTTGAAGGATGGCGATGCAACCTGGACCTCCTATCAGCGGCTGTTCGAGCGGTTTTTCTTCCGTGGTTTTCCGGCTTCTGCCCCCCCCGATACGGTCACCTGGCAGGGTGGGAATAAGGAGCAGGCAGTTCAGTTGGACCTGTGGCCGAGCAAGCATGAGGGCGAACCTGGTAGCTGAGCATCGAGACCGGCCTCGCACCAGGTTCATTGATCACTGACTGGCGACCCCGACCACCAACAAAAGGATTCCATGGCTCTTCGGCACGTGTTTGGGCAGGAGCGGGCGAAGCGGTTTCTGAGGCGTTTGCTGGAACTCGAGAGAATTCCTCATGCCGTTCTGCTGAGTGGTATGGCCGGCGTGGGCAAGACAACCCTGGCGCGGGAATTTGCCAAACTCCTGAACTGTGTTGATCCGCAGGAGGATGATGCCTGCGAGGTCTGCCCTTCGTGCAGCAAGATGCGTGATGGTAACCACCCGGATCTCGTCCGGATTAAGAGTGAAGGAACCTTCATCAGGCTCGATCAGATTCGTGGCCTGAAACAGCGTTTGGGCTTTCACCCGTTCGAGGGGAAATGGCGGGTTGTGATTATCGAAGAGGCCCACGACCTGCGAGAGGAGGCCGGTAATGCCCTCTTGAAATTGCTGGAAGAACCTCCCAGGCAGAATGTCTTTTTCCTGACTACCCTGGAACCGCAAATGCTGCTTCCGACCATTGTCTCGCGGTGCTGCCATGTCCGCCTTCAGCCGCTCGATGAGGTTTGGATCGAGCGTTATCTGACCGAGACCCAGGGCCTTCCCCCGGCCGCAGCAGAGCAACTGGCGAACCTTGCGGAAGGCAGCCTGGAACGGGCCAGGGAATTGGCCGAACCGGAACGCGTCACCCGTCTCAATGAGGTTCTCGAACATGTCGCCAGCTTGAGGGGCCTTCCCATGATCGACTTTTTCCCCCTGACGGCGCAGTGGGCCAAAGGCAGTGAGGACTTGGAGCAGGACCTGGGATATATTAAACTATGGGTCCGGGAACTCATTCTGGCACGGTTGCTTCCCGATCAGGAACGGCGGTTGACGACGGTGGCAGAGACCCCGGCGAAGGTGATCGTGGCTGCGGTGGAACCTCTGCTGTCGCTATTCACAGAGCTTGAAAAGGCGCAACGGCTCATTCGGCAGAATGCTCATAAACAGCTCACCCTGGAAGGGGTTTGTCTGGCGATAAAGGAAAAGCTCTATGGAGAGAGTGGTTGGCATTCGCTTCAGAGTGGGAGGTAAGATCTATCATTTTGATCCTGGAGATCTTCCCCTGAAGCGGGATGATTGTGTCATTGTCAATACGGAGCAGGGATGGGGTTTCGGACAGGTTGTGGAGATTCCCTGTTTGAAGGACCTCCGCTTTCACCCTGCCGAGCTCAAGAAGATCGATCATCCCGCTACCTCAGAGGAGATTCAGAAAAATCTCGAGAACCAGAATTTCGAACAGGAAGCCAAGGCTTATTTCATGGATCGGATCGCCGCCCATGACCTGGCGATGAACCTGGTGGATGTTGAATATTACTACGATCGCAGCAAGATCATTTTCTTCTTCACTGCCGATGGTCGGGTGGATTTTCGGGAACTGCTCAAGGACTTGGTCCGTCGCCTCCGAACGCGCGTGGAACTGCGCCAGATCGGCATCCGCAACCAGGCAAAGATGGTTGGCGGATTGGGTGGTTGCGGACGCCCCCTTTGCTGTGCCTCGTTTCTGAGCAACTTTCACGCAGTTTCCATCAAAATGGCCAAGGAGCAGAACCTTAGCCTCAACCCCAGCAAGATTTCGGGAGCCTGTGGGCGCCTCATGTGCTGTCTCCAATATGAATACGATACCTATCGGGAACTGAAGAAGGATATGCCCAAGCTGGGCAAGAAGATCGAGCTGCCTGAAGGCCGGGGTAAGGTCGTGCGTCAGAATGTGATGCAGCGGTCGGTCACCGTGCAACTGGAAGACGGCAAGGAAATCGAGAAGATCCTCGACCCTCTGTAAGGATAGGACCGACGTGAACCACTTCTACATCACCACCCCAATCTATTACGTCAATGCCGAGCCCCATATGGGGCATGCTTACACCACAATCGTGGCCGACGTTATGAACCGCTTTCACCGTCTGCTCGGCTACCGGACTTTCTTCCTCACCGGGACGGACGAACACGGCGACAAGATTGTGCAGGCGGCGCGGGGTGCCGGGATGGACCCCAAGAGTTACGCCGACCGCATCAGCCGGATGTTTCGCGATACCTGGCCGACCCTGAATGTTCGGAATGATCGTTTTATACGCACCACCGACCCGGAGCACATCCGGGTGGTGCAGGCCATCCTGCAGCACGTCTATGACGCGGGAGATATCTACTTCAGCCACTACCGGGGGCTCTACTGCGTAGGCTGTGAACGGTTTTACACGGAGCGCGAACTCGTTGACGGCAAATGCCCCGACCACGACCGGGAGCCGGTTGAACGGGAGGAAGCCAACTACTTCTTCCGGATGAGCAAATACCAGCAATGGCTGATCGACACCATCAATGACCAGCCGGCCTTGATCCGTCCCGAACGCTACCGGAACGAGGTCCTCGCCTTCCTTCGGGAACCGTTGGAAGACCTCTGCATTTCGCGGCCGAAAGAAAGGCTGGCCTGGGGCATCCCGCTGCCTTTCGACGACCAGTACGTGACCTATGTCTGGTTCGATGCCCTCATCAACTATGTCTCCGCCCTCGGCTACCCCGATGGCTCCCTCTACCGTGAATTCTGGCCCGCCGTGCAGCACACCATCGCCAAGGATATCCTCAAACCCCACGGCATCTACTGGCCCACCATGATCAAGGCTGCCGGGCTCCCGCTGTTTCAGCATCTGAATGTCCACGGCTACTGGAAAATCGATGAAGGCAAGATGAGCAAGAGCAAGGGCAAGGTGGTCCGGCCTCTGGATCTGGCTTCCAAATACGGAGTAGATGCCTTCCGCTATTTCCTGCTCCGGGAGATGGTCTTCGGACTGGACGCCAATTTCAGTGAAGAAGCGCTCGTCCAGCGCCTCAATGCCGATCTCGCCAATGATCTGGGCAATCTTTTCAGCCGTACCCTCGCCATGACGGACAAGTACTTCGCCGGGAAGGTCCCGCCGTTCACTGCCACTGCGACGGAGCTGGATGAGCAGCTCCAGCAGCAGGTCGCTAGAGCCGCCGCCGAAGTTGTCGCCGAAGTCCCGAAATTCGGCTTTCATAAGGCCCTGATGGCGATCTGGGAATGCCTCAATGCCGCCAATCGCTATGTCGATCATGCCGCTCCCTGGAATCTCGCCAAGCATCCCGCTCACCAGGACCGCCTCAAGACCGTCATCCGCACCCTTCTCGAGGTGAACAAGGTGACGGCGGTGCTCATTGCTCCGTTCATGCCCGAGACGGCGGAAAAGATCCTGGCGCGGTTGGGTTGTTCCAAACCGTCGCTGGAGCTGAGGCTGGCTGATGACGGGCAGTGGGGAACCCTGGAAGAGGGCAGGGCGGTGAGCAAGGGGGAGGCGCTATTCCCACGGATCGAGACGAAAGAGCCAAAGCCCGAGCGGCAAGCGAGTCCTCCGGTGGCCCAGGAAGCCGAGGGGCGGTCCCGGTTGCTCCCCTTCGACCGGTTCAAGGAGCTTGACCTTCGGGTGGGGGTGGTCAAACACGCCGAACGGATTCCTAAGTCCAAGAAGCTGCTGCTGCTCAAGGTCGATCTGGGCGAAGAGCGGCAGGTAGTGGCGGGCATCGGCCAGACTCATACGCCGGAGGAACTCATCGGCAGGCAAGTCCTCATGGTCGCCAACCTTGAGCCGGCAAAGCTTATGGGCTACGAATCCCAGGGCATGATTCTGGTCGCTGAGGACGGTGAGAGGCTCCGCCTCCTTACCCCGGAACAACCCGTGAAGGCCGGTGCGAGTGTCTCTTGAGATGCCGTCCCTGCTGGGTGGCCGGCAAGAGCTTTTCCGGCGGCTCAAAGACTGGTATGGCCGGAGCTGATCCGGCGCCAGCGGGCGGCAAAAAAGCCGTCCACCCCATGGCGGTGGGGCCAGGATTTGAAGCATTTCGTCGGCACCAGGTCCCGGCAGGTCGTGGGAAGCGAATCGCCAGCCGCTTCCAGGTCGAAGTCGCGCTGACCTATGCCGAAATCTTCCACAACCCATTCATCTTCCTCGGAAAAAGTCGTACAGGTGGCGTAGACCAAAATCCCTCCTTCTCGCACAAAGAGGGAGGCCCGCTTCAAAAGCTCTCGTTGCTGTTGCGAAAACCGGTAAGGGTCCTTGGGATGGCGGCGCCACTTGATATCTGGTTTGCGCCGGAGTGTCCCGAAGCCGCTGCAGGGAGCGTCGAGAAGTACCCGGTCAAACCGCCCGAGTTTTGCGGGGCTGAGTTCGCGAACATCGCCCACTACCGTAGTGACCGTGGTGAGTCCCTGGCGGTGGGCGTTCTGGCTGAGTTCGTGAAGTTTCCACGAGGAGCGATCAACGGCGATGATTCGGCCGGTGTTGGCCATCAGCATCCCCAGATGAGTGGTCTTGCCTCCGAAGCCCGCGCAAAGATCGAGGATACGCTCTCCCGGCCGAGGATCGACGATCAGGGAGACGGCCTGCGACGCTTCGTCCTGAACCTGGAACCAGCCCTCTTGAAAGCCGGGCAACCTGGCAAGGTCCTGCCGCAACCCGGACAACCGCACCGCCTCATGGAGGCAGGGAGAAGCTTCGGCATGGACCCCTGCCCCCCGGAGGCGCTCAACCAGCTCGAGTGCCTGGATCTTTCCGGAATTGACCCGCAGGACCAGCGGGGCGATGGTGTTATTCGCCTGACAGAGGGCGGTGGTTTCCTCAAACCCGAATTCCTTCAGGCACCGTTGTACAAACCACCGAGGATGCGAGGTGGTTGCGGTCAGAAAGGCATCCGGTTCGCGTTCCGGTGAGGGCCAGGGCCAGCGGCCTTCACGGCGGATGGCTTCCCTCAGGATTGCGTTGATGAACCCCGCTACATGGGGCGGGTGAGTAGTCCTGGCAATCCTGACCGTTTCGTTGACCGCGGCATGGTCCGGGATGCGGTCGAGGTTCAGGATCTGGTAGAGCGCCAGACGCAGCAGCAGGCGGACTGAGGACGCGATCTTGTGCGGCTTGACGGTGCTCAGCTGGTCAATGTGCCAGTCCAGGGTTCCCTGCCAGCGCAGCACGCCGTACACGAGCTCAGTGAACAGCGCTCGCTCTTCGGGCTTCAGCTGCGGGTGCCGCTGAAGGGCCGCCCGCATGAGACGGTCGGGATAGGATGCCTGCTTTTCAAGGTTGAGGAGGACCTGATAAGCCAGTCTTCTGGCGTTGGTCATGGTCCTTCCCGTTTCATGGCGGCGATTTCCTGCAATACCGCATCCACGCGTTCGAGGGATACCCGGGTATTGAAGCAGGGCCCGAAAGGACGTTCGTTGAAAATCCCGTAAACGGGAAGGGGGGTCGTGTCCTGAATGCCACTGGTGAGGTCGCGTTCGCAGGCCACGGCAATGATCAGGTCCGGCCGCCGTTCGAGCACGATCCGGCGGGCAATGGTGCCGCCGGTCGCCACCGCCAGATCCACCCCGTAGCGCCCCGAGATCTCGATGAGCTCTTTAATGGGGCATTTGCCGCACAGTTTGCAGTTCTCCACGTGATGAGTGATTTTGACCTTGCACTCACTGTCCTGTAGACAGTGGGGCATGAGCAGCAGGATCCGGCGAGGGGGATGGCCGTTGCGGCATTGTGCCATGACCAGTTCATTGTTGACGGCCACAAAGGCGTGCTGCACCGCTTCCCGGCGGAGGCCGACGAGGCGGCCGACAGCAACGAGCACCGGTAGCAGAAACCTGGTGCAGAGGCTGCGGAGCGGCCGGGAAAAGGGTACATCCCGGCCCAGGAGTGCCACCACAATGAGCAACACGAGGGCCAGCAGGATGAATCCGCCCAGCGCTCCCATCACGACCCCCATGATCCACGGCAACTGCGCGTTGATACGCTCGAACCCGTAGTAGGGAACCACATAAAAGATGCCAAGGATCGTGGAGACAATGACCGCCGTCAGTCCGAGCAGGAGCACCAGCGTCAATTTGCCTGGCGGACGGGCCAATCCTTGCTGATCATCTGGCTTAGTTGGCATGGGCGACAACCATAGTCGGCAACCGTTCATTCAAGGAGAGAACCAACCGGCAGGGGCCGTCCCCGGAGGAATTCGCCGGCCGGGAGACGGCGCTGCCCTTCCAGTTGCAGCGCACCGACAGTGAGCGCCTGCCCATTCCCGCCCAGGACCACCAGGCCCTTTTGCCCACAGCCAACAATTTCTCCAGCCCGGCCGGCACCACTCCACGGCAGCAGGGACGCCTGAAAGAATTTCAACCGCTGTTCCCGGAAGAACCCGAAGGCCCCGGGGGCGGGGTCTAACGCCCGGATGGTGTTGACAATTTGGGCGGCGGGAGCTTCCCACACAAGCCGACCTTCGCTCTTGAGTAGGGGAGGGGCATAAGTTGCCCGGGCATCGTCCTGAGGGGTGGGCACAATTCGACCTGCCCGCCAGGCTCCCAGGGTTTCCACGAGGAGTTCGGCGCCAGCCTGAGCCATCTCATCATGGAGAGCGCCAAAGTTGGTTTCCGGTCCGATCGAGACCTCTCGCTGAGAGAGGACCGGTCCCGTATCCATCCCGGCATCGAGAAGCATGATGGTCACCCCGGTGCGGCTTTCCCCCGCCAGCAGACAGCGCTGCAGTGGTGCGGCGCCCCGGTAGGCCGGCAGCAGTGACGCATGAACGTTCAGAGTTCCCAATGGAAACGCATCGAGCAAACTCTGCGACAGGAGCTGACCGTAGGCGACGACCACGGCGCATTCTGCCCGGTAGAGCCGAAGCCGGTCGATGACTTCGCTGGCTCTGATCCGGTGGGGTTGAAGAACGGGGATTCCCAAGCCTTCCGCCACCACCTTGACGGGAGGAGCGGTGAGCTTCTTGCCGCGCCCGCTGGGCCGGTCCGGCTGAGTGACCACTGCGATCACCGGCACGTGAGCCTCCTCCAATTTCCTCAGGGAGGGTACGGCAAACTCCGGGGTGCCCAGGAAAATGATTCTGGGGAATGCGGCCTTGATTACTGAGCCTCCCTCTGCTTCTTTTTCCATTTACGGATGAAGATATCCTTGGCCATGGAGCCGATCCGGTCGATGAACAGCCTCCCGTTGAGATGGTCCATCTCATGCTGCAAGGCGATGGCCAGCAGGCCGGTAGCCTGGATTTCCACCGGGTTCCGATGTTCATCCAGCGCCCTTACGGTCACCTCATTGCTGCGCTTCACCGTGGCAAAAAACTCAGGAACGCTGAGACATCCTTCCTCGTAGGTGACTTCCCCGTCAGCCGCAACAATTTCAGGATTGATCAGGACGATCAAACCTTGTTCGTACTCGGGTTTTTGCAGATCGATGACCAACACCTGCTCCGCTCGCCCCACCTGGTTAGCGGCCAGGCCGATACCCGGCGCATGATACATGGTCTCGGCCATATCCGCGACCAATCGCCTGAGCTCCTCGTCAAAGAGCGATACCGGGGAGGCCTTGGTGCGCAGAATCGGGTCGGGGTAGGTACAGATTTCCAACAAAGCCATGGCTGGTTCCTCGTTTCGTGATTCGCAAAGAGCCTTATTCTAAACACCGGGTAGGATGTTTTCAACCGCAACCTGATTCGCTTTTGTCCATGCTGCTAATTGGCTCTTCGCTGGTTCGGAGCCTGTGGCGGGAAACTCGGAAACTCCGTCAGTAATGGCTCTATCGATGGAGGAACCCACAGTATTTGTCATCGTCCGCACCGTAGTAAACTGTTGCATGGGAGAAAACCTCGTGATAAAAGGGACAACCTGATTATGACCGCGAGCAGAGAGGAGAATGCGCGATGAATTGGCCATGGGTGGTTGGAGTACTGATCCTGTCGATTGTTCCGGGGATTGTTGGCGGCGGACTTTTTTGGCATTTTTTCGAGCAGTGGACGGCTGTTATTGTCTGGGAGATCATCCTTTTTTGCATTGTGATGCTGATTGTTGCCAAAGGGGTCAAACAAGGGGCTCCTGCCCATTAGGGGTGGGTGACTCTCAGCTCTTGGCGCTTAGCTCCGGGTGGTGAGTGGTTGCTTGCGGGGCTCGATGGTCTGCCCGTGGAGGGTGGGGTTTCCCTGGGAAAAACCCCTTTCACCGTGCCTGCCGATAAGGGAGGCATGGTAGGTCAGAGAAGCGGTAACGCAGGCAGCTTACGGATAATTCGAAGATCCATGAAAAGGGTTCTCGGCCTCGGTACTTACAACTCGGAACTCTTAAGAGCATGAGACGATGGATTGTAGAAAAGACCAGAATCTGCAGAACTGTAACTGCAGTTATGATCCTTGCGCCAGGAAGGGGATCTGCTGCGAGTGCCTGCAATATCATCTAAAGAGCCGCGAGTTGCCCGGTTGCTGCTTTTCGCAAGAGGCCGAGAGGACTTACGACCGCTCGTTCGAGCATTTTGCCCGCTTGGTGAAGGAAAATAGAATCTGAGCCAATCCCTGCTTCATTGTTCCCGGTTCCCTGCCCCCGAGGCTGGGTAGGTCGTCACGAGCCTTTCCGGCTCGTGCCTGATCGCTCTGCCCCTATTCTTGCCGCTTGCTCTGGCGGGCCGACCTGAGCAGGCGTTTCACGACCACCGTGTTGGTGTGCCCAGCCAGGTAGAGCAGGGCTGCTGCCGGCAGACCCTGCCAGAGTGGCGTGCCGAGTCCCGAGATGGCGATAAGTGAGATTCGTGTCCCCTTGCTGACCAGAGTGGGAGAGCCAAGGTCGATCTCGAGGTTTTCCCCCCGCGCACTGGTATAGCTGATCTGGCTGCTGCCGATGACAGCCAGAGCTCCGATCACGAGTAAGGTCCAGAGCGGTTCCAAAACCGGAAGCCTGACCAGGTAGACCACCACGCCGATCACCATGGCCCCGTCGGCGTAGCGGTCAATGACGGAATCCAGGAACGCCCCGGCTCGGCTTGAGCTTCCCGTCAGACGGGCAAACTGACCGTCCACTCCATCGAGGATTTGCGAGAGGGCTGCCGTGAGACCGGCCGTAAAACCCATTCCCAGCGCAAACAAGAATCCCGCCAGAATCCCGAGCGATGCCGCGAAGAGCGTGATCATCCAAGGACGCAGCCACCCAAGGTGAACCAGCAGGGGGGTGATGGGGGCGGACAGGCGGCATTTGATCCACTTGAGGATGAAGCGGTCGCTGGGCTTGGTCCGCCAGTCGGGTTGGGGGAAGGAATCTGGCATTGAGCTAAATCCTTTCTATTCATCCACGAAGGCACACGAAGAGACACGAAGATAGTTGTCTTACGTCACCGAGGAGACTGTCCGATAACGAATGTTACTCCTAATGCCGGGTGGGCTCCGCCCACCGACTGCGCCATCGGCGGGTGCAGCCCACCCTTGTTTCCGGACGATCACTCAAGGGTGAACTCTTCCTGGTAGATTTTCACCGCCGTCTTCCTGGTCTTGAAAGCACCGATCGTTTCCAGAAACATGATATAGCTGGCGAGATCATGGTTTATCTCGGGGAAGGGCCGCCTCATCGCTCGAACATCCTCCGGTGTCAGGGGAAGATCGGTTTCGAGAGCGAGCAGCCTGCTATTTCGTGCGGACGAGTGCATCGAATTTCTCCAATTGCCCGTACTTCTCAAAATAGCCGCGCACCTCGTCCTCGTCGATCCCAGGCCCTAGTGAGCGGCTGTAGTTCGTACCTCCCTCTCTTTTACCACATAAATCGCCAATGTATAGACCAAGTCGCCCTGAGTGCGATGAGGCGCCCGAATGTGGGAGGCCCCAAAAGATACCGAGACCTGCCGCGATCTGCTCCGCCGAACGGCGCCGAAAAGCGCTTGACACCTCCTGACAGATCTTTATAGTTAGGGGCTTTCGTAAAATGAGAAAGGGGTGTCATGCGGGTACGGGTGGATGAAATACCGGAGGCAGGACGGTTCCTGCATTTTCACTGGGCGGATGCTCAGCTCCGGCAGTACCTGCCCGAGGATGACCCCTTCGAGTTCAAGCTGCTGCGTCCGCTCAATGTGGATCTCGAGATCCAGAAACGGACGGATCACATTCATGTTTCGGGGTCCATCAAGGGAACCCTGCAGGTGAACTGCCATCGTTGTCTGCAATCGGTGCCCTGGCCGCTGGACGAGAAAGTTGACGTATTCCTGGTCGCAGAAGAGGAGCTGGAACCCTCAGAGGAAATGGAGCTGGACGCGAAGGATCTGGATTACGAGTTTTTTGACGGGGTGGTCATCGAC
The DNA here is from genome assembly GCA_040772705.1 of Syntrophobacteraceae bacterium. Lineage (GTDB taxonomy): Bacteria > Desulfobacterota > Syntrophobacteria > Syntrophobacterales > Syntrophobacteraceae > JADGQM01. The sequence continues at coordinate 665,968 of JAXGXP010000001.1, forward strand.
CTTGATTCCCTGGTCATCGAACAGATTTTTCTTGCTTTGCCGGTAAAAATCCTCTGCTCGGATAGCTGCCGCGGGTTGTGCCCGCATTGTGGAACCAATCTCAATGAAGAGTCCTGCGATTGTGCAAGGAAGACCGGCAAGTCACCCTTTGCCGCTCTGGAAGCGGTCAAGGCACACCTGTCCGGCCCCCCGGAAGACGCCTAGCGTCTTTGCTTGTGAAGGAGAATCATAGATGGGAGTACCAAAAAGAAAGACCTCCAAGGCTCGACGGGACAAGCGGAACGCTCATCGAGGGCTTGCGACGCCGTCGTTGGCGCCTTGCCCGAAGTGTAACGAACAACGCCTTCCCCACCGGATCTGTCCGGCTTGCGGACATTACCGCGACCGGCTGGTTTTGGAGCTTGAAGAAGAATAAGCGTTTTGCTCCAGCGGCAGAGGTTCTTTGACTATGAGGATTGCGGTGGATGCCATGGGGGGGGATCATGCTCCCGAGGCTCCCGTTCTGGGGGCTCTCCAGGCAGCACCGCAGACTTCGGCCGAACTGCTTTTGATCGGGCAGGAGAAGCGGTTGCGCGAGTTTCTGGGGGATAGCGCAGAAGCTTCGGCGATTCGAATCATCCATGCTTCCGAAGTGATTGAGATGGGCGAAGCCGGCCCGGTGGCCCTGCGCAAAAAGCGGGGGGCGTCGTTGAGCGTGGCCATGCGGCTGCTGGCCGACGGTGAGGCGGATGCGGCCGTCAGTGCCGGGAACAGTGCCGCCCTCGTTGCTACCGCCAAACACCTGGTAGGGCTCATACCCGGTCTCCGGCGCCCGGCGCTGGCAGTGCCGCTGCCAACCCCCGGGGGCAGAGTGCTCCTCATTGATGCCGGGGCCCAGGCCGAGGCAAACACCGTTCATTTGACCCAGTCGGCAGCACTCGCCAACACCTATCTCAAGGTCACGCAAGGCCTGGACCATCCACGCGTTGGGCTGCTCAATATCGGTCAGGAACCCGAGAAGGGCAAGCGGGTCATTCAGCGGGCTTTCACGCTTTTGGAACGCTCCCCCTTGAATTTCATCGGTAACGTGGAGCCGCAGGAGCTCTTTGTGGGCCGCACCGATGCGGTGGTCTGCGATGGCTTCGTGGGGAACATTCTTTTGAAGATGTATGAGGGGCTGATGGATACGCTTCTGCCATGCCTTGCGACAGCCCCGGACGATGGTGAGCCCTGCGGTCATGGGGTGCAATGGGGCGAGATCCTCCGGCGCTTCCAGGCTTGTCACGACTATCGCACGGTTGGCGGCGCCCCTTTGCTGGGGGTGCGAAAACCGGTGGTGGCGGCCCACGGCCGCTCGCACGCAGAGGCTGTGAGCAACGCCATCCTGCTCGCTGCCAGGCTGGTGGACGAGCGAATCTATGAACGCCTTGCCGCCGAACTGGAACAGGCAGAGGTGCTAGCTGCCTTGAAACATCAGCATACGACGCTCATGCTGGAGCAGTTCCGCAGCAAGTGGGGGTTTGCCCCCAAACCGCCGGTGGGAGATGGGAACTAGCGTTGGCGGTGTGAAACGAACCACGGCCGGGTTGCTCCCCCGATAGGGATGGCTGCTCCGGATGATGATTGTCGTGGAGTACTGAGATCGGCATATGAGGAGAACACAGCGGTGGACTATTTCTTGACCGAAGAACAGAAGATGATCCAAGAGCTGGCCGAACAGATCGCCAGGGAAAAAATTCGCCCGGTACGCGCGGAGCTGGACCAAAACGACGAATTCCCCTGGGAGATCCTGAAGGTGCTGGCTCAGTCCGACCTGTATGGGCTCTATATTCCGGAAGCCTACGGGGGGATGGGCGGGGGCATTCTCGAGAACTGTCTGGCCGTCGAACAGCTGGCGCGGGCCTGCGTCGGTGTTGCCACCTCGTTTGCGGCCAGCGGCCTGGGGGCCTATCCCCTTCTCCTGTTTGGCAGCGAAGACCAGAAGCAGCGGTACCTTCCCGATATTGCCAGCGGTAAACGACTGGCGGCCTTCGCCTTGACCGAACCGGGAGCGGGCAGCGATGTCTCCGGGGTGAAGACCACCGCGGTGCGAAACGGCGACCACTACCTCTTGAACGGAACCAAGCAGTGGATAACCAATGGCGGTGAAGCTGAGATCTACACCGTGCTGGCTCTCACCGACCGGGCCAAAGGTCCGCGGGGAGCCAGTTTCTTCGTCGTGGAAAAGGGCGATCCGGGCTTTGCTTTCGGCAAGAAAGAAAAGAAGCTGGGGATCCGCGCTTCGGCCACCCGCGAGCTGCTCTTTCAGGACTGCCGGATTCCTGCCGACCGCCTGATTTCCCGCGAAGGCATGGGCTTCATCATTGCCATGAAGACTTTCGACAAGTCCCGTCCCGGCATCGGTGCGCTGGGAGTTGGCCTGGCGCAGGGTGCCATGGAGCTTGCCATCGAATATGCGCGCACCCGTGAGCAGTTCGGCAAACCTATCATCAACTTCCAGGCCGTGCAGCACAAGCTGGCCAACATGGCGATCAAGACCGAAGCCGCCCGCGCCCTGGTCTATGCCATTGCCCGCTACATGGACAGCGAGCCGCCGGATGTCAGCAAGTACGCGGCGATGGCGAAGGTGTTTCCCGCCGATGTTGCCATGGAGGTGACCATCGAAGCGGTGCAGGTCCTCGGCGGGTACGGGTACATGCAGGATTATCCGGTGGAAAAGATGATGCGCGATGCCAAGATCCTTCAAATCTACGAAGGCACCAACGAGATCCAGCGCAATATCATCGGCCAGGAACTGAATAAGGAATACGGCCGAAAGAAGGAAACCTTTTTCTAACAGGAAAGGCTTCATGCACATTGCAGTCTGTATCAAGCAGGTACCAGACGCCAAAAACGTGCGAATTGACCCGGAGACTCATACCCTGGTGCGACAGGGAGTGGAATCCATCGTCAATCCCTTCGATCTGTTTGCCGTGGAAGCCGCCCTCAAGCTCAAGGACACCGTCGGCGCCCGCATCACGGTGCTCACCATGGGACCGCCCCAGGCCGATGAAGCGCTCCGGGAGGCTCTTTCGCGGGGCGTGGATGAGGCGGTGCTGCTGAGCGATCGGGCCTTCGCCGGGTCCGATACCTGGGCGACCGCCACGACCCTTGCCGGCGCTATTCGCAAACTGGGTGAGGTGGACTTGGTCCTGTGCGGCAAACAGGCCATTGACGGGGATACCGCCCAGGTGGGTCCGGAAGTCGCAACGCTCCTCGATCTGCCCTATGCCACCTTTGTCAAGAAGATCGAACTCCTTGACGAACGTCACCTGAAAGTCATGCGCCAGACCGATGAAGGGGTCGAGGTCTGGAAGCTTCCGCTGCCAGCGCTGGTTACCGTGATCAAGGAGCTGGGCGAGCCGCGTCTGCCTTCGCTGCGCCACAAGATGCGGGCCAAAAAGACCGAGATCCCGGTGTGGGGAATTGCCGACCTGGGGCTGGAACCGACGATGGTCGGCCTTGCGGGGTCTTTCACCCAGGTCGTAAGGGTCTTCAGTCCGCCGCGCCGCACTGATCGTATCCTCCTGCAAGGTACGGTCGAGGAACAGGCTGAGCAGCTCTATCGCTATCTCAAGGAAGCCAAGGTGCCCGGACTATGAAGGTTCTGATCGATCGCAAGAAGTGCACGCTATGCGGCATTTGTGTCGATGTTTGCCCCTTTGCCGCCATTGCCGTCGGTGAAACGACCATCGAGATCTCGGATGATTGCACCCTGTGCGGAATGTGCGTGGATACCTGTGAATTCAGGGCACTCACCCTTCCCGAAGTCGGAACGGGACCGGCAGCAGATCTGGCGACCTACCGGGGCCTCTGGGTGTTCGCTGAATGGCGCGAAGGTGTGGTCCACAAGGTCAGCCACGAGCTTCTGAGCACCGGCCGACGCCTGGCGGACAAGCTTGGAGTTTCGCTGGCGGCGATGCTGCTCGGGTACCAGCTCAATGAGGATGCCATCAAGGAGCTCATTGCCCACGGGGCGGATACGGTCTATGTGGTAGACCACCCGGAACTGGCTCATTTCCGTGATGATGCCTACGCCAAAGTTGTGGTGGAACTGATCCGCGAGAAACGGCCGGAAATCCTGCTGGCTGGTGCCACCGCCATCGGCCGGTCGTTCATTCCCCGCGTCGCGGCTTCCCTCGGGACGGGTCTCACCGCCGACTGTACGGAACTCGATGTCAACGAAGAGGGCCTCCTGCTCCAAACCCGCCCGGCGTTTGGCGGAAACGTCATGGCCACCATCATTTGCCCCAACCAGCGTCCCCAGATGGCCACGGTGCGACCCAAGGTGATGAAGCCGCTCGGGCGCCCCGATCACCAGGGGGAGGTGGTTCCGGTCACCGTTCCCGATGCTTGCCTGGCGAGCCGCATCGAGGTCTTGGAGGTGCTCCCCGAAAAGGATCAGACCGCCAAGCTGACGGAAGCCGACGCCATTGTCTCAGGAGGGCGAGGGCTTCAAAAGCAGGAAAATTTCGTCCTCATCGAGGAACTGGCGCAACTCCTCAGGGCCGCCGTCGGGGCCTCGCGCGGCGCCGTCGAGGAGGGTTGGATCGCGCCATCGCATCAGGTTGGCCAAACCGGTCGCACCGTCTCCCCCGCCCTCTACATGGCGGTCGGGATTGCCGGGGCGATTCAGCACCTGGTGGGAATGCAGAGCTCGAACGTGATTGTCGCGGTGAACAAGGATCCCATGGCACCGATTTTCGATGTCGCCACCTACGGGGTGGTTGCCGACTTGTTTGAATTCATTCCCGCATTTGTCAGGCGCATCAAACAGGAACGCGGCGACAGCGGTTAACTCTTGGCGCCAAGCGCTAAGGGCCTACAGCCAGGAGCCAAAACTGAATAAGGGAGGCGGAACATGCCGCTGGAACGAGTCATAGTTGTCACCGGAGCCAGTCGCGGGATTGGACGTGGCATAGCTGTAACCCTTGCGGAACCGGGGGATACGGTGGTGATTAACTTCAGTTCGAGCTCCGAGGCAGCCGCGGAAACCGCGGCGGCGGTTGCTGCCAAAGGCGCGACGGCTCACCTCTGCCGCTTCGACGTGGCCAACCCGGAGGCCGTCAAAGAAGCCTTCAAGGAGATCATCGGGCTGCGCAACCGGGTGGACGTGCTGGTCAACAATGCCGGCATAAACCGCGACAACTTGCTTGCTCTCATGAAAGCCGGGGAATGGGACGCCGTTATCGACACCAACCTGAAAGGGGCCTTCCTCTGTTCGCAGGCGGTTGTCAGAACGATGATGCGGCAGAAACACGGGCGCATCATCAATGTAACGTCGGTGGTCGGGGTGATCGGCAATCCGGGCCAGTGCAATTATTCCGCCGCCAAAGCCGGGTTGCTGGGTCTGACTCGCTCCCTGGCACGAGAGCTGGTTTCGCGCAACATCACCGTGAACGCGGTAGCGCCGGGATTTATCGAAACCGACATGACCCTTCGGTTGCCCGAAAAGGTTAGAGTCGAACTGCTGACCCAGATCCCGGCTGGACGCTACGGTACGCCCGAGGATGTTGCCGCAGCCGTGAAGTTCCTGGCCAGTGACGCCGCCGGCTACATCACCGGCCAGATCATTCACGTAAACGGCGGCATGTTCATGGGATGAGGTGAGCCAACTACCAGACTGGAGATAATATATGGAATTGAGCAAGCGGCGTCGCGCCGTTGTCACGGGGATCGGGATCGTCTCCCCGTTGGGAGTGGGCATTGAAGAAAACTGGCAGTGCCTCATGGCGGGGAGGTCTGGCATCGGTCCCATTACCCGGTTCGATTCGAGGAATTTTGCGACGCGCATTGCCGGGGAGGTGAAAGGTTTTCATCCCGAGGAGTTCATCGCTAAAAAGGAATTGAGAAAGATGGATCCATTCCTCCAGTTCGCCCTTGCGGCAGCTCGGCTGGCGCTGGAGGACAGTCGCCTGAAGCTGACGCCAACGCTTTCCAACCGTGCCGGAGCCATTATGGGATGCGGGCTGGGAGGCATAGCCACGATCGAGGAGTATCACAAGATGCTCCTGGACTTTGGACCCAAGAAGATCAGCCCCTTCTTCATTCCTATGATTATCAGCAATATGGCGCCGGGCCTGATTTCCATCTATCATGGTCTGAAAGGCCCGAATCTCTCTGTGCAGACCGCCTGTGCGGCCGGAACCCATGCCATTGGCCAGGCCTATCATATGATTCGGGAGGGTACCACCGACGTCATGTGCTGCGGGGGCGTGGAAGCAACGATCAGCGCCCTGGCAGTGGCCGGCTTCAACGCCATGCGCGCCCTTTCTACTCGGAATGATGAGCCGGAACGGGCTTCTCGACCGTTTGACCGCGAGCGGGATGGCTTTGTGATAGGTGAAGGCAGTGCCGTTCTGGTGCTCGAAGAACTGAACGTGGCGCTTGACCGCGGGGCCCGGATCTATGCCGAGGTGATCGGTTTCGGCGCCTCGGGCGATGCCTTTCACATGGCGGCGCCGGCGCCGGATGGTGAAGGGGCGGCCCGGTGCATGGCCAATGCTCTCGAAGATGCCAACCTTCCGCCGACCGCGGTGGATTACATCAATGCGCATGGAACCTCCACCGATCTCAACGACAAGTATGAAACCCAGGCCATCAAGGCCATCTTTGGCGATCACGCCTGGAAGATGGGAATCAGTTCCACCAAGTCCATGACGGGCCATTTGCTGGGTGCTGCCGGCGGGGTGGAGGGCGCCTTCGCGGTGCTTGCCATTGATCGGCAGATCATGCCTCCTACCATCAACTACGAGCATCCCGATCCGGACTGCGACCTCGATTATGTGCCCAACCAGGCCCGTCCGGCCGCCATCCGGATCGCCCTGTCCAATTCCTTCGGATTCGGCGGAACGAATGGTTCTCTGCTTTTCAGAAAGTGGAACGGAGCAGTGTGAACGTAATTGGGGGATGATCATGAAGATCATGATAGGATGTGATCACGCCGGCTGGGAACTGAAAGAGGCCCTCATTCCGCATCTGCAGGCTCTCCATCATGACGTGGAAGACATCGGCACGCACGGGCCGGAATCGGTCGATTACCCGTACTATGGAGCCCAGGTGGCGTGGGCCGTGGCGGAAGGGAAGGCAGACCGCGGCATCCTGGTCTGTGGGAGCAGTCTGGGCATGTGCATGGTGGCCAATCGCGTTTCCGGAGTCCGGGCGGTAGCCGTCTGCGAAGCCTACGCCGCCAAAATGAGCCGTCGCCACAACGACAGCAACGTGCTCTGTCTTGGCGGCCGCATGATCGGCCGCGATCTGGCGCTGGAGATCGTGACCGTATGGCTGAATGAAAGCTTTGACGGGGGCCGCCATCAACGGCGGCTGGAGCTGATCGAACGGCTGACGCAAAAGGGATCTGCCGCGCAGTCCGGTTCATGAATCGGCGACGCGGCTTCTTGGAACTCCTGGGAGTTGGCGCCGGTGGCCGTTCCGGCAGGAACCTCCCAGGAGGCTGCCGAAAGGGAAAGGCATGTCGCAACTGGAAATCGTCGATCCGGAGATTGCCCGGGTAATCCAGGATGAGGAGCAACGTCAGCGGGAAAAGCTCGAACTCATAGCCTCCGAGAACTTCGTGAGCAGGGCGGTGCTTGAGGCTCAGGGTTCGATTCTGACCAATAAGTACGCTGAGGGCTACCCGGGCAGAAGGTACTATGGTGGCTGCGAATTTGTGGACATCGCGGAACGACTGGCTCAGGAAAGGGCCTGCAGGCTGTTCCGCGCCGAATATGCCAATGTCCAGCCTCATTCCGGTTCGCAGGCCAATATGGCTGTGTACTTTGCCGTGCTTCAGCCGGGAGACACCATTCTGGGAATGAACCTGAGCCATGGCGGGCATTTGACCCATGGCAGCCCGGCAAGCTTCTCCGGCCGCTTTTTCAAGGTGGTTGCCTACGGTGTGAAGCGGGATACCGAAACCATCGACTACGACCAGGTGGCGCAGTTGGCTCGGGACCATCGTCCTCAAATGATCATTGCCGGCGCCAGTGCCTATCCGCGGGTCATCGATTTCGAGCGGTTCCACCAGATTGCCCGGGAAGTCGGCGCCTACCTGACCGTCGACATGGCCCACATTGCCGGGGAAGTGGCGGCAGGATTGCATCCCAACCCCCTCCCTCATGCAGACTTTGTCACCTCCACCACCCACAAGACCCTCCGTGGCCCTCGCGGCGGGCTCATCCTCTCTCACGCCAGATATGCAAAGCTGCTCGACAGTCAGGTTTTCCCGGGCATCCAGGGAGGGCCGCTCATGCACGTCATTGCCGCCAAGGCGGTTGCCTTCCAGGAGGCTCTTCAGCCGGCATTTCGCGAATATCAGAAGCGAACCATCGACAACAGTCAGCGCCTTGCGGCCGAATTGATCCGGTTGGGATATCGGCTGGTCTCAGGGGGAACCGACAACCACCTCATGCTGGTGGACCTTACCCCCCAGGGATTGACGGGCAAGGTTGCCGAAAGGACCCTGGATCGGGGAGGCATCACCGTCAACAAGAACACCATCCCCTACGACCCTCAGAAACCCGGCATCACCAGTGGTATCCGCCTCGGCACCCAGGCTATGACGACCCGCGGCATAAACCCGGATGGCATGGTCACGGTAGCTCGTTTCATCCACCGCGGGTTGCAGGCGGGAGGCGATGAAGCGGCCTTGAAGGCGCTGAGCGCTGAGGTCGCCGCGTTCTGTGCCGACTTTCCCCTGCCCGGTTAGCGCATCGCCATTGGCTTTGGGTGGTGGTGTGGCTCGCAGGGGCAGCGCCGTGGCCCCGGATACGAGCCATGAGAGAGCAGGAGCGAAAATCTGACAGCCGGGAGCGGAGCGCCAACGGCTGAGAGCCGGTAATCATGAACCGAGAGCCAAGCGACGACACTTTCATGAGAGAAGCCCTCCGGCTGGCAGGAAAGGGCCGTGGGTGGACCAGTCCCAATCCCATGGTGGGCGCGGTGGTGGTCCAGCAGGGCGTCATCGTGGGAAGAGGCTACCACGAAAGGGTTGGAGGACCGCATGCCGAGGTGAACGCCCTGCGGGAGGCAGGTGCCGGAGCGGCTGGGGGGGTCCTTTATGTTACCCTCGAACCGTGCAACCATCACGGGCGAACCCCACCCTGCACGCAGGTCGTGGTCACCAGCGGCGTCTCCCGGGTGGTGATCGGTATGGCTGATCCCAACCCGCACGTTCAGGGAGGAGGGGCGGATTACCTCCGCAGCCGGGGAATCATCGTCGAGATGGGGATCCTGGAACGGGACTGTCGCCTGCTCAACCAGGCTTTTATCAAACATAGTACCACCGGCCTGCCGCTGGTGACGCTGAAGGCTGCCTCCACCCTCGACGGGCGCATCGCTGCCCGTTCCGGCGACTCCCGTTGGATCAGCAATGAGCGTTCCAGGCGGTTTGTCCATCGCCTGCGGGCCGGCTCGGATGCGGTTCTGATAGGAATTCAAACGGCGCTGGCTGATGACCCCCAACTCACTGCGCGTCTGCGGCGCCCTTGCCGCCAGCCGGTCCGCGTCGTGCTGGACAGCATGCTTCGGCTGAGTCCGACCAGCCAGCTCGCCCTGACCGCCCGAAAAGTGCCGGTCTGGGTGACCTGCAGCCAGGCCGCCCCTCGGGAAAAGGAAAAGATATTGAGCGATGCCGGTGTCGAGGTGCTTCGACTGCCAGCCGACGAGGGGCGTATCGACCTTGCCCTGCTCCTCAAGGAGTGTGGCAGGCGGCACCTTACCAGCCTGCTCGTGGAAGGCGGCGGGGGGGTTTTGGGTGACTTTCTGGAAGAGCGGCTGGCTGATGCGTTCTATCTTTTCTATGCTCCCAAGATCCTGGGAGATCCCGACGCTGTTCCCATGGTCCGGGGTCGGCCTCGCAGCAGCATCGCCGAGGCGCTCCCGGTATACGATCTGAAAGCCAGGTCAGTGGGGAATGACATCATGATCTCCGGCAGATTGCGCGAAGCCATCTATTAGGATGAAGCCATCATGTTTACGGGATTGATACAGGGCCAGGGCACGCTGCTCAGGACCGACCGCCACGGGCCGGATGCCCGCCTGGTCATTCAGGCGCACTACGATATGCGGGGATTGACCCTGGGGGAAAGCATCGCGGTCGACGGCGCCTGTCTGACCGTGGTTTCTTTTCAAGGCAACCTGTTCACGGTGGACGTTTCCCTGGAAACCCTGAGCCGCACCACCCTCGGTCACAAGCCTCCCGGCAGCCGTTGCAATCTGGAACGGGCATTGCAGTTGGGAGACCGGCTCGGCGGCCACCTGGTGACGGGCCACGTGGACGGCCTGGGAACGCTTCGCAGCCGCCGTCAGGAAGGCCGGTCGTGGCGGCTTCACTTCGAGGTGCCGTCGGAACTGGATCGCTACATCATCGAAAAGGGTTCCATTGCTGTCAACGGCATCAGCCTCACGGTCAACGGCTGTGGCCAGGGCTCATTTGACGTCAATATCGTACCCCACACCCTGGCCGAGACCACCCTGGGAGAAGTCAAACTCGGCGAGGCCGTGAATATTGAAACGGACCTGCTTGGTAAATACGTGGAAAAGATGCTGCGGGGCTTTTTGAACCGCACCGGCGATTCGCCGCCATCCGGCGGGATCGACACGGTGTTCCTGCAAAAACATGGCTTCCTCTAGCGTGTTTTCGCCTTCTCACCGCCCATGAACGGTCATCACCCGCCCTTGATGCGGCAAGACCGATCTCGCTGCCCGGGTCCCATGTCCCTCGAGAAGCCACCTGGAAGCGGTGACGTGTCAAACCCATGGCACTCCTTGAGGTTGCCCTCGGTTCATGTTATACGAACCATGGCAGCGCCGTGGAATCATAAGAAGTTGCCGTGTTGATTATGGATTGATTTCGACGAAGGAGTACGAGCACATGTCGTTGGCAACCATTCCCGAAGCTTTGGACGACATTCGCCAGGGCAAGATGGTCATCTTGGTGGATGATGAAGATCGCGAGAATGAAGGCGACCTGTGCATGGCCGCCGAAAAGGTGACGCCCGATGCCATCAACTTCATGGCAAGGTTCGGCCGGGGCCTCATCTGCCTCTCTATGACTCAGGAATGGGTTGAACGCTTGCGGCTGCCCATGATGGTTTCACAGAACCGTTCCAAGTTTGAAACCGCGTTCACGGTCTCCATCGAGGCCCGCCTCGGGGTTACCACCGGGATCAGTGCCGCTGACCGGGCCCGAACGATCCTCACCGCCATTGCCGAAAATGCCAGGCCGGAGGATCTGGTGAGTCCGGGGCATGTTTTCCCCATCCGTGCCAAAAAGGGCGGGGTCCTGGTCCGAACGGGGCAGACGGAAGGCTCCGTGGATCTTGCCCGCCTTTCAGGATTGACACAGGCTGGCGTCATCTGTGAAATCATGAAAGATGACGGTACTATGGCTCGCATGCCGGACCTCGAGAAGTTTGCGGACGAACACGGACTCAAGATCGTCACCATTGCGGACGTCATTCAGTACCGGATGCAGAATGAGATCTTCGTCCATCGCGGCGCCACCGCCAGGCTACCGACCGCTGCCGGCGGTGAATTTCAGGTAATTGCCTACACCAACGATATCGACGACTATACGCACCTGGCCCTGGTGAAGGGCGAAATTAGGCCGGAGGAGGAAGTGTTGGTGAGGGTCCATTCGGAATGTCTGACCGGCGATGTCTTTGGATCGCTCCGGTGCGATTGCGGGGGACAGCTGCGCGCGGCGATGCTGCGGATCGGCCGGGAAGAAAAGGGGATTATCCTCTATATGCGCAACCATGAAGGGCGGGGCATCGGACTGCTGAACAAGATCAAGGCCTACGGTCTGCAAGAGCAGGGGTTGGATACGGTGGAAGCGAATCTGGCGCTGGGACTGCAGGAAGACCTTCGCGATTACGGTATCGGTGCCCAGATGCTGGTGGATCTGGGAGTGCGGAAAATGCGCCTTATGACCAATAACCCGACCAAGATCGTGGGACTGCAAGGCTATGGAATCACCATTGTCGAACGCGTACCGCTCGAGATTCCGCCCAATGTGTGCAACATTGACTACCTGACCGCCAAGTGTACCAAGATGGGGCACCTGCTGAGCTGTGTCTAAGGAACGGATAACGGATGACGGATAACGGATGACGGAACATGGGTGGCGGAACACGGGTGGCGGAACACGGGTGGCGGATGGCGGGCGCCGGCTGAATGACTGGGTGCCAACTTCCAGTACTAGTCCAGGGGGAGTCCATGAAGGTTTACGAAGGCAAACTGCTGGCGCAGGATCTTCGCTTTGGGATCATTGTCAGCCGCTTTAACGACTTTATCTGCGATCGGCTTCTGGGTGGCGCTCTCGATGCACTCCGGCGCAACGGAGCCAGCGAAGACAACTTCGATGTCTATAAAGTGCCGGGAGCCTTCGAGGTTCCCCTGATAGCCAGGAAAGTGGCTGGTTCCGGGCGCTACGATGCGGTGATCTGCCTGGGAGCGGTCATCCGGGGAGCGACGCCGCATTTTGACTACGTGGCCAGTGAGGTGTCCAAGGGCATAGCCAATGTGAGCCTGGAAACAGGCATTCCCATTGCTTTTGGGGTGCTCACCACCGACAGCATCGAGCAGGCGATCGAACGGGCCGGTTCCAAAGCGGGGAACAAGGGATGGGATGCCGCCATGGCCGCCATCGAGATGGCAAACCTTATCAGACAGCTCCCCTGAGAATTCGAGACAGCAGCCATGGGCCAGCGCAGGCGTTCTCGCGAAGTGGCGCTTCAGATCCTTTATGGAATGGAACTGACCGAGTTTTCACCCGATGAGGCCATTCCCTCTCATTTCGAAGCCATGACCACGAACGACGGCAGAGCATCCGACGCTTTGGTGCTCTGCCGTCCCTTTGCCGAGCGTCTGGTGCGTGGGGTTTATCTGCACCGGCAGGAGCTCGACCGGATGCTCACGGCTGCCTCGGAACACTGGCAACTCGGGCGGATGTCGATTGTTGACCGCAACATCCTGCGCATAGCACTCTTCGAAATGCTCTACTGTCCCGAGGTTCCGCCCAAGGTCTCCATTAATGAAGCCATTGACATCGGCAAGCGATTTGGGAGTGAGGACTCGGGGTCGTTCATCAACGGGGTACTGGATCACATACTCGGGAGACTGCAACAAGCTGCCGCTCGCCCGGAGCCTTCACCAACCGAAAAGCCTGACCCGGCAAGCTGCTGAGCTTCAACGCCAAATCGCGCTGCTTATTTCTTATCCGACTTGTAGCTTTCCTGGAAAACCTGCGGGTTGATGTTGCCCGAGCCGGGACCCCCGCATTCGGGAATGTAGCAGGAGACGTCGAGGAACTCACATTTCTGATTGCACGAGGGGCACTTTTCGGGTGGTGTCACCACATCAATGGTATTGCCGCATTTATTACACTTAAAAATGGCCATTTCCATCCTCCCTCTAGCGATTGTCTTCACCATTAAAAAAACGCACTTGGGCCACACTTCCGGAGTACTGCGAGTGGGTGCAATATAACATCGCCCCCTGGAGGAATCAACTCGCACCGGCGGGCCCGCTGCTGGCCGCCTTCATCTTTCTGCTTTGCAGGCGCGGCGCGGTCAACTATGTTACCTGCGGTTCGGCGATCAGGCCGGCGGCAGCCCCCCGGCCAACTGCCGGGTTTCCTGTCCGGGGGGTACGAGGGATGGAATCGCTTTCATCAACTGCATTGAGAATACAAGGGAGCCGGAGCGTCAGTAGTGGCGACCAGCCGGGCAATCGGTCCCGGTCTCCACAGGAAGCAAACTCATGGTGGGAACGATCATCAATGTTGGCAGTATTGTAGTGGGCAGCCTGGTGGGAGTAGCGGTGGGATCGCGGCTGCCCGAAAGGGTTCGCCAGACCGTACTCAATGGCCTGGGACTGCTCACTCTGCTGGTGGGGCTGCAGATGGCCCTCGGCACGAAGAACGTGATGATTGTCCTGGGGGCTGTCCTGCTGGGCGGGATCCTGGGAGAGATGCTGAGCCTGCACGACGGACTTGAACGGTTGGGGACCTTTCTTCAAACCGCACTGGCCAAAGATCAGAATCCACTCTTCGGAGAGGGCTTCGTGACCGCCAGTCTCGTATTTTGTATCGGCCCCATGGCCATTCTCGGCTCGATTCAGGACGGGATGACCGGTGACTACCGTCTCCTGGCCGTCAAATCCGCACTCGACGGGTTCGCTGCGGTCGCCTTCGCCGCCAGCCTGGGCTGGGGAGTGGCCCTGTCGGCCGTGAGCATCCTCCTCTACCAGGGCGGCATCACCCTCTTCGCCAGCACCCTCGCAAGGGTGCTGACCGAACCGATGATTGTAGAAATGACGGCCACCGGAGGCCTGATCATTGTGGGCATCAGCTTCAGACTGCTGGATTTGAAAGATGTGCGCCTGGCCAGTTTTTTGCCGGCGCTCGCCATTGCCCCCCTGATTGTGGCCCTGCTGGCGCTGTTTGGGTAAGGAAGGGCAGATGTTCCGCAGGGCAGGCCCGTGCCCCCTGCTCCGCTATTCGCGACCGGACCATCTGCCGGCCGTTGAGAACGTGCTCGGGAGTTCGACAGTTCCATTCTGAAGCGTCTGCAAGTGGTAATACAGCCCTGCCTGCTGCATCAGGGCGTCATGAGTTCCCTGCTCGACAATGCGTCCGTGATCCATGACCAGAACCCGGTTGGCCCTGCGGATGGTGGACAGGCGATGAGCAATCACGATGCTGGTGCGACTCGTCAGCGCCGCTTGAATGGCTTGTTCCAGCAGCATCTCGGTTTCCGAATCGACATTGGCGGTTGCTTCGTCCAACACCAGCAGGCGAGGGTCCCGGACAAAGACCCGGGCCAGGGCGAGGAGCTGCTTCTGGCCTGACGAAAGATCTATGCCGCCCTCGCCGATACGCGTCTCGAGTCCCTGTGGGAGCCGTCGCACCACCCCGGAGAGTTGCGCCAGGGTCACCGCCCTCTCCAAGACCTCGTCCGATGCCGCTTGTCCCAGCAGAATGTTTTCCCTGATGGTCGCGGGGACAATAAAAACATCCTGCATCACGAGCCCGATCTGCTCCCGCAGCCAGTGAGGGTCAAACCGGCGCAGATCCACCCCATCAAGGGTGACGGTCCCGCGGGTGGGGTCGTAGAAGCGTTCCAGGAGATTGATGAGGGTGGTTTTTCCGGAACCGGTCGCACCCACAATCGCCAGGGTTTCACCGGCATGGATCGTCATCGTCAGATCTTTTATAACCAGCCGGTCCGGCTCATAGGCGAAATCGACGCGACTGAAGGCAATCTCGCCCTGAACAGCTTCCAGCACCACCGGCTGGTCCGGACTCGGCATGGTGTCCCGCACTTCCAGCAGGTGAAAGATCCTTTCCGCCGAGGCCATGGCGGACTGGACCACGGAGTACTTCTGAGAGAGTTCCCGCACCGGCTGAAAGAAGAGCCGCATATAGGCGATGAAGGCTGTCAGAATACCGATGGTCATGTGTTCCTGCAGGATTTCCCGGCCCCCGTACCAGATGATCAGGGCAAGGGCAACGGAGCTCAGCACCTCGATGAGCGGCATAAAAATCCCGAAAATCCAGATCTGATGTAAAGACGACCGGTAGTAGCGGTCATTCCGGCGGGAGAACCGGTCGTGGGTATCCCTTTCCCTGAGGAACAGCTGGATCACCGAAATGCCGGATACCGTTTCCTGGAGAAAGGCATTGATGGCCGCGAGGTGGGTACGCATCTGCCGGAAGGCATCCCGGCTCAGGCGCCCAAACCAGGTGGTCATGAGGAGCATGACCGGGAAGGTGAGGCAGAGCAGCAGGGCCAGGCGCCAGTTCATCCATAGGAGGATGCCGAGGATCCCCAGGAGACGGATGCCGTCGTTGAAGAGGGTGATAATGACGGAAGTGAACATTTCATACATGTTCTGGATATCGTTGGTCAGCCGCGTGACCAGCCTCCCTACGGGCTGGGTGTTGAAGAAAGCCAGATTCAGATTGACCATATGGTGGAAGAGGCGCTGGCGGACGGCATCCATGATGCTCTGACCGGTCCATTCGAGAACGATGACCTGGCAGAAATTGGCAATGAAGCCGATGACAATCACCGCCAGGAAAACCAGTCCGAGCTGAGTCAAGCCGGCGAGGCGGTCGTCAACTGCCAGGGTGGTATCGACGAGGTAGTGGTCCATGCCGATCTGGATCAGCCGCGGCAGGGCGAGGCTTGCTGCCGTCACCAGGAATGACAGGAGCACCGCGACGGTCGCCCAGCGCCATTGCGGCAGAATGAATCCGACCAGGCGCCGCCACAGCCGGACATCCCCAATCTGGCCAATATGATCGTCTTCAAAATAGCCGTAATCATGCTGCATGGAATGATCTCATCGCGCCCCAGCCATCCTTTGCTGGCGATAGATGGTGGCGTAAAAGGGACTTGCTGTAAGCAGCTGCTGGTGGTTCCCGCGGGCGGCGATCCGTCCGCGTTCCATCACCAGGATTTCATGGGCATCGGCAAGAGGAGCGATCCGATGGGAGACAATGATACAGGTGTGCCCCCTGAGGTAATCGGCGATAGAGCGGATGATCGTGTGCTCGGTCTCCATGTCCACTGCCGAGAGCCCGTCATCGATGATGATGATCGGCCGCTCCAGCAGCAGCGCCCGCGCGATGGCCAGGCGTTGCCGCTGACCGCCGGAGAGCTTGACTCCCCGTTCCCCGATCCGGGTCTGGTATCCGTCTTTCATGGCGATGATTTCGTCGTGGATCGCCGCCGCCCGAGCCGCCGCCTGAACTTCCTCCAGTGAGGCTTCCGGTTTTCCCATGCTGATGTTGTAGGCGATGGTCTCGGAGAACAGGACTACTTCCTGGGGCACATAGGCAATGGCCTGCCGCACCGCTGCCAGAGGCAGCCGGTTCACGTCCCGGCCGTCATAGAAGATGGTACCGTCCGCAACCGGATAGAGTCGGGTGAGAAGATGGCAGAGGGTGGTCTTGCCGGACCCGGTCCGCCCCACAACCCCCAGGAACTGACCCGGCCGGACCTCCAGCTCAAGGTCGTGAAGCACGGTCTGCGACTGATTGGGGTAAGTGAAGGAAAGGTGGTGGAGCCGGATCTCACCGGTCAAGCGAGGCGGGCTTTCGGCGGGAACCTGATCCATCAGACAGGGGCGCTCGTGGAACAGGCTTTGAATTCTCCCCAGCGAGGTCATGCCCCGCTGAAACAGGTCCGCCACCCAGCCGACGGCCATCATCGGCCAGGTCATGAGCAGGAGGTAGTTGATAAAAGCAACGAAATCTCCCGCCGTAAGGGTTCCGCCGATCGCCATGCGGCCGCCAAAAACCAGGACCAGCAGCAGGCTGGCATTGGCAAGCAGCCCGGAAACGGGGAACAGCATCCCATAGATGAACGACAGTCGCAGATTGTCGCGAACATAGGTTTGTCCCAGTTGCTCAAACCGGGCACTCTGCCCCTGTTCCTGGTTGTAGGCCTTGATCAGCCGTATTCCGGAAAAGGTTGACCGAACAAACTCGGTCAGATCGGAAAATTGTTCCTGTACCTTCTTGAACCGGCGGTGGAGGCGGGCGGAGAGGTAACGGGTGATGATGGCCAGGAAGGGCATGGGGGCGATGGCGATGAGCGTGAGCCATGGATTGATGTAGGCCATGAAGGCAATAGCGGCCACCCCCATGAAGGCCGCGTCCACAAAGGCTACCAGGCCCATGCCGGTTGCCAGCTGGACGGAGGAGAGGTCGTTGGTGGCCAGGGCCATGATCTCACCCGCCGGGCGCCGCTGAAAGAAGGCCCGATCAAGGGTCAGGAGGTGGGAAACCATGCGGCTGCGAAGGTCCGTTTCCACACTCCGGGAAAACCCCAGCAGCATATTGCGCCAGAGAAACCGCAGGACGGCGATGAGCAGGGCCAGAACGACGATGATCGCGCCAGCCGCCAGGAGGCTGTTGGAAGTGGCCGTTCCGAACTGGATCGAGTCAACCGCCTCCTTAATGACACGCGGAATGACAAGCTGCAGGAAATCCACCGCCACCAGCGCCAGAAAACCCACCAACACCTTCCGGACGTGGCGTCTGAAATACGGAAGAATGAGGCCAACCGCACCCCATGAGCTATTCGGCAACGCCCAACTCCCAAAATCCGAAACCCAAGAGCTAACAGCTATACTCGTGAAGGTTCAAAAGCTTCATTTTCACGCGGAGACGCAGAGGACGCAGAGTCTTATGCCAAGGGCTTATTCCGGGATCTCCCCGTGAGGCAAAAATGATAACTTCTTAAGCTAAACGAGCATAAGAGCTAATGCCTCCCCCGCCTGGAAGGCCTCGTCCAAGTATTCCGGATGCCGCAGCACGTCCCCTTCAAAATCCAGTCGGCGGTATAGCAGGGCGTGCCAGAGTTCCATGTCGAGTACATCGAAGAAATAGCGGATGCTGAGCAGCGTCCCGTCAAAGAGTCTTTTCCCACCGGTGGCGCCAGCGGAGATGAATAACCCTTTCCGTTTGATTTCACCCTGGCCGAAAGGCACTTGGTCGATCCAGTATTTTTTCACCCAGAGCGACTGGCACCGGTCCATGAGGATTTTGGTGTGGGCACTCACCGTATAGAAGAAGATCGGTGAAGCCAGCATCAGGGCCTGGCAGGCCAGGAGCTGATCGTAGACCCGCTGAAAGTCGTCCCGGATGATGCACCGGCCGTCTTTCTTGCAGCCATAGAGCTCGAGACAGGGACTCATCCTGAGATCGCGAAGCACCACCTCCTCGACCTCGGCGCCAGCCTGGCGTGCCCCCGCCACCGCCTGCTGCAGCAGCAGCGAGGTGTTGCCCTCCCGCCTGGGACTGCCATAAATGGCCAGGATCTTCATTGCTTCAGCTCACACACGATGCAACGTGCCTTCCAGTGAGGGGACAACCTTGGGGCGGTATTTCAAACACCCGTTTGTCGGTTTAAGGTGTCTTCGAACTGGTTCAGGAATGCCCCGCCTTCGACGGATTGATCGAACTTTGCCAGCCAGTCGGCAATATACTGCGAGTCAAAAATAGGGTTTTTCAGAATGATCGAGCGAACGTCTTCGAGGTCTCTTGGTCTACCCGCGAATATTTTGTGAATGATGACATCTTCCAGGGAAGCAAACTTTACGATCGTTCCTCGAAGAACGACTGCGACGGCTCGCGTGATCGCTTCCCTTTCGTAAGGGGTAACCGAAAAAATGAGGTCAACTCTTATCCCGGAGTCCTCATCCTTGGTTGGCAAAACCCAAGTGCGCCCAGCGAACGACTGGTAGTCCTCCACCAGGATCTTCAGGCCAGCCGTGCGCACCACAGCCACAACGTCCTCCAGCCTGTCGATAGCAACTCCCAGGGTAACATCGATATCGCGGGTCATTCTGGGCGTTCCATAGAGAAGGACTGCCTGGCCCCCGATGATCATGTACGTAATGCCGGCGGCATCGAGACCAGACGCAATCCTGGCGATCAATTCTTCAAACATGGTTCAGGATCCTGGCGACGCGAATGTCGACTTCGATACCCTCGAGAGGATCCTCCAAGGGCAACACCCCCAGCGCTATCCCTTCCTGCCACATGGCTTCGAAAAATGCCAAAGCCTCCGCGTAGGTTAGCTTTTCAGCCCGAATCTGTTCTCTGTCAAATTCTGCCAGGAGACCGACGTCTTTGATCATGGTTCAACTCACTCCACACCCCTTTCAAACCACGCAGGCGGCAAAGCGCACGACGAAAGCACTATGTGGCGAGCGAGGGTATTCCATGATTGGATAGTCCCTAAAAACTGAAGAAGACCTTCTGCAAAACCCTTGGGGTGATTCCAACGAGGTCCAGGTACATGGTGAGGCCTCCCATAAAGAAAGGCCAGCCAGCCCCCATGATCATGGCGAGGTCCACGTCCCGGGAACTGCCCACCACCTTTTCATGCAGGATCAGATCCGTTTCTCGGGCAAGATTGCTCAGGACCCGCTCCTGAATCTCCTCGAGGTGGAACTCTCTTTTCGCGGTCTTCACCCACATGCCCTCTATTTCAGGGTCCAGCTGCTTCCGTCTGCCTTCCCTGAGATAGAAGGCGGTCTTTTTCGTCTCCACCAGTCTTTTCAGGTTGGCATTGAGGGGAAACCGCTCGGGTCCAAAGGCGTGGTGCAGAGTCT
Source organism: Syntrophobacteraceae bacterium (assembly GCA_040772705.1). Classification (GTDB taxonomy): domain Bacteria; phylum Desulfobacterota; class Syntrophobacteria; order Syntrophobacterales; family Syntrophobacteraceae; genus JADGQM01. The sequence goes on from JAXGXP010000001.1 coordinate 686,119, forward strand.
CGGTCACATGGCAGGCCACGGGCAACCCCACCAGGTCGAGCAATTCGAAGGGCGCCATGGGCAGTCCGAGGGCTTGAAGCGCTTCATCCACCTGCTGAAAGCTCGCTCCCTCGTCGGCCAGGCTGAGGCAGTCCACCAGCATGCGAACCAGCAGCCGGTTCACCAGAAAGGCAGGGGAGTCTTTAACGGCGATTCCGGTCTTGCGGAGTTTCGCCGCCAGATCGAAGGCGGTCGCCAGGGCCAGATCGCTGGTCGGTTCAGCCCGAACAATCTCGATGAGGGGCATGACGGCGACGGGATTAAAAAAGTGAAGTCCCACCACCCGTTCCGGGTGTTCGAGGGTCCTGGCCATTTCGGTCACACTGAGCGACGAGGTGTTGGTGGCCAGCAGGGCGTTCGGTCGGAGGAAGGGTTCTGCTTCGCGAAAGACCTGCTGCTTGGTCTCCATCCGTTCGAAAACCGCCTCGATCACCAGGTCGCAGTCGGCAAAATCGCGGTAATCCAGGGTCCCCTTGAGAAGCCCTGCCAGATAGCGGGCCTTTCCTTCGGTGAGTCTCCCCTTTTCAACCAGTTTCTGCAGTTCCTGGCGGACGAAAAGACAGCCCTTTTCCACCAGTTCCTGGCTGACATCCTTCATTACGACCGGCACGCCCAGTCGATGGATGAAGAGGTGAGCGAGCTGAGAGGCCATGAGGCCGGCACCGATAACGCCGACCTTGGTGATGGCTCCGGGTTGCACTTCCGGCACCACATTGAGTTTCTTGGCGTAGCGGTTGACGAGATCGAAGGAGTAGATAGCGGCCTTGCACTGGCGGGATTTGATCAAGTCACCGAGGGCTTTGTTTTCCTCTTCGAACCCCCGCTCGACATCCCATTCACAGGCGCCAGCTATGAGTTCCAGGGCCCGGTACGGTGCGGGCGCCGCCCCGTGCACCCGGCCGTCCACAAACGCCCTGGCCTTCTCCAGAAGAAGCTCGAGCCCTTCGCGCGGCAGGGGAGGGCGCGCCACGCTTGCCTTGCCGGAAATGAGGTCGATGAGGAACTGCAGGGATTCATCGAGGAATTCGGCACCGTCGAAGAGGCGGTCCGCAAGGCCCAGCTCAAATGCCGCCGGCCCGCTGATCATTCGGTTCTGGTTCATGGCGTTGTAAATGATCAGCTCGAGGGCCTTCTCCGGGCCGAGCAACTTGGTGGCCAGGGTACAGCCGCCCCAGCCGGGAATGAGGCCCAGAAAACATTCAGGGAAACCGATGGCCTGAGCGCTTCGATGCACCGTGCGAGATTGGCAGTAGAGGGCAATCTCGAGGCCCCCGCCCAGGGCCACCCCGTTGATCGCCGCGAGGGTCGGAAAGGGCAAGTCTAGAATCCTTTTCATCACCGTGTGGCCCAGCCGCCCCACCCGATATCCCTGTTCGAAGGTGGTGATGAAGGGCACTTCGGTCAGATCAGCACCCGCCGCAAAGATATAAGGTTTGCCGGTCAGCATCAGCCCCCGCACATCCTGCTCCTGGATGATCGCCTCCAGGGCGCCGTTGAGCGACTGCAGGGCCGCCTCGGTAAAGGTATTCGGGCGCCGGTAGTCCTGACCATTGTCCATGGTCACAATGGCAATCTTTCCCACCGGAGAGTCGTAGAAGTGATGGTAGAACAGGGTGGTCGGTTCCGCCATGGTATCCCCCTTTTGCGGACAGTGCTGAGTCCTGAGATCTCAGTCCTGGATGCTGAGTAATGAGTGTTGCGTGCTGACAGAAACCCGTGCCTCGAGCATAGCAAATCCTGAACCAGCCGCTAAGAGCCACTCAAGTTCTCCCAGATGGCTGCGGCGCCCTGGCCCAGTCCCACGCAGAGGGCAGCCAGGCCGTGACGGACCTCGGGCTGGGCGGCGAAAAGATGCATAAGATGCAGGACCAGGCGCGGTCCCGAGGCGGCCAGGGGATGGCCGAAGGCGATGGCTCCGCCGAGTGGGTTCACGCGTTCGTCTTCAGGCATCTTCAGCCCGAATTCATGCATGAACACCAGGCACTGGACGGCGAAGGCTTCATTGATCTCGATCAAACCCATATCGTCCATGGTGAGGCCGGTCCTGGCAAACAGTCGGCGGGTTGCCGGCACCGGGCCGTAACCCATGATTTCGGGCTTCACGCCCGCGTAAGCGTACCCGACCAGACGCATCTTGGGGACCAAACCCAGTTCGCGCGCCCGCTCCTCACTCATCAACAGGAGGCCGCAGGCGCCGTCGTTCAGCCCCGAGGAGTTGCCCGCAGTGACCCGGCCCTGAGTGCGAAAGGGGGCTTTGAGGGCCCGCAGACCTTCCATGGTGGTTTCAGGGCGCGGCTGCTGGTCGCGGTCGGCGACCACCCAGCCGTTCCTGCTATAGACCGTCATGGGAACGATCATCTTCTGAATCACCCCACCCGCCCAGGCCCTGGCTGCCTTCTGCTGCGATTGCATGGCGTAGGCATCGGCGAGCTCTTTGGTGATCTGCGGAAACAGGTCGTGGAGATTCTCGGCCGTCCTGCCCATGGACAGTGCATCCTCCGAAGCGATCCGTTCCGCCAGAAAGCGGGGGTTGGGATCGGCCGTGGCCCCGATGGGATGGTGACTCATGTGCTCCACGCCCCCGGCGATGGCAACCTCGCAGGCACCCAGGGCAATCTCGGACGCCGCTGTGGTCACCGCCGTCAGGCCTCCGGCACACATTCGATCAATGGAAAAGCCGCTGCAGCTTTCCGACAGTCCCGCCAGCAGCGCGGTGGTGCGCCCGAGTGTCAGCCCCTGGTCACCCTCCTGGGTGGTGGCACCCCAGACATTTTCTTCCACCATCTCCGGCTTCACCTCGGGATTGCGGCGCAGCAGTTCACGGATGACCTTCACCACCATGTCGTCCGCCCGCGTCAGCCAGAAGAAACCCTTCTCCCCGGCCCTCCCGAACGCCGTTCGCACTCCATCTACCACGACCACATCCCTGACCTTCATGCGAACTCCTGTATGGCTCTTGGCTGTTGGCTCTCAGCTCTTGGCTCCTGGTTGTTGGCGCTTGGTTGAATCCACCTCACCCCTCACCCTTCACTTTTCACCCTATCACCCTCCAGCTACCCCAGAGCGAAGCCATGCTCGGGAAGCTCCAGGGCTGACTTGTCGTTATTCATGATGGCGCGGGCCCGCCCATGGGACTGGGTCAGAACCTGGTTGATGAAGAAGCGGGCGGAGGCGATCTTGCCAAAATAGAAGGCTGCACTGCGGTTGTTGTCCAGGATTTCCTGCTGGGCCTTGGGCTCCTGGGCACGATGGTCCCGATAGATTTCCTGGAGTCTGCGGTCGGCCAGATACGCCTGCCACAGCAGCAGAAAGCCCATCGCCGCATCCCCGCACAGATCCAGATAGGGCTTGGCATAGAGAAGGGGCACGTGAAATTCGTCCGTCATTCCCTTGAGGGCAAAGAACTTGGTGACCTGGATGACGCTCTCCTGCGTCTCTTCGTAGATCGGCACCAGCTCGCGCAGGTTGTAGTTGCCGCGAATCTTTTCGAGGATGTCGGTCAGCGCTGCTAGGGCGTTCTTGAAGAGCTGCCCGCGTTTGAGCGTAAGCTTGCGGCCGACCAGGTCCAGGGCCTGGATGCCGTTGGTCCCTTCGTAGATTGAGGCAATCTTGCAGTCCCGCAACAGCTGTTCCACCGGGCAGTCGGCGATATAACCATAGCCACCGTAGACCTGGACGGCGGTCTCACAGACCCGAAATCCCAGGTCGCTCCCCACTGCTTTGCAGATGGGGATCAAAAGGTCCACATACCCTTGAAAACGCTCCCTCTCCTCAGCGGAAGGAGCAACCCGCACCCGGTCGAGGCAGTAGGCGGCAAGATAGAGGAGCGCTCTCATGCCCTCGGTGCTGCTTTTCATGAACATGAGCATGCGGCGGACGTCCGGATGGTGCATGATCGGTACGCGGGGCGCATTGGGATCCTTCATCCGTTCCACGGGAGCCCCCTGGACCCGCTGCTTGGCGTACTGCAGCGCATGCAGATAGGCGGTGCTGGCATGGGCCAGGCCCTGCATGCCCACAAACAGCCGGGCTTCGTTCATCATAGCAAACATGATTCGCATCCCGGCATTCTCCTGGCCGAGGAGGTAGCCGACGCAGTTGTCGTTTTCACCGAAATTGAGGGTGCAGGTTGGTGACCCGTGGATGCCCATTTTGCGTTCCAGTCCGGTGCAAATGACGTCGTTGTCAACCAGGCTGCCATCCTCACTGGAGCGCAGGCGGGGCACCACGAAGATGGAAATCCCCCGCACGCCCTTCGGTGCCCCATCAATGCGGGCCAGCACCATGTGGACGATGTTTTCGGTAAGATCGTGCATTCCCGATGAAATGAAAATCTTCTGGCCGGACAGGCGATAGGTGCCGTCGTCAAGGCGGGTCGCGCGGGTGAGGAGGCTGCCGACATCACTCCCGGCCTGAGGTTCCGTCATGCACATGGTGCCTGCCCACTCGCCCGAGAACAGCTTGTGCATGTAACGTTCCTGCAGTTCCGCGGTTCCGTACTCCTGCAGGAGGCGGGCCGCACCGTGAGTCAGCCCGGGAAACATCAGCAAAGACCAGTTGGCGGCGCCCAGGAATTCGATGCAGGAATGGCCCAGGACCACCGGAAAGCCCTGGCCACCGACTTCGGGAGGGTCGCTGATGGCCAGCCATCCTCCTTCGCAATACCGCTGATAAGGTTGATGATAGGCGTTCGGCACCCGCACCAGGTCATCTTCGAATCGGCAGCCGTCGCGGTCACCCTCGCGGTTGGCCGGGTAGAAGTCCTTCTCCGCAAGCTTCTCGACTTCCTGGAGCACCATCTCGAAGAGGTCCTGTGAGAAACTGCTGTAGAGCGGATATTTGCACAGCTCTTCAATACGCAGCTGCTCGTAGAGGACAAACTTGACATCGCGCTCATCGACAAGCAGTTTCATCCCTGGCCTCCTCCTGCTGTGCGAGTGACTGATGAAAGCCAATAAAACCAGCGGATGCCGGTGAAAAAGAACCAAAAGGCTTTTGATTGTAGCGTTTTAATTGTATGTTTGTTCGTCCTTGTCTGTCAATGGAGAGTCAGAATCAGTCACTGAGAAGGAAAGACGTCTTATGAAGATCACCTGCCTGGGAGCGGCACGTTGCGTGACGGGGTCCTGTTATCTGATCGAAGGAGCTAAGAAGTACCTGGTGGACTGCGGTCTGTTTCAGGGTGGAAAAGAGATTGAGAAGCTCAATCGCGAACCCTGGGGATTCGAACCCGGAGACATTGCGGCAGTCTTTCTGACTCACGCTCACATCGATCACTGCGGCCGCCTGCCGAAACTGGTAAGAGACGGGTTTCGAGGAAAGATCTACGCTACCCGGCCCACTGTCGAGCTCACCAAAATCCTGCTGCTCGATTCCGGTCATATCCAGGAAGTCGAAGCCGAACTCCAGTCCCGCAAAAACCGGCGTCGCGGCCGTTCCGACCTAACGCCTCTCTATACCGTCGCCGATGCCGAGGCCTGTTTTCCGCTTCTCGAAATCATTCCGAAAGACAAAACGGTTCCCATTGAAGACGACCTGCGGGTGAGCTTCCGCAATGCCGGCCACATCCTGGGGTCGTCCATCCTGGAAATCTGGTGCGGTCCGGAGACCGTAGCTCACAAGGTGGTCTTTTCGGGAGATCTGGGACGCAAAGATCAGCTGATTCTCAAAGATCCACAGCCTATCTTGACGGCCGACTCGCTGTTTGTCGAGTCGACTTACGGTGATCGCAACCACAAAACCTTCGAAGCGAGTGAGGATGAGCTCATCGAAGCCATCCACCACAGCTATCGATCCGGTGAGAAGGTGATCATTCCGGCCTTCGCCGTGGAACGGACCCAGGAACTGCTCTACGTGATCGGGGAATGCTTCCGCAATGGCCGGATTCCCTCCATGCCCGTCTATCTCGATAGTCCGCTGGCGATAGACGCCACCGAGGTTTTTCGGCGAAGGCGGGATGAATACGATGAGGCGGCGACCGAGATGGTGAGGAACGGCATCGATCCCTTTTCCTTTCCCGAGCTGGTCTTGAGCCGAACCACGGAAGAATCCATTGCGATCAACCAGAAGACCGGGTCCGCGATCGTCATCGCCGGCAGTGGCATGTGCACCGCTGGTCGTATCAAGCACCATCTGAAACACAACCTGTGGCGCCCCGGCGCGTCTCTGGTCATCGTCGGCTTTCAAGCGGCGGGAACCCTGGGTCGCAGCATCGTTGACGGGCAACGGGCGGTCAAGATCTACGGGGAAAAGATCATGGTCCGCGCGAAGGTCTTCACCATCGGCGGTTTCTCCGCCCACGCCGACCAGTCCCTGTTGCTGAACTGGGTGAGTCACTTTGAGAACCCGAAGCTGCGGGTCCATGTCATTCACGGTGAGCCCCGCAGCAGCGAAGCATTTGCCGCATTGGTCAAGGACCGCCTCGGGCTCCCTTCCCATGTCCCGAACCTGGGAGACGTGATCACCCTGCGTCCCATCGAAGCCGAAGCCGTTCCGGTGGCGCCGGTCCCAGAGGTCGCGGCCCAGCGATTCGACCGGTTAATGGCCCGGCTGGCCATCTTGCCGCCAGCCTTGCAGGCGAAGCTCTGGGCTCAGATGGAAGCCGATCTGGCCAGGTCCGAAGCCCGTCTTGAGACAGCGCTGCGTGAAGGGTGAGTCGGGAGGAGGCCGGAGGGGAAGCCTTCAAGCTGGACGAGGATGACTCATGCCTTTGGTGGTCACTGACGACCGTCTCAATTCACCGGCATATCCATTCCCTGCCAGTATCCTCCACCCGCAACCCGCACAACCCGCATCCCGACTCGGGTCACTCCCCTGCCTGCAGGTACCTTGTGATTTCGGCATGGGAGCCTTCCGGAGCGGCCAGCAGGTGTTCCTCGATGCGATCGCCGCTCAGATAATCACTGAGGTGGAATTCCCGACCATCGAGTTTGCAGATCTTGCCGCCGGCGGCCGTGAGGATGATCTGGGCTGCCGCCAGATCCTGGTAGGAAAGATGGGCCAATAACGCCCCTTCGGCGCAGCCTCGAACGACATAGCACAGATGGGCGGCGGTGGAGCCAAGGTTGCGGATCTTGCCGGGAAAGGTGGACCGGTAATGATTGTGAAACCGGGAATAGGTCAGCAGCACGCTCTCATTGCTGATCTCGCCGTGGTCCGGAATGCGGATTTCGGTGTCGCCCCAGTAAGCCGTTTCGCCGGCTTGGGCGTGAAAAAGGTCGCCGGTGACAGGCATATAGAATGCCCCGAAGACGGGCCAGAAATTCTCAAGGAGGGCCAGGGAAGTCCCCCAGATGGGGATCCCGGCCTGGAAGTTGGCCACCCCGTCGAGGGCGTCGTAGATCCAGAGGTATCTGCGTTCGCCGTGAAGATAGTCCTCCTTGGGCAACTCATCCCCGAAGATGCCGTGTTCGGGAAATTCGGTGTGCAGTTGAGTCCGGAAGAAATCCACCAGGTGCAGCTCCGCCTCGGTTACCAGGTCGGAATCGAATTTTACCAGAGGATCCCCTTTGCCGTAGTAATGCATGGCCTCAGCCCCGGCCCGCCGCAGCACATCCCTGGCAAACCGGGTTAAGTCTTCTATCACGGGACTCTTCAACCGATCCATGGGCACTCCTTTCTTGAAGTTTCTGACCATAGGTTCCCTGCCAACCGGCACCCTCCACCGACCTCATGTTAGCAAAGCGGAGACTCATCGCAAATTGAAAAAAGCAAAAACGCCTGCCCATGAGATGGGCGCTGCGGCCAAGGTCGGGCGATGGTTGCTTTGCCTGCGAAATTCATCTATACAGGCCATGCTTGACAGGATGCCCGGACCTTGGATGGACCTGGGAAGAGTCGTCTGGTCGTTCTGAGCAGGAGGGTTCGGAGGTTCGATGAAAACCACAGCTGCCATACCGGAATCGCCGCCCATTCCTCGGCTGGGTTACTTGTATGTGGCGGCGGCCGCACTCATGTGGGCCATTTCCGGACCATGTGCCAAGTACCTCATGGTTCACGGCGTGAACCCTTACCAGTTGGTGCAGCTCCGCTTGAACATCGGGATTGTAATGCTCTTCGGCTGGCTTCTGGTGCGTCGTCCGGCGTTGCTCCGGATTGACCGCCGCGACCTCCTCTACTTCTTCCTGCTGGGCACCACCGGGATGGCGATGGTTCAGTTTACGTATCTGGCCGCCATCGCCAAAATCAAAGTGGCCGCAGCGATTCTGCTGCAGTATCTCGCGCCGGTGCTGATCACCCTCTATTCGGTGCTGGTGGCGCGCGACTCCCTGTCACGGGCTACCGTCATGGCGGTAACCTGTGCGACCTGCGGCTGCTACCTGGTCGTGGGCGCCTATGACCTGGACCTCCTCACCATGAACCGCGAAGGGCTCTTCTACGGTTTTTCCGCAGCCGTCGTCTTTGCCTGGTATTCGATCTTTGGGGAAAAAGGGATGCACCGCTACCATCCCTGGACGGTCCTCTTTTATGCCATTCTGTTTGCCGCCCTCTTCTGGAACTGTGCGGGACTCGTTTGGAATGGCGCTCCCAGGCCCCTGGAAGCCCTTTTCGTTTCTTACTCGGTCAGCGATTGGGGGTTCATCCTCTACATCGCCATTCTCGGAACCATCGTACCCTTCGGACTCTACTTCGAGGGGATTAACCTGATTCGCTCCACCCGCGCCAGTATTACCGCGACCCTGGAACCGATTTTGGCGGCCGTGGTTTCCTATTTTTTCCTGGCTGAAGCCCTGGCACCGCTCCAATTAGTGGGAGGAGCGCTGGTCATTGCCGCGGTGATCATCCTGCAACTGCGGCGTGAGGTCGATAACAGGACCCCGGACCTGATCCGCCAGCGCCGAAAGCCAACAGCGGTTGACGGCGCCTAACTCCTGGCCGTTCAGCTGGTAGCGAGGAAGAATCGTTTTGCAGAATGTGAGCGTTTCCTGCTTGCCCCGGCGCTCATCGTCGGTACTCACCACGCACCATGGGCTGCACCCCCATGAAGAAACCCATCATCACGCTGCTGACTGATTTTGGACTGGGCGATACCTATGTGGCGAGCATGAAAGGGGTGATCCTCGGGATTTGCCCGCAAGCCTGCCTGGTTGATGTCTGCCATCTGGTGCCCCCACAAGACGTGGGTTCCGGCGCTTTTCTTCTGGCCTCCGTTTGGAGGGACTTTCCAGTCGGCACCATCCACCTGGCAGTGGTGGATCCCGGGGTTGGTACGGAACGGCCTGGCCTCGTCCTCGGGGCCGACGGGTACCTCTTTGTGGGGCCGGATAACGGGCTGTTTTCCTGGATCTGGCGAGAAGCGAAGGTTCGGGAAGCATACCGGCTGGAGCGTTCTGACTTGTGGCGGACGCCGGTGAGCAGGACCTTTCACGGCCGTGACATCTTTGCCCCGGCGGCAGCTCATCTCAGCAGGGGAATGCCCGCTGCAGCGTTCGGTCCTCCCTGCACTCCTCACCTTGTCGCCTGGACTGACCCGGTCGAGATGGAACACGAGATCATCGGGCAAATCATCCATATCGATCATTTTGGAAACGCTGTCAGCAACATCCCCAGCGAGGCCCTCGACCGACTTGCGCCCCGCTCGCAGCTCTCGGTGAGAGTTGCCGGTCTGACCCTCTTTCCCATCATGGACACGTATGCCCATGGCGAACCCGGCTGCCCGATCGCCCTCATCGGCAGCTCCAACCGCCTGGAAATCGCCGTCAATCGAGGCCATGCCGCCGGGAGCCATGGCCTGCGTCAGGGCGATCCGATACGGGTCGTCGATAGATAGGAAAAGCTGTCCCGGTTTGAAACGAGGGTCTTAGCGGGCAGGGCTCAGGTGATCAGCGCCGAACCGCTTGTCTCAGATCAGCAGGAGCCCGCCTCGTTTGCCTCCTGCCGTTAGAAATCTGAGAGCCCTTGCTCATTGAGCGGAAGCAGTCGCTCCGACCGCGTTTCCACCACGCCGTCACGTTCTTTCGAATGGCCGTTTCCTCTCCGGGTGGAGGTTGAGCCGCCTCCCATGGTGCGACCGGCAACCGGCCTTCTCTCTTTTGCCGCTGCCTTCCTGCTCTGGGCGCTACCGTTGCTGCCACTGATCAGCGTCATTAGTTCGAGAACACGCTTTTTCATCTGGGTTGCCTGGGCGTTCATTTCCCCGGACGCCGAGGCCGATTCCTCCGCTGTGGCAGCATTTCGTTGCACCACTTTATCCATCTCGTTCACAGCCTTGTTGATTTGCTCGATCCCTTGGGCCTGTTCAAGCGAGGCTGCCGATATTTCCCCAACCAGTTCACTGGATTTCTCGACATTGACGGCCACTTCCCGGAAGTCCTTTTCGGTGGCACCAACCACCTCCGATCCATCCTTGATTCTCTTCACCGTTCCTTCGATGAGGCTTGCCGTATTCTTTGCGGCCTCGGCAGCCCTTATGGCGAGATTCCTGACTTCGTCGGCAACAACCGCAAAGCCCGCGCCGGCTTCTCCTGCGCGCGCCGCCTCAACCGCCGCATTGAGGGCCAGGAGATTGGTCTGGAAAGCGATCTCGTCAATGGTTTTGATGATCTTCGAGGTCTCCTCGCTCGCTTTGTATATTTCGGCCATGGAGATGGTGAGTTTATCCATGTGCTGGGTGGAACGGGACACTGATTCCCTGGTGTTGGTCATCAACTGATCAGCCTGGCGGGCGTTATCGGCGTTCTGCTTGGTCATGGAGGACATTTCCTCGAGTGATGAAGAGGTCTCCTCGATGGCTGCAGCCTGTTCGGATGCTCCTTCGGCAAGCTGTTGACTCGACGAGGAAACCTCTCCGGCAGCAGTGGACACTTCCTTCACGCCTTGATCGAATCGACTTATCGCCGTGAGCATGGGTCGGACCAGAGAACGGGTGAGAAAATAACCGGCGGCGACCATCAGCAGTCCAACGCCGAGGACCGTGATCAAGACCGCCATGATGACAGTGCGCAGCGCTTCTTCAATAATGACCCGCTTGATGCCGAGGAACAGCATACCGGCGATCTTGCCGTCAGCCCCAATAATCGGCCAGTAGGCGGTATTGTAGACTTGTCCCTGAATCGAGTTGGTGGTCAGGTATTTCGAACCCTTCTTGAGCACCGTTTCGATAACCTCGGGGTTATCCATCCTGGTGCCGACAAGGCGTTTCCCGTCCATTTGCAGGGTGGTTGAGACGCGTTCATCGCCCTTGAAGATGGTACATTCCACATTGAGCTGCCTCTTGACGTCGTCGACGAACTTGCTGCTCGACGTCAAATCGATCCCCGGCGTGATGGTTCCTACCAGGCGATCGTTAATCTTGATGGGGGCCCCCGCCCGGAGCGAGAACTTCACCACGGTTCCCTCTTCAATCCCGGCCGATACCTCTCCAGCGCGGGCCTTCTTGACGTTAATCTGGCTGGCGATGCTGTCCCCGGTCTTTTCCGAATGTCCCCGAGCGATTACCTTCCCTTCCGCGTCAGCGACGGTCAAGACCTCCAACCCATTGATCGTCATCAACTCCTTGCAGATCCGCTGCAGCCGTAAGGTATCCCGCTGCTCGGTGGCCTCGGCCAGATCCGGGCGACTGGCAAAAGTGGCAGCATTGCTTCTCATTTTGCTCAACAGATCGTCGACCGTGACCTGGACTGCTGCCGCGGCCAGATCGATTCGCTCGTCGGCCTGCTGATCAAAGGACTTTGAAAAGTTGTAATAGGCGGAGCCGAAGGTCGCACCACCGACGACAATGACCGCGACCACGACTAAGGAACCGTCCAAAAATAAGCATTCGACAAATAGGCCTTGCTGACTGGCATGCACCCGTTTTACACCGGACGTAAATAGTTCGGGACATTTCCTCTAAATGTTGATAATTACTCTGGGGACCACTAATCATGGAGGTGCCCCATGAGAATGAAAAAAGATCGCGCAGCGCGGCTTGCCATGCAAGAACCAGAAATCCGTAAACGCTATGAGATGCTCAAACCCACATTCAATGAACGAACGCGGCGCTTGTGGGCTGCAGCCGAGGCCAAGGCCGCGGGCCCTGGCTCCATTTCCTTGATTGCCAAGGCCACAGGCGTATCTCATCGAGCTATTTTGCAGGGGATTCGAGAACTGGACAACCCCCCGCAAGAGCTTCGACCAAATGGAATCAGACGCCCAGGTGCTGGAGCCCCTACCTTGGTTGCCAAGAATCCGTCCATCAAGGATGACTTGGACCGTTTGATTGATCCTGTCACGCGAGGAGACCCGGAATCTCCCTTGCGTTGGACCTGCAAGAGCGTACGGAAGCTGGCTGACTCGTTGCGTGAGATAGGCCACAAGATTTGCCCACAATCGGTCGCCAATCTGCTTCACTCGATGGGTTATAGTCTTCAGGTCAACCGAAAGAACAAAGAAGGTGCCAACCATCCGGACCGAAACGAACAATTTGAACATATCAGTGAGACGACAAAGAGCTTTATTGCTGAAGGAGAGCCCGCCATCTCGGTGGATACCAAAAAGAAGGAACTTGTTGGAGCATTCAAGAACAATGGGCGGGAGTGGAATCCCCAAGGCAGCCCAGAGACGGTGAATGTCCATGATTTTCCGACCGAGGATGGAAAGGTGGCGCCTTACGGTGTCTACGACTTGGCCGACAATTCGGGGTGGGTGAGTGTCGGGATTGACCATGACACAGCTGCTTTTGCGGTCGAGAGCATTAGGCGATGGTGGTCCATGATGGGACAAGACAGATATCCCCGCGCTAAAAAGCTCCTTATCACTGCTGACTCTGGAGGAAGTAACGGCGCGAGAGTTCGTCTGTGGAAAACCGAACTCCAGCAACTGGCGAATGAGACTGGCCTGGCTATCACAGTTTCTCATCTTCCGCCTGGAACCAGCAAATGGAACAAGATTGAGCACCGCCTGTTTTCCTTTATCTCGATGAATTGGCGGGGACGACCTCTCACCGACTATCAGACCATCGTCGGGCTCATCGGCTCGACAAAGACCAGCACGGGACTTGAGGTGCATTGCCAACTGGATACCAGCCAATATCCTAAAGGAATCAAAATACCGGATAAGGTCATGGCCCAACTTAGGAACCGTCCAAAAATAAGCATTCGACAAATAGGCCTTGCTGACTGGCATGCACCCGTTTTACACCGGACGTAAATAGTTCGGGACATTTCCTCTAAATGTTGATAATTACTCTGGGGACCACTAATCATGGAGGTGCCCCATGAGAATGAAAAAAGATCGCGCAGCGCGGCTTGCCATGCAAGAACCAGAAATCCGTAAACGCTATGAGATGCTCAAACCCACATTCAATGAACGAACGCGGCGCTTGTGGGCTGCAGCCGAGGCCAAGGCCGCGGGCCCTGGCTCCATTTCCTTGATTGCCAAGGCCACAGGCGTATCTCATCGAGCTATTTTGCAGGGGATTCGAGAACTGGACAACCCCCCGCAAGAGCTTCGACCAAATGGAATCAGACGCCCAGGTGCTGGAGCCCCTACCTTGGTTGCCAAGAATCCGTCCATCAAGGATGACTTGGACCGTTTGATTGATCCTGTCACGCGAGGAGACCCGGAATCTCCCTTGCGTTGGACCTGCAAGAGCGTACGGAAGCTGGCTGACTCGTTGCGTGAGATAGGCCACAAGATTTGCCCACAATCGGTCGCCAATCTGCTTCACTCGATGGGTTATAGTCTTCAGGTCAACCGAAAGAACAAAGAAGGTGCCAACCATCCGGACCGAAACGAACAATTTGAACATATCAGTGAGACGACAAAGAGCTTTATTGCTGAAGGAGAGCCCGCCATCTCGGTGGATACCAAAAAGAAGGAACTTGTTGGAGCATTCAAGAACAATGGGCGGGAGTGGAATCCCCAAGGCAGCCCAGAGACGGTGAATGTCCATGATTTTCCGACCGAGGATGGAAAGGTGGCGCCTTACGGTGTCTACGACTTGGCCGACAATTCGGGGTGGGTGAGTGTCGGGATTGACCATGACACAGCTGCTTTTGCGGTCGAGAGCATTAGGCGATGGTGGTCCATGATGGGACAAGACAGATATCCCCGCGCTAAAAAGCTCCTTATCACTGCTGACTCTGGAGGAAGTAACGGCGCGAGAGTTCGTCTGTGGAAAACCGAACTCCAGCAACTGGCGAATGAGACTGGCCTGGCTATCACAGTTTCTCATCTTCCGCCTGGAACCAGCAAATGGAACAAGATTGAGCACCGCCTGTTTTCCTTTATCTCGATGAATTGGCGGGGACGACCTCTCACCGACTATCAGACCATCGTCGGGCTCATCGGCTCGACAAAGACCAGCACGGGACTTGAGGTGCATTGCCAACTGGATACCAGCCAATATCCTAAAGGAATCAAAATACCGGATAAGGTCATGGCCCAACTTAACATCGTCAGACATACATTCCACGGCGAATGGAATTATACGATTTCCCCAGTTGTGGATACTAAACCCTAACATTTATTTATGGACGGCCCCTAACCACACAATCTTCCATCCGAATGAAATCCTCGCCAATTTCGACATGACATCTCCCTATCGGTCCTGGGATCGTTTCTTCGTCTGACGATCCAAGGTTTTACAGCCCTCTGAAGCTGCTGGGGCACACCCTGCCATCGTCAGGGGTTACCTACTTAACGTCAACTTAAGCTGAAAACTTGAATGATAATTATTCGCGGAAGGAATCCATGGGGCAGCGTGGTTGCGTTGCGATGACGGAGAGGCTGGGCGATGAGCCGGAAGCCGCCATCGGTTTTCGCCCCTCAACCCGCGGTAACAGGCTGAAAAGACAGACGCCGCGGCCCGACCTCGATCATCCGGTCGCCGGTCCGGGTTGCGCGTTCACTGCTGTTCGCGCACCCCGTCATCTTCCCCCGCTCGTTTGAGGAACAGCCCGTAGAAGAGATACCCTCCCAGCAACAGGAAGATCGCATCTCGAACAAGGTACCAGATGGTCGTGGGGGTTCCCTGGGTGCTGTTGGTGAAACAACCGCAGTGAACATCGAGGCCGCGGGCCAGGTTGAAGAGCAGGGAGCCCAGGAAGGCGAGGAAAAGCACATTAGTCAGGACAATGCTGCCCGGCAGCCAGCGGCCCACTATCAGCAGGCCCCCGAGGGCAAGCTCGAGCCACGGCAGGACCAGGGCGGTGACATTGATGAAGCTGTCAGGGAGGATTTGGTAATTGTAGACTACCTGGGCAAACGCCGCCGGATCAAGGATCTTGTCGATACTGGCGGCAAGGAAGATCGCACCGACAAGCAGGCGCACCCAGAAGAGCAACGGCAGTCGCGGGAGCAGGTACCAATGGCGTTGCGCGTTGTCGCCGTTCGGATGAGCGGATGATTCGCTGGTACAGTTCAGGCCACACAGGAGGTTTCCGGTACCGCACGGAGTGGTTTCAAACTGCAGGATCGGATGATCGATTCCAAACTGCTGGAGGAGCAGGTGGCGGATTTTCCGGGCCAGCGGTTCGACTCTGCTCAACTGCTGATCAGGTACCACCACGTGGCAGGAGAGGGCGACACTGGAGGAACACACGTTCCAGACGTGCAGGTAGTGAACCCCCTCGACACCGGGTACGCGCTCCAGAAAATCCCTGATCTTGTCAACCTCAAGACCGCTTGGAGCAGCGTTCATCAAGATGTTCACGGCCGTCTTCAGCAGCTGCCAGCAGTTCCAGACGATGAAGCAGGCGATCATGATGGACAAAACCGGGTCGAGCCAATACCAGGGCTTGAAGGTCAGGATGATCCCGTTCACCAGGACCGCTACCGAGGTGAGGAGGTCCCCCACCATGTGCAGGAAAGCGCCTCTCATGTTCAAGTTGAGCTTTGAGTCACGATGCAGCAGCCACGCCGACAACCCGTTGCCGAGGACGCCGATACCGGCCGCCAGAATCACCAGGGGGCCGGTGACGCGCTCCAGTCGAGATAGGCGCTCGATCGCCTCATAAATGATAAAGGCAGCAATGGCGGTGAGGAGCGCCGCGTTGATCAGCGCGCCCAGAATCTCCGCACGGCGATAGCCGAAAGTATTGCGAAGGGAGGCTCCCTTACGGGCGATGCGATTGGCGATATAGGCAATCAAAAGGGCGGTAAAGTCGCTGAAATTGTGGGCCGCATCCGAGATCAGCGCCACACTGTGGGCGCGCACACCAAGAACGACCTGCGCCGTGGGGATGATCAGGTTCAGCGCCAGAACCGTCAGGAGCCTTCCCGCACCGGTATGCCTTACAGCGACAGCAGTCTTCCCTGCAGGATGGTGATCGTGCCCGTTGGTAGAATCCGCATGTTGAGAATTTCGCCTGCCGGGGGCTTGATGGTGGTCTGTGACTGCCAATGCTTTTCCTTCTCCCTCGTGGTGCACTTCAAGAGAGTGCCTGACCTTGGTCACCCGATGTCAGTCATAGCTGTTTCCGGCCCCCTTGCCGCCGCCTGCAGCGTAGTTTGGGCTATGGGATCAGCCTTCAAGGATCTTACCCACTTCTGCAACGATTCGATTGATTTCGATGTTTCCTGCAAAGCGGGGTTTTCCGTCGATGACCACAAGGGGTGCCGGGTAGCGTCCGCTGACAAGAAGCAGCCCCGCTTCCGTGGCTTTCTCCTCGGGCGTCAGGAGAAGATCAACCAATTCAACACACGTTTGTCCGGGGTTGGCAGCTTCCAGCGCATCCTGCAACTCATGGCATTTCTGCCAGAGCCCATCGATTTCTTCCGGGCTGCTCATCCGCGTGGCCATGCAGCAACTCCCGGCACACCGCTCGGGGTAATAGAGAACCTTTACGATAACATGCTCTTTCTTTGACATGGCTGCTATCCCTGTTGAATTCCTTCACAAGAAAACAGAGCTTTTTGGGAAGGGCATGCCTGCATGGGCTTCTTCATCCTTTCCACTCAGTTTTGTTCATCCAGAATTTCAGGGAGCTTTTCGACGAACGCCCTGATGTCATCGCGGACGCGCCGGTAGTGAGCCAGTGCCTCGCCGTCAGTCTGAGCACCGGCAGCGAGCCGGGGTGGATCGTCAAAGCCCATATGAAGTACTCTGGTTTTGGCAGGAAAGACCGGGCATGCCTGATGAGCGTTGTCACAAAGGGTGATGACGTAATCGAATGCCACGGCCCCAAAGGTGTCGACGTCTTTTGAGTGCTGGCCGGATAGGTCGATGCCGACCTCGGCCATGACTTGCACCGCCCGCGGGTCGATGCCATGCGGAGCAACGCCGGCCGAAAAGGCTTCCACCCGGTCGCCTTTCAAAACGCGAGTCCAGGCTTCCGCCATCTGGCTCCGGCAGGAATTGCCGATGCACAGGTAGAGCACTTTAAGTCTATCGCCTTTTTTAATCATAAACCTCGGTCTCCCTTTGTTCAATCCGGCTGCTACCAGTCCAGTTGAAACTGATCGAGGTATTCTTGCAGTTTCCTCTGATTTTCTGAGTTGATAGGTGGACAATCCCCAGGCCCCCGGCCTCCTTCGGCGACGTGCGTGGCAAAGACCATGCAGGTCGGTCGGCCGCACTCCCCGCAGTTGGTTTTTGGCAGTAACTTGAGGATCTCGATCACTTTCGGTTTCCCGATCCCATCATAACGAGGTGCGATTTCCCCCCGATGTTCCCAGGCGTCGTTGATCTCGCCCTTCAGCCATTCTACGATCTTTTGCCCCTCTTCCTGGTCTTTCAGCGCATTGATGCAAATCTTCCGAGGATGAACCGCAACCAGCTTGCCATGGGCCTTGAAAGAAACTGAAGGGGGCTCTCTGGTGTATTGGAACCCGCCCAAGGCGGCATTGAGGTATGGGAGTACCTCGCTGATGTCCTGATCCAGATGGGCGATCACATGCACCGATTCCGCATCCGGGCGACACTCCGGCCTGACGAATTCAATTCGATACCCCTCAAGCAGCATGATCCACCTTCCTCTGCTCCCTGGTCCTCGACAAGAGGTTCTACTCAGTGGCGACCATACGGTTCGTTTCGATGAGCCATGCCTTGATCTGATTCCGTGCCGGGACCCTGCCGGCCGCGACAACTCGGCCGTTGATCACCAGGGCCGGCGAGCCCATTACTCCATATTGGCCGATCTCCCTGGGATCGGTGATGTGGTCCAGACTTGCGGGAAGCTCTAACTCGGTCAGCAGCCCCATTACCATCTGCTCGAGGCTGTTGCATTGAGCACAGCCCATACCGAGAACCTTGATTTCGAGCACCGAATGGTCAGTTTTCGCTGGCTCCTGGCCGATGGACTTCTGAAATTCCCGGAGGAAAGCCTTCCCATACTCATCCTTTGCCCCGCTCGGAAGGTAGTTGCGCCGGGACAACTCCTGCACCATGTAGGCAGCGATTTCGTCATCGCTCTTTCCCACGTGCGTTTTTGCCATCTCTTCGAGGAGCGGTTTCAGGCCCATTATCCCGACCTCGAACTGGCCAACCTTGATCCGGGTCAAATCCTTGTCATCCATAATCCTTCTCCACACCTCCCACAGTTGCTGCGGTCATCTTCGTGCAAGAGAGCCGGCCCCGCAATGGACCCGCCGGAACAGGCAAGGAGCATGATGTTGCCACCGCGAGCACAAAACTCTTCAGCTATGTCTCATCCTCCTCAAAAGAGCTCAGGCTACTTCTTGATCCATTTCAGGACATCCTGTTTGCTGGGGATCTTGCCCACCGATTTGACTTCGCCGTCCACCACCACGGCCGGGGTCCCAAACACCCCATACTTGGCAATGTCCATGATGTTGGTGACCTTCTCGACGTTGGCCGTCACCCCGCTTTCGGCCACTGCCTCCTGCACAAATTTTTCCGTTTGCTGACACTTTGGACACCCCGGGCCCAATACCTTAATTTCCATTCCTGATCTCCTATATTTGAACGATTGCGTTCTCTTGTGCGATCCGGGCGCTCAGCCGAGGCCCAGTGCGTGATTCAACCCAGTTAAATCATATTCCATTAACCATCCAAACCCCATACCCACTCCAGTGGAAAGTACCACGATGATCGAGCAGAGGGTGAGGGTCTTCTTGAAGCCCATGATGCCGATCAACACCACCATGTTGGGGAGCGACAGGGCTGGTCCGGCCAGCAGCAGGGCCAGGGCCGGCCCTTTGCCCATGCCGGCGCCGATCAATCCCTGAAGAATGGGGACCTCCGTGAGAGTGGCAAAATACATGAGTGCTCCCGCTAAGGCGGCAAACAAATTGGCCCACAGTGAATTGCCACCGACCAGCGCTTGAATGTAGCGTTCCGGGATGAGCGCTTCGTGACCCGGTCGGCCGAGAAGAAAACCGGCTACCAGCACACCGCCCGCGAGCAGGGGAAAGATCTGTTTCATGAAGCCCCAGGTAGCCTGCACCCAGGTTTCCAGCTCATCGCGGGTGAACCACGCCTTGAGCATGAGGGCGAGGATCCCCAGGAAGAAGAGGGTCAGGTACCATTTGATGGAGAAGATAAGGGGCCAGAGCCCGGTGTCGCCTTCTGAGGGCCGGGCGAAAGCAGCGAATACCAGGATCAGCACCATGGTCAACAGGTAGAGCGCATCCTGCAGGATCGTGCGTTCCTTGGCGTCTTCGTCGGGAATGTAGATCTGCTCGGCGGTGCGGTTGGCGTCGTCATGGCGAAAAATGAAGGCCATCAGCAGCCCGGTAATCACGGAGAAGAGCACCGCACCGATGGCGCGGGCGAGACCGAGCTCCCATCCCAGGATTCGGGCGGTGAGCACGATGGCAAGGATGTTGATGGCCGGACCGGAATAGAGGAACGCCGTTGCCGGGCCAATGCCTGCTCCGCGCAGATAGATGCCGGCAAAAAGCGGCAGCACGGTGCACGAACAGACGGCAAGCACCGTGCCGGACACCGAGGCCACGGCGTAGGAGAGGATCTTGTTGGCCTGCGCTCCAAAATACTTCAGGACCGAGGCCTGCGAGACAAAAACGGCGATGGCACCGGCGATGAAGAAGGCTGGCACCAGGCAGGTCAGAACGTGTTCGCGGGCGTATTCCTGCAGCATCATGAAGGCTTCGAGCCCGGAGCGGCGAATGATGTCGCTTTCCCATGGGATATAATAACAGACAAGGTAGACCAGGATGATGCCCAGTAATTTGGTGCGTTCCTGCATGGACCTTCCTTTCTCAGACGCCGTTAATTCCCCTGGTTGACCAGTCGGACCTGGATCTCCTCTTTTGCTTGGGGATCGAGATCGGTCTGAAAAGTGATGGTGGTTTCCACCGAATTGCCTGACGGCACGTTTGCCAGGTTGGCGCCAACTTCCAGATTGTAGCTGCTCCTGTCGGGGAGCGGCTTGGCCACGACCTTCAAAAGGTTGGTGTCATATTTGAGGTTGGTTATCTGAAACGGCTTCTTGCGATTGCTCCGGACGTTCACCGTCCTCGTTTCGATGAGTTGCTGCGGGAGTTTTCCCATAAAGATCGATTTGGGAGTAACGCTCAATTCTCCCTCGATCCTTCCCGAGACCCGGATGGTGGGGATTTGCCCTCGCGGCAGGTCGCTGGTCAGAATAATGTAACCGCTGTAGCTGCCTTCCTTCAGCAGATTGCTCACCTTGAGCTGATAGTGCTGCCCGGGGGTGACCGTCTGCAATTGATAGCTGATCTTCTCGTCCAGATTGCTCTCCACTTTGTTGATCTGCAACGGTGGCCGCGCCGCAATCAACTCGATGACCGCTTCCTTGATTTGATCCGCGGTGCCACGAAAGGTAACGTTGGTTCCCGGCCGTATCTGAACCACTTGCTTGACGGTGCACATGACCGTCAACTTCAGGGAGGAGTTCTCAGGATCGTCCGAGATCACCGTTGCCTCTTTGCGTACGGGACCGTTATAGCCCCTCAGATCTACCGTCAGTGTGATTTTACCCTCGCCGCCGGGAGGGATGACCCGATCGAAATGGGCCACGGCACAGCCTCAAGTCCGGCGCACTTCCTTGATGTGGAGAGCGGCTTTGCCCAAGTTCCTGACCACGAAATCATGGGAAACCTTTTCCCCTTCGAAGGCCTCCTTGAAGTCGAAAGTGGTCTCGCTGATCCCCAGGCGCGGGGATTCTGAGCCGTTGGCAAGGGTCATGGTCAGACCCCAAAAGAGCACCGCCATGGCAAATGAAGTGTATGCAAATCGTTTCATTATCGGATTACTCCAGAGTATTCAGGAAATACCAAGAAACGGGCGGGCGATAAAATAGAGGCCCAGCATGCCGATCCCCGCCCCGGCACATTTGCGAAACCAGAGCCCGCTCTCGTAAAACGAGCTGCTTTCAAGCAGGCGGCGGACCGTGGCGGTCGAACTCCCGGCAAAGGCGATGGGCACGCAGTGGCCGATGCCAAAAAGGACAATAAAGAGCAGGCCGGTTAAAACCTGCTGTTGGATGGTGATGATGGCCAGAATGGGGGCGATGAATCCAAAGGTGCAGGAACCGGAAAGCACCCCATAGGCAAGTCCGAGAATGAAGGCGCCGCTGAGCCCCTTCAGCTTGATGCGGCTCAGAAGCCCGCTCGACATGGAACAGCCAGTTACCCCAAGCATGTCCAGGGACACCCAGACTAAAATGGCGCCCACCAAAATGGTCCAATAGGGACCCACTTCACCCAGCATGCGGCCCAGGAGGGAACAAACAATCCCCACCATGGCGATCGTGATAAACAGCCCGATGGTGAAAGCGACCGCATAATAAGCGGCATGGTTGGCTTTGAGCGCCTTTTCCTGACCGGCCACATAACTCACGATGAGCGGAATGGAAGCGAGGTGGCAGGGACTGAACACCACGCTCACCGCTCCCCACAAAAAACAGCCCAGTGCCGCGATCGACAGCCCACCGCTCATCCAGCCATTGATCGTCAAGAAGACTTCCTCAAGCATCCTTCCTCCTTGGTCCTTGAGCCCGTGCCCGATTGCAGGTCAGGGAGTTGGCCACCCCCTTCATCATTTTACTCCCAGCTTCTGCAGTTAGGCTACAATGGTCTTCTTGTCCATGAAGCCCTCGTGGCGCTGAACCTCCTTGCCCTCTCGGTCATAGAAGATTTGTGTCGGGATGGTCCGAATACCAAATCTTTTGCCCTGGGAAGCATCGACCCAGACATCGATGAAGATGATGGCGGCCCTGCCTTGGTACTCTTTTTCCAACTCTTCCAAAATCGGGGCCATCATTTTGCACGGAATGCATTTTTTTGCGCCAAGGTCGACCATAGTGACCATCCCTTTTACCGGTACCTCGGGGACACGTCCTGCCGGTTCAGCGCTCCAAGCCGCTGAAGCGAAAAAAACCACGGCCAGGATCGACATGAAACCAGCGGACGCTGCAACTCTCAAGCTCTTGCGACTGTGTAACACGATGCTTTGACCTCCTTAGACTGGTTGATGTGTCAGATTGAGCGAATAACCAGAGAACCTCTTTAACACACAAAGCCCGCGAAAGGCTCGTCCCTCGGTTGGCATCAACCCGATGAGCACGGTGGCTCCGGTACTAATGCCCGTTGCTCTGCCATGGTTTGATGGGAGAACAAGAGGGCCTTGATCACCTTGCGCTCACCGACCATGGCGCAAAAAGTGCTCGCTCCGGTGCAGGATCAGTGGCAACGGTGATTGTCTCAAACATGACTCCATCTTTCCGAAGATTTCCATAGTGTCTTACCTCCTCATCCAATATGATTGAAGGTGTAGAGCGCGGTCCTTCATGTTGGCATGATTCATGCCATACTGGGGATGCCACCGCAAGTGGCGTGCAACAGCCCGATGTCACCTGCTTTATTGCATTACCCCGGAGCCCGAGGGACAGACAGCGAGAAGTACCTGGAGCAGGGAATGTCGAATACCGAAAACCGGAGATGTCCTGGTTCTGTTGCGATTTCGTCATGTTACCAATTAGAAGGGATACTGGTTGGAATGCTGGAGATTCGACAAAAGTGTCGAAACGGACCGGGCCAACGGTGTACGGATCTCCTTGCGAGCGCCTGCTCGCGGTCCGGGATCGCAAGCTTGCTCTTATTCCCAAGCTCCAGTTTGCCAGCGCATCCACTGAAGCGCCAGCTTCTCTCGTGTCCTGAGTATTGCTCAGCACGGATGGGTGTCCACCCTCCTGTCGTCATGCGGGCGACAGCCGGTATCCAGGCCTCCTATGGATTCCGGCCAGACGCATGCCGCAATGACGGTTTGTGACGCCGAAAATGAGTCTCAATTCATGAGCGCTTCGCAGGGGTCAGATGTGGGGGGCTGGCTGACGGCAATGCTGTTTGTGTGAAAGCTGGCAGTGTGAATCGCACCATGAGGGGAGGTATAGGGGAGGGCAGCTGAATTGGCCGATTCACTGACATTGAGGGCAGAGGGGCGCTGGCACATCGTTCAGCTGTTGGCCATGGCCTTGGTCTCGCTGCTCTTTGCCGTGCTCCTTTTCGCCATGGCGATGATGGACCAGCAGCGGATGGAGGGTGCGCTCTATGATATGCTCAAGAAGCGGGCCTTCTACGTTGTCGAGGGACTTGAAAGGGCCGCCCAGGACGGCTACCGCCGGCTGACACGAAGCAGCGAGGAACATCCGAACCGCTATACTGGTGTTGCTCGTCTGGACGAGGCGTTTGCCATTCAGGAAGGCCTTGGCGGTAAGCTCATTTCCCTGGCTCGCTATATCGACTATCAGGAGCGGACCCAGCGCATCTCTCACCTCCAACTGGAAGACCTGGCAGCATCAGAACAGCTCTCCGCCATCGCCCTGCTTGATGAGAAGGGGCAGGTTGTGTTTCAAACCGGCTCCGTTCCTCCCCATGTCCTCTTCCTGGTAAAGGGGCTGACCGAGGGACGGCAGGAAGTTGCCATGCGTCTGGTTTGTCGTGAAGAGGAGCCGAGTGAGCGCTGCGGGGCTGGTTTTGTCGGCATTCGGAGGGAAAATGGAACGGGTGGTGTGCTGCTTCTCCTTGAACCCGGGGATCTTCGGTTCCGGGGGCTGAGGGTCAGCATTCAGGAGGCCGTTGAGGCGGCTCAGGGTGATACGGAGCTGATTTACCTGGCAGTTGAAGATACTGAGGGGCAGCCCATTGCCCAGGCTGGCAGGGTTCCCGAAGAAAAGGTGGAAGAATGCCTGTTGGTCGCTGGGAGTGCCAGACACCCGGACAGTCCCATGAGCGACTGCGTAAAAGTGGGGGATATCAAGTTCCTCGAGGTGTTGCTTCCTTTCAAGATGAATGGGCAGGTTGTCGGGAAAGCCCGAGTGGGACTCGAAACCCAGGAGACCGATGAACTGCTGATCGAGAAGCGTCGTCATATCTTTGTATGGACGGGTCTAATGGTAGCAGTGGGGTTTCTCGCCATGCGCCTCCTGTACCGGACCCAAAACCGGCATCTTGCCAAACTCCAGGCCGTACGCGAGCGACTCTACCAGGCCGAGAAGCTTTCCTCGCTGGCAAAGCTCGGGGCCGAAGTCGCCCATGAAGTGCGCAACCCGCTAAACGGTATCAGCATGGCAGTCCAGAGGCTCCAGCGTGACTTTGCTCCTGCCGAAAACGAGCAGAAACACGAGGAATTCGAATATATTACTCATAAGGTGCGGGACGAGATTCGCCGCATCAATGCCATCATCGAGGACTTCCTGAGCCTCTCGCGCAGCGACCGGCTGGAATTTCGTCGGCATTCACTCAAGGACGTTTTGGCAAAGACCGTCTTCCTGGTCATGGAGGAGGTACGGGCCAAAGGCATCCGCATCGAAAAGCAATGGGAGCAGGGCTCCTTCTCGATGCTTGTGGATGCCAACAAGATGGAGCAGGCCCTCCTCAACCTTCTCCGAAATGCCGCGGATTCCGTCGCCGCTCGGGGGACCGTCAGGATTTCCCTGGAGCATTCCGGTAAAAATTTGGTGAGCATCAAAATCCGGGATACCGGTCCAGGAATCTCCCCGGGCGAAGCGCAAAGGGTCTTCGAGCCCTATTATTCGACCAAGGAAAAGGGTACCGGGCTTGGGCTTTCCATTGCCCGTGAGATCATCCTTGCCCACGGCGGGGAGATCCGGGTGGCCAGCGAACCGGGGAAGGGAACCACCTTTGAAGTCCGGCTTCCCCTGCCTGGGCAGAGTGGGTGATGACGAGTCGTGCGGTGGCCAGCGTTGTCTGGCCTCCCAGTTCCAGCTTGGGACGCAGGTGAACCGTCTTCAAGCCCCTGTCCTGAAGCCTGCTCCTGCCTGCTCCAGACGGGGGGCGGGTATGGCATCCATGAGCGGGTCTTTGCCCCGATTTACCGGGAGGTTCGAGACGGGGTCGGATATCCAGGGATACCGCGTAACGCAACTTTCAATTACAGGCGAGTATGGGAACTGCCGTTGTGAGCGAGCTGGATATGCTGGTCGTCGAAGATGAGGCCTTCCAGAGAGAAATGCTCCGGGACTTATTGACCAGGGAGGGGCATCGGGTAACGGAGGCCGAATCCGGGGCAAAAGCCCTGGAACTCCTCGAAAACAGTCTTTTCGACCTGGTCCTGCTCGATTTCAGGATGCCTGGCATGAACGGCCTGGAGTTGCTGCGGCAAATCAAGCGGATCAATCCCGAGATTGAAGTGGTTACCATGACCGCATACGGTACCATCGAGACAGCGGTCGAAGCCATGAAGGCAGGGGCGCGGGACTACCTCACCAAACCCATCGATTTCGAGGAGCTTTGCATTCTTATTGAGCGTGTGGCGGAACACCGCACCCTCGTCCGGGAAAACCGGATGCTCCGTCGGGAGCTCAAGGCAAAAGGAGTCTCTGCCGATGCCATTCGCTACCATAGCCGGAAAATGGCCGAGCTGGTCAATCTGGCCGGACGAGTGGCACCGAGCCAGGCCACGGTCTTGATCCGGGGTGAGACCGGCACCGGGAAAGAACTCTTTGCCCGCTTGCTACATCACCTGAGCCCCCGCGCTGAGCGGCCGTTCGTGGTGGTCAACTGCGCCGCCATTCCGGAAACCCTGCTCGAAAGCGAGTTCTTCGGGCATGAAAAGGGTGCCTTCACCGGGGCGGTGCAGCGCAGGATCGGCCGCTTTGAACAGGCTGACGGGGGAACCCTTTTTCTTGATGAGATTGGCGAGTTGACCCCGGCGGTGCAGGTCAAGCTTCTGCGGTTTCTCCAGGAACGGGAATTCGAACGGGTTGGCGGCGAACGGACCCTCAAGGCGGATGTTCGGATCATCAGCGCCACCCATCAGGATCTAGAGGCCGGAGTCAAAGCCGGCAGCTTCCGCGAGGACCTTTTCTACCGCATCAATGTAGTAACCATGGTTATCCCACCTCTCCGTGAACGCCGGGAAGACATTCCCATTCTCATTGACCATTTTGTCGCGCGGTTCGCTCGTGAAAACCACAAGCAGATTGATGGAATAAGCCGTGAAGCCCGAGACCCTCTGATCCGTTATGACTATCCCGGCAATGTGAGGGAGCTGGAAAACATCATGGAACGGGCGGTAGTGATCTGCCGCGGCTCCGTTGTCCTGCGAGACGATCTGCCTTTCGCGGATGCCCCATGTGAGCCCGAAGTCGATCCTGAAGCAGCGGGCGGCAGTCTGAATGAGGCGCTGGCGGCGCTCGAACGCCGGATGCTCCAGGAAGCCCTAACTCAGGCTGCCTTCAACCAGTCGCAGGCAGCCCGGCTGCTTGGTTTGAATGAACGCATGCTGCGCTATAAACTCAGGAAGTATGGTCTGAAATGACTGCACAGCGATCACAAGGCGCTCAAGAGAGTAGAATTTGGATCATGCTGAGGTACAGTCCAGCTTTACTGCAATTTCCATTGACTTGGGGTCCAGGCCGTGCATATACGAAACGCAAGCTGATTCAACGAAGGTGATGAGGTTCACCTGAACCGCCCTGACTGTGGGGATGATGACTTCTACTTCCTGACCGAGGTAGAAGTTTTTTTTGTCTTAGGCAGGGACCGGTGGGTCGGAAGTCTTCGGGTGGGCTTTTTGCTCCGAGCTTCCGGGTCCCTGGAAGGACGCGATGGAGGCAATGATGCTGGATTACGGGCAGGTGAAGAATAATCTGCTTGGGACCATTGACCGTCTGCACGAGGTCGTTCGTCAAGAAACCCGCAAGGCCCTGATGGAAACCAGAGCCAAGCTGGCGGAAGGGGCGTTCAATCTGGTCGTTCTGGGCCAGTTCAAGCGTGGCAAGTCGACTCTCATCAATGCTTTGCTGGGGGAAAAAATCCTGCCGACGGCCATTGTCCCGCTTACCTCGGTGGTCACGATCCTGCGCTATGGGCCTCAACTCAGGGTGGAGGTGCAGTACCTGGACGAACGAAAACAGGAGGTGCAGCTCGCTGACCTGCCGGCCTACATCACCGAACGGGAAAACCCGCGCAACCAGAAAGGGGTCAAGGAGGTTACGGTCTTTTACCCTTCCGCCTATCTCAAGGGCGGGCTGCGCATCATCGATACCCCGGGGGCCGGGTCTGTCTACAGCCACAATACGGATGTGGCCTATGCCTATCTCCCGTACAATCTTGGTGAATTGGCCAGGCGCATTGATTCCGTTGCCACCATTCGCGACGAACTGACGACCTGCAGCTCAGCAATCGAATGAGCGTTCCAGTAAGGAACCGTCCAAAAATAAGCATTCGACAAATAGGCCTTGCTGACTGGCATGCACCCGTTTTACACCGGACGTAAATAGTTCGGGACATTTCCTCTAAATGTTGATAATTACTCTGGGGACCACTAATCATGGAGGTGCCCCATGAGAATGAAAAAAGATCGCGCAGCGCGGCTTGCCATGCAAGAACCAGAAATCCGTAAACGCTATGAGATGCTCAAACCCACATTCAATGAACGAACGCGGCGCTTGTGGGCTGCAGCCGAGGCCAAGGCCGCGGGCCCTGGCTCCATTTCCTTGATTGCCAAGGCCACAGGCGTATCTCATCGAGCTATTTTGCAGGGGATTCGAGAACTGGACAACCCCCCGCAAGAGCTTCGACCAAATGGAATCAGACGCCCAGGTGCTGGAGCCCCTACCTTGGTTGCCAAGAATCCGTCCATCAAGGATGACTTGGACCGTTTGATTGATCCTGTCACGCGAGGAGACCCGGAATCTCCCTTGCGTTGGACCTGCAAGAGCGTACGGAAGCTGGCTGACTCGTTGCGTGAGATAGGCCACAAGATTTGCCCACAATCGGTCGCCAATCTGCTTCACTCGATGGGTTATAGTCTTCAGGTCAACCGAAAGAACAAAGAAGGTGCCAACCATCCGGACCGAAACGAACAATTTGAACATATCAGTGAGACGACAAAGAGCTTTATTGCTGAAGGAGAGCCCGCCATCTCGGTGGATACCAAAAAGAAGGAACTTGTTGGAGCATTCAAGAACAATGGGCGGGAGTGGAATCCCCAAGGCAGCCCAGAGACGGTGAATGTCCATGATTTTCCGACCGAGGATGGAAAGGTGGCGCCTTACGGTGTCTACGACTTGGCCGACAATTCGGGGTGGGTGAGTGTCGGGATTGACCATGACACAGCTGCTTTTGCGGTCGAGAGCATTAGGCGATGGTGGTCCATGATGGGACAAGACAGATATCCCCGCGCTAAAAAGCTCCTTATCACTGCTGACTCTGGAGGAAGTAACGGCGCGAGAGTTCGTCTGTGGAAAACCGAACTCCAGCAACTGGCGAATGAGACTGGCCTGGCTATCACAGTTTCTCATCTTCCGCCTGGAACCAGCAAATGGAACAAGATTGAGCACCGCCTGTTTTCCTTTATCTCGATGAATTGGCGGGGACGACCTCTCACCGACTATCAGACCATCGTCGGGCTCATCGGCTCGACAAAGACCAGCACGGGACTTGAGGTGCATTGCCAACTGGATACCAGCCAATATCCTAAAGGAATCAAAATACCGGATAAGGTCATGGCCCAACTTAACATCGTCAGACATACATTCCACGGCGAATGGAATTATACGATTTCCCCAGTTGTGGATACTAAACCCTAACATTTATTTATGGACGGCCCCTAAACATTCCCAGAAGGGAGCGGTTTCGGCGACCAGGCTCAGGGCCGCCTGCAGAGTTGTCATCAGCGAGGAGGGAAACACCCATGTTGCAGTTCGGACAGGAGCAGTTCCATTCCCGGATTATGTTGCCCGGCGGGCTCCCGGTTGATCGCAGGATCGAGATCCGGACCAATCCCATCACGGGGCGCACCTGCCGGATCACTTACAGCCGAGGCGAAGAATGCGAACCCGGCACGGAGGCCCTGCCCGCACCCCCGCCCTTTGCGTCGGATCGGGAGCAGTGCCCGTTTTGCCTGGCCCGGCTGGCCGCGAGCACCCCGCAATTTCCGCCTGAATTGGATCCGCAGGGCCGCATGCGGCGGGGCACTTCCACCCTTTTTCCGAACCTCTTCCCCTACGGTCGTTATTCCGGGGTGAGCCTCTTCGACGACGGTCATTTCGTGGAGATCGGCACTGCCACCTTGCAGCCCTACACCGACAGTTTTCTCAATTGCCGGGACTATCTTATGCAAGTCCTGGCCCACGATCCGGCCGCGGTCTTCATGGCTGTCACCCAGAATCACCTCCCGTCGGCCGGTGGCTCTTTGCTCCATCCCCATCTGCAGGTTCAGGCCGACCGCACTCCGGCTAATCATCAGCGGTTCCTGCAAAATCGTGCCGCCGCGTATCACCGTCAGTACGGCTCCCACCTTTTTTCCGCCTACCTGCAGCATGAAATCCAGGCAGGGGAGCGCACCATCGGTGCCACCGGCTCCTGGCAGTGGCTGGCCGCGTTTGCCCCTGAGGGCTTTTATGAAATATGGGGCATTCTGCCGGAGGTCACCTCCCTGCGCCAGGTTGCCGACGCTGACTGGCAGGCCCTGGCGCAGGGCGTGCTGAATGCTCAGAAATTCTTCCGCAGCCTCGGCCGCAATGGTTATAACCTCGGACTGCTCCTGCTCGAAGACTGCTCAGACGATCTTGAACTTCGGGTAGTCCTGACCGTGCGCAGCAACTATGCTCCCTGGGTGCGCAGCGATTTTACCGGTTTCGAGGTGATGCTGGGCGACATGGCCACTTTCACCGCACCGGAAATCACTGCCGAGAAGGCACGGCCGTTCTGGGAAGAGTAAATGGTGCCCGAGTGGGGGCGGGGAGGATAGTATTCGCGCTCGATGAACCCAGGCTAAGCCAAGCTCGCGCTGACACACTGCGGTAATCATGCCAACAAGCTGCCCGCTTCGGGTGCAAAGGGGCAGGTAGGCGGAAGGCACGGAACTCGCCCGCTGCCGGGGCAAGCCTGGCGCGGGCGGGAGACCGTTTCAATCGGTGTAGATGACCACCGCAAAAGCGCTGAAGGCCACCCACATGGTATCGTTTTCGGCAATCTCCAGGGTTCGCCTGCTCTTTTCGGTGATAATGGAACAGAGCTCGGTGCCGTCTGGAATCCGCACCACGATCTCCGTGACCACTTCCCCCGAGGTAATCCGGCTGACCTTACCGCAGAACCGGTTTTCGGCCGAGCACGACGGTTCCTGCTCCCCCTTGAAAAGCATGACCCACGGAGCCTTGATTTCGGCCGTTGCCAAGGCGCCGGGTTTCAGGCCAAGGTGACTGCTGCTGTAGTTGGTGATGATGGCACGAATCTGGGCTCCGCCGAGGGATACCAGTTCGACGACGGTCTGCACATCACCCGTATGGACCTGCTCGATCTTGCCGAAAAAGGCGTTGCGGGCGCTGGTCTTGTGCTGATGTTCCCTGTCGGCAAAGGATCTGGCCACCTCACGAATGTCATCGTCCGAAAATTCCACATAGCTTGCCGCCAGATTGGGCGTGGAGTGGCCCATGATTTTCTGCACCACCGGCAGCGGCAGGTTGCTTTGCATCAGCTCCACCGCCCGGGACCGCCTGATGATCTCCGGGGTGCCCAATTCGCGTGGAATTCCGGCGGCCTCCGCCCGCTCATAGAACTTGCGGCGGACGTGTCCCGGGTCGACCTTGAAAATCTTTCCCTGCACGTTGTGCGACTGCTGCTCTGCCAGCGTCTCAAGGATGTCAACCGACAAGAGTTCCGGTATCTGGACCTCGCGCCCCACAGTGCCGCCAATACCGGCGCCCTTGCGCACTCGAACGATATGATGGTCAGTATCAAGGTCGAGTAGCGCATCCAGGTTCAAAACCTCATTCAGCCTCGCGCCAGTGTAGCGAATCAGCAGGAAAATCAAGAGGATTCGTTTCCTGGACCAGCGCAGCGCGCGGCCGGAGGACAAATCCGCCCACTGGCGAAACGATTCCTCAAGCCGCTGAAGCTGTACGGTATCGAGGCTCCGGGCGGGAGCCGAGCCGGACAAGATCCGGGCATGGCTGGCACCGGCAGGCATTCGGGAGGAGCGAGCCATGGGAAATACCCTCCAGTCTCTCGCGAGAAGTGACTTGACAGGTTCGATGAACTTGGCTAATAAATAACACGAATGTTATACTAGTCGTGTCAATACAAGATGTCAACACCGAAGTTGAATCGTTTAACCAGCTCACAGCCGAGGCGTCCGTGGACCAAACCAGCAAAGCAGTCATCGATCGGGAAGCAGTAACCGAGTCAGCCGAAGATTCCCCCACCGCCTCACCGACGCCGCTGACGAGCGCCGGTCTGCGGTTTGATAGGGTGGAACTCGCTGGCTCGTTAGGGGATCTGGGTACCCTGCTTCCCATTGTGGTGGGGATGATTCTCATTAACAAGTTGAGTCCCACGACCGTTTTCCTCTCGTTCGGGTTGTTCTATCTCCTCACCGGTTTCTACTACCGTCTGCCCGTGCCGGTTCAGCCCTTGAAAGCGGTGGGAGCGATTGCCATCGCCTATCCGGCACAGATCACCGAACCGGTAATCGGCGCCGCTGGCATCATCTTCGGCTTCATCCTCCTGACCCTGTCCCTAACCCGCATGGTGGATCAAATCGCCAAGCTTTTTACCCAGCCGGTTGTCCGGGGCATCCAGCTTGCGTTGGGGCTGGTGTTCCTGAAAAAGGGCATAGAGCTTATTTTGGATAAGAATCTCTTCCTCTCGGGGGCGGCCGGCATGTTCACCGAGTATCAGGTCAATCTGATCCTGGGGGTGGTCGTCTTCATCATGGTGCTGGCCCTGTTGGACAACAAGAAGCTGCCGGCTGCGCTCGCGGCGCTGGCCGTGGGGATTGGAGCCGGCCTGGCGCTGGGCGGCCAGGACGGTTTGCGCTTCTCATTCGGCCCCACCGAGGTTCGAATGGTATCTCCAACGCTTCACGATTTCTGGATTGCCTTCATCATGCTCATTCTGCCGCAGATTCCTCTGACCATCGGCAATGCTTGTGTGGGGACGGCAGATACGTGCGCCACCTTATTTGTGGGCGATCCCCTCCTGTCCAAGACCAGCGCGGGTAGATTCGCGCTCACCATGGGGATTGCGAATCTACCGGCCGGGTTTTTCGGTGCGGTTCCCATGTGCCACGGTACCGGCGGCCTGGCGGCGCACTACCGCTTTGGAGCCAGAACCGGCGGAGCGCCGGTCATGATCGGCGCCTTCTTCGTCGTTATGGCACTGGCTTTCGGGGAGCTTGGTTTTGGGATCCTCTCCGTCATCCCGAACGCGGTGCTGGGGGTACTCCTGATATTTGCCGGCCTTGAGCTCTGTCCGTTGATCAAAAGCCTCAAGACCAACGAAGAGTACTTTGTGGCGCTGTTGATCAGCGGCATTTCCCTGGCCGTTCCCAACATGGCATGGGCTTTTGGCATCGGGATTCTGATCGATCTTTTCATCCGCCGGGTCGGGATCAAGATCTGATCTCGCGAGAAGGGAAGAAGGGGCAGGCATCTTCTCTGCCAGGGGCAAGGCCTTCAGGCTTTGAATGGCTTCTGCTGCTCTTCCCGCATCAGCCCCGCATGCGCCCTCCACTCCGAAAGAACTCGAGCTGCGGCGACGGCAGAATAGCCAGGGACGGTTCCGGAATCCCCACTCCAGGTCCTCCAGAAACTGCGATATGCCAGGCTGAGAATGGCCTGGCTTGGCGGCTCCCCCTCCACGAGAACATCACCACAGCGATATTGGATAACATGATATAGTGTCAGTCACGCAACCGTGCTCGCAAAACCTGTCCTCTTGCGTGACACGCAATGCTCATCGAAAGAGGTTCACTCACCGAGGAAGTCTCATGGAAACTCCTGATTCACCATCTTCGTCACCATCCGGGGGTTCGCTCATGATCAAGTCGCTGCATAGAATCCGCACCGTGGACACCTGGAAACGGCTCTCCTTGAATCTATTCTTGCTGACGGCGGGCGCCCTGCCCTGATTTTCGCCGTCGGCCTGAACGGGGTGATGATTCCCAAGCAGTTCCTGAGCGACGGGGTGATCGGTGTCGCCCTCATTGCTCACTATCTCATCCCCTCGTCCAACGCTGGGCTGATCTATTTCGTCCTCAACATTCCACTCCTGCTCGTCGGCTGGTTCTGCGTCAGCAGAAGGTTTATTCTCTACACGGCATATGGGATGAGTGGCTTTTCGCTGGCAACGGCTTTTGTCTTTCCACAAAGTTCCCTCCCATCGAAAACCCCATGCTGGCGGCAATCCTGGGAGGCATTATCTGTGGTATGGGCGTGAGCCTCGCACTCCGCTCCCAGGGCTCGAGCGGTGGTCTGGACATTCCGGCGGTCTATCTGCACAAGAAGCTGCAGCTCAAGATGGGCTTGACCTCATTTATCGGCAATTCCCTGGTGCTGGCGGTCGGCGCCTATTTCTTCGGGCTGGAACCGGCGCTCTATTCCTTCGTCTACGTTTACACCAGCGGCCGCGTCACGGACTCGGTCATCACCGGCTTCAATCGGCGCAAGTCAATCATGATCATCTCGGATGCTTCCCCGACCATCGCCGAACACATCCTCACGCAACTCGACCGGGGCGTGACCCTTCTCAAAGGGACAGGAGGCTATACTGGAGAGCATAAGGAGGTGATTTTCAGCATCATTACCCTGATCGAACTGGCCAAGATGAAGGAGCTGGTCTTCGACCTCGATCCCAATGCCTTCATGGTAGTCAACGACACCCTGGAAGTATTGGGCAGAAGGCACGGGACGAGAAGGGTCTACTAGCCATAGGAGGAAAGCCGCGAACGTTCTCCTTATACTCGCTGCTGAGATCCGAATCACTAAGGGAGGTCGCTTCTTTAATATTACCTTGACATTATGCCAGAATTGCACCAAAAAAACAGCACTCTGCAAAACTGGCCACAGTTGCCGAGAGCTGAGGGCGGATGGCCACAGGTCTTACGGTCGAAATGGCCAGTTTGCCTGAGCTGGAAGGCAGCACATGGATTTCTTCAAATAGATGGTCGTTATCTGGGTGAGATCAAGCTTGACGGTCACATGTCCGGTGTCCTCCGGGCCAACATAGATACTTCTTGGAATTCGTTTACTCAATTAACATGCCTGGCGGACATGCCTGAGGGTCGGTCCATCCTGCGGGGTGGCGCTGTCCCTCAGGTCTGGCAATACCGTGTTTCTCAGTTCAACAGAGACCTGTTGAAGAGTTGAGGTCATTGTGTCGTGATCCATCATTATCTCAAGGCGAGGAGGGCAGGATGTTGAGGAAAATGCTATGGGGAACACTGGTCATGGTCTTCTTGTTTGCGAACATCGCTTATGGCGCCAAGGAGGTTTCGAGGGCGAATACCAGTCAGAAGGGGAGCCTCCTGATCTTTCCCAAGATTCAAACCGCTGGGGATGCTCAATCAGACACGGTTGCCGTGGACACCCTCATTTACCTGACCAACGACTATTTTGATGGCGTGAATTTGAAATGTTCCTGGGTCGACGAAAACCAGACCATCACGGCTTTCAATGTGGACTTGCCGGCGAACCGGCCGCTGGCCTTCTCCGCCTGGACGGGAGAATCGCTGTCCGGTTCGGTGTCATTTCCCGCCTTCAAAGGGAACGGCCAGCTGCTGTGCTGGGCGGTTGATACCAGCTATTATGCGCAGATTCAGTTCAACCATCTGTATGGCACTGCCATCATTCAGTATAGCGCGGTTGCAGGCTTTGATCCCAGCCCGGTTCCCTCAGCGGTGTCCTACAATGCCTGGGCCTTCAGAGCTCTAAAAGACCCCGGGCCCGCGAACGGAGGCACCGCTGGGCTGCTGCGACTCGATGGAAAAAGCTATGATGCCTGCCCTTCGTACCTGGTTGCCAACTATACCCCCGGCGAGAAACTTGTGGAAACTTTGCCGGTGCAGGCCGAACTGACCCTTTCTCCCTGTCGGCAGGACTTGCGCAAGGACCGCACGCCGACCTGCACCAGAGCGAAGTTCGATATCTGGGATGCGACGAACACGAAGTATACGGGGGCCTATCAATGTCTGGCCGACTGGTATGAGGGATTCGTCGAGAAGATGGGCAATGACCCGGGCCAAAAGGGCCCCGGATATGGCGGAGCGAAATTCACCTTCGGCAATTCCCCCAATCTCATGACCGCAGCGGCCCGCTTTCAGGTGAGAGGCGCGAAAAGCTCGGTGTGCGGCAGTACCGTGGGCTGTCCGGCGGGATCACAGGTGGCTTCCCCCTTCGTCGGGCTGTTGACCTATCAGCAGCAATATCCCGACAGCACCCCCGATCGGGTTCCCTATACCGGGTTCACGTTGCAGGGGGCTGGTGCCGATACGACGGGCTTTGTCCGCTGGGATGCCGATCCTAAAGCAGCGCCGATCGCCCGTTTCTTTGCCTCCGGGCGTTTGCAGGGGGTACCGGTTACCTTCGACGGCAGCCCGTCCTATGACACCAATGCCTGCCATGGGGCTCCGCCGTGCCTCGATGACCAGATCGTCTCCTACGAGTGGGATCTCAACGGCGACGGGATCTTCAACGGCGCCGAAGACGGTACCCCGGTCGCCGACGGCAATTACACCAAGGTGACCAAGACCTTTGATGCAGCCACTACCGTGTCGGCCACTCTGAGGGTAACAGACAGCTACGGGCTGGTTGGTGAGTTGAGCGGATCGTACGCGATCGTACCCGTTCCGCTCGTTATTGACAAAAACTACGAAGTGTGCTCCGAGACGTCCGTCAACGAATCCGTGAAACGACAGGTCATCAAGGTCCTTTTCAAGAACACGGGCAGCTCCGGATATATCTCAAGTATTGAGGCAAAGCTCACCAGTGTTCCGAGCAATTTCACCAAGATCATCAGAAGTGAGGTTGACGTGAACGCTTTGCTCACGGCCGGCAAGGAAGCATGGTCCACATGCGATGCCAAAGCCGGAATCAAGCTCAAAGTCGATACCAGTGTGACCGAACCCGTCGGAGAGTGGCGCTGGTCGGTGAGCTTCAACTACAACGGCCAAGCCTACACTATCGATAACGTGCCGATGCAGTAGCGACGGACGCTTCGGGAGCTGGCCACAGCCCGAGCGGGTGATTGGGCCAGCCGAAGGGGACCGCCGCAGGACGCAGCTCCCGTGGCGGTCTTCTCATCTTTCAAGGCCGTTTTTTCAGTCGCCACAAATGCCCACCACCACCTTTCCCGGCGTGATCCGGCTGACCTTACCACCGAACCGGTTTTCGAGGCTGCTCTGCGGTTCCTGCTCACCGGTGAAAAGGATGACCTACCCAGCCTTGATTGCAGCCGTCGCCACGCCCCGAACTTACTGGTTGCCGGTCTTGACGCTGCCGTTGGGGATCACGCAGACGTCGGTGGGATTGAAGGAGACGGCCACTTCCATTCCCTCTGCCAGAGGAAAAGCCGTCAGGCTTTGATTGGTGACATAGGCCACCACCGGGAATCCGCAGTCCAACTGGACCCGCTGGTGAAGCCAAAGGGGGGTAATCTTCTTGATTCTCCCGCAAAAGAAATTCTTTGGGTGAGGGGGGACTTCGGTATCGGGGGAGGAAAGCGCAATATTCTCCGAACGGATACACAGCAGCACCTGTTCTCCCACATCCCTGCCGCCGACAGCCTCGATTTCCTGGCCCGCAACGGAGGCGACAAAAGTATCGGGCTTCCTTCGCACCACTTCAGCGGCCACGATGGTCTCGATGCCGACCAGGGTGGCGACAAATTCGTTGACCGGTCGCTTCATGATCTCCTGGGGCGAACCCTCCTGCAGGATTTCTCCCGCCATCATGACACCGAGCCGGCTGGAGAGTCGCAGTGCCTCCTGCCGGTCATGGGTGACGAAGATGGTGGTGATCCGGGTTTCCCGAAGGACCTGTTCCAGATCCTCCAGCAGCGCCTCCCGGATGATCGGATCCAGTGCTGAGAAGGGTTCATCCAGTAGAAGCACTTCTGGTTCCGTGGCAAACGCCCGAGCAATGCTGGTTCTCCGGGCTTCCCCGCCGGAGAGGCTCCGGGCCGAGCGATCCCCCAGATGAGCGATGGCGAACCGATCGAGACACTTGACCACGATCGGCTCGTACTCGTGCCGCTTCAATCCCCGCAGCTTGAGGCCGCTCGCCACGTTGTTGAAGACCGTCGTATCGAAGAGCAGCGGTTCCTGGAGAATCATGGCCAGCTTTCGGCGGTAAGCAAGGAGAGGGATTTGCGCGCCGATCCGCTGGCCGCGGAACAGGACCTCACCACGGGACGGCTTGATGAGGGCTGCCAGGGATTGGAGCAGGGTGCTCTTTCCCGCGCCGTTGGGTCCGATGATCGAAAGCATTTCCCCGTCGGCAATGGTCAGGGCCGGAACATTCAGAATGAGGGAGCCGCCGCGGATCACCTGAAGGTTCCTGGCCTCAAAAACCGGCACAGGCAGGCTCACCTCGGCCGCTCCCGCTGCTGGATCTGGGTGAGCACGACGTTGATCGAATAGGCGAGCAGGAGGAGGAGGATGGAAAGCGCGATGGCCACGTCAAACTCCCCCTTGCCGGTTTCCATGACCGTCGCGGTGGTGAGGACCCGGGAGTATCCCTTGATGTTGCCGCCCACCATGATGGAGGCCCCCACTTCCGAAATGACCCCGCCAAACCCGGCCATAACCGCGGCGAGGAGGGGCAGCTTCGCTTCCTTCACCAGGATCCAGACCATCTGGGCCCTGGTGGCGCCCAGAGCCAGGATTTGCAGGCGGAGCTTGGCGGGCAGCTGCTGGAGCGCCGCCAGGCTGATACCCGTTACAATGGGGGTGGCGATGATCGCCTGGGCTAGAATCATCGCCTCAGGCGTGTAGAGGATCCCCAAGAATCCCAGGGGGCCGTTCCGCCACAGGAAGATCGTGACAAACAGGCCGACCACTACAGGTGGAAGCGCCATGCCGGTGTTGATGAGACCCACCACAAACCGCCTCCCGGGAAATCGAGTGAGGGCCACCAGGGCCCCCGCCGATATCCCCAGGAAAAGGCTGATCAAGGTAGCACTGCCGGAGATCTTCAGGGAAAGGAGAGTGATTCCCAGCACCTCCGGATCGAAGCTGACCAACAGCCAGAAGGCTTTGGTGATGCCATCCAGGATTAGGTCCATCTATTTCCCCAGGTCCTCCACCTTCTTGCCGGCATCCGGGAAAAAGAGAGGAGAACCGAACTTGTCCACGCCGAAAGTCTTGATGGTGTCCTGGGTCTCTTTGGAGACCATGAAATCGGCAAAAGCCTTTGCCCCTTTGGAGTTCACCTTCGGCCACTTGGAAGGGTTCACTTCGATCACATGATAGATGTTCAGGAGCACCGCATCCCCTTGGACCAGAAGGTCGAGCTTGAGGTTCTTGGCCAGGGCCAGATAAGTCCCCCGGTCGGCGAGTACATAGCCCTTCTTTTCGTTAGCGACGTTCAGGGTCTGGCCCATGCCGAGACCGGTTTGCTGGTACCATTTCTCACCCTCATAGGCGACTCCCGCATCCTTCCAGACGGCCTTCTCCTTGGCGTGAGTGCCCGAATTGTCCCCTCGGGAGAGAAAGAGGCTGCCTGCTGCAGCGATCTTCTTGAACGCTTCGGGCGCCGACTTGATCCCCTTGATCTTGGCAGGGTCTTCGGCCGGCCCCAGGATGATAAAGTCATTGTGCATGACCAGCCGGCGCCCCACGCCAAGTCCGTCCGCCATGAACTGCTTCTCCGCTGCCGGGGAATGGACCAGAAGGACGTCTGCTTCCCCTTTTTGCCCCATGGCCATGGCCTGGCCCGAGCCTACCGAGATGGTCTTGACAAAGTAGCCCGTCTTCTTTTCGAAGGCGGGGACCAGCACGTCCAGCAAGCCGGAGTCCTGCGTACTCGTCGTTGTGGCCAGGATGATGGTCTTTTCCTGGGCCTGGAGGGCGGATGCGCCCAACAGGACCATTATGGCTGCGATGACACTGCCGATGCGAAGCTTACATGAAATCGTTCTCATACGGAAAACCTCCTTTGTCAAAATGTCAGTTCGTTGTTCCCTGGCGCTGCCGCCATTCCTTAGAGTTGGGGAAGAAGAGGGGACTGCCATACTTGTCCTTCCCGAAGTCCCTGATAAGCTTCTGGCCTTTCTCAGGATTGGTCAGCCATTGGACAAAGCGCGTGGTGTCGGCGTAATTCGCCCGCGGAAACTTCTGCGGATTCACCGGAATGAGGCTGATGAAGTTCAGGAGCGCCTCATCTTTTTCCACCAGGATAGCCAGCTTGAGCTTGTCCTTGAGGGTGAGGTAGGTAGCCCGGTCGATCACCGTGTACGCCTGCTTCTGGTCAGCGTACTCGAGCGTGGGCGCATTACCCGCAGACCCCTTTTCGAAGACCTGATACCAGGCCCCCGCCGGCTTGATTCCCGCTTTTTCCCACAATGCCAGCTCGGCCATGTGGGTGCCGGACTTGTCGCCTCTGGTGACAAAGGCAGCCTGCTTGTGCGCGATGGTCTTCAAAGCTTCGGTCGCGCTTGCCATACCCTTGATCCCGGCAGGATCCGGCGCTGGCCCCATGATGACAAAATCATTGTACATCAGGTCGATCCGTTCGGTGCCGTAGCCTTCGGCCACAAATTTCTCCTCGAGGGCCTTGGCGTGAGCCATGACGAGATCCACATTCCCTTTTTTGGCAATTTCGAGGGCAGCGCTCGTCCCCGCGCCCACGTGGCGCACCCTGATGCCCGTTTCCTGCTCGAAGGCGGTTTCAAAGGCTCCCACAATACCCGAGTCAACGGGACCTATGGTACTGGAGAGCAGAACAAACTTGCTGCCGCCCACGGGACCGGTCGAAGCACAGCCGCACAGCAAGCAGAGGCACCCCACCCAAACCCAGTTTCTCATCAACGACCTCCTTTCATCAGTTCAGTGAACAAAAAATTTTCCCCGAATCCTTAAAATCATACCCCTCGATTCGTTCAACCCGCTTGCGAAATGACTTTGAGTTCAGGGTTTCGATAAAGGCCTGGACGCCCTTGTGGAAATAGATCCGTTGATCGAGAATCATGTCGAAGTTTTCCAGGGCGAGAGGGATAAACGGCAGGCCGAGAAATTCGGCCACGGCGACCGTAGCGAGCCCCGCATCGGCCTCTCCGGCCAGGATGGAAAGCCCCACTTCAAAGTGCGTGTAGACCTCCTGCTCGTAACCCGGGATGCTGGCTGGGGGAATCTTCAGACGGTTGAGATGGCCATCCAGGAGGAGCCGGGTACCGGACCCTTTCTGTCGATTCACGAGCCTCACGCCTTGCTGGTTCAGGTCCTCAATACCCCTTATTCCGAATGGATTCAGGGGAGCCATGACAAGGCCGAGCTCCCGGTGGAAGAGGTTGACCACCACC
The DNA here is from genome assembly GCA_040772705.1 of Syntrophobacteraceae bacterium. Classification (GTDB taxonomy): domain Bacteria; phylum Desulfobacterota; class Syntrophobacteria; order Syntrophobacterales; family Syntrophobacteraceae; genus JADGQM01. The sequence goes on from JAXGXP010000001.1 coordinate 726,787, forward strand.
GCCTTGACATCGGGCAGATGGGTTGCGAGAAAAGGCGTATTGTACTGGCCGCTCTCGGGGTCCAGAAGATGGGACCAGGCAATATCGGTATAACCGCGGTTGAGGGCTTTGAGCCCCTCGGTGCTGCCCGTGTTGGCCGACAGAATGAGGAATTCCGGAAATTCATGTTTGATGTGGGTCTGGAGCATATCGAGGATTGGGTCGTTACTGCCGCACGCCAGCAGCGCTCCGCTGATGGCCCTGCTTTTTGCCCTGGCGGATTCAATCCCTGCCCTGGCGTGGGATTCAATCCAGTCGTCGACCAGCTTCCTGGGGAAAACCCATTTTCCCGTGATCTTGGTGGCAGGGATTTTTCCTGCCCTGATCAGGGCATAGACCTGCTTCTCGTGAATCCCAAGGTATCGGGCTACCCTACTGGTATTCATCATTTCCCCGCCCGACATCAGACCATTCCTCCTCACCCCACTCCCCCCTAACACATAGAGGACCGAAAATCTCCTGTCAAGGAAAAGTCCTACCGCAAATTCCTTATAACTCCCCATAATGAGTAATTCTTCCTGGCAGAGGAGAAGAGCCTGCCAGCTTGGACGAACCTCATTCCGATCGCCATGGCAGGACCATTTTCTACCTGCGGTATTGGTAAATTACCGCCAGGAACAGGGCTCAAACAGTCACTCGCAGGTTCATCGGTCTTTGGGGAGCTTCCGGCGGCAAGGCATCCTCTTAGAGCAATCGCAACAGCCGTCTTGAAGATGCCTTATTGGGCAAGCGCGTGGTGTGGCAGGGGAGTGTGGCGGCGGCCGAGAGGGTGCAGCGCAGCGCTTCGACCCAGTCGCCGGCCGTCTACGTTGAGTGGTGACAGGGGGGCATCTGGACCAGAGAGTCTTACTGCCATCCCACCGGTCGATCGTGGCATGGCACAGGGCCTGGCTCATCAGTCCGCCGCGACGACCGGCCTTGCCACAGCGACAAATATGAATGGCCCTGCCGGGCTCGTGAGCTCCTTTCCCGGCAGGGAACACGGGTGGAAGCGGCTGCTCAAAATCGAACAAAACGTGTTAGCCACCACGAACCGTGATGACTGTCCTGTTGTCCACCTCCAGCATCCCTCAGCGGAGCAGCCGGGTTGTCCCCGCTCCTACTGCTTGAGAGGGTTCTCAAAGACTGCCGCCGGCCCCAGTTCCGCTTCAATCTCGAGGAGGCGATTGTACTTGGCGATGCGCTCACTGCGGCAGGCCGAGCCGGTCTTGATCTGGCCTCCGCCCATGGCGACCGCGAAATCCGCCAGAAAGGTGTCTTCCGTCTCCCCCGACCGATGCGAAACCACGTAGCCCCAGCCCGCCATGCGGCAGAGGCGGATGGCCTCGATGGTCTCGGTCACCGTGCCGATCTGGTTGAGCTTGATCAGGACGGCGTTGGAGGTATGCTCTCGCAGGCCGCGGGCAATGAAGGTCGGATTAGTGACGTAAAGATCATCGCCGACGATCTGAATTCTGTCCCCGAGAGCGGCGGTATGCTCGCGGAAGCCTTCCCAGTCGTTCTCGTCGAGGCCGTCCTCGATGGAGACTATGGGAAATCTCTCGATCCAGGTCTGATAGAGTTTCGTCATTTCCGCACTGGTCTTATCGCCCTGGCCGGACCTGCTGAGGCGGTAGCGACCATTTTCGAAGAAGGAGCTGGCTGCGGGGTCCAGGGCTATCGCCACCTCTTTGCCGGGAACGTATCCCGCCGCCTCGATGGCCGCGATGATCCGCTCACAGGCTTCTTCATTGCTCTTCAGATTCGGAGCAAACCCGCCTTCATCGCCCACGCTGGTGGAGTAGCCATGCTTCTTCAGAATGCCTTTGAGGGCATGGAAGGTCTCGGCCCCGTAGCGCAGAGCTTCCGCAAACGAGGGAGCCCCAACGGGCATGACCATGAATTCCTGGAAGTCCACGCTGTTGTCGGCATGTTTGCCACCGTTGAGGATGTTCATCATGGGTACCGGCATGCGCACGATTCCGGGTCCCTGGAGGTAACGGTAGAGTGGCAGCTCGGCGGCGACGGCGGCGGCCCGCGCGACGGCCATGGAAACTCCGAGGATGGCATTGGCGCCCAGCTTGGCCTTGTTGGCGGTACCGTCCAGGTCAATCAGGCACCGGTCGATGTCCACCTGGCGGGTTGGGTCCATTCCGAGGAGGTTCGGCGCAATGACCGTATTTACGTTATTCACCGCCGTCAACACCCCTTTGCCGCCGTAGCGCTGCTTGTCTCCGTCCCGCAGTTCAACCGCTTCGTGTTCGCCCGTTGAGGCCCCTGACGGGACCGAAGCCGAAGCCTCGATGCCGTTGTCCAGAGAGACCAATACCCGGATGGTGGGATTCCCCCGGGAATCGAGAATTTCCAGAGCGCGGACAGCGGAAATTTTGCGGTTCATATGCTTCTCCTTTCGCTGGTTGTGATGACTGCTTCGAAAAGCTGCGAGTTACGAGTTGCGAGTTACCAGTGGCAGTTGCCTGTCAACTGCGGTCCTATCCATGGGTCTTCGGGTGTCCCGAAGGCTCATGAGCAATTGATCTGAAAAGCCGGGCATTGCCCCCCGAGTGATGTCCATTCAGAAAGAACCTGCAGCTCGCCTATCCTCCATAGCTTGCAAACTGTACCGTCTGGGCCATGGCCGTCGGCTCGGTTACCACATTGATGAGCGCCGGTCTGCCGTCTTGAACCGCTTTCAGGCCCCGTTCGAGGGCGGGTCGAAGAGCCCGGGGATCTTCGACCCATTCGCCGTGAGCTCCGAACCCCTCGGCAATCCGGTCGTAGCGCACGTGCCCCAGCTCCCGGCCCGGCAGGGTGAGCTCACCCTTGGGTCGGGCGGTCCACCCGGCGTTGTTGCTGACCACCACCAGCACTGGCAGCCCATGGCGCATGGCGGTGTCGAGCTCCATCAGATTCAGTCCCAGGGAGCCGTCCCCGTTGAGGACCACAACCGTTCTTTCAGGAGCAGCAGCCTTGGCCCCCAGGCCGAAAGGCAGACCGACCCCCATGCAGCCGTTGGGTCCCGGGTTGAGTCTTGCTCCGGGAGTGAATGAAGGGATCGCCTGGCGGGCCATGTTCATGATCTCATGGCCGTCCACGGCGAGAATGGCGTCTGGGGGAATGAAATCCCGGATCTCTCGGCACAACCGGAAAGGATGAATGGGGATCTGGTCGGAGTCGAGGAGGGGGGCGGTCTTCTCTCGGCTCCGGAAGTCTCGTGCTTGCAGCTCCCGCACCCACGAGGACTCGCTGCCGAATGAAACGCGCCCGTTGGCGGCGGCGGCGAGCTGCTCGAACGCGACTCCGGCGTCAGCGATGATGCCGAGCTCCACGCTCCGGACGCGCCCGATTTCTTCAGGCTCGACATCCACCTGGATGAATCTGGCATCCCCGGCGAAGCGGGGCGGTCGTCCCTGGCCGATGATAAAGTTGAAGCGGGTTCCGACCACGAGCACCACGTCCGCCTCTCGAAAAGCAAACGAGCGCGCCCCCAGGAGGCAGAGCGGGTGGTCCTCGGGAATCACGCCCCGCCCCTGAGGACTGGTAAAGAAGGGAATCCCAGTACTCTCGACGAATTTGCGCATCTGTTGGCCCGCCCTCGACCATAGAACACCGCTGCCGGTGAGAAGGATGGGTTTTCGGGCAGTCCTGAGCAGCTCCACCGCCCGTTCGATGGAACGGCAGTCGGGGCTGGGCGAGGCCAGTTCATTCAAGACCGGGCGCGGCGCCACCCGCGACTCGTCGACCTGTTCGTAGAGCATGTTGCCCGGCATATCCAGGTAGACGGGACCGGGCTTGCCGTGCCGGGCGCGGACCATTGCGAAATGCACATATTCCTTGGCTCTGCGGGCCTCAAAGATTCTTGCGGCCCATTTACAGACGGGCTTGAAGACGGCGAGTTGATCCAGTTCCTGGAAGTCACCGAGATCGTAAAGGGCGAAAGAAGAGGCTCCGCCGAGGGCCACGACGGGGCAGGCGTCCAGGTGGACGTTCGCGATTCCGGTGAGCAGATTGAGCGCTCCCGGCCCGCCGGCTCCCATGCACACACCGGTCTTGCCGGTGACCCGGGAGTAGGCGTGGGCCATCATCGCGGCTGCCTGCTCGTGGCGGACGTCAATGAGGCGGATCCCAAGACGGGCCAGATGGATCGACAGGTCGAAGTTCGGCCCCCCCATGATAAAAAACATGGTGTCGACCCCCTCCTCCTTGAGGCCTTCGGCAATGAGTCGGTTTCCGTCAAGTGATGTCATGTCGATCTCCTTTGGCGCTGGATCCTTGTCTATTCTCCTCTGAGATCAGTAAACTCTCGAATTATGAGCGCATCGGGACTCGATTTCAAGAACAACCTCGTGAGATGATTACGTTCCTGGCCAACGGCAGGCAACCGGTTGGACCGAGAAGCATGGACGAGCAGCGAAAAGGATCCTTGTCTGCTTCAGGGTTTCGGCACCGGCTAAATGAGGCGAAAAGCGGACGGGGCAGCCAACTCATTGCGGTTAATGTGGGGCAATCTTGGCACTTTCCATTTTCCCATTGACCACCCCTAAAGCCGCATGGTACAAGCCGGAGCACCGAGTGAGCCGGCGTAGCTCAGTGGCAGAGCAGCTGATTCGTAATCAGCAGGTCGCGGGTTCAAATCCCATCGCCGGCTCCAGGAATGTTCTAATCATTTCGTTTAGTTGATAGTGGGTTGCAGTGTGTAAGCTGTGACCAATTTTCCATTTGTGTGAGACTTTTGCCGTGCTTGTTCATATGTTGTGATCGCAACCCGTTCCATGTCACCGATGCTGTGCGTCGGTCCATCCGATATAATCGTTACGACAGGCGACCCGCCACGCAGCGCCCGAAAAGCTCAACGCGGCCACCAGCCCGCCAAGATTCGATTTCGGCTGGAAGTCTCTTCTTAGGATCAATTCCGGATCCCCCCAGGTGCAAGGAATCACCATAGAAGCCCTTAAGTGACTTGACCTTTCGGGACGAGGACGCTGGGGAGAAGACCGAACTGGCGTATACCTCCGCAGCTTCCGGAACTAGACACACACCACGACCCAACGTAGCTTCGCGGCCCTGCTCTTTGAAATATCGCGAGAGCTTCATGAGCGCAAGATTGGTAAGGCGACCGTCCACGTCAATCAGCAGAACGTCCACCGTGCGCGACCGAGTTGGATGCTCAGAGGCTTTTCGCGAGGGAGTCGGCAAAGAAAGCTCATGGCCAAGAATCCTCTCGGGCACCAGGTGGTTCAAGTCTTCGGGTGTTGTCAACACGCTGAGCATCCGTGGGTCCTCCGTAGGCCAAAAGAAAATCCCTTTGCGGGCTGGGCCTCATGTGAGTATTTCGAATGACGGTATCTGTCCAAAAGAACTCTCCTCTGGATCTCGATAGCGGCCGGGCCTCCCCGTCAGTTGTGATCCGTATTCCACCTGTTGCCTGCGCGACTCGTCCTGATGCGGTATCAATGCCCTGGTGCAGAACGCGCAGATGGGTGGCCAGAAATGATCCGCTTTCGGTACTGCAAAGCCCCTTCACGGCACAGGGAAGGCGCTCCAAGAGCAGTGCGCCGTTGTAGGAGGCTACGATCAATTGGAAAAGCTCCCTGTTCCGCACACTCGCATCAAGCACCGTCCATTTCGCAACGCATCGATTCCCTTTGCGCGGTGAAAACCTGCCATGACCGTTCAATCTGGCGCCTTTGTAAGCACACGCTAGAAGATACACAACACCTCTCAGTCTCCTTCGAAGCTGGACCCGCCCAATCGTCACAAATACCAGTATGAATTGCATCCCAGGCAAATAATCGTTGCAGGCATAGAGCTGCCTTACAAGAGAAATACCAAATTCCATCGAGCCTTAAATGACAGACGGTGCACACAGCTTGCCAGAACCTAGAACTCCATAGCCCGCCAGGATTCTTGCACCTTCCAGAAGGATATCTTCCGTTCGTAGTAACCATGTAACCTACCCATAACCACGAAAGGAGACCACCATGAGACTGGAGCAGGCAATTCAAGTCTATCGAGAATACCACAGGATCAATTCGGGGAAAATACGATTGAGTCGTATGGTGCCACTCTGACCAAGTTTGGCGATCATTTCGGCAAAGACCGGGAGCTTGCCGGCATCACATCCGAGGAGGTCCTCTCCTTCCTGAACAAGATCACTGAGAAGGGAAAGCAGCAGACCAAGCACGGCCGATACTCCCACCTCAAGGCCTTCTTCAACTTCATCAAGACCAATCTTGACCCCTCCATTCAAAATCCTTGCGATGCCCCGATGCTACGAAAGATCTACCGGCCTGGCAAACCGACGCACTGGGAAGTTGTTGAGAAAGAGACAGTCGATGAGACCATCTTCAGAACAACGAAGGTGAGAAACCGACTTGTCCTGGAATTGATGGCAAGGGGCGGCATGTGAACAGGCGAAGTCCTGCAGCTCACTCCTAATGATGTCGGCGACCAGAAATTGATGATCCGAAGCCCCAAAAGCGGAAGGGACGCTGATGTCGTGCTCATTCCCCGAAAAGTTGCGGATCGTTTGAGGTCGTATCTGAAAGACAAGGCAATAGCGCCTGAGTGCAAGATTTTCCCAATCACTTATGCTGCAGCGAGGATCATTGTCAAGAGCGCCGGGAAGTTGGCCGGGATCGAATTGAGGCCACATGATTTGATGCGGCATGCCGCCACGTATGCGTCGCGATCTGGGGTTCCCATCGAAATCGTTAGCAAGGTAATCCTGCGCCATTCCAATCTCTCAACGACTCAGAGGTATCTCGGGGAGATCAGCGTCAGCGAAGCGACAAGGTGGAATGAGAATCTTTATGGTTGATTACGTGCCGGGGAGACGATGGCACTGTCGCCCCAGCGTACACCGTACACGATGTATTATCGATATGATCAGGACACATGAAGAATCGCCAAGGACCATTTTTTGCTCTGGAGGAGAGACATTTTGAGTTTCGGTGCCTCAATGACAATCCTTCCGAAGAGGTTGGTTCTGGTTTTGAGGGTTCAGCTTGGGCTCCGAAAGATGGAGGGAGATGAAACGGAATGGTTGGCGATATCCAAATGCTATCAATACCCGAAGGAGCCTCACCCCTGGAGTGAATATAAGGCAGGTATCCATACCTGGGCCAATGGCTGCTTTCCGAAATTGAAGACGATCCTTGGAGCCTACCTGGCAAGAGCGGCTTGCTCTAATTTTGTGGCAACGATCCCCTTCCAAGGCCACCGTAATCTAGCCAACCGGAGGAAAGACCAATATGCATCGGACGGTTAATCATCCCCCCGAGGACATGGCATTCTCCGATAACCCTGCCCCTCATTTCCCAAGAAATCGGCAGTAGCGGCGCTTACTACCAGCCGGGGAAGAACCTATCGGAAACGGGTGAAAAGCGGGCTCTCGTCACCTCAATCTCCCGGTTGACGGCCAAAATCGACAATGGTAGAATTTTACACAATATTATCTATCATTGAAAAGTGAGTTGACGCCCATTCACGGAGGAAGCCGTGAAGAATGACCCGCCCAAGATGCCGATACAAGCCTCAATGGGAGGAATATAGACCCGTTCCCCCGATTGAGGCTTCTCTCTTTTCTCGCAGCCACCATGCGGCGCAGCAATCTCCCGGCATTGAGTCGGTGCCGCAAAAACCGTAACCGCCCAGGATGGGCTAGTGGCTTTGACGTGCTGCCGTATGCCGTGATTGCACCGATGAAGGCGGCACGAATGGCATGAGGTAATGCCTGGCGAGCTCCGGCAGCAGGCCTAACGTTCGTGAACGCGAACAGGACGAAGCGAGAAGTTTCTTATGGGCATCGGGCGGAGTCGGTCGATTTGGCTTTTATCGGTATCCGCCGTGAACCTCACCTGAGGTTCCGTCCTTTTAGTGATGACCGGAAGCAACTGCCCGAAGCTAAAGTGTCTTGTTTCAGTACCCTGACAAGAGAGGAGATTGCTATGAATCCACCCAAAGGGTTTCTTATTGGTAGCTTTTTGCTCTGGCTGATTCTTCTGGCACTCTCGCAGTCACTTCATGCCGATTATGATGGACGTATACCTTTCGGCTACACTATGGCGGACAGCGACGATAGTTGGGGATTCACTGTAGTTCAAAATGGTTCTGGAGGTGCCATTCGAGGCTGGTGTGATTCTACCAACTCAAAGGAGACGTCTGCCGGTGTCTGGGGTTATGGGTTTTCGTGCCCGGGTGTTTATGGTTTTGGTATGGCGAGCTACGGGGTACAGGGCCATTCAGCAGAGTCCATAGGTGTCCGTGGCACTACCGATGCTGACAGCTATGGGGTGGCGGGAGAAAGCACAACCGGCGGAGTCGGCGTAGGCGGCTATGCAGAAACCGGCACCGGTGTCTATGGCAAATCCGAGGGAGAGGGTTTGACGGGGGTGTGGGGTCTGAACAGCAACAGCAAAGGAGGGTTTGGCGTATACGGTATGGCGGTAAACGGCGCAGGTGTCTTTGGTGCTGGCGGGCAATATGGCGTGTTTGGTCTGTCACACTCGCTGGATCATGCAGCGGGTTACTTTGAGAATGACGCCCAGGGATATGGGGTATACGCCGAGACCAATAGCCCTCAATCGGCCACCAGGCCGGCGCTGGCGGGCTTGAACAGGGGATCGGGACACGGGCTTCAAGGCCAGAGCAAACAAGGGACTGGTGTTGCCGGTAAGGGTTTGACGCGAGGCGTTCATGGGGTTGCCACCAGCACGAAAACCAAGGGAACCGGTGTCTATGGTTCGGCTTCAGGCACTGCCGGAGTCGGCATCGAAGGCTCCTGCAACAAGGGGAAGGGGATTCAAGGGACTACAGTAACGGGTGCGGGCGTTTACGGGGTGGCAACCGAAAAAGGATGGGCGGGGAAATTCCAGGGGTATAAGGACGCCTCGGGGGTTCTCATTACGACCAATGGCGGTCCGGGACTTATTGTCTCGGGCGGCAGCAAGAGCGCCGTGGTCCCAACTTCTCAGGGTTCGCGACTGCTTTATGCGGAGGAAGCCACGGAGGTCTACTTCACCGATTACGGCTCCGGCAGACTCACAGACGGGAAGGCCGTGATCCCTGTCGACCCGCTGTTCGCCGAAACGGTGAATCTGGGCCAGCCCTATCATGTTTTCGTGCAATCTTACAGCGATGCCCAGTTAGTGGTCAGTCGCCGCTCTCCCCGGGAGTTCGAGGTCCGGCTGCATGCGCGTGATACGGAGGGAGACCGGAATGCCGAGTTTTCCTACCGTCTGGTCGCCAAGCGCAAGGGGTTCGAACAGGCGCGCCTGGAGGAATCGCCCTCTGCCGACAACGCTGACAAGCGGATGGATGCCGCCGTTCCCGGCGTATCCGAAATGCAGGCATTCCTGTCGGGTTCCGAGTCGGCGGACGTTTTTGACGCGCCCCCTCCTCCACAACCATCGTCTCGTTTGCGGCAGAATGCTTTGAGTTGGCCATCAATCGGGACCGGCAAATGAAGCAGGGGATTCAAGCCAGGGGATGGTAGAGGGCGAATGGACAGGCAGACGGTCTGCGGTTCGAGGGCTCTGAACCTGCACCAGCGTCTTGGCGGAATGGCCGAGACAGTCTCGGCAGAGTGGTAGTCGAGACAGGTCTCCTAAAACGGAAATGCCGGTGCCGTTTGCTTTGTCTTGAGCCCCATGAGCGCAGCTCTGCCCGAGTTTCAAGTTCCAGTTTAATTGTGCGCTGAAATGCAGTGTAAAGGCATATTCATGCACATTATGGACAGCTCAGCCACGCATTTCAAGAAAACCTCATGAGGCCGGATGAGTAGAATCGGCCAATGCATCGCGCCTTCATGTAGAATAGCACAAGTGACGATAGCTTAACAGCGCCAATACCTTGAAGTTGCGGACTGTTTATTGGAAATATGGTTTTGTAACAGCGCACTTTTTGATCGCTGATTTTGCTGGAACCAAGGCAGGAATCTTCAATTTTCTTTCGACCCCAGCCTTTTATTTCCCACTGAGTCAGTCACGTTGGCGGTTGCCACTCAACATGATGAGATCATTTCTTGTAGGATATGACTCAAAATACATTTTCAGGAGATTGGCAAGTTCGGTTTCGCCTTACTCCACTCACGCCGTATTCCGCTAACCTCGATCTGTTATAATCAAGACCTCGGAACTCATTTCTGGGGTGAAGCTCATTGCAGGTAACGGACCCCAGCACCCGACTCGGTACCCGCAGAGGAGACAGCCATGACGAGCACCGCCATCCCCGGCACTCACCACCCCCCCCAGCCCCGTTGCAGCAGGCATAACGACGATCCGCCGGTGACCTATGCTGCCACAATCGCCACTTCCCGTGCCGAGATTCTGAAGGAACTGGCCGGGAATGAGAGCAAGACGACCGCGGTCTCTGTCGCCCTCGTGGATGACGAGAGCCTCCTCTGGGCCGAGGCGTTCGGCTCGATCGATCGGACCCGTGGTCTAGCGCCCACTACGGAAACGCTTTTCTGTATCGCCTCCTGCAGCAAGGTGATCGCTGCGGTGGCCACGATGATCCTGGTGGACCGGGGGACAATCGAACTCGATAGCCCGCTGGTCCGTTACCTGACCGATTTCCGCATGGCAGACGAAGAACCCTGGCGTGACATTACCGTGCGGATGCTGCTCAATCACTCGTCCGGACTCCCCGGCATCCATTTCCCCAACGTCCTCACCGTTATGCCGTTCTTCGGCTATGCCGCCCAGGTTCGGGACATGCTGGCCACCGAGCGCCTAAAGCACGCGCCGGGGGAGACGGCGGTGTATGGCAACGACGGTTTTCTAGTTATCGAACTGCTGGTCACCGCAGTCACCGGTCAGCCCTACACCAAGTTTGTCGAGCAGGAGATCCTGGTCCCCCTGGGGATGAGTCACAGTCGATTCGGCCTGGAACCCTTTCCACCTGGTAGCTTTGCCCCTGGGCTTGATGATGCGGGGTGGCCCGAGCCGCAGGAATATATCAACACTTATGCGGGCGGCCTGTTTTCGACACCGAGCGATCTGGGGAACTTGGCGATGATGTTCCTCAATGGTGGCCGCCGGGGGGACCGGCGCATCCTCTCTGTAGCCGCCGTGGCCGAGATGGGTCGGGACCAAACCTTGAACCTGCCGTTCAACCCGATCACGGATCATTATGCCCACTTTGGTCTGGGGTGGGACGGCGTACATCAAGGGGGGCTGGCGGCGGCGGGGGTGACGGCATGGCACAAGGCGGGTGACGCAGATCATTATCACAGCTATTTCATCGTCGCCCCCGACGAGCGCCTCGCGGTCGCGGTCATGGTCACCAACAGTATGGGAATAGGCAGCATTGCCGTCCCCCTAGCCGAGCGGATCCTGCTCCACGCCCTATCCGAGCGGGGGAGCATCACCCGGGTACCGGTGCCGCTGGAACCTGCCACTCTTCCAGCCATCCCGGTCAGGGACGGGGAACTGGCTGCCATCACCGGCATCTATGCCAGCAGTTATGGCCTGCAACGGTTGGATGTCTGTGCTGACCATACGCTGACCCTCTCTAATTTCGTCAACGATCACTGGCAGCCCACTCTCGAAGGACTCAGGCTCCGTCAGAATGGTCGCTTCGTGGCCGACAGCCGTCCCGGCACGTCCTACCGCGGATTTGTCGCAGCCGGCCGCCGTTGTCTGGCCGTACGGATCCCTTACGGGATGGGGCACTACGACATGGAACTCCCCGTCGGTCATGAGCTTTCCCCCGCTTCCCCCCTCTCGGCCCGATGGCAGGCGCGCGTCGGCAGACGTTGGCTGACGGCCAATGAACCTTACAGCGCCTTTCTGGTCCTAGGGCGGCAGATCCCCGTGATTAGTCTGGTAAAGGTCCAAGGTCTTGAGGGGTACCTCGCCGTATCGATCCGCACAGCTGGCTTTGACTTGTTACAGGCCGTCGATCCGGGAGAGAGTGATCATGTTGCCCGTATGTGTCTCCGGATTCCCCTCGACAATGGCTGGGGTCTCAGCGATTTGGTGATCGAGGAGCGGGAGGGAGAGGAATGGCTTCTCTGGTGCGGCACCCGATACCGCCCGCTCGAGGCAGTCCCTACTCTGGGGCTAGGGAAGCGCACGGTGACGATCGACTCAGAAGGGCTGGGTCAGTGGTTTCGATGGCCGGCGGCTTCACCTTTGACCCTGACCGGCGCACGCTCATGGTACCTGTATAACGCCAAATTCGACCTCAAGTGCTGGGGAACGGCGGAGAAGACAATTGTTGGTGCGGTTGCCGATGGTGCTTATCTGCTACTCTATGGCGCGCCGGACAAGACCATCGTGCTGACGATGCAGCCATGAGAACTCCGGCAAACGAGGCTGACCTTTAACCATATTTTGCCGGAAACCTGGGATATTGGATACGGAAGGCGGTGTTGCTCCTGGCTGGCTGCTTTTGGTGACCGCCATCGAAAGGTCAGCATACTCTCCTATAGCTTGACCTGATAACATCTGCCACCATGTTAATGTTTCCATTTCGTATGTAGAACAAGGCCGCATCCAAGCAGACCCGAGAGAGAGCGACCAGTGAATTGTCGACCTCAAAGTGCTGGATAACTTAACAGCCTCAAGCTTATGAAGGTGGGAGCGAATGGTGCAAGATATCCTGTTGTAACCCTGCAGTTTTTGATCTTCGATTTTTCTTTGATCAAGGCAGTTATCTGCCACTTACGGTCCATTCTTCGGTGGAATCAAGATAAGACAACCCGATCAAGCTCCTTTCTGACGGCCAGCCCCAATTTCTCCAAGACATAGGGTTTCCTGACGTAGGCGCCTGCACCCAATGACTGAGCCTTCTTCACTCGATCTGTTTCCGAGAAACCACTGACAATAACAGCTCTCTGCTTCGGGTTGATTTCAAGAACGTGCTGGTAAGTCTCCAGGCCATCGATCCCCGGCTCCATAATCATGTCCAGAACCAACAGATCGACCTTATTGGACTTTACGTATGCCACCGCATCCTCTCCTCTGGAGACGGCGTGAACCCTGTAGCCAAGCCTGGTCAACATGCTTAAAGCAAGCTCCCGCTGTCCCTCCACATCGTCCACGACAAGAATGGATTCCCCATCACCCAGGTATTGGTCGGGGGATGCCTTGTCCTCATCCTTGGTTAGTTCCTCTCTGCTAACCGGAAAGTAAAGCGTGAAGGTGCTTCCCTTCCCCTCTTCGCTTTCAACATCAATGTATCCAGCATGATCCTTGACCGTTCCCCAGACAACAGCCAATCCCAGTCCCGTTCCGCTCCTCCCCATGACCTTCTTCGTATAGAAGGGCTCAAATATCTTCCCAAGGTCTGCCTGGGGAATACCCTTTCCATTGTCGGATACTGTCAAGACAACATAATCGCCTTCCTGCATCTCATCATAACCACGGATAGGTCTATCGAGATAACGGTTTTCCGTCCGAATCGTCACCTCTCCTTTGTCGAGAATGGCTTCTGCCGCATTTGATATCAGATTCATCACCATTTTTTCCAAATGAACGGGGGATCCTTTGATATTCAACAATTCTCTCCGTAGATCGATCCGGAAGGTGATGTTGGGATGATGTTCTTTTAATTTATCATGCTCAGGACTTCTGGAAAGACTTGAGACCAGATCGTTCAGGTTGACAACCTCAGAAACGGCCACACCCCTTCGAGCCAGGGTCAAGAGGTCCTGGATGATGGCCGCACCCCTTTCACTGGATTGAAGAATGTAGGACACGTGCCTGTTTAAGGGATCCCCTTTCGGTATCTTCTCCAGCAGCAGTTCTGAGTACCCGACCAGAATACCAAGCACATTGTTGAGATCATGAGCTACACCACCGGCCAAGGTGCCCAGGGCTTCCATTTTCTCGGCACGATTTAAACGCTCCTCAAGCCTTCTGCGCTCGGTGTTGTCACGAATACACTCAATAGCAGCAACGATCTCACCCTTTGAATCTCGCAAAACAGAGGCTGTTGCAGACAGGTGGACATTACCGGGAGGCAAATTCGGTGTAAAAGCTTCACCAAAGATGATGTCCCCCCGCCTCTGGATTGCCGTATAATCCTTTTCAATTTCCTGATTCTGACGAAGGGCAAGATCAATAAGAATTGGTCTTCTCTCCCCGTAGAATGGAAGAGAGTATTCATAATTCCCTTTTCCGACCATTTCTTCAGCCTTCACTCCGGCCATAGCCTCTATGGCCCGGTTCCAGGCAATAACCTTACCGTTTTTATCGATCACAAGGGTTGCATCGGGAAGAAAGTTGATGATGTCTCCGAGTTGTCGTTGGGATTCTTCCAACGCCACCTCAGCCTGCTTGCGCTCGGTGATGTCGATCCCAACTCCCATCATGGCCGGACCGTCAGGCGTCAACAGCCGGGTAATACTGATGAGATAGGGTACAAAGCGCCCATCCTTGTTAATCAGGGTGGTCTCAAATGCCCCGCCAATCCCGGTCTCGAGTACCGATTTGACGAGGGCCATGCCGATGGCCGCATCCTCTGGCGTTTCATGCCAGTTCGGGATGTACCAATCGCGAAGCTCATCGGCGGTAAATCCCATCGCTGTCTCGTGGGCCTTGTTCCAGCGCTTCAAATGGCAAGTCGAATCATAGAGGAAGAAGATCCCGGGCAGGCTTTCCAACAGCTTCTCCGTGAAGAGCTTCTCACGTAGCAGCTCCATTTCGGCCTGTTTGCGCTCGGTGATGTCCCTGATAATACCTCCAACACCGATCTTGTTGCCCTTCAGAACCACGGGGAACTTGGTCGTTTCATAGATTCTGTCACCAACTCTCTCTTCGCTGACGACAAGCGACTTCGCCCGGATCGCTTCCAGATCGGAAGACCGACAGTTCCTGGCAGCGAGCTCCGGCATCAACTCAAAATCCGTTCTGCCGATCACATCGGCTTCTACTCTTCCAAAGAAGTTTAACAGTGTGTTGTTGGCTATCACATGGCGCAACTGATCGTCTTTGACATATACCAAGTCAGAGGAGGCGTCCAAAAAGGCCCGATAGCGATCTTCACTCTCACGCAATGCCGCCTCCACCTTCTGACGCCGACGTTCCCGTTCCAGGTTGTCGAGGGCGAAGCCGATGTCGTCAGCCACCTTCTCCAACAGCTTCACATCCTGATCGCCAAAGAAGTCAACCTGGTCAGAATAGATCGTCAGGGCCCCCCACACTCTTGCCGCCGACCTGATGGGGAACGCCGCCGCAGCACGGATACCGTAGGGTGCTGCTCGGTTCCGCCATGGCAGGGTGAGCGGGGAATGCAAAAAGTCATTATGCACCGATGGGCGTTCCTCGCGAATGCAGGTGCCTGTGGGGCCGCGGCTCTCAGGGCGATCATCGACATAGACTGAGATGCCACGAACATAATCCCCAGCCTCTCCGCAGATCGCTGTCGGTACGACCCTCTTGCTAGCTGCTTCCACGTAGCCGATCCAGGACAACAGGAAGCCACCTTCTTCCACGATCACTCGGCATGCTTCTTCAAGAAACGGCTCAGCGGAGGTTGCCCGTACGACCGCCTGGCTTACCCGGCTGAGCACACCATAGAGCCGGTTCAGCAGTTGAATCTCCCGCTCCTGCTGGACTCGCTCGGTGATGTCTTCGGCAATGCCGGCAAAACGATAGATTTCTCCAGTTTCATCGCGGACGGGAAATCCGCGGTCGAGTATCCATCGAATTGACCCATCCGGACGAACAATCCTGTACTTCATACTGGATCCATCTGAGCCTCTTTCTGCCAGGCTTTTAGTGGCCAGATCCAGATCTTCAGGGTGAACGCTTTCTATCCAGGACCTGGGGTTGGCAGATAGGCTGGCACATGTGCGGCCCCATATCTCTTCGTAAGCGGGACTGACATAGAGCGTTTCCGTGATGTCACGGTCAGCGATCCAGAAGACTTTTTTTGTGTTCTCCGCTACTTGGCGAAAGCTCTCCTCACTCTCTCGCAAAGCATCCTCCGCCAGCTTGCGTTTGCTCTCTGTAGCTTCTAGTTCCGCAATCTGCCTGCGCATGAATGTCAATTCCTCGATGAGCTGTTCCTTGGTTTTCTCTTCGTCTGTCATTTCAAATCCTCTGAAATGCAAATGCAGGCTCGGGGCCTTAATCTGTAGCTTCCCAAGCAACTGAGGTGCCGGGAGTCCAAGACTCCTTTATTTGTGAGCTTGGATGCAGGGTAAGGAGATTTTCCCTCTCATTATGGATGGTTTAGTTGGTTGGTTCAAGAAGAAGTCGTGTTGAGGCGACTGAACTCAACCGATGTATTGCATGCTGCCCAGGAGTAGCAATGCCACATATCTTAACAGAACCAGCCCTTGAGGGGATAGTTCGTTGCTGATAGCCGAAACATATCTTGCCAATATCTTGACCTGTCGGATTCTTTCCATATGCTCTGAATCTCTGCATTCCCGCCTGATATTCCCGGACTGCCTCGGAACCACGCATCGAGACAATTTCACAGCTTGCCCCCGGAGATCCACTGAAGTAGTATGGTGACCTCATCACTCGAACCCAGAGAGCCCTTTCACCTTCGAGGAGTAACCGATGACTCTTGCCAAAGCCCAAATCGTCGAAAATCTCTTCGCCAAGAATTTGTTCACCAAGGGTGAGTCGGTCCAAATCATCGAGACTCTCTTCGAATTGATGAAGCAAGCTTTGGAGCGCGGTGACGATATCCTGATCAGTGGGTTCGGGAAGTTTACTGTTCGGGAGAAGCGCCAACGCCAAGGCAGAAATCCCCAGACTGGTGAATCGATGGCTTTACCTCCCCGGACGGTGGTCACCTTCAAATGCTCAGGCATTCTGAAAGAGAAGGTTAATCGGGACGACAAATCGATCAAAGCCAAAAAGTGATCAAGAACCGCTGAGTCTCCCATCTTGTGGTGGCTCGATGAGCCATGAAAGGCATTCTATGATCGAAGTCCAGCACAGCAACCACTCAAATATGGTACGTCAGGGTATACTGCCTGAGCCCTTCCCGAAAATGGGTGGTGGATATAGTGTTGTGTTCACGACTCCTTACGTCATAGTCCTGCAAGATTGCGTGAAGAAAGGTCCACCATGCCAACCAAGCAATGGGTATATGTCCCCGCTGAGCCCAAGGTGCCGGATAATCTGAAAGCTGAAGTCCAGAAGAAAGCTGATCAATTCGTAGAGTCCTTCCTGAAGCCTAACTTCATCAAACCTCCCCCTCAAGATACGCAGTGGAATTACATCGTGGACATTTACGGGAAATGGTATCGGGGAAGCTTCTACTTCTGCTCGAAGTACCACTGCCCTGGTCCGCATGCTGTTTCTGAGTACTTTGAAGGGAAATTTGCCAGGCTCGAATACGCTGGAAACGGAAAATTCAACGTCGCTTACATGCGCCACACTGAGAAGTGGTTCGAGATCTTTCAGGATCTCACGTTGGATCAATGTTTGAAGGCAATTCAGGACATCCCCACTTTGCACCCTTGAGGACCATAATGAAGTAAATTGCTCTGATAGAGCTCAACTTCATTGGAAGCGAGAGCTCATCCTTAAAGGGATAGAACTGGAAAAGGCTTTGGAAATGCTGTCGCTCCCGTAAAACCACGACCCATCAAGACCAAGAAAGGTGTGCGATTCTTTCCGGCAGAGCGGCAACGAATCTGGGAAGTTGGTTCCAGGATTGGGGCAGCGTTGGAAAGAGGGTATGCCAAAGAAAGAAATTCAGGTATCGAGGCAGGAAACCATGCAAGCCCACGGCCGCACATTCGGAGGGCACACTGGCACACCTTCCTGACCGGCCCGAGGAATAAACCCGACGAACAAAAGCCGGTTGTCAAATGGTTGCCACCGATCCCTGTTGCCATGGGCAATGTGGAAGGACTGATCCCGACCGTGAGGAGTGTGCGCTGAACGATTTGGGCCTGGGTCCCTTACTATGGCTGTGCGCTTCATGCAAGGTATGTCGATGGTTGAGCTATTTCTTCGCCTGATAATCAACGCAGCCCTCCTCATGTTTGTCTCCAGGCTGGTTCCCGGCTTGTATGTGGAGGGCTGGGGTGCGGCATTCGTCGGCGCCATAGTCCTGGGTCTGGTCAACTTTTTCGTAAAGCCTGTCATGGTGGTTCTGACTTTCCCATTTCCCATACTGACGTTTGGGCTTTTTCTGTTGCTGGACAAGATTCACAATAAATTCGGCTCCAAAGCAATCCTTCGAGGGTGTGTTGGGGAGATCGAGTGATGACTGACACCGCATTGACCTTGGAGACTGTCCAAGAAAAAACGTTACTCTTCACCCCAGTGGGCTATGCCCACATGCTGCGCTATCGGTGGGCACAGCCCACGAAAATGGCAAACTTGTTTTTGGACGATCACTTAGCCCCTGTCTATCATGTCTTGAACGTTCGCACAGTATTCTCGACTGTCTTCATCAGTTGGCGACAACTCAATTTCCGATGGAGATGATGCTCCCAGGCCCAGCTCTGCGGCTCTTGCAATCTGCTCTTGGTCGAATATCTTCCGGTTCATAACGGCCGGATTACTGCCAAGAACCTTCAGGACTGCAACCCCCACTGCATCGATGGCTACCCGATCCGATGAAGCAAGGAACACCTCACCCTTGGCGCGTTTCCCGCTCATCGGACCACCATCGATGAAGGCGTCGACACCATCAAGAATCACTATTCTGGGGTGGAACGGCGCATTGATTTCAGCGATCATTTTTCGCTGGTGAGGTGATCCGTGGAGCTCGGTCATGTAATTGAATCCATGGCGTGAAGTTGGAACTACCCCCACATGGAGTTTGAGCGACATGGTGAATACTCCGCCATACTGGTGGGTCTTGAGACAGCAGGTTGAAACCAGGCACTCTGCTTCCAGAATAGGTCGAGCGATCCGGTATCCATTGGGCCAGTGACTGTCCTTCGGTTTGAACTCGATCCAGTCCGATTCTTCGAGGTCGTCAAAGTTGATGATCGAAACGTCCCTTTCCTGCATGAGAGGAACGATGCCCTTCTCTTCCATAACCTTCCTTGTCAGAGGGTAGCTCCGTTCTCCCAGACTGACCGACTTTGCCCCCATCCGCCAAAGCTCATCCACAATGGCAACCAAAGTATCGTTGTGCGTGGAGCCCGGACAGACATCCGCAGTGTTGAAGTTGGGCTTGATCAGGACATTCTTCCCTTTGATCGGATTGTGTCCCAAACCACCCAAGGCGGCTTTCACCCCCTGCTTTCTGTTATTAGTCCTGACGAATACAACCCGACTCATTCGATTCTCCTCCTTGTCGTGATCCAGTCCTGGTGAGTGTATCCGTTGTCACCATCCATTTTTTCGCGACAAGCAAAATACCGTTTGCTTCAGCGTTTGCTCACTTTACGATAGCCTCGATGCCAGGCCAAGCTCAGCAAGAGAGGGAGTGAGTGATGGGAAACGGCAAATTCAGCGGTTTTGCATCCCTCCTGAGTCAATGGCTCTTGCACCAGGACTCCCGCCACACTTCCCACAGCGTCTTCCCAAGAAGGATACCCGCAAACCCGCATGAACAGTAGGCCAAAAATCGTCTATGCCGTGACGCATTGTCCTGCATTTTCCATGTTCAAATCTGGCCCAGTCCCTGTTAAGGTCAAACTCGCGTTGATCGCTACGAACGCCTGTCGACGAAGAGCCTTCAAAGAAAACGGCAAACCCAAAAGGATCTGAGCAGTGGTTTCCCAGCCCGGTATCCAAATTCATTCCATTCAGGCGGCGGTCCTGCGAACGAAGGGTGGCCCCTTGCGGATCGAGTCCCTAACGCTGGAAGGTCCAAGAGACGACGAAATCCTGGTGCGCATCGTGGCAAGCGGGATCTGTCATACCGACATTGACATGTGCGACTCTTGGGACGACGGCGATGGCCCCGTCGTGTTGGGGCATGAAGGGGCGGGCGTTGTCGAGAGCGTCGGCAAGAGTGTGAAGAGCGTCAAGCGCGGTGATCATGTGGTGCTCTCCTACCAGTCCTGCGGCTGCTGCGGTCAATGCCTGAGTGGCCCTCCTACGCGTTGCGAACGCTTTTATGAGGCTAACTATGGCTTCCAATTCTATGAGTTCAACGACATCAACGAGGCCATCGCCGATGCCGTACGCGGCGATACCATCAAGCCCGTGCTCCGAATTGGCGAGGGGGAGTAGTGGAGAGGGCAGGGGGGCGAGCCAAGGCATTCTACATGTTTTTTAAGGGGAGCATTTAACGAACAGTCTGCCAGAGGCTGAGTTCAATGAAATTGCTCGAACAGCTCGGTATATTGTCAGCCTATGGTCGTCTGCCATGTGAAAAACGGTCTTCGTCGACTTGGCAAGTGTCGATAGGTGCTTGATCATCCCAGCAGATTTCTCCTCTGCCAGACGCAGCTCATAAAGCTTCTCATGGTTCATCCAGAACTCGGCGCTGCCTCCGAAAAAGTGTCCCCGGCGCAAAGCCTTATCACCGGTTAGGGCGCGTTGTCCGTTGAAGATCGAGGTCATGCGGTTTGTTGGTACCTTAAGTTAACGGGCCAACTCGGCTGCGCTCATGCCAAGCGCTTCATTTGACGGTCCTGGTCACGGCAAGCGATCGTCAGATGACAATTATGCCAATTTTGTGGGCTGGGCCAACCGATGGCGCAGCATGTGGGCTCAGCCGACCGGGATTAAGAGTTACGGGTGTTTTTAGGCAGTCTCTAAGGGTTTAGGACACCCTTGGGCAGTTCATAGCCGTACCGCGTCGGGTCGCTCAGGACCGCCTTGATCGCCAGGATCCGATAAAGGTAGCGCTCAGTCTCCGGCGGCAGCATCATCTGGTAGCAATCCCTCTGGCCCTGCGCCTGGGATTCTTCCATAATGCGCTTCTCACCGCAGTTGTAGGCCGCTATTGCACAAGACCAACGTTTGAGATTGCGGTAAAGGTCCCCCAGATACAAGAGGGCGCTGTCCGGGGAGAGTTCGAAGTCATAGCGGATGTCTACCGATTTCTTTTTCCCTGTGGCGTTTAGCGGAGGCTCGCTCTCCGCAATGGCGAGATACTTCAAATCTTCGGGCAGGTTGAGCTGCCGGAGACGCTCTTCAACCAACGGCAAATAGCGCTCCTGGCGTTTCAACCACCAGTAAACCTGGGCATGGTTGTAGACGATGAGGGTGAACTCCTTGTCAAATAGCTCTCTTGTATCCCGGTTGTCCAGGGGGACGGGTTCCCCGCAGAATTCAAATTTGCCGGGCGGAGCACAATAGGCGGCCATGGCTGGCCCCTGTGGCCCCTGATCCACAGGGCGCTGAAATTGTCCGGGGGCAGCCGTCTTTGCTGCCTGAGCCGTCGCCGGCGGCGGAGGACTTGTGGGTGCGGTGTTTCGCGCGGTTGCACAGCCCAATACGCCGCTGAGGAAGAAAAGGGCTGTCATCAGGGGGACCAGGCCCCCGAGCCGGCAGCAATGGTGCATAGGGTACCTCCAAATGTGACCTATGAACCCACAATCAGGGTCTCATAGATCCTGTAATCCGAATCCCTGAACGTAACGAAAATGATCTCCTGAAAAGTATCAGGGTTTTCCTTGATATAGTCTTTGACCGTGCCGACCGCAATCTTGGCCGCGTCCTCTTGGGGATAGCCGTAGACACCAGTGGAGATGCAGGGAAAGGCGATGGTTTTCAGACCGTTCGCCCGGGCCAGCTTTAAACTGTTGAGATAACAGCTGGACAAGAGGGCTTTTTCCCTGCCTCTGGCGTGCCCATACACCGGCCCCACCGTATGGATGATGAATCTGGCCGGCAATCTGTAGCCCGCGGTGATCTTTGCCTCGCCGGTGTCGCAGCCGCCAAGACCTCGGCACTCCTTCAAAAGCTCCGGCCCTGCCGCATCGTGAATCGCCCCGTCGACTCCGCCGCCGCCGAGCAGGGAACGGTTGGCGGCATTGACTATGGCATCGACCCTTTCCTTTGTAATGTCACCATGCTTGACTGTGATCCTGGTTTGCATGCTATTGCCTTCGATATTCGGTTGCGCAGGATTCTACGACCTCCGTTCGCCAGCTTTCAAGGCGTACGATCATAGTAGTAACCCGGAAGGTATGCAAGCCCCCCTTGACGTTTCTTCAAGGGATCTCGCCGATATCCTGGAACCTCCTGTTGTTTCCAAATGATCTGAGCATCTGATTCACTCCCGATCATCACCGGCGTACTCCCCGACTCCTGCTGCGAAACGACCACCGCTTCCTGCTCCTTCTCCGGAGAATAAAAGACAATTGCGTGATATCCATCCCTCCTGGTAAGATGGAGCCAAGTAACGATTTACCAACGGGCGGAGTCGAGTTCCCGCCTCATGACACCTGGCCTCACTCGAAAAGGAGCATGTTCGTGACCTCTGCAGTGACATCGTGGAGTCTTACAATCAGGAAGGCATCAATCCCGAGGCCATTTTCTGGCAGAGGGAGGGACTTGTCGCCACGAGCGCCGAGCCGGACTGGGGGGTCACCTGAGACGCGCCGCGGAGGGGTAGTGACCCATGGCTGAGAGCAAGGACGATACCACCCGGGAAGAGGTTATCCAGCAACCGGAAGGGCTGCTTTCGGTCTTCGAGGACTTCGACGGTCTGGTCTATGCCATCGACCCCGCAACCCATGAGATTGTGTACGCCAATCGATATGGTATCGCAAGGTACGGCGATCTGGTCGGCAGGATCTGCTGGCAGGGTCTGCAGGAGGGTCGTGATGGGCCGTGCCCGGAGTGTTGCGGGAGAGGGTTGTCGGAGGGTGGGGGCGTTCCTCGGGAAAATAGCGTCTGGGAGTCGCAGAACACGAAGACCGGAGCCTGGTATCAATGCAGCCATCGGGTCATACGCTGGGTTGATGGTCGTCCGGTGCGGCTGATCATCGCAGTGGATATCACCAGGCTCAAAGAAACGGAGGAGGCTCTCCGGAGAAGTGAAGAAAAATACCGGAGCATGTTCGAAAATGCCGTAGAGGGTATGTTCCAGGCCACTCCGGAAGGGAAATACCTCAGTGTCAATCCGGCCTATGCCGGAATGTGCGGGTTTGACAGTCCGGAAGAAATGATAGCGGCCATCGACGATATCCAGACCGATCTTTATGTCGATCCCGACGATCGTAACATCATCAAGCTCCTCTATGAACAGATCGGGGTGGTGAAGAATTTCGAAACGCAGTTGCGGCGTCGAGATGGGCAAAAGATCTGGATTTCGGCCAACGCTCGAGCCGTTCGCGACGCTCAGAGCAGGATCCTCTTTTACGAAGGCACCGCTAAGGATGTCACCGAGCGAAAGCTCGCCGTGGACGCTCTCAGGCAATCCGAGCGGCGTTTCTCCATAGCCTTTCATGAAAGCCCCACCCCCACTATCATCAGCTCCGTTGGCGATGGCCGCTATGTGGACGTCAATCGCAGTTTCCTTAATATGCTCGGCTACGAGCGGGAAGAGATCATTGGGAGGGCCGCCTTTGATCTCGGCATCTGGGCGGAGCCGGAGGCCCGCTTCCGAATTGTCGAGAAGCTCCAAAGGGAAGGGCGCCTGCGCGATGAACCGTTACGCTTGAAAACCAAAACCGGCGAAATTCGGGAGGTGCTCACCGCCGCTCGAATCATCAAACTCCATGGCCACAACCTGATTCTATCCCTGTTCCAGGACATGACCGAGCGCAACCGCACCGAACAGCGCCTGCGCGAGAGCGAACAACGGTACCGGGATTTCTTTCGGACCTCGAGAGACTGTGTTTTCATCTCGTCGCCGGAAGGTGACTGGCTCGACTTCAATGACGCAGCCGTAGAGCTCTTCGGATTTGCCGACCGCTCCGAGTTGATGCGCAGCAAGATCCAGAACCTTTACGAGCACCCGAAGCAGCGCGAAGAATTGCTCCGGCAGGTTGCCCATGCCGGCTTCATCAAAGACTATCCCGTGACCATGCGCAGGAAGGACGGCAGTGTGGTCGAAACCCTGATTACCTCGGTCGGGTGTAGAGACGAGACGGGCAGCCTGGTTCAACATCAGGGCACGATCAGGGATGTGAGCCGGCAAAGAGCTCTGGAGAGACGCCTTCATCAGGCCCATAAAATGGAGGCGATCGGGACCCTGGCGGGAGGCATTGCTCATGATTTCAACAATATCCTTGGAATCATCGTGGGTTATACCGAGATGGCGATGTTGGAGCTTCCAGATGGTTCCCGGCCGAAGGAACATCTCCGGCAGGCCCTGGATGGCATTCTTCGGGCGGAAAGACTGGTCAAGCAGATCGTGGCCATCAGCCGTCCCGTTCGCCAGGACCGGCTGCCTGTCAATTTGGCAGGCGTGGTGAGGGATTCGCTGAGACTTCTTCGGACTTCTCTTGCGGAGAGCATCGAAATCAGAGAGAAGCTTGACAGTAAGGCGTCGCTCCTGGGTGATCCCGGGGAAGTGCAGCAGCTGATTCTGAATCTTTGCACCAATGCCGTCGAGGCCATGACAGAAGGATCGGGAATTCTGGAGATCAGCCTTCAGGATGCGCTCGTCGAGACACCCGAAGCGTTGGATTACGGCGATCTGCGTCCTGGTAGATACGTGAGATTGATGGTAAAGGATACCGGCCCCGGGATTGATCCCGCCATTCGGGACCGCATTTTCGACCCCTACTTTACTACCAGGCGGAGCGGGGAGGGGAGCGGCCTGGGACTGTCGATCGTGCACGGTACGGTCATGAACTATGGCGGGGCGCTCAGGATCGATAGTGCCGCAGGTCGCGGTACGGCTTTTGATATCTACCTGCCGGTGGTTGAACCGGAATTGGGACAAAGGGAGTCGCAAGTCTTTCGAGCCGTCCCTGACGGCAGCGGCAGGGTCCTGCTGGTGGACGACGAATTCGTCTTGCTGGATGTTGGCAGGCAGATGCTCGCCCATCTGGGCTATGAGGTCCTGGCCCTGTCAGACCCGAGGGAAGCGCTCATGGCTTTTGTGGCGCAGCCCGGCCAGTTTGACGTTGTCATCACGGACATGACCATGCCGCAGATGACGGGGGTCGAGCTGGCCCGGAGGGTGATGGAGGTGCGGCCGGATATGCCTGTCATCCTGTGTACGGGGTACAGTGAACATGTGGACAAAGAGAGAGCGCAACGACTGGGAATCAGGGGATTCATGATGAAGCCCTGCACCCTCCGAATGTTTGGCGAAATGGTGCATCGGGTGCTCAGGGCCCAGGGCCAGCCGGTAACCGAAAACAGCGGCGCTGGTCTGTCGCCCGAAACTGGATAGCGTGGGTGATCCCGTCTCTCGACACGCTGGGAGAGGCTGATGGCCGGTCGAGGCCTTCGCCGCGAACGAACTCTGGTTCTTGCGGCGCTGGACTGACGGGCGGCGGGAACCGTGGTTGGGCGGATTGACCAAGGTGGAGAGTAGAGGCTTATGAGACAAGTTTTTCGCCTGATTGGGTTGACGCTGGGACTTGCGGCACTGGCATCTTCGGGCTGCGCCAACAGGGACTTGGTCAAGGATTACCAGGTGACCCGGCCGGCCGAGGAAATGTGGTGCTCCTCGGGTGCCTCTTCGCCTTTCCCGCCTTATTGCCATCCTGATCGGTGGTGAACGCGGCGGATCGAATTTCGCGACGCGGTGCAAAAGGACCGCCGTGCAACGGGGGTAACGTTGCGGGCGATGGCAGGCTGAGTGGTCCCGCTGACAGCAGGGTTCAGGTGGCTTTTGGCGTAGACTCGGCGGCAGGAGGGGCTTCCGGAGTGGTTGCCGGTGGCGTTTCGAACAGTTGGGAGAGATTCTGGACTTCTTTAAGTGGCTCCCTGGCTAATTTCTCTCCCGTTTCCTTGAGGCGGTTGAAGTCATGGATACCTTTCCCCAGAGACTTGCCGAAGTCTGCCGCCTTCCCCGCGCCGAAAACCACTAACACCACGGCCAGGATCATGAGCAATTCGGGTATGCCAAGCATATCATATCCCCACTAAAAACCATTAGGCCCACCCACCAGAGGAGAAATGACGAGGCCAATTCCGCGGTCGGCCAGGGCACCAATGGCGGAGGATTGTGCATCATGCAGGTTCTTACTATCATTCCCGGTGAGCGGCGGTCAACCCCCATGAACCGGTTGGCTGCCATTCGGTATAGGGCGGCAGGATCGGCGTGGGGCAGGTCATGACCGGTATTGTCGTTACCGGCGCGAGCGGTCTGGTAGGGTTTCGGCTGATGGAGCAGCTCTGCCGGACGGGACCGGCCTGGGGGATATACCACCGGCGCAGACCGGAGGTGGCCTTCGGCAACTGGGTGGCTCTGGACCTCTGTGATCGCCTTGCCACCCAGCAGCTGCTGGATCGGCTCAGGCCCACAGTTATTTTGCACAGTGCCGCCTTGAGTGATCCCGTCCATTGCGAACAGCACCCCGCCGAAGCTGCAGCGCTCAACCTTGGCGGCACGATGTGGATCTCCCAGTGGGCTTCACGCAACGGTGCTTTTCTGGTGCATCTGTCCACCGACCTGGTGTTCGACGGGCAACAGGGTAATTATCGCGAGGCGGATGATCCCAGGCCGATCAGCGTTTACGGCTGGACCAAACTCGCTTCCGAACTGGCAGTCCGCGGCAGCGAGGCGCCCTGGACCATCGTCCGAACGTCACTCGTCTACGGCAGGAGCCCGGGGCATGATCGGGGGGCGGATGAGAAACTGGTCCTCGCCTGGCAGGCAGGTCGGGAGACGCCGCTGTTTGTGGACGAATACCGCAATCCGACCGCGGTTGGCGAGCTGGCGCAGGTGATCCTGGAACTGGTTCGCCGCCGGGCGACCGGCGTCTGGCATGTGGCAGGCGCCGAATGCGTCAGCCGCTGGGAATTGGGGGCCCGCGTCGCGGCACACCTTGGCTATTCGAAAGCCTTGCTCGTTCCCCGAAAAATTGCGGAACTGCCATGCGTCCCGCCACGCAGCCCCAACACCACCCTGAACCTCGATAAGCTGCGGCAGGAGCTCGATTTCGAGCTTGCGAGCATCGAAACCAACCTTTCCCGTGAATGGGTTCGGCAGCGGTGAAGGCCGCGGCAATCGATCCGGAAAGAGTGGCCCGGCAGGGGAGGTCCGCCTCCTGGGGCAACCGGCTAATAAGCATCTTGGGCCCGGTGGAGGTCCTGTGATCCCAATGAACGTCATCGTTCGCCATAATCTCAGCACGCACCTGGGGCTCGTCGTGCTTGTGCTGGCCCTGGGAGGCTGCGCAACGGACCGGGGCCACCCGCCGCCAGTCGGGCTCAGTCTGAAGGTAACGCCGATCGTCGAGGCGGCGCGCAGGCAGCTGGGAGTGCCGTACCATCCAGGAGGGGCTTCGCCGGCAACGGGTTTCGATTGTTCGGGGTTCACGCAGTGGGTCTACCAGCAGTGTGGTATCGTCCTTCCCCGGCAATCCTCCGATCAATACCTGGCGGGACCGCAGGTCGGGCGGGATCAGCTGCAGCAGGGCGACCTGGTCTTTTTCGAGATCGAACAAAAAGGCGCCTCCCATGTCGGCATTTACGAGGCGCGCGGCTGGTTCATTCATTCTTCGAGCACGGGCGGACGAGTTCGGGAAGATCATCTTTCGGGAAAATACTGGCAGCAGCATTACCTCGGTGCCTGTCGCCCCGGTCCGTTTCGCCGGGAGAACGTCAAATTTGATTAGCGGCTTTCGATCCCGGTTCGAGTCCCGGAGGTCAACACCACTTTTGATTCGGGGTGGCAACGGATCAGAGCAGCGCGTTATTCCAGCTGAATCCGGAGGCGCGCCCCCGGCCGCAGTTTAATGCCCGGATTGAGCTGGAGGAGGCGTTTCACCCGGTCGTCGGTCTTGTAGAATTTAGCGGCGATGGACTCCTGCGTATCGCCCGCGACCACCGTGTAATACCAGATGCGCTTTTTCCCCTCACGCTTGACAATCTTTCGGAAAATTTCCCTGGCGCGACCGGCATCCTTGAGGATTTTCAGCTGGACTCCCTCGCCCACGCGGTAGAGGCCGATTTCAGGGTTGTGTTCCATGAGGACCGGGTAATAGTGGCCCGATCCATAAAACTTCCTGGCGATGCTGTAGTAGGTGTCGGTGTCGTGGGCATCGTAAAGCTGATAGGCTGGTTGCACCGGCATGATCGCCCCGGGAGGCGGAGTGGCCAACGATGCCTTCCGGGGCGTTGAGTTCAGGTCCTTGTTGCCCCTCTGTCGGATTGCTGCTGAGGGCGGAGCCGCATTCGGCTGGCCGGTCCTGCTCGGGTGGGCATCGACTTTCGGGGGGGTGGCCGGGGTGACGGACGAGGGAGGAGGCATCTGGAGTGGTGGGATCTGGGTGAGTTCGTACGTCAGTTCATCCGAGGATTCGGTGGCTTCACTCCCTTGTCTCGCGGCCGCGCTGGTGCTGGCGGCCCCTGTCTCTTCTTCCGTCTTCGGCTTTGGCCCGCTGACTGAGGCTCCCTGGGCGCCAATCACGGAACCATTGAGCGCGGTATGGGTGGGCGAAGGGCCCGCGGGCAGGACCTCCCGGCGGGGTGGCGGTGGTATCGGATGCTTGCGCACCTCGGCTGCGGTCTTGTCGGGTGCTGCTTCCTGAACTGCAGGGTGAGGGGGATCGGCGCGGGTGGTATTCTCCTCCTTCGTGACCGGTTGGCGCAGGCGGGCGGCGGGATTGTCTCGCGTTTGAGCAATGACGCGCTCCCGGTCGGAGAGTGGGGACTCGTTCTGTCTGACTGGCTTGAGCGTGGTCAGCGCCAGAATGACCAGCAAGGCAAGCAGCAGCCCGCCAACAATCCTCCCGAGGAACTGCTTTTGAGGTTTCTGTCGTCCCTGCTGGCGTGAGCCCGGAAGCGATTCACGGACCGTCAGGGAGACCAGGTCGGTGTCGCACTGGGGACAGCGGGTATACGCCGTAGGGATTCCCTGGAGGCCGCAATTAGGACAACGGTTCATGGGCTGCTCGTCATCCCCGGCAAGGGGCCGGGCAGATGCCTGACAGGAGTCGTTCAGGCACCATCACCTGTTGACAGGGGCATAGTTTTGTTCTCTCAGGCAGGGCTCTTATCAACCCTGCCGGTCCTGAAGGTCCAGGTTCTTACATCACAGCCACCCCCTCGAGTGTCCAATCTACATAGCATGATCCGTGATTTCGAAGCAACCATGAGAATCAATCACTGAGTGAATTCACCAAACGGAGACGCCCGAAGCTGACCGGCACCTGATGTGCAAAGAATTTGGCATGTCGGCTGGGGGTGTCATGACAGCCTGACCCGGCTCTTGCGCATCGAATCATCTTCTGATGATCTCTTTATGAAGGTACTTTTGCAGGCAATCCGGTATAATCGCCGCCGCAGGATACCCCGGCCTCCTCGTTAGCGTTCCACCCCGCCTTACCACCCTCCGCGGTTGCAGTTCGTGTCGAAATCGCGCTGTGGTGAGCACTTCCAGCGCAAAGAACGTGGTTCACAGCCGCCCGCCTGCGTTTTTACTTCGTCGCTTCCGAGTAGTCGAGGTTCGTCCCCATGCGATAGGGGATGTGACGCAATTTGGTTGAAGCGCCTAGCTTCGCTTCATGCCAAGAGGAGTCAAGACACTGTACCAGAATTGTCCTAAGACATTATTATAATTAATTAATACATTCTATAGTTTGCCATTAGGCATGCAATTGTGGCAGCATCCTTTTAAGATGACACCAGACGGGACCTACTGACCACTCTGCAAATGATCTGATGGAGGAAACGCAATGGCAAAAGCGACTACCAGAAGAGACTTCGTAAAGCAGGTTGCCGCAGGGGTTGCCACTTTCATGGTACCACCCGGACTCTCCAACCCAGCTCTTCCAGAACAGGCATACGCAACAGGCATACGCATCGGGTGGGCCTCCAAGAAATCTGTTCATCATGGGCTGGGATGGTGCAGGGCTCAATAATGTGAGGCCCATGCTGGAGGACGGGACTCTCAAGCACCTGAAAAGATTTATAAATAGACAAGGAGGGAGACTCTGTCCATTAGAGTCACATTCAAAAACCAACACCGTCAGTGGATGGGCTCAGTGTTTTACCGGACTCACTTATGATCAATCCGGGATAATGGGGAACAAGAGATACGGTGGCAATGGGCTCTTGACACCCCAGGAAATTATCGACAGCAGATCTCCAAGATCTGGGATCTACCGCTATTTTGATTTCTGGGTCACTCAGTTGCCATACGAGCGGTTCTTTGTAAAATACCTGCAAGATGCTGGATCTAAGGTTGGCTGGGTTGTCTCGAAGCATCACCTCGGGAAAGACAAGAGAGGCCGAACGACAGACTCTCCTTTCAAACATGTCATCGAAAACGTCGATTTTTACTCGCTTTATAGCCCAAGATCCCCGGACAGTGACCCTGACAAGGGTGGCGATAAGGACAACTATATTCTTAAAATGAAGCGTGACGCCATCAACTTCATTAAGACCACACCTGGGCCATGGGTCTTATTCGTTCTCACTGATCCAGATTATTACGGTCATCGTTATAACGAAAATGGGCAGAGGTATCTCGACGAATTTGTACGGAGCGATGATCTGTTTGGGAGGTTATTGTCCAATATCGATCTGAGCAATACGATCGTTATCGTCACGGCTGATCATGGCTTCGACGAAGGAACGCTAGGGCATCAAGATGCTGATGATATTTGGATGGTTACGAACCTGCCGGTCCATTCCGCCTACGTTGATCAAAGGAATCAGAAAGCGTTTGGGAGCATGCGTGATCTGGCACCAACCGTGTTGAGATACTACGATATCGATTATAGCAGTTTCATTCCGAGACTTCGTGGAAAAAGCCTGCTGGAATAAACGGGGATAGAATGCTTGAGGCGGTGCTGCTGCATGCCCGGCTTTCAGTCCCTCAGTGCCGCTCCATACGAATACCTGTCCACCCTCGTTTCGTCATCCGGGCAGGAAGCCGGCATCCGGGCAGATTTGTGGATTCCGCCCGCAAGCATGCGGGAACAACACCCTGGAATAGCTGACCGGCACCTGTTGTGCAAAGAATTTGGCCTGAAGG
Source organism: Syntrophobacteraceae bacterium (assembly GCA_040772705.1). Taxonomy (GTDB): domain Bacteria; phylum Desulfobacterota; class Syntrophobacteria; order Syntrophobacterales; family Syntrophobacteraceae; genus JADGQM01. The sequence continues at coordinate 757,750 of JAXGXP010000001.1, forward strand.
CTGGGGATGTCATGACAGTCAGATCCTGCTTTTGCGCATTTGGGCGATCTCTTTTCAATGGTTTTTTCCAGATAATCTGGCATAATCGCCGCCGCAGGATACCTCATCCTGGTCCGATACCTGGAGAAGGCTTTGCGCAGGTGCATTGTTTTTTGAAGGCAAAAGGAGTCTCTTGAATGAAGAAAATTTCTGTGCTGTTCGTTTGTATCCTGGTGCTTCTATCGTTGGACAATGCTTTTGGGGAACCGAAGAAGAATTTGTTCATCATGGGTTGGGATGGTGCAGGGCTTAATAATGTCAGGCCATTGTTGGAGAATGGGACTCTCGTATCGCTTAAGAGGTTTATCAACCGAGAAGGAGGAAAACTCTGCCCGTTGGAGACGCTTTCAAAAACCAACACCGTAACCGGATGGACTCAGTATTTTACCGGACTCACTTATGATCAATCCGGCACAATCGGAAATGACAGGTATGGGCTCAGGGGATTCCTGACACCCGAGGAAATTATCGACAGCAGATCTCCCGACTCAGGGGTCTACCGAGAGTTTGATTTCTGGGTAACGCAGCTGCCATTCGAGCGGTTCTTTCTAAAACATCTGCAAGATGCTGGGTTTAAGGTCGGCTGGGTTGTCTCAAAGCACTACCTCGGAAAAGACAAAAGGAACGAAACCAAGAACTCTGCTTTCAAACATGTCGTCGAAAATATGGATTTTTATTCACAATATAGCCCGTGGGGCAGGAACGGAGACAAAGACGACTATATTCACATGATCAGGGAGGACGCCGTAAACTTCATCAAGACCACACCCCAGCCGTGGGTCTTGTTCGTTCATACTGATCCGGACTATTACGGCCATCACTATGGCGAGAATGGCAAGAGGTACCTTGACGAATTTGAACGGAGCGACAATGTGTTCGGGAGGATATTGTCCAGTATCGACCTGAGTAATACGATCGTTATCGTGACCGCAGATCATGGCTTCGACGAAGGTCAGGATGGGCATCAAGACGCTGATGACATTTGGATGGTGACGAATCTGCCGGTCCATTCCGCCTACGTTGATCAAGCGAATCAGAAAGCGTTTGGGACCATGCGTGATTTGGCACCAACCCTATTGAGTTACTATGGTATCGATTATAGCAGTTTCATTCCGAGACTTCGCGGGAAAAGCCTGCTGAAGTGAACGAGGGGTACCATGCTTGAGGCACTGATGGAGTATGCCCGGTGTTCACTCCCTCAGTGCCTCCCAGGCGCCTGGTGAATAGCTCGGTTACTCCTCTGGCTATGTCGGGAAGCCCGGTTTGTCCGGCTTTCTGGGAGAAGCATGATGGTAGCTCATGTTAAACCAATAACCGCTGGGAGACCCGGCAGTTCTGTACGGTTGGCAGGACTAATGGGGGGGCTTTTGCTCGGCCTGGGCCTGCTCGGCAGCTGTACCCTGGTTGGTCCGGATTACCTGCGGCCGAGCGTCGTGGTGTCCGACCGGTGGCAGGAGAGCCAGGATCCGCGGCTCACGGCGGCGCCGGGCAGCTATCGGGAATGGTGGCGGGCCCTGAACGATCCCGTGCTCGAGGATCTCATTCAAACCGCCTATCGACAGAACCTGTCATTGCGGGCTGCGGGAGTGCGGGTCTTCGAGGCGCGGGCACAACTCGGCATTACCATTGGCGAGCTCTATCCTCAAAGCCAGCAGCTGACCGGTTCGGCCAATTACAATCGGTATAGTGAACGTTCCTTGTCGGCGCCGCAGAGTGGCTTGAGCGGCGGGCTGGGGTTTGATTACAATCAGGCTCAGGCGGGTTTTTCAGCCGGCTGGGAGTTGGACTTCTGGGGGAAGTTTCGCCGGGCGGTCGAATCTGCCGATGCGAGCCTGCTGAGCAGTATCGCCGCCTACGACAATGCCCTGGTTACCCTGACCGGGGATGTGGCCAGCACCTACGTTCAGATCCGGACCCTGGAGGAACGCCTCCGCATTGCCAGAGAAAATGTGGAGACACAAAAGGAGAGTCTCCAGATTGCCGAGGCACGGTTCAAGGGCGGAGCGACCAGCGAGCGGGATGTGCAGCAGGCTTTGACCCAACTGCACAGCACTGAGGCCACTATTCCCCAGCTGGAAACGCAGCTGAGGCAGCAACTGAACGCGCTTAGCATCCTGCTGGGGTTCCCGCCGGGACAGCTTGGGGAGCGGCTGGCGGGATCAGCCGGGATTCCCCAGACGCCCCTCGAAATTGCGGTGGGCATGCCCGCCGAACTGCTGCGTCGACGTCCGGACATCCGCGACGCCGAGTACCAGGCGGCAGCGCAGTGCGCCCAGATCGGCGTTGCCAAGGCGGAACTGTACCCCGCCTTTTCCCTGTCCGGCAGTTTCGGGTTTCAGGCAACCGACATCGGTCAGTTTGCCCTGGGGGATGTGAGTTCCTGGCGCAGTCGCACGGGTTCGATTGGCCCGGCCTTTCAGTGGAATCTGCTCAATTATGGCCAGCTGACCAATAACGTCAGGCTGCAGGATGCTCGCTTTCAGGAACTCCTCGTCACTTACCAAAACACCGTGCTGCAGGCGCAGCAGGAGGTGGAAGACGGCCTGGTATCCTTCCTCAAGGCCCAGGAACGGGTGGGGGCGCTCACTCTGGCGGTGGACGCCGCCCGGCGCACCGTCGAACTTTCCCTCATCCAGTACCGCGAGGGCGCCACGGACTACACGACGGTCCTCACCTCGCAGCAGGCTCTGCTCAGTCAGCAGGACAGTCTGGCCGTTGGGCAGGGGGATGTCCCCCAAGGTCTGATAGCCGTTTATCGCGCTTTTGGGGGGGGCTGGGAGCTGCGTGAAGGTGATCATTTCATCCCCGCCGACACCAGGGAGACCATGGAAAAGCGCACCAACTGGGGCAACCTTTTGACACCGGCGGCCGTCGAGCCGCCAACACCGGAGAAGCGGGACACTCTGTTCCGGGCTCCCGACTGGTAGGAGGATAACGCGCATGAAACGGGGGAAAAGGGGGGTTGAGCCCTCGGTCGCGACCCGTAGGCTGACGGTCGGGCAGCTGCTGCTGGTGGGCCTGGCCTTGTCGCTGAGCGCCAATTGTGGCCAGCATGAAAACAAGTATGTCCCACCACCACCTCCCGAGGTTACCGTCAGTCAGCCGATAAAGAAAGCGGTGACGGAATATATCGAGCTCACCGGCAATACCCAGTCTTTCGAGCAGGTGGCGCTGATGGGCCGCGTCGAGGGCTATCTCACCAGCATCAAGTTTAAGGACGGCGATATCGTCAAGAAGGGAGACCTGCTCTTCGTTATCGAACCGCCGCCCTACGAGGCCAAAGTCAAGCAGGCGGAAGCGAGCCTCGCCATGGCCGAGGCCACCCTCGTGCGTTCCACCCTCGAATACAATCGCCAGCTCCAATTGATCAAGCAGAATGCCACCGCCCAGTCCACGGTCGAACAGTGGCGGGCCCAGCGCGATGCCGACGAAGCGACGGTCCAGCAGAACAAGGCAAATCTCGAGGTGGCCCGGATCAATCTCAGCTACACCCAGGTCAGAGCTCCCTTCACCGGGCGTATCGACCGGCACCTGGTGGATGTCGGCAACCTGGTGGGTGCCGGGCAGGCTACCCAATTGGCCTTGATTTACCGCCTGGATCCCATTTACGCGTACTTCAACATCAATGAACGGGACTTGGTGAGACTCATGCAGCGGGAGCGCGAACGCAGTGAAGGCAAGCCGAACACGCAGGGCGAAGAGGAGGATGTTCCGGTCTACCTCGCCATCGAGAAGGAGGAGGGCTATCCTCATGAAGGCCGCCTCGATTTCGCTGCGACCACGCTTGATACAGGAACGGGCACGCTGCTCATGCGCGGTATCTTCGATAATCCCATTCTGCCTGGGGGTGCGCCGAACCTTCTTCCCGGAATGTTTGTGCGCGTCCGGATTCCGGTCCATGTTCGCAAACACGCGCTCCTCGTTTCCGAGCGGGCCCTGGGGGTTGATCAGGGCGGACGCTATCTGCTCTTGGTAAACGACCAGAATGTGGTCGAGCAGCGCACCGTTACCGTCGGGCAGGTCGAAGACGGTGGCATGCGGGTGATCAAGCACGGGCTGCAGGGAGATGAGTGGGTGGTGGTCAACGGCATCCAACGCACGCGGCCGGGGGCAACCGTGAAGGCCATTAAACAGACGCAGCCGACAGCCGCGCTCCCGCCCGAGCAGGGGGCCGGAACTCCCGCAGCCTCCAAATCGGCTGAAAAACCTCAAGCGCAAAGCGGACCACCAGCGGGCAAGAAGCAGTAAGGAGAGGATCACTAATGCTGTCCCGGTTCTTCATTGAAAGACCGATTTTCGCCAATGTGCTTGCCATCGTGACCATCATTCTGGGGTTGGTCGCCCTCTTCCAGCTCCCCGTTTCACAGTATCCGGAAATCACCCCGCCGACGGTTCAGGTCAGTACCAGCTATCCTGGCGGAAATGCCCGCATCGTGGCCGATACCGTGGCCCTGCCTATCGAGCAGCAGGTGAACGGGGTGGAAGACATGCTCTATATGCAGTCAACCAGCAGCAGCGACGGTACCTATAAGCTCACCATCACCTTCAAAGTGGGTACCGACCTCGACTTTGCCCAGGTTCTCGTCCAGAATCGGGTGGCCATCGCCAACCCGCAACTTCCGCCGGAAGTCCAGCGGCAGGGAGTGGTGACTCAGAAAGTCTCCACCCAGATGCTGCAGGTTATCAACCTGACCTCGCCCGACGGTCGGTTCGACAGCCTCTATCTGAGCAATTTTGCAACCATCAACATCAAGGATGAAATCTCACGCCTGCCAGGGATTGGAAATGTCAATATCTTCGGGGTGGGCCAATACAGCATGCGGGTTTGGCTCAATCCGCAGACCTTGCAGGCTTATAGCCTCACCGCGTCCGATGTGGTGGAGGCCATCTCCCAGCAGAACAATCAGGTTGCGGCGGGCCAGATCGGCATGCCACCGGCTCCCGATTCCCAGAACTTCCAGTACACCATCAATGTCCTGGGCCGGCTGGAGGATATCGAGCAGTTCGAGAACATCATTGTCAAAGTCAACCCGGGCTTGGGCGGGCGCATCATCCGCGTCCGGGATGTCGCGCGGGTTGAGTTGGGCGCTCAGACCTACGGTCAGTTCTGCGAGAAGAATGGCCATCCTTCGGCGGGCATCGGCATCTTCCAGCTTCCCGGTGCCAACGCCCTCGATGTCGCCAATGAGGTAAAAGCCCTCATGGAGAAGCTCAGCAAGCGGTTTCCGGAGGGCATTGAGTATTCCATCCCGTTTGACACGACCCAGTTCACCCGGGCTTCCATCAACGAGGTCTACCAGACCCTCTTTGAAGCCGGCGTCCTCGTGCTGCTGGTGATCATGGTCTTCCTGCAGAATTTCCGGGCCGTTCTTGTGCCCGCCAGCACCGTGCCGGTGACCATTATCGGGGCCTTCATTGCCATGGCGGCGCTGGGCTTTTCGGTGAATATGATCACCCTCTTTGCCCTCATTCTCGCGATCGGCATCGTGGTGGACGATGCCATTGTCATTGTGGAGGGCGCCGAATACCACCTCGAGCAGGGGCTGAGTCCCAAGGAAGCGGCCATCAAGGCCATGGAGGAGTTGACCGGCCCAGTGCTCGGCATCACCCTGGTGCTCATGGCGGTCTTTCTGCCGTCAGCCTTCATCCCCGGCATCACCGGGCAGCTGTACCGGCAGTTCGCCCTCGTCATTGCCTCGACGGCCTTCATCAGTGCCATCAACGCCTTGACCCTCAAGCCGGTCAACTGTGCCCAGTGGCTGAGACCCAGAACCGGTAAGCCCAATATCTTTTTCCGTGGTTTCAACAGGGTCTACGAGCGCTGCGAGGCCGGCTACGTGCGCCTGGTGAACTGGACGGTGCACCGCAGTCGTTCGATGCTGCTGGTCTTTGTACTTCTGATCGGCTTTACGGGATGGCTCTATGCGGTGACGCCAACCGGGTTCATGCCCGAGGAAGATCAGGGCTATGCCATGGTGGTCGTGCAGCTTCCCGATGCGGCATCACTGGCGCGGACTCAGGAGGTCATGAACGAGGTAAACGACATTGTGGCGGCAACCCCGGGGATCGCCAACCGGATTACGATCGGCGGGATATCGCTCCTGGATGGTTTTGCCTCACTCTCCAATGCCGGGGTGATCTTTGCCATCTATGACGATTTTGAGAAGCGGGTGAAAGAGGGGCTCAGCCAGGAGCTCATAATCGGCACCCTCTTCCACAAGCTTTCCAGGTTGCAGGAAGCCATCATTTTTCCGCTCGTCCCGCCGGCCATCCAGGGTCTGGGCGTGGCGAGCGGGTTCGAGATGCAGTTGCAGCTGCGGGGGACGGGATTCGATTTTGAGAAACTGGCGCAGATGACCGGCGAAATACTCAGGGACGGCAGTGCGCAGTCGGAACTGGCTCATTTGAACACCTCCTTTCGCGCCAGCGTCCCGCAACTGCGCGCCGACATCGAGCGGGTCAAGGCTGAATCGCTCAAGGTCTCGATTGGAGATGTGTTTTCGACTTTTCAGAACTATCTTGGCTCCTACTACGTGAACCAGTTCAATAAATTCGGCCGGACCTACCAGGTGTATGTCCAGGCCGACAGCAAGTTTCGACTCGAATCCACCGATATCAACTATCTCTATACCCGCAATACCAATGGCGAGATGGTCCCCATTCGCACCCTGACCGGCATCGACATCATGGCGGGACCATCCTTGATCAGTTTGTATAATCTTTACCCATCAGCCTATATCAGCGGCAGTGCGGCGCCGGGCTTCAGTTCGGGGCAGGCGCTCAACCTCATGGAGCAGATGACGGCCCAAAAACTGCCGCCCGACATGGGCATCGAGTGGACCGGCATGTCCTACCAGGAGAAGCTGGTGGGCAACCAGGCCCTGTATGTGCTCGGTCTTTCCGTGCTCCTGGTGTTTCTGGTGCTGGCTGCTCAGTACGAAAGCTGGTCCAGTCCTGCCGCCGTTATTCTGGTGGTGCCGCTGGCGCTGCTCGGGACAATGCTGGCTCTCACCGTTCGCGGCTTTGACAACAACATCTACACTCAGATCGGGATGGTCCTGTTGATCGCCCTGGCCAGCAAGAATGCCATTCTCATCGTGGAAGTGGCGCGCGAGCAGCGGGCGAAGGGAGTGGATCTCTTCCAGGCGGCCGTAGATGCCTCCCGACGGCGCTTCCGCCCCATCCTCATGACCTCCTTTGCCTTCATTCTGGGGGTGGTGCCCCTAGCCCTGGCGAGCGGCGCCGGCGCTGCCAGCCGTCAGGCTCTGGGCACCGCCGTCATTGGTGGCATGCTTGCCTCCACCATCCTGGCCGTCCTCTTTGTGCCGATCTTTTACGTCAATATGCAGCGCTTCAGCGAATGGCTGGCGGCTCGCAAGGAGGGTGCAAGTCCCGCCAGCGACAAGGCGAGCCCGTGATGGGGGCGGAGGAAGTCATTGGCAAAGGTTCTCAGGCCAGCGCCACGTCGAGAATCATCATCACCGCAAAACCGGCCATGGTAGCCATGGTTACCAGATCGATATGGGCTTCGGTCCGCTGCGATTCCGGGATCAGCTCCTCGACCACGACAAAGATCATGGCGCCGGCGGCAAAGCAAAGTGCGTAAGGCAGGATGCTCTGAATCTGAAGGACAAACATGGCTCCCAGCACCCCGGCAAGGGGTTCCACCATGCCGGAAGCCTGGCCCATGAGAAAACTCTTGGTCCGCCCCATCCCTTCCCGCCTGAGAGGCATCGACACCGCGGTTCCCTCCGGGAAGTTCTGGAGGCCGATGCCGATGGCGAGAGCCACGGCGCCGCCCAGGGTTGCCGAAGGAAGGTTGGCCGCCACCGCTCCAAAGGCCACGCCGACGGCCAGACCCTCGGGGATGTTGTGGAGTGCGATCGCGGTGACCAGCAGCGTGCTGCGCTGCCAGGAGGTCTTGAGCCCTTCGGCCTGCTCTATGGCCAGGCCGGCATGAAGATGCGGCAGGAGGCGGTCCGTCAGCCTCATGAAAAAGCCCCCGCCCAGAAACCCGATCACGGCCGTTAGCCAGGGGGTATGCCCCATCTCCTCGGCCATCTGGATGCCGGGGGCCAGCAGCGACCAGAAGCTGGCGGCAATCATGACACCGGCGGCAAAGCCGAGCATGGCATCCATGAGCCTGGCATTGACACTCCTGGTGACGAACACCAGGGCCGCCCCGACCGCCGTCACCCCCCACGTGAAGAGCGTAGCCGCCAGGGCCTGCATCACCGGATCGGAAGGTAGTGGAATCTCGATCATCCTGGATCCTTGTTGATGCCTTGACCAATGATCCGTTCAGTGGCTCAGAGCCTTTGTTTGCCGGTCATTTCATCGACTTCAAGCCTCCACACCTTTGTTTTGTCAAGTTTGGCACCTTCATAGCTGGGAGTGCCCTCAAACCCGTAATGTCTCATGATGCAGTCCAGGGCTTGTACCTTTTGTTCAACAGGTTCTATTTCATATATTTGTCCGATTCCGATAAGGCTTTTATACTTCATCCCCCAGTCACATCCCTGGTTACCTTTTATTACTTCATGATCCACATCAATTTCAAATCCGACAGAATTGTTGATTTTCAGTAGATCTATTTTCCTACCTTCCTTTGCGCTATGGAAATAAATCTGTAATGGTTCGCTCCATTTATATCCATAATTCAAGGGGACAATATAAGGCGCCCTTTCCGCATTCAATGCGATCCGGCATACCTTCCCTTTTTCCAATATATATATCAACTGATCTCTATCGATTATTCTTCTGTCCTTCCTTCTCATTTCCACCATCTTCTGTCCTCTCTTCAATTGCAGTTTCCAAAAAGGTTCTGGCCTCAGAACCAAGAGAAATAGGCACAATGCTGCGCTGTTGAGCAAGCAGACGGCGATGCCCGTATCCACCGGTCAAAAACCTGAAGAGTTGGTATCCGCCGGTATCCGTCTGTAGCATGAGTGATGATCCTCTGCAGAGAGAAAATCGACCCTGCCGCCGGGGTGAAATCCTTGCGGTTCAACCGCAGACGCCAAGGGAGAATAGATGAAAACGTGATCCGCAGCAATATGTTTCAAGTCCGGCAAAACCGGTGCGACTTCTTCGTCGGCACCGTTCCGGGCCAAGTCAATAGGGTAGGGCGGCACTTGCCGATGTTCACTCGCTCGTGGCCTTTCGCCTTGACCTTGGCTCAAGGTGTGAGATACTTGACAACGTAGCGCGAAAGAAGCCTGTTCGTCCGATGCGCCGCTGGCTCCCGCACTGCGGGAGATCCGGTATTCAAGAAAGTAAAACTCCTCGTCGACATTAACTGATTTGCCGGCCGTTCGTCCGCTTTCAGCTACAATCCCCATGTCGCAAGAGGGTGAGGAAGATATCGATGACACCGTTTGTTCACCTGCACGTCCACACCGAATTCAGCCTGCTGGATGGGGCGATACGGTTGAAAGACCTTATCGACACGGTTCGCCGCTACCAGATGCCGGCCGTGGCCATAACCGATCATGGCAACATGTTTGGGGCGCTGGAATTCTATGAGCTCTGCCGAAAGGCCGAGGTTAAGCCCATCCTGGGATGCGAGGTCTACGTCGCGCCCAGGAGCCGTTTCGATCGTCAGAGCAAGGCGGATAACAGCGGCAACGGCGATGAAGACCGCAACTATCATCTGGTCCTGCTCGCCAAAGACCTGGCCGGTTACCGGAATTTGATGAAGCTGGTGACCTTGGCGCACCTGGAAGGATTCTACTACAAGGCTAGAGTCGATAAAGAGCTCCTGCGGCAATACCACGAGGGGCTGATTGCCCTGTCAAGCTGCCTCAAAGGAGAAGTCGCCACCCAGCTCCTGCGCAACCAGGAAGCAGGTGCCCGGAAAGTAGCGCTGGAATATGCCGAAATCTTCGGGCCTGGCAATTTCTATCTGGAGCTGCAGGCCAACGGCCTCGAGCGCCAGGCCGTCGCCAACCAGGCTCTGGCCAGGCTGGGACGCGAGCTCGACCTGCCCCTGGTGGCCACCAACGATTGCCACTATCTGCGGAAGACCGACGCCCGGGCCCACGAGATCCTCCTCTGCATCCAGACCGGCAAGACGGTGCTCGATGAGAAGCGCCTGAAATTCCAGACGGAAGAGCTCTACTTCAAACCGCCCGAAGAGATGTTTCGCGAATTCGCGGATTTCCCCGAGGCCCTCCAGAATACCGTAGCCATTGCCGACCAGTGTGCGGTCGAGCTCGAACTGGGCAAGGCCTATTTCCCGGTGTTCCCTCTCGCCGCCGGCGAGAAGGTGGAAGATTGTTTTCAGCGAACCGTCCGGGAAGGGTTTCAGCAGCGCCTGGCGCTCATCCGCAAACGGCGCCCGGACTTTGGCGAACGTGAGGAAGGAGAGTACCGGAAGCGGCTCGACTACGAGATGGAAGTCATCGGTAAGATGGGCTTTGACGCCTACTTTCTGATCGTGGCCGACTTCATCAACTACGCCAAGCGGCGCGGCATTCCGGTGGGACCGGGGCGGGGGTCGGCGGCGGGGAGCCTGGTAGCGTATGTGATGGGCATCACCGATCTCGATCCCATTGAACACGGTCTCATATTTGAGCGGTTTCTGAATGAGGAGCGCGTCAGTCTGCCGGATATCGATGTGGACTTCTGCGTTCATGGCCGTGACGAGGTGCTCCGGTATGTGACGGAAAAGTACGGCAGCGATCGCGTGGCGCAGATCACCACCTTTGGCACCATGATGGCGCGGGCGGTGATCCGCGATGTGGGCCGGGCGTTGGCGCTCCCCTACAACGAAGTCGATCGCATCGCCAAGCTCATCCCTCCCGCCCTGGGCATGACCCTGAACAAGGCCTTCGCGCAGGAACCGCGGCTGCTCGCCCAACAGGAAGCCGACCCCCAGGTGAAGGAACTCTTCGAGGTCGCTCTGGCACTCGAGGGCCTCACCCGCCATGCCTCGACCCATGCGGCCGGGGTGGTCATTGGCGATAAGCCCATCGTCGAATACATGCCGCTCTATCGGGGGCAGGACGGCGAAGTGGTGACCCAGTTTCCCATGAAATACGTGGAACGGGCCGGGCTGATCAAATTCGACTTTCTGGGACTCCGCAACCTCACGGTCATCAACAACGCCGTGGCGCTCATCCACAAGAACCATGGGATAGCTCTCGAAATCAACGAACTGCCCCTCGATGATCCCGAAACCTATGCCCTGCTCGGGCGGGCCGACACCACCGGGGTGTTTCAGCTGGAAAGTTCGGGGATGAGAGACATCCTGGTGCGGTCGCATCCCCAGGATTTTGCCGATATTGTGGCCCTGCTGGCCCTCTACCGACCGGGACCCATCGAAAGCGGGATGGTCGAGAACTACATTCAGAGGAAGACGGGGCAAATCGAGGTCGCCTATGACCTCGATGAGCTGCTGCCCATCCTGAAGCCGACGTACGGGGTGATCCTCTACCAGGAGCAGGTCATCCAGATTGCCAGTTTGCTCGGCAATTTCAGTCTCGGGGAAGGGGACATCCTGCGGCGGGCGATGGGCAAGAAAGACCCGACGGTCATGAAGGCGCAACGGGAACGGTTCCTCAAGGGAGCCAAAGAGAACCGGATCGATCTCGCCAAGGCCAACCACATCTTTGATCTCATGGAAAAATTCGCCGGATATGGCTTCAACAAGTCGCACAGTGCCGCCTATGCGCTCATTGCCTACCAGACAGCCTACCTGAAGGCCCACTTTCCGGTCGAATTCATGGCGGCCCTGCTCAACAGCTTCCTCAGCAATTCCGACCAGGTGGTGAGGCTGATCAACGAATGCCGGGAGAAGGGGATTCCCATTCTGCCGCCGGATGTGAACGCCAGCGATCGCCATTTTGCGGTGGTGGGCGGCAGTATCCGGTTCGGGCTGGCGGCTGTGAAGAATGTGGGCGAAACCGCAGTGGAGGCTATGATTAAGAGCCGCGACGAAGAGGGTCCCTTTCAGTCGGCCTACGATTTCTGCCAACGGGTCGACACCCAAAAGGTAAACCGAAGGGTGCTGGAGCAGCTCGTCAAGTGCGGCGCCTTTGATTCGGTGCACCCTTCCCGGGCTTCGGTCCTGGCGGCCCTGGACGATGCCCTCGAAAAGGCGCAGGTCATGCAGCGGGATCGGCAGGCCGGGCAGCTGAACATCTTCGAGCTGCTGCGGAACCAGAAGAAGATCGAGCCGCCGCCGCTTCCCGAAGTGCCCGACTGGGATGCCCGCACCACCATCCAGTATGAGAAGGAAACTCTGGGGTTCTATGTTTCCGGACATCCGCTGGACTTCTACGCCGAGCAGGTGGCAGCGGTTTGCTCCGCCGACACCCAGTCTGCCAAGGAGAAAGGAGACGGCACCCAGGTGACCCTCTGCGGAATCCTCAGCATCGTCAAGGAAATGACCACCAAGAAAGGAGACCGCATGGCCTTTCTGGCGCTGGAGGATAAGGGAGGGATCATGGAGGTCGTTTCTTTTGCGGACACCTTTGCCGAGGCCAGGACACTGCTCGAAGGCGATGAACCCCTGGTCGTCATCGGCCGCCTGCAGCAGGATGAGAAGGGGAGCAAGGTTCGCGCCGAGCGCATTCTGACCCTGGATGACGCCCAGGTCCAAACGGTCGATTCGGTGCGCATCCACCTCCCCGCCGAGCGGCTGGATCGGGACACCCTCACCCGCCTGCGCCATCTCCTGCTGAACCATCCGGGGGACTGCAAGACTTTTCTGCACCTCACGGTCAGCGGCAAAGGGGAAGCGGTGATGGGCCTCAGCGCCAAACTCCAGGTCAAGCCGTCCCGATCTTTTTTTGATGAGATGAATCAAACCTTTGGCATGAATTGCGTGGAGGCGTCGTATCGCGCCTGTCAACCGGCGGGCGGCCAGTGAAACAGTTCACCGGTCGCTTTTCGCTCTTCACCCCTGATGGCTTGGCATGAACGAGACGACGGTTTACTTTGTGGAGACCAGGACCGCGGAACAGCCCGTAGCGGTTTGTCGCTGGGTCGAGCGATTCTACGACCAGGGCAAACGGGTGCAGGTGGCGGCAGGGTCCGCACCGGCGGCCCAGAACCTGGACCAGCTGCTCTGGACGTTTGCCCAGGGGAGCTTCATTCCACACCGCATCGGCCCTGCCGGGTCGACGGCCAACGAAAGGGCGGAGCCGGTCATCATTACCCTGGAAGAGTCTCCCATCGCTGGCATGACCGTTCTCATCTGTGATGGCGCGGTGGGGCTGGAGTCTCTGCTCCGTTATGAGTCAGTGGTCCATTTCGTGCTGCTCGATGATGCCGCAAGACGGGATGAGAGTCGCTCTCTGTGGCAACAGCTGCGGGATCGCGGCATCCGGACGATCCACGTTCCCTATGGACCCAGGGGCCTGCCTCCTTGATGGGGACGTTGGGGGGGGGTTGTGGGAAGAGTTCCACAGCCTGGAAGTGATACAGGCTTTGGGATTGTGATATAATCTACAAAGCGGAGGGAAAGCGCTTGACAAGGTTGTGCAAACCTATAGAATGGGTGGGACTCAATAGAGTGGAAGCCGACTAGGAATATATCAAAGTCTTGGAACGGAGGAGAAGCGGAGATGGGAATTGTTGCTGATAAGATTAAAGATCTGCGCGAAAGGGAAGCTAAAATCAAGGAAATGGGTGGGGCCAAAGCCGTAGCCGCGCAGCTCGAACGTGGTAAAATGACAGCTCGGGCGCGTCTGGACCTGTTTTTCGACCCTGGCACCTTCCGTGAAGTAGACATGTTCGTGAAGCACCGCGGGACCTTGTTCGGAATTGACAAGGTGGAGATTCCTGCCGACGGCGTTGTCACCGGTTTCGGCAAGGTCAACGGGCGTGAGGTGTTCGCGTTTGCGCAAGATTTCACGGCCCGCGCCGGTAGCCTTGGCGAAATGCACGCCAAGAAGATCTGCAAGGTCATGGACATGGCTCTGAGAGCTGGCAAGCCCTTCGTCGGCTTCAACGATTCCGGTGGCGCCCGCATCCAGGAAGGCGTCGACTCGCTGTCGGGCTACGGGCAGATCTTCTATCGCAACGCCATCGCTTCGGGGGTCATTCCTCAGGTCTCCGCCATCATGGGTCCCTGCGCCGGTGGCGCTGTGTATTCGCCGGCAATGACCGACTACATTGTCATGGTCAAGCTCTCCAGCTACATGTTCATCACCGGTCCCGACGTTATCCGGGCGGTGCTCGGGGAAGTCATCACTCAGGAAGAGCTGGGTGGGGCCATGGCGCATGCCCGCAAGAGTGGTGTTGCCCACTTTGCCTGCGAAAGCGATGCGGATGCCATCGACCAGATCAAGAAACTGCTCAGCTATTATCCCGACAACAACATGGAAGATCCTCCGTACGTGACGCCGACGGATGACCCGAACCGGCTCTGCCCGGAACTGGAAACCATCATCCCCGAGAATCCCATGGGAGCCTATGACATGAAGGACGTCATCCGCTCGATTGTGGACGACGGCGACTTCTTCGAAATTCATGAGCATTACGCCACCAACATCATCGTCGGTCATGCCCGCCTGAATGGCCGCAGCATCGGCATCATCGCCAACCAGCCCAAGGTCATGGCCGGCTGTCTCGATTGCGATTCCTCCGACAAGGCCACTCGCTTCATCCGCTGCTGTGATGCCTTCAACATTCCAATGCTGACGATTCCCGACGTTCCCGGCTATCTGCCCGGTACCCAGCAGGAATGGGGCGGCATCATCCGGCACGGCGCCAAGCTGCTCTGGTGCTACTCGGAAGCCACCGTGCCCAAGATTACCCTCATGACCCGCAAGGACTACGGCGGATCTTACCTGGCCATGTGTTCCAAGGACCTTGGGGCGGATATCTCGCTCGCCTGGCCGACTGCCGAAATCGCGGTTATGGGCGCCGAAGGGGCCGCCAACGTGATCTTCCGGAAAGAGATTGCTGCTGCTCCGGACCCGGTGGCCAAGCGCCAGGAGGTCATGGACAACTACAAGAAGAACCTCTACAATCCGTACATTGCAGCGTCGCGCGGCTACATCGACGGGGTCATCTATCCCTCGGAAACCCGCCAGCGCCTGATCGAGTGTTTTGAGCTCCTTGCCGGGAAGCGCCAGGCGCTGCCGCCCAAGAAGCATGGCAACATCCCGCAGTAAAGACTGATTGAAGTGGTAATGGCCTGAGCGACGGGGATCGGGGGGCCGCAAGAAGCCGCCTGCCGGTCTTGCCGATAGCGATG
The DNA here is from genome assembly GCA_040772705.1 of Syntrophobacteraceae bacterium. Taxonomy (GTDB): domain Bacteria; phylum Desulfobacterota; class Syntrophobacteria; order Syntrophobacterales; family Syntrophobacteraceae; genus JADGQM01. The sequence continues at coordinate 772,997 of JAXGXP010000001.1, forward strand.
GTCTGCCGATTGGTTGACAATGGAAGCCCGCTTCTCCGCTGACGAGAACGCGGGCTTCTGATTTTTTCGGAGACCTGTTCATGGGTGAGATTGCACTCGTGCCCTTTCACGACTGGCTGGTGCAACTGCGTCGGCACTTCCATCAATACCCCGAGCTGGCGTATCGGGAAGAACGGACCGCCGCGAAAATCGCCGAGGTGCTGGGTGAATTGGGGATTCCCTTCCAGGCCGGGGTGGGAAGGACCGGCATCGTTGCCGCGCTGATCGCCGAGAAACCCGGACCCACCCTCGCCATGAGGGCGGACATGGACGCGCTGCCCCTGGATGAACAAACCGAGCTTCCCTACAAGTCCAGGCATCCCGGCGTGATGCACGCCTGCGGCCACGACGGCCACCTGGCGATCATGCTGGGAGTGGTTCGGGCGCTCATCGAGAGCGACTGGAGGGAGCGCGGCCGGGGAAGGATGCTCTTCCTCTTTCAGCCGGCCGAGGAAGGGGGGGCGGGGGCCCGGGCGATGCTGGAAACCGGGTTTCTCGATGGTGAAGCCATTGCGGCCGTCCTGGCCGGGCACCTCCATCCGGAACTCGAGGTCGGTCATCTTGGGTTTGCTCCGGCGGCCAGCAACGCCGCCTCCGATACCATCAACCTCCGGCTCATCGGCCGGGGCGGGCACGGAGCGCAGCCGCAGCTCTGCATCGATCCCATTGTGGCGGGAGCCCATCTCGTAACGCAGCTGCAAACCATCATCAGCCGCAGCCTGGCGGCAACCGACAGTGCGGTCCTGACCATCGGCCGGTTCCAGGCCGGCACCGCACGCAACATCATCCCCCGGGAGGCGATCCTGGAGGGGACCCTGCGGACGCTCGATCCGTTGGTGCGGGAGCGGGTCCTGGGACGCCTGGAAGAGCTGGTGAAAGGGCTGGAAACCGCTCATCAGGTCAAAGCGGAGCTCGATACCGCGGTTGGCTATCCGCTGCTGGTCAACCACCCTGACGTGGTCCGCCAGGTCAGGGCGCAGGCGGAGCAACTCCTGGGCCCCGACTGCATCCATCCGGGCCTGCCGCGGATGGGTTCCGAGGATTTTGCCTTCTTCCTCGAAAGATTCCCCGGCATGCTGCTGCGCCTCGGCTGCCGCCACCCGGAACAGGACCGCACTGCCGGGCTGCATTCGCCCTTCTTTGATTTCGACGAACGGACCCTCAGCGTCGGCGTCCGCCTCTTTACCCACCTCCTCACGACTTATGATCCGAGGCAGCAGGTACCGGAACCATCCGGGCAGTCTTTCTGATTACAAATCTGTACACCCGATAATGAAAAACGTAATTTGAGGTTGCCAGTCCACAGGGACCTCCCTCCTCTCGTTATCGTTTTCCAAGCAAGCGAAAAGCGCAGATAGTCTTTGTCTACGAGCTGACAGAGCTCCCCTGATCATTCTGCACTCGACGGTATGGCGTAATTCTTGCTAAAAAACCTGCCAACATACATTGCCGATTTCTCATTGGAAGTAGCATCACATGGCTCGCAGGGTAACCCTCACAGCTTTGTCTATTGCTATTTCAGGTCTTCTCATCATCGCTCTCATATCAACAATGAGGCCCTTTGGCGTTGAAAAGAAGTCCTCTCACACTGGTCTGTTTCCAGCGAATCTCAACGATGGCTGGACGGAAGGGGCGTGGATGGATGGTGCTCCAGGGCGGCTTTCGCGGCAGAGTTATCCTGCGGGTAAGCGGCTGAAAGAAGCGCTGAAAGGTCAGCGAGAGTTTGCAGAGGGAGAGAGAAGAGGACCAGCCTCGTACGATCCTGCCCTCATGGTATCTGTCGCATCTGTCGTGAAGCGATTCGAGGCGAAGGAAGAATTGATGGTGCTGGTGGATGTGCGCGAACACAGCGCCTTCGTACGATGCCACATCCCGGGTTCGATCAATGTGCCGCTCCATGCCGTGAAAACGAAGACGTTCCTGAGGTCAACCCCTCTCGTCTTGGTTGATGATGGCTTCCCTTGCGAGCGCCTGGAGGATCAGTGCCGGCGGTTGCGAGCCTCTGGCTTCATGAGCTGGCTGATCGAAGGCGGTTTGAACGCCTGGAGAGAGGCAGGAGCGCCGATGGAAGGAGAGCAGGTGGCTCAGCACGAACTGAACCGGCTCTCCCCTCAGAGGTTGTTTGAAGGTAAAGATCATGAGCATTGGGTAGCAATTGATGTCCGCGGGAGGAAGGGCTCGAACGAGCGCTTACCTTTCGCCCGAGTGATTGCTCCAGGTCTTCCAGAGAGTGCTGCCGTATTCGTAGCTCCCATTGCCCAATTGCAGAAGAAGGCACAAGAGCAACCACCTGTGTTCTTCGTGGTCTTCAATGAAGATGGAAACCAATATGAGGAAGTTGAGCAGACATTGACCAGGGCCGGGATAAAGAATGCCTTCTACCTGAAAGGCGGCGTTGTGGGATACAACGCGTTCCATGAGCAGTCGAGAGCTGTTTTCGAGAAAGACGACCAGTCCCGAAGGACATTCAACAAGTGCTCAGGTTGTCCATAACAGGCAGGCAATCGAAGATCGACGGCTGATGCAGCAGCGCTCAGAAAACCTGTCGGGTTGTTCAGTGACACTACGCATGATGTTGAGCAAGGGGAATCAGCATGGAGAAGCGCAGTGGATCCGTGTGGTTCATGGTCTTTCTACTCTTGCCACTATTCTGGTGGACCCCGGGTCCCTGCCATGCGCTGACAGGTTCGGGTAGTCTCACGGAGAATGAAACCTGGTCAGGCCTTGTCGAGATCACAGGAGACGTTACTGTCCCAGCGGGCTTCACCCTCAAGATCGAACAGGGAAGCCTCATCAGGTTCGACGCGAACACGGGTCTTCACATCTACGGACGGCTTGATGTCATCGGCACGGCTGCCAATCCAATTACCTTCACCTCCTCTTCGGCCAATCCCGGCCGCGGCAGTTGGAGCGGGATCTATTTCTACGACACCAGTCTGGATATGAGTGTCATCAACCACGCCGTGATCGAGTACGCCTCGAGGGGGCTCTGGTGCAGCAAAGCTCATCCCGCCCTGCGCAATTCTTTGCTGGCCAATAATCTCATCGCAGTCTATCTCTCCGATTCCTCCTCCCCGATCATCGGCTGTATCATCCGGGACAACCAGGAGCACGGGATCTATCTCGAGCGGAGCTGCTCGCCCTGGATTGCCAACAATCACATCACCCGCTGCAACAACGGCATTTACGTGAACGGCAGCTACCAGGGCAGCCCAACCATCCGCAACAACATCATCCGCAACAATGTCGGTTACGGCATCCGCGTGGGCTCCTACTACACTCCCACAATCACCTTCAACACCCTGGATGTCGACGGCACCGGGATCTACCTCGCCACCAGCAGCGGCCACAAAAGCACTCTTTCCTCGAATATCATTACCTCCTGCAATATCGGGATCTCGAGGGCACACGGCGACTACACCCTCAGCTATAATGATTACTGGGACAATGGGGCAAACACCAGCGGCTTGTCGCCGGGGGCAACGGACCTTGCCCTGGATCCCTGGTATGTGGATTGGCTGATTGGAGACATCCGGCTCCAGGACGTGTCCCCCTTGCTCTCAGCGGCTCAGGACGGAGGTGAGATTGGGGCCTTTGGCGCGGGCGGCAACCCGCCTTTGCTCACCGGCTCCTATTCGACCCTGCCCACCACCTCGGGCAGCCTCACTCAAAATGAGATCTGGTCGGGGTTGATCGAGGTTACCGGGAATGTCACGGTACCCTTCGGGATGATCCTGAAGCTGGAGCCCGGCACGGTCCTGCGGTTTGCCAATAACACCGGCCTCCATGTCTATGGCCGGCTGGAAGCGGTTGGTACTGCTGCCAATCCAATCACCTTCACCTCCTCTTCGGCCAGCCCGGGCCGGGGCAGTTGGAGCGGGATCTACTTCTACGATTCCAGCCTCGATGTGAGCGTCATCGACCACGCCGTCATCGAGTACGCCTCGAGGGGGCTCTGGTGCAGCAAAGCTCATCCCGCCCTGCGCAATTCTTTGCTGGCCAATAATCTCATCGCAGTCTATCTGTCGGATTCCTCCTCCCCGATCATCGGCTGTATCATCCGGGACAACCAGGAGCACGGGATCTATCTCGAGCGGAGCTGCTCGCCCTGGATTGCCAACAATCACATCACCCGCTGCAACAACGGCATTTACGTGAACGGCAGCTACCAGGGCAGTCCAACCATCCGCAACAACATCATCCGCAACAATGTCGGTTACGGCATCCGCGTGGGCTCCTACTACACTCCCACAATCACCTTCAACACCCTGGATGTCGACGGCACCGGGATCTACCTCGCCACCAGCAGCGGCCACAAAAGCACTCTTTCCTCGAATATCATTACCTCCTGCAATATCGGGATCTCGAGGGCACACGGCGACTACACCCTCAGCTATAATGATTACTGGGACAATGGGGCAAACACCAGCGGCTTGTCGCCGGGGGCAACGGACCTTGCCCTGGATCCCTGGTATGTGGATTGGCTGATTGGAGACATCCGGCTCCAGGACGTGTCCCCCTTGCTCTCAGCGGCTCAGGACGGAGGTGAGATTGGGGCCTTTGGCGCGGGCGGCAACCCGCCTTTGCTCACCGGCTCCTATTCGACCCTGCCCACCACCTCGGGCAGCCTCACTCAAAATGAGATCTGGTCGGGGTTGATCGAGGTTACCGGGAATGTCACGGTACCCTTCGGGATGATCCTGAAGCTGGAGCCCGGCACGGTCCTGCGGTTTGCCAATAACACCGGCCTCCATGTCTATGGCCGGCTGGAAGCGGTTGGCACGGCCGCCAATCCAATTACCTTCACCTCCTCTTCGGCCAATCCCGGCCGCGGCAGTTGGAGCGGGATCTATTTCTACGACACCAGTCTGGATATGAGTGTCATCAACCACGCCGTGATCGAGTACGCCTCGCGGGGGCTCTGGTGCAGCAAAGCTCATCCCTCCCTGCGCAATTCCCTGCTGGCCAATAACCTCATCGCAGTCTATCTCTCCGATTCCTCCTCCCCGATCATCGGCTGTATCATCCGGGACAACCAGGAGCACGGGATCTATCTCGAGCGGAGCTGCTCGCCCTGGATTGCCAACAATCACATCACCCGCAGCAACAACGGCATTTACGTGAACGGCAGCTACCAGGGCAGCCCAACCATCCGCAACAACATCATCCGCAACAATGTCGGCTACGGCATCCGCGTGGGCTCCTACTACACTCCCACAATCACCTTCAACACCCTGGATGTCGACGGCACCGGGATCTACCTCGCCACCAGCAGCGGCCACAAAAGCACTCTTTCCTCGAATATCATTACCTCCTGCAATATCGGGATCTCGAGGGCACACGGCGACTACACCCTCAGCTATAATGATTACTGGGACAATGGGGCAAACACCAGCGGCTTGTCGCCGGGGGCAACGGACCTTGCCCTGGATCCCTGGTATGTGGATTGGCTGATTGGAGACATCCGGCTCCAGGACGTGTCCCCCTTGCTCTCAGCGGCTCAGGACGGAGGTGAGATTGGGGCCTTTGGCGCGGGCGGCAACCCGCCTTTGCTCACCGGCTCCTATTCGACCCTGCCCACCACCTCGGGCAGCCTCACTCAAAATGAGATCTGGTCGGGGTTGATCGAGGTTACCGGGAATGTCACGGTACCCTTCGGGATGATCCTGAAGCTGGAGCCCGGAACGATCCTGCGGTTTGCCAATAACACGGGGATCCATGTTTATGGCCGGCTGGAAGCGGTTGGCACGGCCGCCAATCCGATCACCTTCACCTCCTCTTCGACCAGTCCCGGCCGGGGCAGCTGGAGCGGAATCTATTTCTACGACACCAGTCTGGATATGAGTGTCATCAACCACGCCGTGATCGAGTACGCCTCGCGGGGGCTCTGGTGCAGCAAAGCTCATCCCGCCCTGCGCAATTCTTTGCTGGCCAATAATCTCATCGCAGTCTATCTGTCGGATTCCTCCTCCCCGATCATCGGCTGTATCATCCGGGACAACCAGGAGCACGGGATCTATCTCGAGCGGAGCTGCTCGCCCTGGATTGCCAACAATCACATCACCCGCTGCAACAACGGCATTTACGTGAACGGCAGCTACCAGGGCAGTCCAACCATCCGCAACAACATCATCCGCAACAATGTCGGTTACGGCATCCGCGTGGGCTCCTACTACACTCCCACAATCACCTTCAACACCCTGGATGTCGACGGCACCGGGATCTACCTCGCCACCAGCAGCGGCCACAAAAGCACTCTTTCCTCGAATATCATTACCTCCTGCAATATCGGGATCTCGAGGGCACACGGCGACTACACCCTCAGCTATAATGATTACTGGGACAATGGGGCAAACACCAGCGGCTTGTCGCCGGGGGCAACGGACCTTGCCCTGGATCCCTGGTATGTGGATTGGCTGATTGGAGACATCCGGCTCCAGGACGTGTCCCCCTTGCTCTCAGCGGCTCAGGACGGAGGTGAGATTGGGGCCTTTGGCGCGGGCGGCAACCCGCCTTTGCTCACCGGCTCCTATTCGACCCTGCCCACCACCTCGGGCAGCCTCACTCAAAATGAGATCTGGTCGGGGTTGATCGAGGTTACCGGGAATGTCACGGTACCCTTCGGGATGATCCTGAAGCTGGAGCCCGGCACGGTCCTGCGGTTTGCCAATAACACCGGCCTCCATGTCTATGGCCGGCTGGAAGCGGTTGGTACTGCCGCCAATCCGATCACCTTCACCTCCTCTTCGACCAGTCCCGGCCGGGGCAGCTGGAGCGGGATCTATTTCTACGACACCAGTCTGGATATGAGTGTCATCAACCACGCCGTGATCGAGTACGCCTCGCGGGGGCTCTGGTGTAGTAATGCTCATCCCGCCCTGCGCAATTCCCTGTTGGCCAATAATCTCATCGCAGTCTATCTCTCCGATTCCTCCTCCCCGATCATCGGCTGTATCATCCGGGACAACCAGGAACACGGGATCTATCTCGAGCGGAGCTGCTCGCCCTGGATTGCCAACAATCACATCACCCGCTGCAACAACGGCATTTACGTGAACGGCAGCTACCAGGGCAGCCCAACCATCCGCAACAACATCATCCGAAACAATGTCGGCTACGGCATCCGCGTGGGCTCCTACTACACTCCCACAATCACCTTCAACACCCTGGATGTCGACGGCACCGGGATCTACCTCGCCACCAGCAGCGGCCACAAAAGCACTCTTTCCTCGAATATCATTACCTCCTGCAATATCGGGATCTCGAGGGCACACGGCGACTACACCCTCAGCTATAACGATATTTGGAACAACCAAACGAACTATTCCGGTCTTTCAGCCGGTAGTGGCGATGTATCTTCCAATCCTCTCTTCGTGGCCTCGGGAGACTTCCACCTTCAGTCAGGCTCTCCATGCATCGATGCCGGTGATCCGTTTATGCTCGACGGGGACGGCTCCCGCGCCGATATGGGTGCCTACGGGGGCACCGGAGGACCGACCGCGACACCCGGCGATACCATCCCTGAGCGACCGAGGAACAGCCTCCCGGCTGATGGTGCCCTCAATCTGTCCGCATCCTTGATCCTGTCGGCCAGCCCCTTTTCCGATCCGGACAGCGGGGACTTTCAGGCTTCGTCCCGGTGGCAGATCCGGGCTGCCTCTGGCTCCTACAACTCGCCCGTCTTAGATAGTGGTGAGACCATCGCCAACCTGACCAGCATCCGCATCCCCTGGGGAACCCTTGAACCCGGTACAGCCTATTTCTGGCGTGTGCGCTACAAGGACAACAAGAACGGCTGGTCCGACTATTCCCTCGAAACGAAGTTCACAACCCTCAAGGACCATGATGCGCCCGATACCACGATCACATCCGGGCCGGTCGAGGGAGGAGTTAGCGGTTCCAGTGTGAGCTTCGGATGGCTGGGCAGTGATACCGCCGAAGAGCCGCTGGTCTACTCCTTTGCGATGGATCTCGGCGAATGGTCATCATTTTTGTCGTCAACAACCTTCAGCTTCAATAGTCTGGCGGAGGGCGCCCACGTTTTTAAGGTCCGCGCTCGCGACTACAGCGGCAATGTCGACCTGACCCCGGCGGTGCGCAATTTCACCGTCGATCGCTCTCCGCCGGTGATCAGCGAGGTGGCTGTCCCCAGAATAACCAACAAAAGCGCCGTGATTTCCTGGCAAACGGGTGAACCGGCAACCTCTCAGGCAGTTTTTGGTGATTCACCCAGCTATGGGTCCGGTACAGCTCTGGACAGCACTCTGGTGACGGTACATACCATGACCCTCCTTAACCTCAAAGCCGATACCCTATACCATTTTGCGGTCAAGTCCAAAGATGGCGTGGGGAATCTGGCGAGCTCCCCGAACTTCACCTTCAGAACGCTGCCAGCAGTGGATGAGACGCCCCCGGAAACGAGCATAACCACGGGTCCTCCGGATCGGACCCTGGTGAACAGGGCCCAGATCACTTTCGGCTGGACCGGCTGGGATGATATCACTGAGACCCCCAGAATCAGCTATGCGTACCGGCTGGATCTGCAACCCTGGTCGACCTTCGGTTCAGCCACCTCGCACACCTTCCCCGAGTTGATCGATGGGGAACATACTCTCGAGGTCAAAGCCCGGGATGAGGCCGGCAATGCAGATCCGGTTCCTGCTACCAGAATCTTCACCGTGGACACCACCCCGCCAGCACCCCCCGCCGGCCTTCTGGCAAATGCCACTCCCGATGGGGCAACCTTCCACTGGACCCACTCGCCTTCACCGGACATTCATTCGTACCGATTGTATGGTGACCAGGGAGGCGGTGGTATCGACTATTCAGCCGTCCTGGCCGTGGTTGACTATCCTGCCGGCTCTACCGCAGTTCATATCCCTCGGAAGGGTGTCTACCGGTTCGGGCTGAGAGCGGTCGATCGAGCGGGAAATGAGGAACTCAACACATCGCTGACGGTGACCGTGAGTCTTACCCGCCCTGATGCTCCGGTTCTTCAACCGGTCATCAGTCCCACCGATGTCGGTTCCCAGGTGATCGCCGGAACCAAGGAGGTTGACACCTCCCTCTGGCTTGACGGCACCCTGGCGGTGCCCTTGAATCAAGCCACCTCATGGTCATACCAGGTGGCTCTCATTGAAGGCGTGAACCGTTTTCAGCTGACCTGCAGGAACGAGGCGGGCGAAGAGAGTCCCCCCGTGGCGGCGATCATCGATTACGAATCGCCGCCACTGCCCGTATCCACCCTGACCGCTTCCGGGAACGGGCCAGGGACGACGGTGTCGCTCAACTGGGCCGGCTACGACGAGAGAGGGCAGGGGGATATCGCACTCTACCGCATCTATGTATCCGATCATTCCTTTTCACAGATCCTGGGAATGTCTCCTGCGGCTCTTCTGCCTGCTGGAACCTATGCCCATACGATCACCGGCCTGGTCAAGGGAGATACCTACTATCTGGCCGTTGTTGCGGTAGATGTCCGCGGCAATGCCTTGACTGCCGTGAGTCCGGTTTCCGCTGTTCCCACGGACTCTGTCCCCCCGGAAGATGTCACTGCCCTTTCAGTCGAGTGCTTCTCGGATCGCCTCGTCTTTACCTGGAATCCATCGGTCAACAGCGGCCGGGATCTGTCAGGCTACAGGGTCTATTTCAATCGAGTAACGGAAGGCATCCCGGTGCCGATCAATCGCAACCGCTTCGAACAGGCTGGTCTGGTTCCCGCCACGGCCTATCCCTGCACGGTTACCGCAGTTGACGAGAGCGGGAATGAGAGTCCGGGTGCGGCTGTGGAGGCGATCACCCTTCTGGACAACCCGGCCAATCTGATCATTCAGCCGCAAAACGGCAGGCTCAATTTCTCTTGGACCGATTCTCAACCGAGGGCCTATGTCGCCCGTTACCATCTCTATATCAGCGAATCGAATTTCACCAATGTGGCCGGTATGAACCCACGCGCCCGTCTCACCGGAACATCCGCCAGCATCGCAGGGCTGACGAACGAGAAGACCTACTATGGTGCCGTGACGGCGGTGAACCTTTCCGGGGGTGAAAAGCAGGAGGTGGTGGCCCAAAGTGCGACACCGGTAGGCGACAAAGAAGGGCCGACCATCACTGACGTCCGGTTCGACAGTGAGCCCTTGGTGAGTGGCATGGCGCTGCGGCATTCGGGGACTTTCAGCCTGACCGCCGCCGACCCTTCCGGGATGAGCCGCGTCGAATTCCGCCTCGATGGCGGCCTCCACTGCACAACCACCACTGCCACCCTGCGCTATTACTGTCCGTGGGATATCACTCAGGTGGGAGATGGAACCCATCTCCTCTCCATCACCGCCTACGATACCCTCGGCAATGTTGCAGCCCGTGACACCACGCTGGTGGTGGCTCTGGACCCGCCGCCGCCGCCAACCATCAGCTATCCTTCGAGCGGGCAATTGGTCAAGCTCTCTACCATATCTGTCTCGGGGCGTGCCGATGTCAATGCCGAGGTTCTGATCTTCGACAATAACCTCCCAGTGGGCACTGCGGTGAAGGCGGACAGCAGCGGCGGGTTCAGTTTGCCGCTGACTCTGGCTGAAGGAGAAAACCATCTTCAGGCGATCGCGCGAAATCGAGCCGGAGCAAGCCCCCGGAGCATCGAAGTCATCGTTACCCTGGATTCGACCCTGCCGCAAAGCCCAACCAGCGTCACGGCTTCTCCCAGGGCGGGCGGCATGATTTTGCTGGCTTGGCGGGCACCTTCGGAAGCAGCTCTCAGGGGCTTCAACGTCTACCGAGCTACCACCCCGTTCACCACTGCCAACGGTGCGCTCAAGGTCAATGGCACGCCGCTCACAGCTACCACCTTCGACGACCTGCCCCCGGTCGACGACCTCTATTACTACCGGATTTCGGTGGTAGACCGTGCCGGTAATGAAAGCGAACTGTCGGAGTTGACCTCGGCCGCCTCCGACCGTACGCCACCTCGTGCCCTCGCTATCGACTATGTGCCCTCGGACCGGTTCGATCCGATGAGCGGCAGGATGAGTGTCGGAGCCGTCGGGGTCAGGGTCAGCGTGAGTGAACCGCTTCAGGCTCCACCGTTTCTGAGCATCACCCCTTATCATGGTACGCCGGTCACGGTTGACCTGAACAAGTCTTCGGACATGGAATTTTCGGGGATGTTCAGCATCAGCCAGGCCACTCCTTCGGGGACTGCCTACGCGGTCTTTTCCGGGCGAGATGCGGTCGGAAATCGGGGTACGGCGGTCGACTCCGGCGCCAGTCTGGAGATCGATGCCACCGGCCCGACGCTGACCACGCTTACGGTCGAGCCTCATGCTCCGATCCGCAACGATGCGAACAGCCCCGCCACCATGGCCGTTACCTTCGGATTGAATGAAGCGGTGAAACCGAACACTCTCCCCGAACTCTCGTACCTGCTCTCCAAGGCTGGCCGCTCCCCCATCGCCATCCCCGGCCTCACGAGGATCTCCGCGCAGTCCGGGCAGGCACAGACTTTTCAGGCAATTTTCCTCCTTCCAGCCGATGCCGGGCTCACCGAGGTGGAAACGCTGCAGTTTCTCTATCGAGGCTCCGATGACCTGGACAACCTCAGTGCGGTAATCCTTGCCGAGAACCGCTTCCAAGTCTATCAAGGTGAGCTGCCCCCGCTGGATGCGCCCGCGGGCTTTAATGCCAAAGCCCTGCCAGCCGGACGTATCCACCTGTCCTGGACTCCCAGGGGAGACGCGTCAGGCTATCAGCTCTTCCGCAAAGCGCCTGGGGAAAGTGCACTCACTGAGTATCTGAAGATCCCAAACACTGCCGAATGGGTCGACTCGCCCGAGTTGGACGGCAAGCACCGTTACGCCATTGCAAGTGTACGCCGGGAGAACGGTCAGGAGGCCGTGGGTGGGATGAGCCCTCCCGTGGAAGTGGAATCCGATTCTCAGCCCCCCGGCCCGCCCCGCGGGCTCGCCCTGGAACTCTTGAGCCGGGGAGTGAACGCTGTCTGGCAGGCACCTGCGGACCCCGGCGAACCCGTTACCTACGCCCTTTACCGGGCGGACCGGACTGAGATCCATTCCGTTGAAGGTCTGTCTCCCCTGATTACGGGCATCAAAGAAACCACCGTCCTCGATCTGCATCCCTCGGTCACCGACCACTGCTATGCGGTAACCGCGCTGGATCGAGCCGGCAACGAATCGGGCCCGTCCAATTCGTTCTACCTCAACTGCAAACTGCTCCCCATCTCGAGTCTCCGGGTGGTTCAGCATGACGGGGAGGCACCCCAGCTCACCTGGACCCATCCTGGTTGCCTCGGGACTGGTCTTGTAGGTTTTAACCTCTTTCTTGAAACGGGTGGAGAACGAGTCAAGCTCAACGAAATGCCGCTCGCCGCCCTCTCCTACACTGATGCCGGTTACTCGGGCGAAGAACGGGTATATACGGTTGCCGCGGTGGACGGCAACGGGATCGAGAGTCTCGGCCGCAGCATCACCCTCCCTGTGATGCGAGCTGATCTCAAGGCCGGCGAAGCGCTCGAGCGGGGCGTCATCAACCGCCTCGAATACGTGGTCCAAAACGGATCTGCGAGCCCCTTTGAACATGTGCGCCTCAAAGCCAAAGTGGGTAATCACCTGCACACCTCGGAAGAGTTTCGTCTGGAAGCGGGTGAAATCAACGATCAGCGCCTGGCGGCAGGAGGCTTTGCCGACCTTGAGGCCTTGTCGCCCCTCACAACGACCATCGCCATCACCCCCAACCAGGGGGAAATCGTTGAAATCTCCCACAGTGGCACCATCAACGTAGCCGATGGCATGCTCATTCTGCAAATTCTGAACGATGAACTCACCCGGGGATTGACCAGCAGGGTCCAATTCACGCTCGAAAACACCGGCGATGAGGAGATCGAGATTGTAACGGCTACCGCTTCCGGAACTGCAGCGTCAGACGAAGTCTTTTTCGAACTCCAGGATAGCGATGGCAATACTCTCACTACGGTACCCTACCAGCAACATCTGGGAACGCAAATCGTGACCCTGCCCAACGGCACGAGCGTCGCTCGCATCCCGCCGGGGAAGACTTTCACCTCGGCCGCGGTAGACCTGCCCATCCCGCTGAAGGCACCGGAACAGGCATTTCTGCGACTGTCTCTGGCAAGGATCCATTTTCACCAGGGCAAGCCCGACCAGGTCAGCATGGAAGGACCTGCAACCAGACAACGGGTAACCTTTGCCGACACCTCCTACTATGGTGAGATCTCGCACGTGGATCCGGCAGTCTCGACGGGCGACCGGGAGATTGTTATTGCGGGACATGCGGTCGAGCGCAGGACCGGCCTTCCCCTTGCCGGAGCACCGCTCAAGGTGGTGATCACAAGAAACGGGTTCGAGCGCACCCAACAGGTTCTGACCGATGCCAACGGCGCTTTTGAGTACCCATTCCGCCCGCCCGCAATGGAAGGCGGGGTGTATAGCGTGCGCGCGGTCCATCCAGAGGTGCTCGACAAAACGGTCCAGGCCTGGTTCACCGTCAACCGGGTGAGCGTTGTCCCGGAAACCATCAATCTCAGTATGCCTCGGAATTACGAGCAGAGCGCTGCTGTTCAGGTGCGAGTCTCAGAAGGGACGGAACTTCACCATTTGAGGCTCCTCTATGAAGCAGGGGACCAGCCGGCAGGGGCATTTCCCGAGGGTGTTCACGTCAATCTGGGAACGCCCGTGCCCGTCGTCGGGGCGGGTCAGACCGTGTCGCTCGGCTTCAAGGTCTGGGCTGACAACACGGCCACCGGAACCCTCAGGGTCGTCCTCAGAGTCACCAGCGACGAAAAGACCGACGGTGCCTGGGCAATGGTGTCACTACTCATGAACCTCGCCGAGGCTCGGCCGGTTCTAAGCTTTTCACCCGATCACATAGAGACGGGTAGTGGCTTTGGTGAAACCGTGTTCGAGACGCTCATCCTGGAGAACAAAGGTTTTGCAGACCTGAACGACGTCTCTCTGAGCCTGCTCACGCAGGATGGAAAGCCCGCTCCAGGCTGGGTTCAGCTTAATACCGGCGCCATCCTGGGGACCATCCCGGTTGGCGAAAAAAGGTCAGTCAATCTCTCCTTTCAGCCCAGTGACGTCACCACCGTGGAAGGTTACCACACCTTCCTCGTGCGGGTGGTGAGCGCGAACCATCGCCCCGCCGACATCCCGGTTTATGTTGCCGTCACTCAATCCGGAACGGGTGAGGTCATCCTCAAGGTATCCGATATCTACACCGGAACCGTCGGTGCCAACGGCAGGATTGTGCAGGGACTCAAGAACGCCGCCGTCGCCATCCAGCATGAACTCGTTACCAGCATCCAGAAGAGCGCTGCCACCGACGATCTGGGGGAAGTGGTTATCGCCAACCTTCCCACCGGGCGCTACCGCTATCGGGTGAGCGCCGCCAACCACCAGGAACAGACTGGGAGGATCTGGGTTAAGGCCGGAGTCAGCACGAGTGAGACGGTTTTCCTGAACAACCATCTGGTGACGGTGGAATGGGAGGTTAAAGAGATCACCATTGAGGATCATTACGAAGTTGTGCTCAAGGTGACCTATGAAACCGACGTGCCTGCAGCGGTGCTGGTGGCTCAGCCGTCATCGGTATACTTACCCCGAATGAAGGCGGGCGATGTGCACCAGGGTGAATTTTCTTTGACAAACCACGGTTTAATCCGGGCTGATCACCTTATCTTCACCCTGCCCTCGGGGGATGCCAACTTCCGTTATGAGTTTCCCGGCGAGCTTCCCGAGACCATCGAGGCGAAGGGACAGCTAGCCATACCTTACCGGGTCACCCGGTTGACAGGGAATGACGAGGATGCGAGCACGACCTGTCGTCGCACCCTGCAGGCCGCTGCCGTATCCTATGATTACGGCTGTGCGGGCGGCGCACGAACGGTGTCATCCGCACCTCTGGCCTTCCTGTATGACAACGGCAGGTGTGCCGGACAACCGACGGTACCCGGTGAAACATCTGCCGGCGGAAGCGGGGGAGGGGGTACCTGGGAGATCGTGGTCCCGTCCGGAGGTGGAGGTGGGGGCGGAGGCATCACGCCAGCGCCTTCCCCGGCACCTATCCAAGGGGCAAAATGTCTTCCTCTGCCGGATAGGCAGGAAGCCATGACCGGGCGATCGCCCACCTGCCCCCTCGATACCCAGAAAGACGTGCTCCAGGAAGTCGGCAGTGCGGTCAACTGTGCCCTGCGCGAGTTCGTGGACAGCGCCGAGGATCTCTCGGTGAAGGTTCCGGGTGGCAGGATCGCGGTATCCCGTTTCTTTTACGGCAACCAATGGCGCTGGGAAGCGATGAGGCACAACCTCCTCTTTGGCATGGATGGGCTGGGGCAGGCTGTGAAGCACATCGATAAGGCAGGAGTGATCTACCAACGGCTGGCGGTACAGAGCAGCACGCCGGTCTTTGTCCACGATACCTACCGCATCACTCCGACGGAAAACGGCTTCCTCTGGCAGGACAAGCACGGTGAGTGGCAGGCATTCGACCCTTCGGGCCGGCTGGCTGCCTACGGTAATCCTTCGGGAGTGGTGGGCAAGCTCTTGTACGGTCCGGGCGAAAACGGGAGACTGCTTGGCATCGCCGACCGTAATGACCGTCAGGTCATCTGGTTCGAGCTGGACGGTCAAGGAAGAATTGCCGCGGTCCGGGATCTCGGGAATCGCCGGGTCGAGTACAGCTACCGTGACGGCTGGTTGACCTCAGTCAGGGATGTACTCGGCCACTGTTCCCATTTTGACTACGATGCCATGGGCAGAATGGTGAAAAAGACCGATGCCGTTGGCCGGATTGAAACCATTTCCTACGATTCCTATGGCAACGTCGCCACTGTCATGGACGATCAAAACCACGGCTTCCGCTTCGAGTTCGACTACGATCCGGGAAAGAAACAGTACTATGCCAGGATTGCCAGTTCGGCGGGATTGGTAAAAGAAGTCTGGTACGACCGGAACGGCGAGACGGAGCGGGTCGATCTCAACGGCACGACGGTACGGAAGATGGTCAGGGATGGTCGGAATCTCCTGGTGATCGATGAGCGAGGGAAAGTCACCCGGAAAGATTTCGACGAATGGAAGAATCTCATTCGAGTGGTTTATGCCGACGGGGCGACAGTCTCTTTCGAGTATGAGCACACGTATAACCAGCGGATGAGTGTCACTGATGAGCGGGGTGTTCGCACCGAGTATGCGTATGACGCAAGCGGGAATCTGATCAAGAAAATCGAGGCACGGGGCACTCCGGTTCAGAGGCAAATCGACTACAGCCATGATCCTCAGGGGAACCCGACGGCGGCGCGGAGGGTGGCCGATGCGGTTACAGCCGAAGCTCTGACCGTCATGGAGCATGATACCTGGGGCAATCTGACGGCGATTACCGACGCTGAGGGCAACCGCGAACAATTCACTCACGACCTCATGGGCAACGTGCTGACCAAGACCGATGCCCTGGGCAAGGTCTGGAGCACCACTTATGACGCAGCGGGGAGGCCGACAAGGATTAGCGATTCGCTCGGTCATACGACCTCCTATGCCTACGATGCAGTGGGCAACCGGGTCCGGGAAGTGGATGCCGAAGGGCGGGAAAAGACATTTGTCCATGACGGACACCACCGTCTGGTGAGCAGCACCGATGCAGCCGGTAATACTACCCGGTATGAGTACAATGGGGATGGCAGACTGATTCGGCAGGTCGATCCGGAAGGCAAAACCGTTGAGTACGCATACGACTCGCGGGGGCGCCTTATCAAGGCAATCGACGGCAATGGCAACCTGACGCAGATCGAATACGATCAGGGCTCTTCGGGCTGTGTCGCTTGCGCCGGACCCTCGGATCAGCCCGCGAAGATTATCTATCCAACCTTCACCAGGGAATTCCGGTATGATGATCGCGGAAGAATAGTCGAGGAACTGGACCTGGTGAGCGAAGCGGAGACCATCTCCACAAGTTACGGCTACGATGCGGCGGGAAACCTGACCTCAACCACCGACAGGGAAGGGCACACGACCACCAATAGCCACGACGCACTCAACCGGCTGATCCGCAGCACCGATGCCGCTGGCCATGAGACTCTCTTTGCCTATGATAGCCGGGATAATCTGATTGCTCTCACGGATGCCAGAGGGAACACCACCCGTTTCACATACGACCGTAACAATCGGCAGGTTGGAGAAGTTCGTCCCATGGGACAGACGACCCGCTATGAGTACGATGCTGCCGGTCGCCTGGCCGGGAAGATCGATGCCAAAGCGCAGCGGTCCGAATATGCATACAATGATGCGGGAGGGCTCACCCATGCCCGCTACTACACAGCTTTGGATCATGCCACTCCGGCCAAATCAGTTGCCTTTGGCTACGACAAGTTCGGCCACCTGGTGAGTTACGACGACGGCATTACCTCCGCCCGCTATGAATACGACGATGCCCACCGGAAACTCCTGGAGACGGTGGACTACGGTTCATTCCAACTCTCGAACACCACCGCCTGGTATCGGGACGGAACGAAGAAGAGCTTCACCGGACCTGATGGCATCACCTTCTCTTACCAGTATGATGGCAATAACCAATTGATGAGCCTCGAGATACCAGAGAAGGGATTCATCACCAACAACGTGACCGCGTGGAACCGGCCTTCCCTGATCACTTATCCTGGCGGAACGGTGCGCCAGGTCGCCTACGATCCGCTCATGCGGATCAGTTCCATCCAGGTAAAGGACCCTGCCGGAGAAGTTCTCATGGATTATGCCTATTCATATGACCGCATGAACAATATCACGCACAAAGCCACCGAATACGGCGACTACTTGTACCGCTATGACGAGCTCTACCGCCTGGTTGAGGCCGATAACCCAACTCTTCCGGATGAAGCCTACACCTACGACCCGGCGGGCAACCGCCTCACTTCGGCCAACGTCGAGGGCCAATGGTCCTACAACGCCAACAATGAACTTCTGACCTACGACGGCGTATCTTACACCTACGATGAGAACGGCAATACCATTCAAAAGTCTGCCGGAGGCGAGACCATCATTTACAGCTATGATGTCCAGGATCGGCTCATCCGCGTCGAGAGCGGCTCAGGGATACTGGTTGCGCAATACTATTATGATCCCTTCGGGCGCCGACTCTGGAAGGAAGTGGGGACCGAGAAGACTTACTTCGCCTATGCGGATGAAGGCCTCATTGGCGAATTTGACGGCAACGGCCATCAGCTCAAAGCCTATGGCTACCGCCCCGGCTCCACCTGGACGACCGATCCCCTGTTCATGAAAGATGGAGGAGAGTACTATTTCTACCACAACGACCATCTCGGAACGCCGATGCAACTGACAGCGGAGAATGGGGCGGTCGTCTGGTCAGCACAATATGGCTCGTTTGGTCAGTGGAGAGCCAATACGCATGAAGTGAATATAAGCGAACTACGGTTAAGTGGTCAATACTGTGACCGGGAGACGGATTTGAATTATAATTATTTCAGATATTATAATAATACTATAGGTAGGTATACTACTCAAGATCCTTCTAAACTATATATTATTAATAATCTGTATAATTACTGTGAGAATAATCCTATAATATACACAGATTTCTATGGCCTATTCACTGCAAAACCTCATGAAATTATAACTTCGAATGTGTTAGCAGAATATGGAGCTAATGATGATTCAGTCAAGACAATTGTATATTGGAATAATTGGGTTGACAGACCATCGAATCAACTTAACAATGATCAACATGGTTTGAGGAATATAGGTCAAAGCCCCGCAGACGCAGGCTATGCAAACAGGGCATTTTATCGAAACCAACTTAAGCTTGCTATTTCAGCCATGATTGAGTGCAGGACCGAGGACGCGTTTTCGAATCTAGGCCAAGGTTTGCATGCACTGCAGGACAAAGAAGCCCATGATTTGATTGTTTGGATAAGACACGGCCCTGATTATTTATATAGAGACAAATATGTAACAGAAGAGAAGTTGATGAATGCAACTGCTCAAGCAAAGCGGTATATTGAGATGTTTATCAATGCGGTTGGATGCAATCCCTTCAAGAACAAGAATGCGGTAATTTCTTCCGATAATCCTTACTATAATAAGTCATGCTGCTGTGACGAATAATAACAGTGAAGAAAGCTGAATAATCACTTCTTTCGTGAACGTTACATAGATATTAATGACAAGGATAGTAGCCTAGGTTAATTTTATGTTAATAATGTCAATAAGAGTTTGTGGAATTGTAATCGCTCTTACAAGTTTGGGTGTTTTCACGAGGGCCTTTTTCCCCGGCGGAGGATTTGAAATCCTAATGTTGTCTTATTGGCTTAGCTCTATTGGGGGTGTTGTTTCAATCATAGGATTGATATTTGACAGAAAAAAACAATATTCGGGGTATTCTCTAATGACATGCTGTATCCCATGGATATTCTTTCTGCTGACTTATTTCTTCAGGAACCATGGAGGGGTTATTTCATTTCTGTTAAACTTCTTAGATAGAGTTTATAGCGGTAATTAGAGAAATTGTATTAGTATTAAACACAGATTATTATATGTTCCATATTTAAATTGACGTTCTATTTGTTCCCGTTCTTAATAAGCGTAAAGGCTGTTCTCGACTTATCACGCATTCAACCGATGAACCATGGTGGGTGATAGTGAGGTTGAGGAGATGATGTGGAAAAGGAGCAGAAGATGACGACAATGTTCCTGACGCATTTCTGGCAGGTGCTCTGTCTTCTCGGATGGTGCCTTATTCTGCTGTTTCCTTCCCTATCATATTCAGCTGACGACTCTCTCTGTGCTCGGGTGAAGATTGAAATTCGACAGGAAATCACGTTGGAACGGCAGGCGTTTGATGCGCACATGCGGATCAATAACGGGCTGGAGCAACTGAGCCTGGAGATGGTTCGGGTAGAGGTGACCTTCCTGGATGAACATGGTCAGACGGTGAGGGCCACCATGGATCCGGAGGATACGTCGGCGATCTTCTTTTTCAGAGTGAGCTCCCAGGAGAATATCACGGGTATCGATGGCACGGGGATCGTCCCGCCGTCGGCCTCGGCCGATATCCACTGGCTGATCGTCCCGGCTCGGGGAGCTGCCAAAGCGAACGCGCTCCATACCCTCTATTATGTGGGAGCGACTTTGAGCTACACACTTGCAGGTGATGAATACTCAATGGAGGTCGCCCCCGACTTTATTTTTGTCAAACCCATGCCAACCTTCGCCGTGGATTATTTCCTGCCGGCAGAGGTTATTGGCGATGACCCTCTCACCCCGGAAGCCGAAGCTTCGGTGCCATTCTCCCTGGGGGTTCGAGCCAGCAACCATGGCCAAGCCATCGCGCGGAGTTTCAAGATTGATTCAGCGCAACCCGGAATTGTCGACAACAGTCAGGGGCTGCCGCTGGCCTTCAAGGTTCTCGGGGCAGAGGTCGGTGGCCGGGAAGTTGCCGCGAGCCTCGTGGTAGATCTTGGAGATATTGTTCCGGAGGAGTCCGCAGTAGCGCGATGGCGGATGGCCTGTTCTTGCTCGGGTCGGTTCGTCGAGTTTTCGGCGGAATTCTCCCATGCCGACGAACTGGGCGGAACGGTCACTTCGCTCATGGATGCGGTGAATACGCACGTGTTGGTGCGGGAGGTGCTGGCGGATCTCCCCGGCCGGGATCGGGTGCGGGATTTTTTGGCAAGAGACGGCGGCGTCCTGCGGGTCTATGAATCGGAGGGGCAAGACAGCGAGGTTCTCGATCAATCGACAGTGTGCAGCTTGACGCCAGGCTCCCAGACGGAACATACCGTGTCCTACACCCTGGTTTCTCCGGCTACCATCGGCTTCATGCTGGTGCAATTGCCGGACCCCACGGCAGGGACAAAGCCTCTCAAAGAAGTGATCCGATCGGACGGCAAGCGGATCAAACTGGAAAACGTCTGGCTATCCAGAACGCGCAACGGCGATCAGAGCTGGAACAACCTCTTCAATCTGTTCGATGTCAACAGTACCAGCTCCTATCAGGTTACCTTTGCTGATCCCCAGAGCCAGGGGCAGCCGCCGGTACTCACTCCCGTTCCCGATGTGAACGGCCTCGAAGGCATGAAACTCACCTTCACCGTTTCCGCTGGTGATCCCGATGGGACGACGCCGATTCTTTCCGCATCACCCCTTCCAGCTCTGGCCTCTTTTTCCGACCGGGAAGATGGCACCGCCATCTTCGACTGGACTCCCGCCATCGGACAGGCCGGTCACTACGAGATAAGTTTCCAGGCATCAGACGGGATCTTCTCTGCCTGGCAGCGGGCGGGTCTCCGAATCTGCACGGTGGTGGATACTGACTGTGACGGTGTCGCCGACGAGTGGGAAATCCGCTACTTTGGGACCCTGGACCGCGATGGTCTGGGCGATTTTGATCGAGACGGGGTCGCCGATCGAGACGAATTTCTTAAAGACACCGATCCAACCAAGAAAAACAGTCCCAGCGTGCCGCTCATTGCCTCACCCACGGACAGGACCGAAACCACTGATCTTCAGCCGGACCTCACCGTTTTTAACAGCACCGACCCGGATGGGGATGCCATAACCTACGCCTTTGAACTATTTGCCGATGCCGGTATGACCATGCCCGTTGCCAGCGAGCCACGCCTCTTTGCCGGGATCGACACGACGTCCTGGACGGTCCCCGTCGAGCTGAACGACAATGCCTGGTACCGCTGGAGAGTCCGGGCCTCCGACGGCAAGGGGGTGAGTGAGTGGGCCAACGGCAGTTTTTTTGTGAACACGGCCAACGATCCGCCCGGGCAGCCGGCGCTGAACGGCCCTTCCGACGGTTCGGAGGTGGACCGTCTCAATCCCGCTCTCTCCGTTACGGCCGCCCGGGATGAGGATGAAGACCCGGTCACCTACATTTTTGAAGTCTATGGGGACGAAAACCTCAATTCCCTGGTGGCCTCGTCGCTAGACGTTGCGGAGGGAACCGCCGGGGTGGTCTCGTGGACGGTTAACACCCTGCTCAATGACAATACCCGCTATTGGTGGCGCGTTAGTGCCGTCGACGGTCATGGCTCAGCGACCGCGACCCCGGCGTCCTCGTTTTTCGTCAATACGGGCAACGACGCTCCTCTACCACCGGTCATCATTTTCCCCCTGCCGGGTTTCGAAATCGGCGAGCCATCAGTCGAACTGGTAGTCGAGAACGCGGTTGATATCGACGGGGATGAGCTCACGTACACCTTCGAGCTCGACACGGTAAACACCTTCAGCAATCCGGCCAGGAATATCTCCGGGAGCCTGCCGGAGGGTGCCGCGGAGACGCGCTGGACGGTGTCGGCGCTATCGGACAATACGCACTACTATTTCCGGGTCCGCGCCAGCGATGGTGCGGCGGAGAGCCCGTGGGTTTCGGGCAGTTACTTCGTGAATAGGGCGAATGATCCACCGTCTCTGCCGACCGTCAGGAACCCTGGGCAGGGGGCCTGGGTGCAGAGCCTGACGCCCACGCTCGAGGTCGCGGCCGCGGAAGATGTGGATGCGGATCCCATCTCCTATGAATTCGAGCTGTATGACAGTGGGGACATCTCCAGCCTCATTGCCCGAAGCGTATTGGCTGAGCCCCGCTGGGTGGTTCCTTTTGAACTGGCCAACGATGTCTGGTATTGGTGGCGGGCGCAGGCGGTAGATGAACACGGCGCGGCGAGCGGCTGGATTTCGGCGTCCTTTCTTACCGACAGCAACGGGGTGAACGACCCGCCGGAAATCGTACTCAAAGCTCCGGCTGCAACGCTCTACAGTCGCGGGGAGCCGGTCCTCATCAGCTGGGAGGACCTCGACCCCGACAGCAACGCCGAGATCAGCCTGACCAGCAGTTCAGATGAGACCGCGAGCGCGCTCGCCATCGCCATCCTCCCAGAAGACCCTGACGGTCCCGACGACACCTTCCTGTGGGATACCGCGGATCTGGCCGAAGGGACCTACACTATCAGCGCCACCATCACCGACGGGCTGTCTTCCATGACGAGTACGGCCTCGGGAGTCGTCATCGTGGATCGGACCGCCCCGACGGTTGCGGCTGCGCCGGGGGGCGGGAGCTATAATGCCCCGCAGAGCGTTGCGCTCTCAGCCAGTGAAACGGCCATCATCTACTACAGCATTGACGGCTCCGACCCATCCCCGTCGTCGCCCCAGTACGGGTCTCCCCTTTCCATTTCCACTGCCACCACCCTCAAATTCATGGCGGTCGACCGTGCCGGCAATGCCAGCCCAGTAGCCACGGCGCGCTATGACTTCCAGGATTCGGACTGGAAAGCCATCATCGCAGCCGGTGACAATCGCCCCGTGAATGCCACTGACAGGGCTCGCTTCAGTCTGGCTTACTTCAATACCTCCCGTCCCTGGGGGATTCTTACGTACTCCTTCCAGGGCCGTGTCAAAACCGCCCAGGGTAATCGGAGACTTTCTCTCAATCTCATCAGCACCGCTACAACCACTGTCTCGGTATCGGCCAATACGGCCGTCATCGTCGGCACCGGCCGGATGGGCGGTTCCCCGTGCTTCTTTACGGCTTCACTGAGCGACGCGTCTCCGGACGCCTTTGGGATGGTCATCGCCGACAGTCGGGGAAAACTGGTCTTTTCCACCAGCCCTGCGCCGCTCATTCGCGGTCGAATCGATATTCGGCGATAGACTTCGACTACCGGTTCAATCAGTTGGGTGTTGCATCTCTTCCTCGGTCTGGATATCCGCCTCGTGCCACGATCGAACCCCGGGCACGGGTCGGGACGCAGGTACGACGCCGGAGTCCCTCCCGACCGTCATTTCCGCAAGTCCCCCTCCCCCAGTCCGCAGGGCAGACCCAGTACAGCGCGGCGAAGGTTCGGCACCCTTACCCATGTTGCGTTTCGCTCCTCTCAACGCAACCTACCATCTACCATCCTTCCGAAGCCAGGTCCTGAGACCGGGGCTGGATTTCTCCTTCAATGAGTCCGCATCGATGTGGCGAAAAAGAGAGATTTTGATTGAATATGGGAAAATATCGTATACTGTACAAGATTTTTTTCCGGCTCTTACTGGTCGTTATGGCGGCAGGGCGAAGAGTTCAAATGGTTTACTGGGAGAGGAGGTGAATCGAAGGAAATTAAGGTACCCGGCGGATGGCAGTGATCCTTTTATGAATAATGGGATTGCGGGGAAAGGAAGAAACGGTTTCTTAAAAACGGGCTTTGTAGATCAAGATCATTGAGAAGGAGAGAGTGATGAATGCAGCCATTCTTATGCTCGTGGGCGCTGCCTTTTTCTGTTTAGCCTATCGTCTTTACGGACGGTACATTTCCAAGGTATTTGATCAGGATGATAACCGTCCCACCCCGTCCTGTACCATGAGGGACGACTGTGATTATGTGCCCACCAAGCCGATTGTGCTTTTTGGGCACCATTTTTCGAGCATCGCCGGCGGCGGGCCGATCATCGGGCCGACGGTGGCGCTGATGTTCGGCTTCATCCCGGTATGGCTGTGGGCGGTGGTAGGGAGTATCTTCATTGGCGCGGTGCATGACATGACGACCCTGTTTGCCAGTGTCCGGGAGAAGGGCCATTCGGTAGCCGAGATCGCCAAGTCGACCCTGGGAAATACGGGATTTTTTCTCTTCATCTCGTTTACCATCGTCATGCTGCTGCTGGTAACCTCGGCCTTTCTGGGGTTGACCGCAACGGCGCTGACTTCTCTCTTGCCCCTGGACGTCCTCAAGCTGGATCCCTCGCAAACGGTGGTGAAGACTATCGAGGCCGGAGGCGTGGTTAAGGCTCAGATCGGCGGCATTGCCTCGACCTCGGTCATCATCATCACCGCCTTTGCCCCGCTTCTCGGCTTCCTGGTGTATAAGAAGGGGATCAATGCCTATCTGGCCTCCTTGATCGCCATCGTGGTGTGCATCTTTTCGGTTTTCGTGGGCATGGAGTATCCCATTTCCATCGCCTCCAACACCTGGATGATCATCCTCTGCTTCTACACCTTGTTCGCAGCTGGCATTCCGGTTTGGATCATTTTGCAGCCGCGGGACTTCACCAACTCATTCCTACTCTACGCTGGCGTAGCGGGACTGTTTATTGCCAGTATTGCGGCAGGCCTCAAGGGGGTCACCTTCAACGCCCCCGTGAGCGACCTTGCTGGAGGCACCGCCAAGCTGGGTCCCATCTGGCCGTTCCTGTTCATCACCGTGGCGTGTGGCGCCATTTCAGGCTTTCATTGCCTGGTAGCCGGAGGTACCTCCTCCAAGCAGATTGCCAAAGAGTCGGATATCATCAAGGTCGGCTACGGCGGGATGTTGTTGGAAGGGTTGCTGGCCATCGGCGTCCTGGTTGCCGTCGGTTGCGGTATTGTCTTTCAGGACTATGTCAATATCGTGTTTCCAACGGCCGCCGGGGCCAAGTCAAACCCGATCCTGGCCTTTGCCGCAGGTGCCGGTGGACTGCTCGACAAGGGGTTGGGGCTGGCACCGGTCTACGGTACCATTTTCGGCATCCTGCTGGTGGAAGGGTTTGTGGTGACAACCCTGGATACGGCCGTGCGGCTCAACCGGTATTTGTGGGAAGAGCTCTGGCAGGTCATGTTCACCAATGTTCCGAAGGTCATGCAGGGATATCTCTTCAACTCCGCGCTCAGCGTGATCTGCATGTACCTGCTGGCCTATAACAATGCGTTTCTGGCCCTCTGGCCCGCGTTCGGTTCGGCCAATCAGCTGCTTGCCTCACTGGCGCTGATCGCGGTGTCCGTGTGGCTGGTGAACAAGGGAAAGAATGCCGTGTTCACCGTCATCCCGGCAATCTTCATGATGATAACCACGTTGTACTCTCTCGTTATTCTGTTGATCGAGAAGTATCTTCCCAAGGGGAATTACACCTTGGCTGTTTTTGCGGTGCTGCTGATAGTCCTTTCGATCGGTGTCATTGCATTGTCATTCAAGAAGTGGAGAGAAATAAGAAGGAACGGCCTGGTAGCCCCAAGTGTGGCATGATGTGCCGATAGCAACCGGTGAGCGGTAGCGCATCTTACGTTGGAGGGACGGCTCGGTCGGCCGCCCCTCTTTTTTGCGCTCCGCAGTTAACGAACGACAAGGAGGTTATTGACTTTCCGCACCCCGTCAACCCCTTGGGCCAGGTCCGTCGCCCGCTTCCTGGCAAAGTCCGATTCGACGGCGCCCGTGAGGGTGACTTCGCCCTGGAAGGTGTCAACCGACACGGCAAAACCGCTCAAGTAGGGGTCGTTGAAAATCCGGCTCTTCACCACCGTGGTGATGTTCATATCATCGATCACCTGACCGGCGCTCCGCCCCGCTGCGGTGCGGCACGCACCCAGACTGCAAAGCAACACCAGGCAGAGCAGGAGCCCCAAAATTCGCTTCCCTTTTTGCATCGCGCAACCTCCTGTAGGACGTGGGTAAAGTATCCCCTCACACTGTTGGCTTTGAGCATCCATGCGGAGCCAAGCCGTCGACACCCTTGCCATCATCCGGCGTGATCCCGCAATCGATCTCATTGCCTGTTGATTTGTTTCGGCAATTCCTGAATAATGCACCATAAAACGATGATTTTGCAAATGAGGATTTATCTTGCTGCAGCGAAAGAAGGTCACCAGAGCCGAACGAGGTCGAAGCAAGTCCATCCCGATCAGGCTGCTGGTCGCCGTTGTGCTGCTGGTTCTGCTTGTGACCACGGGTCTTCTCGTGGCTCTGCACATCCCGGCGGTCCAGGACTTCCTCCTGCAAAAGGCCATTCGGAAGCTCGAAACCAGCGCCGAACTCCAGATTGAACTCGCCTCCAGCCGCTGGCAGCCGTTCCATGAATTGCGTCTCTTCGATCTGAAGGTGAAGGCTTCGGGTCAGGATATTCTGGAATGCGGAGAGGCAAGTCTCGCGTACCAGCTTTCCTGGAAATGGCCCTACGTGCATCCTCTGGCTGTCGTTCTCGACAGGCCTTCCCTTCATCTCGATCGCGACGCGGAGGGTCAGTGGCGGTTGCCGGTGAGAGCCGGGGCGCCCGCGAAATCCTCTCAGAGCCGTGACCCCTTTCCCTGGTCCCGTTTTCCCTGGCCTCAGGTGCGCATTGTTTCGGGAACCATCGCCGCCACCCAGAACGGCCAGGTGGTGCTCTCCATCGGTGACGTGAACGCTACCATTTCGGTTCAGGAGGCGGCAGGGAGCGATGCCCCCGGTCTCAAGATCGACTTCGGCCAGTGGCAGGGTGAGGTGCAGGTCCCTCCCTGGGGCCGGTGGCAATTGAGCGGGGCGGCTGAAATAAGAAACGAAATGCTGCTCGTCTCGGGCCTGGAGCTGGCGGTGCCGGGAGTGGCGCACCTGCAGAGTCAGGGACGATGGCAGCTCGCCCCCCCCCATGATGGCAACCTCGAGCTGCAGATCAAGGAATGCTCGCTGCAGACCGTGCCTTTCCTGCCGCCAACCCTTTCTCAGCTGAAGGAGATGGCGGGCACCGTCAGCTTCACTCGGCACGCTGGCAGATGGTCACTCGATCACGACCTGCAAACCAATCTGGGAGGTCTGAAGGGAACCCTCCAGCTCGATCCCGCCGCTGCCGAAGGCTTGCTCGTCCAACTCACGACACGCTTTAGCGACCTGCAAGTGGCCTTCGCTCATCAGCCTGCCACGGCTCATCTTTCCGGCCAGGTGGACCTTACCGTAAAGGGGAAGGAACTGGAGACAGCGCAGGCAAGCCTGCACGCTCTTATTGAAAATTCCCGGTGGGGAGACCAGACCATTGAGCGCGGGGAACTCACCGCCTCTTATGAACTCGGTGTCCTCGAGCTCAAACCGGCCAGCATACAGAGCTCCGTGGGGCATTTCGACTTCTCGGCGGTGGCGGATGTGCGGGGGCTGTGGGATCTCAACCACGCCGGGAGCGTGAAGGTGGAACTCGATGCGGACCAGGCCAGCCTGGATCACGTCTTTGGCGGGAGCTCCCGGCGGGTTGGCGGGCGGATCGTTTATCGCGGGCGCTACGAAGCCGGAAATTTTCTCAGGTGGGAACAATGGCAGGGGGAGATGGAAGCCGGCATGATGCTGCCCCATCTTCTAACTCTCAAGGCTACGGGCACTCAACAGCATGGCCTTCTCAACCTTGACTACGAGGCAGAAATCGATGATCTGCAAACAGTCACCGCGATTTTCCCCGCGTTGCGGGGGAAAGGGAAGGTCAAATCGCGGGGGAATATCAGAGGCAGCTATCCCGATTTGCTCTGGGATGGCATGCTGACCTCATCGGAACTTCAGATCGGTCCCGTCCGGGGGGAAAAGGTGGCCGTCGTGGGCAAAGGCCGCCTTATCGGCAAAGAGGGTCAGCGCGAGTTGTCCCTTAAGGCTGAAAACCTTGCCATCGAAGGCCGCAGACTGGGGGCTGTCCATCTGGAGGTGAAACAGGAGGCCGACATTTGCCGGTTCAACCTCAAGGGTGAAGGTCTGGGAGGCCACGGCGGCCTCAGGCTTGCCGGACGACTCGAACGATTATGGGGACCCGTCAGGACCCTGCTGATCACTCAGAGCAGCGTCAACTGGGGAAAGCAGAGTGCCTCGCTGGACGGCAGGGTGGATGCCGGACGGGAGGGAGTCCGGGTGCACTCGCTGGCGATCCAGCACGAACACGGGAAGGTGCAGCTGGCCGGTGAGGTCCTGTTTGCTGCGAAGACCGACCTCAAGCTCACTTTCGACGGCATCAATCTTGGCAAGTGGTTGCAGGTTTTAGCCCCTGAAATTCCGGTTTCGGGGGTGGTGTCGGGACAGCTGGCCGTGAAAGGGCGTGCCGACCAACCGGAAGCGTCGCTGAATCTCCAGATGGTCAATGGCATCATCATGATCCCACCCGAGGCGGGGGCTGCTGCAGGGGCTCCGAAAACGAGCGGCAGTCAGAGGCGGGATCAGCTGATCGACCGATTGCAGCTCCAGGGTGCTCTGACCGGGGACCTCCTCAGTATCCAGGGGAGTCTCCAGAGCCCGGCCGTGCAGACCCCACTCCACTTCACGGCCAAGGTGCCGTGCCAGCTAAGCATTTATCCACCGCGACTGAGCCTGAAGAGCGGCGAAGCAGTGGCCTCTGCCGCCAAGGTGAGCGCACTCCAGGCTGAGAAGATCCTGCCTTACCTGGATTTCCTGGATCGGCTGGTAGGCCGGGTCGACCTGGACGTCCAGGTTGGAGGAACACTCGCGCAGCCCACCGTGCTCGGAGTCGGGTCGTGGCAGAACGGTTCCTTCCGGGTTGCCAAATGGCCCAATCCCATCGAGAATATCGAGGTGGACTTCCGGGCCGATTCCCGGCAGATCGTCATCAACCAGAGCAGCATGAACCTCCTGGGCGGGGACGTACGGGTAAAGGGCCAGATCGGCTACCCTCGGTTCTATGAAATGGACTTTGAGGCTGAAGGCAATGACCTCGAAGTGAGAGATATTTACGGTACCAAAGGGAAGGTTTCAGGCCACGCCCGGCTGCTCCAGACTCCTGCTGTGACGCGGCTTACCGGGATTCTGAACCTGAGCAATGGAGAGATGAACCTCGGTGATCTGGAAACCGATGTCGCTCGAAACATCTCGGTCGTTGATGGAACCGCCAAGAGTGAGACCATTGAAGTCAGTAAGGACACCATGAAACCGAACAGCTTCGGCCACAGGCTGGAAATGGATCTCACCATAAACCTCCCTCCTGCGGGGACCTGGGTCCGTGGCAAAGGGCTGGAAGCTGAAATCACGGGCGCCCTCAAGATCGAGAAGCGACCGTTTGCGGGAGTGAGACTGCGCGGGGGCTTTCAGACCCTCCGTGGTGAATACCGGCTGCAGGATTACAAACTCAAGATCGTCGATGGGGAAGTGATCTTTCCTGAAGGGCCCGAGCCCGACCCTCAGCTGAAAATCGTTTGCCAAAAGGAGGTCAGGGATGCCATCATCCAGGTGCAGGTCACGGGCCCCCTGAAACAGCCGAAACTGATCATGAGCAGCATCCCGGCCATGAACCAGGTTGACATTCTCTCCTACCTGGTCTTTGATCGGCCGGCAGGAGACCTGAGCTCCCAGGAGAGCCTGCAGCTCCAGGATAAGGCTGCATCCTGGATGGGCACCCAGACTTCGATCCTGCTCAAACAAGTGCTCGGAGACAGGCTTTTCACGCCGGATACCATCGAATATCGCAAGAGCTCGAGCAGTTCCAGGTTGACTTCCAGTTCGCAAAGCCGGACGGACAGTACGGTAGTGGCAATCGGCAAGCACATCACCCCGGATCTTTACGTCAACTTCGAGAAGGGCGTCACGGGTGAAGAGGGCGACCAGATAACGGTGGAATACCGAGTCAACCGGCACCTTTCCGTCCAGACCGAATTTGCGGGAACCGACCAGAGTGGTATCGATGTCTTCTGGCGCTATGATTTTGGAAAGTAGAGAGAGGTTGGATTTCGGATTTCGGATGTGACAGGTTTGCTGTGGCAGGTGGGGTGATTGAGTCGGCGTCTTAGGGGAAATTAAGAATAACGATTGAGGAGGAGCGTCATGAAGATGCAGGAGGTTCGTCAGATGGCCAAGAGGCTGGGGATCAATTCTTTTGGCAAGACCAAGACCGATCTGATTCGGGAGATTCAGCGTACCGAAGGCAACTTCGACTGTTACGGGACGGCCCTGGGTGATTGCGACCAGGAGGGATGTCTCTTTAGATCAGCGTGTCTTGACAAACCCATCGACAAGTAACAGCCGGGCCGTTGGTCGAGTGGTTGATCTTTGTCCTTGAGCTCGCAATCGCAGCGAGGGACACGATTGGAACGGGAACGGCCAGGCGAGGGACCCTTGTGGCACTATCGGCTTGCCATCGGGAAGAAAGATGGTCTGTCTGCATTCTGCTCGGGAGCGCCCAAGAACTGCTCGCTGGATGGCTCTTCGTTGATGCACCGTAAGGAAAAATTTGATGAGCAATACTCTCCTCCCAGACGATCCGAATGTTCTCCTCACAATCCAGAACACCAGCAACCCCGCCCAGGGGATCTTTCTCGTTATCGATGATTCCCGGGAATTCCTGAAAACTCAAGGGCTGAAACCGCTGTTTGGATTGAAGGAAATCCGTCTCAAGACCCAGGATGTGCTCGAGGATCTCCAGCAGTATGCCCAGGTCCTGGCTTTCATCCTCGACACCATAGCGACGGCCGACAAGCTGGGTCTTCCCTACAGCTATCAGAACGAATTTCAGTTCGATGATGTCGATTATACCCTCTTCGAGGATGGAGAATACCGTTCTTTGATGAAGGCATGAGGCTGGGAGCTGTTGCCGCAACCCAGGACAACTTGGTTAAGGGGTCGCCGGTCCGGTTTTGAACGGAGTTCACCTGCTGATCTTGGACAAGGAGCAATCATGAGTCTGGTGACGATCATGCCGTGCCTGGATATGAGAGAAGGCCGGGTTGTGAAGGGGATTCATTTCGTTGATTTGAAGGATGCCGGCGACCCGGTCGAGAATGCCGCGTTTTATCAGCGGGAAGGGGCCGATGAGCTGGCCATGCTGGATATTGCGGCAACCCTGGAGAACCGCAAGACCAGGCTTGCCTGGGTGAAAAACGTCTCTTCCGTAATCGACATCCCTCTGACCGTAGGCGGTGGTATTGCCACCCTGGCCGATATTGAAATGGTTCTCGAAGCCGGTGCCGACAAGATCTCGATGAACAGTGCCGCTGTGAAGGACCCTGATTTGGTCAGGCAGGCAGCCGCGCAATTTGGCTCTGAGCGGGTGACCGTAGCGATCGATGCCAGGAGGAATCCGGGCATGCCCTCAGGTTTCGAACTGGTGGTTGCCGGGGGGACCAAACCGATCGGCCGGGATGCCGTGGTCTGGGCCAGGGAATGTGAAGGGCTGGGGGCTGGGGCGATCCTCCCCACCAGCATGGACGGGGACGGCACTCAGGCCGGCTACGATCTGGAATTCACGCGAGCCATTGCCGATGCCGTGGGCCTGCCGGTGATCGCTTCGGGCGGAGCGGGAACTCTCGATCATTTCTATGACGCGGTGGTGCGGGGAGGCGCCCAGATTCTCCTGGCTGCTTCAGTCTTCCACTATCGCCTCCTGAGCATACCGCAGGTGAAGCAATACTTGCGAGGCAGAGGGCTGGAAGTGAAACTGTGAGGTTTAGTCATCAGGTGGCGCAAAACCCCGGCGGAGGGTGTTTTCCACGATATTCCGGGGTGTCATGAACTGCCGCAGATAATCCGGTCCACCGGCTTTGGAACCGATTCCCGAAAATCTGAAACCGCCGAAGGGGTGGCGCTCGACCAGAGCGCCGGTGCATCCGCGATTGAGGTAGAGATTCCCAACCCGGAATTCCCTTCGCGCCCTGGCAATGTTTTCCGGGCTGCGAGAAAAGACCGCACCGGTCAGGGCATAGCCGGTGCTGTTGGCCACCGTTAGGGCTTCATCGAAATCTTTCACCTTCATAACGGCCAGTACCGGTCCAAAGATTTCCTCCTGGGCCAGGCGATGGTCGGGTCGGATGCCGGTGAAAATGGCGAGGGGGACGAAAAAGCCTTCCGGGTGCGGGGTGTCGAAACCGGGGGGATGATCTTCCTGGTTTTCGGGGGGCGGCTGGGGAGTGACGGTGCGCTGCAAGAGGAGAGTCCCTTCCTGCTTGCCGATGGCAAGGTAATCCAGAACCTTCCGCCGGGCTGCCGGGTCGATCACGGCCCCAAGCAAGTTTTTCGGGTCCTCCACGGGACCCACAGGCAGGCTTTCGGCCGCCGCGCACAGCCTCTCCAGAACGTGGTCGTAGTTTTCCTCCAGGACAATCAGGCGCGAACAGGCGGAGCATTTCTGCCCCTGGTAGCCGAAGGCCGACTGCAGTACGTGGACGATGGCCTCGTCGAGATCGGCATCGGCGTCAAGGATGATGGCGTTCTTGCCGCCCATTTCGGCGATTACGGTTTTTACCCCGAGCGCCCGCTCACGGGTCCGGGATGCCAGCTCCACCAGGCGGAGCCCCGTCTCCTTGCTGCCGGTAAAGGCAATGAGCGCTACGTCGGGGTGGGTGACCAGGTGATCGCCGATCTCGCTGCCGCCGCCGGGCAGGAAATTGAGCACTCCCGGCGGCAGGTTCACCTCCTGGAAGAGCTCGTAAAGCATGGCTCCCGTGACGGGGGACTGGGAGGCCGGTTTGTAAACAACGGTATTGCCGCTGACGATGGCTGCAGCCGTCATACCCATGGAAATGGCAAGGGGGAAATTCCAGGGAGCAATGACCACCGCGACCCCTTTTGGTTCATACACGAGCTGGCTGATTTCCCCCGGCGCATGTCCCATGCGTGCTGGCGGGCCCAGACGCAGCATTTCGCGACCGTAATATTCGAGAAAATCGATCGCCTCACAGACATCGGCATCGGCTTCCCGCCAAGCTTTTCCGACTTCCAGCACTTGCAGTGCAGCCAGTTCGCAGCGGCGTCTGCGGACTTGCCCGGCGGCCTCGAACAGATGGTCGGCGCGGACCCTGAAATCGGTATCCCGCCATCCGGGAAAGGCCTTCTTGGCGGCAGCAATGGCCCGCTCGACCTCGTCGATACCGGCGGCGGCAACGTACCCCAGCACCTCCAGCGGCTGGTTGGGATTGACCGAGATGATCTCCCGCCCGGTCTCTACGGTCTCCCCTCCAATCACGAGCGGGAGTTTTCGCGGAAAGCTTTCACGAATGCCTGTCAGGGCTTCCACGAACCGTTCGCGATGCTCGGCCAGCGTCCAATCACATAGCGGTTCATTACGAAACGGACCCCTGCCGCCAAACGCCTCGCGATCCTGTTCAAGGGCAGGGGAGCCAGGGCTTTCCTCGAGGATTTCCAGCGGGCTTCGCAGTAATTGGTCAATAGCGAGACCCTGCACAAATCCCTGCCGGAGGAAGGACTCGTTGGCGGTGTTTTCGAGCAGCCGCCGCACCAGGTAGGCCATGCCCTGCAGCATCTCGCCGATGGGAGCGTAAACGCGCACGGGCAGTCCCGCCTGCTGCAGGGCATTGCGAATCGGTTCTCCCATGCCGTAAATGACCTGGTATTCGACCTCTTCGGGAGCGCTACGCCGGTCTTTGGCCGCTTCCACCACATAGGCAATCGCTCGCAGATTGTGGGAGGCACAGGCAAGCCTGGTTTGATCGCGATGTTTGAGGATGATTTGGGCAAGCTTTTCGAAATTGGCATCGGTTTCGGGTTTATTGAGAAAGACCGGGACAGGCCAGTTGTTCTGCCGCGCCCAGATGCCTTCCGAATCCCAGTAGGCCCCCTTGACCAGGCGGACGGTGAACCGGATTTGGTGCTGGCGAGCCCATCGCAGGAGGTCATGGAGATCTCCTTCACTGTCGCGACGGTAGCACTGGATGGCAATCCCGGTGTGGGGGTAGTCGCGAAACCCGGGTTCTTCCATAAGGCTGCGATAGAGCGCCAGGGTGAGATTTTTGAGGCCGTGGTGTTCCATGTCGAGATTGACGAAGGCACCGGTGGTGACGGCTTTCCGGAAGAGCGGCCGCAGCCGCTCCCTGGCCATGGCAACCGAGTGGTCAAAGGCGCAGGCATTCATCTGGGAATACATGGCCGACACCTTAATCGAGATATTGACCTTGGGCGAGTGCCCCCAGTCCAGGTCGCCGGAGCCTTCGCCCAGTGCCGTCCAGTCCTGCTGTGCCTCATGCAGAACCTCAAAAAGAGCCAGATAGCGCTGCAGGTAATCCTCCGCCTCGCGCTCCGACACCACCGCTTCCCCCAGCAGATCGGCCGTGAATGCCACCCCGGATGCTCTCAGCCGCTCCAGGACGGGAACCGCCTCCTCCGGGGTGCTGCCGAGAATGAACTGCCTGGCCATGGCCGCAATATTCTCGGAGAAGCTCTTGGCAACCATCTTCGCCGTAAAAGAGGTCGGGGAAACGAATTTGACACCCCACTGAAGGGCGGACGGGAGCTTCACCTCCGGTCGGCTGAAGTATTCCTGCAGGTGGCGGGCGACAGCCTCCGGGCGGGTGAGAGTTGGGAAGACATCGATGAAGCGAAACATCTCGACGCGGAAAACCTCATCCCGCATGCACCAATCGAGTACCTTGCCAATCCAGAACTGTTTTTGAAAGAGGGTCGGGGACTCTCCTTCAATCAGCTGGTATAGCCACTTGCCAGTCTCTTTCACACGCCCGTCGAAGGTGGCGGCCATCGGTTTCCTCCCTGCTGGATTTTCACTGTATTATACTGCCTTGCGACCGCCCGCGAAACCTGTTTTCCCGTCCACCAGGCGCAAAGCAAGATTGACAGTAAAGGGGTCTCCTGCTATTTTTTCGCCCACTTCCAGGGAGAAGTCCGGGGAAACGGTCTGCCGGATTTTGCTGGTCGTCGTCACTTCATATCTCAAAAGGGGAGGGTTCCATGAAAAAGTTGCTCTTTGTTGCGCTGGCGATGTCCTTTTTTATGGGTCAGGCGTATGCCGCCAATACGGTCAAGATCGGGCTCATGGGGCCCATGACCGGCTCGTGGGCGAGCGAGGGCCAGGAGATGAAACAGGTTCTGGACCTGCTGGCCGAGGAGTTGAACGCCAAGGGCGGGATCGCCGGCAAGAAGGTGGAAGTGATCAGTGAGGACGACGGCGGCGACCCGCGCACGGCATCGCTGGCCGCACAACGACTGGCGACCCAGGGGGTGGTGGCGGTGATCGGGACGTACGGCTCAGCCGTGACGGAAGCCACGCAAAACATTTATAATGAAGCCAAGATCATCCAGATTGCCAACGGCTCCACCGCCATCCGGCTGAGTGAAAAGAAACTGCCCTATTTCTTCAGGACCTGCCCGCGGGACGATGAACAGGCCAAAGTGGGCGCCCAGGCCATCCAGAAGCTGGGGGTGAAGAAACTCGCCGTTTTGCATGACAACAGCACTTATGCCAAGGGGCTCGCGGACGAAGCCAAAGCCCTCCTGCAGGGAAAAGTGGACATCGTCTTCTTTGAAGCTTTGACCCCCAAAGAGCAGGACTACACCGCCATTCTCACCAAAATGAAGGCGGCCCAGCCTGATTTCGTGTTTTTTACCGGCTACTACGGCGAAGGCGGGCTGCTCCTGAAACAGAAGAAAGAAATGAACTGGAATGTGCCGTTCATGGGCGGGGATGCCACCAACAATCCGGACCTGGTGAAAATCGCCGGGAAAGACGCCGCAGCCGGCTTCTACTTTCTCAGCGCGCCCCTGCCCAAAGACCTGCCGTTTGAACAGGCCAAGGCTTTCCTGGCCGCTTTTGCGAAAAAGTATGGCAATCCCCCGAGTTCAATCTATGCAGTACTGGCCGGAGACGGATTCCGGGTGGTGGCCACGGCCATCGAGCAGACCAAAGCCACCGATACGGCCAGGATAGCTGACTATCTGCATAAGGAACTGAAAGATTTTATAGGCCTTACGGGCAAGATCACCTTTAACGAGAAGGGTGACCGGGTTGGGGAAGTCTATAAGGTCTATCAGGTCAATCCACAGGGTGAGTTCATTCTTCAACCATAATTCAGATCATTCACTTCTGCCACTAACGCATGGGGAGAGTGGCTCCCCGTGCGTTGTTTCCTTTTCCCGGTAGAAAGGGTCCCATCCTCAACATGGAACAGTTCTTCCAGCAATTGACCAACGGTTTGGCGGTGGGCGGTATCTATGCCCTGATCGCGCTTGGCTACACCATGGTCTATGGGGTTCTGAAACTCATCAACTTCGCCCACGCGGACCTCTTCACGCTCGGAGCCTATCTCGGTTTGACGCTGCTCCTTGCCATGGCCCTCACCGATCACCTCGGCCCGCTCTGGGGAACCATGGTGCTGGCGCTCATGGTGATGGGACTCATCGCCTTGGTCGGTGCTCTGCTCGACCGAGTCGCCTACCGGCCTCTACGCGAATCGCCGCGCCTGTCGGCGGTGGTTTCCGCTCTTGGCGCTTCGATATTCCTTCAGAATACAGTGATGCTCATCTATGGTGCGCGTTTCCAGGTCTACCCCCAGAACATTCTCCCCAAGGCCGCCATCGATCTTTTCGGGCTTTCCATCCCGGTGGTGCGCCTGCTGGTGCTTGCGGCCTCTCTGATCATGATGGCGGCCCTGTACCTGTTCATCCAAAAAACCCGCATTGGGACCGCCATCCGGGCCGCCGCCATCGATCAGGGCGCGGCGAAGCTCATGGGGATTGATGTCAACCGGGTGATTCTGATGGTCTTTCTGGTGGGCCCGGCACTGGGCGGCCTGGCCGGCTTGATGGTGGGACTCTACTACGGCCAGATCAACTTTACCATGGGCTGGGTCTATGGTTTGAAAGCTTTTACTGCCGCCATTTTAGGGGGCATCGGCAACATTCCGGGCGCCATGGTTGGAGGCCTCCTGCTGGGTGTTATCGAAGCCCTCGGTGCCGCTTATTTATCCATTGCCTGGAAGGACGCCATCGCTTTCTGCGTCTTGATCCTGATCCTGATCGTGCGCCCGACGGGACTTTTGGGCGAACGGGTGGCCGAAAAAGTATGAACACACCAAAAATCATCGCCACCCTTGCTCTCATCATCCTCTTCTGTCTTCTGCCGCTCTTCATCAATACCTACTGGGTGGACGTCCTCAACAACATCGGTCTCTACGCCATTCTCGCCCTCAGCCTGAACCTGATCGTCGGTCATGCAGGCCTCTTCAACCTCGGCCATGCCGCCTTTTATGCCATGGGAGCCTACACCGCCGCCATCGTGAACACTCAGCTGCACATCCCGGTGCTGTGGCTGATTCCTCTGTCCGGGTTCACCTCCGGCTTGTTTGCCCTGCTGGTGGCGCGTCCCATCATCCATCTGCGCGGAGATTATCTATGCATTGTCACCATCGGCGTGGGGGAAATCGTCCGCATCGCTCTCATCAACAACGTCTTCGGGATCACCGGGGGCGCCAACGGGATCTTCGGCATCGCCCGCCCGGACCTTTTCGGGTTTGTATTGCGCACCCCGCAGCATTTCTTCTATTTGATCTGGTTTTTTGTGGCGGGGACGATTGTCCTGTTTCATCTGCTTGAATACTCACGCTTTGGGCGAGCTTTGAATTATCTGCGCGAAGATGAAGTGGCCGCCGAGGGCAGCGGCGTGGACACCGCCTATTACAAGCTGGCCGCCTTTGTGGTCGGGGCCGCCTGGGCCGGGATGGCGGGCAACCTCTATGCCGCTAAAATGACAATCATTTCACCGGAATCCTTTACTTTCTGGGAATCGGTCCTGATGTTCGCCATCGTTATCCTCGGCGGGGCAGGAAGTATTCCAGGCGTCCTCCTTGGGTCTTTTCTCATCGTCGGTCTGCCCGAAGCCTTTCGCGAATTTGCCAATGCCCGGATGCTGGTCTTCGGCGCTGCCATGGTGATTATGATGATCTTTCGCACGCAGGGGCTTCTGCCGCCCCAGCCGCGCACCTATGACCTCGATCGAACGCCGGCAGGGGAGGGCGGGGAGGGCAGGGGATGAGCGTGCTCAGTATTAACCGCCTGACCAAGAATTTCGGCGGCTTGACAGCCGTCAGCAATGTCTCGTTCGACGTTGAAGAAGGCGGGATTGTCGGCCTCATCGGTCCCAATGGAGCCGGAAAGACGACGGTTTTCAACTTGATTGCGGGTATCTATCGTCCGGATCAGGGGGAGATCACCTTCAGCCAGGCGTCCGTGCTGGGCCTGCCCACCCACCGGATTGTTGCCCTGGGGATTGGCAGGACTTTCCAGACTATTCGGCTCTTCCAGAATCTTTCCGCTCTGGAAAACGTCCTGGCGGGTGCGCACTGTCAGATGCGCTCGGGAGTATTCTCCTCCTTGCTCCATACGCCCCGCCAGAGGCGCGAGGAACAAGACACCCTCGCTGAAGCGCTGCAGGTCCTTGAATTCGTCGGACTCCGCCCCCAGGTGCAACAGCTTGCCAAGAACCTTTCCTACGGCAATCAGCGCCTCCTGGAAATCGCGCGGGCGCTCGCCTCCAAACCCAGGCTGGTGATGCTCGACGAACCGGCGGGGGGTATGAATGAACAGGAAACCACCCAGTTGGTGACTCTCATTCGCAGAATCCAGGAGCAGGGGATCACCATCCTCCTCATCGAACATGATATGAGTTTTGTGATGCGGGTCTGCGAGAAGATTGTGGTGCTCGAATATGGCTCGAAAATCGCTGAAGGCCCCCCCGACCAAATCAAACAGGACCCGAAGGTGATCGAAGCTTACCTGGGTGTTGAGGAAGACTGGTAGCATGGCGATCCTTGAGATTTCGGACCTGCATGTCAAGTACGGCAACATTGAAGTGCTGCACGGCATCAACCTCCGAGTCGAGGAGGGAGAGATCGTGACCATTCTCGGGGCCAATGGGGCGGGCAAATCGACCACCCTCCTTACCCTGAGCGGGCTGGTCAGAGCGGCGGCCGGCGGAATTGAATTCAGCGGAGTTCCCATTCACAGACTGCCCGCCCACAACATCGTGAAGCTTGGCATTGCGCAGGTTCCGGAAGGCCGACGCATCTTCAATACTCTCACCGTTCAGGAAAATCTGAATCTCGGGGCTTTCGTTGCGAAGGACAAAGCGTTGGTGAAGAGTACCCAGGATTGGATTTACACCCTGCTGCCGATTCTCTCCGAACGCCGCGAACAGCTCGGGGGAACCCTCAGCGGCGGCGAACAGCAGATGCTGGCTATCGGGCGCGCCCTCATGAGCAAGCCCAGGATCCTGCTTCTCGATGAACCCAGCCTCGGTCTGGCACCCCTCCTGGTTAAGACCATCTTTCAGGCACTCCGGGAAATAAATGCCACCGGGGTCACCATCATGCTGGTCGAACAGAATGCCCGTGCCGCCCTCAAGCTGGCTCACCGGGCCTATGTCATGGAATTGGGCCGAATCGTCCTGCAAGGACCAGCCGTGGAACTCATGGCCAACCCTGAAGTCCAGGCAGCTTATCTGGGGACCGGGTAGGTCCGGGGGGCGGCGTAGGGCGTGAGGGGTGAGAAGGGGTGCATCAGAGGCTTCGCTTCTGCCGTTCTTTCCTGCCGTCACGCTTCCAGCCCTGTTTCTTCTTGCCTTGCGGCCTGATCGCTTTTCCAGTTCCGGGCTTTGCCGGCGTTTGTCCGTCAAGGTGATGAACGTCCATGAAAAACGAGCCGGGGGTGGGAGGCTGGTCGAGGCCGGCGGGTCTTGTTTCAACCTTCTTGCGGGAGGTGAGGACGGCCTGCCGGTCAGCCCGCAACAGGGGGAGGAGGAGAAGACGGGCTGGCAGGGAGGCGACGAGATAGAGCTCGCCACCCGCCCGGTAGAAGCGTTCACCTTCGCTCAGGGCTTTGGCGGCAAGCACTTCGATGAGCACCGGCGCGGGATCGCGCCGCCGTCCCAGACGCAACGCCAGCTCCCCGGTAGCGGAAAGCGGCACGAGGGGGCGACTCGAGGGGGTTAAGCCGTGTTCGGACAGGGTAGCGTACTGTTTGCGCCGGCAGGCGTAATAAAGCCGATCAGGCAGGTCTTCCGCCAGCGGATAAGGGGGTTGGTGCCAGCCAGGGCGCAAGCGTAAACGGGTACCATCGAGGACAAAGGGCAGATCCATCCCGAGACCGGCCAATTCCCGGATCGTGCCTTCCCGGACGAACCGGAGG
This sequence comes from Syntrophobacteraceae bacterium, assembly GCA_040772705.1. Classification (GTDB taxonomy): domain Bacteria; phylum Desulfobacterota; class Syntrophobacteria; order Syntrophobacterales; family Syntrophobacteraceae; genus JADGQM01. The sequence continues at coordinate 813,675 of JAXGXP010000001.1, forward strand.
GATGCGTCTTCCTGCAATGCCCAATAGACTTCTTTCCAGGGCATGCTGCCATCAGCATCCCAGAACAAGCCGAACTCAGCTGGTGCATGGCAGAGGATAGTGGTGAGGATTTTAGCCAGAGTCTTCGGATGGTACTGCGCCGTCATGTCATTCTCCGTAGGGGTGGCAGGTAGAGGTCTTCAACCAAACCAGCAAAAGCATCTGGTGCTAGTTTACATAATATATATTATCAGACCTTGTCTTCTTGGGCCGCAGGCCGTTCCGGGAATTTTTCCCTTGACTTTCCGCACCATCTCTATTAACTAAACCACCGCAAGCGAGCGGGAATAACTCAGCGGTAGAGTGCAACCTTGCCAAGGTTGAAGTCGCGGGTTCAAATCCCGTTTCCCGCTCCAATGCAAACCGAGCCTGGGTGGTATGACGTTAGCCACCCTTTTTTTATCGGCTGTCTTTCATACCCACTTTCCACTCCGGTCGCACGCATGCATCATGACAGAACATAAAGCCGACACCCCCAAGAAAGCCATCGTTAAACACCGCTCCCTCAGAGAGGCCATCGAACGATTCTGCGCCCAGTTTTCCTCCAAGGATCACGTCCTGATTGTCATCGATCCCGATCCCGATGCCATCGCTTCGGCCCTAGCCCTGAAACGGCTGCTCTGGCACAAGGTGCAGGCGACGACCATCGGCATGATTCGCCGCATCCGTCGCCTTAACAATCTGACTCTGGCCAGAGTCTTGCGACTGCCGCTGCTGCTGCTCGACCGCAACAAGCTCGAACATTACGACAAGTATGTGCTGGTCGACGGCCAGCCAAATCACAATGAATTCTTCCAAGCCTTTCGTTACACCGCCATCATTGACCACCATCCCCTGACCGATGCTCCGGGGGAAGCGCCCTTTACCGACATCCGTCCCGATTTTGGCTCCACTTCCACAATCCTGACCGGTTATTTGAAGGCCGCCCGGATCAAACCCTCGAAAGCCCTGGCCACCACTTTGTTATACGGCATCAAGACCGATACGCGCAATTTCGAACGGCAGACCAGCATGGAGGACATCGAAGCCTTCCGCTACCTGTTTCCCCTCGCCAATCACAACATATTGAGAAAAGTAGAGATTTCAGATCTTTCCATTGGCGACCTCAAGTTCTTTCAAAGGGCCGTGGAGCGCAAACACGTCGTTAGAGACCGCCTGTTCGCACATCTTGACGCCGTTCCCACGGCCGATATTCTGGTGGTGATTGCGGAATTCTTCCTGAAAGTTCACGATATTTCGTGGAGTATCATCTCCGGTGTGCTGGAAGATAATCTCATTATTGTGGTGCGCAGCGACGGCAGGCGCGATGCCGGAAAGGTGATCCACCGGGGCTTTGGTCATTTGGGCAGGGCCGGCGGGCATCAGGCCATGGCACGGGCCGAAATACCGCTAACCAAGCTGAAAGAGGTCATGGAAAAGCCCTCATCAACGGCCATTGAGCTGCTGATCCGCAAACGGCTGACACCTTTCTCGTGATTTCGGACGTGGGATGTCAGATTGTTGAGATCTTCACCGATGGAGCCTGTTCGCCAAACCCCGGGCCGGGCGGATGGGGAGCGCTGTTACGCTGCGGGGAAAGGGAAAAGGAACTCTCCGGCAGCGCATCCTGGACCACCAACAATCGAATGGAACTGACGGCGGTAGTGGAAGCCATCCGCGCCCTCAAGCGGCCCTGCCGTCTGGCGATCCACACCGACTCGCGCTATCTCAAGGACGGCATCACCAATTGGATCCACAAATGGAAGAGAAACGGATGGCAGACCAGCACTGGCACTCCGGTCAAAAACAGGGACCTGTGGCTGGCTCTCGATGAAGCTGGTCAGTTCCACAGCATTGACTGGCATTGGGTCAAAGGCCATGCCGGACATCCCGAAAACGAGCGCTGCGATGAACTGGCCCGCGCCGCCCTCCGCCAGCAGCAGGCAGCCATGTGATTCGCCGCTGCCGCATGCGGCAGGCCCGCTATACCCTCTGCCGCCGACTCCCTGCGACCGACCTCCCACCTCAAGAACCTCACATCCGGCATCCGGACATCACATCAACCCTTTTCTTGTCAGGATGTAGCGGCAGGCCCGCCCCTTTCCGATCCGATCGACGATTCCGGCCTCGACCATTTCCGTCAACTCCCGCAGGGCCTGGCGTTCAGAAATCTCATTCAGTTGCGAATAGTGCCGATTGGTGACATAGCCATGGTCCTTGATGAACTCAACCGCTTTGACCTGACGTTGGTTGAGACCGCCCCACTGAGAGAACCGCTCACTGGAGCTTGCTTGTCGGAGCGCATCAGCGTTTCTCTGGAATAGATGGTCTGCATCACTCAGTTCTTCTCGACCACTGGCGACCATGACCACCGGGCTCGGTTCGCGAACCTCCTGGGGAAGGTCCCTGGCCGTTATCTTCTCGCCATTGGCCAGAATGAGCGCTCTTTCGATCACGTTTTCGAGCTCCCTTACGTTGCCCGGCCAGGAGTAATCCAGCATCAACCGCAGAGCCTCCGGTTCCAGGGTGATCTGGGGACGGTTATCCGGTTGGGCGTATTTTGCCAGAAAGTGATTCACCAGCAGTGGAATGTCGTCGGTTCTTTCTTTCAACGGTGGCAGATGCACATGAACAACATTGAGACGGTAGTACAGATCCGAACGGAAACTGCGATTGGCCACTTCTGTCTTTAGATTCCGATTTGATGCAGCAACGACGCGCACATCGACCTTAAGGGTCTGGCTCCCGCCCACCCTTTCGAATTCCATCTCCTGCAACACACGCAGGAGCTTGACCTGAAGAGGCGGCGACATCTCGCTGATTTCATCGAGAAAGAGAGTCCCTTCGTGGGCCAGCTCAAAGCGCCCTTTCCGCAAATTCACGGCACCCGTGAAGGCTCCCCGTTCATGCCCGAAGAGCTCACTTTCCAACAGATTCTCAGGCAGAGCGCCACAATTCACGGTGATGAAGGGCTGGTCGCACCGGGGGCTGTTGAAGTGGATGGCGCGGGCAATCAATTCCTTGCCGGTTCCCGATTCACCGGTGATGAGCACCGTAGCCTTGGAAGGGGCCACTTTCTCAATGAGTTGGTAGATGCGCTGCATGGAAGCGCTCTTGCCGATAATGCTTCCGAATTGGTAGCGTTCCTGCAATTCACGGGTGAGATAACGGTTTCTTTTGATCAATTGATAGTGGTCGACCGCTTTGCGGACGGTGAGCTTCAACTCCTCATTCTTGAAGGGTTTAAGGATATAGTCGAATGCTCCTTTGCGCATGGCTTCGACGGCTTTTTCCACCGATCCGTAGGCGGTCATCATGATAATGGGAAGATCGGGATGCTGGAGGTGGACCCGTTCGAGCAGTGCCATGCCGTCCATGCCCGGCATTCTCATGTCAGTGATGACCGCATCCAGCTCATATTCAGAGACTATTTCCAGACCGCGCTCGCCGGATTCGGCTGTCACCACCTCGTAACCCTCCTCACTGAGGAGATCTTCGAGAATCAGCAAATAGTTCTTTTCGTCATCGACAATGAGGATGCTTTCCATACTCTTCCATACCGTAATTCACAAGGAGTGCAACAAACTCAGCCGTCAAACCTGTCAGACCGCACTTCTCGGGCAATTGGCTAAGCCTCACTGCCCGCTTCGGTCAATTCACCCTCTGCTTCTGAAGGGGGCTGGTAGAGAGGCAGCCGGATGATCACCGCAGCGCCCTTCCCTTCTTCACTTTCCACCTCAATTTCACCGTGGTGGCTGTCAACGATGCTGCGTACAATTGCCAGTCCCAGGCCCGTGCCCTTTTCTCGAGTGGTAAAGAACGGGTTAAAGATTTTTTTCTGAATCTTCAATGGAATTCCCGGTCCCGTGTCCTGAACGATGAGTTCTACCTGAGGTGGTCCGGAGCGGCTGTTGGTCAGGATTGTCCGGAGCGTCAAGGTGCCCCCGTCCGGCATGGCCTGGAGAGCATTGGCCAGGAGATTGACAAAGGCCCGGTAAAGCTGATCCGGGTCCGCTTCGATGGCAAAGGAACCGGTCTCGTATTGGCGTTCCACCCGAATACCAAGTCGCTGAAATTCAGCTTCCACCACCTTGAGATTCCGTTCGAGGACGTCTTCAAGGCGACATTTCATGGGACGAAGCGTCTTGGGACGGGCAAAATCAAGAAACTCGGTCAGGATATCATTCAAGCGTGTGGCTTCTTCGACGATGATTGAGGCGAGGCGGATCTGCCGGCCATTGTCCGCGCGAGCGTGGAGCAACTCGGCGGTACTGCGAATGATCCCGAGGGGATTCCGGATTTCATGGGAAACCCCCGCAATCATTTCACCGAGGGCTGCCATCCGTTCGGTCTGGTTCAGCTTTTCCTCGAGCTTCCGCTGCAAGGCCGCGCGCTTGGTGATGATGCGCTCGGCCCTGCGGGCAATGAGGAGAATAGTGGTGAACAGGACGGTCACGAAAGCCAGAAAGCTCATGCCCACGATCCACTGGAAACGGCGCACGGTCGCATAGTCGTGGGTTACATCCAGAGTGATCTCGAAAACGCCCAGGATCTTTCCCCGTTTCCAGCTCATGGGGCGTTCTTCCCACATGGGCATGTAGGTCTTCAGCTTGCGAGTGCCGCCCTTCCATTCGATTCCCAGGAAAGGTTGTTCTTCATTAGTCAGAAACGAAACCGACTGTTCCGCCAGGGCCTGCTTGAATTCCTCGCCCACATCCCCCCGCGTGCCGACCATTTCGGGTTCGGTACTGTAGGTGAGAATCTGGTCCGGGTCGTAGATGTTGACGCTGTCGACGGAGAATCCGTGGATGGTATTCCGTACCACCCGGTCGAGGCGTTCGTACTGAGTGGCTCTGCTCAGGCGGATGGTGCCTTCGGCCAGGAGAGTCGGCAGGGTGAACTGGTAGAAAACCTGGTGATTGAGATTCTCTGCCACCAGCAGGGCATATTGCTCACTCTTATGGAACAGGATTTCTTTGGCGCGCTTGGAGATAAAACCGGAAAGAATGAGAGTACAGACCAGAATGACCATCAGACTGGTGAGGGAGAGGTACTTGACCAGGCGAAATGGTTTGATGCCCTCGATTGGTTTTGGACCGGCCTGCAGCACTTTCATGGGGATCGCGATCAGGATTTCGGGTCTGGGGTTCCTGGTTCTTCGAGCTTCGTCACCATTTGACGTCGCTTGGTCAGCATTTCCCGTCGCTGCCCTTCCCAACCGCGGGGTGTGGGGTGGTAGAAAACGGGGGCAGTTATGGTTTCGGGAAAGTAATGGGCCGGGAGCCACCCCTCCGGTGCATCGTGCGGATAACGGTAGCCCCTGCCGTAGCCCAGTCCCTTCAGGAGTGCGGTAGGGGCATTCCGAAGATGGGGCGGGACCGGGGCTGTTCCCGTCTTCCCCGCCGCTTCGAGAGCCCGGTCAAAAGCGGTGTAGACGGCGTTACTCTTGGGTGCCAGGGCTAGATAGACCACCGTTTGCGCCAGCGCCAAATCGCCTTCGGGACTTCCCAGCAACTGATAAGAGTGCAGCGCGGCGATGGCTTCAACGAGGGCCATGGGGTCGGCCAGGCCGATGTCTTCCAGTGCCATCCGTACCAATCGCCGGGCGATGTACAGCGGGTCTTCGCCGGCGTTGAGCATCCGTGCCAGCCAGTAGAGCCCCGCATCCGGATCACTGCCGCGAACACTTTTGTGAAGAGCGGAAATGAGATTGAAATGCTCTTCGCCGCCCTTGTCGTAATGGACCGCCTTCCGCTGCAGGGCTTCCTCCATGGTCCGACGGTCCACAAATCGCACCCCGTCCGGTCCGGGTGGTGTGGTCAATACGGCGATTTCCAGGGCGTTCAAAAGGATCCTGGCATCTCCCCCTGAGGCCGCGAAAAGGTAGTCTTCAGACTCCGGGGCAAGGCGCGCGGGATATTTACCCAACCCCCGCCTCTCGTCCGTCAAGGCATGAGTGACGATTTGACGCAGGTCAGCCGCCGCGAGCGGATTCAAAACCAGCACCTGAGCTCTCGATAATAACGGCCGGATGACTTCGAAGGAAGGGTTTTCGGTCGTGGCACCAATGAGCAGCACGGTGCCCCGTTCCACATGAGGCAGCAGAGTGTCCTGCTGAGCCTTGTTGAGCCGATGGATCTCGTCCATGAAGAGCCAGGTTCGCTTCCTGTGGCGGCTCCAGACCCCCTGGGCTTCCTCGATGGCGGCGCGAATCTCGCGGGTCCCGGCCATGACAGCGGACATGGCAATGAGATGAGTATCCGTTTGGCGCGCGATGAGGTGCGCCAGGGTGGTCTTGCCCGATCCGGGAGGACCCCACAGGATGAAGGAATGGAGTCGTTCGTTACCCAGCACCCGGGCCAGGATCTTGCCGGGAGCCAGCAGGTGGGCCTGGCCGACAAATTCATCGAGATTGTTCGGACGCATGCGCTCGGCCAGCGGCGCCTGGCTCTTGAGCGCTTCCTCGGAGCGTTCCTCGAAAGGGTTAAGCTGTCGCATGAATCGTGCCTTCTACTCCCCGAGGTAGGCCTTGCGGACGCGCTCGTCCTGCAGGAGAGTCTGACCGGGACCCTCCAGAGTGACTCTTCCTGTCTCCAGCACATAGGCATAATCAGCCACGTGCAACGCCGCCATGGCGTTCTGTTCGACCAGGAGGATGGTGGCTCCCTGGTCATTGATGGTCTGGATCGTTCGGAATACCTCCTCAACCACCAGCGGTGCCAGCCCCAGCGATGGTTCGTCCAGCAGGACCAGCTTCGGGCGACTCATTAGGGCCCGTCCCAGCGCCACCATCTGTTGTTCGCCTCCGCTGAGCGTTCCCGCCAGTTGTTTCTGGCGCTCGCGCAACCGGGGAAAGAGCGAATAGACCCATTCACATTGGGACAGGAAATCCCCGGGGCTCTGATGATAGGCCCCCAGTTCGAGGTTCTCCAGGACTGTCAGATTGGGGAATACATGACGTCCTTCCGGACTCACACCAATCCCGCGACGGATGATTTCGTGGGTAGTCATCTTCCCCAGTTCCTGCTCACCAAACCGAATGGAGCCCGCCTTTGGCTTCACCAGGCCAACGATGGCTCTGAGCGTGGTGCTCTTACCGGCGCCGTTGGCCCCGATGAGGGTGACGATCTGCCCCGCTTCGACCTTGAGGCTCACTCCCTTGAGGGCGTGAATGCCCCCGTAGTAGACTTGGAGAGAATCGACCCTAAGCATCCTTCTGCTCCCCCAGATACGCCTTGATCACCTCGGGATTGGTCTGGATTTCGGCGGGAGTCCCTTCGGCGATGGTAATCCCGTAATCGAGGACCTTGATCCGCTCACAGACCCGCATCACGAACTTCATGTCATGCTCGATGAGGAATATGGTGAGAGCGTGCTTCTTCCTTAAATCCTGCAGTAAATCAGCGAGTTCCATCGTTTCCTGGGGATTCATTCCCGCCGCTGGTTCATCGAGCAGGAGCAGCCCCGGCCTCGTAGCCAGAGCGCGAGCGATTTCCAAGCGGCGCTGCTGACCGTAGGGCAGTGACCCAGCCTTTTCCTCAGCCAGGTAAGCTAATCCCAAGTCGTCCAGATAAGCCACCGCTTCCTCACGGATGCGCGCCTCCTCGCGACGATATCGCGGAAGCCCCAGCATGGCCTCCCAGAAATGTGCCTCGAGATCATAATGAAAGGAAACCAGGACGTTCTCGATGACGGTCATGTCGCTGAACAGGCGGATGTTCTGGAACGTTCTGGCAATGCCGCGGGCTGCAATCTGTTGCGCTGCAAGGCGCGTAATGTTGGCACCGCGCCAGCTCACCCGCCCGGCAGTCGGCGTCAGGACCCCGGTGATCATGTTGAAAACAGTCGTCTTACCCGCGCCATTGGGCCCGATGAGGCCGATCAACTCGCCGGCGCGGAGCGTGAGCGAAAAATTATTCACTGCCGTAAGGCCGCCGAACTGCATCAGCAGTTGTTCAAGTCTCAAGAGTACATCCACGCGGATAATCGTCCTTCAGTTCAAGCCCGCCCAAATAATGAAGTCAGCCGGCAGGAAGACCTATGTAAAAAACCACAAAAACTATTCTAATCCACGAAGATCCACGAAGTCACACAAAGGGAACGAAAGAAATCTTCATCTTCCTCCGGCTTCCTGATGGAGTCCCGAAATAGTCTCAATTCATGCCGAAACCTTCGTGTGACTTGGTGTGACTTCGTGGATAGCTCTTGTCATTACCGTGGCGGCCGAACGAACCAGTTCCAGTTGAACTCGCTGCGGCCCATGATGCCGCGCCGCGCAAAGATGATCACCACCATCAGGATGACGCTGAAAACTACCATCCGCATCCCGGGAATGCCGGGTATCGTAAACAGGCCGAAGTCCATGGGCCGTTCCACCACCCGCAGGGCTTCCCCGCCCCAGGCGAAAAGCGCGCCGCCAAGGATCGCGCCGGTGGTGCTGCCGAGACCGCCGACAACGATCATAATCAACAGATTGAAGGTCAGGAAGAAGGTGAACAGGGTGGGTGAAATCGTTCGAATCAAGTGCGCCAGGAGGCCGCCGGCTACCCCCGAGAAAAAGGCGCTGACGAGAAACCCCAGCAGGAGATGCCGATATGGGTCGATCCCCATGGCGCGCGCCGCCGTTTCATCCTCCCGCAGGGCCTTCATGGCCCTTCCCCAACTGCTGTCGATCAACCGTGCCACGAGCACTACCGTCACCACCGCCACCCCCCAGGTCCACCAGAGGGTGGTGTGAGGGTGCAGACCTTTGAGGCCGAGCGGCCCGTTGGTGACGCTCTGAAGAGCATTGCAGAAAACCCGGACTACTTCACCAAATCCCAGCGTCACGATGGCCAGATAGTCGCCGCGCACGCGGAAAACGGGGAAGCTGATGAGGTAGGCGAAAACGGTGGCCATTGCCCCGGCTGCCAGCAGCGACAGGAAAAAGGGGAGCTCGATCACGCTCAGCGGCCAGATCAGCGGCTGAATGATGAAGTTGAGCTGCTTTTCCGCGGGGGACATGGTGAGCAGGGCGGAGGTGTAGGCCCCGATGGCGACAAAGGCGTTGGGCCCTAAATGCAGGACGCCACAGAAACCGTTCACGAGATTGTAGCTGACCGCCAGGATGATGAAGATGGCCATATTGTTCAGAATGCGTATCTGGTATTCGTTGCCGTGCATTTTAAAAAGGTAGAGAATATAGAACAAACCCGCGACGGCAGCCAGATTGAGGTAGATCTTCAGCATATCCTTATTCATACTCTCATCCCTACCCTTCTCACCCTCCATCCAACATTCGAAATCCGAAATCCAACATCAGTCGGTAATCGTTTCCCCCATGATTCCGGTCGGACGGAACAACAGCACGAGGATCAGAATGATGAACGCAAACGCATCGCGATACTGGGCCAGTTGCGGCACCAGTGCAACGATCAGGATCTCGGCCAGCCCCAGGAGAAACCCCCCGATCACCGCTCCGAGGATGTTCCCGATTCCACCCATGACCGCCGCTACAAAAGCCTTAATGCCCGGGACAATGCCCATGAAGGGATTGACCTGGGGATACTTCATGGCCCACAGCAAGCCGCCCGCCGCCGCCAGCATGGATCCCAGGAGAAAAGTCACGGCGATGACCCGGTCGAGGTTGATTCCCATCAAGCGGGTGGTCTCGAAGTCTTTGGACGCCGCTCGCATCGCCTTGCCGACCTTCGTCCGGTGGACAATATACAGCAGGCCGAGCAACAGGAGGATTGTCACCGTCGGGGTATAGAGGGTCAGCACCTGAATGTGCAGCCCCATGAAGACGATAACCTTGTCAAAAAGTTCCGGCCGAGGGAACGCCCTGGGTACCCCGCCGATGATCACCAGGGCCAGATTCTCAAGCAGAAAGGAGGCACCGATAGCCGAGATCAGGAGCGAGATGCGGGGGGCAGTTCGCAGCGGTTTATAGGCGGTACGGTCGAGGAGGATCCCTACCAGACCGGTAGCCACAATGGCCAGCGGGAAGCTCACATACCAGGGGAAGGCAAAGAGCGAAACGGAATAGATCCCCACATAGGCGGCAAACATGAGCAGGTCGCCGTGGGCGAAATTGATCAATCGCAGGATCCCGTAGACCATGGTATAGCCGATAGCCACCAGACCATACAGGCTGCCCAGCGAAATGCCATTGATCAGTTGTTGGAAGAAAATCGTCGCATCCACGCCCACCTCGATCCCGGAGACATCACCAAACAGAAATCTTATGCACCAGTTTCAATGCCCAACGCAAACAAAAGTCCTCGCTGGGAAAAAAAGAGACAGGAAAGCACCCCGCTCTCCTGTCTCTTGGTCTCATCAACACCGCAACGGGCAAACCGGAGGCTCGCTCCGGCTTTCCCCATCGCCCCGGATCTAGGGATTGACCGTGGTAACGTAAACGAACTTGCCACCCTCCACCTTGTTGATCACCATGCTCTTGACGGGGTTTCCTTCATCACCCATGGTGATGGTGCCGGAGACCGCCTGGAAGTCTTTGGTTGCGGCCAGGGCATCCCGAATCTTGGTGCCGTCGGTGGAGCCGGCACGTTTGATTGCGTCCACCAGCAGGAAGTAGGCATCAGCTCCGAGGGCGTCAAAAGCACCGGCTTCCTTCTTGAATTTTTCCTCGTAGCGTTTGATGTATTCCTTCGCCCTCTCAGTGCTTGCGGCCTGCTTGTGGAAGTGGCCGGTGAAATACATGTTTTCTACCGCGGCCCCGCCCACTTTGATCAGGGTTTCATCCTGAGCGCCGTCGCCCGTCAGGATCGGGTTCTTGATTCCGAGATCACGGGCCTGCTTGGCCAGGAGAGCGTCTTCCGTATAGTAGTTGGGGGCATAGATGATGTCCGGCTTGCTGGCCTGCACTGCCGACAGCTGTGCGGAAAAATCCTGGTCCCCGGTCTGGATGTAGGTCTTGGAGACGATCTTGCCGCCCTGTTTCTCGAATTCCTTTTCAAAATAGTTGGCCAGGCCGACACAGTAGTCCTGAGCCTGGTCGATGATCAGCGCAGCCGTCTGGGCCTTCAGTTCATTGCGCGCGAACCGCGCTGCCACCTGGCCCTGGAAGGGATCGATGAAACAGGCCCGGAACGCATACTTTTTTCCCTGGTTGACCAGCGGGTTGGTTGCCGTCGGGCTCACCGTAGGGATCTTGGCCGCTTCGGAAATCGGGTTGCCAGCCATGCTGTTGCCACTGATGGCTTCGCCGAGGATGCCCACTACCTTTTCCTTTTCCACCAGGAGGGACATCGCATTGGCCGCTTCGATCTTGTCACTCTTGGTATCAACCAGCACGACCTCGATCTTCTTGCCCAGTACCTGCGGTTCCATCTCTTTGGCCACTTGAATCCCGGACCACTCCATGTCGCCATAGGCGGCAACGCCACCCGTCATCGGCAGATAGGCGCCGATCTTGATGACCTCCTGAGCACTACCGAGGCCGGGAATGCCGCCCAGCGCGACACCCAACAGAGCCACAACAGCAAGAATCCTTCTCCCTCTCATGTTTCCCTCCTTCCATGTGACGGTTGTCGTTACGGCATACCACCCACCCGCGATCCGGCGTACCCAAGCCGCATCCTCATCGTAAGTGTTCTCTAATCGAGGATAATTTTACTGTCAACAGAAAGGTTCCGGCGCTCTCGCCTCACGGTGCCGGGGCTTCAAAGGCTCCCCGGTCCACTCCCTGCCCTTGCGGTCGAAAGACGCCATCGAGATCGCGCACCATCATTCCCTCCACGTGACTGCCGCTGTCAATAGCAGGACTGGCGGCAGCGAGATGACCGTTGAAAGCATGGAGGCGGCTGTCGACGAAGAGCGGATCGGCCACAAGGAGGTTGGGGTCCTTCCGCCTGAGAAAAGTGGAACTGAATTTGACCCGATGAGCCAGGTTATGATCCCCCTGGACCTGCCCGGGAAAGGGTGGCTCGGATTCATCGTCCACCCAAACAAATGCGGGCTTGTCGCCCGGTTGCAGGAAATCGCCGTAGCCGACGAGGATATTATTGGCGAGGATCACCCGGTCCTGACTGGTGCAGGTGGCCTGGCTGTCACAGCCGATCCCGATCAGCACATCACCCTGGCCGACCAGGGTTGAGTTGACCACGCTGACCTGGTCGCCACCGGTGAGGGAAAGCGCCAGGGCCCCTCCGCCGGCCCGGCAGTGGTCGCCACTCCCTCGCTCCCCCATTGGGTGGGCGAACTTCTTTGGGTAAAAGTAGCCGCAGTTGCCGACGATGAGGGTGTTGTCGATCCTGGTCGCGCCGTTGACTTTGATCTGGTTGCCGGCATTGCCCTGGGCGATTGTGCGGCGGATCGTGATCGAGCTTTCCGGGAGGTGCCCCTGCCCAACGTAGAGGAGATCGAGCCCATCGGAGGTGTTGTATCGGAAGACGGAGTCTTCAATGATCCAATGCCCGGCGGTCTTGGCGGTGCCGACCCCATCCCCGTACCCACCGGCGCTCTGGGCCCAGCAATGGTTGGGCTTCTTGCCCGGATAGGTCTCGGCACAGCCATTCCATTCCACCAGCCAACGGCGGAAAGAAAGCGTTCCCTGATTACTGCTGTTGTCCTCCCAAAGGTCCCCGTCCCAGCCCACCCAGCCGTTGGCCGCCAAGCGCACCTTCACCACCGTCCAGTCCGTCAGCCGTCCCGCCTGAACGCCGGCCATGGCCAGGCCGTGAATGTCCACATCTCGCACCAGGATTCTGGCGGAATCCGCTGCGTACAACCCCACGTCAGCGTATTTGCCATGGGGAGAGCCCTCACGCTTACAGCGGGTTGCGGGATTGCTATGACCGTAGACACAACCCGAATGGTCGGTGATCTCGAGACAGGCGATGACGGCATCGGAGGTACCCGTCAAATCCAGCACCCTCAAAGCCCTCTCCGTTCCCCAGAATTGCGGAGGACTCGTGCACCCTGTATCCCAACCTTTTCCCAGAAGTCGCGTCGGATGGTCCGGATCAAGACCGGAAGGAAGCGGCGGAAGATGGCAGTCCCAGGGATAGGAGCTGCTGCACCAGCCGGTGTTGGGCGCTCCGTAGCCCATCTTATAGCTCCCTGAGGCAACAATAAGGGTGTCCCCAGGCTCCAGTTTCCACGAAGCACTCGCCCCCTCGCTTCTCAGAGCCCAGTAGGGATGTGACCAGGCACAGGGCTGATGGAGGCCGCTGCCGGGATATGGCGCATCCACCTTCCCGGTACACTGGCTGGCGGTTCCTCCATCGGGACGGACAAACAGGGTCCCCGCTCCGGGCACCGCCCCCGCGGCAATGGGTGTGCTCGGAGTGTTTTCATAAGCGTAGCCAAACAGGGTGACATTGTTGAAAGCATCCACGCCAAGCTGTATCCATCCGTAGAAGACTTCAGCACCAACGCGCATCTCGAAGCCCAGATACCGGTCATGAGCCTTATGCCACTCACCCGAGTAGACAAAAAAGGGCTCGTTTGACATGTTCCACGTCGTCCACAGCATCGCATCGTTGGAAAAGGTTGACCACAGCAATCCTTGAGGAGGTATCGGTCCAATAAGCTCACCATGGTTGAGAGGACATTTGGCTCCCGGAAAACCGTCAGGCGCAAGCAATGTTCCGGTATTGAGATACTGCATGGCTGAATTTATAACAGCATCGTACCCTGTTTCAGAGGAACCGTCACCAAAAGCCCAGGTTCTCCATTCGGTCACAAAGTCAATGGTTCCGTCGTTGTTGATGTCGATGGCAAACTCGGGACCATTATGGTTGAGCAATCCTGAATAGATTATCTCAGAGCAGACATGGGACGCGGTTAGAGTGGCAAAAAGAACGGTGGCACATAGAGACTTCTTGATGAGATGCATCATGATTTTCCCTCGCACTTTGGGACAGCAAAGGAGTGTCTGAATGCCGTCTTCGGACTGATGTCACCATACTATAATTATATGATAAATCGAGCGTTAATTCGCCAAGTGGCAGAAATATTCTTCATATCGAATCATACAAGAATCGCATTTCGACCCACCAAGGGTTTTCCCTTGATCGCGACGACACCTGACAAGAAAGAGATCGGGTTCTCACCCCTATGTAGGCTTCCGCAGGGTTGTACATCATTGAAGACGAATCACAACGATGGCGGTAAATCTATCCAAGAAGCTAAGATCTCGCAAGACCTGTTTTTTCGACGCATTTTCAGAATCTCTTCGTACTGCAGGTTCGCTTCCAAAAAGAGAGAAGGGCAGCAGAGGCCTGAATGGTCAGGGTGAAGTAGTTGAGCCGGATTGCATTGCACGGCTGTCGGGATTTTGGTATAGGAAGCGAGCACTGCCTATCACGAGAAACGGAAAGAGCTCTGGGATGGCTACTGCTTTTGTTACCGGCGCGACGGGCTTCATCGGGAGCCAGGTAGCGCTTCATTTGCTCCGGAACGGGTGGCGAGTTCGGGCGCTCAAGCGTCCCAAGTCGTTAGCCCCCTATCTTGAAGATGCCGACATCGAGTGGCGCATGGGTGACATCCGCTATCTGGAGCAGGTTCAAGCGGCCATGTCGGGATCTGAAGTTGTTTTTCACGTGGCCGCCGACTACCGGTTGTGGGTGCGGAATCCTGAGGAGCTCTACGAGACAAATGTAACCGGGACGATCAATGTGATGCGGGCAGCTTTCCTGAAGCGAGTGGAGCGGGTGGTCTACACCAGCAGTGTGGGAGCGCTCGGTTTACGAACGGACGGCAAGCCTGCCGATGAAACCACGCCGGTTCGTCTCGAAGACATGATCGGGCACTACAAGCGCTCGAAATTCCTGGCTGAGCGGGAAGTCGAACGCTTTCTGGCCCAAGGTTTGCCGGTGGTGATGGTACATCCCACCACTCCGGTGGGACCTGGAGACCTGAAGCCCACCCCGACCGGCAAAATCATTGTCGACTTCCTGAATCGGCGCATGCCGGCCTATGTCGATACCGGTTTGAATCTCATTCACGTGAGCGATGTGGCCGAAGGCCACCTGCTGGCTCTGGAACGCGGCCGGATCGGGCAAAAATACATCCTGGGCAATCAGAATCTCACCCTTGCGGAAATCTTCAGGCTGCTGGAAAAGGTTTCGAGAATCCCGGCACCACACTACCGCCTGCCCTATCGCCCGATTCTTTTCTTGGCCTATCTCGGAAAGGCGCTGTCGGGACTTACCGGGCGTGAACCGTTCATCCCTTACGAGGGGGTGAAGATGGCGCGGAAATTCATGTTCTTTGACGCGAGCAAGGCGGTGCGGGAATTGCGCCTGCCACAGACATCGGTCGAAGGTGCCCTGGCGGAAGCGGTCGCATGGTATCGCGACCACGGCTATGCGCCAACGTGACACAGGGATGACAACACTGACTATCTGTCGAAAACCAATTCCGAGAACGACCGAGGTGATCATGCGATTTCCTGTCAGTCTCTATCTTTCCATGTCCCGCTATCTGCTTGCCAATAAGCTCCGGGGACAAGAGCGGTTTCCACTGGTACTCATGCTGGAGCCGACCCATCGGTGCAATCTCACCTGCTCGGGCTGCGGGCGGATTCGTGAATATCGGGACACGATTCTCGAAGAAATGAGCCTCACCGACTGTCTCAAAGCGGTGGATGAGGCCGGCGCCCCGGTGGTGACCATCACCGGCGGGGAACCCTTGCTCTACTCGGAGGTGACAGAGCTCGTCGAGGCGGTACTCACCCGCGGCAAGCACATCTATTTTTGCACCAACGGGCTCCTGCTGGAGGAATCGTTGGACCGGTTCCGTCCTTCTTCCCATTTCACCTGGAACATCCATTTCGACGGCGGAGAAGCAGTGCATGATCAAATCATCGGCCGCACGGGCGGGTTTCGGAAGGCCTTTGCGGGATTGCTGGCCGCCAAGGCGAAAGGGTTTCGGGTAAGCACCAACACCACCATCTACCGGGAAACGGATCTGGCGGATCTCGAAGCGCTTTTCGGGCAACTGGCGGCGGCCGGGGTGGATGGGATCCTGGTGGCTCCGGGATTCAGCTACGAAGACGTGACCGGTGAGGTCTTTCTCACCCGTCAGGAAATCATCCAGAAATTCCAGGAAATACGGCGGTGGAGCGACCGCTTCCCGTTGATCAGCAATCCACTGTATCTCGACTTTCTGGCCGGGGGTCGGCAACTGCAATGCACCCCGTGGGGAAACCCGACCAGAAATACCCAGGGTTGGAAATCCCCCTGCTACCTCATCACCGATACCCACTATCCGTCTTATCGCGAGTTCCTGGACAATACCGACTGGGACCACTACGTTTCCGGCCGGGATCCCCGCTGTGCCCAGTGCATGGTACACTGCGGGTTTGAGCCTACGGTGGTGCTGCAAATGAGCGGACCGGACCTGCTGCGGATGATCAGGTGGAACCTCTATGCTTGAGTTCGGCCGTCTCCTGCTGGGTACGGTTCTGCTTCGCCCTTATGTATTTGCCTTTCTCGCGGTCTACCTTGCAGCGGCCGGCGCCCATCTCGGGTGGCGCAGGACCCTGCTCTTCATCCCAGCCGGCTACTGGGTGGCCTGGCTCTCCGAATTCTCCTCGATCCACTGGGGATTTCCGTACGGCGATTATTTTTACATCGCGGCGACGGTCGATCGCGAATTGTGGGTTTTCGGGGTGCCCTTTATGGATTCCCTGTCGTATGTTTTTCTGGCCTACTGCAGCTATGCCATGGCACTGTTTATTCTCAGCCCCCTCCACTTCAGCCGAAAAGGAGTTGTCATTCTCGAAACCCGCCGCCTTCGGCGTTCTCCGGAAACGCTTGTTCTTGGAGCCTGCCTTTTTGTGCTGCTCGATATCATCATCGATCCGGTGGCTTACCAGGGAGATCGTTGGTTTCTGGGCCAAATCTACGGTTATCGGGAACCGGGGTTGTACTTCGGGATTCCCCTGAGCAACTTCGCTGGCTGGCTGCTGGTGGGGCTGGCCATGGTTGCGGCCCTGCAACTCCTCGATCGTCTGCCAGGGCTGGAACCCGGCCGACGCTCACGGCTTGGCTCGATTCCCTGGGTCAGGCTGCTCGGGTCGGTACTTTACGTCTCAGTCCTGGCTTTCAACCTCACCGTGACCTTCTGGATCGGTGAGACCTTCATGGGGATGGTCGGCTGCCTGATTCTTTTCTTTCCGAGCCTGTTGGTCTGCTTCTTTACCCACTACAAACAGCAGCATCTTACGCCGGTTCAGTTGGAGGACCATTGCCGGGACTTTCCGGACTCAGCTGGTATAGAATGATAAGGATCTGACCAAGTCTTCGAGATCTCTTTCAGGAAGCGCAAGCACCCTGGTAAGGAAGTTCCCAAGGCTGCGGGCTGCTGTTCGGGAGCGCCGCCAGGCATGGTAGTAGCTCTTGATCAGCCGTGGCGACCGTATGACCGATGCCAGCACCCGAGGCACTCTCACCTTCCCCTGGTCATCGCTGATAGCACCCAGGTCAAAGTCGAGCTCATCCTCGAGGCCGTCGCTCACGGCCCGGATAGCAAGGAACGGGATCCGGCGTTCAAAGCAAAACCGGACTGCATAGTAGCTTTCCATGTCCATGAGTGATGTCCCGTCCGCGAACCGGTGAGCAAGTGATGCTTTCTGCCGCGGCCGCGTGACCGTTATGATCCGGGCCTGATGAAACAAATGGGGCCCGGCAACCGGCAGCCATTGCCGCGGACGCTCGCTGTCGCATTTGAGGTGAAAGGTCGCCAGCGGGCTGCATTCCATGGCACTCGCAAGACCATCGCGGTTCCCGGAAACGGCGTCCGGGAGCGCTGCTCGGGCAACCTCGCCGGACCACTGCTCCTCGTGGTCTTCATCAAAACACACAAACACTTCGCCCAGGCAAGCGTCCCCCACCGACAGATGCTCACTGAGGCTGCCAGCAAAGCCAGCCGAAATGATCAAATCGGGATGAGGGTGCTCCAACAGCCAGGACAGTGCCCTGCACAGCGGCTCTCGCCCCATGCCGGTCTCCACCAGAACCAGGTCGTGGGATAAAGTGGTGCAGCGGTAGGTTTTGAAAGGGGTTCGGCAGGTCAGGCGCCAGGGACCCGTGGCTGTTCTGAACGATGCATGCTCTTCGGGGAGAGCAAACAGGAGAACCGTTCGCATCAGCCCAGAAGTTCCCGGATTTGCATGAAAAGCTGCTCCATCTCGGCCCGATAGGCTGGCGGGAGGATCGGCAGCCGCTTTCCGGACAGGTAGGTCATTTGCGCCCGACCTTCCGCGAGTCTCCTGCCCTCCGCATCCAGCAGCCAGCCGACCGCCGTGCAGCCTTTGGGAGCGGCATCGGCTTCAAGTTTTCCGATGGCTGTCAAGGAGACATTCAGCTCAACGGGGCGCAAATACTGGATCTCGATTTTGCGGGTAACGAAAAAGACTCGCCGGAAAACAAGGACCGTCCAGCCCATGATTTCATCAAGGATGGTCGAAATGATCCCGCCGTGAGCCAGGTTTTCCCAGCCCATGTGGTGCCTGGTCAAGATCAGGTCGGAACGAACGGTTTCGCCGACTCGATAGAACGCAAGGTTGAGGCCCATGGGATTGTCGGCACCGCAGCCAAAACAACCGCTCGTTGCCGGTTTGGGCAGCTTGATTCGTTCCTCCTCAGTTCTGACCATGACGGCGATCCCCTTTCCTGCGTTTCTCCAATCTCCGGCGTAATCACCGATTCCTTCCGGGTTGGCACGTGTGGTCGTCCTCCTCTTTGAAGGCATGAAGCATATTCCAATTCTCTCCGCGGCTCAAGCAGCGATTCCTGAAAGGGTGCACCGGATTGTGAGTGACATTTCTCCGGTGCTGGTATAGAGAAAAAAGCGCGGGGTCGGGACCTCGGAGAAGACCCTGCCAGAGCCAACAGACAGGGTTGAGGAGGAATCCATGACACGCAGTGTGATTGCCGGTATTGGAAGCTATGTCCCACCCCGAGTGGTGACCAACGATGACCTTGCGAAACTGATGACCACCAGTGATGAATGGATCCGAACGCGAAGCGGCATTGAAGAGCGGCGATTTGCCGATGAAGGCGTGTATTGTTCTGATCTTGCCCTGCAGGCGACCCGAAATGCGTTAACGGATGCCGGACTGGAACCCGAAGACCTGGATTTCATCATTTTTGCCACGTTGAGTCCCGATCATCATTTTCCAGGTACCGGCTGTTTTCTCCAGGCGAAGCTGGGCGTTCCCGGCATCGGCTGCCTGGATATCCGCAATCAGTGTAGCGGGTTCTTGTACGGTTTGGCGCTGGGTGATGCCCTCATCCGGGCGGGCACCTATCGGCGGGTACTCGTCGTCGGCTCGGAAGTTCACTCCAGTGCACTCAATTTTACCGATGAGGGCCGAGACGTCAGTGTGCTCTTCGGGGATGCGGCGGGAGCCGTGGTGCTCGCCGCATCCCCAGAAGAGCACCGTGGCGTCCTCTATTCGGAACTGCACGCCGACGGCCGTTTTGCCAAGGTCCTTTGCATGGATGTATGGGATATTTCCCGCAAACCCTTCATGAGCCATGAGAGCCTTGCAACCGGTGAAATCTGGCCGCATATGGATGGGAAAACGGTTTTCAAACATGCGGTAACCCGGATGGCCGAACTGATCACCAACGCTCTGACGCACTGCCGGTTGCAGCCGGAAGCAATCAAGTATTTCATCGCTCACCAGGCGAATCTCAGGATCAATCAACTCGTTGCCGACCGTCTGGGTCTGCCTCAGGAGAAGTTCCTGAACAACATTCAAAAATTCGGCAATACCACAGCGGCTTCGATTCCCCTGCTGCTGGACCAGAGCTACCGGCAAGGCAAGTTTCAACAGGGGGACCTCCTGCTGATGGTCGCCTTTGGATCCGGTTTCACCTGGGCCTCGACGGTGATGCGCTGGTAGCGCAGGTTTTGCCCCAGGTGGCGCGGTGCTGAACCGATCAGGTTCCGCGTGGTTGGCACCAATGAGGATCAGGGCTCAGGTCGTCAGCAGAAGAAGTCCTGCTGAGGGAGCTGATAGAGCTTACGAACGTGGTAGATCAAGGTCTCCGGCAGGTATCTTCCCCATAGCTTGATGGGGAGGCGGTCGATCTGAGTCTGCGGGCTGAACCCCACCGCAAACAGGTACTCCAGGAGAAATTCCACATTCATGGGCACATAGCCTCTGTAAATCCTGCTGTCGCGCTGAGCGATAATCCGCTCTTCATGGATGCTGCTCCCCAGTTCCGATTCGACCAGGTCAGGGAAGTTGGAAAGGATCAACTCCACGCGGATGGTTGGCTCGGGATCTCCAAGAAGGGATTCCAGTCCCCGCTTCAGGTCTGCTTCTGAAATTCCCCGGTTGGTGTAGCGTGCCCAGGCACGACTGTCCCTGAATCTTCGGATGACATGCTCAGGATCCCAGGCCGATTCGAGAATCAGGCTTCTCGCCCGGTAGTTGCCGTGGTGGGTTTCCTTGTCCAAAACCATTAGACTCGGGTCGTTGGCCAGAGTGTCTTCCAGTTCCAGCAGCTGTTCGTCCTCAGCAATGATCTTGATGCCGCCAACATCCTGTATGGTCAGAGCGGTCGCATCGAACTTGATTCTCTCCTCACTGAAGGTCTGGGCTATCGCTCGTTCTGCTTGAACAAACTCGGTCAACATCTCTGATTCCGGTGTTACCAGCAGTTCCAGGGGAATGCCGGATCTCTTTGCCCTTTCTGCGGCCATTTCCTGAGCCCGGCGCTGGACCACACTGAAAATCCAGTTGGCAATCTTGCGGTTTGCCTTCTCTGCGATGCGCCGAGGGCGTTTGATCCGGTAGAGCCCGACCAGCTGCCCTTGCCGCCCCAGGCACATGACCCCGTCAATGGGCGCCTCTCGGTAATAAAAATCCGGGTTCAGGTGGTATTGCGAAAACAGTTCCCGTTCACGATCGCCCAAGTCCCCATTGCCGCGGCAGATGATTTCGCGGAGTTCCCCCTTGAAGTGAATCCGTTTCTGTGCCAGCGCTTCCGGGTAGATCCGCAGCAACAGCCTTTGAGTGAGAGCTTCCAGGGTTTCTCCGAGCACAAAGCCGTCCGAAATCAAGATCTGCGTCAACCGCAGGGCGTCATTGGGGTCCAAATGCCCGCAGAACCAGCGTTCTGCAACATTGAAGAGTTCGTTTCGGTGGATGAATGATGTCAAGTACACTTCAAGGCCTTTCGCAACCTCGCGCTTGCTGCTTCCGCAGGGCCGACGAACCTTCCTCCAGAGTCAGCAAATCAATTTTATACCGATTTTCTCCTTTGTGCACCCGCAAAAGCCTGTCATAATCTGTCCCTGCCGGTTAGGGACCAGCTTTGGAGGGACCGATGACAGGGCCGAAGATCACCATAAAGGATGCCGCTGAGCTGCTCAGGGTGACAACCAAGACGATCCAGCGCTACCTTGCTAAAGGGCGTCTGACAAGAGTCAAAGAAGGGACACGGACCCTTCTTCTGCTCGCTGAAGTGAAGAACCTGGGCAACGCTTTAGACATGGGACAGGGACATGCTCAGCCAGTACCGCGAAAGACGTGGGGGACAGGACAAGCTGGGGACACCGTGACACTGAGCAGGGAGCGCTACGAACAGTTGCTGCTCGAACTGGGGGAGCTTCGAAAGCAAAATCAGTTCTTCATGGAATTCAAAGGGATGCTGCAAGCCAAGGAAGAAGCCATGCACCGTTTGGAGAGAAGTGTGGATGAGCTTCGAAGCCGATTGCAGGCATTGGAGTTAAAAACAGCGGAAGCAATTACTGCGGGTAGCTCTGGAGAATCTCGGGAGGGAATCTCACCCGCTGGCGAAAAGACCAGAACCAGGCCCAAGAAACCCTGGTGGCAGACTTGATGCGCTCCCGGATCTGGCAATGGTCATGCTTTCCGTAAGGCGCACCCAGCGCCTGACCTGCTATTTCACCGTGAGCGCTTTCTTGCGGTAAACGTCGGTCCTGGCGTTATCTCCTAATTCCTTGTAAAGATCTGCCTGTAGCAGATAGACCTGTTTCAGCTTCGAGGGGTCGTCCTGGGAGAGAATCTCAGCCTTCTGAGCGAATTGCAGGGCCTTCTGACGTGCCCCTTTCGCTCGCCATGCCTGCGCCAGGGCAAGAAAAGCCTCCCCATTGTGGACATCGACCTGGATGGCCTGTTCGAGTAGGGGGATCGCTGCATCCGCCTTTCCTTGTGCCAGCAGGGCCCTGGCCTGTTCAACCAGGTGCAGGGAGGCCACCCGCTGAGGCGAGGACGGGGAAGATTCCTTTCCCCCAGGCTGGCTCACGGGTGCTTCCTGCGGTGCCGTCAAATCGCTTTCCTTGATGACGGGCTGTGGCTTGATGATCGGCGCCGGTTTTGGCGGCTTTGGCGTTTCCGCCGGCCTGGTCGCCGGGGCAGCCTGAACAGGGGGCGGAGAATGCCATTCCGAGGGGATGCCGACAGGCTTCCTGGGGCCGCAGGCGACAAGCAGGGACAGTGCAGCAAGCACTGCTGTTATCCCGCAGAATCTCCACTTCACTGTGCATGTCCTAACGGCAAACACTCCCATCGCTTTAACCCTCCGTTGTTAACCGCCTCCCCTCAGTATCACCTATGAAGCACACAATACTCGTTGGGCACATGCTCTTCGAGAAAAACCTCAAGCCGTTTTTCCCGGCAGCGCGGTGTGGTCAGTTGCCCGGATTGAAGGCAGATGAGCCGTTGGGCGATTCCCGGAGGAATGGGGAATTCCTGCGGGTATATCCAGGGGCGAACCTGGTGGATGAACCTCAGGCCGAGCCGTGCAGCGGCCGGCCGAGCCGCTGGAGGGAGCGGGCGATGATCGTCGTATCCAAGCCAGACGACTATTACGAGATCGGTGGTGTAACCCACGTACCACCCGTCACGCATTTCCGAAGAGAAACCGGACTGGGCAGCAAGAGGGAACTCGAGACCGGCGCTGCTCACCTCGCCAGGCGCTCCCCGCCGCGCCGCACCCTGTAAAATACTGGTAATCAAACAGGCTCTGGCAGCGCTCGTAGCAGCAACGAATTCAACATGGCGGCGTTGCTGAACCTCACCACTTTCCGCAACCACCTCCTTGACTCCAAGCAGATAAGGTTTTTGGCCGTCGTTATCCAGTCCGCAAAAAGCCCTCGCCAATTGCATCACCGTTATTGGGAACTCTCCCAGAGCCAATGGCAGAACCGCTGTTACGGGCGGTGTCAGCCCGAAGCTGCGCAGCGTGGTAGAGATCCTTTCAGCTCCGACCCGAACCGCAAGGTCGGCGGTAGCAGCCCTGATGGATTGTTCAAGAGCGTCCCGAAACAGGATTCGGCGGAGATATCGGTTGTCGTGGTCTGTGGGGATTAGGCCTGCCTCACGGTCCTCACAGGTCCTTGGTTCATCAACCAGCCAGGAAGCTGGGGTCATTTGATCGAGAGCGCTCAAATAGATCAGCGGCATAATCACGGACCCCGCCGGTCTGCTCAATTGAGTGCGGTCCAGAATATCGGGTCCATAATTTCTCCCGCCAACCAGGGCAAGAATCGAGCCGGTCTTCGGTTGCACGGCCAGGATTGCAGCCTGAAGGGCACTCGGTTGGAGCGTTCCGTTATGATCGGAGATATCCTTTTCCAACCAGGCCAACTCTTCCTTCAAGACCCTGTCAGCAAGCAAAGCCATCTCCGGGTGAAGTGCGGTATAGATGGTCAGTCCTTCCGAGGCCAGTATCTTTTCCTCATAAAGCTCACGGAGTTGCTGCTGAACATGATCTACGAAGTGAGGAGCGAAATTTCTCGGGAGCAACGGAGTAGCGGTACGAAGGGGTTGTCCTCGCGCTTTTTCATATTCCAGGTCAGGGATCATGCTCAGGTTCAGCATCCGTTTGAGCACCAGGTTGCGCCGGTTTAGCACGGCTTGGGGGTTTCGCACCGGTGAATAGATGCTGGGGGCGCGAATCATTCCTGCCAGGGTTGCGCATTCGGACAACGTCAGGTCGTCCACGTTCCTGCCAAAGTAGTAGCGTGCAGCCTCACCCATGCCATGAATGGCCGCGCTGCCGCGCTGGCCCATGTAGATCTCGTTCAGATACATTTCGAGAATCGCCTGCTTCTCGTAGATCGCTTCCAGGATAACAGCCATGGTAGCTTCCTGGAACTTTCGCCGGAAAGTGCGTGACGGTTCAAGAAAGTAGTTCTTTACCAATTGCTGGGTAATGGTCGAGCCTCCCTCAACCACCCGACCGGCTGTGATATCGGTGTACAAGGCGCGCAGCATTGCCCTCCAGTCGACTCCCCGATGCTCATAGAAACGATGATCTTCGATAGCAAGCACCCCGTCAACCAGGTAAGTCGGCACCTGGGTGATGTTGACCAGCAGGCGGCTTTCTCGGTCCGGGCCAAACAGTCGAGCAACTTCAAGCGGTTCCAATTCGAGAAAAGCGATCTCGGTCCGACCGCTCTTCACGCTGACGAGGGTGCTCTGCTGAAAGCTGAAATCAACTCGTTGCGCCGCCAAGGCACGACCCGGAAATTGAAACTCCCGCAGATAGGCGGTCACGGTATCTCGGCCAATCTTGTATTCGCCTGCCTGGAGCGGCTCTTTGATCGCTTCCTGGTAACCTCGCTCTTCCAGCAGTTGTTTTACGTGAGAGAGGGCGAGCTGTTGGCCGGGATAAAGCGGCACGGTTGCGGAAAAAATGCGCGACGGGATACTCCACCGGCGGGAGTCGAACCGTTGCGTAACCTCGATGTAGAGGTAGGCAAAATAGCCAGTTGCGACCAACAGGAGGCCAACCAGGACCGCTGCGGGGGCTTTCCAGGTGAGCCACCAGCGAGGTTGCTTCTTGAATGACAACATGGGCCGGTCCTACCCCCAATCCCCTGGATACGCCTTCGTCTGGTTCTTAGCCATCATTCCGCCATTCCTCCTTTCGGCATCCATACCGTCCCGGCCTGTTGCATGGGAGTCTCCAGCTTCTCTGCAGAAGACAGGCCCGGTTCATTTCCGCGTCAGCTTGACGAGGCATTCGATGTGCGGGGTGTGAGGAAAGAAGTCAAATGTCTGCACCGCATCGACGCGGTAGGCTTCGAGCAGGACCATGAGATCCCTGGCAAGCGTAGCTGGATTACAGGAGACTGTCAGGATGCAGGGGGGAGCGGCGGCCAGGAGCGCTTGGAGGACCCGTGGGTGCATGCCGGCCCGGGGAGGGTCGGTGATGATCACCTCCGGCCTTTTCTGGCCGGTTGCTGAAGGGCTTATGGTGCTGACGACATCCTTGAGGTCTCCCGCCAGGAAGGTGCAGTTGTCAATGCCGTTCAAGGCACAGTTTTCGCGCGCGTCACGCACCGCCTCCTCATTCACCTCGATGCCAACTACCTGGCGCACGCCCTGGGCAAGGAAAAGGGCAATACCTCCGGTTCCGCAATAGAGATCCCAGACCGTTTCGCTGCCGCTGAACGCTCCCAGCTCAAAGATGGCGCGGTAGAGCTGCTCTGCCGCAAAAGGATTGGTCTGGAAAAAAGACTGCGGGGAAAT
The DNA here is from genome assembly GCA_040772705.1 of Syntrophobacteraceae bacterium. Lineage (GTDB taxonomy): Bacteria > Desulfobacterota > Syntrophobacteria > Syntrophobacterales > Syntrophobacteraceae > JADGQM01. Next base: position 839,161 of record JAXGXP010000001.1, read on the forward strand.
CTTAAAGCGAAGCGAGCCGAGACGCTCTTCGATGAAACCGGAACCGGTCAGACAGCGATGCACATCGCCGGAGGCAACCTGGGCTTTGCTGTCGCTGACGGAATGGACGAAGGTGGTGAGGTCCGGAAAACCAGCCTGCAGATGGCTGGCAAGTCTTTCGATGACGGCGGCATGGCCTCCCTGACTGGAAGTCAAGAGATGCACCATCCGTTGCGCCGTACGCTTTCCTTCACGGACAACGAGAAAACGCCAGAATCCCTGGTGTGTTCTGGTATTGTAGGCGGGCAGACCACTCTCCCGACACCACTCCCGAGTCGCCCTCAGCAATGCCACCGCCTCCGGCGATTGCAGAAAACACTCTTCGAGGTTCACCACCGCTTCGAAGGATTTTCGAGTGTGCAGGCCAAGAGCGACGGTGGCAGGATAACGGGCCGGCTCTGAGTCAGGTTCTCGCTGTACCAGCCAGCACCGCTGGGAGAAAGTGAATTCCATCTTGTTTCGATACCAGATGCTTTGTGGTGAAGCAACCACAGGCAACAGCTCGGCCCTTTCCACCCCCGCCAAATGCTGCAGGGCTTCCAGCACTTGCTGCTGCTTCCAGCGCAACTGTTCCTCATACCGCAGATGCTGCCACCGACATCCCCCGCAGACACCAAAGTGGGAACAGAATGGTTCAACATAATGAGGCGACTGAGCGATGGTTTTGACTACATACCCTTCAGCGAACTGGCGTTTCCTTCTGGTGATCCTGACGCGTGCCTGCTGACCGGGAAGGCCTTGATCCACGAACACCACCAGGCCATCCAGCCGTCCGAGGGCCGCTCCCCCGAAGGCAAGCTTTTCGATGCCGAGCTCAACTTCCATGCCCTTGCGGAGATCACTCCGCAGGGGCCTGTCCCCGCTTCCACTGCCAATTCCCACCACCAGCTCAGCTCCTCCCGGATCAGAGTTGCAGCAATCCCAAAGCAATCGCCGCCGCCATCTTTTCTCGCTGCGCCAATTATGCTAATACAAATCTGCGTGGATGAACAGGAGAAGCGTGCCCACCGGGCCTGCCAAAGACTCTTTTCAAGGAGGGGGTGCAGATTTTGCCAGCCCTGCTCAACCGCCTGCAGACTTACGGTCGTCTGATCAAGTTTTCTCATACCATCTTTGCCCTGCCCTTTGCCCTGGCTGCGGTGCTTCTCGCCCATCGCCAACAGCCGGTGAGTCTCTCGACTCTGGGCTGGATTGTTCTGGCCCTGGCTGCGGCCCGGTCAGCCGCCATGGGTTTCAATCGCTACGTCGATTACGAATTTGACCGCCGCAACCCGCGCACCGCTACCCGGCCACTGGTGGTCGGGGATATTGACCATTCTTCCGTGCTGCTTATGATCTTTGCTTCTTCGTTGCTTTTTCTGTTAAGCGCTGGCATGCTCGGGCACCTCTGTCTGGCCCTTGCCCCCCCTACCCTCTTGGTTCTTTTCTGCTATTCTTACACCAAGCGTTTCACTTCCTTTTCCCACCTGGTGCTCGGGTTTGCCATCGGTCTCGCCCCGGTCGGCGCCTGGGTGGCCAGTACCGGGTCCATCGACCTGCGCATCCTGCCACTGGCCATGGCTCTCATGACCTATATCGCTGGCTTTGATATCCTTTATGCCTGTCAGGATTTTGAATTCGACCGCACGCAGCGGTTGTTTTCATACCCGGCCTGCCGGGGGGTTGCCGAGGCGTTGCATTTTTCTTCGCTGCTGCACACTCTATCCTTCCTCCTGCTTCTCATCGTCTATGGGGTTTTCGACATGGGAGGTGTCTACCTCGTATTCCTGGCCCTCATTGGGATGCTCCTCTTTCTGGAACACCTACTGGTGCGGCCCGAACGGCTGGAGCGGGTCAACCTGGCCTTTTTCCACATCAACAGTGCCATCTCTCTGCTCATCCTGGCGGCGGTGGCCCTCGATACATGGACGCGCTGAAGCTGGCTCGAGAACAAGGACCTATGAAGAGATGTTATCGTAACCTCCAGGATTTTATTGCCACCCTCGAGGCAGCGGGTGAACTGCAGCGCATCAAGGTGCCCGTTTCCAGCGAGCTCGAAATCACCGAGATCACAGACTTGGCTTCCAAGAGTCCGGGGGGTGGAAAAGCTTTATTGTTTGAACAGGTTGTTCAGTCCCCGTTTCCCGTTCTCACCAACGCTTTTGGCAGTGAACGACGCATCGGCCTGGCACTCGGGGTTCGTCATCTCGATGCTCTGGCCGCTCGGATGCGCCGGTTTCTGGAGGTGGAGCCGCCCAAAACCTTTAGAGACGGTTTACGCCTGCTTCCTTTGGGCCTTGATTTGATGAGGTTTCTGCCCCGGACGGTCAAGCGCGCCCCCTGCCAGGAGGTGGTGTTGCTGGATGATCGGGTGGATCTCACAAGGTTGCCGGTGCTCAAATGCTGGCCCCAGGATGGCGGACCGTTTGTCACGCTCCCGGTGGTTTTCACGCGGAGCCTCGAAACGCGGCGCCGCAACGCCGGGATGTATCGGCTGCAGGTATACGATCGCCGCACCACCGGGATGCATTGGCATATCCACAAAGATGGGTCGCATTACTTTCAGGAATACCGGAAACAAGGAAGACGCATGCCGGTAGCGGTCGCGATCGGTACTGATCCGGCCACTACCTACGCGGCAACTGCGCCTTTGCCCCGAGGTGTTGACGAAATGCTGCTGGCTGGCTTTATCCGGCGGGCGCCAGTCCCCATGGTGCGGTGTTTGACGGTTGACCTCGAAGTTCCGGCCGAAGCCGAGTTTGTCCTGGAGGGTTACGTCGATCCTGAAGAATTGCGCCTCGAGGGACCTTTCGGAGACCACACCGGCTATTACTCCCTGGTTGGCGATTATCCGGTCTTTCACGTTACCGCCATTACTCATCGCAAACACCCGGTCTATGCCGCCACCATCGTTGGCCGACCGCCCATGGAGGATTGCTGGCTGGCGAAGGCTACGGAACGGATTTTTCTGCCCCTCCTCGGTACCATACTCCCTGAGATCCACGACTACTGGCTCCCTTGGGAAGGCGTCTTCCATAACATTACGGTCATTGCCATGAACAAAGAATATCCCGGGCATGCCCACCGCGTTATGAGCGCCCTGTGGGGACAGGGTCAGATGAGTTTCTGCAAGGCCTTGGTGACGGTCGATGCTGAGGTTGATCTGAACTCACCCGCGAAGGTGTTGGAAGTGGTCCTCAATAATCTGGACCTGGCATCCGATCTGGTCATCACCGAGGGCATTCTGGATGTGCTGGATCACAGTGCTCCCGATCCCCTGTTTGGCGGAAAACTCGGCATCGATGCGACCCGCCGTATCCCTGGAGAAAAGGAGCGCCCCGTCTCTGGTAGGCCGGAGATACTCCCTTCCCGAGACCTCATCCGCAGCGCTTTGCACCAAATCTCACCAGCCCTTGCCGGCTTTGAGGTGCCCCCAGTCGAGTGCAGAAACCGCTTGCTGCTGCTAAGCTTGCGCAAGGACTGCGAGATCATTGGCCGTGAGGTAGCGGACCCTCTCCTGGACCACCCTGAATTGAGTGCCTTCTTTATTTTCGTTTTATACGATGCTGTTCTCGATTTGACCGATGCTTCCCTGTTGCTCTGGAAGCTATTCAACAACGTTGACCCCAAGCGCGATCTCATCAGAAGAGATCATCGTTTAGTCATCGATGCCACCAGAAAGGGCCTCGCCGACGGCCACCTACGACCCTGGCCGGACGACATCGTGATGGACCCCGACGTGGTGGAAAACGTCCGTCGTCGAGCCGGGGAGTTGGGTATACAACACCTGCTCAGTCCCCCGCTTTCGCGCAGGGTCACCCGTAAAGTATGACCAGGCGCAGGTCTACCCTGAAAGCTATGAGAGAAAGATGGACAAACGCTTTTCGAGTGTGTTAAGCACCTGCTTATTCAATAATTGGAAGGCATATCAAGATGGGAGGTCGGCAAAATGAAAGGGACGCTAATAGATACCCTGGTGTGGCATTCGGTTCGAGGCCGGGCTGTTGTCGGAACGGTCATGCTCCTGCTGATTGTCGTCTGTTGTGCCCTTACCCTGCCAGGGCCTTTCGGGACCGGGCCTGAGGAAGCACAGAAGGCGCTGGTGCAAAACGCCTACGGTCGCCTGCCGCTCTATTTCATTCAGAATCAAGGGCAACTCGACGATACCGTACAATATTACGAGAGGGGCCTGGGACATTCCATCCTTTTTACCAATAGTGAAATCTTGTTTAACTTTGAATCGGGCGCCGACCATTTGAACGCGGGCACGGAAGGTGAATCCCGGCGAGTTCTGAAAGAAGGGACTGAAACCCGGCAAGGTGACGCGCCCCGCAGGTTTTCCCAAGTTCGCCTGAGTCCCGTGCACATGCACGAGGGGGCTTTCCTGGAAGGTCTGGAGCCGCAGGAGGGCAAAGTCAACTATTTCCTCGGAAATGATCCGACGAATTGGAAGACCAATATTGCAACCTACCGTTCGGTGGTCTATCGGGAGGCATATCCCGGCATTGATCTTAAGTTCTATGGCTCCAATGAGCATCTCGAATACGATGTCATTGTCAAACCCGGTGCCGATCCCTCTCAGGTTAAGTTCGGCTACAGTGGCATTAAGACTCTCAGCATCAGTGAAAGCGGAGACCTCCAGCTGCGACTTGCCGATGGGGGACAGTTGATTCATAGGAAGCCCGTGGTTTATCAGGAGATCGATGGTGAGCGTCACGCGGTGGAAGGGGCCTTCGCGATTGAGCCCGCTGTTGGCAGGGAGGCTTCAGCCGAGGAGGAGTCTTTTGTATTCGGGTTCAAGTTGGCAGCCTACAATAAGGCTCATCCCCTCATCATTGATCCGGTGCTGGTCTATTCGAGCTACCTTGGTGGCCTGACCAGCGACACCGGCTATGCCATTGCGGTGGATGGCTCCGGCTATGCCTATGTGACAGGCCGCACCTACTCGACCAGTTACCCCACCGCGGGCTCGCCGTTCGATGGCTCTTTCGGAGGAGTGTCTGATGCTTTTGTCACCAAGCTGAATGTCGCCGGAACTGCTCTTGTCTATTCGACCTACCTGGGCGGCAGCGATTCAGACTGGGCCAATGGCATCGCCGTAGATGGTGCCGGGGTTGCCTACGTTACCGGGGAAACCACCTCGGCCGATTTTCCTACCAGTAACCCTTTTATGAGTGCGCTCAGCAGCGAAGGGTTTTCGGATGCCTTTGTGGTCAAATTGAATTCCAATGGAACAGCGCTCAGCTATTCAACCTATCTTGGAGGGAATCTGTATGATGTTGGGTTGGGGATTACCGTGGACAGCAGCGGTCGAGCTTATGTGACCGGTGAGACTTCATCCACCGACTTTCCCATTGCCGGCGGTGCCCTTCAGTCCATTTATGGCGGCGGATACGCCGATGCCTTCATAACCATATTGAATGCGTCTGGGAATAATGCCACCTACTCGACCTACCTTGGCGGCCATGATGCCGATTCAGGTTATGGAATTGCCATCGATGCCAGCAACATCTACGTAGCTGGAGAAACCGCTTCTGAGAACTTTCCCACCACTGGCGGCTCCCACCAGGATATCTACGCTGGTGGAAGCTTCGATGCTTTTGTGGTGAAGATTGCCCGTAGCGATTATGCGGTCCTTTATGCCACCTATCTGGGTGGCGGTGGTGGTGATTACGGCCGAGGCATTGCGGTGGGCACCGATGGCACTGCCTATGTGACCGGCTCCACCACTTCGCCTGACTTTCCCCTGGCCAATCCTCTGCAGGCGACTCCCGGCGGCGGTGAGGATGTTTTTGTTGTGAAGCTCAACTCGGCGGGGAATGAGCTTTCCTTCTCCACCTATCTCGGGGGAACAACCGACGATACCGGCTTCGCCATTGCCGTGGATACTAAGAACAATGCCTGTATCACCGGCAAAACGTCGGGTGATTTCCCGACCAGCAAGGCCATTCAGGCCGTTTATGGCGGTGGCGGGTCGGATGCTTTTGTGACGAGGATCGACTGCACTGAGGGGCAGATCGCCTATTCCACCTACCTCGGAGGAGCGGGTGTCGACGTTGGCCGCGGCATCGCGGTGAGCACCGGAGGGAATGTCTATATCACCGGCTGGTCGTCATCTTACAATTTCCCCACGACCTCGGGGGCTTTCATGCAGCTAAATGCCGGGGCTTACGACGTCTTTGTCACCAAGCTCCAGGCGCTCCTGGCTGATTTCACCGCCACCCCGACCAGCGGCTTTTATCCGCTGACCGTCGCCTTCACCGACACTTCCGAAGGCACCGCCAGTTCCTGGTCCTGGGACTTTGGCGACGGCGAAACCGCGACCACCAAGAATCCGAGCCACACATACACCACCGCCGGTTCATACACAGTCAGCCTTACTGTCTCCGGAACGGGCGGAGAGGACACCAAGACGCGAACCGGCTATATCAAGGTCGGCGTTCCCGATATCACGGTTTCCGCCACTATCGCCAGCGTTCCCGAAACGGGTGGGGGCAGTGGCCAGTTCACGGTTTATCGTTCCGACTACATTTCGGTGCCGTTGACAGTGAATTATACCGTCAGCGGAACTGCGGGCAGCGGGACAGATTACACGGCCCTGAGCGGATCGGTCACGATTCCGAGCGGCTCGTCTTCCGCGGTAATCCCCGTTGCGCCAATCTGGGACAAGCTCAACGACGGTGATAAGACCGTGGTCGTCACGCTCTCTAGCAGTACCCTCTACAGCGTCGGATCGCCAGGTTGGGCAACGGTTACCATCGTGGACCACGACTTGCCGACCGTGACGGTTTCGGCCTCGGTGGCGAGCGTTACCGAGAAGAGTACCCAATCCGGCCTTTATGTGTTCTCCCGGGCCGGTCTCACCAACTCGCCTCTCACCGTATACTATGCTGTGACCGGGACTGCCGTTGCCGGTACCAACTACACCGCCCTGCCCGGTTCGGTGACCATTCCGGCAGGACAGACCACCGCCTCCGTTCCGGTGGCACCGATGTGGGATCAGATTTATGATGGCGACAAGACGGTGGTGGTAACCCTCTCGAACAACAGCCTCTATGCCATCGCAACTCCCAGTTCCGCAACCGTAACCATCAAGGATAGCGATCTGCCCACCGTCACCATCGCGGCCGCAACTTCAAGCATTTCTGATAATGGTACGACCCCCGGCGAATATGTAGTGACGCACACGGGGACCACGGCCCTGCCTCTGACGGTGAGATACTCGGTCAGTGGAACCGCAGTGAGCGGTAAGAACTTCGTTACCCTCTCCGGCAGCGTTGTCATCCCGGTCGGGTCGGCTTCTGCGCCCATTACCCTCACCTCGATGAAGGATGGCCAGTTCACCGGGGATCTTACCGTGGTGGTCTCCATCACTCCCAATAGTGCCTACCTGATCGGCTCCCCCAACGCTGCCACGATCACTATCGTTGAAAGCGATCTCCCCACGGTCACGGTCACCGCCACTCAGCCCAATGCCACGGAAGCCACGGTGAACGGCCAGTTCACGGTGGCGCGCACGGGGACCACCGTCTCACCGCTGGCCGTATCCTACACAACGGGTGGCACGGCGATCTCTGGAGTCAACTACACTGCTCTAACAGGAACGGTGACCATTCCTGCAGGCGTCGCTTCCGTGACCATCACGGTTCAGCCGCTCGAAGAGGAGCTGTGGCAGGGACCAACCACCGTCGTTCTCTCCCTCGCAGCCGGCAGCCAGTACACCATCGGTTCTCCTAACAGCGCCACTGTCGTCATCACCGATAATGACGGCCCCACCATAACCATCGCCGCCACCCGGCCGACGGTGGCGGAATCGGATACCGGCAAAGGGCAGTTTACGGTTACTCGTTCCGCCCATACCGATGTTGCTGTGACCGTCAATTACGTCGTGTCGGGTACTGCCACGACGGGAGCTGATTTTGTAGCCTTGCCTGGTACTATGACCATTCCGGCAGGCTACAGCTCTGGTTCAATCCTGGTCACCCCACTTGAAGATTTTATGAGTGATGGTGATAAGACCGTTGTCATCACCATCACCGGCAGCGACTGGTACAAAATTGGTTCACCCAATTCGGCGACCGTTACCATTCTTGACAGTGATCTACCCACCGTAACCATCGCCGCAACCGTTGCGAGGGTTCTGGAACAGGGCTCGGAGAATGCCCAATTCTCCGTCACCCGGGTCGGACCGCTCAGCGTTGCCATGGTCGTTAACTATACCACTGGCGGTACCGCCATAAGCGGCGTTGACTACACCGCCCCGTCCGGTACCGTAACCATCCCGGCCGGTTCAGCCTCGGCAGCTTTCAGCATCAAGCCGCTCTGGGACAAACTTTACGACGGTAACCAGACCCTGGAGGTCAGGCTTGCCGGCAGCTCGGTATATAACGTGGGCTCCCCGGGCAGCGCCACGGCCATCATCGTTGATCAGGATATACCCACCGTGACCATCACCGCTCCGGTTCCCACGGTTTTGGAAACAGGCCCTGGCGCTGGACAGTTCCTCGTCGGTTATTCCGGCACCACGGCCGTGCCGGTTACCGTTACCTACACGGTCAGCGGCACAGCGACCAGCGGTGTGGATTTCGTGAGCTTGCCAGGCACGATCACCATTCCCGCCGGTTCTTCCTCAGCGAGCATGCTGGTATGGCCCATTGATGACGGCCTTCCAGACGACGCCGAAAGCGTGGTGGTCACTCTGCAAAGCAGCTCGCTTTACATCGTGGGGCCTACCAGCACTGCTACCGTCACTATCTATGAAGCCGGGTCACCAGCAGTCAGGATCGAAGCAGCTACCCCGATTGCCATGGAGGGTGGCACTGCCGGTCAGTTTATCGTCTATCGAAGCAAGATGACAACGGAAGCGCTCACGGTTGGCTATACCATCGGCGGAAGTGCTGTTGCCAACCAGCATTACACAGCCCTGCCTGGCAGTGTGACGATCCCTGTGGGGGCGGCTTCCACCAGCATCATGGTGCAGGCCATTGAGAATGCCGTCTACGAAGGTCCGACCACGGTCTTTCTGACCCTTCTGCCCAGTGCCCATTACGACCTGGGCGCCGACACCAGCGCTACCGTCACCGTGGCCGACAATGATGGTCCCAGTATTCAGCTGGATACAATCGTTAGCAAGACGGTAGGCTATGAAACCGGACCGGTTGCTGCTCAAGTCATGGTCTATCGGCCGCCCGGCAATACCTCGGGAGCTGTGCCCGTCGCCTATAGCATTGGTGGTACCGCAACCAACGGAGAGGACTACGAATTTCTCTCCGGAGAGATCATCATTCCTGACGGTCAGGCCAAAGCCTATATCGACATCCTCCCCATCGATGACAATATCGATGAACCTCGCGAGACCGCGGTACTGAATCTGGTTCAGAATGGATGGTATACACTCGGTTGGAAGAAATCAGATACGGTCTACATCGTTGATAACGATTTGCCTGAAGTGAGTGTTACTGCCCTTGACGACAATGCCTCCGAAGAAGGTCCGAACAATGGAATCTTCAGATTGACGCGTCACGGTGTCCTCACTTCGTCCCTGCTTGTGTACTATGAGGTTGGGGGCACGGCAACCAACGGCAGCCGCTACGCCAGACTCAATGGCAGCGTGACCTTCTACCCTGAGGCACCCTTTGCCGACATTCAGGTGATCCCTTACGATGATACTACCTATCAGGGCGTTGAAACCGTCACCGTGACGATTTTGGGCACCGACCTCTATCAAGCTGGTTCTCCCAACAGTGCTACCATCACCATCGATGATAACGAGCAGCCTATCGTCAGTATTGCGGCACCGGTGGCCAATATCAATGAAAACGGTAATGATCGCGGGGTGTTCAGGGTGAGCCGCAACGGCAACCCGGCGATGGCGCCTCCTCTGGATGTGAACTACAGCGTGGCGGGCACAGCCATTAGCGGCCTACACTACACTGCGTCATTCTCAGAATCTGTCACCATTCCGGCTGGGGTTGCTCTCGTGGAACTCGAAATCATGCCCCTCAACAATGAAACGCAGGACGGTACCCAGACTGTGGTCGTCACCCTTGCTTCCGGCTCCGGTTACACCATCGGCAGCGAGGCCAGTGCGGTGGTGAATATTCTCGACGATGAAGTGCCTTCCGTCAGCATCGTCGCCACCGACGATCTTGCTTCCGAAAATGCAACCGACACTGGCATGTTCAGGATCTCCCGCACGGGAGACCTGAGCTCCGCCATGCAAGTGACCTACAAGGCAAGCGGCACCGCAATTCCTGACCTCGATTACGCGGCGCTTCCTGCCAGTGTGACGATTCCGGCCGGAGAGGATGGGGTTGACCTGATCGTCTCGGCTATTGACGATCAAACCGCCCAGCTGGATCGAACGGTCATCGTCACCCTATCCAGCTCTGACAGTGGCGATTATTATGTGGGCTCTCCCGGTCATGCGACGGTAACCATCGTTGATGATGATCCGCCGATCGTTTCCATAACCGCCCTGCGCAACGCCACAGAATCGGGCACCAAGGGGCAGTTTCAGTTCTCGCGAATGGGGAATACCCAGGAACCGTTGAAAGTCAAGGTCAAAGCGAGCGGCACGGCCGTGAAGAAGGTCAACTACAAAGCCTTCTCGAATCTCATCACCATTCCTGCAGGTAAAGCCTCCAGAATCTTGAATGTGACACCCATAGACGACAACTTATCGACCGGTGACCTCACCGTGGTAGTGACGCTTGTAGAAAACTCGAACTACCTTATGGACGGCTCAAACAGTGCCACCATTTTGATCACTGATGACGATCTCCCTGAAGTGAGTATTGCTGCTACCAACCCTTACGCCATTGAACAGGGGCTCACCAAGGGAGGTTTCACCATCACCCGCTCCAGGGGGACCGATACTGCCCTCACCGTAAAATACAGCATCGGCGGCACGGCCAAGGCCGGAACTGACTACAAGAAGCTTTCGGGGACGGTCAAATTTGCGGCGGGCCAAAGCTCCAAGGTGATCAATGTAGTCCCGATCAACAACGGCAAGGTGGATGTCGCCCGGACTGTGGAACTGAATATCAAGCCCGACGCTCCCTATTTTGTAGGAACGCCGAGCAAGGACGTGGTCTACATTGTCGACAGCGGCCTGCCGGAAGTCTCCATTGTTGCGGAGGATGGCATCGCTGCCCTGCCGAGCGACACCGGGAAATTCGTGATCAGCAGAATCGGTCCCAGCACCGCAGCGCTGCAGGTCCGCTACACGGTGAAAGGCACAGCCAAAAATGGTACTGATTACACGAAGCTCACCGGCAAGGCGACCATTGCCAAAGATAAGTCTTCGGTTAATGTCAAGGTGACTCCTCTTGAGGACGGCGAAGTAGTGAATAACGAACAAGTTGTCCTGACTCTCGTTGCTGATGATAATTACACGCGCAGCGCGAAGAAGAAAGCAACCGTCACCATCCTGGGGAGCAGTCTGCCGGTGGTTGAGGTGGTCGCCAAGAACCCGAACGCTTCGGAGAGTGGTCCAACTGCCGGCACCTTTACCATTTCGCGCACAGGGAGCACGTTCTCTGCGGCCACCATTCCTTTTATGTTGAGTGGCACAGCAACAAAAGGCAAGGATTACCAGAAGATCGTCGGCACAGTGGATATCCCCATGGGGGCATCGTTTGTGGATGTTACCATCATGCCGAAGAAAGACGCGCTCAAGGAAGGGGATGAAACGGCCATCCTGACCATCAAGCCAACACTCAGGTATATCGTAGGCCCTGCCGGTTCTGCCACGGTTACCATTGAGGATAATAACTGAGAAGGGCCTCCTCCTCAGTCCTTGATGGTTGCCATCAGCTCGGGAAAGACTCCGGCAACCCGGTCCTTGGAAGCCAGCCTCGCTCTCGCCCGGTCGCGGAGAGGCTGGCTTTCGGGGCTCGAAAACGCATCCAGGGCCTCGGCAACCCATTTGACCAGGTAAAGGTTCTCGTGGTCGGTCAGGCGCTCGAGAATCTTTAGACTGGCCGCGGTGCGGATATTGCCCAGCACCTTGATCATCCCGCCTTTGAGCTCGTCGAAAGCGGGGTTTTCCGTAAGCACCCCATCGATCACCACCACCGCCCGTTCCCCGAATTTCTCCAGATGATCCAGGCACTTTTGAGCGAAATAGGGGAAGCGGAACATGGATAGTTCAGCCAGCAGTCTGAGGCTTTCATCACTGCCATAGCGCGCCAGCAGATCCGGCACAAACAGGCTGGCCCAGGAGAAAGTATAGGTTAGCGGCAGGAGGTAGGGGATGGCGGCGGTTCCTTCCTGTTCAAGATGCCCCAGGAGGGAAGCCAAGGCCTCTTGGCGTACCTGAAAGCCGTCCTCCTGACGGGCTGGAAAGCGCTCGAGGTCATTGGCAACGGTGAGTTCCAGGGCAAGCTTGCGCAACGGCGAATCCTGTTGGACGGGAAAGGCTGCACGGTATGTTCTTGCTCGCTGTGCGATCCAGAACTTCTCGAGCCAGGTGGAAGGACTGTAGAAATTTACCAGCTGCGTCCGACCGCTACCTTCTCGGCGGTGGCGGCCCTGCTCGCGAAAGTAATCTCTCTCTTCTAACGACACCTGCCAGCGATCACGGCACAAAGCAACGGCATCATCATAGCTGCCGTCCGCAAGGAGGGCCGTCAGACGTATGTCATGGAGGCGGTCATCGTCGGGGTAAGACTGCAGGAGATCACATGCCAGGGTTCGGGCTTTTTGAAAGTCCTGGGAAAACAGGAGATCAAACCCTTTTTTAACTTCTTTCTCCAGTCTCTCCCGAGCCCTTGTTTGCTGCTCAACGGCTTGTATCTGGTCACGGGGGAGGGCCTTTCGGGCTTCCTCCTGAATCGACAGGCAACACTTCTTGTATTTTTTACCGGACCCGCATGGGCAGGGATCGTTACGCCCCACTTTGGTCCCGCTGAACTGTTCACCAAGGGCGGCACGGCGCCGTGAGGCCTGATAAGCCTCAATTCGCCTTTGCAGTTCCTCAGGCGTGATCCCGTAGGTCGTGCACACCGCTTCTGGAGGTACCCCCCTGAGTACCTGGAAAACCGGCTGCAAGGGGTTTTCGGACGCTGGTGACCGCAGATTGCTCTCTTCCATGAATGACCTCAAAAGCAGTAGGTTGTTATCTCGCCCGCGCTCAGCCCGAGGATGGCGCGCCCTGACATTTCGGTACCTGATGATTGGTGGGGTACTTAGCAGGTTTTGGGAAACATGTCAAAACCCTGCGGAGAGGGTGACATGGCGCTTGACGCATGCCCTTGAAGCAGATAAGCTGAAAATACTCATGTCAGGCAACCAAGAGGCACATACTATGGTCGACGCTCCACTGGAAGGTCTTTCCGCCAGTCTGGAAGACTATCTCGAGGTCATTTTTCATCTTGAGCGGTCCAATCGGGTGGCCCGCGCCAAAGACATTGCAGACCAGATGAATGTGCAGCGAGCATCCGTCACGGGAGCCCTCAAGGCTCTAGCCGCGCGCGGCTTGATCAATTATAGTCCATACAGTTTTGTCACCCTCACGGCTACCGGACGCACCGTTGCCAAAGATATCATTCACCGTCACGAAACCTTGAAGGAATTCTTCAGCGCAGCCCTGCAGTTGAGTTCAGAAGAAGCCGAAGCCAATGCCTGCCGGATTGAGCACGCCATCGACCCCATCGCGGTTGATCGGCTGGTACGCTTCCTAGAATTCATCAAAATGTGCCCGCGCACCAGTCTCGATTGGTTCACCGCCTTTGCCCGGTACTGTCAGCTGGGATCCCAGACCTCTAATTGCGAGGACTGCATTAGAATCTGCCTCGAAAAAATCAATCCGGCCGCACACGAAAAGAAACCATAGCCTTCCTTCGAGTGGATGCAAACATCAGCGCTGGCGCTGGCCGCCACCTGCTTGACCAAGTGGGGGCCTTTCCCATTTTTGAGCGTTGGCACCCATCAACTGAATGGTAAAGTCCAGCAGTCGAGAACTCTCCTCAAAGGCTGTCGTGCAGAAATCACCAAGGTGTTCGGCACTCCTCTGAAAATCTGCCACAAACGCCTCGAAATCACCCGCGCCATACCATTCCCGGTAACGCGTCAGGCCTTCTGCAAGATGATCCAGGATGGGGACGGCGTAGGGATTCAGGTGGGTGATGGCCGCGTAGAGTTCTGCGTTCTGGGCGAAAATACGACCCAGGAGGTTCATCTCCAGGCGATAGCTGGGACTGGTGAAGTCCATTGTTTCGGCAACATTCACCTCCATCTCGCGCAACACCCTGCCGGTCAGCATGGTCGTCACGTGAAACAGCACCTGGATTATGCTCATCAGGCGATCGTGCTTTTCGGGGGTGCATTCCTTGACGCGCATTCCCTGGTTCTCAAATAGCCGGCGTAGCGGGTTCCACTCTGCCAGGGGAATACGTACCGGACAGGCCACAATCGTCTGCCCTTCAAAGGTTGCGGTCTTCCCGCCAAACATGGGATGCAGGCCCACCACCGCCGCCGGGGAGAGTAACATGGCTTCGACGGGTCTGACTTTCAGACTGCTCAGGTCCATGAGCAGTTGGTCGGGTCGGGTAAAAGGAATCAACTGCCGAATAAGGTCTATCGTCATATGCAGCGGTAAGGAAAAAACGACAATGTCCGACAGCCGGATGACTTCCTCACTGTTCTTGTCGGTACCGTAGTCAGCCGGGATGACCCGATAGCCCTGCGTCTTGAAGAACTGCCCGAAGAGTTCCCCCATCTGGCCTTTTCCGCCAATGATGCCAACGGTTTTCCCAGGTCCCCAGCGATCCGGTCCAGGAGTTCCCTGCTCTCTGATAAAGTCAGGCAATACCGCTCCTTCCTCCTGCTTTGCTTCCATGAGCATTCCTTGTGATGAGTAGAGGCATTAGTCCTAGAGCGTTCGTCCAACCGCATGGGCAACGCGGCGGCATTCCTCGATCACAGCCGCAAACGCTGACGGTCGCAGCGACTGCGGCCCGTCACTCATGGCCTCTTCCGGTCTCACATGAACCTCGATGAGGAGCCCGTCGGCGCCGGCAGCAATGGCCGCCCTAGAGACTGCCGGGACCAGATCCACCCGGCCCACGGCATGGCTGGGGTCGACAATGACCGGCAGATGGGTAAGCTGCTTCAACAGAGGCACCGCACTGATATCGAGCGTATTGCGCGTTTCGGTCTCAAAGGTACGGATACCCCGTTCACAGAGGATCACTCTCTCGTTGCCCTGTGCCAGGATATACTCGGCGGACATGAGGAACTCTTTGATCGTGGCACTCATCCCGCGCTTGAGGATGACAGGCTTTTCAATGTTTCCCACTTCGGTCAACAGTCGAAAATTCTGCATATTGCGGGTACCGATCTGAATGATATCGGCATACCGGCTCACCAGGACCGCGTCTCGCGGGTCCATCAGTTCGGTCACTACCATCATGCCGGTGCGTTCGCGAACCCCATCCAGGTATTTCAACGCCTTCTCGCCCCAGCCTTGAAATGCATACGGTGAGGTCCGAGGCTTGAAGGCCCCACCCCGAAGGAAATGGACCCCCGATGGCACGAGGGCGGCGGCAATCTCCTCAAGGACTTCGCGGCTCTCAACCGCACAAGGCCCGGCTATGAGCTGGATCTTGCGCCCGCCTATCTCCTCCCCGTTGACTCTTATAACGGTGTCTTCGGGTTTGAATTCTCTGCTGACCAGCTTGTAGGGTTTGAGAATCGGCAGTACCGATTCTACCCCGGGCATGGATTCCAGAGGCACTTCCCGCAGAACGCGTTCATCGCCGATAGCTCCGACAATGGTACGGTGCTCTCCCTTCGAAATGTGAGAACGCAATCCAAGATCTTCCAGCCTGCCAACGAGGCGATGAAGATCATCCTCATGGTGATCCGGTTTCAATACGATAATCATGAGCTTTTTACCTCCTTCAATGAATTCCCAGGCATGATGCTGATGCCTGGGAAAAGAAATGGCCGCCAGGAACTTACTCCCGCGGCCCAGGACTGCTTCTGCACTCAAAACAAAAGCGCCGCGGGATCACTCAGGGATACCCACGGCGTCATTTTACAGATCTATGCTAAATTGGCAGCCTACATACCCCAAGCGCTCCCTAAAAGCCGTAGTAGTAATAATAGCGATAGTAGCCCGAATTCATAAACTTCCCTCTATTTGAATTTCGGTGTAAACCATAACGAACCCTCCACGCCCCTGTCAAGGACTTTTATGAGAATCACTGATTCTTGCCCCGATCTCACTGGCATGCCCAACCGCGGACGGCCCGATTCCCTTTTTTTGTAGTGAAAGGGGATGCAATATTTCTTAACAGAGACTAAGATGAAAGCGCGGCTTGAGGAAGAGTGGCAGCCCGTGGAGAGGTCCGATGAGGAAGTTATTCGTTGAGTTCAGGCGCCGGAAACAGGTTGGTCCCATCCTGCTCCTCCTTTTGGGCGCCATCACGGCTGCCTGTGGCCACAAAGCGACGGTAGGAGTCCCTGCCGGGTCCCTTCCCCCCTCTGCTGGACCTTCGTTGCCTGCCGATTCGGCTCCCCGAGTGCTTGAAGCAGGGGGGGACGCCTCCGGGATTCGCCAAACTATCACCCATGAGGTCGCTCCTCTGGAAACCATCTGGAGGCTCTCCAGGATGTATGACGTTTCCCTGGATGCGATCTATGCCGCGAATTCGCTGCGACCAGGAGATACGATTCATCCCGGCCAGAAACTGATCATCCCAAATGCCAAAGCCCTGCGCAATGTGATCCCTCTCTATCCCAATGGGTGCTGGAAATACATCGTGATCCATCATACCGCCACTGATGTCGGCAAAGCCTTTTCCATCCATCGAAATCATGTTGACCGTGGTTTCTGGAATGGCCTCGGATATCATTTCCTGATCGACAACGGCACCTTGGGAAAAGGGGATGGCCAGCTTGAAGTCGCTCCCCGTTGGATCAAGCAGCAGGGCGGCGCGCATTGCAGTGCCGGAGGAATGAATGAAAAGGGGATCGGGGTTGGATTGGTCGGCAATTTCGACAAAGAGGTCCCAACCACTGCTCAGATGCAATCACTGATGCATCTCCTCAAGACCTTGTGCCGGTATTATCACATTCCGCCATCACATGTCATCGGTCACCGTGATGCACCAGGGGCAAATACGGCATGTCCGGGAAGGCACCTTTCCCTCACAACCATCCGTCAGAACCTCACTCGACCGTAGAGTGGGCTGCTTCCGCCAGTCGACGTTCTCAGCCCGAGGTTTTCAACACCATTTCCGCCACCCGCTCCGCCACTCCCGGTTCCCCCAGTCGGCTCCTTACGAGTTCCAGGTCTTTGCGCTGCTCCTGCAGACGTCGAGGATGTTCGAGGAAGCCAATGGCTTCAGCCGCCAGGAGTTCCGGGCGGGCATCCTCCTGGACGTACTCGGGAACAATGGAACGACCGGCGATCAGGTTCGGGAGGCCGATGTGGGTCACCCGGATCAAGCGTCGGCCGAGATAATAGCTCAGGTGCGACACCCGGTTCGTGATGATCATCGGAGTCCCGAGAATGGCGGCCTCCAGGGTTGCGGTCCCGGAGACCGTCAGTAGTAGATCGCAGGCGCGAATTACGCCGTAGGTATCGCCACTGACCAGTCGCAGGGGGAGACTCCGGTGAACGAGAAGGTCATTGAGGGAGGCAGCTTCAAGAGAAGGAGCCACGGGAATGATGAAGGAGACCGCGGGCAGCTTCTTATGTATGATGATTGCACTCTTGACGAGGATGGGCAGAAGGGAGCGGATCTCGCTCGGCCGACTTCCAGGCAGGATTCCTACCAGATGCCCCCCCGTGGCAGGACGGTAGCGCTCCTTCACCGCAGCAAGGGGAGGCAGGTCCCTCAGGACATCCAGGAGAGGATGTCCCACGAACTGAACTTTCATCTGGTAACGTTCATAGAATTCCGTTTCAAATGGCAGGATCACGGCCATTTCATCGACGAAGCGGCGAATGGTCTTGACGCGACCGCTTCGCCATGCCCAGACCTGCGGGCTGATGTAATAGAATACCTTGATCCCGTGTTGCCTGGCCAGGCGAGCCAGCAAAAAATTGAAATCCGGAAAATCGATGAGCACAACCAGCCCGGGGGGACTCTGGGCAAAATGAGCAGCAATGGTCCGCCAGGCCCGGTAGAGCACCCGGAGATGCCTCGCAACTTCGGAGAGGCCGACCACCGACAGCTGTCGATGATCCACCAGCACCTTTGCCCCGGCAGCCTCCAGGAACCGCCCGCCCATGCAGGTGATGCGCAGCCCCGGGTCGCGGCGGTTGAGTGCCCGAACGAGGAAGGAGCCGTGCAAATCACCCGAAGCTTCGCCGGCACTCACGAAAATTTCGATGGCCCGCTCCCTTCTCGCTTCCCCGGTTCGCTCAATGAGCTGCTGATCTGAGACGATATCTGCAGTGCGACCGCCAGCGCCTCTTTACCCTCGCGGCCGCCCACCGCCGGTGGCGGCCCTCCCTTGACAGCCCCAAGAAAGCTCAGAATCTCTTCTTCGAGGGCATCCCGTTCCTCGATTTCCATCTCCTCCATGGAAACCTGGGGATATCCTTCCTCGTCGGGTTCCTGTTCCCGATAGACAGCATAAGCCCGCCGCTCGGCATAGTCCGCAACATAGTAGGAATTTTCCTGAAAAATGCGGATCTTGCGCATGTTTTTGGTGGAAATTCGACTGGCGGTCAAATTGGCTACCGCTCCGTTGGCGAATTCCATCCGGACGCTGGCAATGTCGGGCAACCGGGTCAGCACCGCCACTCCCGAGGCACAAAGGGTTCTCAGGGGCGAACCGATGATATGCAGGACGATGTCAATATCGTGTATCATGAGATCCAGCACGACATCCACATCGAGCCCCCGTTCATTGAAGAGGGCAAGCCGGTCCGCTTCGACAAACATGGGGTTTTGGAGGCGTGGGCGAACTGCCGTGAAGGCAGAATTAAAGCGTTCGAGATGCCCCACCTGCAGGATGCAGCTGCGCTCTTCGGCCAATCTGATCAAAGCCTCCGCCTCGGCCACAGTCCTGGTCATGGGCTTTTCCAGGAGCACATGGACTCCCGCCTCCAGAAACTCTTTGGCAATGGCGTAGTGGAGCGGCGTGGGGGTGGCGATGCTCACTGCCTCGACCAGACCGATGAGATCTTGGTAGCGAACCGTGAAATCGGTATCGAGGGGCACAGCAACCAGCTCTGCACGTGCGGGATCTACGTCGGCGACCGCTACCAGCCGAGCTTCCGGGAGCCTTGCATACTTTTCGGCGTGAAATCGGCCAAGATAGCCTGTCCCCACCACCCCAACGCGTACCGCATCGGGGCGGGCTCTTCTGACGAGCGGTGAAGGAGATGGCGGTTTGGTCACAAGGTCCACCTGCGGCACCGATTCCCCCGTTGTGACCAAGGTCGTGATCCCTGATGGCTGGTCAGGTGCGGCATTGAAATCGCCTTTCCGCACTACTATGCTGATCCCCGCCGCGTCGGCTTCGTCGATCATTTGCTCCTGGTCGAAGATGATGGTCTTTCCTTCCTCGATCACGAGGACTCTGGCTTTCACCTGCTTCATCGCCGCAACGGTACCCAGCCCCACGGCCGGAACGTCGAACCGCAGATCCTGGGTCGGCTTGCTCACCTTGATCACCACCGCCCCCTCGCGGCAGAGAGCCCCCCCCCGCAGGATGGTAGCATCGGTGCCATCGATGCCCTCCACGGCGAGCACGGACTGATGTTTGACCACCAGGCACTGGCCGACATCCAGGTGTCCAAATCCTTTGGCCAGCTGCCAGCCAAAGACAATGTCCTCATCTTCGTGTCGATTGGGTTTGCGACGAGTCAGGATTCCTTCAGGGGCCAGAAGAGTCGGCAGGAGCATGGTCGAGGCTTCGATGTGAATGCCTTCGCTCTCCAGTTCGTGGGCAATAGCTCGGAGGAGGGAATCATCCTTCTTGTTGCGGAGCCGATTGAGGAGCTTGACCGCTCTCCAGTCGGGGCGAATGCGGGTGTAGATTCTGGTCTTGTTGATGGCTCCCGCCATCGCTGCACGCGTGATCCCCGCCTTCTGGAAAACGCGGATGAGTTTGCCCAGTTGCCCCAGCTTGAGCAGGTGGAATTCGGTCACAAGGTCTGCCAGGGTCGGATCGGTCTCCCCATGGAAACCCGCGGCGATAACCTCGAGGCCCGCCTCGGCCGCAGCGTGAGCAAAAAGGAGCGGAAATTGTCCGCTCCCTGCAATCAAGCCAATGCGGTAGAGTTCCCCTTTCGGTCTCAAGGAGTCCCCGGCCATCTCTCCCCTATCTTCTCGTAACCCCCCTCTTGGAGCGGTCCTGCATAAACTGGATGAGATTGTCCACCTCCGGCGTTGCCTCCACTTCCTCGCGAATGCGGTCGATCGCCTCGGTCAAGGTCAAGCCCGAGCGGAACATGATGCGGTAGCTGCTTTTCAAGGCCTGAATGGTGTTCCGAGGAAAACCGTGCCGCCTGAGACCAACGAGATTAGGGCCGTAGAGCTTGCCGGGAGCCCCAAAGGCCAGCATGTAGGGGGGCATGTCCATTCTCAGGCCGGACTTGCCGCCGATGAAGGCATAGGTCCCGATGCGAATGAATTGATGGATAGCAACAATCCCTCCCAAAATGGCAAAATCGTCAACTCGAACATGCCCCCCGAGAGTGGTTGCATTGGCCAGAATGACGTTGTTGCCGATGGTACAGTCATGTGCGACATGGGCGTAGGCCATGAGGAGATTGCGGCTGCCAATGCGGGTTACCCCGCCTCCCCGCTGAGTGCCCCGATTGACCGTAACACTCTCGCGAAAGATGTTGTCGTCTCCAATCACCAGCTGGGTTTCTTCTCCGCGATAGCTCAAATCCTGGGGTGGATAACCAATGGTCGCAAAAGGAAAAATCTGATTCCGCTCGCCCATCGTGGTCCAGCCGTCAACTACGGCGTGCGGGCCGACGACGCTCCCTGCGCCAATGGTAACCCGAGGCCCAATGATGGAAAACGCCTCTACTTTCACATCCTCAGCCAGTTGGGCCCCAGGCGATACCACCGCGGTGGGATGAATTTCCATCTGAACAGTCGTCTCCTTCCTATACGTCAAGCAGCCGTTTCCGACTTGATCGGATCGATCGTTGCCATGATTTCCGCTTCTGCCACCAGCTGATCATCAACAAACGCCTCGCCCTTCATTTTGAATATGGATCCCCGCTGTTTGATGAGTGCCAGCTTCAGGATGAGCTGATCGCCCGGTCGCACCGGCTTGCGAAAGCGCACCTTATCAAATCCCATCAGGTAGACCGCGGACCGTTCCCTGGGAGGAGCATGCGAAAAAGCCCACAGGCCTCCTGCCTGGGCCAGCGCTTCGATGATGAGGACTCCCGGCATCACCGGATGAGCGGGAAAATGCCCCTGGAAAAAAGGCTCGTTGATGGTCACATTCTTCAACCCGATGACTTCATCTTCCGTGAAAACCAGAATGCGGTCCAACAAGAGAAACGGGTATCGGTGCGGCATAATCTTGAGGATCTCAAGGATGTCCTTTTCCATTGTCATTCCCCGTGAATCGCCTTCTCGAGTTCCTGGACATTCTTTTGGAGCCGCCTGAGCTCTTCTCTCAGTTGCGGCAGGCGCTTGACATTAGCTACCATCTTCCGCCAGTCCTTATGGGGCATGACCGGGCTGCCGGAGACATCTTCTCCGGGCTTTACCGACCGGCCCACCCCGGACTGTGCCCCCACCCTGGCGCCATCCCCAATTTCGATATGCCCGACGACACCGACCTGTCCTGCCAGCACCACATGCTTTCCCAAACGAGTACTGCCTGAAACCCCAACTTGTGCGATCAGGATCGAGTGTTCGCCGACCACAACATTGTGCGCGATTTGGACCAGATTATCGATCTTGGTGCCACGCTGAATCCAGGTCCGGCCGAAAGCTGCGCGATCAATGGTACAATTGGCCCCAATTTCAACGTCATCGTCGATCTGGACAATGCCAACCTGCGGGATCTTCACATGGTGTCCCAGCTCATCCTGGGCAAAGCCAAACCCGTCACTGCCAATGACCGTCCCACTGTGAATGATGACCCGATCACCCACCCGACAGCGGTCAAGCAGCGTGACATGGGGGTGAAGCATGCAATGCGCGCCAACTTCAACCTCACGCCCCAGATAGGTTCCCCCATAGATTCGCGTCCCTTCACCGATCCGGCAGCCAGGCCCAACATGGACCAGGGGACCGATGCAGGCATCTTTCCCTACTTCCACCCCCTCGCCCACCACTGCCGTCTCATGCACTCCGAGCGGAGTAGCGGGAGGCTCGAAGAACAGCTGGGCCGCGCGAGCCATAGCTAGGTAAGGTTGGCCGGTAATAAGCAAAGGGCGATCCAGGTCTTCCATGGTGTGAGGCACAATCAGCGCTGCTGCCCGACAATTGACGGCCAGGGGCCGGTATCGCTCATGGCTCACAAAACTCAGTTCATCTGCCTGAGCATCTTCCAGGGAACCCAGCCCCCCAACGCGGATCAGCGGATCGCCTTTGATGCTTGCTCCCAGGTGGCGGGCAAGCTCTTCGAGCGAATAAGATTTCGGTGGACTGGGATCAGGGTTGAGTGTCATGGCCTTGTTGCTGCTCATCTTCACGGCCTAAAGGGAGGCAGTTTATCAAGCTCCGTGGCGACCCGCTTGGTGATGTCATCCTTGCTGGAACTGTAGACGAGGGAAGTCTTCTCAAAGACAAAATCGTACTTCTCATCCCTGGCAACTTTTTCCACGACCTCATGGACTTTTTTGGCCAGAACGGCCTGGAGCTCATTCAGTTTGCCTTTGGAATCCATGAGGAATTTTTGCCCTTCCTGCTGCATATCCCTAAGCTCTTGTTCCTTTTGGGTCTTGCTCTTGGCATCGAGGACGCTCTGCTTCTTCTCGAATTCCTCCCTCTTCCCGGCAAACGCCTTCTGCTTCTGATCGAGTTCTGCGTCAAGCTTTTCTGCCTCTTTCTTCATCTCTTCGGTGGCCTGTCTGCCCCACTGCGACTGCTGCAGGGCACCCACCGCGTCGACCACGCCAATCTTGGGGCTTGCCGCTACCGCCGATGGCGCAGCCGCAAAGAGAATGATAGCGCTTACCGTTACCAGCATCGATCCCACATGTCTCATCTTCATCTGCCTTGCTCCTTAGAAAAATGCTCCTGCTGAAAACTGAAACTGGTAGTTGCTTTCTCCCGGTTCGGGGTCCAAATTATAGCCACACTCGATGCGCAGCGGCCCCAAAGGCGAATTCCAGCGGATACCGCCACCGGCGTCGGTGCGAAAATCACTGACATTGAATTCCGACATCTTCTCGAAAGCATTACCGGCATCGAAAAAGAACACCCCACGCATCCCGATGCTCTCCACCAGAGGAAACAACACCTCCACCGTGGCAAGCCCATAGGCCAGACCACCGATATAATATCCGTCTCGTTCAGGTCCGACGGTTGCCCACTTGAACCCGCGCAACGAGTTGATGCCCCCCAGGAAGAAGCGGTCGTTGAGCGGCAGGGTAGTGTTATCATCAGGGTCACCCATGTGGTTGATATAGCCGAATTCTCCGCGCACATAACCGACCAGCTTCCAGAACAGCGGGAAGAAGATGCCATGTCGAATTTCTGTCTTGAAAAAGTTGCTGTGCCCTCCCAGGTAAGGGCTGGCCACCTGGATGCTGGCCAAGCTGACCATCCCCTGGGTGGGCAGGAACGGATGATCGGTACTGTCTCGTTCCACCCCGAACGTGACTGCGCTGGTGATCATCCGGTCTTCCTGTTGCTGGGTAATGATGGGCGGCGCCCCTTCGGTCACATCGGAAACGATGGAACTGCTGAAATTATAGATCGCAAGCAGCCTGCTGAAGGTGCCGAAACGATACCCGGAGCGCAATCGGAATCCGAGGGCATCTTCAGTAAAATCGGTGTATTCCCTCTTCCAGTCATAGATGTCGATCCCACCGCTGATCGGCCGGTCAAAGAGATAGGGTTCCGTGAAGCTCAATACATAACGCTGTGCTTCCTGTCCCAGGTAGCCTTTTACCCCCACATAGCGACCCGTGCCGAAAAGGTTGCGCTGACTGATTTCGCCGCTCGTAAAAAGGCCGTCATCGGATGAATAGCCGCCGCCGAGGCTTATCGCCCCGGTCATCTTCTCTTTGACCTTAACGACCAGATTCATGACATCGGTCTGTTCGGTATCAACCGGAGTGATTTCGACGTCCTCAAAAAAATCGAGCTTGCGCAATGCATTGATGCTCTGCTCCAGCTTGGTCGAACTAAAAAGGTCGCCTTCCGCCAATTTCAGCTCTCTGCGGATGACCTTGTCCAGGGTCTTGGTGTTGCCCGTGATGCTGACTCGGCCGATGTGGACCAGATTCTTCTTGTGCACATTGTAGTCGATGCTGGTGGTCCGCCCCTCCACTTCCCGCTTGACCTGCGGGTCTACCTCCGTATAGGCATAGCCCTCATCCATATAAGTCTTGCTGATCTTGTCGATGTCATCGCGCAGTTTTTCGCGCCCAAAATAGTCCTTGGGCTTCAATTTCAGCTGTTTGACCAGCTTCTCATTGTTGTCCAGAAGGTCACCGCTGATCTCTATATCCGATACCCGGTAACGCTCTCCCTCTTCTACCGGAATCGTGATGAAAAACCCCTCTTCTTTCATGACCACTTCAGGACTGCCGACCTTGGCGTCCATAAAGCCTTTGTCATGGTAAAAGATGCTCAGCCGATCGATATCCGTCTCCAGGATGTCGCGCTGCATGATGCCGCGATCGGTAAACCATGAAAGAATGATCATCTTCTCCTTGGTTTCCATGATACTGCGGAGCTTGCGGGCAGAGAAGCTCTTGTTGCCGACAAAATCAATGCTCTTGATGTAAACCTTACCCTTTTCCTCGACAGTAAAGGTCACCACGGCCTTGCGGGGATCTTTCGGAAAATCAATGGACGATCTGACTGTGACATTGAAAAAGCCCTTCTGATGGTAGAGCTTGATGATTTTCTGAACATCCTCCGCCACGATGTTCTTTTGCACAACACTGAAGGGCCTCGTGGCGATGGCCGCCATAATATCCTTCTCTTTGATCTTTTTGTTGCCGGTGAGTGTTACTTCCTGGATAGTCGGATTCTCCTGGACTGCGAAGACCAGCACCTTACCCGCCGGACTGTCGGCAACCTCAGCCTCCACCTTTTCAAAAAACCCCATCTTGTAGACCGCTTTGATGTCTTCTGCCACTAGGTCGGGGCGCAACACTTCGCCCTTCTTACTCTTGACGTTCAGCTTAACTGCTTCGGACTCAATGCGTTCGTTGCCACGTACCTGCACGTCCGCGATCACCGCTTTGGCCAAAAGATGGACCGCAGCTTGCTGAACAACCGTATTGGCAGCTGCCGCCAGATTCTCGACGCCCTTTTGTTCGGCGAAAATGATTTCCGTCGCTTTTCGTCCCGTCACATCGGTCAGTCGGACATCGAGGCTGATGCTGTTGCCAATCTGGTTGAAGCTGCCGAACAGAACGTAATCGGCCTGCAGACGGCGACCAAGTGCCCGAGCCTGGTCATCAGATTGGACCGATTGGCCTGGCCGCACCAGTTTTTCCACTTCCTGGAGACTGACCACCCTCGCCCCTTCCGCAGTAAACTGGCGGACCAACAGCTCTGAGATGTCCTTCTGAACCTTTGCCGGCTCCTGCTCACCACGCACGGTAAAAGGCATGACCGCAACCCTTGGGTGCTGTTCCTGCGTCCACCCCACCGAGACCAGGACCGTGAGGTACACCAGGACGCATGCCCTGCGGACGAACGCTCTGCCCCTAACCATGGCTCGCTCCTCCTTCAGCTCCGTACAGACCCACAAAAATCCGAGTGCCTTCGCATCTCACGACTGCCGCCAAGCCCCTCATCTATAGCTCACCCCGTTCCATACCTCAACAGATTCCTTATAAACGCGCATTACTCGGGGTATTGCAGCTCCCGCCGGTCCCGTCTCCCCGGCGGTCGCCTACCGTTCATGCCGGAGTTGCCCGTCCACCAACCGCAAGGTACGATGCATCATGGCTGCAAGTTCGGCATTGTGGGTGACAACAACCATGGTCAGGCCCAATTCCTCGTTCAAGGTGACCAGCAATTCATGGAGCTTCCGGCCGGTTTTGCTGTCCAGATTGCCACTCGGTTCGTCGGCCAGGAAGATCCTGGGGTGCAGCACGAGAGCCCGAGCAACGGCCACGCGCTGCTGCTCTCCCCCGGACAGTTCTCCGACCCGATGCTGCAGCCGGTCGGTGAGGTCGAGGCGCTCCAGCAGGGACAAGGCCTGATCTTTCAATTCTCGCTGGGAAATGCCGGCGATGATCCCAGGCATCATAACGTTTTCCAACGCATTGAACTCGGGCAGGAGATAGTGGAACTGGAAGACAAAGCCGATCTGGCGGTTGCGAAACTGTGCCAGGGGCTTTTCCTCCCACAGGAAAATGTCCTGGCCGCCGTATAGCACGCGCCCGCTCGATGGTTTTTCCAGGGTTCCCAGGATGTGGAGCAGAGTTGATTTGCCCACCCCCGAGGCCCCGACGATTGCCAGCCGCTCCCCCCTTCGAATGATCAGGTCCAGCCCGCGGAACAGCTCGATGGCATGTATTCCCTCCCCGAAGACCTTGGTGAGAGACAATGCCTGGACTTCGATGGATTGCAGTTCGTTACTCATAGCGCAGGGCTTCCGCCGGGTCGAGCCTGGCCGCCTGGCGTGAGGGATAGAAGGTCGCTACGAGGCTGATGACAATGGCTGACAGGGCAATCATTCCGACGTCAGAGAGCTCCAGTTTCACGGGGAGGGTCGAAATATAGTAGACATCACGGGGGAGTTCGATGAATTGGTATTTCTTCAAAAGGCTGCAGAGCGCAAACCCACCCAGGAGTCCCAGAATCGTTCCCGAGGTGCCAATCAAGAACCCCTCCATGACAAAGATTTTACGAATGCTGGAAGTCGTTGCCCCCATCGCCTTAAGGATGGCGATGTCGCGGGTCTTCTCCATCACCAGCATGATCAGGGAACTCACAATGTTGAACGCCGCCACCAGGATAATCAGAGTTAGAATGATGAACATGACAACCTTCTCGAGCTTCAGAGCGGAAAAGAGGTTTCGGTTCATCTGCATCCAGTCGCGCACCCAGTACGGAAGGCCGAGTCGGGTGCGCAGCGAATCGGCGACCTCGCGGGCCAGGTAGATGTCCTCGAGCCTCATCTCGATACCCGAAACCACATCTGCCAGGCCCAGGAACTGCTGTGCTGCGCTGAGGCTAATGTAGGCAAGGGTGTTGTCATACTCATACATTCCCGACTGAAGCACGCCCACCACCTGGAAGAGCTTGCTCTTGGGAACCTGTCCCATGGGGGTGAGACGCCCTGAGGGTGAAATCACGGTAACCCATTCGCCCTGCCGAACGCCGAGGTTATTGCAGAGCTCAACCCCCAGAATGATTCCCTGCACCGGGGGGCCCTCCCCAGCGGCCTTTTCGGAGCGCAGGTCTCCCAGGTTTCCCCGGATCATGTTCTCCTGGATATTGATCACTCCGGCGGCGGTCTGGGGATCAATCCCGCGCAGGAGCGCCCCCGACACACTTTTTCCAGAACTGATCATCACCTGGGCGTGGATGAAGGGAGTCGCCGCCATCACTCCCGGTTCCTTTTCGACTTCCTCGAGCAGGTGCTGGTAATCGGAGAAGGTGCCATTGAAGCTGCCAACGATGGCATGGGAGGTAATCCCGAGGATGCGGTTTCGCAGATCATCCTGGAAACCATTCATCACCGCCAGGACTACAATGAGGGCCATCACCCCGACCGCCACTCCGGCAATGGAGATGAAGGTGATGAGGGAAATGAAGGTCTGACGCCGTTTGGCTAGAAGATACCGGAGGCTGACAAAGAGTTCGAAATTCATACGCTCTTCAGCTCTTCTTTTCCGGCTTGAGGTGCGGAAAAAGGAGCACGTCGCGAATGGAGGAGGAATCGGTAAAAAGCATCACTACCCGGTCGATGCCGATGCCTTCACCCGCGGCCGGAGGCATGCCATACTCCAATGCCCGGATGTAGTCTTCGTCCATCAGGTGAGCTTCCTCGTCACCGGCCCGGCGTGCTTCCAGTTGCTGCAGAAATCGTTCTCGCTGGTCGCGGGGATCATTGAGCTCGGAAAAGGCGTTGGCCATTTCCTTGCCGGCGATGAACAATTCAAATCGGTCGGCCAGCGTCGGCTCTGTTTCGTTACGCCGTGAAAGTGGTGAAACTTCGATGGGATAATGGCTGATGAAGGTGGGTTGGGTCAGTTTGGGTTCAACAGCCAGGTCGAAAAGCTTGGTGAGGACCTTTCCATGGCCTTCCTGGGCTTCGGGTTTGAGGCCCATGGACTCGGCCAGCCTGGCTGTTTCCACGGGATCAGTGATCGCTGCCCGGGGAAATCCACCGATTTCGACCAGGACGTCGTAAAAGCGGTAATGCGACCATGGGGGGGTAAGATCGATCTCTTCACCCTGGTAGTCTACGGTCAGGCTGCCCCCGTTCACCGCCGTCGCTACGGCCCCGAACAGCTCCTCAGTGAGCGTCATGAGATCATCGAAGGTGGCGTAGGCCTGGTAGAACTCCAGCATGGTGAATTCGGGATTGTGCTGAGTTGATACGCCTTCATTGCGGAAGTTCCGGTTCAGCTCGAAAACCCGTTCCAAACCGCCCACCAGCAAACGCTTGAGATAGAGCTCCGGCGCAATCCGCAGATAGAGTTCCATCCCCAGGGCATTGTGAAAAGTCTTAAAGGGCTTGGCCGTAGCACCGCCGGGGATCGGCTGCATCATCGGTGTTTCCACTTCGAGGAAGCCGCGGTCCAAGAGAAAGCTGCGCATCGCCTGGATGATCTTCGCCCGCTTGCGGAAGGTCTCGCGCACCTCGTCATTGACAATCAGATCCACATAGCGCTGCCGATATCGGAGCTCGACATCCTTCAAGCCATGATACTTCTCCGGAAGCGGCCGCAAATTCTTGCTGAGCAGCACCAGTTCTTGAACGAGCAGCGTCAGCTCTTCCGTGCGCGTGCGAAAGAGTGTGCCCTGGACGCGGATGATGTCCCCGATGTCCAGTTTCCTGGCGAGAGTGTAAATCTCGCTCCCGACTTGGGTTTGCTGAAGGTAGACCTGCATTCTTGCGCCGGAATCCAGCAGATGCATGAACATGGATTTGCCAAACGATCGAATGGCCATGATCCGCCCGGCAACCGTGAAGTTTCCAGGTTGGGCGTCCAGTTCTGCCGCCGGCGTCAGGGCGTAGGTTGCTACAAGGTCTTTGATTGAATAAGTGACAGCGTACCCGTTTGGAAAGAGGGCGACTCCCTCCTCCTCCATCTGCGAGGCCTTCTTGTACCGCTCGCGCATCACCAGGTTGAGGTCTTCCATACCAGCTGCTTCTTTCTCTGAATGAACTCGAACCAAGACGGGCGTGCAAACGCCCTGATCCCGGCAACCAGGGCCTGGGGCAATTCAGAGAAAACTCATCCTCCAACCCCGGCAAAACCGCCTGAATGCTAGATGATTTGCACGGTTACGTCAAGGCCAATTACCCCGGTTTGGATTCACCATCCTTGCCCCCTTGGGAAGTCCTGGCAATGTTCGAGAGAGTGAAGGCAACGATTAAGATGCCCAGAATCAGTAACATCCACTCACCCTCCCGGTAGAGCCTCAGCCCCCCCAGCACGACCACGACAATGCCCCCGAGCATGCTCAACAACTGCGTACTACGAGACATAAAGCGCGCTCCTTCTGTTCAGGCTGCCTTGCTGGCAGCTTCGCCACAAAAGCATCTTCCAAGCCCTCGAAGCTTTACGACTTGTGCTGAGAAAATACAAAGGAAAAATGAACGAAGTGGTGCTGCAGCCCTTCGGTCCAGACCCTGCCAGCGATAGCCTGTTGACAACCAAACAAGAACCGAATATCTAAGTCGGCATGGCAATGCCCTGCGCTCAGTGCTCTTGAGGAGATACGAAGTGCTTCCACGCCGTCGCATGTGTCGTAATCTAGGAAATCAGTGGCTATCCCGGGATTGAAGATGAGATCGTTAGACCTTGCCAGTATCAGCTGGCACGCTATTTTTTCGCTCTTTCTTGTCTGCTTTTGGTGCTGTGGCCAAGCCTCGGCTTGGCAGGACAGGGCCATCGCCGTCACCGACGGCCACACCCTCACCGTCCTGCATGACAGCAAGAAGGAGCGGGTTCGGCTCTATGGCATCGAGTCGCCGCGCTTGCGGCAGGATTTCGGCGAGCGAGCCAGGGCTTTCACTTCGGCGTTGGTCACCCAGAAAATTGTGGAAATAGAACCCGTTGCCCTCGACCGCCAAGGCCGCACCACCGACCGTTTCGGTCAAACAGTAGCCCTGGTCTATGTGGAAGGTCGGGTATGCCTCAATGAAGAGCTGCTCCTGGCCGGGCTTGCCTGGGTTCATCGCCAATCCTGCACGAGACCCGAATGCCCGGCCTGGCATGAACTTGAGAAGCGTGCCAAAAGGCAGAGACTCGGCCTGTGGTCCCTGCCCAATCCCATTCCGCCCTGGGAATTCCGCCCAAACAGAGCAGCACAAATCCCGATCTACCACGGAGATATCGTTAAACACCGCTTCCACTCTACGAACTGTGAGGAGTTCAACTGCAGCAGCTGTATCGCCGTCTTTAGAGGTCGGGAGCAGGCTGTGAAGGCTGGCTACCATCCCTGCAGCGTCTGCAACCCTTAGCTCATCGCCGGGTTCCGGTGCAAGAAGCCGCACCCTTGCTCACCCTTTCGCGGCACACTTGAAAATTTTCCCTGGGGCTCGCAGTGATTATTTGGCCGGACACCGCGCGTCGATCATTCCCCGGCCTCGATCAGGTTGCTGAAGCAGCAAACGGCAGGGCAAGGGCTCACCGGACAAGATCTGGGCCATCGGGGGTACAGCCTCTGGGCTGCATTTGCGTCTTGTTTTTTTTCGGACAGTCAGGTAAGAGTTTGGTCCGCTCACGCTTTCCCTGCGCGGCACCCTAACAAGAGACAAGGACCTTGGGCAGGTAATTTCTGGCCACGGCTGCAGCAGGGGCTGAATCGACCTGGCACAAGACGATTTGTCAATCGAGTCGATCCCTGTGAGTCGCGCTGCAGCCCCATGCGCGCCTGTAGCTCAGGTGGATAGAGCAACGGACTTCTAATCCGTAGGTCGCAGGTTCGAATCCTGCCAGGCGCGCCACTTTACACACCCACCATTTCTCCCTGTGAACGCTCTGCCCATCCAATCCGGCTGAACTCTGCCAAGTGATCGGAATTCCTTTCCTCGGAGCAGTGCTGCTATATGACAATCGGCCCGCCTTTGGCTCGCCTCCAAGAAAGGCGAAGCATGGCCTGCGGTTGCCCATGGATGGGCTGGGGGGTGAAAAGGGATTGCCGAGGGGATAAAATCTAGTTGCATGCCAGGCAAAAATAGCAGATGAAGGAGCCGTTCATGCAAAAGCGCGGAGGGGGCCGGTTCGGGAAGTATGGAGATTTGAAGCGAAAGGATAAGATCCGAGCGACCCGCAGGCTTCAGTGTGACGATAAGGTGAAAGCAAGAGCGCAGCGGTCAGTGGCCATGACCCGAAAGGGAGCAGGCTGCGGTCACCGGGCGCCGACGGCGTAGTCAGAGAACGGCTGCGCCCCTGATCGAAAACCCAATGGGGAGGCTGAAATCAGTTAGTCCTTTATGGATGCGTCAGACAGCAGCGAACCGAAGAAGAAGCGAACAAACGTAACCATCAGGCACATGGAAATAGACGACTTGGCAACGGTATTTCATCTGGGAGAAAAGCTTTTTACCGCCCGGGAAGTCCCCAATCTCTACCGCACCTGGGACGAATTCGAGGTGGTGACCCTCTTTCAGGGGGATTCCGAGTTCTGCCTGGTGGCCGAAATGGATGACGAGATCGTGGGTTTTGCCTTGGGGACGACCGTCACCAAAAGCCATTCTGCATGGAAGTACGGGCATCTGGTCTGGCTTGGCATCGATCCCGAGGTCCAGGGACACGGGGTCGCATCGAAGCTCTTTCACCGCTTTCGGGAACTCATGGTGGAAGACGGTGTGCGGATGATGCTGGTCGATTCGGAAGCCGACAATCTTCCGGCCCTCTATTTTTTCCGCAAAATGGGCTTCGGCAGCCCCCAGGAACACATTTACCTGGCTCTCAACCTCGACCCCCACCTGCGGCAGTACCGCGAGAAAAAGTCGAACGGCCGATCCACTTCCCGCTACCGGACGGATGATGATGACTAAACCGCCAGCTGGCGTTCACCCACCCCGGCTGCGCCAACTCCTCCGCCGGATGCTCGACATCTACAGCCCCTCCGGCAAGGAGGAAGAAATCCTGGAATACCTCTACAGCTACCTGAAACGCCGGGGACTGCCAATCCTTGAACAGGAAGTGGACGACAACCGCTACAATCTGGTGGTCCTGCCGCCGGAAACGGAAATTGCCCTGGTGCTGATCGGTCATGTGGACACGGTCATGGCCTACGACCTCGAACGCCTCGGCTACGAAAAAGAGGGAGATCTGGTGCTGGGCCTTGGCGCTTCGGACATGAAAGGCGGCTGCGCCGCCATGATCGAGGCTTACCGGGTGGCCTGGGAACTGGTCGGGGGACGGCTTCCCGTGGCGCTCGCCCTGGTCGTCGGCGAGGAAGAAGACGGCGACGGGGCGGTAGTGCTCGGGCGGGAATACCATTTCCCCTGGGCCCTGGTGGGAGAACCCACCAACCTCCAGCCCTGCCTCAGCCACTATGGCTATCTCGAAGTGCAGAGCACCACCAGGGGCAAACGGATGCACGCCTCGCTGGCCAACAAGGACCAGAATCCCATCGCTGCCATGCTGCGTTTTCTCCTGAAGATTACCCGATACATGGAAACCGAACGGCCGGAAATGATTTACAACCTACGGGACTTGTCCAGCTCCCAGGCAGGTTTTGCCGTCCCTGAATGGTGCGACGCCTGGCTGGATGTTCATTTGCCGCCCACGGCCCCGGTTGGCGAAATCATCCTCGAAATGGAAGAGATCCTGCACCGCGAACGCAATGAGGCTCCAGGGTTTAGCGGCATGCTTCGGTTCGCCACCGTCCACGCTGGCTACACCATACCCGAAAAGGGATGGCCGGTGGAAATCCTGAAGCAGGTTTTCATCAATCACTCCCTGCCCTGGCAACCACAGGCCTTCCGCAGCCATTCCGATGCCAACCTGCTCTGGGAAGCCGGCATGAAGCCCATCCTGCTCGGCCCGGGCGAACTCGCTCGAGCCCATGCTCCGGACGAAGCGGTCTCGTTTGAGCAGGTCACGCTTGCCGCTCAGCTCTATCTCGACCTCCTGCTCGCTTTCTCAGGAGTGCAGGATGAAACGCGCAGCTGACTTCATCTTCTGGTTGCTGCCGGTCTTATGCTTCCTGGGATGTGCCGGCTCTCCCGAAACCATTGCGGATCTTTACACCCTGCCACAGGACGCAACCTTCTACCTCGATCCCGCGACGGCCGCGGAGGAGATGTTCTCCCGAGAACAGCAGCAGGCGATGCATGAGCATTTCCTGCGGCAATTCTTCCTGCCCTGGTGCCAGACTGAAACATCCCTCACGCGGCAGGAACTGGTCCGCGAATTTTCCAAGTGCCGCAGCGATCCCGGCTACGGTGAAAACCTGCGACAGCACACCCTCGCCTGGTATGACACCCTCGCCCGGAATGCCTCTCTGGAAACTTTTCCCAATGCCGGTTTTCGGGGCATTACCATTTATCCTTCCAACCTGCGGCGCCAGCCGACCTCGAAACCTCATTTCTCGAGCCTGAAACCCGACGGTTCCGCCTACCCGTTTGACAATTTTCAGAATTCGGCTCTTCCGGCCAATACCCCCGTCTACGTAGCCCACGTGTCCCGCGATCAGGCCTGGGTCCTGGTCGAATCCCACTACGCTGCGGGGTGGCTCCCGGCGCGAGATGTCGTAAGGGTGGACGAGAACTTGATGGAGCTCTGGCAAAGCGCCGGACAATTGGCCATTACCCGCGATGAGGTGCCGGTATCCGACGAAGAGGGCCGGTTCCTCTTCAAGGCCGGCGTGGGCGCTCAGTTCCCACGACGAAACGGTGCTGGCGACACTTGCCGGATACTGGTCGTTCAGGCCGATGAGGAGCACACAGCACGCCTCATGACTGCTATTCTGCCCGCCGCCGCCGCTGTCCTCCAACCGCTGGTGCTGACCCCCCGCGCGCTTGCCGAAATGGCCAACCAACTCATGAATCAACCCTACGGATGGGGTGGCCTGTATCAGAATCGGGACTGCTCATCCCTGCTCAAAGACCTCTTCGCCCCTTTCGGCATCTGGCTGCCGCGCCATTCGGCACACCAGGCGCTGGCAGGGGGGACATTGCTCGAGCTGGGTTCCCTGAACCCGCACGACCGGGAACGGATGATCCGGCAGCACGGCATCCCCTTCCTGACCCTCATATGGGCACGGGGCCACATCATGCTCTACCTCGGCCAGCATGAGGGGCACGCCGTGGTTTTCCACACTTTCTGGGGCATCAAGACCCGAACCATCTGGGGCCGGGAAGGGAGAAAAATCGTCGGTCACACCGCTATAACCTCGCTTCATCCCGGCGCCGAATTGAGCGATCGCGACTTTCCCGGCGGGGATCTTCTCCACCGGGTGGAAGGGATGACCGTTTTGAAGAGAGAACCTCAGAACTGAAGAACCGTAGAACCGCAGAAGTGCAGAAGTGCAGAAGTTCAGAAGTTCAGAAGTGTGGAAGATTTGCCCATGTTTTTCTGTGGACACCCGGAGTCGTAGGAAAAGGACCGAGGTTTACCGACGACTCGCAACGCGTAACCCGCAGCCCGCAACTCGATGGATTTTCAGTCCTCGACGGTAAAGCGCCATTTGCAGAAATTTTCCGGCGGGTGGGGATCGGGCGGGGCGTAGAGGCATTCGACGCGGATGGCTGGATCAATTTCGCGAGCAAAGCTGATGAATTCGTCGCGATGCATCTCCTTACAGGCGTATTCCGGCAGGCCGTGTTTGACTCTGGCCTCCTGGGTGGCGCAACGGGGGATGGTGATGATCACCTCATCATCACGTTCTTCGAACTCATACCCGATCAGGATCGCCCATGGGAACAGCTTCTGCGCCCGAGCAAAGCCCTTCAGACCTTTCTCGGTAATGCTGAAACGCTGCTTTAAATCTCTTGCGGCCAGGCCCGCAACCCGGCCCCAGACCTGTTGGTTGATGGCTTCGGCAGTTTCCTGGTTGAAACGTTCTTCCGTTTTGAGGAACCAGAAGGCGTCCACCACCCGATAATGCCAAAGGAGAAACGACAGGTAATTACGGACCTCTGCCTCATCCA
This sequence comes from Syntrophobacteraceae bacterium, assembly GCA_040772705.1. Taxonomy (GTDB): domain Bacteria; phylum Desulfobacterota; class Syntrophobacteria; order Syntrophobacterales; family Syntrophobacteraceae; genus JADGQM01. The sequence continues at coordinate 874,603 of JAXGXP010000001.1, forward strand.
TCCGCGCCAGAATCTCGAGCTCCATCTCGACTCCTGTTGTACAAGGATTGCCGCCTGAATTCAGCCTCACCGTCTCCATACCATAAAACTCACGACCCTTGCATCCACCAAAAGAGAAAGGTTAAAGAGATACCCGGAATCACCGTTTCCTGGGTCGAGATTGAAGAAAGGCTACGCTCATGATTTCCGGCAGGAGCAATTCGTGTCTTTTCGGGACACCCTGAAACCATGAAAAGGACGAAGCCTAACGGACAACTCGCAACCCGCAACTCGTTATTCGCAGCTTTTCGAGACAGGAGCGACCGATGACGTCGCGCAAGCCTCCAACCGCCCCCACTCCTCCAGCATCCAGTGTCCCTGGCTCTCAGCCCGCCTGCCCCGGTTTGCCCGGTTCCGGCCGCCAGCTGCAAATCGAAGCAAGAGGGCTGACCCGGATCTACCAGTTGGGTGCAAGTGAGGTGGTGGGAATCGATAACATTGATCTACAAATCTCCAATGGTGAACTGGTGGTCCTGAAAGGCAACAGCGGCTCGGGCAAGAGCACGCTTCTGGCGCTGCTGGCAGGGCTCGATCAGCCCACCCGGGGGGACCTGATCGTGGCGGGTCGGAATCTGAATCAGGCTACCACGAGAGAGCTTACCCAGTATCGTCGTGAGACGGTGGGGGTGGTGTTTCAGTCCTTCAATCTCCTGCCTACGCTGACAGTCCTGGAGAATGTTTCCCTGCCCGCCCTGCTGGCGGGACGCGCGTTCTCGACGGTTACCGCCAAAGCCTCTGAGTTGCTGGCCTGGCTCGGTCTTGCACCCCGTCTCCACCATCTGCCCGCGCAGCTTTCCGGAGGAGAAATGCAGCGCACAGCTATCGCTCGAGCCCTGATCAACGACCCGGCGATCATCCTGGCTGATGAACCGACCGGCAACCTCGACAGTCTGAACGGACGGATAGTGATGGAACTCCTCGGCTCGGTAAACCGCGATCTCGGAACCACGATCATCATCGCGACCCACAGTGACCTTGCCGACTCTATCGCAACCACTGCAATCGGTCTCAAAGACGGGGCGATTATCGACAGCGTATGCACGAGTTAGCGGCCTTCCTTCACCTTTGGCTGTGGTTCGGTGTTCGCCAGCTCCGCATCCACCTCTGGCGCACCCTCGCCGTGCTGGTGGGGATCGCTCTGGGGGCCGCCGTCTTCACCAGCGTTCGGCTGGCAGTCGAGGCTTCTTTGGACTCTTTCACTAAGAGCGTCGACGCCCTTTCCGGAAAGTCCGACTGGACCGTTCTTTGCCCGGGCGGGCGGGTGCCGGAAGCGCTTCTTGCCGGCCTGGTCAAACACCCGGCAGTGCAGGCCGCCTCGCCACTGTCAACCACCTACGTTCAAATCGGGGAGGAAACGGCGGAACCATTCCTCCTGATTGGCCTCGACCCCATCCTCGACCGCCCGCTGCGGACCTGGCAATCTGCCTCTCCCGTTTCGCCGGATTCCTTTTCGAACCCACCTTCCAACCCCCAGTCTCCGTCATCCGCAATCCGAAATCCAACACTCCCCTGGCTCGCTCTCATGACCGAGCCCTACACCATGATTGCCGGGGCACAGCTCTACGATGCTGCGCGCCTGCAGGATCGTTCCTACGTATCGTTGGTGCATCCGCATGGTACGGGGACTTTTCGGGTGCTGGGCCGACTGGCCGCCGAGGGACTGGCCGTGGTCGAGGGCGGCAAGATTGCGGTCACGGACATGGCAACTTTTCAGGAATTTACCGGGACTCACGGCACGGTCGATCGCATCGACCTCGTGTTGAAACCTGCCGCCGCCGCAGATGGTGCAGAACGCCTTCGAGCGGAGCTTCCGCCGGGAATCGTTCTGGAGCAGCCATCGGATTTCAAAGAAAGCGGCAGGTTGATGGTGCGTTCCTATCAACTCAATCTTTCGGTGCTGAGCTTTGTATCCCTCTTCGTCGGCATGTTTCTGATCTACAGCCTGATTTCGCTCCACGCCATTTCACGGCGCAAAGAACTGGCCATCCTGCGGTCTCTGGGCGCCTCCTCACGCCTGGTGTTTCTGCTCTTCCTGGCGGAAGGAGCGTTCTTCGGCATCCTCGGGTGGCTCCTGGCCATCCCCCTCGGATCCTTCATGGTCAGGTATCTGCTGGGTCATGTCAGCAGCACCATTTCGGTGCTTTTTGTGCGGGTCGAGGTTGAACGACTGGTTCTCGACCCCGCCGAAGTGCTCCTCTCCTTCCTGACCACGCTCCTGGTCTCGCTCCTCGCCGCCTGGCAGCCGGCTCATGAAGCCATGCAGGTGGCTCCCCGCGAGGCCCTCCAGGCGCAGGATTATCCCTACCGACACGGCACTTCGGGCAAACGCCTCGCCCTTTTCGGGTTTGCGCTCATCGCCCTGGTCTGGCCGCTCTCCCGCCTACCCGGCGTCGACGGCGTTCCTGTTCCCGGATATGTGGCAACCTTCTTCCTCTTCACCGGCTTCTCGCTCATCTCGCCCTGGGTGCTGCAGCATATCGGCCAGCTGCTGCCGCCCGTGCTCAGACGCCTTGCCGGGGAACCGGCTTACCTGGGAGGTCGCCATATCCGGGACGCCGGGACACGCATTGCCATTTCGGTGGGAGCGCTGATCACCGCTACCGCCCTTTTCGTGGCTCTCGTGATCATGGTCCACAGCTTCAAGAAGACCGTCGAATTATGGCTTACTCAGACCATCAGCGGGGATCTCTATCTTCGCCCGAGGCTGGCGGCCGTTAATCACTATCGGGATACCCTTGCTCCAGAGACCGTCGAGATCGTCAAACGCTTTTCAGAGCAGGCCGATATCCTCCCCTACCGCCGAATATATCTTCATTACGGCACAGTTCCCTACCAGTTTGAGCTGATGGATTTTGAAGGTTTCATGAAGTATGCCCAATTCCTCTTCCTTGACGGCGATCCGCAGCAGCTGCTGCCGCAGCTTGGGGAGGGCCGGGGAGTGATCGTCTCGGAGGTTTTTGCCAATCAGACCGGAACCGGGATCGGCAAACATTTTCAAGCCCGGATCGGAAACGTCCGGCTGGACCTGCCGGTCGTTGGAATTTTTCGCGACTACCGCAGTCAGGGGGGAGCCGTCTATTATGCCATGCAGCGCTTTCAGGATCTTTCCGGGGATCCCTCGTGGAGCGGAGTGCGATTCAACTTCACGGACCCGCAAATGACCAGGGATGATGCCGCCAACCTCTTAAAAAACGAGCTGCTCCAGGCTTTGGGACCTCTCCAGTACGGGGTGGAGGTGACTCTCGGTCGCGAGCTGCGCCAGATGATCCTGAGAATCTTCGACGAGACCTTTGCGATCACTACCGTCCTGCTGCTCATCGCGCTGGCGGTGGCGACCCTCGGCATCACCAGCACGTTGACCGTGCTGGTCCTGGACCGCACTCGCCAGTTTCTTACCATTCTCGCCTGCGGGGGGGCTCGCGGCCAGGTCCGCCTGATGATTCTCTGGGAAGCGCTGATCATGGTTTTCACAGGAGAAATCCTGGGGCTTGCCTGCGGGTTCACGCTCTCCTATCTGCTGATCTTTGTGATCAATCGCCAGTCGTTCGGCTGGACTTTCCTCTACACCGTGGACTGGCCGGCCCTGCTGCTGGCTTTGCCCTTGATCCTGGCAACCGCGCTCCTGGCCACCCTCCCCTCCGGTCAGATTGTATTTCGGACGCCGCCTGCCAGGGTGCTGCGGGAATGGTGAGGGGTAACAAAGACAAGCGAACCGCAGAATATCGAACAAGGAACCGCAGAATGACGAAGGAAAGAGCTACCTTAAGATGAAAATGAGCGACTCATATCGGTTGTCACCACAGGGAACGACACAGGTCGGCGAAACCAAGAGACTTCATCATTGGAAATTCTACATTCTATATTCTACATTCACTTTTCTGACGGCTCTCCTTGTCTTCGCCTGGGACGTTTCGCTGCAGGCGCAGGAAGAGCCTTACCTGGCCGTCACCGGACCATGCGGCCTGTCCTTTCCGCAAGATCATGGGGCGCACCCCGGTCATCGGACGGAATGGTGGTATTACACGGGCAATCTGCGCTCCCAGGACGGTCGCGACTTCGGCTTCCAGCTTACCTTTTTCCGACGGCAGATCAGCCCGCCCGGTGCTGAGAAGGGCTGGCCCAGGCCCGCTTCAGCCTGGCGCACGCAGCAAGTCTTCGTCGCCCATGCGGCGCTCAGCGATGTCAGCGGAAAAGGGTTTTACCATGCGGAACACATCAGCCGTGAAATGCCGGGGCTGGCGGGGGCATCTCAGCAGGACGGGGTGACGGAGGTGTATTTGAAGAACTGGGCCTGTCGCTTGGCAGGGAACGAACACAGCCTGGATGCTCAGGCCGATCACTTTGGCTTCAAACTGGGACTGACTTCCCTGAAGCGCCCTGTCCTTCACGGCGATCAAGGCTACAGCCAAAAAGGAACCGCACCGGAAAGGGCCAGTTGCTATTATTCAATGACGCGGCTCGCGGCCGAGGGAGTCGTTTCGCTCGATGGGATATCGTTTCCGGTTGAGGGCACCGCCTGGATGGATCACGAGTTCAGTTCGACGCCGCTGGAGCCGGACCTTGCGGGGTGGGACTGGTTCAGTCTGCAGCTTTCCAACAATACGGAATTGATGATTTACCTGCTGCGACGAAAGGATGGTTCGCTCCACCAGGCATCGAGCGGAACGCTCGTGGAGGCCTCGGGGAAGACCCTGCATCTCGCTCGCAACGCCATCCAGGTGGAAGTCCTGGACCATTGGCAGAGCCCTCGCAGCGGTGCGATCTATCCCTCCGGATGGCATCTGCGGATTCCTACCGCCCATCTCGACCTGCATCTCCACACCAGGCTGTCCGACCAGGAACTGCAGACTCCGGCAACGACCGATATCACCTACTGGGAGGGGAGTGTCGCCGCAACCGGCACGCTGGCCGGAACCACCGTCACGGGGAAGGGATATGTCGAACTGACAGGGTATGCGGGGACAATGGCTGAAAGGCTGTAGCAGGGGCACACGGCCGCGCGCCCTTCTTCTGAGAATCCTTTAGGGGGTGTGAAGTCCCCCTTTGAAGGGGGATTCAGGAGGATGTCTTGGTGCCCGACACCCCCCTGCCCTCCTGTGGTTTCAATGACAACTATTTCGTGTGTCTTCGTGTGACTTCGTGGACAAAAACCAAAGCCCACCGACTATTCCATCCTGATTTCTAGGTCGTGACCGCGGGCGCCGGCACGGCCCGGGGTTGATCCTGGTAGAACCGCTCCTTCACCTTCAGCAGGAAGAGCACGACCGGGCGATAGGCCAGGTGAGCCCATTTGGCGAAGGGAACTTCGAGTACCAGCATGGGAATGGCGACCATCATGTGGATAACGTACAGGAAATAGGTCATGAAGGGCCAGTCGAGAAGCCGGGTGAAGTGGATGAAGATCCCGGTCATGGTGGTGAGCTGCAGCAGGATCAGAAACATCCAGTCGGTGGAGTGTGAATTCTTGTACGGTGGCTTGCTCTTCTTGAGGCGGCCGATGATGGCATAGGTGGTACCGTACATGATGGCGAAGGTCGCATAATAGCCGACCAAACGGATCGGATGCCAGATGGAATAGATCTCCTCATCCCTCTGGAACCAGCGCAGAAAGACCACGACCAGCAGGAATACCGAAGAGTATCCTGTCATGATCATCAGGTGGACGAACCACTGCTTCTTGTCGGTGCATTCCCCGAACTTCCTCTGAGTAAGGAAGTGCACGAGCAGATCTTTAGCCTGTCCCCGGTAGTACTTGAAGGGTATTTTGAAGGCCATATCCCCCATCACATTGAGGAAGCAGCGAAACGTGTTGCTGAGGAGCAGGATCGAGAGAATGGCCGCCATGACCAGGTCGGCGATTTCGATGTGTTCCGCCGGCCACAGGGAATTGATGTAGGCGTGTTCCCAGTTTGGCTTGCCGGTGTTGAAAAGCAGCAGCCCCAGCCCAACCAGCAGACCCACGACGGTGACGGCGAGGATTTCAAACCTCTCCGAGGTATAGAATCTCCGGGCAAAGCCGGTCCAGTCATAGCGGGAGGTGAGGTAGCGACGAGCCACCATCATGGTTTCGCCCGGGTCGGCGCCGCGCGGACAGGCTGTCGAACAATCACCGCAGTAATAGCAGAGCCACGGTTCCGGGGATTGCAGGATCTTGTCCTTCTGCCCCAGCTGGATGTAGCGGACGAACTTTCTGGGGAACTGATTCTCCGGCGTTGAGAGCGGGCAGATCGCCGTGCAGTTCCCGCAATGATAGCACTTCTTGGCATCCTTCAGGCCATAGTGCTCGAGGTCTTTCATCAAATTCGGATCAATCTTGTTGCTCATCCCCTTATCTCCTGCATCATCGGTTCTTAGTAGCCCTTGTATGGGTTGGGACCAATCTCGCCCAGCTTGGCGGCAAACTCATCGAGCAGTGCCGGCAGAGTGTCGTAATCGGCGATCGACACCATTTCAAAGCGAACGCGATCGGATTCCAGCACCAGCCGATCGAGGGTTTCCTTGACCTTGCTGAGGCGGATTTCGGCCAGCTCGGAGCCCTTCATGAAATGGCATTGGTAATTGTCGCCATGGCGGCAGCCCAGCAGGAACACACCGTCAATACCCTTGGAGAGGCTGTCGGCGATCCAGACCAGGTTCAGCGAGCCCAGGCAGCGCACCGGAATCACCCTGACCCAGGGGTTGTAGGTCATGCGGCGCAGTCCCGCCATGTCGAGCGCCGGGTAGGCATCATTTTCACAGGCGAAGATAACGATGCGTGGTTTTTCGTCATACTCTTCCGGCACATTGATCGACTTGATCATGTCGCCGATCATGGCAATAGAGTAGTTCTTGAATGAGATGATCCGCTCGGGACAGGCGCCCATGCACACACTGCACCGCCGACAGCGGGTCGGCTGCGGCAGCGGGTTGCCTTTTTCGTCTTCATTGATGGCCCCAAACGGACATTCCTCCGTACACCGCTTGCACTGGGTACAGCGCTGCATGAAGAATTCAGGATAGCTCTCATCTCCGGCCCGCGGGTGGACGGCTTTCCCCTGACTGGTGAGTTCCACGCACTGAATGGCCTTCAAGGCCGCACCCGCTGCATCTTCCACCGTATTGGCGGATCCCATGGGACGGCGGACACACCCGGCAGCGTAAACGCCGGTGCGGCGGCTTTCATAGGGAAAGCAGATGTAATGGGAATCCGGGAAGCCGTAGCGCAGCCCCGGCAGTTCCGGGCCCTGGCGATATTCCAGATTGAGGATATCGGAAACCAGGATGGCGTCAGCTGGGACCGCGATTTCTTCTTCCTTGGGCGCTTCCCCTTCCTTGGGCGGTGCTGCCTTGAAGTCTTCACCAAAGGCCGTTGCCGGGACCATCCCCGTCGCCAGCACCACCAGGTCGACCTCTTCCAGGACGACCTTCTCGCCCATCAGCTCATCAAGGCCTTCAACCGCCAACTTGCCGCCGCGGGCAAATACCTCGGGATCCTGGCAGCGAATGAAGGTAACCCCCTCCTGCTGGGCCTTGCGATAGAAGTCCTCACCCTGCCCCGGCGTCCGCAATTCCTTGTAGACCACAAAGACGTTGGCGTCAGGATCCTGCTGTTTGATCTGAACGGCCTGCTTGAGTGCCGTGAAGCAGCAGACCGAGGAACAGTAGGGCAGATGCTCAGGGTCCCGCTGACCCGCACACTGGAGAAAAGCCGCCGTCTTGACGCCCCCCTGGTCGCTCGGCCGGGTGATCGGGTTCGCCTTGAACAGCTCTTCAAACTGGGCGTTGGTAATGACATTGGGGGAGGTCCCGTAGCCGAGCTTGGAATTGAGCTTGGTGGGATCGTACGGCTGCCAGCCAGCCGCCAGCACCACCGCGCCCAGGTGATGTTCAGCGGTGGTCCCGTTCTGCTGAATGGTAACGTCAAAGACACACGGCCCGCCGACGATCTTCTGAACCTTGGCGCCGGTATAGACCTTGATGTTGCTGTCCTGATTGACAGCCTCGATCAGTCGTGGCAGGTCATTGGCCAGCACTTCCTTAAAGGGGAAGGTAACTTTTTGGGAAACCTTCTTCTGGAAGCCTCCCAGTTCCGCTTCCTTTTCCACCAGCACCACCTGATGCCCCGCCTTGGAGGCTTCGAGGGCTGCGGTCAGGCCGGCCAGCCCGCCGCCGACCACGAGGATGTCTTTCGACATCTCCTGCTCCGGCTTGTAGGGCTCGAGCGGTTCCATTTTCTTGACCTTGGCCACACCCATGCGGATGTAGTCTTCGGCCATCATCTGGGTATCTTCCTCATTGGCGGGCTGGCACCAGACCACCTGCTCGCGGAGGTTGGTCCGTTCCATAACGCAACCGTCAAACTTGAAGACGTCGTACATGACGCGCAAAGAACACGCCGCTATGACCAGCTGATTGGCACCCTCATTGGCGATGTCGTCCTGGATGAGTTTCACCCCCTCCTGGCTGCACAGGTAAGGATGGTTGCGGCATATGGGGGCTTTGCAGTCTTTGGTGGCCACCTTGCTGAGCGCTTCGACATCAAGCGCCTCGCCAATGCCACATCCCGTACAGATATATACTGCGACCTTCGTTTCCATTGAATCTACCTCCTGACAAGGGACTGGATAGCCTTGAGTGCTGCGGCGGTGCCGTCCTGAACGGATTCTGAGACGCCAATCGGAGTCCTCGTGCAGCCGGCGGCGTAGAGACCTCCTCGCGCGGACTGCGACGCAACGAATCCGTAATCATCGTAGGGAACCGTCGTGGGAATGGGAGCTTGCGCGGTGTTGGGCTGCATTCCCGTTGCCAGCACCACCAGTTCCGCCGAAATCTCGTGGAGCGACATCGTGGTGGTGTCTTCGACCCGCAGGATGAGATTGCTGGTGGCAGCATCCTGCTCGATCTTGGCGACCTTGCCTTTAAAAAAGGTGACGTTCGGATCTTCCTTCACGGTGCGGAAGAAATCTTCCAGGCGGTCGGTGGCCCGGATATCGATGAAGAAGATGGTGATCTTGGCATCCGGGTATTGTTCGCGGAGATAGGTGGTCTGCTTGAGCGAAGCCATACAGCAGATCGAGGAACAGTAGGGCAGATGGTTTTCGTCGCGCGACCCGGCACATTGGATGAAAGCGATGGTTTGCGGCGGTTTGCCGTCCGAGGGCCGCAGGATCTTCCCCTGGGTCGGACCGGTGAAGGACGCGAGGCGTTCCATCATCACGTTGGTGATGACGTTGGGATAGGTGCCAAAGCCGTAGGTATCGAGCTTGGCAGCGTCATAGGGCTGCCACCCCGTTGCCCAGACGATGGAGCCCACGGTCAATTTCAGGGTCTGAGGTTTCATGTCCAGATCGATGGCGTCATAAGGACAGGCTTCCTTGACTTTCTGAGCCTCTTTGCTCTTTACCAGGGCGGGGTCGAGGACATAGCGCAGCGGGAACGCCATGTCGTGAGGCAAATAGGCGGCTTTGATCTTGTCCATGTTGTAGTTGAACGGGTTGTCAATTTCCATCGTGCAGGCCTCACTGCATTTGTTGCAGCCGGTGCACTTCTCGTTGACGTAGCGAGGATTGAGGGTGATGGAAACATCCCAGTCCCCTTCACCGCCGGCAATGGACGACACCTCAGCCAGAGTGAAAACGCGGATCTTGGAGCTGTTCTTGATGCGCCGGAAGTTGATCTCCAAACCGCAGGACGGCGGACACAACTTCGGAAAATACTGATGAAGCTGAGCCACCCGTCCTCCGAGGTAGGGGTTCTTTTCCACGAGATAGACTTCGTGGCCCGCTTCTGCTGCTTCGATGGCGGCAGAGAGTCCACTCATGCCGCCGCCGACCACCAGAATACTCTGCGTTACTGCCTTTGCCATGCTTGTCCTCCTAAGCTGAACGAAGAAATATCCAGAACACCACCGTTACCGTAAACCGACGACCGAAATCGGAACTCAGAACTGGGGCCACCAGGAACCTTCTTCAACAAACGCTTTTATCCTCCGACTCCTGCCACCGGTAACTCATGGATACTCCAAGCTTCCATAGCACGCGCGTCCAGCCCGGACCACGCCCGGACACAGCGCTGCTTTTCGCTCACAGATGGGGCTCAGGAGATGACGACAACTCGGTGCAGCAGAACCAGCGGGGAAACTTGGAGAGCTATGCAAGAAAGCCTGCTTTTAAATGATTTCTTGACGGTTCGCAACCGTTTTTTGGCAAAAAGATTTTGTGAAAATGCGTTCAGTCCGCAAGGTTATGAACCATTCTCCTTGCAAAAAGGATCGGACTCGCTTAATTTGCCTCAGATGCAATCCGGAGAAGGCGACTCAATGCGGCCTGGAAGCCTCTGCAGGCCCAAGCTTTGAGCGGAACGACGAACAAAACGGAGTGAATCAATGGACGAAAAACAGGATCAAAAGTGCAAGTGTGTAGAAATGGGAGTCAAAATGGCGTTATCGTTTGCGGCGCTCTTTCCGATCTATGCCCTCCTCTTCGTGACCTTTCCCGGCTCCCTCGTAGCTCTCTATCTGATTTCAGGGGTCCTTGTCGGCCTTTTTGCCCCATGGGACAGCCTGAAGAAGAAGTTCCTCTCCTGAAGCAACTGCCAGCGCGACTCCTGCAACCCAAATACGTGCCTCCTCAGGTCTTATAAGAACGCCAGCCCCTGATCGAGCTGGCGTTCTTGTAAAGGCTTTCCTCGCCTTCCGGCAATTGCCGTCGTGGTCATACTTTCTGCAGCAGCAATACATAGCCGGGGACCGCCCAGTAGGCCAACCGACAAAGCTGGAGGGCCAGTCTCTGCTTGAGGCTTCCCGGCTGGCACAGTTCCAGGGCGGCGTACCGCTGAGGGTCGGCAATGATCTTCATTGTGTAGTCAACCACACGAAACCTGGCAAAGAGTCTTCTCAGGCCCCAGTAGGTGAGATGCTGTTCATAGTAGAAGGACGCGCGGCCCAGGCGCCTCAAATATAAGTCGGCGAGTTTTCCAGGAATGATCGAGAGAAACGGCAGCCGGTAGTGAGGTTCCAGCAAAGCCAGGCGGTTGCCGGCGGCAAAAAAACAGACCCCGTTGGGCCTAAGGACCCGGTAAATCTCGCTGATCATGGTCTGAGGCTACGGCACATGCTCATAAACGTGAGCACAAATAACAATATCGAAGGCCCGGTCAACGAACGGCATGGCCATCGAGTCACCGAGCAAAAAATGCTCATTTTCTCCAGCTTTCTCCTTCATCGCATGGCTTATGGCTTCCCGGTCAATGTCCAGACCAACAAGCGTCTTAAACGATTTGGCCAGGAAATTATCGATGATGCCGGCAGAACAGCCGACATCCAGAACATTCTGCCTTCCAAGCTCGGTTCCAAGAAAATCCGAAAGCACGGCAAGGACCTTCCTTGCCTTTTCCTCCCGCCGCTCCACATCATACATGGCGCCTGGCAACAGACGGGAAAAATTGTGTTGAAAACCTCTGGCAGTTGGCATTCAGACTTCCTTCCTTACAACAACGACTCGAACAACTCCCGATATTCCGCAATCATGCGGTCCACAGTGAACAGTCTTTCCACCTTCGCCCGATTGTACTCACCCATCCTATGCCTTAGCTCCGGGGTCTCTGCCAATAGATTGATCTTTTCGGCAAAAGCCAACACATCGCCCACAGGGCACAGAAACCCACCCAAGCCGTCATCAACGAGCTCTGGAAGGGAGGAACATTTGCTCGCCACAATCGGAAGACCGCAGGCCATGGCTTCAAGAACGGCCAGACTCAGTCCTTCTCTGACCGTCGGAGCCAACAGGACATCACTCATCCGGTAAATGTCAGGCATATCCTCCCACGCCACGCGACCCAACGCAATGACGTTGGGTGACGAGAGTCGGACACCGCCGGGACCCAGCCCGGAGGCAAACTGAATGACAATGCCATGATGCAGTCCGGAAGCAATCGCAGGCAGCCATTGTGCCCCTTTTCGCCGGGTGAGGTTACCGCTGAAGAGCACCCGCACCATGGACGTTGAAGTCTTCCTGTCATCGGGATGGAATCGCTTATGATCCACTCCATTGTAGATGAGCCGGATGGGAATGTTCAGTTTCAAGTCTCTTTGAAGCAGTTCGGCCGAAAAGCGGCTCACACTGGTCACCACGGTGGCCACGTTGAGGGAGCAGCGAATGAACCATTTCAGGTCCGTGGCGTAATGAATCTGCTGCAAAATGCTGCTGAAAGGCCTCATCCACAGATCACACACGTAATTATGGATAGTCAGAATCAGCGGTGTTCGGGGGCGACGAAAGAAAAGACCATAATCAGGAGTGGTATGGGTGAGAGCGCACCTCATGTTTCTGATGACTCCGGGCAGCAGCGGCGGAAAAAGCGTCAGCCATGGAGAATAGTCAACCACCCGATAACCCGCAAGACGAGCCTCGATGCCCTTGTGAAGCACATGAGCGCCATTGCCCGTTGCCATAGGGCTGAGGATATCAGTGCCGTGATTCACTCTCTTATCTGAACACCTTGCACTTTCTACAGGAGGCAACATGGTCATCATCAACAACCCAAGACCGACTTCGTTTAGGACACCGACTCCGTGCGGTCAACGCCCGCTATGCACCTCTTCAAGTCTCCGCGAAAGTAATGCTCACAGTTCTCAGGGGCACGCAAAACACCCTATTCCCGTGGAAGAATTCACCAGCAGCAGGATTGCGAGGGTTGGCACAGAATCATCAAACGTGCCGGGCAGCAGCTTGAGAATGCAGAACTCATTTCCTGCACCTAGGCAATACGTTCTTCCACCACGCGACATCTCGGCTGAGACGGTGTTCTTCATTGTCTCCCGTCAGAATCCCTTCGAGAGGATGAGGTTCCTGGCTATAACTGGTTCATTCAACAAAGACCCTTCTTGTCATCTTACCCTCGAAACTGGCTTGCTGTAAAACAGTATCATTAAAACCACAGGGCGATTGTATGTAATAGTGCTGGCAATTGGGGTCGAAGTGTGCGAAGGTACCTTGTTGAACTGCGTCCGAGCCAAGGAGGGTACCGTATGGAAACGACTATGGCCACTTCGATCGTCGAGCATTTTTCGTCTCTGTCCGATCCAAGGATCTTGTTGAAGACCAGCCCCAAGCTCATCGATATCGTGGTCATTGCGCTGTGCCCGGTCACCAGACAATGCACTGTATGTCTCAAAAAAGCGCACAAGATCTCCAATAGCCAGCGAATGCTTACCTCTTAAGATAACAACATCGGATGGATTCTTTCGGCATGGGTGTTTGAGTGGACATTATGGAGGCCTGACAGGCAGCTTGATGGGTGCCAGACACAGTGCCTTTAGCGGGGCTGCGGTCTTAAAGCGTAGACAGCGAACAAGGGCTCGCAGCATCAGGCAAAGAAACTTTCCGGCAAGGGAAACCAAGCGCTGTAGCGGATGGGGCAACAGAATAAAGGTCAGCAGGTAGTGAGACCTGACCACATGATATTCATAGAAGAACGACGCCATGCGAGCTGAACCGCTGCCGGCATGATCAATAATAACATCCGGCAAACACATCACTGGTAAGCCATTGCCGTAAGCCCGAGAGCAGAACTCGACATCTTCACCGTACATGAAAAAGGCTTCGTTGAACGGTCCGTTTTGCTCAAGAAAGACTCTGTCAAACAAAAGCCCGCATCCCGTCAGATAAAAGACCCAGCCCGAATGGAATCTGGGCCGCTTCCTGTTTATGAGCCCGAAGTATCGATGGTAGTAATTGCCTGCACAGACCTGCCCAGCCCAGCGGATAGTGGGCGCCAAGAGCGCCCCCCGGTGCTCGGCGCTTGCCGCCTGCAAAATGGCGCCAGCCCCATCGAGCAGAACCGCATCGTTGTTGAGCAGCAAGAAGCGGTTGTACCCTTCGCTCATCGCTCGGCTCAGCCCCCAGTTTACGCCTGCGGAAAAGCCCAGATTGCTGCCGGGAAACAGCAGGCGCACATCAGGCGTGCCTTCAAACAGCTCTCGAAGCCGGGTTTCTTCTTCTATATCGCTGGAATTGTCGACAATGAACAAAACGACCTCTTCCACGCAGCACCGGACCGATGCCACACACGCCAGGGTATCCTCGTGGCCGAAATAATTGAGAATAATGATCGCCAGAGTCTCGTTCATGTCAGCCCACCCGCCTGCGGAAAACTCTCAGGACCCTGTGCCCATAGTAGCCGAAGCGCACCAGGAGCATCTTACGGCCCAGCAGCCGGAATTCGACACTGCCTGAAGCAAATTGCCCTCGCTGCAGCGCAAGAGCCTGAAGAAATCCATCAGTCATCAGGCGCTTGTCACGGGCCATCGAGTAGGGGTGAATCCGGTACACAGCCAACGGCCTATCAAGGTAGTGTACGATGGGGCTGTGCCTAAAAACATTCATCCAGCAGTCCCAGTCTTCATGGTTGGGGAGCAGCTCGCTGAAGCGTAGCCGGAGCTTCCGGAAAAAGACAGCATCGAACAGAAAGCAGTGTATGGGAATGCTCATATGCGTTTCCCAATGCAAAATCAGATCGTGGAGTGGATTCGGAGAAACAAAGCGCGGCGATAGATAGAACGGGTGGCGCTGCTGCAGATCATCCTCGGGGGCAGCGTAATAATCGGTATAGGAGAGCCCTGGTTTGGGGGTCCTGGATAGCAGCTGCAACTGCAGCTGGAATTTCTCGGGTTCGATAGCATCATCGGCGTCAAGAAACTGTATGAAGCGGCCGTGTACCTCGTCAAGTCCGCGGTTACGAGCAGCCGCAAGTCCTCGATTCGGCTGGTCGATAAGCCGCATCCGGCTATCTTTCCTGGTAAAGGACACAGCGACATCCGGGCCACCGTCAGTTGACCCATCGTTGATGATAATGCACTCCCAGTCAGAACAGGTCTGCTGCTGGATGCTCATCAGGGTCTCTGGTAAATATTGAGCCTGATTGTAAAGGGGAATTATTACGGAAACTGCGGGTTCGTGTGCCACCGTCTGGCCCCAGGTTATTAATAGAAGATGATGTCGCCAACCGTGACGACATTAGTCCGCAGCAGGACCCTGCGGTGCACTGGCGGCACTATGGACAGCAACAGGTGTAGGTAGCCGGTAACCTGCAGCGGGCAGGTCCGAACACCCTGCAGTAGGAGTCGTTGCCCACGGGAGTTCTCACCTTTGAGAAAATATAGGATAGCAAGCCGTTTGAGATGTGCATAGTGGACGCGCGGGTACCTGCCAATATCGGTCGCATGCTTTCGCAGAATTCGAGTGCGGGCATCTATTTTGGCGTCAAGGTCGGTTGTGATCTGCCGGCCATGTACATAGTGCCGAGCCAGCGGCTCACTGATGAATTCAAAGTCGCAAACCTTCGCAATACGCAGCCACATGTCCCAATCCTGGCAGCTCGGTAGGCTCTCATCAAAGCCACCCGCCTTTGTAAAGCACTCTCTTTTCGCGAGTGGCGTCGGGCTGCCCAGGATACAGTCCTTCAGCAGTTCTGGGTAGACAGCACCTTTGTAGACAGGCTGAAACGTGGAAGTGTTCTCTCCGGTCTCACCGGATACATAATAATAGCCGCTGTAAACCAGGCCCACCCGCTCTGGGACTGAAGCAAAAAGGCGGAGCTGCTTTTCAAGTTTTTCCGGTAGCCATTCATCGTCATCGTCAAGCAGCGCGACATACCGGCCTCGTGCCTTCTGAAGGCCCCGGTTGCGGCTGGCGGGTGCACCCACATTGGTTTCATTTTTCAAATAGCGCAGCCGAGCGTCACCGATCTCCTGCACCACTGCCTGCGTTGCATCGGTTGAGCCGTCATCGACGACGAGGCACTCCAGGTCCTGCCAAGTCTGCCTCAGGACGCTGTTAATCGCGCGTATGACGAGATGGGCTCGGTTGTACGTCGGAATGACTACGCTGACCAAGGGTTTCTGTGTCTTCGAAACGGCTGTGTTCATATGAATGCTATCCAAAAAAGTTGAACCCTGGAGGCCGTTGCGGAAGGTCCAGGATGCCTTGCTTCATGTCCCAAGAAGGCGTCCATTTGTCAATACTCGGGAATGCAGCGGCATGGGATCACGGTACGACGGACCGAGTAGTTATCTCAGCAGGATCATTCAGTCCGAGCAATTTCAGAAGCGCCTTGCGCTCGTGATGCCAGGAAAAACGCTGTTGTGCCCGTTCCCATCCAGCACGACCAAGTCGGCGCCGCAATTCCGCATCTTCGCCCAACTTCACCAGGAGGCGAACCATCCCATCGGAATCGCCCTCATCTACCAGGTAGCCGGTTTGATGTTCCACTACCGCCTCGGGGATACCGGCATGCCGCGTTGACAATACCGGCAATCCAGCAGCCATCGCTTCGAGGATTGCAACCGGGAGTCCTTCCTCATCACCGGTCTCGGGGTCAATCATACTGTGCTGCAGGAAAACATCCGCCTGTTTCATCAAATCCTGCACGACATGGTGCGGTTGGCCCCCATGCAGTTTGACCCGTTCAGCCAGCCCGTGATCACAAATATATTTCCTGGCGTCTTCGTAGAGCTCACCGTCGCCCACAAAATCCAGCCGCAATCGCGAGCAATTTATGAGCGCCCGGCGAAAGGCACCTAACGTTAACAATGGTCCCTTCTTTCGCACCATCCTCCCCACTGCTAAACATCGAACTGATTCGCCTCTTTCTGTCAGAGAGGGCGGGTCCGCTATGTCCACTCCGTATGGGATAACGTGAATTCTATTGCTGTTGAGCCCCAAATCCACCAGGCGCCAACGACTTGACTCGCTCATAGTAATAATCCCGTCCGCGGCGTTCAGGCGCAAATACTCCCGGCACATTTTTGGGTTACGCAAAGCTTTCGAAACGTCGTAGCCATGGGCATGTGCGAAAAACCTTGCACCAAGGTTGCGCGCCACGGCGAGCCATTTGAGGGATTGGTCAAGATACTGGCTCAGAATGACCCGAACGCCATGTCGCCTAAGAAACCGTTCCACAGTGGCCTGGGCCGGACTCAGCCTTGTCAGGCCAAAAAAATATAAACCTCCTCGAACAACCCAACGCCACCCTTTGTGCGTTTTGTTGAGTGAAAAGAACGGAAACCGATGAGAATGGCCAACGGATTCAGGCGCCTCGTCGCTGACGACAACAACAGTCATACCCGGCAGCAAATCCGCCATATGGCGGTATATAAAGCTTTCGGATCTCACACCGAGCCTCGGAGATATGACAGCCAATGGACACGTCACGATTCCCTGCCCCGTTTTCTTGCGGTACCGGTAAGGCCAGTTATCATTGCACTTTCCCTAAAGTCCGTCACCTTGTTTCTGTCTTTGCGTATGAGCCAGCCTATCAGCGGCATGAATAGATATGACAATGCAGCCCTTGGCCAGCGTTTCATTGGCCGCCGCCGAACCCACAAGCCAAGCATCTGTGCCAGAGCCGCATCCCACCCACCCTCAGGCACGAGTTCAATGTCTCCAAACCCGCTGGCAGTGAGGTGCCGGCGGAGGGAAAAAGGTGTGTAACGGTATTCATCGTAGGGCACATCGTGGAGGGGCCAAAGGAATGGCACAGAGATAAACACCAGCCCGTCAGGTTTTAATACTCGGTGGATTTCAGACAGCACGGCTTCAGGATCAGGCAAGTGCTCCAGGACCTCTGTGCAGATTGCGCAATCAATGGAGCCGTCATCCAGTGGGATTGTATTGCCCTTCCAGGTTATGTCAGGCCGGTTTTCATATATGGGATTATTTTCCAGATCAAGCCCGATGTATCGGCTCACTTTGCTGGGGGGGGAGGTCAACAGAGACTTGTAGGGCATTTGTCCGCACCCTACATCGAGGAGTGTGCCTTCAAAATTAATCTTAACAGCTCTTAAGGCATCCAGAATAGAGTTGCGCATCTGGAATTTGTCAAGAGATGCTACAGAGAATTTAGGAAAGGAGCCCTCCGTGGCAACTGGTTGCCTATCTGACGATTCCAATGTTGTCAGTTCTGGTACCACATGGCTGCCAAGCTTGGCAGACCAGGACCTTACTTCGTTTCGAAATCTCTCCAGGGTGTTCAGATATTGCTTCAAATAGGGTCGAAGCAGAGCATCCTGTCCAGACTGGATTCCGCGTATCGTGCTCTCTGTAAAATGGATGAAGACAATATCCCAGACCCCATTGATTCTCACTACTCCATCTGTCGCAGCAACTCGTTTGCACTCAACCTGGTTCCAATTTGCAACATTACAGCCCCGATGCCTTTCAATCTTGATATTATTAAAGTAGACAGGCATAAGATCCAGGTAACCCTGATCAACAAAAAATCCCTTATCGGGCTTCTTTTCGCAGCGGTATGCACAGGCATTGGCCCACCACTCCATGGCCGTCATTCCTGCTTTTGAGACGCCAATAAATCCCGCATTAAACAATCCACTTGTCTGAAGGATCAGAAAGTTGTCTGAGTCAATGCTTGGATTAGATGCTCTCCAGTGCGGTGTAAGCAGAACGCCATGTCCGGCAAGATCATCGCTGAGGAAATCAAAGGCTGAGAAGAACAAAAGATCTGGATCGAGGAAGAATACCTGTTCATACCCTTGGGTGAGCAAGTGATTTATATACACAGGTTTCATGGACCAGCGAAAGCAGTCCAGCGAGGAACCTGCATATTGATCATACAATCTCTTTGCAGAGCCATCAGAACAGAGTTGTTTTGCATTGAATATCTTTACATTATCGTAATAGCGAGATATCAATAGCGAATCGACATCGTTATCAGCAACTAAGATATTGAATTCCACGCTCGGGTCGAATTTCAAAAGTGATGAATTCAATGCTAGAGCATAACAAAGATAATCGCTTGATATTATTGTGCAGTATGCTTTCTTCATATTCATTTATACATCAGCATTTATATGTCATCAGAAAAATACTTATTATATATGTCAACGCCCTAAACTTTTGTATTCAACTATATATTATATCCGAAACAACATCTGAACTATTACAACAAGAGAACTGGATTTCACAATAAGGCTTTATCCTTTTCCCTTTGTTCCTTGAAATACTGTCTGATTTCTTGTTCAGACATATTGCTAAAGAACCGCGTTGAGTGTGTGATCTTCTTCTTCCTTCTGACAAGTTCTTCAGGTGAGCAAGGTAACC
Source organism: Syntrophobacteraceae bacterium (assembly GCA_040772705.1). GTDB lineage: Bacteria > Desulfobacterota > Syntrophobacteria > Syntrophobacterales > Syntrophobacteraceae > JADGQM01. The sequence continues at coordinate 893,736 of JAXGXP010000001.1, forward strand.
CACGCCAGCGGATACCAATAGGCAGTGAATTAGTGGCAAAATCACCGTTTTTAAACCCCACTGAATGAGCCAGAAGACTAAAAATATGGTCTTCCTGAAGTCTGCTCCAGGATATTTCCTGGTGCGATAACAGATTGTTCTCGTACAGCCTTTCTATGCAACTCCTACTGATAAAATAGGCACCTCCCAGGCAGTGTTCTCCGGCTTCATATCCATTGTGTATGCTTTGATCATATATTTTGCGAAGGAAAAACCAGCCCTTTAACCGCTTGAGTGGACTTTTCAACAAGCTTCTAAAACCCATCTCCTTGGCAATCTGATTGCTTGGGCAAGAAAAATCCCTTGGGTCACCGTTGCAGTCTGTTCTGAAGGAACCAATAATTTCACAATCTGGATGTTCTTTAAAATACTCAATTGCATCTATTTCAGGGTTGTGCCCAATAATCAGAGTGTCATCATCTATTTTCAAAAGTGCATCGAAGTTGTAGTTCTCCAAAGCAAATGTATATCCTATGGAAAGAGTAAGATAAAGGCCTGCATCTGGCCCATAATTCCAGGGGGTAGGTAGAATGATGATATCTGGAAAGCGTTCTTTAACACAAAGACCAGTTTTTTTCCATGAATCATCGATCAAAATAATAACGTTTGATGAGGTGATAAAGTGATATATGCTTTCAATTGTATCGCATATATTAGCATATTCTGCGTTCGGACCAATTGGCATTGCGATAACTGTTTCTGTTTGTTTCATTTGTGCAACTTTTCTTCTACAGTGTTTTGCCAAAAATGGCCTTTTAGCGTCTGTAGACTCGCATGAAATTTAGGTTGTGTTCTCACAACGAAAAAATATTGAAAAATATTGTGGGGGCTCACTAACGTAGTGGAGCCTCCCATGTTCGTAGGTGCCAAGAAGTCAGGTCCATACCAGTACCTCCCGGTTGTGGAAAACCGGCGGGAAGGCACCAAGGTGGTGCAGCGGGTCATCTCGACTCTGGGCAGGCTGGATCGGCTGAATGCCAAAGGCGATATCGAAAGCCTGGTGCGCTCCCTGTCTCGTTTCTCCGAACAGGCCCTGCTGGTTCTCTCCGGGAAGAGCGACCTGCTGGGAGAGGCCAGGAAGATCGGCCCGGCTTTGGTTTTCGAGCGTCTTTGGGAAGAGTTGGGCATAGGCAGGGTCCTCAAGGAACTGCTGAAAGAGCGGTTGTTCGGTTTTGATGTGGAACGGGCCATTTTCCTCACCGCGCTGCACCGGCTCATGTTCAGCGGTTCGGACAGGTGCTGCGAGAAGTGGCGCAGGGACTACGTTATCCGGGGTACAGAGGGCCTGTCGCTCCATCAGCTCTATCGGGCCATGGCGTTCCTGGGGGAAGAGGTGGTCGATCAAACCGATGCCACCTCCTTTTCGCCCCGCTGCACCAAGGACGTTGTCGAAGAGCACCTCTTCCATGGCCAAAGGCATCTTTTCCAGGGGCTGGCTCTGGTCTTCTTCGATACCACCTCGCTTTACTCTGAGGGGGAAGGGGGAGAGACCCTGGGGGAGAGAGGCTACAGCAAGGACCACCGGCCGGATCTCGATCAAATGGTGGTGGCTGCGGTCCTCGATACTCACGGCAGGCCCATTTGTTGCGAGATGTGGCCGGGTAACACCACGGATGTGAAGACGCTCCTTCCAGTGGCACAGAGGATTCGCAAGCGGTTTCAGGTCGCCCGCTTCTGTCTTGTGGCCGACCGGGGAATGATCAGCAACGAGACCCTGAAAACCCTCGATAATTCTGAAACCGGGCTCCCCTACATCCTGGGAGTCAGGATGCGCAAGGTCAAGGAAGTGCGCGAGCAGGTGCTCGCCGACACCCGGGAATTCCGGGAGGTTCGCCCGGAAGGGAAGTCCTCCAAAGACCCTTCCCCCCTGCGGGTCAAGGAGGTTACCGTTAACGGCAGACGCTATATCGTGTGCCTCAATCCCAAAGAGGCGAGGAAGGACCAGGCTGACCGCGAGGCCATCCTGGCTTCCCTCGAAGAGCAACTCAAGAAGGGGGCCACCTCTCTTGTCAGAAACCGCGGTTTCCGGCGCTATCTCAAAGGCGAAAAGGGCGCTTTCGCCATCGACCAGGAAAAAGTCAAACTGGATGCCCGTTTTGACGGCAAATGGCTGCTCACCACCAACACCAGGCTCAAGGCCGATGAAGTGGCCCTGAAGTACAAGGAGCTCTGGCAGGTGGAGCACCTCTTCCGGGACACCAAGTCGCCTCTTGAGACCCGGCCGATCTTTCACAAATGCGACGAGACCATCCGCGGCCATGTGTTCTGCAGCTTTCTCGCCCTTGTCCTCAAGAAGGAGCTCTACCGGCGCCTCGAAGCTGCCGGCAACAGCTTCGAGTGGTCGGATATCAAGCAGGACCTCAAATCCTTTCAGGAGGTTACCCTCGATGAAGACGGCAAGCGGCTTGCCATCCGCACCCAGTCCAAGGGAACCTGCGGCAAGGTGTTCCAGGCTGTCGGTGTTGCCGTGCCCCCGACCATGCGTGAGATTGCCGGGTAATTTCCCGATGAACAGATCGTCGATTTGTAGTGCCAAGGATGATATTGTCATGTGTAACTATCTAATATTATACAATCTTTTTACAAATACTGTAGAAGATGAGCAAAACTGGTCTGGCCTAGAGTACCCTTGGACACTCGATAAAGTGGCATAATCTAACTCGGCAAGTTTCCAAAAAACTGTGGACCTATGCAAAACTTGTTTGGCTTTGGGAAAGACTTGCGCGATGTGATTCCAGATCCAGGCCGCCCCATCGGCAACCACGCAGAGCCTCTCCCCTCAGGAACCAGGTCAGCATCCTTGGCGGCCTGGAAGGCCGTGGCAAGTTCATCTGCCGAGCCAGTTTAATGCCAGCTCATGAAGTGTTCAATCCGGTCCCTGTCGACCAGATAGAACCAGAATCCCTTGCCCTCCTCCCAATCTCCTCTGCTACGCGTGCCTTTGTGGAGAGAAGACTCCGGACGCACGGGGGCCAGCGCTCTATCCACCGTAAACATCATGGTGGGCCGCCAGCCCTTGCCCTCCGAAAACTCGACAGTCTTGGCGAGAATCTCTCCCTTGCTCAGACACATATCTAGTACCATAGTAGTTGAAGCATTGACAAATCTCATACTAACCGCCATTGAGCTGTTAACGTTCGCTCATATTCAGTCGTGTCGCCGCCTTGAGCTCATGCCAAAGGCTCTCCTCAACCGATTCCATTCAACACGAAGTCGATGTGGAAGATAACCTCTCATCTCCCTGAGCAGCCAGGCAGATTCCCAGCCGTCGAATTGTCCGCGCCTAATAATGCCAGCTGCAGCCCAATCATCTATCCTGGAATCACAGCGCCAAGGATGTTGCTTTTCGATCATCGCTGCAATTCTTCCATAATCAAGCTTTGCCCCACGCACCAGTTCAGCTGTCAGCAGTTCGAAAGGTGTGTGGGCCACATTTTCTGACGATGAATAATAGTGCCATATCACGGCATTATGCGCAACTGATGGAGTCACCCTGAATTGCGCATTGAAACGATCCGGCAGTACCATCAATCTTGGCTGAGTATGCTGTAAGGCGGTATTCAGAGCGGGCTGATCACGATGGCGGGCAAGCTTGTCACTGGATTCGAGCCAGCGCTGATGCCAATCCGTCGAAAATCGATAGGCACTTGGTGTGTTGTTCAAGAACAGCACCCCTCCGTTGACATAGACTTTGTTGTCTGTCTGCCAGCCCATTGCCTCGATGGCGGCCACATCCTGATCCCAAACTTGTTCTGCTAAAGGCATTCGTGAATGGTTGCGGGCGCCTGCAATGTCCGTATCAGCTGCAAAGAGTTCGCTCAAATCACCGCGTACCAAGACGTCGCTGTCAAGAAAGAGGAACGGGCCATCAATGACAGCTCGCAGGCTCGTCTTTACGAAGCGATTACGGAAGTGGGCATCACCTGGAGGTGTATCGACAGTGATCCACTCGTCGACCTCGTCAATCAGTGGATCACGCGCTTGCCTAATGGCCCAGTTAGTATCCGGATCACATGCGACCACCAGAGTGATTCGAGGATTGGTCAACCGCAGCGAGGCAACAACAATCCGCGTCATCGCGGTATAGATATCGTTGCCCTGTGAGGTTACAGCAAAGACAACTCGATGATTATTGGAGGCAGAGCCCCGCAATCTCAACGCATTCAAGATTATCTCTACATTAAAAGATTCACCGGGTCTGATTTCTTCTTCCAGCCCTGCGCATTTCTATCTCATCCATCGTTCATTTCGACAGGACTGCAAGACTGGTGACGCAGCTACCCAGTTTGGTGGGCCATGGCAAAGTTGCCAAAGGCACTGCATGGAAGCCCGCTCCTTCCCGCTGGTATCGTTTCACAGCCAAGTAGGGACCAGGTAAAGGATCCTGCCCTGTCCAGAGAGGTTTCACATCCGGAAAGAAGTCATGCAGAACAATGATACCACTGCCTGTTGCAGGAAGCCGGTTCAGTGCCAGAGGAATTTCGCGATAGACAGCTTCCGCGCTGTGATCGCCATCCAGGAAAATCATCTCGAAGCTATCCCCACGTTCAGAAAGCTTTTCGATAGACGTATTTACCTCGAACCTGGTGAGGTAACTGAGTCCCACCGATTCCACCATAGATCGGGGGGAAGCTGGAGAACCCGCTTCGAGCCAGGGGCATGTTCGCTCATCATTGACATCGCAGATATCTACGGTCACGATGCGAGTGTCTATACCTTCCGCCTGGTTCCGAGCTGCCGCAAAAGCCAGTGCAACGGTTGAACTACCTATGTACGTGCCGATCTCCAGAAGGGTGAGCGGCTTGATAACGCGGACCAAATAGTAGAGCGCGCGACGATCGCCTGGATTGACACCGCCGGTCATCTCAGGCATGTTCAAGGCGGTAATACGCTGTGCATCTTCAGCCCATTCAGCATGGATACGCTGCTGGCTAAATGTATCCGCCAGCCATGAGACATCAAAAGAACCCAGTCCTACCACGCTGCAGTTCGCCGTCGGCAAGTCGGCAAGCGATTCTACTGCTGTTCCACCCCTGTGGGACAACCGCGATTTCATTTCACGTATCTTCTCCACGCATCTGCAAATAAGCGATGGTTCCATGTTCATAAGCTGCCTAACACTCCTCTCTGTTTGCATCAGAGCACTCACGTCATGCAATTGCCGGGGGATGGAATGGTATCATTCTCGTAACTGAAAAAGGCTGAAACGGCTGTTTGCTCTTTCCAGCTCGGCCAAAAGGAAGGGCTTGCAGGTACTGCGGTCGAAGTCAAGAAGCTGTCCGAGCTTCTTTTGTCCCTCACCCTTGTAGAAGCCTGCCCTCGGCCAGAACATCATCTCGCCAACAAAGACCCTCCCGCGGTGAAGGTAAAGGTCAATTCGGACGCACTTGAATTCCTGCGCACTGACATGGCTCAATCGGCCTGCTATCATCAAGAAGCCGTTCGCACGCTGCCTTGGCAGCCATCGCATCGTCAGACTGGCTGGAGACTGGCCCAACGGCAATCTCCCCGGTCTCTTCTGACAAAATCCACCGGTTTCGCGGGCAAGGAATGCGGACCGCAGATGCTGGAACACATACCGTGCGTAGAAATCGGTCTACCGGTCACCGGGATGTCCATTCGCAGGATTCGCCCACAAGTCACGAATACGAACGGTGCCAAATTCGGCGCGCAAAGCGGGCAGGAGGTTCGAGTATGGCAGACAGGCATAGCTTCGCAAACATGGATTTCGCCCAACTCATTTCCAGTGCGTCCCCAAGCACTCGTCCCACTTCGGGGGATCAAAAGGCTCAATTCCCGCACCGGGATGAAGGGTCAACTCTCCGAAAACAGGGCGCCCCGCATCATATAGATCCACTCGCAGGAAGGGTTCTTCCACGGAAAGCGTTTCGGCTATCTTCAGCATTTCCGAGAAGCATTCGGGTTTCTCCAGGGCCCCTTCATACCTGGGATAGAGCAACCCAATCGGCAGGCGGTTGAAGTCGCGATCCAAAAGCGCACGAGTGTGGTTCGTGAAGCGATCCACGTCCACTTGAACCAATTCGACCCGCCCGCTGAAACAGAAGAATTTGAAGTCCAACGGTATGTCTCCATCGAGCCCCGCGATGAAGGCTTCGATCAGAAGCCTTGGTTCAATCCATCGATACTGCCACTCTGCATGCTGAAGAGAGTAGTCCTGATTCAGCCAACCACGGCTCTTGGCGTATGCCTCATTCCAGTCGAACGACACTGCATCTTTGACGATTATGCTGCCCCCCGAGTTATGGTTCGCCTTGATTACAAACTGATTCGGCAGATGCCCCCACCGCGCTTCGCGTAGGTCGGTTCCATCCCAGAGCAACTCATTCAGGACGCCTGAACCGACGCGTTGTGCCACGTAATCGCGTACGGCCAGCTTATCTGCCCATCGGACATATCGGCGACAGCGGCGAAACAGCTTGGCACGTTGGATCTTCTCGTTGAATGTCCTGCAGTCTCTCAGCAAGTGCGGCGGTCGGCCGAAGATACCGCGATAGCCGTTTCGGGTTTTACGAACGTCCGACGGGAACAGAAGCAGATCAATCAACCATTGCCCCAAGCGGTGCTTCGCCAAGTGACCCCGCTTGAGGCGTATCCCCAAGTATTCACCGCGCACGGCTATTGCACGGACGCGGTCAGATGCGCATCGTGCGAAGGTGTCCATGATTGCTATGGCCCGAGTGGTCATCCTTGACGGACGCGAAGCGCTCCAACATCGGAACGGTGTTGCGTTCAGCATCTTCTTGAGCAGCCGCTCCGGATAGCCCCGCAGAGCCCGGTCGGTCCGATCGTACACGCGCCACATGCGGTCGCGGTCGATGGGCTCTTCCAAGTAGTCACACTGGTAGTGACTCCCGTTGTGGACCAACCGGTATCCGATATCCCCCTGCCCTTGGAGCGCATCCTTTCGAACCCGGCAGTAGAGGCGATGTCGCCAGTTCAGATCATCGAGATCGAATGACAGGTCTCCGATCAGTATAGGGATCAGTTGTTCTTTCTCATATCGCGCCGCCATCACGCGCTCCAGCCGGACTGGATTCAACGGGTCTGACGTAACATTGAACACGGGGATCAGCGATTCGAGGTTCTCCGGACGCTGTCTGAGCACGCCTGTGGTCACCCGTCCCTCCTGATCCCAGTGACGGTATTCCACGTCGCCAAAGACGGCATTGCCCAGGCCATAGAAGATGTATCCGCGGCCATACCGCTCATAGGGCTGGATGATGTGAGAGTGCGTGCCAATGACCGCATTTGCGCCCCACTCGATAATGCGGCGCGCCGCGCGTATCTGACCCGGCACCGGATAGTGGCAGCGCTCCACACCCCAATGGAGATACACGAACACGGCATTCACCTTCGACTTCAGAGCCTGAATCGCTTCCCAAATCAGCGGCATGCTCAACGGCGCCACGCCGGGTGTAACGGGTGTCGCCGTGTTCCAGCCGTTCGTGGTGGGGCATACGAAGCTGAGAATGCCGACCTTGACCCCGTTGCTGTCGAGAATCAGAGGTTCCAACGCTTCTTTCAGATTCCTCCCGTAGCCCTGCGTCTTGACACCCAGTCTCTGTAGATGCGCGAGGGTGTCCATTGTCGCCTCGTCGCCGTAATCACTGATGTGATTGTTCCCCAGGACCGCGCCCTGAATCCCACGCAGACCCTCAATAGCGTCCGGACCGCTTCGCAGACAGGCGTACTTCGGGGCCACAGGCTCACCCCGGTCGGAAATACAGCATTCGATATTGGCCAGAATGAGAATGTCTCGTCCGAGCACGCTTTGAAGCGACCCCAAGAGGCCATCGGCAACACCGTCCGGGGGCACGGAAAGATCGCCAAGGAAAGAGACCGCCACAGAGTTCTTCGCCGACTCGCTTGTCCGGCTGTCAGCCCGGGCAGAATGCGCAGCCTGCCAACATCCACGGGGCATCGTAAAGGTTTCTTTGATGAAGGCGACATAATCGTGTATCTGATCATTCGCGCCCGAAAACCGTTCCGCCGTCTTCTCGCCAAGCGCCGCCCGCCATCCAGGCACTGCACTGCGGGCCAAGAGGTCACGCAGAGCCGCGAGGAACACCGCATCGACTTCGAGCGAGTCCGGGATAAATGCGCCGGATCCGGTTTCTCGGATGAACTGATTCAACATCTCCGTGTTCGCCCCGGTTGTTATCACCGGCAATCCCGACGCAAGGAACTCGCCCAGTTTGGCCGATGTGACGACCCGATTCATGAGATGATCGTGCCGAAGAAAAAGGGCCACATCCGACGCTGACAGGTACTTGTACACGTCGGACTCGTCCACATGTATGACTGTGGAGCGCTGTGCCAAACCATGCCGTATCACCGCTTCCTGCGCCGTTTCGATATCATCTTCCCGCACAAGTGCGAGAAACCAGATCGCCGGGACCTCTCCCGCAAGCCTTGAGACAAACTCACACATGGCCTCAAGACGTTGCCACTTGCAGAACACGTTACCGGTGTAGACGAATACCGTCCTATTCTCGATACCCAGCACCTGCCTGACATGCGTTCTTTCACCATCGGAGTAGTGAATCCTCGCGCTATCCGCCAACGTCGACAGAATACAGGAGCGAACGGGGTATCCGAGGCGGACATTCCACAACGCCCGCATTTCGTTGGTCATCAGAACCATGCCGTCGGCCTCCTTGACGTGCTCGACCTGCTCGCTCAGCAACCGTTCGTAGACGTCACGCAAAGAAGGCGGAGGAGCTTCGGGAGGACGCGGAGCCTCGACATAGGCACCCTCGTAGACCAGCTCGGCGGGGTTGTCGCCCTCGTACTCCAGCACAAACCGAATCCGGTGGCCGATCAGCGGACACCGCCGCAACGCGATGACAGCAGAAGGGTCCTCCCGAAGGACGTGCACCAGGACCTTCGACCCGGCCAGCACCTGCTTGAGCAGGAAACTCCTCAGGATGCTCTTCGCCGATCCACCTTCCGCAACTCGCAGGATCTTCGTGTAGCCGGCCGCCAGAACCTCCTGATACCGCCGCTCGTGTTGGCGGTACAGCGACTCCGGCACCAAGGCCAGGATCCAGGCGTCCAATCCCGCCCCGCGTAGCGCCACCACTTTCCGACGGTGAAGATGGTGAGGCGCGAAGAAGTACGGCTGAACGATGTGATATACTCGGGACGACAAGACGGGGCGCTCCTCTAGGTTGCGTCCGATTCGATATCGCGCGCGCTGACGAGATGTTTATAGAACGCCACGGCGGCTTTTGGCTCCGCCGGAACACAACCAGCTCTTCTCGCTTCCGAGACCAGGCTGTTCATCCTCTTGACACCGTTGGGACAGAAGCCGTTGCCGTTCCACGCAACTCCGGTATTGGGATACAAAGCCGTGTAACGATATCGGCGCCTGAAACAGCGGGCCGCTCTTCGATAGACCCGGATATCGTAGTCGTGGATCACCACAATGCTGCGGCGGCCCACCGCAGCAATCGTCCGACAGCGCTCTTCCCGGCTCAACGCATCATCAACGAAGACTAGATCGTACTCCCCCAGATCCACATCACCGAGCCGGTCTGCAATGGGCCCATCCACCAAACGCATGCTCAACCGCCGGTCATGTTTGCTCATTTGTAGGACTTTAGCCGCCCAGTCTCCACAGTTCTCGATGCTGTCCAATTGCTCCAATGCGGGAAACACGTCTTGGTCCAAGAATATGAGCGTACTGTAGGGCCCACATCCAAGCTCCAACACCTTTCTTATCTTCACAGCCCGGCTGATGCCAATCAGCACGGGAATATGCGTCAGGTAGGAGTCGCCCAACTTCGCTGGGACACGGCGGAACAACCGATCGACCAGATAGGACCAGCGGACGCAGACCCATTCGCTGAAAGGAACTCGGCGTTCTCTCCAGTCTTCCCTGCTGTAGTAGCGAAGGAAGGTCTCCGGCGAACCGAACAGTGCGGCAGTGAGTTGCCGCATCCTCGCACCGACGAACCCACGCTTCTCCAAGGCCTCGACGATCCTTCGGCGAAGTGTTAGGAGTGACTGGATCAACATAAAGTCCGATCGCTTACACACATGGGCTATATCACCCGCCGCATCCATTCGGCTGTCAACGGCATACCATTCTCAAGGCTGTAGGAGTTCCTGTGGTGAAGATCTCTTACAGACTTCGAGATGTCCACCCGCTTCACCTTGGTCGTCAGCGTCATGAGCGCCTGACTGTCCCTGTCTGCCGCCGCCGCGAATGCGGCTCGGGGCCCCTGTACCACACCCGCCGGTTGACGTAGTTGGTGTAGCTCAGGATGATCTTGGCCACCTTCCACGACACTCGCGGCGCCCGGTAATCCTCGGGGACCAGGCTTGGCCCGATCGTCTCGTACTGGCGGCGCGTCAGCTCGACCGCCTGAAGGATGCGATCCCGATCCAGCCCGGTCATCACGACCACTCCCTCGTCCATGCCCTCGGGCCGCTCGATGGCTTCCCGGACCGTGACCGCGGGGAATCCCAGGAGCGCGGATTCCTCCGTGATCGTCCCGCTGTCGGACAAGGTGCAGAACGACTTCTTCTCCAGCGCGACGTAGTCGAAGAAGCCGAGTGCCGGCATGGCACGGATCAGCTTGTGCAGCCGCAGTCCCTCTTCCTGAAGCCTCTTCTTCGTCCGCGGGTGCAACGAGAACACGATCGGATAACCATGCTCATCCGCCAGGGCGTTCAGCGTATCGACCAGCGAGGCCAGCCGCTGAGGCTCGTCCACGTTCTCTTCGCGATGCAGGCTGACGGTGAAGTAACGGCCTGCCTCGAGCCCGAGCCGCGCGTGTACGTCGGAGCGCTCAATGGATTCCTTGTGCGCGTCGAGGACCTCCCGCATCGGGGAACCCGTCTTGATGACGCGATCGCCGGGCAAGCCCTCGGCCAGCAAGTACCGACGACTGTGCTCGCTGTAGCAGAGGTTGATGTCCGCCACGTGGTCCACGATCCGGCGGTTGATCTCCTCCGGCACGCGCATGTCGAAGCAGCGGTTGCCCGCCTCCATGTGGAAGACGGGGATCTTGCGGCGCTTGGCCGGGATGACGGACAGGCAGCTGTTGGTGTCGCCAAGAACGAGCAGCGCCTCCGGCTGCTCCTGCTGCAGCAACTTGTCCACGCGTGCGATCACCTGGCCGATCGTCTCCGCGGCGGTCTCGGCCGCCGCCTCCAGGAAATGGTCCGGCTTGCGCAACCCCAGATCCTTGTAGAACACGCCGTTCAGCTCGTAGTCGTAGTTCTGTCCCGTGTGAACGGCGACGTGACAGGCGACCTCGTCCAGCAGACGCAACGTGCACGACAGGCGGATGATCTCCGGCCGCGTGCCCACAACGCTCATCACCTTCAGCTTCTTCATCGGATTGCCACTCCCCGTTCTGCCCCGAGCGGGCCTCGTCATTTTACCACCGGCTCTGGATACGTATCCGGACGCGCCGGATCGAATATCTCGCTCGCCCAGAAAAGCGTGATCAGGTCGTCCGACCCGCTGTTCTCGATCGAGTGGGTCCAGCCGGCCGGAATGTCCACGACCCGGATGGGATCATCCGAGCACTCGTAGTCCACGATCTCATCGGTCAGCAGCTGCCGCATCCGGATCCGGCCCCGGCCCTGCACCACGCAGAACTTCTCCACCTTCGTATCGTGGTAATGGTTGCCGCGGACGATCCCGGGATTGGTCCTGGACACGAAGATCTGCCCGGCGTGCGGCGATTTCACCAACTCGAACAGCCACCCGCGGGCGTCGACCTTCAGATCCACCGGCTTGCAGCGCATGGCGGGGTCCCAGTACGTCAGGAACGTCGCGTGCAGGTAACGGGTCAGGGGATGGCTGAGGTCGGCGACCTCGTTCCGATCGTGCGCGGACCGGAAGCCCGCGATCATGTCATGCAGCTGCCCCAGCGACAACGTGAAAACCTCGGCGACGTCAGCGTGCGTCGCCCCCTCCAGGTCGTCTCTCAGGCAATCCAGCAGGCAGCGGACGACTTCGTCGATATAGACGAACGTGACTTCGTGCGCGCGGTCGCTGATCGAGACCGGCAGTCCGTGCGCAAGATGGTGGCAGAAGGTGCTCACGACGGAGTTGTAGTCCGGCCGCGACCATTTACCGAAGACGTTCGGAAACCGGAATACGCGAACGGGACTACCGGTCCGGCTCGCGTAATCGAAGAGGAACTTCTCGGCATCGCGCTTGCTGCGGCCGTACGGATTGTCCTGCTCGGCCTGCCGGGAGGAGCTGAAGACGACGGGAACGCGCCGCCGCGGCTGCTCCAGCGCAGCCAGCAATCTCCGGGTCAACTCGACGTTGCCCGTAACGAACTCGCTCGGATCGCTTGGCCGGTTCACCCCGGCGAGGTGGAAGACAAAGTCCGCCTCTCGCGCATGACGTTCCAGGTTCCCCGCGTCGTGCCCGACATCGCAGCAAAGCACGCGGCAGTCCTTCCGCCGCGACAGCGCCACGCGCAGGTTCTTCCCGATGAAACCGTCCGACCCCGTGACCAACACGTTCATGCGTATGCCCTCCCCTCGAGCGGGCAGGTCGTGCGCCGACGATCAGAATTCATCTTCTCCTGCACCATCGGCAGGCTCAGGAGCAGCTTCCTCAGCTCCTCGTCGCTCAACCGCCGCGTGTTCGAGGAGGTATACTCGTCGAGTTCGTTGATGCGCTTCTCTCCCTGCTCAAAGAAGAGGCCGTAGTTGAGGCTGCGGGTATCCGCGGGGATGCGGTAGTACTCGTCCAGGTCCACGGCGTGCGCCATTTCTTCCCGGCTGAGCAGCGTCTCGTGCTTCTTCTCACCGTGGCGCGTTCCGATCGTGCGGATCTCCGCCCGGGACGAGAAGAGCTTGCGCAGGACGCGGGCCAGCTGTCCGATGGTCGACGCCGGCGCTTTCTGCACGAACGTGTCCCCGGACTTACCGTGGGCGAAGGCGTAGAGCACGAGGTCGATCGCGTCGTCCAGCGTCATCATGAAGCGCGTCATCTCCGGATCCGTCACGGTAATCGGTTTCCCCTCCAGGATCTGCTCGACGAACAGCGGGATCACGGAACCGCGGGAACCCATGACGTTGCCGTATCGCGTCAGGCAGATCTTCGTCTTCAGGGCGTTGCGCGATTTCGCAATGGCTACCTTCTCCATGACCGCCTTGGTCATGCCCATGGCGTTGATGGGGTTCACGGCCTTGTCCGTGCTCAAAACCACCACGTTGGGGACATTGTGCGCGATCGCGGACGTCAGCGTGTTGTCCGTGCCCAGCACGTTCGTGTAGACGGCTTCCAGTGGGTAGAACTCGCACGAGGGGACTTGCTTGAGCGCGGCGGCCGAGAAGACGTAGTCGACGTCGCTCATGGCCTCGTTCAGGCTCGCCAGGTTGCGCACGTCGCCGAGGAAGAACTTGAGCTTGTCGCTCTGGTACGCCCTCCGCATGTCGTCCTGCTTCTTCTCGTCGCGGCTCAGGACTCTGATCTCCTTGACGCTCCCGCCGAGGATGCGACGGATCAAGGCATTGCCGAACGAGCCCGTTCCGCCGGTGATCAGAAGCCTCTTGTCTTTCAGTATGTCTGTATTCATGTCCGTTCTCCTGAACCTGCCTTCGCTCGGAGGCGTTACAGCGTCTCAGTCAACGGCGAGACGGTGCGCACCACTTTGGCGTACGTATCCGGCACGCCCTCCACGGCAAAGGGACAACACCCCTGTACGCGGGCCAGGATGCGCTTCGTCTCCACATCCTGGACCGCGATCAGGACGTCGAACTTGCCGGCGTTCAAGTCCAGCACGCCCAGGGGCACGGTGACCCGGGTCTGGCGAGCCCTGAATTCGGCCAACTCGTCGTTGGAGCCGTGAACGCGAAAAGCGATCGCGGGAGTTGCCGCCTCATCCAGGATCGCGACCCGGATCATCGTCCGGGGGCAGGTCAGCTTGAGCCTGAGGACGAACTCGAGCACGGCCTCGTCTTCCGCATGCCGGATATCGCAAGAGACCACGTGGTTGACTCGCTCCTGTAGTTCCCTGATGAGCCCAGAGCCCACCGTCCCCAAGCCACCGGTTACCAAGATCTTCAACAGAGTTTTCCTTTTGAATTAAAGAAATGCATTGTCATTTTCTCGACCCCACAAATCGTTACTGATCAAGGATTCAGATAAATTTATGGCACCTCGGGCGATCTATTGTTCTATTGAGCGTGTTGCAGCTTGGGGAACAGCAAAAAGCGGAGGATAGTGTAACGAGCTCCTTCGCTAAATGCATTCATCGAGCCATATTTCAGTTAGTATCTTGTGACATTGCTTGTCCTAAGAATATCTGAAACAGAAAGATTAGAAATACTCTTTTATTATATCAGTCTTGCGACTGCGGTTCTCACGATCTTAGCATTTGTATAGGTAGCGCCGCTAATCTGAAAGGGGCATATACCTTCTTTTCTTAGAACTACGGCGTTGCTATCCGCGTCAAAAAGAGCAATCAAAAGGCTATATTTTCCACCATTCAAGTCAAGAGCTCCCATACAAATATTAAGTTTATATTTCCCTACCTCAAAAATACGTTCGCTATCAGTCTCATCCTTGACCTGAAAGTATATAACACCACTTGTAGATTCATCTAATATTGTTAGAATCATTTTTGTGTGCAATTGTGATGGATAAATAATCAACGTGAGATCAATTGATATATGTGCTCCATGATCCAATGTTACATCAGCCGGAAGCGATATTCCTGAGTCTGAAAGAAGTTGAAAATCACTGACACTAGCTTCTCCAGTTTCAAAGACATTCTCTTTGATTTTTGTCATAGAAAGATAGGCTTGGATTCCTTCCGCAGGATTTATGGCATCACAAAGAATGCCACCATCTCCTAAAACAATGACACGTGAACAAAACCAGGAAACATAATACATGCTATGCGAAACAAAGATGACAGTAGCCCGAGAGGCTAGTTCACGTATGCGGCGGCCACATTTTATTTGAAAATTGACATCTCCTACTGCCAAAACCTCATCCAGCAGCAAGATATCCGGGTTTAATAAAACAGCAGCGACTGCAAACCCCAACCGCACTGCCATCCCGGAACTGTAACTCTGAACTGGCGTATCAATGAACTCTCCGATCTCAGCGAATTCTAGAATCTCCTCAGACTTAGAGTCAGTTTCCTGTTTGCTTAGTCCCAACATTGCGGCATTAACGTAAATATTCTCCCGTCCGGTGAGAATCGGGTTGAAGCCAGCGCCAAGCGCAATCAAGGCCCCTACCCTCCCCCGCATCTCAATTCGGCCAGCATCCGGCTTGATCAGACCATTAAGCATACGCAATAATGTTGTCTTTCCTGCGCCATTGCGCCCAATCAGCCCAAGACATTCACCACGCTTGAGCTCAAAGCTCACGTCTTTCAGCGCCCAGAATTCACCCGGGCGCAATTCTCCATTCCCGCCGTGACGACGTCCCGTGATTTCCCTGCCGAGGTCCTGTAAACCGTACCAGAGGGACTTCTTCAGGCTCCGGCAAAACTTCTTGGAGACGCCTTCAACTTTGATGAGGGTTTCACTCATGCTTTACTCAGGCACTCATGCGTTCGATAAGGATGGGCATCGCCAGGCGGTAGACTATCCAGACGGTTAGCAGGAGCAAGGCCGCGCCGGCATTGACCACAACGAAGTAGCCCAGAGACTCGGGGGTCTGGCCGGTCAGCCAGTCGCGAGCGGTCAGAATGAGCGGGGTAAGCGGATTGACCGCAAAAAGCACAGCCGCCCAGCCTTCCTTCGGCATGGGAAACACTACCGGGGTGACATACATCAGAAATTGCATCAGTAAGGGCACGGCTCGACCAATATCGCCGTAGAGAACGCCCAGGGGGGTGAGGAACAGGCCCATAGCGGTGCCCACGAGCACCAACGAAGCGATGGCGAGGGGAAACAGCAACAGGTTCCAGCCCGGCTTGATGCCAAGGAACACCAATAGGCCGAACAGCAACACGACTTTGATGATGGCATTGAACAGCGTCTGATAAACGCCCGAAACGATAATGGCTTCACGCGGAAAATTCAGCTTGGCGAGCATGCCTTTGGCGGCGTTGGCCTGCTGCAGGGGCGAATTGAGCGCATCCATGAAGATGGCCCATAGCATCGTGCCGGTGAAAACGTACACCGGGTAGGGCAGCGAAGTGCTGGAAACGGTAACAATGCCGGCACCGGTGAGGAAGAGCCAGGCCAGGGTGTTGGCAACCGGCAGGATGAATGCCCAGAGAAACCCAAGAAAGGCTTGCCGGTATTGAGCCTGAATGTCACGGACCGCCAAGCGCCAGGCGAGTTCCCGCCCGGCAGCAAGATCCGCGAACATCTCGCGCACCATTTTCCCCGGGCTCGCCAGGGATGATTCAGGAGTATAGATCGTGACCGGGAGTTCGATCATCATCGTCTATCCATGGTTACTGCTCTCCCCTTCAAACACTCCCGGGAGGGGAATTTCGATGTGCCTGATGGATCTCAGAGCCAGTGTCTTTTTCGCTGAAATGACTTCGCCATGGTCATAGCGACCCCCTTCTCCAAAAAAATAACGTTTCACATGCTCTCCAGGTGCATAGTGATTGCTAAGATATTCAATTCACAATGCTTTCTCAACCATTTCAGCTAATTAAACAAATACGGCTCATCGCGGATTGGCGTGAAAGACTCCCTGCTGTCATTCCGAGGCCAAAGGTCGAGGAATCTGGATTTTCATGGCAGGTCAACAAGATCCCTCGCTACGCTCGGAATGACATCGGCAGCATAAACAGCCCTTTTTCACGGAAATCCGCGATGGGCCAGAAATTCAATCCGATTCTTGAAACAACCCCTTTCGTGCCCAACGAAAAATATCCACAACCCCTCTAGACTTACATTCTTTGCCCGTCGCTTGACTCGAGTTTGGCCACTTACGGATCGTCTCGGCACCGCTGTCCCCTAAAGCCTCAAAGAGGATGACGCAATTTTGAATGAGATGTCTATTCCGGACAACCAGTTACGAATCCTTTACAATATTGGCGCGGTCAACCGCCAACACCAGGAGGATTCTATTGGATTCTCTGCCGTCGTCGATCGGAAAGCTTCTGCTGGTCTTCGCACTAGGCTCTCGCGATCAGAGTTTTGCGCCATGCCCAATTACTGATTTTGAGCACCATCCTCGCAGGCGGCAAGTGAACGCTTACCTCGACCCTGGATGCTTTCCCTCTTGCACAGGAAGCCCACTTCATCAATTATCACCGAGTTCTCAACCGCGCGGTATGGGATGGTTGGTTTGTCGTGAAAGTTCTCCTCAGGCTACCGGTTTCGCTTCTCCAACTGCAGACCCCCCTGCTGGTGGCTCTTGACGAAACCACCGAACCACGCAAAGGCGCTGAGATCAAGGGCAAATGCGTGTTTCGCGATGCTGCGCACACCTCTCGCAGCAAGTTCGTGCACTGCAATGGCCTGCGTTCTGTCGAATCCCTCTCAAAACCTATGAACCACATTTTGGACAGCTTCTCAGAGACCGTTTGATTGGCCAAAGTCGAGCTTGAATGAGGGATCATAAAGAGAGCAGGCTCGCCGAGATGCACGTTGCTCCAGACGAGCATTCAATCTCCAACTCTGTCGACCGCGTGCCAACCCCAATCACTACCTCAGCTTCCTGTAGCACCGCATGGAGCCAGTACGATGTGGTCCGCAGGCCGACGGCAGATGGCACCGCAAGGGATCGGGGCATCTCAGGGTGGGACATCTCAGCATCTCACTCATTCTTCACGGCAGCTTGATCACAATGCACTGGCCGCATTCCATGTGAATGGGCCGTTCTGGTTTGTCCGCGAAGAACTCATCGACTGCGGAGATCACGCCAGGGCAAGACGACAACCCATAGTCATCGAACACCATCGCGCCACAGGGCACAAGGCGCGGATAAAAAAACTCGCATGACGCCTTGACCGACGGGTAAATGTCGACGTCGCTATGCACCATGCAGAACTTTGAGCTTTTCACGGGACTGGCCGTTGTTGGGAACAAACCCTGATAGAAATTCAAGTTCCGCAGGCCATAGAGAAAGCTCTTGACATCTTCTAACGACGTGTCTGCAAAATCACCCATGCGATGCATGTCCTTGGCAATGTCTACCTCCGGAAGCCCTTCGAAAGTATCGAACAGATGGATCGCTTTATCACCGGCAGTATTGAACACCCGGCCCAATATGTAGGCCGTCCCCCCCCTGTATACGCCCACTTCGGCGACATCCCCGGGCAGGCTGCGAGCCTGCATGGCGATCTGGTATAACATGTAGCAACGCCGCAGGTCCACAAGCGTCCGCTGATACATGATTTCGAATAGCGGCCAGAAGGTCTTATCTTTTTCCCAAGGGCTCAGTAGAGTCGGCCCGCCGGGCACAGCAGACCCTTCACCATCGCCCTGCCGGACAAGGCGATATCCCACCGACCCAAGCGTCCGTTTGACGAGTGTCTTAAAGAACGACATGATGCCTCTCCCCAGCCAAACCCCTGACTAGTCGTCTTGTCTCCATTCAGTAACCCTTGAGCCAAATCATTTGTCATCAAATGAACTTACAAACGCCAACTCCAAGAACGGGAGCATTCAGGCAATCTCAGGTTTGACATTACGCTTTGAGTCTTCCCCCTCTTCCAGATGATCAGTCTTCCGCTTACGATCCTTCAGTCGATACCCTCCCATTAACGCCCTTCTACTTGGCACAGCAGATTCTGAGAATGCCGTTCTCATTGTTCGGATACAACGATGCCCCTCGTTGCCTCAGTCGGACATAGGAGATCAGCTTGTTGGCACTCTCGATAAAACCAATCCCAATATCGACCTCACCTTGTGGGATGCGCACATAATCGAGGCTCTTTAGGCTGCAAATCGTGGGATGAGCTTCGCTGCTTCCGCCGAGGCCCGTTTTATTCTCTTGATGTCAGCAATGGGACTGCTCTTTCGCCAAAAGAAGTGGTGCAGGAGCGAAAGTGCTAGCCATCTTGGCAAGATCGTTCTCATGTCCACTTTTACAGTTTTCCCGCCATTTAGTGCCCTGCAAAGAATAACTATCCGCGCCCTGAAAGGTTACGTAAACTCTCCCGTCCAGAATCTCCCACCACTTATCATCCGGCCAGGCTTGATAGTCCTCATAGGAGAATCGATGGCGTCCCTCGGGCAAAAGCATGCTATCTCTCAATGAGTGAAGCGTGGGAACAGCCGGTAACATTCCACAACAAGAGATGGGGCCTCTGCTTCAGCTTCGATTCGAGATTTGTGAATTCATCGCGAGTGAGCACCAGGGAGCGAATCTTGCGACCAATATATCGTTCAGTTTTTCTGCTCAAGTCATTCAAATGGTATTGGTTGATATGGCCGACCAGCAGCAGGTCGATGATGCCAGTGTCCCGCCCGGCGGCATAGTCGTCAATGAGGTACGCTTCCTCCAGGTCTCCCAGGCGGTTGAGGACGCTTTCGATCACCTGATCCATGCCGAGGGACTTCTGGACCATGGAGTGGAGTTCAGGAAAGAGCGGGTGCTGCTCATTGGCCCGGTAGAGGATTTGGCGTCCAGCCTTTTCGTGACTGATGAGCTTCGAATCGACCATCTGCCTCAGTTCTTCCCGAACCCCGTTGGTCGAAACCCCGAACTCCGCCGCCAGTTCCCGGAGGTAAGCCGTGGACGAAGGATTGAGAAAAAACCTCGTCAGCAGCCTGATGCGCGTTTTGGAAGTGATGATGTCCCCAAGCATGGGTTGCCCTCGGACCGGATTCGATCAGAATTAATGCTCAAACAAGCTATTAATTACCTGTTCCGAATTGATTTGTCAAAGAGTTTTTTCGCTGAATGTCGATTATCGGGAAGAGAAAGCGGCTCCCGGATGACGGGTTTGCTATTGGGTGAGACCTTGCCCAACCAAATAGCGAATAGCGGCTTTCTCCTCAGGTCAATTCTTCATTCTCTTTATCGCCGTGAGGGTGTAAGCTGCCGGTCGAGCTGTCGAGTTCCTTCATCCACCGGGACTGATGGGTTCCGCTCCGCTGCCCCTAGCCTGCTGAGCCTGGCATGACGGCAATCCCTTTGGTTCGGGCGGGTGGAGTCAAACACCATCGACCATGGCCGGACCACAGGCAAATGTCATGCACCCCCCACTATCCCGGCCGGGGTTGGCCCCTGGATGCAGTTACAACCCACGGAAAGGAAAAACCATGACCGGAGAAAAACTCATTGTCCCGTTGGACGTGCCCCCGGGGATGAGGGATGCCTACATCGCCCACTTTCGCACCCTCACCCACGGCACCGGCCGGCTGATGCTCTTTGCCGGCGATCAGAAGGTTGAACATTTGAATGATGACTTTTATGGTCCGGGGATCGCCCTGGATGATGCAACTCCCGAACATCTGTTCCAGGTTGCCGGCAGGGCCCGGATCGGCGCCTTTGCCGCACAACTCGGTCTGATTGCCCGCTACGGCATGGATTATCCCCAAGTTCCGTACCTGGTCAAGCTGAACAGCAAGACCGGGCTGGTCAAGACCGCCCAGAAAGACCCGCTGAGCCTCCAGTGGCAGACCATGGAACAGCTCGCTCGCTTCCGCGATGCCTCGGGTCTGCAGATTCTGGGAGTCGGCTATACGATTTATCCGGGTAGTGAGTTCGAAGCGACCATGTTCGCCGAAGCCGCCCGGCTCATTTTCGAAGCTCACCAGTATGGCTTGGTAACGGTAATATGGGCCTATCCCAGGGGACGCAGCGTGGCCAACGAGAAAGATCCCCACCTCATCGCCGGAGTGGCGGGCACGGCGGCTTGCCTCGGAGCCGATTTTGTCAAGGTGAACTATCCTGAGATGAAAAGCGGCGATGCGGCGGTAGCCTTGAAGGAGGCGGTACTCGCGGCCGGGCGCACCAAGGTGATCTGCGCTGGCGGGGAAGAGACCACCGCCGAGGACTTTCTGGCCCTCCTCCACAAACAGATCCACATCAGCGGTACCGCCGGCAACGCCACGGGCCGCAACATCCATCAGCGTCCCCTGGAGGAGGCGGTGCGCTTCTGCAACGCTATCTCCGCCATTACCCTGGACGACGTGAGTGTGGCCGAAGCCATTGCCATCTACCAGGGATGAAGGAGGCTTTTGGCGGATTTCAGTTTTTGGAAGGGAACTCGATGCACGACCCATGCGGTGCTTTCTTCAGGCATCTGGAGATCACCGAGCCGAGTGGCTGGCACGGTCTTCTGGCCGGCTTGACCTTTGGCGCAAAGGATCTCTTCGACGTCAAGGGCTATGTAACCGGAGCCGGCAATCCGGACTGGCTCCGAACCCATGGCCCGGCAGCCGACACGGCGCCGGCCGTCCAGCTTCTGATCGAGGCGGGGGCACGACTGGTGGCAAAAACCATCACGGACGAACTGGCCTTCAGCCTGAGCGGCAAGAACATCCACTACGGCACCCCGCTCAATGCAGCGGCTCCCGAGCGCATTCCGGGCGGCTCATCGAGCGGTTCCGCATCGGCGGTGGCGGGCGGCCTGGTGGATTTTGCCCTCGGAACGGACACCAGTGGTTCCATCCGCATCCCGGCCAGTTACTGCGGGCTCTTCGGCCTTCGCCCCACCCACGGCAGGATTTCCGTTCACGGGGTTGTCCCCCTGGCGCCAAGCTTCGATACCGTCGCCTGGCTGGCGCGCGATGCTGACGTCCTGTACCGCGTTGGCCGGGCGCTGCTCGCCGAGCACTCGCTTCCCGCCGACCCCCGGCGTCTGCTCATCGCCGAGGATGCCTTCGCTCTCGCCGATCTTTCCGTACAGAACGCCCTGCAACCCAGCCTTGCCCGCCTCGGCCGCCATTTCCAAGCCGTGGCGACGGCGCGGCTGGCACCGGCGTCACTCGAATCCTGGGCCGAGACCGAACTGTTCCTCAAGAACTACGAAGCCTGGCAGAGCCACCGCGAATGGCTTGACCAGATCCAGCCCCGCCTGGCACCGGAGGTCGCGTACCGCTTTGAGCGGGCCTCGAAGGTCACGGCTGCCCAGCGGACCGCAGCGCAACCCCAGCAACGCACCATTCGCATGCATCTTCTGGAGCTGCTGCGGGATGATACCGTCATCTGCCTGCCCACTTCTCCGTGCATTGCACCTCTCAAGGCCACCCCCGAAGCCACGCTCGACGAGGTCCGCCAGCGCACCCTCATGCTGACCTGTCCCGCCGGCCTGGGCGGTTTGCCCCAGCTCACTCTGCCCATGGCAGCGGTCGACGGCTGTCCGGCTGGGATTTCCCTGCTGGGAGCGCCCGGCCGGGACCTGGCCCTGCTTGAATTCGCCAGACAAATGGGATCACAGACATGACGGACACCGGCCCACCCCACAGTTTTCTACAGCCAGCGGTTTAATTGCCCTCTTCAGGGGGGATTCCCAAGGGGGGAGCTATATCGGCTGATTCGGCCTTAGGTTCTCCTCCTTTCCCAGGATGGTGGGGCTGCCGACACGAAAAAGCCTTTGACGCCGGGGGGAAAGACAACCTATCTTCCTTCGACCCGGTGGCCGGTGGCATCACACCGAATTGCAGTAAGGTATTGGAATCGGCAGAGTGGTGTTAATCTTCCAGCATAGAGGTGGCGCCCGTTATGGTTATTCTTCGTCGCAGGCATTTGGTTTTGGCACTGGTTGGCATCTGGTTGCCTCTGCTGTCGGGTTTTTCCAATTGGGCTCATGGCGCGGCTGAGAACCCCGGGAAAGACCTGCCACCGAGCAGTCCGGCATCGGTAGCATCCGCCGCGGCTTTAAGTCCGACCGCATCCATCGAGCGCACCGGCGCGGCGGTCTGGGTGGTCAATCGCTCTCTCATGAATGCCATGCTGTTCCGCATCGACCCCGCAACGCGCCAGGTTACCGGCAAGGTTGCGCTCGAAGGCGCGCCCCGAGGCCTGGCCGCGGGTGAGGGGGGCATCTGGATCAGCGATTATGCCAACGATAAGGTGCTCAAGGTCAATCCAGCTACCTTGCGGGTGGAAGCCGCCATCAGCGTCAGGAAGGCTCCAACCGCCATCACTACCGGCCATGGTTCGGTGTGGGTCATCAACAGCAACGAAGGGACCCTCACCCGCCTCGATCCCAGGGCCAATACCGTCCTCGCCACCATCCCCATCACCAACAGCGTCCTGACCGATGTTGCCTGCAGTGAAACCGCGGTGTGGGTCTCGAGTGTCGATTTTCTGGTAACGAGGGTGGAGCCGAAGTCGAACAGCGTCGCCGCAAAAATCAAGGTCGTTGGCAATCCCAATGCCGTCGCCGTCGGCGGCGCCGCAGTCTGGGTGTCCAACCCGTCTTTTAAGCAGCTGATCAAGATCGACCCGGTTTCTAACACGGCGACCCCCGTCAAGATCGATCTGCCGATTCGAACGCTGGTCTTCGGAAAAGGATGCGGGTGGCTCGCTCACCAGCAGGGCGGGATGGTTTCGCGACTCGATCCGGCCTCGGGAACCGTCACCGCCTCTTTCAAGGCGGCTCGGGACAGCAACGGCCTGGCATATGGAGAGGGCCTGCTGTGGGTTTCTTCCGTGAAGGAGAACCGGGTCCTGGCGATCAACCCCGAGTCGGGGCAGGTTCAGGCTACCATCGAGGTCGAGGGCGGCCCCTCCGCTATCGTCTTCGGCCCCTGAGAGGGTGGCAGGAAGCCAAAATAATGAGCCCATGCAGTGAAGCTCGCATGAACCCCGATTCTCATTCCGGCGCGCTTCTGGCCGGAATTTAAGACTCTTACGACTACCCTGGACCCCGGCCTGAAACTTGCGGGGGTGACGTATTGAGCGACTTTTTGACAATCCCTGAGTTTCGTATCAGTGGCTGGAAAAAGCATTGCCAGGCTGGAGCAGCAACTCATGTTCCCTCGGGGGACCCGGAACCACCTGAAAGGAACCATAGGGGATCCCCACCGCGCAACTCGCAACTCGTGACTCGCAACCTTTCAAAGCAGTTGCTCATGACCCTTCGGGACACCTGAAGACACATGAAAAGGTCCAATGGGGACTCGCAACTCGCAACTCGCAACTTTTCAAAGCAGGTCCTGAATGATGGTACGAATCGCCCCTTCCTGGGCTTCGATGCTCTCCGTCAGCCTAAACTGCACAAGGGCTCGCGCCAGGTTGTGCTCCTGGTGCCGAACCTTGAAATAGACATTCCCTTCGAGATGGTCCGTGAAGAACCTCAGCCCCAGTTCGAAGGCGATCAGCCGGACGGCGGCAAAGAGGAAGTCGCAGTCGGCGGGGGTGAGAAACGCCCTGGCCCATGTCAGGTAGCCCCGCAGGATGGGTCGGCAAAGGTCGAGTTCAAAGCGCACATCCTCCCATCGTTCGGTTTCTTCGCCCAGCGGGTTGCAGCAGGAACGCAGACAGTCGCCGATATCGTATTGAACCAGCCCCGGCTTCACCGTATCCAGGTCAATCACGCTCACCGCCCGACGCGTTGCAGGATCGATCATGATGTTGTTCATCTTAGGGTCGCCGTGAATGGGGCGGACAACCAGGGTGCCCTGGGCTCGGGCGGCTTCGAGCACAGGAACAAAAGCTCGGCGCTCGTTGACGAAGGCAAGGGCGTAGGCCATTTCGGGGGATCGGGGCCGATGGGAGCGTCCCAAGGCTGCATCGTACCGGGCCAGGTAGCGCGGCGTGACATGAAATCCTTCCAGGGTGTCCGCCAGGTTCTGCGGTGGCAGATCGCTGATGAGCCTGTGGAAAAGACCAAGGGCATAACCTACCTCTTCCGCATCGCCCCCGTCCCGGATCGTGTCAAAGGGCTGCGCTGCCGGAATGAAACTGAGCGCCCGCCAGCACCGACCATCCGCGTCAAACCAGAGCTCCTTCCCTTCCTCGGTCGAAAGCAGGCGCGGGACCTCCCAGCGGCGACCGGCAGGGAGCCCTATGCGGTGGATACGCCCGAGGATGTGCTCGGTGACGGTGTGCATGTTTTGCATCACCAGCTCCGGCCGACGAAAAACGTCGCTGTTCAGGCGTTGCAGGATGAAAGGAGCCTCATCCCGCCCGCCCCGAAGCACCAGAAAGGTTTCATGAACGTTGCCGCTGCCGTGGGGCTGAACATCGGCCACCCAGCCCGGCGCGGCGAACCTTTCGGCAGCCTCCAGAAGCTGTTCCGGGATTTGCGGTGCTGAGCGTCGGGTCTCTTTCACGGATATCGGCATCACCTTGAAGCCTCCAGCGAATTCCGGTTGAGCGGTCGGGCGACCGCGACCGGTGTCGGGGCGATAAGAACCCCGGGAGACTTATACAGGAAGACTTCGGCAAATGCACCAAGTCTCTGCAAGCGCCGCCGGGAAGCTCTATTCTGAGGTTCTCTGTCAGGAATCCTCATTGGAATCAGTCGACGTCAACCACGACGACAAGTTCACCAAGGAGGACGTGACCCTGTTCAACGCCTGGTACAAGGCCAGGGACCCAAGGGCGGACGTGAACGGCGACGGCAAGCTCGGCACTGCCGACAAGACCGCCTTTCAGAAAGCCTATGACAATGAATTGCAGTACCGCGAAAGCACCGGGGGACCGTGACGGCTTAGGGTGAGGTTCTTTCCATGCAATTAGCACCTGTCCGCTTTCCCGACGTCTCCTTTGCCACTGAAGAGGGCTTCCTTGGAGTTCGCCTTCTTCAGTCGGTATGATGCGGGATTGCCGGACAGGTTGTTTAGATCAGATGCACCAATGTCAGTCGCATTGGCAGCCACTCAGTACAGCGCGGCGAAAGTTCGGCACCCTTACATATGTTGCGTTTCGCTCCTCTCAACGCAACCTACCATTCTCGCGTTAGGGCGGATGCTCTCCGTAGGTTGCGTTGAATGAACATGAAACGCAACGGCAAGGGGAACAGCAAGACACCTGCCTTAAGCGGTTTGAGACTTATGCCGCTCAGCTCTGGTGGTTTTTCGGGGGCTACCGACAGGTGACTCCCACTTCACGATGGGCTTTGATTTTGGCAATGAGTACCGGCACGAAGTCCTCATAATTCTCCACAATGCCCAGGTCCACCTGCTGGAACACGCTGGCTTTCGGATCATTGTTGACCGCCACCATGAGCTTGGCGCCGGTGATGCCCACCATATGCTGCTGCTCTCCCGAGAGGCCGATACCGAGGTAGACTTCGGGGCTCACCATCTTGCCGCTCTGGCCGATCATGCTGTCCAAGGGGGCCCATCCTTCATCCACCACCGGCCGGGTACAGCCGAGGGCTGCCTCGAGGGTTTCCGCCAGACTGCGAACGGTCTCCCATCCTTCCCTACTGCCAACGCCCGCCCCGCCCGATACGATCACCCGGGCATCCTCCAATGCCAGTCCGGAGGATGCCTCCCTGACAACCTCCAGGGTCCTCACCGGCAAGTCCGAACCGTCGGGCACGGGCACTGAAATGATACCGCCCTCGCGAGCGGGGTCCGCCAGCGGCGTTTGGAATACACCCCTGGCAACTGTTGCCATCTGAGGACGTCTTTCCGGGCAGACAATCGACATCAACCCCCCGTAAGCGGGAATCTGCTGTACCAGGTTGCGGTCCTGATCACAATGCAAACCAATGCAGTGGGCAGCCAGGCCGGTCTTGAGCCGGCCCGCGACGAGCGGTGCCAGTTCCCGTCCCATAAAGGTCGAACCGATCAAGATGATTTCCGGCCTATGTTCCTCAGCCAGGGAAACGATAATATCCCGGTAGAGGCTAGGCTGATATAATTCAAGAACGGCGGCTTCAGCCAC
The DNA here is from genome assembly GCA_040772705.1 of Syntrophobacteraceae bacterium. GTDB lineage: Bacteria > Desulfobacterota > Syntrophobacteria > Syntrophobacterales > Syntrophobacteraceae > JADGQM01. The sequence continues at coordinate 920,497 of JAXGXP010000001.1, forward strand.
CAAGACCCGCTCGGCACCGACGGCAATGAGTTCTCGAGGGGCATTGCCCAGGTTGTGTCCGAGCAAGACGGTCTCACAGGCAACCCCCAGTTCATCCGCCAACTCCCTGGCCTTCCCGAGCAGTTGCAGGGAGACCACTTCTACCTTGCAGTCACTTTCCTCGGCAATGACCCAGACGGGCCCGAAGTCATGCTTCATCACAACACCTTTTCTCCGTTTACGAGGTAGACGATAGAAACGACCGCGAGAATTCAGTGCAGCTGTCTCTATGAGGATGATAACCTTCACCGCAAGGCATTAGAGTAGTCCGCGTTCCGCAAGGCGCGAGACGAGCTGCTCAACTTTCTCTTCAGTCGTGCCCCGGAGCAGTTCCACTTCTCGACGGTTTTCAACCGTAGACATCTCCGAAACAATCGTTGGCGAGCCTTTCGTCCCCACGGTTTCCACCGGAACTCCGAGCGCCTCCAAATCCCACTGTTCAATGGTCTTCCTGCGAGCCTTCAGGATCCCCGAAAAGCTCAGGGCGCGAGGCCGATTGAGTTCCCTGGTAACGGTGATCACGGCAGGCAGTCGGACTTCCACCCGGCGGTAGCCATTCTGCCAGTCTGCCAGGAGTGTCCATATATTGTTCGCCGTGCTTTCAAGTCTGCGGACCATGGTCACCACGGGAACGCTCAAGAAGTTGGCAAGCAGGGGACCTACCCACTCGGTAGCACCATCGCTGCTTGCCATCCCGCAGAGAACCAGGTCGAAAGGTCTTGTCTTCAAGATTCCACTGGCAAGGGTGAAGGCGGTAGCAAAGGCATCGGCACCGCCAAATGCACGGTCGGAAAGCAGAATACCCCGGTCGGCTCCCAGGGCCATGCATTCCTTAACAATACTTTCAGCAGGAGGCGGCCCCATGCTGATGACCGTCACCGCTGATGGCGCCGCTTCCTTAAGCTGGAGGGCGGCTTCCAGGGCATGCTTGTCAAGCGGGTTCATCACCAGCGAGACGTCACAGCGCATCAGGGTCCTGGTGGCAGGATCAATGCGGACCTTGCAGATCTCTTTGGGGTCCGGGACGGCCTTAACACATACGACGATGTTCATCGCAGCCTCTGTTTGAAAAGTTGCGAGTTACGAGTTGCGGGTTGCGAGTTACGAGTTGCGAGTTGCGAGTTGCGGGCCAACCGCGGTGCTTTTCACAGGTTTCCGGGTGACCCCAAGGGTCGTGAGCAACTGCTTCGTTTCCCGCTGGCGGCAACGCCTGGGCCGATGGTGGCAGGATGAGCGGGATCAACTCAAAGCCCACCGGGCAACGATGACCTTCATGATATCGCTGGTGCCGGCGGAGGGTCCCAGAATGAAGGCATCGCGGAGGTACCGGGTCACTGCGTATTCTTCCATGCAGCCATAGCCGCCGTGGATATCAACCGCCATTTTGGCCGCCTTCTGGGCGGTCTCGGTGGTGAAATACTTAGCAACCGCATATTCATTGCTGCTCGCTTCGCCCCGGTCCTGCATGGCCGCAGCCCGGTAGGCAAGGAGGCGCCCCGCTTCCAGATCGATTCTCATCTCGGCCAGCTTCATCTGAATGGCCTGAAGGTTGCTGATTGGCTTGCCGTAGAGGACCCGCTCGTTGGCAAACTTAATCGACGCTTCCAGACAGGCGGTGTGCAGGCCGATGGCACAACCCACCATGCCACCGCGCCCCACATCGCCGATAGCCGACATGGTGACGCGCAGCCCCTTTCCTTCCTGACCCAGCAACTGCGCCGCCGGCACCCGGCATTTCTCGAGGCTCAGCTCACCGGTGTTGCAGCCTTTCATGCCAACTTTGTGCTCTTCATGGGTCGCTCGGAAGCCCTCGGTGCCCTTTTCGACAATCAGCGCCGAAAAAGCCTTGGGATTGGTTTCGTCCTTGGCAAGAACGGTGATGGTGTCGGCGATATGCGCGTTGGTGATGAAACATTTGCGGCCGGTAACGATAAAGTCGCTGCCGTCCTTGACATAGGTGGTCCGCCCGCCCGTTGGGTCCGATCCGCCGGTCGGTTCGGTGACGGCTACTGAGGCAAGTCGTTTCCCTGTGGCTAATTCTGGCAGGTATTTTCGCTTCTGTTCTTCCGTTCCAAAGCGAACGATGGGATCGATCCCCAAGGCAAACACCTGGAGCATCATGGCGGTGGCAGTGGAAATCCGGCTGATCTCTTCGAGTGCGATCATCCGCGCCACAAAGCCTAGTCCCAACCCGCCGTACTCCTCAGGAATGGTGATGGCCATCATTTCCGCTTCGCCGAGGGCCTTGACCAGATCGGGAGGGACCTTGCCGGTTTGTTCCATTTCCGGAATGAAGGGTGCTACCCGACTTTCCGCAAATTCCCGGGCCGCTTTTCGGAACATTTCCTGCTCATCGGTAAAGGTGAAATCAATCATTACCTCCTCCTGCGCTTTGCATAGGGTTCCTTAAGAAGATCGAGCATCCATCAGGCGGATTGTCCACGATAAGCACCCTCCCGCTCGAGATCCTCCCTGAGCGGACAGGTCCTCTGACTTCAAGGGCGCTTCTTGCCTGTTGATTCATGCTCATCCGGACGGCGTTGGTTGAGAAATAAGTTCCTGAGCCTTTGTGCTTAGCAGGAGCTCCGAAGAGGGTCAAGAACATTTTCGCAGCTCTCCATGGCACTTGATTATTGCGCTCTTTGGCAATATAGGTGGTTGAAAATTCGGAGGGATTACTGGCTGAGAAGTGGAAAACGGCAGCGAGGGGGAAAGAGGGGCCTTTTCCCAAATGACATGGCCTCTCCCACTGAACGATATGGTGCAAAAATCGCTTTTCAGACGGTTGCTGCCTTACGGCAAAATGCCTCAGACGATTTTGATCGGCAGTTTTGCAGGGGCGATTCTGGCGGGCACCCTGCTGCTTCTTCTGCCGTGGTCGCAAACCAAAGGCGACCTGGGGTTTGTCGACGCGCTCTTCACCTCGACCTCCGCCGTTTGCGTGACGGGACTGGTGGTAGTTGATACCGGCACGGCTTTCACGCGGTTTGGCCAGGCGGTGATCGTCGGCCTCATCCAGGTCGGCGGGTTAGGCATCATGACCTTTACCGCCCTGGTATATCTCATGCTTGGGCGGCGCCTCTCCCTTGCGTCCCAGGCAGCCCTGCACGATGCCTTCTTCCAGCAGGACCTCGGGATTGCCTTTAAGAAGAAATTCATTCAGATCCTGCTCATCACCCTGAGCCTCGAACTGACCGGAATGCTCCTGCTTTTCCTGGCACTTCTGAGTCGCCACGTCCCGGTTCTTCAGGCCTTGTTCTCGGCCTTCTTCCATGCCGTTTCGGCGTTCTGCAATGCCGGGTTTTCTATTTATCGCGACGGCATGATCGGATTGCGGGATAATCCGTTGATCATGATCACGCTGATGTCCCTGATCGTTCTGGGCGGCCTGGGTCACACGGTGCTGGCAGAACTCTGGCAGCGTGGCAAAGGCTGGGTGGCTGGGACGATGATAGATGGAAGGCCGTCTCTTTCCACCAACACTCGGCTGGTACTGTCCGCCAGCCTGGTGCTGATCTTCGCAGGTTGGTTGGGACTGCTCGTGCTGGGGTTGACCCCATCCGAAACCGACTGGGACATGAAGCTTTCCTCCGCCCTGTTTCAATCGGTCACTTCCCGCACCGCCGGCTTCAACAGCGTGGAGATCGGGCTCCTGCCGTTGAGCTCACTCCTGCTCATTATCGTACTCATGTTCATCGGGGGCTCACCGGGGTCCTGCGCCGGCGGCGTGAAGACCACTGCACTGGTTATTTCCGTCGCCGAATTCAGGGCCAAGCTCCGGGGGGTGGACCAGGTGGTCCTGCTCGATCGTCGAGTCCCCAGTCCGATCCTGGACCGCACCATGATTTTGATCCGGCTGTCGATACTCTGGAATCTCCTGGGGGTCCTGCTGCTCCTGTGCTCGGAAGCAGGCAAAGACGGCGTCGGATTCCACGATGTGTTGTTCGAACAGATTTCAGCTTTTGGCACGGTGGGCCTTTCCACTGGCTTGACGGACAAGCTGTCGGTGGTCGGCCGCCTTTGGATTAGCGCCACCATGTTTGTTGGCCGCCTTGGCCCACTCACTCTGGCCATGGGGGTGCTGCCGGTGAAACACGTTCATGTTCAATATCCGGAAAGCAGGATCATGATTGGATGAAAAAGAAAAAATACATTGTGGTGATCGGCTTGGGGAAGTTTGGCGGGGAACTGGCCCGCCAGCTGGCCAAAGAATGCGAGGTGTTGGCCATCGATCGCAGGGAAGCCATGGTGGAGACAGTCCTCGACCAGGTGCAGCGTGCTCTGATCCTGGATGTGAGGGACTGCAAGAGCCTGAGTTCCGTAGTGACCGCGGATTTTGATGAGGCCGTCATCAGTATGGGAGAAAGCCTTGAAGCGAGTATCCTGGCCACCCTGCATCTCAAAAAGATCGGCGTGAAGCAGATCTGGGCCAAAGCCACCACGGAAGACCATGCAGCCATCCTGAAGGCCGTCGGGGCCAGCGAGGTGGTTTTCCCGGAACGGGAAACGGCCCGCCGGGTGGCGGCGCAAATCTTGAACCCCAATCTGCTCGACTTCGTGCCGCTGGAGGAAGACTATCAGGTTATGGATGTCGCACCGCCGAGCAGTTTCTATGGCCACACCCTGGCCGCGCTCGACGTGCGGAAAAAGTACGGGATCTTTGTTCTGGCGGTCAAGGAACTGGTCCCCACTCGTTTCGTGTTCCTGCCTTCCCCCGATTTCGTCATCAAACCGAGCGATATCCTGGTAGTGATCGGCAAAGAGCAGGATTTGGCAGCTCTCAGGGCAATCGACGGAGAATCATGAGTTTCGCCTCGTGATCCAACAGGGGCGTCAGTGAAATATCGAGGCTTTCCTGCCGGCTCCGGGGCTGGGCTAATCCCTGCTGCTACCGGTCCGTGGCCTCCGGGGGTTGCTCCCCAGACACTCTGCGCTTCCACAATGCGCCTTTGCTGAAGCAGTGCCAGCCCCAGGTGAGCCAGCGGAGCAGGGCCTGGGCCAGCCACAGGGCCCAGAGGAGCATGAGCGTCCGGTAGACGAACATGGGGAGCGAAAGCACCCAGGGTTGCGGCATGACCGCGCCGGTGCGGTCTTCGGTCCAGCGCAGCAGGTGATCCGACGAGCCGTTGCCGGCAATCTGCATGTCGGGGATCCCGAGCAGGCCTCGTTCGATGGCGAGGTACAGACCGCCCAGGGCGGCCAAGGTCCAGATTACCAGCATAACCTGCGCCAGATCGTAACCGAGAGGGGCTTCCGGGAGCGGCTGTCGCTCGCGCAGACCGAGCGCCAGCAGCCAGCCGATGATGAAGATGGCGACGAGGGGTTCGACCTGGGTCAGCCCCAGCCCGAGCAGCAGCCAGTGGCGAGTCTTCAGGGGGGTCCAGGAGATTCTGCCCAGCCCGAAGGCCACGATCACAACGACCAGCAGATAACTCCAGAACAGCACCGCCGGTCCCAGCCGCGGCCCCCAGGTCCATAGCAGCCAGCGGTTGGGTTCCATCTTGAAGACCACCACAGCATTGACCGCCTGCTGCTCAGGATCTCCGATCATCACCTCGGGACCCTTGCTTATCAAGCCGCCTTCGCGGTCCTCGTGCCACTCGATCGAGACTTTCTGGGTGCCGGGCTGCAGAGGAATCATCACCGCCCTGCCCTCCTGCCGGATCGGCTGGGCCTTGCCGTTGATCTGGACCTGTTGCAGGCTCGCTTCAGAAGGGAGGGTCACGGTGTGCTGTCCGCCCTGGCTGGCGCGAATGGTGAGCGTCAAGCCAGCCTTGCGAAAGCGTTCACCGGGAATCAGCTCGAGTTTCGCTTCGTCGATGGTAACCAGTTGCCCAGGAATGGCTTCCGGACGCGAGACCCTGATGATGACGCTCTCCCCCGGCCAGGGCTGCCATTGTGGTTTCCAAAAGCCCGTCCCGTCCTGATGATGAATCACCGGAATGCCTGCCAGATCGCAGTGCCAAATGGGGCTCGCATCCAGGACCCAAGTTTCACTCCAGGCCACCCCACCGTCACCGGCGGTGGCTTCGAGCCGAATTTCCGGCTGCCGCTCCAGGACCGACGTCCAAGCAATCTCACTCGCAGCCGGTTCCATGTTGACCAGCGCTTTCCCCTCCACCACCCGCATGCCGGGGGTCGTCACCGCCTCGCCAGGCAGAAGCGGCACCGCAGCGACTACGGCGCTGCCCGCAGGAGTCACCCGGCGCACCCGGGTGGCAACCTGCCAGGTCAAGCCCAGCGAGAGCTCCCGTTCCACCTGGAGAAAGGGCGGCAGGGTGGTACCGATCCCCTCCCCCGGCGGCATCCCGTCCCTGGCCTGCCGCGTGAACTGAAGGCTGGCCTCGACCTGCCCGTCCTCGTGCAATCCCTGAACCTGCCAGCCGGTACTGTGGAGCTTCACGTGATGAGGTCGCAGCGGCATGGATAGCTGGAAGGCATCCCCCGCGGGCACTTTGCCCTCAAGGGTTACCGTGTGGAGGCCCGGCGGCGCCAGGAGCCAGAGCACCCCTTCTTTGTCACGGAACAGCCCCTCTGTCGGCCGATCGTCCAGGAGCACCTTTTCCGGCAGCCAGGACCTGGTATTTCCCGGCAGGGGCACGGCGGCATTGATGGCGGCATGCACCTGGAGCAGGAGTTGAAGCGTATCGGCAGTCACCTGGAGCTCCATGGCAGGGCTTTCGGCGCAACTGGGAAGGCAGTCCGGTGGTTTCAAGAGACGACTTTCGAGCTGCTTCAGCAGCTCAGGAGGAGGAAAAACAGCGTCGCTGGCGGCCGCTGTCACCGCCTGCGGCAGCCAGAATAACCCGCAGAGGATTGCCAGCACTGCCGTCGCAAAGCCGCGTGCCTTCCACTGGCGCAGATCGAGCATGAGCAGGACAAGGAATGCCAGCAACAGTACCCGTGCGAACGCGAGTGCCATATTTACGGAAGGCGACAGGAGCCAGAACCGGATTTCCTGATTACGCGCAACGGGGCCGTTCCACTTCATGCTGATGGCACGCCATGACCAGGTGGGCAGGCCCGGACCGGTCTGGATGAGGGCTTTGGGATCCTGCGCCAGAGCAGCCCGTTCCGCGGCTGGAACCCCCTTCAATCGAAGGGATTCCGAGCGACTCACCGAAGGAGCTGGCGCCATGCGTTTGCGTGCCGACGGTACCGTCGGCTCCTCTTCTTCGGGAACTTCCGCAAGATATTTCATCCCTGCATCCCACACCATGCCTCGGCCCGACACCAGGGGTTCCAGTTGAGGATAGATTCCCGAGCGGATTTGTTGCACCATGAACGGGATGGCGATCACCAGCAGGAGAACCAGGGCAGCCAGGCGGAAGGCGACTACCCAGCGGCGCACCCATCCTTCCGGAAGAAACCGCAGCAGCGCTACCGCTGCCAGCAGAGCGAGCCAGGCGAGCTGTGGGGCGCCGGGTTCATGGTAGGTGAGGCCCAGAGTCGCCAGGGCCAGGAGACCCCGGCGCCAGTTCCACAGTCTGAATACCGCCAGAGCAATGATGAGCACCAGAAAGAGGTCGAGGAGCGTCCACTGTTCAAACCAGGTTCCAGGGATGACATCCACTCCGTCCGCACTCAGGAGGCGCCAGCCCGGCGGCAGGTTGAGCACCGCCGAAACCGACTGAAAGTCATGATCCCAGCCGACCGCGGGCACTACCCGCGGAGGGGATTCGTAGCGGGATTCGGCCACCAGGTTGAGGTGCCCTTTGCGGAGTTCCACGCCTGCCTTCTTGTCCGAACCCTGGCTGGTGATGAGCTGGTCGGCGCCATCAACCGACACCCGCCCGAGGAGCCCTGGGGGGTTCATGGCCAGGTACCAGTGACGGCTCATGGTGCCCTCGATCCGGTCCTGGACGGTAAAGCCGGTCCCGGCAAAATCCAGCCACCAGGTCCGCCTGAGGTTGAGCATATCCGGCGCGGGCTCAGGATCGCCACGGCGGATTTCCTTAAACGTCAGCAGCGCACCGGGCGGCACTACATAGGCGGGCAGGTTATGCCAAGCCTCAGGTGCGTCCGTCTGTTTCGGATCCACCCCGGCAACCCCTTCAAGCTGCACCATCCGCAGTGAGTTCTGGGCCTTGAATGACCATACTTCCTGCCCGTGGACCCCCTTCACCGGGCCAAGCTGTCGCACCGGCGCGTCGACCCGGGTGACGATCCGAACTTCCCAGCGGCCGGGACGAACCTGCAGGAGCAATTCGCCTGTGGGGCTGAGCCTTGCCGGGAGCGGACTATCCATGCTCATGGGGATGGCCTGGTCCAGCAGCACCCCATCCAATTTGATTTCCCGGGCCTGGCCGGAAATGCTGAGCTTGAGAAGGTTCGTCAGCTGCATGGGGATGGTGTCGTCGAGCAGCCGATAGATCCTGACTTCCGCCCGGTCTTCCTGGCTGCCCGGGGTCACCCGCTGCTGCAGCCAGAGTCGCCCGGCGTCATCGAGGTGCGGCAGCATGATCCGCCGGCCCTCAATGGTCAGAGTCACCAGCCCACTGGCCGCCGGTATGTGCATCAGCTCAGGCATCGTGTTCCAGGTAAAGGTCCCGTCGATGACGTGTTTGCCCGGTGTAAGATGCACCACCGGCAGTTCACCCCGCCGAATGACGGGCACAGCCTTCCCGTCCACCTTGACGTCCTGAGGCCACAGACCTGCGTTGCCGGGCAGGGCCACCCAGTCCCTGATGAAGACCCGCCATTCCTGGACAAACCGCCCCCCTGAGGCATCGACCGTAAGCTTCAGCGAGGACGGCCAGAGACACTGGAAGGCCTCACCCTGATTGTAGGTTAAGGGACAGAAATGCGTCTCCTGTCCATGCAGCACCCACGGTTTCCAGCGTTCGAGCTCGGGCGGGATGGTGTCCGTGTCAGGCCCCGCAGCCATGGCCAGGCCCATGAACAGAACCACCCCAATCCATACTAGCGGAAATGCCACTTTCTTCATGATGATTCCTCTTGCTGCCTGGCTGTTGGCAACTGGCTGACAGCTCTTGGCCCTTGGCTGTTGGCTCCTGGAGCTTAGCTCCCGGAATACCCCCTTTCAGGACAACCCGGTTCTGGGCACCTCTTGCTGCCTTAGGCCTTCAAGATAGGCCTTGACACTCGCCATGCTGGCGATGAACATCCTGGTACCGGCCATGATCGTATGGATTTCATCGCCTCTCCCACAGCGACGGGCGAATTCGGGGCCGATGACGGCTGCCGGTTCCCGGGCTTCCGGTTGGCGCTCCATGGCCTCGACGTAACCCGCCAGGCGATCTTTGAGGACCTGGAAATAATCGATGTCCTTGCCAGCGAGCAGCCCCGCCGAGGCCGAAACGCTCTGCGCGAATTCCCGGATCGCCTCCCAGTAAAGCTCGGTCAGGTGGTGTTTGTGCTCCCAGCGCCCGAGAAAATAGGAAAGGCTCCATCCTACGCTGATGATTCTGAGGATTGCCAGTTCGTACTCCACCCTGCTTCGTTCAATGGGGGCGTCTTCGGGAAGGGCCTCGAGCAGGCTCTTGATGTCGTCGCGGTCCACTGCAAAGTTGAAGAGATCCTCTCCTGCCTGCTTGATTTCTGGTTCCATGGTTTCAGTTTTCCTTTTCCGTTGGAAGCTTCTTGCCACCCGGGTTTCAGCAGTGCAAACACGATAGAATCTACTGATCCATCATTGACACACTTGTCTCCTCCAAGCAAGGGCATATCGGGACTCCATGCCCGTTGCCCGACCGCTTCCGGCACGGTGTTCGGGGGAAGATTGTTGAAAAGAAATTCTTCCCTTTCTGCAGTTGCCGGTATAAAAAAATTGTGTTGACCCCCATGGTGCAATCAGCGACGGATTTCGACCCGGTTCCGACCGTCCGATCTGCTTCAGATTTGGCCGCAGCGCACAGAGTCTCTGTTAGCGGCACTAAGCCTATCCAAGCCGATTCCGGGAGGTGCATGCAATGCAGCGACATGTCATCATCGGCAATGGCATCGCCGGCGCAAGCGCCGCCGAAACCATCCGTTCTCTGGACCCGGAGGCGCTCATCACCTTCATCGCCCGCGAGCCACAGCTGCCGTACAGCCGTCCTATGATCAGCCAGGTACTGGCGGCGGCGGCCGACTTTTCACAACTGCCTCTCCGCCCCCCCGACTACTACGAGCGAATGCGGGCTGAAGCCCTCCTCGGCCATGAGGCTGTGGCCATCGACTGGCAGGGGCGGATGGTGCAAACTGATCGCGGCCGGTGCGTGCCTTATGATCGACTGCTCATCGCCTCGGGCGCCGACCCTCGCCTCCTGGGGGTTGACGGCGCCGGCGCGCGAGGGGTTTTTACCATGCGCACCGCCGATGATGTCCGCCGCATCATCGCCCACCTCGACGGAACTCGCCAAGCTCTGGTGCTGGGCGGTGGTCTGGTCGGTTTCAAAGCCGCGTATGGGTTGCTGAGTCGGGGCGTGAAGGTGACCATGCTGATCCGCTCTGCTCATCCCCTCGCCATGCAGGTGGACGCCGACGCTGGGAGAATCATTCAAACAGAACTCGAACGGCACGGACTCAGCGTGCAGGTTGGGATTGAAGTCACCGCGGTGGAAAGCAATCAGCACCAGCGGGTGGTTCGTGCCGTTTTGAGTGATGGCCAGATCCTCGAGTGCCAGCTGATCGTGGTCGGCAAAGGAGTCCGACCGTCGGTCGCGTTTCTCGGCAAAGACCGGGTTCAGGTCGATGCCGGAATCGTGGTGGACGACCATCTGCAGACCGCCGTTGAAGGGGTCTATGCCGCGGGGGATGTGGCTGAGCATTTCGACCTGGCCCGGGGCCAGCGTTGGATGAATGCGATCTGGCCGGTGGCAGTGGAGATGGGGCGGATTGCCGGCATGAACATGGCGGGACGGTCGGTCTCCTTCCGTGGAAGCCTCAGCCGAAATGTCATTCGCATCTTCGAGGTGGATGTCCTCACCGCCGGGCTGGTCAATCCCCCTCCTGATCCCGCCTACCAGATCCTGGCCGAACGCAACTCGAGGCTTGGGACCTATCGCAAGCTGGTCTTCAAAGACGAATTGCTGGTGGGCGCCGTCTTGGTCGGCCGCGTCGAACAGGGCGGTATCCTCATGAACACCATCGCTGCTCGAGTTCCCGTGGTGAAAAATCGGGAGCGCCTGCTCGAGCCGGGATTCAATTACGGCACTCTGGCCCCATACCTCAAGGCTGGTTGATGAAAGTGAAAGGTAAAGCGTGAAGAGTGAAGGAGGTGTCCCTATGAAAACGGTGATCGTCCATCCCGAGCGCTGTGTGGGTTGCATGCAGTGTATGCTGGCGTGTGCCGCCGCGCATTCGCGGGCCAGGAGCCTTTTTCTTGCCACCCTTGAGGATCCGCGCCCTCAGCCCCGCATCCACGTGGGGGCGGGTCCTGCCGGCGAGGGGTTTCCCAACCGCTGTCGTCACTGTGATCCGGCACCCTGTATGCTCGCGTGCCTCGCCGGCGCCATTCGCCGGGACGTTACCACCGGTACCGTCCTCATCGACCCAGACCTTTGCATCAACTGCGCCTCGTGTGCCATGGCCTGTCCCTTCGGGGTCATTCGCTATCACCAGGATTACGCCGCCCCGCCCCGGAAAGTGGTGGCGGTGAAATGCGACAATTGCCTCGACCGCCAGGAACAGGGACTCATTCCAGCCTGCGTCGAAACCTGCGTGGTCGGTGCCCTCACCTTTGAAAAACCGACAGCGGCCTTTCGCCGGGAAACCGAGCGTGTCATTGCCCGCCTGCTCACTGCCATGGAGGCCGCCATGCGTCCCCCTTCGCCCGGGTTCGACCTGCTCATGAAGGGAAAGCATTGGACCGTGAGGGGTTAGGGGTAAGGAGTGAGGCGTCAGGTGTGAGGTGTGAGGAGTATGGTTGAAACGCCTCGACCGCTTCACCGTCTGACCGTTTCACCGTTTTAAAGGGAGGATTGACGATGCACTATCAGAAGGATTTTTCCAAATACAGTATCGTTCCCGACAGCCGACTGTTGCTCGAGAAGGCCGCCCAGGATCAGGTGGAAACCGTTTGGGACCGTTATCAGGCTCAGCAGCCCCATTGCGGTTTCTGCGAAATGGGCCTCTCCTGCCGCATCTGCATGATGGGGCCGTGCCGCATCGATCCCTTCGGCGAAGGCCCTCAGAAGGGAGTATGCGGCGCGACGGCGGATATCATTGTGGCCCGCAACCTCGGGCGCATGATCGCCGGCGGTGCTGCCAGCCACTCCGATCACGGCCGCGACCTGGTCGAAGTGCTCAGCAACGTGGCTAAAGGAAAGGCCCCCGGTTACGGCATCAAGGACCCGGTGAAGCTCAGGCGGGTAGCTGCCGAATTTACCATTCAGACCGAGGGAAAAGACGATCTGGTCATTGCCGGTGAGCTGGCCGACGCCATGTTCGATGAATACGGCTCGAAGAAGCGCCGCCTCACCTTGATCAACCGCGCTCCCAAGGCCCGCCGCGAGCTTTGGGAAAAACTCGGCATCACCCCGCGCGGGATCGATCGAGAAACCTCCGAAATGATGCACCGCACTCACATGGGGGTTGACAACGACTGGGTGAGTATCCTTCTCCACGGCCTGCGCAACGCCCTTTCCGACGGCTGGGGCGGCTCCATGATCGCGACCGAGGTGAGCGACATCCTGTTCGGCACCCCGCAACCCGCCAAGAGTACCATCAACGTGGGGGTGCTCAAAACCGACCAGGTCAATATCGTCCTGCACGGGCACAACCCGGTAGTGTCCGAAACCCTGGTGGCCGCCTCCCAGGACCCGGCCATGCTCAAGCTGGCGGAAACAAAAGGGGCGAAGGGCATTAACCTGGCGGGGGTTTGCTGCACCGGCAACGAGCTCATGATGCGCCACGGGGTGCCCATGGCGGGCAATCACCTGTCATCCGAGCTGGTGCTGGTTACCGGAGCGGTGGAGATGATGATTGTCGACTACCAGTGCATCATGCCCGCCATCAGCGAAACCGCCGCCTGCTACCATACCAAAATGATTTCGACCTCGGACAAGGCCAAATTTCCAGGCATGGAACATCACGAATTTACCCCCGAGAATGCTTACGACAAGGCGACCTCGCTGGTCAGGATGGCCATTGAGAATTACGCCAATCGCAACCACAATCGAGTCTATCTTCCGGTAACGCCCCAGGAAGTGATTTCCGGCATCAGCGTCGAGGCGATCGTTACTGCCCTCGGTGGCTCTGCCGGGCCCTTGCTTGACGCCATCAAGGCAGGCAAAATCCGGGGCGCAGCGGGTGTGGTGGGCTGCAACAACCCACGCATCCAGCAGGACTTCGGCCATGTTAACCTGACTTCGCGCCTCATTGCCAATGACATCCTGGTCGTAGACACCGGCTGCGTTTCGGTGGCCACTGCTCGCGCCGGCTTCAAGACCCTCGAAGCCCTCGATAAGGCCGGACCAGGACTCAAGGAAGTCTGCGGGGCGCTTGGGATTCCTCCGGTCCTGCATCTCGGAAGCTGTGTGGACAACGTTCGTATTCTGGTGCTGCTGGCAGCCCTTGCCAACACCCTCGGGTGTGATATCAGCGACCTCCCGGTGGCCGGTTCGGCGCCCGAATGGTATTCCGAGAAAGCCGTCACCATCGGCTGCTACTTCGTGGCGTCGGGTGTCTTCACCCATCTTGGCCCCATGCCACCCATTACCGGCAGCATGAACATCGTGAAGCTCCTCACCGAGGGGCTCAGGGATGCGGTCGGCGCCACCTTCGCCGTCGAACCCGATCCCGCAAAGGCTGCCGCCCTCATCATCAACCACATCGAAAGCAAGCGCGGAGCACTCGGGCTGGATTCACGGGCGGTCACTCCCAAATAGCACCAGTCACGGCAACGGCCCCAACCTTCAGCAGCGCCGCACGTCTTATGCGGCGCTTTTTTGTCCATGGCCGCGGTTCTGGCTCTTCGTCTACTCATCGCATTGGACCTTGGCTCCCTTAACCACCGAACCCCAGATCAGTTCACTGTTTCCCGAGCCAGGCATCAGTTCGGTCATGGCGGCGTCAGTATTGGTGCCGGTTCCCTTCCTGTCTCCCTCGAGATAGACCCAGACCCGCAGCTTCCCTTTGCCGCCTGCCGGCCTTTCTCGATCAACCATGACCGTTTTGCGATAGGCTCCCACCGGAATTCCAAAATCGGTGGAAAGTTCGTCGAGGAATTCATAGGACTGCCCGATGTTGCATGAAAGGAGGAGGACCCGTCCCACTGACGACTTGCGGAAGATCTTGGCAATCCGCTTGTAGGAGGGTTGAACGATGGCGCGAGCCCCAACCTTCTTCTTCAGGAGTTCACACTTTCCGCCCCTGACCTTGTACTTGGTACACCAGCGCGCCAGGGCGGCGTTCTGGCCCTTCGCTTTCGGCACGGCCCTGGCCTTGTCGAAGTCCTCTGCAATCTTCTTGATTTCGCAGCCGGAATAGCCCGAGGTCGGATGGTAAAAGGCGACATATTCAGTCACCCGCAAAATCCCGTTGGGGCCCAGGTCGGCATTGCCGACCTGGGGTTTATTGCTCGTGCCCCAGCCATGCCCGACTGCATAGATCACCCGCCCGCCTCCCCCTGCGAGCTGGGCTGCCTTGCGGGTCGCCTCGACCACGGCATCCCTGTTCTCCTGCGTCATGGCCACCAGGGCTCGCTGCTTGGGGTCCTTCCCGACGTACTGTTCGGCCCAGATCCGAAAGTCTCCGGCAATGCCTCTGCTACCCTCCGGGGCAACGATTACAACATTGTTCATGGCTCTGACTCCCTCGCAACCATCCGGAGGGCACCTTCCGGGAAATTATTGCACCTCGTCGCTGGTTCAGACCAAGCTTGTGGAACAAACGAACCCACGGGGCCTAGCAGGAGCCGGATGGCGGTGATTGGTCGATCTCCTCCGCATCCTCTTCGCACTTCCCATGCCACAAGTCAAACTCCTCGCCCACCTTCCATGCATGGACATCCGGGCGAGCCTCCAGCCATGCCGTAATGCTCTTCAGCTTTGCATCCCGATCGTCGGCTGACCGGCCAAGTTCAACAATCACCTCCAGTGAATCTTCGTCGCCACCGCCGCCGCAAAGGCAGTCGTTCGCTTCCATCATGCTGATGAAGTCGTCCAGAAATTCGTCGAACTCATCCTTCTGATTGCGACGGATCACGAGCCGCCGCCCCCACTCGGTGAACTCACCCCGATGCTTCTTCTTTCGAAGACGTTTCTTCATGCTTTATTCCCGCCTCCATCCAATGTTTTGTTGTTGGCTCTAACGGTCGGGCGCAGCCGCGCGGAGAGCCGGGCCGAACGCATCCACCGCAAAGCGTTAGGTAAGATCTTGCCTCTGCATGTTCGCAGGGAGCAGTAACTCACGTTGTTTCGGTACCACTGAAGATAAACCAAATGGCTCGAATCAAACTCGGCACTCGGCACTCGGCACTCATTACTCGCCACCCTCCAGAACATTGGGAAGTCCGTATCCCTCTCCGCCTATTGAGGTTACGCCGGCAAGACCCTATGGGTTCTCGACCTGTCCCACATCAGCCCATTCCGCGAGCATGGCCGCATAACCGGATTCGAGATGGTCGGTGGAGTAGGCGAAAGTATTCCCGATTGAAGTAGTCAAACACGCAATGTCCTGGTACGCGGACCGGCCCGTCATCTCCTGCAGACAAACGGAAAGCTCGTCATCGCTCAAATGGAAGGGAGCGGCTCGAAAGAGAGTGATCGGGACCGGCTGCGGATAGACGCGGGAATGTTCCCGAATCACCTCCGCCATCAGGTTCAGCGGCCCTCGACCCTTGAGCAGCAACATCCGCGCGTAGGCGCCGGTCATGAACTGTTCGGAAAAATACCAGGCGTGGTTGGCGTCGTCCCCGAGCTGCTTGATGTCGGGGTGGTTGCTCATGGTTTCCGCGATGAGCGTGGAAAACACGACCGGCTCCGTCGTTGCGTCGGCAGGAAGGAGGTGGCGACCGGCCAGTTCCGTCTCGAGATCGGCCAGTGCAAACAGTTCTCCTGCTCGACTGCGTTCCCGGACGATTTCAGCAACCACCGCGGTTTCCATCACCCCACCAGCCCCTTTTTCTCGAGCTCCTCGGCGACCTTCGACAGTCCCAGCCGGCGATAGGTCTCGCGAGTGGGCGCACCAGTTTCCCCGTTCCAGCCAAACTCCTCATAGAACATCCGCATCGCCTTCTGGATATCTTCTCTGTCCATCTGGATCGTTCCGGTGGTGAACGGCACGCGGTCTTTGCCATCCCCATATATCCAGTCCGGGATGGTATCATGCCGGGTGCGCATCTCTTTGGTGCCCATGCCTCGGATGGTGAGGGCACGGTGGAGGACGAAAATCCGCTCGGCAGCCTCGTCGAGTTCCTGGGGTGCTTTCCTGTCGCCGGTAGCCAGGCTGTAAAGGAGGGACTCGAGGGTGTCATCCCCTTTATAGCCCCGCTCCTTGAGCGGCGATGAGGACCACGGCCCCATCCAGTTGCAGAGGGCGATGGAGTCGTGCAGTTCCTTGCGCAATAGCGACCATTTTGCCATCCTGGCCTTGGAGACGTTCATGGGGGTGAACGCCCCCGGGGCATCGACGGCGGCATCGGAACCCCAGAGCTCGACTGCCAGCTTCTTCTGGACCTCCAGGGGGAGCCCGTTGCGGATGAAATTGGTGTGGGAGTGACACTGGGCGTCACGATTGTATTGCGTATTGATGATGACACCGCACTGGCCTGCGTCTTCGTTGGCATGATGCTTGGGATGTCCCAGTTTCCAGTATTGCAGGGCAGGATTAGTCTTCCAGTCCGCTTCGGCAATTCCCCACCGCTCCAGCATGTATCCGGTCCCGAGGCCGAGCGCCGTGGCCAGCTCACCGTCCTTGCTGGCAATCCTCGGCAGCAATTCGAATAGAAAGGCGGGATCACCCTTTTCATACTTGTCCCAGGAAAAACTCTTGAATTCCTTGTCTCCCACTTTGCTCGCGAAGATTCCTTCGTAGTAGCAATACTGGAAGTCGCGCTGGAGCTGGCCGTAGTTGTCCCACAGGCCGAGGTCGTCGGCATGGTGCATCCCCACCATCGCCGCTTCGATGGAAGTCTGCCCCAGGGGACCATCCGGGAAGTTCCTGAAAAACCACTTGCCGAAAACGATGCGGACGCAGGTGCTCTGACCGGTTTCCGCGATGCCGTATTTTGAGCCGACGGCCGGGACCTTGATGCGGGTGTGGCAGCGGATGGGACAAGCGCTGCAGCCGTTGCCTCTCACCGTATATTGCCATGCCTTCTCGCCCAGAAAAAAGGCGGCGTTGTTGGTGCGATAGGCCATGCGGTTGAGGTTGTGCGGTTCACAGGTGCCGGTATCGATAGGCGGGGTAGCGGCACCCCACGATCGCCCTCTCGAAGCAACCCATCGCGATCCCGGATTGTAGTACTCCGCCCAGGGCTGCGGGCTGTTGGGAACCACGTTTTGATTGTTGGCGCCGATGAGCGACAGATGATACTTGACCGCCCTTTCCCATTCCTCTCTGTTCCCGCCGATCCGAATACTGCCGGTGCCCCGAACGCCGATGGCCTTCAGGTTCTTTGATCCCATCACGGCCCCGCCCGCCGCGGAATGGGAAACCGAGTTGATGATCACGGACATGGGGACCATGTTTTCCCCGGCTGGACCGATGGCAGCTACCACGGCCTCCGGCCCCAGCTCCATCGAGAGTTCGTGAGTAGTCCGGCGGATACCCTGTCCCCAGAGTCGGCGGGCATCCCTGATTTCCGCCTTGCCGTCGGTGATGGCGAGCCAGACGGGGTAATGAGCCCGGCCTTCGATGATAACGGCATCAAACCCGGCATATTTCAGTTCCGCGGCGAAATGGCCCCCCATATGTCCCGACCCGACCAGCTGCTTCGGCCAGCAGACCGGCCACAGCATGGTGATCGCGGTCCTGCCGCTGCAGGGTGCGCTGGTGCCGGCCAAAGGACCGGTGGCAAAGATGATCTTGTTCTCGGGATCGAAAGCCTTTACCTCCGGCGCCACTTCTTCCCAGAGGATCTGGTATCCCAGTCCCGTGCCGCCAATGGTGTCTCTGTATTTTTCGATCGTGTCTTCCGTGGTGATCTTCCCGGTCGACAAGTCAACTCGCAATACCTTTCCTGCCCACCCGCCATATTGCGCCATTCTGCCCTCACTCCTTGCCGCTCTTATTGGTGGCAATCCACGCATGCCACGGATTTGTTCAAGATGGGGGTGATCCGGGGTGGCACTCTGCCGGTCAAGTCAACCCAGGGAATAAACCTCAGGGCCTCCGCCGGACAGGCCTCGACACATTTTGGCTGGCCGTCGCACAGAAAACACTTGGTGGCCTTGCTCGTTTCCGGATCGAAAGCGATCATCTCCCACGGACAGGCTTTGAGACAGAGTTTACAGCCGGTGCATGCGGCCGGGTCGATGACCCTGGCGTTTAGGGGCGGTTTCACTTTGATGGCGCCATTGGGGCAGGCATCGGCACAGGGGACGGGATGAGGACACTGTTTGCAGAACTCCTGGACAATCAGTCCGGTTCCCCAGTCCCCGTCCCTTCCCTGCTCCGCACAGAGTCCCGACGGACCGAAATGGAGATTCCGCCTCACCTTGATGCGCGCGGTCTCGGGAGACGATTTCCCGTCATTATACTCGGTACAGGCGAGCTCACACCGCCGGCAGCCAACGCATCTCGCAGGATCGGCAACCACCAGCCCGGTGGCCTGTTCGGTGATGATCAACGGAGCCCCCAGGCTGCGACCCATCCGCAAGTAGTCCCATGAAGCGATCCAGGCCACCGTGGCCCCGCAAATCTTGAGGACTCTCCGCCTGGAAACGGGCTCCCCCGGAGCGATGACGCTGAACAGCGGCTCAACGATGCCATTGGTCTCATATGGAATGGACAGGACAGTCTGGTCAGGCAGAGGAAGATGGCCAGGCGTTTCCACTCTAAAGAAACGTGATTTTTGTCCAGCCGGAATGGTACACCATCCTGGCTGGAATAAGGACCATCTTCTATTTTTGGTGCCTGATTCTCGGGTCATTTGCTCGGGTCCTCAGACCAGATTATGACATGAATAAAACTGTTTTCGCTGCAGTTGTAATCCATTAGAGTTTCCGTGGTCTTCCCCTTGGCGTAGCGGTCTCTTACTTTGCTCCAACTCCAGCCTGTCTTAGGCGGTATAACATCGCAGACTGCCGGTCCACCGATACTGAAATACAGTGCCCCGGGGTCCTTTCCGGTAAGCTTTATATTCCCCCCGTTGATCGATATCTCCTCTCGATCCTCGTAGCTGGCATAGTTCGCGGTATAGATGAGTTTACCCGTAACGGACAGAACCCTGTCCACTTCTCCCGTGTTCTCATCCCTGCCCACTTCCACTTTGATTTTGCGGTGCCAACTGCGCTTCCCTGCAGTCACATCCCATTCCACTTCAAAGGTATCACCCTGAAAAGCGCTGGCCTTGCCATCCCAACCATAATTGTCCCATCCCCCTCCCTTATCCTGCCATGCCGAGCTTGGCGGGTTGGGCGGCTGGACGGTTTCAATCAGGCCGTATGTGTTCCATAGGACGTCTACGTATTTGTACTTTTGAAGGTCATTCGAGTCGTTAGTGCAGTTATAGACGACGTCGCCTTTGGTCGCCCGTGTTTTCGCTTTAAACATAATATTATAGTATTTTCCATCCAACCAGGCTTCATAATGCCTGGCATAAGTGCCGCCATCCTGACTTTCCTTGGGGATGTCCCAATACGCTTCACGCGCGGTTTTTCGGTGTTTGATCATCCCGTCAAAGACCCCCGGGTCCCTGTCATGGTCGTGGTTGCCACTGCCGAACATCACTCTCGAATGCGACGTGCTTGTGGCGTTGTCAAAGCCGAAGTAGACTGCGGCACCCTTGTTGATGAAGGCCTTGGCGAGGGTATCATTATCCAGGCTGTAACAAGCGCCCGCGTAAATAATGGCATTATTGAATCTCCCTGGGAGCCTGCTGATGAATCGCGGCCCGATGCCGTAGTACGTATCAATATACTTGACTATTTCTTCCCCTTCTTGTCGCCACCACTCATATGCAAATAGCGAAAGATCGGTTCTTTGGGCACCGAGCATACGCTGTATTCTGTTAGTATTAAGGTTCTCTCGGGTAACAATGGTATGCGTTGAGAGGGTGACGTTTCCATCATCGAGAACTGCCCCGTGGGTGTCGAATATGATCGTGCCGTAGTCGGTGAGCTTGTCGAGGAGAGATTCAGTGCAATTGTTGTCCCCTGACTCTCTGTCCACGCAGTTATCGACAGGATTGAACGTCATCCTGTTTTTGGCGGCCAGAACCGTGAAATAGTCTTTGGCCCTGCCGAAGAGATCGATCTCATCGTTGCCGAAATCCCATTTGAAGGGAGCATAGAGGAAGACCCTGCAGTTGCCGACCGCGCTCTGGGCGGGAGTGTTGAGAGAAGGCCCCCGCAGGACCGCCCATTGTCCAGAGCCCAACCGGCCCTGCTTCTCGGCTTTGTGAAAGATCGAGGAGGGATCTTGCGCTGCATCCTTTCGCGAGACAGGATTGCCGGTCACAGCAGGTGGGGGATTCAAGGGGAGGACGAGAACTCCTTTCATGCCACTGTCAAAGCTGAGCTGAATCGTACTCCCATCGTTTGAGAGCCCGGCACTTTTTATCCCAATTACCTTTCTTATGCCGGGGAGGGCCTTCTCACAGGCTTTCGGAGTGTTGCCGTGCCGGGCCCGCATGTTCTTCCAGATGCTTGCAGCTTTGGCATTGGCGCTCAGAGTCCGGTCGATCTCCTTCTGGGTCATTCTTGAGATCACATCAACCGTGGTGCTTGGCGAGAGGATCACCCTGCTCCCCACCTGGGCCCGCACCGCCAAGCGAAGCTCACCCGCCGCAGTCTCGCTGAGATTCGCAAGGCAGCTGAAGATCCCGTCCCCAGCCTGCTGGTCGCCATGAGTTTCCTTGCCGTCATCGTAAAGGGCACAGATGGGTTTGCCCGTCACTTTGAACTTGGCGTTCACCCGATAGAGTTTAATACTGCCTTTGATGAGAGCCGGATTTGAATTGACCGTCACTTGGATCCGGATTTTCGTCCGTGTATTGACAAAGAAGCCATTAGGCTCAGCCTGGGGAACTCCTTCAAAGACACACGGATACTGCGAGTCGGTTTCCTTTTGAAAGGTCCACTTGTTGCCTGACACGCGGAAATGGACCATGGAGCATCCCTTGAACGACCCCGCCTGGAGCTTCACCGGGAGGGGATTGGTGAAACCGGCGAGGCTCAGCTTCGTACCGGTTGCCTGAAATGTACCCTCAGCCAGATCGATTTCGAGAACGAAAATCCCCTTTTCTTCCCATTGAGCCGTATAGCTGTACTTTTCCCCATCTCGCTCGAAGTTCCCAACGGGGATCTCATCTGAGAGCAAACCCGCTTCAAAGTAAACGGTCTCGGCATCAGTAAGGGATAGACCATGCACTCGACCTCGAATAGTGAAATGATCCGTCTGCTTGGGATTGAAGGAGGCAGTGGCAGCATCGACCTGGAAGGGGAGAGGCTCAAGACCCGGCGCGCTGAAGGAAAAGGAACCGCTGAGCCCTCCGGGATTGGTCACCGTGAGAGTCTGGGTCGTGCCTGAAGCCTCTTCCGTATAGGCGATGTCCACCTGGAGTTCAGTGGGAGAGACATAGCGGGTCTCAATCACGCCAGCCCCGGGCCCTGAGACGGAGGAGGTTATACCCGGCATGAAGTTGCTTCCATCCACCGTGTAGGTTGAGATGCCATCAACCTGGACGGGGTCTCCCGGCGCTGTTAGAGAGGTAATGAGCGGAGGCGGTTGTTTTTTCCCGATCCCGAAAAACCAGGTTCCGACATCAGTCCCCCCGCTCGGACCCGCTGTCCCCACCCACTCGACCTTGAGCGTATGGGTGGTCTCAGCCAGATTGGAAACCTCGATATACACGGGGGAGGTTGCGGGATCCCCGCCGATATTGCCAAGCCAGACCTGGAGACCGTCAACCAGCACCCGGGCGTAGCCGTCGTTCTGATCGCCCCAAAACTCTACCCCCACGCAGGTCGTGGCTGTGGTTGTCGCCATCTGCACCCAGGAACCGGACGCCTGCAGGGCGATCATGCCCCCTTTGTTGACTCCCGGCCAGATGGTGCCACCCGAAATGATGCTGAACTGTGACGGCACAGGGAGACCGTTATCGCTGTAGTAGGCGGTGCGGGCGTAGCAAAAGTATTCCGGGCCATCCGCAAAGCCGGTGGCATTTCCGGAACGGGCCTGAACCGTGGCGGCTGAAACGGTCACGGGGATAAAGGATAGAAACAGCAGCGAGGCCACGAGGCACCAACCCAGGATGCTTCTTTGCATGTTACCCTCCCTGCCCATTCGTTACGGAAAGAACAGCCCGAAAGAATGCCAAATATGGGGGCGTTCCCGGAAATGCGGCAGACCCTCCGAGCCAATACTGGGGGTAGGGTTGGCACCAGGCAGCGCACGCGAAGGGGATCCCGATTCTCTGCCCCGGGAGCGTCGCCATGTTCGCTCTGCGGCGGTTTTCATGGTGTTCAGAGCCTCCCGGCCAAGGTGGGTGAGGTGCAGGGTATCGCTTTGTGAGGGTTTTCGGTTAGCACGCGTCGTGCACCCTGTCAAGGACGTTCTTGTGCCGGTGGAGCGGGCGTAAAGCCAGGAATCGCCACGGTGTGACACCGGCGCGGTCGCAGCTTCTCCTAAAATCCGAAGCAGCGCAGACCCTGCTCGACTTGTATCTGGACGGGGAAGGTTTTGCCATGACCTGTAACATATTGCGCATTTTCCTCTTTTGACGTAATGTCTGCACCGGCATTTGCCGTCACCTCAAGCATTGCCCCGGACTTTCTGATGATTCGCAATAGCTTTACTATAACCGTGGGTTGCTTTCTAATTTCTGTATATCATCCGATATCTGAGGATTGACAGATCTGCTCAATGACTTGATAAGCCGCCTTCGGCGGCTTATCGGGAGCGGGTTATCCGCCGCTCCCGTTATGCTGGCTGGGGTTAACGCAAGTTCATAGCCCAAGGATCTGCGGCGGGTTATTCTTGTCGTCGATCAGGTTGTTCAGGCAATGACAGGGACAGCAGATCTTCAGAAAAAGGCATGGCTTGACAGCTGGCTTGGGGAGGCCATGGTTCCAAGATTCGAAAAGAGTGAACAGCGGAGGTAAGAACATGACGACGTTGCTTGAAAAGGCATTCAATGAGGCCGCAAAGTTGCCGGAAGTGGACCAGAACGCGTTGGCGAAGTGGGTCCTAGACGAACTCCATTCTGAAGCGAGATGGCAGCGAGCGTTTGCGGAATCAGAGGATATTCTTGAGAGACTCGCCGACGAGGCAATGGAGGACAAACGAAGAGGCAAGACCACTCCACTAGATCTAAATCGCCTATGAAATCGCTGACGAATGACCACTTCTGGAAGTGCTATGCCGGTCTACCCCAGGATGTCAGGCGGCAGGCGAAGGAGGCCTATACCCTCTTCGCGAAGGACCCGTACTACCCGCGCCTCCACTTCAAGCGTATCCATTCGACTCGGCCGATCTTCTCGGCCCGGATTAACATGGACTACCGGGCGGTGGGTCTCATCGACGGCGACGAGATCACGTGGTTCTGGATCGGATCGCACGCAGACTATGACAACCTTCTGAAAAGACTGAGGAACGCATAACGCTCCAACCGACGCCGGAAGGGCGGCGCGGCGCGTGATTCTCGTTAGTTCTGCGGGCCTAAGCGTCGATGCAAGTCGCAGATAAACGCGCGAATGCGCATCGGTGCTGGATTGCTGTCCTGAAGTGCGAGTATAATACAGAGAAGGCGAATAGTTCATCAGGATCGAAGTAAGCCTCCGGCAAATGGCTGAGCCGAGTTGTGTTTGGATTTAGAGGAAGGAAGCAGAATGAACATACAGGAAATCAAAAAAATGAGTAGAGTTAAGCGTCTTCAAGCCATGGAGGCGCTTTGGGACTCACTCATTGATGAAGAATCCGAAATAGAGTCACCTGAATGGCATCGGGACGTCCTGGAAGAGCGGAGAAGAAAGATACAGACAGGTAAAGCAGAGTTCATTTCCCTGGAAAAGCTGAGGGCGAACCGTAAGTCATGATGGTTAAAGATGTCATCATCCTGAAAGAAGTCGCTGATGACCTGAACGACGGGAAAGCCTTCTATGATAAAAGACAACCCGGTTGGTGATTACTTCTGGGATAGTCTCCTCGCCGACATAGAATCCCTGGTTCTCTATGCAGTAGAGAGCATGGCTTCTACCGAACGCTTGCCAAGCGATTCCCCTATGCCATCTACTATGACATTGTGGATGACATCGCGTATGTTGTAGCCGTCTTGCCAATGCGTCGTAACCCTTCATGGATTATGAGAAAAATAGAAAGAAGGAGCTAACAAACAATGCAGCGGATGGCGGGGGACGCTTTTTTTCTTTCTTCTTTTTGTCCCTTGGCCCGCCACCGCTGATTTTGGTCGTTCGTCAGGAACAAATCGGGCGATCGTCAGCCAGTCACAGGGGGGAAGCCGGACAAGCCAGCGGCGCCTTGGCCATGGGAAAACAGGCGTGGAGGATTTCGAGAAGACAAGAGCAATCCTGGAGGAAGAGGGATAATCGAGGTCCTTTTCCCGGACGAGAACATAGTCCGTCTCAAAGGTCGATCGCGCCAGGAGGCTGGTTTCAGCTCGGGCGAAAGGGGGACGGTATTTGCCCGGAACCGTTCACGGGCTCCGGGCAAATACCTCTTTTTCCAGCAAGCGCCGATTCGCCTTCGCTATGGCTCCACCACGATCGTTCTGGCGTACTTGTTGTCGCTCTCCGCGCCTTCCGCCACGGCCTTCTCGCGGTCGATCACGATCCTGATCTGATGCAAGCCTTCCTCCAGCGGTTTGAGGGCGAAATCGCTCACCTCGAGTACCGCCCCAGCCTCCAGACCTTCATTCCGTGTCCAGGTTTTCTTTTTGAAGCCATCCACATACAGCGTGACGGTGAACTTTTCCGTGACGTCTCCAACGCCTTTGTTGATCACCGCCCAGTCGACGTAAAGGGTTTCGCCGCGATGCAGGGTGGAGTCGGCGTTGCTGCCCCAGGTATTGCTCACCAAGATCTTATCGGACCAGCCTGGGGGTTGATACGGCACCAGGTTCGGCAGGCCGGTCTCTTTTACGGTGATGGTTCTGGTATAAGTGTTGTCGTTTTCGCTCGACTCCGCAACGCTTTCGAGGGAGTCAACGACGAGTTTGATCTCGTGTTCGCCGGCACTCAGCGTGCCCAGGGAAAGATCCCGCCACGCCTCATGATCGTTACCGCTGAGAGGGTTCGCCAACCAGTTCCACACCGGGTTCTCATCCACATACAGGGAGAGCCAGAAGGGTTGAGGGACAGCAACGGCGGTGTCATTGACCACCGCACAGTCGACATAGACCATGTCCGAGGTCAGGAACGTGTTCTTGTCTTTGTTGGTTCCCGGCTTCTTTGACAGCACCATCTTGTCCGGCCAGTTGCTTGGTTGGTAAGGATTCAAATCCGCCTGGGCAGCATCCGTCAGTTCCACCTCAAAGCTGATGGTATCCCCCGCCGCGCCGATGTTGGAAATCTTCAGTTGCCCGCCGCTGCCATCGCTTAGAAAGCTGGCAGGGTCGGTGTCATCATTGATGGCGGTTCTTCCCGAGCCTGCGCTGAAAGGGGCATCGGCAGGAGTCCCGTTCTCTTCCGCCGTCCCGCCCGGCCGGTAGATGTAAAGCTCATCGTAGATCTGTTTCTCGTAATTGGCGTCAGGATTGCCTACGCCGCGTCGAGCCGTGTTGACGCGATACACCAGCAGCCCTTCGTTGGGCAGGGAGCTTTCAAAGGTTCCGGTCTTCTTTCGGTATTCCAGGACAAAATATTCGGTTGTTGAGTTAGGCGAGGCAATCTTGTAGGCGTTGTTGGTTGAGGATGTAAGCGGATTCAGGGTATAGGTTCCCGAGGCGGTGATGGCTGTGATGGAGTTAAACCATTTACCATACTGCATCTTCATATAGGCGCCCATGTGCTGAGGCGGATTCAGGTTGTATTCCATGAGGTCCCATTTCCAGGCGGGGGCTATGTCTTTGTTGTATTTATAATGGTAAAGGTCCGGCGCCCCCAGGGAATGAAACATCTCATGGGCCAACACTCCCACCCCTTCTTGAGCCGTCGCGGTCTCTAACTGGAAATTGAAGGTCGACACCAGCTTGTTGTTTATCAAGACGTCGTATGAATACAGGGACCACATGTGGGGCCAGAGGAGATCATTCCATCCCATCGGCGACCCCTGGATAATGAAACAGACATTATCCACCTTGCCGTCATTGTCGCCGTCAACGTTGAGATTAGCCGGCACCTGGCCCCGAACGGCCTCGATCGCATTCTTGAGCAGCGTGTGTTCCCTTTGTGTCGATTGGGTTTCATTCTTGTAACCAGTCGGGTTGAGCGAGGCATGGTATTTCTGGTAGTAATTCCGGGTATGGGAATCGGTGTAGGATTGTATGACGGTGCCCGACGGAGCGGGGTAGAAGGTGGTGTCGATCGTCAACTGGTTGTAGGAGGCCTCCCGATAATAATTGTACAGCGAGTTGAATCCGGCGCTGTTCGAGTTGAACATGTTCTTGTAGTAGCTGATGTCCTGCGAGAAGGCCGGACTGTCGCTGAACCGGATGAAGATCACCAGGTTGTTGATGGTTCCTTTCTGAGGCGCCTTCAGGATGGACTGGGGCTGCAGCGGCGAACCCCTGAAGGTTGGGTCCTCACGCTTCTTACGAATTCTTTGCTGAATCTTTTCGGGGGACGGTGTCACGCCCGGCTTGAGGCCCACTTCCGCGGGTTTGACTTTACCCACCTGGTGGATGGAAGGCGCGACCTGGCCGTCCGGCCCCTCGACCGCATAAACATAGCAGCCGGTGATGGGGTCCTGCATAATCGTATAATGATCGGCATCATGCAGCCAGTTGTTGAACTCGTCACCGCTGGCAAACAGATGCAGCTCCTCCCCGTCGGGCTGCTTCACCGTTACCGGAATGTCATGCAGGGGAGCCGACCGGATGTCTTGAGGGACAACCAATCCCGCAACCATGACCACGCAAAAGAGGATCCCCGCCCACCCTGTCCTCCGTCCCAGCCATTTCCACCCGATACTCATGTTCATCTCCCTTGTTTTCAGAATACCCCTCGAAATCACCTCATCCCTCGCCATTGACCAAATAAGTGGAAGCGTCGGAATTATTTGCAAGAATTGTACCCTAACGATGGAGCGTCGCTTGACTTTGGTGATGAAGGGTGGGGTCTTCAGGTGATACAGGCAACGTCACGGATGGCGGGAAATGGCCTGCTGGAATCGCCTGGTCATTGCTTGCGCGGGCCTGGTGAGGGTCGGCACGTCGGCGTTGCCCGAGCGGATGAGAAAGTGCACCAGTTGTCCGGCCTGATCATTTTTCTTCCGGCTGGCCGACCGAATTGTCTGCCACTGCCTAGCACAGACGACGCGCTGCCATTGCGGAGTGCCCAGGCTGGCTCCGAAGGCGGCAAGATTCAAGCCCTGCGAGGTGAACGTGGGTTGTGAGCCGGTCGATCCCCACGAACCATTGTCGAGCAGTACCACCGTAAGATTCTGCGGGCAGTGGCGGCTGAGCTCCACCATCTGGTTCGGGTTGAGGATAAAGGAGCCGTCACCATCCAGGACCACGATCTTGAGGTCGGGCCGCGTTTGTGCCAGACCGATACCAACCAGGGTTGCCGAACCGAGGGCCCCCAGAAGATACAGGTTTCGCTCCCGATCGCGGATCGCACATGCCTCCCGCGCGGGAAAGCCGATTTGCGCCACCAGCACCTCAGCATCGTCGAGGCTCTCCATAATAGCCTGAATCGCCTGATAGCGCGTCAACTCGGGAATCCCCTCGAACCCTTCTTCTCGCACCCTGACGGGAGCAATATGGGGGCTGCCTGGCACGGACGTTCCGGCCAATGGCTCACCTTCCCATAGCCGCGGCGACAAGAGAAAGACCTGCACTCGGGACGTCTCAAAGCACGCTCCCAGACCGTCGTCGAGTACCGCCAGATCATCGGGAGTCTCAATAGTGGCGACGGGAATCTCAAGCCCGCGCAGCATCGGAATCATCCGCTCCCCCATGATCGTCTGGGCCTCGATCGATTCCCGGTAGTGTCCGCGCCAGCTCACCAGCAACGGCAGGGGCAGCCCGTAGAGGACCGGCAGCGTCATGAGTTCCGTAACCAGATTCCCCAGGCCGGTGCTCTGAATGAGCAGCCCGGCCCGACCCTGCCCCATGGCACAACCAAAAGCCAACGCCACCCCAGCGCTTTCGCGGCTGAGGTGCCAGATGGGGACGGTTCCCTCCAATCTTGCAAAGAGCCACTTCAGCTTATCACAGGGCAGATAACCCAGCTTCTCCAGTCGGTGGCGACGGATGATTTCCACAACCCTCTCACTGGCGGTCATTGGTGATGCTCCTTTGAACTGGAAACAGTCAAGACAGAGAACAGAAATCAGGATAAAGTTGGCGCGGGTCGGGCAACGACAGCTTGCCCTCATTTCGCCCTCATTTCAAGTACCGAAAGGGGCGAGGAGGCGACGCCGGTTCCCCGTGAAGTCAGCAGGGGCGTTGCTCCTGGAACACCATTGACAAACCCTCTCAAAGGTGAACATGCCATGAGCTCGATCTTCGAGAAGCATTCGCACTGCTCCTATTGTGGGCATGCTTTCCCAAGCCATGCGCCCTGGCCGAGACGCTGTGCCCATTGTGGCAACATGAGTTTTCTCAACCCGCTGCCGGTGGCCGTGGTGCTCGTTCCGGCAGCCGGCGGACTCGTTGTCATCCGCCGGGGCATCGAACCGGCCAAAGGCTTGCTGGCACTTCCGGGTGGCTATATCAACCTGGGTGAATCCTGGCAGCAGGCCGCTGCCCGCGAGCTGTTCGAAGAAACCGGCATCAGGGTGTGCGCCGAGGAAATCACGGAATTCGGCGTGCGCAGTGCGGAAGACGGCACCCTGCTGGTCTTCGCTTTGACCCCGACCCTGGCCGCAACTGACCTTCCCCCCTTCACCCCCACTGACGAGACCACCGAACGCCTCATCCTGACAGAACCGCAGGAATTGGCGTTTGGGCTGCACCTGGAGATGGTGAGGCGGTTCTTTGACAGATGCTCAGCGGTTCATGCCGACCTAAGTCCCAGCACCCGCTCGGCGTGCGCCACGGAATCGAGATAGAGTTCAGCAACCGGTTCGGGCTTGAGGTTCAGTCTTTCAACCGTCTCCTGGACCCTCGTGAACTCTGCCTGCTCATAGATGACCACCAGATCGAGCAGCTCCCTGAAAATATTCTTGTCGGCTGTCAGGGCTGCCTTTATCTCCTGGCTGAGGGGCATCTCAGCCAGGATCTCGGCCAGCGGCCGGCCCACGAAAACATCCAGCAGGGAGAACAGGCCGATCAGGTAGAGCGTTGATTGCTTCCTCTCCCACCCCATCGTCTGTGCCAGAGCCTCGCAGAAATTAGCTCTGACCAGGGCGGTAACCAGCAGTTCCTGGGGCTTGTCTTTTCCCAGGCCGCTCAGAACGACGAGCGATCCCCAACGCCGGACCTCCTCTTCGCCCAATAGCATGATGGCATGACGGACTGAGGTGACTTGCTGGCGCACCCCGAAATAGGCTGAGTTGATGTAGTTCAGAAGCTTATAGCTCAGCGAAAGATCGCGTTTGATAATTTCCTCGAGGGCGCCGTACTGAAGGTCCTGGCGGAGCAGTTCCTGGAGCATCTTCAGGTAGCTCACCTTGTAGCCGGGCACATCCCGACCTGGAACGATTTCCGGTTTGCTGAAAAAAAAGCCCTGGAAATACTCATAGCCAATCTCCCGGGCCAGCTGAAATTCTTCTTGAGTTTCGACTTTTTCTGCCAGCAACCGGGCCCTTATCGTACTCGTCCTGACCCTCTCGGCAATACTCCTCTTTTCCTCGTCATCATTCTTCCGGAAATCCACTTTCAGAATGTCCGCCACCTCGACCAACGGGCTCAGGTGTTCGCTGCTGGCAAGGTAATCGTCCAGGGCAAGGATATAACCGGCATCGTGGAATTTCCGGCAAGCCAGGATGAGCTCCTCTTCAGGCAGGACGTCCTCCAGAATCTCGATGACCGCCAAATCTTTTGGTAGTTTAAAGGGAATCTCCTCAAGGAGCAGGTTTTGGGTGAAATTGATGAAGGCTTTCTTCCCACCGGTGATCCTTTGCAGCCCAATGTGAAGAAAGACGTTGGCAATCACGCTTCGAGTCGCCTGATCGCCGTCCGAAAATTCGCTGACATTGCGTATAGTAGAACGGTACAATACTTCGTAGGCGTAGACCCTGGTATGGCAGTCGAATATCGGCTGTCTTGCCACGAACACCTCGACACTCATCCCTTCTCCTCTATCGTCAATGCAGAATCTGGCTCAAGAAAAGCTTGGATCGTTCGTGCCGGGGATTACTGAAAAACTCCTCGGGCGTATTCTGTTCAAGAATCTGGCCGTAATCCATGAAAAGCACCCGGTGGGCCACGCTCCTGGCAAAACCCATTTCGTGGGAAACCACCAGCATGGTCATTCCTTCGTGGGCCAGCTGGATCATCACATCGAGCACTTCCTTCACCATCTCGGGATCCAAGGCGCTGGTCGGTTCGTCAAAGAGCATGACCTTCGGCTTCATGCACAGACTCCGGGCAATAGCCACCCGCTGCTGCTGGCCGCCGGAGAGCTGACCCGGAAACTTCCTGGCCTGATCGGCAATGTGGACCTTTTGCAGAAAAGCCATGGCGGTCGCGTCAGCCTCAGCCCGAGGGATCTTTCGCACCCAGATCGGCCCCAGAGTCAGGTTCTCCAGTACCGTCAAATGAGGAAAAAGGTTGAAGTGCTGGAACACCATCCCCACTTCTGCTCTGATTTTTTCAATGTTCTTAAGGTTATTAGTCAATTCCGTATTGTCCACCACGATTCGTCCACGCTGGTGTTGTTCCAGGTGGTTAATGCACCGAATCAAGGTTGATTTGCCTGATCCGGAAGGGCCGCAGATAACGATCCGCTCGCCTCGCTCGACGGTGAGGTTGATTTCATTGAGGACGTGCAGGTCACCAAACCACTTGTGCAGCCCGGTGATCTGGATGATGGGGTCGATCATGGATCCTGTTATGGTGTTGTTGATTGCTTCGTCTCCCATAGTCTCCGCTTTTTCCAAAGGGTTTGCCGGGTATCGCTCAACCCTTCGCATTTGTTTTCGCGACCGGCTGTGTCAAGTTTCCAGCTGTCTTTCCAGGTCGCGGCTGAAGTTGGTCAAAGAGAAACACCCCGCGAAATAGAGAATGGCAATGAAAATAAAGGCCTCGGTACTGAAACCCATCCACTCGGGATTGGCAAGGGTGACCTGAGTGGTTTTCATGAGATCATACAGACCGATGATGACCACCAGGGAGGTATCTTTGAAGGCTGAGATCAAAATGCCGACCGACGGCGGGATGACGATTTTCAGGGCCTGCGGGAGGATAATGAGGCGCATCGTCAGATAGTAGTCCAAGCCGAGGGATTCGGCCGCCTCATATTGGCCCCGCGCAATGCCCTGCAAACCGCCTCGCACGACTTCGGCGATGTAGGCAGCAGTGAAGAGGATGATCGCCACCTGCGCCCGTAGAATCTTGTTCACGGTAATTCCTTCAGGCAAGAACAGGGGGAACATCACCGACGACATGAAGAGCAGGCTGATCAACGGTACCCCGCGGATCATTTCGATATAGACAATGGAGATGCTCTTGATGGCGGGCATCTTGGAACGGCGGCCCAGCGCCAGTAGCACTCCCAGGGGATAGGCGGCGGTAAGTCCGAAGAGTGACAGGAGCAAAGTGAGGCAGATACCGCTCCATTGAGTGGTTTCCACCACGGACAGGCCCAGCACGCCGCCATGCATCAAGACCCCCATGACCCCAATCCCGGCAGTCCAGAGGTAGGCCAGGCGGCGGTTCCAATGACTCCGCTGGCGGGTGTAACAGAGCAGCCCGATCAGGATGCCGATGCTGGCAACCGGTCGCCATTGCTCGTCCCAGGGATAGAAGCCAAAGAGTATGAACCGCAGGTTTTGGGTAACCACCGACCAGCAGGCGCCATCAATTGCCTTGCATTCCTGGCCTGAGGAGGACCAGAGGGCATTGACCAACGTCCACCGGATGAGGGGTGGAATACTCAGGTAAAGGGCGAACAAAATCAGCAGCGTCAGCAGGGAATTGAAGAGGCTGTTGCAGAGATTGCCTCTGATCCACCCGATCACGCCGACGGTAGTGGCAGGAGGTTTGACTCCCTCAGTTACGGCAGGTTTGATCATCGCCTCCACTGCGCTACCTTTCCACCAAAGCCATTCTCTTATTGTACCAGTTCATGAAGGCCGAGGTTCCAAGGCTGAACCAGAGGTACACAACCATGATGATGGCGACTCCTTCGATGGCCTGGCCCGTTTGATTGATCGTTGTATTGGCCACTGAGACGAGATCGGGGTAACCAATAGCAACGGCAAGGGAGCTGTTCTTCGTCAAATTGAGCATCTGGCTGGTCAGCGGCGGAATGATCACCCTCAAAGCCTGAGGCAGAATGATCAGGGTCAACACTTGGCTGGGCTTGAGCCCAACGCTCAGGGCTGCCTCGGTCTGCCCCAGGGAAATAGCCTGGATTCCCGCTCGAACCACCTCCGCCACGAAGGCCGAGGTGTACAGCACCAACCCTAGGAGGAGGGCCGCAAATTCAGGACTGACCGAGAGTCCTCCTTCGAAGTTGAAGCCTGTCAGCCTGGGGACATCCATATCGGTGGGAGCCCCGGACAGAAGCCAGGCAAGCGCCGGAAGGCCGATGACCAGGCCGCTGCCCACCGACCATATGGGAAAGATTTGACCTGTCTGATCCTGGCGCCTTCGCGCCCAGCGGTGCAGAGTAGAAATGAGCAGTCCGGCGACAACCAGCGCTATTCCCATGCGGAGATAGGCGGGATGAGCGAGCGGCAGAGGGAAATAGAACCCTCGGTTGTTCAGGAAAAAGCCGGGGACCGGATTAAGCGACTGACGCGGCCCGGGCAGACTGTCATGGAAGACCGAGTACCAGAAATAGAGCTGCAACAGCACCGGAATGTTCTGAAGCACTTCAATATAGGCACCGGCAAGGCGGGAAAGCAGCCAATTGCTCGACAGCCGGGCGATCCCGACCAGAGTTCCCAGAATGAGCGTCAGGATCATCCCCGTCAGGGAAACCTTGAGGGTGTTCAAGACCCCGACCAGCAGAGCCCGGGCGTAAGTGTCTGCGGACGAATAGGAAATCAGCGGCTCGCCAATCTCGAACCCGGCCTCCCGTTCGATAAAGCTGAAACCGGTGGCAATGGACTGTCTTCGCAGATTCGCCTGAGTGATGGCGAAAAGATAGTAACCGAGCACAAATACCAGGCCCAGGGCCAGAGCCTGGTAGATCAGCGCCCGCTTCGAAGGGTCATGCCAGAATGGGATGCGTTGGGTTTCTGGAAGCCTTGCCAACTCCCTCTGCCTTTCTGATACCGACCGGCTCATTCCTCGCAACCAAAGTCAATCGATCAGGCAACCTTCCAGGCTCCTGCGGCAGGCTCTACTTGAACGGAGGCGCGTACATCAACCCGCCGTCCTTCCACTGGGCGTTGAGACCGCGTTTGAGACCAAGTTTGGTCTTCTCACCCACGTTCCGTTCGAAAACTTCGCCATAGTTGCCAACCTTCTTGACAATGTGATAGGCCCATTTCTCATCCAGGCCCAAAGCCTTCCCATTGCCCGGTGTTACCCCCAGAAAACGCTGCACGTTAGGGTCTTTACTGCCGAGCATCTCATCGACATTCTTGGAAGTAATGCCCATATCTTCGGCCGCAATCATGGCAAGCACGGTGAAGTTGACGATATCCCGCCATTGTTCGTCGCCATGGCGAACAACCGGAGCAAGCGGTTCTTTGGAGATGATTTCCGGGAGGATGACGTAATCGTCCGGATTGGGGGCTACGGCTCGAATGCCCGCCAATTGCGAGGCGTCCGACGTCAGCACGTCACAACGACCGGCAAAGAAGGCTTTGTTGAGCTCAATGGTCTGCTCGATAACGACCGGTTTCATCTCCAGATTGTTGGCGCGAAAATAATCGGCCAAGTTCTGTTCCGTCGTCGTTCCCGGCAGGGTGCACACACTTGCCCCCTTCAATTCTTTCGCGCTTTTGACCCCCAGCTTTTTCGGAACGAGAAAACCCTGCCCGTCATAATAATTGGGCTGAACAAAATTCAACCCCAGGTCCGTATCACGGGTCAGCGTCCAAGTGGCATTCCGGCACAGGACGTCCACCTCTTTCGATTGGACCGCGGTAAACCGGGTCTGCGTAGTCAGGGTCACAAACTTGACCTTTTCAGGATCCCCAAAAACGGCGGCCGCAATCGCCCGCGCGGTTTCCACATCCAACCCTCCCCAGACACCCTTTTCATCGGGCATGCTGAACCCAAAGAGGGCGCCGTTGACCCCTACCGTGAGGACCCCCCGGGCCTTTACCGCCTCCAGAGTTTCGCCGGCCCTCAGCACAGTTGGAGCCAGCAGCAGAATCATGGCCAATGACACAATAATGCTTCGCTTCATGCGTTTCATAATTGTTCCTCCTGACCTGTTGATTCATCATTTCGGGCATCTGGAGGACACCCCCCTGAGCCCGGGATTACGCTGCGAAGGTTAAGTGATGAGTGGCTTGTGGTATGCTGCTGTCATGGCAAGTGGACACAGCCCATCTATAGCAATTCTCGCTCCTCGCTGTCAACAATCGTGGCGTGAGGAAGGGCGCCGGGGAAGCCTGCGGGTTCGGCCCTCACTCACGACTCAGCCGCTTTTCCAGGCGCCGGGTGAGATATGACAGCGGGTAGGTGAGCAGCAGGTAGAGTCCCGCCAGGGGCAGATAAGCCTCGAATGTCTTGTAAGTGGTGGCGTTGACGACCTCGGCGGCTTTCGTCAATTCTCGCACCGAAATCACCGAAAGGAGGGATGAATCCTTGATTAACGAGACGAACTGGCCGGTAACCGGGGGAATGATGCGCTTCAAGGCCTGAGGGAAGATGATATAGCGCATGGTCTGCCAATCGTCGAGACCGGTGGCTTTGGCGGCTTCCACCTGGCCTTTGTCGATGGATTCGATGCCGGCGCGAACCATTTCCGAAATGTAAGCCCCGGAAAAAAACGCCAGGGTGACCATGCCGATAATGAGGGCATTGTCGAAGCGCACTGCCGCCGCAATGCAAAAATAGAAAACGTAAATCTGGACCAGCAGGGGAGTGCCGCGAAAGACTTCGACGTAGAGGGTGGCCAGTTCGCGCGCCAGGACGCTGCGAGAAACCCGGGCGAGTCCGCCGGCCACCCCCAGCATGAATCCCATGACGATGGAGCCAAGGGAGACCAGCAGCGTGTAGTAAAACCCCATGAAAAACAGCTGCCGGTACTCCCATGGCACACGCCAGTTCCAGGGATATTGGATGCCGGCAAAGAGCAGATAAAGACTCACACTCAGGCCGAGCCAGAGGAGAAACCGAACAACCAGGCGATAGACCATCAGGCGATCAGGGAAGAAGTTCGTGGAAATATTTCTGATACAGTTCCTGATAGCGACCATCGGCCTTGATGGTTTCGAGAAAGAGGTTGAGCCAGTTCAGGAAATCCGCATCCCCTTTGCTGATGGCAATGGAGAAGGGTTCATAGGTGAAGGGTGTCAAGAGCGCTCTGGTGGTGTCAGGGTTCTCCTTGTGGTGTTTGCTGATGGAAAGCTGATCGTAGAAAAAGGCATCGGCTCGTCCTGTCACCACCTCCCGCACACATGCCGTTTCTTCCTTGAACCGGTTCACCTGGGCTTTGGGGAAAAGTCTGCCGGTGATGAGATCGCCGGTGGTGCCGAGCTTGACCGCCAAGATTCGGTCGGGGGCGTTGAGTTCCTTGACATGCTGGAGGTCGGGCGCTCGCTTCTTGCTGAGCAGCGCACAGAGGCCGGTCTCGAAATAGGGTTGAGTAAAGCTCACCGTTTTGGCCCGGGTGAGGGTCCGTGTCATACCCGAGATGATCATATCGATCTTACCACCTTGAAGGGCAGGGATCAGCCCGGCGAACTGCATATCCCTGATTTCGATTGCAACCCCCAGTTCCTTGGCGGCCAGTTGCGCAATCTCTACGTCAAAGCCAATGGGCTCCCCTTTCTCATTGGCATACTCGAAAGGGAAAAAGGCAACCTCCATGCCCACGATCAGTTTGTTGCGCTTGATGATCTGGTTGAGGTTGCTTCCATCAAAAATGGAGAAAGGGCTGGTTGCCGCAGAAGGCAGGGAAACAGTGCCAACAACCAGGGCCAAGGCGGTAAGAACAATTGTCAGCTGACGCTTCATCTCGATCTCCTTTCTTAGTGGATAGGGGTGATGATGCCAAAGACCTCAAACCCATGCAAACTGTTTGAACAAGATGGCAGAGGCAAAAGCCGGGGTCTGGAAGGCGCTGGCAGCCCTGGCCTGCTCCAGAATGACGGAAAGCTAGATGGCGTTCGACCCGCCGGCTTTCAGAATGATGCGGCAGTCCGCAGCGGTAGCCCCCTTCCCTTTTTCATGCACGATTAAGGGGTTGATATCCAGTTCGTGGATTTCCGGATGGTTCACCACCATGCTCGATACTCCTACAAGAACCCGTTCGAGAGCATCGAGGTCGGACGGCGGCTTGCCCCGGTAGCCCTTGAGGATGGTGAGTCCCCGGATGCCCTGGATCATCTGTCGGGCATCATTGCGGCCTATGGGAGCCAGTCCGAAGACAACATCCTTGAAGACTTCCACAAAAATCCCCCCCAGACCGAACATGACCAGCGGCCCGTAGCGACGATAGCGGCTCATTCCGACGATCACCTCCTGACCCGGATCGGCCATCTTCTCCACCAGTACCCCTTCGATGCCAGCGCTGGGGGCGTATTGCCGGGCCCGTTCCAGGATGCGATCGAAGGCAGCCATCACCGCCTCACCGCTGGTGAGGTTGAGCTCAACGCCACCGGCATCGGATTTGTGGATGATCTGGGGCGAGACAATCTTGAGCGCTACGTTAGGACCGATCTGACCTGCGAATTCGCGGGCTTCTTCCCGAGTCCTGGCAAGTTTCATGGGAAGGGTGGTGATACCATAGCAGGCGAGCACCTCGCTTCCCTCGGCTTCGCCCAGATAGTCACGGCCATCCGCCAGCGCTTCCTGGATGATGGCAGCAGCTCGCTCAGCGGCATGAGTCAACGTAAATTCCGCCAGTTCCTGGCGGTTCAGCCACCGTGAGTATCGGTAGAGGGCGGCAAAGGATTCCGCGGCATGCTCAGGAAAGCGAAACACCGGAATACCCCGCTCCTGAAGATGCTTGACCCCCTTGGAAACATCGAAGATGCCCATAAAGCAGCACAGGATCGGCTTACTGCTCCGGTGGGCAATCCGCGAAATGGCTTCCGCGGTGGCCAGAGCATTGGTCATGGATTGCGGCGTGAGGATCACCAGAGCACCGTCCACGGCTTCGTCTTTGATCACCGCTGCCAGGGCATTCTCATAACGATCCTGGGCCGCATCGCCGATCACATCCACGGGGTTGTGGAGATTGGCCGTGGGCGGCAGATGGCTGGCGAGGGCCGCCACCGTTTCCTCGGCAAATCTGGCCAGTTCAAGCCCGGAGGAAACCGTCATATCGGTGGCGACAATCCCGGGGCCGCCCGCATTGGTCACGATCGCCACTTTGTTGCCTCGGGGAATTTTCCGGTTGGCAAAGGCTGCCGCGTAGTTGAACAGTTGTTCGATGGAATTGGCGCGAATGATTCCCGATTGCTGGAAAAAGGCTTCATAGACCCCTTCCGAGCCTGCCAGGGAGCCGGTGTGCGAGGCTGCCGCCTGAGCCCCGGCCTGGGTCCGGCCCGATTTGATGACCAGCACCGGCGTGGGGCGGGCTCCCGAGGTAATTTCCTTGACCGTCCTGATGAACTCCGCCCCCCGCCGCAGTTCTTCGAGATAGATCATGATCACTTCGGTGTAGGGATCCTGGTGGAGGTAGCGCAGGAGGTCGAGTTCATCGACGTCGGCCTTGTTGCCGATGGAGATGAACTTCGAAAAGCCGAACTCGCGGTCGGCTGCAAAATCCAGCACTGCCGTGCACAGGGCACCACTCTGCGAGATGAACGAAATGTGTCCGAAGGATGGCATCCGCGCAGAGAAGCTGGCATTGAGCCTGACCGAAGCATGGGGGTTGATGACTCCCAGGCAGTTCGGCCCCACCAGCCGGATGTGAGCCTCCCGGCAGCGGTCGGCAATCTGCTCCTCGAGGTGACGGCCCTCTTCCCCCACCTCACGAAAGCCGGCGGAAACGATCACAATGCCCTTTATACCTTTGCTTGCAGCTTCTTCGACGGCAGCGAGCGCGGCTTTTGGCGGGACAATGAGGATTGCCAGATCAGGCGCTTCCGGAAGGTCGGTAAGCGATGGGTAGGCTTTCACACATTTGACCGCGTGGGCTTTGGGATTAACGGGAAAAAGCGTTCCCTGGAAGTCGCTCTTTAGAATATTCAGAAAGATATCGTGCCCCACTTTGCCAGGCGTAGTGGAAGCCCCAACCACGGCCACCGAGGTCGGCGCAAAGATCGGATCCAGACTACTCATGATTTACCTCAGCCCACCAGTTTTTTCGCCAGTTCTTCCACTTGCCGCATCAATTCCCCGCATCCCTCAACTTCGCCGGCATCCAACACCCCACAGGCGCGGAGCAGATAGCTTTCCGCAAAGCCATACCATTTGAAGAAGGACCTGTAACGGGGAAAGATATCCGCATAGAGCTCCTCTCCCGGATCTCCCTGCGTGAGAATCATGACCAGCTTTTTGCCGCCCTTGAGGCGGCTCGGCTGAGGATTGGTGACATAATCGGGAACCAGATAGGAAAAGGTTCGATCAATAAAGGCCTTCAGCTGACTGGACACCTCTCCGTAATAGATGGGGGAAGCCATCACCAGGATATCGGCATCGCGGATGGCATCCAGTACCTGTTGCAGATCATCCTTGAGGACACAGCGGTTAAGCTTCGTCTTGCAGGTCATGCAGGCCTGGCAGCCCCGGTATTTGAGTCGGTTCAGGGCAAAGGTCTGGGTCTCGGCTCCGGCTGCTTCAGCCGCACGGCAGAAGCGGTCTGCCATCAGCACACTGTTTCCCTTCGGTCTCGGGCTGCCCAAGACACTCACGATCTTCATCTCAGCAACTCCATTCTCTGTCCGCTATCAAATGTTCCGCATCGCCCCTACAGGCATGCCGCCACAGCCTGTACCAAAACTCCCAGCACAGTCAACAGGATGCCACCGGCGAAGCGCCACCGGTTTTCGATACGGGTGATTGACTGGCCGCCTTCGCTGATCCTTCTTCGAGTCGAAAACAGGATAAGCCCCACTCCCGACACGCTCAGGACCATCCCCACTGCAATGAGCGTATCCATAAATCCTCGCTTCAACAATCCCCAATGAACTGCAAAACTAGCATTTCAGGCCCAAAATCACCAACTATTTGAAAGAAAACCTGAAGGATTTCCTCCCCACCCTGTCTTGCACCGAGCGCACCCGTTGACGAGATTCGTTCATCTCCCATGGGCGGTGCGCCCGGCACGGTGGCTCCCCAAGCTTGGTGACGACCGCTCGCTAACGTTTGCCCCCTTTTAGCATCTCTGATATAGGAGATAAGGATGACGACCACCTGAACCATCGAGGAACAACCATGGGAACCCCTGCTGGGTCGATTGACTGGGAAAGGCTTGCCAGGGAATTCGAACGGTTCGAACCGGACGAAGAAATCTGCGCTATGGCTGCCCCGGCATTTGTGCGATCACTCATCGAGCCTTGTCCTCATTTCGTGCATCTGCTCGCAGGGCAAAAGCATCCCGCAGCACTGGGCCGCGCCGAGGCCATGAGAGCGCTCTACGCTTTTCTTCTGCAAAAGCGCTATGAGGAAAGACTCAACCTTCTCTATTTCGCTTTTACCATTTTTGATGAAAAGACCGACCTCCCCCAGGAGCTCATCAATCGCACCCCGTTTCCTCATGAAGAAGGCGTCCCCTCCTTCTCTCTCATCAATGATCCGGACTTTGAGATATCGGTCGAGACCTGAAATGACTGGCTTGACTGCCCTCCATGGTCCGGGTTTCAAGAACCTCAAACGCTGGGAACCCTCTTTTTCAGGTTGCCCGGCGCTGGCGGAGGCTCTATGTTCTCAGGCAGATCGCTGCATACGCTGAGATTTACCATGAAGGTTCCCTTGGGGATTGAGCCCGTTTTCAGCTTTTTCTCCGATCCTGCCAATCTCGAACGGATCACCCCACCCGAGCTGCGCTTCCGCACCGTTTCCCCCCAGCCCATTAGGATGGCTGCGGGAACCATCATCGATTTTCGCCTTCGCCTGCTCGGGATTCCCTTTGGCTGGAGAACCCGCATCACGCGCTGGGACCCGCCTCATTGCTTTGTCGATGAACAGCTTCGAGGACCCTATCGGCTCTGGATCCATACCCACCGCTTCCTCGAGACGGACGGTGTTACCGTCATTGCCGATGAGGTTCGCTATGCCCTGCCCTGCTGGCCATTCGGGCAGTTGGCGTTCCCGTTCGTCTACACCATGCTCCAGCACATTTTTCAGTTTCGCCGGACCGCCACCAGAGCAAGGTTGCTGCCGCTGGCCAATGGGGGCTAGCTCAAGCTCCGGATGCGCACTTCGATCTCCGGGTCGCTCTTGAGCAATTCCAGCAGCTTGGCCGTGTCCGTAGTGCCGAAGTGGTAGGGGTAGAGTACCTTGGGCCGAAAACTCCGGGCCGCCGCCGCCGCCATCTCAGGGGTCATGGTGTACGGCAGATTCATGGGCAGGAAGGCAATATCGATATTCTTGAGCTGGGCCATCTCGGGGATGTTTTCCGTGTCTCCGGCCACATAGACCCGCTTATTGCCGAATGTCACTACATAGCCGTTGCCCCTGCCCCGCGGATGGAAAGGCTGCCCGGGACTCCGCATGTGGACAATGTTGTACGCCGGCACCGCCTCGATAGGCAGTCCCAGCAGGGTTTGCCGGTTGCCATTGCGCATGAC
This sequence comes from Syntrophobacteraceae bacterium, assembly GCA_040772705.1. GTDB lineage: Bacteria > Desulfobacterota > Syntrophobacteria > Syntrophobacterales > Syntrophobacteraceae > JADGQM01. Next base: position 961,741 of record JAXGXP010000001.1, read on the forward strand.
GGTGATCCCCTCCGTCACCGCTGCGCAGGCCTCATTGCCCACCAGCACGGTCTTGTCGGTGCGGAGCTGGGCAAGCGCCTTGCCATCCAGATGATCGGAATGTTCATGGGTGAGGAGAACCAGGTCGGCTTTGGGAAGCTGAGCAAAGTCGGCATACTGACTTACCGGGTCCACGTAAAGCGTCTTGTCACCAAAGGTGAAGATGAGCGAGCCGTGCCCCAGAAAGGTAATCTTGAGAACACCCTCCGAGGTTTCAAACACATCGCTCTCATACTTTTGCGCCGAGGTCGCAAAGGGTACCAGGAAAACCAGCAACCAGGCCAGAACGAAAAACTTGATCATGGTGCGCCTCCTTCTCAGGGTTATCGAAAACAAGCTGAATAAGACATCCTACCCCACCTGCAAACGCTTTTCCACCTTGGACTGCCATCGCTCGAGGCATTTTAAGTGTTCGCCAAGAGCCGACAGATATGATAATCAGCACGGGATTCAGCCGGTCGGGAGGGCCGGATGGAAGCCTGTATCCTTTCCGACCGTACCGGAAGAGACCGATTCGAGCATGGAGACGGCAGACAATGGATGAGAAACAACAGGATACGGCCCAAAGATTTGCGGAACACATCAAACTTACCAATCCCAAAGCCATTGGCGTGGCCTTTTTGGTCCTTGGGTGCGGTTGCCTCCAGGGAGGACCCTTTGATGAAAACGGGGATCAGGTGGGACCTGTCGAACACTTTCTAACCCAGAGCAGCGGCGATTCCATCACAATCTGCCCGGAATGCATGAAGGATGGCGGCGCTCCGGAAAGAGTCACCGGTTCTGCTCTCCTGTTTTTCGAGCCGGACAGGCTCACGACAGCCAAAAAACACTGGATTTCCAGCAAAATTTTTTCTGAAACCCCGCTCGAGAATTAATCCGAGTTTGGTCTTGATTTTTTCCTTTCCATGAGTATCTTTGCCTTCGTTAGCACTCGGCATAAGGGACTGCTAACACGACCAGGCAAAGCATCGGTCACTACGCCCAATGAAGCACCGTACGGGTGCAGCATGCTCACAGGAGAAGGAGAGTTTCGGTATGAAGGTACGACCATTACATGACCGCGTAGTAGTGAAACGGCTTGAGGAAGAAGAGAAGACGGTAGGGGGAATCATCATTCCCGACACGGCCAAGGAAAAGCCGCAACAGGGAAAAGTCATTGCCGTGGGGAAGGGCCGGATTCTCGAGGATGGCAAAGTGACGCCACTGATCGTCAAAGAGGGTGACCGGGTGCTGTTCAGCAAATATGGTGGGACCGAAATCAAGATTGACGGCGAGGAACACCTGATCATGCGTGAGGATGACATCCTGGCGATCTTCGAATAAGACTGCCACACCCACAATTTCACAAGGGAGGATAAAGGCTTATGGCTGCAAAGGAAATCAGATACTCTGCCGAAGCCCGGGAGAGAATCATGACCGGTGTGAACGCCTTGGCCGATGCGGTCAAGGTAACTCTGGGTCCCAAGGGCCGCAATGTGGTGCTGGATAAATCCTGGGGCTCCCCCACAATCACTAAAGATGGCGTCACGGTCGCCAAGGAAATTGAACTGGCGGACAAGTTCGAAAACATGGGCGCCCAGATGGTCAAAGAGGTGGCGAGCAAAACTTCCGACGTCGCCGGCGACGGCACCACTACCGCCACCATTTTGGCACAGGCGATCTACCGTGAAGGCTCGAAGCTGGTTGCCGCCGGCCATAATCCCATGGCGCTCAAGCGTGGTATCGAAAAAGCGGTTGACGCCGCTGTCGCCGAGTTGAAAAAGCTCAGCAAGCCCACCAAGGACCAGAAGGAAATCTCCCAGGTCGGGACCATCAGTGCCAACAACGACCAGACCATCGGCGATATTATTGCCGAGTCCATGAACAAAGTCGGGAAAGAAGGGGTGATCACCGTCGAGGAAGCCAAGAGCATGGAGACCACGCTCGAGGTGGTCGAAGGCATGCAGTTTGATCGCGGCTATATCTCTCCCTATTTTGTAACCGATCCCGAACGCATGGAAGTGGTGCTCGAGGAACCTTATCTTCTCATCAACGAAAAGAAGGTGAGCGGCATGAAGGACCTGCTGCCGGTCCTCGAACAGATTGCCAAGATGGGCAAACCGCTCTTGATCATTGCCGAAGACGTCGAAGGGGAAGCCCTCGCGACGCTGGTGGTGAACAAGCTGCGCGGGACCCTGAAAGTCTGTGCCGTCAAGGCGCCGGGCTTTGGCGACCGGCGCAAGGCCATGCTCCAGGACATCGCCATTCTCACCGGTGGCCAGATGATTTCCGAGGATCTCGGAATCAAGCTCGAAAACGTGACCCTGAAGGACCTCGGGACCGCCAAGACCGTTCGCATCGACAAGGATAACACCACCATCGTCGACGGCGGTGGGTCTCACGATGCTATCGCCGGGCGGGTGAAGCAGATCCGGGCACAGATTGAGGAAACCACCAGTGACTACGACCGTGAAAAGCTGCAGGAACGGTTGGCCAAGCTGGTTGGCGGGGTGGCTGTAATCAAGGTGGGAGCCGCCACCGAAACCGAGATGAAGGAAAAGAAGGCGCGCGTTGAGGATGCTCTCAATGCGACTCGGGCAGCGGTAGAGGAAGGGATTGTCCCCGGTGGCGGGGTCGCTCTCCTGCGCTGCATCCAAACCATGGAAAAGCTCGAACTTACCGGTGAAGAAGCTTTTGGTCTCAACATCGTCAAGCGCGCGCTCGAGGAACCAGTGCGACAGATTGCCAACAACGCCGGTTTCGAGGGTTCCGTGGTTGTCGAGAAGGTGAAGAACGGTGAAGGCGCCTTCGGGTTCAATGCCGAAACGGAAGCCTATGAGGATCTGAGCAATGCGGGTGTCATCGACCCCACCAAAGTGGTGCGCTTCGCTCTGCAGAATGCGGCCAGTGTAGCATCACTCCTGCTCACCACCGAAGCCATGATCGCCGAGAAACCCAAGAAGAAGGAACCCATGCCCCCGATGCCGGGTGGCGGCATGGGTGGCATGGGCGGCATGGGCGGTATGGACGATATGTATTAAACCGGTTGAGAGCAGCTTGAAGCTGACCCCACCAGCCCATCCGGGCAGGCACTTGCGCCTCCTGGATGGGCGTTTTTTATAGAGGAATGATCATGAGCGACAGGATCGAAAAAATCCGAGTCGACATGCAGGCGGCAAGGCTCCCGGAGGATCTCGAGCGCTATCGTCAGAGGGCCCTGGAACTGGGGGCTACCGAGGCCCGCGTGGTCAAGGCGGAAGCCATTCCAGTAGATGACCGGGTAACGCTCAAGTGCCGCATTCCGCGCTGCTTTGGCTATGGTACCGGGGCTCACTGCCCGCCCCATACCATGCCCCCGGCGGAACTCCGAGAGCTTCTCAAGCAATACCGGTGGGCGGTATTCTTTATCAAGGAGGTTCCCACCGAAGTGATTGTCAGGGATAAGGTCACCATCAAGGAACGGATTGCGGCCTACCAGGAAATCTTCCGCATGGTGAGCACCATTGAATCCATGGCCTTTTATGACGGCCACTACCTGGCTTTCGGGTTTGGCGCTGGCTCGTGTCGCCACACTTACTGTGGTCAGCAACCCGATTGTCAGGCCTTGCGAGGCGACCGGTGCCGTTTTGCCCTGCTTTCCCGACCATCCATGGAAGCTGTCGGGATCGATGTCTACAGGATGGTGGCCGAGGCCGGCTGGGACATCTATCCTATTGGCAGCAGTGCCAGGGCCGATACTGTCCCCAAAGGCACTCTGGCCGGGATCGTAATTGTCCAGTAGCTCCCCGATTCACCGGACGAGCGGCCCGGCATCAGCCAACGCAATCCACTCGGAGCCATTCCTCAAGGCTATTCGGTCTGTTAACAGACGGATGGTGATCCCATTCCACCCAGCCGGTATCCTGCAAAAAGACCACGTCGGCTGCTGCCTCGGGTGAATAATACCAGCCAAGCGGTTCATCGCCAACTCCCAGCAGGAACCGGGTGCGGGTACGGGGATCGAAACGGATCCAGAAAACGCCCAGTTCAGTTCGACAGATCCACACTGTGGTGAGTCTTCTTCTCGACGGGGATCAACTGCAGCCGCTCACTCAAGGTCAGGGAGTCAGCAACAGATGAATCGCTTCATAACCCATTGCACGAGCATACCGGCCGGCAGTGAGACCGGCTTTATCCTTTGCCTTGCGATTGGCGCCATGGGCCAGCAGCGCTCTCACGGCTTCCTGATGGTTGTGAATGGCTGCAACCATGAGCGGGGTTCGCCCATATTTGTCCCTGCCTTCCGAATCCGCGCCATTCCTGAGGAGCAATTCAACCAGTCTGGGATTCCCGCCCCTGGCGGCCTGCAGCAAGGCTGTTTCCCCATCGGCATCGCATTCGTTCACCTTGGCGCCCTGCCCCAGGAGGTAACGAACGACCTCTAAATTCCCGCCGATGGCAGCAGCAATGAGCGCATTCGCCCCGCTCTTGGTGATCCTGGCGGTATGAGGACTCGTTTTCAAGTCCAACATGGCGCCGGCCACCAGCAGATCATCCACCACTTCCTCATGGCCCGCCCATGCTGCCTGCATGAGAGCGGTCATGCCATTGTTATCCATGGCATTCACGTCTGCATGATGGGTGATCATAAGGTCGACCAGTTCCCGATTCCCCAATAGCGCAGCATGCATTAACGCGGTCATGCCATCGCCGTCCGCAGCGTCCGGCTCGGCACCCCGCTTGAGGAAATCATCAGCCTGGAGGATCTGCCCGTTCTTCACGGCGTAGATCAGCGACGCATTGAGGAGCATCTGACGCTGTTCCGCGCTTTGGCGCTGAGCCGTCAGCCCCCCTTTCCCGGAGGCAGCGGGCAGGGATTGCAGCTCATGGCTGCCGACCGACTGGCCCCGAGCATCCGCTGCCAGCACCCAGACCATCATCCCGATCACCACCCAGATCAGACCCGTAGTACCTGATTGCAGCCCATGCTCCTGCATTCCAATCCCTCCCTGGCTGCTGAGTTTCCGCCGACTCCCCGTCAACCCTCAATCTTCCATGATCCTCCGAAACTCCACGGCCAAACCTGTGCAATTGTCATAACATCACCGACAAGCCGTCGCAATCCCTTATTCATATGCCGATCCTGCAACCAGAATGCCCTCATCCATCGAATCCCCGGTCCGCGACACGGCTATATCGAGTGCCCCTTGCTTTTGGCCCTGCTTCGTAGTATGCCTCACTCCCAGGAGGATAGCGGGCTCCCGCTGCTGTGGGGGAAAATAAAGTAACTCTTATGGCAGGTTCACCATGTCCAGGACGGCTTCAGATTTTCCGGTCAGTCTCGTTCCCTCAGGCAGTTACCTGATCAGCAAAGGAAAGCCCGCGGTGCTGCAGGCAGATTTGGGAACCTGTGTGGGGGTTGCCCTGTGGGACTGTACGGCACGAGTAGGCGGCCTGCTCCACCTGTTGTTACCCGAACCGCCGGGAAGCGACGCCCCCTACCAGCCTTCAACCTATGCTGCAACCGGGTTACCCCTTTTTCTCGAGCGCCTGGTTGCAGAGGGCGCCAGAAAGAACCACCTGGAAGCCTGTGTCGCTGGAGGCGCGCTCATGGGCAGGGTTTCCCGGCTTGACCTGAACCTCGATATCGGCGGACGCACTGCCGATATCGTGACCACGATCCTGGCTAAGGAACAGATACCGATCCGTCAGAGCGAACTCGGCGGCTACTTTACCTGCCGATTGAGCCTGAATCTTCAGACCTGGGAAACAGCCATCGAACCTTTTGGAATTGCCACCGACAGCGCCGACGCCGCGCCGTCGGAAAGGCTCGACCTCGATCACCTTGAAGCTTCCATCAAACAGGTGCGCCCCATTCCCCAGATTGCCCTGAAGGTCCTGCGCATGATCTCTGAGCAGGAATACCGGCATGCGGACGTGGTGAAGGAAATCATGCAGGACCAGGTCATGAGCGCAAAAATGATCGGGTTCTGCAATTCGGTCTTCTTCGGCTTGAGAACACGCGTGGATTCTATTGAGCGGGCGCTTTTCGTGGTGGGCGAGAAATGGCTCCTCCAGGTCATCCTCACAACGGCATTGGAGGAATTCCTCTCCCAAACCGACCTTGGCTATTCCCTCTGTAAGGGCGGCCTTTTCCAACATGCCTGCGGTACCGCCGCCGTCGCCAAGGGCCTGGCGCACTTTACCGGCAGGATAGCGCCCGACCTTGCCTATACCGCCGGATTGCTACACGACATCGGGAAGGCGGTTCTGGATCAGTCCATGCACACCAAACGTCCCCTGTTCTATCGTTCCCTCCAGACGGTTCGAGGTGATCTCATTGAAGCCGAAAAGGAACTGTTCGGCATCACCCATCCCGAAGTGGGGAACTGGTTGGCGAACCGCTGGTCCATCCCCGAACCACTTACTGAAGTCATCCTGCACCATCATCAACCAGAAGCGGCGACCATCGAACCTGAGCTGACCCTCCTGGTGCACCTCGCCGATTTGATCATGTCCCGGTTCATGGCGGGCTGCGAAGTGGAACGACTCAGTACCGACGCGCTGAGGTCAAGGCTGGCGCGACTGGGATTGAGCGCCGAACAATTTCCCCTCCTGGTTGACCAACTGCCCCGCGCCATCAACAATTCGCCATGGCTCGCCGGGTCATCGTCGCCCTGATCCGGACAGCTTTCAATATCAATCAGAAACGCTCTCATTTCTTACGGCTCACTCTCTGCCGGCGGTCTGAGAAATCCTGCCAGCCCGCCACCCAGGATCAGGAGCACGCCCAACGCGCCAATCCCGACGGCAAACGAACCTTCTTTGCCACAGAGGCCGATGAGGGTCGGCGCAACCCCCGCTCCCAACAGGTAGGCAAAGGGAACGGTAAAGGAAATCACCAGATTTCGTGACGTCGTCATGCTCAGTGAAGAAATGACGGCAAAAGCGGGGGCAAAGAAGCTGACAGCCAGCATGGCCTGGAGCACGATGACCGGAACAAGCCACGGATAGGGCGCAATTCCTGCCAGGAGCGTCATGGTACCGGTGGCCAGCAGGAGTGTGGGCAGGGTCTTCCCGGCCCCAAAACGATCCGCCAGCCACCCACCCAGGAGAGCAGTTCCCAGAGTCGGAAGGCGCGACAGGGCGACCAGGAAATTCGCCTGGTTCGGGTCCATTCCTCGCTCAGAAACCAGAAAGAGCGGCAGCATGGAGAAGACGCCCATGGTAGACCCAATACCAAGGCCGAAAAGCAGAACCATGATCAAAAAAACCGGCTGTCTGCAAAGAGAGCGAAGAAATGTGAGGGCTGGAGCCTGGCCCTTGAACTCCCCGCCGCTGCCAAACCAGGCAAATGCACCTCCCAGCAGGAGGGAGATCAGACCGGTCAGAGCGAGGCTGCTGCGCCAGGATATCCACCGCAGCAGCAATTCCACCAGGAGCGGGGCAGCCACACAGGCCAGATTCGGGGCCAGTTCATGCACACCGATGGCGCGGCCCCAGTGGTGGGGTGCGAACAGCGAGGTAATCGTGGCCATACCCGAGGGGAAATAGAGGCCAGCCGTCACTCCGACCATGATCATCCCAAGGCGGACGCCCCAGAGATCATGACTGAACGAGGTCCCGATGAGCGTCAGTCCCAGCATCACGGCAGACAGAACAATGGTACGACGATGTTGGATCCGCGAAGAGACGTAGCCTGAGGCCATAAGCGCTACAAAATAGCCCAGGGCAATGAGCAGGAAAAGGCCGCCAGCTTGACTGTGGTCCAGTTCCAGATCGACTTCGATGATCGGCATCAGCGGACTGAGCATGATGCGGGCGAGAAAGTTGACAAGAAAAATCGTCGCAAGGAAGATGAGTGATCCCAGTATGACCTCCTAACGGTCTGTCCCAGACAGGATGATGAACCCTTGGCGGTTTCATCAGCGAGGATGGTTTTGGCTTTGCAGCCAACATCCAGCACAGAAGGTCACTACACCGCCAGATCGAACGGCAGGTCTCGGCCCCTCGGGCGTGAGCAAGCCGATCACATATTCCTCATGCATACGCGCTTACTTCTGGCTCGTACCATCGGTATTCCAGCGAGCGGGCATCATCCTCTTGTCCCGATCCAATTGCCCGGTCTCGATATGGATAAGTTCATGACCAACCGTGTCACCGATCTCCCCCAGGCAGCTGTGGGTTCCGTGTCCAATTCCCGCATCTGTGAAGTGCCGGCAACCACACTCACGGCCCGCCACTCTTGAGCACCAGGTGCATTTCGCTCAGCACAGCTCTCATTTCAGAGTATAACGATGGAGGGTTCTGGCCTTCTGCCTGTCAAACGATTCGAGCTGGGACAGCACCCTGGAAGGATGGGGAGGCATTGACAAGAAAGGCACCTAAAATACCTCACCACCACCAAGGTGCTTTCGCCCCAGTAGAACAAGTTCGCTGATGCTGTGACCAAACCATATGAGCGAGAACTTATGTGCTCGCATGCAGTCGATGGCGTGGCTGGCATGAGGTGGCCAGGGAAGCCAGTTCGAGTGGCTTCTGCAGGGCAAACCATTAGTCGACAAAACGCTGGGTGGGAACATCAACAGTTCTCTGAGCCACTCCCTCTTGGTTTCTTGGCTGATGACAACGACTGAGCCCAAACATTAGCGCACATCACCCTGCCCGGTAAAGAGAATTTCCAGCCGGGTCCTCCGGCCCGGACATGGCACCAGTCAGGCCGGCAGCCCACAAGAAGCCGGAGAGGGCCTTTTACTCCGCCCAGGCCGGAGGAAAAGGTCGATCATACGATTGCAAATGCAGGACGCTTTCCTGCATAAGAGACCTCGAGCAGGGATGATCAAGGAAGAGTATTTCAGTGCTTGCTTAACGAGTGTGGGTTCAGTCCTGCCGTGTTGCTGTTCACATTGGCATTGCGCCGAACCTTTTCACAAGATTGCGGACTGTTTGAGGTGGAGGCAAGGGACATGAAGAGAATTCTTGGAGTCATTGGGTTGATTGCGGGTGTGCTTGGCTGGATGGTGCTGTCTCCGGCGCATTCTGCGGACCCCCTGGAAGTTACCGTCAGCATTCAACCGCAGCAGTATTTTGTGGAAAAGATTGGCGGCGAGCGGGTGGCTGTCACGGTGATGGTCGAACCCGGGGCGGAACCGCACGTCTACGATCCCAAACCCCGGCAGATGGCTTCCCTGACTAGATCAAAGATCTATTTCGCCTTGGGAGTACCCTTCGAGGACGTCTGGCTGCCGAAATTCGCCTCCGCCAGTCCCGAAATGCGGGTCGTACATACTGAAGCGGGAATCCAGAAATTGCCGATGGCAGCCCACGACCATCATGAAGAGCGACCCGGGACAGGGCGGGCGCACCACTCATCATCCCCCCAAGAGCATCAGCTTGAAGTCCTTGACCCACACATCTGGCTCTCGCCTCCCCTGGTGATGATCCAGGCACGGCATATCTTCACTGCTCTCGTTCAGGTCGATCCAGGGCACCGCGCACTTTATGAACAGAACTACCGGAAGTTCCTGGACGAACTGGCGATGCTCGATTTGGACCTCCTGCGCCTGTTCGGAGAGGTGTCCGGCCGCAGGGAGGTCATGGTCTTCCACCCGGCCTGGGCCTATTTTGCCTCCGCGTATGGACTGCAGCAGATACCCATCGAGATTGAAGGGAAAGAACCGCGGGCTGCTGACCTCAAGCGCCTGATTGAGCATGCCAGAAAAAACCAGGTGAAGGCCCTCTTCGTGCAGCCTCAGTTTTCAGCCACCACTGCCGCGGTGATCGCCGAAGCACTCGGCAGCCAGGTCATCACGGCCGATCCCATGGCCTCTGACTGGACCCGTAACCTGCGAGAGGTAGCAGAAAAGTTCAAGGCCGCCCTCCAATAGGAGAGCGGCCGAGAACCGACTGGCAGTGCCAGCGGAAAGCTGGGATGATGGTCTTTGCCGATAGCGATAGTTCCTAGCTTTTGGGCAAGTTTGCGGCAGCGAAATCCCAGTTCAGCAAGTTGTCAATAATGGCCTTGACATAGTCTCCCCGGCGATTCTGGTAGTCGAGGTAATAGGCATGCTCCCAGACATCGATGGTGAGCAGCGGGACCTGACCGTGGAGAAGGGGATTATCCGCGTTTCCGGTCTTGACGACTTTCAGCGTGTCGCCTTCCAGCACCAGCCAGGCCCAGCCACTGCCGAACTGGGCCAGGGAAGCATCCAGCAACAGTCTCTTGAGGCTGTCCAGGCTGCCGAAGGAAGCCTGGATCTTCTTCAACAACTCCCCTTCCGGCTTGCTGCCTCCCGGCTTCAGGCTCTTCCAGAAGAACTCGTGGTTCCAGGCCTGGGCGGCGTTGTTGAAGAGTGCCACCTTGTCCGGGGAGGTGGCCGTCTGCTTCATGATCTCCTCGAGGGGAAGCTGGGCGAGGCTGCTCCCTCGCAGCAATTCGTTGGCCTTGTCAAGATACCCCTGATAGTGCTTGCCGTAGTGAAATTCGAAGGTTTTCTGTGATATAAACGGTTCCAGGGCCTTCTGATCGTACGGGAGGGCGTAAGGTTGAAGGGTGGATGATGCTCCTCCCTGTGAGCATCCGCTCAGGCCAAAAGTGCCTGTCGCAACCATCAAGACGCTCACGAGCAGCGTCCCCCAAAATGCTCTGCCTCTCAAACAATGACGGTGTTCTCCTCTGCGCATCGTGTATTCCTCCCCAGTTAATGGTCTTCTGTCTGCTCTTCATACTCCCAAGAGCACCTGCCCGACCTTACCGATTATGGATTATCCGCCAGCTCCTGTCCATCCGTAATGGTTCTTGAGTGCGCCCCGCATTTGAAAAAAAAATAATCCGGAAGCCCTGTGACGACCACCAGGCAGCCTCTGTATATGAAATGGGAAGGAGATGATCTGGCAACCTGAGCTGAAGGTCACTGCGGCCTGAGAGGATGCTTCAAGTATGGCAAAACGCGCGAATCCCATTGTATCACGGGTCACCACCACACCGTCACGAGTCGAACGAAGAGTCATGTGCACCCATTATGAAAGCTGTCTTGAGAAAGCCATCAAGAAGAAATGGGCCGGATTTTCCTGTCGGAAGTGCCGCGCTTTTGCCCCCCTGCGGCTCGATAGTACGGAATGGCTGGCTGATTCGCTGGCCTGCAGTGCGTTGATTTACATTGTTGAATTCCAAAGCACCTTCAAGCAAAAGACACGGGGGAGCCTCATTCTCGGCCTGCAGCGGGTCCGATCATGAGCACTGCTCGCGCGAGCCTCTCGAGTTCGCGGCTTACCCCGATACCAGCGACTTTCCTGCAACAGCAGTGCCCTGGCAGGCGCTGAGTTTTGCATACTACTGACCTGCTCCCATTCCCTCAACCGGCCACTTGGATGATCGCACTAGCACTAATCGGTCGCCGCGTGTCCCCTATCTGGCATTTCCAATCTGTGAGACACAAAAACGATTTCTTTTTGCGCTGTCATCCCTGGTTTCACAAGAGGCTGAAATGAGCACCCGATATCCTGGACAGTTCCTTCGTGGTTGCCACGTACCCCCGGTTGATGCTAGTGTGGATAAAGTCCGGCGGCCGGAAGCAGCGTATTGCGACGGGCCGGGACAGCCGATGCTGACTTTTTCAGACCTGATCGCCCCGTACCGTCTTACCTGCGGCGATGTGGTCTTTTCTGCTGCGTTTGTGGAACGGGAAGCACGCATAAGATGGAACCGGTATCGCCAGCAACCGCAAGAGAGAAGAGGACGATCAGGATGCTGCTCCTGGTCCCACTCACTTGCCTGGCCTTGTTTCTCATCTATTGCTGTGCCCCCTGGTGGCAGGAGGAAGGGCCGGTGAGAGATTCGACGGGAACAACGGTCCGCTTTGCCTATATTGATGACCGGGCAGCGTCGGTTTGTGTTGCGGGCAGCTTCAACGCGTGGTCGGAACACCGGAACTGCATGCGAAAGCAGGGTGACAGGTGGTCGCTTGCCGTCACTTTGACACCCGGCCGTTATCAGTATGTATTGATCATTGATGGTCATCTCTGGCGGGAGGATCCGGGAACCCCCCTGGCAGAAGACGACGGTTTTGGGGCGAGGAATTCGGTGCTGGTGATCGAATGAGGTGTGACCCACGCTGTTACTGATTTGTATAGAAGAGGAGACGGCTGCAATCAAGCGAAAGAAAACAACCTCAAATGAATCAAATAGAGGAACAAGAAATAATCTCAGCCGTTTTGGATGGTAACGTGAATGCATATGCCATGCTCATTCAATCTTATCAGCAACCCATCTTCAATATGATTTTCCGCATGACCGGGTCCCAGGAGGATGCTGCCGACCTTGCTCAGGAGGCCTTCATCAAGGCCTATGAACAGCTTTATCGTTTCCACCATGGACGGCGCTTTTTTCCGTGGCTCTACACCATTGCCTTAAACCTCGCCCGTAATTTTCTGCGGAAGAGGCGAAACGACAAAACCGTCGCCATTGACGACTGTGACCTGCACAGCCAATCGGATTATGTGACGCAGGAGGAAGAGCGAATCTGTACGCAACTGGATACCCAGCGCCTTCAAGGCGCCCTTTCCGGTCTGCCCTGGGAATATCGTGAGGCGGTGATTTTGCGTTATCGGGAGGAGCTGCCCATGGCAGACATTGCCGCCGCCCTTTCGCTCTCGGTGAGCGGCGCTAAAATGCGGGTTCACCGAGGGCTCAAGAGACTGCGTGAAATCCTGGAGTCGAAAGGCCATGGCAACAAAAATACCTCGCCCTGACGACATTGAATTCGACCCGGCGGAGTCGGAAGCACTCCGGCTGCTGTCGCGTCAGGTTCGAGAGATACCCTATCTCGACCCCCCTGCATGTCTGCTGTCCGGAGTAATGGGTGCCGTTAGAGCCAGGCGGTTTCCTCTCTGGTATCGGTCGCTACGATGGGCGAGATCACCAAAGTCTCTGACGTTCACTCCCCTCCAAGTGGCTTCTCTGACGTCGTTCTTGGTCCTGGTTTGCTTTGCGGGCGCGTTCTTTTTGTTGAAGAGTGAGCACCGTCCTGACGCCATGTCCCTGGTGCAGGGTGCCGTTCCCATCACTTTTACCCTCAACATGCCAGAGGCCCGCTCAGTCTCCGTGGTCGGCACCTTCAACGCCTGGCAGGAAAAAGGCTATGAGATGACCCGGGATCCAGCCAAAGGCAGGTGGACGCTCATCCTTCGCTTGCCCGGCGGTCGCTACGAATACGCTTTCATCCTCGATGGGCAAAAGCTCATCCCTGACCCTGAGGCAGAGTTTTTGGCCGACGATGGTTTTGGGAATCAAAACGCCGTTCTGATCGTAGGAAAATACCATGACCAGGCCATTTAAAAAAGCGCTGCTGTGTCTGCTCCTGATCCTGCTCACACTGGTCGGTGCGGCAGCGGTTTCGGCGCAGCAGTCCGATGACAGACTCGAGAACAGTCTGCAGCAAGCACGGGAAGCCGGTATCTCCGAAGCCACCCTCAAGCGGCTGCTCGCATTGGCTTACGAGAAGCAGGTTGAACCCGCAGGGATGGCGAATCTCCTGCCGGTCCTTGCTCAATGCCAGCGGGAGAACCTCCCCCTGGAACCCTTTTTGAGCAAGATTGAAGAGGGAATTTCCAAACGGGTTCCTGCTTCTCGAATCGGACAGGTGCTGAAGACACGACTCGATGATTACCGCTTCACCCGGTCCCTGCTCGCCCAAGGTGTCGGAAGCGGGAGTGAGATCGACGCGGCGGCAACGGTGTTTCACATTCGACTCACCGAAACCCTCTATTGCGGTCTTTCGCGAGAGGACTTGGCGCACCTGGCGGGAGTATTCCCCAGCGCTTCATTGCCGGAACTATCAAGAGGGGCCGAAGTCCTGGCGACTCTCAAGCAGCTTTGTCTCGAGCCCCAGTTGGCTGACCAGATTGTGGTCACAGGCATGGAGCAGGGCTACTTCGCTGTTGAGCAGCGGGATTTCGGGCGCTTGGTTGCCATGGCAAAAAAGAAGGGCCTCGCCGACACCCAGATTGCTGCAGCCGCATTGGAGGTGATAAAGAGCAAGGGTTCTCAAAATGACTTGTCGTCCCGGCTGGGAATCACCTCTCAGGATGGCGCTCACGAAGGCCCACAACTACAAAAGACCGTCCCGGCATCAGGCCTTTCGGGAAGAAAGGAAAGTGCTCTGGCCCCCACTATTGGTGGTGTAGGGAGAGCTGGAGAGTTGCAGGAGCGGGCTAACGCCAGTCGCAAGGGAGGCAGTGTGGCTGGCTTGGAAGCTGCCCCAACCGCACCGATGGTCCACCTCATCGGCCCTCCGGAAGGTTCGACACCGGTCCCGGGACCAGCAGGAACCGACTTGATGCTTGCAGCAGAAATCTCGAAGACCGGTCGTGGCCCCCAGGCAGCAGCGAACCCATCTGCCGTGAAAGCCCCTGACTCGGCTTCCTCACCGTCACCCACCCCTTCGCCGGACAACAGCAAAGATTCGCGCGCGCTTTCCGAGAAAGGAACCAACAGGAGCCCAAAAGCGGCACAAGCTGGCAAAAGATCGTCTCAACCGCAGAGAAACAACACCCCGACAACAGCAGCTGACCCCACCTCCACACCCGGATCGACCGCTGATGGCAAATCAGTGCCTGTTCCCGGATCGAGCGATGGCGGCGGCTTCGAACGTTATGGAAGCTCGGGGGACTATTACCCGGGAACCACGACTGACGAACGGCCCCAGGAAGCCACCGTAACCTTTATGGCAGCCGGGACTGTTATCGCGTTGGACCTTCAAGCGCTGATCCTGACTCTGGATGTCCACAAGGCCCATCGCCTTCCGACCGGATACGGGAGCACCTTTGCTATCAGCAGGATGGTTCGCGTCAAGGCCCAAAGTGCGGAACTGGGAGCGTTTGATCTGGATCTTGCCGATGTGGCCGCTCAGGGAGATTACATGAAGGTGATGGGCCGGATCCTGGCTGACGGCACCTGCCTGGTCAAACGCATCGTGCTTCCCCTTGACGGTGCTGTCGCCCCCGTTGAGGGCATCTCCTGGACGCATGACACAGTGGCCCAGGAGAGCAATCTTTTTGCCGCTGCCGGGACCATTACTGCTCTCGATGCGAAGGCACTGACGGTGACAGTGATAGTCGGCGAGGCCAATCAGGTGCTGAAACAGCTGGTCGACACCGAGGTCCAATTCATTCTGAAAGCCGGGGTCAAGGTCAGCACTGAAAACTCGAGCGTGGAAGGGTTGGAGTTGGAGCTCGACGACATCACCACCCGAACCGATTACGCCAGGTTTCTCGGCAGGAAGCTTGCCACCGGCGATTGCCAGATCACTCACATTATTCTGAATGTAGATGAACTTTGAGTTCGTGATCCGCGAGGAGCTCCAAATCAAGACGGAGGATGTCGAATGCGGCATCCTGGAGCCGACCAGGCAGGGACCTTACTGTCGCCGATCGGACGAGAGTGCTCGGCAGGACCCAGGCTGACAACAGCTTGGTCGCCAGCCATATCGTTTCTGGTGTTAGGCAGAAGAGCGCCTGTAATCATAATCCTGCCACACCGGGCACCCTGCCAATTGCCTCGCCGAGTCGGAAAGCATGGCCACTTTTCTGAAAAGACTCGCGCTCTGAGCTCACTTCCCGGTATCCCAAGCGCCACCTCGGAGCAAACTCCTCCCTTGTCCCTAAGACAATTTTGGATTAAGAATGCTTTGTTTAGCTCGGGCTTAATTTGGTCTCATGAATCCTGTTCTGGTCGAGGAGCGGCGTATGCATTCCAAGAGAACGTGGACCCTACAACCTCTGCTTTCCTGCCTCATACTCAACTCCATCCTGCTGGTCATCTTCTACGTTATGGCGAGACAGATCCTTACCACCCTCAAAGAATGGGTAAAACCTTTTATGGCGATCGGCGCCATGAGTCTGCCAGCCGAAGCGCAAGCGGCATTTGCGGGCCTTGACCGGTTGCTCGGGAAAGCTGAACACTTTCTTGCACCGGTGGTTTTCGGGGTGGGATTGGCGCTCACCCTGATCCTCTGGCTGGTCCTCAGGGCACAAGGCCGTCGTCTGCTCGAAGGATTGCCGGATAGGCTTTCCTCAGCCTCCCCTTCCCCTGCGCTGGCCGAACCGAAAGTCGCCGCTGCACCGCTGCCGCCAGGACCGGCGAGGGGCGAGCGGGAACCAGCCCCACCGTCACCTCAAACCGCCGTGCAGATGCTGGCCATCCTGCAACGGGAAGGCCGCCTGATCGATTTTCTCAAAGAGGACCTGCATCCCTATTCCGATGACCAAATCGGCGCGGCCGTTCGCAGCATTCATCAGGGTTGTAAGGCCGCGTTGGACGAACATCTGGAACTTGAGCCGATCCTGACCGAAGCGGAAGGGTCAGATGTCACCGTACCGCCCAACTTCGATCCCAAGGCTATCCGCCTGACCGGCAACGTTGCCGGCGATCCTCCCTTCAAGGGGACGCTCCGGCATCATGGCTGGCGGGTACTCCGGGTTGACCTTCCACATTTGATTGCACCCCAGGAAAAAGGCTGGATTCTGACCCCGGCAGAAGTGGAAATCGAGGAATAGAAGCCACCACGTTGTTTCGTCAGTAAAGCAGGAGGGTCCTGTTGAATGATGCAAAATATATTATTGGAATCGATTTGGGAACGACCCATTCATTATTGGCATATACCGAGGTTCGGCATGCCGACGAGACCGAACCGGTCATCCAGGTGCTTCCCATTCCCCAGGTGGTGAGCCCGGGTGAGGTCCGGGCACAGCCTCTCTTGCCGTCTTTTCTCATGCTGCCCGGCCCCCATGACGTTCCGGCGGGAAGCCTCGCTCTTCCCTGGGATGCGCAGCTTGATTTTGTCGTGGGTGAGTTTGCCCGCAAACGAGGTGCTGAACTCCCAAACCGTCTGGTTTCATCCGCCAAATCCTGGCTGTGCCATAGCGGGGTGGACCGGATGGACAGCATCCTCCCATGGGACAGTCCTTCGGACGCCCGCCGCATTTCGCCGGTGGAAGCCTCGGCCGCGTTTCTAAAGCACCTGCGTGACGCCTGGAACCACCAGATGGCAGGGGACGGTCCCGAGGCCCGCTGCGAAGCCCAGGACATCTATTTGACCGTGCCAGCGTCCTTCGATGCAGTGGCCCGCGAATTGACCGTCAAAGCCGCCCATGCGGCCGGTCTCGAACATATAACCCTCCTCGAAGAACCCCAAGCCGCCTTCTACGCCTGGGTCGAGGCGCAAAAGGAGCGCTGGCGAAAGGCCGTGCATGTTGGCGAATCCATCCTGGTCGTCGATGTGGGTGGTGGCACCACCGATCTCAGCCTCATTCAGGTGACGGAAGAAGACGGGGAACTGACGCTCCGGCGAGTGGCGGTTGGTGACCACCTCCTCCTGGGCGGCGATAACATGGACCTGACCCTGGCTTATGCAGTCCAGGCGCGCCTCGCACAGAAGGGTACCAAACTCGATGCCTGGCAGTTTCGCGGCCTCTGGCACAGCGCGCGGAATGCCAAAGAGCGGCTTCTGGCCGATCCCACGCTCGAATCCGAACCGATCGTGATCCTCGGTCGAGGCTCCTCTCTCATCGGAGGCGTTATTCGAACCGAACTGACCCGTGCCGAAGTCGAGTATGCTCTGATCGAAGGGTTTTTCCCCGAAGCCGGCCCTTCCGATTATCCTGAAGACAAACCGAAGGTCGGTGTGCGGGAAATGGGGCTTCCCTATGAGATGGACCCGGCTGTAACCCGTCATCTTGCAAAGTTCCTGGGACGGCAGGCCCAGGGCGATCCCGGCCAGTCCGGAGTCCCCGTCGCCTATCCGGCTGCCATTCTCTTCAATGGCGGCGTTATGAAATCGGATGTTCTTCGCCAGCGCGTCCTTGCGGTGCTCCGCCACTGGCATGCCGCTGGCGAAATCCGCGAGCTGACTTCAGTCAATCTCGACCTGGCCGTCGCTCGCGGCGCCGCGTATTATGGGCTGGCCCGTCATGGTCGTGGGATTCGCATCCGAGGCGGTACCGCCCGCTCCTATTACATTGGGGTCGAGAGCTCCATGCCAGCCGTTCCCGGCGTTCCCACTCCCCTTAAGGCCTTGTGCGTCGTTCCCTTCGGAATGGAGGAGGGCAGCGATGCCGAAATCCGCGAGCGAGAATTTGGCTTGGTGGTAGGGGAACCAGCAGTCTTTCACCTCCTCGATTCCAATGTGCGCAAACAGGACCAGGTCGGTGAAATCGTTGAAGACTGGCAGGGTGATATTGAAGAAGTGACCACCATGGAAACGGCCCTTCCAACAACCACCGAGGAAGAGGGAGGAAGCATCATTCCGGTCTGGTTGCAGAGCAAACTCACCGAAGTCGGTACTCTTGAACTCTGGTGTGTGGCGCGCAGCGAAGAGCGCCGGTGGAAGCTGGAGTTCAACCTGCGCGAACGCGAGTACGGTTAATGACGGTAACAGGCCGATTGTGATTATTTTGCCTTCTCCGTCGATAAAGCCACAACCGTTACACGGAGCCCCTCCTCTTTCTGCATCGCATGCTTCGTGTGTGGCGCGGGTTTATTGGGTGAGAGAGTGAATCGGTAAACGCCTGGCGCTGACAACAAAGGGGTGGCGAGTTATGCTTTCAATCCCCCCTTTTCACCCCTTGTAAGATATGCTTGGATCTTATGGAAACTCCCTTTGAAACTGCAGATTTGCCATATCGTTATATCGTCGGGATCGACCTCGGCACCACCAATTCGGCCATGGCTTACGTCGATCTCACCAGTGCTGAGTCCTCCTCCCGCCATATCCGGTTTTTCGAGATTTCGCAGCTGACAGCGCCGGGGGAAATGAGGCGGCGACCGATTCTCCCCTCTTTTCTCTATCTTCCCGGTCCCCATGAACTGCCGCCAGGCAGCACCAGCCTGCCGTGGGACTCGGACCGGACTTACGTAGTCGGCGAATTCGCCCGCGAGCAGGGAGCCTTGGTTCCCGGCCGCCTGGTGACCTCCGCCAAATCCTGGCTCTGCCACGGAGGGGTAGATCGTACTGCCGCGATCCTGCCCTGGGCCGTGGGTCCCGATGTGAACAAGATTTCTCCGGTTGAGGCCAGCACCCGTTACCTGCAGCACCTGCGGGAAGTCTGGAATGAAGCCATTGCCGGCGGTCGTAGCGGGTATCGTCTCGAAGAACAGCTGATCATCCTCACGGTACCTGCGTCTTTTGATGAGGTCGCCCGTGAACTCACCGTGACGGCAGCCACCGAGGCCGGTTTGCCGCGGGTGATTCTCGTCGAAGAACCCCTTGCTGCCTTTTATGCCTGGCTGTCCAAGCATGAAGCCGACTGGGAAGACTGGATGGAGGAAGGTCAGGTAGTACTGGTTTGCGACGTGGGCGGAGGCACCACGGATTTTACCGTCATTGCTATCCGCAGGGGGGACAAAGGCTTGCGCTTCGACCGCCTCGCGGTTGGAGAACATCTGATGCTCGGCGGCGATAACATGGATCTCTCTCTCGCCCGCCACATCGAAGCCCAGGTCCTTGGCAAACCGGGCCAGCTCGACTCCCGGCGCTGGCATCAACTGTGGCACCAGTGCCGGAAGGCCAAAGAACTGCTGCTGGAACCGCCCGAAGGGCAACTCTCGGCAGGCCGGGACTCGAGGGAACCGGTTACGGTGACCGTCATGGGTTCCGGGAGCAAACTCATTGCTGACACTATCAAAGGATCCCTCAGCCTCGAGCTTGTTGAAGAGTTGATCCTTGACGGTTTTTTCCCGCCGGTTGCCCTGACTGAAGCCCCCCTCAGCACCCGCCGCACCGGCCTCACCGAGTGGGGTCTTCCCTACGTCCAGGATGCGGCGGTCACCCGCCACCTGGCAGCCTTCTGGCAGCGCTGCCGGGCCCTGCTGGCAAGCGAAACCGGCCGGACAGCCCTCTATCCCGACTATATCCTGTTCAACGGTGGCGCCCTGACACCGGAATCGATACGCAATCGGTTGCTCAAGGTCGTTGGCAGCTGGTTCCCACAAGAGGCCGGGACTGACTGGGTTCCGGGCGAACTGGTCAACCCGCGACCCGAACTGGCTGTCGCGGTGGGCGCCGCCTATTACGGTCTGGTGCGACTTGGTGCGGGGGTACGAGTGGGCGCCGGGAGTCCACGTGCCTACTACGTTGAAGTAGCTGGAGCGGCTTCCGGTCCGCCTGGCGCCGACGCCCTGAAGGCCGTCTGCCTGATCCCGCGCGGCACCGAAGAGGGATTTGATGCCCGTCTCGATCAACCCTCCTTCGAGGTGCTCGCCAACCAGCCCGCCAGCTTTCGGTTGTTCACTTCCTTTACCCGTCTCGGGGACCGTCTCGGCGATCTCGTTGCCCTCTCGGAAAGCGAGATCACCCGTCTGCCACCTATCCGCACCGTGCTCCGTTACGGCCGCCGCAGCGCGGCACAGACGCTCCCGGTGCAGCTCGCGATTCGCCTCACCGAAGTCGGCACCCTCGAGCTCTGGTGCCAGTCACTGCAAAGCCCTCATCGCTGGCAACTCCAGTTCGACGTCCGTGACCAGGGATCACCCCTGGACGCTCCCACGCCCATGACTGAAGAAACCTTCGACACCGGTCTGATAGAACAGGCTCAGGATTGTATTCGCGGGACCTTCTGTCAAGCTGGCCCCAGAGCCCGAATCCTGCCTGAAAGACTCACCCGCGAGCTGGCCGCAACCTTTGAGATGGGCAAGGACCGATGGTCAACCTCGCTCATCCGCAAGCTCGCCGATACCTTCTGGGAATGCAAACAGGGCCGCACTCTTACCTGGCAGCATGAATCCCGCTGGTTGAATCTGCTCGGCTTCTGTCTGAGACCCGGGTTTGGCGCACCACTCGATGACTGGCGCATGAAAGAGCTCTGGAAAGTCTACCCCCAGGGGCTCCACTTCCCCAGGCAGGCCCAGTGCCGCTCAGAATGGTGGGTTTTCTGGCGGCGGGTGGCAGGCGGACTGACCGCCGGTCAACAATGGCATATCTGCCAAAATCTCTTGCCGACACTGCTGGTTGGCGACAAGAAGAAAAAGAAGTCGAATTCGAAGAGCATCACCGGCTTGAGTCGTCAGGAGGAACTCGAAATCTGGATGGCACTGGCCAATTTTGAGTATCTGCCGGCTGCCAGTAAGGCTGAACTGGGCCGCCGGCTCCTCGAGAAGATCATGAAAGGCCGACCCAAGGCCCAGGAACTGTGGGCGCTGGGGAGGCTCGGAGCTAGAATTCCTTTCTACGGCCCACTCGACCAGGTCATTCCCAGGGAGGAAGTCTCCTTGTGGCTCCACACCCTTCTCGGAGCGGGTTTCGAAGCCAATGATGGCCTGGCTCGGACGCTGGTGCATCTCTGTCGCAAAACCGGCGACCGCGCTCGCGACCTCCCGCTTGAGGACACCGACCAACTGTCGGCATGGTTGCAGCCGCTGCCCCAGGCCGAGCGCTATCAAGAACTCCTGACCCATCCCGAGGCCACCTTGTTTTCCCAGGAAAGGGCCTGGATTTTTGGCGAAGCTCTGCCGGCTGGACTGATTGTGTCGGACCAGCGGCAGTGACGAGGTGACGGGTGAAGCAGCAGCGCTTGAAGAGGAATGAGGGTCGGGGTACACGGCGGGTTCTGCCGCGGAATGCAGGGCTGATGAACGGGACCCTGTTCCGGAAAGGATCGAGTTCCATCACGTTCCTTACGGTGACCCTGCTCTTGCTCCTTACGGTGACAGGTGCAGCAACCCGGGCGGAGACCAGTGCCGGACCATGGCGCCAGGTCGAAGAAGGTTTGATGATAGGGGAATTCGATCCCGGTTCAAAACCGGTCGTGGGAAGCAACAAAATTCTCGTGTTGCGGATCGACCCTCAGCAATTCGCTCTCAGGCTCATGGCCGCTTCTGAGCATGCTGGACGGAAATTAAACATCAAAGAATGGTGCGAACACTACCAGCTAATCGGTGCCTTCAATGCCGGAATGTACGCCAAAGACGGCTTCACCAGTGTTGGTTTCATGAAAAACTTCAAGCATGTAAACAATGGTCGGCTGAACAGGTATAACGCCGTGCTGGCCTTCAACCCGGTCGATGCCAGTGTCCCGGAAATTCAGGTCATCGATCGGGAATGCCAGGATTTTGCGGGGCTCAGGGGAAGATATCAAACCTTTGTCCAGAGCATTAGGATGGTCTCATGCCTGCAGCAGAATGTATGGAGCCCGCAGGCCGAGGGGTGGAGTACGCTTGCTATCGGCATGGATAAGAGCAACAGGGTCCTGGTCATCTTCTGCCAGCAACCGATGCCTGTCCATGATCTGATCAATATCCTGCTCAAACTTCCCCTGTCTCTCCATAACGCCATGTACCTCGAAGGGGGGCCTCAGGCTTCCCTCTATCTGTCAACTTCAGATGGTCCGATTGAGCGCCACGGAAGCTGGCAAGCGGCCGGAGACGGCAGCAATCACATCCAGGTTTCGTGGCCAATTCCCAATGTCATCGGAATCGTCCGAAAGCCCTGAGGCAAGCCGAGAGATGTACTGAGTGGTGGTGGCTGGGACTGGGAGCTGCTGCTGCAAAATTTTGGATCACAACCGTCCGCCGCCTAACGATCAACGGGAAGTCCAGTCGATGACCTGGGTAAAGAGCCGGCCGGCCACGGGCTGCCGCGTCTTTAGCGCCCCGTGGGGGCAGACTTCGAGGCAGCAGTAACAGCGGATACACCGGTCGTAATCGAACGCAAGCTGCTTTTTCTGCCCGACTGAAATGGCCTGTGCCGAGCAGTACCGCTGGCAGTCACCGCAGCCTCGGCAGAGGGTTGGGTCGACTTCCGGTCGCTGGATGAGGTGCTTTCGCATGAACGGATGCAGAAACGACGGCCCAAAAACCAGCGAAGTCGCCGAGGGCAGTTTGAGCGCTGCGACTTGCCACGAATCACCGACGGTGGTCACCGTTTCAGAGAGCAATCCCCACCGCCTGGCAACCCGGTTGGTCGGTAAGGCATCCTCAGGGATCCCGAGCAAGTGACACACGACCGCATCGAGCGCCACCGCGTCCGTACTGGCCAACAGAATTCCCAGCTGTTTTGGCTGTCCGCCCTTTCCCGGCCCCTCTCCCTCCATGGCCAGGATGCCGTCAAGGACTGTAAACTGGGGTTTGACAGCCTGGCAGATCCTTACCAGGAGCGCAGCAAAAAGCTCGCGATCGACTCCGGCCCGCAGATGCCATTGAGGCTTCCTCAAGCCGACAATGCATCCGAAGGAGTTCTTCACCGCGAGGGTCAGCAGCATCTGGGTGTGGGTTTTGAGTTTCGGCAAGTTGATCAGGACGTCGGCGTCGAGGGCGTCGCGGGCGATCTCGAGCTGCCGAAATGGCTCACCCACCTCGACCGTCATTGATTCCTTGAATTCTTTGATGGTGACCTCCAGCCCCTCGAGAGCCTCCAGAATACCGCCCTCTTTCAAGACCTTCTCGATCGTCCCCATGGCTGGACTGTCGGAAACCTGGACCTTGCCGCCCCGGTCGAGCACATACTCCACCAGCCCTTTGACCACCAAAGGATGAGTGATCATTGCCCGCGATGGCGGCGCAGGGCCAAGCAGGTTCGGTTTGATGAGCACCCTGCAACCCCTCTCGATGGAAGCCCCTCCCATCTGTTCCATCACCTCGAACAGCTGGCGCTTCAGCGATGGGTAATGGTAAGCAGCCCGCTTCACGTAAACGGTGCTCACTAATCACTCCCTCCATCAACCCCCGGCTGGCGGCTGAGCAATCCGGTACTTCAGATCCTGAATGTGCTCCCCTCGGCAGCAGGGACACCGTCCGGGCGTGGTGAGACGCTGCCGCTTACGAAAGACATAATTGCATTCGAGACACCTGGCAGGTTGGATCTGAAACCTCATACGCTGGGCAACCACCGAGCGCCGGATATGGACCAGATGATCGTAGACCTCTTTCTGCGGGATTCTCAGGACGGCGGAAAGCTCCAGGGCCGTGTGTTCACGCCGCAGCAGCAGGTTCATCAGCTGCTGGCGCGTGGTCTGGCGGGCACGCTCGTCTGCCGGTTCCATGCCACATCTCTCTGTTCTGATAATCAACCTGCAGGGAGTTTCCAACCCTGACGGAGACCCACGTTTTTATAGTATTGCCGCACCGTCTGTGCAACAGCGATTTCATTCATCCCCCCCTTTCGCATCCTTACAGCTCGGCATCTACCAAATGATATCGGCCTGTCTGCCTGTCGCCGTCGAGCGCTCGCACGCACCTTGTGATCACCTTTCGCTTTTCAGCAGCGAGCGCCGATTCTCTGTGCTAGAATGAGGATCGTACGCACCGTGGGTGCCGCCACAGGAGCCTGTGCCGGGGATTGCCGTGTAGCACATGAGTGGTCGTTAAGGAATGAGACCGATTTTCTCCACTAAGGACGAGATTTCCTCAACCGCAAAGCTGCTCGAGGTGATTCGCAGCAAGAGTCCGGCAGAGGCCGATCTTTCTGAAACCTTTGTCCTGGCCTCTCCCTCCAGAGGAGAACGGATTCGCGGATTTCTCCAGCACCTTCCGGTTTTCCGTAAACGGCTGGTCGTAGGCCTCGAGGTTGGCTCCACCCACGTGGATCTGGTCAAGGTGCTCCCCCTGTCACCATCCCGCCACAGGCTGCTTGACTATCGGCGGATCCCGATTGAACCCACTATGCAATTGGGCAGTCCGCCTTTTTGTGAATTTCTCAGGTCGGTTGTCCTCGATTTTTCCGGCTCCTTGAAGCGAGTCAGTCTCTGGTCCAGTTTGTCCTCCACCGAGGGCGAACTTCGGCAGATACGCATCCCGGCAAAAGCCGCCAAAGGTAAGCTCGCTCAAGCCGTCTATTGGGTGGCCAGGAAGGAGCTGAGGTTCGATGAAGCTGAGACTTTTTTCGATTTCGAAGTGCAGGGGCAGGTTCCCCCGGAAGCTGACGGCAAGATCTGGGTCATGGCCTATACCGCACCGCGGCGCGCGATCAAGGAAAGGAAGGAGTTGTTCGCCAGGAGTGGCTTGGAACTGGCCGGGTTGACCATCGCCCCGTTTGTGCTTCAGAACCTGTTCCGGTCCCACTGGGTATCGACTTCAGGCACCCTCGCGTATGCTGTTCTTCAGCTTGGCCAGAGGGCTTCCCGCATCAGCGTCTTCTGGAAAGAGAATCTGATCCTGACAAAAGCCATCGAAATCGGAACGGAACAGCTGGCACCCGCAGCAACCTCCGAGTCCGAGGACGATGATCGGCAGTTAAGTATGGCCGATCCGGCCCTGGCAAAACTTGCTGACGAGATCGAAGCGTTATTCCAATATCACTGCGGACCAGGAAAGGGTGATCCAATCCACAAGCTATTTCTGGCGGAACCCGCCACTCTGGGCAAATCCCTCTGCAACCATCTCGGCCATAGGCTAGGCGTCAAAATCGTAGCGCTGGACCTTCTGAATCCCGCCAATCCTCATCTGTCCACGGTGAGGCCGCCGCAAGCTCTAGCCGAGCGGGCGCTCTTCACCTCTGCCATGGGATTGGCTCTTTCCAGCAATGCCCACACCCCCAACCTGGTCTGTCCTTTCGCTCAAAAAGCTCAGAAAGCTGCCATGGCGCGCCTCAATCGTTCGCTGCTCTGGGCCCTGGTGATCATTGCTCTGAGCATTGGCGGCCTATTTATTCAACAGGATCATGTTCGGAACCAGAAGCGCGGCGAACTGACACAGTTGCAGCACGAGATGGCGCGGTTCAACCCCGTTGCCAGCTCGGAACGGCTCACGGCAATGGCCTCCAAAGTCCAGGTCCGGCAGCAGACGCTCAAGGTCAAGGCTGAGAAATATCTGAGCCTTGCCGTTCTGAGCGAACTCTCGGCATTGACTCCGGGCAGCATCCGCCTCTTGAGCATCATGGCCGATTTTGGAGGGCTTCCCGATTCTGCCGCCAGAAACCTCGGTTCGGCCCAGATCAAGAATGTTTCGCGCAGCTTGGTGATCGAGGGAATCATCGAAGGCGACAGTCTCAGCGCCGAGACTGCTCTCGCCCATTACCTGATGCGCCTCGGAGCTTCGCCCCTGTTCGTGGATCCTGCAGTCCACCAGAGCGCGCTGGAAATCACCCAGGAGGTCGGGGAGGTGCTTCACTTCTTCTTGCGAATGGGATTGGGACATGGGGGATGAAGTGCCGTTCGCGAAGTCCTTGCCCATAGCCCTCAGGGGGCTGGTTTTTGGGCTGCTCGGGAGTGTTGGCATCCTGCTGGTGGTCGTGTTTGCGCTGCACCCGCTACAGGCATCCATCCAGCAGCTGGATGCCGAAACTGCGGCACTCAAGGTCCGCCTGGCCCAGCAAAAGGAGCTCGCCCCGATCCTCAGCGAATTCGCGGCGCGCCTGACCCCAGATGCCTCTGACCGCCTGCCAACACCTGAGCAAGGCAGCCTTTCCCTCGAACAGGTTGTTGATATCCCCCTGCAATTTCAAAAAATGGCCAGGGAAAGCGGCCTGGAGGCGATCGGGGTGGCACCTGAGGTCAAATCGTTTACCAAGGATCGTAAGTTCATGCCAATCAATGTCATCCTGCAAGGGGATTTTCTCAGGCTCCGCAAATTCCTGTTCGATCTCTTGAGCCTCCCCTGCCTTGAACACCTCGAGGAGCTCCAGATCCAGGAAATGGGGGGAGTTCAAGAGTTCAAACTCAAGGTTTGGGTGGCCGTCAACCCGCAGAAGAACAGCTGACCATGATAAACGCTGGAAGGATCGTCTTCATCCTGCTCATCGCCGTCTTTCTAACCGGGCTTTACTGGTCATGGTCAAGTCGCGTCCCGCCAGACGCCACCACTGCCTCGCAGCGGGATCTGGACAAGGTGAAGGGCCTCTCAGCCCACCTTGCGGAAGAACTGCAACGGGACACCGGAAACGCTTGGCAGCGTCATGCGCTGGAGCGGGCCGGAGCAGACTGGCGGCGAAGCCTTTTCGAACGACCACCATCCGGCGCACCCCACCAGGCCGCCAAAGCCCCCTCACCGTTGGATGCCTACACCTACTCGGGCTACATGGAAGTCGATAAGAAGAGACTGGCTATTATCAGCGGAATGCAATATCAAGTGGGAGATCGCCTGGAATACGGCAAGTACGTGATCCGCAGTATTGAACCCAAGCAGGTGGTGGTCGAGGATACCGGCAAGCGGGAGCAGATGACCCTGCCCTTTGTCGGAGGTGGGTTCTGATCCTGTTGGGGGAATGAATGGACTACTTCCAACTGCTCAATCTCAGCAAAGAACCTTTTTCCAACTCGCCGGACCCTGAGTTTTTTTACCCATCACCGGAACACGTCAGCTGTCTCCAAAAACTCGAACTGGCTATCCGCCTGCGGCGTGGCCTCAATGTGGTGGTGGGCGCCATCGGAACGGGCAAAACCACCCTCTGCCGCCATCTCATTCGGGAATTCGCCGCCGACGAAAGCCTGGAAACCCACCTTATCTTCAATCCCGATTTCAAGACTCCGACAGAGTTCCTGCACTCGCTGGCGCACTTGTTCGGGTTGACCGCGCTGGCCGAGGCCGAGAACAGCAAATGGCAGGTCGAGGAAGGCATCCGGCAGTACCTGTTCAAGAAAGGGTTGGAAGACGGCAGGACCGTTGTCCTGCTCATCGATGAAGGACAGAAAATGCTCCCCTTCTGTCTCGAAATCCTGCGGGAGCTTCTGAATTACGAAACCAACGAACGTAAACTCCTGCAGATCATCATATTCGCCCAGGAGGAATTTCAACAGACCGTTGCCAACCATCCCAACCTGGCTGACCGCATCAACGCCTACCTGGTCCTGGCACCGCTCAGTTTTAAAGAGACCCGCAAGCTGCTGCAATTCCGCTTGAATCAGGCCAAGGACGGGTATAAGGAACCCCGGCTGTTCACCACTCCCGGGTTATGGGCCATGTACCGGGCGACCAAAGGATATCCGCGAAGGATCATCCACCTGAGTCACCGTGTTCTCCTCACCATGATCATCCAGAATCGATCCAGGGCTGGCTGGTTTCTGGTGCGTTGGTGTTCCCGCATGATGCTGCCTCGAAAGCCCGTCTCCATCCCCTGGATGCCTGCCGCATTGGGTCTAGGCCTGCTAGCACTGCTCATCTTCGGCGCCTTTGCCCTCAATCATACCCGTCTGCCCTTTTTCCCTCAGACCGGGCCGCCCAGGAGCGCTCCAGTCCGCCAGGCCCTCCCCTCGCCAGAAGCTCAGTCACCCAAGCGAACCAGGATTCCCGAGCCCCTCACGGTCACCATACCTGAGCCGGCTGCGCCGGGAGTACCAGCCACTGTCGCAGCCTCCGAGTCCGCCCAGAATGAAACGGCACTCCCCCCCATCGAAGCAACGACCCTGGCACCTTCCGAGGAAGCTGCTCCTCCTCTGATGCCGCCACGCGAACCCCAGTCGAGCGAACCGGCAGCCAGCACGTCCGAACCCGTGCCGCCTTCGCCGGCACCGCGTCAGGAGCCCATGGCCGGGCCGTCCCGCCAACCTGCTCCTGTATCATTTCAACCTCCCGAGGTGCTGGGCCAGGTTACCACCAGACCGGGAGATAATCTGGAACGAATGATCCGGAGAGTCTACGGTTTCTTCGATCAGGAGATCCTCAAGGCCGTCATGCAGCTCAACCCACAGATCAGCAACTTCAACGCCATTGAAGTGGGGAAGGTGATCAAATTCCCTCCCGCCCCTGTCCGAACCGATCCCCTGCCCAAAGATGGCCGCTATCTCCAGGTGCTGCAGGCAAACTCTCTCAACGAGGCTACAAAACTGCTCCGGACCTATCCCAACGATGCTCCGCCGGTTTTTCTGCTACCCTACTGGACGCCCGCCGAGGGCCTCAGGTTTGGCCTGGTGCTCAAAGACTGCTGTCGTGATCAACAAACCGCCGAAGCGACTCTCACCGCCCTCCCACCCTCGCTCGCCACACGCGCCCGCATCATCGGGAAGGAGGCTGACCAAGCTGTGTTTATGGTCAAGTGAGGTGTTTGCGCCGGAAACTCGGAAACCAGCCGAGGGCTATGCGTTCGAGTCTTCGGGTCGGCGGCGGGTGATGATCATTTGACACCCGTGGCCGGTGTGGTCCGCGACAGTGGTCGGGAACTGGATTTCTACGTTGTGGAAAGGTTGGCAGATCCCGAAATCGCAGGCTGACAGGATGTTGCGGCAAAAGTGGGTGATCTCGGCCGGAGTGGCGCCGAGTTCCTTCAGGGCGTCCACGTGCGGACAGGAATGGAAGATCTTGATCGCGCGATGGTCGCCGACTTCCACGATCTCCTGGTCGAACACGGCCATGCCGCCCTTGGAGGTCTGCCCGAGGAGCACCTCGGTTGGCCCGAGATCGTCTCGACCGGCCTTGGCCGCGATCTTGCGTCCCTGGTACACCCCGAAGTCCCACGACGCCTCACGCACGACGCGATCCGCGTCCACCTCTGGATAGATTTCCTTGAGCTTCTTCCAAATGAAATACACCTGCCGCGTCCGGTCCATGTAGGCGTTCCGGACCTCGCGCCGGAACTCCTCGAACGACGCATCCTTGCCTTTCCCGATAGCAGCCTCGAATTGCTGCACGCGGTTGCCTGAGGTCATGGTCTCTCCTTTGTGACAGCATTGCTGCCGATTTGGCTTGTCAGTAGCGAATTTGAAAAAGGAACGACAGCGACTTCGCGTCTTTCCGCGCCGCGAAGAACTCGCCCGGCGGCACCGACTCCAGGATCCGCCCTTCGCCCGTGACGCACCCGGTAACGGCAACGCTCGGCGCAATTCCCATCTCGGGCATGATCCCGATCATGGGCTCAAGTGGCGTCATGCAACCTCCTGCGGCGCGACGGTGGTGCGATGTCCGAGATGATGTTCGAGGTAACGGCTGTAGCGCGACATGAAAAAGCAGAAAGGGAAGTAGATCGCCGCCGCAAAAAGGTAGGCCTCGGTGCTGAAGCGCATCCAGGTGGGATCCGCCAAGGTCGTCTGGGTGGTCTTCATGAGGTCGTAGAGCGCGATGACGATCACAAGCGAGGTGTCTTTGAGCATCGATATGAACGTATTGACCGTAGGAGGTATCACGATCTTCAGCGCCTGCGGGAGGATCACAAGCTGCATCTTGCGGAAATAGGAAAGGCCGATCGCATCCGCGGCCTCGTACTGCCCTCGGTCGATCGCCTGCAGCCCGCCGCGGATGACCTCGGCAAGATAGGCGGCCGAAGACATGACAATGGCCGCCTGGGCCCGCAGCAGCTTGTTGACCACAAACCCTTTCGGGAGGAAGAGCGGAAAGACCACCGACGACATGAAGAGGAGACAGATCAGCGGAATGCCGCGGATGACCTCGATGTAGACCATCGAGAGGACCCGGATAACCGGCATGCGCGAGCGGCGCCCAAGGGCCAGCAGAATCCCGAAGGGGTAGGCGGCTACGATCCCGGTCACCGCCAGCAGCAGCGTCAGCGGCAGCCCGGACCACTTGTCGCTCTCAACCGGAGCAAGGCCCAGCAAGCCTCCGCGCAGCAGGACGGCAGCGGCCCCGAAGTACGCTAGCCAGGCAAAGACAAGCCGAAATGACCAGTTCTTGGGGAACGCACTGACGGCGATCATGGCGATAAAGGCGAGGATGCAGGTCGTGGGGCGCCACTGCTCGGCCGGGGGATAGAAGCCGAAGAGAACGAAGCGCCCCTTGTCGGCCACGTATGTCCAGCAGGCGCCATCGAGCGACAGGCAGGCGCTGGCGGGCAGCGTCCAGGTCGCGTCCAGCACCGCCCAGCGAAAGAGAGGCAACGCCGTCATCGACAGCAGGGTGAGGCCCGCAAGGGTCACGACCGTGTTTGCGGTCGAGCCGAAAAAAAGTCGGCGCACCGGCAGCCACACGGCGCCTGGGGAGAGGCCCCTGCCACGGGAGGCAGCGTGCAGCGGTGGTAGAGGGCTCTGGCTCATCGGCGTCACGACGTCCTAAGCGTCCGGCGGCGGTTGTACCAGTTCATGAAAGCCGAGGTCAGCAAGCTGAAGGCGAGGTAGACGATCATGATGACCGTAATGCCCTCGATCGCCTGTCCAGTCTGGTTGAGCGTCGTGTTGGCCACGGACACCAGGTCGGGGTAGCCGACCGCAACCGCAAGTGAGCTGTTCTTGGTAAGGTTCAGCATCTGGCTCGTGAGCGGTGGGATGATGACGCGCAGTGCCTGCGGCAGGACCACCAGGCGCAGGATGTGGCTCCCTTTGAGGCCAATTGATTTCGCGGCCTCGATCTGGCCCTGGTCCACCGACAGGATCCCCGCGCGCACAATTTCCGCCACGAAGGCGCCCGTATAGATGACCAGTCCGAACAGCAGGGCCCCGAACTCCGGACTCAGGCTGGCGCCCCCGCGAAAATTGCGCCCCTGCAGCACCGGGACGTCCAGGTGCCAGGACGCACCGACCGCGAGCGAGACGAGCAGCAGGCCCGCAGGCAGGATGAGGTGAACGAGCCATGCCGCCGGCCTCTCCCGCCCCCGCAGCTCACGCCGGGCGCCGGTCCGCCGCGACGCCCACCACCACAGACCGATGATGACCGGCAGTGAGGCGAGCACCCACAGCTCGGGGGTGCCGAGGAGAGGGAAAGGCAGCATCAGCCCTCGGTTGCAGAGAAACACTCCCGATACCGGCTGCAGCGCCTCGACCGGGCCGGGCAAGTTCCGGAAAAGGGCGTACCAGAAGAAGAGCTGCAGCAGGACGGGCACGTTGCGGATCAGCTCGACGTATCCGGCCGCGAGGCCGGCCACGAGCCCGTTTCGCGAAAGGCGCGCAATCCCCAGCAACGTCCCAAGCACCACGGTCAAAACGATCCCGAGCCCCGCCACCTTGAGCGTGTTGAGGAACCCTACCAAGAGGGCGCGGCCGTAGCTGTTGAGCGGCGAGTAGGGGATCAGCGTCTCGCCGATGTCGAAGGCGGATTCCTTCCACAGGAACGCGAACCCAGTGGCAATGTTCTGCTTTTGCAGATTGTCGATGGCAGTGTAGGCCAGGAATGCAAGGAGCGCCGCCAAGGCGGCGAGGGCGGACGCCTGATAGATGACGGCGCGGACCTCGGGGACCCGCCAGAAGGCGATCGGGCGTTCAGCCATATCGGCGCGTGAGCTCATGTGGGACGAAAGTGGCGGACCGGGGCGCCTCCGGTGGGCACCCCGGCCGAAAGGCTACTTAAAGGGAGGGGAGTATAGGAGCCCACCCTGCTTGTAGAGCTTGTTCAGATTGCGGTCGAGCTTCATGGGCGTCGACGGGCCGAGATTTCGGTCGAAGATTTCGGCGTAGTTGCCGATCTTCTTGATGATGTTGTAAGCCCACTTCTCATCCACCCCGAGGGCCTGCCCGTTTCCGGGAGTCACCCCGAGAAAGCGCTGGACGTTCGGGTCATCGCTCTTGAGCATCTCGTCCACGTTCTTCGAGGTAATCCCCAGATCCTCCGCCTCGATGAGGGCCATCACCGTCCAGTACACCAAGTCCTTCCACTGCGGGTCGCCCTGCCGCACAGCCGTTGCCAACGGCTCTTTCGAGATCAGTTCGGGCAGGATCACGTACTTGGCGGGGTCGGCAGTCACCGCGCGCATACCGGCCAGGGTGGAAGCGTCGGAGGTAATCCCGTCACACCGGCCTGCGACAAAAGTGTTCAGGAGTTCGTCCTTGCTCTCGATGAGGACGGGCTTAAACTTCATTCCGTTTGAGCGAAAGTAATCCGCGACGTTGCGCTCGGTCGTCGTCCCGGGCAGCATGCAGATCGTGTGATTGTCGAGCTGCCTGGCGCTTTTCACGCCCATGTCGGCGGGGACCATGATGCCCTGCCCGTCATAGTAGACCACCGGCGCGAACTCGAACCCGAGCGAGGTGTCGCGGCTCAGGGTGACCGTGGTCTGGCGGCAGAGGACGTCAACCTCGCCGGACTGCAGGGCCGTGAAGCGTTGCTGGGAGGTCAGCGGCACGAACTTGACCTTGGCGGGGTCGCCCAGGAGCGCGGTCGCGATCGCGCGAGCTACGTCCACGTCGAGCCCGCTCCAGTTGCCCTGGCTGTCCGGCATCGAAAACCCCGGAGCGCCCGTGTTAACGCCCGCGATGAGCTGGCCGCGCTTCTTCACAGCTTCGAACGTTTCTCCGGCAAAGGACGAGCAGACCATTGCCAACACGATGATAAAAACCAGCGCCGTGACTCTCCGCATGTGGTCTCCTTTTAATCGTTGGTCGTTACTGGGTATAAGGAATGATGAGAAATCGCTTCTCCAAGAGCTCTCGATAGCAGGTGCTAACAGCGCTGTCAAGGCCGTTTTTCTGGCAATTTAAGGATTAGCAGCGACCGACAGCACCATAACCGAGGGACATCGTGGTGGTCCGAACAGTCAGCAGCTCGGCACGGCCAATGAGCCTGCCGAGAGCGCCTCTCCAACGCCGTTCGGCGGGAGAACTCAGATCCACACCGCTCTCTCGATGAACCACAAATCACTCGTGCTGACAGATTGCATGGGCGCCTCGAGATTCCTGTTGCCGCGAGTGACCAACCACGGGTAAAAACCCTGCGCTTCGGTTGACGTTCCATATGAGTAGGGGCCACTCATCCAAGCGTTCATTCAATGATTACCGGCTGAAAGCCGGTAGATTGTTTCGGGCGTAAAAGCCTGGTAAGGCTGAAGCCATCTTGGCTATTCGGATGAATCCGACTCAAGATTGCGTTCTCCATCCGAAGCACCCTCGGACTCATCCCAGACCTTGAACGTTCCTGTCTCTTCTGACTGGTTGGCTATGTACTGTTGGATTTGGTCCTCCGTCACCGCACCAACTGTTGAGCAAAAATATCCCCGACTCCATAGGTGTCGCCCCCAGTATCGTTTCTGGAGACCCGGAAATTCCCTCTGCAGCCGGTACGGACTCTTCCCCTTCAGATATTGCGCTATCTCGGCAGGAGAGTAGTACGCTGGAGCACTGATCAGGTTGTGGATATGGTTTGGTCTGATGTTGCCCTTTACCACTTGCAAGGCCTTCTCCGCACAGATCTCCCGAATGATGTCGCGTAGCCTCAGGGCCACATCATCTTTCAGGACTCCGTAGTTGTACTTTGTCTTACACACGAAATGGTACTTCAGGTCCGTAACAGTATGAGATGCTCTCTGGTATCGCTCTTTTTGCATGATACTCTCCTCCGCTTGTCGGAAGGGAATATACCGCCAAAGCATTCCTCCTTGAAAGAACATGCGCTGAAGACTTTCCCGCCTGAAAGGCGAAGGTTTATACCCGGCCCCCTGGAAATCAACCGCGCTTCAAGGTCATACTCTCTGCAAGTCCTTGACATCATTCACTTCCTCACAGTCAATTCAGCATTTCAACATTCTTCGGTCCGCTCCTGCATCTCCCTTCTGCGGTTCGACATTCGATATTCTGCGGTTCTGCGGTTCTCTTTTCTATTCTGTCACCCTTTCGAGATTCCCTTCGATTCGTTTCAGGGTCTCGGCATCAACCGCCACCACCCCGGTCTCGCCGTCTCTCTCCAGCCAGACCGTCACCGCGGCCCGCCCTTCCTGGGGTGGCTTTTCCCAGCTCAGGGTGACCAGAGGCTTGTGTTCGGCATTTCGTAGTTCAAGGGTGGCATGGGGCTTGGGGGTAACTGGTGGAATGGGCTCGATCTTCTGTTCATATTCGGCATCGCTCAAATCCCACAAAAGCGACCGCACCGGCCACGGCTCCTTGAGGGGCTCGGGCTGCCGGTCTCCCTGCTTCAATCCCCAATCGTCCTTAGCGAGCCGCACGACATGGCCATGAGTTGCATCGAGGTTCCAGCTGATTTCGCTGATCTCGTCTGGTTGGTAACCCAGCAGGGAGCGATCCAGCAGCTTCTGGACGTTCCTGGGAAGACTATCGAGGGTGTCAGCCGCCACCTGCACCACCGCCGGCAACTGAGAGCTCAGCCCCGCCACCACTTTCTCGTCCTTTTTTTTCTCCGCCAGCTTCAGTTCAGCCCGCTCGCCCGCTTTGAGCTGCAGGGTGACGGTTACGAACGGCGGCTCCAGACCATGGGTCGCGAGGTTTTTGGGCTCGTTTTCGAGAAACCCCTGCGCTCTCAGCCAGTGCACCTGTTCGACCAGGTTTTCCACCTTCCTCGTCTTGAGCTTCCTTTCGGGGCTTGCTGGCGCCCACCATTCCTGCTGCCCGTCGCCGCGTTGGACGATGGTCGCATTGCCATCGCGCCATGCCACCCCGATTCCCACCACATCATCCCGCTGAAAGGTGAAGAGCTGCCTCTTTCTGAGCTCATCGAGTCCTCGATTGAGAGCCGAGCGGTTGCCTTCCGCAATGAGAAAGATCCTGGCGCTGTCGCCGGTTTTGGCATAGGCCCCATCTCCAGCCGGGTTCCGTTCACCGACGACCAGTTCGTATTCCGCTTCGCCCGCCCGGAGGCGAATGGTGAAGGACGGTTCAATCAACCCGAAGGGTTTGAGATCGCTGGGAGTGGCAAGGACTTCTCGTTCGGTTTCCAGTTTTGCCAAGGCCCCGATCAGATCCTGAACCGAAAAATTGTCCGCCTCGGTCTTGATAGGCTCAACCAGGTGCCACTGTTCGTTCTTTTCCAGGAGCACCCGCTCCCGGCCTTTGGACATAAGCATGAGGCTGCTGACCCGGTCGGTCTCAAAGTGGAAAACCTTTCGGGCCTCCTGGGCAGCCATTTCCTCCTGATGTTTCTGGAAGACCTCAAAGTACAGATAGTAGCCGCCGACCAGCAGCAGCACCACGAGATAGGCAAGAAGACTGCGCCATTTCATCGCTGAGCCCTCCGCACTCGGTACACCACCAGGCCTGAGGCCAGCACCAGCAGAGGCATGAAGATCAGGACCAGGAGAAATACGCTCCAGGCCTGCGTCTGAGTCATCAGCATCGGCTGGGTGACCTCCTGACGAGGTTTGATGGTGATGAGATGCTGTTCTTCAGCCATGAAATTGACCATATTCAGCAGGAGATCCTGGTTACCCGAAAGGCCAAAGTAGGTGTTTGCGGCAAAATCGGAGTCTCCGGCAACCAGCAGAAGGCCCGGCTTGGTCCTTGGTCCCGCCTCGTCTTCAGGCTCTTGGCTGCCGTCCTCGCCGGCCCTCTCACCGGGTGGTGCCGGATCTTCCGACTGGCGTTCAAGTTCCGCCAGCACCACCAGGGAAATCGGCCCGATGGTATCAACCTGCTCATCGAAGGCAGCCTCACCCTGTTTGAGCATTTCCTGGTCCTTTTCGGCCCAGGCATTGTCCGAGGTCGAAGCGAGGATCTCGAGCACCACTCCCGGCGGCGGTTCCTTGGCGGGTAAGACCGATCGGGCTTCAGGATAGAAGGTTGCCAGGGCAAAATTCTCCGTGATGCGGTGGGCGCCATATTCCATGACCACAGGCATCAGGTAGCTGCCGCCGAAAACCCGACTGAGCTTATCAATAACGATGTCATCCGCCAGTTCCACGCCGTAGTCCCTGAGAAACTGGGTCAGGCCGCCGTCGTGATAGGGATCGAGAAAAATCATTAACCTGCCACCACTGTCGAGAAAAGCTTTCAGGGCCGCAATTTCCTGAGGAAACAGCGGCTTTTGCGGTCCGGCAACCACCACCAGCACCGCAGTGTCCGGAACTTCAGCCTGTTGCAGGAGGTTCAGCTCCGCAACGGTGTAATGCTCCTTTTCGAGCGCTTCACGAAATGACGAATACCCTTCCTTATCGCTCTTATCCAGGGAATGTTCGCCATGGCCAAGGAGGTAGTAGACCTGCTTGGGCTCGTCCCGGCTGAGCTTCAGGAGCGCATTGGTCAGGCCCTCCTCGTCCGCGGTGGTAACCGTCTGCTTTCTGCCATAACCCTCCAGCACCAACGTCCCATAGGAACGGATTTCATAGCGCTTGGCCAGCTCCGGATCGCGGTCGGGGTCGATGAATTCATACTGGATCTTCGGGCTGGCGTAACGATAAGTTTCCAGGAGGTCGGTGGC
This sequence comes from Syntrophobacteraceae bacterium, assembly GCA_040772705.1. Classification (GTDB taxonomy): domain Bacteria; phylum Desulfobacterota; class Syntrophobacteria; order Syntrophobacterales; family Syntrophobacteraceae; genus JADGQM01. The sequence continues at coordinate 998,675 of JAXGXP010000001.1, forward strand.
TTTCGTCTGTTCCGGCGAGGCGGTGGCGTAGAAGGCCTTGATGGCGACCGGCTGGTCGAGCGCATCCAGGATGGTGCGCGTCTGTTCCGAAAGAGTAAAGGTCCCCGATTCGGTCATGTCCACCCGCCACGGGTGACGTTCGGCAATCAACCCCAGAAACACCAGAATGCCGAGAAACAGAAGGGTCGTAAGCACCGTGTTCGAGCCGTAGGTCCACATCCGGTTGGATTTGCTGCGCTCGGTCATGCTCTTCCTTTCCTGTACTTACTCCAACAATGCGAGGCCAGGGATGACGCAGGCATCCGGGCCATGGGCTTCAACCTCGCCACCGGTAGGTGGCCATCTGTTTAAGGGTGAGAAACAGGAAAAAAATGATGAAGATCAGGTAGTAGAGGATGTCCCTGGAGTCCAGCACACCCTTGGAGAAGGAATCGAAGTGCTTGATGATGGAAAGATAGTCGATGACCTCTCCCATGGGTGAGCCGGCGTAGGACTTGGCCCAACCGATGACCCAGAGCATGAGGATGCCCCCGAAGGAAAGCACGGCGGCGATTATCTGGTTGTGCGTCAAAGATGAAGTGAAGATGCCGAGCGCCATGAACGAGGTTCCCAACAGAAAAACACCCAGATAACCACACAATATGGGTCTCCACACGGGATTGGCAATGATGCTCAGGAGGAAGATACCCGGCAGGGTGGCGGCCAGGATCACGGCAAAGGCACTCACCACCGCCGCGAATTTGGCGAGCACAATGGCCCGGTCGGGCAGGGGGTAAGTGAAAAGCAGTTCGATGGTTCCAGATTTGCGCTCCTCGGCCAGAAGACGCATGGTGAGGAGGGGCGAAAGCAGCAGCAGGACAATGCTGAGGTCGAAGAAGAACGGCCGCAACACCATTTCCATCAGATTCATCTGCTTTGCCATCATTGGGTTCTGGGCGGCCTGGAAACTGAGCAGGTTGTAATAGACCACGGCACTGTAAAAGAAATACCCAGCCAGCACCAGGAAGGTGAAGGCGACGGCGTAAAAGATGGGGGAGGCAAAGAGGCTGTAGAGTTCCTTGCGGTAAACCGCGACAAAACCTTTCATGACTGGGCATCCTCCAGCGATGATTCATCCGTCACAAGCTGCATAAAGATGTCTTCCAGGCTCAGGTCGACAAGCTTCAGTTCCAGCAGCGCAAAGCCACGGCCAACCACCAGACGGGCAATTTCCGGCCGCAGATCCCGTGATCGGTCCGTTTCCAAAACAATCCTTCCTTGATCCCCCTCGACCACACTCGCCTGTTGCACGCCGGGGATGCCTTCGAGGGCGGAGACCAGGTCGCTCGCCGAACCCTGGACCTGGAGCAGCACCTGTGCGGATTTCTGCAGCTGGCTGGTGAGATTGGCCGGACTGTCGGTGGCCACGATCTGACCTCTGTTGATGATGAGCACCCGCTGGCAGATCTGGGCCACCTCGGGCAGAATATGGCTGCTCAGGAGCACCGTGTGTTGTTCCCCCAACTCCTGGATAAGCCGACGGATTTCGACAATCTGAGTCGGATCCAGGCCAATGGTGGGTTCATCGAGAACCAGTACCGGAGGATTGTTCAAGAGTGCCTGGGCCAGTCCCACCCGCTGTCTGAAGCCCTTGGAAAGATGGCTGATCATGCGGTGGGCCGCCTTATCCAGCCCGCAGATGCCGATTACCCGCCGGACTTCGTTTTCGGCGCGCTTGCTGTCCACCCCTTTGGCCCCAGCTGCAAACCGCAGGAAGCCTCGTACCGTCAGTTCCCCATACAATGGCACATTTTCAGGCAGATAGCCCACCCGGCGACGAACTTCCAGCGACCTTTCGAAACAATCCAGGCCGTCGATTCGGGCTTCGCCGGTGGTCGGCGGGAGATAGCAGGTCAGGATGCGAATGGTGGTCGATTTCCCCGCCCCGTTCGGCCCCAGAAAACCCACCACTTCACCCCGTTCGATCGCAAAGCTCACATCCCGGATGGCCGACAATGGCCCATAGTATTTCGTCAGTCCTTCCGCTTCAATCATAGACCGTCCCTCGTTTCAGAAGATTCTTGCGATTGCAGGAAGGGGAGGACCCCTCAAGGCATGTAAAGATGCGGTGGGCGAGCCTGGCGCACAGTCTTGGTGCCCAGGGAGGAGGCACACGCCTGACAGAGATATTCATGGAGTTCGCCGTCAGGCAGGACTAACAGCAGCCGGCTCCGCACCGGCATGGCCTGCTTACAGCGGGGGCAGTAGAGTGCCGAAGCATTGAAGTCTTTATACTGACCGGAAGACGCCCGTGGCCGCATGGCTCAGTTCCTCACTGCCGGCATCCTCAGGAGGTCGCTTCCCGTGAGCGGCCGGACGACGCCTCTTGTTCTCGCTCCTTCCGGCGGGGCCAAGGCCATCTCCTGACTTTTTCCTCGGTTTTGGCCTTTTCCAGCTCCATGAGTTCCCGCAAAAGCTCTTCATGACGAGCCGTCAGGTGGCTGGGAATCCTGACCTGAACCTCGAAGAAAAGGTCTCCCCGCCCCGTCCCGCGCAACCGGGTAACACCCTCACCGGAAAAGCGAATGATGGCGCCGGGCTGAGTGCCGGGCTGAATGCTGACGGTTTTCCGGCCTTCCAGGGTGGGGACTTCGACCTCGTCTCCCAAGGCCGCCTGGGCATAAGAAATGGACACCCGCCCATAAAGATTATCACCGTCACGCTCGAACTGAGCATGTGGCTTCACGTGCAGGCGGACATAAAGATCACCAGGCTGGCCGCCGCGATAACCGCTCTCCCCTTCCCCGCGAAGCCGCAGGCGCGTCCCGTTGTCAACCCCGGCCGGGACCTTGACCTCTACCCGCTTGGGCTGTTTTGAGCGGCCCTGGCCGCGACAGTGCGGACAGGGGGAAACCAGCACCCTGCCGGTCCCCTGACACCGGGAACAGGTCGTGCTGATGCGGAAAAAGCCCTGGGATTGTACTACCTGGCCGCTGCCCTGACACACCGGGCACGTGGTTTCGCGGGTCCCCGGTTCCGCGCCGCTGCCACTGCAATGCTCACACTCGATATAGGTCTGAACCTGAATTTCCTTCTCCGCACCGAAGACCGCTTCCTCAAAATCCAGGGTCAGGTCGTAGAGCAGGTCGTCGCCCGGGCGGGCAGCAGTTCGGGGCCGCGTGGCACCACCAAAACCAAAGGAAAAAAAGTCCTGAAAAATATCACCAAAAGAGCTGAAAATATCTTCAAATCCGCGAAACCCGCGATACCCTGAGCCCTGCAGCCCTTCATGACCATACGTATCGTAGATGCGCCGCTTCTGGGGGTCGTGAAGCACTTCGTAGGCTTCGGCCGCTTCCTTGAAATGCTCTTCCGCTTCCTTGTTCCCTGGATTTCGATCGGGATGATACTTGAGGGCCAGTTGCCGGTATGCTTTCTTTATTTCGTCTTCATCCGCCTGGCGTGATACCCCGAGGACCTCGTAATAATCTCGCTTTACCATCCTGTCGCTTTCCCTCTCTAGCTCCACCACGCATCATTCTGATTATTCAATTCAGCAGGCCCTGCTGTTGTGGAATTTTCCTAAACACGATCAAAAACTTTGTCAAGGCTGCCGGAAATGAAACGCTCGCTGGCTGTCAGTCACAACCGTCCTTGTCGCCCGCAACGGGGTCGCCGAGGCGCTGGGCCTCAGCTGCAAAGGCCGACTTTCCGAGTTCCTCGGCACGGGCGGCCAAGGCCGCCCATTCATCGCCACCGGGCGCCAGCCCGAGAAAGCGGGCAAGACGACGAAAAAGAAAGACATTGCCTTCCTCGCGCGCCGTGACAAGCAGGCGGGCAAGGGCCTCGCCGGCATTGGCTTTTTCATAAAAGTCAACCGCATCATAGAGTGACCCGGCTGTTTCGTAATACTCCCCCCAGGAATGCAGCACCTCGGCGGAAGCCCCCTGATCATTCAGCAATTCGCGCTTTTCGAGGCAGCTCAAGTCACGCTTTCGGGCCATCTACCCCTCATCCTGGTCAGGAAGCTCCCCGGCCTCGTCGTACTCGAGGGAAGCATCATATTTGGTTTCCGCCTCCAGCAGCTCCCGCACCTCCGTATCGCCCCCTTCTTCAGCCGCAGGCGAACTGGTTCTTGCAAAAAGCCGCATCTCGTCGAGCTCTCGGATGTTTTCCGGAGTCACCCTGCCCGCTGCAATTTCACGCAGGGAAAGCACCACTTCCTTGTTCTTGGGGCTTTCCACCAGCAGGTTCGCGCCACTCCGCAGCTGCAGCACGCGACGTACCGCCAAATGCACCAGCCCAAACCGAGTATCTACTCTTTCCAAGCAATCTTCAATGGTTACACGAGCCATCCGGCTCCTCCTTCACCTCCGACCCAGCACGACCAGGCCAGGATTCATTCCGGGACGTCAATAGCCATCCCCTTCCCTTCCAGTCCCCTGACGGGTTGGTTTCTATAAAACAAAATCCCCACGGCTGACAATGGTAATTGCGCAGGATTGCGCTCAGCCTTTTTCTGCTGCATAGCGAGCAAGAGTGAAAAGAAAGTCGCCAAGACGATTCATGTAGGCATGGACTTCGGGGTTATCCAGGTCTCCAGATTCCTTAAGGGCAACGCAGCGGCGTTCCGCACGCCGAATGATGGTCCGGGAGAGGTCGATTGCAGCACTGACCGGATTGGCTCCCGGAAAGACAAACTGACGCGGCAACGGAACCTCCTGCTGAAGCTCCGCAATCCATTGTTCGAGCCTGGCGGTCCGGGACGCTTCAATTCGATACTGGGACGCTCCTTCCCCCTCACAGGCCAGTTCCGCGCCGAGCACCAGCAAGTCCTGTTGAACGGCACCGATCATCTCTTTGATCCACGAATTCCCGGTCATGGCCTTCGCCATGCCCATTGCAGAACTCGCTTCATCTAAAGTACCGTACGCTTCGGGACGCAGGCTCGCTTTTGAAATCCGAGCTCCCGTCAGGAGGCTGGTCTCCCCTACATCCCCCTTTTTTGAAAAAACAAAGGCATCCACCCTATCCCCTCCTGATCATTTCCCTGCTCCAAACTCCACCTGGAAATCGTCTGCCAGCCGGCGTCAGTTCTCCCCTGTCAGTGTTTCTGACCACCATGCAGCGGCCCGCTGCCCTGCTTGCCAAGCGAAACTCGAATTTCCGAGAGCAATTGATTGGTAGCCTCCTCGATCCGTGAAATGTCCCGCTCATCCATGGTATCATCGGCAACGCTCTCGAGGGACTCCCGCAGGCGCTCAAACCGTTCTATCACATCCTGGCGGATCTTGCCTTTTCCAAGGCTCTTGTCCAGCTCTAAAATGGTATCGACACAGCTCTCCACGCGCAGTTTGAGATGCTTCCGACCGGGCTTGTCGTGGCAGCACCACTTGGGCATGATCACCCTTTCTCTATCACAGCGAGGTCCTTCGCCTCCGGAGTTCGTCCTCAAAAATTTCATACGATATTTCGTGCTGCTCCATCATATCACTCAGGATGCCTGGCAACCGCTCAACATCCTGAACATTGACAACCAGGTTCACTCCCGCACAAAACGCCGTCTTGAAGTCCAGAGTGAGTTTCTGATCGCAGAGGAGGCACACCAGGACCGCTCTTCTCAGAATCATTGGCAACTGCTGCAGGTAGCGCAGCACCGACTCGTGACACTGGTTCGGGGGAACGTCCCGATCATGCAGGAACACCAGATCGTAGGGGGTGTTTTCAAGATGGTTCAGGGCGGCAGCAGCAGTCTCAGCACGCACGATACGCCAATCAAGTCCCCTCAGTGTCTGGCACACCCTTTCGGCCAAAGCCTGCTCAGCAAGCGCAATCAGCATTTTCCGGCTCTTCCCCGTCCTCAACTGCAGGGGGGTTGGGGCATCGTCCTGTTGCACGGGTGCCGGCTCAAGCTGCATGCGAGCCTCGCACAGGACGCACTTCACGTCGCGCAGATCCCGGCCAGACAAGTCCCCGTCACGGATCGTGAAGCTGGTGTGACATCGGTTGCAGACAAACTTCACCGGCTGCTCCTCGTGCTCGTCAGCACTGTGTGGTTGGGGCCCCCCTTCATCACCCTGAAGCATACAAGCTGCAAAGCGGGTTTGACAATGCAAAAGTTTCGCAATAGTAGGGAGAACGCCCTGTAACAGAAAGAATCAGAAATTCCAACCCACGCAACGGAGGTACTGAATCCATGGATATGGTTCGATTCGGGCAAACCGATCTCGAAGTTTCCGTGCTCGCTCTGGGCACCTGGGTCACAGGCGGGTGGGCATGGGGCGGCGCCGATGAGAGGGACTCTCTCAAAGCCATCCTGCGAGCTTTCGAGGCCGGCATCAATTTTGTCGACACCGCACCGGTGTACGGCTTTGGTAAAGCAGAGGAGCTTGTCGGGCAGGCCCTGCGGGAATGGGGAGCATCCGACCGGTTGGTGATTGCCACCAAGTGCGCCCTGGAATGGGATGAAAAGCAAAACATCCGCAGGAATGCGAGTCCGAGAAGGATCTTGCAGGAAATCGATCAGAGCCTCCACCGGCTGGGGCTGGAACGGATCGATCTCTACCAAATCCATTGGCCCGACAGCCAGACTCCCTTCGAGACCTCCATGGAAACCATGGTGAAGCTTCAGGAGGCGGGCAAGATTCGCTACATCGGGGTCAGCAACTTCAACCGCGAGCAGATCATGGCCTGCCAGCGCGTTACGCCGGTTCACAGTCTCCAGTCACCCTTCAATCTCTTCGAACGCGAAATTCAGGGAGAGCTCCTGCCCTTCTGCGAATCCGCCGGGATTGCCACCATGGCCTACGGCGGCCTCTGCCGAGGGCTGCTCACGGGGAAATTCACCGGTCTGGAGAGTTTCCCGCGCGGAGATTTGCGCCGCGCCGACCCGAAATTCAAACCCGATCGCTTCGGCCAGTATATAAAGGCCGTAGCGGACCTAAGAAAACTGGCAGACAAGTATCACAAGACCCCGGCCCAGTTTGCCCTGCGCTGGGCGCTGCAGCAACCCGGCATCACCACGGTCCTCGCCGGGGCGCGAACCGCAGCACAGGTTGAAGACAACGTCGGCGCCGCCGGCTGGTGCATTGAACCGGAAGACCTCGAACAGGTCGAACAGATCCTGAGCAAACGCATCAAGACTCCGGTCGGCCCCGAATTCATGTCGCCCCGCAAAGAATGATCCGGACCAGCCTGATTTCGGATGTCGAAAGCCGGGTTTCGGATTGGGAGCACCGACAGGTGACGAGTTATTTCTTATTGCTGATCAGATCGCGGTGAGCGGCAGTTAAAGTTTGGCCAGGACCACGACAATCGGACTGCCACCGTGGCTGATCGTCCAGAAACGCATGGAGGGAAGTTTCAGGCTTAGGGCTGTAGCTTTACTCGGAGCGAGGATGGCCAGGTGCCAGCCCTCGAAAACCTGGCGTAGTTGGAGACCCAGTCTCTCATAGAAATCCCTGCCGCCGCTTTCGAGCCGTCTGCCGTAAGGAGGGTCGAGCACCAACAGCCCCGGTGCCAAGCGATGATCCTGGGGCTTGAAGTCAAAAAAGTCCGCCGCCTGCCACTGAATATCGTCACCCACTCCCGCTCGCTCAGCGTTTTTACGAGCGATTGCGAGCGCTCCGAGGTCCCTGTCCAGTGCCAGGATGGGGACCGGTGAATGCGCCAGAACCTGCTTGAGCGCTTCCTTGTGAAGGTGATTCCAGCTCTTCTCCTGAAAACTGGGCCATGCTTGAAACAGAAAGGATCGCCGCCCGCCCGGCGGCAGCCGACGCGCCAGGAGTGCGGCCTCAATGGCTATGGTCCCGGCTCCGCACATGCCGTCCACCAGAGGCCTCTGACCATGCCACTGAGACCGCAGGAGAATCCCTGCCGCCAGGGTTTCACGCAGGGGGGCGCCGCTGTGTTCCAGGCGATAGCCGCGCCGATGCAGATGCTCTCCCGTGGTATCGAGGCTGATTTCACAGTGATTGCTACGGAGGTGAACGAGGATTCGCTGTTTGGCGGAATGACCCGCCAGGCCTTCCTCACCACCCGCGGGCGACCAGCGAACCGGTGGTGTCAATTGCAGGGCTTGAAACCGTTTGGCAATCCCCTGCATCACCGTCAGCGCCACCAGCCCTTCGTGAGAGATGCGCGAATCCCAGACAAACCCCTTGATCTCCAGAGGAATGGCCGGGTTCAACCACAGCTCCCAGCGGCCGCTCAGCACCTTGTGGAACAGTTCGGATACCACGCCGGCGCGAAAAGACGGGAGTCGGCAGAGGATACGACTGGCAGTACGGAAGGAAAGATTGGGCAGATAACATGCCTTGAGTTTTCCCGAAAATTCGATTCCCGCGTCACTTTTGACCGGCGACGGCAAGCCCAAAGCCACCGCCTCATCCTGGCAAAGCGACGTCAGCTCGGGGGGGACAATCGCGGCAAAGCGGTATACCGGCGCCAGCACCTGCTGCTTGAGGTGCCGTTGATGAGCCTTGGTGGCACGCTGCCCGTTTTCTTCGCCTTCGCCCACGCAGTCCTCATGCTTCCTGGGGGGGTAATTCCCCAAGCGAGTATAAAAGATCGCACCAGACTCGTAAATGGAGCTGGCTGCAACCACCGACATTTCCCTCGATGATCCCAGCTCGACAACTGCCTACTGTTTGCATGACTTGACGAACGGCAGCAGGTTCTATAGTCTAAGGGCCGGTCAAATTTGATTTGGTGGGCGGAATGTGCTCCCGCCGAACAGCAGCGAGGAATCTTGAAATACCTGGCTGTCGTTCGAGCTGACCCGCAGTCGCCCACCAAGGTCAAGCTGATGGATCATGAATTCGCCCATTGTCCTGAGAAGATCGTCGCAGTAGGTCGCTTGCTGCTCTCATCATTGACCCTACGGCTCGAAACGTAACGACTACTGTACGGTTTCAAGCCTTGAAGTGAGGATCTCTTTGCCTGGAATTTCCCCAGCGATGGCGCAGGCTTTTGGCCTGTCCGCGCACTATCGACCTCGCCAGTGCTCAGCTCTTTGGGAGCAGCCGCCAATGGGATGGGGCAGCCAATTGGCGGAGGCTCTCGAATCCAATCCGGAAGGGCATTCCCCTTCAGTGTTCTTCCGCGCCGACGATATTGGCGGGGGTGGCCAGGCGTTTCGTGCCCTTTGTCGGCTCTTCCGCACCCATCAGGTGCCTCTCGCCATGGCGGTTGTCCCTGCCTGGCTGACCGCCATCCGCACCCAACAGCTTTTCTCCACCGCACCCCTGGATGAACCCTTGTGGGGCTGGCATCAGCACGGTTGGCGGCATGCCAACTGGCAGCGCACCGGCAAGAAGTCCGAATTTGGGGAAGAGCGGCCGGTCGAGAAGCAATGGTCGGACATCTGCCGCGGCCTGAAGAAGATGTGTGAGATCTTCGGGTCTCGATTCACTCCCGTTTTCACGCCTCCCTGGAATCGCCTGCCGGGCGCCACCCTCAGGATTCTTCAGGAACTGGACTTCAAGGCGGTCTCCATCACCGGCGCTCTGCCAAGAGTATCCAAGGGCGTTATCGGGCTCAGGAACCTCCGGATTCAAGTCGATCTCCACACCAGGAAGGGCAAGAACGGGGAGGCGGACTTTCAGACCATGCTGTTGGAATTGCGCGCTGTCATGACCAGGAAGGAGCCCGTGGGCATCATGCTCCACCATCAGCGGATGACCCCTTTTGCCTTCGCTTTTCTCGACGAACTGCTGCATCTCCTCCGCTACCGCGTGCAGGCCCGGTTCCTGAGCTTCGAGGAGCTCCTGGAAAACCAGCTCGATGAATAGCCCCTGCCTTCTCTATGCGGATGCGGAAGGCAGAATCTTCGAATGGCCGAAACTGGGCATGGCTGGGGCCCGCGGTAATTTCCACAAATCGGTGGACCCCGGCGAATGGATTCCACTTCCGCCAGGCAGTGAACTCTTCCTCCTTCCGGACCGGCTGCCGGTGGGCTATAATCCGGGGAAAAAGCAGTGCGAAGTCCTGGCTCACGACCCTTATCACCCCGGCAAGCCCATCCGGGCGGTAGCTGCTTTCATGTCTCCGGCCTACACGCAGCTCTATTCAGCTGCCTATCGAACGCTGCCCGGTGCCCCGCTGCTGCCGCTGTTCGCTTACACCGCCGTCGGGTGGCAGAACGGTGGGTTTGTGGCCGCGGGCATGCGGGTGGATCCCGACCAGCGCCAGGATTTTCACCAGTTTGACCCGGTTGAAATCAAACGCCGAGTCCACGCCCGTCTCAAGAAGGACCGGTTCAACCGGCTCCTTAACCATCTTGGCAAATGTGCCCTTACCTACGGCTGTCCTGCGGCCAAGAACCTCTTCATGGAACGTTGGGAAGCGCCCTTGCCCACCTCACCGGTCTGCAATGCCAGCTGCCTTGGCTGCATCAGCCTCCAGGAGGAAGGGGTGGTCCCGGCAACTCAGGATCGCATCCGCTTCGTTCCCGAGGTCGAGGAGATCGTTGGCATTGCCGTTCCCCACCTCGAAGGAGCTCCCAGACCGGTGGTTAGCTTCGGCCAGGGATGCGAAGGGGAACCATTGCTTCAGTCCCACGTTATCGCTGAAGCCATCCGCACGATGCGCCGGGTCAGCAACCGGGGCACCATCAACCTCAACACCAACGGCAGTTTGCCCGACGCCGTAACAAGCCTCTGTGCCGCGGGCCTGGACAGCATTCGGGTGAGCATTAACAGCTGCCAGCCCCATGCCTATAATGCCTACTTCCGACCTCGAGGCTACCAGTTCGAGGCGCTCGCCCGCTCACTTCAGATAGTCCACGCGCATGGCGGCTTCACTTCCCTCAACTACTTCATTCTGCCCGGCTTCACCGATCAGGAAGAGGAATGGAGCGCGCTGTGCGCCTTCCTCGAACGAACCCAGGTGGACCTCATCCAGTTGCGAAATCTCAATATTGACCCGGAATGGTATCTGAAAAACTTGACGGCGGCTCAAGGTGAGAAGGCCATGGGCATTCGCCAGTGGCTGGATCGCCTTAGACAACGGTTCCCTGAACTTCGCTTCGGGTACTTCAATCCCTGCCTGGAAAGCGAGAATCCCTAAGGCATTATCATGAAGTGACCCTTCTCTCTTTACTTTTCACCATGAGGAAGTGCGGATGCCCGATTCGTTCGATATTCTGATCGTGGGGGGCGGCATTGTGGGCCTGGCCACCGCCATGACCCTGAGCAGGACCTGCCCGGGACTCAACTTGGCCCTTGTCGAAAAGGAAGCCGAACCGGCCCGGCATCAGACCGGGCATAATAGCGGGGTCATCCATTCCGGCCTTTACTACCGACCCGGGTCACTCAAGGCCCGGCTCTGTGTGCGGGGTGCAAACCGGTTAGTGGACTTTTGCGAGGAACACGGCGTGCCTTACGAACGGTGCGGCAAGCTGGTCGTTGCCACCGAACCGTCCGAGATTCCCCGGCTCCAGGAATTATTGCGGCGGGGAATCGCCAATGGGGTGCCGGGACTGCGGCTGCTGGGCGATTCCGACGCGAGGAAGCTGGAACCTCACACCCGCTGCCGGCAGGCCTTGCATGTTCCAACAACCGGCATTGTCAACTTTCAGCAGGTGGCTCAGGCCTATGCCAGGTGCTTCACTCTGAACGGAGGAAGGGTTTTCCTCAATCATTCGGTACGGACCATCCAGCGCGGCGCCCATGGTCTGCAGGTGGTAACCAGTCAGAAAACCTTCCAGACGCGTTGTCTGATCAACTGCGCAGGCCTCTATGCGGACCACGTGGCGCTGCTTGCCGAAGCGTCCATCCCCTGTCGGATTGTCCCTTTTCGTGGAGAATACTACCAGCTGCGCTCCGAGCGAAAGCATCTCGTCCGGGGCCTCATCTACCCCGTTCCCGACCCCCGCTTTCCATTCCTGGGAGTCCACTTCACCCGGATGATCGACGGGAAGGTGGAAGCCGGCCCCAACGCCGTCCTGGCGTGGGCCCGCGAAGGCTATCAGAAGCGGGATATCGATTGCCGCGAGTTGGGAGAAATCTTGGGGTACCGAGGTTTCTGGTACTTGGCGGCACGCTATTGGCGCCCAGGATGGAAGGAAATGGTGCGATCCTATTCAAAGGCGCGATTTGCCCGCGCGCTCCAAAAACTGGTTCCGGCAATCACTGCCGAGGATCTTCTGCCGGGCGGTTCCGGGGTCCGTGCGCAGGCCCTGGGGCACGATGGCGCGCTCCTGGACGATTTTGTCATCCTCCAGAGTGAGCGCATGCTACACGTTCTCAACGCCCCTTCGCCGGCAGCCACCTCCTCGCTCGCCATCGCCGAATATCTGGTGGCAACGCTGAATGAGGCCGGCAACCTCGTAAGCCAGCCCTAACCCGTGACGGCGTCGCAGTCCAAACCTCAGCGCCGCCTCGTTCTCCTCCCTGCGCTGATGCCAGGGCAGCCGGAGATTCCTCCCCATGCAGCGAGCCTGGAGCAGGACACGGGCGGCTGGCTAGGATTCTACTTCATTGTCTGATTCCTCGACGCTTTCGTCGTCTTCGACCGCGTCATCATCCGACTGTTCCATCTGACCGGGTGGTCGAAGTCCGCGCTGGGCACCCGGTGGGACGGGGACCCCAGGAGCCTGGGCAACTCCGGGCTGGTTCCCTCCCGGTGGTGCGACTGGAGGCGCCTGGCCGCCGGGTGAACCCTGCCCTTTCGCCGCCTCGGGAGGGGGAGCCGCCGCAGGAGTGGTGGGCACCGGGGGAGGGGGAGGCACTACCTTGCCTGAAGCAAACAAGTCGATCTTTTCGATTTGCCCGTCCTTTTCCAGGGAAACGCTGCGAAAATCGATCTTGACCACCTGGAGATCGCCGATTTTTTCGCCCTCCTTCACCGTCACATAGGGGTTCTGGGGTTTAGCCTTATCAGCGCCCGGAATTTGTCCCTTCACCCGCAAAATGGCCTTGCGGGTATCGCCGCGAATGAATACCCCATCGAGTTGCACCGCCTTTGCGGTCAGTCCTGGTTTGTTGGACTGAGCCGGCGCCGCGGCCGCTTCCGGTGAAGGCGGTTTTCGGTCGGGCGCGAACAGGTTCTTTTCAATCATGAGCGAAGCGCTCAAAGCCGGCACCGTTCCTCCCACCAGCCATCCCCCGCCGAATAGCAGCAACCACGCGATGTATTTACCACCTTTCATGACAGCTCCTCAGCCTGCGCAAGCAGTAACTCAATCCAAGCTACGCTGCATCATACTCTTTTTGTCAGCGGGTGCCAAGGGTTGGACACCACCTTCAATGAAGGGCCAAGGCCTGGCATCAACCGATTTGGGGCAACGACGTTTACTTTTGTCCTGGAATCTGTTAATGAGGGCGCGGAAGAAAGCTTATTTTTCAGGAGTTTATATGCCTCAATCACCATCCCTGCTGGCCAGCTTTCAGAAAGAACTGGGGTTGATGGATGAGCAGGTGACACGCTTGCATGCCTCCTGTTTTCTTGAAGGCCTGCCCCTCATGGATGCGTTCGAGAGCATCGGGTTCACCGACGAGAGACGAGTTCTCCTCGTGCTCTCCGATCACCTCGACCTGCCCGTGCTGGAGCGGGAGGACTATCCCGAGAAGCCGGTACTCCTCGAGGGGGTGTCGCTGTTTTTTCTCCGCAAGCACGCCGTGCTGCCCATCCACGTCGAAAGCGGGCGAGTCCGGGTGGTGGTGAACAACCCTCTGGACCTGTCGCTCCGGAACATCCTCAGCAGTTACTTCGCCGGTATGGAGGTCAGCCTCCACCTCGGCCAGCGCGAAGAGATTCGCACGGCCATCGACCGTCTCTACGGGACGGCGGCGCGCGAGGCCGAAGCCCTCTCCCGAAACGAGGATGGGGGTCTGGTCAGCACCGATGCCTTCGAGGATGACCTCGAGCACCTTCGGGGACTGGCTCAAGAAGCGCCCATCGTGCGGCTGGTCAATGTGCTGATCTCCCGGGCGCTCGACATGCGGGCCTCGGACATCCACTTCGAACCATTCGAACGCAGTTTCCAGGTGCGCAGCCGCGTTGATGGCGTCCTCTACGACCTCGATCAACCTCCCAAAACCATGCAGGCCGCCATCATCAGCCGCCTGAAACTCATGGCCAACCTCAACATCGCCGAACGGCGACTGCCTCAGGATGGTAAGATCAAGCTGAAATTCGGCAATCGTGAGGTGGACATCCGGGTATCGTGCGTCCCCACCATTTATGGGGAGAGCGTGGTGCTGAGGCTGCTCGCGCAGGAGTCAGTGGATTACAGTCTGAATTCCCTGGGTATGGCTCCCCAGCACCTGGCCTACCTCGAGGAAATCATCGAGCGGCCTTTTGGGATGATCCTGGTCACCGGGCCAACGGGTTCCGGCAAGACGACAACCCTCTATGGCGTACTCAGAAAACTCAACTCGACGACCCGAAAGATCATCACCGTCGAAGACCCCGTCGAGTATCAGATCGGGGGCATCAATCAAGTCCAGGTCAAGCCTCAGATTGACCTCACCTTTGCCAACGCCCTCCGTTCTCTGGTACGCCAGGATCCCGACGTACTCCTGATCGGTGAAATCCGCGACAAGGAAACTGCCGATATTGCCATCGAATCGGCTCTCACCGGCCATCTGGTGCTCTCTACGCTGCACACCAACGACGCGCCGGGAGCGATCACCCGCCTTCGGGATATTGGCATTGAATCCTTCCTCATGGCCGACTCCCTGCTGGCCATCCTTGCGCAACGCCTGGTACGCCTGCTCTGTCCAGCCTGCAAAGAGCCGCATGAGGCCCGCGAGGTTGACCGACTGCGTATCAGGGAAGTTCTGCCCGACGTTTCTCCGTCACTCACCCTCTACCACAACAAGGGCTGCGACAAATGCGGCTACACCGGATTTCGGGGACGGCAGGCGATCTTCGAGGTGCTCCCAGTGAGTGAAGCCGTTCGGTCTGCCATTGTCGCAGGCAAGGACGCCGGGGCCATCGCTCAGCTGGCTTTTGTCGAGACCTACCGGCCGCTGGTTCACCATGGTTTCCGGAAAGTCGTGGATGGCCTGACGACGCTTTCGGAAGTCCTCCGGGTCACCAGCCTCTCCTTGTCGAACTGAGACAGAGGTTTTTCAAGAACGATTTACAACAGGAAACAGCGTTAACCATGGGTTACTTTCAGTATCAGGCGCGCGACCTGCAGGGAGTCGTTCACAAGGGTGTGCTGGAGGCCTTATCGGAACCGGAAGCGGCGCGCAAGCTGAAATCCAACCGCCTTTATCCGGTCAGGATCAAGGCCGTCAAGAGCCACCGGCCCCGTCGTGTTCCGGAAGAGCACATCATCCGCTTCTTCTTCGATCTTGCGGATCTGCTCCAGGCTGGCCTCCCGGTAGACCGGGCGCTGGCGCTGATCAGTACCAACCAGACCCATAAAGTTTTTGCCCGTGTGGTGGAGGACCTTCTCAGCGAAGTTCAGGGCGGCGCCGATCTTTCCGGCGCTATCGGCAAGTATCGGGATGTGTTCGGCGAACTGGCCGACCACATGGTCCGGGCCGGTGAGGCCAGTGCCACCCTCGGCCCGATCACCCGCCGCCTGGCCGAGTACCTCGAACGGCGCCGCGCCTTTCGACAGAGCCTGGTCTCGTCCATGATCTATCCGACCATCCTGCTGGGCACCAGCGGTGTTTCCGTGATCATCCTGCTGGTCTATGTGATTCCCAAGTTTGCCCAGATCTTCGCCGACTTGAATCAAGAGGTTCCCTTTCTGACCCAGCTCCTCCTCCAGGCCGGGATCTTTCTCCAGGACTACGGCTGGCTCTTTCCGCTGTTCCTGGCGGTGGCGTTTTGGGGTGGCCGCTACCTCTACCGGCAGCCCAGCAGCCGACTCCTGATGGACCGGTTGATCTTGCGGCTCCCGTTCACCCGTTATCTCATTCTGTGCAGTCAACTGGCCCGCTTCTGTCGGACCCTCGGCACCATGCTCCAGGCGGGTGTCCCCCTGTTGCGCGCCCTCAGCCTCGGGCAGGAACTGCTTTCCAACGCAGTGCTCAAGGAGGCCATCGCGCCGCTGCACCGCGAGATCAAGGCCGGTCGTTCGATGAGCAACTTCTTTCGAACCCACCAGCCCTTTCCCGGGCGTATGGGAACCATGCTCCGCATTGCCGAGGAACAGGGCAACCTGGGAGAAGGTCTGCTGGGACTCGGAGATCATTTTGAAGCCGAGTTTCAAAGGCGGATACAGCGCCTGATGATCTTCCTGGAACCGGCGGTCATCATTGCGACGGCCACCGTGATTGCAGCCATGGTGATGAGCATGTTCACGGCCATTTTTGGCATCAATGAAATTCAATTCTAGCGTGCGGATGGAACCATCGTCATGTGCCTTGGGACCTACAGGAACTGCCGCGGTTTCACCCTCATCGAACTGATTGTGGTCATGATCATCCTCGGCATCACCATGGGTATCGTCCTCCCGCGGGTGGGAGCGAGCTGGAAGCGGGCGGAAGACCGCGAATTCCTGCAGGAACTGGTGCAAACCCTCAAACGGGCACGACTCCAGGCCATGAACGCGGGAACCATTGTGGCCTTCCGCATTCGGGGTACCGATCGCACCTACGGCCTGTCCCTGCCACCGCGAACCCCCATCCCCGACAATGTCGATATCGATGCGGTTGACCTGCCAGTCGACCCTGAAACCAATGATGCGCTCATTCTCTTTTTTCCCGACGGGAGCATGTCCGGAAGCGACATGAAGATAACGTTCGACCAGAACCGCTCCTTCGACATCGCTATCAATCCTCTCTTCGGCACCGTCCGTGTCTACCGGGTCGAGACATGAGCAAGTGGCTGACAGCGGTTGGCTCTCGTTCCAGCAGGAGCGGCTTCACCCTGCTCGAAGTACTGGTGAGCCTGATCCTGGGATCCATGATCGTGGGCGGCCTCCTGGGTCTCATTTCGCTCTCCCTCCACTATCAGCATCGGTTGAAGGAGAAGAGCCAGCTGCAGCCGCTGTTGGAAGCTGCCGCGGAAGAGATCCTGGCCGACCCCCAGAAGGCGGGGGCCAGTTTTCTATCCCTGGGAAGCGGTGCCGACGCCCCCAAGGTCAATATCCGGACTACCCAAGTGGAACTGCCCCACGCTCACGGCCTCGCGACCCCCACCGGTGCTCTCTATCGGGTGTTGCTGGAATGCCGGGGACAGATGCTGGAATTCAGCCTCTACCTGCCCCCTAAAGGGGCTCTGGAAACCCATATGATCTCGGATTAAGGGCATGCTTCAGAGAACCGTAAAGACCCGCGGCACTGATACCGCCGGCTTCACGCTGGTGGAACTGGTGCTGGCAACGTTGATTTCAGCGCTGGTGGTCAGCATTTTTTCCGTCGCTCTGTCGATATCGTTGCGTGCCTGGGAACGACAGCAGAATCGCCAGCCGAGTGATGTGCCCGCCCTGCTGCAGCTTCTGAAATGGCAGCTGGCCGCCTTTGAACCGGTTCAGATGACCATCGGCGGCAGGAACCGCGTGATCTTCGAAGGTGATGGACAATCCCTGGCCTTTGCCACTACCTATTCGGTCAGGGCCATTTCCGGTGGAATTCCGGTAATTGCACGGTATCTCTTCAACCCCGGGCAAGGTGAACTCTACTATGCGGAACTGCCCGTCGATCCCTATCATCCCGAGGTGCTCACCCGGTTCTTGCACATGACTCCGGGCACCGCCCGCTCCTGGCCTCATTTCTACGTCACGGAAGTGATGGACTTCAGCCTCACCTATCTGGGGAAGGAGAGAGAAACGATGGAGCTGTCCGCGGATGAAGGGGGTGATCTCCCCGCTGCGGTCAAGGTCGCCTGCAGCGCCAAAGGCAGCTCGGAAACGTTTACCACCCTGATGTTCCGCAATTCGCCGTTTGCCAAGCTCCGCCAGCAGATATCCGGACGGGCAGCCAATCTGCCGCACTCCTCCCGGCTCAAAGAGGCGGAAGAGTGATGCTGACCCGCAGGTACGTAGCGAAAGGGACCGGGAGATGACGGGAACATGCCGGACCGACCGCCACCCGGGTGGGCGCGACCATGAAAAGGGCGTGGTTCTTGTTGCCGTTCTCTGGATTTGTGCCCTGGTGATGTGGTTCACCCTTCAGATCGGGGTGATGGCGCGCATGGAGGGGGAGGAGCAGGTCCACCTGTTTCGCCGCTCTCAGGCCTACTACCTGGCGGTTGGGGGCTGTTACGAAGCCTTGGCCCGCATGGGACAACCTTTGCCCACCGGTTTCGAAAAGGGGCCCGATTTGACCTGGCAGCCGGACGGCACGCCGCATCTGGTGGAGTACCAGACCGGGGAAGCTCTGGTGAGCATCGAGGCCGAATCCCGCAAGGTGAATGTCAATCTGGCAACTCCCGATCAGCTGGCCCTCGTCCTCCTGGCAGCAGGGATGGAAGAGCCGGCGGCAGAGAGAATGGCAGACGTCATTGCCGATTTCATTGATGCCGACGATCAGGTCCGCCTGCACGGCCTGGAGAGTCGCGGCTATCAGCGTCAGGGAATGTCCATGGAACCGTTCAACGGACCGCTGCTGAGTCTTGATCAACTGCTCCTTGTACCCGGAGTCACCGAGGGGCTCCTCTACGGCTATCTACAGGAATCCGGGAGCGGTGACGGGTCTTCTCCCCGCACCAGCGCCGCGCCAGTCCTTCCCGCTCAAAGTTCTCTGTTCCAGATGCTGACTGTTTATGGTAGGAATACCACCTTGCCCCAGACGGATCTCGAAGAGGAACTCGCGGGAAAGGTTATCACCTGGGAGAATGGAGGGATCTATCGCATCTATGCCACGGGCAGGGCTTTTTTCGGCCCCCCTGCGGTGTCCATCTGTCTGATTGTGCGCTTTTCGCCTGGGTCCAAACAGGGCTATGAGGTGCTTCATCGGAAGATCCTGTAGCGGTTGATGAAGATCGAGAAGGATGACTGATTGCTGAGACTATCAACTGAGCATCGTCCCAGGCAGCTTCTGGCAGTCTATGTCGAGCCGCAGCGAGTGGAGATCCTGCGCGCCCACCGGCAGTGGCGTTCCTGGCAAATCGATGCTGTCGAACATTTTGAGATTCCTCAGGGAGAGTCAGTCTTTGACGCCCTGCAACGCCTCAACCTGAGGCCGCGCAGTTGGAAGGCTACCGCCCTCGTCGTGGTTCTGCCGCTCACCTTTTACACCTTTCATCGCGAACACTATCCTGCAGGACTTCAGGACCAGCTGCAGGAGGCGCTCAACTATGACTGGCAGGAGAACATCTTCCAGGAACATGACCGAACGCTGCATTTCTCCGGCCCCCCCCTGGCACTCAATCACCACCTGTCGGTCCCCATATTCACCCTGCAGCGTGAGGTCTTCGAGAAATTCGAGCAGGTGCTTGGAGGTGCAAGCTTTCAGAATTTTCGCATCATTCCATCCGCTCTGATGTACCGGGCTTTTGTGGCTCCCTCCAGTCAACCCGGAGACGACCGGGCATTGACTGTATACGCGCGCTTGCTCGACGCCTCGCACCTCGAGATCCACCGCTATTATCGCGGTCAACTGCTTGAATCGACCCTGCTCGGCAAGCACCCTGATGACCTGAAGCTGTTTCTGGAGCATCTCCAGGGGGCGGAAGCGGCCGTCGGAACCGAAACGGCTGAGGCTTCAATACCTATTCATCTCCTCTGTGCCGTGGGCGAAGCCTGCGATCTCACAGCCTATCAAGCTCTCTGCGGCGATGCCGTCCGGTTCGAACTCAAGCCCCTTGACAACACCCTTGTCTCCCCCTGGGTCAATTATCTCATCAGCCAGGATCAGGTGCCAACCTTCGACCTGCCCCTGGTCCTCAAACCCTGGCAGATCCCACGCATCGTCTGGCCGCTGCTCGTAGCAGTACTGCTGTACTCGGTTTTTGCCGTCTTCCAGATTGCCACCCATCACCAGCGTGCCGAAGAAAGCCGCCGCCTCAGGAAGGAACTCGGCCAGCTCGAAACCCAGTGGAAGCCCATCGAACAATTGCAGTCGCGCATTGCCAAGTTTCAGGAAGATCAGAAGACCCTGTCGGAATTCAACCGCGAGGGCTATCCCCTGTACGAGGTCTTGAGCGTGCTTTCGCAGGTCACGCCGGAGGACACCTGGCTCAACTACTTCTCCATCAGAAAAGGGCAGATCGTCCTGCGGGGTGAGAGCAAGTCAGCGATCAAGTTCCTGTCCGAACTTTCCAAGATTGAAGGTTTCGGCGACGTGCGTTTCGCTTCTCCCGTTACCCGCAGCCCCACCGCAGATAGTGAACGCTTCAATGTCCAATACCAGCTGGATGCGGAAAAATTGAAAAAGACCATTGACGGCATGGACCTTTATAAGCAAGAAGAAGCTGTTGAACAGGGGTTTGGCGACCTGGAAGCGGCGCCCCCCCAGCTTATGAAAGAGGGACGGCCGGCGCCGACCGGCGACGATAGCGAGGCGCCAGACGAGGACAGCCTCGTCGAAGAGGAGGAGGGGGGGGAGGAAGAGGTGGCTGAATGATCATCCCGAGGCAGGACGGAGCATGAACTTACCCAGGTTTTCCTGGCATGATTTCAAGCGGCAGCGCAGCGCTATCCTCATGGGCTTTGCGACCCTGCTGCTGCTGGTGAGCAGCCACCTGCTGTGGATCGCCCCCCTCAGCCTCGATAACGAGGAACTGGCCACCAAAGTCGACCAGCAGAACGATCTGGTCCAGAAGTATCAGGAAAAACTCAACCAGGCTCAGAGCATCAAAGACAATCTGATAAAACAGGAAACCGAATTGAAGACGATGCAGACGCGCCTTTTTCGAGGAAATGATCCCTATCAGCTGGCGGCGTCTCTGGGGGAGCTGTTTTCGCCCAAGGGGGAAGAGAAGAAGAAGATTGACATCAAGACTTACCAGGTGCTCGCCAGCAAAGAGTACGGTCTTTACCAGGAGGTGCACCTGCGGTTCAATTTCATGACCACCATTGAAGGCCTTTATTATTTCCTGGAACGTCTCAGAAACTTTGAGACAGCGATCCTGATCCAGGAGATCAACATCCAGAAAGTGCAACGCCGAACTGGGCCTGATCTGGTGATCAATGTTATCCTCGCAGCGCTGATGGAGAAGGGAGAAAAATCATAAAGGGTGGCATGAGGAGTCAGTGGTGGTCATTTGTGCTAAATCATTTTTTGCTCCCGGTGGGCAAGTTCATCAATCCATTACCGGAAAGGACTGCTGCATGAAGATGCGCGGGGTGATTCTGTTTCTGTTGCTGACGCTTCTGGTTTCGGCCTGCGCAACCGCACCCGACCGGGCACGGCGCGAGAGCGGGTTTCCTCCTCCCCCGAAACCCCCTCTTTCCTCCGAACAGACGACCGCAATAGAACGGTCCGTCGATCTCACTCCCGGTTCGGAAGCCGGTGGTGAGACTGACAGAACGATCGCCGCCGGTAAGAGTATTCCGGGACAGAAGGGAGCCAATACCTACGGCTTGCTGGGCGCTCCCACTCGCGGCAGGCTGACCGGGATGGTTTCGTCGGACAAAGAACGCCAGAAGGTGGTACTCAATTTTGAGAAAGCGGATGTGGCTGAGGTCACCAACCAGATTTTCGGGGACTATCTGAAATTGAACTACGTTGCCGATCCCACCCTCCAGGGAAGAATCAGCGTCTATCTCGAGGGGGACTATTCCAAGGATGAGCTGTTCCAGATGGTCACGAGGATATATGAGGCCAACAATATCGCCATTGTTCCCCGTAATGGCATCTATTATGTCCAGCCCGTACAGAGAAGCTCCAGCAGCAGCCTGCCCCTCGCCGACGCAGCCACCCTGCACGACGAACGGGGCGGAACCAGGCCGGTGATCATCGTCTATCGGCTTCACTATATGGATGCCACCAAGGCGACCAACATCATCAAATCGTTTCTCTCACCCGGCCGCCCTTCAGCAACTGATGCCCTGACCAACAGCGTGATTTTTGTGGAAAACACCGACAATGCCCAGAGCATTCTGGGTGTTCTGAAAGCGCTCGACATCGATGTCTTCCGGGAAATGAGCATGGAGATTGTTCCCGTCCAGTCCGTTACCCCCCAAGACGCCGCCCAGGGAATGGAAGCGCTGGTGAGCAAACTGGCGGTATTTAAGGAAAGCTCTCTCAAGAACAATCTTGCTTTTGTGCCGCTGCCGAACTTTGGCGGGGTTCTGATCCTGGCTCAGGACCCGGTGGTGCTGCGCAACGCCAAATCCTGGCTCACCGCCCTCGACGTCCAGGGCAAAGAAACCGGTGAGCAGATCTATGTCTACTTCGCCCAGAACAGCCTGGCTTTCGATATCGCCAATGTCCTCACACAGGCCTATGGGCTCGCAGCCCCCACCAGCGGAACCATGGGGCAGAGAGTTGTCCAGTCCACCCGGGGAGGAATTGCCGGAACGACCGGCCGCACGGGTTTTGGTTCTTCGCGGTCGACCTCATCGGGCCTGAGTTCCTCCGGTCTGAGCTCATCCGGTAGCACCGGTTCCCTGAGCGGCGGGTCAAGCGGCTTTGGCCGCAGCTTTGGATCATCCGGCACCTCGGGAAGTCAGGCGGGTGGGCTGGCCTCCTTCGGATCGAGCACCGCCCAGCGGAGCGGGCTGGCTGGGGGGCTGCTGGGGACGGGGGCAGCCGGCGCCGGCCTCAGAGACCGCCCGCGATCGCTCACCGGCGAGGTTGTGATCATCCCGGACGAGGTCAACAATGCACTGGTTATTCGAGCCAACGCCGCGGATTACGCCAAGATCAAGAAGACCATCGAAACGCTCGATATCCTACCTCGAGCAGTGCTCATCGAGGTGACCATCGCCGAGGTCACTCTGACCGATGCGCTCGAGTACGGCCTCGAATACTTCTTTCAGAATATCGGGTTGACGATTGGCCCCAAGTACGGAACCACTTCGGGTTTGTTTACTTCCGGGACAACCTCCGATTCAGGCTTCAAACCCGGTAACGCCATCATCCCCAGCCTGACCCCCGGTTTTGCCCAGGCCTGGGTGAGCCAGGATCAGAAGATCGGGGTATTGCTGAAACTCCTTTCCAGCTACACCGACGTCAATGTGCTCTCCACTCCGACCCTGCTGGCAGTCGACAACAAGGCGGCGTCCATTATGGTGGGCGGTCGCGAACCCGTTCCAACCGGATCTTACACGGGTTCCACCACCGGCTCGGGCGTTCTCTCGACCATCAGCTACGAAGAGACCGGGATCATTTTGAACCTGATTCCCCATATCAACGCGGGCGGCCTGGTGAGCCTCGATGTTGAGCAGACCATTCGCAGGATCGGTCCAACCCGCACCGACATTGCCCCCGACACCAACGCCCCATCCTTCGATGAACGCAATGTGACCACTTCGGTGCTCGCTCAAAGCGGTTCCACCGTAGTGCTCGGTGGTATCATCCAGACTCAGCAGGACAGCACCCACGGGGGCGTCCCGTACCTGAAGAACGTGCCCATCATCGGGCCTCTCTTCACTTCCACCAAAAGCAGGAAAATGCAGAAAACCGAATTGATCATCGCTATCACCCCATATCTGATCGACAAGCGGGAAAGCGATGTGACCCGGGAATTTGTCGAAAAACTCCGCAATTTGAAAGCCAGGATCGAGAAATGACAGGCGCTGAGGCAGCCTTGCGGGTCGGCCGGTCAGCGCTTCACCGAGGCAGGGAAAGCTCTTCCAGCTGATGCAGGACCCTGGCAAAATCATCCGCCAGGGGAGCCTTGAAAACCAGGGCTTGGTTCGTCCTGGGGTGATGGAAGGCAAGGAGCCGGGCATGGAGCAGCTGCCGGTCGACCTGTCCCAGGATCTCCTGCAAACCCTGGTCTTTCAACGATCGTGCCCTGCCCTTCCCGCCCCCGTAAGTACCATCCCCCACCACCGGGTGCTGGAGATAGCTCAGATGCACGCGAATCTGGTGGGTGCGACCGGTTTCAATGGTTACCCGCACCAGCGACACTCCGGCCCACGCTTTTTCCACCTGCCAGTGAGTCACCGCAGGGCGCCCCCGGCCCGGTAACACCGCAATTTTCTTGCGGTCCAGCGGATGACGGCCGAGGGTGGTGGTGAGTTCCCCTCGCTCCTCCGAAAAGCTGCCATAGACCAGAGCCAGATATTGTTTTTCCACCATCCGTTCTTTGAATTGGCGGACGAGGTGCAGGTAGGCAGCGCCGCTCTTCGCCACCACTAGTGCGCCCGACGTATTCTTATCCAGTCGATGGACAATTCCCGGTCGGAGGGGAGCGCCTTGAGTGGCCAGCTCCGGACAGTGCGCCAGCAGGCCGTGCACCAGAGTTCCTTCGAAGTGGCCGGCGCCTGGGTGCACCACAATGCCTGGCGCCTTGTTCACAACCAGGAAGTCATCATCTTCAAAGAGGATTTCGAGAGGCATCGCCTGGGCCACCAGGTGATCCTGGGTTTGAGGCGACCGCAGATGAACCGTAATCCGGTCACCCATACGGATTTCATAACTGGGTTTGACGGTGTGGCCGTTGACAAGAACCTCACCGGCGCGAATTGAGCCTTGCAGGGCGCGCCGGGACACATCGCCCACCCGGCGGCTGAGAAAAACATCGAGCCGCTGCCTGGCATCAGCAGAATCAACTGTGAAAAAGCAGCTGCAGGCCACAGGCACCCTGACAGGCAACAGGTTGATCTCCCCCCATGATCCTGGGGGGAGATAATCGGAAGATCATCGATCAGTGCTGGTGTCGAGCGTGTTCGAGGTCTTTTATGATGGTGAATATCAGTCGACCAGCGGTGGTCTGCAGAATGCTTGTGACGGCAACTTCGACTTCCTTGCCCAGAAATCGACTGGCATTCTCGACCACCACCATGGTGCCATCCTCCAGATAGGCAATGCCCTGTCCCTGCTCTTTGCCTTCCTTCAGGATTTGCAAACGCAATACTTCGCCCGGCAGCACGACGGGTTTCAGAGCGTTGGCAAGCTGATTGATATTGAGTACCCGAATGCCTTGCACTTCTGAAACCTTCGCCAGGTTGTAATCGTTGGTGACGATTTTGGCGTTCAGCTTCAAAGCCAGCGCCACCAGTTTGGCATCCACGTCCGTCAGATTGTCGAAATCCTGTCGGTCAATGCGGATTTCAACCAGCTTCTCCTGCTGCAGCCGCTTGATGATATCCAGGCCACGTCGCCCGCGAACCTTGCGGGTGGGGTCCGGGCTGTCAGCGATATGCTGCAACTCCTGGAGTACGAATTCAGGAATAACCAGAACCCCTCCCAGGAAACCGGTTTCCACAATATCCACAACCCGGCCGTCAATGATAACACTGGTATCGAGGATTTTCGCCGGTTGCTCGCCTCGCGATGCCCCGCCCCGTGCCAGCCAGGACCAGTTGGGCAGGCGTATTTCCTCAATCTTGATGCTCCCCAAAACCATCCCAATGTACCCAAGAATGCATGACAGAACAACGTAAACCGTGACACGGATGATATGATTCTCAAGACCGATGAAACCAAACCCCAGGAGTCTGGCAACCGAAAGCCCAACAACCAGGCCCAGGGTACCGCCGAACAGGGCCTTGAGCGGCATATGCCTGATCACATTTTCCACCGCCAGGGCCAGGGCGGCAAATACAATCCCCACCAGAGCGCCGGCCCAGGGAGCCCATCGGAACTCCGAGAGGCTCGCCATTTGCATTGCAATGAAATAACCCCCAACACTACACACAACAAACAACAGGACTTTCAAAATGAGCTTGGCCCATACCAATTCTATCACCTCCTTCCCTTGATAAACTGCGCTCTGCCGGAGGCAAAGCGTGATTCCTGGAAGCGCCGCCACGCTTCCTCGGTGCTTGCACCAAACCATTCGCGACAAGCGGTCACTGGCCTTCTGAACCCACGATTCCGGTTCTCGCCGGCTACGCCTTCACTGCGCCGTCCGAGACCTCCATGTAAAACAGGGTGTGGTAAAAAGACAATATATACTAACCCGCACCGCGGCAGGAATGATGCTGGGGCGTGAACCTGCCGAGCGAAGAGAGGCCGCTTATCCCTCCCCTTTTCCCAACAGGCTGAACCTCGATCTTCAAAGACTCGCTCAAGGTGTGCTAACAATGCCTTTCTCTGAAATGGCCGGGATGACTATTTAAGGATGTCGCGAATCTCTTCTTCCAGCACATTTTCACTCACTTCCCGAACGATGGAAAGCTCCTTCAACAAAAGTCCCCTGGCAGTGTCGAGCATCTTCCGCTCACCAAAAGACAGCTCCTTGTCCCCCTTGAGAACGGTCAGGTCCCGCAATACTTCAGCCAGTTCGTAGATGGAACCCGTTTTGATCTTCTCCATGTATCCCCGGTAGCGCCGGTTCCAGGTACCGCCATTGATGGAGATTTCGCGCGTTTTCAAGATCTCGTAGACTTTCGGGATATCACCAAAATCGATGAGTTCCCGCAAACCCACGGAGGTCGCGTTGGGGATGGGGATCATGATCTTCATACCGTTATCGAGAATGCGCATAATGTAATATTCCTGCTTTTTGCCCGCGATATTCCTCGTTTCGATAGACTCGATCTTGCCAACCCCATGGGCGGGATATACTACCAAGTCACCGATTTTAAACATTATTTCCTCCAGACCCCCGCATTTCTCAAGGGATTGTTCAAGCCTAGAATCAAGGTAGGGTATTGTACCACCAATCACAACTCATTTAAAGAGTGAAAAAAATACCCTCTGTCCTCTTCCCTGCGTGACCGTTGCGACGACCCTGAAGCTGGCCCGGTTCCAACGGACCCCCCCCAGAGACCACCGTCCGGCTGGAAGACTGTCCCCCAACCTCCCGGAAAGCCTTTCTTGAAATACCACTTTGATCCGCAATACGATGGGGACTAGCGGAAGTCTGCGGCATTCTCGCCCATGCAGGCCAGAATCTTCTTCAGGACACCCGCGACGAACCGGAAGTCCTGGCCGCCTCTGAGGTGTTACCTCGGCTCTGCACCAGGAGTTCCCACGCATGGGCCCCGGCAAGCACGGCGTCATTTCAGCTTTGGCATTCTTGGACGAGACCAGGAGGGCTATTGGCTTGATGGAGTGCCGGCAATGGTGCATACCTGTCTTGCCGGGCACGCTCGGCAGCGGGCGGCAGAAGAGGCGGATCTCCAATTGGTACGAGGGGGGACAGCGGCAGGAGTCAGGGGGATGCCCCAGGAGAGCCATCATTTCGGTTGAAAAGGTTCATGGCTTGCACCATGCCATCCACCAGGACGGTCCGGATCGCCTCCGCGCCGCGCGCTTCGGCCTCGGCCAACACCCGTACCTGGTCCGGGTAAGGAAGCTGAAGCACGTAAGCTTCTACGGGCTCACCATGAACAGGCCGACCAATACCGACCTTCAACCTGGCAAAATTCTGGTCTTCCAGGTGGTCGATGATGGAGGCAATGCCCCGGTGACCGCCAGCGCCTCCTTTCACCGCCAACCGAAGCCGCCCAACGGGAAGGTCAAGGTCGTCATGAATCACGATCAGCTGAGAGGGGGGAATCTTGAAATAGCGCAGCATCTGGCCAACGGCCTCACCGCTGCGGTTCATATAGGTTAGAGGTTGGAGGAAAAACACCTTCCTACCGGTGATGGTGGAAACACCCCATCGACCAGGGAATTTACGCTCTTCCAGAGTTGCCGCAAAAGATTGCACCAACCGATCGAGGACTCGAAAGCCGACGTTGTGCCGGGTAGCCGCGTAGTTTCTGCCGGGATTTCCCAGACCGACAACTGCAACTATTTCCTCCACCAGTTCCCCTTGACGGCCTGCTATCCCGAACGAGACGTCTGCGTGAAGCGGTCTGATTCCTGCCTCAAGGCAGCCACCGAGGCGTAACGGATTGCAGGCACACCAGAAACCCTCCTTCCTCTCTCAAGGCGGGAATCTGTTGTGTGCGAAAGCCCTGTTGCAGCGGCATTGCCCACTCACCCACCTCCCTGCCGCTGAAGTAACGAGCACTTCTGCCGCCCTTAAACAATGCCTCCAGACTGGAAGCAGCGAACGGTGGGATCGCCTTCGATGAGGGCGGGGCAGGACCACTGATTTCCAAACTGGAGCCTGGAAGATAGCGGATTGAGGGTCTGGGAATCAGCGGCAGCGGCCGAGGAGGTTAAGGGAAAACCCGGTGCCTATTCCTCTTCCGACGGTTCCGCCGCCTTGGTCATCTCTTCGGGGACCGCGATGGCGACTACTGCCGTGGTCTTGTCATCCATCAACTCGAAGGGGACGCGATTGATCAGATCCCCAACGTGCACCGATGATCCCAGATCCATCTCGCTGACGTCGATGTGGACTCTTTCCGGGATCTCCCCCGGCAGGCATCGCACTGAAAGGGTACGGCGAATGAGGTTGAGGGTCCCGCCCTTCTTTTCGCCGATTGACTCCCCGTCCAGTTCCACCGGGACTTCCACCAGGATCGGCTGATCCAGCGGGACTTCATAGAAATCCACATGGAGAAACCGGCGGCGGACCGGATGAGTCTGGACTTCCCGAATGAGTGCCTGTCTCATCTGGCGGTTCTCACCCTGGCCAATGATCAGGCGGATCAGCTTGCTTTCCTCACCCATATCGCGGAGAAGTTTCAGCAGCGACAAGGCCGGCACTGCCAGCGGCAGGGGGTCGGTCTTGGGGCCGTAGAGAATCGCCGGGATCGTTTCCGTCTGCCGCAAACGCCGTGCCGGCCCCCTTCCAATCTTCGTTCTTAGCTCAACCTGCAAATCAACATCCATGGCAATTCATCTCCTTATGGGGGTCGAGGCGGTCATTCCGGTGCGAAAAGCGCACTGACCGATTCCTCATCATGTATGTTCTTGATGACCTTCGCGAGTATAGGTGCGATGCTCAGGGTCCGAATCTTGCCAGAGCGGACGGCTGCCTCGGAGAGCGGCACAGTATCGGTGACCGTCACGGTCCTCAGGGGGGAGGACTCCAGTCGCTCAACGGCGAGACCGGAAAAAATGCCGTGCACACAGCAGGCATCAACAATGGCGGCCCCCGCCGCCGTCGCTCCTTCAGCGGCCCGCACCAGCGTGCGGCCAGTGTCCACCATATCATCGAGGATGATCACCCGCCGTCCCTTTACCTCACCAACAATGCGCGAATAGGGCAGGTCGGTGGTACTCCGATGATCCACAATAGCCAGGTCCACTTCCAGACAACGGGCAAACTCCCTGGCTCTGCCGACCCCTGCCGCGTCAGGAGCCATCACTACCTCATCGCCCCGCAGGTCCCGCTTGACCTCCTGCCAGAAAATTTTGGTCCCCGGAATGTGATCCACGGGAATCTTGAAGAAGCCGCCGATCTGGTCTGCGTGTAGATCGATGGCCAAAAGACGGTTGGCCCCCGCGGCAGTCACCAAGTCGGCCACCATTTTGGCGGCAATGGGGACCCGGGGCTTTTCCTTTTCATCCTGTCGACCGTAACCGTAATAGGGGGTCACGGCTGTCACCCGGCGCGCCGAGGCTCGCTTCAGAGCATCGATCATGACCAGGAGCTCCACAAGATTCTCATTCACCGGCGGGCAGGTGGACTGCAGCACAAACACGTCCACCCCCCTCACGCTTTGCTGGATCTCAACGCGGACTTCCCCGTCGCTGAACCTGCCGACGAGCATCTGTCCCAGTTCCAATCCGGCGAACCCGCATACCTTCTGGGCCAAGTCCGACACCGAATTACCCGAAAAAATCAGCAGACGGTTTTTCATCATCCACTTCCTGCGATCCCTTTTGGGAAGGCCAAAAGCTGGTAGATCCCGGTCCAAAACTCGAAGGAACTGGCTGGGGTGGGAGGATTCGAACCTCCGAGTGCGGGTTCCAAAGACCCGTGCCTTACCGCTTGGCGACACCCCAGTATCGTTCTATTCCTGGTCCGTCCTGAACTCCGTACAGGCCTGCGTCCGGGCCACCGCCACCCACCAGCGGGGCCACCTGTGCTCAGCCTGCCTGCCAACCTGTTCTGCCTCACTGCTTCGACGAAACACCCCGAACACCGTTGGGCCACTTCCGCTCATCAGAGCCCCGATTGCTCCGTTTTCAAGGAGCCACTGCTTGATTTGACCGAGTGCGGGATATTCGGCCAGGGTGACGGACTCGAGGTCATTCTCCATCAGCTCATGAAGTCGCCAGGGGCGCGCCAAAAGAGTGCGGAGTTTAATGCGGCTCGCTCCCCTTGTCAACTTCAAACTTTGATAAACCCAGCGTGTGGACACCTCGAGGGGAGGCTTGACCAGCACCAGCGGGTAATCCGGGATTCCCTCAACGAGGTTGAGCTGCTCTCCCACACCCGTGGCCAGCGCCGGCCGCTGGTAAAGGAAAAACGGCACGTCAGCCCCCAGCGTCCGAGCCAGAGCGGCCAGGCAGTGGCCGGTGAGTACGCTCCCGTAAATGCGATTGAGAGCCAGCAGCACGCCCGCGGCATCGGCACTGCCACCACCCAGCCCTGCCGCCACCGGAATGCGCTTGGTGATTTGGATCCGCACCCCACCCGCCACACCCGCGGCGTGGAAAAAGGCCGCTGCGGCCCGCCAGGCCAGATTCCCCTCGTTCACAGGAATTCCCGGATGATCGCACTCGAGACGGACACCATCCCCCTCCCAGGCTTCCAGTGCCAGGGTATCGCAAATCCCCACCGGCAGCATGAGAGTGGACAGCTCATGATAGCCATCTGCCCGTTTCGCAATCACTTCGAGCCACAGATTGATCTTGGCGGGAACATTGACTTCGAGCAACAAGGGCAAACCTCCTCCGGGCAACCCGGTCCCTGCCTCCGTACCCGTCAGCTTAGGGGCCGTCCATAAATAAATGTTAGGGTTTAGTATCCACAACTGGGGAAATCGTATAATTCCATTCGCCGTGGAATGTATGTCTGACGATGTTAAGTTGGGCCATGACCTTATCCGGTATTTTGATTCCTTTAGGATATTGGCTGGTATCCAGTTGGCAATGCACCTCAAGTCCCGTGCTGGTCTTTGTCGAGCCGATGAGCCCGACGATGGTCTGATAGTCGGTGAGAGGTCGTCCCCGCCAATTCATCGAGATAAAGGAAAACAGGCGGTGCTCAATCTTGTTCCATTTGCTGGTTCCAGGCGGAAGATGAGAAACTGTGATAGCCAGGCCAGTCTCATTCGCCAGTTGCTGGAGTTCGGTTTTCCACAGACGAACTCTCGCGCCGTTACTTCCTCCAGAGTCAGCAGTGATAAGGAGCTTTTTAGCGCGGGGATATCTGTCTTGTCCCATCATGGACCACCATCGCCTAATGCTCTCGACCGCAAAAGCAGCTGTGTCATGGTCAATCCCGACACTCACCCACCCCGAATTGTCGGCCAAGTCGTAGACACCGTAAGGCGCCACCTTTCCATCCTCGGTCGGAAAATCATGGACATTCACCGTCTCTGGGCTGCCTTGGGGATTCCACTCCCGCCCATTGTTCTTGAATGCTCCAACAAGTTCCTTCTTTTTGGTATCCACCGAGATGGCGGGCTCTCCTTCAGCAATAAAGCTCTTTGTCGTCTCACTGATATGTTCAAATTGTTCGTTTCGGTCCGGATGGTTGGCACCTTCTTTGTTCTTTCGGTTGACCTGAAGACTATAACCCATCGAGTGAAGCAGATTGGCGACCGATTGTGGGCAAATCTTGTGGCCTATCTCACGCAACGAGTCAGCCAGCTTCCGTACGCTCTTGCAGGTCCAACGCAAGGGAGATTCCGGGTCTCCTCGCGTGACAGGATCAATCAAACGGTCCAAGTCATCCTTGATGGACGGATTCTTGGCAACCAAGGTAGGGGCTCCAGCACCTGGGCGTCTGATTCCATTTGGTCGAAGCTCTTGCGGGGGGTTGTCCAGTTCTCGAATCCCCTGCAAAATAGCTCGATGAGATACGCCTGTGGCCTTGGCAATCAAGGAAATGGAGCCAGGGCCCGCGGCCTTGGCCTCGGCTGCAGCCCACAAGCGCCGCGTTCGTTCATTGAATGTGGGTTTGAGCATCTCATAGCGTTTACGGATTTCTGGTTCTTGCATGGCAAGCCGCGCTGCGCGATCTTTTTTCATTCTCATGGGGCACCTCCATGATTAGTGGCCCCCAGAGTAATTATCAACATTTAGAGGAAATGTCCCGAACTATTTACGTCCGGTGTAAAACGGGTGCATGCCAGTCAGCAAGGCCTATTTGTCGAATGCTTATTTTTGGACGGTTCCTTACTTGCCGCTCTTTTGTACGTAGCGCAGGCGCAGATCGTACAGTACCGATTTCATGAGGTTGTCCTCGTCGGGATCGAGGTTGCCTTTGGTCTTCTCCTGAAGCATGCCCAGGGTATCGATGATCTGCTTGGCTAATGGCAAATCAATACGTGACGAACTGGTTTCCGGGTCCGGGATGTCACCAAGATGGACCAACGCCGACGAACTGAGCGAAAAGATGAAAGTAGCGAGAGACACCTCGGGAAGGGGTACCGTCTGGCTCCTTTCCTCTTCTCGATCACTCGCAGCCGCCGACTCCCCCTTGTCAGGCTCAGCTGGCGGCGCTTCCTGGGTCGGCCTCTCCGTTTCCGGCGGGGTTGCCGTGTCGTCCAGGGAAACCTTCCGACGATCCTTTACTACAAAGCCCTTCTCTTCGTTTTCAGCCATATCCCTTCTTCCCCTTCATTCACATCAGTACGTTATGGCTTGGACCACATTCACGTTATCCAGTGAGAGCAGTTCATCGATTACATACTGCGGCACCAGGGTATCGGTTCGCAGGAAGATGATGTTTTCGCCGCGTTCCAGGACCTGGCCCACATCCATCATCGAGATATTGATGTGATGGCGCCCCAGGCAGGTGCCGATGGCCCCGATGGTACCGGGGGTATCGATGTTGTAGATCAGCAGACTGTGGCCATCCATGGCCGCTTCCAGGCGAAAGTCGTTGATGCGAACCAGGCGGGGGTCCTTTTTCCCGAACATGGTGCCCGCCACCAGGTTTGCGTCCTCCGAAGTCTTGAGCTCGACGGTGATCAGGTTGGTAAAGTCCTCAGCCTCATCGCGCGATGAAGCGGTCACCTTGATGTTCCTTTCCCTGACCACCACCGGGATATTGACAAAGTTTACCATATCCCCCAGAATCGGGGTCAGAAGCCCTTTGAGGATCGAATACGTCAGAGGTTTGGTGTCCACTGTAGTCACTTCCCCAATGTAGACGATGTTGACCTCTTGAATGGCTCCCTTGGTGATTTGCGCCTGCAGGCTTCCCAATCGTTCGGCCAGAATCAGATACGGTCGGAGCACCGCCAGGGTGGCCCCATCGATGTTGGGGGCATTGACCGCGTTGCGAATGGTGCCGGTGGTGAGATAATCCGTCACCTGTTCCGCCACCGCAATGGCGACGTTTTCCTGAGCCTCATCGGTGGAGGCACCGAGGTGCGGCGTCGCCACTACTCGATCGAGACGCAGCAGCGGGTTGTCCACGGGAGGCTCCTGCACGAACACATCGAGGGCCGCACCGGCAACAATCCCCGCCAGGATCGCATCGTGCAAGTCCTGCTCATTCACGATGCCGCCACGCGCACAGTTGAGGATGAAAACCCCTTTCTTCATCTTGCTGAAGGCGTCGGCGTTCAGCAGATTGCGCGTTTCCTTGGTCATGGGTGTATGGACGGTGATGTAGTCGGACTGAGCGAGAAGTTCGTCCAGGCTTACCGCCTTGATTCCCAGTTTTTCGAC
Source organism: Syntrophobacteraceae bacterium (assembly GCA_040772705.1). Classification (GTDB taxonomy): domain Bacteria; phylum Desulfobacterota; class Syntrophobacteria; order Syntrophobacterales; family Syntrophobacteraceae; genus JADGQM01. The sequence goes on from JAXGXP010000001.1 coordinate 1,032,316, forward strand.
CACTTCGACACTGATATAGGGATCGTACGCAATGACATTCATCTTGAGGCCCATGGCTCGGTCGGCAACGACTCTTCCGATCTTTCCCATACCGACAATGCCCAACACTTTGTGGAACACTTCATGGCCGACAAAGCGCGACTTTTCCCAGCGGTTGGCTTTGAGCGACCCGTCGGCCTGCGGGATATTGCGACTCAAGGCAAGCATCATGGCAATGACATGCTCGGCGGTAGTGATCACATTTCCATCCGGGGTATTCATCACGACAATGCCGCGTCTGCTGGCAGCGTCAATGTCCACATTATCCAGCCCAATGCCTGCCCGGGCAATGACTTTCAATTTTTCGCCGGCCACGATCAGTTCCGCGGTGGCCTTGGTCGCGCTGCGAATCACCAGGGCGTCGTAATCCTTGATGATCTTGAAGAGTTCCTCCGGGGCCACCTTTTTTCGTGCATCCACCTCAAACCCGGGCACACTCCTGAGCTTTTCAATCCCGCTCGCACCCAGATCATCACTTATCAAAATTCTCATTTACTCCTCCTCCGGCTACGTCAACCCACCCTCAGGTCGCCGGCCTCATTTCTTGATCCTGATATTTCCCTTTTCTTTCAGCCGTTTCTCTGCTTCTTTCAACCCCCGGTCCAACTCATCCAGCTTCTGCGGGGAATCTCCCAGCAATGGCCTCGCTTTTCGATAATGGAAGACCGCAACCTCCCAGTTACTCCGGCTCAGGTAATAACGCCCCAGATAGAAATGAGCCAGGCCCATCCGGTTGACCTGCCCATAGAGGGTGCCAAGGCTCATGTCGATATCCGGAAAGGACGGCGCAAGATCCTCGATTTGCTCCAAATGCTCAAGGGCCTCTTCTTTCTTCCCCTGTTCTTTCAGCACAAGCGCCAGTCGATAGTGAGCCACCGGTGAGGCTGGATCCAGCAGGAGCGCCGTCTGCAGGGCTCGCTGGGCCTCGGTGAACCTTCCCTGTTTGAAATAAGCCTCCCCCAGGGTGCTCAGCACAAACGGGCTCGCCGAATTCTGCCGGGCCGCCTCCTGGAGGTAGGGCATGGCCTCCGCTGTTTTCCCCTGCCTCAGATACAATCGTCCCAGCCCATAGAGCGCCGCTGCTTCACCTTTGCGAGCACCTGTCCGCCACCGCTCTTCCGCGGTCCGCGGATCGCCGTACTCGGCAACGAGGGCGGCCTGCATGACGGAAAAATCACCCAGCGTGGTGAATTTCGCAGCCGGAATTTGATATTCCGGTTTGCTGATCAGATCCTGCAGATACTGAACGCGCTCGCTGAGGGCCGGATGCGTTAGAAGATAGGAGGGGATGTTGGAGTTGGCCATCCATTGCGCCTGATTCAGCCGCTGCATCACCGATACCATATCCTTCGCCGGGTAGCCCGCCGCCGTGAGGTAGCGCAACCCCAGTTGATCGGCTTCTTCTTCATTTTCCCGGCTGTATTTCAATTGCGCGGTTTGGGCTCCAGCGATCGTTCCCATCATCAACGCCTGGGACCCCGCCCCGCCCCCCTTGGCGCCCAGCAGCGCCGCTGCCAGGATGCCCGCAATGGATGCCGCCGTGAGGATCATCCCCTCCTCGGCCCGCCGTTGATAGTGCCGCGCCTGGATGTGCCCCAGTTCATGGCTGAGAATTCCGGCCAGTTCCCCTTCGCTGGTCATGAGCTCGATCAGTCCGCGGTAGATGAAGATATACCCCCCGGGCACGGCAAAGGCATTGGGGACCGACTGGTTGATGACAAAGAAACGATACTGATAGGGAGTGGTTCCCAGCTGTTTGACAATCCGGTTGCCAACCGCCTGAACATAGGCCAGCACCTCGCCATCCTCAACCAGTGACATGCGGGCCTTGATCATCGCAAGCATCTCGCGCCCGATCGCTCTCTCATCACTCAGCGAAAGCGCACCACCCTTTGCCGGCAGGAACAGGGTTACGCCGAGCAAAGAGATCACCAGCCAGATCACCAGCCCTTTCCGGCCAGCCCGGTCAGCAGCGCACAACCCATTCATAAGGTTCCCTCTTGGGCGTCTCCAAGCAAATCATCGCCCCCCCCTGCCACGTCCAGTCGCTTTGCATCCGACCAGAGGCTTTCCAGATCGTAAAAGACCCGGACCGGCTCATAGAAAACATGGAGCACCACATCGCCATAATCCATGAGCACCCAATGGCCTTCCCCCCGCCCCTCAATACCGAGCGGCTTGAGGCCCAACCCGGCGAGAGTGTCTTCCAGTTTGTCGACAATGCCCTGCACCTGGCGACTGGACTTGCCGCTGCAAATCAGAAAGAAATCGGTGAACGAAGTCAGCCCGGCAACATCCAGCAAAACCACATCCAGTGCTTTGTGCTCCAGGGCTGCACGAACGCACCGCGCCGCCTTTTCCCTGCCGCTGGCGGGCCGCGCCGGTTCAATCTTCTCCTTTGATTCGTGTTCTCTCATGCCGCGCAGTCTCCGACCCCGCATCGCCCCCGACCGACAGGCTCACCCCCGACCGCTTCCTCCTGGTAGAGCCGATTTATCTGGATATATTCCATAACTTCCGTCAACACCAGGTACCGAATCGACCTTCCCGCGCTCACCAACCGCCGGATTCGAGTTGCCGAGATATCGAGCCAGGTATTGGGTAAACAATGCACAGGCAAGAGCTGCGGATGAGTGAAACCGGCACCGTCAGGGCTGCGGGCATACTGAGAAGAGACTCGCTCTGTGAGGAACTGTGCTATTCCCCCTTCGTCGCAGCCGGGCCGGCGCAAGACAGCCATCCGGGCCAGACCGAACAGCTCTTCAAAGTGCCACCAGGTATCCAGCTCCAGAAAGGCGTCCAAACCCAGTATGAAAAAAAGGTCGACCTCCTTGCCATAGAGTTCGGTCAACTTCCGGAGCGTGATCACTGTGTAGGATTTGCCCGGTACCTGCACCTCCACATCCGACACCTCAAACCGCGGATGGTCCCTCGTTGCTATCTCCAACATCCGCCACCGATGCCTGAAGCTGAGAATGCTCCTTGCCAGCTTGTGGGGAGGAACCGCCGCCGGCACAAAAAGCAGGGCGTCAAGCCCCAGGATCTCGACCGCCTCTTCGGCCAGCCGCAGATGTCCCAGATGGACGGGATCAAAAGTCCCCCCCATCACTCCCACCCGTCGCGACCTCACCTCCCCCATTCCATCATTCCCCTATCCCCGTCTGCACCATTCCCTCTTCAACAATCCCTATTCCCGCAATTGGCCGTCTCCCATGGCAATAAATTTGGTGGTGGTCAATTCCTCAACCCCCATGGGACCAAAGGCATGCAACCGCGAGGTCGAGATGCCGATTTCCGCCCCCAGCCCCAACTGGAAGCCATCGTTGAAGCGCGTCGAGGCATTGACCAGGACCAGCGAGGATTGAACCTCCTGGAGAAACCGATGAGCACGGTCAAAATTCCGGGTGACGATGGCTTCAGTATGCTGTGAACCATAGGTAGTCAGATGGGAAATGGCCTCCTCCATACTGTCCACCACCTTCACGGCCAGAATGAGGTCAAGGTATTCTGCATACCAATCCTCTTCGGTGGCGGCGAGACAATCAGGCACGATCATGCGGGTCCTGCCGCAGCCGCGCAGCTCCACCCCCTCGCGGCGGAAGGCAGCTGCCATGGACGGAAGAAAAGCCTCCGCCACCTCCCGGTGCACCAGCAGGGTTTCCATGGCATTACAGACCCCCGGTCGCTGCACTTTGGCATTCAAGCAGATCTTTTCCGCCATCTCAAAGTCCGCTCCGGCATCCACGTAGACATGGCAGACCCCCTTGTAATGCTTGAGGACAGGCATGCGTGCGTTGGCCGTAACAAACCGGATCAGGTCTTCTCCCCCCCGTGGAATCATGACGTCGACGTATTCCTCCAACTGGAGAAGCTCCAGCACCGCCTGGCGATCGGTGGTCCCGACCAGTTGCACCGCCTGGGCGGGCAGGCCTGAGGTCTTCAGCGACTCTTGCAGGATTTTCGCCAGGCATTGATTGGAATGGAACGCTTCCGACCCACCGCGCAGAACCACCGCGTTGCCGGCTTTGATACAAAGCGCTGCGGCATCGATGGTCACATTGGGACGGGACTCATAGACAATGCCCACCACACCGAGCGGAATCCGCATTCTTCCCACCCTCAGCCCGTTGGGGCGGGTCCACATGCGGGTGATTTCGCCCACGGGATCGGGGAGCAGGGCAATCTCCCTGAGGCCATCCGTCATTTCTGCCAGAACCTTGTCGGTCAGGCGCAGCCGATCCACCTTGGCGGCGGGGAGGCCTTTATCGAGCGCCTCCGCAATATCTTTGCGGTTAGCCGCGTCAATGGCCGCTCGCGCCTCTCCCAGAGCGACGGCCACCGCTTCGAGTGCCTGCCGTTTCTGCGCAGTGCCGATTTTCGCCATTTCATGAGCAGCCATTCGAGCGTCCTGGCCCATCTGCCGGATTTCCTCGCGCATTACATCCCCCTTGCAAACCTTATTCGATGCTTTCGCCCGTTAACACAAAGTTGTTCCGATGAATGACCTCATCGGAATGTTTGTATCCTACCAGCCCTTCTATCTCTTCCGTATGATGGCCCCGAATCAGGTCGACTTCAAGAGACCTGTAGTTGGATAAGCCCACACCGATCACTTCGCCCGTTTCACTGACACATCTGACCGGGGCCCCCACCCCAAAATTGCCCCGAACCTCGCGCACTCCTATGGGAAGTAATGACTTTCCGTGCTTGCGAAGGGCCACAACCGCACCCTGATCCAAAACCAGCTCGCCCACCGGCTTGGGCAGGCTGGCCAGCCAGAGCTTCTTACCATGATAGAGACGTTTTCGAGGAAGGAAAAGAGTCCCCAGGACTTCGCCGGCGAAAATCCGCAGGAGGACATCACGTTCCCGGCCTGGCGCAATGATCATGGGAATCCCGGAAGCCAGGCATTTTCTGGCGGCATTGAGCTTGCTCAACATGCCCCCCGTGCCGACCGCACCGGGCTCAGGGGTGGCACAGGCAACGAGTTTCGCATCAATCCGGCTCACCAGCGGAATGAGCTGGGCGGCTTCGTGAGTACGCGGGTCACAATCGTAGAGCCCTGCGGTATCAGTCAGATTGATCACCAGGTCGGCCCCGATCAGGCCCGCGATGAGGGCCGACAGGTGATCATTGTCTCCGAACCGGATCTCCTCGACCACAACGGTATCATTTTCGTTGATGATGGGAAGAATGCCCCAGTCGAGCAGCGTTTCCAGCGTATTGCGCGCATTCAGATAGCGATGGCGATGGGCCAGATCCTCACTGGTTAGCAGTACCTGGGCAACCAGCAGCTCGTATTTATCGAAAGCGCCCTCCCAGGCCTCCATCAGCGCCCCCTGGCCAACAGCCGCCATGGCCTGCTTGTGCGGGATGGTTCGAGGACGCTGATTGAAACCGATCTTGCGCAACCCGGAAGCGACCGCCCCCGAGGTTACGACGGCAATCTTGCGCTCTGGGTCAATCTGCCGCAGTTCGGCGATCTGATCGCTAAGACGATGGATCATCACCCGGTTCAAGCCCCGAGATCCCGTCAGAACCGCGCTCCCCACCTTGATCACCAGCCGTCGGCAGCGATTGAAAAAAGCCCCTCGATTTTTCAGCTCGTCCATGGGTCCAGCAGTCCTTCCTTGATCCTTGAGGGATTCTCTTGCGCCACTTGTACAATCCGCGAACAACCAGGTAAAGCATGCACCATCCGGGCAATGAGCGACCTATTATAACCTTAAAGGGCTCAGGCCCGGCAGTTTTTCACTCGCCCGACCCCAACCGCGAGAAAGATGCGGTCGCTCCCTCCTCAATCCGAATGGCTTCTCCCTCGGCGCCAACCTCATCCTCGGACGGCTCAACCTGCTCGAGGGGCAACAGGAGCCGAGTCAGGAGCTGCAGCAACAGGTCGAGCCCCTGTCCCTTCAGCGCCGACAGCAGCACCACCGGGTGTCCCGTCTGCTGATAGCAGGCAACGATGCGATCCAGCAGGCCGGGTTCGGTCAGGAGATCAATCTTGTTCAAGGCGATGACGCGGGGTTTGCCCTGGATTGCTTCAGAGTAGCTCTGCAATTCGGTTTCGACCAGGCGATAGGGATCGAGTGGGTCACCCACCGCCGCTTCGTGGCTGTCGATGAGATGCACCAGCAAGCGGGTTCTTTCGATATGACGCAGAAACCGGGTTCCCAGACCCGCGCCAAGATGAGCCCCGCTGATCAAGCCGGGAATGTCGGCCATCACGAAGGGAGTGGCATCCCGATAGCGCACCACTCCCAGGTTGGGAACGATCGTGGTAAAGGGATAATCGGCGATCTTTGGCCGGGCTGACGACACCGCGGCAATCAGGGTCGATTTACCGGCATTGGGCAACCCTACCAGGCCAACATCCGCCATAAGCCTCAGTTCCAGGACCAATTCCCGGGCTTCACCCTTCTCCCCGGGCTGAGCAAACCTGGGAACCCGCATGGTGGAAGAAGTGAAGTGAGCGTTGCCCTTTCCTCCCCGCCCCCCTTTGGCCGCCACCCACCGTTGGCCGGGTGTCACCAGATCAGCCAGCATCTCACCCGATTGCGCATCTCTTACGATGGTCCCAGGGGGAACCTCAAGGATGAGATCCCGGCCGCTCCGACCGTGCCGATTCCGGCCCTGGCCATGTGACCCCGAGGTTGCCTTGAACTCGTGACGGAAATGGAAATCGAGCAGGGTATGCTTTCGCTCGGAAGCTTCCAGCACCACGTCGCCTCCCCAACCGCCATCACCTCCGTCAGGCCCCCCTTTGGGCACATACTTCTCCCGGCGGAAACTCACACAACCCTGGCCCCCGTTACCCGCTACCACCCTTGTTTTGACTTCATCGACGAACTTCATGGGATTATCAGCAACGCAGCATTGAATTCTCCCCTCCGGTTGCAGGGGTGCCGCGGGGTTACCCGATGAGTATATGAGTGATTACCATGCATGAGAGTTGACCAGCCATGGAGGAGGCGGTGACCCGGCGCTGCCCCGCCTGTTCCAGACCAGCGCCGCGTTGCCAACGGATTCAAGGGAAGGAAAATAAGTTACGCGGGGGCAGGGACCGGATAGACGCTGATTTTCTGACGCATCTTATCCTTGTATTCAAACGCGACCGTACCATCGATGAGCGCGAAGAGCGTGTAGTCTCTTCCCATACCGACGTTCTTACCGGGATGGAACTTGGTTCCCAGTTGCCGCACCAGGATGTTGCCGGCCCGTACCGTCTCGCCTCCATAACGCTTCACACCGCGACGCTGCCCGGCGCTGTCCCGACCATTTCTGGAACTTCCTCCAGCTTTTTTATGGGCCATGTCTATTCCTCCAACGGTGCCACTGCACCTTCGGTAACAGGGGTTGAATCAGCAGGTTGCGCCGTTGCAGCCAGTCCCTGCTCGATTCCCTGAATCAGGACCGCCGTGTAATACTGCCGATGCCCCTGCTTCTTGCGGTAATCCTTGCGCCTCTTATGCTTGAAAATAACGATCTTGCGGTGGCGACCCTGTTCCACAATCCGTCCCCGGATCGATACCTCCTCGAGCACCGGCTGGCCGACCTGAATCTGATCTTCATCGGCAACCAACATCACCTCGGCCAATGACACTTCACCCCCGACTTCCCCGGGAAGCTTCTCAAGCTTGACCACCGCACCGGGCTCGGCTCGATACTGCCTGCCACCCGACTGAAATATCGCATACATGCTCATACCCTCCCGTTGCTTCCTGCGTCGCTCGCGGGCAGTCTCGTTCGCTTCAACCGTGAACAACCCCGATCATGATAAAAAAAGCGGCCGCGACGGCCGCGTAAGGCAGAGGCGCGTTCGCCCCGGGTTACATGGTCGCATAAATTCCTTGCTTCAGAATCTGTTCCTGGTACTCTTTGAGCTTCTCACAGTTTTCCAGGCACTTGTTCTTGTCTTCGGCAGCTCTGTCACAATTGAGGCAAGGGCTCTTTACCATGATAACCGTTCCTCCCTGAAAAAGTTTTGAACGGTTCTCAGTACCCTATTGGGAATGATCTTGTCAAGGAGTTTTTTGAGGCATCCAGAGGCATTGGATCACCCGCCGGCTCCCACACCTCGACCCTCCCAGGGTCTTGCCCCGCCGCATCCTTTGCTGCTGTGGCCCCTCGTGGCGACCGGGATTACCGCTATCTCCTGCGCTTCCATTTTGATCAGGCTGGCCGACGCTCCTGCCCTGGCCATAGCGTCCTATCGCGTCGGGATCGCCGCCGTCGTCCTTCTTCCCTGGTACCTTTCTAAGATGCCCGCCAATCACTGCTGGAACCGGCCCATCCTGGGCCGGACCCTGCTCGCCGGCTGCTTCCTGGCGCTCCACTTTGCCTTTTGGATCCGGTCTCTGCAACTGACTTCCATTGCCAGCTCCGCCACGCTGGTCAGCACCACCCCTCTCTTTGTCGCCCTCTTTGACCGTTGCTGCCTTCGCCGGCGGCTGCCCCGCTATGCCTGGTCCGGCATCCTGCTGGTCGTGGCAGGCAGCATGATCATCGCCGAAAACGACTTCCATTTCTCCCCAGAGGCCCTCCTCGGCGATCTCCTCGCACTGGCAGGAGCCCTCGCCGCCGCCGGCTACCTCCTCGCCGGGCGCTCCGTGCGACACACCCTCAATCTGACCGCCTATGCCCTCGGCGCCTACAGCACCGCCGCCCTCTTCCTGCTGCCCCTCAACCTCCTGAGCGCGACCCCCCTGACCGGCTTTTCTTCTCAAACCTACCTGGTCTTCGTGCTGCTTGCAGTAGTTCCCCAATTGATCGGCCATACCACCTTTAACTGGACTCTGGGCTTTCTTCCAGCCACCACCGTGGCCGTGCTGATTCTCGGTGAGCCCATCGGCGCCACGCTGTTAGCCTATCTCTTTTTCGGGGAAACCGTCTCCCTGATGAAGGCTCTCGGGCTTTTCGTGGTGGGAGTGGGCATCATCCTGGTCGCAACCACCTCCTCCAAAGCCTGACACCGGATTGCCCGGTTCCTGGCACCCCGCGGTCCTGCCGTCCGTCCAAACCCTCCTTTAACCTTCTGCGGTTGGATATTCGATATTCTGCGGTTCGCTTTTTTTGCAGTCCGCTCTGCGACAATCACTATTTCGCCGCCTCCAGATGCCACCGCGGGCCGTCCCTGGTGTCCTCAACGAAGATATCCGCACGTAGGAGGCTTTCGCGAACGGCGTCGGCCTCGTGCCATTTTCGCTCCCGCCGGAAGCGTTCCCGCAAATCGATCACCTCATGGACCAGAGGCGACAGGTACCTTGTTCGATCTTCAGGGCTGGCTTCGAGCTTCGTCCCGAGGTGAACCAGCAGCTCCCGCCAGATCTCCCTCGCCTGGGAGATGAACTCGTCACTCTCACCTTCCCGACGGGCTTGCCAAAGGCGCTCATCCAACTGGAGCAGGATGCTGATGGTCGCTTGCGGGTCACGCTTCTGGAGCGCGGCCTGGAAGGAGGCTTCCAGGGAATGAATGGCACCCCAGAAGGAATGCTGCCGCTCTCCGGGACGTGGTGGTTCGGGAGAAAGCTGAGGAGCAATGGGCTGCCAAGGCTTGAGCCCCTTCCCACCTCTCAGGAGTTCAAGCGAGAAGCGTTCTCCCTTCTCGAACACCACTTCGGCGCCGCGACACCTCAAGACTGCTCGACCAAGGCCTTTGACGACCGCCTCATCGGTCTCCAGGTCCAGTAGACAGGCGGTGTGCTCATCCAGGCCGAATATCGCAATATCATCAGGCAAAAGCGCTTCGAGCTGCGCAAAGCGCGCCGCCCCCATATAGCAGAAACGGGTGTCGTGGGTGCCGCCTTCCGCGTTGTTCCAGTGGGGAACCACCACGAGATTAAAGCCGAAATGGCCCAGAATCTGCAATCCCTCCTCCCAGTGCAGATCCTGCCCCACTTTGTAGATCTCGTAAACCGGGAGGGTGAAATGGCCCACGGTGAGGGCGGCAGCACTGGCGGCCACCAGGCAGCCTCCCTTGGCAACACATCCCGTGAGAATCTCCGGAACCGGCGTCTGGTCCCAGTTGCGAACGGCATAAGTGGGACTTCCCGGACCAATCAGCACAAAATTGGCTTCGCGGAGTTCATGGAATGCCTGTTCGGCCTCGTAGAGGGTCACTCCATCCCTGGACTTGAATGAGACGACCCTCAAAGACTGCTGGATACGGTCATGAAAGTACCCGACCGCCTTTTGTGACAGCAGGTCGGCGTTGAGCTGAAAGCCGGCGGGCGTGTCCAGAAAAACCGCGCGCGGTGAGGGCTGGAGCTTCGCCAGGAGCTCTTTGTACACTTCGACCATAGTAGCGGTCAGTTCCCCGGAACCCATGAGTGCAATCGTGCCAGGCTTTGGCGCCATGTTGCGATCCTCGGCAACCCGTATTATAGACAGCGTGGCCCGCGGGCAGTGAGGCATCACGAGACTACCTCGGCCAACGGTTTGTTTCCACCGGACCACGGTCGGCCAAAGCGAATTCTCATGGAGGCGATCCTGTCAGTTCGGTTATGATGGCGGTTCACGATCGCGCCACCTGTCGCCAGCCCTGCCGCCAGTTTTGATCCGGTCCGCGGGCGAGGTCCGCGGAAACGGTACGATAGCATGCGAGGCTCCATGATTAAAGCCGTCATTTTTGACTTCGGGCGAGTCATTTCCGCGCAAAAGCCACCCTCGCTGTTCCGCCGCTATGAGCGGGAACTGGGCCTTGAACCTGACACCATCAACAGGCTTATGTTCGACCGCCGGGCCTGGCAGAATGCCCTGCTCGGGCGCCTGACGGAGGCTCAGTACTGGGAAACCGTTGGACCTGACCTGGGCTTGACCGGTCAAAGTGAACTCGATGATTTCCGCCGCCGCTACCGCCGCGATGAAGCGATCAACACGGCGGTTGTCAACCTGATCCGCCGCCTGCACGGCCGCCTTAAGACGGCGGTACTCTCCAATGCGCCGCCCGGTCTGGAAGAATGGCTTGAGGAGTGGAAGATACGCGAGCTGTTCGATGTCATCTTCTGTTCCGGCGACGAAGGCTTGGCCAAACCGGACCCGGCGGCGTTTGAAAGAGTCCTGGAACGCCTGGAGGTTGCGCCAGAAGAAGCCGTTTTCATTGACGACACCCTTGAGCATGTGCATACCGCTCAAAGGCTGGGAATGTCCGGGCTGCTCTTCACCACCGCCGAGGCCCTTGCGGAGCAGCTGGCTGAAATCCTTTAGCCCACCCGCAACAGGGCATGTCAAGAATTCAGAAAATCAGGCCGCTTGAACACTCTGACGAGAAGTATCGTGTTTTCTTTTGACTAATTCAGCGCTCTCCGGCATATGTCAAATCTTCCCAGGAAAGCATATGGCCGATCCCATCACCAACTGGAGGAAGGAGTCCTGATGACGACACCCATTCAGCAGAAGATTCGCGACAAGAAAAGAACACCGGAACAGATTGCCGAGATGGTAAAATCCGGTGACTGGATCAACAACGGCAGCGTCGGGGGGGACTCGACGGTGTGCACCGAAGCCGTCGCCCGGAGGCTTGGCCCCGGCCCCGGCAGCTTGAAAGATATTGAATTCTGGCTATACGCCTGTTTTTACCCGCACCCGGAGCTGCAGCAGATCGATCCCTTACAGCAGTACCATTGCGTCCATGAGTTCTTTTTCTTTCCCTGGAACCGCAAAGCCCGTGACACCAACAATGTGACCGACTGGGCCCAGTGGGGCTGGGCTTACGGCATGTGGGCCCATCACTACCGCTTCATCAACGCCGTCAAGGAGAAACGTGGCCTCGATTGGTGGTTCAACGCCGCCACCTTGCCCGACAGCCACGGGTTTTTCAATTTTTCCTACGGTACCAACAACGCCAATATCTTCAAACAAACGGCGAAAAAGACCGTCATCGAGGTGCGTTCGGATTACCCCTGGGCGGAGGGCGGACGTCTCAATACCATCCCCATCGATGAAATCGACTACTGGGTTGAGGTTGACTGCGAAAAGTATAAATGGCCTCAGATCAACGAACGGGCTATCAAGGCCCGCCCCGAGGAAGAGGCCATCGCCCGCCACATCATGACCATCATGCGGGATCGGGATATCGTCCAGCTTGGCATCGGCTCGCTGCCTTCAGCCTGTGTTACCGCCATGGCCGACGCCGGTTTCAAGGATCTCGGCATCCACACCGAGATGCTCAACTACGGCCTCATTACCCTCATCGAGTCCGGCCAGGTGACCAATGCCTACAAGACCATCGATCGGGGCAAGAGCGTGTGGACTTTTGCCTTTCCCGTGGATGTGAAATGGTACCATGACATCGTCCATCACAACCAGCATCTGGCGGTCTATGACATTGGTTATACGAACAACTTCCAGACCCTGAGCCGCATCGACAATATGATCGCCATCGACAATTGCGTTGCCGTAGACCTCCTGGGGCAACAGTGTGCGGGTTTCTACGAAAAGCGTCCCATTTCCAGCACGGGCGGCTACTTCCAGTTCGTCAGCTTCTGCGCCATGTCCAAAGGCGGCCGCGGCGTGGCTTCCATGACCTCCCGCAGCAAGCACGGGACCCCGAGGATCGTGCCATTCCTGCCCGAAGGGTCAACGGTGGATGTGCCGGCGCAGCTCGCCAACTACGTCTGCACCGAGTACGGGATTGTGAACCTGAGAGGCTTGAGCGGCTACGAACGGGCGAGAGCCTTGATTTCCATTGCTCACCCCGACGACCGGGAATGGCTCGAACAGGAAGCCCGCAAACACGGCCTGCTGGCTCCGAAATTTCCCGTCAGCATGCTGCCAGGCGAAGGCGGTGACCGAAGATATCCCACATACGAGGAGCGCCGGGGCTATAAACTGCCGCTCAACAGCGAAATCTGGGGCTGCGACTGGGATCCCTTCCAGTCCGGGAAATAGCCTGACGGCAAACCTTGCCGACGGCAGGCCTTATGAAAGGCCTGGGATGATACCTTGCGGATTTGGGCGGCCTCGAGCCGCCCGCTGCCGCCCCACTGCTGAAACGCGCCCGAGCCGCCAGTCAGGGACGGGGAATTGCCCGCCCGCCTCTTTCTCCACTTACTTATCGTACATTTTCAACATGTTGCCTTCCCCTGACGGCGACCGGTCAGCCGTTTGTACCGCACCCTGCCAAATCACTTGACAGGGGACGAAATACCGCTAGTGTAGGCGCCGACCAGAAGCAGACGAGCAAGAATCCTGCGATATCCGAAGCTGTTACGAGGAGATCGCTGCAGCCGGAGCGTTCAGAAGCGATCGCGCATGGAGTCCATCGAGATCCTGATGGTTAGCATTTTCTTATCCCTTTCCGGCTTTAAGAGACCAGGAAGGAAGCACTTCCAATGAGCCAGGTGACCACTCGATTAACAGATTCGGTTCACGGTTCCCAGATGGTCCGGCCTCCGGCAACGATGCGGGAACATGGCTCCCGCACGATGGCACGCTGTCGCGGCAAGATCATTCTGGTTTTCCTCGCATTGCTGGCATCTCTGACAAATATCGGCAGCGGTCTCTGGCCCCAGGGGTCACCCGCCTTCGCCGCAAACCCACTATCCCATTTGATCGGCACTTTTGTCATTGCGGAGAACTGGGGACAGCAGTCCTTGATCGAGGAGACCGGACTGGGAGTCGTCAGGCTGGCAATCCAGCCGAATCTTTTCGTCACCTACCTCAGGAATCCAACGCGGTTTGACTGGAGTAGCATTGATCGAGAGATCGGTGCCAACGCAGGGAGAACGGTCATGCTGACGCTGTCCCCCGCGTATCCCAACCGCAGGGGAACTGACAGTGCACTGCCGGAGACCAGAAAAGATGTTGACACGTTTCTTGACTTTGTCTCAACCCTGGCGCAGCGGCATTCGAAGGTGGTCAAATACTGGCAGCTCGAAAACGAGATCACGAACCCCAAGAACTGGCCCCCGGAGCGATACGCCGATTACGCGAAACTGCTCTCAGCATTCCACGATGTGGTCCGCAAGGCCAGCCCGGAAGCACGCATCATGGTGGCAGGGATACCCGCGGCCCACATTGACGGTCCAAACCTGCGGAACCTCCTGCGGGCACTCGTGTCGGCCGCCTCGGGGAAATTCCACGCTGTGGATATCCATCACCATCGGTCATGGTTGGAGGGCGGCGCTATCCTGGACAGCATTATGGCCCTGCGAAAGGTCATGGCGGGCTTCCCGAATCTCGATCGGATTGAGTTTGTTGTCTCTGAGAATTCAACCTGGATTGAAAGCCCCGGCAGGAGGGGTTACCAGTCCGAAGCACAACAGGCCGTGTACGCCGTGCAATCCTTCCATGCGGCCATGGCGGGGGGTGCTCGCTTTTGCGTCTTTGGAACCCTGGTCGATCGACTCCAATGGAAAGAGAAAACCGAGCACGTCTTCACCTTCAATGGCCTCTTCTACCACCCGGAAAAAGAGTATTCGAGCGGCAGGCACAAAGGCCCCAAGCCCGTGGCTTTTTCCGTGCGGCTGATTGCCGAGCTGACCAGAGGCGTCGAACCGGGCCAGGTCACCAGCGGCAACACTGGACGACCAAATGTTTTTCGATTTGATGTGCGTGGCAAGCGTCCCTATTCGATCGTCTGGTGGTCTGGCCACGGCGCAACCATCGACGTCGAGATACCGCTGCCAGTCAATTGTAAAACCGCGCGGGTGGTGGGCGCTATTCCCGACAGGGCGGCCAAATGGCCTCCTACCGACCCTTTTGCAGGGTTCCCTAGTACCCTTCTCTCCGCACGTGACGGCAAGTTAGCCGTCCGGCTGTCTCCCAATGTTCCGGTTTATGTACTGCCCGAGATGAATTAGAGAAGCGGTGAGCAGCGCACTCACTCACATGCTTGCCACTGCAGGCTGAGCCATGAAGGTTGCTTTTGTCAGCAAATTGTACCCACCCCATCCGGGCGGCCTGGAACGGCACGTACAGTGGCTCGCCAAGGCGCTGCTCCGTTGTAACCCTCACCTCGAGGCGCAGGTAATCACCGGCCAAAAGCGGCGGGGAATCCTCAAAGAGGAATATGACGGACGAGTCTTCGTGCAACGGGCGACAACCATCGCCCACCTGTCCTCGACCCCGATCACTCTAGGGTTCACCGGTCTCCTGCGAGATGCGGCGGCTGACCTGTACCACTTCCATTTTCCGTACCCCTGGGGCGAATTGGCCGAGGTTGGCGCACGCCTGAAGGCACCCATCATCGTAACCTTTCACATGGATATTGTTCGTCAAAAGGTGCTGCTTTGGCTTTACCGGCCGTTTTTGAATCGTTTCCTCGAGAGGGCGGAACGGATCATCGTCTGGTCGCCGCAACTGGCCGCATCGTCGCCTTTCCTCACCCATCATAAGAAGAAACTGGTCATCATCCCCGGCGGCATCGAGACTCAGAAGTTTCAACCCACCGACCACTCCAGGCTTCGAGCGAGGCAGCTCAGGGCTTCCCTGGCGGGTGATCAACGAATGATCCTGTTTGTCGGCCGATTTGTCTATTATAAAGGGTTGGAGTATCTCATTGCGGCAATGAAACAGGTGCCGGGGGTGCTGGTGTTGGTGGGAGAGGGACCCTTGCACAAACCTCTGACCGATTTGGCTCAAGCGCTGGGATTGACCGAGAGAGTCAAGTTCGCGGGTCTGGTTGAAGACGAGGAGCTGCCCGTCTACTATCAGGCGAGCGACGTATTCGTTCTCCCATCAAGCGCCAACACCGAAGCATACGGACTGGTCCAGGTTGAGGCGCACGCCAGTGGCATACCGGTGGTGAGCACTGATTTGCCGACTGGAGTGAAATTCGTCAACCAACACGGTCAGACCGGCCTCGTCGTTCCTCCGCGCAATGCCCAAGCACTGGCGGCAGCATTGAACCGGCTGCTGGAGGATGACGAACTCCGCACCAGACTGGGAAAGCAGGCCCAGCGTCGAGCTATCAGGCAATTCGACATCAGCGCCTGCGCTGAAACCACCCTTCAACTCTACCGAGAGGTACTTTCCGGTTAATGACCCCGGCGAGAATGATTCACTGGGAGCTTGCCCCGTAATTCTGATTCTGGGGGTCGGAGAGAGGCCATGCCTGCTCGAGAGTTCGCATCGGTGTATCAGTGGGCCCCTTTTCCGAGGATTGTGGCGGGAAGGGTTGCGAGTAGAATCCAGATATCCAACAGCACTCCTATCCGCTGGATGTATTCAAGGTCATGTTTAACCATGTATTTGGCACTCGTATTGCGTTCTCGATCACGAATCTGCCATAACCCTGTCAGGCCGGGACGGACCATGCACCGTACCTTTTGGAATTTGGGAAAAGGCTCCAGCATATAGGGCACGAGAGGACGCGGCCCTACCAGGCTCATATCGCCCATGAGCACGTTAATCAGCTGGGGCAGCTCATCGATACTGGTCCGGCGAATGAAGGCCCCGACGGCAGTGACACGCGGGTCGCGCCGCACCTTGACCAAGATCCCATTGTCCTGCAGCTCTTTTATCTTACGGTTGTCCATAACCCGGTCCTGATCGACGATCATCGACCGGAACTTGAGGAATTGAAAAAGCCTTTCCCGGTACCCTCTGCGCTCTTGGCGAAAAATGATCGGACCTGGTGAAGAGAACCGCACCAAGACGGCAGTGACCAGGAGAATGGGCGAGAAGACCGAGATAAGCACGAGCGCCCCGATGACATCCATGATTCGCTTCATAACCAGTTGCAGACGTCGCTGGGCAAGGACTGCCTCGAATGCGTCAGGATCAATTCCCGACTCTATGCAATCCCCATCCGCTTCGTCACATCCGATGACTTCTATTTCTTCCTTGAGTGGACGGCTCCCTTTGACGGCCGACGCGATGGTACCCATCGTCACTTCCCGCTCCCATGATAGACTTTGCGGTAGGGTACCCTACCACTAACATGCTCTCAACGATGACTTGTCAGACCTGCCCAGACCAGCTCGAGAGGCATTCTGTAGAAATCAGACAGGCCCTTGGGGGTGCGGTTCTAACCACACTCTGCCATAATCTGAACGGGACGTTCCACGGTGCTGCATTGGCCGGGAAAAAGCGGCTGGTGCTGAATGATCGGATGGCTCCCGAAGCGTAACCGGCCAGTAGAATCAGAACCGGCATGGGCCGACGCGGCGACCTTGGTCTCAAACAGATCGAGGGCCCGTCGCACGGCTTCGTCCATGTTGTAGTATTTATAGTCAGCCAATCGGCCGGCGAACAAGACATTGCCGTTGATCCTGTGCGTCTCTTTCAGATACCGATTATACAGATCCTGGTTTTCCGGCATGGGAATCGGGTAGTGCGGGTCGTCCCGACCTCTCCTGCAGGGCCGGGGGTAATCAACGGCTATGGTGGTGGCGGATGCCTGTTGCGCCGTCATGTGCTTGAATTCAGTGATACGAGTGAAGTCATGATCGTTGGGGTAATTCACCTGAGCCACCTCTTGGTACGCCCCCCTGCTAATATGTTTGAATTCAAAGTGCATGCTGCGGTAGGGCAACTCACCGTAGACAAAGCCACAAAAGGCATCAATTTCTCCTGTATAGATCATCCGGTTGAACTTCACAACATCGATTATCTCCGTGTAGTCCGTGTTGAGGACCACCTCGATGTTCGGATGCGACAGCATTTTTCGAAACATTTCGGTATAGCCGTGTTTGGGCATGGCCTGGTAGCGGTCAAGGAAGTAGCGATTATCACGTCCAACGCGAACCGGAACGCGCGCGGTAACCGAAGGGTCCAGCTCATCCGGCGTGAGCTCCCACTGTTTCAGTGTGTAGCCGTAAAAAACCTTCTCATAGATAAAATCCGCCAGGAAACCCAAATCGCCGTTCATGTTGCTCGCTCGGAGCTCAAGAATGGGCACATGGACTCCTTCGTCAAATCTCTCCAAAAGCAGTGCCTCCAGCCTCCTGGCAGTATGGTGTGGGAAAAGTGCGTGCAGTGAATTCAGGTTGAAAGGGAGCGGAATCTTCTTCCCATCGATGACTGCCAGAACGTGATGATTATATGGAAGCCAGTCAGTAAACCGGGACAGATAATCCCAGACTTGGCTTGAGTTCGTGTGAAAAATGTGAGGACCGTACTTGTGAACTAATATGCCATGTTCGTCAAGATAGTCATAGGCGTTCCCGCCGATATGATCACGGCGTTCGACTACCATTACGGTCTGATTCAACTGCGAAGCAATTTGTTCCGCCATTGTCGCGCCAGTGAAACCTGCACCCACGATCATCCAGTCAAACATCTTCTTTATCCGCACAACCTCCGGTTTTGACAGCTCTTAAGATCCTCAGCACCGCTCCCCAGGCTAAAATGACCCTTGGTCCCGGGCGGGCGCCATTCCCGCGCCCGCGGGAACCCGGCAAAACCACCTGGATGACCGCTTTCGCAGGCATGACGGATGAAACTCAGACACCCATTTGGGTGGCGCGGTACCCTGGAGCCAGCCGCCTGGTTGCCACACCCGAGGTCCCCATGCGTTGTTGCTCAAGAATCCAACATCTTCCTAATGCTCTCATCAAATTCACTGGAAGCATTGGCATGATTGACTATTCTGGAGTCAAATGACTCAACGATACCATGTATATACTCTTCGCTGGCAGTAACCCCGCAAAACTCAAACAGCCTTGATATCTCCTCCGCTCGAGTATGGATTTTCTCAAGTTTGAATAATTGAAAATGATCATTATAAAGATTCTGAAAAATCTGCTTGCAGGATTCCGCCTCTCGATAGACTTTAACGTGATATGATATCGGACCTTCATTTTTCATAATATCAATGAAGCCGTCCAGTTTTGGTCCAAACGGCAAGGCATGCAAAGCATTCCGAATGTAGAGCATTTTCGCCGTATAGAGAACAAACAGATGAAGATCGACAGCTCGCAATTGCTTATGAATTCCCCGTCCGCCGCCCGCCTCCAGGGACCGCTCGAAGATCTTCTTGCCGTTGGTGCCATACCTGTTTTCCAAATAGGAAGGATATAAATACTTTCGTAGAATAATTGCAGGATCGAATGAAACACTAAGCAGAGTCTTCTGGAAATTCGAGTAAATGCATCGGACAGGGTCACGCTCCAGGTATACGATTTTCGCATCAGGGAAAACAGCATGCACCAGTTGGGGTCGAACGCAGTTGGTTGGGGATTTTTCGACCAGGATCCTGGTTCCCGCAGCCCCAAGTAGCTTGTTCCTGATCCAGACGACCACATTACGATCAATATCGAACCGATTGTCAGGGAGGTAGTGAAAATTCCCTGCCTTCCACAACACGTGCGGCTCCATCTCAAAGTGGACTTGAGGAAACCTCTTGAGGAGGTGGGAGACCAGCGTGGTTCCGGATCGATGCATGCCAATGATCAGGATAGGTTGCCCCTTAGCTGAAATCGCGCTCACAAACCGGCTCCACTACTGCCATTACGATGCAGGACAGCCTGTCGGTGGCTTTCGCCGACGACCGAGGCAATGATGCTCAGGCATCCATTCCTGGCAATAGCCTTCTTCACCTCGCTCAACCGGCACCCCCCAAACCTCTCCCCGATTCAAAGCAGGCCAGCTACCGCTGGAGCGCTGCGGGTCCCTTTATATATGGTTGAGACAGGTTTGACCACAATTAACTGTAAGCTGTCAATGAGATCAATGACATAAACAGGACTTCGAGGGCGGTGGCCACCTGTAACACGAGGCTTGACCTCACGAAGAATACCCGAGGCAATCGATAACAACCGGATTACCTGCCAACTCGAGCAACGGTCCGGCAAGCGACTCAAAGCCTGGACCTATTTAAACCTCGACGTCCTTTCTCTCCCGGTCTGCACTGGCATGGGTAATTGGGGTCGGGGAGGAACAACCCGGCAGTATCCCAAGCTCAATCTTAGGCAGGGCTGTCGGCGGTTCAGCGCTGTTGACTTCACCGGGACCATGTGCTAAGAGACGGCGGAATTTTGGAGCTCTGAGGAGAATATCAGCGTTGGAGGCCGTTTTAGGCAAGATCGTGGTATTGGAACAGGAATTCATCATTGCCAATAAGTCGGGGATTCACGCCAGAGTTGCAGCACAAATTGTAAAAGTGGCCACCCAATTCGTATCGGACGTCTGGATTGCCAAAGGTGACAACAAGGTGAACGGCAAGAGCATTCTCGACATTATGACCCTGGTGTGCCCCCGCGGAAGCAAGGTTCAAGTCACGGTCCTCGGTCCGGACGCATCCGAAGCGCTGAATGCCCTGGCCATCCTCTTTCAGACGAAATTCGGCGAACCATAGGTTTTCCAGCTTCACGGTGCGCCAGCGCCTGTTCGTATTCATAACTGTGAAAGGCTGCATTCTCGTTCCCCGCGATGTCAACCTGCTGGAGCAACATGGTTCTCACGCGTTCGCCGTTGTTCGCCAGCCTGCCGACTCAGAGCGTCGTCTCCCTTGAAATCATCATGTGCTCAGGTTTGAGGCAAATCGATGGAGCAGCCCGCAAAGGCCATCCAGGGAATTGGCGTTTCGCCGGGAATTGCCATTGGCAAAGCCTATCTTCTCGAACATTGGCGAATCTCCATCCCTCACCATCTTCTCGAAGATGAGGCGGCCGTAGCTGAAGAGTGTTCCCGGTTCGAGGTCTCAGTCTCTCTGACGGAAAAGGCCCTGGAAGACATTAAACTCAGGCTTCCCCCGGATTTGGTCGATCACGCCCAAGTCCTTGAAGTCTACCAGATGATCCTTCGGGACCCGCCAATTCATGACGAGACCGTGCGCCTCATCCGCGAAGAACGCCTGAACGCTCAGTGGGCTTTTGCCCGCTCCATCAAACAGGCGGGTGAGCGGTTCAAGGGTCTCGACGATGAGGTTATCCAGAACCGCATGGCAGATCTGGCAGCCGTCAGAGAGCGCATACTGCGCAACCTGGCGGGCCAGGAACAGAATTTCCTCGACGACATCAGCGAGCGGGTCATTCTGGTCGCCCATGATCTCTCCCCGGCCGACACCGCGCAACTGCGCCTCGATCGCATTATGGGCCTGGTCACCGACATGGGCGGGCGCACTTCCCACACCTCCATCATCGCCCGTTCATTGAACATACCCGCCGTGGTCGGCACCGAGGTGGCCACCAAGACGATCCCCAACGGCAGCATCATCATCGTCGATGGGGCATCCGGCAAGATCATTGTCGACCCGACGGACGAAGACCTGAGCCAGTTTCATGAGCGCCAGACGGAATTCGAGACCTACATCCGGGCCATTAGCAGGGTTGCGCCTTTTCCGGCCCGCACCCTCGACGGTCGCCTCATCACAATTGAGGCAAACATCGAACTTCTGGAAGAGGTGGTGGCGGCGAAGGATAATGGTGCCGACGGGATTGGACTCTATCGCACCGAGTTCTTTCTCATGAACCGGCTGGATTTCCCTGACGAAGAGGCGCTTTACAGCGATTACCGGGAACTCGCCGAACTCATGGCGCCCAAGTGGGTTACCATGCGAACCCTCGACGTCGGTGCCGAAAAGCTGGCCTCCTGGTACCCCAAAATCGAGGAGGCAAACCCTGCCCTGGGTCTGCGTTCCATTCGGCTCTGCCTCCATTATCGCGAGCTCTTCCAGACTCAGCTCCGTGCGATTCTCAGGGCCAGCGCTCATGCCCGCAACATCCGCCTCATGTTCCCCATGGTTTCGGGGGTGAGCGAACTGCTGCGTGCCAAAGAGGTCTTGCGCGCTGCCCGCGGCGAACTGACGCGCCATCGCCTTGCCTTCGACGATAACATGCCCATCGGGGTAATGATTGAGGTGCCCTCAGCAGTGGCCGTAGCCGACATGCTGGCCAGGGAAGTGGATTTCTTCAGCATCGGCACCAACGATTTGATCCAGTACAGCATCGGTATTGACCGGTCCAATGAGCACGTGGCATATCTCTTTGAACCACTCCATCCGGCCGTGCTGCGCTTCATCAGACACGTTGTGGCGGTTGGACGCAAGGCCAGGATCAAGGTGAGTCTCTGTGGGGAAATGGCGGGAGAGTCGCTCTACACACCCATCCTGCTGGGCCTGGAACTCGACAACCTCAGCATGAACCCCCAGGCTATCCCGCGCCTGAAGAACCTCATCAATCGCTCCCGTCTCGATGATTGCCGCCGTTTTGTCGCTCGCGTGCTGCGCCTGCGCACCACTGAGGAAATCCACCAGCGGCTTTATCGCGAGATGCTTGACAAGTTTCCCGAAGAGCTGCGAATATTCAATCCCGGTGTCCTGCAGTCTGAAGAATGCTCGGAGAAGACCGGAAGACGAACCAGGAGAAAGCGCTTTTTGTAATGTCGAAAACCAAGACCACCTCCGACGAAGGGTTCCGGATCGTCTGCCAGAACAAGAAAGCCTACCACGATTACGAGATTCTTGAGAAACTCGAAGCAGGACTGGTCCTCCTGGGGACGGAAGTCAAATCACTGCGGCAGGGAAAAGCCAACCTCAAGGACAGCTATGCCAGAATCCGGCAGGGAGAGATCTATCTCTACGGCTGTCACATCAGCGCTTACAGCCACGCGTCCTATGACAACCATGAGCCGGAGCGGGTTCGCAAGCTTCTCCTGCACAAGTTTGAACTCAAGCGGCTTTTCGGCAAGACCCAGGAGAAAGGGCTTGCCCTCATTCCCCTTAAAATCTATTTCAGCAAGGGTAAGGCCAAGATTGAACTGGCCCTCGCTCGCGGGAAAAAACACTTCGACAAACGCGAGACGCTGAGGCGCAAAGAGGAAACCCGCGAAATGGAGCGGTTGCGCAAGCGTCAAAACACCTCATGACCCCCCAGACGAGCCCACCATGAAAGCATTGCTCCTCGAAGCTGTGGGGCGTTTGGAGATGATAGACCGTCCCTCTCCTCATTCGCTGCCCGGAGAAATCGTCCTTCGCCTCTCCCACTGCGCGGTTTGCCGAACCGATGCCAAGATGTGGCAACAGGGACAACGGGACTTGGTGCTGCCAAGAATCCCCGGCCACGAGATTTGCGCCTTCGACCCGATGAGCGGTGAGCGCTTCGTGGTCTGGCCGGGAGAGTCCTGTGGCGTATGTGCCGCCTGTCGCGCGGGTATGGAGAACCTCTGCCGGTCCATGAAGATCATAGGGTTTCATCGGGACGGTGGCTTTGCAGAATTGGTGGCGGTGCCGACGGCCAGTCTCATCCCGGTCCCCGCCAACCTGCCCGGACCGCTGTCATGTCTTGCCGAACCGCTCGGGTGCGCGTTGAATGCTCTGGATCAGCTGCGACTCTCCCCGGGCATGTCGCTCCTGATCTACGGCGGTGGAACCCTTGGCCTGCTGTTGGCCATAGCCGGCCGAGCACTGGGGGCGGAACCCTTCTTGGTGGAAACGAACACTCAAAAGCTCGAACGGAGCAACGCTTTGCGCGAGCACTTCGGTATCGGGGGCGGGGTCGAGTGCCCGCAGCCCGGCTTCGACGCCGCCGTCAATGCCGCGCCTGCTCTCAACACCCTTTGGGAAGGGCTGACCAAACTCAGAGCCGACGGCAGGTACTGCCTTTTCAGTGGATTCCCCGGCAGTGACCAAGTCTCCGCCCGTCTCATTAACGAAATCCATTACCGCCAGCTTCATGTCGTCGGCGCTTACGGCTGCACCCGCCCCCAGATGACCAGGGGGCTGGCGCTCCTGGCCCAATTTGGGAAGGCGTTTGAGCCGCTCATCGAAGACCGAATCAGGCTGGACCAGGTTCCCCTGGTCTTGCCCACCATCCTGAGCGGTGATGCTTTCAAATATGTTGTGGCATTCTGACCCGGAAAAGACACCGCCTGATGTTGTTCCCACTCAGCAGCTGATTATCGAAAAGGATCAAGCCATGCCATCAGAAACCAAGCTCCGTGACTTCGGCAGACTCATCTGCGCGGTTGCCGCAGGCCAGTTCATGACCCGTGAAAACTCGGCTGAAGCCTATCGCCAGATCATCCTCAACGAACAACCGGAACTGCAGCAGGGCGCGTTCCTCATGGCCCACATTACGCGCGGCCCCTCCACGGAAGAGCTCTCAGGCGCCTGGGATGCGCTCGATCGCTACGATACAGCCAAGATTCGGACCACTCTGAGCGGACCGGTTTGCGACATCGTCGGCACCGGCTCAGATCCCTTGAAGACCATCAACTGTTCGACTCCCGCAGCTCTCATCGCAGCGGCCTGCGGTCTGACTGTCGCCAAGAAGGGCGCCAGACTGGTTACCGGGGTGTCAGGGGCTTCCGATATTTTTGAAATCCTTGGCATTGACCTCGACGCCCCTCTTACCAAAGCCGAGGAATGTCTCGCTCAGAGCGGCCTCTGCTACCTGCCTGGAGAAGCATTTCTCAAGTCGGGCTGGGCACGATTGATTCAGTCCATGCGGTTCACCTCGGCGTTCAATATCATCGGACCGCTGACCCGACCCTGTGAGCAGACCAACTGTATTGTCATCGGCGCCTACGCTCCCCACGTCTGCGACCAGCTCATCGCGGTGTTGAAAGAGATTGCCATGCCCGCAGCCCTTGCCCCATACGGGATGGTGCACGGCATCGAGGCCCGTCAGGGTATGGACGAGTTCTCCCTCGCCGGCCCGACTCGGGTGGTCGAGCTGCGCGACACCAGGGTCGAAACCTATGAAGTCACGCCCGACGATTTCGGGTTGAAAACAGTGGCCTTCCAGCGGATTGCCAGTCGTGCCACCGCCCGGGAAAACGCGCAGGTTATCAAGCAGGTCATCGAAGGCCGATACGACACGCCCGAGGCAGACTTCTTCTGCATGAACGCCGCTGCCGCCCTTTACCTCTCCGGCTTGGCGAAGGACTATGCGCAGGGCGTGGAAATGGCCAGGACCGCCCTCGCGACCGGCAAAGCCCGTGAAAAGCTTGCGCAATTAAGCCAAATTCAGGGATGACGCTGGATTGCCCAGCCACATGCGGGACCCGGGCGACGGCAGAGGCGGAAAGGTCAGTGGCTCAGATCGGGGCGTCTAACCCCATGGCCTGTTCCAAAACCCTATTCCAGCATTTCGTTGGATAGCGGGGTTGGGTTCTGAATACTGTCGATCGAGGCGCCACATTCAAGAACACCTTTCATGAATAATGTCGCCGCATCGTATCGGTCTCTGTCTTTTGACGATGGCCATACCGATGTCCTGGCTCAGCAATATTGCTCAGCCAGGAGGTTTGCCACTGATTCATCAAAGAGCTCCCGTTTCTGAACGCGGTCAAAGGCGGCAATGAGGTCGGGGATGCGGACTCGCCGTTTCATATCAGCACGGTAGTCTTCGACGATCTGCCCTCGGTGCATCATGACGATGCGGTCGGGCAGGTCCACGGCCTGCTGCATGGAGTGGGTGACCATCAGTGCGGTAAGCTTTTCCTGGTCGATGATCTGTTTGGTGAGTTCCGCAACCTTGGCCGCGCTTTTCGGATCGAGGGCGGCGGTGTGTTCATCGAGAAGCAGCAGTTTCGGCCGCAGCCAGGTGGCCATGAGCAGGGTGAGCGCCTGCCGCTGGCCGCCGGAGAGGCTGCCGATGGGATTGTCCAGGCGCTCTTCCAGTCCCATCTTGAGGGCGCTCACCTTGTCGGCGATCGCCTGCCGGACTTTGCGGGTGACGGCGGGAGCCAGGGTGCGCCGCTGGCCGCGATGCATCGCCAGCACGATATTTTCGGCAATGGACATCTCGGCTGCGGAACCGGCGAAGGGGTTCTGAAAGACGCGGCCGATGAGGGCCGCCCGGCGGAATTCCGGCCAGCCCGTAATATCGCGGTCGTCCAGGAAGATGCGGCCCCGGTCCGGTTCAAAGGTACCGGCCACGGCATTGAGCAGCGTACTCTTTCCAGAGCCGTTGGTGCCGATGATGGCGGCAAAGCTGCCTTCGTCAAGTTCGAGGCTCACCTTGCGCAGCGCCCGCACCTCATTGGGCGTATTTGGGAAAAAGGTTTTCGACAGGGCTTCAATTTTCAGCATGACGCACCCCTCCGGTGAACTTCTTGGACAGGGATCCCAACCATTGTGGAGCCACGAGGGCGGCAAAAACAAAGAGCGCCGTCACCAGCTTCAAGTCGTTGGGATTGAGTCCCCAGCGCAGGGCAATGGCTATGAGCAGGCGGAAAAGAATGGTGCCCAGGATGGCTCCGGTGATGGTCATCCCGATACCGGAACGTCCCACCAGCGCCTCACCAATGATAATGCTGGCCAGCCCCCAGACCATCATGCCAATCCCCATCTGCACATCGGTAAAACCTTGATATTGAGCCAGAAGTGAGCCGGAAAGGGCGACCAGAGCGTTGGCAAGCGCCAGTCCGAAAACGATCATACGATGATGATCGACACCTTGTGCCCGCACCATCTGGGCGTTGTTGCCCGCGGCCCGCAGCGCGGTCCCGAAGTGAGTGAGTAGAAAACGCTGCAGCAGAAAGCCGATGACCACAACCACCAGCGCCGCTGAAAGAAAAAGCGCCACATCCATCAGAGGCACCAGCCAGCCGAGGATACTGATCTTGGCGGCGGTCCCGGTCATCTGGGAGAGCAGAGTCTCCATGCCGCTGGCAAAGCTTCTGACATCCAGCAAAGGGATATTGCTGCGTCCCATAAGGCGCAGGTTAATGGAATAGAGCGCCGTCATCATCAGAATTCCGGAGAGGATCTCCTGAATCTTAAAGCGGGTATGGAGCAGACCGGTGATCATCCCTGCAGCCCCCCCTGCGAGAAAGGCCATCACGGCCGCCAGCCAGGGAGACCAGCCCTCAACAAGCAACAACGCGGTGATGGAAGCGCCGAGGGTGATGCTGCCGTCGACCGTGATATCCGTGAAGCGTATCATTCGAAAACTGATGAGCATGCCCAGAGACAGCAGCGCGAGGATCAGACCCATGGTGAAAGCGCCAAAAACCAGACTCATGATAACACCTCCGGGTTCTGAACCGGTGCGCACCAGCATGCGCCGCGAATCAAAGCGCTTTGCCCCAGGCCGACGGCAGGACGGTTGTCGTCTACCAGATGCATCACGGCCAGCGGCGGCGGACCGTTGAAAAACTTTTGCACCGAGGCCGCCATGTCGATATTGCCATTCGGTAGTGGCTGATAGGGAAAAACCGCGGCGTGAATATGGGCTGCCAGCTCGGGGTGCGAGGGAAGCGGCGGCAGCAGCGGGTCGTCATTGTTGTTCCGATCTTTCACCACCCCGGTCAGCAGCACCTGCTGATGGGCAAAAACCCGCTCGCCGCTAAAGCTCAGCCACTCTTTCACTTCGGGAAAAGAGAAAGATTCATCGGCAGAAAGCAGTCCCGGCGATTGAATCAGCGCGGCACCTACCAGTCCTTCGATTTCGCCCAATATGACAAACCCGGCCATCATTTTCCTGCTCTGTTTCAGAATCATCTGCAGCAAGGCGGCGATGGGGAAGAAGGGCGTCTGAGCCGACGGTACAAAACGCAGCAAGGCCGCCATTTCGCCGCGGCAAACCAGGGCTTGAAGGCACTGCACGGCGGGGATATAGGTTTTTTCCGCTATGAGATAATCGGGGCGGCTCTCTTCGGCCGGCGGTTGATAGACTACATTGCCGGCCACCGCCAGGAATTCCCCGAATTGTTCCCGGGCCATGGCAGAACTCTCCGCCGCACTGCCAATCCCCAGCGCGAAGGTATCTGTGGGAAAGGTTAGAGTCTGCACTGAATTCGCATCGCTTTTCTGCCACGGCAGCCACGCGGCGTGACGGCTCAAGGTGAGCGTTGCGGCCGCGTTGAGAAGGTATTGTTCGCTGCTCTGGGCCGACGCGGGCGAAGCCTCAACGGGCAGGTCATCCGGCAGCGCTTCCGCCAGCCAGATCTCAAACCCCGAGGTGCTCAGCGTCTGTTTCACAAAAGCAGTTGTTCCAACAATCCGGAAACTGCCCTGCACGGCGATCAGTTCTTTATAAACCTTCAGCAGCGCACGGATTCCCGCAGAGCTGAGAAACGCCATGCCGGAGGCCTCGAGAATCAGATCGTGATGGCCGTCGCGAACATGGCTCATCAGGGCATCAGTGAAATAGTCCGCCCAGGTGGCATCCAGGCGCCCCTGGGCGTCAATGAGCAGGTAGCGGCCTCGTATTTGATGGGTTAACTGCATGGTCACTCCTACGGCTTTTTAGGGATATACGAAGTTGCCCCGGCAGTCACGGATTCCGGCAGGGTAAGCCGGTATTTTTGCGCCAGTTGGTAATTCAGCAGCAGCCTTTCCGATTGCGTATTGCTGAAGGGAATATCGCCCGGGCGCTCGCCGCGCAGGACTCGCACCGCCTTTTGCGCCGCCTCCAGACCGGCATCGTAATAATCCCGTGCCACACAGATCACGCTGTTGTCGCCCATCTGGCTGCTCTCAAAGACGTAGACCGGCAGATTGTTCTCGGCGGCCTTCCGAGCGATGAGAGCGAATCCGGGACGAGTTAGATTATCAACAATCTGAGCCAGGGCCTGGATATCTTGCGTGCACAGTTCTGCGGCGGACTGAGCCACCTCGGCGCTTGAGGTCACCGGCAGGGCCACCAGTTCGATACCCTGCTTTGCCAACGCTTCTCTAAACCAGTCTTTGTAGAGCACGCTATTGATCTCGGCCGGGGTGAAGAGCGTCCCTACCGCTCTGACGCGAGGCAGGGTCTCCCGAATGATCCGCGCCATACCGTCGAAAGGTGAACGGGTGGTGATGCCGGTCACATTGGGCAGGTGCTCGGTTTCGCTCTTTCCGGCACCGGCCTGCACGGCGTCGCCCACCCCGGTAAAGACGATTTTCGTCTCGGCCCCGGCCTGCCTCAAGGCGGCTTGCAGGGTCGGGGTGGAAATGACCATCAGCAGATCGGGATGATCGGACTTGATGGCGGTCATAATACTGGCAAGGGTGGACATATCACCTTGGGCATTATAGACTTTCAGCTCATAATCCCGTCCTTCCGCGAAGCCCGCCTGCTGGATGCCGTCAATAAGGCCGTCGTGGCTGCGCTCGGCGAATTCGGTTTCGCTGTACAGCACCATCCTCACCTGCCACGGAACGCGACTGGCTTGGCTGGCCGGATCTACCTGCGATGCAAGGTGCTCCGCACTCGTTTCCCGGCTCGATGACGTGAACGGCTCTTGAACCGCGGCACTTTGGGTATCCAGCAGTTCTTGAATGGCGTGGGTAACGGCAAATTTACCTCCCAGAGAAACCAGCACCTCCCGATTCAGTTTCAATTGTTCGGGAATAACGTTTTCGATGGGAAAATCCGCCGGCCTTTTACCTCGCAGAACAGCAACCGCCACGTCGGCGGTAAGTCGACCCACCGTGAAATAGTCGGCGCCCAAGCCGAACAGCGCGCCCGCCTCGGCATCGGCCGGGTCATTGGTGAAAACCGGTATTCCGGCTTGTTTGGCGAGGTTGATCAGGAGGCTGGAAGACGCTGTGGCAATGGTATCGCCGCCGATCCAGATCGCTTCGGCTCCTCTGGCAATGAGGGATCGGGCCGCCTCCGACACTTCGGAGGTATTGCCGACGGCGGCCTCAATGAGTTCAATGCCCAATTCACGGCAGCTTGGCCGGGCCTCGCTCATACAGGCTTCGGAACATTGCTCACCGGCATTCCAGACCACGCCGACCCGCTTGATCGCGGGATTCATTTCGTAGAGCAGCGCAAAGGCGCGGCGCACCGGCTGAAAGGTGCCGATTCCCGCCATGTAGGGCGGATGCTGATGCGGCTCCTTGCCAGTGATCCCTACCCCGGCGCCGTAGGGATCCGTGACCCCACCGAACACGTGGTACTTCTTGGCTGTTACATTGGCTTTGGCGAACGTCTGCAGGGCCGGAGTGCTGGCAGTTATGACCATATCCACCTTAGAATTGACAATTTCTTGGGCAATGGTATTGGCGGTGGCGAAATCGCCCTGCGGATTGTAGAGCCGCAGATTCCGCTGTCCCGGCGCCACCATGCCTTCCGCCTCAAGCCGGTCCAGCACCCCGGCTATGACTGCATCGAGCAGCGGGGTGGACGAGATCTGCATGATAGCAATGATCGGATACGTCGGCTGGGCGGATTTACCGCCGGTACGCTGGCGCCAGTCGGAAGCGAGCAGCAGCAGGGATGCCGCCAAAATCAGGGTCACCGCCAGCCAGAGTTCTCTTATCAACGTTTTCATTTACTTCCCTTCGTGGTCACGTTTCACCCTTCTGCGCCCTCTTCTTACACCACCTGGATCTTATCGGCATTCTATTGCACACCCTGAACGAAATCCGCAAACGCGTTGCATCGCACCTGGCAACTTAACTCAAATACCTTGAGCTTCCCATGGAAAGCGCGCAAATGAGTAGGACCTGAAAAGGCAACGAGATATGAGCAGAAAACCCACCTTGAAGGACGCCCAGAGTGGCTGGGAACGCTTCAACGCAATGCGGGATGAGGGCACGGGTACCTCTGAGATTCGTGAAACCATGGGGGAGGTTTCCGTCATGAAATCGACGCCAGGCAAACACTCATGATAGTCGCGTAGTCTCGCTCAAGAAATGTTATACTTGTCTACGATTGAAAGTCGCGCTTCTTGGTCTTTCTGGATGCCCGCCAGAAGCACGCGGGCATGCCGGTTGTGGGCCTGCCGCACGTTCATTCCCGCAGGTTTTAAGCTGGAATCCAGCATTCTGCAACTTCCTTTTCACGCAGAGACACAGGGGACGCAGGGTCCTACGCCAAGGGCTTTTTCCGCAATTTCCGCGTCTCTACGTGAGACAAAACGTTAACATCTCGAGCTGAACAAGCATGAGATTGCCTGAAGAACCTTTCGAGGAGAGGAATATGACCCCACCCATGCGATCCTTACCTCTTTTGATTGGCCTGGCGCTGCTCGTCTTTCTGCCATCCGTTGACGCGGTCACTCTTGGTGCCGATGAGGGACTGGGGACGCAATCGGACCAGGCTGCCGGCGAATTGCGGCTCCTGGTGGTTGCCGTGCGGTTCCCGGACGCGACGCCAGCGTTCAGTCTGGATCATCTCCGAAAAAGGGCCGTCGACGATCTGGACCGGTATGTGCGGGAACAGTCCTTCGGCCGAGCCTGGCTCAAGGCCGATTTTCGAGGTTGGGTGGACTTGCCCGAGGCGCTTTCGAAGTACAAGGTTAGCCCTTACAACTTCAAGGTAGACCGCACTCGGGTGAGAAAGCTCATCGAAGACACCATGACGAGAGTGGACCGCGACCTCAATTTCAGGCGCTATCAGCACCTGCTCATCATTCCCGGCGTTCGCACCATGCCGGGTGAAGGATACGGCATGCTCTGCTACTGCGCCAATCCGGGGATGCTCACGGGCGTGAGAAGGAATGTGGCTTTCACGACCGTACGCTCAGGCGACGGCAGGGAGTTTGACGGGGGCATCTTTGTGGGGGCCGAGAATGCGCATCTGGGGATGTTTGCCCACGATTTCTTTCACGCCCTGGGGGGCATAGAGGGAGGTAAGCGGCGCGTACCCTGACTATACGACTATGAGCGTCAGTCTGACGCCTCCAGGCTCCCCTCCTTCGCTCACCACGCCATCTACGTCGGCCCCTGGGACATCATGTCTCAGCATTTCGTGGAGCGGGGCGGACTGCCGCCAGGGCTCACCTCCTTTACGAAAATCCGCCTGGGCTGGATCAAGAAGGACGAAGTCCGCTGGGTGAGACCCGGTGAGACGGCGGTGGCCTTCCTCTCCCCACTGAGTGTCGGCGGCGGGACCGTGGCGGTGAAGATCCCCCTGTCATCGGGGAAATATTATCTCGTCGAGAACCGGCAACCGGTTGGCTTCGACCGTGCCCTGCCCGATTCCGGCATCCTGGTCCTGAAGATCAATCCAGACGCCCAGGAAGGCTACGGCACCGTGCAGGTCATGGATGCAACACCAACCGCCGCCCATTTCAGGCAGGCGACGTATCGGCTCGAGGCCGCGGGCAGAAACCTCTTCCGGGACCCCGAGGTGGCCGTCCTCCCCCTCTGGCGGGAAGGTGACAGGCTGGGGGTTCTGGTCACGACCTCCGAAAAAAGCACCCAGGCGGTGGAGGCCGCGCGGGCGGTGGCAGCGCTGACGAAGCAGGGCGGCCCTGCGGAACGCCGCGCGGCACAGGCGAAGGCCGCCTTCATGGCCTTCGACTTCAACAAGTGCCTCGAACTTGCAGGCCATTGACCGCAGGAGCCAGGCAGTGAAGACAAGGAATCCAGGGCTTGCCGGACAGACTGCCCCGTAGCCATCCGTGGGGTCGGTACGGAGTGCATCTTTGCAGGGGGCTTTCCTTTATCCAAAGCAGGGTGTAGAAGGGGCCAAAGTGAAATTTGCTGAGCACTGCTGCCGAAGTGAAGAAGCAACCTTGTTGACATCATCGGATGAGTGTGCGGCATGGCCGAAGGAAGTGACGGCGGATTCATATTCCTGGATGTGCAAGGCAGACGGTGGCCGAGGATGCGGCGTATCCTGCTCATTGCCAGCCTGCTCGTTTTCCTGGCCGTGGTCGTTTTCGTCGGGTGCCTCTGCGTAAAGCCGCAGCTGCATTTGCCCAACTCCGTCCGGCAGCTGCAGACTCGACTCAAGGCCCTGCAAAAAGAGGATCCGGCCCCTCCTCTCAAGGCAACTAAACCGCTCTGGCTGGAATTTGCCAAACCTGCAAGTGCAGCCCAACCGCACAACGGGGCGACCATTGATCTCAGTGTGGCCCGGCCGAGGATGGCAGGAGAGATCAAAGCCGCCTTCTACCTGAACGGCGATCAGAGCAGCTTCGATTCTTTCAAAGCCCACAAGGGAAGTCTGACGCACGTCTGTGTCGAATGGCTGACGCTGGCGGATGGTCTCGGAACCCTGGTTGTGAGGCCGGACCAAAAGCTGCTAGCCCTGCTCAAAGGGGGTGGCCCCGTCTTCATGCTGGTGCTGAACAATCTGATCGGGGACAGCTGGCAACCGGAAGCCGTGGAAGGGCTGGCGAACGGTCCGGCGGCAGGGCAGGAGCGTTTTCTGGATGAACTGGTGCCGCAACTGACGGCCATGGGAGCAGGGGGCCTGGTGGTAGACTGGGGTCAGCTCGACCCCATGTACGCGGAGCAAATTGCCGGACTGCTCAAACGGATGGCGGTGGCACTGCACCGGCAGGGAATGGAACTGTGGCTGTGCGTCCCCATGGGCGAAGAGCTGAGGGCCTTCGATCTGGAGCTGTTGGCCCCGGAAATCGATCGGTTTGTTGCTACCCTTCACGACGAAAACTCAGAAAATGACCCTCCCGGCCCGATCGCCTCGCTGGAATGGTTCAACGGCTGGCTCGAGGCAATGATGGATTACGGTGAGCCGCAACAATGGGTCGTGGGAATCGGCGCTTACGGTTACGATTGGACGCAAGGGGAGCATAAAGCAGAGGTTCTGCGGTTTCCCGATATCATGAGTCGTGCGGGACGTTCCGGAGCCCCGGTCTGCAAGTCGGAAGCACCCTTCTACAACCCCTCCTTCTTCTACGAAGACGAAGGCAGCGAACACCGCGTGTGGTTTCTCGACGCGTCGAGCTTTCTCAACCAGCTCCAGGTGGCGCGGAACAGGCGGGTCGGCGGGATCGCCATCTCCGACCTAGGCTACGAAGACCCGGCCATCTGGTATCCTCTGGAGTTGCCCGGATGGCAGGACCTCCATGGCCTTGATCTCCAGCCCCTGCAGGAACTCAAAGCAACCGGCACCGTTACCCATGTGGGAAGAGGGGAATTCCTGACGCTGGACGATGCGATTGCCGGGGGGGCCCGCAAGGTCACCGTGGACGGAGCGGGCAACTTCGTGAGCTCCTATGATCGCTTTCCGAGCTATTTGACCCTCTGCCACCAGGGGCCAGGGAACAAAGACCAGGTGGCGATCAGCTTCGATGACGGTCCCGATCCCAAATGGACCCCCAGAATCCTGGATATCCTCAAAGCCAAGAAGGTGAAGGCGTCTTTCTTCGTTGTCGGCATGCGGATGGAAGCTTTCCCGGAGATTGTCAGAAGGATCGTCGAGGAAGGGCATGAAATTGGGGTGCACACCTACACCCATCCCAACCTGGCGGTGGTATCCGAGGAGCGCGCACTGCTGGAACTCAATGCCACCCAGCGCCTGATCGAGACCATCACGGGGCGTTCGACCATCCTGTTTCGACCTCCCTACAACGCGGACTCCCGCCCTTACGATCCCGCTGAAATCATTCCCATCAAGCTGGCGCAGCAGCTCGGCTATCTGACCGTCACCGAAAACATCGATCCTGAAGACTGGATGAGACCGGGAGTGGCGGTCATGCTGGAGCGGGTGAAGCAGGAGCGGCGGAGGGGCGGCAACATCATCCTCCTGCACGATGCCGGGGGAGATCGGAGTCAGACCATTGCCGCTCTGCCTGCTATCATCGACTACCTGCAGGATCGCGGCGATGCCATCGTCTCCCTCAGCGAAATGCTGGAGGAAGCGCCCGATTACTTGATGCCGCCCTTTCGGCACGATGAGGAGAAGATGATGCGCATGGTCACCAGCAGTGGCTTTCGGGCCCTTCATGGGGTGGAAGGCTTCCTCTGGGCTTTCATGATTACGGCCACGGCTTTGACCGCTCTGCGCTCCCTCGTCATTGCCCTGCTCGCCTGCCGCCGTAAGGAACAGACCGGCTTTGCCGGAGCAGCGTTGTTTCACCCGCCGGTAAGCGTTATCCTACCGGCCTACAACGAGGAAAAGGTCATCGGCAAGACGCTTTCCTGCCTTTTGCAGACCCGGTACCCGGGTAGCGTGGAGATTCTGGTCATCGACGATGGTGCGAGAGACCGAACCGCCGCGATCGTCTCCCGCATGGCGGCCCAGGATCAGCGTGTCCGACTGAGACGGCAGCCCAACCAGGGCAAGGCGAGCGCTCTGCGGGCTGGCATCGAGGCCGCCAGCCATGAGATCTTGGTCATGCTGGACGCGGATACCCAGTTCCAGCCGGAGACAATTACCCACCTCGTGCAGCCGCTGAGGGACAAAGAGGTGGCGGCCGTCTCAGGTCATGCCAAGGTGGGCAACCCCCGCACCTTCATTGCCCGGTGCCAGGCACTGGAGTACACTTGCGGCTTCAATCTTGATCGGCGTGCGTACCATCAGCTCAACTGTATTACCGTGGTCCCCGGTGCCGTCAGCGCGATGAAGCGCCGTGCCGTGAGGCGCGTGGGCGGTATCTGTGCGGATACCCTGGCCGAGGATACTGATTTGACGCTCAGCTTTCACCGGGCTGGCTTTCGCGTTGCCTACACCGCCGACGCCGTCGCCTGGACCGAGGCGCCGGAAACCTTCGCGGCTTTGGCCAAACAGCGCTTTCGCTGGGCCTTCGGAACGCTGCAATGCCTCTGGAAGCATCGAGACCTGGTCTTCAACCCCCGGTGCGGCGCTCTTGGCTGGTTCAGCCTGCCTGGTGTCTGGTTTTTCCAGATCCTCCTGGTGGCGATCGGCCCAATGGTGGATGGGATGCTGATCGCTTCCCTCCTGCTCGGTTTCGGCAGTACCTTGCTGCCTTATTTCATTACCTTTCTGTTGACGGATGTGTTCCTGGCAGCTCTTGCCTCCCACCTTGAACGGGAGCCTCTCCGAAAGTCTCTCCTCATCATTCCCATGCGGTTCATTTATCGGCCGCTCCTGGGTTGGGTCATCTGGAAGGCTCTTTTCAGGGCAGTCCAGGGGGCCTGGGTGAACTGGGGCAAGCTGGAGCGGACGGCATCCGTACCCATGCGGGTCTAAGCCGTGATTCCTGCTCCCTCTCCACAACTGCCGCGCCTTACCGCAGGGCAGAGGTGCGGTCGAGACCACGCAAGGACCTCGGACCGTCTCAGGAAGGATCGCCCTCCTCCCATCGGCCGGTGGCTACTTTGCATGATGGTGATCGTCCTCGTGACAGGCGGCTGCGAACCGTCTCAACCCGATGCGGAAGCCCCGCAACCGCCAGGCAACATGGCCTTCCCGACCGTCGGTGCGTACACGGGAGCCTATATCGATTTCGGCGAGACCGAAGATGTCATCACCCTCGAAGCGATTGAAGATTTCGAGGTTCTCGTCGGAAAGCATCAGGCGATCATCGCCTCTTCAAGCTTCTGGGGAGAGCAGAGTTTTCCATCGAAGAGCGTTTTCGTGGTCGCACGCCACCACGCGATTCCTCTGCTCTTCTGGTCCCCCTGGGACAGGCCCTATAAGGAGGAAGGAGGTCCCGACCGGTTCAACCTGGATCAAATCCTCATGGGGCGGTGGGATGACTACATCGACTCCTGGGCTGACCACGCTCGGGCCTATGGTCAACCCCTATTGGTGTCCTGGGGACTGGAGATGAATGGCAATTGGTTTCCTTGGTCAGGCGCGTTTTACGGCGCCGGGGAAGAGACCATGGCGGGCAAGTCAGGCGGTATCTTCAAGGGACCGGAACGGTACCAGCACGCCTACCGCTATGTGGTCGATCGTGTGCGGGCACGGGGAGCCGACAATGTGCTGTGGGGCTTTCACATCAACAGCTTTTCCTATCCCGATGAACCGTGGAATCAGCCTGCCCGCTACTATCCCGGCTCCGATTACGTCGACTGGCTTGGTGCCAGCATCTATGGCAAACAGTTCGGAGATGACGACTGGTATTCCTTTCACCAGGTGATGGACACCCCTTACTCGGCGCTTTGCGCCCTGGATCCCACAAAGCCAATTCTGGTGGCTGAATGGGGCGTGGGAGAGTTTCCGAAGTCAGGCAGCAAGGCAGCCTGGCTGAGGGAGGCGTTTGCTGCCTTCAAGGCCGAATATCCGCGCGTGAAGGCCGCAGTCTACTGGCATGAACGCTGGATGAACGCGGATAGCAGCTATACCAACCTGAGGGTCAATTCCTCCCCGGACTCCCTCACAGCTTATCGTCAAGGGATTGCCGACCCATACTGGCTCGGCACCCTCCAGTACCATGCCCACCCACCGGCGCACCATTAGGAGCCGTCCACGGCGTGTTTGCGTTGACGCATCGCAGAGCCGCCGCTGCCGCGCGCGCCCTCACCCCTTTAGCTGGACAACCCGGTGCATATCCTTTCGCCCTTGGATCATGGCCGAATACCCGAATAGCGCGTGGGTTTTAAGGCCAGAGGGCGCGGTACGGGTTCTCCTCAATGCTGTGTTCCCTCACAATGCGATACTGTGATGGACGAAAGGATGAGCAGATCGACGCACATTTCTGAGGCAGTCATCCTTTACACTTTCCAGGAACTGGTATTCTCCTTGAGAAGGCGAAAGAGCTTGAGGGTGAGGTCCCCGGTTCTTCCCTTACCGATCTTGATCCCTTCTACGCTGTGAACGCCCAGGATGTCGACCGTGGTTCCCGTCAAAAATATCTCTGCCATGAGTGGAAGATCATCGGCCCGAATAGAGCTGTCGCGTACGACCAGACCAGGCTCCGCAGCATGATTCGGCACCCAGGCACGGGTGATGCCGGCAGGAATGCGGTTTGACAGCGGAGCGGTAAAGAGCGTTCCGTTCTTAACACCAAAGTCGTTCGGATGCGTACCTTCGCTAACGCAGCCGTCATCACCCACATTGAGCAAATCCAGGGATGACGCTGGATTGCCCAGCCACATGCTGGACCCGGGCGACGGCAGAGGCGGAAAGGTCATTGGCTCAGGCCGGGGAGTCTGCGCCTATGGCCTGTTCCAAAACCTTATTCCAGGATTTCGTAGGATAGCGGGGTTGGGTTCTGAATACTGTCGATCGAGGCACCACATTCAAAAACACCTTTCATGAATTCGGCTTTATCCTCGGCGGACATTGCGGCATCAAACTTGATCCCGACTTTTAGATCGCCAAAACCGGCTCTTTCCTTGTCACTTATGCCCATCGCCTTTGAAAAGTCGATGCTGCCGGCCACCGTTACCGAAATATTCCTGACATCGATATTCCTTTGCATGGCCAGGAATTGAATGGTCGAAACCACACAGCTCCCGAGGGAAATTGCCAGCATTTCCGGAGGAGTCGGCGCAGTATCATCGGCCCCAAATTCCCTGGGCTGATCCACGTGAACCACATGGTCTCGAACCCTGCATTCCACGATCCGATTCTTGACTTCTTTTGCCTCAACCCTGACCTGGTAGATCATCCTTCCCGCTCCTTGACCGCTTCGCCGGATTACCCTTCAAAAACATCTCACTCTGCCCGGTTGCCGACTCAAACCGGAATGACCGCTTGAACCCAGGGGCAACGTTCGCACCAAATTGGTTCATGATTGTTGAGAGCCAACCCGTCCGCCGGGTTTTACGCTTCGCATGCTGGCCAGAAACCGTTTCGCCTCGGCGGTACCTTCTTCCGGCGACCAGGCAGCAAAATCGGCTGCTGTCAGAGGGCGGTACGGCCCTTGCTTGATCTCGAACGCCACGGACTCGTCCATCATGGGAACCCAGGAATGCCAGATATTGGCCGATATTTCAAATCCAATCCCGTTCGCCCCAACCCCGACCGCCACGCGTTCGATCACCGTGCCGAGCTCATCAAATGTCAGAATGTCAAAAAGACCGCGAAACACAACCGCACATTCCCATTTCTCACGATGGCGATGCGGCCGAAAATAGGATTCCAGTCTGGCCGCGATGAACAGTCGCTGTACCGGATCGGCCAGTGATTCATGGATGCTGTAATGCAGCCGCTGTCTGGCACTGGTGGCCGCACCGGAGATAAGATCAGTCAGGAGATCGCTGGTGATTAATTTCATGGAAGCCGCAGCCCTCATCAGTTCTTGTGCTTGTCATCGTTTCGAGGTGATGCCATGGCATGCGATGGCGCACCTAACCCCATAATAGTTCTTCTTTTCGAAATCAATACCATTTGCAGTCGCCACCAGCATAATACACACAAACCCCAATTCGGGTCCGGATAGCGGCAATGGTTCCTTGCCACCGGGATAGCTTTTCAGGTACTTTTGGCACTTCTGACGATCCTGGTTTGAGGCAACTATAGGAACGATGTTGCCCTCCACCCCGATGGCCCATGGCGGGACGCGCTTTCTCCTGCCGTTGGCCTTCGAACCCGGAACGATCAATGCGGCCAAGCTTTTCGGCCGACCACGAAAACGAAGGATATAACGCCATGAGTCAGCTCAAAGAGACCCTGTCAAAGCTCACCATGAAGCGCGCCGCGGCCCTGCTCGGCCCTAACGGTAAGGATCTGATCCGTGCCGGCGGGCGCTACCCCATCGATCTCGATTTGGACGTTACCCTCACTGAGGACCTCTTTCTGCTCAATATCGACAAGTCCCTGGTCACCATCAGGACTTCCGAACGGGCCGCGTCCGGGCTTGAACTTCGCTGCAGCACCTGCAACCAGCCGTGCGACCATGCCGGCGCCGCATTGGCGGTCATTCTCGAAGAAAAGCTGGCACTGCATCTGGCAGCACCCCCGCCACCCAGCAGCCCGGCCGGAGAGCTCACCCCAGAAGAACTGACGGCCCAGGCCCTCGCCGACCGCGAGGAGCGAGCTGCCACCGAAAGAATGGAACTGAAGTCCATGGATCTGAAGACCCTCTGGACCGACTACACCGTTACCAGCCTGGTTTCGGGAAAAACCTATCGCGTGGCTCTGCGCGGCTGGGAGCGCGGTGAATCGTATTGTAACTGTCCTGATTTTCGGAAAAATACCCTCGGCACCTGCAAACACCTCCTCTTCGCCCTCGACCGTGTCAAGGGACGCTTCAGTAAGACCGTTCGGGAAACGCCTTACCGTCCCAGCCACAGCTACGTCTTCCTGCTATACGGCAGAGAACTGGAGCTGCGGCTGGCAGTGGCCGAGGGCCTGGAAGGCCCACCGGCTGGGCTCCTGCGACCGATCGCGGGCAAACCCATAACCGATCCCCGGGACCTGCTGCAACGCCTCAGCCGAGCAGAGCAGCTGGGGCATGAGGTGACCGTCTATCCCGACGCCGAAGAATACCTGCAACGCGCTTTGCTCATGGAGCGCCTCCAGAAGACCGCCGCGGAGGTACGCCGCGATCCCGCCTCCCATCCCCTCCGTACGACCCTGCTCAAAACGGAACTCCTGCCTTACCAGCTGGACGGCATCGGCTTTGCCCTTGGCGCCGGAAGAGCGATTCTCGCCGACGACATGGGGCTCGGGAAGACCATCCAGGGAATCGGCACCGCGGAACTGCTGGCTCGCGAGACGGGTATTTCACGCACCCTGGTAGTCTGCCCCGCTTCGCTCAAGTCACAGTGGCAGGCTGAAATCGAACGGCACTGTGACCGCTCGTCGCAGGTGATCTTCGGCGACGGCGACTTCCGCGCCGGTCAATACCAGCATCGCGACAGCTTCTTTACGATCTGCAACTACGAGCAGGTGCTGCGTGATATCGATACCATAGCACGCGAAACCTGGGACCTGATCATCCTCGATGAAGGGCAGCGCATCAAGAACTGGGAAGCCAAGACCAGCCGCACCATCAAGGGATTGCGCTCACCGTTTGCCCTGGTACTCTCCGGCACCCCGCTCGAGAATCGCCTCGATGAGCTCTATTCCGTCGTGGAATTCATAGACGAACGGCGACTCGGACCAGCCTTCCGTTTCTTCCACACTCATCGGATCGAGGATGAAAAGGGCAAGGTACTCGGTTACCGGCATCTGGATGAGGTGCGCCGGCAACTGCAGCCCATCCTGCTTCGCCGCACCCGAAAACAGGTAATGCAGGAACTGCCGCCCCGGACCACTGAAATCCGCAGGATCACTCCCACCGAAGAACAGCTTCAGATCCACGCCGCCCAACAAAAGACCATCAGCACCATCCTTAAGAAACGATTCCTCACCGAAATGGACCTGCTGCGTCTTCAAAAGGCCTTGCTCATCTGCCGTATGGCCGCTAACAGCACCTACCTGGTGGATAAGGAACCTCCCGGCTATTCGAGCAAACTGGAAGAACTCGAGGCCCTCCTCGATCAGCTGACGGCCGAGGACGACCGTAAGATTGTCCTCTTTTCCGAGTGGACAAACATGCTGAACCTGATCGAACCCATGCTGGAGAAACGCCGACTCCCGTTCGTGCGGCTGGACGGTTCAGTGCCGCAAAATCGCCGTCAGGGGCTGGTACGTCAGTTTCAACAGGACCCCGCATGCAAGCTCTTCATCACCACCAATGCCGGCTCAACCGGCCTCAACCTCCAGGCTGCCAACACCATCGTCAATGTCGAGCTGCCATGGAATCCGGCCATCCTCGAACAGCGCATCGCCCGTGCCCACCGCATGGGCCAGCAACGCCCGGTGCAGGTCTACCTGCTGGTCACTGAAGCCACCCTCGAAGAAAACCTGCTGGCAACCCTGGCGGGCAAACAAGAGCTTGCCCTGGCGGTCCTCGATCCAGACTCGGACGTCACCGCGGTCAACCTGGCAAGCGGCATCGAAGAGCTCAAAAGGCGCCTTGAACAGCTATTTGACACCAGGCCGTTCGCCCCCGTCGATGAGAGCCAGCGCCAGAAGACCGAAGCCGAAGCCGCCGCCCTGGTCCGCAAAGAGAAGCTCGCGACTGCTGGAGGACAGCTGCTCAATGCAGCCTTTTCCTTCCTTGGGGAAGTCTTCGCCACTCAGGAACCCTCCGCCTCCGATCGCGAGCTGGCTGAAGCCCTCAGGAGCAAGCTCGCCACCTGCATGGACCGTGACGAGCAGGGCCGCCTCCAGATGACCGTAACCCTGCCGGATGAAAAAGCGGTCGAGCACCTTGCCCTGTCGCTGGCGAGAATTCTCGGAGGGGACCGGCCAGGGACTCTCTCCCATCAGTCTTAGCTCACCGTTTCCGCACTGTAGCGGGCGATGAGGCCGGTGCGCAGGGCATGCCGGTGGATATGAGCGAAAAACCAGCAGGCGAGGACCACATAAAGTGCCGCAAGCCCCCCACCCGCCAGCAGCGTCACTGGTGACAAGGTGCCATGGTCGATGACCTTTCGCATGCCCTCGAACACATACGAGGGTGGCAGCAGATAGGAAACGGCCCTCATCCACTGAGGCAGGGTCGATAAGGGGTAGAAGACACCGACGAAGGGGGCAACGAAGCCCGGGATGGGCCAGATGAACCATTCGGACGCCGGCCCCAGGCGGAGTACCACAGCGCTCCCGAAAATGCCGAGGGCGATGCCGAACAGAAACAGCACCAGCAGGAAGGGAACGAACATCAACCCGTAGACCGAAACAGCCAGGCCAAAAACGCTGGTCGCCAGGACGAGCATCACGGCCAACCCTACCGCGCTGGTAAGGATGCTTGACAGCACCAGTCCGCACAGATACTCGGAGATGGAAAGCGGGGTAGCGAAGATGTTGAGGAAATTGCGCGACCAAACGTCTTCGAAAAAGGTCAGGGTGACTCCCTGCATCACCCGGATGAGAAAATCATAGAGCAGGACCGCTCCCAGGAGCACCGGCACGAAATCGATGCCGCTCGAAGCGATCACATTAAGATACCTGGTGATAAACCCCCACAGCACCATGTCGATGGCGACCCAGACAAAGAGCGGCAGCACGCGCGCCGGACTCCCCCGCAGGAGATAAAAATGGCGCAGCAGGATGGCGGCAACCGGCTGTAACCGCATGCGACTCAGGCTCCTGCGAACGTCAGCGGTTCCCGCGCCACGCTGATGAACAGTTCCTCGAGGGTTTGCCTGCCATGCTCGTGCGGCAGGGTCTTCGGGTCACCTTCGAGCAGGATCTTTCCGCGGGAGAGAAAGAGCACGCGGTCGCAAACCTCAGTGACTTCATACATATTGTGCGAGGTCCAGACGACTCCCCCGTCATCCCGCCTGGCATACTCACGGATTTTCGAGCGGATGTCGTGCGCCGTCGCAGGATCGAGTGAGGCGGTCGGTTCGTCGAGGAGGAGGAGATAAGGATGGTTGAGGAGCGCTTTGGCGAGCCCCACCCGGGTTTGCTCACCCGAGGAGAGCAGGCCGCACTTGACGTTGCGAAATTCTTCCAGGCCGAACTGCTCGATGACCTCCTGGACGCGTTTCGATAGCGTCGGAATGCCGTAAAGGAGGCCAAAGACCCGCAGGTTTTGAGAAACCGTCAGATTCCCGGGCAGAGGAGCGTAAACCGCGGCAAAGTTGGTCCGTCCGACCACCTGGGAACGATGTCTCGCAATGTCCACTCCTTCAATGCCGATCCTCCCGGCGGTCGGCTCAAGGACGCCCAGAATCATGTTGATGATGGTGGTCTTGCCGGCGCCGTTGGGACCCAACAGGCCCACAATCTCGTTCCGATCAACCTCAAAGGATACGCCGCCCACCGCAACGGTCTGCCCGTAGGCCTTGTGCAGGTCCACAACGGTGAGCACCTTCTCCGCAGATCGGGCCTGGGAGCCTCGAATCCCGTTCACCGCGTTCCTTCCCTCGGGTGGTTCCCAGGGTGGAGCTTGGGAACCAGCGAGACACTGTCCCATGGAGTCTGAGAACATCCTTTGAATCAGCTTTGAGTCAGTTCCTGCAAGGTCTGGAGGACCTCCCGGGCATGGCCGGAAGACTTGGCTTTGGGCCATGTCCGCCGAACGAACCCGGCAGGATCGATAAGGACCGTACTGCGAATGACGCCGGCGGACTCTTTGCCGTACATCTTCTTAACCCCCCAGGCCCCGTAGCTCTCCAACACCATGCGTTCCGGGTCGCTCAAGAGCTTGACCGAAAGATTGTGCTTTCCTTTGAATTTCTTGTGCGACGCGACCGAATCGGGGCTTACCCCCAGCACGATGGCGCCCAAAGCCGCAAAGTCGCTCGATCGCTCTGAAAACTCCAGAGCTTCGGTGGTTCACCCACTGGTATTGTCCTTGGGATAAAAGTACAGAACAATCCAGTTCCCTCTCAGATCCCTGAGACAAACCTTCTCGGCATCCTCTGACGGCAGACAGAACTCAGGTGCTTCTCTTCCCAGCTCAAGCATCGTCTCCTCCCTGCTCAAATCTCAAGTGTTGAAAATGGTTAGCGAGTTTGGTGTGGAACGCTTGCTGGAACACGCGGCCCACCAGCTCTTATCCTGAACCAATGAAGGTAACGGGAAAACTTCTTTAGCGCGGAAGCGGTGCCAAAGGAAGGGCTTTCCGGAAAGATCGGGGCATGATTTAATGCCGAATCATGCCCCGCGGAGTTTTCAAACGGCTGCTGAACCTGGGGAAGCACATAAGAGCCCCCCGTCAATCCTGATTCCGGCCTACCAGACTTCCGGAAAGGCCATATTGGTGTACAAGCCTTCAAGCTTGACCTTGTGGCCTTTCTCCATCCGGGAAAGCGCTTCGAACATCTCCTTTTGTTCCTGGTCCGTGCTGCACCTGGCCAACTCGGCATACATGGTCATGGCTTCTTCTTCGTTCTTCATGGCCAGGGCAATGGCCTCCGCAGGCTTCATACCGATGCTGAGCTTTGGTTTAGCAACGGCTTCGGCAATCTTGTAATCCTGGGCCTCGTCAAACCGCATTGGCTTTACCTGGGAGAGCAGGCCCTGCAGGAAATTGCGGTGCTTCATCTCCTCCTCGGCCAAGTCCTTGAAGATATCCTTCAGATTGGCATCCTGCACCTTTTCGCCGGCAGCCGTATAGAAGTCGAACGCCTCAATTTCATTCT
Organism: Syntrophobacteraceae bacterium; assembly: GCA_040772705.1. Lineage (GTDB taxonomy): Bacteria > Desulfobacterota > Syntrophobacteria > Syntrophobacterales > Syntrophobacteraceae > JADGQM01. The sequence goes on from JAXGXP010000001.1 coordinate 1,076,870, forward strand.
CGACCGCCATCGCTATCACTTTCTTGTACTCTTCCACTTTCATCACAGCTCCTCCCTCTGTTTCTTGGTGAATTTCCTCCAGATATGCTAACATGAGCATATTACTCGAACCGAACTACCCTGTCAAACTCGGTATTTGGCCGGACGAAGCGCCAAAACAGCCCTTCCGGTCAGAAACCGTCAAAGACCGACCGACATCATCACCCCCTTCCGCTTGTCTTGTCAAATCCAGACTTTGATGGTACTGTCGCGTCCGTTCTCACGAACATCTGTACCTTCAGCCGCGGGTTGAGTCTCAGGTTTGTCAGTAAGTGACCTGCCGTCAAATGATTGCTGTCGATTCACTCAGCAGATTGTCGTCGATGAGAGGATCAAGTTCACTGCCACCATCGAGTTCAATCGCATTGGGACGGTTAAGCACTTCATCATGGCCGGACGGGAGGGGTTCTGCTTATCAGGATTGCGGTCCGAGGAGTTCGAGGCAGGGGCACTCAGCCTTCTCCGACTGCGAGAGTGAAACAAATCCCTATCGGTTTGACATCCTCCTGCACCATGTGGATGTTGCATCGCTGCAATAACTGAGTTGATACAATTCTGGAAAGATCAGGGGAACAGGTTGGGAACTGCGGGAATCCCAGAGGGCCTGCCACAGACGGCCTACGGGAGCATCGTTTCCGAGACGAGGGCAAATCACAGGAGGAGGTACAATCCATGACGAGCGCGCTACAGACCCTTCGCGAGATGCGCGAGCAGGCCATGCGGGGCGGCGGCAGCGAACGCATCGCTCAGCAGCACGCACGCGGCAAGATGACTGCCCGGGAACGTCTGGCCCTGCTGCTTGACGAGGGAACCTTTCAGGAACTCGGTGCCCTGGCAACCCACAATATCACCGACTTTGGCATGGAGGCGCAGCACTTCCCCGGCGATGGCGTGGTCACCGGCTTCGGTAAGATCAGCGGGCGCCGCGTTGCGGCTTTTGCCCAGGATTTTACCGTATTTGGCGGGTCGTTTTCGGAAGTGCAGTCGCACAAGATTTGTCGCCTCCAGGATGTAGCCCTGGATAGCGGCATTCCCATCATCGGCTTGAATGACTCGGGGGGAGCGCGTATTCAGGAAGGGATTCGGAGCCTTGCGGCTTACGGTGAAATGTTCGTGCGCAATGTCCTCTCCTCGGGCGTCATTCCGCAGATCTCGGTGATGCTCGGCCCCTGTGCCGGCGGCTCTGTTTACTCCCCCGCCCTGACCGACTTTGTCATCATGGCACGGAACATCAGCTACATGTTCATCACGGGTCCGGACGTCATCAAAGCAGTGACCGGCGAGGATGTGACCTTCAGCGATCTGGGAGGCACTCTTGTCCACAACAGCAAGAGCGGCGTGGCTCAACTGCTGGCGGAAACCGACCAGCAGGCGATTGAACTGGTCAAGCTGCTGCTGAGCTATCTGCCTCAGAACAATGCCGAGGATCCGCCTCAAGTGGCCCGCTACGACTCGCCGGACCGCATGGAGGAGGCACTGAACAGCATGGTGCCCGAGGACGAGAACGAACCTTACAATATGCACGAGGTGATCGAGGCCATCGTTGATCAGGGCAGTTTCCTCGAAATCCATCCCTACTATGCCCGCAGCGCCGTGGTGGGATTTGCCCGCCTTGATGGCTATTCGGTGGGAATCGTCGCCAACCAGCCGGCCCACCTGGCAGGCGTGCTCGACATTGATTCAAGTGACAAAATCGCGCGTTTTGTGCGCATTTGTGACGCTTTCAACATCCCCCTCATCACCTTTGTCGACACCCCGGGCTATCTGCCCGGAGTCGATCAGGAGCACTATGGCATTATCCGCCATGGCGCCAAGGTGATTTATGCCTACTGTGAAGCGACCGTACCAAAGATTTCCATCGTTACCAGAAAGGCGATCGGCGGTGCCTACGTCGCCATGAGCTCCCGTCAGATGCGCTGCGACCTCGCTTTTGCCTGGCCTGCCGCCCAGATTGCCGTCATGGGGGCGGAAGGCGCCATCCGCATCCTGCGAAAACGCGAACTGGCCGCCTCCGAGGACCCCGCTGCGCTCCAGCGGGAATTTGTTGCCGAATATCGCAACAAGTTTTTCAATCCCTATGTCGCCGCCAACGTGGCTCAGATCGATGAGGTGATTGAACCAAGAGAAACGCGCCCCCGTCTGATTCGCGCCCTCGAGGTGCTGCGCACCAAAGTCAAACAGAACCCCCCCAAGAAACATGGATTGATGCCCATGTAGTCGCCAGGTCGGGGGGTGGCTTCCGCCGACGGTGGGGTGCAGATGAGCTCTGAGGCACGCTGTTGGGCAGCACGCATCATTCAGGACTCACCGCTGTTTTCCGCGCAAGTGTGAGGGAGGTGTCCATGGAGTCACTCAACATTGGTTTACAACTAACCGTTTTTGGGATGGGCCTGGTCTTTCTGCTGCTGGCCCTGATGGCCTTGATGATCAGCCTGCTGTTGCGCCTCGACCGAACCGCTGCGGTCACCCCTGAACCGGTGACACCGGAATACTCCGGCGGTCTCGATCCGGAGGCTCTGGCCGCCATCAGTATCGCCGTCATGATGCATCAAGCGGTTCGCCGCAAGGAGGCCGCCCCGGTGATGCGTGAATACCAGCCGGGGACGCTCCCCAGCCGTTGGCTCAACGTCGGACGAACCCTGCAAAATTCCAGATGGCAGCCGGGACGGAGGACCAAATGAGACGTTACAAACTGGAAATCAAAGGCAAAGAGTACGTGGTTCATGTGCAGGAATTGGCGGCTGATCGGTTTCGGGTCGCTCTTGGCGATCGGGCTTTGGAGGTCAGGGTTACTTCTGATGAAGACCTTGCGGCAGCCGTGATCACACCCGCGATCCTGCCGCTGCGTGAGGGCGATGAGGCGGTAGTCCCGCGGCCCGAAGCCTCTTATCGCCCTCCCGATCCCGCCACCCTGGGACCGGGGCGGCAGGTGCCGTCACCGGCCCAACCGCCTCGCCCGGAGCTGCCCGGCAACGGCATCCGATCCGATGTCACGGCACCCATGCCCGGAGTTATTCAGGCCGTGTCGGTCAAGGTCGGCGATGCGGTCACACATGGGCAGACGGTGCTGGTCCTGGAAGCAATGAAGATGAAGAATGCCATTCGCTCGCCGCGCGACGGGGTGGTTTCCGAAGTCCTGGTGCAGGTTGGACAAACGGTCGGCTACGGCGACGTGCTGGTCAAGTTTGAGGAGGGTCAGCCGTGACGGTCTCTTTTGTTGAGTTGCTGCAGGGAATTCAGAATACGTCACCCGGCTCACTCCTGATGATCGCCGTCGGCTGCCTCCTGATCTATCTGGCCGTCGTCAAGGAATACGAACCGATGCTGCTCATTCCCATCGGCGCCGGGGCGATTCTCGCCAATCTGCCGCTCTCGCCGATGATCGCCGACGACGGCATGCTCGCGGTGCTGAAGAAAGCCGGGGTGGACAACGAGCTCTTCCCGCTGCTGATCTTCATCGGCATCGGCGCCATGACCGATTTCGGACCGCTGCTGGAGAACCCCCGGATGATGCTGCTCGGTGCGGCAGGACAGTTCGGCATCTTCGGCACCCTGATCCTGGCGCTGCTGCTCGGCTTCGACCTCAACGAGGCCGCCTCCATCGGCATTATTGGCGCCATCGACGGCCCCACCTCCATTTATGTGAGCAACCTGCTGGCACCGCACATGCTCGGGCCCATTGCGGTCACCGCCTACAGCTACATGTCGCTGGTTCCGATCATCCAGCCCCCGATCATGCGGGCCTTGACCTCGCGCAGGGAACGGATGATCCGCATGCCCTATACCTCCCGGCCCATCAGCCGCCGCACCCGCATTCTTTTCCCCCTGGCTGTGACCATTGTGGTGGGCACCCTGGTGCCCATGGCCATCCCCCTCATCGGAACGCTCATGCTCGGCAACCTGCTCAAAGAATCGGGAGTGGTGGAGCGGCTGACCGGCGCTTCGTCCAACGAAATCGCCAATATCGTGACCCTTTTCCTCGGTCTGGCCGTAGGTTCGACCATGCGCGCCGACACCTTTCTGCAGCTCCAGACCCTGGCGATTCTAGCGCTCGGGATCATGGCCTTCGGCCTCGATACGGCGGCCGGCTTGGGGTTTGCCAAGTTTCTAAATTTCATCAGCAAGGGACAGTTCAACCCACTCCTGGGCGCCGCCGGTATCAGTGCCTTCCCCATGGCCGCGCGTGTGGTCCAGAAGGTGGGTCAGGAAGACGATTTTGAGAACTTCCTGCTCATGCACGCCATGGGGGCCAACACCGCCGGCCAGATCGCCAGTGTGGTGGCCGGCGGAGTGCTGCTGGCCCTGCTGGGTGCCCACTGAGACTGCCGCGGAGACTTTCCGGAAAGAACAGGACAGCGCTGCTCACTACCACGCCAGAGAAGAAAGTGACCATCATTTGTGGCGTTGGCGCCTCGCCCGCGTATCTCACAGGCTGGAAACCTGTGCCACGTCATGAGCGGCCGGGCACTTATTCTTGGGGGTTGGGATGGTTTGCCATCAGAAGGGATAATCATCCCCAGCGTCATCTTCCGATCGTTCTTCGGCCATGGCCAAGGCTTCGTAGACCGCCTCGACGATATCCTCGTCGTCCGAATCCAGGAGATCGCCCAGGACGTTTGCCGCTTCGTGGGGGCGGATCCCTGCTACCGCATCGATTGCCGCCAGGCGCCGAGGCTTGTCGGTGGTCGGTGACCTGACCAGCCTGGTGACGTACGGCCAGGCCGCATCGATTCCCCAGTTACCGGCGGCCCACAGCGCCTCGACACAAATGCTGCGGTTCTTGCTCCCCAGCGCTTCGAGAATCTGGTCATCGAACCCGGGGACAAAACGCATGCCAAAGACGCCGGTGAGTTTCCAGCGCTCGTCATCACTGGCATAGGCCGCATGAATGGCGTCCCGGTGCCACCTTTGCGGCGCCCGCACCGAGCTCTCGAAAATTCGCCGCCGTACCGCCTCAGGAACCTTGGGATCACGGTACAGCGTAGCCAGCTGCTCCCGGATGCGGCGGAAGCTCTTTCCCGAAATCGGCGCATCATCAAGATCTTCAGGATCCTCCAGATCCATGTACTCGAGGACCGCTCCCAGCGATATGGCAGCTCTGCCGCGCAGCTTGTCCGATTCAGCGCTGTTTCGCAGAATAGCCAGCAGCCTTTCGACCAGTTGGTCGTCAATCACCGTCAGCTCCCCGGCCAACTCCACGGCGAGCAGCCGCTCTGCATCGTCGGCCAGGGCATCGGAGAGGATTCCAAGGAGCAGCTCATCACTGTCCTCCGGCCACTCCCAAGGCGGAATTTCTTTAAGGATCTCCAGGTTCATGGGACTCTCCTCCCAACAGCATCAACCCTGTTCCAGCTAAATGAGCTCTGCAGCCGATGCGGGAATCCAGCACCGGCGACCGTCTGCCAATTCAATGTGAAGCCAGCCCTGACGAGCTTCGACCAGCTTGAATTCAACCCCCATGTGCAGAGGTTCCTTAAACGAGGGTTCGAAGGTGGTGCTGTCGCCTTTTCTACCGATGACCTCCCCTTCCAGAATCACGCCGGGATGGATGTTGGCCTGTTCGTAGGCATCCAAGGCCACGGACCCGGCGAGAAGCAGGCTGACCAGCGCCCAGAAAACGGTGAGGTACCGCAGCCAGGACCTTCTCAATAATAGAGAGATGCCCGCAGCAAGCCAGAAGAATCCGGCCGCAGCGGCCAGTAACCAGGCGCGAACGGTACCACCCAGGTCGTAATGCCAGAAGAAAATGGTCCGGAGCACCTGGGTTTCGGGCTTGGGCTCGATTCGATCGATGAGGCGGCTTCGGGCGTAGGTTAGATTCTGCTGCAGATTGAGATCGTGGGGAATGAATCGTTCTGCCCGCCGGTAGTTCAGGATGGCTTTGCCCATATCACCGAGGCGGAAATAGACGTTGCCGATGTTGTAGAAGAGCCTGCCGTTTTCGATGCCGCCCTCGCGATGGACCGCCTCAAAACACAGCGCGGCCCGCTCGAACAGGAGCCTGGCCCTTGTCGGATCAGTCTGAAGAAGGTCGTTTGCCTGCCGGAAGGAGGATTCACCTTCCTGGTAGAGGTTCCAGATCCTGCCGGCGGCCAGCGCCTTTGCCTCGGTGAGGCTCAGGATCGCAAGCAGGACCATCACGAACGCCGGAAGCAAGCGGATCATGGAATGATGGGCCTTCATGGCGTCAGACCACCCGATCCAGGGAGCGGATGACCGCCATCACTTCCGTCACCAGTTCTTCAAAAGGCCGGTGCAGCCCCATACCGCCATAGCTCCCCTGTTCGCAGGCCGTAAACAGGCCCCGCAGCTGCTCCCGAAGTCCACCGGCGATACCTGCTGCCGCCAGCCTTTCCTCGATGTCGGCAAAGGTCAGGGTGGTGCCGTTGAGCCTCAGTTTGTCCCCGAGGTAGACCCTGACAGCATCCAGGAGCAGACCGCAGCTGTCGCTGCCCTGGGAACCTTCCGCCTCGAGCTCGCCAACTCTTTTTCTGAACCTGGCAAACGCCTTCCGCGACCGCATTCGGTCAGGATCGGCGGTTTGTCGCCGGCGGACGCCGGTATAGACCAGGAGCGAAACGAAGGCAAGGAACGGAACCACCATCACGGCCAGCCAGGCGGGCGACGTCACGATCACTGAAATCCGGAAGACTTGTCCTTCCAAAACCTCGGCGCCCTCGTAGTTGTGCGCGATACCTTGAGACCAGGTCTCCAGTTCGCTTTTTTGGACGGCGGTCTCTCCCGATTTGCCCTCCACATCGGCCGAGGTGAGAATGCGGGCGGTCTTTACCGTGAGAGGTATGGGGTTGCTCTCCGCAGTTTCATAGCGACCGGACTCGGGATTGAAGAAGGGAAGCTTGATGGCCGGAACCGCTCTGACCTCGGCGGTCTTGGGCCGCAGGGTCTGCGTGAACTCCTTGACGGTTCCCCGGACCACACCCGCCGCCATCTCCTCGGGGACCTTGAAATCCCGGTCTATCGCGGCATCCCTGGAAAGCGGCGGGAGCTCCACCTTGTCGAGGTATTCGGAGCCGCTGACCGACAGGGTGAGGGTGATCGGGTCACCGACGCTCACTTCCGTGGGGCTGGCCGACGCTTCCACCTGGAAGCGCCCCACCCAGCCGGCAAAGTTGGGCGGTTTTCCTTCCTCCGGAAGGGGCAGCACCGTCAGCACAACGGGCTCCGCGCGGCTGACAAAGGTCTTGTAGAGCGCTCTCCGGCCCGGACTGAAAAGGTCATCGTCAAAGAACCCGTCGAATGGATTGCGCCTCTGCTGCCGCCCCGAGTACCCTGCCAGGGCCTTGCTGGCTGCCGTCGCCTCTGGCGTTTGGAAGCTGCCGGGTTTTCTGGCAAAGATCACCTTGCGGAACGAAAGCGTGGTATATTCGCGGCCATGGTAAGAGCCGGTACCCTTCTCGGCAAGAACACCCGCACCGCCTACCTGAAGCTGAAAATACTGTTTCCTTGGATCCTGGTCGGCCCTGCGGTCGACGAAGGTGAAAGCCTCGTCCTGAAGGAACGGCACATTAAAGGTGACGCTCTCCACATCCTTTCGGAGATACCAGACTACGCTGAGGACGACCGGTTCGCCGACATAGAAGCTGGTCTTGGAGAATTTCAGTTCGAGATGAAAGTCGTCGCTGGCTTCAGGTGGCACCACCCGGATGGGAATCGGTCTGGTGCGGACAGTCTTCGTGCTTGCCGAATCAAGGGGGACCGTAATGGCAGGGATCTCAAGTGATCCGGTCTTCCGGGCCGTCAGCCGGAAAGAATAGACATAGCCGTAGGTTTCAACCTTGCTCATCCTGCCGTTGACGATGGTGATGGACGAGCTGTTGTTGCTCTGCCCCCCGAGATACTCTACCGCAAACTCCACCATTCCGCTCAGCTCCGGCGGATCGGTCCCCGGGGCAAGGTCGCTTCCTTCGATGCGGATTTGGAAAAGGAAGGGCTCACCGACGGCAACGGTGTCCTTTTCTACCAGTGCCTGAGCCGAAAGCCCACCCGTGGTTGCAGCCCAGGCGGCTCCCGTAACGGATGCCCACCGTCCGGAATCGGCACCTGCCAGAAGAGACAATACCGGCACGAAGACAGCAATCGCAGCGACCGCCGTGAGCCTGCCCCTCATGATCCCGGAGCGTGCCTGAGGATCGTTGATCCCCCCTCGCTTCATGCTACCAATCCTTGTCCACCGGCTTGTAGGCTCCCTGCTGTGCGCGCTGGAGCTGGAGACGGTGCTCTTTTTCCTCTCGCAGGATACTTTCGGGCGATTCACTGAAGGCAGCCGTGCTCTTGTCTTCCTTCTCGGGTTCCCCGCGCTTTTCCTGTCCGCCCTCCGGGTTCAGCCCCGTTGCCTGCTGCTGGTCTGGCTTCGATTCCTTTCCCGGGTCTTCACCGGCTCCACCCTGGGGCGAGGGTTGCTCCCGGCCTTTCTCTTCAGCCTCCTCTTCCGGACCCTGACCACCCGCCTGGGGATTCGGGCACTGACCCTGGTTCTTCCCGGCATCGGCATCGTTCAAGGCTCCCTTGAGGTGCTGCAAGGCTTCTTCCTGGTCGCTCCGGGCTGCCTCCAGGTCGGTTCCATCCAGTTTTTCAACTGCCGCCCGCTGCGCTGCAAGGGCTTTCTCCAGATGCTCCGCAGGGGCTGACGGCGCCGGTTCGGATGGCTGGGGGGCGGGCGGGGGCGATCCCTGCAAGCCCTTCAGTTCCTCCGCAATGGATTCGGTTTTCCGGCGGGTTGCTTCCTGGTCGGCTGCCAGCGTTTGAGCCTCCCCGGTTAAAGACTTGCCGGGCTTTTGCGCTGCTTTTTGCTGCAGGATATCGTTTTCCCTGATTTCGGCCTCTTGCTCCTTGATGACCTCCTCCAGTTTCTTTTTGAGCTCCTCGCGCTGCTGTTGCTGTTCCCTGGCCGCTTCCTCCGACTGCTTGAGCCGGTCTGCCAGGTCCTTGATGGCCAAACGCACCACCTCGATGTTCTGAGCGGCTTCCTCGCGCTGGGGATCGATCCGAAGGGCTTCCTGAAAGTGTTGCACACTCTGCCCCCACCGGGAAAGGGCTTTCTTGGGGTCACTTTCGAGCTCTTGCTGACCTTCCGCAAAGACGACGTGGCCCAGGTTGTATTGGGCTGACGCTTCAAGACCGCTGTCCCGCGCATGAAGGGCCGCCGCCTGATAGGCCTCGCGCGCCTTTTCGAATTCCCCTTTCTGAAACAACGCGTTCCCCTTATTGAACAGAATCTCGCCCGCCTCGGGCTGCTCCGTCAGAGCCTTCTCATAGGCCTCGAGCGCCTTGTCAAACTCGCCCGCGGCATAAAACGCATTGCCCGAGTCAACCAGGCTCCCGGCATTCTCCGCACCCACCCGCAAAGGCCAGACGAGGAGGCAGAGGAATAGAATGATACCCGCAACTCGCGCCATCCCCTACCCTCCATTTCCCTTTCGGCGCTCACTCAGCAGCATTTCCGCCATGAGCAGGAGAAGGGCCGCACCCAGGAAGATCTGAAATTTCTCTTCATAGCGGTTTATTCTCAGGGACTCGAGGGTCCGCTTTTCGGCGTCGGCAAGGAGATCCCGGTAGATGGCCCCGAGGTCGAAGGTGCCGGTCGCCACATTGAGGTATCTGCCGCCGGGAGTGACCTCCACCATTTTCCTGAGGGTATCGGCATCAAGGCGGGTCCAGACCTCCTGGTCACCATACCTGAGGAAGGTGCGCTCACCCTTTTCCGTCACGACGGGGATGCGCTGCCCCTCCTGCTCATCCCCAAGACCGATGGCAATGAGCCTGATTCCGCGCTCTCCTGCCTCCTTGGCGGCTTCGACCGGAAAACTGTCCTGGTCTTCGCCGTCGGTGATGAGGATGATATCCTGGTAGCGCTTCAGGCGGTCGCTGAAGAGTTCATCGACGGTCTTCCGCAGAGCGTCCCCGATGAGGGTGCCGCCGCGGCTGATGCTGTCCGGACCGGTGTCGTCGAGCATCAGTCGGAAGAATCCATAATCCTGGGTGAGCGGGCATTTCACGGTCGCCGTCCCGGCAAAGGCAACCAGCCCCACTCGGTCTCCCTGGATCTTCTCCACCAGGTCGCGGATGGCGAGCTTGGCACGTTCGAGCCGGTTGGGCTTCAAGTCCTCGGCCATCATGCTCCGTGAGACGTCGAGCACAAAGACGATATCCCGCCCCTTGCTCTCGACCTTCTCCGGCCTGGGGTTCCAGGCGGGCCTTGCCAGTGACACGACGAGCAACAGGGAGGCAAGGGTCACCAGGATCGCCTTCCACCACTGCCGGGCACGGCTTACCGACCGGTTGAGGCGACCGAGAAGGCTGAGTTCGGCAAACTTGAGGAGCGCCTGATCTTTCTTGTAAAACCGGTAGGCGGCCAATCCCGGGAGCACCGGCAGAAACCAGAGCAGCTGCAGCAGTTCGATGTTCTCGAAATGCACCGAGCTCATGGGATCCTCCTGAATACCGTGCTGATCAGGATCTGCTCCAGGATCAGCAGCAGCAGTGCCGCCAGGACCAACGGCGCAAACCGCTCCGCATAGTCGATGTGACGGATGGACTCGATTGCCGTCCGCTCGAGGGCATCGATCTCCCGGTAGATTTCGTGCAGCTTCTCAGCGGATTCCGCCAGCCAGAAGGCGCCCCCGGTCTCGCCGGCGACGACTCTCAGGGTTTCTTCATCCACCCCCGGACCGCCAGGCACTTTGTAGTCGCCGAGAGGGGTCTTGATGGTCACAAACGAATCCCGCCCGCCAATGCCGACCGCATAGACCTTGATGCCCCATTCTCGGGCCAGGCGCGCCGCTTCCAGCGGGGAACGCCGACCGGCATTGTTTTGACCGTCGGTCAAGAGGATGATGATTTTGCTCTTGATCCGGTAGCCCCTCCCCGTGGTGACCGACGACTGCCCGGCCTCGGCGGCGCCCGCCCCGTGAGCATCCGGACTCGGCCGGGAAGACTTCCCCGAAGTCCCCTGCAGCAGGCCTTCAGCGGTCTTGAGCCGGGCTGCCGCCAGGGCCAGGGCATCACCTATGGCTGTACCGTCCTCGTTCTTCCTGGTAACAAGCTGGATGTTCTCGATAAAACGATCCAGGGCACCATGGCTCAGGGTAAGCGGACACACGGTATCCGGATAGCGGGCGAACGCCACCATACCGATGAGATCGTTCGGTCTTCCCTCGAGATCCTTGCCGTTTCCCAGGATGAATTCCCGGAAGACCTGCTTGACAACCTCGAGCCGGTCGAGCTGTCGGCGTTCATAGATGAGCTCCTGCCCCATGGAACCCGAGCGGTCCACCACCATTTCAATGGCAATGCCCTCGCTCACATCCCGCACTTCTTCCCGGCCCTGCTGAGGCCGGGCAAGACCGATGGTGAGCAATACCATGACCACCACCCGCACCATCAGCGGCAGATGGCGCAAGCGGGTTCTGAACGACTGTCCCGCAGCACGGGCAATCCTGACCGACGAGAAGGTGATCCTCCCTGTCCCGGGCCGGCGCAGCCCATACCAGACCAGGAGCCCAATCAGAGGGAGAATCAGGAACGCCCACGGGAATTCGAATCTCATCGCCTCCCTCCCCGCCGCTCCGGACCTTTGACCGCCCATGCCTCGCCGCTCCCGCTTTCGCCCTGCCCCGGCCGCTCACCCGGTGCTCTCGTCGCATCGATGAAGGCGCGGCAGGAATCGACGGCTTTCACGATTTCCTCCGGCGAAGGCTGGTGTTCGGCAAATTTGACCAGATCGCAGCCCTGCAGGAAGCCCCCAAGAAGCTCTCGCTGCTCAGCGGGAAAAGGAGCATCCCGGCTGATGTCACCGAGAAACTCCTCGGTGGTGCGCCTGGGGGCAAGAAGGCCGAAGCGGTTTTCGATATAGTTCCTCAGGACATCGGAGATCTTTGAAAAGAAGAGTTTGCTTTCTCCTCTTTCAATGAGCTTTTCGTCCAGGATCTCCTGCAGTTGCCGGTAGGCCAGGTCATGGGCGGGAAGCGTCGGCGCTGCCTGATGAGGGTCGGTCGACCGGTATCTCCTCCAGATGAGAAGGAATCCCCCTACAGCCAGGGCGGCACCGGCCAGGCCGATCAGCAGGGTGCGGACGGGGATGGGTCCGGGAGGGAGAGGCACCGGCCCTCTCATGGGGTTCAGCGTCGCTTCCTGGTGGTCTTTCGCGAGAAGCGAAGTGACCTTGATGGTCAGTTCGTCCGTTTCGATCTGATGAGGCCATGGGTCGCCACGCTTCGTGCTGTTGTCGCTGGGCGCCGCCGGTTCCGCCTGCTTCCGGAACCGCACCGGCATGGGAGCAAGGCGGTAGTCGCCCGACAGGAAAGGTTCGAGGAGGTACGTTTTCCGCACGATCAGCTTCTTTTCCGGAGTCAGGCGCGGGGGGTCGTGCCGGTAGTCACGAATGCCGAATTCGCCCAGCTTATCTCCGAATCCCGGCAGCTCAGCCTCGAACCCCTCGTCCACCTCGGCTTCGATGGTCAGGCGAAGGGTATCGGCAATACTGAGGGTATCCTTATCAACCAACAGCCGCACACAGAAGGATCCGCGCCGGACCTCCCTGGTGATCGCGTTCTCCTGGGGCACTGCTGCTTCAGGGGCGGATTTGCCGTTGCCGCAGCAGGCAGCTGCGACCACCACGAGGAGCAATCCCATGAATGACCGGAAGAGAGGGCACCCTAACCTCAAGCGTGTGCCCTCCTCCGCTCACGGGTCCTGAAAAAAGCCGTCATGTCCCGCACATAGGGTTTGCCAGTCTCGATCTGGATTTGATCGATCCCCATCGCCCGCAGCATTTCGGCAAGCTCACCGGCCCGCGCCAGCGCCAGCGCTTCATAGCGCTTGCGGATCTCGGCGCTGGCCGCATCAATCAACACCAATTCACCCGTTTCCGCGTCTTCAAGCTCGACTGGACCGATCCCGGGGAGCTTTGATTCGCGCGCATCGGCAAGCGAAACGGCAATAAGGTCGTGCCTGCGGGCGAGTACTCTGAGTGGCTTTTCGAAAGACTCAGCCTGAAAGTCGCTGATGAGGAAGACCACCGCCCGGCGGGCCTGGACTCTACCGAGGTAGTCGAGGGCCTTCGCGATATCGGTGCCGGTACGGCTGGGGCGAAAGGTAAGAATCTCCCGAATGACGCGCAGGACATGCCTTGCCCCCTTGCCGGGAGGGATGAATTGTTCCACCTGGTCGGTGAAGGCGATGAGGCCCACTTTATCGTTGTTCTTGATGGCGGCAAAGGCCAGGAGAGCGCAGATCTCGGCGGCGAGTTCGTTCTTGGTCTGTTTCATGCTGCCGAAGCTTCCCGAAGCGCTGAGGTCCACCAGGAAGATAACCGTGAGCTCCCGTTCTTCGCGGAATTTCTTTATGAAGGGCTTGCCGACCCGCGCGGTGACGTTCCAGTCGATGCTCCGGACATCGTCCCCAGGCTGGTATTCGCGCACCTCGTCGAACTCCATCCCCCGTCCCTTGAAGACGCTTTCATATTCGCCGGCCAGGACGTCGTTCACCACCTTGGTGGTGTAAATCTGGATATAGCGAATCTTCTTGGCAAGTTCGCGAGGAATCATGGGACTTTGACGGCGTTGAAGATCTGTTGGATCAGGTCTTCCGAGGTCTTTTCTTCGGCCTCGGCTTCGTAACTCACGATCAGCCGGTGGCGCAGTACATCCATCCCGAGGGATTTGACATCCTGCGGGGTGACGTAGCCGCGTCCCTGGATCAGGGCATAGGCCCGTGATGCCATGCAGAGCGCGATGGTGGCACGCGGGGAGGCGCCATAACGGATCAGGTCGCCAACCTGGAGGCCGCATTCGGCGGGGGCGCGGGTCGCCTGCACGATGCTGAGAATGTAGTCTTCTATCTTTTCATCCATGTAGATCTCATCACTCAATGCCCGCAGGCGGAGGATATCTTCCGGCGAGAGGACCGCTTCGACTGCGAGGTCGGGAGTGGCTCTTGCCATCCGTTTGAGAATCTGGTGTTCTTCCTCGCGGCTGGGATAGCCGACCCGGACCTTCAGCAGAAACCGGTCCACCTGAGCTTCGGGCAGCGGATACGTGCCCTCCTGCTCGATGGGATTCTGGGTGGCCAGGACCATGAAGGGCTCATCGAGCGCAAAGGTCGTATCGCCGATGGTCACCTGCCGTTCTTGCATGGCTTCGAGGAGAGCGCTCTGAACCTTCGCCGGGGCCCGGTTGATCTCGTCGGCCAGGATGATCTGGTGGAAGATCGGGCCCTTTTTGACCGTGAAGTCTCCCGATTTGGGGTTGTAGACCAGGGTGCCGATGAGGTCGGCCGGAAGGAGGTCGGGGGTAAACTGAATCCGTTGGAAGGAGGTCTGCATGGCCTTGGCGAGAGTGGTCACGGTGAGGGTCTTGGCCAACCCCGGGACCCCTTCGATGAGCACATGGCCGTTGCAGAGGATACCCACCAGCAGCCGGTCGACAAGGTCATGCTGGCCCACAATCACGTTCTCCACCTCCAACCGCAGCCGCTGAAGGGTTCTGCTCTCCGCAAGCACCTGCTCACTGATTCGTTTCACATCTACCGACATCGCCCCCAATCCTCCCCTTCGGATCTCCTGCGTCTTCCTGGAAACTGGCCTACTGCTCGCACCCCTCAACTGTGAAAGAGCCAAAAAGTCGGAACAAATTCTAGAAGTTCAGCCCGAAAAGTCAAGCCGGTGGCTCGGAGACCACCCTCCTCATGATGCCCTCTTCAATGAAATGCCCGGCCTTTTTTTGAGGCCGAGATCAGCATGAGCGCTTCACGGAACGGCGCTAACCGGCATAACCGTCTCAGATCGCACCTTGAAGGTTCCCGGCCGCGCGGTTAGCCGTCCCCCGCCATATGTTTATGACCCAAGCGATCCTATTGTCTTGGAAAATACGTTGCAGACGAGCCTGCTGGAAAAGCCATCCGGCGTCATTCCGACAAGCTTCAGGCCGGAAGGTTTTGGGATACCCATGGACCCCGGCCAAGTGCATGCCGGGGTGACGAGGGGTGTCAGCATGCCCAGGAGACAGAACTTGTGAGTTCTGCAAGGGTAACTCAGATCCCTCCGGAACACCCTGAAACCACGAAAAGGCCGGAGCCTAACGGAAAACTCGCACCCGCAACTCGTAACTCGCAGCTCTTCGAGACAGGCTCAGACGATAGTGCAGCCTGCCGGGGAAGGATCGCCGAGGGTGAAACTGCGGACACCAAGCGCATTAGCGGGCCGGTTATCCGAGCAGAGTCTGCATTATACTCGTTTAGCTTAAGAAGTTATCATTTTTGCCTCACGGGGAGATCCGGGAAGAAGCCCTTGGCATAAGACTCTGCGTCCTCTGCGTCTCCGCGTGAAAATGAAGCTTTTGAACCTTCACGAGTATAGATCCGATTCGAGACAGCAGAGTACTGTCAGGCAAGAGGCCCCAGCTTCTTCGGCTCACCTCGGGTGGCAAGCAATTCGGGGTCGTTATCCGAAACGCTTGATTCTGTCGAGGATGCGATCGCTGGAGGCATTCGACGTGGCGGCCAGAGGAGGCCCAGCGGAAAGAAACCACCCACCTCTCCGGCCGCTCCGCAAGTCACACGGCAAGCGAGCGACCGGAGTCGCTCAGCCCCTGCCGGTGGGGCGCACGATCACAAAACAGGTTTGCCCAGCAGCTCAAGGGTCAAGGCCTTGAGGCGATAAGTCCCGGCGGACAGTCCCGGAAACTGAAAGGCACCCGCGGCATTCGGTTTCTTGCCCGCTTTCTTTGACCAGGCAGCGCCGGTTTTGACAAAGAGGTTCACCCGTCCGGAGACAAATGGCGAGCCCTCAACGGTGATGCTCCCAGCCACTGCATTGCCTGCGGGGATGTTGAGAAGGTCAAGATAGTAGTCACCCGGAGGAAGGTCTTTAAATGTATAAGCACCTGCTTTATTAGTTTTTTTGGTGGAATAGCAGGCCCATTTAGGCCCTTCTTTCCGGTACAGCTTCGTTCGAATCCCGGCCAGTGCCGCTCCGTCAACCTGAAGGGTGCCCGCCACGATACCCTTTTCCTTAATGGTGTAATCGGAAATATCAACGATCTGCAAGACGCTCTTCATACTGCCTTCCCTGCCGACCAGGTAGGCGTAATGACCGGAGGCATGCAGGGCATCGATATACATGTCAATCTCCACTGTTCCGACCACAACCGGTCGTGCCGGATCACTCACCTCAATCACGGCCAACCCGTCCCAGGTGGTTGCGTAAACAAAGCTGCCAAGCGCATAGAGACGTGCGGAATATTCCTGCAGGGAGCCAACGACGGTGATGCTTGTCGGGTCGGTCACGTCAAGCACGTAGAACTTCCCGCCATCCGTGAGATATACGTAACTGCCGATCCCCGAGACCCCATCGAAACTGGATGCTCTCTTGAACCGGGATACGATGGTTGGAGCGTGGGGGACACTGACATCAACCACAAAGAGACCCTCAAAGGTCGCCACATAGGCGTGGTTGCCGCTGACATACAAATCCCACAGGGAACCTGCCGGAATCGGCACCTGGCCAACGAGTACCGGGGTTGTGGGATTGCTGATATCCACCACTCCAAGCCCCCACGAGGTCCCGATGACATAGGCGTAGCTGCCGGCCAGAAAGGCCTTGTCGACGTATCCGGAGGTGGGCACGGAGTTCACGATAGTCGGACTCGACGGGCTGCTCATGTTCACCACGTGCACATAGGAAGAGTCGACAACCGAGGCATACGACCCTGCCACTTTGACATCGGAAGCCCAGCCCGGCGTCTCCAACGCACCGGCAAGCAAGGGACTGTTCGGATCCGTTACATCAACCACCTGCACCCCTTCGTTGCCTGCGGCCACGTGTGCATAGCTCCCGGCCGCGAACACGTCCTCGGCATAGCCGGGAAGTTCCAGCGAACCGGCCGGCCTGGGTTGTCTCCGGTCGCTGATAGCCACCACCTTCAAGGTGGTCTCCGACCCGCCGCCGATCACATAAGCGTATTGGTCGGCCGCGGACACACCTTTTGGCGTATTGAGGGTACCCAGGGTATGAGCGACCCTCGGGGTCTCGGGATTGCCGAGGTCAACGGTGTGAAAACCATGGGTGTCAGCCAGGTAGGCATAGTTGCCGACCACGCTGATACTCTGAGGATTCATGAGGTCCGTCAGCGAGCCAACTGCAACAGGATTGCGCGGATCATTGACGTCGATGAGCTGCAGGACCCCGGACTCATCAACCACGTAGAGATAGCGGCCGGCGACCGCGAGATCGGCGATGCTCCCGGTCGTCTGCAGCGACGTCACAATCTCCGGATTCGTCGGATCGCTCAGGGCAATCACCCACAGGTGGCCCGTCCCCGCCATGGTATGCTCGGAACCTCCCACAAAGGCATACTCCCCGGAAACAACCACCATCTCCGCCCCTATCGTGGTCTCTGCCGAACCGACCACGCTGGGCTTGGTCGGGTCCTCAATATCGACGATATGCAATCGGCCGGTCTCTCCCGAGTAACTGGTGCCGGCCGCGATGTAGGCAAAATGGCCCTGCACGAAGACGTCGTCCGCACGAAACGGAGTAAGGTGCTCCCCCAGAGACCCAACCTGCTTGGGGGATTTGGGGTCGGCAACGTTGAAGATTCTGAACCCGTTGCTGCCGTCGTTGGCCACATAGGCCAGGTTTCCCACAACAAACACCGCCTCTACGCCATTTCCATCGGTGTCAATCATCCCCACGATTCTTGGGGACTTCGGGTTCTTGACGGTGACGATGTCGACTCCTCCACTGACGCGCGCCACATAGACTTTATTGTTGGTAACGAAAGTCGCGTGCGGCAACCCCTGCAGCTTCACCGAACCGACGACGTGGGGGGCAGCGCCGGCATTGGGCGCCAAGCCCGGCAGCATCGGGAACGCAAAATGGCTCACGACCATCCAGAACAACCAGTTCCTTGAATATCTGATGAATCGTCCGGGTTGCATTGCTCCCCTCCTTTTGTTCAGGTCCTTCCCCATGGGCAACTCCATCATCCTTCCAAGACGAACTTGGGTTGTGTAACATTCTCTCGGGTGTCAGCGGCAAAGACCGTGACAAGGTATCGACCGGCGGTGGCACCGCTGCAGGCAACCTGGCAGCGAATCGAAGGCCGGCGTTTGCGTTTGACACTTGCAAGACCCATGGGAACTGCCGACGAATGCGAGTTAAAGGCAAAAACAGACGTCTCCGTCAGTAAGCGGTTGTCGGCAGCATAAATCGCGGCCACGAGGATGTCAAGGAGAAGCACCGGAGCCGGCTGAACGGCGCTTGTGAGGAAATCTTCCGATCGTGCGAACTGGGTCAAGCCCGTTCCGGTAGTTGAGGCCGGTGCTCGCGACAAAGAACGATGAGGGTTGCAGTCGACCATCGCCTTGACCTAGAATGACAGCTGGCAATGGGTTGTATTCAAGCTATCTGGGCTGCCGGATGGATGCTTCCCCGGCAGCTTCTTCCGGTTCTCCATTGAGGGCGATATGCCGGTGCGCGATCTAGACGGGTGGGTGTTACGCTTGAGTAATCGGGAAATGCCGATTTTCTCGAGCACGGTGAATCGCATCCAGGGATTTTCCCCCAGCGACAGGAGCTCGCTCAGAGACCTGACCCAACGGATTCTGGAGGATGTCGCCCTCACCATCAAGGTCTTGAAGCTCGCCAACAGCGCCTACTACAAACCGGACGCAATGCGCATCACGACCGCTCAGTGGGCGGTCATGCGGCTGGGTTACAGCAGCATCCGAGAGCTGTGCCGCACTTCCCCTCTGGTTGAAGAGATCCTCCGGGGTCCGCGCCGGGAACGGGTCATCCGCGAACGGGTCAAGACCCTGCATGGCGCGATCCAGGCCAGAAGTTTTGCCGCCTCCCAGTTCGCCCGCGGGATCGAAGAAGTCTACATCGCAACTTCGTTCATGCGGTTGGGTCACCTGATGTTCTACTGTTTCGGGGATGAAGTCGCGGACCAGTTAGAGACCCGCCTGAGTATTCCCGGCTGTTCTCCGGCGATGGCCGAAAGGGAGGTTCTGGGCTTTCGTCTGAGCGCCCTCAGCGATGCGCTCTCCCGGGAATGGAACTTCTGCGATCTCCTTCATGCGAGCATCGAGCGGCGTCATCGGGTTGATCCGCGGGTAGCTCATGTGTTGCTGGGCCACAATCTGGCCGAAAGCGTCGAACGCGGCTGGGACAGCCCTCAGGTTCGGCGGGTGATTCAGACCATCAGCAGCACCCTGAGGCAGGATGTCAGGGATACCACCCGACTGGTTCATGCCAATGCCCGGCAGGCAATGCAGGCAAGCCGGGACCTCGGCTTAAGCCGATACCTCGACGTCATCCCCTCCCCCGAATCGGAAGACGACGGGAAGGCGGCTGCCCGGCGGCCGCTGGCGGGAACCAGCGCACCGTCTCCCGCGGCCCTGGACAGTGGACTGATGTCGTCCTTTTCAGCGCTGCTGAGGAAGAGCAGCCTGGATGTCAACCTGTTCTTCACCACCCTGCTGGACGGCATCATCCGCTGTGTCGGCATGGATCGGGTGCTGCTGGCCCTGCTAAGCCCGGACTTGAGCCGGATCGTGGGAAAGTACGGCCTTGGCTGGGAACGGGAGGAAGTTGCCCGGTTCGCGTTTTCTCTCGGAGACCAAGAGCCCCATCTTTTCCAGGAGCTCCTCAAAGCCAGAAAGGTCGTATGGGTCAACCGCCGCAACGGCAGAGAATGGCTTCGCTACCTGACTCCTGAGATCCAGACGGTGATGTCGACCACCACTTTCTTCCTCATGCCCATCGTCATCAAGAATCGGGCTATCGGCCTCATCTGTGCCGACCGCTACCCCAGCGGGCGAGAGCTCGATGAGGCCAGCTTTGTGAGCTTCCTCCACATCCATCAGCTTGCCCATGAAGTGCTCGCCTCCATGGGCTGATTGACTCACCCCCCTCGGACTGGCCCAGGTTATTCTTTGTCGCCGGCCAGGCTGGCCGGGGTGGTCTTCCCCGAAGCCTGCAGGAAATCACGGAAGCAGCGCCGCAGATTGCTATAGATGCCGTTTCTGCTGTTGACGAGGTAGATGCCATGCTCGATGTGGAAGATTTCATTCACCAGCCGGGCAATAACGGGAGCGTTGCGCCGATGCTCATTCGCTTCGAGTGCTTCGGCGAAAAGCGGGACGATCTTGTCTTTCATTCGGAGTTCGGTGTCAACCAGGAAGATGGCCATATGAGGCCGGATGTCCCGGAGTCGATTGATAAAGGCTGAAACCGCCTGCAGTTCGACTCCCCGCGGGGGTGAGGATTTTATTTCGACATACACCAGATGCCCGCAGACGAGGGCGACGAGGTCATAGTCGCCACCGTAACGGGTGTGGTCGAGTCGGACGTTGAAGAGCACAGGAGCCAGAAACTCGCGCTCAAAGATCTTGCTGACGTACCATTCGAGAGTCGGACCAAAGCTGCTGATCGCCCGCCGGCTGAGGCGATAGCCTGGTCCTTCGGCATCAGCAACGATACCGAGGTTCGCAAGTTCTTTCAGATAGGCACGTGCGGTCTTTATCGAGCAGTAGCGGGTGAGAGCGGCCAGGGTGTTCCCTTCCGGCATCTGGATGAGATCCCGAAGGAAGAGCCGAAACGAATAGCGGCGCAGGAGTTGATAGCATCGCTCTTCCTCCTCGGGTAAGAGGTCGGGGGGGAGCAGGGTGCGCGAGCGATCGCCGTGGGCAATGACGGGTAGACCCCGCTGCCAGAGGCTGGTTTCAACGGGATGCCCGAAGGCCTTCCATGCCCCCTGGAGCAGGGCGATCCGGCGTTGCAGTTCCGAAACGCTGCTCTTCAGACCTTCCATTTCGGCTTCAAGCCGCTGGAGACGATCCATACTTTTCTTCTGGTTTTCTGGGCCGGAACAATTCTCTTTTCCTATAAGCGGGTTCATAATCCGTGCGAAAGACTGCCGTGGCTCCTTCGGTACAGAGTGATCGCACCCCCCGAGAAGCGGCCGCCACCGCATTCTTGCTGCCGCCCGAGGCAAGCAATCCGTTCGCCCCAGCGTCACCATGAATCTATCAGTCTCGATTTTGACCGTCAACCGTGAGACCGACGCCGTACGCGCTCGCTTTTCGCCCGTGTGCGACAGGGTCTGCTCCAGTCGCTTAAACGTACTCACCTGCCGGCGGCTTGAGTAATGAGGGGCAGAATCATAGTCACCATTTCTTCGGAGAATTCCGGACCACGCGTGACAGCGATCTTCACTCGGATTACCAGAAGTCTGTTACTTCTGGGTAAGATGCGGTAAATTTGAATCGGAAGGGCAGTGGGAATTTGCAGGCATGGCAGAGACAATCGGCAAACTATTGTGAGCCGTTTCGTCGATGCACCCCGCTGAATTACGGCTGTTGAAGGATCCTCATGCAATGAGTTGGCATGGATTCCTGCCAGGATTCTGAACATGAGTGGCGGCTGCACTCGGCATGAGCGCCACCGAGGAACCACAGATGAGCGAGCATCGGACGACTTTTCTGAACATTTTGGTGGTTGACGATGAAGTGAATATCCGCAAGACACTCTCGTACTGCCTCGCCGCTGAAGGGCATACCGTCATTGCCGTGAGCAACCCCGCTGATGCTGTCCAAGAAGCCAGAATGCGCTCATTCGACATGGCGTTTGTGGATCTCAAGTTGGGCAGTGAGGACGGAATGGACTTGCTCCCCCTCCTGCGGGCTGATTCTCCCTGGATCAAGATCGCCATCATCACAGCTCATGCCTCCATCGAGAGCGCAGTGGAGGCCATCCGCCGCGGGGCCGCAGACTACCTCGAAAAACCGTTCACACCTGATCAGGTCAAGCTTCTGACCCGACGAATTGCCCAAGTGAGGGAGTTGGAGAACGAGATCAATTCCCTCAAGGAAGACATGCACCGGCTTGCTCCCGAGGCGCGGCTCCAGAGCAGGAACGTTGGCATGCAGCGGGTCATCGAAATGGCCAAGAAGGCTGCCGCTTCGGAAGCCATCATTCTGCTCAGAGGGGAAAGCGGCACAGGGAAATCGGCACTAGCTCGAACCATACACAGCGGGAGCCTTAGGGCTGCCAAGCCCATGGCAGTCGTAGCGTGTCCGGCGATGCCACCCGACCTGCTTGAAAGCGAGCTTTTCGGACATGCCAGAGGCGCGTTTACCGGGGCGGTGCGGGACAACCCCGGCCGGATTGCATCCTGCGAGGGTGGAACGCTTCTTCTGGATGAAATTGCGGACATGGCCCCATCGGTTCAGGCCAAGCTGCTGCGCTTCGTTCAGGACAGGGAATACGAACGACTTGGGGAGTCGACGCCCCGCAAGGCGAATGTGCGGATCATTGCTGCAACCAACGCCGACCTCGATCAACGCGTAGCCGATGGTCTCTTCCGGGAAGATCTTTTTTATCGACTGAATGTGATCAGCATTACGCTGCCTCCACTCCGGGACCGGCCCGAGGACATCATGCCGCTGGCCGAGGAGTTCCTGCTTCACTTCTGCCGGACCAACCACAAATCGATCATCGGCTTCACAGACGATGCGGCTGAGGCTGTGACCGGCTACGCATGGCCGGGAAATATCCGGGAGCTGCGAAACACTATTGAGCGAGCAGTGATCCTGGGCTGCGGCAGTAAGCTCGGAAAAGGCGATCTGCCCGAAAACATCACTCCAACTGCAGGGCTTCCTAGCTTGGGAGATCTAGTACCTCTCTCCGTTATCGAAGAGCTGCATATCCGGCGAGTTATCGCGCATACCTCCTCGCTCCAGCAGGCAGCTGAGGTCCTGGGCATGGACCAGGCAACGTTGTGGCGGAGGAGAAAGTCTTACGGCATCTGAACCCTGCAGCAAGACGGCACACCTTGCAAAAATGCAAGGCCAACCCCACCCGCATCTTTCATTTTTCAAGGCCAGGCCACCGCTAATTACTGATAATCTATTGAAATATCAATGAGTGAAGGGTGGCGTGACGATTGCTACAGATTATTGAGCCTGAAGGAGGAAGGGAGGACCGAGCTCATGACGTTGAAGAAGAAAATTCTGCTCGGATACGGCGTAGCCTTTGCCTTCATGAGTGTTGTGATGGCGTGGGCAGTATTGAACTTGGTGTCTCTTGGAAAGGCAACCGATGCCATCCTCCGCGAGAACTACCGGTCCATTTTGGCCGCGGAACATATGCTGGACGCACTGGAGCGGCAGGATAGCGGGATTTTGATCCTGTTGTTGGGTGATGCGCGAAAAGGGACTTTTCAGTTTAGGGAGAATGAGGCCGTCTTCCTCCAATGGTTGGCCCGCGCCAAGGATAATGTGACCATTGCGGGCGAGGCCGAGCTTGTCCGGTCTCTTGAAGCCAATTATGCCAGGTATCGCCAGCGGATCTCCGAAGTGACCGAGCTGCTCGGTGCCCAGGAGTTGTCTCCGGAGAGCTCACTCAGCACCTACCAGAAGTCCATCTACCCAGTTTTTATCAACATTCGGGAAGAGTGCGCTCAACTGCGCAACCTGAACGAGGGAACCATGTACGCCGCCAGCGATCGTGCCGGTGAGGTTGCGAGGCGTGCCATTTGGTCCACGGTTTCGGTATTTGCCTCGGCGCTGGGGATCGCGCTCATCTTCAGCCTGTGGCTTGCAGATCGCATCACCAGACCCCTGCGACGCTTCATGGAGGCATCGCGCACGATTTCCGCAGGTGACTACTCGGTGGAGGTTCCGATTCAAGGCGGGGATGAGCTGGGCCGTCTCGCCGGAGAATTCAATCGAATGGCGGCTCAGCTCGCCCACTATCACACGATGAACATCGAGCAGATCATCTCGGAGCAGAGTAAGAGCGAGGCAATCCTCTCCAGCATCGAGGACGGCCTGGTCGTTTTTGATATGGAGTTCAAGGCAACGGGCATCAACCCGGCCGCACGCCGTATCTTGGGCCTCGAATATAGGGAATGTGAAGGCCTGCCGTGTGCCGAAATCCTGTTAGAAGCCAATGTCTGTGACCTGATCAGGAGAACGGTCGAAAACGGCATGCCGCCGATTATCCCCGAAGAGCAGCGGATCATCACGATGCCCACAGGGGAACTCCTGCGCCACTACCTTTTCGCCGTCACGGTCATTCGAGCCAAAGACCGGCATCTGTCCGGAATCGTCCTGTTGCTCAAAGATGTCACCCGGCTGAAGGAAATCGAGCAACTGAAGAGCGAATTCGTCATGGCGGCCTCCCACGAGCTGCGGACTCCCCTGACGAGCATGGGGATGAGCATTGACCTACTTCTGGAGCATGCCGCCCCAACGCTCTCCGAAGCGGACCGGGAGCTCTTGCAGGCAGCTCATGAGGAAGTCCATCGGATGAAGGCTTTGGTGAATGATCTCCTGGATCTCTCAAAGATCGAGGCGGGCCGGATCGAACTCGAATTTGAGAGTTTGCGGGTTCAGGCTATTCTGGAATATGTCCAGACCATCTTCGCAAACCAAGTGGAGCAGAAGAATGTCTTGCTTGCGGCGGAGTTTCCGGACGACCTGCCAAACATTCGTGCCGACTCTAACAAGATCTCCTGGGTTCTCACCAACCTCATCTCCAACGCGCTTCGCTACGTGCCAGAAGGTGGGCACATCCTGGTAGCGGCAAAGCGGATCGGTCCCAACATTCACCTTTCGGTCCACGATGACGGACCGGGAATTCCCCAGGAGTACCAGGCAAAGATATTCCAGAAGTTCGTCCAGGTGAAAGGTCGGGAGGCCGGGGGGACGGGCCTGGGGCTCGCCATCTGCAAAGAGATCGTGCGTGCTCATGGCGGCACCATCTGGGCCGAATCAGAGGCCGGGCAGGGGAGCACTTTTACCTTCACGGTGCCGGTGGCTCTCTAGGAGCAACACATGGAGCAGAAACAGATTCTTGTTATTGATGATGAAAAGAACATCCGCCTGACCATGGTCCATTCCCTGGAGCCTTTGGGCATGGCGGTCAGGACTGCCGTGAATGGTGAGGATGCCCTTCGAGTACTTGGAGGAAGCCAGTTTGGACTGGTGTTTCTGGATCTCAAGCTGCCTGGAATGGACGGCCTGGACGTTTTGCGCCGGATCAAGGACCAGTGGCCCAAGATCCGGGTGGTCATCATCACGGCCCATGGGACCGTTCAGTCCGCCGTTGATGCCATGAAGCTCGGTGCGGTCGATTTCGTCCAGAAACCGTTCAGTCCCGGCGAGATTCGGGAAATCGCCCTGCAGGTGATGGAGCGCGAGGCCTTGGACGAGGCGAGTGCTGTCGACTACGGGACTTTGATCCAACTCGCCAAGCGCCACATCTCGGATAGAGGTTTCGATGCCGCCCGTGAAATCACTCGAAGGGCCATTGCCGCCGATCCGTCGCGGCCCGAGGCCTATAACCTTTACGGCGTGCTGCTCGAGATCAGAGGAGACAGGATGGAGGCCCAGAAGTTCTACCGTGCCGCTCTCGATCTCGATCCGACCTACAAACCGTCGAGAGCCAACCTCGACAGGCTCACGTCCTGGCACAAGTTCGGACCGATCCAACTTGATCCCGACCCCGAAGCAGTCAAGTCTGCGGAGGAAAAGCGAAATGAGGAAGGGCCAGAGAGATAGCCTCTACATCGTTATCGTCGGCTGTGGTCGTTTAGGGTCGATCCTGGCCAATGGGCTGAGCCGTGCCGGACATGCGGTGGTGGTCATCGATCGAGATGCAGCAACCTTCAAGGACCTGTCTTCCGATTTCAGCGGATTCCGCATAGAGGGAGACGTCACCGAGCTGGCGGTGCTCAGGGAGGCCAAGTTGCAGGGGGCTGATGTTTTCATCGCAACGACCCATGAGGACAACGTCAATCTCATGGCCGCCCAGCTCGCGCGCGGAATCTTTAATGTTCCTCAGGTACTGGCAAGAGTGTTCGATCCGAGGCGAGAGGAAGTCTACGCCCAACTGGGCATCGAGACCATCTGTCCGACCTCCGTGGGCGCGGAGATGTTTCTGCTCGCCGTTGCGAGCGGCATGGTCAGGAGAAGGTGAGTCATGAAGGTGCTCATCGTTGGCAGCGGAAAGACGCTCTATTTTCTTTCGAGGAATTTTACGGCCAAGGGCCACGAAGTCGTGATCATCAACCGCAATCGTGAGGAGTGCATTCAGTTGGCTCGGCGTGTCAAGGCCACGGTCGTCTGTGGCGACGGTAGCGATGCCGGAATTCTACAAGATGCCGGCGCAATGGGAGCTGAGGTGCTTTTGGCCTTAACGCCAAACGATCAAGACAACCTCATCATCTGCCAGTTGGCCGCGCTGAAATTCGGTGTCCCAAAAACTTTGGCCCTGACGAACGATCCGGACAATGCCGAGGTGTTCGAGAAGCTTGGCATGTCGGCCTTTTCCACGACGCAGATCA
Organism: Syntrophobacteraceae bacterium; assembly: GCA_040772705.1. Classification (GTDB taxonomy): domain Bacteria; phylum Desulfobacterota; class Syntrophobacteria; order Syntrophobacterales; family Syntrophobacteraceae; genus JADGQM01. Next base: position 1,103,278 of record JAXGXP010000001.1, read on the forward strand.
TTGGCAGTCTGATTGAACAACGGGCGTCCCTCGATCAAGTCGTGAACCTTCTTCCCGTCGGCGAAGGCCGTGTGAACGTCACGGAGATCATCCTCGATACGAACGCCCCCGTTGCGGGAAAATATCTCAAAGATACTCATCTGCCTGACAATGCATTGGTGGCCGTTTTGATCAGGGAAGGCAAGCCCTTGATCCCCCGTGGCAACAATCGTTTGCTCGCTGGCGACCGCCTTGTGCTCATCACCTTGCCGGAGAGCCACGGCGCCGTACTGAAGGTCTTCACCGGGGAAACAAGGTAGGAGGACCAGAGCTTTGCGGGAAAGAGAGTTCCTCAGACAGCGCTATGCGGCCATCCTCTCATCCGTGGGGACCATCCTCGCCCTTTCAGGAGTCGTGATGCTCCTGCCATTGCTCGCGCTTCCCGCCTATCCTCAGGAGGTGGACAAGGTCTGGGCGTTTATTGCTCCGGCAGGCTGTCTGGTTCTCATCGGGTGCGTTATGTGGCGAGGTGTGCGTCCTTCTCTGCCTGTCACGCTGTCGATCCAGGAAGGTGGTGTGATCGTTCTCATCAGTTGGGTGGCAGTCACCCTTTCTTCGGCGTGGCCCTTTGTGTCGATCCTGGGGATCGACTTCTCGCGCGCGGTGTTCGAATCCGTGAGCGGATGGACCACCACCGGGCTGTCCGTTGTGGATGTGATGAAAGCCGGTCCCATGATTCAGCTATGGCGCAGCGTCATGCAGTTGGCCGGTGGGGCAGGTCTCGCCATTATCATGCTGTCGACGATCATCGGTCCCACTGGAGTAGGAATCTCCACTGCGGAGGGTCGAAGCGATCAACTGGCTCCTCATGTGCGTCAGTCGGCCCGCCTGGTCCTGATCATCTACTCGGCGTATGCCGCGCTCGGTACCCTGGCCTATTGGATAGCGGGGATGTCACCCTTCGATGCAGTGAACCATGCCTTCGCCGCTGTATCCACAGGCGGTTTTTCAACTCGCCTGGAGAGCATCGGATATTGGGATTCCGCGAGCGTGGAAGCGGTGACGCTGCCGCTCATGATACTCGGGAACCTGAGTTTCGTGACAGCCTGGCTCATGTTGCGGGGCGAAGTCCGGTTCGTCGTTCGCAACGGTGAGGTTCGCCTCATGTCGGTCCTGATTCCTGTCGCGGCCGCAACGATCTTCATACTGACCTCGCAAGGAATCTATCCTCAGCTGGGCAAGGCCTTGAGAGTCGCGGTCTTCGAGACAATCACCGCTCTCACTACAACAGGATTTTCGACAGTGAGCTACGGGAACTGGAATGCCTCCGGCATCCTGGTCCTCATCGTGCTGATGCTGATTGGCGGGGGAACCTGTTCGACCGCCGGCGGCATCAAGCAGTTCAGAGCCTACCTGATGTGGAAGTTGCTCGCCTGGGAGATCGGGCGGTTGCTACTTCCTCGATCCGCAATCGTAGAGCGCCCCGTCTGGGAGGGCAACCGACGGGTATTCCTCGACGATGCGAGAGCGTGCCAAGTCGCGACTTTTGTCTTCCTCTACCTTGCGACCTATTTGTTCGGAACCCTGGTTTTATGCGCCTGTGGCTATTCGCTCCAGGACTCGCTGTTTGAGTTTGCTTCCGCTCTTGGAACCGTGGGGCTGTCCGTCGGGGTTACCACCGCCGGCATGCCCGATGTCGCGCTATGGGCTGAAACGCTCGCCATGTTCATCGGCCGACTGGAGTTTTTCGTGGTGATCCTGAGTTTATTGAAAATTTCGGGGGATTTCAGGCGACTCATGGCGCCGGTCTTTCCGTGGAGTGCGCAATGAAGCAAATGGAAGCCTGTACAAGACATAGTCGAAAGGAACCTCGCGTTCAGGTTCTACTCTGTGACAGATCAGGGGGATCGATGATGTGTTCGGGCGGTTTCGAGGTGGCCTCAAGCCCGGTTGTATGCCTGGCCAAAGCCATTGATGACAAGCCGTCCATCATCGTGATTCATTTCCCCGAAGGAGCGATTCAGGAGCGTGAAGTCCTGGTTGAGTTGTGCGACGTGCTGAAACGCACCTCGCCGACCCGGGATAAACCGCTCCTGGCACTGCTCCCTACCAGGCACCGCAAGCTGCTCGAGAAGCTGGATCAGGCGCGGGTGGAGTATGTCAAATTCATAACCGCGGTGCCGCTGGACTTGCCTCACGTGACCTGCATGATCGAGAGCCTGGGCCCCGGTGATCTCCTCAAACGCCAACTGGAACGGGTGTGTCCGTTTATCCATTACAGCCCCATCGATACCGAGCGCGAGATCATCATATGTGGTGCTTATCTGGACAGGCTGGTGCTGGGGAGCAAGTGCCTCCATGCGATTTGTGAATCGGAAACCCATCTGCGATGTGAATACTTCCGGAACCCGAAGGTCAGTTCATGAGGTTCATGCGCTGCCGTATTTTGGGGATTTCCTCCTCAGCCGGAAAGGTCTTTGCGGTAACGGGAGAGGCCTTCAAATTTGGACTGTCCAAGTTGAAAAACCTGAAGATCGGTCTCTCCTCTCTGATCCTCCTGAGCTATCTCGCCGCGATAGGAATCGGGACGACCCTACTTCTTCTGCCCTTCTCGACCGTTTCAGGCGAAATCTCATTTGTGGATGCCCTGTTCACCACCACCTCGGCCGTCTGTGTGACGGGTCTTGTGGTGGTCGACACGGGAACCTGCTTCACAACGGTGGGGCAGACCGTCATCCTGCTTTTGATTCAGTCGGGGGGCCTTGGGATCATGACCTTCTCGGTCCTCTTCTTCCTCATCGTCGGGAAACGTGTCTCCTTCAGGCACCGGATGGTCATGCAGGAGGTATTCGCTCACACCCCAAGAGAGGACATCTACAGGGTCGTTGGAGCCATCTTCCTTTTTACCTGGATGGTCGAGGGTGTTGGTGCGCTATCGCTATTTCTTTTCTGGATAAGCGATTATCCCGCCGTGGAAGCTGCTTATCTCGCGGTCTTCCACTCCGTTTCAGCTTTCTGCAACGCCGGTTTTGCCCTTTTCACCGACAGTTTCATCAGCTACCGGGCCGCTCCTGTCTTGAACCTCACCATCTGCGGCCTGATCGTGCTCGGCGGCCTGGGATTTCCGGTCGTTTACGAAATCTATGAAAGAATAAGGGGGCAAAGGGCAAAGCTCGCAAGACTCGGCATTCAAACCAAACTGGTACTGATCGTGACAGCTCTGCTCATCGTCTCCGGGATGGGCTTCTTCCTCTGGGGAGAACACGGGAGCGTTCTGAGGGGGGTTCCCTTAAGGGAAAGTCTCTGGATAGCCCTCTTCCAGTCCGTTACCTCGCGCACCGCAGGGTTCAACACCGTCGACCTGGCGCAACTCAGCAACTCAACGATCATGGCCATGATGTTCCTCATGTTCTGGGGGGCTTCGCCCGGATCATGCGGAGGCGGAGTCAAGACGACAACTCTTGCGGTCCTCGTTATGTTCACATGGGCTCGGCTCCACAGAAGCTCGCAGGTCAACGTGTTCAAGAAGAGCATTCCCCAGGAAACCGTTTCAAGAAGCGTTTCCCTGTTGCTCCTCTCGATCAGCCTGATCCTGGCGATCTTCTTCTTCCTGTTACTGACCCATGACGTGGCGCCGCCCAGCGCCGAGACGAGATCCTCTTTCGTCGAGTATCTCTTCGAGGTGATCTCGGCATTCGGTACGGTTGGACTATCCATGGGAGCCACTGCAAAACTCAATACCTTTGGCAAGCTGCTCATCATTGCCATGATGCTCATCGGAAGAGTCGGCGTGCTCACGTTTGCTTACATCGTTGCTGGCACTGCAGCTCGGGGCGGTGTCCAATATTCTCAACAAAACCTCATGATCGGCTGACAGGAGAGCAATCTTTGAAACGATTCGCCGTGATCGGTCTGGGTAAGTTCGGGTTCCATATGGCCAGGGTTCTCTTCGAGGAAGGAAACGAGGTCATCGCCATCGATAGGAGCCCCGACCGGGTCCAGGAAATCGATCCATACTGCACTGAGGCCATCGTCCTGGATATCTCTGAAAAGGAGAAACTCCGACCTCTGGGATTGGACGAGACGGATGCGGTAGTCGTGAGCATCGGTTCGGACGTGAGCAGGAGTGTGCTCCTGACGCTCTATCTTCAGGAAATCGGAGTGAAGAAAGTCCTGGCCAAGGCGATCGATGAGGATCATGCAAAAGTCTTGAGGAAGGTGGGAGCCACGGAGGTCATCCACCCGGAAAAGGCCATGGCCATTAAGGTTGCCCAAGGGCTGTCCAGACCCAACATTCTCGATTTTATTCCCTTGTCGGAAGACTATAGCCTCCTTCAAATCGCCCCTCCCTCTCCGTTTATAGGGAAATCACTGAGGCAGCTCGACCTTCGGGCGAAATACAATGTCCACGTCATTGCTGTTGAGGAAGTCATTACTGAAAACATCGTGCTGGTTCCTCCCGCCGAGTTTGTCATCAAAGATAGCGACATCTTGATAGTCTTGGGTAAGATTCAGGACGTGAAGCGCATCAAAGACCTGAACGGACCGGCCACTTAACCAGGCTCTGACCTTCGCTGCGATACATATTTCAATCAGAAGGAAGGGCTTCCTCTGAACATGGTACAATGCTTTGGGACACTGAGCAGGTCATCCTTCCCGCGGACATGAGGCGAAGCGCGGCATCTTCCTGCGAAGAACCGTTTGTCGCGTGGTGACGGGATGAAATTGAGAAAGGGTTCTCGATGAGATGAAGACAGAAGGGAGTGCCTCATGAGACGGTCAATCATAGTCATTGGAATTCTGACGGCTTTTTGGGCCCGGTCCGCGCCCGTAGCCACGGAACCGGTCAGACCAGCTTACAATATGCAGATTCTGTATGAAAAAGTCACGGCGGATAAAAGACTTTTTGTCGCCACCAACATGGAGCTTTCCGAGGTTGAAGGCAAGGGTTTCTGGCCCTTGTACGAAGCCTACCAAAAGGACTTGCAGGGCCTCACGGACCGTTTGCAGAGGCTGATCAAGGAATATACCAAACATTTCGGAGCCATTTCCGATGACATGGCAAGAGAGCTCCTGGAAGACTACGTTCTCATCGAAAGGGACCGTCAAAAGTTTCGCGAGTATTATCTGGCCAGGTTCCGTCACGTATTACCGGAGAAGAAGGTTGTACGCTACTATCAACTTGAGAACAAGATCGAGGCTGCGATCACCTACGACCTTGCAGCGCGTATCCCCTTCATTGAGTGAACGGATTGGTATTGTTGAGAAAGAAGCTGGGTGAACCGTGGAGGCTTCCGGCTGCTCGGGATTGCCTTTGGGAAACAGGAGACTCCCCAGGCACGGTGGAAGATGAAAACGAAGCTTCCGTTTCTCGGGGTCTTTCTGCTAGGATGATGGCCGCTGAAGATCGGCGAAAGGAGGTGTGTGTAGCCCGAGATCATCATCGGGCTCTTTGGCAGATAGATCGAGCAGGCCCGTTGCGTCTCACGACGGCGGCTTCTTGAACAAGGCTTTTCAGGAAGGCAACGGTAGGGATGGATAGCGATGGGTAAGGGCGTTTTTGGCAAAATTTTGGCAAAGTCTGAACCGGAAATAGCAAAAGGGGCCGGCAATTTCTTGCCAACCCCTTGATTTACTTGGCGCGCCCAAGAGGATTCGAACCTCTGACCTACGGATTCGTAGTCCGGCACTCTATCCAACTGAGCTATGGGCGCGCAGGCTCAGTGCGTTTTCATGTAACAGACTTTGGGCGGCTAAGCAAGAGCAAATAGCGGGCGGACTGGGCTGATGAGGGGGACGCACATGGTCAGCACGGCAAAGACAGCGGAAGGAGGCTCCCTCTGTCGTTCCTGAGTCGTCGCCAACAGATGGGATGGGCGGCCGTGATCATGGGGGGAAGCATCCTGCTTTCCCGGTTCATGGGCCTGATCCGCGATAAGATCATCTCATACCTCTTTGGAGCCACCCAGGAATCGGACCTCTACTTCGCCGCTTTTGTCATTCCGGATTTCATCAACTACCTCCTGGCAGGGGCCTATTTCTCCATTACCCTCATTCCGCTGCTGAGTTCCTATTTCGAACAGGATGAAGAAGAAGGCTGGCGTTTCTTCTCGGCCGTTTTCTGCTGGATTGCCCTCTTCATCGCGGTCTTCACCGGGGTTGCCATGGGGACGGCGCCCTGGTTGGCCCGCCTCGCGGCCCCCGGCCTGAGTGAAGAAGCCCTTGCCCGCCTGGCTTTTTTTCTCCGGATCATCCTCCCGGCTCAGGTCTGTTTCCTGCTGGGATCATGTATCACCGCCCTGCTCTACCTCCGCAAGGAGTTTCTGGTGCCGGCCCTGGTACCCCTGGTCTACAACGGTATGATCATTCTGGGCGGTATTGTTCTGCAGCGGCGGGGCATGGAGGGATTCTGCTGGGGGGTCCTGGCCGGAGCCTTCCTGGGCAATTTCCTGCTGCCGTACCTGGCAGCCGCCAGCGGCAAGGGTTTGAAACTGCAGTGGAATCTTTCCCACCCTGGACTCAAGCGGTTCTTTCTCCTGGCCCTGCCCCTCATGCTGGGCCAATCGGTGGTGGTCCTGGATGAACAGCTGGTGCGGGTCTTTGGCTCAATGGCGGGGACCGGGGCCATCAGCTGGCTGAACTATGCCCGGCGGATCATGCTCGTCCCGGTGGGGGTGGTGGCCCAGGCGGCCGGGGTGGCCGCCTATCCCTTTCTGGCCGAATTGGTGGCGAAGCGGGACTTCACGACCTTCCACCAGACCCTGAACCGCGCCCTCCGAGGGACTCTCACCCTGCTCATCCCCCTGACCCTCTGGATGATGGCCGTTTCCGAACCAACCATTCGCCTGATCTTTCAGCAGGGCCATTTCGGGCCTCCGGATACGCTTCACACCTCGCAATTGCTCCTGATCATGCTCCTCACCGTCTCCTGCTGGGGCTTTCAGCAGATCATGGGGCGAGGCTTCTACGCTCAGCAGGACACCCTCACCCCCGCCATCCTCGGCACCGCTGCGACCTTGCTCTCTCTTCCCATCTACTATTTCCTCACGCTTCGCTGGGAGGCCCTTGGGGTGGCACTGGCGAGCTCCCTTTCTCTGGGCCTGTATACCGCTCTGATCAGCCTGTGGTGGTGGCATCGGTTTGGAAGAGCGGCTTTCCTTGGCCTGGCCGGAGATGCCCTGAAAGTGACGGGGATCTCCCTGATCGCCGTCCTCCCGGCAATCGTGATCGTGCAGATCCCCGTGATCGACCCCAAGCTTTTTCCCTATTGGGAGGCCATTTATGTTATCGCGTTCAGCGGCCTGTGCTTTGCAACGGTTTTTGTCATGCTGGCACGATACGTGATTCCGGAACTGATCCGGCCGGTGTTGCAGAAGGCCGGTCCGGTCGGCCGTCGGTTGCTCCGTTGAGTCTGCCGGATGCTTTCAACCATCATGGAGTTGCAGCGTTGTGATGACCGATCCCTGGCTTGCTGATACGTTGCGCCGAGTCGGTATGCTGAGTTTCATGTTTCTTGTGCTGCTGGTCTTCGGGGTTTCGGGATACGTCCTGTTGGAGCACTACACTCTTCTTGAAGCTCTCTACATGACCGTCATTACCCTTGCCACGGTGGGCTTTCAGGAAGTGAGACCACTCGATCAGACGGGTCAGGTCTTCACCATCATTCTCGTCTTGCTGGGGGCGGGGTTTGTTGCCTACAGTCTGGTATACTTCTGCCAGCTTATTTTTGACCCAAACCTGTTGGAATTGTATCGGAGGGGCAGATTGAGGAAGCAGCTCAACCAGTTGGAAGACCATTACATCATATGTGGCTACGGCCAGATGGGGCAAATCATTGTCCAGGAATTGTCCAACCTCAAAATCCCGCTCGTCGTGATTGACAGTGACGCGTCACTGGTGATCCGGTTTCGCGAGCGGGGCATTCTGCATCTTCTCGGCGACGCCACGGAGGAGGAAAACCTGACGGCCGCCGGCATCCAGCAGGCCAAGGGGCTGGTTTCGGTGGTGAATAAGGACACCGACAATGTCTTCATCGTCCTCACGGCCCGAGACCTCAACCAGAATTTGCAGATCTATGCCCGCGCGGGCAGTCCCAGCACCCACAAGCGACTGCTCCAGGCAGGCGCCAACCGGGTGGTATCCCCCTTTGCCACGGGCGGCCATCACATCGCGCAGAACATCCTTCGTCCCACCGTGACCGACTTCCTGGCCCTGGCCCTGTCAGCCGAAGGGCTCGAGCTCAGCATGGAAGAGATTCTCGTTTCCGATGGGGCCGAACTCATCGGTAAGAAACTCATGCACACCGGGATACGCAGCGACTACGACCTGATCGTGATCGGCATCAAGCGCCGGGACGGCTCCATGATCTACAACCCATCACCCCATGAACTGTTAGAAGGCGGCGATCTCCTGATAACCATCGGCCCCCAGGATAACCTCCTCCGGTTCCAGCAGCATATGAAGAGCAAAGGCTGACTTTCCCTTGCCGACTTTCACCTTGCGGGAAGATCAAACCAACAAGTCATGCTCCGATCTTTCCTTGCAGTCCAGCCCGTCTGCCGCTATCCTGCGTGGCGGGGTGGTGCCTATTGGGCCTCTACCTGCCAGCATGGCGGGCACCTGCGGTCCATATCTCGGCATCTGAACGGGATGAGACTCCCCCCGGTCAGGAGGAGGACATGGCGGAAAAGGTTCTTGTTGTTGACGATAGCAGTGTCAATCGTACCCTTCTGGCCGCGATTCTCACGAAGGCCGGGTTTGAAATCGCCGAAGCCCAATCGGGAGAAGAAGCCCTGGCAAAGGTTGCCGAGTTTCTTCCGGATCTTGTCCTGCTCGATATCATGATGCCAGGCATAGACGGCTATGAGGTTTGTGCCGCGTTGAAAGCTGACGAGCGAACCGCAGCCATTCCCGTCATCTTCCTATCGGCCTTGTCAGAGGCCGCGGACAAGATCAAAGGCCTCGAAACGGGAGGGGCGGACTACGTCACCAAACCGTTTGACAAAGGAGAAGTGCTTGCACGCGTCCGCAGTCAGCTCAAGATTCGCAACCTCACCCAGCGACTCATGCAGACCAACCGCGAATTGATGGAGAAGCAGCGGAAACTGGATGAGGATCTGAAGGCGGCGGCAATCATCCAGAGCAGTCTTTTGCCGACCCGGCCACCCACCTTCCATAACCTGACCATCGCCTGGAGATTTCAACCCTGCGACCTCATCGGGGGCGACATCTTCAATGTCTGTCAGCTGGACGAGTGTCATCTGGGGATCTACATGGTGGATGTGAGTGGGCATGGAGTACCGGGAGCGATGGTTACCGTTTCCGTGTCCCAGGCTCTTCAGCCGGAAAGTGGCTATCTAAAAAAAAGCCAGGACGATTACCCCCATTATGAAATCGTATCACCGGTGGAAGTGTGCCGGGCACTGGACCGGGAATACCCCATCGAACGCTTCGACAAGCACTTCACCATCATTTACGCGGTCCTCAATGCCCACAGCGGCCGCCTCAAGTATTGCAGCGCCGCCCATCCTCCTCCGGTGCTTCTCCGTGCTGATGGCCGGATAGAGCTCCTTGACAGAATCGGGACTTTCATCGGGTTGGACGGGATCGTCCCTTTCGAGGAGGACGAAAAGCAACTCGCGGACGGCGATCGACTCGTTTTCTATACCGACGGAGTGGTGGAATGCGAGGATGAGAAGGGCGTATTCTTTGGCCAAGAGCGGTTATTGGCGCTGCTGCGGAAACTGCAGGAAGAGCCGCTTGAGCGCCTTCTTGACAACCTCCTGGCGGCCTTGGTGGGCTTCACCGGCGCGGCCGGCTTTCGCGATGATGTCAGTCTGGTCGGGATTGAATTCAGGGCACCCTTGACCGGTTAGAGCCGTCGGCAACCATTTGGCGGTGCCGTCTTTTCGCTTCCTGCCGGGGAGTCCGTGGGGATGCCGGTCCGGCCAATGCCGCCACCTTGGTCAGGCCCAGCGACTAGCGAGCGGCTCCTCCCCTTTTGGCATATGCATTCATGGCTTCCAGCAGCGCTGCCTTCTTCACCGGTTTCGTCAAGTGGACATTGCATCCGGCCTCCAGGCTCTTCTGAACGTCTTCGATCAGGGCATGCGCGGTCAGGGCAATGATGGGAGTGGGATGACGTCCGTGCGCGCTCTCCCAGCGCCTGATGCGCCGAGTGGCAGTGTAGCCGTCCATCACCGGCATCTGCATATCCATGAGCACCAGGTCGTAATTGCCGGCCATATACTTCCGCACCGCGATTTCCCCATTTTCGGCAACGTCTACCTGGTAGGGAGTCTGCTTCAGGTAGGCCTCGATGAGGAAGCGATTGGTGGCCGAGTCCTCGACCAGCAGGACCATAAGCCGTCCCATACTTGCCGCAGCGTGGGCAGCAGAGTCCATCGAGCTCTCAGCATCCGCTGGTACCCTGCTCATGGCGTTATTGATTGCCTCCCGCAATTCCGACCGTTTGATGGGCTTGACCAAATAGCCCGCCATACCAAGGTCCTTCGACCGCGTGATGTCCCCGCCCCGGGCATCGGATGTCAACATCATTACCGCCAAACCGGCAAGACCTGAATCCTGTTTGAGGCATTCAGCCACTTCAAAGCCGTCCATTCCGGGCATCCGACGATCCAGCAGGACCAACTGATAGGGCTTGCCAGCGTCTCGCGCACGCCTGAGCTCCGCCAATGCATCCTCGCCGCTCTCTACCTCCCTTGCCAGCCCTCCCCATTGAGACATAGCCGCGATCAGGATCATGCGATTGGTGGCGTTGTCGTCCACCACCAGGACCCTCATCCCACTCAGATTCACCTCAGCGGGCCTGGTGCGCTCCACAGATTGACGGGGAACTCCGAATTGAGCGGTAAAGGAAAAGGTGCTCCCCTTGCCGGGATGACTTTCCACCCCCATGCGGCCGCCCATGAGTTCCACCAGGCGCCTGGAGATGGTCAGCCCCAAGCCGGTTCCACCGTATTTGCGGGTGGTGGATGCGTCGGCCTGGGAAAACTTGTCAAAGATGGCATCCAGCTTTTCCGGCGGTATGCCGATCCCGGTATCACGCACGGCAAACTGGAGAGTCGTCCGGGCCGTCGGCAAGCCTGGCTGGTCCGGCAAGGCCGGACCGGTTACCCCGACCTGCAGAAAAACTTCACCCTGCTCGGTAAACTTGATGGCATTGCCAAGGAGGTTCACTAGAATCTGGCGCAGGCGGGTCGGATCTCCCGTGAGGTTGACGGGCACCCCCGGTTCAACATGACAGACCAGTTCGAGCCCTTTCTCGTCGGCATGCATGGCCATGACTTCACAGGTCTTGTCCAACAGTTGGGGCAGGTCAAATGTCATGGATTCCAGTTCGATCTGGCCGGCTTCAACTTTGGACAGGTCAAGAATATCGTCGATGAGATTGAGCAGAGTTTCTCCGGCGGACCGGAACACGTGAACATAACGGCGCTGTTCGGGAGTCATGGTGGTCTCCCAGAGCAGTTCCGCCATCCCGATAATCGCATTCATGGGGGTTCTGATTTCGTGGCTCATACTGGCCAGAAAATCACTCTTGGCCTGATTGGCACGGTCCGCCGCTTCCTTTGCCTCCTGTAATACCTTTTCGAAGTTTTTCCGTTCGGTTACATCAGTTTCGATGGAGATGAAGCGAACCACTTCGCCAACCTCATCGAAAATGGGCGTAATGTTCATCGACACCCAGTAGCGCGTTCCATTTTTGTGATAATTCAGAATCTCTGCGGTAAAGGCCTTCTTCGACCCGAGCAGTCCCCGAATTCTCCTGACGGTCGCCTGGTCCGAAAGCGGTCCCTGGAGGATTCGGCCCGGTTTCTGCCCCCGTACTTCAGGCAGGGTGTAGCCCGTCAGTCGCACAAACCCTTCGTTGACCCATTCAATGAAGCCATCCCGGTCCGTAATGATAACCGCGTTATCCGTCTTGCTGGCGACCAGGGAGAGTTTGGCCAGTTCTTCCTGAGCCTGTTTAAAGGCCGTGATGTCTTCCTTGATCGCTATGAAATGGGTGATCTTCCCTTCCCCATCCTTGATGGGTGAAATGGATGCCGATTCCCAGTAGAGCTCACCGCTTTTCTTCCTGTTGTGAAAGAATCCCCGCCACTCCCTGCCCGAGGTGATGGTGCGCCACAATTCTCGGTACTCCTCGGGAGATTTATCGCCGGATTTTAAGATACGGGGGTTCTGCCCAAGCGCTTCCTCGGCGGTATAGCCGGTCACCTCGGTGAACTTGGGATTCACGTATTCGATGGCCCCGTCGGGGTTGGTGATGACGATACTGACCGGGCTCTGCTCCACCGCCTGAGAAAGCTTGCGCAATTGTTCGTCCGCCCGCTTTCGCTCCGTAATGTCACGCGCAATGCTCGAAACGCCGATGATGTTGCCGGCGGCATCCTTGATGGGAGAGATGGCCAAAGAGACGTTGATGAACCTCCGGTCCTTCGTAATTCGAACCGTCTCAAAATGGTCGACCCGCTCCCCCCGCTGGATCTTACCCATGATTTCAACCGTCTCGTCGATCCGGTCCGGCGGTGTGAGGCCATAGATGGAGCGGCCGACGACTTCCGCCGCAGCGTACCCGTACGTCCTTTCGGCGCCACGGTTCCAGCTCGTAATAATGCCACTCGAGGTCTTCCCGACAATGGCATCGTCGGAAGATTCAACGATGGACGCGAGCCTCGCGGCAGCTTCCTCCGACCGTTTCCGCTCGGTAATGTCGGTGGCCATTCCAAGAAACCCGGTTATCTCGTCGTGCTCATCGCGCAAGGTGGTCACCGAGAGCAATACCTTGAATCTCGTGCCATCCTTTCGGACATACGTCCATTCTCTTTCATCAGGTATTCCCAGCCTGGCTTTGGTGACGAACACTTCAAAACCGGGAGCTATCGGCTTCCCCAGTTCTGCCGAAAGCTCTGCCGCATACCGCGCCACTTCCGCAGGGTCATGAAGAACTGCGGGGATCTCCTTTGCCACCATCTCGTCCGCGCTGTAGCCCAGCAAGCGCTCTGCCACGGCATTGAAGCTGGTTATAATTCCTTCGGGGGTCGTGGAAATGATGGCGTGGTTGGCACCATTCAGGATCGCCTGCTGCAAAATGGCCATCTGGCGCAGAGCCAGTTCAGCCGCACGGCGACTGTGGATATCAATACATGAGCCGACATAGCCTACGAGCGACCCGCTCTTGTCAACATGCGGCCCTGCCCGGCACAAGAACCAGCGATAGGTGCCATCAAGATGCTTGAGGCGGCATTCGATCTCAAACGAGTGCCGCCCGTCGACCGCAGCTCGATAGACCTCCTTCAGCCTCCCCATGTCGTCCGGATGTACCCCTTCGGTCCAACCAAACCCAAGATGCTGTTTGAGGCTACGCCCGGTGAAATCCAGCCAGAACTTGTTGACATAGACGCACGCCCCACTGATATCGGCAAACCAGATCAACACGGGGAGCTCGTCAGCGACCCTGCGAAAGAGTTCTTCTCCCTCGGTCAGGGCCACCTCGGTCTCCTGAGTCCTCAACGCCTTTTCCGATAGTGTGTACTCGCTCATTCGGTCCTCTCACGCCCGGCCCATCCGGCCCCTTGTAACGCTCTGCAAGGTTCCAGATTCGGAAACGATTCTTTCAACAATCATATTCTCTCCTGAAAAACAAGGATTTAAAGCCAGTTTTCCGTTAGCTCACCCGCTTGAATGTTTTATAATAAATTTATTATATGGAATGGAAGCGGATCCCTGGAGCAATGCCGCTTAAAGGTGTGAAGACATTACCCGGAGCAGGAACGGTGGATCATTCCCAAAGCCAGCCCTTCGATCTGGAACGGGCACTCGAATACCTGGATGGAGACCGAGAGTTGTTTCGGACCTTGGTCGAGGCTTTCATCGAAGAAGCATCCTGCCAAACGAAGGAAATCTGGGATGGCCTGCAAAGGGCTGATGCCAGGGCGGTGACAAGGGCGGCACATACCATCAAGGGGTCGGCAGGTAATTTTGCCGCACCCCGGACGGTTGAACTGGCTCACCGGGTGGAAGTCCTCGCCCGTGAGGGCAGACTGGAAGAGCTGCCGGTGGCTGTGGCCGACCTCGCGCAGGCACTCGATTCGCTCACGCAAGCACTACGGCGGGCGGCAGCCTGAAGAACGGGCCGCAGGGGCTGGCACCTCTCCTGTCAGCCACCCTTGCCTTAACTCATGCAAGCTTTGCCAGCTCTTCGACAGCGACCGCGGCACAGAGCCTGTCCTCTTCCACCGAACCGCCGCTGACGCCAATTCCCCCGATGATTTCCCCCTTCGCCATGAGGGGATAGCCTCCCCCGAAGACAATGACGCGACCTTTGTCGGCATTGCTGATGCCATAGAGCGGCCCACCGGGCTGAACGAGCGGTGCCAGTTCATGGGTCGCAAGCTTCACAGCGACCGCGGTATAGGCCTTGTTCAGAGCGATCTCGAGGCTCACCAGCAGGGCATCATCCATGCGCTGCTGCGCCACCAGGTTACCACCGCCATCCACCACCGCGATCACCATGGGAACCCCGATCTCGGTGGCTTTGGCGCGAGCCGCTGCGATCAGGTCCAACGCCAAATCGAGAGTGAGTCGCATGTCCTTGCTCCTCTGTCCGGGCCGGTACTGGTTGTCCCGTACCAGTGCCCGTTTGGTGCCACCAGGGCGCACGCCGAACAGGGCCTGATTCCTTTGTGGAGCTTCTCGCGCGCCTTCGTGGATAGGAAACCGTAAATGTCATCAAATGATTCGAAACGCATCAACCAGGGTGCAGCGCCGGAGCCGGGTGAAGCTTCTGGCGGAGGTCAATCCCTCTCCCGTCGGTCCGGCAATGGTAAAGGAAGTGTGACCTTCCCCGCCCAGGCCGATACCCGCATAGGAGGGCCCGTTCTTGACGAAAATAGTGGTCTGTACCGCTCGGGCAAAGGCTGTCATATGTTCCACATGATTCGAATGCATCATCGCGGTATGACGGTTTCCCTGCTCAACCTGGACCCCGAATTCAATTCCGTCATTCACATCCCGCACCTGGACAATGGGTAGAACCGGCATCATCTGCTCCCGCCAGACCAGGGGGTGATCGCGATCGGCTTCAAAGATCGCCAGGCGGCATTCTTCGCCCACACTGACCCCAATCTCTTTGAGAATCACCTGGACATCCTTGCCAATGAAGGTCGTGTTGATTTTCCCCTCAGAGGTGACGACCAGGCGGGTCACCTGGTCCGCCTGAGCCGGGGTAAGGGGATAGACCTTACCCGTTTCCAGCATGAAGCTGATCAGGGCGTCGGCAACAGAACTCACCACGACCACTTCCTTTTCACAGGTACAGAAGATGTTGTTATTGATACTCGCACCGTTGACGATGGACGTGGCCGCACGACGAATATTGGCAGTTTGGTCCACCAGGGCGGGAGGATTGCCGGCACCGGCCCCGATGGCTTTCTTGCCCGAGCGCAACACCACCTCCACCACCGGTCGCCCGCCAGTGGCCACCAGCATGTTGATTTTGGGATGTTCGATAAGTTCCTTGGCCGTGGCAAGATCGGGTTTTGCGACGGAAGCAATCAGGCCGGGAGGCCCTCCCGCACCAACGATGGCCCGGTGAAGCATCTCGATGGTCATGGTGCTGGTCTGGCGAGCACTGGGATGGGGATTGAAGACCACCGCGTTGCCGGCCGCCACCATGCTGATGGTGTTGTTGATAACCGTGCCGGTGGGATTGGTAATGGGGGTCAGGGAACCGATAACCCCCCGCGGGGCGTATTCGATCAGCGTCAGACCGTCGTCGCCGCTGTAGGCGCGGGGTTCGATATCCTCCGTCCCGGGGGTTTTGGTCGCGCAGAGGACATTCTCCCGGATCTTGTCTTCGTAACGACCCAGTCCCGATTCTTTCACTGCCAGGGCGGAGATTGTCTCATTGTTATCCAGGGCGGCCTGGCGGATGGCAGCGATGATGCGGCCACGCTGAACGAGGCTCAGTTCGAGCAGTCGCTTCTGGGCCGCAACGGCACTCTCCACTGCCTGGTCCACGCTCTCGAAGATCCCACCGGGTGGCTCCGACCGACTGAATTCGTTGTCGATCATTTCCGACAGGACCTTTCTGACTACCGCCGAGATGAGCTCGTGGTTGGTTTCCACTGCCGTTCCTCCCTTCATGATTCCCTTTTTCTCCTCAACCTTCCTGGGCAGACCATGAAACATCAATCAGCCACGAAGGCAAACGCAGCAGCACAAAGAATTCGTCATCGGATTCTTACTCAGCATTCCCTTCCCGGGATCTTCGCAGGGAAGCGATGATCAAGGCCCCCGCCAGGCGGGGAGCAAGGTCACAGGCCCCGGCACCCTGAATCCTGCCCAAGGCTTCCGTGAGACGGGACTCCAGTTGGATCATCCACCCCGCTTCCGGGAACTGCGCAGGCAGAAGAGACACAACCGCTGCCACCAGCCCTTCCATCTCCGCCAGACGATCGAGGACTTCCCCGGCTATCTCCTCATCCTCTTCCACGGTACCACCGCTGATCCCAATCCCTCCCGCTAAGCGGCCCTGCAGCATGAGCGGAAAGCCGCCCCCAAACAGGACGATCTTACCGGCATTGGTATTCTCGATCCCGTACAGGGGGTTTCCCGGCTGGGCCAACTCCCCAACCTCGCGGGTTGACCGACGCAACGCAGCCGCAGTATACGCCTTAGCCATGGCGATATCGGTACTCGCCGGAAGGGTCCCCTCCATCCGCGCGAAGTATTGGAGGAGCCCTTCCTCGTCGACAATGGCAACGGCAACCGCAAGACCCAGCCGGGATGCAGTGTGCTCGGCGATCACGCCCAAAATCCGCGACAATGCCGAAGGAATCTTCACAGGAAACAGCCTTTCATGGTTCAACAGCCAGGTACCGTCACCAGCTCGTTCAGGACGGTTTCCACAACAGCCGCCAGCGCTGCCGACCATGCCAGAACGAAGAGCAGGTCACTGAGCCGGTTGAAGTAAACGATCAGGTTTTCGTACGTCCCTGTTATGCGATGCAGGCTGACGACCAGCCGTTCGACCCGACGGCAAACGGAGCGCGCCACGTGCAGGGCGGCACTGTCCGGAGAGGTTCCCGGAATCACAAACCCGCCCGGCATGCCGACCCGCTCTACCTCACGATCTATCCAGTCCTCGAGCCGCTTCACATCCTGCTCGGCGATTCGATTCCCAAGCTGGAAGATGAGTTCGGGCATGGAAGCCAGGGCAGCCCCAGCTACAAACAAGTCTTGTTGAATGGCGTGCAGGATCGCCCGCACCGACTCATCCCGCACCAGACTGCGGGCCAGGCCGAGGTGGGATTGGAGTTCATCCAGGGCCCCATAGGTGTTGACCCGGAGATCATCCTTCCCGACCGTTTCGCCGCTCAGCAGCTTGGTCTGCCCGCGGTCGCCGAAACCCGTGTAGATCCTGTGCGAGACATCAGCCATGGCTTGTGCGCCTTACTCTCAGTCACTTCCTTCAATATCGATCCGGTCAATGATCCCGACAATCGTCGCATCGACCGGGCACTGATCGTCATTGACCGCCTGCCGGGCACCGCTTCCCCGCACCACCACCACCCTTTCCCCAACGCCGGCACCGACCGCATCCACAACCACGAACGGCTCGCCTGCCGGAATTTCTCCCTGGTGATCCAGGGGCTGCACAATCTGGATCTTGCTTCCCACCAGGCGTTCATGCTTGCGCGTGGCAACGAGCGTCCCAACGACCTTGGCAATCAGCATGGTGCTTGTCCTCCCTCTTTCACTGTGCGCTTTCCTCCGGGGCAAAGCGGTTGATTCAGACAGTTTTCCCTAGTCCAGGGTTTTCCGCGAAACACTGACTCCATGGCGCAAAGCCAGTTCCCGCGCCAGTGGGGTCATGGCGGCGGTCGGACCCAGGCTGAGGGGCTCTCCCAAGCGCCATGCCTGCAGCACTTCGGCGGCCGTGATGAAACGGCGGGCACGGTCGCCAGTGGGTGGAAACGGCCCGCGCGCGAGATTGCCGCCACCCTCTTTTGAAGCTTCCTGGCAGAGCAGGAGCGATTTCACGGTTGATCCCAGTTCGCTCACGTCGGTTACGGTACAACCATACTGCGCGACCACTCGTAACCGCTGCCGCATGGCCTGAGCGAGAATTGACCGTCCCCGATGAAAGCCCAGTTCCTGCCGCCCCGCAGCGCTCGGATCAACCCCGTTTTGCGCCACCACAACCGGTTTTCCCATGAGCAGACCATGCACAATGAGATTGGTGGCAAGGTTGTCCGCGATGAGGAGGGAAACCTTCGAGAGGGTATTGAGGCTCAGCAACGGCACCACTACGGCCCGAGCGTCCCGGAGCGGTCCCAGCCAGTGGGAGGCTTCGAGCAGCGTGATGTGGGGGAAGCCTCGCAGCTGGTCCATGATCGCCTTGGAGAGGAGCTCCCTGGCGGCCTCGGAAAAGGCCAACTGAACGCGGTAGCCATCCAGGACGAGATTCCGTACCTGCTGGACCGCCTGGCCAAATTCCACCGTTGCCGCCGTGATAACGATGACGAGCGACCCCTCGGCCCCCGTGGCCCCCAACCGCTCAGCCAACCGGGTGATGACCCTGGCAACCAGTTCCCCCAAGCGCTCTTCGGACATCATGGGGTGTCTCTCCCTGCCCCGGGTTCCGTCCTCGCGGTCCTCAGGCAACTGAAGGCAATCCCCAAAGGGGTGACCCACAATGGCTGAGTTGGCCGTTCCACGGGAAGTCCGGTCTCCTCGGCCATGACCGCTTCGATCCCAGGGAAGCAGCTGGTCCCACCAACCAGATATACCGGAGTCGACGGGAACTGCCGGAGATGGTGGCTCACGATGGTGGCCATCTTTTGGAAAACCGGCCGTACCAGTGGAAGGATGGAGGCCTGCCGGAGGGGATCGGTCTTGATCTTTTCCGCTTCCTCGGTACCAATCCGGTAATGGCCGGCGATGACCAGGTCAAGATGAACGCCTCCCGTTGCCTCGTCGGCGGTGTAAACCACTTCTCCATCCTTGATTACGGAAATGCCGGTGGTGCCGCCGCCAATATCCACCACCGCTCCGTCCTGAATGTCGAGCACCAGCGACGCCGCGGTGGGTTCATCGACCAGTCCCGCAACGTCCAGCCCTGCAGCCTGCAGGACATTGCCAAAGGCCTGGGCGTTTCTCCCCGTGGTACCAGGCGGATAGGCCGCCGAGGCGATCGTGATGGGAAAACCGGCTTCCCGGATGATCCGCACCTGGTCACGCAAGATAGCGATGGCGCCGATGTAATCCAGTACCAACCCGTCGCGAATGCTGGCCTGACTGCGGGTCAGGGCCCCGGCCACCGGCCGGCCCAGAATGTCGACGACGGCGGTAACCGTATAGGCTGTTCCCAGATCGACTCCCGCAAACAGGGGGCCGTCGCGAGGTGCTTTGCCATTGAGTGCCAAGGCCGAGGCAAACGTCGACAGGAGTTGATTGGCCGATTCCTTGATCGTCACTGCGCTCTCCCTCCTGCCGCGCTCACGCTTCCCTGCCGGAAAGGTTCAGCATAGCGACTTCGGCCGCCTTGGCCGCCCGTGCCACCTCCGATTCCTTACCGCTAAGGTACAACCGGCCGACAGCGCCAAAGGTGCGAACATCAACGAGCGTGATGTGAGCGTTCTTCTCCGCTTCATTGGCCGCAAGGATGATGTAGCCGGCGGGCACCACCTCAAGGATGTAGAGATCCTGGCCGGGGAGAAGCATGGAACAGAGGCGCGACACATTGACCATCTGAGCATGGTAATCGTTCACTTTGTGGATGATCTGCGAACTCAGCAGTTTGGGCTTGACGCGGTCCTCAAGCTTCATCCCGAGCGAAGTCAGCACCGCCTGACCCGCGTGTTTCACTTCCGCCTGGGCCTTGGAATGAAACTCGAGCACCCCGAAGTGACGTTCCACCACCATCAGCCCAGGGCGGACGTTGGCTGACTTGAGTGCGGCATCGGTGACCTGGTTGATGAGAACGCCCGGGGCAATTTCAACGAGAATCGAGGCCATCCCGACCACCGGCAGATAGCCGCGGGCGTTAGCCCCCAGGTAGGCGGCGAACTGCGGCTGCAGACGATCCAGATAAACATAGGTGCGGAGCTCAACCATAAAGCTCTCCTTGGAAGAGTTGCGGGTTCATGGGCTGCGAGTCAGGACTGATCGCTGGCTCCGATCATTTTTTGGGGTCAATTGCTTCGCCGGTGCGGAGTTCTTCATTGCCTCGAGGATCATTATTCACGCTTGCCTCGTCCCCCGGGCTTGGCTTTCCCCCCTCGTTCCGGCTTTGCCGCTTTCGCTCTGACCCGCTTCACCCTGGCAGCCCCATCGGCACCTTGTGACGCTTCTGCCTGGACCGGTGGACGAGCCGCCTCCTGCTCGTCGGCAGAACCGGAGGATTCACCGGCGGCGCTTTCGCCCGGCGAAGCCCCCCCTGGCATGCCGGTTTCATCCGGCCGCTGCGGGCCACCGGGGCCATGCTGGGGCCTCCAGAGCTGGGAGTCAGGTCGAGGAATCACATGCACCGCAACGACCCTGCCCACTTCCTCGGCGGCGGCCGCTCCCGCGGCCACTGCCGCCTGGACAGCTGCCACCTCGCCAGCCACTTTGACGGTGACCAGCCCCGTCCTCGCCAATTCATAGCCCAGCAGGGAGACCACCGCCGCCTTGCTCGCGGCATCGGCCGCCACGATGGCCGGCACCCATCCCCAGGTTTCCATCAGGCCGAGACTACGGTTCTTCATTGCTTATCTCCACTGAGGCTCTTGAGCACTTCCTCCACAATCAGGTTGAGCAGGACCTCCGATTCCCCCCGCCAAGTCTTCGAACAACCCTCGGACACGCTCACGGAAGACCCGTCGAGCAATAGTGGCTGACCTTTTACCAGACGGGCGGCATTGAGGCCCAGATGGCGCAAAGCCACGCTCTCGGCGGGGCTCGCGGTCATGGAAAAGAGTGGCTCCGCCGCTGGTAGATCGTGATGATGCAGCACCACTTCCCCCTTCCCCCCCAGGCCGATACCAACATGGAGCGGGGAACCGTCGGCGGCCCGTTTGGCCAGGTCCGCCGCCGATCCATCCCCCACTTCCTGAATCTCAAAGGGAATGCCTTCCTCTTCCAGCCCCCAGAACATCGGCTCCATGGCATCCACCACAACCGAACGGGCCTTGAATACCCACACTGCCGGTGCTCTCTGCATATCGTTCCTGTCGGCTTCTATTTCACATTCGCCAGGATGAGGCCGGTCGCCACTGCATTGCGTGGACCTTCCACGCCGCGAATATTGGCTCGCCCCGTAACCACCCCGTATTCATTGAGGGCGTCCGAAATCATCTTGGGTATTTCAAAATCCAGGGCCGAACCGCCCACCAGGGCCACGAAGTGGATCAGACGGATGTTCCCGGCGGGTGCAATCCGCCTCAGCGCCCGGATCGCATTATTGACAAAAACCTTGTGCTTGGCCTGGCGACGAACGGTGATCACCTTTTCCATGGCCGATCGGGTGTCGCACGGGACGAGCCCGGTTGCAGTCACAATGGCCAATCGACCGAAAAACTTGGGGTCGAGCGCCTTCTCGAAAAACTGCACCGACCCGTCTTCATGACGCACGTGAAAGAGGCTTTCGACTCGCGCCAGCGGATGGCGCTTGATGTTCTCCGCCAGTTCCCGGTCGTCGAGCCCGAGCTCCGCGTCGATGAGCAAGGTTACCATCTCTCCGGCGCCTGCCAGGTGAATGCTCTGAATGGTCCCGTCTTCCGAGATGAGCGCCGCATCGGTGGAACCGCCGCCGAGATCGAGAATGGCAAGGGGAGGGCGGGTTCCCGGGGTGGTGAGCGCACCCCGGATTGCCATCTCCGCTTCCACTCCTCCCACGGCACAGGGAATCAGGATTTCATCCTCGACCTTGCGCGCCAGCCGCTGCATGGGGAGTTTGTGGGTCTCCACCATGGCGGCAAGGCCGACGGCATTGCCCAGGGCGTACTCACCGGCCAGGGCTCCGAGCACCCTTTGCGGTTTGAAGGTGTCGACGGCGAGGATATCGCGCACGGCGATCTGCTGAACCGGTTGATCGGTCAGTTCCGCCATCACCCTGCGTACCTGTTCGAACATGCCCCCGACATTGGTACCCGGTTCGGCCTGGATTTCCGCGAGCGGGGCCACCTCTTCGACCCGCCTCATGATCATCTCGGCCCCTTCTTCAATGGCCACCCGGGCTTTCTGACGGCCGCCGAGAAGGAGCAGTTTTCCAGCCGGGATCCGCCTTTCCTGGATATCGCCCAGAGGAGTCTTGATGACGACGGCGCTGCGGATGCCCATGAGAGCCCGGGCGATGGGTACGATGCGGCGGGTCTCCTCAGGGTCCAGTGCGAAGATAGTGGCGATGTCGTAAGGATTGGACAGCCGTTCGATGCTTCTCCCGGCCGGTGCCACCTCGACCGCCGCCGGCATACCCATGGGGACGCGATCGATGTATTGCACCTCATCAACAATGGGCACGGGGCGCAACAGTCGATTATGAATCAGCACCCCGTCGTCGTTGCGAACAATGGCACCGACTATCGCTCTGCCGGCGCCCATCAGATGGTTGAGGCGGGCCGCAGCTTCCCGGAAATCCACTGTTCCCGGAACCACCACGATCCATTGCCCACCCGCAGGAGCGGAACCCAGGGCCTCGAGTGAAATGGTGGTTCCGACCCCCAGACCCTGCCCGCCGGGCGTCGCGGGATTGTGTCCGATCATCGCCGATTCGGTGATGATGGTTTCAGTGATGGTTTCCATGGCCACGTCCCCGATAACCGGCGCCGCCTCGTTGAGCAGGATCAGAGCAAGGTCGCTGCGCCGCCGCGCCAGGGGCTTCAGCGCCTCATCAAGGGCCGTGATAACGCCCATGGCGTTTTGCAGCGTCCCCTTGATGCCCACAGTCCTCACAATGGCGCTGGCAACAAAGGAGACTTCGCCCTGCCCCTTCACCTCGGCAATGGCCACCTCGGTGGTATTGTTGCCAACGTCAACCCCCGCGATGTACTCCATACCATCCGGTCCCCTCACCTCGAACCCTCGTCCTGCCCAGTGGCTCCAGAGCTCGGTATGATTCCCAGGGAACCTTCCCGCCGCCTGGAGTACCGCTGATCCACGAAGTCATTCGAAGGACTGCCACGCCACTCGAGTATCCCGGTTCAACTCTCCCGTCGCAGACGCCCCCGCTTCTCATAGACTTCCGCAGCCTCTCGCACCAGGGCGGCGCAGATGCGCGCCTGGTAGCGTGATTCCAGTTCCGCAGCGATGTCGAGCAGCTCCTTCTTGCTCGAACGGTAGGGCCTCAGCGCTTCATAAATCTCCAGCACCCGTTCATCGGCAATGCGGGTCAGTTCCGCAGCGCGCCGGATGTTGCTGGCCAGCTGCGGCCGCCCGCAGGCATCGGCGATTTGCGCCTGGTATTCCAGGGTCTCCGGCTGAATTTTCATGTCTTCGAAGGAGACTTGTCCGTTGGCAACCTTGTCCAGAGTTATATCGCCAAGGCTTAACCCGGTGGCGGTCCGCACCAGGTCGGGCCGCTTCTGCGCCAGGGGATAATCCTTTTTGGGATCAAGCCCTTTGGCATTCGCACCCGGTCCGCCTGGGGCATTCTCACTGAGCGCCACCACCACCCGTTTGACCGCTTCCTGGAGAAGCTCGGGGGAGATATTCAGCCCCTTGGTCCGGGCCATGCGCTCGATTAATTTGGACATTTGTTCATCACTCATGGTCGACTTTTCCTCCCGCAAATGGTCTGCCCCTTCCTGTCCGGATTGACGGCACCGCCCGGTTAGAGCTGAACCGACACCTCCTGGGCAGGCTTATCCGGGTTCACGTACTGGGTCTCCTTGTTGTGCAGCAGCGCCGCCAGTCCCTGGTAGCGGGGTCGGGCCATGGGGTCGTTGCGTACCGGTACCGGGCGCGGGCTTTCACCTTTGGCGTACTTGGCCGCATTGCGTCCGATGGCGCGAAAGGTTTCGAGATCCAACAGGGGGGATTGTGAGAACAGTTCCAGATTCTGCAGCGGTTTGAGGTCCCGCTGATGGATCACCGAAGTGCCGCGGGAAAGAGTGCCGATGCCGATGCCAGAACCACTCAATTTGGCGGCCTCATGCGCGATGAAGGCTACGTCCGCAGTCCGATGAACTCTTACCAGGCGTGCCTTGAGCCCCTCTTCTTCGATTCCGGCAACGATCTCCCGCAGGACCTGCTGGTGCGGAATCCCGATGATAGTCTTGTTCATCACGGCGCCAAAAGCGGGAGGCACGGCGACGACAACTTCGCTCTTATCCGTGCCGGTCCTGGCCACGCCCAGTTCCTTGAACGAAAGGGGAGGACCATCCTCCTTGAAGGTCTTGACGGGCTTCTCACCTGTCTCCAATTCCCGCAGCACCTCAAGGATGACCTCCCTGACCAGCTCTTCCGTAATCTTCATTTGTCACCCTCCCTGGTTCAGGCTTAAACGTCCTCGGGGCTAATGGCCTGCGGGATGTCCTTCAGGATGTCCCAGCGTTCCCCTTCCAGACGATACCCGGTACCCGGTCCCTGGTAATCGTTCAGGTCGTTGACCGCACTCCGCACCTCGAAATTGGCCTCCAAAATGGCCGAAGTGTGGAGATAGTCGCCCGAGATCTTCTGTTTGAGCACGCCGAGGACCGCTTCGCCAATATCCCGGTATCCGTGTTTGACAAGAGCCCGGACCACGTCCACACCGTTGCCGCCACGTTTCATAAAGTCCTCGACAGCCCGGAGATCCTCTGGAACATTGCGGTCCGGAACATCTTTACTGCCATGAGCGTAGGTTACGGCGTCGACTTCCTCATCGGTGATGGGCGGCAGCCCCAGTTCCTGGAAGACGGCCTGGAGCGCACGGGCTGCCTTGTTGCGGATCATGATCACCTCCGCTTCTTTCACCGGACGAAGGCCGCCATCGATTTGAAGGTCGCGCTGCAACACCAGATAATCGTCGTAGTCGTCACTGTCGTGGGTGGACCCTGCAAACATGTTGTCGTAATTGGGCACGGCACTGTACCCCGAGAAGATCAGATCCGTGCCGGGAAGGAATTGCATGAGCATGCGGGCGGTGTTGCGAATGGGAGAATGAGTGAAGGTCTGATCGTTGCCGGAAGCCACTTCGAGATCCATCAGGACGGTTGCCACATTTTCCGCCAGCACGGCGCGAATCCCTGCCGGCACTGCCCCCGGCACCCCGATAACACTGATGGAACCATTCTGTAAACCTTGCACGCCGGCACCCTTGGAGATCATGACGCAGCGGATTTCCAGGTAGAGCATGGACTTGCCTTCGGCATAGCCCATCTGCACTTCGGAACCGGTGCCGGAGGTGTAGCGCATCTTCAGCCCCCGGGAGGCATAGGCCGAAGCCAGGAAAGCCTTGGACCAGGGCGTATCGTCACCATCCACGAACACCTGTTCAGTGCCGTAGACCGAGACCGTCTCCGCATAGGCGGTGAGCCCGCGCATGCCCATGCTGAGTTCGAGAGCTTCCTCGACGGCACACTGGGTGATGACGCCGGGGCGACCGGTCTGCGAGCCGACCAGAATCGAAAGCGCATTCATGGGGGCATAACGCACCACCCCTACGGTGGTTTCTTCTTCGCTGAACCCACGATAGGAAGCTTCCGCCGCATCGGCTGCCAACAGCGCCGGGTGGTCCTTCAAATTGGTCACGTGGGCTTGATTGGAGGGCGTGCGGCGCGGCCGAAGCTTCTGCATCGCCATCATCAGCTCAACCACATTCATCTTCTTCAATACGTCCACAATCTTGGCCGGGGTCATGCCCACCGCCAGCCGGATAATTTCGGAGCGCGGCACATTGATATCCACCAGCATTCGCGCAAACTGGAGTGAATCGATGGCCATGGCCTTTTCGGCAACGCTCGTAGCGATGCAGTGGTCAGCAATCCACAAATCGATCAGGTCGAACTGAGCGCGAGGTTTTCCGTCCAGTTCAACCACCTTACCGTTTTGAATCTTGATCCCGGGTGCCGGGTCGTTGGGGCTGTCCATCGCCACCAAGCCCACCTCAACCCATTCCTTGATGAAGCCGTCCTTGTTCACCGGACGCTCGGCCAGCACCTCAAAGCGCTTCTGTCTCTTACTCATCGGGTGCCCCTTCTCGATCAAATGTAGGGTTGCGTGACGGGCTTGGGTTCCTGCCCCCAGGCTCCGAGCAGCTTGACACCGATTTCGCGGCCGGCAATCACCGCCTGCCGCACGGCACCCGAATCGCCGGTCACCCAGATCATGACCTCGTTGGTGAGGCTGGTACCCTTGGCAGGAGAGGCATAACCCACCACTTCAACGTCGGCAGCTTTGACTGCCGTATCGATCATCAGCACCCCGATCACCGCCGGCGCTCCCAGAATCAGCCCGAAAGCCTTGCCCTCCGGAGTCTTGAAAAGGTAGTTCAGGCAGCGGCTGGCACGGGCCGTGTACTGAAGTTCGAGATGGCCCTGGTCGTTGGCATAGACATCACCAAAATACTTGGGCAGGACCTCGAGGGTTACTTCGACGGCGCGGCGGGCGTCGGAAACATCCTCGGCGCCGAAGATGATCAGGTTGCCGTGGCCCGCTCCCCCCTTGGTATCGCGCGGCATTTCCACGGCCAGTATTTCCGTGTTGGTCGCCTTGACGGCTTCATCCGCCGCCATGACCTGGGGGCCGGCCCCGGTGCGACCGCCGATAACGCCGATGGAGCGGTATTTTTCCGGGATGCCCATGAGCGAGTGGACAATGGGATCCAGGTTGGCAATGACAATGCCCTGAGTCTCCCCCAGACCCACTCCCACGAACTCGGTTACCTGCACCAGGCCGGAACTCATTCCAGCCGCCCCGGTATTGCCAGCCGCCGCTTCTTTGGGGTTCGGCTTCCCGGAGGCAGTGGCACCCACCCTCTTCATCACCTCTTGCATGACCTTGTTGATCAGTTCCTCTTGCATCGGACGTCACCTCCCGAGTCTGAGCAATTGCGGATAGGATCCCCTTCCCCGGCTATTCGGTAATGGGGACCTGCGGCAGGATTTTCTCGACATCCTGGTGCGGTCTGGGGATGACATGCACGGAAACGACTTCGCCCACCTTTTGGGCCGCGGCCGCCCCGGCATCGGTAGCGGCCTTCACCGCCCCCACGTCGCCTCTAACCATGGTCGTCACCAGCCCGGCACCGATCTTCACGTAACCGACCAGTTGCACATTGGCGGCTTTCACCATGGCATCCGATGCTTCGATCATGGCAACCAACCCCTTGGTCTCAATCAGGCCCAACGCTTCTTTCACCATTTTCCATCCTCCCAATCGAAAAGACATCACGATCCCGGGAATCGTGGGGCGCCGCTTACTGCTCACCACGATTCCCCCTCTTAGATATGACCTCAAGCCGCAGCCTCTTTCTTCTTGAACAGGTCGGGCAGCCTTGCAGAGAGAATGCCCGCCAAATTGCCGATCAGCATGCACACGAAAGTATTCACCAGGGTGGCGACAATATCTCCTTTGTGTCCTCCGAGATTTCCGAAGAACACGGCAGCCCCCACAAACTGCCCCGGAATCGCGGAAAGCAACGGAATATTACCCTCGATGGTCATAACGAAGCAGAAAAGCCCAATCCACACCGACAGCAGGATCATATTCCCACCACCGAAGGTCACCCACAGCCAGAAGAAGAGTGCCCCCTGGACCATCCCGGCCACATTGGCGGCGATGGACTTGCCGAGTGCTTCCTGGTTGCCGCCGGCATAATAAAAGCTCGCCCAGGCCGCATAGCCCACCCAGGCTACCAGCCAGGGAACCATGACGGTGAGATGAAACCAGATGCCACACAGCACTCCGATGCTGATGGAAACAGGTAACAGCGCCATGATCAGGCTCCTTCTTTATAGTCCCTGGCCAGCGCATCCGCGGTCCAGATGGCGGCCTCGACCATGTCGGCATTCACATCGAACCAGGTAGCGTGAATGGTTTCTCCCGGAGCGGTCGTAGCCTCGGCCACCCTGCGAATCTCTTCCCGCGTGGGGTTGCGGATCCCCAGATCGTCCAGGCTGACCGGCAGCCCGACAGAGAGGCAGAAATCCAGCACCTCGTAAACTTCATCGGACGAGCGCCCTTCCATGACCAACTGGGTCAGGGTCCCGAAGGCCACCTTCTGACCGTGGAGTTTGTGGTGGGAGCTTTCCAGCACGGTAAAGCCGTTGTGCACTGAGTGGGCGCCCGCCAGACCGCCGCTCTCAAACCCAAGTCCGCTAAGCAGGGTGTTGGCCTCGACCACCGCGTCCACCGCCGGGGTCACACAATGCTTTTCCACGGCCAGCTTGGCCTGCAGACCGAATTCGAGCAGGGTGTCATAGCAGAGGCGGGCCAGAGCGATGGCGGAACGCGTCGGGGGAGAGCCACCGGTCAGGACATTGGGCTTGCAGCTCTTGGCACAGGTGTCCGCCTCCCAGAAAGTGGCCAGCGCATCTCCCATCCCGGATACAAGGGTTTCGACGGGCGAGTTGGCAATGATGCTGGTATCCACCAGGACACAGTTCGGGTTGTGAGGCAGGACCAGGTAACGGTCGAACACTCCGGCATCGCTGTAGACCACCGACAGGGCGGAACAGGGAGCATCGGTTGCGGCAATGGTCGGCACCACGATTACAGGTACTTTCATGGCATGAGCCGCTGCCTTGCCCGTATCGATGACCTTGCCGCCCCCGGTGGCAATGACGAAATCCGCTCCTTCTTTCCGGGCGAGGGCCACCAGGCGATTGATTTCATTGTCACAGCATTCGCCATTGAACAGTTCCTGGACACAACTGAGATTCTTTTCCTTGAGGCTGGCCTGGATCGCCTCCCCACAGGCTGCGAGGGCTCGCTTGCCACCCGTAACCAGGGCCTTCGTGCCTAGTCTTGCCGCATGCAGACCGATCTCGTGGATGGCGCCCTGCCCCTGAACATAACGACTTGGTGCAATCAGGATCCGACTCATACCCATTCCCCCTGTTGTAATTTGGTGTCCGAAAGACCGCAAAAAACGGTTCCACGCGGATTCCCGTGATTTCACCGGTGCTGTTCTCGAGCCGAGATACAGAGGCAATCGTGCTGCTCTGCATCCCTGCGGCCCGGCATGAGCACCTGGGAGTTACCGCAACTTGCCCGTTTCACGTGAATCCGCTGAAAGCAAAAGACCTCGATGCCGCAATGAGCCACCAGGGTCATCACCCACCATTGAAGCGTTGCCGGTTGTGGCTGTCTGCACCCAGCCGGGGAAAGCTCCCGTAGCTGGTCGGTCTGCAAGGGGTTACCGGGAGAGGAGAAAAACAGGGGTAACGAGCATGTCCCAAAAATCCGAGCTGTGGGGGACAGCTTTCATCATCGGCTGCGGAAACCGCACTGCATCATAACCCCTTCAGTCATTCTAGGATAAAAGAAACGCAATGCAACCGAAATCCCTCAAGAGAGGGAAATTATCTCCCTCTTTCGGGTGATATGGGCTGAAACGGTAAGCAAGGTCAAGCCAATGATGGTGCAGGACGCTTCGCAGGCACCTGGTTTGCGCCGGCAGAGAACCGGCTACGGGAGCACGTTCTTTTTCATGGACACGGTTACGGCTTCCACCCGGTTCTTCACCTGAAGCTTGTGGTAGATGCTCTTGATGTGGCTCTTCACGGTTTCCACACTGACATACAAATGCTGCGAGATTTCCTTGTTGCTCTCCCCCTGGATGAGAAACCGAAGGATCTCCTGCTCCCTTTGGGTCAACGTTGGTTCATCCTCGGTTCGCAACTCCTCACTCGCACCCTCAGCCGCTTCGGCAGCCACCGACAGGTTCACCAGGTATGGTGAGACCACCTGCTGTCCTTCCCGGAAAGACTTGATGATCCGCACCAGTTCGGCAACCTCTACGCACTTGAGCACATAGCCGTCCGCCCCTGCCTGCATGGCCCCGTAGATGTAGGTTTCGTCATCGTAGGTGGAAAGGACAAGGATCTTCATGGTCGGATAGGCCTTGCGCAGCACCCGGATCACTCGAATCCCTGACATCCCCGGCATATCCACATCGATCAGGGCGACATCCGGGGGATCCGCACGGATCTTGTCGACCGCACTGAAGCCGTCGCTGGCTTCTCCGGTGAGTTCGAGGTCGGCTTCCTGCTCCAGAGCGATCCGCAAGCCCATGCGGAATAAAGGATGATCGTCGGCAAGAAAGACCTTCATAATTTAATAAGCCTCTGTAATAACAGGCTCAAACCGAGATGGCGGATTCGCCCTCCGTCGTCATGACGCCAAAACCCCGAGGAGCCTGCCGCCAAGTCATCCGAGTTGCGCTCTCCAGTCACCAAAGCATTCAGATCTACAATAGCAAACGTTTTGGAGAAAGCGCAGCGGTAAGCACGACCCTCATCCGGCCGACCCTGTCAGATTGTCCGGCAGGGTCAGGTAAAAGCGGCAGCCGCGCGGGCGGCCGGAACCGTCGCTCTGAATGGGCGATTCCACCCAGATGGTCCCCCCATGCGCCTCCACGACCTGTTTGCAGAAAGCCAGGCCCAGCCCCACTCCTTCCCGCCGGCTTTCATGGTCGGATTTGATGGTGAAGTACTTGTCGAAAATGGCTTGCTGGTATTCAGAGGGGATCCCGATCCCTTGATCGGTAAAGGTCAACAGCAGGTTGTCCCGAACCATTCTAAAGCGGTCGGGCCGCAGCCTTCGGTCTTGGGAAGGCTCCCACGCCGGCCCTTCTCCATCGATCCGATCCACCTCGACCCGGATAAGCCCCTCTTCCAGGCTGTACTTGATGGCATTCTCCAGCAAATTGACCAGGACCCGCCTCAGGCGTTTTTCATCCGCCAACACCACAAGAGGCAACGACCGAGGCGAGAATTCCAGGGTGATTCGCTTCTCTTTGGCAAACAGATCCAGCTGACTGAAGCTGTCGAGAATGATGCGATCCAGCTGGACCGGCGTCCGATGCAGGACGAACCGGCCGCTTTCATTGCGGTAGATATCCAGAATATCATTGACCATCCCGGCCAGTTGATGGCAGGTGGCCAGTGCCAGCTCCATGACATCCTTTTGTTTGAGGTTGAGAGGACCGAGGGTATCGTTGATAGTCAGCTGCAAGACCTTCTGCAGGGACAGAATCGGGTTGCGCAGATCATGGGTGAGCATCCCTACCAGGTCCTCCTTCATCCGCTCCAGCCGCTTCTCTTCCGAAATATCCCGGATGACCCAGACATGGCCGGCCTCGTGCTGGCCGGGTTCATCGATGGAAGAAAACGACACCTGCACCGGAAACGTTTGCCCTGCAGAGGAGATCGCTGTCAGCTCGCCCCGCTGATTGAGACCGGACCGGAGCACGGGGATCGTGCAGCAGGGAGAACCGGCATCATCTTCCATGAACAGCAGACCGATCGACTCTCCGAGGAGCCGCTCCCTTTCAAGACCGAACATCATGATGCCGGCCTGATTGACCATGGTGATGCGACCATCGGCGTTAGTCGAAAGAATACAGTCGGAAACACTGTTGATCAAGCGGCTGAGATACTGCTGAGAGTGCTTGTGCAGGAGGTGCTTCTGCAGGGCCAGCTCGCTGATGGTCTGGGTGATTTCGGACATGAGGTTGACCACGGCCAGCAGCCGTTCGCGGGTCATGAGCGGGACGCGGGCGAGCGCTTGCAGATAGCCGTCGAGATCCGTTATGCCGATGGCCCGGGCGCGTTCGAGCGCCGCTTCCTCGGCAATGGGTTCCTCGCACACCTGACCCGCCAGAATGGTCGCCAGGTGATATCCCTCCACGATCACCGGTGCGGCACAATCAATGAGTCCCCCGCTCAGGCAGGTGTAAATATAGGTCTTTCGGGACCGTGCCGATTCCAGGCCACCATGACGGTCACTTTCGTGGCATTTGCCGCGACCCTTTTCCGTCGAGCGGCAATAATCGAGACAAAAGGGGGTGAAATTATGTGGTCGCGTGAGGGGATGGCCCTCCACGTTGGCAATGATCGAAGCCACCCCCGTTGCCTGGGTAAAGACGTGAAGAATCCTTTCCAGTTTATCACGGGCCACCAGGTCCAAGAGTTGAATCGGAGTGTTCATAGGCCTTTCGCCCAATCCAATAGAGCAGTGCCTACGTCAAAGAGCAAAAAGACGCTCCGGCCGTTCAGCCAAAAACCTGTTCTGCCAAGTCTCGCCGCAGCCGCTGCGATTCCTTCTCGATGATGGCGATGATATCGGCCGTGCCCTCGGTGCCATCCAGCTGTGGTTTGAGGGCTGCGTAGTACTCCTTTTCCACCGTGTTCAGGCGGTTGAGGGTCAGCAGGTAGTTGGTGCGGGTGTGGTAGGCCTTGCGCGTCAGGGTGTCAAAATCGTCGCCATCGGCTGCCAGCAGGTCCCGATAATGGTCGACCAGGACCTCAAGCCAAGCAGCATAGCGTTTTTCCAGTCTATCCGAAAGCCCCGCCTGGCAAACCACCGGCTTCGCCTCCAGAAGGTCGCTCGCGTTGAGTGTCTCGACCGCACACTCCAGCGCTCGCCTCCGGGTATCCATGAAGTCTTCGTTGAACTTTATCCGACCATTCTTATAGGTCTGCATGCGATGGATGAAGTAGAGGAACAGCAGCGGAACCAGAATCATCCAAAAACTGACCTTTGGCTTTTCAAACACGGCTGCTCCCAGCGCATTGGCAAACTCCAGTTCATACGCCAGGATGAGTTCCTTCTTCTTGTCCAGCTCCGTCATGGTCGACTCACCGTGGAACCTGCAATGGAGCGGCGGTTACTTCCCGCCACCCGGCATGTAGTCGAGGCTGTCGCGGATGCGCTCCGATCCCTCGGCCGGTTCCTCGAAGTCCGTGTAATAAATGGCCGTGGCTCTCAGGCCTCGCTCATCGATCACCTGCGCCATGTGCCTGGCACCCGGCAGGAGTTGAGCCAGCGACCCAACGCCAAAAATCAGCGCCCAGATCATCACGAAGCCGATGATCAGCCTCAGCCAGGGGCCAAAGCCTTTGGGCGGGGCCGAAGCCCCGCCAAAGGATAGGTTGTCGGATGCGCACTTTGGGATCATACCGTTAGATGCCGGCCGTAACTTCCGGGAAGATAAGGTAGAACATGATGTAGCCAACGAGCAGGGTGAAACAGAGCTGGAAGCTCTGCCCGAAAACGTACAGGGTAATGGGCTTGCCACCCTTGAAATACTGGCCGAACTCTCTGAAATCGGTCTCGAGGCCGATGCAGGTGAACGCGAGGGCAAAGAACCACTCACGCGCAATGCGGGTGAAGCCCCTGAGAACCCCATGATCGATCATGACCGAGCTCATATCCTTGCCCACGCTCTGGTCGATGATGGAAAAGACGATGGAGGCGGCGATGAAGCCGATCACGAACTTGGGGAAGCGGTACCAGATCTCCCACCAGCTCACCCTCTGACCGGGCACGCATTCGACCCGGGCACACCAGTACACGGCCACGGCGAAAGCCACAACCCCGATCAGCACGTTCTGGATCATCTTGATGGTTGCCGCCACGTAGAGGGCCTTTTGCCCCAGAAAAGCACCCGCCGCGGCCACCGCCCCAGTGGAATCGATGGTACTGCCCATCCACGACCCCGCCAGGATCTCGGGCATCCCCACCAGCTTGGCGAACGCCGGCTGGCCCACCATGCAAATCGCGGTAAAGACCATGGACAGGCCGATGGCCAGCGTCAGCTCCTCTTTCTTGGCGCGGCAGGCCGCAGCCGTCGCGATCGCCGCGGAGACGCCGCACACCGACATGTCGGCCGAGATGGTGATGTTCAGCGTCTTGGATGGCATCTTGACGATCTTCTGGCCGAACCAGTAGGTCAGGATCAGGGTGACCGGCGTGCAGATCCAGGCGATAAAGATGCCCGGTTTGCCAATGGCCAGGATCTTGTTGAACAGGATTTCGGCACCGAGCAGAACAAGACCGGTCTTGATGTAGTACTCAGTGCAGACCGCGGGCTGCATCCATTTGGGCGTGCCGACCGTGTTGCTGATGAGCAGGCCGAAGACGATGGCCCACAGCGGAAAGCCGAAGCCCCAGTATTTCATCAGGGCCTGGGTCTCGGCCATGTAGGCCAATATGGCGAGAGCGAAGACGAACGGGAAAGCGACGACGAACTGCCCGAAGGAGGTGCCCATAATGGCCTTGCCGATACCGAAGAATACCGCAAGGATGATACAGAGGCCGATTAGATAGGGAATACGGTTATAAGGTTTGACTTTGAACTTGCTGTCCGCCTTGGAGGAGGCGTCCTTGGCTTTCTGCCAGGCACTGATCTCCTTCTCGGCGGCGGCGTTGAGAGTTGGGTCCTTGAAACCGGCGGCGGCAGCAGCCGCTTGAGCGGTCTCGGCGCTTGCCAGCGCGGCTTCAGCGGCGGCCTTGGCTTTGTCTGCCGCCTCTTTAAAGGGCGCGCCCATCGCCTTGGCGGTTTCCTCGCTGCGGTAGAGGGCCTCTACCGGGTTGGTGTTCCAGCCGCTGGGGGCAGCCAGAAAATTCTGAATGGTCTTGCCGAAATCCTGGTCCCGAGCGCGAATGCCACGTTTGGCCGAGGAGGCGTTATGCCATTCGATCGTTTTGAAGGGCGCCTTGGCGGCCTCTTCCTTCATAATGGTATTGTATTTGGGGATTTCGGCCGCTTTCTCCGGTGGTCGCGGCAGGTAGATGGCCAGCCCGACAATGAGGATCAGAAACCCCATCCAGACGGCCATCCAGTCTTCTTTCTTGTATAGCTCCCGAAGCGTGGTCCTGCCGCTTTCGATGACCACATAGTCCGATTCCCCCTTCGGTGGTGTCTTGGTTTCCGGTTCTGCCATATTACCTCCTTCTGAGAGCCCTTTCCGGGCGGAAGAAGACACGTCATCCCGCCTCTCGCGCTGGGCGGTCTCGCAATCGAATGAGACCGCCGCCACCCCCTCCCTATTCTCCGGGGAAAGAGTATCATTCCTGCGATGTCAGAGGCGGTTTCCTCCTTTCTTGGTTCCGCCTTATCACCCCCTTCCGCAACCTTGTCGGCAATAATCGGAAAAATGCGTCGCGCCGAGTTCAGAGGTGGCCTGGGAAGAGCCTGGCCTCATTTCAGCAAGTCCTGGCAGCTCATGACCCGAAAGCATTAAGACCGGGCGAACCAGGAACATCCTCCAACCACGATAAAGCATCGCAAGATAAGGAGCTTATGTCAAGTTTAGGTTGATTCCGGGATACTTTCTGCACAACTGCGGGGGATGGTCAACATGACGGCAAGGCCGGCCACGAAGAACACTTCCAGAGAAAGGATGGCTATGCGGGGATTGTTCGTCTGGTTCGAGATAACCCCGTAGAGCAGCGGTCCCAGAATTGCCGCAACCTTTGAGCCAAAGGTCATGAATCCGAAAAACTCTCCCTGCTTTTCCGGCGGCGATTCGCGGGCAATGAAGCTTCGCGCCGTGGCCTGGGTTCCGCCCAGTACCAGCCCGGCGCTGACCGAAAGCACATAGAAGGCCTGGCGGCTGGAAGAGGCGAAGATGCCCAGAAGGGCCCCGATCCACACCACGACGGTCCAGATCACCGTTTGGAGCGGGCCGATGCGCTGGGCGAGGAGGCCGGTGGCGACCGACCCGGCTGCAGCCGACAGCTGGACGAGCATGAGGAGCACCGTGTTTTCCCGGACCGTGAAATGCAGAGTGTGCACGGTATAGGATGAGAAGAAGACAATCACGGTCGACATGGCATCACTGACAAAGAAGTATCCCAGGAGAAACAAGAAGACCCGTCGATACGCGCGGATTTCCTTGAAAGTGGCGATGATACGAGAACAACCGGCAGCGATTGAGCCGCCCTGGGCGCCGATCCTGCCGGGTGAATCCTTGAGGATGAGAAAGGACGGCAGCGCAAAAAGGCCATACACCGTTCCGGCAAGCAGCATCACCGCTTTTCCCTCCGCCACGTTCGGGACCAGAAAAACCATGCAGACGAGGGCCGCAAGCCCTCCAAGGTACCCAATCCCCCAACCGATGCCGGACACCTTCTCGACCGCGCCCGACGTGGCGACTTCGGGAAGAAAGCTATTGTAGAAAGTCATGGCCACCGTGTAGCCCGCATACCCGGTGATCACCAGCAGCATCGCCGGCACCACCTGACCCGGACCGGTGTAGTAGAGCAATCCCGTGCTCAGGATGGCAATGCTCGCCGCCGTGACGAAGAAGATCTTCTTGTTCCGCTTGAGGTCGGCGAGCGCCCCCAGCAGCGGCGAAAGCAACACGGCCAGCAGCATCGCCGCTGAAACCGTTACCCCCCACAGGAAGTCCCCGTAGCCGCGGTCCCCCCCAACCACCACCTCCTTAAAATAGAGGATGAAATAGGCCGTGATGACCACCATGGAAAACCAGGCCATTCCAAAATCATAGAGAATCCACGAGATGATGGGTGCTGAAGGTCGGTTCGAGCGCATGCCGGGTTCCTTTCTTGAGAGCGAGTGCCATTCTAGTCGAAAGTCCTCATAAAGTTAACGAATTACCTTACCTCTCCCCGCCTTTCATGCCGGATAGCAGCACCGGGAAACCTGCCGACCGGGTCGGAATTAGCTTTAGGCTACCCGTGCCGAGTTGTGGTATGAGAAAGCAACAGTCACCTGCAGGGATTTTTCCGGTCGGGAAATTGTGGTCATTGGTGGCACGAGTATCACATGGCGGTAGATCGTCAGCTCAAGAAGAAAAAGAAGCGGGAAGAGAAGCAGAAAGCCCGACGGCAGGAAGCGTTACGGCAACTGCGCCATGAAAAGGCGGAAGAGTACACGTGGGAGGCTGAAAACGCTTTCCGCGACAAAGATTACCAAGGGGCCCTCTCCTGGGCTCTCAAGAAACTCAAACTGCAGCCAACCGACACCCATATGCGCAATCTGGCTCTTCACTGCGCGCATAGCCTGCGGGAGGATGAGACCTTCTACACCCTCTTTCGCCAGAGCCATGAATACGGAGAACTGACCTCACGCCACAACGCCTTGATCCTTGCGGAAATGGCCTACTCAAGGAAGGACTACGAGCTGGCCCGGGAGCTCTCGCAGGCCGTCTTGAATGCTGGTTCGCCATTGAGCGGGAAGATTCCCAAGTATCGGCAGAAAAGGGCCAAGGAAATCCTCCTGTATTGTCAGGCAGAAGAGCGCTACGCAGCCTTCAAGCAGGCACTGGCAGGACCTCCTTCGGAGCGGCAGGCCCCCTCCGCCGCCAAACCTTCCGCGCCCGCCCATGCTTTGTCTGCGGCAACCACAGCCGGTGAAAGCGCCGAAGTTAGAGGCGGAAACCTCCCCAGGGTCCAGTCGGAACCCCTGCCGACCCTTGGCATCGCCTTCAAACTCGAGACCGACTCGTTCATGAAAGCCTTGGAGGCACATCGGCGCTCCGACCCAGCCGCTCTCGAGTTGACGCTGAAGGCCTATAAGCTCTCATTCCGCACCTCCTATGACCAGCTTCTCTGCCTACCCACCCTGCGTGACGTCCAGTCCTTCTGGTACCAGGAGGAAACCGCGCGCAAGGTCATGAAGACGTTTCGCGGCCGGGCCATCCTGGCAGACGAAGTCGGCCTTGGCAAAACCATCGAAGCCGGCCTCATCCTCAAGGAATACATGCTGCGGGGACTGGTGCGAACCGCCCTGATCCTCACTCCCAGTTCCCTGGTGAATCAGTGGCAGGAAGAACTGCGGGAAAAATTCGCCATTCCCGTAGTCTCCACCAATGATCCCCTTTTTCGCCAGGATCCCGAGCAGTTCTGGGGTGAACCGCTGGTGCTCGCCTCCCTTCAGACCGCCAAACTCAAACGCCATGTCGAGGCTGTCACCGCCCGCTCCTACGACCTGGTGATCGTTGACGAAGCTCATCACCTCAAGAACCGCGCGACCCTCAACTGGAAGCTGGTGAACAGTGTGCAGAAGAGCTTCCTCCTGATGCTGACGGCCACCCCCGTGCAAAACAATCTGGAAGAACTGTTCAATCTGGTGACCCTTCTCCGGCCCGGCCATCTCAAGACCTTGCGCGCCTTCAAGGAAGAATTCATGACGCGCGGCAGTCTCACCGACCCGCGCAACCGCGAGCAGCTCCGCCAGCTCCTCAAAGAGGTGATGGTCCGAAACACGCGCTCGGTCACGCAATTGCACCTGCCGCCCCGGTTTGCGCTCACGGTCCGGGTTGAGCCGACCGAAGCCGAACATTTATTCTACCAGGCAATCGGTGCCTTTGTTCGGGAGCAGGCCAGAACCGATCGTTCCACAATCCCCCGTCTCACTCTCCGCCGTCTGCTGGAAACGGCCGGTTCGTCACATCTGGCAGCAATGCGCTCGCTCAACAAGACCTCCGTTGACGGCAAACCCGGCATCGCAACTCAGATTGCGGCCCTCACTCGGTTGGGTGCGCAAATCCAGACCAGTGCCAAGAGCCGCAAGGTCATGGAACTTCTGAGAGCGTCCCCCGATCAAAAGGCGCTCTTTGTGAATACCGTGGCAACCCTCGAGCATCTCCAGCGCCTCCTGCAAACGGCCCAGATCCCTCACGTGGTGTTTCAGGGCGGTCTCACTCCGACCCAGAAACAGGGCGTCATCGACCGGTTCCGGGACGGCTGCCCGGTCCTCCTTTCCACCGGCATGGGAGGCGAAGGATTCAACCTGCAGTTCTGTCATGTAATGATCAACTATGACCTGCCGTGGAACCCGATGGCGATCGAACAGCGCATCGGGCGCCTCCACCGGATCGGCCAGACCAGGGAGGTGCAGGTCTTCAATTTTTGCACTGCCGGCAGCCTCGAGGACCATATTCTCGAAGTCCTGGATCGCAAGATCAACATGTTCGAACTGGTAGTGGGAGAAATCGACATGATCCTCGGACGCCTTCAGGGAGAGGAGGAATTCAGCGACCTGGTTTACGACATCTGGGTGCAGCATGCCGAGGAACCGGATCGCCGGAAAGCCTTTGACGCCCTGGCCGGAAAGCTCAAACGCGCCCGATCCAACTACGAGAAGAGCCGGGAACTCGACGAAAAACTGTTCCGCGAGGATTTTGGGGTATGAGGAACAACTCTGACCCTGAACTGCTGGCCTTTGCCGGTGACTTGATCGAAAAGCGGGGAGGCCTCATCGAGAGGCTGCCGGACCGTCTGCTGGCGGTCCTGCCCCCGGACCTTGCCCGCGCCGTCGAATTGCCTGAAGAAGTCCCACTGGGGGGAGACGATGCGCCTCTGCTCTATGGGAGTCCCACCCTGGACCGGCTCATCGCCCTCGCTACCGGCGAAGTTCCGATTGTCTACGGCCAGATTGAAGTCCCCTATTTGAAAAAGGCCGGCTTCGAAGAACTCGTGAAAAAAGATCTGAGTTTTGCCGACGGGCAGGTGCGGGTAGGCGCCCGTGCCGAAGCACGGACCACGTATATGGTGCTCACTTGCCGCTATGTGGCTCTGAGCGACGAGCGCAAGGAAGGGTTGGCACAGGTCGGGGTTCATGAAGGCAGCGGGGCCGTCATAGCCGGGTTGGACCAAGTCTGGTCGGAATTCCAGCCGCAGTTCTTCGCTCCCGGCAGGGTTCCGCCTCATTTCCCGGTCAGGATCGAACAGGCCGTTGCCGGTGGCATGGCGAGTGCCAAGGCCAGAGTCACAAAGGAACTGGCCGATTACTTGACCAGCATGCAGCGGCGTCTCCACCGCGATGTCACCAATACCCGAGAATACTATGGCGCCTTGAAAGCGGAGATGGAAGCCGGCCTGTCTTACCCGAATCTGACGGAAGGACAGCGGCAGGACCGGGTGGATAAGATCGGTGCATTGCCGGCGGAAGCGGAACGCAAAGTGGAGGACCTGAGGCAGAAATACCGAGTGGAGGTGACCGTCACCGCCTGCGCCGCCTTGCGGCTGCTGATCAATGTCGCTCAAGTCACCCTGGCTTTGCGCTTCCGCAAAGGCGAGCGGGCACTACGCGTAATCTGGAATCCGCTCACCCGCCGACTCGATCCCCTCGTCTGTGAACGCTGCCGACAAACCATCACCCGCATTCACCCCGTTACGCGGGATAAGGACATCGAACTAGTTTGCACCCAGTGTGCCCAGAAACGATGAGAAGGCAGCTTATGTCCTTACGCGAGTGCCTCTCGACTAAGCCTTTCGACCATGTCCGGTAAGTCCTCCCGGCCGTCACCCCGGCATGTTTTCAGCCGGGGTCCAGGGTGTTTGAGAAAGCTGGATTCCAGTCAGAAGCACGCCGGAACGACGATTCGGAGCTCATGTGAGACCATGGCGAAGAGTCTACTCAGACTTCAGTGGGAATCTGGAACCACGTTTTTCATTCTCGGACAAGCACCTAGACACACTCTCAGCCTTCACTCCTCTTCAAATCCAAAGGAGTCGAATCTGAGAGTGCGGCAGTTTTCGGTTACGTCGCGGATCGTCTTTTCCGATGCGCCCTGTTGCAGGCGTGCTTGAATCTCGAGTGTGATCTGGACGTCTGCACCAACAAGTTTCGTGAGATGCTGAATCACCTCATCGGCAATGCGGCCGGCGTCGCGTCCAACCCGGAGTGAATCCAATTGCACCGCCCCGTGAAACCGCCGATAGACAGGTGCAACCGGCGGCACAGGTTTACCGATATCCGCGCCGGCCGCCGTTTGAACCGCCCCAACCAGCTGCTCCGAGCCAAGCCCTCCGGTCTGGATAGCGCCTGCCCTCTCTCGGGCCGCCTCGGCGTCCCTTCGCTGTTGCTCGACCGCCATCTCGGGTTTCACGACCAAGGAGCCGCCCTCGGCCTGAACCGCCGCGACAACACCGGCGACTAAACCCAGGTAGCGGCCGTCAGCATCTCTTGACTGCGCATAAGCGAATGTCTCCAGCTGCCAGTTGAGCAACGAAGCACCTTCACGGATCGCCGCGATC
Source organism: Syntrophobacteraceae bacterium (assembly GCA_040772705.1). Classification (GTDB taxonomy): domain Bacteria; phylum Desulfobacterota; class Syntrophobacteria; order Syntrophobacterales; family Syntrophobacteraceae; genus JADGQM01. The sequence continues at coordinate 1,144,201 of JAXGXP010000001.1, forward strand.
AGCACGTCCGGATCGCGCAGGCGAGGCAGGTAAAGGTACGTGGCGAAGTCTTCCGCCAGTTGTTTGACCGGCACATCATCGCCGCGCCAGAGCGGGATCTTGTCGAGTTCGAGCCGGAGCCGGACCCCGCCCATCTGCACAAGGAGCATTTCCTCGCCTTTGAGCTTCCTTGAGGCCCGCAGGGCGAGTGAATCGGACCCCTGCAGCCGAATCTCCGCCCATTCAGGTGAACCCCTGGGGTCAGGTTGGCTCGGCACCAGCATCCACTGATACGCTTCGGGAATGCGTGCGTTGACCGTGTCGTCGGCGTTCTTACGTTTAGTGTCCGCCTGTTTTGACTGGAAAGGGTCCAAATTGAGCTGTTCCCGCTCATCGCAGATGGATTTCCAGGCAAGATACTGCCGAATAGCGCTTTGGAGGTCCTTGAGGCGGGTCGAATCGCCTGCCAGGAACACCAGACTGTTCCTGTAAGACCGGGGGCTGCTTCCCCGATGATCTAAAACGCCTTGAGCTTCAATGCGTGCCGCGCTGTCGGTCTGCCCTTTCGTGTGAGGATACTCCGGCCCGAGGATAACCAGGCGTGCCTCGCGCTCGTCGGGAATGTCGCTGCCGCCAAGACAGGCATGGACTCGGTGAAAATCGCCACGGCTGCGGGCTTCATCCCGAAGCCTTCTAACAATCTCGTCTAAAACGTCGTGCTCGTGAAGCTGACTTGCCCGATCCTCGGCCAGCCGCGTGACGGTCGGTTGGGTCGAATACCAATAGCGGTTGCCGTCGATATACAGATAAGTCGCCCTATCAGTGAGCCGGCGTATGGCATCGCCGAAAGTTGCGACGGTTTCGCCGGGCTGCACACACCCCAATTTTACCTGCCGATCGTCGATTCCCCGGTTCGCGGCCCGCTGGGTCGGGGCGGAGCCGACATAGATCGTCCGGGCCACGCGGCGACAGGCCGAGTAACGGCCGAGGTTCGGCGCATCCCTGTCGAGTCTGAGCGGCAGGGAATGCTCCCCGTCCACGTCCTTGGCGATGACCGGCGTCCATTGGTCGTCGAGGTAGCGGGTCAACTCGAACTGGACCGCCGAATCTTCAATGGGGATGGTAGCGGGCATGATCAGCAGGTTGCCGTCCTGCCGTTCCCACAGGGAATGGATGACAGCCGCCATCAGGCGCAGCACCCCGCGTGTGCGCTGGAACTTGTCAAGCGTTGACCAGTCGTTGTAAAGCCGGTCGAAGAGCTCCGGGTGGATCGGGTAGGCCTGCTTGATGCGCCTTTCGTACTCGGCTTCCCGGCATTCCGAAGGGAACTCGCTGTGCTGGGTTCCGTACATGTCGACAAAAGCACGGGCAACGGCGTCGCGCGCCACAAACGCCTGTTTCTCCGTCATGGGCTCGAAAAGCCTTCGGCGCACGATCTCGAACCCTTCGTCCGGGCTGGCCGGACGCCAGCTCGATTCCACGCGGCCGATGGCGTTCTTGAGTCGCGACAACGCACGCTGGCCCCACTCGCCACCGATTTCGTTGTCGGAAGCGGGGATGCTCACCACGAGCAGCGTGTTCCTGGCCGCCTTGGCCGCCTCGCTCAGCGCCTGGGCGAAGGTGAACTGCGTATCGAAGGTGCCGGCGGGCAACACGCTCCCCTCGTGAAGCTGCCGGGCATAAGCCACCCACTCGTCGATCAGAATGAGGCAGGGTGAAAACCTGTTGAACATCTCCTTCATCTTGTCGCCGGGATTGGTGGCGTTTTCGTCATCGGCGTGGACCATTTCATAGCCCGCTTTGCCTCCGAGCTGCCAGGCGATCTCTCCCCACATGGTGCGGATGACGGTGTCGTCTTCCTTTCTAGTTGGATTTCCGGGAGACACCTTGGTCCCGACCACAATGGCGCGATTGACGTTTGAGGCAACCTCGCAACCGGCTTCCTTCAATACCTGCTCGGAGCCTGGCAACTCTGATGCGGGTGTTCCGGAAAACAGGTGATAGAGCGCCAGCATACTGTGCGTCTTGCCACCGCCGAAGTTCGTCTGCAGCTCGACGACGGGATCGCCGCCCTTGCCCCCGATACGGCGCACGCCGCTGCTCAGGAGCTTTTGCAGGCCTTCGGTGATGAAGGTGCGACGAAAGAACTCGGTGGGGTGCTGGTATTCGGATGTCGCTTCACGCAGGTAAACTTGCCAGAGATCGGCCGCGAACTCAGCCTGCTGGTAATTACCGCTCGCCACATCCCGGTGTGGGGTGACGACCTCGCGCCAGGGTTTGAGTCCGCTCTGGGGGCTACCTTCGGTGGGGGCCACCGCGTGTTTGCGCATCTCTCCCCGGCGCTGCTCCTCGAAGCGCACGCGCAAGAGGGCCATTTTCTGTTCTTCGAGCTCCTTGGCTTCGGGAGCCGAAACGGCCGTAAGCAGCCGCCCGATGCTGTCAAGAGCGCGATAGGCGTCGTCACTGCTGAAGGGCGCCTGGTGTGCCCACCGGTTGCGCACTTCCCGTAGTTCGCTCACCAGGGAGCGTTCCGTGTGGCCAAGGGTATTGCGGAAGACGGCATTCCACTGGTCCCACATGACCGCGAGGAGATTGTGGGTGTCCCAGTTGAATTCGCCCTTCCGACCTGTCTTCACCACGCCGCGATCCTCACGGAGGGATTGCGCGACGATCTCTTGCCACCGATCCCCGTGGACGGCTTGCAGTTCCCGCTCCACAAACGGCCGCAGCCCCCTGTTGAGCAGTTCAAGCGCTTCCCCCACTCTTCCGTGATTGCTTTTCGCCATCGCTTTCCTCGTCTCGTGAAGCAGGAGTATCAACGCTCCTGCTTTCCGCTCCCTGATGCTTGCTCCTTCAATAGCCGTTCGATACCATCCATCATGATCTGGAAACTGCGTGAATGATTCCCGTCGCGGCTGAGATGGGCGGCCATCCGCCGCGCGCCGGATATCTTCTGAAATTCGGGGATCAGTTTAACGATTTCTTTCGAAGGTTGGTGAATGGCGTCTGGGTCTCGGTAACGCGACCTATTTCCGATGTCAACAAGCTGGTCGTTTCCAAAGGCTTCCGCCATGGCCGCCGGCTGTCCAAAATACCAGGCCTCAAGCTCCTGGCAGGCAATGCGTACCAGGGCATCCGCTCGTCCCGCATCCTTACACAATGCCACCAGCTTCTCTTTTAGAGCGTAACAGTCACCGCCATCGTTGTCCCGAACCACCACGAAACGAACCCCCGGTTCCCGCCACGCTCGCAGCTTGCGGGGAATGCTTTTCTCCAAATCCTGCTTGCCTTCGTGGGGGATGCAGATAAACGGCATCTCGGGCATCAACCGCGGCAGGAGCCCGTCGAGAAAGGTCTTCATGGATCGTTCTTCCAGCAGAAAGACGACGCGGCTCATTTCAGACCTGCTCCTTCAAAAAGCCCCTGTTTCCAGAGCGCGCCGGGCAAATCGCCTTCGGCCGTCAGGTTGCGCAGTAATTCGCTCTCGGAGGCACGCCTTACTTCGGCGAAACCGTCCTTCTTGACGAGCCAATAGATCTCTTCCAGCCGTGCCCCGTTGAGAAAATCCGGGGAGTGCGTGGAAACGAAGACCTGCCCGCCGCGCCGGGCATAGTCCCGGAATTCTTCGACCAATTCGTATAGGAGCTCCGGGTATAGCTGATTCTCAGGTTCCTCGATAGCCAAAAGGGGGTGCGGTTTCGGGTCGTACAACAACACCAGATAAGCGAACATTTTGATGGTACCGTCGGAAACATAGCGGGCGATGAAGGGGTCTTTGAAACTGCCGTCCTGGAATCGGAGCACCAACCGTCCATCTTCCGTAGGTATGGCCTTAACGTCGCTCACACCCGGCACGCGTTCTTTCATGGCCTGGAGTACCTGTTCAAAACGATCACGGTGATTGTCGTAGAGATACTGAGCCACCTGGGCGATGTTGTCCCCGCGCGTGGAAAGGTGCTCCGCATACCCGGCTTCCGCGCTCGGCCGGGCTTCGCTGATATGGAAATCGGAGATATGCCAGTTCTCAATCAAGCTCCGGAATTCGGAAACTACCCGGAACTCCTTGAACTGGCCAAGACCCTTGATGGCCAGCACGCTGGGGTCATCGAGGGCATACTCCTTGCGCTCGGCTTCCACGCCTTTCTGCCCATAGGCGGCTTCATTGGTGATGGCCGTGCCTTTTCCCCTTGAGAAATCCACGAAATGCCATGGCTGGCCATATTGCCCCCGCCTAAACTTCAGGATCTCCCGGACAACGGCAGGCCGCCCCCCATCCTCGCCAATTTCAAGTTGATACGTTGCAAGCCGGCCGCCGCTTTCGCGAAACTTTACCGTGACCGCGATCGGCCCTTTTTCACCCCGACTGACCAATTCCCGGAACCCGCCTCTTCGAGCCACCGCTGACGCCACGCTCTGAGCCAAAGACTCCTTGAGAAAGCTGAACACATCGAAAAGAGTTGATTTCCCGGAGCCATTGGCTCCGACCACAATGGTGAGGCGCGGCAAATCCTTTAACTCCGCCAGGCGGAACAACCGGTAATTACGGATCTCAACGCTTTCGATTTGCATGCATCACCTCGTCAAAACATTTCCAATTGTCCAGCTCGCGGCCCGGCTTGCGCCAGCCTGGTCAGTTCCGGCCATGCCTGCACCAGGCTGTTGTAGGCCAATGCTTCGCTAGACCAGCCTTTTCTTTCACAAATACTAAACAAGCGATAAGCGAGATCCCTGGCTGTATCTCCGAATCCACCGAGTTGTTTTATAAGTATTGCCGCAGCGCTTTCGCCGTGCTGGTCCAGGGTGCGAATTAATTGTTGCACAACCTTCCATGCGGTCAGCACTGTACTAGTCCCGGGGCTTCGGTCCTGCGGCATCTCGTCTCGAGGAGTCAAACGAACTCTCCCTGAACGTGTTATAATGATCTCTGCTTTGACAAGACGGTTGATCGCCGTATTTTTCGCCCGAGAAAGTGTCTCGGCGATCCCGGCCTCGCCCTCATTCATACCATGTTGTTCAAACCATGCCACTGCCCAGCTTGTGTCTCGGTCCAATTCGGCCTCTTGCGCCGCCAGGTGGGCATCCAACTCTTGATTGATCATCTGCAGTGCGGTTCGGACGGACATTGGAGATCCACCCGCTTCGATCACTTTACCGAAGCGAGAAAAGATGGCCATGCCTGGTCCAATGGCCGCCTGTGCGAGATCCACAGGAGCGATGCTGGCCTGAGTAAGTGCTTCAAAAGCACGGGGCAGCTCTCTTCTTAACGCTGATAAGAACTCCTTTCTTGTTGCCACTGGAGCTTGTACTGGGCGCTGGCGAGCAACTAACACGACGGCTGATGCAAGAGCATTGGTTTTTCGAGCTACACTTCTTGCCTTCTTAGTTGTACGAACCGGCCATGTTCCAGTAATCTGGAACCCAGCATTAACGAGTCCCTCTAACATAGTCTCCCAGCCGGTTGAGGATCGTTGAGCATCGTCATCAGCATCTTCCTCGTTTTCCTGTTGTCTAAATGCGTAATAGACAGTCATTGGGACGTCAACATTGGAAAGTCGGTACATATTCCCGAAAGCCAGGGCAAAGCCCTCGCGAAAATGCCGTTCTGCCTCTTCATAGGACCCATTATGCCGATATCGTGAAGCGATAAGTTCGGGCTCTTTCGGTGAGAGTAATGTCGCAAAGGTGTTAAAATCAATATCCTTCAAAACACGTCTCAACCAGGTGTAGAAGAAATCAGATAAGTCAGCGTACCCGATATTGTCATAATAAGGTGGATCGGTGGAAATTACAGGTGGCTTCGAGAACTGGGGAGGCATCTTCCGTGCATCAAGCTGGATAACCCTCGCAGGCAAACAATCGACTGGTACTGCTTCTAATGAACTCGCTACCCAATCAGCAGCCACCGCATACGAAAGTTTGCCATATATCGGGCATGCTTCAACAAAATCCCAAACAATGGGTATAGCTTGGCGTTGAAAGAGATGACCGACATTCTCGTTGGTCGGATTCCAAGTGCACAGATTATTATGATAGTCTGTCAACCGAGACAAAGCACATGCTAAATAGAAACAAACTGCATCCGCGTATTCCCTATCTCCGTTTGCACACTCCATCACTTCTTCATGTGCGTCACTGATACCATCACAGAGCGTTGAAAGTGCTGTGAGCTGCCGAGGTGTGAAAAGATCACAGTGTCTTGTCATCCCATAGAGTTGAACTCGAAAGCCGAGTGCTTGAGGTGGCAACTCAGTGTCCGGAGTCCACAATGGCACAGCCTTCTCGGCGGTACGGACATACTGAGCCATAGGAGGAAGATACAATGGACCCCGGTTGCCTTCAGCTACAGCGGCCATCATGGTAAAAAGAATACGGCCCGCCTTGCCTTCATCACGTATATATTGAAGATCAACCGAACTATTGCAAAAAATACACGTTGCACCCGTGCGCGTGACTGTTCCTTTGGGTACTGGACCATCAGCAAATTCCACATCCCAAACTATCTCCTTCTTAGCTTTATCAATATTCGGCGAGATGAAAGCACGCTTGCCTTTCTTTGTTGACAGAGAGAAGGAACGCACAAGGGGCATGTGTGCTCTGCATGCTGGATTTGGGCATTCTACTGTCCGCGCCCAAATCCAGGCAACGATCCGCTCCCCCTTTAGTCCTTTGGGATACAGTTTCTCTAACTTGATGGTTGCCCGATGTCTCACCCATTCGCCGAACCATCGGATATCTTCAATTAAGCCGGATACCCCTTTCCATTGGTTCGGTTTGATTCTACTCTGCCCGCTATCTGGGTGGACCGGTGGCCGATTCTTGAACTTGGGTGGGAACTCTAGAAGCGCCCGCTGAATCGTGACTGCCACAGGATTGAGGTCACTGCTCGTGACTTTAAGTCCCAACCGTTGGGCCTCAATCGGAATACTGGCTCGTCCAGCAAACATGTCCCAGAATTCTGGTATTTCGTTCTTGAACTGGGCGCGGATCATCTCGCGAGCTTTTTCAATGAGTTTCCTATTAGTAGACGCCTCCCAAGTGGCCAGTTTAGCAACGAAGTCGAGGAGTATTTCCCTCACCCTGCGCGCATCCTTCGGTGGCAGACCGTCGCCAGGATCGTCAATGAGTTGGGCAAATAATACAGCCCTAGATACCGAAAGTGGAGTGCGTGCCCACCAGTTGTGGACTGCCCGCGGATGCCCCTTCAAAAATGGGTTTTCAGTTTCAGGCTTTGACCCCTCGTTAATAGCAGCGAGCGGCAGCGCAACCTCGATCAGCTTTTTGGGTTGGTTGATCATACTTTCTCGTTTCTGTACTATGCCAACAGCCTCTTGATACAGGCCACAAAAAGGTTGGCCTGCGGATGGTTGGGGTCGAGATACCTCTTCTTGAAGGTTTCGCCCATGCGTGTTCCGGGTTCCTCTTGCCAGGCCAGCCAGGTGTGCACATGGGCCTTGGAAAGATAGGTGGCCTTGAAGCGCCTGCTCTCCAGCGGGATGCTGTTGACGTCGCTTTGCGCCTTGGGCCAGAGAACATCCCCTTCGGCAATCAAACTTCCGACGAAATCCTCCAGGGCCCCGACACTGCAGTTGTCCGGCATTACCCAGATACCGATCTTCTTGCCGTCTGCTGTGTCCACAATAGTCCCATCGGCACTGGGTGCAGCCGGAACGTTCCTGCAGCCATAGCCGTCAAGCACCCTGGTCACCCTGGCCCATTGCCCGGCAAGATCGGTGTCGGCGTCGATTATTACACCGAGGCGGCCCAAATCGGTGGCCCCCAATTCCTCGTTCAAGGTGTCAATCAAGTGATCGACGCCCTCCTTGACCTTCTCATTGAAATGGTTGCAGAGGGGCTCGCCCTCGTGTTCGTGGTTGAACAGCAGGTTCATGACCACATGCTTGTCGTCGGGGCCTTCGAAGATGAGCCGGTTGACCATCATCGGATTTCTATCGCCTCCTTGACGATGACCGCCAATCGGCTTTCATCGAAGATCTCGGCGCTGAACTCGCCGTTCTTCCTCTCAATCCGAACGGCAACTCCATCCATGCTCTGGTCGCCTTTGGTCCCGAAGTGGAAAGCCCTGAGGCAATCGTTGCTGTGGGTTGTGGCGAAAACCTGAACGTTAAGCCGCTTGGCCACCTTGACGATGAACTTCCACACCTCGGGAAGCACGGACCAGTGGATGCCGTTTTCGATTTCGTCGACGAGGAGGATGCCGTCTTTGGCGCAGGCCAGGGCCATCCCAAGGCCGAAGAGCCGATTCATGCCGTCGCCCATCGTCTTGATGGGGACCGGACCATCCTGGCCTTTGAGTTTCAACCTGATGGAGGATGCCCGTGCCTGTTGATGCAGAAGGGCGAAATCCTCGGTTTCCGGAGCGATGATCCTCATGGCCTCAATCACATCCAGCTTGGAATCGGTCAACGCAACTTTCTTCCAGAGGGACTCCAATTCCAATGCCTCCAGTCCGCCGGGGCCGACAAAGATGCATGGTATGGCCAAGTCCCGATTGGATCGGGTCTGAAGATTCCAGCGGCGGCAGAGATCGTCAAAGGCGTCGTCCAGACGCAGTCGTCTCTTCATGGGGCCATGCTTCACGACCAGGGCCGGTACAGCCCCCTCTGCGTCGGAAACGCCTGGCCCATCGACTTCAACAAGTTCATCTCGCCCGATATCTGCGCCATAGCGGCCACCGTAGCCCTCACCATAACCGCCGGCACCGAAGAGTTCACTGGGTCGACGGAGCCAGGTGATGGAAAGAGTCAACGCACTGTCGGGCGCGCCGATTCGTCCAATCTGGATGGAAGAGGAGATCCGCTCCAGGAGCGGGTGACCGTAGAAGAGGCTCCAAACGGTTGGTTCTGCTTTGTTTCCGTGGCGCACCTCGCCCGGCTCGTCGCGGCCGTCCAGGATGGCTCGCATCACCTCGGGGGAACCCAGGTTCGCATAAAGCCACAGCGCTTCAAGCAGGGTCGACTTGCCCACGTTGTTCTTACCAAGAAAGAGATTGATGTGTCCGAGTTGGTCTATCTTGATGTAATCAAACGCTCTGAACTGCCGGATTTCAAGGTTGTCGAACAGAGGCTCAGACATTGTCTACTCCAATTCGCTTGGGATCCGTCATCGCTGTGGCTGCCGCTTGGCAAGCAACTCCGCCAAATTGAAGTTGGCGCTGGTCAAGCGAAAATCAGCCTCGCGACGGGAGATCTCGATCAGACTGCTTGGCTGCGGTCTTGATTTGCTCGTCATTCTTCCGTCTTCCTTGGTATTCTGGCCGTAAACAAGTTACGCTCAAGATCCGATTCCAATGCCAATCCCGGCACCACGGCCAAGGCGCGGAGGATACCGGTGCCGATGCCTCGGTAGGGCAATTCCTTGGTTGCGAATGAAGCGATAAGGGGATTGCGGATGACCGACACGCCATTACGAATGTTCTCAATGGTCAGATTGTTCGGCAACGCGCCGGGGCTGATCAACTCGACGCGATTGTCAAAGATCATGACGCGCCAGGGTGCTGAAATGAAATACTCGCGGTGTAGGAACATGTTGACCACCAGTTCTTCGATGGCGATAGTCGGGATTTCCAAATCACCTTCCGTATTGAAGTCTTTGCTACCCTGTATCCAGTGAAGATTTCGAGTGATAAACGACATGGTGCGGGCATGCATGTCTCTCAGACAACCGCCTATGTCCTCACTGTCCCGGTATTTTACGCCCGCCGGGTCGTTCCCGACGAAAGATACGGCCTTGACCACAAAAGCAGGGCGATGGCGCTGCGGGTCCCGGCCAAACAGAAGTAAACCCGCGAGGTTGAGCGTCGACTCCTGGGCCAATCCGAGATTGTTCAACAACCGGCTAACGGGGATGCCGGCCCTGTCAAGGGCCTCATCAATCTTCTCACCATACCTTCTGGTGAAGAATTCACCAAGGTGATCCATGTCCAGATCACCAAACGTGGTTCCTTGAACGGGAACGCCATCGGCATGAACCAAATCCACTGCTTGAAATATGCGCTGGATTTCTTCGCGGGCCGTTACCCGACGCTTGTCCGAGGCGGATTTCACCCAGAATACACCATCACTGTCCGCATATGGTTTCGAGATGCCCTCGGGAATGGAGACGACCATAACCAATCTGTCGCCGACTGAGATGTTCTCCGTTTCAGGATTGATCGGGGGTCGGATGCAGTTGGTGGCCGTATTGGCAATGAGCTGATTTATCCTTCGTATGTCGTCAGGAGACAAACCGATGATTACACCGTCGTCGTCAACGCCGATTAGAATCTTTCCGCCCTTGCCGTTGGCAAAGGCGACGATCTCACCAGCCAGCGATTTAGCATTGGTGACATCCTGGCTCCGTTTGAATTGGGTGCGACTATCTTCGCCGCGAGAGATTAACTCGATGAGTTCTATTGCTTCCATAACTGGTAAATCTCCTTGCGACGGGCAAACGCCTCGTGACCGCCCTCCATGATGGACACGATCGACTGCTGGATCCCGGGTTCGTCAATGCTGCCGATCTGGATCGAACCTGATCCCGCCGTGAAGGAACATGCACCCACTTGTTCGGCGTCGCCCAACACCGGGAAGTTTGCGTTGTGGGTCGCGAAGATGAACTGGACGCCCTTCTTAAGGGAACGAGTCAGCTTGATCACATCTTCGAAGATGGTCTGGTTGTCCAAGTCGTCTTCCGGCTGGTCGATCACGATGAGGTCATTATCCCTCTGGCTGAGAATGAATAGGATCAGGGCGGATGCTCGTTGCCCGAGCGAATGCTCGCGCAGATCCTTGCCATGATACATGATGCGATAAATGTTCGGTACCTGCCAGGTGAGAAGCAAAGCCTTGGCCTCATTGAAGTAGCGTCGGAAGGCATCCCCCGAATCACCTAGAGCGTTGCAGATGGCATCCAGGCCCTGGAAGACGGAAATAAAGTCTGCATGTCCATCGAGAGCCGATTGCAGAGTGGATTCCCTCAGCCGGCTGCCCTTAAAATGGCCTTTCAGTTCTTCAAGCATGAGCGCTCGGTTGCCCTTATAAAGAGGGACAATCTGCAAAGCGGTCTGGCTTTCGTTCAGCTTTTTGATCTCCTTCTCTATTTCCCTGAACTCCTGATGCCAAAGGTCATTGAGTCGTTTCAGCTCCTTGAGCAGTTCGGCCTGCAAGGCATTCCTTCTGTTCCGGCCTTTCGCAGTTTCGGAGAGGGCAAGATTCACTTTCTGAAGTTCTGCGTTGAGCTTCACAAAGTCGTCGGGGCGGACACTGACGCCGCCATTCTGTTGGAGCTGTTCGCTCAACCGGCGTTCGATGGCTGCAAACTCCTCTTTCAGCGCCTCCCGCCGTCGTTCGAGCTCAACGAGCTTTTCCCGCAACGCTCTCGAATCGTGGCCAGCCTCGGTCAGGATCTGCCTCACTCTTTCGGGAACCTTGCGAATTTTGTCCAAAAGGGCATTGATTTCATTCATGACATCGCCGTTTTCCTTTGATTCAAGGCGCGGTAGGGCAGCAAGTTCGCCTTCCTGGTCGTTCAGAAAGGTATCGAATGAACGTACAAAGGCCTCTACCGCTTCGACGATGCGGCGGGAATGAGTGACATCGGCGTTGAACTGCACCTGCCGCTTGAGCTGTTCTTCGACACCATGTTCCCGAAATAGCTTCAAGCGAAACTCGGTGTCTCGCTTTTTATTCCGGTACTCAGCTTCGAGCGCATCGAGATCCTTGAGTTTGTCAATACTCCCGAGAACATCCAGAACACGCTGTTGTTGAGAGGAGATCTCCTTTCGGACGGCATCGAGTTTGGATCCGATTAGCCGCTCAACAAGTTCATCCTCAGAACCCTCGCCGCGCTTGACAAGTTCTTTCTGCCCGAAAAACAGGGGATTCTTCAGTGGAAGGCTAACGCCTGGCAGAAGGTCGCCATTGTGGTAGATATCCATTCGCTCGTTCAGGATACGCCGGACCTCAAAAAGCCGCCCTTGGCCATCCTCTGCTTCGACGACCACCTTCCCTCCGCTTTTGAGGGAAAACCTGACAAGCTCCTGCTTATACTTCAGGTCTGTTTCTTCGGAAGATCCCGGCATGGGAAGTTCCAGCCCGTAACGCAGACACTCAAGAATAGCCGATTTACCACTTCCCCGTATGCCGATAAGGCAGTTCATTTCAGGTGAAAAATCGAGACGTTTTCCATCAAGGATACCACCCTCGAAACCAATGGCTCGTACCCATGAGTGGGACTGTTTTGGAACACGCCCCGAGCAGAGACGTTCCGCGTCGGGTTTCAAAGCGAATTGGACGGCCTCGAACGTGAAGGCGCCCAGTTTCATAAAGGTGGTTTCGCCACGCCCGATTTCATCCATCTTCTTGGGGTCCGAACCCTCGACTTCCGCTGGGTACCAGCTTCCGAGCCAGTTTTGCACTTTCTGTTTCAGGTCTCGCGTTCGCACCTTCTGGAATGCTGCTGTCCGCAGCCGAAAAAGCTCGCTCTGTCCCAGTTCCCGAATGCGTCCCCCACTCAGTCCCCCAAAAAGCCCGTTGTCTGTTTCAACGTGAGCGAAGATCAGCAGATAGTCCCGGTGGAATTTGTCCAACTCTCGGATTGTCTCCAAAAGGTCGTGATTCGAGCGGGCATTGCTGTTGTCATAGTTTGACTGACCAGCGAACGTGACGTTCACAAAGCCGTTGATATGGTCGGTCTGTTCTTGGTTCTCGATCCATTCGTCGCTGAATAATATTAGAGTATGAATGCCGTTCGCACCGTCTTTCACGGAAAGTTCGATGCCAGGCAGGAGATAGATATTCTCCTTCTTAGCGGCCTTCCGGAGCGACCTGAACTCATCCCGATCGAACTTGTTGTGGTTCGTGATGACACCAACATGGACGTCAGCCTGTTTGAGGGCGGTGATATAGCGAGCCACGAAATCCTGATCGGATCCTGTATCCTTGAACTCCTTATCCCGGCGGGTGTGCAAATGAAAATCCGCCCGAATCCAGCGGCTGCCATGAATAAATAGATTCTTGTCCTCAGCCATCATCCAATCTCTCCCCGACCCGCGTACCATCCGGGTAACGGTTTTTTTGACCTCTGATTGATCTCAAAGCGGTGGCTCTCCCTTAGCGAGCAACTCCGCCAATTTGTAGTTGACGCTGGTCACGCCAAAATCGGGCTCGCGGCCGAAGGGCTTGCGGATGTACGTTATCTTCGCTGCCTTCTCTCCCTCGACCTCGACGACCGCGAGGATGAACTGTTCAGGTTTATTCAATCCTGTAAGGATCTCGTTCTTGGTGACGGTGATCGTATCCGCATCCTGAACCCGGCCTTTCACCTCGATGAAGCGAAGGCGGCCGTCACCGTTTGGGTCCCGGGACTCGATGTCATAACCGCATTTGTCGGCTGCGACATCGCGGGGATGGAATCCGAGTTGTTGTTCCATCTCCATTACGGCCCTCATGGCGATCATCTCGACCCGCAGGGTGTCCCGGGCCTGCAGCGGAGGTGCTCCGGTTGAACCGTTAAGCTTGTGGAGAAGACCGGCCGGGACAACCATCGCTCCACCAATGACATTGGGGGGCAACGGCGAAATGCGGCGCTCCTGCTGCAGATCTTCCATGCGCTTCTGAAGCCGCATGGTCAGTTCGTCGGCCCGTTGCCGTGCCTTTGCGGAGTTGATTCTTGCATTAGCCCTGCCCGAGAGTTCCTGTTGTTTGAGCTGCTCGGTACGATGGTCCCAATGATTGATCTCGGTTGTGAGGCGCTCCTTGACGGCCGCCATGGTCTTGTCAACCAATGCCTCCTTCCGCGATTTGACTTCCTGCAGGTGGGCCGGCACCAGGTGTTGAACGGCGTATCCCAGGGCGCGCGACTCGATTTCATTGGCTATCCAGCCAGGCTCATCCATCTGTTGCAGAAGCCGGCTTTCCGATTCGGTAGGAGGCCGGTAATCAAGGTAAGGAGCGTATCCGGCGCCGCGAACCTGGCCTGCCTCCGTCACCTCCGCGAACTGAAGCTGACGAGAGATTAAGCGCCGATTGCCGCTGCGGTCGGTCCGGGCATCCTGGATGGAGTGTTCGAGGCAGACGAGGGCGCGCACCTCTTCCCCCGGGTCGCTCTCGTCGATCAGAATCGCACCCTGTTTGAGCAGATCCCGGTGCCGTTCGAGGATCAGATCGAGCGATGCATCCAGCAGGGGATGCCCCGGGCAGATAAACTCGGCCATTGGCTTGCCGGGAACATGAATCAGATCCTTCTCGAAGGATATGCGCTCATATCTCGTGAGCACGGGGGCACGCGCGCCGATGATGCGATCCCGGTTGCGGATGACGGCCGGGACATGGGTTACCTCGTATCGTTTGGGCTCTCTTTCCCGAACCGTGCCGCCCAGTCTCTTGAAAGCCTCGTTGAAGAAGGCGGCGACAAAATGGGGCTGCAAGCGTCGCGCTTCGGCGCGCTCCATGTGTTCCCTGATCTGCTGAACGCGCGAAGCATCCATGCAGTCATGGGCAAGGGCATGCTCTTCAATCAGGTTCCGGAGCCTGTTTCGATCCAGCGCCCTGTCAACGATTTGATTGAGCTGGGCTCGCACCTCCGGACGGTCTCCATAGCGGATGGCTTCCATCAGGAGCATGCGGAGGGGTTTCTCATCAAAAAACAGTTTGCCGAGCACATCGAACACTCTGCCGCCGAGGGCTTTGCGTTCTTCCTCGAGCTTTTCCAGCAGGCGACGGTATACATCGCCTTCTCTCGTCTTGGAAGCGACCAGGTTCCAGCAGTGGCAGACCTCGGTTTGTCCGATTCGATGGATGCGGCCGAAGCGCTGTTCGAGGCGATTGGGATTCCACGGCAGATCGTAATTGACCATCAAGTGGGCGCGTTGCAGGTTAATGCCCTCCCCGGCCGCGTCCGTGGCCAGCAAGACCTCGGTATCCTTCTCCTGCGTGAACATCGTCTCGGCTTTCTTGCGTTCTTCTCTTCCCATCCCCCCATGGATGGTTACCACTGCTTCCGGCTTCCCAATCAGAGACCCGATACGATCCTGAAGGTAATTGAGGGTATCGCGGTGTTCGGTGAAAATGATGAGTTTGCGCCGATGGCCGTGGGCATCGAACATTTCGGTCTGGTTTTGAAGGATGCGGGACAGCTCATCCCATTTGCGGTCTGTGTGCGATTGGCGAACGCGCAAGGCGGCGTGCTCCAGTTCCTTCAAGATCGCGATTTCCGCCTTCAGTTCGGTGATGGTCTGGGCCGCCGAGGCCAGATCGACAACCCGCTCTTCAGTGTCTTCCACCTCCCCATCAGGTGCATCGTCAAGGTCCTCGAGGTCGTCTTCCGAAAGGGCAGGGAGGTCCCTCTGCCATTCGATCCGAACCTCTACGCCCCGTTTGAGCAGCTCCTCCTCGCGACACCTCTTTTCAAGGCGTTCTCTGCGCCTCCGGAGTGACTGGTAGATGGCCTCAGGCGAAGATGCGAGGCGGCGCTGCAGGACAGTGAGGGCGAACCCGACCGTGCCCGTACGTCCGTCATTGGCGAGTTGCTCGGCGCGGTTGAACTCATCCCGTACATACTCGGTTACGCGCTGATAGAGGTCCGCTTCGCCAACGGAGAGTTCGTATTCAACGGTATAGGCCTTCCGCTCCGGGAACAAAGGACGCCCATCGAATTTTAGAAGGTCTTCCTTGATCATACGCCGCATCAGGTCCGATGCATCAATCGAGTGAACGCCATCCCGGAATTTGCCCTCGAAACGGTCACCGTCGAGCAGGGCCAAGAACAACTGGAAATCTTCTTCCTTTCCGTTGTGCGGCGTTGCCGTCAGCAGGAGGAAATGTCTTGTCAGCGTGGAAAGCAATTGCCCCAGTTGATAGCGTTTGGTCCGGCGTATTTCACCACCCCAAAAAGAAGCGCTCATCTTATGGGCTTCATCACAGACCACCACATCCCAGTCGGTGGTCTTGAGTTTTTCCTGGACATCGTCGTTGCGGCTGAGTTTGTCGAGGCGGCAGATGCAAAGCGGATTTTCGGCGAACCAGTTGCCGGTTCGCGCCGCCTCGTACTTATCGTTTGTCAAGATTTCGCAGGGCAGATGGAATCGCCGATAAAGTTCGTCCTGCCACTGTTCGACAAGGTTGCCGGGGCAGACGATCAAGCACCGCTGAAGGTCGCCGCGCGCGATCAGTTCCTTGATCAGCAAGCCGGTCATGATGGTCTTGCCGGCGCCAGGGTCGTCGGCGAGGAGGAAGCGGAGCGGTTGGCGGGGAAGCATCGATTCGTAAACGGCGGTAATCTGATGGGGCAGGGGCTCGACGAGCGATATGTGGACGGCCAGAAGTGGATCGAAGAGGTAAGCCAGTCGAATGCGGTGAGCCTCGGAAACCAGGCGGAACAACTCGGGGTCGCCGTCAAAGCTCCAGGGTTTGCCGGATTCCAGTATTTCGAGGTCACCCTCGCGGTCCCGATAGATCAGTTCATTGGCCAGTTTCCCTTTGCTGTCCTTGTAGGTGAGCTCAATGGCAACGGAACCGATCCAGGCTACATCGACGACGGTAATGAACCCATCAGGCAGAATGCCCTTGACGGCTGCACCGCGTTTTAGTTCTTCGAGGCGGACCATGGTGATTCTCGTTATCCTGCTTCAGAGGTATCGTCTTTCGGTGACGAGGTGTTCGCGCCGCCGCTTCTCACCCACTCGTCGACTTCCCGTTTGTCAAATTTCCAGAGCCGACCAATCTTGTGTCCCGGCAAATGCCTTTCCCCAAGCCATTTGTAGACCGTATCCCGCTTGATGCCGAGATGCTCCGTAATCTCATCCACGGAAAGCCATCGGTCTTCCATCATCCCGCTCCGTCTACGTATGGCCTCAGCGAATGCTTCGCAACAGCCGATTTTTTTAGGTCAATGGTCGAATATCCCCTCTCCGTCACAAGCCACGACTTGCTCGTCCAATTCAACCAGGAAAAACACGCTCAGAGTATTTCGGCCATCCATTTATTGTCAAAGGGTTTGTCCGCTTTTCATGGCACTTTATGAGAATATAACCCAAGAAAATCTCCTGCCACCGGAGAGCCTGCCTGAGCTGATAGGTTCAGGTTACGGAAGGCCTCCTAACCCAGGGAAGCAAGACGGTCTGGGCTATTATCTACCCTCGTCCTGAACCGAGATTGCGACTCAATCGTGGAAACATCGGCCTCCAGGCTGGAACCTCTCCAACCGGCCCTTAGGGTCACAGAGACGATCTTCAGAATCCAGGAGCTATAAGGGAGCGAGTACGTACGCAGGTAGCCTTGTGCTGCTCAGTGGAATGCTGGGTATTCCGGGGGGAGGCTGAACGCTATGGTATCCCTTGAACTGACGTCTCTAAGAGCGCAAGCTTTGCGATATCCCGATGATTAACTGATTTAATTTGAAGGTGCTCGAACAGCTTTTCAAGGAGGCAGGGTGACGGTAACCGCAACCTTTTTGCCGTGGCGCTTCAGGACCAGTTCATGGGTGAGCCCGTCGCTGAAGGCCCGGCGGACTTCTTCGAGTCTGGTCACCGGGTTGCCGTCGAGCATGATGAGGATGTCGCCCTTCTTGACCCCGGCCTGGGCGGCCGGGCTTTCCGGCAGCACTTCGACAATCTCCAGGCCCTTGCCGGCCGCCAGCGGTACCAACTTCACCCCCAGGCGCGCCCGGTGCCTGGGCTGCTCCGAGGGGTTGGTGAGCCAGACGAAATCAGCGATATCCGGGTCGGCAGTGCTCATGGGATAGTTAACGGGCAGTGGGACAACAGTCCGAAAGGAGGCCGGAGTCCGATGGTAAGTCAACATGGGCACACCCACCCGGTCGCTGAGATGCCCCTTACCGATGGCAACGATGATCTGCCCTTCCGGCGGGAGTGAGGCCAGAGTCAGGGCAAGGGTCTCGGCCATGGTTTCTTCCCATGCCAGTTGGGCTTCAAAAAAGGTGGTGAAATCGCCGATACTGCCCTTGAGGTGCTGGTCATATTGCCGGCGGACATAGGCCTCATGTTTCGGGTTGTCCACATGAAAATCCCGCGCCACCCGACCCCGTTCCGCCGCCGTGAGCGAGGCAAGCCCCGAGCGCGCGATCTTGCTGACAACCTCGCGGGGGGCATTGAGGCCGACAATCCTCATCCCCTGGTCTCGGGCATAGACCAGAAGATCTCGGTAGAGGGCAAAGGAATAACCCCAGTTGTAATCCCAGCGCACTTCCTTCAGGAACTCTTCCTCTCCGAGCCGCCCCTGCGTGAACTCGTCCAGCAGGGTCTGTACCTCTCGCGGAAACATCTCCATGGCGAGGACCAGCGGGGAGTTGCGGGAACGGAGTTTCTGCATGATCCGGAGTTGGACGCGATGGTCTTCGGCGTTCGGATGGGATTCGCCCACGTAAATGATGCTGACCTCCGCCAGTTGCCCCATGAGCGCTTCCTGCGAGAGGATCTGGCCGGTCCGGGTGGCCACGATCTCCCCGACCGTCAGCCCTACCGCCGGTCCCGGCAGACGCGCCGGTTTGATGGGACCCGGTCCTGCACAAGCCGTCAGCAACATCAGAACAATCCCCAGGGGAAAGGACTTAAAGAGTTGTGGACGCATGTTGCTCCTTCCCTTCCCGGGCTTTCCCTTGTTCCCTCCATCCCGGGGGTTCGCGAAGGATGGCGATCAGCTTTCGGCTGGCGGCTGGAAAGGGATAGTGGTCAAGCTCCGCCAACGTGGCCCAGCGGCCGTCGACCGCTGAGTGCAACACCGGCTGCTGCAGCGGGTCTTCAAGCCGACACGAAAAGGCGTGCAACATGACCTTGAACGACGTGTAGCTGTGCCGGATCATAGCCACCTTCTGCAAAGGGACGACACCGACCTCCAGTTCCTCCCGGAATTCCCTTACCAGGGCAGCCTCCGGGCTTTCCCCCGGGTACAGCTTGCCTCCGGGAAATTCCCAGAGATGGGGCATGAGCCCATGCGGAGGGCGTTTCTGAATGAACACCCGGCATCCTTCCACCAGGACCCCTACGGCCACCTGGAGGGCTTGCGGCGCTTTCACCCTGCTCCTTACCGGTCGCTGGGCGGCCACGTCGCGCCGGTGCCCCAGACAGACCTCCCGCAGCGGGCATTGGGCACAGGCGGGTTTTTGAGGCGTGCAGACCAGGGCGCCAAGATCCATGAGCGCCTGATTGAAGCTCCTCGCCCTCCCCTTCGGCAGGAGACGCCCGGCAAGGTTCCAGAGGGTTTGCTGGGTAATCCGCTCGCCGAGCGGCGTCCGGAGATCGAAGAGCCGCGTTAGAATGCGCGCCACGTTCCCGTCCACCACCGGGCAATCGGCATTGAAAGCAATGCTCATGATGGCTCCGGCCGTATAGGGGCCGATTCCTGGCAGCCCTCGCAACATATCGTATCTCATTGGAAAGACGGAATCAAACTCCTCTACCAGAATCAGGGCTGTTTTGTGGATATTCCTGGCTCGGGCGTAATAGCCCAGCCCCTCCCAATATTTGAGCAGTTCTTCCTCCGGTGCTCCGGCCAGGGCCGGGATGTCGGGAAAGCGCCCCATCCAGCGCGCGTAGTAGGGGAGCATGGTCTTCACTTGAGTCTGCTGCAGCATGATCTCGGATATCCAGATTTCGTAGGGATGGTATTGTTGCCGCCATGGCAGGTTGCGCTGCCCGGTCTCAAACCATCTCAACAGGGAAGCGTTCACCTGCTGACAATCCACTGTCAACCTGCCCATGGTTCCCTCCGCCTCACCCAGCCACCCTTGACTCGACCATCCAATCGCTCAAGGTTGCCGCTCCCTCGCCTCACCGCCACGCTCATTACCACTTACGACTTCACTATAATGCTTCACAGTTCAGCATCACAGAAAAAACCCGCTTGCGAGACTCACCCCATGCTGCCAGCAGCGCTTGAGCCAGGGGGGGAGCTTGATTGACAAGGCCGGGCGGGTTCTGGTAGAAGCTCTTCTCGTTCCGCTTGTTGAGTCTTATGGCTATAGTTCGGAGAACTTGCGATCATGCCTTATTTCCCAGTTTGTTCACTCGAGGGGTTTCCCTGATGCAGATGCGCCGTGAATTGCTGCCCCTCGCTTTCCTGGTGGCATTATGGGCGGCAATCTATGTTACCGCCATCTCGAGCCCGGTGTTGCTCGATGACAGCGATGCGGTCCATGCCGAAGCCATTCGGGAAATGGTGCTGAGCGGTGACTGGGTGACGCTGACCATCAACAATGGGATCCGCTATCTCGAAAAAGCACCGCTCATGTACTGGCTGGGAGCACTCACCGTGAGTCTTTTCGGGCTCGCCGAGTGGACGGTTCGGTTGCCGGTGGTCCTTGGGCACCTGGTTCTCGCGTTATTGCTCTATCGCATGGGAACCTGCTTCTGGGGGACTCGGACCGGCTTCTACGCGGCCCTGGTCTACCTCACCAGCGTCGGCCCCTATGCCTTCACCCGCATCCTCCACCCCGACGGCATCCTCACCTTGTTCATTGCCTCATCCTTTTACCTGTACCTCCAGGTGGTGTATGAGCCCGACCCCGGAAGAAAGCGGATCGGGGGGCTGGATTTACGCTGCCTGGGCATCTATGCGGCAGTGGCGCTGGCCGTTCTGACTAAAGGATTGATCGGCATTATCTTTGTCGGCAGCATTATTTTCTGCCACCTCCTGCTGAGCGGTCGCTGGGAGGTCTTGAAACGCCTGCAGATCCTCCCGGGGCTTGTGGTTTTCCTGATCATTGCAGCCCCCTGGCATCTGGCCGCCGGCTTTGCCAACGAGACCTTTTTCTGGTTCTATTTTGTCAACGAGCATTTCCTGCGCTATCTTGACCTACGCTACCCCAAAGACCACGCCACCATGCCGCTCTGGCTCTTCTGGGTGCTGCTTCTGGTATGGGTTTTCCCCTGGACGGCATTTCTGGGGGGATTGGCGCGCCACCTGCCAAGATCCCTCCGACCGCCAACCCAGGCCGCTCAGCTCAATGTCTTTCTTTATACCTGGGTGCTGCTCATTATGATTTTCTTTTCCTTTTCCACCACCCAGGAGTATTACACCTTTCCCGTGCTCCCCGCCCTGGCCCTGCTGTTGGGGCAGGTGCTCGCCCGGCTTGAATCCCCGGAAGGGACCGGCGACCATCGTCGCGCTGTTATCGGCCTGGCAGTGTTTGCGGGATGCTGCCTCATTGCCGCCATCGGCCTGGTCGCTCTGGCATGGCTTGGCAGCGCAACGACCGAGGCTGCCGATTTGAGCCAAACCATGGTTCCCAACCCCGACCGGTACCTCATTACTTTCGGGCGACTGCAGGAGATGACTCCGGCAACCTTCGGGCATCTTACCACCATCATCCATCAGACCGCGGCCTTGCTGATCCTTGGCCCCCTGGCGGCCCTGCTGACCGGCTGGCGAAAGCGATGGAACCTCACAGCGCTCGTTTTCGCGCTCATGATGGTCGGCGTGCTCTTCTGCTATCGCGCGGCGATGTTGACGTTCGAGCCGATTCTCACTTCCAAGAGCATTGCCCGGGTGATCGAACTGAACCATCAACCGGGCGATCGCATCGTCGTGAACGGGATTTATGAACTCAGTTCAACCATCAACTTCTACACCGGGCTGCAGCTTTCGGTCCTCAACGGCCTTGATGGCAACCTCTGGCATGGGTCTTCCTACCCGGATGTGCCTCCGATCTTTCTGGACGATGATGCCTTTGGGAGGTTGTGGAAATCCCCGCAGCGGGTGTTTTTCTACATTGGAAACAATGACCTGGAATCATTTCTGGCCAGAAATCCCGGTTTTCAGTATCGTCTCCTGGCCGAGAGCGGAGGACATAAGCTGCTGGTGAACCGGTTGTGAAAGTGCCGATCATGAAACGGGGTAACGTCACCGGCAACCGCATCCTGATCATCAATGCCGATGACCTGGGATATGCGAGGGGGATCAACCAGGCCATCCAGGAGTGCAGCGTTGCCGGCATCCTGCGCAGTGCCACGCTCATGGCCAACGCCCCCGCCTTCGATGATGCCGTAGCCATGGTCAGGGCCAACCCGGAACTGGATGCAGGGGTGCATCTGGTGCTCACCAAACTGCCTCCCCTGGCATCTCCCTCGAAGATTGGCGGGCTGGCGGCGGAAGGCGGCCACCTGCCCGCCACCCCCTGGGAACTCCTGCTGGCCGTGCACCGGGGCAGGGTCAGCAGGTCAGCCATCCGACAGGAGCTGACCTGCCAGCTCACGAAAGTATTTGACCATGGTCTGCGCCCAACCCATCTGGATAGTCACAAACACGTCCATCTCATCCCCGAGGTGCTGGAGGTGGTGATCGAGCTCGCCCGGCAGTTTGCCATTCCCTGGGTGCGCAATCCATTCGATGAGACCCCCTTCCTGCCGCCGGCGCTACAGGTCGATCGCGAGCACTTCAGCACCTTTTGCACCCAGCACCTGAAGGGACGGCTGGTAAGGTACTATCGAAGCACCCACCAGCGACTGCTGGCAGGATCCGGGGTCCGCGTGCCCGATCATTTCTTCGGTGTGAGCCTCACCGGCATCTGGAACAAGGCCGCCATGATCGGACTCATGAGCAGGCTCCCGCCCGGCATAACCGAATGGATGCTGCATCCCGGCACCTGCGACGAGGACCTGTTACGATCGGGAACACGCCTGCGGGAGCGGCGGGTGGTCGAGAAGGTGCTCCTGCTGGCCCCGGAAATGCCAGAGCATCTCAAGCGCCACGGCATCATCCTGAGCAGTTTTCGAGCGGAGGCAGCGTGAAGACCACCGCAGACATCGCCATGACCCAGGAAGGTATTCCCCCCGCTGGCCCCCCCCGCATTTCCGTGGTGATTCCGCTGCATAACGAGCAGGAGACTCTTGTTGAACTTTATCAACGAACCCGCCGAACGATGGAGTCTGTAGGTGAGCCCTGGGAACTGGTGTTGGTCAATGACGGCAGCACCGATGAAACGCCGACGCTGCTCGACGCCCTGTATGCCGATGATCCGCGGGTGGTAGTGGTCCATTTGCGCCGCAATTACGGCCAGACGGGGGCGTTGATGGCAGGTTTCGACCATGCGCGGGGTGAGGTGGTCGTCGCGCTGGATGGTGACCTCCAGCACGATCCCGAAGAAATCCCCAAATTCCTCAGCAAGCTCAGGGAAGGGTTTGATCTGGTCTCCGGATGGCGAACCTCACGTTCCGATGCCTTTCTCACCCGTACCCTCCCCTCCCGCATTGCCAACTGGCTCATGGCAAAAATCTCGGGAGTGGCACTGCACGACTTCGGAACAACCTTCAAGGCCTACCGCCGGGAAATCCTCACCGATCTGCATCTCTACGGCGAACTGCACCGCTTCGTTCCGGCCCTTTCCACCTTGAACGGGGCACGAATTGCGGAAATCCCCATTTCGGACCTGGGACGCAACCGGGGCAAATCTCACTACGGCCTCTCGCGTACCTTCCGGGTGATGTTCGACCTGGTAACGGTGGGCTTCCTCCTGCGCTACATGACTCGACCGCTCCACCTTTTTGGCAAGCTCTTCCTCATCTGCACAGGAGTGTCGTTCGCGATCGGCCTCTTTCTCGCCTATCGAAAGCTGTTCGAGGGAGTGCACCTGTTCCTCGAACACGGTCCCTTAACCCTGCTGGCAGCGGTTCTCATGCTCGCCGGCGTGCAGTTCCTCGCCATTGGCCTGTTCGGTGAGATTCTGGTGCGGACCTATTTCGAATCCCAGAACAAAAAGATTTATGCCGTGCGTACGGTCCTGCGGCGCGAGGAATAGCAGCGGGAGCGAAGGGGTCCTCCTCACCGTGACGACAATTTGTGGAACAATACCCCCTCAATGAGCATGATCACCTGATTGCCGCATAACGATGCCTTGTCCAGAAAGAAATCCGCACCACACTGAGAAGCGAAGGCCCGGTATTCCGGTTGGTCAAAATTTGAGATGATGCCGACCTTCGTCTCAGGGTAACGCGCTTTTATTTCCTTCGTCAGTTCGAGGCCGTTCTTGCCACGGAGGCGGAGATCCACCAGGACAATATCGGGAACCCTCAGATCAATCTTCGCAATGGCCTCATCACCGTCGCCGGTCTCCTCGATGGCGATGGCGGGCATGGAGTTCTTGAGCACACCTGCCAGGGACTTTCGAAAGAATTCGTTTTCTTCAACAACCAATACCGAAAACATCCTGAGCCGTTCCCTTTAACCGTCATGCTCCCAAGGGGGCACAACGAAAGCAGGAGAGTCCATAAGGTTCAGCCCTTCCGCTCCGGCCGGGGGGCCCGGCACCAGAGGCGAAATGCTGCCTTAGTTTAGGGTTGCGCCTAGAGGGTCTCTCATCAAGAATTCAGAAAACACGATCGTCAGCCGGTGGAAAGTGGTAACGCTGCCATTATCCAACCGTCTGCGAACCGGTAAATGGGGGTATTTGGGTATTTTAGAGGGGGCAAGACCGCATTTTGGAGGCACCTTGGCAGAGGGTAGCTGCAGCATGCCGTCCAACTTCAATCGGGATGGTCTTAACAGGTCTTCACTGCCCGGGCGGCGGTGACGGTGGATCGGGATGGCCAAGGGTAGCGGGGTGCCACCTTTCCCTGTAAATGAGGATCAGGTTTCTGAGGTAGATGACGAGCCCGGCGGCCTGGCCGACGATGAAAACGGGGTCTTTGCGGAAGATCGCATAGACCAGCAGAAGCGCCCCCCCAATGACGCTGAAGATCCAGAACGAAAGAGGCACGACACTCCGCCCCGCCCGTTCGCTGGCAATCCATTGGACCAGAAAGCGGGCGGAAAACATCCCCTGAGCCAAAAAGCCAAGGGCGAGCAGACCCTTTTCCAGCAGCTCCGGGTCATTCCAGGTTAGCCAGCCAACCATCCTCGCCCCACCTCCTCACCCTTCCCTCCTGACGCCTCACGCCTCACGCCTCAGACCTCAGGCCTGATTTTTCCAGGCAGCCAGGTCTGCTCCATCTCAGTCCACGTGAGGCTCGTCGGTGGCGGAACGCTTTCCGACCAGCTCGATGCCGTATTTCTTGATCTTATAATGGATGGCCCGACGGCTGATCCCCAGCAGCTCCGCGGCATCCTTCTGGACCCAGCCGGCCTGCTGCAGAGCTCGAATGATGGCCTGGCGTTCGCTCTCATCCAGCGAAAAACCTTCACTGGCGCTGGCCGCCGGGGCCTTTGGCTTCATGTCGGCAGGCCTCGGGAGGTTGAGATCACCGGCGCGCAGGACCCCGTCGCGGCAGAGGACCACCCCGCCTTCCAGTGCATTCTTCAATTCTCTCACATTCCCCGGCCAGGGGTAGTCGGCAAGCCATTTAACGGTATCGGAAGGCAGTTTCGCCATCGGCAGCTTGTGGCTCTCACAGAAGGTCTCGACAAAATGCTGCGCCAACAGCGGGATATCCTCTTTTCTGTCACGCAGGGGCGGGATCTTGAGGGTGACCACACGCAGACGATAGTAGAGGTCTTCCCGGAAATTCCCTTCTTCGACCTCTTCGGGCAAGTCCACATTGGTTGCCGCAATCACCCGGCAATCCACCGGGATCTCACGCAGATCGCCGATCCGGCGGATCTTGCGATCTTCGAGGAAGCGCAGCAGCCGCATCTGCATTTCAGCCGAGATATTGCCGATTTCGTCCAGAAACAGGGTCCCGCGGTCCGCGGCCTCGATGAGGCCTTTCTTATCGCGGATGGCGTGCGTAAAGGCCCCCTTCACATGACCGAACAGCTCGCTTTCAAGGAGCCCGGTGGGGGTCGAGCCGCAATCCACCACCACGAACGGATGATGCCGCCGGGGGCCTCGTTCGTGGATCAGCCGCGCCACCCGCTCCTTGCCCACTCCACTCTCCCCCAGGATGAGCACGTTGATATCACTGGGGGCAATCCGTTCGATCAGTTCGTAGAGTTCCCTCATGGCCGCGCTTTTGCCGCCGGTCAGGACCTGGTTCAGCGGCGGCAGACCTTCCTGGGCCACCTGCGGAGAGCGGCTGCGCAACAGGTCTTTCACCTTGACCACCAGTTCGCGGCCGTCGAAGGGTTTGGTCAGGTAGTCCACCACGCCGGCTTTGACCGCCTTCACGGCATCGGCAATGGTGCCGTAGGCGGTGAGAAAAATGACCGGAAGGTCGGGGCGCAGGGTGCGGACTTCGGTGAACAGGTCCATCCCTCCCATTCCCGGCATGCGCACATCGGTGACGACGAGATCCAGGGGGTGGGCTCGGAGGATTTCCAGCGCTTCCCGACCGCTGTCGGCGGTATGCACGCGGAACCCCGCCGAGCCGAGGCGAGCTTCAAGGACCGCCAGGATATGGGGATCATCATCCACAATGAGGATAGCCTGTTTCGGCGTTGCCGTCTGCTCCGAACTCCGCTCTTTCAAGGCGAGGAGACTCCCTGCTTGCGTTCCTGGTACTTCAGATGAATGGCTTCCAGGCTTTCGATCTGATGCTTGAGCCGCCGTGCTTCCTTCTCCTTGGCATCCAGCCGGGCCTTGATCCGCTCGATTTCCCGGTCTTTGGCCTGGAGCAAATCGCGGCACACGGCAGTGCTGCCGATGCTGATCTTCTTCACCGGCGGCTGGTGCTCCCGGACCTGGTTCTCAGGTACGCCCGGCGGCGTCAGGCGCAGGAGGAAGGGGGTCAGCAGGCGTGGGTCTTCATCCTCTATGGGGTGTGGCAATTGCTGGTCCCAACATTCCCACGTCGCCAGCGCCTGGCCGAACTCCTCCGGAGTCTGCGCCATCACCAGCCGGGTCGCCGCGAGGGCGAACAACGCCTTACGACTGAGCGCCTCGGGTTGCGCACTTTCGCTGATGATCTCGAAGAGCACCAGGGCTTTGTCGAAGTCTCCCTCCCGGAACGCCTGCAAACCTTCCCGCCAGGTCAACAATTCGATTTCCTGTTCCGGCGGCTCCACCCTGGGTGGTTCGGGTTGCTGCCGGACGGTGCACCCGAAGATCCCGATTCCGGCAAACAGGACGATCATCAGGGACAAGCGCTGGCGCCCCCCTGACCGTGTGAAGCAGTGCATAGGCATTCCTTTATGACTTGCCTGGATTTCCCTGAAATGAAGGGGCGGCAAGGGTACCCTCATGCTCTCCCATGGCGCTGTCGTCTTGAGGTTCTTCGACCCTGGCCAGGGCGGGAAGCGTGAACCCGAAGGTGCTGCCCTCGCCAAGCCGACTCTTCACCCAGATCATGCCCCCGTGGGCTTCTACGATGTATTTCGAGATGCTCAGCCCCAGGCCCACACCATCAACCTGATCCCGTGCCCCGGCCGACCGATAGTACTTGTGGAACACCAGCGGCTGCTCCGCTTCGGGGATACCCGGACCGGCGTCGGCCACCGAAAACTCCAGTTCGAGCCCATCCGTTCGGCTGGCGGAAGTAACGGCAACAACCACCTCCGTGTTTGGCGGGGAAAATTTGATGGCGTTTCCCAGGAGATTCAGGAGGACCTGCTGCAGGTTGTCGGGATCGCCCATGATCAGAGGCAGCTGCGAGGGAAGCTGCGCCGCGATGGTTATGCCTTTGGCTTCCGCGGCCGGACCCACCCGGTAAATGCAATTGGCAGTGAAAACTGCGGGATCGAGAGGGCGCAGGTCGATCTTGAGCGCTCCTGCTTCGAGACGGGAAACCTGCATCAGGTGACTGAGGAGGTCGGAAATCCGTTCGATTTCTCCTCCCGCAATCTCCAGAAACCGCCGCTGCCGCTCGTTGATCGGTCCCATCAGCTCCTCGGCAATCATGTTCACCGACTCCCTGATCGAGGTGAGCGGCGTCCGGATCTCATGGCTCAACATCGAAATGAAGTCCGAGCGCATCTGTTCTTCCTGTTTCAGCAGGGTCGCCATTTCGTTAAAGGCTCCGGCCAGTTCCCCGAATTCATCCCGCGACTGGATGCGGATGGGCTCCGTCAGGCCGCCGCCGGAGATGGCCCGGATGCCCCGGCGCAACTCTCGCAACGGCCGATTCATGGAATGAGTCAGGAAGACGCTTCCCAGCAATCCCACCAGGATCGAAAAGCCCAGCCCCACAAAACCGAACCGGACCGCCATCCGGCCGCGCTCGTTGAGCACCAGCATTTGTTCCTCGATCTGCTGCTCGTTTTCGCCCCGGGCATTGGAGATGATCTTGATCCAGTCATTGATGACGGTCTCCGGGATCCAGAGGGTTTTGGCCGGATCCTCTTCCACCGACCCTTTCCCGGCATCCGGCAACTGTGCCACATAGTCCCGATAAAGCTGCTTCCATGGCTCGTTGTCACCGCCACCCGATGGCTCCAGCAGCAGGATCTTGGTCAGGTTGGCCTCAAATTCCCGCTGCGCGGCGACAAAATACTCCTTGTAGTCTTCTTTTTTCAAGAGATCATATTTGCTCTCACTCTCGGCCATCCAGAGCAGGCTGTCGATCATCTTCTTGGAAGCCGAAGAGATCCGGTAGTTCCGGTTGGCCACGTTTTCCGAAATGGTCATGATCTGCTGGATGTGGAAAAACAGAATGAGAATGGTGCCGTAGAAGATGGAGACCAGCACCAGGTACCATAGGAAAAGCTTGAACATGATGCCGAATTTGATCTTCATGGGCTCACCGGCCTATTCATCCTCAGCTGCAGGCGTATCCCGCACTTTTTATCCCCGCCAGAAGCTCCACCGCCGACGCTCTTTGGTCGGAGCCCCGGCAGTCGGTTCGTCTTCCCCTTCCCCGGTAGCGCCATCATAAAAGGTAAGCTGGGGAAAAGGAATCACCCATCCCTGTTCATTGCAGGCTTCAAGAGCAATCCGGGGCAGCATTCTGGTGAGTCGATCATAATGACGGGCGGCCTTGCCGCCAAACTCGACCAGCATGACAAAATCCAGCGATTCTCGACGGGCTTCCGTGAATTCCACCCTCACCCCCAGCAGGTCTTTGGCAAAGCTTTCCTTGCCGAGCTCCCGTTCGAGCACCTCCTGCAGCTTCTCGGGAATCACCCTCAAAGACTCCTTCTGATGCCGCGGATCGAGGCGAAAAGAGACGTTCAGTCGAAATCCGGCGGAGAGATTGGTGGGGTTCTGCTTGAGAAATGCGGCGGTTGGATAGGTCTTGCAGCCTCCTCCCGGCAGAAGCAGGGTCACCATTTCGGGGGTTTGTACCTGGACCCGGCCCAGGGTCCCGTCGGCAAGCAGAACCCACTCCTTTTCCTTGCACGGGAACCAGGGTTCCTCGGGTTCATAGGGGCGCGAGGTGAGGTTCATGAGATCCTTCAGGGGAAGCCTGAGCAATCCGCCTTTGAGATTGGGATTGAGCAACTGGGTATGAAAATTCAGGGCCTCAACCTTCCAGGGAATTCCTCCGTAGAGGAGGCGCTCCCCTTCTCGAACCGTCCCCAGATTCAACAGAAACTTGGCATCATTCCAGAACTTCGGCACGGTCTGCCGGGCGGTCCAGATGATCCCCAGGAGAAACAGAAAGGCAACGCTGAGCAGGACCCAGTCCCCCGCCAGGTAGAGTACCAGCAGGAATGCCCCGTTGGCCGCCACAAAAGTCAGCAGGTAATAGATCAGGTCCGAAAGGCGAGTGGAGAAAGTCCGTTCATCAGCCTTATGGAGCGGGCTGAAGCGGTATACCAGGCGATAGATGGCGCGGCAGAGCACCACCACCAGCCCCACCGCGAGCACCGCCAGGACGAAGTTCCTCCCCCGACTCTTAAAAAACGACTGCATAACGTCCTGAAAGGATTCCAGGAAGGGTTTCTGTTTCTTGAGCTCTTCGGTCAGCTGGTAATTCACCACCGCCAGCTGTCCCATCCCCGCCTGTTCCCGCTGCCGCCACCCTTTTTCCACCTCCAGGAGCCGCCCCCGGAGCGCCTCATCCTGTTCGTCAAGCTCGCTCAGAAGCTTCTGGAGGTTTTGAACCGCATTCTTTGCCACCGTGATCTGGTTTTCGAAATAGGCGGCTTCCGAACGCAGCCGCTCGATTTCTCGAGGCCGGGCGGTGAGACCCTTCAATTCCTTGATGAGCGGCCCCAGGATCTCCTGGATCTCTTCCTGCCAGTCAAAACGTTCCCGCGGCCTGGCGGTGGAGACGTCGATATTGACGCCGGTGGCAATGCGCTCAAAGTCCCGGGCAAGAGCGGTCATGCGGGCGTTCAGGTCGGCCAGGTCTCTCAGCACCCTGGCCTTCTGCTCTTCCGTCCTGACCAGATCGAGTTCTCTTTCCTTTTCGTCGACCTGGCGTTTGTATTCGGCGAGTGACTCCACAATGGTCTTCAGTGTGGGGACGGCAATATCGGCCGGAGCTGTCTGCGGCTGCTCCACAGGAACAGCGCCGGTCTCCGGGGGCGGATCACCCCATACAGGTACGACGGCATGCGGAAGCAGCATCCCCACCGCAACTATCAGCGAGTACAGAGCGGTTCGTGCTTTCATGAGTCAGGATCATCTCCCTCCAGGTAAGCGTTGCTTGATTCTACTACGCTTCCCCGTCAAAGACCAGCCGCCCCCCGGTTTACCCGAAACGGCCGTTTCCCGGGAGCTTGTCCGCGATGGTCAGGTCGAGCCATCCCAGATCGTCTTCTTTCATTCGCAGACGGCGACCTCAGCGCCACCCGTAATCTCAAGCAGCTGGTCGACGGTGATCGGCACCGCCGAATGCTCATTCCCGGCTGCCGCATAGACTTTCGGGAAGCGGCGCATGGAGCGATCGACGACCACCTTGAGCCCCGCCGGCAGGAGGAAGGGGCAGACGCCACCGGGCGCATAACCCGTGTGCGCAGCCACCTCCTCAGCCTCGGGCAACCGGGCCTTGCCGGTAAAGCCCACGGCCTGCTTGAGCTTCGACCCTTTAACGCGCACATCCCCTGAGGTCACCACCACTACCGGAGTCCCCCCGATGATAAAAAGAATGGTTTTGGCGATCTCGCCCACCGAACATCCGACCGCCCTGGCCGCTGTTTCCGAAGTGGGCGTCGCCTCCTCGAACTCCCACACCTCGATGCCTCGTTCCCGGAGATACTGCTTAACGTCTTCGATAGTTGGCATAGTCAGTTCTTTCCATTGGGATTATCCCGGCCATGAAACTCGCTGGCAAAGAGAATACCTTTATCACATCCCATGCCTTTTGTCAGGCCAAAGCCTGGTCTCCAAATGGTACCCCGACCGCTTTCGCCGGTTTTTCTTTCACTTGACAGAGGGGCAAAAGGTCATCTATAGATACTGTGAAAATGGGAGTCAGGATCTCCCGATTGCCAGGTTGTCATGCAGGAATTGAGTCACAAGGCTTATTGAACCACCCATTCAGTGAAGTATTGTGACCGAGAGTTTGGTCAGGAAGGCCAGCCGCGATGCTGGCCTTTTTTTGTTTTGTGGCTCCGGATAGGCGTCCCCAGCCCGGAAGAATTATTGGTCTGGCCGGTGAGAATACCAGAGACAGACCTGCCGGACCAGACGACCACCAGCATTACAGGAGAGCGCGGTATGCAAGTCACTCGGAGACGTGAAGCTATCGTCTTAAGTGAAGAACAAGTTCGAAAGCTGGAACGGATTCTGTGTGCGAGAAACAGCTCGCGGTCGACCATCGTTCGTGCGCGGGTGCTGTTGCGATACACTCGTGGGGAAGCCATCAAGGCCATCGCCCGCAGCGAGGGGATCAGCCGTCCCACCGTTCAATTATGCATTGACAAAGCATTGTCGGGAGGCATCGAGACCGCGATTCAAGATCTGGTCCGCCCGGGACGTCCTCGATCGGTGACCCCTCAAGGACGCGCCTGGGTCATGCAGCTTGCCTGCTCCAAGCCGAGCAACTACGGTTATCCGGGCGAGATATGGACCCTCAGCCGGCTCACTGCGCATGTCAGAAGCCATGCGCTCTGCGCTGGCCATGGGTGCCTGGAACATGCCTCCAAATACATCATCCGCAGGATCATCAAGGAGGCTTCTGACATCCCCCATAATGTTGCCCATTATTTCGACAGGGAGTCTCTGGAAGCGAGCGAAGGGATGGCTTCGGTGCTGACGGTTTTCCAGGAAGTTGAGCTTTTTGAGGAAGCGTCCACGGCCCTGCCCATCCTCCCGCAGCTCTCAGCAGACCGGGCCGATGACGGAACTTCGTCTCCGCCCACCGCTATTGTCGCCATGTTGGCTCCCAAATCGGACTTGCCCCCCTTATCGTTCCAGGGCCGCGAACGCAAGCGTTTGGGAACCATTGCTCTCATGACGGGCATCGACCTTAGCGACGGCCGTATCATCGCCCTGGTCCATCTCAAAGTCGCTCACTACCGCGTGGATGAATTCTTCCAAACCCTTGACGGGCACTACCCTCTCACGTGGAGGGTAAGAATCATACCGAGCAGTGGCACCACCGCCTCCTCCCGGAGCAACATGAAACTCCTGAAAAAGTATCCGAACCGTTTCGAACTTGAAGAACTGCACAGTGAGGGGCTCTGGTTGAGACTTCTCGAGGTATTCTTCACCCGCATGATCACCTCCTTCCTGCGCTCAATCCGGGTTCATTCGACGGCGGAATTCATCACTCGGATGTATCAATATCTCGATGAAAGCAATCTTCTCACCATCGGTGAACGCTGAAGGAAAAGAGGAACCCGGTTGGAACGAGGAACTGGCCAAGCGGTCGGACTGAACACCGCAGCATGCAACTAAACCCTGTTTTGTGCCGGTCCGAGTCGTGGCGGCCCGGCTAGTGATGGTCTCATCATCCCGACAGGAGTCAACACTTAGAGCAATGGGTATGGCCTGGTTATGAGACGGGTGATCGTTATCGGCGGGGCCGGGTTTATAGGCAGTGGCTTCATCTGGAAATTGAACCGGGAAGGCATTGACGACATTCTTGTGGTCGATTCTCTGGGAACTGGAGAAAAGTGGAGAAATCTCGTAAAATTACGATATACAGACTATGTTCATAAAAGGACCTTTCTCCAGCAAATCATGGCAAATAGGGTGCCCTTTGCTCCTGATGCCGTCATCCACATGGGGGCCTGTTCTGCCACCACCGAACGGAACGCCAACTACCTCATGGCCAACAATTTCCAATTTACCCGGAACCTTGCCGAATGGGCGGCGGCTCGCGGCATTCGCTTCCTCTATGCGAGCAGTGCGGCAACCTATGGGAATGGAGAAGGCGGGTTTGCCGATGACACGGACCTTTCTCAACTCACGCCCATAAATGTGTACGGCTATTCAAAGCACCTCTTTGACCGGTATGCCGATCGCGCCGGTCTTTTAAACCAAATGGTCGGTCTCAAATTCTTCAATGTTTTCGGTCCGAACGAATATCACAAAGGGGAGATGGCGAGCGTGGTGTTCAAAGCCTTCCACCAAATCAGGGAACGGGGGAAGGTGTCGCTTTTCCGATCATGCCGCCAAGACTATGCCGACGGCGAACAAAGGCGTGATTTCGTCTACCTGAAAGACTGCCTCGAGGTCATGTGGTGGCTCTTGACCCACCCCGAAGTGAATGGCCTCTTCAACCTGGGAACGGGCTGGGCACGCTCCTGGAACTCCCTTGCCAAAGCGCTCTTCGCCGCCATGGGGTTGCCCGTACTAATCGAGTACATCCCCATGCCGCAGCGACTGCGCGAGCATTACCAGTATTTCACCCAGGCGAACATGGATCGTCTCAGCAGTGAGGGTTGCCCAATGAATTTCCGCAGTCTGGAAGAGTCGGTAGCCGACTACGTCAGGAATCACCTGCAGACCGATTTTCCCTGGTTGTCTTCGACTGTCTGCGCGCGGGTTCAAGCTCCCGGCCACGGCGATGCTCGTAGGCCGACGAGCTCCGCCGCCGACTATGCCTCTGCGCTTCATTCCAATTCCTGATTGCCGCAGACTGATCGTTCGAACGCCGGAGATACTGTGAACAATATATCGATTGTGGGGTTTGGCGACATCTTCAAGGGGGACCTGGGAATAGGTTGCTATCTCATCGATGTCCTCTGCCAGGAACCCTTGGGAGAAGCAGTCGAACTCTCCTATGTGGGTGAGAACCTGCATTATACTGGAGCCTATCTGTGTGAGATGGACTTCGCGGTAATCGCGGGAGGGCTGGACATGGGGGGAGGCGCCGGCATGATTCATTGTTGGGATATGCCGACTTTCGAGCATAATGCCTTCTGGCTTGGGGAGAACTCCGTTTCGATCAGCCTTCTTTCTCGAACGCTGACAGGGATGCGGCTGAGCGGCTTCCTGCCGGCCGATCTTCTGCTCTTGTTGATGGAACCGGACCTTACAGAAGGTTTTGGCATGTCGCCAATGATGCACAAGGTCTTACGAAAGGCGGTCCACATCATAAAGGAGCATCTCTTCCGGAGAGGCCTTCTGCCCGAAACCGCCTACCGTCTTGCTTCGATTCATCAGCTCGAGGTGCTGCGCACTACGGTTTGAGGCCGGGCTTTCAATCGCCACTCAGTTGCCCGGCAGAACGGTCCTACGACGCCGGACGCTCATACCTCCCTGGTGATCGTCCAGGAACAAGTACGCCGTTTTCGTGAGGTGAGCTACGTCCACTGTTGGCACAGCACGTGGGCACCGCTCACTGCGCTGAGATCAAGGGCAACGTTTGTCATCAGCCATCTTTGGCCGGTGCCGGGCCGCCCTTATTCACCGGGATAAGGCAAGGATTCCCGGCGAGAACTTCAGCCCCGTACCGGCAGACTGCACCTGCCATCCTCCAGGACGGCTACGAGATAGTCACTCACCAACCGCTCCACCAGATGGGGCAGCGGAGCGCCGATGGCGCCGACTACGGCTACCGGCTCCGAGACCAGAGGCAGGAGGATTTTGACGGCCTCTGAGGTCCCCACGGCCACCACCATGGCGGGCGTGATTTCGCCCATCATGCTGTGGCTGATCAGAATTGAGAGAGAACCAAGGATAACGTTCACCTGACCGGCACAGTTGCAGATGGCACCCTCCCCGGTAGCACCCCGGTTGGCACCGGCCTTCATCATTTGGGAAGTGGCAATGTCATTGGTGCCGAGAGCCCAGATCTCGAGGTTGTTTCCGCAGAGCTGCCGGATTCTCCGAATGATCGACGAACCGATGCCTGCCCCCTGTCCGTCGATCACTGCCACCCGCACGGCCGCCTCAGTCTGTCGCACCGACAATCTCTTCAAAGAGAATACGGTGCTCAACCAGATTCATTTCCTTGATGCGGGCCTTGAGCCAGCGTTGTTCTCCAAAGACATCCTGCAGGTAAATGCACCCGTCCTCCGGCCGCAGAATGTCGACCGCATTCATGACCAGTTCTTCCTGTCCGTCTCGAATCAAGTAGGCATTTGCTTCACACATCTTATAGTCTCCTCGTTCCCACGGAAGATCGGTTCCCCCCCTATCTCCCCCTGGGGATGATGCCACAAGACAAGCTTGCCGGGCCGCCGAACCCTTTCACCGGGGTTGCAAAACCACCAGAGCCTTTTTCAAATATTCATTCTGGCGGGTTATGCAGGGTATGGCCGCTCGGATCTGCCGGGCGGCCTCTTCTTCTCCCGCCGCGGCGGCGGCGTCGGCCATTTCCCCATATAAATCGGCATGCTCGCTGTTGTGTTGCATGGAGCGATCAAGCCGGATGATCAGTCTTTCTCTTGCTGAGAGGGGCAAGCCCTTGACCTGCCCGCTATGATGATCGTGACAATGATCGGATGTCCCATGATGGTGATGATGGCTCTCCCCTTCGGAAACCTGCCTTACCATCTCGACTCCTCCTTTCTTGGACGGGTACTCTGGATCTCGACTGAAAGGTTTACCGGCAGAACACTCTCCCCCAACTCGGCGAGCTGCTCTGTCAGTGTAGGTTTTGGCCGCTACCGGATTCCTTCAGTAAATGAAAACATGGCAGGCAGTAGGATTTTCCCTGGCAGGGAATGAGTCGTTCCAGCAGTACCCCCTCACCGCAGCCTGAACAGGGCAGGTAGGTTGGAGCGTATTCCATGCTCTGGGGCAAGGCGCCAACATGATGGACTTCAAAAAGGTCGTGGGGATGAGCTGTGAGCAGCTTGTGCACGCGACCATCCAGAAGCGTCTGGAAATCTACTACCTCATCCAGGGTAATTCGATTGCAGCGGGTCTTTTCTTGGAGGACGGTGTACTCGGGTTCGTCGCCGAAGTGCTGGAGCTTCAGTCGCAGACAGAGACATCTGCTTGGTTCGCGGGAAATGAAAGTGTAGTTGTGCTTGCCGATATCCACTATTTGGAGACACTCGTTGCCGACGGTCACCCCCAGAAGCACTTGAAGCGCATCAAGCGCGGAG
Organism: Syntrophobacteraceae bacterium; assembly: GCA_040772705.1. Taxonomy (GTDB): domain Bacteria; phylum Desulfobacterota; class Syntrophobacteria; order Syntrophobacterales; family Syntrophobacteraceae; genus JADGQM01. Next base: position 1,180,392 of record JAXGXP010000001.1, read on the forward strand.
GAGCGATTCTCGGCAACTACCGAAAGCCGACCTTTGGGTTCACCCTCCGGGAAGAGCAATTCCTGGGCATACTCGCACGCCTTCATGCCGATCACCAACTCCGGGCACAGGTGACCATGGAAATCCACTACCCTCTTCACGGCCATATTGACCAACATTTTCCTGTCTTTCTCGTCCGAGATCATTAGCTCCCGGTCGCTCAGGATTCTGAAACTGAGCACCCAGCGGCATTCGTCAAGGCTGTTTCCCCGCTTCCATCGGTGCAAATAGAGAAAAAAGACTTCATCTCCAGCCGTCTTAACCAGGAAGCCGCCGGGGAAGTTGTCCGGGGGCATTCGAAAACGACCCAGGGTCTCTCGGACAAAGTGCGTCTCACTTCCGTGACAAAAAGAGCGTGGGACCTGCAAGAGGCTGTCAAAATCAACGGTCACGTGTTCTTGAATGTATCTCAGCTCATCAAAGCGAATGGCTCTTAAAGCCTCTGCCGCATTCACGGGAAATCCCCACACGCCGAGTCAGTCGAGTTAGACGATTGAGCGAAGCCTCTTGCAGGTTGTCTGGCCAGGTGGTTTTCGAGCAACAAAAAAGCCAGCAAGACCAGTGGAAATCAGCTCCACCAAAGCCTTCCTGGCTTTATTGAAGGTACCTTCAGTTGTATTGATAGTTCAACATGGTACTGCTTGTCAACCAGGAATCATCCAGCCTGGTCGAGGGCCATCCCTTTTTCGAGAATATTGCCGTCGGCAACCTTTGCCTGCACTGGACCGTTATCGATACAATGCTCCAGACCCCTTTCGGAGGAGACCGGTCCGATCCGGCAGATGCTCGTAGTGTGGAACACCGAGCCGCAGGATATGCTGGCGGGCACGCTGCGGATAATGATCCCTTACGCTCAGGCGTTCATGCTGGTGACGGCGTTTTGGTTCATCCCCATCCTGCTGGCCGCGCGCATCAAGGGGTTCCGGGCGCTCAAATACGGAATTATCCATCCCGTGCAGACGGCCGTGACCATCCTCAACCCGCATCTGGCTAACCTGGTGAGAAAATCGGGCTTTCTCGCCCTTTCCGTGGAGTGCCGCGGCTTTTCTCCCCGCCGCCAGCAGGCGGGTTCGCAAAGGGCGCCGCCTGCACCCGGCCGAGATGACGGTCGCGCTGGCCTTGGGGCTGACTATACTCGTTTAGCTTAAGAAGTTATCATTTTTGCCTCACGGGGAGATCCCGGAAGAAGCCCTTGGCATAAGACTCTGCGTCCTCTGCGTCTCCGCGTGAAAATGAAGCTTTTGAACCTTCACGAGTATAACATGGCGGTGACGGCCGTTAAGATCCTATACTTGCTCTATTTCTATGGTCTGTATTATGCTTCCTCCCTCAGACCGTTTTACAGCCTTGCCCGGAACTATCTGTGATCGACAGGAAAGAGAAATCCTCATGAGAATTGATCGATGAAAAGAGTCAGTCTGTCGCCGGTTTTTCCATTTGCGGCCATCCTGGGCCAGGAGGACATGAAACTGGCCCTGCTCCTCAATGCCGTCAATCCGCGCATCGGAGGAGTCCTGGTGCGGGGTGAGAAAGGGACGGCGAAATCCACCGCCGTGAGAGCACTGGCCGCCCTGCTCCCTGAGATTACCGTGTTTGTCGGCTGTCCCTTCGAATGCGGCCCCGAGGAAGAGAGCCGGCATTGCCGCCGGTGCCTGCTCTGCGGCGGTCCGAAAGATCGCACCCGGCGCAAGGTGCGTGTGGTCACCCTGCCTCTCAACGCCACCGAGGATCGGGTCGCGGGCGGCATCGATTTCGACCGGGCCATCCGGACGGGCCGCCGCGTGGTGCAACCCGGCCTCCTGGCGCGGGCTCACCGGGGCATCCTCTATGTGGATGAAGTGAACCTGCTGGACGATCACCTGGTGGACGCTATCCTTGATGCCGCCGCCTCGGGAGAAAACCACCTCGAACGCGAAGGGATTTCCTTCTCGCATCCCGCCCGTTTTGTCCTGGTGGGCACCATGAATCCCGAAGAAGGGGAGCTGCGGCCGCAATTGCTCGACCGTTTCGGGCTGTGCGTGGAAGTCGAAGCCGTCCTGGACCGGGAGCAGCGCGTGGCCATGATGACCCTGAGGGAGGAATTCGACGGCGACCCGGCTGGGTTCCTCCACCGGTTCGAAGCGCAAAACCGCGTCCTTGCGGCCAAGGTGGAGGAAGCGCGCCAAAGGCTGAGCGAAGTCTTCCTGCCCGACGATTTGCGCCGCTTCATCGGAGAATTGTGCCAGGAAGCTCGGGTGGCGGGACACCGTGCGGATCTGGTCATCGAACAGGCGGCCCGCACCCATGCGAGCTACGAGGGAAGAAACAAGGTCGAACTGGAGGATATCGTTCGGGTGGCCCCGCTGGCGCTCCGCCATCGCCGGCGGGAGGCCGCGCCCCCGCCACCGCCACCCGAGGAGCACGACCATTCCCATGACCACGATCACGAGCACGAGCAGCCGCCCGACCCGCCCGAACAGGAGCCGCCCGAGGAAAACCAGGGGGAGGATTCCCGCGAGGACCCTCCGCCGCAGCCGCCCCAGGCCGAAAGCAAACCCGATGAGTCCTACGCCCCCGAACCCCCGCGGGACCCGGACGCTCCCCCGGAAACCTCGCCGCAAAACGTTCTGGAACGGGTCTTCGAGATAGGCGCCACCTTCAAGGTCAAACGGCTGGCGACCCTAAAAGACCGCACTTTTCGACGCGGTTCCGGGCGCCGCTCGCGCACCCGCATCAGCGGCCGGCAGGGACGCTACGTGCGCAGCACGGAACCGCGGGGAACCAGGGACGTCGCCCTGGATGCCACCCTTCGAGCCGCCTCCCCCCATCAGCTCCGCCGAAAGGCGGGAAACCGGCTGGCCGTAGTGCTGCGCCCCGAGGACATCCGGGAAAAAATCCGGGAGCGGCGCATCGGCAACTTCCTGCTTTTCGTAGTGGATGCCAGCGGCTCCATGGGGGCCCGGGGGAGAATGGCCGCCACCAAGGGGGCCATCATGTCCCTCCTGCTCGATGCCTATCAGAAGCGGGACAAGGTGGCCATGATCTCTTTCTGCAAAGGGGAGGCACGCCTGAATCTGCCGCCCACCTCTTCCATCGAGATGGCTGCGCGGCTGCTGGCCGAACTGCCCGTCGGGGGGCGCACGCCTCTTTCCGCGGCGCTGGTGAAAAGCAGCGAGGTGCTGAGGAGCCAGCTGGTGCGCGACCCGACCTCGCGGCCCATTGTGCTGCTCCTCACCGACGGCCGCTCGAATGTTTCCCTGGGAGACCGCAAACCCCTCGATGAAGCCCTGCTGCTGGCGCAAAAGCTCGCCCGGGACGAACGGATTCAATTCATCGTGGTGGACACCGAAGATCAAGGGCTGGTGCGCTTCGGGCTGGCCGCCGGCATCGCCGGGGCCCTCAACGCCCGCTATTTTCGAACCAACGATTTGCAGGCCGATACCCTGGTCGACCTGGTCAAAGGAGATTCCCGCAGATGAACGATCGCGCCGTTTACCCATTTGTGGCCATTGTAGGCCAGGAAGAGATGAAGCTCGCCCTCATTCTCAACCTCGTCAATCCGACCCTGTCGGGCGTGCTGATTCGCGGTGAAAAGGGGACCGCCAAGTCCACGGCCGTCCGCGCGCTGGCCGAAATCCTCCCGGAAATCAGGGTGGTCAAGGATTGCCCCTTTCAACTGGCCCCCGAGGACGATACCGTCCTTTGCCGGGAATGCTTCCGTACCGAGTGCCGCGAGAGGCGGCTTCTTCAGGAAGGGGTTGAAGCCGTCGATCGCCGGATCAGTGTGGTGGAACTTCCCGTCGGGGCCACCGAAGACCGGGTGGTGGGCACCCTGGACCTGGAACATGCCCTCCAAAAGGGGGAAAAGCGGGTGGAGCCGGGCCTGCTGGCCGCCGTGCATCGGGGGATCCTCTACGTCGATGAAGTGAATCTGCTCGACGACCACGTGGTGGACGTGCTGCTCGATTCGGCGGCCATGGGGGTGAACACCATCGAACGGGAAGGGGTTTCCTTTTCCCATCCGGCCCGCTTTGTCCTGGTGGGTACCATGAATCCCGAGGAAGGAGAGTTGCGGCCGCAGCTGCTCGACCGGTTCGGTTTGTGTGTGCGCGTGGAAGGCATTGCCGACCGCGACGCCCGCGTCCAGGTCATGCAGCGGCGAGTGGCCTTCGACGAAGACCCCGTCCGCTTCGGGCAGGGCTGGGAAGAGGAATCGCGAACGCTGGTGGCGCAGATCGAGGCCGCCCGGGCACGGTACGCGAAGGTGGAAATCGGGGTCGACAGGCTCTACACCATTGCCGACTACTGCCTGGACGTGGGCGTGGACGGCCATCGGGGCGATATCATCATGATGAAGGCCGCCAAGGCCCTGGCCGCCTTTCGCGGCCGGGTGGAGGTGAGCGGCGAAGACATCGACGGCGCCGCCGAACTGGCCCTGCCCCATCGGGTTCGCAGGCAGCCCCTCATGGACGTGGCCGAAAGCGTCGAGAAAGTCCGCCGCATGAAACCTGCAACCCCGTAGGCCGTCAACCGGATCGCGCCGGTTGCTTGAATCTTTTGTCAGCCGGGGAAGGGCTGGAAGAAGTTACGATGCCTTCCTGGCAGGTTGAGTCCTGTCACCGACGCCCAGCAGAAGACCGCTGACGGATATGTCCTCGTCCAGTTCGTCCCAATGGAGCCCGGTGCCTCCCCCACTGATGACGTAGTCATCCCTTTGAGCTCGAGTTGCATTGAGGAGTCGGGGGAAGTAGGCCAGGGGAACACCAAGCTGACGTCCGTCGGTGAGCTCTACCCACATATTGTCCATATCAAACGTCACTTTCCTGGCACGAGGCTCAGTGGTGCTCTGCTCCGCGAACGATGGAAAGAAGTTTGGATTCCTTTCATAGAGGTGATAAAGTGCGAATCCCAGGACGAGGAGTATCAAAAACTTCTTCACATCTTCCCTCTTCCGTCTACCCGAGAAGCTCCGGAAAAACATGACGCTGCTTTTCAGCGGGCGCGGTTCTTTTTCGCTCCGCTGCAAAAGCCTCGTTGGGGCAAAGGGACTATGGATTGAGGGCAAGCTGAACCTTAATTGCTTGTTCAACTTTCCGCATGTCAGCATTGGATAGTGTTCCAACCATGTCCATCAAACGGGTTTTGCTCACTGTGGTGAGCTGATCTGCCATTGCTTTGGTTTGCTTGCCACTGAGCACCACGTACGCCTCACTCGGATAAAGGCGGTCGATATTGCGGGTGAGAGGCACGACTTGTACTCTGTTCAGGAACTTGTTGGAAGCGTTGTTGCTCAGGATAACAGCCGGTCTTTTCTTTTGGATCTCTCCACCTACCGACGGATCAAAGTTCACCCACCATACCTCACCTCGGTTCATCACTGACATCTCCAACGGTTGCTTCGGCCCACTCCAAGGCTTCAGACTCACGAGATTCATCTTGCGCCATTTCCCGGTACGCTGTCTCCAAACCCTTTCCCAAGACGTGTGGTCGCACGAGAGATTCTATGAATTGGCTGATGTTCCTGCGGCCGATCACTCGGTGCAGTCCCTCATAGACTTGTTCGTTCATTGTGATTGTGAGCTTCTTTTGCATGGTCAGCCTCCAAATACGTATTCACTACGTATTGTACTCCAATCTGAAAAGAATGCAATGAGCCAGAAAGCGTCGGAGAGAGCGGCTGGGAGCGGCCCCAACGAAGTGTGATCTCTCGGGGTCTGTGCCAGTCCCCGAGGCTCTCTCAACGAATCCTGAGTATATGGTACGTTACGGAAAATGATAGGGCAAGTCATCCTGGATACGAGGCCGCCGGTCGCTCTGCTGAATGCCCGGGACAAGCATCACGATTGGGCGGCGGGGCCTTCGGGACTCCCTCATTCGAAGCGCGCCTCGAAGATCTCGCCGCGGTTCATCTCCCCCCAGTAGCGCAAGGAAAGTCTTCGGACCTCCTTGAAGTATTCCGGGGGTGAGATTGCCATGCTGCTGAATAGCCCGCTGGATATCGGTGCGAATGCGCTCCCTGATCTGATCTTTCACTCGCAGCCACAGCTTGCGGGTGCCTTTGGTGAAAACGGCCTCGGCCACGGGCGAGTTCGTCGGTGGCACTCTGATGGTACCCCTTCCCAGGCTGGCTCCCGTAGCCACCTGCAACCCGTCATTGAGTCAGCTCATAGGCGGCGTCAGGCCAGCAGCACTCTCCACCGCCAGTTCATCCAGCGAGGCAGAGAGCAGTTCCCGCGCTCGGATCCCCATCTTGGCACCGAGGATCGAATAGATGCCAAGATGCCGGTGCAACTCATTGGTGAGGATCGTGGTCTGCCATTCCTCGAGCCCGTGGCTGAGGATGGTGGTCGGCACCAATGGGCGCAGATCTTCCTGGAAGAGATGCGGCTGATCAGGATGATGCTTCAGGACCACTGCCGTACGGCCACCGAGTATCTCTGCAGCCGGGCCGGCGAGCATGGCCAGGTAGGTGTCGGCCCGGGCTGCCGCTCGATCCCAGGCGACCAACTGAAATACCGAATCATAGGGCTCCATTTTCTGGAAGGCGGCACATCGATCGAACCTCGTCCAGGATTTCAGAAAGTCAGCTTGAAGCCGCCCATCCCATTGATCCCCGGCATCAGATAGCCGGACCTCTGTTGATAACTGGCGTTGGTCAGGTTTTCACCGGCGATAAACAGCTGCTCTCTCATCTGCCGGTACGGGATAGTGAAATCACTAGTGAGCTTGGCATTCAACAGAAAATAGCCGTCCACCTCTTCGGTGTTGAGCGCGGTTGAGGTGCGGGCGCGGGACGTGGCAAAGTAGTCGTTGAGGTAAAGGGCATCAAAGCTTGCCTGAAATAACTAATTGAAAAAGCGGCAACTTTTCTTGACTTCCCTTAGAAGATCCCGTAGGAATCGAAACTCAACCAAATGGGGTGTCCTATCGGTAACGTCGGGTGAAGGAGCAGATTATGAAACGGATTTCTCTTGCGGTCAGTCTGGTAGCTCTGGTGATTCTAATGGCCTCAACTGAGTGTCGAGCTCAGTGGACGCTTTATGACAACTTCAGCGCTGCAAGGATTAGTCAAGACAAGTGGCTTGGTTACGAAGAGGCAACCGGCCACATGGAGGTTGTCCGGAGGATTGAGTCGGGCAAACTCCACCTGTTCAATCGTACGTATGGGGCAGACACCGGCTCAAACAAGGGAGTATTGGGACTGAGTTTTACGAATCCGGACGCCATAAAAGGGATGCGGGCAAGAGTGCGTATCAGGAGCTATGAGGCTGAAGGCTGTACCGCCGACACAGCTGCTGCGTCTACGCGTTTGCGCCTGTATGGCAGCTTTTTCAACGCAGGTTCTGCGCTGGAGGGAGATCGAACCAACGATGTCCAAGCCTATATCGGGATACGCCGCAATTCAAACTTCAGCGATCCGCCTAACACGCTCAGGGTTGTCGCCTCCATTTGGAGATGTCTCAACCCATCATGCGCTACCGACGCGGATCTCGAAAGCATTGACTACCGGGAACTCGGCACCATAGAAACGCAAACGTGGGCTACTTTGGGAATTGAATGGGACCCGGCCAAAGACCGTTTTCTTTTTCTTCTGGGCAGCAAAAAGGTGGCGGTGTCTTATGCCGAATATCTGCAAGACCACATGCTCAAGGACGAAGAATTACCCGGGTATAAGGGCAAGGCTCTGCACACCACCGAGACTTGTCCCAATTGCTCCGAGTCGATAGGATCGATGGATGGCGATATCGACTTTGTCCATGTGAAGTACTAGCGCGGCGAAAGTTCGGTACCTTACACATGTTGCGTTTCGCTCCTCTCAACGCAACCTACCATCCTCGCGTTAGTGCCGATGCTCTCCGTTGCGTTGAATGAACATGAAGCGCAATGGCAAGGGGAAAAGCAAGACACCTGCCCCAAGCGGTTGACGACTTATGCCGCGCTGTAGCTAAAGAGCTGTTCGTCATTCGCAAGTAGTCGACGATCAAGTGGACACTGAGGATGATTTGCCACGTCTTCTGTGCAAAGGTAGATGCAGCTTTGGCTTTGGTATCCAAATGGCGAATCGCTTGAGTCATGTAGCTTTCTCGGGACTGGAACGGAATGCTAGCGGCAAATCAGCAGATAGCGTGACCAACTTTCTTACTATGGAGGAAAACACAGCAGGAATGACAGCCGGTCGAGAAGTCGGCGTGTTGGCAGCTTCCGGCGATGGCTCGGATCAGCTCGAAGGTGATCCAGCCCTATTTTTCCACTGAGCAATCCTTCAGCTTTCGGACAGACGACGTTCGTAGCAGTATTCGCAAATCATGTTTTCTTCTTCGTCGTACCTTTCAGTCACGATATGAGGGTGCAACAAGGGGAGAACGTCACCGCACTGGTGGCACCGCACCTGCCATCCCCCACCACAGGCAGCACCAAGTCCGCCACTCTTCTTCTCACCATCCATGAGTATCATCCTGCGCCAAGAAAGGTTTTTTCCAGATATTTCCATACTCATCTTCCGGCAGGAGCCGGCGATAATTTGCGACTATAACTGATAACCTCCCCAGCGAAAACCTATTTGAGAAAGAACCGGCAGAGTCTGCCGCAGCGGGGACCGCATGCGAGCCGGGCTTGCCTGTCAGCGCCGGAAACCGCACTCCAGAACATAGAAGTCAGGCTTCATGGCGGCCAGGGGGTCGCGCATTTTAGCCAGTTCGAGCTCGGGCCCGTGGATTTCCAGCCGGACCAGGTCAGCCATGGTCAGGGCTTCCTCCAGGAGCGCCCCCACATTATCGAGGTGGGCTAGAGCGGCCCCAGCATCCGCATAACCCTCCCGGCAATGCGCCATATCGCCGGCAAAGCTGAAGCCATAGTAAAGACAGCCGGGTTCCTCAGCGCTTTTCGTCACGAACTTGTCACAGAGCTGCTTGAAGGCTTCCAGTTTGCCGCGGTGGACCTTGAAGTACGGCACAATGCTGCAGCACCGGTCCTGGGTCGCCATTGACTTCTCCTTTCGTCCTTTTGAATTCTCATGGTTCGCGGTTACGGCGGACGGCTGATTCCGGCAACGCAAACACTATCTTTGCGGGACTCCTGACGAATCCCTGAGGATATCCACAAACTCGCTTGGAAGCAGAGTGGGTTGCCCGGTGAAGCGAACACAGACCATTTTCAGCGTCGCCTCGGTGCAGAGCACCCTCCCGCCTGTTCCTTCATTGCGGGTGATGACCTGCGAGAAAGTCAGGCTTCGGCTGCGCCACCCGTCAATGTGGGTATGAACCTCAATCAAATCGTCGTAAAGGAGCGGGCGCCGGTAGGAGCACGAGGCTTCCACAATGGTCAGATGCAGCTGCTGCGCCATGAAGTGTCGATAGGGGTAGCCAAGGTCGCGCAGGAAGGCTTCCCGGCCGAGTTCCAGGAGATGGAAGTAATTCCCATGATAGACCGCCTGCCCGAGATCCACCTCGTACAGAGGCACTCGCAAGGGCGTTCTGTGCCAGTCCCCATGCGGTTTGTGCTCGTTTGTGACTGGAACCATTGCCGTCATTCAATAGCACCGGACTCGAGGGGCTTGCCGGTCAGAGTTTGTAGCCGATCTGGCGCAGCAGATTCTTGCGCCACTGGATGTCCTCTTCGCCCTCAACGCCAACGGGTCGGGAACCGTCGACCACCCCGAGCACCCCTCGCCCCTGGTCGGTCTCCGCCACAATCACTTCCGTCGGGTTGGCAGTAGCGCAGAAGATGTGGCATACCTCCGGCACCATCTTGATGGCGTTCAGCACATTCACAGGGTAGAAACCCTCTCCCAGAAAGATGATGAAGGAGTGGCCGGCAGCAATGGCGGAGGCGTTCCTGCGGGCAAGTTCGATCATCTCGGGAGCGGTGCCGGACCATCGCACCAGGCACTTGCCGGAGGCTTCACAAAAGGCAATTCCGAACTTGATGCCGGGTACGGCGGCAACCAGAACTTCATGAAGGTCCTCGACCGATTTGATAAAATGCGTCTGGCCAAAAATGAAGTTGATCGTCTCCGGCTTCTCGATACTGACGGTTGTGAGCTGCATGGTTCTCTCCTTCTTGAAATCACGACCAGGATGGCGGCTGATTCTACCTGCACCATTCGAGCGAATGCAAGGGGATATTCCGACCGCGGGAGGCGGCTGGTCGTCCCGGGCAAAGTCGGCCCATCGCTCTTTTTCCTGTCACCCGGGAACTGGAAGATGATATAAACCGGGCCTCATTCCATTAGCTATTCGTCCGCCGACCCATGCGGACCTGGAGCTTGGGGACATCATGCAGGAACCCGAAAAAAGGTTGGAACAAGGCTATTCAGGCTGGTTGATCATCATCTGCGCGGTTTTCGTGACCTCGCTGATCACGGCAAACATCATGGCCGTCAAGCTGATCGAGGTTTTCGGTCTGGTGTTTCCGGCAGCCATCATCATCTTCCCCGTCAGCTACATTGCAGGTGATGTCCTGACCGAGGTCTACGGTTACGCCAGGGCGCGCCGGGTAATCTGGCTCGGGTTTGGATGCAACCTCCTGGCGGTCGTCGCCATCTGGTGCGGGCAGATGCTGCCGGCAGCGGCTTTCTGGAAGGGGCAGGAAGCCTATCAGCTGATTCTCGGGTACACGCCGCGCCTCCTTGCCGCTTCCTTTGCGGCCTACCTCGTCGGTGAGTTTGCCAACGCCATGGTGCTGGCCAGGCTGAAAGTCGCCACCAGGGGGCGATGGCTCTGGATGCGAACCATCGGGTCAACCATCGTGGGGCAGGGTTTGGACTCGGCAGTCTTCATCACGCTGGCCTTTGTCGGAACCGTACCTCTCCCCGCCCTGGCGGCCATCGTCGCGACCCAGTGGCTCGCCAAGTGCCTCTACGAAGCTGCTGCGACGCCGCTCACCTATCTGGTGGTGAACTTCATCAAACGGACTGAAGGCATCGATTGTTACGATTACGACACCCGCTTCAATCCCCTTGCCCTCTCGGAGTAGGGCCTCACCGCCACCGCCGGCTCCGCGCAACGGCACCGCCAAGTCCCGTTGCGAGCCCCGAACGGTGCGGTGAGGTTACGGCATGCCGGCAGCTTGGCCGGGAACGACGATCACGTTGTCAAGTGGCGGGTCTAGCGGTCACCAGGGTCGCTCATGATCGAGCTTTGACCTCACCGGGTTTGAGCACCGCGTAGGCCAGGTTCATGACGGGAGTGGCTGCGCCGGACTTTGCGCCAAGCCGCACGACGACGCCGACCAGGGACTCGAGCTCGCTCATCCGCCCGGCTTCGAGGTCCCGCTGCATTGAAGGCTTGATGTTGGCCGCACTGCCATCAATGAATTGCAGGGTGCTGCTCACTATATCCGGCGCGAGTGCCACCTCCTTGGCCTGCGCCACCGCCACGACTTCCCGGATGGCTTCCGTCAGAACCGCGCGGGCTTCCGGTATATCGCGATATTCGCCCATGGTCACCCGTGTCAGGCCGCCCAGGGCACTGATGGCGGAAATGAAGACGAACTTGGTCCAGAGGATCTGCTCGATGTTCGGCACCAACTCGACCGTTGCGCCGGTGCTCTGAAAGACCTCGCGGAGGGTCTCGGCCCTAGGGGTAATCTTCCCGTCCAGCTCACCCACGGCAATCCGGCGGAACTGGCTGTACTGGCCGATCACGCCGGGCTCCTCGATGGCTGCCGAGAGCCATGTGGCCCCTCCCAGCAGATGTTCCATCCCCACGATTTGCCCGATTCGGTCAGCGGCATCGACCCCGTTCTGAAAAGAAACAACCATGGTACCAGGTCCGACCATGGGTTTGATGAGGTGGGCCGCGTCGTCCGTATGGTAGGTCTTGGTCGCAAAGATCACCAGTTCCACCGGTCCTGCTTGAGCGGGTTGATCGGTGGCCGACACCGGGGACACCCGGAAATCGCCGAAAACGCTTCTAACCTGCAGGCCTTTCTCGCGAAGGGCGGAAAGATGCACTCCGCGAGCGATAAAGGTCACCTCATGACCGGCCTGCGCAAGCAGTCCCCCGTAATAGCCGCCAACCCCACCGGTTCCCATGATCGCGATCTTCATAAGAGTCCTTTCGTCTGTCTCCTGTTGATGTCACGCCCCTTCCTGTGACTTCCCCGAAGGCCGGCGCTGACATTTGTGGCAGAAATAGGTCGCACGCTGTGAAATCCTGGCTGCCTCAAGCAACGTCCCGCAGTTCCGACATGGTTCCCCTCCCCGCCCATAAACCATCAGCTGCAATGGGAAGTGGTGATGGTAGTCGGATCCTGCAATCGCCTCACGAATGGTCGCCCCGTGATCAATGGCATTCTGGAGCACGCTTCTGACGGCTTTCGCAAGCTTCCCGCACCGATTCCGCGAAACGGCTCCCGCGGGGGTTGCAGGGTGAAGGCGTGCCAGAAAGAGGGCTTCGTTGGCGTAGATGTTGCCGACGCCGGCAACGATCCGCTGATCCATGATGAACTGCCTGATCGGAACCGTGCGGCCGCGGCTCCGATGATAGAGATGGCCGCCACCGAAGCCTTGCTCCAAGGGTTCCGGGCCAAGGCCCGCCAGGAGAGGATGGCAGAGCGGGTGATCCGTCGTCCAGATTACGAGCCCGAAGCGACGGTAATCGTTCAGCCGGAGGCAAAGACCATGGCTGAATACCAGCTCGACATGGTCATGCCGATCGGGAACCCGGGCAGCGTCGACGGCCTGCAGAAAGCCGGTCATTCCGAGATGGAGAATCACGGTACCGCTGGCAAACCGCAACAGCATGTATTTGCCCCGTCTGGCAATGTCACTGAGAGCCTGGCCGGGCAGCCCGGCGGCGAGCTTCGGGGACACCGGTCGCCGCAGATTGGAATTGCGCACGATCACCTCGACCACGCTCCGACCGATCACCCGTGGCAGGATGCGTTGCCTGATGACTTCAACCTCCGGCAACTCCGGCACGGCTTCCTCCTGAACAGTATTGCGGGCATCACTCCGGGGATAGGCTCAACGAATCCGGTCGGGGAGAGCGCCAAAACCCTCCATTCTGGCACAGGAGAACCCTCTGCCACAAATGGAGAGCTCCCCTCATGGCAACTGCAGCGGGTAGATTGTGCGGGAGAATTTCATGCCGGGAGATAGTTGCAAGTCACCTCTCTCTGCGGGTCAGGCTCGTCAAGACAGAGCTCGCCTCGACCATCCGGACGATCAGTCTTCATCGACGACAAATATTTCTTCTCCGCATTTATCACAGATTACATGTTCCTGGTCCATGACCAACACATTCTGGCATTTCGGGCATCTGGCGATGAAGACTTTCGGGTCAAAGGTAGAAGGTCTGATATCGGTCTTATAGATGTTCATGCCATGCCTCCTTCTGCTCGAATTGATCCCCTCCGGCCGATTGGCAGGTATGGTCCGCGGCGCGGAAACCATACGTCTGCATTTGTACCTAATCCCTGTAAACGCCAGCACAGATGATCAGGTTATCAATCCTTTCGAAATAAGCGATCTTGGGCCGCCACTCCCTGGTGGCCGGATTGTACCATTTGTACTCCACCCACCCGTTACCTGTGGTATTGGCGGTCTCAACAATCTCCTTGATAAACGGCTTGCCGTCGGAATCCTTGAGGTCGATGAAATCCTCGCCCACAAACTTCTCGTTGACACCGTGCGCCAGCATGGTGCCGTGGGGATTTAAGACATAAATGTACATTTCGTCTTTAACAAACATTCCGGAGACATCGGTAAAAGCTGCAAGAGCGATCCTCTTGCCCGAGACTTTGTAGAAGGCTATGGCCTGTTCCACCCATTTCTTTGCATCATTCTTGGATCTTGAGCTCATCAAGCCCTCCTTTGCTTTGCAAACCCTGGTTGGTGTCTCGCGTGCGTATTGATTAACTTTATAACACTCGGCCAAGCTTTTTGAAAGGCTTTCAATACCATCCACCGGCACCGCTGCCGCCGACTGCCGCCGAGTAGCGCAAGTCTCCGCGCGTGCGGGTATCCCGGCATCACAGGCAGGATGCCACTGCCACTGATCGCAAGTCTCCGCGCGCAGGTATCCCAACGCGAGGCAGAATCATTATTGGCTTTCGGTCAGGGCGACCGACACGAGCTCTGGAGGTAAGCCTGGATTTTTGCTTGCTTTTCATGCTTCTCCCACATATGCTGGGAGTATGGTAAAGGGACGCGGTTCTCTTTCCATAACCTGGCTCCCGATGCCATAAACAGGCGGCACTGCCATCCCCCATGGTGGGGTTTGGATCACGACGATCTTTCACCTTGGTGAGCCGCTCCGGTCGTATCGTGGCTGAGCGGCCTCCGGTGCATATGGATCATAAGCTTTCCGATCGTGCAGGTTTGGATCGGCAGCCTGCTGCAATGACAGCAAAGCTGGTACTGTGGGTAACGGCTGAACACCGCGCGGTCATCGCCGGTTCGCACCTTGACGCTTGAGAAGCATCTCCGGGAGGTTCATTTTGACCACAGCGCATGGGGCCGAATGAACATCAAGGAACAAATCGCGGATCTGGTCCGGGACCCGAAGACGCAATTACCGACCCTGCCCGTGGTATTGAATAATATCATGAAGGTCGCGAGCAGCGAAACGGCATCGGCGTCGGTCCTGGCCGATTTTATCGGCAGAGACCAGGCCATGGCCAACAAGGTCCTCAGGCTGGCCAATTCAGCCTATTTCAGGTCGTCCAGGCAGGTTGATTCGATCATGCGCGCCATAGTGGTGATCGGATTCAACGAAATAGTCAGCCTGACCATTGGGATGGGGGTCTTTTCCTCACTGTCCAGATCCAATCTCCACGGACTGTTGGACATGAATGGTCTGTGGCTGCACGCCATCGGCTGCAGTTTTGCCGCCAGGAGGCTCTTGAGGAGGTTGCTTGCGCGCCATGCGGGCACGCGAAGAGCCTTTGAGAAAAATGCATTTCGGGAAGAACAGCTGTTTCTGAGTGCTTTATTGCACGACGTGGGCAAGGTGATCTTTGCTGTCTATTTTCCGGAAGAATATCAGAAGGTGTTGCGGGAAACTGCCAGAGCCCAAGTCCCGCTGTACCAGAAAGAAAGAGAATTACTGGGCCTGGATCACGCTCGAATCGCCGGGATGATCATGGATCGCTGGAATTTCCCCGAGAGCATTTCGCTGCCATGCACCTACCATCATAGCCCCACCGCCTGCCATGAGCCGCACCAGACGGGTGCCATGGTGGTGCAACTGGCAAGTTTCATCTGTCACATTGCCCAAATCGGTCACAGCGGCAACCCAAAGGCAGCCTTTTCAATTGCTGTGCGGGATGGGCTGGCCTTGACCACCGATGACATCAAAACGGAGATTGATTCCCTGAAGGCACAGCGCACCGCCGTTGAAGAGTTTCTCGCCGCCATCAGATGAGAGTGAGCCACTGAAATGCCCGAAGATAAGGTTCGCGCCGTGGAATTTGAAAGTCAGCTCCTCCAGACACAGCTGAAAAAGATCGGGGATCGCTATGAGGAGAAAATCTTTGAGCTCTCGGCGGTTAAGGAGGTCGCCCTGTCGCTGCTGAGTACCAGCGATTTCAGGCAAACCTGTATAAATATCCTCGAAGTCATTATTAGGAACACGATTGTTCAGAACTGTTCGATTATGCTCATCGATCCGGATACGAACCAGCTCTTCCTGGTAGCCGCCGACGGCCCGGAACGGGAAGCCTACGTGGTCGATACTCGTCAGGTCATTTCTAAGGAAGGGATCTTATACTGCTGCAAGATCGGCGAAGGTGCTGCCGGGAAAGCGGCTCTGACCCAGGAACCGATCCTTGTGGAAGATATCGAGGAGTGTCCGGGCTCCACCTTTGGCGGCAGCTCCCCAGACACCCTCGGCAGCCTTCTCTCCCTGCCCCTGGTGGTGGCAGATGCCTCAATCGGGGTGGTGAACCTCAGTCACGCCCGAAGAGGTGTTTTTTCTCCGGACCAGATCAATTTGTTGAGCATCCTGGTCCATTATATGGCTTTGTCGATCCGTACCGCTATTGGCTACGAAAAACTCAAGTACTCGGAGCATCAATACCGGACCGTGACCGAGAGTACCTATGATGGTATCGCGGTGCTCGGCAATGGCATCCATGTCTATACGAATCCCGCCTATCAGAACATTACCGGGTACACCCAGGAAGAGCTCCAGGCCATGCCGTTCGCCATGCTGGTGGACGGCGCTGGCGCCGATAGCAATCGTGAAACCGTTGCTGCCATCCTCGAGGGGAAAGTCCCCCAGAATCATCTGGGCATCACTGTTTTGGGAAAGAACAGGAGCAAGATCGAGCTCGAGATCAACTCCTCCCCGATCACCCACAACGGCAGGGACGCCGTCCTCATTTCCGCACGCGATCTCACCATTCGCAAACAGCTGGAAAGACAACTCCAGCATGCTCAAAAGATGGAAGCAGTCGGAACCCTGGCGGGAGGCATGGCCCATGAATTCAAGAACGTCTTGCAGCTCATCATGGGGCTTACCGAACTGCTGTTGAGCGATAAGACCGAACATCATCCCGATTACCTGAGATTGTCCCGGATCCTTCGTTCCGTTGAGCGCGCCAATCAAATGATCTATCAGCTGCTGACGTTCAGCCGGAGAATAGAAAGCTCACTCAAGCAGGTAAACCTCAATGACCTGCTGGAGAGACTCGCTGAGCTCCTCAGGAGCACCATGCCCCGGATGATCGACATCCGTCTCGAGCTGTGTCCCGACCTGTATGCCATCAAGGCAGACCCGGCGCAGGTCGAGCAGGTCATCACCAATCTGTGCATCAATGCCAGGGATGCCATGCCGAAAGGGGGAGAACTGGTGCTGGCAACCAAACGCGTGGTCTTTGACGAGACCTTCTGCAAGAACCACCTGGGGGCAGCTCCCGGCGAGTATTCATGCTTGAGCATTTCCGATGGCGGGACCGGCATGGATGCCGAGACCCAGGCCCACATCTTTGAGCCGTTCTTCACTACCAAGGAAGTCGGCCACGGCACCGGACTGGGCCTCGCAATCGTCTACGGCATCGTCAAGAACCATGGAGGATATATCGCTTGTGACAGTAGACCGGGCCAGGGAACCACTTTCTTGGTCCACTTCCCGGCTGTAAAAGCAGTGTCCGAGAGAGAGGGTATTGATCCGCCGGTATCGCAGCAGCTCCTGGGAGGCAGCGAGACCCTTCTGTTGGTGGATGACGAGGAATTGATCCTCGACAGTGTTCGAGAGCTCCTGGAACCCTATGGGTACAAGGTATTCACAGCAGCCCAGGGAGAACAGGCAATGGCCTTGCTTCACAACAACAAGGACCTGAAGGTCGATTTGATCCTCCTGGATCTCAATATGCCCGGCATGGGTGGAGAAAGAACCCTCGAGGAACTGCGCAAAGCTCACCCTGCCGTCAAGATCCTCATCACCAGCGGCTATCCTGTTCGTGGAGAACGAAGGAAGCTGATCGAGGAGGGAGCCAGCGCCTTTCTGGCCAAGCCATACAAACTGAAGGATCTGCTCACGAAACTGCGCGAGGTGCTGGGAACCCCATAGCACCGCGCCACAGAAATAGGTATCCACCCTCCTTTCATGATACCGGCGGCAGCCGGTATCCAGACAATTTGTGGATTCCGGTCAGAAGCATGCCGGAATGACGAGGGGGCAACCTCTATTGCGATTGGCTTGATAAGAGGAGTCCAGCGCCAGGTCACCAGTTCCTCTCTCGCGTCGTGTCTGCCGGTCTTCTCGTCAGGAGAAAGCCGGTGTCACCGCGTTTCTGGTGTCCTCAGGTCTCCTCAAAATGATAGTCCTTTGCCCTGAGCGAAGAGGGTAACGCGCTTGCAGAGCACCTTCCACACAGTCCAGAAGGTCCTGCAGTTTAAAGGGCTTGGCCACACAGGCGACCGCGCCGAGGGCGAGGGCCTTCCTTCTGAGGCGGGAGCTGGTTTGGCCGCTGATGAGGATAAAGGAATTGGCGGGCCATTTCCGCACTATCTGCCGCAACAGCTCCAGACCGTTGCGGGATGGCATATTGAAATCCGATATGGTCAGATCGAACCTCTGCCGGCGCAGGTGCACACAAGCATGCGCGACGCTTTTGGCAAGGGTGCACTCATGGCCCTGATCCGAGAGAAACTCGGCGACAATGCCTCGCGTCACGTCATCATCGTCTACAACCAGGATTCGGGCCATCCATTCCCCTTCGGGTTCGCAGCAGGGACAGCATCGGGGGCGGGTGCCGCCCCAGCCGATCAGGCCGTTACCTTCCTGCTGGAAGATGCGCAGGCCGCCATGAATCGCCCTGCAATTGGCAACTCATGACAACCGAGTTGCTAAGCAACAAGCGTTCCAGGCCTGAGCTCGTGCGGCTTGACGCGGGATAGCGGGGGAATCTTGACGGTGGTGGGCTCTCCTCCAAGGCCTGAAGTGTAGGCAAAACCCTACACCTCAAGGGGCAAAAGCCTGCACTCGGCGGGAAATCGCCGCCAGCCCCCGGCATGGTTTGGGGGTTGCGCCAGCGGTGGGAGGCTCAACGAGGGCAGGCTTTATTATGGCAGCAGATCCGCTCCAGATCTCCAGGTCGCGTCCGCTCGTCATCGGCCACCGGGGCTACCCGGCCCGATTTCCCGAAAACACCCTTGCGTCCTTCGAGGGGGCCATCCTCGCTGGCTGTGACATGATCGAACTGGACGTCACGTTGACCAGAGACCGTAAGGTGATCGTCATCCATGACGATACCCTCGATCGCACGACCAACGGCAAAGGACCGGTCAGGTTTCACCGCCTGGAGGAAATCAGGCGATTGGATGCCGGCAGCTGGTTTGACCCGCGCTTTGCAATGGAACGCGTACCGGAACTGGGCGAGGTGCTCGAGCTCACCAGGAACCGGTGCCTGGTGAATATCGAAATCAAGGCGAGTGCCTTTGAAGCAAGCGGCCCGCCCGATGCCGTCGAGCATCAGGTCGTGGAGCTGGTGAAAGGCAGCGGGACCATGGAGCGGGTGATCGTCTCCAGCTTCGATTGGCGCATTCTCCAGCGCATTGCGGCGATGGAACACCCCCCGGCTCTCGCCGGCATCTCCAACCATGGAGCCGACCGGAGGATGCTCGACCGGCTTCTCGCCCTGGCGGCCTTCTCCTGGCATCCGCGGTTCAGCGCCCTCACCCCCGCTCAGGTAGCCTTGGTGCACGCAGCCAACATCAAGGTTTTTCCCTGGACCATCACAACCCGCAAAGATGCCGAAAAACTCCTCGCCATGGGGATCGACGGCCTCATCTGCAACGACCCCGCGGTGATGAGAACTCTCAAACCCAGCCAACCCGCGCAACTCATCTCTCAGTCCTGAAGTTCATGGCCAGGGTTTGAAAGGCGGGATCCTGTTACGGCACTTTTTGCCAGGTCGGGTCGGGATCGAACCGCGTCATGGCGCGAAGGGCGGCATGGGTCTTGGGGCCGAGATTCTTTTGGTAGACCACCCCGTTGTGGCTCACCACGAAGGTCATGATCCCCGACCCGCCATACCGGGCCGGGTAGGCCACCAGAGCGAATCCACCAATCATGTTGCCCTTGACGGCATAGTCCCGAACTCCACCCGGAGCATGTTTTCCCTGGGCCTTCAAAATCCGATAATAATAGCCATGATAGGGAGTTGGGGTGGGGTTGCCCGTTCCGGACCGGTAGCCCTCCTGCTGCGCCCGGGCAAACAGCGGACCCAAGGGGCTTGCTTCCCGGCCTTCCGCTTCCGGCCAGAAGAGGCCGTCCTGCTGCCCTGTGTTGCTCACCACCCGTTGCGCATACTCCAGCACCCCGTCTCCATCCCGATCTTTGGCGGCGTATTGGTGCTGGGCATCCACGTAGGCGTGACAGACCTGCACCGCGTTAAGCTCATTCCTGCCGATGCGGCGATTGATGATTTCCTCTTTGCCCAGACGGGTATCGAAACACCACCCCTGCCCTTTCCTGACCAGCGGGATGGGAAACGGCCAATGCTCCTGCCCTACTTCCAGAGCCATCATCCGGTCGCTCTCCGATGAGAGTTGGTGCCTGGTTTCATACATCCGGAGAAACTGCTCGCGGGCGTTCCGGTCGGCAACGGCGTCGCCCGACGCGATGAGGTCTTTGCCAGCCTTGCCGAAGATAGCCAGCAGGGCCGTTTCATCACCACTTTTGAGTGCTGTTGCGAGCGCCTCTACGGCCGCCTCGGGAGACGGAAACACCGCCGGCCCCGAACCTTTGGCCGGGGATTTGGCGGAGACTCCCGCTGCTATTCCCACCACGACCAGGGTGCTCATCAGGAAAACGATTGCCATGATCCGGCCCAGGGTCTGCTTCACGTTGGCTGTTTTTGCTGAAACCATTACCGTTTTCTCCTTGGAGTAGCTTGGATGCGAGACATCTCACGAGCGGCAGCGGTGCCGACCCAATCGTCCGGTTTAACGGCGTCCTCCCCCGCGAGCCCCGCCACCCCCACGGAACCCACCGCCGCCAAAACCGCCGCCGCCCATCTCGCCCAAGCCTCCGCTGCGGCTCGCAAAGCCTCGATCCGACTGCGTTCTGACATCACTTCCCCGGCCAAAATCAGAAAAAGCATGCCCACCGTCACGTTGTTGCAGCCCCCTCATGGCATCGTCGGCCGTAGGCCGACCACTGCCCGCCATTCCCGGCAGATCCTGAGCGCGTCCGCTGGGGCGATCTCCCGCGCCCGGACGATCCAACCCCTGAGGGCGACCGTCCTGGCCGTCGCGGGAATAGCCTCGAAAATCCCCTCGGCTATCCGGAGTCCCCGCGCCGCCCGCACCGTATTTGCGGCGGGCGTCGTCATCCCGGTAAGGGACGGCCTGGCGGTGCGACGGGTCATGCTGCCAGGACTGGGTTTGGATATCAGTGCGACGGAGGTCCTGGCGGTTGATATTGACGTTGCGGTTGACGTTGACGTTGATGTCGTGGTGACCCCAATCCCAGTGCCCCCAACCCCAGTTCCACGCTGAAGCAACCGCAACCCCGGCGGCGAAGCCGATGGCTCCTGCCGCAAACACCGCTCCCGGCGGGTAATAGTAAAAGGGAGGATAGGCGGGATACCACCAGGTACCATACACCACGGCCGGATTGTAATACGGAACATAGACCACTTGCGGATCGGCCGGTTCGATCACGACCACCTGGTCCTGAACAATCACCTTCTGCTGACTGGTGGCAGCCAGGTTTCCCTGGGCTTTGGCCTTCCGGCGCAACGCCTGAACGGTGTCCATGACATCGGCCTGCTGTGCCAGGAAGGCATCTCCCAGGCGTTGGGTCCAGTCGAGCTTGTCGCTCATCATGGCGAGCACCTGGGGAAAGGGCACCAGCGCCTTCACACTGAGGTCCCACGACTGCTTATCCATGGCCGCGTTGAGCTGATCGCCACGCAGATTCTTGTTGTTCTTAACCCAGCGATCCGCCTGGACCACCTCGATGGGATAGGTCGCCGCCACCAGCACCTGGGCCAGCAGCGCATCCGGATAAAGTGCGATGGGAGCCAGCATTTGATCCAGTTCCTGCTGAGTGAAGGCGGTCCCACCGATGGCAATCGGAACCCGGGTCAGGAATGGCAACCCCATCACCGTGCAACAGACCGCGATCATGGCATACCGCAACATACCTTTTCCATTCATAGCTCTATTCCTCAATTGGGGGTCAGGACTCAAGGGGCCCAATCCTGCCGGGCAGGCTCCTATCTCACGATGGGCAGGATCCTTCGGAAATCCTCCGTATTGGCACGCAGGGCCCATTGGAAGATAACGATCTCGGTTGAGGTGACCACCGCGCCGGCCTGCCGTAGAAGCTCGATGGCAAGCTCGCGGTTCCGATTCGCGCGGGAACCCACGCCATCAGCCACAAGATGAATCTGATAACCCTCCTTGATGAGATCCAGGCTGGTCTGTAACACACAAACGTGAGTCTCCATGCCAACGACCACGATTTTCCGGCGTTGGTAAGAATCGATCAATGCCGGAAAATCCGCTTCCAGAACGGCACTGAAATGCTCTTTAGGAAACACTTTGGGAGAGTGGATCGGGTTGATCACCTCTGGAATCGTAGTCCCGAGACCTTTGGGGTACTGTTCCGTCAGCAGAATCGGGATTCCCAGGGCTTCAGCAACCTGCGTGAGCTGATTGACCCTTCGGACGATCTGCCGCCAGGTTTCAATCACCTTCACCATCGCCTGTTGGATATCAATGACCAGCAGCAGGCAATCATCACGAGCAGCAATGAAATCATGCCGATTCATAGTGTCCTTCCGGTTGATATCGCGGCACCGGACCCGAGGCAGTGACAGCCTCAGCAGCGGCAGTGGCAGCGGCGGAAGCTTGTCGAGGCCTCATGCCAAAAACAACCCGATGGCCATCAAGACGGGCGTTGCCAGCGTGATCACCACATTCAGGGTCAGGAAGGGGATCAGGCGTGGCACCTCATCGGCGTATTGGAAAGCTCCCAGAAAGGCATAGGCTGCAAACCCGTAGGTGAGCAGTCCCAGCAAAGCGGCTCTCGGCAAACACCCCAGAGTAACCCCCAGGACCATACTGACGTAGGCCAACAGCAGAAAGGCGCCATAGAGAAGGCTGCAGGCACGCCGGCCGACGAGAACCGGGTAATGTCTGCGGCCGATACTGCGGTCCGCCTCAACATCCGGAAACTGGTTGAGAAGGAGCAGGTTGTTCACCAGGAAAAACGGCACCAGGGAAGCCACAAAGGCTGACCAGGAATAGCTTCCTGACAGGACAAAGCTGGTGCCCATGACCATCAGGGGGCCAAACCCCAACCCCGGGGAAATGAGGCACCATCCGGGACGGTAGGTCACCCAGGGGGTGTAGGCTGCGACCACCAGCATGCCCATCAGCCCCAGGGGTAGCAGTTGGAGCCCGCGGACCCAGAGAAAATAGACCCCGACCAGACCCACCAGGGCGAGCGTGACCACCCCCACTACCAGGGCCTGGGGCGCTGCTTCCGGCCAGCGTGGCAGGGTGCCGGAACCGCCACTGAAGGGGGTTCGTTGGGTGCGAGTGTCTAGCCCGCTGCGGAAATCAAGGTACTCATTGAGGGCATTGACACTGATATGGGCAGCCAGGGCTCCGGCCAAGGCCACCGCCAGGTGCACCAGGTGCACCGGGCCGGATGTCCAGTGGGCGGTACCCCAACCGAGTACGACACACGCCGGGGTCAACAGCAGGAAGGGCGGCTTCATCGGCCCCAGCAATTGCTTTAGAGCATCTCCCACGGCAACCTCTCATGATCTGACCGGTTCAACCTGAATTCGACAGCAGCGTCCGTTCCACCCACGTTCTCCTGGCGCACGCAACGAGCGTCATCATAAAACGGAGATGCCAGAAACTCAAGGATACAGTAAGGCCGTTGCGGCTGAGGTTGATGGCTCCTTCGGCGAACAGGCTGCACCATCACCACCTCCTGCAAGAGTAATTCATGTCCCTTCGGGACACCCGAAGACCCATGAAAAGGACCGCGGTTGACAGGCAACTGCCACTGGTAACTCGTAACTCGTAACTCGCAACTTCTCGAAGCAGGCTCATCGATTTCGGCCTCACAGGTCCGGGCAGAAGCCCTGCAGGGCATTTCTGGCCCGCCGCCGCAGACGGATAAGGTCCTGCCAGGTTTCGATGGTATGACCACAATGGGCTGGGGGCCACAGCTGAAGTTTGTGCATGACTTCAAAAGTCTCGCGGGTGAGGCGAGAGGACGACAGGTTGGTGTGGAGGCGGAGGCGGTGAGCGAGGGCACGGAGGGCCTCGAACACAGCCATCACTTCGCGCTGCTCGCTCTGACATGTGACAAGCGGTTCGAGGGCATCTCCTGGAGCGGCATCCGGCAGGGAAGCGGGCGGGAGCGTCGATGCCTGTTCCTGGCGGACGCGCCCGGCTGCTTCGGGAAGGACCGAGGCATGTTCGAGCACCGCTCCCAGCCCCGCCCTCACCGACCGCACCTGCAACGCGGGCAGGCGATAACCATCCGTCAGCGCCCATCCCTGGGACAGGAATTCCAGGTCGGTCAGACCACCTTTCCCCAGTTTGATATCGAGCTGGTCGCCTCTCTCTTCCGCGCGCTCCCGCTCCATGCGCCCGCGCAGGTGACAGAGTCTCGCCCAGACTTCTGTTGCGTCCCTCTGCTGATAACAAATCTCCCGCGCCTGCTCTTCGAGCCAGGTGCCCAATTCGGTGTTTCCGGCTACATAGCGGGCTCTCAGCAGCGCCTGGATTTCCCACAGGTCGGCCTGATGCCGGTAGTAGTCCAGCCAGGCGCTGCGGGTAACGATCAAAGGACCATAGTTGCCGGTCGGCCGCAGCCGGGCGTCGACCTCATAGCCCGGCCCCTCGTGCAGGGGAGTGCTCAGCATGCGCATGAAGCGCTGCACCAGCCGAACAACTTCGGCCGGGATCAGGTCGTCGGCCTCACCCGGGCCGGGCCGATAGACAAAAACCAGATCGAGATCCGAGAGGTAGCTCATCTCCCGGCTGCCGAGCCGGCCGAGCGCCAGCACCGCAAGCGGCAGTTCCAAAGGCAGAGCGAGATTGGCACGCACCCGCTCGTAGGTTTGTTGGATTACGAAATCCGCCAGCCGGCTCAACTCCACTTCCAGTCCTTCGCAAGTGAAATCACCCCGCAAATCGGCCAGCACCAGCTGCAGAAGACGTTCGTTGCGAAGACGGCGAATCCATTCGAGGCTCTCACCATAATCCTCGGTACGCCGCAGGAGACGGAGGCCAGGCTTCTCCCACGCGGCAAATTCCCGGCAGATGTCCGAGGCAGTGGCCACCCCTTCGACCAACCCGGGATGGTGCGCCAGCAGGGTGGCCAACAGTTCGCTGGTGGCAAGCCCGCGGCAGAAGTCCGCCAGCCACGGTTTGGTGGTGCGAAAGACCTGGGTGAGTCCCGGTCGGCGGGCAACCTGGCTGAAATAGCGGTCGAGCCGAATCAGAAGGGTCTCCTGCAGGTCTCTTTCACCAGCCAGCGGGCAGGTGCTCAGGGCTTCCTCAATGGTCCTTTCGAGTGTTGGCGGGAAGGCCCTCAAGGTATTCCTGAAGCGGGTCAGAGGTTCCCTCGGGAAGGCTTCCAGGGAAAAGCCGGACCGGGCGGACCGGGCCTGGCTGGCGGAGTCCTCGTCATCCCATTCATACCCCCGCCTTTCGCCTGAGTCAGCCCCGAACAGCGCCAGGAAATGAAGATGGACCAGGCGGCAGCAGGCTGCCAACTGCTCTAGGAAGACCCTTTCATCACCATCAAAACCCAAAGCCAGGGCCAGTCGGGTGCGGGCTTCGGGGGTGCGGGGGAGCTTCTGCGTCTGCCGGTTTTGATCGAGCTGCACCCAGTGTTCTACGCGCCGCAGGAAGGTATAGGACGCTTTGAGCTCCTCCACCACCGGCCGTTCGAGCAGATCGAGCTGGCGCAGGCGATCCAGGCAGCGCAGGGTGTTGGGTTCGTCGAGTTCCGGGTGGCGGCCGCCGTAGATGAGTTGCAGGGACTGCACCAGGAACTCGACTTCGCGAATGCCGCCCACCCCCAGCTTGACGTCGAATTGATCCCACCCCGATTGGTGACGGGTGGTTTCGCTAAGGATGCGGTCACGCATCGCGCGCAGTTCATCCAGGGCCTGGAAATCGAGGAACCGACGAAAGACAAAGGGCCGAACCTCCCGCAGGAACGCCGCTCCGAGAGACCGGTCGCCGGCCACGGGGCGGGCTTTGATGAGCATCTGCCGTTCCCATGGACGGCCGGTTTCCAGATAGTAGTCCGCCGCCCCGGAACAGGAAGGCACCAGCGGACCGTCCTTGCCATGGGGTCGCAACCGATGGTCGACCTGGAAAACCCGGTCACCATCGGCACTCTCCGCCAGGAGGCGCGAAAGCCACTGGCCCAGGCGATCATAAAGCATCCCCGCGGAAGGGACGGCAACAGCGCTTCCCCCCTTGGGTTCATGAAGGAAGAGGAGATCCACGTCGGAAACGTAGTTGAGTTCGTGCCCCCCCAACTTGCCCAACCCCATGATTACCAGCTGAGTGTCCTCCTGAACCCGAACCCAGTCGCCCCATTCTTCCTCAGTCAGCCACCAGTCGGGACGACGGGAAAACACCTCGAGGCCAATCTGCAGGGCAACCGCGGCCAGGTCACTGATTTGCCCCGTGGTTTCCAGCAAATCCGCCCACACCAGCAGGTCGCGGCCGCCAATGCGCAGGAAATGACGCTGTTTGAATTCCCGAAAAGCAGTGAGCAGACCGGCAAAGGTCTTGACTTGGCAGACCGATCCTTGCAGGTCTTCGTACAGTTCGGTCAGCGGATAGCGGCGGTGCAGGTTCTTCTCGGCCAGGAGCCAGTCCCGGTAGTGAGGGCGGCCGCGCAGCAGGGTCGCCAGATATTGGGATGATTCTTGAATCCGTTGGCTTTCGTTCACCATTTTTCCTCGCTGGAGGCTGACTGATCGCAGCCTAAATATCACAGCCAGGTCCTCGCCGGGGAGAGATTTTCAGCACTGTTCGAATGGAAGAGAGCAATTTCTGCTTGCTGTGAGCTGCTGCTGTGCTAGAAGGAACCGGTTGAAAGTTGTTGCTGGGCTTATCACAACACGTGCTGGGTTTCATCAATGTGAGGAGAAGGAGTGATCATGAACAAAGTCCGTACCCTGTTGGTGCTCTTGATGTCGACGCTGTTTCTGGCAAGTACGGCCCAGGCTCTCGATCTATTGCCTTACTTCGGTCTGAAGGCTGGAAAATGGAATCAGTATCAGAGGTTTGACGAGCACGGCAATCCCCTGAATGACGAGGGACTGGAAGTTGCCAAGACAGTCGATGGATTCTTCCTCTTGAAGCATTACAAGTATAAAGACAAAGATTGGGTCTACGAAGACCACACGATCCTCAAGGTGACCTCAACCAAGATCAAGTACGTCGGTTTTACCGATGATAACGAAACCTGGTTGTTCACGCCAGCCGTGGCCATCCCCAGAAATCTGGCGCTCAACAAGCCTTTTGTGTACAAGGGCAGCGTCGTCAATCAGAACACCATGCAAAGCGTTCCCGCATTCTTCCACATAATCATAGTGGACGAGGACCTTACAATCACCACCCACGCTCAGACCTTCACGGGCTGTATCAAACTGATCTCCCACGAGGTATTTGGAAGTGATGCCAATTTAGATATCGATTTCAAATGCTTGGGGCGAGGAGACGTCAAAACCTATGACATCAATACAGAGAAGACCATGGATCCCGTATTCCCGGTTGAACTTGAGGGACGCGTAAAGGATCTCAAAGCCTTCGGAAACTCGAAACCACCCTTCTAAAGCAGGCTGTGCCGAGAGAACTTTCGAAGTACTGGCCTCTGTCCCCCTCAATCCCGGCGAAGTCAGCCAGCTGCTTGCCGTATCTGACTTCGCCGAACGATACCTTTCTCCCGTCATCACTCCCCGATCAATCATCGGCGCAGATGAAAGCAGAGGGTCCTCCCAGCCGTCCTAGACGGGAGTGATTCCTGTTAAAAAAGCAGGAAAGAAGTTGCCATCTGGCTGATTATCGGTACAATTGCAGGGCTTATAAAATGAGCGGATTTGAGATTGAGGAAACGCTATGCTGCCTCCCTGGAAACGCCAGAAAGCAATTTTGCTGCTCGAAGACGGCACGGTCTTTCACGGCTACCCCTTTGCCGGACAGGGGCGGGCGCTGGGGGAAGTCGTTTTCAACACTAGCATGACCGGTTACCAGGAGGTCTTGACCGACCCATCTTACAAGGGCCAGATTGTGGCCATGACCTATCCTTTGACCGGCACCTACGGGATCAATGACGAAGACCTGGAATCTGCCGCCATTCAAGTGGAAGGGTTCGTCGTCAAGGAATACCAGCATTTTGTCAGCAACTGGCGAAGCACCCGGACCCTTGCTGACTTTCTCAATGAATACCGGAAAATCGGCATCGAAGGCATCGACACCCGGGCGCTGACCCGGCATCTGCGGGTGGCAGGCGCCATGCGCGGGATGATAGCGACTGACACGGATGATCCGAGGAAGCTCATGGATGAGCTGCAGGCCTTTCCCGGGTTGAACGGCATCGACCTGGTGCAGCACGTCACCTGTGCGAAACCTTACCGGTGGCGCCATGGCCCCCAACCGCCCATGCAACCCTGCACCTGGACCTCGAACGAGCCCGGGTTCCGGGTAGCGGCCCTCGACTGCGGGATCAAATACAACATCCTGCGGCTGCTCGAACAGTCCGGCTGCCAGGTGATGGTGTTTCCGGCCCACACGTCGGCCGATGAGATTCTGGGCGTCAATCCCGACGGTGTTTTCCTTTCCAACGGGCCGGGCGATCCGGCCGCCCTGCAGCAGGTGATCGGTACAGTCCGCCAACTGCTGGGCAAACGGCCCATGTTCGGCATCTGTCTGGGACATCAGGTGATGGGGCTGGCTCTGGGCGGCAGGACTTTCAAGCTCAAGTTCGGCCATCGCGGCGCCAACCAGCCGGTAAAAGACCTCACCACCGAAAGAGTGGAAATCACTTCTCAGAATCACGGCTATTGCGTGGACATCGACTCACTCACCCATGTCCCCGTCCGCCTCACCCATTTGAATCTGAACGACAATACCGTGGAAGGCATGGAGCATCTGGAAATTCCCGCCTTCAGCGTCCAGTATCATCCCGAAGCCTCCCCCGGCCCGCACGATGCCTCCTATCTCTTCGAACGCTTCATCGACCTGATGAAGAAGAACCAGTAGCGAGGAACCAGCATTCATGCCCAGACGGTCCGACCTCCGGAAGATCCTCATTATTGGCTCGGGGCCCATCATCATCAGCCAGGCGTGCGAATTTGACTATTCGGGCACCCAGGCCTGCAAAGCACTCCGCGAGGAGGGCTACGAAATTGTGCTCATCAACAGCAACCCGGCCACCATCATGACGGACCCCGAGACGGCCGATCGTACCTACATTGAGCCCATCACTCCGGAAGCCGTGGCCAAGGTGATCGCTCGCGAGCGCCCCGAGGCGATCCTGCCGACTCTCGGCGGCCAGACCGCCCTCAACGTCGCCGTGCGGGTTGCCGATATGGGCGTTCTGGAACGCTACGGGGTGGAACTGATCGGGGCCAGCGTCGCCGTGATCAAGAAGGCTGAAGACCGCGAGTTGTTTCGAGAGGCAATGAAGCAGATCGGTCTGCGCGTCCCCTCCAGCGGTATTGCCCACTCCCTGCCGGAGGTGGAAGCGGTTGCCGAGACCATCGGCTATCCCATCATCGTCCGCCCGTCGTTCACCCTGGGCGGCACGGGAGGGGGAGTGGCCTACAACCGGGAAGATCTCCTCAGCCTCGCCCAGTGCGGCCTCGATGCCAGTTTCATCCACACCGTGATGCTCGAAGAATCGGTCCTCGGGTGGAAGGAATTCGAGCTCGAAGTCATGCGCGACCGCCTGGACAATGTGGTCATCATCTGTTCCATCGAAAATCTGGATGCCATGGGGGTTCATACCGGCGATTCGATCACCGTGGCGCCGGCCCAGACCCTGACCGACCGGGAATATCAGCACATGCGCGACGCCGCCATTGCCATTCTGCGTGAGGTAGGCGTAGAAACGGGCGGCTCCAACGTGCAGTTCGCCGTCAATCCTAAGAATGGCGAGATGGTGGTGATCGAGATGAATCCGCGCGTCTCCCGCTCATCGGCCCTGGCCTCCAAGGCCACCGGCTTTCCCATCGCCAAGATCGCCGCCAAGCTGGCAGTCGGCTATTCCCTGGATGAACTGGCAAACGATATCACGCGGGAGACACGGGCCTCGTTCGAGCCCACCATCGACTACTGCGTCGTCAAGGTGCCCCGCTTCACCTTCGAAAAGTTCCCCAAAACCGAAGACTTCCTGACCACCGCCATGAAATCCGTGGGTGAAACCATGGCCATCGGGCGCACCTTCAAGGAAGCGCTCCAAAAGGCCATCCGTTCGCTCGAGGTCGGCCGCTATGGATTCTGCGACCCACCTGCCAACGTCGGCAGCGACTATCTCGAGCAGCTCAAACAGAGTCTGCGGCGCCCCAATTCCAAGCGCCTCTTTCAAATCGGTGAAGCCCTGAAGCTGGGGCTGACCGTTGCTGAAATCCACCATCTGACCGCCATTGATCCGTGGTTTCTCAACCACCTCGAACAGCTGCTCCACATGGAAGAGGACATTCGCAAGGCGGCCGAACCCGGGTCGTTCCTCGACGATTCCGAGCGACTCCGTTTCGCCAAGACGTGGGGCTTCTCGGATATCCGACTGGCAGCGCTCTGCGGCGTGGACGAGGAAACGGTGCGGCAGAAGCGCCTCGCTCACGGCATCGAACCGGTCTACAAACTGGTGGATACCTGTGCGGCCGAATTTGAAGCCTACACTCCCTATTACTATTCCACCTACGAAACGGAAGACGAAGCCAGGCCCTCCGACCGTCCCAAGGTGGTGATTCTGGGTGGCGGCCCCAACCGCATCGGCCAGGGCATCGAATTCGACTACTGCTGTGTTCACGCGTCCTTCTCGCTGCAGGAGGAAAACGTCGAAGCAATCATGGTCAACTCCAATCCGGAAACCGTTTCCACCGACTACGACACGTCCGATAAGCTCTACTTCGAACCGCTCACGCGCGAGGACGTCCTGCATCTCCTCAAGACCGAACAGCCGCTCGGCATGATCGTCCAGTTCGGCGGCCAGACCCCGCTCAACCTGGCGGTGCCGCTGGAAAAAGCGGGAGGCAGAATCCTCGGCACCTCCCCCGATGCCATCGATCTGGCCGAAGACCGGAAACGCTTCCAACAGATGCTGCAGAAGCTGGGACTCAAACAGCCCCGGAACGGTACCGCCTTCACCGTTGCTGAAGCCCTGGCAGCGGCCCGGACCATTGGTTATCCGGTGGTGGTCCGCCCTTCCTATGTGCTGGGCGGGCGGGCCATGCAAATCGTGTTTGACGACGCCATGCTGCGCGAGTTCATGGAGACGGCGGTGGATGTTTCACCCGGTCATCCCATCCTCATCGATCAGTTTCTCGAGGATGCCATCGAGCTGGACGTTGATGCCATCAGCGACGGCCGCCTGACGCTGATCGGCGGGATCATGGAACATATCGAAGAGGCCGGGATTCATTCGGGAGACAGCGCCTGCGTGCTGCCGCCCATCAGCGTCACGAAAGAGGTCCAGGAGGAGATCAAACGGCAGACTCGACTCATGGCCGCCGAACTGGGGGTGGTTGGTTTGATGAACGTGCAGTTCGCCATCCAGCGCGGTGAGATCTACATTCTCGAGGTGAACCCGAGGGCCTCGCGCACCATTCCCTTTGTGAGCAAGGCCATCGGCCACCCTCTGGCCAAGCTTGCCACCAAGGTCATGCTGGGCAAGTCCCTGCAGGAACTGGGGTTCGACCGGGAGATCGAACCGAAACATCTTTCCGTCAAGGAAGCGGTCTTCCCCTTTACCCGCTTCCCCGGGGTGGATATCCTGCTGGGACCGGAAATGAAATCCACCGGAGAGGTCATGGGAATTGGGTCGAGCTTCGGGATCGCCTTTGCCAAGAGCCAGGCGGCGGCGGGCTACGAGCTTCCAATCCAGGGAACGGTCTTTATCAGCGTCCACAATCAGGACAAACCGCGAGTGCTGCCGGCAGCGGCAAGCTTCTACAAATTGGGCTTCCACCTCATCGGAACCACCGGCACGGCACGGTACCTCAGAGCCCATGGCATTCCCACGGACACCGTCTTCAAGCTCAGAGAAGGCCGACCCCATGTAGTGGACCGCATTAAGAACGGCGACGTCCAGCTAGTGATCAACACCAGCCAGGGCAAGAAGACCTCATCTGATGCTTACGAAATCAGGCGGACGACCCTTTCCTACAACATTCCTTACACCACCACCATTGCCGGCGCCAAGGCCCTGGCGGAAGCCGTGACCGAACTCCAGTCCGGCGACTGGAGCGTCAAGACCCTGCAGGAATATCATCGGGAAAGTCTAAAGGCATAGCAGACGATCATGAAGCCAACCTCGTCACTCCTCACCTCTCACTCCTCACCCGTCTCTCCTCCGTTTGTTCCCCGCAAGCGGGAAGAGTGCGGTATTTTTGGCATTTATGGACATCCCGAGGCCGCCAAGCTGACTTATTTTGGCCTCTATGCGCTCCAGCACCGGGGTCAGGAAAGCGCCGGCATAGCCGTTTCCGATGGGCGTCGGGTGCGAGAATACAAGCATATGGGGCTGGTCCACGACATTTTCAAGGAAGAGACGCTGCAGGCGCTCAAGGGTCATTTGGCCATCGGCCACGTCCGTTATTCCACTACCGGCTCCTCATTGCTGGCCAACGCTCAACCCTTCGGTGTCTTTCTGGGCAATGAATACTATGGGATCGGCCATAACGGCAATCTGGTCAATGCCTATCAACTGCGGGCCGACCTCGAGGCACGCGGGGCAATCTTCCAGACCACCATGGACACTGAAATCATCATGCACCTTCTGGCCAGGCACCTGCGCCAGGGCCTCGAAAAAGCCTTGATCGAGACCCTCAATCTGGTCCAGGGAGCCTATTCACTGGTGTTGAGCACCCGCGACCAACTCATCGGCATCAGGGACCCGCGGGGATTCCGCCCTCTCTGCCTGGGTAAACTGAACGGGGCCTATGTCCTCGCCTCGGAAACCTGCGCTCTCGACCTGATCGAGGCGGACTACCTCCGCGATCTGGAACCTGGTGAGATCGTCATCATCGATCATCATGGCCTGCGGTCGCTTCACCCGTTCCCCAAAGCGCCGCCCGCCTATTGCATTTTTGAGTTCATCTATTTTGCACGCCCGGACAGCAACATTTTCGGGCAGAATGTCTACTCTTTCAGAAAGCGCCTGGGCCGCCTGCTGGCACAGGAAAACCAGTCCCTTGTGGCCGATCTGGTCATGCCCTTTCCCGATTCGGGGAATTACGCCGCGCTGGGATTTGCCGAAGCGTCGAAGATGCCTTTCGAGATGGGAGTGATCCGCAATCATTATGTGGGACGCACCTTCATTCAGCCCAGCCAGGCGATGCGCGACTTTGGGGTCCGGGTCAAGCTTAACCCGGTCCGGGAGTTGCTGCAGGATAAGCGGGTGGTGCTGGTGGAAGATTCCATCATCCGGGGGACTACCACCCGCACGCGCCTTCAAGCCCTCCGCAAGGCCGGGGCGAAGGAGGTGCACATGCTTGTGAGCTGTCCGCCGCACCGGTTTCCCTGCCCTTACGGGATTGACTTTTCCACCAAAGGAGAACTCATCGCCGCATCCCATTCCGTGGACGAAATCTGCCGGTTTATCGGTTTGGACTCGCTCCGCTATTTGAGCATTGACGGTCTGCTGAAAGGCGCGGGTGCCTCACCCCAACACCACCCCTTTTGTCTTGCCTGCTTTACCGGCGACTATCCCGTAACCTTCGAGGGCTCGGTGCGGAAATGCTGTTTCGAAGACCAGGGGCAGGAGAGCGATAGCTGACTTGACGGAGCGGCCGTGAGTGGGAGGAATCATTTGAAGAACAGGCAGCGCCTGGAAATCCTGGAGATGGCCAGGGAAGTCCTGCGCATCGAAGCGGGCGGCATCCTTCATCTCCTGGAACAGGTTTCCGAGGATTTTGTCACCGCCGTCCAGTGGATTCTTGCCGCCCGCGGTCGGGTTATCGTGACCGGCATCGGCAAGTCCGGCATCGTCGGTCGCAAAGTGGTGGCCACCCTGAGCAGCACCGGCACGCCCGCGCTCTTCATCCATCCGGTGGAAGCCATGCACGGCGATCTGGGAATGGTGCGAAGCGAAGACATCGTCCTGGCACTGTCCAACAGCGGTGAAACGGATGAACTCAACGTCATCCTGCCTGCCCTCAAGAACATCGGTACCCGCATCATCGCCTTTACCGGCAACCTCACTTCGACCCTCGCCCATTACAGTGACCTCGCGATCTATACCGGGGTGCCGCGGGAGGCCTGCCCCCTGGGGCTGGCTCCCACCGCCAGCACCACGGCGCAATTGGCCATGGGCGATGCCCTCGCCGTCGCTCTCATCAAACTGCGCGATTTCAAGGTCCAGGACTTCCAGCGCTACCATCCCGGAGGACATCTGGGTGAGCGGCTGCAGGTACCGCTCTATGAGGTGATGCGCCAGGGGCCGGATATTCCCACCGTGGTGCGGGAAGCTCCGGTTCCGGACGCCCTCGTGGAAATGAGCAGGAAGGAGCTGGGGGCCACCCTGATTGTTGGGCCGCAGCAGGAATTGCTGGGGATTTTCACGGACGGCGACCTGCGGCGAGCCCTCAACCGGTTTCCCGACCTGGCCCAGCGCTGCATCCACGAGGTCATGACGCCCCGGCCCCGCTCCATCCAGGCCGATCACTCGGTTGCCGAAGCCCTTGAAATGATGGAGCAGTATCTGATAACAGTACTGCCGGTGGTGGATGCCGCCGGTCATCTCGAAGGCATCCTCCATCTGCACGATCTGCTCGGCAAGGGAAGGATCCGCTTCACCCGGACCAATAGTGGTCATTAACCGCTCTCATGTATAATCAGCTCATCTATTTCATCATCGCCCTGCTGCTCTTTGCCATGCAGCACTCGGGCGACGAACCCTTCTTTCCTCATGCGGCAAACCTGATCCTGGCAGGGAGCTTCTTCTTATCATTTGTTCTGATCTGTCATCTGACCTTTCGCCGGCTACGCCTGTCCATCGCTGCCGGTTCCCCGCATTCAGCCGTCATCACCCGCTACCTTGCCGCTCAATCAAGGCTTTCCATTCTCGCCCTGGCGAATCTTGCCGTGCAGGTCTACGTATTCAACATCAAGTACTACCTGCGGAACCTTCCCGGCTTCGACCACTCCCTCACCCTGGCGGGGTCTACGGGGCTTGCGCTTTTCCTGCTGCACCTCGGGATCATCTGGGCTTACAGCTATCCCATTTACCGGCATATCCACCATTCGAAAATCAAGCCATCGGGCTTTCTGTGGGAAAACCTGGCCTTCAGCACCGCCATCCTCCTGCCGTGGTTTCTCATATCCCTCTTCTCCGATATCCTCCAGGTCTTGCCCCTCCCCGCCATATTTCAATCGGAGCCAGGAGAGTTCCTGCTCATGGCCGGACTTCTGATCGCCTGCCTGCTCTTTGCGCCAGGGCTCGTGGTGCGCCTCTGGGGATGCCGCCCCCTCCCCATGAACGCCCTGCGGGCAGAGTTGGAGGCATTTGCTCAAAGCCACCGTTTCCGGGTCGGCAACTTCATGCTGTGGCCGTTGTTTGGTGGTGAAATGCTCACCGCCGGCATCATCGGCATCCTGCCGCGGTGGCGCTACATCCTGATCACCCGCAGCCTCCTGGGACTGCTCAGCAGCGATGAACTCAAAGCGGTGGTGGCCCACGAAATGGGCCATGTCCGCCGTTATCATATGCTCTTTTTTCTCGCGTTCTTCCTCTGCTATGGAATTCTGGCTTATGCCTTCAACGATCTGGTGTTCCTGGTGCTGCTGCAACACCCGTTCGTGCTGGAGTGGCTGCTGCATTCGGAAACGGTGAACATGACCCTGCTGTCGGTCCTCCAGAACGCCCCGATGATCATCCTGCTGGTGGTCTATTTTCGCTATCTGTTTGGGTTCTTCCTGCGAAACAGCGAGCGGCAGGCAGACCTTTACGCGCTGCAGGTGATGGGTCATCCTTTGCCGCTTGTTTCATCGCTGCAAAGGATCGCCTATCACGGCGGGCACCGTGAGGATCTGCCAAACTGGCATCATTTCAGTATCCGCCAGCGCATTGAATTTCTCCTGAAGGCTTATGAAGACCCCCGCCTGGTTGGCAAGCACCACCGGAGGTATTACGGCGCCATGGTGATCTTCTTTCTGCTGGCAGCAGCTCTCAGTTGGCTGGGATTCAGCCTCGAAGACAGCAACACCGTTCGCCACTGGCGGACGGGAGTCCAGGTTGCCGTCATCGAACGGGAACTCGGGCGCACTCCCCTCAACGATCGACTCTTCGCCGCCTATGGCAGCCTGCTCCTGGAGGCGGGTGAGTATGCAAAGGCGGAAGCCGCTCTCAGGCGATCCCTCGAAACCTTCCCGGACGATGCGACCGCACTGAATAATCTGGCCTGGCTCTATGCCACCTCCCCTCCTCCCTTCCGCAAACCGGAATTGGCCTTGGATCTGGCTCTGCGCGCTGCCAGTCGTGATCAGGCACCCTACATTCTGGATACTCTGGCCGAAGCCTATTACGTCAACGGTCTGCCCGAGCAGGCTTTGGCAACCATTCGTCAGGCCCTCCTCAAAGAGCCGAAGAATCGCGCCTACTTTATGAGTCAACAGGAAAAGTTTGAAGCAGCCTCACAGGGGGGACGGGAGATTCCATGAACGCCCGGCTCCTTCGGGAAACAGCCAGATATTGGGGGTAGCGTGGGCCGCGTGCCTCCCCTCCTGGCAGAGGGGAGGCACGCGAAAAATCGGTCGATGCCTGCGAACCTATCCCAGCTAGAGCTGACTCATAACCACCATCAGGTGGGAAACTTCGCTGAGCGGGGCGTTGAGGTTGGCACGATGATGGGCAAAAAAGCTATTGAAACTGCAATCCAGGATGAGCCAGGGCTCCATGTTCTCGGCTACCGACAGTTCATGGAGAATGGTATCCATGATATCGATGCCATAGAGGGTTGAAGCCAGCTGGGTTTGAAAGGCAACCCGCACCACCCGGAGTATCTCGTAGTAAACATGGGCGACCCCCTTGGCATAGTAGAAGTAGTCGTCCGCGTTGAAATAACCGACATCTTCCGGTACCAGGCTCTTGTTCACATTGCCCAGGAGATCGCGGTAGGTGGCGATCAAAGCAACCAGGTTGTCTTTTCGGTAATAGAAGCTTCGCTTTCCCGTTTTGAGCTTTTCCACAAAGGCCCGCAGATGGTCAAGAGCTTCATCGTAGGAACCTTCAGCCGACGGAAACCAGAAGAGGGTGGCGCTGTTCATCAAGAGATGGAGTGCTTTCTCCAGGTCCTGGTCGTAGGTGTCGGCATCCCCCATCCGCGTCAGGCTGTCCTTGAGACGGCCGGTGGTAAAACGAATCGCTTCCAGAACCCCCAGTTGGTAGTTGTTGATGTTATCCGTGAACTTGCCAACGATAATGTCATTCGGGCGCCAACCGAGAACTCGCCCGTGGAGTTCATGCTCGAGGAGTTGGATCATGGTCTCAACGAAGGTAACGCCTGCTATGGGAGAGATTTCCGGGAGCGGAGGGCCATGATGCCCATCCCCGTGTCCACCGGCATCATGAGCACCAGGGACCGGGACTCCATGGCCGGCGGGCGCAGCATGCCCGCTGGGCGGTTCATGGCCGACTGGGACGGCATGGGGTTGGGGAGCGGAGATCGGCGGCGCTTCCGGAGTAGTGCCAGCACCGTGGGGCACTGCCGTCACCGGCGCTGCGCCATGACCTTCTACCGCCGCCGGCTGCTGTTCTATCGCGGGCGCTGGCTGGGCCCCGGCTTCAAGCACGTTCTTCTGCAACCCCGACACTTGATCGGCACCACCCCACGCCAGGAGCAACACCAGGACCCCAAGGACAATCGTCCCCCCGAAACTGCCCCGCCGCCTGAATGACTTTCTGCTCCGGCCAACCGCTCGTTCAACTAGAACTTCCATCGTTCGCGCTCCTTTTCTATGTTCAGCTCACTCCACACAAGTCACTCACTCATGAACGTCGCACAAGCATCAGCAGACTCCCATGCCGACACTCTCAACAGCCAGCGATTGTCATTGTTCAGGCGCTGCGCCAGGCGCTCGAAGAGATAGCGGGCAATGTTTTCCGAAGAAGGATTGTGTTCACGAAAGAAAGGGAGGTCGTTCAAGTACTGGTGATCCACCTCCTGGAGGAGTTCTCGAGTGGCTTCCTTGATTTCCTTGAAATCAATGAGCATGCCACTCCCGTCCAGTTCCCGACCTCGGAGTACCACCTCCACTTTCCAGTTGTGACCATGCAGGTTTTCACACTTCCCGCGAAAGTTTCTGAGGTTGTGAGCAGCAGAGAAGTCGCTCACAATCTTGACTTCGTAAAACCCGTTCCCCAAAACAGCCCACCTCCACAGGTCAACGACCTGAAAACCTTTGAAAAAAACAACAAGTCCAGAATTTAAAGAGTTTTTCACATTTAGCGGAAAGGGTCTTCTTTGTCAAATGCAATCCCTGAGTAGGGAACCACTTTCCGGTTGACGAAAACGGCGGTTTCCTTTACATTCCCCTCTGCTCGGGGCGGTGTAGCTCAGTAGGCTAGAGCATGCGGCTCATATCCGCAGTGTCCGGGGTTCGACTCCCTGCACCGCCATCATAATTTGACCTGATAAGGGCTCTTCCGCTTTCAGTCTGCTCATTTCCGGTCGTTCTTGCATTTGCTGCCCCAAGTGAGCGCCGGAAATGAGCAAAAAGCGCCTTTCATGCAAACCTCACGACCGCCTTGATGGTAGCCTCCCGTGGGTATTGTTCTCCCTTGTCAGTCCCTCAAGACCTGCAAGCCAGGGTGTGCCAGGCCAAATCTGGTGGATGCGCGATTCCAGTCCCAATCTGCGGGTGCGGGTCTTTTTCCAGACGTCTCGATGTCGGCAGGACCCTCTCGGAATAACGCTGCCGCCATCACGATCAGTGAATTGGTCCATGGCGCCGCCTGTCCTTGTGATATACAAGGAGTTGGAGCCCGGATCGAGTATGGGGTGACAGTAAGGCCCATTACGCAATAAAGGAGAAAACCCATGGGAAAGCATCTGGTTATTGTCGGCGGCGGTGCGGGTGGGCCGTCGGCGGCAGCGGAGGCCAAGCGGGGCGATCCTGCTCTGACGGTTACGATTTTTGAACAGGGGCCGTTCGTTTCAACGGCTGCCTGACCCATGCCTTATTACATCGGCGATGTAATCAAGGACGAGAAGCAGCTGATCGCCCGGACGCCCGAGCAATTCGCGAAGTCAGGCATAGACGTCAGGCTCAACAGCCGGGTTGACGCCATCGACACCACCGCAAGGTGCGTCCTTCTCGCAAGCGGCGAACGCATCTCCTATGACCAACTGGTCATGGGAACGGGTTCCGAGGCCACCATGCCGTCCCTGCCGGGAATCGAACTGCCTGGCGTTTTCAAGCTCAAAAGCCTGGTGGACGCGACACGGATCAAAACCCATGTCAGGGAAAACCGCTGCCGCAAGGCGGTCATCGTCGGCGCCGGCTTTATTGCCATGGAGATGAGCGAAAGCCTGAGGATCTGCGGTCTCGATACGAGCGTCGTTTACCGGGGCGACCGGCCCGTGCGCCGTTGGGACCCGGTGTTTTCCAATATGATCCGAAAGGAACTGGACCATCACGGGGTTTCCTTTATCGCCCACACAACCCCCCTCGCGGTGGAGCAAAACGGCGGAGGATCAGCGTTGCGCCTGGTGACCAATGACGGCGCCCTGGAAGCGGATCTGGTTCTATTTGCGCTCGGGGTCCGGCCGCAGACGCGTTTGGCCGCCGAAATCGGTCTCGCCCTTGGCCAGACCGGGGCAATTGCCGTTGATTCTTGCCAGCAGACGTCCCAGGAAGGAATCTACGCCGTGGGCGACTGCTGCGAGGTCTTCAACCGCGTGAGCGGCCGCTGGACCTACACGCCCCTGGGGGATGTCGCCAACAAACAGGGGCGGGTCGCCGGCGCCAATCTCACCGGCGGTTCCCGGTCCTTTCCCGGCATCGTCGGGGCGCAGGCCTTCAAGGTATTTGGATTGGATGTCGCTGCTACCGGTCTCAACGAAGACGAGGCCTCGAAATCCGGATTCGATCCCGTGAGCGGGACCATCGAGGGAACGCCAACCGCCAAATCACTCAGCCGAGGCGAACAATTGAAGATCAAGATGATCGCCGATCGCAAGACGGGAAAGCTGCTGGGCGCCCAGGCAGCGGGCGTGAAAGGGGCGGTCAACCGGATCAATACCCTGTCCGCCTGTCTGTGGCAGGGCATGACCATCGACGACGTGGGCTATCTGGATTTAGCCTATGCCCCGCCCTATGGCGGCGCCTGGGATCCCATTCATATCTGCGCCCAGAACGTGCGGCGAAAGTTGTGACGGGCTTGCCTGCGGGGGTTTCCTTTCCATGAATCGTTCCCCGAATAGGCCGGCGTTTTGTCTGGCCCTCGCCCGATTGGGAGGCTTGGGCAGCGCCCCATTGGCCCCCGGCACGGTGGCGACGGTGGTCGCCGGCATTCCTGCCGTCATCCTCTTGCGCGCCCTGGGAGAGCCCCTGGCTTTCTTTCTGTTGGTCATCCTGGTTGCGTTGAGCTGCTATTGTGCCGGGGTGGCAGAGGCCGAAATCGGCAGAATTGATCCTGGGGAAGTGGTGATCGACGAGCTCGTCGGGTTCCTCATCACCATGTTCGGCTTGCCCTTGACCCTGGAAAGCCTGGCATTGGGGATTGCCGGCTTCCGCCTGATGGACATCTGGAAGCCTTGGCCGGTGGGTTTCCTTCAGGAAAAGCTCAAAGGCGGAATGGCTATTGTCATGGATGATGTGGCAGCGGGAGTCCTTGCCCACCTGCTGGTCCGGATCGGACTCAAGATCCTGGAGTAGCCCCCGAATGCTCCCTAAAACGAGGAGGTGAGATGATGCAGAATTCCTTGAAACGAGTTCTTCTGTTTCTGGCAAGCGTGTCGCTGGGTCTGCTCTGGGCGTGCCCCTCGAGTGCTCTGACCGAGGATGAACTGAATAACATCGAGCTCTATCAGAAACTGGCGCCAAGCGTTGTCAACATTACCAGCACAGTGCTGGAACAGGACTTCTTCTTCACGGTCGTTCCCCGGCAGGGGGCCGGGTCGGGATCGATCATCGATGATCGGGGGCACATCCTCACCAATCATCATGTCATCGAAGATGCCCGCAAGCTCGAGGTGACCCTCTCCAACGGCAAGAAATACACCGCCAAGTTGATCGGCTCCGATCCCGATACCGATGTGGCGGTGATCAAGATTGACGCACCGAGAGAAAACCTGGCGTTGATCCCCATGGGTTCCTCGGACAACCTCAAAGTGGGCCAGAAGGTGATTGCCATCGGCAATCCTTTCGGGCTCGGCCAAACTCTCACTACCGGCGTGATCAGCATGGTGGGGCGGACCCTGCGGGCATCCAGCGGGACTCTGGTCGAGGATATGATTCAGACCGACGCCTCCATCAATCCGGGGAACTCGGGAGGACCGTTGATCGACTCTTCCGGAAAGATGATCGGCATCAACACTGCAATCTTTAGCCCTACCGGAGCCAGTGTCGGGATCGGGTTTGCGATTCCCATCGATGTGGCCAAACGAGTCATTAACGAACTGATCGAAAAGGGCTACTACGCCTACCCCTGGATGGGAACATCACTCCTCACACTCTCTCCGGACCTGGCCGAAGCCCTCAAATTACCCGTCCGGGCAGGAGCGATGATCGTTGAAGTGGCACTCCGCAGCCCTGCCTCCAGAGCCGGTCTCAAGGGGGCAACCGCGCGCGCGCAGGTTGGCAACTATATCGTCAGGGTTGGCGGAGATATCATCGTCAAGGTCGATGGCGAGAGCGTTGCCGACGCCAATGCCGTGATTCGCAAGATCCGTCAATCCCGTCCGGGTGAGCGAATAGAGATGGAAGTCGTTCATTGGGCGGGAGGCCGCAGTCGGGTAACGGTCGTTCTGGGAGAACAGTCGTCGACCGATCGCCGACGATAGAAACCGGACTGACGGCGGTTCCTCGCTCCGACTCCGGCACGAGAACATACCTGTAACTCTTTTCGGGTACTGCGGGGTTATTGCGGGCGAACCGAGGGCGCTGGCACCTGATAACCCTTCAGGTCCGACCGGGCGGGGCCGGGTTGCCGGGATTCTCCCTGCTGCTGCTCGGTTCCGGCAAGCGTCCAGGATGCCTGGGCGCCGATCGGGCAATGGTGCAGATCGTTCCGCTTGAGGGTTATGAGAACGATTTCGCCCTGCGTGGCAAAACGCGCGGGTACGCCGGAAACACCAACCCCGCAGGTGGTGTAGCCGAGCATGCGGCCATACTGCCAGGGACCGTAGTAGAGGCTTCGCGGGGCTTTGCTGTGGGTAAAGATGGCGCCGATAAGCGGGACCTGGATCTGACCGCCATGGGTGTGTCCGCAGAGATAAAGCTGCGGATGACAGGCCGCGGCCTCCTGGTAGATTTCATTGGAATGGGCCAGAAGGATTCGGAACGATCCTGCCGGGACCCCGTCAAAAGCGTGGTCTAGATCATGGCACTTGAAATAGTGAGGATCATCCACCCCCACAATCCAGATCTTTTTGCCATTTCTTTCGATGGCCAGCGAGTCATTGACGAGCACTGTCACTCCGGATTCTTCGAGAGGTTCCATCATCTCCAGGCAATCGTGATTTCCCATGATCCCGATGATGCCATCCCTCGCCCTAATTGCCGGCAGCAGGCAACGGAGCCGGGCAAGGGCTTCGCTAAAGGGCCCGTGATGCTCCATGCGAAAATCGCCGCCCAGCAGACACAAATCCACCGGATGATGCCGCACCAGTTCCCAAACCCTTTCCGTCAGCCCGTCCAGACCGTCCAAATGGAGGTCGGAGAGAAAGAGGATGGTGTAATCGTCAAAGGCTGAGGGCAAGGTG
Organism: Syntrophobacteraceae bacterium; assembly: GCA_040772705.1. GTDB lineage: Bacteria > Desulfobacterota > Syntrophobacteria > Syntrophobacterales > Syntrophobacteraceae > JADGQM01. Next base: position 1,223,010 of record JAXGXP010000001.1, read on the forward strand.
GGGAAGTGGAAGGTGATACGGGTGGTTTTGAGCCGAAGGGCGTTTTCCTTTCCCCGCTCGTATACCCCCATCAGGCGGAGCACGGTCTTCATGAAGATATGATAGTAGAAGGCATCTTCGAAGTTCACAAAATAACGCCAGAACCCCGAAGTGATCTGACACGAGCGAAACTCCCTGAAGCGCACGCGGGGCCGCAGCGTTCGTGGATAATTGGCGAATGGCGTGGCGAGGAGGACCCGGTTGAGGAAAAGCGATCCCAGGAAAGCACCCACCCCGAAAAGAACCAGCAGCAGGAACACCTCACCGGCACTCAGCAGCAGGACCGGTCCGATAAGGAGCAAGGGAAAGAGGCCTTCAAAGCCCTGATCCAGGACGGGAATGATATCGCCGCTGGTGGCTCCAAGTCTTCTCTTGATGAAACTTGAGGCGAGGTCACCCAGCATGCTCAGGAAACCCGCTCCAACCCCCAGCCACCAGGGAAACCCCAGAATAAGCCCAACCACCGCCCCCCCCAGCACTCCGCCCATAAAACCCCGGACGGTTTTATGGGCACCGAACAGCGGTTGGCCGTCAGCCAGGCAGTAGCCTCGATCCAGAGGAGTGTTCCCACGATCCTCGAAAAGATAGGTCAGGAACGGGGGCACAAAATTGATCGCCCAAAGGAGAGCCAGAATCTTCACAGAGAGCCACATGAGCAGACTGATCGGCGCCGAGCCCCGGCACTCACTCCATAAAGGTCCGGAGACAAGCCTGGCGATTAGGATTGCGGAGCTTCCTCAAAGCCTTTTTTTCGATCTGGCGAATCCGTTCTTTCGAGACTCTGAAGGTTTTCCCAATTTTTTCAAGAGTTTCTGCCGGCTGACCATCAATCCCGAACCGGGCCCGCAGGATCTTCTCTTCCCTTGGCTGCAGGGTCGATAGAAGCTCGCGGGTCAGCTCTGCCAGTTCTCGGCCGGAACATTCTTCCACCGGCGAAACGGCACGGTCATCCTCGATGAAGTCCCCAAGACGCTGTTCATCATCGCCGATGGGAGTCTCGAGAGAAATCGGCTGAGCCGCCAAAGTCAATACCATCTGCACCTTGTCCAGCGGCAGGTTGGCTCGCTCCGAGATTTCCTGCGGCGAAGGTTCCCTTCCCAGCTCTTTCAGAAGCTCATAGAAGACCTTGAAGAACAGGTTTTTCAGCTCAATGAAATGAACCGGCAACCGAATGGTACGCGTCTTGTCATAGATTCCGCGAATAATACTCTGCCTCACCCACCACGTGGCATAGGTGCTGAAGCGATTGCCTTTCGTGTGGTCAAAGCGCCCCACCGCCTTGAGGAGGCCCAGATTACCCTCCTGAATCAGATCATCGAAACTCATCCCACGACCCCGGTAACGCTTGGCAATGCTCAGCACCAGGCGCAGATTGGCCTTGACCATCTCCTGCTTGGCCCCGTCCACCCCATTGAGAATAGTCTTGATGCGCCCCAGCAGTTGGGCATAACGCGGCTCGGCCGGAAACTCCAGGGTGGCTCGTTCGAGCGTGCGCAGAATGACCTTCAGGATCTTGTCCCTCACACCCGGGAAGCTCTTTTCATGGCAGATGAGCTTTCTTACCTTCAGGGCCAGTTCGCGGAGCAAAGCGTCCTGAGGCGCACTTTCCTCGACAAGTTCGACGAGCTGATCCTGGCCCCGGCGAATGGTCTGGGCCAGCAGGATTTCCCGCTCCTGGGTAAGCAGCGGATATCCGGCCACTTCTCGCAAGTAGCACGTGACGTGATCCTCATCGAAATCCTCCGCCCCAGCCGGCGCACCACTCGCTGCTTCTTCCTGATAGCTCTCATCCGATGCGGCCTTCAGGCGATCGAGCACATCTTCGATACCGTTTTGCTCCTGCTCATCATCCATCGGGCGTCCCAAAATCACCTCTGTTTCTACGCAGGTCTCCGCCAACCCTTCCTCCTCGCCAAGGTCCTCGAAAACCCTTGGCGTTTCCTTTCTTCCGAACAAATAATCAAAAGGCAAACACTGTGCTGAACCGTAATTCTTCATGGTGTTTCCCTCCGGTCAGGCACTCACGGGTTTTTTAGATTGCAACAAAAGTGCCAATTGACCCAACGACCTCGTGCCGTTCTCCCTTCAAAGGGAAAAATGAGGGAGCACACAAAACCTAACTTACGAAGTTTCCTTTAAAAATCTAACCACTACCCTGGTCTCCGTCAATCGTCCGTGCCAATCCTCTCAACGCTTGCCGGACGTCGTCTCGCGTGGGTTTCAGACAAAACCAACCGCTTTGGCCCAGTCGAGGAGCAACGCTTACAGGTCGCCTGCATCAAAGATGGATTTCCACCACATCACCATCCTGGAGCACATAGTCGCGCTGCACGAGCTGGCCATCAAAAACGGACTTGCCCCAAATCTTGGCAAATTTCAGTTTACTCACAAAGTCTTTATGGATTTTCCCAGCCAATTCCTCCAGGGTACTCTGCTTCGGCAACACAAAAGGTGACTCGCGGTTGGGTTCCTTTCCGGGAACCCTGGTATACACGCGAATGATCTCCGCCAAATCGTAGAAGATTTGCAGCAGGGCGTCCAGATTACGCCTCGTGCGGGTGGAAACCGCAATGCCGGGCAGGGTTAGCTCCGCCAGCTCCAAAAAGGCCTGATAGTCTTCACAATGGCCATCCTGGTCAACCTTGTTGACAACAACAAGCATCTTCTTGAGAAACGGTGGCTTCCTGACCTCGCCAGACAGGGAGGCACCGATCGGCAGGATGCGCAATTCTCGAAGGACCCCCAGGGTCTCCTCCAGTTGCTGCAGGGGATCATCATGGAGATCGAGGAGAATCAGGATGATGTCGGCCCGCCGCATCAGGTCCGCCATCCAGGGATCGAGGTAATCCCTGGTGATGGGAGGGGTGTCCACCAGCTGGAATTGGATGTTTTCAAAGCGAGCCATCCCCGGGGTGGCTTTCCAGGTGGTGTGAGGAAACTCGGCCACCTCCGGAGCGGCATTGGTCAGGGCCCCAATCAAAGCCGATTTGCCGGCATTTGGCGGCCCCACCACCACAATTTGCGCCACTCCCTCTTTCTCGATCACGCAGGCTTGATCACGTCTTGCTCCACCCTTTCGCTGTTGTGCCTGTTCCTTCAGTTTGGCGATCCGGCGGCGCAAATCGGCCCGAAGCTTATCGGTGCCCTTATGCTTGGGCATGATCGTCAGCATCTCCTCCAGTGCCTCGATCTTGGATTCCGGGCTCTTGGCATCGCGAAATCGCTGTTCGGCATCGAAATACATAGGGGGTAGATTAGCTGGCATTCATGCAACTCCTGCAAGCAACAGCTTATACCACCAAAAGCTTGTGCTCTCCCATTTTTGATACCTTTCTAACAAAAACAGTAAACATATCACAAAATGTATTTCGGTAAAAACTTCAAAAAACAATAAAACAATAATACTGAAAACAGTGGGACTCTCTCTCCCACCGGCCCTGCCTGGCAATGGAACCGCCCCGCTTACCTTTCGTATCTCTTGACGCACGCAAGGCAGGCCCGATCAGGGTTCCCCTCAGCCAATGCTTCCCGAAAGCGGCGGAACTGGTCACTCTCCCAGATGGCTACCGGTTCCTGAGTCAGAACATTCCCGAAGATGCGGTTCCTGTCAGTGTCGTCAGCGACCGGCAGGTTTAAATAAACACACGGGGATACCGACCCGTCAGCAGCCACAAAGAGCGAGCGGGCAATGTTTTCCCGACAGCTCGTGCCGGGAGCACCCGGGTCCGGCAGGCTCCAGAAGAAGTCCATGCCCAGCCGTCGAACCTCGGACTCCGTTTCGCGCAGGATGGACGCGGCCTCAGCCAGCTTGTCCGGCTCATCGGGGCTGAAGCTTTCGGGCTTCAAGGACGCACACGGCAGATAGTCAAGGGTGCTGATGACCGCAGCATGCACCCCCAGGCGCTGCATGAGCGCCGGCAGACCGCGCACCGCCGCCATGTTTGAGGCGAGCAGGAGATAGGCGAGATGAATCTCCAGGTGCACCCCCTGGCGCGCCCGCCGCACGGCCTGCAGGACCGATACCGCCTCACAGACCCGCTCAAAGGCAACCCCCTCCCGCCAAGCATTGGTTGCGGCATCGACCCCGACCAGAGAGAAGGCAATAATATCCAGGCCGCTTTCCACCAGCTTTTCAGCCAACTCCTCATTCATGATCAGCCCGCAGGTAGTGGTGGACACGGCGCTTCCGGCCTTGCGTGCCAGGGCCGTCATCTCGAAGAAGGCAGGGTTGAGCAGTGGCTCCCCCCAGCCCTGCAGATGCACGCGGCTCGATCGCCGCATCAAGGGCCAGAGCCGGGTAAAGGTGGCCATTTCCATGTCACGTCCCTGCCACTGCTCCTTCATGACCGTATGTGGACAATACCTGCAGCGGCCTGGACAGCGGCTGGAGACCTCCACCTGGAGGCAGTCCAGGAGGCGCCGAACCCCGAGGAAGCGTTCGCGAAGCGTCTCCCAGAGGCCCGGTTCGCGAAAGGATTCACCGCCACCTCCGACCACCGCTCGTCGCATGCGATCCTCACCTGTGAGAAGAAGGTCCTTCTTTGATCGTCTCGGTCGAGTTGTCACCCAGCTCACCTCCACATAGGGAAGGAAGGCAATCGCGCCCCACTTGCGCTTGAAGAACGCAATTCCGTCATCGATCCCCAACCCCAGATTCATAAGCGTCTGCCCCCGCTTGTGAGCCTCTTCCAGCAGTCCCGCAAGCAGTAGATCAGTGCTGCCCGGAGGTGCGAATCGCGGATCCCGGAAGCAGAACATGAAGAAGGCGGTCTGCAGGGCACTGAAATCGCCCACCACAAAGGCGGCCAGCGTCCCATCGGCAAGTCGGCCGGAAAGGAGCAGGCTGCCCGGTGAAGCGGCAAGGTAGTCGGGTAGCTTCTGAAAAATGAGGCGCGTCCCGGCCGCCAGAGGCCGCTCCACCAGATAGCGCTGTACCAGGGCCAGGTGATCTTCTCCGCACTCATGACCCCGCTCGATGGTCAGGTCCCGACTCGCCCGACGAATGAGATTGCGCAGCTTCTGGGTCGGAGAGGGTGGCGGTACCGGCAGAGAATAGTACCAGTCCTCTGTCACGTGGCTCTCCACCGGCGCCGCCGAGGGCCTGGCCGGACCGATGACGGTGAGGCGACCGGGCCCCCGACTCGTGAGTGCTTCGCTGACGGCCTCTTCCATGGCCACGGTATCCCGAGGGTCATGCAGGGGATAGCCTACCAGCACCAGTTCCCCTTCGGAAGCAAACCCGACGCAGTTTCCTATGAGCCGCGGTATTCTCCCTGAAACCGCGCGGACATACGGTAAGATCTGCTCCGGTATCACGGCCGCGACGGTAACCCGCGCCAGGAGATCGGGCCCGATCATCGGCTCTTCCTCACCGCAAAGCCCGCTTGGGCGAGCATGGGGCGCAGGTTGAGCAGATGGGCCGAGCCGACCAGGACGGCACATCGTCCTGCTTCCAGAAAGGGTTGCATCCGCTCCAGGAACCTCGCGTCGCGACGGTTTATAACCAGCTCAGTCCGGGTCGGGAACTCGACGCTGGTCCCCATCATGCGCTCCACATCCCCTCGCAGGTAAGCGCGTTCATTGCGTTTCAAATACCTGCGCCAGTGATGGCACTGGCGCAAGAACGTGACAATCCGCTGGACAGAGATGCTCTCCAGGGTTTCGAGCTGTTCGTCGATGGTCTCCATCCCTCGCACCATCTTGCCCATCTCCCGACTCAGGCGCCACGCTTCCAGATCCACCGAGTAATGCCAGTCGTGGCGCGCCAGAAAACTCGTCCAGAGCGAAAAGAAAGCCATCCAGGGCCGGTTTTCAGCAAGAAGAGGGCGCACCTCCGGAGGCTTGGAAGCACTGAACCCCAGCAGGCGCGCCCAAAACCCCTGCGGTCCACAGACAACTCGCTCCAACCGGCGAACCTCCTCTTCGGTCAGAACGTCGATGAGACGCTGACTGCCATCGGCAGGAGTTCGCCCCACTTCCTCCACCCGGTCGAGACTCGCCCGATCGAGGGGGCCCTCGAAAAGGACGGTCTCCACCCGCTCGAACAGTTCACGAAACGAATACTCGAAACTGCAGCTGAAAAAGTGAGCCGTCCCGCCGATCCAGGAGCGGCGGTCGTGTTTTTCCAGTTCCCAGAGCATGGCGAAGCGTCGCTGCCGGGGCAGGCTGGCCAGGAATTCACGCTTTGTCATTGATTCTGAGGACATGGACCGCAATGCCCGCATGAGCTCGGTCATATCGCCGCGAACGCCGGTTCGTTCCTCCCAGGCCGCCACTTCGTAGGAGATGGCAGGAATCCCCCCCCACTTGGTCTTGAAACGGCGGATGCCCTGGTTCACCCCAAGCCCCAGGTGCACCAATTCCTTGTGCTCGCGTTGCGCCAGTCGAAGCATCTCCAGAAAAAGCAGGTCGGAGGCATGGGCGGTGTAATGGAGGCGTGAATGAGCACCGATGAGATAGCTCATAAAACGGCCTGGAGCCATGTCCAGCAGCAGGCAGGCAGCGAGACGGTGCTGCTCGTCCCAGGCGTCGAGGAAGACCACCCCGGGAGCCTGGGAAAGAACCTGTTCGGTACGGGCAAAGAGTTCCTGCACATTGGGCGGAAGGGGCACGCGCGCCAGGAATTCGGCCCACAGCTGGCGGTGGGCAGAGGTGAAGACAGTCCCCTCTGCCACCGTGAGCGATGCCGCCGCCCGCGCCGCCTGGTGTTGGAGACGCCCCGGCACGGTGGTGTCGACCGCGAGGGTGTAATAGTGATCGCGAGCAGTGCAGTGCGGCTGCAAGCGGGCGGGCAGACGCGGAGAGACGGCCCAGCACCGGGTGGCTCGAGTCTCCCGCAGCGCGTCCGCCAGAGCTTCTTCGAACTCCGGCGACGGCTCATCTCCCGAAAGCGGATAGCCCACCGCCACCAGCCAGTCCTCGGCCGCAACGAACAGGTAGGAACCAACCAAGAACGCCTCGCCACCCGACATGGCTTCCATGAAAACCGCCGAATGTTCGGGAACGACAGCCCTGGTCAGGACATTCTGCACCTCGGAAGGTTTCACTCAAGCACTCCCGTCAGTCCTCAGAGAAAGAATTCAATGACTGCCGGCTGAAATCCGGTAGGATGTTGCCCTTTACCACTTGCAAGGTCTTCTCCGCACCGATCTCCCGGATGATTTCGCCTGGCATCAAGGCCGCATCATCCTTCAGAACTCCGCTGCTGTACTTCGTCTTACACAGGAAGTAATCCAGATTCGTAACAGTGCGGGATCCTGACCGATATCGCTCCCTCTGCATGATAGTCTCCTCCGCTTGTCGAAAGTGAGTATACCGCTAAAGCATTCATCCTTGGTAGAACATGCGCCAAAGACTTTCCCGCCTGGCCTTTCTTCTCCCGGCCATACCACCCGCCAACCGGTTGTACTCTTGCGCTTTGCCATGATATGTGCCAATGATATTGCGTGCTGGTGATGATTCATTAGGGGTTCTTGCACCTGATCAACTTGCATCTGCAGCACCCATGCAAGGGCCTCTGGCTCGCATTTCCGAACATCCCGGCCTTCCGCCAGCGCAAAACCAAGAAGCGCCGCAACAAGGCGCTCATCGTCGATGCGTCCCGCGAGTTCAAGGCCGGCCGTGCCCAGAATGAACTTCTTCCAGAGCATGCTGAGCACATCCATGGCTGGTATCGAGACTTCAAGGAGGTGGCAGGCGTGGCCCGGGTGGTCACGCTCTTTCCGCCACGCATCAGGAATATCGTCTAGCATAGAGAACCTGTATCGTCCAACCGCAGCAGCCGTGTTGCTCATGGCAAAATCTCCTTCAAAAGCGTTTCCCCAGGCGCGTGTTCAGCTGGATGCCTATGTGGGCGAAACCCGTGATGCCCGGCCCCTTGACAGTATCCTCGTGGATAAACCGCTCCCAGCAGCCATTGAGCAAGCGGTGGCTTTCATCAGGCGGAATACGGCCCAACCTTTGAAGGTTGAAGGTTTGCGTCGCGTGAATGCCGAAGCTTTCCCTCAGGACGCCCTTCGGGAGGCCATCGTAAATGCCGTTGCCCATCGTGACTACACTACGAGAATGCGGGAGTGAAGATCACCGTGGAAGTCTTCACTGACCGTGTGCTCTTTGCCAGTCCCGGTCTGCCACCGGGCAAACAAAAAATCGAGCGCATCGGGCGCGGAGAAGGGCGGTCCAAGGGGCGCAATCCCCTTGTGGTCCAAGGATTGACCTGGCTCGAATTAATGGACGAGCGCGGCAGCGGCATCCGCCGCATCCGTAGCCCACTCGCTTTAGCGGTTTCTTTCCGGTGATATGATGGTCCTTTTAGGACATTTGACAAACGGACTTTGGCATTTGCTTGAATCAGTCTTGCATCACGCTCTGGTATATTCGCGGCACTCGGCGATCAACTTCCTGTGTTGATCCGCATCCGGCCGCGCTTCCAGGACGGCGAGCACTTCTGCGATTTGTCCCCTGGTGGGAATGATTTCCGAAGGGCTCTCCCACAGCCAGTCCACGATGATGCTGTACAACTTCTCAGGTGGCCACGTACCCACTTCCTCGCGGGTTGGAACGTACATCCCGGCTCGCAGAATGCCGCAGTGTCCTTCCATGGCGGCCCGGATGGCGCTCTCCGGCATCCCGAAGCGGTCCTTGGGGTCTTTTGATTCGCTCACTGGTACCTCCATCAAATAAACTGATCGATTCATCGGCCGGTTGCTCGATACGCGCGGGTATACGCGCGACCCAGTTGGCCTTATCGTAGGGGCTTGGTTTACCCACGCCCGCAAGGGATGCAGTTCTGCGCCAGGCCAGTGACATAAATCGCTCAATTTGGGCAGTGTTCAACGCGTATAAATTCAAAGCAAAGTCTGTACCATAAGCGGGAAAAAGTGCTAAAGTGCCTGGGGATGAGGTTTTGTGACATTCTCCATGTCGTCGAGAACGATCGTCTAAGGAGTTGAGAACGAGAAGCGATAATGATAGCTTAACAGCTGAGTCCTTCCCGAAAACTTCCGAAGCTAATGCCTGATGAATAAGTCAAAGGTCACCCATGCACCACGAACAGCATGCTAAGCATTCGCTGCGAATCTTCGGAAGGCGCGCCGACGAGGTCCACATCTTTCTCGATCAGTATTGGGCGAAATACGGTCCGGTCCGCCCGGTATCAAACCGATTGGCAATTGGGAATTGTGAGAGCCTGCTCATAATGCCGCCAGGAAGTCAGCAACGGTCTGGACGATGATGGAGAAAGTTGCATCCGGCCGGTTCATGAACGGACCAAAATGATGCAGGTCGCCGGTTAGCAGATGGGTGGCGCCGCTGGCGACCGCAGCCTGGAAGATGACGGCGTCCTTTGCAGGGAGACCATCGGGGAAGGGGGCTGAAAGGTCCGCTGCAACCGTCGTGATCGATCCCAGCAGGTTCTCCAGAAGTGGAAGGGCGTCGGGATACCTGGCGGCAAGATTGCGCCCGGCTTCCTCGCGTGCGGCATCGCTCGTGAAAAGCGAAAAGTATCCCGCAGAGCCCAACTCGATAACGAACGCCGCTTTCCCGCGGGGATTATGGGCAGCCGTGAAAAGCACATTGGCGTCGAGAAAAACTCGCATCACTTCCGCGCTGCGAGGCGTTGCAGCACGTTCTCCCGTTCGGCGTCGTCGAGACGGTCTGCTTCATCCCATGCCGACACCTGAGCATCGGTATACATCTCAAGCTCCAACACCATGGCAGGCTTGAGAACAAGCTCGTTGTCCCGCTCTTCCAGAATTACGGCGCCGCCCTTCTTGATACCGAACCGCTTGCGCAGGTTCGCCGGCAGGGTCAACTGCCCACGGTTGGATACGATCAGGGTTTGCTTCATGGCCGATATCTCCTGTTCTTACGCTTCAATTTATCTGAAATTCAGAAATTCGTCAATACCGGCTAACGACATGCCCCCTCCCTTGGATGCAGCAGCCAGGGCTGAAATGGCCTTCGCAGACTTCCCTTATCATTACCGTTCTTTAACCCATGGCCGGCTGGAACAAGAACCGTCGAAGATCCTCTGCGGCCTGCTGGCCGCGTCAGGTGAGGAGGGTTGCGTGGTTCTGATCTGGATTGCACCGATGCAGGAGCCATTCGTCATAGAAGAGACAACTGAATCCCTGGACGCCGACTGGGAGGGCATTGCGGAGGTTCTGAACCAGGTCGATGTCTTTGGTGAGCTGCTCACTGGATGGGAATCTGTCAATTCTCCGCTGCGAAGAACCGGGAGATCATCATGACCGAACCCCTGACCATCACCAGCAACGAAGTTTTGTTTGGAGCCGATCCGACCCCGGGCATCGTGGCCGTGGAGCCCGTTTCCGGGAAGGTGATGCGGCTTTTCCGGCGAGGTCCGGAGGGACTGGTGCACGAGGACGAAGCTTTCAACCCGTTCCTGCTGCTGGAAAGAGATGAACTCCTTGACGGCTTGAAGAAGCCGTTCACGAGCCACCCTCTTGACTCGTCCAACGCCTTCGCCTGCCTGGTGCTGTTCGAGGACTGGGCAGGTCTAGAGAAAGCGCGCGACCATTTGCGCAAGACCACCGGCGAAGCAGCCTCCTCTCCCTCGGCGCCCTATCTCTACCTCTCCGATCCGGTTCAGCAATTTCTGCTCCTCTCCGGGAAAACCTTCTTCAAGGGCCTGGCCTTCAATGACCTGCACCGCCTGGCCATCGATATCGAAACGGATTGTGCGCCGGGGTTCGAGTTCTCGAACCCACTGAGAGAGGAAGACCGCATCCTCTCCATCGCCCTCAGGGACAACCGTGGCCACGAAGAGGTCCTCTTCGGCCGGGAGCTCAATGAAAAAGAGATGCTCATTGCCCTGGGCGAAAGGATTTCCCAGCTCGACCCGGACATCCTGGAGGGCCACAACTTCTTCAATTTTGACCTCGAGTACCTCGTCGCCCGAGCCCGCAGACATGGCGTCAGACTGACCTGGGGCCGCGACGGCAGTGAGCCCCGGCTCCGGAAATCCCGTTTCACGGTGGCGGAGCGCATCATTGACTTCACCCGCATGGATATTTTCGGCCGACACGTGGTGGACACCCTGTTCCTGCTTCAATACTACGATGTCACCGCCCGCGAACTGGAAAGTTACGGGCTGAAAGCGGCCGCCGTGCACTTCGGGCTGGCCGAGGAGAATCGGACCTATGTCGCTCGCGATAAGGTCCAATGGACCTATCACCATGATCCGGAAGCCCTGAAACGCTACAACCTCGATGATGTGAAGGAAACCCTGGCGCTCTCGGAGCTCCTGGGCTATCCGTTCTTTCTCCAGGCCCAGATCTTCCCTTTTTCTTATCAGAACATCTTCATTCGGGGGAACGCGACCAAGATCAACGCCCTGTTCCTGCGGGAGTACCTGCGGCGGCACAGCTCCATTCCCAAACCCCTGGCCAGGATGGACTTCGAAGGCGGCTACACCGACCTGTTTGTGGAAGGGGTGGTGAATAACGTGGTCCACTGCGACGTGGCTTCGCTCTACCCCTCCATCATGGTGGCCTTCAACCTCAAACCCGCCGGGGACAGCCTGGATATATTCCTGCCGCTGCTCCGGGATTTGCGCACCTTCCGCCTGGAAGCCAAGAAGAAGGCCCAGGAAGCCACCTCATCGCATGACCGGGAATACCATCAGGCGTTGCAGCAGACTTTCAAAATTCTGATCAATTCCTTCTATGGCTACCTGGGGACGGCCCTCCATCACTTCTCCGATCCGGGGATTGCGGCGGAAATCACCCGACGCGGGCGCGAGATCATTCACCAGATGCTCGACTGGCTGAGAGGCAAAGGAGCAACGCCGGTCGAAGTGGACACCGACGGGATCTACTTCGTACCCCCTCCCGACGTTCAGTCCAGCGAGCAGGCGCAGGCATTGGTTGCAGAACTCTCCGACAGTCTCCCGGAAGGCATCGAAGTGGAAATAGACGGGCGCTATCCTGCCATGTTCTCCTACAAGCGAAAGAACTACGCCCTGCTCGACGAGTCCGGAAAAGCAACCATAAGAGGCAGCGGGCTCCGCTCACGGGGCATGGAGAGGTACCTGAGGGATTTTCTGTCGGCCATGATCCGCCTGCTCCTGGAAGGAAAAGGGGAGCAGGTGCGGGCGTTATCTGAAGACTTGTGCCAGAGACTCGAGCAGCACCAGCTTGACGTTGCATTGCTGGCAAAAACCGAGACTCTCAGCGAATCGCCTTCAACCTACCAGGCAAAAACCAGGGCAAAACAACGGAACCGCGCGGCCGCCTATGAGCTCGCCCTTCAGTCTGGGCGGGATTTCCGGGCCGGGGACCAGATCTCCTATTACATCACCGGCAAAGACAAGAAGGTTCGGGTCTTCGACAACTGCAAATTCGCTTCCGCCTATGATCCTGCTCACCCGGACGAAAACGTCGCCTACTACCAGGCCAAGCTCTTCGAGCTGCTGAAGAAGTTCCAGGATTTCCTGCCCTTACCCCACTATTTCTCTGCCGCTACGACCCGGTAGACTACCCCGGCGATGGCGGCACCGACGATCGGCGCGGCCCAGAACAGCCAGAGCTGCGTCACCGCCCAGTCTCCCACAAAGATCGCCTGGCCCGTGCTCCGGGCGGGATTCACCGAGGTGTTGGTGATCGGGATGCTGATCAGGTGAATCAGGGTCAGGCAAAGTCCAATGGCGATGGGGGCAAAGCCCTGGGGCGCCCGCGCATCGGTCGAGCCCAGAATGACGATCAGGAACATGAAGGTTAAGACCGCTTCCGCCACCAACGCGGACTGCATCGAGTATCCGCCCGGCGAGTGGGCTCCATAGCCGTTCGCGGCAAACCCGGCGGTGAGTGAGAACCCGGCCTTTCCCGTGGCGATCACGTAAAGCAACGCAGCGGCAACGATCGCCCCCACCACTTGGGCAATGATGTAGGGGAGCAGGTCGGACGCCGGGAAGCGCTTACCGACGCAAAGCCCCACCGACACCGCAGGATTGAGATGACAGCCCGAGATGTGGCCGATGGCAAAAGCCATGGTGAGCACCGTCAGTCCGAAAGCAAGAGACACTCCCAACAGCCCGATGCCCACATTCGGGAAAGCGGCGGCAAAGATCGCGCTGCCACAACCACCGAAAACCAGCCAAAAGGTTCCGATAAACTCTGCAGCTAAACGGTTTCCCAACGGCATGATGACCTCCTTTGTGGAAAAATGTGAGATACTTGCCTGGCTAATTGGTTTCACTCACGTTGCTACCATGAAACGCTTTTCCCGGCTGCGGTGCAAGCGAAATCTGATGGTCTGCGGCATCTTTCCCTTACAGGGGCTATCTGGCGTTGATGAGCCATGCGATCCAGAGAACCGGGACCAGCTTTTCCAGCGCATGAGGGGCTGGCCGTCAACAAGCTTCTTTGATCCTTTCTGAATATTCAGGGATATGCTACATTGGCTTCAAGATTTCGCCAACCAGCGGTGCCATCACGTTCCTCAAGCTCAAGCTGATAACCTGGGTCAAGGGTAGCCTGAAAGACAGGAAATTGGCTCATGAGAGCACCATGACACGCGGCACCTGGGTGAGGCGGTCCAACGAAAACGAAATCAGTGGGGACGGGCGAACCCGCTGAGCATCGTTGCTCGGACCAAGACCACGGGACCAAGACCGCTTCGATTCCGGAAACCGAGGCAGTCTTGAGGGTAGGTCCCGATACTTGCGCTCGGGCAACCTGCCAAACAGGGAGGGAGGAATGAACGGCTGGCCGAAATACCCGATGATTTATGAAATCAACACCTGGGTGTGGCTGGCTGAGCTCAGCAGCGAAGCTCAGTCTCCCCTGACCCTCGCTGCGGTTCCTGAAACGGTGTGGGACGACATCGCGGGTCTGGGCTTCGACGCGGTGTGGCTCATGGGGGTATGGGAGCGCAGTCCCGCGGGGACCCGCATCGCCAACGCCAATCCCGGCTTGCAGGAAGACTTTCGGCGGGCTCTGCCCGATTTCACGGAGGAGGACAACGTGGGTTCTCCCTGTTGCGTGCGTCGCTACGTGGTCGACGCGCACCTGGGAGGACCCGAAGCGCTGGCGGTCGCCCGCCGCAAACTGGCAGAGCGCGGCATGCGCCTTATCCTCGATTTCGTACCCAACCACGTCGCACCCGATCACCCCTGGGTCACCGAGCATCCCGAGTATTTCATCCCGGCCAATGAGGAGGAGCTGAGAAGCGCCGGAACCTGCATTGAAGTGGCCGGCCGCTGCTTCGCCTGTGGCCGCGACCCCCACTTTCTGCCCTGGCCTGATGTGCTGCAACTGAACGCCTTCGAACCGGCACTGCGAATCGTCGCGACTGAAACTCTGGTCAGCATTGCCGACCAGTGTGACGGGGTGCGCTGCGACATGGCCATGCTGGTCATGAACCCCATCTTCGAACAAACCTGGGGAGATCGAGCGGGCACCAGCCCGGTGGGGGACTACTGGCTCGATATCATTCCGGCCATCAAAGCCGGGCACCCTGACTTCAAGTTCATCGCTGAAGCCTACTGGGACCTCGAATGGGAACTGCAGCAGCAAGGGTTCGACTACTGTTATGACAAGCGCCTTTACGATCGCGTCAAGGATGACGGAGCTGAAAGTGTGCGGTTCCACCTTAGCGCGGAACTCGCCTACCAGGACAAGCTGGTGCGGTTCCTCGAAAACCATGACGAATCGCGTGCTGCGGCAACCTTCAGCAACGCCCGGCATCGTGCTGCAGCGTTGGTCACGGCAACTCTGCCGGGAGCCAGACTCTTTCATGAGGGACAATTGGAGGGCAGGTGCGTGCGAGTGCCCGTCTTTCTGGCCCGCCGTCCGGCAGAACCGGTAGATATCGAACTGAATGGTTTTTATAAGGATTTATTGCGTGGTCTGCGCGCGGGCGAGCTTTTTCAGGGGCTCTGGCAACTGTGTGAGCGCAGCGGGTGGCCGGACAATGCCAGTTATATGAACCTGATCGCCTGGTGCTGGCAGCAGGATGGGGCGCGCTGCCTGATTGTCGTGAACCTCTCCGACATGCAGTCCCAAGGCCTGGTGTGCGTTCCATGGACCGATCCGGCCGATCACGAATGGCTCCTGCGCGACCTGATAACCGGCGTGGAATACCGTCGGAATGGCAGCCAGATGCTGAAAACAGGGCTGTATGTGGATCTGGAACCCTGGGGATATCACTTCTTCCACTGTGAATGACCTGGAGCTTCCGGCAAGCGTCTTTGAGTTTCACTCCCGGCGCATCAGGGATCGAGAGCGTGGGACTGGGCGCAAGGATCTGGCTGGATCCTCAAGGATTGTTTCTCAGGAGGACAGGAAACCAACCGGAAATGACAAATCGAAGCAACTCCGCCCCTCCAGATGTGACGCGCACAACCCTGGCGGTGCTCTTCATCGGCATGCTGATCGCCGCCAGTTTCTATATCATCCGCCCCTTTCTCACCTCGTTCGTGTGGGCCACCATGATCGCCGTCGCCACCTGGCCGGTGCTGCTGGCCATTCAGGCACGGCTCTGGGGCAAACGCGGGCTGGCCGTGGCAGTAATGACGATAGTCCTTCTGCTTTTTCTGGTCGTACCTTTCTGGCTGGCAGTCGCGACCATCATCGACAAGGCCGACTACATCGCCTCCTGGATCAAATCCCTGGCCACCTTTTCCGTTCCACCCCCGCCAGACTGGCTCGAACGAATTCCCTTGATCGGGCCTGACCTCCTGGAACGCTGGGAACAACTGGCCAGCGTCCGGTGGGGGAAAATGACCGCGACGCTGGCCCCCTATGCCGGTCAGGCGGTTGGCTGGTTTGCGACCCAGGCTGGCAGCTTTGGGATGATGATCCTTCATTTCCTGCTGACGGTGATCTTCACCGCCATCCTCTACGTCAAGGGCGAAATGGCCGCCGCAGGGGTCCGCCGGTTTGCTCGTCGACTGGCCGGGCCACATGGGGAAGAGGCTGCCCTGCTGACCGGGAAAGCCATCCGGGGAGTGGCCCTGGGGGTGGGGCTCACCGCCATCGTCCAATCAGCCCTCGGCGGCATCGGCCTCGCGATTGCCGGTGTGCCCGCCGCTACGCTGCTTACGGCCGTCATCTTCATGCTCTGCGTCGCCCAGATCGGCCCCATGCCGGTCCTCATCCCCGCCGTCATCTGGCTTTTCTGGAACAACGCCACCTTGTGGGGAACGGTTCTCCTCATCTGGTCAGTCTTCGTCATCAGCATTGACAACTTCCTGCGTCCCGTTCTGATTAGAAAGGGCGCTAATCTGCCGTTGCTCCTGATCTTTGCCGGCGTCATCGGCGGCCTCATCGCCTTCGGTGTCATCGGCCTCTTCATCGGACCGGTGGTGCTGGCCGTCAGCCACACTCTGCTAAAAACCTGGGTAAACGGCGAACCCCAGGAAGTGGGGGCTGCAGTTATCAATGATGAACGCGTGCAGGAACCAAAGAAGGAAGTACCGACGGGTCCGGAAGACCACCCTGCGCAGATATAGCGTCACAAGCGGCAGCGTTGCTGTGGACAATAAATATCATCCACGAAGTCACACCAAGAAACACGAAGAAAGCATGGCGGTTCGGGCGTGCGCTTCGTGGTGCCAGAGAAGGTTCTGGTTCTTCAGAGAGGGATCGCTATTTCTTGGGACCCTTCTTGCCTTCCAGCCAATCTTCCAGGTTTCGCACGCTTTTCATGAGGTGATAGCGTCCGTCGGCAAAAACCCCGTAGTCACCGCCGCCGGCCATGGCGGAGGCGTAACGGATAGAATTGGCGTAGAATAGCCAGGTATCGCTCCAGAGTTTCTCGCAGAACTCATCGAAGGGATTTCCCTTCCCTGGTCCGGCCGCCAGCCCGCGCTTCCAAATTTCCTGAATGAGCTGCGTTCCCGCCAGCGTGGCGCTGTTGGTCTGGTCGATGGTATTGAGAAAGCGCGACCAGTGGCCCTCGACCCAGGATTGGCCGTGGCACTGCCGACAGCTGGCCTGCATTTCCTGGGTAGCGGCGGCTCTTTCCTCAGAACTGAGCAGGAACTTCGTCGCAAAGCCTCCTTCGAAATCCGTCGGCAAAGGAAGGTCATTTTTGTTGCGAATGATCGAGGTGTCCGGTTCCTTCGGGTGAGGGTGGGCGTAAACCAGCCCAAAGATGCGCCAGGGCAGCCGGTTCTTCATTTCATGAGTCCGTTGCACCACCACCTTGCCCTCGCCATCGACCAGCAGACTGATATGGCAGGCGGCGCAGGTCGGTGCCCCGAAATCCTTACCGATGGTCCAGGGGATATTTTTGAAATTCCATTCCGCCTCCTTGGCCGAGAAGAGATTGCCGTGTTTACTCGCATCGTAGACTTTGTTGGCCGGAGCATCCGGTCCCACATGGCATTCCTTGCAGGTATGGGGCTTGCGCGCCATTTCGATGGAAAAATCATGGCGGGTGTGGCAGGCCGTGCACGAGCCGCGCGTATCATCCAGGTTGATGCGACCGACCCCCTGGTTAGGCCAGCCCTCGATAACGGGAAATTCCATCTCCCCCATCTCCGTCTCCCGCACCCGGGTGCCGGTTACCTGCAGTTTAGTGCCGTGGCAGTAAAGGCAAGATTCCGCCTCGGTGGCCGCATTGGCAGGCTTGAGTGCCACCTTGCCCTTCTCCAGGACCGGTGAGCCGTTGATGGAAAGCATGAGCTGCTGGTAGAGATCGTTGTTCACCAGGTTACCGTAGGCGTGGGCCATGAGGTTCCGGTCATACTGCCGGGCCTCCTCCGTATGGCAGGTGCGGCAATCTCCCGGGCTCACCACCACATGGATATCATGCCCATTGTGATCAAAGGTGTCCTTATGCTCTTTGGGGCGCAGAGTATGGCATTCCGCACACCCGACGACCACCTTCTTCAGCTCCTCGGGCACATTTTCGGCAGAAAGCTTATGCCCCGACCCCTCCACCCCCATGACCATACCCGGGGTAATCGCGGCGTGCTCGCTCTTCTTCCAGCTTTCGACGATGCCGGGGTGGGTCGTCGCGTGACATCCGAGGCACTCCTCCGTGGCGGTGCTGATCGGAGCTTCACCGTGGGCGACGGACAAGCCCACAAAGACAACTGTCAAACAGGCCAGGAGTACTGACAAGGGCTTCATCGTCCCCTCCACTCTTTACGGTTCGCACCCTCATGATGAATCACGACATCTGGGGGGTATTCTATACTCAAACACGAAGCACTTGTCTATTCCCATGTGGTGACGAGAGGCCGCCCGCGACCACGGATTGACGCGGTCGCGGCAGCCGGGGAAAGGTTCAGGCAAGCGATTGCAGGCAGGTACTCAGGGCCTTTTCCAGGATCGGCGGTTGCGGGTGTTCGATCAGGGACTCCAACCTTGTCACCACCATCCTGGTAGTGGGGCAGGGGGTTGAATCCGAATGCCTCCGCCGGTTGTTGATGAGACGCGTCAGAACTCTACTGGCCAGGACCCGGACCTCGAAGTAGTAATTGGTGTCCATGACGATATGCGATACTGCTTCGATGAGTTCCGGCGAAGGGGCCACGATCTGATCCAGACATTTGAGCACCTCTTCACGCAGCCGCCAATTCCCCTGGAACCGCAAAATGCGGATCAGACCGCGCTGGCATTCAGCCAGGCAGCCGGTGCTGTGCAGATCTGCCAGCAGTTCCAGCACCGAACCCCATTCCCGCAAGTTGCCAAAAGGATCTCGTGCCATAATCAGTCCTCCTCCCTCCTCCTGATAACTATTCCTTCTCGCTGCCAACCTAGAGATGAAAATCTCCCGCCGCCTCAGGCTGGTACAGTATTTCCTCGATCTTCATTCTTTTCACTCCGGCCGGGGCCTGCCATTCTACGGTATCGCCAACCCGGTAACCGATGAGCGCGGTACCGATGGGAGCCAGGACCGAAATCTTGTTCTGTTTGAGATCCGCATCGCCGGGAAAAACCAGTTGCGTGATCATTTCCGCCCCTGAGTCCAGATCTCTCATCCGAACTCTCGAGTTCATAGTGATCACATCACGGGGAATGCTCGCTGGCGCCACCACCCTGGCGCGGTGAAGTTCTTCGTCCAGTTCCTCAAGGTAGCGCGCATCACGCGCTTCGGGCTCTTCCTCCAACATCTGCACCAACTGGTTGAGCCGCTTCAGATCAAACTCCGTAACATAGATGGTTCTTCTTCTCGCCATACCGTCTCTCCGTAAAGTCATGTGGTATCAAAAAGCAGCCCACGTTCTCCGATGGCAAACGCCCCGCCTTCGTTTCATCGGCCCCGGCAACCTCTCGCCCAGGCACGAGACTGACGGGTAGGAACCCGCCGTTGGAAGCGACGGGCAAGGTCACCGCCTTCACCCACAGTTACTGCAATTTGCATTCCCGACTTTGACCGGCTCCGGAAACGGCCTTCCCCTCGATTGGAGCAGGGTCGCTCATCGGAGACCACGGATCGCCACTCACCGGTTGGCAAGGGGTTGTGCTATAGTGAGAAAAGCCTTTGAACCCACAAGACAAGGATGATCGATGATCCAGGTGCATCCAAATATTCCCTGGCCTCTGAAGATTGCACTGATCTATTTCCTGGCTGCATCCGGCTGGGTGGCACTCTCGGTTTGGGTCATCGCCCCCCTCCTGGCTGGCGTGACCACGGCCGGATGGCTGACGTTTGTTCGGGAATGGCTGGTCGTGCCCGGGTCGGCATTGCTCCTGTGCCGGCTGCTCCAGCAGGACGAACGCGGCACGAGTGACTCCCGCAACTCACTCACGGCGCTCCTCGCATCGACCCATGAAGAGACCGACGCAGGGGTTGCGATCTTCGACCGCGACGGCTTCATCCGGTACCTCAATCCAGCCTTCGAACGGCTCACCGGCTATGTTCGAAGCGAGACAACCGGCCGCGCTCTTCCCGGTCTCCTGGCCGACAGCTCGAGCCCGGAGCTGTTGCAGGTGATGCTGGCCGCGCTGGGCCGGGAGGATACCCCGAGCAGCCGCCTTGCCATCCCAGCCGATCACGGCAGGCTGGGTGAGTATGAGGTGAAGATTTCGCCGCTGCGGAGTGTCACCAGCGAAGTCACCCACTATTTTTTGGTGATCCGGGAGGTGACTCGCGAGGTGCTTCTGGAAAAGCAGCTGCGCGAGGCCCAGAAGATGGAAGCCATCGGTGCACTGGCGGGCGGGATTGCCCATGATTTCAACAATATCCTCGGGACGGTCATCACCTGTACAGAAATGGCCCTGGACGACACGCCAAAGGAGAGTCCGATTCGAGAGGATCTGGAACATGTGCTCAAAGCCGGTCGGCGAGGCAAGAGTCTCATCCGGCAGATTCTCACCTTCACCCGCACCAGCGAACAGAAGCTGGAGCCTACCCAGATGGAGCCGGTCGTGAAGGAGGGTCTCAAGATGCTCCGGTCAGCGCTTCCGGCAAACCTTGAAATCCGCCAGGTGTTTGCGTGCCGGCAGGGTCTCGTCCTGGCTGACGCGATTCAGATTCATCAGATCCTCATGAATCTTTGCACCAATGCTGCGCATGCGATGGGGGCCAAGGGGGGGCTGTTGGAGGTCATCCTGGATGAGGTGGAAATTGACCGGCAGACGGAGGCCACTTCCGGGAACCTGCAGGCAGGGCCTTATGTGAGGCTGACCGTCCGCGACACCGGCCACGGCATGCGCCGCGAGGTGCTCGAACGAATTTTCGACCCGCTTTTTACCACCAAGGAACAGGGCACCGGCACCGGGCTGGGGCTGCCCGTCGTCCACGGCATCGTGACAAGCCACCATGGTGGCGTCAACGTCGAGAGCGAACCCGGCAAAGGAACCGTATTCCATGTTTATCTGCCCAGAGTTGAACCGGAGGGGAAGTTCCTCGAAGATGACCGTCCCCCTTCTGTGCCCGGGGGAAAGGAAAGGATTTTGCTGATCGACGACGAAGAAGATCTGGTATACGCTGGAGTAAAGATGCTGCGGCGACTGGGCTATGAAGTGGTGGGTTGTTCAACCGCAGCGGAGGCGTTGGCGCTTTTCCAGGCTCATCCCGAGCGGTTTGATCTGGTCATTACCGACCAGAGTATGCCGAAGATGACGGGCACAGCACTGGCGAAAGCCATCCTGAGCCTTCGTCCCGGTTTTCCCATCATCATCTGTACCGGCTTCAGTCCCGATTCCGGGGAAGGCATCACCCAGAAGCAGGCAGAGGCGCTTGGCATTCGGGAGGTCCACCTGAAACCGTTGGAGAGATTCGAAACCGCCGCGGCGATCCGCCGCGTTCTGGACGGACATGCTTGATACGGCAAACAGCTTATGGCCCATATTCTGATCATTGATGATGACGAAGCTGCGCGCTATTCGCTCTCCCGGATGGTGAGCCGTATGAGTCATACCGCCACCTGTGCTGCCACGCTCGAGGAGGGAGTCGCCAAGGCGTATGCCGGCGACATTGACGTGGTCTTTTTGGACGTTCGGATGCCGGATGGCAACGGGATCGAGATGCTGCCAACGTTCCGGCAGGCACCCTCATCACCGGAAATCATTATTATCACGGGCTATGGCGATCCCGAGGGCGCGGAACTGGCTCTGAAGAGCGGTGCCTGGGATTACATCGAAAAGGGCAGCTCATTGAAGCAGATGACCCTGCCTCTCCTCCGCGCTCTTCAGTATCGGGCGGAGCGAGACAGCAGAGCACCGGTCAGGAGCGTCATCTCCCTGAAACGGGAGGGGATCGTCGGCAACAGCGCCCCGCTGGCAGCCTGTCTCGATTTGGTAGCTGCGGCGGCGGGGAGCGATGCCAATGTCCTCATAACCGGCGAAACCGGCACCGGCAAGGAGCTCTTCGCCTGGGCCATCCACCGGAACAGCCCCAGACACCGGGGCAATTTTGTGGTAGTGGATTGTGCCGCCCTGCCGGAAACCCTGGTAGAGAGCCTCCTGTTCGGGCATGAAAAAGGAGCCTTCACGGGCGCGGACAAGGTCCGCGAAGGTCTGATCCGGCAGGCCGACGGCGGCACCCTCTTCCTGGATGAGGTCGGTGAGTTGCCGCTGGCTCTTCAGAAATCATTCCTTCGCGTCCTCCAGGAACGGCGGTTCCGGCCGCTGGGAAGCAGTCGTGAGCTGGAGAGCGATTTCCGGCTGGTAGCAGCAACCAACCGCGACCTCGACCGGATGGCTGGAGAAGGTCTTTTCCGCGAAGACCTGCTGTTCCGCCTGAAATCCGTTACTATTGAACTGCCCCCCTTGCGGGACCGCCCGGAAGACATCAAAGCGCTGGCACGGTATCACACGGACCAGTTCTGCGAGCGCTACGGGCTGGCCCCCAAGGGCTTTGCCCCTGAATTCATCGACACCCTCGCGGTCTATCCGTGGCCCGGAAATGTCCGGGAACTGGTCAACGCCCTGGATCGAGCACTGCTTGCCGCCCGTTTTGACCCGACGCTTTTCCCCGCTCATCTCCCCCTGGATATTCGGATCGAGGTGACCCGAACGGCGCTGAGCCGCAAACCCTCTTCGTCGGAGGACAAATTCAAGGGGCCTTCCCAGGAGCTTCCCAAGCTGCGCGAGCTTCGGGAAACCCTTATCGCCCAGGCGGAAAAACAATATTTGCGGGACTTGATGGCACTCTGCCAGGGCGACATGGACAAAGCCTGCAGGATCGCCGAATTGTCGCCCTCGCGTCTTTACGCCCTTCTCCAGAAATACAATATTCCGAGGACGGGATGAACCGGCCCCGCCCTTTCCTTCTCGATCTGCCCGTTCTCCTTTCCTGTTCGACAGGAATTTTCCTGCGCCGCCGTAATAAGGAATCGTCCTGAACGATAGTGTTGTTGTTGACAGGAGCCTGGAGCGGAGGGTGTGGGCTGTGCCCGCCGGCTGCCCCATCGGTGGGCACAGCCCAGCTACGAAATGGCGTGTTTGTTTTTCGGCAGTTCCCAAGGACTCATCTCCCAGACCGTCCATTCCACCCTTGCGGTGAGCAGGACCAGTCCCTTGCCTGCAGCTGGCATGTCCTGTGCTGTCACCTTTGGCAGGATCAGAACCACCGGTCTTGTGCCAACCGAATCATTGGGAGGTGGAAATTCGACATGAATATTCTGTTCTATGCGGGCGGCGGAACGGCGGAGACATTTCACAAGGCCATCGCAGCCCCGTCATTCGCCATCGAGGTCTACCAGACGGTTGGAGAATTGCGGGAGAGATTGCGGTATCCGCTGGATGACCCGACGATTGCCGTGCTTGTAGCCCCCACCCGCGAGAGTCTCGAAGAACTGGTGGCAATTCGGAACCTGTTCGCCGATGTCCGGATCATAATGGTGCTACCCGACAGGGCCCCGGAGACGGTGGCCAAGGGGCATGACCTGCATGCCCGCTTCCTGACCTTCAGCGACAGTGATCCCAATGAGGTCGCCCTGGTGCTGAACCGAATGACGGAAAAGGCACGAACCCACGGCCGCTCATAGCATGGCGCCAAGCCCGGCGCCGCAGGTTCCTGCCCTTCTCTCCCTTCTCTGCACTCCGCCTACCGGGTCCGGGGGGAAGCACTGAGCGACCTGGCGGATGCCTGCCGCCGCACCCATTTTTCGAACCCGATGACGAGGTAGATGATAAGGCTGGCCCCTAGGACGTGTCCCCATAATTCGAGCGTGATGGGCGCCCCGTGGAACATCCAGTTCATGGCCGGCACGTAAGTGTACAGAAGCTGCAGGATAGTCATGAGCGAAACCCCGGCGAAGAGCCACGGATTGGTGAAGAGGCCCAGCTGAAACATGGATTTGGTCAGGGAGCGGCAGTTGAACAGGTAAAAGAGCTCCCCGAACACAAAGACATTGACCGCCACCGTGCGGGCTTCGGCTTCACTCATCCCCCGCCGCAGTTCCCATTCGAACAGGCCGAAGGCGGCGGCACAGAGCATTCCGCCCACCAGGAAGATCCGCCAGATCAGGTAGCCTGTTAGAATGGGGGTTTGAGGATCGCGCGGCGGGCGCGTCATGATGCCCGGTTCTTTGGGTTCGAAGGCGAGCGTCAGCCCCAACAGGACGGCGGTCACCATGTTGATGTACAGGATCTGGACGGGAAGGATGGGCAGGGTCGACCCGAGCAGGATGGCCAGGAGAATGACGAGACCCTCGCCCAGGTTGGTGGGAAGCGTCCACACAATGAACTTGGTGAGGTTGTCGAAAACCCCCCGGCCCTCCTCCACCGCCGCTTCGATGGTGGCAAAGTTGTCGTCGGTGAGGATCATATCGGCGGCTTCCTTGGCCACCTCGGTGCCGGTAATGCCCATGGCGATGCCGATATTGGCGCGTTTGAGGGCCGGTGCGTCGTTCACCCCGTCGCCCGTCATGGCCACCACGTGACCCCGCGCCTGGAGCGCCTCGACCAGTCGCAACTTTTGCTCGGGATCCACCCTGGCAAAAACCGCCGTCTTCTCCGCGACCTCGCTCAGCTCCTGGTCCGGAATCTTCGCCAGGGCCTTGCCGGTCAAAACGGGTTGGCTGTCTGCGAGTCCGTTCTGCGCTTCCTGAATGCCAATCTTGGCAGCAATGGCCGAAGCAGTGATAGCATGGTCACCCGTAATCATCTTGATGCGGATGCCGGCAGTATGACAGGCCTCGACGGCGGAAATGGCTTCCGCCCGCGGCGGATCGATCATGCCCTGCAGCCCCAGAAAACAGAGACCGGAAGCCACGGCCTCATGATCGAACGGCACCATTTCCGGACTGATCTCCTTGCTCGCAAACGCCAGGACCCGCAGCCCGCTCGATGCCATCCTTTCCACCTCGCCCATCACCTGTTCGCGGTTCAGCTGACCACGGGCGCCGTTTGCATTAAAGGCTTCCGCGCACCGATCGAGGAGAATCTCGACCGCGCCCTTGACATAGGCGACCTGCCTTGGAGCCTCCCCGGTGTCATGCAGGGTGGCCATAAATTGGCGTTCAGATTCGAAGGGAATGACATCGAGGCGCGGGAATTGTTCTGCCGCTTCCGGGGCCGACAGACCACCCTTGGCGGCGGCTACAATGAGAGCCCCTTCGGTGGGATCCCCCTGCACCTCCCAGCGGCCTTCTTTCTCGACCAGGACGCTGTCGTTGCAGAGCAGTCCGGCCCGCAAACATTCAAGCAATGCTGGGGATTGCCCGGCAGCTGAAGACTCATCCCGTTTGAGGATAGCTCCCGTAGGGTCATAACCGACCCCGGTCACCTCAAAGGCCTCCCCCCCCGCGCTGATTTCCTGGACCGTCATTTGATTCTCGGTCAAGGTCCCCGTTTTATCCGAACAGATGACGGTCGTGCTGCCCAGGGTTTCGACTGCCGGCAGTCGGCGAATGACCGCCCGCCGCTGGGCCATCCGCGCCACGCCAATGGCAAGCGTGATGCTCAGGGCGGCGGGAAGCCCTTCCGGGATGGCTCCGACCGCCAGTGCCACCGCCGCCATGAACATGTCAAATAGCGTCTGGCCGCGAAGGATCCCGATCACCACCGTGGCCCCCGCCAGCGCCAGGATCGCGTACAGGAGAATGTGACTGAAATGGCCGATCTTCCTGGTGAGCGGCGTTTGCAGGTCCGGGGCGGCGGCGATGAGCTCCGAGATTCGCCCGACTTCCGTGCAATTGCCGGTGGCCACGACTAAGCCGGCCCCCTGCCCATAGGTGACCAGGGTCGAAGCGTAGGCCATGTTGCGGCGATCCGCCAGGACCGTGTCGGGATCGAGGACCCCCCTTTTCTTCTTAACCGGCACCGATTCCCCGGTAAGGGTGGATTCATCGACCTGAAGATCCCGCAGGTCAATCAACCGCATGTCGGCGGGCACCTTATCGCCCGATTGCAGCAGGATCAGGTCGCCCGGCACCACCTCCGCCGAAGAGATCCGGCGTTTGGCGCCGGCCCGCACCACCGTCGCCTCGGCAACCATGGTTTGAGCCAGTGCGGCAATGGCTTCGAGGGCCTTGGCTTCCTGTAAGAATCCGATAACGGCATTCACCAGCACGACGCCAAAAATGACTCCCGAATCCACCCATTCCTGCAGCACCGCGGTCACGACTCCGGCCACCAGCAGAATGTAGATGAGCGGTTGGTGGAACTGCAGCAAAAAGCGCAGGAGGGGGCCTTTCCCCCCTTTGCCGGTGATGATATTGGGACCGAACCGTTCCTGGCGGTGCTTGACCTCAAATTCATCGAGGCCCCGTTGCGAATGACTCTGCAGCAGCTCAACCACCGCCTCGCCAGGCGTGTGGTGCCAGTGTTTTGCCATAAGCTTTTCCACGATTCACTCCTCCTGCATTCGCCTGCTATTCTCGCCTTGCTATCGCACCACAGCCACCGGCAATTCCGGCCGGCTGGCCCATTCCGCCCGGCCGCTATTCACTCATGCCCGATTGGCCGGATTTCGCCGATATCCAGAATGAGGAACCGCGACGGGTCCAGCCCCCTTTCCCGGATCGTCCGCCCCAGATCCAGGGCCGGATAGCCGGGAGGTTCTTCTCCCAGGGGGAAGGTTCCCCATTGGGTAGGGATGAAATACCTGGCCCCGAGCTCATCGAAGGCGTCGAGCGCTTCCGGGATGTTCTTATGAGCGTAGTGCATGAACCAGCGGGGATGATAGGCGGTGGTCGAAATGAGCGCGTAATCGATCTGCGGGAAGCGCCTTCCGATTTCCTTATAGCCGATAAAGTAGCCACTGTCTGCCGCGTAATAGACTGAAGTCTGGGCGGTCAGGAGCAAGAAACTGGCCCAGAGGGTTTCATTGAAGCCCTGCCCAATTCGCCTGGACCAGTGTTGAGCAGGCAGGCACACCAGCTTCATGCCGTTTGCCACCGTGATTTCCTGCCACCAGTCGAGCTCGTGAACCTCACCTGCATGGAAAGATTCGATATACCCTTTCAGCCCGAGCGGCACGTAAATCCGGGAATCCGGCGGCAGCGAACGGATACTCGCTTCATCGAGGTGATCGTAATGATTGTGGGAAATCAGAACGTTCAAGCGCGGCGTCAAGGCTCGCAACTCCTCGCCGGTAAGCGCCGGTGGAACGATACGCCGGGGGAGCAGGGCTCGATCCGAGAACATCGGGTCGGTGATCCAGTAATCCCCCTGCAGGCGCAGGAGAAAAGTGCTGTGCCCGATCCAGGCAATGAAGTCGCCTTCGGGCAGCTCCTCGATCCGTCTCTTCAGGTTCGGGATGAACCCGGGCCGGTGATTCTTCTCCTCCTCCGCATAGACGGCTTTGCTGGAGAGTTTCCACTTCAGCAGCCGCATGAATCCCCCATGCTCCATTGGCATCCAGGGATTGAAATAGCGCCCGTCGTCAAAATGGGGCGCGTAAAGCTTCTCGACGCTTTGTCCCTGCACCTGCCGGCGCCAGTTCTCTTCATCGAAGGGTACGGGAGTGTGCCTGCAGGAAACGAGCAAAACGAACCCCAGGATGCTTATTAACAAGAGGACTGCTCCTAATGCTTTCATACCTGCTTACCCGGATTGAAGATCAACGATAAGAGCCTGGGGGGTGGCCCGGCACAGCGCCACAAAACAGAGAGGCCGGTGCCTCTGGGCATCGTGCCTCCCCTCCCTTGGTACCGCGCCACAGAATAGAGTGGCCATTATCCCAAACCGTCCTTACGGCATGCTTCCGGCCGGAATCCACAAATTGCCTGGATACCTGCTTGTGCCGGTATGACGAACGGAGGGTAAACTGCTATTTGTGCGGAGCTGCACTTAGGAACCGTCCAAAAATAAGCATTCGACAAATAGGCCTTGCTGACTGGCATGCACCCGTTTTACACCGGACGTAAATAGTTCGGGACATTTCCTCTAAATGTTGATAATTACTCTGGGGACCACTAATCATGGAGGTGCCCCATGAGAATGAAAAAAGATCGCGCAGCGCGGCTTGCCATGCAAGAACCAGAAATCCGTAAACGCTATGAGATGCTCAAACCCACATTCAATGAACGAACGCGGCGCTTGTGGGCTGCAGCCGAGGCCAAGGCCGCGGGCCCTGGCTCCATTTCCTTGATTGCCAAGGCCACAGGCGTATCTCATCGAGCTATTTTGCAGGGGATTCGAGAACTGGACAACCCCCCGCAAGAGCTTCGACCAAATGGAATCAGACGCCCAGGTGCTGGAGCCCCTACCTTGGTTGCCAAGAATCCGTCCATCAAGGATGACTTGGACCGTTTGATTGATCCTGTCACGCGAGGAGACCCGGAATCTCCCTTGCGTTGGACCTGCAAGAGCGTACGGAAGCTGGCTGACTCGTTGCGTGAGATAGGCCACAAGATTTGCCCACAATCGGTCGCCAATCTGCTTCACTCGATGGGTTATAGTCTTCAGGTCAACCGAAAGAACAAAGAAGGTGCCAACCATCCGGACCGAAACGAACAATTTGAACATATCAGTGAGACGACAAAGAGCTTTATTGCTGAAGGAGAGCCCGCCATCTCGGTGGATACCAAAAAGAAGGAACTTGTTGGAGCATTCAAGAACAATGGGCGGGAGTGGAATCCCCAAGGCAGCCCAGAGACGGTGAATGTCCATGATTTTCCGACCGAGGATGGAAAGGTGGCGCCTTACGGTGTCTACGACTTGGCCGACAATTCGGGGTGGGTGAGTGTCGGGATTGACCATGACACAGCTGCTTTTGCGGTCGAGAGCATTAGGCGATGGTGGTCCATGATGGGACAAGACAGATATCCCCGCGCTAAAAAGCTCCTTATCACTGCTGACTCTGGAGGAAGTAACGGCGCGAGAGTTCGTCTGTGGAAAACCGAACTCCAGCAACTGGCGAATGAGACTGGCCTGGCTATCACAGTTTCTCATCTTCCGCCTGGAACCAGCAAATGGAACAAGATTGAGCACCGCCTGTTTTCCTTTATCTCGATGAATTGGCGGGGACGACCTCTCACCGACTATCAGACCATCGTCGGGCTCATCGGCTCGACAAAGACCAGCACGGGACTTGAGGTGCATTGCCAACTGGATACCAGCCAATATCCTAAAGGAATCAAAATACCGGATAAGGTCATGGCCCAACTTAACATCGTCAGACATACATTCCACGGCGAATGGAATTATACGATTTCCCCAGTTGTGGATACTAAACCCTAACATTTATTTATGGACGGCCCCTTAGCATACGGCCGCACTGCGAACGAAGAGAGACGCCCCGAGTTGACCATCGTCGTTCAGCCAGCTCCGACAAGAACAGAATAAACCGGCTGGATAACCCGCTCCCAGTCGGCAAGGCGAAGGGAAGGTCAACATTTATGGCGGAGGGGCGAACTGCAACTCCATGACCTCCTGAAACCTGCTCACCACATAATAGGTCGCAACGGATACTCGCACCAGGGCACATGACGGCGAGGAGGCAAACTCCTCCAGATGCGGGTGCTTGGCAAGGTAGTAGCTCAAGACTCGGGATCGCTCTCCTGGCGGCACTTCTGCCGCGGCACCCACTGCGGTCGCCGCAATCGCCTGATGGATGTCAGAATCCTGGTTCGACCGGCTGTCCATGAGGAGGGCGACCTTCGGGTTGGCCTGCAGGTAAGCGAACTTGCGGGTGGCTTTGGGGGTAACAAAATAGAGCTCTCGAAGGTCCTCGGAAGCGGCAAAAGCGATAAGGCTCGCATAGGGCTGAGCCTGGTCCTGGGTCGCAAGCACCGCCAGCTTCTGGGATACAAGGAGCTCCATGAGTCGCTGTTCAATCTGGTCTTTATCCTTCTGCATAATCGTCCACCGTGAGATTGTAGCGTTGGCGTTGAGTGAGACGGGGTAGGCCCTCCGCAGTGCCAGGGCTACCAGATCTGGCTCGGGAACACCCAACCCGCTCAGCGACAGCAACCGGGCTGAAAGATACCTTCGAATAATGAAGGATCATGCCCACGTCAAGAACGCTATACTTGCGAAGTGGACGCGGCTTGGGGAGGGAGGTTGCTGAGAGGCTACGGGTTCTTGTCGCAGAAGAGTCCAAGGCGGCCCCAGGCGGGCCACCTTGGACGGATGATGGCTACCCTCCGGCGAAAGGCTGAGGGCTCTTGGCATCATCGACACAATTCTTCAAATCGTCTCCCGAAACATTCTTGGGATCCTTCAAGGCGTCAATGGGACATACGAATTCGTTGCCGGCCTTGTCCTTTACCCATACAAACTGCGTTCTCCCTTTCAGTTCGGTTACCTCGGACATGACTCTCTCCTTCTTGAAATCGTTAGGGTTGCCTCATTTGCCTCACCTAAGGGCCTCGGTAATGTTTCGTACACTGAACGATGCCAATAGTTAAATCTCGTTCTCCTGCCTGTCAAGATTCTCGGATTCTCTGTAACCACGCTTTACGACGTTGACTTTCCTTGTCACTCTCTTCATCCGGCAGTGATCCTGGTATGAACCGATTTACTGATTACAAGAAATTGTCTACCATGAAGTCGTGCTCGGTCATTACAGCTTGAGCCAGGTGCTGCTGCCACCCACGACGATCTTTTGCGGGCCATGCCCTGAAGATCTTAGACAATGCTGCGTTTCGGTCTCTGCCGCGTCTTCAGCCGCGAACCCATTCGTTTCCGCTACACCACCGCCAAGGCCCTTGTCCGTCTTGGCCGGATGGACCAGTTAGCGAAGCCTTCGGAGCTTTGTCTGGCCAATGCCAAGAGCCTGCTCAGTGAGGTCAAGGAGTTTGGCAAGAGGCGGGATCTCGGCCTTGCTCGATGATTGCGCGGAGGCGTTTTATGGCGACCAGGCACACGAGGAGGTAGGGAAAGACCATGAGCGGCACCCCGAAGGAGAGTTGGGAGCGATTCGTGCCAAGGCTTTCGACGGTGTGGGTGGTTGCCGGAACCCCAAGCACCCGCCAGGACCAGCTTCTCCCCGGTTCGAAGCGAATCACGGCAAACGGCACCGAGAATCCCAGAACGGTCCTCACCCAACCCGAGGAGAGCGCCGTCAGGAAGCGGTCGGGGCTCGCAACGGCACGGACCGACGGCCCCCACTCGACCCAGCGCGAGGTATCGATCAGGACCTTCCAGACCTCATCGGTTGCAGCCTTGACCACCAAGCCAATCTCGACATAGGGAAAAACAACCTTGAACAAGGTTCCCTCAGAAAGGAGACTCTTCATGTGTCAGGA
This sequence comes from Syntrophobacteraceae bacterium, assembly GCA_040772705.1. GTDB lineage: Bacteria > Desulfobacterota > Syntrophobacteria > Syntrophobacterales > Syntrophobacteraceae > JADGQM01. Next base: position 1,254,109 of record JAXGXP010000001.1, read on the forward strand.
AGAGAGAACCCGTCCCAGTCCCCGGGCCTTCTTCGCCAACTTGCAGGGGCCCCGGCCCTGGCGTGAAAAGATTCGGCTGCTGCTCCGCAACAACTGGAAAAAGTTGACCGGCCTCCAGGATTGCTGCGGCCATCCCGGCGAACCCGGCTGCTGACAGCCGCCTGTGGGCCTCGGCGAGGCCACCCCGGGAAGACACCCGACCAGGCGATGACCCCGCTGCAAGTGGGGCGCCGCAGGGCAGCAGGTCTCAACCGGCGACACTGCCGCCACCGATGAGCGGCAGGGTCATCTCCACGCGAAAGAAGACCAGGAAGCGTGGTCCTAGCTGTTGTTCCTTCTCCGCGGGGTAGCTCCGCCGGCGCAGCGAGTGGAGCAATTCCGTATCCTGCTCTTCTCTCACCTTTGTCAGGTAGATTCTCTTACCCTTGTAACCCGGCCCCGCTTCTATAAAAAGATAGGCCGCATGGGGATTCTCCAAGAGATTCCGGTGAGTCAGCTTATGCGGCATGATGAACGCCACGGTCCCATCTTCCATGACATGGGGACGTGCAAAAACCGCCTGATTCACCAGCCCGGCGCCGCTGACAGTGGCAAGAACACCGTGTCCCGACGACTTTTCATAGTATTCCTTCAATTCTTTGGTATCCATGATGATCCTTTCGTTGTCAGTTGCCAGCGATCAGGCCGCCTGGGTCCGGTACTCCGCGATAAGCCGGTCAACCTTCTGGACCTGCGTCTGCTGCCCCTCCCAATAGTCCTGCCCACGTTGCGCGTCGAGTTCCTCGACCCGCTTACCCTGCTGCTCAACCCAGGTAAAGTACTTCAAATTATGCCACTGGTTGCGGTTGCGGCGGGTACCCTCATCGATCCAGTCGAGCTTCTGGCGGTGGAAGATGCTGACCAGGCGCACTTCGGCCGCGGTGCGGTCCATTAGGCCGAAACAGTCGTTCAAGGATGCCATGACCGAGTGGTAGCGGTCAATGGCGTCGGTACAGATGGTGACGATGAGGTCGTTTTTGCCCATATCATAAAATTTGGCGGTCTTGATGGCGCCGAGGACGTTGCATACTCCCGAGATGCCGAAAATCTGCGAGAACCGCTCCACCTTTTCTCCGGGGATGCCGTATCGGTGGGAAAGCACCTCCCAGCCTGGCTCCTCGGTCAGCAACTGCAGGCCCAGTTTGGTTTCCATTTCGTCAATGCCCATGACCGCATCCAGGTTCATGACGTTATGGATCCAGGTGACGTGTTTGTCTCCGATACCCTGAATGTCATGGCTGCCATAGCCGTTCCAATAGAGGGTCGGGCATTGGATGGGTTCAAGCCCGACGATCAGGTGGCGTCCGGGCCACTGTTGCTTGAGCCGGTCGCCGGCGGCGATGGTACCGGCAGACCCCATGGCGGTGACATAGGCCGACACCACCCCCCCGCCGACACCCTCTCTCGCGAGCACACCGGCCAGCTCAATGATGGTGTTTCCGGTGACATAATAATGAAAACGGTAATTGGCGAAATCTTCGAACTGATTCATGATCCGGATACGCTCGGGATCAGTGAGGTTCAACTCACGACACTTGTCATAAATCTCCTTGACACAGCTTTCGCATCCCGGCGTGAGCTCGAGTCGAGCCCCGTAGCGCTCAATGAGCTCAAACCGCTCCCTGCTCATCTGGGCGGGCAGAACCACCACCGAGTCGAACTGCATGCGGGATCCCACCCAGGCCCCACCGATGCCAAAATTTCCCGTGGACGGCCAAACAATGGTATGCCTCGCCGGATCCACCTCGCCCCTGATCAATTTCTCGATCAAGACGGCGTAGGTCGCGCCGACCTTGTGGCTGCCGGTGGGAAAGGCCTTGCCGTACAGGACCACGATGGGCGTTTCGACGCCGGTCAGCTCGCGCGGCAGGACTTCGTGATAGATGCGGCCGGAACCGTCTTTCCAGGAAATATTGTAAAGATTGATCGGGTCGAGCGGGTCTCGGTCCCTGGCAGCCAAAGCCTTTGCTCGCAGCTCCTGGTCGATCTTGGACGGGTCCAGCATTTCGGCGAAAGTGGGGCCGGTGATAAATCGGGGCTGAATCATGAGGTTGCTTCCTTTTTCTCAATCCGATAGGAGTATGGATGAGTCACAGGGTTGCCCTTCATAGCAGCAAGCGTCGGCACGGTCAAAGCCCGTGAAAAAGAGGCCTACTGACTCGCTTGGGGCAATGACGCCCGCGCTGCTCAGCTCGATCAGTCCGGCCAGCCCGGATGCCCCCGTCGGGCAGACGGGAATGCCGGTATGCTGGCGGGCCGCGGCATGGGCCTGTCGGATGGTCTCCTCCCGCACCACCACCGCCCTGCCGCCCGTTCGCACCAGGGCCTCCAACAAGTAATACCAGTCATAGGTGACATCATCCAGGATACCATGAGCCAGGCTACGGGGAGGGAGTCCGTCCCAGGGCCACATGAACCGTTCAGGGTGGTGCAGGAGCTCCTGCAGAACGGCCTGCACGGACGGAGCGTCGAAGTTGCGCCGGGCAAAGGCCGCCACCTCGCCTATCTGACCGGCACCACCCAGGATAAAGGCGGCAAGCTCGGTCAGTTGCCCTTGCGGGTCGGCCGTGCGATCATAGCTGAGATCAAAGGCAAGCCTGTGGCGGCGGGCGATTTCCCGCAACACGAGATGGTAGGCACGGACGAAGGGAAAACCGCCTTCCGGCTGACAGGCGTGCACCCGCGGCAGCGCCGCAAGCAGGCCCAGTTCCAGGGCCTCTTCAAAAGCCTGGGCAATCGCTCGCGCCAAAGCGCCTCCCCCGACCTGGATCACGACGCTGTCGATGGTCCGGGCTTCGGCCCGAAGCTGCATGACCAGTTCCCAGCCAAGCGTGGCACCGCCTTCGAGGTTTGACCAGTTTTCATTGCCGGCGCACGCAAACGGAATCCAGCCTCGTTCGGTCACCGCCTCCCGAAACGCACAATAGCAGGGATCGCCTTCGCCCGTAGTGGCGCGCCGGATGGTCTCCACCACGGCGCCCCGGTCCCTGAGCATGGTCAGGATGGCGGGATCGACCTCGGCGGGAACGAAGGCATGGAGTTCGTAGCCGCCCGCGCGAGCCACGGCCGAGGCACCGACCGCTGCATTACCGCAGCTGTAAATGGCCAGAATCTTCCTGGCGCCGCTGCCATGCCGCCGCCGCAGTACCTCCAGGTAGAGCAGGGTGGCCATCAGATGCCGGCCCTTGTGCGAACCGGTCACGTTGGCGGTTTCATCCTTCACCCACAGGCACCCGGTCCGTCCCAGGGCTGAAGCCAATTCCGGCGCCTCGGTCAAAGGGGTCACCATGAAATCCCGGCCTTCGAACGGCAGCAGCCGGGCTGTTATTCCATCCAGAAGGCGGTCGTAGGGATCGGCCCCGAGCAGGTGAAAAGCGGAGATGGTGTGCCGGAGGACGGCGAAGGTCCGCCTCGCCCCGCCAGCCCACGACGCCCGGAGCCCGTCCGCCGCCGCAATCCCCGGAGACAACACCCGCCGGAGCGGATGCTCCTCCCGGGGGCGGCTCCCGGGGCACCGGAAGACGCCGGCTTCGAGATCATACTCCCGCCGACAGGTTGGACAAAAGAGGCTAATGTGAAGCAGCGCAGCCTCCCTTCTCAGGCCGATCAAATCTCAGGCTGATCAAATCCAATTGAGCAATTGCTGTCGGCTCATTCTGCGAAAAGCCATTCTTCCATGGTTTGCAGCCCCACCAAGACATGCTTGCCTTGCAGACTCCCAAAGGTCCTGAGCAGGCACCATGCACGAAATGCTCCCATTGTCATCAGCGAAGATAATCCGCGCCCTGGGCCAACATCCGTTGAATCTGGCCCGAAGTCAGATTGGTGCCGGTTCGCATGTCATTGTCTCGATGCATCAAGTTCTCTGGGGGTGCACTTCCTTCGACCGTCCCGTCTGGCCCGTCAAACGAACAATGCCCGGCGCGCATGAGAAGATGCCCCAGTTCATGGGCGAGGATATCTCGGCCCGTCCCATAACTGATGAAAATGCCCTCGTTCCAGCGCAAAACGCCGGGGTTGAACTCGGGCAGATACGTCAGGCCGTGGTAACCGCTGTTGAAGCCAGGTATCCAGTAGGTTGCAATCTCTCCGGCAGCCCGGTTCAGGCGGAGCAAATCAAGGGCTTCTCTGCTCGCGGGACGGTCGGGCGTCCCTGATCCGGCAGCCGCACTCAGGGGGAAAGCTCGCAGCAGGAATCCGCCGTAATTGAAGGATCCCGTTGCGCCGCTCCTTGCCTGGTGGGTGTAGGCGTCCTGGCGTCGTTCCCGTTGAAAATAAGTGCTGGGACTGATTCCCTCGACCCGACTCTCCTGTCTCACGCTCTGCGTCAGCAGGGTCATACTGGCCGCATCGCTAAGGTGCGTCATGTTCGACAGCACGAAGTCAAGGTCGTGCCTTCTGAAGATGTCGTTTACGCACCCAATGGCGCGGCGGATTTCCGCCTCCCACTGTCTCGCGGTCAACAAGGCGCCCTGGTACCTGATTTGAAAGGTTGTAGCACGGATGTATGCTTTAGGCATGTTGTTCCTCCCTAAGACTAAGACCTCGGCCAGAGCCAGGCTGCTCCGCGCACCCCGCTGGAATCGCCGTGGTGGCTACGGACGATCGGCGTTTCCGCCTCGCCGCCGAACACGTACGCCGGCAACTGCGGCGGCACCAGCTCGTACAGCTCGTCCACGTTGCTCATGCCCCCGCCGAGAACGACCACATCAGGGTCAACCAGGTTAACGACATGGGCCAGGGAACGCGCCAAACGGTTGGCATATCGCTCCAGGGCGCCCCTTGCGGCGGCATCCCCGTTGCGGGCCAGGTCGATGATCTGCGCCCCGGTGGGCATATCAGACCCATAGTCCGATGACTTCGCGGTTGCCCCGGCATAATCCCGCACGAATCCTGTCCCTGAGATCCATTTCTCGATACAGGACAATTTACCGCACCAGCACTCAGGGCCCGGGTGTTCCTCGGCGTTCATCCAGGGAAGCGGGTTGTGCCCCCACTCACCGGCCACCAGGTTGAACCCCGCCCACGGCCGGCCGTCGACTGCGATACCGGCCCCGCAACCCGTTCCAAGGATCACCGCGAAAACCACCCGGTATCCCGTCCCCGCCCCATCGACCGCTTCGGACAGCGCGAGGCAGTTGGCGTCGTTCATGCACCGCACCTCGCGGTTGAGGATCATGCCGAGATCCCGGTCCAGAGGGTGCCCGTTCAAGACGCTCGTGTTGGCGTTTTTCACGCACCCCGTTCGAGCCGAGATCGTGCCGGGGATACCGACGCCCACCGTCCCCATCCGCCCCAGCGCAGATTCCGCTTCGGTGACCAAGCCCGTGATGGTGGCAACGATCGCTTCGTAGCTGCCGGGATCGGTAGCAACCCGCTTGCGGTAAATTTCCGACCCGCTCTCGTCAAGCGCGATGATCTCGGTCTTGGTCCCTCCCAGATCGATTCCCAGTCGCATCGTTGCACCTCCGCCCCCCAACCTGGGCATATCCCGTGACCGCCCTTGCGGCATGGTCCGGGTTTCGGTAATGATCGTACCTGCTTTATGATGAACCTGTCTTAAAAAAGCTCCAGCTGCTGCGAACCTATGTCTTCGGGCTGTAATGCCGTCTGAGCCACGCGCTCAATCCGTCCAGGCCGGGGAACAAAACCCGCTCGGTGATATTGCACTGATCGAGCTTGTCCCGGCACTCCCACTTCAAGCCGGCCGGGATGATGATTCGCCGGAAGAGGTCCGGGTGGGCCGCCAACCAATCGTCGATCTTTCGCTGGGGGTTGGGCATGACGGAGAACAAGGCAAACTGGTTCACGATGCGGTCATTGATCGAGGGTGGTTCAAAGAAGAGGAGGAATTCATCTTCCGCCCCCAGACCATCGAATTCGCTCAACGTCTGGACGAATTTTTGAAACATGCTTGCCTCCGGCGTCAATCCCTCTGCGCCCGGCCTGAGGCTTGTGAGCAGCTCCACCGTGAACGCCTGAGCCCCTGCGGACTCAAGCAACCGATGCAGCTTCTCAGGCAGAAGTTCGTGTGCCTTATGGAAGTTGACAACCCAGATGACGCCATCGATATCGAACTTTTCGTGATCAGCTGTGGCAAAATGGAGAGCAACGTAAGGGGAGTAGGTCCAATCAAGCAGGCGAGTGGGGAATCCGTGGTGCTGGGCAACGGTGAGGAGATGCCAGATGGAATCGAGTTCACGGGCCATCGACTGCGCATATTTCCGAAAGTTTCTCAGCATGTGCCGTTCGAGCTGCCAGTAGGCACCCCCGAGGCGCATCAGGGATGTTTCCAGCGGGTAGCCCTGGTCCGACAGTCCTCGATACACGAATGGCGACCGATATCTGCTGATTTCATCATTCCACGAATCCTGGAATAACACGTCCTGCAGTTGGCTCCACGTTGTGACCGTAACGTCTGTCATCAATCTCTCCACCCAATCGCGGCTCGACGACTTCAAAACCACGATCCACGGCGTCGTGCCAGCAATCGACTCCAGGGAGTCGGTCGGATGTCCATTGGTTTTTCGATTGACCTCACGGTACGAAGTCCACCTTTCGATCTTCTGAAAGCTCCATAAGGGGGAAAAACTGATCAGAAGGCTGCTGATTTCGCATCAGCGGCCCGTATCCGCTGCGTTAGCGGGCATCCTGTCACCCGACGCAGCAATTGCCTCAATAATAATTTTCGCACAGCGCTCAAGAGTCACTTTCGAATCGGCACTCATGGAAATCTCAAACCGAGCTTTCCTGAACCTGAGATTGAAGGGACCATCCTGGTGCAGGATGATGGGAGGAAACAAGTAGGCTTCGTCGCCAAGACCGTTGACTCGAAAGCTTTCCATGGCCGGCTCGCCCTTCGAGGGTCGCTTGAACTGCGCCCTGGCAGCCTTCGAGCTGTTATGCATAATGACCGTTGCCCTCACCTCCTCCACACCGCTGCTCCAGACATAGCTGGCCTGGATGAGTCCATTCCTGTGTCGGAAAGGCTCATCGGCTTCGGCGAGGCGCCAGCCAATTTCCCTCCGGGGCAGGGACTGCTTGATCCGCTCAAAGACCGGATTCTGCTGCTGATCGGCTGCCCCCGTCGAAAACCCGATTAGAATCAGTAGAACAGCGGTGGCCCAGCACCAAGGTCTCCTGTTCCCGATTATACCGCTATCCTTCCGAGTGCATGTCCCTGTCATGAACCATCTCACCCATGCCCGGCGAAACTGTGCTTTACGCATCTTCTGCCGTGTCTATAGAATCCTGTTGCGCTAGTAAACAGGTACACATGACGACAGCATCCCTGGCCCTGCTGATTGGCAAGAGCAATATCGGGATCGGGCCAAGCGATCCAAAAGCCCTCAGCGGGCTCATCGCAGCCGTCACCGGCGGAACGGAGCTCAGCGGAGGTCCCGCCCGAGGAGGCAGGCATTGCTCTGAAGCAGTCTACGCCCTCTTGGCGATCACTGCAAATTCCTTTGATCTTCGATCATAGGGGCTTCCCGCGACGTCCGAATAAAGTCCTTCGACAGAAAAGCCCGCCTCCATGAACTCCTTCTCCAACTCCTTGGGCGAAAAATACTGAAGCCAGTTATAGAGCGTTCTGGTGCACTTCGCCTCAACGATGGTGTACTTGTCAAGAACAACCCGCTCTCGGTCATACTTGAAGACATTTAGAAAGCCATAGTACTTGTCTGGCGACCAGAAGCCATTGAGCAGATTTGCTTCGTAGGTCGCCAGCTCTTCCCTTTGCTCGAACGCCGACAGGGAATAAACATCAAGCAGGACTGAACCGCCCGGTTTCAGAATCCTGTGGTACTTCCTCAGAATTCCCTATTATGCCCAAACACCGCACAAGCGTTTTCTGATCGTTTGAAAGCGCTTTCAGAATAGGATGCAGAATCAAGAATCTCCCTCAATGCGTTGATCCCAGCTGCCCAAGGTCCCTGCGGCTTTACCAGTGCAGGTCATAGGCGCCTTAAGCCGGAAGAACCTGCCGCAAATCCACTGCTATGCCGCAGGCGCCGCCGCTTTCAGCTATCAGGCCGCCGAGGACCTTCCCTTCCGAGTTTCCTTGGAGGATCTGAAACTCGCGAGAATGCCTGCCACCCCTCAATTCTTCATGAAAAGCCTGGGCGGGGAGTACTATCCGGTGACCGTGCTGGAAGCCAAAGCGGGCGAGAACAGCATTCTCTGTAAAGTGCAGCAGAAGGTTCCTCCAGGATCCTATGCGCTCTTCTTCCAGAAGAAAGACCGACTGTTTCAACTCAGAAAGACTTTGCGGATCCTGGCACCGGTGATCCAGCAGATTACGATCGACCATTCAAAGGTTGCGGATGGGAACATGGTAGTACTGGACGGCTTGTATTTAGGCCGGGAGCGCAAGGCGCTCCCGATAGCTCGAGGTGACCTCCAGGGTGCCCCCCCACGCCGTGCTGCAAACCAGCCACCCTGGCAAGACCAGCGTCCAGGCGGTGACTCCCCGCCGGGACGACCGGGACATGGTTTGCCGCCATCCCGTAACAACCGCTTGCCTGCTCATCCAAGCTCTGAGCATTGACCCGCACTGATTCAAGATGGTGTAAGGATTTGCGCTACTGTTTCCCCTTAAGGGATGAAAGTGATCGTAATTTTGGGTGACCTGGCAGCCCCGATACTGCTATCCAGACGGTTCCTAGCCGAGTATATAAACAAGCCCAAAATGTCTTTGCAGAATAGAAATTGATTTCTATAATGCAAATCATGATCGATTGAAAAATTACCCCCATTCTGAAACATCGTCTAACCCAGTATGCCTCTGTGGTCCTGGTGGGACCGCGGCAGGCAGGCAAGACCACCTTGGCTCGATCCCTGGGGGGCCATTACTGTGATTTGGAGCAGGAATCCGAAAGACTTCGGCTGGACTTGCAGTTTCAGGAATTGATCCAGGGTGAGGAGCTGCTCATTCTTGATGAAGCCCAATCCTGGCCGGCCATCTTTCCCCGCATTCGGAGGGCGATCGACGAACGGCCTCAGAGCCGTGGGCGATTCCTGCTCCTGGGGTCGGTCTCACCTGCCCTCATGCGTGAGGTCTCCGAGTCCCTGGCAGGCAGGCTCTCACTTGTGGAGCTGAGCCCTTTCAGCGTGACTGAACTCCCTGCTGTTACGGTCCAAACTATGTGGCATGTGGGCGGCTACCCCGAAGGAGGCGTCCTGGAGGTCTCTCGATATCCGCAGTGGCAGTTAGATTATCTCACTATGCTCGCCTTGCGCGATTTTCCCGCCTGGGGGCTACCGGCAAAACCCCAAGTCCTCCAGCGGCTCCTCAAGATGGTAGCTGCCGTCCACGGCCAGGTCTGGAACGCCTCTCAACTTGGTTCAGCCCTTGGCCTTTCGTACCATACCGTTAACGACTATATGGACTATTTGGTTGGGGCTTTTTTGGTGAGGCGCCTCCCGCCCTACCAGGCCAACATTAAGAAACGCCTCATCAAGAGTCCCAAGTTCTATTGGCGAGACACGGGCCTGCTTCACGCCATACTGAACGGCCCATCAGCAGAAGAGCTTCTATCCAGTCCATGGGTTGGTGCAAGCTGGGAAGGGTTTGTCATCGAACAACTGCTCACCGCATTTTCGCATGAAGGGATCCGGGCAGAACCTTATTTTTTGAGGACCAGTGACCGGCGCGAATTGGATTTGGTCTTAGAAATCGGCGGCAGACTCTGGGCTTTGGAGATCAAGCTGACATCATCGCCGGATGTTGAAGACATGGTCCGACTCAACCGCGTTTCGGACCTGATCGGAGCGGACCTGCGCATATTGGTGTCCCATGCTGCAGAATGCTGGCGCGACGGCAGGCGCGTCTCCTGCAACCTGTCCTGGCTGTTGGCTCATCTTGAGGATCTCTGAGCGGACCCGACATTGTGAAGCGGATGCGGCAGCGCTCCACCTGCTCCAGCGCCTGGCGGAACCGCTGCTGCTGGTCGAGGTTGTCGAGACAGGACATCCGGGTCAACGCCATCCCGTAACAACCACTTGTCTGCTCATCTCCCCTCTCCTTCTGGTGACACCCAACGGCAGCTCTGTTCGATGCCTCCTTTCCGCCTCACCAGGCAGGCTTTGGCCTCGAGGCATTGCGTCTTCTCGCGATCCATGAACACTGGGAAGGCGAGGCTTCGCCACATCACGAAGCCATTGCCGACAATCCATGGGGCGAGCTGACGGGCGCCATGCCGGTACATGGTTACGAGCACGCCCGGCTTGGCAGGCTCGACAGGCACCACGAGTTCCAAGCTTTCGCCTTCGGTCCGGTCAAGAACGACGAATATGAACACTCCCCCGTGACGGAGAATCCGAGCGGTTTCCCCAAAAACAGGGGATAGATCGACGAAGAACTGAAGCACTCCCAGGCAGATGGCGTGATCCAGGCTCTCTGAAGCGTAGGGGTAGGGCCGCTGGGTCAAGTCATGGCAGGTCAAATTGGTGAATCCCTTGCTGCGACAGCCGTCCAGCATCTCTTCCGAAACATCCATCCCGTACACCGTCAGGCCGGCCTTGCGAAATGGGATGGAACCCAGGCCGGTGCCGATGCCGATGTCGAGGATCGACTGTCCGGGCTGGATGTATTCCGCGGCAAGACTGAACGCCAGTTCCGGCCCCAGCCATCCGGTTGCTTCCGCTTCCTCGTCATAGGCTTCAACCATCGCGTGCGTCGGCTGGTGCTGGCGAGCCATACTTTACCTCACGACGTTCATGACATCGAATGCCATCAATCAGCGCTCCCTTAGTCTTCTGGTTTTTCCGTGTTTTTAAACATTTGCATATAGAAATGCTTTCCCACCTCGATCGTGCCCAGGGGAGGCATGGGGACTACCTCCCTCAGCTCTTCCGGAGAAAATCTCAGATTCAAGGGAGGTCCAAAGGGGGTCTCTTTCTTTTCGATTTCGACAATTGCCAACACCCCATTTGGTTTGAGAAGACGTTTGACTTCCGCCAGGAAGGCTTGAAGCTGCTCTTTAGAAAATCCGTGAATTACCGTGGATATATAGATAAGGTCCGCAGAGGCTTGATCGATCGGGATCGACCTCGTTATATCGCACTCTATTGCCTCTACATTGGTCCCTTCAGTCTCTCTTTTGAGAATCCCCAAATAGTGCTTGTCATGATCAAGCGCGTACACTTTGCCAGAATAGGTAGCCTTATCTGCAAAGGCTTTGGACATGTATCCATTGCCGCAACCTGCGTCAATAATCTTCTGCCCTGGTTGTATATCGAGCGCATTCAGTATCAGTTCTTTATCCAACAGACCTTCTGAAGACTTTCCTCCATGATGGTGGTGCTTCTCTTCAGGATTGTCAGATTTGGCCGTTTTCACTTCATCACTCATTCCTCACTCCTCTTTTCAGGGAAACCCTCGCTCACATCTCTGAACGGTCAGCATCTGGTCTCGGCGCTGAGCCGGTTATTGGGCATTTGTCTTCTGCAGCATCCAGATCATGACCGGACTCCGGTCTGCTTCGAATGGAGAGCGATCGTAGTTTCCATAGAGATCGAGGACCTGAAACCCGGCATCGCATGCCATGGACTCGAAGTGATCCCTTTCAATGAGCTCGAACTCCATCGGCAACAGCTTCTTCCAGCGCAGATCCCCGTCACTGCCGAAGAATTCGAAGAATTGGAGGCGGTTCACCACCGGGTGCCCTCCCGTTTCAAAACCTGAGACGACGAGGCTCCCGCCTTGAGTCGGAAACCGACCAACGATGCGTAAGGCACCATCTACTTGGAGGCGCCGAACGACAGGATTGTGCAGCGTGCAGATGAAGCGTCCGCCCGGAACCAGACACCCGAATACGGCCGTGAGTGCCTGCCGCTGGCGCGGCTCGCCGACAATCTCCATGAATGACTGAAACGGCAACAGAGCGAGCTGAAACCGTCTGTGGAACTCGAGTGAGCAGACCTCGGTGCATTTGAGCTCTGCGCTGAGACCGCGATCCTTCAACTTTCTCGACAGGACATCCAGCATCCCCCGGGAGCCATCGACGCACGTCAATTGCACTCCCGCCCGAATCAGCGGAAGGGAGAGTCGGCCTGTTCCTGAGGTCAATTCCAGGACCCTTCCCGCAACATTCGCGGTTTCCTGCAGAAAGAACGGAATGTCGCAGTCGGCCGTCACGTAAAGATCATAGATCTCTGCGACCCTGTCGTAATCGATCTGACCATCGCTCACAGCTTGCCTTGGGATGCCCGGCGCGCCGCAAACCGACTGGCAAGGGCGCGGGGCGGATTTGCCAATCCGTGTCGATGCGCCTCGTTAGCCGGCCCTCCGATGTTTTTCCAGATAAACCAGCATAAGATTTTCGTGCACAGGCTCAGTCTTGTACGCGCTGTATCCCAGTTTCCGGTAAAGATAAAGGTTGCGGCCGCTTCTGTGACCAGTAAACAGTTCATACCTCTCGGCGTTGTTGAAAAACGATTCTATCCCATTCATCAACTTCCTTCCAATTCCTTGATTCTGGAAGTCAGGATGAACAATGAGCCTTCCTATATGACAGGTACCATCAGCAAGGTATCCTCTCACAGAGCCGACGATTCTGCCGTTCACCAACGCTTTCAAGAATACTTGTTTTCTGAAGTCACGGGTCAGAGCATCCAGAGTCTGGGTCAACGGATCGATGTCGAAGTCGTTGTAGGCCTCCGCTTCGCTCACATATGCCAGCTTTTGTAGAGCCAGAATGGACTCCGCATCCTGTATGGTAGCCAGTTCCAGATTCATGACCCATATTCCGTAATGGTTTTCGAAACGTGCCAGCGCATGCTTGGCGGGCAGTGGCCCGCAAGGGACAAGAGACCGTTCATACGGCTATGCCCGCTTTTCGCTCTTCGGTTTCCTCTTCACAGCCAGAAGTAGCCGTACATCCTCGAATACTGTCTCAGAGTCAACGGTGAGACGAACCCACTTTCCGTCATGGTAGGTAACGGCCGACTCATATTCTTCCCGAGATTTGAGCGAGAGCATGTGCTTCATGGGTTCCACCTTCTCTCGTTCCTCTGAGCCAAAGACCATGACCAACGCGCACCGATTCTTCTCTGGAATCAGGGTGCAGAATGATCTTCCTTTCTTGTACCTGAGCGACCAACCATGCTTCTTGCCGCCGAAAAGCCATTCAGGGGCAAAAAGGTTTGGATAGTTCTTCGCAATCATTTCTTTAATACGGTTCCAGTACTGAAATCCTTCTTCACCCATCCATTCCGCAATTTCCGAATCATTTGGCGGTCCCTGAGGCGCTGTCATCCGGCTGCTGACTTCAGTCATCTATTCCTCTTGCATAACACCTGCGCTAACGCGCGCCCGCCTCTCATCGGTCGCCTTCGCCTGGTACTCCCGATCGTGGCCCGCACCGAACCTCTCCCAGTCCGGCTGGGCGCGCGACTTGCTTCCCTTGAGATAACGAGGTGTCCGCTTGAGCGCATACTCGAAGCGTGACAAGAACACGAAGAACTCCCCTGCCAACTCACGGTCTCGGCTGGCTGCCCTGCGCCATCTCGACGCCGGGAGGCGAGTCTTCACTCAATCCCCCTGCTGTGCCCAATGCGGTGATCAGCCGCGAGTGCAACGAGTCGCCTGGATTGTCTCGTTACCCCTTGCCTATGCCGCTATTTTGAGACTGACCCGCATGCCCGCTCTTGTTGCAAGAGTTATGAGCATTTCAAGGCTAAACCTCTCCCATTTACCTCTTGTAAGGTCTGAAACCCTGGACTGGCTCACACCAAGTATTTCAGCTGCCCTGGCCTGTGTCAGTCCCCTTGTTTTGATGAACTTTCGGAGATCGGACATGAGGTCAGCACGCATTTGAAGAATTGCGGCTTCATCCGGAGAAAACCCCAATTCGGTAAAGACGTTCCCGGAGGAGTCAAGAATCTTTTCACCCATAACCTACCCTCCAATTTGCTTATATCTCTGACGAGCTAGTTCGATATCTTTCCGGCTTGTCTTTCTGCTCGTCTTTCTAAATGAATGAAGCACCTAGACCGCATCGTGCAGCTTGGCAACATAGACTACGCGCCATTATATTAGTTTTTCTATATTCGGCCACCCACATAATTGAGGGACGCTGTGGGGGTAATCGGGTCCGATGGCTTGTTCCGGCGCCTGGGACAAGCAACTCTCAAGATCTGACCATCCTCCAGATTGAGAAGATCACCAGAAAGACTTTGGTAGTCCGTCAACCATTGGATCGCGTAATTTGCCCAAATCAAAGGCCCCTCCGGGTGCTCGAGTTCCGCTCCTGGCGCTGCTCCATATGCTGCAGGCAGGCTACGGCAACGATTGCCGCCCTTCATTCCGGTTATCTCCCCAATTTGCCGGTGACTCAGTGGCCCGGCAATGGTCTGAGAGTGATCAGGGCAAATCCGGCAAAAAAATGCCTTCAGGGCCTTGTATGAATGATCTTACTCGATTGATCAGCGCGGGAGATCCGGGAAAGATCCGCTCAATCCGGGCCGAGCAAGCTTTCAGCAAACGGTTTAGACAGTGTATCGGATTCTACGGCAGACGCCTGAGGCAGAGTAGGCGACCAGGTGAGATCTTTCAATAGCTTTCAAGCAGCCTTCATCCATGGCCCGATGGTTGCGTCGCGGCGGATGAGGCCCGTTTTGCTTGTGAATATTGCCAGGAAAAGACAGCCCACGGCTATCTGCCGGCCTCGGTGGGGGAGGATTCCACCCGCTCCAGGAAGGTCGTCAATACCTTCAGGTATCGCTCCGGCTCCTCCAGGTGCGGCGTGTGGGAGCTGTGCTCGAAGATGACCCACTCGGAACCGGGAATGCCGCGATGGACCGTCCCGGTAACGGTCGGGGTCGCTTCGTCGTAACGACCGCCCAGCACCAGGGTGGGCACACCGATCTCTCCCAGCCGGGGCACAATGTCCCAGTCCTTGAGGGTCCCGGTTACATGGAACTCACTGGGACCGATCATCGTCAGATACACCTGGGGGGATTGCATCATCTTCGCCAGCGCCCGCTTGAGGCAATCCGGCCAGGGATCGAGGCGGCAGACGTGGCGCCGGTAAAATTCCAGGACCGCCTCCTGATAAGCGGGATCATCCGTGGTGCCCGCCGCCTCGTGGTGCTGGAGGATCGCCAGGACTTCGGGCGAGAGTTCGGACCGCAGCCGGTTCGTTTCCATCGCCCATTGCGGCGTGCTGGCAGAACGCTTTCTTCAGCCCTTCAGCTCCAGATAGGCTTCCCTCATCAGCTGGGATATCGGCATTGCCTGCGGGCACCTGCTTTCGGCTTCCGAGTAGTCGCTGTCCAGTATCTTGCCCTGGATCTCCGCAGGAATCTTCGCGAAGCTCTTCACTGCCATCTCCTTCGCACCATATCCCCTTGCATACATTAGCATTTCCATGATATCGAAGATGGGGATCCTGTGCGGAGTCGCCGTTTCGCAGACGCCGCAACGTCTACAAAAATACTTGCCCGTACCGCCTGCGTAGTCTGCCAACAACCTCGTGACTTCGCTATCCAGCGGACGCTCGTCCATCGCGGCCAAAGCATTCGCCTGCATTATCGCCACGCTGGGCATCAGAGAACAGACGGATGTCACATGGGGATTCTGCCAGATGGCCTTCAGCTTCGCCTGCTCGAACGACAGACCGTGGCCGGCCAACAGCGTGAGAAGATTGTCCTTCGGAAGCGGAAGCCCCTGGATCTCGGATTCCTTCTGGACACATAATCCCATCGACTTGACGGTGAATATCCCGATGCCCTTCTCATGACACTTTCGCAGCGCGGCTTCCGTGCATCCCACAACCTGCATCCTGTAGTTGTAAAAGGCTTGGATTCCGTCTATCCATCCGAGTTCAGCCGCACCGTCCAGACAACTGTCCACCCTCTTGTGGGTGCAGAATCCGAAAAACCGAATCTTCCCTTCCTTCTTGGCTTTCTCAGCCCATCTCCTCACGTCGTCCGTGAGCACTTCGACATCGTCCACCCCATGAACGGCAAAGAAATCGATGACGGACGTTTCGTTCTCGGCCAGCGCTCTATCCAGCTCTTCCTGCATGACCGCCGGGGCCGTCGACTTCGTCTTCCCCGACAAGAAGACCCGCTCTCGTATCCCAGGATGCGTCTTAAAGTAGTCGCCAAAGGCCCGGCCAGTGAATGAGGTGAACTCCCAGCAGTCGATACCATACCTCAACGCTTCGTCCAGCAGGATTCGGCTGGCCGTACCCATGACTGAGAATCCGCCAAGGCAGAGCTTCGAAAATCTGATACCCGTGTTGCCGAACGGGCGCTGGGGAACGAATGCAACCGCTCCTCGGCTCGGAATGACGGCATTCATCGAACTCTCGCCTGGTACTTCATGTGTCTGCATGGATATACTCCTAACATGTGAGCCTGCCTCGAAAAGTTCCGAGTCACGAGTTGCGGGTTGTCCGTTCGGCTCCGTCCTTGGAAGACAAGCCCGCGGCTATCTGCCGGCCTCGGTGGGGGAGGATTCCACCCGCTCCAGGAACGTCGTCAATACCTGCAGGTATTGCTCCGGCTCTTCCAGGTGCGGCGTGTGGGAGCTGTGCTCGAAGATGACCCACTCGGAACCGGGAATGCCGCGATGAACCGTCCCGGTAACGGTCGGGGTCGCTTCGTCGTAACGACCGCCCAGAACCAGGGTGGGCACGTCAATCGCCCCCAGCCGGGGCACAATGTCCCAGTCCTTGAGGGTCCCGGTTACATGGAACTCACTGGGACCGATCATCGTCAGATACACCTGGGGGGATTGCATCATCTTCGCCAGCGCCCGCTTGAGACAGTCCGGCCAGGGATCAAGGCGGCAGACGTGGCGCCGGTAGAATTCCAGGACCGCCTCCTGATAAGCGGGATCGTCCGTGGTGCCCGCCGCCTCGTGCTGCTGGAGAATCGCCTGGACTTCCGGCGGCAGTTTGGACCGCAGCCGGCTCGTTTCCATCGCCCACTGCGGCATGCTGGCGGGAGCATCGGCCAGGATCAGACTGGCCAGCCCCGCCGGCTGGGTCAGGGCATACTCCATGGCGAGCATACCGCCCCACGACTGCCCCAGCAGGTGCAGGCGCGCCAGCCCCAGGGCTCGCCGGATGGTCTCGAGCTCGTCGCGGAACAACTCGATTGTCCACAGGGAAGGATCGTCCGGGTGATCCGAAGCGCCCCCTCCCAGCTGGTCGTAGAAGATAACGCGCCGCCCGGTGGCGGTCATCGCGCCGAGAGGTTCCAGATAGTCGTGAGGCACCCCCGGTCCGCCGTGCAGACACAGCAGCGGCAGCTTGCCCGGCAGTTCGCCTTCACCCTCGATGCGATACCAGACATTATGACCCCGAAACGAAACAAAACCCTCTTTAAGATGCCTTGCCGCTGCCTTCATGGTGCTGCTTTCCCGTTGCTTCGCGCCTCGTCAGGGCAAACTAGCGCAATTCTCCGGCCGGGGCGAGTCCCAATTCCTTCCACCCATCGCAAAATAAGGATAGACAGAAAACCCGGCTTCACTTAGCGTGGTTGGAAGGGCGAGTGCAAATTAGGACGGAATCTAAAAGGTCTTGCTGACCAGCGGGGCAGGACCATCGGCATCGCGCGACGTCAGCTCTGGGGACGAGGTAGGTTTCGCCCATGAGCGGTGATGGACAGAAGCAAGACGGGAGGAGCCCGACGCGCCCCCTCGCATCGGTTCCGTCACCAGGGGAGGATGAACCGGGAGGTGTGACAATGAAACTGGCCATGGTCGGATTGGGGCGCATGGGCATGAACATGGCGCGGCGGCTGCTCCGGGGCGGCCACGAGGTCGTGGCGTTCAACCGCTCGCCGGACAAGACCGAGAGGCTGGCGGCAGAGGGGGCGGACGGCGCCACCTCGCTCCCCCAGGTGGTCGAGAAGCTCGCACCACCGCGGGTCGTCTGGCTGATGCTGCCTGCGGGGGAGATCATCGATGAGCACCTCGAACAACTCCGAGCGCACCTCGAGGCGGGAGACATTGTTATTGACGGTGCCAACACCTATTACCGGGATGATCTGCGCCGCAGCGAAGTGCTCGCGGAACGGGGGGTCCACTTTCTCGATGCGGGCGTGAGCGGCGGCATCTGGGGCCTCAAGCTCGGCTACTGTCTCATGATCGGTGGAGAGAAGCCTGTTTATGAGCAACTCATGACCGTGTTCGAAACCCTTGCCCCCCCTGAGGGCTATCTCTACTGTGGTCCTGCCGGCGCCGGGCATTTTGTCAAAATGGTTCACAACGGCATCGAATATGGCATGATGCAGGCTTACGCGGAAGGTTTTCAGCTGCTGGAGGCTTCGCCCTACGGGGCCGGTCTCGACTTTGGCGACCTTGCCCACCTCTGGAACCGGGGGAGCGTGGTCCGGTCGTGGCTGCTGGAGCTTGCCGAAGATGCCTTTCGCAAGGAGCCTGAGCTGGGCGACGTCACCGGGCATGTAGCAGACTCGGGCGAGGGGCGCTGGACCGTCCAGCAGGCGGTCGAGACCGGGGTGCCGGTGCCGGTGCTGGCTTTGTCGCTTTTTCAGCGGTTTCGCTCCCGCCAGCGGGACCCTTTTGGGGACCGGGTGCTGGCGGCCCTGCGCCGGGAATTTGGGGGGCATGCGGTCGTTTCGCCAACCGATCAAGCAGGAGCGTAGCAGTCCCATGAATGCGATGGATGGGTCCCTCCCCGGGCTGGAACTAACGACGGAGCCCCAACCCGTGACGGCGGCCTGCCGGGTTGCCGATCCGGGCCTTGCGCCCAACCACTGTGGTGTCTCGCCGCCGCTCGAACCCTGCACCCTCGTCATCTTTGGAGCTTCCGGCGACCTGACCGCCAGAAAGCTCATCCCGGCCCTTTTCAATCTCTACCGGACCGGCGGCTTGCCCCATCCGTTCCGCATTGTCGGGTGCGCCCGCACGGCCATGACCCGGGATCAGTTTCGGGCCAGGCTCGAGGCGCGGCTCGCCCTCGATCAATCGCCCTCCCTGCGCTCCGCCTGGAATGAGTTTGTCACCCTGCTGCATTATCAGCCGGTCGATTATGGCGATCTGCCCTCCTTCGCCAGGTTCGCGGAAACCTTGAAGCAGCTCGACCGGAAGTGCAAAACCGGCGGAAACCGGATTTATTACCTGGCCATTCCCCCAATCCTCTACGAAACCGTCGTTCGCCATCTCGGAGAGGCCGGACTGGCCCGGGAGGCACACGCCGATGGGGGCTGGTCGCGCGTGGTGGTGGAAAAACCCTTCGGCCGGGACCTGACAAGTGCGGTCGCCCTGGATCGATGTCTGCGGGAAGGCTTTGAAGAGCACCAGATCTATCGCATTGATCACTACCTTGCCAAAGAGACGGTCCAGAATGTGCTGATCTTCCGATTCGCCAATTCTATCTTCGAGCCGCTCTGGAACCGGCGCTACATCAAGTCGGTGACCATCACCGCGGCGGAAACCCTGGGGGTCGAGAACCGGGCCGGCTACTACGACGAAGCCGGAGTGCTGCGAGACATGTTCCAGAACCACATGATGCAGCTGCTCGCCCTGACGACCATGGAGGCCCCGCCCCGCTTTGAAACCGAATGGGTACGGGACGAAAAGGCCAAGGTATTCAAGGCGCTGCGCCCCTTCCCCGTGGACCGTATCTACGATCATCTGGTCTCCGGCCAATATGGGCCCGGGATCGTCAACGGCCAGCCACTCCCGGGATATCGGGAAGAGCGGGGCGTGCAGCCGGATTCTCTCACCCCGACGTTCGCCTCCATGAGGGTCTTCATCGACAACTGGCGCTGGCAGGGCGTGCCCTTTTTCCTGACCTCCGGCAAACGGCTGGCCGAAAAGCTATCGGAAATCAGCATCCAGTTTCGGGAAATCCCCCATTCGATCTTCCGCAATGTGTTCGGGGAAGAGATCCGGGAGAATCGGCTCACCCTCGGCATTCATCCCGAAGAAAAAATCAGCCTCACCTTCCAGACCAAGTACCCCGGCGCTCTGCTCCGGTTGCGACCGGTCACCATGGATTTCCGATATCGGCAGGAGTATGCGGGTCCCATGCTGGATGCCTACGAAAAGGTCCTGGTCGATACCATCCGGGGAGACCAGATGCTCTTTTTGCGGCAGGACGCAGTGGAGCTTAGCTGGGCGTTTCTCTCGCCCATCCTGACCAAATGTGAGACCTGCAGCAGCCGCGCCCAAATGCTGTTTCCCTACGAGGCGGGCAGCTGGGGACCACCCGAAGCGCGGGCGCTGCAGGAAGCGTGAGGGAAAGCCGCCCACCCGCTGCATCCCCAGGGTAAAACCCGGAGGAACAGCCATGGTGGATAGGAGGAATGTTGTTGGCGCGCTCATTGTTGAAACGCGCGGCCTTAACGGAGAGGACGAAGACTTCGGCCCATGCTGTCAACCCAACTGATCATCACCGCCAACCTCGATGCTCTTGCATTAAAGGCGGCTGAGCTCTTCAAGACCGCCGCCAGAACTCATGTTGACCGGCGGGGACGCTTTGCGGCGGCTCTTTCAGGGGGATCGACCCCACGCGCCATGCACCGCCTGCTCGCCCGTCCCCCGCTGGTGGGCGAAGTTCCCTGGGAACAGACCCATTTGTTCTGGGTCGATGAACGCTGTCTCCCCGCCGGCGACCCGGAAAGCAACCTAGGGTCGGCGTGGCGAGACCTGCTGCAGCATCTGCCCTTGCCGCGGGAGCATATTCATTATGTGAGGGGGGACTTTCCACCCGAAGAGGCGGTAGAGGAGTATCAGTTAGAGCTCATCAGCTTTTTTCAGCCCGCCCCCGGCGAATTTCCCATCTTTGATCTCATCTTCCTGGGGGTGGGCCAAGACGGCCACACGGCTTCGCTCTTTCCCGGGTCGAGCGCACTGCGGGAAGAGCACCGAATGGCGGCGGCGGTCAAAGGCGGGACTCCCAACGTCCACCGGGTTACCCTGACCCTTCCCGTCCTGAATCGGGCCCGACAAATTGTCTTTCTGGTGGCGGGAAGGGAAAAAGCCGAGACCGTAAAAGCATTGTTGGAAGGCGATCGGCCCGATTTACCGGCGGCCCAGGTCAAACCTGCCGGCGGGGAGTTGATCTGGCTCCTGGACCAGGAAGCGGCGGCTTTGCTTGAAAAGGCTTGAAACACAAATCACCCCAAACACAAGCGAGATTCGCGTTGCGGAAATTGAATCAGGTAGACCAACACTGCGTCATGACGACTGGATCGGTAGAATGTTTGGGCAAACTTGCAATGCGATTCACGGCGCCTGGAAGGTAAAATGACTGACCGACGCCTGGAAGCGCCCTGGATGTTCCAATCATTCTCATGACCGGCTGCAACGAGCGGATCACGGAAGAGCAAACCCGAGCAATGGGGATTCGAGCCTCTGTGATGAAAGCGTTCACCATTCGAGACTTCGCCGAGATTGTCCGCAGGGTTCTGGACAATAATCAGGACTGCCGCTTCCAAGAGTCCTTCAAGCGGCCTTTGGACAGGGCCCCAAATTAGAGAATACCTTCATTCCGTCAGCGAACCGTAAGAGAATGGGAGACACACCGTGGATTTGGACAAGATTCTCATAAGTGCCGATTCAAGGCTGATGAGCATCGAGCTGATTATGGCACTGCTCGTTGCCTATGGTCTCGGGTTTTGGGTGGGAAGACGAGCATGGACTGCAGAATGCCAGCCGCGAGAATTCAAGTTTGACGATGCAAGCCTGGCGCTGCTGGGTCTTTTGCTCGCCTTCACGTTCTCGATATCACTTGGCAAGCACGACCAACGCCGCGTAATGGTCGTCTCCGACTGCAACGCGATCGGTGATTTTTACACTTGTGCCAGCCTGCTCGAGAACCCCATACGAGCCAAACTGCAGACGGTCATACGCGAGTATACCGAGCATCGCCTCAATTTGGCGATCAAGGCGCGAGAACCTCGCACCCCTTTAGACGAAGCAGCCACAGAGCGAGCCCTTCAGTGGATTGAGGAGACCCATGGGCAAATGACGAAGCTCGTGGCGCAGGCCGTCAGAGAAGGAACGCCCATCGCCGTCCCTTTGGCCAACACCCTCAATGGAGTGACCAGCGCGCACGCTGCCCGTCTTGCTGCCGTCAAGGATCGATTGCCGTCTGCAATTGTGTTGCTGCTGTTTGCGGCAGCCCTTGCTTCGACTATGCTGGTAGGGCGCCAACAGGGGGCCACGGGAAAACCTCAAGTTGCGGCCACCCTGAGTTTCATTATTCTGGTGGGATTTGTGGTCTATGTCATTTTGGATTTGAATCAGCCCGGGAAAGGGCTCGTTATGGTCAGCCAGGAACCGCTTGAACGATTACTCTCGGCCATGCCCAGGTGAGCGGAAAAGAGACGGGAGAGATGCAGAGGTAATCGGGTCCAATGGCCTGTTCCGGCGCGCCGAGCACGGCGAACAAAATGCGACGAAGTCAGCCCCCCTATCCCCAACCTTACTTCGTTTTCAAGAAACGAGCAAAACTCTTCAAGTTCCTCTCATACCTGGCGATGGCATTGGGCGAATCGGAGAACTTTCTCCGGAACTCTATCGGCCACGGAGGACCAGAGAAAAGATCGAGTAATTCCGGTTTATTCTTTCGTTTCGGGTAATCGTACATGAGCACCAACAAGCCGGCGGCTTGCAGGTCGCTGTATACCCCGGAAAGAGTCCGCTGCGACTTCCCTTCGGAGCGGAGATGCAGAACATAGCGAGCCATGGCGTCCACGATAATCTCGACGATATCCTTCTCGATGTCGTAGCTCTGCTGCCAGTCTTCCGCCCAATCGCTCAAGCCGGCTCGAATAACGGGAGATTCCGTGCTCTCCTCTCGGATAGCAACGATACGGTGCTCAAGATCATGAACCGCTTCGTCGAAAGAACGACCCACCAGCATCAGAACCTCGTCGGAACCTCGTTCCAGGCTTCGAAACTCGAGACACCCCGTGCCGTAACGTCCGAATCCTTCCTTGCTTTTGATCCTCCGAGAGGGAGTGAAAAGCGGCTCCGAATGGCCTGAGCGCTCCTGCATCTCAAGAGGGTGCGCCCATAAAAGCAGTAACACTCCGGAACGTCTTATCCAGGATCGTATCCGTCTGTCATTCTGAAGAGCCCAGGGGAGTGCTACGATATCGGCAGACTGGCAGTCAATTGCCTCAGCCAGAATCTGCCTCTGGGGTGGGATGGACTCTTCATTGATTGCGGGTGTGGAGAGATCGAGGAAACGCAAGTGAAGAGCCTGACATGCGCTCCTTCCCAGACTGCTCTTGCCCGTTCCGGGGGGGCCGGCAAGAAAGATCATCGGGGCTCGTTTTTCAGGATCAGACGGCATAATCCATCCCCTCCTCTCCAGTCCGATTGCCAGCTGAGCCATGCTCAGCAACCTTTCCGGCTCCTCTCGATCCTCATTCCTTCGATGTCCCTTCACAGCCCGTTCAGCCGTTTCTCTATGGCTTCCTTCAATTCCTTAAGATTCCGAGAAGAAAAGGACCGGATAATCTTTCAAATCAAATCCTGATTTTGTGCCGTGCCTGGCAAAGTAGATGGGTATCTTCCCAAGGCCGTGAGCGAATCCAGCCTCAAAAATCACGTTTGGGCGTGAAGAAGTCATTTCCAGGCAAGGTGCGACGCAGGGTGGGCTCTGCCCACCAGAACCGGATGAGTAATTCTGCCATGTTGTACTGTCCCGCCCGGTGTTGACACGACTCAAACGAGACCTTAGCCTTTTGGTGCATTCAGAAGGCGCGTAACCTTCGAAAGTGGCCGAACCGGGGCGTGGAAGGTTACGGACGGCGCACAATCTTATTCTCGAACGATTCGATTCCTCAAGAGATTTTGGAGACGCCTCCAGGCAAATACTGGAGGTGCTGACGGGGAAACATACCCCACACCATCACGAGTCACCGGGGGAAGGCGACACACGCCCGGTGGCTACTCAAAAAAGGAGGTTACAATGGGCTACGCTTTTAATGCAAACGAAATGCTCGACCTGGCCGTTCGCATCGAGGAAAACGGCGGCCGATTCTATCGGAAAGCGGCACAACTGCAGGCGGACCCCGAAAACCGGGCTCTGCTTGAGCAACTCGCCGCCATGGAAGACCATCACAAGGCCTCATTCGAAGCGATGAAAAAGGGCCTTTCCGAGGCTGCGACCATGGCAGCAACCTTCGATCCTCTCGGCGAAACGGGGCAATACCTCGCCGCCATGGCCGATTCGCATGGCGGTGAAGGGAGTGCCGCCGTAGCGGATACGTTGACGGGCAAAGAATCCATGGTGCAGATCATCGATATCGCCATCGGCCTCGAGAAGGAATCCATCCTCTTCTACCTCGGCCTCCGAGACATGGTTCCCCCAAAAAGCGGCCAGGAGGAACTGGACCAGATCATTCGCGAAGAGCAGCGACACCTCACGCAGCTCAATGCGTTTCGCAAGAAAGTCGAGGGGAAGGGCCGCTAGGAAAGGCGACACCTTCTTCAAGGACTGCCGGCAGTCGACCAGGATCTTTCAGGAGATCGTGAATGTACCGGATCGCCTTGAAAATGCTCATGGGTGATCGAGGCAAATATTTGGGCCTGATCATGGGCCTGACCTTTGCCGCCCTCCTGATCACCCAGCAGGCTTCCATCTTCACCGGACTCATGACCCGTACCTACAGCTTCATCAACGATCTCTCTCAGCCCGACGTCTGGGTCATGGATCCCAAGGTCCAATTCATCGACGATGTGAAACCGCTTCAGGACACCGAGCTGATCAGGGTTCGCGGCATTGTCGGAGTTGAGTGGGCCGTGCCTCTCTACAAGGGGCTCCTCAAGGCCCGCCTCGAGGATGGCAACTTCCAGATCGTCAACGTCCTGGGTCTCGACGATGCGACTCTCATCGGCGGTCCCCCGATGATGATCCAGGGAAGCCTCAGTGATCTTCGCAAGCAGGACGCCATCATCGTCAACGACGTCGGGGCCGCCACCCGGCTGGCCAGAAAGCCGCAAGAGCCCGGCGCCAGGGCCATTCCCCTGCAGGTGGGAGAGATTCTTGAGATCAACGACAAGCGTGCCGTCGTGGTCGGCATCTGCCGGGTGTCACGGACCTTTCAGTCTCAGCCCGTGATCTACACTACCTACAGCCGGGCTACCACCTTCGCCCCGAAGGAGCGCAAGCTGCTCTCGTTTGTTCTCGTCAAGGCTGCCGACGAGGTCGAGCCGAAGAGTCTCGCTGATCGGATCCGCCAGGGCACGGGGTTGGCAGCCTACACCGGAGAAGATTTCAAAGACCTGACCTTCAACTATTACATGAAGAGTACCGGTATCCCCATCAATTTCGGGATCGCCGTCATGCTCGGCTTTCTTATCGGGACCGCCATCGCCGGTCAGACCTTTTACAATTTCACCCTCGAGAACCTTCGCTACTTCGGCACCCTGAAGGCCATGGGCACCGGCAACGCGGTCCTGCTTCGCATGATCGTCCTGCAGGCCCTCGTGGTCGGCGCCCTGGGCTATGGGCTGGGGGTTGGCGGTGCGGCCCTCTTCGGATATCTCATGAGAGGTACGGAGCTTTCCTTTCGGCTCGTTCCCGAGATCCTCATCCTGGCAGGGGCCGCCATCGCGGTCATTGTCACCCTGTCGGCTCTCCTGAGCATCCGGAAGGTCATGAAGGTCGAGCCGGCCATCGTTTTCAAAATGTAGGGCATGATGTCGCAGAACGGATTAGCGGTTTCTCTGCAGAGCGTCACCAAGGCATACGGCTCGGGCTCGTCACGGGTCCAGGCCCTGCGCGGGATCGACCTGGAAATGCGCCTCGGCGAACTGCTCATGCTGGTCGGCCCATCGGGGTGTGGTAAAACGACCCTCATCTCGGTTGTGGCTGCCATTCTCGACCACGACGAGGGCAATCTCGTCGTTTTCGACCACGACCTCAAGGCCATGACCCAGGGAGAAAAGACCCGCTTCCGGGGAACCAATATCGGCTTTGTCTTCCAGGCTTACAACCTCATCCCGACCCTCACCGTGGCGGAGAACGCAGCCATTCCCCTGCTCATTCTGGGGAAGCGCCGGACCGAGGCCTTGGCTCAAGCCGCGGTGGTGCTCGAGACCGTAGGACTGAAGGATAAGCTCAACGCCTATCCCGCGGCGCTCTCGGGCGGCCAGCAGCAGCGGGTGGCCATTGCGCGGGCGATCGTCAACAATCCGCGCCTGATCGTCTGCGATGAGCCTACCAGCGCCCTCGACGCCGACACGGGCAGGCTGGTGATGGATGTGCTGCGGCGAAACGCCCTTTCTCAGGCCCGAGCTTTGATCATCGTCACCCACGACAACCGGATCTTCAGTTTTGCCGACCGCATCGCCAGGATGGACGACGGCCGGATCACCCTCGTCGAACCCCAGGTGGCGACCTCCTAGGAGTCCTTATGATCAGAAAATATTTGATCCCGCTGCTCGCCGTTGGTGGCTTCCTGCTCGCCCTGTGGATGGTGCGGCAGGGATCAAAGCCTGTCATCCACGCCGATCCGGTTGCCGACCCGCCCCAGGTGGCATTCACCCATCGCATTGCCGGCACCGGCATCGTGGAGGCCAGCACCCGGAACATCTCCGTGGGGGCGCACCTCCCCGGAATTGTCGCGCAGGTTCACGTCAAAGTGGGAGATCGCGTCCGCCCCGGCAGTCCGCTCTTCTCCATCGACGACCGGGCGCGCCGGGCAGATCTCGCGGTCCGCCGCGCCCGGGTGCGGGAGGCGGAAGCCAACCTGCAAGACCTTCAGGCCCAGCTGCAGATTGCCGAAAAGGTCAAGGACCCGCGGGCGATCAGCAAGGAGGACCTCACCAAGCGCCGCTTCTCCGTCAAGGCCGCCGAGGCTCGCCTTGCCAATGCCGTCGCCGAGGAGGAGGCGGCGCGGGTGGACCTCGATCTGCTGACGGTGCGGGCGACCATCGACGGCGAAGTCCTTCAGATCAACATCCGGCCGGGCGAGTATGCACCCAGTGGCGTGACCGCCCAGCCCCTCATTCTGCTCGGAAGTCTCGACCGACTGCATGTGCGCGTGGACATCGATGAAAACGATGCCTGGCGGTTCCGGGAACAGGCGGCGGCCGTCGCCTTCGTCCGAGGCAACCCTGCCCTCAAAACCAATCTCCGCTTCGAATACGTCGAAAAGTACGTCATTCCCAAGCGTTCGCTCACCGGCGAGAGCACCGAACGGGTCGATACCCGGGTCATGCAAGTCGTGTACAGTTACAGCCGCTCGGACCTGTCGATTTTCCCGGGGCAGCTCCTTGATGTCTTCATCGAAGACCTTTCGGCGGAACCGAAGGATCAGGGAAAATCCGACGAAGGGAAGACCCCATCGTGACGACAAGACAGCTCTTCATCGCCGCTCTGGTGCTTTTGGCCGCAGGCTGCGCGGCGGTGGGCCCCGATTATCGGAAGGACCCGCCGCCGGTCCCCGCCCGCTTTTCCGGGCTCGAAGCCGACCTTGCCCGGGGAGATCCCGTGCCGGAAGAGGTCCTTGACTCGTGGTGGCACCTTTTCGACGACCCGCTCCTTGACTCCCTCATGGCCAGACTGGTTTCGCGCAACCTGGACCTGCAAGTCGCCTCGGCGCGGCTGATGCAGGCACGGGCGCAACTGGGGATTGCTGCCTCGTCCCTATTGCCGGAAGGGGAAATCACGGGCGAATACCAGCGGCTCCGCCGGGATGAGGCCTCCGTTCTCGGCGCCGCGGCCATCGAAGCAGGAGGCCGCGAGCAGAATTTCTATCTCGCGGGTTTCGATGCTTCCTGGGAGGTTGACCTCTTTGGCGGTCTCCGCCGCCGAATCGAGGCAGCCTCGGCGGACCTCAACGCTTCGGAGGAGGGGCTTCGGGACACCCTGGTCTCCCTTCGGGGGGAACTGGCACGCAACTATATCGACCTCCGGGGGCTTCAATCCCGAATCGACATTGCCCGCCGGGAAGTGCTGACGCGACGGGACAACGTGGATATCACCCGCGAGCGGGCTCAGGCGGGACTCACGAGCGAACTGGACCATGCCCGCGCCTCGGGCGAACTGGCCAGTGCCGAGGCCCGCATCCCCGAACTGGAACGGTCCCTGAAAACTGCCTTCCACCGGATCGGGGTCCTCCTCGGGCAGGAGCCCTCCGGGCTGGAATCGGAACTTGCCGCAGCGGCAGTCCTCCCCGCCGCGCCGCGGGACCTGCCGGTGGGTCTGCCATCAGACCTTCTGCGCCGCCGTCCGGACATCCGACGAGCCGAACGGGAGCTGGCGGCCGCCACCGCGCGCATCGGCGTGTCCACCGCCGAGCTCTTTCCCCGGTTTTTTCTTACCGGCGCCTTCGGCTACCAGTCGAGCGAGGAACGCACCCTCTTCCAAGATGCGAGCAATTTCTGGGCATACGGCCCGACTATCCGGTGGCCCATCGTCAATTTCCGCCGCATCCTCGCCCAGATCGAATCCAGCAGGGCGGTCCGCAGGGAGGTTCTGGCCCGTTACGAGCAGTCGGTCCTGCTGGCTTTGGAAGAGGTCGAGAATGCCCTGGTGGCCCTGTCGCGGGAGAAGGACCGCAGCAGGTCCCTGGCCGAGGCCGTCCGAGCCAACAAGCTGGCGGTCAACCTGGCCATGGATCGCTACCTGGCGGGAGTGGAAAGCTACCTGGCGGTCACCGACGCGGAAGCCGCTCTCTATGCGGCGGAAGACCAGTCGGCCCGGAACCGGCAAGCCCAGGCCCTGGCTTTGGTGGCCCTCTATAAGGCTCTGGGCGGAGGCTGGTCGGCGACCGAGCTATCCCGCGCCGAGGCGGCGGGGAAGAGCGGCGGGGGCTAGTACAGCACGGCATAAGTCTCAAACCGATTGGGCAGGTGTCTTGCTGTTCCCCTTCCCGTTGCGTTTCATGTTCATTCAACGCAGCCTACGGAGAGCATCGACCCTAACGCGAGGATGGTAGGTTGCGTTGAGAGGAGCGAAACGCAACATGTGTAAACGTGCCGAACTTTCGCCGCGCTGTACTAGCCGCAAGCGCCGGTTCGAGTCTCGGAGAAAGGGGAGAGTGATGAATAGAATCCCTCTTGTCGGCGAACCAGCCCCCGATTTTGAGGCCGTCGCCTATCATGACGGCTGCGAGGTCGAACTCACGCTCTCCCAGTACCGGGGATGGTGGCTCGTGTTGATCTTCTACCCCGGAGACTTCACCTGCGTGTGCCCCACCGAAATCGCGGCCGCGGCCGTCAAGTATCCTGCCTTCCGGGAACTGGGGGCGGAGCTGCTGGCGGTGAGCTCGGACCCGGTGGAGGTGCACCGGGATTTCCAGGAACAGGTTCTCGCTGGCATGGTGCATGGCGGGGCGCGGTTTCCCCTCGTCGCGGACCCCCTCGGCCGCATCGGGTCGCTTTACGGCGTCCACGACAGCCATTTGCAACTGCACCTTCGCAGCCATTTCATCATCGACCCTGCCGGGATCGTCCAATCCCTGCAGGTGGTCGCGGCCCCCCTGGGCCGAAGCATCACGGAGATCCTACGCCAGCTGCGGGCTCTGAAGGAGCATCAGGCGTCGGGGCACATGATCCCCTGCGGCTGGGAACCCGGGAGAGCGACGCTGCCGGAGCGGGATGAGTCGGGGGAGCGGACCAGGCCCTGGGAGACGTGGAAGCCCCGAGAGGCTTTTTGATCATTACCGCCGCTGACTTTGGTGCCGGGGCACAAGCCCAACCAAGCTGAGAGAAATCGATGATGCCCTCGATGCGCAAGGAATCCGCATGAAAACTCTGAGGCTCATTTTGGGCGACCAACTCAGCCAGACAGCCAGCGCACTACGTGAGCTTGATCGTGCCCAAGATGTCGTGCTGATGGTTGAGGCGCACGAGGAAACCGCTTACGTGCGGCATCATAAGCAGAAAATGGTGTTGGTGCTCTCGGCGATGCGCCACTTTGCCGAATCGCTGCGCGCCGAAGGCCTTTGCGTCGATTACGTCCGCCTTGACGACGAAGGCAATTCAGGATCGTTCACGGGTGAACTGGGCAGGGCCCTCTCACGTCACCGGGTGGACCGCATCGTCATGACGGAACCCGGGGAGTGGCGGGTGCGGGAAATGATGCTGACCTGGGCCAGGATGTTCGGCAGGCCGGTTGAGATTCGTGAAGATGATCGGTTCCTTTGCACGCGGGCTGAATTCGCCAACTGGGCGAGGGGACGCAAGAGCTATCGCATGGAGTTTTTCTACCGGCAAATGCGTCGCAAGACCGGGTGGCTCATGAACGGTGACCAGCCCGAGGGCGGGCAGTGGAACTATGACTCCGAGAACCGGAAAGCCCTGCCCAAGCATCTTATCATACAGCCCAGACGAAGCTTCGCCCCAGACGCCATCACACGAGACGTCATGAGGCTTGTCGGGCAGCGTTTTAGCGATAACTTCGGTGACCTGGGGCCCTTTGGTTGGGCCGTGACCAGGGAAGACGCGCGTGAAGCGCTCCGACACTTCATCACGAACTGCCTGCCTCAGTTTGGGAATTATCAGGATGCGATGAAGTCCGGAGCAGATACGCTGTTCCATGCGGTCTTGTCGCCATACCTCAACATCGGTTTGCTGGGACCCGGGGAGGTTTGCGCAGCCGCGCTTGGCACTTACAATAAGGGCGCGGCGCCCCTGCAGGCAGTTGAGGGGTTCATCCGGCAAATTTTGGGCTGGCGCGAGTATGTGCGCGGCATCTATTGGCTGCAGATGCCATCTTATGCGCAGACCAACTTCTTCAACGCCAGCCGCCCGCTTCCGACGTTTTATTGGACGGGTGAAACTGATATAAAGTGCTTGCGAGAGACCATCGAGGCCACCCGCCGCAACGCCTACGCGCATCACATTCAGCGCCTGATGCTCACCGGCAACTTCGCCCTGCTGGCCGGTATTGCGCCCACTCAAGTGGAGGAGTGGTACCTCAGTGTCTACGCCGATGCCTTCGAATGGGTTGAACTGCCGAATACGCATGGTATGGCGCTGCATGCCGATGGCGGCGTATTGGCTTCAAAGCCCTATGTGGCCTCAGGCGCCTACATCGATCGCATGTCGGACTATTGCTCAGGCTGTGCCTATGACCCAAAGATCAAAATTGGACCCAAAACCTGCCCATTCAACTTCCTCTACTGGCACTTCTTGATCGCCAGCGAAGCGCGCCTCGAATCCAATCCGCGGATGGCCATGCCTTACCGGACGCTTGCGCGCATGACCGATGAACGCCGGCGGCAGATCATTCAACAGGCCCAGGAGTTTCTGGCCCGGTTGGAAAGCGGATACGGATAGAAGAGGCTCCGTCAATAACAATCTGGGGGGAGACAACGCCTACCGAGGGGCAGTGCTTGGAGCATTGCTGGGGGCGGCAAACGGACTGAAAGCGTTCCCGGAACACTGGCTTCGAGGATTGGTGAAGCCGCCACCAGAGTTGGAGTTGGGGGTGAGGTGATAGCAGGGCGGCGAATACCCGCCCGCCTTCTTCCTTGCCGAGGCTGAAGAGATCGTCTTGGAAAAAGGGATTGCGGATCTATTTCAAGTACGACCGGAAGCTGCTGACAAAGCTTTGCCACTGCGCCAGAGCCTGTGCCCGCGAGGGCGGGTAAGAGCCTGCAAATGCTCTTCGGCACGGTGCTGGATCTTGCCGACGGCATCCTGGGGATGATCATGGTGATCCAGACCTTCCGGGATTACGCCAGCCTCCAACCCCATCTTCATGCCATCGTGACCGATGGACTGTCTCGACCGAACGGGACCTTTTATTGCCTGCCCAAAAGGGACCTGAAGGAGTTGGAATTGTGTTCCTGACACATGGACGTCTATCTCCTTCGAAATTCCGCGAGGTAATCCGCGATGCGTTCCCGATCCGGCCAGGGCAGCGCGGCCAGGGGCTGGTTGCTGACCCCCCGGCGAAACCGTTCGGCATAAAGCGGCCGCCCCGAATGGCGGTAAAAGACCCCGGTGGACAGTCGCTCCCCGGGTTCGAGCGCCCTTTCGAGCGCGGCCCGGCGGTCGGTTGGATCATGCTCGGCGGGCAGCCGGTCGATCTTTTCCCGGTACCAGCTCAGGGGCCGCTTGCCCCAGGTGATGCAGGGCTGGATGACATCGATGTAAGAAAAGCCCTCGTGGCTGATTCCCGCCACCAGGAGTGATTTCAGGTGTTCGATGTCGCCGGCGAAGCCCCGCGCCACAAAGCTGCAGTCCTGGGCGATGGCGATGGCCAGGGTCTGCAGCGGGGCACTTTCGACACCACGCAAATGAATGGCGCGGGTTTGGCCGATGGCGGTGGTGGGCGACGCCTGCCCCTTGGTCAAAGCGTAATGGCCGTTGTTGTGCACCACCAGGGTCATATTGGGGTTGCGACGGATCGTGTGGATGAAATGGTTTCCTCCTTCTCCGTAGCAGTCGCCTTCGCCGGTCGTTACGATGGTGGTGAGCTCAGGATTGGCGGCATGAATGGCCAATGCCGCCGGCAGGGCCCGGCCGTGCAGCCCGTTGAAGAAATTGGCCTTCACGTAGTGAGGGAACTTGGCAGCCTGCCCAATCCCGGACACGAGGCAGAGTTCATGGGGTTGTTTACCGAGTTCCACCATGGCCATTTTGAACGCCTGCAGGATCCCGAAATTGGGGCAGCCGGGACACCACTGGATTTCCACGTCCGTAGTCCAGTCATCCATCCTAGTCATGGAAGCACCTCCTCAGAAACTCACCCGTGAGCGGCAAGCCGTCATAGCGATTGATCTCGCCGGAAAACTCGAGGCCGTATTCCGAGCGAAGCAACCGGGCCAGCTGGCTGGTGGCATTCCCTTCCACCGACCAGTAGCGCTTGTTTGCCGGAAATTGGAAGGTCGGCAGCGGCCATAGTTCGGTAAAATGAATCAGCCCCGTGCTCAAACCTCCTGCCCGGAGCCCCTCCATGCCCTCCAAAATGGCCTGACGGGTAGATCCCCATGCAACAAAGACCAGCTCAGCCTCATCGACCCCATAGGTTTCCGGGGGATTCACTTCCTTTTTCAAACCGGCAAGCTTGGCCAGCCGCTTTTGCACCATGGCCGGAGCCGTGTAGCCAAGATCCTCGGTAATATGGCCCCTTTCATCATGCTCATCACTGTCGGCCGCCACGAGGTGCCTGCTTTGTCCTGGGTAGAGTCGCAGCGAAAGGCCGCTTTCGGTGAGCTGATAGCGAAGGTACTCCTTAAAGCCGGCAGGATCGGCCAGGTGAGAGGTCGGGATTTCCCGTTCCAGGTCGAAGGACTCGATGGACACGAGCGTCTCATGGAGAAACTGGTCCGTCAGGACAATCACCGGCGTCTGGTACTTGTCGGCCAGGTTGAAGGCCCGCACCACTTTATAGAAGGCATCCCGGGCATCGGCGGGAGCGAGAACCATCTTGGGGAATTCACCGTGGCCCGCGTTGACGGCAAACAGCAGATCCCCCTGGGCGGTACGGGTGGGAAGCCCCGTAGCCGGCCCCGGGCGCTGCGCCAGAATGATCACCACCGGCGCTTCCATCATGCCTGCAAGACTGATTCCCTCGACCATCAGGGCAAAGCCGCCGCCGGAGGTGGCGGTCATGGCGCGCGCCCCGGCAAAGCTCGCCCCGATGGCCATGTTGATGGCCGCAATCTCGTCTTCCGCCTGTTCGGTGAAGATCCCGAACCGGTCTTCGTTGGCCGCCAGGTAAGTGATGATTTCCGTAGAGGGGCTCATGGGATAGGCGGCCATAAACCGGCAGCCGGCGTACCCGGCCGCCAGCGGGATGGTGCGATTGGCGGGCATTAGATAATACTTCCCGGAGCTGCCCGGAAGGCGCCAGTAGCAGATGTCCCGGCAGGCCACCTGGACATGATCGTAGCCTTTTTGCGCCGCCAGGTGGTTGGCGGCAACGACCTCGTCGCCCTTGGCGGCGAATTGGCGGGCAAGGACTTTTTTCAGCACCTCCAGGTCCATCCCCAGGGCGGCGGTGAGCGCGCCGACGGCGATGGTGTTGGCGTAAACTGCATCGCCCAGATCCTTTTCCGCCATGTCTTTGAATGACAGGGTGATGGTGCGCTGATCCCGTTCAACCGGGGCGATGAGAATGCCCTCAGGCTTGAGAAGGCGGCCGTATTTGGCCACGGCCGGCTCACTCAGGGTGAGCAGAATGTCCGCCTCAACCAGGGGGGCATTGACCACCTTGTCCGACACCCGCACGGAATAGCTGTTGAGTCCCCCCCGGATGCGGGATTCGTTTTCCTGCCAGGTAAAAACGGCATATCCCAGGGCCGAGATGGCCTCGGCCAGCACTTCACCAATGGTCTGGATGCCTTCCCCGGCAGCGCCTCCAATGACGATGTTCAGATCTTCCATGAATGGTTCCTTTGCTGTTGAAAAGTTGATGCTGCCCGTTTCCTACCTCGATGGCGCACTGAGCAGCAGATCACCGGCCAACGCCGCCATGGTAACGACGACACTCGACACCGCCAGCGCCACCAAGGCATTGCAGCGCCAGTGACCGGCAGGTCCATTTCTGATCAAGAAACCATGAGCCTGGAGCCCAATTCCTTTTAATCTTCCGTGACCCTTTCGGTCTTATATCTTATGAATATAATACCTCAGCGAACCCTGCGGCAGGCCGGAACTCATCCCCAGTGAAACTGTCGGCGTTTGGCCTGAGAAAACCGACAGGCTGCTGGATGCGTCAATTGCTTTGGGCCCGCAAGGCCGCTTCGGGTGGCAGTGGACACGCGGGAAACATGGAGGTGGGAGATCATGAGTTCGCGTAAGGGACGGGTGCTGGTCGCCATGAGCGGCGGAGTGGATTCGAGTGTCACTGCTGCGCTCCTCCTTGAAGAGGGGTTCGAGGTGATCGGCGCCACCCTGCAGTTGCAGTCGTGCGGCGAGGCGGCTTTCGGCACTGGCTGTGGTGGTGCCGCGGGACCGGCCCAGGCTGGAAGGGTATCCCGGATGCTGGGGATTCCCCACCATGGGTTCGATTGCCGGAGGCAATTCGAGCAGGCAGTGCTGAGCTACTGCTGGCAGGAATACTCCCGGGGGCGCACCCCCAATCCCTGCATCGTCTGCAACGAAAAGTTCAAATTTGGCTTTCTCCTCGAGGCGGCAAGCTCCCTGGGAGCGTCGCAGATTGCCACCGGCCACTATGCCCGGATTGAGCGGACCGGACCGGGGCGGCTCCAGTTGAAGCGCGGGCTGGACCGCAATAAGGATCAGTCCTACTTCCTCTTTGCCCTCAATGCCAGGCAACTCGAAGCGGCGCTCCTTCCCATCGGCGAACTCAGCAAGGCTGAGGTGCGGGCGCAAGCGTACCGCCTGGGACTCCCCAATGCTGGCCAGGAGGAGAGTCAGGATGCCTGCTTTGCTGCCGACCACGTGTGCTACGCCGAGATCCTGCGGCAGCACTTCCAGGGAGAGGCGCGGGCCGGCGAGGTGGTCGACGGCCAAGGGCGGGTCCTGGGCCACCACCAGGGCTTTCACCATTTCACCATCGGCCAGCGCAAAGGCCTGGGGATTGCTCTGGGCCAGCGGGCGTGGGTAAAGGCCATCCATCCCGAAAGCGCGAGGGTGGTGCTTTGCCGCGATGAGGGCGAGCTGCTCGCGCAGGGCCTGGTGGCTTCCAATGTCACGTGGAGCCCGTCCGTTGTCCTGCCCCTTCCGATCCCCTGCTCCGTCCAGATCCGCTACCGCCACCAGCCAGTACCCGCCGTCGTCGAGCCGCTTGGCAACGGGCGCGTGCGGGTCGCCTTCGTTAGACCCGTAAGAGCGGTCACACCCGGACAGGCCGCCGTCTTCTATGATGGCGACATCCTGCTGGGGGGTGGTTGGATTGAAAAATCATTCTGACTGCTTCGGGTGTCTTCGGGTGCCTTCGTGGATAAAAAAATGCGGCCCTCGTGAGGGCCGTTGCCGTTGGAGCAACTCCTGCCAGCCGTGGATCCGCCGGAGGCCTCAAATGCCATCAAACAGGGCGGTGGAAAGGTAGCGTTCCGCCAGGTCGGGCAGGATCACCACAATGGTCCTGCCCGAGAACTCTTCCTGAAAAGCCAGCCGAATCGCCACCGCGGCTGCCGCGCCACCCGAAATCCCCGCCAGGATGCCCTCCTCCCGGGCCAACCGCCTGGCAAAAGTGATGGCTTCGGCGCTGTCGACCGGTTCGACCCGGTCCACCAGCGAGAGGTCGAGGATGTCAGGGATGAAGCCGGCCCCGATCCCCTGGATCTTGTGGGGACTCGGCTTGATGGGTTCCCCAGCCAGGTGCTGACTGATCACCGCGCTCTCGCTCGGTTCTACCGCCACCGAGACGATTGGCTTGCCCATGGTCTGCTTGAGATAGCGTGAGATGCCGGTGATGGTGCCGCCGGTGCCGACCCCGCTCACCAGGACATCGATGCCGCCGTCGGTATCGTTCCAGAGCTCCGGGCCGGTGGTCCGCTCGTGGATGGCCGGGTTGGCGGGGTTCTTGAACTGTTGAGGCATGAACCAGCGGTCGGGGTCGGAGGCAGCGATCTCCTCGGCTTTGCGCACCGCGCCGCTCATGCCTTCGCTGCCCGGCGTCAGGATCACTTGGGCGCCGAGGACGGCCAGCACGCGGCGCCGCTCGAGACTCATCGTTTCGGGCATGGTGAGTGTCAACCGGTAGCCGCGGGCGGCTGCCACAAAGGCCAGGGCAATGCCGGTGTTGCCGCTGGTCGGCTCGATGATATCGATGCCCCGTGTGAGGATGCCACGCTCCTCGGCGTCCCAGATCATGCTGGCGCCGACCCGGCATTTGACCGAGTAGGCCGGATTACGCCCCTCGATTTTGCCCAGGACGGTCGCCCCGGCACCCTCGGTAAGACGATTCAGTTTCACCAGGGGCGTGTTGCCGATGGCCTGCGAATTGTCCGAGTAGACTTTGCTCATGTCCATCCCCTTTCCGTTCATTACCTGGTTCTGACCGGCAGCACTCCCTGTCGTGAGCGCCCGGCGTCACGCCGCCGATTGCGTCGGCCGGGCCTGGCGACTTGCCCATTGAGCATGCGCCTCATGGTCTGCCCGGATGAAAGCGGTGCGACGCTGCCAACTGATAGAAACACACCGGCAAGCGCTTGGCAATCCTATTTGCCGCTGGCAGACTACAGGGGTGACAGTTGGTCGGGCTCGCTCGAAACGTTCCGACAAGGGGCAACTGCTTGACAGTGAATCGCCTTCATGTGACTATGAGTAAGGCTGTCCCGGTCTATCATGGTTGCGGACCTAAGCCGAGTAGATCGGCATGGCAGCGTTATGCTCGGTTAGGAAGGAAGGTTTCATTTATCAGCCGGTCGGTGGGTGACGTCACCAAGCGCCGCCCCTCTGCCCTTCTGTCGCCCAGTGACAGCGTGGCTTACGGATGGGCAAGCCGTTCATTCTTCACTGCGATCTTCACCCGGCAAGCCGTTACCTGGAAAGGACTCAGGAGATGTGGACGATACGGAACATACTTTACGCCAGCACCGGGATGGGGGATGAAACCGAAGGGCTCAAACAGGCGCTCAGCCTGGCTCGCAGCAATCAAGCCCCAGTGCGAGTGGTCGTGGTATATCCCGAGCTCCCGAAGAACCTGGAGACCTACCAGGAAGCCTTCGAAGGATTTTTGGCAAGCCAGGCTGAAACTGCCCTTCAAACCGCCCGGACTGCCCTGGACTTCAGTGAGAGCGAGGTCCCGGTCAAGGTGGACGTGGAACGCAGTGATGGTCCTCCGGCAATCGACCTCATTCGGCATGTGCTGCGTGATGGGCACGATCTCCTCATCAAGGAGGCGGAACCGCGCGAAGGAGGCAAGGGCTTCGGCTCGACGGACATGACGCTGGTGCGCAAATGCCCATGCCCGGTCTGGCTGGCACGGCCGATCGCCCGGTCCCCCAGGGACATCCGCGTGGGCGTAGCGATCAGCCCGGAGAGTCGCGACGAAGAGGAAGCCGAACTGGCCATGAGACTGCTGCAGGTGTCCCGTACCCTGGCCGACATCGGCAGTGGGGAACTGGACATCATTTCCTGTTCTGATTACCAGTTTGAGGAGTATCTACGCCGCAATACCCGGGTGACCGTCCCGGAGGAAACCATCCTCAGTGCCATGCAGCGAGTGCAGACCCAGCATCAGGCCTCCCTCGGTGGTTTGATCCGGGACTCCGCTATTGGCGGCTCCTACCACCTCCGCTACCTGCGGGGGCCAGCCGGCCAGGCCATCCCGAACTTTTTGGAGACCAATGCGGTGGACCTACTTGTGATGGGGACTCTGGCAAGAAGCGGGATTCTGGGTTTTTTCATCGGCAATACCGCTGAAAATATTATGGAAAAACTGGGTTGTTCGTTGCTGGCACTCAAACCGAAGGGCTTTGTTTCGCCGGTCAAGGCCTATTGAGACGCCAACAGCTGCCGGGATATCCATGAACGCCACGGTCCCATGCTGGCAGGAGTAGGTCAATCCCAGGCAGTGCGCTCGAAACGGCGGGTTTCCAAGCCTTGGACCTCCAATCCCTGAATCCGCCACGGGCAGTTGAACCAACGGTTGGGAGGAAACATGGGAAGCGACCTCAAGCACAGCCTCTGGGAGGTCGTGGCAGCGGTCGCCCCGATCACCGGGGTGGTCGTCCTGCTGCAAATATCGATCATCCACCTGCCCATGATAATCTTTGCCCGGTTTCTGATCGGGGGGGTACTGGTGATGATCGGGCTCTTTCTGTTTCTCCAGGGCGTCAAGATCGGGCTACTGCCCATGGGTGAGATCATCGGTGGCGAGCTCCCGAAGAGGGCCGGTCTGCCGCTTATCCTGCTCACGGCTTTTCTGCTCGGCTTTGTGGTAACCGTTGCCGAGCCCGATGTCAGGGTGCTTGCCCACCAGGTGGACATCGTATCCGAGGGCCAGATCGGCAAGACTCCTCTCATCCTGACCGTGGCCCTCGGCATCGGGTTCTTCGTGGCCATGGCGGTGCTCAGAATCATTCTCGGCCTCCCCATCGCTTATGTACTTGGCGGGGGCTACCTGCTGGTGCTGGTCCTGTCGCTTTTCACACCACCGGATTTTGTGCCCATCGCCTTCGATGCGGGAGGGGTGACCACGGGCCCGGTAACGGTGCCCTTCATCCTCGCGCTCGGGATAGGGACGGCATCGGTTCTGGGAGGGAGGTCATCCATCGGGGATGGTTTCGGGCTGGTGGGACTGGCCTCGATCGGGCCGATTATCGGCGTGATGCTGCTTGGGATTTTCTATTCATGAACGAGTTGCTGGAGTTTCTGGAGATCAGGGAGATCCTGCTGGAGGTCCTGGTCGCACTGGGTCCATTGATCCTGTTATTTGCCGTGTTCCAGGTGCTGTTCCTGAAACTGCCACGGGATTATATCAGCAAACTCCTGAAAGGTCTGGCTATGTCCCTGGTGGGCCTGATCTGCTTTCTCCAGGGGGTCAAGGTCGGCTTTCTGCCGGCTGGGACAAAAATGGGGGAAATCCTCGGGACTTTGAGCCACCTGTGGATTCTGATTCCCATCGGTTTCGTCCTGGGCTTTGTGGCTACCATCGCGGAACCCGCGGTGCGCATTCTCAGCTTTGAGGTCGAGAAGGCCTCAAATGGGGTCATCCGGGCGAAAGTCATCCTCCTGGTCCTGGCAGTGGGGGTGGCGGTCTTTGCCGCTCTGGGAATGGCCCGGATTGTCTATGGCATTCCCGTGCACTACCTCATCGTGCCCGGTTACCTGACTGCCATCATCATGCTCAGGTTTGCCGATTCAACCTTCATATCCATCGCTTTTGATGCCGGGGGCGTGGCCACCGGCCCCATGACCGTGACCTTTGTCATGGCCATGGCGGTGGGCGTTGCGACCGTTCTGGAACACCGAAGCCCCATCCTCGACGGCTTCGGTTTGATCGCTTTGGTTGCCTTGGCGCCGATCCTCTCCGTGATGGGCTTCGGGCTCTTATACTCAGCGAAAAAAGGAAAGTGAGCATGGACCCACAGCACGAGTATGATCTGATCGTGACAGTCGTCAACCGGGGTTTTTCCGATAAGGTCGTCGATGCTTCGAAGCAGGCGGGAGCCGAGGGGGGAACCATCCTCTTCGGCCGCGGCACGGGAATCCGGGAAAACAAAAGACTACTGGGGATCCGCATCGAGCCCGAGAAAGAGATCGTTTTGACAGCCGTACCACAAGAGATCACCGAAAAGGTCCTCTCGGCCATCATCACGGCCCTCAAGCTCGACCAGCCGGGAGCGGGTATCGCCTTTGTCGTGCAACTGAAACAAATCGCCGGGATCTGTCACCTCCTTGATGGCGCCTTGCGCTGCAATCCGTCTTGAATGGGAATCGCAGGGATAGACAGACCGTCATTCCATTCAGCCCTGCGACCGCGTTCTCCCCGCGAAAATAATTCCTTCCCGGTCGTTCAGGCACCGGACGGCAAAACCGAGTTCAGCGGCCGCGACCAGTGGTAGGGCAAGGCGGGCGCCACCAGGTGAGGAATGCTGATTGGGGTTTGAATAACCATAATTGAAGTGGACTAATAGGGGTAAGAGAAGGGTAAGATATGAAAGCTGTAGATAAAGAATTGGATCATTGATGAAAATCTGCCGGCAGAAGCGGCGGAGCTGTTGCGACAGGCAGGCTATGAGGCCGAAGCGGTTGGCAAGCAGGGGCTGAATGGTTCTGCCGATGAGGACAACCTCGAGGTGGCCCACTGCAACGCACGGTGCTGCCCCAGACCGGCGGGTTGCGGCGCAAGTGGAAAGCAGCCCCCCAACCCCCATGAGGGAAAAATCAAAGCGCCTGCGGATGGGCCGGTTGTCCTCGATCATTTTGACGATGGCTGGCCCGGATATGAAAAGCCCGTCATCATCTACCACTAAACGCCGCCGCTGGACGGATCCCCCGCCTTCCACCGCGGGAGCAGTGTGCTCTCAAATCCGCTGGATACAGCCTCTTTCTCGCCCTCCACAATCAAGACAACGCGCAAGATGACGGATTTGCGGCTCACTGCCCCGCAGTGTGACCACCACGGGGTCACACCGTGGTGGTTCTTGTCTTCACATACCAGGAAATCGGCACAGCAATGGCCTTGACTGTATCCACCACACGCGCTGCTCAAAAAGCACCAGAAAGCAAGTTCCTATCATCTCCTATCATCTTATGCGTCAGGAATGACCCAAAAGCGTCCTCTGAAACCGCTGTTATTTGCCATCCGATGATCTGCCGGGGGGTGGCTTCGCGGCCACCTTTTGCCATTGCGATCCTCCGTCTGCCGTCATTTCCCTCCTGTATGATGGCGAGGCCCGCCGCAGCGTTTCTGGTATTTTGGCAGCAGGACTCATGTGGCATGACTCTTGTTTCCAGAACTTATGAACGGCCTGCAACATTCCTTGAACGCAGCTCCCCACGGAGCGCCAGCCAAGTTCCGCTCGCTTTGGTGGCGCCGTGGCTGGTCGGGGTGAAATCTGCGGTTCATGGGGATGAAAAGCTGGCAAGGCTTTGTATAATTCGGAAACGCAGGAGATTCTGCAAACTGAGGACCAGGAGTCACGGTGATGGATAAGAGAAGATTATGGACTCGTTTTTGGGGAGTGTGCTTCCTGCTGGTTGGCAGCATGATGACGGATTCTGTTCTTGGGGCAGGCAGCATCATCCAACTGACACCGCTTTCCGTGACCAATTCCCTTCCGGAAAGCAGAAGCGCCGCACCCCTCACCTGGAGTGTGCCCCTTGCCCCGGAGGACAATGTTTTGACGGTCGGAACCCTGGTCCTGATGCGCGGGGGAACGGAAGTGCCGGCGCAGTTTACGCCGATGGCCCGCTGGGGAGGCACCCCTCAGGATGCCGGCAAGCCCCTGGCCTGGGTCCTGGTTGATGCGCAGGCCGACCTGGCACCGGCGGAAACCTCCTCACTCTCATTGGGCATCGGTCAGCCGGCAGCCTTATCCAGTCCATTGCGTATTGCCCAGAATGATGACGACCATGTCGTGGTGGAAACCGGAGCGGCCACCTACTCGATGTCCAAGAAGGCTTTTCGGTTCTTTGATACCGTGACCCTCCAGGATGGCCTGTCCATTAAGGGTGCAGGAGGAATCCTTTTTGAAGGCGGACTCGTTTCCAATGCTGTTGCAATCCGTCCCGAACACGTCGGGGCTCGACGTCTTTCGCTCATGGTAAATGGCCGAGTCGAGGGCAATCTCATGTTCAC
The DNA here is from genome assembly GCA_040772705.1 of Syntrophobacteraceae bacterium. Taxonomy (GTDB): domain Bacteria; phylum Desulfobacterota; class Syntrophobacteria; order Syntrophobacterales; family Syntrophobacteraceae; genus JADGQM01. Next base: position 1,296,267 of record JAXGXP010000001.1, read on the forward strand.
GGCCCGGCTGCACTTCTATGCCAACCTGGCTGAGGTCAAAGTGGACTTCCGCCTGGAAAACCTGAATCCCCCGGAGGTCGACTACCATGGTCAGCCTCAGGCCAATGATTACGGGGCGGCGCGCTCGGTCAATTTTGACGATCTCAGTCTTGTCATTCCAGCCGGTACGGCGAACAACTTCCGCCTTCCCACAGGAGAGCTTGGTGCGGGTGGGGAAAGGCTGGGCACCTTCGGAGAGCGTCTGGTGGTTATCCAGGAATCCAGTGGCGACGCCAACTGGAACGTCCTGCAGGGGATGGCGCCGCGTCTCCAGAGTGGGGTCCGCAAACGGGCCTCAACCCTCCTTGTTGACGGTACGATCGAGAATGGTCCCAATCAGATTGCCGGGTGGCTGGATGCCAATGGGGTCACCGTGGCGGTTGAACGGGCCTGGCAGAATTTCCCCAAGGCTTTGCGCGCCGTAAGCGGTTCGGTGGAAATCGGTCTGTTCCCCGGGGAGTTTTCGCGAAACCATGAGCTGCGGCCGGGAGAGTACAAAACGCATACCTTTTGGGTACGCCATCACCATGGCGCCGGGGATGTCGGGGCGAGAGCCCGTTCGTTCCTGTCCACCCTGCGGCTGCAGCCGCCGGTCGAGAAGATTGTCGCCTCTCAGGCTGCAGGCCTGTTTGCCCCGCGTATGGATGCGCTCTTTCCCGATTACGAAAACGGCACCGACTATCAGCTTGTCACTTCCCCGGAATGGCGCGAGGAATACGAATCGCAAAACCTCCTCGATGCCATGTCCCGAACTCAGCACTACGGCTGGGTGGATTACGGGGATATCCCGACCGATTTCGAAGGAAAGTTCAGCCCATACAACCTCAAATACGATGGCATGCGGGGTTTGATCCTTCACGCTCTGCGCAATGCCAACAACGAAACCTGGTGGCAGCTGGCTGCCGCCGGGGCCCGTCACCTGGCCGACATCGATATTCAGCACTCCCAGGTCCGCGGCTACACTGCTCCGAGGTCATGGTATGAAGGTGGTATGTATGGCCACGGCTATCACGACGAAGACGGCCGGCTGAATCCTCATCGCAATTACCAGAACCCGGTGACCTACCTTGCCGGTCCGAATGCCGGCATGCTCCTCTGGGCCCTGATCTCGGGAGACACACTGGTCTTGGATTCCGCCCTGGAGCTGGCTGATAATCTCTACTGGAAGACGGTCAACAGCGACTACTACGCCGATTTCTATGGTCAAATGCCCGAAGAATCGCGGCGTTGCGCCCAGGATGCGGGATTGCAGGTTTGCAGCGAGGGGGAATGCTACGGCTATGAACCCGCCGATGGCAGTCGCACGGGAGGTAACGTCGTCAAGGCCATGCTTCTTGCCTATATGGCAACCGGCGACGCCGCCTATCTGAATCTGATTTCGCACCTCAGTGCTTACGTTCACTGTATGGAGACGCAAGTGACCGGTCCCGGCTGCGATCGCTTCCATTTTCAGACGACCTTTGTACGGAACCTGGGCCACTATCTACTCTTTCTGGATCACGTCAGTTTGCCGGACGACACCGTTGCCCGCGACCTCCTGCAGCTTCGCATGGATTATATGGTGAATACTCTTTGGGACTCCGGAAATCGAGAGTTCCGCATGTGCTACGATGGTGCTGAGCTCTTCCCCTTCCATGACAACTGGTTGTTTCCCGTGGCGGATGCCTTTGCGGTGGGATCACTGGTCCTCGGGCCTCCTGAACTGCTGGAGGATTACGCGCTGAGCCTCTTCCTTGACGGCGCCAGGAATCAATTCTATGAGGGGAGCGCCCTCTCCTATCATTCGACGAAGGAGTTCGTCAACCAGGTGGGTTTTGGAAATATATTTCTGTTCGCCTGGAATCAGCGAACTCCCGGTTCCTGCAGCGTTTCCCTTGCCCCGACGAGCCAATCCTTCACGCATTTGGGAGGAACAGGTTTGGTGAGGGTGACCGCTTCCGATCCGAGCTGCGTCTGGAAGGCGCAAGGCAATGCTTCATGGATCACCATCACCGGCGGGGAAACGGGGACTGGCAACGGCAATGTCACCTATACCGTTGCCGCTAATACCTCGAGAGAACCCAGGGAAGGCACGATCACCGTGGGCGAGAGGGTGTTTGCCGTCCGACAGGAGGGAGTGCCCTGGAGGACCCTGACGGTGAGCAAGACCGGCTTGGGGGCGGGAGCGGTTTCCAGTTCGCCGGCAGGCATTCTTTGTGGGGCGGATTGTGCTTCGCAATCTGCTGCCTTCAATCAAGGGACGGTGGTGACGCTGGCAGCGGCACCTGCAGCGGGTTCGCTCTTCTCCGGCTGGCAGGGCGGCGGCTGTACGGGTAAAAGTGCCTGCAAAGTGAGCCTGAGCGAGAACATGCTGGTTAAGGCTAAATTCGACGTGGAAAGGCTTCCGGATCTCTCTTCGACGTGGTCTCGAGTCTCCAGGGCCAAATCCGGCTCGCGCTATCGGCTCCGGGCAACCCTCACGGTGAAAAACGGCGGGCAGTACAAAGCGCCGAGCAGCAAGGTCAGGGTCTATCTGTCCGACAACGCCGCTCTTGATGCTGCCGACCAGTTGCTCGGGACGGTCAGCATCACCTCTCTTGCCCAAGGAAAGGCCATATCCAAGAGCCTGAGCTACACCATTGCCGGGAATCCCCAGGGCAAGTATCTCATCGCCCAGGTAGATCCTCAGAACAGCATAAGAGAGTCCTCCGAGGACAACAACGTTTCGGCAAGCGGAGCCATCCCATGAGATGGGAGGTCTTTCTCATATCACGAATTGTGACGGCGGCAACGTTATCATTAAGCTTGAGCACCACGGGCGTGGAAGGTTTTGGCCGGTGGGAACGAAATGTCTTACTCCCCTTGACCACTATGGAGCGATCGGAGACGTTTATCCCGAGCAAATGCTTCATATAATCACTAAGAATCAAGGCCGGGCTCTTCAGGCCCGGTGATGAGCCGGTGTCTCCCGAGGGCCATCCGGAGGCGACCCGTGCTGGTTCTTGTCCTAACATACCAGGAAATCGGCACAGAAATGGCCTTGGCTGTATCCACCACAGTTGCTACTCAGAAAGTATCAGAAAGCAAATTCCTATCACCTCACCTTTTCTGATGGGCGCGGGCGGCGAGGACGGCGGCGACGTATTCGCGGGCCCGCGCGGTAATGGTTCTAACGTCCCCGGCGGCCACGGCGGCCTTTCTCACCAGGTCGCCCCCCGCCCCGACAAAAGGAACACCCACTTTGAAATAATCGGGCATGGATTCCAGGGTAACGCCACCGGTCGGCACCAGCAGAATCTGCGGGAGGGGTTCATGCACCATGCGAAGGTAAGCGGGGCCGCCCATGGCCTTGGCGGGGAAGACCTTAACGACATCGGCTCCGGCTTCCCAAACGGTGAGAATCTCGGTGGGCGTTAACGCTCCGCCGATGGCGAGACAGTCTCTCCGCCTGCAAACGTCAAGGACCTCGAGGTTCACCGTGGGGGTGACGAGGAAGCCGCTGCCCCGATCAATCGCTTCCCCGGCAATGGCAGGATCGGTCACACTGCCGGCGCCAACCAGAAGTTCCTCCCCAAAGAGGCTGACACAGCGCTCGATGACTTCGAGCGCCCCGGGGACAGTCATGGTGATTTCCGCCACGGGGATGCCGCCTTCCATGAGAGCCTCAACGGCCCGCACCACCTTTTCCGGTGAGTCCCCCCGGAGGACCGGCACGACCCCGATCGCTGAAAGCCGGTCTAAGACCTCCTGCTTTCCCCTGCCGCTCATTCGGCCCCAACCCATTTCCCGAGCATGAGGGCCTCGATCACCTCCAGCCTCGGCACCGGTCTGACGCAGCCGAGCCCGGTGGTGGTGATAGCCGCCGCCGCGTTTGCAAAGCGCATGCAGTAATCCAGCGGCCGTCCGGCAAGGTAGGCTGCCACAAAGGCGCCGTCAAACGTGTCGCCGGCCCCTGCCGTATCGATGGGCACGATCCGGTAGGGAGGGAAAGTTTGAAGGCCCTCCTCTGCCGTCGCCAACATGGCCCCGTTGGCTCCCAGTTTCAGAACGACCACCTTCGGTCCCAGGGCCAGATAGGATTCGACGATCTCACGCGGAGTCTCCAGGCCGGTGAGGAGTTGTGCCTCCTCCAGACTCGGAAAAACCAGGTCGGCCTGGCGGCAGGTTTCCTGAATGACCGCCCGCGCTCGCGCCAGCGGCCACAGTATGGACCGGTAATTGGGATCGAAAGAGATGAGCCGGCCCGCAGCCTTTACCATGGCAATGGCGGCAAAGACAGTATCGCAGGCACTCTGACTAATGCCCTGACTGATCCCCGAAACATGGAGCAGGCGGGCTCCGGCAAGGTAGTCTCGCGGCAGCAAAGCGGGCGTCATGCGGCTCGCCGCAGAGTCCTGCCGATAATAGGTGAAGGTATGTTCTTCGCCCGTGCGGGAGATGAAATAGAGGGCGGTGTGAGCTTCCGGGTTCTGCACCACGAATCGGGTGTCGATCCCTTCCCGCGCCCACATCTGGAGAAAGCTCTCTCCGAAGGCATCCTCCCCGACCCGGGTGAGGTAACCCACCTTGCCTCCAGCGCGCGCAGCAGCCACCGCGAAATTCGAAGTGTCCCCACCCCAGCCGACAATGAATTGTCCCGCCTCGGAAAGCGGGCTCTCATCCGGGGTGTTGAATTCGATCATGGGCTCACCCAGAGCAATGATCTCGGGCTGCATGCGCTGTTCTCTCGGGGTTGCTCGTTGAAATGACTGCGTGTCCTTCGCGGCAACAGAAAACCTTTTGTCTCTTAGCCGCCGCTCTGTATCGTTCTGCCCACCCACAGCCGGCACCAAGCCGCGACCTCTTGCGTCTACCGCGCCAGCCAGCCGCCGTCGACGGCGATGGTGAAGCCGTTGAGGTAGCTGGAGGCTTCGGATGCGAGGAAGACGGCGATTCCCTTCAGGTCTTCGGGCTGCCCCCACCTTCCCACCGGAATTCTGGCCAGGATCTCGGCATTCCTCACGGGGTCAGCCCGGAGCGGCGCGGTGTTCTCCGTTGCCATATAGCCTGGCGCAATGGCGTTGACATTGATACCGTGCTTCGCCCACTCACAGGCCAGCAGCCGGGTCAGGCCCATCACTCCGCTTTTGCTGGCGGTGTAAGAGGGAACTCTGATGCCGCCCTGAAAGGAAAGCATCGAGGCGATGTTGATGATCTTCCCGCCGCTCTTCTGGGCGATGAAGCGCCGGGCCACCGCCTGTGAGAGAAAAAATAGCACCTTGAGGTTGACGCTCATGACATCGTCCCAGTCCTTTTCGCTAAAATCAACCGCCTCCGCCCTTCTGATGATGCCGGCGTTGTTGATGAGGATGTCGATCTTGCCGAACCGGGCGATCGTCTCGTCCACGACCTTCGGAATGCTCTCCATGACCGAAAGGTCCGCCTGAATGCCGAGAAAGTGCCTCCCGACGGCTTCAACGCCAACCCTTGCCGCTTCCAGACTGCTGGAAGCCACCCCGACGATGTCCGCCCCGGCTTCCGCCAGTCCCAACGCCATCCCCAGACCGAGCCCCCGGCTGCAACCGGTCACGACGGCAATCTTTCCCGTCAACTGGAAACTCTCGAGAATCATATTTGGCACTCCCTGCGCTGATCATTTCAAAGCCGCCATCGGGACCTCGTCCATATCGGTAAAGGTCTGATTTTCCCCGCACATAGCCCAGATGAAGGAGTAGCTTGCCGTGCCGACCCCCGCATGAAGCGACCAGCTGGGGGAGATGACGGCCTGCTCGTTCCGGACGACGAGGTGCCGCGTCTCCCCGGGTTCCCCGAAGAGATGAAAGACGACGGCGTTTTCCGGCACCTTCAGATACAGGTAGACCTCCATGCGCCGGTCGTGAGTGTGGCAGGGCATGGTGTTCCAGAGCGAGCCCGGCGCCAGTTCGGTGAGCCCCATGACCAGCTGGCAGCTCTGCATCACGCTGGGATGGATGAACTGGTAGATCGTGCGGACATTGGCATTGACAGCGCTCCCCAGTTCGACCTTCTGCGCCTGGGCCTGCGCCAGCTTAACCGTGGGATGAGCGGCATGAGCGGGACTGCTGGCGAAGTAGAATTTGGCCGGATCATCCCGGTTGCAGCTGCTGAATGCTAGCTCCCCGACCCCCATTCCCAGATAGAGGCATTCCTGGTGCTGCAGTGGGTATTCGGTGCCGTCGGCCACAACTGCGCCGGCGGCGCCGATGTTGATGATGCCCATTTCCCTGCGCTGCAGGAAGAAATCGACCCCCAGTTCCCTGGTCGTCTCCGGCGACAGGCTCCGGTCAACCGGACAGACCCCGCCCACGATGATCCGGTCGACATGACTGTAGACCATCGTAAGTTGGTCCTTCTCAAACAGGCTCTCAAGGAGCAGGTGCTTTCTGATGGTATTGGTATCCATCAGCTTCAGATGGTCTTGATGAATGGCATAGCGGATATCCATATTCGAACCTTTCTGCAATCCAGGTAAGCTCGCATGGGGCAGGACGTGCTCGTTCCCTTGCGGGTCTGTTTGCCGGGTTTCGTTGCCACTCAACCCAACCTACGGTTCTGTCGTGCGGCTACGTCACGCTGGTTAGGGTATCATCCCGTGATTTTCCCATTTTGGAAATCTGCAAAGCAATGCTGCACAGTGAGTACACTACCATGATCAGGGCCGATAAGGGCATGCAGGAATAGAGAATCCTTTTGGGTATCGCGAACACATTCGTCACATCAAGCGCCAGCACGGTCAACCGGAACGAATAATACAGAAAGATTCCGGCAAAAAGGAGTTTGAGCAATTCCAGCATCAGCCGATAACAGCGAACCGCCGTGGCACGCTTGATGATTCTGCCGCTTATCCAGTCGCCGACGCTGAAATGTTCGCTGTTGATCCAGAGCGCCGCCGCGCCATAGAACACCAGGTAGGCGTAGAGCATTTCGACGATTTCATCGAACCAGTGAAGCGACACGACGGGAAGAAACCGAACAACCACATTGGCGGTGACCAGGACGGTGAGCAGGATAAAGCACAGAATGGCAACCGCCTTCAACAAGGTCAGCATCATTCGATCCAAATGTTGCAGCAGGTGCTGGAACTTTTCCATGGCCTCACTCCGTCATTTGCCCATCATGACGTCAGGAAGGAAGGTGGCGATTTGGGGAACGTAAGCGATCAGCACCGTCACCAAGGTGATGCCGATCAGGTACGGCCACACTTCCTGGGACAGCGCCCCGATGTTCACTTTGCTGAAATTGGACACGGCAAAGAGGCACATGCCCACGGGCGGGGTCAGGTTGCCGATCATGATCAACAGAGTCATCACCACCCCAAAGTTGATCAGATCGATCCCGAATTTCATGGCAATCGGCAGGAAGATGGGGATGGTGATAATGAAGATCGCGTTGCCTTCCAGGAAGCACCCGAGGATCACCACCACCAGCATCACCATGGCGAGGATGCCTGGGGCCGTGGCGCTCATGGCGGTCAGGTTGGCGATGATCTGATCGGGAATCTTTTGATGGATGGTGAGCCAGCCAAAGAAGCCGGCCGCCGCAATGATGAACAGGAGGCTGACGGTCTGCCGGATGGAAACCCAGAAGATACGCGGCAGATCGCCAAGCTTGAGATCCCGGTAATAGAACCCCAGGAACAGCGCGTAAAGGGTCGCCACCACGGCCGCTTCGGTCGGGGTGAAAAGACCGGTCAGAATGCCCCCGATGATGATCACCGGGGTCAACAGGGGCAGGAAAGCTTCCTTCACACTTGCCCACACCTCGGCGAGATCGGCCTTTTCCGCTCTTGGCAGATCGTGCCGCCGGGCCAGGAACCAGATGGCCACCATCATGGCCGCCGCCATCAGGATGCCCGGCACAAAGCCCGCCAGGAAGAGCTTGCTCACCGAGACTCCGGTAAGCGCCCCATACAGGACAAACGGAATGCTGGGGGGAATGACCGGGCCGATGGCGGCCGCACTGGCCACAATGGCGGCGGAGAAGCTCGGCTTGAAGCCGTTGTCCACCATCGCCTTGTGCAGCACCTGGCCGAGGCCGGCAGCGTCCGCAATGGCCGACCCGGACATCCCCGAAAAAATGACGTTGGCCATCACGCACACCTGCCCCAGCCCCCCCGGGACATGCCCGATCATCGCCTTGGCAAAACGAAAGATGCGATTGGTGATGCCGCCCGTGTTCATGAGGTTGCCCGCCAGGATGAAAAACGGAATGGCGAGCAGGGTGAAGCTCGTGGTGGAGGCGTACATCCGCTGCGGCAGCATGGTCAGCAGGGAACTGTTGCCCAGCCCGACAAACGAGATGATCGCGGTCAGCGCCATGGCGACCGCGATGGGCAGATCGATCAGGATCAATACCAAGAGCAGGGCAAAAATGAGCAGCGTCAACATGGCCTGACCTTTTGGCGGCAGCCGGGTATCGCCTCCAGACAACCGGCAAGCATTTTTTCATCCACGAAGGCACACGAAGTCACACAAAGAAGATGATTCCAGACCTCCGTACCCCTATTGTCGAAAGGTGGTGATTCGGCGCTCCCGCAACCGTCGATAACGGATGTCGCGGAGCCAGCCGCCCCAGTTCACCCCGTTCACGCCTCACCCCTCACGCCTCACCCCTCACCCATTCCTTATCTGGCTTCATCGACGATCTTGATGAACGCGGCAATGTTCTCCGCCCCGGCGACCGGTTTCATGCGATCGTAAGCGGGCTGCATCAGGGCCTTGAACTTTGACTTGTCAGGATAGGTGATTTCCATGCCCTGCCCTTTCAACTCTTTGAGCTGATCGGCCTCAGCCTCGCGCACGGTCTTCTTCATCCAGTCGCCCGCTTTCTTGCTTTCTTCCTTCACAATCGCCTGCTGTTCGGAAGTGAGTTTATCCCAGACCTTCTTGCTGATGACGTGGACCATGGTGTTGTAGTTATGGCCCGTCATGGCCAGGTATTTCTGGGATTCATAGAGCTTGTTCGAGAAGATGACCGCCACCGGGTTTTCCTGGCCGTCCACCACGCCCTGCTTCAAAGCCATCTGCAATTCGTTGAAATTGATCGTAGCGACCACCGCCCCCAGCGCTTCCATGGCCGCCTGGGTGGGCAATTCGGGCGGGGTTCTCACTTTGAGCCCCTTCACGTCGTCGGGCACGTTCACCGGATGTTTGCTGTTGGTGAGGTTGCGGAAGCCCCACTCCCAGTTGGAGAGAAACACCAGACCGGCCTGTTCGAGCTCGGGGAGCGCCCAGGGCAGGAACTTGCCGTCCAAGACCTTATCCGCATGGGCGTAGTTGTCATAGATGAAAGGCAGCATGACACAGTTGAACTTTTTCGAATACTTGCCAAGCTGTCCCTGGGTGGGAAGACTCATATCTACCGCCCCCAGGATGTTCTGCTCCAGCACTTCCGGCGGGGACCCCAGAGCGTTATTGGGATAGATGGTGACTTTGATCTTGCCGTTGGTCCGCTTCTCCACGGCTTCGGCAAACATCTTGGAGGCCAGATTGCCGGGATGCGCGTCGGCCGCAAAATGGGCCAGCTTCATTTCCACGACCTCGCCGGCAGCCTTCACGTTTTGAAAGGGAATACAGACCGCAAGCAACAACACCAGGGCTACAACCTTCTTCATCGCTCTCTCCTTTCCCTTGCGGCACCGGTCACGAGTGCCCGTTAAGAAACCTTCTACCCTACATCCTGCCATTCAGTAACGCTTCTCTACGAGAGAGCGCTTCACTCTGTCCAAACGCTCTTTGATGCTGTCGAACCCCCTCATGGCGACGGCTACAAACAGGACGTCGACAATGGCCAACTGCACCATGCGGGAAGTCATGGGCGCCAGACGGAGCGCCGCCTCCTGCGAAAAGACCGAAAGGGTGATGGTGCTGAGCTTCACCAGCGGAGCATTTTCACTTCCCAGGATGCTGATCACCTTAGCCCCTGCTTTCCGAGCCACCTGGACACTGTCAATGATGTCTTTGGTCGATCCCGTGTGGGAAACGGCGATCACCACATCTTCGGGAGAAAGCAGCGCGGCTGACATGACCTGCATGTGCGGATCGTCGTAGGCAATGCACGGGAGACCGAGGCGAAAGAACTTGTGGTGGGCATCGCGAGCCACAATGGCGGAGCCGCCGACCCCGTAAAATTCGATGCGCCGGGCCGCCAGCAGAGCCTGCACGGCCGCCTCGAGGTCGTCCAGGTTGAGCTTGTTCAAGGTGTTGGAGATGGCTTCGCGGTGGGCGTTCAGGATCTTGCTCACGATTTCCGCGAGAGAGTCTTTCTCGCCGACGTTTTCAAAGATGTATTGCGCCGAAGGCAGATCGCGAGCCAGGTTGAGGCGGAGCTCCAGGTAGCCGCCCAAACCCAGCTTGCGGCAGAAACGGATCACGGTCGGCTCACTCGTCCCCGCCTTTTCCGCCAACTCGGTGATGGAGGAGCGGATCACCGCCTCCGGGTCGGCCAGCACACACTTGGCCACCTTCTTTTCCGAAGCCCTCAGCGCTTCGAGGCAGCTGCGAATGAGATCCAGTGTACCGCTCATCTGTAACTATTCTACCTATTAACATAGTTGTAAGCATTATAAGCCATTATGGTGAAACTCTACTACATTTCGCATTCATGTCAAGATAAAAATTAATTGTGAAAATATTCTACCTGAAGCGCCCCGTGTCGCAAAACCGGCTGAAAAATTTCAATGGAGGGGAGGTGCCAAAGGCAGGGTTGTACTGCCACGATGATTTTATTGCGTTTTTTAGGTTGAGCGAACAAGCAAAGCATCACCGAGTTGCACGGAGTGTCACCACGAATCATGTTAAGGGTGAGGCAGCTGTCCTTATGGTCTGGCACAAGGACAAGTGGCTGTCTCCCACCCTGGATGCCTTTCTGGAGATGGTTAGACAGAACTTTAAGGATACCAGTTACTAGTCTCGGCTCCAACCCAGGGAGGAGATCTTTCGCCGCCGCAGTGTCGTCGTTTCCGAGGTCCAGCAGGACCGGGATAGCGGGACACGCTTCCCGGAATGCCCTGAGCCTCGGCAGCAGCCGCTCTCGGACCCAGGCCCTGTGAGGTTCGATGGAGGCGCCGATCTCCTCGCGCCAGTTTGGGTTGATGTCGCCACCCACGATGCTTGCATCGGATGGAGTCTCTCGCCGGCGTGCAGCAGGCGGTTGAAATGAGCAGGATGCATATGGGTGTCGGATGCGTAAAGGACCCTCATCGCATCTCCTCCGAAATCGTCATTGCGTTTTCGACGGGGCAAAGCTTGACAGTAGGGACGGGAGAATGATGATGGCCGCCGCCAGCACGCACAGGCTTCCCACTGCGGCCACGTAACCGAGGCTGAAAATGCCCCGGTGCTCGGACAGCATCAGCGCGCCAAACCCCACGGTGGTGGTCAGTGCCGCCAGAATGACCCCTTTGACGGTGCTGAACGGGAGCTCCCCTGCACGGGTCCCGCCCTCGTTCCAACGATGAAGGATGATGACCCCATATTCCACTCCAGCAGCCAGGACTAAGGGCATAAAGATGCCGTTGGCCAGATTGAACTGCATGCCCATCCAACCCATGATCGCCACGGTCCAGAGGGTCCCGACCCCAAGAGGAACCAGGGCCAGCAAAGCCAGACGAAGGTTCCGAAAGGAGAAGCACAGCACGACGAAGATGGAGATGAGAGCATAAAGGGCGGCCATCAGGCATGCCCGTTTGAAGGCATCGGAAAAGACATAGAGTGAAACCGGGTCTCCGACGACCTGAGGGTCGACACTCTGGAGGCTCTCGATGAAACGGGACAGAGCCCCGCTTTCCCAAACGGATTCCTTGGGGTAAATGCGGATCAGATACGCATCGCTATCCGGCTGGTAAAAGCGCTCCTTGACCTGTGTGGGGATGTTCTCAACGGCCATGGGGGAGGCAGAAGCCCCCCTGCGGATAAAATCCAGCGATTCCAGCACATCATCCCGGAACCGGGCCTGATAATCCCTCAGCCTCGACAGGGACTCGGGGGACGCCTGGAGGGCCTGGATCACCTCGCCCGACAGGGCGCGCACCCGCGCCATCTGCTCTACCGTCGGAGCGTCGGCACCCCATTCGCCCGCCTGGTCTTCCCGCATCTTGAAACGAATTCTCTCGAGGACACCTTTGATGGTTTCGGCGTCCTGCTGACCGAAGGTCTGAGTTGAGTTTGTCGAATCAGGGATCTCCGCCAGGAAGGACCGAAGCAGCGCAAGCTTCTCATCCTGGTCCTCGGGCAGGAAGGAAAAAAGGGTTTCCACCACGGCAACAGTGGGAAGAGCTTCGAAGACTCTGACCCTGGCCTTCAGGTTCTCCGGAGAGTCAGCCAATGCTTCACAATAGAGGATAGACTGCTGCGAGTTTTCAACGAGCCGCTTTTCCCAGACGACCGCTTCGGCGTTTTCCGCCTGCAGGCGTAGGGGATTGAGATCAAAGGTAACGCTGGATGCACTCCCCACACTCAGGACGCAAAGCACCAGCATCGCCCCCAATATCCACCGGGCCGCAGGGGGACTGATACGCAAGAGCCGTTGCCTCTCCTCCGGGTTAGTTTCGGGGACAGGGGCCTTCCTGCGGTTGCCGGCCATGAGAACGCTCAGGGCAGGGAGAATGGTGAAGTAGGCGAACAGCATCAGGAACGTGCCCACTCCGGCAATCATCCCCAGTTCCATGAGGCCGCGGAAGCCGGTGAGCACGAATGCCAGAAAGGAGAGAGAGGTGCCCACCGCGGCCAGGAGAATTCCCGGTCCGGAACTGTCCATCACTCTGCAGATGACGGACCGGCGGTCTGTGACGCCGAGCCGTTCTTCCTCTTCAAAGCGGCTGAACCAGTGGATTCCGAAGTCGTCGCCGAGACCGATCAGCAAGGGCGCGAACACCACGGACAGCATGTTCAGATGTCCCACGACAAGCGTGGCCCACCCGAAAGTCCAGCAGAGCCCTGTCACCAGCGCAACCATCTGGATGAGGGGGCGGCGGACACCGCCTCGAAAAGCGACCATAAGGCTGAGGACGCCCACGAGAGAAAACCAGGTGGCCCGATCCATGTCCCCCAGGACGGTGGCCATCTGGTCATCGTTGAGGGCCTGCCTGCCCGTTACACCCGCCCGCACCTCGGGGTGAGCGGTCTGAGTCTCAAGGATCAGCGTCCGCAACTGCTTCAGGGCATCCTCCGCCCTGGTGAGTGTTCCCTTCTTCTTCTTAGGGATCACAGACACAATGAGGAAACGTTTCTCGCCTTCCCAGAAATAGCCCTCGTATTCGAGGTCCAGTTGCCCCCGCGTGAAGAAGGAGGACCACGGTGAAATGTAGCTGGGTGTCCCAGTGAGGTAATTGGCGAGCCCCTGCAGCGCGTGGATCAGGAACTCCAGGTTCATGCCCTCCCCGCCATTCCGCGATTCGCTGGGAGACTTCTCCTCATCGAGGAACCCGGTGAAGAGCTCTCCCACCATGCGGCGGGCCATTTCCTCGTTGACCAGCGCGAGAAAGGCCGGGACACTCGGATGCCGGGCCAATTCATGGAGCATCTCGGAATATTCCCGCAGCGTATCCCGAAGCTCGAGAAGATCGCCCCTGTCCAGATACAGAAGGGCCCAATCCTTGAATAGGTCGGGGTCCACCCGGTAGAAGACGCCTGCAAAGTGCTCGGTGTCCGCCTCGATGCGGGGCACCAGCGCACGAAGGAAAGAAAGGGCCCGGTCGGGCGTGGGGGCTTCGATCACCACAATGAGGGCGTTGCCGTCGCTCTTGAAGATGTCCACTCTATCGGAAAGCTCGATGAGCGGATGGTCGGGTGATATGAGCTCCAGTTGATCGGTTTGCACTCCCATGTGCCTGCTGGAGTAAACGAAAGCAAGCAGGGCCGATAGCAGTGCGAGGGCCAGGACGATGCGAGGCCTTGGAAGGACCCAGGCCATCCATGCGCGTATCAGGTGCAATATCGGATTCTTCAAGGGTTGGTTACCGCTCTCCATTCTGTCGTCCTGAGCATGTGTCGACCAAGTTGCCCGATGGCCCCGCAGGGAGACCAATGACCGCGGAGGAATACTTCATTTCTTCTCGATCATTCAACCATAAATCCTACAATCTCCTTTTTTCGCCACCCCGTGCACTGGAGATGAGTGGGCCCGACTCCAAGGACAACCAAACCGTTTCAGAAATAAACATCCCCACCCAAAGGGCGGGGCTTTGTTTGAAAAGTCTGATTGATGTCTGGCCTCTCGCACAGGCCCAACCGAGACTCGATTGCGATACTTCGGCACCCAGCTTATGTGATACTGGCAGTGCCAAATGGTATGTGATAATTTGCGAAACCTGCTCACTGCTATCTCCATTTCCAGAGGTTGCGGCAACAGCTCGAGATTGGAGATAGCAGGTGGGTGGGCCTTTGGCCAAACCCATCCGGGACCGGCATCGCCAGTCCACATTACCACACGCATAGCGCGTGGGTTTCCACTTTTATCTAACATCGGGCGAGGCTGTAAGAAAAGAAGGCTCACCCCTCTCTCCCAAAGGAGCGGATATGACAAGACACCTGTCGATTTTCTTCAGTCTCTTTCTACTTTTTTGCCTCGTCTTCGCGTTCCCGTACCGGGGCACCGTCACTGCCACACCGCAAATCGTGGCGGCAGCCGAAGACGAAGAAGATGATGAGGACAACGACGAGGACGAAGACGAGTCCGAGGATGCTGTCTCCTCCAATACGAGGCAGCCATTCACGGTGGAGAGGGGAACTCTCAGCATGCCGGACGGCGTCAAGCTGGCGGTCTCGTACTGGATGCCCAAGACCAGAAAGCCGGGCGAGAAATTCCCGGTCTTTTTCGAGATGAACGGTTACCGGAAGGACGACCTGTGTTACCTCTCATGGGACTACCCCGTGGGCGCCTATTTTGCCCGGCACGGATACGTGGTCGCCAAGGTGGATCTCCGCGGAACCGGCGACAGCGGCGGGGTGCTGCCGGAAGCGGAATATTCCGAACAAGAGTTGTCAGACGGCGTGGAAATCATCAACCAGCTCTCCAAGAAAGAGTGGTCGAACGGCAAGGTGGGGATGTACGGTCTCTCCTGGGGAGCGTTCAATTCGCTCATGATCGCCCGGCGCAAACCGCCGGCCCTCAAGGCCATTCTCATCGCCCATGCCTCGGATGACCTCTACTACCAGGATGTCCACTTCATCGACGGCGTCATGCACACCGACGTCTGGGAAGCCATGATCGACACCTATAATGCCCTCCCGGACACGAAAACCTATGCGCTGACCCCGGAGTTCTTCGCCAACCGCTTCGACCGGCCGCCGTGGCATTTCAAATGGAAGGAGAATCTTGTCGACGGTCCTTTCTGGCGTAAAGAATCCGTGCGGTTCCAGCCCAGTGTGGAGATTCCCGTGTACATCATCGGCGGGCTGCTCGACGGGTACCGCGATACCGTTGTGCGCTTGCTCAATTCGCCAAGCAAACAGGTCAAAGCGGATATCGGCCCCTGGAAACACGAATGGCCGGACACCGGAACTCCGGGTCCCAACTATGAGTGGCGACAGAAGGCCCTGCGCTGGTGGGACTATTGGCTGAAGGGAATTGACAGCGGCATCATGCGCGAACCCCGCTTCATGGTCTTCGTCCGGGACGCGGTACCACCCTCGGAAGATCTCCAGACCACCCCCGGGCAGTGGCGGTGCGGGAATTGGCCCATGGACGGCCTCAAGGGACGTCGGTTCTACCCGGGGGATGGCCGCAAGCTGGTCTCATCCGCTCCGGGCGAAACCAAACCTCACACCCTCGTCTACAAGGCCGGCGCCGGGACCGGCGTTCATGGATGGTGGGGGGAGACGAGCGGCGACCTGTCCTTTGACGATGAAAGCAGCCTGGTGTTCGATTCGGAACCGCTGAAGGAAGCCCTCGAAATCATCGGCCTGCCCAAGGTCAACCTGACCGTTTCCGCGGACGCTCCCCTTTACCAATGGTCGGTCCGGCTCGAGGACGTCTGGCCGGACGGGAAAGTGTCGCTGGTCAGCGGGGTCCTCATCAACCCGGCCGATCGGGAATCCCGTCTGAAACAGTCCCCGCTGGTCCCCGGCGAAAAAACCAGCCTTTCCGCCGAGATTCATTTCACGACCTGGCGGTTCAGACCGAATCACAAGATCCGCCTGGCCATCAGCAACGCCCAATTCCCCATGGCCTGGCCTACCCCCTACAAGGGCTCCACAAAGCTTTATCCGGGAACCAATACGAGCGTCGAATTGCCCGTGGTCGAGAAAAACACTCTGACCGCCGCCTGCCATCTCCCCAGACCCGAACCGGAGGAATGGCCGCCCGACGCCTCTTATGAGGAAGAGGACGAGGGGAAAAGTACCTTTATCGATTACAACCCGGATACGGGCGAAGCTGTCTACTCCTGTGGCATTAACCAGAAGATGACCATCCGGAACACCAACTATCACATGCTGGAAAAGAACACCTGGAAGGTGAACGACAAGGATCCGGCCCACGCAACCTACGAGGCGGAGACCAATTACGCCATCGCGCCGCCGGGTCGGGAACTCCGCCTCATCGTGAAATTCCGGATCGCCTCGGACGAGAAAAACTTCAACCTGACGGCAGTTCGACAGTTGTTCAAAGCCAGGGAGTTGGTCCGGGAAAAGAAGTGGCAAAAGACGATCCCGCGGCAAAACCATTAGATAAGCCGCCTTCGGCGGCTCATCCGGAGCGGCGGCTAAAGGATTCGCATCATTGCCTCCCAACGGCGAGTCTAATGACTTTTGCAAGAGGCTCCTCAGATGACTCATTTCACTAATGAAAGCTTCATCAGAGTTCGGAACGACTCTGGGGCTGCTCTCCCGGCCCATGGAGACGCAACTGATCCCGTGGAACAGGCTGTGCGTCTGGATCACACCTTTCAATGCTGCCATGTCCGGCGGCCGGGGAATGGCAATGGTGACAGCGGGGACCCCGGGCCGCATCGTCACGATGCTTCCGCCCACCTGCATGAGGGCGTCGTTCACCTGACCCACGGTGGCATCGAGCCTGAGGCGTACATCGAGCCGGGTCATGATCACCCGGTTCACGATCTCGCTGCTGTCCACCGCCACCGCGGGCATATAGATCAGGGCCTCAACAGCCGGTTTTGCCGGGTCTCCCATAAGAAGGATCCCCTCACCCTTCCTGATGGCCGTTATCTGAACCACATCGGCGGGGCTGTCCTCATGGCCGACAGAGACAACCAGCCGGACCACGCAAGTTCCCAGCTCATCGACCACGAACGTGGGCCGCGCGGTGTCTGGAGCGATGAGTACCGCGCTGCTGCCCGCGGGGGCGGAAAGGAGACGCCATTGGTAGGTGAGAACGTCGCCGTCCACATCGGAGGATTTGCTGCCGTCGAGTCGGACGGTGCTATCGAGGACCACCGCCTGATCGGAGCCGGCATCGTCCACCGGCCTGTTGGATGAGTCCAGGATCTTGACCTGGTAAGTGAAGCGCTGCTGATTCGGGTTCTTGAAGATCCACTTCCTGGGAAGGGAAGTGGTATTGGGCGGGAACTGGTTGGTCGTGGTACTGATCTCAGCGCTGTAAGAGTAGTAGGGATACCCCTCCTCGGTGGTCCCGTCGGCGTTGGTCACTTCCAAAGCGGCGGGGCTGATACTCAGGATGATCACCTTGACCGGGGCGAGCAGCACGCCCCCACTGACGTTCTTCAGGCTCACCTTGAAGCTGCTACATCCTGCCCTTCGATCATATTGAAGGGAGGATTGAACGAGCTGGACTTTGGCCGTGACATCCGTGTTCGAATAGGTGAGAAGGACCGACATCAAGAGTACCAGTAGCACCAGCACTCCGCCCAGAACGACCTTTCCCAAACGATTCCTCGCGTTCATGGCCCCTCCTTTCGACTGTCCCCGTGATGCTCGACGGAGAATCTCAGTGAGACGTCCCTTTCATGACTGCCAATAACCCGGCCAACCCGGAACCAAGGAGGATGAGGGTGCCCGGTTCGGGAACCGGTGCGGTCTACAGGTGGGGATTGTTGATCGTCACAACGGAGTCGTATAACCAATCCCCCGAATACGAGTTGAGCTGGAATTCCAGTCCCAGCAGGGAGATCGCGGGGTCGATCCCGGAGAGGTCCCAAAGGATCGTCCCGGCACTTGAAGACTCGGTGGGAAAGGGAGAGTCGGCAAGGATGTCCCCGGTAACGCCGTTGAAAACCTTGGCGTAGAAATTGTCGTAATTGCCTTCGCCCAGGGAGAAGGAATAGGTGAAGCCAAGCCCGAGCAGGTTGTCGGGCACGTTGATGCCGGGGGCTCCAAGATAAGGATCATTGGAAAGCAGCACCGGTGAGAGCCCGGGATCCTCCTCCATGACGGCGGATCTCCCGTCGGTCGCCACGGTGACCGAGTAGTCTGCGAAGAAGGCCTTCAAATCGATGGGAATAATCGAGCCATGCGCCTGAAAGGGAATGAGAAGGAAAGGTATGAGCCACAGCGATGCCGGGAGCCAGCCGCTAAAGGACTTTTTGCTTTGTGCGTTCTTCATGGTCATGACCTCCATCCTGGTGCAGTGAAGCTGCAGAGTACAGACGAACAGCATTTGCACGAAGACACCGAATCACCCTCTCCAGGCAACCAGGCCGTCTTGAATCGAGATCGAGGTCTGTCGGCAGGAAGGGTCTCAAGACCCGTGGCTTTCCGTCCCACCCTCACGGATGGTTTGGCTTTTTCTGGGAACCCAAGAGCCTCTTGCAAAACTGCTCCCATTCGTGGTTCGATACCTCGCCACAAACGGAAATTCAACATGCTGCAGCCCAAGAAGCGCGTTCACGCTGAGGTGTCGAAGGGTGAAAAGGACGCTTGCAAGAGGCTCCTACAATTTAAACGAAAAAATATCAATAGGATAGGTTTTGTCAATAGTAAAATCAAGTATTGGGGAGGACGTGAAGTTCTTTTGAATGAAGAAGACGCTCGTCAGCGGTGACCAGCGTCAAATCATAGACGAGGGCTGTCGCTGCCAGGAACCGGTCGGCAGGGTCTTGATGGGCAAGCGACAGGGAGCCGCTTTTCAGGGCGACTTCATGGTTCAGGGGCGCTTCCTTGAACGGCACTCGCGCCAAAACCCTGCGAATCCAGGCTGCGGCGTCCAAATCCAGAACGACTCGCCGCTTTTCAACCAGGATGAGCACTTCCCACAGACTGATAGGGGAAAGCCACAGCTCGTTGTCGGGATTCTCCAGTTCGGCTGCCACTTGTTTTGTCAGTCTGACAGGTTCCAGGAGGCTCCAAAGCCATATATGCGTATCCAGCAGGAGTCTCACCCTTGAAGGATCTCCCACTCTTCTGCATCGACGGCGGGACCCACAATATCCCCCAGGATCCTGCCGCTGGCTTGAAAACACCCCAGCCAGGACTCAGGTTTTTCGGGAACGGGAGGCGGCATGACCTGAGCGATGGGTTGGCCTTTTCTGGTTATGATGATGGTCTGGCCGGTCCGCTTGACGCGATCCAGTAGCGCCAGGCAGGTAGCCTTGAACTTGGAGATCGGCACTGACTCCATCCCGCAACACCTCCCAGATCAGGATTTTAGTGAATCCTACCATGGTCAACGATCATGGTCAACAACAGTGTCCCGCCTCAGCAAATGCCTGTTCTCAGGTGTACGGGTGGCTCCGCCTTTCCCTTTGATATTTTTAGATTTCTTGTTCTAATCGGGATCGGCTGGCCCAAAATCAAGAAAACCATCGAACGGAGCGTTGAGTTGACGTCCATGCGCGGAAGCGGGAAGTTTGTTTCAAGTTTCCGAAACGTCTGATCGGATGCCGTAGCGCCTCAAGATCTGCTACAGGCCCTGCCGTTCCAGACCGCACCGCAGAGCCGCCTGGCTGACATTGCCCCCCGTGGCCTTCAGGAGCACCCCCAAATACTGGGTATCAAACCGGCGCATGGCTTCTTCCTTAGGTGAGGTGAGGTGGTGATAAGAAATCGCTTTTTCAGGGTTTTGGGGTAGCAGGTGCTGTCGGTGCTGTCACGGCCAATTTTGTGCCGATTTCGGGAGACATGAAGGCGGGAACCGCCACCGTGCGGCACCGTGGCGGTCGGCTCGAAGGGGAGTTCGGTGCAAATCGGCTTTCCGGCACTCTATGTCGATGCAGGAGTGCCCGAAAGGCGATATCTCCGCCGGATCGAAGACAAGCCGCCCCAATGAAGCCGGCGAGGGGTCCTTCCAGCGACGGAGTTTTAGTGGGCGACGAAGACGGGCCCTTCATATCCGGGCCAGCCGTCGTCGAAATCCGCCATGACAACCGGCCCGTCTTCAGGCGCTTTGATTTTTCCCTCATGATGGTCCGGGGGCTGTTTCCACTCTTAAGCCCTTGTGACCATCATAACCGGGTGGGGCGCAGCCTTTCGGCAGCTTCCCGATCAAATCCTCAGCGAGGACCGGGCGACAAGCCAACGACAAGAAATTGACATCCTCTGACAGGGGTGCCGTGATCCACCAGAGTGACTTTCCTCGTCGCTGGAACTGGCTCGGGCGCTTCCAACGTAGCAGAAGTGATCAGAACATTAACCAAAACGGGTTGGCCAGCTTCTCCAGAGGATGCAACCCGGACATGGCATGTTAGTTGCTTATCAGCTGTGACCAGGCTATCACGGCGTGATCGCAGGGGGCCACAGTAGGCATCCGTCAAAGGGGTGAAAGCCACCCATCGGAGCCCGCACCCGAGAATCCAAATATTTGCGGTGATAATGAATTGCGCGTCCACCAACCGTCAAGGTCCCCCAGTGGGGAACACCGTCAATGACGCGAGCGGATGGATTTTGCTGGATGGTTTTGCCACTCATCAGCCGGTCGCTCACGTCATGCTCAAGTGATTTTGAGATTGTGCCGATATGGGTTAACCGGCCGGGATGCCCTGAGTACAGCGCCACACACAGGTGTGTCCGATGTCCCCATGTCATTCCCGCGAGGCCTGTCCCCGCAAGCTTGAAGCTGGGAGCGGGCCTCCAGGCTGTCTTTGTGGATTGCCGCCCGATCGGGAATGACGCCCGGGGATAGCGGTCACTTTATTCTGTGGAGCGGTCCCGCGGAAATCGCAGCGCTCCCCGGAAGCTGATGTTGACGAGGATGATTTGATGACAACCCCAACCAGGAGAGATTCATGAAAACCCTGATCGTAGAAGATGACTTCACGAGTCGCCTCTTTCTCCAGAAAATGCTCGCGCCTTTCGGAGAAACCCATGTGGCCGTGAATGGCAGGGAAGCGATTGCCGCCTTTGTTGCGAGTTTTGAAACTCAAGAGCCCTATGACCTCATCTGCCTGGACATCATGATGCCGGAAATGGACGGGCAGACTGCGCTCAAAGAAATCCGGCGGTTAGAGGAGGAGAGGGGAGTTCTTGTCGGCCTGGGGGCAAAGATCATCATGACCACCGCCCTGAGAGATAAAGAGAATATCATGACGTCGTTCCGGGAACTCTGCGACGGCTATCTGGTCAAGCCCTACTCCAAAGAAAAACTTCTCGAATTCCTGCGCGCTTTCGGATTCATCCAAATCCCGGCCGGCGGCGGCTCGGCCGGTACTGCTTAAAGATGAAAGACACAGGAAGAGGAGCATCAGGATTGTCACACGACCAGGGCACCGCCATCGGGGGTGCCGCAGCCCGGCGAGAATCGTCCAGGAACATGGTGATTCTCATTGTTGACGACGATCCGACCACCAGACAGATGCTGAGGGGCATCCTGCGGCAGGTGGGGTTCCAGACCGTGGGCGCTGCGGATGGCGGTGAAGGGCTCGTCCAGGCGAAGGATTTGCGTCCTGACCTCATTCTGCTTGATGTGCACCTCCCGGACATTGACGGTTTCGCCGTCTGTGAGAGCATCAAGAAAACCCCCGGCATATCGGATACCCCCATCCTCTTCATTTCAGCCAACGATGACGTTTCCGTGAAAGTGCGCGGGTTTGATGCGGGAGGCATTGACTACATCACCAAACCGCTCTCAGGTCCTGAAATCATCGCCCGCGTCAGGACTCACCTGCGCCTCAAACAGGCCTACGAGGCCCTGGCACAACTGGAGGTGGAACGCGTCAAGCGTCTGGCGACTTCCCAACAGATGATTCTGCCGACACCCGACCAGTTTCCCACCGCTCGTTTCGCCGCCATTCTGAGGCAGAGCCACGGCGCAGGGGGAGATTTCTATGATGTCCTGCCGGTGGGTGATTTCCTGGTGGACTATGTGGTGGCTGACGCCAGCGGCCACGATCTCGAAACGTCGCTCTGGACGACCGCCATGAAAACCCTGCTGCATGAACACTCCTCTCCCCTGTATGAGCCGGTGGACATTCTGCGCACCATCAACCGCTCTCTTTGCCAGGTCATGCCGCAAGGCCTGTTTTTCACCGTCCTCTATGCCCGCTTGAACCGGCAGAGCGGCCGCCTGATCCTGGTCAACGGGGGGCACCCGCCGGCAATCTGCCTCGCAGCAGGCAAGCCGGCCGCCGCCATCCGCCAGACAGGCGATGTGCTGGGTACGTTTGCGGATGCCGATTTCGAGACCAGTGAAATCACCCTCCGCAAGGGAGATCGATTTGTCCTCTACACCGACGGCATCGTGGAACGGCAGGGCAGCCAGGAACAAGGCATCACCAGGCTCATGGATCTTTGCGAGGCGCATCACCGGCTTGCCCTGGAAAACATGGTGGAGGCCGTGACCACGGAGATGCTGGCATGGACGGTGCCAGGCGACGATATCGTGCTGCTGGGAGTCGAGGTTTGAATAAGGCAAACGGTTCCCGATCGGTGATTCTGCTTCGCACGTTGGCCTCCGAACCCGCGGCCGTGGAGGCTTTCTGCCGCGAAGCGAGAGGGCTGCTGACGACCTCCGGGCTTTCCGATGAAGTGTTTCCCTTGGAACTGCTGCTGCGGGAAAGTCTCACTAACGCCATGATCCACGGCAATCGAGGCGATGCCGGGAAAGCGATTCGGGCTGAGCTGAGGATCGGGAGGAAGTGGGTGGTAGTGCGGGTCGCCGATGAGGGGACAGGATTCAAGTACCGCAAGATCCGGCGGGAACCGCCCGACCCGGAATGCACCTCCGGGAGAGGGCTGGTCATCTATGGGCTCTACGCGGACCGCGTTGCTTTCAATGCCCGGGGCAACCAGGTCACTTTATGGAGAGCCATGAGAGGAGATAAGGACCATGAAAGCGATGGCAGTGAAACTTGAGGAAGGGAAGATGAGCGTCCAGCTCGAAGGTGACCTTACCGCCTCGGTGGTTCCGGAGCTCAAAACAACGCTGCATGAGGCACTCGAGTCAGGTGCCGTGGCAGTGGCCTTTGATTTGGAAAAGACTACCATCATCGACTCCACCGGGATCGGCCTGCTGATTGCCACTTACAACAGCCTGGCCAAGAAAGGCGGAAGCGTACAGGTTGTCAAGGCATCAGAGGATATCTTTCGGCTGCTCCAGAGCATGCGGCTCGAAAAGCGTCTCTGCGTGAGCAAACGGTGATGACGGAGGAATCGACCATGACCATGCAGGATGACCTCATCAAGGAATTCGTCGTTGAGGCCCGGGAACACCTGGCCGGGATGGAAACCGACCTTCTGGCCATCGAAGAAGGGGGGGCCGATATTGACGAGGAACTGGTCAACAAGGTCTTCCGGGCGGCCCATTCCATCAAGGGAGGGAGCAGCTTTTTCGGGCTGAGCAAGATCAAGGAACTCGCCCACAAAGCCGAGACGGTCCTCGATATGATCCGTTCGCGCAAGATGATTCCGAACCCCGAAATCACCAACGTGCTGTTGGCCGCCTTCGATATGTTGCGGGACATGATCAACAACATCGGAGAAAGTGAGAACACCGACATCTGGGAGCACGTGACCAGCCTGACCCATCTGGCCACTTCCTATCTACCCGAAGAGCAAAAGGACTCGATCACCCGCATGGCCCTGCTTCAGACCGAGGAGAAGGCCCCCCCGGTACTCATTCCCGAAGTCGATCTGGACCGGGTCAAACGCAGCGGCCAGTACATCTATCTCATCGAATTCGACCTGATTCACGACATCGAGCGGCAAGGCAAGAAAGTCCTCCAGGTTTTCGGCGACCTCTATGCCTCGGGGGAAATCCTCGATTGCGCACCGGATTTCGATGCTGTCGGGACCCTGGATGGCCCGATTTCCAATTGTGTTCCGCTGATCTTGTTTTATGCCACCATCCTGGACCCCGATGTCATCGGGACCCTCATCGACGTGGCAGAGGAGAAAATCAGGCTGGTGTTCGACCCAAATGCTCCGGAAGGCAAGACGACCGAGGCCCCTCCGATGCTGGTTGCCGGGACCCCCGAACTTCCGGCCGAGCCCCTGGTTTCACCACCACCGCAGGGCTCTGCCCCGCTTGCCAAGGAACCCCCCGTACCCCAAGCCGCCCCAACCGCCGAGGCGGTCCCACCCCTTCCCGTCCCCCCTGGCCGCCAGGAGCGTCCGGAATCGGAGACCAAGGGCAAGGTCGCCGTTCCTGCGGGTGAAAGCACGCTGCGGGTCGATGTGGATCTGCTTGAATCCTTGATGAACCTGGCGGGAGAACTGGTGCTCAGCCGCAACCAACTCCGCGAAGCGGTGGCCCAAAACGACCGCCGTGCACTGGTGGCCAGTTCCCAGCGGATCAACCTGGTGACGTCCGAACTCCAGGATGCCATCATGCAGACGCGCATGCAGCCCATCGGCAACGTTTTCGGCAAGTTCCCGCGGGTGGTGCGTGACATGGCGCGCGCGCTCAGCAAGGACATTCAGCTCGACATCAGAGGCAAGGATGTCGAACTGGACAAGAGCCTCATCGAGGGCCTCTCCGATCCTCTCACCCACATGGTACGCAACGCCGCCGACCACGGCATCGAACCGCAGGGGGAGCGAACCGTGGCGGGGAAGAAGGCGATGGGGACCATTCGGCTCGAGGCCCGCCACGAAGCAGGCCAGGTGGTGGTCGAGATTGCCGATGACGGGAAGGGGCTCGATCCCCAGCGCATTGCCGCCAGCGCCCTGAAGAAAGGCTTGATCTCGCAGGAGAAGCTCCTGGGGATGTCCGACAAGGACAAGATGGCGCTGGTCTTCCTGCCCGGCCTTTCCACCGCCGAGAAGGTCACCGATGTCTCGGGACGCGGTGTCGGCATGGACGTGGTCAAGACCAACCTCGATCGCCTCGGGGGCAAGGTCGAAATCGAAGCCGAGCCTGGCAAAGGGACGCTTTTCCGCATCAAACTGCCGCTCACCCTGGCCATCATTCCGTCGCTGATCATCACCGTCCAGGGCGAGCGCTTCGCCATCCCTCAGATCAATGTGGTTGAGCTGCTGCGCATTCGTGCCGAGCACGTAAAGAAACGGATCGAAGTGGTGGGGGACGCCACGGTGGTGATCCTGCGCGACCAGATCGTTCCCATCATGAGATTTTCGGATTTTCTCGGACTTTTTCCCACCTATGTCGATCCCGAGACCGGGCGGGAAGAGATTTGCCGCCGTCGGAATCTCGCCGACCGGCGCTCTCCTCACCATCCCCTGGTCCATGGCGCGGCCGACGCCGCCGAAGAGAGGGGGACCGAGGAGCGTCGGCCAGAGCGCCGACAGACGGATGGACGGCGTCATCATCCCGAGGGCGATGTCGAGATGGTGGTGGTCACCACTGGGGCCATGCAGTACGGGCTGGTGGTGGATTCCTTCCAGAATACCGAGGAAATTGTGGTGAAGCCGCTCGGCCGTCACCTGAAGGGCCTCCAGGAATATGCCGGCGCCACCATCATGGGCGACGGCCGGGTGGCCCTCATTCTGGATGTCAATGGGCTGGCGGCCAAGGCGGATCTGCACGCCCTTTCCGGCTCCCCGCGAGCCGCGGAACTGGCGGAAGAGGCTGATCGCGAAAGGCTCCAGGATATCCATTCACTACTTCTGTTCTACAACGCTCCCAACGAGCTGTGTGCCACTCCTCTCGACACCGTGCTGCGCGTTGAGCGCGTCTCGAGCGAGCAGGTGGAGATGGCGGGAGGACGCCGGACCATGCAGTATCGCGGCGCCTCGCTGCCTCTGGTCACGCTGGCCGATACCGCTCAAGTGAATGCCATCGAGGAGCACCGCGACCTGGCGGTCATCGTGTCGAGTGTGCGCGGGCGCGAAGTGGGGCTTCTGGGCGCCATGCCCGTGGATGTGGTTGAAACGCACACGACTATCGACCAGCAGACCCACCGCCAGCCTGGCATTGCCGGCTCGACCATCATCCGTGACAAGACGGTTCTCCTCACGGACATCTACGAACTGGTCGAAACCGTCTATCCGGAATGGGGTGCCGGCCCCGAAAAACGGGTTGCCCGGGAAGATACCGCCGTCACCGTGCTCCTTGCCGAAGATTCCGATTTCTTTCGCGCCCAGGTCAAGAGGTCTCTGGAAGAGGACGGCTATGCGGTGCTCGAAGCGCCCGACGGTCAGGCTGCCTGGGAAATCCTGATGGAGCATGTCGGCCAGGTCAGGATCGTCGTGACGGACATAGAGATGCCGCGTCTTTCAGGCCTGGAGCTCACCAGACGCATTCGCTCCGAGCCAAAGGTAGCGGACCTGCCCGTCATTGGGCTCACCTCCCTAGCCGGCGATGAGGACATTGCCACCGGGAAAGCAGCAGGCATCAGCGACTACCAGATCAAGCTCGATCGAGAAAGGCTCCTCGAAGGGCTGCGCACGCTGCTGAACTGATGATTGGCAAGTGGAAATACCACGCGCGGAACACAGGCACAAGCAGGAAAGGCGCAGGCGTGGGGAACACATCCTGAAATCCCGGATGATTAAGCTCTAGCCTAAAGGGAAGAGAGAAACAGCGATGAAAGTCTTGGATAACATGAAGATTGGACGAAGGCTGGGAGTGGGGTTTGGCGTTCTGACCGTACTGATGCTCGTCATTACCGGGGCGGCAGGGTGGGGGTTAACCTCCGTCGGCGAGACGATGGCGGATTCCCTCGCAGAGAGCCATAAAGCCTTGTCCGGCGCCAAGATCGCCGGATACCTGCGGGATGTGGGCTCCTTCGCCGCGCTCACGATCTTGAACAAAGGCACCGCGAAGAAGGAAGAAAGTCAGCGAAGCATGCAGGCAGCGCGCGAGCTATGCCGGACCAGCATGGAAGAATTGCAGGCGCAGTCCAAGACCGATGGGGGAAGGGACAAGCTGGCGAAGGTGGAACAAGCCTTCCTGGACGGCCGTGATTTGACCGGGAAAGTGGTGGAATTGGCCATGGCGGGCAAGGAAGCGGACGCTGCCGCCCTCTTTACCGAGCAGGTTCTGCCAATCCTGGGAAAGGGCAACGCTGCCGTGGACGAATATGTCAAATGGCGGGAAACCCGGTTGACGGAGCAAATCGAGCAACTCCAGGCACGCTCCTCGGGGATGCGGTGGATGATCCTCTTGCTGGGGCTTGCGGCAGTCGTTGTCGCCGTCGTCTTCAGTGTCGTGATCAGGAAAAGCATCACCATCCCCGTCGAGCGATCAGCACAGCATCTGCAGGAGATGGCGAAAGGCGACTTCTCCATCAAAGTGTCTGCGAATGCCGTAAAGCGCGGGGACGAAATGGGGAATCTGGCGCGCTCGCTCGATGCGGTGCAAAAGAGCGTCTCGGGGATGGTGACCGACATCAACAACGGCGTGCAGACCGTCTCCGCGTCTTCGACAGAACTGTCGGGCGTTGCCGGCGAAATGGCCTCGGGGGTGAGGTCGATCTCGGACCGAACCGGCACCGTCGCCGCCGCAGCCGAGGAATCGAGCGTCAACACCGCGTCGGTGGCTGCAGGGATGGAGCAGATGACGACCAACCTGACTTCGGTCGCGAGCGCCACCGAGCAGATGAGCGCCACCATCGGGGAAATCGCCTCGAATTCGGAAAAAGCACGGGCGATCAGCGGGGAAGCCACCCAGCAGGCACAGGTGGTCTCGACCATGATGAAGGACCTCGGCCGTGCCGCCCAGGAGATCGGGCAGGTGACCGAGACCATCAGCAGCATTTCGGCTCAGACGAACCTGCTCGCCCTGAACGCCACCATCGAGGCGGCCCGGGCCGGAGCGGCGGGCAAGGGCTTTGCCGTGGTCGCCAACGAAATCAAGGAGCTGGCTCAGCAGACGGCAGCCGCCACCGAAGACATCAAAGGCAAGATCTCGGGGATCCAGGTCTCCACCGGCGGAGCCATCGAGGATATCGAGAGAATCGCCCAGGTTATCAAGCAGGTGGGGGAGATCGTGGCAACCATCGCCGTGGCCATTGAAGAACAATCGGTCGTGACCAAGGACGTGGCCTCGAATATCGCTCAGGCCACCATGGGCGTGAAGGATTCCAATGAACGCATCGCCCAGACCGCCTCCGTGTCCCACTCCATCGCCCAGGACATTGCCCAGGTGAACATGACCATCGGCGACATCAGCCGGGGTGGAGAACAGGTGCAGATGAGCGCCGGCGAGCTTTCCCAGCTGGCGGAGCAACTGAAGGAGATGGTGGGGAGATTCAAAGTGTGAGGGGGAATGCCAAGTCACGCAAGCTCAGACCCGGGAGATAGTCTCTGAACGTTGCGAAAGGGAAAAAGAGGCTCAACAAAGAGGAGGCATGGAATGATCAGCACCAAGAATATGAAGATCGGGAAAAAGCTGGTTCTGGCGGGTGTGGTGACCACCGTTGCCGTCGCCCTGTTGATCACCGGCATTGCCCTGTGGCAGGGCGGTCAGGTGGAGCGCATCGCGGAATCCGAAACCAGGAAGCTTGCCGAGGATGGGCAGCAGCAGATCGTCGCCGGCGTGATTGCCATGCTCGCCAGCCAGCAGGAAGTGCTGGAAGAGAAGGTCGGCCATGATTTGAATGTCGCGCGGGATGTGCTTCGGCAGACCGGCGCGTTGACCCTGGCCAAGGAAACCATCGAGTGGGAGGCGGTGAATCAGGTCAATCAGACGCGGTCCACCATGCGCCTGCCGAAAATGATGGCGGGCGACACCTGGCTGGGCCAGAACGTGGATGTCAAGCAGCCGTCGCCGGTGGTGGACCGGGTACGAGAACTGGTGGGGGGCACGTGCACCATTTTTCAGCGGATGAATGAACAGGGTGACATGCTGCGCGTGGCGACAAATGTCGAAACCCTCGACCGAAAACGGGCCATCGGTACCTACATCCCCGTAACCAACCCCGACGGAACGGCCAATCCCGTGCTGCGCAAGGTGCTCGCCAATGAACGCTACGTCGGTCGCGCCTTCGTGGTCAACCGCTGGTACGTCACCGCCTATGAACCGATACGCGGCGCCGACGGCAAGGTCGCGGGTGTTCTCTACGTGGGCGTGCCGGAAGAGAGCGCCAAGAGCCTCCGCCAGGCGATCATGAATATCAAGGTGGGCGCAACCGGCTATGTCGAGGTGATCGACCCCAAAGGGAACTATGTGATTTCCCATAAAGGCGAACGCGACGGCCAGAATGCCTGGGAGACCAAGGACGCCGACGGCAAGCTGATCACCCAGGATATTGTCCAGCGAGCCACGGCCCTTAAACCGGGCGAGTTTGCCCAGCTCCGGTACCCATGGCAGAAGGCGGGCGATTCGCGTCCCCGCCTGAAGACAGCCGTCATCGGCTATTACGCCCCCTGGCAGTGGATCATCTCCGCCGGGACCTGGGAGGAGGAGCTGCTGCAGGGAGTCTACGCCATCAACAGTGCCAACAGTCACAGCCGGACGATCATGCTGTGCGTCCTGGTGGCAGTGATCGTCGCCATTGTGCTGGTCTGGCTCTTCCTCTCCCGCGGCATCGTAAATCCCATCCGCCGCACCTCCGACATGCTGAAGGATATCTCCGAAGGGGAAGGCGATCTGACCAAGCGGCTTGACGCCGCAAGCAAGGACGAAGTCGGCGAGTTGGCACGCTATTTCAACCAGTTTGTGGAGAAACTGCAGGGCATCATTGGCAGCATCGCCGGCAATGCTCAGACCGTCGCGTCGTCGTCAACGGAGCTTTCGGCCGTGAGCGCCCAGACAGCCCAGAGCGTGCAGACCCTATCCGGAAAGACCGCCACGGTCGCGGCCGCCGCCGAGGAATCGAGTGCGACTTCCGCCGATGTCGCGGCCGGCATGGAACGGATGACCACCAACCTGACTTCGGTCGCGGGTGCCACCGAGCAGATGAGCGCCACCATCGGGGAAATCGCCTCGAATTCGGAAAAAGCGCGGGCGATCAGCGGAGAAGCCACCCAGCAGGCCCAGGTGGTCTCGACTATGATGAAGGACCTCGGCCGTGCCGCCCAGGAAATCGGGCAGGTGACCGAGACCATCAGCAGCATTTCGGCTCAGACGAACCTGCTCGCTCTGAACGCCACCATCGAGGCGGCCCGGGCCGGAGCGGCGGGCAAGGGCTTTGCCGTGGTCGCCAACGAAATCAAGGAGCTGGCCCAGCAGACGGCAGCCGCCACCGAAGACATCAAAGGCAAGATTTCGGGGATCCAGGCCTCGACCGGCGGAGCCATTGGGGATATTGAGAAAATCGCCCAGGTCATCAAGCAGGTGGGGGAGATCGTGGCAACCATCGCCGTGGCCATTGAAGAACAATCGGTCGTGACCAAGGATGTGGCCTCGAACATCGCTCAGGCCACCATGGGGGTGAAGGATTCCAATGAACGCGTGGCGCAGACGGCCGCCGTTTCCCACTCCATCGCCCAGGACATCGCCCAGGTCAATATGACCATCAGTGAAATCAGCCGAGGCGGGGAACAGGTGCAGATGAGCGCCGGCGAGCTTTCCCAACTGGCGGAACAGCTCAAGGAGCTGGTGGGGAGATTCAAGACCTGACACCTGCTGATTTGTTCCGTTTGCAGATAAGGAGCTTTGGATGGTGGACCAACCTGTTCGAATCGATAAAGAGCAGATGCTCGTTTCAACCTTTTTCCTGGCCGATGCCGCCTTCGGCCTCGACACGGCACAAGTCCAGGAAGTGGTGCGGGTGGGCGACATCACCCCGGTGCACCACGCCCCCGGTTTTGTACTGGGCGTGATGAACCTGCGCGGGCGCATCGCCACCGTGATCGACCTGGGAGTCAAGCTGGATCTGGCACGCACCGAAATCAACAGCGACAGCCGCATCTTCATCGTGGAGTGGGAGGATGAGCAAATCGGGTTGCTGGTGGATCGTGTGGCGGATGCGGTCACCGTGGATCGGATCGACATCAAACCGGCACCTGAGAATGTGCGTGGCGTCCAGGGCCGGCAGTTCATGGGGGTCTGCTACGTTGACGGCGGCCTCATCGCCCTCCTCGATTTGACCGCAGTGCTGGCCATCGAGGACGGCTCCGAAGCGGCATCCGCAAGGAGGGAATAGATGGCTCTCAGGGTGCTGGTGGCGGACGACTCGGCGCTGTTTCGCCGGGTGCTTACGGAAGCGCTCTCTTCGCTACCCGACGTGGAGGTGGTGGCGGGGGTCCCCAACGGCAAACTGGCCGTCCAGCGCGTTCGGGACCTCAGGCCCGATCTCCTCACCCTTGATATGGAAATGCCCGAAATGGGCGGCCTGGCGGTTCTGGACGCCCTACGGCAGGCGGGCGAAGATGTCATGGTCATCGTGGTCAGCGCTCTCACCCTGGCGGGAGGCCGGTTGACCATGAAGGCCCTGGAAAAGGGCGCTCTCGACTTCATCACCAAACCCGACACCCCCAATGCGGAAGAGAGCCGAGCGGCAATCCTCAAGGAACTGGCCCCACGGGTGCGCGCTCTTGCGCACCGGCGAGAGATCCGCAACATCCTGAAAGACCGCCCTCAGGCGCCGCCTCCGCAGCCTCTCCCCCCCGTCCGCCCCCCGGCCGACTTGAGGCAGGTTTCGAAGACGATGACGCGGGTTGCGGCCGGCACCAAACCCGACATGGTCCTGATCGGCGTTTCCACCGGCGGCCCCAATGCCCTGGCACAGGTCCTGCCGGCCCTGCCGGGCACGCTTGGCGTCCCGGTGCTCGTCGTCCAGCACATGCCCCCGGTGTTCACCCAGTCACTGGCCGAAAGCCTTTCCGCCAAATGTGCCTTCCGTGTGCGGGAGGCTTCCCATGGCGAGAGGCTCGAACCCAATACCGTTTACATCGCGCCGGGTGGCAGGCAGATGCGCCTGGCCGCAGCACCCGGAGGCGCCAAGGTGATCGAGGTCACCGACGATCCTCCCGAAAACAACTGCAAGCCGGCTGTCGACTATCTCTTTCGCTCGGCCGCCAACCGCTTTCCGGGGCGGTCCATGGCCGTCATTCTCACCGGTATGGGAAGCGACGGCACCCTGGGTTTGCGTCTGCTCAAGCGCCACGGGTGCTATGTGGTGGCTCAGGACGAGGCCTCATGTGTGGTCTTTGGCATGCCCAAGGCAGCCATCGATGCCGGTGTGGTCGATGTGGTGGTTCCCCTTGAGGCCGTTGCCGGGCGGATCATCGCTTCGGTACGGGGAGTCGCGCCATGAGTCCTCTATCCAGCACGGAAGTGGACCTCTGGTCCCGATACGTCCACTCCGTTTGCGGAGTGCAGGTGGACAGCACCAAGGCCTACCTCATCGAGACCCGTCTGAGCGAGCTGGTGCGCGAGACCGGGGCTGCCAGCTTCATGGACCTGTTCAATAAGGTCAAAGCCGATCTCACCAACAAACTCCAACGCAAGGTCATTGACGCCATCACCACTCAGGAGACTTCCTTTTTCCGGGATACCTCTCCCTTCGAACTGCTGCAGCACAAGGTCCTTCCCGAGCTCATCGACCGGCGCGCCAAAACAGCAGGGGTGGGCCGCATCCCCATCCGCGTCTGGAGCGCGGCCTGCTCTACGGGGCAGGAAGTCTACAGCACGGCCATTGTCCTGAAAGAGCTCCTCACTGACCTCAATCGCTACGACGTCCGCATTCTGGGAACCGATATTTCCGACAAAGCGGTTGCCCAGGCCAGCTATGGCCGGTACAGCAACCTCGAAATGGGACGTGGCCTGGCGCCGGCCAAGATGCAGAAATATTTTCAGTCCGAGGGTCAAACCTGGAAAATCCGGGATGAGGTCCGAGCCCTGGCTACTTTCAAGACCATGAACCTGCTCGAACCGTTCTCTTTTCCGCAGCCCTTCGATATCGTTTTCTGCCGCAATGTCGCCATTTATTTTTCGGAACAGGATAAAACCCGACTGTTCAGGGGCATCGCCAGAGTCCTGGCACCGGACGGCTGCCTCATCATCGGGTCGACGGAGTCCATCACCGGGTTGTGTCCGGAATTTGAACCCAAGCGCTATCTTCGGGCCGTTTTCTACCAGTTCAAAGGGGTATGATGATCAAAATGCAACTCCGTGCAGCCTTTTCGATCCCATCCAGGTTTGAATTCTGACTCCCGGCAAGGAGTAATATGGTCCACCAGCTTGACATGATGGCTTTTGTTTGCGGCACCGCCCTGCTGCTGATTGCCTCCTTGTGGTGGGGGCGGGCGAGGCGGGAACGAAGGCCTTCCTCCGCTGCTTCGCCTGCCGGGAGCGCGGGCGGCAAGGCGGCGAACGCTGCGTGGTGGATAGCCCGCCCCATAGTACCCGGGCTGGTGGTGATGGTGCTGGCGGCAGGCGGCGGGGTTGCGGTGTGGCGCGGCCAAGCCATCGATTCCGACTTGCGCGGGCAGATGCTCTACCAGACCACCGCAATCGCCAGGCAGATCAACGTCGAGTGGGTGAGGGAGCTGACGTTCACCCTCGATGACCGCTCGAATCCGGCCTTCACGCGCTTGCACCAGCAGATGAAAGCCTACGCCCAGGCCATCAAGATTCGCACCATCTTCAGCCTGGCGATTCGCCATGGGCAGGTGATATTCGGCCCTGAGAGCCTCAGCGAACAGGACCAATTTGCTTCGCCGCCGGGAACCCCTTACGAACAACCTCCCCCGGCAATGCTTGAAGTCTTCGAAACCCAACGGGCGCAGACGCTGGGTCCCTATGCCGACGAATACGGTTCCTTCGTCTCGGCCTGCGCGCCGGTGATTGATCCGGAGACGGGCGAGACCATGCTGGTCGTGGGGATTGACATGGAAGCGCAGACCTGGCGGAAAGCGATCGTTTACGCCCGGCTCGGCCCTATCTTGTTCACGCTGATGCTGGCGTTGCTCGTCCTTGGCGGCGGCTTGCTGCTCGAACGGCGCAGGAGGCTCTCCGCGGGACCCGAGAGGCAGCTGCGCCATGCCGAGCTCTGGCTGACCGCAGGCTTCGGCCTGCTGCTCACCCTTGGTGCGGTGTATGTGGCGCAAGACAGCGAACTCCGCTTTCTCGGCACCCGGTTTGCCCAACTGGCTGAGGCCCAGGCGGGGAGTGTGAGCAAAGCCATGCTGGATCTTCGGGATTACCGGCTGGAAACCCTTGGCCAGTTCTTCGAAACCCGTCGGCAAGTCGAGCGGGAGGAATTCCAGGCCTTCAGCCACTCCCTCCGCAAAGATCACTTTACTGCGGCCTGGCAATGGATCCCCGCAGTATCCGCGCAAGAGCGGGCAGTCTTCGAGGCAAGGGCCCGACGCGAGGGTTTCATCGATTATGCCGTCACCCAGCAGGACCCTCAGGGTCAAGTCATGCCGGCCGAGGGACGGGCGGTCTATTATCCGGTCTATTATGTGGAACCACTCGCCGGCAACGAGAGCGCCCTGGGATACGATATGGGTTCGGAGCCTACCTGCCGTGCCGCGATCGAGGAAGCTATCGCGACCGGAATGACCACGGCTACCGATGCTCTCAGCCTCGGACCGCAGGCCGGGGCCCCAAAGACGATGCTCGTGTTTCGCCCGGTTTTCGATGCAAAGGAGACTCATCTTCGCGGGCTTGTTGCGGCCCTGTTCCAGTTTGAATCCCTGACCAGGCACGTTTTCGCTCACTACAGCCATCGGCCGGACCTTGCCACCATCGAGTTCTTCCAGTTGGATACCGACCATCCTCCCTCGCTGCTGTCGTCCTCAGCGCCCGGGGAGCCCCTTCCAGAGAGGGCCATCTCCCCCTTTCGGTTCGACAACGATGTGGGCCTGTCCATGACCGCACCCCTCTTTGCCTTCGGCAAGACCTTTGCCCTGCGCGCTCACGCGGGGCGGTCCTTTCTGGCTGCCAATCCGTTGCGGGCCAGCTGGGGAGCAGGCTTAACCGGCCTGCTCCTCACGGCCGTGCTGATCGTTTTGGTCCGCCTCGTGACCAAAGGCCGGGCTGCGCTCGAAACCCAGGTCCAGGCGCGCACCGCTGAACTGCGGCAGAGCGAGGAGAAATATCGGGCTTTTTTCGCCACCTCGCTGGACTGCGTCTTTATCACCTCCCTGGATGGTCAATTGCTTGACTGCAACGATTCCATGGTGGAACTGCTGGGGTATGAAAGCAGGGAGGAGCTCCTCACCGTCAACGTGAAGGACCTTTATCTGAAAGCCGAAGATCGGGAGGGACATCTTGCGGTTCTTCTGGAGCAGGGGTTTGCTCGTGAACACCCTGTTCCCATGCTGAAAAAGGACGGCACCGTCATCAGCACCCTCATCACCTCGATGGCGCGAAAAGACAGCAGTGGCCGCCTCATCGGGGTCCAGGGCACCGTCAAAGATGTCACCGAGCTGGAAAAGGCCGAGAAGGCTTTGCGCGAAAGCGAGGAACGCTTCCGGACCATCTTCCAGTCCATCAACGACGCCATTTTCATTCACGACATCGCCACCGGCCAAGTTTTGGATATCAACCCCACCATGTGCGCCATGTACGGCTACACGCGGGAAGAGGCCATCCAACTGAAAGTTGAAGACCTGAGTTCGGGCGAGCCGCCCTGCACCCAAAATGATGCCTTGGCCTGGATGAAGAAGGTGGTCGAGGAAGGGCCGCAGGTCTTCGAATGGAAAGCGAGGCACAAAACCGGGCGACTGTTCTGGATTGAAGTGAATATGAGGCAGGCCGTTATCGACGGCCAGGATCGGATTCTCGTGGTCGTGCGCGATATCACCGAGCGCAAGCGGGCGGAAGAGAAGCTGCAGTTCCGCAATGTCCTGCTGTCCACCCAACAGGAAGCTTCCATCGACGGGATCCTGGTGGTGGATGAAGAGAACCGCATCCTCTCATATAACCGTCGGTTTGTGGAGATGATGGGCCTTCCGGCAAAGCTGGTCGAAGACCACGCCGACGAACCGGTTTTACAGTTCGTGACGGCCCTGATGGCGGACCCTCAGTCGTTTTTGGAACGAGTGCTATACCTCTATGACCACCGCCGGGAAACCAGCCGGGATGAACTCCTCCTGGCAGACGGCCGGGTGTTTGACCGCTACTCGGCGCCGATGTTCGGCCCGGGGGACCGATATTACGGCCGCGTCTGGTACTTCCGCGACGTCACCGAGCACATGCAGGCCCGGGACGCGCTCGTGGAGACCAACACCCAACTGGAACTCGCCATTGAGCGTGCGAACATCATGGCTCGGCAGGCCGAGCTGGCCAACATTGCCAAAAGCGAGTTCCTGGCCAACATGAGCCACGAGATCCGCACCCCGATGAACGGCGTCATCGGCATGACCGGCCTGCTGCTGGATACCCCTCTCACCCAGGAACAGCGCCAATACGCCGAACTCGCGCAAAGCAGCGGCGAGGCCCTCCTGTCCGTCATCAACGATATCCTCGATTTTTCCAAGATCGAAGCCCGCAAGCTCGACCTCGAAATTCTCGATTTCAATTTGCGGACGGTCATGGAGGACGCAACCGGACTGCTGGCGGTCAAGGCCCATGAGCACAACCTGGAGCTGGCCTGCATGATTGATCCGGAAATGCCCTTGAGGCTGCGGGGCGATCCCGGGCGGCTGCGTCAGATTCTCGTCAATCTGGGGGGAAACGCCGTGAAATTCACCGACCGTGGCGAGGTGATCATCCGGGCCGGCCTGGAGAAAGAGGACGAGACTTCCGCGGTCATTCGCTTTTCGGTTGCTGATACCGGCATCGGCATCCCCCCTGAACGGCAGGAGGCCCTATTCTCTCCCTTCACCCAGGTGGATGGCTCCACCACCCGCAAATACGGCGGCACCGGGCTGGGACTGTCGATATCCAAACAACTGGTCGAATTGATGGGCGGCCGGATCAACGTAAGCAGTGAGGTGGGGAAGGGTTCGACCTTCACCTTTACAGCCGTCTTCAAAAAGCAGCCAAAGGAGACCCAACACCTGCCGGATGTGCCGGCAGATCTTGAGGGGGTGCGGGTGTTGGTGGTGGATGATCACGAGCTCAATCGCCTCCTGGTAACCACCCTTCTCCACACCTGGGGCTGCCGCTTTCACGAAGCCAGCAATGGGGCCGAGGCCCTCTCTCTGCTGCAGGCAGCGGTCCGGGAGGGGGATCCGTTTCAAGTCGCACTGCTCGATTACCAGATGCCGGAGATGGATGGAGAAGAGCTCGCCCGCCGGATCAAGGCCGATCCGGAGTGCAGGGAAACGGTTCTGATCATGATGAGTTCCCTGGGAGAGCGCAGGAATGCAGAACGGCTTGCCGATATGGGATTGGCGGCCTCGCTCGCCAAACCCGTCCGCCAGGGGCAGCTCCACGATGTTCTGGCGTTGGCCCTGGGACGGATCCCACGGGAAGAGACCGCGGACACCCCCGGCCCGACCACGCCACGGACTGCCACGGCGGCTCAGCCCCGCCCGATGCGCATCCTCCTTGCCGAGGACAACCTCACCAACCAGCAGGTGGCTCTGGCCCTGCTCAGTAAACTTGGCCACCATGGTGACGTGGCGGTCAACGGTAAGGAGGCCCTGGCAGCCCTGCGAACCGCCCCTTACGACCTGGTGCTCATGGATTGTCACATGCCGGAAATGGATGGTTATGAGGCTACGCGCTACATTCGGGATCCCCGCTCCGGCGTGGGCAACCACCAGCTTCCCATCATCGCTCTGACCGCCCGGGCCATGCGAGGGGATCGGAAAGCATGCCTTGAGGCCGGCATGAACGATTACCTGGTCAAGCCGGTCGACCCAATGGCCTTGGCGGCGATGCTTGCGAAGTGGCTGCCTCCCGGGAATGAAACCGACAAAACCCAACCTGAACCGGTTGAAGCGGGCAACGGGAAGAGCGAGGCTCATGATGCGACACGCGACCTTCTCGGACCGGAGGGAGAGGGGCGGGAAGACATCGTCAGGAGCCAGGCAATCCCAAAAACTGAACCGGGAGGATCGCTCGAGACGATTGAGGACTTACCTGTCTTTAATCGGGAGAATCTCCTGATCAGACTGATGGGCGACCAGGAGCTGATGACGGCCGTTGTGGCCGGTTTCCTTGGGGATGTCCCCACCCAGGTGAAAGCGCTGAGGGAATACATCGGTGCCGCTGACGTCCGGAGTGCTGAGCGGCAGGCTCACACCATTAAGGGAGCTGCCGCCAATGTCGGTGCTGAAGCGCTGCGGGAGGCCGCATACGAAATGGAGAAAGCAGGCAAGACGGGCAATCTGGAGGCCCTTGCCGCCGCCATGCCCCAGGTGGAGAAGGAACTCATCAGGTTGAAAGCTTGCCTGGAAGGTGAAATGGGAGACTCGATCCTGGAAACTTGACTTTCGCAACTGCAGGTCCCTTTTGGGCAGGCATTCAATGACTACCGGCTTTCGGCCGGTAGTCATTGAATCTCCAGACAGGCGCGGTCTTCTCCGCTCATCTCAGCCGATGCATCGCACTGAGCCAGCAATTCGTTCAGGCCAAAGCGCGGTCGCGGCGCAGGTTCAACCACCAGTCGCCCTCTGTCAACGGTCAGCCCGACGATTGCGCCAGCGTGCGAGTGCAACAGATCCAGGATGGCAGGCGGAACGGCCAGCATTATAGAGCCGCCGACTTGTGGTTGTGAGTGTGATCCCCGGCTGCGACCGTGCCGGCTGCAAGGCCGACATTCAACCTCGCGGTCGGTATGGTTCCCGAGGTGACATCAGAGCCCGAGTGACCGTGAGCACCCAGCTTGGAGCTGGCAATCGGCCCTGTTATCTTGTCGTCTGTCACTGCCCCGCCGGCTATGTTATGGCTGGTAATGGTGGCGGCGGCGATCTTGGCTGATGTGACCGCGGCTTCTGCGAGGTTTGCGGCCCTGACACCTCCCTTGCTCAATCTCAGCGTCACATCCCCCGTAACCCCGCTACCCGACAGTCCGGGTCCCGCTGTTACGCTGCGAACCGAACCCCCTGATTCGGCCATGATGCTGGACATGGCGTAAGGCACCATCGCCAGCAGCTTTCTGGTTCCAATGGGGTTCCACGGATCTTCCGCATTAACCTGGTAATCCACCTGCACCCAGAGTTGCTCCTGAAAGATCGTTTCCTCCAAAGGCGAGCCATAGGCCCCAAGTCTCGTGCTGACCTTTGGATTCGCCTTGCTGAAGGTCATGGAGGCCAGTTCGGGGTCGGTATAGGTCACCCAGGGCAAATAAGTGTAGTTCACCTTCCGGGGAAGACGGAAAAGAGCATTGCTGAGAACTACGCCGCCTTCATATCCCGCGGCATGGGTGAAGGGATGGACGCCGGTGTCGTCGCCGGCCCCGAAGATGTAGGGCCGGGTCGTCCGGAGCCGATCATTGCGCTTGAGCCCGTTACGATCGAAGGCAACGCCGATTTCGTTGAGGCCGAGGCCCTCCAGATTCACCTTCCGCCCAGTAGCGACCAGTACCATTTCGGCCCGGATGGGCTTGGACTCTTGCCCTGTCTTGAAGGCAACCTCCCGTTCCGTCCCCAGGTTTCTGACGCGCTCAACCGCCGAGTCCAGGTGGAACGTAATCCCCTCAGCCTCCAGCACGGCGCGGACGGCGTCGGTCATATCAGGGTCATCAGCGATGAGAATCCGAGGCAGGAATTCAACCACCGTCACCCGTGAACCGAGGCGGGCGAAGGCCTGCGCCAGTTCGATTCCGATGGCGCCGCCTCCGATGATGGCATGTCGGCGAAGCCGTCATGAGTGAAATGAGCTAGCCCAGCACTCACGATGATTCTCTTGTTTTCCCAGACCCCAACAAAATTCTGGCGCAATGACGTCGTGCTGTTCTCAATCACCCCTTACTCCAAGGACTATCGGCATCTCGTTTCCCGCTAAAAATCGACATCACTCCATACCACCGACATGCTGCTTTTGAAAAACCATGATGGCCTTCACTTTCGCCTCGATGAGACTCCCCATTCCCCGCACCTCCGCGTCCTCAAGGGTGAATTCAAGGCTGGTGTTGCTGTGAACGGAGAGGAGTCCCAACCCGGTGGCAAGAGCCTCACGCACCCACTCCGCCCAGCACCGGAGGGCTTCCGGGTCCCCTGCGAGCAATGCTTTCCGCGAGACGCGCAGTGACTCCCCCAGCAGCTCGAGATCCTCGTTCATGGCTTCGATCAAATCCTGATCCAACCGGGGTCGCCTCACTTTGACCGATTCCGCCACCACCTCCAGATAGAAGACGAAAGGCTCCTCCGGGCACCTTTCCGGATGACAGATCAAACATCTCTCCCCGTCGTGAGCAATGGAGCGGTTTTCGGCAAACTGGTTCTGCCGGGCTATCTCCTTGAAATGCTCGATGGTGTAAACGAAAGCAAACGATTCTATGGCCGTCATCCCCGAATCCCCCAAAATGCATGAGCTGTCTTGTCAATCTTCCCTCATGACGCGTTGCTTTCGGCAACGGGCGGGCGAAATGCTGACATGGAGCCTTTTGCTGGGAGATTGCCGTCTTCCGCTGCTTCAGCTCTTTCAGCCTTTAGGGCGCCCGACCTTAGGACAAATCGTTGGATTATACCTTACATAAGCATAGCTTCTCTCGACCTCTCCCGGTCGGCAGAAGAGCTCCTTGAGATCCCTCTGCAAGTCGTGCATGTGGGTTGGCTTTGCTTGTCGCAGTGAAACCGCCTTCGCTCCAATTACAAGGCAGTTAAAGAAAGGTTTCGGAGTTGATTTTCCTAAAGAAATGCCGAAAAATTGCTGCGTGAATTTCGTCGACAGCATTAGCGATTGGTGGTAAATTGAGTTACTGGAGAGTCAATTTCTGATTATTTATACGTTAAGTGCGACGCTGAGCATGTTCCAGGAAATGTGCTACTGCATCGCTCTCTTTTTCTTAAGAAGTGCTTTTGTCGCTGTTTTTCACGCCAATTCCCTCACTCCTCGTGCCCGCGGCATCATAACCGGAGCTTTTGAGACCTCTTCTCCGAGGTAGATGGTCTATTCTGCAGGCATCAGCGTGACAGCAACCTGTCGCCCGAAGCGGCGTTTTAATGTTTTATTAACCTCACCCGCTTTAGAAGGTAATAGTCCATCACAGGATCGGTTGCTCCAGGTTCTTTGCAGAAAAGGACGGTGAGCTTATGAAACGGACGCGCCTGATTCTGCACCACTGGCTCTTGATCTGCTTTGCGCTACTCTGCGTTTCGACCCCCACCGGTTTGCCATCCGCCCTCGGAGCCGGCGTCGAGTTCACTTCGTCCCCTAACCCGGTGGGTTCCGGGGCTCGAGCCATCGGCATGGGAGGGGCATTTATCGCGGTCGCCGACGACGCCACCGCCGCCTCGTGGAACCCCGGAGGCCTGGTCCAGTTGGAGCGCCCGGAGCTTTCTGTTGTGGATGAAGGCTGTTATCGGCTTGAAAACAACAATTTTGCCGACTTTCCCGGTGCCTCGGGGGAGCAGTCCAGTTCCAAGGCCAGCCTGAACTACCTGAGTGTTGCTTACCCGTTTGCCCTCTGGAATCGCAACATGATCGTGGCCCTCAACTACCAGCACCTCTACGATTTTTCCAGGAACTGGAATCTTACTCTTGCGAGTCCGCATCTGCAGACAAACGTCAGCTTCAACGCCGACGGGGGCCTCTACGCCTATGGGCTTGCCTATTGCGTCGAAATCATACCGCGGCTCTCTTTCGGCTTTACCCTCAACATCTGGGAAAACGGCATCTACGACAATGGCTGGCAAGCGACCGCACGACAGCAGTCGGCGGTCAGAATCCTCGAGAATGAATGGTGGACGGTGCAGTCCGTGAGCAGAGACCGCTGGTCCTTCAGCGGCTTCAACGCGAACCTCGGCCTTCTGTGGCATGTCACCGAGCAACTCACCCTCGGGGCAGTTTTCAAGACCCCCTTCACCGGGGACCTTAAGAACCACCACAGCAGCGTTTCCAGGTTGATTACGCCGGAACGGCCCGAAGGCAGGGTCATCGAACGGGAGAACTCCACCCGGTACGAGGAACTCGCCATGCCCATGTCTTACGGGCTGGGGCTGGCCTATCGGGTCTTCGACGAACTCACCCTGTCCGTGGATGTGTACCGGACGGAATGGGGGAGCTTCGTGCGCACCGACGCCGAAGGCCGCGAATACTCGGCCGTTACCAACCTGCCTCTTGATCAATCCCAGGTTGGCGCCACCACCCAGGTTCGGGTGGGCGCCGAGTACCTCTTCATCAAGCCAAAGGTCATCATACCCGTCCGGGCCGGTCTTTTTTACGATCCCGCACCGGCCCAGGGGAGCGCGGACAATTATTTCGGGTTCAGCCTCGGGACCGGAATCGGGTTTGACCGGTATGTGTTTGACGTTGCCTATCAGTACCGCTTCGGCAGAGACGTGGGGAACGCTCTCCTGAAGGATTTCACCTTCTCCCAAAACGTCTCCGAGCACAGCTTTTACACTTCCCTGATCATTCACTTTTGACTCACAGGAGGACCCCATGAAATCAGGAAAGCTCTATACAGGGCTCATTTGGTGGAGTATTGCCGCCGTGTTGCTGTCGGGCGCCGTCCGGTTGCCGCTTGCCGTGGCCTCAAACGGGGATGGGGTTTGTCCCGATGTCTATGAGACAGACGATACTTATGAACAGGCCACCCCCATCTTCGTGAACGACAAGAAATCCCAGCGCCACAATTTCCATGATGAAAACGATACCGACTGGGCTTCTTTCGGCGTCCTGGCGGGACAGACCCTGGAAGTGATCACTCACAATTGCGGGGCTGACGTGAACCCCTGCATCGATCTCTACAAGGGCGACGGGGTAACGCTGGTGAGGACCGAATGCGGGGCGGATGAAGACGGGGAGGTCAAGCTCTCCTTCAAAGGGGGCAAGAAAGCAGGCACCTACTATGCCCGAATCAGATCATTCGATCCGGCGGCTTTCGGGGCCAGCTCGGACTATGATCTTGAGGTGGCCACGCCGACGGCCCCCGACTTTACAGGCTTCGTCAAAGGCATCATCACGGATGCCGTCAGCGGTCAGCCGCTTAGCGGTGTGTCCGTGCGCACCAACGGCGGTGCTACAGCAGCCCCGAGTACGCCTCAGGGGGCCTATCTCCTCAGCGACACTCCCGGCAGCTATCCCCTGACGGCAACAAAATCGGGGTACTCTACCTATAAGGATCAGGTGACGATCATCAGCGCCCAGATCTGCCAGAAAGATTTCAGAATGATACCGAACGCCGCCCCGGACTTGATCATCACCGGTGTCTCCGGACCGGCGACCGCCCAAGTCGGAACCGTCATCAAGGTAAGCCGCACGGTGAAGAATCAGGGATTGACGGCGGCGGGAGCCTTCTCAGTCGGCATCTACCTGTCGAAAGAAAACATCATCACCTCGAGCGATCTCTTGCTGGGCAGCGCGCAGGTGCTTTCCCTGGCATCGGCAACAGCCTCCAAAGCCAGGATCACCGTGACCATCCCCGCCCAACAGGAACCGGGAACCTATTATCTCGGAGCGATAGCGGATATCGGCAACAGCGTGATCGAGACCAAGGAAGGCAACAATGCCAGGGCATCAGCCGCTGCCGTCCAGATAAACCCATAGCGGCAAGAGAATAGAAGACGTTCGCTGCAGCCACTGAGGACACGTAGAGCCCTGCTTTGCCACCAACCACAAGGAAGGAGGAAGTCGATGAACCCTCAGCACCACAGCCACCGCTTCCGTCGCTCCTCTGTTGCTTTTTCCCTGCTGCTCGCCCTCGCCGTCAGCTGCGTGCTGGCGCCAATTTCAGCCCACGCCGGGGAGTTCTACCGCTTCGAGCGCATGTGGCCGACCCTCCAGCAGCCCTGGTATTTTACAACGCTCAGCGGCGTTGCCATCGACTTGGCCGGCAATGTCTACCTCGCCGACCGCTACAACAACCGCATCAGGAAGTTTACCCCGGACGGGCATTTTATCACCGAGTGGGGAGGGGCCGGGAGTGGTGACGGCCAGTTTCAGGATCCGAGAAGCGTCGCCGTGGGCGGCACTCATCTCTATGTGGCCGATCTGGGCAATAATCGGATTCAGCAGTTCACCGTGGCTGGGACCTTCGTTGCGAAGTGGAACCGGGAGGGTAGCGGGGATGGTGAATTCCGCGACCCCATCGGGGTTGCGGTCGATGGGAACGGGAATGTCTACGTGTGCGACAGCTTCAACTATCGCGTCCAGAAGTTCACGAGCCAAGGCAAATTCCTGGCCAAATGGGGCGGCATGGGCAGCGGGGACGGGCAATTCGGCGAAAATTGGTCCAGTAGTGAACGCGGTCCGCGGGCGATCGCAGCGGCGCCTGACGGCAGCATCTATGTGACCGACCCCGCCAATTCCCGCGTCCAGAAGTTCACCGCAGATGGCGAATTCCTGACCAAGTGGGGCCAAAAGGGCTGCGAAGCTGAAATGGCGGACGGGACCTTGTGCGGCCC
Source organism: Syntrophobacteraceae bacterium (assembly GCA_040772705.1). Lineage (GTDB taxonomy): Bacteria > Desulfobacterota > Syntrophobacteria > Syntrophobacterales > Syntrophobacteraceae > JADGQM01. Next base: position 1,340,909 of record JAXGXP010000001.1, read on the forward strand.
ATACGGCATTGCCGTCGATAGCGGCCAAAATGTCTACGTGACGGACTACGCCAATCACCGCGTTCAGAAGTTTACGGCGGATGGCCAGTTCCTTACCAAGTGGGGCGGGTGTTGTGCCGGAGGAGAGGATGGGCTGTTCTATCTTCCCCAGGGGGTTGCCGTTGACGCCACCGGCACCGTGTTCGTTGGGGACGCCGCAGAGCAGCTTCAAAAATTCACAAACGACGGCCGCTTTATCACGGCATGGCACAGCTGGGGCTCGGGAAAAGGGCAGTTCTCAGGTCCATGGGCGGTGGCGATAGGTCCCTCCGGGGATGTTTACGTGGGAGATTACTTCAATCAGCGAGTCCAAAGGTTTTCAGCAGACGGCCGCTTTCGAAAGGAATGGGGAGGCATCGGTCTCACGTACAGTATTGCAGCGGATGCGGACGGCTATGTCTACGTTGGGGTTTCCGAGGCACTCCACAAATTCACGCCCGACGGCGACCCGGTCTGGGTGATAGGGGACGGTGACGGCACGGGCGACGGAGAGTTCAGAGAAGTAAGAGGGGTCACGGTCGGTAAAGACGGCTATATTTACACGACCGATGGGGAGTGCGGTGGAGAGCACGGCGATGGCAGTCACACGGAATGCCGCATTCAGAAGTTCACCAGCGATGGACAGTTCGTCAAGAAGTGGGGGATCCTGGGCAGCGAGGACGGTCAGTTCGGAGATGTCCAGGGTATCACCGCAGACACCGCCGGCAACCTCTTCGTGGCTGACCACTACTATAGCACCATCCAGAAGTTCACATCTGACGGACAATTTCTCAGAAAGTGGAAGAGCGAGAACGGACCGAAAGGCCTTGTTGCCGACAGCGGCGGGAACGTCTATGTAGCCAATCGCGACAACAGTCGGGTGCAGAAATATGATGGAGAGGGGAATTTCCTTGCTTGGCTGGGCGGCCTGGGGAGTTCGCCGGGGCAGATGAGTTCCCCAAATGGCGTGGCGGTCAGCCAGGATGGCCGTGTCTATGTTGCCGACAGCGGCAACAACCGTCTTGCGGTCTTCAGACCCGTCGCTCATGAATCCAACAGCCGTGCCATCATTGTGGCGGGAGGAGGGCCCTATGACGGCAATCTCCTGTGGCCGGCCACTGAAATGTGCGCCAACTTCGCTTACCGTTCCCTCAGCTACCAGGGTTTTGCCAAGGAAAGGCTCCGTTATTTTTCTGCCGATACCGGTCTCGACCTTGATAGCAATGGGCTTGCCGATGACGTGGCCGGAACCCCCACCAGAGAGAACCTCGAGCAGGCCATCACGGCGTGGGCTGCCGGGTCCGACGACGTGATCCTCTACCTGACCGACCACGGCGGGAGGGGCACCTTTCGCCTGAGCGGACAGGAAGTCTTCTCGGCTGCCGACCTCAATCCCTGGCTGGATGCCCTGGAGCAGTCCATCAAGGGCCGGCTGATCGTGGTCTACGATGCCTGCGAGTCGGGCTCCTTCCTGCCTTACCTCGCGTCTTCATCGGGGAAGCGCGTCGTCATCACCAGCACCTCATCCGGGGATGAGGCCTATTTTATCAATTCTGGGTCGGTTTCGTTCTCGAATTTCTTCTGGACCCATGTCTTCAACGGGCTCGATGTGTTCCACGCCTTCTCCCTTGCCAATAAGGCCATGCGCTTCACCACGGACACTCAGCACCCGCTTCTGGACGGGAATGGAAACGGCAAAGGCAACCAGGCGGCAGACTATGAGGCGGTGCGCGGGGTCTTCATGGGCAACGGCACCGGCAGTTTCAACAAGGCTCCGACCATCAAAAGCGTCTCCCCGGCGCAGGTGATCAACGGGACCGACAACGCCCTGCTCTACGCTCAGGGGGTGACCGACCCTGATGGTGTGGCCCGGGTCTGGGCTACCATCAGGCCGCCAAACATCACTCCACCGGCAGGCGGCAACGCCGTAAGCGTGCTCCCGACCCTGGAGCTCACCTGGAAAGAAGGAACCATGCGCTATGAAGGCACTTACACCGGTTTCACCACCAGCGGCGTATGGCAGGCTGCCCTCTATGCCATGGACCGGATCGGCAACATCTCGGCGCCCAAATTGACCACCGTCACCGTCGACGCTGCGCTTACCCGCAAGGCTATGATCGTCGCGGGCAGCTCCCCTCAGGAGGTCCTGTGGCCGGCCATTGAAAGAAGTGTCAGCGCGGCTTACGAGGCGCTTCTCTCCCAGGGCTACACCGATGATACCGTCACTTTCCTGAGCCCGGTTGCGATTACCGGGGTAGATCAGCTGGCGACGCTCGATAACCTGGAATATGCCCTGGTGAGCTGGGCCGGCCAGAGTACGCAGGATCTTGTCCTCTACCTCGTGGGGGACGGCGGGGCCGGGACGTTTCAGCTCAATGCCGGGGAAACGCTCTCGGCTGATGCTCTCGGAACGTGGCTCGATGACCTGCAGACCGGCATGAACGGAAAGGTCACCGTTGTCTATGACGCCCCCCAGTCGGGTACTTTCCTTCCGGTGCTGGCGCCCCCGGAGGGTCTTGAGCGGATTGTGATCGCGAGCACCGGCGCCCAAGGGCCGGCCTGTTTTGCCGCGGGTGGGGAGGTGGCCTTCTCGAGATTCTTCTGGAATGAAGTGGCCAAGGGCGCCAACGTCCGCGAATCGTTCCTGCAGGCCAAGAAGAGCATCGGCTTTGCCTGTCCCAAACAGACGGCGGGGCTGGACGACAACGGCAACGGCAAGGCCAACGAGCCCCTCGACGGCGCATTGGCGAGGCAGGTTACCATTGGTTCGGGCATCGTCGTGGCGGCTGATCCTCCCGTGATCGGCAGTGTCTCTCCGCCCAGGACCCTGACCGGCAGCTCCTCGGCCACCATCTGGGCAAACCAGGTCACCACCACGGGCACCATCGGGAAGGTCTGGGCCGTCATCACCCCGCCCGGGGCCACCGGTTCTCGTGCCATCACCGACCTGCCGACCCTGGCGCTGAGCAAGAAAAAGAGCGGCCGCTATCAAGCCGCCTATACCGGCTTTTCCGCTTCCGGCACCTATCGGATCACCATTTATGCGAGCGACAAGAAGGGCAACACCTCGCTGCCGAAGACGACCAGAGTTCGCCAGGCGGACAGCTCAACCTTGAAGTGAGGAAAGCGATCCTCGGCGATGGTTTGAAAGCGTGTTTCACCAGCAGGTGCTGTCGGTGCTGTAACGGCCAATTTTGTGCCGATTTCGGGAGACATGAAGGCAGGAACTACCACGGTGCTGCACCGTTGAGGTCGCCACGATGAGGAGCTCGCCGCAAATTGGACCTGGAACGCTCTGTATCGAGCCCGAAGTACCCGAAAGGCGATATCTCCCCCGGATCAAGGACAAGCTGCCTCTATGAAGCCGGCGACGAGTCCCTCCAGCGACGAAGTTTAATGGCTGTTGATGACGGGCTCTTCGTATCCGGGCCAGCCGTCGTCGAAATCCGCCATGACAAGCGGCCCGTCTTCAGGCGCTTTGATTTTTCCCTCCCGAGGCTCGGGACCCTGTTTCCACAAGCCCAAATGGCGGAGGATGCGCGCTATGACGTCCGGTTCATGGATGAGGCTGATGATCTTCATTTCACAGCCGCATCGCGGACAGCTGAGAGGGTCCACTTCCCAGATTTTCTTGATGAGTTCCCGCCAGGTCTTGGACGGAACCCGCCGAAGGTGGTGCTCGGACACATCGAGCACCGTCGCCTCGGGATGGCCCTCGGGGGACGCTGGCTCATCTCCGGGTCTGAAGACCCCAGCCTTAATTCTTTCTCCTCCATTTCTGCTTGAGTACCAGGCATAGTACCTGACCATCTGGAAACTTTTGTCAGGAATATGCTGAGTGATGGCGGCGATGAATTCCTCGGCAGAGAAGACCTCGAAGTTCTTCTTGTTGCTCCCGTGGGTCATGGCGGAGCGGTGGAGGACTTTGCCGCTGTCCTCAGTATAGGTAATCCCGGATCGGGGTCCGGGACAAGCCTTCTGTTCGGAGAAGGCGTTCCGCAGGATGTATTCGGCCAGGGCCTTCTGCCCGTCCCGGTCGTCCCTGGCGATCTGATTTCCGGCAGGTACGCTGAAACCGCTGTGATGCCAGGCCATGAGCTTTTCGATGAGCACGTCGCTTATTCTGCCTTCAGCCTTGAGCATGGCCAGGACCTTGGAGCGGATGATCTCTTCCGACTCCTTCAGGTCCCTTTTTGGCAGGCAACAGGAGGTCCCGTTCGGTCGAAACAGTCCATCGCTTGGGCGACTGGTATGAAGATGGGGATGGAACCTGGCGTAATCCCCAAAGTGTGGATCACCATGATCATCCCGAGCATGCCGTCATTCAGACCAAGCACCGTGCGGAAGAACATCTGCAGGCCCTCGTTGCCACAGTGGCAAAGCTGTGTAAGGAGCTTGCGATCGTGTTTGAAATAGATGCGAAGCATGATCGGATGCTGAAGACGAACTGTCGATGGGGTAAAGGATAGAGAAGGTTGTTGGGGACGTCTTCCCCGAACTGCACACCCCCTTTATTCCTCCCTCGAGGTGAATCGGCGGGCTCTCACGGATGGTAGACCGGTGCTTAAGCAGACATTACAAGTCCATCACCCGGCTCAACTCTTTGATCATCCCGCCGGTGTGTGACCGGTGTCGGGCGCACCCGTCGGTCGGGCTTGCAAACAAGCCAGTGCAACTCGCTTGCGCTCTGTGATGTCGTCCATGATACCGACCGCCCCGATGATCTCCCCTTTCGCATCGCGCAGCGGCACTGTTGTTAGCATGATGTCAATCAAAGAGCCGTCCCCCTTTCGGCGGCGCACCTCCCTTGCCCTCGCAAACTCTTCCTCACCTATTACTCGCGTGAAGTCTCCCTAGAATTCATCGACCTTATCTTCAGGCACAATAGGATTGAACCGGCCAATTACCTCCTGTTCACTCCCGCCAAAGGTGCGTTCGGCGGCAGGCCTCCACTTGATCACGTTTCCTTGACGATCCAAGGCCATGATCGCCACCGGGGAAGCGGCAAAAATCGCCTGGAGGGTTTCACTCGTCTCCCGCAACGACTCCTCGGCCCATTTGCGTTATTCTTCTTCCTTCAGAATCTTGAAGGCTCGATGAAGGTAGGAGGTCCAAACGATGATGATCAGGATGAGCACCGCAACGATTAGAAACCACCGGTCCCGGAACCCCTGAATATGATCCAGTACTTCGTCTTCCGGCGTTGCCACAACGGTCGACCAGAACGTGTTGCCGACATGGACCGGAACATAGGCTGCCTGTTTCGTGAGTGACACGACTGCTTCGCCGCGAAGCCGGTCAAAAACATAAGTGGTTGTGCCCCGGTCGGCCTGAAGAGCGGGGGGCTGATGGGATGCTCCTCTATATTGCTCAAAGCCTGCGCCCCGGCCGGTCGGGCCCGCTTTCCTCCGCGCTTTCAGCTGCCGACAACGGCCCCACCCGCTGGTCTGAATAGACTACCCCGTCGGGAATGAGACCGTCAGTCACGAGCTGATAATCGCCTGCAGCCTGACCCAGGAACGGTTCTTCCGACAGCCAGAGACAGCGGGCCATCAGGAATGCCTCCGTGTCGGGGTTTATATTCCGGTAAATGTACTTGAAGGACAGGCGGGTTGTGTTCCAGGACAGTCCCTTGCCGAGCATCATGACCACCCCGCCCGGTTTGGTGATTCTCTTTAATTGATCAAAAAATTCCACGGTGAAAAAGCCTATCGCGTAGGGATCCTCAATCGAATGATCCATGGCGATAATGTCATATTGCTCGTCGGCAAACCTCACGTAGCCGCGGAAATCATCGACGAGCATGTTCGCTTTCGCCGAATGCATTACGAACTGGTATTCCTTGGGGAAAAAGATCCTGGCCGCTTCCACGATCGGGTCGCAGTTCTCGACAATATCCAGCCTCTCGACTGCGGGAGACCTCACGAAAGCATGGGCGGTCACGCCGCTGCCGTAGCCGAGCAGGAGGACCTTTGCCGGCCGGTTCACAAGGCTGAGGCTCGTCTGCGCCCATTGCTCATGGATGTTCCGGTCCACCCTCAGGTTATAGGCCTGATGAATATTGTTGACCTTGATGTCGATCACCGGTCGCTCCATAATCCTGAGGTCCTTTTCCTTGCCACCCAGTGCGGCATGGCAGTCTCGCGCCTCATCGTCACTCAGGCTGAACACTTCGACCAGCCCAAAATCGCTGTCCTTGCTGAACAGGATGTTCCGGGACGGGAAGAGCATGTCAGAGATATTGAGGCTGATGGCGACAATCGAGCCGATGACCAGAAGAGCGGCCAGCGCCTTCCACGCATGCCGCATGAACGGGTACATGGTGTAAAGGGCAATGCCGGCAAAGAGAACCGAGCAGATGTAGGCCGATCGAATGCCCCACAGCGGGATCAGGATAATGCCGTGCGCCAGGCCCCCGATGACACTGCCGAGCGTGCTGAAAGCGTAGATGTAGGTAATGAACCGCTCGCCTCTCCAATGCATGATTTTCACACTCAGAGCATAGCTCAAACCGGACATGAGCGAGGGGGCAAATACCGAGAAGATAAAAAAGGCTCGCACCAGGGCCGGTTCCTGACAATGATAAATGAAGTACTTCTTTGAAAGATAAAAGACGACGACAAAAAGAATGCTCAACACCTGGATGAGGGCGAACTTCTTGCGCGCTTCCGTTTCCCCCTTGACGTCGAACTGCCTCCACGTGCCGAGGTGGGCTCCGAAGGCCAGGCCGACCAGGAAGGTGGAGATGATGATCGCGTTGGAAGCGGCGGTGGAACCGAAAATGTAGACAAACTCCCTCAACAGCGACAGCTCGAGAAGCAGTGAGACGATCCCGGCTGAAAAGATGGATATGAAGATCAACCAAACATCCCTCATCGCTAAGCACCTTTCTCGACGATTATCCAACATCCTGATACTGCGTCGCACAAGACCCGTCGCCCAAATAAAATCCCCCCTCCCCCCCTTTGGCGAAGAGGGGTTGGGGGGAGGTAATCATTTCCTTTGATCCTGCGCGTCATCGCGGTTTGCCAGAACCTGCCTGTGCTCTTTCCGACTGGAGAGCCTCACCAATCCCCTTCCGCCTGTTCCTCCGAACAAGTCGGAACAAGCCCTGCCCCTGATCTTGAAAACGCTACAGCCGTTCTGATTCAAGAAGGATGGTATCCTTAATGCCCTTTTTTCTTTTATCTCCTAAACCGCCAAATAGGCAACCGCCAAATGCTCCAGCCAGTGCCTGGCGACCGAGATGCCCCCACCAGCCCGGCACTTGGCGCCTGTCCCCAAGAATGCTCCAAGTAAGTCCAAACGCTCTGCAGGCGGCCAGAAGAGGCACAAAGGACACCAGCGGGAGCTGCTGCCCGTTGAGGATATAGGGTATCTACACCTGAGTCATCGGTTAGACTCCCGATGAATTTCCTGCCCTAGCTCTATGGAGTAAGAAGTATTCCAGACCCCATGAGAGAAGATCCGGAGCAACTGAAGACGGGCCGGTTGTCATCGAGGATTTCGACGATGGCTGGCCCGCATATGAAGAGCCTGTCGTCACTAAAACCCCTTGGTTTGTCTTCGGGTGTCCCCAAGGGAGATGAGCAACTGCCCTTCTGAGTGTTTACTCCTTCACCAGATAATTTTGATAGTGTAATCGGAGAAGTGGCTATCGTTGGTCAGAACATGCATGCCCTCCACCATGGCCTGAGCAATCAGCATGCGGTCAAACGGGTCTCGATGATGGAAAGGGAGTTTGGCCACTTGTTCGCAGTGCGGCATTTCGATGGGAAGCCAGATGACCAGGTTCCGCTTCATTTCCTTTTGGACGGTCTCCATCCATGCCTTCTTCAGCTTTAGCTTGCCGAGACTGATTTTGATGGTGATTTCCCAGAAGCTCGCTGCACTCAGGTGGATCTTGTGCTCAGTGTCCAGAAAGGCTTCCCTGGCTCTTTCGCTCAAACGACTGTCGCCAGTCAACAGCCAGAGGAACGCATGGGTATCGATCAGAATTTTCATTCCATGTAATCTTTGAAGTCTTCAAGGGGAGCGTCAAAATCATCGGCCATGTACAGAACCAGCCCTTTTGCCTGACCGATTTTCCTCTTGAGCCTGGCTTCGGGAAGAACATCGAGCCTTACCAGCGGCCGATTATCCTTGGCAATGATGACTTCTGTTCCACTGAGAGCAGCTTGAATCAGCCTCGACAAGTGTGTCTTGGCTTCATGAATGTTCACTTTTCTAGTTTCCATAAGAATCCTCATCAGTCAGGGCCAGTATTAGCTAATTTATCTGACTAACATAGGATTGTCAAGCTTAGTCTGGTCCGCTTTCTGCGCCGTATCCACGGATTACTCCGTGAACATTCCGATCACATCGTAAACGGCTGGTAGGCGTCGGTATTGGTCGACCAGTAATCGCTCGAGCGGATGACAGATGGAGGGTCGAAGTCGGCACGGTCGAAAGTGGTATGGTTGATGAGGCTGATGATCTTCATTTCATAGCCGCATCGAGGACCGCTGAGAGGGTCCACCGCCCAGATTCTCGTCATGAGCACCCGGCATGTTTTGGACGGCACCCGGCGTACCTGATGGTCGGACCCATCGAGCACGGCCGCCTCGGGATGGCCCTCGGGGGAGGCTGGGTCATCACCGGGTCTGAAGACCCAGGCCTTGCTTCGTTCTCCTCTACCTCTGCCTGAGTACCAGCTCCTTCGACAGCCTCAGGACAGGCTCCATACCTGACCACCTGGAAACTCTTGTGAGGAATATGCTGAGTGATGGCGGCGATGAATTCCTCGACGGGTGCAGATCTGATAGATGGTCCACGTCTGGTCCACCATGATGGTTTGATCAGCCCGGTTGCCGGTGCGCCCGAAAAACGCTTCCAGATCTGGGATGGTAATTGTCCGGCGCCTGTCCAGCACATCGATATTTGGCATGACAACGCCCGCCTCCTATTCTTTAAAGGTCTGCTCAACCTGCCAATCCTTTTGGCGCCTGTTCCGTGGAGAGTCCACCCACTTAGCCCGGTGAGGTGATAGGAAATGACGATCTGTGCCTTATAAAGCAATTGCAGCACCCGTTCCGCAGGTATCACGGCGCTTCTCCGGCTGCTACCGGGGGCTCTTGCCGGTAACCGCCGGGCTGAAATAGACGCGTGCTCCCTCGCTGACTTTTTTGCCGTGGTCGTCCGTCCCGTAGAAGGTCATCTCCAACGACCCGGACGGCCGCTGGCCCAGCTGAGCGCAAAGCTTGCCGCAGACCGTCGCCTTGGCTGGGAGGTAGGTGCTTCCTTCGCCACAGTCGTTGAACCATTGGACGAAGTCCTCGCTGGTGCTTTCCGATTGCCCAGGTACTGGCCATCTTGATCGTAGAAATCCCAGGTGAATCGTTCGATGGTAACCCCCGCCCCGCCCTGTTCTTCCAGGTAGGCCGTGTACTGCCACTCGTTGACGCCGCTGTAACAGGGATTGTCACCCGTGTAAAAGGGAACCGGGTTGGGCTCAAACCAGATGCTGAGCCGCCCCAAGAGCGGAAAATTCAGCGGTATGCATACAATACTCGAAAGTACCTCCAACCGGCTGGCGCCAGCAGGCCGCAATGGTCCCTGCCGCTTCCGTCGTCTCATCCCCGATAAGGGGGATGAAACCGGGCGCTGAGTGTATCCCCCGACATCCCCAGGCCCATAGCGGTACTGAGAAGTTGATGGGGGTCGCGGGCGCCTTGTCGAGCAGTGCTTCATCTTTCAGGGAGAGATGGGCACCCGAGGCCGGAACGGCTGTCAGCCGACGGGTTTTCGCTTACGGAAGGAAAGGAGGATTCTTTTCGGCTTCTCGGAAAAGATGATGACACGGAGTGGCCTCTTGTGACCCACATCCTCCAGAGTACCGGTCTGACCATTGTCGTGATGTTCGAAAGAAAGTTCAAGCGGAGGCTCCACATGAAACCTCTGAGGAATGGTCATTGTTACAACCGTGCTCGCCGGGATTCCCACGCAGAGAGGGAACCCAGGCTAGCCCCTGAGAAGTGGATCGAGGGTCAATAGGGTCTGAGCCTTTCGATTTCGAGGATTGAGCCCATTCCGCCACTAGTTGCAATGTCGATACCGACGGCCCGAAGGGCTGCGCCGCTTCCCACCGAGTTTCCCCTCTGCCGGTACTGTCTCCAGGCAGCCGCAATGCTTCTCACCAACGTCTGATTGGGAGGGGTGAGTGCGTCCATGAGGCTTTCCTCCAGCCCACCGCTCGCAGGGAAATGCTCGTTCGTCCAGATGGGCAGATTGTGTTCCATTCGGCTCTCGGTTGCTCTCTCACGCCGTCCTCGTCGAACGGCATCCTCCAGGCCCAGGGCGTCGGAGAAGATCTGGACGACGGCATTGACGTAGCCTGTGTAGAGGTCCGAAAAATAACGGATTCCCGCCGTTTCGCCGTGTGGTCTGTGGGTCGGGTCGGCGTCGAGGACCCAGAGGGATCTCTGCCACTGTTCGTTTCTTCCGGCTTCCCATCCAGGCGCATTGGTCAATCGAAGGCGTGCGGCTTCGAAGCCGAGAGGCCGGGCGTGCTCTACGAACTGGTCCCATTTTTCGAGTGTCCACCTTGCCAGACGCGCAACCCCGCCGTTGGAGCCCAGGTTGAGATTGCCAGTGACCATAACGCCGGGAACGGTGGGATGCTGGAACGTGGACTCAGTGAAGAAGAGACTCCAATACTCATGCCAGTTCTGTTCCCGAGTCTGCTGGCGTGCGGCGGCAACCGCCCGTCTGGGCTGGATGTGCTCAGCGCAGGCCTCGATGATCTGGCGGTACTGACGGCGGAAGCTCTGTCCCCCGTATATGATGTCGATTCTCTGGACGACGTCGCTTTCAAAGACCGCGCGGTTGCCCCGTTGGCGGTCCGGGTCCGCGTGGAGGGACGCAAGAGGGATGCCGGGGCTGTCCGCCATCTGTCTGAGCAGGTTCGATAGATCGCTCAGGAATCGCTCCACGCCGCGCTGCTCCGTTCCTGAAGCCCGGTAGGCGCAAAAATAAGCCCGCAGTTCGGCCACCGTCCGGTCTCGCAACCGGGGCGTCTGTTCCTCGAAAAGCGGCCGAAGAGTCCGTCGAAACTGGCCTGCTGTGCCCTGTCTGGGCGTCCCTTGAAGCAGGGATTCGATAGCCCGAATTTCGTGTTGCGTGAGGGGCATGTCTCTTCCTCCGGCACAAATTGGGTGCCAAAATGCTCCTTTGACCAAGGCCTGCCCATATCGCCGTCTCCGTCCAGTTGAGCGTGTGCTGCCGAGCCCTGTCTCTCTCCGCCTCCGAATCTTGCCGTCTGTGTCGAGAAATCACCTGTTCTTCTCTGAAAAATCGGCAGAGATGGAAATAGCCCGCGCGCGAAAGGTGATGGAAGTAAGGCAGCCGTTCCAGATCGACCGTGATCTGATCCCGCAATCCCTCGAAGGCTGGTTGATCAGGAACTGGTAAGAACGGAAATTGGGAGCTCCGCCAAAGTCTCCGGGGGGTTCCGATCCTACTTTGTCCAGGGAAGACCGGGCAACAGAAAGCTGGAAGCAAGGAACGGGATCAGGTAACATGCTGCCATCAATAATCGGGTGGGGCTCCACGAGCCACCGGGTTTCAGCTTTTGATTCGGCGGGAGGGCCGGGCAATGGAGGATGAAGAAAAGACCAAGCGTCAACTCATGGAGGAATTGAACGAACTGCGTGGACAGCTGGCCCGGTTCAAAGCCTCGGAAAGCCGCCATGAAGCGGTCGAGGCTGCGCTGCGGGCCAGCGAGCAGAGGCTCCGGAACATGGTGCAGCAAGCCGGCGAGGGCATCCTGGTCCTGGATTCCGAGGGTCGCATCATCGATTTGAACCAGCGGGTCCATGAATACCTCGGCTACGAGCGCACCGAGCTGCTGGCGCTGTCGTTTCTGGACATTGAACAGAGCCTGACCACCGAGAAGCTGCGTGCCCTCTGCGAGGAGATGAGCCCCGGCATCCCCGCCAGCCTGGAAGGAATCCTGCGGCGCAAAGATGGGTCGACCTTCCCGGCGGATTTCCGCCTGAGCCGGCTTACCCACAACGGTGACCCCCTGCTCCTGGTCATGGCGCGTGATATCAGCAAGCGCAAGCGGGCCGAAAGTCTGCTCGTAGCTGAGCGCCAACGGCTCTTCTCCGTGCTGGAAATGCTGCCGGTCGCGGTTTGCCTGCAGGCTCAAGACCACTCGCTCCCCTATGCCAACAGCGCCTTCCGGCAGCTCTTCGGCAGCCCGGAGGGAAAGTTCTGCTATGAGGTTTTTCGACAGGGAAGCACCCCATGCGATCCCTGTCGAGTCTTGCAGGTTTTGGAAACGGGATTGCCCGGGCAGGGCGAATACCGGGACGCGTCCGGGCGGATCCTGGAGGTTCATAACAGTCCCTTCCGCGATCACGACGGCGCGCTTCTCACGCTGGAGGTTGCCGTCGATATCACCGAGCGCAGGAGGGCCGAAGAGGCGCTGCGGGAGAGTAAAGCGCACCTCTCGGCCACCATGGAGAGCATTCCGTTCGAGTTCTGGGCGCTTGGTCCTAGCGGCTGCTACACAATGCAGAATCGCCCCTGCCGAGAGCGCTACGGAGAAATCGTGGGCAAGCGGCCGGAGGAGATCTGCCCCAGCGAGAGCATGCTGGCGGTCTGGCGGGAAAACAACCGACGGGCCTTTGCCGGAGAACTGGTCCAGGGCGAGGTGCATTACCGGTTCGGTGACGAGGAGAGGTACTACTACAATGTGGTCGCGCCCATTCGCGACCGGCATACGACTCGTGGGATCCTCGGCATCAACGTGGATATCACCGAACGTAAGCAGCTCGAGGCCGCTCTGACCCGGGTCAACGAGGAACTGGAAAGGCTGGTGGATGCACGCACCGCGGAGCTGAACGCCAAGACGCGCCGCCTGGAGGAATTCAATGCCGCTTTGAAAGTCCTGCTCAAGCAACGAGAGGAAGATCGTCGAGAGCTCGAAGAGAGTATTCTCCACAACGTCAAAAGCCTCATCGCGCCTTATTTGGAAAAGCTCAGGAAGAGCAGGCTGAGTGAGGATCAAATGACGTATCTGACCATTCTCGAGTCCCATATCGAGGAGCTCACCTCACCCTTTACCAAGAGACTTTCGCAGAAGTACCTCGGCCTCACTTCCCTGGAGATTCAGGCCGCCAATCTCATCAAGGAGGGCAAGACCAGCAAGGAGATCGCGGAAACCCTCTGCGTCTCGGAAAATACCGTGTCGTCCCATCGCTTCCATATCCGCACCAAACTGGGACTGAGGAATAAGAAGGTAAACCTCAGATCTTACTTAAAATCTCTGTCACAACGGTGACATAATCACACCATAAGTACACCAAAATTCCATTATTCATGTTTTTGGTCGATCTGATATGAATGAACCACTTTTATGTCGTCATCCCACACCGGGTACTGTTGCCAAGGAAAACTGTCATCGACCGGAAGCAGCGATTGATCATGAATCCACCCTGAAGAGGTGACCGCCAATGGGGCAGAGACCAACTTGCCAGGAACTGAGGGAGCGCGTGAAGAAGCTGGAGAAAGAAGCCCTGCTGGCCATGCAGGCGAAGGAGGCACTGCAGGAGAGCGAAGAGCGGTACCGCTGCCTGGTGGAAACCATGAACGATGGTTTGCTGGTCCGGAACGAAAACGATGTGATCGTCTACGTCAATGAAAAGCTCTGCCAGATGTCGGGGTACTCCCGGGAAGAAATCATCGGATGCCCCTTGAGTCGTTTTCTGGATGAAAACAATCGGGTCCTGCTCGAAGAAGAATCTGCTAAACGCCGCCTGGGGAGCGCCGAGCCCTACGAGATCACTTGGACGAGGCAAGATGGCCGGAACATGGCCATGATCATTTCCCCCAAGCCGCTTTTTGACGGGGAGGGCCGGTATCAGGGAAGCTTTGTGGTGATTACCGATATCACCGGTCGCAAGGAGGCTGAAGAGACGCTGCAGCGTTCATGGATGGAGCTGGACGAGCTGGTCCGCAAGCGGACGGCAGAGCTCGCAAGGGCCAACGAAGAATTGGCGAAGCATCGTTCCCAGTTGGAAATCCTGGTTTCGGAGCGGACGACCGAATTGACTAAAACCAATGCGCTGCTGTTGCTCGAAACGAGCGCGCGAAAGAGTGCCAACAGGGCATTGCAGAGAGCCAATCAAAGGCTCGAGGACATCATCGACTTCCTGCCCGATGCGACGTTCGTCATTGATCAAAATAAAGAAGTCATCGCGTGGAACCGCGCCATTGAACAAATGACGGGGGTCAGGAAACAGGATATTCTCGGCGAAGGCAATTATACTTACGCCATCCCGTTTTACGGGGAAAGAAGACCGATCCTGATCGATCTAGTGATGAGCGGTGAAGAAGGTGTCGAAGAGCGCTATGATTTCGTCGACAGGAAGGAAGGCGGCGTCTGCGGCGAAGTTTTTGTCCCCAAGACCTGGCAGGGCAAAGGAGCCTATCTGTGGGGAACCGCTTCTCTCCTCTGTGACAAGAACCGGAACATCATTGGCGCAATCCAGTCGATTCGCGATATCACCGGGCGCAAGCAGGCGGAAGAGGAATTGCGCAGGTATCGCGATCACCTCGAGGAGCTGGTGGCTGATCGCACCGCCGAACTAGCCGAAATCAACGAACGGCTCCGACTCGAGGTTGAAGAACGCCGACGAGCAGAAGAGGCCCTGAAGCTCTTCGCCTACTCCATGGCCCACGATCTCAAGAGTCCGGCCATCGGCATCTACGGTTTGGCCAATCGGCTCCATAACGAATACCTGGCGGCCCTTGACGAGAAAGGCGGGTTGTATTGTGATCAGATTCTGAGAGTAGCGGAGCATATTGCCGCCCTCATCGAGAAAGTCAACATTTACATCGCCACCAAAGAAGTCCAGCCGATTATTCAGAAGATAAAGCTTAAGGAACTCCTCCGGGTCCTCAAAGATGAATTCTCCCACCAGTTCAGTATTCGCCAGATCGTTTGGCATGAGCCCGATCGTGACGTGGAGATCATGGCTGACCGGCTCTCCATGCTCAGGATCTTTCGTAATCTGGTTGACAACGCTCTGAAATACGGGGGTGAACAACTCAGTGAAATCAGGATCGACTATGAAAACGAAGCAGACTTCCATGTCTTCTCGGTCACAGACAATGGTCAGGGGATAAAGGGGGCTGACGCCGACAAGCTCTTCGGCCTGTTTCAGCGGCACGAGACCTCCCGGGGCGTTGAAGGGGCCGGGCTGGGGCTGACCATCGTGAAAGAAATCGCCGCCCAGCATGGCGGGAAAGTCTGGATTGAACCGGCCCCCACGAAGGGAACGATGTTTTGTGTGGCCATTGCCAGGAACTTGAAAGCAGGTTGAGAGGTCGCGAGGGATCTTCGAGTCACTCCCCCAGATCAATGAGAGGGGATCCCACCACAGCGATTTCACCTTCCACGATCATAGCCTTCGCCCACAACCCCTTAACGGAACTTTACTTTTTGCTCGTTCCGAAGCTCCCGCTTTGCGGGCTGTTTACCAACAGGAGGTATTTAGAGGCACGCAAGCAGTCCGAGCTTCGACTTGGGAACCAGCCCAGGCGCACTACCCGGCAGCGCTCAACTGACTGAACGCGAGGTTGGAGTGTTGCCCTCAAAAGCTGTCGTGCGCCTCAGCGGTTGACTTCTCTCCCTCGCAATGTGCCCTTCCACCGATCAAAGTGTAATCGGAGAAGTGGCTATCGTTGGTCAGAACATGCATGCCCTCCACCATGGCCTGAGCAATCAGCATGCGGTCAAAAGGGTCTCGATGATGGAAAGGGAGTTTGGTCACTTGTTCGCAGTGCGGCATTTCGATGGGAAGCCAGATGACCAGGTTCCGCTTCATTTCCTTTTGGACGGTCTCCATCCATGCCTTCTTCAGCTTTAGCTTGCCGAGACTGATCTTGATGGTGATTTCCCACAAGCTCGCTGCACTCAGGTGGATCTTGTGCTCAATGTCCAGAAAGGCTTCCCTGGCTCTTTCGCTCAAACGACTGTCGCCAGTCAACAGCCAGAGGAACGCATGGGTATCCAGCAGAATTTTCATTCCATGTAATCTTTGAAGTCTTCAAGGGGAGCGTCAAAATCATCAGCCATGTACAGAACCAGCCCTTTTGCCTGACCGATTTTCCTCTTGAGCCTGGCTTCGGGAAGAACATCGAGCCTTACCAGCGGCCGATTATCCTTGGCAATGATGACTTCTGTTCCACTGAGAGCAGCTTGAATCAGCCTCGACAAGTGTGTCTTGGCTTCATGAATGTTCACTTTTCTAGTTTCCATAAGAATCCTCATCAGTCAGGGCCATTATTAGCTAATTTATCTGACTAACATAGGATTGTCAAGATTAGTCTGGTCCGCTTTCTGCGCCGTATCCACGGATTGCTCAGTGAACATTCCAACCACATCGTAAACAGCCAGTAGGCGTAGGTACTGGTCGACCAGTAATCGCTCGAGCGGGTGACAAATGGAGGGTCGAGGTCCGCAGGGTTGAAAGTGGTATGGTTGATGAGGCTGATGATCTTCATTTCGCAGCCGCATCGAGGACACCTGACCATCTGGAAGCTTTTGTCAGGAATATGCTGAGTGATGGCGGCGATGAATTCCTCGGCGGAAAAGAATTCGAAGTTCTTCTTGTTGGATATTCATAGGGCAGGGCTCTATCTCCCTATGAGATCGCGGACAGTGTAGCTCACCGCGGGCCGGCAGTGCACGATAGTTCCTTCGAACCCTGGTGTCCCCCGCTGCACGTCAATGGAGGCGATCACCAGAACCCCTGCATTGTCTGCGACGGCCTGCACCAGTTGGCGGCCCGGGCTGTTCGGGCTGGAAGTCCCGGGCACACACGCCGTCCCCATAGGCCGCCACCTCCATTCACACGACACGTCGGTGGAACTTGCCACCCCACAGCCGTGTATCTCTATCCTGGGATATGCCCCGACCCAACTACCCCGCAAATGCTGAAATGGTATCGTATCGCGCGGCACCCTCAACCCGGTCCCAAGCTCCATGTAGGAAGGGGCTCCGTGGCAGAGTATCCTCAGCACCCCCACAGGTCCATGATCCCGGACACGGGTGCAGATCTGATAGATGGTCCACCTCTGGTCCACCATGATGGTTTGATCAGCCCGGTTGCCGGTGCGCTCGAAAAACGCTTCCAGATCTGGGATGGTAATTGTCCGGCGCCTGTCCAGCACATCGATATTTGGCATGACAACGCCCTCCTCAAGTTGTTTAAAGGTCTGCTCAACCTGCCAATCCTTTTGGTGCCTGTTCCGTGGAGAGTCCACCCACCTCGGGAGGTAGGGTGACAGGAAATGACGGACTGTGCCTTATACAGCGATTGCAGCACCCGTTCCGCAGGTCTCCCGGCGCTTTCCCGGCTGCTACTCGGGGCTCTTGCCGGTAATCGCCGGGCTGAAATAGACGCGCGCTCCCTCGCTGACTTTTTTGCCGTGGTCGTCCGTCCCGTAGAAGGTCATCGCCACCGACCCGGAGGGCCGCTGGCCCAGTTGGGCGCAAAGCTTGCCGCAGACCGTCGCCTTGGCTGGGATGTAAGTGCTTCCTTCACCACAGTCCTTGAACCATTGGGCGAAGTCTTCGCTCGTGCTTTCCGATTGTCCCAGGTACTGGCCATTCTGATCGTAGAAATCCCAAGTGAAGCGTTCGATGGTAACTCCCGCCCCGCCCTGTTCTTCCAGGTAGGCCGTGTACTGCCACCCGTTGACGCCGCTGTAGCAAGGGTTGTTGCCGGTGTAGAGGGGAACCGGGTTGGGCTCAAACCAGACGCTGAGCCGTCCCTCGGGCTTCGGGGCGAGGAGCAGCGGCAGCCAGGGCATGCCGGGCGCGTTGAAGACGCTGGGGTCGCGTTCGCCGGGATCGACCCGGCCGTTGTGGTTCGCATCCTCCCGGCCGTCCTGCCATCGGTCCCCATCGGTGTCATCCTTCAGCGGGTCGGTAGTGGTGGTGGGATCGAGATCTTCCTGGAAGAAGCTCGTGTCGGTGTCGGCGCCCACGTCGCCCAGGGTGTAGCCGAGTTCGGTGCCGTCCTGCAGGCCGTCACCGTCAGTGTCCACATTGCAGGGATCGGTTTCGCCGGCATCCACGAGGCCGTTATGGTTCAAGTCCTCGGTGCCGTCGAGGATGCCGTCGTCGTCGGTATCGGCATCCAGGGGGTCGGCACAGGTGCCGATTTCCAGAACGTTGGCGAGGCTGTCCCCGTCCGAATCGACCCCGGGGCCGCCCGATACGACCTTGAAGGATACCCTGTTTCCCGTAGCGTCGTAGACATACCGGATGAGCCCGCCGTCAGGATAGTCGGCCCCGGTCAGCCGGCCGAGCGGGTCGTACCGGTAGTTCACCGTACCGGCAAGGGATGAAGACGCGATCAAGCATGCAACAAATGCGATTAATGATAAGCTCTTCCCTGACATGGTTGCTACATCCTTGCTCCGCCAGCCACACTGGACATCTCCAGCGCATCAGTTCGCCTCAGCGGCGGCATTGGCTCCGGAATCGGAGGAATGATGCCTCGGTCCAGATACCATCGAATTCTTGCCCTGAAAAAGGGCGGCTCGGAAGGCAGGTCCAGGCCTGCTTTCGCCCGGAATTGAGCACCCTCCAGTTGAAGTGTCTTCTCCCAGTACCTCCTCGCTTCTTCCATTCGAGCTCTGGATTCCGCACTGATAGGTCTATCTTGCAGTATTTCATGAATGTTTGGATAAATCTTTCTGTGCAGTTGAAAAAGCCAATTCGAGAGCCGTCGTCTTTCATCCCAATGGCGCCGCATCTGCTGGAGCTCTTCTGCTGTCGGTTCACGCCAGCGTGTCGGTGACCCGCCGACGATCTCAACCTCGGGACCTGGCGGCAGGTCTTTCTCCAATTGCTGCAAGGCTTTCCAATAATTGTCCGCCTCCCGGAAACCCTCTTCCTTTCTGTCCTTACACCAGCCAAAGGGATCCAGCCAGTTCAACGGGTTGTTTTCGACATAACCGTAGAGGTTCAGGCCCCCCAGATAGCCGATGGGATCAACCTGGAGGAACCTGCCCAATCCGGGGGCATAATATCTGGATCTGAAATAATACAGGCCCGTCTCGGCGTCGAAAGCGCGTCCCGTAAAGAGGTAGGGATTGCCCACTCCGCTGGCCTCATTCGCAATTCCATAAGGGCTGTAGGCATAGTGCTCGGCGACCTTGCCCGAAGCGTCGCTCAGCGCCGCGACCGATCCCGAGCCGTCGAAATGATAGGAATAGCTTGCCGATCCCTTCTTCATGCAAATGGGATCATCGATCAGGTCACTGTAAACATAACGGCGCAGGAGATTATCGGTGCTATCGTATTCGGCAATCACCCGGAGGCCGTCGTGGACATATTTGGTGGTGGCACCGTCCGCGGTCTTGCTGGTCCGACGCCCCAGCGGATCGTACACGTAGGCGGCGGCATGACCCGGCGCGGAACAGGAAAGCAGCCGATTCTCCACATCGAACCCGAAACTTCTGACTCCGTCCCACATCAGGTTGCCGTTCGGATCATAGCTGAAGGCAACTCCTTTGACGGCGGTATACTGGTTCAAGCTGTTCGCTACATAGGAATCATCGATGCTCACCGGTGCCTGGAAGAGATAGCGGTCGTCATCCACCGTGAAACCGGTCCGGTTGCCGATCTTGTTGTAGCGGTACGAGAAGCTGGCGCTGCCGCCGCTGAATTGATGCTGCACGGCACTGAGATCGTCGTCCATCTCGTAGCTGTAGGTCGTGAACGTGCCATTGGGGTAAGTGAGGCGCGTTCGCCGCGAGAGCGAATCATACTGGTACTGAGCCAGAGGCGCACTTCCCTGTTCATAGACGCCTGTTAGCCGGTTCAGGGCGTCGTAGGTGTAGGTCACAAAGAAGCCGTCCGGGTAGGTGAGCCGGATGCGGTTGCCGGCTCTATCATACTTATAGGTCACGGTTTTGCCGTCCGGACGGGTTTCTCCCACCATTCTGCCGGCGGTATCGAAGTCGTGGTGCGTGGTGCCGCCGGGGCCAGTCAGGTCAGTCACGCGGCCGACCAGGTCATGGACGTACTGATAGCTGATCGGGCCGGGCAGAGTCCTGCTCTTCAGGCGGTTGAGCTCATCGTAGCCAAAGGTGATCAGCGAACCCGACCGGGTGCGCCTGGTGATCAGGTTGGACGCGTCGTCGAAAGCAAACGTTTCCCAGGAGCCGTCGGGATAGGTGACCTTGCTCGGCCGGTCGAAACCGTCATAGGTGTAGGTGGTGATATTGCCCCTGGCATCCGTCAGCGTCTCTGTAAGCCCGTTGGGAGTGTAGGTTCGCGTGACGGCGGCATTTCCCAGGGCGTCGACCACCTGGAAAGGGCGGTCGAGCGCGTCGTACAGATACTTTTTCGTCTGCTTTTCGGCATCGATCACCTTCCACAGCCGATCCTTCTGATCGTACTGGTAGGCGGTGGTGTGCCCTTCAGGATCGGTCCGGCTTTCGATGTTGCCGGTGAGGCTATAGGTGAGCGAGCTCTTCTGCCAGGGTTTCGCCGGAATGCCCGTTTGCCTCGCCAGGCTGGTGAGCTTCCCGTTCGCGTCGCAACCGCATTTGGTTATGAAGCCAAAAGGGCTGGGAGCAGTGCTCTGAGTGAGACGCCGGGTTTTATTGTACTTGAATTTCGTGGTGTGATTGAGCGGGTCGGTCAGGCGGGTCAAGTTCCCCACGGCGTCGTAGGCGAACCGTGAACGCAGCCCCAGCCGGCCCTGGTCAACGGTAACGGACCGCAGATCCGCCGTCTTGGCGTCATAGGTGCGGCCGGTTTTCATGCCTTCGGGATCGGTCAGGGTCTTCAGCCGCCCTCGACCGTCATAGGTCATGGTGAACTTTGGGGCCTTACCATCCACTTGGGGAAGGTCGATCCGAACGGGATTCCCCTTGCCGTCATAGGTGAAGGTGGTGATTCGCCCCAGGGGATCGGTAACGGTCTTGACGCGGTTGAAGGGCGCCTCGTACGTGTACTGCGTGATAATGGGAGATTCAGAAGCTCCCGGCTTGGGAAGCAGGGTCTCTTTGGTGATGTTGTGGTTGGCATCGAAGCCGTACTCAACGGCGTTGCCTTCCGGCAGGGTGGTCCTGGTCAACCGGTTGCGGCCGTCGTAGGCGTAGGTGGTGACATGCCCCAGAGGATCGACGGTCCGGGTGGTCCTGCCGTGGCGGTTGAAATGGAGAACGCGGGACTTTGCGAGCGGGTCCACTTCCTCGGCTCGATAGGGGGAAAAGTAATAGAAATAGGTGTTGCCCTTGGCGTCGCTTTGCATGGCCACTCTTCCCAGCGAATCATAGCTGTTCGTGACCACGGGAGCCTTGGGATGGGCGGGATGGAAGACCTTGGCAAGCCTCCCTTCGGCGTCGTATTGGAAGGTGGTGGTGCGGTTGAGGGGATCTTTAACGCTGATCAGGTTGCCAACGACATCATAGCTGTAGGTCACTTTTCGCCCCGTTCCGTCGGCCACGGTGCTGATCCGATCGCCGCTGTAGGTGAAAGACAGCACTCGATTCATGCCGTTTTGGACCGATTGGAGCCTGCCGCTGCTGTATGTAAAGTCGACCGTATTGTTGTTGGGATCCTTCCAGGCGCTGATCTTGCCGTGGGCGTCGAAAACGAGGACGATGCCGTGCTTGGTGGTCGCCTGCCAGGTTTGGTCCGGGTTCCTGACCAGTGTGCCGGCAAGGTGAGGCGGCGGGTGGTAGCTTTCGTCGGGAAGCTTCACATATTTTGAGGTCGCTTCGGGTTCGCTGACGGTCACCACGTTGTCGATCAACTGGTCCATGAACCAGCGGTGGGCCACCGAGGCAACAACCAGGCGTTCGACGGTCTTATCGCCATAGAGAAGGTCGTTGGCCACAACCTGCTCCACCATGGCGGCCGCGGCATCGATGGGCGAGTCCGCCCCCAGGCCCTGGAACCCGTCACTCTCGGGCAGGGCGGTGATCTGAAAGCTGTGGGTCCAGCCAAGGCCCAGCGGGCCGTCCTCGAACCGCGTCACGGAATTGTAGGAGCGCCGGAACCCGAGGCCGAAGGGGAAGACGCTCCCGCCAAGCGTCAAATCGGTGTGTTCGTGGAGATAGTCTCCCGTCTGAAGGTCGATGGGTTCATAGCTCTGGGCGTGGTCACCGGAGTTCACGCCGTCATCGCCCGCGCCGGCTGCGGCTAGCACGTTCACCGGAATTTCTTCATTGCCGACCCCGCCGCTGAACCCGCCGCCGATCATGTGGAAGATGAGGTCCTCGGCGGCACTGACCGCCACAAACCCAATGCCGGTCCACTCCTTTTCGTTGAGGTTTCCGTCTTCGGGCAGGATCACGCGATAGCCGGCATTGAGATAGCTTTCCACCAGGGCCAGTTCGGCGCCATTGTAATTAATGAGCTGCGGCTTGACGGTGGCTGCATAGTTTGCGCTGGTGGCACTGAAGATCTTATCGGCTTGACTGTTGGCAAGATCGATGAGCTTCACCGTCGAAACCGCCGAGTAGGGCTGCATCTGATCGAAAACCCCCCATTCGAAGGCGCTTTGATGACCCGCCCCGCTGTAGAAGCCGGCTTTTTCTTGCTGGGTGTCGCCCGTACCGCTGACCACCATGGCGAATTTCATGGGAATGTCCATATAGGGACTATCCATCTGCCCGCAAAGCCCGAGCCGGTGGTGATGGACGGTGAAGGTACCGGCCACCCGGTCGCTGATCTCGTCCGCACGACCGGCCTCGGCCAGCCACATATCGCCGAACATGGCCAGAGTCTCCCCGAGAACCGGCTCCGAAGTATCGGCCAGGCCCGCCTGGCGCGCTTCCTTGACGGCGCTCCGGTGCTTTTCGAACAGCCCTCTTCCCGTCTCATTCCAGCCGTTGACGATGAGGTAGGAACCGCCTGCCTTGACGTACATGGTCATGCTCTGGTCGGCGTAGGTGCCGTTCAGGGTGGAATAGGGGTGGTCGACCGAGAGCGTGAGTGCCAGCCGCTGGTCGGGCGCGGCGGCGGAGCCGGTGGCGATCGTCCCCCCGTCCAGGCGCAGCACCGGCTGGTTGGAGGCGTTAAAGAAGACGGTCAGGCGCTTCCCATAGATGTCGCAGGCGGATAAGGTTTCATCGATTCCCTGGTGCTGAATCCTGAGGGTGGTTTGGTATTGGGCCGGAATCTCGGTCCACTCGGCGGTGGTGGGTTGCTGATAGGGAAGCGAGGTCTGCCGGAGCGTCCCCGCCGCAGGCACGATGCTCCTTCCTCCCAGGATGTCCTCGACGCTCGCTGCGGGGTAGTCGCTTTTGATGGTGTCGATCAGGTTCGTCGCATAGCCGGCCAGCGCGCTTCGGATATTCGCCCGATTGACATTCTGCACGTAATGCCCGGCAACGGTTGCCCCGCTGAGAGCACTGGTCAGAAAAGCGTTTCGATCGTAGCCCATGGCGGAGGCCAGGTTGATGCCGGGCGTGTAGGAATGGGTCTTGAAGCTGGGATCGAAGACATAGTCGGTTCCCCCCAGGTTCACCTTGACCCAGACGTGAAGCATGTCCACATAGGAGAGTGTTCCGCCGGGGGCTTCCACCACCGCGGGAATTCCCGCAACCGCCAGGAGCCGATAGATGACGGCCGGGTCATTTGGGGTCCCCAGCCAGTTGGTGACCTGATCGGGACTGAGCCGGATGATCCCGAAGATGAAATGGGCGGTCAAGCCGACTTCCCGCAGCAGGGCCACCATCAGGGAAGCCTGATCGAAGTCGTTGCCCCGGCCATCCAGAAGCGTCGCCGTCGGGCCCTTCAGGTAGCCGTAGACGGGGGTGTAGGCAACGTGGTCGTGAACATACTGGTAGATGAGGTCCGGATCATTCTTGAGGCCTGTTGCCAGTTCCTTGATCTCGTTGCTAGCCCCGGCCCCCAAATGCTCCCTGGCGACGGGCTTTGCTTCGGGCGCCTCGAATGAGCTCGCCAGGACTTCATAGGGGGAAACGAGGGTCGGGTTGGTCCCTGGCTGGGGTGAGGGCATCGTTTGGGCGAGTGCTTGAGCCCCAAACATGAGGCCGACAATTACCGAAAGAATGCTAAACGAGGCCGCTCTGGGGCTTGCTGCGGTAAGGCGACCCCTTGCGGCCGAGATCACAAAATGTCTCTCCATGGGGATTCCCCTCCGGCAAAACAAGGTCCGACCAGCGCACCGGCAGAGACATCAATATCCGGCTCGACTACTGGACGAGAGACATCGTGGAGATGACCGGGACGTTCCCCGCCGAGGGGTTGGTATTGACTCTGACCTTCATGCCGCTGACCAGCGCCGCCAGGCCCACCGCCAGCATCTCCTGGGGCCTTTCGCTTCTGGCCTTGAAGTCTTTGTTGACAAAGGCCTCCTCGGTATCGGTCAATTTGAAGCGCACCTCACTCTTGCCATAGGTGCCCGCTTCCTTGACTTCGCAGAGGTAACTGCCCGCCGCGGCACAACTGGAATAGCCCAGCAGGGCGACTGCCAGACATGCGACCTTAAAGATCCTGGCTGCTTTCATGGCGCCTCCTCCTCTCGCAGAAACACCGGATGTGAGATTCCATCGGAGTCTCGCCGAGACTGCGGGAAACTATTACAGCGCGGCATAAGTCCTAAACCGCTAAGGGCAGATGTCTTGCTGTTCCTCTTGCCGTTGCGTTTCATGTTCATTCAACGCAACCTACGAAGAGCATCGGCCCTAACGCGAGGATGGTAGGTTGCGTTGAGTGGAGCGAAACGCAACATGTTTGAGGGCAGCGAACTTTCGCCGCGCTGTACTATGCGGTTCCAGGGAAGACTCAAAATGGGTGAGCTGGGCAGCGGGCACAGGGCAGGTGATGTCCCCGGCCACGGGTCGATGGTGAGCCGGGAGCACGGTGGCGTGGAACAGTGAATGGAAGCAGTGTCTTCCCTCCTCTCTTCCGACTTCGCCTTTTGCTTCGCAACAATTATATGGGGGCGGGCTCCAGGAGTCAACGGCGAGTCAGACCGTTCCTGCTGGTATACTCGTGAAGGTTCAAAAGCTTCATTTTCACGCGGAGACGCAGAGGACGCAGAGTCTTATGCCAAGGGCTTCTTCCGGCATCTCCCCGTGAGGCAAAAATGATGACTTCTTAAGCTAAACGAGTATAACTTTTGAGCTTCATACTTGTTAAAGATGAGGCGTAGAATGAGAATGAATCCTACAAGAACGCTGCCTGCCCGAGAGCAGGCAGCGTTAAAGAGCCTTGGCGGGGGGAGATCAGAGGGTGAAGTTGCTCTCCCGGTGTTTGCCGGCGATCGCCTCGGCCAGGTCGTCCAGCGCTTTTAAATCCCCTGCCCTCGGGAAGCCCTTGCACAGCACCGGCGGCAGGACCTCGACCTTGAGATTGGGGATCATCCCGGCCAGGGTTTCCACGGTCTTTCCGCCCCACCCGTAGGACCCGACAATGGAGAGGTACTTCACCCTGGGCCGCAGGGCATTCGCCAGGAATGCGGCATAGGCGGCCAGGGGATGAGGCCCTGCCAGCACGGTCGGCGTACCGACCACGATGGTCGCGGCATCCACCAGGGCCATGGCGAGCTTGCCGATATCCGTTACCACCAGATTGAACAGGTCCACCCTTACGCCGCGGCTTACCAGGGCCGACGCCAGGTGTTCGACCATGCGTTGGGTGCTGGCGTGCATGGAGACGTAGGGCAGGACCACCGTGTTGTGGGGAGGCCCCACCACCCAATCCCGGTAGGCATCCATGATCCAGGCAGGCTGATCGTAGAGCTGGCCGTGACTGGGTGCGATCATTTGGATGTCGAAGGCCTTGAGCTTCTCGAGGTTCTTCTCGATGATGCTGCGAAAGGGCATCATGATTTCGGCGAAGTAGCGCTTGGCCGCCTCGGACACCCGCCCCCGGTCGGTCACGAAGAGATCGCTGGTGGCGATGTGTGAACCAAAGAAATCGCAGCTGAAAAGGATGCGAGCCTCCTCGAGGTAAGTCACCATGGTTTCGGGCCAGTGCACCCAGGGGGTGTGGAGGAACTTCAGGGTCTTGTCGCCGAGCGAGAGCGTTTCTCCGTCCGTCACCGTGATGACGGCATCGTCGGGAATCCTGAGCAGATCGACGAGCATCCCTTTCGCCTTGGGCGTCACGATCACCTTCGCTTCCGGGTAGCGTTCCAGCACCCGGCCGATGGAACCCGAATGGTCCTGCTCGGCGTGATGGGAGACGATGTAGTCAAGCTTCGGGACATCAGCCAGCTGCGCCATCAAGGTCTCCACCAGCGGGGGGTCGACCGTGTCCAGGAGAGCGGTCTTGGCGCTGCCTTCGACCAGGTACGCATTGTAAATGGTGCCGTCCGGAAGCGGAATCAGCGAGTCGAACAACCGCCGGTCCCAATCGACGGCCCCCAGCCAATGAATCCGATCTTTGATCTGCCTCTTCTTCATACCAACAACTCCTTGCTTGAAGCGCTTTCCGTTCCCGTCAGCTCAGCCAAGAATCGCCTTCAGGTCCTCATCCGGGGTGCTGATGGGCATGATGTTGAAATTCTTGACCAGCACATCGAGAACATTGGGAGTGATGAAGGCCGGCAGCGACGGCCCGAGCCGAATGTTTTTGATACCGAGATGGAACAGGGTGAGGAGAATGGCCACGGCTTTTTGTTCGTACCAGGAGAGGATCATCGAGAGCGGCAGGTCGTTCACACCCACATTGAAGGCCTTGGCGAGGGCAACGGCAACCTGGATGGCCGAGTAGGCGTCATTGCACTGGCCCATGTCCATGAGCCTCGGCAGGCCACCGATGGTCCCAAGATCCTTGTCGAAGAAGCGGAACTTGCCGCAGGCGAGGGTCAGCACTACACAGTCCTTGGGGACCTTTTCGACGAATTCGGTGTAATAGTTCCGGCCGGGCTTGGCGCCGTCGCAGCCTGCCACCAGAAAGAAATGGCGAATGGCCTTGCCCTTGACGGCCTCGATCACCTTGTCAGCCACGCTCAAAACCGTGTTCCGGCCAAAACCGACCATCACCTCACGGCCGTTGGCAGCCTCGGTGAAACCGGGGAGAGCCAGGGCCTTCTCAATCACCGGGGTGAAGTTCCGGTTGGTGATGTGAGGAACGCCCGGCCAACCCACCAGGCCCGACGTGAAGATGTTGTCGGCATAGCTCGCCTGCGGGCGCTGGATGCAGTTGGTGGTCATGAGAATGGCACCCGGAAACTGGGCAAATTCCTTCTGCTGGTTCTGCCAGGCGGTCCCGTAATGGCCGTAAAAATGGGCATAGGCTTTGAGTTTCGGATAGCCGTGGGTCGGCAGCATCTCACCGTGGGTGTAAATGTCGATCCCCTTGCCCTCGGTCTGCTTGAGGAGTTCCTCGAGGTCCTTGAGATCGTGGCCCGAGACCAGGATGGCTTTGCCCTTCCGGTGTCCGAGCGGCACCTTGGTCGGCACCGGGTGTCCGTAGGTTCCGGTGTTGGCGGCATCCAGAAGTTCCATGGTCCTGAGGTTGACCTCGCCGCACTTGAGGGTCAGCCCCACCCAGTCGTTGAGGTTCAGGTCCTTCCGCAGCATGGCGGCCAGCGCTTCATGCACGTACGCAAAGACGCTGTCGTCTGCCTGCCCCAGGATCTGGGCATGGTCCGCGTAGGCGCAGACTCCCCGCAGGCCGAAGAGCACGGTATGCTGCAGCGACAGGATATCAGCATCGACGGACGGATCGGCTTTCAACCCGACCTTTTCTCCCTGGGCCACCAGACCATCGAGCGTCGAAGCGGGCGTGAAGATGGCCGCGTCTTGGGCAAAATCCGTCTTGCCGCCCGCGCCTTTGACTTTGGCCTTCAACGCGTCTCTCAGTTCCACCGCACGCCGGATGAGGTTTGCGATATCCGCCGGATCGAAATTGACGTTGGTAAGGGTCGAGAACAGGGCTTCACAGGTGAACACATTGACCTGGCGGTCACTCTCCCCGACCTTACGTCCCTCGACCGCGAAGAGGGCCAGGCCCTTCATGGCATGGGTCAGCAGATCCTGAAGTGCTGCAACGTCCGCCTGCTTGCCGCAGACCCCGATTTTGACGCAGCCTTCACCCTTTGCCGTCTGTTCGCATTGGTAGCAAAACATGGTCTTCCTCCTTTATCTGGTTATGCGGATTCCTTCTCGAACTCGCTTTTGGGCGCACCACAGGGAGGGCAAACCCAATCATCAGGCAAATCCTCGAAGGGTGTCCCCGGTGCGATGCCGTTGTCGGGATCACCCTCCGCCGGGTCGTACACATACTGACAGATGCTGCAAACATAACGTTCCATACTTCTCCTTTCGTCCTGAATGCTGATTCACTTCACCTTGCTCTGCGGTCGAACCCAAACAGCTTCCCGAAAAATCGGCCAGGCTCGCTCCACTTGCCGGGCGGCATCAAACTCGCCGTCGCTCAGATGCCAGAGGATGGCCGGGGGTTGCAGAAGCCCGAGAAACATCACGGCAAGCGTGCCGGGATCGAGTTCGGCGCGAATGAGGCACTGTGCCTGCCCGTTGCGAATGATTTTAGCCACCTCCTCCAGGTAGCCCATGATGATTCCCTGGAGCCGCGCTTTTCGGGCGGCATTCCCACCGTAAATGTCTTCGGAAAAGAGGATGCGCGGCAACGCGCTGTATCCCAGTAGCAACTGGGCATGGGCAGCGAGCAGCTGCTTCAGCTGCTCGAGTGGATTTTGGGTCTTTTCGACAACCGCCTCCACGTTGCTTCTCAGTTTTTGCTCGAGCAGATCGAGCACGGAATCGAGAATCTCGTCTTTCCCCTTAAAATGATGATAAATGGCGGAAGGAGCCACCCCCACCCGCCGAGCGAGCCGCACGACATTGAATCCCTTCATGCCCTCCTTGGCGATGAGCTCAATGGCGGCCTGGACGATCTGCTCGCGGCGCATTTCCGTGGCGAATTTCAGAATGCTCATTGCTCACCCTGGTTATTCTGAAAGGTTGAGAAAATTGAACCCTGGTGGTTGCAGTCCCTTGGTCGACGATCGGGAGTGTGAGAAGTCGAGGTCTCTTCTATTTCGTAAACGAGGGCAGCGGGGTGATCGGTGAACTGAATCGACGTTCAGTTAATAAGGCTTCCTTCCGGCCGTGTCAAGTTCACCTCATTCCCACCTTCACCATGCCATGGTTCTGCCCGGCAGCGCGTCCCTCGAAGCGTGACCGTCTGCTGAGCGGCCGGATAGAGAACCCCTGGACCGCCTGAAGCAGGCTGGTCTTTCGGAGTTGCGATACCCTCGGGGGAACCCGGAACCGACGAGCCGACTGACGGGTTGGTGGCGAGCCAAGCCCGCAAGAAATGATTCACGAAACCATCCCTAATGGTGTATTCTGCGCAAAAGGTTAGCCATGGGACAACCCACATCATGCGCAGGGAAAACAACCACCCTTCGGAGAGGACAGATGGCTGCGGCGGCACCGTCGGCTGACGACAAATACGGTCCCGTGGGGCATCGCAAGCGTTTGCGGGAGCGTTTCTCAAACGCCGGTCCCGACTCCTTTGCCGATTACGAACTGCTCGAGCTGTTGCTGACCTATGGCTTGCCCAGAGTGGACACCAAGCCCGTGGCCAAGGCCCTGCTCGATCAGTTCGGTTCCTTTGTCGGGGTGCTGCAGCAGCCGGAGCGGCGTCTGGTGACCGTGAGAGGATTGGGGCCGGAAGGCGCCTTCTTCCTGAAAGTTGTCCAGGCGTGCCTCGCCCGCAGCATGCAGGCGGCAGTCGAAAATGAACCGTCCGTATCCGGCCCCGAAGACATTTTTGCGTTTGTTCGCCTGCATTTGGGATCTCGCACCAACGAGTGTGTGTACGCGCTCTATCTCGATGACGCCCGGCGGGTGGTCCACCATGGCGAAATTGCAGCCGGTACCGTAGACCGGGCGCCCATCTATCCCAGAGAAGTGCTCAAACCGGCTTTGCTCCACAATGCCACCGGGCTGGTGCTGGTGCACAACCACCCGGAAGGCCAACCGGTACCATCGGAAGATGACCTGCACATCACACGCATGCTTGAGGAAGTATTAGAGCCGCTGGGCATCAGCCTGATCGACCACCTCATCGTCACTCGACTCCAGGCATACAGCATCAAAACAGGGAAACTGCTATGAACCTCCTCGCTGACCTCAAATCGATATGCCCGCCGCTGGCTCTGCCGGGAGATGCCACCGCCGAGACGCTGGCAGCAAATCCTTTGCTTGCGCAGAGCAACATGGCGCTTTTGGTCAAATATCTCATCACAGCCATTCATGCCTTCGAGGGACTCGAAGAGCAAGCCGGCGCGACCGCGGCCAGCCATCTCAACCGCCTAAATAGTCGCGGCCTTCTTCCGCCACGGTTATTGCCCTTTTTCCAAATCCTCTGCGTGGGAGATGAGGCCAAGCAACTTGGCTCGTCCGGACCGCCCCATTCTGCCTTTCTCGTCAAACTGGCTGCAAGGCTTTCTGCTTGGTTCGCCAAGTCATACGGTCCGCACCTGCCGCCTGCTCTCCCAACGGCGGAAGATACCGAAACGGCTTTCCGGATGATTGCCGCGCATCCACCTTCCGACGCCGTCCGGCGGGCCGCCCGCAAATCGGCTCGGCAGCGGGCCGCTACCATGGTGCTCAGTGAGGATGAAACCCGCGTGCTCATCGATCACCAACTTAGAGCCGCCGGTTGGTTGGCGGACACCTGGGCCGTGCGCTACAGTCTGGGAGCCCGTCCTGAAAAGAATGTCAACAAAGCCATCGCCGAATGGCCCACGGCAAGCGGTCCAGCAGATTATGCGCTTTTTGCCGGGCTGGATTTCCTTGGGGTGGTCGAAGCCAAGAAGGTGGGCAAAGACGTCCTTGCCGACCTTGGCCAGAGCAAGCGCTATGCCCGCAATGCCATGTTGGACGCTCAAGCACGTTTTGCCGGCGGGCCCTGGGATCAATATCGAGTCCCTTTCCTCTTTGCCACCAATGCCCGGCCCTATTTGGAGGAGCTCAAGGAAAAGTCGGGCATTTGGTTTCTGGACGGCCGTGAGCCCACCAACCACCCGCGTCCGCTGCAAGGCTGGTATTCGGCGGAAGAACTGACCGCTCTGCTTCAACAGGATCTTCCGGCGGCCCAGGCCAAACTGGCCGCCGAACCCATGGACTACCTCGGGCTGCGAGACTACCAGGAGCAAGCTATCGGCAAGATCGAAGCGGCCCTGGACAAGGGGCAGACTCGACTGTTGGTGGCCATGGCTACCGGCACCGGCAAGACCCGGCTCGCCATTGCCCTGATCTACCGCCTGATCAAGAGCGGCCGGTTTCGCCGCATCCTCTTTGTGGTCGACCGCACGGCTCTGGGTGTACAGGCCGGGGACAAATTCAAGGAAACCCGCCTCGAGGAACTCAAGACCTTTGACCAGATCTACGACCTGAAGGAAGTGGACGACATCGACCTCGAACCCACCACCAAGGTGAACATCGCCACGGTGCAGGGCTTGATGCGGGCCGTCATGTATCCGTCGGACCTGCGCAAAATCCCGAGTGTCGGCCAGTACGACTGCATCATCGTGGATGAAGCCCATCGCGGCTACACCCTGGATCGTGAGCTGGGCAACGAAGAACTCCTCTACCGCGACCAGAACGATTACCTGAGCAAATACCGCCGGGCCATTGACTATTTCGATGCCGTCAAGATCGGCCTCACCGCCACCCCGGCGCCCCATACCATCGAGATCTTCGGTCGGCCGGTCTACACCTACAGCTACCGGGAGGCGGTCGTCGACGGTTGGCTGGTCGACCACGAACCGCCCCACCAGCTCCTGACCCACTTGGCCAAAGACGGCATCAAATGGGACAAAGGCGATACCATCCCGGTTTACGATCCGGCTACCGGCAACATCACCAACCTTGAGGACATCCCGGACGAGGTGCAGCTCGACATCGATCACTTCAACAAACTGGTGGTGACGGAAAGCTTCAATCTCACAATAGCGCAGGAACTCGCCAAACACCTCAATCCCGACGGCGATGCCAAAACGCTGGTCTTTGCGGCCACCGACGACCATGCCGATCTGGTCGTGCGGCTCCTCACGGAAGCATTCGAAGCAGGCGGCGTCTCGATTCCCGACGACGCAATCGAGAAAATCACGGGCTCGATCGACAAGCCCGAAGCCATGATCCGGAAATTCAAGAACGAACGGCTGCCCAATATCGCCGTCACCGTGGATCTGCTCACCACGGGCATCGACGTCCCGGAAATCTGCAACGTGGTGTTCCTCCGCCGGATCCGGTCCCGCATTCTCTATGAACAGATGCTGGGCCGGGCCACCCGCCCCTGCGACCGGATTCATAAGACGCACTTCACCATTTTCGACGCGGTCAGGCTCTACGAAGTCCTATCGCCGATATCCGCCATGAAGGCCGTGGCCGTTGATCCTGCGGCCACCCTCGGGGGGCTCGCCGACGCGCTGGATCACATGGTCGAGGATCAGGCTGACGCCGAAGTGCTGAAAAGCCAGGTGGAACAGATCCTGGCCAAACTCCAAACCGTTTTGAGACGCATGGGTGACGAGGCTTTGGCAGAATTTAAGACCCTATCCGGCGGGCTAACCCTGCAACAGCTCATCCATTCGTTGCGGGGAGCAAGCCCGGAGGAATGTCATCGGAAGCTAGCCGCCCGGCGCACGCTGCTGGCTTTCCTGGACGAAAATCGCAGCCGCCCCAAACTGCAGCTCATTTCCCATCACCAGAACGGCCTGCATTCCCACACCCGGGGCTATGGAGCCGCCGAGAAGCCCGAGGACTATCTCAGTGCCTTCCGAGAATTCATCGTCATGAACATGAACAAGCTGCCCGCCCTGGCCATCGTCTGTCAGCGCCCGCGGGAGCTGACCCGCCAAGTGCTCAAAGAACTGAAACTGGCCCTCGATCAGGCCGGCTTCAATGAAAGGTCGCTCCAGGTGGCCTGGAAAGACTGGAAAAATGAGGACATTGCCGCCGATATCATCTCCTTTATCCGCCGCCAAGCGTTGGGCGATCCGTTGGTGAGTCACGAAGAGCGCATCAGGAAAGCCATGACGCGGATTTACGGCATGCGGGCGTGGACGGCGGTGCAGCGTCAGTGGCTGGAACGGATCGAAAAGCAGCTTATCGCTCAAACCGTGATGGACCGCGAGGATTTCGATCGGGGGGCCTTTGCCGATTATGGCGGATTCAACCGGCTGAACAAGATCTTCCAGGGCAACTTCCAGCAGGTCCTGGATGACATCAACGAGCAGCTTTATGCGAGTGAGAGAGACACTGCCTGATTGAACCGCGGATACATGGATTGCCTCTCATTCTTGTATCCATTTCAGCCGTGCAATCCGCGTGAGCCGCGGTCAGTGAAAGGAGCCACCATTTGACCACCAACGAAATCGTTCAAAAGCTCTGGAACCTCTGCAACGTGCTCCGCGACGACGGCATCACCTATCACCAGTACGTGACCGAACTGACCTACATCCTCTTTCTCAAGATGGCAAAGGAAACCGGCGCTGAATCCAAGATCCCGGCAGGGTGCCGCTGGTCGGACCTCACCGCCAAAAAAGGCATCCAACTGCACCAATACTACCGCCAGCTGCTCCTCAAGCTGGGCACTGAAGGGAAGAACCGGGTCCAGCAAATATACGTCAACGCTCACACCAACATCGACGAACCCAAGAATCTCGAAAAGATCGTCAACGATATCGACCGCCTGGACTGGTACAGCGCCAGGGAAGAAGGCCTCGGCAACCTGTACGAAGGGCTGCTGGAGAAGAACGCCAACGAAAAGAAGTCCGGAGCCGGGCAGTACTTCACGCCAAGGCCGCTCATCAACGCCATGGTGCAGCTCGTTCAGCCCGCTCTCGGTGAGCGCTGCGGCGATCCCGCCTGCGGGACCTTCGGCTTCATGATTGCAGCCGACCAGCATCTTCGAGGCAGGTACGACGATTATTTCGATCTGACCACCGAGCAGCAGGAGTTTCAGCGGCGTCAGGCCTTCACCGGTATCGAACTGGTCCCCGACACCCACCGGCTGGCCCTCATGAACGCCATGCTACACGGCATCGAAGGGCAGATTCTGCAGGCCGATGCCCTGTCGAGCGAAGGCAAGGTCTTTCGGGACTACGACGTCGTGCTCACCAACCCGCCCTTCGGCACCAAGCGGGGCGGTGAGCGTCCCACACGGGACGATTTGACCTATCCCTCCTCCAACAAGCAGCTCAACTTTTTGCAAATGATTTACCGGTCGCTCAGGACCACGGGCAACGCCCGGGCCGCCGTAGTCCTACCCGATAACGTGCTCTTTGCCGACGGCGACGGCCAGAAGATCCGCGCAGACCTCATGGACAAGTGCGACCTGCACACCATCCTGCGCCTGCCGACCGGCATCTTCTACGCCCAGGGCGTCAAGACCAACGTGCTTTTCTTTACCCGCGGCAAGAAGGACAAGGGCAACACTCAAACCGTCTGGGTCTACGATCTGCGCACCAACATGCCGAGCTTCGGCAAGCGCAACCCTCTTGCTCTCGATAACTTCCGGGAGTTCATCACCGCTTTCGGCAACGACCCTTACGGTCGGGCCAAACGCGAGGACCAGGGGGATGCCGGGCGCTTTCGCTGCTTCACCCGTGAGCAGATCGCCAAGCGCAACGACTCGCTCGATATCTCCTGGCTGCAGGACGACAGCATCCGCCGGGGCGATGAGCTGGCCGAACCGGCCGACCTTGCCGATGAGATTCTCGCCCAGCTTGGCATCGCCACTCAGGAGATGCAGGAGTTGGCACGACTCCTCGGGGAGAACAACTGAGCCATGGCGACAAGAGGCAATTCCATCCCAGCCGACTATTCCCGTACCCTCGACGAAATCAAGACCCGTGTGCGAGCGGCCCACTACGAGGCGCTGAAAGCGGTTAACCGGGAGCTCATCACCCTCTACTGGGACATCGGCCGGGTCATTGTTGCCCGTCAGCAGGATTACGGCTGGGGCCGGTCGGTGGTGGAACGGCTCGCCGCCGATCTTCAAAAGGAATTCCCGGGTATTGGCGGTTTCTCGGCATCTAATCTGTGGCGCATGCGGAGCTTCTATTTGACCTATGCCGAAGCGGAAAAACTCGCACCATTGGTGCGAGAAATCGGGTGGAGCCACAACATCATGGTTATGGAGAAATGCCATGATGCGAAACAGCGTGAATTCTATCTCCGCATGACCCGCAAATTCGGCTGGACCAAAAACGTACTGGCCCTGCGGATTGAAGACCAGACCTACGAAAAAACTCTGCTGGGCCAGACCAATTTCGAACGGACCTTACCCGAATCGCTGCGCCATCAGGCCAAACTGGCGGTCCGCGACGAATACACCTTCGATTTCCTGGAGCTCGGTGAGGAGCACAGCGAACGGGAACTGGAACGCGCCATCATCGCCAGGATCGAGCGTTTCCTCCGCGAGATGGGCGGGATGTTTGCCTTCATGGGCAGCCAGTACCGCCTTGAGATCGACGGGGACGAGTTCTTCATCGATCTGCTGCTCTACCATCGCATTCTCAAGTGTTTGGTGGCGGTTGAGCTCAAAATCGGCGAATTCAAGCCCGAATACGTTGGGAAGATGCAGTTCTACCTGGCCGCCCTGGATGACCGGGTACGGCTCCCGGATGAAAACCCGTCCATCGGCATGATCCTCTGCCGCGCCAAGAACCGCGCCGTGGTCGAGTACGCCCTCCGCGACAGCCGCAAACCCATCGGCGTTGCCGCATACCGCATCGTCCGCCGCCTGCCGGCCGCCTTAAAAGGCAAACTCCCCGAACCCGCCCAGATTGAACGGCTGCTGGAAGCTATGGAATTGCCGAAGGGGGCTGCACGCTCAGCGGCGGAGGAGCAGGTCTGATGGCTGCGGAGCAGAAGAATTTGCCTGCGGGGTGGGCCAAAATGAGGTTGAAAGAGGTCACTCATCTTCGGAATGAGAAAATAGAGCCTCGTGGGACGGATGCCAAACCTTATCTCAGTTTGGAACACATTGAGTCAGGGACGAATCGCATTGTCAATTATGGGTCAAGTAAAGAGGTAAAGAGCACAAAGTCGATCTTCTATTCCGGCGACGTTCTGTATGGCAAGCTCAGGCCTTACCTGAACAAAGTCTGTCAACCAGAGGTTGATGGGGTCTGCTCGACAGACATACTGGTTTTTGCACCGTCACCGGCAATAGACAGTGGGTTCTTGCTGCGGTTTCTGTCGAGGGAGGAGACCGTCGAATACGCAAACATGCATTCAAAGGGCATCAATCTGCCGAGACTGAGCGCAAATCAACTCGGGGAAATGGAAATCGATCTGCCTCCCCTTTCCGAGC
>JAXGXP010000002.1:0-1202816 GCA_040772705.1 Syntrophobacteraceae bacterium
GGATCAAGCACATTTCTTCGACTTCCCAGGAAGGTCTCTCCAGCATCGCCGTGGAATTCACGCTGGAAACGAGGATCAACGACGCGGCTCAGGAAACCCGCGCCAAAGTCAGCGCCATCCGGGGAGACCTTCCCAAGGAATCCGAGGAATCGGTCATCCAGAAGCTCGATTTCTCGGCGGCGCCGGTCATTTCACTGGCAGTGCGCTCCGACGTCCTCGACGCCAGAGACCTCACCACCCTGGTCGACAAGCGAATCAAGCGGCGGATCGAGAACATTTCCGGGGTGGGCCGGGTGGACCTGGTGGGGAACGCCAAACGGGAAGTCAATGT
This sequence comes from Syntrophobacteraceae bacterium, assembly GCA_040772705.1. Classification (GTDB taxonomy): domain Bacteria; phylum Desulfobacterota; class Syntrophobacteria; order Syntrophobacterales; family Syntrophobacteraceae; genus JADGQM01. Next base: position 332 of record JAXGXP010000002.1, read on the forward strand.
CTGGCTCGATCCCGTGCACCTCGACGCGCTCGGTCTCGGCCTAAACGAGATCATCTCGGGCCTGCACGAAGAAAATGTGGACACCCCGCTCGGGCGCTTGAACGACCAGGGCTATGAGATGCCGGTGCGGATTTCGGGCAAGCCGAAGGAAGTCTGGGAGTATCCCGAGATGGTGGTCGCCTGGCGCGAGGGGCGTCCCATCCGCCTGAAGGATTTTGCCCGCATCCAAGACGGCGTCGAAGAACAGCGCACTCTGGCCCTGGTGGACGGCGAACCGGCGGTGGCCTTGAACGTGCTGAAGCAGTCCGGGGCCAACACCGTGGCCGTGGCCGATCGGGTGAAGCGGGTGGCGGCGGATCTCACGGCGGAATTGCCCGCCGGCGTGCGCATTCAAGTCGTACGGGACGAATCCAATTTCATTCGGGAATCCGTGGAAGATGTGCAGATGACGCTCATCCTGGGCGGTTTGCTGACGATTTTCATCGTCTTTTGCTTTCTCAATTCATGGCGCTCCACCGTCATCACCGGCCTCACCCTGCCCATCAGCGTCATCAGCTCGTTCATCATCATCATGGCGCTGGGCTTCACGCTCAATGTCATGACCCTGATGGGCCTTTCGCTGGCCATCGGCCTCCTCATCGACGACGCCATCGTGGTGCGGGAGAACATCGTCCGCCATCTGCAGCAGGGCAAGGACCACCGGCGGGCTTCGCTCGAAGGCACGGCGGAAATCGGCCTGGCGGTCATGGCGACGACCTTCACCATCGTGGCGGTGTTTGTGCCGGTGGCGTTCATGAAGGGGATCGTTGGCCGGTTCTTCTACCAGTTCGGCATCACGGTGGCCTTCGCCGTCCTGGTTTCACTGCTGGTTTCCTTCACCCTCGACCCGATGCTCTCCTCGCGCTGGGTGGACCCGGACGTGGAAGGTGAGCACGGTGGCGCGCGGAAGGGACGCGGGTTGATCTTCCGGCTGCTGGTGCGCTTCAACCGCCTCTTCGAGCGGCTCGCCGAGCGTTACCAGCATCTCATCGGCTGGGCCCTGGAGCACCGCAAGACCGTCCTCGCGGCGGGTCTCGCAAGCTTTGTTGGCGCCCTCTACCTGGCCCCCTATCTCGGCAGCTCCTTCTTCCCCACCTATGACCGTGCCGAATTCCAGGTCAATTTCACGGCCTCTCCTGATGCCGGCCTGGAAGAAAGCCGCGGGCGGCTGCAGGCCATCCTGAAGGTGCTCCACAGCCTCCCCGGCCTCCACCTGACCTACGCCACCGTGGGCGCCGGCACGACCGGAACGGTGCGGGAAGGGGGCGTTTACGTCAAGCTGAAGGAAAAGCACGAGCGGCGGCACACGCAGGAAGAGTTGGAGGCCATGGCCAGGGAGGGGATCGCCAGGATTCCGGGCATTGTCCCGAGCATTCTCGTTGCGGACAGCCTCCAGTCCGCTGCTCCCATCAATATGAACCTCAAGGGCGACGATCTGGAACTGCTGAATGCCATTTCGCAGGAGCTCAAGAAACTGATGACCGAAACCCCGGGAGTGGTGGATGTCTCGTCGAGCCTCGACCAGGAGAAGACCGAAGTGCGCCTGCTCGTGGATCGGGCTCGGGCGGTGAACGTCGGGATGTCCACGGCGCAGGTGGTGGATACCCTCAGTCCCCTGGTGGGCGGACTGGATGCCTCCACCTATGAAGACCTGGACGGCGATGCCTACGACGTCAGGGTGCGGCTGCCCGAGGCCTACCGGCGCGACCCCGCCCAGCTCGGCCGCCTCAACCTCCTTGCCGTGCAACCCGACGGCCGCCGGCTGCTGGTCCCGGTGGGAGACATTGCCAAATTTCGCCTGGATGTCTCGCCGGCCCGCATTCAACGGCTGGATTTGCGCCGCCAGGTGACGCTTTCGGCCAACAACGTCGGCGTGGCCCTGGGCGATGCCATCGAGGCCATCGTCGAACGGGTGAAGACCGTGATGCTGCCGCCCGGCTTCACCATTTCCTGGAGCGGCGAAGCGGAAGACATGGCCGAGACCTTCCGCTACATCTTCGAAGCCCTCGCCCTGGCCGTAATCCTGATCTATCTCATCCTGGCCGCGCAGTTCGAGAGCTTCATCGCCCCGCTGGCCATCATGATCTCCCTGCCGCTGTCGCTGGTCGGCGTCATCGGCGTGCTTTTCTTCACAGGCGATACTCTGAACATCATGTCGTTGATCGGCCTCATCATGCTGATGGGGCTGGTGACCAAGAACGCCATCCTGCTGGTCGATTACGCCAAGGTGCTCGGGAAAAGCGGGCTTGACCGCCGATCGGCCTTGATTCAGGCGGGAAGAACGCGGCTCCGTCCCATCATCATGACCACCCTGGCGATGGTTTTCGGCATGCTGCCCCTGGCGCTCGCCCTCGGCCCCGGGGCCGAAATGCGCGCCCCCATGGCCCGCGCCGTGATCGGCGGCCTGGTCACCTCGACGCTCCTGACCCTCATCGTGGTACCGGTGGTGTTCACGGTGCTGGACGATCTTGAAGAGTGGTTCCGCCGACGGCTGAAAGTGATGATCGTCCTGGCCGCACTAATCCTGGCAACTGCCGTTCCCGCTGCCGCCGAGGACGTGATCACACTGAATGACTGCCTCGAAAAGACCCTGGCCTACAGTCGGGAAGTACTCATCGCCGGCGAGGGGAAAAACATGTCCGAAGGCCGCTATCTCGAGGAGCGGGCAGCGGCCCTGCCGCAGCTCAAAGCGGAGGCCAGGGCGGCCCGGGTCAGGGACGAGGCAATGGAAATCTTCGGCGTGCCGCCCGACTACAACAGCTACGGCGGCAACCTGGGCCTGACCCAGGCCCTTTTCACGTGGGGCCAGATCAGCGCGGCCATCAAGGCGGCTACCTACGACAAGGTATCCGCGGAAGAGCAGTATCGGGAGGCCAAGCAACTGGCGCTGAGGGAGGCCTCAACGAGCTTCTACACTCTGCTGCTCGCGTTGGAACTGGAGAAAGCGGCTCGCGATAATGTGGCCCAAAAGCGTCGCCATCTCGACGAAAGCGAACGGCGATACCAGCTGGAGGTGGCCACCGACTACGATGTCCTGGCCGGGCGGGTGGCCTTGACCAATGCCGAACCCGCGCTCATCCAGGCGGTAAACGACATCCGCCTGGCCAAGGACCGCCTGCGCTACTACATGGGCATCGAAGGGGATTTCGACGCGAGCGGCAGCCTCAACTGCCAGCCGACCCCTCCGGAACCGCTCGACCACATTCTCGAACGCGCCAAGGCCAACCGGCCCGAGGTGGCCTACTATGAAAGCCGGGTCGGGGTGTTCAAGGAGCTGGTCACCGTCGCCCAAGCGGGCAACAAACCCCGCCTGGACTTCAAGGGCAACGCCGGCTGGAGCCGCGACGACAGCTTCAATCAGGATTATCCCGGCTATCGTTTTGATGCGGGCATCTATCTCTCCTTTCCGATTTTCGACGGGTTCCTCACCAAGGGCAAGGTCATGCAGGCCAAAAGCCGCCTCGCCACGACGGAACTCGAGATGAAGCAGCTGCTCGACCGGATTGCCCTCGATGCGCGCAACGCCCTCAACCGGGTGGATGAAGCGGTGCATATCGTCAAGGGGCTGGAAGCGGTCACCACGCAGGCGGAGCGGCTCCTCGAGATGGCCGAGACCGGCTATCGGCACGGCGTAAAAACCCGCCTGGAAGTGGACGACGCCGAATCCAATCTCCTCACCGCCCGCACCAATCTTGCCCGTGCCCGAACTGAATACCTCATCGCCCGCACCCGTCTCCTCTGGATCATGGGCGAAGACATCCTCCTTGCCCTGACCAACCCGACCTTCGGCTCCCCCTGCCAGGCCGATCCTTCTGCGGTCAGCGGTCATGCCAAGGGAGGATCATCAGCACCGAAGAACACGAAGGAGCTGAAGTGAATCGGTTTGACGCGATGAACCTCATTCGAAACCGCCATCTTCAGAAAAGCGACTTCGACTTGTGCCGACCGGGCAGAAGGGATGGTTGGTATCCGGAGCTCTCCAGTTTGCGGGATAATTCTTTATTCTCGTGATATCCTGAAAACGGTGGTTCCGGCGTTGAGAAAATCCTTGTATGAAGTAAGAGCTTAAGATATTGAAAAAACACAGTGATGTGGGAAGTCGAGACAACACCTGACCCCCATTGGACCTGACATCCGTTGTGGGGCTTTCTCGAACACCTCCCCAAGTCGTCAAGATGAACAGAAACTGCAGAATTACTTGCTGGCGCTGTGCCAAGTGCCCACGTGAGAACACTTTCGGGGTTGGTGGTGAGACTCCGAAAGCTCATAGCAAACTAATCCTCAACAGGTTATCCTTGTCATCGAAGTAAGTATTAACATAATACCCGACGAACCAAAGAGGTGGAGAGAATGGCCGGCTTAGATGAACTGGAAAAGACGATTGCCAGTTTACCAGATGATGAGTACCGTCAGTTTCGTCATTGGTTCTTGGAGAGAGACTGGGAAAGGTGGGATAGGCAGATCATTGAGGATGCGAAAACAGGCAAACTCGACTTCCTGCTCAAAGAAGCGCTTGATGCCAAGAAGGAAAACAAGCTGAGGAACCTGTGAAGCACAGAACGACGGACCGCTTCTGGCGCTGCTATCATGGGTCTGCCTGGCGAGATCCGGAAAGTCGCTGACAAGAAATTCAAACTCCTGAAGGAGAATCCAAGCCATCCTTCCTTGCAGTTCAAGAAGATCGGTGAACTATGGTCAGCAAGAGTGGATCAGGCCTATAGAGCGTTGGCTGTCGAGGACGGTGGGGATTTCACATGGGTTTGGGTGGGCACACATGACGAGTACGAGAGAATTCTCAAGGGGCGCTAACCACAGACTCCAGCAGACGCCGCAATCCGTGGGCGATGCAAAGTCAGGCTCCAGGAGTTCAAGCCCCGTAGTGTATCGCGGGGCGCGACCTAGCCCCGCCGTTAGATTCGTGAGTACTGCCGCGAGCGGTTGATGGCGACTCAGCTTGGCGTTCGGCCAGATGGATACACGGAGCACCCATGAACGAGCACAGTCCCCATTTCTGGAAGATATTTTTTGAGGTGTTTGAGAACTTGCCCAGGCAGGGGCCGGGCAATCGCGATTGTGCCGTAAAAGCTCTCCGTCTTTGCACGGGACTTCCCCGTAAACCTATGATTGTCGATCTGGGCTGTGGAGTCGGCGGGCAAACGCTGCATCTCGCCGACCTGACGACTGGTTCCATCGTGGCCGTCGATAGCCATGCCCCCAGCATTGAGCGGCTGAGGGCAACGCTCGCCACCCGAGGTCTTTCGCAACGAGTCCAGGCACAGGTTGGTGACATGGCTCATCTGGAACTGCCGCCGGAAAGCTACGACCTGGTCTGGTCCGAAGGCGCGCTCTACAATATCGGAATCGGGAGCGCCCTGCGCATCTGCCATGGATTACTGCGCCCCGGCGGTTATCTTGCTTTCACCGATGCGGTCTGGCGCAAGGAAAACCCGCCCCCGGAGGTCAAGGCAAGCTTCGACCTGGACTACCCAGCCATGGGCACGGCGACTGACGTGGAGGCAGCCGTCCGACTCGCCGACTTTGAGTTTACGGGGCGCTTCACGGTGCCGGATGCGGCATGGTGGGACGACTTCTATTCGCCGATGGAACATCGCATCATGGAATTACGCCGGAAGTATGGCAATGATGCCGAGGCGCTTCTCGCGCTCGACCACCTCGCACGGGAGCCCGAAATGCACCGCAGATACTCGGACTACTACGCCTACGAATTCTTTGTGGGGCGGCGCCGTTCTGTACACTAGGCACCAGGCACCAGGGGTCGGACCAAGTGAACATATTGAATGTATTGAGCAATCAGTCCCGGAAGAGGCTTTTCAAGGGCTTATCCTCATAATCTCGCTGTCAAAAGGAACCTTCTGAGCCCGAGCGAAGGGTCGCTGAGCAACGAATCATCCCGGTGTTGCCAGCAACTGTGAGTCAGTTCGGATGGGGGTCGGCCAAGTGTTTTCATCAAGTGACGGCTCGGGTGGCCGCCCAGCCTGCGGCTTGTCGTGCGTTCCGCAGCTCAGCGCCGCGATCAGGATTCCAGAATGAGCAGACATCCCGATGCCAGAATTCGCGAGTTCCGCAAGTCCGACCTGGTTCCCGTGCAGCGGCTGATTCAGCAGACCATTGAGATCTGCTATTCGGGGGTATACCCTCCTCGTGCCGTGCAGTTTTTCAAGAGCTTCCATGGCGAAGAGAAGATCATGGAACGACATCGGAACGGAGAGATGCTCGTTGTTGAGCAGGATGGTGAGGTGATTGCGACTGGAGCCATCGTCGGTACCGATATCTTCGGCGTTTTCGTTCACCCTGAGTTCCAACGCCGTGGGCACGGTGGAACTCTCATGCGCCAGTTGGAGAACAGGGGAAAGGCACGAGGCTGCGAGGAGCCCGAACTGAGCGTTTCGTTGCCGTCGAGAGGTTTCTATGAGGGACTCGGCTACGAGATGCTGGAAGAGTTCTCGATAGACGTGGGCGAGGGGCAGCACCTGGACTTCTGGAAGGCAAGGAAGCGACTGACAAGAGAGGGATCCTGACACGGCAGATGCAGGCGTCAGCTTACAACCGCGCCTGATCCGTGTGGTTGGCACACCTGCAGAAGTATCTGGCACCCCGAGAACAGAAGACAACGTGGTGAAACGTTATGTAATGTGAGAGTTGAGCTTGAGTTCAATTCGCCCCCACAGACGCCGATCGGGAAGATGCCGCCGCCTCGGCAAGGCCTCTGACCCGCAACAGGATGAGCGTGGCGGTATGTGTCCTGAACGATAAGCCGAACACCATGGCGGCTGAGTTTACTATCAACAGGGCAAGGCAAGTGGCGGTGGTTGACCGGATCGCCGGAAAGGGTGTCAAGAAAAGTCGCTCAGTACGTCACCCCGGCAAGTTCTACGCCGGGATCCAGGGTGATCGTAGAAGCCATCGATTCCGGCCGGAGCACGCCGGAATGACGATTCGGGGTTCGTGCGAGATTCACTGCATGGGCCTTGATTCGAGTTTTTTGCACCCTCTTGGTGGCAACGAGATAGAGAAAGGAGAGCGTGTGATGAATGCGAAGCGGTGGATGACAGTAGTTGTGTGCGGGTGTTGGATGGTCTCGGCAGCGCTCTGCCTGGCAGCCGGTGCTGAGGAGACCGCGCGCCCGCTCCTGGACAAAATGCTCGATGCCGTGATGACCAACGACTATGATAGCTTCGTCGCCGAAGGAACTCCCGAGGTGAAGGCGGGACTGACCAGGCAGATGCTGGCAGGGGTGAATTCGCAAATGGCACCCCGCATGAAAAAGGGATATGATGCCACGTACCTGGGAGAGCTGAAACAGCAGGGCTGTCAGGTCATGCTGTGGAAGCTGACCTACAAGGACGGCGGGGACGATACACTTGCCCGGCTGGCTCTCAAAGAGGGAAAGATGGCGGGCTTTCTGCTCCAATAGCCCGCCAGCTATTGCCGACCGCGCCGCGGCTCGGGGTATCGGCTCCGCCGCCCGAGAGCGGCATTGCCTGTCTGTTATGACGTAGATGGAGGAATTGACAAGGATGGTTGCTTTGCTGGCGTTCGCAGTAGTGTTCACTTTGGTCGTGCTTGTCCATGAGTTCGGTCACTTTCTGGCTGCCCGCAGGTTCGGGGTAAAGGTTTATGAATTCTCAATCGGCTTCCCTTTCAGCCCACGCTTATTCACCCTGTTCCGCCACAAGGAAACGGTATTCACCGTAAGACTTCTCCCCCTCGGCGGCTTCGTGAGTTTCTCTCAGGACGACGGCGAAGATGATACGGAGCTGTTTGGCGTATCTTATTACAGGAGAGCACTCATTCTCGCTGCCGGTTCCCTGTTCAACATGGTCTTCGCTTTTGCCGTATTCGCCGCAGTCCTGGTTGTCGGGAAGCAGCTCGATCCTGCGAGTGCCCTGGTGCTGAGCGCCAAAACAGTCTGGGAGATCCTGTCAGGAACACTCCTGTTCCTCATGCAGGCGTTCTCCGGTCATGCTGCCATGGAAGGAGTCTCCGGGCCGGTAGGGATTGCGGTCATGGCAGGCGAAGCAGCCGGCAAAGGCGTGTTGAGCCTCTGCTACTTTACGGGAGTGCTGAGCATGAGCCTCGGCATCATGAATCTTCTTCCTCTGCCGGCCCTTGACGGCGGCCATTTGGCAATGCTGTCCCTGGAAGCCATCCGGCGGCGACCATTGCACCCGAGAGTATACCAGGCGGCAACCACCGTTGGCCTCATGCTGTTCCTCATACTCACCGTGCTCGTGACATATCAGGATATCGCCCGCCTTATTGCCTGAAAGACCTGCAGGAAAATGGGATAACGAGCACGGTCCGGGTTAGCGGATGGGCGGACGGCGTATGGGATCGGGCCGCTCGGTCGTGAACCGGACGGACAGCCATGGCCCGCCGGGCCAGAGGACCGGTTCCCGAATGGACCTCCATCCTGGCTGAGCATGACGACGAGATCGGTGACGATGGCACCACCGAAGAAGACTTCATCCCCCTCCTGCGCAAAGTGCGCTAAAAGGGTCGCTCAGGTCGACGGTCGGCCTGACGAGGAGTTCAAGAGCGAAGGAAGAACCGCAGAATATCGAAGCTCCAGCCGCAGCAGGTCTAACACGGAAATCTCAGGCGGTTCGCCTGGTCACCCCTTCATTACCAACGGTTCTGCGGTTCGTTATTCGGCAGTTCGATATGCTGCGGTTCGCTCTAATAATACGCCTCTTCGACTTCCGCTTCCTTCACCGGGTCTTTGAATAGATTATAGACCCATGCCTGGTAGGCAATGACCACCGGGATACAGGTCAGAGCTACGCCGAGCATGATCTTTAAGGTCAGCTGGCTCGACGCTGAATTGTAAATGGTCATGCTGAAAGCCGGGTTGAGACTGGACGGCAGGAGATTCGGGTAGAGGCCCGCCACTCCGAAGAGGGTCACCCCGACAATGAGCGCACTCGAGGCGAACCAGGCGCGCCACCACTGCCCCTTTCCCAGGTAGACCCGGATCATCACCAGCGCCGCCACGACGATCACGGGAATCAGAATGATGGGAACAACATACATCAGAGGGTTCTGGAGGTAGTTGTCATAGAGCCGGGTGGCATACCAGGTGGCCACGAGAAAGCCTACCGCGATGACCGCCAGGGCCGTCCACAGGCCGGGGGCAACCGCGGCGGCCTTGTCGTGCACGCTGCCCTCGGTTTTCACCATGAGCCAGAGACAGCCGTGGAGCAGAAACATCGCCACGAACAAGACGCCGCCAAAAAGTCCGTAAGGATTCAGAAGCGTCACCAGGGATCCTTGAAAGATCCCTTCCGCATCGATGGGGATTCCTTGAAAAATATTGGCAAAAGCCACTCCGAGCAACAGTGCCGGCAGAAAACTCCCGCCCACCAGGCAATAATCCCAGACCTTCTTCCAGGTAGGGTGCTGGACCTTGTTGCGGTATTCCAGCGCCACCCCCCGGAAGATGAGGGCGAAGAGGATGAGCATGAGGGCCGAGTAGAGCCCGCTGAACATCACCGCATAGGTGGTTGGGAAGGCCGCAAGGTAACGCCTCCGGCGGTAATCAGCCAGACCTCGTTGCCGTCCCAGAACGGTCCCATGGCCTGATAGAACATTTGCTTCTCGGTCTCGTTCTTCGCCAGAAACGGCATGAGCGTGCCCATGCCCAGATCAAACCCATCGAGCATGAAATAGACCGCCCACAGGACTCCCCACAGAATGAACCAGATCGACTCAAGCATTTTCAGTCCCTCCCATTGCTGCAGCTACCGGCACTGGCTCAGGCCCTTTGCGGGCATAGGTGACCATGAGATAAAAGGCCACGGCGCCGAGCAGGGAATACACCAGCACAAAAGCAGCCAGCGAGGTCATGACCTGGGCACCACTGATGGGCGAAACCGCCTCTGCGGTCTTCATCACACCGTAGACCACCCATGGCTGACGCCCGACTTCTGCGAGCATCCAGCCCGCTTCGTTGGCAATATAGGGCAGGGGCAGGGCAAACAGCATGACTTTGAGGAAACCCGGATTGCCTTCGAGGTCGTTGCGCCGGAACCAGCCGTAGACGGTCAGGGCCAGAAAGAGAAAGCCGAGCCCGACCATGATCCGGAACGCAATGAAAGGAACCATGACGGGCGGCCGCTCATCCGGGGGAAAGTCTTTTATTCCCTGGACGGTGGCTTCCGAATCATGATAGGCCAGCAGGCTCAAAGCTCCCGGCATAGCGCCAAATTCCAGAACATTTCGTTCATTCTTTTCATCCGGAATGACCAGCAGATATTGCGGCGCGCTCTTCGTCGTCTCCCCCGAGCGACTCCATGGCCGCCAGTTTCGCCGGTTGAATGGCTGCTACCTTGGCGCCGTTGGCATGGCCCTGACCGACGGCCAGCACGGCGAAGATGAGGGCAAAGAACAGGCCCATTCGAAAGGATTTGGTGAAGAGGACCGTTTCCTGTTTACGCAGGAGATGGTAGGCACTGATCCCCATAACGAAGAACCCGGCCAGAACGTAAGCCCCGCTCAACGTGTGGATGATCTGGTGCACTGCCGCCGACTGGGTGATGACGGCGAAGAAATCGTTCAGTTCCGCCCGTCCATTGCGGATGACATAGCCGACCGGATGCTGCATCCAGGCGTTGGCAATGAGGATCCACACCGCGGACAGGCTGCCGGCCGCCGCTACCAGCCAGATTGTGACCGCATGAGCCTTGGCGGAAAGCTTGTTCCAACCGAGCGCCCAGACGGCAATGAAGGTGGATTCAAGAAAAAAGGCCAAAGAAGCTTCAATGGCCAGGAGCGACCCAAAAATATCACCCACGTATCGCGAATAACGAGACCAATTGGTACCGAACTGGAACTCGAGGGTGATACCGGTCACCACCCCGATGGCAAAATTTATGAGAAAGAGTTTTCCCCAGAATTTCGCCATTCTCTTATAGTCTTCGTCTCCCGTCCTGACATAGATCGTCTCCATGATGGCAATCAGGATGGAAAGCCCCAGGGTGAGGGGGACAAAGAGGAAGTGAAAAAACGTTGCCGCCGCAAACTGCAGCCGCGAGAGCCAGAGAACGTCCATCGGATTCCCCCTGTGCTGCCTCTTACTGAACCAGGCAAACAAAAAGGCGGGTGCGGCACAGCGGTTGGCGCCGAACCCACCTGAATGCCCGAATTAGGCTGCGTTTCATTCAATCCAAGTCATCACTGACCATGCTCCTCGACCCCTTTCCGCGGGGACGGTTGGATCAGGCTTTCCAGAGCCCGTGCAGGTTGCAGTACTCCTCGCGGTTACCGGCCAGGCATCGATGCAGAAAAGCGCTTCGGGGGCATCACCCGGCTTCAGGAACTGCCGGTAGACCTGCCCTCCCGCAATGACTTCAACCCACTCGATGTAGTGCTTCTCTTCCATGGGATGGGCAACACTGCCGACCCTGACCTTCACCCCGCGGTCGGTCTTTTCGACCACCGGTACGTGCTTTTCCTTGGCGGCATCAACGGTGTTTTCCTTGAACAGCTTCATGGGTTGCCCGCAACAGACCAGTTCTCCCGCACCCCCATGAAGAACCTCGACGATGTTGCCACAAGCGTCACATTTGTAAACTTCCAGTCTTTCTGCCATGATAATCTCCTTGTTCTGTTGTTCTTGTCAGGGATCCAACTCGGACATTGTGACAGGGTGGTTCCCCCTCCACCGCCGGAAAGTGCTTCCCACCGCGAGGGCAAATCACCTTAATGTCCCTATAATTAATCTGACGAAACCATTTTGGCAATTTGCCGGCCATAATCCTGGGCCATCTTGGCTCCGCCTCCCAGGGCCGCCGACTTCAGCTGCAAAGGCCCGCTGACCATCTTCATCTGAAAGACATTCTGCATGGTGCTGAAAATGCGACCCGGCGCCTCGCCGCTCCAGCCAAAGGCTCCGAATGCTCCCCCGACTTTGCCTGCAGTATTGGCCTTTTCCAGGGTGAAAAGAAAGGTTTTCATGCCCTGGAGCATCTCGCCGTGATAGGTGGCTGAACCGAGGACCAGGACATCGTAGTCGTCCAGTTTGATCCCCTTCTTCTCAATTTCGTTGACGTTTGCTACCGTCACCTCCAGACCGTCCATGCGCATGCCTTCAGCGATCAGCTCGCCAATCTTCTGCGTCTGCCTGGTCCTGGTCGCATAGACTACCAGTGCCTTCGCCATTTTGGCCTCCTCTCAGTCAACCTTGTAGAATACCCTGGCATTCGAGCTACAGACCGGACACGTTCCCGGCGGTTCCTTTTCACAGGTATAGCCACAGACTGAGCATATATAGTAATCGACCGGTTCGAGGCTTCCCATCTTCTCCAGGGCCTTCTGATAGAGAACCGCGTGGTACTTCTCCACCTCATTGGCATAGCTGAGGGTGCGCTCGCCGGGCTTGTTGCGCTTCCTCCTGAGCCGCCTCGATCATAGCGGGGTACATTTGCTTGAATTCGTAGGTCTCCCCGGCAATCGCGTCCTTCAGGTTTTCAGCAGTGTCCTTGATCTTCCCGAGGGCGCGCAGATGGGCGTGAGCATGAATGGTTTCGGCATCGGCGGCTGCTCTGAAAAGCTTGGCAACTTGGGCCAAACCCTCTTTGTCCGCCTGTTTGGCATAGGCCAGATACTTCCGGTTAGCCTGCGATTCCCCGGCGAACGCATCCATCAGATTCTGTTCCGTTCTCGTCATGGTGCTCTCCTTTTCGTTAAGGTTTGGTTCAGATTTCAATGAGATCTGTTTCCCGCTGAGTCAATCCTGCCACCAGCCTTTTTTCCGGTGGGCTTCCCGCTCTGCTTCAGCCAGTTTTTTGATCTTGAAGGCCGAATCCCTGAGGACGCCATACAAGACCCCACAGCCATTATCCTCGCGCACCAGATCGCCCTCATCGGCAATCTCCATCATCCGCGCCACCAGCTCGAGGTCTGGCATATCTTATCGTTACATGGCCTGGTCATGCTCCTCACTCCGGGAGAAATATCCCTACGCTCTGATCTCGACCCTATCCCATGGCAAAGTCCATACCAAGCTCCATCCAATCGGGCCACCTCCTCAAAACCCCAGTCTTGGCGGCACCGCCGCAATTCCTTGCCGTCGCCAGGCGAAATTACCGCAGGCCATAGGGAACGATTGGATGAGACAGATATGAAACAGTTCGCAATGCAGAGCCCTGCCGAGGCTCCGGCCGAGATTCAGGATTTCACCCGAAGAGGGAGCGACAGAGAGCAGCAAGAGCTGTCTCGGATAGCAATCTGAGACACTATTGTATTATGAAACAGCGTGCCTTTCCGCAAGAAAGCGATAGAGGGTGGCACGACCAACACCCAGGAGTTTTGCCGCTTTGGACTTGTTGCCGCCGGCTTGCTGCAGGGCCACGGCGACCGCCCCGGCCTCGAGTTTCTTCGAGGGACCCGGCTTCACTCCCGAACAGGCTTCCTGGCGCAACTCAAGAGGCAGATTGTCAGGGTAGATCACTCCCCCCTGGCGGTAACCAGGGAAAAGTGAACGGCATTGCGGAGCTCCCTGACATTGCCAGGCCAGGAGTAGTCCATCAGTGCGCCCAGGGCTTCCTTGGAAAATCCTCGCGATTTCTGGCCCCGCTCCGCGGCCTCGCCCAGAAAATGAGCGGCGAGCAACGGGATATCATTCTTGCGCTCACGCAAGGGCGGCAGGCGGATGGGAAACACATTGAGACGGTAGTAGAGGTCTTCCCGGAAGGTCTGTTTTTCCATTTCCCGCTTGAGCTCGCGGTTGGTGGCGCTGATAACCCGCACGTCGACGGCAACGGTACGTTCTCCCCCGACCCGTTCGAAGGTCCCTTCCTGGAGCACTCGGAGCAGCTTCACCTGCATGGGCCGAGGGAGCTCCGACACTTCATCGAGAAAGATCGTGCCCCCCATGGGCCAGCTCGAACCGGCCCTTCTTATCCCGAATCGCCCCCGAGAAGGCCCCCTTTACGTGGCCGAACAGCTCGCTTTCCAGCAGTCCGTCCGGGAGTGCCCCGCAGTTGACGGGAACAAACGGGCCGCCGCTGCGATGACTTTCCTGGTGAATGGCAGCCGCGACCAGTTCCTTGCCGGTTCCTGTTTCACCGTGGATGTGCACGGGAAAGTCATTGGTCGCCAGATCCCGGATCTGCTCGAAGATATTGAGCATCTTCTGATCGCGGCCAATGATGCCGGCAAAGCTGGTGAGCTCTCCCAGGCGGGTTTTCAGGCCGATAAGATCCGTCAGATCGCGGAATGCCGCAAGCACCCCCACAAAGCACCCCTTCTCGTCCGTCATGCCGGTAACCGACATTTCCAACCGACGGGGTTCACCGCTTCTCGTGAGGATGTTCAAGGGATAGCTGAGGTGAGTGAGGGTGGCAGGAGCTTCCCCACAGAACGAACAGCGACTGCCGCAAAATGGCCCTCCAAGCACCTCGTGACAGTCTTTGCCAACCACGTCCTCTTTTTCGAAAACCGGTGATCGTCTCGGCCGCCCGGTTGAAAAAGGATCCGTCGGCTTTTGTCATGAGCAATGATCCCTTCCATCAGGTTATCGAGGATTTGTTCCAGGTTTCGTTTATCAGCCAGCAGGCTTTCCAGCTCCAGACCTTTCATCCTTAACGCCTCTGTCACCAGGGTGGGGAGTCTTCGCTTTGAACTTGCCTCTGACTACTACCGCTCTTTTGCTCATTCGGCAAGCGGAAACCAAAACCCGGCCGGCAGGGATGGAAGATTTCACGGAAAAGCATCCATGAGAGTTTTCTAATGCACCGCTAATCGATCCTTAATGTTGCCCGCCTACCCTCGTCACCGTTGGCTCAGGACATGTCGGTACAGGAGGATCAGGATGAAAATGGATGCAACCCCTAAGACCATCACCCTCGACACCGCCGGACTTCGTCGGGTCGAACGGGAAGTTTGCAGCTTTCTCGGTGAACCCGGGCTGGAAGATATGTTCGCTACGGAACTCTCCGTCGGCAGGATTGTCCGGGAATGCCCGGCAGCGGAGAGGAGCGAGCAGGAGTCTGCAGATCTGGATGATCGACAAGAGCGAAGACAGATCTTCGGCCAGCCGGCCTTCGACAGTTTCGAGAGAGATCCCGTGGCCTGTTACCTTAAAGAAGTCGCTCAGTATCCGCTCCTCACCAGGGAGCGCGAGCTGGAACTCGCCACCACGCTGCGGGAGGGTCAGAATCGTCTCACGGAGCTGGTCGCGAGGCACGCCCCCGAGGACGCCCTGATCGAGCGGTTGAACGAGAAAATTCGGCGCCTGCTGAGCCGCGAGAAGGCCTTCCCCGGGGTGCGGGATAAGGCGCTCAGGCTTATCCGAGTTACGCTCGAGCGGCTGGTTCACGAGCACCCGGAGCACCCCCTCTACTCGGCGATGCTCAGAGAGGCCGCAACGATCACGGCGACCATCAATAACGCCAAGCAGGAAATGATCAAAGCCAATCTGCGGCTGGTCCTCAGCATCGCCAGACGCTACCGCGGCCGGGGCATGAGTTTCGATGACCTGATTCAGGAAGGCAACCTGGGTCTGCTCACCGCCGTGGGCCGCTTCGACCATACCCGGGGAACGCGCTTCAGCACCTACGCCACCCACTGGGTGAGGCAGAGCATCATTCGGGGTATTTACGTCAAGACGCGTACCATTCGGCTGCCCGTCCATTTTGTGGAAATGAAAAACCGCTTCTTCAAGGTTTTTTACGAACTCCTCAAGGAACTCGGGCGGGAACCCACCCCTCAGGAGATTGCAGCCAAAACCCAGCTCAGCGTCCAGAAGATGCAGCAGGTGCTGAGTCTCGCTGCAGCCGGTTTCCCTGGATTCTCCCATTGGCGATCGCGGGCAGCCTCTGGGCGACCTGATCGAAGACCAGCACACTCCGTCCCCGTGAATCATTGTGCCCACGGCGAGTTGACGGAGGCCATACGCCAACTGCTGGCCAATCTCAACCCTCGAGAGGAAGAAGTCATCCGAATGCGATTCGGCCTCGAAGGGCAGCCTGCCGAAACCCTGGAAAGAATCGGCCGGAGTTTCAATGTCTCGAAGGAACGCATCCGACAAATCGAGAAGAAAGCCATGGAAAAACTCCGCAAGCTGAATCACCACGGGCATCTGGCCGAGTGCAGGGACTAGCGGCTCATCCGAGGACACCCCGTTGCCCGCCTCCCGAACCCGTCCCCATGACGGGCAATTGCGGGAGGGGATCGCCGCCTACCCTGCCGCCGGCAAGCAATTTCAGGTGTGACCTGCCCTAAAGTTTGTCTTTTTTGGCAGGCAAAATCTTGGCATACTGTCTCCAACAGATCTCCCGGTTTCCCAGGAAGGAGGCAGAACGATGTTGTCCAATGCTGAGATCGCCAGGGCCATGACGGTCAAACTGGCAGCGATCTTCCCCGAACTGCCGGGAAAACAGCACTTTGTAGAAGGGATCCGCAGAGCACCCAAAGGATTTCAAGCTCAGCCCGGCGGACACGGAACTCGCCCTCAAGAACGCCCTCCGCTATGTCCCGGAACAATGGCACGGGATACTGGCCCCGGAGTTCCTGGAGGAACTGATCACCACGGGGCGAATCTACGCCTACCGCTTTCGCCCCGAGGGCCACATCAAGGGAAAGCCCATCGACCAGTACCAGGGGCGTTGCCTCGAAGGCAAGGCCTTCCAGGTGATGATCGACAACAACCTCGATTTCGACGTCGCCCTCTACCCATATGAGCTGACCACCTACGGGGAAACCGGGCAGGTCTGCCAGAACTGGCTGCAGTATCGGTTGATCAAGCGCTACCTGGAGCTCTGACGCGCGACCAGACGCTGGTTGGCCTCCGGCCACCCCTGGGCAGCTTTGCCTCCGGCCCGGAATCACCGCGGGTGATCATTACCAACAGCCTCATGGTGGGCCGGTTCGACGACCAGGAGAACTGGCACCGGGCGGCCGCCCTCGGGGTTGCCAACTACGGCCAGATGACCGCCGGCGGGTGGATGTATATCGGTCCGCAGGGAATTGTCCACGGGACCTACAGCACCATGCTCAATGCCTGCCGTCTCAAGCTGGGATTGGCGACGAGCGGAGGAGATATGAGCGGGGTCCTCTACGTTTCGTCGGGCCTTGGCGGAATGAGCGGAGCGCAGGGGAGGGCCGCTGAAATCGCCAACGGGGTCGGCCTCATCGCCGAGGTGGACGATTCCCGGATCCGGACGCGCCGCCAGCAGGGATGGATCAGGGAGGTCAGTGACGATCCTGGAGCAGCCTTCCAGCTGGCCGAAGAATACCAGCGCAAACGGCAGGGCGCAGCCATCGCCTATTACGGGAACATCGTCGATCTGCTCGAATATGCCGTGGCCCGGGAGGTACCCATCAACCTCCTCTCCGATCAAACCTCCTGCCACGCGGCTTATGACGGCGGCTATTGCCCCCAGGGGCTGACCTTCGCTCAGCGCACCGAACTGCTGCGCACCGATCATGCCCGGTTCCGGGAACTGGTGGACCGCTCCCTAGCCAGCCACTACCACTTGATAAGAGCCCTGGTGGAGCGGGGAACCTACTTTTTCGACTACGGCAACAGCTTCATGAAGGCGGTCTTTGACTCCGGCATCAAGGAGATTTGCCGGAACGGCGTTAATCCCCTGGATGGTTTCATTTTTCCCTCCTACGTGGAAGACCTCATGGGGCCGTTGCTGTTCGATTACGGGTACGGACCGTTCCGCTGGGTGTGTCTGAGCGGCCGGCCGGAAGATCTGGCCAAGACCGACCAGGCCGCCATGTCGTGTATCGATCCCGACCGGCGTTTCCAGGATCGAGACAATTACCTGTGGCTCAAGAATGCCGCCAAACACCAACTGGTGGTCGGGACCCAGGCTCGCATTCTCTACCAGGACGCACCCGGCCGCAGGAACATCGCGCTGAAGTTCAACCATTTGGTCCGCACCGGCGAAATCGGTCCGGTGATGCTCGGCCGCGATCATCACGACACCGGCGGCACCGATTCCCCCTTCCGGGAAACCTCCAACATCAAAGACGGCAGCAACATCATGGCGGACATGGCAACCCACTGCTTCGCCGGCAACGCCGCGCGGGGGATGAGCCTGGTAGCCCTGCACAACGGCGGCGGCACGGGGATCGGGAATGCCATCAACGGCGGTTTCGGCCTCGTCCTCGATGGCAGCGAGCGGATTGACCGGGTGATTCGCAAAGCCATTCCCTGGGATGTTATGGGCGGGGTTGCCCGCCGCGCGTGGGCCGGAAATGAAAACTCCATCCTGACGGGCATGGAATACAACCTTACGCACGGTGAAACGGATCACATCACCCTTCCGTACCTGACGGACGAATCCATGATCCACGACCTGGTCGCGAACGCTTTTTCAAAGACAAGAGGGTAGCGCCCCCTTCCACCACAGCGGCCCTCAGGCAGGGACTCTAAAGAGGACTCGGTGGCATGGCCGATTTGCGCACGATGGTAGAAACGGTACCGAACTTCAGCGAAGGACGGGACCTTGCCAAGGTCGAAAGAATTGTTGCCGCTTTTCGGGGCAAGGTCGGGGTGACGCTCCTCGACTACCAGACCGACGAGGACCACAACCGCTCCGTGATCACGGCGGTCGGTGCGCCGGCGGCTATCAAGGAAGCGGTGCTGGAGGCCATTGGGATCGCCGTCGAAGTGATCGATATGACCCACCACCAGGGTCAGCATCCCCGCATGGGTGCCGTCGATGTGGTCCCGTTCATTCCCATTCGCAACATGACCATCGAGGAAGCGGTGGAGATATCCCGGGAGGTCGCGCGCGAGGCAGCGGCAAAATACAACCTGCCGGTGTTTCTGTACGAGGCTTCGGCGTCTCGGGCCGAGCGCCGGAACCTTTCCGACATCCGCAAGGGTCAGTTTGAGGGGATGGCCGAGAAAATCAAGCATCCGGACTGGCGCCCCGACTACGGCCCCGTTCAGATTCATCCCACCGCCGGCGTAGCTGCGATCGGAGCCCGCATGCCGCTTGTGGCCTTCAACGTCAACCTCGGTACCGATCGGCTGGAGATTGCCGAAAGCATTGCCAGAAGGTCCGCCATCTCAGCGGCGGGTTCCGATATTGCAAGGCGCTCGGGATCGAGCTCAAAGACCGAGGAATGGTCCAGGTTTCCATGAATTTGACGAACACCTCCAAGACCTCCATCTATCGGGTGTTGGAGATGATCCGGGTCGAAGCAAGGCGGTACGGGGTGAATGTCGTCGGCAGCGAGATCGTCGGCTTGGTCCCCATGGAAGCCCTGATCGACTCGGCCGCCTACTACCTCAGGCTCGAGGGCTTCTCCATGAAGCAGGTGATCGAAGCTCGGATGATGGAATAGGAAGGCCGGTGAAAGGGAATCTCATCATCAGGAACGCCGCCGAACTGGTCACCTGCAGCGGAACTGCAGCCAGATGCGGAGAGGCCATGCAGGATCTTGGCGTGATCTCCGACGGCGCCGTGGTCGTGCACGAGGGGATCATCAGCGCCGTCGGCAAGACCCGTGACATCCTGGGCAAAATTGATACCCGCGGTTTTACGGTGATTGATGCTGAAGGCCGGACCGTCCTGCCCGGGTTCGTTGACTCGCACACCCATCTGGTGTTCGACGGCTACCGGGCCGACGAGTTTTCCTGGCGGCTCCGGGGTGACAGTTACATGGACATCATGCAGCGGGGGGGCGGTATCGCCAGAACGGTTGCGGCAACCCGCGCGGCCGCGAGCGCCCAACTGGTCGCCTCGGGGCTCAAACGGCTCGACTCCATGCTCTCCTTTGGAGTCACCACGGTCGAGGGAAAAAGCGGTTACGGGCTTGACCTCGATACCGAAATCAAGCAACTGGAAGCGATGGTTGAGCTCGACGCCATCCATCCCGTCGAGGTGGTGCGAACCTTCCTTGGTGCTCATGCCGTTCCCGCAGCATACCGCGACTGCAGTGAGGCCTACATCGATTTCCTTTGCAGCGACGTGTTGCCCGTGGTTGCCGAACGGAAGCTGGCTGATTTCTGCGACATTTTCTGCGAGAAGGACGTCTTTTCCATCGACCAGTCCCGGAGGCTGCTCCTGGAGGCCCGGCAAGCCGATCTGGGAATCAAGCTCCATGCCGATGAAATCGTGCCCTTCGGCGGCGCCGAACTGGCTGCAGAACTCGGCGCCGTTTCCGCCGACCATCTGCTGCACGCCTCGGACACCGGCATCCGCCGCCTGGCACAGGCCGGCGTGGTCTGCACCCTGCTGCCCTTGACGGCTTTCAGCCTGAAGGAACCGTACGCCCGCAGTCGCTTCATGATCGACAGCGGCTGTGCCGTGTCACTCGCTTCGGACTTCAATCCGGGCAGCTGTTTTTCCGAATCGATCCCCCTGATCATCGCCCTCGCGACTCTCTACATGGGGATGAGCCCCGAAGAGACCATCACGGCACTGACCATCAACGGCGCCGCTGCTCTGGGCCGAGCCCGGACCATCGGCAGTATCGAGGCGGGCAAACAGGGAGACCTCGTCATCCACGAATTCCCGTCCTATCGGTACCTCCCCTACCATATCGGGGTCAGCACCGTCGAAAAGGTATTCAAGAACGGAACCCTGGTTTACGACAAGACACTCATGGAGGCCCGCATTGCTCGCAAACCTGCCCATTGCTGAGTTTCTGGCCAAGACCGCCGCCGCCACCGCCGTTCCCGGCGGCGGCCCCGTGGCTGCACTGAGCGCTGCTACCGCGGCTGGCCTCGTAGAGATGGTGGCCAACCTGACAATCGAAAAGCAGGGTTTCGAGAGTGTTGCCGTGGCCATGCAGGCAATCGCCGACGGCGCTCGCACTCTCCGCGAAAGCCTGATCCGGGATATGGACCGGGACGCCAAGGCCTATACCCGGGTTCTGGATGCGTATCGCCTCCCCAAGGCGAACGAGGAAGCAAGGGAACTTCGCCGGGCAGCCATCGAAGCTGCTTTCAAGGAAGCAGCCACGGTGCCCCTTGAAGTTGCCGAGAAAGCCAGGGTCGTCCTGGACCTTGCTGGCACGGTCATCACCGGGGGATACCCGAACGCCCTGACCGACGGCGTGGTAGGAGCATTGCTGGCGCGCACGGCAGGACTCTCGGCCCTCTACAACGTCCGCATCAACCTGGCTTCCATTGGCGATAAGGCGTTTGGTCAACGTCTCCTGAACAGGGTGGAGATGATCGAAGCCGACCTGATACAGAAGGAACAATCAATCCTGGCTGCTGTCGAAAAAACCTATCCCCCTGATTGACTGCCCGCCGCGGTCACTGCAGCTCCGCCGCCTCCGCCTGACTCAGGGCAAGTTTTGCCGCCACCAGCTTCCTGTAATATGCGGCAACTTTTTGAGCATTGCCGGCAACCATCGCCTTCAGCAGATCGCCCTCCAATTCCGCCACCTCCAGACGCTCATAGTAGTCCAGCATCTCCTTGAAGTGCGCCAGTACAATCTTGCCCGTCAGGATCGGGTGATTGTTGGTCACATTGGCGTCCTTGAACCGGATGCCGTGTTCAAGCTCCACTTCAAGGCCCATGATGAAACGCTCGAGTGTGATAGGCATCCCTTCCTCGTTGACTTCACCCAGGATCACGGCGGCCTCTTCAGGCAGCACCGTGGCCTCACTCAACGCCGTCCAGTCCCTGATTTTGAGCGCCTCACACACCCGCTTGACCTCAGCCACTGTGATGTATTCCGGTAGTTCCATGTCATCCTCCTTCAGGCTTCCGTTTTCCACACCGCAGCATGGCCCTCGCTCAGCCGCGGCTTTCCTCTCCCATGTCAAACGCGACTGGGCCAGGAAACGCCGGTCCGCTTTTCGATCAGATAGCAGAAACGGTCCCATTCCACTTCCCGTCCGCTTATGGGACATCGCAGCCTGACCTTGCGTTCGCTCACACCGACTACTTCCCAGTCGCCCCCACGCGGCCCCTGGTCAATGGTGATTCGCTCCCCCACCACAAACTCATAAGGCCTGAATACTGTCACATCATGACTGCTCATGGCTTTAGCATCCCTACAGGCTGAACCGTTAATAAGCCTCTCCGATCCTGCACTCACTCACTCACCGCACCGGGACCGCGAAGCGGGCGGAACATCTTCTTGCCGGCGCCGCACACGGGACACTTCCAATCCTCCGGAAGATCCTCAAACTTAACCCCTTTGGGAATCTTCCCCTTCCTGTCGCCCCGGTCGGGATCATACAGGAAGCCGCAGTTTACCGTTTGACACTGATAGATTTCTTCAGGTTTTGCCACAGGTTTCTCCTTCTGTCTTTGCACCAGCCAAAGGACATCCTCATCCGCCGACAGCAACTCCCAAGAATCATGCCAGCTGGAAGACACTCCTTTCACCCCTCCGCACAGCTTGAAATATCAACATTTTTCAAGACACCCCCGGACTCCGCCGAGATGCCCCCACCACAACCTGAGACACTGTCGAGCCATCCGAGCAGGCTGACCGAGCGCGCGACACAGACCTGGTCAGCAGGTGGAGCGGCGGACGAGCTGGTGAGGCATGGCCACCCTTCGGAAGCCCCGGCAGACTCAGTTCGTCTGAGCCCGGCCGGTCGAGGCTCGATTGCTCATACGAGGTCACACCAGCAAACCCGGTCTTCTCGGGCAGGTTCCTCGGATTGTCTCGAAATCTCGGGCGAGACAGTTGTGTGTCATGAGACACCCCGAACCAGGCCGTTCAGAGGGAGTCTTTGGCCCGGCCATGGGAGGAAGCCAGATCGCGAGAAGAGGAAAGCGGCAAGGGCCTTCCCCCCGCAAGAACATTCTTGTCTGGCTTCAGGAGACCTGTTATTCGTAGTTTCCCACAGGCCGATCCCATGATCCTTCATCTCCCTTTAGGGGCCGTCCATAAATAAATGTTAGGGTTTAGTATCCACAACTGGGGAAATCGTATAATTCCATTCGCCGTGGAATGTATGTCTGACGATGTTAAGTTGGGCCATGACCTTATCCGGTATTTTGATTCCTTTAGGATATTGGCTGGTATCCAGTTGGCAATGCACCTCAAGTCCCGTGCTGGTCTTTGTCGAGCCGATGAGCCCGACGATGGTCTGATAGTCGGTGAGAGGTCGTCCCCGCCAATTCATCGAGATAAAGGAAAACAGGCGGTGCTCAATCTTGTTCCATTTGCTGGTTCCAGGCGGAAGATGAGAAACTGTGATAGCCAGGCCAGTCTCATTCGCCAGTTGCTGGAGTTCGGTTTTCCACAGACGAACTCTCGCGCCGTTACTTCCTCCAGAGTCAGCAGTGATAAGGAGCTTTTTAGCGCGGGGATATCTGTCTTGTCCCATCATGGACCACCATCGCCTAATGCTCTCGACCGCAAAAGCAGCTGTGTCATGGTCAATCCCGACACTCACCCACCCCGAATTGTCGGCCAAGTCGTAGACACCGTAAGGCGCCACCTTTCCATCCTCGGTCGGAAAATCATGGACATTCACCGTCTCTGGGCTGCCTTGGGGATTCCACTCCCGCCCATTGTTCTTGAATGCTCCAACAAGTTCCTTCTTTTTGGTATCCACCGAGATGGCGGGCTCTCCTTCAGCAATAAAGCTCTTTGTCGTCTCACTGATATGTTCAAATTGTTCGTTTCGGTCCGGATGGTTGGCACCTTCTTTGTTCTTTCGGTTGACCTGAAGACTATAACCCATCGAGTGAAGCAGATTGGCGACCGATTGTGGGCAAATCTTGTGGCCTATCTCACGCAACGAGTCAGCCAGCTTCCGTACGCTCTTGCAGGTCCAACGCAAGGAGATTCCGGGTCTCCTCGCGTGACAGGATCAATCAAACGGTCCAAGTCATCCTTGATGGACGGATTCTTGGCAACCAAGGTAGGGGCTCCAGCACCTGGGCGTCTGATTCCATTTGGTCGAAGCTCTTGCGGGGGGTTGTCCAGTTCTCGAATCCCCTGCAAAATAGGCTCGATGAGATACGCCTGTGGCCTTGGCAATCAAGGAAATGGAGCCAGGGCCCGCGGCCTTGGCCTCGGCTGCAGCCCACAAGCGCCGCGTTCGTTCATTGAATGTGGGTTTGAGCATCTCATAGCGTTTACGGATTTCTGGTTCTTGCATGGCAAGCCGCGCTGCGCGATCTTTTTTCATTCTCATGGGGCACCTCCATGATTAGTGGTCCCCAGAGTAATTATCAACATTTAGAGGAAATGTCCCGAACTATTTACGTCCGGTGTAAAACGGGTGCATGCCAGTCAGCAAGGCCTATTTGTCGAATGCTTATTTTTGGACGGTTCCTTAGCGAGGCAGGAGAATATGGTGAAACAAGGTGTGGAGAACGATCAGGCGTCGTTGCGGGTTTGCGGCAGGGAAACCTACATCCCGCTGGCAACCTCGTTCACCGAAAAGGCAGCGAAGGCCCAAGGGCTGGGTAAACCCGAGGCGCTTGCCCTCACTCTCGCAGCCGAGGAAGTGTTCAGCTATCTTTGCCGGGTGGTTCCCCCGGAAGCTGGCGGAATCGAGATTCATTCCTCGGGGGTCGGCTATTACGTCCGCCTGGATTTCGTTTTTCCGACCGCTGCTCTCGATATGAGAATGTTCAATATCACGGCAACCTTATCGTTGGCCGACGACAATGATCTGGACCAGATGGGACTGCTGCTGGCGTCCAGATCGGTGGACCGGTTCCAGATGGAGCCAGCCGAGGGCAACCGGCTGAGACTCACCCTCATCAAGGAAAAGACTTATCCCTTGTGCCAGGGACTGCCGCTCCCGCCGGTCCCCGCCTTTGCCCAATTCTCCGTGCGACCGCCCGATACGGGAGAATTGAAGCTCTTTGCGGAACTCGTGCACGCGACCTATTGTGATCAGATCATCCCAGCGGTGTTCAACACTCCCGGCAAGCTCGTGGACATGGTGGGCAGTGGAGAATACCAGGCGGCCGTGGCCGTCAGCCCTGCGGGCGCCATCGGCGGCGGGACATTCTGGCACAGGCGTGCGGACAAAGCAGTGGAATGGTTTGGTCCCTATCTTTTCAACCAGAACCCGGAGGCCGGGATGGCCGTCGCCCTCCTCGACCACTGTCTCGCGGCTATTGCCCGAAGCTCCGCCGTCGTGCTCATCAACCATTTTCCTACGCCGGAGTTTCCCAGAGCGCAATTCGAGTTTCTCGGAAAACTGCCGAACCGCAAGGAAGACGGCACGCTCTGCCACATAGAAGCATGGGCTCGCCTGCTCCGGGAGGATCTGGGCAGTGTCGTCTGGACCCATCCCCAGCTTCATGGATTTCTGGCCAGGGAATATGCCCGGCTGGTATTGCCCCGGGAGATCAGGCTCATAACGGATCAGGGAGAACGGCACTCACCACACTCGGTCCTCTTGAGCAACTTCAACCGTTCACTGGAGTTCGTCGCCCTCCAGCCCATCTGGTCGGGAGCGGATTTCGACGAGAATCTCCTTCACCACAAGGAGCTTTTCCGGAAAGAGCACATTCAGAATGTGCTCTTTGTCATGGACCTCGGGCAGTCCTGGCAGGCGGAACTCGTCCCGGGCCTGCTTCTCCACGGCTTCAGGGCGGGTATCATCCTTCCCTATGCGGGAGTAGCGGACCAGCTCATCTTGCACCTGGAGGGGACCTCCCCGTGAGCAAGGCACCTCCCCTTGACCGACTGGTCCCTGCCTACATCAGGCGCTTCCAGGCCTATATTCCCAGCAAGCCCGACCAGGAACTGAAGAAGCTTTACGGCTGTTCACGGCTCTACCGGCTCAACAATAATGAAAACGCCCTGGGCCCGCCTCACGGGGCTCAGCAGGTCATTCGCGCTTTTCCTCCCCCCAGGCTTCAATCTACCCCAGCGGAGACGCCCACTATCTGCGCTGCCAGTTGGCTGAACGCTTCGGCATGGCTCCGGAGCAATTCCTCGTGGGAAACGGCGCCAATGAGGTGATCACCTTCGTGATCAAGGCTTTCTGCCAGGAGGGGGATAACATCATCACGGCGGACAAGACCTTCGCGGTTTACGAATGGGTTGCGGAGTTCTCCGGCTTTGAGGCTCGACTCGTGCCGTTGAAGGATTTCGGCTTCGACGCGGAAGGCATGCTGCAGAAAATCGACGAACGCACCAAAATCCTCATCCTCTGCAACCCCAACAACCCGACGGGAAGTTTCTGGTCGCTGGAGCAATTGCGGCGTTTTCTCGATCGTATCGATGGGAGCCAGATTGTGGTGGTGGATGAAGCCTACGCGGAATTCGTCGAGGACCCGAGCTACCCCGACGGCATGGCTCTGATCAGGGAATACCCCAACCTGGTGGTTTTCAGGACCTTTTCCAAGATGTACGCCCTGGCCGGCCTGCGCATCGGTTACCTGGCAGGAAGCCGGGAGGTGGTGGACATCATCCGCCGCACCTGTGTCGTCTATTCGGTAAACGCTCTCGCGCAGGTGGCGGCCCTCGCCGCCCTCGCAGACAACGGCGAGCACGTGGCACGTACCCGGGAGCTGATCAGGAGGGGTAAGACCTTTCTGGCCAAGGAGATCGCGAACCTGGGGCTTCCCCTTTGTCCTGGGCGAAGGCAACTTCATGATGATCAAGCTGCCCATGAACGATGCTCTGGCCTACCGGAAGCTCATGACCCTCGGGGTCATGGTGCGCGCCATGACCGCTTTTCGCTTTCCCAACTGGATCCGGGTGACGATATCCCACCAAGAAGCCATGGTGGCCCTGGTGGGGGCCCCCAGCCAAATGCTCGACAGAGCAGGAAAGGAAAGCTGATGGCTGAATCGGAAGAGCATCTCATCAAACCAGGTCGAAAATGGGAAATCGCTCTGTTTCAGCCTGAAGACGCCCCGGGAATCGCCTGCCTGTTTCGCAAGGTATATGGCGACGGCTACCCGATGAAGACCTTCACGGACCCGGAGCGACTGATCGCTGAGAACGCGGCCCGGAGGACCATTTCCGTGGTCGCACGCACGCCCGAGGGAAAGGTCGTCGGCCATGCGGCCCTCTACCCCAGCGCTCCTTCGAGGGGCTCTTCGAACTGGGGGCGGAGGTTGTCGACCCCCACTGCCGGGGCGGCCTGCTCGGTTTCAGGCTGGTTGAGCACGGCCTCACCGTCGTGGCTCGACAATTCGAGATTGCAGCAGTCTTTGGAGAATCTGTCTGTAATCATATCATTACGCAGAAATTCGCTGTCAGATTGAAGTCCGAGCCCTGTGCCCTGGAGGTCGACCTGATGCCGGCCGAGGCCTACACCCAGGAAACAAGCGCCTCGGGGCGGGTGGCGACGCTGCTGACCTTCAACATCCTCGCTGACAAACCACAGACGATCCATGTGCCTGTTGTCTATGAAGAGCTGCTGCGGCTCGTCTACCGCGGCCTCGGCCAGGAGAACCGGTTCGTGCCCGCCACCGGGGACCTGCCCGCCGGGACGAAGACTCGCGTGGCGGTCGAGATTTTTGATTACGCCGGGGTGGCTCGTTTTGCGGTGCATGAAGCGGGGGCGGAGTTCGCGTCGGTTTTCGACGAACAGGAACAGGCGGCTCGCGACCGGGGCACCATCGTCCATCAGGTGTGGCTGAAGCTTTCCTGGCCGTGGGTCGGGCGCGTGGCGGCGCTGTTGCGCGCCCGCGGGTATTTCATCGGGGGCGTCCTGCCCCGCTGGTTCGACGTGGACGGCCTGCTCATGCAGAAGGTGTTCGGCCTGCCCCACTGGGACAGCATTCACCTTTTCGCTGATAAGGCAGTCCGGATCCTCGAGATGGTAAGGGCAGATTGGAAGGAAGCGCAGGGCCAATCCTGAAGTTTGAAAGCGCCACGGCGGCGGGAACCTCTCCACCCTCATGGGATGGCCATCAGCTTGAGGTCCTTCGTCGCAAGAACCACAGTCCGACGCCCATAAACCGCATGGTGCGTTGACGGAATGGCGAGGCCCCGTTGGCAGAGCCCAGGAAATTGTTCACCTTCGAGTTTGTTTCCCTGTGTTTCGTGTCCTTTTTCGCCTTCTGCAACATGGCCGTATTCTTCAGTTTCTATGGCTACCTGGCCAGGCTGGGCATCCCGGTGGAATGGCGGGGCCTGCTGCTGGGACTCGAGCCCATGAGCGCCTTCGCCCTGCGGCTGGCCATCATCCCGCTGCTGCACCTGGGGAATGCGGTTCGGGTGATGATGCTGGCCCTCGTCATGCTGGTGGCGGCCCTGTGCTCGTATCTGTGGGTACTGACCATTCCCGGTCTCATCCTGCTGCGGGTCTTCCACGGCGCTGCCTTTGTGCTCCTGGTCTCGGCCAGCATGTCCCTGCTGGTCCATCTCATTCCCCGGGACCGGAGCGCCCAAGGCTTCGGCATTATGAGCGTCACCGTGCTGGTCCCCTACGCGGTCATGCCCTTGGTGACGGACCTCCTGCTGCCCATGCTGCCCAGTGAGGCCTACCTTTACGCGGGGTCACGGTCATGGCCCTGCCCGCTTTGATCCTCCTGGAAGTCTTGAGGAGGCGGGTGGCAAAGCAGGCGGCCGGCATCGACGGCACCCTCATGATGCGCCCGAGCCTGGCCGAACTGCGACAAAACCTTCGGCAAAGGCCGGTTGTGCTCCTGCTTGGCGTCAACCTGCTGGTGTACCTCGCCTACGCCACGGTCTTCTTCTTCATGAAGAGCTTTGCTATGCATGTTCACTTGGGGCAGGGCGGCACGTTCTTTATCATCGCGACGCTGGTCATGATCGCCGTGCGCGTGCTGAGCGGACCGCTTTTCGATCGGGTCGACAAGGTTCGCATGCTGCAGGTCTTCACTTTTCAGCTCGTCCTGTGCTTTGTTTCGTTCGGCTTCATTCGCTCGCCAACCATCTACTACCTCCTGGCAGGCTACTACGGTCTTTGCATCGGCGTCACCCTGCCGCTCCTGAATGCGGCCCTCTTCCTCGCCTCTCCCGAGCACTTGCGCGGCCTGAACACCAACCTCGCCCTCTTCACGATGGACGCCGCATTCTTTGTCAGCCCCTGTGTGGGCGGGATGTTTTTGGCGGCCGGCTTCTCCTTCGGTACGCTTTTCGACCTCTGCGGCGGGTTGCTGGCACTGAGCCTGGTTCTGCTCATCGTCCTGAGGCAGCGGATGGGGTAAAATGCGGAAGATATTCCCGCCAATATCCTCTATTCCGTTCCGCATCGACAGTTCGTTTTCAGCATCCCCTGCTACCCAAAAGCCATGAAAAAGCAATTTCCTATCACCTCACCTGGCAGAGCTCGGATATTTCCAAGGGCATCTTCCATGGAAAGACCCGCCGCTTTCCGTGCTCTTCGCGATAGAAGATAACGGCTTACCATGGGAGAACGTCTTGGAGTTTTAGGCAAGCCCTCGGTACTTCCTCCAGTAGTCGTGCTCAAACGGCCACTCTTCCTTGCGGTATTCCATGAGCCGCCGCATGCGTTCCCTGAAACTGGCCATTTTATCCAGGATCTCCGAAAACGATTCCTTGGTCCTCCAGGCCAGGACCAGCCGCTTCCCAAGAGCACGCGCCCGCTCGGCAAGTTCCGCCGGGAACTCATCCCCGATGAGCAACCCCATGGTGGCCCAGATCGAGCCCACCGACTGAATCCCGGTAATCATGAGGAAATGGTTCAGGTACTCGGCAATGGCCTCTTCATCACCGCCGCCCGAAGTTACCACGGAAGCTCCGTATTTGCCCTCAAAAGCCAGACAGTGGATGGCCGCCGAGCAGCGGTCCATGAAGGCCTTCAGCTGCGCACTGACGCTGAAAATGTAGTTGGGGCTCCCCAGGACAATCCCGTCAGCTTCCCTGACCTTCTGTTGAATCTCCTCGAAGGCATCCTTCTGCACACAGCGTCCCTTCTTGTGACAGACGTCGCACCCAAGACAGGGCCGCACCGTGTTCCCCGGCAGGTACAGGGTTTCAACGCGGGCGCCTTCGCTCTCCGCACCTTCCAGCACCAGGCGGGTCAGCCTGGCGGTGTTGCCCTTGGGACCATGAGGACTTCCGATAATAGTAAGAACCTTCAATTTCACCTCCATCGTTGATCGAACCTGAGAGGGTGCCCAAAATTGAAGCAGCCGATCAATGAGGTTTGGCGCTGGTTGTGAGTTGCTTCAGCCAGGTCCGCACTATAGGCGGGATCAAGGTGAAGTGCAGGAGGTAGCGAACTCCCGGTCCGACGACCCTGCAGATCACTTTCGCATAGAATTCAGGCGCTTGAGAACCGAATTCGGCGGAGGTGAAGCGGAGCATGATATTGTCATAGGGCTGCAGCGGCCCTGGGTTTCGAGCGCTCTCCGCCTCTGGGACACGCCGGCCAGGGCCTTTTGCATTGAGCGATTCTCACATTAACCCTCTCTTTCCTGCCGGCGAAAGCCTGCCTTCAGGAGGTGGGTTAATCTTCCTGGCTTCTTGCTTCCACAGCAATGACGAATGATCATTCGCCGAGTGAAGTTCGCTCTTTCCGGGGAGGTTCCAGTTGCCATGGATATCGGTCTTCCTTTACTGAGATCCAATAGAGCTTGCCAGAGTTTCTCCATGGGTCAAGAACTATTCCATCCTCGAAGGCCTGCCCCCTGGCAGAGATGATTACGCTGCTATGAGTAATTCTCCACCATGAGTCGGGGTATGCAATGCCGCGGTGGAAATCAAAGCTTTTCTGCTTTAGTTCACGGAGGCATTTGATCAGATCCTGCGTCCAATGAAAACATATTCCTCTCTTCTTTAGCCCTGAGTTCACGAGATGATTGTGCCACAGGGGTGGGCGGACTAATTCGTACTGGTTTGCAAGAACCATCGAAAACCTTATCGCCGTATTAGCAATCAGGAAAGCCTCTTGCTTTACAATATCATTGCTCAGGGATTCCAGCTCCTTCTCGAGACGCAATACTTGATCGCTGTATTCGTCGTGGCCTGACGCACAGAGCATTGGATCGCCACGAGCTCCGATCCCCGGATCTTGATAATGAACGCGTCCACATCCGCAAAGAGAAAGGAACACGACAAGAAGCGCCCCCACCGCCATTTGATCCCTCATTTGCATTATCCTTTATTATATGTCAGAGTGCGTTAGTAGAGTTTCATTAATTCTGGATGCCTTTGATGACGCTTATATAAACGGTAAATTCGTCACAGTTGCTCAACGTTTTATTGATAGCTTTAATAGCATCAAAGACGATTTTTAAGGTCCATCCCGACTATGAAAACAATCTTCCCTGGCGCGTTTTTGACGACACTCCAGTGATATCTCGGTCCTACTCCTGCGCGCAACGGTGGGTTTCGGGAAGCGCCTCTACGGAGGGTGTGCTTTCCCTGTCACAGTCTCATGGAAGACTGGAAAGACCGGAGCCGAACATCGCGACGATACTCACGGGTTGGGCACAGCGACCGGTGCCCCCACCCTAAATAAGCTGTACCATTCGCCGTCGGTAGCGGTCCAACTGATTTAAGGAAAAAAGGCAGGCGGGGATCGACCCCAGCCGGTCAGGGCTGTGGGCACTGGAGGAAAAAGGACATGAAGGGACTCGATGCCGATTTTGTGATTGGCGTGGGAGAAAAGGTCGATCACCCGTCCCCGGTTGGGAAGAACCATAACGCTTGCGGACTTCGAGGTGGCGGCTTAGGTGCCGGCAGTGTTGCAGACGTGATTGATCGTAATGACGGTGTTATCGGTGGCGGTCGCGCGTGCGTCTCATCTCCGAAAACCCATTGACGTTGTGAAACGTGGAGACGTCCAAGTTGCACCTTCCCACGATCTGGCAAAATTTGACGGAGAAGAGTAAACTCCAGGCACACTGGATGGTTCAAGCGAGAGGAGGCGCCAGCCCATCAGGCAGGCGTTAGCCCTTTTGAACTCACCCAGCAATGACGGAGCAACCACATGCAGCATAAGACCCCGCCAAAGGATATCACGTTTACAGTGGATCTCTTCCGTCCCGAAGATACCCGGGGGGTAGTTCGCCTCTTCCAGGCAGTCTATGGAGACGACTATCCTGTCAAACTATACTACGATCCCGAAAAGCTAAAGGAGGCAACCGCACCGGTGACTGCCGTTCCGTACTGGCCCGGACCGTGGACAGTCAGATTGTGGGAGTTCATCATCTCATCAGATCAGAGCTCGGCGAGTTCATCCATGAATGGGGGGCCGGCCTGGGTGCTGAAGGAATACCGGTCCCTCGGAATATCCGAAAGCATTGCGAAACACTTGATGGACGAGGTGGTCCCGCGGCTTGGCATTGAAGACGTATTCGGCGAACCAACCTGCGCCCATGTCACCATGCAGAAGCTGTGCGCCGACTTCGGGTTTGTTGAGACGGTTTTCGAGTTGTGCCTGGTGCGTGCTAATTTATATGACAGAACGAAACCTGCATCGGAAAGGATGTCGACGCTCCTGCAGTTTCGCTGCTTCAAACCAAAGCCCCATAACGTCTTCCTGCCCCGCGTGTACGAGGACGAACTGCGCTTCCTCTACTCGGCTTTGGAAGACGAGCGGACGCTGGTGCCTGTGGCGGAAGAACGTCTGGAGGCGGTGCCCTCTGAGGTCTGGATGCAGATTTATGACGCTGCGCAAGTCGCGAGGATAGCCATACCCCGCGCCGGTCAGGACCTGGCATCGCGTTTGGACGAACTCGAACAGGAGGCGCTCAGCAGAGATGTTCTGGTCCTGCAGGTCTGGCTCAAACTGGATAAAGCGACGGTCGTAGCGGCGGTGGATACCCTGCGGTCGAGGGGGTACTTCCTCGGCGGCATCCTGCCGCGATGGTTCGACACCGACGGGTTGCTGATGCAGCAGCTTCGGTGCCACCCCGATTTTCAATCTCTCGCATTGTATACCGATCATGCCCGCAGCATCCTGCAGATGGTGACAAAGGATTGGGAGCGGGCGTGCCGCCAAGAGTTGCGAAAGACCTGCTGACCAACTGGGAGAGTCCTTATCGCCGGCAATGATTCCCTGGGAGAGATGAACATGGAAAGTGCACTTTCAAGCATAAAAGTACTGGATTTGTCGCGTCTGCTTCCCGGGCCGTTTTGCTCCATGCTGCTGGCCGACATGGGCGCAGACGTGATCAAGGTGGAAGACCCGAAACAGGGGGACTACATCCGGCAGTGGCCGCCGCTCGTTGGGAAGAACAGCGGTTTCCATGTGGTTTTAAACCGGAATAAACGCTCCCTCACCCTCAATCTTAAGCTTCCGGAGGGCAAAGAGCTCTTCGAGCGACTCGTCAGCGAGGCAGATGTCGTCCTCGAGAGTTTTCGGCCCGGCGTCATGACTCGCCTGGGCTTGGGATATGACCTCCTCAAGCTTGTCAATCCCCGGCTTGTCTACTGTTCCATCAATGGGTACGGTTGCGAAGGCAGGCGTTCCCAGAAAGCGGGCCATGACATCAACTACCTTGCTCTCAACGGTATCCTTTCGTACAGTGGCAGGAGTGGTCAACCCAGCTGAGCGGCGTGCAAATCGCCGATCTTGGTGGTGGCGGCCTGTTGGCGGCTTTCAGTATCGTAGTCGCGCTGCTGGCCCGCGAACGCCTGGGCGAGGGGCAATTCATCGATGTGCCGATGATGGATGGGGCGCTTGCCTGGAATTGCCTGCGCTGGGGAAAATACCTCGGCGACGATAAAGTCCCTCATCCCGGCGATGACCTCCTCAATCATGGCTTTGCCTGTTACAACATTTATGAAACGCGGGATGGTCGACATATGAGTCTGGGGGCCATTGAACCCCAGTTTTGGAGGAATTTCTGTGAAGCCGCGGAGCGGCCGCACTGGAACCAGCCGCAATACTTCGAACCTGGACCGTACCAGCAGGTCCTGCAGCAGGAAATTGCCTCCTTCTTCAAGGAGAAAACGCTGGCCGAATGGGCAAGCCATTTCGCGGGCCGGGACTGTTGCTGTGAGCCCATCATGAATCTTGCCGAGGTCATGAATGACCCGGAGATGCGCGCCCGGCGGATGGTTGTCGATATGGTGCACGAGAGCTGGGGGGCCTATCGGCAACTGGGAATTGCCGCAAAGTTCTCGTTGACGCCGGGCGCGATCAGAAGTCACGCTCCGGAACTCGGCGAACACACCCATGCCATCCTTGGAGGAGTTGGGCCTGTCGGCTGGCGACATCGAGGCATTGCAGGCCAGAAGGTGCAAGGCAAGAAATGGCTATCCGGGATCGAACCTCTCGCCCCGCGTTCTTTTTAGCCAATCGCTGGTCCCCCGCCGGGAACATGCGGGAATGACGGATGGAGGGATTGGCCGCGTATCTCTTGCCATGCGCCTGACTACGCCCATCGAGCGCACAGGCTACGTGCCATCTTTCGCGCAAGCACGATTCCCCTTTGGCATTCATCAACTGGAGATCGAGGGGCGGAACGAGGAAAGGGCCTTGAGAAAGAAATACCTGAAGTGGGATATGCCGTGCCGAGATTTGATGCTCAGGCCAAGGTCACCGGGCTGGAAAGATACGCCATCGATCACTATCCCGATCATCTTCTTGTGGGCCGGGGTGAAAAGGGCCGGCATTCCTCACGGACGGATCAGAAGCATCGACCCGTCCGCCGCCGAGGCCCTGCCGGGCGTCGTGGCGGTCCTGACCGCAAAGCATGTTCCCGGCACCAACCGGCAGGGCATCGTCCACAAGGATCAGCCGGTACTGGCCGACGAGCAGGTCCGGCACCGGGGTGATCCCGTGGCGCTGGTGCTTGCCGAAACCAGGGAGGTTCTCAAGGAGGCGGTGCGCCTCATCCGGGTCGACCTCGAACCACTGCCAGCCGTGTTCGACCCGGTGGACGCCCTGCAACCCGAAGCTCCGCGCCTCCATGAAACCGGCAACCTGCTGCTCCAGGCCAACATCAAGAGCGGCAGCGGCGCGGATGCCCTCGAAGAATGCGACGTGGTGGTGGAAGGGGAGTTCCAGGTGCCCTTTCAGGAGCATGCCTTCCTCGAGACCGAAAACGGTGTGCGTGGCAGGAGGCGGACGGCAGGATCACCTTGATCGTTTCCACCCAGGCGCCTTTCCGGGACCGGTTCGAGATCGGCCATGCACTCGGCCTCGATCCCGCTTCTATCCGCATCATCAGCCCCTATCTCGGCGGCGGCTTCGGCGGCGGCAAAGACGGCGCCACGGTCCAGTGCCTGCTGGCCCCGCCCTGCCCTCTACGCCCATGGGCGGCCCGTCAAAATGTGCTGGGAGCGGGAAGAAAGCTTTCTGGCCGGCTATAAACGCCATGCCACCCGCATGGTCTACCGGTTGGGAGCAACGGCCGACGGCGTCCTGCATGCCCTCCACTGCCGCCTCTCACTACGACACCGGCGCCTACGCCCATCTTGGGGGAGAGGTGATGGAACTGGGCATGGAGCATGCCGCCGGTCCCTATCGCCTCCCTCATACGCTCATCGAAGGATGGTGCGTTTACACCAACAACCCCATCGGCGGCGCCATGCGGGGCTTCGGCGTCTGCCAGGTGGCCTTTGCCGTCGAGCGCATGATGGACCGGCTGGCGGCAAAGCTGGACCTGGACCCGCTCGAACTGCGGCTCAAGAATGGACTGAAGCGCGGCGACAAGAACGGTGTCGGCGTCACCATGGTCCATTCGACGGGGATGGTGCCCTGTCTCGAAGCCCTGCGCCGGCACCCCCTCTGGACCGGGCGCGAAGCCTGGAACGGGCCGCCGGACCGTTCACGCGCCGGGGCGTCGGCCTGGCGGCGGTGTGGAACGCCATGGGCTACGGCCGGGGACTTCCGGATTCCGCCATTGCCAGGGTGGAACTGACCCGAGAAGGCAAGATCCGCGTCTACAACGGGGTGAGCGATATGGGCCAAGGCAACGCCGCCGCCTTTAGCCAGATGGCCGGCGAAATCCTCTGCCAGGAAGCATCCCGCATGGAACTGATCCAACCCGATACCGAGCGGACCCATCCGTCGGGATCATCTTCAGCCGGCCGCACCACCTACACCTACGGCAACGCCTTCATCCAGGCCTGCCATGAGCTCAAGCAGAAGCTTCTCCACCGGAGCGCGCCTGCTCCTGATGCTCGACGAGGAACGAGGGCTGGTCCTGCTGCCCGGCTGCGTGAGGCATCTGCCCACGGGCAGGGAAGTCACCCTCGACCTGCTGGGCCGGTTGTTTCCCGAATCCGACCGGGTCTGCATCAGCCAGTTTGTCATGCCCGTCGCCCAGGATGGGCTCGATACCGGCAAAGAGTTTTCATCGGTTTTCCCCACGTCTTCTTTTCCTATGCAGCACACCTGGCTTGTGTGGAAGTGGATGAGCTGACGGGCAAAAGCGACGTCAAGCACTATCTCGCGGTGACGGAAGGGGGACGGGTGATCAATCCCCAGTGCTTCGAACAGCAGGTCGAGGGCGCGGTGGCCCAGGGATTGGGCTACGCCCTTTCGGAACAACTCCTGCTGAGAGACGGGGAGGTTTTGAATCCCAACTTCACTACCT
This sequence comes from Syntrophobacteraceae bacterium, assembly GCA_040772705.1. GTDB lineage: Bacteria > Desulfobacterota > Syntrophobacteria > Syntrophobacterales > Syntrophobacteraceae > JADGQM01. The sequence goes on from JAXGXP010000002.1 coordinate 36,742, forward strand.
ACCTGTTGCCCACTTCAATGGACTTGCCCGATATTGCCTCCTTGCCGTGGAAACCATCGAACCGACCGGTCCCTTCGGCATGAAGGGTATCGGCGAGGTGGGTGTGAACGCCCCGTTGCCGGCCGTCGCCAACGCCATCCGGGATGCCTTTGGGCACGGCCCGAGCCGCTCTCCCTTGACGGCGGAGCATCTCCTGGCACTGCTGGGTGAAGCATCCAGGCAAGGGGTTGGTCCCGAGACCACATAAAAAACGACTCAGACCGAGGAGCTCGAACTTGAAGATACGGTTTTCTTTGAACGGCAGCGCGACCCAGGTCGAAGTACCGGCAGATCGCAGGGTGGTGGACCTGCTCCGGGAAGATCTGGGCCTGACCGGCACCAAGGAAGGCTGCGGCGCCGGTGAGTGTGGCGCCTGCACGATTCTGGTTGACGGCGAAAGCCGACTGTCGTGCCTCATGCTGGCAGCCCAGCTGCAGGGGCGCTCCATCACCACCATCGAAGGCCTGGCGCGAGCCGAGGACGGCTCACTCCACCCGGTCCAGGAGACCTTCATTGAACGCGGGGCAATCCAGTGTGGGTTCTGCACCCCCGGCATGGTGCTTGCCGCCATTGACCTGCTGGAACGCAACCCCAATCCCGACCGGGAGGAGATTCGCCGGGGCCTGAGCGGTAACCTCTGCCGGTGCACGGGATACGTAAAGATTGTTGACGCGGTGGCGGCCGCTGCCCGCGGGAGAAACCCAGAGGCCCCCAGGAAAAAGGAAGAATCGCTATGAATCAAGTCTTGCTGCCCGGCTCTCTGGCCGAACTGTGGCAGGCTCTGGATACTCACCCAGAAGCTTCCGTCTACGCCGGGGGGACCGATCTTCTGGTACAGATCCGCAGTGGGCTGCGGCATCCGACCTCGTTGATCTGCCTCGATCGTCTCGAGGAACTGAAAGGCATCAGCCGGCAGGAGAATGGCGCCATCCGCATCGGCTCATGCACCACCCATACCCGCATCCTGGCCGATCCGCTGGCGCAGAAGGATCTCCCCGTACTGGTTCGGGCCATCGAAGGGCTCGGCTCCCCACCCATCCGCAACATGGGCACGATTGGGGGCAACATCTGCACCGCCTCACCGGCGGCAGACACCCTCCCCCGCTCCACGTCCTGGACGCCGAAGTGGAGCTGCGTCGCGAACACGGTGTGCGGCGCCTGCCGGTGCGGGATTTTATCGTCGGCCCCGGCTTAACCCTGCTCCAAAAAGGTGAGATCCTTTCCGCCGTATGGATCAAGCAGCCCGAGGAATACCATGCTCATCACTTTGAAAAGGTGGGTCTGCGCAACGCTTTAGCGTGCTCCGTTGCCAGCCTGGCGGCACTCCTGCGGGTTTCGGGCGACGGCACGATCGAAAAGGCGGTCCTCGCGTGGGGCAGCGTGGCCCCGACGGTTTTCACCTGCCCCGAAGCTGAGGAGATCCTGATCGGCGCCCCGCTGTCCCTGGAGAAGCTCCGAAAAGCCGCCGCCATTGTTCGCCGGGACGTATCCCCCATTACCGATCTGCGGGCAACTGCCGAATACCGCAGGGTGGTTTCGGGAAATCTGCTGCTTCGCCTGGCACAATGGCGCACAAACCCTGCCGTGGGAGCGTAAGCGGCAACGAACAAGGCGTCACCTCCCCCGAGTCCCTCCGGTCGGCGGGGTTCCAGGCTGGAATCCTGCAGAACCCCTGGATGCGCGCATTGCGAGCATGATGCTTGGTGAGGGCATTCCCTGTGCGTTCCGCAACCGTGTGTGGTCGGCCTCGGTTATACGATCGCAAAGACCGTTGCCCAGGCAGATGCTGTCGTTATGGGACCGCCCATTCTTCGAGTTGGCAACCGCGGTCTTAACGGCGAACGGGGAATGACTCCGGCCACCGAGGAACTCAACGCGGCGGCGGCTCGCACCCGGTCATGCCACCGTTTCCGTTCGAACAACTGTATTGCGGGCGGCGCTACGGCGACGGCCACTTCATGATCGGCACGGTACTGATGCTGTTCTTCGGACTCCCCTCGATCACCCGATCGCTGTAGGCAACATAGACCAGCACCTGCCGCTCACGGTCAAAGAAGCGCACCACCTGAAGGGTTTTAAACAACAGGCTGCGGCGCTCGTCGAAGACCCGCTCACCCTCTTTCAATTCGCTGAGGATCTTGATCGGCCCCACCTGGCGACAGGCGATGGCGGCATCGCTCGTATCCTCGGCCACCCCCAGCTGGCCCTTGACCCCGCCCGTTTCCGCCCGCGAGATGTGGCAGGTGACTCCCTGAATCTTGGGATCGTCGAAAGCGTCCACCACAATTTTGTCGTTGGGACCAAGCCACCGAAAACGGGTGCTAACCTCTCCCGTCGTGCCGCGGTCGGGGCGACTGAAGATCCACCAGCCGAAGAGCACAACGACCAGAAGGATGCCCCCGCCGAGGATAATGCCAATCTTTTTCAGCATGGCGTACCTCCTCTTTCCTAATGTTCAACGATCACTCGCTATTCGATGAAGACCACACAGGAAATGGCGGTCACATAGCCTCCCTTCCTGCCCCTGGCGACACAGGGAAAAGAGAGGGCTTCGACCACCTTTCCGCTCATCAGGTAGATTTCTCTGCGTTCGTCGTAGTCCTTATCGGGATCGAATTCGACGCCCAGGGTGGTTGCCAGCATGGTGGAAGCCAGATCTTCCGCAAAATCTCCGACCTCGACCTCCTCCTGGCCGAACGCATGGTGTTCACTGATGTATCCATATTGGTTTCTCTCAGTGGGAAAGGCAATGCCGACCGAGGCCCCTATCATCCGGCCATACTCATTGGCGCTGAGCCTCGCCATGACACAGAAGGTGATCTGGCCGGGCCGAAGGAGTTTCAGACCTTCTTCGATGTCGATAATCTCACAGTTCGGCGGGAAGATGCTCGACACACTCACAATGTTCTGGGTCTCAATCCGCGCATCCCGCAGCGCCAGTTCGTAGGACTGCAGCTCATTCTTGTGGAAGCCTACACCCTTGGTGAAAAAAGCCTTGGACGGCACGATCATGAGGTATGCTCCTTCATCGATAGTCAACAGCTCGGTGCGGCACCGAAGCCGAACAGGCCGTCCACACCGCCCTCGAGTGGGCGGTCAAGGCCTCGACCGGTTCCGGAGTGGTCACCCGCAGTCGCAGGGCCATCCTGGCGGGACCGAGCAGGCCGCCAGCCGACCGGCATCGTGCTGGCAGCGGGCGGTCCGCCAGAGGCGCCGCTTCTGGTCCCCCAGCCGGTCCCCGGGATGTTCCTCATCACCACCCTCAACCGGCAGGGACGTCACATAATACGCCCAACCTTCATAGAAGAGCGGGGAATCGACTTGGGGTCGGACGGAATTCTTGAGCTTCCGCCGCCCAAAGTCAAGGAGATGTGCCCGGGCATGGTCACCGGCGCGCCCGGAATCCGGGCTACGCGGTGGAGCCGACACCTCGCCACTATCCGCTCAGAACCCTCTCATAGACCTCCAGGTATTCCCCGGCGGCCCGCCGCCATGAGAATTCCTGGGCCATGGCCCGGCGCTGGAGTTCGAGCCACTTCTCCGGGTTGCGAAAGAGCTCGAGGGCCGCCTTGACACTGTCGAGCAAGGCTTGGCCTTCATACCGGTAGAACTTGAAGCCGGTTCCCAGGGAGGGCTCCGCCAGGATGTCCACCACCGAGTCGTCCAGGCCGCCCGTCGCATGGACGACGGGGATGGTCCCGTAGCGGAGGCTGTACATCTGGTTGAGGCCGCAGGGTTCATAAGCGGAAGGCATCAGAAAGAGATCGGCGCCGGCTTCAATGCGGTGGGCCAGGGGCTCATTGAATTCGAGGACCAGCTTGATCCGTTCGGGATAGCGTTCCGCCACCGCTTGCAGCATCTCTTCGATTTCGGCATCGCCGCTGCCCAGAATCGCCAGCACCAGGGGGAGCGCCATCAGGTCATCCACGATTTCAGAAACCAGGTGGTAACCCTTCTGGGTCGCCAGGCGACCGATCATTCCCACCAGCGCCAGGTCTGCAGCCTGGTCCCCAAATCCCAGCTCGGCCAGCAACGCCGCCTTGCATTGGCGCTTTCCGGCCAGGCGGGCGGCACTGAAGTTCTGGGCAATGAAGGAATCCGTTGCAGGATTCCATACCGTCTGGTCGATCCCGTTGAGGATCCCCGACAGCCGGTCGGCCCGGTTCATCAACACCCCATGAAGTCCGTACCCCGCCTCTTCACCCTGGATTTCGCGACTGTAGCGACGGCTGACGGTAGTCAGGTGATCGCTGTAGACCAGGCCGGCTTTCAGAAAGTTGCAGTTCCCCCAAAATTCCATGCCGTGAATGGAAAAGGCTTCCGCAGGGAGGCCGGTGAGGCTAAAATAATGGGCTGGGAAAACCCCCTGGTAGGCCAGATTGTGAATCGTAAGAATGGTTTTCGCATCGGCCAGAAGGGGGTCGTGCCGCCACTGAGTGCGATGGTAGGCGGCGGCCAGGGCCGTCTGCCAGTCATGGAGGTGCAGAATGGAAGGGCTCCACCGGAGCGCATGGCACAGGGAATGAATGGCACGACAGAAGGTGATGAAGCGCTCCGCATTGTCTTCATAGTCGCCCGCGCCGGGCGAACCGTAGAGATAAGAGCGATCGAAGAATTCATCCTTTTCCAGCAGGTAGAGGGGAATCCCTGACAAGGTGCGGGTTTCCAGGAGGTTGACACGATAGTCGTGGATCCCGACCGAAATCGGTGAGGGAGCGGGCAGGAGCTTCGGCGCCTTGACCCAGTCCCGAACGCAGCGATAGAAAGGGATGAACAGTCGGACGTCACCGCCAAGATCTTTCAAAACCGCCGGGAGGGCGTCGGCGACATCGGCCAGGCCGCCGGTTTTGGCATAAGGTGCTGCTTCCGAAGCACAAAACAGGATCCGAAGATTTTTCATTACTCTGCTCTCTTGCCCAGCAACCGAATGAAGGGTTTTTGGTCATGGCAGGCTTGCCAGCTCAAACCGTTCTCCCTTACTATGGCACAAGCTGTTATGGAAGCACTTTTTTGAGAAAGGGTCAGACAGCATGATCCCTGCGCTGTGACCGAAAGGATCTGCCTTGAACGTTTCCCCAGGGCGGCAGCAGAGCCGTCGGATCATCCTCGGCGGCGTCCCCATCGGCGGCGGGGCGCCGGTTGTGGTGCAGTCCATGACCAACACCGACACCCGCAATGGGAGGGCCACGATTGCCCAGATCAAGCGCCTGGCGGAAGTCGGGTGCGAAATGGTACGGGTTGCAGTTCCCGATCGGGAAGCCGCCGAACAGCTCCCACAGATCAAGAAGGCCATCGGCATCCCCCTCATTGCCGACATCCACTTCGACCATCGCCTGGCATTGCAGGCGTTGCAGGCGGGAGTCGACGGTCTGCGCCTCAATCCCGGCAATATCGGCGGGGCCGAAAAGGTCCGCAAGGTCGTCGCCGCAGCGCGGGAGCGTCAGGTTCCCATTCGCATCGGGGTGAACAGCGGTTCCCTGGAAAAGGACCTGCTGGCGCAGTATGGCCACGCCACCCCCGAAGCGATGGTGGCAAGCGCTTTGCGGCATATCCGCCTGCTGGAGGACCTTGATTTCGATCTCCTCAAAGTCTCCATGAAATCGTCCGACGTCTTGAACACCATCGCCTGTTATCGGTTGCTGGCTTCACAGACCGACTATCCACTCCATCTGGGGGTTACCGAAGCGGGAACGGTGGTGGACGCCGCCGTCAAGTCGGCCCTCGGCATCGGCGTGCTGCTGCTCGAAGGACTCGGCGATACCCTGCGGGTATCCGTCACTAGCGCCCCGGAAGAGGAAATCCCGATTGCCTACAGCATTCTGCGGGCCTTGAAAATCCGTGACCGCGGGGTGGAACTGATCAGCTGCCCGACCTGCGGACGAACCGAAATCGATCTCATTCCCCTGGTCGAGAAAGCCGAACGGCTGCTCAGAAAAGTGCAAACGCCGCTGAAGGTGGCGATCATGGGATGTGTGGTGAACGGTCCCGGTGAGGCTCGAGAAGCCGACGTCGGCATTGCCGGCGGGCGTGGCCAGGGGATCCTGTTCAAGAAAGGGGAGCGGGTTGCGAAGATTCCCGAATCCGAGTTGCTCGAGCATCTGCTGCGGGAAGTTGCCCAAATGACAGGTGAGAAGATCCACTAATCAGCAGGACGGTCGGTGTGCGCTATTTTCAAGTCCTTGATCAGGTGCTGAGCTACCATCCCGAAGCCGATGCGGCTTTACTCGAGAAAGCCTACGTGTTCAGCGCGAAGGTCCACCAGGGCAAAGTGCGGCGGGAGGGTGAGGCGTATCTGGACCATCCGCTGACCGTGGCCGGACTCCTGGCCCGCATGCGACTGGATGAGGAAACCATCGCCGCCGGGCTGCTCCACGACGTGCTGGAAGAAGAGACCGTCACCCCGGAGGAGTTGGAAGAAAGATTCGGCGCGGGCGTCGCCCGGATTGTGCAGGGGGTGACTAAGCTCAGCCAGCTGACTTTCAGCAATCGCCAGGAACGCCAGACCGAATACATCCGGAAAATGGTTCTCGCCATGTCCCCCGACGTTCGGGTGGTGCTGGTCAAACTGGCGGAGCGACTCCACCAAATCAGAAGCCTCCAGCACCGGTTCGACGATTCTCATCGCATCCTGGCGGAAGAGACTCGCCACATCTATGCGCCGCTGGCCGGCCGCCTGGGCATCGACTGGATCAAACAGGAGCTGGAAGACCTCGCCTTTCGCTGCCTGGAACCGGATGCCTGCGACCAGATCCTGCAGAGACTGGCCAAGACTCAGGAGGAGCGGCGCCGCTATATAGATGAAGTGAGGCAACTGCTCACGGCGAAGCTGGAGGAAAACGGCATCCGGGGACGGGTCAGCGGCCGTCCCAAGCACCTTTACAGCATCCATCTGAAAATGCTGCGGCAGGACATGGATCTCCGTCGCATCTATGACCTCATCGCCTTTCGGATCGTGGTCGACTCCGTAACCGCCTGCTACGAAACCCTGGCCATGGTCCACGCCGCCTGGGAACCGGTTCCCGGGCGTTACAAGGACTACATCGCCAAGCCCAAGTCCAATATGTATCAATCGCTTCATACCACGGTGATCGGCCCTCACCATGAGCCCGTGGAAATCCAGATTCGCACCGAAGACATGGACCGGATCGCCAACGAAGGAATTGCCGCGCACTGGCTCTATAAGGAGGGATCACGCCCGACCGCAACGGCTACGGAGGAAACCCAGCGGTTTTCGTGGTTGCGGGAATTGCTCGAATGGGACAAGGCATGGCATGATCCGAAAGGGCTCTCCGAAGTCGCCGGGTTCGACTTCTATCCGGATGAGGTGTACGTTTTTACCCCCATGGGCGATGTCAAGGTCCTCCCGCGGGGGGCTTCGCCGCTGGATTTTGCCTATGAGGTCCACAGCGAGGTCGGCCACCGGTGCGTCGGCGCCCGCGTCAACGGGAAGCTGGTGCCCCTCCGTTATGAACTGCAAAACGGGGACACCATTGAAATCATGACCTCAGCCAACCAGCGCCCCAGCAAAGACTGGCTGAAGTTCGTGAAAACCACCAAGGCCATCAACCGCATCCGTCACTGGATGAAAGCGGAAGAGCGGGTCCGCTCGATCAGCCTGGGACGGGAACTCTGTGAGCGGGAGTTTCGCAAAAAGGGACTGAATTTCACCAACCTGGTCAATTCCGCGGAACTGCTCGAGGTGGCTCGCGGCCTCTCCCTGCGCTCGGTGGACGACCTTCTGGCAACCATCGGCTACCGGAAAATCACTCCCAACCAGGTGCTGGGCCGGCTGCCCTCCCTGGCCGCCGAGGAGGAAGCGCCGCGAGAAGAGTCGATTCCGGTGGAGAAGCCCAAAGGCGCGCCGCCGGATGAGGGAATCAAGGTTCGGGGAGTCGACGATGTGATGATCCGCATGGGCAAGTGCTGCAATCCGGTGCCGGGGGACCCGATCGTAGGCTATATCACCCGGGGCCGAGGCGTCACTGTCCACCGCCTGGCGTGCAAGAACCTCGACAAGGGTGATGCGGAACGGCAGATCGAAGTCCAGTGGGATTCGGGCAAGGACCAGAGCTATCCGGTAGACCTTCGCGTGGTCTACTCCGGCGAGAAGGGCATGCTGGCAACCCTCAGCAGCGTCTTGGGCCAAACCGATGCGCGGGTGGTCGGGATCCGGGTCGATCCCCGCGCGAATGGCCTGAATGTGTGCAAGTTGACCATCGAAGTGAAGGACACCGATCACCTGAAGCGGGTGGTCGCGGCCCTCAGAGGTGAAAAAGGAGTCTATCAGGTACGACGATACATGGAATAAAGAGTCACGGACGGCTTACCCGGTAGAGATGATAACGGCCTCTACCGGGCGCGTCAGGGGCAGGTATGGTTTAGGAAATGGCAAAAGTGCGTTGTTGCTTCTCTGGAACCGGTCGCTAGGATCAGTAGGTGTAGACGGTGATCTTCTCAGGAATTTTCAGGAGCTTGTCGAGTTCGGCTTGAATCTTCTGGCGTTCCGCATTGGCCTGCCACGCATTCCAATCCTCGACGCTGTTCCAGGTACCAATGACGAGAAACTTGCTGGCGTTGCTCACATCTCTGAGCGTCTCCCCGGTGATGTAGCCTTTCTGCAGCATCGCTTTGGTGCGGAGCTGCATGAGGAGGTTGTGAAGTTTGAGATCGTTGCCCGACTGGATCTCCCTCTCGATAAACACTCGAACAGCCATGGTTCCCTCCTTCATCCTAAAGTTAAAAGTAGATGAATATGACCCCACTGACTATTGTAATTCTACCATATATCTAGGACTTTGGTCAATTAAAAACCTTGCTGACGCTTTTAACCCTTCCGGAATCAGTACCCAGAACCCAAAAAAATGCTTGAATGGGCTTCCAGCCTCAGAAAAACAGTTGTTTTTTAAAAAAACTCTCTTTAGAATGCCCTCAAACTTAGAAGCAGAAGGACTCAGCGCCATTGGTAGGTGGCTCAGGGGTTAGCGGTTAAGGAGGGGTTGAGCTACTCGGTGCGGGGCACGAAGCCCTTGGCATTATTCATATATCAGGTTTCATATTAGGCGCCGAATGTGCGCAGTGGGCAGGGGTGACCGGTCAGCTCTCACGATGCACCTGAACGACAGCGGTGGCAGGTGATGAGGTGAGAAGATCTTGTCAGTGGGTGTGGTTCATTGGAACGTATCAGAGGAAACAACGGAGGAGGAAAGAAAATGACAAAGGCAGATTTGGTAGCGAAGATTGCCGGTGACAGTAAAATTACCAAGGCCCAGGCGGAAAAAGCGGTTGACGGTTTTGTCGCCGCAGTTTCGGCCGCGCTCTCCAAGGGTGAAAAGGTGACTCTGGTCGGTTTCGGGACTTTCAGTGTGGGCACCAGATCAGCACGCGAGGGACGTAATCCCCGGACGGGTGACAAGATTACGATTCCTGCCTCCAAAGTGGTTAAGTTCAAGCCGGGCAAGAGCTTGAGCGAAAAGGTAAAATAAGGTCTCGCCAACGAGATCGTGTACCTCCCTCTCACCACCGAATGACAACCTTGGTGTGGGGTTTGACCGTTCTCCGGGGATGTTTCCCGCACACCGATGACGGTCGGACCCCCACTTCCCTGCTTTCCCGCGCCCCCTGCTTTTAATTGGACACGCTTTAAGAGAAGATTCGCGCTGACGGCGTCATGCGGTGCGGGACCGCCTCGATCTTTCCCCGGCGTGGGAACGCAGCGTTCTTTCGCGCAAAGTTTGATTGACATTATCCCTTCCAGATCATAGGGTTGAGCGGGGTTTGCAGGCTGTCCGGCAGCCGCCTGAGGAGCGACCCTGGCCTGGCTCCGCGTGGAGCAGGAAGGGTTTTAGATTTCCCCTGGCAAGAAGGAGGGAAGCGTTGGCACGCAATCTGACCCAGAAGATTCTCGAAGCCCACCTGGTCTCAGGACGGCTCGTACCGGGCGAAGAAATCGCCATCCGGATCGATCAGACCCTCCTGCAGGATGCGACCGGGACCATGGCCATGCTCGAGTTCGAGGCCCTCGGCATCTCCACGGTCAAGGCGGAACTGGCCGTGCAGTATGTCGACCACAACATCCTGCAGACGGACCACAAGAACGCCGACGACCACCGCTACCTCCAGACCGCGGCGGCTCGCTACGGACTCCATTTCAGCCCCGCCGGCAACGGCATCTGCCACCAGGTCCATATGGAACGGTTCGGTATTCCCGGCAAAACTCTTCTGGGGGCAGACAGTCACACCCCGGGCGCCGCCGGCATCAGCATGCTCGGGATCGGTGCCGGTGGGCTTGACATCGCCATGGCAATGGCCGGCTATCCCTATCACTTTCCCTGCCCCCGGGTGCTGGGCGTCAAGCTCACAGGGGCTCTCCCCGACTGGGTGAGCGCCAAGGATGTCATTCTTGAGATGTTGCGACGCTACGGGGTGAAGGGGTGTGTGGGCAAGATCGTGGAATACCATGGCCCCGGCGTCGCCAGCCTGTCGCCAACCGATCGGGAAACCATCGGCAACATGGGCACCGAACTGGGGGCTACCAGCACCATTTTTCCTGCCGACGAAAACACCCGGCGGTATCTCGAAGCACAGGGACGCGGCGAGGTCTGGCAGGAGTTGCAGGCCGACGCGGAGGCCCCTTACGACGAGCACGATACCATCGACCTGGCTGCCCTGGAACCCCTCATCGCCTGCCCGTCGTCTCCCGGCAACGTCGTGCCGGTGAGCCGGGTGGCAGGACTGAAAGTGGATCAGGTCATCGTCGGCAGCAGCGTGAACTCGTCCTTTCGCGATCTCATGGTGGTGGCCAGGATCGTGGCAGGTCGCCATGCCCATCCCTACACCTCATTTCACGTGAACCCCGGCAGTCGCCAGGTCGTTGTCAACCTGGCAGCCCACGGGGGCGTCATCATGCTGTTCATGGCCGGCGCCAGGCTCCACGAACCCGGCTGTCTTGGCTGCATCGGCATGGGGCAGGCGCCGGGGACCGGCGAAGTCAGTCTTCGCACCATGCCCCGCAACTTCCCCGGACGGTCCGGGACGGAAGGTGACCAGGTGTACCTCTGCTCTCCGGAAACGGCAGCCGCAGCCGCTCTCAAGGGCGTCATCACCGACCCCCGCGAGCTCGCCCGCGAGATGGCCTACCCGCGGGTTACGGACCCCGAAAAGTACCTGATCGATACCACCGCGATCATCTCCCCGTCTGAGGCCCTGCGGGCCACGGAAGTCGTTCGCGGCCCCAATATCAAACCCCTGCCGGTCATGGACCCGCTCCCCGAAACCCTCGAAGCCAGGGTTGTGATACGGGTGGGAGACAATATCTCCACAGACGAGATCATGCCCGCCGGCAGCAAGATTCTGCCGCTACGCTCCAACATTCAGGCCCTGAGTGAGTTCGTCTATTCCCGGCTTGCTCCGGATTTCGCCCGCGAATGCCGAAGCTACGGGACGGTGGCCGTCGTTGGGGGCGACAATTACGGGCAGGGATCGAGCCGCGAACATGCCGCCCTCGCGCCCCGTTTTCTGGGGGTTCGCGCCAAGCTGGCCAAGAGCTTTGCCCGTATCCACAAAGCCAATCTGTGCAATTTTGGCATTCTGCCGCTCAGATTCAAGGACGCTCAGGACTACCAGCTCATCACTGCCGGCAGCCTGCTGCTTTTCCCCGAACTGAGACGACGCGTCGCCGAAGGCGATCGCGAAATCCCGGTCGAGGTCGACGGGAAGCGGATCATCACCCTGCTGGAGGTCTCCGCCCTGCAACGCCGATACCTCCTGGCCGGCAGTGCCATGAATCATGTGAAACAAAAGAGCGGTGAAGCGGTGAAGCGGTGAAGCGGAACTGCCGAAGGAAATGCTCCGGTCTATGATGCGGTACCACACCCCACGAATACCACTCGATACTCGGAGACCGGCTGATTCCTGCTTCGTGTCGCTTCGTGTGACTTCGTGGATGAAAAGCGAAGTCTGCTCCAACCGGGGCAGTCAGGAGGAAGGACGATATGGCAACCGAAGTGCGGTTGAAGAATACCGGCCTGCGCGGTGTCAAGGTGGCGGACACGAAGATCAGCTACATCGATGGTGAAAACGGGATCCTCATCTACCGGGGCTACCGCATCGAAGAGCTGGCAGAACGTGCCACCTTCATGGAAGTCGCCCACCTGCTGCTGGACGGCACCCTGCCGACGAAAGCGCAGCTCGCACAATTCAACCGGCAGGCGCTGGCCGCCCGGCAGGTCCCGGAATTCATCCATGACACCTTCAGGCGGCTGCCGCCTACGGCAGCACCCATGGATGTGCTTCAGGCCACCGTACCCCTGCTGGGGCTGGCCGACCCTGAGCTGTTGCTCGAAACCAAGGAGGCCAATCTGCGCAAGGCCATTCGGCTCATAGCCCGCCTGCCGGCAGTGGTGGCTGCCTGGCACCGGATCAGAAACCGCTGCGAGCCCCTGCCGGCAGACGACAGTCTGTCCCATGCCGCCAATTTTCTGTGGCAGTTGACCGGCCGCAAACCGGACGAGGCAATGGCCCGAAAGCTGGATGTCTGTCTCGTCCTCCACGCTGATCATACCTTCAATGCCTCGACCTTTGCCTGTCGGGAGGTGGTTTCCACCCAGGCGCACCTGTACGCGGGGGTTGCAGCCGGCATCGGGGCCTTGTCGGGAAGCCTGCACGGCGGAGCCAACGCGCGGGTCATGCAAATGCTCGAGCAGATTGAAGCCGAGGTTGCGTCCCCCGACGAGGTTGCGGCCTGGGTCAAGCAACGCCTGGCGAAAGGCGAAAAGATCATGGGGATGGGCCACGCCGTCTACAAGACCGTCGATCCCCGGTCGGTCATCCTCAAGAAGATGTCCCTCGAGCTCGGCCGGCAAACGGGACACGAAAACTGGTACCAGCTTCTGACTCGCATCGACGAGGTCGCAGAGCGGGAATTCGCCCGCATGGGTAAAGCCGGCATCAAGTCCAACGTGGATTTTTACAGCGGCTCAGTTTACTCCATGATGGGGATCCCGATCGACCTCATGACCCCCATCTTTGCCATTTCCCGGGTCTCGGGCTGGTGTGCTCACATTATCGAAGAAAAATTCGGCGAAGCTCAGGGCAAACCCGCCCTCTACCGCCCCTCGGCCGAATACGTGGGCGATTACTGCGGCCCGATCGGCTGCGTGTTTCAGCCTCTCGACGAGAGGCAGACAGCGACTGCCTGAAACCGTTCCCTGTTCCCTGCTCCCTGTGGTGCGTGAGGATATAGCTAATGCAACTTGTTTCCATCAACCCTTATACGGAAGAGATCAACGGCACCTTTGAAGGTATTGGAATCGACCGGTGCGAGGCTGCCGTCAGCCGCGCCCGCGCCGCCCTCCCCTCCTGGCAGCGGCTTACGGTGGTCGAGCGGCTGCGTTTTCTCAAGGAAATCATTGACCAGCTCGAACGGCGCAAGCCCGATTGGGCTCGGCTCATCACCAGCGAGATGGGAAAACCCATCCGGCAGGCTCGTTCTGAAATCGATAAATGCCTCCAGCTCTGCCACTACTACCTGCACCAGGCGGCGGAGGTCCTCAGAGACACCCTCATCCCCACCGAAGCCCAGGAAAGCTATGTGACCCACGAACCCCTGGGCGTCATTCTCGGCATCATGCCGTGGAATTATCCCTTCTGGCAGGTCCTGCGCTTCGCCGTTCCGACCCTCATGGCGGGCAACGCCTGCCTGCTCAAGCATGCCTTCAACGTTCCCGTGGCCGCCCTGGAACTGGAGCGGCTGTTCCGCGACGCGGGCTTGCCCGAGCACCTGTTCCAGACCCTGCTGACCGATGCCGCAACCGCCGCGGAACTCATCGACCGGGACCGGGTGGACGGCGTTTCCCTCACCGGCAGTGTCGCGGCCGGCTCCAGAATCGGTTCCCTCGCCGGCAGGCAGATCAAGAAGCTGGTGCTGGAGCTGGGGGGTCTGATCCCTTCATCGTGCTGGATGATGCCGACGTTCGCCTGGCCGCCGAAAAGGGGGTGCAGGCGAGAACCTCCAATACCGGTCAGAGCTGCCTGGCAGCCAAGCGCTTCATTGTGCTGGAAGCGGTGGCGGCGGAGTTCCAGGAGTGTTTCCTGGCCCACCTGCAGGCGCTTCGGATAGGAGATCCGCGGGAAGAAACCACCGATCTCGGCCCCCTGGCCAGGCGGGACCTGGTCGAGGAGCTCACGGCCCAGCTCGACGACGCATTGGGCAAGGGCGCGAAGGTCGCCTACGGGCCCCGCCCTCCTGCCGGCCGGGGTTATTTCTTCCAGCCCGCGGTCCTGACCCAGGTCACGCCCGCGATGCGGGTGCTTCGAGAAGAGGTCTTCGGGCCTCTCGCCCCCATCGTCATCGTCCGGGACGAAGCGGAAGCGGTCGAGGTGGCCAACGCCACCGAGTTCGGGCTGGGGGCCTCGATCTGGAGCCACAACCTCGAACGTGCCAGGGAGCTCTCCCGAGCCATCGAGGCGGGTTTCATCGCTATCAACCACATCGTCAAATCGGACCCCCGACTCCCGTTCGGCGGAGTCAAGAAATCCGGGTTGGGGAGGGAGATGGCCCATTGCGGCCTGCTCGCCTTCGTGAACACCAAGACCATGATCATCGGCGGGCTTGACAATGAACCCTGAACGGCGGGAAGCAGACTCCTTCGGCCCCGTGCCGGTGCCGGAGGACGCCTACTATGGAGCTCAGACGCAGCGGGCGGTAGCCAATTTTGCCGTGAGCGGCCTCACCCTGCCTCCCGCCTTCATCCGCGCCCTGGGGCGGGTCAAGCAATGCGCCGCGCAGGTCAACCGCCACCTGGGGCTGCTGGACGGCAGGCTCGCCGACGCCATCCACCAGGCCGCCATGGAAGTCGCCGAGGGCAAGTTCGATCACCAGTTTCCGGTGGACGTCTTTCAAACCGGGTCGGGCACCTCCACCAACATGAACGCCAATGAAGTCATCGCCGGCCGCGCCAATGAAATCCTCACCGGCATCCGCGGCGGCAAATCGCCGGTGCACCCCAATGACCACGTCAATCTCTGCCAGTCGAGCAATGACGTCATTCCGACCGTCCTCCACATCGCCGCCCTGACTGAAATCAAGAACCGCCTCCTGCCGTCACTCACCCTGCTCCAGGAAAGCCTCCAGGAAAAGGCCCACCAGTTTCGCGAGATTCTAAAGATGGGCCGCACCCATCTGCAGGATGCGATTCCCATCCGGCTCGGCCAGGAATTTGCCGGGTATGCCCGCCAGGTGGAACTGGGCCGGAGAAGGCTCGAGACCACCACGGCCTCGCTCTCCGAACTGGCTCTCGGCGGCACCGCGGTGGGTACCGGCGTCAACGCTCATCCCGAGTTTGCGCCGCAGATGAGCGTGCTCCTTTCGGCTGAATTCGGGTGCACTTTGGTCGAGGCGAAAGACCACTTCGAAGCCCAGGCCGCGCAGGACGCCGCCGCTGAAACCAGCGGCGCTCTCAAAACGGTGGCCGTCAGCCTCGGCAAGATCGCCAACGATGTGCGCTGGCTGGCATCCGGGCCCCGGTGCGGTCTGGGCGAACTCAACCTCCCCGCCCTCCAGCCCGGCTCCTCGATCATGCCCGGCAAGGTCAACCCGGTCATGCCGGAGGTGGTCCTGCAGGTGGCGGCCCAGGTGATCGGCAACGACGCCGCCATCACCGTCGGCTGCCAGGGGGGCGCCTTCGAACTCAACACCATGCTGCCTCTCATCGCCTACAATCTGCTGCAATCGATCGAGCTTCTCACTTCAGCAACGACCCTCTTCGCCCGCACCTGCATCGACGGCCTCACCGCCAATGGCGAACACTGCGCGGCGAGCATCGAGCAGAGCCTGGCCCTCGCCACCTATCTCGTCCCGCTCATCGGCTACGACCGGGCGGCGGAAATCGCCGAGGAAGCGCACCGGACAGGAGAAACCATCCGCAAAGTCGCCCTTCAACGGGGAGACCTGTCCCCGGAAGCAATCGAAGAGGCCCTCTCCAGGATTTATGCGGATGCTTCCCCATAGTCTGTCAGTTAAAGATTTGACCAAGCCAATAGATCCGTAGTTTCTAGAATAGCTCAGGAAGGATGAGAATGAGACCATCGTCTCCCGTCGTCACGCCTGACCCCTCACCCCTCACGCCTCACCCCTCACGCCTCACGCTCTTTCTGGCGCTTTCGCGAACCCCGCATGCCCTGCTCGATATGACCACCCCCGCCCTGGGAGCCCTCCTCTGGCTCGGCCGCATCCCGTCTCCACGGATCATCCTCCTGGGGCTCGTGACCGCCTTTGCGGGCTACACCGCCGTCTATGCCCTGAACGACCTGGTGGACTACCGGACCGATCGGGAAAAAATCGCCAGATGCGGTCTCCCCTGTTCCGCCTACGACCTGGACGCCGTCTATGTGCGGCACCCGCTGGCCCAGGGCCTGCTCAGCCTGACAGAGGCCGTGCTGTGGACGGCGGGCTGGGCGGCACTCGCGCTCTGCGGGGCGCTGCTGCTGAATCCCGTTTGCGCTCTCGTGTTTCTGGCCGGCTGCCTGGCGGAAACCATCTACTGCCTGATGTTTCGAGTCAGCTATCTGCGGATTTTGCTGAGCGGCGTGGTGAAGACGGCGGGAGGCATTGCCGCGGTCTTTGCGGTGGAACCCGACCCGTCGCCGGGCTTCCTGCTCGTCCTTTTTCTGTGGCTGCTCTCGTGGGAGGTCGGCGGCCAGAATGTGCCCAACGATCTCGCCGACCTGGATGAAGACCGGGAGTTTGCGGCGCGCACCGTGCCGGTCCATTTCGGCGCCGCCCGCGCCGCCCGGATTGCCTTCTACAGCCTTGTCGGCACCGTCGGCTTCAGCCAGCTGCTCTACTGGGCCACCCCGGCCGCCCTGCATCCCCTCTACCTGCCGGCCGCCCTGGTGCTCAGCTTCATCCTGCTGATCCCACCGGCCAGAAGGCTCGCCGCCGCCCCGGCGGCCCCGGCCGCCGCCGCCCTCTTCAACCGCGCCTGCTACTATCCCGTAGCCATGCTCCTGGTCGTCCTGCTCAGTTCGTTCATCTGAGCGGTTCAAACTCCGAGCGCGCCCATGCCCACCCTTCACCTTTTCACTCTCACAAAGGGTTTCAGCCATGGCCACCTTTCCCCAGCTCGAACGTTTTCTGTGGTTTGACGGCCGGTTGCGAGGAAAGCACTTCCCCAACGCGTCGCACCTTGCCGCCGAGTTTGAAATCTCCCCCAAGACCGCCCAGCGCGATATCACCCTTTACCGCGACCGGCTGCAGGCACCCATCGCCTACCATGCAGCACGCCGAGGCTACTACTACACCAGGGCCGACTTCGAACTGCCCCGACTGCCCGCCACTCAGGAAGAACTCCTGGCGCTGCTCATCGCCCGCCGCCTGCTCCAGACCACTGCCGGAGGTTTTTTCGGCGAGGCCATCCGGGGCTTCAGCCTGAAGCTGCGCGACACGGCGACCACCCTCGGCCTGGACGACACCCGCCTGGGAGAAGCCTTTTCGGCATCCTGGCACGGCCATAGCCCGGCGTCCGGGAAAATTTTCCAGGGAGTGGTCGAAGGCCTTGTCCAAAACCGTCTGATCGAGATCGCCTACCACTCGCCCGGTTCGAGGGAAACCACCCGCCGTCTCGTCGAACCGCATCACCTGCAGCATTACATGGGCTCGTGGGTGCTCATCGCCTGGTGCCGTCTGCGCGCCGACTGGCGCAAGTTTCACCTCGCCCGCATCGCCGTCCTGAGTCTTCACGATGAAACGTTCCGGGCCCGTCCCCGGAGCGAGTGGGCTCCCCTGCTGGACGCCGCTTTCGGCATTTTCCAGGGCCCGGCCGCGATTCCCGTCACCCTGCGCTTCACCCCGTTCCGTTCGCGCTGGGTACGCGAGCAGTTCTGGCACCCGGCTCAGGAAGTCCGCCCCACCCCGGACGGCGGCCTCGAGCTCTCGTTCCCGGTGGCCGACTTCCGCGAGGTCAAGATGATGATCCTCCAGTTCGGCGCCGACGTCGAAGTGCTCTCGCCGAAGGCACTGTGGCTGGAGGTGCGAGAGGAAGTGGCCCGCATGAAAGAGCTCTATTTCTAGCTGAATTGCTGCGTTTCTGCCCCCCCCGCAATAATGACACCATGCGGGAGCGGCTTTCCAGCCGAGAACAACGCTCCCGTCGCTGCTGGAACAGGAAGGCTTCTTCGTGTGACTTCCTGTGACTTCGTGTGCCTTCGTGTGACTTCGTGGATAAGAAGTGTTTGCCCGTCACCCCTTGCATGCCGGATCGGTCTCCTGGTGGTGCGCTCGGCAGACACCATCCCCACCTCCAGTTTTCGAATTTTTTTCGGACCTGGGTCGTCGGATGTCCTACCACCTGTGCTATAAGTTCTGCTGAGTAGTCGCCGGAATCCCGGCTCAGTTAAGAGTGTTCCCGTGAAGAGGGCAATCCTTCACGTCGGCAAATGCTTCAAACAAGCAACCAGCAACACTTTATTTTGTGTTCCGGCAGAAGTCGGGACGGACTCAGAATCCGCCGGCACCGGGCATGCGAGGCCCTTAGACGCTCGTCAAAGCGCGACGCATGGACAGGTGGACTGCCCAACGGTCGAATGGTGGGTGGGTCTTTTCGCTCAACCCTGCAAATCGATATCAGGCTACTGCCTGAATGAATAAGCTACGTTTGGGCTACTATCAGTGATAATCCATGGATATGGCGAACCTAACAACAGCCAGAATGGAGTCCCTGCCCGTGCCAACGGCCACCGCCTGGCTGCTGGGCGAGTGCATGCAGGCCCGAGGTCAGCAGGAGATGTGGGTAAGGCAACGGCCCGAGGTGCTAAAAGTCCTGTGCGAGCAGGCGAGCATCCAGAGCGTTGAGTCTTCCAACCGCATCGAAGGGATCACTGTCTTACCCCATGGCGCCACCTCTGTGCTCGACCTGCTCTGCATCCATCCCTTTCGGGACGGCAACGGTCGTGTCTCACGGCTGCTGACGACCTTCTTGCTCGAGCAAGAAGGTTTTGCGGTATGTCGCTACGTCAGTCTCGATAGCCTGGTGGAAACACGCAAGGAGGAATACTACAGCGTGCTCGCGCAATGCTCGGTTGGATGGCACTTGAGGGAGAACGACATCGTCGGCTGGTGGGACTATTTCCTCTCCATCGTGCGTCAGGCTTACCAGGATTTCACTCAAAAGGTGGATAGCGCCTCGGGCCGCCCGACCAAAAGCGACCTGCTGTGCCAGGCCATCCTGGATCAGGTCGTCCCCTTCACTCTTGCGGAAATCCTCGCCCTGGTCCCTACCGCCAGCCCCCAACTGGTCAAGAACGTCCTTCTAGCCCTGAAACAGGAAGGTGCCGTGAAACTCACGGGACGGGGGCGCGGTGCGCTGTGGCAGGTGACATTTGGAGAATAGAGAGGAGCAATTCAAATGACGTGGTGATTTTGATGTGATGAGCGAAAGGGTCTCTTTGTTCACAGTTAATGCAGAAGCGAAAGGAGAAATATCATGTCCGACAAAGACAATTCTTTGACCCTCGATGTCGTAAAGAAAGCTGTGGCTGGAAGAGCAGCGGCATTCCGCTGTGTGACCGAATATCAACCTGTAGGAGGGCCGGGGACAAGGTCTTTCCGCCCACTTATCAAGGAGGCAGATATGCTGAAGAGACCCGAACCATTAATGGTGAGTCCATCAAATGCGTGTTATTGGATTCGGTCCAGTCTCAGGCTAACAGGATGGAATTGGCGCTTCTGGAGGCGGTGCGGGCCAACCGAATTCAGCTACCGTTGATGGCTGTGTCCTTCGATCAAGAAGGACTCGGGAAGACCATCACCGTTACAAGCCTTGAAGCCCCCATCGGGTTGCGGACGCGATCTTTCGCGACAGTCTGCTCAAGCTCACTCGTGAGGAGTTGCCGAAATCAAGAATAGGTAAGATATTGGAAAAGGCTGATGCGCGTAATGCAGCAGGTCTGTTTCAGATTTGCCCGACCGCGCTTTTGTTCGGCCTATGGGACTCTACCGGCCCCCGAGGCGGGCTGGGTGCGAAGTTTCAGAGAGCGATTGTGTCTGAAATAGTCGGTATCAATGCCGTCGCAGGGGTAAGGCCGAGTAGTCGTCTTGACCCTCTTGGTATTCAAAAGCGCTCGGGACCAGTCTTCCGAACAGCTGATAATAGCTGGACACTAAATCCGGAGGAAGCGGTTAAAGTTAATGGAAAACCTGCGCTCTATGGGCGAACCAAGAAGGGTGAACTGGTACCTTACGATCCACAAAAGGACCAAGAACTTGGGAACCCCTCAAAGATCAACCATGGGAACATCCCTCCGTCACTCGATAATCCCGACACACGTCAGCCGTACCCTGGCGGCTTTACAATCTCGAAAGCAACCCAGATAACCGTCTTATCTCTGGCCGCTCTCCGCCGTCTTCGGTTTCCATTGGATGGCGCAGCACCATCAGACCCTGAGGTCGATAATAAAGCGCGAACCGTGCTCGCGGCCTTGGGGCTTTGCGCAGCGGCGCTAAACCGTGAAGAAGGAGGTGATTTGCGCTCTCGCTGCCAGCTCTTTCCTGTTCAGAGTTTTCTCTGGGAATTGTTGGACACGCCGGGACAATCACATATTGAATACAGACTCGACGGCACCGCAGCTGAACAGCTTTTCAACGATGCACTGTCCGAGGCAAGAAAGGCCGGGTTGCCGTGGGATGGCAAGATTGAGCTTGTTCCCACCGACAAGCTTTTTCAGCTGGTGAAAAGAAGTCAAGATCTGGTTAAGGAGCAGACTGTTGGGGAGGATGAGTGATGTTTGCTCTTGGCATCTGCTACCTCATGGGGTGGGCGATGGCTGCGGCAGACGGACCTGCAAAGCAACGAGCCGAATGGCCACCGCACCCGGACCGGGTATTCATGGCTCTGTCCGCTGCCTGGTTTGAGACCGGGCAGGACGAGGCGGAGGGTCAGTCTCTCCACTGGCTGGAAGGGCTTAAGCCACCTCAGATCGCTGCATCGGAAGCAACACATCGAATGGTGGTGACCAGTTTTGTTCCGATTAACGACAACAGCACACCGATAGAGAAAGTTCCCGGAAAGAGGACTTGGAAAAGGCATCAGAACCTGGAGGGGTTATCAATCGGGCGCAACCGCCAGCCGCGCTCGTTTCCTTTAGCCATACCTCGCAACCCTGTTGTGCACCTGATTTGGCCTGACGAGCTACCCGAGCTCTATAGAACGGCTCTAATGAACTTGTGCAACAAAGTCGTGTCGATAGGCCACTCCAGTTCCTTAGTACAAATGTGGCTGACCGAGAGCCCGCCACCACCCAACCTGGTTCCAGCCACCGGTTTTGCCAAATACCGTTTGCGAATCTTTGGACCGGGCCGGCTGGAATATCTCGAGACCCGCTGCAATCGGCAAGCTGTAATTGAATGGGCCGACATGTATTCTCGTGTTCAAGAGGCTAAAGGCAAGGAAAAGAAAATGCTCCAGTTGCAGCTGCAAACTACATTTCCCAACGGCAGGCCCGTGAGCCTGCGCCCTGAACCGGGTTTGTGGCAGGGCTACAGCGAACCCCTTCCTGATAGTCCCGCGACCATACCGGGCAGCTTGTTCGACCCTCGCATGATTATTCTTTCATTGTCGGGGAAGAAGCTGTCTCTTCCCTCCACTCTGAAACTCACCCAAGCTCTGCGGGATACTCTGCTCAAAGCGTGCCCCGAGCCGATACCCGAGTGGGTTTCCGGGCACGCTCCGGACGGTTCGCGGAGCAGCAGGCCCCACCTGGCCTTGCTTCCCCTTCCTTTCGTCGGCAGCCCCCATGCCGACGGACGACTCATGGGTGTGGCCTTAGCGGTACCACAGCAGATTGATCCGGGGAGACATCTCCAATCCTGGAAGCGTTGCTGAGAGATCACCACGGCATGCCACGGCAAATTCGACTTTTCGATGGCCAATGGCTGGAATGTAGCGTGGAGCTTGATTTCCGCGAGTCGCTTCCCTGGAACCTGCAGCCCAAGACGTGGACGGGGCCGGCTCGCATGTGGTCCACCGTGACACCTGTGGTACTCGACCGCCATTTCGACGGCAAGGACAGATGGGAAAAGGCCGCCGAGTCGCTCAAGGACAGCTGCGAACGGATCGATTTACCACGCCCGGTTGAAGTTCTCCTCGATCCCATATCGATGTTTGAAGGAGTCCCAAAAGCCAACGAGTTCCCTTGGATAACCCGCAAGAAGGACGGTGGGCGGCTGCACCACAGTCACGCGGTGATCGTCTTCGAGCAAGAAATCCGAGGGCCGGTGGTCATCGGTGCAGGCCGTTTCCGCGGGTATGGCTTGTGTCGCCCGCTTGATCAAGGAGGGCAAGGCCATGCCTGATCTTACCGCAGAACGTTTCCCCGAATTCTTCCGGGCGTTGTGGGGGCAAGAGCGGGAGCCCTTCGCATGGCAAAAGGACCTGGCATCCCGCGTCCTGGAGAATCTTGAGCATCCCTGGCCTGAAGCCATTGCGCTTCCCACCGCGTCAGGTAAGACAGCGTGTCTCGATATTGCTATCTATGCCCTGGCCGCCCAGACTGAAATGGGTGAATCTACTCAGTGCCGCACCGCACCGAGACGCATCTTCTTTGTGGTAGACAGGCGCGTGATCGTCGATGAGGCGTACGAGCGGGCCCACAGTCTCGCAGATAAACTGCGCACCGCCGGAGAGGGCATTTTGTGGGAAGTCGGCGAGCGGCTCAAACATCTTGGGGGTACACATATCCCGCTTGCCTACTTTCAGCTAAGAGGAGGTATGTACCGGTCTGATTCGTGGGCCAGGAGCCCACTCCAGCCGACTATTGTCGCGTCAACGGTGGACCAACTGGGATCACGCCTGCTGTTCCGTGCCTACGGCCGCTCCTTCAAAGCCTGGCCCATCCAGGCAGGTCTTGCCGGTAACGACTCGCTGGTGTTGCTCGATGAAGCCCATTGCGCAGTCCCTTTTCTCGAAACGCTCCAGGCTGTCCGAAAATACCGGGGTTGGGCGAAAAAGCCTCTGCTCACCCCTTTCCATGTCACCGTCATGTCTGCCACCCCGCCCGCCGGGGTAACCGACGTCTTTCGAGACACCTCAGATGAACCCAGGATGCCGGAACATCCCCTCGGTGCCCGGCAGATGACTTCAAAACCCACGAGCCTTATTTCTCCAATCAAGGCGAGCAGATCGAAGGCCTTGGACGAACTCGCAAAGCAGTTGGCAAAGACGGCAGAGATGCTCGCCGACGGGAAACCCGTTGCCGTGATCACCTTCGCCAATCGGGTGGCCACGGTCCGACTGACTCACCGCATCCTCGCCGAGAAGCATGGCGACCGAGCTATCCTGCTCACGGGACGTATGCGACCATTCGACAAAGACGATACGGTGCGGGAAGACCTGGAGCGACTGTCGGCTTCCAAGTCCGCAATCCGCAAACTGGATGCCCCCTTTTCGTGATCGCCACACAAACGCTGGAGGTAGGTGCCAATCTTGATTTTGACGTGCTGGTAACCGAATGCGCCAGCCTGGACGCTTTACGCCAGCGCTTCGGGCGGCTTAACCGCATGGGCCGCAGGATCGAGGCCTTGGTGGGCCGTCGGGTCAACTCCGTCGCGGCTATCCTGATTCGTGCTGATCAGGCAGGGACCAGCGATGACGATCCCGTTTACGGTGCTGCCTTGGGGCGGACCTGGAACTGGCTCAAAGCTCAGGTGGATGAAGATGATACGATTGACATGGGTATCGCGTCCTTAGAGGAACGATTGCCGGCAGAGGAGGAACTGCGCCAGCTAAACGCCCCTACAACTCATGCTCCCGTCATGCTCCCGGCCCATATTGACTGCTGGGTGCAAACCGCCCCGGAACCGGTACCGACACCTGACGT
Organism: Syntrophobacteraceae bacterium; assembly: GCA_040772705.1. Classification (GTDB taxonomy): domain Bacteria; phylum Desulfobacterota; class Syntrophobacteria; order Syntrophobacterales; family Syntrophobacteraceae; genus JADGQM01. Next base: position 60,649 of record JAXGXP010000002.1, read on the forward strand.
ATCCGTCTTTCTCCATGGCCCAGAGCGCGCGTCATCGGATGTTCAGGTATGCTGGCGTGCCGATCTCGATTTGGATGACTCGAAGACGCGGCGCTGGAGATCTTGACGCTCTGCCCACCGGCAGTGGGTGAATGCCTCCCGGTACCCATCTGGTTCATGCGTCGCTGGTTGGCTGGAGATCCACCGCCTGTTGCAGCGATGTCAGACGTGGAAGCTGTCGGTACGAAAGATGACGAGACTCCCGGCTCGAAACAGCCGAAACTGGCCCGCCGCGTGGTGCGATGGCGCGGTCGCGACGAAGCCCAAGTGATCAGTGACTGGGGAATGCTCCGTCCCGGCGACGTGATCGTGATTCCTTCTTCACTTGGGGGGTGGGATGTGCTGGGAGACCTGCCCCGTAAAGACGCAAGCTCTCCTGTGCTGGACTGGGGTGATCGAGCCTACGCTGCCGCGCGGGCCAAAGCCATGCTGAGATTGCACCCCGCCACCGTTGCGGAATGGCCGGATTTCAAATCAAAGCCTGCCTTGATAGAATTCGCCAACCAGGCAAAGATGCTTTTCGAGACCGATCCGGATGATTTGCTGGCTTCCTTGCGTGGCGTGCTCAAGGCAGTTGCGGAAGATGAAACAATACCATTATCCCTGTTGTGGTTGAAGCCCATCGCCCGAAATCTTCTGCAGGACCGACAATTGAGACGGGGCATCATCCTTCACCCGTCGGGAGAGGGCATTGTGGTACGTTCCGCGCGACGTCTCCCTGAGCAGCTTGATGAAGCGGACTGCTTCAGCGATGAGGATGATTCCGTGGCTTCCGGGACGGTGCAGGTCAGCCTTGCTTCCCACCTGGAAGGTGTTGCTGAATTTGCCAGGCACTTCGCTTCAGGATGTGGTCTCACGGCTGAGCTCACGGAAGCTGTTTCCTCTGCCGGGTTGCTTCATGATCCGGGCAAGGCCGATCCACGCTTCCAGGCGCTGCTACGTGGCGGCAATCCCTTGGCAAGGGGCGAACTCCTGGCCAAATCTGGTGCAATTCCACAAGGACGATCAGCTTACCGACGAGCCTGCAAAATGGCGGGGTATCCTCCGGGTGGGCGGCACGAATTGCTCTCTGTTCGCTTGGTGGAAAGCGCACCGGAACTCCTTCCAAAAGACGCGCAGCTGAGGGATTTGGTTCTGCACTTGGTGGCGAGCCATCACGGCCATTGCCGACCCTTTGCGCCGGTTGTCAACGATGATGAGCCCGTGCAGGTTTGGCTCGAATGGAAAGAACGACAGTTGAGTCACTCAAGCTTCACGGGACTGTATCGAATTGATTCAGGCGTCGCAGAACGCTTCTGGAGCCTTACTCGCCGCCATGGCTGGTGGGGTTTGGCCTATTTGGAGGCTATCTTAAGGCTTTCTGATCACAGACGGAGTGAATGGGAGGAGGCAAATTCCTGATGGAGCTTGTTTTGACCGGTATTAACGGGAGCAATCCACTGGGGTTTCTAGCTGCTTTGGGCACTACCCTTACCATGCGGGAGATGTACCCCGGCATTAGATTATCATGGCGCATCGGGGGGGGATTTTGGCAACCCGTCGTCCACGGGTGCACGACCGACAGGGAAGCATTCATCCAAACACTTTTTAGTGCCTTGAAAGGCGCTTCTCTAGAGCCCTTTGAAGCCGAGAGAAAACTGCCATTTGCGGTCGACTTTCTTGTAACAAAGTTGAAAGACGCACAGACACGGGGAACTTTCCAGGATCGTCGTTTCGCGGACTTTCTGGCTGCCTTTGGGACCGAGGTCTACGGCGATAAAGAGGCATTCAACGACACATCACTCCGGCTGGTACGTGGCGGGGACAGCGTTGGCCAGGGTCTGCTTGCCTACGCCGTTACTATTCGAAGGTCTGTCGATGCTGCCGCACTTCGACGCACCCTATTCGAGATATGGAGCTATCAAGATGATGGTCCTCTCTTGCGCTGGGACCCAGTCGATGATCAGCGATATGCGTTGGTCTGGAACAGCCCAGAAGACAAACAGAAGAAGCAAATCAAGTCCATGCTAGGGGCTAATGCCTTAGCTTTGGAATCTCTTGTTTTGTTTCCAGTCATACCGACGTCAAAAACCGTTGTCACCACCGGCTTTCACCGCTCGGGGCGGCATGAGTTTTTCACATGGCCAATCTGGCAGTGTCCAGTCAGCCCCGATTTGGTGCGTTCGCTCCTTTCCATTCCGGAGCTACATGCGGATAGGCCGAATCGTACGGAGCTTGCCGCCCGCGGAATTGCCGAAATCTATCGCTGCGAGCGGATTGCTCCAAACAAATACTATAAAAACTTCACCCCAGGATTGCCTGTGTAAGACAGAAAGTAAAAGGCACGCTGGTGCTTCGTGAATTTGAAAGAAATGGGCGCGATCGGGCCTCTAGAGGGTATTCCGCACAAAACGGGAGTACCCATTTCTGTGATCCGTGGGTACTTGTCATGGCAAAACTGGAGTGAGGAGTCATGCCTCTGATGGAGCACAAGAGCATTCTTGCCAATATTCAGGACGGAGAGTCGGGCACCGTCGAGTTCAAACGCACCTTCGACCGGGAGGCCATTGAGACGCTGGCCGCCTTTGCCAACAGCCAGGGCGGCAGTCTATTTGTCGGGGTCTCCGACAGCGGTGACATACTGGGCGTCGATATCGGCAAAGAAACGGTTCAGAACTGGATCAACCAGGTCAAGGTGGCTACTGCCAATACTCTCGTTCCCGATGTCGAAGCGGCTGTCCTGGAGGAAGACTGTCGTCATAATGTCGGTCCCAGAATACCCCATCAAGCCCGTTGCCTGCCGGGGCAGATATTTCAAGCGGGCCAATAACGCAAACCACCAGATGACAATCTCGGAAGTGGTAAACGAACACCTGAAAAGCATCAACACCAGTTGGGACTGCACCATCGACGATGGTCATTCAGAAGCCGACATTTCGCTGGAAAAGGTCCAGGCCTTCATCGAGCGGATTAACCGCACGCGCGATTCCGCAGTCCTCGAAGACCCGCTTACCCTCTTGCGCAAGTTTGAGCTGCTGCGGGATGGTCGGATCACGCGGGCGGCATTCCTGCTCTTTTCGGCCACCGAAACCGGCCTCACCACCATCGAGATGGGCCGTTTCCAGACACCCACCCTGATCAAGGACGGCGCCCGCCTCAAAAGCGACCTCTTTTCCGAGGTCGAAGGGGTCATGGCGTTCCTCAAAAAGCACATGAATAAGGCCTATATCATCACCGGTGCACCGCAACGGGAGGAAAGGTGGGAGTATCCTTTGGAGGCCCTGCGCGAGGTCGTGATCAATGCTGTCGTGCACCGAGATTACACAAGCACCTCGGACTCGATTGTAAAGGTCTTCGAAGATCGGATCGAGATATTTAATCCCGGCGGCCTTCCCAATGGGCTGACCGTGGAGAAGCTGCTTGCGGGCGACTACGTGTCCATCATCCGCAATCGCAAGATCGCTGATATGTTCAAAGAGGCTGGTCTGATCGAAAAATACGGTACGGGCATTCGGCGCATTTTGCAGGGGGTTGCGGAATACGGGCTGCCAAAGCCTCGTTTCGAGGAAATCGCCGGGGGGTTCAGGGTAACCGTCTATGGCCGGAAGCCGGATGCGGGTAACGGCCTGGACACCCCCCAAGTCACCCCCCAACTCACCCCTCAAGTTACCCCCCAAGTTACCCCCCAAGTTAGGCGGTTGCTGGCAGCGTGTCTGGTGCCGAAAAGCATGGTCGAGCTGCAGGAGGAGTTGGGCCTGTCGGATCGGAAACACTTTCAAAAGGCGTATCTGAATCCCTCATTGGCGAGCGGTCTTATCGAGCGCACGAGCCCGGACAAGCCGCGCAGCCGCTTTCAGAAATACCGGCTGACGGCAGTGGGGAAGAGGGTGCTGGAGGAGTCGGCAAAACAGATAATGTGAAGTGCCCAGAACCCCGCAACCTTGTTGTGCTTGCTGACAAGGTCCTCGAGTTGGCGTTGCGGGGAGGAGATGAAGCGCCACATTGATGGGATTCAGGATGGCCGATGCCCCGGAGGGGCTCAATAATCCAGCCCAGGGTGAGCGAGAGCGATACCCTGGGCAACGAGAGCGGCACCATCAACCATACCCTGAAAGGGTTCCATAAGGGATGATCACCTCATGGCCCAGTCCCTGGCTCAGGTTTACGTGCACATTGTGTTCTCCACCAAGCACCGGCGGAACATCCTGGCCGATGCGGCCATCCGCCGGGAGATGCACGCCTATTTGGCGTCCATTCTGAAAGCGCTTGAGTCCCCCGCCCTGCTCGTGGGGGGCGTGGGCGATCACGCGCACATTCTTTGTCGCCTGTCGAGAACGGCCACCCTAGCGAAGATCGTGGGCGAGGCCAAACGCAGCTCATCGAAATGGATCAAGACCAAGGGCGGTCAATATGCTGGATTCCAATGGCAAAACGGCTATGGCGCCTTTTCGGTGAGCTATTCGCAGGTGGCGGCGGTGCGGGAATACATTGCGCACCAAGAGCAGCACCATCAGAGAATGACGTTCCAGGATGAGCTGCGGGCCCTGTTGGTCAAGCACCAGATCGAATTTGATGAGCAATATGTGTGGGATTGAGGAGGAATGGCGCAATAGGCTCACAGGCTGGTTGGCCGGGGGCCCTGGGGAATTTTTTGTGTAACCCTTTCAGGGTAAACATCGGTGCGGGCATTTCTGTCCCAGGGTGAGTGACCCTGGGCTGAGATATGCAGCTGAGATATGCAGCCCCTTCGGGGCGAGCTCCTAATTCCAAACGCCAGGAAAGGTCCATGGAAGGATCCGATACTTTGTCGCCGATTCTGGAAAAGGCAACCGGCACTCCGCTTGTCCCCGTCCGGATGCTCAATGAGTACGTGTACTGTCCGCGGCTGGGATATCTAATGTGGGTCGATGGCGAGTTTGCCCACAACGCCGATACGGTGGAGGGGGTCATCCGGCATAAGCGGGTGGATCAGCCCTCGGGTCCGTTACCCGAAAGCGGGGAGGATACCGAGAAGATCCATGCCCGTTCGGTGCACCTGAGTTCTGAGCAGCTGGGTTTGACCGCCAGGATCGATCTGGTGGAAGGCGATGCCGACGGGGTCCAACCCGTGGACTACAAGAAGGGCAAGCGGCCCCACGTGGCAGGTGGGGCCTGGGATCCTGAGCGCGTCCAGCTCTGCGCCCAGGGATTGCTGCTCAAGGAGCACGGCTTCAACGTGGAGTACGGCTATCTCTATTTCGTGGGTTCAAAGGAGCGCGTCAAGGTAGTCTTCGATGAAGAACTGGTCTCGCTGACCATCGCCTGCATGGAAGAGTTCCGGGCGCTGGCCGCGGGGAAAAAGCCGCCTCCTCCGCTCGAGGACAGCCCCAAGTGCGCACACTGCTCACTGGCAGGCATCTGCCTGCCCGACGAAATCGGTTTCATGAACCACGCCACCCTCGAGGTGCGGCCGATCTTCGCCAGGACGGCGGAAAGCCTGCCTTTGTATGTTCAGTCTCCGGCAAGCTACTTAAAGAAAGATGCCGACCGAATCGTCATCGAGGAGAATCGGCAACGGGTCGCGGCAGCACGCTATATGGACATTTCCCAGGTGGTGCTTTTCGGCCATGCGGGCATTAGCACTCCCACCCTGCACGAGTGCTTTCGGCGCGACATTCCGGTTACTTTTATGACCTACGGCGGCTGGTTTCTCGGCCATACGGTCGGGACCGGGCATAAGAATGTCATGACCCGCACGTTGCAGTACCAGGCCAGTTTCGATCACAAAATCTGCCTCAAGCTGGCCCGCAAATTGGTAGCAGGCAAGATCCAGAACTGTCGCACGCTGCTCAGACGCAACTGGAAGGACCCGCTTGATGAAGCCGGCAAAGCGCCTGTCGAGCTGCTGCAGGCCATGAAGAACGATATTGCCCAGGCGGGAAGGGCTGAGAGCATGCCGGAATTGCTCGGGGTCGAGGGCAACGCGGCACGCCGGTATTTTGAGCATCTTCCATCGATGATTTCACCGGACAAGCGGGATGAGAAGCTGGGCTTCGATTTCCGCGGGCGCAATCGGCGACCGCCCACAGATCCGGTCAATGCCCTCCTTTCCTTCGCCTACGCCATGCTGACCCGCGAATGGGCCGTCACCCTGTCGGCGGTTGGTCTGGACCCTTATCGCGGTTTTTTCCACCAAATGCGGCATGGCCGCCCGGCACTGGCTCTGGATATGATGGAGCCTTTTCGCCCCCTCGTGGCGGACTCGACCGTGGTCATGGTGGTCAACAACGGCGAAGTCAGGCCAACCGATTTTGTTCGCACCGCCGTTGGCTGCAGCCTTAAAGCCGGTGGGCGCAAGAGCTTCATCGCTGCCTTCGAACGGCGACTGGCCCAGGAAGCCACGCACCCGATCTTCAAGTATCGCATCAGCTACCGCCGTCTGTTCGAGGTGCAGGCACGGCTGCTCGTGCGTTATTTGGCTGGAGAAATCCCCAGGTATCCGAATTTCCTCACACGGTGATTCCCATGGAGCATGCTTATCTGGTTTGCTACGATATCAGAAATCAACAGCGCTGGCGCCGGGTCTACAGGACCATGAAAGGGTTTGGAGAATGGTTGCAGCTGTCGGTGTTTCACTGCCGCCTGACCAAGGAAAAGCGGCTTCGCATGGAAGACCGCCTTGGCGAGATGATCAATCGCAGTGAAGACCACCTCATCATTATCGATCTGGGACCGGCAGAAACCATCAAACTGCGAGTGGCAAGCATGGGAAAGCCGTTCCAACCCATCGAGCACAACGCCGTCATTGTCTGATTGTTTTCGCCTAACCCAGGCGAGCGCTGAGGTGGCAACAACTTACCGGCCACCGCTCGCCGGCCGGTAAGTTCTTTGAAAAAATGGAGAAAGAAGAAATGAAGGAACCCTCTGAGGTGGATTGTTTTGACAGCCTGCATCCCGATTTGGTAGGCTCTCGCAAGTTACTGCGCCAAGATCGGCGGGACAACAATTGGCGGAGAGACTGATTTCCGGAGCGGAACCGCTCCGGCCTCATTGAAGCGGCTGAAGCCTCTTGGCTTATGATTTCCGGGAACCGCTCCGGCCTCATTGGAGATCCCAAACCACGGATTTCGGAGCGGAACCGCTCCGGCCTCGTTGAAGCCCCCGACCCTTCGCATGAGTCGGACTCGAGCGGGCCACTCCGGCCTCATTCGCTTCGCATGAGATTTCGCGGAACCGCTCCGGCCTCGTGAAGCTGGATGTCACTTTATCTGGCGGTCACTGGAGCAGGCCCGGATTTCCGGAGCGGAACCGCTCCGGCCTCATTGAAGCGGGATCTACCGTGCAAGGGATTTCCGGTTATGGCGGCGATTTCGGAGCGGAACCGCTCCGGCCTCATTGAAGCCCAAATAGATGTCCCTGACTTCGCGGCACCGATGCTGGTGATTTCCGGAGCGGAACCGCTCCGGCCTCGTTGAAGCTTGAGCTGATCCAGCATCACCTGGACGAGATCGGTCGATTTCCGGAGCGGAACCGCTCCGGCCTCATTGAAGCGAGCCGCAATGCTTGCGGGCGGCTCGTCCTACCTGGCGATTTCCGGAGCGGAACCGCTCCGGCCTCGTGAAGCTTGTCGATTTCCGGAAGAGTTCCTGGGCCTTGGATTTCCGGAGCGGAACCGCTCCGGCCTCGTTGAAGCGGTGTTGGCGCTGACGCATACGGCCGAGAAGAGCGAGGATTTCCGGAGCGGAACCGCTCCGGCCTCATTGAAGCTAATATGATGATAAATCAAAGAGTGGATAAATCTCGATTTCCGGAGCGGAACCGCTCCGGCCTCATTGAAGCGATGCGCATGGCATCCGGTTACCCAAGCCGCTGCGATTTCGGAGCGGAACCGCTCCGGCCTCATTGAAGCATGTCAACAGCGGCAAGGTGGGCTTGACCAACTGGGATTTCGGTAGCCAACCGCTCCGGCCTCATTGAAGCATTAAACGAGGTAGCCAAAAACATCGACAATCCAGGATTTCCGGAGCGGAACCGCTCCGGCCTCATTGAAGCCGCAATGGGCGCACTGGCATGTGTATTTGATCTGCATGATTTCCGGAGCGGAACCGCTCCGGCCTCATGGTGAAGCATTAATTCAATGGCCTCTAGCGTTGGCTGCGTTTATCGATTTCCGGAGCGGAACCGCTCCGGCCTCATTGAAGCTTGTCTGCCTCATCTTCCGTAGCAGAGCCGAATATGGATTTCCGCGGAACCGCTCCGGCCTCATTGAAGCACCGACGAAATTGGTCTGGTTGTTGAAAATACGATTTCCGGAGCGGAACCGCTCCGGCCTCATTGAAGCAACAACGATGCGCTCTCGGCGCATCCACCATGCGCCGATTTCCGGAGCGGAACCGCTCCGGCCTCATTGAAGCAATTCCATAAATATCTGCTCTGCGCGGAGCCGCTCGGATTTCCGGAGCGGAACCGCTCCGGCCTCATTGAAGCTTGACCAGGGCCGCGACCACTCCGCGGAGTTGCAGCGATTTCCGGAGCGGAACCGCTCCGGCCTCATTGAAGCTTCGAGAATGATCCGTTCGTCCTGGTTGAGGCGGGGATTTCCGGAGCGGAACCGCTCCGGCCTCATTGAAGCGAAGCCTTGAGCACCTCGTCCTGCTTCCCGGCGGTGATTTCCGGAGCGGAACCGCTCCGGCCTCATTGAAGCACGGCCGTGAGCCAGGCGTCGGCCGCCCTCGGGCTGATTTCCGGAGCGGAACCGCTCCGGCCTCATTGAAGCGAACCGGCAGAGGTCCTCGATCACGAATTTCACGTACGATTTCCGGAGCGGAACCGCTCCGGCCTCATTGAAGCGATGCCCTCGGCGGATTCATAGTAGGCCACGGTCGGGGATTTCCGGAGCGGAACCGCTCCGGCCTCATTGAAGCATACCGTTCTCCTGTGGTAGTCCCGCGACGGCGCGCAGATTTCCGGAGCGGAACCGCTCCGGCCTCATTGAAGCATTCTGTTCGCGAAAGCCCTGGGCGTATCGACGGCCGATTTCCGGAGCGGAACCGCTCCGGCCTCATTGAAGCCAATCCTCGGTGGCGATGCCCAGGAAGGGCCGAGCCGATTTCCGGAGCGGAACCGCTCCGGCCTCATTGAAGCTCGTGCCACCACCCGAAATGCTGCTGATTCTCCAGGATTTCCGGAGCGGAACCGCTCCGGCCTCATTGAAGCTGCAAATACCTGCATGTATCGCGTTCATGTTGTCATGGATTTCCGGAGCGGAACCGCTCCGGCCTCATTGAAGCCTGTAAGCGAGCTCAAATCGCTGCCGCTCGGCCTCGATTTCCGGAGCGGAACCGCTCCGGCCTCATTGAAGCACCTTCTTCGCACACCACCTATTCAGAGTTATGAAGATTTCCGGAGCGGAACCGCTCCGGCCTCATTGAAGCTAAATAAAGAGTTAATAAATCGGAAAACACAATGTTGATTTCCGGAGCGGAACCGCTCCGGCCTCATTGAAGCGTCGTACAAAAAATCCAACACCTCAACCCCGGGGGGATTTCCGGAGCGGAACCGCTCCGGCCTCATTGAAGCCCGGCCGTTGCGTGCGATACCTGCAAATGGTGCACCGTGATTTCCGGAGCGGAACCGCTCCGGCCTCATTGAAGCGAAGGTGATGCAGCATCACCCGCAAAAACTCATAGGCGATTTCCGGAGCGGAACCGCTCCGGCCTCATTGAAGCAGTCGGCATCCGGTAGCCGGACACGCGGTAATTGCAGGATTTCCGGAGCGGAACCGCTCCGGCCTCATTGAAGCTTCCAGGAGCTGGATTACCAGCGCCCCGGTATCGCGATTTCCGGAGCGGAACCGCTCCGGCCTCATTGAAGCAGAACGATGGCCTGGGCTGGCACGACCGCCATGACCAGATTTCCGGAGCGGAACCGCTCCGGGGTGTCCTGCTGGGTTTTCGTCGCGCCGGTGAGCGCGCGGAAGACGCTGGGTGCGGTGTCCTTGGCCATCATGACGATTTGAACCGTGTTGGGAGGAGCCCTTATGACCTCATTCCTGATCACCATCGGCCTGGCGGGGCCTGCTGCCGGGGGAAGCCCGAGCAAGCGCGGTTCATGGGCGGAGAATTTTTTCGATTAACCTGTTGCCATTTGATTTTTGGTGTGCTATCTAGGTGAGCTTGTTCGCGCTGAGAAGCGGGAATAGGCCCCGGCTGAGGCCGGGAGGTGTGGAGAGGTACCCGAGTGGCCAAAGGGAGCAGACTGTAAATCTGCCGGCGAAGCCTTCGGAGGTTCGAATCCTCCCCTCTCCACCACTTGTTCGACTTATGTAGGAGATGGTGGCATCAAGCGCAAGAGGTCATTGTCGTCGGGACTACAACCAGGTCAAATTGCAGGATCCGAGAGTGAATACAACCCAGAGGATTTGCTTTTCAACCTCCAAAGCAGAGTTCCTACACCATACAATGGACCTTTCCCGGAAACACGGACTGTTCGTTCGCCGGCCCACGTAGCTCAGTAGGTAGAGCACTTCCTTGGTAAGGAAGAGGTTCACCGGTTCGATCCCGGTCGTGGGCTCCACTTTAACCTTTATGAGCGAAGGCAGTCCCAGTCTCGATGCCCTGTTGGATGGGCCCCTTTCAACCACGTTGGTGAAATCTCGGTTTTTTGGGGGATGGACCTCATTGCCTAGCGTTGTATGGAAATAATTTTTCAGGAGGAACGACGATGGCGAAGAAGAAATTTGAGCGGACGAAGCCGCATGTGAATGTGGGGACGATTGGTCACATCGATCATGGGAAGACGACGCTTACGGCAGCCATTACCAAGAATTTGGCCAAGCGCGGCAAGGCCCAGTTCGTGCCCTTCGATCAGATTGACAAGGCGCCGGAAGAGCGGGAACGGGGGATCACCATCGCCACCGCTCACGTGGAATACGAGACCGACACGCGTCACTACGCGCATGTGGACTGCCCGGGTCATGCCGACTACATCAAGAACATGATCACCGGTGCTGCTCAGATGGACGGTGCCATCCTGGTGGTGGCGGCCGATGACGGCCCCATGCCGCAGACGCGGGAGCACATTTTGCTGGCGCGTCAGGTGGGGGTGCCCTACATCGTGGTGTTCCTCAACAAGGTGGATATGGTGGACGATCCGGAGCTGATCGAGCTGGTGGAGCTCGAGCTGCGGGAGCTGCTCACCAAGTATGGTTTTCCGGGGGACGACATTCCGATCGTCAAGGGTTCGGCCCTGAAGGCGCTCGATACCGACGATCCGGACAGTTCGGAGGCGGCGTGCGTGTTCGAGTTGATGGACGCCATCGACGGGTATGTGCCGGAGCCGGTACGCGACATTGACAAGCCTTTTCTGATGCCCATCGAGGACGTGTTTTCGATCAGCGGCCGGGGGACGGTGGTAACGGGCCGGGCCGAGCGGGGGGTGATCAAGGTGGGCGAGGAAGTGGAGATTGTAGGATTCAAGCCGACCTTCAAGACGGTTTGCACGGGCGTCGAGATGTTCCGCAAGACCCTCGATCAGGGTCAGGCGGGGGACAACATCGGGGTGTTGCTGCGCGGCACCAAGCGGGATGAAGTGGAGCGGGGGCAGGTGGTGGCCAAGCCGGGTTCGATCACGCCGCACACCAAGTTCAAGGCTGAAGTCTACGTTTTGAAGAAAGAGGAAGGCGGTCGGCACACGCCGTTTTTCCCGGGCTACCGGCCGCAGTTTTACTTCCGGACCACCGATGTGACGGGGGTGATGACGCTTCCGGAAGGGGTGGAGATGGTCATGCCGGGTGACAACATCAGCACCGAGGTGGCGCTGATCACGCCGGTAGCGCTGGAGAAGGAGCTTCGCTTCGCCATTCGCGAAGGCGGGCGCACCGTCGGCGCCGGCGTCCTCACCGAGATCATCGAGTAGCCGCACGACCAAAGAAGGGGATAGACGACCATGCGAGTTCTCGTGACCCTGGCGTGTTCACAGTGCAAGCGACGCAACTACACCACGACCAAGAACAAGCGGACCACGCCGGAGAAGCTGAGTTTCCGTAAGTACTGCCGATTCTGCGGTGCGCATACGGACCATAAAGAAACCAAATAGGGTCCGGGAGGGCGTCGGCCGGCTGCGGCCGCCGCCCGACCGGGGCTCGATGAAGTCATAGCCGCAGAGAGATTCTGCCGCAGCAAACCCGAACCGACCGGAAGCAGATGGCATCAATGGACGTGGCCAAGTTATTTCAGAAGAAGAGTGATCAGGGTGGGGGAGGTTCCGGCAAGGGGCAAAAGCCTCCAACCAGAGTCAAGAAAGCCGAACCATCGCGGAAGGCCGTCAGGAAGGCTGACGAGAACCAGGCATCCTGGTTGGAGAAGTTCCGTCAGTATCTGCGCGAGGTGGTCTATGAGCTGCGGCGGGTGGTCTGGCCCTCCCGCAAGGAGACCCTCGGCACAACCTCGGTGGTGCTGGTGATTGTGATCCTGTGCGGGATTTTTCTCGGAATTGTGGACTTGATCTTGAGCCGTCTCATTCGCGTGGTGATCGGCTAGCAAGCACGGATCTCGCTCGGCGGGAGCCGGGGCGGTCGTTTTTTACATCATTTTCACCGGAGTCGATTCGTGGCCAAAGAGTGGTACATCGTACATACCTATTCGGGGTTTGAGCACAAGGTCAAAGCGGCCTTGGAAGAACGCATCAAAGCCGATAGGAAGGACGCTCTCTTCGGGCAGATTCTGGTGCCGACCGAGCGGGTGATCGAACTGGTCAAGGGCCAGCGCAAGGCTTCCTCGCGGAAGTTTTATCCGGGTTACATTCTGGTACAGATGGAATTGAACGACGAGACCTGGCACCTGGTGCGTCATACCCCCAAGGTGACCGGCTTTATCGGCAGTCAGGAGCGTCCCGTATCGTTGTCCAACGAGGAGGCGGAGGCGATCATTCAGCAGATGCAGGAGGGGGCCCAGAAGCCGCGTCCCAAATACCGGTTCGAAAAGGGAGACGATGTCCGCGTCATTGACGGGCCGTTTGCCAATTTCAACGGGACTGTGGACGAAGTGATGCCGGAAAAGGGCAAGGTCCGGGTCCTGGTGAGTATTTTCGGGCGCTCGACGCCGGTCGAACTGGACTTCGTGCAGGTCAATCGCCTTTAGGAAGACGGACGAACAGGGTCGCTAGCAGGAGTCAAGAAGAGGATGGCAAAAAAGATCGTAGCAAATATCAAACTGCAGGTACCCGCCGGACAGGCAAACCCTTCGCCCCCCATCGGTCCCGCTCTGGGCCAGCACGGGGTGAACATCATGGAATTTTGCAAGACCTTCAACGCACGCACCCAGGGGCAGGAGGGCATGATCATTCCGGTGGTCATCACCGTCTATGCCGATCGCAGTTTCACGTTCATCACCAAAACGCCTCCGGCCGCGATTCTCCTGAAAAAAGCCGCCCAGATCGCCAAGGGTTCCAGTGAACCCAACCGCACCAAAGTGGCCAAGGTGACCAAGGCGCAGGTCGAGGAGATCGCCCGTTTGAAGATGCCGGACCTCAATGCCCGGGACCTGCAGGCGGCGATCATTACCATCGAGGGGACCGCCCGGAGTATGGGGATCGAGGTGCAATAGGGATGCGTCGGCGATGACGCATTGACCGCTATGCTTGTGGAGAGTTGAAGATGGCGAAACACGGAAAAAAACATCGTGCGGCGCTGGCGGCGGTTGACCGCACCAGGCGCTACACCTTTCATGAAGCCGTCCAACTGGCGACCGAATTTACCTTTGCCAAATTTGACGAGAGTCTGGATATTGCCGTGCGCCTGGGCGTCGACCCGCGCCACGCGGACCAGATGGTGCGCGGGACCGTAGTCCTGCCCAACGGCCTGGGCAAAACGGTACGGGTGTTGGTGTTCGCCAAGGGAGAGAAGGTGAAAGAGGCCCTCGAGGCCGGCGCCGACTACGCCGGCGGGGACGAACTGGTGGACAAGATCAAGAACGGCTGGCTGGAATTCGACAAGACCGTCGCCACTCCCGATATGATGGGCACGGTGGGCAAGATCGGCAAAGTCCTCGGCCCCCGCGGTCTCATGCCCAATGCCAAGATTGGAACGGTCACCTTCGATCTGCACAAGGTCGTCAATGAAATCAAGGCGGGCAAGGTCGATTTCCGGGTCGAGAAGACCGGGATTGTACACGCCCCCATGGGCAAGGTGTCGTTCGGGCAGGAGAAACTGATCCAGAACATCTCCGCTTTCCTCGACACCCTCATCCGCCTCAAGCCGGTTGCGGCCAAGGGTACCTATTTACGCGGGATTGCCATTTCCACGACCATGGGACCGGGTATCCAGATCGATCCCCTGGCGGTGAAGGCAATCATGTCCTAGTTCCCACTGGGTGGGAACGGATTGGAAGACCATGTCAACCCTGCCGTTTGGCTTTCAACTGTCTGAGACCGTAGGTACATCGAAGAGGTGTTTAAAGGCCCCGCCGCGTTCGAAGGGGCACCTACCGAGATGGGTGAAGGACCGAATCAGGCTCACGGATTCGCTGGACCGATCCGCTGCAACGCCCGCTCTGGGCGGTTCCGCAGGATAACGTCGAAAGCACACCGGCAGAAGAAGGGAGGGTAGAGAGACTTTGGAGCGAGCCAAGAAGGAGCAAGTGGTTGCTGATCTGCATCAAAAGCTGCAGCGTGCTACCGGGACCATCCTCACCGATTTCAAGGGGCTCACCGTGGCAGAGATGACCGATCTGCGCACCGCGCTGGCGGCGGAGCAGGTGGATTTCTGTGTGATCAAGAACACGCTCATGCGCCTGGCGATCCAGGATACGAGCGCTGCCGCCCTGCAGCCCCTGGTGCAAGGCACCTGCGCGGTTGCCATCAGCTATGGCGACCCCGCAGCCCCGGCCAAGATCATTAAGAAGTACCTCAAAACCAATGAAAAACTGAAGATCAAGGGCGGGGCCCTGGGCAAACACCTCCTCACCACGGAGGCAGTGGCCACACTGGCGGATCTACCGCCGCGGGACGAGCTTTTGGGCAAACTACTGGGAACCCTGAATGCGGTGCCTACCGGTCTGGTTACGGTTTTGAGCGGCGTACCGCGGGCTCTTGTTGGGGTGTTGGCGGCGATTCAGCAGCAGAAGGAACAAGGTTAATTCCGATTGGAGGAAGGGAAAAATGTCTGATATCAGTAAAGAGGATGTCATCAAGTTCATTGAAGACATGACGGTTTTAGAGCTGAGCGGGTTCGTCAAGGAACTGGAAGAGCGCTTCGGGGTTAGTGCGGCAGCGCCCATGGCGATTGCGGCTATGCCGGGAGCGGCGGTTGAGGCGGCCCCGGTCGAGGAACAGACCGAATTTTCGGTCGTCATCACCGGTGTGGGTGACAAGAAGATCAACGTCATCAAGGAAGTACGGGCGATTACCAGCCTTGGTCTGAAGGAAGCCAAAGACCTGGTGGAGAAGCTGCCGGGCATCGTCAAGGAAGCAATCCCCAAGGCAGAAGCCGAGGCCGTCGCAAAACAGCTGACCGAAGCCGGCGCTACGGTCGAGATCAAATAGATTCACTCTCTCTTTTGAATGTTCATCGGAAATCGGCGGAAATCACCTTCGTGCCGGTTTCCGATTTCAGTTTTTTGGCATCTTAATAATGTGGGGAGGGTTTGGATGGTAGCAGGCACGCACCGGCATCAACCGACCATCCCTCTTGTCATCAGTTATTAAGTTGCAGGAGTCAGTATGCCTACGGCTTTAGCTCACGAATATCGGTTGCGGAAGTCTTTCGGAAAGATTCACCGAATCGTCGACATCCCGAACCTGATTCAGATGCAGAAAGAAAGCTACGATCAATTTCTGCAGCAGGATGTCCCTCCGGAAGCCAGGAGCGATAAGGGACTCCAGGAAGTCTTCAAGAGTGTCTTTCCCATTGAAGACTTCAGTGGCACGGCGTCTCTGGAGTTTGTGCAGTACAGCTTCGGGGAGGTGAAGTACGACGTCGAGGAATGCCTGGCACGAGGCATGACCTACGAGGCGCCGCTGAAGATCGTGGTCCGCCTGGTAGTCAACGACGTCGACAAGGAGACCGGCAAGAAATCCATTCGCGACATCAAGGAACAGGATATCTATTTCGGGACCCTGCCCCTGATGACCGACAACGGGACCTTTATCGTCAACGGCACGGAACGGGTGGTGGTGAGCCAGCTGCATCGTTCGCCGGGTATTTTCTTCGATCACGACCGGGGCAAGACCCATTCCAGCGGGAAGGTCCTCTATTCAGCGCGCATCATTCCGCTTCGCGGGTCGTGGCTCGATCTGGAATTCGATCCCAAGGACATTCTGTACAACCGCATCGACCGACGCCGCAAATTCCCGGTAACGGTACTCCTCAAAGCCCTTGGGTACACCACGGAAGAACTCCTCAACCGATTCTATCCCAGTGAGCGGATCTTTGTCGGCAATGAGGTCCAGTCGGACAAGGAATTGAACCCGGAGATCCTGGTGGGCAGCCGGGCGCCGGA
Organism: Syntrophobacteraceae bacterium; assembly: GCA_040772705.1. Lineage (GTDB taxonomy): Bacteria > Desulfobacterota > Syntrophobacteria > Syntrophobacterales > Syntrophobacteraceae > JADGQM01. Next base: position 77,142 of record JAXGXP010000002.1, read on the forward strand.
GGACATTCTCCACCCCGAAACCGGCGAAGTCCTGATCAAGAAGAACCGGAAGCTCGGCAAGCAGGCGCTCAAGAAGCTGCAAGAAGTCGGCATCAGCCGGTTGCCGATCAAAACCGGCGAACTCATCGGGCGGGTCCTGGCCCAGGATGTGGTCGACTTCAGCACCGGCGAGATCATTGCGGAATGCAACGACGCCGTCTCCGAAAAGATGATCGCTGATTTCATCGGGCGGCAGGTGCAGGCCATCGAATTGCTGCACCTCGAGGGGCAGGACATCAGTCCGTCCTTTCGCAACACCCTGCTCCTGGACAAGGTGAACACCCGCGAAGACGCCCTCATCGAGATCTATCGGCGGCTGCGCCCCAGCAATCCCCCCACCCTCGAGGTGGCCACCGAGTTTTTCAACAATCTCTTCTTCAGCCCGGATCATTACGACCTCTCGGAAGTCGGCCGCTTCAAGCTCAACCTGCAGCTCGGCCTCACCGACGTTCCGCTCGAGCAGCGCACCCTGCGCCGGGAAGATATCCTCGAGGCGGTCAAACACCTCATCCGCCTCAAAGACTCGCAGGGCGCCGTCGACGATATCGATAATCTGGGGAATCGGCGGGTTCGCGCGGTCGGCGAGCTCCTCGAAAATCAGTACCGGATCGGCCTGGTCCGGATGGAACGAGCGATCAAGGAACGCATGACGCTGCAGGAGGTCGAGGCGCTCATGCCCCACGATCTGATCAACGCCAAGCCGGTGTCGGCGGTGGTGAAGGAGTTCTTCGGGACCAGCCAGCTCTCGCAGTTCATGGACCAGACCAACCCGCTTTCCGAGATCACCCACAAGCGGCGGCTGAGCGCCCTCGGTCCGGGAGGTCTCACCCGGGAGCGGGCCGGGTTCGAGGTCCGGGACGTCCATCCCACGCATTATGGTCGGATCTGCCCCATCGAAACCCCGGAAGGCCCCAACATCGGGCTGATTGTCTCACTTTCGACCTACGCCCGGGTCAACCCTTACGGTTTCATCGAAACCCCCTATCGGGAGGTCGAAGCGGCGGCCGCCAGGAGCAATGTCAAGTATCTCACCGCCATGGATGAAAAGGAATACCCGATTGCCCAGGCCAATGCCGCCATGGATGAAAAGGGACGCTTCACCAGCGCTCAGATTTCCTCCCGCAAGGCCGGTGAATACGTGCTGGTGCCGCCTGAAGAGATCAAGTACATGGACGTCTCGCCCAATCAGCTGGTGAGCGTGTCGGCCTCTCTGATCCCGTTCCTGGATCATGACGACGCCAACCGCGCCCTCATGGGTTCGAACATGCAGCGGCAGGCGGTACCGCTGATTCAAACCCGCGCGCCCCTGGTGGGAACCGGTATCGAGGGGCGGGTCGCCAGGGACAGCGGGGTCGCCATCGTGGCGAAGAGAGCCGGGATGGTCGAGTACGTCGATGCCACCCGGATCGTCATCCGGGTAGCGGAAGAGGCCATGGAAACCCGAAGCGGGGTCGATATCTACAAACTCATCAAGTTCAAACGCTCGAATCAGAACACCTGCATCAACCAGAAGCCGCTGGTCCAGCAGGGCGATGTGATCTTGAAGGGCCAGATCCTCGCCGACGGGCCGTCGACCGACCACGGTGAGCTGGCTCTGGGGCGAAATGTCATGGTCGCCTTCATGAGCTGGGGCGGTTATAATTTTGAGGATTCGATCCTGGTCAGCGAACGGATCGTCAAAGAGGATGTGTTCACCTCCATTCACATCGAAGAATTCGAACTCGTCGCTCGTGACACCAAGCTGGGCAAAGAAGACATCACTCGGGATATTCCCAACGTGGGCGAAGAAGCGCTGAGGGATCTCGACGAAAGTGGGATCGTTCGCATCGGAGCCTACATACAGCCCAACGACATCCTGGTCGGGAAGGTGACTCCGAAGGGAGAATCCCAGTTGACCCCCGAAGAGAAACTGCTTCGCGCCATCTTCGGCGAGAAGGCGAGTGATGTCAAAGACACCTCGCTGCGCGTCCCGCCCGGAGTTGAGGGCATCGTCATCGATGCCAAGGTGTTTTCGCGCAAGGGGGTCGAGAAGGATGAGCGCACGCGGCTCATCGAAGACCAGGAGATCCTGCGCCTGGAAAAGGACCAGCGGGATGAGGTGGAGATCATTCGCAAGACCATGGTCCGGCGGCTGGCAAAGCTCCTGGACGGCAAACCGTCCGACAGCGCCATCAAGGATGGGAAGAAGGTCTATGCCAAGAAGGGGGAGGTCTTCTCGGAAGAGCTGCTCCTGAGAATCCCCGTCGGCTTCTGGGATCAGATCGGTGCGGCCAAGGACCCTGCCATCCCGATGGAAATCGAGAACCTTGCCGCGCGCTTCCGTGAACAGGTGGATGCGGTGAAGGCACTCTACGAGGACAAGGTCAGCAAACTGCAGCGAGGCGACGAACTGCCGCCCGGAGTGATCAAGATGGTCAAGGTCTATGTGGCCGTCAAGCGCAAACTCCAGGTCGGCGACAAGATGGCCGGGCGTCATGGCAACAAGGGGGTTGTCTCGCGCATTCTGCCCATCGAGGACATGCCCTATTTTCCCGACGGGACGCCGGTGGACATTGTTCTGAACCCGCTGGGCGTACCGTCCCGAATGAACGTCGGGCAGGTCCTGGAGACCCACCTGGGCTGGGCTGCCAAAGGGCTTGGCATGCAGCTGGCGGAAATGCTCGAAGCCTATCGGAAGAGCCAGCGGCAGCGTGAGACATTCCCGGAGAAGCTCCAACGCATCTACAATAAACTCGAATACAGGACCTACTTCGAGGACCTGGGCGAGAAGGAGCGCAAGGCTCTGGCTCAGGACTTCAAGGAAGGACTGTTCGTTGCCTCGCCGGTATTCGACGGTGCCGAAGAAACCGAAATCCAACACTTTCTCAAGGAAGCGGGGCTGCCCGAAAACGGGCAGATTGTCCTCTTCGACGGGCGCACGGGCATGCCCTTTGACCGCCCGGTTACCGTCGGGGTCATGTACATGCTCAAACTCCATCACCTGGTGGACGACAAGATCCACGCGCGTTCCATCGGCCCCTATTCCCTGGTCACCCAGCAGCCGCTCGGCGGCAAGGCCCAGTTTGGCGGGCAGCGTCTCGGCGAAATGGAAGTGTGGACCATGGAAGCCTACGGGGCGGCCTATGCCCTCCAGGAATTCCTGACTGTCAAGTCTGATGACGTGGCTGGCCGAACGCGCATGTATGAAAAGATCGTCAAAGGTGACAACACCCTCGAGGCGGGCCTGCCCGAATCCTTCAACGTGCTCGTGAAGGAACTGCAGGCGCTGGCGCTGGATGTCAGGCTGCTGGAAGAAGAGGACGGCAATTAGCTAAGGAGGTTCCTTTGAAAGAGCTCTACAGTCTTTTCATGAAGCCCAAGGACCCGTTGCATTTTAATGCGGTGAAGATCATGATCGCTTCGCCGGAGCGGATTCGAGAATGGTCCTACGGCGAGGTGAAGAAGCCTGAGACCATCAATTACCGCACCTTCAAGCCGGAACGGGATGGGCTGTTTTGTGCCAGGATCTTCGGACCGATCAAGGACTACGAGTGCAACTGCGGCAAGTACAAACGGATGAAGCATCGCGGGGTGGTCTGTGAGAAGTGCGGGGTCGAGGTCATTCAGTCCAAGGTACGACGGGAGCGAATGGGACATATTGAGCTGGCCGCGCCGGTCGCCCACATCTGGTTTCTGCGGAGCCTCCCGAGCAAAATCGGCAACATCCTGGATCTGACCCTGCGCGAACTGGAAAAAGTCCTCTATTTTGACTCCTTCATCGTCCTCGATCCGGGCGAAACCCCCCTCGAACGGGGTGAGCTGCTGACGGAAGAAAAGCACCGGCAGATGGTGCAGGAGTATCCGAACGGCTTCACTGCCGGCATTGGGGCGGAAGCCATCAAGCAACTGCTGGGCGACCTGGACCTCGAGCAGCTCGCCGGTGAGCTGCGGGAGGAGATGTTCAAGACCAACTCCATGGCCAAGCGCAAGAAGCTGGCCAAGCGGTTGAAAATCATCGATGCCTTTCGCGAATCCGAGAACCGGCCCGAGTGGATGATCATGGATGTCATCCCGGTCCTGCCGCCGGACCTCCGGCCGCTGGTCCCGCTCGATGGCGGCCGCTTTGCAACCAGCGATCTCAACGACCTCTACCGGCGGGTGATCAACCGCAACAACCGGCTCAAACGCCTGATGGAACTCAACGCTCCCGACATCATCATCCGCAATGAAAAGCGCATGCTTCAGGAAGCCGTCGACGTCCTGTTCGACAATGGGCGGCGGGGCAAGACCATCACCGGCGCCAGCAAGCGGCCCCTCAAATCCCTCAGCGACATGCTCAAAGGCAAGCAGGGGCGCTTCCGCCAGAACCTGCTGGGCAAACGTGTGGATTACTCCGGTCGAACCGTGATCGTCATCGGCCCCAACCTGCGCCTCCATCAGTGCGGACTGCCCAAGAAGATGGCGCTGGAACTGTTCAAGCCCTTCATCTACAACAAGCTCGAAGAAAAGGGCTACGTTTCCACCATCAAGGCCGCCAAGAAAATGGTGGAAAAAGAAACACCGGAGGTCTGGGATACTCTGGATGAAGTGGTCCGGGAATTCCCGGTCATGCTGAACCGCGCCCCGACCCTCCATCGCCTCGGGATTCAGGCGTTCGAGCCGATCCTCATCGAGGGGAAGGCGATTCAGCTGCACCCCCTGGTCTGCACCGCCTTCAACGCAGACTTTGACGGCGACCAGATGGCGGTCCACATCCCGCTCTCCATCGAGGCCCAGGTGGAAGCCCGGGTCCTGATGATGTCCACCAACAATATCCTGAGCCCCGCTCACGGCGATCCCATCATCGTCCCGTCCCAGGATATCGTGCTGGGGATCTATTACATGACCCGGGACAAGCCCTATGCCAAAGGTGAAAACAGTTCCTTTGCGAGCAGGGAAGAAGTGCGCTGCGCCTATGATTTTGGGGAAGTAGGGCTGCATGCCCAGATCCAGGTCCGCATCAACGGGGAACGGGTCAAGACCACGGTCGGCCGCGTCCTGCTCTCGGAGGTGCTCCCCGAAGAACTGCCGTTTGCGTCGATCAACCGGGTTATGAACAAGAAGGCCCTGGCCCAGCTGATCGACCTCTGTTACCGCCAGGCCGGGGTCAAGGCAACGGTTCTGCTGGCGGATCGCCTGAAGGATTTGGGCTACCAGTTCGCCACGCGATCCGGGCTGTCCATCTCCATCAATGACATGGTGGTCCCGCAGGCCAAGCCGCAGATTTTGGACCACGCCTTCGAGGCGGTGATGGAAATCGACCGCCAGTACAACGAGGGTCTGATCACGGAAGGCGAAAAGTACAACAAGGCGGTGGATATCTGGGCCAAGGCGACGGAAGATGTCGCTGCCGAAATGATGCGCGAGATCGCAACCGACGAGATCACCGGGACGGATGGGGTGGCCAGGCAGATCGAGGCCTTCAACCCGATCTACATGATGGCGGATTCGGGCGCTCGCGGCAGCAAGGACCAGATGCGCCAGCTGGCCGGGATGCGCGGCTTGATGGCCAAGCCCTCGGGAGAAATCATCCCCACTCCGATCACGGCCAACTTCCGCGAAGGGCTCACCGTTCTGCAATACTTCATTTCCACCCACGGCGCGCGCAAGGGTCTGGCCGACACCGCGCTCAAGACGGCCAATTCCGGTTATCTCACCCGCCGGCTGGTGGATGTTTCTCAGGACGTCATCATCTCCGAACACGACTGCGGCACCCTGGACGGCATCCAGGTGGAAGCCCTGAGAGAGGCGGGGGAAGTGATCCAACGCCTGGGAGAGCGAATTCTCGGGCGGATCGCGCATGACGACATCATTGACCCGGTGACCGCCGAAGTCTTGCTGACGGCCGGGTCGGAGATCGATGAAGCGGCGGTGATCCGGATCGAGGAAGCGGGCATCGAGCGCGTGTCCATTCGCTCGGCCCTCACCTGCCGCAGCCTGCGGGGCATCTGCGCCATGTGTTACGGGCGCGACCTGGCCCAGGGCAAGCTCGCCCAGATCGGTGAAGCCATCGGCATCATCGCCGCCCAGTCCATCGGCGAGCCGGGCACCCAGCTCACCATGCGGACCTTCCACATCGGTGGGACGGCCAGCAAGAGCATCGAGCGGACTTCGATCACCAACCGCTATCCGGGAACCGTACGTTTCCTCAATCTGAATACGGTGCAGAACCGCGAGGGCGATCTGGTGGCCATGAACCGCAACGGTGAGATCAGTATCGTGAGTGAGGCCGGCCGGGAGCGGGAACGCTACATCATCAACTACGGCGCCAAGCTCAAAGTCGCGAACGGCCAGCAGGTCGAGGGAGAAAGTCTGCTGGCGGAATGGGACCCATTCACCACTCCGATCCTGACCGATGTATCCGGTGCGGTAAAATTCGGCGATATCGTCGAGGGCCAGACCATGCAGGAAAAACTCGATCCGGTCACCGGCAAATCGAGCAAGGTCGTGGTTGAATACCGGGAAGCCGATGTGCGGCCGCGCATTTCCATCAAAGATGAAAAGGGCAAGACCGCTCGAGTGGGTGAGGGTGGAGGTTTTGCGCGATACTTCATGCCGGTGGGCGCCATTCTCATGGTGAACGAGGGTGACCCTATCTTCCCCGGCGACGTTCTGGCCAGGATTCCTCGTGAAACCACCAAGACCAAAGACATCACCGGCGGTCTGCCGCGAGTCGCCGAACTGTTCGAGGTGCGCAAGCCCAAGGAAAATGCCGTGATCACCGAGATCGACGGCACCGTCAGCTTCGGCAAGGACACCAAGGGCAAACGCAAGGTCACCGTGTCCCCGGACGTGGGAGACCCCCGCGACTACCTCATTCCCAAGGGCAAACACATCAGTGTCCACGAAGGGGATTATGTCCGGGCCGGCGAACCGCTCATGGACGGCTCACCGAATCCGCACGACATTCTCACCGTGTTGGGTGAAAAGGAAGTGGCCAAGTACCTGGTCGATGAGGTGCAGCAGGTGTATCGCCTGCAGGGCGTAAAGATCAACGACAAGCATATCGAAGTCATCGTTCGGCAGATGCTCAAGCGGCTCAAGATCACCGACCCGGGGGATTCGGAATTCCTCATGGGCGAGCATGTGGAAAAGATCATCTTCGAGGAGATCAACCAGAACCTGCTGGCCGAAGGACAGCGACCGGCCGCCGCAGAACCGCTGCTGCTGGGCATCACCAAGGCATCGCTCAGCACCCAGAGCTTCATTTCGGCAGCATCCTTCCAGGAAACCACGAAGGTCCTGACCGATGCGGCCACGGCTGGCAAAGTCGATTATCTGCTGGGGCTCAAAGAAAATGTCATCATGGGCCGCCTGATCCCTGCTGGCACCGGGTTACGGACCTATCGCGAACTGCGGAAGTGAAATGATTGCGGCTTTGAGCTCTAAAAGCTCTTGACAGAACCTTCGTTACTTTGTAAAAAAGGCAGCTTTGGAACTAAAGGCCGGTGCCCCTTAACGCGGTGGCAGAAGGATTTCCAAACAACACGGAGTAACTGCGTAATGCCCACTATCAGTCAACTGGTTCGAAAAGGCAGAGAGGAGATCAGAAAGAAGTCCAGTACCCCTGCTCTCCAGAGTTGCCCGCAGAAGCGCGGGGTGTGTGTCAGGGTCTATACGACCACCCCCAAGAAACCCAACTCCGCTCTGCGCAAGATTGCCCGTGTGCGCCTGACCAACGGCATTGAAGTGACTTCTTACATCCCCGGAATCGGTCATAATCTGCAGGAGCACTCGGTGGTCCTGATCCGGGGCGGTCGCGTCAAAGACCTGCCGGGTGTGAGGTATCATATCATCCGCGGCACCCTGGATGCCCTGGGGGTGGCGGACCGCAAGCAGGGGCGTTCCAAATACGGCACCAAGAAACCAAAGTAGCGAGGGTGACCAAGCATTTGTGGCCATGGCTCCGGCGGTTCAGTCATGGCCTTATTTTTGCTTTACATTTTTCAGTGGGTCGAGGAAAGCAATGCCAAGAAGAAGGGAAGTTCCAAAACGTGATGTGCTGCCGGATCCCAAATACAACAGCAAACTCGTTGCCAAATTCATGAACAATGTCATGCGGTGCGGCAAAAAGAGTCTGGCGGAGCAGATCTTTTACGGCGCTCTGGATATCATCGAGCAGCGCTCCAAGCAGGACCCCCTGGAGGTTTTTCACAAGGCCCTGGACAACGTGCGACCCGTTATCGAGGTCAAGTCCCGGCGGGTGGGGGGAGCAACCTACCAGGTCCCGGTCGAAGTTCGCAGCGAGCGCCGGGACGCTTTAGCCATGCGCTGGATCATCAACTACTCGAGGCAGCGCTCTGAAAAAACCATGGTCCAGAAGCTTGCCGGAGAGCTTCAAGACGCCGCTCAAAGCCGCGGCGGCTCCGTCAAGAAGCGCGAGGACACCCACCGCATGGCGGAAGCGAACAAGGCCTTTGCCCACTACCGATGGTAGCGGCCGAGCCCGGAATGCGGGCTGCAGCTCACGGTTTGTTGAATACATGGCCGGGTGAGAGCGTTTGCGGGGCTGGAGGGCGCAGGCAGTCCCGCCCAATGCGATTTCGAATCTTGGCAGGGAGGAACGACGATGGCGAAGAAGAAATTTGAGCGGACGAAGCCGCATGTGAATGTGGGGACGATTGGTCACATCGATCATGGGAAGACGACGCTTACGGCAGCCATTACCAAGAATTTGGCCAAGCGCGGCAAGGCCCAGTTCGTGCCCTTCGATCAGATTGACAAGGCGCCGGAAGAGCGGGAACGGGGGATCACCATCGCCACCGCTCACGTGGAATACGAGACCGACACGCGTCACTACGCGCATGTGGACTGCCCGGGTCATGCCGACTACATCAAGAACATGATCACCGGTGCTGCTCAGATGGACGGTGCCATCCTGGTGGTGGCGGCCGATGACGGCCCCATGCCGCAGACGCGGGAGCACATTTTGCTGGCGCGTCAGGTGGGGGTGCCCTACATCGTGGTGTTCCTCAACAAGGTGGATATGGTGGACGATCCGGAGCTGATCGAGCTGGTGGAGCTCGAGCTGCGGGAGCTGCTCACCAAGTATGGTTTTCCGGGGGACGACATTCCGATCGTCAAGGGTTCGGCCCTGAAGGCGCTCGATACCGACGATCCGGACAGTTCGGAGGCGGCGTGCGTGTTCGAGTTGATGGACGCCATCGACGGGTATGTGCCGGAGCCGGTACGCGACATTGACAAGCCTTTTCTGATGCCCATCGAGGACGTGTTTTCGATCAGCGGCCGGGGGACGGTGGTAACGGGCCGGGCCGAGCGGGGGGTGATCAAGGTGGGCGAGGAAGTGGAGATTGTAGGATTCAAGCCGACCTTCAAGACGGTTTGCACGGGCGTCGAGATGTTCCGCAAGACCCTCGATCAGGGTCAGGCGGGGGACAACATCGGGGTGTTGCTGCGCGGCACCAAGCGGGATGAAGTGGAGCGGGGGCAGGTGGTGGCCAAGCCGGGTTCGATCACGCCGCACACCAAGTTCAAGGCTGAAGTCTACGTTTTGAAGAAAGAGGAAGGCGGTCGGCACACGCCGTTTTTCCCGGGCTACCGGCCGCAGTTTTACTTCCGGACCACCGATGTGACGGGGGTGATGACGCTTCCGGAAGGGGTGGAGATGGTCATGCCGGGTGACAACATCAGCACCGAGGTGGCGCTGATCACGCCGGTAGCGCTGGAGAAGGAGCTTCGCTTCGCCATTCGCGAAGGCGGGCGCACCGTCGGCGCCGGCGTCCTCACCGAGATCATCGAGTAGCTGATGATGGCTGCTGGAGTTAGTCAGCAGCGCTGCCAAGAGCTCTTAATTTGAACACGCAGGAATGAACTCTATGATGACGAATCAGCGAATTCGCATCCGCTTAAAGGCATACGATCACAAGCTGTTGGATCAGTCCACCAACGAGATCGTGATGACAGCCAAGAAGACCGGGGCCCGGGTGGCAGGACCCATCCCGCTGCCCACCAAGATTCAGCGGTATACGGTGTTGCGTTCCCCCCATGTCGACAAGAAGTCCCGGGAACAATTTGAGATTCGAGTCCACAAGCGCCTCATCGACATCTTGGAGCCAACTCAGCAGACGGTTGATTCGCTGATGAAGCTGGACCTTTCGGCAGGCGTGGATGTAGACATTAAGCTGTAGCCTTCCAGGGCCGAGTTGTTTTTTGAAAGAGAGCGGATCTCATGGTCAAAGCATTAATCGGACGTAAACTGGAAATGATGCAACTCTTCGCCGACGATGGCAGTGTTCTGCCGGTAACCTTGATTCAGGCCGGACCGTGTGTCGTGACCCAGATCAAGACCCCGCAGCGGGATGGTTATGCTGCCGTGCAACTCGGCTACGGGAATGCCAAGGCAAAGAACGTCACCAAACCCTTGAAGGGACATCTCGATAAGGTTGGCAAGGGCTATTTCGAGGTTCTTCATGAGGTCAGGACCGACCAGGCCGGCCAATTCCAGGCCGGGCAGGAGCTGTCCGTGGAGGTCTTTGCCGTCGGGGAAGTCGTGGACGTCACCGGGACGAGTAAAGGCAAGGGCTTTGCGGGCACCATCAGGCGCTGGAATTTTCAGCGGGGGCCTGCTGGCCATGGCTCAAAAAACATCCGGGAACCCGGCTCAACCGGCAACGCGACCTATCCCGGGCGGGTGATCAAGGGGAAGAAGATGCCCGGCCAGAAGGGAAATAAGCGGGTCACCCTGATGGGTTTGAAGATTGTGGATATCCGGCCGGAAGAGAACCTGCTGATTGTCAAGGGAAACGTGCCAGGTTGCCGCAACGGGATCGTTTATATCCGTAAGAACAACCGGGTCAGGTAACTGCACTCGAGCTCGCGAACGAGGGCTTTTTGGGGAACATTATGCCAACCGTTGATCTTTATGACATTGAACGCAACGTGATCGGTCAGCTGGAGCTGAGTGACGGCGTTTTTGCGGTACCGGTGAAACCTCACGTCATGCACGAGGTGGTTCTGTACCAGTTGGCCAAGCGTCGCGCCGGAACGGCAAAAACCAAGGGACGCAGTGAGATTGCCGGAGGCGGCAAGAAACCGTGGCGGCAAAAGGGCACCGGGCGGGCTCGCGCAGGGACCAGCCGATCCCCCGTCTGGCGTGGTGGCGGTACCATCCACGGCCCTCAGCCCCGCTCCTATGACCTGCGCGTACCCAAAAAGGTGCGCCGCCTGGCACTCAAGATGGCCCTGAGCCAGAAATTGCTCGATCGGGAACTCACCGTACTCGACGCCTTCAACCTGGCACAGATCAAGACCAGGGACTTCGCGGCGTTCATGAAGCGGTTCGAGCTCGGCAAGACCCTGGTGGTCCTTCCCCGGTCGGACGAAGTGGTGGAGAAATCGGCACGCAACCTTCCCTCCGTGAAAGTCATGCGGTCAGAGGGACTCAACGTGTACGATCTTCTGAACTACCACAATCTGCTCCTGACTCGCGAGTGCGTTGCCATGATAGAGGAGACACTGGGATCATGAGCAAGAACCCCTATGAGATTCTGAGACGCCCTCTCATTACCGAAAAGAGCACGACGGAAAAAGAAACGAGCAACAAGCTCGTCTTCGAGGTGGCTTTGCGGGCCAACAAGATCGAGATCAAGCAGGCCGTCGAACAGATGTTCAAGGTCAACGTCCTGGACGTCACGACCATGACCATGAGGGGCAAGAAAAAGCGGGTGGGACGGTTCATCACCAGGCGTCCCGACTGGAAGAAGGCCATGGTCACCATCAAGCCCGGGCAGCGGGTGGAATTCTTCGAAGGCGTGTAAGCTGAAAGAGGACATCGATGGGCATTAGAAAAGTACATCCAACATCTCCGGGGCGACGGTTTCAGACCTACAGCACCTTTGACGAAATCACTCGCGATGAACCCTGTAGGAGTCTGGTCGAACCGCTGAAGAAATCCGGCGGCCGCAACAACAGCGGCCGCGTAACCGCCTGGCATCGTGGCGGCGGCCATAAACGCCGCTTTCGCCTGATCGATTTCAAGCGCGATAAGGAGAGTATTCCGGCCAAGGTTGCCAGCATCGAATACGATCCCAACCGCTCCGCCCATATTGCTCTGCTTCACTACCAGGACGGGGAGAAGCGTTACATTCTTGCTCCCGTGGGATTGTCCGTCGGGGACCTGATCGTTACCAGCAGCGATGCGGATATCAAGCCCGGCAACTGCCTCCGGCTGGCCAACATTCCATTGGGAACGGTGGTTCACAACGTTGAACTGAAGCCGGGCAAAGGGGCCCAGTTGGCCCGTTCTGCCGGCTGCAGCACCCAGCTCATCGCCAAGGAAGGGCAGTACGCCATTCTGCGCCTGCCTTCCAGCGAGATGCGGATGGTTCCCATCAGCTGCAAGGCAACCATTGGCCAGGTCGGCAACATCGATCATGAAAACAAGTCCCTGGGCAAGGCCGGTCGCAGCCGCTGGCTGGGACATCGCCCGCACGTGCGCGGCGTGGCCATGAACCCGGTCGACCACCCCATGGGGGGCGGCGAAGGTAGAAGTTCCGGGGGGCGGCATCCGTGCACACCCTGGGGCGTCCCGACTAAAGGTTACCGTACCCGGAAGTCCAAGCGCAGTGACCGACTCATCGTACGCCGGCGCAAGTAGCGCTCGGTTTCGGTCGGCAGCCCTTCATTGGTAAAGGGAACAGGCCAGGCAGGATAGGAAAAAGGAGAAAACAGTGCCTCGCTCGCTCAAAAAAGGACCATTCGTCGATGGCCATGTCCTTGACAAGGTGCTCAAGGCGAAAGATACCGGAGACCGCAAGATCATCAAGACCTGGTCGCGAAGGTCCACCATTATTCCCGAGTTCGTGGGGGTGACCCTTGCGGTTCACAACGGTAAGAAATTTATTCCCGTTTTCATCACTGAGAATATGGTAGGCCATAAACTGGGCGAATTCTCGCCAACCAGAGTCTTTTACGGTCATGCCGGGGATAAGAAGTCGAAAGTGAAAGGAAAGAAGTAATGGAAGTGCGAGCGGTTGGCAAGTACCTGCGCGTTTCCCCTTACAAGGTCCGGCTGGTTGCTGATCTGGTGAGAGGGAAACCGGTTTCGGAAGCCCTGACTATTCTCAAATTCCTGCCCAAGAAAGGCGGCCGTCTGATCAGTAAAACGCTGCAGTCCGCCGTCGCCAACGCCGAAAGCCTGCGGACCGTCGACGTCGAGACCTTGTTTATCAAGACCATTCAGATCGACGAGGGCCCCAGACACAAGCGCTGGCGGCCCAGGGCCATGGGGCGGGCCACAAGGATCCTGAAGCGCACCAGTCACATTTCGATGGTGCTGGCGGAACAATAATGAGCATGCTTGCTAGTGCACGGTAACGCGATAACGGCAAACGGAGGTGAAATTTGGGACAAAAGGTGCATCCAACCGGATTCCGTCTGGGCGTTGTAAAGACGTGGGATTCAAAATGGTTTGCTTCGAAGGACTACGCCAAGCTCGTGGAGGAAGACTTTCTGATCCGCAATTACATCAAGAAGCGGCTCTTCCACGCAGGAATCGCGCGCGTGGAAGTCGAGCGGGCGGCGAACAAGGCCAAGATCCGCATTTTTACGGCCCGGCCTGGGATTGTAATCGGCAAGAAGGGCGCCGAAATCGAGGCTTTGAGACGAGATCTGGAAGTCAAGTTCAGGCGGGAAATCCTCATTGATATTCAAGAGGTCCGACGGCCTGAACTGGACGCCATTCTGGTTGGCGAGAACATCGCACTCCAGTTGGTGCGCCGAGTGGCCTTTCGACGCGCCATGAAGCGCGCCGTCAGTGCGGCCTTGAAATTTGGCGCCAAGGGCGTGCGGGTCGCTTCCGCCGGGCGCCTGGGGGGTGCTGAAATGGCTCGCCGGGAATGGTATCGCGAAGGCCGGGTCCCGCTGCATACCCTTCGCGCCGACATTGATTACGGAACTGCGCTGGCCCGAACAACCTACGGGGTCATTGGCGTTAAGGTTTGGATCTTCAAAGGGGAGGTTCTACCCTGACGATACCTGGAGCGACCCTCGCGCGTTTTTTCCTCACCGGGCAGTATGTTACGGAATGGGGCGCGGGGACGGAGGTTGCGGCTGGGCAGTTGGGGGGCTCAGGGTTTCCGGCGCAAGCGGAGCACGCCCTGGGGGCTTGAGGAACAGGAGATGGTTGAATGTTAGCACCCAAGCGAGTCAAATACAGAAAGCAACAGAAGGGACACCGTCGCGGCATGGCGATCCGGGGCAGCACCCTCAGTTTTGGTGATTTCGGTCTCAAAGCCCTCGGCAATGGCTATGCTACCTCGCGCCAGATCGAAGCCGCCCGTGTCGCCATCACTCGCCATGTGAAGCGTGGCGGGAACGTGTGGATTCGGATTTTCCCCGACAAGCCCATAACCAAGAAGCCTGCCGAAACCCGCATGGGCAAAGGTAAGGGTTCTCCTGAAGCGTGGGTGGCGGTCATCCGACCGGGACGGATGCTGTATGAAATCAAGGGTGTTCCCGAAGGGATCGCGCGCGAAGCGTTGAGCCTGGCGGCTCAGAAGCTTCCCATCCAAACCCGGTTCGTGTCCAGGGAGGACGTCCTATGAAAGCCAGTCCGCTGCGTGATATGACCCGAGACGAACTGCTCCAGAAACTGGAGGAGTTGCGGGGCGCGCTGTTCAATCTAAGGTTTCAGCATCGAACCGGACAACTGGAAAATACCGCGCAACTGGGGAAAACCCGCCGGAACATCGCACAGGTTTTGACAGTTTTACATGAACTGGACCATCAGACCACGGCATGAGGCAACCATCCATGGAAGGACAGAAGTCGGGCAGGAAAACGCGCGTCGGAACGGTGATCAGCAACAAGATGGACAAGACGGTCGTCGTCAAGGTGGAACGCCTTGTGCGTCATCCCCGTTATCATAAGTTCATCCGTCGCCAGAATAAATTCATGGCCCATGACGCCCACAATGCATGTCAGATCGGGGACCAGGTGCTCATCGAGGAAAGTCGTCCCCTGAGCAAATTGAAGCGTTGGGTTGTGGTGAGAACGTTGGAAAAAGCGGTCATGTGATCGGTTTGTGGCGGGCGGCCGAAATTGCCGGGCATGACCTGGACGCACGCTGCGCCAAAATGGAGTAACCCATGATTCAAGCGGAAACGCAACTGAACGCCGCCGACAATTCCGGAGCAAAGCGCTTGTACTGCATCAAGGTGCTCGGTGGCACGCGAAAACGTTATGCGACGGTAGGCGATATCATTGTGGTCTCCGTGAAGGAGGCCATTCCCAACGCCAAGGTCAAGAAGGGTGATGTGCTGCGGGCCGTGGTAGTGCGCACCAAGAAGGAAGTGCGACGCCCGGATGGTTCCTACATCAAATTTGATGACAACTCGGCCGTGCTCATCAACGCTGCCAAGGAACCTATCGGGACACGCATTTTCGGCCCAGTCGCCAGGGAGTTGCGGGCCAGACAGTTCATGAAGATCATCTCGCTTGCTCCTGAAGTGCTCTAGCCTTGTATGAGGACATGTTTCCATGGAAGAACGGAAGAAATACCGCATTAAGAAAAACGACATGGTAATGGTCATTGCCGGTAAGGAAAAAGGCAAGAGCGGCAAGGTGATGCGTGTCATCCCCAAGAAGGACCGGGCCATTGTGGAGAAGCTCAATATGGTCAAGCGTCATCTCAAGCCAAGTCAGCAGACCAGGCAGGGGGGGATCCTCGAGAAGGAATCTCCCATTCAGGTGTCCAACCTGATGTTGATCTGTTCCAAATGTACTGACCCGACCCGGGTGGGCTATCGGATTCTCGAGGACAATCGCAAGGTCCGTTACTGCAAGAAGTGCAACGAGGTGATTGACTAGGCAGGGACCCTGTCGCGAAGCGGTCGGGATTGGAGGCAATGGATGGCACGTCTACGAGAGAAATACCAGAACGAAGTGGTTCCGAAACTCGCTGAGCAGTTCCACTATAAGAGCAGCATGCAGATCCCCCGGATGGAGAAGATCGTGGTCAATATGGGGCTGGGAGAAGCGATCCAGAACATCAAGATCCTCGATTCCGCTGCCGAGGAACTGGCTCAGCTCACCGGGCAGAAGCCCGTTATCACCCGGGCACGGCAGAGCATCGCCGCCTTCAAGCTGCGCAAAGGGATGCCCATCGGATGCATGGTGACTCTCCGGGGGAACCGGATGTATGAGTTTTTCGACAAGCTGGTCAATGTCGCCCTACCCCGCGTTCGCGACTTTCGCGGGATCTCCTCCAAGGCCCTGGACGGGCGCGGCAATTACACCCTCGGGATCAAGGAACATATTATTTTTCCTGAAATCGATTATGACAAGATCGACAAGATCAAAGGGATGAATATCACCATCGTCACTTCCGCCCAGACGGATGATGAAGCCCGAACGCTGCTGGCCCTGATGGGCATGCCGTTCCGGCAGTAGGCAGGAAAAGGAGGCCACCGTGGCCAAGAAGTCACTCATTGCAAAAGCCAAGCGTCGCCCGAAATTCGAGGTTCGATCCTACAACCGGTGTCCCCTTTGTGGTCGGCCGCGGGCATACATCAGAAAATTTGGGATCTGCCGGATCTGTTTTCGGAGCATGGCTCTCAGAGGAGAGTTGCCCGGCGTGATCAAAGCCAGCTGGTAGCCCGCTGAGGGAGCAAAAGGAGCGAGTTTTATGGCAGTTACGGACCCAATTGCCGATTTTCTCAATCGTATCACCAACGGGCAAAAGGCCCGCTTCGACAAGGTCGACATTCCGGCATCCCGGATGAAGACCAGCATCGCTCGCATTCTCAAGGAAGAGGGCTACATCAAGAACTTCAAGCTGATCCGCGACAACAAGCAGGGCATTCTCCGGATCCAGCTGAAATACGACGACAGCCGCGCGGGCGTGATTACGGGCCTCAAGCGCATCAGCAGACCGGGCTGTCGGGTGTATGTGGGACATGATGAAATCCCACGGATCATGAACAGTATGGGAATCGCCATCCTGTCCACTTCCAAGGGCCTCATGACCGATCGTCAGGCACGCAAGGACACGGTCGGCGGCGAGCTACTCTGCTCGGTCTGGTAGCGAACCCTCACTGCCTGCCGGCATCGTCACCTTCTGCGTGGCGGAGCCGTGGGGCAAATCTGTTTTACAGGAGTAATACCATGTCACGCGTGGGAAAGTTGGCCATAAATATTCCCCAGGGGGTCAAGATCTCCCAGCAGGAACTGGAGTTGACCGTGGCGGGTCCGAAAGGAACGCTGGCGCGCCCCATCCCCGAGCAACTTGCAGTCGAGGTTGCCGACCAGTTGCTTCATATCAGGCGGCAGAGCGATTCCCGCCAGACACGCTCCCTTCACGGGCTCATGCGGGCGCTGGTGTTCAACATGGTGCAGGGAGTGAGTCAGGGCTTCACCAAGACCCTGGAGATCACCGGTACCGGTTATCGCGCCGAGGTTCAGAACAACTTTTTGAACCTGAGTCTGGGCTACTCCCACCCCATCAATTTCGAGCTGCCGGCGGGGGTCACGGCGACGGTGGAACGTCAGAATGTGATTCGCCTGGAGGCCATTGACAAGGAGTTGCTGGGGCAGACCGCGGCTCGCCTGCGCGCCCTGCGGGCCGTTGAACCTTACAAGGGTAAAGGCATCCGCTATGCCGGGGAACGAGTGCACCGGAAAGTGGGCAAAGCTGGGTCCAAGAAATAGGGTTAAACAAGGACGGTAACCATGGCTTCAAAAACGAACTGGCGTGAGCTCTCACGCCTCAAACGCAAAAAGCGCATTCGCAGAAAGCTGAGCGGGAGCCCCGAGCGACCCCGATTGACGGTCTTTCGGAGTGATAAGCACATTTACGCCCAGATTATCGATGATACCGCTGGGGCTACGCTGGTGGCGGTCTCGACGCTGTCTGCCGAATACCGTCAGTCAGATCCCACCAAGGGGAAGCTCAACGCCGCCAAGCGCGTGGGGGAGATCATCGCTCAGAAGGCCCAGAGCCAAGGCATTACCAAAGTCGTTTTCGACCGCAGCGGGTACATCTACCACGGTCGCGTACAGGCCCTTGCCGATGCTGCACGGCAGGCCGGCTTGGACTTTTAGGAACTCATTAATCTCTTTCTTACATAGAGGGGAGGCACGCAATTGTTAGCGGTGGAATCGAGCCAACTCCAGTTGATCGACAAGGTTGTCCATATCAGCCGCGTGGCGAAAGTGGTCAAGGGCGGACGGCGGTTTTCCTTCAGTGCCATTGTGGTCGTAGGGGACGGCAACGGGCGCGTCGGCTTCAGCCTGGGGAAGGCGAACGAGGTGCCGGAGGCGATCCGGAAGGGGCTGGAATCAGCAAAACGCGGCATGTTCGAGGTCCCGCTCGTGAACGACACGATCCCGCATGAGATCCTTGGCCGGTTCGGAGCATCTTCGGTGGTCCTGAAGCCGGCCTCGCCCGGCACCGGCGTGATCGCGGGGGGAGCGGTGCGAGCGATCATGGAAGCTGCCGGCATCCACAACATCCTGACCAAATGCATCGGCTCCCGGAATCCTCACAACGTTGTCAAGGCCACCCTCGATGGACTCAAGAACCTGCGAAGTGTTGAGCAGGTCAGCAAGACACGTGGCCGCGACATTCACGAAATTCGTACCTGAAGGCCTTCCAACGGAAGACCAGGAGAGCACTGACGGCCTCCTTTTCGGCCTCATGCCCTCTGCGGCTTCGCCCGGAACGACCGGCGCTACTCACGTAAGGAAAGCGACATGGCAAAACCAGTTCAAGTCAAACTCGTACGCAGCCCCATCGGTCATCCCGAAAAACACCGCAAGGTGCTTCGGGCCCTGGGACTCACCTACGTTAACAAATCGGTTACCCTTTTGGGGACGCCGGGTGTCCTTGGAGCGATTCGCAAGGTCATTCACCTGGTGGAAGTCAACGACCAGTGAAAGGGAACCATTCAAGACAGGAACACGGATAACCATCATGAGACTCCAAGATCTGGGACCGCCTAAAGGGGCAAAGAGCAGCAGGAAACGCGTGGGAAGAGGGACCGGTTCGGGCCTGGGAAAGACCGCGGGACGCGGCACCAAAGGCCAGAAATCGCGCTCGGGTGGCGGTACGGCGCCGTGGTTTGAAGGTGGCCAGATGCCTTTGCAGCGGAGAATCCCCAAGCGGGGATTCACCAATATTTTTAAGAAGTCCTTCAGCATCATCAACGTCAAGGACCTCGAGCGGTTTGCTCCCGGCACCACCATCGGCCCCGAGCAGCTAATCCAGGCCGGCCTGGTGGCAACTGCCCAGGACGGCATCAAGCTCCTGGCCGATGGAGAAGTCACTCATCCTTTCACCGTTCAGGTCCACAAGGCAAGCGCTGCGGCAACCACCAAGATTGAGGCAGCCGGAGGCCGGGTCGAATTGATTCTATTGCCTGAGAGGAAATAGAGGGTGCTAGCCGCTTTCCAAAATATCACCAGGATTCCGGAGCTCAAACGCCGCATTCTCATGACTTTGGCTCTTCTTGCGGTTTATCGGATCGGGGCCCACATCCCCACGCCCGGTATCAACGCCGAAGCGCTGGCGGCATTTTTCAGGGCCGCCCAGGGAACCCTTCTGGGGCTCTTTGACATGTTTTCCGGAGGTGCTCTCAGTCAGTTGTCGGTGTTTGCCCTCGGGATCATGCCTTACATCAGTTCTTCGATTATCCTGCAGCTGCTGACCGTCGTCATTCCACACCTGGAAAAGCTCAGCAAGGAAGGCGAGGCGGGACGCAAGAAGATTACCCAGTACACCCGCTATGGAACGGTAATCCTGAGCATCATCCAGGGTTTCGGCATTGCCTTCGGCGTGGAAGGCATGACCGCGCCCGGCGGGGAAATGGTGGTACTCCAGCCAGGCTGGGGCTTTCGCCTGATCACCGTCATTACCCTCACTGCCGGTACCGCCTTCATCATGTGGCTGGGCGAGCAGATCACGGAACACGGCATTGGCAACGGCATCTCGCTGATCATTTTTGCGGGCATCGTCGCGGGCATGCCCAATGGCCTCATCAGCACCATGCGCCTGTTGCAGGCTGGTGAGATGAGCCTTTTTATCTCTCTCCTGCTGCTGGTCATGATGGTCGTGGTGGTGGCCTTCATCATCTACATGGAGCGTGGCCAGCGGCGGATTCCGGTGCAGTACGCAAAACGGGTGGTGGGCCGGAGGGTCTATGGCGGTCAGAACACTCATATCCCTCTCAAGATCAACACCTCCGGAGTCATTCCGCCAATCTTCGCCTCATCGATCATCATGTTCCCCGCTACGGTGGCCAACTTCATCAATGTGCCATGGGTGCAGACCGTGGCCGGGTATCTCTCCCCCGGACACTGGCTCTACTCCGTCATGTATGTAGGGTTCATCATCTTTTTCTGCTTCTTCTACACCGCTATCGTTTTCAACCCGGTGGATGTCGCTGACAACATGAAGAAATATGGTGGCTTCATCCCGGGGATCCGGCCAGGCCGATCCACGGCTGAATACATTGACAAGGTCCTCAGCCGTATCACGCTTGGTGGGGCGATTTACGTCTCGGCCGTGTGTGTTCTTCCGACGTTTCTCATTCAAAAGTTCAACGTCCCTTTCTACTTTGGAGGTACTGCTCTCCTGATTGTCATTGGTGTTGCAATGGATACGCTGGGACAGATCGAAGCTCATATGCTCTCGCGCCATTACGAAGGGTTCTTGAAGAAAGGACGGATTCGCGGTCGGCGCTAGGCTATGACGGTACCTCCGACCGGTCGCGTCACCTGGTTCGGGAGGCCTTGGAGAAGTGAACGTATCGCCATTGCTGAACAAAAAAAGGAGGAAGGGAAGATGAACATCGTTCTGTTGGGTCCACCGGGAGCGGGCAAAGGAACGCAGGCGAAGCGCCTGATCGAAGCCTACGGTATTCCTCAGATCTCCACCGGCGACATGCTCCGCGCCGCGCTCAAGGAGAGCACCCCGCTCGGCCTCGAGGCCAAGAAGTACATGGATCAGGGCACCCTGGTGCCGGATAGTGTCGTCATTGGCCTGGTTAAGGAACGCATCGTCCAGAAGGACTGCGCCAAAGGCTACATGCTCGATGGCTTTCCCCGCAACGTCAGTCAGGCCGAAGCCCTCGACCGGATGCTTGGCGAGCTGGGGCAGAAGATCGACCACGTCGTTTGTGTCGAAGTCCCCAACGACGAGCTGGTTAAGCGCCTCACCGGCCGGCGAACCTGCCGGAACTGCGGTGCCGGCTTCCATGTTGCCTTCGATCCACCCAAAAAGGCCGCGGTGTGTGACAAGTGTGGTGGAGAACTCTACCAGCGGGATGATGACAACGAAAAAACCGTGATGTCCCGGCTTGATGTCTACGATGCCTCGACCAAGCCTCTCATCGACTACTACGATAAGCAGGGAAAGCTCCGCCGCATCGATGGTGTTGGCAACATGGACGCCATCCTCGCCCGCATCAAGGCAGTCCTGGGTTAGAGGATTCAGCGTTGATAGTCTTAAGGTCTCAGCGAGAGATAGAGAAAATCCGGAAGTCCTGCCTCATTGTGGCTGAGATTTTGGAACGTTTGCGGGAACACGTTCAGCCCGGCGTGACCACCTGGGATCTGAGCGCGCTGAGTGAAGAACTGGCGGCAAGCAGGAAGGCCAAGCCGGCGTTCAAGGGCTATCACGGGTTTCCTCATGCTTTATGCGCTTCGGTAAACGAAGAGGTGGTCCATGGCATACCCTCCCGAAAACGCCTGCTGCGGGAAGGAGACCTCATCAGTCTGGATTTCGGGGTGGTACTGGATGGGTATTATGGGGATGCCGCCATAACCGTCCCGGTCGGGCAGGTTAGCGATCGGGCGCGCGAATTGTGCCGGGTGACCGAGGATGCTCTATACGAGGGCATCCGTCAGGTCATGCCAAAGAAGCGGTTGTCCGACATCTCTCATGCCATTCAAAAGCATGTGGAAGCCCACGGCTTCTCGGTAGTACGGGAATTCGTCGGTCATGGCATTGGCCAGAGCCTCCACGAGAGCCCCCAGATTCCGAACTTTGGTCCTCCCGGCATGGGGGTTCGGCTGAAGCCGGGGATGGTCCTGGCCATCGAACCCATGATCAATGAGGGTGGCGCGGCGGTGGAGATTCTCGAAGATCAGTGGACCGCGGTTACCGTTGACCGGAAGCTGTCAGCCCATTTTGAGCATACCGTGGCGGTTACCGAAAACGAACCCGATATTCTCACGAAACGGTGAGGGTGTATTTACAACAGGCGAGAGATGCAATATAATAGCTTGTTTTTCGGAATGGTTTGGAATCCGAGGCAAGGAGTGGTTGGCAGGTATGGCTAAAGAAGACGTCATAGAGGTTGAGGGAACCGTCGTCGAGACGCTTCCCAACGCCATGTTTCGTGTCGAGTTGGCCAACGGCCACCGGATCTTGGCTCATATTTCCGGGAAAATGCGGATGCATTTTATCCGGATCCTGCCCGGTGACAAGGTAACGGTAGAGCTTTCGCCTTACGACTTGAGCCGGGGACGCATCACCTACCGGTCAAAATCATAGCACCGTGTGGTTACGGCCTGAATAGAAGGAGATGAAGGCATGAAAGTGCGAGCATCGGTCAAGCGACTATGTCGGAAATGCAGGATCATCCGCCGTCACGGCACGGTGCGCGTTATCTGCGATAATCCGCGGCACAAGCAGAGACAAGGCTAACAGGAGGAATGCACATTGGCACGTATCGCCGGGATTGACTTGCCTAAGAACAAACGGATTGAGATCGCCCTGACCTATATTTACGGTATCGGCCGCCCCACGGCGCAAAAGATTCTCAACGAAGCCAGCATCAACTGGGACACCAAGAGCGACGATCTTACTGAAGGTGAGATCAACGCCATCAGGCAGATCATTGACTCCCACTATAAAGTGGAGGGAGACCTGCGCACCGAGGTTTCCATGAACATCAAGCGCCTGATGGATCTCGGCTGTTATCGCGGATTGAGGCATCGTCGCGGGTTACCGGTTCGCGGCCAGCGGACCCACACCAACGCCCGCACCCGGAAAGGTCCTCGCCGGTCCGTCATGGGCAAGCGCAAGAAAGCATAGCACGGAGGAATCATGGCACGAGAGAGAATGGCCTCACGCAAGAAAAAAGAGCGCAAGAACATTCAGAACGGGGTCGCTCACATCCGTTCGACTTTCAACAACACCATCATCACCATCACCGACGCCAGTGGCAATGCGCTCTCGTGGGCCAGTGCCGGCAGCCAGGGCTTCAAGGGTTCCCGCAAGAGCACTCCCTTTGCTGCCCAGGTGGCTGCGGAAGTAGCAGGGAAAAAGGCTATGGAGCATGGCGTTCAGAATATCGAGGTTTACGTGAAGGGCCCCGGGTCAGGCCGCGAAGCAGCCCTGCGAGCCCTCCAGGCGGCCGGGTTCAACATCACCATCATCAAGGATGTTACCCCGATACCCCACAACGGCTGTCGCCCCCCCAAGCGCCGACGGGTATAAGGCCGCGATGCGAATCGCATCATTGAAACCGCTACGACCATTCCCTTGACAGGAGGAGGACAACTTGGCCCGTTATACCGGTATGAATTGCAGGATTTGCCGAAGAGAAACGATGAAGCTCTATCTGAAGGGTGATCGCTGCTATTCCGATAAATGTGCCGTTGAACGACGAAACTTTCCACCTGGCCAGCATGGCCAGGGCCGTGGCAAGTTTTCCGACTATGGGCTGCAGCTTCGTGAAAAACAGCGGATCAAGCGGATGTATGGCCTGCTTGAGAAGCAGTTCAAAACCTATTTCAAGGAAGCCGACCGCCAAAAAGGTGTCACCGGCACGAACTTCCTCGTGCTGCTCGAACGGCGTCTGGACAATACGGTGTATCGACTGGGCTTTGCCAACTCCCGCGATCAAGCCAGACAGCTGGTTCGCCATAAACACTTTCTGGTAAACGGGAAAAAGGTGGATATTCCTTCCTATCTCCTTCGCCCCGGTGACACGGTGAGGGTGGTCGAGGACAGCAGGACGCTTGCCTGCATCAATGATGCTCTCGAGGCGTTGCCACGGCGGGGGCTTGGACCATGGCTCGAGCTCGATAAGGCCAATTACGAAGGGACTTTCAAGGCTTTTCCGACCCGTGAGGAAATGAACCTGCCCGTACAGGAGCAGCTGGTCGTGGAGTTCTACTCAAAATAGCGGCACGGTGCTCTCCTCACCACGTCGCGGCCGGGAAGCCTCAGTTCATCCTGAGGCATCCTCTGGGGCGGTCTCTATGCCTCAAGCTGAAGGTAATTCCGCGGCCCTCACTTAACGAGGAAATGAGATGCAAAAAAATTGGCGCGAACTGATCAAGCCCAAGCGCTTGGAAGTTGATTATAAGGGCCAGCCAGGCACCTACGGCAAGTTTGAATGCGAGCCGCTGGAACGGGGGTTTGGCATTACCCTGGGCAACGCCCTCCGGCGCATTCTCCTTTCTTCGCTGCAGGGTTCAGCCATCACCAGTGTGAAGGTCGATGGGGTACTGCACGAGTTTTCAACCATTCCGGGAGTCCTTGAGGACGTGACCGACGTCATCCTCAATTTAAAGGAAATTCGCTTCCGGATGCATGGGGAAGGCTCGCGCCTGCTGGTCATCGAAACAGAAGGGGAGGGGGAGGTTACGGCCGGTTCGATTTTGAAGAACGAGCAGGTCGAGGTCCTGAATCCCGATCAGCACATCTGCACCTTGGCCAAAGACGCCAAGCTCCGTATGGAGCTCGTGGTCAAACAGGGTAAGGGATACCAACCGGCGGAACGGAGTCTGGACGAAACCCAGCCAATCGGCACCGTCCCTATCGATGCCATTTTTACCCCGGTCAAGAAAGTCAGCTACACCGTGACCCAGGCGCGAGTGGCACAGATCACCGATTTCGACAAGCTGACCATGGAGATTTGGACCGACGGCAGCGTAACCCCCGATGACGCTCTTGCCTATGCTGCCAAAATCCTCAAGGATCAGCTCAATATCTTCATCAATTTCGAAGAAGAGGTCGAGGCTGTCGAGGAGGAGATGAAGGTTGAGCCAACCTTCAACGACAATCTCTTTCGCAGTGTTGATGAATTGGAGCTTTCCGTGCGCTCTGCCAACTGCCTCAAGAATGCCGATATTCGCTACATTGGCGAACTGGTCCAGAAAAGCGAAGCGGAAATGCTCAAAACCAAGAATTTTGGCCGCAAATCCCTTAATGAAATCAAGGAGATCCTCGCTGAAATGGGCCTGTCCCTGGGATTGAAATTCGAGGACTTCCCCAAGCGTGCAGAAATCGAGCAGCGGAGAAAGGAGCAGGAGTAGCCGTGCGCCATGGAGTTTCCGGCAGAAAGTTGAACCGAACGACGAGTCACCGTTCAGCGATGTTCCGTAATATGGTGACTTCTTTGCTACAGCATGAGCGGATTTTTACGACCTTACCGAAGGCCAAGGAACTACGCCGCTGGGCCGACTGGATGATTACTCTGGGAAAGCGGGGTGACTTGCACGGGCGCCGTCAAGCCCTGGCGACCATCCGGGAAAAATCTGCCGTGCACAAACTCTTTGCAGAAATTGCCCCCCGCTATCAGAACCGTCAGGGCGGATACACTCGCATTGTCAAAGTCGGCTTTCGGCGGGGTGACGGGTCTCCCATGTGCCTGATCGAACTAATTGCCGATACCGAAAGTGCTCCCCGGAAGGTCCGCCCCCAAACCCCGACCCCAAAGGAGGAGGCAGGCGGGAAAACCGACACGCTGGCGGATACGGGCACGGAGACAGGTCAAACCACCGCCTGACATCCCAATTTGCTCACCTTCACCTCCAAGCACCGACAACCCGCCAGAGCGGGTTGTCGGTGCTTGGAGGATCGTGTTTCACCAGGGATCAAGAGTTCAGCTGGACTTGTCCTCCTCCCTCTGAGAATGCCACGGGCATTCCTTGCACGTAAAACCACTCCACATCCCCTTGGCAGCCTTGTCGAGGCAAGAATCATAGAATTGACAGGCGAAATTACGGACCCCGCGGCCTTCCTTGCACATAACCGGATTCTCCAAATTCTTGCCCTCCCGTTCGGACTGAAGTGGTTGTCCCCGGCAAGCCTTCTCTTTTGGCATCTTGACTGTCTCCTCATCAAAGCCCGGAATTTCGAAGGAGGCTCCTGCTTCCTTTTCATAACCTGCTTCATCGCAAGAAGAAAGCATCTTCACCACCACACGCTCCTCCAATCGGCCTTGAAGACTCTTTACCCCAGGCCCGCCGAAAGTAGCCTTTGTGCATTCCGTGAAAAGGGTTATTCTTCGTTCGCGGGGATGCTGGAGACTGCCCTCACGGTTGAGGGCGGGCAATCACCTGCCCCGACTTGTCAATCCCGCTCTTTAAGCATTAAATGACTATTTGACAAGAGCCTGTGGATAATTTTATTTATAATAACATCAAATACTTCCATTTAGCCCTTCTGAGACGCGCGGTCCTTTCCGGCATTCTCGGCGGTGATGTTGTCTTCTTTCGTTGGCAGCCCGGCAGCAACTTCCTCCCGGTCGCCCGGAAAGGAGTCAGCCGTTGATATCAGCAGCTTCCTCAGGAACGGTCAACCGATGTCTGATGATTGGCACCCTCCTGTTCTTTTTTCTGGCCACCTGCGCCATGTTGCAGCAGCGAGAGCCTTTCTACACCTGGTTCTACTCCTTCGCCTGGTGGAGCTACATCATCTTTGTCGAGTCCTTTCTCCGCGCCCGGGGGTTTAGCTCACGCCTTTCCGCCAACCGCAGCCGCTTCTTGCTGTTGTTACCGCTCTCGATCACGCTCTGGCTGCTTTTCGAGGCCTACAACTTCCGCCTGCAGAACTGGCACTACGTGGATCTGCCATCTTCGCTGGGACTGCGCTGGTTTGGCTTCGCCCTGGCCTATGCAACGGTTCTCCCCGCCCTCTTCGCCACCCGCAATCTGCTGGATTATCTTGGATGGTTTCGTGACTTCCGCCTCAAGCCGATTCGCCTACACCACTCCCTGCGCCTCTTTCAGCTCACCGGTGCCGGGATGCTGCTCTTGCCCCTGCTTTTCCCCACCATCTTCTTCCCGCTGGTCTGGCTGGGCTTCATTTTCCTGCTTGACCCCCTCAATTACCGAGGTGGCGCGGAATCCATTCTGCGGGACCTTGAGCAGGGAGCACCCAGAAACCTCTGCCTGTTGCTTCTGAGTGGGCTCCTGTGCGGAGGGTTCTGGGAATGTTGGAACTTCTGGGCTGGAGCCAAGTGGGTTTACACCGTTCCCTATCTGGGGTTTTTCAAGATCTTTGAAATGCCCCTGCTCGGATTCCTGGGCTTTCCACCCTTTGCCGTTGAATGCTATGTCCTGGTCAACACCTTTTTTCTGGTGCTGACCAGGATCCAGCAAGAAGTGAGCTATCGAGGGCAATTTGCCACTTACCTCCTCCTGGGGCTGGGGGCCGTTTCTTTTGCTGCCGTTGTTTTCCTGGGGATTGATGCGTTCACGGCGGTCTCATTTCGTAGTGGAGGTTGATGGCATGGAGAGAGGATGAATGATACGCCCCCCCTGGCAGCCTTGATCAGTCTGGGCTGTGCCAAGAACCTGGTCGACAGTGAAGTCATGGTCTCGCAACTGATCACTCTGGGCTACGAGATGACGAGTGACCCGGCGCAGGCTGTCCTGATCCTGGTGAACACCTGCGGCTTTCTGGAAGACGCCGTCCAGGAAGGCATCGAGACCATCCTGGACCTTGCCCGGCACAAGCACAGCGACTCTTGCCGCCAGCTGATGGTAGCGGGATGCATGGTCCAGCGGTATGGCAAGAAACTCGCGGCCCTGCTGCCCGAAGTGGACTGTTTTCTTGGCACTCAGCATTCATACGAGCTCGCGGAAATCCTGCGCTCCCGTGAGAAGGGTTCGCCCCAGCGACTCTGGATTGCTCCCCCGCGGTTCCTTATGGGCAGCAACCTGCCCCGTTGCCGTTCGACTCCTTTTTTTTCCGCCTATCTCAAGATTGCCGAAGGATGCAGCAATCGTTGCAGCTACTGCCTGATCCCCCAACTGCGAGGGCCCTACCGGAGCCGATCGATCGAGGATATTCTGGCCGAAGCCCGTAATTTGGCTGTCGATGGGGTCAAGGAACTCAACCTGATTGCGCAGGACACCACCGCCTTTGGCTCAGATCGCGCCAGTCCCGGGAACCTTATCGAACTCCTCGATGGTCTCGAGGCGGTTGCCGGCATTACCTGGATCAGGCTGCTCTATGCCTATCCCGAGCGCATCGCCACCCCCCTGCTCCGCACCATTGCGCAGTCCGAAAAGATCGTCCCCTATCTCGATATTCCGGTGCAACACTGCGTTCCCCAGATCTTACGGGCCATGGGCCGGGCAAATCCCGATGGCAATCCTGAGGAGTTGATCGGACGCATTCGCGATCAGATCCCCGAGGTTTCACTGCGCACCTCCATCATCGTGGGCTTCCCCGGCGAATCGGCAGCTCAATTCGAAGCGCTTGTTGATTTCATTCAACGGATCGAGTTTGACCATCTGGGGGTGTTCCGTTATTCGCCGGAAGCCGGCACTCGGGCTGCAAGACTGCCCCATCAGGTCGATGAACGCACCAAGGAGGCCAGATATGAAGCCTTGCTGGCAGTGCAACAGCCCCTGTCGAGGCGACGACTCGAACGGCAGGTGGGCAGGAGGGTTCCCGTGTTGATTGAGGGGTTCCATCCCGAGACCGAGCTGTTGTTATGCGGTCGGACCGCAACCCAGGCCCCGGAAGTGGATGGGCTGGTGATCATCACCAAAGGGCATGCCCTCCCGGGTGATCTCGTCATGGTCCAGCTCACAGCCGCTCACGATTACGACCTGGAAGGCGAGATCTGCGAGCCAGCTGGGTAGCCGGCCTGGACCGATGATCCCGGCGCTGGTCGGCATGATACCGGGAGGAAGGCAGCGAAACGCAGGATGAAAGCAAAAGACTTTGACATGCCGGAATAATTTCGTTATGAATCGGGTGGCTTGGCAATAGAGACCGCCAGCTCGAAGCAAAGGCTTTTTTTGGCTTGTGACATTCAGGTCCTTCTTAGCTGGGGAGGACCGCCGACGGCAAGACTTCTCTTCTGATGGAATGGCTACCCGTTGCGGCAGGATGCCGTCTCAGCAGAGGGTTCCACAAAAGAATGCAATGATAGAGACAGGCACGGTAACGGTGAGTTCCTTCAATCCATCTGTGATCCCCGCCGAGAATCAGAAAGACCTCAAACAGTTGATTTATGTCCGAGTCCGGCCCGATTTGGAGCGGATCGAAGCCGAAATCGAACGGCATCTTGCGTCCAGTGTCCCGTTGATTTCCACCGTTGGCCGCCACATCATGGGCAGTGGCGGCAAACGGTTGCGCCCTCTGCTGATGATTCTCTCAGCCAGGCTGTGCGGTTACCGGGGGAATCACGATGCTCCCCTGGCAGTAGTCTTTGAATTCCTCCATACCTCTTCTCTGCTGCACGATGATGTGGTGGACAACGCTGAATTCAGGCGCAGCCAGCCGGCTGCCAATGTGCTCTGGGGCAACCAGGGAGTGGTGCTGGTGGGTGACTTCCTCTATTCCAAGTCCATTCTGATGACAGTCGCCTACAACAACATTCGCATTCTCCAGACCCTCTCGGAGGCCACCACGCTGATGGCGGAAGGGGAAGTGTTACAGCTGATCCATGCGGATAATTTAGAAATCGCGGAACAGGATTACCTCGAGGTCATCACGCGCAAGACCGCTGCTCTGATCAGCGCCGCATGCCAGATAGGGGCGATCCTGGGTGGCGCAGAAGCGGCACAGGAGAAGGCCCTGAGCGCCTATGGACATAATCTTGGCATTGCCTTCCAGCTCATTGACGACACTCTCGATTATACAGGCGATGTGAATGAACTGGGAAAACCGGTAGGCAATGACATTCAACAGGGGAAAGCCACCCTGCCTCTCATTGTTGCCCTCCAGAACGGCAATCCGCTCGAGCAGAGGCGACTGAGAGAGCTCTTCAGCACAGAACAGCTTGCGCTCGAACATTTCCACGAAATCCGGGAATGGGTGGCACGTTCTGGAGGAATTGCCTACACCCGGCAATTGGCCCTGGAATACGTGGAGAACGCGAAGAGCGCCATCCAGGGTTTTCCTTCCCATCCCTCAAAGGAAATTCTCCTCGATATTGCCGATTACGTCGTTTGCCGAAGGGCCTGAAACCTCATTGTGATCGTCACCCCAGTGCCGGGAGCCGATAGGCCGTGCCCTCCCACTCTCATTATCCGCTGTTCGTCAACCTCGAGCGACGGGTGTGTCTGGTCGTCGGAGGAGGGGCCGTAGCGGAGCGGAAAATCAGAGGAATCATCCAATCCGGGGGCAGCGTCCGTCTCGTAGCGGAGGAGCTCACCCCCTGGCTGCAGGCTCAGCACGATGAAGGCACCATCCTGCTGCTGGGACCGGATTATAGCCGGGATCAGCTGCAGGAGGTAGATCTGGTGTTTGCCGCTACCAGTGATTTTGCCTTGAATCGCATGATTGCTGAAGATGCCGACCGTTGCCGGCTCTGGTGCAACATGGCTACCGAACCCGACTTGGGGTCGTTCATTGTCCCGTCCATGCTCCGGCGGGGGCCACTCACCATCGCGGTCAGCACGGGCGGAACCAGTCCTGCCATGGCGGTTCGGATCAGGGAACAGCTGGAACACGAATTTGGCCCGGAATGGATGGTCCTGCTTGAGCTCATGGCGCGTTTGCGGGCTTCCATTCAGGCAAAAGGGTTGGCTACGGCTCAAAATCAAGATATCTATCGAAAATTGGCGGACCTCCCCCTGTTGGAATGGATCCGGGAGGAGGATACGATGGCACTCCTCGAGGCGCTGGCGGAGGTCTGCCATCCCTGGCTGGGGTTGATGGAACTCACGCAAATCTGGAACGAAGCATGGAAACACTCTTCCTGATCGTTGCCACCATTTGCTACTGCCTTGGCAGTGCAGGATATTTCGTCTATCTCCTGCGCGATCGGGAAGTGCTGCACCGCATCTCGTGGGGCATTCTTCTCGTGGGTGCCGTTTTTCACGGCTGCGCCATCCTGCTTAGCTCCGTCAGCACGGGTTATCTGGCCGTGACCACCATCCAGAATGCACTCTCCTTTTTTGCCTGGATCCTGGTGATCACCTACCTGCTGATTCAGCTGCGCCTGCAACTCAGGATTCTGGGTTCCTTCGTATCACCCCTGATCGTGGTATTCATGCTGCTTTCTCTATTCCTGCCAGCCCACATTGTCCCTAAGAGTGGGATTTTCCAGAGCGGGTGGTTCATTGTTCATGTGACTTCGGTCTTCCTGGCAAGTGCCTTGTTTGCCCTGGCATTCGGGGCCGGCATTATGTACCTCCTCCAGGAACGGCAGATCAAGAAGAAGAATTTCGGGTACTTTTACTCCCGTTTGCCTTCTCTGGAGCGCCTGGATCAGATCAATTACCTCTGTCTGGTACTGGGTTTCCCCCTTTGGACTGCCGGTCTCATCATAGGCTTCGCTTACGCCAGCTCCGTCTGGCCGTCCCCCGCCGGGTGGGACCCCAAAGAGATCTTTGCTTTGATCACCTGGTTCATCTACGCCGTTCTCCTGCATGAACGGCTGGCGGTAGGCTGGCGGGGACGCCGGGCAGCATGGCTGGCCATCTTCGGCTTCTCTGCGGTGCTGATAACCTTTCTCGGGGTCAATTTGTTTCTAAAAGGCCACCACACCGTTTTTATCAGGTAGGATCTGCTATGTTCAACCTGGTCCTTCTTGGCATGAATCACAAAACGGCGCCGGTGGAAATTCGGGAACGATTGGCCGTCTCCTGTCAGCAGCACGTGAGTCCCCTTCACCTGATGCCGCGCCTGCCACATGTTGATGAGATGTTCTTTCTATCCACCTGCAACCGGGTAGAGTTCCTGTTCACCAGCCGGGATCACGATCTCGCCCTGGCGGAAGTCAAAACCCTGCTCCTGGACTATCTGGGCAACCCACCGGCAAGCCTCCTGGAGGCACACCTGTATGTCCATGAGAATCTGCAGGCCGTGCAGCACCTGTTTCGCGTCTCCTCCAGTCTGGATTCCATGGTGGTCGGAGAACCTCAGATTCTGGGCCAGCTTAAAGCCGCTTATCGAGAAGCGACAGAATGCCATACGGTCAGAGTGATCCTCAATCGCCTGCTGCACAAATCCTTTTCCGTAGCCAAACGCGTGCGTTCTGAGACCATGATCGGATCGCACGCAGTCTCGATCAGCTATGCAGCCGTGGAACTGGCACGAAAGATTTTTGGGGAACTGAAGGGCAAACGGGTACTGCTGGTTGGTGCCGGAGAAATGGCGGAACTGGCCGCCGAGCATCTCCTGGCTCAGGGAGTGCGCCACATGACGGTCACCAACCGCACCCAGGAGCGAGCTTTCGAACTTGCCAGGAGATTCAAAGCGGACACCATTCCGTTCGATCACCTGGGCGACGGTCTTCGAACGACGGATATCGTTCTCACTTCGACCGGCTCCCCTGACCCCATCGTGTCCTATCAGAACGTAAAATCCAGGATGCGCGAGCGACGCAACCGTCCCCTCTTCTTCATCGACATCGCAGTACCCCGGGACGTCGAACCGAAGGTCAATGAAATCGACAACGTCTATGTATACGACATCGACGATTTGCAGGGGGTTGTCGATCTCAACCGGGAAGATCGCAAACGGGAAGCGATGAAAGCTGAGCATATCATCACTGAAGAGACCTTGAAGTTTCAGAACTGGCTGGAGACCCTGGAGGTTGTCCCGACCATTATCGCGCTGCGGGAGAAGGCGGAAACCATCCGTGCCAGCGAACTCCAGCGGACCTTCACCCAGCTCCCCGACTTATCCCTCAAGGAACGCCACGCCATCGAGGTCCTCACCGGCTCGATTGTGAAGAAGCTGCTGCATGATCCCATTTTGTTTCTGAAGAAGAAGGCCGATCGAGACAGCAAGGAATTATTTGTGGACTATACTCAGCAGCTGTTCAATTTGTCGGACGGCAATGGAATCACTTCATCCTCCTTGACGGATTCTCCGGTAGATGCTAAGAATGAAACTAAGATGTTGAAAAATATAAATAAATAATCAAGGTGCCGAGTATGGCTGAAATTATCGAGTTCGATAAGAAATGCCAGGATTTAAAGACTTCGCGGGACAGCGTGCTGAAGCAGCGGAAAATCGAGGCGCTGAAAAAGATCTTTCAATGTACCCGGTGCATGCTCAAGTGTGCCAAATGCGGGACGCAGCTTGAATCGGAGATGCAGGACTCTTCAAAATACGCGAGCCCTTACACGTTCTGCCGGAATTGTTTTGACGAATACCAGGAGTATCGGGAGAGAATCGAGAAGCACGGCGCCAGTCCCAAATACTACTGGCACAATGAGACATGGATGAAAGTCTGGGAGAGTTGGCTGGAACACCAGAAGTGGCTGGATCAATACCGGCATTCCAAGGAATTTCTTCAATTGCTGCAGGAAGTGGAAAATCTATTCGGAAAGTAGTCTTTGGGTTGCCCAGTAAGGAGCGATTATGATTGGTGGAATAGGCATGCCGGAGTTGCTGGTAATCTTGGTCATTATCCTGATCATTTTTGGAGCCGGTAAGCTGCCTGAAATAGGGGCCGGGCTGGGTAAAGGCATTCGAAATTTCAAGAAAGCCACCAGTGAGCCGCTGGAGTCATCGGAACAACCGGATAAGATTGAAGAGAAGAAAGCCACCGCCGAATAGAAGGCAACCCTCAAGGTAGAGCCAGCCCAGCAATGCTGGTGGCTGGCTCGGACACAGCAGCCCACTGAGCAGCGGCAGGAATCCGAACATCCCTGCGCGTCCCTGTTGGACCGGTTCAGGCATGATGAGACCGCGAGAAGACAGTAGGTATCCCACCGTACCCAGCCGGGCGATCGGAGTAAGCGATCGTCTCCTGATGACAGACCGGACAACGTGAGGCTAAAAAGGAATTTCGCTATCCGGATTGTCGGGCGGCGGCGGCAATTCCTCAACATCTGACCGGCCACCGAAACTCTGGTTACCACCGGGCTTGTTGGCGCTCTCACCCGCCAGGGGCTGACCCGCTCGGTTGCCGGCACTGTCCAGCAGTTTGATCTCGCGGGCCACGATTTCCGTGGTGTAGCGCTTCACACCTTGATTATCCTGCCATTGCCGGGTCTGCAAGCGGCCTTCTACATAGACCAACCTGCCCTTGCCAAGGAAACCAGCCATGGTCTCCGCAAGTTTTCTGAAGGCAACCACGCGATGCCATTCGGCTCTTTCTTCCCAGGTGCCGTCTGCGGCACGGACGGGCTCATTTGTTGCCATATTGAAGTTGATGACTGGCGTGCCGTCTGCCATATAGCGCACATCCGGATCGGCACCCAGGCGACCGATGAGAATGACCTTATTGATCGTTCCTGCCATGGCTTCCCTTTCTATTTCCCTGGAATGTCAGGTGAACCGCAGATTATAAAGACTCCCTGTGAATCTGCCTTTCTATACCATGGCGCAGCGAAATACCGCAAGCGTTATCGGCACCGGCTCCGTCCCAGCCCGGTTACCGGTCAAAAGGGTGATCCGGTTATCAAACAAGGAAATGCTCAGTTGACTGATTTTGCCGGAAAGTTTACACTTGCGACCGGATTTTGTATAATAACTTATTGTTATTTATGGCCATCCAGGGCACAATCCGGGATGGATCGGAAGTGGGGCACTCATGCGAGGCTGATGTTGGAGGACTTGAGGGAGCGTCGTGAAGATCTTGCGGTCTTTATTCTTTTACCCGGTCTTTTTCGTCTCGACGATCGCTCTCGGCGTTTCAGCAGTGCTAGCCACCTTCGTGACCCGCAACAGCAACTGGGCGCATCTTATAGGAAGATTGTGGGGCAACGTGTGTCTTTGGGCTGCCGGAATTGAGGTCAAGGTGACGGGGTTGGAGAACCTCAAACCCGACCAGCCATACGTTTTTCTGTCAAACCATCAGGGTTGGTTTGACATTTTCACCCTTCTGGGAAAACTGCCCGTCCAGTTTCGGTGGCTGGCCAAGGAAGAGCTTTTCAAGGTTTTTGTGCTGGGGCCGGCCATGAAGGCTGCGGGGTATATTCCTATTGATCGGAGTGACCGCCGCAAGGCTCTGGCAAGCCTCCATCAGGCAGCAGAAAGAGTTCAGGCGGGAACTTCGGTGGTTATTTTTCCTGAAGGCACCAGAAGTCTGGACGGCAGCCTGCAGGACTTCAAGAAAGGCGGATTTATTCTTGCCATCAAGTCGCAGCAGCCCATCGCCGCAATCAGCATCAGCGGCTCCGCCCGGGTCCTGCCGAAGGCTGGGACCTGGCTGATCCAGCCCGGAACGATTACCGTGACCGTTGAAGAGCCCATCGAGACCGCGGGACTCACCGTGAAGGACAACGATACGCTCATGCTCACGGTTCGGGAGGCAATTCGCCGGCATCTCACGCCCGCGGAAGGTGGCCCTTCACCCCCGGACCGCAACCGCCAACCACCCTCGCACCCTAGATAGGTCTGATGAATACTGAGCCCCCTGCCAAGCAGACTGCATCAGCCCCACTCAGAGTGATCCCTCTGGGCGGTCTCGGTGAAATCGGGTTGAACATGATGGTCATTGAGTATGCAGACACCGCCATCCTCATCGATGCCGGCCTGATGTTCCCCGAAGAAGAGATGTTCGGGATCGACATTGTCATCCCGGACTTCAGTTATCTCCGAACCAAACGCGATCAGCTGAGAGCCCTGATCGTTACTCATGGTCATGAAGACCATATCGGAGCGATACCCTTCCTGTTGCGAGAATTCCCGATCCCGATCTACGGAACAGCGCTGACCCTGGCACTCATTGGGGAAAAACTGAAGGAGCACGCCCTCCTGGATCGTTGCGAACTCATTCAGATCCGCGCTCGTGAGTCTGTTTCCATCGGACCCTTTGGAATCGAATTCATCCAGGTCTGTCACAGTATCCCGGATGGCGTCGGCCTCGCCGTCCGCACTCCCGTGGGGACCCTGATCCACTCAGGCGATTTCAAGATCGATCAGACCCCCATCGATGGGAAACGGCTGGATCTCGGAAGATTTGGGGCTCATGGCGAACAGGGAGTGCTGGCCCTCTTTTCAGATTCGACCAACGTCGAGCGGCAGGGTTCCACCCTGTCGGAGAAAGATGTGGGCAGAACCCTGCGAGAGATCTTTCCGACCTGCCCGGGGCGAAT
The DNA here is from genome assembly GCA_040772705.1 of Syntrophobacteraceae bacterium. Lineage (GTDB taxonomy): Bacteria > Desulfobacterota > Syntrophobacteria > Syntrophobacterales > Syntrophobacteraceae > JADGQM01. The sequence goes on from JAXGXP010000002.1 coordinate 113,415, forward strand.
CATCGTCGCGGTCTTCGCCAGCCATCTGCATCGCATCCAGCAGGTCATCAACCTGGCCGGGGAATTCAATCGCAAGGTACTGCTCACCGGCAAGTCGATGGTGGCGAACGTACGCATTGCCAGGGGACTCGGCTATCTTCAGTTCGACCCGAAGGATGAGCTCAGTCTCCACGAACTTGCCAGAGTTCCCGACTCACAGGTCCTGATGCTCACCACCGGCAGTCAGGGTGAACCGCAGAGCGCTCTGAACCGGATGGCCTTTAACGACCACAAGAAGCTCAAGGTAAAGCCCGGGGATACGATCATTCTCTCCTCCAAGTTCATTCCGGGAAACGAGCGGACCATTCAGAATATCATCAACCATCTCTATCGCCTGGGGGCGGAAGTGATCTACGAACAGGTACGTGAGATCCATGTCTCGGGACACGCGTATCTTGAAGAACTGAAATCGATGATCAACCTCGTCCGGCCCCGGTATTTTGTCCCCATTCATGGCGAATACCGACAGTTGGTCAAACACCGCCAGCTTGCCGTGGACATGGGAATACCGGTGGAAAACTGCCTCCTGGCCGAAGATGGCGACATCCTGGAATTTTTCCCCAGCAGTGCGGGAATCGTCGAGCGGGTGGAGACCGGGCGGGTCTTTGTCGATGGGAAGGGGGTCGGGGATGTGGGTGGCCTGGTGCTGCGGGACCGCCGTCATCTTTCCGAAGACGGCCTCGTGATCGCGTCGCTCGTGATCAACAAGGAAACCAAAGAAATCCTGAGCGGACCCGACATTCTCAGTAAAGGCTTTATCCGGGAACGCAATAAAGCAGAAATTCTCGACGCCGCCAAGTGTATCGTGTTTGAAGTTTTTGACAGGCTGCTCGAACAAGACTTCGAGCTGGACTGCGTCGAGCTGCAAAGCGAAATCAAACGAGAGCTGAAGCGTTTCTTCAACCAGGTGCTTGAGCGTCGTCCGGTGATTTATCCGCTGGTTGCGCAGATATAAGGGATCGGTCGGCGCCATTCTGACACCCCTTTCGGCATCCGTGGCGGCACGAGGTTATGGTGGAGCGAAAAAAGCACGAGATTTGGGCCGTTCTTATCTTGACGCTGGCCTTATTGGTTTTTTTCAGCCTCATTTCCTTTCATGCAGGGGACCGGACCTTTTTCAACCCTGCGGGCAGTGCTCCCAGGAACTGGGTAGGTACCGTGGGTGCAAACCTTTCCTATTGCTTCCTGGTGCGCCTGGGTCTTGCCGCCTATGCACTCCCTCTCATGGGATTGTGGGTGGGCTGCAACCTCTTCCTGGGCCGCCCGCCCCTCACTCATCCCAGGTTACAGATCCTGGGCAGTGTCCTCCTGCTGGCCTGTACCATGGCGCTTGGGGTCATCCATCAACCCAGTGTCACGTTCCTCGGGCAGGAAATCCTGTCCGGCGGAGAACTTGGGGAGATGCTTGCTCAGTTCATCCTCAAGCAGTTCCACCCGACAGGGGCTCACGTTGTTCTCATCGGCCTGTTGCTGATCGGGTTCCTCCTGGCCACCCCGTTCTCTCTGAAGGTGATTCTGCAGAAATCCGGTCAGTTACTTACCTATTGCTCCAAAGGCCTTCTTGCAGTGGTCGGAAAGGTGCTTTCGCGCCTGAGACGAAAACCTATCCCGGTCGTGACGGTTCTCGCCGCTCCGGAGGCGGGCAGCGGGAAGCCCTCACCGCCCCCCCCCCTGAAACCGGCTGTCCAGCTGCTGCCGCCTCCCACACCCCAGCCCAGGAAAAGAGCCAGGAAGGGAACCGCCGCTGCCGGGGCGCTCTTCGATCCTCCCGAACACTACGCCCTCCCCTCTCCCGAAATGCTCGACAGCTTCGAGCTCGATGATCATCGACCTGACTGGAAAAGACTCGAGGAAAATGCGCGGACCCTTGAAGAAAAACTGGCTGACTTCGGGGTTCAGGGAAAAGTGGTGGGGATTTCGCCCGGGCCGGTGATCACCATGTATGAATATGCTCCGGCACCGGGAATCAAGATCAGTCGCATTGTCGGTCTCTCCGATGACCTGTCCATGGCGCTGAAAGCCACCAGTCTCCGCGTGGTGGCGCCAATCCCCGGCAAAGCCGCGATCGGTATTGAACTCCCTAACCACCGGCGGGAAATGGTGGCCATCAGGGCAATTTTGGAATCCGAGGCCTTCACCGGCTCGTCCGCACCGCTGACCATCGCCCTCGGGAAAGATACCACCGGTCAGCCTGTGGGGGCAAATCTGGCCAGAATGCCCCATCTGCTCATCGCCGGAGCAACGGGTACCGGCAAGAGTGTCTGCCTCAATACCATCCTGGCCAGCCTGCTCTTTCGGAATACTCCAGAGGACACTCGCCTGCTGCTGATCGACCCCAAGCGGATAGAATTGAAGAGCTACGAGAATATCCCGCATCTGCTCCATCCCGTAGTCTGCGATGCCAAGATGGCCACCCGCGCGCTGCGCTGGGCGGTCCAGGAAATGGAGCTGCGCTACCGTCTGCTGGCGGAAAAGAACGTCAGAAATATCGAAGGGTACAATCGCGCACTGGCCCGTGAGAAGCCCCGAGAGAACAAGGCTGAAGCTCCACCCGGATCCGATTCAGGGTTTCAGCATCATCGCCTGCCCTACCTGGTTATCATCATCGATGAGTTGGCTGACTTGATGATGGTGGCTTCTCGTGAGGTCGAGGAGTCCATTACCCGCCTGGCCCAGATGGCCCGAGCCGCCGGCATCCACCTGATCCTGGCAACCCAGCGGCCCTCGGTAGATGTCCTGACCGGGATCATCAAGGCCAACATCCCGACGCGAATCTCCTTCCAGGTTTCCTCCCGCATCGATTCTCGCACCATTCTGGATACAAGTGGTGCCGAGAGCCTGCTCGGCTCGGGCGACATGCTCTTTCTGCCGCCGGGTACCGCCAAGCTGCAACGGATTCACGGCGCCTTCATCTCCGAAGCTGAATTACAGCGCATCACGGATTTCTGGCGCGCTCAGCAGCTGGTGGAGGACAACCTGCGGGAGCGGGTCGATTTTCACAATGGCAATTCTTCCGATGAAGTCATGGAAACAGAACTTGATGAAAAATACGAGGAAGCCATCGAGCTCGTGTTGGAGACTCGGCAGGCTTCCATCTCCATGTTGCAGAGAAGGCTCCGAGTCGGCTACAACCGGGCGGCACGAATGATTGAAATGATGGAACAACAGGGAATCGTGGGTGCTTCGGACGGGGTAAAACCGCGAGAGGTGTTCGGCAAACCATCCTCATGAGAAACTCAGCTCTCAGGACTATTTGATGAAAAACCAACATGTCGCATTACTTATCCTGCTTGTCTTCGGCACTCTGCTGACCGGTATAGCTCATTCCGGCCTGGCCGATTCGCCTCCCGTGGTCGCCGATATCCTCAAGAAGGTTGAAGCAACCTATCAGCAGACCCAGGCTTTCACCGCCACCTTTCAGCAGTCGGTGACGTCGGCAGCGGTGAGCACCACGAGCACCGAAGCTGCCGGAAAACTCTATTACGAAAAACCCCGGCAGATGCGCTGGGAATACGAGAAGCCCGAACCTCAGGTCTTTGTTGCCAACGGGCAGATGGCGTGGCTTTATGTCCCATCGGAACAGCAGATTTCGCTATCCGAATCCGGCAAGATCTTTTCTCACCCCCTGGCACAGACCTTTTTCGAAGGCGTCGGGGTGCTCAAAAGGCACTATGAAGTGACTCTTGACCACCGCCAGTCTACCAGTGACGCGGCTGTACTCAAGCTTATCCCTAAGAAGGAAGACCCGGAAATCAAGACGCTTTTCCTGTTTATCGACTTGCCGACCCATCGCATCGTCACCATCGAAGTCCATAATGCATTGGGAAACATCAATCGCATCAGCCTGGATTCCGTCAGGGTCATGGCCGGCCTCGACCCCCGGTTGTTCCACCTTGAAATTCCGCCTGCGGTTGCCGTCGTGGATGCCGATGGTCGCCCTTTGACTGGCGCCGAGATCGAAAAGCTTAAACACAACTCTAAGTCCGAACAGTAATTATTGCGGGTCGTTTGGCAGGAACTCATGGGCACAACCGGTCATCAATACCCCAGGCTTCGAATTGCCATTACTATGGGCGATCCCTGTGGCGTCGGGCCGGAGATCATCGTAAAATGCCTTCAGTCTCAGAGCATATTCGAACCCTGGGTACCCGTCATTGTCGGTGATCGCCATGCCCTGGAACGCGCATGCCGTCTGCTCGGGGCTGAACTGGCGCTGCGCCTTGTGGAGCATCCTGATGAACTCGATGACGACGCCACTGCCGGCACCGTGGCCGTTATCAGTCATTCTCAGCTGGCTCGGCACGACCTGGTTTTCGGGCAACCAACGCCCGCTACCTGCCAGGCGGTGATCCACAGCATCGAGGAAGCGACCCGTCTGGCCCTTGCCGGCCGGGTAGCTGCGGTTTGCACCTGCCCCATCAACAAGGCCGTGCTCCAGCGGCACGGCTTTACGTTTCCCGGCCACACCGAGTTTCTACAGGCACTCACCGGGGCCGACCGGGTGGTTATGATGCTTGCGGGACCCCGTTTGCGGGTATCATTGGTGACCATCCACCATGCCCTGGCGTTAGTTCCCCGGATTTTGTCGGCAGATCTGCTCTACCACACCATTGAAATAACCGCTGAGGCTCTCCGGCGCGATTTCGGGATTTCACCGGTGCGTCTGGGGGTGGCCGGACTGAATCCTCATGCCGGTGAGGGCGGTCTCTTTGGGCGTGAAGAACTGGAGTTGATTCAGCCGGTGATTCAAGGATTCCAGAACCAGCCCTGCCAGGTGGTCGGCCCCGTGTCCCCCGACACCCTCTTTCACCGCGCTTACGAAGGTGAATTCGATGCCGTCATTGCCATGTATCACGACCAGGGGTTGATTCCCATTAAGCTGGTTCACTTTCATGACGCGGTTAATGTGACGCTGGGGTTGCCCATCATCCGAACCTCGGTGGATCATGGCACCGCCTACGAGCTGGCCGGGACGGGTCAAGCACATCCGGGAAGCCTGCGAGCGGCACTTGGCTTGGCTTTGGAGATGGCCCGGAACCGCTGGCAGGAGGGTTCTTACAGGGTCCCTGGCGGGCGATGAAGAACCGGAGGAACCGTTCACCGGCAGGCATGGGCCATCCCTGAGTGAATGAACGTCAGGGCTCTGGCAGGATCGATATGGACCATATCGTCATTCGCGGCGCTCGCCAACACAATCTCAAGAACGTCGATGTTGCCTTTCCCCGCAACCAGTTCATCGTGATTACCGGCGTAAGCGGGTCCGGAAAATCCACCCTCGCTTTCGACACACTCTTCGCCGACGGCCAGAGGCGGTATCTGGAAGCGTTGTCGACACGGTCGCGTCAGTTTCTGCAGCGCCTGGATGCGCCTGAAGTCGATGCCGTCGAGGGCTTGAGCCCTGCCATTGCCGTCAGTCAAGGTCTCCAGGTGCCGAGTCCCCGTTCCACCGTGGGAACGCTGACGGAGATTTCTGACTTCCTGCGAGTGCTCTATGCTCGTCTCGGCACCTGCTACTGTCCGACCTGCGGCATGCCGGTGAAGGCCCATACCATCCCTCAGATGGTCCAGGAATTGATGGAGGACTGGCCGACAGGAAGCCGCGTATTGATACTCGGCCCGACCGGAACCATCCCCGAGAAGAATCTTCCGGGCACGCTGAGCCGATTCCGGCGAGACGGTTTTGCCCGCATCCGCATCGAAGGCCGGGTTTTTGAACTGGACCCCGCTCCTCTCGTTCCCCGCTGTGCTCGGTATAAGGTTGAGGTGGTGGTGGATCGCTTGATTCTCGGGCCAGACCGGATCAGACGCTTGACGGCCGCGCTCGAACTTGCCTGCCGCATCGGAAACGGCACGGCGGGGGCAATCCTTTTAGAGGGCAAGGAGAAGTTTTTCAGCGAATCACTCAAATGTCTGTGCTGCGGCCGCCAGATGCCTGCACCCTCGCCGAGCCTTTTTTCTTTCAATCATCCGCTGGGCGCCTGTCCGGCATGCAAGGGCCTCGGGTGTCACGATTCCCGTGACGACGGCAGTCGTAAGATCCCGGCCGATGCAGCGGTCATTGCCGCAGATCCTCCCACCAGAGCCGGGCGGCGCCGCATGGCCGAAAATGAAACCATATGCCCCCAGTGTCAGGGCAGCCGTCTTAACGAAGTCGCTCGTGCGGTACGTCTGGGGGGGCGTGCTCTTCCTGAAATTGGTCGCCTTCCCCTCGCCGCTTTGCGCCCCTGGCTCGAACAGCTGCCTCTCGAGCCAGCCCAGAAGCAGCTTGCCAGACAAGCCTGTACGGAAATCCTGAACCGCCTGAGAAGCCTGGAAGACCTGGGCCTGGCCTATCTCACCCTCGATCGGTCCGCCATGACCCTGGCGGGAGGCGAAATGCAGCGGGTGCGGCTGGCACATCAGCTCAGCAATCCCCTTTCCGGCATTCTTTACGTCCTCGATGAACCCAGTGTCGGGCTGCATCCCCGAGACCACCAGCAACTCCTGACCAATCTTCGGCAGCTGCGCGACCGCGGCAACACCCTCGTTGTCGTCGAACATCGCCGCGACACCATCCAACAGGCCGATCACATCATCGATATGGGACCGGGAGCGGGCACCCTGGGGGGCGAGGTGATCTACGCGGGACCACCGGCAGGCCTGCTGCAGCATCCCTCATCCTTGACCGGAGCGTATCTCTCCGGACGGAAGAGGATCTCCCCGAGTCGACGCCGACAACCCTTCGCCCGGGGAACGCTCTCCCTGTATGGCGCACGCGGTCACAACCTCAAAGGGATTACCGCTCATTTCCCACTCGGATGCCTCTCCTGCGTCACGGGGGTGTCAGGTTCGGGTAAGACGACCCTGGTGATCCACACCCTTTATCGCGCCCTCGCAAGACAACTCTACCACAGCACCCGGACCCCGACCCCGTTTGATCGCCTCGACCACGCCGAGGCCTTCGGCAAGGTGATCCTGGTTGACCAAATCCCGTTCGGGCGAACGCGGCGGTCGACTCCGGCCACCTATGCAGGGATCTTTTCCGCCATCCGTGAGCTCTTCGCCCAATTGCCGGAAGCCAAAATGCGTGGTTATGGGGCAAAGCGGTTCTCCTTCAACACCAAGGGGGGACGCTGTGAAGCGTGCAATGGGGAAGGAGTTCAGCAGATCGAGATGTACTTTCTGCCCGACGTGGCTGTAACCTGCCCAGAATGCATGGGTCGGCGGTACCATGACGAGACCCTGGAAGTGCACTTCAAGGGCCACTCCATCTCCGATGTCCTGCAGATGACCATTGCTGAAGCTTTCGGGTTGTTTGCCAATATCCCCGGTCTTGCACACCGTCTGGAGGTGATGATGGAAGTCGGCCTGGGCTATCTTCAGCTCGGCCAGGCAGGCTCCACACTCTCGGCTGGTGAGGCGCAGCGCTTAAAACTCGCCGTCGAACTGAGCCGAAGAAACCCCACCACCACCCTGTACCTCCTGGATGAACCCACTACCGGTCTGCACTTCGATGATATCCAGAGGCTTCTTCACGTCCTCCAAGGGCTCGCTGACCAAGGGCACACAGTGATTATGATTGAACACCACCCCGAGGTGATCCGGAGCGCCGATTATGTCATCGATCTGGGTCCGGAAGGCGGAAACAAGGGGGGCCAGGTCGTTGCAGCCGGTACCCCTGAAGAGATTGCTCGGGAAGAGGCTTCCTACACTGGCAGGTTCTTGAGAGAGGTTATGAAAAACCCCGCAGCCTGACTGCGGCCGCCAACCCTTTCCTAACGACCGACCTTCGGGACCAGCTCAACTTGCGTCAATCGCAGTTGGCTATTGCAGGCCTTCCTGCCGGCTGTGATCAGGCAGTCGAGGAGAGATGGTAGGCAATGGAATCGAGTTTAATGGTAAAATCAACATTTTCCACATGGCAACAGTTCGGAACCTGAATCTGGATGGGGGCGAAATTCAGAATCCCATTGATCCCGGCCAGCACCAGCTGGTTGGCGACACTCTGCGCCGCGCTCGAAGGGGTCGTGATAACCCCGATATGCACCTCACGCTCTTTCACCACCTCGTCAAGTTCCTCGAGATGACTGATCATGAGGCCGTTGGGCAACCTCCTGCCCACCTTCTGCGGGTCGACATCAAAAGCTGCCGTGAAATTGTACCCATGCCGGATGAAATTGGCATGCCGGATCAGAGCCGATCCAAGATTGCCAATCCCTACCATGCCCAAGTTCCAGGGTCGGTTGAGACCAAGGATTTCCTTAATCTGGTTGAGCAGATCGCCGACCCGATAGCCCACTCCTCTCACCCCAAACTCACCGAAGTAGGCCAGATCCTTTCGAATCTGCGCCGGATTCACCGCACACTGTTTTGCCAGACGCTCCGACGAGATGACATCCACTTCCTCCTCCAGCAATTCCTGGAGCGTGCGCGTGTAGATTGAGAGACGGCTGATGGTAGCCATCGGGATCTTGGCAAATTTCATCCTCAGGACCTCAGTTCGCGTTAGCCGATTGGAAGCTGGGCGGATGCAATCCCCCGAAATAATGTGATAGTCTTCACATTACTCGCCCAAAAAAAAGGCCTGCGCCCAGTTGCGGCGGAGACAGGCCCGGACAGGGGCCGACCAGCGCGGTCGCTTGGTCAGCCCCTGTATGCTGCATGGTTGCAGAAGTTGCCTGCTGATTGACCCCGGCTAACTAACCAGACCGACAAACTTTTGGATGAGCGAGCTTACCGGGTTAGCGTAGATGAGGATCAAGGCGATAACGAGGGCGTAAATTGCGAGCGACTCGATCATCGCGAGACCGATCAGCATGGTAACGGTCACTTTACCTGAACTATCCGGGTTGCGGGCAATCCCTTCGACGGCGCCTTTGATGGCTATACCCTGGCCAATACCGCAACCATGGGCGGCAATGGCGATCGCCAGACCAGCGGCGATTGCGGAATAGACGAAGAAGCTGAGCCCCTCCGCCTTCTCAATCGAGCCGGCAGGATCCGCAGCCAGAGCGGCAGTCGTTAGACCCATCACGAACAGCGTTGTCAACAACCCAATCCTCTTAGACATGAACCAACCTCCTTTTTGATGTAAACACATAACTACCAACGACAACATGGGACAATATAGCTACGCGGCCTTCCTCCAACCCGTAACCGCCAATCCTAGTGGGCATGCTCGATAGCCCCCGCAAAATACAGCATGGACAGCAGGCAGAAGATGAATGCCTGGATGAACCCGGTAAACAGCCCGAGAAACATCATGGGCAGAGGTGCCAGGTACAGCCCCACCAGGAAGAACAGGATGGCGAGCACCAGTTCTTCGCCGAAGACATTGCCGAACAGACGGATGGAGAGGCTGAGGACACGGGCAAGGTGCCCAATGAGTTCAATGGGGAAAATGAGGGGGACCAGCCACCAGACAGGGCCCATGAAGTGCTTGATGTATTTGGGTCCGTGAAACTTCACGCCAATGATATGGGTGAACACCACCACGATGATGGCACAGGCACCCGTGGTATTAAGACTGGCCGTGGGGGCAAAGAAACCCGGGATCATCCCCATATAGTTGCAGGTCAAAATAAAGAACCCTAAAGTGGCAATCAGGGGAAAAACGAAACGGCCTTCTTCCCCGGTCACCCCAATCATGAAGTCTTCGATCCCCGTGATGACCACCTCAAAAAAATTCTGCCCGCCTTTGGGGACCATTTCCAGGGTCTTTACCGCCAGCCTGGCAGTCACGAGCAGAAAAATCATTGCCACCCATGCATAGGTAACGTGAGGCTGCAGCGCGAATTCCAGGAAAGTGTGCGCCTGATCCCCACTGACAACCGGCAACCCAAGCTTTTCGAACAGGACATTCAAGAAAAGAATTGGATGCTCCATACCCTAACTTTCCCCCTTTCCAGCAAGCGAAACCAAAATCTCCAATCCCCCACCGACAAAGATGCTCAAAACCACAGCCGACAATCCCACCAGAAAGGCAATGGGATCTGCCCATCCCAAATACACCACCAAAAAGACCAAAAACAGCATCGCCAAGAAGCGCAGGTAATAGCTGGCGAAAACCCGCCCCTTTTGGGGAAGCTTTCCTGGCGTTCTGAAGGCTTTGTTCAGCTGCCATTTCAGCACCCGGAAACTGGCCGTGACGATGGCCGCTCCCAGAAACACCCCCACCGCCGTTTGCACCGAAACCAGCAACCAGCCTCCCAGCGGCAATAAGGCCAGCAGGATGAAATTGACCAGCTCGATCCGCCGTAGCAGCTTCTCTTCCAAGAAAAACCTTGCCCGCTACCCTTTGGAGTCTCGGGAATCCTCTTCCTGCTGCCTGCGGGCGTAGCGATAATAATTGAGAAAGCCGGCGATCACTCCCATCACCAGGAATACCAGCGCCAGCTTATGGCCGGTGCCGAACAGCTTGTCGAGCCAGACCCCGATGAACAATCCGATAAAAACGGCAAAAACCACCTGGAAACCAATGGAGCTTGCCATCGCCAATTCCCGCAAATATTTTCTGGTATCGTCTTTCATAGGCCACTTCGTGTAAAAGTTCACAGAGTTCCTAGCACACTCCCCAAACCGAGTCAACGCTTTTTTCTGGAAGGTGGTTTATAGACTGCTTTAACCTCTTGCAGCGCTTGGGTTGCAGCTTCAATGGTCTGATCGAGGTCTGCTTTTGAGTGAGCTGCGCTTATGAAAAAAGCCTCAAATTGGGAAGGAGCCAGATAGATGCCACGCTTGAGCATCTTCTGAAAGAACAGGGCATAGGCCTGAGTATCGGCCTTGAGGGCAGCCGCAAAATCGCCCACCGGTTCATCGGTGAAGAACCCGCAGCCAATCGAGCCAATGCGATTCAAAACAACCGCGACGTCGGTGGTGTTTGCCGCCTCGGTCAGACCATGCGCCAGGTATTCGCTCTTTTCCTCCAGGGTCTGGTAAAAGCCATCTTCTGCCAGCAGCTCCAGAGTCGCCAAACCCGCACTCATCGCCAACGGATTTCCCGAGAGGGTACCCGCCTGGTAGACATCACCGGCGGGCGCCATCCGGCTCAGAATCTCCCGCTTTCCCCCATAGGCGCCCACCGGCAGACCTCCGCCAATGATTTTCCCCAGGCAGGTTATATCGGGATTCAAACCGAATCGCTCCTGCGCTCCTCCACGAGCCAGGCGAAAGCCGGTGATCACCTCGTCAAAAATCAGCAAACTGCCATGCTGATCGCACAACGCCCGCAACCCGGGGAGGAACTCCGCCTCCGGCAGGACCACCCCCATGTTGGCCGCAACCGGCTCCACAATGATGGCCGCCACTTCCTCTCCCAGGCGTGCCATTGCCGCCTTGACCTCCTCCAGGTTGTTATACGGCAGGGAAAGGGTGGCTTGGGCAACCTCTTCGGGCACCCCCGGGCTCCCGGGGATTCCAAGGGTCGCCAGACCCGACCCGGCTTTGACCAGCAGGCTGTCACCATGACCATGATAGCAGCCATCGAACTTAATGATGCGCTTGCGGCCGGTATAACCCCTGGCCAGCCGAATGGCGCTCATGGTGGCTTCGGTTCCTGAATTCACCATGCGCACCATCTCGAGTGAGGGAACCATCTCCACCACTTTGCGCGCCATCTCGACTTCCAGCTGAGTGGGAACGCCGTAGGAGGTCCCGTTCACCGCCGCAGCCTGCACCGCCGCTACGACCTTCGGGTGCGCGTGGCCCACGATCATCGGTCCCCAGGAACCCACATAGTCGATGTATTCATTGCCATCGGCATCCCTCAGGCGGCACCCCGAGGCCGCTACGGCAAAAATGGGGGTGATCCCCACGGCACGCCCCGACCGAACCGGGCTGTTCACCCCCCCCGGCAACCAACGGCATGCTTCCTCATAGAGCTTCTTCGACACATCCCATTTCATCGTTTACCAGGTCCTTTTTCAGGTTAGGCGTCGCTTGGCGTGATCTCGTATTGTTCCAGGTGCAGGCCCGCTACCCCCTTGATCATGATCCTTGCTTGCAGTCGTTCCTCGACCCTTTCGAGCGGTCCCCGCTCTTCGTCGTAGAATCTGGCGGCCACATCGGGATGAACCATGACCAGGATGTTGCGCCCAAAGTGCTCACTCCGCTCCCGTTCTAGTTCCCTCAGGATTTCATAGCAGACCGTCTGCTTCGATTTCAGATGCCCCTCCCCCTCACAGTAGAAGCAGGCTTCACAAAGCAGGCGCCCGATACTCTCCTTGGTCCGCTTGCGCGTCATTTCGATCAACCCCAATTCCGACATCCGGAGAATGTTGGTCTTGCTTTTGTCCTTCCGGGTGGCCTCCTTGAGCGCATTGAAGACCTTCTCCCGGTTGCTTTCCTTTTCCATATCGATGAAGTCAATGATGATAATCCCACCTATATTCCTGAGTCGCAATTGATAGGCGATCTCCTTTACCGCTTCGAGGTTGGTCTTGAGGATCGTTTCCTCCAGATTGCGCTTTCCCACGTAACGCCCGGTGTTGACATCCACCGCGGTCAGCGCTTCAGTCGCTTCGATAACGATGTAACCGCCCGACTTCAGCCAGATTTTCTTGCTGAGGGCCCGCTGGATTTCCATCTCGATGCCGTAGGCGTCAAAAATGGGTTCCTCTCCGTCATAGAGCTCCACTGCCGTCTGCAGAGAGGGCAGGAAGGTTTCCGTGAAATTGAGCACCTTGCGGTACTCGCTCGGTGAGTCAATCACCAACCGATCAACCTCTTTGGTGAAAAGATCGCGGACCGCACGGAGAATGATGTCGAGCTCCTGGTAGACCAGGGAGGTGGCCGAGGCATGCTCGGCGCGTCGCTGGATGCTCTGCCAGAGTTTGAGCAGAAAGTTCACCTCGGCCTCGAGCTTTTCCGGTTCCACGCCTTCGGCGGCAGTGCGGACAATGAAGCCGCACATGGGTGGTTTCAGCAGGCACATGAGGTCACGCAGGCGCCGGCGTTCCTTCTCGTGTTCAATTCTTCTGGAGACCCCAACGTGGTCCATGGTGGGCATGAGCACCAGGAGTCGTCCCGGCAGCGTGATATGGGTGGTAATCCGGGCACCCTTGTGCCCAATGGGTTCCTTGGCCACCTGAACAAGGATTTCCTGGCCCTCCTGAAGGCGATCCTGAATCGGCACATCGCTGTAGCTGGGCGGCAGCTCCTCAATCGTCCTGGGCTCTTCCGCGGAAGACTCGCCGCTGTCGTCGGTCTTCTCTTCCTGGCAGTCGACGGCACACGAGTTCAGGAACAGCTGTTCGAGGTCCGTAACGGGATGCTGGACATCGCTCACATACAGGAACGCGGCCTTTTCCAGGTTGATATCCACGAACGCAGCCTGCATTCCCGGCAACACCCGCACCACCCGGCCCTTGTAGATGTTGCCACCGATCCCGCGATCGGAAGTCCGTTCGACATAGAACTCCGCGACCTGACCATTTTCAACCAGGGCAACCCGTGTTTCGTAGAAATCAGCGTTAATGATTAGCTCTGAGGACATATCCTTCTTCCTCCCGCCCGGTGAAGGGCACCGCTGCTATTTTGCAGATGCGGCAATCCGGAAGAGCCTCAGGAGGGTCCTCCAAGAGAACCTGCAGGATCGCCATAGGCCTGAAGCTCATCTCCAATCCTTCACAGACGTCCAGTTCCAGGGAGGACTCATCCACCTGGCGCACGTCGAGCAGGATTTCACCCAACGGCGCCCTGGCTTCCCCTTTCTTGGTCTTTTTATGCAGCATCGCCATCGCTCGTTTCGGCCACGATGGTACAATCCGACGCACCTGCCACGAACTGAGGCCCGTCACCGCATAGGTCACGCGTCGCTGAGAAGCCCGCGGAAACGGCCTTTCCACCCGAATCAGAGCATCAATTTCCAAGCCTGGCGGCAATTGGGCATTCAAGGGGAGCTTTACCTCCTCCGCTTCGAGCTTCCGAGATAGATTCAGATATCCTTCTTCGACCAGGCTCTCCAGCCCCAGAGGCAGCGCCTCGACAAAAGAGAGCTTGATATGAGGGTGGAAACCACGGGTGTAGACTGCGGGGAACCCTGCCCTCCGGACCGCCCGGCTGAAGCTCTGCGCCACCTCCAATTGTCCGAAAAAACGCGCGGGTCCGGTCTTTCGGTACCGGAACCAATACAGATGACAGACCTCTTCCCCGGTCGGAAGGGCCTGCGCCTCGACTCGCAGGGGGTGATCGAGCCTGGGATAGAGCTGTGGACGAACGTTTTCATAATCACAGACGCCGCACTGCCTACATTGCCCGAAGCGGCAGTCTTCGGTGAACTCGCCCCGCAGGGCGCGCCGAAATTCATCCTTCAGAAAATCCTTGGTCACTCCGGGCGACAGATGGTCCCAGGGAAGCAGCTCCTCCAAAGGTCGTTCCCGCGTTGCATAAAAGTCTGGGGACAGGCCCATCTCAGCAAATGCCTGCCTCCACAGATCGGCCCGAAAGAGTTCCGACCAGCCATCGAAACGCGCCCCCAGTTCCCAGCCACGCCTTAGAACCCGCCCCAGGCGACGATCCCCCCGAGCAAAAACCGCCTCAAGATGACTGTGACCGGGGTCATGCCATTTCATCCTCAGGCCGGGCCGCCTGAGGCGGCTTTTCAGCTCGTCGAGGCATTCCCGCACAGTCTCCTCAGGCAGCTGGGCACTCCACTGAAACGGCGTCTGCGGCTTGGGCACAAAGGTGGAAATTGAGACATTGACTGAAGACCGCGACGGTTTGGCCAACTTCCAAACCTCCAGGCCCAGCCTCACCAGAGCGTCCCGATCAGCCGAGGTTTCACCGGGAAGTCCGATCATGAAATAGAGCTTGAGAAGACGCCACCCGAGCCGGAAAGCATGTTCCGCCGTTGCCGCCAGATCCTCGTCCCGGATATTCTTGTTGATCACCTGCCGCAGCCGCTCACTGCCCGCTTCGGGAGCAAGCGTGAAACCGGTCTTGCGGACCTGCCGAACCAGCGCCATGAGTTCAGGGGTGAGCGTCCCCACCCTCATGGATGGGAGCGAGACCGCGATCCTGTCGGGCAAAAACCGATCCATCAGCGCCGCAAGGAGCGCTTGCACCTGACAGTAGTCGCCGGTGCTCAACGACAGGAGTGACAGTTCCTCAAAGCCGCTGTTCCGCAAAGCCGCCGCCGCCCGCTCCAAAACCACCTGCGGATCGCGCTCTCGCACCGGCCGATAGATGAAGCCAGCCTGGCAGAAGCGGCAGCCCCTGGTGCAGCCTCGAGCAATTTCCAGACCCAGACGATTGTGCACGATCTCCAGCATGGGGACGAGCGGTTTTTCAGGAATGGGCGACCCTTTGTCCAGATCGGGCACGAGGCGCCTGGTGATCTGAGCATGGTCAGCATAGCGCGGCCGGGTCGCGGCAACCGTACCGTCAGATCGGTAAGAAACGGTGAAAAAAGCCGGCACATAGACTCCCGCTATCGTTCTTATCTCCTCCAGAAAAGCCTGCCGCTTCCCCTTGCGTGATTGCCAGTCCCGGAAGACCGCGATCAGTTCGACCAGCACCTCCTCGGCTTCGCCCAGAACAAAAAAATCGAAGTATTCGGCCAGCGGTTCCGGGTTGAACACACAGGGGCCTCCCCCGATCACCCATGGGTCCTGAACCGTGCGTGCCTCCGCGAGGAGTGGAATTCCCCCCAGGTCAAGCATCGTCAGGATATTGCTATAGCTCAGCTCGTATTGAAGACTGAAACCCACGAAATCGAAATCGCTGAGAGCCCGGTTGCACTCGAGCGCTCTGAGCGGCTCTCCCGCAGCTCTGAGGTTTCGTTCCAGATCAATCCAAGGAGCATAGACGCGATCCGCCATCACCCCCTCGCTCCGATTCAGGAACTCATAGAGCAACTTCAATCCGAGGTGGCTCATCCCGACTTCATAAACATCAGGAAAGGCCAGAGCAAACCGCACCCGAGCCTTCTCGAAGCTCTTGTGAAAGGCATTGATCTCATTGGCCAGGTAGCGGCCGGGCTTCTCAACTCCTGCCAGATATCTTTCCATGATCCTCGAAACCAAGTCGATACCATCCATGCGAAATCATAGGATCAGTGCAATAGGCCGGAACAGAACCATTCGCTCGCGGTAATCTCGGAAAATCCCCAATAAGCGCGACGGTTTTTCACGCAGAACGCACAAAACCCTAGAGATGGATATATACTTTTCCGTTTCCTGGCACGTCAACCCAAAACCTCAGCTGTCCCGTGAGGTTTGACCCGCGCTCAGGGAATTGCCCTGATACAACGGCAGTGCCTCGGCAGGAAACCGGCAGGGAAGGACTCTTGCGGCCGTCGACCACGAACGGGTCGCTGGCAAAATGTCGGCGTCATTACTTGTGTGGCTGGTGGGATCATCAACCCCGGCAGGAGGAAGGAAGCCGCGGTCGACCGAGCGAAGCGATTCTCGGATGAACTCCGGCAGAGTTCATCCGAGAAGGCAGAACAGGGTAGTCGTTCACACCACGACCCGTTACCAGTTGAACACCTGGTCGAGTTCCTCATCTTTCACCTGGAAGGTGATATTATGAGGCCCAACCGGCTCCGTCTTGAAGAACCTCGGCAGTCGGTCATGCTGAGCGGTAAAACCGGCACGCGCATTGAAATCTCTCTCCGTCTTGAGAATCTGTTTGCCCAGTGCCACCACGTCGTCACCGGTGAGGTTCAGACCATAGAACGCGTTGATCATGTCGATCAGCGCCTGGAAGGTTTCGGGCTGGTCCAGAACGGCAAAAGCAATGAAGAGGCACATACCGGTTGCATCAACCGCAGCGGTTGCCACCTGCAGATTGCGCGACAGCTCGATCTGGCCTTCAGGCTTTAGAGGATCAACAAACCCACCAACCTTCAGGATATTAGTAGTGATGCAGTAGCCCGCGGTGTGATCCGCCCCCATAGGCGTTGTGGCATAAGTTACCCCGATCCCCTGGACAGCCCGCGGATCGTAGGCCGGCAGCGCCTGATTCTTAACCACAGGCACCCGTTCAACTCCAAACACTTTACCGGTTGTACCCGCGCCGGAACCCAGAATTCGGCCCAGAGGGGTACCCTTGCCCACTTCATCAAGCAGTCTGATGGCTCCTTCGGCATCACCAAACTTGATCAACCCGGCCTCCATGGCTACGCCTATAGTGACTCCCATTTCGATGGTATCGAGCCCATAATTGTCATCCATGAAGTCCATCTTGGCGATGGCATCCAGATCACAAATCCCGCAGTGCCCACCGTGCGACCATACCGTTTCGTACTCGGGTTGCTTGGTCAGGTACTTGCCATCCTTGTCGTAATAGGTCCCGGAGCAGCGAATGACACATCCCCGATGGCACCCATGCGTTGCGGCACCTTTGCCGCCCCGTGCATTCTCGGTGTCGGCCTGGGTCTCCCCGCTGATCTTGTGAGCATCAACAAAGCGGCCCTCCTTGAAATTGTAGGTGGGATAGCCACCCGCTTCATTGAGGATGTTGGTCAGAATATTGGTGCCATAGGCGGGCAGGCCCTGGCCGGTAACCGGGTGGTTGCGCAGGCCGTCAACGAACTTCTTGTTGGCCTCCTTGAATTTTTCAGGATCCTTGGGAGCGCGCATTTTCATCCCGGTATCGTCAAGGATTATCACCTTCACACCCTTGGCGCCCATGACCGCCCCCACTCCACCACGTCCAGCATGCCGTGTGGGCCGAAGTTCCATGTCGGTGATGGCAATCGAGGACGCACACATCTTCATCTCACCCGCGGTTCCAATCGAAATGCAGGTGATCTTATCCCCATACTCTGCCGTCAGCTTGGCGACAAGATCGTAATTCGGCAACATCTTCAGGCTGTTATCGACCGTGATCGTAACGCCGTCCTTGTTGATAAGAATCTTGTAGAGATCGTCACCCTTGGGAGCGCCTTCAAGGACGATGGCCGCATAACCCAGTCTCGCCAGGACCTGAGCCGCCTGGCCCCCGGAGTTAGCCTCTTTGATGCCACCCGTCAGAGGGCTCTTACACCCTATCGAAAGCCGGCCGGACATGGCTGCCGCGGTCCCGCTCAGCATTCCCGGCGCGATCACGAGTTTGTTTTCCGCTCCCAGAGGATGGCAGAGCGGAGGCACTTCTTTGCCCACGATAGTCGAAGTCAGCGCCCGGCCTCCCATGCCGGCGTATTCACCAAGGGGCTCTTCGCTGGCCTTGGGGCCGCCTGCCGCGCCCATATCAATTCTTAAAAGCTTATCCATCATCCTATCCTTCTGTCTGTTTTCAGTTCAGAGAAAACCCTCACCCGCTTCCCATCCTGTCAGCTTTTCCTGTCGGGTCGGGAGTGTCTTCCGCCATTTCCGGTAGCTTCAACCCTTCCTCTCCAATCCCGCCTGGAGGGAAGGCGTAAAATCCTTGACCGGGGCCGTGGTCTGAACGGCCCCGGTTCAACCGTATCGCAGGTATTACATGGCCCACTTGTAGATCTGAATGACGTCATCCAGGGTGGGACAGCGGGGATTGGTGAGCCCGCAGGCATCCTTCTGAGCATTCTCAGCCATGGTCTTGAGGTCTTTTTCCTTCACCCCCAGCTGCGCCAGACCGGCGGGAATCCCGACATCGGCGGAAAGCTTCTTGATCGCTTCGAGCGCCTTGTCGGCGGCGGCACGAGGCGATAGCCCGGCAACGTTTTCGCCCATCGCCTTGGCGATATCCACGAACCGGTCCACCTTGGCAATCAGGTTGAAGGCCTCCACATGGGGCAACAGAATGGCATTGCACACCCCGTGAGGCAGATCATAGAAACCGCCCAGCTGGTGAGCCATGGCATGCACGTGGCCGAGGCTCGCATTGTTGAAGGCCATCCCGGCCAGGTACTCGGCATAGGCCATGTTGTCGCGGGCCACCATGTCGGCGCCGTTGGCCACGGCCGCGCGCAGGTTCTTCGCGATCAACTCGATCGCCATCAGGGCGCAGGCGTCGGTGACCGGCGTGGCGATGATCGAAACATAAGCTTCTACGGCGTGGGTCAGAGCATCCATACCCGTCGCGGCGGTGAGTGCCGGGGGCATGCCGGCCATCAGCAGCGGATCATTGATAGCGACGTTCGGGGTCACGCGCCAGTCCACGATCGCCATCTTCACATGGTTGCTGGTGTTGGTGATGATGCAGAACCGGGTCATCTCACTGGCGGTCCCGGCCGTGGTGTTGATGGCGATGAAAGGCGGCATCGCCTTCTTGGATTTGTCCACGCCTTCGTAGTCCCGGATGTGGCCACCATTGGTCGACACAATCCCGATCCCCTTGCCGCAGTCGTGGGAGCTGCCGCCGCCAAGGGAGATGATCAAATCGCACTTCTTCTCCTGGAAAAGCTTCAGGCCGTCATGGACGTTGGTGTCGGTCGGATTGGGCACGGTTTGATCGAAAACCACACAGTCAACCCCGGCATCCTGCTTCACCAGGTCCACGATCTTCTGCGTGATACCGGCCTTGGTGATGCCCTTGTCAGTACAGATAAAAGGCTTCTTGCCTCCAAGCGCCTTCACCTGCTTGCCAATTTCCTTGTGAGCGCCGACCCCCATAAGAGTCACGGTCGGGATGAAAAACCCGAATACTTGCTCGCCTACTGCCATCGTTTCACTCCTTCTCTGGTTTGAGGCTTTGCCAGGACCACCGCTCGGCGCGTCCGAGCGCCCCTTCGCAATGATCGGTCCTTTTTTCTCAAGTGCCATCGTTCACGCTAAGGGCCCTCTTACAAGGCTTATGCCATAGACAATTATTATAATATATTCATATAGCTATATAGTTCAACAGAGGCTGGCCCAGATGAGGCATGGGGCCGGGGAAGCGGGAGGATTCAAGGCTTGCCTGGAGAAAAAAACCGGCGTGTGAGCATATCCTTGTCAAATCAAATGGTTATCCGAATGTGTCGGAATGACCCCAGTTTTGGTTCACGCTGTGTCACATTAGGCCACTATGCCAGCTATCACATAATGGGTGCGCGTTCATTCGAGCTCATACTCCTTCAGCTTGCGATACAGGGTTTTGCGGCCGATACCAAGGATTCCGGCAGCCTGTGAACGGTTCCCAGCCACGGTCTCCATGACCCGTCGAATGTGATGTCGTTCAATTTCGCTCAATGGTACGAGAGGGGTATCCATGGCCTGCGGATCTGTTCGCCGGGTCAGCTCCCGGGGCAATGCAGCCTCGGTAATAATGCCGTTTTCGGCCAGGATGATCCCGCGTTCAATCACATTGCGAAGCTCCCGCACATTGCCGGGCCAGCTATAGTTCATCAGGCACTGCATAACACCTTTGGAAACCCGGCAAGGGGAAGAGCTGCCGCCGAGGAGCCCCAGAAAGTACTCCACCAGCAGCGGGATATCCTCCTGGCGCTCTCGCAATGCCGGAATGTGAATCTGAAAGACATTGAGCCGATGGTAGAGGGCCTCATGGAAATTGCCCACACGGGCTTCTTCCACCAGGTTGCGGTTGGTGGCAAAGAGAAAGCGAACGTCCACCTGCCGTTCGTATTTGTCTCCAACCCGCCGATAGGTCTGGGTTTCGAGTACCCGCAGGAGTGCGGCCTGCACCTCAATGGGCAGCTCGCCGATCTCATCCAGAAAGAGAGTGCCCTCATGAGCCAGGGAGATGAGCCCATCATGGGCTTCGTTCGCACCTGTAAAAGCGCCCTTGCAGTAACCGAAAAGTTCGCTGCGCATCAACTCTTTCTGCAGGGCACCACAGTTCTTGATGACCAACGGTTGCTGAGCTCGCTGGCTCCGCAGGTGAACGGCACTGGCCACCACATCCTTGCCCGCCCCACTTTCACCGGTGATCAGGACCGGGACATTGGTCGGCGCCACTTTTTCAATGAGATAATGGATCTGCTCGACACAAGGCGAGCGACCAACAAATTGAGGTGCCGGGAGGCAGGTCTGGGTATGACGCAACAGGCGATTCTGCCGCTGCAGACAGACGCGCTGATAGGCTTTTTCAACCACCAACTCCACCCGGTCCAGGCTGAAGGGTTTGGTGATGTAGTCATAGGCACCCAGTTTCATCGCCTCGACGGCGTTATCGACATTGCCAAAGCCCGTGATCAGGACGACTTCCACATCGGGAACCGTCTGTTTGAATCTTTCCAACAATTCAATGCCGTCCCCGTCCGGCAAACGAATATCCAGCAGGATGACCTCAAATTGGTGCTGTTCGAGGCATTCGAAGGCCTGCCTGGCACTGTCGGCCGTGCGGACGCTGCGCCGCATGCTGCTGAGCTCCTTTTCGAGCAATCGACGGATCGATTCCTCGTCATCAACAACCAGTATCCGAATCGGATTGAATATCACCATCATGCTTCTCCCGAGGCAATTTCACCGCGAACGTGGACCCCCTGCCGAGGTGACTTTCAACATGGATTTCACCTCCATGCCTACTGATAATATTGTAGCAGGTCGACAGCCCGATCCCGACTCCTTTTCCCACCGGCTTGGTAGTGAAGAACGGTTCGAATAGTTTGTCCAGGTGTTCGCGGGGAATGCCGCAACCACTGTCCTCGACGGAGAGGATCACCCACTCTCCGCTTTCCTCGAAGGTCCGTAGAATGATAACCCCTTTCTCAGCCGTGGCATCGAAGGCATTGAAGAGGAGGTTGAGCACGACCTGCTTCAGCTGCGATTCATCTCCCCGAATCAGGGGGAGCGATTCATCCAGGACAAGTCGCACAAGATCTTTACGCTGGTGCTTGAGTTTATTATGGAGCAACTTCAGGGTGTCTTTGACCAGCCCATTGAGGTTCACGGAACCGGCTTCAAAGCTGCACTGGCGGCCAAAGGTCAGGAGGTTTTGGACGATTTCCTGACAGCGCCGGCATTCCTTGAGAATGATGCCCAGGTATTCACTGAAGTCGTCCCTCAATTCATCATCGATCTGTTTCTCGAGCCTTGGCAAACGACGCTTCAGCCCTTCGGCAAAACCCGAGATCGCGGTCAGGGGGTTGTTGATTTCATGTGCCACCCCCGCTGCCAGCAGGCCAATGGTGGCCATTTGCTGTGCCTGGTAATACTTCGCCTGCAGCTCTTTTTCGAGGGTAACGTCGCGCATCAGGAAAAGAATCAGGCTGGGCTTACCTTCCGGATTCCGCAATGGCGAGGCGGTGATTTCGAAATGCCGGTTCTTCCCGGCCATCGAGTAGATCGCCAGATGGCGGCAGATTTGATTGTCGTCTCGCGCCGTGATGACCGGGCATGGGAAACAGGGATGAGGTGCATTGCGAAAGACTTCATGGCATGACCGTCCCTCGGGAGCCTCGATACCAAATACCCTGATGAATTCCTGGTTGACCGAGACGATCTGGAAATCGAGGGAGAGAACCACCATGACATCGGAAATGCCATCCAGAATAGCCTGGATCTGACCCTGCCGACGCGCCAGTTCAAGATTGGAGACCTCAAGCTCGGCAATTTTCTGCTGCAATTCCTTGAAAAAACCCAAGCGCGTGTGTTCAACGCCAATCAGGTCATCCAGGGTCGGTTTGGAACTCATCACCACGCCTCTTCGCAAATCCGCAGCAGATCTTCGGCGCTGGCCGCACGAGGGTTGGTTAGAAGGCAGGCATCATTGAGCGCCATCTTGCAGAGTTCCGGCAGTCGGCACGGGTCGTCAACGATTTCCCGAAGATGGTTATTGACCTGCAGGGACTCGCAATACTCTGACAGCTTCTCGATGCCGGCAAGCGCCATCGCTTCACGGGGACGGATTTTCTTGTTCAGGATGACCTCTCCGATATTCGCCATCTTCTCAACACACTCCCGCAGATTGAACCGCATCACCGGGGGCAGGAGCACCGGGTGAACAAGACCATGCAGGGTGTCGAACATGCCCCCCAAAGAATGCGCCAGCGCATGATCGGCACCGAGGCCGGCATTGCTGAAGGCCATGGCGGCGGCGGTGCTCGCCGTGCTCAACTGCTGCAGGCAGTCCAGACTGCGGGTTTCGAGCGCCGCCTCAAGATGCTCGAAGATCAACCGAATCGCCTGCAAAGACTGCAGCTCCGTAAACGGGGTCGCGATTTTCGATACATATGATTCAATAGCATGGGCCAGGGCATCGATTCCCGAGGCTATGATCAGGTTCTTGGTTTTGGTTTGCAGCAGCAAGGGGTCAATGATGGAAATGTTGGGAACCAGGGAACGGCTGATGATCGACATCTTCACCTTGCGGCGCACATCGGTGATGATGCAGAATTGGGTCAGGTCGGAACCGCTCCCGGCGGTGGAGGGAATAAAGACCATGGGTGGCAGGGGCCGCCGGATGCGATTGGCCCCCTCATAGTCGTGGATACTCCCGCCATTACTGGCAACCAACGCAATGCCCTTGGCCGCATCCATGGGGCTGCCGCCGCCGAGGGCAATCACCACATCCGCTTCTTCCTCTTTGTAGATCGCCGCACCCCTCTCGACCTGAAAATCACGCGGGTTGGAAACAATGTCATTGAAGTAGACCCAGCGAAGCTTCTCTTCAGCAAGGGTTTCGGTGAGGCGATCGACCCAGCCGACATACTCCAGACCGGGATCACTCACCACAAAAACCTTTTCTGCTCCCAGTCTCCGAGCGCAACGCCCCGCATAGCGCAGACTCCCTTGGCCAAAGATGATTTCAGGGATCGAAAATTTTCTCAGTTCCACCGCGCACTCGCCTTTCATCAGGTTGTCCTCATCCAATTACCCCGGTTGGCTGCCTGTTGCCCTGTGTCCTGGGACTATTAACAATTTTCCGGGACTCTGCCCAGTCCCAGATGAATAGCGATCCCAGCGGGCATGGAGAGCCGCCGAACAACCGGCGCGGCCCTCCCCAACCATCAGCATCACTCGGCGCCGCTCTTGGTACAGCTGTCAAAAGGTGCTCGATTTAGGATTCATATAAGGTTGGCATTCGAATCTTGACTCCCATTGGCAGCTGCCGTATTAACAGATGCCGATGGTTGGAAGCTCGGCAACCGGCCTTCGTGGCAGAAGGGCAATTTCAGGCCGCAGGGCAGCCGCCAAGAAGATCACCCTAACCTATGTACGTCAGGAGGAAGGACTATGAAGCAGCACCCGAAATGGCTTTTTTCAGCTCTTATCGCCTTGTGGCTGATGGGCTGCAGCCATTCACCAACCGCAAAGGTCGGGCAACCCGCAAATACTGCGGAGACCGCCACTCAGGCAGTTCCCAAGGCCGAGGTTCCCAACAGGGAATTCAATTTCGGAGTCATGGACGAAGACGGCACTTATGTCCACGATTTCAAAATTCTCAACAGGGGTACCGGGGTCCTGGAAATCAACCAAGTGACAGCAGCCTGAGGGACCCACGTTGTCCGCTTTGACCGGACAATCCCTCCCGGTGGCGAGGGAATAGTGAAAATCAGTCTGAATCCCAGAAGCTGTCAGAAAACCACCAGAAAGACTTCCTACGCCAAGACCAATGACAGTGGCAACAGGATGATTCCATTGACCGTGATAGGTCAACTGGCGAAGACGCCCTAACAGCAGGTGAAGGTGAGAAACACACAAAGCCCGCCTCACCGACAGGCATGGGCTTGGCCGCACAAAAACAAGAAGCTGGGTTGCACGCAACCCAGCTTCTTCCTTCAATCACTGCTCCTGCGAGCCGGCGGCTAGCGTTTGAGGCTCACCAACCCCGTCGCGACGTTGTTGGTTTCGTCCTTTTCAACAATGTTATTAAGGTAGTCAACCTTAGCAATAAGGTACTTGCCTCGCAAGCCGGCGCTGGAACTGAACCGGGGATAGAGGTACCTATACTGACCCGCCTTGAGACTGGTTATGGTCTGGGCACCCAGCAGTTTGTCCAGTTTCGAGCCGTCTGACGAGAGGTAGTAGCCCACTCGGAAGCGCCCGGCCGTCGCGTTCCCGGTATTGTTCACTTTCAGGGTCGTGTAGACGATTCTCCCCGTAGAATTCGGCCTCATCTGAATCCAGCTCCCGCTGAGGTCAGGCAGAGGTCTTGCCAGGCTTACCGTCAGGTTGAAGGTTCCCGCCTCACCACTCTTTGTGTCCACCACAATGTAGTAGGTTCCCGCGGGGGCATTCACAAGGCTGGCCGTCATGTCCCCATATGCAGCACAATTGGCTGGGCTGCACCCCTTCAGAATGAAGACATCGAGGTCGACAGAAGAGTCGCTCAGGGTCGCAATGAGGTCTCCCGCACTGCTGGTGGTGATTTTGTAAACCTTTCTCGGGCCCTTTTCCGGCTGGCCGCTGCAACCATAGGTAACGTCTCCCGTTCGACCGCCGTCGGTCGTTCCGGAGACGGTCCCGAGTCCGATGGTCGTCGCCTCCATGCAATCGAACGGCACAGGAGCGCTCTCAGGACAGTTGGCGCCCGTGAAGACGACAAAGTTGGCAGCGAATCCCACTTTGGAGACCCCGTAGCGGATCCTCATGTAACCGCCTTCACCCCAACCCGTGCCCCAACTGTTCTTCAATATCCAGTAGCCGTTATCCACGCCCAGGTCATCGTTCCATCCCACCAGGGTTACGGCATGATTCACGGTCCCCCTGCAGGTTTCATTGGCATTGAAAATACCCGACCGGTAAGCCTGGAATCTGCTACCGACACACACCGCAACCGAAACTGGTCCGTAATTCTCGATAGCCTGCTTGATGGCCGCCGGGGTAGGCACCCCATTGCTGCTGCCAACGAATCGCCAGTCGCTGATCTTGTAGGGATGAGCATGAGGACTGCCACACGAGACGTTATAGGCTTTGTAGGGGAAAGCGGTTTCGAGCACGGCCCCAAAGTCCGTTTCGCCCTTCCCGGTCGGGATCAGCCATTCGTGATAATCATGGGCAAACCACCCCCCCTGACATCCCCAGCCCGACTGATTGCAGGAAACAAGATATTGCTCGGAGAGGTCTACGCTCTTGCCACAATGAACGCCGATGAGGGTTTCGAGCGGTGCCACCGTGCCAAAAGCCCAACAACTGCCGCAGGAGCCCTGGTTCCTTACCGGCACATTGCCCCCCGGCCAAGTCCGCCAGTCGAAGGAAGTCGACGTCGCCGTGAGGTACCGGTCCATATCCTCGAACCTGGCATTCTTTCGCCAGCCCTTCGGCACCACCAACCCCGCCAGCTGCGAGATGGTATATTCCATGGCCGGGTTGTAACCCACCGTGAAGGTGTGGCCTCTCTCCGCAACCTCCTGCTGGAGAGTCTCAATCTGGGCCTTGATTTCCGGTCTGATCCGGTTTTTTGGCGCTTCGGTAAGCTCCTGCGCCTGAGCCAGACCAAGGCTGGTCAGGAACGCTACCAAAACCATCAGACTGACCTTTCGATAACTACCCTTAAAGTACAAATTTGTCTTTCGCATCACAAAAACCTCTCAACTATGTTCAACCCGTTTACTGAAGGGTAGAGGTGACAACCTCAGCAACGCCTGTCTCATGCCCCCGAAACAAGCATCGCTTTGCGCTGATCAAAAACCACCCTTCGCCACATGCACCCTGCTCACCCCTTTCTTCTTTCCCCAGCGAGACCAATCGAGCCACACCCAGGAACCTGAATCTGCTGGAGGACGTGAGAAGCAACGAGCAAGGACTGTGCCCAATCATCCGGATCCTCTCTTAGTATCGCTCAGGAAGCGCATCCCCTCAACAACTCCAAGCATTACCAGCGAATTCAGAGGTGAAGCGCTCTCACATCATATCGGTCGGCAGGGAGAGTTTGATGACTCTTTTTTTTCAAGCCTTGCTGGCAAGGGCTGGTTCTTGACCGGACAAGAATTCATGTCCGTCGAAGACAACAAGCCATGGTCAACACTTGATTGGATTTCTTTACAGGGGAGTACTCATGTTCCCTTGGGATGCCCGGAAACGCCTTTAAAGGGCCACTGGGGATCCTTAGCTCGCAACTCCCAACTTTTCTTAGCAGCTCAAATATTGCGGGTGGCAAATCTTGTCACTGGGTTGACAATTTTCACGGCAATGGTTGATCCATCAACCTTGATCACTCCACCGGGCTTTGTGATAGCCTGCAGCCATCACGCCCTATCGGTCTTTTTCCAGGATCGATCACTGGTCCATCCCCTTGCATTTCCAATCTAGACAAGCCTAAGATGGTCGGGAACTGAGATCCCAAGGTTCTGCTATCATTTATAAGGAGTATTCCCCTAACATTACGGTGGGTTATGTATGAGGAGGTTTTGATCCCGGGCCTACATGGAAGCTTTGCGCGTTCGAACGACCATCAGGTCTGCCCATGCAACAACAGCCCTCCCTTGCCGTAGACGTTCTTTGTGTGGGCCATGCGTCCTTTGACCTGACGCTGATGGTCACTCACCATCCAGGACCGGATGAGAAATGTTCGGCGACCGGCCTGGCGACCTGCGGCGGCGGCCCGGCGGCAAACGCTGCGGTAGCCGTAGCCAGGCTTGGCGGCAGGTCGGCATTTGCAGGCTACCTAGGGGAGGACCATACCGGCAGCCTACACTTCAACGAACTTCAGAACGAGGGCGTTGGCCTCGACCTGGTGGTGCGGGGCAAGCATCCCACTCCGGTTTCGGTGATTCTGGTCAAACCCAACGGCAACCGGACGGTGGTCAGCGCAAGGATCGGAACTCCCTTTCTATCGGCCGATCAGGTTGACTTCCGCCGCTGCCCCGCGCAGGTAATCCTCTTCGATGGGCACGAACCTTTGGTTTCCACACCACTGGCCCAATCTGCCCGTGAGAGCGGGGCCATCACCGTCCTCGATGCCGGGTCTGTTCACCGGGGAACGCTTGAACTCCTGCCGTTGGTTGATTACCTGGTTGCTTCGGAAAGGTTCGCACGCGATTTTTCCGGAGAGGAAGACGAGGAAAAAGCTTTCAACGCTTTGAAAGAACAGGCCCCGTCGGTTGTCGTAACCCTCGGAGAAAGGGGTTTGAGGGCCAGGAGTTGCGGTCGTGACCTGCGGTTGCCGGCTTTCCCGGTCACCGCCGTGGACACGACCGGCGCCGGAGACACCTTCCATGGGGCCTTTGCCCTGGCCCTGGCTCAGAGTTCGAGCTTCCTTTCAGCACTGATTTTTGCCGGTGCCGCCGCAGCCTTGACCTGCATGAACATTGGGGCTCGGCCGGGCATCCCAACCAGGCAGCAGGTGCAGCAATTCTTGAATGATCGGGGAAGCGGGCCGATCGTAACCGAGTTTGGAGAACCCGCGGACTGACGTTGCAGAGCGGCTCTTCAGAACCAATGAGGGAGCGCCCCAACCCACTCCCCGGCACGGCTGCCAGGTGTCCCGTGCCAGGCTCCGGTGCCGGTTCAGTCTGGGCATCGGTAGTGAGCTTGAGGGCTGGTTCTCGGGCACGATCCCGGGAATCAGCGACACCCGGCATTGGTACCAGGACAAAACGCCGGCATTCCGATACCCTCAGACAACCTCCCCAAGCGCAGCCGCCAGCGACGTTGCATGCTCCTCCAGCTTCGATTCGAGGAATTCAAGTTCCTCCGGCTCTTCGAAGCCGTTATCAAGCACCAGAGGAGCAAAAGCGAGCCATTCATCCACGGTAAACCGTTGCAGGACTTCCAACACCTCGGCCGGCTGAGGCAGCTCGGGATCCTTCGTCGCCTTTTGCCGCCAACCGGCAAGGAATCCTGAAATCACTCCCTGCAGGGAGTCGGCGCTGGCCCAGGCCAGTTCCCCCGTCCCATCCAGGCGATCCAGCCGCATGTGAAGACTCTGGTTCAGAAAGAAATGGACAAGGGGGATCCACCGGTCGGAAGGATCGGCCCCTGCCATCGTAACCAGCGGGAAGTAGCCCCTGGCCGTGATCAAGCGCACCTTCAGCCCTGTCTTCCGTCGCATGACGATGAAATCGCCCGCCGCATGACGCCAGGGGTAAATCTGCCTGAAGGATCTGGGATCGTAATAAGTGGTCAGGATCTGCGCCGCCAGGCGATACAGCAACCGCGATTCCTCGACCTTCAGCAGCGGGTTTCTGGAGTGAGCATCCCAGACCTTGATTGAGATCCCGTCAGCGTCACCCCGTCGGGTAAGATGGAATTCATGATAGCCCTCAAACCATTCGCCCAGAAAACATTTCAGGGCCAAAGGAGAACCCTCCACCGAACGGCACCGGGACGTTCCAAGGAAGAAAACACGGGGCAGGAAGCCATGCGGGAAGGACCTGGTCAACTCCTGGAGAACAGCGTATTCAGAAGCCAGGAAGGTTTGGCGGGCCGCACCGACTGCGCTGTTGACCGCCAGTGAATGGCAGCATTCGGCAATCCTCACCCGCACTTGGGCGACATGGTAAAAGGCCCCATGTTTCTGGCTGACAACGGCCAGGTCCTGGATTTCGGACACCGTGACGGACCGCCCCAGGAGTTGGCTGAGAGCCGAACGCAGGGGCCGATAGCGATCCTGGTCAAGCAGGCGTACGAGCGCCTCGAAATAGGAACCATAGGTGACCATCGGCCCCTCGGGATTCAGCCCCCAGGGTAAAGGCAACCCGGCCTGCTCCGAGCCAAAAGCAACCCAACCACCAAGGCTGTCCAGGTAAATCCTGACGGGAAAGGTCATCTGTCACTACCATCCGGTCTCATCGCAGCGTGCAGCAACTCGCCGCCCTCTTTGCGTTCGCCGAAGAGCCCAGGCTAAGATGATACTCCGTCCCGGGCGCTCGATCAGCCTCGCTCACTTGTATTCAAGCACCAGGGAGTATATATTACATCTTCCAAGAACATGGTACCGGTTTGGCGTGGGATGCGTCACCGGCAGTTTCATCGGATCACCCATAACGTTTCCCCCAGGAGCGAACCTTTTGGACGCTACAACGCGGGTACTGCTGGATCGGATTCAAAGATCCTTTCCTATCGTCCCCAGCCCATACCTGGCCTTGTCCCAGGGACTGGGAGTCAGCGAAAGCGACATTCGGGAACGTCTGGGGAAACTGAAACGGCAAAACCTGCTGCGCCAGATCAGCGCCATCTTCAATACGGGGGCCCTCGGCTACCGCAGCAGCCTCGTGGCCATGGCGGTACCTGACAGTCACCTCGACCAGGCGGTTGCCGCCATTAACGGCTATCCGGGAGTGAGTCACAATTACCTGCGTCCCGGGTCCTACAATATCTGGTTCACTATCGCTGTCCCCCCCGGACGTTCCCTTCCGGAAACCGTCAACACCATCGCCACTGCCGCGGGCGGGTGGCCGACTCTGATCCTCCCGGCCCTTCGGAAATACAAACTGGCGGTGGTGCTGGATCTGCTGGAAGAGGGTGAAGAGGCAGTGACCGATGAGCAGACCAAGCTGCCGCCAACGGAACCGTCCGTTGCCTTCCAGCCGTCCGCCCGGCACATACGGGTGGTCCGCTGTATCCAGGAAGATCTGCCGCTGGTGGAGCGACCCTTTGCCGTCTGGGCGGCATCTCTTGCAATGACTGAAACGGATCTCCTGGAACTCATCGGCACTTGGCTCAGACACGGTACCATGCGCCGTTTTGCGGCAATTCTCAATCATCGTGAAGTCGGGTTCAGCGCCAATGGGATGGTGGTATGGAGCTGTCCTCCGGAAGAGATCGACCGTTACGGTACCATTCTCGCCTCGCACCCCGAAGTCAGTCACTGCTATCACCGTCCCGGCTATGCCGAATGGCCCTACAACCTTTACGCCATGGTCCATGGACGAAGCATCGACGACTGCGAACAGGCGGCGAAAAGGCTCGCCCAAGCGATTCACCGGAACGACTACCGCATCCTTTTCAGTACCAGAGAATTCAAAAAGATTCGTCTCAAGCTGTTTTGGGATTGAATCCTTCCGAAGAGTCCGAGCGGCTCGACACTGGCAGGGGAGCAGCCTTTCTATGAGCACTGATGAAAATGAGTATGAAATGAGGAAGAAGGCCATTTTCGATACCATGTCAAAGCGCGGTCAGGAGCGCATTCTGAGAATTGGCTACGAAAACTGGAACCCCTTCCAGGAACCCAAAGATCCTCGCGAAAGGATCTTCAGCTCCGTTTCCCTCAAGGCCGGTATGCTGGTAAAGGAATTTCTGGAGACTCATCAGGCCGCCCAGGAATCACCGGCCCTCTTCAAGGAATGCTTTGAGCTCTGCCGAGGTCTGCTCCAGGGCGAAGGGCGGGCCCAGCTGATCCTCGAATTCTGCACCTGGTATCAGCAAAGAATCGACCGAGACTCTTGACCTGGCAAGGGACTTCCGGCGCCAGCCGCCAGTTCGCCGCCCACCCTGCGCCGCTGGCGCATGATAATGGCATTTTGTCGCTGTGGAAGGCTACTCAGGGCGGGGGTGCGGTTTCCTCGGCATGCTCGCAGGGACGCAGATACTCCAGTTCCTCCTGGAGGGCAGGACGCACGGCAACGATTTTGATTTGATAGTGAAGGTCCTTGCCGGCAAGGGGATGGTTGAAATCCAGCGTCACCGTCTGATCCGTTCTATCCTTTACGAAGTAGCTGTACTGGGCCTGAGTCTCATCATTGCTGGCGATAATCCATTTTCCTGGTTTCAGGGATCGTCCTGCTGGAAATTCCTCAAAAGACCTTACATGGACCTGAGAGGCATCGTACTCCCCAAATGCCTCGGCGGCCGGGATGGTAAAAGCGCTTGCCGTGCCCTCGGCAAGACCCATCAGTCTTTGTTCGAGGCTTGGAAGAACCTGCTGATATCCTGCCACAAAATTGAGGGAAACGGGACCGTCTTCTCCCTTCACATACGTGCCGTCGTCGAGATGAACCCGATATTCGAGAATGACGAAAGCGTCCTTGCTTACCTGCATCAGGCACCCTCCCCAGCCGCGGCTTCATCGACCGGATAGCCCAGCGCCCGGGCCTTCTCCAGGTGCTGCTCGGCCTCCTGCTCGCGCCCGTCAAGGCGCAACGCCAATGCCAGATGATAATGGGCGGCGGCAAAATTCTCATCCAGGCTGAGGATCTTCTGGAGAGCTTCCAGACTGTCCTTGATCCGACCGGCCTGGAGGTAGGCCATAGCCAGATTGTTGAGGGTTTGAACATGGTTGGGGTTGATCGCCAGGGCCTTTTCGCTGTAGGCAATGGCTTCCTGGAAATCACCCCGGGCAAAGCAGGCGAAGCCGAGGTTGCTGTAGGCCATGGGCAGATCAGGGTTAAGGGCGATGGCCTTCAGATTGGCCTCGAGGCACTGCTCGAGATCCCCCTTCTGGAAGAAGAGCCCACCCATGTTGACGTAGGCCTGGGCGAGGTTGGGTTCATATTCGAGGGCCTGTTTGAACTCGGACAGTGCTTCCTCGACCAATCCCTTGTGCGAATAAGCGAGACCCAGGTTGTAGTGGAGCGCAACCGACTGGGGCTCGAAGAATAACCTCTCTTTGAGGAACTTGATGTAAAGGTTCAATTTCTGCTGGTCGACACGGTCATCTTGGGTGATCAATTGGTGACCTCCTGGATCGAGTGTTGGCTGTTTTCGGTTGAGCCTTCGGTCTCTGCACCAACGCCGGGGGGTGCCGGAAGCAAACGCCTGCTGGTCGGGTTCAAGGCCTGTCCCCCCTCGCGGGTGGAGAAGATCTTGTCCCCGCAAGACCTTCTGGGTCGCATTTCTTAACAAGGCAACGCGGTCGTGTCAAGACTCGACCGCAGCGTGTCCTCCTCGATATGTGATCGTTTTCCCGAGAAATTTCTCAAGACTTTTTTGTTGACAAAGACTTGAGAACCTTCTAATAAGACGAGGCTAACATTTCCCAGGGTAGCTTTTTCCGTGGTGTTACGAGGGTTAGGAACCTTATTTAATTCAATATTCAAATCTCTCCACAGGAGGTGGTCATGAGCGAGGAGGCCAAAGGGCGAATTATCGAATGGGTCAAACAGCAGAAGAAAACCAAGCACTACTTCAACGATCTGTGTAAGGCAGTCCCCGAAATCAAGATGATGCAGGCCAAGAAGATCATCAACGAACTGGTCAATGAAGGCAAGCTTAAGTATTGGTCAAGCGGCAGCACGACCATGTATATGCTCCCTTCAGAAGGTGATGTAGCAAAAGAAGAAAAGGGTATGAATGAATAGCTGACCCTGCCGGTTCCAGTTCCCTGCTCCCAACCATTTACCTCCACCTGGTTTTTCCTCGTTCTCTACCGCGATTAGTGTGCGTTTAGCGAAGATTATTCCGGACAGAGTATCCACACCTATATAGATAAAGGAGGTGAGATAGAGAGGTTCCAGTAAATCCCTGTCGAAGCAATCAAGCAAGATCGAGCATGACTTCTGGCAAACAAACAAGCAAGCAATTGGCCTAAGGAGGATGATGGAATGACAAAAAAGTTTGAGACTCCCTTGATTGATGAATTAGAAAAGGGGCCCTGGCCCAGCTTCATAAGCGACGTCAAGAAAAGGGCCGACAAGAGTCCCATGTGCAATGACTGGCTGGGCCTGATGGAAATGTCCTACCACGATAAGGAAGGCCACTGGAAGCATGGCGGGATTGTGGGTGTGTTCGGATACGGGGGTGGCGTCATTGGCCGTTACTGCGACCGCCCGGACCTCTTTCCCAATGTTGCTCACTTCCACACCATGCGCGTGAATCAGCCCGCAAGTAAATTCTACAATACCGACATCCTGCGGAAGCTCTGCGACATGTGGGAAGAAAAGGGAAGTGGACTGACCAACATGCACGGGTCAACCGGTGACATCATTCTGCTGGGTACCACGACCGATCAGCTTGAACCGGTATTCTATGAACTGACTCATAAATTCGAAATGGACCTGGGCGGTTCCGGTTCCAATCTGAGAACACCGGAAGGCTGTATCGGCAAAGCCCGCTGTGAATGGTCCTGCATCGACACTCAGAATATCATTTACGATCTCACCATGGAATATCAGGACGCTCTCCACCGTCCCATGTTCCCTTATAAATTCAAGTTCAAGGCTTCTGGTTGCCCCTGTGATTGCGTGGCGGCCATCGCCCGCGCCGACTGTTCCATCATCGGCACTTGGCGGGATAAGATCCGCATCGACCAAGCCGCCGTAGCTGCCTACGTGGGCGGCGAACTGGTCCCCCATGCAGGTGCCCAGGGCACGGAAAAACGGGCCTTCGACATCAAGGCTGAGGTCATCGACCTCTGCCCGACCGGCTGCATGGAATGGGATGGCAAGAACCTCAAGATCTGGGATGAGGACTGCACCCGCTGCATGCACTGCATCCGGGTCATGCCGCGGGCTTTGCGGCCGGGCCTCGATACCGGCGCTACCATCCTGGTTGGCGCCAAGGCGCCGATCCTGGAAGGGGCTCAGCTCTCCAGCGTGGTCATCCCCTTCATCAAGATGGAACCACCTTATACCGAATTCAAGGAATTCGTCGAGAAGATGTGGGATCTGTGGATGGAAAACGGCAAGAACCGGGAACGGTTGGGCGAGCTGATTCAGCGCATGGGTCTGCGCGAATTTCTCAAGGCCTGTGAACTCGATCCCGATCCGCGCATGGTCAACACTCCGCGTTTCAATCCTTACATTTTCTACGATCCGGCCGAAGTCCCCGGTGGTTGGGAACATGACGCCAAAGCATTCCGTGAACGCCATCAAGCTTAGGAGATGACACTATGGCTTTTGATCCGAATGACCTGATGAAAGATCGTATTACTGATATTGGGCCACCGAAATACGACAAGTTCTTCCCACCGGTGGTGAAAGAGAATTACGGAAAGTGGAAATATCATGAAATTCTGCAACCCGGAGTCCTGCTTCACGTTTCCGAAACCGGCGCCGAGCTCTACTCGGTCCGGGTTCCCACTGCCCGTTTGATCACCGTCGATCTGATCCGTGAAATGTGTGATATCGCCGATAAATTCTGCGGCGGCTATCTGCGGTGGACGACACGAAACAATGTGGAGTTCCTGGTCAGTGACAAGAGCAAGCTACAGCCCCTCCTCGATGATCTGAAGGGCCGCGGCAACTGGTTCCCGGTGGGCGGCACCGGCAACTGCATCACCAACATCGTTCACACCCAGGGCTGGGCCCATTGCCACACCCCTGCCATCGATGCTTCAGGGGTGGTGAAGGCCGTGATGGACGAGCTGTTCCCGTATTTCGGCTCCCACAAGCTCCCCGCCCAGGTGCGGATCGCTCTTGCGTGCTGCCTGAACATGTGCGGCGCGGTGCATTGTTCGGACATTGCCATCCTGGGAGTGCACCGGAAGCCTCCCTTCGTCGAGCACGACCGGGTACAGAATGTTTGCGAGATCCCTCTGGTCATCGCCGCCTGCCCCACGGCTGCCATCAAGCCCAAGAAGGTCGATGATCGGAAGAGTGTGGAGATCAATAACAACCGGTGTATGTTCTGCGGCAACTGCTATACCATGTGTCCCGCCCTGCCGCTGGCCGACGGTGAAGGGGACGGCATCGCCCTCTGGGTGGGCGGCAAGGTCTCCAACGTCATCTCCGCGCCCATGTTCTCCAAACTGGCGGTGCCCTTCATTCCCAACGAACCACCCCGATGGCCGACCACGGTCAACACCATCAAGAAGATCGTCGAGGCTTACGCGGCCGGTGGGAAGAAGTATGAACGCGTTGGCGACTGGATTAACCGGATTGGGTGGGAACGGTTCTTCGAGCGTACGGGCTTAGAGTTCAAGCACGAACACATCGACGATTATCGTTTGGCCATGACCACCTGGAGAACTACAACTCAGTTCAAATTCTAACCGTTGTGACCGTTGACCGGGGCGCCAGGCCTGTCACGGGTGCGGCGCCCCATGGAACAGAGGACTCCATGGTATTTCAAAAACCGCGTCTGGTAGTGGCAGCAATGCGGGGCGGTGCCGGCAAGACCCTGATTTCCCTGGGCCTGGTGGCGGCATGGCGGGAATACCATGGCTTGCGGCTGGTACCGTTCAAGAAGGGGCCGGACTACATTGATGCAGGCTGGCTGGCCATGGCAGCCCATCAGCCGTGTTACAACCTGGACCCCTTTTTGATGACTCCGGAGGAGATGCTCCGGTCCTTCATCCAACGCTCCCTCCAGGCTGAAGGTTCCCTTGTGGAAGGCAACCGTGGGCTTTACGACGGGGTCGACATCCACGGCCGATTCTCTACGGCGGAACTGGCGAAATTCCTAAGGGCACCGGTCATCCTCATTGTGGATGCGACCAAAGTGACCCGAACGGCGGCAGCCCAAGTCCTCGGGTGTCTTCGATTCGACCCGGAGGTCAGGATCGCCGGGATACTGCTCAACCAGGTAGCGGGAAAGCGGCATGAGGGGGTTTTGCGGGGAGCCATCGAGCATTACTGTGAGGTTCCGGTCCTGGGAGTCATTCCGAGGCAGCCGTGCAATCCCTTCCCCGAACGTCACCTGGGACTGATACCGCCTCAGGAGTCGCACAACCTTCCCGAGGCCCTGGGGTTGGCAGCAAAACAGATGAGAGACCACGTCGACCTGCCGGCCCTCTGGAACATTGCGAAAACGGCGGAGCCGCTGGGATGGCCCCTGCCCCTGATGGAATCGGCCGAAGACCTGACCTCACCCGCACCACTGGTGATCGGGGTGATTCGGGATGCGGCCTTCCAGTTCTACTACCCGGAAAACCTGGAGGCGCTCGAAGCCAGAGGCGCCATTATCAAAGACATTTCAAGCTTCGAACGACGCTCGCTCCCTCCCCTTGATGCTCTCTATATCGGTGGAGGGTTTCCGGAAACTCACCTTGAAGTGCTTGCGGGAAACTCTGTCTTTCGGGAGTCACTGCGCCACGAGATCGAGAGGGGGTTGCCGGTTTACGCCGAGTGCGGCGGATTGATGTTTCTCTGCCGAAAGATCTATCGCCAGCAGGAGACTTTTCCCATGGCAGGAATCTTTCCGTTTGATGTGGCGGTCGAACAAAGGCCGCAGGGACATGGCTATACCGTCATGGAGTGTGTGCGGGACAACCCGTTCCTTGCCAAAGGATCGGTCCTCAAGGGGCACGAGTTCCACTATTCGCGCATCATTGGGGATCATTCGGTTTTTCCTCTGGTTTTTCGGCTGAAAAAGGGGCACGGAATTGTGGCTGGCTGGGATGGAATATGCTATAAGAATGTCCTGGCAAGCTACTCTCACGTACACGCTGTAGGAAATTCAGGCTGGGCCGATGCCATGGTGAGGAGGGCCCGGTCATATCGACAGGAACGATTGGGCGAACCTTCGGGCAGCGAAGTCAATCCCAGTCGGATGTTGTTGGGAACTGAGGGATACTCAACTGCACTTTAGAAGGAGGATGGTTTTATGGCACAAATTGAATTTCAAGGGAAATCTTTCGAGATAGATGAAGACGGCTTCATCGCGAGCTTCGACTCATGGTGCCCGGAATGGGTTGATTATGTAAAAACCTCCGAAGGTATCAAGGAGCTCACCGAGGAACACTGGAAGATCATCCATGTGCTCCAGGATTACTACCGGAAGCACGGCATCGCGCCCATGGTCCGCATCCTGACCAAAGTGACCGGCTACAAGCTCAAGTACATCTACGAACTGTTTCCGTCCGGACCTGGCAAGGGTGCCTGTAAAATGGCAGGACTTCCCAAGCCTACCGGTTGCGTCTAATCGGTACTCAGCCAAATGCGGCCTCAGGTTCATAAAGCTTCCGAACCTGAGGCCGTTCTTCGTTCCAGCGCCACCGCCGGATGCCTGCCCGAGACCCACCGGCAGGCCCCTGCCTCTTCCTGCATCGAGCATTCAGCCCTACCCAAAAATCACCTCTAACACCTGCGGAATTCGACTTGACATTCCGCTGGGAAGAGGATACGAAGAGCTGGTCTCAAGCTAGACTGGCGGGGCGAAGAGATCGATTCCCCCCTGACGAGCCGTGCTCGGGCGGCAATTATTCGTTCAAGTGAAGATGGAGGAAAAAGAACATGGCGTGGAAGGTAACGGTAGACAAGGACAAGTGCGTTGGCGATGGTGAATGTGTCGATGTATGCCCCGTGGATGTCTATGAACTCAATGACGGGAAGGCAGACCCGGTGAACGAGGAAGAGTGCCTCGGCTGTGAGAGCTGCGTGGAAGTCTGCGAGCAGAATGCAATCACCGTGGAAGAAGTCTAGTTCGCGCCTGCTGGCGCTGCGTCAAAGGAGCCACCCCTCCTGAAGGAGCGGGTGGCTCGTTGTTTTTGCCCCCACCAAAAACCCCCACTAACGCTATAGCGCTAGTGGGGGTCTGGGGGGAGAAGGGGTTGAGCGTTAGTCGCCTTTGGACCCCGGATGACACTGCGCACAGGTCACCGGAATCTTCAGGTCGGGTTTTTCTTTCTTCAACTTCTTGTGACAGTCCTGACAGTTGTTGTGGAAAGCCAGCTTCAGATTCAACTTCTGCTGATCCGGGGGCAGCTTCTTTTCACCCTGGATGGTGGCTTCGGTGTGGCACTTGTCGCACTTGTCCACCTGATCGCCTTCCTTCCAGACATTCTTGCCATCTTTGTAAACATGATGGCAGTCGTTGCAGGCGACCTTGTACTCCTCAGAGTGCTTCTTGTGACTGAAGGGCAGAACCTTTTTGGTAGGCGTTGGCCAAAGGGCGGATTTCAACTCAATGACATCCGGCCCTTTGTCGGCAGCGATGGCCAGCAGAGCTCCAATTCCAACCACAAAAGCCGCCACGACTAAACACGAAATCCACTTGCCTCCTCTCATCGCTTCTCCTTGCCTCCTTTCAAAACCGTTAACGACAACAACCCAGCAATAACCGAATGAACCCCAAGTTGCACCATTGTAGTGAAATATTTCGTTATCTGTCAAGGTTCTATTTCTATGGCTTCACTTATTTTGGCCTGCCCCGGTAATCCATATGATATTATTGGCGAAGCAGGCAGGGATCGGGACCGCTGGAACAAGGCTTTGACCCGCCCGATGAGGCAAAGCCGTGACTACGAGGTGGGTATGCATTTTTTGAAGCTGTCCTTTCGGAACGAACGAGGCGAAACGCTGGCCGCTCGCCTTGACCTCCCCGTCGATGAGAAGCCGATTGCCTATGCGTTATTCGCTCACTGCTTCACCTGCACCAAGAACCTCAATGCCGTAGTCAACATCAATCAGGCCCTGGCCCGAGAGGGAATCGCCACCCTCCGGTTCGATTTTGCCGGGTTGGGCGAAAGTAACGGGGATTTCTCGGAGACCAGTTTTTCCTCAAACGTGTCCGACCTGATCGCAGCGGCTGATTTCCTGAAAGCTGCCTTCGATGCCCCAAAGCTGCTCATCGGCCATTCTCTGGGCGGCGCAGCCGTTCTTCGGGCCGCGACCTGCCTTCCCTCGGCCGTCGCGGTGGCGACCATCGGTGCCCCGTCGGCACTGTCTCACCTGGCACGCCATATCGAATCCTCACCGACTCCGACAGCCCCGCCCGGCGAGGTGGACATCAACCTGGCCGGGAAGAAGTTCCGGGTCAGGAAGCAGTTTCTGGAAGACCTGCAGCAAACACGGATGCAGGAAACCGTACAGAATCTCAACCGGCCCCTGCTCATTTGTCATTCGCCGCGAGACCGCATTGTCGGCATCGAAAATGCCGCCGAGCTTTTCCGCCTGGCACGACACCCCAAGAGCTTCATCTCGCTGGATCAGGCCGATCATCTCCTGTCAAACCGGGAGGATGCCCTGTATGTGGGGACCGTGCTGGCCGCCTGGGCCCGCAAGTACCTTGGAGTCTCGGCCTCGAGTAGTCCTCAGAGAGATTTGACCGACAATCGGGTCACGGTCCGTACCGGCCGCAAGGGCTATCAGGCCGAGATCATCGCCAACGGTCACCGGCTTCTGGCCGATGAACCCATCGCGGTGGGGGGTTCGGACACCGGCCCGCCACCCTACGATTACCTGGTAGCGGCCTTGGGCGCCTGCACCGGGATGACCCTCCGCATGTATGCCGACCGTAAGGAATGGCCACTGGAGACCGCCGTGGTGCGCCTCAAACATCGGAAGATCCATGCCGTCGACTGCCAGGAATGCGAAACCGGGAGCGGCAAGATCGACTCCATCGAAAGGGAAATCGAACTCGAGGGACCGCTTGACCGGGAACAACGACAAAGACTGTTGGAAATCGCCGACCGCTGCCCGGTGCATCGGACCCTGCAAGGCAAGATTGTCGTCACCTCCACCCTCAAGGAGTAACAGTTCGGATCGGCCCTGAAAGGAGATGCCGGCATGTTATCTCAAGGCCTTG
Organism: Syntrophobacteraceae bacterium; assembly: GCA_040772705.1. Classification (GTDB taxonomy): domain Bacteria; phylum Desulfobacterota; class Syntrophobacteria; order Syntrophobacterales; family Syntrophobacteraceae; genus JADGQM01. Next base: position 153,521 of record JAXGXP010000002.1, read on the forward strand.
ATATCCTGATCATTGTCCTGCTCATCCTGGCCAATGGTGCTCTCGCCATGTCTGAAATTGCGATCGTCTCAGCTCGCAAAGAACGGCTCCAACAATGGGCTGAAGAGGGAAATGCAAAAGCCGGCGCGGCTCTGCAACTGGCTAATTCACCAAATCTTTTTCTGGCCACCGTCCAGGTTGGCATCACCCTGGTCGGGGTCCTGAGCGGCGTTTTCGGGGGCTATAAAATCGCGAACGAACTTGCCCTCTGGCTGGCCCGTTTTCCCACGCTGGCCCCTTACAGTCAGGCCCTTGCCCTGGGCAGCGTGGTGTGCGCCATCAGCTTTCTCTCGCTGGTAATCGGGGAACTCGCCCCCAAGCGGCTGGCCCTGAACAATCCGGAACGGATTGCCGCCTTCGTCGCTCCCGGAATGAGGCTGCTTTCGGCTGTTACCTCCCCGGCCGTGCGGCTGCTGAGTGCCTCGACCGATTTGATCCTTCGCCTGGCAGGCATTAGACCATCAGCCCAACCCCCCATCACCGAGGAAGAAATCAAGCTCTTGATCGGCCAGGGAACGGTGGCCGGCGTCTTCGAGGAAGCCGAGCAGGAGATGGTGGAACGGGTGTTTCGCCTGGGCGATCGCCACGTCGGGGTGCTCATGACCCCTCGCCAGCGGATCGTCTGGCTCGATATCAATGCCCCCCCGGAAGAAAACCGCCGCATCATGGCCGAAAGCATTCATTCCTGGTTCCCGGTCGGCCGGGGTAGGCTGACCCATCTTCTCGGAATTGTTCACGTCAGGGACCTCTTGAAGGGCAGTCTCGCGGGCCAACCGCTCAATCTCCGAGGAGCCTTGAGGCAGCCGCTTTTCGTGATCGAAACCATGCATGTCCTCAAGGTACTCGAAAGGTTCAAAGAATACGGCCTGCACATGGCGATGGTCATCGATGAATACGGAACCATAGAAGGATTGGTGACGCTGACCGATATTCTGGAAGCGGTCGTTGGGGCTATGCCCTCAGTGGATGAACAGCAGGAAGCCAGAGTCGTCCAGCGGGAGGACGGATCATGGCTGATCGATGGGCTGCTGCCGGTGGATGAATTGAAGGAGATGTTCCACGTGAAAACCCTGCCGGAAGAACAAAGGGGATACTTCCAGACTCTGGGTGGCTTCGTCATGAGTTATTTGAGGCGCATTCCCGTGGCTGGTGATCATTTCGAGTGCTCCGGCCTGCGCTTTGAAGTTGTTGATATGGATGGACATCGGGTGGATAAGGTCCTGGTTACCCAGACTGATCAACCCGTTGGCACTTCTACTGAATGAAGGATGGCGACCCATGCTCATGCTCTACAATACCATGACCAGAGACAAGCAAGTGTTCACTCCCCGTGGGGGCGACCAAACGGTGCGCATGTTCTCCTGCGGCCCCTCCATTTACCGCCCCCCTCACCTTGGCAATTACCGAAGTTTTGTCTGGCAGGATGTCCTCCAACGGTATCTTGAATACTCGGGTTTCAACGTCCAGCGCCTGCTCAACTTCACCGACGTCGAGGACAAGGCCATCGAGGAAGCTCAAGAAAAAGGCATCACCATCGCCGATCTCACCAGGCCCGTCGCCGATCGCTTCATGGAGGATGCCAGCCGGCTGCGAATCAAGCTTCCTGAGTTCATTCCCCGCTCCTCTACCAGCGTCGATCAGGCCGCCCGACTCATTCGGGTGCTGCTCGACAAAGGCTATGCCTACTGGCACCAGAACAACGTCTTCTTCGAACCACTCAAGTTCAAAGGCTTCGGTCGGCTTTTCCGCCTGGATATGAGCCGCTGGCCAAAGGAAAAGCGCCGATTCAAAAAGGACACCTACCATGGCCAACGCTGGAATCTCGGCGATTTCATCCTCTGGCACGGCCACAAACCCGGAGACCAGGTCTTCTGGGATACGGAAATCGGTCGCGGCCGACCTTCCTGGAACATCCAGGACCCGGCAATAGTGACCGAGCACCTGGGTTACACTATCGATATCGCCTGTGGGGGCATCGACAACCTCTACCGTCACCACGACTACAACATCGCCGTCATTGAAGCTGCTTCCGGTAAAGAATTTGCCCGCTTCTGGGTGCATGGGGAGCACCTCCTGGTTGACGGCAAGAAGATGTCCAAAAGCGTGGGCAACATCGTCTATCCGCAAGATTTGATGACGAAGGCCTGCACCGGCCAGCACATTCGCTTCTACCTCCTGTACGGTCACCATCGGCGGCGACTCAACTTCACCGCGGCATCCTTTCGAAAATGCAGCGACTTCCTCGAACAGCTCAGAGCCTGGTCCCGGGAACTCATCGGCAGCGGTTCCGCCGGCGACCCGCCAGTGGGTTCGGTGAAGAAATCCGGCATGCGTCTGAACCGTCTTCGAACCACCTTTCAAGAACACATGGACGAAGACCTGAATGTGCAGGGAGCGATCGCGGCTCTTGGCAGGGAACTGGCGAAGCTGGTGGCCCGGAACCGCGCCAGCCGCCTCAGCAGCAGTGATCGAGCAATGATTGCGGAAGAGCTTCAGCAGATAGATCAAGTGCTTCAAGCGATTTTCCCGGGGTAGTCTCCGGGCGGGCGCTTCAGGTGTCCGAGTTCCCATCCACCGCGACGATGCGACGCTGGTCGACTCTCCCTAGTACAGCGCGGCATAAGTCTCAAACCGATTGGGCAGGTGTCTTGCTGTTCCTCTTCCCGTTGCGTTTCATGTTCATTCAACGCAACCTACAGAGAGCATCGGCCCTAACGCGAGGATGGTAGGTTGCGTTGAGAGGAGCGAAACGCAACATGTGTAAGGGTGCCGAACTTTCGCCCCGCTGTACTAGCCGGGTTCGCCCCGAATGACCGCTGATGGCTCATTCATGGATACCTCGAGCAGTCCCTGAAGTCTGCGCGTGAGCTCCTCTCGCCCCAACCCGGTGGTCGAGGAAAAGAGGACAATCCCTTCCGGCTGGATATCCAGGGCTTGGGCGGCTGCCTTCACCTGAACCGAGCGCTTGTTCTGGTTGAGTTTGTCGGCCTTGGTCAGCACTGGAATGGCAGGGATGTGCCGGTCCTTGAGCCAGCTCCACAGCTGAAGGTCATCAACCGTCGGAAGATGGCGGACATCCATGATCTGAACCACCCCCCGCAAGCTTTTCCGGCCCAGGAGATAACTCTCCACCATGGGTTTCCACTGGGCGCGAACCCTCTCCGGCACCCGCGCAAAGCCGTAGCCTGGCAGATCGACAAAGAAGAATTCGCCATTGATCCGGAAGAAATTGATCATCCGGGTGAGCCCTGGCGTGCGGCTCGTCCTGACCAGTTTCTTACGTTGGGTCAAGCAGTTGATGAGTGAGGATTTGCCCACATTGGAACGCCCGGCAAAGGCTATCTCCAGCCCCCCTCCTGGCGGATAATGACGGGGCTCGATAGCCGAAGTTGCAAATTCAGCAGTCTTGATGGTGAGGAGGGACGAGGGAGGAGGGACGAGTAACGAGTTCTGCGTATCTGGCGGTGGCTGTTGAGTGGTCGGCGCTGAGCGGTCAGTCATAAGTTATGGACCATGAACAATTCGTTATCGGTCAAAGCTAGCAACGGCAGGGGGCTGGAGGTGATGGTCATCGCCAAAGCCTGAACACCACCCGCAACGACGTATCAAGTCGGCTCATCCCGCCCCAAGAGCCAACCCCCAAGAGCCAAGAGCGAACAGCCAACCATCAGGAGCGGGTTCGTAGATACGCCTCGATCCGTCGCAGCCCTTCCGCAATATTCTCCAGCGAATTTGCGTAGCTGAACCGCATGTAACCTTCACCATTGGGTCCAAAGTCAATCCCGGGGGTTATGCCGACCCTGGCGTTTTCCAGAATCTCGAAGGCAAACGCATAAGAATCCCTGGTAAAACGACGCGCGTTGGCGAATGTGTAGAAGGCTCCCGTCGGTTCCACCGTGATCTCGAAACCGATCTCCCGCAGGCGCGGGATGATGAACTTCCTCCGCTCGTTGTAGGTATCGCACATCTTTCGGACGTCAGCCCGGACACTGGGATCGGTGAGGGCGACGACCCCCGCCGTCTGGACCATGGCATTAGCCGAAATGAAGAAGTTCTGGAGCATCTTTTGCATGACCCGCACCAGTTCCTTAGGCACGATTAGGTAGCCCAGGCGCCAGCCGGTCATGGCGAACAGCTTCGAGAAACCATTGAAAACAATACACCGATCGGTAAACTCGAGGATTGACCGCGCCCGCCCTTCGTAGACCAAACCGTGGTAGATCTCATCACTCAGCACCCATCGGCCCATGTCGGCGATTTCCGCCATCCTCTCCGGCTCCAGAAGGTTGCCGGTGGGGTTGGCGGGAGAATTGATCAAGATCGCTTTGGTCTTGGGGGTGAGGGCCGCGCGGATCGCTTCCGGCCGATATTGAAAGCCATCCTCTTCAAACACCGGGATGGTCTTGGGAACTGCTTCCAGGAACCGAATGAAATTCGGATGGCAGGCGTAATGGGGATCGGACAGGATGACCTCTTCGCCGGATTCCAGAATGGCCCCCATCCCGATCAGAAAGGCCGGCGAGGTCCCTGAGGTAATCAGCACCTGGTCCGGTTCCAGCCGGTTCACACCATAGGTGTCGCTATAGTACCGGCAGATAGCCTCTCGCAGCGACTGGGTGCCGAGGCTGTGCGTGTAATGCGTTTCGCCACGCCGCAAAGCCTCGATGGCTGCCACTTTGATCGCTTCCGGGGTGTCAAAATCGGGTTCCCCCACTTCCAGGTGGATCACCGACTCTCCCGCCCGCTCCATCTCCTGGGCTCGCTCCAAAACGTCCATCACGATGAACGAGGTCAACTCCTGGACTCTTCGACAGATCATCCCACCTGTTCCTTTCTCTTCTTCCGCTCTCGCTCCGGAAACTGCTGCCGGTAAATTCCCTCAATCTGCCGGGACCTCGAGAATGATGGCTTTCCCGTGTCCCTCACCTTCCACCTGCAACATCAGCTTACTCGCCTTATCGGCATCATGCACCGGTTTCAGCTGAACCACGTAGAGCCGCCCCAGCACCTGGTGGCTGAATGGTTTGACGATGGCTTCGTAGCCCTTCCGGCGCAATCGCTGCTGGAGATCCTCAGCATTTTCCTTATCGAGGAACGAACCGAGCTGCACAATATAGGCACGCGGCCCATCCTTCGGGTGCTCCGCCGGAGAATCCTTCCGAGCGGCTCCGGAGGAAGGCTCGGCAACCCTGCTTTCGATTCTTGCCTGCTGCAAAGCTTCGAGATTCCAGGGCGCTCGCTGGGTTGAAGAGGAGACCTCCGGTTGCTCCGTCATGAGCTCGCGGTTCGTTAACACTTCGAACCGAGGTCGGCTTTCCTCAGGCAGCAGAGGTTGCTTCTGCGGCGACGGACCGGCAGGAATGATTGCATGCAGGCGCTCGAGATACCTCCTGGCATCGTCCGCCATGGTGGAATAGGGAGCCAGCTTGACGACCCGGTTCAGGGAGTACAGAGCATTCTCCAATTCCCCGGCAGTGTAGCTCATCACCCCGTAGCGATAGTGCGCCTCAACCAGGTCGGGAGCACATTCAATAGCCCGGCCGTAGGCGTCTCGTGCCTGATCGGCCCGACGCTGCTCTTCAAGGATTTGCCCCATCCGCAAATAGGCAACGCCGTAGTTGGGCTGCAGCCGCACCGCTTCCCGATACTGTTTCAGGGCCGTTTCCTGATCGCCCTTCTTCTCATACACCAGCCCCAGGTTGTAGAAGGCAATCTGGGGCGTCGTATAGGTAGGATCAGCCAGGGCATTCTGAAATGAGAGCAGGGCCTGATCGTACTGGCCCTGCTCAGCATAGTAACGCCCCAGGGCATTGTGGGCCTCGGGGTAAGCGGGTTTCAGGGCCAGGGCTTGCTTCAGGTGCGCCAGGGCCTCGGACTTCAGCCCGCGTTCATAGTAGGCCACGCCGAGATCGTATTGGACTGCCGGATCATTGGGACGTCTCTTTTCCGCCAGGGTGAGGTACTTGAGGGCCTGCCCCAGATCTCTGGCAGCGAGGAACTTTTCACCCATTTCCCGCAGCTGGCGGTCGCTGTAAATGTCCATCGGATCGCGCTGGAAGATCGCACATCCACCCGTGACCAACGCCAGGCTCAGGAGGAGGAGCAGGAGCTTCTTCCTCACCACCGCTACACCACCTTGTTGAGCGAATACTCGATGATCCCTTCGGCACCCTGCTTGATCAACCTCGGAATCAGTTCGCGCACCACGTTTTTGGAAACAATGGTCTCCACCGACAGCCAGTTGCTCTGGTAGAGATGAGCAATAGTCGGCGCATTGAGACTGGGCAGGAGCGGGATGATGTCTTTCAGGCACTCTTCCGGGACATTCATCTTCACCCCTACCAAATCTTCCGCTCGAAGGGCTCCCTGAAGGAGCAGCGCAATGTTCTCGATCTTTTCCCGTTTCCAGGGATTTTCCCATGAGTTCTTATTGACAATGAGCTGGGTGTTGGACTGCATCAATTCTTTGACAATCCGCAGGCCGTTGGCCCGCATGGTGGCACCCGTTTCAGTCACCTCGACGATGGCATCGCACAGGCCCGCGATGACCTTGGCTTCGGTGGCGCCCCAGGAAAATTCAACCTCGACGGAGATCCCTTCCGCCGCGAAATACCGGCGGGTAAAGTTCACCAATTCGGTGGCGATCTTCTTTCCCTGCAAATCTTTAAGGTCCTGCACCGGAGAATCGAGCGGCACCGCCAGGACCCAGCGCGCCGGCCGCTGGCTGACTTTTGAATAGATCAGATCGGCTACCACCGTAACCTCGGAATCATTTTCCATGATCCAGTCGCGGCCGGTCAGCCCGACATCGAAGGTTCCCTGCTCAACGTAGCGTGACATTTCCTGAGCGCGGCAGATGGCGCAGCTGATCTCGGGATCATTGATCTCAGGAAAATAGTTGCGATCGGAAAGCGAGATACGCCAACCGGACTGACGGAATAAATTGATGGTCGATTCTTGCAGGCTTCCCTTGGGAATGCCCAAAACCAGTTGCTTCACTTCCGGTAAACCTCCTTGGGATCAAAAACCAGTCTTTCTACCTCTTTCAACTCACCGCCTTCGTAGCGACGGTAAAAACAGCTTTCATGCCCGGTGTGGCATGCCGCGCCACCACGCTGCTCAACTTTCAGGAGGATCGAATCCAGATCGCAATCGAGCAGAATCTCTCGCACCACCTGGATATGTCCGGACTCCTCCCCTTTGAGCCACAGTTTCTGCCGAGACCGGCTCCAATAATGCGCCGTGCCCGTTTCGACCGTCTTTTCCCAGGCGAGTTCGTTCATATAGGCCAGCATCAGCACTTTGCCGGTATCGGCGCGCTGAACGATTGCCGGGAGCAGGCCGTTATGCTTACTAAAATCGGGTTTCAATGTCAACGCTCCCTCTTTTCATGGTCACTTCTCTTGGCCACGAGCTGACCGCAGGCAGCCCCGATATCGGCTCCCCGGCTCTGGCGGATGATAGCTGTCAGCTGCGCTTTCTGCAGCACCTCCTGGAACGCCCGAATCCGCTCTTCAGAAGGTTTGCGATATTCGTCCACAAGCGGGGTTTCGCGGGGATTGAAAGGAATGAGGTTCACCTTGGCCCGCACCCCATGGAGAATTCTGACCAGTTCCCGAGCCTGCTCGGGAGAGTCATTCACTCCATCAAGCAGAATGTATTCGAAGGTAATTCGCTTCCTGGGCGCGAGCGGATACTCCCGACAGGCCGCCAGCAGCTCCGCCAGGGGATAGGAACGGTTGATCGGCATCAGTTGATCGCGCAAGGCATCGTCGGGAGCGTGCAGGCTGATGGCCAGATTTACCGGAGCCTCCCGACCAAGCTGCCGCAGCCGGGGCACCACCCCCGCCGTGGAAAGGGTAATCCGCCGGTGTGAAAAGGCCATGCCATTCGGATCCAGCATGATCCGCAGCGCCCTCGTCACCGCCTCATAATTGGCCAGAGGCTCACCCATCCCCATAAATACCAGATTCGTGAGGCGTCGGCGGGTTCCCTGATCGCTCTGCACCTGACAGACCTGATCCACAATCTCGGCGGTGTTCAAATTGCGCTTGAATCCAAGCGTGCCGGTCAAGCAGAACCGGCACTGAAAGGCACATCCCACCTGACTGGAGAGGCACAGGGTGCAGCGGGGAGGGTCCGGGATCAGGACCGCTTCAATGAATTGCCGATCATGCAGCTCGAACAGGTACTTGACGACTCCATCGGCCGCCTCTTGCTTGTCGGCCACCTGCAAAGCGTGTAAACGGGTGCCATACTCCAGCTGCACCCGGAACAATTTGCTCAGATCGCTGCACTCGTCCCAGGAACGGATACCGCGGGCGTAGAGATGCCGATAGAGCTGGCGGGCACGAAACCGCGCCTCACCAATGCTCACCACCCAGGCTTCGAGGTCCGGCAGCGTGAAATCTTTGATGAAAACAGCTTCAGTGTTGGCTGCCGGCTGTTGGCTCTTAGCTCGCGGCTCTTGGTTTTTGGTTCTTGGCATCCTCGTCAGGACCAGCTGCTCCCCACCCTCACCGTCGACATTCTGCGGTTCGCTATTCAATACTCGACCTTCGCTTTGCGTTGCGGTTCACCGCCGCAATCCCTTGACCAGGTATTGGTCTTTGGTGCGATCCTGCAGGAACACCGCATCATAGCGCCGATCCCGGCAGGCCTCGTACCACTCGTATCCCTGCTGCCGGCAGGCCTCACATGCCTTCCTCGGAATGTGCACCGCATAGATCTGGCGACCGCGGTCGGTGTCGGAATCGATGGCCAGCACCCCGCTGCAGTCCGGACAAACCCGCAGGTGCTCGCGCTGACTTTCGTAGATCTGATCCGTGTCGTAGAAGATGTTCCGCTCCCGTTTGGCAAATTTCATGCTGGCCCGGTGTTTTTCACGCAGCTCAGCGCTCTTTTGCCAGTTTTCCAGAATCGTCTGTGCCAGTCTTTCAATGTAGCGAGTGGTATCCGGCGACTGGCGGATTTTGTCCGGCTGGTAGTCGGGTTCTCTGACCTTGCTGTAATCCATGCCGGCCAGCGCCATAATGATCCCTACATTGACGTAGGGCAGCGCCCCTTCGATGGAATACCCTCCCTCCAGCACCGCAATGTCAGGCTTCAGGCGGCTGGTCAGTTCCGCATATCCCTGAGCCGAAAAGCACATGTTGGTGATGGGATCGGTGTAGTGATTGTCCTGGCCCGCCGAATTGACGACGAGGTCGGGCTTGAAGGCGGCAAGCAGAGGCAGGATCACCTCATCGAGCACAAACAGGAAGCCTTCCTCCGAGGTGCGGGGAGGGAGGGGAATATTCACCGTACTCCCCACCGCGGTTGGACCACCGACTTCATTGTGGAACCCCGATCCGGGATAGAGCGTCCGCCCGTCCTGGTGCACGGAAATGAACAGGGTGTCCGGGTCATGCCAGTAGATGTCCTGCGTCCCATCGCCATGATGGCAGTCGGTGTCGACGATGGCCACCCGATCGACCCCATAATGCTGGCGCAGATATTCGATCATGATGGCTTCGATATTGATATTGCAGAAGCCGCGAGCGCCGTGAACCACCCGCATGGCATGGTGGCCCGGGGGACGCACCAGCGCAAACCCTCGTTCGATCCGCTTTTCCATCACCTCGACGCCGATCTTCTTGGCTCCCCCGGCGCTGATCAGGTGGGACTCGGTAATGACCCGCCGTTCATCGGGATAGCAGAAATGCACCCGCTGGATGTCTTGTATCGTGATCAAATCGGGTTTGTATTCAACAAGCCCCTCGATATCGAGCAGCCCTTCTTCGAAGACCTGGTCCTGGGTGTAGAGCAGCCGTTCTTCCCGTTCAGGGTGAGTGTCGCTGATGGCCCAGTCAAAGGCCGGGAAAAAGACCAGTCCCGTTTTCACCTTGGTGTGGAGCATGACTTGGTTCCTCCCCTCAGGAAACGCCGTTGGCAGCGAAGAGTCCGGCGGCAATCTCCCGATACTCCGGAATGAGACCTGGTTTGACCTGCACCTTGACCCTGATATTGCGACCTGAAGTGTAAAACCCTCGCACCATGTTGAACTGCAGCTCCTCCAGGGTCTCCATCTCCACTTCCTGGGGGGAAGCCCCCTGCCGCATACACTTCTTGCGGAGCAGGTCGAAGGCAAGTTTGAGAGCACCTTTCCGGTCAAAATCCCGCTTCACTGGTTGGGAGAAGTCTTCCTCGGGAGCCACCGCCAAACCCTGCTCGGTGTCGGCAAAAAGCATGACCTCGCAGGTGTTTTTCGCCAGCGCCGCCCCGACGGCATTGGCCACCTGCCATTGCGGCACCACCCGCACCGGAAGTTCGGTGAGGGTCGCCAGTTGAGCGGCAAAGGCAGGGGCCGGTCCACCCAGTATCAGGATCTCCTGGGGCTTGACCTGGTAACCTTCGAGGATTTCGTGCACGGTATAGACCGGCTTGCTGTTGATCTCCGTGATCATCCCGGCTGCCGCAGCCAGGATCTCGCGGCAGGTCTGCTCGAAAATCCGGTTCGCCGCCTTCTCCACCGGCATCCCCAGCTGCCCCGCCAACGGCTCGAGCCCCCGCAGGGAGGCACTGCGATCACCCTCAGGATATTTCCCCATGACCACCAGCGCATCGGTGGGAGTCGGCAAGGGACCGCCGCAGGCCATTGGCCCACCCTGGCGATCCGGACCGATGGTGAGGTCTCCCTTGACAACCCGCACCACACTGTCACCACCCAGACCGATGGAGCGGGTCTTCAGGGAACGAATGAGGGTCTTGTGACCACTGAGTTCGATGCCGACCGGGTCGAGCAAAGGCACTTGATGGATGAGAATCGCCATATCCGTGGTCGTCCCGCCGATATCCAGGACCAGCGTCTCCTGGCTCGCCGCGGCAAAGGGAAGGGAACCCATGACACTGGCCGCAGGACCGGAGAGGATGGTCTGGCCGGGATAATCGATGGAGGCTTCGAGATTCATCGTTCCCCCATCGGCTTTGAGGATATAGATGGGAATGTCCAGGCCCTTCCGGCGCAAAGAGTCACGCACTGCTTCGAAGAATTTCTTATGAAGGGGGTATATGGAAGCATTGAGATAGGCCGTAGCGATTCGTCGCGGGAAACTGAGGTGGCCCGAGAGCCGATGGCCGAGAGCGATATAGTCAAAGCCCCCGCTCAGCAGCTCCTGGATCTCCAGCTCGTGTTTCGGGTTGCGCACCGAAAACTTGCCCACAACCCCCACCTGCCTCAACCCTTCAGTACGCCACCGCGAAGCGATCGTCCGAATTTCCTTGTGGTCAATGGGCTGAATCTCGCGCCCACGATGATCGATGGAGCCGGCCACCGAGAAATACTGGTCATTGGTGCGGAACAGCTCCGGATCGATCCCCGGCCCTCCACAAACAATCATCCCTGTTGCGGCGAGCTTCTTCTCGACAATGGCATTGGTAGTGAGGGTCGTGCTCAGCACCACCCGCCTGATATCTCCTGCCGGAATATCACGGGTAATGACCTCCAGCCCGGCTGTTACACTTTCGAACAAATTTGAATGATCCGTGGGCACCTTGGTTTGACGCAGAATGCCCTCTTGACCAAGGAGCACCACATCCGTATTCGTGCCACCCACATCCAGCCCGATGATCATGATTCTCCTTTCCGCTTGAGAGCCCGCCGCGCATCACCCCACACCCTCAGCAAGGCCTTCAGGACCGCCACCGACTCCCGGTTTAAACCGGCAAGCGCATGAAGTTCTTCAGAAAAAGAATGGTGTCCGACAGTAGTACAAAGAATGCTAACGGAAAGCCCGAAGCCTGTCAATGCGAGGATTTATCCTTCACTCTTTCCAGTACCGGTGTTCAAGGACAAGTGAAGATCGAATACTGAACAAGACCCCCCGAATGTTGATAGTGAGGCGTTGCCGGTGATCCGTCTTCGGGCTCAGGACCCCAGGGGCTGACAGACAAGTGGCTTTACAATGTTTCGTGAGGTGCTTAGGTTGAGGCTACCAATGAATCAATGAGCACAACAAGGAGGCTGGCATGAAGACTTTCGGATATTGTTCAATTTCTATGGAGTATTTTAAGAACAGCGAGTTTCCAGAGGTTGAGGGTCGGGGCATGAGTGACGAACCCATTTCTCAGCCCCGTGGGGAAGTCAGCGGGAAGCCGCTGGAAGAGGACCCTGCCACCCAGGAACGGGAACGGCAGCTGGAAGCATGGATGACCGATATCAAAGCATTTATCCGCAGCATCGATATCAGTAAGCTTTAGTCTCCGGCTGTCAGCCGGCAGTGTGAACGGCCTGTGCCAAAAGCCCCTTTTCAAGACTGTTGTGGAGAAGGGGTTTTTTTATGCCCGCTCTCATGCTATCTTCGCAGTGCCCAGCGAGTCAGCAACCCGAGAGAGACGGGATGGCACCCGGCAATCCCCTACCTCATGGTGCGGGTAACCGATTTCAACTCTGGCTGAGGAGAGGCTTACGCAGAATCGTGCACCGCTTGTTTCCAGTCTGCTGCTGATAGTGCCCCTGCTGTTCCTGTTGGTGGCTTCTTCATTCGTGCAGGGTGAGAACCCCCCGCCGGATGCAGGCGACTGGCTGATCAACCATCTCAGTGCCGAACCGGCAACCCTCAATCCGATCACGGCCACCGACGCCTACGCTTCCAACATTAACAATTATATTTACGAATCACTCCTCAAGCGGGACGAAACAACCCTGGAACTGGTGCCGGTGTTGGCAGACTCGTGGGAGATCGCGGACGATCACCTGCAATACATCTTCCATCTCAAGAAGAATGTTCGCTGGCAGGATGGCCAGCCTTTCACCGCCCGCGATATCCTTTTCTCTTTCGAACGAATCAAGGACCCCAAGGTCGATGCCGCCCACCTTCGGAACTACTACCAGGACATCGAGCGCCTAGAGATCCTGGACGATTATACCGTGCGCTATCGCTATCGGATTCCCTACTTCAAGGCCCTCGAGTTTTGTGGCGGCATCCCCATCGTTCCCGCGCACCGGTTCAAGGAAGGTGACAACTTTAACCAGCATCCCATTGGACGCCAGCCGGTCGGTACCGGGCCCTACCGGCTCATGCACTGGGAAACCGGCAAAGAAATCGTCCTCATCCGGAATAACGACTACTGGGGGGAACAACCCTGCCTCCAGCGCATTGTCTTCAAGATCATCAGCGATGCCACGGTCGCACTCCAGGTTCTCAAACAGGGTGGCCTGGACCTCATGGGACTGCGTCCCATCCAGTGGGTCAGACAAACCCAGACCAAACGGTTTGAAGAACAATTCCAGAAACTCAAATACTTCCTGCCCAGCTACTCCTACATCGGTTGGAACATGCGCCGTCCCCTGTTTGTCGATCGGCGCGTGCGCCAGGCCATGACCATGCTCATGGATCGTGAGACGATCCTCAAGAAGGTGTTGTTTGGGCTGGGCACTGTGGTCAACGGCACCTTCTACATCAACAGCCCCGAGTACAACCACCAGCTCAAGCCTTATCCCTTCGACCCGAAGGCGGCGGTAGCCCTGCTCCGGGATGCCGGCTGGACAGACCGCAACGGTGATGGCATCCTCGATCGGGATGGAGTTCCTTTCGCTTTCGAATTCTTGATTTCCGCCGGGTCGAAGTTCGGCGAACAGATTGCGACCATCCTCCAGGAGAACTTGAAAGGGGTGGGCATCAAGATGGAGATTCGCAAGCTCGAATGGGCGGTTTTCGTCCAGCGGGTGGATGAGCACAACTTTGACGCCTGTACCATGGGGTGGAGCCTCGGTTGGGATACCGACCCTTATCAGCTCTGGCATTCCTCCCAGGCGGATAAGGGTTCGAACTTCGTCGGGTTCCGGAACGAAGAGGCCGACAGGCTCATTGAAACCGCCCGCAAGGAATTCGATCCCCAGAGGCGGCGACTGCTCTTCAACCGCTTCAGTGAGATCCTCCACGAAGAACAGCCCTATACATTTCTTTTTACCACCGATGCCCTGGTAGCAGTGGCGCGACGCTTTCACAACGTTACCGTGCATCCCATGGGTCTGACCCCACGCCAGTGGTGGGTACCGAAGGATGCGCAAAAATACAGGGGGCCATAAGACTCACACGTGCTGCCAGCCATTGATCATTATCAGCGCTCTGCACGCAACTGCTTTGCCGCCAATCCGGTGGATCGCCTCTCAGGCCGACGCCGGGACGAAGCCTGGCTCGCCAAAGAGCTGGCAAGCCCCGGTGCCCGTTTCCTGCCGGTATGGGATTCAAAACAGCTTTTCACCCACAAGGCCACACCCCAACCGGTTGTGCTCTCTCATCCCGAAGCTGCGGAATTCATTGAGGGGGCGGATACGGTCATGTTTCTCGGCAGAGACGGGCCTTCGACCTTTTTTGCACTGGACTTGCCCCAGTCCGGTTCGCCCCTCGTCGAGCGCCTGGCACGACACGGCCAGTTTCACGACCTAAAACGTTTTGGAGCCTTGATCGAGCCCCGCCAGGCCGCGCTCCTCGCCTATGCCCGCGGCCTCACCCACTGGCATCGACGTCATCGCTTCTGTGGCGACTGCGGCAACCCGACGGCAAGCGTTGACGGCGGTCATCGGAGGGTTTGCACCCGCCTCGAATGTGGCGCTGAGCACTTTCCCCGCACCGATCCGGCCGTTATCACCCTGGTTCACGCCAAGGATCGCTGCCTGCTGGGGCGGCAGGCTATTTGGCCGCAGGGGTTTTTTTCAGCCATCGCGGGATTCGTGGAACCGGGGGAAAGCCTCGAAGACGCCGTGGTCAGGGAGATCCATGAAGAAACGGGGGTCAGGGTAACCGGCATCCAGTATCATTCATCACAGCCGTGGCCGTTTCCCTGCTCCATCATGCTCGGCTTCACCGCCCTGGCCCGGGGGGACGAAACCATTCGGCTCGTCGACCATGAACTCGAAGAAGCCCGCTGGTACTCACGACAGGACTATAAGCAGCAATTGGAAGCAGGCCTGCTCCGCCTTCCTTCCAGCTTCTCGATTGCCTTTCGCCTCATCCAGGACTGGTATGATGCCGGCAGCCAGCCTTCGCTCGAGGCGCTCCTGGCGTCCCTCAAGGGACATGAGTTATTCTTCTCCGGCAGAAAAACATGAAACATGAAACTCGCAACTCAAAGCGGAAGGCCGGCGCTTTGCAAGGCGTATCCCGAACCGGGCTCAGCGGCGATGGGGGAGGAACGACGTGGTGTACTACTGGCTGATAGCGATTTTGGTGGTAATGGTGGTGGCCCTGGTGTGCTGGCTGGTGAGACGACGCAGGACCACTGAACCGGCCGCGCCGGCAACCTACAGCGGGCCCATCCGCTTTACCGATCCCAGCGGACGAAACATGAAGATCATTCAGAAAGACGACGGCTCGTTCGAAACGGTAGAAGAATAGCTGCACCCCATGATTCCGGCCTTTCCCGGCTCCAATTGCATTGGAGGCTCGCGTGCGCATTTCCTTCTTTGGCGATATCCACGGCAACGAGGCTGCCCTGGAAGCGTACCTCGATCATCTGCGGCAACTGCAACCCGATGCCGTCTACTGCCTGGGGGATCTGGTCGGCTGGCTTCCCACGGGCGACTGCACCCTCGAACGGATGCGCGCACTGGGGTTGCCGACCGTTGCCGGCAATCATGACCTGCTGGTCTGCGGACTCTTCCCGGACCATCCCGAACAACTCGATCGGATGCAAGCCACCGCTTTCAATGCGGGACGGCTCAGCAGCCTGCCGGGAGCTCTGGAATACCTGCTTAATCTGCCCCTGATGCTGGAACACGACGACCTCGTCGTGGTGCATCACAGTCCTTTCCATTTACCCGCACCTGGAACACCACCCACTATCGCCTGCTTTGCCTACCTGGATGAGACCGCCCTGGTTGGCTGTTTGAAGGCTTGGGCAACGTATTCCAAACACCTGATCGTCAGCGGCCACGATCATATTCCCGGCGTTTACGAACTACCGGGCGGTATCACCTCACCCCACCTCTTAGACCTGCGCGTCTACCGACCGTCTGGCGATCAGCCCCTGACCATCCCGCTCGCCCCTGCCGCCCGCTATTGGGTCAAAGTTGGAAGCGTCGGCGGTCCTTACCGTGACGGTGTTCCTGCGGCTAATTCCGCCCTCTACGACAGTGACCGCGGCACCCTGACACTCTATCGCATTCCCTACCCCACCGGCCAGCTCCGCGCCGCTCTCGCTGCCCATCGCTTCCTCCGCAACCTGCCAACCATCCGCAATTTCATCAACCTCCTGCCTGCCTAAGGCTTTTGCGGCTTTGGCTGACTTCCCTGCTTCTGCTGAGCACCCTGTTTGGGGGGAGTCGCCTGTTTTTGTTGTGTTCCCACCTTTGGTTGGCTGGGCTGAGTGGTTTGGGCGGCGGGGTTTCGAAAATTGGTAGTGGTAGGAACCCGAAACATGAACTTGGTGCGCGCCGGATCTTCCAAATCAACCGCGTAGGGCTCTTTCACGGCAGCCTTGGCACCGGCGGCCAGATCGCCCAGATTCAGGGTTTTCCGCCAATAGATCCTGGTCTCCTGGGTATTCGCCGTCCACACATCGAGCTTAACCGCAGTCCTGGCGCGCTTGGAGGCGTTGATAATGGAACCCGTCAGATAACCGTCACTGATCTTAAAGTCTTCAAACCTCAGGTCATCGTCAATCTCGCCGCTGCTGTAAACCGAGCCGGCATAACCTGCGGCTGGAACCAGGAACATCCCTGCCAACAGAAAAACCAGGACCGCTCTCAAGACCCCTCTCCTTTCGTCTGAATGCCATTCTCCCGGCTCTATGGGAGGGCACTTCGAAAATGATTCACTCCACCATTATCAATTCCCATCTTCTCCCGCTCCTGCTAGAATAGCATTGGATGTTAGCTCGTCGCAACTGCCCCGCCCCCAGCTGGATTGCAGTAGCGGGTTTCCAGTTTCCAGTCTCAGAAGGTGAAGCAGCCATGAGAATCGAAGTTGAAGTCTGCCCAGGCTATTGGATTGAAATGGATCCGCGTGACCTCTACGATGAACATCAGATCACGCTTGCCGAACACCTGGCGGCCGGCACGGTTGACGTGACCAAACTCGATGGGACCTACTGGTGGACGTTTGACCTCACCCAACACGCGAAGGAAATCAACATCATCCCTGACCCGGAATGAGGCCGGCAGGGGTGCCCCTTCCCTGGCGCCGGGCCGGGCATCTCCCGCTTGGCGAAAAAGCACACTGGTCATGCCGCCGGCTATGGTTATGGCGGTGGAAAGGATTGCCCGATGACTGAAAAAGATGTCCCGACCCAACCCATTGTGCTGCATGAGACCAACTTTGACCGGATCCTCGCGGAAGCAGAGCTCCCGCTCGTCTTTGAATTCTGGGCAGCGTGGTGCCATCACTGTTCGGCGCTGGCCCCGGTGATTGACGAGGTAGCCTCGGAGATGGCGGGCCAGATCATCGTTGGGCAGATCAACGCCGACATGAATCGGGATTTGTGCCGTCGCTTCGAAGTCAAAGGCATCCCGACCCTGTTCCTGGCAAAACAGGGAAAGGTCGTTGACAGCGTTGTCAATCCCGGCACCAAGGAAGCCTTGGTCACGTGGGTGAAAGGACTCATTGCCTGAGCACCTGAAAAAGAGTGCCCGCGACCACAACCCGGCTCATGCCGGGCTGCTGTCTTGAGAGGTCTTATGCCCGTCCACCAGCTGGTAGAAGGCCTCGCCTTCCACGACTTCGCTTCGCAGCAATTCCTGAGCAATGGCTTCGAGCAGCTGCTGATTGTCTGAGAGCAACTGCTTCACTGCTGCGGCCCGTTCGGTGATAAGTTCCTTGACCTCCTCGTCGAGCCGGGCGGCCGTAGCTTCACTGTACTCTTTGCCGGCCATCGGCATCTGCTGGGGGCTCAGAAACATGGGGCGAGTCTGGCGCGGATAGGTCGAAAGCCCAAGCGTCTGGCCCATTCCATACTCGGAAACCATGGCCCGGGCAATATCGGTGGCCCGCTGGAGATCGTTGTGAGCCCCGGTGGAAACATCGCCAAAAACCAGTTCCTCTGCCATCCGCCCGCCAAGCAGAATGTCGATCTTTCCCAACAGCTCCTGGCGGGTCATGAGGTAGCGATCCTCGGTCGGCAGTTGCTGGGTATAGCCGAGGGCCGCAATGCCCCGTGGGATAATCGAGATTTTGTGGACCTTGTCCGCTCCCGGCGTGAACGCGGCGATCAGCGCATGCCCCGTCTCATGATAGGCCACGATTTCTTTTTCCTTCGGGTTGATCACCCGGTTCTTCTTCTCGAGCCCGGCGATGATCCGGTCCACTGCTTCATCCAGGTCCTCCATCTCGATCGCCGTTTTATTCTTGCGTGCCGCCAGCAGCGCCGCTTCGTTGACAATGTTGGCAAGATCCGCCCCGGAAAAGCCCGGGGTTTTCTGGGCAATGACTTTCAGGTCGACGCTGTCCGCCAGCTTGACCTTTTTTACATGAATCTTGAGGATGGCCTCGCGGCCGTTCACGTCGGGACGGTCTACCAGCACCTGCCGGTCAAAGCGCCCCGCCCTCAGCAAGGCGGGGTCGAGCGTTTCCGGGCGGTTGGTGGCAGCCAGAATGACGACGCCCACCCGCGGGTCAAAACCGTCCATTTCCACCAGCAACTGGTTCAGGGTCTGTTCGCGCTCGTCATGGCCACCGATGGTCATGGCGCCTCGAGCCTTCCCGATCGCGTCCAGTTCATCGATAAAAATAATGCACGGGGCCTTTTCCCGAGCCTGTTGAAAGAGCTCGCGAACCCTCGCGGCCCCTACCCCTACGAACATCTCCACAAACTCGGAACCGCTGATGGTAAAGAACGGGACTCCCGCTTCGCCCGCCACCGCTCGCGCCAGGAGCGTTTTGCCGGTACCCGGAGGTCCCACCAGCAGGACCCCTTTGGGCATTCTGCCCCCAAGCTGCTGGAACCGCTCCGGCTCCTTCAGATAGTCCACGATCTCCACCAGCTCGGCCTTGGCCTCGTCCGCTCCCGCCACATCGCTGAAGCGGGTCGGGATTTCCTTTTCCGCATACACCTTGGCCTTGTTGCCGCCAAACGACATCATCCCGGCGCCCGGGCTGAAGCGCTTCATCAACAGGAACCAAATGCCGAAGAAAATGAAGATCGGCAGGACCCACGAGAGAATATCCCGCAAGAGGGTGCTTTCGGGCTGGCCGCGGAACTTGACGTTGTGCTTGGAGAGTTCGTCCGAAATGTCCGCATCGACCCGATTGGTAGTGAAGTTGATTTCACTGACCTGCCCTTCTTCCCTCACCTGCATCCTGCCCGTAATACGCCCTTCGGAAACCACAGCTTCGGGGATTCGGCCATCCCGCATGGCTTGAAGGAATTCACTGT
Organism: Syntrophobacteraceae bacterium; assembly: GCA_040772705.1. Taxonomy (GTDB): domain Bacteria; phylum Desulfobacterota; class Syntrophobacteria; order Syntrophobacterales; family Syntrophobacteraceae; genus JADGQM01. The sequence goes on from JAXGXP010000002.1 coordinate 172,910, forward strand.
AGGGCACGATCTGCGGTGCAAACTGGGTGGAGAGGTAGTTATGAACGATCAGTACGCCCCACATGGCAAAGACGACATACCAGATCGAAAATTTGGTCTTTTGTTCCATCGGTTATCCAGCCTCCGTTCCTTGAATTCAACAAATGCCCGGTATATCTAAAATCGCGCTGAGCACCCATGAGAGTCCTCTTATATCGCACAATAAGTCCATAAGCACGCGAGAAGATCGACCAGGCGCCGATGGCCTCGCCCGCTTTTTCCTCGCATGCTCCTTTTCGCATACTGGGAAGAGTAAAAGGCCTGAGGTCCCAGTCGAGGGAGAAAGGAAGCACCCCCATTACTTTTCTGGGTAGAATCTGGGTTGAAAGGGGGAGACACGTCTGGCTCACCGAATCGATCCGGCTCGGCGAACGCCGGGGGAGAGCAGGTCGCTTTCAGAAGCGTCTTTCAACGCCTCGGCCAAGAGGCATGCAACCATTAGTTGAGACAATTGGCTTGGGAGCAGCTACGAATCACGAACACGATCAATTTTTCGTCTGACATTGACGCCGAAATGCTTCATTTGATTCCATATGGTAACCCTGGAAACCCCCAGGATTTTGGCTGCCTCGGACTGGTTTCCTCCAGCCTGCTCGAGGGCTTCCAAGAGCCGCTTCTTCTTCAGTTCCTTCCTGCTGATGGACGAGGGCTTGGCGGTACAAACATCTCGTTTCGTCTTGATGATGCTGGGAGGGAGGTGATGGGGTTGGATGATAGATTCTCGACAGGTGACAAAAGCATATTCAAAAGCACTTCTCAACTCTCTCACATTGCCCGGCCACGAATAATTCATTAAAATCCTCATGGTATCGGTACTGATCCCTTCTATATCTTTTCCATTCCTCAGGCGTATTTTTTGAAAGAAATGCTCGGCCAGGAGCGGGATGTCATCGGTTCGATCGCGAAGGGAAGGCAAATGGATCGGAACCACGTTGATCCTGAAGTAGAAGTCCTTGCGAAATGAACCCTGATCGACAAGCCTTGACAGATTCCTGTTCGTAGCGGAAATGATCCGCACATCAACCGGAATGGGTGTGTTGTCTCCCACCCGTTCCACGACCTTTTCCTCGAGTACCCGAAGCAGCTTAACCTGAGTGGAGAGGGGCAAATCCCCGATTTCATCAAGAAAGATGTCTCCCCCGTGGGCGGTTTCAAATCGTCCCGCTCTCCCTTTGTAGGCCCCCGTGTAGGCCCCCTTGACATGGCCGAAAAGCTCGCTTTCCAAGAGTGATTCCGTCAGGGCGGCACAGTTGACTTTAATAAAAGGTTTGCCCTTCCGGTCACCGATCTCATGGATGGCTCTGCTCACCAGTTCTTTTCCCGTCCCGCTTTCTCCGAAAATGATCACCGGGGCTTCCGATTGCGCTGCATTGGTAATAAGGTCAAACACCTGCTGCATGGAGGCGCATATTCCGATCAGACCATGAAAACTGCCTTCAGACCGGAGTTCCCTTCGAAAGGCCGCGATCTGGTTCTCTTTTTCGATGAGTTCAGTGATATCGGTGATCGTCTCCACGGCGCCAATGACCTTACCCGTGTTGTCATGCAGGAGGGAAACATTCTTCAGCACGTGAATGCTGCTTTTGTCTTTCTTCAGAAGGACGCACTTCCGCTTACTCAGATCGCCGGTCCGAAACAGCATGCACCAATGATCGCCTCTTTGCTCCCGGGCCATTGGGTAAATGCTGTAATGCAAGATGGAGCACTTCTGCCCCACCAACTCCTCTCTCCCGTAACCGGTGATCGTTTCAAAGGCCTTGTTGACTGATACAATCGCCCCAGTTGTGTCCACAATCATGATCCCGTCCCGTATGGTGCTCACCACGGTCTTCCAGTACCTGTCAAGCTCCTGTACAAACATGGGTAGTCTCCTGTTCATTTTTTAACATGAGCAAGCCTTCCTTTTTTAACAGTTTAACATTTCATCGACAAGGACGGCTTCATATGACTCCTCTGAATCCTCATGAATCCAGCATTTGCAGCGGACATGGAGATGGGAGCAAGATTAGGTTCTTCTGGCATTGCTTTTGCTGCTTGGAGAGAAAAACTGAAACCCAAGCGGAGTACCTGGAGTTGGAACGAAAAGCGGACTACACTCTAGACTTCCGGGGAACTTTGACCCCCATCACCCTCCTCAAAGCTGCTCAGTTGATGAAGGAAATGCGAACCCGTGAGACCATGGAAATCCTGGGGTGTGATCTCGATACCCTGGCGGATCTTTTTAAAGTGTTACCGGCAACTTGTTATGAAGTGATGGCCATGGAAGCCGGAGAAGAAGGGGGCACTCTTTATCGCCTCCAGCTGAAGAAGATCAAGGATTCTTGATAGGGCAGAGTCTACAGGCCCTGCGGCACTCCCCTGCGAATGGTCATGGCGGTCTGGTGGTCCTTGGGAAGAGGCCGGAAAAAGGCAGAGCCATGCTTCAGTTTGCTCATTGGGATGAGGATATCAGCAAAGGAAAAGGGAGCGTATGAGTTTTCAGAAACGACTGTCAGCGGGCGAATTTGTTGTTTTGGGGGAGATGAACACACCGAAAGGCGTGGACATCTCGGAGTTTATGACCAATGCCCGTCGCATAAAAGGGCGGGTGGACGCCATCGTAGTGCCGGACATGGACAATGGGGTCATGAGAATGAGTGCCCTTGCCGGGGGAGCGCTGCTGCAGCAGCAGGGCATAGAGACCATGATCCACGTCTATTGTCGAGATCGCAACAGGATGGCCTTGCAGGGTGACATCCTGGCGGCCCACGTGCTTGGAATCCATAATCTGGTCGTGGTTCGGGGCGAACAAATAGCCAATGCCGACCATCACGATGCCGGCACCGTGAATGATCTGGATGAACTGGGGCTGCTTCGCGCCATCCAGCGCCTTCATGGCGGGGTGGATATGGCGGGGCTCGAACTCAGCGGAACTCCCGGCTTTACCGTGGGCTACGTCATGGAGCCGTATGCCGACGAGAAAGCGATGGCTGCAGAGTTTGAGCTGGCGGGGAAGGCCGTTGAGGCGGGCGCCAACTTCGTCATCACTCCTCCCGTGTACGACCCGGGTCGCTTTACATCTGTCCTTGATCAGACCAAAGGTTTGGGGGTCCCGATCATCGCCAAGGTGTATCTCATCAAATCGGTCGGCATCGCCAGGTATATTGCACAAACGGAGGCAGGAGCCCACATCTCGGAGGAGATGATCAGGCGTATCCGGAAGGCTCCCGATCGCGATACGGAATGCCTGCGCATTGCGGGCGAAATCGCGGCTGGTCTGAAATCGCTTGCCCAAGGGGTGCACTTTGTAACAACGGGGTGGGAACACCGGCTCAATGCGATCCTGGACTTTGCGGGTCTGGGATGAGGAGTCTCAGCGACGGCGTGCCCTCATACCCTTTCGGAATGCCTGGAGACCATGAACATCCATTGGGGCGGGAGGAGCGAAGCACAACCCACCGGAACTTTTCGAAGCAGCAGAGGATTAGGATAGATCAATGCAAGAGCAGACGATTGTTCCATCAAACAATAAGGTGCTCGTAATCGGAGGCGGCGTTGCCGGCATTCGCACCGCTCTCGACCTCGCGGAGGCGGGCCGGAATGTGGTGTTGATTGAAAGGTCCTTTTCCCTGGGCGGCATCATGACCCAACTGGACCGCACCTTTCCCACCAACAACTGCGATCTGTGCACGCTATCTCCTCATCTTTCCGAAAGCGGGCGAGAATTGCACATCGAGCTTCTCACCATGACCGCGCTGACCAAGGCTGAGGGAGAAGCGGGTAGGTTCAAGGTCACGCTGACGACGGAACCCCGGTACATCGACCTCCAGAAATGCACGGCTTGCGGTGAGTGTTATCAGAAGTTTCCTGAGGTCGTCCGGTTTACTCCCGGCCTGGACCACAGGGCACCAACCTGCATGCGCTATCCTCAGGCAACCCCCTATGCCTTTTCGATCAATATGGACCGGTGTGACAATATCGAGGAGTTGGTGCGGGTTTGCCCTGACGGAGCAATTCTCGCCGACGACGTCAGGAAAGTCTACGATTTGGAAGTGGGGGCCATTATCCTGGCACCTGGCGCAGAGGTATTTGACCCCGCCATGTTCGACACCTTTGGGGGCGGGTCTTACCCCAACGTTGTGACAAGTCTGGAATACGAACGCATCCTGTCGGCTTCCGGCCCAACTCAGGGTGAACTTTTGCGTCCTTCGGACGGCAAGCGGCCTCAGAAAATCGCCTGGATCCAATGCGTGGGCTCCCGCAACCTCCATAAAGGCGCATCATCCTATTGTTCCAGCGCGTGCTGCATGTTTGCCATCAAAGAAGCCATGGTCACCAGGGAGCGTTTCCACGAGGGCGTTGAGACCACCATTTTCTTTATGGACATGCGAACCTTCGGCAAAGATTATGAACTGTATTATCAGCGCGCCAAGAACGAATTCGGTGTCCGTTTTGTGCGCAGCCGTCCGCACAGTATTGAGCGCGACCCAGTCACCGACGACCTTTCCATTTCTTACCTTGCCGACGATAGCGAGGCCCTGCAGCACGAGGCTTTTGATATGGTGGTGCTCTCGACGGGCTTCCAAGTCTCTCAGGAGTTGCAGGACTTGGCGAGCAGATTGGGAATAGCGCTCAATCAGCATCACTATGCCAGGACTGACAGCTTCAATCCCGTCGCTGCCTCCAGGCCGGGGATTTATGTCTGCGGGCTGTTCCAGGGCCCCAAGGATATTCCTGAGACCATGGTCCAGGCAAGTGCGGCGGCGTGCAACGCATGTCGCCACATCGAGGCTGACAACGACATGCTGCCAGACCTGGAGGACTCTCCCCCCGAGCGCGACGTTTCCGGAGAGGAGCCACGGATTGGAGCGTTCATTTGCGACTGCGGGTCGAACATAGGCGGTCTCGTTGATGTCGACGACCTTGCCGCGACGGTCCGGGAGCTTCCCTCAGTGGTGGTGTCCGAGAGGATCGGGCGCGGCTGTAGCTTGGAATCCCTGGAGCACATCGTGGCAGTGATTCGTGCCGAAAAGCTGAATCGGATCGTGATCGGGGGCTGTTCTCCCCGGACGCACGAAACCGTGTTCCAGGACGTCCTGCGCAAGGCCGGCCTCAACAAGTACCTCCTTGAGATAGCCAACCTTCGGGACCAGGACACGTGGGTCCACATGGACCAGCCCCACAAGGCCAGAGAGAAGGCACGGGAGCTGATGCGCATGGCGGTGTTGAGCGTGCGGCGCTCTCGAGCCCTCGCCGATCATGTCCTGCCAATGAACAAGGACATTCTTGTAGTTGGGGGAGGAGTCGCCGGGATGAACGCCGCTTTGAGCCTGGCCGATCAGGGTTTCAGGGTCTATCTGGCAGAGCGCTCGGCGCAACTGGGCGGGGTTGCCCGTAAGGTACGCAAGACCCTCGAAGGGGAGGACGTCCAGGCCTACCTGACCCGTCTCATTGACAGAACCGAGCACCACGATCGCATCCAAATCTTTACCAACGCTGTGATTGTCGATCATACCGGGATGCCGGGAATGTTCAAAACGGGTCTTCAAATCGGCCCTCGCATGTTTTACCGACAGATCAGCCACGGGGTCACCATCCTTGCATCCGGAGCTCTGCCGAATCGGCCTGCAGAGTACCTCCTGGGCCAACATGAGGCGGTCGTGACGCAGCTCGAAATGGACGCCTTGCTTGAAGATCATCCCGAGAAGGTACAAGGCTGGCAGAACGTGGTGATGATCCAGTGCGTGGGCTCACGCCTTCCCGAAAACCCCAACTGCTCCCGCATCTGCTGTCAAACGGCGGTAAAGAATGCGCTGAGAATCATGGACCTCAATCCGAAGGTCCGTATTTATGTTCTTTACCGCGACATGAGGACCTTTGGCTTCTCGGAAGATTACTTCCGAAAAGCGAGGGAGCGCGGCGTGGTTTTTATCCACTATGACTTGGCGGATCGACCATTGGTTCAGGCCGAAGGGGATCAGATCATGGTGACTTTCACGGAAATGGTTTTGGGCAGAAAGTTCACGGTCGTCGCCGACAGTCTCTGCCTCGGCACCGGTTTTCTGGCCGATGATGAATCCACCGAGGACCTGGCCATGATCTTTCGTCTTCCCCGGACCCCTGACGGGTACTTCCTCGAGGAACACGTCAAACTGAGACCGGTGGACCTGCCCGTACCGGGGTTCTTTGTGGCGGGCACGGCCCACGCTCCTAAGTCCATCAGCGAGAGTATCGCCCAGGCTCAGGCCGCGGCAGGAAGAGCCCAGACGCTTCTGGCGCGAGATGTGATCAATCTTGGTGCCGCGGTGGCGAAGGTCGAGAGTAAGCGCTGCGCAGCTTGTCTGATCTGTGTCCGGGCCTGCCCCTTTGATGTTCCCTTTATCAATGCTGACGGCTATTCGGAAATTGATCCGGCCAAATGTCACGGCTGCGGGGTGTGTGCGGCTGAATGCCCGGCCAGGGCCATTCAGCTCATGCAGTTTGAAGACGATCAAATCATGGCCAAACTGGACGGGCTTTTCGAAAGGATCGCAATATGACGGATTTTGAACCGGTAATTGTGGCGTTTTGCTGTCATTACTGCGCCTATACGGCTGCAGACATGGCAGGCAGCAAGAGACTCTGCTACCCTCCCAACGTCAAGATTGTGCGGGTCCCCTGTTCCGGGAGGGTCGATGCGATGTACCTCATGAAGGCCCTGGAAAATGGAGCGGACGGGGTTTATGTGGCCGGCTGCCTGGAAGGTGACTGCCACTTCAAAAACGGCAACATCAAGGCGGCTAAACGAGTCGCCCACGTGAAAAAGCTCCTGGAGGAAATCGGCCTTGACGGCGATCGGGTCGAGATGGTCGCCATGTCGGCAGGCATGGGGGAGCGTTTTGCACAGATAGCCACCGATTTTACGGAACGGATGCGGAAACTGGGACCCAGCCCGGTGAGGGTCGCCTTAAGCAATAAAAGGCAACACGCTGCGGGCTGATTTTCCCCTTATAAGGAGAGTAAACGAAAATGATCACCGCTGAACGAAAACCCATGCAAGAGCTGGTTGAATGCCTCAAACCATACGGCCGCATTCTGCTCGCCGGCTGTAATGAGTGCGTTACGGTATGCGCCGCGGGAGGGCGCAAGGAGGTAGCGCTTTTGGCTTCCTCGCTGCGGATGGCCCTTCTCAAGGAGGGCAAAGTCCTCAACATCACGGAAATCACCCTGGAGCGGCAGTGCGACCCTGAGTATGTAGAGGAATTGGTCAACCACATCGATCAAGTGGACGCCGTTCTCTCTATGGCCTGTGGCTGTGGCGTCCAGGAAGTCGCGAGGCGGTTTAGAGAAAAACCTGTTTTTCCGGCAGTCAACACTAGGTTCATGGGGGCTTCCGAGCGCCAGGGGGTTTGGGCGGAACGCTGCCAGGGGTGCGGTGATTGCCTGCTTGGGTGGACTGGAGGAATCTGCCCCATTGCCCGGTGCTCCAAACGCCTGTTGAACGGTCCATGTGGCGGTTCCACCGGTGGCAAATGCGAAATCAGCCAGGATATGGACTGCGCCTGGCAGCTCATCTGGGACAGGTTGAAGGCCTTGGGGATGGAAAAGCATTACGAAGAGAACATTTCCGCCAAGGATTGGCGAACCGGTCGGGGTGGTGGCCCCCGCAGGATCATGAGAGAGGATTTGGCGTCATGAAAACGGAGAGTGCACTGGAAAAAATTCTGGCGGCGGGTCATCTGGCAGTTACTTCTGAATGCGGGCCTCCGCGAGGCGCCGTTCCGGAGAAGGTGCGGGAAAAAGCGGAAATGCTCAGGAACCACGTCGATGCTGTCAATGTCACGGACAACCAGACGGCAATGGTCCGTATGTCCAGCCTGGCGGCCTGTATCCTGATCAGGCAAATGGGCCTCCACCCGATCCTGCAGATGGTAACGCGGGACCGTAATCGGTTGGCCATGCAGAGCGATATTCTCGGGGCTTATTCTCACGGCATCAACACGATGCTGTGTCTCTCCGGCGATCATCCACACTTTGGCGATCATCCCATGGCGGATGGCGTTTTCGACCTGGATTCCATCCAGTTTGTCGATATGGTGCGTACCATGCGGGATGAGGGGAAATTTCAAGGCGGTGCCGATATCGAGAATCCTCCCAAAATGTTCATTGGAGCGGCGGCCAACCCCTTCGCCGACCCCTTCGAACTGCGGGTGGCGCGCCTGGCCAAGAAAGTCAAGGCAGGGGTAGACTTTATCCAGACACAGTGCATATACAATTTGGACAAGTTCGAGCTGTGGATGAAAGGGGTCCGAGATCGAGGACTGCATGAGAAGGTTTTCATCCTCGCCGGCCTTACCCCGATGAAATCGGTCGGCATGGCCAGATATATGAAAAACAAGGTTCCGGGAATGGACGTACCCGAGGAGCTCGTCAAACGGATGGCGGGGATACCGAAGGAAAAGCAGGCAGATGAGGGCATTCAGATCTGCCTGGAGGCCATTGAACGCCTGAAGGGCGTTGAAGGGGTCCGTGGCTTTCACATCATGGCCATTGAATGGGAACAGAAGGTTCCTGAAATCGTCGAGCGTGCGGGGCTCTTTCCCCGACCTCGGATTTAGTCTGCGGGGTGTGATGCATCTCACCCCAAGCCTGTGCATTGCGCATCAATCACAAAGGGAGACAATCTTATGAGCGACAAGAAATTGATTCTGGTGGTGGACGACGAAGCCGATCTTGTTGATATGGTTGCGCTCAAACTGGAAAGCCTCAATTATCGGACTGCCAAAGCGTATGATGGCATCGATGCCTGGGAAAAAATCAAAGCGGAAAAGCCTGATCTCATGATCCTGGATGTCATGATGCCGCGGAAGGACGGGTATGAATTGTGCCGGGAGGTCAAGAATGACCCTCAGTACAAGGACATCCCGGTTATTCTCCTGACGGCCGTCGCTGAGCACGTATCCACGACCACCTACACCCACATGGACGGGCGAACTACACCGGCAGACGATTTCATTCCCAAGCCGATCGACCTCGACAAGCTCGCGGAAATCGTCGAAGACAACCTTGGCCGGTAACGCTCACTCTGTTCAAGATTGCCACAGGATGGCTTTCGCCAGGGCTTCGGACGAGCGCGAACGACCTAATCTGCGGGGAGCTGCGGTCTCTTCTCCAACGCTGTGGCCAAGCCCGCTTCGAAAAGTTACGAGCTGCCAGTGGCAGTTGCCTGTCAACCGCGGTCCTTTTCATGGGTCTTCGGGTGTCCCAGCGGGACAGGAGCAACTGCCCGGAAGAGTCCATGTTGCAGTCAGGTTGTTCATCAGAGGTTAAGTCGGTGGCCGGGGTGGGCAGGAGCGAACAGGAGAGAACGGAGGAACTGGATTGGAGAGTCAGGGTCTTCGATTCACTCTCCCTGCCCGCGCTCATCCTGAAGCCGGACAAGACGATAGTCAGTGCCAATCGGATGTTCCTGGAGAAATTCGGCGCTTCTGCTGACGAGATCGTCGGCAAAAAATGCCACCATTTCTTCTATGATTCGCATGAACCATGTCCCCTCGGAGATTGTCCCTTTCCCCGCGTGCTTTCAGACCGGCAGGGACACTCTATTCTCAGACAGGTGGTCACGGAGGATGGAGAAGGAAGGTGGGAAGATCGCGTCTTTTCGCCCATCCTCAACAATGAGGGCGAAGTTGAGTACATTATTGAAAAGGTTCGTGATGTTACCCATGTCAAGGCCCTTGAAAAGGAACTGACCGGGACCAAGGAATTCCTGCAGAGAATTATCGAGAGTTCGGTCAGCGGCATCGTGGCCGTCGACATGGAGGGTAAGATCCTGATGATGAATCAGGCCGCCAGAGAGCTTTTCGGGTATCCTTCCGAGGAAGCCTTCAAACACATCACGGTGAGAGACCTTTATTCTCCCGGTGGTGCCAGGGAGATCATGAAAAGGCTCAGGAACGTGGAGATGGGCGGCAAAGGGAAATTGCGTCGCGAACTCGCCTACATTCGCAACGTTGAAGGTACGGAAATCCCCGTGGAGGTGACGGCCGCCATCATTTATGAGGGAGATCGGGAGGTGGCGACCATGGGGATTTTTGACGACCTCAGGGAAAAACTTGAGGCCGAAAAGAGGTACCAGCAAGTCTATGTGCGCATCGCCCAAGCCGAAAAAATGGCTTCCGTAGGGCGCTTGGCGGCAGGGGTAGCCCATGAAATCAACAATCCCCTGACGGGTATCTTGCTCTACGTCAATCTCATGCTGGAGCGCCTTGCCGAGGATGATCCCATGAGAGAAGAACTGCAATGCGTACTCGAAGATGCCAACCGATGCAAGGACATTGTCAAAGACCTTCTCGTCTACAGCCGCAGGACCAGTCGGAGCCTGGAGATCTTCTACCTTAACGATCTCGTTGACCAGAGCCTGCATTTGATCCGTGATCAGAGGCTCTTCATGAACGTCAAGGTCGTCAAAGCAATGTCCGACGAAACGATGCCGGTCAAGGCCGACAAGAACCAGCTCTCTCAGGTGGTGATCAACCTCGTGATGAATGCCCTTGACGCCATGGAGAGCGGGGGTGTTCTCACGCTCCGCACCTATCGGGACAAACCCCCCCTGTTTGTTTGTCTCGATATTTCCGACACGGGTTGTGGCATTCCCATCGAAAATCGCTCCCGAGTATTTGATCCGTTTTTCACCACAAAGGAGCCGGGGAAGGGGACCGGTCTTGGTTTGAGCACCGTCTACGGGATCGTGAAGGAAAACGGTGGCAGTATTTGGCTTAAGGAATCGAGCCGTGAGGGAACGACCTTCACCATTCGGCTTCCTCTCCATGAACCCATGGACGATGCCGAAGGCTCTTAGCGGCACTTTTTCGCGGAAAATGAGAAGCGACCAGAAATTATGACGGACAAAACCGCGCCGGAAATATTTCTAAAGTCAAGCATTCTGGTGATCGACGATGAAAAGCGGATTCGAGACGCCTGCCACAAGATATTGACTCAGGGAGGTTTTGAGGTGGCCGTCGCCGAGAATGGCATCATCGGTCTGGAAATGATTGAGCGCGAGCATTTCGACGTCATTCTCCTGGACCTGATGATGCCCAGCCTGTCTGGCTTTGACGTGCTGGCCCGCGTCCGGGCTCTTCATCCTGATACCAGTATCATTGTCATCTCGGGCTACGCTACGGTCGAGCATTCCATCGAGGCCATGAAGAAAGGTGCTTTTGATTTTATTCCCAAGCCCTTTTCACCCGATCAGCTCAGAGTCATTGTTGCCAAAGCCATTGAATATACCCGCGCCCTGAAAGACATCGCCGAGGGTAGATCCCGCATGCGGGTCTTTATCAATCATCTTACCGACGGCGTGATGGCCACCGACAACCAGAAGAGGGTGGTATTAGCCAATCCGGCCTTTCTGAGGCTGATCGGCTATCAAGGAACCGATGCCATCGGCAAGCAGGCCGAAGAGCTTGTCGATAACGAACAACTGTCGGAAATGATCGACCAGGCCCTGGCCATGCCCATGGATACCTTCATGGAAATATCCAGAGAGCTGCAAGTTGGAGGAGGAAAAGAGGGCCGAGAAGAAATCATCCTCGGGGCTCGGAGTATCCCTTTCAGAGGAAGGATGGAACGGAACCTCGGCACGATCACCGTGCTGCACGACATCACCGCTTTGAAAAAGATGGACCAGATCAAATCCGACTTTGTGTCCATGGTGGCTCATGAGGTCAGAAATCCTTTAAATACCATCATGGCGCAGATCAAAATAATCCGAGACGGGCTCGCCGGTGAGGTAACTCCGAAACAGCAGGAAATATTGGGCAGGACTTCCGAGAAAATCAAAGGGCTGACCGACCTGTGTTCCGAACTGCTCGATCTTGCCCGGATGGAATCCGGATTGATCACCCTTGAGAAAGAGAGCCTGAACGTGGGCGACCTCCTGAAAGACCAGGTGTCTTTTCATACCGCCGGGGCGAAAGCCAGGGGCCTTACGTTGGAGCTGAGCCCCTTGGATGAGGGAATGCCGCTCTTGCTCGCCAATAGAAAAGGTCTGGAGGAGATCCTTGCGAACCTAATCGCCAACGCCGTCAATTACACTCCCGAGGGAGGAACGGTAACGGTCTCGGCCGCCGTCGCCGGCGATTATCTTTGCATGAGCGTGAGGGACAGTGGGATCGGCATCCCAAGAACCGAGATCGAGAGGATATTCGACCGGTTTTACCGGGTCAAAGACGAACGCACCAAGTATGTGGTCGGTACGGGACTGGGTCTGGCCCTCATCAAGAGTATCGTGGAAGCTCATCAGGGTATGATTCAGATCGAAAGCGAGCCGGATCGCGGGAGCACTTTCCATGTCTACCTGCCATTGATCACATCCTGAAAAGGGTTGATTGTTTCAAAAGCTTTTGTCCAAAGAAGAGGAGACCAGTATGCAAACCACTGCCATGCCGAAACAGTTGGCCGATCCGATCCGGGACTATCTGTCAAAATTCGACTTGAACCTTTGCATGATCTGTGGAACCTGCACCAATGGCTGTCCCCTTACCGGAGCTCCGGGCCTGGAAGGCCTGGACGTACGGAAGGTTCTGCGTATGCTGCACCTGGGGCTTGTCGATGAGGTAGTAGAGTCCAAATTCCCCTGGCTTTGCACAGGGTGCGGCCGTTGCGCCCATGCGTGCCCCATGAATGTCGACATCCCCTATATCATGTTGCACATGAAGCATCTTCGGGCACGGGACAAAGTTCCCGGCGTTCTGCACAAGGGTGCGCTGAATTGTTTTAATAAGGGAAACAACATGGCGGTCCCCCGGGAGGACTATTTCTTCCTCATGTCCGACCTGGGGGTGGAACTGGCTGACGAAGAGTGCCCCGGGTTTTATGTTCCCATCGACAAAGACGGTGCGGATATCCTGTTTTTTCCCAATTCCAAGGAAGTCTTTGCCGACAACGAAGATATGAAATGGTGGTGGAAGATCTTTTATGCGGCAAGGGAAAACTGGACCATCCCCTCCGAAAACTGGGAATCCGTAGATTGGGGTCTTTTTACAGGAAATTACGAGTATATCGCGGCCTTCGCCCAGCGTAAGATCGACTTCATGCGGGAACACCGGATCAAACGGATGATCATGCCGGACTGCGGAGGTGGCTCCTACGGGTGCCGCCTCGGCATGGAGACCTGCGTCCATGAAAATCCCGAAAACGAAATCAAGTATATCTACCTCTACGAGTATTTGGTTGAACTCATACAATCCGGGCGCATTAAACTCGATAAGACCGTCAATGCGGGTAAGGTCTTTACCTGGCATGACTCCTGTAAGCACGGCAGGGAACTGGAGCGGCACTTTGGCAAAGCCTATTATGAAGAGCCTCGCTGGATTGTTCAACAGTGTGTTGACGATTTCGTCGAAATGGAGCCCAACCGCGGCAACGGGCATTGCTGCGGAGCCGGCGGCGGCATGTGGCCGGGACCCTATGAGAAGGAAGCAGCCTACCATGGCCGGGTCAAGTATGACTCCATCAGAAACAGTGGCGCCAATGTCCTGGTAGTGGGATGCTCAAACTGCCATGATCAGCTCATGAAGCGCGTCCCCAAGTACTATCCGGACTACAAGTATGAAGTGAAATACATCTGGGAACTGGTGGCTGATTGTCTGGTAATTGAACCCTGGTCGGAAGAGGAGATCGCCAGGGCACAGGCCGCAGCCCAAGAACAATGGGAACGGCTGGGAGTTGGCGAAGAATTGTAGCCCGGCTCCAAGACATGCCTGCAGGCATGTCGAGGCTGAGACGTCGAAAGTGGGAAATCTTCAGGGATTCAAACCAACCGGTATTGAAGATTTCTCACGTCGATGCGATCCCTGTCCAATTCCCTCTCATGAAAACATCAATCAAAATACTCTTGACGCAACGACCTCATGGGTTTAGAGTAGCGCCGTTTTAGGGGACCAGTCTTCAAACCGCTGGATAGTGAGTTTTCCAGGTTCAGCGGACGACGATCAATTCCTGTTAGCCTTTGTAGCGGTTGACGTTGTTTGCACATATTGTGCTTGCCCCTGCCCGAGCGAGTCGCTGTTTCATTCCGTCGATCCCCTGCAGAACCAGGTAATCCTCTCGGTTGCTGCTGAGAGCCTTTGGCTTGCGGTAGCGTGTTGCTGCCTGTCGTTTTGGTGCATATTGTATTAAATCTCAGGCAACGCTGCATCCGAGCGACACTGACTGTGTTCATAAGCTTCAGAAAATATCAAGCGTTTCGTTGTTGGCGCTATTGACCCTACTGATTCAGTGGGGTGACCCTCGCACATTGTCTAGGGAGTTAAGGTTCATGAATCAGGGAAACGCAGTAAAACAAGCAGCCGGTGCGGTTATGGTAGTTGGGGGTGGTGTTGCCGGAGTCCAGGCCGCCCTTGACCTGGCCGAATCGGGCTATCAAGTCTATCTGGTGGAAAAGGGCCCCGCTCTGGGGGGTGTCATGATGCAGTTGGACAAAACCTTTCCGACGAACTGCAACGGCTGCTGGGGGTGCCGCGCTCAGCATAACGGCATGGCGCAGCTGGATGAAACGCTGCCGGTGAACGACTGCGCCTTGTGCATCCCTTCTCCCAAACTCGTGGAAAGCGGCTGTCATGCCAACATTCGCGTATTGACCATGGCTGAGCTGGACTCGGTGGAGGGGGAGGCGGGAAGTTTCCAGGTCAAATTGCGCCGGAAGGTACGCAGCATCGATTGGGCCACCGTCCCCTCAACCGCCACCTACGGCGCTGACGAAAACCTGGTGCTCAACGTTGGTGCGATCATCCTTGCCCCGGGATTCAAGGTTTTTGATCCGAGCCATTTTGATACCTTCGGATACGGGGTTTTTCCCAATGTGATTTCGAGTCTTGAATTTGAATCCATCATCAATCCTTACGGGCCGAGCCGCGGGGCTCCTTTGCGTCCGTCCGACCACAAGCCGGCCAGGAAGATCGCCTGGCTGCAGTGTGTCGGCTCCCGCGACCTGCATGAAGGTGCGCATGGGTATTGCTCCGGAGTCTGCTGTATGTATGCCGTCAAGGAAGCGCTGGCCGCCAAACAACTCGACAGCGCCCTGGATACGGCTATTTTCTTCATGGACATGCGCACGTTTGGTAAAGGCTATGAGGAATTCTACGACTACGCCAGGAACGAGGCAGGGGTGCGCTTCATTCGGTCGCGAGTCCACACCGTCGAGCCCGCCGGGCCCGGGTCTGACGATCTCAGGCTGAGGTACGTGGATGAGAGCGGCGGACAGCAGGATGAAGACTTTGACCTGGTGGTGCTCTCGGTGGGTCTTGAATCGCCCTCCGAGGTGCAGCAGCTGGCCGACAAACTGAACATCCAGCTCGACGAGAGCGGCTTTGCGCTGGTCGGAGATTTCGCTCCGATCGCCACCTCCCGCCCCGGCATTTTTGCATGCGGTACCTTCACCGGGCCCAAAGACGTTCCCTATTCGATCATCGAAGCGTCGGCGGCATCGGCGGCCGCAGCCGGCGTGCTGCCCACCTCCCGGCAGGCGGCACCCGCCGGGAGAGATTATCCGCCGGAGGATCCCATCATTTTTGAACGGCCTCGGGTGGGTGTTTTCTTTTGTCAAGACGGTCCGGACGATAGCAGCGGAGTGGATCTGGCTGCCCTCCGGGAGACTGCCAAGGGCCTGCCCAACGTGGTCTACGTAGCAGAAGACATGGCGACATCGACTCCCCTTTCCCAGCAGGCCATGGGCAAGGCCATCAAAGCCCATCGGCTCAACCGCGTGGTGGCCGCGGGTTGCAGCCCCCGCACGCATGAGAAGTTCTTCCAGGAAACCCTCCGCCTGGCTGGCCTGAACAAACACCTGCTGGAATTTGCCAACCTCTGGCATCAGGACGCCTGGGTGCACAACGGGGACCAGGATTCCGTCACCGAAAAAGCCAAGGACCTGATACGCATGGCTGCTGCCAAGGCGGTCCTGTTGGAACCGACCCAGGAACTTGAATACCAGGTCACTCAGCGCGCTCTGGTTGTTGGGGGCGGCGTGGCCGGTATGATGGCCGCCAAATCACTGGCAGATCAAGGCTTTCCCGTATATCTGGTCGAAAAATCCGATCAACTGGGAGGGTACGCGCGTAATCTCCACAAAACCTGGCGTGGAAATGAAATTAGGCCGTATCTGGAGGAACTGACCAAGAGTGTGAGCAGTCATCCGCAGATCACCGTCCACCTTGCCAGTTCAGTCGCTCAGGTGACGGGTTATGTGGGCAACTATAGCACTACGATTCAAAACGGTGCGAAATCGGAAGTATTTGAACATGGCGTTGCGATCCTGGCAACCGGCGCCAAGGAATACCAGCCACAAGAGTACCTTTACGGCCAGGATGGCCGGGTCTTGACCCATCAGGAACTCGACCGGCGCTTTAAGAGCAGGGACCCCAGCCTTCAGACCGTGCAGGCGGCGGTTTTCATTCAATGCGTAGGCTCGCGCGAGCCGGATCGCCCCTATTGCAGCCGGGTATGCTGCACCCACACCATCGAGAGCGCCCTCGAACTCAAGCGAATTAACCCTGACTGCCACGTTTATGTCCTCTACCGCGATATGAGGACCTATGGCAACAGGGAGAATCTTTACCTTGAAGCCAGGAAAGCCGGGGTGCTTTTTATTCGTTTCGCCCTTGACGCCAAGCCCGTGGCGAAGGTGGTCGACGGAAAGCTAACGGTAGCGGTATTTGACAACATTCTGCAGCGAGAGGTGGTGATCCCGGCGGACCTGGTGACGCTTGCCCCCGCAATTGTCCCCAACGACGCCGCCGCCCTGTCGCAATTCTTCAAGGTTCCCCTGGACCGTGCGGGGTTTTTGTCCGAAGCCCATCGCAAAATGCGGCCGGTAGACTGCGCCGTGGATGGTGTGTTCCTCTGCGGTTTGTCACATCATCCGAAGTCGCTGGACGAGAGCATCGCCCAGGCCATGGCGGCGGCGTCCCGCGCCGCAACGGTGCTCGCCAAGGAGGTGATCCGCTTCAACGGTGCCGTCGCGTCCACGGATCAGTTCATGTGCAGCAGCTGCGGCACGTGTGTGAGTATCTGCCCGTATGCGGCCGCCAGCTTCAATGACAAGGGAAAAGCGGAAATCAACCCTGCTCTCTGCCGATCCTGCGGTCTTTGTGTAGCCTCATGCCGGTCGGGTGCGATTCGCCTCAAGGGCTACGATGACGCTCAGATTTATGCCATGATCGAAAGTCTTTAGAAAAGCATGGGGCTGGAGGGAGAACTTTCCAGGCGCTGACTGCTGAGAGGTGGTGAGTGCAGTTGCGTTGGCCCGGAGCCTGGTGAGTCCCCCTTGAGCCTTTGCCCAATAAGACAGGAGAAAGAGCAATGTCTCAATGGAAACCGAAAATTGTCGCCTTCTTGTGCAACTGGAGTTCTTACCCGGGGGCGGATTTTGCCGGAACCAACCGGCTGAGCTATCCTCCGAACATCAGGATCGTCAAGGTGCCGTGTGCCGGGCGGATCAATCCCAAATTCATCCTCTCCGCTTTGCGGCATGGTGTGGACGGGGTATGGATTTCCGTCTGCCATCCGGGCGATTGTCATTACGTCGAGGGAAACCTTTATGCCGGTCGCAAATTCGTCCTCTTGAAGAGCTTCCTTGAGTACACGGGGATCGAGCCCGGACGGATTCATTTCTCGTGCATTTCCGCCACCGAAGCACGCAAGTTCGCGGACATGGCGAAGGAAGTCATCAGTTCGGTGGAAGCTCTGGGACCTGCCACGCACATGATCAAACAAGAAGCTGAGGTAGCGTAGATGCAAGGGTATACGAAACGGATCCGAGAGGCAGCAAAACGCCTGCTGGCCGACAACAGGGTGGATGTAGTGATCGGGTTCCGGAAGGGGACCATCCCTTTCATGAACGAACCCTTTCTTGCCAGAAATCTGGACCAGGCCGACCAGCTCCACTGGGACAGCAACTGTGGGATCAACTTGGCCAATTATCTAGCCAAGAGGACCGACCGCATCGGCATCGTGGCCAAAGGGTGTGATGCGCGCAACATCGCCGTGCACCTGTCCGAATTTCAGATCAAACGCGAGCAGCTCTACATTCTCGGAGCGCCGTGCCATGGCATGGTCGATCGACGGCGGATTATTGCTGAGCTGGGAACGCGGGAGCCCCTCTGGGCGGAGGAGAGCAACGGCCAAATCCGCATCACCGGGAAGGGTTTCGAGGTGAACCTCGAGCGGAAGGACTATCTGCAGGAAAACTGCGCGATCTGCCTTCACCGCAATCCGATCATCTATGACGAGCTTGTCGGAGACCTGGTCGAGGAGCAGCAAGTCGAACGCTATGCCGACGTGCAGCGGGTTGAGGCCATGCCCTTTGAAGAAAAGTGGCGATATTTTGAAGACCTCATTGCCCCCTGTATCCGCTGCTACGCCTGCCGCAACGCCTGTCCCGTCTGTTACTGTCCCACCTGTTTTGTGGACGAGTCCCGCCCTCAGTGGGTGGGCAAGACCACCGACCCCACCGACACCCACACCTTCCATTTTCTGCGCGCTTATCATGTCGCCGGTCGGTGCACGGACTGCGGGGCCTGCGAGAGGGCCTGCCCCGTCGGGATCAAGATGCGTCAGTTTACCAAGAAACTGGAGAAGGACATCAAAACGATGTACGGCTATGAAGTAGGCCTTGATCCTGCCGTGAGGCCGCCGCTGGATACCTATCGCCCGGACGACCCTCAGGACTTTATCAAGTAGGCAGGGTCCAAGGAATTCCCAGTGCGCGGAACACCGACCCTGGATTCCTTGATATTTTGCCGCCACCCTGAGATGTGACCGCGGGAACCCCGTGCCGGAAAAGGAATGACTACCGAAAAGGGACAGATCATGTCGCAAATCCACATTGCCAAGGATAAATTACCCGGAGTTTTGGGTCGTACCATGGAAAAGTATCGGGTTTTTGGACCGGTCTTCCTGGGCCAGTACCACGAATTTGCCGAATTGAACAAGCCGGAGCAGATTGATCTCACCTACCGAAACACCCGTCTTTCTCCAAAAGGGCTGCTCCACCCCCAGGCCGAAAAGATGTTTCAGTTTTCCCTTTCCAAGGCGGACCCGGAGGCGGGAATCCTAAAGGAGGCTCAGAAAGACTATTCACCCCGCGTGATTTGGGGGATTCGCCCCTGCGACGCCCGAGCATTCCAACTGGACGACCGCAACTTCGACACCACCTCCATCAAGGACCCCTGGTGGGTCAAGCGCCGGGAAGCGACCATCCTGGTTGGACTCGCCTGCAACCAACCGTGCAGCACCTGTTTTTGCACCACGGTGGGAACGGGGCCATTTGACCAGACCGGCCTGGATGCCCTCCTGGTGGATCTGGGTGAAGGTTATCTGCTTCAGGCGGTGACGGCCAAAGGCGAAGCACTTCTTGCCGCTATGCCGGATGGAGGCGCGGTTTCCGCTGCCATGCTCGAACAGGTCGAGTCCCTGAAAAAGACTGCGGAAGGGGAAATGCCGACGCAGTTCAACGTGGCATCCATTGCCGGTAATGCAACCCTCGACCTCTTCAATGCCTCCTTCTGGGATGAGGTTCAGTTCGCCTGTATCAATTGCGGAACGTGCACCTTCCTCTGTCCCACCTGCTGGTGCTTCGATATTCAGGACGAGGCGAATCATGACCGGGGATGCCGTTTGAGGCTCTGGGATTCCTGCATGTTTCCGCTCTTCACGTTGCACGGCTCCGGTCACAACCCGCGCAATCAGAAGTTGCAGCGGGTGCGTCAGCGGTTCATGCACAAATTGAAGTATTATCCGGAGAAGTACGGAAGCGGCGTAGCGTGCGTGGGTTGTGGACGTTGTGTCAACCACTGTCCGGTGAATATTGACATTCGCCAGGTGGCGCGCCTGATGTCGGCCACTTGCGTATGCCCGGCGTAACGCTTACAGCGAAGGAGACAGAACGCGAAATGACCGACAAATTGCCTGTTCTGACTCCCGGCTTCTGAATACTGTCTTCTTTTCTGGTTTTCAGTTGGAGGAACGAAGGTGAACAACCCTTATCTGCCTTATCCTGTCCGTATCGAGTCCCTGGTGACCGAAACCGAAGATCGTAACCTCAAGACGCTCAAGCTGGTTTTTCTGAATCCCGACGATGAACGGAAGTTCCGATACACTCCAGGACAATTTGCGGAGCTGTCGGTTGCCGGCGTGGGTGAGATTCCCATCGGCATTGCTTCATCCCCCACCGAAAAAGGGTTTATCAAATTCACGGTGAATAA
This sequence comes from Syntrophobacteraceae bacterium, assembly GCA_040772705.1. Lineage (GTDB taxonomy): Bacteria > Desulfobacterota > Syntrophobacteria > Syntrophobacterales > Syntrophobacteraceae > JADGQM01. The sequence goes on from JAXGXP010000002.1 coordinate 193,174, forward strand.
GGTGGGAAAAGTCTCCAGCCATATCCACAATATGGAAGCCGGGGAGATCATGGGGGTGAGAGGACCTCTCGGGAATTGGTACCCATGGGACCTGCTGGAGGGCAAGAACGTGGTGATCATCGGCGGCGGCTTCGCCTTCACGACCCTCCGGTCTTCCATCGTGTATATGCTCCATCCTGAAAACCGGCCACGCTTTGGCGACATTACCGTCGTCTATGGGGCCAGGTTTCCCGGACTGCTGCTCTACAAGGATGAACTGGCGGCCTGGGAACAGCGTGACGATATCAGGATGCACATCACCGTGGACGGCACGAACGATCCTGACTGGAAATACAATATCGGCTTTGTGCCCGCAGTGACCAAGCAGAAGGCCCCCGATTCCGAGAATTCGTATGCGATCATTTGCGGACCTCCCATTATGATCAAGTTTACCCTGCCGGTCCTGACGGAGCTGGGCTTTCCTCCCGAAAGGATCATTTCCAGCCTCGAAATGCGGATGAAATGCGGGATCGGGATCTGTGGCCGGTGTAATATCGGCACGGAATATGTGTGCAAGGATGGGCCGGTTTTCACACTTGAGCAACTGTCCCGTTTGCCCAGTGAATATTAACGATTCTTGGGCTGTTAGGAGACCAAGAGATGCGGGGGAACTTATGAAAGAAGCAATTCTGGTTGACAGAAAGGTGACGCGCCTGCGGGATGTGTTCAACGCGGAGGAAGTCAAAACCAGCCCGGGGGCAATCGATCTTTGCCTCACCTGCGGCACCTGCGCCGGCGGATGCCCGGTAACGGGGGTGGACGGCTGGGATGTCAGGAAGGTGGTGCGAGCCGCCCTGTTGGGACTTGACGAAGAGGTGATCAATTCCAAGTTCCCTTGGGTGTGCACCCTCTGCGGACGCTGTGAGCATGCCTGCCCGATGGGGATCGACCTGGTGCGGCTGATCAGGGCTGCCCGAACTCTTCGTCCTCGGGATCAAGTGCCCGGCGTGCTGCACAAAGGCGTTTTGATGTGTCTGAAGAGCGGTAACAACGTGGGCATCCCGACGGAAGATTTCATCGGCCTGCTCGAGGATTTGGGCATGGAGCTGGCGGAAGAGCTTCCCGGGTTTGAAGTGCCGATCGACAAAAAGGGCGCCAAATACCTCTTTACCGTCAATTCCAAGGAACCCTTCGCGGAACCGGAGGATATGTTTTTCTGGTGGAAAATCCTCTATGCCGCCAAGGAATCATGGACGGTTGTCTCGGAGAACTGGGAGGGGGTCAACTGGGGCCTCTTTACCGGCGACGATCCGGCCATGAAAGAGATTGTCGGGAGGATTGTCAAGAATTACAAAGAAATGGAGGCAGAGTACCTCGTCTTGCCGGAATGAGGGCACGCCTATTTCGCGACCCGGGTTGGTCTCGAACTTTGGTACAAAGACGCTGGCGTGAAGTACCTCAGCATCCATGATCTCCTGAAAAAATACATAGAAGAGGGGACCATTAAGCTCGATAAATCGATCCACCACGAATTGACGACTTATCATGATCCCTGCAATTATGCTCGGAAGTCGGAAATCGTGTTTGGTCATGGCTACTACGAGGAACCGCGCTGGGTCCTGCAACAGTGCTGTGAGAACTTCGTGGAAATGTACCCCAATCGTGCCAACAACCACTGCTGCGGGGCTGGCGGCGGGGCGTGGGCGGCCCCCTATATCGAAGAACGCATCTTCTATGGCCGGGCCAAAGCGAAGCAGATCAAAGACACCGGCGCCAAGATGGTAGTCGCCCCCTGTCATAACTGCCGGGACATGATCATGAAGAGTCTCCGAAAGGAATATGATTTCATGAAGGTGGAGGTCAAGTATCTCTGGGAATTGGTAGCGGACTCCCTGGTGCTTGAACCGCCCGAGGGAGAAGAAGAGTAGAACATTTGATCCAAATGTGATAAAGCCCCACCATCGCGGTCAGGTACGCGATGGTGGGGCTTTTCTTTGTACATTTCAAGTGGCTACGGTTGGGACACAGGCGAAAATGAGCAGGAAACTGGACCTGAAGAAGAGCAGGAAGGCCGAGCCGACCTTGAGTCCGGAACAGCTCGGCGAACTGGAAATGATCGTGGATCGCCTCTCGGTTCAAAACCCCGAAGGCGCTACCCTCCATAATTATCTCAAATCCCTGGTGAACACCCTGAGCAGCCAGGAAAGCCTCGCCGCGGCCCTCGTCGCGGAGCTCAGCCGGAAGCCCTCACAGGTGGGCTTTCAGACTTTTCTGGCGGTCAGAGAGGTTATTCGGGACAAGAAGCTGGCGAAGATGGTCAGGCAGGCTGCTTATCGGTTTTCTCAGCGAGGCTATGCCGCCGAACCGGACCTGCCGACGACCGAGAATGTGGTCCTGGTCCAGAAAGAAGAAGCCAGAAAACCGCTTGCTCATGTGCTGCCGGTGGATGGGACCTTCGGGCTTTTCGCCGCTCTGGTTCCCGAACCCAATTACCCCGCACCGATGCTGGTTACCGCTTTAATGGAGCGGGATTTCGAAGAAGTCTACATCCGAGTCACCGAGGGTTCACAGAAAGTTTACCGGGAGTATTTGCAGAAGGTGGGAGAACGCCACCCCGATCGGAAACCCTGTGAAGTCCCCATGTACCATGCCGCCCGGCTCTTTTTTGAACTCCTGGATTTTTGTCACAGCAAACAAGCTTCCGCCGAACGGGATCATGCCACCAGACTCCTTGATCCCTTCCACGATCCGGCGAAACCGCCCTATGTCCACGAGCTGATGCCGCAACTGGAGGATGTCAGGGGATGCCTCGAGGAGGTCGATACCGGCAGCCTGCTGAATAGCGTCGACTGGTCCTGGCTGGTTTTCCCCAGGAGCGCGCTCACACCCTACTGGCAGCGAGTGCAGGATCTGGAAAATCCGGTGCTGGTGATTCCCAAGGAGATCCAGGAAGAACGAACCATAGATACCCTGAAACAGGCTGCCGATGAGCTCTGCGTGGGAAAGACCCGGCTTCTCTACCGGCGATTTTTCGAAGAACAGGCCCTGTGGCTGAAGCTCTGCTCCCGTGAGCAGCTGGCAGAATCGGCCTGGACTGTTGCTCAGCACCTGTTGAGTGACGCACCGGCGAGTGACAATCCGGCTGTCAGGGAACTGGTCAAACTCTCCTTGCATTATCATTGGCCGAAGGAGTTCGAGGCCACCGAGCCACGCCGAACCGAGCCGTTCCAGCGCACGGAAGCGGGGCTGATTATCCCGGCGTGAGTCACTGCGCCAAGAATGCCAGTGCCGGGTCATGAGGCGGATTGCTGAAGGACTCAAGACTCATGAAGCAAACTGACAGTCCCGACCTGATCACTGAGTCTGAAACAAGGCAGGGCAAGCAAGAGCAAGCTCTGTGCCTCCTCGACCGGAAAGAAACCATCGCGCAGCTGACCGGTCGCCAGTTCGACATCCTGGTCATCGGCGGGGGTATAACCGGCGCCGGAATCGCGCTCGATGCCGCCTCGCGCGGTCTGAAAACCGCTCTCATCGAAAAACAGGATTTTGCCGCCGGCACCAGCAGTCGCTCCACCAAACTGATCCATGGCGGCCTGCGCTATCTCGAACATCTCGAACTGGGGCTGGTCCATAAGGCCGGCCGGGAACGCGAAATCCTGCACCAAAACGCCCCGCACCTGGTAATCCCCGAAAAGATGCTTCTCCCTATCATTAAGGATGGAACGCTCGGAGAATTCACCACGTCGCTGGCGCTGTACGTATATGATTACCTGGCGGGTGTCAAAAGGCGGGAACACCGCCGGATGTTAACCTTTGAGGAGACGCTGGAGCGGGAACCGCTCCTCGATCCCAAAATCCTTAAAGGCGGTGCCCTCTACTATGAATACCGCACCGATGATTCTCGGCTCACCATCGAGGTAATCAAGAAAGCAGCCGAATACGGTGCTGTCGTGATCAATTATGTCGAAGCCACGGACTTCGTTTATCAGAAACGCCGGGTAGAAGGAGTGGCCGTCAAGGACTTGGTGACTGGTATGACCCATTGTGTCTATTCCAGGTACACCGTCAACGCTACCGGGGTGTGGGTCGACCGGATCAGGGCTCGTGACAACTCACTGGATCATCGACGGCTGCATATTACGAAGGGCATTCACATTGTGGTCCCCAGCTCCAAACTCCCACTCAGAACCGCCATGTATTTCGATGTGGGTGACCGGCGCATGATCTTCGCGATCCCGCGCGATCGCATCGTCTACATCGGCACCACTGACACCGAGTATGCCGGAAGCCTGGAAAATCCTGATATTACCCGGGATGATATCGAATACCTGCTGGCGGCGGTCAGGCGCATTGCACCTTCGATCATGCTGACCGTCAAGGATGTGGAATCCGCGTGGTCAGGATTACGGCCGCTGATCCACCAGGAGGGTAAGGCTCCCTCTGAATTATCACGCAAAGACGAGGTGTTCTTATCGGAGTCGCGGTTGATCTCCATTGCCGGAGGGAAACTCACCGGCTATCGGCTCATGGCAAAACGAGTCGTCGACCTGGTGTGCAAACGGTTGGCACGGAGAGAAAAAAGAGTCATTCCCAAGTGCCAGACCAGATACATCAAGCTGGCAGGCGGTGAATTTCAGTTCGAACCCGAACTGAGCCGGTTGGCAGAATATGCTGACTCCAAGTATCCCAGGGCCAGCGACACTGGTATCTCCCGGCAGCATTTCAGGCGGCTCTTCCACCGATACGGGACCAACCTCGACCGCCTGATCGCCATGGCCTGCGATTTCTACAGAGAGTCCGGCAATTCCCGAGAAGCATGGCTGAAAGCAGAGGTTTGGTACACCGTTCGCTTTGAGATGGCAACCAGCCTCTGTGATTTCTTCATACGACGCACCGGCATGATTCACTTTCAGATTGCCGAGATCGCGACCGCCCAGGCTTTCGTTGCCGACACCATGGCGGACCTGCTGGGGTGGGATGAGGACAAAAAGAACCAGGAACTGGAAGCGCTGGCACAGGCAATCAAACACGCAACGGAATTCACCTGAAGCGACACTCAAACCGTCTTGCCCCAGTCCGCATGATGGCCGGGAAAGGAAGGCACGATGCTCGAAACCATTGAAATCGGGACACCGGCCCACAGTGCCATGGTGGACGTAACCGACCGCATTGCTCGCAAGGTCGTGGAGAGTGGCATCAAGAGCGGGTTCTGCCTCCTCCATGTGCCGCACACCACGGCTGGCATCCTAGTCAACGAAGGCGCCGATCCGGCGGTCATGGAAGACATCCTGGACTTTCTGGACCGGACCGTTCCCTGGCGGGCCGGCTATAAGCACAGCGAGGGGAATTCCGCGGCTCACATCAAAGCCGCCCTCACCGGGGCCAGGACTTTTCTCATGATTGACCACGGGCAACTCATCCTCGGGACGTGGGAGCGCGTTTTCTTCTGCGAGTTCGATGGCCCCCGAACACGCAGAATATACTTGCAGATCTTTGCCACCTCCTGATTGCTTCCCTCGACAGAGCCTGTGTGCACTCCTTCCAGCGGCTTTCTTGCCGGCAGCTGAGCCCTGATTGAACTTGGTTGTTCAACAGCTGGTGTGTATACTTCTTAAGAATAAATGCAGCTGTCCTGCAAGGAGAACCTATGAAATGGCACATCATTGCTTTGCTCATTGGAGTACTTGCATGGGGGCCTGAGAGCGTGATCCTCGCTGCCGGACCGGACCCCAATGGTTATGCCGAAGAACGGGCCGCCATGCTGGCCGAAATCAAAGATGACCTCAAACTCACCCGCGACCGCATCGGCAAAAAGGCCCTCAGTCCGTGCGTGCTGGACGCCCTGGACAGTGTTCCTCGTCATGAATTTGTTCCCGAACCCCTGAGGCGGTACGCCTACGAAAACCGGCCGCTTCCCATCGGTCAGGGCCAGACCATCTCTCAGCCGTACATTGTGGGGATTATGACAGAGCTGCTCGAGCTCGACCACGCGAGCATCGTCCTGGAGGTTGGGACCGGCAGCGGTTATCAGGCTGCCGTGCTCGCTCATTGTGCAAAGCAGGTCTATACGATCGAAATCATCCCCGAGCTTGCGGAAGAGTCCCGGGTAAAGCTTAAGCGCCTGGGCTACGCAAATGTCGCGGTGCGCACCGGCGATGGCTACTACGGCTGGCCGGAGCATGCGCCATATGACGCCATCATCGTTACAGCCGCCGCTCCCGCCGTTCCGGCACCGCTGATCGAACAGTTGAAACCCGGAGGCAGAATGATCATTCCCGTAGGCCAGCCCCGCACCACCCAGTATCTGACCCTGGTGGAAAAGGATCAGAAGGGCGAGGCTAAATTCCGGCAACTCCTGCCAGTTGCCTTTGTCCCACTGACCGGACGGCACTAGCGGCATGCGCTGGGGGGGGAGAGCGATGAGTGCTACGGATGAAAACCTTGTCATCGTGATCATGGCAGGCGGAGCGGGAACCCGCTTTTGGCCGCTCAGTACGGAAGCCAGGCCGAAGCAGTTCCTCCGTCTGTTCGACGATCGCAGCCTGCTACAGAAAAGCTTCGACCGCATTGCCGAAATGGTTCCACTCCAGCGCATCCTGGTCCTCACCAACAATACCTCGGTCGCGCTGGTGCGCGAGGATTTGCCGCAGATTCCGCCGGAAAACATCATCGGTGAACCGATGAGGCGCGACACCGCGGCAGCGGTGGCGCTCGGAGCCGCTCTTTGCCGCAGGCGCTTTGGCAATCCGGTAATTGCTACTCTGACTGCGGATCACATGATTGAGCCGGTCGTGCTTTTCCAGCAAACCCTCCGGTCGGCCGTGCGCTTCGCCCGTTCGAGCGGGGCGCTCTACACTTTCGGCATCCAACCCGCTTACCCGGCAACCGGTTATGGTTATCTGGAACTGGGCGAACAGCTGGCAGACGACCAGGGCATCAACCATTTCCGCCTGGTCCGTTTCAAGGAAAAACCAGACCTAGAAACCGCCCGGCACTATCTGGCATCCAAACGTTTCTACTGGAATTCCGGCATGTTTGTCTGGACCGCCGAGGCAATTCTGAAGGAACTGGCAAAAAACCTGCCGCAACATTTCCGTTCCCTTTCGCAGGCCTGTGAGTTTGATGGAACACCCCGCTGGTCAGAGGCTCTGCGAGCGGGCTTTGCTTCCCTCGAGGCGATTTCCATCGACTACGCGGTCATGGAAAAGGCCGCCGAAGTGCGCTGTGTGGTTGCTACCTTCTCCTGGAGCGACGTCGGCGGCTGGCTGGGACTGGGTGAGTTCCTTCCCTGCGATGCGGATGGCAACTCCCACCGCGGCCGGCTTGCCGTCCTGAATGCGGTCGATAATCTGGTTTTCTGTGAAAATTCCCAGGAACAGGTTATGCTTATAGGGGTAAAGGACCTAGTCGTGGTGCGGGCCGGTCCAAAAACCCTCGTTGTTCACAAGGACCAGCTCCAGGAGATTAAGACTCTGCTTCGGAAGCGGGAAGACCTGAGGTAAACAAGGGGGGAGGTGCGCTATGAGTGCAGGGCTTATCCTGAAATTCCCCGAACCCGGCAGGCTTGGAGACTGCCCGAAATGCGGACGCAATGACGGGTATTTGAATGTGGGCCGATCTCATTGGTTCATCTGCCGTCGGCATCGCCTGAAGTGGTATGCAGGCTATGATCTCTTTCCAACCTGGCAGCACGAAACCGAAGAAGACTGGCAGCGGAATCTCAGGATTCTCTCCCAATACCAGGAAGTCCGTCCGAAGTTCCGCAGATTGCGGGCCAGCGCTTAGTTTTGGACCTGAGCACAGCGTAACCTTTGTCCTGGACGTCATCCCCGCCCACTTTCGGCTGGAATCCAGACTGTAGCCTGGGGGTTGCGAAGCGGAACCCGAAATGGCCTGCCGGTGGATTCCGGCGAAAAGGCCACACTTCCAACCGCGGTGCAGGCTTTCCGCGGGAGCGAGCCTTATTGGCTTTTCTGCATGGTGCTTCCGCAAATCTTGACAAATCGCCGCCTGCCAACTAATTATCGCTCCAAGGTCGTAACCGTGGACAAAGGTTGTTGCTGTGACTCGAAAAGTTGACTGAGTGCTATGAACAGAGACCAGATGACGCGCGTTGGTTCCGTTTCAGCCGTTTTGTTCTACCTTTTCGTTCCGTGCCTGATTCTTGCGGCGGCCGGGTGCATTCCCGTTAAACAGGCCCGGGTGGCTGCCGTTGCCCTGACGCTGCAGGACGTGGCTCAGGCAGCCAGCAAGCAGACGGATACTGCGCTCATCCGCGAGGGCACTCCGGCATATCTCATGCTCGTGGATGGGCTCATCGAAGCTTACCCCGACAACCCCGAACTGCTCCTGGCAGGCTGCCGCGCCTATAGTTCCTATGCTTCCATGGTTGCCGACGAAGCCCCTCCCAGCAAGGCTGAAGCCCTCTATCTCACCGCCAAACGCTATGGCTTTCGCGCTCTGTCGGGACGGACTGATTTTGGCCAGGCGGCTGCGGGCAATCTCAACGAGTTCAGAGAATTCCTCCAACGGTATCAAAAAGAAGATGTGCCCGCCCTGTTCTGGACAGCCGGCGCCTGGGCCGGATGGATCAGCAGCAACCTCGGCAATGTCGAAGCGGTAGGGGATTTGCCTGCTCTTGAAGCCACGCTCGAAAGGACCCTGCAACTGGATGACCGCTATTATTACGGTGGCCCCCACCTGCTCATGGGGGTGTACCTGGCGGCCCGCTCACCCGTTTTCGGAAGTGGCCTGAGTGAATCAAAAACACATTTCGACCGGGCCTTGGCCATGAGTGGCAACCAGGCCCTGGCCGCAAAGGTTCTATTCGCTGAGTATTACGCTGCGGGAATCAAAGATCGCCGACTGTATGAGACCACGTTAAGAGAGGTGGTCAACTCTCCCGCTGCCGAACTCCCCGAACTGACCCTTTCCAATACCCTGGCCAAAGAGAAGGCCGGGAGACTGCTTGAGAAGACAGAGGAATACTTTGGCAGTCGACCCTGAAGGGTGAGGCGTCAGGCGTGAGGCGGAAGCGGTTGGGAGACAGGAGATGAGGGCTGGGGGGCCGCGGCAGGCCGCCGATACGGAGATTGGTTTTCGTTTTCTATCTTTCCACAACGGGTTGAGGTGTGACATGGTGGAGATTTTTTACAGGTTTTTCGTTAGTGCATGGAAACTGATAGCTTTTCACCCCTCACGCCTCACCCCTCACGCCTCATCCTTCACCACTCCGCCGAGTCGGGCATTGCTCCTCGGACTGGTTTGCCTGCTGCCCTGGCTAGCCCCTTGTGCAGCACTCGGGGCGGAAGCCCCGGAATATGAGATCAAGCTGGCCACCATGGCACCGGAAAACAGCTCACTGATGCAGGTATTCAATGAAATGAACGCCGACCTGCTCAAGGAAACCGGCGGGAAGGTGGGTTTCAAGCTCTTTGCCGGCTTCGTGCTGGGTGATGAAGAAGACGTATTGCGGAAACTTCGGGTCGGCATGGTCCACGCCGCCGCCTTCACATCGAGTGCCCTCACCGATGTCAATCCCAATCTGCGGGCTTTCCTGGTCCCTTTCCTGTTCGACAACTACAAGGAAATCGACCATATTATGGGGAAATTCGAACCCGACCTGAAGCGCGGTTTTGCCGATAAGGGCTTCGAAGTGCTCGGCTGGCCGGAGCTCGGTTTCCTCTATTTCATGTCCACCACCCCTGTTTCCAGCTTGAGCGACATCAAGGGCAGGAAGGTCTGGGGCAAATCCAACGCTCCCGTGTTGCAGGCCATTATGGAAAAGATCGAGGTTTCCATGGTCGCCATCAATGCCCCCGACGTCCTCATGGCCCTCCAGACCAATCTCGTCGAGGTGGTCTACAATTCACCCTACTACGCGCTCATCACCCAATGGTATACGCAAATCAAGTACCTTACCGATGCTCCCCTCACCTACATTGGCGGAGTTCTCGTGATGGATCGGAAGTTCCTGGCCCGGATTCCCGCTCCTCTTCAGGAAACGCTCCGGAAGGTCTCTGCCAGACACCTGCAGCGGCTGATCGAACAAACCCGCAAGGACAATGCGGAAGCACTGGAGATCATCTTCAAGCGCGGGGTGAAGAAGGTAACCATCGACCCGAGTCAGTTGCAGGGCTTCAAAGAAATCAGCGACCAGGCCATGGCCGGAATGAGCGCCAAGGCCTTTCCCATGGCGACCTATCAGAAGATTCAGGCAGAATTGGCGCAGTTTCGTGCTCAGCACCCCAAGTCCCCCTGAAGGTCCCCGGCCCGGTCGGGATTGCGCAAGAGCAGCAGGTTGTGTCCACCGGCCGCAGGTCTGCAGGCCTGCCAGTGGTTCTCAGGTGAAGGTGGGGGCTGCGCTTTCCCTTCGCACCAGGCTGCCATCCTCGATCATTTACTCCCCAGCCGTAATTAACCGGATGATCGCACACTGATGGGGGATGAATCCATGAAATCGCTCAGGATATTCGCCATTCCACTGGCTCTAGCCGGGATCTGCGGATATCTTTTCTACTCTGCCTACCTTGAAGTGAAAAATGAAGCCATCACCCACCTCAACCGGCAGCAGTTCATTATGGCCAAGGAAGCGGCCCGTGGCCTCGAGAGTTATTTTGGACACTATCGGGACCTCCTGGGCCATCTCGCGATGCAGGCCGAGGTCATTTCCCTGGACGACCAGGGACAACGCTTGCTGCAGCTGATCCATGAAACGCATGTCAACGATATCAGAGCCATAGCACGCCTGGATGCCGAGGGAAGGCTGCTCTGCGCCTACCCGGAAGGATCGAGTCCACCCAGCCTGGCCCATCATGAGCACGTCCAGCGCGTCATCAAAACCGGGCAGCCGGTTGTGAGCGAGGTCCTTACGGACGCCCTGGGCCTGCCGTCGGTGGCGTTTCACATGCCGGTATTCGACCATGGCACCTTCGCCGGCACGCTGGGAGTCCTGATCCCCTTCAACGATATCGCGAAACGGTTTCTCGATGATATCAGGATCGGTGAGGACGGCTATGCCTGGATGATCACTCAGCAGGGAATTGAAGTCTATTGCCCGGTGCCGGGGCACGTTGGCAACACGGTCTTTGAAAACTGCAAGGAGTTTCCCTCCATCCTCACCATGGCCGAAGAAATGGTCCAGGGACGACAGGGTGCAACCACCTATGTCTTTGACCGGGTTCGCGGGAAAACGGTGGAGTCCATCACCAAGCACGCCGTTTACCTGCCGGTCAACCTGGGCAATACCTTCTGGTCGATTGTCATCGCCACCCCGGAAGCCGAGGTGCTGGGCTTCATTCAAGGGTTTCGGGACCGGTGGTTGCTGGTGGCGGGCTTTCTGTTGGTCGTCGCCCTGGTTTGGGCCTACTACTTCTTCGGGGCCCTGACCATCCTCAGGGAGGAAAAGCAGCGGCGAACGACCGAAGAATCCCTGATCTCCGCCAATCAACAGCTTCACGACATCATTGACTTCCTTCCCGATGCCACTTTTGTCATTGGCCGCGACAAGAAGGTCATTGCCTGGAACAAAGCCATTGAACAGATGACCGGGGTCAGCAAGCAAGAGATGATCGGGCAGGGAGACTATGCCGTCACGGTCCCGTTTTACGGCGAGCGCCGTCCCCATCTGCTGGACCTTCTCGACCTCGACGATCCGGAACTGGAATCCAAGTATCAAAATGTCAGGAAGAGAGGCAACATCATTGCCGCCGAAACCTTCGTACCATGCCTGTATGGCGGCAAGGGGGCTCACGTTTTTGCCATCGGCGCACCGCTCTTTGACGCCCACGGCCATCGGGTCGGCGCCGTCGAATCCATTCGCGATATTACGGAACGTAAACTGGCGATCGAGGCCCTCCAGGAATCCGAACAACGTCTCGCTGATATCATCAACTTCCTGCCGGACGCCACCCTGGTCATAGATCGCGAGGGCCGGGTAATCGCCTGGAACCGGGCCATCGAGGAGATGACGGGAGTCAAGGCCGCTGATATGCTGGGCAAGGGCGACTATGAATATGCCGTACCGTTCTATGGGAAGAGGCGGCCCATCCTCATCGACCTGGTGCTCAATCCGGACCGGGAAGAAGAGGTGCAGTACCGTGGCCTGGAACGAAAGGGGGCGATCCTGGCCGGGGAATCCCATATTCCCGAGTTGCGCGGCAGCCAGGCCTATCTTCGCGGCACGGCGACGGTGCTGCGGGACTCCAAAGGGAATATCGTCGGCGCCATCGAATCCATCCACGACATTACCGAACGGCGGCAGGCGGAACGGGCGCTCGTCCTGGCGGAAGAGAAATACCGCAGTATTTTCGAGAATGCCACCATGGGCATTTTCCAGACAACTCCTGACGGACGGGTCCTGAACGCCAATTCGGCCTATGCCCGGATCATCGGCTACACCTCCCCGGAAGAGGTCATCGACCATTTTACCAATCTTTCCGGGCAACTCTACGTGCATCCCGAGAAGCGCAAGGAACTCCTGCAGCTCCTGGAAGACCGGAGTTCGGTACTGGAATATGAAGTCCAGGTGTTCCGCAAGGACCGCAGCGTCGCCTGGGTGAGCATCAACGCCCGTGCCGTCCGTGATGCTGACGGTAAGTTGTTGTTCATCGAGGGCATGGTCCAGGACATCACCGATCGCAAAACCCTCGAAACCCGTCTCATCCAGGCTCAGAAGATGGAAGCCATCGGGACCTTAGCGGGAGGCATCGCCCATGATTTCAATAACATCCTCGCCGCCATTATCGGCTATACGGAAATGGCAAAGACCAAGCTGCAGCAGGAGGAACTCCACCCCTACCTCGAGCGGGTGCTGGAGGCCAGCGAGCGGGCCAGAAACTTGGTGACCCAAATTCTGACCTTCAGCCGTTCGGGAACCACCGAGATCAGGCCCATTGATATGGGACCGCTGATTGTCGAAGGACTCAGACTGCTTCGCGCCACTCTGCCCTCCACCATCGAAATCCGCCAGCAGATCTCCTCCCCGCTGCCGGCTATCCTTGCTCATCCCACCCAGATCCACCAGGTTCTCATCAACCTTTGCACCAATGCCGCACACGCCATGCGCGCTCACGGCGGTGTGATCGAGGTAACCCTTGAGGCCCTGGCGATAACCCCGGCCATGGCAGCACTGCACGCGGATCTGGTTCCCGGCAAGTTCGTGAAACTGACGGTGGCCGACACGGGTTCCGGTATTGCCCCCGAGATCGTCCACCGCATCTTCGACCCCTTTTTCACGACCAAGAAACCTGGCGAAGGCACTGGGCTGGGACTCTCCGTGGTCTATGGGATCATCAAAGGCTATGGCGGCGCGATCACCGTTCAGAGTGAGCGGGGCGACGGATCGGCCTTCAGCGTCTATCTGCCTGCCCTCGACACGCCTGTGGAAGACCACCAAGTGGGCCTGCCCTCCATCCCCCGGGGCACCGGCAGGGTCCTCCTGGTGGACGATGAGGCAATGCTGGTGGCAATGGGCCGGGAGCTGATCGAGGATCTCGGCTACGAAGTCACAGGCATAATGGACAGCCGGAATGCTCTGGACCTGGTTCGCGCTCAGCCCGACCGGTTCGATCTGGTCATTACCGACATGACCATGCCGGGCATGACCGGGACCGATCTCGCCAGGGAATTGCTCACCATCCGACCCGACCTTCCCATCATTCTCCTCACCGGCTTCAGTGAATTGATAACCGAAGAGAGGGCTCGCCAAATGGGCATCCGCGGCTTCGCCCAAAAGCCTCTTACCCTGGAGCTGCTGGCCACTCTCATCTCGCAGGCCCTGACCCGGGAGCAGCCTTCAGACTGACATTCCCCGAAGCAGAATCCGCCGCGGATGCCTCTATCGCGCGGGATGGGACCTTCCCCCGACCTCCCAGGTATGCTATAGTCGTGTCCTCCATTAATTATGAGGAATCATTCATGAAGCAGTCACCGGCTCACAGGCATAAGCCCAGCAGGCGCAGTCCGTTGCGCTGGCTCGCATTCGGTTCCCTGACCGTGCTCATCGGCACCGGGGTGGTGGCGGGCTTGGCGCTGGCGGTTTTCTACATCGAGTTGGACCGCTCCCTGCCCAGCATCCAATCCCTCAAAAACTACCACCCTCCCCTGGTTTCCAGTGTCTATGCGGCGGATGGGTCTCTGATCGGCGAATTCTATACGGAACGACGCTACCTGGTGCCCTTGCAGGAGATTCCACCGCACGTGGTGAAAGCTTTTCTGGCTTCCGAAGATGTGCGTTTCTATGAACACGGCGGGGTCGATCTGCCGGGGATCATTCGGGCAACGCTGAAGAACCTCGAGGCAGGGGAGATTGTCCAGGGCGGAAGTACCATCACCCAGCAGGTGGTCAAGTCGCTCCTCCTTACCCCGGAAAAGACCTACGTCCGCAAACTGAAGGAAGCCATCCTCGCCTATCGCATCGACCACGCGCTGAGCAAGAACGAGATTCTGTATCTCTATCTCAACCAGATTTACTTCGGGGCCGGCGCTTACGGGGTCGAGGCGGCCGCGCGCACCTATTTTGACAAGCACACCACCGAACTGACCCTGGCCCAGGGCGCCATGCTGGCCGGTCTGCCCAAGGCGCCCAGCCGCTTTTCCCCCACCCAGAACTTCTCCGTCGCCAAAGACCGCCAGGAATATGTCCTGAAGCGTATGGCAGAGGTTGGCTTCATCACCTCGGATGAAGCCAAAAGGGCACTCGCCGAGCCGCTCCATTTTACCAAGCCCAAGCACTGGACCTTGAAGGCGCTCAACTCCTTCACCGAAGAAGTCCGGCGGCAGGTGGAAGCCCGCTACGGTCGGGATGGTCTCTACAAGGAAGGTTTTTCAATCTACACCACCATGGACGTCCGCGCTCAGGAAATAGGCCAAAAGGCCCTGGACAGCGGCCTGCGAGAACTCGACAAGCGCCACAGCCGCTATCGTGGGATTCACCTCAACGTGCCTCGGGAAGACTGGCCGCATACCCTGAAAATCCTGGCCGACCGCAACGGCGAACTGACGCAGGGAACCGTAGCGGCAGCGCTGGTAACCGCTTACGATGAGAGGAGCAGAGTCTGCCAGCTTCAGTTTGGAAACGGTACCGGCCGACTGCCGCCCTCAGGATGGCAATGGACGCAGGTTTCCGACAAGCGCGCCGCGCGAATGTTTCGCGTCGGCGATATCATCCGGGTGCGGCTGGACAAGCTCCAGGACGATAAGAGCTGGCTGACGGTGCTGGAGCAGGATCCCGGGATGGAAGGCGCGATCATGGCCATGGTCCCGGAAACCGGCCGGGTCCTTTGCATGGTGGGTGGCAGGGACTTCGAAAAGAGTCAGTTCAACCGCTGTACCCAGGCCATCCGGCAGCCCGGCTCGGCATTCAAACCGGTCATCTACGCCGCAGCCCTGGATAAGGGCTTCTCCGAGGCGTCCATCCTGATCGATTCTCCTATCGTGCTCGACGACCGTAGCCTCAGAGGCCCCTGGAAACCAGCCAACTATGACCGTCAATTCTGGGGCCCGATCCTGCTGCGCAAAGCCCTGATTCACTCGCGCAACGTCGTCACGGTGAAGCTGCTCAGCCAGATCGGGGTCAATTACGCCGTCAGCTATGCCCGGCAGCTGGGGATCAAATCACCCCTCTCGCCAACCCTCGCCCTCGCTCTGGGGGCTTCCGGAGTAACCCTCGAAGAACTCCTGACAGCCTATTCGCCGTTCGTCAATCAGGGCGATCGGGTGGAACCCTATCTGGTCGAAAAGATCCTCGACCGCAAAGGCCGGGTGGTAGAAGATCGGCAGGTGGTCCGCGAGAGTGTCATATCGCCGCAAACCGCCTACCTTGTGAATCATCTCCTGCAGGGAGTCATCGAAGAGGGCACGGGCCAGAGGGCCAAAGAGCTGGGACGACCGGCGGGTGGCAAAACGGGCACCACCAATGAGATGAAGGATGCCTGGTTTATCGGCTTTACCCCGTCGACGCTGACCGGTGTGTGGGTCGGCTACGACGATCATACCATCTCCCTCGGCAAGGGTGAGACCGGCGGCCGGGCGGCCTGCCCCATTTGGGTGAACTTTATGAAAGAGTGGCTGAAGAATGAACCCGTGGAAAGCTTCCCCATCCCCTCGGGCGTGGTTTTTGCCCGAATCAATCCCGACAGCGGGACGGTGGCCTCAGCCGACGATCCCAGCGCGGTCTACGCCGCCTTTGCGGGAGCGCCCCCTTCCCGGACCAGTCAATACGGGGACATGGGACAGAAACCCTATATGCCCGTATCGACTTCGGAATCGTTTTTCAAGTCCGACCTCTTCTAGGCCTTCCCCCATCCGCCAAAGGCCGCTCGATGCAACGCTACTTCGGACCTGAAGGGCTCCTGGCCCAGAAAATCGCTTCCTTTGAATACCGTCCCCAGCAGCAGGAGATGGCTGAGTCCGTCTTCTCCTGCATGACCAGTCAGGAACCGTTGCTGGTGGAAGCCGGGACCGGCACTGGTAAGACCTGGGCCTATCTCATTCCGGCCATCCTGAGCGGCAAGAAGGTGGTGGTTTCGACCGGCACCAAGACCCTCCAGGACCAGATCCTGGACCACGATATTCCCATCCTGAAGGAGATGATCGCGCCCCGCTTGAGGGCTGTCTGCCTCAAGGGCCGCAGGAACTATCTCTGCCTGCGCCGGTTTAAGGATTTCTCGTTTCAGCCGACCTTCTGGAACCGGGAAGAGGCCAGGACCTTTCGGCGTTTTCAAAGCTGGGCGGCGCGTACTAAAACCGGCGATCGTTCGGAAATCCCCTGGCTCCCGGATCACTTCCAGTTTTGGAATGAAGTGAGCTCCAACACGGACCAGTGTCTGGGCCAGAAATGTGACGAACACCCCCGCTGCTTCCTCAATCGCATGCGGGCCGAAGCGGCTCGCGCCGATCTGCTGGTGGTGAACCATCACCTCTTTTTCGCCGACCTCGCCCTGCGCCGGAAAGGAGCGGGTGTCCTCCCCCACTATGACGCCGTGATATTCGATGAAGCACACCAGGTGGAAGACATCATCGGGCCCTATTTTGGCTTGCAGTTCAGCAATCTCGGACTCACCGACCTCGCCCGCGATCTGGAGCGACATGGCCAGAAGGAACTCAAGAACTTGAGCGGCATCCAGGCCGTTCGCAACATCGGCAAGCAACTCGAAGGCCTCAGTCGCCAGTTGCATCACCATTTCCGCCGCCGCCACCAAACCCCCGGGCGCTTTCGGCTGGACCCGGCCAAAGTAGGGGAGGGCTTCTCAGTCACTGCCAGGCACACCATCGACGCTCTCGACCAGCTGCGAGCCCGCCTCTCCCCCGCCGTCGAGCAGCAGCCGGTCGCCGAACTCCTCCTCAACCGCGCCCTGGAAGCCGCCGCGGGCCTCAAGGAAATCGTCGCCCAGCGCAATGCGTCACTGGTCTACTGGTACGAAATCAACCAGCATGCGGTCTTTCTGCATGGTACCCCGACGCTGATCGGCGCCATCCTCGAGCAGGAGGTCTTTTCCAAAACCCCGGCTGCGGTTTTCACTTCCGCCACCCTCTCCGTTGGCAATTCTTTCGCCTTCATCCGGGAAACTCTCGGAGTTCCCCCGGAAGCGCGTGAGAAGCTCCTGGCGTCCCCTTTTTCCTTTGAAGACCAGGCGCTGATCTATCTTCCCGCCATCTTCCCGGAACCGCAGCATCCGGACTTCTGCACCCGGCTGGCAGGAGAGGCCGTCGAAATCCTTACCAGGAGCCGTGGGCGTGCCCTGCTCCTCTTCACCAGCTATCGGAACATGAACGAAGTCTACCGCCAGCTCCAAGACCGGCTGCCATTTCCGCTGCTGGTTCAGGGGCAGAAACCGAAGCGGATCCTGCTTGCCGAATTCAAGGAACAGATCGATTCCATCCTCCTCGCTACCAGTTCCTTCTGGCAGGGCGTCGATGTTCCCGGAGAAGCCCTGAGCTGCCTGCTCATCGATAAGCTTCCCTTCGAAGTGCCGGACGATCCACTCATTGCCTCCCGCATGGAGCAACTGACCAGCCAGGGCCGGAGTGCCTTCTTCGAATACCAGGTGCCCCGCGCCATTCTCCAGCTCAAGCAGGGTGTCGGGCGACTCATCCGCTCCTCCCTGGACCGCGGGGTCATTGCCATCTTTGATATCCGCCTCCGTACCAAGAGCTACGGCCAGACCTTTCTCCGGAGCCTTCCTCCCTGCCGCCTCGCCCAAGACATGGCAGCAATCGGCGCTTTCTTTGCTGAGGGAACAACAGACAAACCTTTCGGCGCTGCTTGACAAAGTGCGATTTTCTCATACACTTAAAGTAAGCGGACGATCAAACGTACGGGCGAATTTAGCGCTTCCTGCGAGGTTTTGCGACAGCGGAACCGGGCTTCTTTCATACGCTGCTCCTGACGATAACCTGGATTGTGAAAGTGTGATTACGGGCTGTATGCCGTAGTGCTTGGACCACTAACAGGGAAAGGAGCCTAAGATGAAAGCCGGAATCATTTTTACGGGAACGGGACCCATCCTGATTCTCACCACCTTCGAATCACTGACCGACCCCAGACTGACGGAGAAGCTGAAAGCCAGGGGCATGAAGAAATTCATCGCCTATGAGGTGCCCGTCGAAAAGGTCAAACAGAAGTACGGCACTCATTACTCCGTCATCCTGGGCGACCTCTCTCAGACGGACGATTTGCGCATTCTCGACATCGATGGCCATCACGTCTTTCTGAACTTCTCCTTCGATGAAATGGGACCGCCTTACTACTGCTCCTCGTGATCCGGTCCGATCCCGCCGGAGGCAGGCGGCTTGGGGCCTGCCTCCGGTCGCATCCGCCTCTGTCCGCCAGAGTCCTCCCGATTGGCAAGTGTCAGGAATTTTTGTATACCTTTTTCCGGTAAATTGGATATGCTGCTTTTGTCGACGCTAAAACCAATATCTGACCGGAGAAACGATGACCACAACCGACAATCCAGCAGAGCTGGCAGCGCGTATTCGTCAGTTCAAGGATAAACTTGGCAACGAAATGCTGATTCTGACCCACCACTATCAGCGCAAAGAAATTGTCGAGCTGGGGGATTTTCGCGGGGACTCCTTCGACCTTTCCCAAAAGGCGGCGGCAAACCGGGAAGCCCGTTTCATTGTGTTCTGCGGCGTCCATTTCATGGCCGAGAGTGCGGCCATTCTGGCCCAACCGCTCCAGACCGTGCAGATCCCCGATCTCGAAGCCGGCTGTTCGATGGCCGACATGGCCAAGGTCCATGAGGTGGAAACGGCTTGGCAGGAAATCCTCCCCCTTGCCGGGAGCGATGCGGTTATTCCCATTGTCTACATGAATTCTGACGCTCACCTTAAAGCCTTTTGCGGCCGCCATGGCGGGCTCGTCTGCACTTCATCCAATGGTGAAGCCGCAGTGCGCCGGGGGTTTGCCCTCGGTCAGAAGATCCTCTTCTTTCCCGATCAGCACCTTGGCCGTAATGTGGGCAACAGGATTGGCCTGAAACCTGATGAGATGATCCTCTGGGACCCGCACCAGCCGCTGGGCGGAAACCGTCCCGAGACCATCCAGCAGGCGCGTCTCATCCTTTGGAACGGCTTCTGCCAGGTGCACACCCGCTTCCAAGAGAAGCACCTCCGCCGTGCCCGCGAACAGTATCCCAACGCCAAGATCGTGGTCCATCCCGAATGCACCCAGGAGGTCGTAGCGCTCGCCGATGCGTCCGGTTCCACGGGATTTATCGTCAAGTACGTGAAAGAAGCCCCGCCCGGAAGCACCATCGTGATCGGCACCGAGACCAACCTGATCCATCGGCTCGCCCTCGAATACCGGGACAGAACCGTCGTGCCGCTGCAGCACTCCCTCTGCCCGAGCATGTTCCAGATCAACCTGCAAAACCTCCTCTGGACCCTGGAGAATCTCGGTACGGTCAATCAGGTGACCGTGCCCGACGACATCAAGGCTGACGCTCTGCTGGCCCTGGACCGGATGCTGCAACTTCCTTCGTAGAACCCACGAAAATCCTATCCCCTCCCGCTTCTCACCCGGGAGGGGGTATTGGCCCCCTCACCTTCCAGGACTGCACTCCGCTCACCCTGCATCAATCTGTTTCAGAGGCACTCTTTCCTCCGTAGAGCATCCTCGGCAATGAAATTCCGCTTGACAGGAATCGCGGCTGGCTGGTAATAATTTTCGACACCCAGATAATAGTGAAAAATATTTTTCACAATATGCCATACGATCAACTGCTCAAAAATCGAACGAGGAATCTGACGCCGTCGGAACGGCGGCTGTTCGACTATATCCTCGCCAACGACGAGGAAGCGGTTTTTCTCACCATCCAGGATCTATCCGCGCGCGTCAAGGTAAGCCTGGCAACCGTTGTCAGGCTTTCCAAGGCGCTGGGGTTCAGGGGGTTTCCGGAATTTCAGCGGGAACTCAGGCTCCTTTTCCGGGACAAGCTGACCACCATCTCGCGCCTGCAGCGAACCATGCACCACGATGCCAGTGAACAAGGTATTCTTGCGAGGGTGATGCAGCAGGACATGGAGAATATCAGCGGCACCCTGGAGCAGATATCCAGAGACGATTTCAGCAGATTTGTCCAAATGCTGAACACGGCGCAACGGATCTTTATCATCGGCTTGCGCAGCGCCCGCTCCCTGGCTGTGTTCATGGGAGTGGCCCTTGAGTTTCTGCAGCGTGAGGTCTGGACCCTGCGCCCGGAGACTGGAAACATGTGGGATCGTCTTTTTCGCCTGCAGCATGGCGACGTGGTGGTTGGGATAAGCTTTCCGCGATACACTCGCGAGACCGTCCAGGCGCTGGCCTTTGCCAAGGAGCGGGGATTGCGGACACTCGCCATCACCGATAGTCCCACCTCGCCTCTCGCCCAGCATGCCGACTGTTTCCTGACGGCCCGATGCAAGATGGACTCATTTATCGAGTCTTTTACGGCTCCCCTGAGCCTGATCAACGCCGTCGTCACTGCCCTGGGGGTACATCGAAAAGAATCCACCATGGAGACCTTGAGCAAGCTCGAAACATTCTGGCAGAGCCGAAACATCTACTATGAATAACGCCGCCAGCAGGACGGCCTGATTCCAACTGCCGTCCCTCTGGCTTTCTTCGTCGCAGCGAACAGTCATTCTGAAACAGCGAAATCTCAAGGCAGCGCCCACTCCAAAGCCATTCGGCGGGGATGGGAGGAAGGCCGTCAGCCCTGTTGCACCCATAACCCTAACCGGAGCTTTCGGCATCTACAGAGAGGAGGTGAGAAGCGGAAGGGGTCGAGGACTTCAGCCACACCATCGCGCTGCCTGGCTCGGCGGCTCTGCCGCCAGGCGCTGGGTGAACTGGAGCGGCTGTCGCACCCTCGGGATTCCCGGTTCGGCGGGAATGACGTTCGATGGCCATGGTGAGAAGTTAATGGTCCAGCCAGTTTCCTGAGCAACCACGAGATGAGGCGTGGAAAGAAGGAGGAACGTGACATGAGAAACAAGGGAATCATAGGCATTGCGATCGCTCTACTGCTCTGTGTCGGTCTGATCACTCAAGCATCGGCCCAGACCCGCACCTTATTGACACTGGCATCGGGCAGCCCCGGCGGCGTTTATTATCCTCTCGGCGGGGGGATGGCCGTGGCGATCGAAAAAACCGTTGAGGATCTGCGCTGCGCCTCCGAGTCCACCGGTGCTTCGGTCGAGAACTGCCGGCTGGTGGGCAGCGGTGATTCGGATATGGGCATGGTCATGGGCAGTATCGCCTACGCTGCGCTGAACGGAGAGAAACCCTTTGAAAAGAAGTTCGACCTGGTGGCCTTGTTTCAGATGTATCCCGCGCCGGAACACATCGTGACGACCGCAGCCAGCGGGATCAAATCGATCAGCGACTTGAAGGGCAAGAAGGTTTCCATCGATGTTCCCGGCAGCGGTTGTGCCAACATGGCCACCGTCATCCTGCAGGAAGCCGGTTTCAACCTGGAAAAAGACCTGAAGATCGCCAATCTGTCGCAGACTGAATCGGTTCAGGCTCTCAAGGATGGCGTAGTGGACGCGGTCTTCTTCAATTTCGCCTATCCTGCTTCGGCGGTCATGGACCTGGCTTCCACTCGCGAGATCGTTCTTGTCCCCCTGCCGGAAGACCTGGCGGACAAGATCATCAAAAAACACTCCTATTACCTGAAGACCAAGATTCCCGCCAAGACCTACAGCGGCATGAAC
Source organism: Syntrophobacteraceae bacterium (assembly GCA_040772705.1). Classification (GTDB taxonomy): domain Bacteria; phylum Desulfobacterota; class Syntrophobacteria; order Syntrophobacterales; family Syntrophobacteraceae; genus JADGQM01. The sequence continues at coordinate 215,356 of JAXGXP010000002.1, forward strand.
AATGATGTTCTGTGTCTTGGGGATTCCAATATCCTCATTGCCAACAAGAACATGAAGGAGGATATTGCCTACAAGGTGGTCAAGGCTATCTTTAGCAATATCAAGGAAGGCAAGTATGCTCTGACCAGCATCCATCCCATTGCTGAACAGTTCACCCCGGCCAATGCCGTTAACAGCCCGATTGCCCTGCATCCGGGAGCCATCAAGTACTTCAAGGAAGCTGGCGCCCTTAAATAGGAGTGGACGAGCGCGGGGAACCCCCCTGGGCGCCATAGCGAGGGTGCTTACCCGCAGCAGCACAACGTTGCCGAGTCCTGAAATGACATCATGGCGTTCCACGAAACGGTGTTGGTGGGCATTCGCCGCGGTCCTCGTCATCCTTTCCGGCGAGGTCCGCGGCGGCGACCCTGGTCGGATGATGCTGCAGGTGGTCAGCAACGCCAGCGGCCAGGTGTTGTGGGAACACCCGGTGCAGGCCGGGGACACTTTCACCATCGATTACCGACATTCGTCCGATCACACGCCGGTCCACGATCTTTTCCGGATCACCGAAAGTGGAGAAATCGTATTGATCGAAGAAGCTTACCTCTGGTACGGCGCCGGGCTGGAGTTCAATCCCGCCGTCGCGGACATTTCCATCGCTGACTCCATGACGCGGGTTCGTTTGCACCGGGTGTTCCCGGAAGTGCCGCTGCGAGTGGGGGAAGTCGCCAACCAGGTATTGACGATTCACCAGGAGCGTTTGCCATTGTTGAACATCGCCAGGGGAAGGGAATCCATATGCATTCGAATCAATCACCAAACGGCAGCCCTCCATTAGCGAAAGACCAGGTGGCGGCCGAACTCGGCCCCCACCAGCCCGACGAAGCAACCACGGTTGAGGAAAAACGCGCCCAGGAGGTCCTGGAGAGGTTCGAAAAGAAGCGCCATTTCACGGGAATGCCGTCCGCCGTAATCACTCTTCTTGCGGTCCTGACCTCCTGCTACCATCTTCTCTACGCCTATTTTCATCCTTTTTTCGCGCTCGACCATCGGGCCCTCCACTGGCTGTTCATGTCCATTCTGATCTTCGCCCTCTATCCCTGTTCGAGCAAGCGCTCTCCCCGAACACGCATGTCCGTGATCGACTGGCTTTTCATGCTGTTCTCAGCGGGCATTTGCATCTGGATTTTTCTCAATTCGACGAGCATCATGAATCGCGCCGGGGCTTTTCAGACGGTTGACGTCGTCCTCGGCACCGCGCTGGTGATCATTGTGCTGGAAGCAGCACGCCGCTCCACCGGTCCGTCCGTACCGCTTATCGCCCTCATCTTCATCGCCTACGCACTCTTTGGGCCTTATCTGCCGGAGGTCCTGAGCCATCGCGGCTACACCATCAAGCGTCTGAGCACTTACTTGTCGCTTTCTACGGATGGCATCTTTGGGGTCCCCATCGCGGTGTCGGCTAATTTCATCCTGCTCTTCATCCTGTACGGGGCGCTACTGCGCAAAACCGGCGCGGGCCAGTTTTTCACCGATGTGGCCTTTGCCCTGACGGGCTGGACCAGAGGAGGGCCGGCCAAGGCGGCTGTCATCTCGAGCGCTTTTTTCGGTATGATCTCAGGAAGTTCCGTGGCCAATACGGTGACGACCGGCTCCTTCACCATTCCCCTGATGAAGCGGACCGGATACCCGGACTACTTTTCCGCCGGGGTCGAGGCTTCCTCTTCCACCATGGGCCAGATCATGCCGCCGATCATGGGTGCAGCAGCTTTTATCATGGCGGAATTTCTAGGCATTTCCTACTTCAAAGTGTGCGTGGCGGCAGCCATCCCGGCCGTGCTCGCCTTTTTCTCGACCTTCATGCAGGTACATTTCCGAGCGGTATCCCTCGGCTTGAGCGGGTTGCCGCGCAGTGACCTCCCCAAGGTCCGGGAGGCCTTCGTCAAAGGCTGGCACCACCTCTTCTCGATCTTCCTGCTGATTGCCTTCCTGATGCAGGATTATTCTCCCGAACGGGCAGTCTTCTGGGCCATCCTGGCCACGATTTTCACCTCCTGCGTGATGAGCCTCTACCAAAGGGAGCCGGTAAAAGACTTCTTGCGGATGATCATCGAAGGGCTGGCCGAGGGTGCCATTGGCGCCGTAGAGGTTGCCGCGGCCTGTGCGGCGGCCGGCATCATCATCGGGTCGATCACCATGACCGGCCTGGGGATCAAGTTTTCCTCCCTGGTCGTCGACGCCTCCATGGGCTATCTCTTTCTGGCTCTGCCGTTCACCATGATTGCGTGCCTGTTCCTTGGCATGGGGGTGCCCACCACCGCTCAATATGTCATCATCTCATCGTTGGTGGCGCCGGCGCTGGTACAGATGGGCGTCGCCGCCATCGCCGCCCATCTTTTCATCCTCTATTTCGGCACCCGCGCCGATATCACCCCGCCGGTGGCGCTGGCCGCCTACGCCGGTGCGGGGATCGCCGGTTCCGACCCATGGAAAACGGGACTGGCGGCATTTCAACTCGGGATCGCGGGATTCATCATCCCCTTCATGTTCGTTTATGCCAATGAGTTATTGTTTATCGGCAGGATCGGCAGCATTTTGTGGGCCCTGGTCACGGCCGTTCTCGGGGTGACCTGCCTGGCGGCGGCGGTACAGCGCTGCCTGCTGCTGAAAACCGCCTGGTACGAAACCCTGTTGCTCTATGCCATCGCCTTCCTGCTCATCAAACCAGGCCTGTACACGGATCTTGTCGGCTTTGCCCTGCTGGCAACGGTGATCATGCTTCAGTGGAAGGGTAGAAGGAGACTCTTAACCCAGGGTATCGGCAATCAAGTGCAGACCTCCAGCAGCTGAGCCCGATGGTCTGCCCGGCTGTTTAGCTCTTCAGCACCATCTTGTCGGGATCGCACTGCGTCCGGAGGATGTTGAGCTCGTGTTCGGTGGGCCGTTCTTCTTCAACCGCCCTGGTCAAATCAATCTTAAAACCCACCTCCTCTTGGATGGCTGCCGGGGTGAAGCCCGGATAACAGCTGTGAAGGTACATCTGTCTGCTTTCGGCATCGAAGCGGAAAGTGGCCTTATTGGTTATCACTCGTTCCGGCCCCCCGCCCGGCAGACCGGCCTTTTCCCGTGCTCCGGGGCCATCCAGAAAACCGGGCGTGGTCAGGTAGTCAACCTTCTCCACAAACTTTCGTATCCCCAGCTCCATGAAAATCCAAAACCGGCCGGCCAGGCTGCCAATGTCACAGCCTCCCCCGCTGCCGCTGAAACGAACCTTGGGACGCCTGAAATCTCCTATGGCAGTAGAGTTGAGATTGCCATAAGGGTCGATCTGGGCAGCACCGAGAATACTCAAAATATTGCGGCCGGTGGTGCGATTCTGAATGATGGCAAAGGATTCGGCCAACCCTGCCAAACGGATGGCGCCGTGCATGATACGGGGATCGGCCAGGCTCAACGGCATCTGCTTGAACTGAACGTCCACCGCACCGGTCTCGAAGAAGATCGACACTCCCGGTGCCGTTATCTTCTTGGCAGCAATCGCGGCGAGCGTGGCTATTCCCGTTCCGCACAAAATAATGTCGGAGTTCCTGACTCCCCGGGCCGCCGTAATCGCCATCATCTCTTGCAGGCTGTACTCAGCCATTGCTCACCTCCGCTCCAGACGGGGATTGTAGCCGACTTCCTCATCCGCCCGCAGGCTCTCGAGCCTGTCGCGGCCTATGAGTTCGAGAAATTCCGCTCTATTCTTGACCCCATGGATATACGTCGCAACGTAGCCCTGCCATTGCGCATCATCCTTGGCCACCTGTGGGTAAAACTCGCGCAGGAACCAGGGATCATAGTCATAGTATCGATATAGGGCAGTGGGATAGGCACCCCACGGCACTTCAACCACAGCGCTCACCTGGAAGCTGAGGATCTGGTTTCGGTCAGGATCTTTCCTCAGGTCATCGGTCTCCACTATTTGCTCGCAGGTAATCATAACGTTTTTTGACGCCTTGGCCTGCTCGACATCGGAGTAGAGCAACCCCAATAACTGAACGTTGCCGCAGCTGTCGGCTTTTTGCGCGTGAAGAATGGTGATGTCCGGCTGCAGAGCGGGAACGAGCACCAGACGATCCACCTGCTCGGTCCGGTTGAAGGGATTGTCCATGAGAACAAGCTTTTTGGGAGGCAATCGCGGGTCCTGTCGCCGGTCTTCTTCGCTGTAGCCCCACTTGTTGACGATATCCGTTCCGAGGGAGGTGTAGGTTGGAAGAAAAGGAACACCCATGGCCCCGGCCATGAACCTCAAGGTCATCTGGTAGTTCGTGTAGTCTTCAACGGCGATTTCCCCTTTTTCCGCAGATCGTCGGAAACGAAAGCAGGTGGGAGCAAACCTGCCGGTACCGCCATAGGCGATGTCAACCCGCGCAACACAGCCACCGCCGATCAGTTCATCAATCGCCTGACCGTTGGAGCATGAGGTAGCGTGGAGGTTCCTGACCCGCTGGCGGATGATCTCGTGAACTGCCGCCATCGGGCACTGAGTGGCGGAAAATCCGCCGAATGAAATCAGCGCCCCGTCATGCACGTAACGCTCAACGGCTTTCGATAGCTCCATTACTTTGCCGGCATTCCCCATCGTCTTCTCCTGTGGTATGCAGCAAAAACTGCTGCAATTGTTACTAGTGCAATCTTTATTGTTGCAAAACGCTTCTGTCAAGAATAAATTGAATCTCGGGTAAGCCGCCTGACCTCCCGCTCGTGCAACTGCGTCTCCCAAAGCCGGCTGCCCGCTCGAGCCACTACGAACCGCTTGTTGCCGGCAGCGGTCATGAACCGTCTTGCAGGAAAGAAAGAGGGAGCTGCTCATGAACACCGGAACGCATGACGATCATATTTTCTACAGGAATCTGCTCAAGACCTATCCCGTAGTCGACCGGGGCGAAGGGGTCTACCTCTGGGATAAGGCCGGCAAGCGCTACCTCGACGGATCCGGAGGCGCGGCTGTGGTTTCGATCGGCCACGGCGTGCCCGAGATCCGCGAGCAAATGCTGGCACAGGCGGATCGGCTTGCCTTTTCTCACGGCAGCCATTTCACGAGCGAAGCCGCCCTGGAGTGCGCAGCAAGGATCTGCCGTTTGATCTCTGATGAGCGCATGAACCGGGTCTATTTTCTTTCGGGCGGGTCCGAAGCGGTCGAGACCGCCGTGAAGCTCGTGCGGCAGTATTGGCGGGAGGTGGGGAAACCCGACAAGAACAAGGTCATTTCGCGCTGGACCAGCTTTCACGGAAACACCACCGGGGCTCTGGCACTCGGCGGCCATACCGGCAGGCGGCGCCACTATCAGCCGCTCTTCCTGCATACCCCCCATATCGAACCCTGCTACTGTTACCGCTGCCCATTCGGCCAGTCACCCGCCGAGTGCGGCCTCGAGTGTGCGGAGCAACTGGAGCGAACCATTAAATACGAAGGACCGGACGCCGTTGCCGCCTTCATCGCCGAACCGGTGGTCGGCGCCACCGCGGGCGCCCTTGTTCCCAAGGAGGGATACTGGTCCAGAATCAGGCAGATCTGCGATGACTATGACATCAAACTCATTGCAGACGAGGTGATGACGGGGTGCGGGCGCTGCGGCCGCAATTTCTGCATGGATCACTGGCAGGTCCAACCGGACCTGATCGTCGCCGCCAAGGGTCTGAGTTCCGGCTACACGCCGCTCGGCGCCGTGATTGTTGCGGAGGAAATCCACGAAGCCGTCAAAAAGGAGTCCGGGGCGTTCGTCCACGGCCACACCTATTCCCAGAACCCGCTCTCGACAGCCATCGGGGCGGCAGTTCTTGCCTACATCGAAAAGCACCGACTGGTCGAGCGCTCTTGGAAAATGGGCGAGTATCTCCTTCAGAGGCTGCAGACCCTCTGTTCCCTCGAGATGGTGGGAGACGTCCGAGGGCTGGGCCTCTTTGCCGGTATCGAGCTGGTCAAGAACAAGCAAACCAAAGAGACGTTCGCGCCGTCGCTGAAAATCAACGCCAGGGTAGCAGCGGAGGCGTTCACCAGAGGGCTCATCAGCTATCCCGGTGGCGGCGGGGCGGATGGAATAAACGGAGACCATATCCTGCTTGCCCCTCCCTTCATCATTACGGAGAGTCAGCTGGACGAAGTGGTGGAAATCCTGCGAGACTCCATCGAGGCGGTTCAGACGACGCTCTAGTAAAACATGGCAGAAGTGCTCATCCGGTTGAGGTGAGCAGAGCCCACGTCGCACTTTGCCCGGACCGGTGGAAGGGTGGGCTGTACCCACCGATATTCGGTTACGGACTTTTGCCCAGCTGTACTAGTACAGCACGGCGCAAGTACTCACTCACTTTATTAGCAGGCGAGAGGGCGACCTTTGTATGTCCACTTGAAAGGCTTTGCCATCGTCTTGTTGAAATAGTCAATGAAAGTGAGAATCCGCTTGCGCAGCTCACCTATGGAGGTAAAACTTGCACGGCGCAAGAGCTTTCGCACCAAGATGCTGAACCAGATCTCCACTTGATTGAGCCACGAAGCATGCTTGGGCGTATAAACGAAACGAACCCGATGCGTCAGACACCTCAAGAAAGCCTCGCGGGTTTCCAGGGATTTGAGGACACCCGATTTGCCCTTTACCCCGAGGTCAATGTTCAGTTGGCACTCTTGGTCAACCAACCGGACCAAGGCCTCTGATTTATGGGTATTGAGTTGATCCATCACGAAAATCCACTGGGCCTGAGGGTCGGTTTGGATGGTCCGCCTGATATGTTCGACAAAATCGTCTTCGGTACGTGTTTGGCCGACCGAGGGAGTAATCACCATGCCCGTGGCGATTTCGAAATTGGCGATCAGGGTTTGAGTTCCGTGCCGTATGTATTCGAATTCAGGCCGTTCCGGCTTGCCTGGCTCCATGGCAAGCGCGGGGTGTAAGCGTTCGAGGGCCTGGATGCCCGTCATCTCGTCGGTGCTCACAATATGGACTCCGTCTTTATGCGCACTCGGAGCCAAGGCGTAAACATCACAGACTTCGTTGATCTGTTGGTTGAAGGTTTCGGGATCATCATAGTTGGCATTCAACCAATAATAGGATTGATGCGGTTTAAGGTCTGCATCTTTTAAAAAAGCGCCCCACGGTACGGGGCGATATGCTGGGCACGATGCCGCGATTGATGGCCTCATCGGCCACCTCCCTGGGTGTCCAGTGACTGATGGGACGTTGCGAATCCTCCGGCTTTTCGCAGGCCATGGCCACGATCTGGCAAATCTGCTCCGGGGTGAAGGTGGCTGGCCTGCCGCTGCGCTTTTCGTCGCTGAGCGCTTCGGCCATCAACTGCTGCAGTTGCTTGTCGTCACCGTTTTCTTCCGCGGTGAGCATGGCTGGCTTAATTTGTTGCCAGCGTAGGCGCCACCGACGGACAGTCTGAAGGGTGAGATTCAAGCGTCTGGCAATGGAGCAGTTGTCCCAGTCGTCGGCGGCAAGCAGCACGACGCTGCAACGCCTGACTTGTTGTTGCGTGCTTTTCTCTCGTCGGAGTGCACGGTTGAGAAAACCACGCTGTTTCTCCGAAAGCACAATGGGAGCAGGTTTAGGTCCGGGCATGATCGGTCATCCTCCATGTTAGGGTCTTCGGGAGAATGACCCTACACGGAGACCAAACCCTTGTCCAGCCTATAATTCTTGCCTGCTTAGTTAATTGGATGACCATTTTAGCCACGCTGTACTAGGCGTTTATCCCAGGGTGGTTTTCCATCGACCCCGAAACCTTAAAGCAATAGCTCATGACCTTTCCCGGGACACCCGAAGAGACATGAAAAGGTCCAAGGGGCTGTGAACCCGCAACCCGCAACTTTTCGAACCAGCAGAAATAGGTGCATGATGCGGGAGTAAAGCATAGCTTACCGCAAAATCCGGAGTCAGGAATGATCAGCCCCGAGGCCCTGTTTCAAAAAGGTCCCACCCCTCTCACTTTCAGTCAGAAGAAAGTGGTGGACTACCTCTGTACCCACGCGGACGAGGTGATCTTCATGACCGCCGCCCAGGTCGCCAGGCGGCTCGGGATCTCCGATTCCACCGTCGTGCGGCTGGCGCCGGTTCTCGGCTTCGACAGCTTCCGCGAGATGAAGAACCACCTTCGCAATCAGCTCGTGGAGCGACTTGACACGGTCAGCCGGATCGAACGGACCATCGGCACGATCACGTCGGTCGAGGACGTGCTGAGCTCCATCATGCAGGCCGATCTGAACAATGTTGCGCGAACCGCCGAGCTTCTCCCGAAAGAAACCTTCGTTGCCGTGGTGAAGGTCCTCAGGGATGCTCGGGAGCTGCATATCCTGGGCCTTCGGTCCGCCCACTCGTTGGCGCATTTTCTGGCAATATCGATGGCTTTTCTACGGCACACCCCACATCTGATGGTGCCTGGGAGCCACGATCTATGGGGTGAGATCAGCTTATTAGGGCCCGATTCCGTACTGTTTGCCATCTCTTTTCCACGCTACACACGGTTGACCGTGGAGGCTGCGCAAGCCGCTCACGAGGCCGGGGCAACGGTAATCAGCCTGACCGATTCGGTCCTTTCTCCGCTTGCGGCCTGCTCGGATTATATCCTCCCCGCCTTCTATAGGATCGATTCGTTTATTGAATCCTATGCCGCGGCCTTCAGCGTGCTCAATGCCGTGGTGACCGGGATCGCGTTTCTCGATGGCGCCAGGACTTCGGAACGCCTTAAGGGGATGGAGGCGCTATGGAAGGAAAAGGGCGTCTACTGGGAGCCCGAGCAGAAATCGGTGCCGTCCTGGGTTCGTGCGGAGCGTGGACAAGAAAAGTGACGCGTTACGGGTTGCGCGTTGCGGGCTGCAGGTTTTCACTTAGCCTGAACCATTTTCAGGTGGCTGCGGGTGCCCCCAGGGGGACGTAACCGATTGCTCCTGCTCCTCGAAAAGTCTGGATGAGGACTTTTCTGATCGCTTCTCACTTATTCTTCGAATCCCCTGGTTCTCGTTATAGACAGGGACCCTGCCATTCCAGATTCAGTTGAGCCGCTCGACTACGGCAGCCACCCCATTACCGCCTCCAATGCAGAGACTCACTGCCCCGAGGGTCACATCCCGCTGCTCCATGGCATAGAGCAGGGTGGTGAGCAGCTTGGTTCCCGTCGCCGCCACCGGATGCCCCAGCGCAATTGCTCCACCGTGCACATTCACGATCGACCGATCCAGCCCAAGGTCTCGCTCGCATGCAAGATACTGGGCTGCGAATGCTTCATTGAGCTCAATCAGTTCGAGATCGCCCAGAGTGAGGCCGGCCTTTTTGAGGGCTGCGGGAATGGCTTTCACCGGCGAAATCCCGAACTTCCTGGGATCGACCCCGACGAATGAATAGCCTCGCACCAGCGCCATCGGCTTCAGCCCGCAGGAAGCAGCCCGACTGCGTTCCATGAGCACGACCGCGGACGCGGCATCGCACAGAGCGCAGGAATTGCCCGCCGTAACGGTCCCGTCTTTGGCAAAGACCGGCTTCAGGTTGCTGAGAGATTGAGGCGTAACGGCGGTGCGGAATATTTCTTCCTCCCTCACGAGTTCGACATCGCCTTTTTTTCCTTTGACCGGGATGGGGACGATTTCCGCCAGGAACTCTCCCGCCTTCACCGCTGCTTCCGCTTTGTTGTGCGACTCGGCCGCAAAACTATCCTGCTCCTCCCTGGTGATGCCTCGTTCGGTGGCCAACCATTGGGTGATCTCACCCATGAGACCGCCACCGAGCAGGCAGTGGAACCCATCCCTGTGCATCAGATCGACAATGGTCCCGTCACCCATCCTATAGCCCCATCGGGCGCGGGGCAGTCCATAGGGGATGAGGCTGGTATTTTCGGTTCCTCCGACCAGGACGGTCTCCGCATCACCGGCTTTGATCGCCTGGGTTCCGAAAATCAGAGCCTGAAGGCTCGATCCGCAGCGGACGTTGACCGACACGCCGGGAACATCTTCGGGAATCCCGCCCATTACTGAGCAGAGCCGCGCTGCATTTGGTCCCACCCCAGCCTGCCAGGCATTTCCGAAAATGGTCTGATCGATCGTCTCCGGAGTAATCCCGGAACGGACTACCGCCTCCCGAACAACCGCTGCCCCCAGTTCTGGGGCGGCCACATCTCGGAAAGAACCGCCAAATCGTCCCCCGATGGTGCGTGCTGCACCCAGTATGACCACCTCTCTCATCACCTACTCCTCATATGCGTCCCCATGACTAACCGGCATTGCCCCCGGCCCAGGTATCCGAGCCATCCGTGACGGGTTTTTTAATATACACCTTCATGCTTATGAAGGAATGGTTAATTGACGGTGCGCCGGAAAATGAGCCGGGTGCAATTGCACCCAGCCATGAGGGCGGAAGGCTGGTACAGCGCGGCATAAGTCTTAAAACCGCTTAGGGCAGGTGTCTTGCTGTTCCCTTTGCCGTTGCGTTTCATGTTCATTCAACGCAACGGAGAGCATCGGCCCTGACGCGAGGGTGGTAGGTTGCGTTGAGAGGAGCGAAACGCAACATGTGTGAGGGTACCGAACTTTCGCCGCGCTGTACTGGTGACCGCTGTCATGATCACCGAACGACCCCGAAGGAGTTGCGTTTTGTGTTGGAAACGATAACGATTATGCTATCTTAGGTAAAATGAAGATGATAGCCGAGTCTTGGGAGTGAATCTCAATCGGCACGAGGTCACCGGTTTGGCGTTGCAGCCATTTTTGATAAGGCATAGCAGCTGGTTCGGCCCAGGCGGTGTAGAACGGACTTTACCCGAAGCAGAAAGGAAGGCAAATGCGGGCACGCATCAATGATGTGGAACTCAACTTCGAACTGGATGGACCGGAAGGAGCGCCGGTGGTCACCTTCAGCCATTCCCTGGCCGCCAGCCTGGCTATGTGGGAGGCCCAGGTTGCTGCCATGAAAGGTTCATATCGCGTGCTATGCCTCGATACCCGCGGACACGGCAAGTCTTCCATCCCTCCAGGGCCATGCCCGATGGAAGCCTTGAGTGCCGAGGTGATCGGCGTGCTCGATTACCTGGCCGTGCCACGCACCCATTTTGTGGGTCTCTCCATGGGAGGCATGATCGGACAGATCTTGGCCCTTCAGTATCCGCATCGACTGGAAAAACTGATTCTCTGCGACACCACGGGCCGAGTCCCGCCAGAGGCAGCGCCCCTCTGGCGGGAGCGTATCCGGATTGCCGAAACCCACGGCATGACGGCCCTCGTTCAGGAGACCCTGGAACGCTGGCTCAGTGACGATTTTCGCCGTGCTCAGCCCGCAATAACCGAGCGGGTACGGAATTTGATCCTTCGAACGTCCGTCCCCGGCTATGTGGCATGCTGCGGGGCCATCAGTCAGTTCGATGTCCTGCGGGAACTCCCTCAGGTGACCACGCCGACCCTGATCATGGTTGGGGAGAAGGATCCGGGCACCCCGGTGAGCGCCGCTGAAGCCATTCACGATCGGATCCGAGGATCTGAACTGGTTGTGATACCGGGCGCCCTGCATCTCTCCAATATCGAGAAGGCCTCATTCTTTACCGAAAAGCTCATGGCTTTCCTGGCACAGGAGACTTGAGCGGAAACAGCGGCATTCAAGGCGAAGGGCCAGCGGCCTTCACCCGTTGCCATCCAGATGTCCCTTGTTCATGGTCCCGAATTGACCCAGCGTCGCCACCTCGGCCGCCATGCCAAGGCCACCTCAATTGCTCTTGACTTCCAGCCATGCGCCCCTTTTAATCCTGCTGAAAAAGCGGGCGGGTGGTCATCTTGACATAGTCTGCCGTTCGTTGGCACCCTCTTGGGTGGTAAGATGCAACCGGGAAACCATGCCGGCACTCGGCATTCAGCACCCCGAAGGCAGCCCTTTTCGGAGAAAGGAAATTTCATGGCAAACGCGATTGGCATCCGGCGAGAAGACAAGTACGAGTGGGAGCGGCGGGCCCCACTAACCCCTTCCCACGTTGCCCGGCTGGTGCAGGCCGGAGTGGATGTGTACGTGCAACCATCGACCCTCCGGGTGTTTTCGGAGGAAGCCTACCGCCAGGCGGGTGCCAGAGTTCAGGAGGACCTTTCTCCGTGCGAGGTGGTGGTGGGGGTGAAGGAGATGCCACAGGAGTTCTTCGCACAGGGAAAGACCTATCTTTTCTTTTCTCACACCGCCAAGGGCCAGCCCTACAACATGCCGATGCTGAAACGAATGATGCAAATGGGCTGTCAGCTGGTGGATTACGAGCGCATTCTGGACGACCAGGGCAGGCGGCTGGTTTTGTTCGGCCGGCATGCGGGCCTCTCCGGCATGCTCGAATCGCTCCACGCTCTGGGTCGGCGACTGGCGGCTGAAGGGCTGGAGGATGCCCGAAACCCTTTTATCGACCTCAAGCAACCCTACCAGTACCGCGACCTCGCCGACGCGAAAGCCCATCTGCAAGCCGTTGGCCAGGCCATTCGCGAGGAAGGCCTGCCAGCTTCCCTCTCACCGCTGGTCATCGGTTTCCTGGGCTATGGCAACGTTTCCCAGGGCGCCCAGGAAATGCTCGATTGCCTGCCGGTCACCGAACTTCAGCCCGCGATGCTGCTTTCCCTCGCATCTCATGCTCGCTCCTCGAATACTCTCTACAAGGTGGTCTTCCAGGAAAAGGACACCGTTGCCCCCATCGACGGCGCGACGACCTTTTCGGTGGAACATTACTGGCAGCATCCGGAAGCATACCGGGCCGCCTTCGCTCAATATCTTCCCTATCTGACAGTGCTGATCAACGGCATCTACTGGGAGAAACGCTATCCCGTGCTGGTGACCGTCGACGACATAAAGAAGCTCTACGGGGGCGGGAAGCGCCCCGTTCTGCGGGTAATCGGCGATATCACCTGCGATATCGAGGGCGGCATCGCCGTGACCCGCAAATCGACCCTCCCGGATCAGCCCTGCTACGTTTACGATACCACCAGCGACACCCTCGAGGACGGATACGGCAACCTGAATGGACCGGTCATCATGGCGGTGGACATCCTGCCGACCGAATTCCCGGCGGACGCCTCAGAGTCCTTCGGCGATACCCTCCTCTCGTTTCTGCCCGCTGTTGCTGCCGCTGACCCTGGCAAGGGCTTTGCCGACTGGGCTCTTCCCGAACCCATTAAGCGAGCGGCCATTCTGCACCGAGGAAAACTGACCGAATCTTATCGTTATCTGGAGAAGGCAGTGGGTTAGGCCGCCGCGTGTCAAGTTCGCCCAACCCAACCCACCGCGGGCTTCTGCTCAAACCCGAGGTGGCCGGCCTATCTGCCGCCTGAGCCGGAAGCGATGCTCAATCAGACGGATTCAGGGCGTTCCCGGCGTGCTGAGAAGATCGAGCAAGCGGCGATACCCTCCCTGTTCGAGATGGTCGATGGCAGCAATCATGGCATCCTGATCGGCAGGCGACAGGAGGCCGCCGGAGAGAGTGCGGAATTTGGACTGGAGGGCGGGAACGCTCAGCGGATTGGCAGGGTCGCCGAGGGCATCCACCACGAGCCTTTCATACTGCGTGCCTCCGCTTTTTACGATCACCCGTGCCGGCGCCTTGACGGGAAACATCCGGTCCAGATCCGAATCTACCTGGAGCTCGACTTTGCGGGCGAGAGCAACCAGGTCGGGACGGCCGAGGCACTGGGACGGCATGGGCAGGAGCGCCTGACGACCGAGGACGGCCGCCACCGCCAGGGAAAACGGGATGCTGTATTGCGCCGCTTCCAGGGAATCGGGGGCAACGGCATTATTGAGCCGCAGCGCACGGCTGAAAGTGTGGACCTCAATCTTGTGAATGCTGTCGGGTTCGAGCTGCTGTTCTTCCACGATAGCCGCGAGCGCATCCAGGGCACTGTGGCTCCAGCGGCAGCAGGAATAGCGCTTGAAGTAGACCGACTCGATGGCAAACCCGGAACCCAGGCCATCCCGAATCCTTTCCCGGTCGTAGTAGGACGGATGATCGAGGATATCGGTTGGACCGGTAAAGCCCTGTTCGGCGAGAGAGAGGGCGAACAGGCCACCGAAGGTGGACCACGGGATGCCTTCCTTCACATGGTTGCCCATCACCGAGCTGTAGCCGGCTGCGGACAGGCCGGGCGCCTGAACCCCGGCAACGGCCAGGGCCTGAGCCAGCGTTTCGGGGGGTAGCTGTCGCAAAAAGCCCCCCGCCGCGGCTGCTCCGTAGGCGCACCAGCGGCCGGTCGACAGCGTATCGAGGGCAGTAAAATCACGGGCCGCGGCAATCCTGACCCCAACCTCATAACCGACCACGATGGCGGTCAGCACTTCCGGCGCATCGGCCCCGACTTCCCCGGCAACGGCCAGGGCGGCCGGAATGATGGATGCCCCAGGATGCCCTCCCGCTGCCCGGTGGCCGTCGTCCACATCCAGGGCGCTCGCCGCCGCACTGTTCATCATCGCCGCCGCTGGTGCCGGAAACTGCCGCCCATCGAACCAGAGCGTAGCCAGGCCGGGCCCCAGGAGCCCACACCCAGCCTTCCTCAGGGAGGTCGCGGCACCGGTCTTGAACCCCGCCAAAGCAGCTCCGGCAAGATCCAGGAGACAGTGCTTGGCCATTTTCCGGGCAGCTGGCGTTACGTCCTGCGCCCGTAAAGACGAGATGAACTCCGCAAGGCAAGAGGTTGTCCACATGATTGTTAACCTTCCCTATTCTTCGTCACCCGAGACACGGTCGGGTTGGTCTCTTTTCTCCGGCTGCAGCGCACCTTCTGCAAACCTCCACACGGCTGTCGATGGTACAGGAATCTGTCGCGATCCTCAAGGAAGAGGAAAGCCACAGGAACTCATCACAAAGCTCTTGACAAAGCCTCCTCGTCTGGGTATGAAGCGTACGGAATCGATCAACAGGAGGCAATGAGTGTTTAACAAGCCGTCACAATCTTTTGGTTTTTGGTGCTGGTGGTGGAAAGCTGGCAGGGAGGGTGTGCCAACGTAGTTCTGCCTGATTGAGCCATCAGCAATCGCGATAATCAGGGACCGTGGGCCCACCGGCTCACGGTCCTTCGTTTTTTCAAAGGGGACTGTGGGAAATTCCTGCAATCCCCTTTTTTTGTCCTTGTCTCAGACCATTCAACAAAGGAGTCCCCATCATGCTGGTAGTCATGGATCAGAAGGCCACACAGACGGAGATAGACGCGGTAGTGGCGGTCATCGAGGCTCGTGGCTGTACCGCCCGCCCGATTCCGGGAGGCCACCGGGTCGCCATTTGCGTGCTGCACAATCATGGTCCCGTCGAACCCAACCTCTTCCTGAGCATGGCCGGGGTGAAAGAGGCCATTCCGGTGACTCATCCGTACAAGCTGGTCAGCCGCGAATCGCAGCCCGACGATACGGTGATCCAGGTGGGGTCGGTGGCGATCGGTAACGGTCATCTCACGATCATCGCCGGCCCCTGCGCCATCGAAAGCGAAGGGCAGGCATTGACCATCGCCAAACATGTGAAGCGCGCCGGGGCCGAGCTCTTCCGGGGCGGCGCCTTCAAGCCCAGGACATCGCCTTACGCCTTTCAGGGTCTCGGCGAGGAAGGTCTCCAGATCCTGGCCCGGGTGCGGACGGAAACCGGCATGCCGGTGGTGACCGAAGCCATTGACCACGAAGTATTCGACCTCATCGAGGAATACGCCGACGTCATTCAGATCGGGGCTCGCAACATGCAGAACTTCAGCCTGCTCAGGCGGGCGGGGCGAGCCACCAAACCGATCCTGCTCAAACGCGGCATGTCGGCCACCGTCGAAGAATGGCTCATGGCCGCCGAATACATCATGGAAGGCGGCAATGCCAAGGTCATCCTGTGCGAACGGGGAGTCCGAACCTTCGCCCATCACAGCCGCAATACCCTGGACCTCTCCTCGATTCCGGTGGTCCAGAAGGAAAGCCACCTGCCGATTATCGTCGATCCCAGCCATGCTGCCGGGCGGCGCGGCCAGGTCATCCCCCTCAGCCGCGCCGCCGTGGCAGTCGGCGCTCATGGCCTCATGGTCGAGGTGCACCACGCCCCGGAGACGGCCCTGAGCGACGGCGCCCAGTCGCTCTACCCGGCGCAGTTCGAGGATCTCTGCCGACAGATTGGACCGATTTTTGAGACCATCACGTCCTGAACCGAACCGGCACCCGGCCCTCTGCCGGATTTGCCGCAGGGAAGAGAGGCAGCGCTCATGCAATTGAAGATTTTCCCGGACAGAACGGAATTCATCGCCTTGGCCGACCGCAGCAATGTCATCCCGGTCTGCATGGACATCCTGGCCGATACCGAGACCCCTTTGTCGGCCTTGGCCAAGGTCTATGCCAACCATGGACCGGTGTTCCTGCTTGAAAGCGTCGAGGGGGGGGAGCGCTGGGGCCGGTACAGTTTTCTGGGAGCGTCGGCCCACCAGAGCATTCGGGTCTATCGCGACCGGGTTGAGGTGGAGAACGCCGGACCACTTCGGCAGATCCCGCACGAGGGCGATCCGCTATCGGTTCTCCGCGCCCTGATGGCCGGCTATCGCCCGGTTTCAATCCCCGGCCTGCCCCGCTTCTGGGGAGGGATGGTAGGGTATTTCGCCTATGAATTCGTCTCGTTTTTTGAAGCAATCCCCAATGCCTATCCCGAGCACCTGCCGCTCGCCCATTTCATCATCCCGGACCGCCTCTTCATCTTCGACAATATCAAACACACCCTGACCCTGGTGGCCTATGCCTTCCTCGACGGCAGGGACCCCAAGGAAGCCTACGACGAGGCGCTCCGTTCCGTCGCGGACATGCGCGCGCTGCTGGCACACCCTTTGAGCGAGCCTCCCATCTTCCCTGAGGGGCCCTTCGAGCTGACCCCGCGGGTGGCTCCTGACGCCTTCCGCGCTCAGGTTTCCCGGATCAAGGAATACATTACCGCCGGCGATATCATCCAGGCGGTCATTTCCCAGCCCTTCGGCTGTTCGCCGCCCCCGAATCCCTGGTGGCTGTATCGCGTCCAGCGCTATATCAATCCCTCTCCCTACCTCTATTTCATGCATCTCGATGATACCGTCCTGATCGGTTCCTCACCGGAAACCATGGTCCGCCTGGATTCCGGGGTGGCTACCCTGCGGCCCATCGCCGGCACCAAGCCACGCGGCAGGACCGAACAGCAGGATCGTCAGCTGGCCGATGAACTGCTCCAGGATCCCAAGGAACGCGCTGAACACCTGATGCTGGTCGATCTCGGGCGCAATGACCTCGGCCGGGTGGCGGAAATCGGCACCGTTCAGGTAACCGACCTCATGGTTGTCGATCGGTTTTCCCACGTGATGCACCTGGTTTCCAACATTTCATGTGACCTGCGCGCCGACTGCGATGCCTTCGACCTGCTGCGGGCCACTTTCCCGGCCGGAACGCTCAGCGGTGCCCCGAAGATCCGGGCTATGGAAATCATCGCCGAACTCGAAGCAGAGCCTCGCGGCCCTTACGGTGGAGCCATCGGCTACATTTCTTTCACCGGCAATATGGACCTGGCCATTACCATTCGCACTGCTACCATCCAGAATGGGACGCTCACGGTGCGCGCCGGTGCCGGTATCGTGGCCGATTCGGATCCGGAGCGAGAACGGGTGGAAACCGTCAACAAGGCCAGGGCGATGCAGAAGGCCCTGGAGCTCGTACACCGGGCGAGCAAGGGGGTACGAGAGTGAGGGGCAAGGCATAGGGCGTGACGGGGTAAGGGGGTGTTCCGAGACAGAGAACGGCCAGCCCGGTAGTTCCGTCTTCATTATTCAGTTTGAGGGAGGAAGAATGACATGATCCTGATGATCGATAACTACGATTCATTCACCTACAACCTGGTGCAGTATCTGCTGATGCTCGGCGCTGAAGTCGACGTCGTCCGCAACGACCGGCTTTCATTGGGTGACATCCGGAAGAGGAACCCCAAAGGCCTGGTGATCTCACCCGGCCCATGCCGACCGGAGGACGCCGGGATCTGCATCGAAGCCATTCAGGCCTTTTCCGGGAAGATCCCCCTGCTGGGGGTCTGTCTGGGCCACCAGGCCATTGCCGTGGCTTTCGGCGGCAAAGTGATCGGCGCCAGGCAGCTCATGCACGGCAAGGTTTCGACGGTTAACGCCGACGGGGAATCCCTCTACCGTGGCATTCAAAGCCCCTTTCAGGCCATGCGCTACCATTCCCTGGCCGTCTCGCGGGAGCATCTGCCGCCATGCCTGACCATTACCGCGGAAGCGGAAGACGGGGAAATCATGGGGATTCGTCACCGGGAGCATATGACGGAAGGGATTCAGTTCCATCCTGAGTCAATCATGACGCCCGTTGGCAAGCGGCTGTTAAGAAACTTTCTCGACCGTACCAGATCCGGCCGGTCCCAACCGTAGGCCATAAGCTAAGAGCCAACAGCCAACAGCCAAGAAAGGAAGCGAGCATGATTCAGGAAAGTCTCAAGAAGATGGTTCAAAGACAGGATCTCAATGAATCGGAAATGGCCGAGGTAATGACGGAAATCATGTCGGGATCAGCCAGCGAGGCTCAGATCGGGGGCGTCATGGCGGCTCTCGCCACCAAGGGGGAGACCTTTGCCGAACTGGCGGGTGCGGCTCGCGCCATGCGGCGCAAAGCCACCCGCGTCCAAGTCACCGCCCAGACCGTGGTAGATACCTGCGGCACCGGCGGGGATCGCGCCGGGACTTTCAACATTTCCACCACTGCAGCCTTTGTGGTCGCCGGCTGCGGGGTCACCGTCGCCAAGCACGGAAACCGCTCGGTTTCCAGCCAATGCGGCAGTGCTGATCTGCTGGAAGCACTGGGGGTAAGACTCGAGGTGGTGCCGGAAATCGTCGAGGAAGCCATCGGTGAGATCGGCATCGGTTTTCTCTTCGCCCCCCTCTACCACGGGGCGATGCGGCACGCGGCCAAACCCCGGCGGGATCTTGGCATCCGGTCCATCTTCAACATGCTGGGCCCCCTCACCAACCCGGCGGGTGCCAACTGTCAGCTGCTCGGGGTTTATGCTCCCGAGCTCACCGAGATGTTTGCGCAGGCCCTGCGACTCCTTGGCACGCGGCGCGCCCTGGTGGTTCACGGGCATGACGGGCTCGACGAAATCTCGGTCTGCGCTCCCACGCGGGTCACCGAACTCAAGGACGGCACCATCCGCACCTATGATCTCACACCGCAGCAACTCCTGGGACGGCAGGCCCGGCGTGAAGAGATCGCCGGTGGCGAGGCTTCGGTTAACGCGGCCATCACCCGGGGGATTCTCAGCGGCCAAAAGGGCCCAAAACGCGATATCACGGTGGTGAACGCCGCTGCCGCTCTCATCGCGGCCGGGGTCGCCGAGGATTTTCCCGAGGCGATTCGGGCCGCTGAGTCGGCCCTTGATGAAGGCACGGCGGCGGCAAAACTCGAAGCCCTGATCCGCTTCACCAATGACCACGGCTAGCGCGGCGTTCCATGGGAAACTGACGAGTGACAGGTAGTAATAGGAGACCGATTCAGGTCAAGTGAAGGAACAATGGCAGTGGATTTTTTGAGTCAGATTATCGCCAGGAAGCAGCAGGAAGTGGCGCAGGCGCAAAGAGAAATCCCGGAAGGATCCCTCTTGAAGGCGGCCCGCGAGGGGCGAGAACGTCGCCCCTTGCTCGCCGCACTCGCTGCTCCCGGCCCCGCCGGGGCCAATATCATCGCCGAAATCAAACGAGCTTCGCCCTCGCGCGGGGCAATCCGGCCCGATCTCGAACCGGTGCAACTCGCTCGGGCATACGAAGGAGGCGGGGCGGCCGCCATTTCGGTCCTCACCGAACGCTCTTTCTTCCAGGCGAGGCCTGACGATTTGCAGCGCGTGCGGAATGCCGTCAGCCTGCCGGTGCTGAGAAAGGATTTTATCCTCTCACCCTACCAGCTCTATGAAACGGCGGCCATGGGTGCGGATGCCGTGCTGCTCATCGTCCGGGCACTCACCGGGGAAATGCTGCGGGATATCCTCGGCCTCTGCCGGGACCTGTCCCTGGACGCCCTGGTCGAGGTCCACTCGGAAGTGGAATTGGCTTCAGCAACGGTGGCCGGCGCTACCCTGATCGGCATTAACAACCGCGATTTGACTACCTTTCAAACGGATCTGCAGAGCTCGATGAAGCTGGTCGGGCGGCTCGAAGACGGGCAGGTCGCGGTCGCGGAAAGTGGCATCCATCATCGGGCGCAAGTGGAAGAGCTCATGGCGGCAGGGGTCTGGAATTTCCTGATCGGTGAAAGCCTGGTGCGAGCCCCCGATCCTGCAAGGCATCTCCGGGGACTCCTGGGGCAACCGGGTTGAAGGGCAAGGGGGAAAACCATGACCATCCTCACCAGCAGCGCGAACACCCCGCAGGTCAAGGTCTGCGGGCTGACCCGGGTAGATGAAGCAGTGGCCTGTGCCGAACTGGGCGTGGACGCCATCGGGTGCGTATTCTATCCATCCAGTCCCCGGCACGTGAGCGATGAGCGGGCGGGAGAGATCGTGAGGAACCTGCCGCCCACGATTTGTCCGGTCGGGGTGTTCGTCAACGAGCCTCTGGCAGTGATCCTCGACAAAATCGACCGGTGCGCGCTCCGGGCGGTGCAGCTGCATGGCAGGGAATCTCCACAACTGGTGGAGGAGCTTCAGAGGCGGGGCGTTCAGGTCATCAAGGCTCTCTTCCTCAACGGCACCCCTTACTTCGACCAGTACGATTCCTTCGCTGCCTCGGCCTATCTCCTCGAATGCGCCGGCGGGCCGCTTCCCGGCGGCAATGCGCTCGTCTGGAACTGGCGCGCTGCGGCCGACCTTTCAGCGAACAGACCCGTGATCCTGGCAGGAGGACTCAACCCGGACAATGTCTCCCAGGCTATTCAGGAAGCCTCGCCCGATGCCGTCGATGTGAGCTCGGGGGTGGAACTCGCGCCTGGGAGAAAGGATATCAACAAAGTGAACCGTCTGCTTGCAGCAGTTGCCTCGACAACCTGCTCCCGGCAGCCAAGGAGGATCTTCTCATGACCGCAACCGCCCCTTCGGCAACCATCGCCCAGTATTCAGCACTCACCTCCTATCCCGATCCCGGAGGCCATTTCGGCCCCTACGGCGGGCGCTATGTGGCAGAAACGCTCATGCCCGCTTTGTTGGAACTGGATGAGGCCTATCAGCGGATCAGCGGGCAGAAACGGTTTCAACGGGAGCTCGGCGAGCTGTTGCAGCATTATGCCGGTCGTCCGACGCCGCTCTTCCATGCTGGCCGATTGAGCGCTCGGGTCGGCGGGGCCGCCATCTACCTGAAGCGTGAGGACCTCGCCCACACCGGCGCCCACAAGATCAACAACACCCTGGGGCAGGCACTCCTGGCCCGCTGGATGGGAAAGCAGAAGGTAATCGCCGAGACCGGGGCCGGCCAGCATGGGGTGGCAACGGCGACCGTGGCGGCCCTTTTCGGAATGGAATGCCGGATCTTTATGGGAACTGAGGACATCCGGCGGCAGGCCGCCAACGTTCAGCGGATGCAGCTGCTGGGAGCAGAGGTAGTGCCCGTCACCACCGGCACCGGAACCCTCAAGGATGCCATGAGCGAAGCCATCCGCTATTGGGTTTCGGCCGTGCGGGATACCTTCTATATCATCGGGTCGGTGGCAGGCCCTCATCCCTACCCCATGATGGTACGCAATTTTCAACGGGTGATCGGAGATGAGGCCCGAGGGCAGATCCTGAAAGCCCGAGGGCAGCTGCCGGACCTGCTGGTGGCCTGTGTGGGAGGCGGCAGCAATGCCATGGGGCTGTTCTATCCCTTTCTGGAAGACGAGGTGGCCATGGTCGGCGTGGAGGCCGCCGGGCTGGGCATCGCCACGGGAAAACACGCCGCCACCCTCGGAGCCGGGGCGGTGGGCGTCCTTCACGGCTCCAAATCATACGTATTGCAGGATGGCGACGGCCAGATCCAGGAAGCACATTCCATCTCGGCCGGTCTCGATTATCCGGGGGTAGGTCCGGAACACGCCCTGTTCAAGGACTGCGGCCGGGTGCGCTATGAAGCCATCCGGGACGATCAGGCAGTTGCAGCCTTCCATGCGCTCTGTGCCGCAGAAGGGATCATTCCCGCCCTGGAGAGTTCGCACGCCTTGGCCCAGGCACTCCTCGAGGCCGCGGGACGGCCATCGGCGCAGGCCATCCTGGTCTGTCTTTCCGGACGCGGCGATAAGGACCTGGGAATCGTATCCACCCGGCCTACGGGCCCGGAATCAGAGTCATAGAGTCACAAGGGGCAACAGTATGAACCGCATAACCGATGTATTCGATGCCTTGCAGAAAAAAGGCGAAAAGGCGCTGGTCGGCTTCGTGACCGCCGGGGATCCCTCCATATCGATTTCCACCGCCCTGATCAAGGCCATGTGCCATGCCGGCCTGGACATTCTGGAACTGGGAGTACCGTTTTCCGACCCAACGGCGGACGGCCCCGTGATACAGCGCTCGTCGGCGCGAGCTTTGAACGCCGGGGTGAACCTGGCCAAAGCGCTCGAGATGGCCCGGGAACTCCGCCGCACCACTGAGGTTCCCATTGTCCTGTTCAGTTATTACAACCCGATCCTCCACTTCGGGCCGGGGCGGTTTTACACGGAAGCGCTGGCAGCCGGAGTGGATGGAGTGCTGGTGGTCGATCTGCCGCCCGAAGAATCAGCGGAGATGACGGCGCAATGGGGCGGTAATGAGCTGGCCCTGATCAGGCTGGTTGCCCCGACGACCCCCCGTGAACGAATGGCCGAGATTGCCGACAAGGCCTCGGGATTCCTCTATCTGGTCTCCATGACCGGCGTTACCGGAAGCCGGGGTCTCGACCTCGACGAGGTCTCCCGGGTGGTCGCACCGCTCCGTTCCCGCTCCCGCGGGATACCGATCTGCGTCGGCTTTGGGATTTCAAACCCGGAACAGGTGCGAGCCATCGGCGCTCTTGCCGACGGCGTGGTAGTGGGCTCGGCCTTTGAACGGCTCATCGAAGAGCACCTCGACGACCCCGCGCTCAGCGACGGCATGAGCGAGGCCGTGGCACTGCTGAAGGCCGCCACCCGGTGACCTGGAGGGCCGGTCCCGTGTTTGCCGCATAGCCTTTCACAGTTTATTGTGCTAAAAGGAATTTGAGGGCGGACGGGCAGGCACCGGAAGCGCTTACCGTCCAGAATATCGAGCGGAAACAAGGAAGTGCGATGTTTTTTCTCATCGGTGGGGTCCAACCCCGGACCATCACACTCGACGATAGACCTCGCCTGTGCCGGTCCTGTGGCCTGGCCCAGGGCCGGCTCAAGCGGGTCGATCACTACCTGAGTCTCTTCTTCATCCCGCTCTTTCCGGTCAAACGAGGGGAACCGATGGTGATCTGTGATCGCTGCGGTGCGGTTTCTCCGCCCGACCAGGGTACCCCGGCACCCTCCCCCGCGTACGGTCGAGGCCACTGTTCCCGGTGCGGCTATCGCCTCGAACCATCCTTTTCCTACTGCCCGCAATGCGGCCAGCGGGTATAGGGGAAGGGACAGGCAGCAAGAGAAAACCGAAGGACTTCAGGGAGGTTCTTCAGGGAGATCATTGCCGATGAAACGGAGACTCGAGTTGTTGAGCACCACGAAAGACCCCAGAAAGGTATTGCCTTTTCCGACGATTGCGCGCCCGAACATCGATGAAGTTCTCGAACGGTTCCTCAAAGACCAGCGAAAACGCCTGAAACCAAGGACCTTCCAGCGCTACGAAGAAATCATCGACATTCTGCGAAATTGCCTGAACGGGTATGGACATCACGACCTGGCCAGATCATCCGAAATCACCCTCTACGAGAGGCTCTATTTTCAGAAAGATCTTGAATTCTGCGCCATCTTTGGCCCGGAAAAGATCCTACCCGCATTATACAATTTCCTCAATTATTTCATGATCCGCAAGGTGATGGCTTCGGAAGCCCTGCTGCAGGCTGCGGGGACCGTGATCCGCAAGCTGGTCCACTGGCTGGAGGAACATGGCCATATCAGCACAGAAGACGCGGACCGGGGGGACCGGATGGCCGCTGAAGCGGCGCGAGAACTGCCGGCGGCGGAACGGCTGGCGCGTCTCCTGTACAACTTCGCGCAGCATTACGCCCCCCGCCACTGGACCGATGAACTGGATGACTATTTCACGGTCGAGGAGGTGCAGCCCGGAACGCTGATACTTTCCGGCACGAGCAGTTCCGGTACGCTTGAAGTCAAGGTGCCGCAGGAAATCAGCGACCACTGCCGAGAGGGCTGGATCGTCAACCTGCTATTGGGAAAGACACCGCAGGGCTGGTACATCCTTGAAACCGGGAACGTCTATCCTGGATAATTCAGGAGCAGACCATGGCCACCGAAACTACCAGCGAAACGGATCATCCATGCAAGAAAATTGCCAGGGACGAGTTGGTGCGCAAAATGCTGCATGAACGGTACGACTGCCGCCATTGCCCTTACTACAAGATTCGCGGCCGTCAACTGATCAGCCACTGCGTGCGCCACCTGGAGGAACTCATGGAAGAACTGTCGCACGCCCCCAAAAAACCGGAACGATAAGAAAGGCGCTTTAAACGGCTTGACAAGGAGCCCTCATTTAGGCTTTCCTATCATCAACTTGAAGTGACTCTCAAGGGACCGACAAGACAGAGTTGATTTCCTTATCTTAAGGCGCGTGTTGAGAATTTCCGAGCTGAGCTACCTGCGACTTGAGGGTTCTACCATGAAGAAAGCGTATGCCTCCCAAACCGATCTTATCGATGAGCTGTTGCGAGTCTGCCGTGAACTGGCCGAGTCGGAAACATCGGTTGAACAAGCCGAGCAAACCGTTCAGCTCCCACACCAGCAATCCCTGGCCATCATCGAGTTTCTTCCCGACGCCACTTTTGTGATCGATTCCAACAGCCGGGTGATCGCCTGGAACCGCGCCATGGAGAAGATCACCGGCCTGGCAAAGCAGGAGATTCTCGGCAAGGGTGACTATCTCTACGCCGTTCCTTTCTATGGTGAACCCAAACCCATTCTGATCGATTTGGTGATGACCGGTGAGGCCGGCTCGCAAGAGGGATATCACTTGGTGGAGCGGCAGGGACAGGATCTCTATGCCGAGACTTACGCACCCTTCGTCTACGGCGGGCAGGGGGCCCACCTCTGGGGGAAAGCTTCGCCCCTCTATGATGCCCAGGGCCGGCTGACCGGGGCTATCGAGTCGATTCGCGATATCACCGAGCGCAAAACGGCTGAAGAATCGCTGCGCAAAAGCGAACAGCTCTTCCGCATGCTGGTGGAAACGATGAATGAAGGATTGAGCGTTTATGACGAAAACGGCGTGATTGTCTACGCCAACCAGCAGCTCTGCGAAATGCTCGGGTATTCCAGGGAGGAATTGATCGGGCGGCGGGAGCAGGATTTGCTGGCTCCGGCGGCCAGAACCGTCCGCCAGCGGGACGAGAACCCTCCAAAGCTGGCAGAAAAGACTTCCTGCGAAACCGAAATGCTCGCCAGGGATGGCCGCAGAATTCCCGTCATCCTGTCGGTTTCTCCGATTTTAGGTGACCAGGGCGAATACAAGGGTACCATCGGCACAGTGCGAGATATCATCATGCGCAAGCAGGCGGAAAAGAAGCTGCGCGAATCCGAAGCAAAGTATCGCATGATTTTCGACAATTCCCCGCTCGGGATCATCCACATCGATGAAAAGGGGACCATTACCGCCTGCAACGATACCATCCTCCGCATCTGGGGATCGTCCAGGGAGAAGCTGATCGGGTATAATCTCTTGAATTCCCTGAAAAACAAGCGCATGAAAGCCGCCGTGGCAACCTGCCTGGCAGGAAACCCCGGATGCTATGAAGGCCAGTATCTTTCCCTCACCGGGGGCCGGATCACCAATCTGAAAGCGGATTTTGGACCCATCCTCGGTGACGATGGCTCCTGCCTGGGTTGCATCGGGATTCTGGAGGACCTCATGGAACGGCTCTGTCCCGAAGAGGAGGGATGAGGAGCGGCGACCGGCGGATAGTGCCGCAAGCGATTACCGTCCTGCAAAGAGTTGAACACAGACCTGCTCATAGCACCCCACCCCGACCAAGTGGTGCCGGCTGCTCATGATATTGGCGCGGTGAGTGGGGCTTCCCATCAGGGCACGATGGCTGATTCCGGCAGCCTCGTAACCCAGGATCAGATTTTCCGCCGCATAGCGATAGTGACCACACCGAGCGACCATTTCCCAGGCAGGGTTTTCACCCGTCCGCGGATGCCGATGGGCGAAGTACCCTCCCTCCACCATCTCCTTGGCTCGTTTGAAGGCTCTTCGTGACAAACAGGCATCCCATGCCAGCCTAGGGTTTTCCCGGCGGGCATGGAAGAACAGGGCCTCGGCCCGGTCTGCCTCGAAGGCTGACGGCTGCACGCGGGTGGTCTCCAGCGGATATGGCGGCAGCGTCTCCGAGTGACTCGCGTGGGGGTTGCCTCCCCAGCCCAGGAGCATGATCAGAACAACGGGGATGATGCCGGAACGCTTCATGGACGGCCTGGATTCCTTTCTCTGTCGGCGTTATGATAGCACAGTCGGGGAAGGATGACAGTCATGCGCATCGCCATTGTCTCAGACATTCACAGCAATCTTGCAGCCTTCGAGGAGGTGCTGGCCGACATTGATCGGGTAAAGGCAGACCGTATTGTGTCACTAGGTGACAATATCGGCTACGGACCCGACCCCGAGGAAGTGCTGCAGCTCGTTCGACAACGCAACATACTTTCCATCATGGGTAACCACGAACTGGGACTGGTCGACCCCTCCTTCCTTTCCTGGTTCAACTATTCCGCCCGCAGATCCCTCGAAATCAACTCCGAACTGCTGTCGCCCCTGAGCCTCACCAGCCTCAGGACGCTTGAGGCAACCCTGATCCTGCACGGGTGTCGCTTCGTGCACGGCGTTCCCCCCGATTCGACCACCAGGTATCTGTTCGAGGTTTCGGAGCGCGAGTTGCTGCAGATTTTCCGCGGCGTGGACCAGGAACTCGCCTTCGTGGGCCATACCCATGCCCTGCAGCTGATTGCATGTGATGGCAGGCGTCTCCGGCATGCTCGCCTGCGAGAGGGCCCCATCACCCTCGAGGCCGGGTGGAAATACCTGATCAACGCTGGCAGCGTCGGGCAACCGCGGGATGGTGACCATCATGCCAAGTATCTCATCTGGGACCGCGATGCGCGACTCCTCGAGGTGCGTTTTGTGCCCTACGACATTGCCAGGACCGTCCATCGGATCAGGGCCCTGGGGCTGCCCACCATCAATGCGGACCGCCTCCTCTAGCCGCTGTCCCCCCACGCTGGCAACGTCAACCGCTTCGTGCCAGTATTTTTCCCAGGCAGGTGAAATTCCTATCCTCAAACCGCCGCCGTTTGCATTATATTCTTCCGGCGGGCCCGGTTCTTCCATATTGCCCAGTGCGGATGATCGGGGCAGGCGGGCGGCCGTCGCTGCCGCTCCGTGCCATCACCGGCTCGCAGCCTTTACCCTTCAAAGTCCCGGGGAACCATGAAGAAGACACCGAAGTTGAGACTGCCCACCGGTGAGGGTTTGACACCCTTTCGGATTGTTGCCGCCTATGCCCTGGTCGCGGCAGCCTGGTTACTGCTGGTCGAGAAACTCCCGAGCGTCTGGGTCACTGACACTGTCACCCTGGGAGCGGTGAACCATCTTCAGCTGCTCATCTTCCTGGCGGCGACCACCGCTATGCTCTATCTTCTCGTGCGCCGCTACACCGCGGCCCTGCGCCGCTCGGAACAGGCGCTCCGACGGAGTGAAGCGAGGCACCAGGCACTATTGAACGCCATCCCCGACCTGATGCTGCGGATCGGCAAAGACGGCACCTACCTCGATTTCAAGGGAGCCAAAGGTGCCTCCCGCGTGTTCCCCATGGCCGGGATTTTGGGCAAGAAGGTGCGCGAGATCCTTCCGGAAAAGCTGGCGCAAAAGATGGAGGCCTGCATGCAGCGGGCTTTTCAAACCAACAAGACGCAGATCTTCGAGTATCGTCTCCCGGTTGACAAGCAGCTTCGGTTCCATGAGGCCCGCATCGTGGTGAGCTGGGAAGACGAAGTGCTGGTCATCGTGCGCGACATCACCGCCCGCAAGCACGCCGAGGAAGAGCGGGAGCGGCTCATCAAAGAGCTTCAGGACGCCTTGGGGCAGGTGCGCGAGCTGAGCGGGCTGCTGCCCATTTGCGCTTCGTGCAAGAGCATCCGCGACGACAAAGGCTACTGGACTCGCCTGGAGGCTTATCTGCTGGAGCATTCCAGGGCGGAATTCAGCCACGGCATCTGCCCCGAGTGCGCCCGAAAACTCTATCCCGACCACTACAAGCCCCAGCCTCAGGACCAGCCTCCCGAATCCTGAAGCCAATCGGCTGATGTTGGCGGGTTCTCCCGCCCATGAAACAGCCTCCGGCTGAAGCCCATCGGCCTTGCGGTTGCGAAAGCGGGTAGCATGTGATACAAACGGCTGGCTTCCTGACAACACCTCGAATGGGAAGGGTCTTCCCGCTCGGGGCCAGGATGCTGCCGGTCTTAGGAACCGTCCAAAAATAAGCATTCGACAAATAGGCCTTGCTGACTGGCATGCACCCGTTTTACACCGGACGTAAATAGTTCGGGACATTTCCTCTAAATGTTGATAATTACTCTGGGGACCACTAATCATGGAGGTGCCCCATGAGAATGAAAAAAGATCGCGCAGCGCGGCTTGCCATGCAAGAACCAGAAATCCGTAAACGCTATGAGATGCTCAAACCCACATTCAATGAACGAACGCGGCGCTTGTGGGCTGCAGCCGAGGCCAAGGCCGCGGGCCCTGGCTCCATTTCCTTGATTGCCAAGGCCACAGGCGTATCTCATCGAGCTATTTTGCAGGGGATTCGAGAACTGGACAACCCCCCGCAAGAGCTTCGACCAAATGGAATCAGACGCCCAGGTGCTGGAGCCCCTACCTTGGTTGCCAAGAATCCGTCCATCAAGGATGACTTGGACCGTTTGATTGATCCTGTCACGCGAGGAGACCCGGAATCTCCCTTGCGTTGGACCTGCAAGAGCGTACGGAAGCTGGCTGACTCGTTGCGTGAGATAGGCCACAAGATTTGCCCACAATCGGTCGCCAATCTGCTTCACTCGATGGGTTATAGTCTTCAGGTCAACCGAAAGAACAAAGAAGGTGCCAACCATCCGGACCGAAACGAACAATTTGAACATATCAGTGAGACGACAAAGAGCTTTATTGCTGAAGGAGAGCCCGCCATCTCGGTGGATACCAAAAAGAAGGAACTTGTTGGAGCATTCAAGAACAATGGGCGGGAGTGGAATCCCCAAGGCAGCCCAGAGACGGTGAATGTCCATGATTTTCCGACCGAGGATGGAAAGGTGGCGCCTTACGGTGTCTACGACTTGGCCGACAATTCGGGGTGGGTGAGTGTCGGGATTGACCATGACACAGCTGCTTTTGCGGTCGAGAGCATTAGGCGATGGTGGTCCATGATGGGACAAGACAGATATCCCCGCGCTAAAAAGCTCCTTATCACTGCTGACTCTGGAGGAAGTAACGGCGCGAGAGTTCGTCTGTGGAAAACCGAACTCCAGCAACTGGCGAATGAGACTGGCCTGGCTATCACAGTTTCTCATCTTCCGCCTGGAACCAGCAAATGGAACAAGATTGAGCACCGCCTGTTTTCCTTTATCTCGATGAATTGGCGGGGACGACCTCTCACCGACTATCAGACCATCGTCGGGCTCATCGGCTCGACAAAGACCAGCACGGGACTTGAGGTGCATTGCCAACTGGATACCAGCCAATATCCTAAAGGAATCAAAATACCGGATAAGGTCATGGCCCAACTTAACATCGTCAGACATACATTCCACGGCGAATGGAATTATACGATTTCCCCAGTTGTGGATACTAAACCCTAACATTTATTTATGGACGGCCCCTTACTCCATCCGTGCTGCAAGCTTGAGGAGTTCTATGGACGCTCGATACGCACCCAGGACTATTGAAAAGAAATGGCAGGACTGCTGGGAACGGGAAAAGCGGTTCGCGGTGAGCGAGGATTCTTCCCGAAAGAAGTACTATCTGCTCGAGATGTTCCCCTATCCTTCCGGCCGCATCCATATGGGACATGTACGCAATTACTCCATCGGTGATGTCGTCGCCCGCTTTCTCATGATGCGGGGCTATAACGTCCTGCACCCCATGGGTTGGGACGCCTTCGGCATGCCCGCCGAAAATGCCGCCATCAAGGCAAACATCCACCCGGCCCGCTGGACCTACGACAATATCGACTACATGCGCACCCAGCTCAAGAAGCTCGGGTTTTCCTACGACTGGTCGCGCGAGCTGGCCACCTGCGACGTCTCCTATTACCGCTGGGAACAGTCATTCTTTCTGAAAATGTATGAACGCGATCTGGCGTACCGGCGCAGCGCCTACGTCAACTGGTGTGACTCCTGTCATACGGTGCTGGCCAACGAGCAGGTTGAAGGCGGCGCCTGCTGGCGCTGCGACCAGCCGGTCGTGCAAAAGGAGATGGACCAGTGGTTCTTCCGTATCACTGCCTATGTGGAGGAACTGCTCGACTACACCGACAAGCTCCCGGGCTGGCCCGAACGGGTCCTGACCATGCAGCGGAACTGGATCGGCAAGAGCTTCGGCAGCCGTCTGGTGTTTCCCCTGGCCTCGGGCGACGGTGAGATCACGGTTTTCACAACGCGGGCCGATACTCTCTGCGGGGCAACCTTCATGAGTCTCGCCCCCGAACACCCCATGGCGCCAGTGCTCTGCCGCGGCACATCCCAGGAAGCGGCAGTGCTGAGCTTTGTCGAGAAAACAAAACAGGCGAAGCGGAGCGACCGGGAGACCGAACTGCTCGAAAAGGAAGGGGTTTTTACCGGCAGCTATTGTATCAATCCGGTGACCCGGGCCAAGATGCCGATCTACGTGGCGAACTTCGTCCTCATGGAATACGGCACCGGCGCGGTCATGGCCGTCCCGGCTCACGACCAGCGCGATTTCGAATTCGCCACCAAGTACCGGTTGCCCATCCAGGTGGTCATCAAACCGGAAGGGAGCGCACCTCCGCCCACCGCGGCGCAACTCACCGCCGCCTTCGAGGAAGACGGGGTGCTGTGTAATTCCGGGGTCTTCGATGGGATGACCTCGGCCCAGGCGCGGGAAGCCATCACCCAGAGCCTGACGTCGCAGAATCTGGGCGAGATGACCGTACAATACCGTCTCCGCGACTGGGGAATCTCCCGCCAGCGCTATTGGGGGGCGCCGATTCCCATCATCTACTGCGAGCGGTGCGGCGTGGTCCCGGTTCCGGAAAAGGACCTGCCCGTGATCCTGCCCACCGAAGTGGAGCTGCTCCCCAACGGCGCCTCACCGCTTCCGGTCCATGAACCGTTTGTGAGGGCCACCTGCCCCCAATGCGGCGGTCCAGGGCGGCGTGAAACCGACACCATGGACACCTTCGTGGAATCGTCCTGGTATTTTGCCCGGTTCGCCTGCGCCACGTCCCGGGAAACCCCTCTCGATCACGGGAAGGTGGGCTACTGGCTGCCGGTCGATCAATACATCGGCGGGATCGAACATGCCGTCCTGCACCTGCTCTACGCCCGCTTCTTCACCAAGGTGCTGCGCGACCTGGGATATCTCGAGGTCGATGAACCCTTCCTGAACCTCCTGACCCAGGGCATGGTGATCAAAGACGGCGCCAAAATGAGCAAATCCAAGGGCAATGTGGTGGACCCGGATGAGATGATTGAGACCTATGGCGCCGATACCGTTAGGCTCTTCTGCCTCTTTGCCGCACCTCCCGAAAAGGACCTGGAGTGGAGCGACCAGGGCGTGGAAGGTGCCGCCCGCTTTCTCTCCCGCATCTGGCGGCTGGTGGCCGACCATCAGCCAGAGCTGGTGGCCGCACCGCGCCTGACGGAGGGAGCGGACCTGCCCAAACCCCTGCTGGAACTCAACCGGAAAACGCATCAGACCATCAAGAAAGTAACCGACGACATCGGCGACCGGTTCCACTTCAATACCGCCATTGCGGCCGTTATGGAGCTGGTTAACCAGATGTACCTGCTGCTGGAACAACCTTCGCGGGAAGGTCCCTACTGGGCGGTGATGAGGAGCGGCATCGAAAATATGATCCTGCTCCTGGCACCTATTGTTCCCCACATTGCCGAAGAACTCTGGCAGGCCCTGGGGCACACCCGGAGCGTCGCGGCGGCATCCTGGCCCAAGTGGGACGAGGCGGCCCTGCAGGCCGAAGAGATGCTCATCGTGGTGCAGGTCAATGGCAAACTGCGGAGCCGCATCATGGTCCCGGTGGGTGCCACCAACGAGGAACTCCAGCAGGCGGCCGTACAGGATTCTCGGACGCAGGATTTCATTCGCGGCAAAACGGTCAGAAAGATCGTCGTCGTGCCGGGACAGCTTGTCAACATCGTGGTGTAGAGCGGCTAAGCAAAGATGAAGCGGCCGGTTCTGAACCTCCTCCTGCTCACCTTGCTGATCGTTCCCGCCTCCTGCGGTTACCACTTTTCGGGAGAAGGGCCGGGGCCTCGCCCCGGCCTGCGCGCCATCGCCATCCCCGTTTTTGAGAACAATACCTCGGAACCCGATTTGGGAGCCATTTTTGCCGGTGCCCTCCGCCAGGAATTCATTGCCAAGGGCTCGCTCCGGGTAGTTCCCCTGGAAGAGGCGGAAGCCGTTTTTCGCGGGCGCATCACCAACCTTGCGACATCGGCGGTGGCCCACCGGGAAGCCGAAGAGACCATTCAAACCCGCCTCTACGTGACCCTCGACATTCGTTGCGTGGACACCCGCGACGGCCGGGTACTCTGGCAGGATCCTCAGTTCACGTACTACCAGGTGATGATTCAACACGCCGAACCCAATGTCAGCTTCGACAGTCGTCGTGAAACCCTGGACTACCTGGCGAAGGAAATGTCGATCCGCATTCACGACCGTTTTCTGAGCAATTTTTGACGTGTACCCGGACGAATTCATCGAGCAGATCACCGGCGGCACCATTGAGCCTGTTTACCTGTTTGCGGGCGAAGGGGAGCTCATCAAGGAAGAGGCTTGGCGCAGGCTCCTGGATCAGGTCGTGCCGGCCGGGGCGCGAACGATGAACGGCGAACGGCTGCTCGCCAGGGAGCATTCGGCCGAGGAGGTGCTCGGGCGGCTGAGCGCGCTGCCGATGTTCGGCAAGCGGCGCCTGGTGATGGTTCAGAACCTCGAGGCATGGCCGAAGGATCAGCTCAAAGCGGTAATCGCCTATCTGGCCAAGCCGTATCCCTCGGCCTGCCTGGTGCTCAGCAGCACCCAGAAGAAGGGGCTGGAGAAGCTCCAGGCGGTAGCGGAAGACCGCGGGTGGCTGGTCCAGTTCAATCCGCCCACGGAACGGGATGCGCCCCGCTGGCTGCAGAAGCGCGCCCGCCAGTTCCAGAAGGAGCTCACCCCGCAGGCTGCGTCCTGCCTGGTGGAACAACTGGGGGTAGACCTGTTCCGCCTTCAGAGGGAATTAGAGAAGCTTGTCGCCTATGTGGGGAATCGGGACAAGATCGAGTTGGGGGACGTAGGAGAAGCTGTTACCGGGCAACGGTCCTTTACGGTTTTCGAACTGCTGCGCTTTGTGAGTGATGGTCAGACGCGGCAGGCCGTCTCCTCTTTGAGAAATCTGCTCCTGGCTGGTGAACACCCGCTAGGCATTCTGGCCCTGCTGGCCCGGCAGATCCGCCTCTTATGGCAGGCCCGGGACGGCGTCGCACGGCGCCTGCCCGCCGCCGAACTCGCCAGAAAGCTTGGTCTACCCTCCGGGGTGGTGAATCGCTATGTTCAGCAGGCCCAATCTTTCTCAGAAGCGGAACTCTACCGCATCCACGGCCTCATCCGGGAAGCCGACCTGGCCATCAAAAGCACCGGCACCGCTCCGCCCCTGCTGATCGAAGCGCTGGTGCTCAAACTCTGCCGGCCAAAGACCTGATCGCTGCCGCGAAGTGGGCCTGCCTGGTCGCCGCCTAGGTCAGGGCGTTAACCTTCCGGGTCAGGCGCGAAATTCTGCGCGAGGCGTGGTTCTTGTGGATGACGCCCTTGGAGGCGGTCCGGTCGATAACCGAAATGGCCTCTTTGAGACGGCTCTGCGCTTCGTCAACGTTGCGCGCGGCCATCGCTTCCTCGAGGCTCCTGATGACATGCTTCATGCGGGTTCTTCGAGAACGGTTCCGAATGCGACGCACTTCGTTCTGCTTCGCACGCTTGATGGCGGACTTGTGATTGGCCAAAGTGTGGCACCTCCTGATGAACAGTGTTATTCTTGAAGTCACGCCAAGCCACACGAAGGAGCATGATACGGCAGCCCCCGGATCGGCCCCGCTACGGCTCAGAATGACCCTACGACCAGGAAATGTCTTTTATAATTTTTCGCCTCCGGTTTTGTCAAGCCGATTTTAGGCTGCCTTGCATGGGGCTTGGAGGCTATCCGAAAGGATCAGGGAGAGGACAACATGTCCGAGCAGACTGCATGGGAGAGCTTTTTTGACGCGCATGCGCCGATCTACAAAGACAACGTGTTCACCAGGAACACCGCTCAGGAAGTCGACTTTCTCCTTGATGAACTGCACCTGCCACCCGGCGGTTCGGTGCTGGACGTCTGGTGCGGCACTGGTCGCCACGCCGCAGCACTGGCGAAACGGGGCTATGCCGTGACCGGGCTGGACCTGTCTGCGGCAATTCGGTTTTCATGGTTCTCAACGGCGCTGCGATGCTTCGCCTGCTCTTCCACCTTGCGGGCATGGCGCCGCTCAACATGTGGGGCGGAACCGCCGGGAACTGGGGCCGAAGGCCGCTCGATCTGGACGAGATCGAGATCATGATCGTGGCCCGCAAGGCTGCCGAACCATCGGCCATGAACACCGTTTGACAGCATGCCTCAGCGGTGGCGTCAGACCAACTCCCTGCACTGCCCAAACTCCGGAGGTTACAATGACCGACCTGACAATCCGCCCGGCAAGAGAATCGGAAGTCCCACAAATCCACATGCTCATCCGCGAGTTGGCCGAGGCCGAGGAATTCCCGTTTGCAGTCACGGTCACCGAAAACGTTCTCCGAAACAGCCTGTTCGGTGACCGTCCCGCGGCGGAAGCGTTGCTTGGCTTTTCAGACAATCAACTCGTTGGCTTCGCCGTATTTTATGAGAGTTTTGCAACAACCACCGGTAAGCGCGGGTTGCACCTGGACGATCTTTTCATTCGGCCTGAATTTCAAGCCAGAGGCTATGGCCGAGCGTTTTTCCGCTATCTTGCCGAAATCGCCCGGAAGCGTGACTGCGCCCGGTTTGAGTGGTGGGCGCTCCGAACCAATGTCCATGCCATTCGCCTCTTCCAAGCCATTGGCGCGCGACCGATGGAAGAGCTGCTCATCTTCCGGGTTCACGATCACTCCCTGGATCGATTAGCCGGGACCGAGGCCTGACCGTCGTTCGGCCCGGACGCTGCCTCCGCTGTGGAACAATGCGACTTAGGCAAAAATAGAAGTCCACCGGTTTGTGCCCGGCAGCAGCACCTTTTGCGAAATCATTGCATCCTCGAGGCTGGAGTTCTGGAGCTCGCTCCGCCAGAACTGCTTGGGTATCGATCTTTCTGTTGCGTTTCCCTTGCTTTCAACTCAACCTGCAGCAGCCGCCCCTCCGCACCGGGACGATCAGTTGACCAACCTGCATGGCGCGCGGTCCGCAACGGTTCCCTCAAACTTGAGAGCGCCGCCTTCCCTTGCTCGAAACCGGATTGAGTACCCCGTTTGAGGTTTTCGAATCCAAGGCGCCGTTCGGTAAAGTGAGTTCCTCAGCGTATGCGTCTGTCTGGTTCGCCTTTTCACAGATTCGTCATTTTGCTGATTCCTCAGATATGGTATAGGAAGCGTGCTCCAACAAGCATTGATCATTATATTATCTGCGGCTTTGTTAAGCCCTTCCTTTCCATAACCCTTCTTGGTAAGAATGATGATGAGCATGCACCACAGATTCGGCGGGAGTTGGACGGAAGAAAAGCTGGAGCGACTCAAGAAGTATCTTGCCGCTTACATGAAGATCTTTACCCAGAATCCCAGGGCGGCCTGGTACAAGACCATTTATGTCGATGCCTTCGCCGGAACCGGCTATCGGACTCGGCCCGAGATAGACAGCAGCACCGCCTGCCTTTTTCCCCTGGAAGAAGAAGCAATCATGTTTCAAAAAGGCAGTGCGGTGATTGCGCTCGAGACGGAACCGGCCTTTGATCAATACCTGTTCGTGGACCTTGCCTCGGATCATGTTCGTGAGCTTGAGCTGCTAAAGGCCCGGTATCCAGACAAAGCACATAAGGTTCGCATCGAGCAGCAGGAAGCCAATAAGTTCCTTGCCTCATGGTGCAGCACGACTAATTGGGGGAAAACGAGAGCAGTCGTCTTCCTTGATCCATACGGCGGGCAGGTTCAGTGGGAAACGATTCAGGCTATCGCTCAAACCAGAGCGATTGATCTCTGGGTGCTCTTTCCGGTTGGCACAGTGGTCAATCGGCTCCTGATTCGTAACAAGCCTCCCAGTGGTGCCTGGGCCGCCAGACTAACCAAAATGTTTGGAACAGAAGCATGGAAGGATGCCTTCTATCGGCCAACGGGGCAACTTTCCATGTTTGGTCAGCTAGATACTCCTGAAAAGCACGCCAACTTTGAAACGATCGGGCAGTTTTTCATAGAGCGCCTCAAGACGGTTTTTGCGGGAGTTGCCCCGAATCCCAGAGCGCTGTACAATTCAAAAAACATTCCACTCTTTCTGCTCTGTTTTGCCGTCGGGAATCCCAAGAAGGCTTCAATGGCGGTAAATATCGCACAATATATACTCGGGAAGTAATTATGGTAACAAACAGCAAAATCGAGTGGACGGATGCAACCTGGAACCCAGTGACGGGATGTTCAAAAATAAGTCCCGGCTGTAAGAACTGCTACGCAGAGAGGCTCGCCCTGAGGCTCAGAGCCATGGGCAACCGAAGCTACGTGAACGGGTTCAAAATCACATGTCACGAGCACCTAGTCGACGCACCCGCAAATTGGAGTACATCAAAAATGATTTTCGTGAACTCCATGAGCGACCTGTTCCACGAGGATATTCCGTTCGAATTTATCGAAAAAGTATTCCAGACCATGCAAAGGTCACCCCAACATCGGTTTCAGGTGTTGACCAAGAGATCGGCGAGGCTTCTGCAACTCAGCCGGGACCTGCCATGGCCTGCAAATGTGTGGATGGGGGTGAGCGTTGAAAATGCAGATTACCTATATCGTATCGAGCACTTGCGACAGACGGGGGCCAAGTGCAAATTCCTCTCTTGTGAGCCGCTTCTGGGATCCCTCGCGGACATGAAACTGGATCATATCGACTGGGTGATCGTAGGGGGAGAATCAGGCCCTAAGGCCCGACCCATGTCCCGGTTGTGGGTAACCGGGATTCGAGACCAGTGCTTGAGGGCTGCCGTTCCTTTCTTCTTTAAACAGTGGGGCGGCACCAACAAGAAAAAATCAGGCCGGCTCCTTGAGGGCAAAACCTGGGACCAGTTGCCGCTGGGCCATAGAGCCAGGATCCGTGCATAGTGGCCTTGCAAGTCCGCCGGGTGACCCTTTTCAAGATGAGCCCCGATTCGTATGAAACCAAGACGCTTTCACGAGGGTGCCAATGAAAGAGGCCGGAACGTATTTGGATGGAGCCAAAGAAGTGCGACCAATCGGCACCTCCGCATGTTTTGGCGGGGGGCCAGGGTATTTGTGAGTTGCTGGATTCCCGCTGAAAGCTTGCGGAAAAGGCGGCTCGGGGCACTACACCGATGACTGGGAAAGCCCTCTGTTTGGCTTCTGAGACGCCATCCTGGAGAAAATACGGTTGCGGTATGCCAAAGCCAACTGAAAAGAAGTCGAAGGGGATCGTTTCCTGGCCGGAAGACGAGCGTCCGCGGGAGCGGCTGATCACTCGCGGACCTCATGCGTTGACGGATGCCGAGCTGATCGCCATCCTACTCCGGGTGGGAGTCACCGGGAAGAGCGCCATCGAATTGGGGCGGGACTTGTTGAGCCGCTTTGGGTCGATCCGGAACATGATGACCGCCCCGTTGGCGGCGTGGCAGGAAATCAAGGGGCTGGGAAAGGCAAAAGTCGCTCAGCTGCATGCCGCCCTGGAGTTAGGGCGGCGTGCGGCCTTGCCCGGGGCAGGCGAAAAATCCATCATCAAGAGTACACGCCAGGCTGCGGACTATTTCACGGTTCGCCTCCGCGGATTGGCCGAAGAGCATTTCCGCGTCGCCTATCTCAGCCGCCAGGGCCGACTCCTGGAGGACGCGCTCCTGGCGGCAGGAACGGTTGATACGGTCCGTCCACATATCCGCACGATCATCTCCAGAGCGCTCCAGGCCAATGCCTCGGCCCTCATTGCGGGGCATAACCATCCTTCCGGCACGGCGGAACCGAGTGAGTCCGATAAGCTGCTCACCCGCGATCTCATCGCCGCCTGCCACCCCATCGGCATCAGAGTCCTCGATCATCTGATCATAACCGAGTCTGCGTGTTTCAGCTTCGCCGACTGTGGTCTCCTTGACGAGCTCGCCCTGGATACGCTATCGCCGTCGCCGGTAAAAGGAGTCCCTGTATGACCCCGGAACAACGCGAACAGATCATTCACCTGCTCCAGAAGGGCGAAGATCTTTCACCCGAATGGGCCCGCATTCTGTTCCCACCTGAAAAGCGGGAGTACGAGCTGGTTTATCACGGCAAGGAACGCGATGAGGATATCCTCGCCAACACCCTGGCGGTACCCCTCCAACCGGTCCGCACCTTCGGCAGGAATGGTGGGAACGAAAGCACCGAATGGCAGAATATGCTGATCTTTGGCGACAACTTGCAGGTGATGAAGTCTCTGCTGGAGCTGAAAAAGGTTGGCAAGCTGTGCAACGCGGACGGGACGCCGGGTGTGAGGCTGGTTTACATTGATCCGCCGTTTGCAACGAAGCAGGAGTTCAGAGGATCTGAAGACCAGAAGGCCTATCAGGACAAAATAGCAGGAGCAACGTTTATTGAGTTTCTCCGCAAACGGCTGGTTGTTATTCGTGAGTTGCTGTCCGAAGATGGTTGTATCTATGTTCATCTCGACACCAAAAAATCTCACTATATTAAAGCGATACTGGATGAGGTGTTTGGAGAAAGCAGTTTCAGGAACGAGATCATATGGAGGCGCCAAAGCGCACACAGCGATTCCAATAAATGTGGTGCAATCCACGATACGATTCTGTTTTATGGGAAATCCTCAAATTCGATATGGAATGAAGTCTTGACCGATCCGAGCCCGGATTACGTTGAGCAGTTTTTCGACCAGGTGGAGCCAGAGACGAATAGGAGATACGCCAGAGGAGATCTCTCGGCTGGCGGTTTGTCAGGCGGTGGATACGAATACGAGTTCAAAGGCATCAATCACATTTGGCGCTGCCCGAAAGCTACGCTTCAGCAGTACGAAGCGGACGGTAGACTTCATTGGCCCAAGAAGGGTGTGCCGAGGCTAAAACGATACTTGGATGAGTTTAGAGGCGTTCCCCTGCAAGACGTCTGGGGGGATTTGCGCGTTATACATAATCGCTCTGAAGAACGGGTCGGATATCCAACCCAAAAACCAGAAGCACTTGCAGCACGGATTGTTAACGCATCGTCGAATGAGGGAGACTTGGTCCTCGACGCCTTCGCCGGCTCCGGCACAACTTGCGCCGTTGCCGAAAAGCTGGGCCGCCGCTGGATCGGCATCGATTGCGGCAAGCTGGCGATCTACACGATGCAGAAGCGGCTATTGAATCTGCGGAAAGAGATCGGCAACAAGGGAGCGAAGCTCGATCCGAAGCCATTCACGCTCTACAATGCCGGGTTGTACGACTTTTCGAAACTGAGAGAGCTACCGTGGGAATCGTGGCGGTTTTTTGCACTTCAGCTGTTCCAGTGCCGGGACGAACCGCACGGCATCGGCGGCATTCGGTTGGACGGGTACCTGAAGGGGGCCAGTGTCCTGGTATTCAACCACCTGAAACATCCCGGCGCCCGCTTCAGCGAGGAGACTTTGGACGACCTCCACGAAGCCCTGGGCACGCGAGTCGGCAGCCGAATGTTCATCATCGCTCCGGCCCTCACCTTCGATTTTCAGCAGGACTACATCGACAAAGGCGGGGTTCGCTATTACGCACTGCGGATACCTTACTCGATCATCAACGAACTGCATCACAGGGCGTTTACCGCGCTGAAACAACCGTCCGATGAAATGGCGGTCAACGATACCGTGGAGGCGGTGGGTTTCGATTTCATCCGGACGCCAGAGCTGAAATTCGCGTGTGGGTCCAGTAAGGAAAAGGGCAAAGCGGCTGAGGAAGGGATCATCCGCATCACGACCTTCAAGAGCGAAGCGGTGGTGCGCGAGCCTTTCCGAAAGCGGGGAAACCTGGAAGCCTTGTCGATGGTGATGCTGGATTATGGTTTTGACGAGAGTTCACAGGTCTTCGACCTGGATGCGGTTTCCTATGCCGAGACGCTGGCAAAAGAGGACTGGGCAATCCGGGTACCCCTGGCGAGCCTGGGGCAGAAGCTGATGGCCGTATTCATCGACATCTACGGCAACGAGGCCCGCGTGGTGATTGGCAAAACCGAGTTCACCCGGAAGAGCGGGAAAGTCGATCAAATTGCGAAGCGGGGCCGGAAGGCGGTGCGGCCATGACCAGGCTCGGCGACCGGAAGACTTTTCGAAACGAAGACCTGGTTTTGAAGGTCACGACGGATATCGATCCCAAGGTCTGGGACGAGAGCAAATACGAAGGCTTTCTCGACGAGCTCTGCGGGACGCGGGAGTATCAGAAGGAGGCCATCCGGACCACCCTGCGGTATTTGCTGGGCGGGAGGTACGCCGACCTGCGGGAGCTGGCCAGGGAGAATTACGACAGCAACGATGAGCTGCAGCAGCGATACGGTTCATGGACAAACATGGAAAAGCATCTGCAACTGCCTGACCAGCTTTCCTGTTCCATCGACCTCGCCACCGCAACGGGCAAAAGTTGGGTCTTGTACGGCATTGCCGCCATTTTGCTGGCCGAAGGGGCCGCGGATCGGGCGCTGGTGCTATGCCCGTCGAATACCATCGAGGCGGGATTGACGGAAAAATTCCGAAGTCTTGCCGGCGACGCTCATCTGCGGGATCAGTTGCCGAAGTCTGCGAAAGTACAAGCCCCCAAGATCATCAATGCGTCCGAGACCATCGTCCATGAATCCATCTGCGTGGAAAACTATCATGCGATTCTTGCCCACGTGAAGTCCTCAATCCGCGACAGTCTCCTGGGAAAGGGGCAACGAGTGGTGGTGCTGAACGACGAGGCCCATCACGTGGCGAACGAGTCGGCGTCCAACGCGAAGAAGTGGAAAGAGTTCCTGTTGAACCCTGAGTACGGCTTTCGCATGGTGGTTGGGGTTTCGGGCACATGCTACGTTGGCGACGACTATTTTGCGGATGTTGTCAGCCGCTACTCGTTGCGACAGGCGATCGAGGGCCGCTTCGTGAAAACGGTCGAGTATGTTTCCGAGATGCCTGAAACCAATAACCCCGATGAGAAATGGCAGCTCATCTTCAAGCGGCATCAGGATTGGAAGAAGAGGTTAAAGGCGCGCGCCATCCGCCCGTTGACCATCATCGTCACCAAGAGCATCGCCGACTGCGCCCGAGTCTCCGAGGAACTGAGCAGCTTCCTGCAGGAATGGGAGAAGATATCGGCGGATGATGCCGCGAGGAAGGTGCTGCCCGTCAGTTCCGGCGCCAAACACCAACCCAACCTGGCCCGGTTGAAGACCGTCGACAGCCCCGTCAGCCCGGTGGAATGGATTACCTCGGTTTCCATGCTCAGCGAAGGCTGGGATGTGAAAAACGTTTTCCAGATCGTGCCCCACGAGGAGCGGGCCTTTAACAGCAAGCTGCTGATTGCTCAAGTTTTGGGCCGCGGCTTGCGGCGACCCGAAGGCTGGAAGGGTGAGGACCCGATGGTGACGGTGTTCAACCACGACGCGTGGTCGATGCGCATTCGCCATCTCGTGAACGAAATCCTGGAAATCGAGCGGCGCCTGACGTCTGCCGTCGTGCCGTCGTCGCCTTATCATTTCGATC
This sequence comes from Syntrophobacteraceae bacterium, assembly GCA_040772705.1. Taxonomy (GTDB): domain Bacteria; phylum Desulfobacterota; class Syntrophobacteria; order Syntrophobacterales; family Syntrophobacteraceae; genus JADGQM01. Next base: position 257,600 of record JAXGXP010000002.1, read on the forward strand.
TGCACAATCTCGATTACACGCGCAACGAAGAGACCACCGAGCACCCCAAAAAGGGTGAATACCGCCTGTTGGAAAACGGGTATGTGGAGCTGCCAAGCCAGGTCGAGGCAGAGGATGTGACCGTCGAGTTCGAGAGAGCCGTGTCCGGGGATCATGCCAAGTTCAAAACCCAAATCCGGCACAAGACCTACAGCGCCGAGGAAGTGGCGGAGCGAATGTATCAGGCGCTCAAAATGATTGACGAAGAGTTAAAAACTGAGCCGGACCCGAAGGCGCACACCGATTATGCGGCGAAATTTCCCTTGGAGCGTTGCCGGAAAATTGTCGAGGACTCGCTCAAGCGGGCTAAGATCAAATCCGGCCGCGTTACCGAGGAGAACCGACAGAGATTCCTTCAAGCTCTTGGCACGCTTCGGCGCAGGAAAGCCCGACGGGTGGTGTACAAAATGAACCCCAAGGCCCTCGTCGCGTTGAGTACGAAAGAACGCCAGGCTGACAGCTGCAGCGCCGCGGAACTGCGCAGAGGGGCCAAGACGGTATTTTACGGCCCCGGCACGGAGGGAACCCTCAAGGACGAGCAGATCGAATTCTTCAAGGAGGTTCAGGACCCGGACGGCGATTTTCGAGCGGGATGCGAAGCGGTGCCGAATTCTTATGATTTCAAAACGCCGCTGAATCTTGCCATCGCCGACGCCACGCCGGAACGCAAGTTCATGCGCCAGCTGTGCGAACGCGACAACACCATGGCTATCGATGCCTGGCTGAAGAATACCTCGGCAAGGTTCTATTCCATTGAGTTCGCCTGGAAGAAGGGAGAGCACCCCAAGCGCGGCGAATTCAGCCCCGACTTCTTCATCAAGGCCCAGGACACAGTCCTGGTAGTTGAGATCAAGGACGACGGCGAGATCTCCGATCCATCACCTGAAAACCAGAAGAAATATGAATATGCCAAAGCGCACTTCGAAAGGCTGAATGAATGGCTCCAGAAGGAAGGCTTCACGACACGATATCAGTTTAACTTCCTGACGCCACGGAACTACGGCGCGTTCTTTCAAAAGCTTCGCGAAAAAGATCTCGAAGGTTTCCGCTCGGAGCTTGACGTGGCTTTGTCAAAATCCGCAGCGCTCTAGCCGGGTTCAGGCAAGTCAGACCTCAAGGCTTGATTCAAGTCCTGGCCAGCCAGACTGAATAAAATTGAAAAAATGTTTGACATGACAAAAAGCATAGTGTATGGGAATTCCCCACGTCAGGGCAGCAAGGTAAGGCTTAGGAACCGTCCAAAAATAAGCATTCGACAAATAGGCCTTGCTGACTGGCATGCACCCGTTTTACACCGGACGTAAATAGTTCGGGACATTTCCTCTAAATGTTGATAATTACTCTGGGGACCACTAATCATGGAGGTGCCCCATGAGAATGAAAAAAGATCGCGCAGCGCGGCTTGCCATGCAAGAACCAGAAATCCGTAAACGCTATGAGATGCTCAAACCCACATTCAATGAACGAACGCGGCGCTTGTGGGCTGCAGCCGAGGCCAAGGCCGCGGGCCCTGGCTCCATTTCCTTGATTGCCAAGGCCACAGGCGTATCTCATCGAGCTATTTTGCAGGGGATTCGAGAACTGGACAACCCCCCGCAAGAGCTTCGACCAAATGGAATCAGACGCCCAGGTGCTGGAGCCCCTACCTTGGTTGCCAAGAATCCGTCCATCAAGGATGACTTGGACCGTTTGATTGATCCTGTCACGCGAGGAGACCCGGAATCTCCCTTGCGTTGGACCTGCAAGAGCGTACGGAAGCTGGCTGACTCGTTGCGTGAGATAGGCCACAAGATTTGCCCACAATCGGTCGCCAATCTGCTTCACTCGATGGGTTATAGTCTTCAGGTCAACCGAAAGAACAAAGAAGGTGCCAACCATCCGGACCGAAACGAACAATTTGAACATATCAGTGAGACGACAAAGAGCTTTATTGCTGAAGGAGAGCCCGCCATCTCGGTGGATACCAAAAAGAAGGAACTTGTTGGAGCATTCAAGAACAATGGGCGGGAGTGGAATCCCCAAGGCAGCCCAGAGACGGTGAATGTCCATGATTTTCCGACCGAGGATGGAAAGGTGGCGCCTTACGGTGTCTACGACTTGGCCGACAATTCGGGGTGGGTGAGTGTCGGGATTGACCATGACACAGCTGCTTTTGCGGTCGAGAGCATTAGGCGATGGTGGTCCATGATGGGACAAGACAGATATCCCCGCGCTAAAAAGCTCCTTATCACTGCTGACTCTGGAGGAAGTAACGGCGCGAGAGTTCGTCTGTGGAAAACCGAACTCCAGCAACTGGCGAATGAGACTGGCCTGGCTATCACAGTTTCTCATCTTCCGCCTGGAACCAGCAAATGGAACAAGATTGAGCACCGCCTGTTTTCCTTTATCTCGATGAATTGGCGGGGACGACCTCTCACCGACTATCAGACCATCGTCGGGCTCATCGGCTCGACAAAGACCAGCACGGGACTTGAGGTGCATTGCCAACTGGATACCAGCCAATATCCTAAAGGAATCAAAATACCGGATAAGGTCATGGCCCAACTTAACATCGTCAGACATACATTCCACGGCGAATGGAATTATACGATTTCCCCAGTTGTGGATACTAAACCCTAACATTTATTTATGGACGGCCCCTTACTTCGTAGCTCAATGGCAGAGCATCTGTATCATAACCAGACGGTTGCCGGTTCGAATCCGGTCGCCCCTTCGGGGGCTTAAAGCCTCGCCGGTTTTCTCCCTGACTACTGAACAAATGCTTTTTTCTTGCAAAGGATCGAGAACAGGATGAGACCGACTTCGAAAAACTTGATGCGAAGCGCAAACGGCTGTTATCGGCCGGGGTCTTGTTCTGTCTTGGCCAATCCCCTCCACGGTCAGGCCACCGGGACCCGCTTCTCCAGTCACTAAAACCCAATCTTTCAACTTCTGAGCGGAGCAGCAAGGCAAGGGTTACTTCGGCCCGACAGAGCCCATTATACTGTCACAGGGCGAGCCCTTGGCTCGCTCCATTACCCTTGCCGGATTTCTCTCCGCTCACCAACTCTTCCCCGATGGAGAAAGGAGGATGCGCCATGTCGCGTTTCAATCTCAAAACATCAGCCCCAAACGCCATGAACCTCGCGGGCGGGATGGCCTTCACCGCATCGCCGAAGCTTGAACTGGCTTCGCTCGTGCTCACATCTTTCGTTCAGGACCAGTACTACCGGAACAGGGAGAGTGGGGTTTCCCGGCTGATCGAACTCATTGCAGCCATTCCCGACTATTGGCGCCGGTGAGGAAGGGAGCCAAAATGGCCGGTTATAAAAGGGGCCATGTAGGGAGATGGGCGTAGGAATGCGCCGTTGCCTTCGGCAAGAAGTCAAAAAGGGGCGAAGCGGTTACCAGCGTTTAAAGTGACAACCCTTCGATGACCATGCATTGGGATTAGTTGGGCTCAGACATCCTTCCTTCGATAGCTTGTTCCCTCCATAATCAGGACCTCGGAGCGATGAACGAGGCGGTCGGCAATCGCTGCGGCAGCAGTGGTTGAGTCAAAGATCTTCCCCCAGTCGGCAAACGGCAAATTGGTAGTCAAAATGGTTGACCTTCTTTGGTGCCTGGCACTGATAACCTGGAAGAAGAGGCTTGATCCCTGCTGGCCGAGGGAAAGATACCCAACTTCGTCCACCACGAGGAGGGCCGGAGATTGATAATAGTGGAGTTTTTTGAGGAGCGAGCGGTCAGCATCGGCCGCAATGAGATGGTTGACCATCTCCATGGCACTGGTGAAGAGGACCTTGATGTTGGCGTTGCATGCGGCGGTGGCGATGCATTTGGCCAGGAAGGTCTTGCCGGTGCCGGGATTGCCGATGAGGACCACGTCCATGTGCTCGTGAACAAACCCCAGATCCAGTAAAGTGAGGATGCGGTTCTTTTGTTCTTTCCTGGATTTATGATGATCGAAGTCAAACTGATCGATGGTAACTCGCTCATGGAGTTTGGCTTGCTCCCAACGAAGCTTCACAGCGCTTTGCCAGCGTCTTTCGAGCTCCATTTCGGCCAGGCGATGAAGGGATTTGACCACCGAGAGGTTTTTTTCCTGGGCCTCTCGCAACACTGCCTCAAGCTGCTGGGCCATGGCCTTGAGATAGAGCTTCAAGAGTTTCTCTTTGAGGGATTCAATCTCGGTCATGGCGTTTTCTCCTTCTGACCACAAAGGCGTCATAATCGGCAAGCGAGGGTTCCTGCAGGCGAATGTGGTTGAGTGATTCCTGGTTGAGCCTGAGAGGCGGGTGCCGGCGCTGGGGAGTCATCTCCTGGTAGAGGATATTCTCGATATAATCGGCGCCATAGGCATGGTGAGCAAGGGCCTTTTTCATAGCTTCGATGAGCGCCGGTGCTCCATATTCATCCATGAGGTACAGTAGTCTTTTGACGGTTTTTTTGAGGGGGTGCGGGCTGGTAGTGAGACGTTCCACGTAGGTTTTGGCTTCCTCGCCCAGGCTGAACAGGATGGCCACTTCGTTTGAGAGCCAGTGCTTGTGGACGTTTTTGCGGGCAGCTTCGCGATGCTCGGGAAGTTCGACTCTCTCGCCCCGCTCCCAAGAACGCTTATGGGAGGCTACCTGTTTCCCCTTGAAGTAGAGGCAAACGGTCCGAGAGTCTCCTTTGGCGGTCACGTGTTTGCCGATGAGCCACGGGGGAACGGTGTAGGTGTTGCCGTCAAAGTGAATGCAAAAATCCGAGTACACCCTGACTTCGGCAGCGTCGCGACAGTCAGGGAGGAGCTCGGGCAGAGGCCTCATGCTTTCGGGTCTGAAACGATCGACGGGTCGCTCGCCGGTGGTTCGATGGACCCTCACATTGGCGACGGTATCCCTCCAGTGAATGGCCTGATTTTGAACGTCAATGAGATCCGGGAAACTCCTCAGCGGCCAGAAACTGTTTCGGATGTAGTGGATGGCTCCTTTCTCGATTTTTCCCTTCTCATGGGGTTGCCCCGGATTGCAGGCGAAGGGGGTCAGCTGAAACGGGCGAAGAAAGTTGAGGAAGGCTTCGTTATACCGGATGAGCGGGCCATCCCTTTCGATGACGGCGGTGAGCATATTGTCGTGAACCAGCTCTCTGGCGGTTCCACCAAAGAAATGGAAGGCATTGAGAAGACAGCGATGAAGGGTCTCCTGCCGCTGGGAATGGGTGAAATCGAGGTAAAGCAGGCGGCTGTAACACTCGATAACGGCCATGCAGTAGAGTTTTCGTTTGGTCTTGCCGTATTCCAGGGCGCCAAAGTGCCCCCAATCAATTTGGAACTGCTCTCCGGGGCGGGATTCAAAGCGAATGAAAGCACGTCGGTTGTGATGCTGTTTTCGGATCGTTTGCAGATATTGGTTCAGAATTGACTTTCCGCCATCAAAGCCAAGAGGAATCAGGCGCTGGCGAATCACCTGGCCGCTGACCGTGGCATCCATATCCAGCATCTTGGCGATTTCCTCCTTGAAAGGGTCAAGCATACTGGGCCTTTTTATGGTGGGTTTGCCCGGGTTGGGATTCTCAAGATATTTGACGACGGTTTTTCGGCCGATTCTAAGGTTTCTGGCAATCGCTCTGAGGGACAGCCCTAACCCTTTCATACGGTGGATTTCAAAAATGGTCTGCTGCTCGATCATGGCTTGCCTCCGAAGGCCCTGGCAAAGATATCGTAGATTGCTGCCGGGTGGTCTCTTTTCGAGTCTGCTTGGGATTTGGGGAGCTCCTGAACGCTGATCATCGGTTGCCTGGGTAGGGAGAGCACCTGGAAAAGCTGCCCGTTAAAGGCGATGAGGTCCTTTTCCACGAGCCGATTCCTGGCCTTAAGATAATCTTCCAGGGTAATCCGAAGGAGCGAGCAGATTTTGTCGTAACCATAGAAAGAGAGCCCGTAACGGTCAGCCGCCAGAACCAGAAAGAAATAAAGGAGCATCTCATGATGGTTGAGGCTCACCAGAAAACCGTCCCGGAGGAACCGGTGTTCGATAAAAGCAAAACTTCCGCTGATCTTCCGGACTCGCTCATGACACAGGATCATTTTGTTGATCATGATCTTTTACCTCCTTTCGGGGACAGTGTAGGAGGAGCAGGAAGACAGGTCCATTGAGTCCTCTTTTGCAACGCCGGGGGTTACTCTTCAAGCACTAGAAATCAAAAGGACTTTTTGTGCCGACGCGTCCATCTTTGCAACTGCTTCAACCGTGACTGGGATCAGGTAGTAAGTGCCTGTCTTTATTTCGGAATGCAGCTCTAACGCGTCCATCTTTGCAATCCGCCTGCGGCGACGGGATCTTCGGACTTGCTGCAAGGCGCGGTTTCGAATGCCGTATTCTGGGTGGCGCGCCCTCCACCTTTGCCAGTAGTCGGGATTGCGAGCACTCCAGCTTTTCTGGCACTCCCTTTGGTTGGCCTTGTAGTCGAGATCGGTGTCAAGCTTGCGTCTCTGCCAGGCGCTCTTCCTCGCACGCTGGCATTCTTTCTTGTTGCAATAGCGCTGGTTCTTGATGCGATGGTTGGGAACAAACAAGCAGCGGCAATGGGCACAACAGACCTTGTTCATGATTTCTCTCCCCCGAGAAACCATAAAGAAGATCCTTACGGAGATCAGCTGAGGAAAGATTTACGGCTGTCAAAGAATGGAGGAGATTTACCGCGGGTCACTAAAACTGGGCAAGTCGGAGAAAAAGGGAAGAAGAATCAAGCAAGGAAACTCGTCTCCGCCTGCCAGCCACATCCCCTGTTCCAGCATTGACGGAAGAAAACGAATCAACACCATTTCGTGTGGGCGAAATGGGAAGGAAAAGATCGAAGTAAAATTGTATGGTGCCCTTCCTCACAGGAAACCCTGGACTCCTTTCTCACTGGTCAAAATGGCATCCCCTCTCGGTGGCCCCGATACCCGACAAGCGATTCGCCGCCAAGGCGGCGATCTATGCCCGGTTGAAGTTCGGGATTCGAAGCATCTCGCACGTTGCCGCCGCCGAGCTGGTGTGCCGGGTGAAGGGGGAACCGTGGATGAGGCGTTTTATGTCCAAGGTTGTCCAGCGTCCCGATGACATGACGGAAATCCTCGGCTACTACCAGGCGAAGTATGGGCGCAAGCCCGTTCCCAATGCGCTGAAGAAAGGCTTTGCAGAGGCTTTCTCCCGCTTTGACAGCTACCAGCTCGCCAAGTATCAGCAGCGGAAGGGCGCTCTTTCCCTGGTGGACGTCGTGAACATTTGCCACCCCAAGCCGACACTAGGCACCGCCGAGGCGATCCGGTTGCTTGTTGCCGACGCGCTTCGGTCCACAGGCACCTGGGAAAGTGCGCTCACCCGTGCAGGTCAACAGGCGGAATCCGCTGAGCAGAAAGCGGAACTGAAGCTCGCAGCATGGACAGGGCTCGTAAGGACCCGCAAGATCGCCTATTTCGCTCTCCTGCGAAACCTGCGGAACATTCTAGAGCAGGCCCCGGAACTGCTGGAGGATGTCTGCGCCTTGCTGGTTGACGAACGGCTCATTCTCAGATCCCGGGTGCTTCCGTTCCGGTTCGTAACGGCTGTGAACGAAGTCCAGAAACTGAGTGGGGATGGCGTGCAACGAGTCATTTTAGCGCTGAATCAGGCGGTGGATCTTGCCTGCGCCAATGTGCCGAGGTTTCCGGGACGGACGCTCATTGCCCTCGACTGCTCCGGGAGCATGATGGGGCAACCGTCTCAAACAGCTTCGCTCTTCGCAGCGGTGATCTTAAAGGCAAACTCGGCCGACCTGCTGGTTTTCAACGTAGATGCCCGCTATCGGACGGTCAATCTTGCGGACAGCACGCTTGCCATTGCGGAGACTTTGCGCCTGGCTGAGGGTGGAACGAATTTCAACGCGATCTTCGAGCGGGCGAACCGCAACTATGACCGAGTCGTCATTCTGTCCGACATGCAGGGGTGGATTCGCGGCGGAGCACCCACCGAAGCCTTTGCCGGCTACCGGAGGCGGTTCAACGCAGACCCCAAAGTCTATTCCTTCGATCTGGCCGGGTACGGGACGCTCCAGTTTCCCGAACGGAACGTCTTCTGCCTGGCTGGGTTTTCCGAAAAGGTTTTTGAGATTATGGCGCTTCTGGAAAGAGACCGCAATGCGCTCATAACCGCAATAGAAGAAGTTGAACTCTAGCATCATGAATCGTGACCGCCGCTGTCATGCGGCCGGTCGCGATTCAGGCCGGTGACAGAGAAGTCGGATAAAGACCAATCAGAGGAAAAGCATAGGGAAATAGTAATATCACCAAAACGCTGGCGGACAGGTTGACGAACCCAGAGCCGCGGGCAACGGCGGGCCACGTCCGTCATGCTGAGTGGCAATCGTCGCCAGTCGCACGGCCCCGCCGGTGCGAAGCAATCCGGCAACCAACCTTCTCCAGCCATAGGTTTTCCAGTCCCTGGCAGGCCTTTGCCTGAAAAGTATTTGATACTATCAATGACATATGCCATCATCTGCCCTGTGGAGGATAAACCCATGACAGACAGAGCTTCTGAGTTGCATCACGCAGGGGATGAGCCGCATCTTCTTCGTGAAATCATGCGTACGCAGCAGGCGGTCATCAATGTTTTCAGCCGCCAAGTGGGCATGCCGGCGGCGCGGCTGGCGCTGATGCGCCTGCTTGCGAGTTGCCACCCGCAGGCCGTTGGCATCATGTGGATCGCTCGACAACTGGGTGTCAACGCAGCAGCAGTCACCCGCCAGGTGAAAGCCATGGAAAACGAACGATTGGTCGAGCGTCGTCCGGATGCCAGGGATGGTCGACGCATACACGTCAAATTGACGGCTGACGGGGCAAATCTCTTCCTGCAGCTGCACGAGCGAGCACATACCTTGGAGCGAGCACTCGGCACCGCCGTCAGCGCTGAAGACCTTGCCGCCGCGGTACGTGTCCTGGGCCAGGTACGTGCCGTGCTGGAAGCGTTGCAATGAAAGGAGTGATCGGAGATGAAAAACGCCGGGATGGCGGCGCACGCCATGCTTGTCATCATATTCGTGGTGTCGACTGTCTCGCACGCCATTCTCAATCGTCGCATGCTGCTCAACTACGTCCGAGGTCACGATGCCCATCCGGAAATAGCCCGAGAAGCCGTCGCGGCCATCATTCTTGGAGCGTTAATGCTGTTTTTCGCGGTGGGCCACGCGTTTCCCTGAGAACTCTTGATGTGGCCGCACTCCGGGCGACCGCACGAGCATGAGGAGGATTCATGCCGGTCAATAACGAACTTTACCAGACTCACGGCCATGATTGGTGGTCCGAGGATGCTTCATTCGCTATTTCCAGCCTCAGATATTGCGTGAACCCGGTGAGGTACGGGTATTTCAAGCGCAGGCTTCAACAGCTGGATCTTCCTGGCAAGACGTTATTGGACGTCGGCTGTGGAGGAGGGTTCCTGGCGGAGGAGTTCGCCCGGGACGGGTTTACCGTAACAGGTATCGATCCGGCGACACGTTCCCTCGAAGCGGCACGGAAGCATGCAGTCGAAAACAAACTGGAGATCGACTATCGTGCAGGAAGGGGAGAGGCCTTGCCGTTTCCCGATAACTCCTTCGATATCGTTGCCTGTTGCGATATGCTCGAGCATGTGGACGACTTCAGGGTAGTGATCAGCGAGGCCGCACGGACACTGAAGGCGGGGGGAGTATTCTGTTATGATACGATCAATCGAACGTGGCTGAGCAACGTTGCCGTGATCAAACTCAGCCAGGACTGGGCGTTCACAAAATGGCTTCCACCCGATTCCCATGTTTGGGAGAGATTCATCAAACCGGTCGAACTTGTTGCCGTCATGAACCGTTGCGGGCTCGCGAATCAGGAGCTTAAGGGCATTTCTTCGAGAAAGAGGCCACTGGCAATGGTCGAAAAGCTGCGAGCCCTAAACAAGGGAAAGCTGAGCAACCGAGAGGTAGCCGCCGCATTTGCACTATGCGAAACCGAAGATCTGAGAATATCCTACATGGGCTATGCCATCAAAAGCTCTTCGGTTTAACTCGGATTACAGCCCGGGTGCGTTAGCCAGTTGGGAAATCCGGTGCTGTTTCAAGCTGGTCAGCCTGAAACCAGGCGGTCGTATCGCAGTTTTAAGGCCCACCTGGCGATGTGTGTTCGGCTTGCCCATTATTGCGACCGCTGGTATCTTCCTGGGTCGAGAGTCAGTTCATATCAAGTTCAGAAGAACCCTGAACAACAAGGAGCGTTCATGAACATCGCCCTCACCACGGCCGATTCATCCCTGGACAGCAGCATCTTTTGCGAATTCGGTCAGACGCCTTATCTGCTCATCGTCGACGTCGACACCATGGCCTGCACATCCATTGCCCATACCTGCACGCCAGGTTCCGATCAGGACTTGGCCCGCACGGTTTTGGAACACCAGTGCGAGGCCGTCATCACCGGCAAATTGAGCGAGGCAGCATTCGACCTGCTGGCCGACGAAGGCGTAACTCGCTACCTCGCAGCGGGCATGTCGGCACGCATGGCCCTGGAGGCCATGGCAAGAAGGGAATTGGAGATGATCCGCAATGCGGACGGTTCGAACACCTGTTCCGGTGATCACCACAGCGGACCGGAAGACTGGCACTGAGCCTGAGTGAACCGGTCGATGGGCATCGAAAGGACCAACCGCCTCGGTTTTTCACGACGCTGTATTACGTCTGGAAGAGAGGATCGGCCCGTCTCAATGCCCTCAGACCCGCATATGGTTGAGGTTGGATCAGAGTGTCCTCGAACAGGGAGCAATTGCCCGATCCGCCGCTCATGCGAAAGGTGAGAAAAGGAAAGGATTACCGATGCGACCCACTCCGACCTGGCAATATGATGAGATGAAGCCCTGTGGGGTCGACTATTCCCGCGATGACCAGGTTGCGGCCTACGACACCAGGCACCGGAAGTTCCGGGACTATGGCAGGGCCACCGAGGAGATCATCCGGCGGCTCGCCCTCGATGCCGACAGCGTCGTGATCGATCTCGGCGCGGGGACCGGCGCTTTCGCTCTGCACGCGGCCAGAATGTGCCGCACCGTCTACGCCGTCGACGTCTCTGCCGCCATGCTCGCATACTGCCAGCGGCAAGCCGAGCACGTAGGTCTGACCAATATTGTCTTCTGCCATGGAGGGCTGCTCACCTACGAGCATGCCGGTGAGGCGGCCGACGCCCTCGTGTGCGTCGCGGTGCTCCATCACTTGCCGGACTTCTGGAAACTGGCCGCGCTCAAACGGTGTCATGCCATGCTCAAGCCCGGCGGCCGCTTCTACCTGTTCGACATTGTCTTTCCTTCGGGTGACTTCCTCCTCCCAACCGGCATCGACGCATGGATCGCCTCGATCGAGACCATCGCGGGCCCCCAATTGGCCCAGGAAGCCGTCATCCACGTGCGTGACGAGTTCAGTACCTGCGACTGGATCATGGAAGGAATCCTGAGGCGAAGCGGCTTTCGAATCGATACCGCGGAATATGGAAAAGGCTTTCAGACCACCTATGTCTGTACCAGCTAAACGGCACCAGCGTGGGGGAGGAGATACCGAACCGCATGGCGCCGAACATCATCCCGTTACTCTCGCATGCCCTTGCCGGCGGGATGCATCGACTGCCTTGCCCGCAGCTCGCAGTCTCCGTCTCAATCCGTATCGATGGAAAAAAACCCCCACTTTCCGGGCTCGGAACATCGGGGTTGGGTAGGTACTGATGGCGGAGAGAGAGGGATTCGAACCCTCGGTAGATCTCTACGACCTACACTCGCTTAGCAGGCGAGCGCCTTCAGCCGACTCGGCCATCTCTCCGGATATTCCCTTTCATCTGGCGGAGGGAGTAGGATTCGAACCCACGGTCCCGCTGCTAACGGAACAACGGTTTTCAAGACCGCCGCCTTAAGCCTCTCGGCCATCCCTCCAGGACTTCCGCGCAATCGCTTGATTATGGTTAGCAAATAGCATTGTGTTGCTGGTCTGTCAAGCACTTCACCACCGCCAGCCGGGAACCCATGGTTTCGACGCTCCGCACCAACCCGCTTTTGCTTGCTCTCGGGTCCGGGCTTGAAGTAGGATTCAAACCGGCTCCAGGGAACTGCGAGGATGGACGCCGCCGAACCAGCACCATTGCAGCAATCCCCCGACACACCTCGTACTGCGGCAACTCCCCGCTCGACATCCCCGCAGGTTTCAGGCGGGAACCCGGTGCTTCTCAGTCGCAGGCGCCAGCCAACGCATGCTGCGCATATATCTTTGGTGTGCACCATGGAGAAACGACCAGTCCAAGACCTTATGAGAGCCTGTCTCTGGCCATGGCAGGATTCAACTTCCAGGAGTGGGCAGGGAATCGCAACGGAGCGGTCATGAGCAATGAGATGGTGATTGGAGTGGATCTGGGGGGCACGCACCTGCGGACCGCCCTCGTCGATCAGGAAGGCAGGATTATACGCCGGCAGCGGACCACAACCAGCATCGCGCTCGGCGCCGCAACGACCGCCCGGAGGCTGATCGCCGAATGTCGGGAACAGGTGGCGGCGGCCGGGACGCTGGGGTGCTGCGTGGTGGGGATTGGTTTGGGCGTTGCCGGGAAGGTGGATCATCACCGGGGATGGGTGGTGTTCTCACCCAATTTGCCCGCCATGAAGAACTACCCGCTGGGCCCGGAGCTCGAATCCGCCCTGGGTCTGCCGGTACTGCTGGAAAATGACGCCTGTGCCTTCGGCATTGGCGAGAATTGGGCTGGAGCCGGGCGAGGAATAGCCAACTGGGTGGGGCTGACCCTGGGAACGGGGATCGGCGGCTGCCTGATTCTCGACGGCCGACTCTGGCACGGGGACAACTTGGGATTTGTGGGCGAGCTGGGCCACATGGTCATTCAGCCGGAAGGACCGCAGTGCGCCTGCGGTCTCCGAGGTTGCCTCGAAGCCCATGCCTCGGGAAGTGCCTTGGTGGCCTTCGTCGCCGACGCGGTGGCCGCCGGTGAACTGGGAAGCGGTCCTTTGTTTGAGCGCTGGCGCGACGGAAAACTCGATGCCAGAGGCATCTGGGAATGTGCGGAAGCGGGTGACCCGGTTGCCCAAAAGGGTTTCGTGCGTATGGGCCGGGCTCTGGGGCTGGCGCTCGCCAACCTCTTCACCGCGCTCGGCATCTGCCGCGCCATCATCGGCGGCGGCGTCAGTGCCGCCTGGAATCGCTTCATCGACCCACTCCACCAATCCCTGGCCGACCATTCGAGCATGCTCGACGCGGCTGATGCCGTGATCCAAAGGAGTGCTCTGGGCGATGATGCGGCCCTGCTCGGAGCAGCCAGGCTGGCGTTTGGCCGATAACTGTCTACCCCCCGATTTTCACCATAGGGCGACTGATGCACTTGCGGAGGAGACGGTTGTCCAGCACGTGGCGCTCGGGTTTGCGGCTGATTGCCGCGCGGATCAGGTGGATCAGATCCTGATCCGAGGCACCCTGGCGCAGCGGGGTCCTGAGGTCATGCTCCTCCAAGGAAAAGAGGCAGGTGCGCAGTTTACCGTCGGCAGTCAGGCGAAGGCGATTGCAGGTGTGGCAGAAGTGTTCGCTGATGGGACTGATGATGCCGATCTTGCCCAGGGCGTTGGGAAAGCGATAAAGGCGGGCCGGGCCGTTGCTGTTCTCGCTGACCGCCGGCAGCAGCGGTGCGACCCGGTTGAGCCGTTCGAGCATGGCATCCGCCGACACCAGCCGATCGTCCCCTTCTTCTCCCTGGAACGGCATGAACTCGATAAAGCGCACTTCAAAGGGATAGTGGTAGGTCAGGCATGCCAGGTCTTCGATTTCATCATCATTGATCCCGCGCATGACGACGGCATTGAGCTTGATAGGCGAAAACCCGGTTTCCTGAGCGGTCCGAATGCCGTTCCAGACCTGTTCAAAAGCGTTCCGACGGGTGATGGCGGCATACTTCTCAGGTTTGAGGGTATCCAGGCTGATATTCACCCGTTTGATGCCAGCGACGAACAGTCCTCGAGCGTACTGCTGCAGCAGCAGGCCATTGGTGGTGAGGCTGAGGCTCTTCAGGCCGGGAGTAGCGGCAATGTTGGCGCAGAGGAACAGAATATCCTTTCGAACCAGGGGTTCTCCCCCGGTAATGCGAATCTTGCTGATCCCCATGCGGGCCACCACCTGCACCAAGTGGAGGATTTCCTCGTAGCTCAGAATATCCTCGTGCCCCAGCCAGGCGACGCCACCTTCGGGCATGCAGTAGGTGCAGCGCAGGTTGCAGCGGTCGGTAATCGAAAGCCGGAGGTAGTCGATCCGGCGGTGGTAGGAATCCTGTGGAGGCAATGGCATCGGTCAAGCTCTCCCTGGCAATAGCGGGGACAAAAGTCCTTTCAGACGCTCGCACAGCAGCGTATAGCGGTTCTGAATCCGATTATTGGTGAGGGCAATGGCGAGGGCCTTGCGGCTGCCCACGATGATCACCAGCTTCCTGGCACGGGTCACGGCGGTATAGAGCAGGTTCCGCTGCAGCATGACATAGTGCTGGGTCAGGAGCGGAAAGACCACGGCCGGATACTCGCTCCCCTGAGCCTTGTGGACGGTGGCGGCATAGGCCAGCACCAGTTCATCCAGTTCGGAAAAATCATAAACGACCAGCCGTCCGTCCACTTCGACCCCAACTTCCTGGTTCTCGGCGTCAATCTTGCGGATGCGTCCCAGGTCGCCGTTGAAGACTTCCTTATCGTAGTTGTTGCGCACTTGCATCACTTTGTCATGGAGGCGGTAGGCGGTACCACCCCGTACAAGCGCTTCGGGCTGAGGATTCAGGGCCTCCTGGAGCGCCCGGTTCAGCCGGTGAGTGCCGATGGTGCCGCGATTCATGGGCGTCAGCACCTGAATATCGGCCACCGGATCCAACTTGAAGCGCGCCGGGATGCGATCCCGGCAGAGCTTCACTATAACCTCTAAAACCTCTTCCGGCTCTTCTTTCTCGATAAAATAGAAATCCAGGAGTCTGTCAGGATCACTCGGCCGCAGCCGCGGAAACTTCCCTTCCCGCACCAGATGGGCATTCACCACGATCTGACTCTGCCGCGCCTGCCGGAAGATTTCGGTGAGCCGCACCACGGCAAAGCGGTCGGAGCGGATCACATCCAACAGCACATTACCGGGCCCCACCGCGGGGAGTTGGTCCACATCGCCGACCAGCACCAGGGTGGCGTGGCTGGGTATGGCTTTGAGGAGATGATACATGAGGAGGATATCGAGCATCGAGGCTTCATCCACAATCACCAGGTCCGCTCCCAGCGGCCGCTGTTCGTTGCGTTGGAAGCCTCCCTGATGGGGGCTGAATTCGAGGAGCCGATGAATGGTGCCGGCGGGATAGCGGGTGGCTTCGCTCAGCCGCTTGGCGGCCCGCCCCGTGGGCGCGGCCAGGCAGATGCGGGCGCCCCCCTGGCGGTAGATCGCCAGAACCGCCCTAATGAGGGTCGTCTTGCCCGTGCCGGGGCCACCGGTGATGACCAGGACCTTTTCCGTGAGCGCTTTCTTAACAGCCTCTTCCTGGAGCGGAGCCAGGGTGAAGGGAAGCTTTTGCCGCAGCCAGGTGATGGCCTGCTCGGGATCTCCCCGGTACTGCATGGCCATAAAGGATTCCAGGTACCCAAGCCTGGCCGCCACCTGGCTTTCGGCCAGATGGTATCCCCGGAGGTAGACGGCCTGGTTATCGCCGAAGCTGGCAGCGAGCTCTTCCGGCAGCATCTCCCGCACCAGCCGCTGCTCGCCGACCTGCTGCGCAATGGCTTGCTCCAGAATGGGCCCCGGGATCTGGAGGAGTTTTTCGCACTGTTCCAGGAGCCATGATCGCGGCACGCAGACATGACCTTCCTCGGTGGCCTGATGCAGGACGTAATTGACGCCGCCCTCCGCTCGCAACGGCGAATCCTGCGGAATGCCCAGGCGCTGGGCAATCTGGTCGGCCGTGAGAAAGCCGATCCCGAAGACATCCATAGCCAGCCGATAAGGGTTTTCCCGGACCACCTCGAGAGAGGCCTTGCCGTAGTGTTTGAAAATGCGCGTGGCATAAGCCGCACTCACCCCATGCCCACGCAGGAAGATCATGAGCTCCCGGATGTCCTTCTGGTCTTCCCAGGCCCTGGTGATCTGAGCAAGGCGATAGGCGCCGATGCCGTCGACCTCGAGCAATCGTTCGGGGTTGTGGTCGATGACCTCGAGCGTCTGGGGGCCGAAACGGTCGACAATCCGCTTGGCCATGATCGGACCGATTCCTTTGATCAGGCCGGAACCGAGGTATTTGCCGATGCCGTGCACTGAATCAGGCACCGCCGTTTCGTAGCGATCGACTTTGAACTGCTCACCGAAGCGGGGATGGTTTCCCCATGAGCCCTCCATGCGCAGCACTTCCCCCGGGGTCACCGAGACGAAGTTGCCCACCGCGCTGACCAGCTCTTTGCGTCCGGGGACCTTGATCTTGACGACGCTGTAACCGCTCTCTTCGTTGCTGAAGGTGACGCGTTCAACTGATCCCTGGAGAATCTCCGCCATCTTTCCCTTCCAGGTGCCCACTGTATCCGTCAGAAATCGGCTGCTCTTGACTCCGGCAACTGGGAGCCAGGGATCTTACCATTATTCCGCGGAGGAAGGCCATGAATATCATTTTGACAAATGTTGAAGGCATGATAATATAAGCAAAATTCCGGCGAAAGGAGGAAACTATGGCAGCCGGAAGACCAGACAGCAGAAGAGGCTTTAGCAACTCCATCCAAGGGGAGAGGGAACCCGATGTCTCTTTACATCAAGACCGAGGACTATCGCAAGCATGGCATCAACAAGTATTCCGATCTTGCACTCATCCGTGCCGTGGTGCAGGAGGAACTCAAGATGGATCGGGTCTTTGTTTCATTCGTGAATCGGCACGAATATATTCGGGTGGATTTTCTTCAGCCGCGACCGCCGCGCCGTCCGAGAAGGCGCCGTCAGGCCAGAAAAGAAGTGGCCGAATCCAGCCAGGCATGACCCCGGGGCGCTCCTCACAGCGCCCTTTCTTTTTGTGCGGCTGTGAGCAGTTGACTCACTGACCGGTTCTCGCCCCAGTACCTTAGCCTTCCCGACCATCCCCGCAAGCAATCGACCAGCTCGTTATGGCCTTGCTCCCCCCAAAGACCAGGAAAGGCATCATTTCGCACCCATCCGCATGCTTTTGGCTGGATTCCAGAGGAAAAGGTGGCAGCGATACCGCCCTGACCAGCGTCACACTTCGATCAGGCTCTCGTGCAGCAGTTCGAGGTCTTCGATTTCTTCTTCGAGATAGGCCTTGAGCTTCTTTTTCAGGCGGCTTTCGAGCTGGCGCACCCGCTCCCGGCTGATCCCGAACTGGTCTCCGATTTCCTGAAGGGTCATCGGTTCATCGGTCAGCAGGCGACTGTCAAAGATCACTGATTCCTTCCCCTTCAGTTGCTGGCGAAAGAGCAGCAATTTGTCGTGCAGGATGGCTTTGGCTTCCTGATCGGCCAGTTGATCATCCACCGGCAGATCGGCGGACGGCAGGAACGATTTATGGGTATCTTCCGAATCCTCTCGCAGCGGGCTGTCCAGGGAGATCTCCCAACTGTTCAACCGCTGGTCCATCTCGATGATTTCCGATTCCTTCACATCCAGACGATGGCTGAGCAGTTTTGGAGACGCTTCGATACCCTGGGCTTCCAGCCGCTCTTTTTCTTTTCGGAGGTTGAAGAACAACTTTCGCTGGGCCTGGGTGGTGCCGATTTTGACCAGCTTCCAGTTGTCCATGATGAATTTGATGATGTAAGCCTTGATCCAGAACGAGGCGTAGTAAGAAAATTTATACCCCCGGTAAGGATCGAATTTCTTGACCGCCTGCATCAGGCCGACGTTGCCCTCCTGAATCAGGTCCATGAGGTTCTGCATCCAATAGCGCTGAAAATCCATGGCGATCTTGACCACCAGCCGCAAATTGGCGGTAATGAGGCGGTAGCCGGCATTCAAATCGTCCTTTTCGCGATACCGGATCGCCAAGTCTCGTTCTTCTTCCCGGCTTAGCAGGGGATATCGTTTGATTTCATCCAGATAGAGCCGGAAGAGATCCACCGAGACCAGATGCGGTCGTTCCGGAGCAGCAGGAACCGGCATGGGCGCCCCCTGCTCATTCTCACCCGCAGTGGTGGTCTCTTCGTGCTCGGTCATTTCAAAACGGTCTTTCATGGTAAATACCGACCCCACTCAGAGAGGCATTGAAAGTCACAGTTTCTTTAACCTCGTTATCTTATTATAAGTTAGGTTCCAAAACAAGACGAAAAGGGCAACTTGCTCAGCACCCCTTCCAGAAAAACGTTGCTTTTTGGTGGATGATTGAATATAAGAGGGCGAAGTTTTGAGAAGAAGGGGCAGTCATTTTCCTAAATGTTCAGGACCTCGTCAGCAGCCGGCTTTAAAATCAGCGTACCGGACTACATTGCTGGTCTGGAGCCCTACCCCCCCGGCAAACCCATCGAGGAGCTGGAGCGGGAGTACGGGCTCACCAATGCCATCAAACTGGCAAGTAACGAGAACCCCCTGGGTCCTTCACCGGCCGCTCTGGACGCCATCCGTGAAGCCCTGCCGCGGCTGCACCGCTATCCCGACGGGAGTGGTTACAGTCTGCGAAAGCGGCTGAGCGAAAAGTTTCAGCTCCCTTTCGACGGCATTGTCCTCAGCAACGGTTCCAACGAACTGATTGATCTTGCCATTCGCACTTTTCTCCTGCCGCAGGATGAGGTGGTGTTGCCGGTACCCTCGTTCCTGGTCTATCAGCTGGCAGTCCAGACCATGGGGGGCAAGACCCTGTCGGTGCCGCTCAAGAATTTTACCATCGACCTGCCCCAGACTGCCGCAGCCGTTACCCCCCATACGAAGATTGTCTTTATCAACAACCCCAACAACCCCACCGGGACCCTTGTCTCGAAAGCGGCTTTTGATGCTTTTCTGGAATCAATTCCGCCGCATATTGTCGTCGTCCTGGACGAGGCCTATCTCGAGTTCGCCCGGGACCGTGACACGCCCAGGGGATTCGACTACATCCACCGCCCTGGTCCTTTCGTGATTGTTGCCCGGACCTTCTCCAAGGCTTACGGCCTGGCCGGACTGCGCATCGGCTACGGAGCGATGGCACCACCCCTCGCCGAGTATTTCCAGCGGGTGAGGCAACCGTTCAACACAGGCCTGCTGTCTCAGCTTGCCGCCCTGGCCGCTCTGGATGACGATTCCTTCCTGGAACGAACCCGGCAGGTGGTCACCGAAGGTCTGGCTTTTCTCTATCGGGAAATGGCGCGACTGCGCCTGAAGACCGTACCCACCCAGGCCAACTTCCTCCTCATCGAAGTCCCCTGCGATGCCAGGAGGGTTTACGAGGCGATGCTGCACCAGGGCGTGATCATTCGTCCCATGAATGCCTATGGGATGGTCAACACCATTCGCGTGAACACCGGTTTACCGGAAGAGAACGAGAGGTTTGTCAGGTCCTTGGAGGAAACCCTTCACCAACTGCAGGGGTCAAACTGAACCGCCGGATGATCATTGCCGTGGACGGCCCCGCAGGGGCGGGCAAGAGCACCGTGTGCAGGCTGCTGGCAGCACGGCTGGGCTACGTCTATCTTGATACCGGAGCCATGTACCGGGCGGTGGCCTGGCTGGTTCAGACAGAAGGGCTTGATGCGGCCGACGAAACCGCCTTGGCGCAACACCTGGAACAGCAACCTATCCGGTTCACCCTTGATAACGGGGCGCTGCATATCTTCGTCGGCAACCGGCAGTTGAACGAGGAATTGCGGCAGCCGGAGATGGCCTTGATGGCCTCGCGCATCTCACAGCTCGAGTGTGTCAGGAACTACCTCACCCGCTGTCAGCGAGAGCTTGGAGCGAGAGGCGGACTGGTGGCCGAAGGCCGGGACATGACCACCGTGGTGTTCCCGGATGCACCGGTCAGAATTTTTCTCACCGCCGATCTCAAGGCTCGCACCCAAAGACGGCTGCTGGAATACCAGGCAAAAGGGCTCACGGTTGAGGCAGCCAGCCTCGAGACGCAAATCCGGGCGCGCGACGAGGCGGATGCCGAACGTGCGCTGGCGCCGCTGCGGGCGGCTCCTGGAGTCCTTCGCGTGGACACCTCGGAGATGAACATCACCCAGGTGGTGGAGCACCTGCTGGGGTTGATACGGCGGCATAAAACACCAGAAGAGGCATCAAACCAGACTTGAGCGCAAATTTTCGCGTTGTTGTTGGGATTATATTCTGCTATGGTTTTTAGTTAAGTAACAGGCAGGGGAAAAAATCGGACAAGGGGGTAACAGGTTCAATGGTTGAAAAAGACGAAATCAAACAAGAAGAGATGGTTCCCATTCAGTTAGTTGAGCCATCGCAGACCGATGATGGGTTGCTCGAAGCAGATCTGGAAGATCTCGATACTATGCAGGATCTTTACGATCAGAGCTTTCAAAATATCCAGGAAGGAGAGGTAATCCGGGGAAGGATTGTCCAGGTCAACGATGACTTTGTCATGGTGGACATCGGCTATAAGTCCGAAGGGCAGATTTCGGTGACGGAATTCCGGGACGAGGAAGGTGACGTCAAGGCTGCGGTAGGCGATGAGGTCGATGTTCTGCTGGAATACCACGATGATGAGGACGGCACCATTCATCTTTCCAAGGAAAAGGCCGCCAAGATCAAGATCTGGGATGATATCAGCAAGATCTACAACGAGGACGGCATCATCGAGGGCAAAGTGGTTTCCAAAGTAAAGGGAGGGCTTGCCGTTGACATTGGAGTGCAGGCCTTCCTGCCCGGCTCCCAGGTGGACCTGCGGCCGATCCGCAACCTGGAATCCCTCCTCGGTCAGGTCTTCCCGTTTAAGGTTTTAAAATACAACAAAAAGCGCCGTAATGTAGTGCTCTCCCGCCGCGCCATTCTCGAGAAGGAACGCGAACATCTCAAGCACGAAACCCTCGCCAATCTCGAAGACAACAAGGTGGTCGAAGGCATCGTCAAGAACATCACCGACTACGGCGTTTTTGTAGACCTCGGCGGGATCGACGGTCTGCTGCACATCACGGACATGAGTTGGGGGCGCGTTGGACATCCCTCGGAGCTGTTCCAGATGGGCGACAAGATCAAGGTCATGGTGCTGAGTTTCGATCGGGAGAACGAACGCGTCTCGCTCGGCCTGAAGCAGTTGGTCGCCGACCCCTGGACGCGGGCACAGGAACGCTACCCGGTCCAGACTCAGGTGAAAGGGCGCGTTGTCAGTTTGACGGACTATGGGGCGTTCGTGGAAATTGAAGAGGGGGTGGAAGGGCTGATCCATGTCTCAGAAATGTCATGGACCAAGAAGATTCGTCATCCCTCCAAAGTCCTCAGCGTCGGGGATGAGGTGGAAGCGGTGGTCCTCAGCATCAATCCGGACAACAAGCGCATCTCGCTGGGCATGAAACAGCTCGAACCCAATCCCTGGGACATCATTGCCCATAAATATCCGGTGGGCACCACCATCGCCGGCAAGATCAAGAACATCACCGACTTTGGGGTCTTCATCGGGATTGACGAAGGGATTGACGGTCTGGTTCATATTTCCGACATTTCCTGGACCAAGCGCATCAAACATCCGTCCGAAGTCTACAAGAAAAACCAGGAAGTCCAGGCCATTGTGCTCAACATCGACCGCGAGAACGAGCGCTTTTCGCTGGGGATCAAACAGCTCGAACCCGACCCCTGGGAGAGCATCCCCCAGCGCTATCCGTTGGGAACCGTTATCGCCGGCCCGATCACCAACGTGACGGACTTCGGGCTGTTTGTGGAACTCGAGGAAGGCATCGAAGGCCTGGTGCACGTATCGGAAATCAGCAAAGAGAAGATCAAGTCCCCGGTCGGCCAGTTCAAGACCGGGGATAAAATCACCGCCAAGGTGATCAACATCTCCCCCAAGGACCGAAAAATCGGACTCTCCATCAAGAAGGTCCAGGAACAGGAAGAGCGCACCAACTACGAAGACTATGTGGACAATGCCAAGGCGGCGACCTCCAATCTCGGAGAACTATTGAAGGAAGGATTGGAGGCTCGGGCCACCAGCAGCCTGCCGTCGGAGAAGAGTTAGTCGGATCCTCCCCCGGCAAGGATTTTGAAAACGTCACCCGGCTTGTGCGAACTGCGCATGAGACCGGGTGACTGATTTCTGGATACGCTTATGAAACGGTTTTTCCAGTTTCTCCTCAGCCTTTTCTTATTGACGGTGATCATCTTCCTCGCATGGCTGATGACCCCTGAACTCCAGTTCCTGGCCAGCCCCAATCGCATCGGGGTGCTCGAAGTCCGGGGCATGATCGACAACGTGCAGGACTCCCTGAAGGCACTCAAGGAATTCCGTCAGGACGACAACGTTAGGGCCATCGTGGTCCGCATCGACTCTCCGGGAGGCGGCATCGGGGCTTCTCAGGAGCTCTACCGGGAAATATGGCGTACCAGGGAGGAAAAGCCGGTGGTGGCCTCTCTGGGGGGCATCGCGGCCTCGGGGGGCTATTACATCGCGTCGGCGGCCAATCGCGTGATTGCCAACCCCGGCACCATCACCGGGAGTATCGGCGTGATCAGCTACTTCCCCAACCTGCGGGAACTGTTTGATAAAATCGGCTTCAGTGCCGTGATCATCAAGAGCGGTCAGTTCAAGGATACTGGCAATCCGGGGCGGGAGATGACCCAGGAAGAAAAGGCCCTGCTTCAGACCACCATGGACCAGGCGCACGCTCAGTTCATCCGTGATGTCGCGCGGGGCCGCAGCCTGCTCGAGGCAAAAGTGAGCGAAATTGCGGACGGCCGGATCATCATGGGCGAGACCGCCCACCAGTTGGGGCTGGTAGATGAGCTGGGTAATTTCGAGGATGCCGTGATAGCCTCGGCCCGTCTCGGCAAGATCGAGGGCGAACCGGACCTCCTGTACGCCAAGAAAAAGAAACGCTCACTCCTTGACTTCCTGCTGGGTACTGAAGTCAGTGAGCAGCTGGATAACCTTGTGAACAGCCCGCCTGGCATTTTGCGCTACCAGGCTCGGTAGCTGACTCTTGCAGGCTCACGAAGCCTCCGAAGCCCCCCGAAAAGAGCACGGGGGCTCCTTTCGTGGGCTTCGCGCCAACCGATGGTGTGGTGTTGTCCTCAGGTCTTGAAGATGCTGATGTCGCCACTTCCTTCTCTCAGGACTTCAGGGGTGTCCCCGATCAGTGAAACCACACTCGACGGCTTGCCGGGGACCGAGCCTCCATCGATGATGAGGTCGACGGCATGGCCGAGTTTCTCCTTGATTTCCTGAGGAGTGGCGAGGATATCCTTGGTTTCGGGGTTGGTTGCGCTGGTGCTGATGACGGGATGTCCCAAATCATCGACAATGGCCAGGCAAATGGCATTATCGGGCACTCTGATTCCCACCGTGTGACGCTTGGTCAGCATGATCTTGGGAACCAGCCGGGAACCTTCGAGAACGAAGGTGTATGGGCCGGGAAGCAGTCGCTTCATGTTCTTGTAGGCATAGTTGGTGACCTGGGCATACTCACTGATGTTTTTCAGATCACTGCAAATGAAGCTGAACGGATCGACGGGCGAACGGCGTTTCAGT
Source organism: Syntrophobacteraceae bacterium (assembly GCA_040772705.1). GTDB lineage: Bacteria > Desulfobacterota > Syntrophobacteria > Syntrophobacterales > Syntrophobacteraceae > JADGQM01. The sequence goes on from JAXGXP010000002.1 coordinate 281,274, forward strand.
TGGTAGATCTTTTCAATGGCCGCCTTATTGAGAAGATCGCAGCCAATTCCGTAATACGTATCCGTGGGATAGGCTATGATCCCCCCATTCGACAAAACCTCGACTACTTGCTTGATCTTTCTCGGTTCAGGATGCTTGGGGTTGATTTCTAGAATCATGAGCACTCCCTTTCTGGCTAAGAGTTATCGAAACAGTGCCTTTAGTCGCTGCCGGAAGGTCTCAACCTCAATTAATTTAACCCATTTTCAGAGGAGGGTCTTGACTTAAAGGGCCGAACCCATGAAAAAAGCCTTCAGTCAAGGTCTTTTGCCAAGCCCAGACCCTTTGGACAATACCCGCATGAAAATTGGGTTGTCAAGACAAGAAAAGGAGCCTGACCTGGATCATCCGAGCCCTGCATCAAGGTTTGCAGCCATTGACGTTGGCTCCCATACGCTTCGCTTGCTCATCGCCACGGTCGGCAAGCGGCGCGAGGTCCTTCCCCTTCGCCGGGACCGACGCATCACACGGTTGGCGAGGGATTTTTCGCAGACCGAAGACCTGAGCGAACCGAGTATGGTCGAGAGCCTGGCGGTGCTCGGCGAATTCTCTGCGCTGCTGCGGGAGCATCAGGTGACAAGCGTCATCTGCGGTGCGACCGGGGTGGTCCGCCGTGCCGGGAATGCCAGTGAGTTCCTGCAGCGCATCGAGAAAATGAATGGCCCTGTGCCATCAATCCTCTCCGAGGAGAGAGAAGCTTATTTGTCGGCCAAAGGGGTTCTCAGCGGGCTTCCCCGGAAAGAAGGGGTGGTGCTGTCGTTCGATCTCGGAGGCAGCAGTACCGAGTTCATGTTGATTGACTGCAATCGGGAGCTTTCGCTGTGGCACAGCAGTGTTTTCATTGGAGCAGCTACGGCTACGGAACAGTTTCTACCCGGCGATCCGCCCGCAGCCTCAGTGGTGATTCGAGCCCGCGAGGCCGTCCGTTTGGCGCTGCACCCCCAGCTGGCACAGCTGCAAGCGGTGCTGCAGGATCTTCACCTGCCGCTTTCGGCGTTGCAGGTCGTCGGCACCGCCGGAAGCGTTACCACCCTGGCGGCGATGTTCCTGGAAATGAAAGTCTACGACCCTTTCCGAATCAACGGTGTGCTGCTGTCGCAAACCTGGCTGAATCGCACCATCGATCTGCTCGCCAGGACCCCGCTGAGGGAACGGCGGCAACTTGCCGGCCTGGAAGCGGGTCGAGAAGGGATTATCCTGGGAGGAGCTCTGGTTGTCTCCGAATTGCTGCGAGGACTCAAACAGGTGCAATTCATGGTCGTTGACAGCGGTCTTCTGGAGGGCCTGCTGCTCACTCTGATTGAACAGACCTTCGGCTGGCCGGAGCGTCTCGTATCACCGTTTACAATGGACCATGGGGGAGAACAGTAATGACAGACTTAAAGACGAAACAAATTGTAGAAGCCCTGACCTTCGATGACATTTCTCTGCTGCCGGAGTATTCAGAGGTTTTGCCGCACGAAACTTCGGTCGAAACCATGCTCTCCCGTGAGATCGCCTTGCGCATCCCGCTGACCAGTGCCGCCATGGACACGGTCACCGAGGCCGCAACGGCTATCAGCCTGGCCCGAGAGGGAGGGATTGGTTTCATTCACCGTAATATGTCCATCGAACGGCAGGCCAGTGAAGTATCCAAGGTCAAGAAGTCGGAGAGCGGGATGGTCGCCGATCCGGTGACGGTGGGACCCGACCAGAACATCTCCGATGTCCTCGAATTGATGGCCAAATATCGCATCTCGGGGGTGCCGGTGGTGAAGGGCGGGCAGTTGGTCGGCATCATCACCAACCGCGACCTGCGCTTCGAAACCAATATGCACCTCAGGGTATCCGAAGTCATGACCAAGGAGAACCTGATTACAGCTCCTCTCGGGATCTCCCTCGAAGAATCCAAGAGACTGCTCCACAAGAACCGGATTGAAAAACTCCTGGTGGTGGATGAGCAGGGCAAGCTGAGGGGGCTCATCACGATCAAGGACATCATGAAGATCATCAAATACCCCAACGCCTGCAAGGATCAGCTCGGCCGTCTGCGGGTGGGGGCAGCGGTGGGCGCCGGCCGGGATCTGCTGGAACGAGCCACCGCTCTCAGGAATGCCGGAGTGGACGTCATCACCGTTGACAGCGCTCACGGTCATTCCCGAAATGTGCTGAAGGCAGTGGAACGCATCAAGGCCGACTTTCCCGAGATCCAGATCGTTGCCGGCAATGTCGCCACCGCCCGGGGCGCGGAAACCCTCATCAAAGCGGGCGCCGACGCCATCAAGGTCGGGGTTGGACCGGGGTCGATCTGCACCACCCGGATTGTTGCCGGCGTCGGGGTGCCACAGGTGACGGCGGTCATGGAGTGCGCCAGAGTGGCAAGGCCTCTGGGAATCCCCATTATTTCCGACGGCGGCATCAAGTACAGCGGCGACATTGTCAAAGCGCTCGCTGTTGGCGCCGACAGTGTCATGATCGGAAGTCTCTTTGCCGGAACGGATGAAAGCCCGGGCGAGACCATTCTCTTCCAGGGACGCAGCTACAAAGTGTATCGCGGCATGGGCTCCCTCGGAGCCATGAAGGAAGGCAGCCGGGACCGTTATTTCCAGGACGAACTGGAAGATCCCGGCAAGCTGGTTCCTGAAGGGATCGAGGGCAAAGTCCCCTACCGCGGCTCGATCGCCGCCAGCGTCCACCAGATGATCGGCGGGCTTCGCGCCGGCATGGGGTATCTCGGCTGCGGCAGCCTGGCGGAACTGCGGGAAAAGGCCCGGATGGTGCGCGTCACCAGCGCGGGGCTCAAAGAAAGCCACGTTCACGACGTCATCATCACCAAGGAAGCGCCAAATTACCAGGTCGATTTACGATAGCTTCAGCGTTAGGGGACCTCGCTCATGTCTTCCGATCACCTGCCCGACGAACGTATCCTGATTCTGGACTTTGGCTCCCAGACCACCCAATTGATTGCCCGACGGGTGAGGGAGAGCCGGGTCTACTGCGAAATCCACCCATACCAGCTGCCGCTGGCCAAGGTCAGAGCCTTCCAACCCAGGGGCATCATCCTCTCCGGGAGTCCGGCCAGCGTGCACGATCCGGAGGCTCCGCGCCTGGATCCAGGAGTCTTCGACCTGGATTGTCCGGTTCTCGGCATCTGCTACGGCATGCAATTGATGGCTTCCCTGCTGGGAGGGTCGGTCGAAAAAGCGGATCGCCGGGAATATGGGCCGGCCATCATCACTCTGGACGATCGAAGCGAGCTCTTCCGGGATATTGAAGAGGAGGGCGTGCGGGTGTGGATGAGCCATGGCGACCGCATCCTCGAACTCCCTGCCGGCTTCCAGGGGCTGGCCCACAGCGAGAATTCTCCCGCCGCGGCCATGGGCCATCCCGACCGCCATCTCTATGGCGTCCAGTTCCACCCGGAGGTCGTGCACACCGCTTGCGGTCGGATGCTGCTCGATAACTTTCTGTTCCACATCTGCCACTGCCGCCCGACCTGGACCATGAAATCCTTCGTGGACCATGCCATCGAGGGATTGGCCGAGCGGGTCGGCGAGAATCAGGTGATCTGCGCCCTGAGCGGCGGTGTCGATTCGTCGGTCGTGGCGGTACTCCTCCACAAGGCCATCGGCGCCCGTCTGCACTGCATTTTCGTCAACAACGGACTGCTGCGCCGGGGGGAAGCCGAGAGTGTCCGGCGGATCTTCCAGGACCATTTCGAGTTGAACCTCATCTATGTGGATGCCACCCAACCATTCCTCGAGCGCCTCGAGAGCGTCACTGACCCCGAACAAAAGCGCAAAATCATTGGCAATCTCTTCATCGAGATCTTCGAACGGGAAGCGGCCAAAATCCGAAATGTCAAATACCTCGCTCAGGGCACCCTCTACCCCGACGTCATCGAGAGCGTCTCCTTCAAGGGCCCGTCAGCCACCATCAAAACCCACCACAACGTCGGCGGCCTGCCGGAACGGATGAAACTCGAACTCATCGAACCCCTGCGCGAACTCTTCAAGGATGAAGTGCGGCTGGTCGGGCGGGAACTGGGGCTGCCGGAGCAGATCGTCATGCGTCACCCCTTCCCCGGACCCGGACTCGCCATACGGTTGATTGGGCCGGTCAGGCCGGAGCCACTGGAAATCCTGCGCGAGGCCGACCTGATCATCCAGGAAGAACTGGAGGCTGCGGGCTGGTATGATCGCGTCTGGCAGGCCTTTGCCGTGCTCTTGCCGGTGCAGTCGGTGGGAGTCATGGGAGATGAACGGACCTACGACCAGGTGATCGCCGTGCGCGTCGTGGAGAGCCTCGACGCCATGACCGCCGATTGGGCCAGACTCCCGCATGAACTGCTGCAGCGGATCTCCAACCGGATCATCAATGAGGTCAAAGGGGTTAACCGGGTGGTCTACGATATCTCATCCAAGCCTCCCAGCACCATCGAGTGGGAGTGATGGAGAAGCGAACCGCAGAACTGTAGAACTGCAGAACCGCAGAAGTCAGAAGTGTAGAAGTATGGAAGTGCAGGATGTTGCATGGCGAATCTTAGGGTGCCGACGACCTTCACCGACAGCCGCCGATTTTACCGCTATCAGCATCAGCAGCGGCAGGGCGGGGTTGCTTTTCAGGTGCGCTATCGGGAAACCGATCTTTGGATTCGGGCTGAACGACAGCTCGAGAAAGAGGCGCTCGAGGCGGTTTTGAATTGCCGCCGCCAGCTGGAAGAATACATCAACGATCATCCCGATTTCGTCCGCGCCTTAACGCCGTTGCCTGATGATCCCTTTGCCCCGCCGCTGGTGCGGCAGATGCTGGAGGCGGCCGGGAAGGTCGGCGTTGGCCCCATGGCCAGCGTGGCAGGAGCCATTGCCCAGGCCGTGGCACTCCGTTTGAAACCGCTCTCAGCCTCGCTCATCATCGAAAACGGGGGGGATTGTTACCTGGCTCTGGCGGAAGAGACCACGGTGGGGATTTTTGCCGGGCCCAATTCACCCTTCACCGGCCGAATCGGGCTGCGCTTCCCGGCGGATCGCTTTCCTTTCGGCATCTGTACTTCGTCTGGGACCATCGGCCATTCGCTGAGCTTCGGCAAGGCCGATGCCGTCACCGTGGTCGCCCGCGATGCGGCCCTGGCCGATGCTGCGGCCACGGCGCTCGGGAACCTCGTCCAGACCCCCGGCGATATCAGCAAGGTCCTCGAAATCGCCCCCACTCACCCCCTGCTGGAAGGGGTCCTGATTATCATCCAGGACAAGATGGGCCTCTGGGGCAACTTGGAACTGATTTCTCGCTAGATGGTCGCGAGCCTTCCTGCGCCGCTCCCTCCACATCGCATCCGGTCAAGCTTGAAAAACCTGTTGAGATTTTGCACTTGGTTGCTATATTAGCTTGCTTGTGAATATTTGCGTGTTCTTCGAAATCCACGGATGGCAGCCTTGACGGTCAGAACATGAAACTGGTGGTGATGTCAGATACCCATCTCAGCCGGGTAACGGATGAGTTCAGGGCAATTTGTGAGTGCTATTGTCACGATGCGGATCTGGTGATTCATTTGGGCGATATGACGCGCGGCACGATTCTGAACTACCTCGAACAGTTTCCGCTGCAAGCCGTCGCGGGCAATATGGACGATCACAATATCCACAGCCGCCTGCCGGTCAAGAAGGTGCTGCCGCTCGGGGCCTTTCGAATTGGTCTGATCCACGGCTGGGGCGCCGCTGGTGACTTGCGTAACCGTTTGCAGAACCAGTTTACGGATGTGAACGCGATCTTTTTCGGGCACACCCACCAGTCCTTACAGCTTGTGGAGAATGGTCTGCTATGGTTCAATCCGGGATCGGTTTTCGATGGGCGAGGCCCATCTCGAGGCAGTATTGGGATTGTCCATGTGGATGAGCAGCTGCGCGGGGAAATCGTCACGTTCCAGGAGTGAACATGGAAACCCTCTGGGCTCCCTGGCGGATGGAGTACATCCTGGGCAAACGGGAATCCTACTGTATTTTCTGCCCGGACGGGGATGGGCATTCCGATGCCGAGCGCCTTATTTTACATCGCGGGCGCTTGGTTATGGTAATGATGAACAAGTTCCCGTATAATAACGGGCACCTTTTGGTCGCACCGTGGCGGCACGTGGCGAACCTCGAAGAGCTGGTTGAAGTCGAAATGACCCATATCATGCGATGGGTGACTATCGCAACACGCATCATTGCGGAACTCATGCACCCGGATGGTTTCAATGTGGGAATCAACCTGGGAAATGCGGCCGGGGCGGGAGTGGAAGCTCATCTTCATGTTCACGTGGTACCTAGGTGGCAGGGAGACACCAATTTCCTTACGGTATTTAGCGACGTCAGAAGTATTCCCGAGCATTTGAAACAGACCTATGAGAAGCTGTTACCCTATTTCAAGAAGGAGAGCGCCCATGAGATTCATTAAACCGATTATCATTCTTATCATCCTCGGCCTGATCGCACTATTCATCTGGCAAAACATCCCGACCTTTAACGCACTCCAAGTCTTTCAACTCACTCTTCCTTTCAGCCAACCCATGAAGTGGACCTTTTCGCTCGCAACCCTGGTCGGCATTTCCGGAGCAGTCGGCCTGCTGGTGGGGATCATAATCATGTTCAAGCCATATAGGGGCTTGCGCAAGAAGCTGGTCGAGGAACGACAGGAAAAGCCCGCTCAGTAGCAGCATGTTAGCCGGACGTTGACAGCAGCGCTGGTCCGGACGCAGGTTGAGACCGTATCCAGTTATTCATTATTGCAATCGGTACGCTGAAGGGCATATTTCTCGAGGTAGCCTCGCGGGGTGATCATCCACTCACCCCAGAGGTACGTCTGACTGTTTCCCACCAGGAGAATCGTCTGCATATCGACTTCCTCCATGGGAATCCCCGCCAGGGTGGTGAGGCAGGTCCATTCAGAGTCGCGCATGGCGGCTCGCACCAGCGCCACCGGGGTGGCTGGTGAGCGATGACCGAGGAGGATTTCCCGAGCGCGGGCCAGCAGGTGGGGTCGGGTTTTGCTGCGCGGATTGTAGAGGGCCAGCACAAAATCGGCCATGGCAGCCGCTGCCAGCCGTTTTTCGATCACCTCCCAGGGGGTGAGCAGATCGCTCAAGCTGATGGCCGCAAAATCATGCATGAGGGGGGCGCCGGCGAGCGCCGCAGCGGCATTGAACGCTGCCACCCCGGGAATCACCTCCACCACGAGATCCACCACTTGCGTGCCTGACGCCGCGTTCCGCACGACCCGCAGGGCGCGCTCGTGACAGAGGTCCAAAACGAGGCCCGCCATCCCGTAGATTCCCGCATCACCGCTCGAAACCACCGCCACCCGGCGACCTTGAAGCGCGTAATCGATGGCTGCCTGACAGCGTTCCACTTCCTTCCGCATCCCGCTGGCGAAAACCGCTTTCCCATCGCAGAGGTCAGCGATCAAAGCGAGGTAGGTCTTGTAGCCGACAATGACCTCCGCCGCTCGCAGCGCCTGCAGTGCCTCGGGAACCATGAATGAGCGTCCCCCCGGACCGAGACTCACAATGGTGAGGCGACCCTGGCCACGGCCAGCGTCACGTTGGCCGTTTTCACTTTGGTTACGATCAGTTCCCTGCTCTGAGCACTCACCAGTGCCGTTGCTTCGCATACGCTCTCAACTCCCGTGTGGACCTGTACCACCCGTGAGGGGTTCGGTACCGCCACGCTTTCCAGTTGCTGGCGGGAAAAGAAGTGAACCGGACAACCCAGCCGCCGGCCCGCCTCCAGGATCCCTTCCTCGTCCGCCTTCAGATCGATACTGGCCAAGTTTCTGATTGCCCCCAAGGACAACCGCTTGTGCTCGAAGGTCCGAGCCAGAAACTCCAGAATTTCCTCCGCCGTTGTCCCCCGATTACAGCCAATCCCCACCACCAGGCAGCGAGGCCGCAAGATCAGACAGGAACAATCCGCCGGGGCCAGGCATGGCGAAACCCAGATGCCGACCCGTGCGCTGCCCTCTTGGACGGCGAGCGGCTCGTCCGGCAACCAGGTGATCTGCGGCAGCTCTCCGAGCCAGGGATCGAGCCGGCCTTCCGGGTCAACCACCCACAGAGGTTCATCCTCAAGCAGGCGCCTTGCTACCGCGGCAATCATCGCCGGATTCTCGATGGCCAGCCCCAGCTCCTGAGCGACCAGGTCGATGGCGGGGCGGTTCTGAACCTCCGAAGCGGTTGTGATGACCGGCTGGCCTGAGATTATGCGGGCAATGGTCTGCGCCAGCCGATTTGCCCCGCCCAGATGACCCGATACCAGGCTGATCACATACTGGCCCCGTTCATCCAGGACCACCACCGCCGGATCCTGAGTCTTATCCCTGAGCAGGGAGGCGATCTGGCGCACCACAATCCCGGTCGCCATGATGAAGACCAGCCCTCGAAACTGCTGCCACAGAGCGGGGACCACCGTCCGCAGGCGGTCAAAGCCCACCGCCCCCAGAGCCACCGCAAACCGATGCCGGTCAGGTACATAGCAGGTACATCCCGGCAGGTTTGCCTGGATCTGCAGGGCCAGGTCGACCCCGTTCCTGGTAACGGCGATGACGGCAATGGGAAAATGATGAGGTGCGAGTGATGAGTGATGAGGGCAACCCATGCTCTTTGCCATTTTCTCAGGATGCCGGGCCGGCCCGGCGGAATCCATGGGCGAAGGTCTCATCATAAAGCTTCGATTGCTTCAGGTCTTTCCGTCCGCCGGCACCAAAAACGTCACCTATCATGATGATGGCCTGCCGCTGAATACTGGTGGCTTTGACCTTCGACACTATATCCGCCAGACTCCCCCGAAGAATTTGCTCATCCGGCCAGCCCACACGATAGGCCACGACAACAGGGGTATCGGGCCCGTACCAAGGCACCACTTCGGCAACCACCTTCTCCAGCTGCTGAACACTCAGGTAGATCACCAGGGTCGCACGATGCGACGCGAGGGAGGCAAGGTTCTCTTTTTCGGGCACCGGCGTACGGCCGGCCAGCCGCGTAAGGATGACGGTCTGAGAGAGTTCAGGGAGAGTCAGTTCCTGTTTCAAGGCTGCCGCTGCCGCGAACACTGCCGAGACGCCCGGCACCACCGCATAGGGGATGCCTTCCCGGGCAAGCTGCTGCATCTGCTCCTGGATGGCACCGTAGAGGCTCGGGTCGCCCGTGTGCAGCCGCACCACCCGTTCGCCGGCAAAATAGCCCTCCCGCAGCAACTGATGAGTTTCCACCAGCGTCATGGAAGCGCTGCTGTAAGTCCTGGCACCCGCTTTGCTCCCTTCCAGGAGTGCTTCCGGCACCAGGGACCCCGTATACACGATCAGATCGGCTTCCTGTACCAACCTTTTTCCCTTGACCGTGATCAGCTCAGGATCACCGGGCCCTGCCCCAACAAACCAGACGGGATGCTTCATCGCCTCAGCCCTCTCAGCCTCGAATCGTCACCTGCCACTGCCCTATCCCACACCCTTCGCCCGCAACCCGCCCTCATTTTTCCCAGGCACTCAGGATGAAAACCGGATTCAGGGCTTCGAAGCGAAGGCTTTCCGCAATGGGTACCGAGCGGTTGACCTGCAGCTGCGTGATACTCACTTCGAAAGGCTTCCCGCTCCAGAACGACCTGGCTGATTCGAGGGTATCCAGGGTCACGACCGTTTGTACCACCCGCCCTCCGGCCCGCAACCGTTCCGACACTTGCTGCAGCACCTCGGGGAGATCGTTACCGCTACCACCGATGAACACCCGGTCCGGATCGGGAAGCTCAGCCAGCACCTCCCGCGCCGTGCCATGCACCGCCCGGATCTCGGCCAGTCCGAAGGCCTTGATATTCCTCCGCAAGGCTTCATAACGCGGCCCCTGCTTTTCCACCGCGATGACTTCCTTGAGGGCTACCAAACGCGCTGCTTCAATGCTGACCGAGCCGCTGGCGGCGCCCAAGTCCCACAGCACAAGACCTGGTTCGAGATGCAACAGGGCCAGCACCACAGCCCGAACTTCCATCTTGGTGATCATTCCGGCCTCGTGCTCAAACGCCGCTTCCGGAAGCCCGAAAAGGGGAAGGCTGGAACTGGCCGAGGAGTCCTTTCCAGCCGATTCTGGGCGGATGACGACGACGATATTGAGCGGAGCAAAATGCCTGGTCGCGGCCGCTTCCAGGGACAGATGATGGATGCGCTCCGTGGGCAGTCCCAGATTTTCGCCAACAATCAGGGAGCGATCGCTGATGCCGGCTTCAAGCAATTGCTGGGCAACCCAGGCGGGCGGGCGATGAGGATCGGTGAACAGCGCCACCTTGCTCTTCTCCCGTACGGCCCTGAGCCAATGCGCCGGCTTGGACAGGCACGCCCCCCCGTGCAGGCTCAGGACCGTTACGTCCTCCCAGGCTTCCCCAAGGGCGGCAAAGAGGGTCTGCACACTCGTCGTATTGGGGAAGGTGAGGAGCCGCTCTTTCCCGAGACAGCTCGCCAGCCGCCGCCCAATACCGAAGAAGAACGGGTCTCCCGACGCAAGAACGGCAACCCGCTTTTCTTCGGAGTTCTTTTTCACAAGCTGGAGGAAGCCCTCAAGCGGCGCTTCCAGCAGGATTCTAGCTCCTTTGAAGTCCGGAAACGCTTCGAGATGCCGCTTCCCTCCTGCGAGGATTTCGGCCCGCTTCAGCCAGCGCCAGACCTGAGCCCCGAGGTCCTCTCTACCCTGTCCTAATCCCACCAGCAGCACCAGGGGGGGACGCCAGTCATTGGGATCACGCCCGGCAGCTGTCGTCATGGACCTTCCAGATCAAGCAGCAGGTTTCCTCCATAGCCAAAAATCAGGACCCTCACCGCAACTCTCTCCCCGACAATCTTGGCAGCCTGCTTGCGAACGTCCCGGCCCACGACCCGGATCAGGTCCTCAGCACGGTTGGCAAGCAGCATGTCGAGCGCCTCACGAGCGGTATTCGCCTGCTCAAGCCGGCAAGACAAAGCCCGAGAATAACCGGCGGCTTCAGCCTGCCGGGCGAGGGGCTTAAGATCCAACGGGACCGTGTGAGCATGGGTGTAGGGATGCCCCTGAGCCATCTTCAGGGCTTTGCCGAAAAAGACGCTCAGCACCACCTCGCGAAAGCTCCGTTGGCGCCCTTCTTCGAGAGCAAAGGCAAAAAAATCGGCAATCTGAACGAAGGCTTCATCCGGCCACGCGGGGAACAATTGGCGGGCCAGCCGTTCGCTCTTGCCGCCGGTGCTGAGCAGGATGCTCCGGCACCCCATCGACGCGGCGACCGAGAGCGCCGCCTGGATGGTTTCCCGGTAGGCATCGTGGGAAAAAGGCTTGACCAGGCCGGTCGTGCCCAGAATGGAAATGCCGCCCATGACACCCAGGCGGGGGTTGAGTGTCCGTCGAGCCATTTCCTGTCCCCGCGGCACCTCGATTTCAAGCTCCACCAGAAGCCTCTCCAGACGGTCGGCCGAGCGAGCAAAAGGCAAGTGAACAGCGGCCTTCCTCGGAGGGGTGGAAGGATTCACCCCGCCCCTCGAGATGCCCTCGACGGCATCCCAGAGGAGCAGTTCTTCGGTAAGATTCTCCGCCAGCATCCGCCGCGGTACGGGATTGACCGCAGGTTCCCCGATCGCTATCGGCAGTCCCGGTTTGGTGACAACCCCGACTCCCTCTCCCGCCACCAGCAGGATACCTGGAAGGCAATTGGAACCCCCTGTCGAGCTTCCCTCGGCAGCCCCACTTGACCAGCACCTTACCTTCGCCCGAATGACCGCTCCATGCGTTACATCCGGGTCATCACCGCCATCCTTGATCACCGTGGCCACTGCACCCTGCCCCGTGAGGTAAGTCTCGCTGATGGAAACCGGGAAGAAGATCCCGCTCGGCAGGCGAACAGCCAGGCAGGCAGCAGTCCGCCCGGCCAACAACTGCCGCAGGGCCGCTCGGGCTGAAGCGGTGGCTGCGGTCCCGGTGCTGAACCCGCACCGAAGGCTCCCTCTTACCCTCGCCACGGCTGCCACCATCGGTGATGCTGCCAGCCCCGGCTGTCGGGAGCCCGCAGGAGAAGCGGCCGTGAGGTCAACCACCAAAAGCTTTCAAACACACATTCGTCCTCTCGAACGATGACAGCAGGGAGAGATCATCCCAGGTCTTGCCGTCGCTACTGACGTAGCTCTGCCCCAGATAGGCATTGGCGGCACTGCTGTACCCTGGCTCATTCCACTCCACAGGAATGGGATAATCATACCCAGGGGTCGTCAATTTTACCACTACGGAAAACCTGGAACCGGGTACCACCACCGGTGGTGCCGCCGGTTTCCTATAAGTTCTGAACGTGCGATATCCGGCTTTGGCCGGCTTCCCACCCATGCTCTTGATGAGGACACCATTTCTTGGATCGGTACCGGTCACGTCCTTATAAATGAAGATCCGATAGGTGGAGTACGGAACTGGAAGATAGAAGCTGACCGCTTCAATGCTGGCCGCGTCTTCCGCAGCCTGGAACACGTTGGCAAACCAGGCAGTCGGCGAGGAATACCCGACCGAGGCAATCCAACCGAGAGGATCGTACTCATAGGCGAACTTGTAATTGTTCGGCCTTTGGGCATTGTAGTAAGCAACTCCAGGCAACAGTCTCTTGTCGTAATAGGAAAGATAAAAATAGCCATCCTTCCCCCAATTCTTCCCCCAGCTGTTCTTGGCTATGAAGGCACCGTTTCCGGGTGGGCGCTGACCGGCAACAAAGTTGCTTCGCGGGTAGTCGTCGTCCCATCCCACGAGCGCTACCCCATGGTTCCTCCCAACTCCGGTCGGTCCATTGTAGTAGTACGCCGCGGTGGTTTCATTATAGTACGTGGCGCCGTAGTACATGGCCACGGTCACTGCGCCGTAAGCCATGAGGGCAGTCTTCAACTGGTCGTTGTCGAGGTAGTCGGCCCGCTCCGACAGGTACCAGGCATTCTGAACATGCTTTCGCACCTTGGCCCCTGGCGCCGCTCCCAGCAGGAGATTACCATAGAGATAGGGCATGTCGCTGGTATTCACCGGACCGGCCCACCGGGCCAGATAGGCCGTCGCCATGTCATAGTTGCCGCCCTTGCACTCCCGGATGTCATACCCATGGTAACGGTTCATGTCCGCTTCGGAAAAGTCCCAGCGCTTATGACCTCCATGTCCATACTTGAGGAAGGATTCCAGGGACGCATAGGTCGCGAAGGCCCAGCATGCGCCACATGATCCCTGATCCTTCACCGGCGTCACCCCGCCCAGCGTGCGCAGATCAAAGGATGTCGGAAAGATGTCGTCGGTCGCACCCAGAAGGCTTTTCGACGTCACCGGGGGGGCTTTCAGGGGTGATGGGATATAGGACAACTCCTGCCCCTGTTCGCTGAAGCTCTGCAGCAGACGCGAGTTCTTGTCCCGCAGATACTGAGTGAATTCGGGATTCACCGGGGCCACGTTCAGTTCCCCGGCTCGCACCCCGGCCGGCATGCAGATCATGGAAAGCCCGCAGCACCACAGCGCGAGCACCCCAAGCAGCAGCCAATGACTTCTGACTAGAATCTTCAAAGGCATTTCTCCCTCATCTGGTGGAAGGTTCCAGGTTCAATGGTCAGGCTGGAACCTTTCCGGGTATAACTCTCGTGCGAGCTGCTCCACCGCCTCCACACAGCGGGGCCCGGGTCGTGAATAAAGATATTCGTCCACGAAGATCACCCGGTCCTGCCGCACCGCTCGAAGCTGCGCAAAATGAGACCGCCTGACCGGGGGCAGAGGATTCTGGCTCATGGGACCGCGCTGTACCAGGTAGAAATCGGGATCAGCCACCAGCAGCGCTTCAAAATTGTACTGCACGATCGCTTTTTCACTCTTGATGACATTTTCCGCTCCGGCCGCGGCCAGGATTTGCTGGACAATGGAACCCCTGCCTGCAGCGGTGAGCGGTTCCGCCCGCACTTCAAAAAACACCCGGCGGCCTTCCCCGGCCTGGGGCAACCGCTCCGCGACCGCCATCAGCCGCTTTCTCAGACCAGCGACCACTTCCCGGGCCTCATTCGATCGTCCCATCAGGACCGCGAGCCGTTCCATGACGGCAAAAACTTCCTCAAATGTCTTGGGGGCAAAGACCGCCAGGGGAATGCCCACGCTTTGCAAGCGCTCCATTTCGGCCGTAACCTCCCAGCGGCTGGCACTCTGCACCACCAGATCCGGCTTGAGGCCGATGATCATCTCCACATTGGGACGCATGTGGGTGCCGACCGAAGGCAATTTCACGATCTCGGCAGGGAATCGGTCGGCCTGGGTGCGCGCGGCGATTTCACCGCCCGCGCCAATCGCATAGAGCATTTCCGCAAACGCGCCGTAGAGCGGGATGATCCGTTTGGCCGGTTCCCGGAGTACTATCTCATGCCCCAGATCATCCACGATGGCAAGCGCCCGCGCCATCTCGGGCACGCTGATGACCACAGTCACCACCAGCACCAGGGTGCTGAGCCACTTGCAGGACGAGCAGTGCTGAGTGCTGAGTAATGAGTGCTGGGCGCCGCAATCCATTAGCGAACCTCGACTGTCCACCCTGTGCCAGGCATGCATTTCAGGCCATCGTGACCCTGTTTTCGAGGCAGGGAAAACGGCCCGTATTTGTATCTTAACCACTTTCCACTTGCTATACACCCGCGGTTCGGGTCCAGTTTCAAAAAAAAACCACCTGCCTTCTGCCGGCTGCGGGCACTTCGTGGATCAAGGCGCGCGCCTCGTAGACCTCTTCCAAAATCGGTGGAATCAACACGGTGTTCGTTTCCCCATCGGCCACTATGGCGCCATCCTTGAGGAAAATGAGCCGATGGCAGAACAGCGCGGCCAGGTTGACGTCATGTAAAACGGCGAGAACAGTCAGGCCATTCTCCCGGTGGAGCTGTTCGAGCACCCTGAAGACCTGCAACTTGCGATGGATGTCCATGGCCGAAGTGGCCTCATCGAGGAGCAGGACGGTCCCTTCCTGAGCCAGGGTCTTGGCCATGATCACCCGCTGCTTCTCCCCGCCGCTCACCGCCGTTATCAGCCGCTCGGCGAGCATTTCGGTATCGGTCAACAGCATCGCCCGGCCGACGGCCTGATCGTCCTCGACGCTGTCGAGCTGCCAGCGTTTCTGGTGAGGATAGCGTCCCATCTGCACCACTTCTCGGCAGCGAAACGGGAACCGCACGTCCGGATCCTGCGTCACCACCGCTATCTGGCGCGCCCGCTCCCGATGCTTGAGTTGCCCGAGGGGATATCCGTTGAATTCAATGGCTCCCCGCTGGATTGGTACGATACCGCTCAGAGCCAGGAGCAGGGTCGTCTTTCCCGACCCGTTCGGGCCCAGAATGCCAAGGAATTCTCCCTTATTGACGGAAAAGGAGATCCCTTTCAGAACGGAATGGCTGGAATAACCACAGCTCAGGTCGCTGACACGAATCAGAGCTGCAGGTATTTCTTGCGATGGAGCAGGAGATAACAAAAGAAAGGTCCTCCTAGAATGGCCGTCACCACCCCCACGGGAAGCTCTTCCCCGGAGGCAAGCAGGCTCCTGGCGATGGTATCGGCAATGAGCACCAGCAGTCCTCCGAGCAGCAGGACGGCGGGAAGCAGGCGGCGATGGCCGGGGCCGATGGCCAGGCGCACTAGATGGGGCACCACCAGTCCGACAAAGCCGATGACGCCGCTCACCGAGACCGCTGCCGCCGTCACCAGCGAGGACGCCAGGAGCAGGCAGAAGCGCAGGCGCTGGACGTCCACCCCAAGATGCTGCGCCTGAACATCTCCCAGGCTCAGCAGGTCGAGCTCGCGCGTGTACCACAAGATCACCCCGCAGCCCAGCACCACATAGGGAACGACGAGGATCACATGAGTCCAGCTTCGGCCCGAGAGGCTCCCCATGATCCAGAAAACAATGGTTGAAACGGAATCTTCATTGAGGCTTTTGAGGAGGCTGATGCAAGCCGAAAGAAAGGTGGAGACAATGATCCCGGCCAGAACCAGGGTGGTAACGTGAATGCGCCCGTCCATCCGCCCCAGAAGGTAGACCAGGTAGAGTGCCGTGAGGGCCCCGGCAAAAGCCGCCACCGGGAGCGAGCTGATCCCCAGGAGGTGAATTCCGCCAACACCCGCAATGATCGCCAGGGAGGCCCCGAAGGCGGCTCCCGTCGAGACCCCCAGAGTGAAGGGATCGGCCAGCGGATTCAGGAGCACCCCCTGGTAGACGGCTCCCGCCAGCGCCAGGGCACCGCCCACCACGAGGGCCAGGACAATCCTGGCCAGCCGAACATGGAGCACGATATACCGGAGAGTATCATCGAGATCGGTTGCCCAGGCGGAATGGAAGGGGGATAGCCAGAGCTTCAGGATGGCTTGGTAGGAAACCTCGAGCGGTCCGATTCCAGAGGCCGTGAAGGCCGCCACGACAATCACCACGAGCAGCCCCAACCACATCTTCAGCCCTCTGCCCCTCCCTCGGCGGTTTCAAGTCCCCGCTTCTTGACAATCATGAGAGAAAGGTAATGGGGCTGGGCGAGCTGGGAAAGGCGTTGAAAATCATGCTCTATGACCTCTCCCTCGAGACCGCAGCGGCTGATGAAACAGCAGTTGCCCTGCAGCCCCAGATCCTCGAGCTGTTCCAGAATTTGGGGAAGCTGCCTGTAGGTTTTCATGAGCACAACGCTGTCCGAAACTTCGATCACCTCTTTGAGCCGGCCCGCTCCCTTGGCGCCGGAAATGATCGTCATCACCTCTTCCCCCTCGGCCAACGGCAAGACGGCACAGGCGGCGGCGGCCTGAAATGAGGTCACTCCGGGAACAACCGTGATGGCGACTTCCGGCAGACAGCGGCGGATCTTGCGCATGAGATAGATGAAGGTGCTGAACGTAAGCGGATCACCCAGGGTGAGAAAGGCCACATCTGTTCCCTGTCTGAGGATTTCAACCACCTTTTCACAGTTGGCCAGCCAGGCATCCTCCAGGTGTTCGGGATCGAAGGTCATGGGAAAGGCCAGATAGTCCAGCGGGGTATCCGCAGAAAGATGATCCCGCACAATGTCCCGGGCCAGACTGTAGTCATTCTTGGTGGACGCAGCGGCAAAGACATGGCCGACACCCCTTAGAGCCTTCACGGCTTTGAGCGTGAGTAGTTCCGGGTCACCAGGACCAACCCCAATCCCATACAGAGTTCCCAGCATAACGTTTCACCCTGCCTTCTTTTTCAGTTCCGACATTCATCGCCCCAAATCCGAAATCCGAAATCGAAAATCAGACTCGAGCCAATTCCAGCAGGGCATGGGTGATGGCCACGGCCACCGCACTCCCACCCTTGCGCCCAAAAACAGTGATAGAAGGTTGGTCGGTGAGCTTCCGAAGCGCTTCCTTCGATTCCGCCGCCTGCACGAATCCCACCGGCACACCGATGATCAGGGCCGGACGTACCTGTTCTTCAAGGATCATCCGCACGGCTTCGAAAAGCGCCGTAGGAGCGTTGCCGACGGCCACGATGCTCCCCTCCATCCGCTCGGCAGAATGTCGAAAGGCCGCCACCGACCGGGTGGTTCCCAAAGCTTCCGCCCACTGCTGGCTCTCGGGTGCCGCCGACGGGGTCACCACGCGGTTGCCATACCAACCCAAACGCCATGGCGCAAGGCCGGTTTGAATCATCCGGGTATCGGTGAAAATGGGAGCCCCGCGCCGCAAGGCCGCAACCCCGGCAGTAATCGCCAGCGGGTGGAAGTGCATCAGATCGCGGTATTCAAAATCGCCCGTGGTGTGAATGACCCGGCGAACGACCTGCCACTGCTCCTCGGGAAACGGGTGATGCCCTGCCTCGGCATCAATGATCCGAAAACTGCTCTCCTCAATTGCCTGCCCGGCCCGAACCAACCCGGGGCGATCATGCTGTTCATTACCTTGAGGATTCATGACCCTGTTCCATGTTCTTGGGTACGGCGGCGGCGCCTTCACCACCAAACAAAAAGTCCTTGCGCCCCTCGCACAAGTGGGGACCACAAGGACTGCACCCGCTTCACTTGATCCTTCTCATCAGGAAAATCCCACGTTCCCCGGAATTAAAGACTATTCCTCTCTTGAGAAACCCTGGAGGCTCAGGCAGGTTTTCTGACTCACGGATCATACTAATCGCCACCCCTTCCCATCACGCTCGATGCATGACAGTGGTCGCCATGGCTTTCGTCCCCGTTCACAGCGGCGGGACCGCGACGGACTCACACCGTCTTCCCCTTTAAATCCAATCGGTCACGGATACCTGAACCCGTTCCTTATCAAAGAACCAGCGGTCCCGTTCAGAAAACAGGGACCTTTACCGCCGATCTTCATCCCGCCTTCAGCGTGCCACGGCACCTTGGAGCCCCGGCGGGTGTTATTCCATCATGCCATCATGTTTATCCCAGTTGATGGATTGCGTCAATCGCGATGACACCCTTTGAAGGCTCGTGAGGCCGGGTTGGCAGGCATTGTCCAACCGTCCCGCTTTGACGGTGAGACAATCGGCTCCCGACACACACCGTTCGCGTAGGGCCTTCACGAGGATTCCACTCTCCGCTGGACGATCATACCCCGCGTCTGCAGTTGCTCGATCACCGCCTGTGCCGGGACGTCCCGCGCCGGGGAGAGGACCCCCGGCTGCCGAATGGCCCCGGCAAGGATCATCTGGGCGCCAATGCTGGCCGTATAGCCGACAGTCCGATTCATGGCGAAGAGGCCGGTTTTCAGGTCGCGGTAATCCAACAGGTCGTAGGTAACGCTCAGCTTTTTGCCATCCTTGAGCCCCCAGGTGCGGATGCGAATGATGACCAGGTCCCGTTCCTGCGGGCCGAACTGGAGGCGCGGCGTGAGGTGGTGTGCCAGAAACTGGCGAGGCGAAATCGATCCCCCATCGCCAGGAAGAGGCGTTTCGTCCAGGAAACCGAGATCTTTAAGATTCTGCCAGAACCGACAATGACCCGGATAACGCATGGCGAATCGCCCCATGGTGTTGACGGTCTTACCCAGTCCAAAGATGTCGAGGTAGCGGATGGCATCGCCGTTGGGATAGGCCTCGAGCTCGCCCACCACCGGGAAATCGGCCAGATGGATGTATTCATCCTTGAACATGTGAGCCCCCGGCACGGTGATTTCGACGCCGTCCCTGAGCAGGAGGCCGTCCCGATGGTAGGCCATGAGAACCCCCTCGAAGGTCCAGGTGATCTTGTACCGCAGGGGATTGTCGGCACAATCGGGCTCGGGCAGCCCCGCACCGTAGGAGTAGAGCCCGTGCACTTCGTCCAGCTCGGCAATGGCCATTTGCCCCAGGAGCAGGTCAATACCCGGATCCATGCCCATCTCGGGAAGGATGGTGACCCCCTTTGCCCGTGCTTCCTGATCCAGTTCGACCAGCGCGCCCGCGTAGTTGCTGCTCACGTAGGGCACCCCGGCATCAAGCGCCGCCCTGGCAATCCGGGGGCCAAATGATACCGGCAGCATGGAAACCACGAGATCGGCTCCCGAGGCTTTGATCGCACTCTCCACCGCCTGCTCATGCGAAGCGTCCAGAGGCAGGAACCGCACCTTACCCAGGCCATTCTCGGCCGCAAACCGGCGCGCGCCCTCAAGGTCATGGTCCGCTGCGACAACTTCGCCAATCAGGGGACTCCCATCGAGGTCGTGGATCACTGCTCTGCCCTGCAGGCCGGTCCCCACAACCAGGACTCTATTCTCAACAGCCATCGTCACGTTCTTCTCCTGTCAGTTACTGATATTGCGCAACCTGGGATCGAGAGCGTCACGGAGTCCGTCTCCCAGGAGATTGATGCTCAGGATCGTTGCCATGATGGCAAACCCTGGAAAGGTGGCAAGCCACCAGGCATCGGTAATGTACATCCGCCCTTCGGCCAGCATGCGCCCCCAGCTGGGAGCCGGTGGCGGCACGCCCATGCCGAGGAACGACAGGCCGCTTTCCCAGATAATGATGTTGGCCACCCGCAAGGTCCCCAGGACAAGCAGGGGTGAGATGACATTGGGCAGAATGTGCCGGTAGATAATGGCCGGATGACGGGTGCCGGCGGCGCGGGCCGATTCGACGAATTCCTTTTCCTTGAGCGACAAGACACTGCCGCGAATGGTTCGGGCATAGATCACCCAGTCGGAGGCGCCGAGCACCAGGATGAGGTTGAACATGGAGTTGCCGAGCACGGCAATGACCGAAATGGTGAGGAGCATGAACGGGTAGGCCATGAAGATATCGGCCGTCCGCATGATGATGCTGTCCAGCCTTCGGCCGTAGTAGCCGGACACCAGCCCGAGGACGATGCCGATGAGCTCGCCCAGCAGCACCGCACTGAACCCCACCAGGAGCGACACCCGGCTACCATGAAGGATGCGGGCCAGCACGTCCCGTCCCAGGTTGTCGGTTCCCAGCAGGTGCACCGAGCTTCCCCCGTCCAGCCACGCTGGCGGCTGAAAACGGGCCAGGAGATCCTGGGCGAGGGGGTCGACGGGATAAAACAGGGGAAAGAAGAGACTGGTGAGAAGGATTGCAGTGAGCATGACGGCGCCCCAAAGCGCGCTGCGGCGCCGAGCCACCTCCCGGAAGGTGCCCGCCATGAGCCTCAGGGTCGGCCCCAGACTCTCCATGGCACTGCGATGCGCGGCGGCGACGGCGCCTCTCACTTTTCCTCCAGGTAACTGATGCGGGGATCAAGATAGATGTAGAGAAGGTCGACCAGGAGGTTGGCGGCCACAAAAATGAGCGCAAGGATAAAGACGATGGACTGCACCAGGGGATAATCCCGGTTGAATATCGCCTGCACCACCAGGCGCCCCACTCCCGGCCAGGCGAAAACCGTCTCGATGATCACCGTCCCCCCAATGAGCAACCCAAACTGCATGCCCGCTACCGTCACCAGCGGTATCAGGGCGTTTTTCAGGGCGTGCTTGCCGATGACGTAGAACTCCCGCAGTCCCTTGGCGCGAGCGGTGCGAATGTAATCAAGGCTCAGGACCTCGAGCATTACCGAGCGGGTGAGGCGGGCGAACATGGCCATAAGACTCATCGCCAGGGCGAGAGCAGGCATGATGAGCTGGGCAAAGGTCCCCCGGCCGGAGGTGGGGAGCCAGCCCAGCTTTACGGAAAAGATCATTATGAACATGATCCCCAGCCAGAAATGGGGCATGGAAAGCCCGAAGAGCGCCCCCAGCATGCTTCCCATATCGAGGGCGGAACCGCGGTAGACGGCGGAGATGATCCCGATCGGGATGGACACCACCAGAGCCAGGACCATCGCCGCCAGGGACAGCTCAAGGCTTGCTGGCAGCCGCTCCAAAATCAGATCCAGGGCCGGCACATGGTAGTAGAGTGATTCTCCGAAATCCCCCTGTACCGCCTTCTTGATAAAGCGACCGTACTGAACGTACAGGGGATCATTGAAGCCAAGTTTCTGACGAAGCTGCTCGACTTCCTCCATCGAGGCGTCACCCGGCAGCATCAACATCACCGGGTCTCCTGAGAGATGAATGAAGAAGAAACTGATCATGGAGATCCCGATGACGACGTAGACGGTGTGCCACAGTCTTTTCAGCAAATAGTGCAGCATTGGCTCTCAATTCACTTTGTCCAAGGTGCGGTATCCGTTGGCCGTTGGCTGCTGGTTCCCAGCCTCGAGCTCCGCTCAGCCTCTGCCTGGCCGCCCCCCCCAGGCTCCAGCTTGGAAACCAGCAGCTCCGCCGACCAGCGGTTACTTCGCCTTGGGTTTTGCGTAATACATATTCAGGAAGCCGTCGCGGCGGCCCTGGTAGTCGACGTTGTTCGCGACCCCGAAGACTTCCGGAACCACATAGAGATACAGCCACGGGGCATCACCGTAAAGCAGCCGGTCCACTTCCTGATAGACCTGCGCACGCTTTTCGCGATCGATCACCGTTCTCCCCTTGTCCAGCAGCTCATCGACCTTGGGGTTCTTGTAATAATAGTCGCGGCTTTTGGAATGGAACAGGGAGTAGACATAACGGTCGGGCTCGGGAGCATCATCCCACCAGTAGATGAACATCTGGAGTTTCTTGCCCTTGTAATTCTCCCACATGACCGCTCTCTCGAGAGGCTCCAGCTTGACCTTGATGCCGACCTTGGCAAGATCCGCGGCAATGGCCTCGGCCTGTTCCTGGATCTGAGACATGTAAGTGCCGTAGCTCAACCGCGCCTCGAACCCCTTCTCATAACCGGCTTCGGCCAGCAGCTTCTTGGCCTTCTCGAGGTCGTAGGCATAAGGCTTGAGGCTGGGATCGTGGCCGAAGGTGCGGGGACTGATGGCCCCGGCACACAGAATCGCCTTGCCGTCGAAAAGCGCCTTGTTGATCAGTTCCCGGTTCAGAGCGTGGTTAACGGCATGGCGCACCCGAACATCGTTGAAGGGCGGTTCGTAGGTATTCAGGCCCAGGTAGTTCATGGCTCCCATCTGCGGAGTCAGATAAGCCTTGCCTGAGGCTTCGATTTTCTTGCGCTGGTTGACCGGTATGGCTCCCACCACATCCGCTTCTCCCGTCAGCAGCGAAGCCACGCGAGCCGCTTCTTCGGGAATGGCCTTAAAAATGACCTTCTTGTAGGCGGGCTTGGGGCCGTAGTACTTGTCATAGGCTTCGAGGACGATCTCCTCGCCCTTGGTCCACTTCACCAGTTTGTAGGGCCCGGAACCGACCGGCTTGATGTTGTAGTCGGCATCTCCCATCTGCTGCACCACTTTCGGCGGGACGATGGGGAGATAGTACCCCAGGATGTAGAGGCCCGGCGCATAGGGTTCAGCAGTGGCAATGGTGATGGTATATTCGTCCAGGACCTTGAGATCTTTGAAGGGGGACAGTTTCCCCTTATGCGGACTGTCGATGGCCGGGTTGTTGAGCCGCTCGAACGAAAACTTGACCGCTTCGGCATTGACCGGATCACCGTTGTGGAAGGTGGCATCCTTGCGCAGGGTGATCTTCCAGGTGAGGTCATCGACTTTTTCCCACTTTTCCGCCAGGGCTGGTTTTACCGTGGCGTCTTCCTGGGGGCTGAACAGGGTGTCGTGGAGATTGTAGCAGACACTCATGGTCGTCTGGATGGAACTGCGCATCAGATCCAGTCCCACCGGTTCGGCCTCCTGGACAACCACCAGCGTGCCCGCCTCGCGCGCCGGGGCAGGTGCGGCAAAGCCCATGGTCACCAGGTTCAAAGCCAGTAAAAGCAACATCCATCTCTTCATAGCCAACCTCCATCCCTAAAGTTAGTGGATCAAACAGATCCTCCCGGCAACCGCTGCCGAGCGTCACCTTGCACTCACTGCCTCCCCTTCAGACAACCAGGACAGTTTATCTTCACCCTCCGCATAACCGGCCCTGACAACGCTGCCCCTCTTACACCCCGAACTCTCTTCCCCCTCACGCCTCACCCTTCACTAATATAGGTGGCATGCTACCCAATGGCCTGTGGCCACCTCCCGGTTGTCAGGGACAGCCTGATCACACACTGCCAACCGCCTCGGACAGCGAGGGTGGAAATGGCAGCCGGGCGGGGGATCGATGGGAGACGGAACGTCCCCTTTGAGAATGATGCGATCGCGCGAGCGCCGGGGATTGGGCACCGGCACCGCCGACAGCAGAGCCTGCGTATAGGGGTGGTGAGGTTCGGCGTAGAGTCTTTCCACCGGTGCCAGTTCGACAATTCTTCCCAGGTACATCACCGCCACCCGGTGGCTGATATACCGGATAACGCCCAGGTCATGGGAAATGAAGAGATAGCTGAGGTTCAGCTGCCGCTGAAGTCGCACCAGAAGGTTCAGGACCTGAGCTTGAACGGATACATCCAGGGCCGATACCGGTTCATCGGCAACAACGAGCTGCGGGTGTAGAACCAGGGCCCGAGCGATCCCGATGCGCTGCCGCTGACCGCCCGAAAACTCGTGCGGAAACCGCTTCCGGTGTTCAGGCAGCAGCCCGACCATGGTCAGCGCTTCCGCCACCTTTTCGGACCTTTCCTGCCGGTTCGCCTTCTCATGGGCGAGCAGCGGTTCTTCGACGATACGTTCCACGGTGAGCCGTGGATTGAGTGAACTGAAGGGGTCCTGGAACACGATCTGCATGCTGCGTCTGAGCGACCGCATGGCTTCCTGGTCCAGGGTGCGCAGGTTTCGGCCCTGATAGAGGATCTCCCCGGAAGTGGGTTCGATGAGGCGCAGAATGGCCCGCCCGGCCGTCGATTTCCCACAGCCCGACTCACCCACCAGTCCCAGCGTCTCCCGCGAGGCGACGGAAAATGAGATGCCGTCCACCGCCCGCACAAACTGCTCCCGCCGCCCGAGCCATCCCCGACGCACCGGAAAGTACTTCACCAGGTTTTGGACATGAAGGATCTCAGCCATGCCCCACCATCCAGCAGGCGGTCCAGTGGTCGTCACCCGATTCCATCAGATCGGGTTCCTGCTCTCTGCAAATCTCCTGAGCCTGGGGACAGCGGGGATGAAACCGGCACCCCCGAGGAAGGTCAAAAAGACTTGGCACCACCCCCCGAATCTCGTATAAGGCTTGGGTCTTGCGCGTTGCTTCGGGGCTGGGGATAGCCTGCATGAGCCCCCGGGTATAAGGATGCAACGGCTGGTCGAAAAGCTCCAGGGTTTGGGCATGCTCTACCACCCGGCCGGCATAAATCACCACCACCCGGTGAGAAATCTCGGCAATAACCCCTAAATCGTGGGTGATCATGATGATCGCGGTACCCAGATCCTGCCGGAGCCGCTCCATCAGATCGAGGATCTGGGCCTGGATGGTCACATCGAGGGCCGTGGTGGGTTCATCGGCGATGAGCAGGCCGGGGCGGCACGCCAGAGCCATGGCGATCATCACCCGCTGACGAATACCCCCTGACAGTTGGTGAGGATATTCCTTAACCCGGTTATGGGGAATGGGAACCCCGACCGTTTCCAGCATTTCGACCGATTTGGCAAGGGCTTCCGAGCGCGACGCACCCTGGTGAATGCGGAAAGCTTCCGCCAGTTGATTGCCAACGGTGAAGACCGGATTCAAGGCGGTCATGGGTTCCTGAAAAATCATGCTGATTTCGTTCCCGCGAATGGTCCTGATCTCCCATTCCGGGAGATCCAGGAGATTGCGGCCGCGAAAGATGATTTCTCCCCCTGCGAAAACGGCGGGCGGCATCGGAAGGAGCCGCAGTACCGACAGCGCCAGCACACTCTTGCCGCATCCGGACTCCCCCACCACCCCCAGGACCTCGCCGGTCTGCACGTGCAGGCTGACACCGTCTACCGCTTTGGCCGTTCCTGCCGGCGTTCTGAAATGGGTGTGGAGATCCCGCACCTGGAGAAGAGGGGCAGGGGCTTTGTGGGCTATAGAGCCCAGACTCGCTCCAGTTAAAGCCATATTCAATTTTCGAGCTAGGGTTCAAATTATCTTATACGGCGCGCTAAACCTTAGCAGGCCTGACGCCAGCGGCTGCTGAAAAAGCCCTTGGGTACCACCACAATCCCCCGCGGCGTGACCTCGAAATGCTTCCGATCCTCCTGCGGGTCGATGCCAATCTGGGTATTCGCCGGGATGACATTGTGCTTGTCGATAATGGCCTTCTTGATGCGACAATGCCGGCCGACCTCGACGTTGTCCATGATCACCGATTCGTCCACTTCCGCCCAACTGCGCACGGTTACATTGTAGGAGAGCACGGAACTGCGCACTGTGCCGCCACTGATGATACAGCCGGGAGCCACCAGCGAATCCACCGCCATCCCCACTCGCGGCTGCTCCTGGTTGACCTGATTGAAGACGAACTTAGCGGGCGGATACTGGCGCTGAAAGGTTCGGATGGGCCAGAGGCTGCCGTAGAGGTTGAAGAAGGGATCGATCCCGGTCAGGTCCATATTTGCATTCCAGTAGGCGTCGAGGGTGCCGACATCGCGCCAGTACTGGGAATCCCTCGTTCCGTCAACCAGTTGCCAGCGTCTGACACCATCCGGATCCACCGCGTGAATATAATCCTTGATGCGATTCATGCGCCGGTAGGGATAGGCGATCACCTTATGATCCCCTATCAGGTGAGGAATGATATCAGTTCCAAAATCGTTGTAATCGGTCTTTTTTAGAAGATCGAGGAGCAGTTCCGTCCGGAATAGATAGATGCCCATGGAAGCCAGCGAACGCTCGGGATCGTCGGGAATGGCCTTTGGTTCCCTGGGCTTTTCCTGCCAGGCGACGATGCGGAAATCATTGTCCACTTCGGCAATGCCGAACTCCGAAGCCTGGTTTCGCTCGACCTCCAGCAGACCGACGCTGACGTCGGCATCATGCTTTTCGTGGTATTCGCGGAACGACATGTAATCCATCTTGTAGACATGATCCCCCGACAAGATCAGGACCAGACGGGGACGCTCCCGTTCGAGCAAATAGAGGTTATGGCGTACACAGTCGGCTGTTCCTCGGTACCATTCCTTGCCCAGTCGCTGCTGCGGGGCGGCAATGCGGAGGTAATGCCCGAGATCGGCGGAGAAGATATTCCAGCCCTCTTCCAGGTGATCGACCATGGACTGGGATTTATATTGGGGGAAGATGAGGATCTTGTAGAGCTGAGAGTTGATACAGTTGCTCAGGGGAATGTCGATGAGCCGGTAGACGCCGCCAAAGGGTACCGCTGGTTTGGAACGGTCACGCGTCAGGGGCATCAGCCGTTTCCCCTCGCCTCCCGCCATGATGATGGTGAGCACGTCTTTCATGGTCCGTTCCTTTCCCGCAAGCTGCGTCCTACACTACCGCATTAATGGAGATATTCCCGCACATCCGAAGGCAGGGCACTGTTCCGATACACCACGTTGCCCTCCTTATTCACGAGCACCACCAGGGGGATGCCTTGGACCTTGTAGGCCTTCATCACCTTGCCTTCACCATCGAAGAGGATCGGCCACGTGACCGGATGCCCCTCTTGATAGCGTTTCAGGCGTTCAATGGTATCTGACCCACCCACATTGATGCCGAGGATCTCCAGTTCGTTCGGCCCGATCTTTTCCCGTAGTTTGAGAAAATCCGGTCTCATGGACACGCAGTAGGGACACCAGGTCGCCCAGAAGTAAAGCAGCACCGGGCGCTCCCCCTTGAATGTGCTCAACCGGACCATGCTCCCATTCAGGCTGGGAAGTTCAAAGTCAATGGCCGGCCCTTTGGCGCCCGAACCCCAACTGAAGAAAGCCGCCAAACGCTCCAGTCCGCCCGACTCAGCCGCGATTCCCTGAGGTTGCGGCGCCAGCAGCAGACTCATCAGCACCACCGCCAGGACCCCCAAGCGCCTGCGGAAAGCCTTATTGAGACTCATAGCCAGAGTTCTCCTGTTTTGATGAAGAAGTATTCGGCGGCCACAACCATCAACACTCCGAAGGTCTTCTGAATGCGCCTCATCCAGATGCCTGAACGCGGGAGAGAAGCCAGGAGGCCGGTGAAGGTTCCGATCACGATCACCAGGCTGCCGATCCCATAAGAAAAGCAGAAGAGCATTCCCATGCCCCACACGATGTCCTGGCGGCTGGCGACGATCGTCAGGAGCACGCCCAGGATCGGCGTGGTGCAGGTGCTGACCACCAGGGCGGAAGCCCCCCCCAGCAGTACGCTTGACAGGATATCATGTCCGGGAATATTTCGCACCTGGATACGATTCAAAAACGCCGGGGGTTTGAGCGGCACGACTTCCAGCATCGCCAGGCCAAAGAAGAGACAGAGGTTGCCGACCATCAGATAGGTCCACCGGTTGGTCGTCAACGCTCCAAAAAGGCCACCGGTGAGGGCCGCCACGGCGCCGAGCGCGGAATAAACCACCGCCAGCCCCAGGACGTAGAAGGATGAGAGGACGAAGCCCCGCCAGCGGTTGCCATGGGCCTTGGCACCGATGAACGCTACCGTGATCGGAATCATGGGGTAGGTGCATGGCGTGAAACTCGCCAGAACACCACCCGCATAGGCGAGGAGAAGGGCAAGCGACGGATGTTCGTGCGCAATCCCCTCAAAATGAGTCATCCACTCCAAAACGTTTCCTCTGGTTCAATCCGCTTATATCGCTCCGAGCTGATCGAGGAGCCTCAGACTCTTGAGATCCCTGCCACGGTGCTCACGCACCCAGCCCAATAATGCCCGCAACAGAGGCGCCTTCCGATGCTGGGAGAAATGGAGGCGCCAGAGCTTGGTTAGCGAAAACCGTCTGGACTGCTGAACAAGCGTCAGAGTCCCCAAATCCAGGGGAACCCCATCTCCTTCACCCATTCCATGATTGAGACAAAGCAACGTTCCCTGACGCATTTGCCACCGCCACTGGGTGGCCGCACTGAGCGGACGGCGACACACCGCACAGGCTTCCAGCGATGGAAGATAACCCATGATATGAAGAAAGCGAAGCAGGAACAGCAGGACCACGTTGAGCGGGTCGCGGCAGCGGGCCAGGTGGTCCAGCGTTGCTCGCAACAGCACAAAAAGCTCAGCCTGTGGTTCTCCTTCCGCAGCCATTTCCAGGACCATCTCGGAAACCAGCGCCGCATAACCCCATCGCGCCAAATCAGCGCGAAGACTCAGATGCGGCTCCACCAGGGTGCATGACTCAATCCATACCAGCCCCTTTCGCAGCCGGTAGGTCAAGTGCACCACACTGCAAGGTTCAAAAGTATGAACAAATCGCTTGCGGCTCCGCCTGGCCCCCTTGGCAATGCCCCGCAGATTTCCCCCGCGTTCGCTGAAAAAAGCAATGAGTCGATCGGACTCTCCATAGTCCCGGCAATGCAAGACGATGGCTTCCGTTTCAGCAACATCCATGCCCCGTCCAGTCTCATTCCTTCAGATGGCGCTCATCGGGAAGACTGAAGCGGAGGACACTGCCGGGCCTGGCCGGAATGTCCACAGGGCGACCGTCCCATTTCATGCTGACGCCACCCGCATTGCCGATCACGATTCGCATGCCTTGCTCGGCCTCCCATTCACGCGTGTCCCCAGGTTCCAACATGGCGTTCTGGGTGATCTTGTCATCCATGGTGACCTGGACCCAGGTCTTCTGCGTGGCTTCAACCGTGAACTGATGCTTGTCCGCGATCTCCGCCGCCGTCGGCTCTTCCTTCGCTTCCGGCAGAATATCGGAGCTGGTCACCTCCGGTGCCGAGCGCATCCCCTGGTCGCCCGCCACCGCCGCTTCCTTCACCGGTTTTGGGATGACTCCGGGACCAGCCTTGTCGGAAAGATCAGCAGGCAGATCCTGCTGGGGATAGCCGGAAGTGGTCAGGGATTGCGGGGCGTCTCCGTGCAATCGATATTTCCAGAACCACGCGCCCCCGTACACCACCCCCACGACGGCAATGCCGAACAGCACAATCGAAAACACTCCGATTCGTTTCTTCTTGCCGAGTCCCTTGGACCACTTGCCGAAGCGCTTTATTCCCCGGTCCTGCTGATCACAGGCGCGTATCGCTGCTTCGTATTTCTGGATCAGGGCTTCGCCGTCAAGCCCCACCGCCCTGCAGTAGCTTCTCAAAAAACTGCGGATCAACAAGGGCGTTCCAATCCGCTCGAAGTTCCCCTTTTCCATGGCCTCAAGCATGTTGATACTGACGCGTAGCCTTTCCGACAACACCGGCAAGGTCAGGCCCTGCTTTAGCCTCTCAGATTTCAACAATTCGGCAAGTTCTTGCATTGACTCTTCGCCCTTGGCTGCTGGCTGCTGGTTATAGGGATATTTGAATGAAGGCGCGGGATTCGAGTTCCTTGACCCATTCTTCGAATTTGCGGTTCATTTCCTGTTGGAACAACTGTCGGCGAGCCTTTTCCCGAATACTGGCGTCACCGGTAGCCTGTTTTTCCTTTTGGCGGTCCAACACCTTAAAGATGAAATACCCCGACGGAGTCTTGATCAAATCGCTCGTCTCACCCGGTTTGAGATTCCGGGTTGCGGCTTCAACGGGAGGCGCCAGTTCACCCACCGCAATATATCCCAGATCGCCACCTTCCTGTGCCGCCGGTCCTTTAGAGTACTCCACGGCAAGCCTGCCGAAATCTGCCCCCCCCTTCAGCCGCCCCACAATGTCTTTGGCCTGCTTGTCGACGGCTTCGGTCGTGCGCGCATCAGCCTCTTCCGGAAGGGGTAGAAAAATGATCGCCAGACGCCTCCGCTCGCTGAAGGATGCCTCATCGTTGGTGAGAAAGGAATCAATCTGTTTTTCAGTAATGATGATCTTGGACTTGAGCACCCGGTCAACCAGTCTGCTACGCTCGATCTCCTTCTTAATGGCGTCCCGGAATTGAGCCCGAGTCTGCCCTTCCTGCTGGATCATATATTCCAGCTGGGTGTCCGTGAAGCGATTCTCCTGCTTGATGCTGTCAATCGCCTCATCGACCTCGCGCTCCGATACCACGATCTTCAACCGCCGAATCTCTTCATCGGCCAGCCGGTCGCGAACCATCTGATGCAGCACCTGGCGTTCGAGTTGCGCCCGCTTTGCCGGATCATCCGTGTTCAACTCCGGCGCCATCCTCGCCACCATGCGAATCTGGTCCTGCAGTTCACTGTAGAGGATAATGTCCCCGTTCACCACAGCCACCATCCGGTCCAGGGTAGCAGCGCGAGCAGTTCCCAAGCCTACCAGCAACCCCATGATAATCAAGGATATTTTCATCGCCATGCGCATGCCATCCCTCATTCTGCGGAATCCCTCTCTTCAGTCTAACCTACTGAATTGACTTAATATCACTATCATGTTCCCAGGCTTCTTGCAAGATCCTTTTCAACCGCGCCAGGCGCTGAGCCGGATCGCGCCCCCAGATCTCAATCTTCAGTCTGTGTTCCGCCTCAAGCCGGAAGGCACCATTGATCCGTTCCAGATAGGATGCCAAGGCCAGCACCCCCAGGTTTTTGGCAAAAGTGAGGGCAAACGACTCACCATCCTCATCAACGCGTCCCAGCCGGATCCGTTTGGCAAGGAGGCGCATTTTCGCCAGCAGGATCAGGTTCCTGACACTCTCGGGAAACTGACCATAACGATCTCGCCATTCTTTTGCCAAGTCGTCGATTTCCGACTCTTCTCCCAGCGTCGCCAACCTCTTGTAGGCTATGAGCCGCTGATCGGTATCGGGAATGAAAGTCTCCGGCAGGAACGCCGAGAGCTGAACGTTCAGCTCCGGTTCGACGGTCTCTGCCGCCACCCCCCCGCCTTTGAGATCGCGCATGGTTTTTTCGAGGAGTTCCAGGAAGAGTTCGTAACCCACGGCTGCAATGTGCCCCGACTGCGCTGCCCCCAGGATGGTCCCGCCTCCCCGAATCTGGAGGTCGTTGAGGGCGATCTTGAAGCCTGCGCCCAGTTCGCTGAAATCGAGCAGGGCCCGCAGCCGTTTCTGGGCGTCGCGCGTGATGAGATGTTCGCCGGGTACCAGGAGATAGGCATAGGCCTGTTCGCTGGAGCGTCCCACCCGTCCGCGCAGCTGGTAGATCTGAGCAAGGCCGAACTTGTCGGCCCGGTTGATGATGATCGTGTTGGCCGCTGGAATGTCCAATCCCGACTCGATGATGGTGGTGCAAACCAGCACCTCCACGCGGCGCTGGATGAAATCCAGCATCACCTTTTCCAGGTCCCGTTCCTTCATCTGGCCATGGGCCACGCTGAAGCGCGCTTCCGGGACCATCTGGCTCAATTTGGCGGCCATCTGGTAGATGCTCATTACGTGATTGTGGACGAAGAAGACCTGACCGCCCCGTTTCAATTCTCGATAGATGGCTTCGCGAATGGTGAATTCGTCGTACTTACAGAGAAACGTCTCGATGGAATGGCGATCCTGCGGCGCCGTCTCGATCACGCTCATATCCCGCATCCCGGAAAGAGCCATGTGCAGCGTTCTGGGGATCGGGGTGGCGGTCAAGGTGAGGACGTCCACCGAAACTCGAAGCTTCTTCAGGTTTTCCTTATGCTTGACCCCAAACCGGTGCTCCTCGTCCACAATGACCAATCCCAGGTCACGAAACTTGACATCCTTTTGCAGCAGTCGATGGGTACCGATTACCACATCGATGCCTCCGTGCTCCAGGGCCTTGAGCACCTGCTTCTGCTGAGCGGGGCTCTTGAAGCGGCTGAGGGCCGCAACCGTCGCGGGAAAACCGTCGAACCGTTCGACAAAGGTCTGATAGTGCTGTTCCGCCAAAACCGTGGTCGGTACCAGCATGGCCACCTGTTTGCCGTCAGTCACGGCCTTGAACGCGGCCCGGATCGCCACTTCCGTCTTACCGTAGCCGACATCTCCGCAAATCAACCGATCCATGGGCCGACCCGTTGCCATATCTTCGAGCACATCCTCGATGGCTCGCACTTGATCGGGAGTCTCCTCATGCGCGAAGGTCGCTTCGAATTCGCGAAAATAGGTGTCCGGGGGAGAATACCGAAACCCTTCATGCACCTGCCGCTGGGCATAGAGGCTGAGAAGCTCCTGGGCGATCCGCTCCGCTGATTCCAGGGCCTTGAGCTTGGCGGTTTCCCAGGATTTCCCCCCCAACTTGTCGACCCGCGGCTCGTGGCCCTCGACCCCGAGGTATTTCTGGACTTTGCTGAGCTTGTCCACGGGAACATAGAGACGGTCGCCATCCTGGTATTCGAGGAGCAGGAAATCATTCTCAATGCTTCGCACATTCAGATGAACCAGCTCTTTGTAGATCCCGATCCCGTGGTCGACGTGAACCACAAAATCTCCCACATGAAGGTCCTGAAAGGAATTCAGGAAGATGCCTGAAACCGGTTTGCGAGGTCGCCGCCGGGAGCGTCTCCCGAAAACTTCCTCTTCCGAGACTACGGCGAGTTTTTCCGCGGGCCAGAGGAAACCTTTAAAGGAAGGGCCGACCAGCAGCTTTACCGCAGGGGAGGCAAAGGACTCTTCTCCGAACGGCAAGGCACTGAACACGACTTCAACCCCATAGCCGAGCAGCAGCTCGGCCAGTCGTTTGGCCTGCTCCTTCTGCTGGCACACGAGGAAGGAGTTGATGCCTTCCCTTTGCCATTGCTGGAACTGGTGCGCCAGAGGCTCCAGCAGCCTTTCCTTGTTTTGATGAGACCTTATCGCAATGTTCAGTTCACTGTGCCCGGAAGCTCCCAGATCAAACGTGCGGGACGACGCGGAGGGCTCGGTGAGCGCATTCACCCATACCTGCTGGAAGTGTCTGCCCTCTTCCCATACCTGGTCCGGATCGGCCAGGAGCTCGGCGGCCGGCCGCTGCCACTCATTGGCCGACCGCTCCTCGCCGGCCTCCCGGGACCTCTGCCGGTTGCTCTCAGCCATTTCCATGCGACTGCGGCTGGTATCCGACCAGAAAAGGATGGTATGGGGATCGAGATAGTCGAACAGGGTTGCCGGCTTTTCGTAGAATATGGGCAGTACCGACTCGAAAGAGCCAGCCTGATAGCCTTCCTGGATCCTTTCCAGCCAAACGTTCCCGGCGGCGGGCGTGAGCATTCCGTCCCGGACATCGGCATAGACCGCCTCCTGGGCTCGGGAACGGGCTTCGGGGTCGAGGATGATCTCGCTGGAGGGAAGCAGAACCACATCTTCCAGAATCCCCAGAGAACGCTGACTGCTGGGATGGAACAGGCGAATGGAATCCAGCTCGTCGCCAAAGAATTCGAGCCGGAGAGGCCACTGGTAGAGGGGCGCATAGAGGTCGAGAACCCCCCCGCGTCGGCTGAGGTCGCCGTATTCCTCAACCAGCGAGACCGGATAGAAGCCGCGTTCGATGAGCCGCCGACAGAAGGAGTCGAGGTCCAGGTCCTCCCCCTTGACCCGGTAATCCACGTGCTCGACCAGCAGCGCGGGGGGCATGAGGCGTTCGAGCAGAGCCAGGGCCGAGGTCACTACCACCAGGGGTGACGTTGCCGTCCTGATGGCATAGAGGGTTTCAAGCCGCCTGGCCGTGGTCTCCATTTTCCCCAGAGACTGACTCTTCCGGGCGGTGCGGGAAGGAAAGTACCAGACCCTGCGCAGCAGCGGTGCGTCCGGACGCTGAGGGTCCCTGCCCATGAAGAAGGAGACCGTCTCAAACAGCTGCTCCGCCTCCCGCTCGCTCGGGGCAATCAAAACCATGGCCTGGCGAAGGCGCGACAGGCCTCTGGCAATGAGATACGAAAGGGCCGATTCCTGCACCCCGTGGAGATGGATTGATTCGTGCGAGTTCTTCAGAAACGTGAGGACAGCCTCAGCATCCGGTTTCAGGAAGACGTCCCCGTCGAACCTTACCGGGGCTCCAACCTCCCACTCAGGATAGACCGATGACTTCATTGGGTCCGTGACGATTCCCCTGCAAAAAAAATTTCATCTTTAAAAGAAACCACACTATAACCAAGAAGGCTTTCAAAAGAAAGATTTGCGGAAGGAGCAATCATTCATGACCCATACCACTCTCCAGGAAAGACTGCGCCAGATTCCCAGCGTCGAACACATGCTCCAGGTACCTGCCATCCACGAGGCGCTCGCCCGACACCCGCGAACCCTCGTCCTCGCAAGCATCCGGCAGGTCCTGGAAGAAAAGCGTGCCGAGCTTCTTGCTCATCCCGAGAAGGTCCCGGCGGTGACCCTCGAAGCCGCCCACCTCGTGCCGCTGATTTTGAACCACCTCGCCAGGATCAGCGCCCACACGCTGCAAACCGTTGTAAATGCGACTGGCATCATGGTGCACACCAATCTCGGACGCTCCCTCCTCGCCGAGGCCGCGATCGACCGACTGCAGCAGATCTGCCGCCACTACAACAACCTCGAGTACGACCTCGAACAGGGCCGGCGGGGGGCCCGCTATGTGCACGCCGAAGCCATCCTCTGCGAGCTCACCGGAGCCGAAGCCGCCCTGGTCGTCAACAACAATGCCGCAGCCGTGCTGCTCGCCTTGAACACCATGGCCAACGGCCGGGAAGTCATCGTCTCCCGCGGTCAGTTGGTAGAAATCGGCGGCTCGTTTCGGATTCCGGATGTGATGCGCAGCAGCGGCGCCAGCCTGCGCGAAGTCGGGTGCACGAACCGCACGCACTTGAGCGACTATGAGGCGGCGGTCACCGATCAAACGGCGGTGCTGCTGCGGGTGCATGCCAGCAATTACCGCATCATCGGCTTCACCGCTGAGGTTTCGGGGGAAGACCTGGTAATGCTCGGCCGGAAGCTCCGGCTGCCGGTCATGGAAGACCTCGGCAGCGGCTGTTTCATGGATCTGACCGGGTTTGGCCTGCCGGGCGAACCTACGGTCCAGGAGGTCCTGCGCACCGGCGTCGACCTGGTCACTTTCAGCGGAGACAAACTGCTGGGCGGCCCTCAGGCGGGAATCATCCTCGGCAGGCCGGAAATCATCGCCCGCTGCCGGAAAAACCCGCTCACCCGAGCGCTCCGCGTGGACAAGATGACGCTTGCCGCTCTCGAAGCCACCCTGCGTCTCTATCGCGACGAACGCCAGGCCGTGGCCCAAATCCCGACGCTTCGCATGATCGCCATGCCCCTGACTCTCCTCGAAGAGCGGGCCCGGCAGCTGGCCTCACTCATCCGGGAAGCGGACGGCCACGACCGGCTCCAGGTCCAGGTCCAACCCGGCTTCTCCCAGGTCGGCGGTGGCGCCCTGCCCATCCAGAACCTCTCGACCTGGACCGTCGCGGTGAGCTCTGCCCACCTGAGCACGCAGGCCATCGAGACTCGCTTGCGCGCCAACCACCCGCCCATTATCGGGCGCATTGAAGCCGACCGCTATCTCATGGATGTCCGCACCCTGCAGCCGGCGGAATTCCCGGTCATTCAAAAGGCATGTCAGGGCCTGTTGGAAAAATCTGAACCTGCCTCCGGAGCCTTACCCAGCGCCAATGGAATCCGCTAGGAAAACCACAAAAACAGAGCAGAGGTCAGGGTGGGCTTATGGGAAAGACCCAGTAAGTCATGGAGGAGTGGTTGATACTCATAATCCTTCAAAATGCCACAACGATCCTTGTTGAGAGTTGCTGGCTGCACCAGGCGCATGAGTGACGTGGACTCCTGTCGGAGGATTGATAGATGAAGGTTTTGGCACCATGCCGAGTGGTCAGAAGCTATGTGCAGAAGATTCAGGCCCGTCCTGAGGAGGTTTTCGCCCTGTTGTGCCCGGTCCGGGAAACGGAATGGGTAAAAGGCTGGGAACCACTTGTCGTCTATTCCCGGTCCGGGTTGGCGGAACCGGAATGCGTCTTCCTGACCGGTGAGGGCGAACCGGATGCGGTGTGGGTGATCACCCGGCGCGATTGGTCGCAGTTCGCACTCGAGATCATCAAGGTGACTCCCTGGACCACCGTGGCAAAGATCAACATTTCGCTTTCCGAAAACCAACAGGGGGAAACCGAGGCCGAGGTCACCTATTCCTACACGGCCTTGAGTGAGGCCGGCAAGGAGTTCGTAGAGAACTATACGGACAGCTATTTTGCTGAATTCATGGAGTTTTGGGAAGCCTCGCTCAACGAGTATCTGCTGGCAAAAGCTCAATGAGTCCAGCCGGTCCCCGTCTCGCGGCCGTTGTTGCCCGGCGGGCAGGAAAAATCCCGCTCTGTCGGAGGAAGAATCACAGAGCGGGACCGGGAGAGGCTGCCGTCAAATCATAGCTTGACGTGGTAGACCCACCCGAACTTATCCTCTCTTTCACCATACTGGATGCCGACGATCTCATCGTAGAATTTCTGTGACCATTCCCCGACTCCGCCATCCTGAACCTGGAACGATTCGCCCTTGAAGTAGATGTCTCCAACCGGTGACACCACCGCGGCCGTGCCGGTTCCGAAGACTTCCTTCATGGCGCCCGACTTGATTGCGGTAATCACTTCTTCGACAGCAATGGGACGTTCCGACACGGCAATCCCCCAATGCCGTGCCAGCTGGATGACTGAATCCCGAGTCACCCCCGGCAGGATCGATCCGGAGAGGGCC
The DNA here is from genome assembly GCA_040772705.1 of Syntrophobacteraceae bacterium. Classification (GTDB taxonomy): domain Bacteria; phylum Desulfobacterota; class Syntrophobacteria; order Syntrophobacterales; family Syntrophobacteraceae; genus JADGQM01. Next base: position 318,241 of record JAXGXP010000002.1, read on the forward strand.
GGTGTGATCAATTCATCTTCGATGCGGAAGAAGATGTTCATGGTCCCCACTTCTTCGATGAAGCGCCGTTCCACGGCATCAAGCCAGAGCACCTGGGTGAGGCCCTGCTTCTTGGCATATTCGGCGGCAAACAGGCTCGAGGCATAATTGGCCATGGTCTTCGCTTCCCCCACGCCGCCCCGAACGGCACGGACGAATTCATCCGACACATAGATTTTGACCGGGTTGAAACCCTCCGCATAATAGGCGGCGACCGGTCCGGTGATGACGTAATAGAGGTACTCGCTGGCGGGACGGACCCCCAGATGGGCCTCGCTGGCAATCATCGTGGGCCGAATGTAGAGGGACGAACCGACATGATGGGGAATCCATTCTTCATCAATCCCCAGCAGTCTGCCGATCAGCTGAAACTGGAAGGCTGTATCGATTTCCGGCATGCACATCCGGCGCGCCGAACGGTTGAATCGCTCCCAGTTCCTTTCCGGGCGGAACAGGTGGATGGTGCCGTCCTGCCACCGATAAGCCTTGAGCCCTTCGAAGATGCCCTGTCCATAATGAAGCACCATGGCCGCAGGGTCGAGCTGCAAAGCCTCGTACGGGACGATGCGGGCATCCTGCCAGCCCCGGTCGGCACGCCAGTCCATCATGAACATATGATCACTGAACACTCTGCCAAAAACCAGCTTGGTCTCATCCGTCGGCTTGGGGTGTCGCCTGGCAGGATCAACCGGTTGCACTCTGATTTCCATCTGAACCCCTCCTGCAATTTGAGATCAACGTTTGTTCCGCTCTATCGGGAACCATCAAGGCAGTCCTTCCCGGTCTGCTGCCCGGCTACTGCAGGGCGAAGTGGGACGAGCGCAGGAAGAGGCTGATTTGCCGGCTGTAGTGCTGGATCAAGAGCCTGTTGCCGGCATCCTTGAAGAATTCCTGATCCCTTTCCTTGCCCTTTTCATCTTCTGCCTGTTTTTCGATAACGCCCTTTTCCAGGTAGTACTTGACGGCATTGGCGAACATGATATTGGAAATGGCTTCAGGACGTTCGATCAACTCCAGTTTGAGGGCCTTCTGGCCAAGGCTCGCTACCTTTTTGAGGAAGTCCTTTTCGTTGTACACCTTTTTTTGGAGATAGCGGACAGCTCTCAAAACCAGCCAGTAGCCCTCGAAGTAGTTCCGCAGCAACCCCTGAAACGCGTAGGCGGCGCGCAGTCCCTTGTGGGCAAGAATATAGGGCTGATCGTGGCCGTTCACGCGATGGACCCAGCCCAGCTGCTCGAAAGTCTCAATGGTCCGGTCCACCAGGTCTTCGTTCTCGATTTCATTATCATAAACGAATTCAAACTTGAAAAAGTCCTTCATGAAAGCGACGTCTTCCAGCAGCCGGGCGCGGCTGAACCGGAACGTCTCCTGCCCGAGGATGGATGAGGACACAAAGGCTGCGGCAATGAAGAAGTGAATGATGTTGTTCTTGTAGTACTCCAGGGCCAGCCGCTTGTTGTCTTCAACGGTGAAGACCTCTTCCTCGAGGTCATCGTCTTCGTCCTTGAGTTTCCCGATCAATTTGCTGCGTTCGAAATCCTTGAGCGTGTCCTCGATCAGGGTGTCAAAGTTGCGCAGCGTCTTGGACATCTTGGCGCCGGTCGCCTCCAGAAAGTCGTAATAGATTCGGCAGATGTCCTGAAATTCCCCCACCGAAACCCCCCGGCGGGATGATGCCAGCAGGGCTGAGGCGGCAAGGGCGTGGGGGGTGACCAGCGATGTCTGGTTGATGCTGTTGATGATCCGATAGGCAAAATCCCGGTAGAGCACATGCCGGTCCTTGGGGCACAATTCCGAAAAATCGCCCCCGAAGCGCCGCCGATATTGCTGGAGGGAGAGCGGTTCGGCAAACTGAACATAAACCCGCCCATAGCGCTTCTTGAGAAAGCGCCGGGCACGTACCAGCTGGCCGATATTCTCCTGCACTTTAGCTTCACCGCTGAGCTCGGTCAGGTAGGCTTCCTCCTCCGGGATCCGATCGTAGCAGATCGAGATGGGCACGAACACGAGGTCGTCACAGAAACCCTCCTCGACGGCCTGAATCAGGATGGCGAGCAGGCCGAGTTTCGGCAGCACCATTTTGCCCGTGCGGCTGCGTCCGCCTTCAATGTAGAATTCAATATTGTGCCCCAGTTGCACCAGGGTCTTGACGTAGAGCGAGAACACTTCGGCATAGAACTTCATGCCCTTGAAACTGCGTCGGATAAAAAACGCCCCACCCCGCCGAAAAAGCGGGCCCAGCGGCCAGAACGCAAGGTTCTTGCCCGCCGCCACGCACGGCAGGGAAAGCTTGTTCTGGAACAGGATCGAAGCGATGATCATGTAATCAGTGTGGCTCTTGTGACATGGAATGTAAACCAGCCGGTTGTGACGAGCGGCGTGCTTGACCTTCTGGAGGCCGGTACTGTCAACTTCAATCCCGTCGAAGATATTGTCCCAGATCCAGTCCAACACCTTCGCGGCCACCTGGATGAGGGTATAATTGTAATCGGCAGCAATTTCTTCCAGGTACTTGTCTGCTTCCATGCGGACTTTCCAGATTTCCTGGTTGCTCGATCGCGAACGGCGCTGCATGAAAGCTTCGAGCCTGGGATGGTGAAGGATGATTTCCTTCAATTCGAGCTTGCTCTTCAGGGTCGGACCGACAATGGCTTTTCTGATGTTGTCGGCCGTGTCGATCAGGCTGCGGCGCAGTTCAAAGACCTGCTGGCGCCGCTGGGAGTAGATGGGGGAAAGCTCCGGGATCACCTTCTGCAGATCGAGAGGTTCCCCTACCTCCAGAACGGCATCCGAATAGCCTCGAAAGAAGGTGAGCATCTTCCGGATCAGACCGTGGCGCTCCTTCTGGCCGAGGAAAATCTCCATCAACCCCCGCCGCTCCCGCATCGGATGGCGACTGTAGAGGAGCACGAGAGGCACCACAAAAATGGGTTCCTCCCGCTTTTCCTGGATCTTGAGCAGGTGTTCCAGAGGATCGTTGCCGACCAGGACGGTGCGCCGATAGTACCCCTTCTCCCCCAGCAGGAAAAACAGGCCGCATTCCCGGCGCTGGAGCTTCTCTTCAAAATAGCCGCCATCGTAAGCGTTGGGGGTCCCGCCCCGGCGCACAAAATGGTAGAGGTGATGTCCAAGAAGCTTGAGGGCATACCATCGCGGCTGCCACCAGTAAGGGTGAAGATCGAAAAGGAAGGTCGGCGAGGGCAGCCCCAGTTGGTGCAGACGCAGGCTCAGACTGACATAATCCAGCTGGGAGCGGTATTTGATCGCGTAGACAATTGCCCCCCGCACCGCGAGATCTTCGAGCAGGCGCTGCTGGTCCTCGGGTACGGAGGTTTTTGAAACGAGGCGTTCGACCCAGTTTTGGAACAGGCAGCGGGGCTTGTCAGCTACGGCATAACCGTATGGATCCTGGTGAATCGTGAATTTCGACGTGCTTCCCATCCTGTCCCACCGCCACCTCATAGCTTGTTCGAACAATCCTTGGGGCGCCTCGTTCAGAGACTGAAAAAAGAGTGAGGTACCTTAACAGAAATGCGGTCAGAAACCAATTTTTTTTATGGACGGCTTCCATTATGATCCCTGGCGATGGGGAGGGATCATGATATGCTTAAAGATCTGCTGGTCACCAACTTTGCCATCATCAGGAGCCTCGAGGTCGTCTTTCCGCAGGGGTTCAATATCGTCTCGGGCGAAACCGGGGCGGGAAAATCCATCCTGGTGGGAGCTGTCAATCTGATCCTGGGCAGCCGCGCTTCCCAGGAGATGGTTCGCACCGGATCAACGGAAGCTGCCATCGAAGCGACCTTTGCCCTTCCGGATAAGGCAAGCTCTAAAGCCCGACTCGCGGAGCTGGAACTCGAACCGGGAGTCCAACTCCAGGTGCGACGCAGCATCAGCCGGAGCGGCCGGAACCGGATCTTCATCAACGATCAGCAGGTAACTTTGCAGCAGCTTCAGCAGCTGACCAGGGGGCTCCTCTCCGTATCCGGGCAACATGAGCACCAGCAGCTCATGGACCCGGAAACCCATCTGGCAACCCTTGATAATTTCGGCAACCTCGGATCGCTCGTCTCCGAAGTAGGCCGCTGTTTCCAAGACTGGGCGGCAACCCGCGATCGCCTGGTCCAGCTCGAACGGCTCAAGCGAGAACACGCCGCTCAGGTGGAATGGATGCGGTTCCAGCTGCAAGAACTGGAGGCCGCCAAGCTCGTTCCCGGTGAAGATGGTCTGCTGGAGCAGGAACGTAAGCTCCTCAAACATGCGGGCACGCTCCTCGAAGCCGCTCACAGCGCCCACCAGATCCTTTATGGAAGCCGGGGGGCAATCCTGGAACAGGTCGCCGGCGCAGCCAGGCATCTCACGACCCTGAAACAGATCGATTCAACCCAGGAATCACTGCTCGGCCAGCTTGAACAGGCGCGCATCCATCTCGAGGAACTGGCCCACGCCGTGCAACAATATGCTCATGGGGTTTCCTTTGAGCCCGAGCGCCTGGCGGCCGTGGAAGAGCGGCTCGGGCTGCTGCAGCGACTGGGAAAAAAGTACGGCGCGTCAGTGGCAGCCATGCTCGAAAAGCGCGATGAGCTGCACCAACAGCTGGCTCAGCTGGAGGCTGGCGATTATCAGCAGACCCTTCTGGAAAAGGAACTCGTGGAGCTCAGGAAGGACTACTTGCAGAAGGCGGGAGACCTTTCCCGGAAACGCCGGGAAGCAGCGGTGCGCCTGACGGCCTCGGTGGAAGAAACACTGGCGCTGCTGGATATGCCCAAGGCCCGCTTTGCCACCCGCTTCCTGGATCGGGACACCGCCCCCGGTGGTGCTGATCCGCCCTTTTCGCCTTCCGGGATCGACCGGGTGGAATTCGTGCTCTCCGCCAACCCCGGCGAAGACCTCAAGCCCCTGGCCCGCATCGCCTCGGGCGGCGAACTTTCCCGTATCCTGCTCGCTCTCAAAGGGATTCTCAGTCACCAGGATGATGCCGAGACCCTGATCTTCGACGAAGTCGATGCCGGCATCGGCGGACGCACGGCCGAACTGGTGGGCCTGCAACTGAAGCGGCTGGCCAAACACCAACAGGTCATCTGTATCACTCACCTGCCCCAGATCGCCTGCTACGGTGATCACCATTTCAAAGTGGCGAAAGAATCGGGGGGCAATACGACGCAGACCACCATCCAGCTGCTGGACCGCGATGAACGAGTCGAGGAGCTCTCCCGCATGCTTGGTGGAATCACCATTTCCGACAAGACCAGGGATCATGCGCGCGAGATGCTGCGCGGCGCCCAGGAACGGTCATAGCAGCCCCTCCCGGTCCAACTCGCCAAAGATCTGGTGCAGGTCCAGACCCTTCTGGCGGAACCCCTCGAGGCCAAAGACCATATTCGCCTCAATCACCCAATAGCCCCCGTGCGCCTCACAGATGTCCAGTCCCACCTCTTCGAACCCGCACCGGGCGGCAACCGCAATCGCAAACTGCAGCGCCTCTTCCGGTATGCCATCAAAGGCAATCGCCCCACCTTGAGAAACGTTGTTGCGGAATTCTCCCGGACGGTGGAGGCGCCAGTAGGCATGGATGATCCGACCCTTGATCAGCACCACCCGCAAGTCCCGCTCCAGTGGCAGGTATTCCTGAATGTAGGCCGGACGGTTATCCTGCAGATAACCTGCGAGCTCATCCCCTCCTCGAATCAAGAACACGCCCTCGCCCATGGAAGAGCCCACCGGCACCTTGGCAATAAAGGGATATGGAAAATCCGCGACAATCCTGGTCAACCGGTTGCGACCGTAATAGATCCGAGTGCGCGGATGAGGAATCTCAAGCAACTGAAAAAGGCTGGTCTGCCGGACCTTGTTCCCCAGGAACGGATAGTAATTGCGAGGGAAGGTGACCTTGCCCAGGGCCTGCAGAAGGTCCTCGTAGAGATGGCTGGGATAGAAAACCTCCTCGGCGTCCAGGATGGCCTCCTTCTCTGCTGCCGGATAGTCGTCCCAGTTGGGCTTCACACCGTAACAGGCAAAGGCTCCAACGCGCCGCAGCCGCTTCCCCAGGGAAACCCTGAGCCGCTGCTCGACAGGATCATCAGGTTTCATAAGACCGCACCTGCGTAATGACTACCCGGTCACTTCTTTCGTTGACATCCAGCCCCCTGCTTCTATAATGACCATGTGGTCATTACCATTTTCCTGGGGGAATACAGTAATGGGATGTCGCGAAACTTTCAAGAAGCTCGAAGGTGAGAAGCAGCAGCGAATCCTCGCAACTGCCGTCGACGAGTTCGCCAGCCACGGGTTTCGGCAGGCCAGCATCAACCGGATGGTGCAGCACCTGGGAATTGCCAAGGGTTCCATGTTTCAGTACTTCGGTACCAAGGAAGGGCTCTTCAAGGTCGTCTTCGATCACGCCGTGGAACTGGTCAGGCACACTCTCCGCCAGGTCAAACAGACCACGGCGGAAAGCGACTTTTTTGAGCGCCTCCGGCAGAGCCTCATCGCCGGCATCCACTTTATCGACCGCCATCCAAAGATTTACAGGATCTACCTCAAAATGGTTTTTCAAGAGGACTTTCCGTTGCGCGCCGAATTCCTGCAGCAGGTGCATCTTTTTTCCGCAGAGTACCTGAACCCCCTGGTGACGTCCGGGATTGCCAGGGGTACGCTGCGGGCGGATCTGGACATCAGCGCCGCGGTCTTTTTTCTGGACGCGCTCATGGATCGGTTTCTCCAAGCCTACTGCATTTCCTTCCTGGATGCCGGCTCCGGCCTCTACCAGGCCCCGAGGGAGGAAATGGAGCGGCGGGTGGCGGAGTTCGTCGAGCTCATCCGCAAGGGAATGGGGGCGGGTGAGTGAAGGCAATGGCTGATTTCAAATTCTACCAGGGTCTCGGGTTGGGCGACATCTATGGCAAGGTGCAGGATGGCCGACGGCTGGACCTGAACGACGGCTTGCGGCTTTTTGCCTGCCCGGATGTGACCGCGGTGGGCGCCCTGGCTCATGCAGTCAGGACCCGCCGCCACGGGACAGCTGCCTATTATGTAATGAACCAGCACCTCAACTACTCCAACATCTGCGTCAACGGTTGTCGGTTTTGCGCTTTCGGGAAGGAACGGGGGGATCCCCTGGCGTTCGAGCTGAGCGTGTCGGGCATCCTGGAAAAAATCAGGAAACGGGGACCCGAACACCTGACGGAGATCCATGTGGTGGGCGGGTGCCACCCGGATTTGCCGCTTTCCTATTATGAAAGCATGCTCCGGGAGATCAAAGCCTTCTGCCCCCACACAGTCATGAAAGCCTTTACGGCCGTTGAGATCGATCATTTTGCCCGCCTCGAAGGTTTGAGCACCCACGCGGTGCTGATTCGGCTCAAGGCTGCCGGGCTCGACCTGATGCCCGGGGGTGGTGCGGAAGTCTTCAGCCCGCGCGTCCGAAGGGAGCTATGCCCCAACAAGACGACCGGGGCCGACTGGCTTCGAATTGTCCGGGAAGCCCACCAGCTGGGCATCAAGACCAACGCAACCATGCTGTATGGGCACCTCGAAACCATCGAGGAACGGCTGGAACACCTTCTCGCCCTGCGAGACCTCCAAGACCTGACGGGTGGGTTTCTGTGCTTCATTCCCCTGCCCTTTCAGACAGCGAACAACAGCCTGGCGGGGATCACCCCGACTACCGGCGTCGAGGATCTCAAGACCATCGCCGTCAGCCGTCTGATGCTCGACAACCTGCCGCATCTGAAGGCCTACTGGGTCATGCTGACGGTAAAGCTGGCACAGGTGGCCCTCTATTTTGGGGCCGATGACTTTGACGGGACCGTGGTCGAGGAGAAGATCGGCCATATGGCGGGGGCGCCGACCGAAGCGGCGCTCACCCGCGTGGAACTGGAGAGGATCATCCGTGAGGGGGGATTCGAGCCCGTCGAGCGCAATTCGTTTTTTGAGAGGGTATATCATTGAAACGTCTCATCCCCGAAGTCACACGAAAAAACACGGAGATATGACTTCTTCTTCCTGAGATTTTGAAGGGATTTCCAAACGGGCTCCGATGGCCACAGCAACCATCATCAGCAAGATTGCCGCAGGGGATCGCATCGGCTTCGATGAAGCGCTGACGCTTTACGAAAAGGCCGATTTCCATGAGCTCGGCCGACTGGCGCACGCGGTCCGTCTCCGAAAGCACCCTGAGCCGGTGGTCAGCTACGTGGTGGACCGGAATATCAATTACTCCAATGTGTGCATTTGTGGATGTCGGTTTTGCGCCTTCTACCGCCCCCCGGCTCATGCTGAAGCTTATGTGCTGACCAGGGAGCAACTGACTGCAAAGATCGAGGAAACCCTGCAGCTCGGTGGTACCCAGATCCTCCTGCAAGGGGGCCATCATCCCGACCTGCCGCTGAGCTTTTACGAGGAAATGCTGCGATTCATCAAGGATCGCTTTTCCATCCATATCCACGCTTTTTCACCACCGGAAATCGTTCATTTCGCGAAACTGGATAGAACCAGTGTACCCGCAGTGATAGCCCGGTTGATCGCGGCCGGCCTCGATTCCATCCCGGGAGGCGGCGCGGAAATCCTGGTCGATTCGGTGAGGCAAAGAGTTTCCCCAAACAAGTGTACCGCCGCGGAATGGCTGGAGGTCATGGAGGAAGCTCACCATCAGGGGCTTCGCACCACCGCCACCATGATGTTCGGGCATGACGAGCGCCCATCCCACCGTCTCGAACATCTGCTGGCGCTGCGCGCCCTGCAGGATCGCACCGGCGGGTTTACAGCCTTTATCCCGTGGCCTTTTCAACCTGCGAACACTCTGCTCTCACGGAGTGCGGAAACCCCCGTTGCTTATCTCCGGCTCCTGGCACTCTCACGCCTCGTTCTCGATAATTTCGACAATATCCAGGCCTCGTGGGTGACCATGGGGCCAAAGGTGGCGCAACTGGCCCTGCGGTTTGGCGCCAACGATTTCGGTTCCACCATGATTGAAGAAAACGTAGTGGCGGCCGCCGGGGTTCATTTCCGGTTGTCGGTGGCAGAGATCCGCCGCCAGATCACGGACGCCGGCTTTCGAGCACGGCAACGAACCATGGCATACCAATGGATCGGGCCCGATGAGGGGTGAACTGAAGCAAATTGCCGCAGGCAAGGAGGATCGGCTTTCGGCGGTGGCATCCCACGGTCCCGAGGCTGATTCAAACGGGAACCCGCTGACTCTTCACCGGGCGGCATGGCTGGTACCGGTCGCCTCCCCGCCGCTGTCGAACGGCGCCGTGCTGGTACGAGACCACCACATTCTGGCAGCCGGTCCCTACCCCGAAGTGAAAGCCGTCAGCCCACCGGGGACCCGAGAAGTCGATCACGGCTCCTCGGCCATTATCCCAGGCCTCGTCAATGCCCACACCCATCTGGAACTTTCCGCGCTCAGTGGAAGGATCGAACTTCCGCAACCCGGTTTCGCTTCGTGGCTGACCGCGCTGCTTGCCCTGCGGCCCTTGATGACCCGAGAATTCCTGGCACAGGGAGTGGCCCGGGGCCACCGAGAGCTCCTCGCGGCTGGCTGCTGCCTTTGTGGGGACATCACCAACGGTGCCGGCCTGAAACCCGTGCCCCAGAGCCGGCAGCCCGAACTGCCAACAGACGCCCGAAATGACCTCCTGGGAAGCAGGACTCCAACAATTCACCCACCCGAAACCCGAAACCCGAACCTGAGCGACCAACACGCAATACCCAGCAACCACAATCCATCCGCCCCCATCTCACTCATCTCGCCTCACGCCTCACCCCTCACTCCTCACTCCTCACCGACCTGTCAGGCATTCCTGGAAGTCCTGGGGTTTGACCGGCACCATCTTGCCGATGCCGTGGAAGATGAGCTTGTCGCACTGGTGGAGGCGTCCCCGGCGTGGAAGGTGCCGCCCAGCCTTGCCGCACATGCCTGCTATTCAACGGCGGGGACGGTAATCCGGGAAGCCAAGGAATGGTGCCGGACGCGGGGACGGCCGTTTAGCATCCACGTTGCGGAGCATCCCGAGGAACTCCAGCTGCTATCGCACGGGACCGGCTTCTGCCGGGACCTCCTGGCGGCTCTGGATCGCTGGGACCCGCAGTGGCAGGCACCTGGCAAGACGCCGGTGCGATATCTCGAAGACCTTCAGGTACTCGACGTCGAGACCCTCCTGGTGCATGCGGTTCATCTTACCGATGACGACTGGGAGGTGGTTGCCAGAAACCACTGCCCGGTCTGTTTCTGCCCGCGCAGCAACCATAACCTGACGGTAGGACGGCCCGATATCGGCAAGGCCCTGCACTCTGGGGTGCCCATCGCCCTGGGGACAGACAGCCTCGCCAGCAACACCGACCTCAACCTGTTCGCCGAAATGGCCTTTGTTCTCGATCACTACCCCGCCGTGCCGGCCGCAGCGGTCGTCGCCATGGCCACCCTGGGAGGCGCCGGGGCGCTTGGGCAGGAGCGGTCCTTTGGGAGCATTGAACCGGGAAAGCAAGCGGATCTGCTGGTGATTTCCGTTCCAGCTTCCCTTGCTCATCATCAGCTTTACGAAACCATCATCCACCAGGGAACCAAAGGAGCATGGCAATGGCTGCCTCATCCATCGACCCGCTGCGCTTGGGCAGAATCAGCTATCTAAACGTTCTGCCCATCTATTATCCGCTAGAATCTGGAATCATCTCCCACCCTTTTGCCATCACCGCTGGCACTCCCGCTGACCTGAATGAGCGCATGGTTCGCGGCGAACTGGACCTGAGTGTGGTTTCCTCCATCGAATATGCCCGTTATCCCGAGCGCTACCTGATCCTTCCAGATCTTTCCATCAGTTGCCGCGGACCGGTCCGGAGCGTACTGCTGTTGAGTCAGCGGCCCATTGCCGAACTTTCCGGCCGGACCATTCTGATCACCTCCCAGTCCCACACGTCGGTGGCCCTGCTCAAGATCCTTCTCACCAGGCTGCTCGGCCTGAAAGTCGCTTTTCGGCCGGGCAGCTGTACGGAAGCGCTGACTTCGGGAGAACCGCCCACGGCGATGCTGGCTATCGGCGATGAAGCCCTGCAGTTGCGCGAGCTCGAAGCATATCCCCACCGGTTTGATCTTGGCGAGGCCTGGCTCCAGTGGACGGGACTGCCGTTCGTGTTTGCTCTTTGGGTCATGCAGCGGCAAGCTCTCGAACACGGTAACGGCGCTCTGGAGAGAGGTCTCGAGGCCTTGCGCCGGGCTAAAGCATGGGGGGGGATTCATCGGCACGAGATCTGCGAGGAGGCGGTCAAGCGGGATATCCTGGATTTAAACCAGCTCCATGACTACTACCAGTGTCTCGACTATGATCTTGGCCCGGATCAGCTCGCGGGACTGAAACTCTATTTTGAGCATCTGGTCGGCCTGGGAGAAATCGGCCGGGGTCCACCGCTGCAGGTCTATTCCAGGCTCGCTCGCGTGGCATGATGGCAGCCGTTTCAGAACATGAAAGGTCGGGATGATGGATGTCATGACCCAGGCGCCGGTCCTGCAACGGCATATCTTAGGGGAGATGCGATGATGGGCGGGAAGATTCTGAGGATGAAGCGCTTTCGGAGGTCACCCAGCGGTCGGATGGTAATCCTGCCCCTGGACCACGGCGTCAGCCTGGGGCCCATCGCCGGGCTGGAATATCCGGAAAAGACCATGCGAATGGGTGTCCGGGAAGGCGCCGATGCCCTGGTTCTCCACAAGGGCATGCTCAAGTTCCTGGCAGAACTGGACGGCCGGCTGCCCGGGATCTTCATGCACCTGTCGGCCGCCAGTCAGTTGGGGCCTGCCCCTCACCACAAGGTCCTGATCGGGTCAGTCGAGGAAGCTCTGCGATACGGCGCGGACGGTGTCTCGCTCCATATCAACCTGGGAACCCCCGACGAGCTTAACATGCTTCAGAACCTGGGCATCATCGGCGAGGCCTGCTCCGCCTGGCAGGTGCCTCTGCTGGTGATGATCTATGCGCACAACGGCGACGGCGCCGCCTCCTCCGACGCGGCCATCGCCCATGCTGCCAGAGTTGCGGCCGAACTGGGGGCCGATCTCATCAAGATTGCCATGCCGGAAGACTTCTCCGTTCTCAAACAGATCACCGCCAGCCTGCCGGTTCCGGTGGTGGTTGCGGGCGGAAGCAGGATCGCCGCGACGTCCGTTCTTCTGGAGCGCGTGGGAAGGGCTTTGGAGGCGGGGGCCGGCGGCGTTGCCATTGGCAGGAACATATTCCAGAGCCGGCAACCGGAGCGCGTCCTGTGGGCCATCTGCGGGATGGTTCAGCGCGGGCTTTCTGCAGGCAGGTCCTGGGATGAGGCGAACAAAGGGGAGGGGCCGGGGCGGCGTCACCCGGCCGGCAACCACGACGGTCAGGGGGAGGGGTGAGATGAACCAGAAACAAGTCATTGTGGCGATCACCGGCGCCAGCGGGGCCCCCTATGCCCGGCTGCTGCTCCATACCCTGGCGCCGGCGGTCAACATCCATCTGGTGGCTTCTCAGGCGGGACGGACGGTCTATGAACTGGAAATCGGCCAGCCACTGCTCGAAGATTTGCCCCCGGGTGTTTCGGTATATCACGAAACCGATTTCACCGCCCCGTTCGCCAGCGGCTCATTCCATGCCGAAGGCATGGTGATCGCACCCTGTTCCATGGGAACCCTGGGAGCCATCGCCCACGGCATTTCTCAAAACCTCATCCATCGCGCCGCCGACGTGTGCCTCAAGGAGGGCCGGAGGCTGGTGGTCGTTCCCCGGGAAACGCCGCTCAATGCGATCCATCTGGAAAACATGCTCCGGCTCGCCCGCGCCGGGGCGGTCATCCTGCCGGCCATGCCGGGTTTTTATCATCAGCCCCGCGTGGTGGACGATCTGGTGCGCTTCGTGGTAGCGCGGATTATCGAACGGTTGCACCTGCCGCAAACCCTGGTGCCACCATGGACTCCGGACCGTCCTCCAGGGTTCAGTGTTTGAACGCCCGCTGACCCGTCAAGACCATGGTCACGTTGGCTTCATTGCACGCTTCGATGACTTCCCAGTCCCTCATTGATCCGCCCGGCTGGACCACCGCCGTGATCCCCTGGCGGATGCCCACGTCCACCCCGTCGCGGAAGGGGAAGAAGGCGTCGGACACCATGGCCGCACCGATCAAACCGCCGCGGGCATCTTTCGTCTCCTGGTCAATCAGATCCTTTTCCTCCTTCGGCCGCTGCCCCTTTTCAACAGCCAGTTCCAGCTCTTTGTAGGGCATCCCGAAGCGATCGAAGCAGAGCGCATCGGCGTATTTCTGATAGGCTTTGTAGACGGCGATTTCGGCAACTCCCACCCGATCCTGCTCGCCGGTCCCGATCCCGACGGTACATTCATTCTTCACGTACAGCACGGAATTCGAAGTCACACCCTGTTCCACAAACCAGCCAAACAGGAGATCCCGCATTTCCTGGGCGGTGGGTTCCCGGTTGATCCGGTAGGGCTTGCCCTGGTAAACGGTTTCGGCCAGTTTAAGGTCCTCTGGCCCCTGCACCTTGTTAAGAGGCGATTGCTGTACGATCAGACCACCATCGATGAGTGACTTGAAATCCACGAACCGCAGCGGGACATGGTCCGTCAGGCGATCGATCCGGGCCACCTGGATGATGCGAAGGTTCGACCGGCGTTTGAGCACCTCGAGCGTGCCCTCTTCGAAGTCAGGGGCTGCCACCACCTCGAGGTAGTTTTCCGCAATGAGCGTCGCCGTTTCCCTGTCCACCGGGCGATTGAGCACCAAACAGCCGCCGAAGGCGGCAATGCGGTCGGCGCGGTTGGCGCGGTGATAGGCGTCGAACAGACTCCGGCCGTAGGCCGCGCCGCAGGGGTTGTTGTGCTTGAGAATGACCGCCGCCGGCTTGGCCATCAAATACTTGAGAATATTGAGGCCATTGTCCAGGTCGGTGAGATTGATCTTGCCGGGGTGTTTCCCCTCCTGGAGCATGTCCGCCTCTTTAACGGCACTCACCAGCCCATTGTGGGGATCGATGAACCGACAGCCACCCAGGGTAAGATTCCCGCCGATCAGCTCATAGAGGGCCGCCTCCTGGCCCGGGTTCTCACCGTAGCGCAGCCCCTTTTCAATGAGTTCCCCCGATTTGTCGTCGGCGAATTTCCAGGTTCGCTTACGATAGACCAGTTCCTGGTCCCCGAAGCTGATGCGAAGAGAGTCGGGAAAGTGGTCTTCCATCACCGTCCGGTACATTTTTTTCAGATCCTGACTCATGGCTCATCCTCCCTCGAATGAAAAGAGCCCGGACTCGCTCCAGGCTCCTTATGATACACAGACTATAGAGAAATGACTAAAACTTGTAGCCGACGCTGCAGCCGATCATATGCGCGTTGCCGTTATCGAAGGAAGAATCCAAAACGCCTTCGAGCGGCCGCGCCGCCACATTGTCCCGATTGGTGATGATCAGATAGGTGTAGGAAAGGTCCAGCGTCCAGTTTCGCCACTTGAAGCCCGGCCCGAAGCTGATCAGGTAGCGATCATTGGCGGGCACCAGATAATCCACATAACCGTGGTCGATAGGTGACTGGTCCCACACGAATCCCGCACGCAGATCGAGCCAGTCGGTGGTATGGTGCTCCACCCCGAGGTAAAGGCGCCAAACGTCGTTCCAATTCTTCGTTCGAGTGACCGACGACCTTCCCACGGCACCCAGGCTGTCGTATTGGATGGTCAGTGATTCATACGTCCCCCAGTGCGTCCAGATTCCTCCCACCTCGAAGCTGAGGTCTTTCATAGGATAGAACGCCGCCCCAAAATAGACCTCATCAGGCAAGGTGACGGTACCCTTGGCCCCGCTGTCGTTGAACAGCGGAAGCGCCGCCGGTTTGTTGAAGCTGGCATCTCCCGTGACATTCTGGGTCACCTGGCTGCGGTAGGAGGCCCCCAGCTTCAGCCAGTCACAAGCCCTGTAGTGAATGGCGAAATTCATTCCAACCCCGATGCTGTCGCCCTTGAGAGAGTTATTTACGTCACCGAAGCCCGTCGGAATCTTATTTTCCAGCTTCAAATCAAAATACATGAAATCCAGCCCGGCCGCCAACGAGACCTTGTCGTTCAGCTTGAAAGCGACATTGGGATTGATCGTCACCGTCTGGATAACCGCATTGTAGTTGTTGTACCTTCCCGGCCATTTCTCATCAAACTCTGTACCAAGCCCAAAGGGAGAGAAAACCGCCAGTCCCAGCCAGACCTTGTCAGTAGCCTGGTACGTCAGATAGAAATGCGGCGGCACCCAGACGTTGCTCGAACTGGTGGTGGTAATGCCTGGAGCACCACTCGCAGCATGGGTCGTCACATCGGTTTTCGGGATGATGAAGGTGGCGCCGGCCATCACCTGGGTGCCGGGAAGCTGAGTGATCCCGGCGGGATTAAAGAACAGGGCCGAGGGATCGTCTGCTCTCCCAACCACTCCCCCGCCGAGTGCGTTTCCCCGGGCGCTGCCTTCGTAGAGTGCGAAACCCGCCCCGTAGCACCACTGCGCACTGCAGATGATGCTCACCACAACCGCCCAAAACAGCCCCTGCTTCGTTTTCAATCTCATGGCGACCCTCCTCTTTGGAATCTGAAAAAAGCACTTCCCTAGCCCCTTTGTTAAGCCCTTGAATGTCCCGTCCATGGCTCTCGGCGACAAAGATCAACAGTTCCCCTCAGCATAGTCAGGAAATCTCGGACGCCAACCGGCTCCGTGCAAGCAATCGGCGTTCGACGGCGGTCGGTCCTGCGGCAAGTATTCAGCTAACGTGATGGAATGGAGAGTTCCTAGAAAACCATGCGACCCTTAGCAAAGGCAGCTGGTTCCGTCAAGCAAAAATCCGTGGGAAATTTGAATGGCATTTTGATACTATTTATTGGTCTTCTGAAAACGACCGGTTCCCAGCCGGGAACGTCGCGCCGGGTCCCACGCTGAAGCCTGGCAACCGGCGGGACTGGCGGAACAGCAGCGCGACGGGATCCGGTGAAAAAAGTCGTGCCGACCACTCCCAAAAGGTGTAAGAGGGTAATTGGCCGAAGGCCGGTGCTGAACAGCCGGCAGGATCCTGCACAAGAAGCTGCGCCGCTTCTCACGCCGGGCACTTTTCGTACCATGGTTTTTCGATATTGTGGAACATTTGCCGAGGAGCACGATCAGGATGGAACAATGGCAGCCGCTGGCCGCTCCCACTCTGGTGGGGAGTATGCCGCACAAGGATCGCACGAAAGCCATCGCGCTGGTTCTCGACGCGGTGCCCGAAGTGCCTGTCTGGCCTCAGCTTTCTGCCATACCCTCGGAACAGATGACGGTCCAGTATCTCGAGGGACTGCCGGGGATTCGGCCGCAGGACGCCCCCCTGATCTGTCAGACCGATGATCCCGGCTTCGAAAAGGAGCTCTACGAGTTTTATGAAGCCTATCTCTCGGTGGCAGAGGGAGGCGGTGACCTCAGCGCTTCCCGCTTCGGCCTCGGCCCTGAAACCGGCCGGACCTTCAGGCAGTTCCTGGATACCCTGAAGCAAACCCCATCCTCGTTTCTGGCGGTGAAGGGTCAGATCATCGGTCCGTTCACCCTCCTGACCACCCTTAAAGATCAGCAGGAGCGAGCGCTCATCTACCATGAAGAAATGCAGGAGGTGGTCGTCAAGCACCTCTCCCTGAAGGCAAAATGGCAGATTGAGCAGCTCCAAGCCTTTGGCCGTCCGGTAATCCTGTTTCTGGATGAGCCGGCCCTGGCCGGCTTTGGATCATCGGCGTACCTTGCCATTTCCGAGGCCTTGGTCCTAAAGCTGCTCCGAGAAGTCGTCGAAGCCGTTCACCAGGCGGGAGCCCTTGCCGGCATTCATGTTTGTGCCAATACTGACTGGCAGGTGGTTTTCACTAGTGGAGTCGAAGTGGTCAATTTCGATGCCTACAATTATTTCGACAAGTTTCTTTTATACCAGGATTCTCTCGTGGATTTTCTGAAGCGGGGCCATTTCGTGGCCTGGGGCATGATTCCAACCGATGATCCCGAGCGGATCGCCAGAACGACACCCGAAACCCTTGCCCATCTCTGGCTGGAACGCATCGCACCGCTCGTGAAGCCGCCTTGGTCATTATCGAAAATCCTCTCTCGGTCACTCTTTACGCCAAGCTGCGGGTGCGGCAGCCTGCCGGAGGCAAGTGCTGAACAGGTGCTCCGGTTGACAAGCGGGTTGAGCCAACTCTTGCGGGCCCATTTGTGAAAATAGGCCGATCAACCCTGCTTGCAAAATCATTCCGTTGGAACATTTTGGACCGCTTGACAACGCCTCTTGATTTGACTAGGGTGGGGGTGTTAATAGTCTGAGTCAACGATATTAGTGGAGCGTTTTTTCAAGCATAGGCTCATTTCCTTAGACGGCAATTCCCTACTGAGCGAGACTCTGTCGTGTAGATGCCCGTTGCCTTTCTCCTTTTGCGGAAATAAATAAGGGAAAGATTCACCCAGACCATGGTGTTCTTGGGGTGTTCCGCCGGGCCGACATGAAACAGGAGGCCAGAAGGTAAGGCTCATATCAGATCCTTCCGAACATGGTCGCGAAGCCGTTCGGAAGCCAACCTGCAAGTCATCGGCGATGTAGCAGAAGAAATACTTGTTGACGTTGATATGAAGACCCGCAACTGGCGGACCCATCGGGTTGCTCACCAGAACCAGCTTCCCCGGCAGCCAAGGAAGCTTTGTGTGCTTCAGGAATCCCGCTTTTCAAGAGATAAACCTCATAGGGAGGGTAACAGCAATGCAAGTTGAGTATAAGAACATCGACGCCAAGCTCGTGGTCAATGAAATCCGGAACGGCCGTTCCCTGGAATCGGTGCAAAAGCTGTTCGGGATTAAGTTCAAGAGCGAGGTGCAGGACCTTTACCTGCGGGGCCTCATGGAACTGGGTGAAATCCCGCAGGTGGCTTTCGAAAAGAAGAACCTCTCCAGAACGCCGCTCTTGAACCAGGAACCGCAGGTGGTGCGCCGTCGTGAAAAAGGCGGAGGGAACTCGCAGCCGTCCACCCTCATCAAGACCACCAGCTTCCGAACCATTGGTCAGAGTGGTAGTATCACTCTGAATAGGGCCCTCCTGATCGAACAACTGGGATTCAGCGTCGGGGATTATTTTGAGATCTCTCGGGAGGATGACCGAGTGGTCCTGAAAAAGGTTGCCTCTCCAGGGTAAGAGCCAGATTCTGTCGGAGGCCCTGCCTCCTCGACCCTCCCGGGCGCGACTGACTTCACCTAGTCCATGAAGTCGCAGGAAGAGCCACGACTGGGTCTTCCTGTTCCTTTGGGTCGTTTCGTGGAGGGTGGGGAAGGGACCTTCTACCCTCCCCGCAGATTCGGCTAGCGCCGGAGGCTGTTGAGGACATGCAGGAACCGCCACAGGGCTGTCAGGTTGGTCCCCGCAGCCAGGATCAGCAACACCACCACCAACACCGAATCCTGCAACCATTGCCCGTTAGGCACGCCACTGAAGAGATTGACAAAAGCATTCGCCAGCCCGGCAAGACCCAAAAGCACGATCCGTTCCCCGCGCTGAAACATGCCCACCAGGCAGTGTACGCCGAGACCTTCGGCCCGGGCACGGGTATAACTCACCATCAGAGATCCGAAGAGGATCAGCAGAACCGTAAGCGAAATCAGCGGCGTCGCCGCTCCCTGCCGATAAAAGTAGGACCAGATACCCAGATAGATGATCAGTTCCGTATAGCGGTCCAGCACCGAATCCAGAAACGCGCCATACTTTCGGTTCTCTCCCAGGGCTCGCGCCAGGGACCCGTCCAGGGTATCCAAGAGTCCGGTAAGCAGCGTGAACAGCCCCCCCAGGAAGGGACAATAGGCGAAGGAGCAACCCGCCAGCAGACTGCTCACCAGTCCGAGGAAGGTAACATGATTGGGCTTCAGCCTGAGCTGAATCAGCAGGGGGATCAGATGGCGTTCGAGAAAGCCGTAGTATTCCGCTTCAATCGCCGTGCCCTTGAACATACCTAACCTTCGATCATTGTCGTGATGCGCTCTGCCCAGGCATTATGGGAATATTATGGTTGGGAAGGTTGAGGTTTCCTCCCGGAAAAATCCTGACAGGGTACCCCGGGCCTGATCGCTGGCTTTCCCCACAGCTGTCAGTCACTCGGCGGGAACCCTGTGCTCTTGATCAGAGGCGAAGCCAGCAGAGGAAAATCACTCAACATTACCTCCACCTGACTTCCAGCGGCTATTTCTACCACATGAGGCGCCAAAAGAATATAGGCAAAACAATCCTTGACTCTGCTGAATACCGAGCTCTTCCTGGTGATTGCGGGGTGAAAGCGGGGCGGCATCACTCCGAGGTCGAGAGACCCTCTGATGACTCGATAGGAACCGCGCTTGCCCTTGACCGAAGCCGCCAGAGCCGCCGTGATCGGAGCGGGGAAGAGGCTTTGCAGCCCCTGCCAGCCTCTCAACAGGGGTGTGCCCAGCTGTTCGAAAACACTCTGGGCCGCCCAGGGATTCCCCGGCAGTCCCAGGAAGACCTGCCCGTGCCTTTTCCCCAGCGCAGAATTTCTGCCGGGGAGGAGGTTGATGGAATTGAACACCACTTCTACACCAAGGCGTTTCCAGACCTCCCCCGTAAAGTCGCGCTCACCCCTTCCCATGCCACCCGTGGTGATCACCAGATCGGCGGCAATCTCCCGCAGGCGATCAGCAATCATGTGTGGTTCGTCGGCGGCGACTCCCAGCGAAACGACCTTTCCGCCCTTGAGCTGGGTCAGCCAGGCCAGCAGATGCATGTTGTTGCAGCTGGTATAGGGCCCTTCAGTCAGGGCCCCCAGGGTTCTGACCTCATCGCCCGTCGCCAGCAGGGCCACTCTCGGCTGGCGACAGACGGCCACCCGTTCGCTCCCGAGAGCAGCAATGAGGGCCAGACGCGTTGGATTCAAAACCGTCCCGACGGGAACCAGCAGTTCGCCCTGGCGAGCGTCCTCCCCTGCCGGGGAAACCCCGTCGCCCTCCCCATAAGCCTGCTCCAGAACCAGGTTCCCTCCCTGTACCGTAACCTCTTCCTGAGGTGCCACGGCATCGGCACCGGGCGGAAGCGGTGCCCCGGTGAAAATGCGAATAACTTCTCCCGCACCAATGCTGCCAGCCCCGGCACAACCCGCGGCGATCCGCCCGGGGAGAATCCGAAGGATCGACGGGCGGGCGGGAACCGCCTCGAGGCAGTCGGCGCTGCGCAGGGCATAGCCGTCCAGGCGGGAGCGCGGTTCGCCGGGAAGATTCCGGCCGGCAACCATGTTCTCCGCGAGAACGCGGCCAAGCGCTTCCTCCAGCCGCACGAGTTCCGGTGCCAGGGGTGTAATGAGTCGCCAGGCGGCCTGCCGGGCTTCGATCAGGTCCACTGGAGCTGCTCCAGGTTTTGCGGTGTATTGATATTACTGAAGCTTAGGCCTTCGGGATCCACCGTGCGCCAGTCCGCCTCGGGAAGGACTTTCACTCTAACCTTTGGAAAGAAGCTCACGATCTTCCTTTCACCCTTTTCCAGAGCGGCCGCCACGGGCGCCAGGCAGCGACGGGAATACAGCGCCAGGAGCGGTTCGTAGCGGTCGTTGAGGATCGGCAGGACTACGTCGTGCCCTTCCCGCAGGGTAAGCATCATTCTGGCCAGATCTTCCACCAGCAGGGGCATATCGGTGGCTTTGGCAAGGATCCAGGGGTGGGGGCTGAACAGCAGGGCGGTATAGATGCCGCCGAGCGGCCCCTGCTCAGGAATGGCATCCTGCACCAGGACAACCCGGAGATGAAGATAGAGCGTCAGGTCGTTGGCCACCATCAGCACCGGATCACAGAGCCGGCACAGGGAGGCAACCGCATGTTCGATGAGGCTCTTCCCCCGGATGACTTCAAGGGCCTTGTTCCTGCCATACCGCAGACTCTTTCCGCCAGCGAGAATCGCTCCGGTCAACATTCACTCATCTTCCAGGCGAATCTGGATGTCGAGCTTGCGGGGTTTCTCCCAACCTCTCAGGTTCGAGATCATGCCGACAATCCCACCCATCACAAAATCTTTGACGAAGTCTTTCATCGGCAGTTGCTTGCCATCGAGAAAGACGGTGAGCCGGGGTTTCTTGCGGTCCTTCAGAAAGCGGCTCTCGATCAGATCCGCCAGGCCCGAGACATCGTCAAAGCGGAAAACTGGAACATCGGCCGCTACCGGATCATCGGTTACCAGCGCCACCAGATTGTCATGAGGTCCACAAATGGGCTGCGCTTCAACCGCGGTGCGGAAGACTTCAATTTTGGGATAATGCGAGCGCTTGAAGCCTTCGGCCAGGAGGATATTCTCCTCCCAGAAATATCGCCCGGCGACCATCCCCAGCGGCATTTCCGCAGCTGTTTCCCGAATCGTGGCCACCGCCGCCGGGGAGGCGATGCCGATGGTTTGCGCCCCGGCCTTGCGATGTCGCCAGGTGTCTTTCCCCTCCCGGTCCATCTCGAAGCCGTGAGCGTCATGTTTCACCGTTCCCACACGGTAGCCCCGCCGCCGGAGCTCCGGAATCAGCTTTTCCAGATGGGTGGTTTTGCCGGAGTTGGAAGCTCCGACCATACAGACAATGGGTAGCATAACCATTACTCCTTCCATGGGTGAGGCCACTCGTCTTGTCGCACGACCCGCGCTCTCAAAGATTACGCCAGTCACCGACCCCCAGCGGCGATCTTGCGGGATTCATCTCACACCGCCCGAAGCGTGTCAACGTGAGGCCGGATGCGCGGTCAGCAACCGCAGGAGACGTGCCAGGGCACCGTTGGCCAGGACCGCTTCGTGAGCCAATTGGTCCAGGATTTCGCCTGCTTCCTGGTCCCCCAGCGCACGCGCTCGATTCGCCCAGTCCCGGTAAGACCGCGCATGCTCTTCATTGTGATGGAGCCAGTATTCGACCATTTTCTCGAGTTTGTCCCGAGACGAAAGCTCTTCGGCAGCTCTTCCCTCCTGCTCGGTTTCGTGGCGGTGATCATGCGGCATGCTCTGACCTCCCTTTTCCTGGACTCGATGCCATTGACCCTGGTGGGGCGCTGTGTTAGCTTGCCGACCTCGGGAGGTAATGCTTGATGATTCCTTATCCCAACATCAACCCCGAACTCGTTGCCATCGGCCCGCTGCGCATCCGCTGGTATGGTCTCATGTACGTCATGGGGTTCCTGGCGGCCTATTTCCTCATCCAGCGGCAGGAACGCTCCCGTCAGCTGGGTCTGGTCGGGAACACGGCGCAGGACCTGATCTTCTATCTTGCCCTCGGACTCATTGCCGGTGCTCGCCTGGGATATGTCGTATTCTACGACTATAGTCAATACATGTTCTATCTTGCCAATCCCCTGGAGATTATTGCCACCTGGCACGGCGGGATGTCTTTTCACGGCGGTCTCCTGGGGGCGACCCTGGGCGCCTGGTGGTTCTGTCGCCGTCGTCGGCTCCCGTTCCTGGCCGTGGTCGACAGTGTGACCGTGACCGCTCCCATCGGACTGGGGCTTGGCCGGCTCGGTAATTTCATCAACGGGGAACTCCTAGGGCTGCCGACTACCGTTCCCTGGGCCATGGTCTTCCCTGACGGTGGGCCTCTTCCCCGCCACCCCTCTCAGCTGTATGAAGCCGTGATGGAAGGGCCGGTCCTCTTTTTCCTGCTCTGGTGGCTGCGGAAGAAGGGCTTCCGCGATGGCATGATGCTCGTCTTCTTCCTGCTGTTTTACGGAGTCTTTCGCTTCTACCTGGAATTCTTCAAGGAACCCGACCCCCAGATTGGGTACCTCTTCCAGTATTTCACCATGGGGCAACTGCTCTGCATCGCCATGGTCTTCGCCTCCGGGTTGTTGGCCGTTTTCCTGCGGCGCAGCGGAGCGAAGTAGAGACGGCAGTATTCCATCACCTGGTCGTGAGATGAACTATGTTTTGAGAGCAATGGAGGATAGAGAATGGTTGGATGGCGGGTAGTGTTGGTCATGGCCTTGATGCTGCTGATCGTCTCGACGTCCTGGTCGGGACCGGGCAGCATGAGTGTCCAGGTGCGGGATGGGCAACTGCGTGCCACCCCCTCGTTCCTCGGGGCGGTCGTCGGGGTGCTGAACTACGGCGACCAGGTCGACGTCCAGCAGCAGCAGGGGGATTGGCGCCAGGTGACCACCAAAGGTCAGCAGGGCTGGATTCACAGCTCCGCCCTGACGACCAAGTACATCAGCATCGGGGCCGGCGGCAGGGACGCGCAATTGAAGGCCTCGGGCAAAGAGGTGGCCCTGGCCGGCAAGGGGTTCAACGCCGAAGTGGAAGCACAATATCGCAGGGGCCATCAGCAGGCCAACTACCCCGCGGTGGACCAGATGGAGCGGGTGCGGATTGCACCGGAAGAAGTGGTGGCCTTTCTCGAACAGGGTAAGGTCAAGCCGTCCGCAGGAGGTGGCCAATGAGACTTCGCACGCTCGTTCTGCTCCTGTTGGTCACGATCGTTCTGGGCGCCTGTGAGGCCATGCAACCCATGGTGGATGTCGCCACTCAGGTGGGCGTAGCCAGCGGCAAGATCTCGCAAAGCCAGGCCGATTCCATCTCCCGCAGCACTCAGGCTGTCGGCAAGACCTTCGATGACATCACACCGGAGCAGGAGTATTATATCGGACGCGCCGTCGCCGCCTCGGTTTTAACCCAGTACCGCCCCTACTTCCAGGAGGAACTCAATCATTACGTCAACGTGGTGGGCCAGACCCTCGCCCAGGCCTCGGACCGGCCGCAGACGTTCGGCGGCTACCACTTCCAGGTCGCAGACTCGATGGAAATCAACGCTTTTGCCGCTCCCGGCGGGTTGATTGTGATCACTCGCGGCATGCTTCGCTGTTGTAAGACGGAGGATGCCCTGGCCGCTGTCCTCGCTCACGAAATTGCCCACGTTCAGCACCAGGATGGCTTGCGCGCCATTAAATCCAGTCGCCTCAGCTCGGCCCTCACCGTCCTGGCCGCGGAAGGGGCCAGGCAGGCCGCGCGGGGCGAGCTCACGAAGCTGACCCAGGCGTTCGAAGGGTCCGTGGGGGATGTGGTGCACACCCTGGTCGTCAGCGGCTACTCGCGTGACCAGGAGCGGCAGGCCGATCAGGCCGCTCTCACCATTCTCCGACGAGTGGGCTACAACCCTTACGCGCTGGTGGAAATGCTGACCGTCATGAAGGGCCAACTCAAGTCCGGAGGCCCCGGCTTCGGCAAGACCCACCCCGACCCTCAGGACCGCATCAATGCCGTCCGGGCGCTTGCCGGCACTCCCGGCACCACCGCCCCGCCTCCAGCCCGTCAGGCTCGCTTTGAACGCGCGCTCGGAGCTGTCTAGCACCGGGATCAGGGTTGTCGGAAATGGTCCTCACCAAGACCCGCAAGACCTTCCTGGGAGCAGTCATTGGCAGCGGCGCCGCCCTGATGGCCCTGTTGCTCTGGCTGCTCGGGACCCTGGAACGCCTGGAATATGCCACCTGGGCCTGGCGGGTGGCATCGCTGGCCCGGCCCGGCCCGGCCACGCCCCGAATCAAGCTCATCCTGCTGGACCAGGCCAGCCTCGACTGGGGCAAGGAAACCAACGGCTGGTCGTGGCCCTGGCCGCGCCAGGTTTATTCTCCCATTATCGATTTTTGCCGTCGAGGCGGGGCCCGCGCCGTCATCTTTGATGTGCTGTACACGGAGCCGTCGCTCTACGGCGTCGCCGACGACCGGCTGCTGGCCGCTTCGGTGCAGCAGGCACCGGCCTTTGTTGCGGCACTGGCATTGGGGAACGAAACCGGTGGTGAAGATTCCTGGCCGCCAGCCATCCCTCACCGGTCACTGTCCCTTGACTCTACCGACCAAGAGCTGCTGCAGGCCGTCTTGCACCACCTGAAGGCCTCTCACTGCACCTTCCCCATTCCTGACATTGCCGCCGGCGCCACGCTCCTCGGCAATGTCATGGATGACCCGGACAGCGACGGGATTTTTCGGCGCGCCCATCTCATCCGAGCATTCGATGGCCGCGCTCTCCCTTCCCTGGGTCTCGCGGGGTACCTGGCCGGAGGTGGCTCTGAGACCGCTGGAAGCGAACCCTCTGACACATTCCGCCAGAGGGTATCACTGGCTGACGGTTACCTGCAGATCGACCGGTACCGCTGCCCCCTCGATCCCAACCAGCGGGTTATTCTTCGCTACCGCGGCCCGTCGGGAACCCACGAAGCCTACAGCGCGGCCGCTGTCATCCAGTCTGAAATGCGCCTGCGGGAGGAGTCCGGACCGCCGCCCGTAATTCGGGACCCGAACGTCTTCAAGGACTGCTATGTACTCTTCGGGTTCAGCGCACCGGGACTCATGGACCTGCGCCCAACCCCGGTGAGTCGGGTGTTTCCCGGCGTCGAAATCCACGCCACCGTGCTCGACAATCTGCTGTCCGCCGACTTTCTGCAGGATGTGCCCCGGCCGGTCGTCGGGGCGATCATGCTGCTCCTGTCCCTGCTCAGCACCCTGAGCCTGGTCCACAGCAGAAAAGCCAGGCACTCGGCGCTCGTCTTTGGCGCCTTCCTGCCGGTCCCCCTGGTTTTGGGGATCGCGGCCTACGAGGCCGGCTTCTGGATGCCCGTAGCCGCCCCGCAGATCGCGGTGACCGCTGCCATGATCGGTGCGCTCGGCTTGAACTATGCCACGGAAGGGCGGCAGAAGGCGTTCTACCGGCATGCTTTCAAGCACTACCTGAGCCCGGTGGTGATCGACCGCCTGTTGGAAGAACCATCGCGGCTGAAACTGGGAGGCGAGCGTCGTGAGCTGAGTATCTTTTTTTCCGATCTACAAGGCTTTTCCTCGATTTCGGAACGGCTCGATCCCCATACCCTCACAGCCCTGCTCAACGACTATCTCACCGATATGACCGACATCATCCTCGAGGAGGAGGGCACGATCGACAAATATGAAGGAGATGCCATCATCGCCTTCTGGAACGCTCCTTTGGCGCAGCCCGATCATGCCTTGCGGGCCTGCCGGGCGGCCGTGCGCTGCCAGCAGAAGCTGCGGGAACGGCAACCGGAATTGCGCGAGCGGGCTGGCACCCCTTTCCGGATGCGGATCGGAATCAATACGGGAGTGGTGGTGGTCGGCAACATGGGCTCACGCCAGCGGTTCGACTATACCGTCCTGGGGGATGCCGCCAACCTCGCCTCGCGCCTGGAAGGAGCCAACAAGGCGTTCGGAACGGATACCATGGTGGCGGAATCGACCTGGCTTCAGACCAACGGCAAACTGCCGGGCCGGGAGCTCGGCCGACTTCGAGTGGTGGGGCGCCAGACCCCGGTGCGCGTCTTCGAGCCGCTCCTGCCTGGCCATGGCTGGTCGGCCGAGCGGCTCGAAGCGTTTCACCAGGCTCTCGCCTGGTGTTATGAAGGTCACTGGGCGGACGCGCTGGCAATCTTCTCGGACCTGGCTGATGACCCGGTCGCCGGAGTCTATGCGGGGCGTTGCCGGGAACTGCTGGAGGAGTCGAAGGCGGATTGGGACGGGGTGTGGAACCTGACGCAGAAATGATAACAAGGAAAGGGGCTTAGTGTGGATCTGCAGACCGATCCCGTAAAGGCGGCCGGGGCTGACGGGACCTTGGCGGCGCCTTTGGACGCAACCGTCATGAGCAGCTTCACGCCGCTGGTGATCGAGGGGCTCGCCTTTCTTGTGGTTTTCGTTGTCGCCGAGGCTGTGACCAGGCCCCTCCGGCGCGCCATAACCGGCCATGACCATCCGGAACGCGGCGCCTTGCAGTTTGGCAGGAACCTTATCGGCCATATCTCCCGCCCTGCGGGGGTGTTGCTTCTCACGGAACTGCTCCTGGGCCTTCTTCACCTCAATCCCTGGATGAAGGAATGCCTCCTCCAGATCCCGCACCACCTCACTGCCTGGCGCTTCTTCTGGACCATTGTCCTGGCCGTCGACGTAGTCGAGGGCATTGCCCGCCAGGCATTCATCCTCCGCCGCCGCCCCTTTCCGGTCCCCGAACTGCTTGCGTGGATCGTGCGGATCGTGCTGTGGGGGGCGACAGCGCTGGTGGTCATGAAAACGGTACTGGATGTCAACATCTCCCCCCTGCTGGCCTCTGGGGCTCTGGTCACCGCCGTGGTGGGCTTTGCCTTGCAGGGGGTGTTGAGCAACCTCCTGGCCGGGATGTCCCTGCATCTCACCCGGTCCGTCATGCCGTCCGACTGGGTAAAAATCGACGATGTGGAGGGGCAGGTCCTCGACACCAACTGGCGCGAAACTCGCCTCCGCACCGCGGCCGGCCATAGCCTGATCATTCCCAACAGCGTCGTGGCCGGCGCCACCATTCACAACATGTCCTGGCCGACGCCCCTGCGACGGCATCTGCTGCCGGTCGGGGCCAGCTATGCCGATGCCCCGGGGGACGTGATCGACGCCCTGGTCCAGGCCGCTCTGAATGTGCCCGAGGTGCTTCGCGATCCGCCTCCGGATGCCCTTCTCACCTCCTTCCAGGACTTCGGGATCAACTATGTGCTACGGTTCTGGACCCATGAGTATCACAAACGGCAGAGCATCGACGGTCACGTGGCGCGCATGATCTGGTACCAGTTCAAACGGCGCGGCATCGAAATCCCCTTCCCCATGAGCGATAGACTGCTGGACGATTTCATGACCGTGGTTGCCCAGCAGCGGCGCCTGCCGCCCGAAGACGACGAACTTGCCCGCTGTATCGCTGACCTCAAAACCAGTGATTTCTGCACCCGGACCTTGGTGGATGCCGAAGGCAAGCCCCTGCTGCAAGACGAAGATCTCCGCCAGGTAGCCCCCCGAATCCGCCGCAACCGTTACACCGTCGGCGAGACTCTGTTTGCGCAGGGCGATCCGGGCGATACCTGCTATGTGGTGACCAAAGGCCGTTTGCACGGCTGTATGGAGTATGACGACGCCACGCTGCCCATCGAATTCCAGGTCGGGCCGGGGGCCCTGCTCGGAGAAATGAGCCTCATGACGGGATTACCGCGCACGGCAACCATTACGGTCACCGAAGAAGCCGAATTGCTGGAGATTCCCGAAGATGCCTTCACGTCCCTGCTGATTCTCCACCCCGAGGTTCCCACGGTGCTTTCCCAGCTGGTGGCGGAGCGGGCCGCCACCAACGCTGCCGCCCTCGAACGGCTGAAGAGTATCGCGGCCGAGGACCTGGCTCAAACCCTCAAGCAGGAGAATATTCTCAAACGCTTTTTGCGCATGATTGTGGGAGGCGGCAGCAGGGAGGCAGAGGGAGATAAGTGAAAAGTGAAGGGGAAAGCATGTCGGAAACTGGATCTTTGCCCATTGCCGAGGCGATGTCGGTACACGGCGTGACGAAACGCTTTCATACCGGCAAGCGGGTTGTCTGCGCCCTGGATCAGGTGGATGCCCGCTGCCGCCATGGGATCGTGACCGGTCTGATCGGTCCTGACGCTGCCGGTAAGACCACTCTCATGCGCCTCCTGGCCGGCCTCCTCTTGCCTGATGAAGGCGTCATCACGGTACTTGGCGTCGATGCCGTGAAAAACCCGCTGCTGGTGCAGCAAGCCCTCGGTTACATGCCCCAGCGCTTTGGTCTCTACGGCGATCTCACGGTCCAGGAAAACCTCGACCTCTATGCGGATCTGCAGGCCGTCCCCCATCCGGAACGCCGACCGCGTTATGAGGAACTCATGCACATGACCGGCCTCTCTCCCTTCACCGGGCGCCTGGCGCGGGATCTTTCGGGGGGCATGAAACAGAAATTGGGGTTGGCCTGCACTCTGGTGCGAGCCCCCCGGCTGCTGTTGCTGGATGAACCGACCGTGGGGGTTGATCCCGTATCGCGCCGGGAGCTCTGGCAGATCGTCTACCGCCTGGTGGAGCACGAGGGATTGAGCGTGCTCCTGAGCACCGCTTACCTCGATGAAGCCGAACGCTGTCAGGACGTCATCCTGATGCACGAAGGGAAGATCCTCGATCAGGGAACACCTGCCTCGTTCAGCACTCGCATGACCGGCCGAACCTTTCAGGTAACGGCCCGGCAAACCGGGAAACGCAAGCTTCAGGGACAGCTGGTCGGCGGCAAGGGGGTGGTCGACGCCATCATCCAGGCGGAAGGCGTGCGGGTGGTGATGGCGGCCGAGACCGCTCCTGAATCACTCCAAAGCCTGGCGGAGGGGCCGGATCTGCATATTCTGCCGGTGGCGCCCCGTTTCGAAGACAGCTTCATCGTGATGCTGAAGGATCGCATGAGTGCCGCTCCGGTGGTGACCAACCAGGTTATCAGCCAACCGGTCGCCTTCAAAGACGAAGACGTGATTGTCGTCGACAAGGTTAAGCGGCGCTTCGGAAACTTCTATGCGGTCAACGGGATCAGTTTCTCCGTGCGGCACGGGGAAGTCTTTGGCCTGCTCGGAGCCAACGGGGCGGGCAAATCCACCACCTTCCGCATGCTCTGCGGACTCCTGCCCGCCTCGGAAGGCACCCTTCGAGTCGCCGGGGAAGACCTCCGCCGCGCCGCCGCCAAGGCACGCGCGCGCATCGGCTATATGGCCCAGCATTTCTCTCTCTATGCCAATCTCTCCGTCGCCGATAACCTGGCTTTCTTCAGCAGAGCCTACGGCCTTCGCGGCAAACAGCAACGGGACCGCCTGGCCTGGGCGCTCGACGAATTTGAACTGAGACCCTATGCCGACACCACCAGCGGCCAGCTGTCCCTCGGCTATAAACAGCGGCTGGCCCTGGCGGCGGCGCTCATGCACTCACCCGAGATCCTCTTTCTCGACGAACCCACTTCCGGGGTGGACCCACTGGCGCGCCGCGAGTTCTGGCACCGCATCAATCGCCTTGCCGACCAGGGCGTGACACTCCTCGTTACCACCCATTTCATGGAAGAAGCCGAATATTGCGATCGCCTGGTAATCATGGCTCAGGGAGAAATTCTGGCGGAAGGCACTCCGGAAGAGATGAAAGCCCGCTTCCGGGCGCCCGAGCTTCCCAAACCCACCATGGAAGAAGCCTTCATCGGGCTGCTGGAAAGCAGCGCGCAGGGCGCGGGGCAATGACGCTCGGGCGAGGCGATCCTGGAACGGAGGGAACAAGGGGTCTGACAATTTTGAGTTGCTGGTGACCATTTTGGTCACCAGCAATGAGGCATCCTCAGGCCGGAGCCGTTCGATCACTTCTTGCGACAACAATCCCGGGGAGGCTCGTACTGATAGATGATCAGATTGCCTTCAAAAAGGTAGTCTTGAGGGGTCCAGCCGATCATCTGCGGCGGGACCGCGGGGTCCGCAGATTCTTCCGTTGTCTCGTCTGCCGCCGGAATACCGACGCAATCTACATCCGCCGCACGCACCAGCCAAATCTTGGCCCCCACAGCCCCGGAAGGACTCTTGGGAGAGTAGTTTTCGTCTTCAGGGACAGGCAAACCCTTGGGGATATCTACGCACCCGTTAATCTGAAGGTTTCCCGCATCACTGGAGGTGCGACTGCCCAGGCAGATCAGATTTTCTCCCGGCCATGGATCGGGATAGTAGATGAGCGTGTAGTCAGTGTTGGGAACAAGCTTTTTCCCCTCAAAGGAAAACCGGAACTTGTCTCCCAGCAGATTGTACTTCATCTGTCCCCATCGTTTGGTGGGAAGAATGGGCCATGGGCCATCAGCGGTGGGACATCCTAAGGCATCGTATGCTTCAGGATCTTGCTCTGCGAGCAATGCATCACATTTCTGGAAAAGAAACAGCGTCCCCGCCTTGGTCTCGATCATCCCTTTCTTGTTTCCCCCCTGGCCGGCCATTGCTGTGGCCGATGCGAGGACCGCCAACATGATGACCACCAACAACACTTTCCTCTTTCTCATAGTACCTCCTCTGCTTCTCAATTTGCCCATCTACCAACGGCTTTTCCCTCCTGCACTTCGCCTTTGAACCAGGCTCGGACGTGCCATGGCAGCCTGGCGCCACCCTACGTTCCAAAGGCTACTATCCAGCGGATACCATCTTCTTGTCTCTCCCTCCTTCCCTTATCTCGTCCGCCCCCGACTGCGCCCAATCCATCCCCCTTTTCGGGCGTCAACCGGATGGTTTTTTGCATTCTCCATGCCACGGTGCCAGGATGAAACAATCCCGGGCGGCGCTCAGGCTTCGGGGCGAGCGGGAGCCACCGGTTGGTGACGGCTTTTGTCGACACTGCTGTAGGCAAAAGCCTACAGGTACACAAAAACATACTCCTCGTGATTGATGGAGATAACGATCTTTCCTCCTCTCGTTTCAGCGTAGACCAACCAACCTGGTTTGGCTTGACTGCTTCACTCGACCCGGGGTGAGAACTCACCCGACCTGCGGTCATACCAGGCCAGCAGCATTGGGTCTTCGGTCACCTGGCGAGCCCGCGCATCGGCCGCCTGCTTTGCCCTGGAAAAATCAACCACAGCCCCTTCAAGCGGCACGTCGATCGGGCTGCCCAGCATCTCACGAGTCAGGATCTTGCAGGTCATCGCTCATCCTCCTTTGATTACCGGCTCGCTGCCCAGCCGCTTCTTCAGATTGAATTTCTCAAGCATCTCAAGCCCATGGGACGAATTCCATGAGACAGCTTCCACAATTCCCATCAGCTGGGGTAAAATACTTACTGTTTGCACAGACTACCACATAGTCTCTAAGCCAAAAGAGGAGCTTTACGCAAAATGGCGCTCAGGATGGAACCTTCAGCAACAGCTCAACCTTGACCAACCTATCCTCAAAACGTGGACCATGACTTCACCGAAGAATGAGGAGATCGACTGCCATGCCCTACGTGAACATCAAAATCACCAAGGAAGGAGCTACCCCGTTTCAGAAATCCCAACTCATCAAGGGGGTCACCCAACTTCTGGTCGATGTCCTCGGGAAGAACCCCAAGACCACCGTGGTGGTAATCGATGAAGTTGAAACGGACAATTGGGGGATCGGCGGGGAGACCGTGACGGTGCTGAGAGCAAGAACCCCGGCGAAGGAGTGAGGCACCGCGCAAGAGGGCGCCGCAGGACGGAGACCATCAGCAGCGCCGGGCAGGAGCGGAGCCGGGGCTGATTCGAGGACAGGATAACCATGTCGAACAAGAGGACCATCAAGCGAACTGCGAAACCTGCGGAAAAGATGGCGAAAAAAGAGAAAAAGCCGAGCATTCTCAAGAATCGGAGAAAGCTGGCAGGCATGATTCCGGCGATTGTGTTCATGGTGGTTGCGATCTGGTATTTCCTTTCGTCCCGGCAATGACGGGGCTGTTCGCGTCCTGTCAGAGCTCGTCGCGGACGCCTTCCTTTTCGTCAAAGACAGGTTTCGGTAAGGATCGAAGCGCTGACCGGCCCTCGCCTTCTGTTACCCGCTTCATTGGGTGCCGATGAAATGAGGGCGGAAACGGCTTTCGTCCCAGGTCAGGGCCTCCTCGAGGTTCCGCAGCATGCGATCTTTGTCCTCAGGCAAGCGCCCCTCCACCTTCACATAATTGGTGTAATGGTCGCTGAAGACCCGCGTGGAAGCGGTGATATTGGCGATTAGGGTGTGAGTTTCCCGCAGCACCTGGTGGGGCGTAAGCAACCGAAACCGCCCGCGCCTGATCTGATGCAGCAGCAGGGTGTTCACTTTGGGCACCAGAGTGCGCAGCCGCAGGAAGTGGGGACGGATGACATTGACGGCGGAGGCGGTGGCCAGGGCATGCTCGAAGGAGCGCGCCTCCCCGCCGATTCCCAGGATCACGTACTCGCTCAGCTCGATCCCCGCCTCCCGCACCATGACTCCGGCCTCGACCTGCTGGTCGCGACAGGTACCTTTCTTGATGCGCCGCAGCACCTCATCGTCCCCGCTTTCCATTCCCACGTGAATGCGCGTCAGACCGGCCTCGTGCAGACGGCGAAGGGCCGCGGGTCCTTTTTCGTGGATATAGCACGACGAGCCATAGACGGTAATCCGGTCCAGAGCGGGAAACAGCCCTCGGGCACGGACGCAGATGGCCGCCAGCTGCTCGGTCGGCATTGCAATGCTGTTGCCGGCCGGAAAGAACAACGTCCTGATGGTGTCTCCAAAGACCCGTTTCGCCTCTTCAAGATCCTCGCAAATCTCGGCCACCGGTCGTACTCGATAGCGAGGACCACGTTTGTAGACCATGCAGAAGCTGCATTTGTTGTGGGGACATCCCACCGTCGCCTGGATCAACAGGCTGTCGGCCTCACTGGGAGGTCGGTAGACGGGACCCTCGTAGCGCATGGCGCAACTCCATAACGCAGCTAGACAGCAATCACCGGCGCCGGTGCCCGGTATCTCCTCCTGATCTCGTCATCCATGCCCTGAAAGGCGCCGCCATTGACTCGGGCGTGACACTTCAGCGGCAATACACATGGTCGCGCGTCAGCGGCAGATCGTTGTTCAATCCTTTGGAAAAGAGCACCTGGAATACCCGCAACTCGCCATACCTGAAGCCGGCCGCCGCCCCGCGCAGATACAGGCGCCACATGCGGAAGAAGACCTCATCGAACCTCTCAAGCACCTGCCCGCCATTGCGTTCGAAGCTTTCCGCCCATCGATCCAGCGTGCACGCATAGTGCAGCCGCAGATTCTCGATATCGAGGACGGAGAACCCGACCGTCCCCATTTCTCGCACGATCTCAGCCAGAGTGGGCAAGTAGTTGCCCGGGAAAACGTATTTCCAGATCCAGGGATCACTCCCCGAGGCCCTATCCTTGCCGATGGTGTGGAGCAGGCCGAGTCCTCCCCGGTTCAGGAGCTGATCCACCTTTCGCATGAAGGCCGGGATGAATCCCTTTCCCACGTGCTCGAACATGCCGATGGAGACAATCTTATCGTACTTTCCGGCGAGCTTTCGGTAATCTTCGCAAAGGAGTTCGATTTGATCCTGCAGACCCAGATCCCTTATCCTGCTGCGCACATGTTCATACTGGGCATGTGAAACCGTGTTGCCAACTGCGGTTACGCCGAAGTTGCGGACTGCATGGATGAGCATTCCGCCCCAACCGCAGCCGATATCCAGCAGTCTTTCGCCCGGTTTGAGCAGGAGCTTGCGGGCGATATGCTCATACTTCTGGTGCTGGGCCTGCTCCAGGGAATCGTCAGAGTTCCGGAAATAGGCACAGGAGTAGGTGAGGGTCGGGTCGAGATAGAGGGAATAGAAGTCCGCGCCCCGGTCGTAATGATGCGCTGCGTTTTGGCAGGCGTGGTGCCTGGTATTTCGGCGGGCAGTCCGATGCAGCCAAAACAGGAATCTCTTCCAGGGTGAGGGCGGAAGTTGATCAAAGCCGATGCAGAAACCAAGACGAAGCAGCTCCTTAAGGTCGCCAGCCACCTCCAGGTCACCAGCCATGTAGGCTTCTCCAAAACCCGGAAAGCCATCAGTCAGGACATCTTTCGCTGTTTCCGCCGAT
Source organism: Syntrophobacteraceae bacterium (assembly GCA_040772705.1). Classification (GTDB taxonomy): domain Bacteria; phylum Desulfobacterota; class Syntrophobacteria; order Syntrophobacterales; family Syntrophobacteraceae; genus JADGQM01. The sequence goes on from JAXGXP010000002.1 coordinate 352,708, forward strand.
TTGAACCGCAGGGTCACCGCAGATGAGCGGGAAAGGTCTCCGTAACATACCCGATCGCCGTCCCAGAACTCAAAGGCGAAGCCGGCCTCAGGGTCTGCCTGATGCATCTTGTCGGCAAGCTTCTTCAAGGCCTCTTTCATCTCCCGACCTCCTCTCCGCACAATCCGCCTGCGGTTTTACACCATCAATGACGCTCCTTATCCCAGCCCGCCCGGCATTGCGGGTAAATACCCGCCGCCCGGCCTCGGCTTTTCGAATGGTATGATGTCGTCAGGATGACAGCCTGAGATGCCCGGTTCGGGAAACAGCTGTGATCTCGAATCAAATATATCATTTTTTCCCCATTTCCATCCGCTTTGTGGCCCTCGACAAGGCCTCCGGAGAGACGCCCGGCAATTCCTTCGGCAAATAGCTCTGGCCCTGGGCTTCGCCGGAACAGTCGCCGGCCGTGCCTCCCCAAAGCGCCGAAATGACGGCAACAGGTAAGGCCTTGAAGAACCATTCGATTGGTGGTTTAGTGTAAAGGGTAAGGCGCTGCCCCTGCAACGGGGCCTTAGGAGTGCCGTTTCCCGCCGCGCGGGGAGGAGAGTACATCCGTTTCGAGGGTTGCCTATGGCGGAAGAACATACGGCGTGTTTTCGCTTCTACGAGGAGTTGAACGATTTCCTGATTCCCGAACAGCGCAAGAGGACGCTCCGCTACCGATTCAACGGCCATCCGGGCATCCAGGATGCCATCGAAGCCTTCGGCGTTCCGCCGGCCGAAGTCGATCTGATCATCGTCAATGCTGAATCGGTCGGCTTCGCTTACCGGCTCCAGCCCGACGACCGCGTTGCGGTGTATCCCATGTTCGAAAGCTTTGATATCACGCCCCTGGTAAAGCTTCGCGAACGACCTCTTCGCCGAACCAGGTTTGTGGTCGCCGCCAACCTCGGCGAACTGGCCCGGCGGCTCCGGATGATGGGATTGGACGTACTCTCTGACAACCGCTTTGGCGATGACGAAATCGCCGCGATCTCTTTGGCGCAGCGCCGGATTGTGCTGACGCGGGACCGCCGCCTGCTTCCTGCCAAATCTCTTACTCATGGCTACTGGGTGCGTTCGGTCCATCCGGCTGAGCAGGTTCGGGAAATCGTCCGCCGTTTCGACCTGTACCGGCAGCTCAAACCTTCTCGCCGCGGCCCTGGGGCTTGACGGCGCTCACTCCCCCTTAGCGCCCGTGCAACCATGCTGTCTCACCATGAACCCGATGGTTTCGAGGGGGTGACCATAGGCGGAGTTCTCCGTCGGACGGGCTCGGGCTAAGCGTCACTACGTGCCGGGACAGGCCCGGCACATCACCCATCGTTGTCACGAGAGGGCATTTCATGCACCCTTGCTGGAAGCACACGTTCAATCAGTTGGCACCACCGACCTGCTTTCGAGCCGATCCAGGGGACTGGTCACCGCCGTGAGGTCCTTCCTCATCACATGCGTATAGATCTCGGTTGTCTTCACGTCGGCATGGCCCAAGAGCTCCTGGACCACGCGGATATTGACGCCATTTTCCAGCAAATGGGTGGCAAAGCAGTGCCGGAAGGTATGACAGGAGACCCGTTTCGTGATGCCGGCGCGATCGACTGCCACCTTCACCGCTTTCTGCAACCCGGATTCGAGCACGTGGTGCCGCCTGACGAGCCCGGTGCGAGGGTCGGTGCTCAGCGCTCTGGCAGGAAAGACGTACTGCCAGCGGAACTCCTTGCTGGCACCACCGTATTTCCTGGCAAGAGCCGCGGGCAGATAGACTTCGCCATGTCCCTCTTGTAGATCTTCGTCATGCAGCCTTTTCACCCGCTGCACGTGATGTTGCAGGTCTTCGCGGACGGAAGCGGGAAGGAGTGTCGTGCGATCCTTATCGCCCTTGGCAGCGCGAATATACAGAAGCCCCCTGTCGAAATCGAGATCCTGGACCCGCAGCCTTATGCACTCCATCAGGCGCAAGCCAGCGCCATAGAGAAGCCTGGCCATGAGCAAATGAGTGCCCTTGATCTCCTTGAGGACTTGCTGCACCTCCTCCTGGGTCATGATCACCGGAAGACGGGTATGCCGTTTCGCTCTCACCGGCTCGATCCGGTCTGCTATGGGCTGATCCAGGACGTGCCGGTAGAGGAAGACGATGGCATTCATGGCCTGTCGCCGGGTGGCTGCCGATACCTTGCCATGAGTAGCCAGGTGACTGAGAAAGCTATCGATCTCGCTCTTGCCCATGTCTTTCGGATGGGTTTTGCAGCCGTGGAATTTGATGAATCTGAGAATCCAGTCGCAGTAGGTCTGCTCCGTACGGTAGGCATAGTGATGATATCTGAGAACCTGGCGAACCTGGTCCATCAGCCGTAAGCTTTGATCAAACCTGAACTTTTCCTTGCTTTCCATGTTCCTCCGGCATATCCTCCGAACACGGAAACAAGAGGCATCCTTTTTCCATGTTCCATGGTCTGTTATCATCAAACACGCACACTTTATCCTCATATAGGGGCGATATCAAGGAAACATTTCCACCCAACCAGACTGTTCGGCTGAATATGGGAGAAAGAAATAATTATGGACAAACGCTATCAAGTTTTTATCTCTTCAACCTTTACTGACCTGAAGGACGAGCGCCAATTAGCCCTAAAGGCGATCCTGGAGCTCGATCATATGCCCGCGGGGATGGAGCTATTTCCAGCCGCCGATGAATCTGCGTGGCAGCTAATCAAGGACGTAATCGACGCCTCAGACTACTATGTACTTATCATCGGTGGTCGTTACGGATCTGAGGACGAAGAAGGGATAGGATATACCGAGAAGGAATATGATTACGCCATTTCTACTGGAAAGCCAGTCGTTCCACTTCTACATGAGAATCCGGACAATCTGCCTAGAGATAAAACCGAGACCGCTGAAGCCGCGTGGAAAAAGTTGGAGTGCTTTCGTGAAAAGGTCGAGAAGAAGCACACATGTGTCTATTGGGGTTCTGCTGAAGACCTCAAGGCGAAGTTGATTGTTGGGATCACCGCTGCCGTTAAACGTCATCCCGCAGTAGGTTGGGTCCGGGCTAACCAGGTACCTTCGGGGGCGACAATCTCTGACATCTTGACGCTTCGAACCCGAGTTCAAGAGCTCGAATCGCAACTTGAGGCAGAAAGAACTGGCCCACCGGCTGGATCTGAAGAACTTCAACAGGGAGATGAGAGCTTTGAGATCAAATTCAGTTTCACGGCTCGCGTCCCAGGAGAGAGGTATCCGTACGAAAGTGATATCGAATACACAGCTACGATCGAACCGTCTTGGAATGAAATCTTTGCTGCTGTAGCGCCTAGGTTGATTCACGAAGCGTCCGATTCCAACCTCAGGGCTGCATTTCGATCATTCTTTACTCAAGTTGCAATCAGTGATTTCGCGGACGACAAGGACCTAAAGGGAAAGACCCTGAGGGACTTTGAATTCGAAAATGAACAGATAGATACATGTATCGTTCAGCTTCGGGCACTCGGTTTGGTTGAAGAAAATCAACGTAAGGGGCCGTCCATAAATAAATGTTAGGGTTTAGTATCCACAACTGGGGAAATCGTATAATTCCATTCGCCGTGGAATGTATGTCTGACGATGTTAAGTTGGGCCATGACCTTATCCGGTATTTTGATTCCTTTAGGATATTGGCTGGTATCCAGTTGGCAATGCACCTCAAGTCCCGTGCTGGTCTTTGTCGAGCCGATGAGCCCGACGATGGTCTGATAGTCGGTGAGAGGTCGTCCCCGCCAATTCATCGAGATAAAGGAAAACAGGCGGTGCTCAATCTTGTTCCATTTGCTGGTTCCAGGCGGAAGATGAGAAACTGTGATAGCCAGGCCAGTCTCATTCGCCAGTTGCTGGAGTTCGGTTTTCCACAGACGAACTCTCGCGCCGTTACTTCCTCCAGAGTCAGCAGTGATAAGGAGCTTTTTAGCGCGGGGATATCTGTCTTGTCCCATCATGGACCACCATCGCCTAATGCTCTCGACCGCAAAAGCAGCTGTGTCATGGTCAATCCCGACACTCACCCACCCCGAATTGTCGGCCAAGTCGTAGACACCGTAAGGCGCCACCTTTCCATCCTCGGTCGGAAAATCATGGACATTCACCGTCTCTGGGCTGCCTTGGGGATTCCACTCCCGCCCATTGTTCTTGAATGCTCCAACAAGTTCCTTCTTTTTGGTATCCACCGAGATGGCGGGCTCTCCTTCAGCAATAAAGCTCTTTGTCGTCTCACTGATATGTTCAAATTGTTCGTTTCGGTCCGGATGGTTGGCACCTTCTTTGTTCTTTCGGTTGACCTGAAGACTATAACCCATCGAGTGAAGCAGATTGGCGACCGATTGTGGGCAAATCTTGTGGCCTATCTCACGCAACGAGTCAGCCAGCTTCCGTACGCTCTTGCAGGTCCAACGCAAGGGAGATTCCGGGTCTCCTCGCGTGACAGGATCAATCAAACGGTCCAAGTCATCCTTGATGGACGGATTCTTGGCAACCAAGGTAGGGGCTCCAGCACCTGGGCGTCTGATTCCATTTGGTCGAAGCTCTTGCGGGGGGTTGTCCAGTTCTCGAATCCCCTGCAAAATAGCTCGATGAGATACGCCTGTGGCCTTGGCAATCAAGGAAATGGAGCCAGGGCCCGCGGCCTTGGCCTCGGCTGCAGCCCACAAGCGCCGCGTTCGTTCATTGAATGTGGGTTTGAGCATCTCATAGCGTTTACGGATTTCTGGTTCTTGCATGGCAAGCCGCGCTGCGCGATCTTTTTTCATTCTCATGGGGCACCTCCATGATTAGTGGCCCCCAGAGTAATTATCAACATTTAGAGGAAATGTCCCGAACTATTTACGTCCGGTGTAAAACGGGTGCATGCCAGTCAGCAAGGCCTATTTGTCGAATGCTTATTTTTGGACGGTTCCTAAGCGTAGCGTCCGTGATACTGGAACATACTGGACTTTGACGCCATTCGGAGATCATCAGATGGTCATCCTGCGGGCATTGCGCAGAACGCCTACTCGATCCCGCAAGGCAGGTGCGAAGATCCCGAAGGCCGAGGATGAGGAGTAGACCACCGAACAAAGGCATTAAGAGCGACGGCATAAAGCCGCCGCGCCTTATGCCAATCGTTGGCCAAGGAGAAATATGAAAGAGACAGCCACGGTAAAGATATTTTTGGCGGAAGGTGATCCGGCCTCCGTGCGAACTGCGGAAATATCAAATTGGACAGGCAAAGCCGTGGCAGGACCACGGTCACAGCTGGAACTGGTCCTCCAGCGAGGTGAAGCAAAAAAGCCGGGAATCTATTTTCTAACCGGAATAAATTCTGAAACGGGGAAACCGAGGGTCTATGTCGGTGAGGCAGAAATCATCGGGTCAAGGCTGAAGGGGCATCTCGATCGGGATTTTTGGAAGACTGTCATCTTTTTCGTCAGCAAGGACGAGAACCTCACTAAAGCGCACATCAAATACCTTGAGGGCAAGCTAATCGAGATGACCAAGGCGGCAGACCGATTTGAGTTGGAAAATACGAACGCAAGTGGCTCCCACCTCCTGAATCCGACACGGCAGACATGAATGTCTTCCTGGCAAAGGTTGAGCAACTGTTACCAGTCCTCGGACAGGATTTCCTCAAACCAGTCGTCAAGCTCTCCGTGCCTGTGAAACCCTCTGAACTATTGACATGCACCATCAAGAAGGTAAAGGCAAGTGGTCGGCCAACAGAGAACGGCTTTCTCGTTCTCAAGGGATCAGAAGCTGTTCTTGAAGAACGGCCTTCGGTCAAGAAGTACCCATATCCATCGACTTTGCGCTCTCAACTCCTCTCCGAAGGCGCTCTCACCGAAAAAACAGACCGGCTTGTTTTCACAAAAGACTATGAGTTCTCAAGTCCAAGCGCAGCCGCCTCAGTAATCCATGGCGGCCATGCAAACGGACTTATCGCATGGAAGAACGAAAACGGAGTAACCCTTAAAGAACTGGAACAGCAGGAGATGGCCAACAATGCCATGGACAGCGACGCGGAATAGCGCGCCGCTTGGCTCTGCGCCATTCCGCGCGCGTCATGGCTGGCGTTAGCGGGGGGCGGTCTTGGTCGGTCACGAGTGCATTGAATGAAAGAAGTAATGTAACGGCTGGATTTAGGAGGTGAATATGGGTGAGTGGTCAGAATACTTCGAAGACTTTCCAGAGGAAAACCCTGCGAATTGGATCGATGGTCGTTTTGATCCAGCGGCTGCGAAAAAGGCTCGGGAAGCCGATAGAAAATTGGCTCGGGAGCAGGCTGAACTCGACGCTGAAATAAGCAACCTCATCAAGAAGCATAGCAAGAAGCTAAATCCCGACGACTGGATTGATGGCCGTTTCGACCCGAAGGCCGCTGCAAAAGCTAGGCGCGAGGAGGAGGAACTCAAGCAACTCGAAGCAGAATTAGAAGCAGAACTGGCGAGAATCGACGCTGAAAGGGAACCGACACCTCCCGGAGGTTAGAAACCTTAACGGACTTCTGATTTCTGGCGATGGGCAGTGTTGTTTTCCGCTCCAAGTAGCCAATTGAATCGCTAACCAAGGCCTGGACCCGACGCGGAACCACGCCCGAGGTGTCTTTGCTTAGTCCCAGGCCGCGCGGGTCAGGCCTGTCGTTGGGTGTCAAGTAGGAGCAACCATCCATGAAAGTAAGAAAATACATTCTCCAGGAGTATGACAACCATCCCTTTCCTGGATGGAGAGGTCTTGACGGAACAGTGCGGAGGTCGCGAGAAGAAGCGGAGAAGCTTCTCAAAGAGTTCAGAGATGGAAAGGGGTATTCCCCATATGGGACAGGCCAGTTTCGAATCGAGGAGTACCTCGAAGAAGAATAGGCTTGATAATCAATATAGTGATGGTGGCTCGCCACCCAACGAATAAGGATAGATCGTGAGAGCGAAGCGATCCACGATCTTATCCTGTAGTTGGACGAGCCCGCCGGAATCTGGGGGGTGTCCTTATATAGGAAAATATCTTTTTCGAAGGGAAGATGGTTTCAACCCTGACTGGATGAACGCTTATTTTAGGGCGAGCAGGATCGCTAAGCCTATAGAGAGGCTTAAAGAATGGGCATATATGTCATTGGGATAAGGTATCCTCCTGTGATTGAGTTCATAGCAGGTTTTAGCCGTTTGAGCCTGTCATGCTGATGAGCAAAGCGATCGCCCGATGGCCAGGATTTTCATAGGTGCCTGGCACACGGGGCACTGAAAGGCCGGCCTGGGGCGTGGTGCGCAGGCTTGTATCAAGACCTGCAGGATCAATTGAACCAGGGACAACAGCTTTTTGGCTTTGCCATGCAGGAAGCCATAGTCTCTGACCCGGCGAAAGCCTTTGGGCAAGACATGTTGCAGGACAAGCCATAGGAAGTCGCGGCCTTTGATGGTGCGGTAGAGGCTTTTGCCGGTACGGCTTTCGACGTATTTGAAGGTGATCTTGCCATCTTGATTGGAGACGATGCTGTTTTCACCGATGACGCCCCGGTAGAGGTATCGCGACAGATACTTTAAGGCGGAGAGACCTTTTCCGGCGCAGGTGCAGTGGACCACCCATTTTCGGGGAACCGCACGGGGCAGGCTGAGGCCGGCTTTGGTCAATGCTTCCAGAAAGCGGGCGCGAAACACCTTGGCCAGGGCGAATTCATTGAAGAGGTACTTGCTCTTTTTCTTTTTCCATTGCTTCTTAGCCCTATCCACGCCGCCGCCCGGCACCACGATATGAACATGCGGGTGATAATCCAGGCGCCGGTTATGAGTGTGTAGAACCACGGTCATACCGATGTCGGCGCCAAGATTGCTGGGATTTGATCCAAAGTCTTTCATCGTGCTGGAGGCACAAGCAAACAGAAGATTATAAACGAGGGTTTGGTTATCCCAGGCCAGGAACCTGAGCTCATAGGGAAGGGTAACGGTTGTCATGAAGTAGTCAACGGGTAAGAGCTTGGCCTGTTGGCGATCGAGCCAAAGCGAGGTTTCATGATTTTGGCATTGTGGGCAGCTGCGGTGCCCACAGGAGCGGGGTCGTTCTGTTGCATAACCGCAGCCCGTGCATTATACGAGCAACTGGCCGGCCTCGGGTGTCCGACAACACCTGATGGCCTCGAGGGCCCGCAAATGACCGGGTAAAAGCCGGGAGCCGTATTTGGCCTGAAAGGCATCGTGATATTGATCAAAGATAGAGGCGAGCTGCATGATCACACCCTCCTTAGATCGACGTGAAGGGAATTGATCAGCCCGTTGATGGTAGCCCATGAATTCTGTTCGGTGGTGTCGGTCAAATGGGCGTAGCGTGCTGTGGTGGTGGGGCTGCTGTGACCGAGCAGTGCCTGGATATGGCGAAGGCTTAAGCCCTTTTCAAGCAGATGGGTTGCAAAACTGTGGCGCAGGGAGTGAACCGAGACTTTTTTTAATGCCGCACTGGTCCACCACCGCTTTCATGGCAGCCTGAGTGCCACCGCGCTCCATGTGCGTGGTGGCGCTGCGGATGCGCTCGGGTGAGCCCACGGCATTGGGGAATAACCAACAGGGGTTGCGATGTTTGCACCATAGTGCGCGCAATGCTTGGTAGGTCAGATCCGGCAAGGGGACGAAACGATCCTTGTGGCCCTTGCCTCGACGGACGTGAACCAGCTTGCGTTGACCGTCAACATCGCCCACCTGCAAAGCCAGGGTCTCTGAGAGTCGCAAGCCCATGGAATAGGTGGCCAACAGAAAAACCCGGTAGCGCAGGTTGCGTGTAGCACTGATCAATTGTTCCACTTCGGTGATGGTGAGAATATCGGGCAGGGAGCGCACTTTGGGAGCTTTGACAATGTTCACCCACTGCCAGTCACGTTCAAGGGCATGTTTCCAGAAAAACTGTAGACCATTGCGGTCAATTTTGACGGTACTCCAGGAATGGGACTCCACGAGGTCGGAGAAGTATTTTTCTCGTTGTTCCAGGGTCAGTTGATCAGGGCAGCAATCAAAGTGTTCTCTGATCCGGCGCACGGCTCGGGCGTAGGCATCAATGGTCTTTTGGCTCTTACCCTGTAGTCTGAGCAAACGCAGGTGGCGCTGATAAAGCTCGTCAAATGGATTCGTTTCAGCCTGGTCCATAGTATAATCTCCCTATGTTGTTTTAATGGTGCCCGAAATTGGGCAACGCTGGGAGTTATACACTGATTTGAAATTTCTTCCGCCGCGTAGCGGCTTCGTCCAACGAAGGACTGGAGTTCGGCGCTCAGCCCTGGTGTTGAAGTGGCGACTTGCCGACTGTCGTAATGGATGGGATAATTGGAACTGATGCATTTTGAGATCGTCGGCCAGATAACCGAGATCGAAACAATCTGCGTGGGGAGTAGCATTCGTATCCTGTCACTCTTGCGGAAGCAATATGGTGCCCGGCAATGGAGAAAGCTGAAGGGCAGCGCCAAGGTCCGCTTGGAAGATGGGACGGTTCGCTCGGCGGAAGTACATTGGTTTGAAGCCCACGGTATCGGAAGAAGAAAAATGAGAATCAAGAGATTCTTGGATTAAGGACTGAAAAATGACAACTAAGCATCCGAAGTCAGCGTCACGCTTCGCCATCTGTGTCGACACGGATGACCCGGACTTGCTCACTCCCCGCATGCTGTATCAAGTACTGCCCGATGAGAGTGCAGCGGAATCAGACTATCTGCGGGTCATTGATAATGAGGGCGAAGACTACTTATATCCTGCCAAGTATTTTGTAATCGTTAACTTACCACAACAGGTCAAGCAGGTTCTTCTTGGCACGAAAACCCCTCTAATGAGAAGTGTTGCCAGTGGGTGGGTGCGGCCGCCGGTCAACTCTTGAGCAGAATAAGGGCCCGTAGAAGACTGTCCAACCATCCAATGAACCCAACGAGCAACCACGGGGCAAGTCCATCGGTATCATACGTAAATCCTTGGCCGTGGTTGCTCGCGGGTTATCGGCACGTTGGGCGTCGAGATCGGCTTCTTCCCAGACATCTCAAGGAGACACACGATATGACCATCTCATACCGAGCGAGTGACGGCACGGCGATCGGCTGCACGCCATTCGGGAGTGGCAGTCCCTTAATACTTGTGCATGGGGCTAGCGTCGACTCCACTTCCTGGTTGCCAGTGGTCCCGGCACTCGCGAACGCCCACCGCGTTCTGAGCATGGATCGTCGCGGGCGGGGAGATAGTGGCGACCACCCGGAATACGAGATAGAGAAGGAATTCTCCGACCTTGCGGGGCTCATCGATAGCATCGGAGAGCCAGTTGACGTTGTAGGTCACTCATTTGGTGCTCTCTGTGCGCTGGAGGCTGCCCTACTGACACGAAACGTTCGGCGAATTGTGGCGTACGAGCCACCATTGCCCGGCGCATTTCCCTACTGGCCCGAAGCACTGCGAAACGAGATGCTCCCTCTATTAGCGGTAGGCAAGAATGAAGAGGCCCTGTGCAGCTTCTTGTCCATCCTTCTGAGTGTGGCGCCTGAGGACATCGCTCAGATGCGCGCCCTTCCAGAGTGGCCAAGGCGTGTCGCGCTGGCAAATACCATACCGAGGGAATTAGAAGCACTAGTGAATGTGAAGTTCGACATGAGCAGGCTGCGCAATGTCACTTGCCCCACTACGTTTCTCGTTGGTGGCGCCAGCCCCCAATTTCAGATGGAGATTGCGAGTGCATACAAGTCGGCGTTGCGCAAAGCGGAGGTTCGAATCCTCGAAGGACAAGGCCACCTCGCGGTGCATGCGGCCCCAGACCTCGTGGTTGCAGAAATCCGACGCAGCCTCGCCTGAGTGCAAGCTTGCAAGGGGAGGCGACGCCTAACCCAAACCCATAAGGATTGAGACGACTCCAGGCTTCATCGGAGTCGTCTCAATCCATTGTTCAAGAAGCCCGGAGCGGCATGCTGACTATGTATAGGGTATTGCTTGGAAGTTGAGGAGGTTGCGAGGGGTGGGATTGTTAAGTCCCAGCGATTATAGGCGAGAAGTGTGTACGTAGTGCGCCCATTTTCGTCAACTGGATTGAGCGTTCCCAGCCGAAAGATGGCTGAGAACGACCCCCATGATGGGGTTTTAGGCTCATCTGGACGCACCTGTGCTGTACCACCTGAGTCACAGGCCTCAGGTGGATGGACAAACCTTCTTCAATGGTAAGTCCCGGCCTGGAAACAGGCTCTATCCAGATGCTGCAAAATGGTCGTACAGGTACGGAAAAGACACAAAGAGCAGCTTCAGGGTCCCGCCGCACTTGGGACAGACCATGGGTGCAAGAGGCTCCAGATCGGACTCGGGAAGGGCCAGATCAAAGCCATGGGCCAATTGAATCAGCGAGCTGATTTGTTCCAGTGTTACCGTGCAGCTGGTGTTCATGAAACCATAGCAGCGAACCTTCATGAACCCCGTGGGCAGCACATGCTGGAGAAAGCGACGGATGAACTCCATCACCTCCAGAGCAAGAGTCCGCCAACGGTGGCTACCGGATTTGCGATAGCGGAAAGTAACAATCCGGTTCTCGATGGAAATGATGCGGTTATTGGATATGGCCACCCGAAAGACATAGGGAGACGAAACTTGGCTCGGAAGATTTTCGACAGCGCTTTTACCGGCAGGTAAAAGTCGAGGCGAGAGGGATGCCAGGTGCCCTTGGCACTGGAAAGGGCTCCTCCGGCAACGATGTAGTGGATGTGCGGATGATAGTCGAGGGTGCGCCCCCAGGTGTGAAGCACGCCGAGAAACCCCGGCAAGTCGCCGCCCATGTACTTCGCATCGGCAGCGAGCTTCCTCAGGCTTTCGGAGGAAGCTTTAAACATGGCGGAATAGGCCGTGCGCTGCTTGGTGCGGATGAAGCGGCGCAACGGCTCCGGGACCGTGAAGGTGATGAGGAAATGATGGCCGGAAAGCTGTCGCTCCAATTGCTTTTCCAGCCAGGCTCTGGTCTTGTGATGCTGACAGGTCGGGCAATGGCGATTGCCGCAGGAGCGGTTCACGAGGTGGGATTGCCCGCACTGCTCGCAACGGTAGAGCGCAGTGCCACACACTTCGGTGCGGCAGTCACAGATGGCCTGCATCGCTTTTCGATGTTCGCTTGGGACGGCCTCACCATAGCGCTCCAGGTACTCGGGACCGAAGGTGCGGAAGATGTCGTTGATGTTTTCCATGCTACAGCCCCTCCATCACCTGGTTGATCAACTGACAGGCATCTTCCTGTCCTTTTGGGTGAGATGGAGGTAGACCATCGTGGTCTCAAGCTGGGTGTGGCCCATGTACCTTTGGATGACCCGCAGGTTGACGCCGGCTTCGAGCAGATGAGTTGCATAAGAATGGCGCAGGGTGTGAACGGAGACGCTCTTATTGCGGATACCGGCCTCGAACTTGGCGCTACGGAAAGCGCCCTGGACGCTGCTTTTAGCCATGGGTGTGGCACCCTCTTTTGCCCCCTTGCCGTTGCGGCCAAGTGCCGGAAAATGGAGACGCGGATTTCGATGGGTGACCCAGTAGCGACGAAGGAGCCCAAGGGCTGCATGAGGCAGAGGAACATAGCGATCCTTGGCCCCCTTGCCCCGGTGCACATGAATCATCATGCGGTCGCTGTCGATATCGGAGACTTCCAGATGCAACCCTTCCTGCAGCCTGAGGCCGCAGGAATAGACGGTAGTCAGGAAGGCGTGGTTTTGGGAGTCTTCACGTGAGCAAGAAGGCCTCGCACCTCTTCCTGGCTCAGCACCGCGGGCAGTCTTCGCTCACTTTGGGCTCGAAGGATGCCGAGGATATGCCAGTCACGCTTGAGGACGTTCTCAAAGAAGAAACGGATGCCGCAATAGCAGATCCGCATGGTATTGGGTGACCATTTGTTGACGTTTTTGCGATGGAGGAAATACTCTTGAAGCTCCTCCTCGCTGATGCCATCGGGGGTTTTGTCGTAGAATTCGGTGAGCATGCGCACGGCACGAGTGTAGGATTGCTGGGTGCGCTCGGCTTTTTCGTTCAGTTGCAGGGCTTTGACCGAGTTCTCATACCAGTTCTCCATGACCATACCACTCCTTTGTTCAATGTGAAGGTTTGAACTGCTTTCGGAGAGGTATGGTATTCTACAGATGGGAAAGAGCTGAGGAGGAATCAGCCTCGGCGAAATGCCTTGGGGTTGAGAAGAAACGCAAATCTGCCGCGTAGCGGCTTACTTGAACCAGGGCATGCAGGCCGACGCGGCATAGCCGCGCGGCTGATGCCCAGCGTTATGTATGAAGAAGAGCCTTGACTACAAGTGACAATCGTGTACACAATTAAGGCACGATTGGAGGTAAGCTATGAAATTCATCAGTGTACGTGACTTGCGCGGAAAATCGGCTGAGGTCTGGAAGGAACTTCCTGCGGAGCGAGAGGTCGTTGTGACCAGCAACGGTCGGCCCATTGCCATCTTGTCAGCGGTGAGCGAGTCGAATCTGGAAGAATCGCTTTCCGCTATCCGGCAGGCTCGCGCTGCCGAGGCTGTCATGAGCCTTCAACGACGATCTGTTGAGAAAAGTACCGATAGCATTGTCATGGAGGAAATAGACGCTGAAATAAAAGCGGTACGGAAAAAGCGCGCACGATGAAGATCGTCCTTGATACAAATGTGCTCGTGGCAGGCCTTTTGTCACCATTTGGTCCTTGCGGCGACATCGTGCGTATGGTCTCTTCCGGAAACCTTACTCTATGCGTCGACGCACGGGTTTTGTCGGAATACCATGAAGTATTGAAGCGTCCCAAGTTTCAGTTCGATGCCGACAGGGTTGCCTCCATCCTCGATTACATTGAGCATAGCAGTTGGGCAGTGTCGTCTGCCCCCCTTTCTGCATCATTGCCCGACCCTGATGACGAGCCGTTCTTGGAGATCGCTATCTCAGCCAACGCTGACTATCTGGTCACAGGTAATGCTGTCCACTTCCCTCCTGAGTTGCGTCAAGGGGTTGAGGTGGTGTCACCATCCGACTTCCTGAAACGTGCGGTGAAGCAGAAGAAGACCAAGAAGAAGAACACATAACGCAATCAACCAGACGCGCGCCACGCCTTGGTTTTGTGAGAGTCATCGGTACTACGGCGCGCGCTGGTTATCGGACGGCGGACGGGGTCGAGCCATAGCAACATGCTGGAGTTTTTGAATAAGATTCGAAAATAGAGTGGTTTTTGAGGCTTAAACGGTTATTTTTGGTACGACAAATTGACACCTAAGATAGAAATCAGCTCGGGCACCCGTTCATGCTCAAGGGTGACATCACCATACGGGTTCCCAATCCTCATCAGGCCGAGATAGGCAAAGAGCTCCTCGCACGCATCCTCCGTCAAGCCGGAATCAGCAAGGATGACTGGGAAAAAATAGAGGTGTACCCTCCCCAACAACGGCATACAGCAGATGGGTGGGGACAGGGAACGGCGTTCTTCTAAAAGTGGCGAGCTACCCGCTGCTGATGCCGCGCTCGGAGGGAAGGCAGTCGGCAGTCGCATATGAGCCGAATCCCGCAAATTGGTATTGACCTCACAAATTTGTATGCGTATCGTCATTGTAGATACGGAAAGTTAACATTGCAGATATTGGAGGTCAACATGAAGACACGAGTCCAGAAGTGGGGCAATAGTCTAGCCCTCCGCATCCCCAAGTCCTTCGCTGCAGAGGCGGGTCTCCACGCGGATGCGGCCGTGGAACTATCCCTCGTCGAAGGCACGCTCGTGGTACAACCGGTCACGCCGCAACGGCTCACCCTTGAGCAACTGTTGAGCGGCGTCACCGACGAAAACCTGCCTGGCGAGTGGGATACTGGGCCAACAGTTGGTAAGGAGATCTGGTGACGCTGAAAGGTGAATATGTTCCGGAACGAGGAGACGCTGTCTGGATAACGCTCGATCCGCAAGCGGGCCACGAGCAGGCAGGACGTCGCCCTGCCCTGGTTCTGTCTCCGTCGGCCTACAACAGTCGGGTTGGATTGGCTCTGTTATGCCCAATTACCACACAGGTGAAAGGCTATCCGTTCGAGGTACCCTTGCCTGCGGGATTACCTGTGACGGGTGTGGTGGGGGCGGACCAGGTGAAGAGCCTGGACTGGCGGGCACGCAAAGCTGCCAGGATCGCTGCTGTCCCGAAGGAAATCATTACTCAAGTCGTAACGCGTCTTCAAACATTGCTCGAATAACACTGCCAACCAAAGGCTCAAGCGGACCCGGCAATTCATGTGGCATTCGCAAATCCGTGCTGTAATCCGTTGCTCAGTGCCCGTTTGGCCGGGCCGCTTAGCCTCATATTCGCCCCTTCGATAAGCATGAGATGAATTATGCTACAATTTGAATGGGATCCTGCCAAGGCGAGGACTAACCTGCGAACGCAGGGAGTTGCTTTCAAGGAGGCTGCCACAGTCTTCAAGGACCCATTGAGTTGCACCACTTACGATCCGGATCATTCGTGTGTTTCCGGGAATGGTGCGCAAGGCCTATTATTTTCGGTGGCGGGTGATTTTTCTGAACACTCATCGGCTGTCCTCCGCTCTCCTGGTATAGTCAGCCGATCATACCCCCAAGCCCCAGTCCGTTTCATGCACCCTTGCCGGAAACACACCTTCCTTCCTGCCGAGATTCCTGGGCTTCTGCCCCCAGCGGCGGCTCCTGCCGAGGCCACTCTCGATGAACTCGATGGTCTCAGGGTGAGGGTAATCCAGGGAGGAGCCGCCGGCCAATCCAGGTCTCCTTGAATCCTTTCGAGTTCTTCTTGGCACCGACATCGCAATGAATCGGTAATTCCTCCAAGGCCTCCTGGGCAGACTGTTCGCGCTGTCGCTCCAAGCGCTTTGGCTCCTTGGGCTCCCTTTGCTGTCCTTGGCAGATCGTCCCTTCTTCCGGGGAACAGTCTTCGCCTTGGGAGCCTTCTTTACCGGTTTTTCACGACCTTCAATGGTGGTCGAGTCCCGAGATATATGGCCAATCAACTCTGTCTTCAGGCAGTTCTCAACAAGGGCCTTGTGGACCCTGTCGCCCAGCTGAGTTTTGGCAAATTCGGCAAATGCCCGTGAAAACGTGGACTCGGAGGGAATATCCGAAACCCGTTCAAATCCGCAGATCCGCCGTAGACTCGGTGTTGTTTTCAAGGCCTCAATCAATGACCGCGTGAAAGGGAACCCGTATACCGCCTTGGACACAAACGAGCGCGCTATCGATTCCCGCTCGCTGAGCTTTCTTCCCATCCATTGATTGATGGCACTCCAGGGAACATGTTTCTCAATCCGAACCACTTCCAGAATCGATACAAGCTGTTGTTCTTTCTCTGTTAGGGGTGTGCCCCAACACTCTTCTGTCCAGCTGAGGAAACAAACTGCGTTGCAGATTTCCCAACAACCATGATATTCCTTGTCCGAGCTTCATTGGCGCCTCCCGTGGGTGAGTGACGTTTTCGTCGACAGCACTTTACCACAGGAACGTTGATGAACCTCACTTTTCAGCCACTCTCACTACCTTCAACAGACTTTTGCACGAGGCTCTGTAGAAGATGAGTTTGACATGCTTCCCCGGGCTCAAACGGCCGAAGACTACGAAGCTCTCCTTCCGCAGCGGCTTACCCCCGAGCAGCTCGCCCCCCGCTTTGGCCTACGTGGAGTTCCCGGAACGCTTAGGAACATTTGTCTCAAAGAATTGCGAGAAACTCGCATCTGGTTGCTCATGATTGTCAAGGCGAATCTCCTTACCCCCGCCTCACGGCTAGAACCACTACTGGATGAAACCGATCGGCTCATTTCAATATTCGTGACAAGCATCAAAACAGCTCAGCAGAAAAGCAGTTCATAATCCATCCTTGCCTCGTTCCCTCTTCCTTTCATCTTCAGTATTTTGCCGTTCTGAGTTTCTGCCTTCTCACTTCTGCGCTTGGACATTCGATATTCTGCGGTTCTCTTTTCCACGGTTCTGCCGTTCATTATCTCATTCCGGTCCACACCTTAGAAAGGCTTTCCTGCAGCAGGCTTGCACCCATCGGCGAGCACCCCATGGCGACCATTCCCACCACCACCAGAGGGATGATGTGGCGAGCGGGGATGGGCGATAGATGCACCGGTCGGTCCTCGCGATAGCCTCGGGCGGTGAGGGCCAGGGCCAGTTCGTCGGTGCGGATAAGCGAGCGTTGAAACAGCGGCAGCACCAGGAACCTGGCCCTCTGTAGCAGGTTCTTGCGCTGGTTGCCCAGGCGCGAGCGGTTGGCCAGGGAGACTTCCTCAAGCTGGTCCATGATGAGCGGCACGAGTCTGAGGGTCAGGGTGACCATGAGCGCGATTCTCTGGGCCGGAAGAAACGGAAAGGGTTTGAGGAACCAGATCAGAGCATGCTGCAGGTCGCGAGGGCGGGTGACAAAGGTGAAAAGCACCCCGAAACCCAGGATCAACCCCAGTCGCCAGCAGCTCAGTCCGGCTGCCTGCAGGCTGGATAGGCTCACTGGGAGCCAGGAGAGGAGAGCGTGTTCGGGATCGGAAAAACTCACCGCCTGCACCATGAAGAGGAAGACCAGGAAAAGGGACCAAGCCTTGAGATCGTGGAGCATGGCTTTCAGGGGAAGGCGAGCGAGGGTGATGGCGGTGGCGAGCAGGAGGGAGAAGAGCAGCAGGGCCTTTTCATCCATACGCAGGAGGGCAAAGGTGGCCAGGGCCAGGGCAATGAATTTGCAGCGGGCATCCCAGCAGTGCAGGGGTGACTGGCCGGGAAAATAGTGAAAGACTAGTCGATAAGCCATGATACGGGTTCTTCTCCAAAGAGGCTGAAGCAGGGTGGACGCACGTTGTATTGGAGGAGCTCGGGAATGACCGCCTCCGGAGGACCGACGGCCTTCAATTCCCCGCGATACATGATTGCGACTCGGTCGGCATGGGTGATTGCCTTTTCCACGTCATGGGTTGCCACCACGACGGTGTGCCCGTGACGGTGCAGCTTCAGGATCTGTTCGAGAACCTGGCAGACGCCGCGGTAATCCAGGTTGGCGAAAGGTTCATCGAAGACCAGGATGCGCGGCTGCATGGCCAGTACCCCGGCAATGGCCACCCGCCGCTTTTCACCGCCGGAAAGCAGGTGGCAGGGTTTGTGATGCAGGTCTTCCAGGCCCACCAGGGCCAAAGCCGAGCTCACCCGGACTGCGACCTCATCGGGTGGAAGCCCGAGGTTTTCCGGCCCGAAGGCCACGTCTTCGGCCACCGTTTCCCCGACAATCTGGCTGTCCGCGTCCTGAAAGACCATGCCGACGAGCTGTATCACCTCTCTTTCCGACTGGACGGGGTCGAAGCCGTCAACCCGGAGGGTGCCGGCGGAAGGTCTCAAAAGACCGTTCAGATGCCTGATGAGGGTCGTTTTGCCGCTGCCGTTGGAGCCGCAGATGAGCAGGAGTTCCCCATCGTGAATGGTGAGGCTGATGCCGCGCAGGGCGTGAGTCCCATCAGGGTAGACGTGAGCAAGTCCTTCTATTGTGATCATTTTACCAACCGCCAAGAGCTCAGAGCTTAGTCATCGTTCAGAAACAGGTGTGCCGTTTTCGTGGGCTGTGCCCACCGATGGCGCTGGGATTAAGAGTAACGATTGTTTTTGAACAGTCTCTAAGAGCTAACCGCCAAGCGCCCTCATCATGGGTCGAATGGCGCGCGCCAGCAGCACGGCTGCCACCCCTTTTACGGCATCTCCCGGAAGAAATGGCAGCATCCCGACCATCAAGGCCTTTTCCCAGGACATCCCGGTGACGACTTTGAGCCATGGCACACCCAGCAGAAAAACCGTGATCACTCCAGCCGCCACCGCGATGAAATCACCAACAGTCCTGTTCTGAAAACGTTCGGCCAGGAGGCCGATGACAAACGCGGAGGCGGCAAAACCAAAGAGATATCCGCCGGTGGGGCTGAAGAAATGTGCCAGCCCGCCGGTCCCACCAACAAACACCGGCAGGCCGATTGCACCCACCAGGAGATAGATCCCGACGCTCGCCAGACCCCAGCGCCAGCCGAGGAGCAAACCTGCCAGAAACACAAAAAGATTCTGCAGGACCAGGGGCACCGGCCCAACCGGAATCGGGATGGTGAGGTAGGCACCAACACAGATAAGAGCGGCCAGAAGGGACGCATAAACGACGAGCTGCAATTGTCTTCGGTCCATGAATTCAAAAGGCCTTTTCTATAGCCAATCTTCCGCGTTCAATGTGGTCCATTTGCAGAGTCAATTCCCCGTCGATGGCTTCAGTTCTCCCCTCGAGTCTCCCATTGAGGTATTCACTTCCCCCTCGACGGCTTCAATGCTTCAATTCCCCCCTTGAGCGCTATAATTCCGCCGTTGATGGCTTGAATTCCCCCTTAGGGGATAAATCTCCCCGTTGATGGCTTTATTCCCCCCGATTAACCTTATTCCCCCCTTGAGGGGGGCAGGGGGGTGTTGCGTGGGTGTGCTCAACCTTCTACACACCCCTTGTCCCGTCGATGGGGGGAATTGCCCTGATGGCTGTTGCGAGCCTCAAGTTGATATCAATAAAAAAGCTTGGTTACCTTGCAACAGTGTGCAGGGTAACCAAGCCTGAGGCAGGAGTCAAGAGAAAGCAGAACTAAGTACAGCGCCACACAAATAGGTGTCCAGGCGTCACCCCCGCAGGCTTTAGGCGGGGGTCCAGGGGAGTCTCAGAACCTGGATTCCCGCCAGAAACATGCGGGAATGACGTTTCGGGATAATGGTCACTTTATTCTGTGGCGCGGTACTAAGGCTTAGCAGCAGTCTTGGGAGGAGCAAGGTTCAGACTGTAACTGATGAGTGTGCTCTTGGATTCCCATAATTTCATGTAGTCTTTGGCCAGCAGGAGGCTCACCACCAGCTGGTCGGAACCGTCGTGATTCAAGTCGGCAATCCGGATCGCGCTGATCATTCCGCTGATTTCCCGTGTCTTCCAATTCTCGACGAGCCCCAGTTGATCCCATGACATCGACACGATCTCACCCCGGTCGTAGAATTTGAGTCCATGGGGCATGAACCGTGACAGGATTTCCGTGCAGCGGTTCACCACGATTTCGGGGATCCCGTCCTGGTTCAGATCCGTGACCAGAATGGGGGATGGAATGGCATAGTAGGTGACCGCATTAAAGCTGAGATCCTCAATCTTGCCCAAGAAGGTATTCGTTGTGGTAGCAAACAGTTGGTCGCTCTTCCAGAGCTGATTGCCCGCCTCATTGAGGATGAACAGGTGATTCGAGTTGTCAATGAGAATGGTCAGTAGCGAACCGTCGTTCTTGAGATCGGCTTTGGCGAAATTGAAGACATTGCAGCGACTGGGAAGATGCACCTGGACGAGGGGAGAGAGACTGTTGCCCTTGAGGTGCATTTCGTAAACGTCAGGAGCAAAAGCCGCCTCATTGGTAGGACCTTTTCTCTGTCCAAGTAAGACCCTGCCCCGTTTGGGCCAATCCACCGCGTTGAGGAAGAAGGGCACGTTCTCGCATTCGACCTGTAATTTCGACCCTGCCAGACTAAGCACCTGCGAAGCAAGTACTTCGTCGCCGTAGCCGGGTTCGAGTTGTCTCATCTGACTCGGAATGGGCCTGGACCCTACCTGTGTGCGTAGATTGGTCAAGAAGATCTCAGCTCTACCATCCCGATTCTGGTCGAGGACGGTCACCCAAAGGTATCGGTCGCTAGCGGGACTGTTGTGAGTAGCTAAAGGGCGCAAACCGGAACCCTCCTTGCGATAGACCATGATCTTATTGGTGGTGGCCATGACCACTTCGAGGCGACCATCGCCATCGAGGTCCCCCATATCCATTCCCACGATCCCGCCGTGAAAGTCCTGACTCCGCCACAGTCCACCCTGGCGCAGGGAGGCCTCCGGGGTCACTTCAATGAAATTGGGATTGAGATAGGAAATCTTTTCACCCGGCACCATGGTGGTAGGCACGAGCAATTCCGGATTGCGGGTCGAATACCCTTCCTCGTCCGAGCGTGCGGTCTGACTCCGGTCGGTGGGGCGGGCGAACACCTTCTGATTGATTTCCTGGGCAAAGAGATTGACCTGCGGCACAATGTCGTCAAGGGTTTTGGTTTGGGTTGCGAAGCTCACGGGTTCACCCTTTGCCGAAAGGGGTGTCATCTTGGCGTCAAGGCTGATCGTCTGTCCGATGCCGGTGAGACTTCCAAACACCACGTAATCAGCCTTGAGGGCGCGACCGAGCCGCTGCGCCTCTTCGGCGGAGATATCTGATTTCACCCCGCGCACCGCCTGGTCGACGGCGCTCCGGTCCACCACTTGGACTTTCCCCTCCCAGCCCAGGCGGGACGCCAACATGTCACGGATGCCGTCCTGGAGATACAGGAGCTGACTGGGGGTGTGCATATTGAACGGCAGAACGGCCACCTTAACCGGGGCTGAAGCGGGTTCTGCGGCAACGCCGGTCCCGGGCCAAAAGGTCATGCAGAACAATACCGCAACCACTGTCTTCACCATTGTCTTGATCTTCATTCGAAATTCCTCTCTTTATTCGAGTGACACTCGTTCAAGATGCAATCTCTCGATTTTATGACCCAATCATCATTGGTAGGAGCGGCATGCTGCCGCGCCATTGAGTCGTTCGCGGCATGCTGCCGCGCCATTGAGTCGTTCGCGGCATGCTGCCGCTCCTGCCAAATCGAGATTATTGAATTCAAAAGAGCCCGCTGCCAGGCTCTCAAGTCCCGTCCCCAAGGTATGATGACCCAATTCGTCACCCCGGCATGATCACCCACTTCGTCACCCCGGCACGCATTTGGCCGGGGTCCATGGGTATGCCAAAGCCGTCATCCCGGCTTGAAGCTTGCCGGACTGATGGTGGATGACTTTTGCAGGAGGCTCGACAAAATACCTATAATAAACGCCATAGACTCCCCAAAAGCGTAGCGCTCCGGACCCCTGCCAGGGGTGATATTGACTGTCTGCGTGTCCCCTGTCGGCCCTGCCACCGGAGGGTCAGGGCGGGTGAGAATATACTAAAATTGACAAGATTTGAAAATATAAAGAATTCTCCAATTTTTCCCTTGACATGAGAATTGGTTATGTGTATTGAGCAGCCATATGAGGCAAAGGGGCTAATGAGCAACCATTCAGGGCGAAGGGAGGTGAAAGAGGAGAGTTACAGCGTAGTTGGAGTTGGTAGTCTTGGTTAGGGACTAAATGAGTTTAACAAAGCAAAACGATTAGTTTTTGAGGAGGAAAGGGATGAGAAGGTTTCTCGTCGTTTCAATGGTTTGTGTCATGGCGCTGGCTATTGCCGCACCTACATTCGCTATCGAAGTGAAGTGGGGTGGCTTGTGGCGTACCCGACTGATTTCACAGCATGATTTTGTGGATATCAAGAATGGCAAGGAAACGGACCAAGGCACGAGCTTTCCGTACATTGATCACGCCAATCGGATCGATCAACGCTTGAGAATCTATATGGATTTCATCTCAAGTGAAAACCTCAAGGTTGTCACGAGATTTGAGTCGAATGCGACTTGGGGGCAGGCTGGCAGGGCGAATAGTGATCGGGTCATAGGCAGCAGCGGTAGTGGTAATATCGGGGCTGATACTGGCGCACTCGTGGTGAAGAACGCCTACGTGGACTTCAAAATTCCCCAGACCCCCCTGCAGGCCAAGGTTGGTGTCCAGGGGCTCGATCTTTTAGATGGTTGGTTGGTCAACGATGACTTCTCGGCTGCCACACTGACTGCGGACCTGAAGCCTTTCAATGTGATGCTGGGATATATCGCCGGTTACAATAATGACGATATGACCGAAACGGAGAATATAGACGATCTGTTGGCAGTCGTGTCGTACAAAGAAGGCCCTTTCAGCGCGTCGCTGATGGGTTTGTGGCAGCATGCCCATGATAATGGTGGTAGTGTGTTCCCTATGATGATGGACACCCCGTATAAAGCCATAGATGTTGGCGGGACCGTTAGAGATCCTTTCGGAAACACGTGGTTAGTAGAGAATAATCAGCTCTTCAATCTTGGCCTTAATTTAAGGTACAAGATTGACTATTTGAGTGCTTACTTCAACTTTATCAAAAACTTTGGCAGTGTTGAACTTGGCTACAGGCGTGATCAAATGGAAACCTTCGACTACACCGGCTGGATGATTGACGGTGGGATTAACTACTTCTGTGGCCCCTGGAGCTTGAATTTGGGTGGCTTCTATACTACAGGGCAGAAGTACACCAATCTGGTTAATGATGAAGGCGAAGTCACCTTTGATAAGGGTACCGATCTTGATTGGTTTACCTATGCAATGGCTGGCCCTTCGAAGGTTTTCTCGGAAATCGTTGGTGGTGGTCTCTTCGACAACTATATCCCCAATGGCGGCTTCTGGAGAGGCTATCCTACCCCCACCAACATCTGGACTGTTAATGCCGGTGCAGCATGGCAGGTATTGCCAAAGACGAAGCTGGCCCTTGCATGGTACTACTTCGGTACCTCAGAGAAAGTGCCATCCAGGATCAATCCCAATGGCACTGTAGACTTTGACAGCTACCTCGGCAATGAAATCAACCTGAATATCACCCAGAACATCGTCGACAAATTGAACCTCGATTTAGTTGGCGCGTACATGTTCACTGGTGATGCCTACCGCTTTAAGGACGCCAATTCGCGTTATAGTCAGAGCGATAATGTGTACGAACTGGGTGCGCGGTTGCAGTGGACCTGGTAGTCACATCGGCTAAACATCGCCGTTAAGCTCGAAGCCGGGTGGCCTTGCCACCCGGCTTTTTTTCGTTTAAAGTGAGTCACTCAAACAGTTGCCTGGGAAGCAGTCCGAGAATTCGGTTTCTGGCAAAGTATCTAGTAAAGTCAGTAACATGCGACGGCAAAAACCATGCACAATGCTGCTTTTGGACAGTCCCTCAGCGCTCAACTTCGACTGTGGCGGGCTTTTTGCCTCCTTTGGTGCTATTCACAACCAGACACATTTTCGTTCGACGGCAAACTGCGGTTTTTTTCTTGTTGACGGGCCAACCCTGTCCTTTCTTCGGGACAATTCACTACCGGACAAATTTTAACCAACCCTCGCAGGCGTGAAGGCGACCGGTATGGTCAGACCTTCATTCAGTGAATGGTCGGGGAGCCGGAGTCCAAGTTGGAAGAGGCTGAGATCACACCGATGGGTACGGTGGATAACCGTGTTCAGACCAGTCTCCATGGCATATGCCCCAAGATATACCATCCAGTATGTCGCCAGGCAGGTGGCGATCATCAACCGAGACAGACGGTTCGGATCTGAAAGGTGGCTCTTGTGCAGATGAAATCCGCGGATCTTCTGGTCCGAGAAGAATGTCTCGATTTTGAACCGCTTGCGGTAGTATCCGCAGGCTTCTTCCGCCGAGCCCAGATTCGTAACCAGATGGATAGGCTCCTTGCAGTCGCTCCTCCACCACGTGAGAGCGAGAATGGGTCCGTACTCGCGCCGAGTGAACAACGCATTGGGTACCTCGAAGAGATCTCCGGGACTGACATAAGCGAGCACATCGTCGAAGCGAAACTCCTCGCCCTGCCAGCTCAGCTTGGCGCTCTTGCTCGTACGGAGGACATACTCCCACTTGCATTCGTTGACCAAGGCTTGGAGATCAATGCCATCGAACTCACCGTCTCCGAGCAGCACGACCTGAGCCCCCTCGGGAATCAGCTGCTGCACCCTGGTCATCAGTTCGATGTGAAAGCGCTCCGGGAAGTGGCCCTTTCTTCTTTTGGCCACTGTCCAAGCGATGGGCAGGCCGCGTTGCTTGTAGACCAGGCTGATCATGAGCGTCATGCAACCGCGACCGACGATACGTCCATCGATTACCAGCACCAGAGGGAGGTGAGTATTGGCAGCGGCCAGGAAATCAGCCAAAACCAACGGCCAGGGAAGTCGGCCAAGGCATAGAGAGGGCGGAGGAATGCGTTGCCCTGGCGCGAATATGACGCAGAAGATTCTCCCACAGGAGCTATTCAGCATGTGCGGCTGAAGCCAGATTTTCGGGGTGGCTCGTCAGTGCTGCTTTCTCTGATAGCTTGTTCCCTCCAGGATGAGGACCTCCGAGCGGTGCACGAGACGGTCGCAATGGCTGTGGCCACGGTGGTTGAGTCAAAGACCTTTCCCCAGTCGGCGAACGGTAAATTTGTCGTAAGTATTGTCGCCTTTTTCTGATGCCGTGCGCTGATCAGCAATTCCCGGAGTCTCCCAGTGAGACAGCTCAACCGTTGGCAAAACAAGAAATTAGCGGCGACTGGTGACATCAGTCTGGTTTTGGTGCTAGTTTTGTGGCCCGAATCCGGGATACAGTGCTGGACACCGGATGAAAGGGAAAAACGGGCCATAGCTGCCGCATCGAGCCATGAGAATGGCCCTACAGCCTCGTTGAGCTCTAAACCCTAACACTTATTTATGGACGGTCCCTAAGCCGCTGACACCAACTGAGAACAAGGTCCTGACCACCATACCGGATCGGGCGAGAAAGCTCGATCTGAACTTGAAACAGCGAGGCTGCATGACCTCCGTTAGTGACCCGAAACGACCCACCTCATCGCAGGAGTCCCCAGGCATGAATTTTGATCCCCTGTATTATCCATACCCATCACGCCGCAGCATGGTCTTTGCCGGCCGGGGGCTGGTGGCCGCCTCACAGCCTCTCGCCGCCCAGGCCGGCCTGGAGGTGATGAAACAAGGCGGGAACGCCATTGACGCCGCCGTCGCGACCGCCGCATGCCTGACGGTCGTGGAACCGACCGCCAACGGCATCGGTGGCGATGCCTTCGCCCTGGTGTGGACCAAAGGCCGACTCTATGGCCTCAACGCCAGCGGCCCCGCCCCCCAACAGCTGTCGCTCGGCGAACTGGCGCGGAAAGGCATGCCCCGGATCCCGCCCTATGGGGTGATTCCCATCACCGTGCCCGGGGCTCCCGCCGCCTGGGCCGCACTGGCCCGCCGCTTCGGCCGCCTGCCGCTGACTTCGACCATGCGTCCGGCCATCACCTATGCCGAGCAAGGGTTCCCCGTTTCGCCGGTGATTGCCGAGCGCTGGGCGGTCGCTTTCCAGGGGTACCGCGCCCAGCCCGGGGATGAATTTCGACCCTGGCTGGAAACGTTCGCCCCCGGCGGACGCACCCCGGCCGCCGGCGAACGATGGCGCCTGCCCGACCAGGGCGCAACCCTCACCGCCATTGCCGAATCGAACGGGGAAGTATTCTATCGCGGCACCCTGGCAGAGAGAATCGAGGCCTTCCTCAGCCGGTACTCCGGCTACCTGACCGCCGGCGATCTGGCCGCCTATTATCCCGAATGGGTAGAACCCATCAGCATCAACTACCGCGGCTACGATGTCTGGGAAATCCCGCCCAATGGGCACGGCCTGGTGGCACTCATGGCCCTGAATATCCTGAAGGGTTTTGAATTCACGGCAATCGACTCGCCTGAAACCACCCATCGGCAGCTCGAGGCGCTCAAACTTGCCTTTGCCGACGGCCTGAAATACATCGCCGACGCCCGCAGGATGAAGCTCGGTGTTGCCGATCTCCTGTCCGAAGCCTACGCCCATGAAAGGCGCCGCCTGATCGGCAACCGGGCGATTCACCCGCAGCCCGGCAGGCCACCCGGAGGTGGCACGGTCTATCTCGCCACTGCCGACAGCGAAGGGAACATGGTCTCCTACATCCAGAGCAACTACCAGGGGTTTGGCTCCGGCATGGTCGTGCCGGGCACCGGCATCGCCCTGCACAACCGGGGCCTCTGCTTCTCCTCTGATCCCCGGCACGACAATTGCCTCGAACCCGGAAAGAAACCCTACCACACCATCATTCCCGGCTTTCTGACCAGGGACGGCGAAGCGTGCGGCCCGTTCGGGGTGATGGGCGCCTTCATCCAGCCGCAAGGTCATGTGATGGTGGTGATGAACACCGTCGATTTCCAGCTCAATCCACAGGCAGCCCTGGATGCTCCCCGATTCCGCTGGCAGGAGGCCACCACCGTCGAGGTCGAGGCAGGCTTTCCCGAGCCTGCGGCCGAGAAGCTGCGCCGGATGGGGCACGATATCCGGCACGGGGAAGTGGGGGACCGCGATTTCGGGCGCGGCCAGATCATCTGGCGCAATCACGAAGGAATCCTGGCCGGCGGTACCGAACCACGCACCGACAGCCAGATCGCAGCGTGGTGAGGCGGGGGTAGATACGAGCGGGCCAAAACCGAAGCGGCAGCTCAGAGGGGCAATATTGTTGACTCAGGCGATGTGCTTCCCCCCTCGAGTGGGGCTAGGGGGTGTAAGGGGTTGTAAGCACGTTAGAAACACCCCCTTTACCGCCCTCAAGGGGGGAATTTACCCTCAGCGAGTTCCTTATTGCAACAGCATTGGCCCAGAGGGTCACAGAGGCGCCGATAGCGATCAGTCGTTACCGGGGTTTAACGCTCGCTCCATTTCCGCCAAGGTGTCCAAGGCCTCCTGCTCGCTCTCAAATGGCAAGAACAAGCCCTCTCCCGTCACACACCAGCCATCAGCCAGGGGGATCATTTGGAAAGGACCATTGGCATCAACTGTAAGGCTATCGGTCACTTTTATTTTCATGGATTTCTCCTTTCTCGTCGCAATTCCCTGACCTTCCGGTGTTGGCGAGAACCATGGCAACGCTCATGGACCGCTCGCCTCAGCGGAAAAATGAACTGCCTGCCCCAGTTCCTGTTGAACGGCCCGGTCGAAAGCGGCCCGCTTATCGCCCGAAAAGAATGCCCACCGGTCAAGTGCATTGCCGCGAACCATTTGTGAAGAACGGTGACAAGACCTCGGTAGCATTGCCACAAAGAATGCCAAAAGGCAAGGGAGGAGCTCGAAGGATGTCGGTGGAAGGTCAGTACCCAGCTGCAGTCTCGCAGAATGGCGCCTTGTTGGTTCAAGCAAGGAATCGCAGCGATGCTCCTTGACATCGAGGGGGCTTATCCCCACGAGTCAATGCTATTGAATTAGCAGTTTCGGAGGAACTCCCGGGCGGGGATAAACTTCGCCCCTATGTTGCCAGGCAACGATTTGCGGTAGGGGCGGGGTTAATGCCCGCCCAAATTTTTGCCCTTAACTCAACGACATTGTCCCCGGGAGTCCGGCGCTGTTGACAAATACCGATAAATGATGCAGCTGATACATATCATCAAGAACCGGCGCGAAGTGCTCTCGCTTTTCTGGCATCTTGCCCGGGGTACCCCGGCAAGCAGACGGAAGAAGCGAAGGCGGACTTTGCCACCTTTCGTGAGGCGTCACGCCCTCTGGGAATTGGAGGAACTGTCATGAAACGTCCCGGTATTGTTTTACCTATGGTCCTTTTCTCTATGTTTTGGGTTTTCCCCCTGCCGGTATCAACCTCATATGCTCAGAGTGTAGATTGGGCGAAACGCTACAATGGGCCCGGAAACTGGGAAGAATCCCCGGCTGCCATCGCGGTGGATGCCCTGGGGAATGTCTACGTCACGGGAGGATCATACGGGGCGGGACCCGATCATTACAACAGTGACTATGCTACCATCAAGTACAATGCCGACGGAAAGCAACTCTGGGTGAAGCGGTACAATGGGCCGGGAAACGGCGAGGATAGCCCAAGGGCTCTCGCCGTGGACGCCCAGGGGAACGTCTACGTCACCGGAGCTTCACCTGGAAAAGGCTCGTCTTTTGATTACGCCACCATCAAATACAGCCCCAGCGGCAAGCGGCTCTGGGTCAGGCGCTATAACGGACCCGGAAACGGTCATGACGCTGCAACCGCGCTCGCCGTGGACCTGAAGGGGAATGTCTACGTCACGGGAGGATCACTCGGGGCAGATTCCGGGTACGACTTTGTCACCATCAAGTACAGCCCCAGCGGCGAGCGGCTCTGGTTGAGGCGCTATAACAGAGTCGGAAACGGTCATGACGCTGCAACCGCGCTCGCCGTGGACCCGAAGGGGAATGTCTATGCCACGGGCTCCACGGAGGAGAACGGGGTTGGCGAGGACTACTGCAACTATGCCACCGTCAAGTACAGCGCCGGCGGAAAGTTGCTCTGGGCGAAGACCTACAACGGGCCGGGAAACCGTCATGATGCCGCCTGCGCTATCGGCGTGGATTTGCAGGGGAACGCCTACGTCACGGGAGGATCAGCCGGAGCCGACTATATTGACTATGCTGACTATGCCACCATCAAGTACGACCCCGGTGGAAAACAGCTCTGGGTCAGGCGCTACAACGGGCCGGGAAAAGATGCAGATCAGCCTCACGCCCTTGTCGTGGATGGCGAAGGGAACGCGTATGTCACGGGTGATTCGGTGGGGGCTGGCACCTCCCACGACTATGCCACCGTCAAGTACGACCCCACCGGCAAACGGCTCTGGGTGAGGCGCTACAATGGCCCGCTAAACGACTCCGAAAACCCATCAGCCCTCGCTCTGGATGCCAAGGGGAACGTCTATGTCACCGGAGCCTCATCGGGGAAGGGCTCGTCTTCCGACTATACCACTCTAAAATACAGTCCCAGCGGGGAGCGGCTCTGGCTCAAAAGATACAATAATCCAGAAGACGGTTGGGACGGCGCGCGTTGCATTGCCGTTGACGCCGACGAACACGTCTATGTCACAGGAAGTTCTTTCAGGGTTGGCTCCGGCAACGACTATGTCACCATCAAGTACAACCAGTGACAACCGGAGGAGAAGCCGCCGCAGACCGAGATCCAGAGGTGAATCCCTGGATTGGGCAAACAACGGTCCTAAGGCAGCGGCGCGATTTATGCTCGTGTAGGTTCGGAAGTTTCATCCGCACGCGGAGTCCCAGAGGGCGATAGCAAATGGCGCCGGCATCCCAGGACGGACCGTGCCGTCGTCGTTCCCAACGGCATGCTCTTCGGTGATGGCATCTGCGCCCGCATCAAGGAAGAATTGCTCAAGGACTTCAACCTCCACACCGTTCTCCGCTTGCCGCACGGCGTTTTCGCACCGTATGCCAGCATCCCTGCGAATGAGCTTTTCTCTGATCAGTCCGGGCCGACATGGGACGTCCGGTATTTCGAGCACCCGCTCCCCGAAGGTCGAAAAAACTACACGAAAACTATGGCGCTTCAGTTCGATGAGTTCTGCGAGTGCATAGCCTGGTGGAACAAACGGGACGAGAACGACCGCGCCTGGAAAGTGAGTGATCGAGAGCTGCTGGATGGCAACTGCATGGTTGAACGAGGTGGTGTAAACGGAGCAGCGCTTTCAGGCCGACGTTTCTTGGCTCCCGCGGGACAGGTCATTGCTTCTCGTATTTATGCACGTAACGGTGCAATGGGATTGGTGCCACCGGCAGTCGACGGTGCCCTTGTCACGAACCACTTTCCGCTCTTCGGACTCGATGAGCAAAGGCTAAGGACAGGTATGGAATTCTCCTATCGGCGCCTCACCAAGCTGCGGACTGGCAACTTCCTCTATCCAAAGTTGATGGCGTGGGAAAGCGCCCTTGGCGTTGTTCTTCCTGCATGCGATGGTTGTGTTTTCTCGATTGAGTTCCCAGTATTCGGGGGTCAATAGGGACTGGCTCCTTTTCCAGGGGGCAACAATGGCAGTGTGCGAGTCACAGAGAGACAAGGACAAACACGCAATTACGAAATACGTAATCCCCTGAAAGCGCTGAGTAGTTGGAGCGGGAGACGGGCTTCGAACCCGCGACCCTCAGCTTGGAAGGCTGATGCTCTAGCCAACTGAGCTACTCCCGCTCGATCATGGGAGGCACTCTAGCATGCTCCCGATGAGGGATGCAATGGGAAAATGGGGCATCGAGCGGGCACTGAAGTCCTTCCTCGAAGGATCCCCGGCAGACGCTTCACCAGGGTCGCCTCGATCTCCGTCACCTCAACCTCTGGCGCTTCTCGCAATTCTGGTATATCATCGGAAGCCTGGGATGGACCTAATCAGCAAGTGCGCTGCTTCCTCACCTCGGCAGGGAGCAGCAGACAACCTTTTGAAGGAGCCATTGAAGACAGGGAGAACCCATGAATCATCATTATGACGACTTGATCCCGCGCGTGAATATGCTCGAAATCTTCAAAGCCCGACAAATTGTAGAGCGGGTGCTCAAGCGAACCCACCTGACCTATTACAAGAGGCTTTCGGAAGAACTCAACGCCTTCATTTATGTCAAGCATGAAAACCATCTTCCCACCAATTCCTTCAAGGTGCGAGGGGCGGTCAATTTCATGGCTCATGCGTCTCCGGAGATCGAAAAACAGGGGATCATCGCCGCCACCCGTGGCAACCACGGCCTGGCAGTGGCCTGGGCGGCACAGGAGCGGGGCATCTTCTGCAATATCGTGGTCCCGGAAAACAACAATCCGGACATCAATGCCGAGATCCTCTCCTATGGTGCCCAACTGATCGAACACGGACAGGATTTTTACGAATCCCAGGACTATTGTGAAGAACTGGCGGAAAATACGGGTATGTACTATCTGCGCCAGGGAAATGAACCAGCACTCATCAACGGCATCGCTACCATGGGCTTGGAGATCTTCGAGGAACTACCCGAGGTGGATGTCATCCTCATGCCCATCGGCGGGGCAACCGGCTGCTCCGCGCTGGCCAAAGTGGTGGAAGGCATCAACCCCAAAGTCGAGTTGATCGGAGTGCAGGCCGAGCTCATGCCGTCGTTTTACGAAGCCTGGCGCAAGGGCAAACGAGTTGTCGTTCACAGTGCCGACACGGTGGCCGAAGGGCTGGCGGCCCGCTCGGTTTTTGAAGTCCCCTACCTGATCCTGAAAGACCGCATCACCGACGTCATTCTTCTAAACGAAGAGGAGCTATTGGGAGGGGTTCTGATGGCTCTTCGTTATACTCAGAACCTGGCCGAGGTGGCCGGAGCAGCGACCCTGGCGGCGGCTCTCAAGGTGCGGGACCGCCTGGCGGGAAAAAAGGTGGTGGCCGTGATGACGGGCGGCAACTTGAACATGGCACGGTTGCAGCACGTGCTGGCCGAGGCCGCGGCCGAAAAGCTCACTTTTGCCTTTGCGGGCTGATGCAGCCGCCCCAAAACCGCCTTTGTTCAGGCTGAAGCCCGTTCCGTGACGACCTGGTCGATCCCGTCCTTTTCGGCCAGAAGGACATTCACCTGCTCGTCAATGCTGGTATCGAGCAGCAAGCCAATGAACTGGGCGAAGATCGGCAGTTCCCGGTGACCACGGTCGACCAGCACGGCGACGCGGACCGTTCGCGGGCGACCATAATCCATCAGGGCGTCCAGGGCTGCCCGGATGGTTCGACCGGTAAACAGGACATCATCAACCAGGATCACTTCCCGGTCGTCGATGGTGAAGGGCAGATCGGTCGCTTTGACCACCGGCTGGGTGTGCAGACGGGTCCAGTCATCACGGTAAAGGTTGATATCGAGAGCGCCGACGGGCACCGACAGGGCATGTCTTTCGAGAATAGCCCGCTGCAGCCGGCGGGCAAGATGCACTCCGCCCGTCTGGATGCCGACCAGTACCAGTTCGTGACGCTCCTGAGAGCTTTCTACGATGCCGTCAGCAAGCGCCATCAAGGCTTCGCCCATCGCCTCGCCATGCATTACGATCTGACTGCCAGTCTTCCCCATTGCTTTTCCCCATCATACAAGACCGGACCCAGCGGTAAAACGAAAGGGGCGCCTTCATCCAGGCAGCCCCTCACCTGCAGTGTCGTATGGTGCCGCGATCCCCAGGCGCTTGTGCCTTCTCCTGACTCCCCCTGCGACACGCCCTTCCAGCTTCTCCTCGAGGCTCTTGAGCCTTGAAACCCCGGCCCCAAAAGCGGCTGTGATCCTAACTTCAGATGACTACCGGGCCGATCTTCGGGTGAGCAACAGTGGTGCGGGAGAAACCCTCTCCGAGTCTCGATGGTGGCTCATAACTACCAGCTACCCCCCCACCTGTCAAGCCTCGACACCCTGACCACCATCAGAAGAGCCGCTTCACCCACACCAGGCTCAGATGGATGTTGATATCATACTTGCAAAAGCGTTCGATACCGAGCGGGTCGGCCGTTTGTTTCAGGTCCAGCAGACGGTCGAAGTCCTTCTCGATCACGATATTACAGAATTCAATGGGTATCGAACGGACAAAATCCAGCTCCTCGCGATCCCACAAATGCTCGGCGATATCACCGACCCCAATCTCCAGCGCATGGTTGCCACACACCTTGAAGCAGGCTCCACACGCACATCGGTGAATCGAGTCAAAGTCTACCGGAATCGGGTGACCATTGTCGCAGAAAGGGCATACTATAATGTGGTTGTGCATCCGTCTTTTTCCGCCGATCCCCCTGATATAGGTACTTCGCGATCGTTTCAATGCCATTTCATTCCTCAGCTGGAGTCTCCAAGTGGATCGACTCTTTCTGCCTGCGTTCTTCAATCATCTCGCTCTCCCCGCCGCGGCCCCAAACCCTGGCGGGATCGAGTCGGCTTATATATAAAAGGTTTTTCCTTGAAATCAACCGAGAACTTTGAAATACAGAGCAGACTCCGGCTGAGGCTGGCAAAAAGCCTTAGAATGTTCACCTCTTGCCCCGAAAAGATGATGCCATGGCAGCAACCAAAGGAAAATCGAAGGGCCGGGAATCCCCGGCAGGACCGCCCCCAATCGAGGCCATTCTCACCATCCTAGACGAGCTCTACCCTGACGCCAGGTGTTCTCTCGTTTTTGAAACGCCGCTCGAGCTGCTGGTGGCCACGGTACTCTCCGCCCAGTGCACCGATGAGCGGGTCAATCAGGTGACGGTTGAGCTGTTCAAAAAGTACCCGACCCCTCGCGCTTATGCCAGGACGCCCCTGGAGGAACTGGAAAACGATATCAGATCGACCGGTTTTTTCCGCAACAAGGCGAAGAACATTCAAGCCGCCTGTCGGATTCTGGACGAGCGTTTCGAGGGCCGTATTCCGGCTGACCTGGAAACCCTGGTGCAGCTTCCCGGAATCGGCCGCAAGACGGCCAACGTCATTCTGGGAAACGCCTTCGCCGTTCCGGGCATCGTGGTGGACACCCACGTGGGACGGGTGGCCCAGCGCCTGGGACTTTCCGCCAATACTGATCCCGACAAGATCGAACAGGATCTCATGGCGCTGGTCCCCCGCGACCGCTGGATCAAATTCTCCCACCAACTGATCCAGCATGGACGGCGTCTCTGCCAGGCACGTAAGCCCAAAACCGACCAGTGCCCGCTTCGCCCTTACTGCGCCTTCGCCGCCCAGCAGCGGTAAGGGGGCAGCCCCAGCCGTCGCTTCAAGCAACGGGCCCTTTCATCGTGGGTTCCATGCGTCACGCCCCGGGTGGTGGGAACAGGTGCGACCATCACCCGGATGCCCATCCGGCTTCCCGCCGAACCACCTTCTGCAGGAACCCTACAATTGGTATTGTTTGAGGAACTCTTTCCCGGGGTTGATATGATTGGAGGTTCCATGGTGATCGCCATAACGCCAGGTAACATCTCCCCGGCCGGCGAGCGGGGTATCACTGTAGGCAATGACGGCTATTTCCGCCAGTTCCCGATCCTCCTCAAACCGGGGGGCGGGCAGCAACAAGCCGATCGGGCCGGGATGGCTGTCGGAGAGGAGCAGGATGTCGCTCGCCACGGCCAAAGATTCCAGCCGCCGGTTGTCAGCCTGGTTGCGACCGAGGATGCACAGTCCGCCCTGCGGCAGGAGAAAATGACGCCCCCATTTGAGCAGCTCCACTTCTCTGGCCCCGGGATCGGGAAATAGTTCGAGCAGCTTCGCAAGCTTGTTGCCGAATCCTTCTTTGGTGAGGATGCACCCGCCGCCGGGCTGGGGATAGTCGGTGATGCCGTATGCCTCCGCCAGGGCCATCTGCGGTTTTCGGGAGCGGCCCTGAAGGTCGAGGAGGCGTTCGCGAGCAACGCGCCCTTCGGTCTCCACCAAGGTCGGCGGCAGCAACCTGGCACTGAGCGGTCGCAGGATGCGGCCCGGATAGCCGGCAAGCTTTTCGACCTTTCCCAAAGCCTCCCGGCGCTGGCTCATGGCGCGCTGTCCCAGGACCTCTCCGGTGAACAGAAAGTCCGCGCCCTGCTCTTCCATGAACCGGCCCGCCTCTCGCAGCATCAGGGCATGGCAATCGATACACGGGTTCATGTGCCGGCCAAAGCCGTAGACCGGATTTTTCAACATTTGCAGGTGCTTTTCCCCGATATCGAGGACCTGAACGTCGAGTTCCGCCCGGCGGCCCGCCTGGATACCGGGTTCGGCGCCAAAAAACAGGGTCGTGAAGGTCACACAGAGGATTTCGATGTCCTGGTCCTGCAAGACTTTTACGGCCAGGGTGCTGTCCAGGCCGCCCGAAAGGAGGCCAACGCCTTTTACTCTCCCGCTCGTCATGGCTGCCGGAATGTTGTCGGCAGGGGATGCTGGGGTTCCCCGAGGAGGAACTCTCCCCGCTGGATCCAATCCTTCAGAATCGAGGCGATTTCTCGGGCCCGAACCGTGCTCGACAGCGGGACGGTAGGGACTTCCTGACCTTCCACCATGATGGTGCCGGATTTGAGCTGGGCGTAGCTGACCTGGCACAACGGGTCCGAGCGGGTAAAGCTGTAATCCTTGACCTGGGTGACGATATCTTCGTCGGCAACGCCGGTATAGCGAGCCATATCTTCATCGAGGATGGGAATGGGCACCCCGATGCCGACCGCCAGAGAACAGCCGTAGCCCTGCATGCTGACCCCCAGCAACCATCGGGGCGACATGGCCTTGAGGTCCCCCAGGACCATCAGGGTCCCGGCCGGGCTCACCGGCACCCCGTTCGGCAGCCGCGCCACGTCGGGATTGTGTTGGGACCCATGCCAGACAATGTAACCTTGCGCCCCCCCGAGAAAGATGCGGGTGCCCAGGCCCAGCGTGCGGTACCAGGGATCGTTCAGAAGCGGACTCAACTGCCCGGAGGTGGCATAGTTGGCATTCCCCATGCGCGGCTTGAGCGTTCCCATGTAGGTGTAGATCGTTTTGGCGGAAAGATTGACGGCACAGTTATAGTTTTGATAGGCGTTGCGGGGATTGCACAGGACGGCGTAAGGAAAGTCCTGCAAGGTGATGGTCAGCTCCACCCGACGATTGGGGTAGCAATCCGTCCCGTAGGCTTCCGCCCGCAGGCGCACGGGCTTCCCGCTGACGAGATCGTGCAGCACATGGCCCCCCCCGTATTCGAAGGAACCTGGACGAATCTTGTTCAGCGGATCGTCGAAAACGGGCTCCGTTGCTCCCAGGTAGATGTCAACCGCCGCCAGTCCCGCGCACGTGGGAACATCGTTGAGCCAGACCTTGGCTGCCTTGATGGGCGGAGTGGTGTGGCCAAAATTGAGGAAAGCGCCCGAAGAACACATGGGCGAAAAGGTGCCCGTTGTAACGACATCGACTTCCCTGGCAGCCTGGGCGGCTCCTTTTTGCCTGACGATGCCGACCATCTCCTCGGCGGTCACGACCACGGCCTGCCCCTTGCGGATCTTCTCATTGATTTCCTGATAGGTCTTATGCGCGGTTCCCATTCTGTTTCGAGACCTCTTGGCCGGATCGCTCCAGCAATTGTGATCAGAGAGCTGTGACCAGCGGTCTGGCGGCTGCTCGGAAAACAGGGTGCCACCAGGCTTTGTGTGCCATCTTCAGGACGCGCCGGGCGGTTTCCCTAAACTGAGGCGAAGCTCGGAAATCCCCCCACGCAAGAAGAGGGCACATCATACCCATTCACCCACCATTTGGCAACACCCGCGCCGGGCGACCTTGTGAAGTCCAGCGCCACCCCAGTGGGGGTCCGAATTCTCCATCGTCATATCGGCAGGCTTCAAGCCGCTATTTAGGATGCTTTGAGTGAATTGGGAAGGGCATGGTGCCCGAGGCAACCCGGTAGGCAAGATCGGGATCTGTCGTTCAATCCCAACGAGACCTGCTGTTGGCCTGCTGTCAGCGTCACGATTGCGGTTTGGAGAGGCGAAGGATTACCTTCTGTTCCAGATCAGCGACGATCGTTTTCAAGGTTTCACTCTCCGGGATGGGGCCGGAATCATTCCACCCTCTGGATAAAGCATCCCTTTTCTTTTCTCGGAACTGCTCGACGCTCGCGGCCATCGTCTCCCATATGAAAAGCTTCTGCAGAACATGCCGCTCCGGTGCCGTCAGATCCCTGGCGGTGTCAAAGGCTTTGCCGCTCTTGGTAGTGATGATCATAAGCGACGGCTCCTCCCCTGCCCCTCATTTTCGCGGCGAGTGCTGATACTACAATGAGCCTCTTCGGAAAACACCCCCGATCCTTGTTCCCCAGCGCTGATAGAGTCTGAGCGGAACGAGGAGGGTGAAGAAGGGGATCGAGTAGACCGCTGCCAGGGTTGGTTCAATGGGTCCAAAGAACTCGGAACTGAAGACGATGACCAGCACATAGTTCATCATTCCGAAAATGATGCTGAGGGCGAGCTGATCCGGCAAGGGTTGGCCGAGAGTACAGATGATCCCCGCGCCAAAGTATATGACTGCGAGGGTCGCCGCAACCGCCAGGGCTTCGAAAATAACAGCCGGGTGCTGGCGCAGGAATTCGGCGTACCTTGAAAACACGCCCAGGTTGGTGAGAGCGAACAAGACCAGCGCAAAGCCATACTGGCGTTGCTGGATGGCGTGGACAAGCTTTGGAAACCTGCGGTTGAAGACCTCGGCGAAGAGCACCGGGATGAAGACCATGACGCAGAGGAGCTGGATCATAGCCGTCAGGGGTATCGCCATGGCCTGTCCGGCCAGGATCTTGACCATCACCGGCAGCGTGAAGGGAACGAGCAGAGAACTCCCAACGAGCACGAACAGCACGATTGGAGTGTTGCCCTTGACCAGCTCCGCGAAGAAAGGGGAAACCACCCCGGTCGAAACACCGCTGAGGAGCAGGGCGCCCAGGGCATACTTCGGAAAAAGGTTCCGGAAAACCATGTACACCGCAGCTGGCAGGACTATGAGCTTCAGAACGAGCACCACGACCATCCTGGCCCACACGATTCGAATATCTCTCACCACCTGGACCAGACGGTAGGAAAGGAAACTCATGAAGAGAAACGCCATCATGCACACCATGGGGAGCGGCGCCAGGAAGGAACGGAATTGTTCGAGGGCAACGCCGGCGAAAAGCGAGGCGAAAATGACCGCCAGGATGATCCAGTCTTTCCTTCTCACCATGATGTCCTAGCGACGGCCCTTCGCCATCAGGGCGGCTTCCGGCTGTCGCCGCAGCCACCAGTTCATGAGCGGGCTCGGCAGGGCGCCAAGGCCGAGACTGGTCCAGGCCAGTCCCCAGGCCAGGGTTTCCGATGACCAGGAAGGACCCTGCGCCACATCCATCACCAGCCCGAAGACCCACGGACTGATTGCCCCGGCACTGAATCCCATGACCGACCGGAGCGCATAGGCAGCGCCGATGTGCTGAGGTTCCACGAGTTCGGTCAGGGCCGTCGAGTAGATGGACGAATCCGCGATGGAAGCGAGATTGTAGCAGGCGGCAACGATGAAGAGCACGGCCAGCGGCCAGCCGAGCATCCAGCCGAAGGTGAAGGAGAAGAGGAGGCTGAGGGACGAGAAGAACAACAGGGTCAAAGTCCGCCCGAAGCGGTCCGAGAGGCTGCCGCCGATGAGGCTGCCCAGCATGCTTGTCAGGTAGGTAAGGCCCGACAGGAGCACCCCGAGACCGATGGTGCGGGTGGTTTCCTGGAGCTCCCCGGCTGCCGCCTGGGCCGCGGCGGCAAGATAGGCGGGCAGCCAGGCCCACATGCCGAGCAGTTCCCAGCAGTGGGAGGTGTAGGCCAGCATCGAGAGGAGGGCCGGTTTATTCCTGAGCACCGTGGGGATGGCTCGCCACATGCCCTGGCCGCCGGGAGTCGCATGAATGAGATTGGGGGTGGCACGCAGCACCCACCAGGAGAGTGCCATGCCGGCGGTCGGCAGGCTGCAGGTGACCAGAAACGCCAGCCGCCAGCCGCCAAGAGGAAAAAGCAGGCTCGAGGTGACGATGCAGATGGCATAGCTGAGGGAGCCGGCGGCGAGGAAATAGCCCATGGCACGGCCCCGTTTGAGCGGGGCAAAGCGTTCGGCAATCAGGGTGAGGCCCGGCGTGTAGGAGCCGCCCGAGCAGAGCCCGGCGAAGCCGTAGAGAATCGCGCCGGAAACAAAGTCGGACGAAAACAGGGCGAAAACCAGGCCGCTGATACTGGCTGCAACCGCACTCCAGAGAAAAGTGCGTTTGGCACCGTAACGGTCACCCATAAAGCCGACGATGAAGCAGGAACCCAGGTAGCCCAGATGCCACGCGGACTGAACGATCCCTGCCTGAGTGGCGCTCATGGCCCAGTCGCTCTTGAGCAGCGGCAGCGCCGCCGAATAGCTCACAAAGATGGAGCTGAAGAGAATCCGGGCAAGGCAGAAAACCGCCAGCCAGCGGCCATCGCCGGTAGCTGCCCGAGCCGGGTCCTCAGAATTCAAACCATGTCCCTCCCGAACGCTCCATGGACCTGCATCTCTGCGACAGAGCCGGTGGTCTTACGAAGAACAAGACAGCACGACGCGCTAATTTACTGGCGTGCAGCTGCTCCGAGCTCTTGCCGGCAACGCTCTCAGCCAATATCGTCGATCTTCCAGATCGATTCCCGTTCTTTATAGCACGAGATTGAACAAAGCAGTGAATCATGTCCCTTTGGGACACCCGGAAACACCTGAAGAGGACCAATGGCAACCGGCAACTGGGAGCTTACAACTCGCACTCACAACTTTTCGTAAAAGGGTGTCCAAAAAGTCGCTCAATACGTCACCCCGGCAAGTCTTAGGCCGGGGACCACGCGGCCTTCGGCCAACTGAGCGCTGAAAGTGGGCCGGGGGGGAGCCAGGGTTGCCCTGAGGCGGCCGGATGGGATAATTAGAATATCGCTGCCGCGTTCTCGGCCAGTGCGGCACTTTCAGATTACCAGACGTCTGGTCACGCCAAATAAGGGCTTGCTTCGCTCGCCAGGAACAGAGCATTGGATCGTATTGACCACATGGTGGATGACAAGTTTGAGAGCAGGCCGGAAGGAGACAGCGTATGACTAAATCGGGTCATCACAGTTCTCGGATCATTCTGTTGATCTTCATCCTGGTGTTCGTTTTGCCGACGAGCTGGGAGATTTGGGGAACAGCAGCTCAGTCCAGGCCAAAGACCGCGGCTTCAGCAATGAATCCGGAGAAGCTGCCTGACATTCTGGCGGAAGGGGCAAGTAAATTAGAGCGCGATATTGCCGCGTTGCGAGAGAAGAATGAATCTGCGAAACAGGCGCTCGAGAGCCTTGTGAAAGAAACAGCGCAACTGCAAGCCCGGGGCGCAGCCTTGAACGCTTCCATGGCCGTAGGCGAGCTGACCCTGGCCGGGGCTGAAGATGCCGTCAAGAACCTGAAAAGAGACGAAGACCATATCAACACGCGACTCAAGGAATTCACCCGCGAGCAGACAGTGCTGGAACAGACAATTCAGGAGCGCGCCGCCGCTCTACTATCCATCAAGGACCTGATGGCCGAACTGGATAAAACCGATCATCCGTTGCACGACTCCAAAGAGCTGCAAAAAGCCTATCGCGCGTATCAGCAACTGGGCCGTGAATATGACGCCGAAGCAAAGATCTATCAAGAAACGCTGGCGAAAAGCGAAGACAACCTGCGGAACTCCATGAAGCAGGTCACCGAAACCAGGTCGAAACTGGAAGAGGATTACCTGGAAAAAGCGCTTAAGCAGGAGTTGCTCAAGCGTCAAACCCCCCAGCATCTGCTGGTGGAAATCAGGCAGGTTGTGCTCACCCTGGTGGCCCTGCCCGGAAAGGCCTATACTTGGATGGTGGAGATGAGCCGGTCCGGGGTCTTGTTGTCCTTCGTGGCAGACAATTGGACCAAGCTGTCAGGCTTGTTGCTATTACTGGTACTGGTGGGGGCAGCGGCCATTCGCCTGGAGAAGCTGATGCGGCCCAGCCTTGCCGTCTTGCCGGAGCGGGTGACGGAAGTGGGGCTGAGAGTGCTTCTGGCCATTGTGTCCATTCTCTCCGGGAGCCTCTTCTCTTTTGGGTTCGTGGCCTGGTTGTATGTGGCCTTTTGGTCTCTGCAGCTCAATTCGCACAAGGCGGGCTGGCTGATTTGGTGCCTGACTGCGAGTCTGGTGGTCCTGCGGATGGTCCGGAAGGTGCTCAAGCGTTGTTTGGCCGGCGAGGAAGCCGGGGGCGTCCTGCCAATACCCGGTGATATGGCCAGATTCTATCGCTGGCACTTTTCACTCATGGCGATCGTGGTTGTTCTCGTGCGTCTCTTCCTTCTGCCCAATTCGGCCCTCCTGGGATTCACCCCGGAAGGTGCCAACAGTCTGAGAAGTTACTACCAGGTAGTGCTGTTGGGCTGGGTGCTCTGGCTGATGAGAAAAAAGCACCTGGATCCATTTCTGGCATTCCTGCCGGTCCCGTCTCTGGTAAAGAGCAAGGCGTTCCTGCGGGCGCTAAGGATCACCGCCCTCCTGGTATTCGCGTTTGTGGTGGTGGCAGGCTTGCTGGGCATGAAATTCCTGTCTGAATACACCGCCCAGGGGGCATCTTTCACTCTGGCTGTACTGGTCCTGGCCTGGGTCTTTGGTGAAGTCGCCCATACCCTCCTGCGCTTGACCCTTCATCCCGAAATGGGGCTCTTGGCCAGGAGATTTCCGGAACGAGCACCACTATTCCTGAATTCCTACCAAGGTCTCACCCGAACAGTAGGGGCGGTTCTGGCCGGTGTGGCGCTCCTCGTGACTCTCAAGGTCTGGGGTATTCCGCCGGCTTGGTTGGCCTGGGCCTTCAACTGGCTCAACTGGGGCCCTTCCTTCGGTCCCCTTCAACTCACACCCCTCAGCATCGGGCTCGCCGTTTTGCTCGTTTACCTGGGGTTCTGGCTGTCCCGCGTACTGCGCAAGTTCCTGGAACTGAAATTTTTTCCTTCAAGGGATTGGGATGAAGGCATCAAATACACCGTCTCCATGAGCATGCACTACGTGATCCTGGTTCTTACGGCATTGACGGCACTCAACGCTCTAGGGCTATCCATGACCAACCTCGCACTGGTGGCAGGCGGCCTGGGGGTGGGCATCGGTTTTGGTCTTCAGAACATTGTCAGCAATTTTTTAAGCGGGCTCATCCTCTTGTTCGAACGGCCCATCAAAGTGGGGGATATGCTGGTTATCGACGGGCAATGGGGGATGGTCAAAGAGATCCGGGTGCGAAGCACGATTTTTCAGACTTTTGACCGGTACTTCCTGATCATCCCTAACTCGGACCTGATCTCCGGCAAGATCCTTAACTGGACCTATGGAGGATGGGGACTCAATCGTCTCGCCCTCAAGGTAGGGGTATCCTACAGCTCAGACCCGCTGCAAGTCACGCGGATTCTCGAAGAAGTCGGTCGCGCCAACCCCCGGGTGGTTGATGACCCACCGCCCCAGATCTTTTTCGAGGCTTATGGTGACAGCTCACTGAATTTCAACATCTGGGTTTTTCTGGCGACACCGGGGGACCGGATTCCTGCAACCCATGAGTTGAACAGCGCTATTTTCGAAGCCTTTCAACGCCATGGCATCGAGATCCCATTCCCCCAGCGGGATCTCCATGTTCGCAGCTGGTCGCACGAGGCCGTTCCACCCATGCCCGACGTTGCCAAAAGTGGTGCAAAATAAGCTGCGGTGGCGTTATTGGCGATCGGCTGACAGCAGGCTTTTCTCTCTGCTTCAACGTCAGCCGGATCAATGTCGGCATGTTCCTGGAAGAACCAAACCGCCGTTGGGGCATCACCAGCTTGTTCGTAATCTTTCTTTAGTCAGGGTTGTCATTCTGGTCAGCCGGTTTGAACACAACCGCGCCGAGTGGGGGCAGCGTGATGCTGACGGACTGGTAGTAGCCGTGGGTGGCGACGGGGGTTGCCCTAACGCCGCCCTGGTTGCCCTGTCCGCTCCCCCCGTAGAGCTCGGCATCACTGTTCAACACTTCCCGCCAGAAGCCGGTGGCCGGTACTCCGATCCGATAGTTGTGACGGGGGACGGGTGTGAAGTTAAAGGCACACACCAGTACCTTCTTGTCGTCGCGGGCGTTCCTCAGGAAGGTCAGGGTGCTCTGCTCGCTGTCGTTGCAGTCGATCCAGCGGAATCCCTCGGGCTGGAAATCCAGCTCGTGAGATGCGGGTTCGCCGCGGTAGAAGGTGTTGAGATCCCGAACCCAGCGTTGTAGCCCAAGGTGCGCAGCGTACTGGAGAAGATGCCACTCGATGCTCGTCTCATGATTCCACTCCGCCCACTGGCCAAACTCACCCCCCATGAACATGAGCTTCCTCCCCGGGTGGAGAAACATATACCCGTAGAGCAGACGGAGATTGGCGAATTTCTGCCAGTCGTCCCCCGGCATTTTGCCAATCATGGACCCTTTGCCGTGGACCACCTCGTCATGGGAAAAGGGGAGAACGAAATTCTCATGAAAGGCATACAAGAGGCTGAAGGTCAATGTGCCATGGTGGAACTTGCGGTGGATGGGATTCTTGGAAAAATAGAGCAGGGTGTCGTGCATCCAGCCCATGTTCCACTTGTAGCCGAAGCCCAGCCCCCCAAGGTAGGTCGGACGGGATACCATGGGCCATGCGGTGGACTCTTCGGCGATGGTCATGGCGCTCGGGTGCTCGGTGTAGACCAGTTCATTGAAGCGCTTCAGGAAATCGATGGCTTCCAGGTTTTCCCGGCCGCCGTGCTGATTGGGGACCCATTCACCCTCCTGCCGTGAGTAGTCCAGGTAGAGCATGGAAGCGACGGCATCCACCCGCAGGCCGTCGATATGGTATTCTTCGAGCCAGAACAGGGCATTGGAGAGCAGGAAATTCTTTACCTCGCGTCGACCGTAGTTAAAAATGAAGGTCCCCCAATCCTGGTGCTCCCTCTTGCGCGGATCGTCATGCTCGTAGAGATGCGTGCCATCGAAATAGCCGAGGCCGTGGCCGTCGCGCGGGAAATGAGCCGGCACCCAGTCCAGGATCACGCCGATGCCGTGCTGATGCAGGGTATCCACGAGAAACATGAAATCCTGGGGAGTACCGAACCGGCTGGTGGGGGCGAAATAGCCCACGGTCTGGTAGCCCCAGGACCCGTCCAGGGGATGCTCGCTCATGGGCAGCAGTTCCACGTGGGTGAACCCCATTTTACCGACGTATTCGGCAAGCTTTGGCGCCACTTCCCGGTAGGTAAGCCACCGGTTGCCGTCCTCCTGACCCCGCATCCAGGAACCGAGGTGCACTTCATAGCAGGACATAGGGGCAGTGAGACTCTGGCGGAAGCTCCGCTGGGCCATCCAGTCGCGGTCGCCCCAGGCGAATCCGGAGATATCCCACACCCTGGAGGCCGTCTGCGGCCGAATTTCGCAGGCAAAGCCGAAGGGGTCGGCTTTTTCGGTCCGGTATCCATGCCACTGGGAATGGATGGCATACTTGTAGCTTGCCCCCTGAACAACCCCCGGAATGAACCGCTCCCAGACGCCCGAGTCGCCCAGGTTGTTCATGTAGTGAGCCGTTTCATCCCAGCCGTTGAAATCGCCGATAACCGAAACCGACCGTGCGTTGGGAGCCCAGACCGCAAAACACGTCCCCCTCGATCCGTCCACTTCCACCAGGTGGGCTCCCATCCTTTCCCAGGCCCGATGATAGCTCCCTTCATTCCACAGATAAAGATCATAGTCCGTTAGAAACTGCGACCTGCTCTCGTTCATGACGATTCCTTCTTCGCGCCCCCGGCCTCGAGAAAACTCAGGATTCCATGGAGCGGAATCGGAAGCCAGTTTGGTCGGTTGCTGATTTCATATTGCAGTTCGTACAACG
Organism: Syntrophobacteraceae bacterium; assembly: GCA_040772705.1. Classification (GTDB taxonomy): domain Bacteria; phylum Desulfobacterota; class Syntrophobacteria; order Syntrophobacterales; family Syntrophobacteraceae; genus JADGQM01. Next base: position 397,610 of record JAXGXP010000002.1, read on the forward strand.
CTTTATCCAGGAGAAATCCCCGCAGCAGCGACTCCACCACCTCAGGCTGCCGGGGAATGAAAGACAGTCCCTGGGTGACCTGCAGGTAGTTGTCGACAAACGTGACCCACACCCACTGTTCCCAGACTTCGGCCCATGGTTTCAGCTGGTGGAAGGATGCCTCGTCCTCGCGGGTGTGGTTGAGAAGCCAGCTGTAGACCGCATAGCTGAACGAACGCATCATTCCCGCCACGTCCTTCATCGGCGACTGCTTTTCACGGCGTTCCCGGATTGATTTGAGCGGTTCGCCTTCGAAATCCAGGAGCACGAAATCCCCTTCACTGCGGAGAACCTGCCCCAGATGGTAGTCCCCATGGCATCGGATGCGCATGGCGGTCGTCTTCAGCGCATGAAGCTTCTGGAAAACGCCCAGGAGAGGCGGGGACTTCTCCAGCACGTGATTGGCCATATGCAAGGTCTCGCCGCTCAGCTCCGGCAGTTTGGCGTTCAGGAGGTCCATAGCATGACGGCATTGCTGCGAAAAGCCTTCGGCAAGGATCTCGAGATGGTCGCCTCCCAGCGGTTCCGGCGTGAACTGCCGGTCGTGCTTTTCCCTGGAGAGAGTCAAGTGGAACTGAGCCGTTCGCAGGGCCAGCTTCCTGACCTCCTCGAGATACCCACCGAAGAGCGGTTTAAGCGCTTCCGGCACCTCTTTTCCTACCACTTCCCAGAAGGATCCCCTGGAGGCTTTGGGTGGGGGGGCATCCATCGGCAGGACCCGGACCCGGTCGAAGAAGCCGTCGAGCGCCTTCTGCGTGAAGAGCCAGCCGTCCCCTTCGTTCGGTACAAACCGCTGGAGAAGGGCAACCGTGGATTCGACTCCTTCGCTGGAGCGGTACACCATATAGCCGACCACATGGGCAAAATGGCTGAAATCGGTTTTATCAGTCAGGTAGGAGGCAATTTCCATGTCCGGATTCAAGCCCGGTTCCACCTGGCGAAAGAGCTTCAGGATGAGCTGGTTGTCGATGACCACCGAAGTGTTGCTCTGCTCGGCCCCCAGATGGCGAAGGTTCGCATAATTTAGAGGTGAGCGGTACGCGGTCGCAGGATCCTGGAACGCGCGGGCCACCAGCTCCCCGTTGACGGTGGTGGGATAGCGGCGGCTGTCGCCAATCGCCATGACCAGGTCGGTGCAGGCCGTCTTCTCGACGAGGGCGTCGTAGAGGACACCGGTCTGCCGGGGAGTCCGAATGGAGGCGAGAACACTTTCGGGAAGGTGTTGCTGAATCCTCTGCCCTTCCGCGCCACTCGAAACCTTAAGGGGCAGGGCATAAACCTCCTTCCCGCCGTCAGCGTAAGCGACTTCCGCCAGGGCGAACTGGAAACCGCTGCCCAGCTTCGTCCAATCCAGGATCCGGCACCCCACCAGATCCCTCCCTTTCCCCCTGAAGAACCTTTGCTGGAGCAGGTATTGAGGGAGCACGTCGTGCTCGAGCCGCACCAGGTTTTCCGGCTCAAACAGACTGGCGATCCCGCGCTCGAGACTGATGACGGGCCGCGTGACGGTATCAATGCCGGCCCGGGTGCGAATTTCCACCGGTCGGACGGGCGGGTCCAGTCGAAACCAGTAAAATGCATGCGGTCCCAGGGTGACAAAGTAGGGAAGCTCGCCGATGGTCGGAAACTCGACCCTTCCCAGCATCTCGACCGGCGTCCACCCCTGGAACCTGGAAAGATCCAGTTCTGCGGGCTGAACAAAACGGGACATGTTGGCGACGGCCAGGATCACCTCCTCGTTATAGCAGCGAAGGTAGGCCAGGACTCGGCGGTTCTCAGGGTATAAAAATTCCATGGTCCCGCGCCCGAACGCCTTGTACTGCTTTCTGAGCGCAATCATCCGCCGGATGAAATGGAAGAAGGAAGAGGGAGTCCTCTCCTGGGATTCGACATTGACCGCCTGGTAGCCGTAGACCGGATCCATGATCACCGGAAGGTAGAGCAGGGCCGGATCGGCTTTGGAAAACCCGGCGTTCCGGTCGGCGGACCATTGCATGGGAGTGCGCACGCCGTCGCGGTCGCCAAGGTGGACGTTATCCCCCATGCCGATCTCGTCCCCGTAATAGATGATGGGAGTTCCCGGGAAGGAAAAGAGCAGGCTGTGGAGCAGTTCCCGGCGCCGGAGGCTGTTGTCCACGAGGGGGGCCAGACGGCGGCGGATTCCAATGTTGATGCGCATGCGGCTGTCCTTGGCATATTCGCGATACATGTAGTCGCGTTCCTCGTCGGTGACCATCTCGAGGGTCAGCTCGTCGTGATTCCGGAGGAACAGCGCCCACTGGCAATTTGCAGGGATTTCGGGGGTCCGCTTGAGAATCTCTGTGATGGGTTCCCGGTTTTCCTGACGGATGGCCATGAACATGCGGGGCATGAGCGGAAAATGGAACGCCATGTGGCATTGGTCGCCGCTGCCGAAATAATGGACGACGTCCTCGGGCCACTGATTTGCCTCCGCCAGGAGCATCCGGTTCTCGAAATGAGTGTCCACGTGCCGGCGAAACTGCCGGATAACCTCATGGGTTTCGTCGAGGTTTTCGTTGTTGGTGCCCTCACGTTCGCAGAGGTAGGGCACGGCATCCAGCCTCAAGCCGTCCACGCCTAGGCGAAGCCAGAAATCCAGGATCTTGGTGATTGATCTGACCACGGCCGGATTGCAGAGGTTCAAATCCGGCTGATGCGAGAAAAAGCGATGCCAGTAGTAAGCACCCGCCAGGGGATCCCAGGCCCAGTTGGACGTTTCGGTGTCGGTGAAGATGATACGGGTTTCGGGATACTTGGTATCCGTGTCGCTCCAGACATAGTAATTCCACCGGGCCGAGCCGCGCCTGGCGCGTCGCGAGGCCTGGAACCAGGGATGCTGGTCGCTGGTGTGGTTGATCACCAGTTCGGTGATGACACGGATTCCCCGTTTGTGGGCCTCACGCACGAACAACTTGAAATCCTTGAGGGTCCCATAGCTCGAATGAATGCCGTGGTAATCGGCGATGTCGTAGCCGTCGTCCTTGAGCGGCGAAGGATAGAAGGGCAGCAGCCAGACCGCGGTGATCCCCAGGTATTCCAGGTAATCGAGCTTGCTCATGAGCCCCTTGAAATCCCCGATGCCGTCGCCGCTGCTGTCTAGGAAAGCCTTCACAGGCAGTTCGTAGATGATGGCGTCTTTATACCAGAGGGGATCTTTCTTCATATGAATGTCCTCCTTGGTGGGCGCTCGCCGCCGGGCCCAGCGGGGAGGCAAATCTCCATAAGGGTGCCGGAGCGAGTCGAGAGCGATCTTCGCGATCTTCGCGATCAGATGAAATAGTCGAAATCCCTTTCTGTCTTGAGCTTGCGCCGGATGCGAAAGATCTGGGCGGGGCAGGATCCCGGATCCAGGCGGATGAAATTCCTGGACCCCTGCCAGAAATAGCGTCCCTCCCCTATCAGATCGTGGACCTGGTAGACTTCGTCCGGCTTGATACCGTATTCCTCGATGGGAAGGGTCACCCAGCTCTCCTGAACATGGTGCGGATCCAGGTTGACGGCCACGCTTACGATGTTGGACAGATCCTCGGTGGTCTTACCATAGAAGAGGATCTGATCGTTTTCGGCGGGATAGAAGCGGAGCCCTTCGTTGGAGTGCAGGGCGGCATTTTCGCAGCGAATCCGGTTCACCTGGGTGATGAATTCACGGATGTTGCCGGGACGGTTCCAGTCCCGATGCTTGATCTCGTACTTCTCCGAGTTCAGGTATTCCTCGGTGCCTGGAATGGCGGTCGCCTCGCACAGTTCAAAGCCGCTGTAGATTCCATAGTTCGCCCCCAGGGTCGCGGCCAGGACGGTCCGGGCCATAAACGCGGCCCTCCCGCCGAACTGCAGGTACTCCGGCAGAATGTCCGGAGTGTTGGTGAAGAAGTTGGGACGGAAGTAGTCCCGGAGTTCCGTCTGCGTAAGATCCGTGAGGTATTCCGTGAGTTCCCGTTTGGTGTTTCGCCAGGTGAAGTAGGTATAGGACTGGTTGAAACCCACCTTGGCCAGGGTCTGCATGACCTTGGGGCGGGTGAAGGCTTCGGCCAGGAAGATGATGTCCGGGTACTCCGCATGGATGGACGAGATGAGCCAGTGCCAGAAGCGAAACGGTTTGGTGTGAGGATTGTCCACCCGGAAGATGCGGACTCCCCGGTCGATCCAGAAGAGGACGATGCTTTTCAGTTCCTCCCAGAGATCCCGCCAGGACTCGCATTCAAAATTGATGGGGTAGACATCTTCGTATTTTTTGGGAGGATTTTCCGCATATTTGATGGTCCCGTCAGGCCGATGTCGAAACCAGTCGGGGTGCTCCGCCACGTAAGGGTGATCCGGCGCGCACTGGTAAGCGAGGTCCAGGGCGATCTCCAGCCCGTGTTCCCTGGCCGTCGCAACCAGGTGCACGAAATCCTCGAACGAGCCCAAGTCGGGATGGATGGCCTTGTGGCCGCCTTCCGCCGCCCCAATGGCCCAGGGACTGCCCGGATCCTCCGGGCCGGCTTGGATGGTATTGTTCCGGCCCTTTCGCTTCACCCGGCCGATGGGGTGGATGGGCGGAAAGTAGAGCACGTCGAAACCCATGCGAGCCACCTGGGGAATAAACCGTTCCACCTCCTGAAAAGTGCCGCTCCCCTCGCCGTCCGGGGTGATTGAGCGCGGAAAGAGCTCGTACCAGGTGCTGTAGCGGGCTTTCACCCGGTCCACCTTGACCTGCAGGATGCGATCGTAGACGACCTCACCGAAACGGTCGGGATAGCGTGCCATGATGGCCGTCACCTCTTCGGCCGTTGCCGCACGGAACCTCGCTTCCTGCGGTTGGGGTGAGCGGAGGAGTTCGGCCCGCTCGTTGAGCCACTGGCGATCGGCTCCGGCCGCCCGGCTCGCGGCATCCTCCAGCAGCAGCGCCCCTTCGAGCAGCTCGCTGGCCACGTCTTGCCGGGCCTCGAACTTCTTTTCCAGACTCTCCTTCCAGCTCCCGAACCGGTCGATCCAGGCACAAACCGTGTATAAATGAAGTTCGAAGAGCGTCAGCGCGAATTCGGCTTCGTAGTGGTCGTTCTCCCGCGGGGCCATGGGAACCTCGGTCCAGGACGTGGCCGACCGGGGGCGATAACGCAGGATCACCGTGAGCTTATCGTGCCCGTCCACCAGCACGTCGGCGCCAACTCGGATCTTTTCACCGAGACACCGCTTGACCGGAAACCGGCCGCCGTCGATCTGGGGGCGCACGTTCTCGATCCAAACCCGGGTCGGGGTCAGCAAGTCCTGAAATTCCGGCAGCAGATGTTCCTTATTGTCCATCTGGATCCTCCTCTTTCATCCACGCGGCAGCGAAGCTTTCACACCTGCGCCAGGATAACAGGCCGGGGCCGAGCTAGGTGGGAAAGGAAACACTTTTCCCGGGGTTCTCCTTCGATTTTTCGGCCACCATGTCCCGGTAGACTGCCAGGACCTGCTCGGCCACGCGATCCCATCCGAAATGGCCGATCACCCGCTGCCGGCCCTTTCGTCCCATGGCGGCTGCAAGCTCCCGCTCCCGAAGAAGATGATTGATCGATTGGGCCAGTTCCCCGGCAAACCGCTCCGGGTCCCGCGGTTCGGCATCATCAGGCGAGCGCCGCTCGAAAGGAACCAGGAACCCGGTCTCCCCATGAACCACAACGTCCCTGATCCCGCCAACGGCGCTGGCCACCACCGGTGTCTCACAGGCCATGGCTTCAAGGTTGATGATGCCGAAGGGTTCATACACCGACGGACAGCAGAACACGGCAGCATGAGAATAGAGCTCAACCGCGCGCTGGCGGGGGATCATGTCGTGGATCCACACGAGGCCCCGGCGCTCCTTTTGAAGCGCGGCCCAGCCTGCCTCGATTTCCTCGGCCAGACCCGGAGTGTCGGGATTGCCGGCGCAAAGGACAATCTGCACCCCGGGGTCGATGTGGCGGCAGGCCCTCAGGAAGTGGTGAATCCCCTTCTGGCGGCTCACGCGCCCCAGGAACAGCACGTAGGGAGTCGCGGGGTCAATCCCATAGTGACTCAGGCATGCCGTCGTGGAAACAGGCCGATAGACATCCGGCGAGACCCCGTTGGGGATCGCCCGAACTCTGTCGTCAGCCACTTGAAAGCGCGATAGAATCTCCTTGCGATCACTCTCCGAAACCGCGATGACCCGATCGGCCATCTCCAGCGCCGTCTTTTCGACCCAGCTGGAGACGTCGTAGCCCCTGCCCAACTGCTCCCGTTTCCACGGCCGCAATGGCTCCAGGGAATGGACGGTGACCGCCAGCGGGAGACCGTAGCAGAGCTTGGCCAGGATTCCCCCCCACGCCGCATACCAGGTGTGGCAGTGGACCACATCGGCCTCGATGGGAAGGGCGTTGAACCGCATTCCCGTCAGAAGCACCATGAGCGCCTGTTTCACTTTGAGGGGATTGGCGTCGAACAAGCCGTCTTCAAGAGGATAGCCCTGGACGCTGAGATGGGGTTGAGCAACCTGCTGGTCTCCAACACACTTCACCTGGACCTCGGCCAGGCGAGCCATGTGGCTCGCCAGATGTTCGATGTGAACCCCGGCCCCGCCGTAGATATGAGGGGGGTATTCCCGGGTCATGTAGACAACTCGGAGACGATTCGTCATCCTGTCTTCCTCCGATAAGGCGGGGGATAATGCCGGAAAGTTCCGGACGGCATCACGGTCACGCCACCTGACGTTCCCTTTCGTCCGGAGAATTGGAAGATTTTTACCTGGCAGCCTCCCCTCGCAACGATCCCATGGCTTGGCGAAAACCTCACCTTTGAAAAAACGGGATCCGGGTGAATGAATGCTAAGAATTGGCTTTTTGAACGATAAGGGCTTGCTATCTCACGCTTTTTTCCTAACATGTAACGTGGTTTCTGTCAAGGTCGGTCTTGTGGTGAGCCGGTTTTATGCTTTTTTTCCGGCTGGTTGAGACTGAAGATAGCCGCGGCCTCGGCGAAATACGGCGGTTAGCGTTCCTGCCGGAGGAGGTTGGCGATTCCCGAGGAGCGGGCCACTTCGAGTGGCGTCAACTGCCTGAAGTTTACCATCTGCGGGTCGGCCCCCATGCTCAGCAGCCACTGAACCCTGACCGCATCGCCTCTTTCCGCGGCGAGATGGAGCGGCGTGTTGCCGTCGAAGTCGCCAACCTGCACATTCACGCTTGCGCCGGCCCCCGCCAGCAGTTCCACCAGGTCCCAGCGATCATGCCGCACGGCATAGGCAAGCGGGGTGAGGTGACGGTAATCCCCAAGATCCAGCCTGATCCCGGGTGCCTTGATCAGGACCTTGATCATTTCGATGTCTCTGGCCACGACCGCTTCAATCAGGGGGGTGAAGGCCTGACCGTTGTCGGCGAAGATCTTGGCGTTGGGGTCGGCGCCCAGGGCAATCAAGGCACGGACGAGACCCGGTTGATGGTGGCGGGCGGCCAGATGCAGGAGGGTGGTGTCACCGTAGCTGGCAGACTTCCAGCGGGCACGCGGAAGCACTCGCGTCAGACCCTGCAGATCCCCGAGCACCGCATAGCGGTAGAAAGGTGGCAGGCTGACTGGGACCTCGCGTTCCCGGAGCAGGTCGGCGGTTGCCACCAGGCCCTGCAGGAGTGCCAGATCCGCCAGGGTGTGCCGGGTCTTCGGTTCGCGCCACTCCAGATCTACCGCGGTGCGCTCCAGCAGCAACCGGGCCGCGTCTTCGGCGTGCCCCTCGATGGCGCTGCAGAGGAGGGGATGGTCCGGATAATCGGTGCGTGCGCCAACCGCCAGCAGTAGTTCCATAACCGCAACATGATTGTTCCGGCTCGCTTCCCGCAACGGCTCGGCGCCTGCATAAGGGGCCGTGTCGGGACCAATGCCGTAGGCCAGCAGGGCCTGGACGAATTCCTCTTTGCCGCCTTCCGCGGCGTGGGTGAGTGCCCGGTTTGAGCGGACCGGGAAGCGCTCGGCAGGATCAGTCATAGCAGCCAGATAGCGCCTGGCGGCGGCATCGTTCCCCAGCCGGAGCGCCCGCTCCAGCGCCGCACTGGCGAAGCCCTCCCCCACCCAGGGCAGCCGGGCGAAGGAGCGTTCCGCGTCATTCAGGAACCGGCCGGGGTCCGGCTCTCCCTTGGCCGCCAGGAGGGGTGGCAAAAACCCGATGTCGCCCGTCACGATTAAGGTGAGTTCCGGAAGTCCGAGCCAGGGCACCAGCCGCTGGTGGAACTGCTGCAAGCCGACGGCCAGGGCCACCAGCACCAGCACGGTGGTGGTCCAGTTCACAGAGCGAAAGAGGGAGAGTCCTCGGGATAGGTCCCGGCCAAAGAGTCCTTCGTAGAGATAGAAGAGCGAGCTCACCAGCACCAGGGCGAACAACCCTGCGACCAGGCCGATAACAGCCCACAGGTAATGGGTGAACCCTCCCGGCAACCGCGCCTGGTCGGGAGCATTCGGCAATACCCGAAGCGTAACCGGGCTGCCGATGCCGTAGCGGTCCATTTCATCCCCTTCGAATTCGATGGTCGAGCGGTGGATGAAGACCTCTCCGCCATCGGGCGGCCAGCGATAGCGGATTGTCGGCCGGGAGACGGGAACGCTCGAATAGCCACTTTCAAATGAGCCGGTGGAGCTGCCGGGGAAGGTCTCGCGGGTTTCGTAGGCGACTTCCTCCCCGATCACATGGCCCTCCACGGAAACGCCCTTGACCGAAAACCACAAATCCTGTCCCAGTTCATATGCTCCGTAGAGGAAAGCAGCCAGCCCGGCTATCAGTATCAGCACCTGCGTGGATTTGATCAAGGCCACAAGCCACCGGGCGGGCAGCCTTGCGGTGATGGCCACGATCCGCCTCACTGGATCGTCCCTTACGGGTGGTTCGTCCATCATGCTCTCCGAATGGCCCGAATGAATCTCCAAAGCCGCTGGAGCCGGTTGCGAGTTGCGAGTTGCGAGTTGCGGGTTGTCCGTCAGGCTCCGTCCTTTTCATGGTTTCAGGGCGTCCCGAAGGGACATGAATCATTCTTGCAGAACTCTCAAGGTCTGTCTCCCAGGCATGATGACACCCCTCGTCACCCCGGCACCCCTTGTCGCGGTAGGAATGCCGGTTACCCGGCACCCCCCGCACAGATCCGTACGTGCAGATTTCCTGCATACGGCTCCTACTTCGAGTATATGGCGTGAAAACGTACATCAGGATACAGGTGCAAAATCCGACCCTTGGGAAGCCAGCGGTCGACTACATGGCGAAAACGGCTCCAGAGATGGTTGTCGCGCTGTCCTCGGCGCCTCAGGGCACGGAACCAGTGCCGGGCGACCTGAGTCCGGAAGGCCCTGATGCCTGCAAAGTTGCCCGGAACAGCATGGTAGTTCATGAAACCCTGTACGACCGACCGGAGCCATTTCCCCAACTCGGGGATGGGCTCGTGACGCCTGCGCATGAGCGTCTGCTTCACATCCTTCAGCTTGCGGCAAAGCCGCTTAGCCATGGTCTTGCGCTTGATGGTGAAGCTCTTCCACTTGCGGTTTGTCGTGCAGATATGAGTAAACCCAAGGAAATCAAAAGTCTCGGGCTTCCCTTGGCCACGCTGCTTCCGGTTCGCGGCAGCAAAGCGCCCAAACTCGATCAGTCGGGTCTTGTCCGGGTGCAAACTGAGACCGAATTTGCCCATGCGCTCGGTGAGCTCCCCGAGAAACCGTTCCGCCTCTTCCCGGTATTGAAACCCCATGACGAAATCATCGGCGTAGCGAACGATGATCACCTCACCCCGGGCATGTCGCCCACGCCACTGCTGTACCCAAAGGTCCAGCACGTAGTGCAAATAGACGTTGGCGAGCAAAGGCGAAACTACGGCCCCTTGGGGAGTCCCCAGCTCCGTCTTCGACCAGATGCCTTCCTCCATGACTCCGGCCCTGAGCCACTTTCGAATCAGACGCAGGACCCTTCGGTCGGCAATCCGGTGCTCAAGAAACTTCATCAGCCATCCGTGCTCGATTGTGTCGAAAAAACTCCGGATGTCTGCGTCGAGCACCCAGTTGATCTTCCGTTCGGTGATCCCGACATAAAGAGCATCCAACGCATGATGTGCGCTGCGCCGGGGGCGGAAACCATAGGAGAAACCCAGGAAGTCTTCCTCGTAGATGGTATTGAGCACACTCACCAAGGCTTGCTGGACAATCTTGTCCTCCAGGGCCGCGATCCCCAGGGGCCGAAGCTTGCCGTCTCCTTTGGGGATATAGGTCCGCCTGGAAGGCTGAGCCCGGTAGGTCCCGCGATGAACGCGCTCGTGGAGGTCCGCCAGGCGGCCCTCCAGCCCGTCTTCATACTGTTGCCGGGTCATTCCATCCACTCCCGGTGCTGCTTTCCGCTTGAGTTCGTGAAAGCTCTCCCTCAGGAGATCAACCGTAATGTGGTGCAGTAGAGCATTAAATCGCACCTGCGGTCGCTTGCGCGCCGCTTCACGCACACCCTGCACTCCGATCGACACACTGGTCCGGCCCTGCGTCCGGGGCGTGGCCGTCTGCAAGATGTTCCTCTCAGTCGGTCGCCTTCCCTCCACCGCCTCCGAGGACAAACTTCCCTCGTTCGGCGGCTTCGCCGGTACTATGCAACCGTCCGACTTCCCGGAAACGTGCATATCGGACGTACGGCACTCAGCCTTCTCCGACCGACCCGGCCCAGCATCCAGACCGGGTGTCTCCGGGATCTCCCGGTTCCCGTGCGAAGAGTTTCCACACATGCACAGGGTCTCAGACTGCGCGGGACCTTCGCAGAACTCGCTCCTATCGCTCTGCAAAGTGTTGCCTTCCGCCTGCGGTGACAACGTCGGCATCCCGGAGCGGTTGATTTCGCAGCTCAATACCTGGCCTGTGTGTACCCCTGTCAACGCTTCGCCGGGACCCTCACGAGCACCTGCGCATGACTCGGGGCCAGTGTGGCTGGCTACACCTTCACTGTATGACTCTCTCATTCACTACTCCTCACCGGTTTGTCCGGCGCACCACCGCTTCACCGCTTCACCGACCAATCCGATGGCCCTGCCGGTCGATCGTAGTCCACCGGCCGTTGAGCATGACTCTGGCCTTTCTTTGGTGAAAGGCTTCAGCCTTGTCGAACTTCGGAGTAACGACCACCGTTCCTTTCCTGTCGATAAAGCCCCACAATCCGCCGTGAATGGCATGGTGTTCGCCTTCCGGCCGTTCCCGGCAGCCCTGGCAGAAGACCGCCCGGCCTTCGGAAAACTGGCCAACAAAAGGAAAGCGCGCAGGGATCACGATCCTGCCGCGTTCGTTGAAAAAGCCGACCTTTCCTGCCTCTCTGAATCGGGCCAGGCCTTCCTGAAAAGGATCCGGACCGTTGTCCACCAGAAACGGTCGGACCAGCACCCTGCCTTTACGGTTGATGATCTTCCACCCGGCAGCATCGGCAACCGCCGCGATGCCGTGGGCCGAGAATTCCTGGGCGACCGTATAACGAGGCTTGATGATCACTGCGCCGCGGGCATTCCGGTATCCCCAGAGCTGAGTGGTCGGGTCTTCGAACGGGAAAAGCGGGGCCGCAGCCAAGGCGGTACCTGACCAGAAGGCTGCCATAACGAGGATGAGCAGGCCTTGCCCTGCTTGCTTCTTGAGCATGTTGCGGCTCCTTTCCGAACGGCTGATGACGTTCAAACGATCCCTCTCATTTTTCCTTCCGGTAGCGCTCTATTTCCTCTTTGGCGCCGGCAAAGATCACCGTCAGTTCTCCGTCAAGCAGCGAAAAATCGACCGTAACAACTTCATCCGCGGTGCCTTCATGGTGAATGACGAACGAGAGTTTGTCATCCTCGCCCACGACATATCTGCCGGCCACCGCCATGCCTTCATTGTCCTTGGCCTTGAAGTTGCCATCTTCCAGGAATTCAAGGGTGGCCGATCGGCCGACTTCCCGCCACCGGCCGATGAGTTCCGGCGGTGGCCGGGAAACAATCGTCACGTTGCCTTCGGCCGGACCGATGACCGTAGTCCAATATGGATCTCCCGGCTTCTCGGGGTCCCAGTGGACCACCACCCGGTATCTGCCCTCCGATACCGGCAGGATTTCCCTGATGACTCCTTTCGAGCCAACCTTGACCGGGCGGCCGACCGCCTTGGGCTGTTGGCTCCGCTCCCACCCGGGGAAGTTCGGTCCCCACTCGAGGAGTGAATCATTGAGGTTGCCGATGCATTGCACGTAGCGGCCAAGCTTCCCCTGGGCCTCCTCGCGGCTCCACCAGTCAGCCGATGCCTGGGCACAAGAGGCGGTGACCAAGATACTGAACAGCCAGCAGAACAAAAGAACGGATCGCCTCATGGAGACCTTCCCAGGTCAAACGGTGCGACACACTGAGGGAGCGGATACATCATGCAGCCGATGCCCACCCTGACCAGACGTCGGCCGCAACGGAGGTTGACACTGAGCTGCTGGTCGCTGAAGTTGTCTTGATCTTCAGGGACGCTCAGCAACTCGTGGAACTTGTTTCTCACCTGGGGGTGCAGGGGTCGCCCCACTGTCGGCGGCAAGCGGAAAGAGAAAAGCTCCAGGCCGGAACCCCTGCGGTACGCCATGGCAAGCTGCCTTGCTGCCCTGTTGAGGAGCAGGTGGTGAACATATGCAATAATAGGTCAGCGGAGAGGACTGTCAAAAGAAAAATGCGGTTGCCTGCGTTGCTGATAAATCCCCGCGGATCATCAAGAAACCGAGGAGCGTGGTGGATGGTGGTAGCTTTGTTCCAGGCAAGAATTGCGCTCGGCGAGGCTCGCTTGAAGGGAATTCGCGAAAGGCTGCGAAAAGTGCAGCCGTCGGTCAGGAGCCGATCAGTCCCCGATGCCCAAACTTGACATTTGCGGCACCCTATGCTATGCAAAAATAAAAAAAAGAGCTCGCAAGCACGCATTTCGCACCGATTTTCCATTTGTGGTTGTGAGGCATCGAATAAGGCGCAAGAAATGGTCGTGCATGGGGGCTCATGAGGGAGGGGGACGCTAAGAGAGGGAGCCGGATAGTCTGAATTGACTAGCGTGTTCACCTTCGAGCTGGAAGCTGAAATTGCCTCTCATCATCCCAAAAGCTTTGCTCTTCTGTCAATAGTTCCTGTCCAAGGGTAATCCACAAGATCTTCATTGAAGTTTGTTCCTTGCCATTTGACCGTGTATCGAAAGTCAGGGGCAGGTTGGCCCTGCCCTGGTCCTTTTCCGGCTCTGCTTTTATCCCTTTTCGCCATTGGCATGGCAGAAAGGAGAAGGACATGAGAACGGGATTTGCTCTGGTTGTGTGTCTGCTGCTACTGACGATCCCGATCAGCACCTCGACCGGCTGGGCGCCATCACCCGGCTGCCCGGTTTTGCCTGATCCCCAGATTCTGGCGGCGTTTGATGAGGTCATCGAATTCATAGGCAATTTGCCCAGGGATACTCTCAAGCCATGGTTGCGCATCAGTTTGATCTGGAATTTGGAGTGTGCCAAGAGAACTTACCAGCAGGGGCATCCTTGTACCGCTATATATGTTCTCAAAGCTTTCTTGATGCAGGCTCAAGCATTGCGCCGTGGGCCAGGGCTCCAGGTCGCGGAGCTCTTATACAATCAGGGTCGAATGCTTCGCGGCAGGCTTTTCGACACACTCTCAGATCATGATCATTGTGCCCGCCACAAAAGGTTTGGAAAGGAACCGGTAGTCAAGGTCAAGGTCTCGGACAACACTCACCTGGTGGCTTCCATGAGCTTTGGGGAACCCAACCTGGTGAGCGCGGAGGTCGAGGGCGAGCTCTTTACTCAGATCTTCCTGCCGGGAGTCGCGACCGTGGTCGGCCAGGCCGGATTGCCGGCGGTGCCGACCGTGTCTCGACTGGTCGCCGTTCCCAGAGGGGCGGACGTATCCCTGAAAGTAAGACCTCCGGTGGTGGCGGAGATGATCAGGCTCAATCTGTTTCCATTTCAGCCCAGCTATCCGGACACGGATGAATTCCCGGACATCAACTATCATCCCCCGTTTACGAAAGACGAAGCGGCTTATTCCTCGAACGGGCCTTTTCCCAGCGAAGCGTGCTCGGTGATGAAGGTGGGGCAAATGAGGGATCTCTCCCTTGCCCTGGTAACCTGTGCAGCGGGAAAGTTCTACCCCAAAGCCGATTTGCTGATACTCTATGAAAAGACTGATTTCGAATTGCGTTTTTCCGGCGGGAGCGGTGCTTTCGTAACCACCGGCTCGCAAAACCCCTTCGAAAGCCAGACCGCGGACTTCGCAAAGCTTGTCCTCAATGAAGCGGATATCTTCAACTATGTCGAGGATCGAGTTCCCGCCCCGGTTTGCCCCGGGGAGGAGTTGCTCATCTTCACGCACCAGGACTTCAGGCCGGCTGCCGACAAGTTAGCCAAATGGAAGAATGAGAAAGGTATTCTGACCAATGTGGTCGAGGTAAACAGCAGCACCACCGCCCAAGACATTGTTAATTATATCCATCAGCGCTACGAGGACTGCGTGGTGCGGCCGTCCTACGTCCTGTTGTTGGGTGATGCGGAGTTTGTTCCCACCTTTTACGTTTCGACGGTCTTCAGTGCCCAAAGTGCTTCGGACTTTCCCTACAGCAACTATCCCAGCTTTCTCTCTGACATTCTGCCTGATTTCGGCGTGGGAAGAATCCCGGTGGACACTCTCCAACAGGCCCATGACGTGATCGATAAGATCATCAACTATGAGAAATATCCCCCTGCGGCGCCGGCCTTTTACAAGAATATCAGCCTGGCCGCCATGTTCCAATGCTGCCGTCTTGATGCGCCCACCCCAATGATTTCCTTTGACCCTCATCCAACGGACGGCTGGGATGGGAAAGCCTACATACAGACAGCTGAACTGGTTCGCGACGAACTCATTGCTCTAGGCTACAGCGCAGAGCGCATCTACAACCATGGGACGTGCGACAAGTACTGGTGGAATAACCTGCACAGCTCGGACACCCCTCGTTTCTACTACGACGGCACCCCCCTTCCAACAGACATCGGAGAAAACAGCGGCTTTGCCTGGAACGGGTCGCAACAGGACATCATCAATGCCTTCAATAACGGGCGTTTTCTCGTCATGCACCGGGACCACGGAAGCGAAAACGGATGGTTCCTGCCGAATTTCAACAAGAACTCTATCGATCAACTGAACAACAATCTGCTGCCAGTAATCTTCAGCATAAACTGCTCCAGTGGTTTCTTCGACCATGAGACCAATCCTGGAGAACCGCCCCCCGACGAAAGGGTGAATCAACCGTATCCTTGTGTTCCCGGTCCCGGCCAAAGCTATACATGCAACGCCTCCCAGCAGGAGACCTACTTCGCGGAGAGGTTACTCCGAAAAGCGGAAGGAGGGGCTGTTGGAGTGATAGCTCCTTCCCGAGACACTCCAGACTTGGGTGATGACGCTTTGACTCGCGGGCTGTTCGATGCAGTATGGCCTGGCATTGATCCAAAGATTGGCTTCGGTGCGACCTCCACACGTCGTCTTGGAGATATCCTCAACTATGCCAAGCTCTATACTCTTTCTCAGTGTGGTATCCAGCAATCGCTTGAAAAACCTGTCTATCCGCTGGATGTCCTCGCCGTCTTTTCTCTGTTCCACTTACTTGGCGATCCCACTCTGGAGCTATGGACCTCCAGCCCGATAACCCTCTCAGCGGACTTTAAACTCGAAGCCCTTGCTGATGCCCTGCACATCGAATACGGCATCGACAACGCCACCATCACGGCCCTCCAGCAAAAAGAGAGCGGCCTGGCGCCCATTGGGAGAGCGACGGTGAAAAACGGTGAGGCAACCCTTCATTACGTGGTCGAGCCCGAAGCTGATATGCCGATCCTCCTTTCGGCAAGCCTGGAAAACGGGATCAGCCAGTCTCTGACGGCGCTTCAACCGATTGATCTCGCCGACGAGGACGTTTTCACCGACAGCGCCATTCGCATCACTTTTGATGAGGAGGACCGATATCTTTTCGAGCCCATCAGCCATCAGTATGAAAGCTTCGGAGTGGTCTTTCTGGACGATGAGACCTGCACCCCGCTGATTCTCGATGAAGCTTCTCGTTTGGGAACCACACGCACCGAGCCTTACTCCTTGAGCAACACCGATACCGTCGATCCGGAAATCGAGGGGGTCCCGCTCACCATGTTCTTTGACAATCCCATCAGACGGGTGGGCATGTATATCGGCAACGGAGGACCGGGCAGCACCGCCGTACTCTCCGCTTATGGTCAAGATGATGAGTTCATCTTCAGTGTCGAGCGCACCATAGTCGGGGAGAATGTGGAGACTTTTATGGGGCTGGATGCAGGCTCGGCAAGTATTGCGAAACTCCAGTTAAATTATGGTAATACTTTTCAAAGCGAGGAGATTGACAATCTGGTCTTTGAATAATCGATCGAGTTACGCCATCGGCGATGGCCATTCTCCGGGTGGGCTTGAAGGTCCTCAACCCCCCGGAGGATGCCGACAAGGTGCTCACCGGAGGCCTATCTTTCTTGGCCTCTGCCTTGTTCTCTTGGACCGCGAGAGCCAAAGCCGCCTCTCTGACGACGTCTACCCTGCGAAAGGCCGCGGCCTCGCGCACCCATCTTGCCCGGCCCCTGCTGGACCTCGTCTTCACCGTACTCCTTCAGCTTCTGTTGCTCAAGAGCTTGAACCGCTTCACGAACCGTCCCGCTGGCACATAGATATGTCTTGAATCTGAAATCTTAAAAAAATACAAGACTGAAACCATGATGTGACCCGAACAATCGGCTTGGACACAAATTCCATAAACCGAGCTTAACCCTTCCTCGCTGACCGCATAAGCCCCCCGATGAACTCCACCTCATGGGCGACACCGTCGGGACAACGGATCCTGCGGAGATGCTTTGATCGATTGCCGGATCAGTTTATATGATGTTATAATAACTATAAAATATGAATCTTTCCCGGTGATCATGTGATTCTTTAGGACCTGATCCTGCTTCTGCCTCAGGCTGACTGCGGAGACCAGAAACAATTGGTTGGAAGCCGAGAGAAAGTGACGACGGGAGAGGAGAAAGTGCAAAATGCAGCGGCCGAATCGACGAGAAGCTCGCCATGGCTAAGCGGGCAGGCATTCATATCGGCACCTCCGGGTGGCACTATCCTCACTGGAGCGGCCCTTTCTATCCCGAGGATTTGCGGAAAAGCGCCTTTCTCACCTATTATGCCGGTCGATTCCACACCGTGGAAGTCAACAACACCTTTTATCGTCTCCCAAACAAGAAGGCGCTTGCTGAGTGGCGAACTTCGGTTCAACCGGGATTCGTCTTCGCGGTAAAGGGCAGTCGCTATATTACTCATATGAAGAAGCTTAATGACCCGCGAGGTCCGGTTGAACAGTTTCTGGAGAGGATCAGCATTTTGCAGGATACCCTCGGTCCCATTCTCTTTCAGCTCCCGCCCAGTTGGCATTTCAATGGCGAGCGACTGAAAGGATTTCTGCAGGTTCTGCCGCAGGGATATCGGTTTGCTATCGAATTCAGAGATCCAAGCTGGTTTCGGGAAGAGGTCTATGAGGCCATCCGCAGGCGGGAGGTAGCCTTCTGTATATACGAACTGGGTGGGCGGCATTCTCCGAGAGAGGTCACTACAGACTTCGTTTACATAAGGCTCCATGGTCCTGGGAGAGCCTACCAGGGGCAGTATCCCAGCCAGGTTCTCGCCGACTGGGCTGGAGCGCTCTCAACGTGGTCGGCTCAGGGAAAGGAGATCTTCTGTTATTTCGACAATGATGAAGCAGGATACGCAGCCCAGGACGCTGCCAGGCTGCAGGACATGCTGCTGAAAGAATGATACGAGTTTGCCTTGGCTTAATCTCGAATGGAATTGAATTCAGGGTCTTTTGGCAACCCGTGGGGCATTGTGACGGATGGCCCTGTCTTTCGATTAGGACTCGACAACGACTATGTAATCTTGATTTCCTGTTCGCTTTGAAGCCCAGGCGGATGGGACCGGACGCACTTTTCATCACCTCTACCTGCAACCGTTCGCGCGTGAGATCCACCTCAAGGGAATGGCCGCGGGAACGGAGGTGCATATGGAGGCTTCCGAGCGCCTCGGGCAATCCGGGGCAAGAGAGGATGCCCTGGGCGCTCCAGGGACTTCCAGCCCTTGTTCCGCTCGGGAAGGCTCTGCTAACGAGTTGACAATGTCACCTTCTTCCCAGACCCCAACCGGATACTGAACAATTTCTACCCCCATTTTGCGCTTGCGTCGAGGTTTCAGTTTCCCTAGACTCCAAGAAAGAGCATTCAGATGGACTGAAATTGAGGCCCAACTTCCGGGGAACATGTCCCGGCTACCTTTGGAGTCTTGCAACGGGGCAGGTTTCCCCGGCATAGAGTGAGTGAAAGATCCAGCCATGAGCCGGAAGAAGATCGTTATCGCCGAAGACCACAGGATCGTCAGGGAAGGGTTGCGATATTTGTTGAGGGCCCATTCCGGGTTCGAAGTGGTAGGAGAAGCCGAGGACGGTCTCGAGGTTCTGCGTTTGGTCCAGGAGCTCAAGCCTGATCTGATCCTCCTCGACCTCGCCATGCCCAGGATGCATGGTCTCTTCGTGTTTCCCGATATCAAGCAAACAGCCCCGGCCCCAAGATTCTGGTCCTTGCCTCCCATGCCAACGAGGACTACGTCATCCGAAAAGCATCGCGCCAACATCATCGAGAGACTGGATCTCCACAATGCCCCGTCCCTGACCGCCCGTGCCATTGACAGGGGGCCGGTGGAAAAGGAAATGGCTTCTGCGGAAAGATGATGGGCAGTAACATTGGCATAGGCAACCATTACTTGAATTCAGGAGACTACCATGGTGGAAATTCTTTCGGGCAGTAAGGGCAATATTCTGGGAATCAAGGTCGGTGGCAAACTGACGGATCAGGACTATCGGGAGGTTTTGATTCCAACGCTCGAAGGCGTCATCACAACTCACGGTAAAGGACGGTTTCTCTGTTGCATCGACGACACTTTTTCCGGGATGGAGCTGGAGGCCATGTTGGATGACACCAGGTTCTATCTCAAGCACAGAAACGACATCGAAAAGATGGCCTTGGTGGGCGGGCAGAAATGGATCGAGATGCTGACGAAACTGTTCGCCCACTTTATGGCTGCCGACGTCAAGACCTTCCCAGCCGAAAGTCTGGAGGAGGCATGGGACTGGATTGCTTCGTAACACCAGACGCTTGAATACCGCCTCGTTCCCAAGATTCGCTCCAAGAGCTCAGGAGGCCACTATTCAAAGCTTGGTGCCCTTTGTCCCCCAGGTTGCACTCGAATGTTTCGCCGCAAGCCTTAACCCTCTCCTCACGCGGATTCGTCCATTCCCTGGTTCGTTGGCAGACGACAGCAGCTTATTCTCAATTGTCCTCCGCCGCCGTTAGGCAATAAGATAAAGGGGGAACGCCGGTTGGTTGGCGCTTTCCCCAAGCTGGCAACCTCTCTGGCGCGAGTTCAAGGGTGTCCGGGTGACGCTCCCGAGCAGGCACCGTCCCTTTGTTCCTGGGTTTTCAGGGTGCGACAAGCAGCGTAGGCCATGCCGACAACCAACAGCGTATAGAGAGCCACACCCGACCAGCCCACGGTGATGGCTGCGACCTGTTGAAAATTGCTGAGGCCCGTTGAAACCGCGGGCGAGTGGAGAGCGAGGATCTGTTTTGCCAGGCCGTCGTAATGGAGAAAGATGGCGTGTCGACTCCAGATAAAGAGAAGCGCAAGCCCGGTGATGATTCGTATTCCCCAGACAACGAGAGCGGGCTTGAGTGCACCCAGGAGAGTCCGCGCTTCCTTGATGACGAACCCGTTCATGCTCCCGACCAGCAGTACCGCCCAAACCTGCTCGGCATAGGCTCTTGCCATGCGGTCCTGGAAGAAGCTCAGCAGATCAGATTCCATGGCTGTTTACCCTCAAATCCACTCACGACTTCGAACCCCGGCTTCGGCAACCAACGGCAGGCCGGCCAGGGTGATTACGATGGCAAAGGCAGGGCGGGTGGCATTCTCTCACTCCCGTGACCGCCGGGTTGCAGGCGCGACCAAGCCGACCTGCGCCTTTGAAGCGCGCTGTCAGCCGTATCTTCTTGACTCACAGGGATGAACCAGTGCCCTAAAGAATACGATCAGGACCCGCTGGTGTCAATCAGCTTTGGATTGCGTCCGCAAAGATCTCGGCAACGCTATTTTTCGTGTGACTTCGTGGATAAAAAAAGAACTCGACAGGATACTGGAGCCCGAATATGAGTCGCTTTTGGAGTGCGATCGTTCACCGCCTGACTCCCTACGTACCGGGAGAACAGCCCAAGGTGGCCAATCTGGTCAAGCTGAATACCAACGAAAACCCCTATGGACCATCCCCCCGGGTCATTGCGGCTCTCCGGGCCGAAGCGGCCGATACCCTGCGGCTCTACCCCGACCCCAACGCCGATCGGCTCAAGGAAGCGGTGGCCGCCAGGTTCCGGGTAACCGCGGCGCATGTCTTTGTGGCGAACGGGTCCGACGAACTGCTGGCGCATACCTTTCAGGCGCTGCTCAAGCACCCGCTGCCGCTCTTGGTCCCGGATATCACCTACAGTTTCTACCCGGTCTACTGCCGCCTGTACGGGGTGGCTCACGAGACCGTGCCGCTTACCGAGACTTTCGAGATCCGCCTGGAGGATTACCAACGGCCGAACGGGGGGGTCATCTTTCCCAACCCCAATGCGCCTACCGGCCGGGGCCTGGCTCTGGCGGCCATCGAAAGGTTTTTGGAGCGAAATACCGAGTCGGTGCTGGTGGTGGATGAAGCCTATGTGGATTTCGGCGGGGAATCCGCGGTGCCCCTGGTACCTCACTGCCGCAACCTGCTGGTTGTTCAGACCCTCTCTAAATCCCGCTCGCTGGCCGGGCTCCGGGTGGGGTTCGCAGTCGGTGACCCGGTTCTCATCGAAGCCCTGGAACGGGTAAAAAACAGCTTCAATTCCTATCCCCTGGATCGCTTTGCGATTGCCGGGGCCGTAGCGGCCATGGAGGATCAGGCCTATTTCGAGCAAACACGGCAGGCCATCATGCGGACGCGGGAGGCGCTCACGGCCCAACTGCGCAGTCTGGGGTTCGAGGTACTGCCGTCCGTGGCCAATTTTGTCTTTGCCCGTCATCCTGCGCGGGATGCGGGGGAGCTGGCGCGGCAGTTGCGTGACCGCGCCATCATCGTGCGCCATTTCCGGCAGCCGCGCATCGACCAATTCCTCCGCATTACGGTGGGCACCGATGCTCAGTGCACGGTGCTGATCGAGGCCCTGGCGGCAGTCCTCGGCCCAAACGCGCCGAGGCCTGCCCAGGGACAGGAGAAATAAAGCACAAATTTCACGTACTGACAGATTCCGCCAAATCTTTGCGAACAGCCCCTGGAGCTTATGCTTTTAGAAGTTCCAGGGCTTTTCCGTGGCATTTTCCACCGCCGTGCAGACGAACCGCCCAAATCGCACCTTGAGTCCCCATAAGCCTTCGAGTATAGAGCACGCCTTGTGAAATAAAACTCGTTTTCCTGTGACCGGCGCACCTGAGGACGCTCGCCCGAGCCCCCGGGGTGTGCCACCGGCGGAAGTGAACAGTGGATCTGAACACGGTGTTAGGAGGTAGTCGATGAATCAACAGGTTGGATCCTTGATCAGGAATGTGTCGAACCTTGGGGACGAGGTGCTCAATCAGGTCGCCGAGGCACCGTTCCAGTGGTGGGGGGCATCCCCTGAACAAGCACGCAAGACCATGGTCAACAAGCCCAAGGGCCTGGTTGACAAACGGACCACCCTCAAGGAAGCGGTCCAGAAGTACATCAAAGACGGCATCAACATCGGCCTTGGCGGTTTCGTCAACACCCGCCCGCCGGTGGCCATTGTCCACGAAATCATTCGCCAGGGCGCCAAGGACCTGACGCTCTCGTTTCAATCCAATTCGGTCTGTCCCGAACTTCTCGCCGGGGCCATGCTGGCCTACCCCGAGCACCTTTCCATCAGAAGGGTGGAGCTGGCCTGGTGGGGCTATGAGGTCATCGGCATTGCGCCGCTGCTGCGGCATCTCTGTGCCAACGGCATGATCAAGCTGGATGATTACACCAACTACGGCATGACGGCCCGCTTTAAAGCCGCGGCCATGGGCCTCGAATTCATCCCGGTACGCGACCACGGCGGCTCGGACATGGAACTGGTGAATCGCGGCTGTATGGTGCAGAGTCCCTTCACCGGCCGGAATGCCTACCTGGTACCGGCCTGCTATCCCGATGTGGGCATCCTGAACGTAACTGCCGCGGATATGTACGGCAACTGCCGGATTTTCGGCGCTCACTGTACCTGTCCGGAAATTGCCATGGCGGCCTGCCACACCATCGCCACTGCGGAACAGATCATCCCCAACGAGAACATCCGCACCTATCCAAACCTGACGGAAATTCCCTATACCGCCGTGGATGCGGTGATCGAACAGCGGTTTGCCAGCTATCCGGGGGCCTGCTACGGCTTTTACTGGTTCGATATGGAGCATATCCTCATGTTCCGCAGTGTTTCCGAAGAATTCAGGAAAACCGGCAACAAGGATGTCTTGAAGAAATACTATGACAATTACATTTTCGGCTGCGAAACGTACGATGATTTCCTCGGCAAGATTCCATACAAGACGTTCAAAAAGATCAAGGACATGGACGGTGGCCAGCCGATCATCCTCTCCTGATATCCCGCTGCTGAACTTAGGAGGTTCCTGTAATGCCTGATTATACTCCGTTTGAAATGATTGCCTACACCGGTTCCCGCGTCCTTCAGGACAACACCATTGTCTTTGTGGGCACGGGATTGCCGATCATCGCCTCCATCCATGCCCAGCTCACTCACGCTCCCGGCCTCGGGATCATCTTTGAAGCCGGGCCGTTGACCCCGGTGCTCGAAATGGGCATGCCGCTTTCCGTGGGCGATACCCGAGCCTGCCGCAAGGCCTGCTTCCTCAAGGGCCTGGCGGCGGTGTTCGAGCTGACCCAGCGCGGTCACGCCGACTTTGCCTTCATCGGGGGAGCCCAGATCGATATGTACGGCAATGTGAATTCGACCTTTGAAGGAGGCACCTACACCAAGGCGGCCACCCGCTTTCCGGGTAGCGGTGGGGCCGGGGCCATGGCGGCCAACTGCGAAAAATCGATCATCATCATGGCGCTGGAGCCCAGGCGGTTCGTCAATCAGGTCGATTTTCTGACGAGCATCGGCTATGGCGACGGTTCTCCGAAGTTCCGGGAAGATTCGGGAGTTATGGGTTCCGGCCCGTACCGGGTCATCACCAATGAGGCCCTTTTCGGGTTCGACGACGAGACCCATCGCATGATGCTCCTGGAAGCGGCGCCGGGAAGAACCGCCGAGGACATCCAGAAGAAGGTCAGCTTTGAGCTGCTCATTTCCCCGGGCCTGCAGGAGATGAAGGAACCGGGGGCACAGGATCTGAAGCTGCTGCGGGAAGAATGCGATCCCGACGGCTTCTTCCTGGCCAGGAAACTGAAGTAAGGAGTTGCCGTGGAACCACGGTGGCTTGTTTGAACCGCTTTTTTATCCACGAAGGCACACGAAGGATGGCGAAGGCACACCAAAAAAGGCCTTCCCATCCTTTGTGTTCCGAACCACCACGAAATCCCCAGGCTCAATCCAGTACCTGCCCGCCTGGCTCGTCCTCCCAACCGCCGCCCAGAGCTTTGTAAAGGGCAATCAGGTCGGTGGCCAGGCTGCGGGTGCTCTGCACCAGGGCTTCCTCCGTGGTGTTGAGCGAGCGCTGGGCCACGAGCACGTTCAGGAAATCGCTCTTGCCGGTAACATACCGTCGGGTTGACAGCTCAACGGCCTTGCGGTTGTTTTCCACTGCCACGCCGAGGGACCGGATCCGTTCCTGGTCCTTGGCGTAGGCTACCAGAGCGGTTTCCACATCCTTCAGAGCCACCAGGATGGTTTGTTCATAGGCAGCCAGGTCTTCCTCCCTGATGGCCTTCTGCAATTCGATATTCCAGCGAACGCGCCCGGCGGTGAATATGGGCCAGGTGACCGTCGGCCCGTACGACCAGTAACGGCTGGTCCAGTTGCTGACAGAGCCGAGGTCGTTGCCCATCAAGCCGAAGGAGCCGGTCAGGGAGAATTTGGGAAAAAGATCGGCGATGGCCACCCCGATAGCAGCGGTGGAGGCATGGAGCCCCGCTTCCGCCCGCCGAATGTCGGGACGCCGGCGAATGAGGTCGGAGGGAAGCCCGGCCGGTATTTCCGGCGGCGTGGCGGGAATCGGTGCGGCGGCCGTGAGTTCTTCGGCCAGCGCGGCAGGCTGCAGCCCCAACAGCACACTCAGACTGTAGATCGCTGCCTGAGCCGACGTTTCGAGCCCCGGGAGCTGGGCTTCCGTGGTGGCCACCAGGGCATTGGCGTTGGCTGCATCCAGCCCGCTGACAAAGCCGGCCTCAAAGCGTTTTCGGGTGATCTCAGCCGTGTGTTTCTGAGTCTCGAGATTCTGCCAGGCGATAAGGATCTGCTGCTGAAATCCGCGCAGGTTGACATAGTTCAGCCCCACTTCGGCCGCGAGCGAGACCAGCACCTCCCGCCGGTCTTCCCGGGCGGCCTGCAGGTTGGCCTGCGCCGCCTCGACCCGCCGTCGTGTGCCACCAAAGATGTCCAGCTCCCAGGCCGCATCGAGGCCTGCCTGGAAGAGATCGCTGGCGGCGGGCACGACCGTGGGCTGCAGGGTCGTCGCTCCTGACGAACCGAAAGAAGACCTGGTGCTGAGACTGCGGCTATAGCTGGCATCGGCAGCTATTTCAGGAAACAGACCGGAAGCCGCAATCCCTCGGCTTGCCCGCGCCTGCCGCAGGCGTGCTTCAGCCTGGCGCAGATCGAGGTTCGAAGCGATGGCTCGCTCCACGAGCGACGTGAGGACGGGATCGTGAAAGTTCTGCCACCATGCCGCGAGCCGCGCCGGCTGATCGGTAACGATACTGGGATGCAACATCGTGGCGTTATCCGCCACGCCCCGCCACGCAGGCGGGACCGGCACCCGGGGACGATGGAAATCCGGCCCCACGGCACACCCCCCCAGCAGCGCGAGGAGTAATGCCAGGACCGCCCGGCGAATGCCCACGGCCCTCCGCTGAAGGCTGATTCGGGCGCTATCCGCCCACTTCCCGACCCACACTAAAGCATCGTATGAGTTGCCCGTTTTCATTCGAGAATCTTGCCCCTCGCCATCAGCGGTTTCCCAGTCACTGCTGCATGCCCCTTGCACTCTTCACTCTTCACTCTTCACTCTTCACTCTTCACTCTTCACTCATACCTCAGTGCCAGAATCGGATCCAACCGCGACGCCTTCCAGGCGGGATAGTAGCCGAAGGTGATGCCGACTGAGGCAGAAACTACAAACGCCGTGACCACCGCGGCGGGAGAGAGTTCGGTGGGCCAGCGCAGGAAGACGGATACCAGGTGGGAAATGCCCCGGCCAAGGAGAATGCCGGCGGCACCGCCGCAAAAGCTCAACACCACGGCCTCCACCAGAAACTGCTGCAGGATGTTTCGCCCTCGCGCCCCAACGGCCATCCGCAAACCGATCTCACGGGTTCGTTCGGTCACCGAGACAAGCATGATGTTCATGATCCCCACACCTCCCACCACCAGGGAAATGAGCGCAACGGCCAGCAGCAGTCTGGTCATGAGGGTGGCGGTCGAGGCCAGGGTTCTGGTCATTTCCGTCATATCGCGCACATTGAAATCGTCGGGCTCATCCGGGCGGAGACGATGTCGTTCCCGCAGGATCTGGGTGATCTGAGCGACCGCCGCCTGACTCTGGTCGGTCGAACGGGCTGCCACCAGAATCTGGTCGATGTTGGCGAACCTCACCGGCAGGGGCGTGTTGGCAGCCTGACTGGCGGACTGGACCGGATAGAGAGTGACGCCGGTGCTCGGGTAGAGGTTGCTCAGGGTGTTGACGCTCTGGGAAGTCCCGGAACTGGCGGTGGCGGCGCTCTGGTTCACGTTGGCGAGGCTGCTGCCGGTCACGCGGTACTTGATGGTGGTCCAGGGGGCAAGCAGGATATCGTCCTGGTCCAGGCCCATCATGTTGGCCCCCTTGGGGCTGAGCACTCCGATGACCTTGAAGGCGATGTTCTTTACCCGGAGTTCCCTGCCGATGGGATCTTCTCCCTGAAACAGTTCCGTCACCAGGCGCTGACCGATGACACAAACCTTGTTGGCATTCCGTACATCGCGTTCGCTGAAGACACTGCCCTCGGCCAGCTCCCATTCCCGGACGTCGAGGTAAGCCGCCGTGGTGCCGAAAATGAAGGTCGGGACCCAGTTCTTGCCGCCGTAGACGATCTGGGCGCGCGCTCGCACAATGGGGGCGGCGGCACGGACGGCGGGCGCTTCGGCGGCAATGACGTCAGTATCCTGAGGAGTCAGGGTCATGACACTGCCCATCCCGAACGTGACCCCCCCACTGGCGGCGGTACCCGGCACGACCAGCAGGTTGCTGGCGCCCATGCTCGAGATGGTCCGCTGAATGGCGCTCGACGAGCCGCGCCCGATTTCCATCATGGCGATCACCGCGGCCACTCCGATGATGATGCCGAGAGCGGTCAGGGCGGCCCGCAGGATGTTGCGGCGAAGGCTGCTCAAGGCGGTATTCAGCATCCGGCGAAAGCGCAGCCCAAAGCCCTCGCCAACCCACCCGCCTTCGGTGGTGCGCTCCCCGCCGGGCTCCCGACATCCCTCGTCGGCATTTTCCTGCGGGCGGTTTCCCGCCGGTGCGATCACCCCGTCGCGGATGCGGATGATCCTCCTGGCATGCCCGGCGACGGCAGGGTCGTGAGTCACCAGGATGATGGTAACCCCTTCTTCCGCGTTGAGCTGCTCGAACAAGCGGAGGACTTCGTCACTGGTGGAGGAATCCAGGTTGCCCGTCGGTTCATCCGCAAACAGCAGCGGCGGACGGTTGATGAGGGCGCGGGCAATGGCCACCCGCTGCTGCTGCCCGCCCGAGAGCTGGGACGGTTCATGGTCGAAATGTTCACCCAGGCCGACCCGCCGCAGCAGTTCTTCCGCCCGCCGCCGGGCTTCGCTGCCGGAGGTGGGTTCGGTGGTATAGGTGAGCGGCATCATCACATTTTCCAGGGCGGTGGTGCGGGGCAGCAGATTGAAATTCTGGAACACAAAGCCGATCCTCTGATTGCGCAGCACGGCCCGCTCGTCCGCCGACAGGGCATTCACTTCCCGACCGTCGAACACGTACCGGCCGGACGTGGGGCGGTCCAGGCAGCCCAGGATGTTCATGAGGGTGGTCTTGCCGGATCCCGAGGCTCCCATGAGGGCCACAAAGTCACCCCGGCAGATGGTGAGCGAAATGCCACGCAGCACCGGGATGCTGATTTCCCCCAGCTCATAGGACTTGAAAAGATCCTGCAATGCGATCAGCGCCATCCTGCCCTACTCCCCTTCCCCGATTCCCCGCTTCACCGATTCCCCGCTTCACCGATTGTCGCGGTAGGAATGCCGGTTACCCGGCACCCCCCGCACAGATCCGTACGTGCAGATTTCCTGCATACGGCTCCTACTTCGAGTATATGGCGTGAAAACGTACATCAGGATACAGGTGCAAAATCCGACCCTTGGGAAGCCAGCGGTCGACTACATGGCGAAAACGGCTCCAGAGATGGTTGTCGCGCTGTCCTCGGCGCCTCAGGGCACGGAACCAGTGCCGGGCGACCTGAGTCCGGAAGGCCCTGATGCCTGCAAAGTTGCCCGGAACAGCATGGTAGTTCATGAAACCCTGTACGACCGACCGGAGCCATTTCCCCAACTCGGGGATGGGCTCGTGACGCCTGCGCATGAGCGTCTGCTTCACATCCTTCAGCTTGCGGCAAAGCCGCTTAGCCATGGTCTTGCGCTTGATGGTGAAGCTCTTCCACTTGCGGTTTGTCGTGCAGATATGAGTAAACCCAAGGAAATCAAAAGTCTCGGGCTTCCCTTGGCCACGCTGCTTCCGGTTCGCGGCAGCAAAGCGCCCAAACTCGATCAGTCGGGTCTTGTCCGGGTGCAAACTGAGACCGAATTTGCCCATGCGCTCGGTGAGCTCCCCGAGAAACCGTTCCGCCTCTTCCCGGTATTGAAACCCCATGACGAAATCATCGGCGTAGCGAACGATGATCACCTCACCCCGGGCATGTCGCCCACGCCACTGCTGTACCCAAAGGTCCAGCACGTAGTGCAAATAGACGTTGGCGAGCAAAGGCGAAACTACGGCCCCTTGGGGAGTCCCCAGCTCCGTCTTCGACCAGATGCCTTCCTCCATGACTCCGGCCCTGAGCCACTTTCGAATCAGACGCAGGACCCTTCGGTCGGCAATCCGGTGCTCAAGAAACTTCATCAGCCATCCGTGCTCGATTGTGTCGAAAAAACTCCGGATGTCTGCGTCGAGCACCCAGTTGATCTTCCGTTCGGTGATCCCGACATAAAGAGCATCCAACGCATGATGTGCGCTGCGCCGGGGGCGGAAACCATAGGAGAAACCCAGGAAGTCTTCCTCGTAGATGGTATTGAGCACACTCACCAAGGCTTGCTGGACAATCTTGTCCTCCAGGGCCGCGATCCCCAGGGGCCGAAGCTTGCCGTCTCCTTTGGGGATATAGGTCCGCCTGGAAGGCTGAGCCCGGTAGGTCCCGCGATGAACGCGCTCGTGGAGGTCCGCCAGGCGGCCCTCCAGCCCGTCTTCATACTGTTGCCGGGTCATTCCATCCACTCCCGGTGCTGCTTTCCGCTTGAGTTCGTGAAAGCTCTCCCTCAGGAGATCAACCGTAATGTGGTGCAGTAGAGCATTAAATCGCACCTGCGGTCGCTTGCGCGCCGCTTCACGCACACCCTGCACTCCGATCGACACACTGGTCCGGCCCTGCGTCCGGGGCGTGGCCGTCTGCAAGATGTTCCTCTCAGTCGGTCGCCTTCCCTCCACCGCCTCCGAGGACAAACTTCCCTCGTTCGGCGGCTTCGCCGGTACTATGCAACCGTCCGACTTCCCGGAAACGTGCATATCGGACGTACGGCACTCAGCCTTCTCCGACCGACCCGGCCCAGCATCCAGACCGGGTGTCTCCGGGATCTCCCGGTTCCCGTGCGAAGAGTTTCCACACATGCACAGGGTCTCAGACTGCGCGGGACCTTCGCAGAACTCGCTCCTATCGCTCTGCAAAGTGTTGCCTTCCGCCTGCGGTGACAACGTCGGCATCCCGGAGCGGTTGATTTCGCAGCTCAATACCTGGCCTGTGTGTACCCCTGTCAACGCTTCGCCGGGACCCTCACGAGCACCTGCGCATGACTCGGGGCCAGTGTGGCTGGCTACACCTTCACTGTATGACTCTCTCATTCACTACTCCTCACCGGTTTGTCCGGCGCACCCCCGCTTCACCGCCCAATCAATGCCGCCCGCCGCCGCTCCTGAACAACTGCGGCGTAAAGGGGCTGGCAGCAGTTGACGGGTTGGCCGCTTCCCTGGGCTGATCGCCGATGACGACCACCGTCCCTTCCTTGAGCTGCTCGTTCTCGATTTCCGTCACCGTGCCATCGGTCATGCCGAGACGGACGGGAATGGCCTTCACCAGCTTGCCTTCAGGGGTCCAGAGGGTGCCCGTATTGGCTTCTTCCGAACCGGTTCGGGCGGGACCGCCCGCGCTCGGCGCACCCTGCTCGGAAGCGGGCCGGCGAGCCTTCCCAGCGCCCCCCGGCACCATCTGGGCGGCGGTTGGGGTCCACCGCAGGGCGGCGTTCGGGACCAGCAACACGCCGGGGCGGTTGCTCACGATGAACTTCACATTCGCCGTCAGGTACGGGAGGAGCTTGCCGTCCTGGTTGTCGGTGAGAACCTCCACCGTGTAGGTGACCACATTCTGGGTCATGGTGGCATTGAGCCGCATTTTGCCCACTTCGCCCTGAAACACCTGTCCGGGGAACGCATCTACCGTGAAGGTCACCGGTTGCCCGGGATGGATACTGCCGACGTCCGCTTCATTCACCGCCACCCAGACCTGGAGGCGCCTGAGGTCTTTGGCGATGAGAAACAGGCTGGGAGCGTTGAGACTGGCGACGACCGTCTGGCCGATGTTCACCCGCCGGTCGATGATAACCCCTCGGACCGGTGATTTGATGGTGCAGTAGTCCAGGTTCTGCTGGGCTCGTCGCAGCGTGGCCGCGGCCTGCGCCAGGGAACTGGCGGCCTGGGCAATGGCGGCTTTGCCGACAGCGACATTGGCTCTGGCGACCTCGCTGGCCGATAACGCGGCATCGTAGTCGCTCTGGGAGAGGGCGTCACCCGGACCCAGTTTCCTGGCGCGATGCCAGTCCCGTTCGGCCTGGACGAGCTTGGCCTGCAGCTGACCCAGGTCTGCTTCGGCGCGGGCCACACCGGCTTTGGCCTGTTCGAGCTGCGCTTTGGCCTGAGCCGCATCAGCAGCGTACAAGGCATCGTCAATCTGGGCCAGGATGGTCCCTTCTTCGACCATGGACCCATAGTCGACCATTTTCCCCGCCATATCGGTGCCGAAGGAAACAATCTTCCCGGCCACCTGCGCTCCCACGTCCACCAATTCTTCCGGTTCCACGGTGCCCGTGGCGCTGATGGTCGCCAGCAAATCGCCCCGCGTCACCGCAACGGTACGGAATGAGGCGTCCTCCCTGGTGCCGCCGGCCAGCAACCACGCCCCCGTTACGGCGAGAACCGTCACCAGTGCCAGCACCGGTGTCCCACGTCTGATCACTCGATTCATCTGCAAAGGTCCAGTCCTCCAGTGTTCTGCCGATAGTGGTCAGAATCCGTCCTGAAGCTCCAGCTTCCAGTGGCCACGACTCACGCCAAGCTGGAGCTTGGGAACCAGCGAAACAGCGTGCCAGCGACGCCCCGAGTCGCGCCACCCGCTCCCGGTTCTTCTTTAAAGTCATCAAAAGACGGGGAAAGGTTACCGAAAAAATGAAGCAAATCAAGATTGGCTAAGGGGTTCCGGCAGCTTCGGCGCGGGCCCCGGCCACCAGTGCCTCGACACAGGCTTCCTCCGCACTGCCTTCGGCGCGGTGAAATTGCGGTGGCGGACCCTCCAGGTGGGCGGTGTCGCCACCCAAAGCCCTGGCAAGCGGGTCTTCTTTGTCTGCCAATTTTCTGAAACAGCTCCCGGCATACGCCAGGGCCGGAGCGTAGGCCCCAATCGGAACATAGACCCGCAGACGATAGCCCATACTTGTCACCACTTCCTTAATGGCATCCCCGAGTCCCAGCCGCATCTGGAATTCAAAGTCGGCTCTGCCCAGGCCGTAGGAGCCTGCAAGGGCCATGGCGCGGGCAATGGAACGAAGGTTATGGGTGGCAAAGGCGATCTGGAAATGGTCCCGATGGAGGATCAGGAATTCGCTGAGCCTCTCGAAGCTCGCATCGATGGCTTCCTTCGAACTCCAGGCGAGACCTCCGGCATTCCCGGTCGCAGAGGTACGGTCCGGTTCGTACTTCGCAAAGGACGCCTTGACCAGCCTTACCGGCACCCGTACGGTGTGTCTGCGGGCCCATTCAAGCAGGTCCTCCAGGTCCCTGCAGACATCCTTCCGGCAGGCCTGAATGACGACTCCGAGACGGAAGCTGCCGTCCTGGTTCCTGATGATTTCGGGGTTTTCCGCCGCCACCTCCTTGAAGATCGCGAGCGTCGCCTTCTCGTCCGCATATCCCGCCGTTTCGAGGCGGATGAAGACGCTCTTTTCTTTGACCTCATCGGCAGCCTGGAGCAGCTGGCCCAGGGCGGCCCTGGTTGCCTTCACCCTGTTGGCGGCCGTTTCGGGGAGGCTCGCCTCGAGAGCGGTGTCCCCCTGCAGCTTATCCAGGCCATGCGCCAAGGCCGACAGGTTCACGGACAGATTGACCGCCTCGATCCCTTCCCGCGCTGCCAGGTGGCGGATGAGCAGCTGGTAGAAGGCCAGGATCTGCTTCGCTTCCGCTTCCGACTGCGAGGCATCGCTCACATGGCCGATACTGACCGCCATGCCCTCACCCTGCTTGTACTTGATGAGCCAGGTCAGGCGATCCAGGTCGGCTTCCAGCCGGCCCTCCGGCAGTGTCGGATTCACCAGGATGACGAATGGCTCAATCATCCATTCCAGGAAGGGCATGGCAAAGAAGAAGAGCTGTCTGACCGGTTCATGCTCGCCGAAGGTGCGCAGGGTCCAGGTGGTGAGATCGGCAAATCTCCACCACATGCTGAGATCGATAAGGTGATTGCGAAGGACCGCATTCCAGCGGTTTTCCCGCCACAATGACTGCTCCTTCACCAGCGCCAGCTTGGCGTTCAGGCTGGTGATGATGGCCCTGAGATGGTTTTGGGTTTGTTCTTCCTGGAGCACTGCCGAGGGGAGTTCGCGCGGAGGCGGGCCGATGATGTCCGGAGGAGGCGGGATCACTTCCTCGGGCTGCGCTGAGACGGTCGAGGCTGCCAGAAGAATGAGCAGGCCCAATGCCCACAGGTGGCGCGGGCGGACTCGATACCAGGATGGAGCGCCTCTGTTCACCTCAAACTCCTCGACAACCGGTCCGAAACCAGAACGTTGCTCACAGTCACCCGCCGCCAATCGATGGAACGGCGACCGGTCTGCCAGGCTGGGGGCTCGTTTGCCCGCTCACAACCAGATAAGATCGATGATCGATTCCACTCGCCGGAAGTCCGGGTCACCGCTCACCACCGTCGCCGCCATCGCCTGGGCTAAGGCTGCGGCGGCGGATTCTTTCCAGGAGCCAGACGAGGTATTCCACCCGGACCAGCTCCAGTTCTCTCACCGTTTCAATGAGCTCCACCTCCAGATCGGGGTCGAGGTAGTCCTTGCAGAGGCGGTGGAACTTGGCCACAACGCGGTCCCAGGATAAAGGGTTGGTGTGGAAGCCTTCATAGTCGTGCTTTTCCAGCTTGAGCACCCGCCCGGTGCGCAGGAACACGCGCAGCCGGCAGGGCATTTCGCCGGGGAAGCGGGCACTGCAGGAAGGATCGGGCCGAACGAAAATCTTCTTCAAGAGGGTCTGCACATCCTCCCGTTGGATCCGCTCGGGTCGGTACTGCGCGGGCGTCACCTCCCCGTCCAGCAGAGCCACCGCCGCCAGGTAGGGCAGGCTGTGGTCGGCTTCTTCCTTGGTGCGAACGACGGTCTTGTCCCCCTCTTCGCCGCCGCCGATGATGTTGTACGCCACCTCGAAGGTTTCGAGATCGATACGGACCACGTCCTGACCCGAAAAGCCATGTTCCATCTGCAGTTCGAGCAGGCCTTCGAGGGCGCTCTGGGAGTGGATTTCGGCGTTGTACTTCTTGACGATGGTGCGCGTCACCCGTTCGAGGTCTTCCTGCGCCCAGTCGATCGCAAAGGGGCCGGAAACGGTTTCCATGAAGCCCTTGTTGCCTTCGAAGACGGCCTGCGGTCCAGTAACGCCGCGCATGGCCAGGAAGGCGGCATGGGTGCAGGCGAAAGCGGTATTGGGGTAGGCCAGCCCCTTCCAGTGGGAGAGCGCCCCGGTGCGGGTGACGCGCAGGGCATTGAAGGCCGTGCCGCAAAGGGCAAGCGCATTGACCGTGCGGTGGAAATCGAGCTGGAGTCCCCGGGCAACTCCTGCCGCCACGGCAAAGGAGCCCTGTGTGGTATGGTCAAAACCGCGCGCCCGCACCGGGGCTTCGTCGCTCAACCGGCATTGCACCTGATAGGCCACGGCCAGGGCGCAGAGCAGCTCCTTGCCGCCGGTCCCGGCATATTCACAGGCGGCCAGCACCGGCGCCAGATTGTCGCTGGGATGGCAGGTTTCGTGCCGCGCCAGGTAGCTGTCGTTGAAATCAAGATAGCGGACCAGGGCCGAATTGTAGAAGGCGGCGCGATCCGGGGAGCTCCGTCCCCCGCCGATCAGGCCACAGAGCCCGCTGCCGCCGAAATCCTCGAGCTGCTCCCGCACGAGCCTGACGGGCTCGCCTTCGAGCGCCCCGATGGCGCAGCCCAGGCTGTCGAGAACCCGAATCTTGAGCTGCTCCCGGGCGACCTCGGACAGGTCTTCATAGGATGCCTGCACCACAAACCGGGCGAGTTCTTCGGCAACTGTCATCCAATTCTCCCTTGGTGACTGTCCAAAACCAAGTAGGCCGTTACGTGGGATGTGCCCACCATCGGTGCGGCATCGGTGGGCACCGCCCACCCTGCGTTCCTATAGACCATAACGCTTATCCTGGACGGTCCCTTAGACTTGCAGCAAGGTCCAGGGGCCACGTTGCTGTCGAGTCAGGAATAGCAGAGTGTCGAGGTTAAGGCAAGGTCGCGGCGCCTGCCGGGTGCCGGTCCGGGAAGGGAGCCCGCCGCACACTCGCTTAAGCGCTTGACAGAGGGCCGTAGGGTGCTGGTAGAATCACACGCTTTGAATTGGACCGAAAACCACGCCGACCCTTCCGCCTGCGAGGATTCCCACCGTCCCCGCAGAGGAATACCGGGAGCGTTGGAATCCTACCCATAGGGAGATGCGACCATGGACTATAAGGAGAGCTTGAACCTTCCTCACACCGACTTTCCCATGAAGGCCAACCTGTCCCGCCGGGAGCCCGAGATCCTGGCCGGGTGGGAGGGGATGGATCTTTACCGGCTGCTGCGAGAACAGGGTAAAGGCCGACCCCGGTACATCCTTCATGACGGTCCTCCCTATGCCAACGGCAACATCCACCTGGGTACGGCTCTCAATAAGATTCTCAAGGACATGATCGTCAAGAGCCGCCAGATGAGCGGCTTTGATGCGGTCTACGTGCCGGGGTGGGACTGTCATGGGCTGCCCATCGAACATCAGGTGGATCGCGAACTGGGTCCCCGCAAGGCGTCCCTGACGCTGGTCGAGATCCGGCGTCACTGCCGCGCCTACGCCGAACGCTTCATCGATATTCAGCGCAACGAGTTCAAGCGGCTGGGGGTGCTCGGCGAGTGGGATAATCCGTACCTGACCATGGCCTATGACTATGAAGCGACCATCGCGCGGGAACTGGGACGGTTCTTCGAGGCCGGCAGCGTGATCCGGAGCAAGAAGCCGATCTACTGGTGTGCCAGCTGTCGCACGGCTTTGGCGGAAGCCGAAGTCGAATATCATCCCCATGTCTCACCCTCGATCTATGTCAAATTTCCGCTGACCGCCAAGAGCCGGGCGCTCTTCCCGGAATTTGGCGACAAGCCTGCGTATGTCCTCATCTGGACCACCACTCCCTGGACCATTCCGGCCAACCTGGCCATTACCCTGCATCCTGATTTCGATTACGTGGCGGTCGCCGCGGCCGGTGAAATCTGGATTCTGGCGGAAGGCCTGGTGGAAAGCTGCATGTCCCTCTTTGGGGTCGACCAGTACCAGGTGTTGCGGCAATTCCGGGCCGCCGATTTGCGCGGCCTTGCCTGTCACCATCCCTTCCTGGAGCGTGAGAGTGTTCTGATCCTGGGCCGCCATGTGACCCTCGAAGCCGGTACCGGCTGCGTCCACACCGCCCCGGGGCATGGCCGCGAAGACTATGAGATGGCGCTCGAATATGGCCTCGAGGTCTATTCCCCCATTGACGACGACGGCCGCTTCACCAAAGAAGTACCGTATTTTGCGGGGCAGTTCGTGTTCGATGCCAACCAGGCGGTCAACGGCAAACTCCGCGAAGTGGGGCGCCTCATGAAGGAGGCGGATATCGAGCACAGCTACCCTCATTGCTGGCGGTGCAAAAAACCGGTCATCTTCCGCGCCACCGAACAGTGGTTCATCACCATGGACCAGAACGGCCTGCGGCAGAAGGCGCTTGACTGGATCGAGCGGGTTGAATGGATTCCCAGTTGGGGCAAGGAGCGGATCTACAGCATGATCCAGAATCGCCCGGACTGGTGCATTTCCCGGCAGCGTTCCTGGGGCGTCCCGATCACGGTCTTCACCTGCTCGAACTGCGGCCGGCTGCTTGCCACCCCGGAAGTGTTCCGGCATGTGGTGGCACTTTTCGAAAAGGAAGGCGCGGACTGCTGGTTCGATCGTGAGGCCAAAGCCCTGCTGCCGCCCGGCACGGTCTGCCCGGAGTGCCGCGGCGACGAGTTTCGCAAGGAGATGGACATCCTCGATGTCTGGTTCGATTCGGGGGTTTCTTACGCCGCCGTGCTGGAACGGCGGGACAGCCTCAGGTCCCCGGCCGATCTTTATCTGGAAGGGAGCGACCAGCATCGGGGCTGGTTTCATTCGTCCCTCCTCACCGCCGTGGGAACGCGCGACACGGCGCCCTACCGGAGCGTGCTCACCCACGGCTTCGTCGTCGACGGCCAGGGTTACAAGATGTCAAAATCGCTCGGGAATGTGATCGCCCCGGAAGAGATCATCAGGCAGTATGGCGCGGAAGTCCTGCGCCTGTGGGTGTCGGCGGAAGACTATCGCGACGATATTCGCATCTCGCCCGATATTCTGAAGCGGTTGAGCGAAGCATACCGGCGCATTCGCAACACCTGCCGCTTTCTCCTCGGCAATCTTGGAGATTTCGAGCCGGCGGGCGACGCCCTGCCCTTCCGCGACCTGGACGAGTTGGATCGATTCGCGCTCATCCAGCTTCAGGACCTGATCAAAAGGGTGCGCCAGGCCTATGACCGCTTCGAATTCCACCGGGTCTATCACGCGCTGCACAACTATTGCGTGGTGGACCTCAGTTCCTTCTACCTCGATATCCTGAAAGACCGCCTCTACGCCTCGGCAACCCGGAGCATCGCCCGCCGTTCCGCCCAGACGGCCCTCTACCAGATCCTGACGGCCCTCTTGAAGCTGATGGCACCCGTGCTTTCCTTTACCGCCGAGGAGGCCTGGTCGCACCTCCCCCATCGACCCAGCGCCACGATCCACCTGGAAAGCTTCCCGGAAATCGATGCCGGCCTTCAGGACGATGATCTGAACCAACGCTGGCAAACCATTCTCAAGATCCGCAGCGATGTCACCCGCACCCTGGAAGGGGCTCGCCAGACGAAAACCATCGGTCATCCGCTGGATGCCGAGGTCAGACTCGCCTTCCCGGAGGATCTGGAACAGACCTTCGCCGGCCAGGAAGAACTGTTCCGGTCGGTCTTCATTGTTTCGAAGGTAACCTTTGTGCCCGCCTCGAGCCTGGCCCAGGCGACGGAGGGCGTCGAACTGCCGGGGCTCAAGGTGGAGATTGCCCTGGCCCCGGGCCACAAGTGCGAACGATGCTGGGTGCGGTCCGAACAGGTTGGCCGGTTCGCCGATCACCCCACCCTCTGCGGTCGCTGTCAGGGGGTCGTGGCTGGGTGAAGGGCGTCCTCTCGGTAGTTTCATCCACGAAGTCACACTTAGGCACCCGAAGCCATCTTATCTTCGTACTGCTCGGGTTCTTCGTGGGAAAGGTGATGACACTGGCGGTGCCAAAGGAGTGACCATGGCATATCTGCTCTTCATCGGCGGCGGGATCATCGTTCTGGATCAGCTGACCAAACTTCTGATCCTCCAGTATTTGCCGCTGCATTCGAGCCTTGAAATCATTCCGGGGTTTTTCAACCTGGTGCACGTGAGGAACCCGGGCGGGGCTTTCAGCATTTTTGCGGGAGCCGACTCCGCCCTCCGCCAGGGCCTGTTCATGGGATTGACGGTTTTTATCGTCATCGTCCTGCTGTTCGCCTACCGCAAACTGCGCCCGGAAGACCGCTGGACCCGGACGTCCTACGCCCTGATCGTCGGCGGGGCGCTGGGGAACCTCGTCGACCGCCTGCGATTCGGCGGGGAAGTGATTGACTTTCTGGACTGCTATGTGGGCGCCTACCACTGGCCCGCGTTCAACGTCGCCGACAGCGCGATTACCGTTGGCGCGCTCATGCTGGTGGTGTCCCTGCTGCGCGGAAAGTAATCCTACTTTGGCGGAGGTTGCTTTTTGAGCTTCACGACCGAGTTCTGAGGCATCATCCGTTTCAGCCTGCTGTCCCAGACCTGCTGTTGAACCACGAGGCTGTCGTTGAAAATATCGGTAATGATCCCCTCTTTCTCCCCGACCGGCGTGCCGACGCCCACGATATACCCTCGTCCGGCCGAATCTTCGACCATGGCCTTGCGCCCGAATTCGCCCCAGACAATCGCCTTGAGGCCTTTTTCAATCTCCCCGAGATTCATTTTCTGGAGGGGCGTGAGCGGCCGTTTCGGTTCCGGCGGCAGATCGAGGTCTTCTTCGCTGAGTGGCAGCCGGGTAGTCGGAGCTCCAGCCGGGGCCAGGAAGCTGACAAACGGATCGACCAGCTTGTTCTCATTATAGGAAAAGTCCGGCTTGAGAAGCGCGTCCTTGACCTTTTCACGGGCAAGGAACGGGTCGGCCGGGCGCTCTTCCGGCTTTCCCGGCGAGGCCGGGGCCAGGAGCACAGGATCAGGCAGCGGCACCGCCTCGGTTCCAGTCGATGAGCCCTTCGCCGTCGGGGCGGTGGCATTGTCCTGGCCACCCAGCGGCGCTGCCCCCAGGATTGCCAGCAAGCAGGCACCAGCCAGCGCTCCGCATCTCAAACCCCTCGCAGCTCGCCTCACACCCTTATCCTCCCTGCCATGATCACTCCACCTCGATCACACCTGTCGGCATGCGCCAGGCACCGCGGGCCGGTCCCTATTTTCCAGGTTCCTCCATCAGCACGAGCAGTTGCTGATCGCCAATCGAAAAGGCTTCCTTGACCGTTCCGGTCACTCTTACCGTGCTGCCTTTCTTGGGTAGCGCCTTGTCGGATACGACGGTGAGCTGCCCCGTCCGATCCTGAACGACGAAATACTTGATTACGAAAAAGCTGAATACTTCCGTCACTTCACCGGCAACGGTGACCTTCTTTTCGGCATAATCGCGGGGCTTCTCGAGGATGCTGCCGATGGCGGTCGTGCCGATTCCCTCGCAGGCCAGGGCCAGGAAAATGAGCAGCGCCATGGCCCACATAACTTTGGTTGCAGGTTTCAAGGAAAACCCTCCTTCCTGGGGGTGAGACCCGGGACGAGCCACCCGCGGCGATGGCTCACCTGTCAGAAAACATTATACCTGTTTGGCTTCTGAAAGCACGCTTAGAAGACATCCTGGCAAAAAATCACCACCTTTTCTTCCAACAGGAAATCGACCGCTGGTCACCGGCCGCCAACACCACCTCCAGCACCGGGGAAGGTCCCAGGCCTTCGGCCTTCGGCCATTCGTTTCCCCGCTATTGATCCGGTTCAGACACCCTGCCGGATGCCGAGCAGTTGCTCATGACCCTTCGAGACACCCGAAGACACATGAAAAGGACCGCAGTTGACAGGCAACTGCCACTGGTAACTCGCAACTCGCAACCCGTAACTCGCAACTTTTCGGCGCAGGCATCGTCATCAGAAAGCGAGGCCGACTCCCGCGAGATAGGTCCAGCCGGAGAAGCTCTTCTGGCCGCCCGTCATGTCATTGTATTCCACACCGGTCATCAGCTTGAAATTATGACGATAGATGTAATACACGATACCGAGATAGACCGCGTGGTAGTCACTGCCGGCACCCTTGGTGTCCTGAATCTCCGGAGCAAGAGCTTCATAGCGGTTCTGCAAGGTGAGGCCGCTGTCGTCACCGTGGGCGTATTGATAGCGCAGAACGGTCTGCAGTTTATTGAGAATCAAAAAATAAGTCGGTGTCAAGGTCACGCCCCAAACGTCGCCCTGGGTATCGCGGCCAATGCCGCCGAGCAAATCTGTGTAGCCGTAGAAATGCCCGCTCTGGAAGGTAGTGTTGAGGGAGAAGGCGCTACTGAACCTGCCGGGACCGTCGCTGTTGGTGGCGCTGGTGCTGCCCTGCCAGTCAAATTTCACCAGGGCCCGGTCCATCTCCAGGACGGCGGCGAAATCATACCCCACACTCGCCTGAACCACGGCACCCGCCTCAAACCTGCTGAACTCCTTTTCATAGTCGCCCGCATAGGCAGCCAGCGCATAAACCCCCTTCCCCGCCTTGCCGTTGAGCCAGGCAGCGGTGAGCTGCCGCGGCACCAGCGCATTCACCAGCAGGCTCTGTTCGAACACCACCAGTTCGCGACTGCGCGTGTTGTACTCCTGCGAAAAATACTGGCTTTTGATCTTACCCACGCCGAGGGCGAATGCTTCGCCCAGGGAATAGCTCGCCGCCAATTCGTAGATGTCCTTGTAGAACGGGTCCCATCGGGGATTGAGGTCGATGGCCCCCCAAACCTTAAGACAATTGAACCACCTGGAGTCGAAGCCAAGCCGCCAGCGCCGCACATCGAGGCCCTGCCAACGGGTATTCGCCGGCAGATCCCAGCTCCCATACGAGCCGCGATCAGAGGTCCCGGCCGCCCATTGCACGGCAAGTTCTCCCTTCAGAGAGAATCGTTCGATGATGGGGTTCTCCCGGTTGTGATAGAGCACCGCCAGCTCTTGGGTCGAAACGTCGATCAGCGGTTGTTGGGCGCCGTTCTCTGGCGGCACGGCGGGGAGGGCCAGCGCCGCCGGCGCACCCTGCAAGGGCTCGGTAAGAGCCAGTAGAGTGACAAGAAGAGCGACGAGGGAATAGCAGAGTGAGCGCTGTAACAGGGTCTCTTTCATAGCCGATGGTCTGCCGTCGATTTCAGGGATCCATAGTAAGCCGTTTGGCTTATCGCGACTCAGCGTGAGGACGACCCGACTCAGCAAAGGCGCAACGTTCGAAGTCTACCAAGTTTCTATTTCCGAAGGCAATTCGCATTATCGTCTCTAAATGCCGCGCCACAGAATAAGGTGATCATGATCTCCGAGGGCCATTCCGGCATGCTTCCGGCCGGAATTCTCAGATCGTCCGGATACCGGCTTCCGCCGATATGACGAAAGGAGGGTGGCCAACTGTCTGTGTCGAATTGAACTGAGGCACCATTGACGCCCGCTCCCTCCGCCCGGGCCATACCAGGCAATCCTGGTTCGCGCCGGGGTAGTATCGGCGATGTCGATGCAAAGCGGAGCAAGCTATCGGTATTTGCGATTTGATCCACGGCCGCCAAACGCTTAGAACACTTCTGGCGAACGGAGGGCTGCGGGCTATTATCAAACAGGCGTGGAGGACGAGGATGCAACTGGCCGAAGACAAACTGGATTGCCGGGGACTTGCCTGTCCCGGGCCGGTTCTGAAGACGCGGGAAGTGGTGGCACAGGGGACCGGGGCGGGCTTGCGGGTGCTGGTGGACAATGCCGCCGCCCGGGAAAACGTCAGCCGGTTCCTGGGTCGCATGGGTTATCAGGTGAGGGTGCTGGAAAATGATGGCCATTTTGAAGTGGTGGGTGTAAGGGATTCAGCGGCAGCGGCCTGTGAAGTGACGGAACCGCATGCCGGGCAGGATCAGGAACTGAAAATTGCCGTGGTGGTGGGGAACGATTGCATGGGGAAGGGGGATGATGTTCTCGGCAGCAGGCTGATGTTCAATTTCCTGGCTACCATGAAGGAGCTCGGACCCGATCTGTGGCGCCTCATCTTCCTCAACGGCGGGGTCAAGCTGGCCGTGGAGGGTTCGGAATCCCTGCCGGTCCTCCAGGAACTCGACCGGAACGGTATCTCCATCCTGGTCTGCGGCACCTGCCTGAACCATTTCGGGCTGTTGGAGAAGAAGCAGGTGGGCGAAACCACCAATATGCTGGATATCGTCACCGCTCTCCAACTGGCGGATAAAGTGATCACTGTGATGTGATGAAACCGGCTCCCGTGGAACTGGCAAAAACGGTGCGGGCGGCAGGGTGAGCGGCCAAGATCGGTCCGGGCGACCTGGCGGAGATTTTGGAGCAGCTTCCTCTCGAAACCGATCCCAACCTGCTCGTTGGTCGCGAGACCTCCGACGATGCCGGCGTGTACCGTTTGAGCGCCGACCTGGCGCTGGTTCAGACCATCGACTTCATAACCCCGGTGGTCAATGATCCTTACGATTTCGGGCGGATCGCGGCAGCCAATGCCCTGAGCGACGTCTACGCCATGGGCGGCCGTCCCCTGACCGCCATGAACGTCGTCTGCTTTCCCCTCAAGACCATGGCCAAGACCATTCTGGGAGAGATTCTACGGGGCGGGCTCGAGCAGATCCACGCCGCCGGAGCGGTGCTGGTGGGCGGCCACAGCGTTGAGGATGCGGAACCCAAGTATGGCCTGTCGGTCACCGGGCTGGTGCATCCCGAGCGCGTCTTGACCAACGCCGGGGCCAAACCGGGAGATGCCCTCATTCTCACCAAACCCATCGGCACGGGCGTGCTCGCCACGGCCATCAAAGCCGGCCTGCTGTCCGAGGCGGCGGAGCGGGCAGCCATCGCCACCATGGCGACCCTCAACGGCCCGGCGGCAGCGCTCATGGCTTCCTATGCGGTCACCGCCTGTACCGATATTACCGGTTTCGGCCTGCTCGGTCATGCCCTGGAAATGGCAACCGCCAGCAGGGTCTGCATCGCTCTTGAGACGGACCGGGTGCCCCTGCTGCCGGAGGCGCGGGAACTGGTCGAGATGGGGCTGGTGCCCGCCGGGAGCTACGCCAATCGCAATTACTGCAGCCACCAGGTGCTCCGCCCGGAAGCCGTCGACCCCATCCTGCTGGACCTGGCAGCCGACGCCCAAACCTCCGGCGGCCTTCTCCTGGCACTCCCCGAAGACCAGGCCCACGCCCTGCTCGCCGACCTCCAGGGACACGGCGTCCCCCAGGCCGCCATCATTGGCCGCGTAGTCGACGGGGTCGAAGGCACCATCCTGCTCCGCTAGGCGCCCCTGAACCCTGCCGGAGCTCCTTCCGGCCTTTTCCCTGGCACTGGTCGTCCCGAAGGTGATAACGGCCCCTGCTTACAACTCTTCTTGATTTCTTCCCAGCCTCCAGCATCGAGCTTCTCCCTGCTTGAAAGCTGCATATAGAGCTTTCGATTCGGCAGCCCAGCGCTGATCGAGGTCATGATCGAGTTCATTGTCAATTGGAGCACTACCCCGGAGAATTCGTCATCCTGGCGCAGCCTGGCCTCGAGCCGGTCAGATCTCTGTTGCGCGGCGGCGGCCGCGACGAGGGTTCTACCAAGAGCCTTTGGGATAATGCTGATATGGATCTCTTCTGTCTGGGTTGGTTGGGACGAAGTATTCCGGTCTGGAAGTTGAATTGCCGTGGATTCCGAGGCGATCTCTGAGTTCGCTGTCGGCGGGGGTTGTGTGCTCGCC
Source organism: Syntrophobacteraceae bacterium (assembly GCA_040772705.1). Lineage (GTDB taxonomy): Bacteria > Desulfobacterota > Syntrophobacteria > Syntrophobacterales > Syntrophobacteraceae > JADGQM01. The sequence continues at coordinate 440,882 of JAXGXP010000002.1, forward strand.
ATGACCAGGGGGACGGGCCGTCGCCTCCCTTCGGGTTTGGGGTTTGTGATCACTGGGTCCGCTGCAAAGGGTGAGAATCAGCCAGATCCAGAAGATTCGGGTTATGAGCCATGGGATGAATGGCATCAGTAGCCTCCGCGAAGCTGACGGGGTTTAGGGAAGCCACCCTGACGATCGCTTTCCCGGTTGATTCCCATTGAATAATGGCCCACCCGTCGTCATCGACGGTGGGGGTAGGGGAAGAATGATTCTGTTGGGGCTTTCCCGATGTGCGACTGTCGCAATCCCCTCGAATCGGGGCCGTTCTTCCGGCAGCCAGCGGCGGAACCAAGTGAAACCCCGGCAGAGAGTCTCAATCCCCTCGAATCGGGGCAGTCCTTCCGGCAGCTTTGAGAATCCTTAAGAAGAAGGAGAGAAATGTCGCAATCCCCTCGAATCGGGGCAGTCCTTCCGGCTGGATTTCCTGATTGACGAACACAATAGACACAATCAGTCGCAATCCCCTCGAATCGGGGCAGTCCTTCCGGCCTAAATTCAGCTATCGCGTGGGCGAGGGCAATTGGTACGTCGCAATCCCCTCGAATCGGGGCAGTCCTTCCGGCTGAACTTATCTGCTTCTGGATTGACCACATGCATATGTCGCAATCCCCTCGAATCGGGGCAGTCCTTCCGGCAAAAGATGGATACATTTGCGAGATTTGTGGAAATGAGGGTCGCAATCCCCTCGAATCGGGGCAGTCCTTCCGGCGAAGGATGGCAACAATACATATCTGATCAAATGTGATGTCGCAATCCCCTCGAATCGGGGCAGTCCTTCCGGCATATGAGAAATTATATAGAAATCGGATATGGAAATCGTCGCAATCCCCTCGAATCGGGGCAGTCCTTCCGGCAAAAATTTAGTAAAAAGGAGAAAGTTATGTCAGTCTGTCGCAATCCCCTCGAATCGGGGCAGTCCTTCCGGCATTGATATTGATGGAAGATCGGATGTCGTTAAGACGTCGCAATCCCCTCGAATCGGGGCAGTCCTTCCGGCGGAACCATTGCCGTTGTTTACGGTTCCAAGGTAGCCAGTCGCAATCCCCTCGAATCGGGGCAGTCCTTCCGGCGGATGTTTTCTTTTACCCAAACAAACGGAGATTAGCGTCGCAATCCCCTCGAATCGGGGCAGTCCTTCCGGCTCCCTGAGGCTCCTAAGGCACCTGAGAGCATCCCTGTCGCAATCCCCTCGAATCGGGGCAGTCCTTCCGGCAATATGTCGAACCTCTTCCTGACGGTTGGGATTGTCTTGTCGCAATCCCCTCGAATCGGGGCAGTCCTTCCGGCTCGCGCTCTTTATGGCTGGTTCTAGCCTTGACCAAGTCGCAATCCCCTCGAATCGGGGCAGTCCTTCCGGCGTATTTTCCAAGTCGTCCAAGTTCATGAACCAATAGTCGCAATCCCCTCGAATCGGGGCAGTCCTTCCGGCCATTCAATAACTACAAGGAAGCTGAAGAATGGGCAGTCGCAATCCCCTCGAATCGGGGCAGTCCTTCCGGCTGGTTGAAAACTTCCTGTCAATTTTGGCGGAAGTGTCGCAATCCCCTCGAATCGGGGCAGTCCTTCCGGCCTAAACGCTTGATTTTATTGCGCTTTTCCTGAATTTGTCGCAATCCCCTCGAATCGGGGCAGTCCTTCCGGCACATGACGAGCATCCCGAGGACGTACCCGATACGCTGGTCGCAATCCCCTCGAATCGGGGCAGTCCTTCCGGCTATGACGCGCTTTGCGACATGACAACGGAAGCATTTCAGTCGCAATCCCCTCGAATCGGGGCAGTCCTTCCGGCAATGAAGCCTTCAACAAGGTGGTCTCTCTAACGGCAGTCGCAATCCCCTCGAATCGGGGCAGTCCTTCCGGCAGCGATTAAAAAGGCGAGTCCTATGGAGCAAATCGTGTCGCAATCCCCTCGAATCGGGGCAGTCCTTCCGGCAATCATGGCTTGGCAGGCTGAAGAACGACACGAAGCTGTCGCAATCCCCTCGAATCGGGGCAGTCCTTCCGGCAACCGGAGCGGGGCGTGTTGCGAGCACGCCCCTTGTGTCGCAATCCCCTCGAATCGGGGCAGTCCTTCCGGCCCGAGATTTGGGAATCGAGATTGCCTCAGCCATTATAGTCGCAATCCCCTCGAATCGGGGCAGTCCTTCCGGCCCTGCTTGACTATCTCATCTTCGGTCACAGGGTCTTTGTCGCAATCCCCTCGAATCGGGGCAGTCCTTCCGGCTTAAGAGCGATGAGGAATACTACAGCACGCTTTTTCAGTCGCAATCCCCTCGAATCGGGGCAGTCCTTCCGGCCATAGCGATGGAGACGTTGCTTCAGTTCGGCTACTCGTCGCAATCCCCTCGAATCGGGGCAGTCCTTCCGGCAATGGTGAGGCTCTCGTCCATTTTTGCGAGGATGAGGTCGCAATCCCCTCGAATCGGGGCAGTCCTTCCGGCTCAATTGGTTTGCGTGTCTACACTCAGAATCAATTTGTCGCAATCCCCTCGAATCGGGGCAGTCCTTCCGGCTCAACACGAGAGCGGTATGTACTGGGTAGAATTGAGGTCGCAATCCCCTCGAATCGGGGCAGTCCTTCCGGCCCAACGGAGCGAGGCTCCGGGAAGGATTGAGACCATGTCGCAATCCCCTCGAATCGGGGCAGTCCTTCCGGCGGAGTCCCTATGTAATGAAGTTCAAACCGAGGAAGAGTCGCAATCCCCTCGAATCGGGGCAGTCCTTCCGGCGAACCTGCTATTGACGGGTAACGATGTGAGCCTGAAAGTCGCAATCCCCTCGAATCGGGGCAGTCCTTCCGGCAACGTCTCCATCGCTATATGCCAGGCCTCGCCGAAGGTCGCAATCCCCTCGAATCGGGGCAGTCCTTCCGGCACATGGAAAAAAGTCGAGCTCAAGAATGTTGGCCAAGTCGCAATCCCCTCGAATCGGGGCAGTCCTTCCGGCTGCTGGTCTTTGTCTGACGCCAAAATGGTGTGGCGCAAGTCGCAATCCCCTCGAATCGGGGCAGTCCTTCCGGCAGAAGCATTGCGCCGGTTGCCATGATGACTTCTACAAGTCGCAATCCCCTCGAATCGGGGCAGTCCTTCCGGCTCATTCGATGACAAGGCTTTTGCCAAGGCTCACCCTGGTCGCAATCCCCTCGAATCGGGGCAGTCCTTCCGGCGCAAGGCCGTTAAGAGCATTACAGTGGTGTTTGAAGTCGCAATCCCCTCGAATCGGGGCAGTCCTTCCGGCCAAAATCAGTAGCTTACAGTTAACTGCTTGTAATTACGTCGCAATCCCCTCGAATCGGGGCAGTCCTTCCGGCTCTTACACGATTTTGCGGCGCGAGGCAAGCGTTTGGACCGGCCATCCCGCCCATATCCCCTGAAATTGGGGTCCCGAGATGAAAATGGGGTCAAAAGGGGCACGGAAATTCGTGCTGAAACGTTGACTGGCAAGCATCCAGCGTGGTCCGCCCACCGGTTGAAGTCATCGTGAATCATATCGAATGGTTACCCGATTTGGTCGGCACCGGCCGGAGGTGGGCGGGCAGCTCTGCCTGTGCCCGGACGGAACGGCCCGGTGCAAGCGTTCAGCCCTCAAACAACCCCAAACTTGCTCACTTCGGGCTCCTCTCCCACTCCCGAGAATTCGAATTCGTTGAGGCAGCCGCGGCATTGCCGGTAGTAGCGCACACTGTCGGTGGTGAAATCGATCAGCCGTTCAAGTCGGTCCTTCATGGTCAAGAACTTCTTCTCGGTGAGATCGGGGCACTCGAAGACGGACTTCTGCACGCGGTAGCCGTAGGACTTGAGCAGTTTTGCCACGCGGTAGCGGATGCGGTCGTCGCTGATGTCAAACGCTACGATGTAAAACACGGCCGGGATTTCCTCCTCGAATCAGCCTTGCCTGGACGGGCGCGAGGCGTCACGTTACCTCCGACCAGAGAAAGGGTTGGTAGCGGTCCCGGTCGCCTACCAGATAATGACCAAACTGCCTGACCTGCCGCCGCACCAGGCCGCGATAATCGGTCTTTTCGCGACTGCCGGGGAGGGTGATGCGGGTGGTCATCCATTTCTCGTAGGCTTCCAGGAAGGCCCTGCCGATCTTGGGTTTCATTTCGACCGGGCGGCGCTCCTTCAATTCTGCCTCATCGACGGCGTCGGGGCAGACAGTCGGACGATAGACGAAGTCATCCGGCTGGATCACCTTGCGGTTGATGAGGGCCAGCACCAGGCGATCGCCCAGAAAGGATCGCCACTCCTCGACCAGGTCGCAGGCCAGGGACGGTCGCCCGTATTCCACCGAGTGCAAACAGCCCAGGTAGGGGTCCAGACCCACGACCTTGATGGAGGTCAGGACTTCGAGGGTGAGCAGCGTGTAGACGAACGAGAGCAGCGCATTGACCGGGTCGAGGGGAGGCCGCCGGTTACGTCCCCGAAAGTCGAACCCCGGCACTCGGAGCAGCTGGGGAAAGGCCTCGAAGTAAACGTTCGAAGCTCGACCTTCCACCCCTCGCACCGTTTCCATATCCTCCTGTCGTTCGACCAGGTCGGCCAGGCCTTTGATCTGGGCCGCCAGCCGGTTCACCTCATTCAGCCCGTGGCGGCTGCCCCGGCGCGCCAGGAAACGGGCCGAGTTGCGCAGCTTGCCCTGGACGATGACTCGAGCAGTGTTGAGGGCCTCGGCGGGATCGCTCAACCGCAGGTACTGGCCTCGCCGTCGTTCCACGTGTTTGTGTTCGTCCACCATGAGGCGGGCACGGAAGCCGCCGTGAGGGCTGAGCAGCACCGTTTCGATGCGTCGCCGGATGAGTACGTCCAGGACAGCCCCGGTTAGTGACGTGTAGCCGACGAGGGTCAGCTGCTGCAATCCTTCCAGGGGAATCTCGGCGATCGTCTCGGGGCCGCGGGTCACCGCCAGGCAGTGGCCGGCTTTGCGCAGGGTGGTTCCGGGTTCGAGGATGTAGGTCCGTTCCATAGTCGCTGCTCCTTCGCGTTCAGGAGGTCGACCTGGGGGCGAGCATCCGGTCGACGATGCTCATGGCTTCGCGGAGGCGGACAAGTGCGTCCCGGAGGTTGCCGGGCCGTTCGGCCCGGCTGTCGGCCAGGCCCTCCGCCCAGCCCGGCCAATGGAGCAGCGGATGGTTGTAGGCGGCACCGGCGGGGAAGGCACACTGATCGATGGTCAGTTCGAGCAGGCCGTGGATGCGCCGGCAGCCGAGGGGTTTACCCCGGAGGCGCGACAGCCGGTAGTCGACGAGATGGGGGTTGTAGTCCGGCAGGTTCTGCAGGAGATGGTGCAGGAGGGTTCTGGCCCGCGGCAGGAATCCAAGGGTGCCCAGCAGCACCTTCTCCTCGCGGACCGAAAGCGTTCGCGCTTCCCGGCAGCTCACCACAATTTGCCCCAGGGCCGGGCAGCGGTCGCAGAGCAGCGCCAGTTCCGGATAATCTTTGGCCCACTGTTCCTGGCGGGGATGGACCAGGAGTTCGCCCTTCGGCCCTCCCCCCTGCACCCGGTGCAGGGCTTCGCTTTTGATCAGCCGCACCCGGTCGAGGACCTTGAGCTGTTCCCACGGGGAACGATCCGAAAGATGAAGGAAATGGGACGGTCGGCCGGTCATGCGATGGACCCCCAGCGGGAGTTTGACCAGATTGCCGAGGCCCTTGCCCGCCAGCTGGTCCTGCTTGGGAAAGACTTCCAGGCTGAAACAGCTCAAGTCGGGAGCCAGCCGTTTGGCGAGCCCCTGCAGCGCCTGCCGGGCCAGAGGGGCAGCCACCGGCCCCTCGAACAGGTACCAGAAGTGAAACCCTTTCCCACCGCTGAACTCGATCAGGCAGGGAAGCCCCTGCTCGCTGCTGAGTTCGGCCAGGCGGGAGAGAAGATAGCGATTTTCCCTCCTGACCAGGTCCTTTTCGGCCGCCCCAACCGCCCCGGTGCGGAAACGGGAAACCAGGTCCGCATCGATCACCCCCAGCCGCACCCGGCTGTCCTGCTGCAGCAGGTAGATCCCGTAGGTGCGATGGCCGCGGAGATGATCGAGGACATCCTCGGTGGTCATGGGACGCCGGACCGGCACATACCCCTGAGTGCCCGCCTTACGGTCCGCCCATTGACGCGCGAAGCACTCCTCGCGACCGCGAAAGAGCTCGAGAAAACGTTCCAGCCCCGCCTCGCGGGAGCGCATGAGGGTGAATGGTGCATCGACTCCCGGGTCCCAGGAGTCCGATAGGGGTGAATGAACCGATTCAATTTTCCCATTGAAAAGGGCAGGAGGGTGTTTTGCCAGTGTGCTCGAATGATTACACCCCCCTTCATCCCCCCTCAAGGGGGGAATCGTACCGCTCGGGGTCGTGGGAACCTCACTGCCTGGTGTCGCTGGTTCAAGAGGATTATCCCAGGGGGCCGGGTCCGGTTGGTTCGGGGCTGTGGCTGGCTCATCATCCACCTCCGGGGAGAGATCCGAGTCGGCCCGCTCCGGCACACCGGGACCTGCCCTGGGATTCGGAGCCTCCCGCCGCCCGAGGATCTCGAGCAGCTCCACCCTCGCCTGCCAGGCCCGGACACATTGCGGGCTGCGAGCCGTGACCAGCGACAGGACCGCCAGGCTGAGCTCGGGCAGGCCCGCCGCCTGGGCCAACCTTGCCCAGTCGAGCGCCGGTTCGTCCGGCAGCTCTTTCCAGACCGCCTCACGCTTGAGAATCCGGATGGCTTCCTCGGGATCATCCCCGGTGAGCAGCCGCTTTTCCAGCCGCTGGAGCAGCAGCGCATAGTCAAGGGAACCGCTCTTCAGTCGATTCTCAGCCGCTTGCATGGAGATGGTTTCCTCCTTACGACAAGGTGAAGGGTGAAGTACAGGACACAAGCCTTCCCCGCCCCACCGTTCCCCCGTTCCCCCGTTCCCCCGATTCACCGTTTTACCGATTCACCGTTTTACCGCTTCACCGTTCAATGAGCTGCCGCAGTTTGGCGAGATGGGGATAATGGGGCAGGCAGTCCCCGAGTTCCCGGGCCCTGAGCTGCGCCTCGGCCGTTCGGCCCAGCCGCAGCAGGGCCGCCGCCTGCCAGAAAAGGGCATCCCCGCAGGGATTCTGGAACTGGCTGCGGAAGAACCGATCCGCCTCGAAGGCCCACTGGAGGCATGGTTCGAAGCGGTCCTGGCGGAATTCCAGGCGGGCGAGGCGGAGGAGGGCTTTGTGACGCCCGCGCCGATCCCGTTCCGCCGCTTCCATCAGGACTTTTCGAGCTCGATCCCATTCGCCGCGGGCAATGAGGACGTCGGCTTCGGTCCACCGCAGATAGGGCCGCCGGCGTTTGAAGGGAACGCGATTCACGGCTTCCCAGGCTTTGTCGACGGTTCCCTGGACCAGGTGGATGCGGGCCAGGAGTTCGAAGACAAAGTCATCGTCGTCCGGGTTGGCCCGGCCGGCGGCGAACTCGAGGGCGTGGAGGGCGAGACTGAGGTCACCCATTTCAAAGTGGACTTTGCCCAGGGCGAAGTACTTGTGAACCGCCGAGAAATGCTCCGATTCCTCATCTTCCCGCAGGCATTCCAGGAGGGTCTCGAGCGCCTGGGCGGGCCGCCGGGCTTCGAGCAGACAGGAGGCCGCCTGGTAGAGGGCCTTCACGTAGTTCTTTCGTTCCTGGTGGCGGGCCTTCTGCTGTTCCGGGCTGTAGGCCCGCCAGTTGCGAATGGCCGTTTCGAAGAGCGGCAGGGCTTCCTCCCACTTCCCCTGGAGCTTCTTGAACAGCATCCCCTGCCGGTAGTAATTGGTGACCTGCTGCGGGCGGAGCGCCTGCGCGGCGGCGAAATGGCGATGCGCCAGTTCGATACGCGCCTTGCGTTCGGCGGGATGGAGCATGAGCTGCCGGCCCTTGGCCGCGTAGAGGCTGTCGTAGGCGGTATAGGCCAGTCCGGCGTGGTAGTGGAAATGGTCGGGCTGGTCGGCCACGCAGCGGCGGTAGAGATCGAGGGCTTCGTCGTAGCGGCCCAGGTGGCCGAGGGCGAAGGCGGCTTCGGCGCGAAGGGGCCCTGCCAAACCGACCGCGTCCAGTTCCGGAACCTTTTCTTCGAGCGGATGGCAGAGGGCGACGATGTCTTCCCACCGATTCTCGGCGCGAAGGGCCGAGATTTCCCCCAGCAGGCGGGTCCGTTCCGCCCGCAGGCGCTCTTCGTTGACGCCGAGCTCGGCCAGGGCGGTGAGAAAATCAGACTGCCGCGCGTCAACAGCTGATTGGGTGGCTGGTTCGGGAGGCGCTTCGGGCGAGCGGGCGACGAGGTCGGGCGCGGTCCGGTCGGCCGGTTCCCCGGGGGAGACGGCATCCTGGTTCTGGATGGATGCCGGATGCTGGATGATGCGGGCGCCTGCGGTTTCCATAACCGTTCTCCTGCAATTTGGCGTTGGCGGGTGGCGGACTGAAAGCCTTTCAGCCCTTACGCAAAAGAGATACGGCCACGAAATGGAAATTTACAGGAAGGGTTGGGGCATGGCAGGCCGCGTGCGATCACAAAGAGCGCAGGACGCTCGATTCGAAGCAGGGAGGAAACGAACGAACAACTTCCAACCACGCCAGAGTGAGCTTGCAATTTTTCATTCTGAATGCATAATTACACGAATCGTTGTTGCCAGGGCTTTCCGAAGACCTGAGAGAGGAGACTTCCGGGTGAGGTACCTTCAGCGATCCATTGAGCCTTTCATTTGTCGGGCGGCAGCCGAATTTCCCGTGGTGATGCTGACGGGACCGCGCCAGTCCGGAAAGACCACCCTCTTGCGTCATCTTTTCGGGGAAACTCATCGCTATGTGTCGATGGATCTGCCTGATGTGCAGGCAGCGGCAAGAAACGATCCCAGAGGGTTCTTGGAATTCCACCCGGCCCCCGCAATTTTTGACGAGATCCAGTATGCGCCGGGGTTGCTTCCCTACCTCAAAGAACGGGTTGATGCTGAACGAGACCGCCCGGGCCAGTTCATTCTTACCGGTTCACAGAACCTTCTGCTGGCGCAGGGAGTAACCGAGTCGCTCGCCGGACGTGCCGCCATCCTGAGGCTACTGCCGCTGAGCTTGAGAGAAATTTTAGGAGAACCCCAGGCGCCACTGCCCTGGGAGGAAGGAATCCGAGCCAGCCCTGGTGGGATCGCTTATGCGGAGCTCTGGCAGTGTTTCCTGCGGGGAGGATACCCCGAGCCGGTCGCGAACCCCGGGCGCGATCCCGGCCTTTGGCATGCCAGCTATGTTCAGACCTACCTCGAACGTGACATCAGAACCATCCGGCAGGTTGGCGATCTCAGTCAATTCCAGTCTTTTCTGCGGGCGCTGGCGGCACGGAGCGCCCAGCTCTTGAATACTTCCGATCTGGCTCGAGATCTGGGCGTGGCGGTCAACACGGTGCGGGCATGGCTTTCGGTGCTGGAGGCAACCTATCAGATTACGGTACTGCGCCCGTACCACACAAATGTCGGGAAGCGTCTCGTGAAGACCCCGAAAGTCTACTTTGCGGATGTGGGTACGCTCTGCTATCTGGTGGGGTTGAAGGATCCCGCTCATGCCGCGGCCGGTCCCATGGGCGGCGCGATAATGGAAACTGCGGTCGTCAATGAAGTGATTCGCACGCTCACGCACCGGGCGCAGGAACCATCCCTTTATTTCTGGCGAACCACGGCGGGAACGGAGGTGGACCTGGTGATGGACACCGGGATTGCCCTGATACCCATCGAAGTGAAACTGTCGACAACCCCAAGGGCCGCGATGGCCAGCGGCATTGAAGCGTTCCGGAGGGACCTCGGGGCGCGGGTGCAGAAGGGCTATGTCGTCCACCCTGGAGACGCGAAATTGCCGTTAAGTCCCGGAGTTATGGCCTGGCCGCTGGGCGAGTTCTGAATTGGGTCTCAACCGCGTGTGGATCGACCAGAGGAACAAACATGACTTCGAGAAAGATCAAATCCGGGATGAAACACTTACCGGGCAAGCGGGGCAAGGGGCACCGCACGGCGAGAAGCAATGTCATTCAGCCGGTGGCGGGCTCGGCCACTGAAGCCTATCGGGGTGTTGTCAAAGGAAGGCTTTCTCTGGAAGAGCTGGTGGAACTCCACGGCGGAGAGCCCATTGAGACTCCTTCTCATTCCTAATGGCAGTCAACGATCTGAGTGTTCTCTTTAGCGAGTGTCTTCAGTTCGGCAAGATGCCGCAAACCTCAAGATTGAAAATGGCTTCAGAAAGGCCCTGGTAAAATCTCTGGCCTTGAGCAAAAAGATCGGTGGCCGCCTGTGGCTTTTTGGTCCATCCATGGTCAAAGCCGTTACGATAATCCAGAAGTTCCTTCAGAAAGCTCCTCAAGAGCATCTCGATCCCGCATTCTTTCAGTCGCCCATAGAAAGGGAGGAGATCGTTCATCATCCTCTGGTGGTCCCCAGTGAATTGCCATTTCTTCTCTTCATATTGGAGCATATTGACAAAAATATCGGCCTTGCTCCGTTGGCGGCGCCCGTTGGCACTGTCGGTCCTGGCATTTTCGACCGCGATCAGCCCGATCGATCCAATCACCTCGCGCATGACGGTGAATGCCTGCATGTGGAGCTTATGTTCGAGCAACAGTTTGATGTAGGCGAGTTGTCTCGCAAAATACCACCGATCATATCTTCCAGACACCTCGTCGCTGGTGGTCAGCGTGCCGTACTTTTCAGCAATGAGCTGCAGAAGGACGCCGCCAACCAGTGAGTTGACCGGTTTCTTCCTGGCCACCAGCTTAATCAAACTCTGGGCGGATTTCGTGACGTTATGCATGTCAACATTTCGGACTCGATTAGTGAGATCGGTCGCTGCCTTGGCCAGGGTGTCATCCTTAAGGTCTTCGACCTGAAAGGCCGGTACCCTCGCTACCATATCAGCGATTTTCCGGGCATCGGCATCTTCAATGAGACGGCTCACTCCCTCGGCCCATTCGTTGATGATGTAGAAGTCCTTCATGTCAATGATCGGGCTCATGTCGCGATTCTTATCGTAGGCACCGTAGAACACATGTTCGAGGAACACACCTCTGGACCTTTGCAGAAAATGAATGGCTGTCGAGAAGATGATCGGGATGGCCCGGTATCCGTGAGTCAGATCCACGGTCAAATGGTCGCCAGGCTGGATTTGTTCGAGGATGGTCTCGAACCAGGCCCATTGGCCCTTCGAGCTCATGTCTTCGGCGACTACAGCGCAAATGAGATCCGTCCGCAGACCGAGAGCCCTAGTCTCTGTTTCAAGCTGAGTAAAATGAAGCCCTCTTGCTTTCTCCGTGGTTACAATAACGACCTTGTCAAAACTTCCTGCACCGAGCAATTGCAGTTCAGCTGCCTGAACAAATGGAGTTAGCGTAGAAGGTTCACCTTCCGTGAGGTAGTAACGGGCAGGGTCATACTCGAAACGGTCCTCGCCCTTCTTGCTGCCGATTCCCAAACAGCTTATGAAAACTCTGCGCATTGCTTCGCTCCTCATGGAATAAGCTACGGTTGTACCTTACCCTGTTTATCCGCCATATGTTCGAAACCGTTTATGCAGGAAGCGGTGGCTCAGCTTGATGGAACCGTCCGGCTGAGGCTCCTCGGTCGCCTGCCGCTCCGTGGTGGAATAGACGGGCACCAGGCCGCATTCCAGGGCAAAATTGACCATCAGGTAAGCGGCGCCGAAATCGCCCTGGATGAGCACGTAGTCGCCCGGGAGGGCATGGGCTGCCAGCCATTCTTTCAAGGGGTCAAGGTAGACGCTGAGCTTGAGCAGCTCCGGCGGCACGTTGGCCCAGAGCTCCCGCAGTGCTTTGGGCGGCTCGACCACCTTTGCAATGCCGAGCTTCCGCCGGGCGTCCTGTTCCTGGTCCGGTGTCAGGTGGTGATTGAAAAGCAGAATGAGGGCGCGTTCCATGGCGGCATCCCAAGCTCAGAGGGTTGCAGGAACTGACTGGTGCAACCCTTCTATCACCTGCCGATCGTCGGGTCCAGCCTTCTTTTGCCCGAACTTGTTCAGAAAACCGCTGGCACGCTGGTGAGCATTGTGGTATAGGTGGCCCGAAACGGTCCGGAGAACACTGCTATTGTTTCCTGCGAACCGGCAACATTTTTCCATAACCATACTGATAAACAGACTTTTTTAATCTGCTGGCAAACATCGGCATAACGACGGTCATGAAGGCGGCTCAGCCGCATACCCCGAACGGGCAGGATTTTTTCGCCGCCTTTTATAATTTTTCCGATTGGAGCCGTATTGTGGATTTGAGGGCCGGGAACAAAGTCTCGCAGCCGGTGTCGGTTGGCACGGCCGCGCTTCCCGGTCGCTGCTGATCGCTCGGATGTCGGTATCGTTATCGTTGTTCGGTTGACCAAAATACCTCGAATCCATTCCTCGATCGCCTGTGAAGATGAGCCTTTTCGACCAGTTGAGTCCATTTCGATGTTTGCGCTTGCGGGTGGAAGTCACGGCCACCCGGCGCATCGAACTTCCGGCCTATTTGGGAAGCACCCTGCGCGGCGCCTTCGGCATGGCCTTGCGCCGGAGCGCCTGCGCCCTGCGGCGTCAGGAATGCCGGACCTGCCTCCTGCGGACTTCCTGCATCTACAGCTATACCTTCGAGACTCCCGCGCCCGAAGGCCCTGAGCAGCACCGGCGGTATGCGACGGCGCCTCACCCTTTTGTGCTGAACCTGGAGACCGGCAGCTCGGGAATCCAGGAAGCGGGAACGATCTTTTCCTTCGGGATCACCCTGGTGGGGCACGCCTGCGATTTCCTGCCCTATTTCGTGTACGCCTTCCAGCGCATGGGCGAGCTCGGCATCGGCAAAGGGCGGGGCACCTTCGAGCTGCTGCAGGTCCATAACCTCGGTCTGGCAGACGAAGCGCGTCTTCCTGGTGCAGCGTGCGACCAATCCATGATCCCTCGGTTGGCACCGCCCCATCCCGGTATCCCCCCTTTGCCAAAGGACCATACTCTCATTCCCACTTTGTCGAAGGACCACAACGTCAATCCCCCTTTGTCAAAGGGGGGCAGGGGGGATTTCACACCCGAGGACGACGACGCTGACCCGATAAGTCCGGATATATACTCAGCCGAGACCCTCTACCAGGACGGCGTACTGACCATGCCCCGGGAATTCCTGGGGTTGCGGGAAGCGCAAAACCTCAGCGCGCAGCTCTCTCGCCAGGCCGTGCGGCTTCGATTCCTGACCCCGCTGCGCCTGGTGGTCGACGGGGACCTGTGCACTGATCCGCAGTTCTATATCCTGGCGAGGAACCTGCTGCGGCGGCTTGGCAACCTGGTTTCCTTTCATTGCGGCCAGGAGGCTGACTTTCCTGTCGGCCCCCTCCTCGATGTTGCGGAAACGGTCCGCCTTACCGAGCGCAGCACCCTCTGGTACGACTGGGAACGGTACTCGAAACGGCAGGACAAGCGCATGAAACTGGGCGGCCTGGTCGGTGAACTCACCTACGAAGGAGACCTGACGGAATTCCTGCCGTTGCTGGTACTGGGCTCCTGGGTCAACCTGGGCAAAGGCACCAGCTTCGGGCTAGGGCGATATCGGATCGGCACGGGATGAATGGCTTTCTAAGAAAGCCGATCAGGATTGAAGGGTGAGTACCGTCTCTTCTTATACACACAAGTAATCTCGAAGGGGATCTTCTGATGAATGTTCATGATTATGTCAACCATTGCTTCTCCGGTTCCGGGAAAGAACCCTTGCCTGATAAGGCACTTTTTCTTGTTGGGTCCAATCCCTTACCGCTTTTCGTTGCCGCTCGCGCGTTGGAACCCAATACGATCCTGCTTCTAGGGACTGCGAAAGTGAAGGAAGTCATGGATTGTCTGGGTGAACTGCTGGGTGGTCAGGTTGCACGGATGGAAACCTGTGAGGAGGCAAACTCCCTGGATATCCAGAACAAGACGGCATCTCTTATGAAAGACGCGGGTAACGTGTGGCTGTTCTACACTGCAGGGACGAAGGCCATGGCCGTTCACAGCCATGACAAATGGAGGACTCTCACCGGGAGAGACTGTGCTCACTGGGGCGTCTACCTTTCACCTGATGGGCGCTTGTGGTTTGATGGCGGCGAGTCTTTCTCTATATCGCCAGCTCAAAATGACTACATCGTTCCTGAGGTGTCACTCACCGAGATGATTCGAATGCACCGAATCGTTCATCAGCGCACGAAGGATCTGCATCAGAACGATAACTGCTCGACAGTGGCAGAGAAGATTCACGGCTTCGTACTAAAGCACGGTATGAAGTCGTACAAGGGGCTTATTCCTCCTTGTCACGCAGACAAGGTATGCGTAGAGATCCCCGAGTTCGGGACCGTCAATGCGAAGGGCGACATAAGCTACCTAATCGAGCCCAACCTTAAGGACAAAACAAAATTTTGCAGCTTTGCTCTGACAAGATGGCTGGGGGAACTAGGCTTGACGTTACCCTTTCCCACTGCGGACACTCTTGATAGTCTGGGAGAGATCCTTCGCGGCTCACCTAAAGCATCAGGACATGAAGACCGCCAAAAGGACCGCATAGATCTGCTCAAATTTCTGGAAGGAACCTGGCTGGAACCGTGGGTGGCGAAAAGTCTGTTGAGATCAGGACTCTTTCATGAGGTTCACGACAGTTTTGTCTTTCAGATTCCCAACTCCGAAGAGAAACCTGAGGTGGATGTTTGCGCCATGCGGGGTCATACCCCTTTTATCTTCTCCTGTACTGTTGATGATACTTCACGCCTTGGCAAGCATAAGCTTTTTGAGGTGCGCCTGCGGGCCAACCAGTTGGGCGGTGATCATGCGAGGGCTGCCGTGGTCTGTCTGTCTGAGAATCCTCGCCACATTGAGAAACAGCTCAACCAGGGATGGGCGGGGTATGGAACCATAAGAGTTTTCGGGAAGAACGACATCAGGAGCGAGAAGAGTTTCATTGAAAGTGTGGAATCCTGGGTACAGCAGTTGGAGACATGAAGACGTGCAGATTCATCAGGGGGAGACGTTCCATGGTGATAACGATCTTTGATGCACTTGGTATCCAAGACTATCTTTTTGGCTCAAACCGACTGGCGGATAACATCGGTGCCTCGTTCTTGGTAAACCGGGCGCTGACAACCTGGCCACTGGAGGCCGCGCGCGAACTGGGCGGGCTGAAGGTTAATCCTTCAAGCGGCGAATTTCCTATGTCTCCAGGGATGCTGGAGGGAGCTCCCTTTCAGTTGGAGCTGATCTACAGCGCCGGCGGCAATGCGATTTTTCTGGTCTCAGATCTTGAAACGGCAAAGAAGCTGGCCGCAACATATTCACGGAGATTGCTGGAGGAAGCCCCAGGACTGGCGGTGGCATGCTTTCACCACAAGGTCTCCTCGGAATCCATTGTGCTTGGTCAGGAACTCTTGCAGGCCATCCAGGGGCTTGTCGATTCTAAGACGAACAGGATCTCTGGGAGTCCGCTCCTCGGTTGGGGGGTTACTCAAATGTGCGCCAGTGGTACCGAAGAACCCGCGCTATTCTTTGATACCAGCAAGAACCGATTGCTTGGTCCCACCGCCCTGGCAAAATTCAGGAATTGCCTTCAGGCGAAAGACCACCTGAGGGGATTTCTGAAAGAAAACATCCCTGTGGGCTATGACCTGCCGAGCGAGCTGGATGATCTCGGACGCAGTCGGGGTAAAAAGAGCTACATAGGGGTAGTGCACCTCGATGGCAACGGGATCGGAAAACAGCTGCAAAGCATCCTGTGTGACACTGCCTCTGGAAGTAACCAGGCTCATCTGAAGCGCATTCGGGAGTTCTCCGATGATGTGAAGAAAGCTGGAGAACGTGCAATCCGAGCAGCAGTAAGTAAGTGCATTCAGGACTTGGATTCTAAGGAACGAACTGTTGCCTCAGGCCTCTCCCTTGCTTCTGATCCCAACAAGGGCAACCTCTTCCTCCCTATCAGACCACTTGTATATGGTGGTGACGACATGACTTTTGTCTGCGACGGCAGGATTGCCCTGGATCTCGCGGTCACCTGTCTCAAGTCCTTTTCGGAAGACGGCTCCCGGTATGCATGTGCTGGAGTCGCGCTGGTCAAGAGCCACTATCCCTTTTCCCGCGCCTATGCTTTAGCCGAGGAACTCTGCCGCAACGCCAAGAAGGAATTGCAGAGACGGAACATGGAAGGGGCTGCACTAGACTGGCAGATCTTCAGCGGAGGCCCTATGGTGCCGGTTGAGTTGCTGCGCAAAAGAGAGTTTATGGCCCAGGACGGGAAGAGGTTAACCTGCCGGCCCTACTCTGTATTGCCGGGGAAACCCGGCCACATTGGGGACTGGAGGAGCTTCAGAGACAGGCTGCTGCTCCCCCTGCAGCGGGATAAGCCTTGGGTGAACACCCACTCGCGTCTTAAGGGACTTGTACAGTACCTGAGACAAGGTTCGGCAGCCACTCGGCTCATTCTTGATGCTTGGCGCATCAAGGGATATGCGATGCCGGAATATTGCACAGCCGGTCTGATGGACGGTTTTTTCGCAGACGCAACCCCATATGTGGACGCCGTTGAGTTACTGGACTTCATGGTACCCATGAGCTGAAAGGAGGGTCGAAGGATGGAATACTTCCTGCAGGTCACTCTCGGCAGTGACACCTGCTTCTCAGGCGGCTCAGGATGTGCCGGCGATGTGGATATCGATATCGAACAGGAAGAGCGCACCGGGCTTCCCCTCGTGCGGGGGCGGACGTTGAAAGGGCTACTGGTCGAAGAGTGTGCCTTCCTCCTGAAGACAATGGATGACCGTCGCTGGCATGAGGCTGCCGAATGTTTATTTGGCAACCCCGGTGGCCAGGCCGGCTCTTACGTTGGATTTGGAGACGGTTTGCTTCCCGAGTCCTTCCGAAGCAAGGTAGAAGAGGCCACGAAGCGACCACAGAACGCGCTCAATCCGCGGCAAGTTTTGCAGAGTCTCACCGATGTTCGTTTTCAGACCAAGGTCAATCGAGAGACTCATACTCCGGAAGAACACAGTCTGAGGTCTGCTCGGTTGGCTCTGAAGGGCCTGGTGTTCCATAGCCGTCTTATCGGCGCCGACCATTTGTCGGAAGATGCGAGAGCAATGCTTGCTGCTTGCGCTCTGGCAACCCGCCGAGGGGGACTAAACCGCAACCGTGGCTGGGGAAGACTGTGCGTCCGTATAGTGGATGCCTGCGGAAATGACGTTACTCCATCATGGATAGCCCCACTGAAATCCGAAGGGGAGGTTCGACCGTGACAAGGCAGATCATCAAATACCGCTTGACACTTGAAGCTCCCTTGGTCTTGTCGCTCCCCGGTGGGGATGCGAACAGCGCGGAAACCTTTTCTTTTGTAACGGGCAGTTCCATTTTGGGGGCGCTGGCGCACTCCTGGCTGCAGAACCCTCTTCCAGGCAACCCTGCCGAGCAGCCGGAATTTCGGTCTCTATTCCTGGACGGCTCAGTTCGCTATTGTCATGCTTACCCGGAAGGCGAGGGCGGGGAGCGGCTTCTGCCAGCACCTCTCAGCCTGCACATCGAAAAGGGGATGGAATCTCAAGTCTACGACCTGTCGTGGCCGGAAAAGGAAGATGTATTATACGATGCGGATATGGGCCGAACCAGGGATCTCATTCCCTGGGGCCGTAAATATGTCCGCTTTGCCGACAGAGATGTCAAGTACCGCGAGCCAAGACTTACCTCAAGAATTCACCATCAGCGTGATAGAAGACTCGGGCGAGCCACAGAAGCGTCCGGCGAGATATTTTCATACATATCTCTCGAAAGAGGGGAAAGGTTCATCGGCAGGATCCTCATAGAAAAACCGGAACTGAGTGAAAAGCTGCAAAGCTTGTTGAGCAAAGGCAACCTGCGGTTGGGACGTTCGAAGTCCGCCCAATACGGCGGTGAGGCCAGAGTCGAAGTGCTCGAGGAATGCCAGGCTGAAAAGGGTTCTCCTGAGCTCCTGGAAGTCGGGGAGCCAGTTCCGGTGTCACCAGGCCGCATGGTCATCACTCTGCTTTCCGATTATCTGGGGACTAACCAACATGGCCACTACACCGCCGATTCCCTGCTGCCGGAGATCGAAAGCAAACTGGAAACCGGCCCACGAGGGCTGCGATGCGTGGCGGCGTTTACGCGTGTTGCCAAGGTTTCCGGTTATGTCTCTCACTGGAGAATGCCGCGTCCGGTAAGACCGGCGGTTAGAGCCGGCAGTGTGTTTGTTTTGGAACTGCTGAGCAATATCGATCCCAAGAAGCTCGGGGATCTGCTTTGGAACGGTATCGGCGATCGCAAGGCGGAAGGGTTCGGTCGCATTGCCATCGACTGGCACGGCGTGGGAGATGAAGACGGCGGGAGTTTTATATACAATCTCGCTGAGGATGCGAATCTGGAGGTGGAAAAAGCGCTCCAATCCGCCCTTGATCCGGCTGACGACCTACCATGTTCTCGATCAGAGGCTCTGCTGGCCCTTACCCGCAAGAGGCTGCTCCAGAACGCCATTGAAGGAGCTCTTATTGCCGCCGGTGAACAACTGGTTCGCCCAGGGCATCAGGTGAAAGGTACTAGCAAGGCGTTGTTAGGGAGATTGCGTGCCTGCCTGCGAACCGCCGAAAACCCTCAAAGCCTGCTCGATTTCCTCGATGCATGCCGGAATAAGCCCGCGGAGAAGCAGATGAACCGATGCGCAATTGGTGGAGAAACCTTGCGGGAGTGGCTTGAACACCTCTTTGCAGATGGCACTCGCATCGATCATCTCCTCTGCATTAGAGATGTGGCGGGGAGGGTCTATCTTGACAATCGGGATCGCACTCAAGCCGCGTTCAGCGACATGCGTTGGGAGTATCAGAAACGTCTGGCGGACATGGTGCTTCAGAAGTTGGTGCTTCTGAAGAAGGCAGAAGAGGGGGCCAGGAATGAATGAACCACGATATTGCGAGGCACGCCAGATCGGGCGCAGGCTGGTTGTTGACGGCCTGCTCGAACTCACCTCGCCGGCGCACTTGGGCGGCAGCGATCCTGCGAGCCTTACTGATGAGCCGATTCTCAGGGATCACCAAGGGTCGCCGTATGTTCCCGGGACTACACTGGCCGGGGTTTTGCGCTCGGATCTCCATGGCCTGTTGGGGGGAGGGGCTGAAGAGTCTGAGGCCGTTGGTCAGCTTTTTGGGTGCCGTTGGGGAAAGGAGGACGAGGAGCAATCTGCACTGATTGTGGATGACGCACCGATGAGCGAATCCCAGCGTGGTCTGACTGAGCTTCGAGAAGGGGTGAAGATTGACACCCGAACGGGAACAGCAGCAAAAGGGATGAAATTCGACAGGGAGTTCTTGCCAGTAGGGACGCGCTTCCGTCTCCATTTTGAACTGAACCTTGCAGGTGATGCGAGCGATTCGATCCGACAGCGTCATTTTCTCACTGTACTTCAGCGCCTGGAGCAAGGCCACATCAGCATCGGTGCCCGAACGCGCCGCGGCCACGGAAGGTGTCGGGTTACCGAATGGCAATACCGATGCTATGATTTTTCACAGCCCGGAGACCTGCTTCAGTGGCTTGGAAACGATGGTGGTGTGCCCGGGAACAGGCCTATAAGACCCTTGCAGAATGCTCGTACCATGCAACAGATGGCCGGGGATTTGGACATTCCTCTCCGCCCCGCTGAACATCAAGGTACGATGACTGTTGCCCTGACGCTGCAATGCGCTGCATCACTCTTGATACGCTCCGGCGGCTATGAGGCGGGAGATGCCGATGCCGTTCACCTGCACCGCGTGGATCAGGATGACACAGGAGCACAAATCCCCGTTCTCTCCGGAACCTCTCTGGGAGGAGCGCTGCGACATCGTGCCTTGAAGATTGCCAACACCCTGGCAGGGAGTCCTGCAAACGTAAGAGCCCGGGAGTTAGTCGAAGGACTTTTCGGGCTTGAAATGGAGGAGAATAAGAAACCCTCGGCCTCAAAGATCAGCATCGATGAAGCCGTCATCGAAGGATGCCCGATGGTTCTGCGGCATGCTCGAGTTCACATTGATCGGTGGCGGGGCAGTGCCCTCGAACATATGCTCCTTGAGGAGGACGCTCTATTTGGCGGCAAGATGAAAGTTTACTGGGAGGTCAACAATCCCTCGCCTGAGGAGATCGGGCTGGTGCTTTGCCTGGTAAAGGATCTTTTCACTGGAGATCTCACTGTTGGGGGCGAATCGAGCATCGGTCGGGGCATCCTTTGTGGTCTTGAAGGGAAAGTACATGTGCAGGATGGACTTGCGAAGAGAGTCATTCGATTGAAGGGGGATGGCACAGGCTCCCTCGCAGTGGTTGGAGGAAGTCCGAGCACAGATGTCTACTTCTCTGCTCTGTGCCAATCACTTCAGGGAGGGCCGGCATGAAGAATCGGGCGGATTCCGTCAAAATCAGAACACTCAAACAGGTGTCAGGCCTGACTTGGGATCCCATGAACCTAGCCATTGGGGATGACGCTCAGCTCAGAAGAGGAATCCTCGATCTCTGGACCGATGGTGCCGGATGGGTCCTGGGCCACGCCATGGATGGGCTGCTCTGGGGTCGAATTGCTGCAGGACAATTGGTCCTGGCCTGCGATGCGGATGCCACATGGGGAGCTTGCCTCAAGAGTACCACGCTCCTGGATCTTCGGATTTTCAACCGGAGAAGAGAACTGCGGATATGGCGAACGGACGGCACGCTGCAGTGCTTTCTGGTCAGCGAGTCCCAAATAGACTCCCCTTCTCTTGCGTATGATGAACCTCAGATCTTGATTGCGGGCAAACGAAGAGATTTCCTGGATGCAAATGGGGTGAGATTCTCCCTCATTGAAGGGCCTTCAGGTCAGAGACAGGCAATCCCGGTGGATTGGGACGGCACAAGACAGTTCCAACGGCTGTGGGTCAGACATTACGTTTCCCCTGGGGATGAGAGCGGGATGCTCACGGTGGCAGAGAGCAGGCTGATGGACATAGCCCCGGTCAACGACACAGAGGAGTGAACGACCATGACGCTACCACGGCACAAACGAGTTCCTGACGAACCCGGCAAAAATGACAGGGTGATGCGCGCGCCCTACAACTTTGTTCCGTTGCCAGAGGCAGTCCTTACGGTCGATCCCGCGGCACTTCCCACCCATGACTGCTATCATGGCGATCACTGCACGGGGCACATTGACCTCCATATCGAGACGGAGACTCTACTCTACACTCGGTGTGCCTATCCGCCTGAATTCGCTGACCAGGAAGTGCATCGAACACCCCAGCGGCAGGCTTTCTTCCACCATGGAGACCCGAAGCACCCCTTTATTCCCGGAAGCTCCTTGCGCGGAATGATACGCACGCTGGTCGAAATCATCGGGTTTGGCAAAATGACGCACGTCTATGATGAAAGGCTCATCTACCGGGCCGTGGGCGACACGACCTCTTTGGGCCAAATGTACCGTAAAAAGCTGCTCGGAACGGGCAACCCTCTGCCGTACCCAAGCAAGAACCTCAAGGGAGGATATCTACGCAAGGAGGGGACCGACTGGTATATTGCGCCGGCCATGGAGCGTGATGGTGAATCATTTGTCCACACCCGCAAGTATCCTTCCTTTGCTGGTCCACACCAAGAGGGACGAAATTTCGATAAATCTGACATTATCTCGGTTTGGCTAAGGCCACCGACGACCCGGAGAGAGAAAGGATCATCCGGATCTAACAGACCCTCGCTGTGTTTAGCTGATGTACCTGATTCTGATATTGACCGACGCGAAGATGGAGAACCTCCAGAGGCTGGCTGGGTCTCTGGGGTCCTCGTGCGAAGCGGACATATGCGGGGCAAACATATGCACTGCGTGATCTATGAGGAGAACCCTGACAACAAGAAATGGATTCAAATTCCTCGAGACCTGTGGGAACTGTACGAACGAGACATCAAGACAAGCCGCGGAATTCCATGCCGGGAACTCAAGAACGAAGGAGATCCGCTCTTCTATCTCACGGAACCCACCCTAAGCACTGCTGTAAACCCATGCGGACTGGTCTTCTTCGGCCCTACGATGATGTTTCGTATCCCCTACGATCACGGGATCCAAGCTTTTATCCCTGAATTTATTAGGAATAATGAGGAAGTGGACCTGGCTGAATCCATCTTCGGTACAACGGAACGTAAGGGAAGGGTCAGATTTGAGGATGCCTCCTTCGTGAGGGTCAGCGGCGAAGGCAGTCCTTTCCTGGATAACGACTTCGCTGGAACGATAGTCCCCAAAATCCTTTCCTCTCCAAAGCCAACATCTTTCCAGAATTACCTGGTGCAACCGATTGACCCAGGTGACCGGCGAAAGCTCTGCCACTATCAGGAACCATGGGCGGGCAACAGGCGACCGGGCAAAGCTCCTGTTTCGCCTTCCCAAGGCACGGTAATCCGCGGGCACAAACTCTATTGGAATAAACAGGCGGATGAGGAAAGTGTTGCAGAGAATCCCACCGAGGTGCAACGGGATTCAAATGGTCTCACTGGAGATACCCAGCACACTGTGATCAGGCCGGTGCGCAACGGATGTCATTTTGCTGGAAAAATCCACTTTGAAAATCTTTCGGACCGGGAGCTTGGAGTACTTCTTGCCGCACTGAAGCTAAGAGATCAAGATTCCCGGCACCGGTTGGGGATGGGGAAGCCTTACGGAATGGGAAGGCTGAAGATCGACTGGCGACTGTACCTGGTAGATCGTAAAGAACGATATTCTGGACTGGCTACAAGTGCTATTCCTGATGTCACAGAAAAAGCTGCTCAATATCATAAGGATTTCGAAGGAGCCCTCAAGAGACACTATGAGGAGAAGTGTGCTGGACCGACTGTAGGTTCAATTTGGCAAATTCCTCGCCTGGAAGCCCTGGCCCTGCTCCTGGACAAGAAGGGACCTCCAACCAAAAAAAGTAATTATACACCCCTACAGCCAGCCGAACCATGGCGCAACCGCTTTGTTCTTCCCACCCCCCATCAAGCAATGGGCGTTGCTGAACATGGGCAAGGATTGGGAATCATGTCTGCCAATCCAATTGGTAGAGTGGCCAAGGGAGCAAAGGTTGAGTGTGTTGTCCTGGAGCAGAAAACCAAGAAGGGCGGATGGCGCTTTCAGGTGAAAAATAGCGACAGCGTTGGGACTCTCCACCCGATGAGTCCAGACCCACCGGACCTGAAACCAGGCTGCGAGGTCCAGCTCCTGGTTTTTTCAGACGATCCCAAGAACATGATATTCAAATGGGAATCAGAAAATGGGTAGTATCTTGTGGGTCTATTCGTTCACGGCCGACATTTTGTGCGATTGTGCGAGAGGATATGAAATCAACCAGGATTTCAAGAGAACTGGACGAAATGGTGTCGTCTCCTCTGCTTTGGCGGCATGGACGCTCGGACTACCTTGGCTTCTTCCACATGCTTTTGATGGGATTTTCGGAAGAAGATCCTCGTAGTGTCCCATGCTGACGATTATCATGAGACCACGGGGTCTAACAGCAATGACATCGAGCATATTGCCGCCACTCATCAACCGGGAAATCATCGAGCTGGATCAGCTCGTTGAGGTCTGCATGAAGCGCTATGCGCGGCGGGCGGAGTTGTTGGGCGCCGGGGCAGAGGACATCCTGGCCGACAGTCTGGCGACCTGTCTGCACAGCTTCTACACCGGCCTGGAGCGGCTTTTCGAAGTCATTGTGCGGGAGGTTGACGGAGCGCGTAGCCATCCTGCCGAATGGCACCGGGAGTTGCTCATGGCGGTGAGTGTGGAACGGCCGGGGTTGAGGCCGCCGGTCATATCCGAAGAGGGCTATAAAATGCTCGATCAGTATCGCGGTTTTCGCCACCTATTCCGTCATCTCTACACCCATCACATCGATCCCGGGAGGATTTTTGGACTCATGGAAGTCCTGGGCGAAACCTGGAGCGTGGTGAGAGAGGACCTGGTCCGATTCCTCGCTTACCTGGAGTCGAATGATGGCGGAAACTAAGAATCTGAGCGAATACCGCGCCGGCCTCCAGCGGATGTATGAAGAGCGGGCGGCGGCGTTCGAGCGGGAGCGGCTGGAGCTGCTCGAACGGGTGCGCCCGGCGGGGGAGGCGCTGCGGCAACTGGGGGCCAGGGAGGTGATCCTGTTCGGTTCCATTCTGCGGCCGGGGTATTTCGATGGCGCTTCGGACATCGATATCCTCATCGTCGGGCTGCCGGAAGAGCACACGTGGCACGCTCTGCGCGCCATCGAAGAGGCCACCGGGATTTTCAACCGGGAGCTCAATCCCGTCTTCGCCGAGATGGTGAGCGAAAGCCTGGTTACCGAGGCCCGCAGGACGGGCATACCGTTATGAATGGGTGGAAGGGCAGTAACCAGAGACAAGGATGCCGGAATGACGGTCTGGTAAAGCTGGGCGAAAATTCGGCACGCTTACATATGTTGCGTTTCGCTCCTCTCAACGCAACCTACCATCCTCGCGCTTGGGCTGATGGTCGCCTTGGCCGTGGTAGCCGTTGCGTTGAATGAATATGAAACGCAACGGCAAGGAAAACAGCCGTACACCTGTTCCAGGCGGGTCATGACTTATGCCGCGGTGGGCCAGGTCAGTGGACACAGGGGAATGCTGCTCGCGCACCTGATGATCCTCACGTGCCTGATGTTGTTCACGATCCTGGAGGACCGCGCCCGAGCAGCGCAGGGACGGTCACGGACTGGAGTGGTTCTATACAGAATAGGTAATTAATCACATCAGCAATTGTCACACGATGGCTAACGCTAAGGAACCGTCCAAAAATAAGCATTCGACAAATAGGCCTTGCTGACTGGCATGCACCCGTTTTACACCGGACGTAAATAGTTCGGGACATTTCCTCTAAATGTTGATAATTACTCTGGGGACCACTAATCATGGAGGTGCCCCATGAGAATGAAAAAAGATCGCGCAGCGCGGCTTGCCATGCAAGAACCAGAAATCCGTAAACGCTATGAGATGCTCAAACCCACATTCAATGAACGAACGCGGCGCTTGTGGGCTGCAGCCGAGGCCAAGGCCGCGGGCCCTGGCTCCATTTCCTTGATTGCCAAGGCCACAGGCGTATCTCATCGAGCTATTTTGCAGGGGATTCGAGAACTGGACAACCCCCCGCAAGAGCTTCGACCAAATGGAATCAGACGCCCAGGTGCTGGAGCCCCTACCTTGGTTGCCAAGAATCCGTCCATCAAGGATGACTTGGACCGTTTGATTGATCCTGTCACGCGAGGAGACCCGGAATCTCCCTTGCGTTGGACCTGCAAGAGCGTACGGAAGCTGGCTGACTCGTTGCGTGAGATAGGCCACAAGATTTGCCCACAATCGGTCGCCAATCTGCTTCACTCGATGGGTTATAGTCTTCAGGTCAACCGAAAGAACAAAGAAGGTGCCAACCATCCGGACCGAAACGAACAATTTGAACATATCAGTGAGACGACAAAGAGCTTTATTGCTGAAGGAGAGCCCGCCATCTCGGTGGATACCAAAAAGAAGGAACTTGTTGGAGCATTCAAGAACAATGGGCGGGAGTGGAATCCCCAAGGCAGCCCAGAGACGGTGAATGTCCATGATTTTCCGACCGAGGATGGAAAGGTGGCGCCTTACGGTGTCTACGACTTGGCCGACAATTCGGGGTGGGTGAGTGTCGGGATTGACCATGACACAGCTGCTTTTGCGGTCGAGAGCATTAGGCGATGGTGGTCCATGATGGGACAAGACAGATATCCCCGCGCTAAAAAGCTCCTTATCACTGCTGACTCTGGAGGAAGTAACGGCGCGAGAGTTCGTCTGTGGAAAACCGAACTCCAGCAACTGGCGAATGAGACTGGCCTGGCTATCACAGTTTCTCATCTTCCGCCTGGAACCAGCAAATGGAACAAGATTGAGCACCGCCTGTTTTCCTTTATCTCGATGAATTGGCGGGGACGACCTCTCACCGACTATCAGACCATCGTCGGGCTCATCGGCTCGACAAAGACCAGCACGGGACTTGAGGTGCATTGCCAACTGGATACCAGCCAATATCCTAAAGGAATCAAAATACCGGATAAGGTCATGGCCCAACTTAACATCGTCAGACATACATTCCACGGCGAATGGAATTATACGATTTCCCCAGTTGTGGATACTAAACCCTAACATTTATTTATGGACGGCCCCTAAGCCAAGACTGACCGAAATTTGGGAGACGCCACCGAGGCCGGTCGCTCATCCCACGCCGGACCTGTCGGTGCTGGGAGCCGACCTCAAGCGGCTGGCACCCCGCTTCTGGCAGGCGCGGATGTTCTTCCGAGGCGCTCGGGACAAAGACCTGCGAACGGCAACGGGTACTTTCCCGGCAACCCTGCGCAAGCTCTACAGGACGCATCCCATCTTTGTCCTTAGAGTCCTGGGGGATCTCGGCCACCAGGTCTGCCCCTGTTCCTCCAAGAATCGGGGGGTGCACCGCTGCATCCGGAAGGGGTGCGTACTCGAGATGACCGGCACGGTGATGGATCGGAATTCCTACCTGGTCGAGAACTGTGCCTTCAACCTCCCCCGCGACCCGGCGTTCCTCGAAGGGCTGTTTTTCATGGGCCGGGTTCCGGAAACCTGCCTGGAGTGCTGCTTCTGATGGCCGCACAGCACGAGTGGACGGCCTGGCTGGCTTCTCCCGACTGCCGTCCCGCTCTGGCAGCGGCGGCGCAGTTCATCTTCCGGCAGGCCCTGCGGCTTTCGCTTCCTGCTGAGCTGCTTCCCTGCGCAAATCCCTGGAAGCTGCCGCCGGACGAAAGAGAGGACTGCCTCCAGGGGCTGGCCGACGACCTCTGGATTTTTCTCCGATCCCGGCCCCCTGGCTGGTACCGGAAGCACCACTGGGCGCCCCTCGCCGCCCGCGGCGACCGCCTGCTGATGTGGAAAATCGCCCAGGAATTCCTGACCGAGCTGAAGGAGAAGGCCAGGACTTATGCGATGGATCCCGGTCGAGCCCTCTACCGGCGCCTGCGCCGAATCCTCCAGGAAGAGGCGGCGGTGGCTTACCGCGCCACCAGGCGGGGCGCCTTCTTCAGTTTCGAGCCGGATGCCGCTCCCTGGGAAGCTGCGGGACTGGCGGGGGTGGCCGGGTACGGTGAGTGGGAGTCCCCGCTGAAGGTCGTCAGTCTCCAGGAACTCGACCGGCGACCGTCACTCCTTGCCCTGTCGCGGCTGTTCTGGGAAGAGGCCGGCCGGCACCTGGGAAAGCCATGCTACCTCCCGGTCCGGGAGCTCGTTCGCTTCATTGCGTCCCACTATCCCGGGTTTTCACCGGTAGCTGTAGTATCCCTCGAGGAGGGCGCCGGCACCGCTCCGGATGACCGGGTGATGCCGGAGCACGATGGCGGGCAGGAGGGAGAAAGGTCATGGGTTCGGCTCCACCTGGACGAGCTGGCCCGGCAGCTGGCGGCAAGCTGGTCGCAAAAACAGCGCACGGTCTTCACCCTGATTCAGGGCCGGGAGCTGACGCTGGCTCAGGCTGCCGCCGAGATGGGATACAGGGGCGCCGCCGGGGCGGATTATGTATACCGTTCGGCGCTCGATGGGTTGCGAGACTTCTGTCTGCTGTGGCCGGGGCTTTCTCCCCCCGATCTCGACGAGAGGCTCTTTGAGGCCTTCGTGGGGCAGGTGGTCGAAGCCTGTGAGGCTGCTGCCGTGAGGGACAATCACTGAAGGAACCGGTGGATGGAGGGTTCAATGGCTTGCGGTCGCGGTAAAATGGCGGGTCAGGGCTGGAAGGCCGCTTGAGGGAATGGGACGGTATGGTTGGGAAGGATGCTGAGCATGTCGAAACATGATTCCTGGGAGATGCGGCTGGCCTGGCAGATCGCTCGCCAGGTGCGCGGCTGCCCCCCTGACGAATGGGTCCTGGTGGAGAACCCTGATCGAAACCTGGTGGAACACCTCGAAGTCTGCCCCTTCTGCCGGGACCTTCGGCAAGGCGGTGCCGAGCTTTCGGCGGAACTGTCGCTGGCACGGCGGTTGCCGCAGGCATGGGCCGAGGAACCTGCGTCCGCCCTCAACGAAGGGCAGGTCCGATCGTTGCGGGCGGAGCTTGCTGGCTGGGGACCGAAAGGGCTCTTCCACCATCCGCCGCTGGTCCTGATTACGAAGCGCGCCACGGGCTTCGGAGACGGGCTGAGCGTCGCCCAGGTTTACGACGACCCGCGCCTCATGGGCCCCGGCGACCTCCTGCTCACCGACGACCTTTTTGCCGAAACCTGGAACACCTATACCCTGCGGGCCAGCTACCTGGATCGCCTCATTGCCACGGTACCGACCGCGACCCTGCAAGCGGTGATCGAGCTGGCAGCGAAGGAGCTTCTCCCGCTCGCAGAACACAATCCGATCACGGCTTTTCGGAGGCTTGAACTCGAGGTGGGGGCCTTCTTCGCGATCAGGGCCGTGTCCGAACTCATGGCGCTCTCCCGGCCCGGCCTCGTTGAAGCCCTGGCAGAGGCCCATCCCGACGAGACGATCCTCCTCGACCTGATAAGAACCGGCAATCCACGAATCGTCTGGCCGGGAAACGACCTGCCGCTGCTCGAGACCCTGGCGCTCGCCCGGTTTCCCGACGACGAAGTGCCTCTTGCCGCTGCGACCCGACAGCGGGTGGTGCCGGTCAATGTGTTGACCATGAAGCCCGATGGTTCGGCGGTGAGCTTCGCTCCCGGCCTGGCCGTCCTGTCCGTGTGGCGCGACCATGGGGAAGGTCTGCTGGCAGGGGGGCTGCTGTTTGGAAAACTGTTGCAGGAGGGAGAGCTGACCGCCCGCCTGGAACTGCCCGACGGCGAGTTGCGCCAGGCGGAGGAAACCATGCTGGATGTTCAGCAGGGCCATTTCCTGGCGTTTTTCCCTCAGGTCGAAGCCGCCCTGCATCCTCACTGCCGTCTCCACCTGCTAGTCCTGACCCGATGATTCCTCAGTCCTGGTCGATTTCGGAACTCCTGGCATGGGCTCACTGGGGACGTCTCGAGGAACGCTTCCGGGACCTCCTTCGGCCTCATGAGATGGTGTGGCACGACGAACGGGAGAGCTTTACCGAGGCCTTCGGGAAGCTCCGGAGGCTGGTGCCGCCCGCCCGCTGCCACCTGCTGCCGCAGGCCGTGATTGCCGCCACCCTTTCCAACCCGGCGGCCGCTCCCCCCTGGGTGACGGAATGGCTTCCCACTGTTGTCAACCTCGATGAGCTTGGCATCCCGCTCCCGTGGAAGAAGCTCTTCACCCTGCGGTGGGGCCTGTTCCCCGTGGCCCTGGCCAATGCAACGCGGGGGATGATCGGCTACGTGCTGGCCGGGGTTGAGACGGAAGGGCCGTGCCGTCCTGCCTTGGACGTTCCTCGCTGGTGGGACACGGTGGCGGACCGGGAAGCCCGAGCGAGCCTGGCGATCATTTCCAGGCTGCTGACCGGCCAGCGGGCGGCGTCATTCTTCTTCTGGCCGCTGCTGCCTCGCCTTGATCGCACCCTGATTTACGGGCCGTCGCTCGGATTGCCCTGCTTTCTGGCCGTGCGGGGACTCTGGTCCGGCGTGATGCCTCAGGGACTGCTGGCGAGCGGCCGGATCGATGAGGAAGGCCGCCTGGGCGCAATCGGGGGAGTCGCCCCAAAGATCGCGGCAGCCGTCGCCGAGGGCCTGACGGGATTGCTCTATCCTCTAGCCGCATCACCTGAAGCGCCCGGGGAGATCCCCGGCGGCATCGCCCGGCTGGAAGCGGCAACCCTGCCGGATGCCGTTTTCCTGTGGGAGACCTATCGCCCCGGACGGGGGCCTGACCTGGTAAATGATCTGCACCTCCTGAATCATCCGGAACGACTCGCTGCCAATGCCCTGTTGTTGAGCGACGCCACCCTGCGGTGGCCCGGCTTCGGTGCCGCCTACGCGCGGCAGATGGCGCTGGTTGCCCGGGAAAAGGTGCTCATGGGCCAATTTCTGGACAACCTGGAGCGCGCCGCTGACCAGCCCGACGGTTCCATCGAGCGGCTCCGACAGCTTCTGGCACCTTTTTCCGAAGAGCAAACCGAACTCCTTGCCAGCGAGAACCCCCTGGCGGCGTTTCGCATCGCCCAGCTGCAGCTCACCACCGCCAGTCGCCAGGGGCGGGCGGAAACCGCGGCACGGTGGGCGAGCGTGAGCACCAGGCTGATCGAGCCCGTCACCGCCCTGGGACAAGGGCTCGATCTGAAAGCCGACCACCTGAACCGCAGGTTTGTCCATGAGCATCATGGCTGCTATCATTTTCAGCCCGAGCTGCCGGCTGATGTGCTGGAAATGGTCGGAGCTCTGCGGGACCTTTTGCGCGTCAAGCAGCGCTACCGGGCCGGGGCGCTCGCCCCTACTCTCGGGAAGCTTTATGGAACCATCGCCCAGAATTACGGTTTTTGCGGCCCGGCGCATCTCGAGGAACTGGAACACTACACGGACCTGGCGCAGGAGGCCTTTGGCAGGGGCCGCATGGAGACGCACCGGGACGATTGGCGACGACAGTGCTGCTACCGGTTTTACGCCCGGCTGGAGGCCGGCCGCAGGGAGCGGGCAAAGGAGGCGTTGGCCGAGTACCTTGGCCAGCCCCTCGAACAATGCTCGGAAACCTGCTTTTCCCGCCTGAACCGCTATCAGCATGCAGCACTGGCACGCTTTGTGGCGGATAGCGGCGAGTCTCCCGAGGGCTACCGGCAGTGGTGTCTCAGGAAAGCCTTCGAGCAGCTGGCCGGGCATCCCTGGCAGTTGTGGTTGAACAACGTCGGCCGCTTCACGGAGGATCAGCAGTTCCGGAAGATGATATGGACGCAGGCGGTGGAATTGGCCTTATCCCTGGGAATCTCGGCCACGCCGATGGCGCTGCTTCCCCTGGCAAATCTGTGGCAGAATGGCCTCGAGAAGGAGCCGCAGCTCGGGGCGAAGACGCGCCGGGTCCTCGCCGAGCTGCGGCAATCGCTGCTCCGGCGAGAGCATTTCAGGGAGCTTCTCGCGTGCAACTCCTGGCAGGAGGTCCTGGCGGCCGTTCAAAGCCTGAAAGAGCGGATCTTTCCCTTCAGCTACCGCTGAGGATCAGATCTCCAGGGAAGATGCTTTGACGCTGCGGTCGCTTTCTGCTAATAGAGGTCGGGTGAGGAAGCGGCCCAGCAGGAACAGCCCCAATCCCAGGGCGACCCCTGCGGAGTCGATGAGGACATCGGTGAAGGCCGGCTCCCGGCCGGGCACGAAGGCCTGATGGAACTCGTCGGAGGCGGCGTAGGCGGTGCCGGTGAGTTGCACGCAGCATATGAACCCGCGCATCCCGATTTGTTTCAGGAACGGATGCCAGGCAATGGCCAACAGCACGCCCAGGGTCAAATAGATGAGGGGATGGAAGATTTTGGTGTCCATTGTCAGGCGTGCTTCGGGGTAGGAGCGGTTGGATAAGAAGAAGACCACCAGGGCATAGATGACCAGGGGAATCCACCATTTCCACCATCCCAGACCATCATCGCGGTCAAACCACCGGAACAAGAGGGCGCTTACAACACCGACCGCCAGCAGGCCCACGGGCAGTAGCAAGCTGCTGAAATTGAGGGCAAACAGGGACATGGCAGCGAGCGCTCCGGCAAGCTGGATCGCGAAAATGAACGCAATCCAGTTCCAGGGATTCAGGAAGGCATCGCTCCCGTAACTCCCTCCAGGGTTCGATGAGACGGCCATGGTGGACGGCATGTTCTCCTCCTTCAGAGCCGGACGCAAGAAGCTTCTTATGACATTTTGGGGCGGCCTCCGGCAACCCTTTCGAAGCGGATTTTCCCGGCCGGAGGCGTGACCGGTGATTCCTCTCCAAGGATGACCCATGCGATGCGCCGTGATTGACGCCCACGCTCATTGTGGCAGGCAGGAACGATATCCACCCCAGGCCATCGAGGATTACTACGCGGCGGTTCAGGGCAGCGATATCCTCGGGGTGGTCGTGTTTCCGCCGGTCCTTGAGATCTATGACCGCTACGATCCTGCGTTCGAGGACTCACCTCCGTGGCGGGAAAGCCGGCGGAAGGCCAATGAATACCTCCTCGCCCTGGAAGGATACGGCTTGGCGGTATTCCCCTTTTTCTTCATCTGGAATGATTTTGCGGTGGATCAGCTGACGCCGGCTCACTGCGGGATCAAGTGGCACCGGCATGGCGACGAGCCCCGCTATCACTATGATGACCCCCGCTGCCAACGGGCTATCGAAGCCATCCGGCAGCGCAACCTGCCCGTCTGCCTCGAAGAGGAATGGTCTCACACCCTGCATTTCATCGATACCCTCGCTCCCGACCTGAGGATCATCATTCCTCACTGCGGTCTTCTCAACGGCGGCTTCGAAGCCTTTTGCCGGCATGACATCTGGGAGCGGCCCAATATCTACACCGACACCTCACTGGTTTCGCCCGCCGTGATCAGGGCCTATGTGGAACGCTATGGGAGCGGCCGGATCATGTTCGGGTCGGACTTTCCCTTCGGCGATCCGGTGCAGGAATGCCGGAAAATCCTGAAACTGGGGCTGTCCGAAGGCGAGCAGGAAGCGCTGCTCCTGGGAAACGTGCAGAACCTTCTGGCAGCTTCCTCACGGCCCTCCCGCGAGCATCGCCACCAAGCCCCATGAATGTGAAAAAAGTACTTTACGTTTGGGATGAAGTATCCTAAGATCCCGTAGTCGGAAGAGGAGAGTTCCTACCAACCTGAGGCACTCATTATGAAAAGTCCATGATTTCGGCAATTGGGGGGTGAGGCAGAA
Source organism: Syntrophobacteraceae bacterium (assembly GCA_040772705.1). Taxonomy (GTDB): domain Bacteria; phylum Desulfobacterota; class Syntrophobacteria; order Syntrophobacterales; family Syntrophobacteraceae; genus JADGQM01. The sequence goes on from JAXGXP010000002.1 coordinate 473,669, forward strand.
GTCGGAGATTTTGTGAAACAAATAACGTTACAAGGGATTGTTTCAGGCGGCTCAGGAGAGCCCGAAGGTAAAAACCATTTGGCATAGGAGGTGGTCTGATTCTCACAGAAAGCGCATTTCAGAGCGGGTTGCGGAACGGTTATTCTGTAGACTAGAGGAGGAACAATGTACACCCAGACTGTAGTTCAAGCGAAGGAACCTGTACGAAACGATGCCGTGTATGATTTCCTGCAGATGGCCACCGGGGTGGCGCTGGTGTTGTTCATGTGGATGCACATGATCCTGGTTGCCAGTGTCAACCTGGATTTTGGTGGCGGGCGGGTAATGAACTTCATCGCCTATTTCTTTGAGGCCACTTATATGGCTCAAATCGGCGGTCCGGCTATTTTTCTGGTGATCCTGCTCCACTTTTTGATGGCGGCCCGCAAGTTCCCCTTCCGGGCGGAAGAACAGAAGGCCATGTGGACCCATACCAAGCGGTTCAACCACATGGACACGTGGCTGTGGACCGTGCAGGCCGCGACGGCCTTCATTATCCTGGTGCTGGCAAGCATCCACATTTACGCAGTGCTGACCACCCTGCCCATCACGGCGGCCAAGAGTGCCGCGCGCATTCAAACCGGCTGGTGGCTGCTGCTCTACCTCCTCCTCCTGCCCTGCATCGAATTCCACGTGGGCATCGGGATCTATCGGATCGGGGTCAAGTGGGGTTGGATCAAGCGGGCGAATCGCGAGTATTTCCATGGCCTCGAGAACAAGCTGTCGCTGGTAATGATTGGGATCGGTTTGATTACATTGATTATGTTCTACTTCATTGTAACTCCCGAGCAGACCTTCATGCTAAACCCAGACATTCCACACAAGTAAGGAGCGCAAATTGGATACGTTTTATTGTGATGTATTATGCGTCGGGGCGGGCTTGGCTGGAGAGCGGGTGGCCATCGAAGCCGCGGCCCAGGGATATAAGGTTATTGCTCTGAGCCTCGTCCATGCCAAGCGGTCGCACTCTTCGGCGGCCCAGGGTGGCATGCAGGCCTCGCTCGGCAACGCCGCCAAGGGCGAAGGGGACAACCCCGACGTCCACTTTGCTGATACCGTCAAGGGTTCGGACTGGGGCTGCGACCAGGAGGTCGCCCGCCTGTTTGCCGAAACGGCTCCCCTGGCCGTTCGCGAGATGTGTGCCTGGGGTGTTCCCTGGAACCGCGTGGTGCCCGGCAAGAGCACCTACTACAAAGGCGGCCAGGAATTCGAGAAGGTGGAAAAGAAAGAGAACGAGGGGTTGATCACCGCCCGTGACTTCGGCGGCACCGCCAAGTGGCGGACCTGCTACACCTCGGACGGGACGGGTCATACCCTGCTCTACACCATGGACTACCAGGCCACCAAATATGGGGTGCCGGTGCATGATCGGATGGACGTTCTGTCCCTGATCCATGACGGCGAGTCCTGCATGGGCGTGGTCGCAAGGGACCTCAAGACCGGCAACCTGCGCGCCTACATTGCCAAGGCCACGCTGATCGCTACCGGCGGCTACGGTCGGCTCTTCCGTGAAACCACCAACGCCGTGATCTGTGACGGCACCGGCGCCATCACTGCCCTGAACACCGGTATAGTGCCCATCGGCAATCCGGAAGCGGTCCAGTTCCATCCGACCGGGATCGTGCCCACGAACATTCTGGTGACCGAAGGTTGCCGTGGTGACGGCGGCACCTTGCTCGATGTCAACGAAGAGCGGTTCATGCACATCTATGAACCCGGAAAGCAGGAACTGGCATCCCGCGACGTCGTGTCCCGCTGGATGACCCACCACATTCGCCAGGGCAAAGGGGTGAAGAGCCCTTACGGTGATCACCTCTGGCTCGATATTCGTCATCTGGGCGCCAAGCACATCAAGACCAAGCTTCGTGACGTCGAGGAAATCTGTAATGAGTTCCTGGATCGCGATCCGATCACCCAGTTGATCCCCGTTCGACCGGCTCACCATTACAGCATGGGTGGCGTGCGGACCAACAAGGACGGCGCCGCTTACGGGCTGAAGGGCCTGTTTTCCGCGGGTGAAGCGGCCTGTTGGGATATGCACGGGTTCAACCGCCTGGGCGGCAACTCCCTCGCCGAAACGGTGGTCGCCGGTCGGATCGTCGGCAAGAAGATCTGCGAATTCCTTGAAGGCTATTCGGTCAAGCTCAACACCGCCGTGATCGACGCTGAAGCCAAGAAGCAGGAAGAGCGGGTCGCTGCCATGAAGGCGAGCACCGGCAAAGAGAACGCTTACGAATTGCGGAACAGAATGCAGGACCTCACGTACGATTTGGTCGGGATTTTCCGCAATGCTGCAGATCTGACCAAGGCCGTCGAAGGCTTGCAGGAAGTCTACGATCGTTCCAAGAACATCGGTATCAAATCCAACGGCATCGGCGGCAGTCCTGAGCTTGCCTTTGCCTTGAAACTGCCCGGTCAGGTTCGACTGGCCCTCTGCACCGCCTATGCGGCACTCCAGCGCACCGAGAGCCGAGGCGCCCATGCCCGTGAAGACTATCCCGAAAGAAACGATCGCGATTGGCTGAAGCGAACCCTGGCCTACTGGAAGAACCCGGACGATACTTTGCCGACGCTGGAATACGAAAAGCCGTCGAAGGTGTGGGAGCTGCCTCCCGGATATCGCGGCTATGGTGAGGACAAGCGCATCGAGTCTGAGGATCCTGAAATTACCGGGAAAAAGTAACCGGATAAACTGGAGATTGAGAGGTGTTCTAAATGGGAAGACAATTAAAGTTTAATATATTCAGGTACAATCCCGTGGATCCTGCTTCCGTTCCTCACATGGAGACCTTCCGGCTTGAGGAAACCGAGGCCATGACGCTGTTCATCGCTCTCAACCGGATCCGGGAGGAGCAAGATCCCAGTCTGGTATTTGACTTCATGTGCCGCGCCGGGATCTGCGGTCAGTGCGCCATGTTGATCAACGGCCGTCCGGACCTGGCCTGCCATACCAAGACCAAGAAGCTGCCGGATGAGATCACGCTGCTGCCCATGCCGGTCTTCAAGCTGATCGGGGACCTTTCGGTGGATACCGGCACCTGGTTCCGGGAAATGAACACCAAGGTCGAGTCCTGGATTCACTCCGACAAGGTGATTGACCCGTCGGTTCCGGAAGAGCGGATGGACAATGCCCTGGCCGACGAGATCTACGAACTCGAACGCTGCATCGAGTGTGGCTGTTGCGTGGCGGCCTGCGGTAAGGCCAATATGATCCCGGACAAGTTCATGGGAGCGACGGCCTTCAACCGGATCGCCCGGTTCATGCTGGATCCCCGTGACCAGAGAACGCAGGATGAGTACTTCGAGGTAGTGGGGACGGATGACGGCATCTTCGGCTGCCTGGGCCTCCTGGGTTGCGAAGATGTTTGCCCCAAGAAACTGCCGCTCCAGGATCAGCTCGGCATGCTGCGCCGCAAAATGGGCTTCAGTGCCGTCCAGCATCTGTTCGGCAACGTGTTCAGCAGGAAGAAGAAGTAGCCCCCTGACCTGAATCGATTTGGTTTCAGGGGATTACCACGGCCGGGCAGGCGGCGGATTGATTGTCGCCTGCCCGGTCCTTTTTCTACGGAAGGCGGAGAGACCTGCTTGGACGAAATGCCGGGGCCAGACCGCGCGCCACCGCCGGCAACCCTGCGCGACCGCGGCAAGGGCGGGCTTCTGGTCGTTGCGGCGGCCATGCTGGCCCTTTTTCTGGGTGCCATGGATGCGCTGGTGGTCGGGGCGGCCATGCCCACCATCATTGCCGATCTCGGCGGTCTGCACCTCTACAGCTGGGTTTTTTCCTCCTACCTCCTGGTCCGGGCCATCGCCCTTCCCATCTTCGGCAAGCTTTGCGACCTCTACAGCAGCAAGCGCCTCTACCTCATTGCCATCACCACGTTTGTGCTCAGTTCCCTGCTGGGAGGCATGGCCCAGAACATGACCCAGCTCATCATTTCCCGTGCCATCCAGGGCCTCGGGGCGGGGGGAACCTTTGCGCTGGCCTATATCGTGGTGGCGGACCTCGCAGCGCCGGAAAAGCGCGCCAAGATGATGGGGCTGATCAGTTTTGTCTGGGGGGTGGCGAGTATCCTTGGGCCGGTTCTGGGGGGATTCATCGTGAGTGTGCTGTCGTGGCGCTGGATCTTCTACCTGAATCTGCCCCTCGGATGTGCCGCCCTCCTCGCCATTCTGCTCTACCTGGAGGAAGGCCGCGTCAAACGGTCCGATCCTTCCCTGGATATCCTGGGCGCCCTGACCCTTTCGCTCGCCGTATTGGCGCTGCTCACCGTGTTCCTGGTGGGAGGCCGCTCGTATCCCTGGTGGTCCTGGGAGATCATGGGGCTGGTGCTGATGGCGGTCGGCAGCACCATCGGTTTCTGTGTGGCAGAGAAACGGGCCAGGGAGCCGATTCTGGCCCTGAGCTTTTTCCGGAACCTGGAATTCAGTGCCGGCAACGGCTCGGCCTTTTTCGCCTGCGCGGCCATCTTCTCCCTCTCCGCCTACAGCCCCCTCTTCATCCAGGGAGTGTTGGGCCGAGGCCCGGCCGAGTTGGGAGTGGCGATGGTGCCGCTCAGTCTCGGTTGGTCAGTGGGAGCCCTGCTCTGCGGACAATCGGTCACGCGGGAACGGGAGCGACCCTATGGGATCATCGGGTCACTGCTGCTGATCGGCAGTTCCGGGCTGGCGTTGACCTTTTCGCCCGCGACCCCGCTCGCACTGTTCTCGGCAACGCTGGGGCTGGCCGGCATCGGAGTTGGGATCGTGTCGGTGGCAACCCTGCTGATCGTCCAAAACAGCCTCGACGAAGCCCATCTGGGCGTTGCCACCGCCTCTCAGCAGTTTGCGCGAACGCTCGGGGGAACCATCGGGATCGGACTTGCCGGGAGTCTTGCCACTGCCTGCCTGGCCAGAAGTCTCGAGGTCCAACGGCACGCGGCCGCATCGGCGGACATTGATCCTGAGACGGTCCGGAACCTGCTCGCCAACTTCGAGAGCATGTTCCAGCCGGAAATCCAGGCCAACCTGGCGCCGACGGTACAGAAGGTGTTGCATGAGGCGGTGGCGGCGGGAGTGGCGATGGTGTTCTGGACCGCCCTCGCGGCCTCGTTCATCAGTCTCTTGTGCTGCCTCTGGCTCCCCGGCCGGAAAGTATCCGGCCAACCGTCACAGTGATTCCCCCGGAAAGATGAACCTGATAAGCAGGAAGAGTCCCGCGGAGATGGCGGCCGTGATGGGAATGGTCAGGATCCATGCCCAGATGATGGAGGTTGCCACCCCCCAGCGGACGGCGGTGAGCCTCTTGGTGGCCCCCACTCCCATCACCGCGCCGGTGATGGTGTGGGTGGTGCTGACCGGAATGCCCCCAAGGGAAGCGCCGATGATTGAAACGGCCGCCGCCGTCTCCGCGCAAAAGCCGCCGATGGGCTGCAGCTTGGTAATCTTGGTTCCCAGGGTCTTGACGATCCGCCACCCGCCCATCATGGTTCCAAGGGCAATGAAGAGATAACACGAGACCACCACCCACCACGGGATATAAAAGGTGGAGCCAAGATAGCCGCCGCTGAAGAGGACCACCGCAATGATTCCCATGGTTTTCTGGGCGTCGTTCATGCCGTGCCCGAGGCTGTAAACGGCGGCGGAAAAGAGCTGCAACCGGCGGAATACCCGGTCCGCCTGACTGACGGTGCTGTTCCTGCTCAGGTTCAGCACCACGATCATCAGGAACAGCCCGAGGAGCAGGCCAATGGTGGGCGAGAGCACAATGAAGGCGGCGGTTTTGATGATGCCTTTCCAGACGAGGGCATTGGTTCCACCCTTGACCAGGCCCGCCCCGAGGAGGCCACCGATGAGCGCGTGCGAGGAACTGCTCGGCAACCCAAACCACCAGGTGATGAGATTCCAGATAATCGCTCCCAGAAGAGCGGAGAGAATGAGCACATTTTCTACGACCCCGGGATCAATGATACCGGTCCCGACCGTCATTGCCACATGTGCCCCTCCCAGGAGGATGGCCGCAAAGTTGAAGCCTGCCGCCCACATGACCGCATAGCGGGGTGGAAGCACCCGCGTGGAGACAACGGTCGCAATGGAGTTGGCCGAATCATGAAAACCGTTGATGAAATCGAATCCCAGGGCAATGAGAATGATGAGGACGGTGAGCAGTAGGGAATGACTATCCATTTTTCAGGACGATTCCTTCCACGATGTTGGTGACATCTTCACAGGTATCAATGGCTTCCTCCACCAGTTCATAGATCTCCTTGGTCTTGATCAGTTCAAAGGGGTCTTTTTCATTCTGGAAAAGCCTGGCGATACATTGGTGGAGCAGGTAGTCGCCCTGGTTTTCAATGGAGTGAATTTCCACACAGGCATCGATGATGATGTTGGAATTCTTGCGATGGCGCAGCGCGTAGACAACCCTCTTTACCACGCCTATGGCGTTATCGAGAATGAGCGCCAATTCAATCAATTCCTTGCTGGGCTTCTTCATGGCATAGAGGTACATTCTTACGGCAGCGCCCTCGATGATATCGAGAATGCTGTCCATCTTGTTGGCCAGAGCGTGGATGTCTTCCCGGTCCAGGGGGGTGATGAAGGTTTTGTGCAACTTGGCGAAAACGATGTGCGTGATTCGATCCGCCTCGTGTTCGATTTCTTTGAGGGTTGAAAGCTTCGCTTCCGAATGTTCAAAGTTGTTGAGGATATCGAGGAAAAGACGGCTGCCTTTTTCGATGGCGTCTGCCAGTTCCTCAAAATGATCGAAAAACTTCTGGTCTTTGGGAATGAATATCATGGGAAAGCACTCTGCCTCACTTCCTGTTCGCCTGGCAACCGCCGCCTGCTCCCTGTCCGGGGTCTGAAACCTGCAACCGGGACTGATCGTGAAGCCTGCCGATCGCCGCTCTCCAAGGCTCCATCGGGCCCCTTGCCGAGACCGGCTTCCCGGCGGGAACGTGAAACCGACGATCAATGGCCAATGCGCATTGTAGTAACAAACCAAATCCTGGGACGAAAGGACACGATTCTCTATCGATTCCTTCTACCACATTGCACTATGTTTCACCAAAGGAATAATGCGGCTGGCCGATCACTCCGTCTTGCTCATTTCATAAAACCTGCAAGAGACGATTGAAGCTTGCCGGGGATTGAGGTATCAGTTCATGGCACAGGCGGACGCCAGGTTCCAGGAAGGGGCAATTCACCGTTAACGGCAGCAAGATGGAGCAAGCCATGAGTGCCGGGCCATACAATGAATTAACACAACTGGGTAAAATCGTTGATATTCCGGTCCGTCCGGAAGAAGCTTTCCTCGATACCTTTCCCAATCAGAATCCGACCGTCGAGTACGTGATCCGCCTGACGGCACCCGAGCTCACCACCCTTTGTCCCATCACCGGCCAGCCGGACTTCGCCACCCTGATTATCGACTACGTTCCCGCTCGGAAACTGGTCGAGACCAAGTCCTTCAAGCTCTTCCTGGAAAGCTTTCGGAATCTCGGCATTTTCAATGAGGATTGCACCGTCTACATCCATGGCCGTCTGCAGGAGGCTCTGGAACCGAAATACCTTCGTGTCACCGGCTTGTGGAGTGCCCGTGGCGGGATCACCATCGATCTCGTCATCGAGACCGGCAGTCTTCCCCTCCACTGCCAGCCGCTGCCCCTTGAGCGGATCGGCTACCGTGGGGGAAGGGCCTGATTTCGGATTTCCAGTTGGCGGATTTCGGGTGGCGGATGTCACAGCTTGAAGGGGGAAAGTTGGAGGTTGGGTTTCGGATGAGAGGATTTGCGTTGACCGGGTCGAGGCTCCCATGAAGCTTGCGTTCAGCACCAATGCCTTTGTCGAGGTATCCGCTGCCGAAGCAGTGGTGAGGATTGCTGCCGCGGGTTACGCGGGAGTGGAACTGCTTGCCGACGTTCCGCACCTTTATCCCTGCACCCTGAGCGATGCCGAGCTGGCGGAAGTGAGCGCCGCCCTGGCCAATTGCGGCCTCGCGGTGGCCAACATCAATGCCAATACCGCCCAGGGCTACTATGGCCGTCGGTTCTGGGAACCGCTGTTTGAACCTTCCCTGGCCAATCCCGATGAGACGGCAAGGAAATGGCGCATCGAGTATTCGAAGCGATGCCTCGATCTTGCCGCCACCCTGGGCTGCCGTAATGTCAGCCTGACTTCCGGGCGAATGGTTCCCGGAATCAAGCCGGACAAGGCCATGGGACTGCTCCGGGATTCCCTCGAGACCGTGCTGGCGCATGCTGAAAGGGTTGGGGTTCGGGTTGGCCTCGAGTATGAGCCCGGGCTGCTGGTGGAGCGTTACGACGAACTGGCGGCGCTCCTTGCGGCCATCGCTTCCCCCAGCCTGGGGGCGAACCTGGATCTGGGTCACAGCCACGTCCTGGGTGAAGACCCGGAAACCGTCATTGCCGCATTATCGCCGAAGATCTTCCATATCCACCTCGAGGACATCCGCGACCGCAAGCACTATCATCTGATTCCGGGGCAGGGCGAGATGAATTTCCCGAGGCTCTTGGAACTCCTCAGAGCCCATGCCTACGAGGGTTTCATTACCGTGGAGCTGTACACCTGCCGGCATGAGCCCGAGGCGGCGGCGCGGCAGTCATACCATTACCTGAAACCGCTCATGAGTGGGCCGGGGGAGCCGTAGCCATGAAATTTGCGTTCAGTTCCAATGCCTTCCGCCGATACAGTCTCCTCGACACCATCCACCTGGTCGCTGCTGCCGGATACCTGGGAATCGAGATCATGGCCGACGTTCCTCACGCCTACCCGACTCAGCTCACCGCCAGGCAACTCAGTGCCATCAGGAAGGCCCTGGACGATACGGGAATAGCGATATCCAACCTCAATGCTTTCATGCACCATGCCGACGGGGACACCTATCACCCGACCTGGATTGAACCGGACCCCGCGGAGCGGGCCAGGCGGGTCACCTACACCCTGCGCTGCATCGACCTGGCGGCCGACCTCGGCGCGCACACGCTGTCGACCGAACCAGGCGGCCCGCTCCTGGGCATGCCGCGGGAGGAAGGCTTGCGCCTCTTTCAGGAAGGACTCATGGCGGTTGCCGAACCGGCCCGCAAACAGGGCATCCGCATTCTGATCGAACCCGAGCCCGGCTTGCTGATCGAAAACAGCAGCCAGTTCACCAGCCTTTTCCGCGAGCTCGACCCGGAGGTCTTTGGCCTCAACTGTGATATCGGGCATTTCTTCTGCGTCGGTGAAGACCCCGCCGAGGTCGTGAAGCAGCTGCAACACACCATCCATCACTTCCATTTGGAAGACATTCCGGCATCACGCGAACACTATCATCTCATTCCCGGCGACGGCGCCATTGATCTGCCGCGCGTCCTGCAGGCCATTTCCGCAATCGGTTACGATGGATTTGTTACAGTCGAGCTGTACACCTATGAAGAACAGGCAGCCGAGGCCGCCCGGGCGGCATACCGATATCTGCACGGCTGGCAGGCACGGTTCGAGAATCAGGTCGGCCCGGTGCACTGAGCAGACCCTCTCGCGAAATAATCAGGGCCTTTTTTCGGCCATCAACCCAGGCGTGCCGTCAGGTAATCGATGGTAATCGGCAGGTTGAGTTGGAGGCGCGGGATGAGCTGTATGCCGACGGTCAGGCGTTTTACCTGGCATTGGTCCAGGTGGCCTCCGTGGCGTCGGTCCTCGGTGAGAAAGTGAAGATGATAGCCGGGATTGAGCAGGGATTTGATGAAGCGGGGAGTAAAAAAGCCGGCCAACGTGCCGTTCACCTGCTGGTATTCAAAAACCTTGGGCTTGACCTCCGCAATGGGGTGCCATGCCTCCTGTTTGGGAACCGACCAGACGCGGATGGAGTTGAATTCAGCATCGATGCGCAGCGCGGCAAACACGTTCGGTGAGGGCATGAGTCGATCCAGGAGGTTCTTGAACCCGGCATAATCCAGTTCCTGGACGATTTCTTCCACCGTGGTCGGGCGGTAGAACGTCACGCAGGCAAACGGCGTCTGAGCGGTGTCACTCACCTCATGCGCAAACCCGTCTTCCTTCAGCTGGTAGACGATGCCGTCCAGCATCGTCATTTCCCCATCCAGATCGTTGAACGTACCCAACCCGAGGTTGCCATGCCGCTTGAGTTCGCCAATGGTGGTATTCTCCTCGTAGCAGCCCTTCATCAGAGCATCCACCGGCGCCGATAGATACACGGCATTGTCCCGGGGATCGTGCAGAAATCCGTGCAGAGCGGCCTGGATGAGCTCGGAAGATGACATTCCCAGGCGCTCTGCAGCATGTGCAAGCTCCCGGGTGAGTTCCTCCGGGAGGGTCAGGATCGATGCAGTGGGCTGTTTCGCGTTCTCCTCTACCATGTGGTTCTCCCTCCTTTTCCCATCACCCGGGACGGTTCCCCAGCATCAAGACTGCCGCAAGTGGCCGTTCACACCCGCCGCCTGCGCCCGAAACTTAAAAAAGAAAAATGCTTCTTCCAAAAGGAGGGCCCGACAGTGCTGCTCTTGAGGGGCACCGGGTCACAGGCTGGCACCGGCTGTCCCTGAATGATCTGCCAGGGAATGTGGTGCACCATCTGCAGCGCCGCTTCCCGGCCGACAATCCTCGCCGCTTCTTCACAGGCATCGGCGAGACGGGGGGAGCGACTGGTAGCACTGTGGGCGTCGGAAGCAATGATGTGGGCCATCCGATGTTCGAGGAGCATTACGGTGAACTGGCGCACGCGTTCGCCGAAAAGTCCCAGGAGGCTTGCCCCGGTAACCTGGCTGAGAACTCCCATTTCGGTCAGCTTGAAGAGCCGCGACGGGTTCCTGAGGAGGGCCAGGTTGCGCTCCGGGTGGCTGATGATGGGCGTGAATCCCCGCATCTGCAGATCCCAGAAGAGGTCTTCAAGGTTACCCGGCAACACTTCCGTGGGCAGCTCGATGAGGACAACGGTCATGGTATCGTTGATGGTCAGGAGGTTGCCGGTCTCGATGTCCCGGTGCAGGTCAACCTCCAGGCGGATTTCCGCCCCTGGGTAGACTTTGAGCGGAATTCCCTGCGTCTCCAGCCTGTGCTGGAACTCTGCCACCTTGCGCAGGATGGTCGGGCGATTGTTTTCATAAGCCCCGCGAACCCAATGGGGGGTGCACACCACCCCCTGAATCCCGTCCGCCACGGCCACGCGGGCCATCTCCAGACTCTCTTCCCAGCTTCCTGAACCGTCATCCAATCCGGGAAGACAGTGATTATGCAGATCGAGCATGAAAGTAGTCCTCACCTCTGGAAAAATAGTTACCGCAACCCTCTCGTTATTCGTGCGGACCGCCGCCGCAACAACTTGCTGCAGCCAGGCAGGCGAGACGGAACGGCATGCTTTCGCGGTTGGTTGTGCCCTTGCAGTATGGCAGGATTGAGCCCTCTTCTCAACCCAATTCCTCCGTCAATTTTTCCTTGCAATCTCCTATGGGGCATGCTAAGCAATATGGGCTTTTTCCCCTAGGAAGAGAAGGTTGTTCATGTTTTGAGTCTGGTCGAACATTGGACATTTGAATGAGTGAGGGGTAGGTTACTTCCAATTGCAGATGAGATGAAGGAGGAAGCATTATGAAGGTGTTCTTGGGTGGCATTGGCGCAGCGTTCCTGGGTATCATTGGCATGTTCGTTTTTATGGGTCCGTTTCTGCATCTTCTGGCTGGGGCCATTCCCCTGATGCTCCTGGCCGGCGGCGCCATGGCAGCTTACCTGGGTTATGACGAAGTCAAGGACAAGCTCCCATTCACCAGGAAAATCGAGACGGAAGCCCCTGTCAACACGGAAACCCAGCTTCGCGAAGAAGCCGACAAGTATAAGAAGGAAGTGGAAAGACTGAAGGCAGAGCTCGATAAGAACAAGGCCTAAAACCAAGCTTCGACAACAACCAAGGCTGATCGAGACAAGAAAAGCCGCCCTCCCTCGGGGCGGCTTTTCTTGTCTCGATCAGGGATGAGCCCCGGCCCAATTATCGCCCCACCCCAGATCGACCCTGAGGGGAACCGCCAGCGCCGCTACCCGCTCCATGCATTCCCGAACGAGCCGGCTGGCAACTTCCAGTTCCCCCTCGGGGACCTCGAAGACCAATTCATCGTGCACCTGCAACAGCATTGCCGTCGCCAGGCCGTGCTCCTTCAAGGCCTGCGCCACCTCGATCATGGCCTTCTTGATAAGATCGGCCGCCGACCCCTGGATCGGACTGTTGATGGCAAGGCGCTCGCCCTGCTGGCGGATGTTGTGATTGCGGCTGCCCAATTCCGGGATCGGCCGCCTCCGCCCAAGGATGGTCTCGCTGTACCCCGCCTGGCGGGCGGCTATTACCATGGTGTCAATATAGGCCTTTACCCCTTGATAACGTTGGAAATAGCGTTCGATCATGGCCTGCGCCATGGGTCGGGTGATACCGAGACGGCGGGCCAGCCCGAACGCTCCCATGCCGTAGATGATGCCAAAGTTGATGGTTTTGGCCTGCCGGCGCATTTCGGGTGTCACCTCATGCTGCGGCAGGTTGTACATTTCGGCTGCGGTTTGCCGGTGTACGTCCCCATCGGTGTGAAAGGCTTCGAGCAGATGCGCATCCCTGCTCAGGTGAGCCAGAATCCGCAGTTCGATCTGGGAATAATCCGCCGAAAGCAGCACGTGGCCCGGCGTCGGGATGAAGGCTTCCCGTATCTTGCGTCCTTCCTCAGTCCTGATGGGGATGTTCTGAAGGTTCGGATCGGAGCTGCTCAGCCGACCGGTGGCGGTCACGGTCTGATTGAAGGAGGTGTGGATGCGCCGTGTCAGAGGGTGGATCAGCCGCGGCAGAACCTCGGCATAGGTACCTTTCAGCTTGGCCAGGGTGCGATAGCTCAAAACCTGTTCCACAATGGGATGGACCGGCAGCAACTCTTCCAGGACACTCGAATCGGTGGAAGGGCCGCTCTTGGTCTTCTTCGCCACCGGCAGGCCCAGTTTCTCGAAAAGAATCGCGGCCAGCTGCCTGGGAGACTGGATGTTGAATTCCTCTTTAGCCAGGTCGAAGATGGTTGCCGCCTTTTGCTCCATGGCATGTTGCAGCTCTTCCGCCAGCATCTTCAGCCTGGCAGGAGCTACCAGGATCCCCCGCGCCTCCATGTCTGCCAGAATCGTGATCAAGGGCCGTTCCAGCGACTCAAAGAGGTGTTCGTGGCCGGCTTCGCGGAGCTGTTTACGGAGGCCGGGAAGCAGGCGCCAGATCACTTCCGCCGCTCGTGCCGGCGCTGTCCCCGTCCCGGGCGTGGCCGCAGCCGCGACCTGCCTCCGCTTCGTTTCCAATGTCGGCAGGACGTTATGACTCTCTCCCAGCTGCTCCCCGGCCAGGCGGGCAAGATCGTTGGCCCGCTGCCCGGGATGCAACAGGTATCCGGCCACCATGGTGTCAAAGGCGATGCCTTCCAGCTGCAGGCCATGCTGTTTCAGGACGACCCAGTCGTTCTTGAGGTCATGGCCGATCTTACCGATCTCCGGGTCTGCCAGCACCGGTGCCAGGGCCGACAGGAGCCGGGGACAGGCGAGGCTGCCCGAAGCGTTCTCCTCAGGATGAGATAAATCGACATAGAACGCGGCGTGATCCTTAAAACTTACGGCCAAGCCCGTTATTTCCGCCCGCATGGGGTCCGAGACCGTGGTCTGGAGGCGCAGGGCGAACTCGCGCTGACCTTTCAGAAGTCGGAGGAACTCCTCAAAGGTATCCCGGTCTTGAATGGTCGTCAGTTCGAGCAGGGACTCGGGCTGATCGGCGGAGACCGCTTCTTCGGAGGAAGCTCCCCATTCCCGTTCGAGTGCTTCCAGGAAGCCCTTGAACTCGAGTTCCCGGTAGAGCTTGAGCAGGTCAGGTTTGAGAGGAGCTTCGGGCCTAAGGTCTTCGATTTGGGTATCGAGCGGCAGATCCGTCTTCAGGGTCACCAGTTGCCGCGAAAGGTAAGCCGACGCCCGGCCCGCCTGGAGTTTGGCCTTCACCGAGGCTGGGGTTACCTCTTCCACATGGCGGTAGATCTCATCCAGTGACACCCAGTTATGAAGCAGCTGTTTGGCGGTCTTTTCGCCCACTCCCTTGACGCCGGGCACATTGTCCGAGCTGTCCCCCACCAGTGCCAGATAATCCACCATCTGGCGCGGGGTTACCCCGAATTTTTCGACAACCTCCTGCTCGGTGAAGACCCGGTCCTTCTGGGGGTCCCATTGCCGGACCCGGGGATCGCTGACGAGCTGCAGCAGATCCTTATCCCCCGAAACAATCACGACCTCCAGGGAGCGCTCGACGGCCTCCTGGGCGAGGGCGGCAATGACGTCATCTGCCTCATGGCCCTCCCGTTCCACGCGCGCAATGCCATGCACCCTCACCAGTTCCTTGATGTAGGGAACCTGTACCACCAGGTCTTCCGGCATCTTCTGGCGGGTGGCCTTGTAAAGCTCGTACATGGCGTGTCGGTGGGTCGGGTCCGGCGGATCGAAGACCACGCACAGATAGTCCGGCTTCTTTTCGCGCATCACCTTGGTGAGCATCTGCGCGAAACCATAGATGGCCTGGGTGGGCATTCCACGCGAATTCGTGAAGCGCCCCAGGGCATAGAAGGCACGGTAGAGATACGAACTGCCATCAATCAGGTATAGAGTCTTCTTCGATGTCGTCGGTTGCATAGGGTTTTTGTCCGTCCGGCAAGATTTGCATAGCGTCTTTGAGTGAAAGCAGACCTCGCTGACCATCCAGCGGGGGCGGCAGATATTCCAGATTGACGTGGCTCATGGCATGGTAGATGTTGCCTCGCACCTTGGGGTTTTTGGCGAAAAGTGTCCCCAGCAATTCACGCATTTCCCGGCGCTTATTCTTACCCGCCGAAGGACAGGCATTGGCCATAACGGGCAGACCAAGCCGCCGGCTGAGACGTTCCGCCCTTTCCGCAGGGATCAGCGCCATGGGGCGGATGACCGTGACGGCCCCGCCGAAGAACCGCTGCTTCGGCACCATGGTTGCCGTCTGCGCACCATAGCAGATATTGATGAAAAAGGTCTCAATCAGATCATCCTGATTGTGCCCCAGCGCGATTTTGCCGCAGTCGAGAGCGCGTGCCGTGCGAAAGAGGGCGGTCCGTCGGAGGCGGGAGCAGAGGAAGCATGGATTTTCCCGGTTTTCCGGACTGTGGGCGCGGGGGCCATGGTCCGTGCGCAGGATCCGGTAAGTGAAACCTTCCTTGAGGAAGAAGGCTTCAAGCTGATCGGCGGAGGTCTCATCAAATCCCGGATCCACATGCACCGCGACCAGCTCGTAGCGGATGGGGATGCGCTGCAACCGCTCGCGGAGGAGCCAGAGGAGGAGTACACTGTCCTTGCCGCCAGAGACCGCCACGACGAGCCGGTCTCCATCCTGGATGAGATCATAGTGCGAGATCGCCTTCCCCAACAGCCTGCGCACTTCCCGCTCAAGCGAGGCCATACCCGTTGCAGCCTTTTTGAGCGTGTTTCATATGGTCCCTTTCGATGGGGAATAGCCTTCCATTCGCCTATTCTGTGGCACAGGCTTCCAGCCTGTGAGGCACAGGGGCGAGACGCCCATGCCACCAACAACGGACGCTCGTTCCTGGGGCGCAATACTCAGGTGCGCTCGTTCCCAAGCTCCCGTTTGGGAACGCAAATCCAGAAGTAGCGTCCATTTGCGCTGTTTAAGCGTCTGGAGCAACCGACCTCAGCAGCGCCTCGTAGTGCGCCGGATCGCCGGTTTTGAAGAGACCGTACCACGCTTCAAGAACTGTTGCCGGGTAGAGCGCGAGCCGTTTGAAGATCTCGTAGGCGAACTCGAGGGGTGCAACCCCGCTGGCCGTGATCAGCTCGCCGTCGGTTACGGCCGGACTCTCGACATAGAGTGAGGCCCCCCGGTAGCCGGTGCCTTGCAGATAGCCCGCGGCGTTGCTCGTATGGCGCCGCTCATCCAGCAGTCCGCCGCGGGCAAGCCCGGCGGTGGCCCCGCAAATCGCCGCCACGGGCACCCCGGTCGCCAGGAAGGCACGCGCCTTCTCGACCGCTTCGGTGTTCAATCCCTGATCCCACGACACTCCTCCCGGCAGAATCAGCATGGCGCTCATCGCGGGTTCGAGATCACTCAGCACCAGATCAGGCAGCACCCGCAGTCCGCCCATGGTCGTGACCGGTTCCCGCCGAACGGCTACCGTCTGGATCCGGTATTGCCCAGGGCAGGCCTGAAACGCCGGGTTGTTGATCCCCGCTGCGGCGTAGCCAAATTCCCAGTCGGACAGGGTATCGAAGGCATACAGATGGACGTTTTGCTGACCCATATGAGCTCTCCCTGAATATTCGAGTGACGTCCCGAAGCCATCCAATAACGCGGGGGAAGAAAGGATCAGCGGTGGGAAGCCGAGAGGTTTCCGGAAGACTCCAAAGTGCCCTCGCATCCTCTGTGCTGGCGCTCCTGCCGATCCATTCCGCCTCTGTCTTCCATTGGCCTCTCTCTGGAGACTTTGGGGATTTTCCGGTAGAAGTGATGGAGGTCACTGACGATTCTAACCGCTTTCTCTATCGTCATCATCTTCTTCCAGCTCCGCAATATCGACACGATCCTGGTCTGAATTTCGGGATCTTTTCATCCAGATGATATCCCGCCGGGCGGCAACAGGCACTCGCCCTACCGCCGACTCGGCAGGAATGGCATCCTGGATTATCCGAATATGTTCATCGTCACTGGCAAGCAAAACATCGATCATGAGTTCGTCCTGCCCTTCAACCTTGAGAAAGCGACGGAGGGTGAGGGTTGTGTTGGTCAGGACCCAAGGCTCAGCCGTTTCATCATAGCCCAGTCTTCCCAAAGCCATTTTCAAAAGATCCATATCGCTTTGATGCACCAGGACATCAACATCTCTGGTAAACCGCGGTCGACCATGAAATGCCAGCGCAATCCCACCCACTATGGCATAGCGGATCCCAAGCTTATTGAATATCGAAATCGCTGCGAAGAATTCATCGTAGAGATTCATCGTCTATCAAGCCTCATTTTCCCAAAGCATCGAGGATAACGAACCGGGGAGATCATAAAGCTCGGTAGCGTGCAGTCCCCGCTCCCTTCGCTCCCGAAGGGAATGAGGTGCGGAAGGCAAGGGGGGATGAAGTGTCTTCATGCATACTCATCCACTGGAGTTTCAATCACGCGGGCAGGCGTCTTCCTGCTCGTGATAATCGCCTGAATATGCTCAACGGTCTCAGGGGCGAAGTGCTGCTCGCCGGTCTCCCGGCACACTCGCGCCGGCACGTTTTCCACGATGTAGAATCTACCGCCATATTCCAGGGTATAGGTTACCTGGGCATCTACCATTGTCTCTTTCATGACGGTCTTCCTTCCATCTCACTTCCTTGCATGACAAAATCGCATCAACCCCATGACTTGCGGTCAACTTCACCCATGGATTCCAAAGCGGTGGTTTGAGCTTTGCGCGTGGTCCGTTTCAGCATCTTCCATCCAGGCAGGACTCACTTGGTAGTAGAGAACAGCCGGATCTATATCTGCTCCATTGTCCCATGCAATCGTGCCGCCCTCGATCTTCATGGTGGAGAACACGCTCGGATTGTTGCGGATCTGTTCAAAGATGGGGCCATGGAGATACGGCTCAAGATCGATTTCCCTCTGGCTGCCATTCTCAAAGCCGACCAGGACCGTGAAACCTCCGATGGGTTGGACCGTCCGCACTCTGACCCGCAGGCCTAATTCTTCCATTGCTGCTTCTCCAGGCTATATTTCGCTGGGTTAGCTTACTATAGAGCACGGCTAAGATGGTCCAGCCTATCGACCCTTCCTGGTTCCCGTATCTGAGCTATCTGTTGTCCCTGCTTGCCTTGCGTACCGAATCACAGGTCCACAATCCCAAGTGGCGTCGAGCGCTCAGCGTCTCATGGGTGAAAAGACAATTGCAGCTGCGGCGGATTTTTTCAATTAAATCAGCCTCGTTATCGATTTCTGCAAAACGATTTACAATATTATCTACCGGTCCCAATTCTATTCCAAGCCATCGACGCCGTTTAATCTCAGCCACTACGTAAGTAGTTCCCGAACCACCGAAGGGGTCAAAAACCGTGTCTCCTTCTCTTGAAGCCATCTGGATGATGCGATCCATCATCTTAACGGAAAGTTCATTTGATCCTCGGCGTTTCTTGTATTTGGAATGGCGCACCGGGGCAATATCCGTCCACACATCAGTCAAATTGACTCCGAGGGGATTCATCTTGTCTTTGTATCCGCCGTAGTCCCGCAAATCTGCCTTGCAGGCAGGACAGATTTCCATCGGTAACCGATCCGGGACAAAGGTTTTGGGCTTTTCGCCTTTGCAGTAATACAGGAGCGCGTAATGGGATGGATAAAGCCGCCCTGGAATGGGGAGGCTGTATTTGATGTCAACCGCAATCCAGTGTCGAAAGGTGAGGCGACCGTTAAGGTATCCGGAAATGTGGGAATTCCACTTGGGGATATTCCACAGGAAAAGACTGCCACCCGGCTTCAGCAATCTAACGCACTCGGCAACCCAGCATTCACACCACTCGAGATATTTCGATTCTTGCAGATCATCATCGACTCCGGAAGG
The DNA here is from genome assembly GCA_040772705.1 of Syntrophobacteraceae bacterium. Taxonomy (GTDB): domain Bacteria; phylum Desulfobacterota; class Syntrophobacteria; order Syntrophobacterales; family Syntrophobacteraceae; genus JADGQM01. Next base: position 492,319 of record JAXGXP010000002.1, read on the forward strand.
ATAGAGCTTCTTGAGGTTGAACGGGGGATCGGCAAAGATCAGATCGATGCTATCACTTTCCAGATGCTGCATGAGAGCCAGACAGTCCCCTTGATGAAGGCGTCCCAAGTCTGTCTGAAACACGACCGCAGGCGGTTCCAGCTGGCTAATGGGCATTTCGATAGCATCCCGGATCAGTTCGAAAACCTCACTCGCCTTGGCCTTCAATCCCCTCAGCACCCGCCGGTCTAACACTCCTATCTTCAGCATCAACTCAATCGGTGACAGTCCCGCTGCAGCACAAATGCGATCCAAGTCCAGCCCTGATGGTAGCGTGTTGCTGTCATTGTAGCGCTCGAGTCGACTCACCGATATGCCGGTGGTGTCGGCGAATCTTTTCGTCGCAAATCTGTCTGTGGCGTCTATCCCTATGGCTTCAAATAAATCAGCATGGTTCATCAGCAGAATCCTCAAAGGATTTCGTTTCTCATTATGAATACTATAGTCTGTAGATTTTTAGTCTACATCATCATACACGGCAAAGCAACATCCAGAATCCGAAGAATGCTGGGAGATACCATTGAGCATTGAAGAAGCATTTGGAATGACAGTGCAAGAGCTGCGCAAAGTCCGGAAGATCTCGCAGGAACAGCTGGGTTTTGAGAGTGGATTTCATCGCACCTATATCAGTCAGCTTGAGCGAGGCCAAAAAAGCCCCTCCCTAAAGACGATCTTTCAGCTAGCTTCCGCCCTGAAAACGTCTCCTTCCGAAATCGTTCTGCGCGTTGAGAATGCTGTTCTTGCTTCTGGACAGGACCCAGGGCAATTTGGAGAATAATCTGATGAAGATAATCCGGATACAGCGATTGATTGATGCGGGCGAGTTCTCTGCCTCCCAGGAATGGAAGACAATCGAAAGCCACATCACTGCCGCAATCCACTCCATACAGTGGCCACCTGACTCAGGCTCTTTCACGCTCCGTGACGAACCCGGCAAAAAGCGAGGGCAGGGCAGTGGCGTAAAACCGATAAAACAAGCATGTATGCAACATCTTAAGTCGCTCGGTTGGAAGCTTGAGACCCGTATTGATGTTGCAGCACTGAGACGACCGGGGCCGATTGACGCTACCATACCGGTTGGAAATCGGCTGTTCTGCATGGAATGGGAAACCGGTAACATCTCGTCAAGCCATCGTGCCCTCAATAAGATGGCTCTCGGCATCCTGCGGGGCATTTTCGTTGGTGGAGCTTTGGTACTTCCGACTCGTGCCATGTACCATTATCTGACCGACCGTGTCGGAAACTTTGCCGAGATCGAACCCTATTTCGGGCTCTGGCGAGCGCTGAGGGTTGAAGAAGGTCTGCTGACAGTAATCGCCATCGAACATGATGCCGTGAGCAGTTCTATCCCGCGTATTCCCAAAGGGACCGACGGTAGAGCGCTGCAATAGTCTACGTTTTCACCTGCGTTCGAAAAACATGATGTACTCTGTCCGCATGGTATTGGCGATTCCGGTGATTTGGCGACTCAGTCTCAAAACCGGATGAAATTCATATCGAGTGCTTATGTCGACGAGCAGTTCATCCAACCCTGGAACACTGGTTGGTGGGACACCCAACATCCTGCCAATCTGGTTATCATTAGTGCCCACTACGATCGTGCAGTATCGCCCTGACCGAAGAACCCGTGCGCATTCCGATAGCACCTTCTCCATATCTGACTGGTAAAGCTCAAATCTCTGTCGGGGGGTTCGGCCATGGAGGCCAATCATTCTTTGTCGCAATGCCTCGATATCAACATCGAGAAACTCCAAATGGAAAGAATCGTTTTTCAGATAATCGATGGCAAAACTGTATGGTGGAGAGAAGAGAATGCCGTCAACGCTTGAATCCTGCAGTGGGAGAAAGCGCGCGTCGCCCTCCAAAGGGATAGCTGGAGCCAGCGCCAAGTCCAGCTGTGCCAGAACCTTTTGAATCTTCTCAGCCACAAACAGGTAGCGTTGAAGGATAGCACGAAACTGCTCATAGGGAGAGTTGCGCGTACTTCTTTCTGAATAACCGGCACTGTCCAAATATGCAAGGAGGATGAGATCACGAACAGCCGCAGCTTCGCAACCTGCAGGCATCCCGATGCCAGTTCCAAAAGCAGTCCCGTAATGTGCTCCAGGTTCTTGAAAGAACCTGGAAGAATCCCGGGATTGAATTTTGCTGCCGCGTTTCGAAGATCCGACACGCTCCTGTAAATGGCCAAAAACCGCTTTTGAGCTTTTTAAAGCTGTACGAATGGGCTCAAGAGGCACTGTCAAACCAGCCAGCTTGGCTTGGGTCATGAACCGGCAAAAGGGGCTTGCATCTAGACCGATGGATTTGACCTCCATCAGACATGCCTCGATGAGCACTGTACCGGAGCCCATCATTGGGTCGAGAATGATGTCGCCAGGTTTCAGACCCATGATATTAATCAAGGCTTTGATCATTTGCGGGTGAAACTTGCCTCGATATGGAAACAAACCGTGTGTGGCATACCCAGTCTTGAACTGTTTAGATTCAAAGAAGGACCGTAATCTTGATGAAGCAAAACGGGGCAACTGTAATGTCTCCCCGCTGCAGATCAGGGTGTGGTAAGTCAGTTTTTCGCCCACTTGGGCGAAGTAAGCACCGCGACGGATAATCTCATCGTCGCTTAGCATCTTACTTTCATAAAAGGCCAGTTCGAGCTCATAGACGTCGCTAAGCCCTGGAGTAAGCTGCAGATGCCCAGGCAACAGCAGTCTATGGATATTTTCCGACAAGATATCGGCAGAACGTTTCGAGGAATCTTTTTCTGATTTCACTTCCATCATTTTGCCTATTTCACATCTTCTATCAACTTAAGAAGTAAGAATTGCTGTCAGCCCTGACTCGATGCCAAATTCTGTGCTCACAACAAGCGGCGCACGGACCTTGTCTCGTTGAGCCACATGGGTCTTGTTCGCATTGGCGCACACATGGTCAAGCGCCCTCATGGCGTGCGTTCCCTGGCGGCCGTTTCGCCAGGGAGGTAAGAGGCCTCAATGGCTTTGATCTGGAGGAGAAGGTTGGCGTTAACCGGAGTAGGTACCCCGAAGCGCCGGCCCAGTTCGATGACCTTGCCGGCAAACATTTCGACTTCGGTCTTCTGGCGGGCTTCCACGTCCTGGAGCATGGAGGTCTTGCCGTCGGGGTTGAGGGTCTCTAGAACCTCGTGCATCCTGCCCAGATCCGCTTCGGTCAAGGGCACCCCTGCCTTCCGGGACAGCTCGATTACCTCCCGCATGGCGGCGTCCATGAGCGCTCTCGCCTGCGGGGAAGTCTGGAAGAGGCCGTAGCTTCCACGCAGGACGGCCGAGGCCTGGTTGATGCCGACATTGATCATGAACTTCCACCACAGGTGGCGCAGCATGTCGGCCGAGACTTCCGAGACGATCCCGGCAAGGTCGAAAAGCTCCTTCACCCGTTTCACCCGGTCCCCATCAACCGGATTCGGACCCGGCCCGAAGACGATCTTCCCCTGGTTGCGATAATTCACCCGATTATCGGTTCGCACGGCATCCATGCCGACGGCAATGGCATAGAGCACCTTTTCGGGACCGTAGCACCGGGCAAGGCGCTCTTCGCTGTCAATCCCGTTCATCACCGAGAGAATGGTGGTGTCGGTGCCGATCGCCTGCGCCAGGTCCCGGATGGCCTGTTCGAGATGGTGATGTTTGACTGCCATCATCACCAGGTGAGCAGGAGCGGGAACGGCGTCGGGAGGGCAAACAGAAATTTGATAAGGCTTACCGTTGACGACCACCCCGTTGCGGCGGAGCCGCTCGCCCCGCTCGCCGCCGGCGAGGAACGCCACTCCCTGCGGGTCCCGGTCATGGAGGAGGGCGGCGTAGATAGCCCCCATAGCGCCCGCCCCAACGATGATGACGCCAGTCATGGCAGCTTTCATGAAGGTCCCTCCGAGCAACGATGGTTCGAAACCGAGGATGGCATCGGCAGTGGCCGGTGGCAAGGACAGGACATTGGCGTTTTGCCTGAGCTTCGTCTCATGCTATGCTGCCCCCCGGCTTCATGACCGGTGAATGGGTTGCACCCACTGACACAACGGTTACTGGTAACCCATCGAGGCCATAACACACAAGGACTTCTTTGGGTATCGAGGACAGTTTGTTGAACAGCCGATGCCAGCAATTATCAACCCGAAATTGGGAAATCGGATGCGTCTGACGATCTTCTGGCGGGTTATCCTGGCTCAAAGCGCGCTGGTCGCACTGGCCCTGGCGCTGGGTTTGTACGCCATCTCAGCCCTCCACGAACTGATTCGCCTCGATAACAGCATCCTCGCCCTCGATAGCGCCTGCATCGACGAGGAAAAACGGCTTGCGAAAATTCTCCTGGCAGAAATCCGGCATGCAGAAAAGTACCTGGTTTCCCGCGACGGGGCCTTTTACGACGGTTTTGCCCAGAGCGGCAGTGATTTCGAACAGGGCCTGGCCAGAGTGGGTGCCCTGATCGATACCCAGCGGGAAAGGGAGTTGACTGACGAGATTCGAGAGCTGCATTCCCGCTACCAGGAACAATTCAGGCAGGCGATCGCCAAGAAACACTCCCGCGAGCAGCTTTCGCCGGATCTGGGGGATGCGGTGTTCGATCGGATCAACCACCTGATCCGCCTCCGCGAACAGACCATGGAGGAGAAAACGGCGGCAGCTCGCGATCATGCGGTTGACGCTGCCAATGTGATGGGCTGGCTGACGCTCGGCGGTATCGCTGGCGCCCTTCTGCTGGCGTACCTGCATGCCCGGGGCGTGAGCCGACCGTTGAAGGAGCTTGCCAGGGAGATGCACCAGATGGGGCGGGGGCATTTTGCCCGTTCGCACACGTCGCATGCCCCCAGGGAGGTTGCCGAACTGATTCAGGCGTTCAACCAGATGTCGGAGGAGCTGGAACAGCTCGACCGGCTCAAGGCGGACTTTACAGCTCACATCTCCCATGAACTGCGCACCCCTCTCACTGCCATCCGGGAGGGGACCGCACTGTTGCTGGAAGGCATTCCGGGTTCTCTCAGCGATTCTCAGCGGGAGATCCTCGAGGTTGTGCGCAGCCACAGCGAACGTCTCTTTACCGCCATTAGCGCGATTCTGGATCTGTCCAAAATGGAAGCCGAGATGATGGAGTATGAATTCACCCCCTGCGACCCCACGGCCCTGCTCTACCGGAGTATCGAGCAATTGCAGGTGGTTGCCGCCAAAAAGAAGATCGACCTCCAAACCTACATTGCCGATGATCTGCCGCTGCTCGAACTCGATGAACGAAGAATGCGGCAGGTATTTGACAATCTTTTGAGCAATGCCCTGAAGTTCACCCCGGAGGGGGGGCGCGTAGTGATGGCGGCTCAGGTTCGGCGAAACCGCGACCAGGGCGCCCGCCAGGTCAAGATCATTGTGTCCGATACCGGTCCCGGCATCCCTGAAGAGGACCTCGAGAGAGTCTTCAAGCGCTTCTACCAGAGCACTGCGGGCAGGGCCGAAAACCATCGGGGGACCGGCCTTGGGCTGGCCATTGCCCGCCATATTGTGGAGGCTCACAAGGGTTGCATCCGGGTGGAGAGTCTGGTAGGGCAGGGGTCGAATTTTGTGGTCACTCTGCCGGTGGCTTCGGCGGTGACGGAGGGAGCAGAGGCTACGGAGGCCAGGGGATGAGGATGAGATGGGATGAGGGGAGGGCGGGGAAGGGATGGAAGCGGGTATTGCTTCAGGCCATCCTGGTTCTGCTGTTTTGCTGGGGGTGTAGTCGGGCTCCGGTGGCCATTCCCCCCATGCCTCCTCCTCAGCCCGTCTTTCCGCCCCAGAAGGTCATGGCATCGGGAGACTATGCCGGGTTTCTCGCTGAGAACCAGAAGGCGCTCGCTGAGTGCAGCGAGCAGAACCTTTGCCAGGAACCCCTGTTCAACCTGGGCTTTATTTACGCCTATCCCAAGAGCCCATATTATCAACCGGGCAAAGGGCTGCCCTATTTTGAAGAACTGGTTCAGCGGTATCCGGAGAGTCCGTTGGCTTTTCAGGCGACGGCCTGGCTCCATCTGATGAAGCAGCACATCACCGCCGAGGACCGGCGGCGGCGCCTGCAAGGCGAAATGAAATCCAAGAATGCGGCCATCAACGAACTCAGGAAACAAATCAAGCGTTCCCGTGAGATCGACCTCAAGATCGAGCAGAAGGAACGGGAACTCCTCAAATAGGGCACAACATGCCAGGAGAAAAGATTCTCGTTGTCGACGATGATCGCGGCTTGCTTACCCTGATGAAAGCCCGCCTGACGGCGGCGGGCTATGACGTCATCCTGGCGGACAGTGGGGAAGAGGCCTTGGCCCTGGGGCAGGAAACGATCTTCAATGCCGCCGTGGTGGACTTCAAAATGGAAGGGATGGATGGGATCACCCTCCTGGAACGCCTGTTGACCCTCCAGCCCCACCTGCCGGTGATCATCCTCACCGCCTACGGGACCATCGCCGGTGCCGTGGAAGCGACCAAGAAGGGCGCTTACGACTACCTCACCAAGCCGTTCGAGGCCAAAGACCTGCTCTATCGACTGAGCAAGGCCATGGAGGTGAGGCGGCTCAAGGTAGAAGTCGAGCGGCTCCGGTCATTGGTCCGGGAGCGCTATCAGGTTGACGGTATTGTCGGGACCAGTGTGAAGATGCAGCAGATCCTCGCCCAGGTGGCCCACATCGCCCCTACCGACTCGACCGTGTGCCTGTATGGCGAAAGCGGGACGGGCAAGGAATTGATTGCCAAGGCCATCCACCTCGGCAGCCAGCGCTCACAGGGGCCCTTCGTGGCCATCAACTGCGGGGCCATCCCCGAAGGTCTCCTCGAAAGTGAACTTTTCGGCCATGTGAAAGGGGCTTTCACGGGAGCCATCCGGGCCAAGCAGGGACTTCTGGAGCAGGCTGACGGCGGGACGCTCTTCCTGGATGAAGTGGCGGAACTCTCACCAGCGCTCCAGGTGAAACTGCTGCGGGTCTTTCAAGAATACGCATTTTACCCGGTTGGCGGGGTGAAGCCGGTAAAAGTCGATTTGCGACTGATCGCTGCCACCCACCAGGACCTCTGGAAGGCCATCGGTGAAGGAAAATTCCGCGAAGACCTGTTCTATCGCATTCATGTCATTCCCCTTTACCTGCCCCCCCTGCGCGAACGACTGGAAGACGTGCCCCTGCTGACTCAGCATTTTTTGCGTCTCTTCAGCAAAGACCCGACCAGAGACCTTGCAGACTTCTCCCCCGAGGCCATGCAGCGGTTGATGCTGTACCGGTGGCCCGGCAATGTTCGGGAACTGGCCAATGTGGTGGAGCGAGCGGTAGCGCTTTCGGCCGGCGGAACGATCACCCCCGCGCATCTGCTTCTGGGAAGAGAAGAAAGCGGGGTTGCGCGGCAGCAACTGCTTCCCCTGAACGAAGCGCGCGAAGAATTCGAGCGGGCTTACCTCTTTCAGCTCCTGACCGCAACCGCCGGCAACGTCTCGCGGGCGGCTTCAATGGCCGGCCGCTACCGTGCCGAATTCTACAAGCTGCTGCACAAGCACGATCTGAACCCCGATGCCTTCCGCCAGGAAGATAGTGGCACGGGGGCTCCGGATCGCCCGCTCTGCTGATGGCAGACCTTTACCCCGGTTGATGAACTGCTATACTCGTGAAGGTTCAAAAGCTTCATTTTCACGCGGAGACGCAGAGGACGCAGAGTCTTATGCCAAGGGCTTCTTCCGGGATCTCCCCGTGAGGCAAAAATGATAACTTCTTAAGCTAAACGAGTATAACACCACGAAATGAATGGCAGGCCTGTAGGGAAAAGCCTACAGGGGCGTCTCCCCTTCCCTTCAGCAAGCTCCAGGAAGAGCGGGTGGTGATGGCCCGCGACCGCCGCATCAGGTCCCTGCCCCAACGGCAGAAAAGAGCCAGGCGTCTTGCTTTCGGGTTCTTTTCCAGGCAGGTGGCCGGACCTTCACCGACCCTGGCATGTTGTTTGCCATGTCAGGTGAGCAGGCCCTTGAAACCCTTTCCACATCCCCGCTCCGTCCAGGAGAGAAGGCGGGTGGAGGCAGCCAGTCAAGCCGCCAGGCCAGCCCTCCACCCTGCGCTCTCCCCCGGTGGCTAGGATGCCGGGTTTTCAACGGCCGGGCGCGGGTTCGAGCGGTTCCGCCGGCAGAGGCAAAGGAACCGCAGCCCAGGCTGCATAATGACGGCCGGGCTGAACCTGGAGCAATCATGGTGAGAAGGAAATGAGGCTTCCGATGAAATCATTCAAGCTCATATTGGTAGCGGGATTGTTGGCAGCAACCCTCGGTTGTGCCGGAATGACGGCGACCCAGCAGAGGGTATTGAGCGGCACTGCCCTGGGGACAGCAGCCGGCGTTGGCGCGGCGGCCCTGCTGGGCGGTTCGCTCGCGGTCGGCGCGGTGACCGGCGCAGCCGCGGGCGCTGTGGGTGGGGTCATCGTCGACGGCATGGAAAAATCTCGTTAGGGCTGCAAGCCAGCTTCACTCACGACCCAAGTGACCGGCAAGCGAATTCCAGGGATGGATCTGAGCTGCACCTGAGATAGTGATGAATCGGTGGCGAAAACAACTGCGCCTTTACCTGCCCGGCTGCCTGAAAGGCGCCGCTTGCACCTGGCAATGGCTCCTGGTAGGTTTGATCTGCACTCTGATGGCAGGGTGTGCTCCCCGGCAGACCCTCGTTGCTACGCAGCCTGAAAGTGTGGACCTGTCCTGGACCATGCGGCCTGTCAGCACCCAGGAACTGGAGATGTGGGCCGAAAAGGACCCGGAGCTAAGCCCCCGCGCCTGCCAGGAGATTCTTGCCCGGCTCAACCTCAAAGGCTCCCTCTACATTAAGAAAGACCTCGAACAGCGAAGGCCGCTGAAGGTCCCCAACGATTTCTCGGCCTATCTGACCTGGACCCCGATGCCACGCCGAATCGCGCACGTCGGCGAAGAGGCGAGATTCATCCTGATAGTTAAAGACATTCCTTTCCTTGGCTGGTACGAAAGGGGTTCCCTGAAGGGTGACACCCATATCTGTATCGGGAAGAAACCGGGGTGGACCAAAGTTGGCTCATACCGCGTGCAGGAAAAGGATGAAGACCATATTTCCGCCAGCTATCGCAACGCCTACGGCTCTCCCGCGTGGATGCCCTTTGCCATGAGGATCTACGAGCGGGTCTGGATCCATGCTGGCGATATCACCAGCGGGTACTGCTCTCACGGCTGCATCAATCTCCCGCTGGAGACCGCCGCCAGGCTCTTCAAGTGGGCGGAGCCGGGCACCCTGGTGCTGATCGTGGAATCCCTCGAAGACCTTCCTCAAGCCTTCGACCGGTATGCAGTGTTGCCGGGGAAGGCAGCGGTGCTGGAGGACGGTAGCCTGGCAATGGGACCTGACTGAGTGGGCGGCTGTCACTCGGCCGGGATCGTTTTGCCAGAAGCACAGGAATCAGGTGCCGTCCTGAAGCCTTACTGCCTCCACTGAGAAGAGGGTTGCCTTTCAGGGAGCCAGTACCCGTGACACCAGACTGGTAATGGCAGGCCGATTGGCAGCGCTCAGATCATCAACGCTCAGCGAGACGGCCTTGAACCGGATGCCGAACTTCGACTCGATCTGGCCGATCTTGATCAGCCTGTCCGAAACGGGCGTGGAACTCTTGCTGCCGTATTCATCCTCGAGAAAAAAGCGATTGCCATCCTTGTCCTTGTGTCGGGCAAGCATTTCCAGGAGGTAAGGGCCATACCAGGCATCCAGCAATTCACCCGACCAACTGTTTGATTGAAACCAACCAACCTTCAAGTTCATGGCATGCTGCATGAGGAGATCATTCATCTCCGGGTTGCCGTCATACATGTGGTTGACCATGAGGATCGGCGAAATGGTGCTCAGCAGATTGGAAAGAGCGGCATGAACATTGACATGCTTCTTTTCGGCATCCATCAACTTGAGATAGAACGCATCATAGTCATTCTTGAAAACCGCCTGCCAGTCATAGCCCAGAATCGCTTCCTCACCATAGATCCCGCCCACCGACATCTGCCACCCATCCGGCCGACAAGCGGGATTATCCTTCAACCAGAGACCGAATTTCAGCATGAATTCCGTGATTTCTTCAAGATAGGTCTGATCCCAGGGCACCGGCTGGCGATACCCTTCTTCCCAGTAATAGGCGGCCTTTTTCTGGTCGAACAGCCAGCTCGGTGAAGACTGGATCCATGATCCCCCGTTGAAGTAGATCCGCAAAATGCACTGGAGCCCCTCTTTCTTGACCGCTTTGATGAAGTTGCCCAGCGTCTGGAACGCAAACCCATCATCTTTGGGTTCAATATCCTTCCATTGCACAATGAGATTGACGAACTGGAGGCCGTAGGAGCGCGCCGTCTTGGCTTTGGGAACAACCCAGTAATTGAGGTTGCTCGAACTGAGGGGAGAAACCGGAAGAAAAATGCCAACTCCCCCGTCGAACTCAGCCTGAGCCGTTCGAGGCACGACAAGCATGGCAACCAACCACACCAGAGAAGTTATCAGCAGGCACGTCCCGGTACGCCGCAGATAAGAGTCCGGCTGGAAAGCCGCGACCCTACCGTTTATCAACTGATTCATGATGCAATCTCCTTTCTTTTCGATCCCAGAATGTTGTTTGAAACCGTTGCACAAACAGTGCCCGAGATCCGGACTCAGCCCGCCCGTGCTTTTTTCATCCAGCTAACATCTTGATATGCAATATATTTTGGACTCGCATCAAGGAGCACGGAGACTGACAGAGTCATTCTGAGAGGCCGCGGTCGTACCCGAGAACTGTAAAGAAAACCGACGAAATCCTGGGAACCATCGGCTAAAGGGTTGTGTTACAAGGATTCACGACGATCATATAATTGTAAAGAAACCCGACATAATGGCAGGTTCGAGCGCTCGCCGCAGTTGGGAAGGTACTCTCCATGCAGCCGCTGAGGCAGTGCAACGAACACCTTGCCGCGGGGATAAAGCTCCCTTGGTGGCGGCTGATACAGAAAGGTGTCTCGACTTACAGTTTTGTGCCAGGCGCGCTCCGAGACAGGCGCCGGCCTCGCAGGACCGTGATGCGACGGCACTACTTGAGATACCGGTAGATCCGAGCCGGCACCGGATATTGGCGATCGTTCAGGAGCACTCCGGAAATCTTCACGCCGCCCTGCTGAAGCTTGTCCAGGGCCAGTTTGCTCACTTCTCGACGTGAGCCGGCGTATCGGCACACAAACAGGACCAGGTCGATGGCGCGGGCAAAGCCGATAACGCGGGGGGATTTATGGACCGGCTGACCATCGAAGACCGTCACATCGAAATGATCGGTACAGTAGGCAATGAGTTGCCGAATGGCTTCCTTTTCAGAAATGAAGTGGCTCATGCCAGCCAGGTCGAACGGTGGCGCATCAGGCAGCAGATAGAATCCCGGGGTATCGGTTTCGCGGACAAGGGAATCAAGAGGTTGATTTTCTTTGAAATAGGCGGCAAATCCAGGTCGCCGCTCCTCACCCGGAAGAGGCCGGTACGGCTTCCCGCCCTCGGGATCGGTCTCCACGTAGAGGGTTTTAAGTCCGTACTCAAGGCTCAGCAGGAGGGCAAGGTGATAGGAGAGAAATGATGTTCCTTCACCATAGTTAGCGCCGCACAACAACATGGTCTTGGGTCGTTCAGGGGCTCTGAGCAGAATTGCGGTCCAGATGTTGTGGAGGTCATAGCGAAGTTCGCTCATGATATTTGACTGAGATGCGACCGTCCTGCCGATGGCAACGCCAGGCAATGAGGGTTTCTCTTTCCCCCCGTGGGTCATTCCGTCCCGACCTGAACGACTCCCCGGGTCGACGATTTCCTTCGGCTTCTCGTATTCGCTTGCGTTCATGATAACCCTTTCCTGGGTTGGTTACCGCTCATGAGAGGGGGCAGGGAGCTGACCGCGGGAGTTGCCCGCCAGCACCCTGAACGTTCCCGTCTTCCAGGCGTCATGCCGGGCAAAACGATCATAAAGCCCATCCGCCAGCCCTCCGAAGAAGAAGAAGACCACGTTCACAAACAGGCAATAGGAAGGTTCCACGAATTGGTTGCAGAAGAGCTGTACCAGCAGCACCGTGCTGATCACAACAAGCAGATTGCCGTTGGCGATACCCTCCCCCGGCACCTCCGAAAAAGCCTGGGCGATCCTTCGAAAGAGTTGGATAATGATCGCCAGATAAAGCAGCACGCCCACGAGGCCCAATTCCACCAGCATTCCCAGGAGATGATTGTGCTGAGCCTGGTTTTCAGTACTGACCATGGCCACCACCCGACCTCGGTATTGCTCCATGTAGGTTGGAATGAACCGTCCCAGCCCAACGCCCGCCAGCGGTTGCTCCTCGAACATCACCAGCGACCGGGTGAAGAGTGAGGCTCGGACAAGCACCTCTTCCAGTTGCAGGATCCCACCCTCACGCCTTTCTTTCGACGCAAGCCGGGGGGTGCTGCTCAGAAGCACCACCAGCAGCACGGCCAGAGGAAGCGCGAAGGCTTTCCATTTGGGGATACCGGTGCGGTAAAAGAGGAACAGAATCATCAGCGCAATGGCGAAGCCGAGATAGATGGAACGAGTCTGGGTGAAGAAGATGGCCGGAATGAAGGGCACGAGCAGCAACGGTCCCAACCGACCGAGGGTTGTTCTTCTGGCGGCGCTGGTGGCGAGCAGATGGCATCCCGAGACGAAGCCAACAATCAGAGCGACGCCGTTGAAGGCGGCATTAAGAAAGGGCCCTCTGGCTCGGTCCAGATGAAGCGTAATCTCGGGATCATTGATGAACTGGGGATATACCAGCCGGCGCCACCCCATGAATTCGAAGAAGCTGATGACGGCCAGATAAAGCCCCATGAGGAACAAGGTCTGCAGCAACATTCGGATATCCCGTTCGTCCGTGACATAATTCTTGGCAAACACAAAAGCCACAAAAGGGAACAGGTAACCATTGATGAAAAGATTCCAGGGTGATGGGTAGGATGGATTATCGGGCTTAAACCCATGCAGGACCATGGACACGAAACAGACCAGGCAGAAGAGGATCATCGTGGTTTCAAGGGCCAGATTGCGATTTCGAAAGACCCGCCCGGACGCGATGCCGGAAGCCACGATGAGCAGAACCAGCAGGAACAGCACCCGGTCAATGGTGATATCGAACAACCCGCCGACGTGAATCTTCAGGAAATAGCCTCCCCAAAAGGCGGTGGAGACTACCCACAAAGCAAACAGCAGGGTTGAGGAAGACACCAGGTCTTCACCTTCCGAGTGTTTGCGGAGCGTCAGCCACACCATCAGGACAAGATAGACCAAGGACGCCCCGGCCAGCAGTAAAAAAAGCTCCGTCATGCTGTTCACTCAATGTGGGAAACGGACCAGATCACGTCGGCCCCCAGATATTGCTCCACATCCTCCGGGTTCTTGATCGTATGATCGAAGTATTCCACGGTCAGGGCCGTACCGAGAGCCAGGAAGACACCGGAAAACAACCCCAGGAGCAAAATGAGCGGGCGGTTTGGCTTGAACGGCTTGAGGGCTGGTTCCGGCTTTTCGACTATGGTCAGGTACTGATTTTCCTGGTTGAGTGCATTGGCCAGGCGAGCCTGTTCCATCTGGTTGCGCGAGGTTGCATAGGCGTCGCGGGCCAGGGCAAAATCCTGCTTCAGGTGTTCGTATTTGGACCGCTCCTCCGCCGTCGCCCGAATCCTCTCCTCCAGGTCCGCGATTAATTTCCCCAGCTCCTGAATGCGGGCCTCAAGGGTTCGGGCGGCGAGTTCCTGAGCCTGCACCGAACGCTCCAGTTCCTCCTTGAGAGACCGCACAGTGAGGTTCAGCTCGTCTTTCACCTGTCTCAGGGGTTCGTATTGGGCTGAAAACTGGGGTTGCATCTCGTTGAGTTGAATCTGAAGCTGGGCGACGCGATTCTTGAAAGCAGTCACAGCACGGCCGGGGCCCTCCATTTCGGCCGGAATCAGAGGGATCTTATCGAGTTTCAATTCATGGCCGAGGGAACCCGCCGAAGCTCTCAAGGCTGCCAGCTCTTCCTGTAATTCATGGCTTTTTCTGGTGAACTGGGTCAACAGAGCATATGGCCCCACTTCCAAATTGGTTTTCCCGGGTTCCAGGTTGAGAATGTCTACCAGGACCACCGCCTTCTCCGCCTCGTACTGTCGCAGAATCTTCTCCTTCGCTGCCATTTCGTCCGCCAGCATCTGGGTATGTTGTCGGAAAAACTCGTAGGAATAATCCGTCTTGGACTTGGTGAATTCCCGATAGACCGCCATGTAGGCATCCGTGATGGCCGCGGCAATGTGGGCAACTTTTCCGGCATCGGCTCCGGTGTAGCTGACATAATAGACGCTCGAGCCTTCCGAGGTTTCTCCACTTGGCGGGGTCACTTCGAGGTTCTTTCTCAGATCGAGAATGGCTCGAGAGATCTCCTCGGGCTTTATGCCGGGGTAGACTTTTTGGACAGCCATGGTCAGAACCCGGTTGGAAAGAACGATCTCCTTCTGGTCCTGGAGAAAGCGTATCACTCTATTCTTGTAGTCGAAATAGGCCTCCCGCTGTAACGGGTCCAGTTGTTGTGGAAACGAGACGGAAAGCTTCGCCGAAGACCGATAGGAAGATGGCCAGAAGACTGCCACGGCAGCCGCCACGAGGAAGACCACACCGAAGACCGTCAGGATCAGCCTGGCGCGATAGAACACCACAAAGACCAGCTGGTTCAAAGTCGTCCTGGTCGGCCGATCGTTCCCTTTTGCTCTCTCGCATTCCATCTGTTGCTCCTCCGAAAAGCTGGTGCTCTCAGACCTCAAGTCGCTCCGCCGCAGCCTATGGCATGATACCGGAAAAACCCTCGCCCCTTGCTTCCATCGCCCTATCGGACATTCAGACCGTTGATGTCATAGTTGATGGAGAAGACCGTCTGGAAAGGCAAAACGGCATAAAGTCCCTTGGTGAAGATTCTCGCCACAACATCGTCGAAGGCGTCGATGGGAGTCTTGGGCACATAGATGATATCCGCGGGTTTGACCACAAGGTTCAGGTATGCCCCCTCATACTCCAGCATGGACTGCAGATCCACCTTGAAGGCAAGCGGTTTTTCCAGACCATCATTTCTGAGCACGACCACTTCGGTCAGGCAGGCGCTGGTCTTGTGTCCTCCCGCCAGGGCAATGGCATCCAGGAGGTTGATCCTGGAAGTGATTTCATAGGCGCCGGGCCGCTGCACCTCTCCCACCAGGTAGATCCTCGGATGGTGGATTTCGAGCAGGATGAGTGTGACTTGCAGGTTGCGGATGTATTCCTTGTATTGGTCATTGACCATCTCTTCCAGCTGCGCAAGGGTCAACCCCTCTGCCATGATCTGGCCGATAATGGGGAAAGAAATGCGTCCATCCGGGGCAATGGGGGCGATTTTGCTCTGACCGCGCGGGGCGGTGGTGATCGCTCGCTTCAGCTCATCGATCTTGATGTTGAATTGTTCCAGAGCCACCGTGATGCCAGGCGACCGGACATATTTCGAGTATTCCCGATTCAGCACGGCTGCCAGTTCCGTTGGGGTCAGGGACTCGGCCCGCACGTCGCCGATAAGAGGGACCGTGATCTTGCCGTCGGTTCGTATCAGAACGGTGGAGCTGAATTGCGGGTGATAGGGGAAGGTGATGCTGATCTTGTCCTGAACTTCCAGCTGATAGGCTTCGTCGGTTCGCCCGTACCGGATATGGTAAACAACCTCGATCACATCGGACGGCCCCAGCCGATATTCCGGAATATTGGGGACCGGGATATTCTGCAACGTCTGGAAGTCGTTTCGGAAGGCGACTTTCTCCGGGGTGAGCGCCAGCGAGTCTTCTCGATCCGCCAGCCGCTGAAGATCTTCCGGCTGCGTGAGGTGCAGCCTGATGTCCTGGCGGGAACTGTCGGTGCTAGCGCACGCCACCAGGCAGGGCATCATGAGGAGCGCGCCAAGCAGCAACCGGCAAAGCCTGGACAACCTCACCCACGGCCAACCGCAAGGCCGCTCCGGCAATTTCCTTCCCGGGCTCTTCACCCATCCTGTACCGACCGCCAAACTGCCCGCTATCATGAAGCACCCTCCTCCTTGGCTTTTAACTATCGGCCTGTTGAACATACCGGCCAACTCTCTGCCCCCAATGGTTCAGGCAACCGGCGAGAATCGTTGAGCAGCGCAACGAATGCGGCGACTTGCATGTCGGGCCTGAGACCCGCCGCATGCCTTGCCTTGGCGCCCATCTCCAAGGCAAGCCGGGGGCTCTCCCAGAGGGCAGTGATGGCGGTTCGGAGCGCATCGACGTCACCCGGTTCGAAGAACAGAGCATCCCTCCCAGGAACGGCATATTCTCGAGTCGCCCAGTTCTGAGAAATGATAAGCGGAGAGCCCAGAGCCATGGTCTCGAGCATGGCAAGCTGGCCCGCCGCAACCCTCCGATCCGTGATCGGCAGCACCACGCAGCGGGCCTGCAGATTCCACCGAATCATGCTCGAAAGCGGCAATCTGGCCGTGATAAGGGAAACATTGGGCGGCAACGGCTGAGAAGGCCGATAGGCCTGAGACAGAATGACCGTCGGAACTCGCAGTTCCCGTACCGCTCGGATCAGCGTCTCGTAGTCGCGGTCGCTATTGCCATACGAAAAGAGATAGTCGTCCCGCGGCAGGGGTTTGATTCCCAGGAAATGCCGCGGGGGCGCCAAGGGGAAGAAACGGATGTGTTCTCGCTGGATCTTGAAGAATTCAGAATAGATATCAGCCTCCTGGGTGGACGTGCAAAGAAAGCAGTCAATTCCCTTGATGGCCCCTCGGAGGAGTTTCAGACGCTGCTGGTAGGCCAATCCCTTCCGAGCCATATTGATATGAAAATCCTGGATGATGTGTTGGCCTTTCCAGGCAGAGCGATAGAGGCGGTTCAGCAGGCCAAAACAGACCCCGGTCCTCATGGACCAGGAGACCACGATGTCAAATTGCCTTCTGCGGCCCATGGCCAGCAGCGGCAGATAAAACTCGGCAAGCCATGCGCAGAAGCGGTTGAAAGGGCTGTGCGGAGGAAATGGAAAGGCCGGCTGCAGGAGGGTCACCGAGATCCCTCTGGCCTCCAGCGATTTGAGCAGATCCCATTTCCCCTCCTCTCGCCAGTGCACGAGAATCAGCACCCTCATCCTGTCGAGAGTTGTCCCGCCAGATGCCGCTGCCACTTGTCAGGTCCTTTTCCGCTCCCCGGAGCTCTCCGAGAGGCTTCGCCGGGATTCACGGCAATGGTTCGATGAACGCTGTTTGAATACATAGGTTTGGAGAAGAAACTCCTCGAATTCCCGGCACATCCGGGTCACGCTGAGCCTCTCTTCGACCAGTTGCGCCGCACGCTTGCTCATCGCTCCGCGCAATGCCTCATCCTGCAGCAAACCAATCAGGCAGGCAGCCAGCGCTTCCGCATCTCCGACGGGAACGATCATTCCCGTTTCGTTCGGGATCACCACTTCCCTCATGAAACCGACATCGGTGGATACGGTAGGCACGCCCGCTGCCATGGCCTCTATCACGGCCACCGAAAGGGTTTCCTGCCGGGGCCAGGAGGAAAGAGCATTAACCTCCACAGCAGCGAGAACCTCCGCCAAGTCCCGGCGAAATCCCAGGAAGTGAACTCGCCCGGACATCCCTGCCTGCTGTACCTGCGCCGTCAGGGCGGCTCTTTCCGGGCCATCGCCGACAACCAGGAAATGGCAGTCAGGAAGCGCCCGGAGTACCCTTCCGGCTGCCTGAAGAAAAATTCCATGGGCTTTATCCGGTCGCAAAACGCCGATGATGCTCACCACCGGACATCGTTCGGGCAGCCCCAGTCTCCTTTTCGCTTCAGCCCTCGAGAGGTGGGTTTGAAATCGGCCCGGGTCCACCCCATTGTAAATCACCCTCACCTTCCGTGCCGGAATTCGTTCAACCGCCGTGACATATTCAGCATGCCCCCGGGCTGCGGCAACCACCCCATCCACTCCCAGATGGAACAAGCGATGGTTGAGAACGGTCAAGGCATTGAAGGAATACCGTTTGAACGTCTCGTTCTCCCAGTTCAAGATTGCCGGCACACCGGCAAGCTTGGCCGCCGGAATCCCATAAAAAAGCGTATTGCGATGGTTGATCAGGAACAACAGGTCGGTCTGTTCGCGTTTGAAGAGTCTGGCCAGTCTCGGGATGCCCAAAAGATCCACCCGACGCTGAAGGATACGGCATTGCGAGCGGTAGCCGAGCCTGAGCACCTCCTGCCCCAGCAGGCCAGGTTCCCGAAGCATGGTGATGAGGATCTCGAAACGCTCTCGGTGGATGTTTCTGAGCAGATCCAGGAGCAGCTGCTCGGCCCCACCTATGGTGAGAGAAGAGACGAGAAAAGTCAATCGCAGATTCTTCATGGGAGCTCACTTCCGGCGATGGAGTGATAGTGTGGGGGCGCTGCTCCGCCCCCGCCGCCCGTTGCTTCGGGTTTCCCCCCGGATCGTTCCGAAGAGTGCCAGCAGTTGTTCCGTGTGGGCTTTGAGCGAAAGGTTTTCCAGCACATAGCGACGCCCGGCCTGCCCCATTCGAATGAGGCGCTCACGGTCCCCCAGCATCTCCTGCAACCCGGCTGCCAGTGCCTCTACCGAATCCGGAGCAAACAGCCGCCCCGTTACACCTTCCTGCACCTGCTCCGGGATGCCTCCAATGTTCGCTGCCAGCACCGGAGTCTCGTGGAGCATGCTCTCGTAGATGCTGAGGGGCGCATTGTCATACCAGCGACTGGGGACCACCGTGAAGAGTGCCCGGCCAATCCAGCGGGAGAGCTCAGCGCCTTGCCTGAAGCCAAGAAACTGAATCCGATCAGCCTGATCGGGCTCAACGAGGCGCTCCAGCCGTTCCCTTTCTCCGTCGTAGCTCCTCCCGATGATGACGAGACGGGCCGGAAACGACGCTTGTTGATAAGCCCGCACCAACAGGTCGATTCCCTTCTCATGGGAAATGCGGCCGAAAAAGAGAATGTAATTCTCCTTGCTCCAGGGTTCGTCAAATCTTGGCGTATCGGCAACGGGATAAGGCACCAGATGGATGCGCTCACGCGGCAGCCCTCCGCAAACCAGCTGTTCCCGCATAAAGCGGCAGGGGACAACCAAAGCATCCACCAGCTGATACAGGCGGAGCCATTTCTGCACATACATGCCAAGAACCCTCACCGCCGAGGCTGGGAGGCTGTTCTTTACACAACGGTGCGCCATGCCATGGTAGTAGTCACCCCTGACGCAGCGGGTGCAAGGTTTGCTGTTTCGGAGGAGCAGGTAGTTCGGGCAGATCAAGTGATAGTCGCCCACGTGCACCACCATGGGAATCCCGCGACGGCGGAGGGTATGGATAATACTGGGGGACATGTAGTTGCAGGTGTTCAGCAAGTAGGCGACGTCCACGCTATCAACCTTTTCGAGAAGACGGGAAAGGCGCAAGCGGGCTTCGACGGAGTAGATGCTGCGATCTGCCAGGCGCAACCAGTTGCAGTCCGAGGCCTTGAAGTCCTTAAAATGGGCCATGCCGGAAACTGTGGGTGGGTCCAGGAAATATGGTTGGTAAGGCGACTCCCAGCTGCCGGCATAGCGAACACTGAAGGGAATGGGGGTGTGTCCGGCCACCGGCAGTTGCCTCAGAAGGTCGGAGAGATACTTTTCAATGCCCCCGTTCAAAAAGAAGAACTTATTGCAGAGAAGGACCTTCATTGTCCCCGCTCGTCGGTTGTTTCAGGCATGCTGCCCGCTGCTGGTCTCATGAGCCGCACCTGATGCAGGCCAATCCCATTGGAGCCGAGCCATACCCGGCAATCCGCTTCGGGCAAGGCTTCCAGGGCAAGAACGTTCACTCTGGGCAGATCCATTGGGTATTGGCGAAAGGAGGCTCCCGCATCGTCACTGATATAGAGTCCTCCTGCAGCTCGATAATCATAAGCAAGAGTGCCCACGACGATCGTTTGCGGGCACAACGGGAGCCAGGCAACGACATAGGCGGCCACATAGGGGGGACGTTCTCCCGGAAGATCCACCGTCTGCCAGGTGTTGCCTTCATCTTCACTGATGAGAAGCCGCTTTTCGGCGCAGGCGGCGATAATGCGACTGGGGTTGCGGGGAGCGAAGGCCATCCCAAAGGTGAAGGCACCACCAGTGTTTAGAGCATGCCAGGTCTTGGCTCCATCCAGGCTCTGGTATATCCCACCCTGCTGGGTGCTGGCAAGGAGCACCTGCGGCTTCCGAGGGTGGATCAGGAGCGCGCGCGGCCCCTTGATGAAAGGCGTGGCCAGGCCATCGTTGGCGGATACCCAGTCTTTGCCCCCGTTCACGGTCTTAAAGACACCGTAGCCATTGGTACCAACATAGAGTGTCCGGTCATCCGTGGGATCCACCGCAAGGTTGGTGACGGCGCCGTCAACGAAACCAAACCCTGGCAGAGGGGTGGACGGCGCCGGGAACCCAATGTCGTGCCAGCTTTCACTCCCATTAGCGCTCCGGTAGACGTGAACTCGTCCCCGCTTCTCCCATGGATTCATGATGAGGAACATCTTCTGCGGGTCCTGGGCGGAGAACTCGAGTCCCTGAGCATGACCATCCACAACACCCGCCATCTTTCTCTGCCAGTGCCGCCCCCCATCTTCGGATGCCATGACACCGTTGTCGGCGGTACAGAGAAAGATCCTCTGCGGGCGCTGCGGATGCACCCTGATGGCGTTGACAACCGTGTTCTGCAGGCCGTGATGGAGCTGCCGCCACTGTGCTCCCCCATCCACACTCTTCCAGACATTCCACCAGTCCACCAGGTAGACTTCGCCCGGACGAGACGTGAAAACAATCCGTTCCGGACCATTGAGGCCCCTGGCCCAATGCTCGGGAGCATCGGGAGAAGGTTCGAAAACCCCGACAACGTTCCAGGATCGGCCTCCGTTTCGCGTCTGCATGAGGCCATGGGGCCAGTTTTCGGGATGGGTGGCCACCAGGATTCGCTGCGGATCCGCAGGGTCCGGAGCCAATGCTTTGTAGCCGCCGGCATGAGCAGTGACGGCCGGAGGAAGAGTCGTACGCCGCCAGACATGGTTTTCCTCATCCAGCACATGGACTCCGCGGTGTCTTTCAAGGAGGTAGAGGTGTCCGGAAACATGGCGTGCAATGTCCATGATGTCGCGGTGGGAAGGCTCCAGCCCATGGCTGTAGGACTGCCACGGGCCACCCGGAGCGTACCGATAAACCCCCCTCGAGGTAGCGGCAAAGAGATGATCCCGGGACGAGGTCAGCGCGTTCACTTTGGTACCTTCGAGTCCCGAAGTCGGTTCGATGGAAAGTTCCAAATCGCTGTCGTGGAGCTGGAAGACGCCATTGTGGTCCGTCGCGGCCCACAGGGCATCCTTCCAGAAAACCAGCAGGTGACTGCCAAAGAACCTGGCCGGATAGCGGATAACGTCACTCTTTTTGAGCCAGTTTTCCCCGTCATCAGCACTGAGGTAGAGACCATCGCCCGTGAGGAGGAAGAGACGAGCGGGGGGGGCCGGGTGAAAGGCGATGTCCGCCACGGCAAACCCTTCCAGCCCTTTGCCTTTGAGTTGGAAGGTATTACCCCCGTCTTTGCTTTGGAACACCCCCGCCACATCTGACCCTGCCAGCACTAGGTCGGGGTTCCTCGGATCTACGGCAAGCGCCGTAAAGCGCCCCCCGCCGCCATAACCCATGGGCAACACGGCTGAGTCAGGTGCTGCCCCCGCAGGCTGAGGGCTGCCGACAAGCGCGGCCCAACCCGAGGGGCAAAGCAGTCCCGGCAGAAGCAGCAGGAGAAGAACGGCATGCCGCGCCAACATCACCCATTGCGAGCATCCCTTGGCCTTGGACCAGGAGAGGCCTTCGACCTTCACTTCTTCAACTCCTGACTCGGTTGGAGAGGCCCTGCGGTCATCCTGCCGGTAAAGCGGGCAGCGTATTCCACATAGGCCCGTTCGACAGGGTCGTACCCCTTCATCACCACGCTCCCGGAGATCCTGCTGGCATAGGTTTGCACTCGCAGCCGGCCGGATATGGCCATGACCTTTGTGGGCAGCGCCTGCTCCTCGGCCAGAGCTCTCCTTTCAGCCTCTCGTTGCGTCATGAAAAGCCTCTGCTCCAGAAGCACCGGGCTGAGGTAAAAGAAATGAATATCGGGACGATGTGCATAGTGGCGCTTGATGTCACAGACAATCTCGTTGGCAAACGCGCTCATCGAACTCTCCTGCGAATTCCAGAAGAAGCTGTTTCGCGCGTTCTTCCGAGGAAACCCCTCGATGATGATTTGATAAGGGTTGAGGCTCAGCGGCGGGGGTGGGGAAAGCGTCAGTACTGCCTTGGCACCATCGAACCGCTCATGGTTCACACGTCCCGCAAGCTGCAGAATATAGTGCCGATTCAGCTCTCCACTGTCGAGCAACAGTTCCTGGGCATGGCAAGGAAAAAAGCCGAGGGAAAGCAGCAGGATCACCCGCAACACCCGCCAGATGGGGCCAGCGTAGGTACGATCCTTCCCGGTAGCCCGAGCACTTGATCGAATGAGAGAGTCATCACCCATCTACCGTCTCCACTGAGGAACAAACAGGCTCAAGCCGGAAAGCCATGCCTTTCCTCCAACGAGGCGAAGGCTCAGCAGATACGTCACCAGCACCACCATAACCCCAATGATCAGGTTCGCCCATTCCTGAACGCCATAGCTCTGTCCGCTGCTTTTTGACAACCAGCCGACGCCACAGGCAATGCCCGCCGCCACGGCAATTCCCCCCAACTCCCGGAAGTAGCTTGCGACCCTGGCGACTTGCAGATGCCCCTTGAGCAGGAAAACAAATCCGGCGGACAGTATCCCAAGGGTCACCGTCGTTGAAAAGGCAATTCCCCTTACCCCCATGAAGGTCATGAAGAGGATGTTCAGGGAACAATTCAGGACAAGAGAGAGGCAGCCCATGCGAAACAGGGTGGAGGTTTGCTTGAGGGCCACGAAAAAGACTCCGTTCACGAAAGTATAGCCATAGAAGAATAATCCACAACTATAGTACTGGAGAGTTGCCGCGGTGAGATTCGTCGCCTCCTGATCAAAGGCCCCCCGTTGCAGCAGGAGGCTGACCGCCTCCCGCGCAAACAAGAACACCAGACCGGTGATGGGCAGCGTGAGAAGGGCAAGAAGGATCAAACTGTTCCGGTAAAGATCTCTCAGCCCGGCAAAATCCTTCTCAAGAGCCCGTTCACTGACAAAGGGAAAGATAGCTTTGGAGAAGGCCATGACAACAATCTGGATAGGCAAATCGTTCAAGCGATACGCGTATCGGAGCGTGGATACCGATCCGGCCGAAAGCTGGGTAGCCATGATTTGGTCGACCAGGATGTTGGCGTTGGCAATCAGCTCACTTCCGAGCATGGGAAAAGCCAGCCCGAGAAAGGCAAGAAGAGCGATTCGGTCAAAATGGGGTCGAGCCAGGAACCGAAAACCCGACAGGCGGACCACCAGGATAAGATAGCACAGCCTCATCAGGGAGCCGGCAAGAAAGCCCCAGACCAGCGTGTGAATGCCAAGCTGACTTTGAAAAAGAAGGAAGCCAATGACGGCACAGTTGATGAATAGAGGAGCGGTATAGAGTGCGGTGAACCGCTTGTCGGCATACAGAAGTCCGTTGAGGATGATGCCCACCCCATCGAGGAGGATGAGAAGGACCAGCCAGCGTTCGAGTTCAATTCCCAGCAGGAGTTGTTCCGAGTCAAATCCTGGCCCGAGCAGCGGCATGAAATAGGGTGCCAGCAGACAGCTGCCCGCAGCGATGGCAGCGAACAGGATGCCACAGGACAAAAAGAGGGCGAGTGCCCGGGCATTAGCCTCAGCGCGAGGCAACCGCTGGGTCCATTCGAGATAAAGCGGCACAAAGGTTGAGAGGAGGGCGCCCGAAGAGAGCAGCAGCAGAATTCCAGGATAAGCAAAGGCAATATTGAACACATCCAGGGAGGGTGAAATCCCAAAGCGGGAGGCAATCGCAATCTCTTTGACCACGGCCAGGATCTTGTCAATGAAAGTCAGTGAAACGATAATCACACTGGCTTTGCCGATCTGGCTGTAAGTCTCTTCCCGGGAGGCAGTCATGATAGCGGGTCATCCTTAAGGGAGCGGTGTTCGAGGGACTGAAGACTATGGTTTTGCTGCCAGGCTCTCCAGATAGAGGCGCTCTAATTTCTCAGCCGCGATATCCCAGCTGAATTCCCGGACAACCGCCGCTCTCGCTGTCCGGGCAAACCGGTCGAGTTCCGAATCGTCCATCTTCTCAACGCTTTCCATTAAGCCAGCAAGGGTCTCGATAGCCCCGACGGGAAAAGTCCGCCCACCCGTCCGTGAGACCACTTCCTGATGGGGCGCAATATCACTTACAAGGCACATGAGGCCATACGAGAGGGCTTCGAGAAGGGTCAGCGGCAGACCTTCCAGCTCTGAAGGCGTGACAAAGCAGCGGGCATTGGAAAAGAGTTCCTGCAAGATCTCCCCGAACTGGTAGCCCAGAAAACGGACTGATGAGTCAGCCCCGGCAAGTTCTCTCAGCCATTTCACATAAGTCTCTGTGCCCGCACTGTCTCCCACGATGACCAAGCTGGATTCAAATGGCCGGGCTTGATAAGCCCGAATGAGGTCTTCAATCCGCTTTTCAGGAACGAGACGTCCGACGAAGAGGAAATAGCTCCTGGCCTTAAGCCCGTAGCGCCTGATTCGCTGGGGTGCCCGGAGGTGAGCCTGTTCGACACCGTTGTAGATGCAGTGGGTCTTCACCCCGTAGCGATGCCGGTAGTAATCTTTGAGCGCTTCCGAAACTACGATTCGGCAGGACGGAAAGACCACGGTGCAGAGTTCGCCAAGGCGGATGATGCGGGCGGCCCAGGGAGGCCATTTCTTCCTCTGCCAGTCCAGGCCGCCACACGTGAAGAAGATTGGCATTCCAGGCCTGACCAGCCGTGGGATAGGGGCGAGCAGGCACGGGCCTTGCCCGTAAAGATGCAGAATATCAGGCTTCTTCATAACGATATGGAGTAATCCCAAGAAGGTGTGAACAAAGTTCTCGGTGTACTTGGAAGGGATGGTGGGAAGACGCAGAACCTTCATACCTCGGTATGAGACAATACCATCAGGCACGTAGTTCTTGCGAGCGTAGATGGTAATCTCGTGTCCCCTGGCCACGAGCCGTGAATAAAGCTGCTCGCACTGATGCTCGACTCCACCCCAGGTGGCCGGGACGCCACGGAGCCCGATTACGGCAACTCTTGCCATCAGCCTGCTACTCCTTTCCCAGGGATCTGGCAACCTTTGGCCTCAGTCCGGGTCGCGGCGAACGCCACAATGCTTCGTAGTCTGCAACGGTCTGCCTGATATCGAAATGCTCCTGAACGAAGCGGCGGGCGTTTGCACCATAGGTGCGCATAAGATCGGGATGCTCCAGCAGGAACGAAATGCCGTGAGCCAGCTCCTCCGGATGGCCGGGGGCCACCAGGTAGCCATTTTCCTGGTGGCGGATTACTTCCTGGTTTCCCGGGATGGCAGTCGCCACCACCACGCGTTCTGCGGCCATGGCTTCCAGGAGGGCCAGCGATGTGCCCTCGGAAACCGACGGGAAAACGAACAGGTCGCTCATGGCAAGGAGCTCCGCCACATCCGAGCGGCTGCCCAGAATGCGTACGTGAGCATCGAGCCCCAGCCGTGCGCATTGCTCTTCGAGGGCTCCGCGGGATTCTCCGTCTCCTGCCAGCAACAATACCAGCTCCGGGAACTTTGGGACCAGAAGATTGATTGCCTCCAGCAGAAATTTCTGACCCTTCGGCGGTGCCAACCGAGCCACGTTCACGAGGATTGGATAACGATCCGAAAGCCTCAGGGCCTGCCTTAAGGCTGCAGTTCGAGTTCTATCCCTAACGAAGGCTGCCAGGTTGACGCCGTTGAGGATTACGCGCACTCTGTCATCGTGGATCCCGAAATCGTGGATGAGCTTTGCCGCAGTCTCTTCCGATACTGCCACCACCCAGTCAGTCCAGCGGTGGTAGATGGTCTTCGTCCAGAGCCTTCTCAGCCAGTTCCGCAGGTCCCAAGCTCGGCGTTCCGGAAGCAGGGCTGGATAATGGACCGTCGTGAGAAGCCCACCGACCGAAGCCAGCCGTCCTGCAAGGATGCCGAGAAACTCCGCATCCGACAGATGACAATGGACCACATCAATGGCGTTGATTCGGCAAAAAGCCTGGATGTCCCTGATGTTGCGATAGACGTAAGCGAGGAAGCGGGGCGGCGTCAAAATGGAAGGACGTTCCCGCTGGAGGCATAACACCCTTACTGCTGCTTCTTCCAGGGTTGGTTTTAGAGTCAGATCGGGTTGAATCACACAGACGCTCATTTCGAAGCGTTCCCGATC
The DNA here is from genome assembly GCA_040772705.1 of Syntrophobacteraceae bacterium. Taxonomy (GTDB): domain Bacteria; phylum Desulfobacterota; class Syntrophobacteria; order Syntrophobacterales; family Syntrophobacteraceae; genus JADGQM01. The sequence continues at coordinate 518,822 of JAXGXP010000002.1, forward strand.
AATGCCCTCCGCCAGGAGCACCAGCAACCTTTGGGCTCCCCCGTGGTTGAGGGCGTCGATGACGTGAAGAACATGCTTCCTTGACATCCGTCCCCCCCGTCTCCCGCCAACCTTATCCTAGACTGCCTGACGGCTTTTCCTCAACCGGGCGCAGACGCTCTCCAGCGACGCCGGGCTTGAATCGTTGCCATCGATTTACCCTATCACAATCTGCGCCAACCACTGCGGACCACTATAGATTCTTTTCGGCAGAATGCCCATCATTCATGAGAACCTTAGGAAGTTGATGAAAAAGACCTTTTACGCTACCATCCAGTGGGCTTGGCGCATTGGATACCGGGCAGAGTCGGAACGGCAGGTGGGTGCTGCCACATCTTTACAGGATTGTGAGAGGATTATGAAGGCATGAGCATTGAACCGAACAAAGTCATCTATTCCATGATCGGCGTCAGCAAGTATTACGATAAGCGGCCAATCCTCAAGGATATCTACCTTTCCTATTTCTACGGCGCCAAGATCGGCGTGCTGGGCCTCAACGGCTCCGGCAAAAGCTCCCTGCTGCGCATCCTGGCGGGCGTGGACAAGGACTTCAACGGTGAAACCGTCCTCTCGCCCGGCCACACCATCGGTTTTCTTGAGCAGGAACCGGTATTGGATGAATCCAAGACGGTGCGCGAAATTGTCGAGGAGGGGGTTCAAAGCGTTGTCGATTTGCTGAACGAATTCAACCGAATCAACGAGGCCTTTGCAGAACCGATGGCTGACAACGAGATGGATCGGCTGATCGCGCGCCAAGGGGAAGTCCAGGAAAAGCTCGATACCCTCGATGCCTGGGATCTGGATTCGCGGCTGGAAATGGCCATGGATGCCCTTCGCTGCCCACCCGGCGATACCGCCGTGAAGCAACTTTCCGGTGGCGAAAAGCGGCGGGTGGCGCTCTGCCGCCTTCTGTTGCAGGCGCCTGACATATTGCTCCTGGATGAGCCCACCAACCACCTCGATGCCGAATCGGTCGCCTGGCTCGAACACCACCTGCAGCGCTATCCCGGGACGGTGATTGCCGTCACCCACGACCGCTACTTCCTTGATAACGTCGCTGGCTGGATTCTCGAGCTGGACCGGGGCCACGGGATTCCGTGGAAAGGCAATTACTCTTCCTGGCTTGAACAGAAGCGAACCCGCTTGCAGCAGGAGGAAAAGAGCGAAACCGAACGTCAGAAAACCCTGGAGCGTGAGCTCGAGTGGATCAGGATGTCGCCCAAGGGACGCCATACCAAGGCCAAGGCGCGCATCAACGCTTATGAGACATTGCTGCGAAAGGACCACGAGAAGCAGGCCCAGGAGCTCGAGATTTATATTCCGCCCGGACCGCGGCTGGGGAAAGTGGTGATCGAGGCGGACCGGGTGGGCAAAGCCTACGGCGATCGGCTCCTGATAGAGAACATGACCTTCTCCCTGCCGCCCGGCGGTATCATCGGCATCATCGGCCCCAACGGCGCCGGGAAGACCACCCTGTTTCGGATAATCACCGGTGAGGAACAGCCCGATTCCGGTACCATCAGGCTGGGCGAGACGGTGAAACTCGCCTATGTCGAACAGAGCCGCGCCCGACTCGACCCCGACAAGACCATCTGGGAGGCCATTTCAGATGGCAAACCCACCCTCGAACTGGGAAGCCGGACAGTGAATTCGCGCGCTTACGCGGCACGGTTCAACTTCTCGGGAGCCGACCAGCAAAAGAAGGTCGGCGTGCTCTCGGGAGGCGAGCGCAACCGCGTGCACCTGGCCAGAATCCTTAAAGAAGGCGCCAACGTGATCCTGCTTGATGAGCCCACCAACGACCTCGATGTGAATACGATGCGGGCCCTCGAAGACGCCCTCGAGAATTTTGCCGGCTGTGCCCTGGTCATCAGCCACGACCGCTGGTTTCTCGACCGCATTGCGACGCACATCCTTGCTTTCGAGGGAGAGAGCACGGTCGTCTGGTTCGACGGCAACTACTCCGAATATGAGGCCGACCGCAAGGCTCGCCTCGGTGCTGCTGCCGATCAGCCACATCGCATCAAATACCGACAATTGACCAGGGCCTGACCATGGCTTTGGCTTCCAGCCCGGTGAGACCCTTTCCCCGTCCGGCGGATTGAGGCATTCGAGTTTCCGGCAGCGGGTTTCGCAGATGGGCTGGATGATCGAGAAAATCGATAATCGAGGGAGGCGGTTCAATGAAAGTACTCATCATGGTTTTTTCCCTGCTGTGGATGGCGGCCGGCGTGGCGCTGATCCTTTATACCGGAAAGGTCAGGAGCTATCTTGCGGGGCGTTTCGAAAAAGCCAACATCAGGTTGATGGCGGTAGCGCCTTTGGCGCTCGGCCTGCTTTTTCTCGCCGCTTCTTTCGTGCAGGGGGAAATAGTGCCGCTTCTCCTGATCCTGGGTTCGCTGGCGGTAGCGAAAGGCATCTATTTCCTGTTCGGCCCCATTATCCAAATCCGGAACGTCATTCGATGGTGGTGTGAGCAGGCCGACGAAATCACGCTGCGGGCCTGGGGAATCGCCACGCTGGTCCTGGGGATCGCGGTCTTTTCGTGCATCGTTCGAATCTGACCGGCCGAGTGCCTGCCGGATCGCTGCCCCTGCCGATGCCGCCGGGACCCTGGGCCTGGAATTACCGAAATTCCGAACGGTGGCTGTGGGTCGACTTGGTGTTCACCATGCAGTCATTCCGGTGATCCTGCTAACGTTTCATATTCCTTTGGTTTATGAGCCCGCCAGGAAGAACTTTAGACTTGACTTCAGCGGTCCGGTCCTTTAAGCTTCCACCGTCTTGAGGGTTTGCGAGCGGGTGTAGCTCAGGTGGTAGAGCACAAGCTTCCCAAGCTTGGGGTCGCGGGTTCGAATCCCGTTGCCCGCTCCAATTCTGAGAATACTCCTTCTGTAAAGAAGGCTTCCCTTTTTGAGGTAGCTGTAGGCTGAGTGGTCGGGCAGCGGCGAGCTTACTTCGATTAGTGGATGGCAGGACTATTAGATAGACTCTTACTAAAAGAGAACCCAGAAGAAGTCGGGCCTAGATAATCGTCGCGTCTACTAACAGAAGTGGGTACGTTACCCACTTTTTTTGTTTTTGGTGGTTGGTGACAGGGGTTCGGAGCAAGGTGTCCATGAGTGAGGAGCCACACAAGACCATCGCGCTCGTTGCGCAACTCTGGCAACTCGTCGAACCGGTTATTGGCGCTGAAGGGATGGAGCTGATCGAGGTTGAATACCGTTGTGAATCGCAGGGATGGGTGTTGCGCTTGTTCATTGACCAAGAGGACGGCATCACGGTGGATGATTGTGCCCGCCTAAGCCGGGTAGTGGGAGACCTTCTGGATGTTGCCGACCCTATAGCCAATCCCTACCACCTGGAGGTCTCGTCACCGGGACTGAACCGGCCACTTCGCAGGTGGGAGCACTTTCAACAATGTATCGGCAGGATCGTCGACGTGCGAACCGGTACGTCCATCCACAACCGGCGCAAATTCAAAGGCAGGCTGACCGACGCCCGACCGGAAGGGATCACGGTTGACTGTGACGGTCATCCCTTCGACATCCCGCTCAACCAGGTGGAACGTGCTCGGCTGCGCTACTTTGAATCGCTCAAGGCATAGACCTTTGGACGAGCTGCTTTTTGTGTTGCACCGAGTCTGTCAGCAACACGGACGAGGAGACCCAGAACCATGAATGCCGACCTCAAACGTTTAATCGATCAAGTGAGTCGGGAGAAAGGCATCGACCGGCAAACCTTGATTCATACCCTGGAAGAAGCCATCAAATCGGCGATCAAGAAGAAATACGGGGGGAAGCTCGATCTCGACGTTACCTTCAATGAAGAGTTCGGTGAACTCGAGGCCTTCCTGTTCAAGGAAGTTGCGGTCGAGGTGACCGACCCGGAAAAGCAGATTTCGCTGGAAGAGGCGCTCCAAATGGACCCCGAAGCCCAGGTGGGCGATGAACTTGGCGTGCGGATGGACACGGACACGCTCGGGCGCATTGCCGCCCAATCAGCCAAGCAGGTGATCATTCAGAAGATGAAGGATGCCGAGCGGGAGGTGGTCTACGAGGAATTTAAAGGGCGCAAAGGGGATATTGTAAACGGCATTGTGCAGCGGGCAGACAAATCGGGAGTCATTGTCAATCTCGGTCAGGCGGAGGCAGTGCTGCCCTCCAAGGAGCAGATTCCCAGAGAGATCTTTCGCCAGGGCGATCGAATTCGCGCGTTCGTTTTGGAGGTAAAGAAGATCAGTAAGGGTCCTCAGGTAATCCTGAGCCGCACCCATCCTCATTTCCTCATTAAACTGTTCCTCTTCGAAGTGCCGGAGATTGGAGACGGGGTCGTCAGCATCATCAATGCTGCCCGTGAACCCGGTTCCCGCGCAAAGATTGCCGTCATCTCCAAGAATCCCGATGTTGATCCGGTTGGAGCCTGTGTTGGCATGAAAGGATCCCGCGTCCAGAATGTGGTCCAGGAACTGCGCGGCGAGAGAATCGACATCATCCCCTGGAATATGGACCCAGCCAAATTCGTGGTCAATGCCCTGGCGCCGGCGATCATCTCCAAGGTGATCATCGACCAGTCCAACCGCAACATGGAAGTGATCGTCCCGGACGACCAGCTCTCGCTGGCCATCGGTAAGCGGGGGCAGAACGTGCGTCTCGCCTCGAAGCTCACCAACTGGCGGATTGATGTCAAAAGCGAGGGGCGCTACAACCGCCAGAAACAGGCTGGATATCAGTCCCTGTTGCGTCTTTCCGGCCTCACCGAAGAGATGGCCGACCACCTCTATGACGCGGGCTTCACTTCGGTGGCCGAATTCGCGGAAGCAAATCTTGCAGAGTTGGAAGAACTGACCCACATTTCCCCATCGACTTTGGAAATCATGGTAGCAGAAGCGGCCCGACTCGCTGCCACGGAGGATGCTGCCGACCTTGAAAGCCCTGAAGAAGCAGCAGTTCCCCCGGTCCGTGAGGAGGAAGAAGTCCACGAAGCCCTGAAAATGGAGGATCAAGCGCCAGAAGAGCACCCTACGGGAGATGAGATTGGCGCATAATGTTCACATACCCCTGCGTACGTGTCTGGTTTGCGGCAAGAAGGATGCCAAATTTGCACTGCTGAGAATCGCTCTGAGCCCATTGGATGCGACCCTTATGCTCGATCCTGAACAACGCATGGCGGGACGAGGAGGGTACTGCTGCCCAGGCTGCCTGCCTCACCTGAGCTGCTCGAGGCGGGTCCAGAAGGCTTTCCGGAACCAAGCGAAGGGCTTAGCAGAGGGCATTGGCCGTTGATTCCGGTTAATCTCCGTAGGCGGCGTGGGGATGCTACGGGGGCAGGCTCGACACGGAATCGCGGCAAGAAAGAAAGTAAAGGATAAGGGGAGAGGACTTCATGACACGAATGAGGGTGCATGAACTTGCAAAGGAATTGAACTTGAACAACAAGGATCTGATCGACAGGATTCTTAAGCTGGGGATTCAGGTCAAGAACCACATGAGCACCTTGACTGAATCGACGGTGCAGAAGGTACGACAGCAATTTGCCGAAGCCAAGGCGGAGACCGTCGAAAAGACGCGAATCGGCAGAGCCGTCATTCGGCGGCGCAAGCGGCCGTCGGAAGAAGAACCGGTTACGGGCGTACCTCTTGAAGAGGCCGCCGAAGGCCCTGTCGTTGCAGTCGAGGTCGTTCAGCCCACACCGCAAGAGGGTGGCGGAACCATCCCGCACCTCCCTGAAGCAGCGGTCCTTGAACCTTCGCCAGTTCCTGAAACACCACCCGAGCGTGATGTCACCGTCGAGCCTTCGGGCCTTTCTGAGAGTGCTCCCAGCCGGGAGGTCCCGCCGGTTGAGCCCCCTCCCGCCGTTGCCGAATTCGAAGCACCGGTACAGGAAAAGATTCCAGCTCCCACTGTTCTCGAGAGCGGGCCACCCTCCCCCCTCGAAGCGGTCGCGGAACATCCTGAAGCGGTGGCAACCCAGGCAAAAGCCATGGCATCGGCGGAGGCGATTCCCGCTCCTGCAGCTGTCGGTCCTTCGACTATTCCCGCTCCTGCCGACCTGCAGCCTCCTTCCGTACCCGTCCCTCTGCCCCCCGAAGAAGGAGCCGAGGAGGAAGAGGAGGAAGGAGAGAAGGGCAAGGCCAAGAAGGGAAAGAAACGACGGCGCAAAAAGGTCCGCAAGGAGGAGCCGGCGCGAATTATCAGGCTCCCGGAAATCATCCCCGAAGAGGAGGCCGAAGAAGAACCCGAACCGCCTCCAATTGCCGTACGGCTGCAGGTGAAAGCCGAAGAGCCGGATGTCAAGGAAATCGCCCGGAAAAGGAAAGCCAAGCCGGAAGAGTTCGATCGTGAAGCCGCTGATCGGAAGCGCCGCGCGGTCGGTCGGAAGGAGGTGGTCGAGCGCGAGGACCTCTATTCCAAAAAGGAACTGGCGGCGCAGGCAGACCGCGGGCGGCTCCGCGAGCGCGATCGGTTCCCTGCCGCGAGGGACGCGGTCCGTGCGGAACCAGCCGCCCCGAAAGTCGGCAAGCGCCGGATCAAGATCGATGAAGCCATAACCGTCGCAAACCTGGCCAAACAGATGGGCGTGAAAGCGGCCGAGGTCTTGAAAAAGCTTCTCCTCCTGGGGCTCCCGGCCAACATCAACCAAGCCATGGACTTTGACACAGCGGGCCTCCTGGCGGCGGAATTCGATTTCGAGGTCGAAAGTGTGAGTTTCGAGGAGGAGGAAATCCTCCAGATTCAGGAAAACCGGCCTGAGGATATGGTTTTGCGGCCGCCGGTAGTGACCGTGATGGGCCACGTCGATCACGGCAAGACGTCACTGCTCGACGCAATCCGCGACAGCAAGGTCATCGAGGGGGAAGCGGGCGGGATCACGCAGCACATCGGCGCTTATTATGTCCGACTGGCCAATGGCGATGTGGTCTTCCTCGATACCCCCGGCCATGAAGCTTTTACCTCCATGCGGGCGCGTGGTGCCAAGGTGACCGATATCGTCATTCTGGTGGTGGCAGCGGATGACGGTGTAATGCAACAGACCATCGAGGCGATCAACCACGCCAAAGCCGCACAGGTCCCCATTATCGTGGCCATCAACAAGATCGACAAGGCTAACGCCAATGTTGACCGGGTCAAACGGGAACTTGCCGAACAAGGGCTGATCCCGGAAGAATGGGGAGGCGATACCGCGATGGTCGGGATATCCGCCAAGCAGCGGTCGGGTATTGACGAACTCCTCGAGCTGGTCCTGCTCCAGGCGGAGATCATGGAATTGAAGGCCAGCCCCAACAAGCCAGCTCGAGGCCGCGTGATTGAGGCCAAACTGGACAAGGGCCGTGGCCCCGTCGCCACCATCCTTATTCAGGAAGGGACCCTGCGGGCCGGCGACGTATATGTCTGCGGTGTCTACTCGGGGCGCGTGCGCAACATCTTTGGCGATGTCGGGCAAAAGCTTCAAGTGGCAGGCCCCTCCATGCCCGTGGAGGTGCTCGGGCTCTCCGGAGTGCCCAATGCGGGGGATGATTTCATCGTCATCACCGACGACAAACAGGCGAAAATGGTAGCCGAACACCGCCTGGTGAAGCTCCGCGAGAAGGAACTGTCCCGTACCACCAAGGTGAGCCTGGAAAACCTCTACGATCAGATCAAGGAAGGTGAAATCAAGGAGCTTCCCATCATCCTGAAAACCGATGTCCACGGTTCGCAGGAGGCAATCAGCGACTCCCTGCTGAAGCTGTCCACCTCGGAAGTGAAAATCAACCTGATCCACAATGCCACGGGCGCCATTACCGAAACGGACGTGATGCTCGCCTCGGCCTCCAAAGCCATCATCATCGGCTTCAATGTGCGCGCCGATGCCAAGGTTCAGGAACTGGCCGAACAGGAGCGGGTGGACCTGCGCTACTATGACGTCATCTACCAGCTGCTGAACGATATCAAGGACGCCATGGTCGGCATGCTCGAACCCGTCTACCAGGAGAATGTGCTCGGTCGAGCCGAGGTCCGCCAGACCTTTCATGTCCCCAAAGTCGGCACCATTGCCGGCTGCTATGTTCTCGACGGACGTGTGGAAAGAGGGGCGCGGGCGCGCGTCCTGCGGGATCAAGTGGTACTCTACGACGGTAAAATCGGTTCTCTGCGGCGCATTAAAGACGATGTCAAAGAAGTCAAAGCGGGCTTTGAGTGCGGCATTGCCATTGAGAACTTCAACGACATCAAGATCAACGACCTGCTCGAGGTCTATGAACTGAAAGAAATCAAGCCCGTGCTGGAAACCGAAGGGTAATGAAAAAATGGTGAGGGGTCAGGCGTGAGGAGTAAGGCGTGAATAATTATGAGTTGACTGGGATGGCACCGGGACCCACTACCAAACGACCAAGAGCTGAGAGCTGAGAGCCGAGAGCCAACCATGACCGTGGGGATCGCACGCATCCAATTCAGGCTTCATGGCAACCAGTCGCTTAAAGAGAAGCGCCGGGTGGTCAAGAGTCTTGTGGAAAAGAGCCGCCATCGCTTCAATGCGGCGATCGCGGAAGTCGAGGATCAGGACCTGCACCAGCGGGCCACCTTGGGGGCGGCCGTGGTCGGGAATGACGGTCGGTTATTGAACGCCGTTCTCGATCACCTCATCGAGTACATGGATTCTCTCAATCTGGCCGACCTGGTGGCTCATGAAATCGAATTGATCCCTCTCGGCAGCCAGGGAATGAATTGATGATCAGCGCCTGCAAGAGATCCGATCGCATTGCCGACTTGATCCAGAAGGAACTTGCCGATCTGCTGCTGCGGCGAGTCAAGGACCCGCGCGTCGCGGGGGTAACCATCACCGGGATTAAGGTATCGGGAGACCTCCAGCACGCCAGAGTGTTCTACTGCGTTATGGGGTCACTGGCAGCTTCCGACAGGGACAATGCCGCGGCGGGGCTTGATAAGGCGAGCGGATTTCTTCGCCGGGAACTGGCTGGGCGCCTCCATATGAGGTTCGTGCCGCAGCTTTCATTCCATTACGATGCATCCTTCGATTATGGAGACAAGATCGAACGTTTGCTGAAGGACTTGCACCAGGATGAGCAACCCGACGACTGACATGATTCAGGAAATAGCCCACACGATCCAGTTCAACCAGCACTTTCTGGTTGCCACCCACATTCGGCCGGATGGCGACGCTGTCGGTTCCGTCCTGGCCATGACGAAGATGCTGCGCCAACTGGGCAAGCAGGCCGATGCCTACTGCAACGACCCGGTACCCATGGCCTACCGCTTCCTCCCCCTGGTGGAAACGATTCGCGATCGGGTTTCCCAGCCGTCCCGATACGAAGTGGCCATCCTCGTGGATTGCGGCGATTTTGGGCGCGTCGGAACGGCGCTCGCGGATGCCATCACTCAGGTTCCTTTCCTGATCGGCATCGATCATCATGTCAGCCATGAGGGCTTTGGCAATATCTTCTGGAACGACGCTGGAGCGAGCAGCACCTGTGAAATGCTCTACGACCTGAGTCACAGGCTCTCCCTTGGCATTGACGGTGACCTGGCCACGGCCCTCTATACCGGCATTCTCGCCGATTCGGGGGCTTTTCGCTTTTCCAACACCAATCAGCGGGTACTCGAGATCGCCGCTCGCCTGGTGGCGGCTGGCGCCCACCCTGCATTCATTGCGGAGCAGGTCTATGACTCGACCTCGGTACAGAGTCTGCGTCTGCTGGCCAGAATTCTGGCGACGCTTTCCTTCTATGGGGAGGACCGGCTGGCAACCGCCGAGATCAGTCAGGAAATGTTCTCCGAGACGGGATCGAGCCCTTCCGACGCGGAGGGTTTCATCAATTTCCTGCGTTCCGTCAGAACGGTGGCGATGGCCATCCTGTTCCGCGAAGGAACCGATGGTAAAATCCACGTCAGCCTGCGTTCCAAAGGCACTACTGATGTGGCCGCCTTCGCCCGGAGACGGGGTGGGGGGGGGCATCGCCATGCGGCCGCTTTTGAAACTGAAGGGACTTTGGCGGCGGTCCGGTCCCGTTGTACCAGCGAGGCACTGAGCTATCTCGCGGATTCGGGTGAGAAGAGCTGATGCTGCACTGCACGCCTCCGTCTTCGGACCGCAGCCTGTGTCCCGCCGCCGCCCCGCTTTCGGCCGTGAGCGGCATCCTGATCGTGGATAAACCGGAGAACTGCACCTCTTTCAGCGTTGTTAAGGAAGTCCAAAAATTGTTGGGCCTCAACCGGGTCGGTCATTGCGGGACGCTGGATCCGTTCGCCACGGGCGTACTGGTACTCTGTCTGAATCGCGCTACCCGTATCGCCGACCAATTGCTCGAACAGGACAAGAGGTACCGGTTCACCATCCGGTTCGGATTCGAGTCGGACACCCTGGATCGGACGGGCACCATCGCAGCGATCTACGATGGCCCTCCCCCTTCGGAAGCGGTTCTGGAGGAGTGTCTTGCCTGCTTTCGCGGCACCCATGAACAGCAGGTTCCCCGGTACGCAGCTGTCAGAGTGGGGGGCCGGCGACTCTACGCATGGAGCCGCAAGGGGATCGCTATCCCCCGACCCCGGCGCAAGGTGACCATCCACAGCCTTGGACTGCTGGCATATCGCTGGCCGGAGGCCATCCTGGAAGTCCACTGTTCCAAGGGCACCTACATTCGGCAATTGGCAGCCGATATTGGGAAGACCCTCCAATGCGGCGCCTACGTGAATCAACTGCGGCGCCTGGCCAGCGGTCCTTTTGTGATCGCGCAGGCCGTCTCGCTCGAAGGGCTGCGCGAGGCTCGGGAAAAAGCCTGCTGGCAGGAGCGAGTCATCAGCATGAACCAGGCCCTGGGCCATTTGCCGTTGATCCGCATCGATGCTCCGGAAAGAGTCAAGCGGCTACAGGATGGGCAAGTGGACCCAGGGTTGGAGAGTGAGCTCCAACAGCGCTTTGCCGGGCAAACCAACCCCGTTCGCCTGGCGGCCGGCAACAATGAACTCGTGGCCCTGTGGTGGCCCCGTGAGAATGGTCAAAAACAGCGTCATTTGCGTGTCTTTGGAGCGGACCCCAGAGATCACACGCTATTGTCATAAAACAAAGGAGGATGAACCGTGGTAATGACCCCTGACAGGAAAAAGAGCATCATCGACAACTTCAAAGTCCATCCCTCGGACACGGGCTCTCCCGAGGTGCAGATTGCGCTCCTGAGCGAGCGGATTACCTATCTTACGGAACATTTTAAGACCCATCAGAAAGACCATCACTCGCGTCGTGGGCTTTTGAAACTGGTGGGACAGCGCCGCCAGCTCTTGAACTACCTCAAAAAGAAGAGTATTGACCGTTACAACACGGTCGTCGAGCGCCTGGGATTGCGCCGTTAATCGTTCCTTTTTCTCTGTTGGACCACCATCTTTGAGGGTTCGACAGACACACCGGAGGTGTATGGAATCGCCTATGAAACACACAGTAGAAGTAGCAGTGGGTGGACGCCTGATGACCCTCGAATGCGGCCATATGGCGCAGCAGGCCAGTGGGTCAGTGATGATGCGCTACGGCGACACCATGGTGCTGGTTGCCGCCACCAAAGAGGATCGGGGGCGGGAGGGCATCGATTTTCTCCCCCTGATGGTGGATTATCATGAGATGAGCTATGCGGCAGGGCGTATTCCGGGGGGCTTTTTCCGCCGGGAAATCGGTCGTCCCAGCGAAAAGGAGACCCTCACTTCGCGCCTCATCGACCGTCCCATCCGCCCGCTCTTTCCCAAGGGATACGCCCTGGAAACGCAAGTCATCGCCACGGTGCTTTCCGTGGATACCGAGAACGAACCCGACGTGATTGCCATGACGGGCGCTTCGGCAGCACTCCACATTTCGCCCATCCCCTTCCAGGGCCCCATCGCGGCAGTCCGGGTAGGGCGCATCAACGGTGACTTCATCATCAATCCCAGCCTCAAGCAGTTGGAAGAGAGCGATATGAATGTGGTCGTGGCAGGCAGCCGCGACGCCGTGGTGATGGTGGAAGGCGGCGCCCGCTTCGTTTCAGAAGAGGACTTGGTGGAAGCCATCGATACCGCTCATCGCGCCATCCTGCCCATTCTCGATGCGCAGGATGAACTGCGGCGAATGATGGGGACGATCAAGGAAGCCCCGCCGGAAGTCGTCAAGGATCCGCTGCTGATCGCCGCCGTGAAGAAAACCGCAGCCGACGAAATGCGCCAGGTGGCAGCCACGCCCGAAAAGCTGCGGCGCCGTGATCTGAAGAAAGCGCTCAAGCTGCGCGTGATCGAGGAGCTTTCCAGCGAGTTTCCGGAACGCGGCAAGGAAATCGAAGGAGCGCTCGAGGATCTCGAAAAGGAAACGGTCCGCGGCATGATGGTCATGGAGCAGCGCCGCATCGACGGCCGCCGCTTTGATGAGATTCGTCCCATCACCATCGAGGTGGGGATTCTGCCTCGCACCCATGGGTCGGCAATGTTTCGCCGGGGAGAGACCCAGGTGCTCGCCGTCGTTACCCTCGGCTCCTCCTCCGATGAGCAGAAAATCGAGGCGCTCGGCGGTGAAACCTTCAAGTCGTTCATGCTTCACTATAATTTCCCTCCTTACTCTGTCGGCGAATGCAGACCGCCGCGAGGACCTTCCCGCCGGGATATCGGACATGGAGCGCTGGCCGAACGTTCGGTCAAGACGGTGCTGCCTCGGGACGGTGAATTCCCTTACACCATCCGGGTCGTATCGGAGGTACTGGAATCCAATGGGTCTAGCTCCATGGCCACCGTCTGTGGTGCTACCCTGGCACTCATGGACGCCGGCGTGCCCCTGACCGATGCCGTGGCGGGAGTGGCCATGGGTCTGATCAAAGAGGGTGACCAGATTGTGATCCTCTCGGATATCCTGGGAGATGAGGATCATCTGGGAGATATGGACTTCAAGGTCACCGGCAGTGAAAAAGGGATCACCGCCCTTCAGATGGATATCAAGATCTCGGGAATCGATCGGGAAATCATGCGCAAGGCCCTGGAACAGGCCCGGCTTGGTCGCATTTTCATCCTCGGCAAGATGAAGGAAGTCCTCGCCGCGCCGCGCGCCGCACTTTCCCCCTATGCTCCACGAGTTGTCAGCCTGCAGATCAATCCCGACAAGATTCGCGATGTGATTGGACCGGGGGGCAAGGTGATTCGGGCCATCGTCGCTGAGACCGGGGCCAAGATCGATATCGACGACACCGGCCGGGTGGTGGTCATGAGCCCGGATCAGGAAGCGTGCGACAAAGCGATCCTCAAGATCAAGAGTATCACCCAGGAACCGGAAGTCGGCCAGCTCTATATGGCACGGGTAGTGAGGGTCACCGATTTCGGGGCCTTCGCGGAAATCCTGCCCAATGTCGACGGGTTGATTCATATCTCCCAGCTGGATCACAAGCGGGTGCGCAAAGTCACCGATGTGGTCAACGAAGGCGACGAAGTGCTCGTTAAGGTCATCGAGATCGACAAGGACGGACGCATTCGCTTGAGCCGCAAGGCGGCCATGGAAAAGCCGGAAGGCGGCAGAGAATAGAAAGAGAGCCCACGTTGTATCAGAAGACCGTCCTCAGCAACGGCATCCGTGTTCTGACTGAGCGGATTCCACACTTTCATTCCGTGTCAACGGGCATCTGGGTGAATGTGGGGTCACGGGATGAAGAACCGGAAGAACGCGGGATCACCCATTTCATTGAGCACATGCTGTTCAAGGGTACGCAGCAGCGGAGCGCTCAGGATATTGCCCGCGAACTCGATGCCGTCGGCGGTTTCGCCAACGCGTTCACCTCCAAGGAGAATGTCTGCTTCCATGCCAAGGTCCTGTACCCCCATCTGCCGCTGGTGGTCGATGTCCTCACCGATATCTTCCTCAACTCGGTCTTTGCCCCCGAGGAAATTGCCCGCGAGCAGCAGGTCATTGTGCAGGAAATCAGAATGATCGAGGATACCCCGGATGAATACGTGCACATCCTCTTCCAGGAAATGTTCTGGCAGAACAATCCTCTGGGAGTTCCCATCTACGGGACGGCCGAAGCCGTGGAGGGCATCTCGCGGGAACGTGTCTTTCGTTATCTCTCCCGCATGTTTCACCCAGACCGAATCGTCGTGGCTGCTGCCGGCAATCTCGATCATCACCATTTTCTCGAGCTGGTGGCACCCACTCTCGAAACCCTGAACCATCCGGAAAACTCGCTCAAGCGGGCAACTCCCGTGGATCACTACCAGCTGCAGGTTATCCCCAAGGAACTTGAACAGGTTCATGTCTGTATGGGCATGCACGGTCCTGCCCAGACGGACGATAATCGCTTCCGCTGTCATCTGCTCAATGTGATTCTCGGCAGCAGCATGAGCAGTCGCCTGTTCCAGGAAATCCGGGAAAAACGCGGCCTGGCTTATCAGATCTACTCATTCGTCAACAGCCATGAGGATACCGGCTTGTTTGGGATTTACGCCGGAGTTGCGGCCGGAGATGTCGAGCAAACCCTGGAAGTCATCCGGGAAGAGCTTGCCAGGCTGGCCCGCGAACCCATCTCGGAAGCGGAGATCCGGGGGGCCAGGGAGTACCTCAAGGGCAGCATGTATCTCAATGCCGAAAGCACCGATTCGCGAATGAACCGCCTTGCCAAGAACGAGTTTCTGTTCGGGCGTTATATTCCATTCGAGGAAGTCGAACAGAAGATCGACCAAGTCAGCGCCCGTGAGGTGCAGCAGTGGTTTGAGGAAGTGTACCAGCCTTCACAGGTTGCGCTCATGCTTTTTGGTCCGGTGCCGGTGGATTGGCGCAGTGGTGCGGCCCGGTCATGAGGCTTCTCGGCAGGCCGCAAGGCTTTTGAGCCGCTGGTTAGAACCAGGTTACCATTCCCCATCGGGTGAAGGCTGACAGGGGATAGTGGGTGAGTGACAGCTGATGGCTCTCCTCTTTCAAGTTCTGGCCAGCGGTTCTAAGGGAAATGCAATCCTGGTCAGTTCGCCTAAGACCAGAATCCTGGTGGATGCAGGCTTGAGCGCCAAAGAGCTGAACGCGCGGCTCCAGCAGACGGACACCGCTGCGAACCAGCTCGATGCCATTGTCATCAGCCACGAACACACCGATCACGTGCGCGGGCTGGGAACCTTGAGCCGAAGATTCGACCTGCCCGTCTATCTCACTCAAGGGACTCTCGATAATCTGCCCCTGGAAATCGGGGCTTTGCCCATGGTGAGACTGTTTCAGCCGGGAGTGCCTTTTGCTCTGGGCGATCTCGAGCTCAAGCCCTTTTCCATTTCCCATGATGCCAAGGACCCCGCCGGGTTCGTCGTGGCCGACAAGGCCCACCGACTGGGAATCTGTACCGATCTGGGGGTGGCCACGCAGTTGGTAAAAACGCGGCTTCAGGGATGTCACGGCCTGATCCTGGAAGCCAACCACGATTCAGAGCTGCTGTTCCGCGGCCCCTATCCCCTGCCTCTCAAGCAGCGTATCCGCAGCCGTCATGGGCACCTCTCCAACACGGAATCGTGCCAGTTGCTGCAGAGCCTGCATCACAGCGACCTGCAGATCGTCCTGTTCGCCCACCTGAGCGAAGTCAACAATCACCCCGACCTGGTGCGCAGGAGCTCGCAGGAACTGCTGAACGATCCCTGCTGGGAAGGCATTGCCATGGAAGTGGGAAGACAGCATGAAGTGTCCAAACCATATACCCTGCGTTGAAGAAGGACTGATGTTATGACATCCTTGTCCAAATGCCTGTTGTTTCCCATTGACGGGACCGAAGAAGCCCTGAGGCCGATCGAATTCCTGCAACGGCTCTACCCCAATCGAGATCGCATCGGCTTGGTTCTCTGTTACTTTGCCCAGGCCCTGCCGCCGGCCTTTCGCGAACAACGCGGTTCCCAGGAACAGCTGAAAAAGAAACAGGAACTCCTGAAGTCTCGCGAACAGGCAATCAGAAGCGCTTTCGAGGGGGCGAAGAAAGTCCTTGTGGCAAAAGGCTTTCAAAGCGATTTGATCCACGAACACGTTCTCGAGAAGCAGGCGAGCAAAGCCAAAGACGCCTGTCTTCTGGCCGATTGGAAAAAGGCAGATGCGGTGTTGATCCGGAAACGGGTTACCACTACCCTGGCGGGGCTGTTCGAGGATGATCCCACCGATGCTCTGCTCCGCCATTGTCTCACAAGTCCACTCTGGCTTGTCGAGGGCACGACCGACGTCTCCCAGGCGGCCATCTGCATTACCGATGAAGAAGCATCGCTGCGCGCCGCCGATCACGCGGCCTTCATGTTGACTGGGACCCACACCACGGTTACCCTTCTGCATGCCGCCCGCAACATCTCCCAACCGCTGCACAGCGACGCCGCAGTGGTCAGCAGCGAGCTTGAAAGATGGTTTGCAACCCCCGAAGGACGACCCGTGAAGCCCTTCCTCAAGGAGTCTTATGAGCATCTAAAGCGGGAAGGAATCCTGGATGGGAGCATCCGCTTCGCCATCATCCCCAGCCAGGGGAAAGCCGCGTTCGAGATTCTTGATTACTGCCGGCGGCAAGGCATCGGCATCCTTGTCCTCGGTCACACCCCGCCCACTGGCATCACAGGCTTCCTCAAAGGGTCGGTAACCAAGAAAGCCATTGCCGAACTCAGGAACATGACGCTTTGGATCAACCAATAGGGGGCTGCTACGGATTCAGGGGCACCATCGACAGACGCGGTGGAGAAAAACAGACGCAACCGGCGGGATCGGGTGAGAGCATGGCTTCGCTGGTTGGCAGTCAGGAAGCCTGCTCTCACAAACCAGCCGCACCTACTTCCGTTTGGTACTTCTCTTGGAAGCTTTGAGAGGATTGATCTTGGCTTGCTGTTGGCTCTGATCCCACTTGGAATGGGTCGCAAAATTGCAGTGACCGGTTCTCCACTTGCTCAAAGGATTTGGATAACTGCTGCAGAACTTCCCAGAGGGCAACTCCATCACCTTGTGGCACCCTTCACATTGCTCTACCACCGGCTGACAGGCACCGCCGCTGTAGCCACACCCAGCTTTCGTCATGAAGGCGCAGTCCGCTCCCGCCTTCAAGGTTGTACAAATCATGACAACCACCTCCAGTTCTGATAAGATAAGGCGCTCTCCGGGCGGAGAGCGCAGCGCATATTAACCGGGATTTTCCAGCTGTCAAGGCTTTATTGAAGAGAGAGTGGGACGAGTGGCCAAAAAACTGGGGGAACTGTTACTCCAGGAAGGCTTGATCGAAGCCGAGCAACTCACCCGTGCCCTGGAAGAACAACAGCATGGTGGGGAACGGGTCGGGACCGTTTTGATCAAGCTGGGATTCATCAGCGATGACGTGCTGGTGGAATTTCTCGCCCGGCAGTTCCATGTGCCCTCCGTCAACCCGTCACGATTGACGATTCCCAAGGAGATCATCAGCCTCATCCCCCCTGAGATCGCCCAGAAATACCAGGCAGTCCCCTTCGGATTGATGGGTCAGACCCTGAATGTTGCCATGGCAGACCCCGGTAATCTGTTTATCATTGACGACATTCGTTTTCTGACGAGGAAGAATATCCAGGTTCATGTTGCTTCCGAGGCCATCATCAAGCGAGTCCTCGGCCGTTACCAGACGGGCGATGAAAACATCGATGAAGTGCTCACCCGCCTGCGAGACGATGCGGAAGTGGATCTGGTCGACTCCTCTCAGGAGATGGACATCTCGTTTCTGGAGGATGCTGCCGAGCAGGCGCCGGTGGTGAAGCTGGTCAATCACATCCTCCTGGATGCTATTCGAAAGCAGGCGAGCGATATTCATGTGGAACCGTATGAACGGTCGCTGAGAGTGCGTTATCGGCTCGATGGGGTGCTCTACGAGATGATGCGGCCGCCGCTGCAACTCAAGAACGCCATGGTATCCCGCCTCAAGATCATGAGCCGGCTGGATATTGCTGAACGCCGACTGCCTCAGGATGGACGCATCAAGCTCAAGGCACGAGGGCGAGAGATGGAATTCCGGGTATCCGTGATGCCCACTCTCTTTGGCGAGAAGGTGGTGCTCCGGCTGTTGGACAAAAGCGGCCTGCAGCTTGACATGACCAAGCTCGGATTTGAGGAAAGCCAGTTCCGGGCATTCCGTGAGGCCATTGACCAGCCCTACGGCATGATCCTGGTGACAGGACCTACCGGGAGCGGCAAAACGACAACTCTCTACAGCGCTCTCTCGGAGCTCAACCGGCTCAGCCACAATATTCTGACTGCGGAAGACCCGGTTGAATACAGTCTCTCCGGCATCAACCAGGTCCATATCCATGATGCCATTGGGCTCAACTTTGCTGCCGCTCTGCGATCGTTCCTGCGGCAGGATCCCGACATCATTATGGTGGGGGAAATCAGGGATTTTGAAACAGCGGAAGTGGCTATCAAGGCTGCCCTGACGGGCCATCTCGTACTCAGCACGGTCCATACCAATGATGCCGCGAGCACGATCGTGAGGCTGCTGAACATGGGCGTCGAGTCCTTCCTGGTTTCTTCGGCGGTCAATCTGGTGCTGGCCCAAAGACTCGTGCGGCGAATCTGCCCTGAATGCCGCACGGTGGAAGAAGTGCCACGGGCGGCGCTGCTTGACCTCGGGGTACCTGAACAGGAAGTGGACTCCTTTGCCTGCTACCAGGGCAAAGGTTGCGCGGAATGCAGTGGCACCGGATATCGCGGCCGGATCGCTCTTTACGAGGTCATGGTGATGCATGAGAAGCTCCGGGAAATGGTCCTGATTGGCGCTTCCGCGCCGGAGATAAAACGCGAGGCCATGGAACTCGGCATGTTGACCCTCCGCCAAAGCGGCATCCGGAAGTTGCAGGAAGGCATTACCTCGCTCAGCGAAGTCCTGCGCTGTTCAGCCAAAGATTAACGGTGAGGACTCTTCATGCCAGTCTATATCTGGAAGGGGAAGGATCGGCAGGGGAAACGGCAGAGCGGCGAGGTGGAAGCGGACAATCCCACCATTGCGCGTCAGTTCGTGGTCCGGAAGGGCATCACCATCTCGAGCTTCAAGGCCAAGCCCAAGGATCTGCTCGAATATCTTCCATTCCTCAAGACCAGAGTCACCGAAAGAGAACTGGTGGTTTTTGTCCGGCAGTTTGCCACCCTCATCAATGCTGGCCTGCCACTGGTCCAAAGCCTTGAAATTCTGCGAGATCAGCAGGACAACAAGACCTTCAAGGGTATCCTCAAGGACGTCAAACGGGACGTGGAAGGAGGAGCCACGTTCTCCGATGCCATTAAGAAACATCCGAAGGCCTTTGACCATCTCTTCGTCCACATGGTTGCGGCAGGGGAAACGGGCGGCATTCTCGATATTATCCTCAACCGCCTCGCCAGCTACATTGAAAAGCTCGCGAAGCTGAAAAAGAAGGTCAAAGGCGCCCTCACGTATCCGGGAATCGTCGTGACCATCGCCGTGGCCGTGATCGCTGTCATCCTCATCTATGTCATCCCTGTCTTTACCGGGCTGTTCAAGGATGCCGGGGTGAAACTCCCGAACTTGACGCTATTCGTCATCAGCCTCAGCGACTTCATGAAGCGTTACTTCTTCTGGATGATCGTCTCGGTCATTCTGCTGGTTTTCCTCATTCGTCGAATCCGCAAGAATCCCAGAGGAAGACTTATTATGGACCGCATGGTCCTCAGGGCTCCCGTGTTCGGTATGCTCATTCGTAAGGTCGCTGTCGCTCGTTTCAGTCGCACCCTCGGAACCTTGCTCAGCAGCGGGGTGCCCATTCTGGATGCAATGAATATTGTGGCCAACACGGCCGGGAACGCGGTGATCGAAGAAGCCATCCGCGCGTCTCGGAACGCCATCGCTGAAGGCCGGCCGATCGCTGATCCGCTCGAGGATACCAAGGCCTTTCCTCCCATGGTGACCAGGATGATTGCTGTCGGCGAAGCGACCGGAGCCCTCGACAGCATGCTCGAAAAGATCGCCGACTTCTACGATGACGAAGTGGACACCACCGTAGAAGCGTTGACCTCGCTTCTGGAACCGCTCCTGATGATCTTTTTGGGAGTCACCATTGGCGGCATCCTGGTGGCAATGTATATGCCAATCTTCCAGTTAGCCGACGTGGTGTCGCGGTCAGGATGAAACATGCCCCGCGGAGCGGGGGAGCATCACGGTGGGAGGAGAGGACGCACCCGGTGAACCCAGATGAGACCGATGGCAGGGGCCCCGAAAACAATGGTGAAGTCTTATCCAGTGAGGCTTCGCTGAAGCGCCGGCTCCAGGGCGTACTGCTGTTTCGACTGCTTCTTGCGGTATTCTTCTTGACGCTCACTCTCATCGTTCAGAGCCAGCGTGCCGAAGACCTTCTGTCAGGTCAACTGAGGCCTCTTTACACGTTCTCCGTCATCCTGTTTGCCTTCACCATTATTGCCGCGGTCAGCCTGAATCGGGTCAGACGGTTCAGACGCTTTGCCTATCTGCAGGTGTTTTTCGATGTGGGGGCGGTTACCTGCTTGATTTACCTCTCAGGCGGGGTGGAAAGCATCTACTCCTTCCTCTACATGCCCGCCATTGTCAGTGGGGCCCTGCTTCTGTATCGACGAGGCAGTTTGGTGGCGGCCTCGGCCTGCGCGCTTTCCTACGGACTGCTGCTCGATCTCCAGTACTTTGGCTGGGTTGCTCCGCTTCGCCTGATGGGGATAACCACCGAAATTCATGATACCGGGGCGTACTTCCACAGCCTGCTGATGAATATCGCCGGTTTCTATCTCACCGCCTACCTGGCTGGGTACCTGGCAGAAGCCTGGCTGCGGTCAACCCAGCAGGTTCGTGAGCAGAAAAGGGATCTGAAGCACCTTGAAATGCTCCATCGGAACATCATCCAGAGTCTGAGCAGCGGATTGCTCATGATCAGTCCCAAGGGGGAAGTGCTTTTTGCCAACGATGCGGCTCAAAAGATCCTGGCTCTCCCTTTGCAAGAGATCTCCGGCCAGCTCATCGACCAGCTTTTTTCCACCTTGAACATCAACGATTGGCCCCGAGCCAGCGTTCAACCCCGGCAGAACAACGCGGAAGCGCCGGTTCGCAAGGAATTCCGCTACAACCGGCCTACCGGTGAGACGCTGTGTCTGGGGTACAGTGTTTCCTTGATGAACCAGGAGCACGGCGAAGCATGGGGATGGGTGTTTATCTTCCAGGATCTGACCCATCTACGAGCCATGGAAGAGCACCTGCAGCGTACCGAACGGATGGCGCAGGCCGGGAAAATGGCGGCCGAGATCGCCCATGAAATCAGAAACCCCCTGGCCGCGATCAGCGGCGCTGCCCAGATGCTCCAGCACGAACTGGCCCAGGAGCCTTTCCAGGTCAGACTGATGACGATCATTGGCCGTGAGGTTCGGCGGATAGACGATCTCATCAGCGATTTTCTCTGGATGGCCAAGGGTTCCCAGAAATCGGCCAGGATTGAAACGGTGAGCCTGGTGGCGATCGTCGACGAGGTTCTGGCCGAGCTTCGAGCCAGAGAGATGATGAGCGATGGCCACCGGGTGGAGAGAGTCTTTGAGGTGACCCCGACCTTCCAGGTGGACCCGCTCCACCTGCGGCAGGTCCTCTGGCAAATCATGGCCAATGGCCTGGAGGCCATGCCCCAGGGAGGTCTGCTCACCATTCGGGTGACAGGATCGAATACCGGTGACAACCTTCCCGGCGCTACCCTCATTGAGATCAGCGATACCGGCTGCGGCATTGCCGAAGAGAACCGGCCCCGCATCTTCGAGCCCTTTTTCACCAGCAAGAACACCGGCACGGGCCTGGGGCTGAGTATTGTTTATCAGTTGATGGAGAACCTCGGCGGGCACCTCGAGATCAACAGCGATGGCCAATCCGGGACAGTCATATCACTTTTTTTCCCATTCCCTTCCGCTTTTTCTCTTGCCAACCAACCGAGCAATGATTAAAAGCACTCATCGTAAGTGAGTGCTAATATTCTGGTCCAATTTCCGGAATATCGGATGCTTGGTTTTGTCCGAATGTCCCCATTTTAACAGAGGAAAGGAGTCGCAGCGATGAAGCTCAAACCGCTCAATGACCGGGTAGTGGTGAGACGTGTTGAAGAAGAAGAAAAGACGGCCGGAGGGATTATCATTCCGGATACCGCCAAGGAGAAGCCGGTTCAGGGTGAAGTCATTTCGGTGGGCGGCGGGAAGCTCATGGACGACGGGAGCCGTCGGCCGCTGGATGTGAAAGCGGGCGACCGGGTGCTTTTCAGCAAGTACGCCGGCACGGATATCAAGGTTGAGGGTGAAGAGCTCCTGATCATGCGCGAGGATGACATCCTTGCCATCATCGAGTAACCGTGAATTCGCCACAAGCTAATGGAAAGTTGCCAATCAAAGGGAGGAATGCCTCATGGCGGCAAAGCAATTGGTTTATGATGTGAAAGCCCGGGAAGCATTGCTGAAGGGCGTCAATACTCTGGCAGATGCAGTGAAGGTAACGTTGGGTCCTAAGGGACGCAACGTGGTGATCGAGAAATCCTTTGGCGGTCCCACGGTTACCAAGGATGGTGTAACGGTTGCCAAGGAAATCGAGCTCGAAGACAAATTCGAAAACATGGGCGCCCAGATGGTCAAGGAAGTTGCCAGCAAGACCAGTGATGTGGCAGGAGACGGGACCACGACGGCAACGATCCTGGCGCAGTCGATTTATTACGAAGGCTCGAAGCTGGTGGCAGCCGGCGCCAATCCCATGGCCCTCAAGCGCGGTATCGAGAAAACCGTTCAGGTTGTGGTCGATGAATTGAAGAAGATCAGTAAACCGACCAAGGACCAGAAGGAAATCGCTCAGGTCGGCACCATCTCTGCCAACAACGATCCGACCATCGGCAATATCATTGCAGAGGCCATGAACAAGGTTGGAAAGGAAGGGGTCATCACCGTCGAGGAAGCCAAGGCGATGGAGACGACGCTCGAAGTGGTTGAAGGGATGCAGTTTGACCGCGGCTACATTTCTCCTTATTTCGTTACCGACCCTGAGAAGATGGAAGTGGTCCTGAACGAACCGTTGATCCTTATCAACGAGAAAAAGATCAGCAACATGAAGGACCTGCTCCCGGTCCTCGAGCAGATTGCCAAAATGGGCAGGCCGCTCCTCATCATTGCTGAAGATGTGGAAGGGGAAGCGCTTGCCACGCTGGTGGTCAACAAACTGCGGGGCACGCTCCAGGTTTGCGCGGTCAAGGCGCCTGGGTTTGGTGACCGCCGCAAGGCCATGCTCGACGACATTGCCATTCTGACGGGCGGCCAGGTGATCAGTGAAGAAAAGGGCATCAAGCTCGAAAGTGTCACCCTGAACGACCTGGGTCGAGCCAAAACCATTCGCATTGACAAGGACAACTCTACCATCGTGGATGGCGCCGGGGATCGGAAGGCCCTTGAAGGCCGGGTGCGGCAGATCCGGACCCAAATCGAGGAAACCACCAGTGACTATGATCGCGAAAAGCTCCAGGAACGGCTCGCCAAGCTGATCGGAGGGGTAGCGGTGATCAGTGTTGGGGCTGCTACCGAAACGGAAATGAAAGAGAAAAAGGCTCGGGTGGAAGATGCCTTGAACGCAACGCGTGCGGCCGTGGAAGAAGGAATCATTCCTGGTGGCGGCGTAGCGTACCTGCGGTGTCTGCCCAGTCTGGAAAAACTCAGCCTGGAAGGCGACGAGAAGCTGGGCCTGAACATTGTGAAACGCGCCCTTGAAGAACCTGCGCGCCAGATCGCCTTTAATTCTGGTGAAGAAGGTTCGGTGGTCGTGCAGAGGCTCAAAGGCGGCGAAGGAGCGTTTGGCTTCAACGCTGAAACAGGCGATTTCGTCGATCTCTACGATGTCGGCGTCATCGATCCGACCAAAGTCGCCCGGTCGGCTCTCCAGAATGCGGCCAGTGTCTCGGCCCTGATGCTCACCACCGAATGCATGGTTTCCGAAATTCCAAAAGAAAAAGAACCGGCCATGCCCGGTGGGATGCCCCCCGGGGGGATGTATTAAGAGGTGAAGAACCTGTTCCGGCATCGCTGTTCGGTGGGGCGATGACGGGCGCTACGCTATGAGACAGGCAACATGTGAGCCTCCTTTCCAGGCCATGGGCTGGGAAGGAGGCTCTTTCTTTTTTGATCTATTGCGGCGTGCAGCGACCTGGACTGACTGTCAGGTGGAGGCAAAAGTCTGTTTGGGGCGGTCGAGGGTATCAGGGTCGACCGAGAGAGTACCCAGCGCTTCTGGACCAGCAATCGCACTTGACTTTGAGTTGTCGGTTGACCCATAGTGAACAAGCATTGCCTCCCTTTTTCCTCCCTTTGAGGGAGTGCGACTGCTGGCTGTTGTTGACTGAGCTTTCCAGGATTCCGCCGTGAGAGAACAACACCACTTCCCGTCTCTGCTCCCCTATCTCACCCTCGGCAAGGGGAATGCCGGCCTCAAGCTTACCTTGATCAAGGAAGACCCATCGGCATGCACCCAATGCTCTTTCCCCTTTCTTGTGCTGGACGATGCCGACCCTCTCACCCGCCTGCTCAAGGCGGCGTTTGTCACGGATTCGGGAACCACGATAAAGGAGGTGTTCCTCCTGGTCCAAAAGGACAGCTACGCCTTCACTGCCAATCAGCTCACGCCCCTCACCAACGCGGATATCGAAGCTTTCTGGCAGGAGACCCATCAAGTCCTCCGGCATGACCAGCCAGGCGCTCCGCTGCTCACCCTTCAGCCGCAGATTGACGACCGGGGAAGACTGGTACCGTTTCAGTCACTGTTCTTCTGCAGGGAAACCGAGGCCTACTTCGCCCCTCCCTGTCCTCACTGCGGAGCGCCTCTCCAGCTCTGCTCGAACGACTTGCAGTTGGCCTCGCTGGACCTTCCGCACTATACCGGTTCGCTCAGACGCTATCTTTTCTGCTCAACCTGTTTCTCCTCGGGCAGGGAAAAGGAGCTCTATGCCCATCACCGAAATGCTCATGACCCGCCGCTGGTCCGGGACGGTGCGGACCTGATACGGTCCTTCGCGCAACTGATCCGGGAGACGGGCGAGGAAGCGACGCTTCCCTGTATTGCCTGTCGGCAGAACGATCAATGTTTTGGTCGGGCCGACTCCTCGCTCCCACCCATCGTTCCTTTCTCCTTCTATCCCTTTTACATGCTGATTCATGAAGCCATGTCGTTGAATGGCCTGGATTTCCTCGCCATGGTAGCCGGGGCTTCCGCCGAACAACTGGTAACACGGCTCACTAATACGGGACAGCCGGGCCGAGCGCTTCTCGTTGAATCGCTCACCTCGGGGCGCGGAGCTGTGCGTCCCTTTATCTTCCCGGGTGAGCCCCGTCTTTTTCTGGAGACTCTCTATCTCAAGCTCTCTTTTCTGGGCCAGATCATCAGCGAACTTTTCCCCGCTCCAGGAAGAGACCAGCCTGATCCGCTCCTCTACCTGGACCGGCTCTGGGTGAAGCTGACAGACCGTCCCGGGCTTCTGCCCTACTTGTGGAATTATGAACTGAGCCATATCGATCTCGTACGAGATCCGCTCCACTTTCCTGCGCACCCTCCCATGCCTTCGGCTTATGCGCTTCACCTGCTGGGGGTCATCTGGTTCACCGCGCTGCTGACCAACAGTCGCCAAGATGTATTGCAGGTCGAACGAGCCATCGAGCGAGCGCGCGACCGGGTGCTCCAAGACGGCTCGATCATCCCGGATGAACTGGTGCGGGACTCTACCTTTCTGCCTGAAAACGTCTTCTGGCACCCTGCAGCCTTCCAATCTGCCCACGATTGGGGCAGCCTTTGGGAAGAGGCCCTGAGCCTCGGCTGGTCACTGTTCCTGGTGAGCGGGCGAGGTGAAGGAGCGAATTCCAGGGAAGAACTCATTGAAGCAATCGATGAGCTGCGGACCAAGATCAAAGGCAAGCTGTTCACCCACTTTGCTGCGGAACCGGAGGCTGCCCGGCTGCCGGAAGGGGAAGCCATTCATGGCATTCTTTCCCGCATCCTGAGTCGATGGCGGCACGTTCCGGTGATCCCCCCCGAAGAAGAATGGGACAAGACGGTGGTGCTCCCGCAGGATGCCAACCCTGAAACAACCGTGACTCCCGGCTCGGCATCGGTCTTCCAGGACAGTTCTGCAACCATGGTCCTCAGCCCGCCTCTAGGCCCCGCGAGCGACGCCTCGGCCTTGGACGAAGCCATCTTTCAGGAGACGGTGATTCTATCGAGCAAAGCAGTCGAGCCGGTTACCTCAGCGGAACTGAAAGGGAGCGAGGCGGCGCCGGAGGAGCTTGCCGAGACCGTGATTCTGAAGCCTTCGGCCGCAACGGAGGACCGCGCTGCGGCTGCTGGCGGAATGGGGGCGGCAACCCCGGGTGAGGCCGTAGCCGACCAGGTCCTGCCAGAGACCGTGATCCTCTCACCTCCGAGTGGCGGTCAGGCTCCCCGCCGCAGCTACCCGGACCAGGCCGCATCGCAACCTGACCGGGAACAACCCGTGAGCCCATTGCCGGTAGTTGAGCCGGGACAAGATGCCACGTCAAAAAAACCTAAACCCGGCGAGGAGGATGATCTGCTGAGCGAGACCATCATTCTCACTCCCGGCCAGGACCGTGACAGGAAATGACCATGGCATCCGGAGCCAGTTACCCGGCGGTCGCCGACTTGGCGAACCAGGTCCGCCGCTGCTATCAATCGGACCCCCTTCGAGCGGAGTCCCTGATTGAGGAATGCCTCGAGCGCGGCCTCGAAGGCGTTCCACTGGCGGCAAGGCTTTCTTTGATCGAGGAGTTGCTTCGCCTTTTTGAACCACCGCCGGCGGGGCCTCCCGGCACCATCCCAGGCGGGGAATCCACCGACCTGGAAGACTTCTTCTCCCTTCTGCTCGGACAGCGGGTTGCCAGCGGCGATCTCGGTTCAAAGGACCTGGCTCAGCGCCTTGCCGCTTCTTTGAACAGCATTTTCGACCAGCTCAACGAACTGGTGGGCATCATCAACAGAACCTTCGGGAAAGAGACTGCCGCTATCGAGACCATTCGCCACCTCATCGGTTCCGATCTCGAGCGACCGGCTTCATCCGACTCCCTTGCCTACTATATCGGTCAGATCAAGGAGGCTTTTCTCATCGCCAATCAGGCAGCTCGGAAGGCTGCTGCCGCCGAGGTCGGCAAGATCCTGGCGGAACTCGATCCGGAACGACTTGCCGACGACACTGAAAAGGGATTGCGCTTTGGCTTCCGGCGCAAGGGCGAGCTCATCGAAGCTTATCGCGAGAAGTACCTGCAGATCAGGAAGTGGTTCGAAGCCGACCACTTTTTCGAGGACTACGCACGAGAGTTTGAACGAGCATGTCATGAATTGCACTCAGAAAAAGGGAGGGGAAGGTGAAACGCTTACACTGCATTTTGTTCATCCTGGTTGTTTTGGCATTGACGGGCTGTCCGCCCAAGCCAGCACCGCCGTCCATCCCCGTCGAACCCAAACCGACCTACACGGAGAAGTTCATTTCGGTGCACCTCAAAGCCGACTCTCAGCTCAACCTTTACGATGGAAGCTCGCATGCAACGCACGTCTGCGTTTATCAGCTGAGCGATCCCAACACCTTCAACCAGCTCTCGGAAAATGAGATGGGAATCGGCAAGCTGCTGGTCTGCGACCGGGTCGATGCCGGTCCCCCCCTGCCAGGGGTGGCCTTTGCCAAGAAATTCATTGTGCAACCCGGTGCTGACCAAACCTTTGAACTCGACCGCGCCGAGGGTGCGAGGTATGTGGGCGTGGTGGCCGGCTATTTCGGTCAGATGCAGAAAGGCCGGGTTACTCGGCTTTATACGATCCCGACGAGTGAAGAGCGCGAACAGGGCGTGGTTGTCATCAAACAGAAGCCGCTCAAGATCAATCTTTTCCTGGGGCCGCAAGCCCTTCAGGATTAGAGGGGGACCACTGTGATCATTCAAAGACCGCTGTTCTGGCATCAGGGTCTGTTTCTGCAGCCGCACCATTTTCAGTTGCTCGATTTGACGGCGCAGTCCCGGCTGCGTCCGTTTCAGGATTTCCTCATGCCCTATTTCTGGGGGGTATGGGAGCTGGAGATTCACCGGGCAGCCCTTGGCAACCGGTCGTTCAACGCCCTCAAAGGTCAATTTCTTCTGCCCGACGGGACCCACATCGTCTTTCCGGGAAACGCTTTGATCGAACCGCGCGCCTTCGATGAAGCGTGGGTGGAAGGGGGGAAGCCCTTTACGGTTTTTATCGGTCTGCGCAAGTGGAATTACAGCAAAGAGAATGTGACCGTCCTGCCCGAACTGAAAGAGATCGGGGAAGTATCGACCCGCTTCGCAACCACCGCCGATTCGGAGGAAGCGGCGGACCTCCACCAGCCTGGGCCGGCGGCTACGGTGGGGCGGCTGTATCACGTTCTGCGAGTCTTCTGGGAAACGGAGCAGGCCAAGGTGGGCGATTACGACCTGCTGCCCGTGGCACAGCTTGAGAGGTTCGGGGAAGAGATCATCCTGTCGGCAAAATTTGCGCCGCCGTCTCTCTCCATTTTCAGCAACGACCTGCTCCTGAAGACCACCAGGGAGATTCGCGACCAGATTGCTGCGCGGGGACGGCAGCTGGAGGAATACAAAACCCAGCGCGGCATCCACACGGCCGAATTCGGCTCCCGCGATATGGTCTACCTCCTGGCCCTCCGCTCCCTCAACCGCTACGTGCCGTTGCTGTCGCATCTTACAGAGACCCGCCAGGTTCACCCGTGGACGGTCTATGGCCTGCTGAAACAGCTGATCGGAGAGCTCTCCTCGTTTTCGAACCGGATCAAGGTCAACGGCGAACTGGATGACGGCACCCAGCTGCTTCCCGGCTATGACCACTGGAACCCGCTGGAATGCTTCACCGCCGCCCAGGCGCTGATCACCCAACTGCTCGACGAAATCACCGCCGGGCCTGAATACATCCTTCGCCTGATCTACGACGGCACCTATTACACGGCAGAGCTGACGCCAGTCATGTTCGAAGGCCGCAACCGCTACTACCTGGTCTTCAAGACCGATGAAGATCCCAAAAACGTTCTCAATTCACTGGCAACGATCATCAAAATTAGTTCCCGCGCCCAGCTGCCCATCCTCATTGCCCGTGCCCTGCCGGGCCTCCGCCTCGAACACCTGCCGGTGCCACCCCAGGAATTGCCGCGTCGCGCCCACTGCATCTATTTTCAGATCGATCACCATGGCGATCATTGGGGCTTGATCGAGAAAGGGCAAAATATTGCCATGTACTGGGACACCGCTCCGGAAGACCTCGAAGTGGAACTCATGATAGTCGGGAGGTCCTGATCATGCGCCTGACCGATTGTTTCATGGATCTGGTGGCCTATACCGCCTATTTTCTCAAATCGGTGGAGCAGAAACAGCCGCCCTACGACCAGGTAAAGGCCGACGTGCAGCGCATCCTGTCACAGAGCGACGACTGCCTGAAGCGCGACCTGTTCCCCCAGGCGGACTATGACCTGGCGCGGTTCGCCGTCTGTGCGTGGGTGGATGAGGTGATCCTCAACTCCCCCTGGCAGGAAAAGGATCAGTGGAAACGAGAACAGCTGCAGCGGCTCTATTATCGCACGACCGATGCCGGCGAGGAATTCTTCGAACGCCTCAATCAACTGGGGCTGCACCAGCGGGATGTCCGGGAAGTCTATTTCCTCTGTCTCGCCCTCGGCTTCATGGGGCGCTACTGCCATCCGGGCGACGAATACCTGCTCGCCCAGGTGAGGTCTTCCAATCTCAAGCTGCTCCTCGGGAGCTCTCTGGGACTGCCGTCCCTCGAACGGGCCGACCTCTTTCCGGAAGCCTATCAGAGTGGCTTGGCCGAACCCGTCATCCAGCGGCGCGGACCTCGCTTCTCGCTGGTCACCTTGGGCTGTCTCATCGGACCGCCGCTGCTCCTGGCGGTTTTGTACTTCATCTACAATTTCAGCCTGAACAATGTTGTCGAGCATTTTTTTGGTCGGGTAGTGTCGTGAGGACGAAGGATGTCAAGACCGACGCGTGAAAGATGAAAGGTGAAGCGTGAAAGGCGCACTGATAAAGTTCTTTAAGTGGTTCTTGATCGTCACCGGGGTCATTCTGCTCGTGCTGCTAGTCTTTGGCGGGGTATTGCTCCTGGATTGGCCCTGGTGGGTGGGATTTTTCGTCCTGCTCGGGATCATCGGGCTGGGGATCGCCTTGCTTTTCCTGAAAAAGATCTGGGCACGACGGCGCGAACAGCAGTTTGTACATCAGATCATCGAGCAGGACGAAGCACAGATGAGCCGCCTGGCCGAAAAGGACCGGAGCGAGGCGCGCGAGCTGCAGGACCGCTGGAAGGAAGCGATTGAAGCCCTGCGTCGTTCTCATCTGCGCAAAAAGGGCAACCCGCTCTATGTCCTGCCCTGGTATCTGGTGATCGGGGAAAGCGCGTCGGGGAAGACCACCGCCATCCAGAGCGCCCGGCTTTCGTCGCCGTTTTTCGAGGTGAACCAGGTCTCCGGCCTTTCCGGTACCCGCAACTGCGACTGGTGGTTCTTCGAACAGGCCATTGTGATCGACACCGCCGGGCGCTATACCATTCGCATCGATGAGGAGCGCGACAAGGAGGAATGGCAGAAGTTCCTGTCACTGCTCACCAAATATCGCCAACGAGAGCCATTGAACGGTCTGATCGTCACCGTCGCGGCCAACAAACTCCTGGAGACCGGTTCCGAGACCCTGATGCAGGACGGTGCCAATGTCCGCCGTCGGATCGATGAGCTGATGCGGGTGCTGGGCGTCAAGTTTCCCGTTTATGTATTGGTCACCAAATGTGACCTGATTCAGGGCATGACCCAGTTTTGCGGACAGCTGCCCGAATCCACCCTGGACCAGGCCATGGGGCGCATCAATACGGATCTCACCACCAATGTGGGGGCTTTTCTAGGGGAAGCCTTCGAACGAATCGGCGAGCGGCTGCGCGATCTGCGGTTGCTGATTTTCCAGAAAGCGGAAGCCCAGAAGATCGATCCCGCCTTGCTGCTCTTTCCCGAAGAATTCGAAAAACTGAAGAGCGGCCTGGAATCCTTTATGAAAGGAGCTTTCCAGGAGAATCCCTACCAGGAAACCCCCATCCTGAGAGGCCTCTTTTTCAGCAGCGGGCGCCAGGAAGGAAGTCCCTACAGCCACTTCCTGCAGGCCCTGGGACTCATCGAGGAACGGGAGGTCCTGCCCGGTACCAGCAAGGGACTCTTCCTCCACGATGTCTTTGCCAAGATCCTCCCCAAAGACCGGACCCTCTTCGCCCCCACTCGGCGCTCGCTGGAATGGAACCGCGTTACCAGAAATCTTGGCCTGACCTCCTGGATCGCCCTGGGGCTGGCCATATGTGGGCTGCTGAGCTTTGCCTTTGTGAAGAACCTGCGGGTGCTCCGTCTGGTGACCAACGAGATCTCCGAACGGGCTGAATTCCGCGGCGAAATCGTGACGGACATGACCACCCTCGATCGCTTTCGCCAGGCGATCTTGAAGGTCGAGGCGGAAAACCGAAACTGGCTGATTCCGAGGTTTGGCCTCAACCAGAGCCGGGACGTCGAGACAGGACTGAAAAGATACTACTGCGATCAGTTTCAGAAGAGCTTCCTCACCGCTTTCGATGACCAGATGGTGGGCCGCATGGCCAGATTCACCCCGGCTGTCCCGGATGATGTACTCGGGCACCATGTGTCTCACCTGGTACGACGCATCAACCTCATCAAGGGTCGTCTCGAAGGGTTCGACCTGGAGACCCTGCAAAAGAAGCCTCAACCAGCCTACGATCCGGCTTTGTCGCCGTCGTCGGCCCTCCCCGCCACCGTCGGTAAAGGGCTCTTCGGACAGCTCTATCTCTACTATCTCATCTGGCGCTTCGAACCCGCCCAGTTGAATGTTGAGCTGACTTCGCTGCAGAAATGGCTCGAGCATCTCCTGGCGCTTAAACCCGATTTGCACTGGCTCGTAGGTTGGGCAAACGCGGAACCGACGCTTGCCCCTGTGGCTCTCGAGGACTTTTGGAAGGGCAGCCTGGCGATGCCAACCGAGATTCGAGTAGTTCCAGCCTATACCCAGCAGGGCAAAGAGGCCATCGCTGCCTTCATCGCGGAAATCGAAGCAGCCTTGAGGCTGCCGCAGATGCATGCTGCAGCCAGAAGCGAGTTCGCTGCCTGGTATCCTCAACAGTATGTGCAGTCCTGGAACACCTTTCTAACGCTCTTCCCCCGAGGCGTGGAGCGGCTCAAAGGCCGTGACGAATGGCAGCAGACCGCGGCTCGGATGGCCGGTGATGATGGGCCCTATTGGGCGGTGTTGAACAAAGCAGCTTCCGAGCTCGACCTCATGGCCTTTGACCAGGATTTGCCACCCTGGCTGAAGCTGGTGCTGCAACTGCAGATCATCAAAGTGCAGATCGCGGCGGAGGCGGCAAGTCAGGATAAAGGTCTGCTGACCAAGGCCGCTGAAAGCGGGAAGAAACTCATGGGCGATCTCGAAAAAATGCTGAGCAAAGTCCCGGGGCTCTCCCTCGAAGCTCAGGCCAAAGCGGTGCAGGCCTACCGCGAGTTTCAGAAGAGCCTCAACGATATCACCCCGGTTTCAGCGTCACGAAAACTTGCCTTTGAACTGACCGGCCAAGTCTACGGCCAGGATGAGGTTACCGGTCAGGCCGCGTTCTTCACCGCCTCCAAAGCTCAAAAGGCCTTCAAGAATCTGCTCACCGCCGGTAACCAGAACGAAGAGCCCTTCTGGCGGCTGATCGACGGGCCGCTTGCGTTTCTGTGGAGCTATATGCGGAACGAGACGGCCTGTCACCTGCAACGCCAGTGGGAGGAAGAGGTGCTTTCGGAAACCCAGGGCGTGGCCGACAGATATCTTGTGCAGCAGCGGATTCTGGGAGAAGACGGCTTCGCCTGGAAATTCGTGAAAGGAACCATCGGGCCTTTTCTCAGCCGCAGCCCGCAGAAGGGCGGTTATTACGCCAAGGATTTCCATGGAGAGACCATCGCCTTGGAGAGTGCCTTGTTCACCTGCCTCAATAAAGGCGTTTCGGTGGCGGCAACTTCGTCAGCCGCTGCCGCCGCAGCAGCGGCCGCAGCCGGCGGCGGGGCGGCACCTCCTCCTCCGAAAACCACTTTCTCGGTCACCCTCCAGACCCTGCCCACAGATGCCAACCCCGACGCGATTGCGAAGCCGAGTGCTACCCATCTGGAGCTCAGGTGCGAAAGCGGACCTCAGAAACTGGACAATTTTAACTATCCCAGCAGCGCAACCTTCAAATGGTCACCCGAAACCTGCGGAGAAGTGTTTTTCACCATCAAGGTGGGCGATGTAGTGCTGACGAGGGTCTATGACGGCGAGCTGGGCTTTCCCAAGTTCTTGCGCGACCTTCGAGGTGGCGAACGGACCTTCACCCTGAATGACCATCCCCTTAACCTTCGCAAAGCCGATCTGGAGCGTCTCGGGGTCAGGCATATTACGGTGAAATACCGGATGAGCGGTCATGGACCGGTGATTGCCCAGCTCACCCCGGCGCCCAAACCCCAGCCCCCGCCGCTGGTCCCAATCCCCAATCGCATTGCCCGCTGCTGGGATCAGTAGGGACCATGAAAAGGTGGCAGTGGGTAATCTGCGGCAAGCATCCGGGGGTCAAGGACTACTTCCATCTGGGACCAAACCTGCCCATGGTGGCAGCCCTTGCGGACTGGATCGAAAAGGGCTATCGCGGCATAGCCGGTGCCCGACCGGCAACAGCAAGCCTGCTTTCCTGGCGTTTCTGGGCGGGGGGGCCGGAGCGGCATACCCTGCTCTGCGGCATTCTGCGGGACAGCAGCGACAGCGTCGGTCGGCCTTATCCGCTGCTGGTCGCAGGCTGCGGCTATTTATCCGAGTGGCAGACCCGATGGGACTTGGTGCCCCAAGCCTGCGAGCAGTGCTGGAGTCAGATGGAGTCCATTTCGGCAAGGATCTTCCGCAATTTGCAGCAACTCGAGGGCGAACTCCTGCGGGTGAGAGAGCCCGAACCCCGATGGACCGAATTTGCCCCCATTCCAGCCCCTTCCGGCGCAACAGGAGTCGCTTCCGGCAAGGCTCCGGGCGCGCTCTTCTCAGACCTCATCGAAAACCAGGCTGTCGCCCGGGCCAGTGATAGTGAAATCGTGGTCGCTTTGGATGAAACCCCTTCCCTCGATCCCTTTGCGGTCATCCATCAGTGGCACACGTGCTTGAAAAAGCACCACGCCGAGCCGCCGAAAACGGTTTTCATGGGCGGAAACGCCGGTGCCAGCCGCCTGGCCTTCTATCGCCGACCTCTCACCACCCAGGACTTTGCCCGGCTCTGGGCCATCATCTGAAGATCGGTACAGCGGGGAAGCGGGTGAGGGGTGAATCATCAGTCCGGCCCCCCGACAGGCAATTGCCATCCTTTGGGGTGACCCAGGTGCTCATGACAGAAGAACTGCACCCACTGCAGCCATGACCATGCTCGAGGAATTCAGCAGTGCCGGCTGGTGAGCCTCACTGCTGGCTCCCGGGCTCCCGCCCGGAAGCCAGCAACAACCAGAGTTTTCAGTAGAACAAAACATCGGCCAGTTTTTAGGGGGCTTCCTGACGGGGTTACTTCTTGCTCTGTTGCTTGCCTTGCTGATAGCCTTGCTGATAGGCTCGCTCCTCGGCCTGTTTATGCTGGTCCCAAAGATAACCGCCGGCAAGTCCGGCAGCCCCCCCGATGGCAGCTCCCATCCCCGCGTTGCCGGCAATTGCCCCGATTACTGCTCCAGATCCAGCACCGATGGCGCCGCCGCTCAGGGTCCGCTGCTGGGTTGGCGTCATCCCGGCGCATCCGCTGAGCGCCAGGCTTATGGTCAAAATGAATGCCAGTAAAATCTTCATCGCAAATGCTCCTCACTTTGCTTACAAGTGTGAATGATATTCCCAGCTCTCGGACGCTGGTGCAAACCACCTCTTTCCTGAGGCAAAGCCCTATTGCGCCTGCTGCCGACCATGGGTGCAACCACGCTGGTAGATTTCGTTCTGCTGTTTCTGGGACTGGTCGTACAGATACCCGCCGGCCATCCCAGCGGCACCGCCAATGGCTGCTCCCAGGCCCGCATTGCCAGACATGGCGCCAATGGCCGCCCCCCCGGCAGCACCCAGGGCCCCGCCCGTCAAGGTGCGCTGCTGGGTGGTCGTCATTCCGGCACAGCCGCTGAGCGCGAGGCTGATCATGAGAACCAATGCCAGTAAGACTCTCATTGAAGTGCTCCTCTTATCGCTATCGCGTCAGGGTTTACAGGGCCATTTTTCCATGAGAAACCGGAATTGCGTATCGACCGCTTCATCGCCCATGTATTGCGGGTGGGTTTTCAGCCATTCGATGAACATGTTGATGCACTCGTTCCGCGACGGTGCCGGCTCAGGCGGGCAGACCAAACGTTTGCCGCCGGGACCGATGGTGGAAGCCTTATAGTAGTCAAAAGCCCCCACCAGATAGCCATGGCAGAAGTTGATGGCCTCTTTGTACAAAGGGTCAGACGGGGCTGCGGTACACAGATTGAAAAGGTTTCGGGTCGTGTCAACCGCAAAGTCTACCGGTTCCACCGCTTGGGACAGACCAGGCATCATCAGGGTGACCGCGAAAAATACAACAGCCAACACTCGAGTCATGATCATCCTTCTCCTTTCATGTCTAAGGGCGAGCATCACCGCATGACCTCATGTCATGTCACGGCTGGTTCGCCCGGTTCGCCGGCAGTATGATTGGTCAAGACCGTTACTTTGCCATTAAAATACCCCGGTTGGCCGCATTCTGCAAGCTGGTTGCGGGTGTTTTGGGGCAAGTCACGCCCGGATCGCCCGGACAGTTCTCCGAACCTTCCTGGAAAATCTATGAAAAGATTGAGACTTTTCGATCAGACCCAGGTAGAATTCTTTGCTTCGCGGCTTCGCCCGAGTGGCGCAGCGGTCCTCACTCGCTATCGTCATTCACGCAAAGCTCAAACGGGAATCCGGTAGTTTCTGATCCCCGGACCACTGACCCCAACTTGGAAAAGCCCGGGTACGGAACCAAATGCTGCAAGTGTTGTCCACATGAGTGAAGCATCTAAACCGCGGCCATTACCCGAATCGCCGGAAACAACCTGGATCCGGGCGTTTCTCGACGGCGACCGGCAGGGCTTTGACCAGCTGGTCCTGCACTTCCAGGACCGGGTGTACAACCTGTGTTACCGGATGCTGGGAGACTACGATGAAGCCAGTGACTGTGCTCAGGAAACCTTCGTCAAGGTCTACCGCTCTTTGCGGGATTTCCGGTTTGAAGCCAGTTTTTCCACCTGGCTCTGCACCATTGCCGCCAATACCTGTCGCAATCGGCTCAAGTCCCTGGAATACCGAACGCAAAGGAAGATGGTGCGGATCGACCACCTGGCGGGCCCGTCAAACCCTGGACACGCCTCACTGGAACTTCCAGACCCGGCGCCGTCAGCCCTTGATCGACTCACCCGCCAGGAACAGGAGGCGGCGCTCCAGCAAGCGATCGCAACCCTTGCCGAGGATCACAGGATGATTGTCATTCTGCGTGATATCGAAGGGCTTTCGTACGAGGAAATAGCGAAGGCCACGGGTTACCCTCTGGGTACGGTCAAGTCAAAGCTGGCCCGCGCCCGACAGCGGCTCTGCGAACAATTGAAAGGGGTGATCTGAGTGAACTGTTCGCAAGTAACCGAACTATTAACCGAATACGCGGATAATCGGCTCGATCCTGCCACCAGGATCGACTTGGAACAGCATCTCGCCCACTGTCAGGCCTGCTCCGCCGAATGGGCTGCCCTTCGGGCCTACTTCGAGGCTATGGACTCGCTCCCCC
Organism: Syntrophobacteraceae bacterium; assembly: GCA_040772705.1. Lineage (GTDB taxonomy): Bacteria > Desulfobacterota > Syntrophobacteria > Syntrophobacterales > Syntrophobacteraceae > JADGQM01. The sequence goes on from JAXGXP010000002.1 coordinate 555,714, forward strand.
GCGTCCGGGCGCCCGCAGATTTCTTGGCGAGCATCCACGCAAGGCTGGAGCAGCCTGGCTGGTTCAAGCGTCTTCTGAGCTGGCTGTTCATCCCCATGAAGCTCAAGCTGCCCTTCGAGGCCGCCGGGCTCATTGCAGCATCGCTCCTCGTGGTCCTGCTCTATCGTGGCACGGAGCCCGAAAAGTCCCAACTTGCACCAATCCCTCCGGCTCCGCCGGTTCAGGCGCCCACTGCATCCGCTCCTCCACGAGCGACTGCACCCGCCTCGCCGGAGCCGCTTCTCTCGACTCCCTCCCACTCATCGCCGGAGCAATCCTCACCAGCTTCACACCCGCTTTCCGCCTCTCGCCCCGCGCCTCAGGCCCCTCCCCGCGCCATTCCAAAGCCCGTTGAACTGGTACTGCAACTGAATCCTGCCGCTGACCGGCTGACAACAGTACCAACCGCCCAGAGGCCACAACTGCCGGCAGCGACAACATCCACCACCGCTCTCCAGGCGGAGGAACAGGTTTCAGCAAGGAAGGTCGCGCCAATGCCTCCCTCGGCAACAGGGAAAACTGAGTCAACCGGACCATCGAGCCCGGCAGCGACCCTCTCCCGGATCAGAGAACTGGTGGAGAAGCTCGATGGTGCGATCTTGCCAGTCAACGATGGCAGCAACACCCAGCTGCCGCAGGTGGTCACCGCCGAGATTCCCGCCCGCAGCTACGACTCGTTGGTGGCGGAACTGGACCATCTCGGCCGGTTGGAGAAACCCGCCGCCAAGCCGCAAGTCCCTGACCAGGCTGGGCTAATTCAGCTTCAGATCCGGCTCGTTCCTCCGAGGTAGCCTTCAGCCTCGTGCCCCACACTTTTTCCGGCCGCTGTGAGCGCCTGCCCACGAAGCCAAGAACGCCCCTCGGCTCTTTAACCAGGGGGCTGTGCCGAACAAGTGCAGGCAACCTGTCTTTTGCAGCCAGAACCTTGAGACTTCTCGAGAAGACCGGTATAAAAGTTTGCTTGTCATGAGAAGGCAGACAGCGACCACCGGCTGGCTGCCAGGGAAAACCAACTACGGAGAACCTGTCATGCATATGGATCGCAACATTTTCAAACTGGGAACCTCAGTCGAGGCCACTTCCCTCTACATCCTCCTTTGTGCGCTAACGGAGGAAAACCAGTCCATCACCATCGAGCATGCCAGCCGCCAGTGGAACGGGACCCAGGAAGGTCTGCTCAAAGGCGCCGTCGAACTGATGGAGCGCGGGGTCCTGGTTGGAACGCACCCTCTCACCCGGAATCAGCCGCTCTTTGTAGCTCCCAGCGATCAATGGCGCTGAAAATCAGCCCAGGAAGCCTTTCACCTTCTTGGCATCATCAAAGAGGGCGCCATTCTGGTAAGTGGCAATCAGCTGTAGATAGTTGGTGACGCTCCGCAGCATGCGTTTGTGCTCTGTTTCATCCAGGGTCTTGATCACCTTGGCGGGGGAGCCCACAACCAGGGAGCCGGCTGGAACGACAAGGCCTTGCGTGACCAGGGAACCGGCGGCGATGAGTGAGCCTTTTCCGATCTTCGCCCCGTCCATGATGATGGCGCCCATGCCGATCATGCACTCATCTTCGATGAGACAGCCGTGAACGATGGCACCATGACCGATGGTCACGCGATTGCCGATTTCGAGCGGATAGTCAACCGGGGTGCCGTGAAGCGTGGCATGATCCTGCACATTGGTCTCATTCCCGATGCGGATGTAGTGTTCATCGCCCCGGACTACGGTATGGAACCAGACGCTGCTCCTCGATCCGATCACGACATCGCCGATGACCCAGGCGCTTGGGGCGATGAAAACATCGTCTGCCAATTGGGGGTAGATGTTGTTGTAGGGGAGAATGTTGTTCATCTCAAATCGGCGCTCCTCTCGTTGGGCGGTTGATATCATTTTCGGGACGGCCCCACCGCCCAAGCTGACCATTGCCGGGGGCCGTCCCTTCCTGCACAGACGGAAACCAGAAGGGAGGCTGGCTCCTCAACTTCGCGGGGACGACAGGTCGGAGATGGCCACTGGTATGGGTTGCCCCGGGTTGCCTGCACCCGTATCCTCAGTCTCTAGCGGCGCTTCAGACCCAGCATCTCGGCAATGGCGCCTGCGGTGTAGGCAACAAAGCTTGCCAGCGCCTCGCCTTCCAGATGCCTGCCGGGCAAAGGCCGCGGCACCTCGTCCGGGAGCGCAACCAGGTGGGGTGCGTTCTGAAGCTCTGGCCTGGGGGTGACCTCGAAGTCGGGTTCGAAGCTATCTGTAAAATACTTCTCCTGGAAGCCGGCAAACTTAAGGGCATGGGCGGTTGCATCCAAAATCGCCACGCGATTGGCGGGCACCTTGCCCTGCGCGACTGCCCGCCGAATGCCAGCCAGGGATTCGCCACCCTGAGTGCACGCAATATGACCGTTGCGATTGACGGTGAGCATGCTATCCATGACTTCCTGCTCGCTCACCTCAACCACCCCGACCGCATTCCCTCCCGCCACCTGCCGGTAGCGTTCCACCAGTTCAATCACACGCGGCATGGACACCGGATTGCCGATCATCGCTGCCTGCGCCACACTCGGGCGCACCGCCACCGGCTGAAAGCGGCGTTTTGCCGCGGATGGCTCGAGGTAATAGCGAAAGACCGGATTAGCGTGTTCTGACTGAACGCCGATCACCATGGGCAAAGCGGGGATGATCGCCAGGTCGTGGAGCTTTAAAAAGCCCTGCAGGACGGCGGTGATGTTCCCCGCATTGCCGATGGGGACCACCACCACGAGGTCGCTCACATCATAGTCGAAAGTCTGAGCAATTTCATAGCTGTAGGATTCCTGACCCAGTATTCGCCAGGCATTCTTCGAGTTCATCAGCGCCACTGCGTATTGCTCGGCAAGGTGCTCAACAACTTTCATGCAGTCATCGAACACCCCGGGAATCTCGATGACCATGGCACCGGCTCCGAGAGGCTGCCCCAGTTGCTGAGCGGTTACCTTGCCATGGGGCAGCAGGACTGCCGACTTCACCCCGGCGGTGAAATAGGAGGCATAAAGGGCGGCGGAGGCGGAAGTATCCCCGGTTGAGGCACAAATCGCAAGCACGTCCTCCAGCCCTTGATGGCTGATGAGGTAGTTGAGGTAGCTGAAGGCGCTGGCCATCCCCCGGTCCTTAAAGGAGGCGCTGGGATTCTGGCCGTCGTTCTTGAAGAAAAAGGGCCTGCCAACCCAGTGTGCGAGCCGGTCGTTGCCCGCCACTACCGGGGTGTGACCCTCCCCAAGGTAGACGACAGCCTCCAATGGGATGACCGAACCAATCAATTCATGATAGCGGTAGATCCCTTTCAGTGCCTGGTTGTTCAGCATCCCCCGGTAGTCGAAGATCTTCCGCCACAACGGGCCGGGAATCGATCTCAGTCTCTCCCATTCGGCATCCTCGATCAGGAGCACGCTGCCGCACTCCGGACACGTATAGAGCAGCTTGTCAATGCCGTAGGTGCCGTTACAGTGAATGCACCTATAGACGTACCTGCCGCCCGCTCCAGGCATCACATAGGGCTGCATTTCCCAAGGAAAATCTTCAATTTTCATGACCCGATACGCTCCTTATCAGGAAGATCCCGAAACGACTCGATGCACCTTCGTCAGACCCCTCGGGCGCAAGGCCTCCGATGCCGCCAAGCACAAGGGCCGGACCGACCTACTGCCCCTCACCACTTGAGCCGTTTCAGTGCGTACAGTATCTGGCATCCCAGGGCGGGAATCAAGTCATCATTGTGCGCCCGTTACCAAAAACCCGCCTTCATAAGGGTGTCGGGACAACACAAAGCAAGCTCTTCGCTCACAATCAAGGGGTGTGGCATAAAAGACACAGGGTTTGTGCCCTTTCTGCCACGCCAGTGGGGTACCTGGCAGCCTGAGGGTCAGGTGAACGTTTCCCGGATTCCGTGCAAACCATCACCCCATGTGCCTTTTGTAACATTCCGGGAAGGTTTTGTGCGATGCCCTTGGCTCTGGCATGGTTAGTGCTTAGCGACGATGTTGTTGAGGAGGATAAGGGGCTTGAACTTAATCTCTATGATGCAGCACACGATCTTACGGGAAGTGTCCTGCAGGGGTATTGGGCTACATTCGGGTGCCAAAGTTACCATGCGGCTTCGGCCGGCGCCGGTGAATTTCGGCGTGAGGTTCCGGCGCATGGATCTGGGGCATCACCCTGCGGTTCGAGCGCATGCCCATCAGGTTGTGAACACCTCGCTGGCTACCAGCATTGGTTCCAATGGCGCGACGGTGTCCACCATCGAGCATTTGATGGCGGCGCTTTATGTCAGCAGTGTCGACAACGTCTTGATTGAACTGGATGGTCCCGAGGTCCCCATTTTTGATGGCAGTGCCGCTCCCTTTCTGGAGATTCTGAAGGACGCGGGTGTCAGAGAACAGAGTGCTCCGCGCCAGTGCCTGATAGTGACCAGACCGGTCTTCCTCCGCGAGGGGGAGGCTTTTGTCAAAGCGACCCCTGCCAACCATTTCCAGGTTCGCTACTCCATTGATTTTCCCCACCCGCTGGTGGGCAAACAAACCCTGTTGTGGTCCTTTGACGCAGCCTCGTTCGGGCAGGATATCGCGCGTGCCAGAACCTTTGGTTTTCTCAAAGACGTCGAGAAGCTTCAAAGCATGGGACTGGCTCAGGGTGGCTCCCTGGCAAACGCGGTTGTGTTTGACGATTTCCGGGTTTTGAATCAGGATGGCTTCCGCTATGTGGATGAATGCGTTCGCCATAAGATCCTGGACTTCATGGGGGATCTAGCCTTGGCGGGAAGACCCCTGATCGGCTGCTTCGAAGTACACAAGGCGGGGCATGCCCTCCATAACGCCTTCATCAGGAAGCTGCTGTCCCTCCCTGGATACCATTTGATCCCACCACCCCCGAGCCTTGCCGCCGCCTTTTTCCCTCTCCAGGGCCACCCGCCCATGGTGGGAGCCAGTCCTGCCTTCGGCTAGCGCAGGCGGGCAATTGTTCGCTCCCCAAGAGGCAATCACCCCCCCGGCACTCTTTCATTGACTTGCGTCGCTCTTCACGGAACCAATCGGGCCTCCAGTTGGCTCTACCTCAACAGGCCTGCCTCTCTCTCGAAGAATTGCGCAAACGGCTTCCCCCCTGCTGCTCGGCGGCTGACAGAAAGCGCTTGTCAGGTTTTGGCGCTTTCGCTACAATTCTTCCTACTTGACTGACCGTCTTCGACTATTCATCTTAACTATATGATATCATGATTAAAATATTGTCATGCATGATTTGTTGTTGCTGGCTGATGGTCGGCGGCTTGCCCGTCTCCTCGGCCTTGGCGAAAAATAAGGCCGAGATTGTCAATATCGAAATAGGGGAAGACTCCGGCGTTCTGAGGGTCAGTTTTTTCATCCAGGATTGTTTTACCCCGAGTATGGAGGAAGCCATCCGCAGTGGTGTTGCCACCACCTTTCGCATTCGCACCGTTGTGGAAAAACCCGGTGCGCTCTTCTTTGCCACCGTGATTCAGGATGTCGTCCTCGAGCACACCATCAAATACGACTATCTGAAGAACGAATATCAGGTTCAGCTCCCGGGAACTGCCGGGACAGCGAGGGTTACCAGGAGTTTTGCCGAGGCCAAGGAATGGATGAGTACGGTCCGAGAGTTGCCCCTGCTCCCTCTCTGGCGCCTCGAAACAGGTCAGCCTTATGAGTTGCGGATCAAAGCGGAGCTCTCCAAGGTCGAACTCCCTCTCTTCTTCCGTTACATCTTCTTTTTCGTGTCGCTGTGGGATTTTGAAACCGACTGGCAGGTCGTCACCTTCACCCTGTAGGGATCCTTCCGGAAGGGTACCCGAGCATGAAATTCCCCGGCTTCACCTTTTTCAAGGACCGCCGCAGCAAAGAGCGGTTCTGGGTTGTTCTGCTTTTCCTGCTGGTGATCATATTTGGGTTTCTGGAAGGATGGTTCTTCCAGCTCCAGCCCGACTTGCCCTTGTCGGGCAATATCCTCCTGTTTGCCCTGATCAATCTCAACGTTATTCTGCTCCTGCTGCTCGCCTATCTGGTGCTGCGCAACATCGTCAAGCTTCTCTTCGAACGGAAACGCAATCTCCTCGGCACCAAACTCAAGACCCGGCTGGTGGCGGCTTTTGTGGGCTTGAGCCTGATTCCCACACTGCCGCTGTTCTGGCTGGCTACCCAGTTCATTTTTTCGAGCCTCGAGTACTGGTTCAGCCACCGGGTGGAACAGTCTCTGGTAGAATCAGTCACTTTTGCCAAGGAGTATCTGGAAGAGGAGAAGAAGGAATTTCTGGCAGACACCCGGCTGGCGATCGATGAGCTCCCGGCCGTCCTGGCCCGGCGCGAATCGTCCGTTGGCGATTGCCGGGATCTTCTGGAACCCCTGCTCCAGCGCCATCACCTGGATCGTCTCATGCTCCTGGGGTCCGGCGGGAAGCTGCTCTGCGAGGCGCAACGCCCCGACGCCCCCGAGTTCGAGCCGACCGCTTTCAAGAACGTTGCCGCATCGGACACCGACGACCTGGCGCACGTCAGGACCATCACCTTCGCCAAGAAGCGGGAGGCTCTCGGGGTACAGCTGGACTACCCCTTTGAGGATTCCTCATCATCTAATGCCGTAAGCAAGGTCCTGGCCTTCAAGGCTTTTCCGGAACACGTTACGGACCGGCTGAGAGCGGTGGGGATCGGCTACGAGGACTATCTGCAGCTCAAACTGCTGCACAAACCCCTGAAGCGCAGTCACTTCATCACCTTTTCCATCATTACTCTGCTCGTGGTGTTCGGCGCTATCTGGTTTGCGTTCTTCCTGGCCAGAAGCATCACCGTTCCCATCGAGGCCTTGGTGTCGGCCACCCAGTCCGTGGCCGACGGCAATCTCAGTCTCCAGGTGGATGCCGACCGCAAAGACGAAATCGGCATGCTCATGGCATCCTTCAACAACATGGTGCACGACCTGCGGGAGGGTCGGGAGCAGCTTGACCGGGCGTATGGAGCCTTGCAGCAGAGCCTCGCGGAACTGGAGGACCGTCGTCGCTACATGGAAATCGTCTTGGGCAACATTGCCGCCGGGGTGGTGAGTGTCGATGCCGACGGGGCAATCGTGACCATGAACAAGTCGGCAGAAAACACCTTCGGCGTGCGGGCTGAGCAGGTGCGAGGGCGTCACTATTCGGAGGTTCTGCCTCCAGCCCACCTGGAAATCGCCAAATCCTTCGCGGAAACCTATCGATTGAGTCGACAGCCCTTTCTCGAACAGCAGGTGCGGGTCATTGTCGGCAATCGTCCCATGGTGCTCCTCATCAAAGTCTCGATCCTCAGGGATGACCGCAACCAACATGTGGGGGCGGTGGTGGTGCTGGACGACCTGACCGATCTCGAAAAGGCCCAGCGCATGGCGGCCTGGCGTGAGGTTGCCCGGCGGATTGCCCACGAGATCAAGAACCCGCTGACGCCCATCAAGCTTTCCGCCCAGCGACTCCGCCGCAAGCATGCCGATCTGACGGCCATGGAAGATTCCATCTTCGACCAGTGCACCCGCACCATCATCGAGCAGGTGGACCATATGAAGCACCTGGTGAACGAGTTTTCCAAGTTTGCCAGGCTGCCCCGTGCCCAACCCACCCTGTGCAATCTTGCCGGGATCGTGGATGAGGTTCTGACCTTCTATCAGCATACCTATCCACGGGTGGCCTTCAGCCTGAGACCAGACGACAGCCTGCCGCTGCTCAAGCTTGATCGCGACCAACTCAAGCAGGTGATGCATAACCTCCTTGATAATGCCCTCCATGCCCTGGACGGGGCCAACGGCGCGATCACCGTCAGCCTTTTCTACGACCCGGTTCTGAAAATCGCCCGCCTGGAATGTGCCGATAACGGACATGGCGTCTCCGCCGAGGATAAGCTGCGCATGTTTGAGCCCTATTACTCCAAACGGAAGAAAGGCACCGGCCTGGGGTTGGCTATTGTGGCCAGTATCATCGCCGATCACAACGGTTTCGTTCGGGTCCGCGACAATCAGCCCCGGGGGACCATCATCATCATCGAATTGCCGGGATAGTCTCATGAAACCAAGAATTCTTGTGGTTGACGATGAAGTGAGCATCCGTGAATCCCTGCGAGGCATCCTTCAGGATGAAGGTTACCTGGCGACCGTGGCGGCCTCGGGCGAGGAGGCCCTCGAAGAGGTGGTGAAAGATCCCCCCGACCTGGTCTTGCTTGATATCTGGCTGCCCGGCATGGACGGTCTGGCGGTGCTGGCGGAAATCAAGAAACTCCATGCCGGCCTGCCGGTCATCATCATCTCCGGCCATGGCAGTATCGATACCGCAGTGAGAGCAACCAAAATGGGCGCCTTCGATTATGTGGAGAAGCCCCTCTCGCTCGAACGGATCGTTGTCTCCGTCCAGAATGGGCTCGAGCTGTTTCGGCTTAAGGAAGAAAACCGCTTATGGCAGCAGAAGGTCAGGCATCGCACCCGACTCACCGGCAAGAGCCCGGCGGTTGAGTTTCTGCGGCAGGAGATTCAACGAGCTGCGCCCACCAACGCCACGGTCCTGATTACCGGTGAGAATGGCACCGGCAAGGAACTGGTGGCGCGAATGCTCCATCAGTTGAGTCGCCGCAGTCAGCGCCCCATGGTCGAAGTCAATTGTGCGGCAATTCCCGAGGACCTCATCGAAAGTGAGCTTTTCGGTCACGAGAAAGGAGCCTTTACCGGGGCCGTCGAACGGCGCAAGGGCAAGTTCGATGCCGCCAACGGCGGCACCCTGTTTCTGGATGAAATCGGCGACATGAGCCTCCGCACCCAGGCTAAGATCCTGCGCATCATTCAGGAACAGAATTTTGAGCGGGTGGGCGGCTCCCGCCCCATCCAGGTGGATGCCCGGATCATTGCCGCCACCAACAAGGATTTGCAGAAAGAAATCGACGCGGGTCATTTTCGGCAGGACCTCTATTACCGGCTGAACGTCATTCCCATCCATGTGCCGCCCCTCCGGGAACGTCTGCAGGACATCCCCCTGCTGGTGGATGATTTTCTGAGTCAGGTGGCCGATGAGAGCACCATGGGCTGCAAGGAGATCGATCCCGCGGTCCATGCCCTGCTGCAGTCTTACGGCTGGCCGGGAAACGTGAGGGAATTGCGAAATTTTGTGGAACGACTGGTGATCATGACCCCTGGCCAACTCATCCGCCCGGAGGACCTGCCCCGAGATTTTCGGCAGCAGGTGCAGCATTATGAGAGCGGGAACGATCCCTACCGACTCTCTTCCCTGAAGGAAGCACGGGCGTTGTTCGAACGCGAGTATCTGGTCCGCAAGCTCGAGGAGTACTCCTGGAACATCTCCCTGACAGCCCAGCAGATCGGCCTCGAACGCAGCCATCTCCACCGAAAAATGAAGGCCCTCGGCATCCGTGAACTGCAGGAGCCGTGACCTCGTCCGGGACTGCTGGCCGAGTATCCGGTCGCTTCCCAGGTTGGTGTGATCCCTTAGACGCCGTTGAGTGGCAATGACTGTGCCTCTCCCAACTTCTTCCCGGTAGTGCGTTCGCGTGAATTTTCAATGGGATACCGATTTACTCCAGACAAAAAGCGCCTTGACACTCGGCTCGTGAAATGATAGGTACGCGCCAAGGTCGGGACGTGGCGCAGCCTGGTTAGCGCGCTTGCTTGGGGTGCAAGAGGTCGGCCGTTCAAATCGGCTCGTCCCGACCAGAAATCCTCAATGATTCCAATGGGTGGTCTTCGGAAAGCACAAGGGAAAAATCAGAGGGGCAATGTTTTCATGCTGCGGCCGTTCTCCGTGGTCTGAACGGGATAACATTGCCTGCTGTGGGTTGCGGCTCATTTTCTTTCGTGGGTTCCTCCTGTGCAAGCGACGGCAATAAATTGACTGCTCGCTCCTTCTCACCGGCCATGAGATCGTAATAGGTGTTGGCTGTCTGTTGGGTACTGGAATGCCCCAAAGTCTTACTGACTGCTGCCAAGTCGCCCCCACCGGAAAGCATCAAAGAGGCAAACATATTGCGCTGAGCCCTTCCTGCTCTGGAAGCCCTCTACGGACACTGTGAAAAGACGTACAATCTCTGGAAAGAAAATGGCATTCATGTTCCTCCTTGTTTCATTCTGGTCTGCAACAATACCTCCACTTCCAAACTTGTTTATGACTTTATCTCGGGCTTTTACCGAGAAAACGAAGATGGCTCGAAGACCCATGAGAACGGCCGTCTGAAGCTGTTTCGGAATTTCAATGAGCATGGGGACCCTCTTGCACGGCCGCACACGCTTTTGATCGACAGTGAGCAGCTCGAATCCGGCGATGCTCTGGACAAGAACTTTCGCGAGATGGCCGCCGATGAGATCGAGCGTTTTCGGCGCGAGATCATCGAACGGACAGGAGACCTCCGGCAGGCCGAGAGTCTCACCGACCAGGATCTACTCCGGGAGGTCATGAATACCGTCGGCAAGGAAGGCCGCCTCGGGGGCTCCATCCGGTGCGTTGTATCCGTTTCCATGCTGACCGAAGGCTGGGACGCCAACACGGTTACGCACGTCCTGGGAGTAAGGGCCTTCGGCACCCAGCTCCTTTGCGAACAGGTCATCGGCCGGGCACTGCGCCGTCAGTCGTACGACCTCAATGAGGAGGGCCTTTTCAATATCGAGTATGCGGACGTGCTGGGAATCCCCTTTGACTTCACGGCCAAACCGGTTGTTGCACCGCCCCAGCCGCCCCGTGAAACCATCCAGGTCAAAGCGGTTCGCCCCGACCGCAACCATCTCGAAATCCGGTTTCCGCGTGTCGCGGGCTATCGGGTGGAACTGCCCGAGGAACGACTCACGGCGGAATTCAATGATGACTCGGTGCTGGAGCTGACCCCGGACCTCGTTGGGCCGTCAATCACCAGGAGCCAAGGCATCATCGGTGAAGGTGTCGACCTCACCCTGAAGCACCTGGAGGACATGCGGCGTTCCACCCTGCTGTTTCACGTCACCAAGCGCCTGGTCTACACCAAGTGGCGTGACGCCGGCGAGGAGCCCAAACTCAACCTCTTCGGCCAGCTCAAGAAAATCACCAAGGAGTGGCTCGACCATTACCTGGTTTGCAAGGGCGGCACCTATCCGGCGCAGCTCATCTACCAGGAGCTGGCTGATATAGCCTGTGAACGCATCACAGCCGGCATCACCCGCTCTTTTGTCGGCCAGAGCCCCATCAAGGCCGTGCTGGACCCCTACAACCCTACCGGCTCCACCCTATATGTGAACTTCAACACTTCCAGGAAGGACCGCTGGGAAACCGACGCGAATCGATGCCACATCAACTGGGTCATCCTCGACAGTGATTGGGAGGCTGAGTTTTGCCGCGTGGCCGAATCTCACCCGCGAGTCAAGGCTTATGTCAAGAATCATAACCTCGGCCTTGAAGTCCCATATCGTTATGGCTCGGAAACTCACATGTATCTACCGGATTTCATCGTCCTGGTCGACGACGGTCATGAGGACCCGCTGCATCTCATCGTTGAAATCAAGGGATATCGCCGCGAAGATGCCAAGATCAAGAAAGAAACCATGGAAACCTACTGGGTGCCGGGCGTGAACAACCTCGGCAAGTACGGCCGGTGGGCCTTCGCTGAGCTAACGGACTTCTATCAGATCCAGACCGACTTCGAGGCCGGAGTGGAGACTGCGTTCAAGAGCATGATCGACCAAACCGCGCGAGAAAGAGTCTGATGGCCATACCTGGAACGCCATCGAAGATCTTCATCAGCAGCGTGCAAAGGGAATTGGCAAGCGAGCGGCGTTCGGTAAAGTCATTCTGGCGCGACTGGCTGACTGATGAGGTACTGGCGGGATACCACCTGAACGACCGGCAGATGGGTGCCATTGCCTACTTGAAGACACACCGGTCCATTACGAATTCCACGTATCAATCGGAGTTCACAGCTTCGAAGCGAACAGCATCCAGAGATCTGGATGAAATGATGGCAAAGGGTATTGTGGAGAAAGTAGGGACGACCGGAAAAGGTGTCCATTATCGGATTGGCAAAGGGGCCACAAAGGGGCCAAAGGGGCCATGAAAAGGCTTGCTAATGCCCGCATGCTTCCGGTGGGCAACCGGAAGGATTGAGAAACGTAACTTCTATCTCTTAACGGATCTGCTTCATTGCCGTAGAACAACTCAGTCATGACTCAAATGAACCACAAGACCCAGTCAAGAACCCCTCAAACCCTTCAGGCAGAAGGGTAATGAGGGAATCACCGAATGGTAAAGTGACTTCTCAAACGGATAACCGGGAAGGAGGGTGCGAAGCCTCACCATGGCGAAGAATCCAGGCAAGCTGACCGTTGAAACCATCACGCACGATGAAGCCTCACGCAAGAACATCCCCACGGCCGAATATCAGTCGGTGATGCTCAAGGAAGAACAAAGCCCCATTCGGGTGGCTTACGAGCGCCGCAACCGCGACCTTGACCCGCAACTCGTCTGGCGTGGCAAGGACGAGAAGGACTGGTCGGATCTGGTGGTCCAGGCGCCGCCGCTCTATATCCAGGAGAAGGTCCATCCCAAGGTCCTCATCGACGACCTCGTGCGTGAGACGCGTCAGCATAAGAAAACCGGTCAACCGCGCCAGCTCAACTTGTTCGCCGATTTCAACGGCCTCCCGAGCGAAAGTGCCAGGACCGAGTTCTACCGGCACGACGCCAACTGGAGCAACCGCATGATCCTCGGCGACAGCCTGCAGGTGATGGCGTCATTGGCCGAACGGGAGGGGCTGCGCGGTCAGGTCCAGTGTATCTATATCGATCCGCCCTACGGCATCAAATTCAATTCCAACTTCCAGTAGTCCACGACGAGTCGCGATGTGACGGATGGGAAGGCGGAACACATTACCCGCGAGCCTGAGCAGGTGAAAGCATTTCGCGACACTTGGCGGGATGGGATTCATTCGTATCTAACGTATTTGAGGGATCGTTTCACAGTTGCACGGGACTTGTTGACCAACAGCGGGTCCATTTTTGTCCAGATCGGGGACGAGAATGTACATCGGGTGAGAGCTCTGCTTGATGAAGTTTTTGGAGATGGGAATTTCCTTAGTCTTATTTCTATTCAAACAACAACAGGATTTGAGGCAAGATACCTTGGGAATATGTCTGATTTTGTTTTGTGGTATGCAAGAGACAAGAATGCGGGAAATTCAAGGCCACCTCTCTACCGAAAAAGCTTCGTTTTGGGTGAAGCGAATGCAAAATGGCTAATGCTTGAAGATTTTACATACCGGGGTGTTACAGTTAAGGAGAAACGACATGAGATGGTACTACCCGAGGGCGCAAAACCTTACGCACCAGACAACCTGATCTCTCAGGGTCGAGCAAAAGTACCGCAGCCATTCGCATTCCAGAGCAGCTCTTACGACGCTTATGACAAGAACTCTCACTGGAAGGCGAATTATCCAGATGGTATGGAGCGGCTGGCAAGAGCCAACCGGATCCATGTTGCTGAGAATTCGATTAGGTATGTTCGGTATCACACTGATTTTGATGCGGCAATCCATGGGAATACCTGGACGGACACTGGGTCAGGGAATTTCACCGATGATAAGCTGTATGTGGTTCAGACCAACACAAAGATTGTTGAACGCTGCATTCTGATGGCGACTGATCCTGGTGATCTTGTCCTCGACCCCACCTGTGGCTCGGGTACCACCGCTTACGTCGCCGAACAATGGGGCCGTCGTTGGATTACTGTCGATACTTCCCGTGTGGCGCTTGCACTTGCCCGCGCCCGCATCATGGGAGCACGGTGCTCGTATTATCTCCTCAGCGACTCGCCTGAAGGCAAATTCAAAGAGGCCATGCTTACCCAGACCGAGTACACAAAAACTGAGACCTACGGCAGTATCCGACACGGTTTCGTGTATGATCGCCTACCGCACATCAGGCTGGGCCAAATTGCCAACAACGCCGAGATCGACGTGATCTGGGAGAAGTTCCAGGGGACCCTGGAGCCGCTCCGTGAACAGCTCAATAAGGCGCTCGACAAAACCTGGCAGGAATGGGAAATCCCCCGCGAGGCCGAGGAAAAATGGTCGAAGGAAGCCAAAACCCTTCATGCCCAGTGGTGGAAGCAGCGCATCGCCCGGCAAAAGGAAATCGACGCCTCCATCGCTGCCAAGGCCGATTACGAATACCTTTACGACAAGCCCTATGAGGACAGGAAGAAGGTCCGCGTCTCCGGGCCATTCACCGTCGAAAGCCTCTCTCCCCACCGCGTGCTGGCTGTGGGCGCGGACGACGAGCTGATCGGCGGCGACCCGGAATCAAAGGGCGGAGGCATGGAGGACCAGGATTTCGCGCGGATGATCCTGGAAAACCTGAAGATCGCCGGCGTCCAGCAGGCCCATAAGGAAGACAAGATCCAATTCACCTCGATTATGCCCTGGCCTGGTCATTTTATCTGTGCTGAAGGCCGATACGTGGAAGGCGACGAGGATACCAGCACCGAAAAGCGGGCTGCGCTCTTCGTCGGCCCGGAGTTCGGCACCGTTTCTCGCCCGGACTTGGTGGCCGCCGCCCGCGAGGCGGGAGACGCCGACTTCGACGTCCTCATCACCTGTGCCTTCAACTACGATGCGCACTCCGCCGACTTCGACAAGCTTGGCCGCATCCCCGTCCTCAAGGCGCGGATGAACGCCGACCTGCACATGGCCGACGATCTCAAGAATACCGGCAGGGGGAATCTGTTTGTCATCTTCGGTGAGCCTGACATAGACATTCTCGACGCCAAAGACGGCCAAATCCAGGTGAAGATCAACGGCGTCGACGTCTTTCACCCCAATACCGGCGAGGTCCGCAGCGACGGTGCCGAAGGCATCGCCTGCTGGTTCATCGACACCGACTACAACGAAGAGAGTTTCTTCGTGCGCCATGCCTACCTCCTGGGGGCCAATGATCCATACAAATCCCTCAGAACCACCCTCAAGGCCGAGATCAACGAGGATGCCTGGGCATCGCTCAATGGCGATACCTCACGCCCGTTTGCCAAGCCAAGTTCCGGCCGGATCGCGGTCAAGGTGATCAACCACCTCGGCGATGAGGTGATGAAGGTCTTTCGCGTGGAGTAGGAGATGGAATTCCGCATTGCCGATACCTTTACCGACAGCCTTGCGAAGCTCACCGGGGAAGAGCAGAAAGCGGTCAAGACCACGGCTTTCGACCTCCAGATGAACCCCGCCAACCCCGGCATGAAGCTTCATAGGATTGACCGGGCGAAAGATCCGAACTTCTGGTCGGTGCGGGTCAGCAGCGACATCCGCCTGATCGTACACAATACCGACACCGGCATGCTGCTCTGTTATGTCGACCACCATGACAAGGCCTATGACTGGGCTGAGCGGCGTAAACTCGAAACCCACCCCAAGACCGGTGCCGCGCAGTTCGTCGAGATCAGGGAGATCATCAAGGAAGTTGCTGTTCCCAAATACGTTGCAGGGGAAAAGCAGACTTCTTTGAAGCCATTCCTATATGCGGACATTCCTGAGAGTGACCTGTTGAGCTTCGGAGTGCCTCCCGAATGGTTGGGAGAGGTGCGCAAAGCCAATGAGGACAACATCCTGGAGTTGGCCGATCATCTCCCCAGTGAAGCCGCCGAGGCATTGCTGGACCTTGCTACCGGCGTGAAGCCGCAGGTCCCGCAACCGGTGCCGCTTGGGACAGATCCTTTCGATCATCCGGATGCCCAGCGTCGTTTCCGGGTTATGAAGAACGTTGAAGAGCTGGCGCGGGCTCTCGAATATCCCTGGGAGAAATGGAGTGTCTTTCTCCATCCGGCTCAGCGCCAAATGGTCGAACGGGAGTATGGCGGCCCGGCGCGAATTTCCGGTTCGGCGGGTACCGGCAAGACGATTGTGGCCCTTCACCGGGCTGTCTTCCTTGCCCGTGCCAATTCCGATGCCAGGGTGATGTTGATCACCTTTTCCGACACGCTGGCTAATGCCCTCAGAACGAAATTGAAGCGTTTGATCAGCAACGAACCGCGCCTTGGCGAACGGATTGAAGTACACGCCATGAACGCGATTGGCCGTCGGCTTTACGAGCTGCACTTCGGCCAAGTTCACCTCGCAACACGAGGGACCGTCCGGCAACTCATCGACGAGGCAGCCCGTGCAGTCGGTGACCATAAGTTCAGTCTGCATTTCTTGATAACAGAATGGGAACAGGTCGTTGACGCATGGCAACTGGAAAGCTGGGAGGCGTATCGCGACGTCAAGCGCCTGGGCCGAAAAACCCGGCTCCCCGAGAAGCAGCGGGTTGTGCTCTGGTCGATTTTCGACCGCGTTCGTGCTGCATTGAAAAGCCAAAACCTGGTAACGACTGCTGCAGTGTTTTCCCGATTGGCAGCCAAGCTGGAGGGGAGCAAACGGCCATCGTTCGACTATACCGTGGTGGACGAGGCACAGGACATCGCCATATTCCAGTTGAGGTTTCTCGCGGCGCTTGCCTCCGACCGGCCGAACAGCCTTTTCTTTGCCGGTGACCTGGGTCAGCGGATCTTTCAGCAGCCCTTTTCGTGGAAGGCGCTCGGCATCGACATCCGAGGACGTTCCCACACCCTGCGGATCAACTACCGCACGTCGCACCAAATTAGAATGCAGGCCGACCGCCTGTTGGCGCCTGAATTGTCCGACGTCGACGGCAACACCGAAGAACGGCGCGGCACGATTTCGGTCTTCAACGGGCCGAGACCCATCATCTCAGTTCTTGACACTGAGCAAGACGAGATCGAGACGGTCGGTAAATGGCTTCAGAACCTCATCAAAGAAGGACTGTTGCCGCACGAAATAGGCGTTTTCGTTCGATCTGCTGCAGACCTGGACAGAGCCCGCGCGGCGGCCAATAATGCAGGGCTCTCCTTAAAGGTACTCGACGAGCACGTTGACACGATCAGCGGGCACGTTTCGATCAGCACCATGCATCTTGCCAAGGGGCTGGAATTCCGTGCCGTTGTGGTGATGGCCTGCGATGATGAGGTGATCCCCCTGCAGGAGAGGATTGAAACGGTTGGGGACGACGCCGATCTGGAAGAAGTCTACAACACCGAACGGCACCTGCTTTACGTCGCTTGCACCCGAGCCCGTGATCATTTGCTGGTGACAAGCGTCGCACCGGCGTCGGAATTCCTCGACGACCTGCGAATTTGAAGTGATGATTGCTCTTCAAGGAACTCGCCGAGTTTTCTGTGCCAGGGAGAAAAAAGTTGGCGAGAAATGAGGGCCGTCCATGACAATCACTTCACAGCCTGAATGTGCTTCTTCCCTTGAAGATTCAACAGCCATCTTTCAGCGCCTCTTCCTCGATTACGGGTAGTGAGGGTGACCTTGCCGCCAGGCTCGAAACTGATGTTTGTCTTCATAAGGCGACCTGAAACATAGTCACTGGTAAAGCAGAAGTTTTTCAACCAGAACCTCAATCCCTGGACGAAATATCCAAGGTTCCACTCTTCATCGGGCACAAACTCGATTTCCGACATTCCTCTTGGAGCAGAATAACTAAACGACATCAATGAGAGGCAGAATAGAATCCCAACCGCATAATCATCGGGCTCCTCTTCCTTGATCTGAAAAACGATCTGTTGGTGGGTGTTGATCTGGTCACCATACCCTGGTAGTTCCTGGTATTCATTGGACAGGATCTTGATGTGCACCCCGATGGTCTGTTCCAGCAGTTTGATTCCCGTCATTTTCTCGACGCCCATTTCAGTTTTTCCTTCTTGTGAATTATCAGCCTCATTTAACCAAGGATTCTAGCACAGAAAAGGTTCGCTTGGTTGACCATTGAAGGTAGAATAGAAACCGAACCAGGTAAAATGAATCTGATTGGAATCTCTGAAAAGGATTGCAGCATACCATGAAGACCATCGGGCTGATCGGCGGCATGAGTTGGGAATCCACCGTGGATTATTACCGGATCATCAATCAAGAAGTTGGCAGAAGGCTCGGAGGACTCCATTCAGCGAAGATCTTGATGTACTCGGTTGATTTCGGCGAACTCGAACCCTTAATGCGTGAGGGAAAATGGGAGGAAATCGGTGGTCACATGGCAACGATTGCCAGAACCCTTGAAAGTGGCGGCGCTGATGTCATCCTTCTTTGCACCAACACCGTCCACAAGGTTGCCGCTTGGATCGAACGGGCGATCACGGTTCCTTTCATTCACATTGCCGATGCCACCGGAGAAGAGATCACCAGAAAGGGACTGAAAAAGGTCGCTCTTCTTGGGACACGTTACACGATGGAAGGAGATTTCTACAGGGACCGGCTGACTGAGAAATTCGGTCTATCCGTCCTTATCCCGCCCGATGATGAACGAGGGATCATCAATGACGTGATCTTCAATGAACTGTGCAAGGGGGTCATCAACCAATCATCGAAGGATCAGTTCAAGGCGGTCATCAAGGGGCTTGCTGCAAGGGGAGCGGAGGGCATCATCTTAGGGTGTACAGAGATCCCCATGCTGATCAAGCAAGGTGACTGTCCGGTTCCCCTTCTCGATACCACCTCGATCCATGCTCTTCGTGCCGTTGAGTATGCCTTGAGCCTGTGACTCGTTTTTGATTCTTACCGGTACGCAAAGCCTGCCTTCAAGAGTAATCAGTGACCAAGAGGGACTGCCCATCCTGCAATGGAAAGGAACGATCAAATGTGATCACTGCGGCGGCATCGGCACTGACATTCTTCCAGCGGGAGCACTCGGAGGATGGCAGACATTAACGCTACCACGCCCTTGTGATCGCTGCGAGGGCGATGGAAAAATCGGTAAGGAGAGAAAACCGATAATAGATGACCAACCGGTGCTCCAATCATTCGCCAAAGATGCAAAGGAAAGGTGGGGTTTTCTCAAGTCATCTCAAGTCAACTCCCCCCAATTATTGCCAGCATTCAATTCCTACGGCATGTTTATTGCTTTTCAAATCATCCGCCTTGGTTCAGGTGGGCCAACTTGTCTTTGAGGTTGTCTCACTTCTGCATCATCCAGCAATAAAGATGGATAAACCGAAAGGAGTGGATGATATGAGACGGATAGTTAGGATTCTTTTGTTGGCGGTGATGTTTGTCGGGGCTTTCGTGCTTCAAACACCGGCAGGCCCAATCACCTACAGCGGCAGCCTAAGCTGGAAGACAGGCATTTCTGCGACTGAACAGTGGGCAGATGCTGCGACTGTATTCTCTTGGGATGTGAAAGAGGTAGGCACATCAGGCGGATTCATTTTGTGGGAGTATGATTACACTTTCAAAGTTCCCGCGAAGGATATTAGCCATGTCATTATAGAAGTCTCGGATGGCGCAAAAATTGGTGAGTTTTCATTTCTTGCGGGAACCCCAGTTGGAGAACTGGGAAAATACAGCGCCAACGGTCCTGGGAAGTCAAACCCTGGCATGCCATGGCTAATGACAGGAATGACAGGAATGAAATTCGAAGGCACATCGACTATTTCGAATCTATCATTTACGACCACCCGTGCTCCCGTCTGGGGCGACTTCTATGCCAAGACCGGTAAGAATAAAGGGAATGATGGTTATGCCTTTAACACGGGATTCTCAAGTACCGACCCCATCGTTGCAGCGCATGAAGGTTCGGAATCTTATCACATTCTGCGACCCGACACTGGGCAGATCCCTGTGCCAGAACCGGCCACCATGTTACTTTTTGGCTCCGGCCTTCTTGGCATAGTCGCTTTCCGGATGAGGTACAAGAAGAGCTAGCCAATTAGCGCTGCGAATATAATTACAGAAATTCAGAGCCAACAATCGGCAATTGGTTCGGGATACCATCAGGATTACAATATCGAAAGTCGTAACCTCACCGCTGATCACTCACCGATAGCACGCTTCCTGATTAAGCAAATGCCGTCACGGATGGTGAGGAACAGCTCCTCGGCCCGGTCGTCTCTGCCTTCACCAATTCGTCAGCCTCATCTTCTACAGTATCTGTGATAATATGCTGCGATATTATGCCGTTACATATTGCAATATCATCCTTGGCACTACAAATCGGCATTCTGTTCATGGGGAGACTAGCTGGCGATGTCGCTTATGGTCGGAGGCACCGCAACCCCGATGTCACAGGACCAAGCCTGGCAAGCTTCGTCAAGGATGTCGTGAAAGTAGGCACCCTGTCATGCTCCCCGCAGCTGCCACCAGAAAACAAAGGCACCCTCTTTTATGGCCTCCAAAACCTGCCTGATGCTTTGCGCCAGCTCTTCCCTGGCAGCACCCCGGACGATTTGAAAATCCACGATGCCGGAGCCGCAGCCAGCGGCAAGTTGGTGCAGGGTTTCCGCACTCCGCTGATCCCGGCGAAGGTCCAGGCCTTGAGCAAAAAGAAAATTACAGAGTTCGCCGCCGTCGGTTACCAGGTAGAGGTCATCGCGGTCGGCAACCCTTCTGACATGAACTTCGATCTTATCATCCCCCGGCCAACGCCAGTCGGTCTTTACCAGCCAGCCGTTGCCCGTGGGAAGGATCTCCCAGCCCCCGATCAGCTCTTCCGCCAGTCGCTCTTCCAGGACAATTTCGTCCATTACTATCTCCTTATCTCAGTCATAAAAGAGTCCACAATCTGATCCCTTTCGTTAGTGTTAAATAGATTGTTGAACAATTATATTATATCAATGTTCCTTATCCGCCGTATGGAAGCGGCCCGTTAGCATCTCTAATCTATTGAAATACCATACTAATAGCCTTTTGAAGGCAGACCGTCAAGGACGAATGAAAGGATGGCATGGTTCCTGCCAAGACACAGATGCAAGAGCGATCCAGAAAAGCGAGGGGGATGATAGCGTTGCGAGGAGATGCCCTGGCATCCGAGGGAAATCCATTTTTCATTCCCCCTCCCAACACCCTGTCGGTCTCTCTCCGAGTCACCCCTCTGTCCCCTTTGCAGACCCTGCATTTTCACTCAAAGACAGGCAGAGATAAACTCTAACGCTGACCGACGAAGGCCAGGAGCTGCCGAACCCCAGCAGGGGCGGTTGCCTCACTGGGTAAAAAACGTAACCGGGCAGGCACGATTCGTAACTTTAACACGCCAATCCTGCCGCCGGTCTCCTGCTCCTCCCCGTAAACTGTTTCATTCCAGCTAATTAGCCAAATGGAACGGTTGTTGCTTTGGCTCAGGAGCGGAGCCATAATAATTAGTGTGGCATGCATCCGCTCAGCCTTTGCAGCATGACCTTGAAAGCTGTTTGGCGGCGCGTGCGGAGGTACGAGCGGAACCACTTTTGGGGGGAAGGAGAACTCTGATGAAAGCGTTGAGGAAATGCTTCCTTGTTATATTCGCGCTGATGCTTGCGGCAGCCGGGGCGACCCGGGCTCCCGCCGCCACCGGGGAAGCCGGAGAAGGAACCCTGGTGGGCCGCATTGCCCACGTCGAGGGTCAGCTGCTCCGGTACGTACCCGAGGAGAAGGACTGGGTGGCAACGGTCAGGGATGCCCCCTTCGGCCTGGAGGATTCCCTCTATTCCGACGCCGCGGGTAAAGCGGAATTCATTATGCCCAACAATACCTGGATCAGGATTGGCGGCAGCACCCAGATCCAGCTCATCACTCTGCGCACAGACCTCACCGAAGCCGACGTTGCCGCCGGCATGGCACGGTTCTACAACCGGGACTCCCAGGGTATCATCCGCGCAACCTCGCCTTTCGGTTATGTGGTAGCACCGGCCAATAGCGTGTTTGATCTCTACGTCGGTGATCGGTCTCTCGAAGTCATCGCCCTGAAAGGCAAGGTCGATTTGGTACTGGACGGCGATCAGTCCCGGTACGAAGTCACCGCCGGGGGGGCCTCGATGGTCTCCGACGGCCAGCAGGTCACCTCGGGCCAGGGCAATGTCGACGCTGACTGGGATGACTGGAACAGCCAGCGCGACCAGCTCTGGACCAAACGAACGGAAGTGCGCGGCGAATCGGTGCGCTACCTCCCGCCCAGCCTGCATGATGAGTCCTATGCCCTCGATGAGAACGGAAGGTGGGAACAGGTCTACTACGAAGGGCGCTATCGGCCGTTCTGGCGCCCCACCGTTGCGGCCGGGTGGGCCCCGTTCACCGCCGGTCGATGGTCGGCCTACTACGGCGACCAGTGCTGGATTCCTTATGAGCCTTTCGGCTACGTGACCCACCACTATGGCAACTGGGTGTACGCTGGCAGCTTCTGGTACTGGGCGCCGCCGGTCGTGAGCGTCCAGGTGGGAATAGGGCCCTTCCTGGGCCTCGGCTTTGGCTGGTATCCAGGCCGCGTGGGGTGGATCCATTCGGGAGTCAATATCGGCTGGATTCCGCTGGCTCCCTTCGAACCCTACTATTGTCACCGCCGCTGGGGACCGAGAACGGTCGTGGTTAATAATGTCAATATCACCAATATCAACATCAACCGCTACCGCTATGCCAACCAGGCGGTCATCGTTAAGCAGAACCATTTCTACGGGGTTGACAATTACCAGAACGTGAGAATCACCAACATCAACCGGAATAACATCATCAAGAACTACCATGCCGCTCCCGTAGTGAACAACAAGGTCATTCATAATTACGACACCATGCGGGATCGTCACCGCTTCACCAACTCCAGGGTCGAATACAAGCCGCACGACAGTGTCCTGAACCGGATATCCCACAACCAGCAGATGGCACGCAGAACCGCAGGAGGAAATGCCCGCGCCATTCAGCAGGAAGTGGCCGCCTTCCAGCTCGGCAGGCCGCTCAACGAGGCCCGCATCGAGGCCCCTCGGGTGACCGACCGCCTTGTCCGCCCGTCTGACGCTGGCAGAGCCACGAGCGATCTGCAGCTGCCTCAGCGGGAGCTGCGAGCCAGGTCCAAACCGCCTTCTCCCATCGTGGCCGCGCCGGGTCGTGAGTCCGAAGTCCAAACCGACCGGCTCGGGTCTGAACGGCAACCCTCTGCTCCAGACCGGGGAAGACCCGCAATGGATGAACAGCAGCCCCGACGGTCGCCAACAGGGGGTGAAGGCCCCACCGTGTCCCGGGAGCAGCGTTCCCCAACGGGCGGCGAGGAAGGGCAGCGGGTGAGGCCGGCGAAACCCGGTGGTGAGGAGCGCACGGTCAAAGAAGGGCCTACGGGAGGGTCAACCCGCGAAACGCCACGGTTCAGACCGACACCTCCGGGGCACAAACAGGGGACGCCCGAAGCGGGGCAGCCAAGAGCGGTGGGTGAACCCGGCGCCGGAACCCCCCGGGCAGGAGGTGAAGGAACATCGACCGAACCGGGCAAAGTCCCGTCACCGCTGGACCGCAGCCGCACCATGCGCCGGCCCGGACCGCAGCCGGACCAGCCGTCGCCGGGGGCTGGTGAGGTCGGTTCGAGAGGCCGGGCAACCGGCCAGGATCGGCGCTACCCGGATTCACGACCCGAGCGTACCCTGTCCCCGGATCAAGGCGAACCGACGACCGGGACCACCCCGGGCAGTCGCCAGCGCGGACCGACGTTGCAGGGAGGAGGAGAGCCGCAGGGTTCGCAGCCGGGAGGCCGGGCCATCCAGGTTCCAAGAAACGAGACCCAGCGGGTCCGACCGCCTCAGAGCGGACGCGAGCTCCAGAGCCAGCAACCGGGAGGCCCAGCCATCCAAGCCCCGAGCAGCGGGAACCAGCGGACCGTCCCTTCGGGCACGGGTGGTGAGGTGCGCCGACCGGCAGCACGGACCGTAAGTCCGCCGGTGGAAGCGAGCGGAAGGGCGGTTGGGCCGCAGGCGCCGGCACCAACGCAGCGATCGGTGGCGCCGCCCCAGCGGGCCGCCCCGCAGCAGCCACGCGCACCGCGTCAGAACCAGACCGTCATCCAACCTGCGGAACCGCCACCGGCTGGCAGTACGCCAGCACCTCAGGCAACGCAGCTTGACTCCAGGGCTCGGGGCGGTGGCGGCGGTCAAGGTCAACCGAGGGGCCGGGGGCGAGGCGCACCCGGCGAGTAATAACTATCGCCATCAGGCTTGAGGGGAAACCGGGAGGTTCTGTGATGAGTCGGGATGCTGTTTACTGGATCGAAGCCTTACAGCTTTCCAGGCACCCTGAAGGCGGCTATTTCAGGAGAACCTATGAGGCGAGGGAACGAATCGCGGGAGAGCATCTCCCGGAGCGATTTCGTGGCCCTCGCCTGTTCGCCACGGCCATCCATTACCTCTTGCCGGGCCACGAAGTCTCGCGGTTTCATCGTCTGAAAGCCGATGAGATCTGGCATTTTTATGCTGGCAGTGCCCTGACCCTCTATGTGATCGATGACTCGGGAACACTTCTACGGTGGAGACTGGGAGCTGACCCTGAACACGGCGAACGCTTCCAGATCTCTATTCTCGGCGGCTGCTGGTTCGGGGCGATCGTCGATGACCCCGCATCCTACTCGCTGCTGGGATGCACGGTGGCGCCGGGCTTCGAATACGAGGATTTTGAACTGGGTGACCGTGAGAGCCTGCTGGCAGCCTATCCAGAGCATCACTGGATCATTGAGAAACTCACCGTTCAGGGATAGCGCATGAAGCTTTGGGTGGACGCCGACGCCTGTCCGGGAGCGATCAAAGAGTTGATCATCCGCGTCGCCAGGCGTCTCAAGATCCCGACCGTGTTTGTCGCCAACAAGTTCATCAGTCTGCCTGATTCAGCCTATGTTTCCACCATGCGGGTCGCCATGGGGCCGGAAGTGGTAGACGACACCATCGCTCAAGCTGCCGAAGCCGGCGATTTTGTCATCACCCAGGATATTCCCCTGGCAGCAGTTCTCGTTCCGATGGGGATCATCGTTATCAACCCCCGTGGTGAACTTTACACCAGCGATAATATCGGGGAACGACTCTCCCTCCGCAATTTCATGCAGGGGCTGCGGGAAGCCGGGCAAGTCACCCCCGGTCCCGGGGAATTTGGTCCAAAGGAAAGGCAGCGGTTTGCCGACACCCTCGACAGGGAACTCACCAGACAGCGGAAGCAAGCTGGCAACGCTGCCCGCCAGGAACTCCGGCCGCAGTAGAGGATAACGGCTTGACCCGAGCCTGTCCCACACCGCATCAGGCATCCCCGCTCGCTTCTCCTCACCGCTCCAGCCTATCGTCCCCGCCGGTAGACCACTGCCAGCTCCTGGTCCCACTTTGCCAGACGCGATTTGCCGCTGCCCCCCGGGTTGCCGCTTCCCTTGCTGCCCCTGGGGCTGAATGAGCGGCGACCGGCCTTCCCGGCCTTGCCGGAGCCTCCCATAGAAGGAGGGCTTGGCCGCTGGGTGCCGCTGCGCCCGCTGCTCAGCCGGTTCAGAGGGTGAGCGGGTTCAAGGCCGGGTATGACGTGCATGGTGAGAGCCCGGCCGAGGTAGCGTTCGATCCGGTCGAGATAGCCAAGTTCACCGTGCGACGCAAACGATATCGCAACGCCCGACTCGCCGTTCCGACCCGTCCGGCCGATGCGGTTGACGTAGTCTTCGGCCAGGCGCGGCAGATCGAAATTGATGACATGGCTGATCCCCGCAATATCGAGGCCGCGCGCCGCCACGTCGGTTGCCACCAGCAGCCGGATCTTTCCCTGCCGCATATTCATCATCGTGCGGTTGCGGGCATGCTGGGTCATATTCCCGTGGAGGGCGGCCGCCCTATACCCCTGCCGGTTGAGATCCCCGGCGAGGCTGTCGGCGTCGCGTTTGGTGGCGGAAAAGATGATGGCCCTGGTTACCGTCGCATCGGCACAGAGGTGCTGCAAAAGGCGGTTCTTGTGCTGAATGTTGTCTGCTACATGCAACCGTTGCTCGATGCTGTCGTGGGTAATCCTGCCGGGCGCCACCTCAACCCGTTCGGGCTCCTCCATCAGCTTTTGGGCCAGGTTGGTGGTTGCATTTCCCAGCGTCGCCGCAAAGAGCATCTTCTGGCAGCCAGCCGGCACGGCGTCGGCGATTCGTTCGACATCCTCGATGAAGCCCATATCCAGCATCCGGTCGGCTTCATCCAGAACCAGCATTTCAAGCCGGGAAAGATCGATCAGTTTGCGGCCCATGTGATCGAGCAGCCTGCCCGGGGTTGCAATGATCATCTCCGGGGATTGAGAAAGAGCCCTGATCTGCTCCCGGAAGGGCATCCCGCCGAAAATGGCCACGCTCTTGACCTTCAGGTACCGCCCGTAGGTGCGGGTAGCGTGCGCGATCTGGTCGGCCAGTTCGCGGGTCGGGGTCAGCACCAGGACGCGGGGACCGCCTTTATCGCCGCGGCCTGCGCTTGCCAGCCGCTGGAGTGCGGGCAGGACAAAAGCCGCCGTCTTGCCGGTACCGGTCTGGGCGGAGGCAATGACGTCGCCGCCGGCGAGCGCCTTGGGAATGGTCTCAACCTGGACCGGAGTGGGGTGATGATGGTTGCATTGGGCCAGAGCCTTGAGAATGGGTGGAACCAGCTGTAATTCTTCAAACGACATCAAAAGCAATATCCTTCATTGGTTCTGAACCCGAACCGCTTGCGCACAAGCGTCCTTCGAGGGCCTTCCCTCGGCGAGCGCAAAGCGGCAAAGGACCTTTCCGCAAGCGGCGAAGGCACAGCGCATCCGAGCCAGAAACCCGGTTAAAGAGTGAAAATCCCAGGCTGCAGAAACCGGCGCCGTGACGGCGCTACGGATGCAGCACATCTGAGACGACGGGCTTAAACCATCGTCGCTAACCAGAAGTGCTGCCGCATAAGAGAGGCGTACTCAGAACAAAGGTCAGTGATCGATGATGCCTGATGGCAGGGAAGACTTACCGAGGTCCACAAAACCATTCCTACCAGAGTCTCAAACAATGTGGGTGGTACTATACACCTCCAACCGCAAAAGGCAAGCTGCTTTTCTTGAAATGACGATTCGGGGTTCTCACTGCATGGGGGGACTCAGTTCTGGATCTTCGACACCCTCTCAACCGTGGAGGAGTTTGCAGATTACCACGGAAGCAATCACCGCCACCAGATCCGCAATGATTCCCGCTGCCAGCGCATGCCGGATGCGTTTGATCTGCACGGCCCCAAAGTAGACGGCGAGCACATAGAAGGTGGTCTCCGAAGATCCCTGGATGGTTGATACCAGGTAGCCCGTGTAGCTGTCCGGGCCAATGGCGGGATCTTTGATGAAGGAGGCCAGGACGGCGAAGGCCCCAGAGCCGGAAAGGGAGCGGAGGATGGCCAGGGTGAGCCCTTCCGGGGGAAGCCCCACCAAGTTGGTCCACCCCCCCATCCCCTCCACCATGATTTCCATGGCTCCGCTGGCCCTGAACATGCTGATGGCTACCAGAATCGCCACCAGGTAAGGGATGATCCTCACCGCAACCTGAAAGCCTTCCCGAGCACCGTCCACCAGCACTTCGTAGACGCGTACCCCTCGCACCAGGCCAAAGGTGAGGAAGCCGAGCATGAGCCCGGGAATGATCCAGGGCGAAATCGCTCTGCCAAAGAAAATCGTGACGGGAATGACCGCCACCACCGCCCCCAACGCCAGAAAGCTGACCCAAAGCGGATAGCCTTCCCCTGCCGCTTCCGGCGCCGCTGTCTGGTCCGCGACCACTGCAGGAGCATCCTCCATACCGTCTTCCGCCGTAGCAGGTTCATGAGCAGCTCGGACCGGAAAGAGATCCCGCAGCACCCTGGTCACAAGAATGGCGGAGATGGTGGCCACGATCGAAGCAAAGAGGGTTGTGGGAAGGATTCCCGCCGGGTCGGCCGAGCCCGCGGAAGCTCTCAAAGCAATGACTCCGGTCGGAAGCAGGGTAACGCTCGCGGTGTTGATGGCAAGAAAGAGTACCATGGCGTTGGTAGCCGTCCCCGGGTGCGGATTGAGCGTGTTGAGTTCCTGCATGGTACGGATGCCGAACGGGGTGGCAGCATTCCCCAGGCCCATGACATTGGCGGAAAGGTTGAGGATCATCGCTCCCATGGCGGGGTGCTCGGGCGGCACATCGGGGAAGAGCCGAACCATCAGGGGACGGAGGAGGCGCGCGATGACCCGAAGAAGGCCGCCCGCCTCCGCCACTTTCATGAGCCCGAGAAAGAGGGTCATGACTCCCACCAGTCCGAGTGCCAACTCCACGGCCCCTGCAGCCGAATCCACCATGGCCCGGGTGAGGCGCTCCATGGGGGAATCCATCCCCACAACCGGAATCCAGGTGAGCTGGCGCCAGGCGGCGGTGCCGAAAGCGATCAGGACGATGCCGAAAAAGACAACGTTCATGCGAGATGTCTGCCAGTACCAGGTCGGGTTGGAGCTTCGCAGGAGCCGGTGCTGAGACACCGTCGCGGGTCCCTCACGGGATCACTTGGCGGCGGCCTTTTCCGGCTTGATCCAGGAGGTCTGTTATCCTCCGACGCTAATCCTGCCATCCCGGTTGAAGTCCATCATGTCAAAGCGTTTCGCGGCGCCTGCGGCACTCTCCCTCCTCCTTCGATGAGGACAACGAAGCCTTTTACCAGAATTTGGCGACGTCGACCATTCCTTTGAAATACCTGAGCTCTTTGGTCAGCTCCTCAAACATTCTGGCATTGGTGATGGCCAGCGCTCCCAATTCTCCCAAAGTGCACGCGAAATCCACTTCATCCATGGTGAATTCCCGGCGCTCGCGGGTCACCAGACGCATCACCCCGATGACTTTCCCTCCTCTGGCCTTCATGGGGATGGTCAGCATGCTGGCAATTCCCTCCTCCTTGGCCTGCTGCGGATACTGCATGCGGGGATCGTTGCCGGCATCCAGGACGAGCACCGGAGTCCCCGTCATGGCTTCGGCCACACTCTTATCCATATCGACCTGCCCCTTGCTGATATACTTCTGACTCACCCCGACCGACGCCATCCATTCCAGGGTGTTGGTCTTGGGGCTGACCAGGCGGATGGTCCCCCCCTTGAGGCCCAGGACCCTGACAATCTCGGTCAACAGGTAATTGAGCATTTCCGGCAGTTCCATGGTGGAACTCAGGAGCTTGCTGATCTCCTGAAAACTTCGGAGAGCGATTCTTTCATCAAAAGCCATGGCCATTTCTCCTTTGTGAGTTGAAGTCAGTCCAGATGAAAATGCTAGACCCAAGGCGGCACATCTTCCATCGCTCCTGGAACGAGGAGCGCCCGGACAGCCGCTACTCTTTTGGCTTCGGTCGCTTGAAGGTCAGGGCAAGCAGCAGACCGACGATCAGGAGACCCGCGGCGACATACAGGGCAACTCCCTTGATCGCGGCAAAGACGAGCGGGCCGACGATCCCCGCCGCACCCCAGGCGGTCAGCATGATGCCGTACACCTTGCCGATGTAGCCAGGCCCGAAGGAATCCGCGGCAAAGGCCGGCATGGTGGCAAAGCCGCCACCGTAGCAGGCCAGCAGGTAACAGGCGATGACCGTGAAAACCAGTTCACTGCCGATGTAGGGCAAGGCGATATACAGGATGGCCTGGGTGATGAACATGGTGATGAACACGTTGCGCCGTCCGATGGCATCCGACGTCCAGGCCCAGAAGAGCCTCCCCAAGCCGTTGAAAATCGATGCATAGGCAAGGATCGAGCCCCCGGCCAGGGCAAGGGCGGCGGCACTGATGGTTGGCTCCGCCTTCTTGATCACGTCCTGAGCCATGGGTGAAAGTTGAGAGATCAGGCCGAGGCCGGCGGAGACGTTAAGGAACAGCATTCCCCAGAGCATCCACCACTGCGGGGTCTTGACGGCTTCATCAAAGGTGTACGATTCGGTTACCGCGACCCCGGAGGCTGTCTTGGGAGCGAAGCCCGCCGGGAGCCATCCTTTGGGGGGGTTCTGGTAAAGCTGCGCCGAAGCCGTGACCAGGACCAGGAAGATCGCCCCCCAGATATAGAAGGTATTGGCCACCCCCAGAGAAATCACCATCGGGGGGGCGATCTTGCCCATGAAGAAGGCACCCGCACCAAATCCCATTACGGCGAGGCCGGTTACCAGCCCCCGCTTGTCCGGAAACCAGCGAATCAGAGTCGCGATCGGGGTGATGTAGCCAAACCCATTGCCCAGGCCCGCAATGAAACCGAACCCGAGATAGAGGAGCCAGATGTTCCCGAGTTGATCGGCGAGACCTGACAACAGGGTTCCCGCGCCAAAGAGAAGACCGCCGAACGTTGCCACGAATTTGGGACCTCTCTTGTCCACCAGGGTTCCACCAAAAGCCGCAGCGACCCCGATCATGCCGATACAGATCATGAACGTCACCTGGGTGGCCGTCTCCCCCCAACCATGCGCCGCCATCAACGGTTTCTTGAAGACCGACCAGGCATAGACGGTGCCCAGGCAAAGCTGCATGACGATCGCCGCAACGGCAATCCACCACCTTTTTCCCTCAAGATTCTCGGTACTCATGTGTTCTCCTCCATGGTTGGATGGCAAAGCAATTCAGAACGCTATTCAAGGGATAGGCAACAGAGAACCATCAGAAGATACTCACCCCCGCCGGAAGAGTGCCTGATTCGCTTGTCTGGGGTGGAGCGTTGTCAGCCAATTCTTGGGAAATGATAGCGCGTCAGCTTACGGGAAATCACTCTCGCCAGGCTCGACCTGCAAGGTCTGACAAAGCCCCGGCACCTGTTCCACGCATCATGATCGATGGCAGTACTTCCACTTCGAGGAGGCCATTTGAGCCGGTAGATTCACCACATGTGAAGGAAAGAAACCACTAAAAGGCTATCTTAAAGCACCGGAGACTGCAATGAAGATGATTCCAAAACTGGGGATCGAAATCCTTCTCAAACCATTCTTTCGCTCGTTCCCAAGCTGCCGCTTGGGAACGAGCTCACCCAGTACCGGGTTGATCTTTTCTGTCGGTTCCTGACGATCCGGCGAATCAGGCCGCCTTTTCCAGCTTCACCGCGCACACCTTGTACTCGGGAATCTTGGCAATGGGATCATTGGCCGGGTTGGTCAGGATGTTGGCGCACGTTTCCACAAAATGGAACGGCATGAAGACCATTCCGGGAGTCACCCGCTTGGTGCAGTCCACCCGCGTCACCATTTCCCCACGCCGGGAACTCACCTTCACCCTATCCCCCACTCTCACCCCAAGTGCTTTGGCATCCTGCGGGTTGATTTCGAGGAAGCCCTCGGGCATTTCCGCATGAAGGGAAGGGGAGTTGCGGGTCATGGTGCCGGTATGGTAGTGCACGTGAACCCGCCCGGTGGTAAGCCAGAATGGGTATTCGGTATCGATCTCTTCCGCCGGCGGCTTGAAATCGATGGCATGAAAGAGCCCCAACCCACGCGAGAATTTGCCCTGATGAAGGACTCTCGTACCCGGATGGTCCTTATTGACGCAAGGCCAGAAGAGACCTTCACCCTCGAGCCGGTCGTAGCTGATGCCCCCGTAGGATGGGGCGACCGTAGCCACCTCCGCCATGATTTCGGCCGGGGATTCGTATTTCATGGGGTAGCCGAAGCGGGTGGAGAGATCCTGGAGGATTTCCCAGTCCGCCCGCGACTCCCCGATGGGTTCAATCGCTTTGCGCACCCGCTGAACGCGCCGTTCGGTGTTGCTGAAGGTGCCGTCCTTTTCGGCAAAGGAGGCGCCGGGCAGCACCACATGCGCCAGCTCGGCCGTCGGGGTGAGGAAGATGTCCTGGACCACCAGCAGCTCCGCTTCGCGCAGGGCCTTTTCCACGTGGTGTACGTCAGGATCGCTCACCATGGGATTCTCGCCAACGATGTAGACCGCCTTCACCGTACCTGCGGACAAGCCTTCGAGGACCCCTGGAATGGTGAGCCCGACCTTGTCGGAGAGTTTGGCATTCCAGGCGGTTTCGAACTTCTTCTGAATATCCGGGTTGTTCACCGGCTGGTAGGCCGGATAGACATTGGGCAGCCCACCCATATCGCAGGCCCCCTGCACGTTGTTCTGGCCGCGCAGCGGGTTGACGCCCGTCGATTCCCGGCCGATGTTGCCGGTGAGCATGGCCAGGTTGGCCAGGGATTTGACGTTGTCCACCCCGGTCGTGTGCTGGGTGATGCCCATGCAATAGACAATGGAGCTGGCTTTGGCCTTGGCGTACCATTCGGCGATGGTGCGAATGTCATCGGCCGAAACCCCGGTGATCTCCGCCGCACGCTCCGGTGGAAACTGTTCGACCACCTTGCGGAGTTCCTCGAAGCCCTCGGTCCGCTCTTTGATGAAGGCCTCGTTGTGCCAGCCGTTGGTGAGGATGACGTTCATGATCCCGTTGATCAGCGCCACATCAGTACCAAGCTTGTGCTGCACATACAGGTCGGCGTTCTTCGCCAAGGGAACGTTGCGGGGGTCTACCACCACCAGTTTCGCCCCCTTTGCCTGGGCGCGGTACATACGGGTCGCGACCAGCGGGTGATTCGAGGGGGTATTGGAGCCGATCACCAGGATACAATCGGCGTTTTCGATTTCGGCGATGGAGTTGGTCATGGCCCCACTCCCAAACGAGGCGGCAAGTCCTGCCACCGTCGAGGAGTGTCAGAGACGGGCGCAGTGGTCGACGTTGTTGGTCCCCACTGCCGCTCGGGCGAACTTCTGGATAAGATAGTTCTCCTCGTTGGTCACCTTGGCCGAGGCCAGAAAGGCAATGCTGTCAGGGCCGTTGGCCTCTTTGATTTCCTTCAGCCGTTTGACGGTAAAGTCCAGCGCCTCATCCCAGGAAACCGGGGTCAGCTTGCCATCTTTACGCAGCAACGGCTGAGTCAGGCGGTTGGGGCTCTCAACGAATTCGTGGACGCTCCAGCCTTTGACACAGAGCTTACCTTCGTTGAGATTGCTGGTCTTGCAGGGAATCGTGTTCACCAGGTGGCCGTCCAAAACCTCGAGATAGAAAGTGCACCCGCAGCCACAGTAAGTACACGTGGTCAATACATTTCGGTAATCCATAAAATGCTCCTCTCAGTGTTGTGGGGCATCACCGAGGCCGTGAATGGTCAGGCTGGCCTTGGGTTCGCCATAGCCCGGCCGATACTGGTATTCCTGGTCAACGAGGTCTGCAATCTTCTTGTAGAGCGTTCGCAGCGGGATATCCGCAGGGCAGGCTTCATTACAGAGCCCGCAGTCGATGCATCTTCCTGCCATGTGGAGCGCGCGGGTGATGTGAAAAATGGGATTTTGCGGCGGCAGCGTACCGACGTTCACAAAATCCTTGCCTCCCAGGGTGCATTCCTTGCAATAGCACATGGGACAGACATCGCGACAGCCATAGCACTTGACGCATTTGGCGAACTCGGCCAGCCAGACCTTGAAACGCTCTTCCATGGCCATGGCCTCGATCTGGGCCACCCCGGCAAAGGGCCGCCCCTCGGCCTGCTCCCCAGCCACGTACTCATCGGGATAGGGCTTCATGCACTCGCAGGCATCAGCCAGTTCCTGGGGGCAGGCCAAACCGACGGGAACCACCCGTGCCGGATCGAGCTGGTTCGAGGCAATCAGGGTTTTCAGCCCGCGCTCGTCGCAGCCTCGCACCAACACGCCAAAAGCGTCGTCCTGATAAGAACGGACCAACCTGATGAGTTGTTTGTTGAGCGAATAGCGGGTATCACCGGGTTTTGCCCCATCGCCGACGGACATTCCGTCGAGGTCATTGGGATCGGTAAAAAGGTAAGGCCCGACGTGGCCGTACCTTTCGCGGAGACCGAGAAAACCTTTGATCTTGCCGGACGTCAACAGTTCCTGAACTCTTGCCTTGATCTTTTCAACCATAAAAAGAGCCTTTCTCATTGATCCTTGACAGCCCAATCAATGTCAGTCTCCATCAGGCCACAGCCTTCAACGGGGAGGGTCCCAGATCTTTGATCTGGTTGCTGAAGTCGGTAACAATCTCGACCAGTTTGGGCGCTTCGGCAGACGATACCCATTCCACCCTGAGCCGCGCCGGGTCGATCCCGGTAAAGGCGAGCAGGTTCTTGATCACCGCCATCCGCTTGGCCGCGTTGAAATTGCCTTCCATGTAGTGACACTCACCCAGGTGGCATCCCAGCACCAGCACGCCGTCGGCACCTTTGGAAAGGGCGCGCACCACCAAGTCGGGACTGACCATCCCGGAGCACATCATCCGGACGATCCGTAAATTGGGAGGGTACTGCGAACGACTGACCCCAGCCAGGTCAGCAGCGGCATACGCTCACCACGTGCAGAGGAATCCCACGATGGTGGGAACATACTCATCGGACATGGGGGAAAACTCCTTTCCTAACTGTTCCATAACTGACGTAACGATTGTCGACCATTACTCTTACGCCGCTTCAAGTGCTGCATCCACCTGCGCCTGGAGCTGCGTGCGGGTGAATCCGCAGACCACCACGCCCCCTTTGGGACAGGTGGCGGCACACACTCCGCACCCCTTGCATAACATTTTATCGACCTTGTTGCGCTTGAGTTTCCGTCCGTCTTGTTCGTACTCCTCGAGACTGAGCGCGTGGTAGGGGCAGAGCTCGACACAGGCACCACAGCCGTCGCAACGCTCCGTGACCTGAGAGATCAAGGCGCTGGCCACCAGCTTGTCTTTGAACAGCACGGTCGCGGCTCGAGACGCCGCCCCCAGCCCCTGGGCCTGGGCTTCCCCTACGGTTGCCGGATAGCGGGCCGTCCCGCACAGGAAGACCCCGTCGGTGGCAAAATCCAACGGCCGCAGTTTGGCATGGGCCTCCAGGTAGAAACGATTTTGGTCCACGGGAATGCGCATCAGGTTGGCAACTTCCTGCGCATCTTCGGGGGCCACCAGGGGGGTCGAAAGCACCAGCAGATCAAACGGAATTTGCTCCACCTCGCCCAGCAGCGGCTGATAGACCTCTACCACCCCGTCCTTCACCACCGGCGGCCGGTCCACATCGTAAACGTCGTAGTGAACGCCCTTGCCGCGCGAATCCCAGAGCGTCCGCTCGTTGTCGGTGCCATACATCTGAATGTCGCGATAGAGGATATGGACGTAGGCCTCGGGATTGAGCTCTTTGATGTACAGGGCATTCTTGATGGCCGTCTGGCAGCAGATCCGCGAACAATAGGTGCGCTCGGGGGATCTGGCGCCCACACACTGGATCATGACCACCCGTTTGGCGTCGAGGGTGCCGTCCCGAAGCTTCTCTTCCAGTTCAATCTGGGTGATCACATTCTTCCCGTTGTACCCGTACAGTCCTTCGGGAGTGAACGGCAGCGCTCCGGTGGCAACGACAATGCAGCCCACCGTTTCCGTCTGCAACTCACCACTCTTGTCGCGAATGGTCACCTCGTAATTGCCAACCACCCCGCTCACCGCCGACACTTCACTCTCCAGCAGCGCCTTGGCCCTTGGCTTGGACTCGAATTCCGCCACCAGCGTACCCACCAGCTCGGAAGCCTTTTCGCCGCCCGGGCCAATGCGGTTGATCCGACGCAGCAGGCCGCCAAGCTCTGCCTGCCTTTCCACCAGGATCACTTCCATCCCCATGTCCGCCAGCGCCCCGGCGGCCGACAGCCCGGCCACCCCGCCGCCAATGACTACCGCCCGGCGCACCAGGGAAGACTCGATGTCCTCCGCCGGTTCGAGGAACCTGGCCTTGGCCACCGCCATCCGGATCAGGTCTTCGGCCTTCACCATGGCCAGGTCCCGATCCTGCGCGTGAACCCAGGAACACTGATCCCGGATGTTGGCCATCTCGAACAGGTACTGATTCAACCCCGCCTCGGCGCACGCGCTCTTGAAGAGCGGCATGTGGGTGCGCGGCGAACAGGACGCCACCACGACGCGGGTGAGCCCATGTTCCTTGATGGCATTCATGATCTCGGCAATGCCCGCTTCGGAACAGGTGTAGAGATTGTTCTTGGTAAAAACCACGTTGGGCAGCCCGGACGCATACTCGGCCAAGCCCGGGCAATCCAATAGACCTGCAATATTGGAACCGCAATGACAGACAAAAACGCCGATCCGCGCATCCTTGGTGTTGAGCTCTGCTGTCTTCTCCGTATCACCACTCATTGACTTGTTCTCCTTCAGGAGGCGAGACGTTCGGTCTCAGAACCTGACAGAACCTGAGCTGCCCTGGCCGCAGCACTGCTGGCCTGAGCAACCGATTCCGGAATATCCATAGGACTTACCGCACAGCCGCAGACGAAGACCCCCGGCCGCGAGGTGCTGAGCGGCGGATAGGAGGCGGTCTTGATGAACCCGAAATCATTGGTTTCAATGCCCACGGTGGCCGCCATTTTGACTATCCCTTCACTGGGCTGGCAGGCGGTAGCCAGAATCACCAGGTCCACCGGCAATTGCTTCACCTGGCGCTCTTTGGTGTCCTCATAAACGAGCATGGGAGTGTGATCTTTGTCCTCATAAATTTCGGCCACCCGGCTCCTGATGAACTTGATCCCGGAACCGGCACCACGATTGCGGTACTCCTCGAAGTTCTTTCCGACCGCGCGGATATCCATGCCGAAGATGTAAACTTCGGCGTCCCTGTCGTGTTCCAGGCCAATGATGGCCTCCTTGACGGCGTGCATGCAGCAAAAGCCTGAACAGTACTTATTGAAGCGAATGTCGCGGGACCCCACGCACTGGATGAAGGCCAGCCGATGAGCGCCCTCGATCTTGTCGACTTTCGCCTTCATGGCCTCGAACTTTTCCGTGGCGGCGCGGGAAACCTTAACCTGCTCGGCCCACTTGTCGTATTCTTCGCCCTGCAGTTCACCGGCTTCATACTTGGCATAGAAATCCGAGGAACTCATCCCACCCTTCTTCTCGAGCTGCTCGAGGCTTTTGGCTGCTTTCTGGCGGTTTTTTTCCGCCTCGGGCAGAGCATCCATCAGGGCCAAGTCCGAACGGCGATAGACGTGACCATGCGTGGGGCCGCTGGCAGAGAGGAACCGTTCGAATTCCAGGGCCGTGACAACGTTGGGCAGTCGCCCGTAACCATATTCCGGGATTTTCGTGGCATCGAAGAGATCATAACCGGTGGCCACAATGATGGCCCCCACATCGAATTCGAGGATCTGTTCCTGCTGCTTGTAGTCGATGGCGCCGGCCTGACAGACCTTGGCGCAAACACCGCACTTCTTCCCCTGGAGCTGTCGGCACACATTGGCGTCGATGGTATAGGCGGACGGAATCCCCTGGGCAAAATACTTATAGATGGCCTTGGCTTTGCCAAGCCCGAGGTTGTAGGCGTCGGAGGTTACCGTCGGACATTTTTCCGCACACGTCCCGCAACCTGTGCATTTCTTTTCATCGACATAGCGGGCTTTCTTGCGAACCGTGATGTGAAAATTCCCCATTTCGCCGTCAATTTTTTCAATCTCTGAGTAGGCCAGCAACCGGATCTTGGGATGTCGACCGACATCCATCAGCTTCGGCGCCAGGATTCAAAGGGCACAATCATTGGTGGGAAAGGTTTTGTCAAGCTGCGACATCTTGCCGCCAATGCTTGGCAGACGCTCCACCAGATGCACCTGGAACCCCATTTCACCCAGGTCCAGAGAGGCTTGCATGCCCGCAATTCCTCCCCCAATCACTAACACGTCGCGATTCACGAGTAGGGTCTCCTTCTGGGTTTCAAACCATCCGTCGTTGTTCGACCTATTTCAAAAGAACATCGGAGACAACGTCTCCCTGCCTTCTGGAGCCACAAGTATCCCTCCCCCTCGAGCCCAACCTCGACAACGCCGGGTGGAGACAAGGCGTAGCCTGGCGAATAAGGTTGACGATGACCTCATTCTAATCCCTGCCTCACTATACAGACCATTATAGCGTGTGATGGAAGTTGTCCCAAAGCTGGATGCGTGGGATCGGAGGGTGCCAATTTTGACTCGCGGTGGTTGAGAAGCTTTCACCCTCTCCCGGCCCATCATATTTCTCCATCCTGCGCGAAGACATACGATAAGCAGCTTTTCCGAGGAGGCGTCCATAATTGTCAGCTTTTTCCGCCGAGCTTCTGCGGAGAATTTGAGGGTGAACATTCACAACCGATGGCAATATACTTCACTTTTTTGTGGATATCAACAATTCTTTGCTTGATTTTGAGGACAATCGCGGCTAATCACGCTGTATGTCTGTTAAAGCATACATTAGCAACTGATGATCCTCTACCACAAAGTTGGGGACATCTGAGTCTAACCCATTGCATGACCCTGATTTTTGTAATATAGTAGGGCCAAGGTAATTTTTTCAGTTCATCCTTTGCCGCTCGCTGTGGTCCTGGGTGGTGAAGACCGCTCCTGGCGTGCTCCGCAAGTGAGCGCAGGAGTTTGGCAAGATATAAGATAATAAGAACACTCGCTTTTCCTTGGGCGGATCAGAGCATAAAGGCTGGACCTGATTCTCCTTCTTTTCCAGGTGTTTTTCTCGATAGGCATCGTACCGAGCGCTCCGCGTGACCTCGGAGAACGGCAGAAGAGGGTTCTTTGGTGGGGTGTACCATCATTGTGCCTTGGGTCTTTTACTCATTTTTCCTAGCAGGAGGGAACCCATGACTTCAGATCGAAAGCTTGTGTTGTTGGCGCTAGATGGATCTGAGCAGTCTCTCGAGACAGTCAGATACGTCAGCCAGGTATTAACCTTGACCAACACCGAGGTGGTCCTCTTCAATGTCTTTCAGAAGGTGCTGCCTATTTTCTGGGACCGGGAACAGGATCCCATGGCCCAGAAGCATCTTGAATACATGGAGGGGTGGGCGACCCATAAAGAACAGAAAGTGCGCGAATTCATGGAGGAGGCGCGGCAGATTCTGGTCGAGGCCGGCATGCCGCAAGAAGCCGTTGTCATCAACATTCAACAGCGCAAGAACGGCTTTGCCAGAGACATCCTCGAAGAGTGCCGGTTCGGCTACGACCTTGTGGCCATGGGACGCAGAGGCATCGGGGCGGCGGACGATACCATGCTTGGCAGTATTGCGAGCAAGGTACTGTTGAATGTGGTTGGCCCGGCGGTTTGTCTGGTAGGCGGGAAGCCCAAGCCAGGCAAGATCCTTGTTGGTGTGGACAGCTCCTGGGGATCCATGCGGGCGGCAAATTTCGTCGGCAAGATGCTGGGCAAGGGTGAACCGCAGGTAACGCTGGCGCATGTGGTTAAATTTCCGCAGGAAGACGAAACGGAGATGCTGGGCGGCGAGTTCATCCAGAAGCTCCAGGATGATGCTCAGGAAGCAATCAAGCCGACGTTCGAAAAACTCTCCAAGTCCTTGACCGCCATGGGAGCCGATCCGGCCAAAATCAGCACCAAGGTGATCTCGGGAGTGGTCAGCCGCTCATCGGCCCTTCTCAATGAAGCCCGCAACGGGCGCTACGGGACCATCGTCGTGGGGCGGCGCGGCGTATCCGACGTCGAAGAATTCCAGATCGGGCGAATTGCCGCCAAGCTCACGCAGGTGGCCCGCGACATGGCAGTGTGGGTGGTGAGCTGAAGCACCGGTGCAGCTCTTTCTTTGAAAATCAGTGGGGGTGGTTCCACGAGAACCACCCCCACTTTCTTCCCTCTGGTCCCGCTGAGTCCGGACCTTCTAACTTGGGGCAATTGCCCCTTCAATGCTACGCAGGCCGTCTGGTGATGATTTCACCCTTGGCGCTGACGACTTTGATCGAGAACCCATTATTGCCGTCCAGGCAATGAGTGGCGCAGCTAATTCAAGGGTCGTAGGCGCGTATCGCCATCTCAATCATGTTGAGGATCGCCTCGTTCACCTCACCGTTCTTGATCAACATCTTCGAGGCCTGGTTGACGCTCATGTTAATCGGGCCCAGATTGTGCGTTGTCCCCACGATGAGGTTGGCGTGCTTGATCAAACCGTTGTCATCCGTGGTGTAGTCGTGAATCAGGGTCCCGCGGGGAGCTTCCACACACCCCACCCCTCTTCCTGCCTTGGGCTCCACCTTTGCCCGAATGTCCGTGTCGCAAATTGCCGGATCTTCCAGCAGCTCGATGGCATGCTCGTAGGCATATACATCCTCGATCAGCCGTGCCCAGTGATAGAGCAGGGTTAACTGCGCCGGGCGTCCGAAGGCCTTGCGAAACTCTTCCAGTTCCGCCTGGGCCCGCGGCGTCGAGATCGCGTCACAGGCATTGATCCGGGCAAGACAATTGCTCCGGTAGATGCCCTTGGGGTTGTCGATATCGAGGGAAAAGCCTTCATTCCAAGAGCGGGCATACGGAAACTTGCCATACGAGAAGGGCACCACCGCTTCGCCCAGATAATCGATGTAGTCCTGGGCACTGAAATCCACGAAGGAGCCGTCGGCTTTCATCAGGCGCAGCTTGCCGTCGTAGAGGGCAAGATTGCCCTTGTCATCCACAGTGCCAAGAAAACCGGTGGTGATGACCCCAAGGGTCTTGACCACATCGAGGTATTTGGGAAACACGTTCGCTTTGGCAAACTTGAGGGTATCGTGCGAGAATTCCAGCAGCACCTTGAGTTGCTCCAGGAATTCCAGCCGTTCAGAATTGAGCAGGGGCCGGCAGAAACCGCCTGCCACCCCGGCATGGGGATGAATGGCCTTGCCGCCCAGCTTTTCAAGAATCATTTTCGCCATGTAGCGCATCTGGACCGCTTTGGTGGCCAGCTCGGGATTGGCCTTGGCCACCCCGATAACATTTCGCACCTCATAGGGGGCATCCGGTCCCATCACAAAGTCCGCCGCCGCCAGAAAATAGAAGTGCAGCAGCTTGTCTTCGGCATGGGACATGGTCTGGGCAAATTCCCGCAGCTTCCACCCAGCCGGTGGCAGGGTCACGCCAAAACAGCGATCCACGGCCTTGTTCGAAGCCATGTGGTGATGCCACGGGCAGATGCCGCAAATGCGGTTCACAATCCGGGGCACTTCTTCCGCAGGCTTGCCCTCGATGAACTTCTCAAAGCCCCGTAGCGACATGTAGTGCACTTTGGTGCTGCTTACACTCCCCCCGTCATCGAGCTGGATCTCGACCGAGCCGTGCCCCTCGATGCGGGTTATGGGAGCAATGTTGATTACTCGCGCCATATTTTCATCCTCCCTCTATTTCTTCCGCGGCGTCAGCAGATGGTGTGCCCCGGAAAAACGCAACAGAGAAGTGTACTCGGGCAGAGACTTGATATCGATGCCATTGGACGCCAGCGCATTGAGCATGCCCAGGAGCTGGTTGCCGTCCTGCTCCACCGGCCCATAGCAGCCCCGGCACGGCACCCGGGCACTGATGCAGCGCGGAACAACCCCGTCACCACCGCAGCCGGCTTTGGTCACCGGTCCCATGCAGAGCAACCCCTGCTCCAAAAGGCAGCGCATCTTATCCAATGGTTCGTCGGGCGCTCCATAATGGGGCGAATGCAGGAATCGCTGGAGTTGCCTGACCTGTCCCTTCCCCTCTCTGACTGTGGGGCAGGTATCGCAGACACTCTTGTCGGGCAGCGCCAGCGGCATGAGCCCGAGAAGAGCCGCCAGCCCGACAAAGACCTGGTCCGGATGGGGAGCGCAACCGGGCAGGTAGACGTCCACCTTGATCTTTTCATCCAACGCGTAGCAGGCGTCCAGCAACGGCGGGACCCCATCGGTTGGAAAACTGTCAGGCTTATCAGTGGTCTCGGTTGAATAGTACCGTTCCAGGATTTCCTGGTTTTCGTAGGAATTGGCCAAGGCCGGGATCCCCCCGTGAGTCGCACAGGTGCCCAGGGCCACAATGATCTTGCACTGCTTGCGCATCTCCTCGGCCACTTCGAGATGCTCCGTATTGCGAATGCTGCCACTGATGATTCCCACATCCGCTTCGGGGATGTGAATGTGCTTTCCCTCCCCCAACTGACCGTAGTATTTATGATCCATCAGCACCGGGATGTGAACGAACTCGACGAGCTCCAAAACCTTCAGCAAACGTTCACCCAGATCCACCACCGAGATCTCACAACCCGAACAGGCGTTCAACCACTCTTCCGCTACCCTAGCTGCCATGTAACACCTCTTAAGTTTCGGTGCCTCCGCGAGATATCCTCATGATCAGGCGGCTTCCGCTTGTTGCTGCTTCCGCGGATTTGGTCCCAAATCTTTAATATAGCTAGTAAATTCAGTAACCACCTCCGCAAACTTGGGTGCTTCCGCCGACGACACCCAGGCGGTTCGAAACCGGTTGGTATCGATTCCAAGGTTTTCCAGGACAATCTTCGTCGCTTCTTGCCGGGCGTTTGCCTTTTGATTACCTTCCAGGTAATGACATTCGCCGAGGTGTCACCCAACCACCAGAACGCCATCCGCGCCTTTGTCCAGGGCGCGCACCACCATGTCAGGGCTGACCATCCCCGAACACATGACCCGCACTATCCGCAGGTTCGACGGATACTGCATACGACTGACCCCAGCCAGGTCAGCAGCAGCGTATGCTCACCACGTGCACAAGAACCCTAAGATGACCGGTTTGAAATCATCAGACATCGAGGGAAACTCCTTTCTCAGAAGATCAACGAGCTACCAAACAGCCATTCGCCAACGACTCTAGACCGCTTCGAGAGCGGCATCCACCTGGGCCCGGATCTGCTCCCCGGTGAACCCGTGCACAATGATGCCTCCTTTGGGACAGGTGGCCGCACACACCCCACATCCCTTGCAAAGGATGTTGTCCGACTTAACGCGCTTGCGCTTCCGGCCCCCTTCATCCTCATACTCTTCAATGGAGATCGCATAATACGGACACAAATCAATACACAAAGCACAACCGTCACACTTCTCGGTAACATAAGAGACGAGCGCGCTGAAAACCAGTTTCTCCTTCGAGAGTACCGTACTGGCGCGCGAGGCGGCACCCAACCCCTGGGCCTGGGCTTCCCTGACCGTTGCCGGATAGCGCGCTGTGCCGCAGAGGAAGATTCCGTCGCTGGCAAAGTCCAGAGGACGGAGCTTCGCATGGGCTTCGAGATAGAAGCCGTTCTGATCGACAGGGATGCGCATCAAGTTGGCGACCGCCGCCGAATCTGACGGTGCCACCAGCGGGGTCGAAAGCACCAGGAGATCAAACGGAATCTCTTCCACCTCACCCAACAGGGGCTGATAAACCTCCACCACCCCGTCCTTCACCACCGGCGGCCGTTCCTCGGTATAGATGTCGTAGCGAACGCCCTTGCCGCGCGAATCCCAGAGCATCCGTTCGTTGTCGGTGCCATACATCTGAATGTCGCGATAGAGGATGTGAACATATGCCTCGGGATTGAGCTCCTTGATGTACAGCGCATTTTTAATGGCAGTCTGGCAACAGATCCTGGCACAGTAGGTCCGCTCGGGCGACCTGGCGCCCACACACTGAATCATGACGATCCGCCTGGCCTCGAGGGTCCCATCCCGGAGCTTCTCTTCCAGTTCAATCTGGGTGATCACGTTTTTCCCGTTGTACCCATACATTCCTTCAGGGATGAACGGCACTGCCCCCGTGGCCACCACGATGCACCCGACGGTCTCCTTCTGCTCCGCACCCTCTTTGCCGCGCAGCGTGACCTCATAATTGCCCACCACGCCGCCGACCGCGGCCACCTCACTCTCCAACAACGTGGTCACCTGCGGCTTCGCCTGGACCTGCTCAACCAGTTTCCCGAGCAACTCGGAGGCCTTGTCACCACGGGGACCAACGCGATTGACGCGTCGCAACAGCCCGCCAAGCTCGGCCGCCTTCTCCACCAGGATCACTTCCGTTCCCATGTTGGCCAACGCCACGGTGGCCGACAGACCGGCAATCCCCCCACCGATAACGAGCGCTTTGCGCACCAGTGAGGCTTCAATGTCCTGCTGCGGCTGAAGATACTCGGCTTTGGCCACCGCCATCCGGATCAGATCACGAGCCTTCAGGTTGGCTTCAGTCTTCTCCTGCATGTGCACCCATGAACACTGGTCCCGAATGTTGGCCATTTCGAAGAGGTAGGGATTCAACCCGGCCTCGGCGCAGGCACTCTTGAAGAGCGGCATATGGGTGCGGGGCGAACAGGACGCCACCACTACCCGGGTGAGCCCCTGTTCCTTGATGGCGGTCATGATCTCGCCAATTCCTGCTTCCGAGCAGGTATAGAGATTATTCTTGGCATAAGCCACGTTGGGCAGCTTGGATGCATAGTCGACGAGCGCTTCGCAATCCAGGAGGCCCGCAATATTGGAACCACAGTGACAGACAAAAACGCCCGTCTTGACTTCCTTGGTGTTGAGCTCTGCGGTTTTCTCGGTATCACCACTCATTGACATGTTCTCCTTCAGGAGGCGAGACGGTCGGCCTCAGAACCCGACAGCACCTGGGCTGCCATGGCAGCGGCACTGCTCGCCTGAGCAACCGATTCGGGAATATCCATGGGGCTTTGGGCACAACCGCAAACAAAGATGCCCGGCTGCGAGGTATCGAGAGGCAGATAGGAGGCAGTCTCGATGAACCCAAAGTCGTTGGTCTTAATGCCCAAAATTTCCGCCAACTTCACTACCCCTTCGCTGGGCT
This sequence comes from Syntrophobacteraceae bacterium, assembly GCA_040772705.1. Classification (GTDB taxonomy): domain Bacteria; phylum Desulfobacterota; class Syntrophobacteria; order Syntrophobacterales; family Syntrophobacteraceae; genus JADGQM01. Next base: position 600,108 of record JAXGXP010000002.1, read on the forward strand.
GGCAGGCGGTGGCCAGGATCACCAGATCCACCGGCAGCTGCTTCACCTGGCGCTCTTTGGTGTCTTCGTAAACGAGGATTGGAGTGTGATCCTTGTCCTCGAAGATCTCGGCCACCCGGCTTCGAACGAATTTGATGCCGGCTTCGTTCGCTCCCCGATTGCGATACTCTTCAAAGTTCTTCCCGACCGCTCGGATATCCATCCCGAAAATATAGACTTCCGCTTCCCGATCATGCTCCAGGCCAATGATCGCCTCCTTGATGGCGTGCATGCAGCAGAACCCGGAACAGTACTGGTTGAAGCGAAGGTCACGGGAGCCCACACACTGGATGAAGGCCAGGCGATGGGCACCATGGATCTTCTCGATTTCAGCTTTCAAGCCTTCCAGTTGCCCGTTGGCCTGCAGGTAGACCTTGTAGGCCTCGGCCCACTTGTGATGGTCATCCTCCTGCATCTGCCCGGCTTCATACTGCGCGTAGAAGGCATCCGAAGCCATGCCAAAATGCTTCTCATAACGTTCGAGGCCCTTGGCGGCCTTCTGCTGGTTCTTCTCCACGCCGGGCAGGGTCTCCATCACGGCGAGATCGGTCGGCCGATAGACGTGCCCGTGGGTCGGTCCGCTGGCCGAGAGGAACCGCTCAAATTCCAGGGCCGTGACCACGTTGGGCAGCCTCCCATAGCCATACTCAGGGATCCTGCGAGCATCGAAGAGATCGTAGCCGGTTGCGACAATAATGGCGCCGACGTCGAGTTCGACGATCTGCTCCTGCATCTTGTAATCGATGGCTCCAGCCTCACAGACCTTGGCGCAGACCCCGCACTTCTTACCTGCCTGAAAATTGCGGCAGACGGTCGGATCAATGGTGTAGGCAGAGGGAATGCCCTGAGCGAAGTACTTATAGATGGCCTTCGCCTTCCCCAACCCCAGATTGTAGGCGTCGGAGGTCACCGTCGGACACTTCTCGGCGCATGTCCCACACCCCGTGCATTTATTTTCATCGACGTAACGGGCCTTCCTGCGCACCGTGACATGAAAATCCCCGATTTCCCCCTCCACTTTTTCCACTTCCGAGTAAGCCAGCAACCGGATGTTGGGATGTCGACCGACATCCATCAGCTTTGGCGCGAGAATTCACAGGGCGCAATCATTGGTGGGAAACGTCTTGTCAAGCTGCGCCATCTTGCCGCCAATACTTGGCAACCGTTCCACGAGATGCACCTGAAACCCCATTTCACCCAGGTCCAAAGAGGCCTGAATGCCTGCAATACCGCCCCCAATCACCAACACATCCCGCTTCACGAATAGGGTCTCCTTTTGGGTTTCAAATCATCCTTATCGAAGTTCGCTCTTGTAACCATACAGTCGTAGTGGTGGGGCGTTTCCACCGGAAACGCCCTCTCACCCCACTGTAAACATATTCTCAAAATTACAAAATGCTATCTATAACATATTTCTGCGCTTCAGGATCAAGTAATCTTGAGAATCCTCCATTGCTCACGATTCGATGTGCTTTAGAAGAAAAGCAAAGAGATCGACCACTTCCAGGTCGGTCAAATCGGTGTTCTGCTGACCGCAACTGAGATGGATGCGGCATTTGGGACAGCTCGTAATGAGCGTGTGGGCTCCGGCGTCACGCGCTTCCTGCAGCCTTTCGATCTGGATGGACTTGGAACAGTTGGAACATTCCATCCAGGCACTGGTACCGCAGCAGAGAGCATTTTCGCGGTTGCGCGGCATTTCTTCGAACCCGGCGTCGGGAACAAGCCGAATCAGCTCCCGCGGCGCCTCGTAGATCCCGGCCAGGCGACCCAGTCGACACGGGTCCTGATACGTCACCCCGCCCTTCCCGTTGTTGGTACAGGGGGAGAACTTCACGCCGGAGGCAGGCAGTTCGCGGGCAAAGAACTCGGTCACGTGAAGGACTTCAAAGGGCAGATCGCCAAAGTACTTGGGAATCTGATTCTTGAAGGTGGTGTAGCCTTCGGGACAACTGAACAGCACGGTCTTCGCCCCGGAGCCGCGGATGACTTCGAGGTTCATGGCCGCCAGCTTCTTGAAGGTGGCTTCGTCACCCGCCCACAGGGCATCGTGACCACAGCAGCGTTCATCGTTGCTGAGGACCGGCTCGATGCCCATGCGGTTGAGCAGCCCGAGAACCGCTTTCGGAACCTCCAGAGAGCCCTCGCCAGGCTTCAGCACGGCCTCGAAATAGGGGGCGCAGCCGACAAAATAGAAGATGTCTCCCGCGTCTTTATAAGTTCCAGCTTCGGTCGCCCAGCCGGTGCGCTGCTGCTTGATGTTAGCCATTTGCAGCATGGCAATGGCCTGGAGCGTCCCATGGTGGCTCAACTGGGGCAGGTTCCCTTCTTTGCGGGCCAATTCCCGGTGAGCCCGGGCAAATTCGGGAAAATCGATCTGCGCCGGGCAACGGGTGCTGCAGCGCGCACAGGTCAGGCAGGCCCAGAGCTCCCGCCCCTGCACTACGGTCTCATCGTGGTCCATCAAAGACCGCTTGATCATCTGGCGGGGAGAAAAAGAAGTCATCGATCTGCTGATCGGGCAGCTGCCCGTGCAGACGCCACACTCCATGCAATAACTGATTTGTTCCGGACTGATCATCATAGCTTCTTCCATCAGGGCATATACGGTTTGTGAGGAATCGTCGGCAGCCTCCTGAGCCCAGCACGATCAGGCCGCACTCGCGATGCGGCTGTGCGCCTCGGCCAGCGGATTTCTACCCAGTTGCTTCAGCTCCTCCGTGAAAAGACGAATCTCCTCGGCAAAAATGGGACCGTCTGACGCCGAGAGCCACTTGAGACGAAGATAACGTTCATCCACACCCAGTAAGCGGAGCACCTGCCAGGTACTTTCCAACACCTTGAGACACTTTTCATTACCTCCCAGGTAATTGCAGTCTCCGATGTGTCACCCCGAAACCAGGACGCCGTCCGCTCCCGATAAAAACGCGTTCAGAAGGAAACTGTGATTGATTCTGCCCGTGCACATCAAGCGAATGAGACGGATATTGGTGGGATACTGTCGTCGCCCCACCCCCGCGATATCCGCTCCGGCATAAGCGCACCAGTTACAGACGAAACCTACAATTCTGGGCTCAAAAGTTTCTGACATTGACATTCCTCTCCGTTATCGGCTCACGACAAACAGCCTCAATCCAAAAATCACCAGCTAAATGGCCCAAACGACAGCATTGACCTGTTTGTCACGGAAATGCGCCAGTGACGCCGCACCAGTGGGACAGGCCACATTACAGGCGCCACACCCGGTGCAGAGCGCCAGGTCGACCTGGGCCTGGCGGTGCCCGTCCGGCATCTCCTTGACTTTCACGGCACTGAAGAGACAGGTCTGTTCGCATTCCCCGCAGGCACGGCAGAGCTCGGAATTGATCTGCGTCACCATGCCTTCCTTGACGATTTCCTTCTTGGACAAGATGCCAAGCGCCCGCGAAACCGCCCCCTTGCCTTGGGCAATCGCCTCATTGGCAAAGGCGGGGCCTTTCGCCAGACCGCAAAGGAAAAACCCGCCGGTGGGGAAATCCAGAGGCCGCAGCTTGAGGTGCGCCTCGAGGAAGAACCCATCCTGATCGAAGGGCACGAGCAGCGTCTGGGCCAGCTTCTTGCCTTCCTCGCGCGGCCGGATGGCGGCGCTCAAAACCAGCAGATCGGCATCGAGGCGGAAGGGGCGATTGAGCTGGGCATCGGCGACCGTTACCTGTAACCGCTCCCCAATGGCTTCCACCTTGGGTTTGTTTTCATACTCGAAGCGGAAGAAGCGCACGCCGTTCTTCCGGGCCTCCTGGTAGCTGAGCTCCTTGAAACCGAAGGTGCGGATATCCCGGTAGAGTACCGACACCTGCGCCTTGGGGTTCAGCTCCTTGAGTTTCAGGCTGTTCTTCATGGCAGCCGTACAGCAGACGCGGCTGCAGTAGGAGTTGTCCGGTTCCCGGGACCCCACGCATTGGATCATCACCACCCGCTGATACTTGGCGGCACGGGCCGGCTCATTGTGCAGGAGCGATTCAAACTCGTGCTGGGTCATGACCTGGGGGTGTTGCCCATAGAGATATTCGGTGGGCTTGTATTCCTCACCACCCGTCGCCACGATCACAACGCCGTGAGAAACCTCCACGGTGTTCCCGTTGCTGGTGACGGTGCTGGTGAAGTTGCCACAGCTCCCGGTGATCTGGGTGACTTCCGCATTCTTGTAAACGGTGATCAGTGGATTGCTTTCCACCTGCTTGATCAGGTCTTGCACATACCGATAGGGGGTTGTTCCCTCTTCGGTGTAGTAAAGGGTCTTGGCATTCCCCCCGAGTTCGCCGCTCAATTCCACCAGAACCGCAGGGAACCCCTGATCGGCAATGGCTTGTGCCGCCGACAGTCCGCTCAAACCTCCGCCAATCACCAGACCCCGCTGAACCACCTGGTAGGTGAAGTCGCTCAACGGCTCCAGGAGGGCCGCCCGCGCCACCGACATGCGGACCAGGTCCTTGGCTTTGTCGGTTGCGTTGGCCGGTTCCTGCATGTGCACCCAGGCATCCTGTTCCCGGATGTTGGCCAGTTCAAACAGATAACCGTTCAACCCGCCTTCCCGGAGAGTACTCCGGAAGAGCGGCTCATGGGTGCGCGGCGTACAGGAGGCAACCACCACCCGGTTCAGTTTGTATTCGTCAATGACCCGCTTGATTTCCTTCTGATGGTCAGTCGAGCAGGTAAACAAGGCACGCGCGGCATAGGCCACGTTCGGCAGGGTCTTGGTGTATTCGCAGACCGCCTCCACATCCACCACCCCCGCGATATTGAGGCCGCAATGGCAGATGAAGACGCCGATCCGCGGTGGCTCACCGGTGATATCACGCTCCTCGTAGACCGGCGGCGGTGGGATCAGAGTCCCCCGGGCCTCGTTAATCAGGGCAGTCGCGCAAGCCGCCGCGCTGCTGCTCATCTGAACGGTATCGGGAATGTCCTTGGGTCCCTGGGAAACGCCACAGACAAAAATCCCAGGCCTCGAAGTGGCCACCTGATCCATGGGGTCACTGGCGCAGAAGCCGAACGAGTTCCGCTCCACTCCCAGGGTCTTAGCCAGTTCTTCAGTCATTGGGTGGGCGCAAATCCCGACGGAGAGCACCACCATGTCAAATATTTCTTCGCGAAGGACGCTCTTGTCATCCGAATAGACCACCCTCAGCTGGTCGGTTTCCGGGACGGGCAGTACCCGCGACACCATTGACCGGACAAAGCGCACCCCGGTCTCGTCGCGCGCCCTTTCGTAGAAGCGGTCGAACCCTTTCCCCTGAGCCCGCATATCGATGTAGAAGATGCTGGTATCGGCGTCGGGTTCATGTTCCTTGGTGATCATGGCCTGTTTGATGGCATACATGCAGCAGACATACGAGCAGTAATCATTGCCGATGCTTTGGTCACGAGAGCCCACGCACTGGATCCAGGCGATCCGATGCGGGGTTTTCCCGTCCGAAATACGCTGGATGTGGCCGCCAAAGGGGCCGGCGGCTGAGCAAATGCGCTCGTACTGAAGGCTGGTCACGATATTGGGCCAGAGCCCGAAGCCGAGCTCCGGCTTGAGCAGTGGATCAAACGGCCTGAAACCGGGCGCGACAACGACCGCACCCGTTTTGAGTTCCTCGATTCCTCCCCGCATGTCGTGGTCGATCGCCTTGGCCAGACAGGCATCAACGCACTGCAGACATTCGCAGCAGACCATGCAGTCGAGGCATTTCTGGGCTTCCGCCTTGGCCTGTTCCTCCGTCAGCCCCAGCTCCACTTCGTCAAAGCTCGACTGCCGTTTCGCCATGGCGATGGTCGCCTGCTCCGCGCGAGGCACCTTCTCGATTTCTTCCGGGATCGGTCGGAAATCCTCCTGCGGGAAATCGAGCGGCTCCCGTCCGGCGGCGATATCTTCGCCCTTGAGGTAACGGCTGATGGAGATAGCCGCTTCCCGCCCATGAGCCACCGCGCCAATGGCGATCCACGGACCGGTCTGAGCATCGCCACCGGCAAAAATCCCTTCCTTGTTGGTAGCCAGGGTGATGGGATCGGCTTCGATGGTGCCCTTACGGGTCAGGGTCAAGCCTTCCTTTTCCGCCAGGAACAGCGAATCCGGCGCCTGGCCGATGGCGGGAATGATCAGCTCAGCCTGAACCTCGAATTCACTGCCGGCAATGGGCACCGGACGTCTTCGGCCCGAGGCATCGGGCTCTCCCAGCTCCATCCGAATGCACTTCATCCCGCTCACCTTGCCGTCCTTGACAACCACCTCCGCAGGGGCGGTAAGATACTGGATATCCACACCCTCGGCCAGGGCGTCCTCGATTTCATTCTCGCGGGCCGGCATTTCGGTACGGGTCCGGCGGTAGAAGATGCTCACCTTCGACGCCCCCAGCCGCGTCGCCACGCGGGCTGCGTCAATGGCCACATCGCCGCCACCGACGATGATGACCCTGCCCTTCACCAGATTGGGCTCGTGGAGGTTGGCACGACGCAGGAATTCCACCCCGTGCATGACCCCTTCGGCATCCTCTCCCGGCACGTTGAGCTTCTGGCTCTGATGGGCGCCGATGCCCAGGTAGATCGCTTTGTATCCTTGAGCCTTCAGCTCATCGAGGGTGAAATCCTGGCCCAGGCGGGTGTTGAACTTGATCTCCACCCCCAGGCGGGTGATGGCCCGGATTTCCTTCTCGAGCACCTCCGGGGGAAGCCGGTAGTCGGGAATGCCCACACGCAGCATGCCACCCGCCACGGAAAGAGCCTCGAAAATCGTGACCTGGTAGCCGTCGAGGGCCAGAAAGTAGGCGGCGGTAAGACCGGCGGGACCGGAGCCGATGATGGCCACCTTCTCGTCGCGCTTCTCGATCTCCGGGATCGGCAGTTCTTCGATATCCACCTGGTCGGCCACAAACCGTTTGAGGGCGCAGATGGAAAGCGGGCTGTCCACCTGGCCGCGACGGCAGGCATCCTCACAGGGATGCGGGCAGATCCGGCCGATGACGCCCGGCAGCGGCAGGTTGCGCATGATCACCTTCATCGCCTCAACGTATTTCCCCTGCGCGATGAGCGCCACATAGCCGTGGGCGTTGACACTGTTGGGACAGGCATTGGTACAGGGCGACTTGTCCTTCTTATCGATGGCGAACGCCCCTGGCACCCCCTGCGCATAGTTCCGGAAAATGGCCTTGCGTTCCGACAGGTTCTCTTCGTGGCTGAAGGGCACATCGATGGGACAGACCTTGGTACACTCCCCGCATCCCGTGCACCGATCCAGCATGACGTAGCGAGGATGATGGTTGAGCGTGATGGTAAAGTCGCCCGGCTCGCCGGAGATACCCTCGACCGTGGTGCACGTCAAGATATCGATGTTCCGGTGGGTAGCGACTTCAACCAACTTGGGACCCATCATGCAGGAAGCGCAATCATTGGTGGGAAAGGTCTTGTCGAGCTGAGACATGACCCCACCAACACTGGGCTTTTCTTCAACTAGGTAAACTTTGAAACCGGCGTTCGCGATGTCCAGGGCGCACTGGATACCGCCGATGCCTCCCCCGATAACGGTAACTGCACCAACCTTCTGTGCTCCTGCCATTCTTCTACTTCCTTAAATTGTGAAAGACATACATTTCGTTAGGCAACCAGCCTGGCCTCGCGCAACACCGGACGCGGGTCCGCAATGTGCCGTGACAGCCATGATTCGGCAGCGGGCAGACCACAGGCGAGACCGATCAACTCCGTGAAATAGAGGACTGGGGACGCGATGCGGCGGCCCCAGTCCGCTTCAATCTGCTTCTGATACATGTCCAGATTTGACTGGCACATCTGGCATGAAACCACCATTGCCTGGGCGCCCACGCGCTGGGCCATGTCATAGAGCTTCCCCACCAGCTGATACCCCATATCGGGGCGGGAGAGCATGAGACTGGCCCCACAGCAGTCGGTTTTGTACGGCCAGGGCAGCGACTGGCCGCCAAGGGCCTTGACAATCCGATCCATACTCTGGGGATTCTCGTAATCCGTGGCTTTGGTGATATGCGGCGGCCGACTGGCCATGCAGCCATAGTAACAGACCACCTTGAGACCCTTGAGGGGTTTCTTGACATTCTCCCGCAGCTTCTCCAGCATCTCGTCGGTGGCAAAGAAGTTTGCCAGGTCCCAGATCTTGGGCGCGGGAGCATCCAACTGAATATCGTACTGGTGAGTCTTCTCTTCCTCGAGCGCCCAGGCTGCCGTCTTCAAGCGATTGTAGCAGAGCGGGCAGGGTACCAGCATGTCGGGATTGGCACGGCGCGACGCCAGCTTCAGGTTGCGGGCGCCAAGCTCGATACTGGCCTTGTGATCGACGCAGTGAGCAGCAGTCGCCCCACAACAGTTCCAATCCGGTACTTCCTCCAGTTGGATGCCGAAATGAGCACAAACGTCATGGATCGAGTCGGCGTAATCGCGAGCCGTACCCTCCAAAGAACAACCCGGATAGTATGTGACCTTCATGATGGAGTTCCCTGTCTATTTTGATCTACGAAGAATGGCGGCGACCTCGGCCTTTCCTTCAATGGATGTGGGAAAGAGCGGCATGCGGTTCTTTTTGAACATCTGCCAGCCCAACTGAAGCTGATCTTTCCACGCCCCCGTCTTGAGCATGCTGCCCATCTTGCCGCTCCGGAGCATATAGGCTCCCATCAGGCCCCCCTCAAAGACGCGCCCGGTGTTGCGGAAGTTGTCCAGGAACGTCTGGTGGAGCGAGACGATCTGGCGTTCCGGCACGGCAATCCCGCGCCTTACCGCCATTTCCTTGAAGAAATCCATCACCTCTGCGATCCTTACGCCGTTGGGACAGCGCGTGGTGCAGGTCTCGCAGGAGGCACACACCCAAATTGTCTTCGAATGCAGGACTTCGTCCTTCAGACCCAGGATTGCCAGACGAATGACCTGATCGGGAAAAAGATCCATGGCAAACGTAGCCGGGCAGCCATTGGTGCACTTGCGGCATTGGAAGCACGCCGAAACGTTGAACGGTCCAGCAGCTTCCACCTCTTCCAGGAAATTGAAGTCAGGACTTAAACCAGTCTGCTGCATGTGAATAAAATATCTCCTGAAGGGTTAGGGTAATTTGTTGTGGAGTTTGTCGGTTACTCGCCATAAGCCTGCTTCTGGTCACAAGCGAGGCGCTGGAACAAAAAAAAGAGTGCCCTTCCTCTCTGGGAAGCCGGACACTCGATCATACCAACCGGATTTTGCGGACATGCTCTCACATTCCGATCCTAAAAGCGGCTCTCATCAAAGCGCATGGATACCGTATATGAGCAGCCGACATCCGCGACAGCTCGAAGTTCCGCAGCAAAAAAGAAAGGTAGGGGCTCCTCGCCAACGCCGCCGGGGTTGGTTTTACCACTGATCCCTATTTCACTTCCCCCCGGACGCTCGCAAAAACCCGCATGCTCAGGCGCTAAAGCATCTTCGCAACGACCTTTTAGGCTCGTGTCAGTTCGTACCACAAAGCCTCATAGATGACAAGTGATTTTTTTACCAAAGCCCGGATTTCAATTCAGGGTGCTCCGCAGATCGAAACCCAGGCTCCGCTGCTCACTCGGCCAACCGCCACGATTGCCGCCAGCATTCCGGGAGGTTGGCGCCAGCAGCCTGGAACGCCCCTGCCCCAGCGCGGTTGTTATGCCCTTGACCAAATGCGACCAACCACCTACCCTATTGCCTCACTTGGGCACCTTGGCGGTCTTTTGCCCGAAGAACGAGTGGGGCGAGAGCAGCACACCGTGTCAGGGGGCGAATTCAGGGTCATGATGAGAATGCTTTACCGGCCTGTGCCTCGGAATGGTGGCACCCAAAGAATACAGGGGAGGATGACAATCGACCACGAATCGAGCGTTCCATGGCCGTCATAGCCATAGTGGGTCGGCCCAATGTGGGCAAGTCCACGCTTTTCAACCGCATGAGTCGATCCAACCAGGCTCTGGTGGGAGACCTCCCCGGGGTCACCCGGGATCGCAACTACGCCCGGATAAGCTGGGAGGGGAGAACCTTCACCCTTGTGGATACGGGTGGCTACGTGCCCTCGGAGGGTTCCGGGCTGGAAGCCCTGACGCGGGAACAAATCCTGCTGGCCCTCGATGAAGCCGATATCATCCTGTTCGTGGCGGATGCCAAGACGGGTTTGCATCCAGAGGATACGGATCTCGTTCAGCTGCTCCGCCGGACCGCGAAACCGGTTTTTTTTGCGGTCAACAAGATCGACGGCCCCGGACAGGAGCGCCATCTGGCCGAATTCTACGAACTGGGACTCGACCGGCTCTATCCCACCAGTGCCGCCCACGGCCATGGGATAGCAGAACTTTTGAGCGAGCTCGCTGCCTTTCTGCCTGAACCGCGCGAGGAGGCTGAAGGCGAGCAAACCATCGAGGCGATCAAGGTGGCCATCATCGGCCGCCCCAACGTCGGCAAGTCAACTTTGGTCAATCATCTGCTGGGAACTCAGCGGGTCATTGTGAATGCCACCCCGGGCACCACGCGCGACGCGGTGGATTCGGTCCTCGAACATCGCGGCCAACGCTATCTCCTCATCGATACAGCCGGCATCCGCCGCAAGGGCCGCATCCGGGAGAAGCTCGAAAAGGTCAGTATCTTGAGGGCCCTGCAGAGCATCGACCGAAGTCATGTGAGCATGATTCTGATCGATGCTGTCGAGGGCATCACCGATCAGGACCTGCACATTGCGGGCTATATTCAGGAACGCTATCGCGGTTGTATTGTCGGCATCAATAAATGGGATGCTGTCGAAAACGACCCAAAACTGACCAAGCGCCTGCTCGAAGAGGTGCGCGACCGTTTCCGCTTTTCCCCCTTCGCCCCCGTCATCACCTTCTCGGCGCTCAGCGGCAAGCGGGTCGCCAGAATCATTCCGACGGTTCGCGAGGTCTTCCAGCAATACAATCAGCGGGTCACCACCGGCGTTCTCAACCGCGGGCTGGCGGAAGCCCTGCACCGGCATGAACCGCCGGTGGTCAAGGGGCGACGCCTCAAATTCTTTTACGCCACCCAGGCCTCAACCCGCCCCCCAACCTTCGTCCTGTTCTGCAACTATCCCGATTCGATTCACTTTTCCTATGAACGCTATCTCACCAACCAGTTCCGGGAAGCCTTCGGGCTTGATAAATCGCCTCTCCGCCTCATTTTTCGAGGGCGGGAACGACGGGAAAAGGGAGCTTAGATTTCGCCAGGAGGCTCTTTCCGGCTCAGTTCCCGGGTCAGTTTCGCAGGGAGTTCCGCAAAGGTTTTCGCCTCGTCCTGGCGGCCCCGTTTCCTGCAGCCGGCACTGTAGATCCGGCATTTGCGCCCGAGTACCCGCAGTGCCTGGTCCTGCTGGTGGGCAGTGAGAGGTTGGACGCGCAGCAGCCTGGCGAGCGCCAGAATGCGGTAGCGATCCAGCGCCGGGACGTTGCTGGAAAGCTGGTCGGGATGCCCCCCTCGCTTCACGGTCAAGGATTCCTCGACCAGCCCGATCGGGTGGCGGCAGCCAACACGCAGCCAGAGATCGTAATCTTCGCAGGCTGGCAGGGATTCATCGAAAAGCCCGACTTCCTCAAACAGTGACCGATGAATGACCACGGCTGAAGGACTGACCAGGCAGCGTTCCAGCAGTCGTGGGAAACAATATCCCTGCGGTTTCCGATGATAGCCTCTGGGATTTAGCCTGCGACCGTGTCTGATCCAGGTTTCTTCCGTCTGGCAGATCTTGAAGCGGGGGTGAGTCCTGAAGAACTCGAGCTGTTTTTGGAGTTTTTGCGGCAGCCAGAGGTCATCGGAATCCAGGAACGCCAGCCATTCCCCGCGGGCCATGCGGATGCCTGTATTGCGGGCGGCGCTGACGCCGGCGTGAGCCTGGAACACCGGCCGGACGGCGACCCCCAAGGAAGTCAGGACGGCCGGGGTATCGTCTTCCGACCCATCATCGACCACGATCACTTCGAACGCAACCGCTTCCTGCGCGAGGGCCGAAGCCACGGCCTCGGCGACAAGCCGGGATCGATTGAACGTCGGGATGATGACACTCACCAAGGTGTTGATTCCATATTCATCCACGAAGCCACACGAAGGACCTGAAGTGAATTCCAGTTCTTAAGATAATTCTTACGCCAACAACCCCCTACCGTATCGCGAGCCAGAGCAGGGCAAGCCCGCCAAAGCCGATCAGAACCGATTCAATGAGCGTTTCGCAAAGAGGGTCCTCCCGCAGCCGGCTCGCGAAGCACCTGTGCAGCTGATAGCCATAGGCGGCCGCCACCGGCAGGAGAACATAGGCGAAGCCCGTAGCGAAGCCTGCGAGTGGCCCGATGACGGCGGAAAGAGCCAGGAGTGTGAGCACTCCGGTAAGGAACCAGGCCGTTCTTCTCTCCCCGACCAGTACCACCAGCGTCTCTCTCCCGACCAGACGGTCGCCGCGTACCGCCAGGAGATCCAGCAAAGCCGTCCGCGCCAGCACGATCAGGAAGATCGCCCAGAAGGCATAGAGCATGGACGCAAAGGCTTTGGTAAGGGAAGACAGGTGCGGCGCGATGACCGTTACCGCAGCCCAGGCGATTGGCACGGAAAACGTTTTCGAAGTTGGAATATCCTTGATTTTCAGCGCCGAAAGGTTCTGCCAGCGGGCGGGGAGAATCACCGGGACGGCATAGATCAGGCCGAACAGAATCAGCAAGCCCATCACCAGAAAGGCCAGGAACCCGCTCTTCATGGCCAGCCCGAAGGCGAGGAAGAGGGCCATGACGCTGATTCCCGTGAAGACCGGCCGCCACCGGTGATAAAACGCGGCGCGCCCCGGATCGTTCAATTCGATGGCATTGCGATCGAGGTAAATGTTGAGCGAGTGCATGGCAAAGGCATAACAGGCCGCCATGACCGCGTTGGCGAAAGAGGCGGGAAAGTCCATCAGGGCCTGCGCAGCGGCGGAGAGGAGCGCTGCGCCCCCTGCCACGTAGGCATTGGCGTAGGCAAGTCGTTCGAGGGTTCGCTTGAGCCGATAACGAAGGTTGGAAGATTCCGGCTGGATGGATTCCAGGTACTGCACCACATTCCGGATAATCCAATTGGGGGTTGATGCTCCCGCCGAAACTCCAACGCTGGCGTACCGGGCCATATCCTGCCGGTTGAGTTCTGCTTCCGTTTCGATGTGATAGGTGGGGACGCCGCATTCCCGGGCGACATCCGCCAGCCGCAGGGTGTTGCCGCTATGGTATCCTCCCACCACCACCATCGCCGCAACCTGGCGGCACATCTGCCTCACCTCAGCCTGCCGCTGCTGGGTCGAATCGCAGATGGTATTCTTGACCAGGGCGTGGGGATAGCGCTGCAGAAAGCGAGCGCGAATCTCTTCAAAGACTTCTTCATTCTGAGTGGTCTGGGCAACCAGCAGCACCTTTTCCCAACTCCCGGGGAGCTCGTCCACCTGTTCCGGACGATTGATGACGTGGCCGCGCCCTTCCGCATACCCCAGCAAACCAATCACTTCAGCATGGTCGGCATCGCCCACGATAACCGTATGAAAACCTCGTCGGGCATGCTTCTTGATCACCGCATGAACCTTCGCCACCCGCTTGCAGGTGGCATCGAGCAGGGTGGCGTCAATGCGATGCAGCCGCTGGCGCTCATGGGGCGGGATACCGTGGGCCCGAATGATCACCTTCTTGCCCGCACATTCCTCCAGATGGTTCTGCTCGCTGACTCCTTTTTCTTCGAGCATGGCCAGCACCTGCCGATTGTGGATGAGGGGGCCGAAAGTACAGATCTTTTCACCCTCCTGGCGCTTCTGGACCGCCTCCAGGGTCACCTCCAGCGCATCCTTTACCCCTTTACAGAAACCCGCCGTTTCGGCCACAAAGACTTTCATCGACTGCTGATCCTCATCCTTCAGGCAATGCTTTCTGTCATCCCTTGCTCCGGGCTTGTCATGGTCTGCTCCCGCCGATCACCCTGGACGAACTGGGAATCTAGCAGGTTCGAGCACCCTTGACAACCGCGAGACCGCGCTTCCTCAGTACCGCGCCACAAAACAAAGTGACCATTATTTGTGGCACGGGCGTCTCGCCCGGGTATCTCACAGGCTGGAAGCCTGTGCCACGTCATGAGCGCCTGGACACTTATTCTTGGGGCGCAGTGCTCAGCCGCGGCGGGCAGCATCATTCCCCGGGCATAAAATAGCTGTTGACAAAGTCCCGAACTCGACCGAAACACCTGACCTGAAACACCGTGTGAACGATCGATCCAGGAAGCCATCAATGCACCGGATGCCCGATATTGACGTTCTCTTGCTCGGGGCAGTCCCTCAGGAAATCGGCGCCCTGACCGAGATCCTCCAGAACTGCCGGACGCTTGCTTTCAGAGGCCAGACCCTCTGGTGGGGCAACTACGCTCACCTCGTCGTGGTTGTGGCTGCCACTGGTTTGGGCAAAGTCAACGCCGCCATCACCACGGCATCCCTGCTGGAATGGCTGACGGTCAGCCAAGTCTGGCATCTCGGCTGCACCGGGGCCTACTCCGGGGGTCCGCTCGAAATCGGCGATGTGTTCATAACCGACCGGGTCCTTTGCGGAGACGAAGGAGTGCTGACCAGGGACGGGCTGATGGCCGTCTCCCGAATCGGGATTCCCATCCTCGTCCATCGAGGAGAGAAGTTCTTCGACCGGGTTCCTTTATGTTGGAACGAAGCGATGCGGAAACTCATCGAGACAACACCGCCAGGGTGCTATCGGCAACGGCAGGGGCATCTTCCCTCCCCTGCTTGTCCCTGCGCGCCCGATGGCCTGGAGAGGTCCGAGGGCGCCGCCGGCCGCCGGACCTCAGCCGTCCCTGCTCAAGCCTCCTTCCCGTGTTCTTCCGTTGTTCCGGAGAACGACGAAGGCTTCCGCCTGCACTACGGTCCCAGCCTCACCGTGGGCATGACCAGCGGCGATCCCGAAGTGGCGGGTGAGCGCTTTCGGCGCTACGGTGCCTATGCCGAGAATATGGAAGGGAGCGCGGTG
Source organism: Syntrophobacteraceae bacterium (assembly GCA_040772705.1). GTDB lineage: Bacteria > Desulfobacterota > Syntrophobacteria > Syntrophobacterales > Syntrophobacteraceae > JADGQM01. Next base: position 615,161 of record JAXGXP010000002.1, read on the forward strand.
GCCCAGACCTGCTGCCGTTTCACCATTCCCATGATCGAATGCCGGGGGGTCAGTAACTTCGCCGGGACCCGCGCCAAGGAAGCCTGGGAACTGGAAACGAGTATTGCTCATTGCCACGGCATCATTATGACCTGGCTGAATGCCGCAGACGCCATGCAACGGCCGTCCCGAGGGGACGAAGCATGAAGAAAAGGTTGCGCCTTGGTTACTCTCCCTGTCCCAACGACACCTTCATCTTTTTCGCCCTTGCTCAAGGGCACATCGATATCGCACCTTATGACCTCCGGATCACCCTCGCCGATGTCGAACTTCTCAACCAGCAGGCCCGCCAGGGCCTGCTCGAGCTGACCAAGGTTTCCATTGCGGCCGTCTTGCACCTCCTCGATGACTACTGGTTGCTCCGTTCCGGCGGAGCCATCGGACGCGGCTGCGGCCCGCTGGTGGTAGCCCGGGAAAATCTGGCGGTTGAGGATCTGCGGGAAAAGACCATCGCCGTTCCAGGAATGCTCACCACGGCCAACCTGCTGCTCGAACTGACGGGCTTTCATCAGGGGGATCGGATGGTCCTGCCCTTTGACCGCATCATGCGGGCGGTCTCGACCGGGGAGGCGGACGCCGGGGTGATCATTCACGAGGGGCGATTCACCTATCCCGCCTGGGGGCTGAAGCAGGTGCTCGATCTGGGAGCATGGTGGGAGAGCGAGACGGGGCTGCCACTGCCCCTTGGCGGCATCCTCATCAAGCGTGAGCTGGGGGCCGAGACCGCGCGGTGGATGGAGGACCGAATCAGGACCAGTCTGCGTTATGCGAGGAGCCACCCCCATGAAGCATGGCCTTATCTCAAACGCCACGCCCAGGAACTGGCAGACGAGGTAATTGCACGGCACCTCGAGACTTTTGTCAATGAATTCAGTCTGGAGGTGGGGGAGGAAGGGGAACGGGCCATTCGGTTTCTCCTGGAGGCCGCCGCGCGCCACCAGGGAATTGCACGGCCGTCCGAGCCGTTTTTTTGGAACGGATAGTTCGGGCGGCCGGTGCTCTCCTTGAAGCTTGTCGCCTCAAGCTTGAGGCGGAAAGTAAGGCTTCACGGGGCCAGCCTCGCGGTGACTGCTGGAGGCGCTCCAGGACCTGCTCAAACGTTAACCCATGCAAGCTGAAAGGATTGGAATGGCTGGAGATTCACCGAAATTCATGCTTTTCCCGCACATGGTTCTGTCGGATAGGGAATATCGCCACCTGTCCCTGTTACTTCCCGGACTCTCGCTCCTGCAGGTCCTTCACCCGGTGGCAGGGCCGGAATGGCTGTCCCCGATGGTAGGGTCGTGGCCGGTCATCACTGACGAACAGAGACTTGAGGCCATCCGGCTGGCGCTGAAAGGGTTTCACGAATTTGCCGTCGTTCATGGCGACGAGAGCGCCCTGACCTCCCTGAGCCTGGACCGGATTGCCGGGGACTTTTCCGAAAGCCGGTTTCAAATCCAAGCCGAAGTGAAGGGAACGGATGCCAAGGGGGCGGATGAGAGAGAAACCCGCCTGCTGGAAGCGGCCGTATTTCTGGAAATGGCTCGCGAGCTGGACGAGCGGGAACTGGACGTGGCCGCCGGTCTGGTAGAGATGGACAACCTCGAGGGGGAGTTTCGCGAGATCCTTGGGATTTCTCCCGGCGAGGCACTGGAAGACGCTCTGGAAACCATAAGTCCCCCTCTTCGACCGGACAAGACCAGTTCTTCCTATCTGCTCACCAGGCGGATCAGGGCCTGGCTGCGGCTGCTCTCGGTGCGCATGCCGCCAGCCAGGCCGGTGCTGGTGACCACGGAAGCAGTGGTGGAGGAACTCCTTGACTGGGTACGCGAGCAGCAAGGGACAACAGGAACTCGGTTGGAACCGGATCGCATCCCGCTGGCCTCCATTCCTGCCATGGACGAGCTTGCCGTGAGAGACTTTCTCAGCCTGCTGCATGACCCGGAAACCTCGACCCTCTTGACTTCATACTGGCAGCAACTGGAACAAGTCATCCTCACCCCCGGTGATCCCACCGTCCGCGAGGTGCTGTCCGCAAACGTCGCCCGGTTGCAGAACTGCCTCCGTCATCATGGCCGGGAAGCCGGCCTCTCCGGGGAACGAACGGCAAGCCTCGAACTCGTCGCCGACGAGGAGCTGTCATGGCAAACCGTCCTGGAAGACTCCCGCCCGGTCGCGGAAACCACCGCCCGGAACGGGACGGCTCCTGCCACGGAACCCTTGCAGGTCCTGGTCTGGAGATCTTGACCTCCTTGCCCGCTGGCATGACAGGAGCGTCCCCGGATCAGGAGCAAGAGAAAGCCGGGCGACTCGAGGTCGCCCGACTGGGATGGAGGGAGGCACTACTGGGGCAATTCAGGGGCGGGGAGGGTGGTGGTCGTTACCAACTCCAACGAAGGCAGCTTGTATTTGTGAATGGAACGCATCTCAAAGACGAACAGCAATTCTCCCTGGCCCAGAAATGAGCAGCGGGGCGGCATGGGCGGTGGTCCGCCAGCCATCACCTCGGTGGGCGGGGCTGGCAGGTCGGGCAGCGCCACCGTTTGTTTGAGAGACAGGTCGCTCAGGTAAAATTGGTGAATGGAGCGCATCTCCAGAACGTACAGATAGTCCCCTTGGACCAGGCTCTGGACCGATGGCGGCGGGCCCGGGTGCGGCCCCGGCGGCAGGCCCGTGTCATCCGCCAGGACCCTGCTCGCAAAGAGCGTCACTGACAGCAGCAAGGCGGTCAGGACCATTAGCGTCAGGTAGATTCTCTTCCAGCTATTTTCGTTCACTGTTTGCTCTCCTTTCTGATGGTTGTTTCCAGTAGGTTGTCCGCTGAGTTCCAACCTTTCGGATTCAAGGGCCTCGGTCCGGCTGCAGTCACCTCCTTTCTCATTATTGGAGACTCCTCAATCTCAACACGCTGAGACAATCTATCCGAAAACCATGTAGACAATGTGAAGAGACGGTGGGTTCATTTTGAAGGTCCCAACTAATTTCCAAATGCCTTCAGACACACATTCGCCCGGGAGAGCAGGGTCGCCCCAAGCCTGAGCCGGGTGAGGTCATTCCAGGAGTTGCCGTCCGCACTGACGTGGCTCTGCCCGTTCGAGGCCGACGCGGTGCTGCTGTAGCCTGAGTAATACTGTTCCAAGGGAATGGGATAGAGGTAATCGGGAGTTGTCAATTTCACCACGACCGAAAAGGTTGCCCCCGCCGTGACGGTCGGGACAGCTTCGGGCAACGTATAGGTTTTGACAGTTCGGTAACCCGCCTTGTTCAACCTGCCCTTGAGGGTCGTGACCAGGGTTCCGCTTCGTGGGTCGGTACCGGTGAGGTCGCGGTAGATGAAGATCTTATACCGGGCCGTGGGAACCGGGGAATAGAAACTCACTGCCTTGATTTGGACCGCGCTGGGGTCGGCGGTGAAAACGTTGGCAAACCATGCCTTGGTCGACCCGTAGCCGACCGACGTCGTCCAGCCGAGCGGATCATGGCTGTAGATGACTCGATAGTTGCCGATTTTTTCGGCGTTGTGATAGCACACTCCGACCGACAGGGATGGATCATAGTAGGAGAGGTGGAAGTAGCCATGCTCGCCCCAACTCGTTCCCCAGCTGTTCTTGACGATGAAAGCCCCGTTGGCGGGAGGCTGACAGGAAGCCGAGAAGTTGCTCCTGGAATAGTTGTCATCCCAACCCACAAGGGCGATCGCATGATTGGCGGAGTTCGCCCCGTTATAGTAATAGGCCGCATTGGGGCTGTGATAGTAGTTGGCCGCATAATGGAAGGATGCGGCAACGGCCCCGTAAGTCTTGACCGCCTCTTTTACCTGATCGTTGTCGGTGAAGCTGTCCCTTTCGGGAAGATACCAGACATTCTGCACATGTTTCCGCACTTTCACTCCCTCGGTCGCATGAAGACTTTCCGCCCCTGAAACCCCATAGGGGTAAGGCACATCACTCGTGTAAACCGGCCCACCCCAACGGGCGAGGTAGGCCGTTGCCATGTCGAAGGTACCGCCCCCACATTCGCCGAGATCGAACCCGCTGTAACGGTTGAGATCCTGTTCGGAAAAATCGAAGGTCTTGTGCTGCCACTGGCGATACTGGAGAAAGGATTCCAGGGAAGCAAAAGTTGCAAAAGCCCAACACGAGCCGCACGCCCCCTGGTCCTTCACCGCTGTTACCCCCCCCGCGGAGCGCAAATCAAAAGCTGACGGCAGACTGTCGTCTGCCATCAGGCGCGCTCGGGACGTCACGGTGGGCAGCCTGATAGGTGATGGCAGGAAAGCGAGGGGATAGCCGTCGTCGCTGAGGGTCCGCAGCAGGCCCAACTCCTTGTTCCGCAGGTATTCCGTAAAGGCCGGGTTTTGCGGTGCCATCTGCAGCTCAGCGGCCCCAAGCCGCGTTGGCGACATGCTCCAAACTAAACCGGTAACGAGGATCGCCAGGGCACCAACCCAGATCCACCAGCACGCGGCATCTTTTCGCGTCGGCATTGCTCACTCACCTCTCTCGAGTTATTTCCCGCCGCTCCAGTCCGCCCTGTGGGTTGAAGGCGGCCCCGCGACAGTATCGGTGAGGAATTTAGCAGGCGAATGTGGAGGAACCATGAAGAGATGATGTGATCATTTTGAAGGGTGATTCAATCTTTACAGAAAGGGAATAAAATGGAAGATGAACAGGGGGACCCCTCGCAATCCGCGGACCAGGCCCCCCGTCGCGTTTCCCTCAACCCTCTGCAGGACGGCTCATGAAGATAAGATTGATCCATAAAGTCTTCGCTTCTTTTCTGGGCACCAGCCTGTTCATCGTAACCTCCATGGTTGCGGTGAGCGCCTTCTATTCGTCACAGAATTTTGCCGATTATGTCAATCGAGTGGAAATGGAGAGATTGAACAGCCTTGTCAGCAAACTGAAGGACGAATACCTCGCGCATGAGGGCTGGGAGCATCTGCGGAAGGACCCCCGGCTGTGGCAGAGTCTCGTGCGCTCGGAGGCCGAATTGCCAGCCCCCGGCCGCCCTTTTCCGGCCCCACCTCCCGATGGTGGCCCACTTCCGGGAAGACCGAACATGGGGACGCCCCTCGGGCGCGAACCGCCCCCGCCACCGCCATTTGGAGGCCCACCGCGGCTCACCCTGTTTGATGGTCGGCAACGCTTGGTTGCCGGTCATCCCCATCCCGCAACGGACCTGTCGTTGCAGGCCATCAAGGTCGAGGAAGAGATTGTCGGCTGGGTGGGGCTTGCCAGGGCCCCACACCTCTCCCACCCCCTTGATGTGGAATTTGCGCAACAACAGACCAGAGCCTTATCCCTCATCGGGGTTGCCACCCTGGCTTGCGCGATCCTGGTCTCGCTGTTTCTGTCGCGCCACCTGCTGCGACCGATCCGGCAGCTCACGGCCGGGACCCTGGCCCTGAGTCGCCGCCAATTCGATACCCGGCTCCCGATTCCTTCCAGGGATGAGCTAGGACAACTGGCCACCGCGTTCAATACCATGGCGCAGGCTCTCGAACAGTATGAACAGATGCGGCGCCAATGGCTGTCCGACATTGCCCACGAAGTGCGGACGCCCCTGGCAATTCTACGGGCTGAAGTCGAAGCCATGCAGGACGGGGTACGGCAGGTTACCGAGGAAACCCTCGCTTCCCTCCATGCCGAGGTACTCCACCTGAGCAACCTCATCGACGATCTGCACCAGCTGTCGTCGGCAGATTCCGCCATGCTGGCTATCAAGCGGGAACCGATCAATCCCGTGGCGGTCCTGCAGGCTACCCTCCGGTCGTTCCAAACGCGGTTCAAGGAGCGGGGGCTGCGCCTCGAGGACGCCCTGAACCTGCCCGAAGTCGTCATGGTGGGCGATGACGATCGCCTGAAACAACTTTTTGCCAACATTTTGGAAAATGCTCTAAGATATGTTGAAGTTCCCGGAGTGCTGAAAGTCTGGGAGGAGCACACCGCGGAGGAGCTGACCCTCCATTTTGTGGATTCCGGTCCCGGCGTGCCGGAGGTCTCCCTGGAGAGGCTGTTCGATCGGCTCTATCGAGTGGATGAAGCGAGAACTCGCGAACAGGGCGGAAGTGGTCTGGGGCTCGCGATCGGCAAGAGCATAGTGGCGGCCCTGGGCGGTCGCATCAAAGCCGCCAATGCTCCCGGAGCAGGCTTGTGGATCGAGATCCGGCTGCCACTCCAGCCGATCTGACGGCAGGGAAAGGCGGTTGTTGTCATGGGTAACCAAAAGGTCCTGGTAGTGGAGGACGAGGCCAAGATAGCCGGAGTGCTCGGCGACTACCTCGAACGGGCGGGCTATCCGGTCGCCTGCCTGAGGCGCGGGGACGAGGTGGTGCCGCTGGTCAGGAAGAACCCGCCCGCCCTCATTCTGCTCGATATCATGCTGCCGGGCATGGATGGGATCGAGGTCTGCCGGGAAATCAGAAAGTTTTCCAATCTCCCCATTATCATGATCACGGCGCGGGTGGAGGAAGTCGACCGCCTGCTGGGTCTCGAACTGGGAGCAGACGACTACATCTGCAAACCCTTCAGCCCACGGGAAGTGGTGGCGCGAGTAAGAGCGGTTCTGAGGAGAACGCTATCCCCGGCAGGGGAAAACCGGTATGTGGTCGGGGACCTCATGCTGGATGAACCTCGGCATCAGGTGCTGGTTGACGGTCATGAGCTGAAGCTGACCCCCTGCGAATTTCAGTTGCTGAAAGTGCTGGCCGCCCATCCCAACCGGGTATTTTCCCGTACCGAGTTGTTGAACTCGGTTCAGGGTTATGATTTTGAAGGCTATGAACGCACCATCGACACTCACATCAAGAACTTGCGCAAGAAGATCGCCAACATTATCCCCGACCGCCAGCTGGTGAGCACGGTCTATGGACTGGGATACAAATTGATCGAGGCGGAGGAGTAGAGGAGAACATGATGATCGAACCATTGCGGGACTACTGCCTGCCCTACCACATCCATTTCGACCAGGAACCGCAACTCCTCGGGGCTTCCCGGCAGACCTGGCTCATTCGGGACATCGAGAAGCAAGAGTGGATCATCAAGGCCAAAGACCCTCTGGACCATACTCCCGAACTGTTGAAGAATTTCTCGGTACTCCACCCTCCGTTTGCCTATCCCCAACCCCTTTCGGAAGCCAACGCTCCCTATCTGCTCTACCCCTACCTGGAGGGCACCCTGCTGGCGGACGGCGATTTCGAGAACCCTGACATCATCGTTCAGGTTATGGAGATCATCGGCCGCGTCCAGGCCACCATGCGATCCCTGGTGCTGGTGCCGTTCTACCAGGAAACCATGCGCCTCAAGGATAAGGACCCCCTGGAAAACCCGCTGGAACGGATGAGCTTCGACCGGGTACAGGGCACCACTGAACAGCAGCGAGCGGCCCGCCATCGCGAAATGGCGGAATCCTACCACTGGACGGAAAAGACCGTGCAAGCCTGCCGGGAGAGGCTTCGGAGCCACGGGTTATGGCTGGATGCGCCCTTCGAGGAATATCGGGATCGGGTTCAGAACCTTTTCGCACTGCACATCCCCGTATTCGGCAGCAACCTTTGCCACACCGCGCTGCACCCGGAGCACCTGGTGATGAATGCCGAGACCCTCCACGGCATTGTTGGCTGGCGGATCGAACCCCGGCCGCGCTTTTACATGACCTACACCTACCTGGCGTGGAGTTACCTGCATTCGAAACGGCCGGATGCCGGAGAATTCTACCGGGGATACCTCACCCGCAACAGCAGCCGGGCCTTCCACACCGAACACCACCTGGTCCTGGCCCTCTGCCTGCTGGAACAACTCGCCCACCGTTGCGGGGAACAGCCGCCCCAGGCATCTCCCATCACCGGGCAGCGGATCGACGACGCAATGCAGCTGTTCACCGAGTGCGTAGCGAAGGCCAGGAAGGAAGAGAAGGCGTTGTTCTGAACCATGAAAGGGTAAATCGGGACCATGGTCGCCTTGGCGCGTAGCCGGCTCATTCTTATTGGAATCCTTCTGGGAGCGGCTTTCTGGCTTATCGAGTCCGTCATGCATGTGTATGTGTTCCATGGCCATGACTTTTTCGATGCCATATTTTCCCCCGGCTTCCATGAAGCCTGGATGCGGCTGATCATTGTGGGCATGTTCATAGCCTTCGGCATTTACGGCCAACGACTGATTGATGCCTGGCGAGAGGCCCAGGCCAATCTGAGGCTGGCAAATGCCGAACTCACGCAGATCTTTGAGACCTCGGCCGACGGCATGCGGGTGGTTGACAGGGAGTTCAACATGCTTCGAGCCAATAATACTTTTTGTGTCCTGGCGGGGATCAGCAAGGAGGAGGGCGCGGACAGGAAATGCTATGAGGTTTTTCGAGGGCCGCTGTGCCATACTCCCGGCTGCCCGATGGTCAGGATCCTTCGCGGAGAAGAGCGGGTTGAATACGATGCAGAAAAGGTTCGGGACCGTGGTCCCAATATTCCGTGCATTGTGACGGCGACCCCCTTTCGGGGGCGTGACGGTGAGCTTGTCGGGATTGTTGAGCATTTCAAAAACATTTCGGCGCGCAAAGAACGCGAGGAAGAGTTGAAGCAATCCCGCCGGCAGCTCCGAGAGCTCGCCTCATACCTGGAATCTGCAAGGGAACAAGAGCGGACGCGCATCGCCCGAGAGATCCACGACGAACTGGGACAGGCCCTGACGGGACTGAAAATGGAGCTGCACTGCTGTATTCAACGCTTGCCCGAGGATGACCCATGGTTGATGGAGCGCGCGAAGAAACTGTTGGAGCTGATTGACGACAACGTTCATCTGGTCCAGAGGATCTCTTCCGAGTTGCGGCCCGGATTGCTCGACAACCTGGGTCTGTCGGCGGCCATCGAGTGGCAGGCAGCCCAGCTTCGAGAGCGGACGGGGATAGAATACGACTTCGCCTCGAAGCCTGAAGACATTGTCTTGGATCAGACCCGGTCTACAGCGCTTTTCAGAATTTTCCAGGAGACCTGCACCAACATCGCCCGCCATGCCAAGGCAACGAAGATGGCAATCATGCTCAAAGAAACACCTGAGGAGGTGGTACTGAGGATTTCCGATGACGGCAGAGGCATTAAAGAGGAAGAGATTTCGAATCCGAGATCATTCGGCCTGATGGGAATAAAGGAACGAGTCCTTTCTCTTGGGGGTGCAGTGGAGTTTTTGGGAGCCGTCAACCAAGGCACGACGGTACGGGTGCGGCTCCCCAAGAGTGACGTTAGCGAGGTGGCCGGTGATCAGAATTCTGGTAGCAGATGATCACGCCGTTGTTCGCGAGGGTCTGAAGCAAATCCTTTCAGCAGAACCTGACATGATCGTTGCCGGGCAGGCATCGGACGGGTGTGAGGCGCTGGCGCAGGCACGCAACGCCGATTACGATCTTCTCCTGTTGGACATCGCCATGCCGATGATGAACGGCCTGGATGTACTCAAGCAGCTGAAATCCGAAAAGGCTGACTTGCCCATCCTGATGTTGAGCATGTATCCCGAGGAACAATATGCCATTAGAACTCTGAAGGCCGGTGCCTCCGGGTACCTGACCAAGGCTAGCGCTCCCGAAGAGTTGGTTGCTGCAATCCGTAAGGTGTGCCAGGGAGGAAAGTACGTCACCGCTTCATTGGCCGAGAAACTGGCCACCTACCTGTACCCCGAGCGGGAAAGAGCGATTCATGAACTGCTCTCGGACCGAGAATATCAGGTAGTGCTCATGATTGCCTCCGGAAAAACGGTTTCGGAAATCGCGGCGGCGCTCTCACTGAGCGTGAAGACCATCAGCACCAATCGGAGCCGTGCTTTGGCGAAAATGGGGATGAAGAGCAATGCCGAACTCACTCATTATGTCATCAGCAACGGCCTAACCACCTGACGGCAACGAGCTGTAGGACAAACACTGATATCGCCATGAGCTGTGGTCCTACAAATAAAACCGGTTCCCGCTGATAGACTCGTTGATTTAAGCGGGGTAAGCTCAAGCCGAAGGTAAGTGTGAGGTATTGATCACGCCCCGGTTTTTTGGGGGAGAGAGAAGATGTTTCAATCTCATTTTCACTACCTCTGAAGTATTGTGCACATAGACCCTATCAATCTAAGGAGGTGAAAAATGAAAAAATTCATTGTAGTTTTGGTCGCAGGAATGTTTTTATTGACGCCTTTGGCTTTTGCAGCCAATTACGGAGCGGTCCAAGCACCCGGTCCGACAACCACTCCTGCTCCAGGTCCTGCACCCAACTCCGGTGACGGCATTTCTGACGGTAGTGGTTGGGACGAAGTCATGGATGAACTTTCTCTCCAGGAAATCATAACTGGAACATCCTATAAACCCGGCCCCGCGCCAAACTCCGGCGACGGTATTCCTGACGGAAGTGGTTTTGAGGTTCCTCCTGGGAGGGCAAAGTAGACAGTATCGTTAACGCTGGACGAAATAACGTTTAAACTCGTTGCCATAATACAAAAAGGCAGGGTTCTGAGTCCTGTCTTTTTGTATCAGGAAACTCTGGATGCCAAACGATAACCGTCATTAACGTTAAAGCCAGCGGTTCAGCAAAATAACAGGCAACGGGAACCCGCTGAACATATCCGCAGAGGGCCGCGAACACCGGTGTGAATGCAACACGGGCGCGGCGGCCCGGCCGGCGCACCCTCCACCATAAAGACCTTTCCGGGCACCAGGCACCAAGACCGATTTCCTTCTCACTGCCACTCTTGAAAAAAATCTTGAAGTTGCGGTGATGCTTTCTCGCCTGCTTGTGTATAGGAGGTAAGTGTGTGCGCACGCACTGAGCAGATCAAATACCACTTACACCTATAAGGAGCAGAGAAGATGAGAAGAGCACTAAGAGGAATCGTGACCATTCTGGCGGTGATCATCCTGGGGGCAGGTCTGAGCTTTGCCGGAAACGGCAAGGGGCCAAGCAATGGGACCGGTCCAATCCATCAAATTACCTCGCCATTCACTTACACGGGCACCGTGTTGGATCTCACCGCCGGGGAGGGCCTGGTGTTGACCACAGCTGAGGAAGAAGTCACCATCTACGGAATAGGCCCCGTTCGTTACTGGGAGGCGCAAGGGGTAGATCGGCCGGCAGTCGGAGAGGAAATCACGGTAAGCGGATATGTGGTGAGCCTGAATGGCATCGAGCGTAACATTGCGTCAGCCATAACCACCGCAGACGGCACCATCACTCTTCGCGATGATGATGGCAAACCGCTGTGGCAGGGAAAACAGGAGAAGGCAAAAGGGAAGGCAAAAGGGAAGTAAGGTCGCTCGCGAACTCTACTGAATTGCCTTTGGCCATGAGAAACCAAGGCCGTGGATTTTCCTCACTCCGACCTAACCTAACGAAACCCCCTTCCCGGAAGGGGGTTTCATTTTGGGGGTACAGAGCTTGTCCGCATTCGTGACCGATTTGGGATTTTGCCATGAATGCTTCCATATTCCACCTCGGGCGCTTCTCTTCATCTCAGGTGAGTTGACTGTATGATGAGTTTTGTTATGCTGCCTGAGGTTGGTATGGTACCTGCCTTCTGCCCTCCCCCTCATGGGCTGGAAGGCACATATCGTCCTGATGACACGATTTCGCTTTATTCGGTCTGCGCGATGGGAGCTGATGGAGGAATGGGCACTCTTTCGCTTCCCCAGCGGAAGATCCACGGCTGAGAAATGAATCATTATGGACGCAGTCGCTAAATCCCCTGCAGGGTGCTCGTTGCTTTCCAGTCGTCACCCTATGATGCTGCTCACGGTTCTTTGCCTTATCGTGTCCGCAAGCGGGTGCTCTCAGCTGCGGCAACCTATCCCGGAAAAACCTGAAAAAATATTTATTAACTTTCGATACGAGCATCCGGCAGCCAAGAATGTCGCCATCGTGGCCAACTTCACGCGATGGACACCTCGGCCCATGGTCAGGACCGGAGGGATTTGGTCGTTTCAGATCTCTCTCCCTCCGGGGCGGTACCTGTATGCCTTTTTGGTTGACGGCCAAGCCTGGCATCTGGACCCTGGTGCGATGCTCTTTGATGACGATGACTTTGGTAAGAGAAATTCCGTCCTTCTTGTAGAATGAGCGGTGATGGAAATCGTCAGTTGAGGGTATATGAAGTGAGGGGCGGTGGCCATGCCTCCAAGAGCAGAGTCAGTTGATGGATCAACGCAGCGATCAGGAAGTGATTTCGGCGGTGCTGGATGGAAATATCAATGCCTATGCCGTCTTAGTAGCGCGTTACCAGCAGCCCATATTCAATCTGATGTACCGCATGACCCGCTCCCATGAAGATGCCGTGGACCTCGCTCAGGAGGTGTTCTTTAAGGCCTATAAGCAATTGTACCGCTTTCGCGAGGGGCAGAGATTCTTTCCCTGGCTCTATACAATTGGGCTGAACCTCTCGCGCAATTTCCTGCGCCGAAATAAGTCGGCCAGAAATGTTCCCATCGAGGATTGCGAGCCCATCTCCGGGTTAGACTATCCGGGCCAACAGGAAGAACGGATGTGTGCCAGGCTGGATATGAAGCGACTTCATCATGCTCTGGAGCAACTCTCGCTGGATCACCGGGAAGCGTTGATCTTGCGATACCACGAGGAGGTACCGGTGGAAGAAATTGCCGCAGCGTTGGGGCTTACGGAAAGCGGGGTGAGGATGCGCATCTCAAGAGGGTTGAAGAAGCTTCGTGACCTATTGGTGGGAGAGAATGGTGGAAAGAATTAGCAAATCACCTGATCTTGCAGGCGCTGACAGGGATGCCCAGCGACGAGAAGAAGTCATCCTTAAAGCCCGAGAGGAGACTCCCGATGGCCGTGGTCACGGTGGCGCCGATGAGGATGAACTGCTGAGCCTGATTGAAGGCAGGTTAGAACACCTGGACTATCCCACGGTTCCTTCAGATTTCCTCCCGTCCGTCATGAATCGGGTGCAATCAGAGAAAGCTCCCTGGTGGTTTCGCCTGTACCGATGGGCAAAATCACAGCATACGGTGAGGATCACCCCTTTGAAGCTGGTTCCCGTTGCAATGGTGCTCCTGCTTGGCTTCTATGGGCTTTATACCGCAGGCCTGCCGAGAGACCAGGGTCAGCCCCCTGTCCGTGCCCTCTTGACCGACACGGGAAGGTCCGTGACCTTTCAGCTCAAGATGCCGGAGGCGAGGAGCGTCCATTTGGTCGGGTCCTTTAACGGCTGGAGCCCTCGGGCAGACGAGCTGCAAAGATCTGGTGAAGCCACCTGGACGATCGTACTCCAGCTTCCTGCCGGGCACTATGAGTACGCCTTCCTGGTTGACGGGACCACCCTGGTGCTGGATCCTCACGGTGAGTTCTATCAGGACGATGGATTCGGAAACCGTAACAATATGCTGGTCGTGGGAAACATTCATGAAGCCGCTATTTAGAACTACCGTTCTTTCTCATTTGCCGGTGCTTCTTTTCCTGCTCTGCAACCTGAGCGGGAGTGCACTCGCCCTCGATGGTCCGAGCGAACTTTCTGCGATCATCGCCGAGGCAAAGAGCCTGGGTGTGCCGGAAGCCACCCTCAATGATCTCCTCATCCTCGGGTATGAAAGACGCTTCGAACCGAGGAATATGGCCTCGTTGATCGCAGTCCTCGTCGAGGCACAAAGAGCATCCCTGCCACTCCAGCCCATGACCAGTAAGATCGAGGAAGGCATGCTCAAGGGGGTCCCCGCCCCATCCGTGGAGGCAGCCGTGAAGAGGAGACTTGAAGATTACCTTACCATCCGGTCCCTGCTTGATGATTACCTGAAAAAACACGGCCAACCGGTTTCGATACCTCCCGAGTATTTCGTGCGACTCGCCGAATGTCTCTACTGCGGCCTCTCTCGGGACGATGTGAAGAGCCTCCTGGAGAGTGCTCCGCCCGCTTCCATCCCTGTTGTGACCAGAGGGGTGGAAGTCTTCGCTGCTCTGCGGCAGTTGCAGTTTGATCCAAACTTCGCCCAAGAGATCGTCGTTACCGGCATGCGTTATGGCTATTTCGCTTCCGAGCAGCAGGAATTCGCCCGCATCATGGCTGCAGCCAAGCGAAAGGGGATGGACGAAGAGCAGATTACTCGCGTGACAACAGCCGGAATCAAGGATCATCTGGAAGCAAGAGAGATCTCGGAACGCCTCGGGATCAGCCCGCAAGACGCCGGCAGATACGGTCCACAGATGGGCCATGGCCAATCAGGAACCGGTCGCAGTGGCGGCAGCGGCAGCGGCAGTACCAGTGGTGGTGCTGGCGGTGGCGGTGCTGGCGGTGGCGGCGGCGGTGGTGCTGGTGGTGGCGGCGGCGGTGGTGCTGGTGGTGGCGGCGGTGGCGGCGGCGGCGGTGGCGGTGCTGGCGGTGGCGGCGGCGGTGGCGGTGCTGGTGGTGGTGGCGGTGGTGGCAGTGGCGGAGGTGGTGGCGGTGCTGGTGGTAGCGGTGCTGGTGGCGGTGCTGGTGGTGGTGGCGGTGGTAGCGGTGCTGGTGGTAGCGGTAGTTGACCCCTCGGCTGGTATACGCTGACTTACCGGATTCGGCACAGCTTTTTTGCCTTGGCCCGCGGGATTTCGGATGCATCCGGAAATATCAGAGATAACCTGGAGCTCAATGGATAATTCGATTAGCGACAAAATCAGCCATACCTTCTGAAAAATTCTGTTTGTAACCCATTGCCTTCTTCCTCCGACTATAAACTCAGGTGCTTGGAAAAATCGCTGAACTCCAGGGCACCGAACTGAGGTTGGGATATCGGCTTATCGAAACCATTGAATCAAGAAGGAGAAAAAATGAAACATGTTAAGCTGGTGGTGATGGTTGGATTGGTGATGGTGTTTTTCGTTGCGGGACTGGCTTTTGCCCAGGGCGGCGGTCAGGGGAAGGGTGCCCAGGGAACTCCTAAGCTGGGCTGTCAAGACCGTTTTGATTCCCTGGACACCAGCAAGGATGGACAGGTCACCAAAGAAGAGTTCATGGCCGCTCCCCATTACCGGGGTGATGCGGAGCAGAGGTTCAAAACCATGGATGCCGACGGCGATGGCGCCCTGACCAAAGACGAATTCTGCGCGAACAAAGGCAGGGGACCGGGAAAGGGCCAAGGTGCGGGTTACGGCAGGGGCCAGGGAGCCAATCAGTAATACCTGCAAGGCTCGATAAAGATACCGTCGGCTGATGGGTTTCGCCCACTGGTAACGTTTGCCACGAGGAATCGAGGGGCACGAGCCGCCATCTCGCTTCATTACATTCTTATCACCTGCCGATGACACCCTCTCCCTGCGCGACGCGGACAACGTGGCCCTGTGGAAGGGAGCGCAGCGCCACATCATGCGCCAGCAGCGGCTGGCCAATCAGCATCGCAACGGTCAGGGGGGGTAATCGACTCCTGGTAGTATCGTTCGATCTCAGCTTCATCGAGGGCGCCCAGCCGTGGGCGCCCTCTTTTTTGCAGAAGCGGTGGCGGTTGGTCGCATCTTTCGACCTGCTCTTCCATCATGACACGACTGTGCCTTGAAAGATCAGAGAGTCAATCCGCCCTTTCGAGGTCCAGGTTTGAGATTCGAGGACCACCGAGGCACGGGTGGCCGAAGCGAGGGAAATTCTCTTCAATAGGTCTTCCCTCTTCATGGTATAAAATGCCCCTGGCAATGACATCTCACCTCAGGGGCTTTTCCTGGCAGGCCCCTGGGCATTGTTCGGCGGGTCGACGTCATGGGCGGACGGAACCCGAGTCGGTAAGCAGGAAGGAGTCATGCGCAGGGTAACGGCCTTTCACTCCGATCAACATTCCTTGCATTGCCGACAAAGGGTTCCATATTCAATCAATCCGGTTCCGGAGTGAGCACCATGGAAATCAGTGAAGAGCGTATTGGTGAAGTAACAGTCTTGAAGCTGACTGGCCGTCTGGACTCCGTTTCGGCGCCGGAACTGAAGGACAGGGTGAAAGCCTGCGCCAGAAACGGCCAACTCCATCTGGTCATAGACATGGCCGGGATCGATTTTGTGGACAGTTCGGGTCTGGGCAGTCTCGTGGCTTGCCTGCGTTCGTTGAACAAGGGGGCAGGGGATATGCGGCTTGCCGCACTGCAGGACCGGGTGCGCGCGGTATTTGAGCTCATTCGCCTGCATCAGATTTTCGAGATTTTCGACAGTGCCGACACTGCTGTTGACAGTTCTTGAAACGCCTAGAGGAAGCTCTCGACATGATCAGGCCCACTGTTGAGGTTGTCCTGCAATGTGCGCAAAGGCTGGATCTTTTGCGTCTGGCAACGGAAATGTCGCGGCTCATCTGCACAACCCTCTCAGCCTCAGACCTGGACCAGGACCTCGTGGACAACGTCGAACTGGCGGTGAGCGAAGCATGCACCAATGCAATGCGTCATAGCCGGACAGGAGACGCCAACGCCAGGATAATCGTCCGCTTTGAACTCTACGAAGACCGACTGGTCGTCGAGGTGAAGGATCAGGGGGCCGGGTTTGACCTCGACAAGGTCCCTCCACCGAATTTTAGGGAGCACCCTGACGGCGGCTACGGCCTGTACCTGATGCGAACGATCATGGATGAAGTCTTTTATACCAGAGGCAGTGAATACAACACCCTCACCTTGAAGAAGTACTTCCGAAAAGAGGGACCATTCCTGTCATGAAAAACGCGCGCTTTCCGAAGTTGGCCAGCACCAAGGCGGCTCTGCAGGCTTCCATCCTTCACCATTTCAGGTATTGCCTGGGCCAGCTTCTCCCCTGACCGCCCCGCATCGCCACCCTCAAACGTTTCCTGAGTGAGGCGAAGGATATGCGGGATGGATCAAACCGCGCCAGGGAAAATCTCTTCAATAGGTCCTCCCGCTTCATGGTATAAGACCCTCCTGCCAGGGATTTCTCACCCGGGGGCTCTTCCTGGCAAGCCCCGGGGCACTGATTCAGGAAGTGTGAGCCAGCCTGTGATACAACCTGAAACAACTGGCAGTGCTGAGTGTTCTTTGAGGAGTGACGATGGACGATTTCTGCAAACAGCTTGAGGAGGCGACCGACTTCATTCGGTCCAGGATGGGGTGCCCGCCCGAGATCGGTTTGATTCTCGGGACAGGCCTCGGTGGGGTCGCCGAAGCCATGGAACTTGATGCGCTCATTCCCTATAAAGAGATCCCTCACTTTCCGGTATCGACCTCACCCAGCCATGAAAGTCGCCTGCTCTGCGGGCGGTGGCGCGGGAAGCCGGTGATCTCCATGCAGGGGCGGTTCCATCTTTTTGAAGGCTATACGGCGCAGCAGATCTCCTTTCCGATCCGGGTGATGAAGGCGCTCGGAGTGGGCAGGTTGATCATTTCCGCCGCGGCCGGCGGGCTCAACCCTCAGTTCCGCGCCGGGGAGCTGATGCTGATCACCGACCACATCAACCTCACCGGCCACAACCCCCTGCGCGGCCCCAACCTGGATACGTGGGGGCCACGCTTTCCGGACATGGCCGAACCCTATCGCCAGCAACTGCAGGACCTGGCGGTGAGGACCGCGCTCGCCGAGAAGCTCACGCTCCATCGGGGAGTCTATGTCGGGCTGCTCGGCCCAAGCCTGGAAACTGCCGCCGAAACCCGCTTCCTCCGGGCTATCGGGGCGGATGCGGTGGGCATGTCGGTGGTTATGGAAGTGATCACCGCCGTCCACTGTGGCTTGGAGGTCCTGGGGTTCGCGGTGATCACCAACGTCAATCTGCCCGATTGCTACCAGCCGGCAGTTCTCGAAGACATCGTGGCCACGGCAGAGCAGGCCGGGCCAAAGCTCATGGGCCTGGTCACCAGGCTCCTGGAACATCTGTAAGGATCGAGAGAAGACATGGTGCGTTCGAATGAATCGGAATCCACAACTGCGGATCTCCTGCTCCTCAACGGTCTGGTGTTGACGCTGGACGACCGGGATCAGCGCTTTGACCCGGGCGGGGTAGCGGTGCGCAACGGGCAAATCGTCGCGGTCGGCCCCAGAGAATCCGTGCAGACGGCTTTCCGTGCCGCCAAAACCCTGGACGTAACCGGCTGTGTGGTGATGCCCGGCTTGGTCAATGCCCACACCCACGCTGCCATGACCATCTTTCGCGGCCTCGCCGACGACCTCCCCCTGATGGAATGGTTGCATCAGCATATCTTTCCCGCCGAACGGCGGCTCACCGAAGAGTGGATTTACTGGGGCACCATGCTCGCCTGTGCCGAAATGATCCTGTCCGGCACAACCACCTTTTGCGACATGTATCTGTTCGAACACAAAGTGGCGGAAGCCGCCCGCGACGCCGGCATGCGCGCCCTGGTCGGCGAGGTGCTCTACGATTTTCCTTCACCCCACTATGGCCCCATCGAAAACGGCCTCGAATTCACGGAATCCCTGATCCACCGGTGGCGCGACGATCCTCTCGTGCGCATCGCCGTGGAACCGCACGCCCTCTACACCTGTTCGCCGCTTATGCTGCAGCGCTGCTTCGAATTGGCGGAGCGCTGCGAGGTGCCGCTCATCACGCACGTGTCTGAAAACCAAGCCGAGGTGGAGGAAATCATCCAGCGCTACGGACACCGCCCGGTGGCGCACCTGGAACGCCTCGGGATGCTCAGCCCGCGCCTGATCGCCGACCATTGCGTGGCCCTCGACGACCAGGACCTGGAGCTGCTGGCCCAACGGGGCGTCCAGGTGGTGCACAATCCGGAGAGCAACATGAAGCTCGCATCCGGCATTGCGCCGGTTACCCGACTGCTGGCAATGGGGGTGAACGTGGCGCTCGGAACCGATGGTTGTGCCAGCAACAACGATCTCGACCTCTTCGGGGAGATGGACACCTGCGCCAAGCTCCACAAGGCGGCAACCCTCGACCCGACGGTGCTCCCCGCCGCAACCGTGCTCCGCATGGCCACCCGCAACGGTGCCAAGGCCCTCGGCTGGGAGGGCAAAATCGGTGAACTCTCACCCGGCAGGCTGGCCGACCTCATCGTGGTGGACTTCGGACAGCCCCATCTGACCCCGGTTTATGAACCTAAAAGCCACCTGGTTTACGCCGCCCGCGGTTCCGATGTGCGCCACAGCATCATCCACGGCCGTCTGGTGATGGAAGACCGAAGGTTGCTCACCATGGATCGTGACGAGGTGATGCAGCGTGTCCGCACATTCGCCCGCACCATCAAATCCTGAAGGAGGTAGGTCATCCCTGAATGCAGAAGGAAAGCCGGGCTGCCGTGAGGTCGATCTGCTGCTGACCAATATCGAGTGGCTGGTTACCGGGGATGAGACCATGAGCTGCCTGCCGTCGGGAGCCATCGCCATCGACGGGTCGGAGGTGGTTGGGATCGGTCCGACCCACCTGCTTCGAACCGATTTCTGCGGCCGCCGCGAAACGGATCTCTCCGGCTTTCTGGTACTTCCCGGGTTGGTCAACACCCACACCCACGCCGCCATGACCTGCTTTCGGGGGCTGGGCGACGATCTGCCGCTGGCCCGGTGGCTCCACGAAGTCATCTTTCCAGCGGAAGCGGCCCATGTGAATCCGGCAATGGTCTACCGGGGAACCCTGCTGGCCTGCGTGGAGATGTTGAAAAACGGGATCACCACCTTCTGCGACGGCTACTTCTTTGAAGAGGCCGCAGCCCAGGCGGTGTTGGAGAGCGGCATGCGGGCGGTCCTGGGCCAGGGTGTGCTCGATTTTCCCACTCCCGATCAGCCCGACCCGGCCCGCTCCCGCGAGCGGGTGGAAGCCTTTCTCGACATCTTTCACCAGGATGCCGACCGTCTCCGCCCTTCGATCTTCTGCCACACGCCCACCACCTGCCACGCCGAGACGCTGCAATGGGCCAAGGGACTCTGCCGGGAGCGCGGCATTCTGTTTCAGACCCATCTTTCGGAAACGGCGGCCGAGGTCGAAGCCATCCTTCAGCAACACGGGGAGCGGCCGGTATTCTACCTGGATCGCTTGGGGGTTCTCGACGGCGATACTCTCTGCGCTCATGGAGTGTGGTTGGAGTCAGAAGAAATGGAAGTGCTGGCAGGCCGTGGGGTCAAGCTTTCCCATAACCCCGAAAGCAACATGAAACTGGCCTCAGGCGTGGCCCCCATTCCCGCGCTGCTCGCGGCTGGGATCATAATCGGCCTGGGAACCGACGGCTGCGCCAGCAACAACAATCTCGATCTTTTCTCCGAGATGGACAAGGCTGCCAAGCTTCATAAAGTGGTCCAGCGTGACCCGACCGTCTGCCCGGCACCGCAGGTGCTGCGGATGGCCACGCGGGACGGCGCCGCCGCGCTCGGCTGGCAGGACCAAATCGGGAGCCTGGAGGTGGGCAGAAAGGCCGACCTCGTCGCCATCGATCTTGATCAACCCCATCTCACCCCCCTCTACAACCCCATTTCCCATCTCGTCTACGCAGTGAAAGGGAGTGACGTCCGCCACGTGTGGGTGAACGGCCGGCAGGTGGTCCAGAATCGGCGGGTGCTCACCGTCGACGAATGCGAGGCGGTCGCCGCGGTGAGAGCATTCCTGACGGGAATCACTTGAGGCCGGAGCGAGTCCGCACCTGTTATCCTCGTTTCGTTCGAGAATTTTCTTTTTTTATACTATACTCGTTTAGCTTAAGAAGTTATCATTTTTGCCTCACGGGGAGATCCCGGAAGAAGCCCTTGGCATAAGACTCTGCGTCCTCTGCATCTGTGCGGTAAAAGCAAGCTTTCAACCTTCACCGATATCGCCTGCCGTTGTGGCAGGCTTGCCAGGCCTTGGCCGGAAGAGCCTCCTCATTTCTTCAAATAGGCCTCCAGCGCCTTCTGATTGAACCCCCCCATCTTCACCCCGCTGTCCAGGATGAACAGGGGAGTCGCGTTGACTCCCATGGCGTCGGCAGTGGCCTTATGTTTCTGCAGCAGTTGCTCACCTGCCTCACATTTCTCACCGGGGGGGCCCTGATCACCGTGACCGACGTCGAAAGCCGCTGCGCGGTCCTGATTGCACAGAATCTTGACACTCTTTTCCCCGGCTTGGGGATGCATGGGAAGAGGATAGAGAAAAACATAGAGAGTGTAATCGCTCTGGGTCTTCAGCCATTCGTAGCTCTTACGACAGTAGGGACAGTCGAGGTCCGTAAACAGGTAGAGCTTCTTGGCGCCGTTTCCCCGGGTGATCGTGATCGCATCCTGGAGGGGCAGTTTCGATACATCCACCTTGTTGACCTGATCGAACCGTTCCTTGGTAAGATTCATCTTGTCCTTGTTGATGAGATTGCCGCCTGAGACAAGGTAGCGACCATCCTTGGTCACGTACAGGATTTGCTTATCCCGTCCGGGCATGGCGGCCACCACCTCGTAGATGCTTCCCAGGTCATTGGCTTCCACCACCTGAACTTCCGTCCCGAACAGGCTCTTGATGATCGGCAGTTCTCGCACCTTCTTGGAGACATCCGCCGCTTGGAGCGGCGGGCTAAGGACCAGCAGCAGCAGTACTGTCAGAAGCGCTCGTTTCATGCTAACCTCCCAAAAGAAGTTCTGTTCAGCACCCGGGCTGAAGTCGGTTATCCTCATAGCACAACGGCCGTGAGGAAACTACTTGAATCTTCATGGGCGAAACCCCGAGTGGCCCATCAGGAACCGTCATCGCGGCACCTCGCAGCTCATCGGTTTGTGCCAACCGGATATCGCAACAAAAGGCTGAAGAGAAAGCCGATCACAGGCAGGATGCCGATGGTCTTCAAAGCAAAGGGCACGCCGTAGTGGTCGGCAACGACGCCCAGGAGGGTTACCCCGATGCCCCCAGCGCCAATGGCAAACCCCACCATCAACCCGGAAGCAACACCCAGATGGCCCGGCAGGAGGTCTTGTCCCATAATGACGGTCACGGAAAAGGAGGAGATGAGAAGCATCCCGATGACGGTCGCCGTGATCAGCAGGAAGAAGCCTTCGCAATAGAAAATGAGCGGGAACAGCAGCGCGCTCCCGATCATGGAAAACCTCACCCAGAGGCGATGCCCCCAGCGGTCGGCAAGGGGAGCCCCCAGCAGGGTTCCCACCGCCCCGCCGAGGAGAAACAGACTGACGATCTTTCCGGCCAGCACGGGGTCCCCCTGAAGATAGTTGATATGATAAAAGGGGATATAGGTGATCAGTCCGATGTGCATCCAGGTCCGCATGACGATCACCCCGATGAGCATGCAAAGCGCCTGATATGCCTTGTGCGGCAACTGCGAAGCCGCCGGTCGGGTCGCGGGCGAGCGCGCTTGCGGAATCGCGATGGTCCTGCGCAGAGCGATGATCACCACCGTGAAGACCAGCGCGGGAAGCACCATCCACGGCAGCGCCTCGAACCCGCAGAAGTGCACCAGGGAAAGTGCCAGAATGGGGCCGAGAGCCATGCCGGCGTTGCCGCCCACCGAGAAGACCGACATCCCCGTGGCCATCTTGTCGCCTGTAAAGAACCGGGCGGTTTTGAAGCCTTCGGGATGATAGGAGGCCACCCCCAGGCCGCTCACGCCCACCAGCAGCAAGATCAGGAGGTAGCTCCGGGTGACCGGCACCAGGGCAAACCCCAGCCCTGCGAGGAACACTCCCACTGGCAGCAGGAAGGCCTTTTCCTTCTTGTCGGAGAGAAACCCGAAGAGGGGCTGAACAATCGAGGACGCAAGGTTGCTGACAATGAGGATGGCCCCCGTGACGGTGTACGAAAGCCCCAGGTTCTCCTTGATGAAGGGCAGGATCACCGGAAGCGCCCCCTGGTAGGTGTCGACCACCATATGGCCGCAGGACAGCAGGAGCAATACCTTGAGATTGAACTCACCCATCCTTCATAATCCGTTTACAGTCGCTGGCAATGGCCCAGCGGGAAGGAACCGGTTTTGGGTTCCGGGCCGGGAGGAGCATCCCCTCACCCCGATGAGCGCGGAAGTGTAAATCGCATTGCGGGCCAAGGCAAACCCTTCTTCGGCTTTCTGCGCTTTTTGCCCGTCAATCTTTTGCTTGTCACGACATCGCTTCTGGGGTTATTCAAGGCACGGGGGACAGAAGGGGGTACTCACTGCCGGTCGGGTTGGCAGGAATTCAGTTCCCGGGCGACACGGTCGATTCGGTGCCCTGCGCCCTTCTGGCACATCAGTTGCCGTGTGCCTCATGAGAACCGCGCCACACAAATGGGTGTCCGATTTTCATCCGCCATGCCCGCGACTAATGGTCACTCTAATCTGTGGAGCAGTTATGAGGAGGAAATCATGACCAGACAGAGACCACCATCCCTCCGCTGGTTCAGCGAGTCGATCGGGTCCGGCCTCGAAATACGTTACCTCTGTGACCGGGTTGTCTTCAACGGGCAGTCTCGGTATCAAAAGATTGTTCTGGTTGACAGTCTCGTGCATGGGCGCATGCTTTTCCTCGACGGCATCTGCCAGTCCTCTGCCAACGATGAATTCATCTACCATGAGATGCTGGTTCACCCGGCGCTTTTCAGCCATCCGGCACCCCGGGCGGTTCTGGTGGTAGGAGGTGCTACCGGCGCGAGCCTGCGGGAGATCTTTCGCCATCCGGGGATCGAGCGGGTGGTGATGGTGGATATCGATGGTGAACTGATTGAAATTTGTAAACGCTATGCCACTCAGTGGCACGAGGGCAGGTTCGACGACCCCCGGCTCGAGCTGATCATCGAAGACGGTCGTCACTACCTGGAACAGAGCTCCGAACGGTTCGACTGTATCATCCTCGATCTCAGCGACCCATTTGACAGCAGCCCCGCTTCTCTGCTTTTCACCAGGGAATTTTACCAGGCTGTCAACCGGCGCCTGGGTCCACAGGGAACGGTTACCGTCCAGGCTCAGGGAATCAGCCCCGAGGACACCGCCATCCATGCCCGGATCACCAACACCCTCAAGAGTGTCTTTCCGGTGGTCTGCGCCTACCCCTATACCCTGCACTGCTTTCACCGGCCGGATGCGCATGTGCTGGCCTCGCGGGACCCCAACTGGGCCCTGGCGGCCCTGGTTCAGCGGGCCGAAGCGACTCCCCTCCCGCTGCGCTATTTCTCCCCGGAAATCGCCCGCGGGATGTTCAATCTGCCGCCTTACCTGTATCAGGCTTATGAGACCTTCACTGAAATCCTGACCGACGACCTGATGCAGGTTGCGGGGGCCGGCGCACCAGGCGGCAGCCGCCCGGTCCAGGCAACCGGGACCATGGCGTAGGACCCATGTCCGCAAGGGTTCCGGAGGCTCCTGGCGGGGCGGCCGCGGTGCGCCAGGCAACCGGCCCAGGCGGGAACACCTCACCACGGTGGCGAAGCGATTGACATTTTCTCCATTAATTTTATATGAAACCCTTCGTCCAGGAGCTACTCGCAAATAAGGAGGATGGCATGAGCAGAGTGCTGATCGTCGGCGCCGGAGGCGTGGGTGGGGTAGTGACCCACAAATGCGCCCAATTCCCGGAGGTTTTCAGTGAGATTGTCCTGGCGAGCCGCACCCTCGCAAAGTGCGACGCGATCAGAAAGCAGCTCACCCGGCCCATCCAGACCGCTCAAGTTGACGCCGACAACGTCGGGGAAATGGTCGCCCTGATCAACAAGGTTCACCCGGATGTGCTCATCAATGTGGCCCTGCCCTACCAGGACCTGAGCATTATGGAGGCCTGCCTGGAGACCGGCGTTCCCTATATCGATACCGCCTGCTATGAACCTCTGGACGAAGCCCGCTATTCCTACACCTGGCAGTGGGAGTATCAGGAACGCTTCGCCGGGAGTGGCCTCATGGCACTGCTGGGCTGCGGGTTTGACCCGGGGGTTACCAACATCTACCTCGCCCACGCCCTCAAGCACCATTTCGACGAGATCGATTTCGTGGACATTGTGGACTGCAACGCCGGGCAGCACGGCTTTGCCTTCGCTACCAACTTCAACCCCGAAATCAACCTGCGGGAAGTGACCGCACGCGGCCGTCATTACGAAAACGGGCAGTGGCTCGAAACCGAACCCCTGTCGGTCCACAAGCCCGTCGACTATCCGGAGATCGGCCCCCGGGAATCCTACCTGATGTATCATGAAGAGCTGGAATCATTGGTGAAGCACATCCCGGGCATCAAGCGGATCCGGTTCTGGATGACCTTTTCCCAGGAATACCTGACCCACCTGCGAGTCCTCGAAAACGTGGGCATGACGCGGATCGATCCGGTCACCTATCAAGGCGTCGAGATCGTCCCGCTCCAGTTCCTGAAGGCGCTCCTGCCGGAACCGTCCGCCCTGGGAGCGACCTATACCGGCAAAACCTGCATCGGCTGCCTCATCGAAGGCCGCAAAGCGGGCAAAGTCCATAAATACTTCGTTTACAACATTTGCGATCACGCCGCCTGCTACCGGGAAGTCCGCGCCAACGCGGTATCGTACACGGCTGGGGTGCCGCCCGTCCTCGGGGCCGCCCTGGTGCTGAACGGCACCTGGGCGGGCGCCGGGGTCTTCAATGTGGAACAGCTCGATCCGACCCCGTTCATGGCCGAGATCGGGCGCTACGGCCTGCCATGGAAGGAGGTCTTTCTTGATTAGGGGCCATCTGCGAACTAGTTGCACGGTTTCGGACCATTTCTTCATCCACCAAGTCACACGAAGATTTCGGAAGTCACGCAAAGCAGGCGTTTCCTGTTGCTGAGGCGGTAGTTCCATGTTTGATTTAGACAATGTGCCCACTCCCTGCTATGTGCTCGACGAAGCACGGCTGCTGCAAAACCTCGCGGTCCTGGACGACGTCCAGCAGCGCACGGGCTGTAGAATCATCCTGGCGCTCAAGGGTTTTGCCATGTTCGGGGTGTTCCCTCTGATCAGGGAGTATCTCCGGGGAGTCGCCGCCAGTTCCCTTCACGAAGCCCGCCTGGGGTATGAAGAATTCGGCGGAAAGGTACACGTCTTTGCCCCCGCCTACCGGGAAACCGAATTTAGTGAACTGCTCAGCTACAGCCACCATCTCGTCTTCAATTCCTTCTCCCAATGGCAGCGATTCAAGCCTCGCCTGGCCGCTGCCGGAAAATCGGTCGCCTGCGGGATTCGAGTGAACCCTGAACACTCTGAAGTCGCGGTTGCCCTGTACGATCCCTGTGCCCCGTTTTCGCGGCTCGGCGTAACCCGTCAGAATTTCCTCGAAAACGAGCTTGACGGGATCACCGGCCTGCATTTTCACACCCTTTGCGAACTGAACGCCGATTCCCTGGCACGGACCCTCAAAGCCTTTGAAGACAAATTCGGTGAGTTCATCCCGAGGATGCAATGGGTCAATTTCGGGGGAGGACACCACATCACGCGGCCGGACTATCGCGTCGACCTCCTGTGTGAGCTCATCAACGATTTTAAGCAACGCTACCCGGTAGAGGTCTATCTCGAACCGGGCGAAGCCGTGGTGCTCAATGCCGGGGTGCTGGTGGCCTCGGTCCTGGACGTCCTTCACAATCAAAAGGACCTCGCGATCCTGGACGCTTCGGCCGCAGCTCATACCCCCGACGTCATCGAAATGCCGTACCGCCCTGAAATCGAAGGGGCGGGCAGCTGGGGGGAACTGGCCCACTCCTATCGCCTGGGCGGCCTCACCTGCCTGGCGGGAGACGTTTTCGGCGATTATTCCTTTGCGCAACCTCTGGCGGTGGGCTCGCGGCTGGTTTTTACCGACATGGCCCACTACACCATGGTTAAGAACAATACTTTTAACGGCGTTGGCCTGCCGTCCATCGCCATCCAGGACATGCGGAAGCGGATTCGCATCGTGCGCCAGTTCGGGTACGAAGACTACCGCAACCGACTCTCGTGACGATTGGCATGGTTCCTCCCTTCCCGACCCGGCGGCTCCCGATGACGCCTTGCCCAGCAGGCGGGAAGGTGATGCCCCTGCAATCTTCAACCCGGACCCCTGATCACCGTTCAATAACGGAGGCACTGACAATGCCCATCTATGAATACCGCTGCCGTGAGTGCGGCAAGAAAAACGAAGTCATCACCTTTCGCATCTCGCAGGAGGTCACGGCTACCTGTCAGCGCTGCGGCAGCGAGCTGCTGGATCGTATTCCGTCGCGGGTGCGGGTGCGCCTGTCGGAAGAAACGCGCATGGAGCGTTTGGCCGATCCGTCGCGCCTGGGTGGCCTGGATGAGAATGATCCCAAGAGCATGATCCGCTGGATGAAACAGATGGGTCAGGAGATGGGCGATGAACTTGGCGGAGAAGATATGGATGCCATGATCGAGGAAGCTATGGAGGAAGAAGCCAGAGTAGGCCCTGCCGCGGGCGGGGGTCTCCCTCCCGGGGATGATCTCTAAATCCCAGGCCTTCGACTCCCCTCAAAAATCACATCCACGAAGGCACACGAAGAAACCCGAAGAAAAGCCTGAGAGACCCTTCGTGTGCCCTTGCGACCAGTTGTGGGGGGTGAAGGCTTTTCGTCGATAGCTCAAAACCAGCCACCTCCGGCAGGAATCGCTGCGGTTGGCCAGGGTGACTGCCGGATGGAATCAAATGCCTTTCGATCGGGTTGCTGTTTCTTCCGGTGCCTCTAGGGGCAAAAAGGTGCTTCGGAGTGCCTCCAGTTCGTCGAGCATGGCCTGAGTGATCCGGCGGGCCTGGGTCAGACTCTCCTGCACTGACTGCCGTTCGGTTTCCACCGTTTGCCCCCGCTTGAGCAGATCACTCAGATCGACCTGGGCCATTTGCGCCCTGACCTCGAATTCCCGAAGCAGCCGACCGGTTTCCTCATCGGCAATCCGGAAGAGATAGTCGGACTTGAAACGCTGCCGGTACTCCTTGAAGGCCTGAAGGAGCTCGGTGGTAGCTTCCTTCTTGAGGAGCCTGGTGGCCTCCTCGATCATGCCTTCCTGCCGCTTGCTGCCGAACAACAAGTCCCGGGTCTTTCCCAGGTGAGCGCGGAAATCGCCCAGCAGGCGGGTGAAGCTTGCCAACCCCAGTTTCATCAGGAGCAGCCCGCGGCCGCTCGCCCCCTGCTCCAGAAAGGCACTGAAAGAGGGCGGCACCGCCAGGTTCCCCACCTCCCAGGCGCCTTTCGGCGGTTCGAGGGCGGCGTCGCAGCCGCTGTCAAAGAACCCCGTTTCGCGGTGATAATCGTCGAGGGCCGCGGCAAAGAGGGTCCAGAACGACTCGCCCCCACCCCTAAGCCGTTCGCACAGGAGGGTTTCCTCCTTCTTGGCAAATTCGATGACCTGCAGGTTCACTTTTTCCACCAGAAAGCGTGCCAGGGACTGCCGGAATTCCCGATAGAGACGATGGAACTGCTGGAAGAGCCAACGGTAGTCCAACTGGCCATGAGCCCCGTTGAACTCAACCGGGTATTGCGTGACCGTCTCGAGGGTTTCTTTGACGATGCGGCTCTGCCCGGGGTCAAAGAAGGCATCCACCGCCTGGTCAATTTCGTGGTGCAAGGAGATCCTCAAGCCCAGGATCGCATTCTTGAGGGTCTCGAAGGCTCCCCACAGCCTGGCCTTTTGGGCGTCAAGCTCTTCCGCCGTGTGCCGGACCGTCTCCCGGCTCTGCTCCAGCAACTGGCTCTGCGCGGCGACCGTGTGCATGACACTGTTGGCAATCATCCCGAGGCGGCTGAGCCCACTGCCACAGAGCACCCGGAAGCGTTGGTCGCAGACTTCCCTGCTCAATGATTCACGAAAGGCGCTGAACCCTGCTTCACTGGCTTTCACCAGGGGGGTATCCTCTTTCCATAACCGCAGGTGGCGCCGCTCACGCTCTGAAGCCGATCCCTTGAGTTGCCCGAGCAGGAGGTGGAGAGCCGAAAAGACAAAAAAGCGCGGCTCGGGAACTACCCATGAGAGTTCGCTGCGGACCCGGGCCGCCAGTCGTTCCAGATCCTCCAGGTGCGGATGGTCGTCGAGATCGGCATTCAGGACAAAGAAGGTTTGGGGAAACATCCTGAGGGTGCGGATGAAGTCCAGGAGTCGAAAGTCGGCTTCCCGCAACCCGGCCCGACTGCTGATGACGTACAGAATAAAATGGCTTTTCAGCAAATACTGCTGGAGGAGGGCAAAGTGGAGAGGATTGGGGGAGTCGATCCCCTGGCAGTCGGCGAGTTCTATCGATTCCCCCAGCCAGGCTACGGGGTAGTGCAGTTCCATGTCCCGCAGATAAACCGCCTGCCCTTCAGAGCCCACATATTGCTGGTGTTCGCCCAGGGTATCCTGGTCGAAGACGAGCCGACTGGCCGCCTCACCCAGGAACTGCTGGACGCGGTCATAGCCTTCCAGGTATCCCCGCAGGAGCAGGTGGCTCGGATCCAGGTGCCCCTCTCGTCGTCGTCCTTCCTCCTGCATCTCGGCCAGCAGCACCTTGAGTCGCTCGCGATCGTCAGCCTCCCTGAGATCGTAGGTGCGATCCTCTGCCATCAGATCCGGGGTCGAGATCACGAGCTGCACCGTAGCGTTCAGCTCTTCCAGAACCTGGGACCAGGGTTTGAATTCGACCCAGCCTTTGGCGTCCTGACCGGTCACCAGGCGGGTGATGAAAGCCGTGATGATCCCCGCCCC
This sequence comes from Syntrophobacteraceae bacterium, assembly GCA_040772705.1. Lineage (GTDB taxonomy): Bacteria > Desulfobacterota > Syntrophobacteria > Syntrophobacterales > Syntrophobacteraceae > JADGQM01. The sequence goes on from JAXGXP010000002.1 coordinate 644,663, forward strand.
CCGCTTGAGCAGGTCGCGGCCGACCAGGGCGTTGACCAGAGTGCTCTTGCCGGACTTGACCGTTCCCACCACGGCAAGCCGCAGGAGAGGATCTTCGAGGGAGGAACGGACCTGGATCAGCTGTTCCTGCCAGCGGGTCGCCGCCGCCGGCTCAACCACCTCGCAGGCTGCCATTTCCTGGATGGTCTCAGCCAGAATCACCGCCCGCTGTTCAATCTTCTTCTTGAGCTCCCGGTAGTCGTTGAGCTCCCGTCGCCGTCCAGGCTTGGCGGAAGCTGAAGGTTTCTTCTTCCTTGGCGGCACCCTGCAACTCCTCGTCGGCGGTCAGCAAGCTGACCCGCTGTCATGAAAGCAAAGTAAAGTGAACATTGAACACTCAACATTGAACAAGAAACTGGATATCACGAAGTTGCCGTCCTGTTAAGCCATTCCAGGATTCCCTGCCAGTCGTCCGCCTGCACCCAGCGGAATTCCGAATCACCTCGAAACCAGGTCAACTGGCGCCTGGCGTAGTGGCGTGTCGCCCGTTCCATGTCACTGACGGCCGAAGCCAGGGGACAGGCCCCCAGAAGATGCGCCGCCAGCTGCTTGTAGCCCACCGCCTGCATGGACTTCAGCTCCGGACCGTAGCCCATGGCCAGCAGGCGACGTACTTCCGCCACCAACCCCTGCTCCAACATCTGCCGGACTCGCCGGTTTATTCGCTCATACAAGACATTTCGGTCGCGGTATAGGAAAATTTTGACGGTTCGGTAGATTGTCTGCTGGAATCGGTGTTGCGACTGCCAGCAGGAAAGAGGGATGCCAGTCAGGCGCTGAACCTCGAGCGCTCGCAGAACCCGCTGCCGATCGTGGGGATGGAGACGCCGGCCCGCCTCGGGATCGACCCGCCCCAATTCCTGGTGAAGCCTCTCGAGGCCATGTTCTTCCAGTTCCCGCCGCAGCTGTTCCCGAATCGCCGGATCACGGGGAGCGGCCGGGCAGATCCCTCGCGTCAGAACTTTCATGTAGAGTCCCGTCCCCCCGACGACGAGCGGCATCTTACCCCGGTTCTGGAGGGATTCGATCACGGGCCGGGCGAGCTCCGCATAGCGCGCTGCATCGAAAGGTTCATCCGGATCGGCCACGTCCAGAAGATGGTGGGGAACCAGCGCCCGTTCTTCCTGGGTGGGTTTGGCGGTGCCGATCTCCATATAGCGATAGACCTGCATGGAATCGCAATTGATGATCTCGGTACCAAGGCGGTGGGCAATTTCGAGGGCCAGTTGGGTCTTTCCCACCGCAGTGGGCCCGGCCAGCAGGATGACAGGCGGAAACGAGGGCGAAGGAAGCATTCAACAACTTTCAAAAACACGGCTTCAGCGTCGCGCGCGGCGCGTTGCGGGTTAGGCTTAACAGGCTGCGGCTTGCCAAGGTTCCGCTGTCGGGATATCCAGCTTAACGTGATCAGCTTCAGGTCCGGTGGAACATGCGGGCAATCTCCGCATGGGTCAGCTTCAACCAGACTGGCCGCCCGTGAGGACAGGAAGCAACGATTTGGGTCCGGTCGAGGGTTTCCAGGAGATGGCGCACCTCTTCGGCAAGGAGCCGCTGATTGGCCTTGATCGCCCGGTGGCAGGCGGCCGTTTTGGCCAGCTCGGCGAGGAGGTTCACCTGAGGGTTCCGATCGTCCTCGGAGGCGCTCTCCAGCAGCTCCCGAAGCAGTCCTTCCGGCGAACAGTCGCCCAGGACCGCAGGAACCGAGTGGACCACGAAGGCGTCTCCCCCGAAGGGCTCGATCGCAAACCCAAGTTGCGCGAGACGCTCCAGCCAGTGTCTCAGCTTGGCGGCCTCCCGGGGCAGAAGTTCCACCACCACCGACTGAATCAGCCTCTGGGAAGGCTCACGGGATGAGGCGGCAGCAAGCCGGTCGAACAGGATCCGTTCGTGAGCCGCATGCTGATCGATGATGATGAGCCCATCCTCGGCTTCGAACAGGAGATAGCTTTCCGCCAGCTGTCCCAGGAACGGCAGCTGAGAAAAACAAGGCTGGGCGGCTGAGGTCGGTTGGATTCCAGGCTGATCGGTAAATCCTTCCTGTTCGCCGGTCTCAACGATTCGCCAGGGTTCTGCCGGCGCCGGGCTCCTGAAGGCAGCGCCAACAACGGCCGGAATCCCGGGAGGGGTGCCGGGAGATGGCTCCAATCCGCCGCTCATGGGTACCTGGCTTTCCCAGGTGCAGGCAGTATGGAAAAAGGGCCGGGCTGCCTGCAAAGGCACCAGGTGGGCGGATGGAACCCGGGCCTCCGGCGCGAGGGAGCCTTCGAGAGCCTGCCGCAAAGCCTGGCGAACTGTCTCCATGATTTCGCCGGGATTCCGGAATCGAATTTCGCGCTTGGTCGGGTGAACGTTCACGTCGACCTGGGTGGCCGGGACTTCCACAAAGAGGACGACAACGGGGTATTTGCCTTTGGCGATAACCGTTTCATAGGCACTGAGGACCGCCCGGTTGAGCAGCCGATCCCATACCGCTCTGCCGTTGACGTAGATAAAGAGATGGCCGGCGCCCGGACGCTGCACCTCGGGAGCACTCATCAGGCCATGAACCTTGAGCGACCGGGTTTCCAGGAGAAAGGGCCGAAGCTGAGCCAGGAGCCTGGTCCCCAGCACCTGGCCGGCACGTTCCCCCATGTCCCGAACCTGCGGAAAGTCGTAGAGTTGCCGATCCTGGTGCATCACCCGGAAATGGACCTCCGGGTTCGCCATGGCCAACCGCAGCACCTGATCGCTTATGTGGGAGAGCTCATTGTCAACGGAGCGCAGGAATTTGCGCCGGGCCGGAAGGTTATAGAAAAGATCGCGCACGGTGATGGCGGTTCCTGCCGGACAGCCGGTTTCCCGGACGTCCTTGAGCGTTCCGCCATCCATGCGAATGGCTATCCCCGAGAGCGATGCGGCTTCCCGAGTCACCATTTCGAAGCGGCTGACCGCCGCAATGCTCGGCAGCGCCTCCCCGCGGAAACCAAGGGAACGAATGGCCTGGAGATCCTCGATGGCCTTGATCTTGCTGGTGGCATGCCGTTCCAGCGCCAGGAGGGCATCGTCGGGTGACATTCCGGACCCGTCATCCACCACCCGGATCTCCTTGCGCCCGCCTTGGAGGATAGCCAGGGAAATCTTCCGGCCACCCGCATCGAGGCTGTTTTCGAGGAGTTCCTTAACGACCGCTGCGGGCCTTTCGACCACCTCACCGGCAGCAATCTGATTGCAGAGAATATCAGGCAGGATACTGATCCGGGACAATTATCGTCTCCTTTGAGCGTAGATTTTGATCTGCCTCTATTATAGATTTCCCGGCAGCCCGGCTCAAGGCCTTCTTGCGCCCCCGGGTTATCAGGCAGCGCAGGACCGGCGGCCGCAGCTCCGGCAGGGTTCCCCTGGCAGACTTCCTAACTCTTTAAATCTGTTGACAGATATTGGTCATTCCAGTATGCAGTTGGATCAGGATGAGCTCTGCTGCTACCCCGCACTGCTTTTGAAGTGCTGTTCGGAAATGGACGGTCGCGACGGATGACCCGGTGGGGGATGCCGGCGGGAGCAGGACGGAAGGCCTGCGCCCTTTCAGCCGCCGGGCAGACCCGACGGTCTTTTGGTTGGGGATGAAAAGAGGTGAGGCCTCGCATGAACGCAGCCCCCTATCAAGCCCTGGTGAATCTTCTCAGCAACGTGCTGGAGGCCTATACCACAGCTTTTTACCTTTTCGACCCCCGCTCCGGCCAGCTCAACCTGGTGGCCTCGCAGTCTCTCAGTCGCTTTGTCCGCGAGACCACCTCCCTGCCGCTCGAACAGAGCGGCATCCTCTCCCAGGTTCAGAAAGTGGGCCAGACCGTCCACCTCGACAAGCTGCAGGATACTTCCCTGACCCTGCCAACCACCGTCCCCTTCTACCGCGAAGGAGAATCCCACCTCAAGGCCATCTACGCCATGCCGGTGGGCGACGGCGACGGGGTGCTCTACGTGGACACCAAATACGGCTGGGGCTTTTCCGACAAACAGCAGAAGTGGATTCGGGAAATCGCCTCGGTCCTGCAGCAGCTCGTCGAACGCCACAACTGGGTGGCACAGCAACAAGGCTCTGCGGGAATTTTGCAGTTCTGGTACCGGGTGGATGAGATTGCCCGCAAGGAACTTGCCGTTCTGGACTCCTGCCGACGCTTTGTGAGCGAGTGCGGCCAACTGCTCGAGATGGACTACGGTTTCATTGCCCTCAGAGAAGTCGGGCAACCCCAGTATCATGTCCTGGCGGGCACTTCGAACGCCCCGCAGAGCTTCTTCGAGCAGCATTTCCTGATCAAACAGGGGCTCGCCGGGTGGGTCTTCGAGCAGGCAAAAGTGCTGCAGATGCCCAAGCTCAATCCCCACACCCCCGAACATTTTCTCTTTACGCCAGCCGAAGGCCTGCCTCATCACGGCACCCTCTGGGGCCTGCCCGTGGCCATGGCCCTGGGACATACCCTGGCCCTCCTGTTCCTGGCGCGGACCTCTCGGGAACTGAACCCGGATTGCCAGCGTGCCGTAACCTGTGCCGCTCATGCGTTTGCCCTCTACCTTGACCGCATCAACCTGAAGGAAGAATGCGACCAGCTTCAGAGCTATGACCTGGCGACAGGCCTTCTCAATGCCGCCACGTTCGACTCCCAACTGGAGCAGCTGCTGGCATCTTCCATGCAAACCAGCAGCCCTTTTACTCTTGCCCTGATGCAGTTCGAGCCCTGGCACATGCTGCACACGACCGCATCCCCCAGACACATCGCGAAGTGTCAGCAGGAACTGGTCTGGAGCCTGCGGGCGCTGGTGCCGTCGGACAACCTGGTAGCACTCATCGCGGAGAACCGGTTTGGTTTTCTTTTCCCGCGCATGTCATTTCAGGACGCCCAAGCCATCCTCACCCATGTCACGGACCGGGGGAAGCAGGTCCTGGCCGGGATCCACAAAGGGATGCGGGTGCGCTCGTATGTTGGAGTCGTCGGCTACCCTCAGGATGGAACCAGAATTGAAGAACTCTGGCCGCTGGCCTATCGGCGCCTCTACCGGGGCATCCATGCCCCCGCCAACAATGCTGAATTATGAGAGGAATTGCAGGTTGCGAGGTACGCGCTGCGGGTTGGGATCAGATCGGCCGAGTTTCCGGTCTCAGGCTGCCAGTTTCCAATTGACCGAACCCCGCATCCTTTATAGACTCTAGGCCCGCTTGGTAAAGGTGGAATGCAGATGACCCGGCCGCAAAGAAGAGCCCGATATGCTTGAACGCCTCCTGAGTTTCTTTTGCAGAGATCTGGCCATGGACCTCGGTACGGCCAACACCCTCATCTACCTCCGAGGCAAGGGTGTCGTCCTCAACGAACCTTCGGTGGTGGCAATCAACCAGGATACCCACCAGGTGATCGCCGTCGGCCAGGAAGCGAGCAATATTGTCGGGCGCCATGGGCAGCGGATTGTAACCATTCGTCCGCTCAAAGACGGGGTCATCGCCGATTTTGAAGTCACCAGCGTGATGATCAAGTATTTCCTGGCAAAGGTTCTGAAAACCCGCCAGCTGATCCGCCCCCGGCTGGTGGTGGCGGTGCCGACGGGAATCACTTCCGTGGAAAAGCGGGCGGTCATTGAAGCGGCCCAGCAGGCAGGGGCGAGGCAGATTCACCTGGTCGAAGAACCCATGGCAGCCGCCATTGGTGCCGGTCTGCCGGTGGATCAACCCTTTGGCAATATGATCGTCGACATTGGTGGCGGCACCACGGAAGTCGCGGTTATCTCCATGTTTGCCGTCGCCTACAGCGAATCGGTACGGGTGGCCGGGGACGAGGCCAATGAGGCCATATTGCGTTATGTGCAGCGGGAGCGCCAGATGATCATCAGTGAGGTCATGGCGGAACGGGTCAAGATGAGGATCGGTTCGGCCGTACCGCTGGCCACTCCTGAGACCATGGAAATCACCGGCAAGGAGATCTTGAGCGGTATTCCCAAGTCCTTCACGGTAACCGATGAAGAGATCCGGCGGGCAATCAAGGATCCCGTGATCGTGATCGTGGAGGCGGTGAAGCGGGCGCTTGAAAAGACTCCCCCCGATCTGGCCGGCGATATCCACGAGAAGGGGTTCTGGCTGGCGGGCGGAGGCGCCTTGATCCGGGGCCTCGACCAACTGCTGCATGAAGTCACCCACCTCAAGGTCAACGTCGCCGACGACCCCCTCACCGCCGTCGCCCGCGGTGCTGGCATGGTCATCGAACATGCCGATTTCTTTCGTTCGGTTTTTATCGCCTGACGGTTTTGGTGCTTGACTGGTGGCTGTTGGCCTGTGGTTCTTGGGTTATGATTACTGGTCACTGACCGTTGTCCGATGATGGCTTTCTTTGAGGCAAGGAGTGCGCCATGTATGTCGGCTGGAACATGAAGACGAATCTTGTCACCGTTTCCCCCGAGACATCCATCTTCAAGGCGCGGGAACTGATGGATACCCGCAAGGTCTCACAACTGCCGGTCACCGACGGTCGGGCTCACCTGCTGGGCATCGTGACGGACCGGGACCTGCGGCAGGCCTGGGCTTCTCCCGCGACCACGCTGAGCATCCATGAACTCACCTATGTCCTCCAGAAGCTGACGGTGGGCAATATCATGACCAAGAAGGTCATTACCGCCACCCCGGCCATGACCATCGAGAGTGCGGCGCGGCTCATCCATGACCACAAGTTCAGCGCCCTGCCGGTGCTCAAGGATGACCGCCTGGTAGGCATCATCACTAAAACCGACCTCCTGGAAGTGCTCCTCACAGCCCTGGGAATGAGTGAAGACAGCAGTCGCCTCTCGCTTCTCGTCCGCGACCGGATCGGGGTGCTGGCAGAGGTTGCCGGTTGTATGCAGCGCTCGGAGATCAATATCCGCAGCGTGATGATTGTCCCTCTCCCGGGCCACGAGGGGATTTGGCAGCTGATCCTGCGGGTGGCAATGACGGCTGCCGCCAAGGCCGCCGAAGCGCTCCAGGAAGCGGAATTCAAGGTCGTCACCCGCTACGTGGAGGATCTCACTCCCTTCCTGCCTGATCCCGCCTAGTCAGCAGCGAAAGATGAGAGCCTCGGCGGCCGCGCAACCCTCATGGACGGCACCAGCGGTTTTGCCGACTCCCGTCCATGACGCCGGAACCAGACCATGGCTGACGTGATCGACCTCTCCCAACGGTTCCCTCCCCACCAGGACAACCTCATTGTCCTCGAACCCTTGGAATGGCGCCGCGCCGACTGGCTGACCGGCTACATCCTGCTCTGCACAAGGACGGAATCCGAGCGGTTTGAAGCGCATCGGCTCGAGGCCTGCCGGGTGAAAGGCCACCAGCATATCGGCTCCGTTCCCAATCACTTCCGGCTCGACGAAGGCTATCATTTCACCGCCATGGGCCTCTTTCACCACCGTCATGACGAAGTCGCCGTGCGGCGGGTCTATTACCTTGCCGGGCTCATGGAGGCGGTCACCAATGCACCTTCCTCGATCCTCCGGACCGACCTCCTGCGCCGAGTCTACCAGGCCATTTTAGAGGAACGGGAGCGCCTGGGGGTCCTCTGGCGCGGGCAGGTGCGCCATTTCCTGCTGCCGCTGCACCCCGCGTACTACAATCCGACGCAGTTCTTCCACCGGATCGGCAGCGCCGAATCCCTGAAGGATCTCTTCCAGGTCATTCAGGCCGAAACGAACGCTCAGCTGGACATCCTCGCCCGCTTCTATGTGTTCTATCTGCCGGAACGAATGCTCGCCCAGGCATTCCCTCCGCCTTGACGGCCTCGGGAGCCTTTGCGCCCGCCTCAGTTCGCGGCCATCCGGTGACGCCCTTCAACCTTGTTCTGACGACACCGGCCCGGCCATGACCTGGTAGACCTGCACGGGACGGCGAATATTCTTGAAATGATGCCGGCCGGTTGGTTCGAGGCGGAATGCCTGTCGGACCCGCCGGTAGGTTTCGGGGCCAACCAGGATCGCCCCATCGGTGGCGAGGGCACTGATTCTGGCAGCAAGATTGGTCACGCGTCCCGAAGCGGTAAAGGTCCACCGTACTCCGGTGAGACCCTCGAACCGGGTTGACCCCACCGAGGCCAGCCCTGAGTTGATGCCCATGTTGATCGCAACCGGCGCCAACAAGCTGCGGTGCTGCGCGTTGATCAACCCGGTGCGGTCATGCATGCCGATGGCCGCGCGAACCGCATTGGCGGCATGGGTCTTCGGGTCTTGATGGCGAAAAATGATCATGAGACCATCTCCCGCCGTCTCGTTGATGTCCCCGTCGTTTTCAAGGATCACGTCGAGGAAGCTGGAAAAGTAGGTTTCAATCAGGTAATTCACCTTGTCCTGCGCAACCTGCTCGCTCATCCGGGTATAGCCGGCGGCATCCAGGAAGAGCACGCTGACGTCTTCGTCGCGCTTTGCCAGAGCGGGGTTTGTGGGGTTGTTTTCGATCAGCGCGGTGACTTGGCGAGGGACGAATTTGGTGAGCTGGTCTTTGATGGTTTCGAGCAGGCGGACTTTCGCCAGGGTCGCTTCGAGTTCTCGATTCCTTGCGGCCAGTTCCTCGATGATCTGCTCGAGGTGGAATTCCCGGGCTTCAACCTGAACCAGCATCATCCCGAACGATTCAGCCAGCTCCCCGATGGCGGGTGGATACTTGCCCGGCCTGGTCAGCTCGAGCAGATCGTCAACCTGCCGGTAATCTCCTCCCGCCACCTTCCGTGCAAGGTCCACCAGCAGCGGGATGACCCCCGCCAGTTGGTTGCATGCCATGGTGAAGCCTCAATGGGGAGGAGGTGGAACCTTCTCGAAGGTCATCATCCTGGTGCCAGGAAGGCTGATGCGGATGCCACCCTGGTCCAGGGTGCCGACGATGACACCTCCGCCTTTGGTATTCACTCTGAGCTCATCATCCTTTACATACCAGGCAAAGGAAACTTCTTCGTCGTTTACCCTCCAGATACCAACTCCATTGGGTTTGAGTTCCATCATGATATGGGCGGGTTTCTGCGAATCACCCGAATCCGCCTGGTAGGTACCCATAACCTGGTCTTTCGACCCACATGAGACGATAATGAACAACAGCAGGCAAATGGAACAGAGCTCTAACCGCATGATTGGTCCTGATCTTGTAAACATTCAACAACGGTCCTCAAGCCGAGGGAGAGGCAACTCTGATTCTACCAGACTCGGCAAGCCCTCCCTTGCGGAAGGTCAAGAAGCGGTCACAATAGTAGACCTGGATAGTACCGATGAGCATGACCGCATTTTCGATGATTTTCCTCCAACCGATGGGTTCCCCCACCGTATCGTAGCAGCCGCAGCTGATGGGGGCACCCCAGTACATGTTGATCAGGACCATGATATCGAACAGAATGAGCATGAGCCCGATCAGGATGACGCTGGCCCGTGTCAGGAACCCAAGGATCAGAAACAGCCCGCAGACCAATTCGAGCCAGGGCAGGACCACAGCTCCCAGGTTGAGCACGGAGTAGGGGACAAGACGGTAGTTGGCGGCGGCTTCAGCAAACTGGGCCGGGTATGGGATCTTGCTCATACTTGCATAGATGAAAAAGCCGCCAATCCCGAACCTGAGCAACAACGCCAGATAAGGACTCGCCAGGAGTCGTCGGAGATACACCCGGATCATTTTTTTGCCTTCCCCTCCACTGGATACCCCTGCTGTTCCCAGGCAGGCAGACTTCCTTCCAGGATTCGCACGTTCCGATGACCGCGGAGCAGCAGCTTTTCCGCCAGTTCCAGGTCATAATGCCGGCTGATGGTGCTGCCGTAGACCACAATGTTCCGGTCTTTGTCTTCGTCTGCAAGAGTCATCATGTAGACGATGTCAAACAGTGGGAGGGGCATGTTGCGCGCCCCTTTAATGTGGCGCAGTTGAAAGAAATTCTCGGGCATGGCATCCAGCATGAGGGCCTTGCCGGCCTGAAGCTCTGTCATGGCGGCAGCCGGGCTTATGGTGGGAATGCTGGTCCGATCGGCGGCAGCCGGGAAAAGAGGGATAGCGTTGGGATTGGAGAAGTTAAAGATAATTGCCAGAACAACACTGATCCCGATGACTACCAGGAAATCGAGCCACGAAACCCGCGAGGCCCGGTAAGCCTCACGAGCCTCTAATTCGAGGAGTTTTTCATCCCTGATGAGCCAACGCCGCAATTCCTTGAAAAACACTTTGGAGGTTTCCGGGAATTCCCGCAGGATGCGATCGAACTCATCTTTTGACAAGACCAGCAGGTGCGTCACCTCCAGCGCCTCGGCGTTGGCTGACCGCGGCTCACCAGTGAGCAGCGCCATTTCGCCGAAAGACTCGGAGGGGCCGGGATAGGACAGGGTGGCCTCCACACCATCTTCGCTTTTGCGAAAGATTCTTACCCGCCCTGACCGGATGATGTAGAGACCGTCACCGGGATCACCTTCCCTCAAGATGATGCTATGTGGCGGGACAACCAGAGGCCTGACGGTTCGGGCAATCGCTTCGAGCGCCTCCCTGGGCAGGTCTCGGAAAATTGGGTTGCCCGCGAGGAACTCCGCCGTGTTCTGAATCTCTTTCATGGTCAGCGCTGCATCTTGTGGATTTCTCTGAGTTCCTTCAACAATCCATCAAAATCCTTGATCTCTCCCAGATGCGACAGGAGAACCTTGCCGTCTCCGGAGAGCAGAACCATGGCGGGCGTCCCCGGCACTTCAACGACCTCGGCCACCGCCAGCTGGTCGTCCGGAAAAACGGGAAACGGCGTCTTGGTGCTCTTCTTGAAGGCCTCGATTTGGGTCTTGTTGTTGCCGATGGCGACTGCGATCATTTTCACATCCCGAGACAGCGCCGCGTCATCCTGGATCACCTTGTAGAGCCTGTTGAGAACGGGGGCGTTGGCGAGGCAATGAGTGCAGAATACATCCATGAACTCAACGAAAACCATTTTCGCAGACACATCGGAAAGCGTGAAGGGGCCCATGCCTTTCAGCCCAAGATACTTCTGCACTTCCGGGGATTCGGGAGGAGGCAGGGTGAACGCGGGGAGCGAGCTTCCCGGCGCCAGCCCCTCTGCCAGCACCATCGAACCAGGACCACCCAGCAGGATGAAGAACAGACCGCTCAGGAAAAGTGACTGCAACAACCGTTTCTGCTTCATGCAACTATCCTCCTTGGGACCATCTTGTTTCACCCACCGGACCTGTTGCGCGGAAGCGCGAGGGGGCCGGTTACCGAATGCGGTTCCGCCGCAGCGCATGCCCTCCCCCAGCTCGTTCCTTCACGGTCCGATATCGGGGGAAGGCTTCCTGGATGTATACAGGTATCGGCAGCTATGTTCAAAAGGAAAAGTCAGAAATGCAGGTGAGTTTTTCCCCACCCCGCAGGCCTGCAGTTCTCAGTAGATGCGACTGGCGGCAGTGGTTTCCACCACCCCGACGGTGGTCAGATTCACCACCTCTTCCACCGAAAAACCGTACGGCCGAGGATGCACCGGCAGGCGGGTGCCTGTCAGCAGCGGGCCGATCAGAACCGCTTCCTCGACCATACATTGGAGTAGATCGAGAGCAATATTGCCGGATTGGAGATCGGGAAAAATGAGCACGTTGGCGTCGTTTTTGAGTTCCGAGAAGGGGAAGTACTTCTGGCGGCGAATGCTGTTCAGGGCGGTGCTGAGCTGCACCTCACCGTCAATCACCAAATCCGGCGCCAGTTCCTTGGCAATGGCCGTAGCTTGACGAACCTTGCGCGTGAAGGGGTGGTCGACCCCGCCATAGCTGGAAAAGGAAAGCATCGCCACGCGCGGTTCTATGCCCAGGGAACGGGCTCGGTTGGCGGCAAGCAAGGCGGTTTCCGCCAGATCTTCGGCATCCGGATCGATATTCACCCCGCAGTCAGCCAGAAAATAGACGTTCTTGTGCAGCAGGACCATGTGATGGCTGGAGATTTTGCGCACTCCCGGGGCCGTCCCGATTACTTCGAGAATGGTTCGCAAAGAATCCGCATAGTGGATGGAAACGCCGCCGATCATCATGTCTGCGGCCCCGGTGTGAAGCATGAGGGCCGCGAAATAATCGCGCTGACGCATGCGTTCCCGCGCCGCATCCAGGATGATGCCCCGCCGCCGCCGCATCCGGTAGTATTCTTCCACATATGTTTCGAACAGCGGACTGCGGTCGGGATCGATGATCTGAACACCACCGAGATCGAGATCGAGCCGATGGATGAGCTCACGAATGCTCTCTTCCGCCCCCAGCAGGATCGGACTGGCGATCCCCTCGTTCACCAGGATCGAGCAGGCTCTCACAATCTGCTCACTGTCCCCGCTGGAGAAGACCACCTTGAGGTTCTTCTGCCGGGCCTTCATGACCAAGCCGCGCAGCGTCTCACGCTCAGTCCCCAGGCGCACGATCAGGCTCTCCTGATACGGCTCGGTCTCCAGCGAGATGCGGGCCACCCCTTCCTCGATGGCCTGTTGCGCCACCGCGGTCGACTCGCGCAGCAGAATGCGCGGATCGATGGGCTTGGGCAGCAGGTATTCAGGGCCAAAACTGAAGTGCTCATAGCCGTAGGCCCGTTCCACCTCTTCGACAATCTCCTCCCGCGCCAGTTCGGCGAGAGCGCGGGCGGCCGCAATGAGCATCCCTTCGGTGATCTGGGTAGCCTGAACATCCAGGGCTCCCCGAAAGATGTACGGAAAGCTCAGGGTGTCCAGGATCGCGTTGGGATACTGCCCCAGACCGGTTGCCACGATGACGTCCCGGCGGCTGGCCCGGGCAGCTTCGTAGCTGATCTCGGGTTCCGGAATGGCAAGGGCGAAGACAATGGGATACGCGCTCATGGAGCGCACCATTTCCTGGGTCACTAACCCACCGGCGGAGGCCCCCAGGAAAATGTCCGCGCCCTTGATGCCTTCGGCCAGGGAGCGGGCGGGATGATTCCGGGCAAAGACCCGCTGGTGCTCGCGCAGGTCATTCCGATCCGGATGCAGCAGGCCGGTGCGGTCATAGCAGAGCAGGTTTTCCGGCTGCACTCCCAGCTGCCGAAAGAGCCTGGCACAGCCTGTACCCATGTTGCCGATGCCGTTGATCACCACCCGCGCTTCTTCGATGTTCTTGTCCACGAGGTCGAGGGCGTTGATCAGGGCGGCCGCTGCCACCACCGCCGAGCTGTAAATATTCTGATGGAAGACGGGGATGTTCATGGCCTCGCTGAGCCGGTCGTAGATGTATAGACCCTCGGGAAAGTGGATATCTTTGAGGATGATGCCGCCGAAGGTGGGTTCCAGGGCCAGGACCGTCTCGATGAAGCGTTCGGAATCCGTGATATTCAACTCGAGATCGAACACGTCGATATCCGCCAGCCGTTTGAAAAGGACGACCATTCCCTCCTGGATCGGTTTGGCGGCCTCCGGCCCGACGTTGCCCAGATCCGGTACGGCCGTGCCATTGGTGATGACTCCCACCAGGTTGGCGCGCGTCGTGTAGCGAAAGATTGTCGACGGGTCTTCGGCAATGGCGGCCGAGGCGAAGACGGCCCCGGGCAGGTAGGCAAACCGCAGCTCAAGCGGGGTCAGACAAGGTTTGGTGGCCCTCAGTTCGATTTTGCCGGGGCGATCACCTTCGTGGTAATTGAGGGCGTCCTTGGCTCGGATCATAAACTGGTCTCCCAAAGTTACTCGTTGCAGGTTGAAAAGGGATACTGCTGGGTGGTTTCCCGCAGCAGCGCCGGAAAGGTTCCGACCGGCCTGGCCTGGAGAATCCAGAGCTTGGCGCCCTCGATCCCGAATTCGATATCAAGGGGATGCCCGTAGGCAGTTTCAAGGCGATCGGCGATGGCCACCAGTTCCGCCAGCTCAACGTATTCCATGGCAGGGCGAAGGCGCTGGTGGTAGAGGGTGGGCGAACGGTAGGTGCCGAACCCGGCACGGCGGTCGAACACCACCTGTTCCCGCTTGTCGGCAGTGATGTAGCGGAACCGCAACGGCGCACTCTGCAGGTTGTCGGTTTTGGCCACCACGATCTGGTCGGCGGCGACAATCCCCGACACAATGCCCTCTCCCAGCCCCAGCCCGACACTGATCACCATCTCCCGCAGTTTGTCTTCGGCGATGTTCACCGTCTGGAGGACCCCCGAGACGCGCGACCAGGCATTGCGCTGGACAATGATGCCGCCGACGACCCGGTCCAGTCTGGTACCCAGGACCAGCCGGTTGTGAATCGCCCGCTCCGTCCAAAGACCGCTCCAGGCCCGTTTGAGATATTCCAGGAGCTGTTCGTGACCGCGTATGTACAGAAAAGTCTCGAACTCCCCGGCCCGCGTGAAATTCTCGGTATCCTCCTCACGCCCGGAGGAGCGGATGGCCACAAAGGGTCCCCCCTCACCCGTGTCCGGACCCGGCCCGCCGGCGACTTCCCGCGCCATCTGATCATAGGCTGCCAGAATCTCTCCGGCCATAGCGGGAGGGATGGTGATCTTGGCCCAGATCTGCCTGATCTGTCGCGACTTCTGCAGGTTATTCAGATCATCCCGCGCCAGAATGGCATCCACTGCATCGTTAACCGTGACAACCTCGGACGGAAAGCCCTCCGCACTCCCCATGGCCTTGTCGAGAGGGGTCGCGAGCACTTCCTGAAACGCCTGGTTGGTCACCACAAACCAGGGCGGGACCAGGTGGCGGCCGGCCAGCCGCTCAATTTCGGCCAGGTTGGCGGCCTTCCAGCCGATGGCGGTATAGATTTCTACCCCTCCATCAGCCGGCCCGAGCACCCAGCGATCCTGAAGCTGCCGCCGCGTCGCCCGGTCGCTCTGGACGATGCGGTTCCTGAGCTCGTCCGTTACGGCCCGCACCTCGGGCGTGGTATCGAGCACCGTGTCCAGGCGCTGAATCTGGCGCACCATATGGCGCAGGCGAAAAGCCGGCTGCCCCGCAGCGACCGTTTGACCAATCGTCTGCTCCAGCCGGTCGCGCAGGTGCTGCAGCCGGCTGCGCGCCAGCGCGCTGATTTCATCGGCCGCCAGGGTGTTGCCCGGGATCGGTTCGAGGTCGCACGACTGGAGCGACTTAGAGGTTTCCTCAAGGGCACGGCAGAGCCTCAGCACCTGCATGCGGAGCGACAGGATTTCGTAAGGGTTGTTGGACTGCGGAATCCGCAGGCGCCCTTCCGTAAACCGGTCGTCATAGCGTCGCTGCAGTTTTTGCGAAATCTCCAGGATGAATTCGCGGCAGGGCGTGCCGACTTGGCGATTGGCCAACAGGAGGGAGAGAAACCGACTCTTTTCGTTCTGGGTACCGCCGTCGCCGGCAAGATCCTTTCCTACAAAGAGTTCCTGGACGACGTGATGGGCCAGCAGGAGATCCTTCAGCTGGGTGAGCAGTTTTTCGATCTGGTGCCGGGCCCGCAGCCGGCGACCGCGGAGTACCAGAATCTCCTTCTCCTCGTCCACCCGCGCCAGCCGGCGACCCGCTTCCCCAAAGTTGCAGATGCTCTCATGAAGATTCAGGACCTGTCGCTCCTGCCCCAGGATGCGCAGGGTGCCATCGTCGGCATCGAGCACCACGAGGTCTCCTTCCTGCAGACGTCGTTCCCGCTTGTGAACGTCGCGCCGGATGGTCACCGTAAAACCTTTTACCGCCTGCTCTTGTTCCTGGTACTCCACCGTGCTGTAGAGCAGAAACGGTCGGCCTCCCGGCGTTTCCTGCCACCTGCCGGAGATGATCAGCGAGGGCTTCTGAAACTGCACCGCAATCAGCCCGGCATGACTCAGGATGCCGCCCCCGATGGCGACGACTCCCCGGGAATGATAAAGAAAACTGTTGTCCTCAGGCGTTATGGAGGGGGCCACGAGAATCGAGTCCTTGAGGTCTTCCGGTTCTCGACCGCGCGTCCCGAACAGCACCTTGGCCACCGCCCGGCCGGGGGAGGCCTTGAGTCCTTCGATCACGTTGTCCCCGGGAATCGGGCGAGGCCGCTGGTGGGGATTGCTTCGCTGAAAACACGCCAAGACATCTTCCGCCCCAACACAGACATCCGTTTTGACCGATTCCATCCCAGCCGTGAGATAGTTGTTGAGCCAGAGGAGTTCCGCGAACTCCGCCGGATCGATGCTGCCGTTGGACTGCCAGCGCGCGGTTGCCTGCGGGCGTCGCAGAAACAGGGATTCGCCGTGTGAAAACAGGGCGAGGCGGATGATGCCGGTGCCGTCCCGCAGCACGTAGAGGCCCAGTTCCTTGCCGCAGAGCGCCATGGCCGCCCGCTGCACCTCGTAACCATTGACACTGCCGCTCGTCTGGAAGCGCAGCGTCCGTTCCAGGGGCGCGACCAGATGGGCCAGGACAAAGGAGGAGAGGCGGGCACTGAGCGGAATCGGGTGATCGCCTTCGAGAGGCGCCATGACCGCCGCCAGAGATGGCGAAACCAGGGAACTGTCATCCTCGACGGAGAGAATTTCGGCGAAGAATTCCGCTTCATGGCGTCGTTCGAACAACTCAGGAGGGCTCTTTCGATAGCCCTCGGGCGTCTCCATGATCTCCCCGCGCAGGACCGCCCGGCGTAGCGGCAGCAGCACGATCTGGTCGAGATACATCTGCCCCAGTTCATGGCCGCCTTCTTCAAAAAGAGGGTCGACCTCCAGTCCCAGCTCGGCAAGCACCGCCCGCAGGGTTGGGAAGAGATCCTCGGGAGGCACCCGGGCAAAGCGATCCTGGTAGGGTGGCTCCCCCTTCCAGCTGAGCTCGCGCTCGCCTGCCGTGCCGGACTCGATCCCCAGCAGAATCCCGGTTCGGCTCTCGGTCAGCATTTGGTCTATGGGCAGCACGCCCCAGCGAACAAAGAACCGGGCCCACGCCTCGGCAACGATCCGTTTGGCCTCGTCCGAGAGATCCAACGACCCAATCACCCAGTCGATCTCCATCAGATAGGGGGCCAAGCGAAACAGGGCCTCCGCCTTTTCGCAGATATCCCCGAGACTCAGAGCCCGTTCCTTGTCGTAGCGGGCATGGACGCGGGTGTTTTCCACCTGGACGTCGTATTCGAGCTTCAGGAAGAACTGCTGGATAGCGTCCAGGGCAATATTCGGGTGGAGGTCGAGTTCATTCTTGCTGACACCGTAGTATTCCAGGTCGATCATACCGCCCCGCAGGGGAGGCGAAAAGTCGATGCGCAGGAACGCCGGGTGATTAAGAAAGGTGACGTAATAGTGGATTTCATTTCCGTAACAAAACACCCTGACGCCGGGAAGCCGCTGCTGCCCATGCAGGATCTGGCGGCTGAAGCCATCGACCACCACCTGCACGGGATAGGGGATCTCGGTCAGGGCGGTGACGCTCCTTTCCGAACCGAAGTTGACGTACTCGAAATCACGGGTGATATGGAGCACCCGGCGGAACGAAGTGAGGGCGAGGGTGACCGTACGGTTGGTGGCCCGGCCCGACTCCACCAGGCGAAACCCGAGGCGCAGCCCGCGCTGGTGCAGGTAGCGCTTGAGACCGTGCAGGGTTCGGACGGCGCCAAGCGAGGGCGGGTCTTCAAACATCTGGACCAGCCGCGTCAGCTCGGGGGAAAGCTGGGGTTCCGAACTCTCAGTGTCCATCTCGGCCCGAATGCGCTGCCGCAGGTCTTCATAGAGTGACGGCAGAATCCCACACTCTTCGGCATAAGCGGAAAAGAGGGTGGTAAAGTCACTCACGAGTCGGTCGGTTTTTTCAAGAATCCGCCCGACCTTTTCCCGGGTCAGCGGTGCCACATCCACGATATCGGCCAGGGCTTCCGAATGAGTAATGTTGTAGGAACGGAAACGGGCAACAATATCATCTTCCCCCGAGGTCTTGCGGGTCTCGGCGGGCAACCCCCCGTGAGCCACGAACAGGTAGTGTTCGCCGATGGTGCGAGCCTCGGCGATCGCTTCGAAGAGCGCCGCTTCGGCAGGGGAGACGATGAGCGGGAACGAGCCGCCGATGGAGATGGCAACGCATTTCCTGGCATCCAGGCCGAAGTTGAGACGCCCCCAACCGAGCTCCGAGATCACTTCGCGCAGCAGTTGGCTGCCGCAGAGCGCCTCCACTTCACGGATCCCCGCGAGGCATGGCGACGCCTGCCCCGGAACGGGAATGAGCAGGAGAAGGTCGAGGTGGGTCGCACGGGTGAATGCCAGGTAGGGTCCCAGCACCGCAAACGCTTCCTCACCCAGCACGGCCCGGGCCAGCTCCGTGGATACCGGCTTGGCTTCGGCATCGAGGATGCGGGCCGCAAACCGGCGCAGGTGGAACTCAGGGACCGACAGGTAGAGCCACTCGATCGGGTCCTGCCGGGCGTCCGGCAACGGCAGGGCGGCGAGCTGGCTGATCTGCCGCAGAATCAGCAGTTGTTCGGGATCGGTTACGGTGTTCCCCTCCCGCTCGATGCGTTCGGCGAAAAAGCTCAGCACCTCGAGATCGACCAGAAGCTTGCCGCTTTCGACCAACTGCCGCGTTTCCTGCAGAGCGCGAAGCATGAAGGAGGGCTCCCGGACGTTCAGCATGCCCTCGAGCACCACCCAGGGATCGTCAATTCTCCAGGCAAGCTGGACGAGGAGCTCGAAAACCGGTTCCACCATTGCTCCGCTTCGCCGGCTCAGGAGCGCAGCAAGGCGCTGCAGCCGACTGCGCTCGGGGAAGACCGGCGCCGTTTCCCAAAACCGCGCCAGCTCGACACACCCTTCCCTGACCCGGACGGGACTGCCCATGGCTACGTCGAATTCCGCTGCAATCTGTCCCAGCAGCACCGCCATCCGGTCCTCCGGGTGCTCACGTGCGCCGCCTGATGGTTCCTGAGTATTCCTGCCAACGGTCATGGAGCTGCCTTTCGATTCAGGGAGTCACTCTAAATCCGCATTCCTGGCATCCTCTGTTAGCAAATCTCGATCTTTTTAACAACCGCTACCTGGTTCCGATCAAGCAACCCTAACAAGAAGAGCATCGGTTCTTCCCGCCGCACCGGCAGGGTCTGCCGCTATCAGCCCTGATAGACACCACTGACCACATCGGCGAACTCACAGTGAATGCCGTGCTTCCTGAGGGTGCCCACGATCTCCTCGAGACGGCCGGGATGGTCGATCGCCACTTCGCGGTCGCCCCCTTCCTCGCTGACTGAAAACCTCGCCTCGCCCAACACCCTTAGAGTGTCTTCATACCTGTCGACCAGCAGTCCAAGGACCGAGTAATCCGACATGTAGCAAACCGGTAAGGGACGGGCCAGCCCATGGCCCGAGCGACACTGCCCCAGGTCCCTGCCGGATTCATCAATATTTCTGGAGATGATGGGGATTTTTGGCATTGCCTTGCTCCTTGTCGTGGCCTCCGAAGCCAAGAAAAAAATCCGTTCTGGAACCACTCTTCCCAGCCGGTTCATAACCGGTTGCGGCTTCTTTGTCAGCCGGGTGCAGCCAACAAAGGAGAAAATTCGCCTCACCCCGCGGTCCCATTTGACTTCTAGCGTCAATCGCCGTAAACAAGATCGGGTAGGATCTCGGTACGCCAGCGGTCCCAGACAGGTCAAAATGGCGGGAGAAGGCCGATGAAGGCGATAAGTGTTCAACAACCGTTTGCATTTGAGATCGTGAGTGGCCTGAAGACCATTGAAGTGAGGAGCTGGGATACCCTTCACCGGGGCGATTTGCTCATCTGCGCCTCGGGCAAACCGGCCTTTTCCCGGGAAGAGATGGCAGAGCTGGAGGAAGAATACGGCTGCACCTTCCTCTACGGGCAGGCGCTCTGTCTGGCTCGGCTGGTCGAGGTCCGCCCGATGCAGCAGGGAGACGAGGAGGAGGCCCTGATGGACGAAATCGATCCGGAAGCCTTCTCCTGGGTACTGGAAGAGGTGCGGCCGGTGGTTCCTTTTCCCGTGAAGGGAAAGCAGGGCTTCTATGAAGTTGATGACCGACTGATCTCCATCTCGCCATTTCACCATGGTGAATCCGTGGCGGTGAAAAACGGAACCCTGGCCGAGGGCTTTGAGCTCGACTTTTCGGGATGGCATGGCAGGACCGCCGACATTCTGCGCACCGAGGAGGGTGAAATCAGGATTCAGGTGATCTGGGACAGCCTCTCCCTGAAGAACCTGCCGCTCGAGCTCATCGCGCGCTGCGAGCAGGAAGGAATCGACTGGACGGGGGTGCTGCTGCGTTTGGAGGAGATCGAACCCGCGGCGCCAAGGGACACCTGGGACGAGGTCGAGGACGCGATCGAGCAGATCGAGGCAGGGCTTGGCTGATGCGCCAACACCCCCTCGGGGCTCCTGCCTGGGCGGCAGGAGCTTCGGTCTGAATCTATATGAAATAGTCACGGCCCAGCAATGCTATCACAGACTGCCCAGGGGTCGAGCCAACCATCAACTAACCCGGGACTGACAAGATGGAAGAGCGAGCAGCAGAGCGCCGGCAGGCACCACGATATGCTTTGAGGACGGATTTTTACCTTGCCTTCCGGCCCGGCCTGGACCGGGTCGGCAGAATCAAGGATGTGAGCAGGAGCGGTGCTGCCTTTGAATATCCGGTTTACGATGAGTACCACCAGACCGCGGCGGTGGAGGTGGATATCTTTGCACCAGAACCGGGCTGTTTCCTGCTGCTGGGCGTCCCGTGCCAGGTCGTTTACGATGTCGGAATCGACCACGGCACCGAAAGCACGTTTCAAACCAGACGGTGTGGTTTGCGATTCGACCGGTTGTCGGTGCAGCACCGGGATCAACTGCAGCTGCTGCTGGGAAAGTTCGCTTCGCCCCGGGTCTCCTGCGAACCGGCAGTCGGCCGCCGCGAAGCCTCTGCTCTCCATTGAGAAAGAGTCAAGGCAAAGCCCGCACTTCACCCTCGACCTGGTTTACCCGCTGCTGGCAGGCAGCCTCCTCCCCGGTATGCCGCCACCACGACCCACGCCCTCGTGCTGCCGGGCAGCCCCAGGCAATACCGCAGCAGCCAGCCTGACGCCTCCCGCCCGCGTTATTCCAGCGCCTAACTGCCAACCTTGGCCGTTATTTCGTCCAACGCCGCTTTCAGCTTTGCCTCATCGTCATGCCGCAAAGGCGTGTGCAGGACTTTTCCGCGGAAGGCCCGGACCTCCGCCAGTACCGCCTCGAGATGATCCCTCACCAGGATGCACAGGGCCGAGGTCCCCGGCTTCAAATGGCCAGCCAGTTCCTCCATGAAGTCTTCGTCGATGCCGACATGAGTCATGGCTCCGGAAATGCCTCCAACCACCGCGCCGGCAGCGAACCCGAGAACAGCAAAAACCGGGTTCATCAGCAGAACCCCTATCAGCGACCCCATGACCCCCCCGGTCAGAACGCCACCGACAGTGAAATGGGACATGTGGTGAAGCTTGATCTTCCCTTCCCGGTTTCTGATCAGCACCACCGCATCCTCGAGGTCGGCAAGGTGCTCGGCCTCCTTCTTCCGCAGGTCCAGCCGGACCTCTTCGGCCTTGAGTTCGTTGTCGAAAACCGCGACTACCAGATCACTCATGGCATTCTCCTTTGCTGCTGAGAGTGGCCACCCAGTTAAAGTCACCCTTTCCTCTGACATCTTTTCTGTTATTTATTATCACCGATTTGTCCGGTACTGAACAAGGTGTCGGCCGGATTCAGGAGCGCGATTTCTGGTGAGCGGGAAGCTGGCTGACGGGCGGGAAAAAGTAGTTTACCGTTTAGAGTCCGAGAGCTATTGTGATCCCGCTCTGATTTGGCATGCGTTGGTTCGCTGCCCGTGATTCGCCTTGGTTTCACACAGGATTTTGAACCATATGGGAATAGCCTCTGATATCGTCATCATTGTTGTGGCGGCCCTCATAGGAGGGATTATCGCCCATCACCTGAAGCAGCCCCTGATTCTTGGCTACATCCTGGCCGGGGTTGCGGTTGGGCCCTATACGGGAGGAGTCACCGTCTCGGACGTGCGGGTGATCGAACTCCTCGCCGAAATCGGGGTAGCACTCCTGCTGTTCGCCCTGGGGCTCGAGTTTTCGCTCACCAAACTCAAGCCGGTGCGCCATATTGCCCTCATCGGCACTCCCATCCAAATGCTCCTGACCATGGTCTACGGTTCTCTGATCGGCCGCTGGCTGGGTTGGGAATGGATCCCTTCGATCTGGTTGGGAGCCCTGGTTTCGGTCTCCAGCACCATGGTCATCCTGAAGACCTTGATGAACCAGGGGTTGCTTGGCACCCTCTCCAGCCGGGTGATGCTCGGGATGCTCATCGTCCAGGATCTCGCGGTGGTCCCCATGATGATTATCCTGCCCCAGTTGAGCAATCCCACTGCCGGCTTGCCGGTTCTGGGACTGGCGGCCGTCAAGGCTACGCTGTTCCTGGGATTGATGTTCTTTCTGGGCACGCGGCTGCTGCCTCGCGTGATGGTCTTCATCGTCGGCTGGAACTCACGGGAACTGTTTTTGCTGTCGATCACCGCCATCGGTCTTGGAATAGGCTATCTCACTCATCTGGTAGGCCTTTCTTTCGCTCTGGGAGCGTTTGTCACCGGCATGGTCCTGAGTGAATCGGACTACAGCCATCAGGCGTTGAGCGACATCATTCCCCTGCGAGATATCTTCGGGCTGCTTTTCTTCACCTCGGTGGGAATGCTTCTGGACCCCTCCTTCCTGGTTGACTACTGGGGTACCATCCTGCTGCTGGTGTTGCTGGTGGGAGCAGGCAAGGGACTGATCTTTGCCGCCCTGGCCCGCTTGTTCCGGTACGGTAATGTGATACCGCTGGCGGTTGGGTTGGGGCTGTTTCAGATCGGTGAGTTTTCTTTTGTGCTCGCCCGGACGGGGCTGTCCGCCGGGGCGATCTCCAGCGACAGGTTTTCCCTGGTGCTCACTACCGCTGTCATCAGCATGGTCCTGACCCCCTTCATCTCGGGTCTGACAGCCCCCCTCTACGCGCTCCGCAAGCGCTGGTTTCGCCACGAACCGATTCAGACGCTCAACCTGCCCGAAACCGGACTGAACGCGCACGTGGTGGTTGCCGGCGGAGGTCGCGTCGGTCAGCATGTGGCCAAGGTACTGCAGCATCTGGGGCTCTCTTTTGTCATCATCGAGCTGGATTATCGACGGTTCGAACAATGCAAAACGGCAAATTTTCCAGCCATCTACGGGGATGCCAGCCAGAAAACCGTCCTGGAAGCCGCCCAGATCGAGAAGGCTGACCTGCTGCTGGTTACCACTCCCGCGCTGGTCCTGGCCCAAGCCATGGTACTCCAGGCCCGTCAGCTCAATCCCAAGCTGGATATCCTGGCGCGCGCCGAAGGCGTGGAACACATGAAAGCCCTCTACGAACATGGGGTGGACCACGTTGTTCAGCCTGAATTTGAAGCCGGCCTTGAAATCACCCGCCAGACCCTGCTCCACCTGCAGCTGCCTCCCATGGAGATCCTCCGCTACACCGACCGGGTGCGGCGCGACCTCTACGCACCGCTGCACGAAGGGCTCGAAGATATCCAGAAAATCGCACTCCTCAGGAGTGCCGGGAGCCTGCTTGAACTCAACTGGTATACCCTGGAACCGGCCAGCCCCATTAATGGCAACACCATTGGCGAACTGAGCGTGCGGACCCGCACCGGCGCCTCGCTGGTAGGGGTTATCCGCAACGGCACGCTCTTTCCCAATCCCGGGCCTGAATTCCGTCTTGCGGAAGGGGATGCCGTGGCCGTGATGGGCCGGCCCGAGGAGTATGAGGCGTTCCAGACACTGGCGCTTCCGAGTTGACCGCACCGAAAGAACGGGAGTCTGAATCGATGATCCGGACCAGAAATCCAGGGAGGAGAACGGTCATGTTTGCCTCAAGAGAAAAAAGTCCCATGATTCCTTTCCTCGAGTTCGCCATGGTGGTGCTCATACTGTTTTGGGCCGTGCCGACGGCATCGGCTGAACGCCTTTTCAAGGGACAGACCATCTATGTGCCGGCCTATTCCCATGTTTATCATGGGGATCGCCAGCAGTCATTCTATCTGACCGTAACGCTCAGCGTCCGGAACACCGACCCCGTCCACCCCATCACCATTGTTGCCGTTGACTACTTCGACACGGCCGGAAAGCTGCTCAAACAGTACCTCGAAAAAGAACTGAAGCTCGACGGGATGGCTTCGGCGGAATTCATCGTGAGGGAGTCGGACCGCACCGGCGGCTTGGGAGCAAATTTCGTCGTGGTCTGGAAGTCGGCGGAGAAGGTGACCGAACCCATTGCAGAAACGGTCATGATCGGGACCATGTCCCAGCAGGGCATTTCGTTCACGTCGCGGGGACGGGCAATCAAAGAGGAATGAAAGGAATGGTGTGACAGAGAAAGAATCTTCCCTGCCGAACGCGAGGAAGCCGATGGCCGAAGAACCCTACGCCGGCCGCCTGGTTCGGTTGCGCAAGAGTCTTTGGGAACGAGCGATCGACGCGTTGCTGGTGGCAGTGCCGGAGAATCGCTACTACCTGAGCGGCTACGGTGCCGTCGATTCGCAGCTGACGGAAAGTTCCGGGTATCTGCTGATCACCGCCTCCCAGCAGTTCCTGCTGACGGATTTCCGCTATGAACAAGAGGCCGCCCACGAGGCTCGGGGCTATCAGCTCGCCATCTATTCCAACGGCCTGGCCGAGACTCTGACGGAGCTCTTTGCCGAGCTGTCGGTGATCCGCCTGGGGGTGGAACCTCATTTCCTCACCTTCACCCGGTATCGGGAAATTGAAGCCGCCTTGAGGAAATCCCGGCCGGGGGCAGAAGTGACTTCCGCCGAAGAAATGGTGGAGCGGCAGCGGCTGATCAAGGAACCCGGCGAGATTGAGGCCATCAAGGCATCGCTGGCCGTGACGGAAATGGCGCTGGCAAACGTTTGGGAGCAGCTGCGAGCGGGCCGGACCGAAAAGGAGATGGCCTGGCAGATCGAATGCCTCATTAGAGAAGCGGGAGCGGAAGCCGTCTCCTTTCCTCCCATCGTGGCGAGCGGCCCGAATGCGGCCCTTCCTCACGCCGTGCCGACCCAACGCCGCATCGCCGCCGGTGATGCGGTGATCCTCGATCTGGGAACAAAGCTTAACCACTACTGCTCCGACATGACCCGGACCTGGATTGCCGGGGCACCCTCGGCGAAACTCCGGGAAATCTACCGGGTCGTCCGGGAAGCGCAACTGGCGGCCCAGGATTTCGTCGCGGCCGGCAAGGATTCAGTGGCGGTGGACGGCGTGGCCCGTGACCTCATCAGGCGGGCCGGATATGAAGACCAATTCGGCCATGGCCTGGGGCATGGAGTCGGACTGGCGGTGCATGAGAAACCCGGTCTGAGAAAACAGAAGGGCGAGCTCCTGCAAGAGAATATGGTGGTGACCATCGAGCCGGGGATTTACCTTCCCGGATATGGCGGAGTCAGGCTGGAAAACATGGTGCGCATCACCGCAACCGGCTGCGAACTGCTGAATCGGCAAGACCTTTTCATGACTGTCTCATGACCCGGGATTCTCTATTGCGCTGAGCGCCGTGTTCGAACCGTGCAGAGCGCGCAGGGCGGCAATCCGCTCTTCCACCTGCTGCGCGCTGGCGGTGATCTCAGTGATCAGGGCGGTCAGTTCCTCCTCCCACACCTGGTTCAAAACGAGCTTGAGGGACTCGACCAGCTTCCGGGCATGCCGCTGCCTGATTCTTTGATAACGCCGATAAAAGCGAAAACCCAGCAGGAGCTGCAGTATCAGGAAGCTTCCCAGCGCCGCCACACCCCGGGGGCTGAAGAGGGTCTGGATGAGGCCAACGGCCACCCCAGCCAGCCCGTACCAACTCGGGTGCTCGAAAAGGTTGGCCAGCCCCGCATCGCCGCTCAGCGCCACCAGCAAGCATCCCAGCAGGACCAGATAGGACACGCTCTGGACGGCTCGGAAGCCCCGGTACGACGGGTCGTGATAGTTCTTGAGGAAATTTGCCACGGTCTCCCGCAGGCGCTGCACCAATTGCTGCCACCTGGCTCCCGCCTCGAGAAGACTTTCCTGAGAATTCCCCAATGATGGTGGAAGGCCCCGATGGAGCGCTTGATAGGCCATCCGATCCGCCACCCGTTCCAGCTCCTGCTGCAGGGTTTGAATCGAGGATTGCTGCAGGAGCAGGTCGGCTGTGCCCTGCTCCAACCCGGCGGAGCGGTCGGTCAGACGCTGCCAGTCCATCGCCGCCCGTGCCATGACGGCACCGACTCCAACCAAAGCCCGGGGATGGGCCGGCTGCAGTAAGAGGCTCTCAGGCTTGGATACCAGCGCCCGCTCGAATGCCTCTTGTCCCAGCCGCGTCCATTCGGCCCGCCGGTCCTCCAGGTCAGCTGCGGCATCCTTGAGCACACCGTGCAGAACGCTCAGGCCCACAACCTCTTTCTCAAGGATCTCCGTGAGCTGTTTCACCTCCACATCGAGGTTGGCCGCCTTGATCTCGGTCAGCTCCTTGGCATCGCGCAGCCGAAAGAGCTGGTTATGAAAATTCCACAAATGATTCCATGGCGAGGCCGTTCTTGCCTCCCCGCCATCACTGGCAGAGATGGCATGGATGATGGGCCGGTCAACGCCATTATCCCGCAAATGCTGGCTGAACCGCGCCATGACCGCGTTCAGCTGGGAATGGCCGATCCCGGGTTCGCCATCAGGGAACAGCAGGTCCACCTTGTTCAGCACGAAGTAGAAATTCTGCCTCGCCTTGGGAACCAGGCGGAGAAAGGCATAGAATCTTTCATCGGCATATTTCTCGGGAGTGGTGACCCATACGAGGAGATCCAGATGTTCCAGGAATTGCAGCACCTGTTCCCGATGCCTGCTCAGGAGACTGTCAAAGTCGGGAAGATCGCAGAGCAGAATATGGCGAACGGCGTCGGCGGTATGGGTGATTTCGCGCCACGGCTGCGAACTCCTGGTGAGAGCCTCCGGCAAGGGCACCGCCGCATGATGATAGATCAGCACCTGCTCGGTGTGAGGGCGGCGATGGCTGGTGGCGGCAATGGGCGCTCCGGCCAGAGCGTTCATCAGGGTGGACTTGCCCACCCCGGTGCCCCCGAGGAGCCCGACCACCAGCGAGCTTGCGGCAACGGCCTCGAGCTTGCGGACCAGTTTGAGGGAATCTTCAAGCAGCCGTTCTTTTTCCTCATTGGATAAGGAAAGCAAGGCTCCGTGCCGGAGCAATTTCTGCACATCCTGGAGATCATTTTGCAGTTCTTGGGCGGAACGCACTATTCTTCTGACTCCGAAAAGCTGGGTTGTCTGTCTTCTCCATCACCCTTCGCGTGCTCTCGGTTCATTTCAACTTCATTCTTTATGGTCTGCACAGTCCGGCGATCTCGACGGACATCGTTCAAAACTACCAGCATAAATGCCGAAAAGGCACCCAAGAATACGGCCAGAGAGTTGTTGTTCAAGATTTCAAGCCAGTATGCCACTGATTGTCATCCTTCTCTTCGAACGGGTTCGAGCGGTATGACCCCGTTCGGCACTCCGTCCATCTCCCGTCACCCCTCCCAGGCTTCAAGGCTCGTCATTACCGCTTTGAGTTCCGGCAGCACCTGCGGCGACATCAGCAGCGCCTGGAGAGCCTCGCGATAGCGCTGGGACTGCACCCCGAGTGGGGCCGTAAGGGCTTTCCGGTAGCGCTCTCCGAGCTCTCGCACAATCTTTTGGAGCTCGTGATAGGCGAAGAGATCGACCGCCCCCTTGGTCACAAAGGGTGCGATCGCCGTGTTGAAAACCGCCTCCAGCAGGCTGATCCCGCCTCCAATGGCGGTTTCAAGAGCGATGATGAGCGCCCCCCAGAGGATCGAGGTAGAATAGATGCCCAGCTCCTTGCTCCTGGGAATGCCTTGAGCGAGACGCTGGAAGGTTTCCTCCAGCCATTGCATGAGGCGGACCTGTTCTTCCGTCATCTGGTGCCGGATCGCTTCTTCCGAAAGGACCAGATTGGGCTCACGCAGTCTGCCGTAGAGCGCGGAGGACTGATCCTGGGGGGAGAGCTGCTCGAGGACCGACCGGTTGAAGCCTTCCACGGCAGCCTGGATCATGGTGAGGTCGGCGGTTCGGAAGATCGCGGCGAGCTCCTCTTCCGAACCGGGCGGCTTCTCTTCGGGCCAAAGCCCGAGGAGCCGCAGCGGCGTGCGGATGATCTCTCCGATGAACCGCCTGGGGGTGGCCAGCAGATCGTACTTGCTGAAGTGCTTCCTGATTTCCCGCTGGATGTGGGTTCGGCTTTCCGTTGCGAAACGTTCTTCCTGCCTGGTGAGCAGGTTTTGACCGGCAGCCTCGGAAAAAGACTCGAGCTGCTCCAGCCATTGTGAAGCCGCTTTGGCTTCCTCCTGCAACAGCGCAAGCAGCAAATCCATCGCGCTTCCGGCCTCACGGGCCGCTCTCACCCGCTCCTGCTGCATGACGCCGGGCGCCCGATCCTTGCTCAGCTGTCGGAGCAGGGTGGTCTTGAATTGGGCAAAGGGCGCAAACTCCGCAAGCGCGGCGGCAGGTCCGGATGAAAAATAGGGCAGCATCCAGAAGCGCTCGGGGCCGACCTCGAGACCCTGTCCGCGGAGGCCATCCAGCACTTCTTCGCCGGTGAGCCCTTCGTGAGCCTTGTTCAAGAGGAGATAATACGGCTTCTGTCCCAGATGAAGGCGTGAAAGGAACCGAAACGGAACTTCGTCGGCATATTTTTCCTGGCTGGCAACGAAGATGACCACGTCGGCAAGCAGCAGCAGGTCCTCCACCATCTGCCGGTTCTGGAGCTCGACGCTGTCGAGGTCGGGAGTATCGACGATGACCAGATGAGAGAGTTCCTGAGCCTCGTGTGGAATCACCACCACCTGCCCCGGGGTCCCTGCATAACCGGCAGCAGGCACCCGATCGCTCGTGACTTGCTGAATTCCCGTAACCGCGAAGGGAAAGTCCCGGTCGACGGCCGCGGCCTGGTGGGCATAGATCAGCGGACCGCAGGTCTTGGGTCGCTCGACCCCGGTTTCACTCAGCGGCTTACCGATAAGGGCATTGAACAGGGTGGACTTGCCCGTGCCGGTGCCGCCGATGAACACGACCCAGAGAAAGTGGCGGGAGCGCTTGTAGGAAAAGGCTGCCAGTTGGACGGGAAGCTGGGCGGTGAGCTCCCGGAGCTTTGGCGCCCCAGGAGTCAAACCGGGCCATTTGAGGCTTTCCCAGAGGGTGGGTTCAGTCTCTTTCATGATCTGACGGGGTCAGAAACCGCCGCCGGTGCGAAAGCTGCCGCCCCCGAAGCTGCCTGCGTCACCGTCAGAATCTGCGGAACGGCCACCCATCCTTCCCCATCCGCCCGACGATTGACCCTGCCGATGGTGATGGCGGCCGACTTCCCGCCAGACGGTGTCGGAATTCATCAGGCCTCCCAGGAGCTGGCCGAGGAGGGTAGCCAGCGCAAAGTCGCCGGAGAAGGAGGAATTGTAGGCATCGTAGCCGCTCTGGCGATAGCGGCGGCGCAGCTCTTCCAACTCAGCCAGATTCCGCTGTTGCTGATGCAGATATTGGCTGACGGACTGGATTTGCGCGTTGATCTGAGCCTGCTGATCCTGGATCTGCTGCAGGCGGGCAACGATGGCATCGTCTTCCGGTCGGGGGGTAGCACGGGCTTTTCGGAGCAGTTCAGAAAGTTCCTCACGTTGCAGGGCTGCCAATTGCAGCTCGAGGATCTGCTTCGACAACGGGTCCGTTCCCTCACTGAAGCCGGCCTGCTCCTTCAGGAGCTGCCGATGCCGCATCTCCTCCGCCTCGATTTGGACATCATGGCGCTTGAGCTGCTTCTCTGCCTCCTCCACTGCGGCTTGCAGAGCAAGGAGGCCTTCTGCTTCAGCCGCTTCCCGTTCCAGGCCCTGCAGGGCTTGAGCCTCCAATTCTGCCGTCTGCCGAGTTTTGGTGGCGTGTTCGCGAAGCCGGCGGGGCAGCTCCTGAAGCATGTGGTAGTTGGCGCGATTCCGCTGGAAGTCGATGTGCTTCGCCACCCAGTTGTCCAGTCGTCGCCCCAGCCAGCCGGCCTGGTACTCCGCCGTCAGGTACCGCCGCTTCCAAAGGTACATGAAGAGGCTGTCGGCTTCATAGGGCTTGCCCTTTGTCAGCTGGTCCTTTTCCGCCTGAGCGGCCTTTTCTTCAGCCCGCCCGGCTACCGCCTCAGCCTTCTCAGTGCGGTCCTGCTGCTGGCGATAGCCTTCGGTCTCGCTGAGCCTACTATGGGTCTGTTCCGTCTGCCGCTGTACCGCCTCGCCTGCCTCGTCCCGGCGGCGTTCCAGTTCTTTCCTCTGCTCTTCGAGCTGCTCTTTCCGGGAAACGGCCGCCTTGATCCGCTCCTGCAGGTCGGACCGGGCCTGCTTGAGCTTTTCCAACAGCTTGAGGATGGCCTGATCGGATTCATCCAGCCGGGAGACTAACTGGTTGATCTGGAGAGTGTCCAGCCGAAGCCCGGCCAATTCCCGGTAGCATTCCCCGGATTCCTGGTGCAGGGCGTTGAGTTGCCGCTGCAGCTCGGCCAGGCGCTGCCCGGCCTCTTCCTGGGCGGCCTGCGCCTGTTGCAGATGCTGGTTGATCAAGTGCAGGTTATCTCTTCCCGATATCATGCGATCGCTCTCCTACCACTGGGTAATCGCCCCCCCGGTGGTCGGCATCAGGTAGTGGGGGGAGAGAAAGCCACGCGCTTTGACGCCGAACCGGTTGTTCTGGATGATGCCGTCATCGGCTTTGTCTCGACGAATGCGCTCGAACAGGGCTTCCTCGACCCGCAGGCCCCACTGTGACACACTGCGCGTGACTCCGTCTTCTTCACTGGTTATGGGCACGGCCACCCGCTCTCCCTTGGGAGTGACCGCCTCGACGATTACATAGTAGTTGCGGACCCCAGGCCTGCTGGGAGGCTGGCGCCACACGCCGCTGGGGGCACCCGGTCGGGAGATGATCCGCAGGTCATATTCCTGGATCACTCGCCCGTATAATTCCTCGAGCGCCGTCAATCCCTTGCGGGCACCCTGAACATCACCCCGGTTCAACTCTCTCTGCGCGTCCGCGTAGAGATTCTCAGCCTGCCTCCGGGCTGCCTCTTCCCGGCTTTCAGCCAACAGGCTCTGACGTATCATGGTAAGGTTTTCCCGCAGCGACGTGAGATCCTGAGTCGTCTTGACCCGCTGGCGCGCTTCCGGCATCACAAAGGCAAACTGGTAGATGAACACGACCGCTAACAGGGATGCTGCCACGATGCCCGTCACGATAGCCCAGCGCCTGCGGTTGACGTAGAGCCTGGCCAACCACAGGGACCCTTTGGGCGGGGGCGGGCGGTAGACAAATCGTTCCTCGCGGAGGGCCGCCACCCCGTCGGCGATGATCTCGTCGGTAACCTCCAGCCCCTGGGAGGCATACATCCGCTTGACTTGCTCGAACAGGGCCTGGTCGCGCTCTTCGGATGCAAGCTCCCGCTCCACCAACGCCTGCTCATGGCGCAGGAGGTCCACCACGTCCATGGCGAGCATTACCTGGTCGAGTTCGACTTTTTCCGGCTTCTCCTGGTCAGCCATGGGTCAAAGTCTCTCCAGCTCTGGTCAACTCCACCAGGCGGCGCTTGCCGACTTCCACTGCCTGCCGGATTTCCTGCTCGTTGCGCGCACTGGACTCCCGCAATTCATTGATCAGGACTCGTGACTTTTCCTGAAAATTGACCACCGAATCCAACAGCTTCTTGACGCTCTGAGCCTTGAGCGTAGCCCCATAGCCAGCCCGCAGCGCATCTTCCTGAACTTTGCCGCCCACTTCGGCGAGCGTCTCGAGGCTCTGATTGATGCCCTCCTTCATGACCTCCAGCGTCCGGGTACTTTCGTGCAACCCCTGCAGGCTGGTGAAAGACGCATTCAGGGCGGTGAACACCGTTTCATTGGTACCGAAGAAGGTGACCGCCTGGGAATAGACCCGCTCCTTCACTTCGTTGGACTGCACCAGGCGGGCCATGATGACCTCGGTGGTGTTGTAGTTGATGGAAAGATTCTCCGCCAGATCCTTGGCCACCTGGTAGCGCTTATCCTCCTCCTGGAGTTCCCGCAGCCGCTCATCCCGCGCCAGCTCAAGCTTGGCAATCGCCACCTGGTCGGTGTCGGTATTAGTCTCCAAGGCCTTGGAAGCCTCCTCGAGACGGCTCTTGACTGCCTGCAGCTCGGCTTCCGCCTTCTTCAGGATCTCAAAAGCCAGTACCTGAGCCTCTTTCAAGGCCCCGCGAAAGTCCCGGTAGCTCTCGAGAATGGTCACTTCCCGGTCGATCTGATCCCTGCTGTCGTGCGTCACTTCGTTATAAGTCTTCTTGATCTTCTCGAAGCGGCTGGGAATATCACCACGGGTGACCTTCATCCAGAAGTTCCCCATGCGCTCCAGAGTGTCAATCTTACCGTCCTCCAATTGCTTGACCATATTCTGAGCATCGTCCCGAATACTGTTGAACGCGGCCGCAATCTGCTCGTAGCGCTCTCCGACCTCCATGGCCGAAACCTGCTGCCGTACCACTTCATTGAACACCGTCGTGTGATTCAGGGTCCGGGCAATGGCGACGGCCTTTTCCGTATCCAGGTCGCTGACCCTTTGGATCATGGCCACCACCGGGGTTTCGTCCGGCTTGTCAGGCATGAGCCCCAGATCACGCAGTTTGGATAAGGCCTTGTCGAGGTAGTTGAGAGGCATGGGTAACAGGTTGTTACTGGTCATCATCCTCCTCCCTTCATGGAGAGTTCAAAGGATCTCTACAATCCCAGGTGATTGAGGGCTTATCCCCTCTCGGAAAGCGTATTTGCCGGGGAAGACCGGCGCGGGAAAGACGAATGCCGGGCGGAGGAGGTTGCACAGGAAGCTGTCGGAGCAGACGGTGCGGGTCGCACTGGTCGAAGCAAAACCGGTCATCCCCTTTCCAAACGCCACAGTCGGCAGGTTGTGCAGCACCGCCGGGAACACTGCCACCCAAATGGGAATTAAACCTGCCCCCTGGTCTGTCAAGCACTTTCGGGGGGTGTCTCCTGGTCCGCAACCATTACCGGGTTTGGGAAATACCCTTCGCCGCTTTTAAACATCCCGATCTTCTCGTGTTTAGCGTCAATGACATCGTAGGACTGGGAATCGATTCTACGCAGCTGCCATCCCCGGTCATTACAGATTCCCTTCTTGAAGTCCCAGTAGCCCATGGTCTCGGTGCCTTCCATCGCCGCAGGGGCCGCGTCAGCCGCCTCAGGTAGATTCTTGTTTTCGGCTTCCATAAGTCTCCTTTCAATGTGGGTTGGACTGCAGAGCCAATAACCGCTGGTCAGACTCTACTCCAAATACCAGGCAATGAAAACGATTATTTCCGGCAAGGGAGTGGCAGGGGTATGACTTGATCGGGCTTTCTAAGCCAACCTACCCTTAGAAAAGAGAATCGTTATTGAATTTGATTTGACATGCAAAACGCAGAGAGATAGTTATGCTGGAGGGGATCATCTGACTCATGCCTTGGCGTCTCCTCTCTCATCACCAATTCTCCAGCTGATTCCAGCCAGGATCTCTGACCGGTCCCCACTGTTTGAGCAAGCGGTTCAATCATCATAACCAAAGGAGGGTCTCGCATGGACACCGAACAGCACGAGAAATCAGTCCCCCCGCACCAATGGCGGTTTGCGCGGGTGGGAGGCTTCGACCAAGTCCGCCTGGCAACCGGCGCCGACCTGCTGGCTCTTGACCAGTTGGATCAAAAGCTGTGGGCCAGCCTCAGCTGTCCGACTCACGGTCTTGAGCTGGATCCCAGAACCCTGGAGCTCATTGACAGTGATGGGGATGGGCGCATCCGGGTGCCCGAGATCCTGGCGGCGGTAAAGTGGATCGGTTCGGTCCTGAAAAATCCTGACGACTTGACCCGGCGCGCCGACACCCTGCCGCTGGCGGCCATCGCCGAGAACAACCCGGAGGGAGGGCAGCTCCTGGCTTCGGCGAAGCAGATTCTGGTCAACCTCGGCAAGCCTGAGGCCGTCTCCATATCGGCTGACGACACGGCCGATACGGTCAAGATCTTTGCCCAGACCAAGTTCAACGGCGACGGGATCATCCCGGTGGCCGCCACCGACGATGAGGCGCTCCAGACTGTCATTACCGAGATCATGGAGTGCCTGGGAGCGGAGCTCGACCGCAGCGGCGACCCCGGCATCACCCAGGAAAAGACCGACCAGTTCTTCGCCGCCCTCCAGGACTTTGCCGACTGGTGGCGCAGCGCGGAAGAGGATGCCGCCAATATTCTGGCGTTCGGCGAGGCCACCGACCAGGCCGCGGAAATCTTCAAGGCGGTCAGGGCCAAAGTCGACGACTACTTCACCCGTTGCCGCCTGGCGGAGTTCGATACGGCCGCAGTCGGGCCGTTGAATCCGTCACCGGAAGAATACCAGGCGATGGCGCCCAAGGATCTCGCCGCGACCGCCGAGGAGATTGCGGCCCTGCCCCTTGCGACCATCGAAGCAGGCAAACCCTTGCCGTTGGCGGGAGGTGTCAATCCGGCCTGGGCTGAGGCGCTTTCGAACCTTCGGGAAACGGTGGTGAAGCCGATATTCGGTGATAAAGCGGTCCTGGAAGCCAGCGAATGGGCCCTCATCAGCGCCAAGTTTGCCGCCTTTGAAAGCTGGCTCGACGGCAAGAAGGGAGCCGTTGTCGAGAAACTGGGGTTGGCTCGGGTGCGAGAGATTCTCACTTGCAATGCCAAGGCATCTCTGACCGCCCTCATTGCCAAAGACAAGGCGCTGGAAGGGGAAGCCAATGCCATCGCCTCCGTCGACAAGCTGGTCCGGTATCATCGCGACTTGTATACGCTCCTGAACAACTTCGTGTCATTTCAGGATTTTTATGGGTCTGGCTCCCAGGCCATCTTCCAGGCGGGCAGGCTCTTCATCGACGGCCGCAGCAGCGATCTCTGCATCAGGGTGAACGACATCGGCGCCCACAGCGGGATGGCTAATCTGAGTCAAACGTTCCTGGCTTATTGTGAGTGCCGGCGCAACGGTGCTGCCGACAAGATGAACATCGCGGCGGCGTTGACCGACGGCGATGCCGGCAACCTCATGGTCGGGCGCAACGGCGTGTTCTACGACCGCAAGGGCAACGACTGGGATGCGACGGTGGTCAAACTGGTCGAACACCCGATCAGTATTCGTGAGGCCTTTTGGAGTCCCTATCGACAGATCGCCAAAATGATCCATGATCAGATCGAAAAAGTGGCGGGAGCCCACCAGAAGCAGGTGCTCGACAAGGCCTCGGCCGGCGTCGCCGGGACCGCCGCAACGGCTGCGGCGCCGCCGTTCGATATCGCCAAGTTCGCGGGGATCTTCGCCGCCATCGGTCTTGCCATCGGGGCCATCGGCACGGCGATCGCTTCCGTGCTGACCGGGTTCCTCAGCCTCAGCTGGTGGCAGATGCCGCTGGCCGTTGCCGGTTTGCTGCTCCTCATTTCCGGCCCATCGATGGTCATCACTTATTTCAAACTGCGCAAACGCAACCTCGCCCCCATGCTCGACGCCAACGGGTGGGCCGTGAACAGCCGGGCCATCGTCAACATCCCCTTCGGTAAGACACTCACGGCCCTGGCAAAGCTTCCCGAGGGAGCCCAGGCGTCGCTGGCGGATCCTTTTGCCGAGAAGGAGCGGCCCTGGAAGCTGTACCTGGTCCTGGCGGTGGTGGCGGCAGTCGTGGTGCTGCTCTGGCAGAAGGGTGTTCTGGACTTCTTGTGGAAGTAGCGAAGCCGATCCCCCGTCAATAATCGACAACTCCTCCGGAGGCCCTTGGCGGGC
This sequence comes from Syntrophobacteraceae bacterium, assembly GCA_040772705.1. GTDB lineage: Bacteria > Desulfobacterota > Syntrophobacteria > Syntrophobacterales > Syntrophobacteraceae > JADGQM01. Next base: position 680,469 of record JAXGXP010000002.1, read on the forward strand.
TCTCCGGAGGATCATCGGTATCTCCCGGTTCCCCCGGAAATTGCCGTCCCAATCCTGGCAGGCCCTATTCCACAAGACCGAACTGAGTGCGGTACAGGGACGCGAAGAACCCGCCGGCGTGGACCAGTTCCGCGAAACTCCCCTGCTCGATGATCTCCCCGGCACGCAGCACCAGGATCTTGTCAGCCTCCCTGACGGTGGAGAGACGATGGGCGATGATGAAGGTCGTGCGCCCCACCATGAGCCGATTCAGCCCCTCCATGATGGCGGCTTCGGTTTCGGCATCCACCGACGAGGTCGGTTCGTCGAGGATCAGGATGGGAGCATCCCGCAGGATGGCACGGGCGATGGTGATCCGTTGCCTTTCTCCCTCCGACAGGGTGGCCCCCTGTTCCCCCACCAGGGTATCGTAGCCCTTGGGCAGCTTCATGATGGAATCGTGAATGCGGGCCAGTTGGGCCGCTTTGATGAGCTCGTCGTCGCTCGCTTTGGGGCGCCCGTAGGCGATGTTTTCCCTGATCGTGATGGGAAACACCAGAGGCGGCTGCAGCACCATGGAGATCTGTTCCCGCAGCGATTTGAGCTGATAGTCACGAACGTCGACCCCATCGAGCAGGACCCTGCCCTCGGTGGGATCATAAAAGCGGGGCACGAGACTCACCATGGTCGATTTGCCAACTCCTGTCGGGCCAACAATGGCCACTTTTTGACCGGGTTCGATGTGGACCGAAATGTTCTTCAGGACCGGCTGATCTTCCACATATTGAAAGGAAACCGCCTCCAGCAGGATCTCTCCCTTCGCCCCCCGGTCGGAGAAGTACCGGTTGCCGTCCTTCATGTCCCTTTCTATGTCCAGAATTTCCAACACCCGCTGAACCCCGACCTTGGCCGACTGAATGACCCCCCAGGTCTGGCTGAGAGTGTTGATCGGGGCATAGAGGGAAGCCAGGTAGGCCGTGAACACCACAATGTCACCGACACTGAGGGCACCGGAAAGCGCATGTACCGCGCCAATGTAGATGACCAGCGCCGTGCCGATGGCCATGACCCCGTTCACCACCCCGGAGTAGAAGGTCTGAAGAGTGAACAGGCGCAGGCTGGCGTCCAGACTCTCGACGCTGGCCGTCATGAACTTCCGGTGCTCTTCTTCCTCCTTGGTGAAGGCCTGAATGATCCGGATCGCCGAGATGGCCCGCTGCACCACCGAATAGACTTCGCTCTCCCGCTCCCGGAAATAGGTGGCCGCTGCGGTGATATGCTTGCTCATGAGGGAAATGACGACAATCAGGACCGGGCAGATGCTGAGGGCCAGCAGCGTCAGCAGCCAGTCCATGCGGACCATGACGAAGAACATCATGCCAAGGAAGGTGACCGCCGTCAGAACGGGGAAAACCCCATTCATGGTGATGGCTTGAATGGAGTAGGTATCCGCCGTGATGCGATACAGCAGATCCCCCACCTGTCTTCTGCTGTGGAAGGCCAGAGAGAGGCGCTGGAGATGACTGTAGAGATCACTCCTGAAATCGTTCACCATCCGCTGACCGATCCTGATCGTGGTGTAGTTGTTGAGAACCGTCAACCCCCCCAGGAACAGGTAAATCAGCACCAGGCTGAGGCAGGAAAGCAGGAGGAGCATTTCTTTGGAATAAGGCGCGGCAAAATCCCAGGGTATGGGTTTGCCGCTCAGGACATTGTCGATGACAATTTTCAAGGGCCACGGCTTCAGGATTTCACAGGCACTGATCACGAAAACCTGGAGCAGCGCAATCGTGAAAGGAACCCGGTAGGGCCACAAATACCGCAAAATTTCTCGTCTCATGGCAACCTTGCTTTCGTGGAAGTCCCGGTGCCGGCTGGACTCCGCTTAAATGACGTCACTGACTGTTTCGGCCGACCGACCGACCAGCCCCCCACAACCGGTTCGACACTAGCCAAATAACCCCCTGGAAGCAACAGAAACCTGCTGAAGGCGCGCCCTCTCCGGCTGGCGCGCAAAGAAGGCTCCTTCCTGACTACTTCTCGCGGCAGCCCCTGGATTTATCACCCTCACCTGAAAAATTGTTCCCGATACCGTCCAAATTGTTTAAGATAATAAAACATGGCTTCGACCATAACATGCACCGGTTGCCTGTCCTGAATCAGCTGCTCATCTTCACCGCGGAACTCGACCCCGTCATGGGACCCACTGATCTTCTTCTGGGCTTTGGCGCGCCCGTCACCTCTTGGCAATCACTGCCAGGACAGGCCTGAGGGATTCCAGGGATTACCGCCAGACTGAGGTTCAGTCAGCGCTTATCTTAACCTCATCCGTATCGAGGAAAGGAGGGCCGGCTCATGCATGGACGGATCAGGTGAGGAGCGGCAAGACCAACTCAGAGCGTTTCGGAAAGCAGTTGCTCAGTCGGCTCTTCGGTGTAAACCATCAGCGAACGGGAGGATTGTCATGGGACTTTTCGATTTTGTGAAAGACATTGGGAAAAAGCTCTTCGGGGGCGAAGCGGAAGCGGCGGAGAAGATCAAGAGCCACATCGAAGAAGCCAACCCGGGGATCAAGGGACTGGACGTTAAGTTCGATAACGGCGTGGTTTCCATTTCCGGCCAGGCAGCCAGCCCCGAGGCTATGGAAAAGGCGGTGTTGATGGCCGGGAACGTGCAAGGGGTCTCGGAAGTCAAGGTTGAAGGTCTGCAAGCGCCGCCGGTCGAGGCCAAGGTCGAATACTACGTGATCAAGAAGGGAGACACCCTTTCGGCCATCGCCAAGCAATTCCTGGGAAATGCCAATGACTACCCCAAGATCTTCGAAGCCAACCGGGAAGTCATTCGCGATCCAAACCTCATTTTTGTCGGACAGAAGATCAGAATTCCTCTCAAGTAGTTCCTTTGTGTGAGTCATGGCCGTGAGGTTTCCGGCTCTTTTCCAACGGCAGGGTTCTGTGCGGGAATGATCGTGGTCACTTTTAAGGAGAGAATGACATGAGTCTCAGCGAGATATTGGGGTCCCTGATCCAATCCGGGATGACGGCTTCGTCTCAAGACCGGCTGCGCAACTCACTCGGTGGAGGCCGTGAAGGGGGTGGTGGGCTGCTGGAGAGTCTAGCTTCGATGATTGGAGGTTCCGGGAGCGGAGGCGGCGGCCTGCTGGAGGGTCTCTCTTCGATGCTCGGCGGGGGTGCCGGCGGGGGCGGCGGTCTGAGCGGTCTGGGGGGGATGCTGGGAGGTGTTCTGGGAGACGCCGAGAAGGCGGTCGGCGGCAGAGATAATCTCGCGCTTGGAGGCCTGGGCGCCCTCGCCGGCGCCTTGCTGGGCGGTGGCGGCAGGTCCATGGGGGGAGCTCTGGGCGGCGGGGTGATGGCGCTCCTTGCCGCCATGGCCTACAAGGCCCTGCAGGGCACCGATGCTGAACCGGCTGGGGTACCCGTCGGCCTGGCGGAACCGAAGACCGATGCCGACCGGCGGGAACTGGAACAGCACGCCGCGCTGATCCTGAAGGCCATGATCAACGCCGCCAAGGCAGATGGCCAGATCGATCAGGGCGAGGTCAAGCGCCTTGTGGGTAAATTGCAGGAAGACGGTATCCAGGAGACTGACCAGCAGTTCCTCATCATGGAATTGCAGAAACCGATGGAAACGGAGCAACTGATCGCTGCCGGTCGGGGGCATCAGGACGTTGCGGCACAGATCTACGCGGCCTCATTGCTTGCCATCGAGGTCGACACCCCGGCGGAAAAGGCCTATCTGGAACAACTGGCAGATGGACTGGGGCTTGCCCCCGAGGTGACCCAGCAGATTCGAGGATTTGCCGGGGTACCCACGGCCTGAGAAAGCAGGATCGACAGGGGGGGTGAGGGGGGTGAAATTCTAAGGGGCAGGGGTTTTCGCGACGCGGAAGCCGTAACTGCCGCTGCGAATGTCCGGCCTGCGACTGCGGCAGGCGCATCGGAAGTAATCCTTGCGGTCCAGCACCCACGCCCCCCCCCGCACTACTTGGGATTTGCCGGTCGCCGGCGGTTGCAGGTCGCCGGCCCGGTATCGCTCATAAGCTTCGCTGTCATACCAGTCATCACACCACTCCCAGACGTTTCCGGCCATCTGGTAGTGGCCCCACACGCTGCGGCCGTCGGGGAACTCCCACACCCCGCAGGTCGTATCACTGCCTCGATTTCTGCCATTGCGGCAGCTGGCTTCATGCCACGAGTCTCCCCAGGGATAATGCCGTCCATCCACCCCCCGCGCCCCTTTCTCCCATTCCAACTCCGAGGGCAGCCTCACCCCCGCCCAGCGGCAATAGGCCCGGGCATCTTGCCAGCTCACATACACTACGGGGTGGTCGGCAAATTCCGGCAGGAACCTTCGCCCCTGCCACACCGGAGAGCCTTTGGGCGGCTCCGGCGGACGATGATCCGTCGCTTCCACAAAGCGCACGTACTGGGCGTTGGTCACCGGGTGTAAGGCCAGATAAAACGGCGGCAGCTCGACCGGGAACGGCTCACCACCCCCTTCATCCGCTCCCTGATCTCCCGCCAGAAAGATCCCTCCCGGCACCAGCGCCAGCGGCGTGCCGTCCGACTCGTTTTGGATTTGCCAGTCGATCCCTTCGGGAATCCACTGAGGAAATCTGAATTCTGGAAAGACCTCGATGCGTCGGACCATCGTCGACTTCCTCCGTCTGCTCATTCAGGTGACAGGGTGACAGAAAGCTGCCGGTCGGATGATCATTGCCTAGCAGATCCTGCCGAACCGGTCAAGTGCCTGCTTCACTTGAACGAAAGGACCTTCATCAGGTTGTGAAACCATTTTTTGCGCACCAATGTGAGTAATGTGGTAGATTTCTTTTGTTATCGTCTCGGGTCGGTGGTGCGCATCCCCGCCGACCTCCCGGGATGATGGTCTCTAACGGCAAAACAGGATAAAGAGAGGAGGTATGATCATGAAGCGCTGTCTGATGATGCTTTTGGCTGCGGTCTTTTTCTCCACCATGGCGTTCGCCGCCGGTCCCGCTCAGTACCAGTGGACAGGCACGGTCCTCGAGGTGAAGGATGACGTCATCATTGTGCAGAAAGGGAAAGAGAAATGGGAAATCGCCCGTGACAAGGATACCAGGGTGACGGGCGGCGAACTGGCGGTGGGTGCCAAGGTCACGGTCTACTATACAATGAAGGCCGCCACTGTCGAAGTGAAAGAGCAGGCCAAGAAGACCGAACCCGCCAAAGCTGAACCAAAGAAAACAGCACCCAGGCAACAATAGCCGCTTGCGCCTTCCAGGAGAGTGTTACGGCCCCTGAGTACCAGCCCCGGGGGCCGCAATCACTGCGCTCACTGGCCGGTACCATCGACCGGGACCATGGGGCAGGGACTGGTTGATCCAGCTGCGAGGTATCAGAATAGTCCTTTACTGGATGGGCATTGGGGAGTAAGCGATGGTCGCCAATAAAATCCGCTTCGAACAGCATTTTCAGCAGTGTTCCTTTCACAATCCCATGCTGGGCGGCGAACTGGACATCCAGGAGCTGGAGATTCGAAAAGACCCGCTTTCGGGTCGACAGAGCGTCTACAACACGGGCCTTAAAGATAAGGTAAAAATCCTGTTTCCTCCTCCAGACCCCGCTCTGATCGAGCGCCTGGCCCGGGAGACCGAGCCCGGCTGCTTTCTCTGCCAAGATCGCTGGAGGCAAACCACTCCAACCTACCCAAACGAGCTGGTGCCCGGTGGACGCATGGAGCTGGGCGAAGCGGTCCTGTTCCCCAATTTATTCCCCCTTTCCCAGGTGCATGCGGTGATTCGGGTGGGTTTGCAGCATTACCTTCCGCTCGAGGCCTTTTCGCGTCAGCCCATCGAGCAGGCGTTTCACGTTTTCCGGGACTTTGTCGGACATCTTGTTGATGCTGATCCGGGGCTCCAGTTTGTAACCCTCAATGGGAATTACCTTGCTCCCGGCGGCGCCAGCATCATGCATCCTCATTTCCAGGTGCTGGGCAGCGATGTTCCCTTCTCTCATCTGGAGGAATTGCTGACCCTCAGCACTCGCTATTACGAGGAACACGGCACCTGCTACTGGACAGATCTGGCGGAAATGGAAGAGCTCGTCAGTCTTCGGACCATCGCCAGGACGGGGGCCGTAACCTGGATTGCGAGCTATGCCCCTCGAGGGAGCAACGAGATCCTGGGAATCCTTCCCGAGGGAAGGAACCTTCTTGAACTGGCGGAGCAGGACCTCTCGGACCTGGCCGAGGGGTTCACGGCGGTGCTGCGGGGATACGGCACCATGGGCTTCTCGAGCTTCAACTTCACGCTCTACTCGGGTCCGCTCAGCAGTCGCGACGACAGCTTTCGCTGTTTCCTGCGCATCATCTCCCGCCAGAATCTTCACGAGAACTATCGGGCGGACGACTACTTTCTGCAAAAACTTCTGGGCACCGAGATCATTCTGACACCCCCCGAAAGCCTGGCTGTGACCTTGCGGGGTTACTTCGGGGGATGATCATTCACTGCTGGCGGGACTGGTCCGGCGGAGGCGGCTCCGTCACCGTTGAGTCCACCGCTCAGGGCGCGAGCCTGCTGGTCCGCGTGGTAGGAGCTTCGGACGAGGGGCGCGGCTTCCACCCAGCGAAAGCCGGCGGCATACCCGGCTTCCTTGAGAGCAGTGAATTCATCCGGATGGTAGTAACGGGCCACCGGCAGGTGCCGGCGGGTAGGACGAAGATACTGGCCGAGCGTCAAAACGTCGCAGCCCACCTGCCGCAAGTCGTCAAATACCGAGAGCAATTCGTCGGTGCTCTCGCCCAGCCCTACCATAACGCCCGACTTGGTCAGCATCCCCGGGGCCTGTTCCTTGGCAGCCTGCAGCAGACGGAGCGACCGCACAAAGTCAGCCTGGGGTCTGGCCTGGGGATACAGCCGGGGAACGGTTTCCAGGTTGTGGCCGAGAATCTCGGGACCGGCTTTGGTAACAGTCCTCAGGTCGGCCAGGTTGCCCAGAAAGTCGGGAATCAGCACCTCGACGGTACAGCCGGGAACCTGTTGACGAATGCGGCTGATGGTGTCGGCAAAAAGGGTGGCGCCACCATCCGGGAGATCATCCCGGGTGACCGAAGTGATTACGGCATGCCTGAGACCCATGGCAGCGGCAGCCTCGGCGACTCGCGTCGCTTCCTCCATCTCTGCCGGGCCCTCGGGCCGGCGGTCGCTCTTCACGGCACAAAAGCCACAACGGCGGGTGCAGATGCTGCCGAGAATGAGGAAAGTGGCGGTACCGCACCCCCAGCATTCGGCCATGTTGGGGCAGAGAGCCTCTTCGCATACCGTGTGGAGCCCTCTGCCCCGCATCAGTGCCTTGAGACGATGGTAGGTCCTGCCGGACGGCAGGGAGACTTTCAACCACGGGGGCTTGGAAATGCCGGGGGTCGGACGGTTCCGGGACTCCTTGGAGACTTGGGCCATACCCGACTGCTGGTTCCCGGCTGCCCCCTGGGGGCGAGAGCAGGTGTCCAGGCTGGGTTGCGAATCCGGAACCCCGCGTTCCGCCGGGACTGCGGAAGCCGAACGGTCATGGCTCACCGGTTCAGGCATTGTCATACTCCTTCACTTCCGGGTCGGCTGCCGGTAACGCGTGGCGGGCACGCGTCACCCGCGGGAGACAGTCAATGTTTGTCCTTGAAAAGGCTGAATCAAAGCGTTACTGGTATGTGCCGTTGGCGACCAGCAGCAATCCCCGTTTCCGGCTTTCGCAAGGACGCAGCACCAGCCGGGTTGATGAGCGCACCACCCCACAGGGATGAGGCATGATGATAAAAGAAAGCATAGCGCTGCTGATTTTTCTGGCCATGGTGGGGTTGACCCTCTATCTCACGCTCAGGAAGCAGCTTACCACAGTCTTAACGGTTGTGCTCCTGGTCTTTTCACTCGTCACCGGCCTCGCCATTGCCAATTATGATTTGCTGCGAAATGCCAAATGGGAAATTCCGGGCCTTTCCCTTTTCCGAGGCCAGGTCAACTGGATCAAGGATCAAGCCCGGGAAGACCTGCAGAAAGAGGCCGACCACCACCGCCAGGCCCTCAAGGCGCTCATTGCGGACCTGAACGGGACCAGCGAAAAGATCGATGCCGGCCTCAAGTATGCCGAGGCTCTTCTGGAAAGTCTCAAAAAAGCTGAAGAGCGGATGAAGAAGGAGGACTTTGCGCTCAAAGAACAAGGCCTCAAAATTGAACAGACAACTCAGCAGGCAGCAGCCTTCTCGCGTGCCCTTTCGGACCTGGCCCTGCTCTTGACGCGCGTCACCTGGCTCCAGTTGCAGGCACGGGACGAGACCGACGCCAAGCGGCGGGACGCTGCCGTCAGACAGGTGATGGATCATCTGGATGAGATTGTGGATCTCGTCATTGAGGACCCCGACGCCCGCTCGGAGTTCGTGAACAGTGTGATGGGCTCTCTTCCACCCGAACGTTAGAAAGAGTATGCAGGTGTTACCGGAACATCTTCCCCTCAGTTTCTGTTCCTTGACGCTAGGCAAGATGCAGCGGATGTATTATATATACCGCGATCTTCAGACCAGACTTCCGAGTTGCCGGGTGATGCTGTCAGTCGAGCGCGCGCCAGGATGATGAAGCCGCAGCGGTGCTGAGGTGGTGTAATCATCGGGGGGGTGGTTTACTCAATCCGGAACGTCAGCACCAGCAGGGGAAAAAAGGGGTCCACGACCATTAACACGAACCACAAGAATCACATCTGGGTCAAGCTGGCTTTGCTGCTGGCCCTCATCGGCGGCATTTCCTTCCTGGCTTACGAAATGGAGTTCATCCGGCTCTTTCTCCACAAAAAGAAGCTGGAGGCTTTTCTGGAATCCCTTGGCCCCTGGTCGGCGGTCGTCTTTGTGGTGCTGCAGGCGTTCCAGGTCGTGGCAGCCCCCATCCCCGGTGAGGCAACCGGGATTCTGGGGGGCTACCTGTACGGCCCATACCTCGGCACCATCCTTTCGACGATCGGCCTGACCATCGGCTCGCTCATCGCCTTTATCCTCGCCAGATATCTCGGCAGGCCTTTCGCTGAGCGGTTTGTCGCTCCCTCCATCATGGAACGGTTCGACTATCTCCTTCATCACAAGGGCGTGTTCATCATTTTCCTGCTTTTTCTCATCCCCGGATTTCCCAAGGATGCGCTCTGCTATGTCCTCGGGCTGGGCCATCTTACGGTGCCGGAGTTCCTCGTGATCGGCGGCGTCGGGCGCCTGCTGGGGACCCTCCTGCTGACCCTCCAGGGGAACTTCCTCAGGCTTCACCGCTACGACATGTTCTACTCCCTGGTGGCGATCGGGGCCGCCGTCATTGTTCTCGTCTTGATCTACAAGAACAAATTGGAGAACCGGTTCCGGCACTGGTATACCAAGAAGCATCTGAAGGACAATGCAAGTGTCAGAGAACGCTGAACATCGCTGGGCAAGGAGGCTACTGCCATGAAGACGATCCTGGGCTGCGGGGTTTTGGTCTGGGTACTGCTGGTTCCGGTTTTGAGCGCGGCCGAGGCTCCGCAGCAGATTGCCGGCATCCGCCTGGGAGCACCCGTCGAACAATACCGGGATCTGCTCCGGATGGACTCTGCGCTGCCCGTCCGGCATATGGAGTACCTCTCCGAGATCACCATGCAGCCATCGGTTGAAGGCTACCAGAGCGGCTACATCTTTGTTGGCAACTGTGAGAAGCCCGGGCGCATCACCAAGATCAAACTGAAATACGAACGGGACGACAAAGCCTTTTTCGACGAACTGGTGCAGCGCTTCAAGCAGAAGTTTGGGGAACCGGACCAGTACCGGGGGGACGCTTTTCGGGCCTTCATTGCCTGGAAATGGTCCTTCAAGGACAAGGACAATAACAAGATCAGTCTGATCTTGCAGCATAACAGTGCCGATGTTGAAGAATACACCCAGGGTAATGCCGTAAAGCTCAGCGCCACGAGCTTCATTGAGCAAGAGGCGAACTGCTACGAACGAAAGAATCCGGAACCCAAACGGAGTCGCGTGGATAAGGGAGAGAAGAAACCCCTGAGCCAGCTCGACTACCAACGGTTTATTCCGGAATAGCGCTTGCCGGATGGGTCTTGGCGGTTGTCTTGTCGCCGGGGAGATTGAATGAAGACCCTGCTGCTGAATCCACCTTCCTTCGAAAAGTTTGACGGAGGAGCCGGTTCTCGCTGGCCGGCACGCCGCGAAATCACTTCCTTCTGGTACCCGGTGTGGTTGTCCTACCCTGCCGGGCTGATCAGAGAGAGCCGCCTGCTGGACGCTCCTTCTCACGGGATAACCCCGGAAGAGACCATCCGAATTGCCCGTGACTATGACTTTGCGGTGATCTTTACCAGCACCCCCGGCTTCCGGAATGACGTCCTGCTTGCCGAACGCATGAAGGACAGCCACCCCCACCTTAAGATCGCATTTGTCGGCCCTCCGGTTTCGGTCCTGCCGGAAGAATCCCTCAAAGCCTCCTCCGCGATCGACTTTGTCGCGCGCCGGGAATTCGACCACACCGTTACCGAATTCGCGTCCGGCAAGAAGCTGGAAGACATCTGCGGGGTCTCCTACCGGCGCAACGGGCAGGTGGTTCACAACGCCGACCGTCCGCTCCTGACCGACCTCGATTCACTGCCGTTTGCGGTGGACATCTACCAGCGCGATCTCGACATAACCCGCTATAATGTGCCGTTTTTGCGTCACCCCTTCGTTGCCTTCTACACCTCGCGCGGGTGTCCGGCTTTCTGCACCTATTGCCTGTGGCCCCAGACCTTTGGCAGCCACAAGTGGCGCACCCGGAGCAGCCAGAACGTGGTGGCGGAGCTCAAACGGGCGTTCGAACTCTTCCCCCAGGTCCGGGAAATATTCTTCGACGATGACACCTTCGCCTGGGGCAAAACTCGAACGCTCGATCTGTGCCGCCATATGCAACCGCTCAAGTTTACCTGGTCCTGCACCTGCCGGGTGCACGCCGACTTCGAGATGCTCAAGGCCATGAAGGAAGCGGGCTGTCGGCTGCTCATCGTGGGATTCGAATCGGGTGACCCGACCATTCTCAAGAATATCAAGAAGGGCGCCACCGTACAGCAGGCGCTCACCTTCATGAGGCACTGCCGCCAGTTGGGGATCCACGTTCATGGGGACTTCATCATCGGCCTGCCCGGCGAGACCCCCGAGACCATCATGCGGACCATCCGCTTTGCAGAAGAACTCGACTGCGAAACCATCCAGGTCTCCATTGCCCATCCATACCCCGGAACCGCCTTCGATGCCTATGTCCGCAGCCGAGGCTACCTGACCGATGATGACATGGCCGATGAACTGGGTCATCAGCTCCCTAATCTCCACTATCCGGGGCTATCCCGGCAGGAGATCGTGGAGGCGGTCGAATACTTCTACGGACGCTACTATTTCCGCCCCCGGATCATCTTCCGCATCCTGCGCCGGGCGTTGTTCGACCACAACGAACGCGTCAGACTCTTCCACGAGGCCAGGGAATACCTCGAGCTGCGGGCCCGGAGACGGAGGTTCTCCAGAGCCAAAACGGCGTAGGCGGGGGTTTCGATTTCGAATTTCGGATGTCGGCTGAGAAAGGCGGGAAGGGGGACGTGGGACCGCGAGTGAAGCTCATCATCAACGGGGACGATTTTGGAAAGTCCCGGGAGGTCAACGAGGGCGTCATTGGCGCCTTTAGAGCAGGAACCCTGACCAGCTGCAGCCTGATGGTAACCGGGGAAGCCTGCGACGCCGCCGTGCGGCTGGCCCGCGAACACCAGGCTCTCGCCGTCGGTCTCCACCTCGTGACCGTCCAGGGCAAAGCGGCCCTTCCTCCCGGCGAAATCCCCCTCCTGGTGGACCGGAAAGGTTATTTCCCGGACAACCCGACCTATGCCGGGCTCAGGTATTACTGCTCGAAAGCGGCCCGCAAACAGCTGGTACGCGAGCTTGCGGCGCAATTTGAAAGCTTCCAGGCCACCGGCCTTAAGCTCTCCCATGTGGACAGCCATCTTCACATGCACGTCCATCCGGTGATCTTTGCGGCCGCGCTGGACCTTGCCGAAAGCTGGGGGGTGAACACCATGCGCGTCCCCCGGGATGACTTGCGACTGGCCGTTCGCTTTCAGAAAAAAGGTCTGGCCGCAAGAGCGGTGATGGCGTCGGTCTTTCGAGGCTTGACCCGCCGGATGAAAAAAGAGCTTACGGCTCGCGGCTTCTTTTTCCCGGAAAGGGTCTACGGGCATTTCCTGAGCGGCGCAATGAGCCTTGACTATGTTTTGTTCGTTCTCGATCAGCTGTCAGTCACAACCAATGAGATCTATTTTCACCCCGCGGTTGCGCAAGGGGCGGGCCATGCCCGGGGTGACCGACAACAGGTGAAGGAGTTCTCCGCACTCACCAGCCGTGCTCTCCAGGAACGTCTGCAAGACCCCGGGATCGAACTGACCAATTACCTCGAACTGGCCGGCAGGGCATGCTGACGGTCCTGCTCACGATCGCCTGCCTCGGCTCAATCGGCTTCTATCTTGCCGGGCTCGTGGCCGCTCGCCGGTTCTTTGCCAGGCCCCCCGCCGACCGCCCCTCCCGGCTGCCGCCTGTATCCATCCTGATCCCGCTCTCCGGCAAGGATTTTGAGGCCTATGACAACTATGTTTCCTTCTGCCGCCAGGACTATCCCGAATATCAGCTCGTCTTCGGAGTGAACCACGCCGACGACTCTTCCATTCCCGTGATCCACCGGCTCATGGCTGATTTCCCGGAAAACGAGATCACCCTGGTCGTCGATAGCGGGACCATCGGCAACAATCCCAAGGTGAACAACCTCCAGAACATGCTCGGCAAGGCCCGCCATGAGGTGCTGGTCCTGGTGGACAGCGATATTCGGGTCAATCGAGACTATCTCACCGCCGTTGTGTCGGAACTGGCCCCGGAAGGGACCGGCCTGGTCACCTGCCTCTATCGAGCGGGGAAGGCCTCCAACCTGGCCGCGAAGATCGAGGCAATCGGCATTACCGCTGAATTTGCCCCGGGTGTCCTGGTGGCGTGGCTGGTCGAAGGCATCTCCTTCGCTCTGGGAGCAACCATCGCCACCACCAAGGCAAACCTCCAGGCCATGGGGGGCTTTCAGGCGGTTGCCGATTACCTGGCAGATGATTTCATGCTCGGCCAGCTGATGCACCGGGCCGACTTCGAGGTCCGGCTTTCACCCCAAGTGGTCGAAATCATCCTGCCGCCAACCACCTTCAGGAGCATGATGAAACACCAGCTTCGCTGGGCTCGCGGGATCAGGGCCTGTCGTCCCTGGGGCCATCGGGGAGCGTTCATAACCCACGGAACCATCCTGGCCCTGCTCTTGGTCCTTGCCAGTGAGGGCTCCGCCATGAGCCTGGCGCTCTTCACCGCAGTGCTGCTCAGCCGCTCGGCCGTGGCCTATTATGTGGCAATCCGGAAGCTCAACGACCGACTGCTGGCAAGACTCTTCTGGCTCTTGCCGCTGCGCGACCTCTTCGGTTTCATCTTCTGGGCCCTGGGCCAGGTGGGAAGGAGGGTGGAGTGGCGGGGGAAGAGCTATTGGCTCCTCCAGGGTGGTAAAATGAAGCCCGCGTGAAACGGACGTCCTGCAGCCTGCCACTTCACTCCCGGCACGATCAGCCGCGCTCCTCTTGAACGGCTTGGCTTTGCAGGCGCAGCTTCTGCAAAAGATTGTCGAACGAGCTGGTCTGGATCACCCGTCGGAAGGAGCTGCGGTAGTTCTCGACGATGCTCACGCCATCGATGTCAACATCCGTTATGAGCCAGCGGCTGGTCTTCCGGGTCAGATGATAATCAACCGGGATGTGCTCGTTGGCCCGCAGGATGGTAGTCGTAACCTTCACCCCTGCGCCTTCGGGAGATTCCTGCAGATACTCCACGGTTTCCTGCTGCAGGAAGTTCAAGACCATCCGGGTGTAGGAATCCTGAAACAGGCCGGTGAAGAGCTTCTGAAATTCGGTGCGGTGAGCAGCGGAAAGCTTGTCCCAGGTTTCCTTGAGCGATGCCCGGGCCATTTCTTCGGCCCAGAAACTCTCCGAGATGAGCTCACGGATGAGGCGGCTCCGTTCCTTGACGTGCTCCTCACCTTTCAGATCCGGCCGCGTTTGAATCGCCATGGCTTTGTCCAAAACCGCCTTTACGGTGGCGGTTCCATCCGCCGCGCCGGCCACATTTTCAAACCCGCAGACGATCAATAACAAGATCAAGCTTGTCACACCAACCATTCGCATCATGCTGTCCGCCTTCTTCAAGAGCAAGTCCCATCCAGTCTCCGCCGATCGAATCCGACCACCCACCCAACTCCTCGGCGGCATTGGAGTGCATCAGGCTCAGGGCTTCCGCGCAACCGGAGCGGATGCTTCCGTCCAGCGCTCACCAACGGCATAGCTCAACCTGGCGAGGGCGATATGATAATTGTAGAGAGCCACCAGATACTCGCCCCGGTTCTTGCCGTAGCGATCGATGGCGTCGAACATATCCTTGGCAGTGCCGAGGCCGATATCGAAGTCGGAAAAAGCCGCCACAATCCATTTGCGCGCCGCCGTCATCCCCTTATTGTAAGCCTGAATGCCGTTCCGAAATTCCATGGCATCCTGATAGTACTTGGCCACTTCCAGGGGAATATTGCGTTCAGCGTATTCCCGGGTATGAACCATCTTCTGATATTCCGCCTTCGCCTTCTTGACCTTGCCGGTGCCGACCCCCAGGTCGAAATGCCAGCTGGTGCCCAGGACAAAGCCCGCTTCCGCATGGTTGAATTCATCCCGAAAATAGGAGATGGCCATCCTCTCCCGTCCCGGCGCCACCGCAAAGGACCCGATCGCCGCAAGAAAAAAGGAAGGATAAAGATCGGCGCGAGCCGCATCCACCAGTGCCTTCCGTGCCTCGATGCCCTTCTTCAGGCTTTCCAGCTCCGGCCGGTTCTCCAGAGCCTTCTGCATATATTCTTCCTGCCCCGCAAGCTCCCGCCCGTCGGTGGGCAGTTCTTTACGGTCCAGGCGAAATTCCTGTCCCTCACGCAGCCCGATACTCTTTTTCAGTGCCAGATAGGCTAGGCGGGCACCGCCTTCCGCTTTGGCCTTGAACTGCAGGACTTCGGATTCAAAGGTTTCAAGCCGGTGGAGATCCACCTCGCTGACGTTAGGGGAACCCACTTGCAACATCCGTTGAATCCGCTGGCGGGCATCCTTGATGAAGTACTCGGCGTCGTCGGCCGCCCCGATCCCCTGATTGGCAACGATGGTGCCATAGTAGAGTTCCTTGATGTTGAGAACCACCTCGGCCTGCCGTTTATCCCTGGCAGCTTTCTGAGCGCCTACTCCCGAGGCGGCCGCATCCTGACGGTGTGAGATCTTGCCGAAGGTATAGAGCGGCTGGATGACGGCAAAATCTAACAATCCGAAAATATTCACCGAATCATGATCACGGTCCTGGAGCTGCCCCAGATACTGGCCGCCTCCCAGGGGTTGCGTCACAAGCACCATCGGCAGATCGGCGTTCCGGGCCGGACCGGTTACCCCGACCACCTCCAGCTGAGCCCATTGGCCGGCCCTGGCCTGCGCCAGGTCGCTCTCAGCCGCGACGATATCCTGCTCCGCCTCTCGCATCTCGGGGCTCTTCTCCAGCGCCATCCGAATCATTTCATCCAGCCCCAGAACCGGGATTTCCTCTCCGATTGCAGAAGCAGTCATCCCAAAGCACAAAACAATAACGGAAAGCAGCTTGCAGACCCTCTTTCCCTCCCAGCGGAACATCACCCTCATGTAAGTCTCCAGCGTATCCGGCGAGCTGAACAAAGGTGCTAATATAGCTCAATGGACATCAAATTGAAAGTGGCAGCAGCCCACAGAAACCCCAAACCCGGGGGATTTTGCGACCGGGAATTGCCTGGAGCGTAATATTTTTGTATAGGGAAGGCGAAAGTGTGCTGGTTTTGCTACTACCAGAAACCGGGAGAGACGGTGCAACCTTTGGCAATCGAGGTCAACGACGTCTGGTTTTCCTACGATGGGCAACTGGTCCTGCGGGAAGTGAACCTCCGCATTGAACAGGGGGAGTTTCTTGCCATCCTGGGCCCTAACGGGAGTGGTAAGACCACGCTTCTGAAACTCATGCTCGGAATCCTCAAGCCCACCAGAGGGACGATTCGAGTTCTCGGACAGGAGCCATCGGCTGCTCCGGACCGAATCGGCTACGTGCCCCAGGACACCAATGTCAACAAGGATTTTCCCGTCTCCGTAATGGATGTAGCCCTGATGGGAAGACTTGGGCAGCCCGGCCGTTCCCGCCGCTATGCCACTGAGGATCGGGCACTCGCAAAGGAGGCCCTGCAAAAGGTCAACATGTGGGAATATCGCCATCGCCCGATTGGCAAGCTGTCCGGCGGCCAGCGCCAGCGGGTGCTCATTGCCCGAGCCCTGGCCGCCAACCCCCGGGTCGTGTTTATGGATGAACCAACCGCCAGTGTGGATAAGGACTTCCAGACGGAGCTTTACGATTTTCTGAAAGAACTCAACACCAGGGCGACCGTGGTGGTGGTGAGCCACGATCTGAGTGTTCTGTCGAGCTACGTCAAATCGGTGGCCTGCCTGAATCAGACCCTCTTTTTTCACGATGCGGCGGAAATCACCCAGGAGATGATCGATATGGCGTATCACTGTCCCGTGGAACTGATCGCCCATGGGCTGCCTCATCGGGTCCTGCGGAAACACGAAGAGCGTTGAGATTTTCGATTTCGGATTTCGGAGGTGGGAGGTGTGATGGCTGCCAGGGGGTGGGGGTGTGATGATTGAAGCGCTTCAGTTCGAGTTCATGCGCCATGCGCTCCTGGCAGGGCTCCTGGCCAGCATCGCCTGCGGCATCATTGGAACCCTGGTGGTGGTCAATCGTATCGTGTTCATTTCGGGGGGAATTGCCCATGCCGCTTACGGTGGAGTTGGGCTGGCCTTCTTTCTGGGGTTTCCCCCCCTGCTTGGTGCAGCGGGGTTTTCGCTGGTGGTTTCGACCATCATGGCAATGGTCACTTTATCAAACAAACAGCGGGCTGATACCATCGTAGGCGTTTTATGGGCAGTCGGGATGGCTCTCGGCATCATCCTGACGGACCTGTCGGCGGGCTATAATGTGGATCTGATGAGCTACCTGTTCGGCAGCATCCTTGCCGTCCCCAGGTCCGATCTGGTGGCGATGGCGGCGCTGGATCTTCTCGTATTGGCGGTGGTTGGTCTGTTCTACAACAGCTTTTTGGCAATGTCGTTTGACGAGGAATTTGCAGTGGCCACGGGAGTGCCGGTCAAGCCTCTCTATTTTGCGCTCCTGGTGATGACGGCTTTGGTGGTGGTGATGGTGATCCGAGTTGTGGGACTGATTCTCGTGATTGCCCTCTTCACTATCCCACCCTATATTGCCGAACGCTATTCCGGGTCACTCCGGGGAATGATGACCTTCTCAGTCGCGCTCAGCTCCCTTTTCACCGTCATCGGGCTCTGGCTTTCCTATCTGTTCAACCTGACCTCGGGAGCGACCATCATCCTCGTCGCCGCCTTCTTCTTTTTCGCTTCGCTGCTGATCGATCGCCTTCGCAAGCAACGAAACTTGCCCCTGCCATGAAGCGGACGCGCTCTGCCGACCCCGCTATTCATCAACCCAGGAGGACTTACATGGAGAACAACTTTCCCATTGATCTGGCACGTCACATTCAGCAGTATTGGGGCGATCGGACGCCCTGCCTCCCGCCCCCCAGGCTCCTTCGGCAACTGCTGGAAACGGCATATCTGGCAAGCCTTGCCACCGAGGAAGGGCATCGTCTCTGCTTCAATCTCTGCTGCCTGCCCGAACAACCGATCGTTGCCACCTCTCTGCCTGATGCTCCCGGGGATTGGTGGCCTTTCACGGAATCTCGGCGATTGACGGTCCGAGAGATCTCCAAACTGGCACTGGCAACCAGTCCCGATACGGACGCCATGTGGGTGAGCTGGACCCCGGATGAGAACCTGTGGCTGAAAGGGGTGCTCAACCTCCAGGCCGACTGGCCGCGCTGGATGCGCCTGCTGGGAGAAACCGGAAGAAGCCTGCCGGCGGGTTTGAATTTGCGGATTTCGGCTCCGGGGTGCATTGCCGCCTATCAGGGCGATTGGCTGATCGCCGAGCTGCGTTCGGGCAAGATCGAGTCCCACTACGGGACCAGCACGATGCCGGTAGAAGGCATTCTCCCTGCCGCCATCCAGGGCCTGACCAGTCTGTCGCTTTGCGTTGGGCGTCCCAAACCGGTTGAAGCATGGACCGCGAGCGATCGCGAAATCATCCTCTGGTTCGAAACGGTCTTTTGGATTGTTGACGCGATTCAGGCTCTCCAGCACGGCGGCACCCTGCTCATCATGCCGGACGGCTGGCAGGACGCTTCCGAGGAGGCCATCCGGTTGAAATATGCCTTCTCGTCCAGCCCCCAACAGCTCAGGCAGAGCTTTCTTGATCTCATGGAACTCGACCATCACCTGGCCGAGTCGGCCGAGTCCTACCTGGCCGCCCGTCAATCGCCCGAAAGCCGGGAGGGTGGCGGAGCCGTGCCACTGCAGATGATCCGCCGCCTGAGCAAGGAAACTCATGAGGCACGGATTCGCCACCTTATGAACGCAAAGTTTGCCGGTGGCCTGGCCGGGGTCGATGGCGCCGTGGTGCTGACCAACACCCTCAACATTTCAGGCTTTGGCGGCGAGATCCGTTGTGAGATGCCCGGCCACTGGCAGGTCCAGGAATACCATCACCACTCCAGCAGTTGCGCCGTCTCCTGCGATATCGAACAGTTCGGCATGCGCCATCGGTCCGTGTTGAAGCTCTGCGCCTCCATTCCGGGGGCCGCAGCCTTCGTCCTGTCGCAGGATGGCGGGGTGGCACTGGTCTGGGCAGCCGAGGAAAAGGTCATTATCCGCAAACAGTTCATCCCGGCCATCGATGCCATTACCGTTCGGGTGCGGATGTGCATCAAGGATCTCGGCGAACCGCTGCACCTGATGCTCTGACGAACCATCTGCGCTCTTGACAAAAGTTTCGACATGATATAGAAAACTGCTTGCCTTTGGGAGGAACCATCGGGTCAGGTCAGACCCGTTCATCTAAACCCGGTTCTTCAAACCAGGGGCCATTTTAGTAACAGGTTAAGGAGACCCTTGTTTCCTTCCCAGGGTGCGGGCCTGACCGAGCGGGCCAAGCCCTTTTACGAAATATGGTGCGGCTGGATGAACTTGACAAGGCGCAATCAGGAAGTGGTTGCCGAGCTATTGGAGGACACGTTGGTCTGTCCGGGGGAACCATTGCTGAGACCCCAACCCGAAATTCCGGACAGAGTCGCGGCAGGGAAGCGTGGAAGGAGAGCGGAGGCAAGGAAGGGAACGGCAGTGAGTCTTGGCCACCGAAGCTCCAGCATCGAAAGCTCGTGGACTCGCCGCCTGGAAAAAGCTCTTCACAAGACCACCCAATTTTTCCTTAAGACCCAGCACGAAGACGGCTACTGGTGGGCTGAACTGGAATCCAATGTTTCCATAACCAGCGAATACATCCTGCTCCACGTGCTCCTGGGGCTCATTCCTCCGGACAACCACGCCGGCATGGTCAAGTATCTGCTCACCCAGCAGCGCCGCGATGGTTCGTGGGGGCTGTACTATGGTGATGAAGGGAACCTGAGCACCACCATCGAGGCTTATTTTGCCCTCAAGCTCACCGGGCAGGACCCGGAAGCTGCGCCCATGGCGAGAGCCAGGGAGTATATCCTCAGGCATGGAGGCATCGAGGCATCACGGGTGTTCACTAAGATCTGGCTGGCGCTCTTCGGCCAGTACGATTGGGACAAGGTCCCCTCGATGCCCGTGGAACTGGTCCTGCTGCCAAGCCATCTCTACTTCAGTATTTATGAATTTTCCAGCTGGGCCCGAGCCACTGTCGTTCCCCTCTCGATTGTTTTAAATATCCGTCCCAGGTTCGCCCTGCCTCGCGATCAGCATATCCCGGAACTCTATGTGACGGAACCCGGCGCGGCCCAACCGAAAAGGTTTGCCTCGTACACGCACCGGCTGTTCTTTCTTTTCGACCGCATTGCCAAGGGCTTTGAGCGTCGTCCGATTCGCCCTCTGCGCGACACCGCCATCCACACCGCGGAACGCTGGATCATTGAACACCAGGAGGATAGCGGCGACTGGGGCGGTATTCAGCCACCTATGATTTATTCCATTTTGGCGCTGCACTACCTCGGTTATCCGCTGGATCATCCTGTGATCGACAAGGGGTTGAAGGCAATTGAAGGCTTCTGCATGGAGGATGAACAGGGGCAAAGGATGCAGTCGTGTGTCTCGCCCGTCTGGGATACTGCTTTGAACGTTCTGGCCTTACTGGATGCAGGCCTGCCCCCCGACCATCCTGCATTGCACCGGGCTGCCTCATGGCTGGTCAGCCAGCAGATCATGACCGGCGGCGACTGGCAGGTGAAGAACTGCTGTCCTCCGGGGGGATGGGCGTTCGAGTTTGTCAACACTCAGTACCCCGATGTGGATGATTCCGCCGTGGTGTTGAGCGCCCTGCAGCGCCTCGGCCCAGTCCCGATCGCTGGTCTCGACTGCGTGAAGCAGCGGGGCATGGATTGGCTCTTGAGCATGCAGAGCAGCTGCGGCGGATGGGCGGCCTTCGACCGCGATAACGATCTGGTGATTTTGAACCGAATCCCTTTTGCCGATACGGAAGCGATGGTGGACTATCCCACGGCCGATGTCACCGGCGGGGTGCTCGAAGCCATGGGCTATTTTGGATATGACCCGGGGCATCCACGGGCCGTCAAGGGGCTCCGGTTTCTGCGCGGCGTGCAGGAGAGCGACGGCCCCTGGTGGGGACGCTGGGGAGTGAACTACATATACGGAACCTGGCGGGTGCTCATGGGGTTGATCACTATCGGCGAAGACCCGAAGGCTCCCTGGATTCAAGCGGCCCTGAGCTGGCTCAAAGATCAGCAGAATGACGACGGGGGCTGGGGAGAAACGTGTGAATCCTACGCCCGCCCCGAACTTCGCGGCCAGGGGGCCAGCACCGCATCACAGACGGCCTGGGCACTCATGGCTCTGCTGGCAGCTCGAGAAGAGAACAGTCCGGAAGTCCGGCGCGGTGTGCAGTATCTCCTCAACACCCAAAAACCGGACGGCACCTGGGAGGAGCGTTATTTCACCGGCACCGGTTTTCCAAAACATTTCTACATCCGCTATCACAACTACCGGAACTGCTTCCCGCTGATGGCGCTCGGCCAGTACCTCCGGAAGAGCTTGGCCGGGACCCTGTCCCAAAGCCCATCCGGGAGCTGAAGGACCCTCAAACCCATCCCTACGCCTTCCTGTTCCCTCCCTTTAGCTTCGCAACTTCCTCCCCATCCATGGCGAAGCTGTGTTCGGGTGCGGGAAAAACTCCCTTTTCGACTTCCTCGCGGAAAGCTGCCAGAGCTTCCCTCACGGGTCCGCTCAGGCGGGCATACTGCTTCACAAATCTGGGCGTGAAACGCTCGAAAAGACCCAGCAGATCATGGAGCACCAGCACCTGGCCATCGCAGTCAGGACCGGCGCCAATGCCGATGGTAGGAACGGGGACGGCTTCGGTGATCATTGCCGCAATGGGAGCAGGAATGCCTTCCAGGACAATGCTGAAACAGCCGGCTGCGACGAGGGCCCGGGCGTCCTCGATGAGTTCCCTGGCCGCTTCCGCCGTCTTGCCCTGGATCTTGAACCCGCCAAAGGCCGCCGAACTCTGGGGGGTGAGCCCCAAGTGACCCTGAACCGGGATCTGGGCCTCGACAATCGCCTTGATCTGCGCTGCCACTCGGCGTCCTCCTTCGAGCTTCACAGCGTTGGCGCGGGCTTCCTTGACGAACCGCCCGGCGTTCAACACGGCCTGCTCCACACTCACCTGATACGACAAGAACGGCAGATCGCCGATCACCAGAGCGCGCTGGGCGGTACGGGCGACGGCCCGGGTATGGTGGAGCATCTCGTCCATGGTGATGGAAAGAGTATCCTCATGCCCCAGCACCACCATCGCCAGGGAATCCCCCACCAGAATCATATCGATCCCGCTCTCGTCCACCCACAGTGCCGTGGGATGGTCATAAGCGGTCACTTCGGTAAGCTTGCGCTTGCCTTTGGCGGCAATGATTTCAGGAACCGTAACCCGTCGTGCCATGCGCTCACCTTTCACTCTTCACCCTTCACGTTTCACTTTCCAAATAATTATCTTCGAGGATTTTCACCAGCTGTACCAGAGTCTGATTGACGGGAGTGGGGAGGTGCAGCTGCTCACCCAAGGCAACAATGGCACCGTTGATGGCATCGATTTCGGTGCGTTTCCGGTGGTCCACATCCTGGCCCATGGAGGAACGATTCACCGCCGTGGCCTGGGCGATTGCCAGAACCCGCTCGACCATGTCCTCCGGCATGACAAAACCCTTTGCCCGAGCCACCCGCATGGCCTCTTCGACCGCCGCTCGACAGAGTTCCCGGGCCACCGGCATGGCGGCAATGAAGCCGTTCCTGATGCCGGTCAGGGCCGTAATCGCGTTGATGCCGACATTTACGTGGAGCTTTTCCCAGATGAGCTGGGCCATTCCCTCCCGAGATTCAGCCGTCAGACCTGCCTGCCGAAATTTTTCGACCACCGCCAGCACGCGCGGCGATGGTGGCCCGTCAGGTTCTCCCAGATAGGTGGGACCATTGCCTCCGTGCCGAATCCGGCCCGGCGCCAGTAGAGTGGCCCCCTGGGCCGTGGTGCCCACCAGCACGGAACCCTCGCCCACCAGCCTGGCGATGCGTTCCCAATTGCCGATGCCGTTTTGCAGAGTGAGAAAGAGCGTGGCCGCATGACAGCGGTCGACCACACTCGAAACCGCCCCTTCGATACTGTGCGTCTTAACGGAGACGAGGACCAAATCCGGAGCCTCTTCCAGGGTATGGGGGGCGTCAAAGGCAGGAAGCCGGTAGCACCGCGTGCTGCCGTCCAGTTCTTCCACCGTCAGCCCATCCTGGCGAATGGCCAGGACGTGCTGCCGGTCGGTGGTCAGAAGGGAAATCCTGACCCGGTCGGCCTGCGACAGCCTCGCTCCCAAAAGGCTCCCCAGCGCGCCCGCCCCCAGAATCAAGATGTGCATCGTCGCCTCCCTTCCTGGTGAGATCAGCTCAGCCCGGTGGCAAGGGCGCATATTACTGTCTCAACAGAGGAAAACAAACAGAAAAAAGACCATGGCCAGGGCCAGCAGACAAGTTGGCGCTCCTCAACCGGAAGAAATGGCAGGATGCGCTTGTTGCGCACCCTTCAGGTCCTTCCCCGTTGGCAAACCCACCGGCAAGTGGGCTGGTTGGGTATGAGCAGCAGCTCGAGTCAACGGAGTTTGAGGGTAGCCAGCGAAATGAGCGCGAGGATTCCGGCGACGATCCAGAGACGAATGACCACCTTGGTTTCGGCGATGCCCCTATGCTGCAAGTTGTGATGCAGCGGCGCCCGATAAAAGATGCGCCGTCCCAGCCACTTGACCCCGATCTTGTCTTGGATCTGGCTGGTTATCGCTTCAGCCAGGAATAGTCCACCCAGGAGCGGGAAGAGCATTTCCTGTTTGAGCAGCACCGACATGGTCGCCATGGTTCCGCCGATGGCCAGGGAGCCGGTGTCTCCCATGAAGATCTGGGCAGGGTAGGCATTGTACCAGAGAAACCCCAGACCTGCTCCCACAAAGGCCGCGCCAAAAATGGTCAATTCTCCCGCCCCCCGGAGGTAGGGATAGAACAGATAGCCGGAGTAAATGCGGTTGCCCTCGACATAGGCGAATATCCCGAGAACCGCCACCACAAAAAGCGACGGGGTGATCGCCAGCCCATCGAGGCCGTCGGTGATGTTCACCGCATTGGAAACAAATACCACGAACAGGGCAATGAAGGCACCATAGAGAATCGGTCCCGGGTCAAGGAGGGCATTCTTATAGAAAGGAACATAGAGCTTCGTCGCCGTCGCGGCTTCCAGCGGCGCATAGGGCCCGACACAAAACCAGGCAAAGCCGACCGCGAAGAAGCCCTGGGCAAATAGTTTGTTTCGTTCGGAAAGGCCAAGATCGCCGCTGTGCCGCTGTACTTTGGAATAGTCATCGCAAAAGCCCAGCAGGCCAAACCAAAGCATGGCCGCTACGGAACAGATGAGAAAGGGGTTGTGCCAGTTGCCCCAGATCACCATGGAACTGAATACCGCCCCGATGATCAGAACCCCTCCCATGGTGGGGGTACCACTTTTATCCTGGGCCGAATGCACTCCCGTTTCCCGGATCTGGTCGAGGATACTGCGCCGGTGCACGAAAAGGATAAAACGCCGGCTGAACAGGAACAGGAAGATCACCGCCGTCAAGGCCGCCATGATCGCCCGGAAGGTGATGTAGTTCACCAGCCGAAAGAACGAGAAAGCATCCGAATATTGCATCAGCGCGTTGCCAATTTCATACACCATCGCTAAGTCGTCCTCTCACGGTGGTCGGGATGAGAAGAGGCCAACTCCTGATCCCTGGTTTCCCCGGCCAGATTCTCGCGGCAGCGTTTCTGAACGCTCTGGTAGGTCTGTTTGATGGAAAAATGGGGGCGGAAGTCGGTCGCCGTCAGAATGAAGCACGACACCTCCGTCAGCATGGCCTCCGAAGGCTGGACCACAGCCCGTTCCACCAGTCGCCGGATCGCGATCAGGGCCGCGTTGCGAACCTGCCAGTAATGCGATTCCCGCAGCTCGAGCAGAACCTGCAACACTCTTTGGTCTCCCCCGATTTCGCCCAGAGCCCCGGCAGCCTCGACCACCACCTCAAACGATGGATCCCGCAGGCCCTTCATCATGGCCTCGACCCAGACCTCTTTCCCGGCCAGCACCGGGGCAAAGTGTGCCACCGCCGCGCAAACATGGGAACGGACCTCATAATAGGGGTCGTCAAGGGCCATCAGAAGATGCTTTTCGATCTCTTCATCACAATGATTGATCACCTGAAGCGCCTGCACGATGTTCCGCCGAATGAACGCGACCTGTTCAAAGTCTCCCCCGAACCAGCGGCGCAGGGGACTGGTCGGGGTCCGGTCGACCAGCATGTGGAGCAGAGTTGGGATCTTCTCGCGATAATGGGTCAGGCCGATCAGCTTCACGCCGATATTGCGGTCCGGCCAGCCCTTGCTGGTGAGCAGGGTGGCGGCGCGATGCCGGTAACACACGAGATCATCCTCATCCGCCACCACCTTGCGGGGGTCATAAGTTCGGGAGGCTTTGCCGTAGGCGCTGCCGAGCACCTGCAGCAGTCGTTGTTTGCTGAGCAGGGCTCTGAACGGGATGGTCGCACCGTTGCGACCATTGTCGAACCGATGATCACCATAGAGCTCGCTGAGGATGCGCTCCACCGCATGCTGCCTGAAAAATTCGCGGCTCATGGCTCCCAGATCCGTCAGGCGCTCGAGATTGTCGAGGAGGCTCCAGATCCGCTCTGCCAGCAACCGGCCATCCAATTTTTCCAGAACCCGGCCCTCCTCGATGATGGTGTCCTCCAAAAGGATTTCTACCGCGCCGCTGTCCTTCATGGCACGCGCGTTCATCACTTGGTGATCGCCGGGCAGGTTCGCCTTGGGAATCAGAATGGCCGGTTTTCCCATCCGCGAGATTTCGTTCAGACTGCCCGCGCCACTCCGGCAGACGATCAGATCACTGATGGCGTAGACATCGGCAATGTTGTGGAAATAATCCTGCCGGTAATAGAAGTCGTCGAGGAGAGCCCGCTGCTCAGGGGAGAGGGCTTTTTCGAGACATCTTTCGGTATCCGCGGCAGCATCGTACTCGCTGGTTTTGCCAAGACCGGTACCATGGATGATAAACAGGCGCTCGCGGTGCTCAATCAGGTGCGGCAGGGCCTCGACCAATGACCGATTGATAGTGCGGGCCCCCTGGGAACCGCCAAAGACGAACACCACCCGACGCCCTGGCGGTACCTGGAAGGGAAGATGCGCCAGCGCCTCTTCTCTGGGCTTCAACACGATCGACTGGCGGATCGGATAGCCCACCAGCACTCCATTCCTGGGAAAAAAGGAGAGGGTCTGGGGAAAGGTCAGGAACACACGATCCACCCATCGCCCCAGGAAAGCGTTGAGCTGCCCGGGAATACTGTTCTGTTCATGAAGAAAAATCTTCGTCGGCGAAAGCCCGACGATTCGCAACAGCAGCGTCGCCAGAATGATCGGAGCGCTCACGTAGCCGCCGGTGGCAATCACCCAGCGCGGCGCAAACCGCATCAGGATAAAAGCCGATTGGAGGACTCCAGCGGTCAGCAGGCCAAGAAACCGCGCCAGGGACAGCGAGGGCCTCAA
The DNA here is from genome assembly GCA_040772705.1 of Syntrophobacteraceae bacterium. Classification (GTDB taxonomy): domain Bacteria; phylum Desulfobacterota; class Syntrophobacteria; order Syntrophobacterales; family Syntrophobacteraceae; genus JADGQM01. The sequence goes on from JAXGXP010000002.1 coordinate 706,883, forward strand.
TCCGGGAAAGCCCGCCGAAGCTACAAACCGGAGCTCGTAGCCCGCCCGCTTCACAATCACGCTTTCAGCCTTGCCACGCACCCCCACATACAGGAACCGCACCCCCGGCTCCCGCTTCCTGATCCCCTCGGCGATGGCCAGGGCCGGATTGACATGGCCGCCCGTGCCACCGCCCGTGAGGATGATCCGAGGCTCACGCGACGCCACCCGGCGCCACCGCCACGCCAGAAACCCGCCGCACCCGAGCGCCAGCAACCCAACGATCACGACATACCAGATACTGTTCACCAGTACTTGCTCTTCTCTATTCTAAAGGGCCGTCCTAAACTTCCTGCCCTCGTTCGGAACCGCTTTCATCCACAAAACCACGTCAAGACACACGAAGAACCCCTCCGGCCCCCCTCACTCTTCACTCTTCACTCACCCCTCAGCACTCCCTCGACTATCTCCCAGGGAATACACCCGGGGCGCACCAACCGGGGGACCGCTGAGGTGAGATCGACGATGGTCGAGGGAAGGTCACCCGTACCGGTGCCAAGGGTGCCTGCATCGAGCAGGACATCCACCTTGGCTGGCAGCGCCTCCGGCATTTCGCTCAGTGCCCGGCAGGGAGGCCGGCCGCTCTCATTGGCACTGGTGGCAGTCAGCAGGCCACCACCGGCTTCGGCCAGCGCCCGCGCCACAGGGTGCGACGAAATGCGGATTCCAATCTTGCCGGTATGGGCATGAAGTTGGGGAAGGAGAAAGGGTGCGGCTGCCAGGACGAAGGTGAGAGGCCCCGGCCAAAAAGCTTTCGCCAGCTTCGCCGCCATCGGCGGCCATGTCGCCACAATCCGCAATACCACCTCCAGGTCCGAGGCAATCAGCGGAATCGGCTTGCTGAAAGCTCTGCCTTTGATTTGAAAGACTCTTTCAACCGCCGCCGGCAGTTCCGGCCTGACTCCCAACCCATAATAGGTTTCCGTCGGATAGATGATCACCCCACCACGGGAGAGCAATTCCCCGGCGGCGCGGATGGCCGCCCTATCCGGACGGTCAGGATCAACCTGCCAGCGCCTCGCAACCCGCCCATCAGAGCAGCACGAGCCCCTGGCAGTTCGCGAATCCGCTGCACGCACGCCCGCTTGAGCAGGGTGCGGCGAGCAGGCATGACAAAAACAATCGACCGGCATTCAGGAACTCTCAGCACGGGTCAAATCGGTCAGGCTCATTCCAGATTCCCCGCGGGACGGCTCATGAGGTATTCCTCCAGCCTTTTGCTTTTCCTGGTAACGATATCCTCTGCCATTCGCAGCTTGAACTGCTTCAGCCGATCTCGCAGCTGCGGTTCCTGCAACGCCAGGACCTGGATGGCGAAAAGGGCCGCATTGTGGGCTCCCCCCTTACCAATAGCCATGGTGGCGACAGGGATTCCCGGAGGCATCTGGACCGTCGCGAGCAGGGCGTCAAGACCCTGCAGGGGCGATGAATTGACCGGAATGCCGATGACCGGCAGAATCGTCTCGGCAGCGAGCACTCCGCCCAGGTGCGCAGCCCAGCCGGCAGCCGCCAGAATCACCCGGAGCCCCCGTTCGGCGGCACTTTTGGCATACGCTGAGGTCTGGTCAGGCGAGCGATGAGCGGAGAGGATTTTCACTTCATAGGGAACCCCAAACTCGTCCAGTACCTGCAAGGCTTCTTCCACAATGGGAAGGTCGGAATCGCTTCCCATGACCACTCCGACTTGCGGCTTACGCAGTTCCTCTCCCATCCCTGATAACCTCTCCCGTTCAGGCCAGCCCAATGTCCTGTCGATAATAGATTCCCTCAAACGATACCTTCTGCATCTCCCGAAAGGCGGCGGCTCTGGCTTCCGCAAGGTTCGGGCCACTGCTGACCAGGCACAGGACCCGTCCTCCGGTGGTGATCAACTTACCGCTGGCATCCCGTTCCGTACCCGAGTGGAAGACCAGGCAGTCGGCATCGATCCGGTCTGCACCGTCAATCGGGACACCAATCTTATAGCGATCCGGATAGCCTTTGTACCAGCCCTTCTTGCCCTTGGTGGGGCCGCTTACGGCGATCAGGCAGAGTCGATAGAGCGGGCTCCAGGCAAGCTGCAGCTCCTTCAGACGGCCGGTGAGGATCGCCTCACAGACGTCAACCAGGTCCGTATCGAGACGCGGGAGAATAACCTGGGCTTCCGGATCGCCCAGGCGGATGTTGATTTCAAGGACGCGGGGCACCACCCTGTCCCCTTCCTCGGTCAGCATCAGACCGAGATAGAGAACTCCCCGGTAAAGGATCCCGTAGCGTTCTCGCACGCCGTGAATGAGCGGTTCGGCCACCTGGGTCATGATGGTTTGCACCAGCGCCTCATCGAGCCACGGATGGGGCGAATAGGCGCCCATTCCGCCGGTATTCTTGCCGACATCGCCGTCGCGCGCCCGTTTATAGTCCTGAGCCGCTTCCATGGGGACGATGGTGTGGCCGTCGGTGAAGCAGAAGAAGGAAAGCTCCCGCCCATAGAGCCGCTGTTCGATATCGACCCGCGCCCCCGCCTCCCCGAAAATCCGCTCTTCCATGATAGCACGGATCGCCGCTTCCGCCTCCTGAACCCCGTCACATACCAGGGCCCCCTTGCCGGCAGCCAGACCGTCAGCTTTAACCACCACCGGGTAGCCCACCTGCCGCACATAGTCACGAGCCCGAGCGGGGTCTGAGAAGACCTCGAATGACGGCACCGGAATCCCCAGTTCTCGCAGGATCACTTTGGTATCGCATTTGCTCGATTCAAGGCGGCTCGCCCGCTGGCCGGGACCGACAATGGGCAGGCCGCGGCTGGTAAAAAGATCGACGATGCCGGCCGAGAGCGGTTTTTCGGGACCCACAAAGGTGAGGTCGATCCTTTCCTTCTCGGCGAACGCCACCATCTCGTCGATGGTCCTGGCCTCCACACAGGTGGCGAGGTCGGCGATCCCGGCATTCCCATGGGCCACGTAGACCCGCTTCACCCGAGGACTGCGGGCGAACTTCCAGGCAATCGCATGGTCTCGGCCCCCGGTTCCAATGACAAGCACTTTCATGGAAAACTCTTTCTCTGTGGTCGCTGGCAGCTTGTTATACTGCGCACGGGTAAGATCTGGACTATTGTCATCTCGAACGAATGTGAGAGATCTTAAGATTTCTCCCTACGGTCGAAATGACAGAAATCCCGGATTCCAGCCGTTCGTGGTATAACGTCTCAGACCATTCCCTCGAGATAGTCGCAGATGTTTCCATCATAGGTATGAGTGAGGCAGAAGGCCTTGCGGGCCAGACTGAGACTGGTCTTTCGAGAAATTTTCCCCTCATTGCGCCGCAGTTCGTCGAGGATCGCCGGATAATCGTCGGGATCGGTTACTACGGCCACATAGAGATAATTTTTGGCGGCGGCGCGGATCATGGTCGGCCCGCCGATATCGATGTTCTCGATGGCCTCCGCCAGGGTGCAACCGGGGCGGGCGACGGTCTTGGCAAAGGCGTAAAGATTGACCACGATCATATCGATGGGCTCAATCCCATGAGCCGCCATGGTTTGCACGTGAACCTCATTTTCCCGAATACCGAGGATGCCGCCATGGATCTTGGGATGGAGCGTTTTGACCCGGCCGTCCAGCATCTCGGGAAACCCGGTGTAATCAGCCACCTCGGTGATGGCCACCCCCTGTTCCCGGAGCAGCTTCGCGGTTCCTCCGGTAGAAAGAAGGTGGACGTTAAATTCCTGAAGACCCTTGGCGAAATCAACCAGCCCGGCTTTGTCGGTAACACTGACCAGGGCACGACGAATGGCAAACACTGGACACCTCCTCTAATTCTTCAACCAAGATTGCAGAGAACAGACACGCTCTTTTCTCCCCGAAGCGCCCGCAGGACCCTGGGGAATTGCCTGCTGTGTCATCGGGTGACTCCGTGGACAGAGTCTCCAAAATAATTCGAGCAAGTTTTCAGATGACCCTCACTTCACGACCGGCCTCAACACCCGGTCAAAGAGCTCTTCCGAAGCCCGGACGAGGGGAGCGTCGTCGGGAAGAGTGATGGTTGGTTTTCCTGCCAAGTCATAGTCAGCTACCAGGGGGTCGGCTGGCAGCAGGGCAATGCGCTCTTGGTCGAAATTCTTCAGAACCTCGGCCGGCCACGGCGGCAGGGTGGCCGTTACCTGATTGACCACCAGCACCGGCTTCGCCACCCGCATGGGCAGGCTGCGTACCAGGTCGGCAATGCGGCAGGCTGCTGCCAGGCCCCTGCGACTTGGGTCTGAGACCAGCAGGAGCAGGTCCACATCCTTTTGGGTCAGCCGGCTGAAATGCTCCATCCCGGCTTCGTTGTCCACCAACAGGTACTCATAGTTATTCATGAGGCGTTCCAGCAGCGAGCTGAGCAGGTTGTTGGCGGCACAATAACAGCCCGGCCCTTCCGGTCGGCCCATGGCAATGAGGTCAAAGCCGTGGCTTTCCACCAACGATTCTTCCAGCTTCAGTTCCATGAAGACGTCCTTGGTCATCCCCACCGGAACACTCGTTTTCATCGTTTCGCGGGCATCTGACAGGGTTGCCGCCAAGGGCACCCCGAGCACCTCGTTGAGGTTCGAATTGGAATCGGCATCGACGGCAAGAATCGGCTTCATCCCATGCCTCAACATATATCGAATGAGCAGCCCGGCGATGGTCGTCTTGCCCGTCCCCCCTTTTCCTCCCAGGGCGATGGTGTAACCCACAGGTCCCTCCTCAGAATGGTTCCGATCATTCCTTACGAATGTCAATTCTGACTCACTGGAAATTTGGATAAATAGCATAATCCGCCGACGCAATGAAGAAGGTGTTTGCAAAAACCGACAGATTGCCGCCCGCCAACGGTACACAAGCACCATCGGACCTTCTCTGTCAAAACGCTTGACTCGGAAGGGGACCGAGGGAATAAAGAGAATCGGTGTCCGAGTGAGTCTCGAACAACCTTTCAGCCCATCCGGCAGGTCTCCGGGCAGAGGTATTGGTTGATGTCTTTAAACATCAGAGAAGCAGCACTTGTTCTCGGGGTGAGTGAGAATCGGCTGCGCAAAGCCATTGCCAGCGGCAGACTGGCGGTGGAGCGCAAAGGGCGGCAGATCCTGATTCACGAAACCGAGCTCAAGGCATTTGCCGAGCGCGATCCAGGCCTTGCAGACGGGGACCGGGGGATAGCAGGGGGACCGGACCTGGCCCTGACCGCCCCCTCGCTTGCAGTTCTCGACGGCATCGCCGCCCGCTTGACCGCCCTGGAGCGGCAATTGGCGGATAAATGGGAGAAGCTGGACGAGAATCAGCGCCTCCATGAGCGGCTTCATCACCAGGACCGGCAACTGGCGACCCAGGAACTCGAGCTCGAACGGCTGCGCCGCGATCTTCTTTACCAGCAGCGCCTCGCCGCGAAAGAGATCGAAGATCAGCGGCAGGCCTGTGAAGAACGGCTCATCCGGATGGAACAGGAAGCCGCCGCAACAATCGCGCGGGAGCGTGACCAGGCGGAAGCGGCTCTAGCGCAGGAGCGGCAGCGCTGGACCGAAAAACTGGCGCAGCAGGAGCAGGCCTGGTCCGAAAAACTGGCACAGGAACAGGAACGGTTCGCCCGTATGCTGACCGCAACCCGGAACCAAGAGGGCTTCTGGGCCAGATTGGTGCGGATGATCACCTGGAGTTGATACCTATGGTGGACAATTTGATGATGAAAGAACGTTTGAAGCAATTGGTCCTTCAATATGCCTTCCAGTACTCGGACGTCCCTGCCTTCAAACTGGTGCATGGAGGTCTGAGCCAATTCTATTTCAACTGCAAGCGGGTCACCCTCGATCCCGAGGGCCAGTACCTCATCGGCAATCTGGTCTTCGCCGCCATTCGGGACGTGCCGGCAAACGCCATCGGCGGTCTGACCCTTGGCGCCGATCCCATTGCCAATGCCGTAGCCTATACCTCCCATCTGCAGGGAAAGCCCATCCAGGCGTTCGTCGTGCGCAAGAAGCCAAAAGACCACGGCACGGCGAATCTGATCGAAGGCCGGGTGGCACCCGGAGATCGAGTTGTGGTGGTCGATGACGTGATCACGACCGGCGGGTCAACGCTCCAGGCCATCGCCGCCTGCCGTCAGAGCAGTCTGGTGGTGGTCAAAGTGGTGGTCCTGGTGGACCGTCAGGAAATGCAGGGCCGGGAGCGCATTTTACAGGAAGTTCCCACTCTGGAGGCCCTGCTCACGCGCGACGAAGTCATGGCCGCGTATCGACATCGGTCCCCCTGATGGCAGGTGATTCATCTCAAGAGTCGTTTGACGAACTTCTGGTACTTTCCGTAGACCTCCTGCACCAGTTCGGCGATGGCCATTTCGGCCCGCTCGGGAGCGGGCAGCGACAAGGGTGCAGGGACCTCAAGCGCCTCAAAGCTGATTTGCTGGATGTAGAGCTTCTGGTCTACTGAGGCAAGTTCTTCGGCAGTAAAGTTCTCCCCGAGAAAATGCTTTTGCTCGATGGCGCCCACATCGAGGCTTTTCAAGAAGCTCAATATCGTCAATAGATCGAAATTACAATGAAAATGTTTTATATTGAGATTCACTGCCTCACACAAACCGCGCAACTCATCATAGGCTTCCTCGTATTTTCTCATGCGCCGATAAAACCTCAAATAGGCTTCTAAGACGAGCTTTTTAAACCTTCCCCGGTCGGTGAGCGCACGCACCCGGATGAAGCGCACCCCCCGAGCGAATCGCTCCTGGGTGCAATCATGCCAGTAGCAGGATGGTGGGACCTTCAGGTGCAGGAAGAGCCGCTTCACCATCTCAGGCTGAATCATGAGTTGAATCAAGCGGTGCAGGCACCGACCGGTCCGCTGCGCCTGAGCCCTGACCTCCGCCGCCTGATTCTGGACCTCCTCGATCTGCAGCCCCACCAAACGCCGCTCGGTCAGGTAATTTTCAATGACATCTTCTCTGACCTGGCGGGTCAGACAGCTGACCAGGTCTTCATCCATTGCTCGAACTTTCTCCGATACCGGAGCCGGATGTCAGGATAAAGAAGCCGGGACCGGCACTCAGGGGTACCTCAGGAGGTAGGTCTGCGGATTGAGGAGAACCTCCGGGTGTTCCGGCCGATACTGCACTCCATGCTTCAAGACGCGCACTCTTATGGCGTCGCCTCCCGGTTCCAGCGAGAGGATGGCCTGAAAGAGGTCGTCGCTGTCGTGGCAGGGATAGGCAATGCCATGTTCGTTGCTGATGGCAATGTGGCGGTGTGTCCTGATGGACATCCACACGGCAACTCCATGCCGGCGCGCAAACTCATGCAGCTCGGCAACGGTTGCCCTCGGTTCATGATCAAAATGCAGGCCGTCTACAACCACCAGCGCCGGATGAAAGGCGGTCTGTTCCTCAAGATTTTGCAGACTCTGCTCCAGCTTCTGCACGCTGAACGTGTGGTGCAGGTAGGCCAGGATGAACCGCTTCCCCTCCAACCGCCGCTGCAGGTCCGCAAGTTGATCGCGGGCTGAGAAAGCCAGGTTTCTCATCAATTCCTGATACCAGATCTTGATTTTCTCGGCGACCCCGTCAATACACACATGCAGCACGGGCTGCCCCTGGAACAGGTGTTCGAGGGCAATATGGGTCAGACAGGCCGTCTTTCCGACCCCGGCTCGGGCCATGAGACCCCCGAGTTCGCCCGGCAGGAGGGGACTGCCAAGGGTTCTCCTGACCAGTTCCATGGCTTCCTGACCCGCGGGCTGATCACTCTGCATCGGCTTTCTCCTTCTCAAATTCCCTTCACCTATTTGCTCTTCTGGGAAAGCTGGTCCTCTTTGTACCTCTTGATGATCTCCTCGGCAATGCTCTTGGGCACCGGGCTGTAGCGGGAAAATTCCATCGTGAACTCCGCCTTTCCCTGAGTGGCGGACCGCAACACGGTGGAATACCCGAACATCTCGGCCAGCGGGACTTCGGCTTCGATGGTCGAGAAGGCCCGGTCTTCCGAAGTGGTATTGATCAGGCCCCGACGCTGGTTGAGGGTACCGAGGACGGTCCCCTGAAATTCCGAGGGGGTTTCCACCACCACCTTCATCACCGGTTCCAGGAGGTGAGGACCGGCCTTGCCGTAGGCCTCTCGAAAGGCCCCGATGGCCGCCTGCTGAAAGGCCAGATCGGAAGAATCCACCGAATGGGCAGCGCCGTCGTTGATGGCAACCTGCACTCCAACAATGGGAACTCCGGCCAGTGCCCCCTTCTTCAGGCAAGCCTGAAACCCCTTGTCACAGGAAGCAATGAATTCCGTGGGGATGGCCCCGCCGGTGATCATGTTGACGAACTGGTAGTCCCCTTCCGCCGTGGGCTCCAGGAAGCCGGCTACCCGGCCGTACTGTCCAGCCCCCCCGGTCTGCTTCTTGTGGGTATAATTGAAATCCGCGCGCTGGCTGACGGTTTCCCGGTAGGCCACTTTGGGCATGCCGGTGGTCAGCTCCACCTGATATTCCCGCCGCATTCGTTCGACGTAGACCTCCAGGTGCAGTTCTCCCATGCCGCAGATGATGGTCTCCCCCGTCTCTTCTTCCAGGTAGGTCTTGAAGGTGGGATCTTCCTTGGTAAAGCGGGTCAGGGCCTTGCTCACACTCATCTCGGACTTCTTATCAGCGGGCTTGATGGCAAGCGAAATGACCGGCGATGGCACATGCATGGAAGTCATGCTGTAACGCACCCGACCATCGGTGAAGGTATCACCCGAGGTGCAGTCGATGCCGAACAGCGCGGCAATGCTCCCGGCGGCCGCCCTTTCAATCTCCTCCATTTCATCGGCGTGCATCCTCACCAGCCGTCCAACCTTGGAACGCTTGCCGGTGCGCACGTTGACAATGGTATCCCCTTTGTTGAGAGTACCCTGATAGAGTCGCACGTAGGTGAGCTGACCGTAGCGGCTGACCTCGAGCTTGAAAGCGAGCATCACCAGGGGGAGGTCCGGAGCGTTCTTGAGCGACACTTCCGCTTCATCCTGGTCGAGATCGCGAGCATAGGTCGTGGTGTCGGCAGGACCGGGCAGATAACGGCAGACCCCATCCAGCAGGGGCTGCACCCCCTTGTTCTTATAGGCAGACCCCATCAGCACCGGTGTCAGGCGCAACGCCAGGGTGCCGCGGCGAATGGCATCATGGATCAGCTCGTCCGTAACCTCCCCTTCGAGGATCGCCTCGGTCAGTTCATCCGAGAACAGGGAAGCGGCATCCAGGAGCTGTTCCCGTGCTTCCTGAGCCTGGCTCAGCAGGTCCGGAGGAATATCCCCGACCGTGACTTCATCTCCATGTTCTCCCTCAAACCGCAGGGCCTTCATGGCGACCAGATCGATCACTCCCTCGTGGCCCGATTCGAGTCCCAGGGGCAGCTGAAGCAACACCGCATTCTGATTGAGCTTCTCGCGCAACTGCTGCACGACGCGCAGTGGGTCGGCACCGGTGCGGTCGCATTTGTTGACAAACGCCAACCGCGGCACCCGGTAACGCTCCATCTGGCGATCCACCGTCACCGACTGCGACTGAACGCCGCCAACCGCGCAGAGCACCAGAACTGCTCCGTCCAGGACCCGTAACGCTCGCTCCACTTCAATGGTGAAGTCCACATGGCCAGGGGTATCGATGATATTGATGGGTGACTCGTTCCAGCGGCAATAGGTGGCGGCAGACTGAATGGTTATCCCCCGCTCCTTTTCCAGCTCCATGAAATCCATCTTGGCACCAACCCCGTCCCTGCCTTTGACGTCATGGATCGCATGAATCCGCTGGGTGTAGTAGAGAATGCGCTCTGACAGGGTGGTCTTGCCTGAATCGATGTGGGCACTGATACCAATATTGCGCGTTGCTGCAAAATCGTCGACCATAGCCTTGACCTGATAGCTCCTTTCCTTCGAACCAGTCAGTCTGCTGAGGAAGGAGCGACCCTGAACCGCACCGATGGTAGATCGCCGTCCCTCATGAAAAAGAAAAACGGGCACTCATCCGTGCCCGTCCGAAGGGGGGTTTCATAACAGATATCGCAGGAGAAGAAAAGAGGAAATTGTCAGCGTTTCTTCGCCGGTTTTGCCTCGGCCTTGATCAACTTCACCCGGCTCTGCCCGGTTACGGTCTTGCCGCCACCCTTCTGCGCGGTTCCCGCAACCTTCTGCTGACCAGCAGCCTTGAGCGTCGCGATCGCGGCAGGTTTCATGTTCTTCTGTAGAGTACTGGGGGATGGAGCCTTTTGCTTCACTGACGACCCTGAAGTGCGTTTGGCCGACGACGGCGGGGTCACCGAACCCTTCCCGGAGGGTTCCTGGGTACATAGACTGATCTTCTGTCCCGGCTTGAGGGTCGCACTCTTTTTCAGGCCATTGATCCGGCAGAGAACATCAAGATCAACCCCCTGTTCTTTGGCAATCTTGTACAGGGTGTCCTGCTTACTGGCCGTGTAAACCGCCGGCTTATATTCCTTCGAGGCGGCTCGGGACAGAGAAGCTGTCTGAACTTGCTTTTCGATCTTCGGTCCCCCCTGTTGAACCACACTGGAGGCGGCCCGGGTACTCACCAGCTTGATCTTCTGCCCTGGCTTGAGGGTTGCCGTGGGTTTCAGCCCGTTCGTCCGGCACAGGGTAGCGAGATCGATCCGGTTGCGCTGCGCGACCTTTGCCAGGGTGTCACCCCGACCGATCGTGTAGGTTTTCGCAACAGGCATGAACGATCTGCCGGCGCGGGCGCGGGCGAAGTTGGCCATCCCGCCCCGGGAGCGGCTGGACCCGGCGAAAGCAACCTGCAGGCCCGGCGAATCGGCAACCGATCCGGGTTGCAGCGATCTGGCCAGATGAACCGGTTCTGCTTCAAAACTGCGTTTGTAGAAAACCAGGCATGAACCGGGAGTCAGGACATCATGCGGGTTGACCTGGTTCCACCGGCACAGATCCTCCTGGCTGACCCCGAAACTGCTCGCCAGTTCGGCAAGGTTGCGATCCGAAGCCTTGACATAATAGTTCACTTTCTGGGGAAGGTAGGCTCGCTGGGCCATCTCGATTTCGGCCCGCTGCGGTTGGTCGTCCTCGCCAACCCGCGCCGCCATGGTGGACCAGGGGGTGTAGAAGCGCACATGGATGTGATCGTGATGGCCGCGAACATGCTTGATGGGCGAATTTCGGTCATCGGCGAACAACTGCTCGAGCAGGCTTGGGTCTACCCCCTGGGTAAGAGCATGCTGGTGCAAGAGCCGCTGAATCCTCCGATCCAGGAAGATGTACTGGATATGCTGCGACTGCAGCAGGCTCTCCAGCAGTATCCAAGTCTTGGCCACATCGAGGTTCTCGTCGTTCATGGACACAAATGTATCGAGAGGCCGATTGCCTTTGGCGTACATCCCCAGATCCACATCGCGGCCGTTTTGGTGGGAACGGTGCATGTTGAGCGGACCGCCGCCCTCACGGGAAAAATCCCCGATGAAGATATCACAGGTGTCGGGATGGCGCTCCCGCACGGCATCGATGGCATCAAGCACCGTTGCGATGGCTTCCGGAGTGGCATAGGACCGTTCCTGATCGCGCAGCAGATAGCCGGGGAATTGACTGGGGAATGGAACGCCGTCGATGAGTCGGCCCTGGTATGGACGGCCGATGGAAGCGGTGAGAGTAAAGGCGGGGGTTTCGAAGAATACTAGGGAAATCACGAAAAGCGTAAGGCTGATGAACGGTAGCTTAAGCTTGAAGCAAGAGCCACTCTTACCCATCCCTCCTCCTTATAGTTCTTAGTTATCTCCATCTATCGGTTTTTATTAGATATCTGCTCAAATGTGCGTTCATGTGTGAGTCTTCACTAGCGTAAAAAGGAATGGCTGTCAAACGCTTTTTCTGAAAATGGGATCGATAACTGCCTGCTATATGGTTTAATCATTTGAAACTACAAGGTAAACTGAGCACGCTATAGATATGGCAGCAATTCTCAGGGATCGTTACCAGGAAGGATGCTCGATTGTCAGGGCGATGTGCCAGCCATCGGATCGCAAAACCGATCGACAAGCCGCCATGCGATACCATCGGGTATTGTGTTCCTCGATTGCAGGAGGCACTGAACGCTCGCGCCAATCACCCGTGCTTTCGTAACACGGCAGCATGTCTGACGGTGGCGATGGTATCAGGATTTCCGCTCAGTCCTGGTCTGAAACCAGTCATAAGGGTCACCGCAGAAGACGAGCTCACCCCTGCCGTTGACCACCACCGGCAGGTATTCGATGACGATGGGCACGGGCTCGCTGAGCCTCAAAAAGGTCTCGCGATAGGTTCCCAGGAAAGCATCGGTCTTCGAGGCTGCAGGGTTCTGGTCATCCTCCAGGAGCTCCCGCGCCAGCTGATGGGCTTTATCCACCCGAATACAACCGTGGGAGAAATCCCGGCGAGACCTGTTGAAGAGGCCTCGATTGGGCGTATCATGCATATAGACCGCGTAGGCATTGGGAAAATCAAACCGCACCCGTCCCAGCGGGTTCCTGGGCCCGGGCATCTGGACCAGGAGCGGCTCACCCGTGCGATATCTGCTCGACAATCTTTCGATATAGCCATTGCGAGACAGGTAGGTGGGATCCGCCTCAATCGCACCGTTCAGTTCCATCCGAATGCGCTCGGGGATTGTCCAGCGCGGATTGAAAACCACCTGCTGGATGCTGCTGGCGAGCGTCGGAGTTTGATTCTCTCCCACCCACCGGCCTTGGACTCTGATCTTCTTGCCCCCGGCCTTGCCGACAATCACCCGGTGGACCGCTTTGACCTTCCCTTCCTTTCGGTATTCCAGGGTAAACTGGGGGATGTTGACCCAGATGAATTTCTCAAACCGACGCGTCTCGCTCTGGCGATATAGTCTAACCGCCTGGGCAATGAGCTCGGCTTTGGCCTGAAACGAAACGTTCAGCCAGTCCCGGGTCGCTGGCCCGACTGTCCCGTCCGGCTGCAGGTTGTGAATGATCTGAAAACGCTGCACGGCCTGCCTGGTGGCTTCGTCGAAATGCCCCGTAAGCTTCCCATGGTAGCAGTCTTCTTCCTGGAGTCGTTGCTGCAAATCACGCACCACGTTGCCTGCAGCGCCAACACTGAGTTTCTGCGATGGGATCAGCCGTTGCTGACGGCCCTGGGCGGCGGCAAGCCGCTCATAGCGTCCGAGAGCCTGCAACAGCACCTGATACTGGAGAGCAGGAGGTTCGAGCTCCTTAAGAAACTGGTCCATGGGGTATTGGCCAAGCAACACCCGGCCCTGGAGCTCTCGCGCAAACGGGTTCATTTCCTTGACAAATTCAATCAAGCTGTGGGCCAGCTTGACGTCGACGGCACTGGTTTCACGAAAAAGGTCTCGGCAGCTGCTCTCTCTCAGCGCTATCGAGGCAGGGTCGGGTGGAGCAACAGAAGCTGGCGACGCGGCTGGCCTTGCCTCCGTCCCCGAGCCCGGCACCGCCGGTCGTGAGAGGGCGGCAGCATCCGGGGCAGCCGCCAGGGGCTCCAGGCACCTTTGATCCAACCCCTCAACAGAACCTCGCAGAGCCACGATTTTGGCGAGCCGGTACCTCAGGTCTTCCAGTTGGTAGGGCCGCGGGTCGATCGCATCTTGCTGCAGCGTCCCCAGCCGCTCCAGCAGGAGATGCCCGGCCGCGTCAAGCTCGAACTTGCCGGTGATGAAAAAAGGCTTCCAGTCATTTTCCTGGTAGGCCTCCAGGATGACGGTCTTGCTGCTATCCTGAAGCCATTCTGCCGGCATTGACTCCCAAATATAGGTATGCCAGGGCCCCGCCGGCGCCGGCAGGGTATCGGGCGCGGAAAAGGCAGCCGCCGAAGGCTCCGGGGCCTGTTCACCGACCTGTCCCCCCCCGGTAAGCGCCGGTTCTTCACTGTACCCCACGCTCACCAAAAGCGTGAGGATCACCACCCCCAACACCCCCACCCAAGCTCTTCTCTTCATCATCCTCTGCATACCTGAAGCTGTTAACGTTCGAGATTTCCGACCATCCTGAGCCAAACCCGTCAGCCTGCTTCGGCGTTCACTTTCTCGTATAGCAGAACCTGTTCCTGCAGACTCAGTTTCTTACAGGTTGCCCCCTTCTCGCGATTCCTCTCGCTCCTGCAGGCAAGGCACCTGGTCTCGGCACAAAACTGGCAGAAGCTGCAATCGGGACAGGGATGCTTCTTCGCCTTCCGCTCCCTGCCGCAGCCGGGTTCATATACCAGGCCCACCCCACCCAGTTGCTTGAAACAAAGGCCTTCGCCAGGTTTTTGCGCATCCATGGCTCCCTCACCCGACCCCCAGGGCCCGCCCCCTGATCTTAATGCTGGCGAATGACGCGGTCTGATTCGCCAGCGCACGGCGCTATTCCCGGAAGATTCTCAAACTCGCCGCAAGAGGTTCAATACTTTATAATACATAAAGTTACAATAGAGGTCACATCGGTCAAGGTTCAGAAATTGAAAAAATTCTCCTGCCAGGTTTTGAATTGTGCTAAAAGGGGCAGCCCTCTCAGGGAACATCGGGCAGAAACAGGTTTCACAAGTGCATGATCACGATTTCTATATGCGACAGGCGCTCGAGGAAGCCCGCAAGGCTTGTGAGCAAGGAGAAGTCCCGGTTGGGGCGGTGCTCATTGGCAGTGACGGAGCAATCCTCAGCCGCGGCGGCAACGCTCCCATCGCCCGGTGCGATCCGACGGCTCACGCTGAAATCGTGGTGCTGCGAGAAGCCGCCCGGGCCGTCGGCAACTATCGACTACCGGGGACCACCCTCTATGTGACCCTCGAACCTTGCGTCATGTGCCTGGGGGCAATGATGCAGGCACGCGTCGGCAGGTTGGTTTTTGGAACCGGCGATCCCAAGGCCGGAGCCCTGGGTGGTGCAGCGGACTTGACAAGGGTTTTGGTTTTCAATCATTATATGGAAGTGATCGGGGGCGTTCTTGCCGATCAGGCGGCGGCCTTGCTGACCGCTTTCTTTCGCGAACGCCGCCGGGAGTTGAGTGACCGGGGAGAGGTACCGAAGAGGCCGTAACGGGGTCGACTCGAAATCGACTTGTCCTGTGAAGAGCAGGGCACGTGGGTTCGAATCCCACCCTCTCCGCCATTGGCAATAACCGGAGAACCTGGTAACCATATCGCTTAGTTGCGCCGGAGAGATGCCCGAGAGGCTGAAGGGGCACGACTGGAAATCGTGTGTACGCCCAAAAGGTGTACCGAGGGTTCGAATCCCTCTCTCTCCGCCACTTTCCACTCACCCCTTGCTGCCGCATTCTGCCCATGTCCTATCTCGTCCTAGCCCGCAAGTGGCGCCCGCAAACCTTTCCTGAGGTCGTTGGCCAGCCTCATGTGACGCGAACCCTGCAAAACGCCATCAGCAAGAGCCGCATCGCTCACGCTTATCTCTTCTGCGGCGCCCGGGGGGTCGGCAAGACCTCGGTAGCCCGTATTTTTGCCAAGACCCTCAACTGCCTGGCGACCGATTCCCCCAAACCCTGCAACGAGTGCTCAAACTGCCGGGAGATTACTCAGGGCAACGCCGTGGACGTGCTGGAAATCGACGGTGCTTCCAACCGCGGCATCGACAGCATCCGCGATCTCCGGGAAACCGTGCGCTATCGCCCGGCCAAGAGCCACTATAAGATTTATATCATTGACGAAGTGCACATGCTCACGACCGAGGCCTTCAACGCCCTGCTCAAAACCCTGGAAGAACCCCCCGAACATGTTCTTTTCCTGTTCGCCACCACCGAACCGCACAAAATTCCTGCAACCATTTTGAGCCGCTGCCAGCGTTTCGATTTTCGCCGGATTCCCACCCCGGAATTGATCGGGCACCTGCGGCATATCGCGCTCCAGGAACAGACCGGTCTGCCCGATGGGGTGCTCTACGCCCTCGCCCGGGAAGCAGACGGCAGCATGCGCGACGCCCAGAGTCTCTTGGAACAGGTGCTGGCGTTCAGCGGCGACGACCTGAGTGGGGAAGAAATCCTGGATATCCTCGGGATTGTCGATCGGGAGAGTGTCAACCGGGTGGTGGCCGCGGTTCTCGAAGGCAACGCCAGGGTCTGCCTCGAAGTAGTCGCCGACCTGTACCGGCGGGGCATCGACTGTCGCCGCTTCTGCCAGCAACTGTGCGACTGCTTCCGCAATCTGCTGGTTCTGGCCACCGGCGGGAGTGGTCTGGAAGCCCTCCTGGATCTGCCGGAGGATGAGATCCAGCTGCTCAAGGAGGCGCTCGGCAAAACCAGCGCCGAATCGCTTCACCTCATTTTTCAATTGGTGCTGAAGGCTGAAGAGGAAATCCGGCGTTCTTCCCTTCCCCGCACCACCCTCGAGATGCTCCTGCTGCGCCTGACCCAGCTGCCTCGCCTCGAATCCCTGGAAGAAATTCTGGCCAGGCTTAACCTGATGGAGACTCGCCTGGGGTCGGAGTCCTCAGGCCCCATGGCGATACCGCCGGCAGCCGGGCCTCCCGGGCACCAGCCACCCCGCACCCCCCCTGCGGCTCCGCCGCTTTCCGAAGAGCGGGTTGAGGAGCAACCCTTGGCACCGCCTCCCGGCGTTGCGCAACCGCCCCCCGTTCCCCTGTGTCCCGTCGATCCGGCGAAGACCGTTCAGGAATGGCCGCGGTTCCTCTCCTGGCTCGAAACCCATGATGGCATCCTGGCGGCCAAGTTGGCCGGCAGTCAGATCACCCTTGCGTCACAGGAGACGATCGGCCTGGAAGTCAAGGAGATCTTTGAACATGTGATCAACGAGCCGCAGGCGCTGGCTAAACTCACGGAAGCCGCCCGCGCCTTTTTCGGAGTCACTTTTCAATGGGTGGTGCGAGCCAAGACCGCCCCGCTCCCCCCCGCCCAGGACTCACTGCCGTCAACGCCCGGCAAAGGCAGTCTCCGCCGTTCCCTGATGGAACATCCGGTGATCGTGCAGGCACTGGAAATACTCGGAGCCGAGCTGGTTGACATTCGTCCTCTGAAGCAGGATCATCAGGAGCCGTCAGACAATGGTCCGGAGCTTCCTTGAACCACTAACCGCCAAGAACTGAGAACCACCCACCCCTTCAGGAGCACGGCATGATGAAAGGTTTCAACCCCATGCAGCAGGTCAAGGCGCTGCAGGAAAAGATGACGAAGATTCAGGAACAGTTGGCTGCGATGACGGTCGAAGCGACCGCCGGCGGCGGCATGGTCACCGTCGTCATGAACGGACGGCAGGAATTGATCAGCCTCAAGCTGGAATCACAGGTGGTCGACCCGGAAGACATCGACATGCTCCAGGACCTGATTGTGGCAGCCGTCAACGACGCCCAGAGGAAGTCCCAGGAGTTGGCTGCGGGCGAGATGGGCAAGCTGGCCGGCGGACTCAATATCCCGGGTCTGAAGATCCCCGGCTTGTTCTGAGCACCCTTGCCCGTGTGCCATCGACGCCGTCAAGAGGATCGGGGATAACCCGCAACTCGCAACCCGGAACCGGTCTGGATGATTTATGAACGCCTATCCACCCATCCTGAAGGACCTCATTCGCCGGCTGAGCAAGCTTCCCGGCCTGGGCGAGAAGAGCGCCACTCGCATCGCCATGTTCCTCCTGCAGGGTCCTCGGGAAGAGGTGGAGAAGCTGGCCCAGGGCATTCACGAATTGCGGGAGCGGGTGCGCACCTGTCCGCGCTGCTTCCATTTCACGGACGGCGAACTGTGCCTCATCTGCACCGATCCCGGACGGGAGACGGGTGAGCTCTGCATCGTGGAAAGCACGGCGGATCTCCTGGCCCTTGAACAGGCGGGCGCCTTCAAAGGGCGCTATCACGTGTTGCAGGGGGTCCTGGCGCCCCTCGACGGGGTCGGCCCCGACGACATCCGGATTCGGGAACTCATGGAGCGCCTCGAAACGGAGCCGATCACGGAGGTGATCATCGCCACCAATCCCAGCAACGAAGGCGAAGCCACGGCCCATTACCTCCTGCAGCTGCTCAAGGACCGTCCCGTGAAGGTCACCCGCATCGCCTACGGCATCCCCATGGGAGGAGATCTCAAGTACACCGACCGCATCACTCTCGAGCGGGCGTTACAGGGAAGGCTGAGCTTTCGCTGACCGAAGCGGGTCTGAACTTGTCTGTGGCGATGGCCCGGTTTGTGATTTTTTGTCTAAATGGAACCAATTTTTCCTTCCTTTTTCTTTCAAACCCTTAACCCCTTCAGAAGTCCAAAAAAGACCTTGACCTTTTTTGCACAATACTGGTATACCATACTAGCTTAGTTTCGGTGTCTTGGGTGGGTTCGCCGCGAGTATGCTCAATAGGGGAAATCTGACGGGCTTCTTGAGGTGAGCGAGTTGATTTGAAACGTTGAAGGTGGAGTGACAGACTATGGTTGAGATACGCTTTCATGGACGCGGGGGCCAAGGGGCCGTAACCTCCGCCGAACTCGCGGCCCTGGCTGCTATCGAGCAAGGGAAATACGCACAGGCTTTCCCGAGTTTCGGCCCGGAGCGGCGAGGCGCCCCAGTTATGGCTTTTGTGCGGGTCAGCGATAAACCGATTGCCACGCGGGAAAAGGTTTATTCCCCTGATTACGTCATCGTTTTGGACCCAACCCTTCTCAAGCTGGTCAATGTGGAAGCCGGCTTGAAGCCCGGTGGTACGGTCATCATCAATACCACCAAGAGCATCGCCGAGATCCGCAAGGAAACCGGCATCAAGGCCAAGATCGCCGTGGTCGACGCCAGCAAGATCGCGATGGAAGTCATGCGCGTCCCCATCACCAACACCACCATGCTGGGGGCTTTCGTCAAAGTTGCGCCGAAGGTGATCTCGATGGATGGCTTGAAACACCCGATCGATGTTCGCTTCGGACCGATTGCCGAGAAGAACGTGAAGTCTTGCGCACGCGCCTTCGATGAAACCGTCATGGAGGGTTAAACAGTGGCTAAGGAAACGGGAATCAAGAGCTGGAAAGAATTGAACTTGGGGATGGCCATCACCACGCCCGGCAACGCGGCTGAGCTCAAAACCGGTGACTGGCGGTCCATGAGGCCTGAAACGAACCTGGAAAAATGCACCAAATGTGGCCAATGCTACATTTTCTGTCCGGACATGGTCTACGAAAAGAACGCTGAAGGCTACTACATTCAAAACTACTACTGGTGCAAGGGCTGCGGCATTTGCGCCAAGGAATGCCCGGTAGACGCGATTACCATGGTACAGGAGGTCGACTAACATGTCCAAACGAATTGGTATGGAAGTCTCTATAGCATGCGCTGAGGCGGTGGGACTGTGTGATGTCGACGTCGTTGCGGCCTACCCCATCACCCCTCAGACTCATATCGTTGAACACCTTTCGGAACTGGTCGCCGACGGTCACCTGGACGCCGAGTTCATCCCGGTGGAATCCGAACACAGTGCCATGAGCGCCTGTATCGGCTCCTCCGCCGCCGGTGCCCGCACCTTCACCTCGACCAGTGCCCAGGGCTATGCGCTCATGTCGGAGCTTTGCTACATCGCCTCCGCCCTGCGCCTGCCCATCGTCATGGCCGTTGCCAACCGCGCTATAAGTGCTCCCATCAGTATCTGGAACGACCACTGCGATCTCATGTACGCCCGCGATACCGGCTGGATCCAAATCATTGCCGAAAACGGCCAGGAATTGGTGGACCTCAGCATCCAGGCCTTCCGCATGGCTGAGGACCCCAATGTGCTCTTCCCGGTGCAGATCAACCTGGACGGCTTTACCCTGAGCCACGTGATCGAGCCCATGATGCTTCCGGACAAGGCCGAGGTGCAGAAGTACCTGCCTCCCTACCGGCCCAGCCTCCGCCTTGACCCGGCCAAGCCGGTCACCATCGGCCCTGTGGGCGTGGTGGAAATCTACACGGAAGCCCGCAAAGCCCAGGATGAGGCCTTCAAGAATTGTCTGCCTCATCTCGTCAAGGCCTGGGATGAATTCGGCAAGCAGTTCGGGCGGCACTACAAACCGGTGGAGACCTACAAGACCGAAGATGCCGAAACCATCTTCGTCATGATGGGCAGCATCTCCGAAACCGCCATGACCGCCGTCGACGCCATGCGAGCCGCCGGCAAGAAGGTTGGGGTCGCCCGCCTGCGCCTGTTCCGGCCGTTCCCGGCGGCCGATTTCTTTGCCGCGGTCAAGGGTGCCAAGAACGTGATCGTTCTGGACCGCGTTTCCTCCTTCACGGGTGGTTATGTCTCCGGACCGGTGGCGATCGAAGTCAAGTCCATCTTCTACGATCGCAAGCACTATCCGAAGGTCAGAAACTACCTGGTTGGTCTGGGTGGTCGCGACGTGTCCGTGGAGAACTTTACCGAGATGGTTGACCAGGTTGCCAAGTCCAAGGACGATGGCGTGCCCGTAGCCTATGAATTCATCAATGTGAGGGAATAAATGGGAATCGCATCTGAAGCTCTGAAGAATTTCAAGGGGTTCAACCTCAAGAACTTGCCCGAGGTCGAACCGTTGTCGCCCGGTCACAGAGCATGCCAGGGCTGTTGCGAAGTGTTGGCCCTGCGGCAGGCAATGAAGGCACTGGGCACTGATGTGGTTGTAGCCAGCGCCACGGGGTGCATGGAAATCATCACCTCGCCCTTCCCCCAGAGCGCCTGGCGGGTGCCCTGGATTCACGTGGCCTTTGAAAATGCGGCGGCCGTCGCCAGCGGTGCTGAAGCGGCCTTTAAGGCCATGAACCGCAAAGGCATCATCAACTCGCCCAATACGGTCTTCATCGGCATGGGCGGGGACGGCGCGACCGCGGACATTGGTCTCCAGGCTTTGAGCGGCGCCCTCGAGCGCGGCCATAACTTCATTTACTTCTGCTTCGACAACGAAGCGTACATGAATACCGGTATCCAGCGGTCTTCGTCGACTCCTTACGGGGCCGCCACGACCACCTCGCCGGCCGGCAAGAAAAGCATCGGCCAGTCGACCTGGAAGAAAAATCTGCCGGCAATTGCCGTCGCCCACGGTGCTCCCTATGTGGCAACGGCTTCTCCCGCCTACCCGATCGATCTCATGAACAAGGTGAAGAAGGCCTCGCTGGTTCCCGGTCCGGCCTACATTCATTTCTATTCCCCATGTCCCACCGGCTGGCGCTGTGGCCTCGAGGAAGGCCTTCAAGTGGCCAAGCTGGCCACGCAGAGCAAGGTCTTCCCCCTGTACGAAGTGATCGACGGGGAATACTTCCTCTCCCGCAAGGTGGCCAAACCGAAGCCGGTGAGCGAGTACTTCAAGCCCCAGCGGCGCTTCCGCCACCTGACCGAAGCTGAAGTGGCCAAGATCCAGGCTCGCGTCGACCTGGAATACGAGGCCCTGCTGAAGCGGTGTGTGACCGAGAAGAAAGAAAAAGAGAAGCCGGAGCAGGAAATGAGCATTCGGCTGAATGGCAGCTAAAAACAGCCGGGGCTGAACCTGCCCTCTGCTCATAAGCTGTTGACAAACGGGGAGCGCTCTGTTAAAGAGTGCTCCTCGTTTGGTTCTGTTCCCCGGTAGCTCAATCGGCAGAGCGGGTGGCTGTTAACCACTAGGTTGATGGTTCGAGTCCGTCCCGGGGAGCCAAGACTCAATCCGCTGAGTTCAGCGGTCCTTATTTAGTACAAGACCCCTTGGGGTGAGCCCCTCGGGGTCTCGTCGTTTCCGTTATACTCACGCCCGGTTACACCACCTTTCACATCCTCCCCCGATGCTCCGTTTCGAAGCCCGCCGTCCGGACCCCGGGTGCAATCCTGGGGGTACCTGTACGGGGAGCTTCTGACCTTCGACAATCCCGAGAGCCACCTCCCGGCCATCGACCGCATAGAGGGGTTCCACCCCGGCGGTCCCTGCCTTTACCGTCGCGTTCTGGTCCCTGCCCGGGCAAACGGAACCGGGCTCCTGGCCTGGCTCTATGTGGGGGAGGACCCGATTTCGAAGAGGTTTACACCTCTTGGGGAATCTTGCTGGCCCCGGTAGCTTCCGCTCGGTCAAATCTGGAGAAACTCGGAAAAATCTTTTGGCGCGCACTCCGACTTTCATATAATATATGCCAGTTTGTTCTGTTCGGACCGGATGGAAGCCAATGGGGCTATCCTGCACCGGGCTTTTGGCATAACCGAAGGACTGAGGCCGTTCAGGATGGGACGAGACCCTGTGCGACTGGAGTCAGTAATGGAAGATCGATGGCTTTCCGTAGATGAGATCGCGGCATATCTCGGCATCAAGCGGGATACGGTCTACAAATGGATATCTGAAAAGCAAATGCCGGCGCACCGGATGGGCCGCCTCTGGAAATTCCGCAAGGAAGAGGTGGACGAGTGGGTAAAGACAGGGGGAGCAGCGGAGTCCGATTCTCAGAATCCGGATACGGGGAAGAAATGATGGATGTTCTGCTGACATTTACAGGATTTCATGACCCTTATTTCAAGGGATTGGTTGACCAGGAGGAACAGCCTGGACCCATCCTTTCCCTCCTATCCACACGCTCATTCGATCATATATTTCTCTTCGATACCCCAAGCACGCAGCGGGTTACCGGGGAAACAAAGGACGCTATCAAGAAGCTACATCACGGGAGCGAGGTTCACGTTCTCGAAATCAACCTTGCCGATCCGACGAATTACCAAGAGATATTCAGGGGGCTTAGAGCTCATCTTCATCGCATCATTGAGGATTTTGCTTCAGCACGCTTCTTTGTCGCAGTCGCGTCGGGAACGCCCCATATGCATGCCTGCTGGGTTCTCCTTACGGCCTCCGGCGAAATTCCCGCCCGCATCCTCCATGTGCGACCACCGCATTTTGTGACAAAACAACACCCACTCGTGACCGAGGTGGATTTGTCCTCGCGTGAGTTCCCTACCGTCAGGTTCCAAGATGTATCGATTCCTGTTGAAGAGAGCCAAGCCGATGTTGATTCCGTCAGAGTGCAGCTTGGCATTGTGGGAGATCACTCCGCGATGCAGCGTTCACTCGAGATGGGTGCGATGCTGGCTCCATCACAGGCCCCGGTTCTCATCTTTGGCGAGACAGGGACCGGCAAGGAGCTATTCGCACGGTACATTCACCGATTGAGTGGAAGGCCACGAGAGACCTTTATCGCTGTAAATTGTGCAGCAATTCCAGAAGACCTTGTCGAAAGCCTGCTGTTCGGTCACAAGAAAGGAGCCTTTACTGGCGCGATCAACGACCAGGTTGGCAAGTTCGATACGGCGAATAAGGGGACCCTTTTCCTTGATGAGCTCGGAGAGCTTCCCATACCCGCACAGGCCAAGTTGCTGAGAGTTCTGCAAGATGGACTGTTAGAGCCGATTGGACAAGCCAAGGCATATAAGGTTGACGTGCGGATTGTGGGTGCAACGAATCGGGACTTACGCAAGCTGGTGAGGCAAGGTAAATTCCGTGAAGATCTTTTTTATAGGCTCAACGTCGGCGAAATCAAACTTCCTCCGCTCCGTGAAAGACGCTCTGACATTCCCAAACTGGCGCTTCACACTCTCGATAGGTTGAATGGCTCTTTGCGACGACCCAAGAGGTTGTCGGCGGAAGCCTTGTCCAGGCTGCAATCTCATAATTGGGCGGGGAATGTTCGCGATTTGGAAAACGTCATCGAGAGGTCTGTTCGTCTTTGCCGCAATGATGTTTTGGACGCAGACGACCTCCTAATCACGGAACCGGTCACCTACGCGGACCCACTGGATGCACTTCCCGAGCCCTACGAGGGATTCTCATTGGATGAGTTTCTCGGGAGCGCTCGGAAGCAAATGATTCTCCGGGCGCTTGAAGCAGCCAACGGCAACCAAAGCCAAGCGGCTCGAATGCTTGGGATCACGCCGCAGGCGGTGCACAAGTTCTTGCAATCGAGACCAAAGACTTAAACCAGGGTTTAAGATGTTTCAACCTGGGTTGAAGGATAAGATGATGCCAGGGCTAACGACAAGGAACCTATCGCTTGTGATAACAATGGATTGCCTATCATTTCTGGAAGTGGCATGGGCTTTGCTTTCTATCGGGCACAGACAGACCGATCAAGGGTCCGAAACCAGAAAGGAGCAGCCATGCCAACATTTACGGTCACATCAATCATCGACGGAGATACTTTCGAGGTCAACCCTCTATGGAAATGGAACGGTGAGACGGGGACCCGAGTCCGCCCGGCGGGCTACGATGCCCCGGAGCTTCACGCCTATGGAGGCCAGGCGGCTAAGGACAAGTTGTCAAGGCTTATTTATGCGGGGCAAGTCGAACTCCGGACGGCCCACAAGATCGACCGAGGACGCCTGGTCTGCGAGGTCTATTTCAGAAACACGAATCTTGCGGATTACTTTCCCGAGTGGCAGTGATCGGCTGGAATTTCAGGAGGAGCGCCTGTGAAGGATTATTCGACTGAAGCAGATGCGAGGATTGTCATCGACGATCTGCTCCGCCAAGCGGGGTGGGACCCCGCCGACAAGTCGCAGGTGCTCACTGAGGTTTCTATTCGTGACACATCCTGGGTGATTTCTGAACCCGTTGCCCCCTATGGGTACAAACCCAGCCGTAAAACGAAAGACGGTGATGAGATACCAACCGGTCGCGCTGATTATGTCTTGATGGACCGTCGCGGACGCCCGCTCGCCATCGTTGAAGCGAAACGCTCTGCGATAGAACCCTACACGGCAAAACAACAGGCGCTACCATATGCCAAGAAAATCGGCTCGCCGTTCATCTTTCTTACGAATGGCGAACTCATCTATTTCTGGGACTATGGCAACGACGACGCCCGAATTGTAAATTCATTTTTTTCCCGCCGAGATCTTGAGCGTTTGGTGGAGATGCGCGCTACCCGCAAGCCGCTCGCTACAATAGAAATCCCGAAATATTACCTGCGCCAAGGCGAGACCCGCCAGGTGCGTTCATACCAGCGAGAGACCATGCAGGCGCTGGACCACGCTGTAGAGCTCGGCAAGCGCCGTTTCCTGATCGAACTACCCACCGGAACAGGCAAAACTGATCTCGTCTCCATCTATATCAAGCGTCTTATCCAGGCCGGACGCGCCGAGCGTGTTCTGTTCCTGGTTGACAGGGAGCAGTTAGCCAAACAGGCGCTTGAAGGCATTCAAGACATCCTGAACCAATACAGCAGCTACTGGTTGCGCCCTGGAATGGTACGGCAGGAACAACAGATTACGGTCTGCCTGCTTCAGACCATGATCAGCAGATACACGGAATTTACCAGCGGCTATTTCGACGTGGTCATCGCCGACGAATGCCACCGCTCTATTTATGGCTCGTGGCAGACTGCGCTCACCCATTTTGATGCGCTTCACATAGGACTGACCGCGACACCTTCGGCCTATATCGAGCGGAACACTTTCCAGTTCTATCAGTGCCGCGACGGTCAGCCGGATTTCGCCTTCCCGATTTTGCAGGCGTTTCGGGAAAGGTATCTGTGCCCTTATAAATTTGCCACTGGCATAACCCAAATTCTTGCCGAAGGGGCAGAAGTAGATGAAGAAACATATGATCCGGCCAAATTTGAGGACCAATGGACCAACGAGCAAACGAATCGGTTAATGGTGCAGGAGTTCGACCGACTCGCATGGGAAAATTATAAGGACCTCGCACCGGGCCAAAAAATTGGGCCGGGGAAAACCATCGTCTTTGCCATTACAAAACGCCATGCCACAAGATTGGCTCAGTACCTTAACGAACTGCATCCCGAACTAAAGGGACAGTATGCTGAGGTCATCACGAGTGACGTTGCGGACGCCGACGATCTCATCCGCAAGTTCAAACGCGAGGAGTATCCGCAGGTGGCCGTTAGTGTCGGCATGCTGGACACAGGTTTCGACTGCCGGGAGGTTCTCCACCTGGTAATGTGCCGCAGGGTGCGAAGCCCCATCCTTTACCAACAGATGCGGGGGCGCGGAACGCGCACCGCAGATCATATCCAGAAACAAAAGTTCGTCATCTACGACTTTTTCGGCAACCACGACTACTTCAACGATAGCGATACCGACATCTTCACCGGCACTGGTCGCGGGCATGCCCCCGGTGGTGAGCGCAAACCACCCAAACCGCCGGGCGACCTTGTCGAGCTTGGCCTGGAGGACGAGTGGCTCCACGCAGTTACTTATGTCGAGGTTGGACCGGAGGGTGAGAGAGTCGACAAGCGCGACTATGTCACCAATTGGGAGACCAGCGTTCAATCCGCCGTGAAGGATGACCCGATCATCCAGAAGGTCCGGCGAGGAGAATTGCTCACCGAGGACGAGGAAAAAGCGCTGGCTGACCGACTAAACCGGCCGGAGATGTATTTCAACGAGGAGAACCTTCGCCGGGCCTACCGCCAGCCGGGTGGCAACCTGATCGATTTTATTAAGGCCGGCCTTGGCAGCCTCAAGATCAAACCCCGCGAAGAGGAATTGACCGAGAATTTCCAGGCGTGGCTGGTCGCAAAATCGATCACACCCCAGCAGGCGCAGTATCTTTCACTCCTCAAGAACCGCGGCATCGCCCGCGGCCGCATCGAGCTTGAGGATTTGTTCCAGCCGCCGCTTTCCATTTTGAATGCGGCAGAGCTGGGCGTCGAGCTCTTCGGCGAGAGGGGCCTCAAGGAAATCATCCAGGATTTGAACGATTCGGTCTTCATGAAGAAGGTCGCATAAGGAGCAGCGATGAACCAGGATTTGCGCAGAAAATTGAACCGGATCACCGACATCCTTTGGGCCGGCGGTGTGACCAATCCGGTTACCTATATCGAGCAGATTTCGTATCTGATTTACCTCAAGCTGCTCGACGAGGAGGAATCCAGCCGCGAACTCAAGGCCCGGCTCATGGGAAAACAGGCCAACGGTAACGGCAAACTGCTCTACCCGAAACAGACCGAGCGTTTCCGTTGGTCCAAGTGGCGTTTCAAGAGCGGCACAGACCTGCGCGACTTCGTGCGCGACCACGTTTTCCCTTACATGGCTTCGCTGGTGAAGGAGGAGCCGCAGATTGCCGAGTATTTCCGCGACGCCGTGCTTGAGGTTGTTGACCCCAACGTGCTCAAGCAAGTGGTGGACGAGATCGACGGCATCGACTTCGCCAAGCTCGGCACTGACGTGAAGGGCGACATCTTTGAGTACATGCTGACCCACCTGGGGCAGTCCGCCCTGAACGGTCAGTTCCGAACGCCCCGCCAGATACGAACCATGATGGTCGAGATGGTGGATCCCAACCTCGGGGATACGATCTATGACCCGGCTTGCGGTACCGGCGGCTTCCTCATCGATGCCGTCGAGTACATCCTAGCCAGATACTCGACCGAGCCTCAGGAAGTACCCATCTACGGCGAGGAGTGGCTGGAAAAGCGCGACCAGTCCATCAAGGAAGCAAAGAAGGACATCCCGACGTTGCAGACCTACCGAAAGGGTCCGGGCGAAAAGGTTCCCAACTGGGAGCTTTTGGAGCGGTCCATCTACGGTATCGATGTATCGCGCCAGATGATGCGCATCGCCATGATGAATCTGGTGCTGCACGGCATCCGCCAGGCCAACGTCAAGCGCGCCAATACGCTTTCCGATATGGGTGGTCTCACCGAGGACGATCTAAACCGCCGCTACAAAGTGATCCTTTCCAATCCGCCCTTTGCCGGTGTTCTCCCCAAGGAATCCATCCGCAAGGACCTCCCCACCAACTCCAAGAAGAGCGAGCTGCTCTTTCTGGGGGTGATGATGGAGGCCTTGGCTCCGGGCGGCCAATGTGCCGTCGTTGTGCCCGAGGGGCTGCTTTTCGGTTCGACCTCGGCGCATGTGGAGCTACGCCGCAAGCTGATCGAAGATTTCGATTTGCTGGCCGTGGTTTCCCTCCCTGCTGGAGTATTCAAACCCTACGCGGGCGTAAAGACCGGGGTCCTCGTTTTTCGGAGGCCGGCTTCGGGCGCTAAAAAGGACAAAAAGACCAAGCATAAGGAAAAGGTCTGGTTCTACGAGGTGCGTGCGGACGGCTTCGACCCGGACAAGATTTCCGGTGGCGGCAGACCTGAAACCCCCGAACGGAACGACATCCCTGGTCTGCTTAGCGAGTGGAAGGCCTACAAGCAATCGAAGTTCTTGAATCCGCCGGGTGTCGAAGGTGGAACTCTCTTGCAACCCGGAAGCGAAGAGCCGCGCTGCTGGTGGGCAACCATCAAATCTGTTGCCGAAAACGATTACAACCTTGCCGCTGGCCGCTACAAGCCCCAGATCGCCGAAAAGGCACCGGATGACGACCCTGCGCAACTCATCCGGGATACTCTGGCCATTGAGCGAAACATTGCGGCCGGGCTGGAAAAGCTGCTTCGGGAAGTGGAGGCAGTCGAATGAAGTGGCACCATGTGGAAATGGGCAAAGTTGCCAACGTTGTCAGTGGATACGGCTTCCCACGGGAATACCAGGGCCTAACCGATGAAGAATTTCCGTTCTTCAAGGTTGGGGATATGAATCTTCCTGGAAACGAAAAATGCATGACAACCATCGCCAACACTATTTCTGGAGCTACCCTTAAAAAGCTGAAAGCAAAGGCATTTCCTCAAGGCACTATAATTTTCCCCAAAATTGGGGCTGCAATAGCCACAAATAAAAAACGCGTGCTGACTCAGCCTTCGGTGGTTGACAACAATGTCATGGGGTTAATTCCCAAATCTCATATATCCTCATGGTATCTCTACTACTGGATGCTGCAATTTGATCTCCGAAGTGTCAGCAACATTGGTCCAGTGCCTTCCATGCGAAAGACAGAGGTAGAGCGGGTATCACTTCCCTTGCCTCCTCCCTCCGAGCAACGTCGTATTGTCGAAATTCTCGATCAGGCTGATGCGCTAAGCAAGAAACGCGCCCAGGCTGACGCCAAAGCAGTCCGCATACTTTCTTCACTTTTTTATAAGGTGTTTGGGGATCCAGCCACCAATCCTAAGGGGTGGCCTCGTGTGCCGTTCAGTGAACTAGTTGATATCGGGACCCATTTGGTAGACCCAAATCAGGATGAATATCTCGATCTTCCTCACATCGGAGGGGAGCAAATCGAAGGGGGAACCGGCCGTATTTTGGATTATAAGTTAGTACGTGAAAGCAATCTGCGAAGCGGCAAATTTGTTTTCACAGAAGAACATGTTTTGTATTCGAAAATTCGTCCCTACCTAAATAAGGTAGCATTTCCGCGGTTTTCAGGAGTGTGTAGCGCCGACATATATCCGCTTTTGCCGAAAGACAATAGGATTTCACCATGGTATATCGTCGCTCTACTGCAATCGCACGCTTTTCTCGCGTATGCAGCAATTCATTCAGAACGTCTTCGAATGCCGAAATTGAATCAAGATCAATTAGGGGCCTTCGCGACTCCAATTCCAGATGCCAATCTCGTTGTTGATTTTGATCGATATGCTAGCGATATCGATTCCACCTTACAACTAATTACGGCGCAGTCAGAAAAGGTTGAAACACTTTTCGCTGTTCTCCTGCACCGTGCTTTTATCGGCGACCTTACTACGAAATGGCGTGAGGCGCATATGAAGGAGATTCTGGCAGAGATGGAAGCCCAGACCAAAGCGTTAAACGTGAGGGTCGAATCATGAAATTCTGCTATTTCGACGAGAGCGGCATGGGTGACGAACCCTATCTTGTGGTAGCGGGGATTATCGTTGATGCGACCCGAATGCACGTCACAAAAGACGCCTGGGCGGAT
The DNA here is from genome assembly GCA_040772705.1 of Syntrophobacteraceae bacterium. GTDB lineage: Bacteria > Desulfobacterota > Syntrophobacteria > Syntrophobacterales > Syntrophobacteraceae > JADGQM01. Next base: position 736,562 of record JAXGXP010000002.1, read on the forward strand.
TTCCTTGAATACCTCTCGAACGCGGCAGGAAGACAGGTGGACGAATTCCACTCCCGTGAGTTTTATCGTGGTAATGGGGTTTGGCGCGGCACCGATGGAGCCAAGCGGGCACATATTATCGAGGCGGTTCTCAAATGGGTTGAAAACAGAAAGCACAAGTGCGTGTTCAGCGGAATAGATAAGGAAGCGTACGAGAAGAAACTTAAGAAGGACGAAAGGCTCAAACAGTTCAAATCCAAGTGGTGTGCCGCTGCCATGCATTGCACCCTCCAGGTCCAGAAGCAGCATCAGCGCGAGGCCAAGACCAAGGGGCATAGTGTTTTGATCTTTGACCGGGAGGTATCAGAAGAAACCGACCTCAGCCTGCTCATCCATAAGCCGCCTCAATGGATCGATACCTTCTACGGGCGGGAAAAGAAACAGACTGCTCTGGATCAGGTTGTGGATGTTCCGTTTTTTGCGGATTCGAAACATATCCTTTTGGCTCAAGTTGCGGATCTGTTTGCTTACATTTTAAGGACCTGGGCCGAAATTGAGGATGGATTGCTGGAAGAGAAATACAAGGATGAGGGCGATAAGATGAAAGATTGGTCGGAGAGAATCGCAAAAATCGCCCTCCCGCGTTCGAGTCGCTATCCCGCAAAGGGTCGCTGCAAGGCCGCGCAACTGTTCTGGGACCTTGCGCCATCATCTTTAAGGGAATTGGGATAGGGGGATAACCATGCTGACTGCTTTACGAATCGGGAATTTCAAGGCCTTTGCCGAAGCGCAGCGGATTCCTGTCCGTCCCTTGACCCTGATCTATGGTGCGAACAGTTCCGGTAAATCGAGCGTGCTGCACAGCATGATTCTCGCCCGTCATGCGCAGGAGACGGGCGATCTGGATGTTCATCGCACCAATGTGGGTGGCGAATCGGTGGATCTGGGTGGATTCCGCCAATATGTCCACAGGCGTGAGGCCAATCGCCGGGTCGAGTGGGCCATGGACCTGGATACGAGTTCATTCAAGGACCGGCTCGCGGAACTCTTCGCGCCCGTGAAGCAGGTCACGATGCTCCTCAATCTTGGCATCGGCCTGGACGATCAGGACCACCCGCTCCCGGAGTCAATTCCTGAAATTCACACCTATGAACTTCTCGCCGATGGTCAGAGCCTTCTCCGGATGAGTCGCCGCAGAGACGGTAAGCTTCAGCTCGACCGCTTGGATCACGAACATCCTGTTTTTCGGGAAGTTATCAAGGCGATGGTCCTGCTTTCTACAACGACCGAAACGATTCACCCGGAGGACTTTGAGGGCCTTGATGAGGCGATTGCCGAGCTTGTCCCGGAGGTGGTGGCAAAGAGCACGCAGTTTTTGCCGGACGGATTGGCGGAATCAAATGTTTTCAGCCCGGGCGGTCAGGCCAGGCTTTTTACGATCAGCAAAGCCCGCAGAAAAGAGGAGTTGAGCGCGGCAGTACGTTCATTCCTTCCCCGCAAGATCGACGAGATTCTAAGAGGCGTAGGGCAAGTGGTCACGGGTGAACTATCGCGGCTCAGATACTTGGGCCCATTGCGATCTTATCCGCCGCGCCATCTGGCCTTTTCTCAGCACCACGATCCGAACTGGTATGCCGGCGGGGGCTACGCGTGGGACGTGATTCGTCGTGACGCAAGTGTTCGGAAACTGGTTAATGAATGGCTCTCCGCGCCTGACCGACTCCAGACGCCATACGAACTGATTTTGCGAGATTTGGTTGGGATTGATCAGTTGGAGGGACCGCTGCTTGATGGGCTTGAACAAATTGAACTCGATATGGAGCCAGATTACGACGACAGCCCCACGCCAACCGGGGCTTATCCCGTTGTCAAGGACCCGGAAGCGGAAGCGGTGAAGATCCGAGACCTCATCCGCGCTTCGGATATCGACAAGCTCAATGAGCTGATCATGATCGACCGCCGATCGAACACAGTGGTGAGCCATCGAGACGTGGGGATTGGCGTCAGTCAGGTGTTGCCGATCCTTGTGGGCGCATATGCCTCGAGGAACCAGATTGTCGCCATCGAGCAACCGGAAATCCATTTGCACCCAGCGCTCCAGGCCGACTTGGGTGACGTGTTCATCCAATCCGCCCTTGGCCCAGGCAGGAACAGGTTCTTGATTGAAACGCATAGCGAACACTTGCTTTTGCGCGTAATGCGTCGGATGCGTGAAACCAGCAACGACGAACTGCCTGAAGGAGTTCCACCTATCACTCCGAAGGACGTGTGCGTGTTGTTTGTACAGCCGAAAGGAACATCGTCGGCGGTGCGCCACCTGGAATTAGATGAAGAAGGTCAGCTCCTGGACGCGTGGCCGGGCGGCTTCTTTGAAGAAGGCTACCGGGAACGGTTTGCGTGAAGGAGGAGCTGCCTGTGCTTTATGAATTTGCCATGACGCCTGACCTATTCGACGCATCCGTAGCCAACTCAGACGGCAGAGCAAGCATTATTCTGGTCGAACTTTTGCGGGGGATAGCCGAAAACGGCCTATTGGCAAACCTCCATAAGGATCGGTGGTTACGTCATGTAACAGAGAAGCGGACAACGACGCTTTCGCCCGCGTTGAAAGATAAAGTCCTTACATGTCTTTCGGTGCTGCATGATCGGCATCGGATGGTTCGACATCCGAAGTGCATGGCTGGCGATCCCGGCAATGATAAGGAATGGTTGAACCTGGCCTTCGATTCGCATGACCGGATTCCCTTTCACGCCATTGTCCTGAGCCAACCGTTAATAGACGGTTGCGGCCGCGAATGCAAGGCCTTGGTCGAGTTCTTTGGCTCTTTGGATTCAGCGCAGTGGAACGGGCGACGAAAGAGGACATTGTCTCTGACCAAATCGGATGCCGACTACCGCGCCGCTCTTGCTCCGATATTGCGTCATGCGAAATCCCTGGCGCTTATCGACCCCTGGCTGAACTCGCATGAATCACGCTACCTCGACACGGCTACCATCTGTTCGAACGTCTTGGGACAAAGAGGACATGCGAGGCTTCAAGGGCGTATCGATATCCATGCGGAAGCGGGCAAACAGAGGCCCGATGGGCAAACCGTTGCAGACCACCTCGCCGGCTGGGAACAAAAGCTTCGGCCGTTGATCGCGCTGGATGGTCATCGATTCAGGGTGTTCCTCTGGGAGTCTTTACCTGGTTCTGAGTCGATGCATGACCGCTTTATCCTGACTGATCAATGTGGCATTTCTACTCCTGGCGGACTGGATTGCCGAAGTCACTCCCATGCCAATACAACGGACTGGAGCCTGCTTGACGAGGATGTAAGACAACGCCACTGGAACGAATACGACCCCCCTGTGAGCCCGTTTAAGCTGCTGGGCACCGTCGAGATTTCATGACGAGCTTGAGGTTCAATACATCCGGGAGGTTCAATAAAGGATGGCGTACGAGGAAGTAGCCAGTTTTTCAACAATGCGAGGCATCATCTTCAGGGCAACCCGAACCTGCGTGATCCACAGGTAGAGGGATGGTTCCGCACGCACCAGCATTTCCGCAACACCAACGGGATGTTTTCGATCTGCGCTGATGTGTTCACCAATATGGAGCCCAATGTATGAATGGATCGCGCAACAGCAGCCCCCCAAGCCTATTGCTGAATGCGCTTCCCGTCGGATTCGATCGTCGGGTAGGAATGCGTGTTGGACGCCTGCCTTACGAAGGGCACGATGCCTTCGTTTCCCTCCGTGAGCGACTCTCAGGTACCCATGTTGTCCGCCGTCGCGGGAATCAGGTTGAAATCGTTGCCCTCAAGGCTGAATTGGTTCCACTCGGGACTATCGATAATATTCCCGCTGGCGATGTCATTGACCTATCCGGGCAACTTTTGACCGAATGGCTTATCGACCATTTCACTCAACTCGGGCGACGGGTTTTCCAGCGACGGCGTGCACTAATTATTGTCTCAGACAAGGCCCAAGACGACCTTCTGGTACAGGCAGTGCCTCGCGAGAGTTCCCTTCCATCGTGGCTTGGCTTTCGCACCGCCTATAGTGTCCAAATACGGGTTGATCGCCCAGAGGGCACTCCGCAACTCATGGTCGCTATCGACACGCTCGCCCACGTACTGATCGACGGATCGGTGGCCGACATGCTGGCCAAGGCTATCCGCATAGACAGACTCTATGTAGTTCGTGATATCATGAGTTATGATAAGCGCCTTGCGAACAGCGGTCGCCTTACAGGCCGTGTGGCTTGTGTAGCTGGAGATCGCCTTACGCTTGAAGACCACGAAGAAGAATGGGGCTCCGTCCTGACGGCCGATGCGAAGCTTGAACCAAGGATTGAGGTGCTGGCTCATGTCGTTGCGTCTTGGTTGAAACGCCCCGGCGAAACCTCTGCGATCCTGGAGAGACTCCGCTCCCTCGCCAGCACAGTCGCAGTGGGGGACGAGAAATTGCGACGAGTGCAGGCTCTGGCATTGTACCTGCAGCAGCAGTCGGTCCAATTAGCACCAGGTCTTTCGGCTCAGTTTGGCAATCTATTGGCTTCAAAACGCCGGTTTCCGCAACACGAAGTGATTCCTAAGCCCTCACTGATTTTCGATGCAGGTGGCCGCCACATCGATCGGTGGAATCAGCGAGGGTTGGATCAGCACGGACCCTACGACAGATTTCAATTCAATCCAAAGCATCTAAACATCGCCGTCATCTGCCAGGCAGACTTGCAAGGGCGAGTCGAAACCTTCATTGATCAGCTTCTCCACGGTGTGCCAAATACCAAGAAGGGTGGTGATGTCGGGTTCCTACGTCGATTTGCATTGGAAAGGCCGTACGTTCGGGTATTTCGATCCACGGGAGACTCCCCCGCAAATTATCGACGGGCCGCAGTCGAGGCGGTCGAGCATATTACCGATCAGGGCAAGAAATGGGACCTGGCTATTGTTCAGATCACCCAGGCGATGGAGCAGCTTGAGGGTGATGCGAACCCCTACCTCATTACAAAGGCGTTTTTCCTCACTAAAGGGATCGCTGTTCAACACGTCCATTTCGAAACCATGGAACAGGCGGATCAACAGAGAGCGTATTCCCTCAATAACATCGGCCTGGCCTGCTACGCGAAGTTGGGTGGTGTCCCCTGGCTGCTTCCGACAGACCAAAAAGTCGCTCATGAGCTTGTAATCGGGCTGGGAAGTCATCACGAGAGAACATCTCGACTCGGTGGCAGCGACCGCTACGTTGGCATCACGACAGTTTTTTCTGGCGACGGACGCTACCTCCTAGAAAGTCGAACACGTTCGGTGCCTTTTGATGACTACCGAACCGCCATGATTGACGCTGTTCGCGCAGCCGTAAACCAAGTGCGCAGGGACTTTGCGTGGGCCGAAGACGACCCTGTTCGTCTTGTCTTCCATGCTTTCAAACCTGTCAAGAACGCTGAGGTCGAAGCAGTCCAAGGGCTTGTTCAGGAACTCGCATTGCCGCATGCCGAGTACGCGTTCGTTCACGTCGCTGACGACCACCCATTCCAGGTTTTTGACCAGACGCAGAATGGTACCTGGGCAGGGCGTCAAGTTCGAAAGGGCGTCTGTGCCCCGCCCCGAGGCCTAATGGTGAAGCTATCCAACAGTGACGCCCTGCTGTGCCTGAAGGGTTCCCATGAGCTCAAACAGGCATCGGATGGGCATCCTGAGCCGCTGTGCCTACGTCTACATCGCGCATCGTCTTTTACCGATCTCACTTACCTCGTCAGGCAGGCGTTTGCATTCTCCTGCCATTCGTGGCGCAGTTTTCTCCCGGCCCCACTCCCAATAACGATTTTGTACTCCGAACTCGTCGCCCACAATCTGAGGCTTCTCAGCAGAGTGTCGGGTTGGTCCGACGACGCAATCGTCGGCCGCATCGGGAGGACACGATGGTTTCTGTGAATCGGCCATTACTTGAACTTGTCCGCGATCGAATTGAACACGGCGTATCGGAAGCAAAACGGTCTCTTATCACCAGATGCATTGGAGGCTGGATTGGAGTCTGCGATTCCTCCGAATCATGGAATCCTCCAAGCGGCGTGCGCGGCTATCTGGACGTCGCCGAAGCAAGTGCTGTGTTCGCAGCTACCGGCGACATGGCTGCCCAAAAGTACTTCGTCGAAGGCCTATCGTGGTTACGTCAAAGGCGTTTCTTCGTGCCAGGTCAACCAGCAGGGCTCGAAGCAGATCCACTTGCACTCCTTTCTCTATCGATCGGCCTTGATACATTAAATTTACGAGATGACGCAGAGAATTGGCTTGCAGGCATCATTTGCGAAGCTATCACCAATGAAAATGACAGCCATCGCTCCGAGCTACTAAAGCTTTGCTTGGCACTGGCAACGCGGGATGACTCGAATTGGTCCGCGCTATCCCCCCTCCTCCAAGTCAGCCTATCCAGAAAGCATAAAAGAGAGCTCTCACCCGAAATGCGGCAAGCTGCGCTCAGGGCAATCATTAACGCGGAAGGGCTTCAGCCCGAGTGGTCCCTATTTGAGGCGGCTGCCTTGGATACTCTTTTCGCTGTTGAAGCGGCCCTGGATCTGGCTCATCCTACAATCGAACAGATCGTCGCCCTGCTCAAAGGTGCCTCAGCAGCACTCAAACGTTGGCCATGGGAGGATAAGCCGAAAACTCAGCACAAGGATGTGACCGCCCAGCACTGGGACATCCAGCACGAATATCATGTCCAGAGTCTTCTTTGGGCTATCCTGCGGCCTGTGTTTCCAGGTCTTGAAGATGAGGAAAACCTGCCTTCGGTTGGGCACAAACACCCGCGCGCAGACATCCTCGTGCCCAGCCTCAGTGTGGTGATCGAGGTGAAGTATCTGCGCGAGGCTACGCAATCGGCTCGGGCCAAAATCATCGAAGAGGTGGCCGCCGATACAAGCCTGTATCTCACGAACGATTCGGTCTACAGCAGCATCATGGTCTTCATCTGGGATGCCACCAACTCGACGCATCATCACGACGAACTGACGTACGGTATTCGAAAACTGCGTGGAATCGCGGATGTGATAATCGTGTCAAGACCTGGTGAGTGGAAGACTGGTTCGGCATGATACTGGGAATGAATGCCCCTCTTAAGAAAGGGGGAACTTGACCTGTGAAGATGCCTCCTTTACCGCCTTGGAGCCGCACAGAAAGTACCGAATTGAAAGGGCATGTCCTACACTGAGGAGAATTGGATCGACGAAGATGTCGCCGCCCATCGCGGACCGGGCGATTGAGGATAATGGAATGACGAGAATCTTCAAACCGAAATTCACCATCACCAACCGGATCACCGCCGGGCTGACCCACATTGAGCGGGCTCGGGGGTTCCTGGAGGCCGCCGCCTTGTCTGAGATCTGGGTGAGGGGGATGGGACGCCGTGCGCTGATTCTTGAAGCCCACCACACCACGCACATCGAGGGAACGCGTCTGACCTTGGATCAGGCCGAGCAACTCCTGGAAGGCAAGTCGGTCCCCGAGGCCGATCCTGATGATGTGCGGGAATTGCTGAACTACAAGAAAGCCTTTGAGTTCGTTTCCGAGTATCTCGAGGACGGCGGTCCGATCACGGAGGGGCTGGTTCGGGAAATCCACAAGCGGCTCGTTGAGGGCGTGCGGGGCGGAGCCGCTGCTCCCGGCGAGTATCGGAAAATCCAGAACTACGTGGTCAACTCGACCACCGGCGAGACGGTCTACACACCGCCCCCGGCGCATGAAGTGCCGATCATGATGGCGGAGCTGGCGGACTGGCTAAACCAGGAGAAGGAGGTTCACCCGGTTCTGGTGAGCGGCATCTCTCAGTTCCAGTTCGTGCATATCCACCCGTTCCTGGACGGCAACGGCCGGACATCCCGGCTGCTCTCCACCTTGTCCCTCTATCGGGCCGGATACGATTTCAAGCGGCTGTTCACGATCAGCGAATATTACGACCGGGATCGGCCCGCTTTCTGCCGAGCCATCCAGAGTGTCCGCGAGAGCGGCATGGATATGACCGGCTGGCTCGAATATTTCGTCGAGGGGCTGACCGCCCAGCTCGCCGAGGTCAGGGAGCGCGGCGAGCAGGCCATCCGACGGGACGTGCTGGTCAAAGAGCACCGGCTTTCGGACCGCCAAGCCAAAGCTCTCGCCCACATCCTGGAGCACGGCACTATGACCATCCAGGATTTCGAGGGCTTATGCCCCGATGTCAACCGTCGGTCTCTGCAACGAGACCTGAAAGCGATGGTGGACCGAGGATTGATCGTCACCGAGGGTGAAACTCACCAACTGCTCTACCGGCTCGCAGCAAGGGATTGAACTTTGCGACAAGTTCGCGACAATGTTTACGACACGTTTACGACAGCCTTTGCGACAAGCGCATTGGCGCTGTGGTTAGGAAATCGACATTGACACCGCTTCCGGCCCGCCGGGAACGGTCTGTTCTTTGATAACTCGTTGAATATCGAAGGCTTACGACTCAAGGGCCGAATGGAGAACGGTTATGAAGAGGGCTGCACAAGGGGAGCCAAGGAAACACAGGGGCTTGAGTGGGAGCTTGAGTCCCTTTTTCTTTGTCTAGATTACCGTTTCCAACCCTCGGCCAAATGCAGTGTTGCTGGAAACCGATGCCTTCCTTGCCCGCTCTGCATGTGAAATAGCTGTGATTGGGGATCACCACTATCCGTGAACCGGAAGCGACATTGGCACAAATTCAATTATTCCTCCTGAAGAGTATCTCTGGGCTTGCACCCAGAAACCTGTTCGATCCTGGCCTGCTATGGGTGGGAGGATGTCGACCCTGAGCACGGTTTTCATCAAAACGAGCGGGGTCAGATCCGCTATACCATCTCCCCCGGTTCCTGTCGCGAGATGCTGCGCCGCCTCCTGGACCTGAATTTCGAGATCGCCGTCGCCGAGTCGGCACCGGAAGCGTGAATTCAAGTAACGAGCAGAGTTGGTTCGGCATCATGCATTTATCCTTTGAGCAAGGACACAATTAGTATAATTTGTCCTTGCCAGGAGGACAAATGCGCGACTTTATCCGACAAAAAATTGTGGATTCGCTGGCTCTGCCGATACCGTCGTTCACACGGCGTGACGTGCGGCTGCCGGGAGTTCGAGGCAAGGCAGTGGCCGTCATCGGCATGCGCCGCACGGGGAAAACGACGTTTCTGTGGCAGCTGTTGGCGGACCTTCTGGCTCAGGGCACGGCGCGCGAAGGGCTGCTCACCTTCAGCTTCGAAGATGAGCGTCTGGCAGGCATGAGCGCGGCAGATCTCAACCTGGTCGTCGAGGAGTATTACCGGCTCAACCCGGAGTGGAGAGACCAGCGGCGGGTGGTATTCTTCCTCGATGAGATTCAGAACGTGCCGGGGTGGGAAGCGTTTGCGCGCAGGCTGCTGGACATGGAACAGATTGAGCTCTTCGTCACCGGTTCCTCGGCCCGGCTGCTGAGCCGTGAAGTCGCCACCAGCATGCGCGGCCGGGCCATGGAAGCACTGGTGCACCCTTTCAGCTTTCGAGAATACCTTCGGCATTTCAGCCGGGAACCGCAGGGGGAGTTTGGTCGTTTGCCGAAGGCGGCGCTTTCTTCGCTCGAAAAAGATCTGCGGGAGTATCTGGCGGGCGGCGGTTTTCCGGAGGCTTTGGGCGTTGGCTTGCGCGACCGGTATGAGCTGTTGCGTGGATACGTGGATGTCGCTCTGTTGCGGGATGTGGTGGAACGGCATGCCGTCTCGCACCCCGTGGCATTGCGCTGGATGGTCCGTCACCTGCTTGGAAACCCGGCCGGCTTTTTCACCATTAACAAATTTTATAGTGATCTGCGGTCCCAAGGACTTGCAGTCGCCAAGGATACTCTCCATGCCTATCTCGGTCATCTGGAAGATGCCTTTCTGATCCGCACCGTCTCGATTGCGGGAGATTCCGAACGGCGCCGGATGGTGAACCCGCGCAAGGTCTACCCAATCGATCCCGGACTGATCCCGGTATTTGATCGTTCCGGTCGTGCCAACCTGGGCCACGCCCTTGAGAATTGCGTGCTCCTTGAACTCGAACGGCGTGGTGCCGAGATCGCCTATGTGCGTACCAGGAAAGGCTTCGAGGTGGATTTCCTGGCCCGGTATCCCGACGGCCGGCAGGTATTGCTTCAAGTCTGCGCCGACCTGGATGCGGCCTCTACCCGGAAACGCGAAACGCGCGCGCTTCTGGAAGCGCGCGGCGAATATCCCAACGCGATCCTTCAGTTGATCAGCCTTGAACCTGAACCCCCTGCCGACTTGCCGTCAGGCATCACCTGGCAGCCCGCTACCGCCTGGCTTCTTTCGGAAACCCATCAGGAGTCTTGATGAGGCGACTCGAATGGTCACTGTGCCGCGGCTGCAGATCCTCCAGGAGGAATATATACTCATGAAGTATGGCATCCTGCGTTTTGTGAATGTCATCTGGATTCCGGCTGAAAGACTGCCGGAATGACGTCTCAGGGGGCTTCTACGTTCGTCATGCCGGCGAAAGCCGGCATCCAGAGCGCTTATAGAAACGATATTTTCCAACCTCAACGAGTATACATTCCAATTCTGAGACTGATCCTGACCGACGAAACCGTCGAGATCACGGTTTTCAATCGCGGGATCACTCTGTTATTGTCGGACGAAGAGCGGGTTCGGCGAATACAACGGGGCCTGTGCAAACTTGCTGGAGAAGGGGAAACGCTGATGGCCAACTTAAAGTCAACCGCGGAGAAGGCAGTATGGTCAGGCCATGTTGTAGCCGTTCAGGCGCGCATCCGGCTCACGCGGTCCTTCGATGAGCGGTCCCACAGTTACCTGGGATACGTGCTTCGCATCGATGGGACCTGCGGCGGGACGGCCGGCGAATTCCTGATTGCGGTCGGTGCGGGAGCGCACGAAAAGCACCGGTTTCAGACCGGCATGGCACTGAGTGGCTGCTCCATGCCGGTCGAAGACCCGCGCAGGGAGACGGCGGCGCTCTACAGGACGAGCCGGTTCAAGGTCGTCAAGGATGCCGAGGGTGAACCCCCGGCCGGGCCGCCTTTTCATGGCGTGCCGCCTGACTTGGAAACCTACCGCAGCCGAGGTCACCGTCACCTGGATGCTCGAACCTACGACGCCAAATGCACGGCTTGTATCTGGGGCTGCCGGATGCCGGTGGAAATGATCATTGACCAGTGGAATCCGTCAAGGAAACAGTACCGGTTCGAAACCTTCTGCTACGGCCCGAAAAGCTGCCCCCTTTACCGCCCCGGGCCTGCACGCAAGGTTCCGGGGCGAAAGGGCATGTCCTACACTGAGGAGGATTGGGTCGACGAAGACGCAACCGCCCATCGGGAGCCGGATGACTGAAAGAGTTGAGGACTGTGCATGGCCATAGAAATTGAAACCACTTCCAGCCAGGCCATCAGGCTCTACCGCGAGCTGGCGGACTGGTACCCGCTGCTGACGCCGGTGGGCGACTACGCGGAGGGGGCCGCTTTCTACCGGCGTATGTTCGAGGTCCACTGTCAGCGGCTGCCTCGGACCCTGCTCGATCTCGGCAAGTGATCCCCTTCGAGCACAGTTCCCACAGCGATACCGGACCTGAGGTATTCCTCGGGCTGCGACCTGTCACCGACGGAGGGACCTGACCTGACCGGACCCCCGCCGCCTTTCTGGCAGATACTCTTCGAAGTTTTCCAGTCGAGCCCCCCAGGCAGAGAGATGGCCTTTTCCTTTTGGGCGTGCGGTCGATAACGGCCGGCCCGTCAGAGAGTCTTCGGGTTTTGCGGATGAGCTTCCCTGCCCTGCCGCGAAAACCGGATTGGCACTCTCGGCTTTTTCGATTATTGTAAAATCCTCTCCCGGTTCTCAGCAGCATTGACCGCCTTTCTCTCCGCGGAACTCCCTGGCAATTCGACGGTTATTCTTCGGGAGAGCCCTTCCCCTTGGAGATCTCATCGCGTCCCGGGCTTCGTCAATCTCAGGATGAGGGTTCATGGCGGAGGGATCTCAGGTCGATCAGGCCCGGGGAAGCAGTGCTTTGCCCCATGACCTCGGCTGACAAGGTTGTTGAATCAGGGGGTTCGGAGAAGTTCCCGGGCGGGGATGAACTCCGCCCCTACGATGCCAGACAATGTTTTACTTAGCGGCGGGCTTCATGCCCGCCCGCACTCTTCGGCCTGACTCAACAGCCTTGAACTCGGCTGAGACCTCGGTTTTGCCTCAATGCGATCGCAAGGAGGGAATCCATGCCAGATGATAGTCTGATTACCGCTTTTGAACGGGCCGATGCCACCCAGATCGAGCGACTCGGCGCCAAGGGTGCGAAACTCGTGGATGATTTCCGGCACCTGCGGGAGATCTTCCCAGGCATGGAAGACGCCATTGCCATTCCGGACGGGTTTATTCTGACCACCGACTTTTGGCGACGCTATCACCAGGCGGGCGATCGGCTCACCGACGAGCATTGGGCAGCCATCGCCGAGGAACTGCGGGCCCTGGAAGCACGAAAAGGATGCCGTCTGGGAGAGCTCTGCGGCACGGCACCGTTGATCGTCGCGGTCCGCGGCGGCGCCCCCATCTCCATGCCCGGCGCCCTCTCCACCATCCTCAATGTGGGACTCAACGATGAAGTCGCGGCGGCGCTTATTGCCAGGGGAGAAGATGAAAGCTTCGTCCTCACCACCTATCTCACCGCGATCCGGATGTACGGGGAGGAGGTCCTAAACATTCACTATGATCACTTCTACGATATCCTGAAACGGTACGGCGCCGGTGATGAAGGAACGCTCCCCATACCGCTTCTGAGAGAGCTCATCGAAGCCTTCAAGGACCTTCTTCGCCACGCCTTCCACCCCAAGTTTCCCCCCGGTTTTGAGCACGATCTTGCCGCCCAGTTGCGCAATGCCATTGAGGCGGTGCTGGATTCCTGGATGTCTCCAGCCGCCGTCGAGGCGCGCCGCAGCCGGCTGCCCGAAGAAGGGGGCGTATCCGACGATATGGGGACGGCCGTGGTCATCCAGGAGATGGTCTTCGGCAACCGGGACGACCGGAACTGCCTGAGCGGCGTGCTCTTCACCCGGGATCAGCGCACCGGGGCAAACGAGCCCCACATCGAATGGGCCCCGAAGGTCCAGTGTGACAAGATCGTTTCCGGCAAACTCAGAAAGCCGCTCCTCCACACCCCGGAACTGCGGGAGCGGTTCCCGGCCATCCATGAGCGGCTCCTGACGGTGAAGGAGGTCTTTGAAGCCCGTGCCAAACGCCCCCTGGATATCGAATTCACGGTGGAAAACCACAAACTCTATCTCCTTCAGCGTCGGCCGCTGCGCATGACCTCGAGTGCCGCCCTGCGGTCCATGTGGGATTTTGTGGACGAGGGCAAAACGAGCATCCAGCTGGCTTCCATGATCATCAATACGGCCCTGGAACAATCCGAAAAGAGCCTGAGGTGCGATTTCACGGAATACCAGGTACTGGCCCGCGGGGAGCCCATCACGGACACCGCGGACAGCGGCATTCTGGTGTTTGGAACCGAAGCCGCCATCGCTCTGGCCGATCGGGGCGAGGACGTTATCATGCTCGGCCGGCGTCCATTCGGGGAAACCGAGGCCGTCAACCACCCGCTGGTGCGAGGGATTGTCCGCTACGAAGGGAACATCACCGGCCATGAGGCGGTTTCCGCCGTCGCCTACAGCAAACCCTATCTCATCAACCTCGAGGATGCCAGCGGCCAGCCGGTGGTCTTCTATGAAGACGGCATGCTGACGCTCAACCCCAAAAGCACCCTCGCCGGCTATCTGGGCAAAAGAGTCTTTGTCGACGGCGAACGGGGAATCATCGGCTGCACGGAAGCCACCGATTATCTCGAAGACCGCAAAGAACACAAGAAGCTCTACGTCGATTGGGAATACCTGCGCAAGCAGTTTGACGAAGGCGCCTTCGACCAGCTCGATTATGAAGAACTGCTCGATCTTCATTATCGCTGGGAATTGGAGCTCGACCGCTACCAGGACCTGCAGCGGCGGATTCGAGACCAGGAGCCGGGCGTTACCCGGACGGAACTCCTGCAGGCTTTCAAGGCCTATCTGCAATTCATTCCCGAGCGCGATCGGGAGCGCATCCTTCGGCTGAAGGAGGTGGCCGTCGAGGACTTTCGATTCGGCCCCGAGTTGAACTACCTCGGCAACAAGCTCGACCGGGAGGTGCGAAAGATCTTGCGAGCGCTCATGCTGTGCACCACCTGGCGCACCCACTGGGTACATGAAATCATGGTGGAGCTGGCCAGGGCCCGCGGGGAAACCGAAAATGATGTAATTCGCGACATTTTTCTGAAGAACAGTACCATGAGCATGGTGCACGACTTCGAAGAAGAAGGCTTTCATGTGGTGCGGGTGGGGAATTATCAGCATCTCATTCTCGCCAGCAATTTCGAATACGGTCAGAACCTTGATAAGCTCGAAATCGGACCCGGAGCCCTCGACTTCGCCGAAAAGGAAATCATGGCGGCACAATTCCTGACCTACCTCGAACAGGTCAATCCCAGCCTGCGCCAAAAAGTCCGGATGATCCAGGGAGAACCGTTCATGGGCCCGGGTCATCAGCGGATTGTGAGCATCGGCATCGCCATTCCGCAACCCGATTTCAACCTGCTCTGTCGTTATCTCAGGACCTTCCTGGATCAGTGTCGGCACGGATGCCCCGTTGACCTTCAAAGCAGAATCCCGGAAGGCGATTTTATCGAACTCTACCAGCTGGATCCGTTCTTCGCCCCGTATCCGGATTTTCGAGTCACTCTCGAAGTCACTTCCGGAACGCCTACCGGCGATTGCCTGCTCTCGTTCGGGAACTGCTCATTCGGAGAATTCGACGGCAACTTTTACGGCAAGGACGACTACGACCGACTCGTGGCCGAGGTGAAGCGTTTTCAGGTTTATCTGAAGAAGAAGGGCCGCTCCCTTGCCCTTCAACCCTGGCAGTTCGAGATCGACCCCTTTCGACGGCATTCGGTCATTGCGGCCTTCGGCATTCGTTTCAACCGGGACCGGTTTTCCGAGGTCCTGAACGGCCTGAAAGGCTTTCTTGAGCAAGGGACCTGATCCAATGCTCGGCCGATTTTATGATAAGTTCATGAATTACTCTTGAGAGAAAGGAATTGCGACCATGCGCAAGCAGGAACCCGAATCGATCGCATGGCATCGATTGAATCCGAAAGAGGTGCTGGAGATCCTGCGGTCTTCCGATATGGGGCTTGATTCCAACGAGGCCCGTCGCCGTTTCGAACGCTACGGCCCCAACGAATTGATCGAAAAGAGGCGCAAGTCCTGGTGGATGATGCTTCTGGATCAGTTCCGGGATTTCATGATCCTGGTGCTGATCGCCGCCGCCGTCGTTGCCGGAATGATTGGCGAACCTGCGGATTCCATCGCCATCGCCGTGATCGTGCTGCTGAATGCGGTCCTTGGGTTCGTGCAGGAATATCGGGCGGAAAAGGCCATGGCCGCCCTTAAAAAACTCGCTGCGCCCTCGGCCACCGTGGTCCGCAACGGCCACCCAGAAGCCATCGGGGCGGAAGGGCTGGTTCCCGGAGACCTGGTGCTCCTGGAGGCCGGGAGTGTGGTGCCGGCCGACATCCGGTTGACGGAGGCGGTCCAGGCCCGAATCGATGAAGCGGCGTTAACCGGTGAGTCGGTGCCGGTGGAAAAGGACAGCGCGGCGCTCCCGGAAGCGGACCTGCCGATCGGAGACCGGCACAACATGGCCTACAAGGGGACTCTGGTCACCTACGGCCGCGGTCAGGGCCTGGTGGTGGCCACCGGGATGCGGACCGAACTCGGTCGGATCGCTGCTCTGCTCCAGGGCCAGGAGGAAGGACGGACACCGCTTCAGAAACGGCTCGCCGCTTTCGGCCAGAACCTCGCCTACGCGGTCCTGGCGATCTGTGCCATTGTTCTTGTCGCCGGTCTGCTGCGCGGCGAGCCGCCGCTCCTGATGTTTCTCACGGCGATCTCGCTGGCGGTGGCGGCCATTCCCGAGGCTCTTCCCGCCGTCATTACGATCTCGCTGGCTCTGGGCGCCAAGAAGCTGGTCAAGCAGCGGGCGTTGATTCGCAAACTGCCAGCGGTCGAGACCCTGGGATCGGTCACTTATATCTGTTCGGACAAGACCGGAACCCTGACCCTGAACCGCATGACCGTGGAAAAGGTCTACGTCGGCGGGCAACTGCAGACGGCCACCGAGCTGCCGCCCGTCGTCCGGAGGGAGGCCGCGGACGGTTCCTCCCTTCCCGGCCAGGACCCCCTGGCGCTGCTGTTGTACGCCATGGCCCTGTGCAACGACGCCCGCCTGGAGGCTTCCGGCAGCGTCATCGGCGATCCGACGGAAACCGCCCTGTTCGAGTTGGCGCAAGAGAAAGGCTCTCTTCAGGAAAGGCTTGATGAGAAGTATCCCAGGGTGGCCGAAATTCCCTTCGATTCGGACCGAAAACTGATGACCACCTTCCATCCCTGGCAAGACGGCCGGATCGTTGCCTTCACCAAGGGGGCGATCGAGGAGCTTCAGGGGCGGTCGGATACGGTCTTATCGCTTCAGGGCCCGGAACCGATCGATCACGCGAAGGTCCTCGAGACCGCCGATCAAGTTGCCGGCGACGGCCTCAGAACGCTGGGGCTCGCCATGCGGATCTGGGAGGCGCTTCCCGACCCGCTGACCTCGGAGCAGGCGGAAACCGGGCTGGTCTTGCTCGGCATCGTCGGCATGATGGACCCGCCCCGGGCTGAGGCCCTCGAATCGGTGGCCATGTGTCGGAGCGCGGGAATCCGGCCGGTGATGATCACGGGAGACCATCCGCTGACGGCGGAGGTCATTGCCAGGCGGGTTGGGATCATCAGCGGCAAAGGGAAGGTTGTCATCACCGGGCGGGAACTCACGCAGCTTTCCCGGGAAGAATTCGAGCAGCGAGTCGAAAAGATCCGGGTCTATGCCCGGGTGGCCCCCGAGCAAAAGCTCAAGATCGTCAAGGCCCTGCAGGACAGGGGGCATTTTGTGGCAATGACCGGCGACGGAGTCAACGATGCGCCGGCTTTGAAACGAGCGGATATCGGCGTGGCCATGGGCATTACCGGCACCGATGTGTCCAAGGAAGCTTCCCACATGATCCTGCTGGACGACAATTTTGCCACCATTGTCAAAGCCGTCCGCGAAGGTCGTCGCATCTTCGACAACATCCGCAAGTTCATCCAATACACCATGACCAGCAATTCCGGCGAGATTTTCACCATTTTTCTGGCGCCCTTCCTCGGCCTGCCCATCCCCCTCCAGCCGATCCATATCCTTTGGATCAATCTGGTGACCGACGGCGTTCCCGGATTGGCTCTGGCGGCCGAACCCGGGGAAAAGAACATCATGCGTCGCCCTCCCCGGGACCCCAAGGAAAACATCTTCTCCCGAGGCCTCGGCGCCCGCATCCTCTGGGTCGGGCTGCTCATGGGAGCCGTCGCCATCGCCACCCAGGCCTTGTTCCTCGATGCCAGCCGGACCCGCTGGCAAACCATGGTCTTCACGGTCCTGTGCTTGAGCCAGATGGGAAACGTGCTCGCCCTTCGGTCCGAGGAGGAGTCTTTTTTCAGTCAGGGTGCCCTATCCAACAAACCCCTGTTCGGGGCCGTTGTGCTCACCTTCGCCCTTCAGCTGGCCACCATTTATGTGCCGTTTCTGAACCCTATCTTCAAAACCGAACCGCTCTCCGCCACCGAACTTGCCGCCACGATTCTGCTTTCAGCGGTAGTCTTCCTGGCAGTGGAAGGAGAAAAGGCCGTCAAGCGGTCGCAAAAGCGAGCTCGCAACGCTCATCATTCAGACCACGCAGGCAGCCAGAGGTAGTAGAAACCGCTGCGCAGGGGGGGCATGGCTTCTGCCAGCCCGAGATCCACCAGATGGATGGCGGGCATTGCCAACCTGCCGCTGACGGGATTGTAGAGGTTGTCATCCGGATACTCGGCGCGACGGTAGACCACGACCCGGGCGTTATCCGTCAGCCCGGCCAGTTTGATGGCCTGCTGAAGCGCGTCATCCAGGTAGCCGATCCGGTCGATGAGTCCCAGGCGCAAGGCTTCATCGGCGGTGTAGATCCCGGCGGCGGCGATTTCCGCCCTGGCTTCAGCGCTGAGCGTTCGGTGCCGGGTCACCAGCGTCAGGAACCGGGCAGCCAGATCGTCGATGAGGTGCTGCATGATCTGCTGTTCCTCCTCGGTAGCCGGCCGAAAGGGAGAGCCGATATCCTTGTTTCGCCCGGATTTGTTGACCGAGACCGACAACCCGACTTTCTCCATCAGACCCGCCACATTGGGCCGCAGGAAGATCACCCCGATGGAACCGGTAACCGTCGTGGGATGGGCAACAAGATAGTCGGCAGGGAGCGCCACGTAATACCCACCCGAAGCCGCCGTGCCCATCATGACCGCCAGAAGCTTCACCCCGCTGCGTTCCTTGTAGCGACTGAGCTCATGATAGAGCATATCGCTGGCGGTGACCGAACCGCCGGGGGAATCGATTTTGAGAAGAACCGCCTTAACCGCCGGGTCTTTTTCCGCCTTTTTCAGGTGGGAAACGATCTCCTGCACCATGCTCGACCTGCGATACAGAGGCAGTTCCCGGTGACTGTCGGAAATGAAGCCGTTGATCGAAACGATCAGGATTTTCTCCTTGCCTTCGCCCTGCAGGGTATACTCCTCAAGCGGTTCCGTATCTCCCGGAAAAAGCGTGATCCTGGGCTTGATGCAGCCGCTTCCGAACAGCAAGCCAACCACCAGCGATGCGATCCAACAGGTTCGGACGACCCCCGCACTTCTATTCATGATTGTTCCCCCGGTCACCAACGATTGGCTGGCCAGACGGCATGCCGCCGCCGCAGGCCATTGCCTTGCACCATTCCACCAGCCGTTACTGTACCACCAAACGGGGACCGGCGAAATGAGGAGCTTCGGGGAAAACCAGGAGCCCCGTCAGTTCCTCAGAGTCCCGATGGTACACCGGTTTGAGCGGGACGATCGGCCCAAAAAGTGCGAAAGAAATGGGAATTCGCGAGGTTGTCAGGAAGCCCCAGGCGGTCACCGCCTACCAGGATCATTCGTAACCCCCAGAGAACGGTGCGTCGAACCGACACCAATCGGAGAGAATCGTGCGATATAGGCATCAGCCATCCCCACGGCACGCCGTCCAACCAAGACCGGCAAGGGCGAGCAGACAGAATACCGCGCCGGCGTAGAAGGTGAATGCCGGGCCGAGACGATCCCAAAGCAGTCCCGCCATCGCGCTTGCCAGCAGCATCGCCAGCCCGCTCACCAGGTTGAAGAAGCCATACGCGGTGCCGCGCAAGTCCGCAGGTGCGGTATGCGCGATCATGGTCGCGAGCAACCCCTGGGTCATGCCCATGTGGACGCCCCAAAGGCCGAACCCTGCAAGCATGACCTCCCACTGATCGCTTATCGCCAACAGCAGGTCGGCCCCGATCAGAACGACCAATCCGAGTGCCAACAGTTTTGTGTGGCTTACCTGATCGGAGAGCCTGCCGAATGGGTACGCAGACAACGAATAGATGACATTCATCACCACCATTACCAACGGCACGAAAGCGACCGGCACGCCGCCCTGCTGGGCACGCAGGACGAGGAAGGCCTCGCTGAAGCGGGCCAGGGTGAACACCGCGCCAACGCCTACCACCCACCAGTAAGGGCCGCCAAGACGACCCAGGTTCTCCCTGCAGATCGGATTGCCGCGCTTCTCGCCCTGATGACCGCCCGGCTCGTGAAGGCCTAGGCCAAGGAGTACGACCGCCATCAGCCCCGGAATCGCCGCCACCCAAAACACGGCGCGAAAATCGTTTGCCCATAAAAGCATCAAGCCGACTGCCAACAATGGGCCAACAAACGCCCCCACGGTGTCGAGCGACTGGCGCAGGCCAAACGCTGCACCACGTACCTGCGGCGGGGCGATATCGGCAACCAGCGCATCGCGCGGGGCACCGCGCACCCCTTTGCCGACCCGATCCAGCATCCGCGCGGTGAACACCAGCTCGATCCCGGAGGCAATCGCGAACA
The DNA here is from genome assembly GCA_040772705.1 of Syntrophobacteraceae bacterium. Taxonomy (GTDB): domain Bacteria; phylum Desulfobacterota; class Syntrophobacteria; order Syntrophobacterales; family Syntrophobacteraceae; genus JADGQM01. The sequence continues at coordinate 756,620 of JAXGXP010000002.1, forward strand.
GCGGCTTGGTCAGTGCGCCAAGCCCGTATCCCACCAGGGCCAAGCCCTTGCGCTTGCCAAGGTAGTCGCTCAACGTCCCCGAGAACACCTTGAGGATCAGCGCGGTGGACTCGGCGAGCCCCTCGATCAAGCCGACCGCGAAGGCGCCGACTCCCAGGGTTGTGACCATGAACAGCGGCAGCAGGCTATGGATCATTTCCGACGAGATGTCCATCAGCATGCTCACGAAACCGAGTACCCAAACCCCCGCAGGGATTTGCCTCGAAGTAATATTGGCCGTAGAGGTGACTTGCATGCTGGCAGCTCCGTTAGAGCCCGAGGATACGAAACGAACGCCGGCTCCTGAAAAATTGTGGAACATGGATGTCGGTTTCCACCGCGGTGGAATCCAGCCTAACGGTTCGTCCTTTCTCGATACCCTCGCGCCTTGCATATTCCAGAACCATCCGGTTGGCCGCCTCCCAGGCGGTCTCGCTCAGAGCCCTGACGTTCTCCTGGAGGGTCGAACTGCTCGGCTTCTGGCCCTTTCGCAAGTTGGCAAAGGCCCGAAAGCTCCTCGGACCCTCCAGGTGGAAAGCCAGTTCTTCGTACGTCAGGTTTCGGTATTGCTTCAGGATGGCGCAACGGAAAACCTGTTCAGCGCTCATCCCCGTCCGTCCCGTCTCCGCGTTCTTCATGCCGATCAGATCGCATTGGACCTGGTAAAGGATCTCGGGATTCTCATCGATGATCTTGGAAATGGCCTCCAGTTCTTTGCCAATCTCGTTCCGAGGGATAGCGTGGAACAGGCTCATTTGGGGATCTCTTTTTTCACGCATGGCGGCACCGACCTTGTGGATGATTGTATCAAAATATCAAACTGTTACATCATTCACTATGCCGGAGCTTTGCCAAAAACTCAAGCAAAAATAACCGGATTAGGTAATCTTTTTAGCGAGTTGACCTTTCCGGATGGTCACCAGCTATCGATTGCAGCATGCAACGGGTAATGCATAATAACAATCCATGTAGCGAAACGTGCCATTCTCCCATCCGCAATGCCATGTCAATCCCTGGCAGTTAATATTACTTGTACTCCACTTCCTGCAGCTCAGTCTCTCTTCGGCCAGGAATGAATCCAAATTCGTCGATGTGCGCCTCATACCGCTAGGCCCGTCGATTGCCCATTGATCTCCTGACTGGAACTGCCCTAATGTGATGTTGGAGGGATTGACCCATCCGACTTTAGTTCCGGCTGGTATCTTCCATGATTTATTGATATCTTCTGATGTGCACATCCGAGCACCCTGCCCATATTTGTCCTCACACGCCTTATTCATGGCTCGCAGACCCGCGTTCCCTTGTTTCATGCTGCCTGACCAGCCGACAAAAACGTAGTACTCAGGGGTCGTACCTACGTTTACAGTCTCCACTGCATCACAATGATCGGCCTGACTGGTAACGATCACGCTCAGGCCCAGCGCCACAACCAATGCAATCGAAATGTGCTTTTTCATCTTCACTCCTTAATGCTTCGTGACAGGTTTCTCACCCATTAGGAAACGGTGATGTATGGGCGTCACACCGCCGGTTCCAAACAACAACAAGCTCCAAACCGCGCAACCGCCTGCTTTCATCTTCCTCAACTCCGGACGCAGCCCGCAGGGTGCGGCAGGAAGTATCGGCAACGGCATCGCAAAAAAAGAACCTCATCTGTCCAGGCCCGTTGTACCGGGCAGACAGCAGCAATTCGATCTTCTCATGGATGTAACAATGGAAGCCATCGATCAGGACCGGTCCTTCGGTCATTGTAGGTTCCTGCAAATCCACCTTCGCAGCGTGGAATAAGTTATGTAAATACAAGGTCATGGATTAAAGGGGGTTTGTCAATAAGAACATGGCAGTCAAAGGTTCTTATTTTTACGTACGTTCATTCAATTCGGATCTTTGAAGAAGTGTCTGCGATTACAGTGCATTATGACAGCATTCCACCTTGGACTTTTTGTTAACTTGTATGTCCATGTACTTGACGTACCGCACATGCTGTTTTATCCTTCAAGTATGTGTGCTTAGCCACTACAACGCCAGGAGGATCAACCATGAAACCACATGAGCTTTTTTTGCTGTATGAAAAGCAGGTTGCCGAGTTTAAGCTCAACCTCATCCGGAAGCTTTCCGGCGATGGCTCTCCTCCCGGAGAGATTCGATCAAAACGTACGTCGAATCTTTCCATGATCGAAGCCGTACTGAAAGCCGCCGGCAAACCGTTGCACGTAACCGATCTCATCGGGGCTGTCGAGAAGCAGTTCGGTGTCATCCTGGACCGGGATTCACTATCCTCGGCGCTCGGCAAGCAGGTCCACAAAGAGAGACGCTTCGTGCGCGTGGCCCCCAACACCTTTGGTTTGAGACAGACATAAAGCAGGGTACAGACTGCGCCGCCAGCTTCATTCTGTCCATTCCTTGTTTGTGAGGCCGCACCATCGAGGTGCCATCGGAAGAAATGGTCAAGACAGTGATTCAGCATGAATTCTACCATCATTTTCGCAGATTCAAGCATACTGCGATTAATCGAGTAATTCAGCACAAGCGCCTCACACCAAAGTCGGTGCGACTCAAAGAGGCCGCTTGAATTCGGAAGAACTTTTGACTGTCAAGTTACTGGCGCCGGTGAGGCAAGGAACCAAAATAACCGGTTATGGAAGGAGCCATGTAGGAAGATGGTCATAGGAGGGCACCGTTGCCTTCTGGAAAAAGACAAAAGAAAGGAAGAAGCCATGAAGAAAACGGATGAAGCGGTTCTTGTAGCATCAGCGAGCGTTCCCAGGAAGACGGTCGAAGCCGGCCAAGGGACCTTTATCCAGGTTCTGATCAGTCCCGACAGCGCCCCCAACTTCGCCATGAGATGCTTCACCATTGAGCCTGGGGGTGGCATCCCGAACCACACCAATACCGTTGAACACGAGCAGTATGTCCTGGGCGGGCATGCGGAAGTGGGAATCGGCGGCCAGGTGCACCGAGTCAAGAAGGGCGATGCCGTCTTCATCCCTGCGGGAGTGCCTCACTGGTACCGGAACGATGGAGATGAGGACTTTAGATTTCTGTGCCTGGTGCCGAATCAGCCGGATAAATTGGAAATGATCAAAGATTGACGAGAAATCGGAGCGGTAGTTGGCCATGATCGTCACGGGGTGGAAGCCCGTCCTCTAGAAAGGATATAATTATATGCTTTGGGTTGCAATTTCTCGCTCAGCACGACCGTAGACCCGCTCAGGGGGAGTGTCAAGCCTCCCGACCGGAAGGGAGATGACCATGGCAACCGTCAAGGATTTCAAGAAAATATCGGATACCATCTGGGAGTTGCCGCCGGGCTACAAGGAGGGGATGCGGGTGCCGGCGCGCATTTACGCCACCCAGAAGCTCCTGGAAGAGATGGATGCGGGAGTCGTCGAGCAGGTGACCAATGTGGCCACCCTGCCGGGGATCGTCGAGTATGCCTTTTGTATGCCCGACGGCCATTGGGGCTACGGCTTCCCCATCGGCGGGGTTGCGGCCATGGATGCCAGGACCGGGGTCATTTCGCCGGGAGGGATCGGCTTTGACATCAACTGCGGGATGCGGCTGGTGCGGACCGGCCTGACCTACGACGAAGTGAAGCCTCATCTGCGTACTCTCATCGACCGGCTGTTTGCAAGGGTTCCCGCCGGGGTGGGCAGCACCGGTTTCATCAAGCTCTCCCAGAGTGAATTCCGCCACGCGGTGGAAGCGGGAGCGCGCTGGTCCGTGAAGAACGGTCACGGCTGGGAAGAGGATCTCGAGCTGACCGAGGACCATGGTTGCATCGCCGGGGCCGACGCCACGAAGGTCAGCAGCAAGGCAGTCGAACGAGGCTTCAAACAGATCGGAACACTCGGTTCGGGTAACCACTACCTGGAGATCCAGGTGGCCAAACCGGAGAATGTGTTCGACCCCGACCTGGCCAGGGCTTTCGGCTTCACCCTGCCCAACCAGGTGGCGGTGATGTTCCATTGCGGCAGCCGGGGCTTCGGCCATCAGGTGGCAACCGATTACCTCCAGCTCTTTCTCAAGGTGATGGAAAAGAAATACGGCCTCCGGACCCCGGACCGCGAACTGGCGTGCGCGCCGTTCAGCTCGCCCGAAGGCCGGGACTACTTCGCGGCCATGAAGTGCGCCATCAACATGTCCTTCGCCAATCGTCAGGTGATTCTCCACCGCATCCGGGAAGTCTTTTCCGACGTCTTTCACAAGGACCCGGCCGACCTCGGCTTACACCAGGTGTATGATATCGCTCACAACACGGCCCGCCTGGAAAGGCACCTGGTTGGCGGCAGCGAGCAGCAGGTGCTGGTGCACCGCAAAGGCGCCACCAGGGCTCTCGGACCCGGGCACCCGGACTTGCCGGACATTTACCGGGCCACCGGCCAGCCGGTGATCCTCGGCGGCAGCATGGAAACGGGTTCCTACCTCCTGGCCGGGGTGACAGGGGGAGCTCAGACCTTTAACAGTACCGCTCACGGCAGCGGGCGGACCATGAGCCGCACTCAGGCCAAGAAGCGCTTTCACGGGAAGAAGCTGCAACAGGATATGGAAGGTCGAGGCATTTACGTGCGCGCGGCCTCCTTTGCCGGTCTCGCCGAGGAAGCCGGGCCCGCCTATAAGAACATCGACGACGTGGTGGCGGCCACCGAGCAGGCCGGCATCAGCAAACGGGTGGTGCGCCTGGTGCCCATGGGAGTGGTGAAAGGGTAAGGCGTGAGGCGTGAAAGGTAAGGAACAAAGGGAGATGACGGGATACCGGTATCGTGATGATATCGCCACGGCCGATGTAGCGTTCGAGGCGTGGGGGGAGTCCCTCGAGGCGCTGTTCGCTGCCGCCGCCGATGCCACCGTTAACGTCATGGTGACGGACCTTGAAACCATCAGTCCGGTCGTGCAGCGAAGGATGGAGGCCGGGCCCGAGACCGTCGATATGCTCCTTTTCGCTCTGCTGCAGGAGCTCATCTTCTACAAGGACGCCGAACAGCTGCTGCTGCGCGTGGGCAGGATCCAGATCAGCAGCTCGGATCCCCTGCAAACCCCTCCGGGCTCTGAAAGGGGCCGGGGGGAACCCGCAACCCGCAGCCCGCAACTCGCCACATCTCCAAGCTTTGACCAGGAGGACACTCTCCGGTTGACGGCTGAGCTTTGCGGTGAGCCGCTCAATCCCGCAAAGCATGACCTGATTGTGGATCTCAAGGCCGTCACGCTTCACCGCTTCAAGGTGGAACATACCGCCCGCGGCTGGGAAGCCCTGGTGGTTCTGGATATCTGAGGGAAATGGCTGCTCCTGTGTGCCTTTGCCGAAAACGACAGGGTGCGCGCCGAGCCGTTTCAGGAAATCGAGATGGACCTTGGTGATTTCTGGTTGGAATGAGGCCATCTGAAAGATGCTATTCAGGACCGGCCGTCGACCATTCGGAGGGCATCTTGAGGAGCTGTTCGAAATGACCGGTTTCAATCCCTGACATATACTGCACGATATTGAAGCTGCTCAGGATCCCGATCGGGCGCCGGGGCCCGGCATGCGGGTCAACGATGATGAGGTGTTCGTGGCGGGTCTTTTTCATGAGTTCGATGGCCGTTTCGATGGGCCATTGCGGATCGATTTCAATCCGGTAGGGGCGCATGACATCCTCGGCCCGAATGCGGCTCAGGTCCTGCCCATAAAAGCGGATCACCGCCAGCCTCGAGACCAGGCCCCAGACTTCGCCCGACTCATGCACCACCACCACCGGGCGAAACTGATTCGCTTTCATCATCCGGACGACATCGGCAACGCTGTCATCAGGAAAGCAAAACACCACATCGCGATCCATGAGGTCGTAGACTCTCATTGTGCTTTCCGCCCCTTCTAGCCCTCGGCCATTCGGTCGACAATGTCCTCCACATGGAGCAGCCCCAGGATGGCCTTGCTCCCGGGACGATCCGAAACCACGATCAGGTGCTCGATCTTTCGCCGGTCCATGAGCTGGATGGCTTCTTTGAGCGGCGTGCTGGGAGTGATGGTGAAGGTGTAGGGGACAAGAATGTCGCCCGCCCGAGTGCGATCGAGATCACTCCCAAACGCCTTGAGGATGCTGCGGGAGGAAATGATCCCCACCACCTCGCGTTGCTGATTGATCACGACACAGTAGTGCGTCGCATTCACCATCATGATCTGCGCCACTTCCCTGGTGCTGGTTTCCTCACCGCAAGTTATGGCCCCTTTGCGCATCAGGCGCAAAACTCTCTCTTCCATGGCCTGCCTTCCCTGGTCCTAGAACACTGCTTCGGCCCTCTTAAAAAACCATTCTTCGGTCAAAATCAACCAAATTTTCACCCAAAAAGCAAAAAGACTTCGCCAGGTGCAGGGAACAGGAGGCGAACCAAAGCCAGCCTTCACGGGGAAGAATGTGGGGTACTCTCACTTTACCGTGAAGGAGCAGGAACGTCCATGGGAATTACAGGCAATCGCTGAATAATCTCTTCCCAGTGGATTTCGGCCGAACCGCAATAAATTTGTTGACAGACCAGGGGGCCAGAATCTACAAATAGTCACGGGTTTGATCTAGCATCAGAGGGAAGGATCGGTTTCATGATCAGCAAAGGTTACTTTCGCTATTATTTTTACGCCGGTGTCGGAGAGAAGACGCTGCCGACCTGCCTCTGAGTCATCTCACAGAGCCATTCCTGAAAGCCGCGGGTCCCAACCTGCGGCTTTTGTTTTTTGGGCATGGAATACTATCGCGGGGAGAACCAGGGTGAAGGAAGCGTGGGTTCGTCTGGAAGAATGGTCCAAAGAGCTGGTGACCACGGCCCTCGAAGGCGGGGCCGATGCGCTCATCGTGCCGGTTGGCTGGCAGCAGCGGGTGAAAGCGCTCGGGCGCATCACCACCGTCAGCCCGGATGGCGACCTCAAGCCCGGGTCCGAGGTGGCCTTCGAGACTCTGGCCGCGCCCGAAGACGAGGCCAGGATCGCCCAGCGGCTGACGCAAGGGCCGGTGGTGCTGGCAGCCGCCGAGCCGGTTGGAACCAACTCCGGGCCCGAGCGTTCGTGGCCGGTCATTCCCCTGGAAAACCTGGTCGCCCGGGGCGGGCGCCTGCTGGTACCGGTCGCCTCATGCGAAGAGATCGACCTCGCCTTCGGCATTCTGGAGACGGGAGTGGCCGGGGTAGTGATAGCCGCCCGTAATCCCGCCGAACTGAAGGAGCTTCTCGGACATGTCAAGGGGGTCCGCGAGAACCAGCCCCTCCTGGTGGCTACCATCGAGACTATCCGGGCGGCAGGCATGGGCGATCGCGTCTGCCTCGACACCTGCACCCTTATGACGGCGGGAGAAGGAATGCTGGTGGGCAACACGAGCGGCTTTCTCTTTCTGGTTCAGGGCGAGGTCCTCTCCAATCCTTACGTGGCGCCCCGGCCGTTCCGGGTGAATGCGGGGCCGGTGCACGCTTACGTCGTGGTTCCCGGCGGTCGGACGCGGTACTTGAGTGAGCTCCAGGCAGGCGACCCAATACTCATCGTGAATGCCAACGGGGCAACCCACGACGCCACGGTCGGCCGCTCCAAGATTGAACGGCGCCCTCTGCTCCTGATTGAAGCCAGCTGTGAGGGGAGCAAAGGATCGCTCCTTCTCCAGAATGCGGAGACCATTCGCTTGACCGGGCCTGATGGCGAAGCCCGGTCAGTGGTCGACCTCCAGGCAGGGGATCGGGTCCTGGTCCAGGTGGGCAAACCGGGGCGGCATTTTGGCATGAAGGTTACAGAAACCATCGTGGAGCAGTGATGAGCGAGGAAGATCGACTGGAAGTGCTACGAGCGGCTATCGACAAGACGGATAAGGAGCTTCTGAAGCTTCTCAATCAGCGCATGGAACTGGCGTGCCGGGTCGGGCGCATCAAAGCGGAGCAGGGTCTCCTGCTGTTTGATCCCGGCCGCGAAGAGGCGATCCTGGAGCGGCTTGCGGCTGCCAGCGAGGGGCCAATCCTGGAATCGTCGCTGCGGGCCATCTACCGGGAAATCTTTTCTGCTTCGAGACGTCTTCAGTACGATTTTCAAGTGGCCTATCTCGGCCCGGCATGGACCAACTCGCACCTTGCCGCCCTTTCCCTCTACGGCCATTCCGCTCGCTACCTGCCGTCCCCGTCGCTCGAGGATGCGTTCGACAATCTGCTCAAGGGCAAGGTTCACGTCGCCGTGGTGCCGCTGGAAAACTCGCTCCAGGGCGGCGTCGGCCACACCCTCGATCTGCTCTATGAACGCGACGTCAAAGTCATTCACGAATCTTATCTGGAAATCGCGCATTATCTATGTGCCAATTCCGGCGGGATCGAGGATCTGAAACGCCTTTACGGGCATCCCCAGGCACTCGAGCAATGCCGCCGCTGGATTCTGGAAAACCTCCGCCAGGTGGAATCTTTCGAATGTTCCTCCACCGCCCAGGCCGCTCAGCTCGCTAAGAAGGACGCGGTGGGCGCGGCCATCTGCAACCTGTACGCGGCGGTCCAGTATGGTCTGCAGACCCTGGCCGAACGCATCGAAGATCATCCCGAGAATATCACCCGCTTCTTTGTGTTGGGGAACCAGTTGAATCCGCCCACCGGCAATGACAAGACCTCCCTTCTGTTCGCCGTTCCCGATCAGCCGGGGGCGCTGCATGCCGCCCTCGAGGCGTTTGCCCGCTATCAGGTGAACATGACCCGGATCGAATCGCGACCGAACCGCCTCTTCCCCTGGCAGTATCTCTTCTATGCGGACCTCGAAGGCCACCTCGAAGATGAGGCCATCGGCAAAGCCCTTGATCGCTTCAGGCAGCAGACCACCTTTCTCAAAATCCTGGGCTCCTATCCCAGACAGGACCCACGACGGCCGGTGCGGCTCGACAAGGAACAGGCGCGCTCCCTTGCCGCCCAACTGCCGCGCCTGTCCCAGGAAGCGAGGGCATGACCCCATCATGATTCCGCCAGCGGCTCTCTGCGGCTGTTTGACCGACCTTTCGGGCGCATCGCTGCCAGCCCTGCTGCACCATCCGGAAGTGGACCTGCTCGAATGGCGGCTGGACCTGTTCCTCCAACGTCATTCCCTGGCGGCAACCCACGAGGCGCTGCGCAATCTCACCGCCAGTTCCCGCCACCCGGTGGTGGTGACCAACCGGCCAATCCGGGAAGGCGGGGCCTTCCCGGGCCCTGAAAGCCACCGTCTGAAACTCCTCCACCAGGCGATTGCGGCCGGGGCGGACTGGGTGGACCTCGAAGCATGGGTCGATCCGTCGACGGTGCCGGAATTTCGAGCCCAATCAGCCCGCCTGCTCCTTTCCCATCACGACTTCTCGGCCACTCCGGACCGCAGGAGCCTCGTACGGCTCGCCGAAGCAATGGCTGCCGGTCAGCCCGACGCCGTCAAGATCGTGACCACCGCTCAAGCACCTGAAGACAACCTCCGAGTGCTCGAGCTCATTGCTTTCGGACGCGACCACCTGGGAGTTGCGGTGATCGCCTTCTGCATGGGACCGCTGGGCCGCTGGAGCCGCCTCATCGGTTTGCTGCTGGGCAGTCCCTGGGCCTACGTGCAGCTCCCCGAACTGGCCCCCGCGGCGCCGGGACAGTGGACCGCCGGTGCGATGCGGCGGGTGTTGAAGGAGTTGAAGGGTGAGGGGTGAGGCATGATTCGACCGGTTCAGAAGGACCTCTATGCCGTGATCGGGAACCCGGTGGCCCATAGTTTGAGCCCGCCCATGATGAATGCGGTGTTCGAGGCACTGGGTATCCCGGCACTGTACCTGGCTTTGCAGGTGGATGACCTGGCGGAAGATCTGCCGCTCCTGGCGCGAATCGGCATTAAGGGGTTGAGTGTCACCATCCCCCACAAGGAGGCAGCTTTCCGGCTGGCTGCACTGACCGATGAGCCCGCCCGCGCGATGGGGGCCGTCAACACCCTGCGCCTCCGCGGCTCCCACTGGGAAGGGTGCAATACCGACTGGCTCGGCGCCCTCGCAGCCCTCCAGCAGGTCCTGGAGCAGCCTGAGAGGCCCCCCTCACGCCTCACCCCTCACCCGCTCAAAGAGTGCCGGGTTCTGCTCATCGGCGCCGGCGGAGTCGCCCGGGCGGTGGGCTATGGGTTGAAGCGGGAGGGTGCGGTCGTGAGCGTCACGAACCGGGGGACAGCCAGGGGTGAAGCCTTGGCGCAGGCCCTCAACGGTGACTTCTTTCCGCTATCCGAGCTCGGGAAGCAGGCTGAGGGCACAACCTTCCAGATCCTGGTCCAGTGCACCTCGGTCGGACTTCTGGAAGATACGGAGTTCACCCTCATTCCCGATTCCCTCTTCCAGCCCGGAACCGTGGCCATGGACACCGTTTACCGACCCTTGTGGACGCCTTTCCTGTGCAAGGCCAGGGCCGCGGGCTGCACCACCGTCACCGGCGTGGAAATGCTCCTGCACCAAGGGGTTGCCCAACTGGGGTGGTGGTTTGGCGAGCTGATCCTACCCGAGGTGGTCCTTCCGATCATGAGAACTGCATTGCTGGGGATTCTTGCTGATGAAAAAGAGCATCAAGCGACTTCCAAAGGGGCATAGAGTCAAAGCCGCAATCCGTTTGCCGGGTTCCAAATCGATCACCCATCGGGCTCTCCTGATGGCTTCCCTGGCTCAGGGCGAAAGCATCATTACCAATGCCCTGGCAGCTGAGGACACGCTCCTGACCGCCGAGGCGCTGCGCCGGTTGGGGGCCACCATCGCCTGGGGCGAAACGGCACTCCTGGTAAGACCACCGGCCCGGCGCTGGACGCAGCCCGACGGTCCCATCTTCCTCGGCAACAGCGGGACCAGTATGCGCCTCCTGCTGTCGCTGGCGGCAGCCGGCCAAGGGCGGTTCATTTTCGACGGTTCCCCGCGCCTTCGCCAGCGGCCGGTGGGGCCCGTGCTCGACGCCCTGGCGGCGCTGGGGCCGGCGTGCCGCTGCCTGAAGGAGCCCGGCTATCCGCCCATCGAGATTGTGAGCCTGGGGCTGAACGGTGGGGACGTCCTGGTTGACGCCCGCCAGAGCAGCCAGTTTCTCTCTTCTCTGCTCATTGCCTCACCGTGCGCCAAGGGGGAAGTTCGCATCAGCTGGCTGGAGCCGGTTGCGTCTCTGCCGTACGTCACGCTGACCCTCGAGATGATGGCACGGGCAGGTATTCAGTTTACCCGACCGGCCGGAAATCAGATCGCCATCCCTGCCCCTCAACCGTACCTGGCAGCGTCCTGCACCGTGGAAGGCGACTGCTCGTCCGCCTCCTACTTTTGGGCGGCGGCGGCCCTGACCGGCGGCGACATCACCACCTCCCCCCTGTCGCCCCAGAGTCGGCAGGGGGACCTCCGGCTGCTGGAAGTGCTCGAAGAGATGGGCTGCGGCATCTCCTGGGGCGAAGAGGAAGTTACGGTGCGCGGACCCGACCAATTGCGGCCCGTAGACCTGGATATGAATGCCATGCCGGATATGGTTCCCACCGTTGCCGTCCTGGCCGCCTTCGCCCGGGGGCGCAGCCGGATTCGCAACGTGGCCCATCTGCGGGTCAAGGAATCGGACCGGCTCCATGCTCTCGCCACCGAACTGGGCCGGTTTGCCGTGCCCGTCGCCGAGCAGCCGGACGGCCTCGTGATCGAAGGCGGAGCAGCACGCCCGCCCGAGGGTGCCATCGAGGTCTACGACGATCACCGCATCGCCATGGCCATGGCCCTGATGGGACTTTGCCTCGAGGGCGTGGCCATCGACGGCGCCGAAGCCGTCGCCAAGTCATTTCCCACTTTCTGGGAACTCTTCGAGCAGCTGGGACAAGGGTCTGGAGGAGGTGCCCGGGAGCAATCGCCAGCCTGATTTCGCGATGCCTGCCAATAAGACTCATCGCCCAGCCGGGCCGTTGGTTTCGGTCCGATCTCAGCGTTTCTCCTCCCGGCGCCAGGCAGCTGGGCTTTGCCGGTTCATGAGCCATTTGTAGAGAACCAGTAAAGAGGCGACTGTCATAAGGCAAAAGGCGGAAGGTAGAGGCCTCTGGACCACAAGGTAGCAAAGCATCCAGCCATTGACCGCCAGATAGAGCGCGGGAACCACGGGGTATCCCCAGGTTTTGAAGGGTCTTTGGCGGTGGGGCTCCCTATAACGAAGCACAAACACGCCCAGAACGGCCATACAGGTAAACAGGGTCAGAGTGAAACCGACGTAAGTCAGAACGAAGTTGAAAGCCGAAGTCAGGGCAAAGAGAATCGCAACCGAAGACTGAATGAGGACGGCCCGGACCGGGACGCCTCTTTTGCTCCTCACGGCCAGGAATCCCAGAGCCTTGATATCTTCGCCCATGGCGCCGGCCACCCTCGGGCCCACCATGATCATGGAGCTGAGGGTCGAGATCAGAGCCAGGCAGATCAGCATGGTCATAAGCCGGACTCCGCCTTCCCCGAAAACCGCCTTCGCCGATAAGTAACCAATTTCGACCTTTCCGCTAAGCTCACCTGCGGGGACGGTCAGCAGGAAGACAAGGTTGAGCAGAATGTAGCAGAGTGCAACAAAGAGGGTCCCCAGGAAGAGTGAGATGGAAAGATTGCGCTCAGGTCTCGGGATCTCCCCGGCGATATAGGCGGAGGCGTTCCAGCCTGAGTAGGCGAACGAGACGTAAACCAGCCCGACGGCAAAAGCGGGATTGAAAACGGCCCCTAACTCGTCGAGCGATTCCGGCAGTCCGATCTTTTGTGGGTATGGCATGGCAAAGCCGGCCACGACAAAAGCCGCGATCAGGAGAATCTTGCCGACCGTGAAGACATTCTGGAAGTGACAGCCGAAACGCACATCCACGAGGTGCACCAGGGTGAGGGCCACGATTGCGGCCACTGCGACGGCCGTTTCGTCAACTCCGGGAAAAGCCCCCCCTGCATACCGCCCCAGAGCCATAGCCGCAAGTGCGATGGGAGCACCGAAGCCGACTACGATGGACACCGAACCGGTGAGAAATCCGATTGCCGGATGGTAGATCTCGGTGAGATAGGCGTACTCGCCCCCGGATCGAGGCATCATCGCGCCCAGTTCACCATAGGCAAGCGCTCCGCAAAAGCTGACAATTCCTCCCACCACCCACAGCATGATTGCGAAAAATGGAGAATGAACGCTGGCCAGCTGAAATCCCAGAGTGGTAAAAACGCCCGTCCCGATCATGTTGGCAATGACCAGAATGGTGGCGGAAAACAGGCTTACCGGCTTTTTCTGATTGATCATTGACCTCCTTCGTCCGATGACTCCATACAACCGAAAAAATGTGGACCGCCTCGCGGGGCTGCTCGGGTTCTCCTCCAGGGAAGGGCTCCAGGCTCCCCAGGGCGGTGGCTTGAGCGGGCGATGGCAGCCGGTGCGTTTATTCTTTTGCGTCTCCGGCAAGGGAGGAATTATCATGACGCTCGGCAGCCATACAGTCGCTAACTATCAGAACCTGACGCACCCAACTTTTCATGGAGTGAGGAACCCCTTGAAGACACGGCTTTATGATCTCAAAGATATATTCAGTTTGGTGATTTTTCTGCTCTTCACCCTCAGCCTTTTTGCATCTTCGAGCGATGCCATGGAAGGGGTGCCCGGAACCTTATCGAGCGACGTTTCGCAGGAAGAACCGGCCGACCGGCCGACCCATCCATACCAGGATTACGCCCTCTTCATTGCCGGCATCAGCAACCCGAAAGGCTCCCTTGCGTCCCTGGAAAGCAGCCCGGCCTGGAGGAAGTTTGCCAAATCCTTCAACGCGAGCTGGAAAAGCCTCGAGGCAAGGCAGCTTAAGCCGATGAGGCAATGGGCCGCTCGGGAGCTCAGCAGCGTTGCAGCGACCCGCGACACGGTCTTCTATCCCTTCAGCGGGGCGGATTTTGCCAACATGTACAATCTTTTTCCCGATGCCGAGACCTACGTCATGATTTCTCTGGAGCGTGTCGGCCGAATCCCCGATTTCCCGGCGATGACGACACCGGACCTGGAGGCCTTTTTTGTCGGGCTCCAGCACGCCAATAAGGATTTGCTCGATCTGGACTACTTCATCACCAGAAACCTGGAAACCGCCCTCCAGGGGAAGGGCATGCGGGGCGTCCTCCCGCTCCTCCTGCTGTTCATGGCGCGGGAGAAGATCCGGGTGCTGGAGGTGCAGCACTGGTTTATGAATCCGAACGAGAGCATCGAGGAGATGCCCGCCCTCGGGCTGGTTACCTCCGACAAAGGGAGTATTCCCGGAGTGCGGATCGTTTTTCAGCGCGAGGGCCAGGAACAAACCCAGACTCTTTACTATTTTTGTTTCAACTTGGCTCGGGGTTCCTTTGACCCGAAGGACAAGTTCGTAGCTTTTCTGGAAGGTTTCAGCCCGCTTGTCACCTTCGAGAAAGCTTCCTCCTATCACATGTTCGATTCGGATTTCGACTCGATAAGACAGTTCATTCTTGACCACAGCACGCATATCCTTCAAACCGATTCAGGAATCCCTGCAAAGTACCTCGATCCGTCGATGTGGAAGCTGAGGCCTTTCGGCACCTACATGAAACCCTTGGAGGCCTTTAGTGATCGGTATCAAAAGGATCTTGTCGAGCTCTATCAAAAGACGAAGCACATACGCCCTCTCACTTTCGGGGCCGGCTATCATCATTTACCGGGAACAGCCAACCTGTTGCTGGTGACGAGAAAGGCAACACCTTCTTCCGGTGAGCCCAACTGAGCGGCGGGAAATATTGAAGACCGCCATGCCTCAGCGAGCCATTACCCCAAGAACGGTCTTGACAAAGTCATGTAACGGCACTACCCAGTTAGATGCCTTACAGGAGGAGCTCTCTGCGACCTTGGTTTAAGCCGGTTTTAAGGTGCTGCCTGCACCGACGGCAATGAAAATTCATGCCTGCATAAAAAGCAGGTCGCTTTCAAAGGAGCAGGCGTTTGTTCTGTGGGGAGATCGTAAACCCGGCCGTTCTCGATGGTCGGGAAATGTCGAGAGTGGGTTGATTTCAGAACACACAAAAGGAGGAGGTAGTATGAAAAGACTTGGACTCGTATTGTTGGCATTCGCCTTTGCATTGTCTGTGGGTGGTTGCTCGTGTCTGCAGAAACAAGCCAAGGAGGAGCCTGCTCCGGCACAGGTAGCCGCCCCTGCGAAGACGCCTGAGCCGGCCAAACCGGCTCCGCCGCCGCCCCCCCCAAAAAAGGACCGCAACTAAACGAGTATCGATGCCCTGCCTCGTTGATTTGACAAAAAACGAGGCAGGTCGAAGCCGGATCATTGCGGGCTGAGAGAAAGATGCCGATCCGGCATGGACCATCACATGCCACAAGGAGCCACCAAAGATCGGACGCTGCCTTCTACGGCATTGCTGTGCATAAGGCGAGCGGGAAATGCTGGCATCATAGCTAAAGGGCTCTGTCTGGCCCTGCTGGTTTTCAGTCTAACCGCCTGCGCGAGAAACGCCGCGCTTTTATCCGACCCGAACCGCTCCTTGGCTGGCCGTGATGGCTCACAAGCCCCCCCGACTGTTGAGAAACCACCCTCGGTAGTGACTCAGCCGAAGCGGGCGGACTTCAAGGGCGAGCATACGTCCCGGAACGCCCGACGCATAGCCGACTGGGTCATCGATTCTGGCGATAATTACGGCATGCCGTTCGTCATTGTGGACAAAGTGGATGCCAGGGTCTTTGTCTTCGATAATGACGGGCGACTTCGCGGGGCAACCCGAGCTCTTCTGGGCTTGGCCCGGGGGGATGACTCCCCACCCGATATTGGTGACCGAAAGCTCGCCGAGATTCGTCCTGAGGAGCGTACCACCCCGGCCGGCCGCTTCGTGGCCTCGCTGGGCTACAATTTCAGCGGCAAGGATGTCCTCTGGGTGGACTACGACCTTGCCGTTTCGCTGCATCGGGTGGTTACGTCCAACCCGGCGGAGCGCCGTCTGCAACGCTTAGCCTCTCCAACGCCGCATGACAAGCGCATTTCCTATGGCTGTATCAATGTTCCGGCGGAGTTCTTCGACCGCGTCGTGATCCCGGCTTTTCACGGGACGTACGGCATCGTCTATGTTCTGCCCGAATCCCGGTCCACCCTCGAAATCTTCTCATCGTACTATGAGGTCGAGTGACGTACCGCGAGACACGGCTTAGAAAGCTCACCTCCAGCCACCGCCATCTGGTGGGCACGACCAACCGGCTCGCCTGCTCTTTTCCCCTCACGATTTTTCAGCCGCCCCACCCGCTCACAGAGCGCCGAGCCCTGCTCATCATTCCGGGAGCTCTTTGCGCAGCTGGGGCGAGAGTCTGGAGGCTGACCGATTCCGACTGTACAAAGTGTCCCAAGAAAGCTATACGATCACCTTTCAGATGCCCCTGTAAGTGAGACTTAACAATGGCCCTGAAGAAAGGTGAAAGCATATGCCCAGGCGAGACGACATCAAGAAGGTCATGATCATTGGGTCCGGCCCCATCATCATCGGCCAGGCCTGCGAATTCGACTATTCCGGGACCCAGGCCTGCAAGGCGCTCCGCAAACTCGGCTATGAAATCGTGCTGGTCAATTCCAACCCCGCGACGATCATGACCGACCCTGGCATGGCTGACGCCACCTACGTCGAACCCCTGACCTTCGAGTTCCTGACCAGGGTCATCGAAACGGAGCGGCCGGACGCGATTCTACCCAATCTCGGCGGCCAGACGGGGCTGAACCTCACCGCCGAACTCTCCCGCAAGGGCGTCCTGGCTGCCCACGGGGTCAAGATCATCGGTGTGCAGGCCGACGCCATCGAACGGGGCGAGGACCGGATTGCTTTCAAGGAAACCATGAATCGGCTGGGAATCGATCTACCCAGGAGCGAGGCGGCTTTCAGCGTCGAGGACGCGGAACGCATTGCCGCGGACCTGGGATACCCGGTCGTCGTGCGCCCGGCCTACACCATGGGTGGAACCGGGGGAGGCCTGGTCTACAACGTGGAAGAACTGCGCACCATTGCCAGTCGCGGGATCTCGGCCAGTCTCATCGGCCAGATTCTGATCGAGGAGTCGGTCCTGGGCTGGGAAGAGCTGGAACTCGAAGTGGTACGGGATGCCAAGAACCAGCGGATCACGGTCTGTTTCATTGAAAATGTCGACGCCATGGGCGTGCACACGGGAGATTCGTACTGCACCGCGCCCATGCTGACCATTGCCCCGGAATTGCAGGAGCGGCTCCAGAAATATTCCTACGATATCGTGGAAGCCATCGAAGTCATCGGCGGCACCAACATCCAGTTCGCCCACGACCCCAAGACCGGCCGGGTGGTGGTGATCGAAATCAACCCGAGGACATCCCGGTCTTCGGCGCTGGCTTCCAAGGCGACCGGCTTTCCCATCGCCATGGTTTCCGCCAGCCTTGCGGGGGGCCTCACCCTGGATGAGATGCCCTACTGGCGGGAAGGGACCCTCGACAAGTACACCCCCTGGGGGGACTATGTGGTCGTGAAATTCGCCCGCTGGGCCTTCGAGAAGTTCCGGGGGGTCGAAGACAAACTGGGAACCCAAATGAGGGCCGTCGGCGAGGTGATGAGCATTGGCAAGACCTATAAGGAAGCCTTTCAGAAGGCCATCCGGTCGCTCGAAAGCGGCCGCCATGGGCTGGGTTTTGCCAGGGACTTCCACGAGACTTCCCTCGAAGAACTCATGGAACGGCTGGTCTATCCTTCCAGCGAAACCCATTTTCTGTTGTATGAAGCGCTGCGGAAGGGAGCCGCAGTCGAGACCCTCTACCAGAAGACTTATATCAAACCCTGGTTTCTGGAGCAGATGAGAGACCTGGTGAGCCTCGAAGAGGAAATCCTGGCCCACCGCCACACCAGGCTGCCGGATGAACTGCTGGCGCGGGCCAAGCGGGACGGCTTTTCCGATCGCTATCTGGCCCAGCTCCTGGGTTGTGACGAGGCTGAGGTCCGCAATCACCGCAAAACGCTCGGCGTGGTCCAGGGCTGGCACGCGGTGCCGGTCAGCGGCGTCGAGAACGCCGCCTACTATTACTCGTCCTACAACGCCCCCGACCAGGTCTCCCGGAGCGACCGCCGCAAGATCATGGTCCTCGGCGGCGGCCCCAACCGCATCGGGCAGGGGATCGAATTTGACTACTGCTGCGTGCACGCCGCGTTCGCCCTCCGCGACGAAGGGATCGAGTCGATCATGGTCAATTGCAATCCGGAGACCGTCTCGACCGACTATGATACAGCGGACAAGCTTTATTTCGAGCCGGTCACGGTCGAAGACGTGCTCGGCAT
Source organism: Syntrophobacteraceae bacterium (assembly GCA_040772705.1). Lineage (GTDB taxonomy): Bacteria > Desulfobacterota > Syntrophobacteria > Syntrophobacterales > Syntrophobacteraceae > JADGQM01. Next base: position 774,907 of record JAXGXP010000002.1, read on the forward strand.
CTATGAAAAGGAACAGCCCGAAGGTGTCATTGTCCAGTTCGGCGGGCAGACCCCGCTCAATATCGCCCGGGACTTGGCCGAGGCGGGCGTGAAGATCCTGGGCACCTCGCCGGACGCCATCGATCTGGCCGAGGACCGCGATCGCTTTCGACAGATGATGAAGAAGCTGGGCATTCCCATGCCGGAGTCGGGGATGGCGAGCACCCTCGACCAGGCCCTCGACGTTGCCGAACGCATCGGCTACCCGCTCATGGTCAGGCCTTCTTACGTGCTCGGCGGGCGGGGGATGGAAGTGGTGCATGACCGGGAGATGCTCGAACAGTATGTCGCCGCCGCCGTAGGCGTCACTCCCGACCGGCCCATCCTCATCGACAAGTTCCTGGAAGATGCCATCGAAGCCGAAGCCGATGCCATCGCCGACGGCCAGGACGCCTTCGTCCCGGCGGTAATGGAACATATCGAACTGGCAGGCGTTCATTCCGGGGATTCAGCCTGCGTCATTCCCCCCATCAGCATCCCGGCCAGGCATCTCGACACCATCTACGAATACACCCGCAAAATTGCCATGGAGCTTAATGTGGTCGGGCTCATGAACATGCAGTACGCCATCGCCAACGATGCCGTGTACGTCCTGGAAGCCAATCCGCGAGCGTCGCGCACGGTGCCGCTGGTCTCGAAAGTCTGCAACATTCCCATGGCGCGCCTCGCTACCCAGCTCATGCTGGGGAAAAAGCTGGCCGACCTCAATCTGAAACCCCGGCATATTCCTCATTTCGGAGTCAAGGAAGCGGTCTTTCCCTTCAACATGTTCCCGGAAGTCGACCCGGTTCTTGGCCCCGAAATGCGCTCGACCGGCGAGGTGCTCGGTATGGCCGACTCTTTCGGCCAGGCCTACTTCAAGGCCCAGGAAGGCGCGCTGCAGCGCCTGCCCACCGAAGGCACGGTGCTCATCACCACCGCCGACACCGATAAGCAGGCCATCTTGCATGCGGCCCAGCACTTTGCCGGGCTGGGATTCAAGATCAAGGCCACCCGAGGGACGCATCAGTTCCTGGTGGAGAACGGCATCGTCGCCGAGCAGATCGACAAGCTGCACGAAGGGCGCCCCAACATCGTGGATGCCATCAAGAACAAGGAAATCCAGCTGGTCATCAACACCCCGGCGGGCAAGCTGAGCAAATACGACGATTCCTATATTCGCAAGGCCGCCATCAAGTACAAGGTGCCCTACCTCACTACCGTCGCGGCGGCGGTGGCCGCCGCCAAGGGCATTGCCGCCTTTCGCGGCGGGCGCAGCCGGGTCAAGTCGCTCCAGCACTATCATGCCGACATAAGGTAGGCTTTGGGCAGCGGTTGGCGCCGGGCGGTATTCAGAGCTTGCCGGATCTGAAGATGGAAACGATCAGCCAGATCCCGAGGATGGTGGCAATGACGTAGCCGGCCAGGCCGAACAGGGTCGTGAGGGAGATCCTGGCGATCCCGGCCACCGGGGCAGAGAATTCCATCACCTTCTCCGCCGAATTCAACACCAGCGCTGCCGCCACGATGGAGGCCGCAATGATGACGCCGATCGTCAGCCGATTCACCCCCTTTTCGAGGTGCCCGCTAAACTCTTCAAAACCGGTGTGTACCACCTCCAGCCGCTGCTTGCCGGTGGCCGCGACCCGCAGCAGATCGTTCACATACTTGGGAATGGTCTTGCCGTAATCTGCCAGGATGCGGGCATCGCGCCCGAGGTTCCGGAACATGCTCTTGGCATCGTAGCCACGCTTGAGCATCTCTTTGGCAAACGGCCGGGTGACTTCGAGGATGCTGGCATCGCTGCCCAGGATCTTTCCGAGCGCCTCTGTCTGGACGAAGGTCTTGAGCAGCAGCAGGAGGTTTCGCGGCAGGCGGATGCGGTACTTCAGGATCAGCGCCATCACCTGATCGTAGACATCCTTGACGGAAATATTCTTCAACGATCGCCCGTAGAAGGACTCGCTCATGTCCTTGAGGTCGTTGCGGAAGGCCTTGAGATCCATGGTTTCGTCGCTGATCAGGCCGGCGTCGAGGAGGGCCGCCATGACCAGATTGTAGTCGTGTTCCGCATACCCCAGGAAGAGATTGGCGATTTCGCGCATCATCTCATCGTCCAGGTAGCCCGTGATCCCGAAGTCGACCAGGCTGACCCGGCCGTCAGCCATCACCAGCGTGTTGCCCGGGTGAGGGTCGGCATGGAAGAACCCATACTGCATCAACTGGCGGGAGAAAGACCGCAGACCGATGAGCGCAATCTCTTTGGGATCTATCCCCAGCGCCCGAATGGCGTCCACCTCGTCCATCCTGACGCCGTCGATATGTTCCATGACCAGCACCGACTTGGTCGTATAGTCCCAGTAGACCCTCGGGATATAGATCTCAGCCACCTCCTTGAAGTTGCAGGCAAACTTCTCGATGCTCCCGGCTTCGATCAGCATATCGAGCTCCCGGAAAATCACCCGTTCGAACTCCCTGACCAGGTTGACCGCTCCCAGGATGCGGCCCACCTCGAAGGACTTTTCGATCTTCCCGGCCAGGAAGTACATGAGGCGGATGTCTTCCCGGATCTTCCGGTCGATGCCGGGACGAATGACCTTGACCGCCACCTTCTCGCCTGTGAAAAGTACCGCGACATGGACCTGGCCGACGGAAGCCGCCGCCACCGGTTGCGAGTTGAACTCCTGAAAGAGACGGTCGAGGGGCTTTTTCAGTTCTTTTTCCAGGACCTGCCTGATGGCCGGAAAGGGCGTTGGGGGTACCTGATCCTGCAGCTTTTTCAATTCTTCGATGTAGTCCGGGGGAAAGATATCCGCGCGGGTGCTCATGAGCTGTCCCAGCTTGACGAAGCTTGGCCCCAGTTCTTCGAGAACCAGCCGAAGCCGCCGCGGCGATGGAAATCCCCCCTTGAGAGACGGCTCCCGAGCGAGTCCCACTTCGGGTTTGGGCTGGCGTCGGGCACTCCGGCGATCCACCAGGTCGCCAAAACCGTGTTTCACCAGCACCCCGGTGATGGCGGCGAAGCGCCTCATCTCTCTCAATCCATAGCCGGTTCGAAGCAGTTTCATGAAGTACCTTCCTCAATTGACCCACGGTTACAGGAAGCTGGAATGGCTGACCGAGGCACGCCCGGCGGCGGCGCTCCCGCCACCTGCCGCACTGGACCGGGCTCACCTGGATAATACGTTGTTCTGCGACGATTTGCGTGGAAAAAATGGCTGGCGGGGGTGGGGTTTGCGGCGTTAATCAGCGATACGCCAATTTTTTATGGTACAAACAATTGTTTTTGAGTTATGAAAGACGATTGAATCATCCTTTGAAGAACATGCCTAATGAAATCCTGACCTATGACCAGGCGGGCAGTAGAGGAACGATCAGATGAGATTGAAGGGAGCACAGATTTTTTTCGAATGCCTGAAAAAGGAAGGCGTGGAGGTAATCTTCGGCTTTCCGGGGGGATCTGTCCTCGACATTTATCATGAATTACCCAAGTCCGGCATTCGCCACATCCTCGTGCGTCACGAGCAGGGTGCAGCCCACATGGCGGACGGCTATGCCCGTGCCAGCGGGCGCGTGGGGGTTTGCCTGGTAACGTCAGGTCCCGGTGCCACCAACACCGTGACGGGAATCGCGACCGCCAATATGGATTCAATCCCCATGGTGGTTTTTACCGGGCAGGTACCCACCGCCATGATCGGGGATGACGCCTTTCAGGAAGTCGATATCATCGGCATCACCAGACCGTGCACGAAGCACAGTTATCTGGTGAAGAATGTGAACGACCTGGCACCCACCATCAAAGAGGCCTTCTACCTGGCCCGCAAAGGACGGCCGGGCCCCGTGGTGGTCGATCTGCCCAAAGACATGATCCAGTCCGAGACCGAGTTTCGGTACCCTCGAGGCGAAGCCTCGATCCCCGGTTATCGGCCGACCTATGAAGTGAACATGGGACAGGTGAAAAAAGCCTATGAATCCATCCGTCACGCCAGGCGGCCCGTGATCTACGCCGGCGGCGGGATCATCCACTCGCGGGCGGCGGCGGAACTGGTACGATTTGCCGAATTGATGCAGATCCCCGTTACCAACACGCTCATGGGGCTGGGGACTTTCCCGGCCGTGGTGCCGACTGCCGCCGGCAAGACCAGTTCTCATCCCCTGTCGATCATGAACCTCATCAAGACCCACGGAACCTTTGCCGATCCGACCGGCAAGACGGTGTTCCATCCCCTCTGGCTGGGAATGCTGGGGATGCACGGAACCTACCGGGCCAACATGGCGGTCTCCAACTCGGACCTGCTGATTGCCATCGGGGCCCGGTTCGACGATCGCGTAACGGGGAAAGTCACGGGGTTCGCCCCTGAGGCCAAGAAGATCCAGATCGATATCGATCCGACCAGCATGGGGAAAACGGTGCCGGTCGACACCCGCATCGTGGGAGACTGTCGGGACGCTCTTCAGAAGCTGATCCAGCTGGCTGAGTCCGATCCCGTCAAGGGCCTGGACGGGCTGCGGGCTCCCTGGCTCGAACAGATCCGCCAATGGGAGCAGGATCATCCTCTCAGCTACCAGCAGACCGGCAAATTGATCAAGCCCCAGTTCGTGATCGAGAAGATCTACGAAGTTTGCAAGGGGGATGCCATCATCACCACCGAGGTCGGGCAGAACCAAATGTGGGCGGCGCAGTTCTTTCACTTTGCACGCCCGCGCACCTTCCTGACTTCCGGCGGCCTGGGCACCATGGGCTACGGCCTGCCGGCGGCCATCGGGGCGCAGGCGGCCTTTCCCGACCGGCTGGTAGTGGATATTGCCGGGGATGGCAGCATCCAGATGAACATCCAGGAACTCATTACGGCAGTCTGCAACGATCTGCCGGTGAAGGTGGCCATCCTGAGGAATCAGTACCTGGGGATGGTGCGCCAGTGGCAGGAACTCTTCTATGCGCGCAACTATTCCGGCACCTGCCTGGACGCCGGCCGATCGCCGGATTTTGTAAAGCTTGCCGAAGCCTACGGCGCGGTCGGCCTCAGGGCCACCAAACGGGAACAGGTGGAAGAGGTAATTCGTGAGGCGTTTGCCGTCAGACGGCCGGTTTTGATGGATTTTGTCGTCGATCCGGAAGAGGGCGTCTACCCGATCGTTCCCCCGGGAAAGACCCTCTGCCAGATGGAACTCGGAGATCAGGACAAACGGTCCGAACCAGAAGCAGACAGCAGTTTTCCCGAAGCTCTGCCTGCCTAACAACGCGGAACGCACATGCTGACAAAGAGCTATCAAAAGCAGACCATTGGCATCCTGGTTGAAAATCGGCCGGGAGTTCTGGCCAGGATCGTCGGGCTTCTCAGCGGCAGGAACTTCAACATTGAAAACATCACCGCCGCCGAAACCCACGAACCGGGAATAACCCGCATCACGCTCGTCACCACCGGCGATGACCAGGTGATGGACCAGATCATCAACCAATTGCGACGACTGATCAATGTGATCAAGGTCGTCGATTTTCGGGAGAAGGATTTTGTCGATCGCGAGATGGCCCTCATCAAGGTCTATGCCGAGCAGCCGAACCGGGCCGAAATCCTCCGGATTGTGGATACCTTTCGGGCCAAGATTGTGGACGTGAGCTCCCACTTCTACACGCTCGAGATCACGGGCAACGAGAGCAAGATTTCCGCAATCATCGAACTCCTTAAGAGTTTCGGCATTGTGGAAATAGCCCGTACCGGCAAGGCGGCACTGGCTCGGAACCGACTGCTCGAACCCGAACGGGACGAATTCCTGGCCCGTGAAGAAAAGGCCATGCTGGCCCAGACCAAGACCGTTTTCATCAAGGTGCATATCGATCGGCAAAACCGGGCCGAGGTGCTTCGGATCGTGGACATTTTTCGGGGGCGAGTGGTCGAGGTAGCCGCCGATTCCTGCACCGTTGAAGTCTCCGGCAACGAAGGAGCGATTTCGGGGATACTTGAACTTCTCAAAGATTTTGGGGTTTCGAACATCGTTCGTCCTAGAAGGTCAACGACTAAGGAGCACCGGAAGCTCGAATTCCAGATGGGTGAATTGGTGCATTCCCCCGAACCGGGAGGGCCGGCCCGAAGCAGGAAACACTGACACAACTCGCAGCTTTTTGAAACAGATGCTGCCTTCAAACCTTAAGAGTGATTGCCCATCACAAGGAGGATACGGAAATGGCAATTATTGATTTTGGTGGCGTGAAAGAAGAAGTCATCACACGAGAAGAATTTCCAATGGAAAAAGCATTGGAGGTGCTGAAAGACGAGACGATTGCGGTTATTGGCTACGGCGTGCAGGGACCGGCGCAGGGGTTGAACATGCGGGACAATGGCTTCAAGGTGATCGTCGGCCAGGCCAGGCAGTTCGAGAGCGATTGGAACCGTGCCCTGCAAGACGGCTGGGTTCCGGGCGAAACCCTGTTTGAGCTTGAAGAAGCGGCGCAGCGCGGCACCATCGTGCAGATGCTGGTCTCGGATGCGGCCCAGCGGGCCATCTGGCCGTCCATCAAGAAGTGCCTGAACCCGGGCGACGCTCTCTATTTTTCGCACGGGTTTTCCATCACCTACAAAGACCAGACCGGGGTGATTCCGCCGAACAACGTTGATGTCATCCTGGTGGCTCCTAAAGGCTCCGGAACGTCGGTCCGCCGCAACTTCCTGTCGGGCGCCGGTATCAACTCGAGCTTTGCGGTGGAGCAGGATTACACCGGCCGCGCGAAAGAACGTTGTCTGGCCCTCGGGATCGCGGTTGGCTCCGGCTATCTCTTCCCGACCACGTTTCGGAATGAGGTGTTCAGCGATCTGACCGGGGAGCGCGGGGTGTTGATGGGGGCCCTGGCGGGCATCATGGAAGCGCAGTACGAGGTGTTGCGCGCTCACGGGCATTCTCCCAGTGAAGCCTTCAACGAGACGGTGGAAGAACTCACCGAGAGCTTGATCAAACTGGTGAGCGAACGCGGCATGGATTGGATGTATGCCAATTGTTCGGCCACGGCCCAGCGCGGGGCGCTGGATTGGAAACCGAAATTCAAAGCCGCCGTGCTGCCGGTGTTCAAAGACCTGTACGAACGGGTCGCTTCAGGCGCGGAAACCAAGCGGGTTCTGGAATCCGGCGGCAAAACGGATTACCAGCAGGACCTGGCGAAAGAGCTGGCGGAAATCGGCAACTCCGAAATGTGGCTGGCGGGCAAGGCCACCCGGTCGCTGCGGCCCAAGGAGCCTGCCAGAGAGATTACCGAGAGTACCAAAGGCGTCGGCGGACGGCAGTACTAAAGCCAACGCAGGAATTCACCCTTTGTTTTATCTTTCGTGTCCTTCGCAGTTTAAAAAGGATAGACTGATAAAGGTGAGGTGCTCGCTTGGGGGCAGGATCATTTCGCGACAAGAGAACGCACATTCCGTTCGCTCGGGAAGGGCTCCCCTTCGTGCTGATGTTTGCCTTCACGACGCTGATTCTGGCGATCCTGGGGTGGGCTTTGGCGGCGGGGTTGTTCCTTGTCATGACGCTTCTGGTGGGTCACTTCTTTCGCGATCCGGAACGAGTGCTCACGGCCGACCCCGGCGATGTGGCAGCCCCCGCCGACGGCCGGGTGATTCTGGTCGAACGGGTGGCTGGAACCCTGCTGACGCAAAAGCCAGCGCTCAAAATCAGCATCTTCATGTCGGTGCTCGATGTCCACGTGAATCGTATCCCCATCTCGGGCACGATTCGGGGGCTGCACTACCGGAAAGGACGCTTTCGGGCTGCTCAGACCTCCCGCTCCAGTTCGGAAAATGAGCAGAACTGGGTGTGGATTCAAAGCGAAGACGGTGTTGACGTGACTTTGACGCAGGTTGCCGGGTTGATTGCCCGTCGCATTGTCTGCTGGCCGCGCGTCGGTGACCGGGTGATTCAGGGTGAACGCTTTGGCCTGATTCGCTTTGGGTCGCGGGTCGATCTTTATGTGCCGGAAGAAAGTGAGGCGCTGGTGGCACCAGGTGACCGTGTCTATGGGGGGGAGACCATTCTATGTCGACTGAAATAAAGAAACGTCGTCCCCGAAAACGCCGCTGGCGGCGCCCCAGAGACCAGGACGGGAAACCCTACCGGGGAACCTACATCGTGCCGAACCTGTTCACTACGGCCAACCTTTTTGCCGGTTTTTTCGGGATTGTCAGCGCCATTAACGGCAAGTTTGAAGTGGCCGCCCTGGCCATCCTGTTCTCCTGCCTCTTCGACATCCTGGACGGCAAAGTCGCCCGGCTCACCAAGGCTACCAGTCGGTTTGGCGTGGAATATGACTCGCTTGCCGATCTGGTGGCGTTTGGCGTAGGACCGGGGCTGCTGGTCTATCTGTGGGCGCTCAGACCCTTTGGCCGGCTGGGATGGCTGGCAGCCTTCGTGTTTGTGGCCTGCGGGGCTTTGCGGCTGGCTCGCTTCAACGTTCAGGTGGGCACCGTGAACAGCCGGTATTTTGTCGGCCTGCCCATTCCCGGCGGCGCCACCATGCTGGCAACGACGGTCCTGTTTTTCAGCAGCTGGGAGATCCCATCGCCCCATCTGCTGGGAATCCCACTGCTGGTGTTCACCTACCTCCTCGGGTTCCTGATGGTGAGTACGATCCCGTACAACAGTTTCAAAGATCTGGCGTTCGTAAAGTCTAAACCCGTGCCGGTCCTCTTCATTGTGATCCTGCTGGTGACGGTGGTGGCAGTGAGTCCCGGCCCGATGCTGTTCGCGCTCCTCTTGAGTTATGTGATTTCGGGCCCGCTCGAATACCTGGTCAAGCGCTTCCGCAGTTTGAGAAGCGAACAGGCGGAGAGTTCCCCGGATGCGGCCAGCTACGAACAAAAGCCGCAGGATGAGGCGACTCGCCCGTAGTCTGATCCTTAACTTCCGATGTGGATGAAAGCCCTCGGCCATGCTGTGAAAGGCAACAAGATGGCAATGACCATTAGTGAAAAAATCCTGGCAGCTCATGCCGGCAGATCGGACCTGCACCCGGGAGAACTGATCGAAGTCCCGCTGGATTTCGCCCTGGGAAACGATATTACGGCGCCCCTGGCGATTGAAGCCTTCCGCAAAGCGGGCGCCAGGAAAGTCTTCGACCGTGAGCGGGTGGCCCTCATCCCCGATCATTTCATCCCCAACAAGGACATTGCCTCGGCCATGCAGGCCAAGCTGGTCCGGGAATTTGCCCTGGAACAGCAGCTGGTCCATTATTACGAAGTCGGACGAATGGGCATCGAACACGCGCTGCTGCCCGAAAAGGGCCTGGTGCTCCCCGGGGACGTCGTCATTGGCGCCGACAGCCATACCTGCACCTACGGCGCCCTGGGAGCCTTCGCCACCGGCGTGGGCAGCACCGATCTCGCCGCGGGCATGATGACCGGGCGGCTCTGGTTCAAGGTCCCGCCTTCGCTCAAGTTTGTTTATCGCGGCCAGCGACGGCGGTGGGTGGGCGGCAAGGACCTCATTCTTTACACCATTGGCCGGATCGGAGTCGATGGCGCCCGCTACTGCGCCATGGAACTGGTGGGTGAGGTGATCGCTTCCCTGCCCATGGCCGATCGGCTGGCCATGAGCAACATGGCCATCGAAGCCGGTGCCAAGGTGGGGATCATTCCGCCCGACGCCATCACCGAAGAGTATGTGAAGGGACGGGCCTGCAGGCCTTACCGGTGCTATCAGAGCGATGCCGATGCCCACTATGAAGCTGTTTATGAATGGGATGTGTCGACCTTCGAACCGATGGTGGCCCTGCCTCATTCTCCGGAAAACGTGCGGCCGGTGACGGAACTGCCCCGGATTCCCATCCAGCAGGTGGTGATCGGTTCCTGTACCAACGGCCGGTTTGAAGATCTGGAGCAGGCGGCGGCGCTTCTCCGGGGTCGGAAAGTGGCGCCAACCGTCCGCTGCGTCATCATTCCGGCGACTCAGGAGATCTACCGCCAAGCCCTCCGAGCCGGCTTGCTCGAAATCTTCATCGAGGCCGAGGCGGCGGTGAGCACCCCCACCTGCGGACCGTGCCTCGGAGGGCACATGGGTATTCTGGCCGCCGGCGAACGGGCGGTGGCGACGACCAACCGGAATTTCGTCGGCCGCATGGGACATTCCGAAAGTGAAGTCTACCTCAGCAATCCCGCGGTTGCCGCAGCTTCCGCCATCACGGGCTATATCGTCCATCCGGATGAGGTTTAAAAGCCCAAAAGGTAGGATCAGACCAATGAAGTTTAGAGGCAAGGCCTGGAAGTTCGGTGACGATATCGACACCGATGCGATCATACCGGGACGCTACCTGGTTTCCACGGACCCCGCGTTTCTGGCAGCCCATTGCATGGAAGACGCCGACCCGGAGTTTCCGGGCAAGGTCAGGGCGGGCGATATCATTGTGGCCGGCAAGAACTTCGGCTGCGGGTCCTCGCGCGAGCATGCCCCGGTAGCCATCAAAGGGGCCCGGGTAAGCTGCGTCATTGCCCACAGCTTTGCCCGCATCTTTTATCGCAATGCCTTCAACATGGGGCTGCCCATCCTGGAATCCCCGGAAGCGGCCGCCGCGATAGCAACGGGTGATGACCTCGAAGTGGACCTCGACCGTGGCGTGATCATCAATCACACCCGTCAGGCGACCTTCCAGGCACAGACCGTGCCCCCGTTCATGCAGCAGCTCCTGCAGGCCGGCGGCCTCATGAACTACGTGCGTCAGCAGATGGCAGAGTCGGCGTGAGGCGTGACGGGGCAGGCGTGAGGCGTTGGGAGTCAGGCGTTAAGAGAAGAAGGATTTAGATGATTCATGGAAACGAAGAAACAGTACCGTATTGCGGTGATCCCGGGGGATGGAACGGGCCCTGAGGTCACCCAGGAAGCCGTCAAAGCGTTGCAGACCCTCACCTCGAACGAGGAGTTCGAGGTCCATCTGACCTATTTTGACCTGGGCGGTGCGAGATATCTGCGGACCGGCGAGGTTCTTCCCGCCGGCACTCTCGATGAACTGAAGACCCATGACGCCATTCTGCTTGGAGCCATCGGCCATCCCGACGTTAAACCGGGCATTCTCGAAAAGGGTCTCCTGCTGGAACTTCGCTTTCAGCTGGACCAGTACATCAATCTGCGGCCGGTGATCCTTTATCCCGGCGTGGAAACGCCCCTGAAAGACAAGGGGCCGGACGATATCGATTTCGTGGTTGTCCGGGAAAACACCGAGGGCCTGTACACCGGTTCGGGCGGCTTTCTGCGCAAGGGTACGCCCCATGAGGTGGCCATTCAGGAATCCATCAACACCCGCAGCGGGGTCGAGCGCTGCCTGCGCTTTGCCTTCGATTACTGCCGTCGCCGCAACAAGCGGAAGAAGCTCACCCTGTGCGGGAAGACCAACGTTTTGACCTACGCCTTCGACCTTTGGGAACGGGTATTTCATGAGGTCGCCCGGGAGTACCCGGACATTCAGACTGATTATGCCCACGTCGATGCCACCTGCATGTGGATGGTGAAGAACCCGGAATGGTTTGACGTTATCGTCACGGACAACATGTTCGGGGATATCATCACCGATCTTGGCGCCATGATTCAGGGAGGCATGGGGATTGCCGCCGGCGGCAACCTCAACCCCGATGGGGTATCCATGTTTGAACCCATCGGCGGTTCCGCTCCCAAATACACCGGAAAAAACATCATCAATCCCCTGGCGGCGGTTGGCGCGGTGCAGATGCTGCTCGAGCATCTCGGCGAGGAGAAAGCCGCAAAGCGCCTGGAAGGCGCCATTCGGCAAATCGTCCGGAAGGACCTGAAGAGTCTCTCGGCAGGCCAAATGGGTTATTCCACCACGGAGGTGGGAGATCTGGTGGTCAAGTATGTCAGCAGTGAGTAACTGAGAAAGGAACTGAACATGGCACCAAAGTCTTTGAAAGTGGCGGTAGTTGGGGCAACCGGGGCTGTCGGCAACCTCATGGTGAAGGTCCTCGAAGAACGATCCTTTCCGGTTGGTGAGTTGACCCTTCTCGCTTCCGTGCGCTCGCTCGGCAAGACTCTGCCCTTCAAAGGCACCGAACTCCCGGTGCAGGAACTCCGGGAAGATTCCTTCCACGGCATCCAGGTGGCGTTGTTCTCTGCGGGCGGTTCGGTCAGCAAGAAGTTCGCGCCCCTTGCGGCAGCCGCGGGATGCGTGGTGATCGACAACTCGAGCGCTTTTCGAATGGACCCGAAGGTGCCTCTGATTGTACCCGAAGTGAATCCAGACGCGGTCGCGCCTCATCCCAACATCATCGCCAACCCCAACTGCTCCACCATCCAGATGGTGGTCGCGCTGAAACCCATCTATGATGCGGCGGGGATCAAACGCATTGTGGTGACCACCTTTCAGGCGGTTTCCGGAACCGGCAAGCGCGCCATCGAGGAGCTCCGGCAGCAGGTGGCGGCCGTCGTCGAGGGCCGCGAGGTGACCAGGGAAATCTACCCCTATCAGATTGCCTTCAACTGTTTTCCGCACATCGGCGCATTTCTCGAAAACGGCTATACCGAAGAAGAAATGAAGATGGTCAACGAGACCCGGAAGATCTTCCGCGATCCGGAGATCGCGGTCTGTGCCACCACAGTTCGCATCCCGGTTCTTTTCGGTCATTCGGAAGCGGTGAACATTGAAACCAGGACCCCCATTGGGGTGGATGAGGTCCGCGCGCTGCTGGCCAAGGCACCCGGCGTGCGCGTGGTGGACGACGTGGCCAGAGCCCGCTACCCGATCCCCCTCGAAGCCGCCGGCACGGATGATACCCTGGTGGGACGCATCCGCCAGGATCCTTCGGCCGCCAATGGCCTGGCCATGTGGGTTGTGGCAGACAACATCCGCAAGGGGGCCGCCACCAATGCGGTCCAGATTGCCGAACTGCTGGTGGCACGGGGCCTGCTCTGAGCCCACGACCAGCCCGGTTGGATTCAGGGTTGGTAGCCGATTCCTCCGCTGCTCACTGGCCGCTCGCGGTTACCGGACACACGATGCGCATCATCGCAGGCATTTTTGGCGGCAGACGACTGCATCCCCCGAGAGGCTCAGCCATCCGCCCGACGGCCGATCGCGTTCGCGAAGCGGTCTTCAGCATCATCGGGCCGGCCGTGGCGGGCGCTGAAGTCCTCGATCTGTTCGCCGGCACCGGCGCCATGGGCCTGGAAGCGCTCAGCCGGGGAGCGTCCCGGGCAACCTTTGTGGACCAGAGCCGTCACGCCGTCCAGCTGATTCGCCTCAATCTCGAGCTGTGCCGGGTTTCCGACCAGGCGCGGGTCATTCACGGGTCGGTCAACCAGGTGATCCGGCGGCTTGCAGGTCAGCAGGAAACCTTCGATTTGATCTTTATCGATCCGCCTTACGGCAGGGACTTCATTCAGCAAAGCCTGGCGCTTCTCGGCCAGGTGGTGCGGCCGGGCACCCTTGTGGTCGCCGAGCATGGTTCCCGGAAACCCCTGCCGCTGCAGGTGGAGGAGTGGTCACAGACGGTCGAGCGGCACTACGGCGATACCACGGTTTCCTTCTACATGAGTGCGCGTGCTCGTTGAAGCGGAGAATGCCCCCCAGGATCTGGCTGAAAAGGAGAATAACATGGAAAAGACGGCGGTCTATCCCGGTTCGTTCGACCCCATCACCAATGGTCATCTGGATCTGCTGGAACGAGGCCTGAAGATCTTCGACAGAATTGTGATCGCCATCGCCGCCCACCCGGGCAAAAACCCCGTCTTCACCCTTCAGGAACGGATCGATCTGATCAAGGAATCGATCAAGGGGCACCCTCTCGAGCATCGCGTCAAGGTGGATTCCTTCCACGGCCTGCTGGTGGACTATGTGAAGCGCGTCAAGGCTCACGCCATCCTCCGCGGCCTGCGGGCGATCAGCGACTTTGAATACGAGTTTCAGATGGCCCTCATGAATCGCAAGCTCAGCACCGAAATCGAAACCCTCTTCCTCATGACCGGGATGCGCTACATCTACATCAGTTCCAGTATCATCAAGGAAGTGGTCATCTCCGGCGGCTGCGTTGCCGGGCTGGTGCCTGAGGCCGTCGAGAAGAAACTGGTCGAACGGCTCTCGCAAAAGACACCCTGATCCACCGCCGCGCTTGCCAGGAACATCCTGGCATAATATATTGAAAAAACAATGCGATGTGGGAAGTCAAGACAAATTTCACCCCCACAGGATACGCCACCCATTGCCGGGCTGACGAGTACACCCTCCCGCGTCGTCAGGTTGAACAGAAACTACAGAATTACTTGTTGGGTCGCACTACTCACGCGGCGTGATGGAACCACGAAAACTTGGGCTCGATGGAAGGAACTTATTGACGACCATGGCCGACACTTTGTATCGCGAAAGCGCCTCAGTTGTGAGCACATTCCCAATGCTCAAGGGTTTTCTCAATCCACTGGTTGAGGCTCATTCCGGAGGATTGTGCGGCGGCAACAATTTCGGCGTGGAGCTCGGGGGAAATCCTTACCATAAACTTTCCGGAAAAGCGTTTGAATGGCTCGACTCCATCTTCACGGCACATATCAAGGAAGACCTTAAGCGAGGTATGTCCCTCTCGCTTGAGCCCTTCAACGTCCGTCGCATAAAAGTCGGCACCCCCGTTCAGCCCCACGAATTCTCCCCTGAACATGGAGATTTCCGGGTCATACGTGATAACGGCCTTCACACCGTTAATTTCGATTACGTTTCTCATGGCATCACCCCATTGGCTTCGAGCCATTTTCGGATGCTTTCCACGGCCCCCTTATCCGTGTCCGAAGAGGGATGTGGCCTGTGGAAAACTCGGCGGTCTCCAAACAAGCGCACACCCACTCGGGAGCCTTCATGCTCACTAGTTTCCGCTCCCAACTCCCGGAACAGAGAAAGAACATCCTCCCAGTGGATGTTTCCAGGAGTCGGGCGCGTGAAGATCAAGTCCAGCGTGCGTTTATGTTTTCGCTTCATGGATTTTATAGTATCAATTTCTGGTATCGAGTCAAGACGCTATTGCATCGATCATGGTACCTCTGGTGGGCGCCATGAGCTGTGAAGCGCGCGAAGTGAAGGGGACAATCGCGAAGCATTGAGCCACGGAACATAACGTAATGGCCCAACCCAGGGCTGGAGGCGACGCCCAAAAAGCCGGGCACGCCTCACCGTGGAGTACATTCTGAACCTGTTGGCGCATGGGAGTACTTCCAAGGAGATCCTCCAGGAATACGAAGGGCTTACCCAGGAAGACATGCAAGCATGTCTTCTTTTTGCTACACGGTCACTGCAAGATACAGAGTTCATACCTCTTAGCCTGGAGTAGCCCCTCTCATGCGCTTTCTTGCCGATGAGGGCACTGGCCCTGTGCCGTGGTGCGATGGCAAGCCTCGGCAGGCCGTCTCTCCGCACGAGTTAGGACAGAGAGAAAATGTATCGGAATGTCTTCACTCCACACGCCAGCAAGGCCGCGTTTGTCGTCATTGATATGCAGAACTTTTCTTGCGTGCCGGTAGCTGGCAACCCCATGCCGGGACTCAACGCGGTCATTGAGCAGATCAATCGGCTCGCTGCTGTCTGCCGGGAAAGCGGCGTCCCCGTCATCTGGGTTCGGCAGAATATCAACTCTATCGGCGATACGGACGACGGCGGACTCTATCGCCTGTTCCATGACGAGGAACGAATCCGGGGGTTGATGAATCGCGGCGAGGGTACGGAGATCTATCGCGCTATGGAGGTTGATGGCTCCCGTGACCATGTCGTTTTCAAGAACCGCTACAGCGCCTTTCTCTCGAAGCCGCCGGAGTTGCAGGACAGGCTCAAAGCGCTCGGCCGGACACAGCTCCTGGTCGCGGGCATCGCCGCGAACGTGTGCGTCGAATCCACGATCCGGGATGCAATGCAGCTCGACTACGAAGTGATCTTGGTTTCAGACGGCACCACGGCGCCTGACGAAGGAGCGCTGCAAAACACCCTGACGAACACGCACCTCTTTTTCGGCGACGTCCGGACCGCGGACGAGATCGCGGCGTCTCTCACGAAAAACTCCAGCCCAGGCAGGTGAGACCATGAACAACATCGGGATCTCGACGGCAGCGGACCTCGAGGCGTTCTTTCAGGCTTTCAACAAGCGCGACTACGACGCGCTTTTCGAAAAGTACCTGGCGGAGGATTGTCTTTGGCACGCGTCGGAAAGAGTCCTCAAGGGCAAACGTGAAATCTTGGACTACTGGACGAAAAGCCATTCGGCTTTTGAGGGCGATATCTGCCAGTTCGGGTGCGCAGACTACTATGAACTGGACTCCGCGGGCAGAATCAGGCTCGGGCTGGTCTACCTTAGATTCTTCGACTGAGAAGCGGCTCATGACATTGGAAGAAACCATCGCCAAGCGAGTCTTCAGCCTGTCCCGCGAGAGCCTCGATGCCGATCGGCTCCACGTCCTCAAGCGGAATATCATGGATTCGTACGCCGGGATCTGCGGATCGCTCAAGGACAGGGAACTCTTGAGAATCTTCGACCGGCTGGCCGCGGGACCGGCCTCAGGCTCCGACCTCGACGCTTGGGGCCTTAACCGGCGGGGAGGCTTCCTGGATGTGTTTTTCATGAATGCGATCCTTGCCCGGCGAAGCGACCTGCTCAACACCTACCTTTCCCCCAACGGCATGGGGGGGGCGCACCCTTCGGATAACGTCGCGCTCGTCCTGACCCTCGCCGATTGGAGGAAGATGAACGGGAAGGAGTTGCTCTCGACGATCCACACCGCGTTTTACCTTTCTGCGGCCTATGCGACGCATTACCATCCGGAGCCTGCAAAGTACGATCACGACGCGACCGCAACGTTTTACACCGCCCTGACGGTCGGATGCGCGTTGGGTTTTTCCCTGGAGCAACTCATCCAAGTCCAGCGGATCGCGGGCATGTTCGGCCTGAACATCAACCAGGCCGCGGTCGGACAAATGACCGACTGGAAGCATTGCACGTACGCCTCCTGCGCACTCCGGGGGATCGAAGCTGTTAAGCTGGCCCTGGCAGGTTTTCAAGCTCCGCCGGACATCTATGAGGGACCAGCGGGCGTCAGCCAGTTTTTTCCCCACGCCGGCGCGATTTTCGATCCGCCGCCGGAGCTTGAGCGGATCATCTTCAAGCGCTGGCCCGCCCTGGTCTTCTGTCAGACACCCATCGATGTCGCTCTGGATCTCTCCGGGAGAATAATAGACAAGGCCGCCATTCAATCGGTTTTGGTCAAAACTCACGAAGTCGCCTTCCGGAACGGCGCGATCCCGGGCGCGTATCACCCGACGAGCCGGGCGGGGCGAACGCACTCGATTCCCTATTGTGTCGCCACGGCTCTTCTGAAATCCGTTAAGTACGAAGACTTCGACGAGCCCTGGGCCTCGGACGGCGCCCTCAACCGGCTCATGGCAAAGGTCCGTGTCGTCGAGGAGCCTGAAATCACTGAGGCATACCCCGCTAAATCAAAGTGTGTCATCGTGGCCTCCTTGGCGGATGGCTCGACGCTCGTGGGCGAGCGGGATTATCCCAAGGGCGATCCCAACGATCCTTTGTCGGACAAGGCAATCGAGGAGAAACTCTCCGAATACTTCTTTTTTGCCGCAAACAAGGCCGAGCGAGACGAGATCATTGCGCGTCTTTGGCAACTCGAAGAACAGGAGAGCGTGGACTGGCTGCTCGCTCCGCTCAAAAGGAGGCTGGTTTGAATGAAAAAGGCCTCAAACAGAACCGAAAGAACTTCCTGTGCCTAAATCAAAGAAAATAAAGGGAATTATACAATGAAGTTTGGTTATACAATTATTTATGTTTCGTCAGTTCCCGAATCCTTGGATTTTTATAAAGAAGCGTTTGGTTTTGAAACGCGCTTTCTTCATGAATCCGGTCAATACGGAGAATTGGATACAGGCGAGACTTCGCTTGCGTTTGCCTCGCATTCCCTCGGAGAAATGAATTTTGGTGGCAATTATCAAAAAACTGATCCCACCAAAGCCCCTTTAGGCGTTGAATTGGCGTTTGTCTCAGATGATGTTGCAGCGTCCTATGAGAAGGCTTTGGCGGCTGGTGCTGTTTCAATGAGTCCACCGGTTAAGAAGCCCTGGGGACAAGTGGTGGCCTATGTCAGGGCGAAAGAAGGTTCCCTCATTGAAATCTGCTCCAAACTGTAAGGCTGGCAAACACTCTCACCCTGCCCTCATGCGCTGACGCACATGCGCCAGGTGAGGTTATCGATAAGCGGCCGTCGGCGGCCTATCGAGAGCGGCGGCTGGAGGATTCGCCGCTACCGGGGAGGGATGGGGCGGAGCATCCTGGACACTTCGACATCGATCACCCGCCGCACCTCGAAGGGCGGCACCGTGCTGAGGTCGATGCCGATACTCCGGGACGCCGGCACCCGCTCGTTGAAGCTGTACACGTTGAGGTCTACCGTCACAAAGCTGGTGGCCGCCGGTGAAATGAGCCCCAGCGTACCGCCGCTGGCAGCCCCGATCGCAGCCCCCGCACCGGGGTCGCCCACCGCGGCGCCGATCATCGCTCCCGTTGCCGCGCCAACCATCGCCCCTCCCAGGGTATTGCCCGCCCTCAAGTCAGGGTTCTCACGCAACCCGCCCGAAATGTAGACTTCCACCGTGAAGTCGGCTTCCCGTTGCCGGCGGACCTGATCATACCCCTTATTATAGAGGAAATTACCGGTCTGGGGCAGGTCGTAGATCCCAAAAGGAGTGCTGTCATCGACCCGGAGGACAAAGCACTGATCATTAGGACCGAGAACGAAGGGACCTCCTCCGGTGGGCTGGCGAGTGTCCTGAACCTTGTAGTAGGTTCCCGGCGGCCCGTAGACACAGCCGGCAAGTAATCCGACAAGGCAAAGAAGGACCGGCAGGCAGCAGATGCGGCAGGATGTTCTCATCTCGTGTTCCCCCCTTCCATGAATCGGTCAACACGCTGACAGGTTTGGCGGGATGCATCATAACATTGCTGCTCCAGGGCGGCAAAGGGCAATCCAGAAGGCTTCGCGAGGGGGAGCGGGAATTGACATCGCCGCTGATTTTTGCTAAGTGGGCTTCGCAGTTGGACAGTATCCTATTGAATCTGTTGTTCTAATTGTCAGACTCTGGAAACTGGAGAAAGCCACGATGATCGAGGCATTGCAATTATCCAAGTCTTTCGGCCCCATCGAGGCGGTCAAAGAGCTCTCCTTCGATATTCGGGAGGGCGAGGTGGTCGGCCTGCTGGGACCCAACGGCGCCGGCAAGAGCACGACCATCAAGATGCTCACGGGCTATCTCACCCCCACCAGCGGTTCCGTCAAGGTGGCGGAGCTGGATGCCTCCCGCAACATTCAGGCCATCCGCCGACGCATCGGCTACATGCCCCAGGATATCCCGCTCTATGAGGAGATGGTGGTGCTCGATTACCTTCACTTCATTGCCGATATCCGCCGGATTCCCGCCGCCAGTCGTCGCGAGAAGCTCAGGGAGGTGGCCGAACGATGCAGTATCGAAAAAGTGATCACCCAGTCCATCGGGACCCTGTCGAGCGGCTACAAGCAGCGCGTCGGGCTGGCGCAGGCGCTCATCCACAATCCCGACATCCTGATCCTCGATGAACCCACCTCGGACCTCGACCCCAACCAGATCGTGGAGATTCGGAACCTGATCAAGGACATCGGCAGGGAAAAAACGGTCATCGTGAGCTCCCACATCCTCTCGGAAGTCCAGGCCACCTGCGGGCGGGTGATGATCATCTCCGAGGGCCGGCTGGTGGCAGACGGCTCCCCGGACGAACTGCTGGCCCAGGAACGAAGTGAAAATATCGTCCACCTCACCTTTCAGGAGGCGGGTCCCGAAGAAGGGGTCGAGGCTCTGCAGCAGCTCGAGGGCGTATCGCGGGTCCGAGCTCTGGGAGAGGGGCGCTTCATCGTCGAAGCCGGGAAGGGCAGGGATATCAGGCCGCTCCTGTTTCATCTTGCGGTGGCGCGCAACTGGGTGATTCTGGAGATGCGGACGGAACAGCTCAGCCTGGAAGATGTGTTCCGCAAGTTGACCCTGAACTGATGCCATCACCATTCGAGGTGCTGCCATGAATATGCTCAACAATACGCTGACGGTGTTCAAGAGAGAATTTCAGTCGTTTTTCAATTCACCCGTCGCCTACATCGTGCTCACAGTGTTTCTGCTGTTTTCCGGCTGGCTCTTTTTTCAGCAGTTCTTCCTCATGGGCCAGGCCAGCATGCGTCCCCTGTTCGGCCTGATTCCCGTGCTTTTCATCTTCTTCGCCCCGGCCATCACCATGCGCCTGGTGGCCGAGGAGCGCAAGACCAAGACCATCTCGCTCCTCATGACCCTTCCCATCGGCCATGCCGAGATCATCCTCGGCAAGTTTCTGGCGGCGGAGGCTCTGCTCGGGGTGGCACTCTTCCTGACCCTCCCTTACACCCTCACCGTCGCCAGTATCGGCATGCTCGACTGGGGGCCGGTCTGGGGCGGCTACCTGGGGGCCCTCCTTATGGGGGCGGCCTACCTGGCGGTGGGAATGTTCTGTACCAGCCTCACCAGCAATCAGATCGTGGCCTTCATCCTCGGGCTGGCCATCTGCTTCGTCTTTTTCATCGTCGACAAGGTCCTGGTGTTCCTTCCCGGCGGACTGTCGACGTTCTTTGAATACCTTTCGGTGGACTATCATTTTCACAACATCGCCCGGGGAGTGATCGACCTGCGGGATGTGGTCTTCTACCTGTCGTTCATCGCCGCATTCATCATCTATTCCATCTACGCCATTCAGCGCGAAGACTGGCGATAGCGGGAAGGAGGTCAGCATGTCGAAACCCTATACCAGCAGCTTGACCAAGGGCATGTTCCTGATCGTCGTCACCCTCATCCTGGTCTGCGTCAATGTGATCGTCGCGCAACTGCCCTCCATGCGCCTCGACCTCACCAGCAACCGGCAATACCGCCTCTCCGAGGCCACCCGCAGCGTGCTCCAACGCCTCGAAGACCCGGTCAAGGTGCACGCCTACTTCACCAAGGATCTGCCGTCCCCCTACAACCAGAACGCGGCCTACGTGCGGGACCTGCTCGAGGAATACGCCGCCTATGCGGGCGGCAACCTCGATTTTGAAATCATCGATCCGGGCATGGACGAAGGCAGGAAGCGCGACACGGTCCGCAAGGGGATCATGCCGGTCCAGATCCAGGAGATCAAAAACGATCAGATTGGCATCAAGCAAGCCTTCATGGGGCTGGTGGTGACCTACGGCACCAAGAAGGAAACCATTCCCCTGATCCGCCAGACCGAGAACCTCGAATTCGAACTGACCAGCATGATCAAGCGCCTCAGTGCGCAGCAGCTCAAGACCATCGCCTTCACCGCCGGGCATGGGGAACCGTCCCTGGACGAGAAGATGCGGAGCGTGAAAGGCGAGCTCGAAAAGAACTACCGGGTCATCACCCACGACTTCAATCTGGTCAAGGAAGTGGCGGCGGATGTGAGCAGCCTGATCGTGGTGGGCCCGACCGAGAAGTGGGAGGACGAGCACCTTTTCCACCTGGATCAGTTTCTGATGCGGGGCGGTACGCTTGCCCTGCTGCTGAACGGCGTGAAGGTGGACATGACCCATCTGGTCATGGCGGAGCCCATCGATCACGGGTTCCATGAGATCCTGGCCGCCTACGGGGTGAAACCCGAAAAGAACCTTATTGTGGATCCCCAATGCAAGCGGATCACCCTCGAAACCCGCCAAGGGCCCTATCAGGTGCGAAACCTGGTCAATTACCCGTACATCCCGGCCCTGACCGATTTCAATCGCGACCACCTGCTGACCCGCGAAATCGGGGTGCTTTCACTGCCCTTCATGTCGTCCCTGACCGTGGTCGAACGAGCGGGGGTGAGCGCCACCGTCCTGGCCCGAACATCCGCCAGGAGCTGGGAGGAGCAGGAAGTCTACGCCGTCAATCCCATGGAACGCAAGGTTCGCCCGGAGGACGCTGCGGGCGGGCCATTCAACGGAGTGGTGGCGGCTTCGGGCAAGTTTCGGAGTTATTTTGCGGGCAGGAGCCCCGAGGCGGGCGCCGAGTACCTCAAGGACCCCGCCAAGATCCTCCCGGAAAGCGTCGACACCCGCATCCTGGTGGTCGGGTCGGGCTATATTCCGCAGGATGGCATGGCCGATGACGAGGACCTGATCTTCTTTGTGAATGCCGTCGACTGGCTGGTCCAGGATGCTGAATTGATCAAGATCCGTAATCGGGGCCTGTCGGACCGGCCGATCGCGGAGCTCTCACCGGCGGCCAAAAGCGCCCTGCGCTATGCCAATGTCATCGGCGTGCCGCTGCTCCTGGTCCTGTTCGGCATCGGCCGGTGGCAGTGGCGGCGAGCCCGCCTGCGCAATTTCAGGCTGTAACGACTGGCAGAGGAGAACGGGAATGAACCAGAGCAAATCATTGATCATCGCCCTGCTGATATTGGGAGTGCTCCTCGCGGTAACACTGCTGGTCTGGCGCGATCCTTTTGACCGGGGATCCCGTCCGGACTATTCCGGGCTCCTTCCCTATCGGGAGAAGGACAGCATCGACCGGATTACGGTGACCAACCGGGAAGGGACCTTTACTGCGGAGAAGCGCAACAACCGCTGGTGGCTAATCGAACCGCGGGAACTTCCCGCTGACGAAGGGCAACTGAAGGCAGCCGCAACCACCCTGGAAATCCTTACGGTGACCGACACTGCCTCCCGTAAACGGGAAAGGCAGGGCGAGTACGGTCTGGCCCAGGACAGCCCCGAACGCGTGGTGGTGAAGGTCTTCGCGGCGGGGAAGGAAGTACTGGCTTTTGCTGCCGGCAGACCTGCTCCGGACGGTCACGGCACCTTCATGGTCCTTGCCCGGGAACCCGAGACCGTCTACGTGGGCTCTCATCCGCTCCCCACCCTTCTTACCCAGGGCCTGAAGCACTGGCGCAACAAGGTGATTGTCGAGCTGCCTCAGGATAAGCTCGAACAACTCAAGCTGGCGACCGGCAAGGGCGTTCTGGATCTGATCAAGGAAGAGGGGAACAGCTGGCGAAAACCCGACGACCCCACCTGGTATGCCGATCCGGCCCGCCTGGGAGTCCTGCTGAGCATTATCAGTCGGCTCTCCTGGGTTGAGGTCGTGGATGAACCGGCGGCCGCTGCCGACTATGGCTTCGATAAGCCTCAGGCCAGCGTCTCGGCCAGGGCGGAAGGCAGGGACTACCAACTGGTTTTCGGCAAAGAGGTGGAGGGATCGCCCAACAATTGCTGGCTGAAACTGGAAGGCGACCCGAAAGTTTATCAGGTCGGCAAAGCCCTTCTCGAACGCTTCACCCGTGATCCGGATTTCTATAAGGGCGAGCCGCCGAAGCCGGTGGAAGAGCAATCCAGCAAAGAGAATTGACGCTCCCGCATGGGGGCATGAGTCCGAATGAGAGGCAGGCGAGAGGCGCTCGACCAAGTCCCGGAACAGGATGGCGTGAAAGTACTCCTGGTGAGTCTTGATCCAAAAATATTACCGACTTTGTCAAGAGAGTCGTGAGAAATTTCAGGAAGCAGGGGCACATGGGTGTAGCGAACGAGGTGTATTTCACAATATCAGCCACCACCTTCGCAGCGGTGAGGTCAGACACGGAGGAACTGGCGGGAACACACACGGTCTTGACCTCACTGAGCATGGCCTTTGAGGGGAACGGGGCCATCAGCCTCGGAGCGCTTCAAAAAAAGTCATTTCGCACCGAAGCGTGACCAGCGGATTCTCCGGCACCGGACAGAAACCGAGCGCCGAGGTCAGAGGAGAAATCGGTAATTCCTGGCGCCATGGATGATTCGTCTAATCTGAACTGTCCTGGATTTCACCACATAGAAAACGAGATAGTCTCCAATTATCAGCAGGCGATATCCAAGTTTTCGCAGGCGATCATCTCGGGGAGAGACGCCGAGGTGGGGATTGTTTGCCAGTGGGGCAATCGCATTCTCAAACTTTTCAAGCAGGGAAGCGGCAGCCGAGGGATTATCCTGCATGATGTAGTCGAAAATGTCCTCCAAGTCCGCTTCCGCTGTGGGCAAGTACCGGATTTCATACAGGTCGCTCATTTGATCCTGGCTTTCAACTTGTTCATCAGCTCCGCATGGGTGATACCCTTTTCAGCGGAAGCATCGAGAGACTCCGCTTCGCCAAGTTTCCGATACAATTCGATCAGGCTCTGAAGGCGTTCGTAATGGGACTGGCTCATCACCACCAAGTCGCCCTTCCCATTGCGGGTTATGAATACCGGTTGGTTCTCACGGTGGCAGAGCTCGGATATTTCCAGCGCTTTATTGCGCAGGTCGGATATAGGTCGAATCAGCGGCATACAATTCTCCTGTCATTTTAGCGACAATCGTTTATCATGATTATGATAGTTTGGAATTAAAAGTCAAGCGGGAGGTGGCTTCAGTAAGTTACCAGACAATTTCAGAATTCAACGGGAATTGGTGCTCCCCGCAGCGTTTTGCCCCACAGAATTGACTGCCAGTCGAGTATCTCGAGCGGCATAACCCGATAGCCGGCATCACATTTGCGAAAGGTGCTCAAACTGTGCATCCTTCAACTGAAGGTGCCGGTCCCCGGACACGACATAGCCAGCTCTGCCCTCAACGGCACAGGCCAGATACTTGTTGTCGGAGGGATCACTCGGGACGGCTGTAAGCTGGCGGTTTCAAGCAACGCCCGCGACCTTACATAGACCAGCCGACGATGAGTCTGCCTTTTCCTTGAAAGTGGTTGTAGCGGAAGTTGCGGAAACCGCCCCATGCGGGATCCATACATTTGAGGACGGTCTCAGAGGCTTCACACGCCACAACAGCGTGATAGCCTCCCATTTCCCTTTCGAAATAGGCCAAGATACAGGGAAGTTTGCCGTTTACATAGCGCTGGTTTAACGCCACACCTTGAATCTCCTCGCACCGCATGCGCCAGACCGGTTCCGACATGATGCTCATGAGGCCGTCTCGAGAGACGGTGCCATAGTTGGGGTTGGTATCCGGGTCGCCGGACGAATCCCAGTACTGCTCATACTTGCTGATCAGGGTCAGCTGGTCGATGACCACACGACGAGAGGCTCGCGCCCACCATTCCAGTGCTGCCGCCCAGCATGAGGTCTCGTCAAACTGCGCCACCGCCGGGATTGTTGTAAAGTCTGTCGGCATGAGAGTCGCCTCCTACGTTGGGACCGCTTTGCCACAGCAGGCTACTGTAAAGATCGTTGCCTTTATCGTCAACCAGGATGAAGGCCGGGAAGGTGAGAGGGATTAGCTTTCTGACACTTTTCGAGTAGCACTTGCGGTGGATACAGTCAAGGCCATTTCTTTGCTGATTTCCTGGTAGAGATCGCTCAGAGCAACCAGTTCACCCGCTCTGCCACGCTTCCGGACGAGCTCGCCAAGTTCAGGGGATGCCCGCCGCAGACTCGCTTGCCGCGAAAAACAAGGCGAAAATCACCGCCAGGACAAGTCAGTCTTTCAAACCCACCGTGATCGCTTCCATTCCCCTTTGGGCAGCTTCTAGGGGCGAAGCCCTGGCCGCCTGAGCATTTTCATGCGAATGACCCCAGCAACGCTCAACAGCAGTAAGAGAATGATGAGCCCCCAACCCGAGAGTGCCGGCACGGACGCCGTACTTCTCACCGTGGACTGAGCAGTGGCAGTGTTTTCCAGGGTGCACCCAAGCTGGTTGAAACTGCTGGTCACACGGTTCCGGATGATCCTTCCATTCACGACTCCCTGTTTCACTCGGACCGTAATCACGATGGTGCGGGTCACCCCGGCGCCAAGCGAGGAAATGGTCCACCGGTTGTTGGTGCTGGTATCGGGACTGGGAGTTGCGTTCAGGAAGGAAACGTTCGCATCGTAGGTCTCCCGAACCACCACATTAGTCAGCGGGGTCGTGCCAACGTTCTTGAGAGTGATGGTATAGGTGATGTCGGCGCCTGGAGCAACCTGTCGCGGGGAGCCGACTTTGGAGAGGAGCACCTGTCGGTCGAGTTGCGTCTGTTTCGTGGCAAAGACCGGGCCGTAGTCGGGCACACCGCCCGGTCCCTGCCACCCAAGCATGGCTGTATTGACGAGGGTGGAGCCGGGAGGCAGAGAGCAGCCGGCTTTCAGAGTCACGATAAAGGTCTGGCAGTTGCCCGAGGCAAGGGATGAGGAAGGCCAGGTAACCATGCCCGATGAGGGGTTGTAAGTCCCGCCCAGATTGGCGCTCACAAACTCAAAACCCAGCGGAACAATATCGATGATGCTGATATTTTCAGCAGCCGTGTCTCCCGCATTACACACCTCATTGCTATAGGTCATGTTGCTGCCAATCATCGCCTGGTCCGGTCCGGATTTGGTCACGGTGAGGCTGGGACCGGCCTTGATAATGACACTCGATGAGGTGCCCTGGGGACCTGCTGCCCCCAGGAGATCATTCCAGGTGGCACCGGCAATATTGACCAGGGTGGTCTCGGGAGTGCCTGCGGCAACCTGGACGGTAAGAGTGAGGTTCGCACACGCTCCGGCAGCCAGCGTTCCCAGTGTCCAGGTTACCGTTCCGTCACTGTAGGTGCCAGAAGGGTTCGAACTAACATAGTTCAAACCTGCCGGCAGATTGTCCTGAACGGTGACGTTCTGGGCGTCCGTGCCGCCGACGTTGCAGACCTGGAGGGTGAAAGCAAAGGTTGCACTGGCATAGGAGGAAGCTGGTCCACTCTTGGCGATGGTGACCTGGGGAAGGGTGAAGATCTCCGTGGCGGCCTGGGTAGTGGCCGGTCCATGATCTTGCCCCAGCGGGTCTTTCCAGGTTGCCATGACGGTATTGACCAAATGCGAGTTGTTCTCGATACCACTGTCCACCCTGGCCGTGATCTGAAAGGTCAGCGTTTTTCCAGGGTCGACCACCCCGACGTTCCAGGTGAGAATGCCGCTTGCGTAGATCCCCGCAGGGTTGGAGCTCTGATAGGTGAGTCCCAGGGGCAGCGAATCCATCAGAACCACGTTCGAGGCCGGAGTCCCCCCGGTATTGGTGACCGCGATGGTGTAGGTGACGTCTTCGCCGGGGAAGGATGTTGCCGGGCCGGATTTCTCCAGAATGAGGACCGGATGGGTACGCACCGTGGTATTCACGCTGGCCGTGGCATCAGGGACCGAGGCCCCGAACGGGTCCGTTCCCCGAGCGGTAAAGGTATTGGTGAGCCGACTCCCGTCCGGGATGGTTTCCGCGATGCTGACCGTGAGCCATCCGGGGACCGAGGCACCCGGCCCGATGCTTCCCAGCTGCCAGGTGACGGTGTTTGCCACCGGATCATAGACGGCGCTGTGACTCGAACTGACAAAGGTAACCCCCTGAGGCAGCTGGTCCTCCAGGACCACGTTGGAGGCGGCGCTCCCGCCGACATTGGTGAGGGTCCCCGTGTAGGTGAGGGTCGTCCCGACTTGGGCTTCAGCGGGTGCAAACTTGGTGATCTGCAGCTGCGGGAGCGTATAGATGACGGTATGGGCGGTCGCCGCAACGGGCCCGAAGTTCTGACCGGCGGCATTCTGCCATGACACGCTGGCGATATCTTCGAGGGGGGTCGCGTTCGGTATCGTAGCGTCCACGGTCGCGCTGACCGTCACCGTGCGGCTGCCGTTCGGCTGAATATTGCCAAGGGCCCAGGAAACGACGCCCGGCATGACCTGCGTTCCCTGGGGGTTGGAACTGACATAGGTGAGGCCGATGGGCAGGTTGTCCATCAGGACCACATTCACTGCCTCGGTTCCGCTGTAATTGGTCACCGTGATCGTGTAGCTGATGGTCTCGCCGTGGTAAGCCTGCGCCGGTCCAGTCTTTTCAACGGCAAGCAGGGGACGCGAGCGCGCGGTGGTGTCCGCGGTAGCCGTTGCTTCCGGCACCGGGTTGCCGGCACTGTCCTTGCCGGTCACGGTAAACTGGTTCGTCAGGAGGGTTGCATCAGCAAGGGTGTCGGCGATTCTTACCGTGAGCCATCCGGGGACCGACGCGCCGGCAGGGATGGTCCCAAGGTACCAGGTAACGGTGTTGGACTCAATGTTGTACACGGCATTGTTACTCGAACTGACAAACGTCACACCGTACGGCAATTGGTCCACCAGGACGACGTCCGCGGCAGCGCTCCCTCCGACGTTGCTGAGGGTCCCCGTATAGGTGATGACGGAACCCACTTCCGCCTCGGCAGGAGCGGTCTTGGTCATGGTCAGCAGGGGGGAGGTGTAGACCGTCGTCCCGGCAGTGGCCGTTATGGGACCGTACGGGTTGTCGAGGCTGTCCTTCCAGGTCGCCCTGGCCGTATCGGTCAGCAGGGTCCCATTGGGCAGGGAGCCGGTAACCGTCACGGTGATGCTGACGGTCTTGATGCCGCCCGGTTCGATGGAACCGAGATCGCTCCAGGTCACCGTGGCGGGCGGGCCGGCATTATGGGTCCCCACGGGACTCGAGTTCACATAGGTGAGGCCTAAGGGCAGCGTGTCCGTCAGGGCAGCATGGGTCGCGATGGAATCCCCGATATTGCGCAGCGTAACCGTGTAGCTGAACTGCTCGCCGTTGATGGCGGCCTCAGGGCCGGTCTTTTCGATCGAGAGCCGGGGATGATTGTAGGCAACCGTTGCCGCCGTCGCTTCCGCGGGGCCGTATGAGATCCCGCCCAGGTCTTGCCAGGTGAGGCTGAACCGGTTAGTCAACAGCGTCCCGTCGGGAAGCCCGGTCGGCACCCTTACCGTAAGCCAGCCGGGGATGGCGACTCCCGGGCCAATGGTGCCAAGGTTCCATGTGACCGTATTGCTGCCAGAATCGTAGACGGCGCCATGGCTGGAGCTGATGAAGGTCACGCCGGGGGGGAGCTGGTCGACCAGGACCACATTGTGAGCAGGTGTGGTGCTGGTATTGGTGAGGGTCCCGGTGTACTGGATGATGGTCCCGCTCCCGGACGGGTCGACCACCACTTCTGGAGGAGCCTCCTTGGAGATGGTAAGGACCGGTGGAGGGATGACCACCGGGGTTTCGACCGACGGGTAGACCGGAGCCACATCACTGGTGACCTCCCCCTGGTTGACCACGGAACTGAACCCCTCATTGCCGCTGATGCGCACCAGGAAGCAAATCTGGACGGAAGTCCCGGAAACGAGCGTGCCGATATCTACCCCAACCGCGGTATCGCCGGGGGTGTTCCCGCCGGTGACGGTGCATCCGGGGCACTGGCAGAGTTCCACACTGCCGACGATCAGGGCTGTATTGCCGTCCGGGGTATCGCTCAGGACCACACTCGAGGCATCGCTCTGCCCCGCGTTCCGGATGGTGATGACGTAGCGCAGAATATCGCCGGGGTTGGCGTCTCCGTCGCCGTTGACATCACTGTAGAGCGTTGCGGTTTTATCCGCCTCAAGAACGGCCACCCCGGATTGCTCAACCCTCACAAAGGCATCGTCATCCGCCGTGAGGGTTGTGCCAAGGGCGTTGCCAGTGGCGGTGGCAACATCGCGGTTAGGGTTGAGGGTGTCAGCCGATACCGCCTGGCCCTTGAATGTGATGGTTTGAGAAGCTCCCGGGGAAATGGTCCAGTTTACGTTCCAGGTGAGCTGGTAGCCCGAAGCAAGCTCCCCCGAAATGACTGGTTCCCCCACACTGCTGCTGCCGGTCACATAGACCCAGCCAGGAGGCAGGCTGTCCACCGGGTTGATCCCCGTTACCGGATTGCCTGCGGTGGACGGGACGGCGACGACGATGGTGAAAGTCGCGTTATCACCCAGGCCAATGGACTCCGGGGAGGCAATCTTGGAGACCTCCAGGGCCAGGTCGATCCACTCGATAGGGAGCGGCAGCGTGGTGTAGCCCATATCCAGGTAGGGGTTTCCGGAGGCGGCCCGGTCCGGGTTCTCCCCCCAGGCGATGGAAACCGGGTTGGTGCTGACAATGTGCATGCCGGTGTTGTTGTTGCCGGGGGCGTAGATGGGGACGACCTGAAACTTGTTGAGACTGAAGACGTCATCGAAGGTCCCGTCGCTGGGACCGTAGTCGACGAACACCTTGGTGCCGTCTTCGAGGGCGCTCACAAAAACGGGCGAGCCGTTGCCGGTAAGATTGGAGGTCCCCGGCGCCCAGCTCAGGTAGTTATCGGTACCCAGAAAATTCTCGGGAATGAGGCTGCAGCCCCAATCCCAGGTGGCGGAACCGGTATCGCCCGAGATAATTCCCCAAAAGGTGCTGGTCGAGCTGAGATGCACACCCGAATTTTGCGGCACATACCGTCCTGCTCCCGTGCGGTAATTGAGGGTCTGCCTGGGGGGAATACTAAATGAGCCGCTCCCGGTAAGGTCCTCAAAACTCACGGTGATGGCAGCGCTGTTGGGATTGTAGAGAAAAACATCGGTATTGCTGTTCCTCCAGCTGGGGACCGGCGCCCAGTAGCTGTTGCCCCAGAACGATTGCGGCATCATGGTGTAGCCGCGCATCTCCCAGCCGCTGGTATCCCGCCGGCCGGTCATGAGCTGGACCTGGACCGGGGCCGACCCGCTCACCGTGGTGCCGGCTGTGAGGACCTGGTAGATATACGTTTTCCCGCGATTCAGGGTGGTGCTGGCAAGGAGCGTACCCGCTGCGTTACGAATTTGAATCGCGTTGTTGTCGCTTCCCGACATGATCACGGCATAGACGTAGGTAAAATCTCTGTAGTTCCTGGGGGGGGAGGCGAGGTCCTGGCCCACCGGAATGGTGTATGCCGCTTCCCAGGCCTGTCTGGGATAGATTTCCCAGGCGTCGGAAAAAACTGTGCCCTGGTGTTCCGTCCAGGTGGAAACGACGAGCTGCAGAAGGCTTCCCGATACGAAGATCCGGTCGCCACCGTCATAGTAGGTGTTGGTCCCGCGCGGAACAGGGATGCTGGCGCTCTCGAAATAGTGGACCTGCCCCTTGCTCAGATAGACCACTTCGTCCCCTGACGGGCCGGTCCCCAGGCCGTTTTCCCAGTGGTCATAATAGACCGCCGTATTGTCGGAGCTGGCCGTGACACCTACAACATAATGCATGCCTCTGCTGGCGGTTATGGGGGGTTCGATGGCATTGAAGATCGAGTAGGTCCCGTTGAAGGGTGGGCTCGCTCGGTTGTCACCCGTGGGCAGCGGCAGGTAAAACTCCTGAAACCCGGCAGGAAGAGCATGGACCAGACCGCTGGTCACGAAGAGAACAGTTCCCATAACGAATAACAACAAGTACAGCATGCTGGCTCGTCTCGCCTTCATTGCAGCCCTCCCTGGCAAGAAAACCTTCATCGTTGGAAAAGAACTTCGGAAGAGATCGTTCTGTAAAACCATAAAGTTGCCAAGAACGCAATGATAATTATTGGGCATTCTTCAACGTAGCAAGAGTGAGCTCTTTTTACGTTTTAACGGCTGACAACTACTTGCCAGCCGTGTTGGATGCCGCACCAGCTGTACCCAAACCTGCAGACTTTGCCCCCCAGGGGGGAATCAGTTGATTGGCCGTCGCTATACTCGTTTAGCTTAAGAAGTTATCATTTGTGCCTCACGGGGAGATCCCGGAAGAAGCCCTTGGCATAAGACTCTGCGTCCTCTGCGTCTCCGCGTGAAAATGAAGCTTTTGAACCTTCACGAGTATAATTCAACAACGTTGAGCCGGGCGGTATCCCCTGCAGCTGGAGCTACGCCTGGCCCCTGGGATCTCCGTGGAGATAGAAGCCGGTGACCTTCTTGAAGGCATCCGAGGTCCTGTCGCCGGCCAGCCCGTCCTCCTTGACGAAAATCCCTGGCAGCGTGTTGAGGAAGACCTGGAGCTGCTTTGCATACGGCGATTCCTCCCGCGGCGCGTAGCGGAGCAGGGGAGCAAGGGTGGTGTCCACCTCGACCGGCTGGGTGAAGACGACCAGGTTCTTTTCAGCCATTCGCCGCAACAGGACGGCGGCACCGAGCTGAGCGGAACCAGCGGTGTCGGACCAGCGGCCGTCCTTCACGTACTTGCCGCTCCGGTAATGATTGGACCCGCTCCACAGGTAAGGGGAGAGGACCTCGGGATGATAGCGGCGATAACCCCAGCCGTTGTATCCTTCCAGTTTGTAGAGAACCGCGGGCAGACTCCAGTCCTGCCATTGGTCGATCCGGTCGTAGGTGAGCGCATCGGTCGCGCTCACTTCCCAGCTGAAAGGTGGATGACCCTCTTTGGGACGCCCCGCGGGTTCGTTGACGGTTCGTCGGGAAAGTGGATCGCCGTTATGAAGGTGAGCCTTGAAGGAGAGTGAGGCCTCCATATTGTGGATGGCCGCTATGAGCCACCAAGGGATTTGCAGCGGCTCCCCCACCGCCTCGTAGCGGGTCCGGTTGCTCTCGATTCTGCCGACAACCTTCTCCACTTCGGCGGCCTTGTCCGGGCGCACCTGGCAGGTATCGAACAGGCGCTGGTACTCTTCTCTCAAAAGACCGGTAAACTTGATGGCTGCGGGCGGCATGCGGCACCTCCTGGGTTGCTGTCGGGTTTGATGCTTTTGGCCTTCCATACTTGTTACGGATGAGATTTCTCTTTTTATATCAAAAATTGCTACCTTTGCGGCCGGTCGGCAATTCTCCATAGTTCATCAGCAAGGCCGGACATGCGCTGGGTGGAGCGCCCGATTGCTTTTCGAAAGAGACTCTCTGGCCCCCACAACGAAACGCTCTCCCTGGCCCGGGTGATACCGGTGTAGAGCAGCTCGCGGGTGAGCACCGGGGAATCCCGGTCGGGCAAGACCAGCATGACATGGTCGAATTCAGAACCCTGGCTCTTATGGACCGTCATGGCAAAGACCGTCTCGTGCTCTGGCAGCCGGAGAGGATGAAAGGAGCGGAACCCGCTGTCCAAACCGGGGAAAAAGACGCGACCACCCGCACCGCCCGCAGCCGAGGGCAGGAAAATCCCGACGTCCCCATTGAAAAGATGCAGGTTATAGTCATTGCGGCCAATGAGCACAGGCCGGCCCGCATACCACCTGCCGGCCTGCGGGAAACCCCGCTCCCTTTCGAAGAGCCGCTCCACCAGGTCGTTTAGAGCGGCCACTCCGCAGAGCCCTTCCCTCACGGCGCACAGGATTCGAAACTGCAGGAACAGGTCGAAGACCTCCTGGAGGCGAGCGGTGGGATTGCCGCCAGGATGACTTCTCATCCTGGCAACCGCCTCGAAGTAGCCTCGGTAGCCGTCCAGGAGACGACTCCGGGCCGCTTCGGCGAGGAGGGTGCCGGAGGCAAGCTCGTTCCAAGTGACCGCCGGATAATCGTCACGCCCGAGGACGGCCATGGCCCCGTCCGGATCGCGGTCCCTCACCTTTTGACTCAATACGCCGATGCCGCCCGCATCCGCAAAGCGATAACTCTTTTGCAGCTGGATGACGCAGTCTTTGGGGGTCTTGGCCGGGGTATCGGCCAGGAGGGATTGATCGAGGCGGCAGCCGCAGACCGCCTCGATCGCCCGGCCAAACTCTTCGGAAAGGAAGGACTTCTCGCCGGTTTCACAGATATCGCCCAGCACCGCCCCGGCTTCGACGGAGGCCAGCTGATCCTTGTCGCCCAGGAGAATCACCCGCGCCTGCGGACGCAGCGCCTGGAACAGTTTGGACATGAGGGCCAGATCCACCATCGAGGCTTCGTCGATCACCACCACCTCGACCGGCAGCGGATTGTCTGCATGGTGACGAAAGTACGGCGAGCCCTGAATGGCCCCGAGCAACCGATGAATGGTCGAGGCTGTTTCCGGGATGGCCTGCCGGACCGGTTCCGGGCAGGGCAATTGCGTTTTCGCCGCCTTGATGGCCTCCTGCAGGCGCGCTGCGGCTTTTCCCGTGGGAGCCGCCAGGGCGATCCGCAGGGAGGGTGAACCGGCCTGTTCCTGCAACAGGGCCAGGATTTTGGCAACGGTAGTGGTCTTCCCGGTCCCGGGGCCCCCCGAGATGACGCTGAAGTTCCTGCAAGCCGCCGCAAAGGCCGCCACCTTCTGCCAGTCGATCTCCCCCGTCGGGGAGGCGGGGAACAATCGTTCCAACCGGTCTTTGAGCGCACCGTCGAGGTGGCTCCCGGGAGGACCGGCAAGGCGTGCCTTCACTGCTTCCGCCAGGCGGTGCTGGTACTGCCAGTAGCGGTAAAGGTAGATTCTCGGCCCCGAATCCAGAATGAGGGGGCGGTATTCGCCCGGCCGGCCGGTCACCCTCGAGTTGGAGAGCTGCTTGACCCAGTGCGCCAGTTCAGGACAGATAAGGGCCTCGGGGTGATTGGCCAGCGGCTTTCCCGCCACTTCTCGCAGGTCGAGGCAGATGTGGCCTTCACGGGTATAGCGGCTGACCATGGCGGCCGCCAGGGCCAGTTCCGGCCGCACCTCGCCGTTCAGCCGGACCATCAACCTGGCGAAGTGACCATCGATCGGCGCAAATAGTCCGTATGATAGAAGCCGGCTCAGCCCTTCGTCATTCATGGCCGCGCGCTCCCCATGAGCTTCTGGCACAAGGCTTCGATGGTGGCCTCGGATGGCCGATGACGGTAGATGCCGTAAGCGCTCCCCCCGGCCGGGTCCACCCCGCGCAGGAAGAGATAGAAAACCCCGCCAAAGTGGGAGTCGTAGCGGTATCCCGGCAGGCGGGCGGCAAGGTACTTATGGATGGCAACCACATAGAGATGATACTGAAGGTGATAGAAGTGCTCGGTCATGGCCTTCTGCAAGGGTTCTTGAGCGTAGTCATCGAGCCTGCTCCCGAGGAAGTTCGACTTCCAATCCACCAGGTAAAAGCGTTCGCCGAAGCGAAAAACCAGGTCCATGAACCCTTTCATGAATCCTTCCAGCGGCCTGAATTGCAGGCGTTCGATGGCCGAGGGGACCGCGGCGTCCTGGGAGCTTCCCAGGCACAGGCCGAAAACCTCTCGCAGGCGGCTGCCGCTGAGCCGCTGCAGCGGGAAATAGAACTCCAGTTCGTTGAGCCGGTCGGCAGGAGGCACCCATTGGAGGCGAAGGCCGTCCGGCTCCCCAGTCAGCGGCACATCGAGAACCCTCCTGACCATGTCGTAGACGGCGCCCACCCAGCGATCCTCAAAACCATGGGCTTTGAGTTTGGCGGCGATGAGCGCCTGGATCGTGTTATCGTCGCGTTCGGTGAAATCCAGGTGCTCGAACAGGTCGTGCAGGACGACCCCTGCCGACGTTCCGCGGGGAAAGGAAAACATGTCCAGGGTTTCTCGAGGCGCGGTCGGCGGTCCCTTGTCAGCCTCCTCACCCGGGATTCCGGCCGAGGTCGAGTCGTCCCGGTCGGCCCAGTCAGCCCTGCGCGGCTGGCTGCTGACCAGAGAAGAGAAGCTGGAAATGCTCCAGTCCCGGCTGATGGCCACCTCGAACGGGCGGCAGCGGAGTGCCTCCGAGGCTTCGTCGTGGGTGGGTTGCCGGACGCCCTTCGTCACTGGCAGATCGAGAACGGCGATCGAGCCTGCGGCGTTCGCCTCGAGCTGCCGCAAATCGTCCCTCAACTCTCCTTCCTGAAGGGTCGCATAGCGGCTGGCAACGGCGTCCGGCAGGTCGTCCGCCGCTGCTTCCCGCGGCTGGTGGAACAGGTAGGCGGGCGCGGCCGTCCCGGCATCCCGGAACCGCCCCCAGACCAGGGTGCAGCGATGTTTGGCCCGCGTCATGGCCACGTACAGCAGCCGGAGATTCTCTGCCAGCTGTTCCTTTTGCGCCTGTCTCACATGTTCGTCCAGCATTGGAGAACCAAGATCGATGGTCAGTCGACCGGCATTTTCCTGGTCGTGAAAGACGACCCCTTCGTCTTTGGTTCGCAGGGTTGAGCGGTCGCCGAGGAAGGGGCAGAAAACGATCGGGTATTCCATGCCCTTGCTCTTGTGGATGGTTGCGATCTTGACCGCGTTTTCGTCGCTCTCGAGGCGCAGCTGGTGTTCTTCCAGATGGGGAGCGGCCGCATCGCGATGAGCGGCAAGCCACTTGACCAGACCAACCATCCCGAGATGGTTGTCGACGGCGGCCTGATGCAGTACTTCCGCGAGGTGAAGAACATTGGTGCATCGCCTTTCCCCCTCGACCAGGGCCATGAGGCGCGGGAGAACCGCCTCCTGCCTGAGGAGACAGCGGAACATCCGAAAGAAACCATGGCGGTGCCAGAGCTCATGGTAGTCCCCAAAGCGGATCAACCAAGCCTCCCAGGCCGCTTCGTCCTGGAGGAGGCGAGCCAGTTCATCCCCGGTTACCCCCAACATGGTGGTGGTGAGGGCAACTTTGAGGAGCCTGGCGTCAGCAGGTTCGAGCAGAGCAACCAGGAGCCGTTCAATCTCGAGCGCCTCATGACTGTCGAACAGGTTTCCGATATCGTAGAGGACCGCATGGATGCCGAGATCCGCCAGGGCTGCCTGCACGAGACGCGCTTCGGCATTGCGCCGCACCAGCACGGCAAGGTCCCCCGGCCGGAGGGGACGATCCCCCAGGGTCACAGCCCCCTGCCCGCTCCCCGTCAGCAGCTGCGAAATCTCTCCCGCAACCGCCCTGGGTACGACTTCTTCAAGCACTCGGCGCGAAATCGGGGCCCCCTCCGCATGCTTTTCGGCTTCCATCAGCCAGATCTGCAAGGGCGGCGCCGGTCTGCCGTCAACCGCGAGTCGCTCGTGGCGCTCCTTCGGGGCCGGGTTCACCGGCTGGAAGGCGATGTCTTCATATACGAAGGCGTTTTTCGCAGAGCTGAAAACGTTATTCACGGCTTGAATCAGGGCCGGTTCCGAACGCCAGTTTTCACCAAGGGTGAAGCGCCGCGAGACCTGCCGGGAAGCGTCCAGGTAGGTGAAAATGTCGGCCCCGCGAAAGCCGTAGATGGCCTGCTTGGGATCGCCGATGAGAAAGAGCGTGCTCTTGCCCCGCCCGAAGATCCTCTCGAAGATGGCGTATTGGATCGCATCGGTGTCCTGGAATTCGTCGATGAGGGCCGCCTGGAACCGGTTACGGACGACGGCGGCCAGGTGTTCGCCGCCGGGACCGCGGAGCGCTCCTTCGAGCATGAGCAGCAGGTCGTCGAAGAAGAGCGTGTTCCGGTCGCGTTTCCGCTCGGCAAGCTCATGGCGGACGGTCTCGATGAACTTGAGTCTCAGGCCGAGGAGAACCCGGTTGAACTGATCGACCAAAGCCTGCTGGACGGCCTGCATGGCTTCGCAGAGGTCAAACACGGGATGGGAGGGAGGGCGGCAGCCTTTCCTGGTTGCGGCCCGGAGGCCCCCTGAGGTGAATTTCTCGAAAACCTCCGGGAGGATGCACCCCAGTCCGTCACCGGCGAAGAACGCCTCCATGGACTCGATCCACCCCGGAATCCGGTCTTTCCGATAGCGCCCACGATGGAGCCCCTCCGCGGTGGTGAGCAGGGACGGCACTTCGTCCCTGGCCTGAAACCAGGCCTGCCTCAAGGTTTCGAAACACGCCTGAAACTCCGCCTCCTGGCTGGAACAGTCCGGGATATCCTGCTGAGGAATGACCGTGAGATAGGGATTGGTGAGGTTTTTGCCCAGCAGCGCGGAAAAGCTGCCGGGGTTGATTCCATGCGCGAAGGCATAGTCGAGGAAGCGCGGCGAAGCCCGATAGAAGTGGTTTCGCCAGAAATCGTGGACAATTTCGCGCACGAAACGCTCCTGGTCGGCGACCAGGTCCGCGTCGAACATCATCCCGCTCTCGAAGGCGTGATCCCTGAGGACTCTCTGGCAGAAGCCGTGAATGGTGAAGATGGAGGCCTGATCAAAATCGTTCAGCGCGCCCCGCAGACGCCGCGAGGCATGCCCGGCAGGCGGCTGGCGGCTGCAGAGTGCCGCGAGGAAAGGATCAGCGGGGCCGTCGCCCGAGATCCAGGCGAGGGCTTCGCGCAGGCGGCGCTGAATGCGTTCCTTCAGTTCATTGGTGGCGGCATCAGTGAAGGTGACCACCAGGATTTCATTGACGAGCAGGTCCTGTTCCAGCAGCAGCCGCAGAAACAGTCCTGCAATGGCGTAGGTCTTTCCCGTACCGGCGCTGGCTTCGATGAGGTTGGTGCCATCACACGGGCTGTTCAAGAGGTCGAAAGCAATGCTTTGAGGTCCGTTCGCCATCGTTTCAGCTCCCTGTCCGAGCCGCCAGCAGGGGCCCAAACACTGCCGCAGCGAGACTTTCGAAGTCGCCGGCCAACGGCTCGACGCCTTTGAAACAGAGCTGATACGAAAGGTCCCGGCTCTCTCCCCGGTGAAAGTCGCTGCCGGTCCACGCGCCTCTGGCGCGGGCGAGGGCCTTCTCGGGCGGAGCATCTCTGACGATCAGCTGTTCCGCGTAGCGGAACGAGCTTTCGGGGAAAAACGGCAGGGGACGGCAGAGGCCGCTCCAGTAAATCCGGAGGAGGAATTCCAGGTGCTCCCGGCATTGTTCAACCGGCCCGAAGGTTACGGTGCACCACTCACTGTCACGGAGCCCGGCCAGCAGGCTCTCCCGGGGATAGCCGGGGCGGCTCAGGAGATTCAGGACAAGGTGCGGAAGCCAGAGGTTGAGGTAATCCTTGGCTTTGAGAGCGGCATAACGGTAACGCACCAGGCGCTCGGGGAAGAGTGAGGTGATGGTGCCGGTCAGGACGAAGTCGGCAAGGGGTAGTTCGAACACCAGGGAATCGAGTTCCTTTTCGCCAACGAAAGGCTCCAGTCGGCGGGCAAATTCCTCCACGCCATCGCTCATGGCCTTGAAGCTCAAATCGCCGGGAACGCCATGGGGAAGTACGCCCGAAGCCCGGAGCGAGCGGGAAAGGGCGCTGCGGTCATGGCCGGCCATCCTGGCGGCCAGCAACGTCTGTCCCAGGTCATACCGGTCGAGCCCGGCGAGTTGGAAGCATTCCGTTTCATCAGGCAGCGCGGGATCTTCGTCCAGGGTGATCCCCAGCCGCCGGTCGAGAAAAAACCTGGCCGGATTGGCAAAAAACCGGCCCAAGCGGTGGAGGTCGATGCGCTTCAGAGCCTCTTCCGGAGGTTCGAGCGGGGTAGCCAGGAAAGGTGGCGGCAGAGTCTGCTCCCGCAACAGGCACCGGGCGGTCTCCTGCCATTCCTCGGAATAGGTGAAGAGCCTGCGATCCCCTTTGAAATAGGCCGGGCTGAAAGGCTGAAGACGATGCTTGACAATCAGGCGCTCAGGGTCATCGGCAGCCTCGGCAAAAGGAGCAGCGGTCGCCTCATCCGACCCGGCAGCGGCATCGTCCCGAGCCGTCGACCCTGGCCCGGCCTCACTCCGACCACGAACAGGAACCGTGAAGGCCCGGTGGATGTAGTCCAGCAGCTCACTCACCAGGACCGACGGCGGAATGCTGCTGTTGTCGCGGAGGCTCTGTCCCGTGTAGCTGACACTGAGCTGCTCACGGGCCGAAATGAGGGCCTCCAAAAAGAGATAGCGGTCGTCGTTGCGGCTCGACCGGTCGCCCGCCCTGGGATTTTTCGCAATGAGGTCGAAGTCGAGGGCTTTGGCCTGTCTGGGAAAGGCGTTCCCATCCATGCCCAGCAGCCAGACGACCCGCATGGGGATGCTCCGCATGGGCAGCATGGAGCAGCAGGTGACGCCCCCGGTCAGAAAGCCGAAGCCGAACCCTTCCCGCTCAAGCCTGCGGTCCAGATGCCACTTGATGACCCGGATCTCGACGGGTTCGGCAAACCTGCTCATCTCCTGAATGGTTGCCAGATCCAGAAGAACCTGCCGGACTGCTTGAAACTCACGGAGGCCGTCGTCGTCGGGCAGAAAGAAGCGGGTGAGCGCCTCGATGAGCGTTTCCGACCACTGGTGGAGGGTTCGAGGGTGGCTGAGGGACGCAACCAGAGCGAAAAGCTGTTCGGCGAATTCGATGAGGCCCCCGAGCACCGCCACCTCGCGGCCTTCGATATGGTCGTAGGGCAGGATGCCGCAGAACAGCTGGCGGTTGTCGCCCGGCATGGCATAGCCCAGGAGGAGCCGTTCGAGGCCCGCCCGCCACGTGTTGTCTCGAAAGGCCTGGGAATTCCACCTCAGCCGGTCCTCTTCATCGATCCCCCACCTGATCCGCACCTCCCTCAGCCAGCCCGCGATAAGATCCTGGTCCGCCTCGGTCAGCCCGAATCGAGCGCGAACGGCCCCCGCTTCCAGAAGACCCAGAACCTTAGCTGCGGTGATCCGTTCGTCCCAGAGTTCGAGCATTGCCAGGAAAGCCTCCGCGACCTGACTCTCCTTCCGCATACTGCGGTCGGCAATACTGTATGGGATCCTTTTGCGATCGTCCTCGGGGGCATCGAAAACCGCCTGGATAAAGGGTGCATACGTTTCGATGGCGGGAGCCATCACCAGGACATCCCCGGGGCGCAGGGTGGGGTCCTGGTCGAAGAGCTCGAGAAGATGGTCGTAGAGCACTTCAACTTCCCGCATGGGGCTGTGGCACGAGTGGAACTGGAACGAGTGGTCATCCGGCGGGATGACGGTTTTTTCGCGTGACCCCTCCGTGCGGTCTCTCAGGTTCAGGAGGTCTGACTGGAGGCAGGTCAGCAGGCTGTTTTCGCCAGGTTCCTGAAACACGGAAGTTTCTTGACAATCCAGGGCGGCCAGCAGTCCGAGGAAATCCCGGCCAAGGGCCCCGAGGGAGGCGAGCAGGGGATTGCCCTGTTCCAGGTGGAGCTCCGCCGGAGATTGGCGATCACTTCGCTGCCGAGCCATGACCTTCCCGATGGTTCGCTCCGGGGTGATATCCCCCCAATACTCCCGGCACGGACTCAGCAAGAAGAGGTTGACTTCGGTCAGGTGCGCCAGGCCATCCAGCATGTGCAGGTGAAAGGGAGGAAGGTAGGAAATACCGAAGAGCGATACTCGCCGGGGTAGAGGGCAGGACTCGCGATCGAGCTGCCGAATCTGTTCCAGAAACGCCCTCCCCAATGCCGCCCGGTGCTGCTTTTCCAGCCCCCTCGCAAATTCGCGCCAGAGCACAGCCTGCCAGTGGTCTTCGTCACCTTGCTCCCAACGGGTGATCAGCTCGGGGCGGTACAGGACATACTGATCGAAAGTACGAGCCAGGTGCGAGGCAAGCTGCAACCGCCGGAGGTTCCGGGGAACCCGGTTGAGATAGTGTTTGAGGATGGCGAACTCCGGCTCATCGAGATGGGCCGGGAGCAGCTGCATGAGCCTCCAGGCGGCAAACTCCGGGTTGAAAAGCGGCGATTCGGGAGAGTCGGGCAGAACCCGTTGAAAGATCTCCTGCAGGAAGGCATTGGGAAAGGGGAAGCGGCAGTTGGCGCAAACGCCGAAGTGCGCCGCCAGTTGCATCGCAAGCCACCGCTCCATCCCTTTGCTCTGAACGACGATGATTTCCGGTTCCAGAGGCGAGGCCAGCGGCCCTTCCAGGACTCTTGCCAGGAGCTGGGCGAGCAGCTCCAACCGGTTGCCCGTATAGAGCTTGAGCGACTTCATGGCTTCGTTCCCCGGGGTTGCGGGCAGTGTTTGGAAGACAGCCAACCGATGGAATAAAAAGGGATTTCGGGATGCCGGGAATATGTCCTCCGGGCACCTTCCGAAATCCCCTCGCTTCTGAACAGGACCGGGCCGAAGAATCTACTTGATGGCTTCGTAAATACGCAGAGGCGGGAGGTTCCGGACCTCGAAGCGGGTGCGCACGACGGGAAAAAAACGCTCTAGATGGACCTTCAGATGGTGGTCCGCCTGGAAGCAGGTCTGGTAGACCAGAAATTTGCCGCCCGTCCTCAAAGCCCGGTGGGTATTGAAAAGGATCTTCTCTTTCAAGTGGCAGTTGAGCAGCAGGAAAGGAATCCCTGAGACGATATAGTCAGCCTCTGACTCCTGACACGAACGGAGGGTTTCGAGCACGTTTTCCGCGCTGTCATTGAAAATCACGACCCGGGGGTCGCTGATGGTTCGCTTGAGGATCTGATCGAAGTTCTTGTTCCGCTCGATCAGGATCAACCGGGAATCGGTTTTCATGTTTTTCAACAGGTAGTTAGTAAAGACACCGGTACCCGGCCCGTATTCGACGATTATGTTGCCACTGTCGAAGTTGATGTTCCTGCAGACCCGCTTCACCCCAAAGGGAGAAGTGGGCGTGATGGAAGCAACATTCTTGTCGTGGAGGAAATTCCTCATATAGGTGAGCGTATCGATCATCATAGACTGCTCCTGATACCAGACCCTTCTTTAAGTTCCCATGATGCCAACCTGCATCCCCCCATTTCAGCTCATGGTTCGAGGACCGGCGTTTTCCTCGCACTCCAGCCCCAAAAGCCCCCCGGCCCAAGCCACCATCAACATTCGCCCCCTTTCTTTATTCCACCATGGTGCTCGACGCAAGCTGAAAATATCGCTTTCCGGTGCAATGGGAGAAATGAGTGCCCGACCGGTGGTTCTGTCCATAAATTTGAATAAACCGGCGGCTTTTGTGGTAGATAGTTCGGCGCTGGCCGAACCTGGAGAAGACCTTTGGGAAGGGACTGACCATGGTACGATGCAAGTGGGAAATAACGGGACGAACGAAACCCGCTTCGCTTGACGAGGTTCTAGCGATCCTGCTGGAGAATCGAGGGGCGGGGCCCTCTTTCCTGAGCGGCAGTCTCAGAGACCTCGAACCCTATCTGGCAATGGAAGGAATGGCCGAAGGGGCGGCCCTCATGGTGCGGCATCTCGCCGCTGGCAACAAGCTTGTACTCATCGGCGATTACGATTGCGACGGGGTGACCTCGGTGGCCCAGATGGCCCATTTCCTGCGGGATTTGGACTACACCAACTATGCCGTCGTCATTCCGAGGCGGGAAGAGGGCTATGGAATACCTGACCGGGCCATTTCCCACCACCCCGATGCCAGCCTGTTTGTGGCCATGGACTGCGGGACTCACGACCTCCGCTCGGTGGGTGAGGCCCGTCGGCAGGGCGCCGACGTCCTTGTAATCGATCATCATGAAGTCTCTGACCATGAAATGGCCCCGGCCACCGTCCTGATCAATCCCAAGCAACCCTCTTCCCGCTCGGTGTTCCGGGATTTCAGCGCGGCCGGCCTGACCCTTTTGTTTCTGGCGCGGCTTCGCCAGGCAGCCGGAAACCGTTTTGCGGTGCCGCCCCGCCTGGGAGGCAAGTATTTGACCTTGGCCGCTATCGGCACGGTGGCCGATCTCATGCCCCTGGTAGACGCCAACCGGATTCTGACCCGGAGTGGGCTGGGCTGTATGAATGCCGAGCCGTATCCCGCGATCAGGGAGCTTTCCCAACGAGCCGGTCTGGCAGGGAAAGTCCTTACCGCCGGACACATTGGCTTCAATCTGGCACCACGGATCAACGCGGCCGGGCGGATGGCCGATGCGAGTCTGGCCCTCGACCTGCTCATGGCCGAACAGGGCGCCGACGCCGGGCGACTAGCGGCGGAACTGAACCAGCTCAATCTCCGCCGCCAGCAGCAGGAGGATCACATCCTCAACCAGGTTCGAGCACGCTATGGCGACGAAAATACGCGGCGGCGGACCCTGGT
The DNA here is from genome assembly GCA_040772705.1 of Syntrophobacteraceae bacterium. GTDB lineage: Bacteria > Desulfobacterota > Syntrophobacteria > Syntrophobacterales > Syntrophobacteraceae > JADGQM01. The sequence continues at coordinate 818,427 of JAXGXP010000002.1, forward strand.
CATGGGTGATGCGGGCTGGTCCCACGGGCTGGTGGGCATCATTGCCTCGCGCGTCCAGCAGGAGCTTCACTATGGACCGGCCATCATTTTTGCCATCGACCAGACTACCGGCCTGGCCCGCGGATCAGCCCGCAGCATACCCGGTCTCGACATCTATACCGCGTTGCACGCCTGCCAGGATCTTCTGGTGAAGTGGGGAGGGCATCGGATGGCAGCGGGCCTGACCTTGTCCCAAGAAAACCTGGAGGCGTTTTCCCAGCGCTTTGAAGCGATCGTCAACGCTCATCCCATCGAACTCTTCATTCCCCGAATCAGGGTGGATATGGAACTCGACCTGAATCTGGTCTCGGTGGAACTCTTCCGCCTGCTCAAACAACTAGAACCGTTCGGCGTGGGCAATCCCCTCCCCACCTTCGCCGGACGCGGGATCAAGGTCACCGTGCAACGGCAGTTTGGAAAGGACAACCGGCATCTCCAACTGCTCCTGGATGGGCAGACTCCAGGAGTCTTCTGGCGGGGAAGCACCTGTTTGCCGCCGGACTGGCAGAACGGCGATCTGATGGATGTCATTTTCCAGCTGGCCTGGGACGATTATCGCAACAGCGTGAGCTTGACGGTCAAAGACGTGGCAAGGATCAATACCCTCTGAAATCGCAGTGGGGACGCTTGAGCGCACGGATTTCCCGAATCCTTCGTCGAATCTTTTTCGACATGCGCTCAAGGATTCCAACTGCCTTCTCTCCCTCAGCCTGCTTCAAAATCCCCGCGGACGCGACAATATCCTTGGCCCTGCCACTCCTTGCCAACTCCTGGGCGCGGCTGCTGGTACTTTTGAAGTCCTGGACGACCTTGAACTCATCCGGCGGCAGAAAGCATTCGAGCTGGGCAAATGCGATCTCCAGGAAATTGTGCTGCTCCGAGTCCGGATTCTCGCACAGCTCTTCATAGATGGCTTTTCTGATCAGGACCTTCGAGTACGGCAGATCCGTTTCCCGGCCCACTGGTGAACGGGTTTTCTCCAGAGTTTGAGCATATCTGGAGATGACCTTATGACGCTGGTCAAAACTCATCAGGCGCATCACGGCCGTGAATTCCTCCTCTCTGGTCATGCGCTGGACCTCCTCCTCCAAGTTCCTGCCCGGAGCTTAGTACTGTACCCTGCCCTGGCCGGTTCCGAGCATGGGAGCAATCCCACGTTTCCCCGATTCGATTCCGGCTCAACCCAGGTCTGAGAAGAAACGGCGTGACTCAACAAGCCGGTCAACCCACACCCCATCATAACCGCTCCAAGGGCCCCGCGAATTGGGTACATCCCCCATTTACCCCGGAAAAAGGCAGTATTTCGGAGTGGGGTATCGGTTTATTGGGAAGAGAGAGTCAGGAAGGAGGAGGGGGAACCTGACTCTCTCCGAAGGGGGAAAGATTCATGTCTTCCCGGGTGTTATTATAACGCCCAGGTCAAGAGGTTCTTCTGAAGTTGCAGTCACACAATCCCGTAGCTTCCCGGCAGGCGATCCGCAAAACAGGTCAGGTGGCGACGAAAACTCTCCATTTCAGCGAAATCCAGGCGAGCTGTTGCCAATTCCTCCTCGCGGCCGGCCTCAGCAAGGACCTTGCCGGTAGGCGAAATGATGGCAGAAGCACCCCCATAATGGGTTTTGCCTTCTATCCCGCAGCCGTTGCAGCCGATGACAAAAAGCTGGTTTTCGATGGCCCGGCTGCGCAGCAGCAGGGACCAGTGGTCGACCCGAGGCACCGGCCAGAGCGCGGACAGACAGATGATCTGAGCGCCATCGAGGGCAAGCCGGCGGATGAATTCCGGAAAGCGCAGATCGTAGCAGATGGCCACCCCGATACGGCCAACCGTCGTGTCACAGACCAGGTGAGCCAGCCCCCGATGGAAGTGATCCGGCTCTCCGGTGAGCGAAAACAAGTGCATCTTGCGGTACTGACCGACGACTTCGCCGTTGCTGTCAACCACGTGGCAGGTGTTGAAGATCCTGCCGCCTTCGGCTTCGGGAAGACTGCCGATGAGAGCCACTCCGTAGTGGGCCGCCCATTCCTGCAGGCGCCCCAGGACCATGGGGGTGGCAGCGGCCATTTCGGGCAAGGCCGAGGTGACAAAGCCGCCCGCCCACATCTCGGGGAGAACCGCCAGCTGACACCCCCGATCCCGGAGTCGAGGCAGCACTGCTTTCATTTTGTCCAGGTTCCCTGCCACATTTCCCGGCAGCACCTCCATCTGAACACACCCCACCCTCAGTTCATCCATAATTGAAGTCCTCAAGAGCGATCCTTTCTCGTTTCCTGCCAATTTGTCGGTGGCAGGACCTCGAACCGTGACCGGGGAAATAGTCTTTCACCCGGTTCGCATAATAAACTATATTAAATTGAAGCGGATTTGTAGATGAGAGAGCATTGAGATAGAGGGCGACAGGAGGAGGGAGTGCCGATGAGGGAAGCGTCCAACGAAGAAAAAATCCAGTTGCTCAAAGAGAAGCTGGGCGGATGTGAACGGGTGGCAGTGCTGACCGGGGCCGGCATTTCCGCAGAATCCGGCGTTCCGACCTTTCGGGGGGAGGGGGGACTCTGGCGCCAATATCGCGCGACTGAGCTGGCAACCCCTGAGGCGTTTGCGGAAGATCCCCGGCTCGTATGGGAATTCTATAACTGGCGCCGGGAAGTGCTCGCGCCCCTTCATCCCAATCCCGGTCATCAAGCGCTGGCCGCCATGGAAAAGCATTTCCCTGATTTCACTCTGATCACTCAAAATATCGATGGGTTGCACCAGACTGCCGGCAGCCGGAAGATGGTCGAACTGCACGGCAACATCTGGTGGGTACGCTGCACGGGCTGCGGTAAGACGACCGAAGACCGGCGGGTGCCTCTTCCTGAGCTGCCCTCCTGTGAAGCCTGCGGCGCCTTACTGAGGCCGAACGTGGTCTGGTTCGGCGAGATGCTGGACCCGGAGATTCTGGATCAGACCTATCGAACCATCGAGGCGTGCCAGGCGATGCTGGTGGTCGGCACTTCAGGCGTGGTGCAGCCGGCGGCTTCGATGGGAGCAACCGCCCGACGGCGGGGTGCCTTCGTGGCGGAAATCAATCTGGAGGCAACCCCCTATTCCGACATATACGATCTGAGCATCCTGGGGAAAGCCGGCGAAGTCCTGCCCCGGCTGGTGAGCCATGACCCGTGAGCGCCAAGGGATCTGATGGGCCGCGACCTGAGAGGATCCGGAAGTATGGAGTGTGCCATCGGAGGGGGAACCGTTGCCCGCTCACGGCTCGCGCCTGACACCTCATCGCCTTGTTCTTAGATATCACCACCGATGCTCGTGGCGATGTTGGGCAGCTCCCGCGCTCCCTGGACTGCTTTCACACCCGCTATGAAATCTTTCAGTTCATCGCCTTCGATGGATTCTTTCTCGAGGAGAATCCTGGCGAGACGATCAAGCGTCTCTTTCCGGCCTCTCAGAATCGAACGTGCCTGCTGATAGGTTTCTTCGATGATACGGGTGATTTCTTCATCGATACTTTCGGCGGTCTGCTCACTGTATTCCCGCGTGCGCTGCCCCACCCCGAGGTCCAGGAAGGCCGAACGCGGTTCCCGATTGTAGGTGAGAGGACCCAGGCGATCACTCATGCCGTATTCGGTGACCATGCTGCGGGCAATATCGGTCGCCCGCTGCAGGTCATTCATCGCGCCGGTGGAAACATCGCCGAAGACGAGCTCTTCCGCCACCCGTCCGCCCAACAGCACCTGCAACCGCCCCAGGAGCTCTTCCCGGGTCATGAGGTAGCGATCTTCCGTCGGCAGTTGCTGGGTATATCCCAGGGCTGCAATACCCCGGGGGATGATGGAAATCTTGTTCACCGGATCGGCATTGGGAAGGATCATGGCCACGAGCGCATGACCGGATTCATGATAGGCGACGATTTCCTTTTCCTTGGGATTCATGGCGCGGTTTTTCTTCTCGAGGCCCCCGATGATGCGATCCACCGCTTCCTGGAAATCGGCCATAGTCACAGCCTCTGCATCGCGTCGAGCGGCCACCAGAGCGGCTTCGTTGACCAAGTTCGCCAGGTCGGCCCCCACAAAGCCGGGGGTCAGGCCGGCGATCTTCTTCAGATCCACCTCGGGATCGAGCCTGACCTCCCTGGCATGGATCATGAGAATGGCTTCCCGCCCTCGGATGTCCGGCTTGTCGATGGCCACGTGGCGGTCGAACCGGCCGGGGCGGAGCAGCGCCGGGTCGAGGATTTCGGGACGGTTGGTGGCTGCCATGATGATCACCCCGGACCTGGGATCGAAGCCATCCATTTCAACCAGGAGCTGGTTGAGCGTCTGTTCCCGTTCGTCATGGCCGCCCACGGGATTGAGTCCCCGGGCCTTTCCCAGAGCGTCCAGTTCATCGATGAAAATGATGCACGGGGCCTGTTCTTTGGCCTGACCGAAGAGGTCCCGCACGCGGGCCGCGCCCACCCCCACGAACATCTCCACAAATTCCGAACCACTGATGCTGAAGAAAGGGACGCCGGCCTCCCCGGCCACCGCTTTGGCCAGGAGGGTTTTGCCCGTACCGGGCGCTCCCACCAGCAGGACGCCTTTGGGGATGCGGCCTCCCAATCTTTGAAATTTCTCGGGAAATTTCAGAAACTGGACGATTTCCTCCAGCTCTGCTTTGGCTTCATCGATTCCCGCCACATCGGCGAAGGTAATTCCCACCTCCTTTTCGGCGAAGATCTTAACCCGCGCCTTACCGACCGAAAGCACCCCCTGAGGGCCGGCGCCCATCCTCCGAATGAGAAAGCTCCAGAAGAAGATGAAGAAGGCCAGCGGCAACAGCCAGGAGAGCAGGAGCGCCACCCATTTATTCTCAGCGTAGCCGGTGTATTTGACTCCCTTCTCATCCAGGAGTTGCACCAGCTCCGGGTCTTCCACCCGAAGGGTGAGAAAGTGCTGGGCCTGCCCCCGGTCATCCCTGGTTTCACCCCGAATACGGTCGGGCCCGAGCACCAGGTCCGCCACCTTACCAGTGCGCACCCACTGTTTGAACTCCGAATAGGGAATCTTCTCACGTTGCGGCTCGGCCAGATACCCCTGGAGCCAGGTGATCAGGAGCATGGCAACAATGAAGTACCAGAGCGAAAAATGGACCTTCTTCTGGGAGGGATCGGGGGAACCGGAACCGCCATTGCCCGTCGCCCCCCGCAGCCGCTCCAGGAAACGCTCGATGGGGTTGAGGTCATCCTTGGATTGCTTTGCCATCCATTTCTCCTTCGGCTGTCTCACCAGCGGCTTCCGCTGCTCTGGGGCCGATCTTTGCCCACGGCGGAACAGTAGGTTTCGAGGCGAAGTATCTTTGATCCGAGTTCAAGCATATCTTATAGCTTTACCTGGATGCAAGGCTGCACGAGTTTTGCTTGCCAAGTTTCCGTGGGGTGCTAGAATGCCGTTCCTGAGTCTTTCATGGTCGGCTCACCAGTGCGGCTATCAGCCGGATTGCCACTGCAAGGAAGGAGACGATTGGATGAAGCTATCAACCAAGGCACTGGTTGCCGTTTCAGCGTTTTTGGTTCTCTCCCTGCTCCTGCCCGCTCACAACGGAGAACGCCTCTCCCTGATCGGTCTGGATTTCCATAAGGTCGCCCTGGCAGCGGCTCCGACCCTGGGCGAGGACAGTAACGACGATTTCTACGATCCCTTCGCCGATACCACCAAGACCGAAGTTGCCCCCGATCCCCTGGAACGGATGAATCGGGCGTTCTTCGTCTTCAATGATAAACTCTATTTCTGGTTTCTGAAACCGATCTCCCAGATATATGGCACCTTCATTCCTCCCGGCTTGAGGATCTGCATTCGCAACGGCTTTGACAATCTCCGGTTCCCCTGTCGGTTCGTCAACAATGTCCTCCAGGGCAAGTTCAAAGCTGCGGGTATTGAAACCGGCCGCTTCCTCATCAATTCGACCCTGGGCTTCGCCGGGTTTTTCGAGATTGCCAGCCGGGAGTTTAACCTCAACCCTCCCGTCGACGAAGACACCGGCCAGACTCTCGGATTTTATGGGGTTAAGCCGGGTTTCTATATCGTCTGGCCGGTGTTTGGGCCATCGACGGTGCGGGACACCTTCGGGCTGGGCGGGGATGCCGTCCTCAATCCCCTGTGGTGGATTCCCCATGACCTCTGGGTCAGCGCTGCCATCAGGACCGGAATCATTGTAAACAACACCTCTCTGCGAATCGGCGATTACGAAGATTTCAAGAAAGCTGCCGTCGACCCCTATGCGTCCATGCGGCAGGCCTATCTGCAGAATCGCGAAAACGATATCCTCAAGTAGGCGCCAGGACCGCCTCCGGATTGCCGGGGATCATTTCCCGGCCCCCCGAAAATGCTCGCTGATTGCTTGCACCAGACCCGCAATGGTGTACTCGGATGGCATGATATCGACCTTGAGCCCATGCCCTTCGGCGGTTTGCGCGGTGACCGGACCGATACAGGCGATGCGCACGCTTTCCAGAAGCGGGCGGATGGTTTCGGCCGCAAACAGGCTGAAGAAGTTGCCGACCGTTGAGGAGGAGGTGAAGGTAAGGCAATCGATTTCGTTGGCACGCAATCGTTCCAGCATCTCGGTGGTTCGCTCCCGGGGAAGGACGGTCTGGTAGGCTGGCACCACATCGATTTCGGCGCCCCATTGGCGGAGCGTATCCGGCAGGACATCACGCGCTACCATCGCACGCGGCAGGAGGAAGCGTTTGCCCCGGAGGTTGCCACCGGCCAGGCCATCTAGAATGGCTTCCGCCCGGTATTCGCCGGGTACCAGATCGGGCCGGAGCCCGACCTGTTCAAGTGCTTCTGCCGTTTTGGGGCCGATCGCGGCCAGCTGCAGGCCGTGCAGCCCCCGCCCATCCAGACCCGCCGCCCGCAGGCGCGCCATGAAGCAGCGCACCCCGTTGACGCTGGTAAAGATCACCCAGTCGTAGGTCGCCAGGTGAGCAATGGCGGTATCGAGCGGTTCCCAGGAGGGCGGCGGTTCAATGGCAATGGTCGGGAACTCGAGGCAGTGCGCTCCCAGCTCGCTCAGGATGGCCTTGAACTCACTGGCCTGTTCCCGCGCCCGCGTCACCACGATGCGGCGGCCGAACAGCGGTCGCGCCTCGAACCAGTTAAGTTCCCCCCGCAGTCGCACCACTTCTCCCACCACGGTTATGGCCGGCGGCTTGAGGTTCGCCGCCGCCACCCTTGCCGCAATATCCCGCAGGGAGCCAATGACCGTCTGCTGCTCCGGGGTGGTGCCCCAGCGGATCACTGCCACCGGAGTTTCCCCTGACCGGCCGTGTTCCATCAGCATGCCGCAGATTTCGGGCAGGTTTCTGACCCCCATGAAGAACACCAGGGTCCCAACCCCGGTAGCAAGCCGGTCCCAGGTGATCTTGGAAGCGGTCTTGTCTTCCCGTTCATGACCGGTGATAAAGGCCATACTGGCAGCGTAGTCGCGGTGCGAAAGGGGTATTCCGGCATAGGCCGGCACCGCGATGGCCGCAGTCACCCCGGGCACAACTTCGAAGGGAATCCCGGCAGCGACCAATTCCTGGGCTTCCTCACCGCCTCGCCCGAAGACAAACGGATCACCACCCTTGAGGCGCACCACCACATGGTCCCTTCCCTTTTCCACCAGCAACCGGTTGATGTCGCCCTGGCGCATGGTGTGATCGCCGCCTTTCTTGCCCACATAGATCCGTTCGGCCTCGGGCGGAGCAAAGGCGAGGAACTCCTCGTTGGCCAGATAATCATAGATGACCACTTCGGCCCGCTCGAGCAGCGCCTTGCCCTTTAACGTCAGCAGGCCTGGATCTCCCGGCCCCGCTCCCACCAGATAGACTCTGCCTTTGCTCACCGGTTATCCCTTCACCATCTATGCTTTTCCACCACGAAACTTACGAAGAACACAAACAAGGGTGGGCTGTGCCCACCGCCGGCATCATCGGTGGGCACAGCCCACCCTGCAAAATGGCATATTCACCTTTGGACAGTGCTCTTTAAGGTTGAAAACAACCGTTCAATGACTTTGAGCCGAACGGTAAATCTCGTCCAGGATGCCGCGCGCCCCCGCGTCGAGCAGTTCCCGGGCAAGACCGCGGCCCAGCGCCTGCGCTCCTTCAAAGGGGGCGGACCGGGTCCGACGGTAAACGGTCCTGCCGTCAAGGGAAGCCACGAGACCGGTCAGTTCCACCTGGAGCCCGTCGATCACCCGCGCCAAACCGGCAATGGGAACCTGGCAGCCGCCTTCCAGTTCCTCCAGGAAACTCCTTTCCGCCCGGACCGCTACCGCCGTATCCGGATGGTGCAGGGGTGCGATGAGCTTGCGGACGGCTTGATCGTCGCCGCGGACTTCGATCCCGAGCGCTCCCTGACCGATGGCCGGGAGACATTGGGCAGCTTCGAGATAGCTGGTGATCTGCTCCTGCCAGCCCATCCGGTGAATCCCGGCTGCCGCCAGAATGACGGCATCGTAGCGGCCCTCGCGCACTTTGCGCAGGCGGGTATCCAAATTACCGCGAAGGTTTTCGATAATGAGATCCGGTCGCAGGCTTCTCAGTTGCGCCGCCCGGCGCAGGCTGCTGGTGCCTACCAGCGCCCCCTCGGGCAGCTCGGAAAACTCGCGGCCATCGCGACTGATCAGCACATCCCGGGCATCTTCCCGCTCGGGGATGGCTCCTATCGTGAGCCCATCCGGCAGCACCGCCGGGACATCCTTCATGCTGTGGACCGCCAGATCCACAGAACCATCCAGCAGAGCGTCTTCCAGTTCCTTGACAAAGAGTCCCTTGCCGCCGACCTTGGCGAGCGGCACATCGAGGATCTTATCACCGGTGGTCTTGATGATTCTCAGCTCGATCCGACAACCTGGCCAACGCCGTTCGAGTTCAGCCTTCACCCACTCGCTCTGCGTCAGCGCCAGCAGGCTGCCGCGGGTCCCAATGCGCAACAGTCGGTCCATTAACCCATCGACCTCAATGACAGGAACTGCAGTTGGTCGAATGACAACTGGCGCAGGACGACCCGCCGGACCCCATCCTGCTGCTGGCAGCCCCCTTGTTGCCGCCGCTCTTGAAGCCAAAAACCGACAACACCTTTTGCACTTCACGGGATTCACACTTGGGGCAAATCACCGCTTCGTCACTGCGGAACACCAGCTTCTCAAACCTCTCACAGCACTTGCAGCATTCATATTCATAAATGGGCATGCTTTTCTCCAATACCGACCATAAGTCTCAGAGGTCCTCACAAATGATGAAACCGGCACCAGCTTACAGTTGGCGTCCAGAGGCCCCGCTATTCCTCACCGCTTGCACTTTAACCCTCCCCCTCCAGACGGACAAGGTCCCCATCGGCGACCGCCTTGAAAGCTTTGGCATCCCCGAGAACCCGGCCGATCCGGTTGACGGCGCTGGCGGGCCGGATTTCATCGCCGCGGCTGGCCGGCGTCGGCCCAAAGAAGATGCAGAACGCCCTCCCGGTCGGCCAATAGCCAAGGTCTCCCACCGCCACCAGGTCGACCGCGGTTTCATCCAGTCCGGTCACAACGGGAATGGCAAAGTAGATCTCTTCACCCCAGGTTTGAGCGGCAGCTTCGAGCGGCAGGGCCGCATGGATTGCGGCCGAAGTGGGAGAGTCGTTCAGTTCGGCGATGAGGGAAACGGCACCGGCTTTGATCCGTATGCGTCTTGGCACTCAGCTCCTCCCCTTCAATTCTTCGAGAACGGCCGCCATGAGCAGAGGAAACATGATTTCGTGGTGGCCGATCAGGCAGATTCCGGTCCCGGTTCCATGAGTCGGGCGTTCGAGCACGTTGACCTGGGTGCGGTACTGGCGTTGGAAATCCATATTGATGGTAGTGAGACCTGCGAGTGAATAGCCGAGGTTACGCACCACGCTCACCGCCTTGAGGAACACCTCCGGGAGAATCACCGCCGATCCGAGGTTGAGGTACACGCCGTGTTCCAGGGAGCTGACCAGACGGCAAAAAAGCCTGAAATCATAGATGCTCAACGCTCCCATGGCGGCACCGTCCATGGCCGGATGCATGTGAATGATGTCCGTGCCGAGGGCCACATGCACGGTCACCGGCAGATCAAGCCTGGCGGCGCCGGCCAGAAGGCTCATCCCTGCAAAAGGCGCCTGTTTCCCCAGGAGCCACTCTCCGACTGCTCGACCAAGTCCGCGCTTGCCGGCCCGGCAGCCCCGGGCAACAGCCTCGTGAATGAATTCCGCCGTCTCGCGGGCCATGCCGAATTGGCCCTGGTCAAGGTGCGCGGCTACATCTTCAGAGGTCTTGCCAGCCAGCGCCAGTTCCACATCATGGACAATCCCGGCTCCGTTCAGGGCCACGCCCGAGAATATCCCCCGTTCCATGGCGTCAATCAGGACGGGATTGAGGCCAACCTTGATGGGATGGGCTCCCATGCCCAGGATCAGGGTCCGCCCGGCTCGAACCGCCGCCGCCATGGCGCTCACCGCCTGACGCAACTGGGTGGCCGCAAGCACGCTGGGCAATGTTCCGAGGAAGTCCGCCAGAGATCCCCCCGGCTGCCAGGGCCGGCCGAAATCCTCACGCCGCACCTTACTCGGTCGATCGTGCAGGCTGGTGGTCCGAAGCCCACTCAAATCGAGGGGCTCCATGCTCCGGTCACGACTGCTCATGGATGGCTCTTCCCCGCACCGAAGAGGATTTCCTCAACTAAAAGGCACAGGACGTGGCCGAAGGTCAGGTGGCCTTCCTGGACCCGGGCCGTAACTCGGGAGGGCACATGCAGGATGAGATCGCAGGCCAGGTCCATATCGCTCTTTTCCGCCCCGGCCCAGCCAAGCGTGTGCAGACCGTTTTCCTTCGACCATCGCAACGCCTTGAGCACATTGGGGGAACGACCGCTGGTGCTGATCCCGAGCGCCACATCGCCTGCCTGCGCAAGCGCCTGCAGCTGTTTGCGGAAAACGTCCTCAAACGCATAGTCGTTGCTGATACTGGTGAGGATGGAGGTATCAACCGTCAGGGCAAGGGCCGGCAGCGGGCGGCGCTCACGCTCGAACCGGTTGACAAACTCGGCTGCCAGGTGTTGCGCATCCGCGGCGCTGCCGCCATTCCCGAAAAGGAACAGCCGCTGCCCCCCGCGAAAAGCCGCCGTGACCACCTCCACCATTGCCAGGAGCAGATCGGTTCCCTCCCGGCACAGTGCATCCTTGACGGCAATACTCTCCCGGAAGGCCGCTTCAGCCATTTCCCGGAGCGGCTCGTGCCGGTCCTGTTCCATGCTAGGTCTCCCAGACCGGCGTGATCATCTCCCGGCAGGTATGCATGTCCTCGTAAAACAGCTCTCGAAATCGACGGGCAAAAGATCCGGGACGGCCGTCCCCGATGGCATGGTCGTCATAGTTCACGACCGGCAGGACATCAAAGCTGGTGCCAAACATCATCATTTCGGCCGCACCGTAGGCATCTTCGGGAGTCAGGTCGGCCTCCCCGATGCCCACGAGATCACCGGCGTTGACCAGCAGCCCAGCCAGTTCCATGGCGCGGCTGACGGTGGTGCCCCGCAGTATCCGCTCAAACCGAGGCACCAGGAATTCCCGCTGGTGAGTGATGATGCCGATGTTTTCGGTTGGCCCTTCGGCCAGGAACCCTCGTTCATCGATGGAAACGGTGAAATCCACCCCCGCATCGTCGGCCTCTTTTCGCATGAGCACATTGGGCAGATAGTTGCAGCTCTTGATATTGGCAAAGTACTCCTTCTTGAGAGGAATACGAGTGCTCATGAGGCTCACCCCGTGGTCGTATTTTTCCTGGGAAGGGACCTGCAGGGTGGTGACAATGATGTAGAGCTGGCTTTCGGGACATTCGCCCGGGCTGGCCGAAAACCCGCCCGGACCACGGGAAAAGAACAGGCGGATGGAGCAGGTCGGAAGATTGGCCGCCCTCACCGTGGCCAGAATCGTCGCCACCAGCTGCGGGCGGCTGAATGGAAATGAATGGGAGGCGATTTTCGCCGAATAGTCCATCCGGTTCAGATGCCGCTCCAGGGCGTAGAGGTTACCGTCAACACATTTGAAGGCCTCAAAAATCCCGTCCCCCCGGTGGACCAGATGATCGTCCACCGGGACCATCATCAGCGCCGGGTCGGTGACAATTCCGCCAAACCAGCTCGAATACATGGCCCGGTAATGTTCCTGGTAAGGTTTCTGCAACTGCCGGAGGCGCGCTACCAAAGCCTCGAAGCTCAGAGTTTCAACCGTTTCTGCCATTGCTTGTCAGCACCTTTCAGGGCTCTGGGCAACCACTCACCCAGGATGGGAGGGGCCGGAAAACCTCATACGAGCACCTTGTCCGCATGATCGTCAAATTGACAGGACAACCATCAGGATGGCCCGTCACCAGTAATTGCTCCGTCCTCCCTCATTCCGCACATTGCCGCCCGCCTTTCGCCGTATTATAGTGGCTCCGATGCAACCCGTCGCGAGCCGCCCAAAAATAACCAACCGCACCTGGCTCTGCAAGGGAAAAGGACAACGACGGCCGTGATGCAACGGGGAGGCCTGCTTGGTCGATAAACAGGCGAACAAACTCAGGGCGATCATCTTTGATTTTGATGGCACGCTCGCCGAACTGCACCTGGATTTCCCTGCCATGAAGCGCCGGTTGAGCCTCCTGGCGCAGGAATATTTCCCGCAACCGCTGGAATCTCCTCAGGTACCGGCGCTCGAATGGCTGGAAGAGCTCACCGCGCGTCTCCAGCACCGCGATGAAGCTGCCGCTGAGGACTTCGAGATGAGAGCCCACGCTCTCATCCAGACCATCGAAATCGAGGCCGCCCACCGGGGGGCGCTTTTTCCCTTCACGCGCGCCATCCTCCAGGAACTTCAGGAAGAGCGCGTCAAAGTCGCCATCATCACCCGCAATTGCGAAGAGGCCGTTCGGATCGTTTTTCCCGACATCGGCCGCTACTGTGCCGCCTTTTTGGCTCGAAACCACGTCCATCGGGTCAAACCCGACCCGGACCACGCCCGCCGCGCCCTGGAAGCGCTTGCCGCATCGCCCGAAGGCGCGCTCATGGTCGGCGACCACCCCCTGGATATGCAAACCGGCAAGAGCGCCAACCTCCTCACCGCCGGCGTATGGAGCGGGAACGCCTCAGAACTGGATTTAGCCCGCGCCGGTGCCGACTTGACGGCCCGCAATTGTGAAGAATTGATCGCGATGCTCAAGGTGCGAAATCTTCTCTGAGGCATTTCTCAGGCACCAGGGGTGCCTGTAGCATGAAAAAAGCCAGGGGATGGCCCCTGGCTTCTGGGTGAAACGGCTTGGGAATCTCGCTAAATCTTATGGACTCTAACGGCCTGGGGACCTTTAGGTCCGGATTCCACTTCGAATGTCACTCTCTCTCCTTCGCTCAACGATCGAAAACCCTCAGACACGATAGCGGTATGATGGACAAATACGTCACCCTGATCCTTAGTCTCAATGAAACCATAACCCTTTTTGTCATTAAACCACTTCACGCGACCTTCCGGCATTGTAAGAATCCTTTCCTTCTTGCTGTTTTCCCGTGCGAGCCGGTTGGGTTACTTTGAGAGCTCCCACAAAATCGTTCTGAGCGAAGGCTGGAGCGATTTGGCATTGGCTCCAAAATACCGAACCTAACCAAGTAAAAAACCGTGCGGGTTCATTCTTACGCACAAAAAACCGATCCTGTCAAGCAAATGAAAGGCAGCAACCGAATAAATTCGTTACCTTTTGTTGCCGAGCAGATCGCGCAGGGCCTCCTCCACGGTGGGAAAGCAAAAGTGGCATCCCGCCTCCAGCAGACGTTTTGGGAGCGCCCGCTGGCCGTCGAGGAGCACGCTGCCGAATTCTCCCAGCAGGGTTCGAAGCAGGAAAGCGGGAATGCCAGGCAGGATAGCCCATCTCTTCAGGGCCTTCGCCAGAGCTTTGGTGAATTCCCGATTGCGAACCGGATTGGGCGCCGTGCAGTTGATCGGGCCTGAGATCGTCTGATTTGCCATCACAAAGCTCATGATGCCAAAGAGGTCCTCCAGATGAATCCAGGGGAACCACTGGCGACCATTTCCCAGAGGGCTTCCCAGGAAATACCGGAAGGCCGGAAGCATGGTCTGCAGCGCCCCTCCGTTGCGGCCGAGGATAATGCCGAAGCGGCAGCGGACCACTCGCACCCCGAATTCTTCGGCCCGCTGAGCCTCCTGCTCCCAGACCTTCGCCACTTCCGCCAGAAAACCATCCCCGGCGGGGCTATCCTCGTCAAGCACCATCTCACCGCTACGATTGCCGTAGTAGCCCACAGCCGAGGTGCTGAGCAGCAGTTTGCCCGACCCGGCGTTCCGCAGAGCATCGACCACGCCCCGTGTCGTAAGGACCCGGCTGTCCATGATCTCCCGCCTCACTTTGGCCGTCCACAGCGAAAAGATGGATCTTCCGGCAAGGTTGATGACGACATCATGCTCAGCCAACCGCTCCTGCCAGGCCCCGGCCTGATTCGGATTACCCTGGCAAAACACGGCGCCGGGCGGTAATTCATCATCGCTTCTCGGCGAGCGCGTAATGACGGTGACCGTGTGGCCCAAATCGGTGAAACGCCGCGTTAGATAACTCCCCACAAACCCGGTACCGCCAGTAATAAAGATCTTCATACTACCCCTCCATTGTTAAAAGGCGAACCGAAGAACCGCAGAATGTAGAATATAGAATGTAGAGCCGAAGAATCAGCCAGCGATCAACACCTGTCGATTGCTGCAATAAGCATTCAGAGCACTCCCGTCATGACCAAGGCGAAACTTCACCATTCGACATTCACTCTTGACGGTTTCTTCAGCCCTCAGCGATCCCCCACAGCCCGCATTTCCACCTTCTGCGGTTCGCTATTCGACATTCTGCGGTTCGCTATTCGACATTCTGCGGTTCTGCGGTTCGTTTTTCTACGGTTCTGCGGTTCGCTATTCTGCAAGGAGTCTGGCTGCGAGGTCCGCGAGTCGATAGCGGCTGAACGTTTCCTTCTCGTAGATGGTGATTTCAACCGGATCTTGGAGCAGGCTCCCGCATACGCTGGGTGGGACCTTTGCGCCCAGAAAACTCAGAGCCCACGCCGCCAGCCCACGTTGGTCGGAATTCCGGGAGTGCAGGTAGGGGAGGAGATGGACCGCAGCGTCACCCAGCAGGCCCGGCCTGGTCATGGCCAGGCGACCGAGGCCCCAGAGCGCACTGGTCTCCAGGGCTTCATGGTCGAGGCGGTTGCCGTCCTCCCGGATATACGAGAGGAGAATCCGGTGGTATTCTTCTGCCAGCCGGGGCTGCCGGGCCATGATTTCTCCCATGGCTTCCGCCGCCCCCCAGCCGATACCGCCCGATTCGTCATTGAGACTCCACATGAGCCGCCGCATGACGGTCCGGGCGGCTTCCAGGTCGTCATCAGCCATCCTGGCGACCACGAGCCCCACTGCCGTAACGGCCCGCCATTTGACCTGGGCCTCTGTGCTGTAGAGGAATGAGAGCAGGGGATTGATGAGGCGCTGGGGCGGCACTTCGGACCACCTACAAAGCAACGCAACCGGCTGATCGGTGCTCAGCAGCCCGGCAATTCTGGTTCTCAAGGTCCCAAAGGGTCTGCTCGGGACGTTCATCAATCTCCCCCAGAAAGATGCTGGGGTCGGTCTTCCCACGAAATGCAGGCAGCAGGGCAATACTTGATTGCCTCCTCAACACATTCCTCGGGATAGGAAGGGAGATCCGCCACTTCGATATATCCCGCCGGATTCATGGCAAAAATCTCAGGACAAACTTCCAGGCAGGCTTCACAGACGGTACAGCGGCTCAACTCCAGTGCGGGGACTCTTGCCATGGCAGCTCACGATCCGACCTGATAAGCGTGGTCTTGACATCCCGCTCAATCCCCCTTCGCCGGGGGAGGTTACCGCAATCCTTCCCCCATTGAAGGGCGGCGGGGGTTCACGTTTACCGGGCGCCTTGCAGAACGCCCGGCTATTTCTGACTCATGAGATAATTGTAGGCAGAAAGAGCCGCTTTGGCCCCTTCGCCGACGGCAACCACAACCTGTTTGAAGGGTACGTTGGTCACATCCCCGCAGGCAAAGACGCCGGCCACCCCGGTCCGACATTGGGTGTCGACAAGGATTTCCCCTTTGTCGTTGGTGGTCAGAATATCAAGGAAAAGGCTGGTGTTGGGCTGGATTCCAATCTCGACAAACACCCCTTCGACCGCGACCGTTTTGATCTCCCCGGTAGCGAGCGACTTGAATTCCAGGCCCTCGACCATGGTTTCACCGAGCACCCGGGTGGGCTGGTACCCCGTGAATATCTGCACCTTTTCCGACTTAACCACTTTTTCCCGGTAGATCGGATCCCCTGTAAGGGGGGTGAGCGAAATGAGCGTGATCCTGGTGGCAATGTTAATGAGATCGACCACCGCTCCGAGCGCGGAATTTCCGCCGCCCACCACGGCCACTTCGGCACCGGCGAACAACGGTGCATCACACGTCGAACAATAGGTGAGACCCTTGGCGAGCAGTTCCTTTTCGCCAGGAATGTTGAGCGGCCGATGGCGGCCGCCGGTCGCAATGATCAAGGTCTTGCCCCAGTAGGTCTTGCCGTCGCTCGTGGTAACCCGCTTGCTGCGCCCGATCAGATCCACGGCGCTGACTTCGCTGCCGATGATCTTCTCGACGTCGAACCGCTTGACGTGGCTCTCGAACTTGCTCACTAGTTCGGCCGCATTGACCTGGCTGAAGCCAAGATAGTTCTCCACATCGCTGGTCCAGGCAATTTGGCCGCCAACGTCCGCACTGATGATGAGGGTCTTGAGCAGCTTCCGAATGGTGTAGATGGCTGCACTCAAACCTGCCGGGCCAGCACCGAGGATGATCACGTCATAGAGCTGCGGAGCGGGCTGAGCCTGCTTCAACCCCAGTGCTTCCTGGAGCTTGCCGGTGAGTTCCAGGTCAACGAGATCGGCATAGCCGCCAATGGCATGGCCGCCAATGAGGACTTGCGGAACGGTCCCGCTACCGGTCAGGTTCTTCATCTCCTCCCAGGCCTGAGACCCTTGTGGCGCCGAGATCTCTTGGAAGGCGATATCCTTGCTCGCGAGAAAGGCCCTGGCTTTCTCGCAGAAGGGGCAACCGTCAATGCTGTACAGGACTACTTCCATGATCGATATCCTCGTAGCCGTCAAAGGAACAGGGCGGTCGGCACCCGTGAGACAATTCCCGAAGCGGCCTGGTTCTTCCTGCACCCCGGCCGGGGGTGGATCAGGCTCCCTCCAGAGCCTTTTCAACGGCGCTCCGGTCAAAGCCCACAATCACCTCCTCGCCGACTGCAATCACCGGGACACTGCGAGCTCCTCCGGAGATTTTTCTCATCTCCTGCATCGCCTCGGCATCACTGGTCACGTCAAATGCTTCGAAGGCAATGCCCTTTTCCGTGAAGTAGGCCTTGGCCTGAGCACAGTAGCCGCAGGTCGGTGCGGTGAAAATCTTCACCTTTTTCGCCATCGTTCGTTCCCTCCTCAAAGTGAAGCTGTCGGCCCGGGCCGAAGGCCGAGCCGACAGGCGTTGGCACCGGGAGCCGCACGACCCCGGCAAGACGTTTCAAACCCCGGCGTCCTCACTTCCGGCTGATCCGTTTCAGCTCGAGCGTGAGGCGCCGCAGGTGCTCCTGTTCTTCCTTAACCAGGGCGCCGATAAAGGCCTTACCCTGAGCTTCTTCGGTGGCGTCCTGCATGGTGAGAAAGAAGATCACCGAATCCTTTTCAAACTCCACCGCCATCTTCACGGCATCCGCCGCATTCTGGATCTTGGCAAGCTGGGCATCCACCCCGGCACTGGAAACAAAGACGTGCTGGTCGGCCATCATCTTGAGATAGAGATCGAGCTCATTGTTCGGGTCAAAAACGGTGCCCGCCGCCGTACTCGCCGGAAGCTGGTTCTTGAGCGCCGTGAATTTTTCCTTGTGCTTGATTTCCTCCTGGGCAAGCTCGGCAAAGAGCTTCTGCACCTCGGGGTCCTTGACGAGCTCCCGGCTCCGATCATAGAACCGCTTGCCGTTTTCCTCAATCTTAATAGCAATATCAAATACTTCAGCAGCATTAAAGTTAAAAATCATCCCCCTCAACTCCTTCCTGGCACCATCCTCATTCCTTCTCGAAATCATCCTTGGATGCCCCGCAAACCGGGCACGTCCAATCATCCGGCAGATCCTCAAACTTGGTCCCGGCGGCAATACCGTTGTCGGGATCACCAGCGGCGGGGTCGTACACGTAACCGCAAACCTGACACACGTAACGATCCATTTCCTAACCTCCTTGATGAGACATCTGTCCAAAAACATCACGTTGCGGGAGCATCACCCGGTCGTACCGGTTCGTGCGAGCGACCCGGCAACCCCCTCCCAGTCACACCTTCCAAGCTTCCAGTTTCAAGCTTCGAACTTCATCCGTCTCAGACGGAGCGCGTTGCCCACCACGGATACGGAACTCATGGCCATGGCCGCAGCGGCAAACATGGGGTTAAGGAGAATACCGAAAAAAGGATAGAGCACACCGGCCGCAACGGGAATTCCAAGAGAATTGTAGAAAAAGGCCCAGAAGAGGTTCTGCTTGATCACTCGCATGGTCAGGGTCGAGAGCCGGATCGACGAAGCGACCAGCCGCAGGTCGTCGCGGATGAGGGTGATGTCGCTGGCCTCCATCGCCACATCCGTTCCCGCCCCCATGGCTATGCCCACATCAGCGGTGGTCAGGGCCGGAGCATCGTTGATGCCGTCCCCAACCATGGCCACAATCCTGCCTTCGGCCTGCAGTTGGCGGATGGCGCCAGCCTTTTCATGGGGAAGGACGTTCGCCATGATCCGCTGAATGCCAAGCTCCCCGGCGATGGCCCGGGCGGTTTCGAAATGATCGCCCGTGATCATGCCGATGTCGAGATGCATGGCCTGCAATTGCGCCACCGCCTCCCGGGACGATTCCCGCAACCCGTCCGCCAGCACCAGGACCCCGACAAGCACATCCGCCACCGCCACATAAACACAGGTCTTGCCGAAAGAAAACTGTTTTCTGATAATCTCATCGCCGGGAAGGCTGGAAACACCCTTTTCTTCCAGCAATTTCAGGTTCCCCACGAGCACCCGCCGGGCCTGCACCAGACCTGACGCACCCAAGCCCGGGAGAGCCGTAAAGTCATTCACCTCTTCGACGGTCATGCCCGCTTCCAGGGCGCTGGCGACAATGGCTTTGCCGAGAGGGTGCTCGGAGAGCGTTTCAAGCGAAGCCGCCGTTTTCAGAATTTCCTCTCGCGCCATTGCCCCCACCGGAATCACCTCGATGACTTCGGGAGTTCCCCGGGTGAGGGTCCCGGTTTTGTCAAAAACCACCGTCGTCAGGGCGCAAGCCCGTTCCAGACTCTCGCCTCCCTTGATCAGAATGCCCTGCTCGGCTCCCAGCCCCGTCCCGACCATGACCGCGGTGGGCGTTGCCAGGCCCATGGCGCAGGGGCAGGCAATGATCAACACTGACACGAAGTTCAACAGGGCACGGCTGAAACTCGGCTCAGGAACGGCCAAATACCATACCGCAAAAGTCACCCCGGCGATCGCCAGCACCACCGGGACAAAGACGGAGGCTACCTTGTCCGCAAACCGCTGGATGGGAGCTTTGGATCCCTGAGCCTCCTCGACCAGGCGGATGATCCGGCCGAGCGCCGTCTCCGATCCCACGCGGGTGGCGCGGAACGTGAAACTGCCGCTGATGTTGATGGTGCCCGCAAAGACTTCACTACCAGCTTCTTTGGTGATCGGCAGGCTCTCGCCGGTGAGCATCGCTTCGTCCACCGCCGAACGGCCCTCCACCACCACGCCGTCGGTGGGAATCCGTTCGCCGGGTCGGATCACCATCAGGTCGCCGCGGACCACTTCCGCTACCGGCACATCCATTTCGGCACCGTCGCGCAGTACGCGAGTCGTGGCCGGGGTAAGCTTCATGAGCCGTTTGATGGCCTGCGAGGTCTTCCCGCGAGCTCTGGCTTCCAGCAGACGCCCGAGGAGCACCAGGGTGATGATCATCGCGGCGCCGTCATAGTACAGGTGCGGGGCCTGGCCGGAATCGCCGAAAAAGGTTGGCCAAACGGTCGCCACAGTCGAATAGAGGTAAGCGGACAGGGCGCCGAGGGCGACCAGCGTGTTCATATCCGAGGTCTTCTGGCGGGCCGCCTTGATCGCACCGACCAGGAAGCGCCGCCCTACCCAGAAAACCACCGGCGTGGTCAGCACGAAAAGCGCCCCATGCAGCACCGGGACGGGGACATGGCGCAGCGGTGGAAACCACTCCGGCATACTCCCCACCATCACCATGGCGCTCAAGACCGCCCCCACCAGGACCTTGCGTTTGAGTTCCCGGATTTCTTGCTCACGGGCCGCCTCGATGGGATCTTCCTTAAGCTCCTCCAGAATCCCGAGGTATTCGTAGCCCGCATCCTCGATCACTCGTTGCAACGCGGCGAGAGTCACCAGATGCGGATCGTACTGCACGGTAGCGCGCGCTGAAGCCAGATTCACGGCAGCGGACCCGACCCCCGGGACTGCTGTCAAAGCCTGTTCGACGCGCCGGACACAGGCCGCACAGGTCATGCCGCCGACAAGGAGGGTCGCCTTCCTTGGAGAACCAGCATCAGACCGGGCGGGAATGATGGGTTCATAACCCAGCTCCTCGATCCTCCCCACGATCGCACCCTGGTCGACCACCTCCGGATCGAATTCCACCGATGCCTGCGACGTCGCAAGATTCACCGTCGCCGCCCGCACCCCTTCCAGGGCCGCAATCCCCTGTTCGACGCGCCTGACACAGGCCGCACAGGTCATACCGCCGATGTGGATGACCTCTTTAGCCAAGCTCGAACCCAGCCTTCTTGAGCCGTTCCCGCAACACTTCCATGGGAACCGCCGTCACTTCCTCAAAAGTCGCCTCACCCCGCTCCAGATCAACTCGGACCTGCTCGATGCCGTCGATTTCGCCGAGCGCCCTGGTGACCGCCTTGACACAATGCTGGCAGGACATGCCTTTGATTTTGATGGTTTTTATCATCATAAGCTCCTCTCACCCTCACCGACAACCTAACCACCTCGAACCAGCGCCACCAATCTAGGCCGTTAATTCCTTCCGGGGAGTTGCGAGGGCCCTCCGCCAGATGATCAGCACCCCCCGGTTGCCAAACGTGGCCTGAGCCAGCTCCCATCCTCGCTGCCCCTGCTCGTTCAAAACCTCCTCAAGTCTGCCGATCTGGTCCGCAGGCACTTCCTTCAACTCGCAACGGCCCTCGCTGGAGCAGAAATAGACAACATCCTTGAAGGACTCCGCCGGATGCAGGGTGATCCGATATTCGAATTGCGCCATGGCCATCCTTTCTCTTTTGTCCACGAAGTCAAACAAAGAGACACAAAGGGTTCCTAGGTTCTCTTCTCCACATCTCTTCGTGTAACTTCGTGTGACTTCGTGGATTGTTTTTGGTACTTGCCACGTGCACCAGCCAATCAACCGCAATGCTGGCAAGATAGGGTCTCACTCATCTTTTTCAAGGGGAAACGTGAGATTGGCGCCAAACCAGCCGATGATGACGACCAGGGGGGTGAGCGCCATGCTGAAAAGGAAGAAGAGGGCTCGTTCCCCGCCGGGAGCAACCAGGATCTCAGGAGACTGGAACCGCCAGACAAAGAGGACTAAAGCGACAAGGAACAGCGCCAGGGAAACGAAGAGTTTGATTTTGATCGGAGTTATGGGCTTGGCCAGATAGTTCAACCACCAGGTGTAGAGCCCGGTGAGGATGACCACGGGCATGAAGAGTATGCCCGCCCCGAGACAATGGAAGGCGGTGGTTTCAAACGACGCGACACCGGTGACGAGATAGAGGAGGTTGAACAGGGTGGCGGAGAGCATGAACACTATCGGGAAATGGACGGTCATGGGATGAGGATGCCGCCGCAGGAAGGGAAACCGCTTCAGGAGCCGGGCAAGCAATTCCGGCAGGGGCTGTTCGAAAGCTTCCCGGAGCTTGACCACACCCACCTGCGGATACCTTTCGAACACCTCGAGGCCGTGGGGGGCACCCCCGAAATCGGTGGTCAGGTCCCTCCCGGCGTGATGGCGCTTCATGTGAAGGCCACCCTTCCACATCCGGCTCTGGCTGACATCGAACACCCGACCCTGGTGCACGATATAGACCGGCCTTCCATCCTTGCCGTCGTACTCCGCCAGTGCTTCCAGTTCGAATTCCTTCATCCGAATCACCTCCAGGTTGCCTGTCATTACGTTATTGGAGAACATGGCAAAACGAGCGAGTCATGATGATAAGTGCCCAGAGGGCTCTCAACCGCTTTCAGGAAGCGGAAGGATCACGTTGCCCCGTAATCTCCTGCCGGGTCTTCTGCTCGGCAATCCGCTCTTCCAGATCCATAAGCGGTTTGCTGATCCTGACGGGATAATGCGCTTGTGAGTCGATTTCGCGACAGGGTGCCGGCAGGGTTTCCCATTCCTGCCGGAAGCGCTCGCGGAGGAGGTCCAGCGACTCGGGCGGGTGAACCACTTTCCCGTCGGCGATGATGGTTTCGACAAGAGGTTTCCCGGCGGGGTAGGATTCCTCCATCAGCCCCAGGAGGTCTTCCCGCATCTTTCCCGCCTCGTCATAGAAGCGGAACACCTGCTTCCTGCCCACCCAGGTCTTCTTGCCGCTGCTCAGTTTGAGCAGCGGCCGGCCGTCATACTCGACAATCTTATAGACAATGTCAAAGTACGGCGCATCGGCCGAAACCCCCATCCGGGTACCAACCGCGAAGACATCGATGGCGGCCCCCGCCTTTAGCAGTTCCTGCATTCGAAATTCATCGAGACTGCCGCTCACCATGATCCTTACCTCGGAAAAACCCGCCTCATCGAGGATCTTCCGTACGTCGCGGCTGAGTTGCACCAGATCCCCGCTGTCGAGCCTCACGCCGCGGACCTTGTGGCCTTTTGCGGCCAGCTGCTGGGCCACCTGGACGGCCTTGTGGGCGCCGCAGAGCGTGTCGTAGGTGTCGATGAGCAGCACCACGTTGTCGGGAAAGGTTCGGGAAAACGCCAGAAAGGAGTCCATTTCCCGGCTGAAGCTGGTGACATAGGAGTGGGCCATGGTGCCAAAAACCGGAATCCCATAAATCTTTCCCGCCAGCATGTTGCTGGTGCCGACGAAGCCTGCGAGATAGCTGGTGCGGGCCACCTTTACCCCCGCATCAACGCCGTGGGTACGGCGGAATGAGAAGTCGACGAGGTCTTTCCCGTGCGCGGCCTGCACGCAGCGCGCCGCCTTGGTGGCAATCAGCGTCTCCAGCTGGATCACGTTGAGCACCAGGGTTTCCAGGAGCTGGGCTTCGATGATGGGGGCCGTCACCTCCAGAACCGGCTCCTGGGCAAAGAAAACGCGTCCTTCAGGGATTCCCCGGACCGTTCCGGTGAACCGAAAATTCTCGAGATACTGCAAAAACCCGGAAGAAAACTTGCCCGTCGAGGCGATATAGGCGATGGACGAGTCGCTGAACCGCAACTGCGGGATGATCTCCTTGAGGTGCTCCAGCCCTGCCGAGACAAAACAGGGGCGCTGCGGATGGTCCCTGATGAAGAGGCTGAAGGTCGCCTCCTCCGTCATGCCCTCAGCCAGGTAACTGGCTGCCATGGTCAGCTCGTAGAGATCGGTCAGCAGTTCCGGTTCGTACTGTTTCCAGATCGTCATGGCTTCCTCTTCAGCAAGAATGAAAGTTTAATGTATCACATTAATCTCATTGGCAGTTTATCAAAAAACGGTTTTATTTGTAACGGGATGTCACTATAATCTGCATCCTTGTCTGCCACTGGCGAAGGAAGCAGGCTGTCTCGCGGGGGAGCACCAGGAAAGCCTCGTCCGCTTCAGTGATGTCATGAATCAAAACGATCGAAGCCGCCCCCTTGTCCGGCTACGGTCGAGCAGCAGGGAGGCTGGGGTCCCGTTCATGCACTTCGAACGCATCACCGTTCGCACTCGGGATGAATACCGCGAGGCCGAGGAACCCTATGGGTTCGACTGGCGTGAGCGGCGTTTCGAGATTGCATGCATCCTGGATCGATGGTACGAAGGCCACCTGGATGCGAGGCGCATGCCGTTGCGTTATTTCAAAGTGAAAACCAGCGAGGACGAAGAGTATATCCTGCGGTACCATGAACTGTTTCGGGCATGGAGCTTGTTGGTGCCCGACCAGCCTGCGGGAACTGAAGAGGATGAGGATTCCTGAGGCGGTTACCGGGGAGGAGGGTTGGATGGCAAGGATCGCTGTGATTGATGGGCAGGGCGGCGGGATCGGCACCGCGATCATCAGGCGCATCAGGGAAATGCTCGGCGAAAAGGTCGAAGTCTGGGCCCTGGGCACCAATGCCATCGCCACCTCCCAGATGATGAAGGCCGGCGCCAACCGGGGTGCTACCGGAGAAAACGCCATCTGCCAGAGTGTCCAGCGGGTCGATGCCATCACCGGCCCCATCTCCATCCTGCTGTGTCACGCCATGATGGGGGAAGTCAGCCCGCGGATGGTCGAAGCCATCACCTCCGCGTCCGCCGCCAAATTCGTCCTGCCGCTGACCCAGGAACCCCTGGTGGTGGTGGGGACGGTTCGCGAACCCTTGCCACACCTGGTGGAAAAGCTCGTTGCCGAGCACCTTCTGACACTCTTTGCCCCGGACCTGGACCCCAAATGCCGCTGACTGCTGACGTTCAAACCCCGCATCTGGTTCTGGGTGGCGCCAAGAGCGGGAAGAGCACCTTCGCCGAGACCCTGGTCAAGGCCTTCCCTGCGCCCCATGTCTATATTGCGACCGCGCAGGTGCTCGATGAGGAAATGGCTCACCGGGTCCGGGTTCATCGTCGGCGAAGGGAGAAATCGTGGGAGACCATCGAAAGTCCCCTCGACCTGGTGCCGACCCTCAGGGCCTGTCAAGGCCGCCAGCAGGCCGTGCTGGTTGACTGCATCACCCTCTGGCTCTCCAATTTACTGCTTCAGACTCCGACCCAACGCCCGGAGGAAGCGGTGGGAGAATTGGTGGAGTTCATCAGGACCGTCCCGTTCCCACTGATCCTGGTGGCCAATGAAGTGGGCGGGGGAATCGTCCCTGATAATTCGCTGGCCAGAAGGTTCCGCGACCTGGCCGGTCTTGCCAATCAGCGACTGGCGGCAGTATGTCCGGCCGTGACCCTGGTGGTTGCCGGGCTGCCGCTACGCCTCAAGTGACCGCCCGGCAGGTGAGCAACCATCGTCAGGAACCCCCATGGGCGCGCCGGTTGCGGCATGTTGCCCGCAGGAGAGGGGCGGAAAGCCGCTTTTCATTGTAGTTGCAGGGAATCCTTCATGTGGCATCAGTTGACTCTGGCGGTATCGTTTCTGACCATTATACGACTGCCGTTCACCCCGTCGCAGGAGGCCACGCCATCCGACCTGGCCGGCAGTTTCTCCTGGTTTCCCCTGGTCGGGCTGGTGCTCGGTTTGTGCGCAACCGCCCCGGTATACCTGTTCCCCGCCGCTCCCCCCCTGATGCTGGCCGTGCTGGTCGCCGCTCTCCTGGCGTTCCTGACCCGCGGGCTGCACCTGGATGGGCTGGCCGATGTGGCGGATGGCTTCGGGGGAGGCTATACTCGCGAACGTCGCCTCGAGATCATGAAGGACAGCCGCACCGGTCCGCTTGGCGCCCTCGCCCTGATCTTTGCCGTGCTCTTCAAAGTGGCGGCGCTGCACACCCTCATCCCTGCCCATTGCTGGACCGGCATGCTCCTGGCGCCGGTCTTGAGTCGCCTGGCAATGGTCCTGGGCGCTTACCGGATGCCCCATGCGCGCAAGGCCGGCGGGCTGGCCACGCCGTTCCTCGAAGCCATGACGTTTCACCAGGTGGTGCTGGCGGTGCTCCTGTCGGCCGCCATCCTGGTCTGCTTCGATTTGAAATTCGCGGTTCTCTCGCTTGGGATCGTCGCCTGGTGTGCGATGCTGGCGCGGATCCTGGCCCAACGCTGGCTGGGAGGCATGACCGGCGATGTGCTGGGGGCCTTGAATGAGGTGGCCGAAGTCGCCGTGCTGACGGTTGCGGCCGGGTACTTTGCCGGTCATGCGGGTTAAGGGAGGCAATCCATGTCAAGCACCGGACGAACGCACATGGAGGTTTTACGCCTCCTCAAAGAGAGCATGGGGCACTATGTTTCCGGAATCGCCCTGGCGTCGCGGCTGCACTTGAGCCGTACCAGTATCTGGAAGCACATCCGCAGCCTCAAAGCTCTGGGCTATCAGCTCGAAAGCCACCCGCGGGAAGGTTACCGGCTGGTGGCCGTTCCCGACCTGCTCATCGCCGAGGAAATCATCCCCAACCTCACCACCTCGTGGCTTGGCCATTCCTACTATCACTTTGCCCAGACCGGCTCCACCAACGACCAGGCGCTCCTGCTGGCGACGCAGGGAGCAACTCACGGGACCGTGGTGGTCGCCGAGGAACAGACCCGGGGGCGAGGCCGCCTCCAGCGCCTGTGGGTATCCCCGCCCGGCTGCGGCATCTATCTCTCGGTGATTCTCACCACTCCCCTGCCCGTCCAGGAAGCTCCGCAGCCGGGGATGGTCGTCGGCTTGGCATTGGTCAAACTGCTGCATGAAAAGTACGGGCTCAAGGCTGCCATCAAATGGCCCAACGATGTGCTGGTCAACGGCAGGAAGCTGGCCGGCATCCTGGCGGACATGCAGTCGGACCAGGACACCACCCGCTTTCTGGTGGTCGGCATCGGGATCAACGCCAACTACCGGGAGCAGGATTTCACCGAACCCTTCCGCTACCCTGCCACTGCCTTAGCCCTGGAACTCGGCACCCCGATCAACCGGCGGGACCTGCTGCTTGACTATCTCCACCGCCTGGAAACCGAATACGATCTTTTCCTGGAGCATGGCTTCGGCGCGATCCTCCCCGCCTACGAACAGGCCTCGGCCATTCTGGGCAGACAGCTGAAGATCCAGTCGGGAAAGGAAGAATTGTCGGGAAAGGCTTTGGGATTCACCCGCGAGGGGGCACTACGCCTCCAGGAAAGCGACGGCCGGGAGCGGGTGATCTGGGTTGGGGACGTACTGCAGGTCGAAGGCGCTTTTTAAGCGTCGTTCACGTTTCGGTGGCAAGACCCCAGGGGGTGCTGAAGCTACGCTCCCCTGGCCCGCTCGCTGGCTTCCTGCTTGCGCTTGCATTCGATGCACAGGGTGGTAACCGGTCGCGCCCTCAGACGATCGATGCCAATTTCGTCACCACAGGCTTCGCAGATCCCGAAGGTTTCATCGTCGATCCGCTGCATGGCTTCGCGGATTTTCATAATGAGCTTCCGTTCCCGGTCACGAATGCGCAGGAGAAAATTCCGGTCTGATTCGAGGGTTGCCCGATCGGTCGGGTCCGGAAAGGTCTCTTCCGTATCGGTCATACCCGCCACGGTCTTTTCAGCTTCCGCGAGGAGTTCGTTCAATCTTTTGGTCAAGATCTCTTTAAACAAAAGCTGTGTTTCTTTATCCATGCACCACCCCCGTGGATTGGAAAAACGCTTTTGGCTAACACACTCACACGCAAGAGTAAAGTAAAAACCGCTGGCAAATGGTCCCTAAGAGCGCTGATAGGTTCCGCTTTTACCGCCACTCTTGTAATTCAACCGGACGTTCGTGATCGTCATCGACCGTTCCACTGCCTTGCACATGTCGTAGATGGTGAGAGCCGCAGTGGTGGCAGCCACGAGGGCCTCCATTTCGACCCCGGTGCGATCCCGGGTTTTGACCAGAGAAGAGATGGTGATTTGATTCTGCTCGGGATGCGCCGAGAAATCAATTCTGATCTCGGTCGGCTGGAGCGGGTGACAGAGAGGGATCAGGTCCGAGGTCTTCTTGGCAGCCAGAATACCCGCCAGTCGAGCGGCCTCGAAAACATTGCCCTTGGGCATGTTCTGATCCAGAATCCGCTGCAGGGTCTCACGGGACAGAACAATGGAGGCCTCCGCCCGGGCTTCCCGCTGGGTGACAGCCTTCTCACCCACATCCACCATCCGCAGCCGCCCCTCCGCGTCGATATGGCTCAGTTCCGCAGTATTGCTTTTTTTACTTTTCACTTTTTACCCTTCACTCACTAACAGCATACAGGTAAACGACCAGATCCCCCGGCGGCGTCCACGGGCTCTGCCGATCGCCTTCGCCAACCAGGCGCAACCTCGTTCCCTCGCGACTGCCGGCTGGAATCCTTACGGTAACGGCACAGGTTTCCTCCACCTCACGCTGGCCATGACAGACAGGGCAAGTCGATGACATCGCCCTGCTGCCATATCCCATACATTCCTGGCAGAAAACCATCCGCTGGAAGACAATTCGTTCCTCGGTCCCCCTGAGAGCATCGCGTTCGAGGACCTGCAGGTCAAACCGCAGATCAGCTGTCCTTTGTTCTCTCGGGTGCCCGGCAAACTCTACGCCGAAGGCCTCCCTGAGGATCTCCTCAACCGTCTGCGAGGGAGTCTCTCTCCCTCCGGGCGAGGCATAACGCCGCTGACGGCGCGTACCGCCCTTGGACCTGGCATAATTTCGAGCCTTGTCATAGCGCCCCCGGCGGGAGGGGTCGACCAGGTTTTCGTAGGCTTCCAGGGCCTCCCTGAAGCGCTCCGCCGCCGTCGGATCATGCGGATTGCAGTCGGGGTGCCAGCGCAACGCCAGCAGCCGAAAAGCACGCTTGATCTCCTCCTGGCTGGCACGAACCGAGACACCCAAGACTTTGTAATAGCAGGTCGCCATAGACCCCACACCCTAGGAAGACCCGCCCGAAGCTATCTCCCAATATCCCCGAAAACGCCGAGCATCACCTCCTGCGCACGGCTCTGAAGCGCTTTCGCCAACCACCACCGGCAAACGGCTCAGAGTGGCTATTGTAAAGGGAACATGCCCATAAAACAAGATGCCATAATCTTTTGGGATGAAGCTCAGGAATAGTGGGTGATCGGTTGGTCAAGAGCGCAACGTTGCGGTAAGCCTCAGGGGATGAGAGAGCAGGTCAAGCGCGTCAAGGACGCTGGAAACGAGGATATCGGCCGCGAGAACGGCTTCGACGGCCGCGCCTTCGGCCTGCACCACGGCAATCCCGAGGGCGGCGGCGTTAAGCATGAGCCGGTCGTTGCGCCCATTTCCGACACAAACACAAGAAGCCGGATTCAATTCGGCGACACAGGTCTGTTTTGCTTCGGCCTGACGTTCGACCGGGATGATGATCAGCTGGCAAGGAATCCCCGTGAGGGCCTCTCGCACGCTGCCGAAGGTATCGGCGGTCACCACGTGGATGGTCAAGGATTTGGCGAGAGCCAGGAGACGGCTCTTCACACCATCGATAAGACGCCCGTCACAGGCGATGGTGCCGTTATAGTCCAACACCAGGTGCGACAGCTGCAGCGTCTTTCCGCCGGGAATGGTCAGACTGAGCATGGTATCCCTTTATGCCGTCAAAAGGCGGCTTCGATGAGTTGCTGAAACACCGCGGGGTCGCTCAGATGCTGCCGTTCGAGTTCCTTCACGATGCGGCCTTCCCGCAGCACGCAGACCCGATCGGCCAGGCGGCGGGTCTCACTGAGGCTGTGCGAAACCGCGAGGATCGTATACTTTTCCTTCAACTTCAGGAGGAGTTCCTCGATTCTGCCAGCAGCCCTGAAATCCAGGGAGGCGGTGGGTTCGTCCAGAAGGAGCACCTGCGGCTCCAGTGCCAGCACGCGAGCCAGGCAGAGACGCTGCTGCTGCCCGCCGGAAAGGGTTGAGGCGGGATCGTTCAGCCGGTCTTTCACTTCATCCCAGAGGGAAACCTCGCGCAACGCCCGTTCCAGCCGTTCGGCAGCGGCAGCCCCCGTCAGGCCAAGAGTCACCCCAAGCGGCATGGTGAGGTTCTTTCGGATGGAAAAGGGCAGGACCGCGGGCGTCTGAAAAACCATCCCCACCCGGCGGCGCAGCTCCGCCAGGCTCAGGAAATCTTCATAAATATTGCCGTTTCGTCCATCGAGCTGGAGACGAACGATGCCTTCTGTCCGACAGTACGGGAAGCATTCGTTCAGGCGGTTGATGCTCCTCAGGAGGGTCGTTTTGCCCGAACCCGAGGGGCCTACGATCACGGTCAGCTGCCCCCGCCGGAGGGTAAGATTCACCTCCTTGAGCACGGCTTTGCCGGCAAAGTGGATGGTCAGCCCCGATACGGCCACGGTTGGTTCGGGTGGTGCGATCATCGCGTCTGCCATCGACTTTCGACACTGCGCTGGAGCAACACCGCCATCAGGAAAAGCAGGCCCGTCAGAAGTAGAAGGACCAGAGCGGTGGCGAATCCCTGATTCAGTTCCTGGGGATTGCGGTGCTCGGCTGCCAGGTAGTAAATGCGGAAGGGCAGGGCTTCAAACTTATCAGCCAGGCTGCCTGAAATCCCGGCGTGGAAAACGACGCCGGTCAGCAGGATCACCGCCGTATCTTCCGCGGCGCGCCCGATGGCCAGGATGACACCGCTCAGGACCCCGCGACTGGCGAGCGGAAGCAGGACTTTCCGGATGTTCTGCCACCGGGTCAACCCCAGGCTTGGTCCCACCAGCCGCAAATGATCGGGGATGCCTTCAAGGGCCGATTCCGTCGTGCGGATGACATAGGGCAGAATGAGCAGAGCGATACAGACGGCAGCCAGCAGAAGGCCGGTGCGCGCCCCTGGCAGAAAGGTCTTGCGAAGGGCCAGGATGATGGTGAAGCCAAACAGGCCCATAACAATGGACGGCGTCCCGGCCAGCAGGTCGACCATGAAGCCCAGCACCATGCGCCAGCGGTTTGACGCGTACTCCACAAGGTAAATGCCGCTGGCAATGCCGACGGGAATGGACACTACCGACGACAGCACCACCAGCGAAAAGGTTCCCACCACCGCCGACCAGATACCGCCAAAGACCGGTCTTCGACCCAGCACGGCCTCGACCCAGGGGGTGTCTCCGAAAAAAAGGGCCAGGTCGATGCTTGCGACGCCACGGTGGGCAAGGAAAGCCAGCAGCAGGGTTATGGCTAGAAGCACGCTGGCCCCGGAAAGCCACGCCAGGCTGGCGAGGAACCGGTCACCGATGCTTGACACGCGACAACCCTCCGTGCTTCCAGCCAGCCGTGCGGATGAGCAGGGTGACCACGCCGGCTAGCAAAAAGAGCAGCAGACCGGCGGCAAAAACCGACTGGTAGGCCATGCTCTGACTGTCGGTGGCCAGGACCAGCCCGATGTGAGCAGTGAGTGTCCGAATGGAGGCAACCAGGGAATCGGGAAACTGGGCGGCATTGCCAGCCACCATAAGAGAAACCAGGGTATCGCCGACGGCCCTACCGAAGCCAAGGACGGCAGCAACAGCGACCCCGCGGGCCGCCGCCGGGAGCAGCACGCAGCGCACCTGTTGGACCCTGGTGAATCCCATGGCTTCCGCCGCCAGGTTGAGTGCGGGATCGAGTTGCGCCAGGCGGGCCTGGAGGATCAGGGTGATGGTCGGGAGAATGAGCAGGCTCAAGGTCAGCACCGCAGCCAGCAGCGAAAATCCGCTTCCGGCCGCAACCCATTCCCGCAACCGCGGCACCAGCAGGAACACCGATACAAAACCATATATCACCGTGGGGATGCTGGTCATAAAGTGGACGAAAGCCAGAACCAGGCGGGCGAGAAAACCACGACCAAGCACGTGCAATAAGGTGCAGATCCCCACAGCAAGCGGCAGGGCAAGGAGCAACGCGAGGCACGCCAAGGTCAGCGACCCAACAACCATGGGCAGAATGCCAAACTGCCCCCCGAAAGGCTGCCATTGCCGCGAGAAGACGGTTGCCAGCCCCTGGGAAGTCAGCAGCGGCAGACAGAAATAAGCGAGCAGAATCAGAATCGCCGCAATGGCCACCCCTGAAACCGCTGCCGCGCTCTGAAGCACCCGTTCAATCCATTTCTCGGATTTCACTTCCAGCGAAAATCACCCTTCACAAGCAGCACCCCATCTACCCTGTTCCCCTCTCCTCACCCTTTGCTTGTCAACCTTCACTTCAAAGGTAAATAGCCGGCCTTGGCGATGAGCTTTGCCCCCTCCGGCCCCAGGATATAATCGATGAAGGCTTTCACGAGTTTTGATGGTTCACCCTTGGTGTTCATGTAGAGCTTGCGCACTACCGGATAGCTACCGTTCATGGCGTTGTTTTGGGATGCTACCACCCCGTCCAGGACGACCCCTTTCACGGTCTGGTCCACATGGCCGATACCGGCATAGCCGATGGCGTCCTTATCCTGAGCGATGGCCCCTTTCATGGCGCCGTTGGAAGGCACCACATTGGCGTTAGCGGCAATGGTCCCCTTCTTAAGGGCCTTTTCCCAGAATACCTCGCGCGTGCCACTCGCTTCATCGCGGGTAAAAAGATGAATGGCGGCGTCTTTCCCGCCCACTTCCTTCCAGTTGGCGATCTTGCCGGCAAAAATCTCCTGAACCTGCTGCCCTGACAACCCCATCACCGGATTGCCCGGATTGATGACCACCGCTACCCCATCCACGGCGAAAGGATAGCTCTTGAGCCCATACTTGGCAATCTCTGCTTCTGACAAGGCCCGCCCCGTGTTGCCAATACTGACGAGACCTTCGCCGACCTTCTGGACCCCAACCCCCGAGCCACCGCCTTCGACGGTGATGCGGATTTTCGGGTTGAAGGTCATGATGGCCTTGGCCGCATCGTTCATCACCGGAATGTGGGCAGTGCCGCCAGCTATATCAATGGTGCCTTCCAGCCCCGCAAAACTGTCCAGAGCTGCTGCCGAGGCCGTGCCAAACCATGATGAGCAACAGAGGATCGCCAGGAAAACCAAACATGCCATGCCATAACTTTTCATCCTGCCGTCTTTCATTCCAGTTCTCCTTGCTTGATCCACAAAGAGGCACGAAGACCGCCCTTCAGGGCCTTCGTGCTCTTGTGGCATAAGATGGTACCTTATGTGCCATCAACGTTTCAATTGCACTGACCGGCCGCCTCGACTTCGCCTTTGGTATAGGCGCGAATCAACCATTTGAATTGGCTCTCCATCCAGCGCGCCACATCCTCGTTGGTCCTCCCACTGCCCTGCAGGACTTCCTGATCCAGCCAAAACTGGTCGTTACCCTGGCGTTTGACAATGCCTGCCCCGAACTCGGCTTCGAGAACCTCCTTTACGTCCTCGTTAACGATCCACTGGCCATTGGTAATGACATTGGTACCCCCGTGATCACCGAAGAAGACCACAGTGTAGTTACCCTTGCCCACCTGCTTGTCCAACCACCGGATGACTTTTTCGATCATGTAGTCGGCGAAAAACATATAATTATAAACCTCGCCGGAGTAGATGCCGTAGCGGTGCCCGACCGCATCCATGCTCTTGAGATGGAAGAAGACCAGGTCGGGAATGTTGTCCTTGCCAACCTTTTCTTTCTTCATGGACAGCAGGTTGAGATCGAAGTTCCAGAGATCGAAGAAGGGGGTCTTGACCGTTTCACTGTATTTGTCTGACAGGACGGTCACGCCAGCCTGGTAGTCCTGATAGCGCTGCAGTTTGTCGGGTTCAGCCAGGCCTGCCTTGATGATGGGATAGCTGAAGGTGTATTTCTCACCCCACGGGAAGGCTGCCTTGGCGTGGCCGATGGCCTTGTTGTTGACGGAGAAGGGACTCTTGTCTTTCAGGACTAGGTCATGGCTCCATGGTGTGGTCTCGATATCGAGCCCGTAATACTTTTTCAGCCACTCTTTGGCGGGAATGAGCGGATTGTTGTTGGCGTTCAGGTAGTCCGGCAGCCTGTAGAAGTCCGTGTTCGTGTAAGGCACCCCTGAATACCAGTTGGTGATGAAAACGATGTCCTTGTCGGCTCCGGCATAGGCATGATCGCCATCTTTATAATAGGCGCCATGGCCAGCAACCCCAACGGCCGCCCGTCCATAGCTCGACGACGAGATCACCACACTCCGGTTGAGATAGCGGCGATCCAGTTCATCGGCCAACGTCGGAACCAGTTGATTATGAGGACTCAGGTCACCATGCCCGTTGTTCGGACCAGCGTTGCCGTCGTCGATGGCAAGCGGATAACTTCCGTCGGGCATCATTACGTTATTGCCCACAATACCATGCAGACCGGCGATGGTGCCGGTACCCACCGAATTGTGGGCAACGGCCGTTTCCGTTTTGGCATTGCTCGTATGCCCCTGCGCAAAGATGGCCCCATCGGCAATGATGCTGCTGTTGAGGAAGGAGAAGGCGTTACCGAAGGTCCGCAAATGGTCACTGCGGCACTGATCGAGACTGAAGAGTACGAGCACCTTGGGGCGCTGGCTCTGGTCCCAGAATGCCGCTTCGGGTTTGATGATCTCTGTCAGGATGCGGCCAACTGCTGCCGCCGGACGCTGGACGCCTGCCAGATAGGCCAGGGTTGGTGCAATATCGACGATATCGGCTTCGCCCCCAAGGTAGCCATCCTTGATGCCCTTACCATAAAAAATGATGGGAATGTCGGAATCATAGTTCCAGAGTGAGCCATGACTGGCAACCGTGCCTGGCTTCTGGCCGGCGAGGATCTTGGCATATTCCGAGCGGCTGGTGAAAAGGCAGTGGGGTTGTGTGAGCACATGAATGTCCGGAAAACGGGTGGGATGGTACATGTTCTTCACCGCAGTCGGAACCGCCAGGTACGGATTCTGGACCGCAGCAGTCAAGGAACTGGAGGAATCACTCTCAAGAGTGGTATAGCCAGTTTCAGCCAGGCAGGACCCATTGAACAGAGCCACAGACAACAACAAAAAAATGCCAACAAGGTGCTTGAACATAAAACCTCCTTCTGATTCCCACTGCAACGATCAGGTCATCAATGAGAGCTTCCAAATGAAACGCAGCGTTGCGCCTCCTCGTTGCGGCCGGTAAACCCATCCCTTCGACCCTGGGCTTCAGCCGGCCGCGTCTGCAACCGCTTCCATCACCTCCTTTCCCTGATGGTCCTGGTTGGGCCGGAGGGGTGTGCCCCCAACCTCGTGCAACCCCATTCATCCAACCGGCAACCGGGCATAGGAATTCCCTGACTATTTAAGAACACCACTGGGGGAAACGCCTTCAACCGCCACCTCAACGCACCATTTCCACAAAGGCTTCGACGCGGGTTTTGAGCTGTTCCACGTCCTCCATGCTGTAAAAGGGACCGATGACCATCCTTCCGTCCTGGAGTTCCTTGATGCGCAGGCCGTGGACTTCCGAGAGCACAAAATCGAGGTATTCCATCCCTCGCAGTCGCCCCGACTGGCTGAGATAGATATCTCCATAGAACTTACCGAGGACTTCGAGGAGCCCGGCATGGGCATCGAGGTCCAGATTCAACTTTTCCCACATGCTGTCATATGCGGTTGCCATCGCAGAAACCTCCCCTTGCACACCTCGGAAGCGGCTGTCGGAGCCCAGGGACCGACCCGGATCGAGCCACTTCCTGCTCCAAGCCTTGATTTCCAGTTGCCATTGTCGGTCGGAGGACCGGTTCAGTGTCTTGTTCCCACCACTTGGAAATCCTGCTCACCCTGAAGACCAGCCCTTCAATAGAACCAAACTGGAGCTCTGGCAAATCGGTATTTTTTATGGCTCAGCTCTGAGACCATAGGCTTTCACGATGACACTTCGGCACCGGCAAGAAAGCCTGGCGTCTTGTAGCCGCGCACTGGAGGCGGGAATTCAGATTTTCGCCGGTCCCCGGGACTCCTGCCGGAGTGACGAAATGCGTCATCATGTCCAGGGGACGCGACTTTAGAGTTCTGCAAGAGCCTCACCCGATTTGTGGTTGACATTGGATCGCACCTTGGTCTATCAAGTATATCTGTTTAAAAATCTATATCTTGCGTATGGACGCGTCCAAGCACCGCATGCGAATTGAGTGCGATCGCCATTGATGGCATGGCAAGTCTACATCTGTGGACGTACAACCCGCAGCGATGGAGCTCGTCGAGAATCAAGTTCGTCGAGCACTTTTCCCTTCAACCATACCGTAAAAGGAGAGAAGCGCGATGAAGAAGAGACGATTGCTGGTGTTGACTCTTGCCTTGGCTATTGTGGCGGTGGCCTTTGCCGGAACTGCAACGGGGGCCAAGCGTTTTTTTGTCATTGCCACGGGCGGCACGGGGGGGACCTACTATCCCTTGGGTGGTGTGCTGGCCCAGGCACTGGGCTCCAAGGTGCCGGAAATCGTCGTGACCGCTCAGTCAGGCAATGCCTCTACCGCCAACCTTAATCTGATCCGGTCCCACAGCATTGAATCGGCGTTCGTTCAGAACAACACAGCCTATCAGGCCTTCAACGGCCTGGACCAGTTCAAGGACAAACCGGTGAAGAACGTGCGTGGGATCGCCTCGCTCTACCCGGAGGTGATCCAGATCGTCGCTCGCAAGACGGTCGGGATCAAGAGTGTAAAGGACCTGAAAGGCAAGAGCGTCGTCCCCGGTGACCGCGGCAGCGGAACGGCTGTGGACGCCGAGAACATCATGAAGTCCGCCGGAATGAGCTTCGCCGATTTCGGCAGCCTCGATTGGCTTAGTTTCAGCGGCATTTCGCAGCGCATGCAAGACAATCAGGCCGACGCGGGGTTCATCACCGCTGGCATTCCCACCTCGGCGGTCATGGAACTCGCCTCCAGCACCCCCATCAGCATCGTGAACATGGAGGACGACCTGGTCAAAAAAATTACCGACACCTGGCCGTTCTACGCCAAGGTGACGATCCCGGCCAATACCTACCCGGGGATCGACCAGCCCGTGCAGACCGTGGCCGTCATGGCTCAATGGGTCTGCGACCTGGATGTGCCAGAGGACGTGGTCTATGCGTTGACCAAGGCCCTGTGGGAACCGGGGCAGTATGTGCTCCAGGAGAAGGACGGCAAGCCCGCCCCAGCCCCGCCGGCCAACGAGATCATGGCTACCGCGCACGCCAAAGGCAAGGATGTCACCTTGGCGACCGCCCTGAGCGGTATGGCCATCCCGCTGCACCCCGGTGCAGAGAAGTACTATCGCGAAAAGGGCATGGTCAAATAGGGGGGTACTCCTTCTGATGAGGAAAAGCCGGGCCCCAGGCAGGGACCGTGGGCCCGGGGTGCCCATGAAGCAATGGCTTGCAGCATGCCTGGTGCTGGTGTTGTTGTCCGTGGGGCTATTGCCGGTTCACCTGTTTGAAATCCGGGCCGTACGTCAGGATCGTTTGGTTTATGTCCAAGCCGTGCAGCCCGGGTTTCGTTTTGCGCTCGGTTTTATCCACTCCGTAGAAAACTGCCCGGTCTGGGACTATCTGCACATCGACGGTCACTACCGGATGGTCCTTTACAAAACGGCATTCTGGTCCAGTCGAACCGGGCTGCCATATGCCGCCTTCGGCCAGGAGGTCTTTGCCCGCGAGGAGGACCATTTCACCATATCCAACATGCACCGCGTCATTCCGGTCATCTACCAGTGGGTGGCGGCAGAGCACGGCAATACCCTGAAAATCGGTGACAGCAGGGAAATGCCGCTCGCTGCCCTGGCGGGCGACACGCTGCTGCAAATAGGTGTGAGACCTGCAAGACTGGTGGCGTTTGCGCTGATGAGGCTTGAACTCTTTTTCACCTGAGGAATTGCTTGCCATGGGGGCTGCTCAAGACGTTCAGGTCCGGAAAGTGCTGACCGAGGACATGGAGAAGATCTCCAAGTACGACCCGGAGGTCCGGTTCCGCAAGGTCAGCAATATCACGCTGAAACTCACCTTTGCGATGACTGTGGTGTTATCCCTTTTCCACATCTACACCGCCGGTTTCGGCGTTCTGCAGGAATGGCGGCACCGCTCATTTCATCTCGCGTTCGTCCTGCCGCTGGTGTTTTTTCTCTACTCCATGCGCAAGGAACATGCCACCGAGGCCAAGCACCTCGTGTTCGACTTGGTATACGCCGCAATCGGGACCTCGCTCGTCACCGCCATGGCACGCGAGCTCTGGCATCTTTCGGCTCCAGGGTCGGTTCTTTGCGCGGTCATCGCCTATGCTGTCATATTCTATTTCAAACGGCGCGAGCTGCTCAAAAACCGGGTCTTTCTTTATCTGGATGCCGTGTTCTATACGATCATGATCACCGGGCTGGTCTGGGGCCTGAACGCCGCTCAAAGCGCCATCGAATTCGGGGGCGTCTTCCGGGACCCCAACAAGACCCTCCTCTTCTGGAGCCTGTTTCTGTTTGTCACTTTCTGCTGCATCCTGCTTCTGTTTGTCGTGCAGTGGGTTCAGGTATTCTACGGCATTTTCACCCGCAGAGGCTTTGATTTCATGCAGAATGGGGTGCCGTATTTCGATGTCTTCTTCGCCTTGCTGGCCTCCGCCGTGTCGGTGTTCATTTTTCTGGAGTACAATGCCTTGGTCGTTCGGGCCGGGATGCCGAACGAGGTCGACCTGATCGTCGGCGCCCTCGCCATCCTTCTGGTCCTGGAAGGCACCAGGCGCAGCATCGGCCCGCCCCTGGCGATCATCGCGTTTGCAGTTTTGATCAACTGCTACCTGGGTCCATATTTTCTCGATGTCCCCGGGCTCAGTTTTTTTGCCCATCGCGGCTATTCCATCGAACGGATCATCGAACACATGTACCTGGGCACCGAGGGAATTTTCGGCATTCCTCTCGGGGTAGTGGCCACCTTTGTCTTCCATTTCGTTCTCTTCGGGATCTTCATCTCCAAGACCGGCTTGGGCCAGCTCTTCATCGATCTGGCCATGGCCCTGGCCGGGGGCACGGTAGGCGGACCGGCGAAAGTCTCGGTCATTGCCAGCGGTATGCTCGGTTCCATCAGCGGCAGCTCAATCGCCAACACGGTCACCACCGGCTCCTTCACCATTCCGCTCATGATAAGAGTGGGGTACAAACCCCGGTTCGCTGGGGCGGTGGAGGCATCCGCCTCCACGGGCGGCCAGCTCATGCCCCCGATCATGGGGGCAGCGGCCTTTATCATGGCGGAGTTCCTGTCCATCCCCTATATCAAGATCGCCGCCTGTGCCATCGTCCCCTCGTTCATGCACTTTTTCGCCGTCGGCACCATGGTGCACTTCCAGGCGCTGAAACAGGGGCTTTACGGGCTGCCGCGCGAATCGCTGCCGCGCGTCAAGGAGGTGCTCAAAGAGCGGGGTCTCCTGATCCTCCCACTGGTCATGATCGTGTGGCTGCTGATCTCCGGGACGAGCCCGTTTCTGGCCGCCTACTGGGGGATCATTGTCTCCGTCGCCATCGGGCAGATCCATCAACGCACGGCGCCCCTGCTGGTCACTATCCTGCTGTCGGTGCCCTGTGTGCTGCTCTGGATCAACCCCCTCACCCACTCGGTCTTTTCCGCCGTTCTCTGGTGTGCCCTGGCCCTGGTCGGGTTGGGGATCACCTATCGCATGACCGACCGCAAATCCTGGGGGTTCGGCATTGCCACCCTGCTCTTGCTGGCGGGAATGCTGGCGGCGGGAAAGACCTCCGACGATGCCGCCTTGGCGGCGAACCTGGCGGTTGTGCTGGTTGGCATCTTCTACAAAGAAAGCAAGATGCACTTCAACGAAATTCTCAACACCCTCGAGTGGGGCACCAAGAACGCTCTCGCCATCGGCGCCGCCTGCGCCTGCGTCGGGTTCATCGTGGGGGCGACCACGCTGACCGGGCTCGGCTTGAAGTTCGCCGCTGCGGTGATCGAGTTGGCCCAGACCGTCTCGGTGCTGCTGATGAGCGGGGATTTCATGGGGCTTCTGGTCCTGGATGAGGTTACGCTCTTTTTTACCCTGGTTTTCACGGCCGTCGCATGCTTCATCCTCGGCATGGGAATTCCGACGACGGCGCAGTACATTATCGCATCCATGATTGCCGCACCGGCCCTGCTGCACTGGGGGATCCCCCCCCTGGCCTCCCACATGTTTGTGCTGTTCTACGCGGTGCTGGCCGACGTAACGCCGCCGGTGGCTCTTGCTGCCTATGCCGCTTCGGGGATTTCAGGTGCTGATCCCTTCAAGACCGGATTTACGGCGTTTTCGCTGTGCATGGCACAGTTTTACGTTCCCTTTGCGTTCGTCTATTCCCCGATTATCCTGTGGCTGCCACACCTCCTCGACCCGAAAGTGCCCTTCGATTTCTTCGAATTCTGCACCGTCTTCGCTACCGTGTTGATCGGCGTGGTCGCACTCGGATCTACGATCATCGGATATCTGCGTGACAAATCGACATTACCGGAGCGGCTCGCCATTGCGGTCGCTGCAGGTTGCCTGTTGTTTCACGAGCATATCACCTCGATTGCCGGATTCGTGATCATGCTGGGCGTGTACTTTGTTCAGCGGCGACGCAATCCGAAAGGCCCTGCGCGTGAACCGGCGACGGCGTGACACTCGCTGAGGGTCGGGCCAGCAGGCTGCACCTGTCCAGCTGCTCGGCCCATCCCGGCCCTACCCGCGCCTTGGTGGGCGCTGGGACCCATCGCGTGAAATCAAACGAGGCGCAGGATCTTTCCGTTGCAGCCCAATGGACGCGTCCCACCTCGGCAAATCGCTTTGAACCACTGGGAAAAATCGAGATACGGTACCGGGTTTCGAATGTGACATACCCATCGACCTCACATGCTGACTCGATCATGCCAAAGCTGCTCAACATGGCCCAATTGCCCTTCTCTTCGAACCAGCTCACATCCAAGACCGCTGGGTAATATCGGGTTTCATCCGCCCATGGTCACCATAAACCGTGGCGAAGGAGGCGTGCGTTGGGTCCTTGAAGCCGTTCTTGCTGGCATCTTCGAACAGGAGCTGTACCGCCAGGTCTCGGGGTCGCGTATTGCCTCTTCCCCGGAAATCAGGCAAGATGGGCGCGCTTTTATCTTGAAATGCCGGCCTGCAAAGGAGTGGTCCCATGCACGAAAAGATCCGCGTCATCCAGTTTGGCGTTGGCCCCATCGGCCTGCGCACCGTGGAGTATCTGTTGGAAAAGCAGTCTCTCGAAATCGTTGGTGCCATCGATGCCGATCCACGCAAGATCGGCGCCGACCTCGGCCACCTGGCGGGGTTCACCGAGCCCCTGGGGGTGGTGGTCCGTGGCGATCCGGCTGAGGCTCTCGCAGAATTGGAAGCCGAGGTGGTGGTCCTGACCACGGCGTCGAGCCTGGAGAAGATCCATCCGCAGGTGCTCCAGATCGTGGCCAGCGGCAAGAACGTCGTTTCCAGTTGTGAAGAGCTGACTTTCCCCTGGTTCAGTCAACCGGAAATCGCTGCCGATCTCGACCGGGCTGCCAGGGAAAACGGTGTCTCGGTCCTCTCCACCGGCGTCAATCCAGGGTTCCTCATGGATTTCTTGCCGCTGGTGGTTTCCGGGGTCTGTCGCGAGGTCCGCAAGGTCATCGTCGAGCGCATTCAGAACGCCCAGTTCCGCCGGATTCCCTTTCAGAAAAAGATCGGCGCCGGACTCACCGTCGACGAGTTCAACACCAGAGTCGCTGAGGGAGTCCTCCGCCACGTGGGGCTGCCCGAATCGATGCACATGATTGCCCATGGCCTTGGCTGGTGTCTGGAGAGAGCCACTGACAGCATTGCCCCGGTGATCGCCACCGAGCGCATCACCACGTCGGCTCTCACCATCGAACCGGGATTCGTGACCGGGGTTCGGCAGATCGGGCAGGCTTTTGCCCAGGGGCGCGAGGTCATCAATCTGATATTCCAGGCCACCGTCGGTGAACCCAACCCGCGGGATCGGATCATTCTCGAAGGCTCACCCCACGTCGAACTGGCCATCAAGGGCGGGATCAACGGCGATATCGCCACCTGTGCCATCCTGGTCAATGCCATCCCCCCGCTGGTGAACGCCGCGCCGGGCCTGAGAACCATGGCGGATGTGGGAATCATTCCCTTCCTGGGGGCCTGCTGACCATTCGGTATTGGAGCCTTCTTCATCCACGAAGGCACACGAAGCAACCCGAAGAGATGATATCGTGGGCTTCGTGCGCTTCGTGCCCTTCGTGGGGCAAGTCTTTCATTTCCAGTCCCTTTGTCTCCCCCGACTCGACCATATCGGTTTTGTGACCACGCCACAATCGACAGGAGTGCCTGGAATCCGATCAAAAGTGATGGACCAGCCGGAAATTGTAACGCTGTCCCTCGGGCCGGTTTTCCGCTGCTGTCTCAAAATAGACATTCACAAAGAAATGAGTGTCTTGCGACCAATGGAAGACCAGTCCGGGACCGATGCCGAACACCTGTTCCTTACTGCCGGCGATACTCTCACCATCAACATGGGTATCCGTGGTCTGTTTCAGGTAATAACCGTTCACCCCCACGTGGAGCATCTTTTCGACGACCTCGTAGGAACTGGCGAAATTGAGATGGACGGCCTGGCCTGCCAGGGTACTGCCCGCTGGTGTGCCGTCGGCGTTGATATAGGAACGGTTGGGATCGTTATTCCGCGTGTTCCAGAGGTAATGAACCCGGGTGGAGAATTCCCACCTGGGGGTAATGAAAATGGTGGCCGCCCAGTAGGGATCAAAGGAAAAGAAGTTACTGCCGGGATTGATTTCCCGGTCGTGGTCATATTTCCCGGTCGGGAAGAGCATCTGCAGCTCAAACCGGTGCATGAACAGAGGGCCGGTGCCACCGAGGGGGACCGGGTCCCACTGCAGAAACGGCCCCACCAGGATATCGCCAAGCCCGGCGCCGTTGTCCTGGGGAAAGGGGCCAGGGGTGTTGTACGAGAGGTCCGTCACAACCACTGGGATGATGAAGTCGAGCCCCCACTTGCCGCCCAGCAGCACATCGTGATTGGA
Source organism: Syntrophobacteraceae bacterium (assembly GCA_040772705.1). GTDB lineage: Bacteria > Desulfobacterota > Syntrophobacteria > Syntrophobacterales > Syntrophobacteraceae > JADGQM01. The sequence continues at coordinate 861,367 of JAXGXP010000002.1, forward strand.
TTGATAGATGAATTGCGAGAGGAAGAGATAGACGTTCAGGGTCTCGCCGGCAAAGGAGGGCAAAGCTCTCTCCCCGTTGCCGTCGGCGAGCCTGCTGGCATGGTAGTAATTGAAATACTGAGTGAAATAAAACCCCGGACCGGCAGGCGGTCCTCCATCGAGAAAACTCGTCAAGCCCAGGTTCAGCCCTGGTAGATCATAGGCTGCCGCAGTCCCGGGGTCTCCGGGACCATGGGGCATGGGCAAACCGGAAAGGACGATCATCAGGGCAACGATCTTACCGAATCTGGTCCATTTCATGGCTCTTTTCCTTCATGGTCTCGAGTCAAATCCTCCTCACCCTGCAGGCGCACTTTCGCTGCTTCGATCAACTCCAGCAGAGTGACCATCTTTGCTTTTGGGCCTTCCCCCTTCCAGCGCTCCCAATCCTCTTTCCGCAGCATGGATTTAAGAAAGGCTTCCACCGGAAAGCGACCCTGCCAGCACAGGATGGTGCGATGGCAGGGAAGGTCTCCTCCTTCTCGGCGGCAGTAGCCGAAGGTTACCTGGCCACCAAGCCTGGGACAGCGAATCACCAGCTGGTCGTGAGCGGTCTTCTCACGGTCGGACATTTCAGGGCTTGCTGTCATCACGCGCGATTACTCCCAATGCTCCATCGACTTGAAAGGAGAGCGGGCACTCATTTGGGTGGCGCCCTATTAGGGCTTCGGGAAGTTGGCAATGGATTCCAGCGCCCGCTTGATTTCTTCCTCGGGAAGCTTGTAAGGGGTGAGCTGCCCCGACAGGAAGGCGTCATAAGCAGCCAGATCCACCAGGCCATGGCCGCTCCAGCTGAAGAGAATGACCTTTTCCCGGCCTTCCTCTTTGGCGCGCAGGGCCTCCTGGACCACCGCCGCAATCACGTGATTGGTTTCGGGCGCAGGAATGAAGCCTTCCGTCCTGGCCCATTTCACACCGGCCGTGAAGGTTTCGATCTGATCGTAGGCCCTGGCTTCAACGAGCCCCTCCTTCACCAGATGGCTTACCACCGGTGCCATACCGTGATATCTGAGACCGCCGGCATGAATGGGCTCCGGGATGAAATCGTGCCCCAGGGTATACATGGGCAGGAGCGGAGTGGTCATAGCGGTATCGCCAAAATCATAGGCGAAGGGACCGCGGGTGAGGGTCGGGCAGGAAGTCGGTTCGGCGGCCACAACGGTAACCTTCCTGCCGTGGATCTTGTCCCGCACAAAGGGCAGGCTGATGCCGGCAAAATTACTGCCGCCGCCGGCACACCCCAGCACCACATCCGGGTAGAGTCCAATCTTTGCCATCTGCTGGTGAGCTTCGAGACCGATGATCGTCTGGTGAAGCAGCACATGATTGAGAACGCTCCCGAGGGAATAGCGGGCCAGGGGATCACCAACCGCGTCCTCGATGGCCTCACTGATGGCGATGCCGAGACTGCCCGGTGAATCGGGGAAATCCGCCAGGATTTTTCGGCCCGCGGCGGTCTTGTCGCTGGGGCTGGCGATGCACTCCGCCCCCCAGGTCATCATCATCAGCCGCCGGTAGGGTTTCTGTTCGAAGCTCACCTTCACCATGAAGACCCGGCATTGCAGGCCAAACATCCGGCACGCCATGCTGAGGGCGCTTCCCCACTGGCCGGCACCGGTTTCCGTGGCGAGTCGTTTGATCCCGAAGACTTTGTTGTAGTATGCCTGCGGCACGGCCGTGTTGGGTTTGTGCGAGCCTGGAGGGCTGTACCCTTCATTTTTGTAGAAGATTTTCACCGGGGCATCGAGCAGCTTTTCGAATTCCTTCGCCCGGCACAGCGGTGACGGTCGCCAGAGACAGTACTTCTCGAGGACCGGTTCGGGAATGTCGATCCACCGGTCGGACGATACTTCCTGTTCGATCAGGTTCATGGGGAACACCGGCGCCAAGTCTTCCGGCGCGATCGGTTTGCCGGTTCCCGGGTGCAGGGGCGGCTTCAGGGGGGTCGGCAGGTCCGCCTGAATATTGTACCATTGCCGCGGCATCTCACTTTCGTCCAACAAAATCTTGATCGGTTCCATCGCCTCTCCTTGAAATAGGAACGCACAAAAAAAAGCCATGGAGGTAACCTCCATGGCTTTTCCTGATGCTCAATATGTGTGGTTCAAGCCATGGGGGAAGTCCCTCCTCACCCACGGCTCGCCCGGTCGCTATCGCCCGGCTTCTGGTGTGGGCAGGCTCACATCAAGCCCGCCAGCACCAAAACAGGCGATTCGTAACCAGGCTCCTGCCCTTCATCCTTACCCTCTTGCGTCTGCTTTCTACCATCCGGCTCGATCGCAGCCTCCCGCCACCGAGATCCCCTTCTACCTTCCTGGCAGCAAGCCGTAACACACCTCTGCCTCCGGTGTCAAGGGAGATTCTCCCGACGTCGCTCAATCAATCTTGACAACCGGCGGCAAATACGGTTAGTGAAGGACAACTTTGTAATTGACACGGGCTCCGACCCAGTGGGCCGGAATCGGAAGGGACAGCAGCTGGTTCCAATCCGGCGGCTCACAAGGATGGAACGATCACCCAGGGCCACCTCGGCCACCACCGAAAAACCGCAAGGGTTAGACTGCGGCTTGTCGCTCGCGTAAGTACTTCGGCCATCCCGGGGAGCATTGCGTTGATGATCAGGTTGCACCGAGAGCGTTGACACGAGGGCTTCAATGTCCCGGGGCGGGCCCGGGAGTTCACTTGTAATCATTCAAAATGACAGGAGGAGGTTTATGAAAAGAGGTTGGTCATTGGCAGTAGTGGCATTGTTTCTGGCCACCGTGGCCTGGCAGCCGCTGTGGGCGGCGGAGCCGAAAGCCAAGGCAGCGAAGAAGCAGGCCGGTGAACCGGGAGCGGTGGTGGTGGCCGCGACCGAGATGACGGCCACGGTGGACGCCATCGACGCGGCGAACCGCACCGTGACCCTCAAAGGTCCTGAAGGCCAGACGAGGACCCTGAAGGCGGGGCCGGAAGTCAGAAACTTCGACCAAATCAAGGTGGGGGATCTGGTCAAGGCCACCTTCCTGGAAGAACTTGCGGTCTTTGTCAAGAAATCCGATGCCCCACCCAGCGGGGAGGAGACCACCACCGTTACCCTGGCGCCCAAGGGAGCCAAACCCGGGGTTGTGGTAACAGACACCAAGGTGGTTACAGCCAAGATCGAATCCGTCAACCAAAAGAAGCGGACGGTGACCCTCAAGGGACCGGACGGCAAGAAGAAGACCCTGAAGGTCGGCAAAAACGTTGCCAACTTCCATGAGGTGAAGAAGGGCGACGAGGTTTACATTCGTTTTACCGAGGCTCTCGCCATTCTCGTCGAAAAACCGTAGACACCTTTCCGGAAAGTGGGCAGGGGGCAATCCCTCGCCCACCGGGGAAAAAGGCTTCACCCTGCCGGTGGGCAAGAAAACGCCCTTGCCCACCTCACCAGGGGAGTGCCTGCCGGGTTCGGCTTTCGTCCCGTTGCCGGAGCGCTTTCCCGGAACCAGGCGCCGTTTCTCACCACGACGGACGACCTGTTTCAGGACAGAAGTGCGTCCCTTGGGCGTTCACAGGCCCCTCGAACCCGCCCTCGCCAAAACCGTCTCCATGCAGCAAATTCTTGGCAAGAGCAAAAAAACCGGTTAAAGAGAGGATGCCTGCTATTTGTGTTAGGACTCACGGCTTGGTGAGAGGGGTTCCATACCTTCTGTTGACTATGAAACCATACAATTCGGAGCTGGCGCCTTGACTATTCCCAAATTGACCATCAGAGATCTGGTTGCGAAGATTCCCATTATCCAGGGGGGGATGGGCATCGGCATCTCCCTGTCCGGATTGGCTTCAGCCGTTGCCAATGAGGGGGGGGTTGGGGTGATTGCGACTGCGGGGATCGGCTTCCACGAACCCGATGCCCGTTCCAACTTCACGGAGGCCAACCTCCGGGTTTTGCGACGGGAAATCAGGAAGGCCAGAGAGGCCACCAAAGGAATCCTAGGCGTCAATATCATGGTCGCCCTGACGGATTTTGCGGAATTGGTGAAGACCTCCATCGAGGAAGGGATTGACGTTATCTTTTCCGGGGCCGGTCTGCCGCTCGATTTGCCCAAGTACCTCAAAGAGGGTTTCAACACCAAGCTGGTGCCGATCATCTCCTCGGCAAGAGCCGCCAAGGCAATCTGCAAGCGATGGCTGCAACGGTTCAATACGCTCCCGGATGCCTTTGTTGTGGAAGGGCCCCTGGCGGGCGGACATCTGGGCTTTAGCCCCGATCAGCTGGAACTTCCCGAATACCGGCTGGAAAAGCTCGTACCCGAAGTTGTGGAGGCGGTCGCGCCCTTTTGCGAAGAGCGTAACGTCGAAATCCCCATAATCGCCGCCGGTGGCGTTTACACCGGGGCTGATATTCACAATTTCATGCAGCTGGGGGCGGCCGGGGTCCAGATGGCCACCCGGTTTGTGGCCACTCACGAGTGTGACGCCAACATCGGCTTCAAGCAATCCTATGTTGAGGCCCGGAAGGAAGACCTGGTGATCATCAAGAGTCCGGTGGGACTTCCCGGACGCGCCATCAAGAACCAGTTTATCAAGGATGTGGAGGAAGGGAAAAGGAAGCCCTTCACCTGCCCCTACCACTGCATCAGTTCCTGCAACTGTACGGACAGTCCCTATTGTATCGCTCTGGCGCTGCTCAATGCCAAGAGAGGCAAGCTCAAGAAAGGCTTCGCCTTCGCGGGCGACAATGCCTATAAGGTCGATCGGATCATGTCGGTCAAGGAGCTGATCTCATCCCTGCTGGACGAGTATCTCAGAGTCTCCGGTAATCCCCATGCCGAGTGCCCGGCCCACACGATGAGGGGGGTTCAGGCCGGCGCCTGATCCCGAGTTGGGGGAACGGGAAGGTTTGGAACCTCTCACTGGGTGAGGCCCAGTATCCTCGCCTGCTGCCAGCGCGGGAATGACGCAAGGAGAGCCTCACCGTCATTCTCGCGTGGTATCCGAGATTCATTTTCAATCATATCGCCGGCAACCGTCGCCGGCAATCACCGGTCTTAGAACAGTCGCACCTTTCCGTCCTCAAGATCATACTTGGCGCCTACAATCTTGAGCTTACCGGCATCCGCCAGGTGCTTGATGATCCCGGACTGAGCAACCAGCGCCTGGCAAACCAGGTTGACGTTGTGGTCCGTAGCCGCCTCGATGATGGCTTCCTTGCCTTTACCCTTGAGCTCATTTTTTGCCAGGTCGACGGCGGGAAAGATCGTTTCCAGAATCGTGCCGACATTGCCCTCCGCCTCACCTTCGGCACCCACGGCCGCGGTCACGGCTCCGCACTTGCTGTGGCCTAGAACCATCATGAGGGGAGTGCCAAGATGTTCGGCGGCGTATTCAATGCTACCCAGTACGACGGGGTCGGCGATGTTGCCGGCCACCCTGACCACAAAAATTTCGCCCATGCCCTGGTCAAAGATGATCTCGGGGGGCACCCTCGAGTCCGAACAGCACAGAATGATCGCATACGGGCTCTGCCCTTTGAGCAGGGCCTGGCGGGTGGGCAGGTCGCAGAGCTCTTGCCCCTTCATCTGATAGGCCACGAACCGTTGATTTCCTTCCATCAGTTTCTGCAGTGCTTGGTCAGCAGTAATCATCATTCCTCCTCAGGATCCAAAAGCTAAAGCGCAGGTCAACAACGTCATCTCAACACCCGGAACCGCTTCTCTCACACTCTCTTCGGCCATCACGGTGATGCTATTTCACAGTGAGCAGCTCGTATTCGCTGCAAGGGCTTCGCTCACCCAATGCCAGGGCTATGTTAGTTGCATGAGGATGAGTTCGTCAAGCGACCTTTTGGGCACATGGTGAGTCCCTTTCCGGTCTCGCCAGTATTCGTAATTCCCGTCCACACCCAATGGTTCGATGACCACTTCTTCTGCCGGCTGGCCAAGGGCCAGCACCAGCAGGATTTCCAGGTGTTCCGGCAGAGCGAGGGCGGTCCTGAGTCCTTCGCGGTTGACCGACCCAATGAGGCAGCCGCCGAGGCCCTTTTCAACTGCTCCCAGAAGGATGCTCTGGGCTGCGATTCCGGCATCGTACCCAAAGGAGGATGCAAGGGTCTGATCGCCCAGCAGGATGACGTAGGCCGTCGGCCGCTCCCCCTCAGCCGGACCGGGCCAGGACTTGAGATAGGCCGCCCAGGCGAGGTGGCGAAAGATCAGCTCATTGGACGACGCGCGGCAGGAGAGGACGTACTTCAACGGCTGCCGGTTCCCGCCCGATGGAGTCAGGCGCGCCAAGCCGACCAGCTCTCGCAAGGTGTCGTCGCTGATGGGAACGTTCTGGTGAAATCTTCGATAGCTTCGGTTTCGGCGGATCAACTCTTCCAGCATCCTTCATCCCTCCTTCCCTGAGATGGCCCGCCCCGAGCCGGGAACTGCCACGGAGCCCTCCAGCTCGGCAATGTTCCTGCGCATCTCCTCCGGCAAGGGCACTTTCCGGTTCTCGCGATAGTTGTAGGACACCAGGACCGACTCACCCCTGGCCACAACTCTTTGAAGCCGCTCACTTACCAGGCAGTCCTGCAAAACGAAGCGATCCTTGCCCAATTCGGTCACCCTGGTGCCCACCAACACCCGGTCCGGGTAGGTCAAGGGGGCCAGGAAGCGGCACCTGGTCGACGCCAGGATGGGCCCGATTCCGGTTTTTTCCATGAACTCCCAGAACTTCAGCCTTTCCAGGTAAGCGATGCGGGCGTTTTCGAGATAGCGAAAGTAGACGACATTGTTCACATGCCTTAGAGCGTCCATCTCACCCCAAGCCACCGTTATTTCCACGACTACCGGATAACCCTCCAGCAGTTGTTCCACAGAGCCTGCTTCTACAAGCATAATATACCCCTTGATGTTGGCAAGCCCGACACCTCAGCAGTCGCGGCCCAAGGCAGCACCACCGGGGTGGGTACAGCTCACCCTGCGAACTGGCATGTCTATTTGGGGGCGGTCCCTGGGCGACTCCAGACGCCATATGCGGCCGGTACTCTGCACTTCGCGATGGCTCGCAAGTGATAAGGGGAGATACCTCTGGATGGCGGCATTATTTCGTTATATCAGCAGGTTGACAAAACCAACCAGCATGGCTCAGGAGTTCCGATGATGGCTTCGCGGTGCTCAGTTCGCCCACTTGCCGCGCCGCTCATAGAAATCCTTATCGAACGTCATCACAATGGTCAGGCCGTTCGTCTGGAGGATATGGACTATCAGCGGCCGCCCCGTATCGTCATCCTGCCCCACAAGACGAAAGGCATCGCCTTGTTGATCGGTGAGGGTGAACCCGATTTCCTGCAACCGTTCGACCGTCTGCCTGCCCAGCTCTCCTTCAAAAACAAAAGACTGGCCGACCAGGCGTTCGTCATGTCCAAAGATACAGCCGGTACCCAGCATTGGCTCCAGGCTTGACGACCGGTATAAATTCAGCTCGAGACCATCTTCGACTTCACTCACCTGATGCGGTCGGCCAAGGATTGCATGCACTTCCGTCTGTGCCATCTGGACGGTCACCCGATCCAGCGCCGGAAGGTCGAAGGCCGGAGCGATACGGCCCGTTCCCAAGATCATCATCATTCCCAAAACCACTGCTGTGATGCTCTTCATAATCAGACTCCATGCCTTACTTGAACAGCGCATCGAGGATCGCCGGAAGCGCCTCCGCATTGACCCCGACGCCGACCGTTTGTGAGGTATCCGTTGACGGCTCGATCACAGCCGACTGCAGGCCGGCGAGGGGAGTAAGCTCCACCTGTACCACCGAAGGAACCAGGATGTAGGCTTCGCCCGACGCCTCCTGCTCGGAAACGGCGTTGAAACCGCGGTTGAGCCCCATTCGCACCTCATGAAAGAAGTGCCCGGAATTCATACCCATCTGAACCGCTCTCATGAGCACCCGGTCGGATTGGTACTGTCTTGTGACAGCTACGTCCACCTGGCGGTAATCCTCTTTGACCAAGGTGAGAAGGTGATCACGATTCCGTGCCAGCGAGACCGTGGCGGGCGTTTGCCCCACAACCTCCCCATCGGCATAGATGGTGGCGCCGAGCGGATCACTTGAAACCGGGAGGTCCTGCCTGAGCACGGGCACACTGCACCCACACCCGATCAGGGCAATCACGCAAAGCAGAACCGTAACCTTGCCTCCAACCATCCTTCTTCCCCTTGTCGTGGTATCTTGCGGCCACTCGATCATGGAAATCCCTTCACCACAGCTCGCCGCAGGAGGAGGAACTCACCCGTGACGCCTACCACATGTTACGACAAGCGTCAACAATCCATCCACTTTGTCATCTTTACTCACAGGAAGCCTGCCTCAAGAGATGGCCGCCAGGTACCTGCAAGCCATCTTTCCCCTGTGGCACCGGTGGGGTCGGACGACATTCGGCTATTATGGGGTCAATTGGAAACGCAACTGGTTAACGGTTGCAAAGGCGATGCGGCATCGGGGCTGCCCGGGCCATCAGACGGTGAGATAGCGGGACTGAACTTCCGTGTTGGAGATGAGATCCGCCTTGGAGCCTTGGTAACGAATCACGCCCTTGTCAATCACATATCCCCGGTCGGAGATGGCAAGGGCGAACTGGGCGTTTTGTTCAGTGAGAAGAATCGGCATGTCAGCCTTGAGGTCGACGATGATGCGGGCGAGCTCTTCCACGATGACCGGCGCAAGGCCTTCGCAGGGTTCATCGAGCAAGAGCACCAGCGGATTGCCGACGAGCGCCCGGGCAATGGCCAGCATCTGCTGCTCCCCGCCGGACAGGTTGCCGCCCTTGCGGCTCTTCAGACCGGCAAGGAAGGGAAAGGTGCGGTAGATCCGGTCGATGGTCCAGGACGGGTATCCCTGCCGGGGCGGGAGGACCGCCACTTCGAGGTTTTCGTTCACGGTCAGCCTCGGGAAGATCCGGCGGTCTTCGGGTACGAAGGCAAGCCCACGCCGGACGTTTTCGTAGGCCGGCTTCCCGGCCAGGTCTTTCCCGTTGAGCCGGACCTTCCCCGACTTTGGCGGACTGACTCCGACAATGCCCCGCATGGTGGTGGATTTTCCCGCACCATTGCGGCCCAGCAGGCAGACAATCTCGCCGGGCCTCACCTCCAGTGACACGCCCCAGAGGACATGACTATCGCCATAGTAAACATGGAGGTCAGAAACCTGCAGCATCGAGGCTTCCTCCCAGATAGGCCCGTTTTACCTCGGAGTTCTCCCGGATTTCGGCCGGGCTTCCCTCAGCCAGCAAGCTCCCCTGATTCAGGACAAAGATCTTTTCCGCCACCGAGAAAACCACCTTCATATCGTGTTCGGTAATGAAAAAAGTCGTGTCAGAACTCTCCGCCAATTCCCGGATGAGGCCAATCATACGGTCCGTCTCGGCCGGGTTCATGCCCGCCGTGGGCTCATCGAGCAGCACCAGCCGCGGGCGCCGGGCAAGCACCATGGCGATCTCGATCAGCCGTTTATCGCCATAGGCCAACGTGGAGACCATGGTGTGCGATCGACCCGTGAGCCCCACCCGCGCCAGGATCTGCTCCGCTTCCTCCGCCAGATCCCGCCGTTTCCCAATGGCTGCCAGACACGAAAAGCTCAAGCCGTGGTGGACCACAAGCGGCACCAGGATATTCTCCAAGACCGTCAGGGCAGGGAAGATATTGGTGATCTGAAACGACCGGAGCAGCCCCATGCTCACCAGCCGGTGGCTCGGCCAGCCACTGATATCCCGACCTTCAAACAAGACCTTGCCCGAAGTCGGATGGTAACGGCCGGAAACAACATTGTAAAAGGTGGTCTTGCCTGCCCCGTTGGGGCCAATCAGCGCGCTCAATCTGCCTCTTTCCAGGGAAAGTGAGACATCGCTCAGCGCCTGAAATCGGCCGAAGCTGCGGCCGAGGTTCCGCACTTCCAGGATCGCTTGGCCGGGCATCGGTCACGGTCCTTTTCTGAAACGGGTGCGAAACTCCAGCACACTGCCCAGCACGCCCTTGGGGAAAAGCAGCACCAGAACCACCAGGATCGCCCCCAGAATGATCAGCCAATTAGTGGTGTAGGCCGTGATGTAGTGTTCCAGCACAAAGAAGAGGCCCGCCCCCACGGCCGGCCCGAGGAAAACGCCGGAACCACCGAGGATGGTCATCAGCACCGCTTTCCCGGAGAAGGCCCAGTGCACCATCTCGGGGGAGGCAATCCGGTTGAAAAAGGCAAACAGTGCTCCCGCCAGTCCGGCCAGCGCCCCGGCCGTCACGAACGCGAAAAGGCGCACCGAACGGACATTGGCGCCGACAAAGGATACCCGCATGCTGTTCTCGCGGGTCCCTTTCAGCAGCAACCCAAACGGCGAGTGTACCACCCGGAAAAGCACCACCACCCCGACCGCCACGATGAACAGCACCAGAAAGTAGAAATGCTTTGGGTTAAACACGGAAATATTCCACCCCAAGACCCCGAGTTCCGGCAGCGTGAAATTGCCGAGTCCGTCACTGCCCCCGGTCACGGACCGCCAGTTGTGGGCCACGGTGAAGAGCATCATTCCGAACCCGAGGGTCAAAATCGCAAAGTAGATCTCATCACGCCGCACGCACAGCCAACCGATTGCCAGCGCCAGGACCGCGGCCCCGAGGAACCCCGCAAGCAGAGCAACCCACAGCGAAGCGGGACCGTGGATGAGGGTGAGCACCGCCAGGTAGGCCCCTGCTCCAAAAAAACCGGCCTGGCCGAAAGAGAGCAGTCCCGTGTAGCCGAAAAGGAGATTGAAACTCATGGCGAAGAGGCTCATGATGAGGATCTCGGTCAGGATGATCACCCAGTATATTGATAAGTAGAAGGGTGCTCCCAGGATCGCTGCGCCTAACGCCAGCACCGTAACCAGGGGGCCGAACCGGAGGCGTTGCATCTCAGACGTCCTCTCCAAAAAGCCCGCGGGGCCGAGTCAACAGGACCAATGCCAACAGCATGTAAGGAAGGGCCATTTGGACATCGGGCACCAGAGTCGTCCCGAAAGAGCTCAGCAGTCCCAGGATGAGGGCGCCGACGAAAGCACCGGGGAAGCTCCCCATGCCGCCGATGACCACCACGATGAAACTCTCGATAATGATGTGCTCCCCCATGGCAGGTCCGACGCTCTGGTGGGGAGCGGCCAACGCCCCGCCGAGGGCGGCCAGCCAGGCACCGAAGGCGAAGACGGCAGTGAACATCACGGGCACTCGCACCCCAATGATTTGAGCCATCTCACGATCCATGGCCGCTGCCCGAAGGGTCTTGCCCCAGCGGGTGAAGGCGAAAAAGGCCCAGAGCGCCGCCCCCACCAACGGCCCCAGCACAACCAGGAAAATGCGATACACCGGGTAGGTCTGTGAAAAGAAGGGGACCACCCCGGCGAGGATCTCGGGCGGATTGACGACATGATAGGCAGCCCCCCAAATGAGCCTTACCCCGTCATCCAGAAAGAGCATGAGGCCAAAGGTGAGCAGGAGCTGGAAGCTCACGTCTCTGCCATAGAGGGGTCTGAGCAGGAACCGCTCGATGACCACCGCCAACGTCGCTACCAGCGGCGGACCGAGGAGCAGTCCCAGCCAGAAGGAGCCCAGCCAGCGGACGAACTGCATGCAAAGGTAGGCCCCCAGCATGAAGAGGGAGCCATGGGCAAAGTTCAACACGCCCATGACCCCAAATACCGTGGTGAGACCCACCGAAATCAGGAACAGGAGCATGCCCCACGACAAACCGTTGAGGACGTTGGCCAGGATACCTTCCAAGATAATCCCTCGCTGCAAAAGGAAACGGAAGTCGCTGGCGCACCTATTTCATCTTGCAGCCGGTTTCTTCCACCGAGGGGGTGATGTCCTTTCCAGCAAAGCGCCGCATCGGCTTGAGGATGCGGATGGGTATGGCAGGGTCCGCGGCGGTCTGACCCCAGGTGCCGTCACTGATGGCTTGGTGGTCTTCCGCCCGGATGGTGGTCGGACCGATGGGCAGCTCCAGGGAAAGCCCTTCCAGCGCACCGACAATCTTTTCCTTATCGGTTGAGCCGGCCTTCCTGGCCGCAGCGGCATAAGCTTTCACGGCAGCGTAGGCGCCGTGGGCATTGTACGAGGGAAAGACCTCGAACCGCTTCTTGTAGGCCTCCACAAAAGCCTTGTTGATGGGGGTGTCGTTGGCCTGGAACCAGTAGCGGGTCCCTACCCAAATCCCCAGCGGCATTTTGTCCTTGAGGGCCGTGAGCACTTCGGTGGCGGCTCCCAGGGTCATGAGTACCTCGCGCTTGCCGTCAAAGAATCCCATGTCGGAAGCCTGCCGCACAAAGTCAATCAGATTGCCCCCCCAAAGCGAAATTACAACCCCGTCAGCCTTGGAATTCATGACCTTGGTGATGAAGGCCGAAAAGTCCGTGGTGGCCGGCGGCGGAAAAGCGGCCTCCGCATCCGGCAGGAAGGTCACACCAGGTTTCTTCTTCGACAGGTACTTCTGAAAATATTCCCAGGACTGGTGGCCGAAAGAGTAGTCCGGCCCGACCGTGGTCCAGGTCTTCGCTTTCAGATCGGCGGCGATGGCAGCAGCCATGGCCACATTCTGGTTGATGTTCAGGTCGATCCTGAATGTGTAGCGATTACAGAGGCTTCCCGTAACATCGGGAACGGCGGCGTGAGTGATGATCAAGGGCGTCTTCAGTTCTTTCATCACCGGCGTGACGGCCGCGGCGACCCCACTGGAGTCTATGCCGATGACCGCGTCCACCTCATTCTCGTAAACGAGTTTGCGGACAAGGCGAATCCCGACGTCCGACTTACCCGTATCATCCTCGAATATCGCTTCGACCTTTCGACCATTGATGCCGCCTTCCTTGTTGATCTCATCAATGGCCAAATCCGCGCCCTGCTTGGCAAATTGCCCATAGGTGGCGGCAGGGCCCGACATGATGTAGACGAAACCGAGTTTGATCGGCTTGTCGGCCGTGTACCCGTAACCGGAAGCCAACAGCACGGCCAATGAGGCGACAACGACAGGCAACCACTTTCCTTTCATGACAAACTCCTCTCCTGTTAACCGTTGAAGTTGATCAGTAAGGCACTCCCCGATTCCCTGATGACGGTACGTCACGCTCGCCGCCGAAGCACGGCGCTCTCGTTCCAGATGCTCGCCGGTGATGCTGAATACGGTAATGGCTCGAACGGGTTGCATTGCAGAGAGTTTACTGAGTACCACAGGGGCAGGACGCAGTCAATGGTATCAATATGCCATACTTGACATAATAAGCGGCTCCCTGCTAGTCTTCCACTGTTCTGATCCGATTTGTTTTAGCAGCGTCGCCGCCGGCAGGAGTTGCAGATTGAGCGGCAAAGATTCGATCTCGAGCCCTTCTGCCGGCACGCCGAGCAGCGAGACGGGGTCATCAAGACGGCACAGCCGAGATCGCTTTCGGGAGAGGAGATATTATGAGGAAAATCGGGCTCCATGTGAACGGCATTTGGCGCGAGCTGGTGGTGGGCGAGGACACCGTGCTTCTCGAAGTACTGCGGGAGGACTTGCGACTGACCGGGACCAAACAGTCCTGTGATCGCAAGGGACAGTGCGGGGCTTGTACCGTCATCCTCAACGGTCAAGCCGTGCGCTCCTGTCTCAGAAAGGCGGCTGACGTCGATGGCGCGGAGGTAATCACCATCGAGGGCCTCGGCACTCCCGACAACCCTCACCTGCTTCAGGAAGCGTTCGTGCTGGCCGGGGCGGTCCAATGCGGCTTCTGCACTCCCGGTATGATCATGGCCGCCAAGGCCCTGCTGGATCGGAACCCCAACCCTTCGGAAGCGGAGATAAAAAAGGCCTTGAGCCGCAATCTCTGCCGATGCACCGGCTATCGCAAGATTATCGGGGCCGTCCAGCTGGCTGGCAGGTTTCTGAGAGGCGAGAGCTCACCCGACCAGCTAAAGCCAAACCTGACGCAAGGGGTCCTCGGTGTTTCCATGCCGCGTCCCACCGCTTATGCGCGCGCATGTGGTACGGCTCAGTTCACCGCCGACCTTCCGTTAAGAGGGGAACTGCATTTGGCGGTGGTTCGCAGCCCCCACCACCACGCCCGGATCAAGGGGATCGAGGCGGGGCCGGCGATGACCATGCCCGGCGTGGTTGGAGTCATGACCGCCAAGGATATCAAAGGCACCAACCGGATCAAGTATCTGGTTCCCGACCAGCCGGTGCTTTGCGACCGCACAGTGCAGGTCCTGGGGGACCCCGTGGCCCTGGTGGTCGCTCACAGCAGATCAGAAGCGTTGGCCGGCGCCGATGCCGTCCGGGTCAGCTATGAGCCGCTGGCGGCCGTAAGGACGCCGGCCGAGGCCCTGGCCGAAAACGCCCCGTTGGTGCATGAGGGGCAGCCGAACTTGTGCTCCACGCAACTGCAGATCAAGGGCGATGCCCAGGCTGCCCTGGAAGGGGCGGCGGCAGTGGTGGAAGCGGAGTTCAGCACCCAGCTCATTCATCAGGCCCCGCTCGAGCCCGAGGCCTGTGTGGCCTTTCTGGAGGGAGAAGGCGAGGAAGCCAGGCTGGTCGTAATCGGCCGGGGAATCAACATCCATCACCACGTGATGGTCCTTCAGGAAGCCTTGGGATGGGAAGACATCCGCTATGAAGAGGCTTTCTCGGGCGGCCAGTTCGGCATCAAACTGGACATCACCTCCGAAGCTCTTACGGGCGCCGCCGCCCTGCATTTCGGCCGCCCGGTGCGTTACCTCCCGACCCTCACCGAGTCCATGTGGATGACCACCAAACGCCATCCCCTGAGCTGTCGCCTCCGACTCGGTGCCGACCGCGAAGGGCTCCTGACGGGCCTCGAGGTTGATTTCACCCTGGAGAACGGCGCCTATACCTCGTGGGGCAAAGCCATTGTCCTGCGTATTCTGCAAATGCTGAGCGGCTGCTATCACATCCCTCATGTAAAAGCCGTTGGCCAACTCGTCTACACCAACAACGCCTGGGGAGGGGCCGCACGCGGCGCCGGCCCTCCCCAGATGAATTTTGCACTCGAATCTGCCATGGAATTGCTGGCTCGAAAGATCGGCGCCGACCCGCTCGAGTTCCGCCTGGCCAATTCCCTCCAGCCCGGACAAGCCATCTCCACCGGCCAGGTGGTCGATGAGTGGCCCTTTCCCGGGTGTCTCGAGGCCTTGCGTCCCCACTACCGGCGAGCCCTGAGCGAGGCGGCCGCCTTCACGGAGGGCAACCGGCGAAGAGGGGTGGGCATCGCTGGCGGGAGTTTTGGGATCGGCAAGGCGGGTCCCGCGGACAAGTCCACCGTCGCCGTGGAACTCAATCCCGACGGGGGGATTACTGTCTATGGGTCGATTGCGGACCCCGGTGAGGGCAACGACGCCATGCTGACTCAGTTGGCCGCTCACGCTACGGGTATTCCGGTCGAAAAGATTCGACTCGTTACTCGGGACACCGACCGGACCCCTGATGCCAGTTCCGCATCCGGCAGCAGAGTCACCTACATGTCGGGAGGCGCCATGCTCCTGGCCATAGAGGCCCTGCAAAAAGCCATGGGGGAGATCGGTGCCGTCACCTTCGAGGCCGCCGCCTATCAGCAACTGGTCGACGCAGGGAAGCCCGTCAAATATCTCGGGACCAAGATGCAGCAGACCACCCCCCTCGACCCCCAAACCGGCCAGGGCATTCCGTACGAATCCCGGGTGCATGGAGTGCAGATGGCGGAACTGGAAGTCGATCTCGAAAGCGGCGATCTGAAAATTCTCAAGATGACCGCGGTCGTTGATCCGGGCACCGTTATCAACCCTCTCATCGTTGAAGGACAGATCGAAGGCGGCCTGGACATGGGGGCTGGCATGGCTTTGCGGGAAGAATACGTCCATGGTGAGACCAGAGACTGGGTGACCTACAAATTCCCGACGATCAGGAATTCGTTTGAATCCGAGATCATTCTGCTTCAGACCCCCCGCCGGAAGGGGCCCGTGGGCGCGGTGGGCGTCGGCGAGTTCGTCCTGCTGCCGACCGCCGCAGCCATCATGAACGCCCTGGAAAACGCCACCGGGACGCGGGTGTACCACCTGCCGGCGACTCCGAACAAGGTCCTTGCCGCCCTGGCCGGCGCTCCAGGCAAAGCATGAACCAACCCCCTGAATCCGCCGCCACGGCTTCCGGCCATAAGGTTTGTCGATATGATGGCCGGAAGATCCTGCTCGATCAGGAGGGTTTTCTGGTTGACCCCTCGGCCTGGAGTGAGGGGGTGGCGGTTGAAATGGCTCGGGAACAGGGGCTCGAAGGGCTCGACGAAGCTCACTGGGTAATCATCCGATTTCTGCGCGACTATTATTTCACCCATGGCAAAGCCCCCCTGAGCCGCGACATCAAGAACGGCACCGGCTTTTCACTGCTCGAAATCGAGCGGCTGTTTCCGGGCGGTCTGAAAGAAGGCGCCCGGCGCCTGGCCGGACTGCCAAACCCCCGCGGATGCATGTGAATCCAAGCGACCAACCGTCGACCGCAGCATCTCCCACTGTCCGGGGGTGCAGGCGGGGAGTGTTGGCCATCGGGAAGGAGGACGATCATGATCTATCTCGATAATGCCGCCACCTCTTATCCCAAGCCGGCCGAGTGCCTTCGCCGAGCCCTCGAGCTGTACCTGAAAATGGGCGGCTCTCCCGGACGCGGCAGCTATGACCTGGCAGTGGCAGCGCATGAACGCGTCAACGCCATCCGCGGGCGGCTGTGCCGGTTCTTCGGTGGAGATGACCATTATCATCTCTGCTTTGCCAACAATGCCACTGACGCCCTCAACACCCTTATCCTGGGCCTGGTCGAGGCCGGCAGTCATGTCGTGAGTTCCCGCCTGGAACACAACTCGGTCTTGCGCCCTCTCCACCACCTTCAACAACAGGGACTGATCTTCTTTGACCTGGTGCCCTTCACCGAGAGGGGTTTTATCGAACCGGGGGAGGTCGCCAAAGCGATCAGACCGGACACCAAACTGGTTGTCCTGACCCACGCATCCAACGTGCTCGGCACGATCCAGCCGGTGGAAGAACTCGCAGCAGTCTGCCGGAGCCGCGGGGTTCCCCTGGTGGTCGATGCCTCCCAGAGCGCCGGCGCGGTCTCCATTGACATCAAGAATTGGGGAGTACAGGGGCTCGCTTTCACCGGCCACAAGTCATTGCTCGGTCCGACCGGAATCGGCGGCCTTTTGCTCAGTCCCGACATCAACCCCAAACCCACGAGGTTCGGCGGAACCGGTGTGGATTCCAGGAGCCCTTACCACACCAGCGAATATCCGAACCGGCTCGAGGCGGGCACCATCAATCTATTCGGCATTCTGGCCCTGGACGCAACCCTTGATCTGCTCGAGCAGACTCACACCGAAGCCTATGCGCGGGAGATGCTGCTTCTGAAGAAGCTGCGAGACGGGATCGGGAGCTTGCCTCGCATCCGCATGTATGCCGTACAGGATCTGGACAACCATCTGCCGCTGTTGACCTGCACTGTGGACGGGATACGGTCGGAGGATGTAGGTGCCATCCTGGATGGTGATTTCGGCATCGCCGTCCGGGCCGGCCTTCAGTGCGCGCCGTTTGTCCACCATGATTTGGGGACAATCGATAACGGAGCCGTACGTTTCAGTTTGGGACCTTTCACCAGCGAGCCTGACATCGATGCCGCAATCACGGCAATGACCACCATTGCCCGATGAATGGGGATGGGCTGAGGAGCGCAGCAGAAGCATTTTCAGCCGGTAGAAGATTATGGCTGCTATTCAAGCAAAAGCAGACCGCGTCAGTTCGCGGCAAGGGCAACGGTGCACCTGCGGCAGCCGCCCGAGATGACAAGTCGGCCTTCCCCGCGCAGGGAGAGGCTTTCGCCTTCTTTCAGGACGTAATCGCAGAAGCGGCGCGGGAAGGTGATCCACACCACCCCTTCCAGACAGGATATGGTGCCGTATTCGGAAATATCGAGCACCTGCAGTTCCTTCCCGGAAAGTGACACGATCTCAGCGGCTGCCTCCTGGCCGGTTGTCACCCGCTTGCCTCGCAATGCGTCCCACCCGTTGCCCGGAAACCACCTCTGGGCCAGCTTTCCCAGGAAGCCGCCCCGCCGAAGTCCCGCCTGCCATCCCTCATTCTCGATACCTGTCACCATTGCCACTCCCTCCCCCAGTCTGGTGGTCCGCATGTGACTCGCTTCAGATTTAACGCCAGTGAACCAGATTATCTGTTATCAGTACAGCCACAGTTGTGATAAAAAGCAACCATAACAGTTTATTGAAGCAGTTGCCGGGCAATGTGGGAGAGATGATGGACTGTTTCGGTTCGTGGGGTTGGAAGTCGGGGACGGACTGTCCCAGAGGAGAGCTTAATGGCTGATGGTACGGCGGAGCTGATGCCCTATCGCTATACGCGGGTTGGCAAGCACGTGTTGGAGCTCATCGACGCGGGGGCTTTGAAGCCGGGCGACCGCATCCCGTCGCTGCGCTCCATGAGCACCAAGATGCGCGTCAGCATCTCCACGGTTTCTCAGGCCTATGTGGAACTGGAAAGCCAGGGAGTGGTGGAGGCCCGACCCAAGTCCGGGTTTTTTGTACGATCCCAGTTTCGCCGCCTGCCGCCGCTCCCGGCCTGCGAGGGGCGCTCGGTCACGGAACCTTGTGACGTGAACCGCGGCGAACTCATCAGTACGGTTAAGGATTTGATCGGCCGCCATGATTTCCTGCCCTTCACGGTTGCCAGCCCCGATGTCTCGCTGCTGCCCGCCAAGGAACTGGCGCGGATCATGGCTGCCGTCGTCCGCGAGGATCCCGCCCGGCTCATCGGCTATGAGCCGATCAGCGGCAATCCCGAGCTCAGAAGGCAGATCGCTTTCCGGTGCATTGACGCTGGCGTGACGGTCCTGCCGGATGAAATCATCGTCACCGCCGGGGCCATGGAAGCCATTTCCATTGCCGTGCGCTGCCTCACCCGGCCGGGCGATGTGGTCCTGATTCAGTCTCCCGCCTATTACTGCTTCCTGCAGCTGATCGACACGCTCGGCCTGCGGGTGATCGAGCTGCCGTCGGACCCGGTCACGGGAATCTCGCCGCGAGATCTGGCCGAGGCGATCAATCAGTATGAAGCCAAGGCGTGCGTGCTCAATTCCAATTTCAACAACCCTGATGGGAGCGTCATTCCGGACGCGGCCAAGGAGGAGATCGTGAGGCTCCTGGCGCGGAAGGCAATCCCGCTCATCGAGGACGATATCTGCGGCGATCTGCACTTCGGCCCCAACCGGCCCCAGGTGTGCAAGAAATATGATCGGAACGGCATGGTGATGCTGTGCTCATCCTTTTCCAAGACCATCGCTCCAGGCTATCGGGTCGGCTGGCTCATCCCGGGAAAGTTCTACGAAAAGGCCAAGATCCTCAAGGGCGATACCAGTGTGTGCACCGCCAGCCCTTCACAGGTGGTCATCGCCGAATTCCTCCGCGCCGGCCGCCACGAACGGCACCTGAAGCGGTTGCGCAACGCCATCGCCCGGCACATGCAAACCCTGCAACTGGCCGTGGTTCGCTATTTCCCGCCGGAAACCAGGATCACCCGCCCCACCGGCGGCGGCCTCCTGTGGCTTGAGTTGCCGAAAGGCGTGGATTCCAGGGACTTCTTCTTCCAGGCCTACACCCAGGGCATCGGGGTGGTGCCGGGGCTCATCTGCTCGACCTCCGACCGGTTTCGCAATTTCATTCGCCTTTCCTGCAGCGGGGTCTGGAACAAGGAAACCGAAAAGGGGATCGAAACCCTCGGCCAACTGGCCGCACACCTGGCCCGGTAACGGCCGGGAGCGGCGGGCAGGTTGCGGGCAGGAGCACAAGTCGTAACGACAACCGCAAATCGACCACCTGTCAGACTCTCTCGAAAAGTTGCGGATAGCGGGTGCGGGTTGTCCTTCAGGCTCCGTCCTTCTCATGGTTTCAGGGTGTCCCACACGGACATGAATTCCTCCTGCAAAAGGCTCAAATGCCGTCACCCCGGCATGCTTCCAGCCGGGGTCCGGGAACCTTAAAGCCTGGATTCCGGCCCAGAAACCCAGCCGTAACCTGGGAGCCAGCGCAGCAGCGAGTCAGCTTCGGTTCAGCTAGCCTGGCGACGGGGCTACAGCAGCAAGCCTTGAACGCCGGCCTGGCTTTCCGTTCCATGATACGCCTCACGCCGCCTTGCGGGCTATAACCTTCAAACTCACCACCGAGCGTCCTGCCTCTCGCGCTTCGTCGACGCCGAGCCTGGCTTCTTCCAGGATGGCCGCAACCATTGGGTCGTTCGCCATGTCGCCGATGTTGAAAGAGCTTTCGCCGACAACCTCGACCTGTGTAAACCCGGCCTGACGCAGCATTGCCAGATAATCTTCCTTCAAGCTCGCTCCGGCCAGGCAGCCGACATAGGCGGCAACCGAATTTGCGAGGGCCGGGGGAAGTGGTTTCAGCAACACGATGTCGGACACGGCAAGCCGGCCGCCGGGCCGCAACACGCGGTACGCTTCCGCAAACACTTGCGGCTTTTCAGGTGAAAGGTTGATCACGCAGTTGGAGATGATGATGTCCACCGAATTATCCGCGACCGGGAGGTGCTCGATCTCGCCCAGACGAAACTCGACATTCTGGCAGCCTCCCTTGGCTGCATTCTCGCGGGCTTTGGAGATCATTTCCGGGGTCATGTCCACGCCGATCACTCGCCCGGAGTCTCCGACTGCCGTTGCTGCCAGAAAAGCGTCAAAGCCTGCGCCGGAGCCGAGGTCCACCACGGTCTCCCCTTCGCGAAGCGATGCAAGGGCAACCGGGTTGCCGCACCCGAGCCCGAGATTTGCTCCTTCAGGCACTGATGCCATCTGCTCTTGCGCATAACCGATGGCTTCACTGATCTGAACGGGACTGCTGGAACTGCAGCAGGAAGAAGGTCCTCCGCAGCAGCATTTGTTGGCTCCAATGGCCACGCTGGCGTACTTCTTACGAACGGTCTCCCGGATCTCGAACTTTTCCATTGCGTGCTCCCCCGGTTTCAACCGGCGAATGAGGTTTGTTCTTCTACGGTTTGCAGGTAACATGGCACACGCCGGCGGGTCCGCTGATGGCGTAAGGGAAGAACCGGCGTTTGAACCAGAAGGCGGCGTTCACCAGGGTGATCAGCACGGGCACCTCCACCAGAGGCCCGATGACGGCTGCAAAGGCCTCGCCCGAATTGATTCCGAACACTGCCACTGCGACTGCGATAGCCAGTTCGAAGTTGTTCGAAGCGGCAGTGAAG
The DNA here is from genome assembly GCA_040772705.1 of Syntrophobacteraceae bacterium. Classification (GTDB taxonomy): domain Bacteria; phylum Desulfobacterota; class Syntrophobacteria; order Syntrophobacterales; family Syntrophobacteraceae; genus JADGQM01. Next base: position 882,666 of record JAXGXP010000002.1, read on the forward strand.
CTCAGGGTAGTAGCCTGCTCATAGGTTGCCCCGACCTTCATGGACAAAAAATACGAGATGAAAAACATCGCGACGAAGTAGATGCAAAGCGGGATTGCGATGCGAATGACATCGGCCGGGAGCTGAACGATGTGCTCACCCTTGAGCGAGAACATGACCAGGATCGTGAAGAGCAGCGCGATCAGGGTCATGGGGCTGATCATCGGTATGAACTTCTGTTCGTACCAGTCTTTGCCTCGGGTCTTCAGACCGATGAACCGGGACCACATCCCGGCAAGGAAGGGAACGCCGAGGTAGATAAAGACGCTCTCGGCGATTTGCCGGACGGAAATATCGACCACCATTCCCTCAAGTCCGAGCCACTGCGGCAGGACCGTGATGAAGAGGTAAGCGTAGACCGAAAAGAAGAGCACCTGGAAGATGCTGTTGAAGGCGACTAACCCCGCACAATATTCCCGATCACCGGAAGCAAGATCGTTCCAGACGATCACCATGGCAATGCAACGGGCAAGGCCGATCAGAATCAGTCCCACCATGTATTCGTGGTGACCCGAGAGGAAGCTGATTGCAAGGGCGAACATCAGAATTGGGCCGATGACCCAGTTTTGAACCAGGGAGAGGAGCAGGACCTTCACGTTCCGAAAGACCTGCGGCAGTTGCTCGTAGCGCACCTTCGCAAGCGGCGGGTACATCATCAGGATCAGCCCGATGGCGATCGGGATGTTGGTCGTACCGACCTGGAAATAGTTGATGACCTCACGGACCCCGGGAAACAGATAGCCCCACATCACACCGAGGAACATCGCAAGGAAGATCCACAGTGTCAGGAAACGATCCAGGAACGCAAGTCGCTTGACTCCAGCATTGCCCATCGCATCACTCCCGCTCAGTTCACGACTGCCGTGGTTTCCCTGCCGGCAGCCGGCTCTTTGCGGCGCCCGGATTGACGGGCGCAGATCAGGTCCCGGTCCGTTCCGAGGATCTCCTTCATCCGCACGGCATCTCTCTGAATGCCTTCGTCATCAGCCCCGGCCTGTCGAACCCAGGCAAGCGCCTGGCGTACAACAGGCGAAGCCTCCTTCCCCGGAATCCGGTAATACATCCAGCGCCCCCTCTTCTTGCCGATCACCAGCCCGGCTCGTTTGAGGATGGACATGTGCGCTGAGACCGTAGATGGAGCAAGTTCGAGAAGCTCGATGAGCTGACAGGCGCACACCTCTTCATCGCCGAGCGCCAGCAAGGCTCGAACTCGATTTTCATCCGAAAGCGCCTGCGTGATTGCCAAAAACGATTCCATACAATCTCCCATTTCGTCGTTTGGCGAAGTATAATATTAATCAATCTGGATATCAATGGGATGGTACGAATAGGATGAGTTACCGCCGGAGGTGGCACTTCTACTGGAGTGATTCTCGATGGGAATGTCGGTGGACTGGTTGGCCAACTCGAGTGACAGGCGGCGAGGCCATCTGATCCTAAGGACATGCCAAGAGTGAATCTTTCTCTTCTCCAGTTACTTGAAGCGGTTCACCGACTCGCCCTTGGCGATGATCCTTTACAGGCAGTGCTCAACGCCTTTCGGCATCAGAGATCGTGGGGGTCCGGATATGGCGGCTGGGGGGACGGCAAGATCACGTGCTCAACGCCTTGCGGCGCAAAAGCGAATTGCCTGCGTTGACATCTGCACATTGCCTTTGGGCGCCAGTGGTGCGGAGTCGCCCCGCCTGACCCGTCCTCGGTGGTTTCAACCATAGAAGACCCCTTGGACAAGCACAGTTCCAGGATATTACAGTCCAATCGAACTGGAGTCTGGAGAGCACATAAACGCGAGATGTGATGCGCATAACGTATATCCCGTTGACATATCCTTATTGGATTATACAATGTCTTTGAGATCAGTATTTCCTTTTGGGAGGAAGAGATATGACTTGCGTGAAAACCAGAATTTTCAAAAGTAATCGGAGCCAGGCTGTTCGCCTGCCAAGGGAAGTTGCCTTTCCTGAATCGGTGAAGGACGTCGAAGTCACAGCAGTTGGCAACAAACGCTTGATTCAGCCCGTTGGGCAATCTTGGGAAGAGTGGTTCAATGCGCCCGGGGTTTCCAGTGATTTCATGATGGAGCGAAAGCAACCGGAAGACCAACGGCGGGAGAGCATGGAATGCTGAAATATCTGCTCGACACCAACATTGTCATCTACACCCTGAAGAACAGGCCGCAGCAGGTGAAAAGACGGTTCGAAGCCCATCACGGCCGGATGGGCATTTCAGCTGTAACCTTGGGTGAGTTGGCGTTCGGGGCGGAACATTCACAACAGGTGGACCGGAATCTGGCGGACATCGAGGCCATGGTCGCCCGCCTTGAAGTGCTGCCCTTTGAAGACAAAGCCGCATATCACTTTGGACAGATCCGAGCCACACTTTATCGAATGGGTCAGCCAATCGGACCTTACGACATGATGATAGCCGGTCAAGCAAGGGCTCTCGGCCTGATATTGGTTACAAACAATGTCAAAGAATTTCAACGGGTGCCGGGACTAGTGCTTGAAGACTGGAGCGAAGCATGAGAGTGTGGCATTCACCATCCGCCGGGTCCTGCGTGGTTTCAATCGTAGAGGAGCCATCATGGGGCTACCGGGTTGCATAGCCCGGGAATTCTTGTCCCCTTCGTTAACTTCCAATGATTTCATTCAAGCCTTCGATGATTTGGTCCAATTCTTCCCGTGAGACTGTGCCGATCTTCTTGCCGATCCGCGCTGTTGAGAGCGTACGGATCTGGCTGATCTTCACCCATAAGCGTTCAGGAAGGTCATGGGGGTCGAGTTCGAGAGTGAGAGGATACCCTGCGCGCTGAGGCTGGCTGGTAATTGCCACAGCGATCACGGTTCACGAGTGTTCATCAAAATCATCCTGGCTGAGAATGACAACAGGCCGCAGGCCGGACTGCTGTTTTCCCTTCTCTGGATTCAGAGCGGCTCAGTGAATCTCTCCCCTCAGTATTCCGGCCACTGCCCCAGCTCCTCTTCCATACCTTCTTCAGCCATGGCTTGCTCCGCACCCGGATTAAGCTTCGCACATTCTCTGGCCAGGCGATTTCGTTCCAGTTTCTCCAGTTTTTCTTCCACTGCATCCTGAATTGCTTTACTTCGGTTCGGAAACACCCGATTCCTTACCAGGCGATCAAGCCGGTGCAGCATAGTTTCATCCATAGTGATTGCAATCTTTGCTGAAGCCATTTTGCACCTCCAGTATGATATTCTGTCATACCAAATGCTTGATCAAGCACGAACGCACCGGACGATGGACCTGTCAGATTCTTGAATGATACCGAAACGTTTCTCGATGAAATTTAAACAGCCCTTGCCCGATTAGAACAAATGTTCTAATTAATCGAACGCACGTTACGAACAAGTGTTGAGAAGCGAGCGTGAACGCTTTTGGGTGGAGGATTCATGAACCCCGGTCAAGCCTGGGATGAGGGAACCAAGAAACGGCTGATCATGGCGGCGGGAGAGGCATTTGCCCAGCATGGCTTTCGTGCCGCCACTGTCAGGGAGATCTGCCGGCGGGCCAAGGCCAGTGTCAGTGCTGTGAACTACCATTTTCGGGATAAAGAAGGGCTGTATGCCGCGGTCTTCGAATATTCCCACCGGTGGGCCGTGGAGAAGTACCCTCACGATTTGGGCCTCGAGGTTGGAGCAACCCCGGAGGAGCGGCTACGGGCCTTCATCCGTTCATTTCTCCTGCGCAGTCTTGGTGACGGGTTCCCCGCCTGGCACGGCAGGCTCATCGCGCTGGAGACGGCTGCCCCGAGCGGTGTTTTGAGCAAAGTGGCGGAGACTGCCATTCGGCCCATGGATGAGTATCTGGAAGGAATCGTTCGGGACCTTCTCCAGCAGGAGAATCCGTCTCAAGAAGTGGAGGATCACGTGGTCCGGCTATGCCGAATGAACATCATCGGCCAGTGCCTGTTTCAGCTTCATGCCAGGCAGTTCATGCCGTTTCCCGGCGAAAAGAAGCTTGATCCGCCACAGATTGCAGCCATTGCTGAGCAGATCTTCCGGTTTACTGTGGGCGGCATCCGAGCGATCGCCACGGGAGGGCTGTCGTAATGACCATGCCGGGGCGGGTCACCTCAAGCATGTTCCTGATCATGATCCTTACCGGGTGTATGAAAGTGGGACCCGACTATGTGCGCCCCGAAGTCCCGGTTTACAGGGACTGGAATACCCGGCTCAATGGGGATTCGACGACCACGGAAAGGGATGTTCAGACCCTGGCGACGTGGTGGACCACGCTCGATGATCCGATCCTGTCGGGATTGATCGACCGTGCCGTTGCCGGCAACCTTGATCTGAAGGTGGCACAGGCTCGAGTTCGGGAAGCGCGCGCCCGCCGGGGCATCGCCGCGGCCGACCTCATGCCGTCGCTCGACGGCTCCGCTTCCGCCACCTGGAGTCGGACCATCACCGATGCAGGACCCGACACCAGCGGCGACCTCTTCACCACGGGCCTCGATGCCGGGTGGGAATTGGATCTTTTCGGCGGCGTTCGCCGCTCCGTCGAGGCAGCGGAAGGTGACTTGCAGGCAAGCCGGGAGAGCCTGCGCAACGTCCTGGTGTCACTGCTGGCAGAAGTGGCTTTGAACTATCTCGACGTCCGGATCTACCAGGACCGGATTGCCGTGGCGGAAGACAACCTCCAGTCCCAAGACGAGACCTACCAGCTGACCCAATGGCGCTATGAGGCTGGCTTGAGCGATCAGCTGGCAGTGCAACAGGCCCGCTACAACCGCGAGAATACCCGTTCCCAGATACCGGTCCTGCGCACCGGCCTGGATGCGGCCATGAACCGGGTAGCGGTGCTCCTGGGAGAGCAGCCGGGCATGGTTCATGCCGCACTGCAGCAACCCGAGCCCATCCCTGTCCCGCCCCTTGAAGTGGCGGTGGGGATACCGGCCGATCTCCTGCGCCGCCGGCCCGACGTGCGAGCGGCCGAACAGGACCTGGCGGCCCAGACGGCCAGGGTCGGGGTGGCCACCGCCGATCTTTATCCCAGGTTCTCACTGAGCGGCTCCATCGGTCTGGAATTTCTCTCCTTGAACAATCCGTCCTCGACGTTGACGCTCATGGGGGGGCCTCGGGTCACCTGGGCAATCTTCAAGGGCGGTGCGATTCTGCAAAACATCGAGCTCCAATCGGCCCTTCAGGAGCAGGCTCTGATCCAATACGAGGCCGCCATCCTGAGTGCCCTCGAGGAGGTCGAAAACGCTCTCGTTGCTTACACTGAGGTCCAACAGCGGAGGCAGGCGCTGAGCGAAGCGACCGAGGCGGCACGAACGGCGGCCAACCTGGCAGAACACAAGTACGAATCAGGTCTGACGGATTTTACCAATGTTTTGGATGCGCAGCGGTCCCTGTTGTCTTTCCAGGAACAATTGGCCCTCAGCAACGGCAACGTGACGGGCAACCTGGTGCGCCTGTATAAGGCTCTGGGGGGTGGCTGGACCGCTTCTTCAGGGGGCAACTAATGAACGCAACACCAGAGGAACCATTGGAGATTGCCAGGACCTTGGGCATGGATGAAACGCCGCGCCCCGGCAAGGTTCGAAGAGGATGGCTGATTGCGGCGATCCTGGCGGCCGTTGCGGTCGTCATCGGGGCTGTCGCCTGGCAGGGTTCCAATTCGTCCACCGGCGTTCGATATAAGACCCAGGAAGTCCAGCAGGGTGAGCTGACGGTCCTCGTCACCGCCACCGGCACCCTGGAGGCGACCAACCAGGTGGATGTGAGCAGCGAGCTTTCCGGCATCATCAAGACCGTTGAAGCGGACTACAACAGCAAAGTGAAGGTCGGCCAACCGCTCGCGAAACTGGATACCACCAAGCTCGAAGCCCAGGTGACACAATCGAAAGCCGCCCTGGAAGCGGCCAGCGCGAAGGTCCTGCAGGCACAGGCAACGGTCAGGGAAACCCGCAGCAAACTGGCGCAACTGCGAAGAGTAAAAGAATTGAGCAATAACCGAGTCCCGTCGCAAACGGAGATGGATGCGGCAGAGGCCGCCCATGAGCGGGCCCTCGCTGACGTCGCCAGTGCCAAGGCTGCGGTCTCCCAGGCCCAGGCCACCCTTGATGCCAACCTGACGGACCTGTCCAAGCTGATCATCCGGTCGCCGGTCAATGGCATTGTGCTCACCCGGAGCGTGGAACCCGGTCAGACCGTGGCGGCCACGCTCAATCCCCCGGTGCTGTTTACCCTGGCCGAGGATTTGACCAAGATGGAGCTGATTGTGAATGTGGACGAGGCCGACGTGGGGCACATCCAGGAAGGCCAGCGGGCGGTCTTCAGCGTTGCCGCCTACCCGAACCGCACCTTCGAGGCCTGGATTGTTCAGGCGCGGTTCGGTTCGACCACGACCTCGGGAGTCGTGACCTATGAAACGGTGCTGAAGGTCGACAATACGGACCTGGCTTTGCGGCCGGGGATGACAGCAACCGCGGACATCACTGTCAAGAAGATCGAAAACGCGGTCTTGGTCCCCAGTGCCGCGTTGCGCTTCACCCCACCAGTCCAGGAGGAAGAGCAGACCTCCACCGGTCTGCTAGCCAGGATCCTCCCCCGCCCGCCCCGCTCCAGGACGGTGCCGCGCGAGCATAGCGGAAGCAGGAAAGAGCAGCGGGTCTGGACCTTGAGGGATGGACAACCGCTGGCGATCCCCGTCACAATCGGGGCGACCAACGGCAGCTTGACCGAGATTGTCGGCGGCGAGCTTCAGCCAGGGATGGCGGTGGTGGTGGATACCGTCAGCACGGTGGAATGACCATGACCAGCTCTTGCCAGGCGGACCAGCAGGCGCTCATCGAACTGGAGGGCGTAACCAAGGTTTACGGTACCGGTCAGGCGGCCATGCATGCCTTGCGGGGCATCGATCTCTGCATCGATGAAGGCGAATTCGTGGCCGTGATGGGCCCGAGCGGGTCGGGCAAATCCACCTGCATGAACATCCTGGGGTGCCTGGATACGCCAACTGCGGGGATATATCGGTTCAAGGGAATTGAAGTGAACCTCCTGACCCGGAACCAGCGCACGAAGCTGCGCCGTTTCTACCTTGGTTTTGTCTTTCAGGGTTTTAATCTCCTGAACCGCACCTCGGCGCTGGAAAACGTGGAGCTCCCCCTGATCTATCGCGGCGCCTCCGCGCAGGCGCGGCAGCTGCAGGCCCGTCAGGCTTTGAAGACGGTGGGGCTCGAGGGCTGGGAATCCCATGTCCCTGGTGAACTCTCCGGCGGGCAGCAACAGCGGGTTGCCATTGCCCGCGCGATCGTGACCAGGCCCACCGTACTGTTTGCCGACGAACCCACGGGCAACCTGGATTCGGCGCGCAGCCATGAAATCATGGAACTGCTCACCGGGCTGAATGGCGAACAGGGAGTCACGATCGTCATGGTCACTCATGAACAGGATATGGCCGCGTATGCCGGGCGCATCGTCCGCTTTGTAGACGGTCGTGTCGAATCCGATGAGCCAAACGTGAGGGACGCCTGATGCTCTGGAACACCATGCTCCTGGCTCTGCGTGAGATCCGACGCAACGTGCTGCGCTCGGTTCTGACGATCCTGGGAATCGTCATCGGCGTGGCCGCCGTGATCATCATGGTGACCATCGGCGGAGGTGCCACGGTCCAGGTCAAACAGCAGATCTCCAGCATGGGCAGCAACCTGCTCATGGTTACGCCGGGCAAAAGGCTGGGACCGGGCCAGGCCACCAGCAGCGTTCCTTTTAAGGAAGCCGACGCCAGGGCCATTGCCGGGGAGGTCGCTTCGGTGGCGGCCGTGGCGCCGGTCTCGTCCCAGTCCGCCAAGGCCGTCTTCGGAAACCAGAACTGGTCGACCCAGGTTGTCGGAAGCAGCAATCAATACCTGTCGGTTACCAACCGGTCAATCCGGTCGGGCCGGCAGTTCACCGACAGCGAAAGCCGCAGCGGCGCCGCAGTCTGCATCATTGGGGAAACCGTGCAAACCAAACTCTTCGGCGGGCAGGATGCAGTCGGCGAAAAGATCCGGCTGCATGGCACGAGTACCAGCAGCAGCGCCAGTACCAGCAGCAGCAGTTCCAATGCGGCCAGCAGCGGCTCCAGCAGTACGAGCAGCGCCAGCAGCACCAGCAGCAAGCTCTCCTGTGAGGTCATCGGGTTGCTGGCGGCAAAAGGACAGAGCACCATGGGCACCGACCAGGACGATCTGGTGGTGATCCCGCTTGCCACCTATCAGCGGCGCCTGGCCGGGAATCAGGATGTCAGTATGATTCAGATTTCCGTCGAGGAGGGCGTCGCGACGGGAAAAGTCCAGCAGGACATTGTGCGGTTGCTCCGGGAGCGCCGCCACCTGTCGCCGAGTGACGACGACAACTTCAATGTCATGGACATGAAAGAGATCGTCAGGATGCTCACCGGGACCACGCAAATGATGACCGCCCTGCTCAGCGCCGTCGCAGCGGTCAGTCTTCTGGTCGGCGGGATCGGGATCATGAACATCATGCTGGTGTCGGTGACCGAGCGTACCCGCGAAATCGGCATCCGCCTTGCGATTGGCGCTCTTGAAAACGAGGTGCTCATGCAATTCCTGGTGGAAGCAGTGGTGCTCTCCTCGTTCGGCGGCTTGGTCGGGATTGTGCTGGCTCTCACTTCCTCCGTGTGGCTGGCCGGAATACTGGGGGTTCCCTTCGTCTTCAATGGCGGCATCGTGCTCCTGGCGTTTCTCTTCTCAGCCGCCGTCGGCGTGATCTTTGGTTATTTCCCGGCCCTGAAAGCCGCCCGCCTTGACCCCATCGAAGCGTTGCGGCATGAGTAGCTGGACCGTGCAGGAAATCACCCAAAACGCATGGTCACCTTGCCAGGAACACCGAGGCAGACACGTATGGGCATCAAAGATGCTGGAGGCTGATATCAGGCAGCTGGATTTGAAAGACCGTGCCGCACCGGCAGAACTGGTGGTTTAGAACCTTGGCGAACTGACAAAGCAGAAAGACGGGTTAAGCCTGCGCCATTGGGGTCCTAGAATGGCCAAAGTCGAGGATCATAGGGTTTTACACGATTGTTGCCGGAGAAGTTCGCCACGCTGACGCGCCCGAACGCGTTGCGAAAGGCATGCCGCGCCATCCTGTACCGCTCCTCGTTCTGGCAAGGCTTGCCGTACATAGTGAATGGCAAGGGCGGGGTGTGGGCGCCGGCCTTCTTCTGAATGCTCTTGAGCGCACCTTGCAGGTTGCGGATATCATTGGGGTGCGCGCGCTTGCCGTTCATGCAAAAGACGAGACCGCAGCGGCATTCTACCGGCATTTCGGATTTGTCCCGTCTCCTACCGACCGCCGACACCTTTTTATGCTGATCAAAGACCTTCGCGCACCAGGGGGCGATTGAAAGACACAGCAAGGCGGCAGGGGCGCAAGACACTCTTGATGCAACGGGGCCCTTACCTCCCGATCATCACCCGCCCCTTCTTAAAGCGAATGCTTTGTGGTACTGTGTAACGGGCTGATTTGAGGAAGCACCTCAGACCATGCTTCGGGAGACGGCGTCCAACCCGGTTCGAGTGGCTCCTGTCGCGCGTTCACCTCCCTCACCTGAATACTGCATTTCCCTGCCGCACCGTCATACCGCAGGGCTTTTGTCCTGGGGCATCATCAATGGAACTAATCGAATTGCGCGGCGACAGCGTTGCCCCGCTGCGCTGATCGCACCGGGCGATCAGCTGGAGTGCCGTCCGGCCGATGCCGATAAACGTATCAAGAAGGATGGAGGGATGACCGACGCGGAAATAGCGGAGCTGAGCAGAACCAACGAGCGGCTCATGGCGGAATTGGCCCGGCGGGACAGGATTGAGCAGGAGTTGCGAAAGACCAACGAACTTCTCGCCAACAGCGAACAACGATATCGTCTCCTCATCGAGCAGCTTGAGTTTCCAGTCCTGGTGATCACCCTGGCGGACGCAAGGGTTTTGTATGTCAACCACCGGGCCGCCCTTTTTTTCGGTGTCCCCGCTGGCGAGGCAGTGGGGGAATATGCGCCTGATTACTGGGTCTATCCGGAAACTCGCGAGCGGTTTATCGCCGAGTTGGTGAAAACCGGGCGGGTGAGTGGATTTGAAGCGCTGCTGCGGACTCGAGCAGGCGAAGCGCGATGGGCACTTGTCTCCGCAAACCTGGTTGAGTATGTCGATAAGCAGGCCTCCTTCATTGTGTTCAGTGACATTACGGAGCGCAAGCACATGGAGGAGGAGTTGCAGGCAAGCAAAGAAGAAAGCAATACCTACTTCATGAACAGTCTGGATCTCCTGTGCATCGCCGATACGGACGGCTATTTCCGACGCCTCAACCCGGAGTGGCAAAGAGCCCTCGGCTACCGCATCTCTGAGCTCGAAGGAACGCGCTTCCTCGACCTGGTTCATCGCGATGACCTGGAAGCAACCTTGAGGGCTGTTGCCGAATTGCAGACGGGAAGGACGGTACTGAACTTCATAAACCGCTACCGGCATCGAGACGGTTCCTACCGCTGGATCGAGTGGCGGAGCTTTCCCGCCGACCGGCTCATCTATGCCGTGGCCCGGGACATCACCGATCGCAAACAGGCGGAAGAGGCGCTGCAGGAGAGTGAAAGCAGATACCGCTGGCTGCACGAGAGCCTCAGGGATGGTTTTGCGAGCACTGACCTGGATGGCCGTATTCTCGAAGCCAACCAGGTCTTTCACGAGCTGCTTGGATACGGGAGAGAAGAGCTGGTCGGCCTGCCCTACCAGGAACTGACGCCGGAGCGGTGGCAGGCGTATGAGGCTGATATCCTGGCGCAGCAGGTAATCACCAGGGGCTATTCGGATGTCTATGAGAAGGAATTGCGCCGCCGTGACGGCGGTCTGGTGCCGGTGGAATTGCGGACCTATCTGATGCGCGACCAGGCGGGGCAGCCGGCGGGATATTGGGCCATCATCAGAGACATCACCGAGCGCAAGCGGGCGGAGGAAGAACGGCTGGAGCTGGAACGGCGCCTGCTCGACGCGCAGCGGCTGGAGAGCCTCGGCCTCATGGCCGGCGGCATCGCTCATGACTTCAATAACCTGCTGGCGGTAATCGTCGGCAATCTGGACCTGGCGCTGCTGCGACTCTCCCCGGACTCTCCTCTCCACAAGCGGCTGGATCAAGCCCTGGCGGCTACCCGGCGGGCGGTGGATCTGACCGGTCAGATGCTGGCCTATGTCGGCATGGGACGCTTCGCAGTCGCCCGGGTGGACTTGAGCAGACTGGTGCAGAAGAAGGCGGAACTGCTCCGGGCCATGGTAGCCAGGACCATCACCCTGAACCTCCATCTGTCCTCCGAACCGCTTATCACACAGGCTGATGCGGGCCAACTGGAGCAGGTTGTCATGAACCTGATCACCAATGCTTCAGAGGCAATCGCGGAACAGCCGGGAACGATCAGCGTCACGACCGGGAGCCAGGATTGTGATGAGGCGTATCTGAGCCGCAGCCGTATCGAGCAGAAACCGCCGGCCGGACGGTTTGTCTTCATAGAGGTCACCGACACCGGCTGCGGCATGGACGAGCAGACTCAGCAGCGCCTCTTCGACCCTTTCTACACTACCAAATTCACGGGGCGGGGGCTCGGCATGTCGGCTACCCTCGGGATTGTCCGGGGACACCGGGGGGCGATCATCCTGGAGAGTGCGCCCGGGGTTGGCACCTCGATCCGTCTACTTTTCCCGGCTTTCCGGGAACAAGGCGGCACCCGTGAGAGCGACCCCGAAGCACCGTCGGTTCCCTCCGGCTCGCGGTCCCATGCCCGGACGGTCTTGATTGCCGACGACGAGGACGCCGTGCGCGAGGTAGCGGCGGCGTTCATCGAAAGTCTTGGCTTCCGGACCATCACCGCAGCGGATGGGGAGGAAGCGCTCCGGCTTTTCAAAGAGCACGCCCACCAGCTTGCCTGTGTCCTGCTCGATCTGACCATGCCCCGGATGGACGGGGTCAGTGCCTTTCGCGAAATGAAGCGAATTCAGAGCGAGATCCCGATCATTCTTTGCAGCGGCTACACGGAAAGGGAGGCAACCGAGCGCTTCACCGACAAGGGGCTGGCGGGTTTCATCCAGAAGCCGTATCGCCTGCAGCAGCTGCAAGAGCAGCTCGAACGCGCTCAGAAGGGTCTCCGGAAGAGTCAGCCGGAGTAGTTCACCCGGCGCTGAAAGGATGAACCATGGAATACGACGTCATCATTGTCGGGGCCGGACCGGCCGGCATTTTTGCCGCGCTGACCCTGGCCGACTTGGGCATCACTTCCGTGGTGCTGCTCGAACAGGGCCAAGTTCTGGAACTTCGGGAACGGCGGAATCCCGGCGATATGCTCTGCGGCTGGGGCGGAGCAGGCGCTTTCAGCGACGGCAAACTGACGCTCTCGCCGGAGGTGGGGGGCTCACTGGGGGAGTTGCGTGAACGAGGCCGCTTGCTCCAGCTGCTGGGCCAGGCGGACGAGGTCTGGGTGGCACACGGAGCACCGACCGAAGTCTTTGGCGGGATCTCGGCGAAGTTCGAAGACCTGGCGGACCGCGCCCGCCTGGCCGATCTCGAACTGCTCCCCATGCGCATTCGGCACATCGGCACCGACAACTGCCGGCAGGTGTTGAGCCGCCTGCGCCACTCGCTGGAAGGGCGGATTGAAGTGCGTTGCGGCTGCCGGGTGGAAAAGCTCCTGGTCGAGGCAGGGCAGGTTCGCGGCGTCCGGCTGGCTGAGGGAGGCGAACTCAGCAGCCGCTTTGTGGTGCTGGGTCCGGGTCGCTCCGGGGCAAGCTGGATGAAAAGCCAGGCAGCGGCTTTGGGGCTTAAAACCAGTGCCAGTGCGGTGGACATCGGGGTGCGGGTCGAACTGCCGGCAGCGGTGCTCAGGGAAATAACCGACACCACCTATGAAGCCAAACTCATCCACTACTCCAAGACCTTCGACGACAAGGTCCGCACCTTCTGCATGAACCCCTGCGGCGAAGTAGTCATTGAAAAGAATGCCGGCATCCTCACCGTCAACGGGCACAGCTATACTGGGAGGAAAACCGAGAACACCAACTTCGCGATCCTGGTCAGCAGCGCTTTTACCGAGCCGTTCGACGATCCCATTGCCTACGGCCTCTATATTGCAAGGCTGGCAAACCTGCTGGGCAAGGGAGTCATCATTCAGCGCCTGGGGGACCTGCTAGCCGGGCGCCGGAGCACCGAGGCGCGCCTTGCCCGATGCCTCACGCGGCCGACCCTGCCCGACGCGACCCCCGGCGACCTGAGCTTTGTCTTTCCCTACCGCCACCTGGCGAGCATCATCGAGATGCTGCAGGCACTCGAGCAGCTGGCGCCAGGAGTCTATTCCCGGCACACGCTGCTCTATGGCGTGGAGGTGAAGCTCTATTCCAACCGGATTGCCGTCTCTCCGGAAATGGAAACCACCGTCACCAACCTCTTCACCGTCGGGGACGGGGCCGGCATCACCCGCGGGCTGCTGCAGGCGTCTGCCAGCGGCATCATCGCGGCGCAGGCGATTGCGAAACGAATGGCAAACAATGGGCTCGGAACCACCCCGGTAGAGCCGTAAGGTCTGGAGGACGGCGACGAAACCGCTCCTTCGGGATACTCAGTCCACCATGGGCTTCAACCTGGGGCTGGCTTCGAAACGAGCCTCCGTCAGACTACGCAGCTCCTCCAGGGAAACCTCGGGGGCAATTTCCACCAACACCAGCCGGCCCTCCACAAACCGAAACATCCCCAGTTCCGTTACGACCAGATCCACTTCGGCAAAGCCGGTGATGGGCATGGTGCAGCGCTTCACCAGTTTGGCCCGGCCGTCCCGGGTATTGTGCTGCATCCCGACAATCACCTGGCGGGCACCGGTGACCAGGTCCATGGCGCCGCCGACACCGAGCTGCCGCCCGCTGGGGTTGATCCAGTTGGCGATATTGCCGGCTTCGTCCACCTGGAAAGCCCCGATCACGGTGGCATCCACGTGCCCTCCCCGGATCATGCCAAACGAGGTGGCGCTGTCAAAGTAGCTGCAACCCGGAGTCTCCGTCACCGGCTGGCGGCCGGCATTGATGAGCTGGCGGTCGATCTGATCGCCGACAGCCAGCCTGCCCACCCCCAGCAGGCCGTTTTCGGCCTGGACGAAGATGTCACTGCCCGTGACGTAGTCCGCAACCATGGTCGGGATGCCCACCCCCAGATTGATCACCAATTCTCGCTGCTGTTCGTCAAAGCTCCTGGCAATTCGCCTGGCAATCCGCTCTCGCGCGGCGCTATCCGTTATCGGGACCGCCATGCTGATTCCTCCGAATGATAACCTGCACAAATATATGAGGGGTGACAATCGATTCCGGATCCAATTCCCCCACCGGCACAATCTCGTCCACTTCGGCGATCGTCACGGCTGCCGCCATGGCCATGAGCGGGTTGAAATTGCGGGCGGTCTTGTAATAGACGAGGTTGCCCATTTCATCCGCCCGGTACGCTCTGATGAGTGCCACATCCGCAGGGATCGCCCGTTCCAGCACACACATTCTGCCGTCAAACGCGCGCGTCTCCTTGCCCACGGCCAGGTCGGTCCCGGCCGCGGCGGCAGTGTAGAAGGCGGGGATGCCGACCCCAGCGGCTCGAATGGCTTCAGCAAAAGTGCCCTGGGGAATCAGCGTCACCTCAATGCGCCCGGCGTGATAGGCCTCCGCCACCTCGGGGTTCCAGTTGTAATAATTGCCGATGAGGGCCTTGATCTGCCCGTTGGTCAGCAGCTTTCCCAGACCCACGCCGGGCGATCCCAAGTCATTGCTGATGATGGTCAGGTCCCCAACGCCGCTGGCTGCCAACGCCTCGACCAGCCCTTCCGGATACCCTGCCAGGCCGAATCCGCCCACCATGATCCTCGCCCCCGGCTTGATCAACGCCAGGGCTTCTCCCATGCTCAGAAATTTGTTCCGATCTCTCACCATGCTGCCCCCATCCTCATTGCCTCCTGCCAGTGCGGTTTCGGCGACCAGCCGCCCCATTTTGCACTCTATTCCGGGCTGAGCAAGAGGCATGCCAGAAAGGTGGAGGGCCGCGTGCCTGAGGTTCTTGGGCACCTATCCCGAAACCCAAGAAGGCCGACCGCCATACGAGCGGGAGGGTCCAGAATCAGGCAAAGAACCCGGATTTCCGACGAGATGAGGCGGGAATGACATGCGGGGATGCGGGACAATTTCCTAATTGACCTAATTCTGGAGGAAGCGGAGGGCGCCGCGGGCGGCTGCTTCGCCCAGGCGGGTCATTGCTCACCGGTAGGGGTTGAGGCCATCTGCGAGGCGGTCAGGTAGTCGAGAAATTCCCCTCCCTTCTGGGTCAGGAGCGTTCCCTGTTTGGTGGTGCCGATATGGACCAGCCCCGCTTCTTTCAACAGCCGCAAATGCCGTTTCATCCTCCCCTCGGTGACCACTTGCTGCTGCTGTTCCATTGCTTTCATGAGGCTCGCGCGGCCGTTGACCTGGCGGTTTCTCGTGCGCAGGATTTCGAGCAGAGAAGCAATCGCGGCGAAGTCTGCCGAGCTTTGGCGCAGCAGCCCCAGGATCGCCTCATGAGAATCAGGCAGCCTTGCCGGGCTTCCATTCGCTTGCTGGGCAACGGTATCGGCCAGCCGCCGCGGCAGGTGCTCAAGGACTACCAGCTCGGCCCCACGCGAAGAAATACATAGATATTCAGCAAGGTTAAGTAGTTCTCTAACATTCCCCGGCCATCGGTATTGGAGCAGGCACCTTTTCGCCGACTCCGAAAACGGTTTGCGAAGGCCGTAGCGATCCTCCAGATAACGCTGCAGGATGTACAGAATGTCCTCCGAATGCTCACGCAGCGGCGGGATTTCCAGCGGCAGGGTGCCGAGCCGATAGTAGAGATCCTTCCGGAACCGGTTCTCCTCCATCGCTTGATGGAGATTCGCATTGGTGCCGGCCAGGATGCGAACATCGATGGGGATGATGCGGCTGCTGCCGACCCGCATGATTTCCTGCTCCTGGAGGACCCGAAGCAGGCGGGCCTGGACGCTCAGCGGAGCGTCGCCAATCTCGTCAAGAAAAATGGTGCCGCCGTGCGCCTCTTCAAAGAGCCCCATCTTGCCGCCTTTCCTGGCCCCGGTAAAGGCGCCGGGGTCATACCCGAACAGCTCGCTCTCGATGAGACTGTCGGGGATTCCGGCGAAATTGACCGCCACAAACGGGCCGTCCCGGCGCGGGGAACTGCGGTGGATGGCATGGGCAAAAAGCTCTTTGCCGGTCCCGCTCTCCCCGGTAATGAGCAGATTTTTCTCGGTGGTTGCGAAATCCTGAGCCTTTTCCTTCAACTCGGTGATGACCGGACTGATCGTCCAGATGTCGCTGAAACCATACTTGGTAACATGCCCCTTTTGCGCCAGCCGCACCCGGACATCCTTTTCGAGCCTCTGCATGCGGGCGATTTCGCGAAAGGTGTAGATGTGTCGCACTCGCTCTTCGTGCACGATGGGGATCTTCTGGATCAGGACTTGTTTGCCGTCCCGTTCCGAAATCGAAGACGAGCGGGACCCGCTGCGGGACTCATCAATGAGGCTGGCCTTGTGCTTGAAGCTTTGGAGAAACTGATCCATCCGTTGCGCGAGAATCGTGCTGCGATCGGTCCCCACCAGGCGGGCGATGGCATTGTTGACCAGGTCGATCCTTCCCTGGTCGTTGACGGAAATCAACCCATCCTCGAACTGGTTCAGGATGACCTCCTGGTACTTCCGCAGCAGTTCGGATTGTTCGAGCACCGACGCCAGTTTGCGGCTCGATTCCATGAGGAAGTTGTGGTAGTAGGTGGCAAAATTCTCGAGATAGCTGAGATCGAGGTTGAGGGCGAGGAGCAGTTCCAGGAACGAATGGATGCTGATGATGCGCGGCCCGATATCGATGAGGCGCGGTACTTCCTTCGGACAGAGGTGACTCATTCCCGGGGAGATGGCCATGGTGACGGTGCTGAGATCGAGTCTTGCCCCTTTCCAGTAGGGTACGTACTTGAGGTGGCTGATCCCGAGATCTTTGAGCGAGTCGATGGTTTCCATGGTGGCGGTGCGGGGATGGTTGACCAGGAGCACGCGCGTGGCGCGAGGCAGCATGAGCACCTTCTCGAGATTGTAGCCGGTGATGATGCGCTTGGGGGCAATGACCGGCCGGACCGGATAGATTTCCCTCGTGCGCGTCAGCAGAAAGGGGCCCGAGCACATCACCACATCCGCTTCCAGGGGCCTGATGCCGCCCTCTTCGAGCACCTGACCGTAGATTCTCACCTCCGCCCCAATGATGTTGTGGATGATGGTGCGCAGGAAGTTGTTGACATTCCGGTCTTCGGAAACAATCAGAAGGCTCTTCTCCTGTTGAACCACGGCATTGTCCTCCAGAGGCGCTCGTGCTCTTTTAGGATATTTCCGATAAGGCAGTCTCTGTCCCAATCGTCCAGATAATCGCCGATAACGCTGGTTTCGGCAAGCTGAATCCGGGCTGAGGAGGATTGGTCTTCTCTGCCGGCTGGTTGGCATGGCTATTGCGTAGCCTTTGGGAGGGTTCAGTGTCCTTCTTCCTCTTCCCATAATCAGAGTATGCGTCATAGCGGCCAGGGCAGGTGGAAAAGGTCACTCTCTGTCTCACCAATCTCTTTTTGATGAAGGAAGGCACGGCATGTACGGGTGGAGAGGCAAGGTTCTGCGGGTGGATTTGACGCGGGGTGCGGTGCGGGAGGAATCACTGGACCCGCGCGTCGCCAAAGACTTCATTGGTGGCAGGGGCCTCGGCATTCACCGGTTGCTCGCCGAAGTTGATCCGACTTGTGATCCCCTGGGACCCGAGAATGTTTTGATCATGGCCGCCGGTCCCCTGACAGGCACCAAAGCGCCCACCGGGGGGCGTTACATGGTCATGACCAAGTCGCCGCTCACCGGCTCCATAACCTGTTCCAACTCCGGCGGACAGTTTCCGGCAGAATTGAAGAAGGCCGGGGTCGACCTGATTTCTTTTCACGGTCAGGCTGACGAGCCGGTCTACCTCTGGATTGCGGGGGATCGGGTCGAACTTCGGTCGGCAACTCATCTATGGGGCCGAACCACCCATGACACCGATGCCGCCCTGCAGCGGGAAACCGCTCCCGGTGCACGGGTGGCCTGCATTGGCCCCGCCGGAGAGCGGGGGGTGCTCTTTGCCTCCATCATGAACGACCGCGACCGCGCGGCGGGGCGCTCCGGCGTGGGGGCGGTCATGGGGACCAAGAAGCTGAAAGCAGTGGTCGTCCAGGGCAAGGATGATGTTCCCCTGCACGATCCCAGAGCCTTCAGCGAACTCGTCAAGAAACTCGCCAAACGCTTTCGGGACAACCTCAAGGGCGGCAAGCACCCTCTTAACCTGTACGGGACTGCGGTAACGGTGGTGGGAACCCAGAACTTCGGAACATTGCCGACTCGGAATTTCCAGCAGGGAACCTTTGAGGGCTGGGAAGAGATTAGCGGCGAAGCCCTGACCAGGAAATTCCTGGTACGCCCAAAAGCCTGTTTCGGGTGCCCTATCGGTTGTGGCCGGGTGACGAAAGTGGATGATCCGGAATTCCGGGGCGAAGGGGAAGGCCCTGAATACGAGACGATCTATTCTATGGGAAGCAACTGCGGGGTGGCCAACCTGGCGGCGGTCACCAAGGCGAACTATATCTGCAATGAGATGGGAATGGACACCATCACCATGGGGTCGACCATCGCCTGCGCCATGGAACTCTTTGAACGGGGCTACCTGCCCGAAGCCGACGTGGGACGACCGCTGCGGTTCGGCGATGCCCACGCCCTGGTGGAGCTCACCCGGCAGACGGCACGCCGGGAGGGGTTTGGGGAGCTTCTGTCTCAGGGCAGCTACCGGCTGGCTTCTCACTACGGCCATCCCGAGCTGGCCATGGTCGCCAAGAAGCAGGAATTTGCGGGTTATGATCCCCGCACGACGCAGGGTCTGGGCCTGGCTTACGCGACCTCCCCGGTGGGCGCCTCTCACATGCGGGGTGATACTGCCTACATCGAACTGCTCGGCGTTCCCATCCTCATTGACCCTCTCACCTGGGAGGGCAAAGCCGAACTCGTCAAGGACTGGCAGGACGTGTTCGCCATTATCGATGCGGCCGGCTTGTGCGTCTTCTTCGCGGTGCGCAACCTGGTCACGCCAACGCGCGATATCCGTCCGCAGGGCATCATGGAACTCCTCAATGCGGCCACCGGCGCCAGCTACGATCTGGATGAACTGGTCCGGGCCGGGGAACGGATCTTCAATGCGGAACGCATCTTCATGGTCAAGGCCGGGCTTTCCCGCCGGGACGATTCGCTGCCGCTGCGCATGCTGAAGGAACCCATTCCCGACGGACCGGGGCAGGGGAGTGTGTGCCATCTCGAAAAGATGCTCGACCCCTACTACCAGGCACGCGGGTGGGACCATAACGGCGTGCCGACGGAAGAAAAACTGAGGGCGCTCGGGCTTGCCTGAGGCAGCGCCCCGGGAATGATGGGCCGGAATCCAGGGTTTGGCACACCCATGGACCCCGGCCAAAGGCATGCGGGGGTGACGAACTGGCTCATCAGGCCCGGGGGACGAAACATGAGAGTTCTCCAGGAGGCTCAAGAGGACCGAGCTTAACGGACAACCCGCAACGCGTAACTCGCAACACGCAACACGCAACTGGCCATGCAGTGTCAGGGAACACGGAAAGAAACCGGGGGCGCAGCTGATATGAGAGTCGAAGTGGAACTCTTCGCCACCCTGCGCAAGTATGGGCAATCCCAGGAAGGACCCTTTTCGGTCGACCTCGCCGAGGGCGATCGGGCCGGGCGCCTCCTCGAGTTCCTCGGGATCCCTCCCGAGATAGAGCGAATCATCCTCATTAACGGCCGACCGGCCAATCTGGAGTCGGCTCTCAAGCAAGACGACAAGGTGGTGATTTTTCCGCCGGTGGCGGGTGGCTGAGAAGAGGAAAAGGGAGCAGGATCATTCATTCACCGCAAAGGAGGTTGGAGATGAGAGCAAGGCAGTCGGGTTTTTGGTTGGTGACGCTGGTTCTTGGTTTGATGCTGGCCGTGGGCTCAGCTTGGGCTCAGGATACCATCAAGGTGGGGGTGGTGGGACCACGCACCGGATCGGCGGCGGCAACGGGCAAGGCTTTCGAGGAAGGAATCAAACTGGGCACCGACTTTGTGAACGCCAAGGGCGGGGTGCTGGGCAAGAAGCTTGAAATCGTCTTCGAGGATACGGCCGGTGCGGAGAAGGCCGCCTCGGGGTTCGAGCGGCTGGTGACCCGTGACAAGGTGGTCATGGTCCTGGGCGAGAGCGTCTCCTCGTCCGCGCTCGCCGAGATCGAAGTGGCGGAACGCTTCAAGGTTCCTTTCATGGTGGTCGAAGCCTGGGCCGATCCCATCACCGCTAAAGGCTACAAGCATGTCTTTCGGGCCGGCCCCTCCAATTCTGGTGTGGTCAATGAAACCATCGCCAAGTGGGTGGTGGCCGAGAAGTTCAAAAAGGCCTTCATCATCGCTGAGACCAGCGACTGGGGGCTGGGGATTGCCGAACTGACCAAGGCTGCGCTCACCAAGGCTGGCGTCCAGTTCGAGGTCATGACCACGGAACGGGAGAGCAAGGACCACTATACCGAGCTCAACAAGATCAAGGCGTATGATCCCGATGTCGTCCTGGCCTATATTTATGGCTCAGGTCTGCACTTCTTCGTGGCCCAGGCGGGTGAAGTGAAACTCACTCCCAAGGCCATCATTCTGGATGGCGCAGGGCCGCCGAGCCTCTGGCCCGACTACTGGAAGAACGTCGGCGACTACGGGAATCTGGAATGCTTCGTTTCCTCCATGCATGAAAAGGTTGAGCTGACCAAATTGGCGACCGAATACCGGGAAGCCTATCAGAAGGCCTTCGGCGGTCCCCCCACCGACTACAAGTCGCGATCGATTTTCGACAGCATTCTCATTGCCGCCGACGCCATCAACCGCGCCGGGTCAACCGATGCCGACAAGCTGGTGGATGCTCTGGAAAAGACCAGTCTCGAGGTCACCCGGGGAACGGTCAAGTTTGGGACCACCAAGGGCGGACCGGAGTATCATCAATGGATGCCG
This sequence comes from Syntrophobacteraceae bacterium, assembly GCA_040772705.1. Lineage (GTDB taxonomy): Bacteria > Desulfobacterota > Syntrophobacteria > Syntrophobacterales > Syntrophobacteraceae > JADGQM01. Next base: position 903,849 of record JAXGXP010000002.1, read on the forward strand.
CCGATGCTGGTCATCCAGTGGCAGAACAAACAGCAGGTGGTGCTCTTTCCCAGGGAAGCGGCAACCGGCAAGCTGATGAAATAGGGATGGGACAACTCATGCGCAAGGCCGGAAATTATGGCGGACGGGGGGCGAACATGACGTTCGCCTCCTCATAATATCGGGCTTCTGCGGCTCAGGGGCGGGGTTCGTCCCCGCCCACCGGTCGGCGCCGGAAGATCGGGAAGCGGAGTTTTCCCGGTAGCCGCAGGGAAGTTTTGCGCTTCCCTCCTTCCCTCGCTGACACCGGGGCACCAATCAGGGAACGGGGTGCTGCCCGGACGACACTTACTCCTGACAAGGCGTGAATTATGTTTGCCCTGGCTGCTATGAACGGGATCGTGATTGGGGCTGTCTATGCCCTGGCCGCCCTGGGAGTGTCCCTGGTGGTCGGCATCATGAATGTTATCAACTTCGCTCATGGGGAACTGTATATCCTTGCCGGTTACTTCAGCTATCTCTTTGCCAGCGTTCTCGGGGTGAATTTTGTGCTGGCGATGGTATTTGCGGTGGCGCTGGTGTTCCTGTTCGGGGTGCTCATCGAGATCACCCTGATACGCCCCACCTACGGCAACGACATGTACTCGCTCATCCTCACCTTCATTCTCTCCATCGTCCTGCAGAATGCCTATCTCCTGATTTTCGGCCCTTATCCCAGCAAACCGCCCAACTGGCTCAGCGGGTCCACCGAAATCTTCGGCAGTTTCTACTACGGCAACCAGCGGCTGGCAGCCCTTGTCGCCGGGGCGGCGGTGATCGTGGTGGTGTTTCTGATCATCAAGAAGACCTGGTTCGGTCGTATGATCCGAGCTACCAGCCAGGATCGGGAAATGGCGGAACTCAACGGTGTGAATACCACCCGTCTGAACATGCTGAGCTTTGGCCTGGGTTGCGCCCTGGCCGCCGCCGCCGGGGTGATCCTCACCCCCGTATTCCCCGTTACTCCCAACGCCGGCGTGCCGGTTGCCCTGACGGCCTTCGTGGTGGTGGTGCTCGGCGGCATGGGATCGCTCTGGGGCTGTGTCGTTGGGGGCCTCATCCTGGGCCTGGTGGAAAACCTCGGCGCCTCCTACATTTCCTCCGGCTACAAGCATGTCTTCAATTTTGTCATTCTTATCCTGGTGCTGCTCACCCGACCGGCCGGCCTCTTTGGTCGGAGAGAAGCCTGACAACCATGTGGGGGACCCCGTGACGGATAAACGCTTCTACCTCATCCTGCTGGTGGCCGCAGCGCTCCTGAGTCTCCTTTCGCTGGGACTGGATGCCTACCGGCTTCACGTCCTGATCGTCTGCCTTTTTTACGTGATGATGGCTTCAAGCTGGAACCTGCTGGCGGGCTATACCGGCCAGGTCTCCTTCGCCCACGCCGCCTTTGCCGGGATCGGGGCCTACACCTCGGGAATCCTGGCGACCAAGTTCGGGGTCAATCCCTGGCTGGGGGTCGGGATCGGCACCGTCATGGCAGCGCTGCTCGGCCTCGGGGTGGGGGTGCTCTGCCTGCGCATGGGTGGTATCTACCTTTCGCTCACCACCCTGGGGTTTTCGGAAATCCTGCGCATCATCATCACCAATGAATACGAGATAACACGTGGGACCATGGGGCTCCAGGTGCCGGGGCTGATCACCGTCTACTCCAAGCCCGTCTTCTTCTTCATCATGCTGGGCGGTGCTCTGCTGACCCTGATCGTCCTCTATAAGCTCATCTACTCGAATATCGGCCTCAATTTTCGGGCCGTCCAGAATGACGAGCGCGCCGCGGCCTCCCTGGGGGTCGATGTCGTGCGCATGCGAGTGCTGGCCTTCACCGTCTCGAGCGCGCTGGCGGGGATGGCGGGGGGCCTCTACGGTCACTATCTCCTGCTCATCACGCCCGAGATCCCATCCCTCGACCAACAGTTCCTGGTGCTTTCCATGACGGTAATCGGCGGTATGGGGTCGTTCGCAGGACCGATTGTCGGGGCCTTTTCTCTGGAAATTCTCGCCGAATACATTCGCGGCTACGGGGAATACCACGTCCTGGCTTTCGGCCTCGTGGCCCTGGTGGTGGCGCGCTTTGCCCCCAACGGCATCATCGGCCTGGCAACCCGGCATTTCCCCGGCAGAGCCAAACCGGGCAAACCGGTCGCGGTGGCGGCGGGGTGACAGGCGGTGGAGCGGTGAAGTGATGAAGAGGTGAAGAGGTGAAGAGGTGAAGTAGTTAGGGGGTGGGGTGGCACTATCACCCTTGGTGACCGGCAGGAGGGAGGTAACTTGGCGCTATTGGAAGGTCGTGGTTTGACCAAACGCTTTGGTGGGGTGCTGGCCCTCGATGAGGTGAGCTTTGCGGTTGAAGAGGGCACCATTGTGGGACTCATCGGGCCCAATGGAGCCGGCAAGACCACTCTGTTCAACGTCGTGGCGGGTGCCCTGAAGCCCGATTCAGGGCAAATCATGTTTGATGGCAACGACAGCACCGGGCTTCCCGCCACCGTTACCTGCCGCCTGGGTCTCGCTCGAACGTTTCAGGTGACGCGGCCGTTTGCCGCCATGACTTGCCTGGAAAATGTCGGCGTGGCCATGATCAACAGCCCGCGGACGGGTGCGGGCTGCCGTTGGGATTGCGACGGCATCGAGTTCCTGCAGGCGGTGGGACTGGGGGAACAGGCTCACAGTGAAGCCCGCCAACTCAACGTGGTGCAGAAGAAACGACTGGAAATCGCGCGGGCGCTTGCCACCCGACCGAAGCTGCTGATGCTCGATGAGGTGCTGGGCGGCTTGAATACTCAGGAGATCGGCCAGGCGGTGGCCTTCATCCGACGGTTGCGCGACGAACACCACCTGACGGTCTTTTGGATTGAACATGTCATGGGGGCCATCATGCAGGCTGCGGACAAGGTGATCGTTCTGGATCAGGGACGGACCCTCATGACGGGGACCCCCGAAGAAGTGGTCAGGGATCCGCGGGTCATTCAGGCCTACCTGGGAGAATAGCGGCCATGCTTGAAATCTCTGGAATCGACGTATTCCGTGGCGAGACCCAGGTGCTCTGGGAGGTGTCGCTCGCGGTCCACCTGGGCGAACGGGTGGCCATTCTGGGAAGCAACGGCGCCGGCAAATCGTCGCTCCTGGCCGCCATCACCGGCACGCTGCCGCCACGGCGCGGGACCATCGCTTTCAAGGGCGAGTCGCTGGCGGGTATGAAGCCCTACCAGATCACCCAGCTGGGCTTGGCCCTGGTGCCCGAGGGGCGCCGTGTCTACCGGGACATGACCGTAGCGGAAAATCTTGAAATGGGAGCCTACCCCAAAAGAGGGCGCGGCCAGCTCGAGCGGACCATGGAACATGTGCTGAAGCTCTTTCCGGTGCTGGCGGAGCGCAAGCTCCAGGTGGGCGGAACCCTCTCCGGCGGTGAACAGCAGATGCTCGCTATCGGCCGGGCCCTCATGAGCCGCCCGGAACTGCTGCTCATCGATGAACTCTCCCTCGGGCTGGCCCCTCTGATCACCAAAGAGATCTACCGGGCGTTGGCCGGGTTGGCGGAAGAAACCACGATCCTGCTGGTGGAGCAGAACGTCGAGCAGGCCCTCCAGCATTCCCAGCGGGCCTACGTCCTCGAGAGCGGCCGGATGACCCGCAACGGTCCCTCCGAAGAGCTCATGGCGGACGATGATATTCGGAGGGCTTATTTGGGGATGTAGCGAGAGGGTGGGGCGTGAAGAGTGAAAAGTGAAGGGTCAAGCGTGAGGAGTAAATGGGCCGGGTGGCTAGACTCTCCGGTCTCTCTGGTTTGGTATCAGGATTAAGGGCTCGTCTCCTGAGGAAAGAGGACTATGGAACAGGTGGTAATCGTGGCGGCGGCGCGCACCCCCATTGGTGGGTACCTGGGCGTGCTGCGGGAGGTGCCGGCCTATCAGCTCGGGGCCCTGGTCCTGAATGAGGCGGCGAAGCGGGCTGGAATCGAACCGGCCTGGGTGGATGACGTCATCATGGGACAGTCGTACCAGAGCGGCGAATATGTAAATATCGCCCGCATGGCGCTCCTCACCGCCGGGTGGCCGGTGGAGGTGCCCGGCATCACCTTCGATCGGCGCTGCTGCTCGGGCCTGGACAGCATTTCGTTCGGGGCCATGAAAATCCAGTGCGGCCATGCCGAAATCATCGTCGCCGGGGGTATCGAACACATGAGCAGTGCCGAGCTCTACATTCCCGGCGAGTTCGTCAAATGGGGCCTGGGGGGAAAGCGCGATCCCCGTTGGGGCTTCATGCCCCGCGGCCATGGGTCGCTCGCCATGTGGGGGTTGCCGCTGTTCGACCGCATTCAGCGGGCCCGGGTGATGTCCCAGCCCATCGAGCGCTTCGGAGAACTCAACTCCATGATGAGCTGGGCGGAAGAAGCGGCCCGCCGCGAGCAGATCTCGCGCGAGGAAGCCGACCGGTGGGCGCTTCGCAGCCACCGGCGCGCATGTGCGGCCATTGATGGGGGGAGATTCAAGGAAGAAATCGTGCCGGTCATGGTGCCTCAGAAAAAGGGTGAACCGCTGGTCATCGCTACCGATGAACCCCCCCGGCGCGACGCTCAACTGGAGAAGCTGGCCCGACTCCCCGCTGTCTATCCCGACGGCATCTGCACCGCGGGCAATTCATCGAGTGAAAACGACGGCGCCGCCGCCGTGGTGCTCATGAGCCATAGCAAGGCGAGAGCCCTCGGGATCGAACCGCTGGCCGCTCTGAAATCCTTCGCCGTCGCCGCTGCCGACCCGACTCTCACCTACCCTGCGGTCCCCACATCGGTTGCCAAAGCGCTGGGAAAAGCCGGCCTCACCATGAGAGAGATCGATCTCATCGAGATCCAGGAGGCCTTCGCCGCCCAGGTTCTGGCCGATGCCAAGATGATGCAGCTGAGCGAGGAGGATCTCGAGCAGAAAGTCAACGTCAACGGCTCGGGGATTTCCCTCGGCCATCCCATTGCCGCCACCGGCACCATGCGCATGGTGACCCTCCTGTACGAGATGCGGCGACGCAACGCCCGCTTCGGTCTGGAAACCATCTGCGGCGGCGGCGGCCACGGCATCGCGGCCATCGTGGAACGGAAAGGTTCGCTCAGTTATTGATCTCTCGAATGCAGATTCCCGTTTGAACCAAGGGGTTATCCGAAAAGAACTTGCCTGCCTTTTGACCACCTTTTTAGCTACGAAGGCACCTGAAGGACTGCGAAGACACACCCGGTCGAAAAAACCTTCTTTTGCGTTTATAATTGATTGTGTATGATCTGATGTTCCCTCGTTGCAGGAGGGTGTTATGCCGCAAGCATTGATCAAAATGCCCATGCCCAGCCCCCGGTGAGGTTTGCTCGTCGGGGGACATGCCTGTTTTTCTCCGGAAAAGCCGCGCTCTCCGCGTGACTCGAGGCTCTCCGTGCGCTCGCTTGTCGGCCCCAGTTCGAGTCACAGCCTTCACCAACAGATGAGCGTAATGGATTTGGGTAATCCCAAGCGAGAGGAAGGGCGTGAAAAAAGGTTACTTGTACCCTGTTCAATGCCCGGGAGGCGGTGGACGTCTATTTTGACACCACGGATCTGGTCCTGGTGGTTGCCAATGGCCAGGGTAGGTTCTCCGCGGAAATGAAGGTGCCTGCCTCCGCCCTGCCGGGGGTACACTGGGTTACGGCGGTGGGCCGCACCAGCAGCAAAGCGGCGCAGAAGCCCTTCATGTAACTTCGGGGAAAGAATCTGGTCAGAATTGGGGCAAGTTGCATTGGGACGTTTCCCAATAACAGCCCCTTCCACGGTAAGCAGTTGGGGAATACGGCTCAGGACGCAGGTTCCGGGGTTCGGACGGAGTGGCAGAATCCGGTGCGCCCCAATCCCGATATGAGGAAGTTGCTGGTGAGATCATCTTTGCCGGTCTGCTTAGCTCTGCTCCTGCTCTTCCCTGTTCTTACCGGCTGCACGGGGACGGAAGAGCGTGCGATCACCTTTGCGGTCGGCGGCGCGCCGGCCGAACTGGAGTTCTGGGAAGAGCTCCTGAGTGAGTTCGAAGCCGGTAGTGGCGTTCGGGTCAATCTAATGAGGCAGCCGACCGACACCGACCAGCGGCGCCAGGGGCTGGTGATCTCCCTTGCGGCGCAAAAGGAAGACCCGGATGTGTTGCTCATGGACGTCGTCTGGCTGGCCCAGTTTGCCGCCTCGGGATGGCTCGTCCCGCTGGACGGCTACGCCCGGGCCGAAGGCGATGCGGGCGCGGCGCTCGACGTGTTTTTTCCCAACGTCCTCGACCGGGCGGACCGGTACCAGGGAGAACTGATCGCGCTGCCGGTCTATGTGGACGGCGGGCTGCTCTACTACCGGGAAGACGTGTTGCGCAGGCTCGAGGTGACGGCTCCGCCACAAACGTGGGATGAGCTCGTGCAATATTCCCTCAGCGCTCAGGAAATGATGCGCCCGGCTCATCCTCATTTCTTCGGCTTCCTGTGGCAGGGGGCTCAATACGAGGGACTGATCTGCAACTTCCTGGAATTTGCCGGTTCCAACGGTGGCGGGATCGTCTCCGATAACGGGACCATTGCCATTGATACCCCCGAGAATGTGGCAGCCGCCCGCTTTATGGTCGACCTCATCCACCGGTGGCGGGTTTCCCCTCCGAGTACTTTTACCGAAATGAAGGAAGAGGAGGTGAGAATCGCCTTCCAACAGGGAAATGGCCTGTTTGAAAGGAACTGGCCCTATGCCCGGCCGCTGCACGAGTCTGCCGGCTCCCCGGTCCGAGGGCGAACGGGTATTGGTCTTTTGCCGCACTTCCCTGGAGGGCGAAGCGTTGCCACCCTGGGAGGCTGGCATGTTGGGATCTCACAATACTCCGACCAGAAGGAGTTGAGCTGGAAGCTCGTTCGGTTTTTGATTTCCTACGAAACCCAGCGAAAGCTTGCTTTGAAGCTGGGGTGGACCCCGGGGCGCCGGGACCTCTACCACGACCCGCTCCTCCTGGCCGAACTGCCCCACTTTGCAGCGCTCCAAACCGTCTTTGAAAACGCCCGGCCCCGCCCGCTCCTGCCGTTCTATACGCAGGTATCGGAAGTCCTTCAGCGCTACCTCAATGCCGCGCTGGCCGGTCGCCTTACCCCCGAAGCCGCCCTTGCCGCCGCCGACCGGGACGTCCGAAGCATCGTCTCCCGCTACGGAAAGGAGCAGCCGTAGAGCCGTGAAGCCGACCCAGCCTCACAAAGCGTTCAGGCACCAGCACTCGTTCCGGGAATGGCGGGAATTCTTCTGTTTTGTCCTGCCGCTCCTGGCTTTCGTTCTGGCCTTCGTCCTGATCCCCGTGTTCGGAACGCTTGCGGACAGCTTTTTCATGGACGTGGCCTTCGTGAAGAAGCGGTTCATCGGCTTTGAGAATTATCGATGGCTGCTTCAAGATCCGGGATTTTGGCAGTCATTTCGCTTCACGGTGCTTTTCGTGTTCGTCTCCGTGCCTCTCGAAATAGTGTTGGGTCTGCTCTTCGCCCTGCTGCTCAACGAACCTTCGCCCGTGCGGGGCCTCCTTCGCGCCTGCGTGCTACTCCCCTGGGCCATTCCAGCGGCCATCTCGGCGAGGGTCTGGGAACTCGTCTACAATTACGGGTACGGTTTGGCCAATACGCTTTGGTTGAACCTGTCCTTTTCGACTGAACCCGTCAATTGGCTGGGAAGCGCGGCGGGGGCCTTCTTTGCCCTGGTCCTGGCCGATACCTGGAAAACCACTCCCTTTGTGGCGATCATCCTTCTGGCGGGCCTTTCCGCCATTCCAGGCGACCTTTACCGCCAGGCCATGGTGGACGGAGCCGGCCTCGGCCGGCGATTCGTAAGGATCACCCTGCCGCTGCTCAGACCGACCCTCATCGTCGCCCTCATCTTTCGAACCATCGACGCCCTGAGGATCTTCGATATGGCCTACGTGCTCACCCACGGCGGCCCCGGGGGAAGCACCATGACCCTCTCCCTTTACGGATACAAATACTTTCTGCTCAGCGACTTTGGCTATGGCTCGGCGGTGTCGGTGGTGCTTTTCCTGATGGCCTTGCTGCTCTCCCTCGCCTATACCCGCCTGGGCCGCTTCGGCGAGGAGCTGCGATGACCGAAGAGCGGGCGAAGGGATGGCTGATCGCCGCAGGTTCCGGCTTCATGCTGGTTTTCTGCCTCACGCCGGTTCTCTACATGGTCGCAACGAGTCTTAGCGAAGACCCGCTCTTTCTATCGCAGCAGGCGGGCTTTCGCCTCAGTCTGCGCCATTACGCGGCTGTGGCAACTTCCGGGTCCCTCCATTTCTTCCACTATCTGGGCAACAGCCTCGTCGTCTCGGCCCTGAGCGCCTTCGTTACCGTTCTCATTGCTGCTCCCGCCGCCTATGCCATCACCCGGCTCGTGATGCCCGGCCGAGTCCTGCTGCTTTACTTCGTGCTGGCGGTTTCCATGTTTCCCCAAATCAGCCTCATCAGCTACCTTTTTCGATTCATGGCCGCTCTTGGCTGGATCAATACTTATCAGGCGCTGGTGCTGCCCTACATTGCCTGGACCTTGCCCCTCGCCCTGTGGATTCTCATCAGCTACTTCCTGCAAATCCCCGGCGAGCTGGACCGCGCGGCGCTGGTCGACGGCTGTTCCCGATGGCAGATCCTGCGCCGGGTCATCTTGCCGGTGGCGGCTCCCGGAATCTTTTCCATGCTGCTGCTGGCCTTCATCTTCGCCTTCAATGAGTTCCTGTTTGCCATCATGCTGACCACCGACTACCGGGCTCAAACCGTGCCGGTGGGCATCGCCCTGTTTCAGGGACTGCACGGAGAGATCCCGTGGGGCGCCATCATGGCCGCTTCCACCCTGAGTTCCATTCCCCTGGTGATCCTGACCCTGTTTTTTCAGCGAAGAATCATCCAGGGTCTCACGCGAGGAGCCATCAAGGGATGAACATTCGGCTGGTTCGTTTGTCCAAGGAGTTCATATCCGCCCGTGGGCGCACCCCGGCCGTGCGCACGATCGATCTCGAAATCCGGGAAAGCGAGTTCTTTGTACTGCTCGGGCCGAGCGGGTGCGGCAAGTCCACGGTGCTCAATCTCATCGCAGGTCTGGAAAAGCCTACCGGGGGCGAAATATGGTTCGACGACCGGCTGGTCGCCTCGGCGGCAGAAGGGGTCTTCGAGTCGCCCAGGGTCCGCAACATCGCCATGGTCTTCCAGAGCTACGCGCTCTACCCTCATCTGAGTGTGTTCGGCAACATCGCCTTTCCTCTCGAAATTGCCGGGGAAGGAAAGAAAAGGATTGCGGCGGCGGTTGAAAGGGTGGCTTCGATGCTGGGGCTTACTGAGCTGCTCGCAGCCCGGCCCGGCGAGCTTTCCGGCGGCCAGCACCAGCGGGTGGCGATCGCCCGGGCGCTCGTCCGCCACCCCACCGTATTCCTGCTGGATGAACCCCTCTCGAACCTGGATGCGCAGTTGCGCGCCTCCACCCGGACCGAACTGAGGAGCCTCCAGCGACGTCTGGGCATCACCACCGTTTATGTGACCCACGACCAGGTGGAGGCCATGAGCCTGGGAGACCGGATCGCGGTCCTGCGGGAAGGACGCCTTGAACAGGTCGGTAGGCCCGAGGAGCTTTTTGAGGAGCCCGCCAACACGTTTGTGGCGAGCTTCATTGCCTCGCCGCCCATGAACCTGCTCGAAATCGAGCTCTTCCTGGAAGCCGGCCGGTGGTTGCTCCGAATCGAGGACCGGGAGCTGATGGTGCCGGATTGTATGGTCGATCCTTTTGATGAACTCAAACCCGGCGCATGGATTCTCGGCATCCGGCCCGAACACATCCGAATCCACCCGGTCGGGGCCGCTGCGGTTCTGAAAGAGAGGGTCGAGGCTGTGGAACCCATGGGGCGCGAAGTCCTGTTGCATTTCTTGGTCGGGAGCCAGAAGCTGATGGCACTGACGGCAGAGGGGCACTTTGCGGCGGCTTGTCCAGGAGAGGTTCTAGCGCTCGAGCCCGACCTGAAACGGGCGCATCTTTTCAGCAGGAACGGGAAGAGGGTGGTCAACAGATGGCGCTCATCGGCGGTCTGAAGGGGCTCGGGCAATTCCCACTCGGTGAAGATTGACCGTTGCCTCAGGTGATCCTTCCCGGCTGTCCTCCCCCCTGCGCGGGAGGCCAGGCTACCGGACACGGACATGACAATGGGGCGCTGACACCCCCCTGATGGTTGAGGCGACTCCCGGATGGCAAGCGGGTCCTGCTGGCGTCAGGATGGCGCAGGATCTCTTCCTGTACAAATCTCGCTCAGTCAGGTTCGGAATCATCCTTGGAACGCTCCGACCGCTTCTTGGACCGGGCAATCACAAAGATGTAATAGGCGAATAGCAACGGCAGGGTGGCAAAGGTCTCCTGGAAATGCCCCCGATACAGCTGCCAGGTGCCGTATCCCACAATCAGGACCACAAATATGATCTGAAGCCACGCAGCGACTAATTTCATCGGATAACTCAGCACCTCCCCAGAATATCGAGCCATCGAACGACAGGCTGGTTCTTTCCGCCCCTGTCACACCTTATCCGAACCGCTCCCGCAAAACCTCGATGAATCGAGGCTCCAGAGCGCCGATCTTTGTCGATACCTTTTCCGCGCAACCGGTGGGTTGCGTTGCTAAAATCGATACAGCATCACAATCTTACAGTTAGCCATCGTGCAGTGGAACACCCGGCCAATTGCTCCTCTGGCTCGAACCGCAATTCAAACAACCTCTCACCCATAGGCGTCAACATGACCTTCGGCAGCGCTCACTGAGCGGCGCTGTGCGACATCAGCCAGCCCGGGGCGGCATGCAGGCTGATCCGGCCGTTGACCTCACCGTCTTCGTCGTTCCCTTGGCCGTCTTCCGCCACAAACGTGACCCGGGTCCGCTCGCCCTCCCAGACAACGCTCGTGGCGATGTCGATCCATTCATTCGGGCCGGTTTCAACCCAGAGCCCGTTGATCGGCACGTCACCACCCACGTAGAGGCTGAACTCCGCCCCGATACCCGCATAACTTCTCTTTGCTTGCAGGGCGGCCATTCCGATCGGCAGGTAGAGATTGGCGGGCTTTTGCTCGGGGGCCGCCTGCTGCGCCAGCTCAAGCTTCAAGGGATGACCATCGGCATTGTAGGCCGCAATCAAGGAGACCAGAGACTTCTCGTCTTGATTGGAGTCCAGGCGCTTGACCCGAAAGAGCCGGTTGATCGCGCTGGTGTCCTCGAGATGGGGGCCTTCATAGCGGGTGATGACCAGGGTGAAGTCCTGGTCGTATTTCCAGTTCCATTTGGGCACGACGGCCGGTCGGGCCTTGAAGGGATTGGCGGGATCATCCTTCTTCTTGACAACCCAGTTTTTCAGTTTCGAAATATCGACCTCGATGAAATAGGTGGCGAACATCACACTGGCGTACCCGGGGTCCGGAATGCCTCGCTGATCAAGGGTGTAGGCCTTTCCCGTGGAAGTCGAGTCGCTGGTGTCGATGGAACCGTTGTGTTTGACCGTGACGTCGGCGAGAAACCCGGTTGTGTCCGGGGTAGTTTTCCAGTGGGTCCCGGCATACCAGTCCCAATGCGTGGTCTGCGCCGAGGTATGCTCCTTGGAGTAATCCATGGTCTTGTCGATGTCCGGGCGGTAGTCAAACCGTTTGACCACCTTCAATCCGGCCTTCTTTTCATTGGCCAGGTTCACAAAGTCATCCACCTGGTTGGCCCCCTGCCAGTCCAGGATGGGACCCACATCCTTCATCACCTCTTCAAAACCCGGCCTCAAGGTCGCGACCGGCCGCGGCGCCAGTCCGGTCGACAGCGGACTGGCATCATTGAACAGGGTCTTTTCGGGATTGGTCACGTCGAACCGCATGTAGGTCAGATTGGTGTCCTGACTGACGCCAACGCTCGCCACGGGAAAGACAAACTCATAGGTCTCATCGAGGCCGTCCACATGGATGGAGCTTGCATTGACCGGCAAGAAGGTGCCGTATTCCAGGAGGGTTGGATTCACGGTATTGTAGACGATGATGCCCTCCTTTGAAAAATTCTCGAAAGAAATGTCGTGATAGCTGACCGAAATCTTATCCGCCGTCGTTTCGATGTCGGTGGTCTGCTTGCCGGTACTCCAGCTGAAACCACTGACTGCGCTCAGGCTGCTCTTCCTCACAACTTTCCCCTTCAGCTTCAAGCCCCATTGTCGTCCGAATTCGGAGTTGAAGCCTACCCCGTAAGATTCCTTTTTCCAGCTGATCTTCTGGTTGGATTCCTTCCTGGCAAAGGAGGGCGTGTTGCTCGAACCCGGCGTTCCCTTGGCGCCGAAATAGGGCCAGCCGTAGACCACCGTTGACACCCGCACCCCCTGGTTGACGAGCTGCCTTTCCCGCCGCTGCATCGGCGTCAGCTCGGATTGGTTGTCGTCGTATTCGGATATCTGCTGCACGCTGCTCCACGTCACCCCTTCATGCTGCTCAAGCTTGCCGATGGTGGTGGATTGTTTATACCAATTCGGGCCTTCATCCGCGCGGGGACTGCAAAGGCCGTCGATAAAAAGGGCGTTGGCCGAATCCTTCCGCAGCTTGAGCCACGCTCCATATCTCTGGTAGAGATTGATCTGCGTGTCGGCCCGGTTCCAATCCTTGGTATCATAGAACCACCGCAGGATGTTTGCCAGTTTGGGTTCTTTCAGCATAACCCGTTGGGTTATCTGATCAAAATAGAGCTCAACGCCGTAGGTAAACAGATCTGTTCTGGTTTGAATACGACCGGTGAACCAAATCGTGGTGTATCTGTAGAGCAGCTCTCTTTCGCCAAACCAGTAGGTGATGGCTCCATTCCTGTCGGGATTGATGAACGCTCCTCCCGCCACGCTGAAGGCATGAATCCAGTCTTTGCCTTTAAGGTGCCACACATCCGGGCCGTCCACCGTCATCCGATCAAATGGAGCGACCGTTTCCAGTTTCTGGTAGAGCTCGAGATCATAGGTTCTCACCTCGGCCAGCGCCAGACTGTTGGCCTGCGACCTGAAATTGCGGTTGTTCCAGAAGTCTCCCTTGCGCTGGTACCAGACCGCCAGCGAACTGGGAAGCGGCTCCGTTTCCTCCGGGCGCTTGAGGTAAGCGTTCAGATCGATCCGGTCGAGATTGATGATCCGGACGTCCGCAAGCCAGCGGTTGTACTCCCGCGCCTTCAGGATTTTGAGGCCGGTCGCGGCCTCGGTGGTCGTCCGCAAGTCCAGCATGAAGACGTTCTCCGTACCGTTGACGAGGAGCAGGATCGATTCCCGGTCCGGATTGTCGGGATGAGGTATTTCCAGGACCTGGGCATAGGGATACCCCCACTGCTCCACCGTCATCACCGCGGCCAGGGTTGTTTCGTGCAGCTTGATGGATACGATGTTCGCGATGGAGCCGGAGAATCGCGCATGCCCGGAATCGATGATCTCCACCATGAAGAGCTGGTCGGCCGTGGCTTTGGTCTGATTGGTGGCGGCGACCACGGGGATGCCCTTGACAGTCCCCACCAGCAGGCACTCGACGTCGCCCAGGGTGCCCTTTTCATCGATGGGCAGATTGCACTGCATGAGTGAGCGGCCATACGCCACGTTGTTGCCGTCCCCGGCCATGAAGCTGAGGTCGGCCCGAAGCTCGCCCGCCGCCAACAGGCAAAGGATCGGCGCGAGCACGAGGATCATCTTCAAATTACGTCTGGCCATGGTCTTCCCTCCCGTTTCTGGTCCTTGGCGGGCTCATCCCGCTCCCTCGAAAAATCACCCTCTCGTCGCCGAGGACGCCACTTGGCTTGCGGATGCCCGCAGCCATGGTCCGATGGCGGTGTCGCTCGTTACCTCCGGAAACGCCACAAGCTTCAAGACTCAATATCGGGCGAGACAGCAACAGACTTTAGCGTTGCATTGGGAGAATGGGAAAAAAAGCCGCGGCACGAGCCGGGCAACAGTTTTGCTTTGCCCCTCATGCCAGCAACACTGGAACTTCAGGCTGGGGGGAAACAATGCGGAGGTTCTGAAAATACTCCCGAAAGAAACCACAATCCCTGGTGAGGAGAAGGTCACACTGCACGAGGGCATGTCCTCCGAAAGACCTTAATCGACCGGTCAAAGAAGAGTTGACCCGCAAATTTCCTATTGAAGTCGCTCCCTGCTATTCCCATAATTGCAGGTGTTCGGTTGCCGGGAAAGCCCAATCCGCAATCCCTTGGATCGCCGCCATCCCGCGGCTTGCTTCCGGTACGGGCGAAGACACGGACACGAGATGAGGCGTGGCAGCTCTCGGTGATTGCCTCGAAACAAGCGTGCGATTTTGCAGGGGGAGTTGGGCCGCCAGGGGGGACTGTCGGCGGGCCCAGCCCGCCCTGAGCTCGAACAGGCCATAACGCCTGTTTTTCGTCAGCTCCTCAGTGGTTTACATCAAGTGCCATCGGGGTTGTCATGGCCCAGATCAACCGTTTCATATTCTCGCTGAGCAAATTCGGGATAGGCTGCCTGGAACGGTTTTTCAAGGCGTCAGTCCAGGTCCATGGACAGGAGCAGCTCCCCGACGGGGTCATCATCTTTGTGGTCAATCACTTTACCCGCCTGGAAACCCTGATCCTTCCCTACGAATTCTATCGAATCACCGGCAAGCCCCTGATGTCCCTCGCTCATCATGGATTCTTTACGGGGGCGCTGGGAGACTTTCTCGAACGGGTGGGAGCGGTCTCCACCCGCGATCCCAACCGGGACAAGGTGATCATCCGGTCTTTGCTCAAAGGCGATCACCCATGGTTGATCTTTCCCGAAGGCTCCATGATCAAAGACAAGAAAGTCCTGGAGCGGGGCAGGTTCGCCGCCGCCAGCCCCACCGGGCTCCGGCGCTCCCTCCACACGGGTGCCGCGGTGTTTGCCCTGCGCACCGAATTTTATCGGCAGCGCATCCATCATCTGCACGCTGTTGCCCCTGGCCTACTCGCAGAGCAGCTGCAATGCTTCGACCTGGAATCGGCCGAACAGGTGAGCCGCAAGGAGACTTATCTGGTCCCGGTCAATGTGACCTACTACCCCCTCCGCTCCCGCCAGAACGCGCTGGAGACCCTGGCCTCCTATCTGGTGAAGGATCTTCCCGCGCGCGTTCGGGAAGAGCTGGAGACGGAGGGGACGATGCTGCTCTCCGGGGTCGATATGGACATCTGCTTTGGTCAGCCGCTCGCCATCCGCCCCTGTCTGAACCATCCCCAGATTCAACAGGATATCCAGGCGAGCCGGCGCCTCCTCCCGGACGAGCCCATTCCCTCAAGACCGCTCTTGAGAACGGTCGCGGAAGACCTCACCACCCAGGCGATGGCCGCCATTTACCGCATGACGGCCGTCAACTTCGATCACCTGGCGGCATATGTCCTGAAGTATTATCCGTGGCGGCGGATCAGCAGGTTTGACCTGATGGAGCGGCTGAACTTGGCCGTCGAGGAGGTCTGCCAGCTCGACGGCATACGCTTTCATGCGGCGCTGCAGAAGAATCGTCCCGCCAGGCTGCTTCGCGAGGATCAGGCCATGCTGACCGATTTCCTCGACATTGCCCAGCGCAGCGGCGCCATCGAGCTCCAGGGGGAGATGATTGTCAAGAAACCGCTGCGCCACACTCCCCAGCCGAGCTTTGAGACCATTCGCCGCGAGCACCCGTATCTGGTCATTCTCAATGAGATCGAGGGCCTCCAAGCCGTGACGCGGCGCTTGCGCCGGGTTGCCTGGCGGCCGGGCTGGCAGATTCGCCGGCACCGGCAGCGCCAGCTGCGCGCGCTCGATCGGCAGCAATTCGCCGCAGACTATGCGGCCTCCTGCGTTGCGGGCGAGTCCAAACCCAGGTCCGTGGGAGCCCCGTTTCTCCTGAAGCGCAGGTGGGCAAAAACCGGCGTGCTGCTCATTCACGGTTACCTGGCGGCCCCCGAAGAGGTCCGGTTGCTGGGTGAATTTCTCCACCGACACGGGTTCACGGTTTACGGATGCCGCTTACCCGGTCACGGCACCAGTCCCGACGACCTGGCGCGCAGAACCTGGCAGGAATGGCTGGGAGCGGTCGAGCGCGGCTATCTGATCCTGGCCAATTCCTGTCGCGAGGTCGTTATCGGCGGCTTCAGCTGCGGCGCCGGGCTGGCGCTGTACGCCGGGAGCGAAAACCTGGCAAGGGTCAAGGCGGTTTTTGCCGTCAACCCTCCCGCACAGCTGAGGAGGAAGGCCGCCCGGCTTGCTCCGGCGGTGGTGCTGTGGAGCAAACTGGTGGAACGGATCTCCAGGGAGGAAACGCGGCCCTATTTCGTGCCCAACGATCCTGAAAACCCGGACATCAACTACACGAGGAATCCTGTCAGCGGAGTCAAGGAATTGATGGAACTCATGGAAAACGTTTCGGACCGGCTCGCGTCGTTCACGCTTCCCGTCCTGGTGATCCAGGGCTCCGACGACCCGGTCGTAGACCCTGAAGGCAGCCGGAGGCTTTACGAGGAACTGGGCAGCCAGGATAAGGAATTTACCGTCTATCCGGCGGATCGCCACGTGATCATCCGGAGGGAGGGGGCCGAGCGCAGTTTTTCCAGAATCCTTGCTTTCATTCAGGCCAGGCTGTAGAGATTCTCGGTTCGCTGCGTTTCGGTCCCGGATCCTGATGCAAGATCCCGAACTCAATGCCATGAGGAGTGTTTGTGAGTTTTGAACCTGACACCGCCACCCACCCTGACCAGGAGCGGAGTGGTTTGCCGGCACTGGCCCTGATGTCTCTGCTTGTGGGAGCGGCTGCGGGAAGCATTGCCTCGGGATTCCGTCTTACCCTCCGGCAGGCGGACCACCTGCGCGACGCCTTTGTCGCCTGGGCCCACGATGAGAAGGGTTTGGGCTTTCTGCTGCTGCTTCTCGTCCTGGCAGCCGGCACCACCGCGGCGGCCTGGCTCGTTCGCCGTTTCTCGCCGCAGGCAACGGGAAGCGGCATTCCGCACGTCGAGGCGGTGCTGCGGGGAGAGTTGCCGCAAGCACCATTTCGGTTGATCGCGGTGAAGTACGTGGGAGGCATTCTTGCCATCGGCAGCGGCCTGGCCCTGGGCCGAGAGGGACCCACGGTCCAGATGGGCGCGATT
The DNA here is from genome assembly GCA_040772705.1 of Syntrophobacteraceae bacterium. Lineage (GTDB taxonomy): Bacteria > Desulfobacterota > Syntrophobacteria > Syntrophobacterales > Syntrophobacteraceae > JADGQM01. Next base: position 920,994 of record JAXGXP010000002.1, read on the forward strand.
ATTGCCCACCTGCTGGGAAAGCTGTTCCGCCGGAACCGGGAGGACTGCATGGCCCTGCTGGCGGCAGGCGCGGGTGCCGGTCTGGCCACCGCCTTTAACGCACCTATCGCGGGGGTGGCCTTCGTTCTGGAGGAACTGGTGCGCCGTTTCGATACCCGCATCGCAATCGCCACCCTGGGAGCGTCCGTGAGCGCCATCGGGGTGGCCCGCCTGATCCTCGGTCACGACCCGGATTTCAGCGTGGACCCGCTGCCGTACGCCGGTCTTGCCACAGTCTATCTCCATCTGGCGCTGGGCATTGCCGCCGGTTTTATGGGAGTTGCTTACAACCGGGCGATTCTCGGTGCCCTGGCCGTTACCGACCGGCTCCGGCGTTGGCCGGTGGAATCGCGCGCCGCCATGATCGGGGTTTCCGTGGGAGTGCTGGCGTGGTGGGTGCCCGACCTGGTCGGCGGCGGCGATCTGATCACCCAGAACGCTCTATCCGGAACGGAGGTGTTTGCCCTGCTTCCGTTCGTCTTCGCCCTCCGCTTTGGGTTCGGGGCGGTCTCCTATGCCGCCGGAACGCCGGGAGGGCTGTTTGCCCCCATGCTGGTCCTGGGGGCTCAGCTTGGCCTGCTGTTCGGCACTTTCGGCAATCACTGGTTTCCAGGGCTGGTGCCCCATCCAGCGGCCTTTGCCGTGGTCGGAATGGCGGCCTTCTTCACCGCCGTGGTCCGAGCACCCCTTACCGGCATCATCCTCGTTACGGAAATGACCGCCAGTTTTACGCTACTCCTGCCCATGCTGGCAGCCTGCTTCGCCGCCATGGCGGTGCCGATCCTGCTCGGGAATGCCCCGATCTATGACAGCTTGCGAGACCGTATGTTGCAGGGATCATTCCAGCGATGATCAACATGCCACAAAACGAACAGGAGGAAGTATGGTTTACCAACAGACCATCACCGTGACTACCAGGGGACATGGAGACATGCACGACGTTACCGGGAAGGTGTCCCAGATTGTTGCCGCCTCAGGGATGCAAACCGGCATTGCCCACCTCTTCAATGTTGGCAGCACGGGCGCCGTGGGAGTCATCGAGTTTGAGCCGGGGCTCGAACAGGATCTCCCCGCGCTGCTCGACCGGCTGATTCCTCCCAGCCGCCATTACGGCCATGAACAGGCCCGGCATGACGGCAACGGTCATTCGCATCTGCAGGCCACCCTTTTGGGGCCTTCTCTTACGGTGCCCGTGAGCGGAGGGAAGCTCCTCCTGGGGACTTGGCAGCAGATTTTCCATCTCGAGTGCGATATCAAGCCGCGGCAAAGAACGGTGGTGGTGACCCTCACCGGCGAATGACGCGGAGGAAGCGCTCGAGACCATTTCCGGGGAACCGCTCATGCCGGGTGATGACCCGATGGAACTTCAGCTTAAAGCTTTTGTCGATTCTTCCCGACCTTAATGGTGAAAGGAATCCAATTCATTCGGGAAGAAAGAGATGCAGATCAACCGGGATCTTCTGGAAATAGCCTGTAAGAACACCATTGAGGCGATCCTCTGCTGTCTCGATCAGGCCACCAGGGGGACCATCTATACCATCGGCCCCATGCCTGGCCTGCAGGCAGTAAGAATCACTTCCGGCCGCAAAACGGATGGTCGGATCGAGTGGGGTTTGCCGCAGGAGTCCGACTACAATCCCCCGGGTAAAGCATGGGAGCAGTACCGGGACCGTCCCGGTCATCCGCTCGAAGCCATGGGATGGTGCGTCGAGCAGCAGAAAAGCTGGACCGCGGACAATCCCCTCGATGATCTTCGCAGTGTGAGGAAGCAGCTGCGCGGCGAGGTCGAGGAATGTCATCACATGGAACCGGTCCTGGTGAAGAAGTCCGACCTTTACGGAACCGCTCCCGACCCGCTCGACTACCCTCTGGACAGCAGCGGCAAGCCGATCTGGCAGGAATCCGAATACCTCGTGGTGGCCGTGATCAAGATCCATTTTCAGCCTCATTCCATCCATCGGGGCGACCGGTTCACGGGCATGATCAAGAAGCTTTCGTGCACGCTCGGCACCGAATTGCTGTCCCTCCACCTTCGGGAAACCTGTCTGCGAACGCGGGAAAAGCTGGCCCGCGAGCGGCTCCAGGCATCCAATGCCATCGCCCATGAATTGCGCAATACCCTGGCACAACTGGGGTTTGTCTTCTCCTCCATCAACACCCTGATGAGCTTCCTGCGCGACCAGTGGGAGCTCGAATTCCACAAAGCCTACCCTTCCCTGGAATACAAACGCGCCATCCTGGCCCGTCTCACCGAACTGCTGCAGCTCGGCCAAACTCGCCTGAACGGCAACAGAGAACTGGCGCAGCTCAGTGGTCAACTGCTGGTCGAGCAGGAGGCGCTGCGGAACCTGTTTCTCCTCCCCCCACAGGAGGCGATGTGGCTGCAGCAGAAAATCAGGCCCAAATGGGAGAATTTGCTTGCGTCAAGCACCAGCTGGGAGAGTTGGAAGGAGGAAGTCCTCGAATTGGTGGGGCGTCTCGAAAAGGCTTTCTGGATCGTGCTCAATCAAGAACTGGTCGGCAAGATGGAACATCTTCCCGAAGAGCTCAAAACGGTTTGGCCCGAGGTCGCCTATACCCAGTTTTCCGCCAAAAACCGGACCTCCCTGGCGGCGGTCTTGAGCCTCCTCGATCATCCTGGCGTCACTCTTCAACACAAGGCGCAGGTCAGAAAGGCGCTCAATTCCATGAAAGTGGTCGCCGACACCATCGCCCGCGTGGAAGAGCAGACGAACCGGGTTCTCTCCTCGCTGAAGAACGGCGAGACCGATCAACCCGACGAGACTGCCCGCTAGTCCGGCCAGCGGCTGATCATGTTTTGATCAGGAACCGGAACGACTCACGCCCGAAGAGCGTCACCAGCGTCACGATCACCCCCGCCGCCAGCACCCCCGCCAGGAGCGCCAGGAACGCCCTGCGCGCGCCCATGCGCAGGATAAACGCCAGCAGCGAGCCCGTCCAGGCACCGGTGACCGGCAGGGGAATGCCCACAAAAATCGAGAGGCCAAGCGCCTCATACTTCTCAACCAGGTCGGCGCCCTTCCGCTTCGCCCGCTCCGTCATCCAGTGGAACAACCGGTGCCAGAATTGGTAGCGCCCGGCCAGGAATTCTCCAAGCGGTCCGATGATGAGGATAATCGGAATGATCGGAAGCAGGTTCCCGACCACCGAAAAGATGAATGCCTCGAGAACCGGCATCTTGTAATAGAGAATGGCAACCGGCAAAGCGCCGCGCAATTCGATAATCGGCAGCATGGCAATCACGAGCACCACCGCTCTCGGGCCCAGTCCATGATCCTCAAGCCATTTACCGATGGTGGGCAATTCCGTCGTCGCCCCTTCGGGTTCAGCCGCGTTGGCCGCTAAGGCCAGCAATCCCGCAAGCAGGATCAGCATTGTCAGCGCTCCGGCGAGACCTCTTGTCATGGGCGTTGCTCCATTACCGTCCAATATGGTTCAATCAGGATGTCCAAAGGAATTGATAAGATAGTGCACTGCTCAGCCCTCAGGGTAGGAGGTGGCGGAAATCCTGTCAAGGAGATCTTCCACACTCATTTTCCGCCTTCGATTGGGCACCGCTCCGCGTTTTTGAGAGCCAGACGTTCTCGGCTTTGATGCGCTTGCCGTCGGAACGCAGGACCCCCTTGAGAAGCTTCGCCCCCGCTGTCGGTTCGGGCAGTCGCACCCACATGAAGCCGGAAGTAGCCGGAGCAACGAGGATATGGGAGACCGTGCTCTCCGTCTGCATGTCAAGGGTGGGCTGTGCCCGCCACCGAAAGGCGTGGGCACAGCCCAGGGCACCAAGGCATTTTTTACCTCACCTCATCACCTAAACTCGAATGAGTAAATTCTTCGGGCAGCAATTTGAATGTTCGGGCATACTAACCGGAAAAACATGCTTTCCAAGGAGAATACCCGCCGTGGGTTTGTTTGTTTTTTTGATGACATGAACACCTTCTGCGAAGAGGAGGGTCGCTCCATGAGAAGTAAAGCTTTGGCGTGTCTGACTCTGGTTCTGATTTTCTTTGGTGGATATGCTTCCGTCCGGGCTGTGCCGCCGCTGATGCACATACCCTATCAGAAGCAGACGAACCTTCCGGCCGGCACCTTCATCATGCGATTCAGTCTGTGGAACGTGAGATCGGGTGGGACGGCAGGCGCCAACAGGGTCTGGTCGGAATCGCGAACCATGACCTTCGCTGCGGCACATCCAACCGTCGGCACGAAGCTCGGAGCCTACGGATCTCCTTTGGATACGGTAGATTTTCAAGAGCAGCTGTGGGTGCAGGTTGACTACCGGGTAAATGTGGGGGAGCCATGGACCCGGATAGGAACGAGAAGCCCTCTGGCGATGGTGCCTTACGCCATGTCCAGCTTCATGGCCGAATCGGGCGGTTCCGTTCGCAGCGTCACGGCAGGAGCCGGACTGTCGGGTAGCGGGGACACGGGGGATGTGACCTTGAGCATAAGGGCGGGAGGCATAACGGCCGAGAACCTTGCAGCAGGCGCGGTCACATCGGCCAAGATCGTCGATGGCGGCATATCCAACCAGGTTATAGCCGCGGGGGCGGTGACGAACGACAAGATAACGGGACCGATTGCAGGCGTAAAGCTGGGCGCTCACAGTCACTCGGGCTCCGACATAGCCACCGGGACCGTGCCGACGGAGAGGCTGAAAGTTGGCACCGCACCCGGCACGGTTGCCGCTGGGGACCACGCGCACGATTACGATGCACGGTATGTCAATGAGGGGCAGGCGGGAAGCATCGCCAGCGCGATGATCTCAGCCCCGTTGTTTCTGGAGGGAACTGACTACAATGGCATCGTTTACGCCAGGAACACCAGCAGCTCGGGGCGTGCCCTGTATGGTGTCGCCACGGGCGTATCCAACCATGCCGTTAGAGGTTATGCCAGCCGCTGGGGCGATGCGGCAAATATCGGAGGCTCCTTTGCGGCCAACGGAAACTCCGGCCGGGGCGTTTACGGGGAGGCCGGCGCTTACGGCAAGGATGTGGTCAATTACGGAGGACACTTCAAGGCGGCCGGAGGAAGGGGGATGGCGGTCTTTGGCGAAGCCACCGGGCAAGTCGGCCACGGCGTTCATGGGCAGGCGTCCGGCGACTTCGGTGTGGGGGTCTACGGCCATGCTACCAGTGAAGACCCGGAAAAGGCTCATTACGGAGGCTACTTTGTGGCGGAGGGCTATCGCGGCACGGCTATCAGGGCCGTGTCCAACGGGCTTCTTGGTGCGGCCATAAGTGCTCATGCCAATGCCGTCGGCATGGGCCATGCAGGACTCTTCGATGGAGATGTGGAGGTGAACGGTACCCTCACCAAGTCAAATGGCGCCTTCAAAATCGATCATCCCCTGGATCCGGCGAATAAGTATCTGTACCATTCTTTTGTCGAATCTCCCGACATGATGAACATCTACAACGGAAACGCCATTCTCGACGAATCCGGGGAGACATGGGTGGAGCTGCCCGAGTGGTTTGAAGCGCTCAACCGGGATTTCAGGTATCAACTGACCTGCATCGGAGGCTACGCCCAAGTCTACGTTGCCGAGGAGATATCGGCCAACCGGTTCAAGATAGGCGGCGGGACCCCGGGTTTGAAGGTCTCCTGGCAAGTCACGGGCATCAGGAAAGACCCATATGCCGAAGCCCACAGGGTAAAGGTGGAGGAGGAAAAGCCCGCTGAAGAGAGAGGCTTTTACCTTCACCCGGAAGTCTATGGCAAGCCGGGGGAGATGGGGGTGACAATGGTCTGGAACGCGGAAATCAAAGCCCGGAAATAGGAAGGAAAGCGGCACCACCTGCTCCATAAAAACCCTGAAAAAGCGATTTCCTATCACCTCACCTCATGCCATCGTCGCCAGGGTCTTGCGGAAGCGCGCCAGAGAAAGACCGAACAGCGTTGCCCCGATCAGGGCCAGGGAGACAAACTGCGGCCAGACAAGCGACAGACCGGCACCCCGATAGAGAATGGCCTGGGCGAGCAGGACGAAATGGGTATTGGGTGCCGCCAGCATCACCATCTGAACGAATTCCGGCATGCTCTCCCGGGGGGTGCTGCCTCCGGAAAGAATTTGGAGGGGGAGCAGCACCAGCATCACCAGCAGCCCAAACTGGGGCATGGAGCGGGCAAGGGTGCCGAGAAAGATCCCCAGGGAAGTGGTGGCAAACAGGTGAAAGAGCGCGCCGGCCAGAAACAGGGCGATGGAGCCTTCAATGGGAACGTTGAGCAGGCCCTGAACGACGAAGTGCAGCGAACCGGTTGTGGCCACCAGCACCACCAGCGCCATGGCCCACACCTTGCCGGTCATGATCTCGAAGGGGGTTACCGGCATCACCAGCAGGTGCTCGACGGTGCCGTGTTCCCGTTCTCGGATCAGGGCGGCACCGGTGAGAATGATGGAGAGCATGGTGATGTTGTCGATGACCTTCATGACCGCTCCGAACCACGTCTTGTTCAATTCCGGATTGAAGCGCGCCCTCAGGGCCAGATCCACCGGCAAGGGTGACCGGGCCCGGGATCCCTGGAGAAAATCGGCTATTTCGCTGCCGATGATGGTCTGGATATAACCACTGCCGGTGAAGGCCTGGCTCATCCGGGTGGCGTCCACATTGAGCTGGATCGTCGGCGAGCGGCCGGCCAACACATCACGCTGAAACCCGGGCGGGATGTTGACGGCAAAGGTGTCGAACCCGGCATCCATCCGAGCATCCATCTCCGCCTGTGAAATCATAACCGGGGGCATGAAGTACGGCGGGTAGAAGGCATCCACGAGACGCTTGGAAAGGGGCGATCGATCCTCATCCACGATGGCGATGGGCGCCCGCTGCAGGGTCTCGGGCATGGCCGTGGCGGCACTGTAGATAGCGAAGGTGAAGGCGTAGCTGATCAGGAAGAGCATCACCGGGTCGCGCCACAAACTGCGCAGCTCTTTAATGCCAAGATGGTAGATGTTGGCGACAGGCATGGTCAAGATTCCTGTTTCTTGAGTAGAACCGCTCCCAGGCCGACCAGGATGGGCACCGCCAGGAGCAGGGGAACAAACGAGGCGTGGAGATCGGCGAAGCCAAGCCCCTTGGAAAAGGTACCGCGGACAATGGTCAGAAAATGGGTCGTCGGATAAACCTGGCCAATCAGCGCGCCCGCCCCCTCCAGGGAAGAAACCGGATCGAGCATTCCTGAGAACTGAACCGCCGGCAGGAGGGTTAGCAGGGTCGTGCCGAACAGGGCCGCAATCTGGCTGCGCATGAAGGTCGAGATGACCAGTCCGAGCGCGGTGGCGGCGATGACGTAGAGCAAGGCTGCCAGGATGAGGGTATAAAAACTCCCCGTGAAGGGAACCCGGAACAGGAAAATGGCCAGGGCGCTCAACAGCAGAAAGTTGAGCAGCGCCAGGACGACGTAGGGAACCTGCTTGCCGAGCAGAAACTCGAGGCGGGTGACGGGGGTGACGTAGAGGTTAACGATGGAACCCAGTTCCTTTTCCCGCACCACCGAGAGGGCGGTCAGCATGGCCGGAATCATCATCAGGAGCAGCGGGATCACCGCCGGCACCATGGCTGTCAGACTCTTCACGTCCGGGTTATACCGGAAGCGGGTCTCGATGGTGGCCGGTGCCGCCGTTGCCCCGCCACCCCCCTGTCGTGCCAAAGTCGCCAGCCAGTGGGCGTGCATCCCCTGCACATAGCCGCGTACCGTTTCCGCCCGAGCCGGCATGGCGCCGTCGATCCAGGCACCGAGCGTCACCGGTGCCCCCCGGCGGAGGTCGCGCGCGAAACCGGGGGGGATCTCGAGGGCCAGGCTGATCTCACCGGCGCGCATGCGCTGATCCAGCGCCGCGTGATCCCGGATGGGCGACCGTTCCCTGAAATAGCGCGAACCGGAAAGATTGAGCGTGTAGTCGCGGCTGAGGGCGGTTTGGTCCCCGTCGAGGACCGCAAAGGCGAGGTCTTCCACGTCCATGTTGATCCCGTAGCCCATGACGAACATCAGGATGACACTTCCCAGCAGGGCGAGCGTCAGCCGGATCGGATCGCGGCCCAGTTCCAGAGCCTCACGCTGGCTGTAACTGAACAGACGGCGCAGACTGAAGAAACCGCCCCGTTGTCCCATCGCCTCGAGCGCTTCCTCATGCGGCGGGGAAGCCGCAGCAATCTTCGCGGGGGCCGTCTCAGACCCCACCTCCCGTTCATCGACCGCCTCTTCCAGATAACCGATGAAGGCCTCTTCCAGCGTTTCCACTCCGCGCTGCGCGAGCAACGCCGCCGGCGTGTCGCTGACCAGCACGCGGCCGGCGTGCATGAGCGAGATCCGATCGCAGCGTTCGGCTTCGTTCATAAAATGGGTCGAGATGAAAATGGTGACCTTGTCGCGGCGAGCCAGATCGATCATGATCTGCCAGAAGGCATCCCGCGCCACCGGGTCCACTCCCGAGGTGGGCTCATCGAGGATCAGCATCTCCGGCCCATGGATCATCGCCACTGCGAGGGATAGCCGTTGCCGGTGACCCAGCGGGAGAGCGTCGGGGAGGCTCTCCATGACCTCCTCCAGATCGAAGCGCCGGGCCATTTCTGCCACCCGGGCGGGGATCCGCTCTTCCGACAGGCGAAAGAGGCGTGCATGGAGGACCAGGTTCTGCCGCACCGTCAGCTCACCATAAAGGGAAAACGACTGGGTCATGTAGCCGACCCGCCGTCGGGTAGCGATATCCTTCGGGTCCACCGGGTGACCGAACAGCCACGCCTCCCCTTCGCTGGCCGACAGCAGCCCGGTCAGCATCTTCATGGTGGTGGTCTTGCCACAGCCGTTGGAACCCAGAAAACCGAAAATCTCCCCCCGCCCGATGCGGAAGCTCACCCGATCAACCGCGGTGAAACTGCCGAAGCGCATGGTCAGATCGTGGGCCTCGATGGCGGTTTCAGCGCCAGTCTCGGTCGTGCGGGGCGGGATGACGATCGGCTGGTAACCGTCGCGTTTGGACTGAGGGAGCAGGGCGATGAAGGCCTCCTCGAGGGAGGCGGTAGCGGTCTCGGACAGGAGTTCGCGTGGGGTCCCCGTGGCGAGAATCCGTCCGTCGCTCATCGCCACCAGCCAGTCGAACCGGGAGGCTTCTTCCATGTAGGCGGTGGCGACCATCACACTCATCCCGGGATGGTCGGCACGAATGCGGTCGATGAGCTCCCAGAACTGCCGCCGCGAAAGCGGGTCAACACCGGTGGTCGGCTCATCCAGGATCAACAGGTCAGGATCGTGGATCAGGGCGCAGCAGAGGCCCAGCTTCTGCTTCATACCACCGGAGAGTTTGCCCGCCGGGCGGTCGGCAAAGGGGGTCAGCCCGGTGGCCGAGAGCAACTGACCAATCCGGCGCTCCCGCTCCTGACGACCGTGACCGAACAGTCGGGCAAAGAAGTCGGCATTTTCAAAGACTGACAGGGTCGGATACAGGTTCCTGCCCAGTCCCTGCGGCATGTAGGCGATTCGTGAGCACCGCGCGCGGCGATGTTCGGCCTCGGCCATGTCACCGTCCAGCACCTCGAGCCGCCCGGACTGGAGGGCCCGCGCCCCGGCCACCAGCGAAAACAGGCTGGATTTACCCACTCCGTCCGGACCGATGAAGCCGAGGGTACAGTTGGCAGGCAGTTCCAGGGAGATATCCTCCAACGCCCTGGTATCGCCGTAACGCAGACTGACCCGCTCCAGCCGCACCACGGGTGATCGTACGGGAACCGATGGGACCGCCGCTGACTGAGCTGCCTTCATTGAACCAGCTTTTCGTTGAGGTCGGCCGGCCAGGGCTCTTTGGGGTCCAGCCGCACGTAGGCCAGGCCGGGCAGGCCGGTCTTGACCTGGGTGATGTACTTCTGCAGCAGCTCCACCGGGATCTGTGCCCGCACCCGGAACATCAGCTTCTCTCGTTCGCTGGCAGTCTCGACGGTCTTGGGAGTGAACTGGGCGACGTCGGCAATGAACGAAACCCTGGCGGGAATGACATAGCCGGGGGCGGCGTCCAGCACCAGCCGCACCTCCGTGCCCAGGGCAACCCTTCCCACCGCCGCCGTGGGCAGGAAGAAGGTCATGTAGACATCGGAAAGGTCAACGAGGGTCAGCACCCGCCCCCCGGCACCGACCACCTCGCCGGGCTGGGCGACCCGATACTGGACCCGGCCGTCGCGAGGCGATTTGAGGGCGCTGTCCTGAATGTCCGCCTGGATCCGCTCGACCGTAGCCTCGGCGGCTTTGATGGCGGATTCCCGTCCCCCCACCTGTTCCCGCGCCGTCACGATGGCGGCCTCGGCGGCCGCGACCTGAGCGCGGGCCGCGGCCAGCGCCGCGGAACCGCTCTGGACCCGCGCGCGATCGTCATCCCGTTCCTGCTGAGAGGTGGCGCCCTCAGCAGCCAGCATCGACGACCGCGCCAGGCGTTTTTGGGCTACGTCGAGTTCGGCTTCGCGCTGGGTGACAACGGCCAGTACCGCGGCTTTTTCACTTTCCCGCTGGATCAGTTGACTGCGGGCGATTGCGGCATCGCTTTGCGCCTGCTGCAACCTGGCTTCCGCCTCCCGCAGCTGCGCCTCGAACACCTCGGTGTCCATCAGGGCCACCACTTGGCCGGCTTTCACAAATTCGCCTTCCCGCACCGCAATTTCCTTGATCCGTCCGGCAATCCTGGCGGCCACGTCAATCTCCGTCGCCTCGATCCGACCGTTACCGCTGGCCAGACTTTCCTCCCGCCGGGGGTTGAAGTGGTTCCAGGCACTTGCGGCAACAACCCCGATAACCAGGGCTGCCGCGCCTCGGATCAGCCATTTCTTCTGCGGTGATGTCATCATTCCTGCTCCAACTCTCTCGGGGCAACCGGGGCCTTGAGCGGTTCTGCTGCCGGCGTCCGCGCGGCCGTCCCGCCGCCCAGTGCGGCATACAGGTTGACACTGCTGGCCAACAGCGCCCGCCGTGTCTGCACCAGCGCCTGCTCGGCAATGAAGCGATCGCGTTCGGCATCGAGCAACTCAAAATACGGCGCCGCCCCGCTCTGATATCGCAACCCGGCCAGACGCTTCCGTTCCGTCTGGGCGATCAGGGCCGCCTGCTGGGCGGTGAGCTGCGTCGCGAGCCAGTGGCGCGCAGCGAGGGCATCGGCCACATCCCGAAAGGCTCCTTGAATGGTTCGCTCATACTCTGCGAGCGCAAGCTCGCGGCGCGCCTCCGCCACGTTCAGATTGGCCACATTCCGGCCACCTTCGAAAATCGGCAGGGTCAAACTCGGCGAAAAACTCCAGACCCCGCTCCCCGCCCCGAACAGATCCTCCAATTCGGCGCTGGCCGTGCCGGTGCCTCCAATCAGCACAATCCGCGGGAAAAAGGCGGCACGAGCCGCACCGATATTGGCGTTGGCACCCATCAGCCGGTGCTCGGCGGCAATCACGTCCGGGCGGTTGAGAAGCAAATCAGAGGGCAGTCCCACGGCAAGTTCCTGTGCAAAACCCGGTTCGACCTGGGACAGCGGTTGCGGCTCCCCCCCCTGGGGGGCGCCGACCAGCAGCGTCAAGGCATTGCGGGTGGTATCCCGCCGGCGCTGCAGGGCTGCCAGGTCGGTCCGCGCCGAATTCAGCAGGGTTTCCGCCTGAACCGCGTCCATTTTCGAGCCGGCCCCCACCTCATAGCGGAGTCTCATGATCCGATGGGATTCCTTGCGGCTGGCCAGGGTGGATTCGGCAATGGTGACCAGCTCGTCCAACTCCCGCTCCAGCAGATAGGTATTGGCAACCTCGGCAACCAGGCTGACAACGACGGCGCGCCGCGCCGCATCCGTGGCCAGGTAGGATTCCAGGGCTGCGGCCGTGAGGTTGCGCACCCGGCCCCAGAAGTCGAGTTCCCAGGCGCTGAGACTCAGGGTGGCCGAGTATTGTTCCGCCGTTAAAGAGTTGCCGGTCGGAGACAAGTCGGCGGGCAACCGGTACTTCTCACCCGTTGCGACGCCGCTGATATTGGGAAACTGATCGGCCCGCTGGACGCCATAGAGGCCCCGGGCCTCCTCCACCCGCGCCATCGCCAGCCGCAGATCACGGTTGTTCGCCAGCGCCTGAGCAATCAGCTCCTGCAGCCGGAGGTCGGCAAAGAAGTCACGCCAGCCAACCTGGTCGACCGAGGGCGCGGTCGCTCCTGCCGCATCCTCGAGGCCCGGGTAGGATGCGGCCGTGGGCAGCGCCGGGCGCTGGTAGAAAGGAGCCAGTGAACAGCCGGCCAGGCCCAGCACCAGGATTCCCAGCAAAGCCTTTCGCAGGTTCATCCCTGTCCCTCCCATGCAACGTCGAAGCTCTAGGGAAGCACGGTCTGCATCCGTTAAGGATTCCAGGAAAGCAGGCTAATATGACCGTGCTGATAAACTCGATTCCGGTCATCCCCGGCATGTGGAGATTGGTCATGAGGTGATAGAAAATCGCTTTTTCAGGGTTTTGGTGATAGGAAATCGTTTTTTTAGAGTTTTCGGATAGCAGGTGTTGCCGATGCTGTCAACGCTGATTTTGTGCGGATTTCGGGAGACTAAGGTTCAATGCCGGTTGTTTGGCTAATCCCTGGCGCGACATAGCCCCCGATGAAATCAAAATGTTCAGCCATCAAGGCGACCAGGGTTCCGCATGAAGGAGTGAAGAAGGGGAGGGAAGACGCGGATGGAAAGTGGCGAGGTCAACCTCCATCCGAGGGGTCTTGATGCCGCTCTTGGATTTCTTCCTTTTCAGGGTATAAGTGCGAGGACGCCGAGGGATGTAACGGACCTCTACCCCAACAAATTGAGACGGAGCTGTGGGCGAAGTTATTGAAGGCGAGACCAAAGTGACAGCAGTCCCCTCTTACCCGGTGTTGCTCTTCATCTGTTGCGCCGTTGCCGGAGCCTGCTATTTTGGCTCCTTCATGCGGGTGCCGGTGATCCCGCTTTACGCCAGTTCGTTTGGCGCCGACGCCTTTGAAGTGGGCGCAATCAATGCCGCCTTTCTCCTCATGGCGGGAATCGTCTCCCTGCCGCTCGGCGTCCTCTCAGACCGGCTGGGACGTAAGCTGCTGATCGTCACCGGCCTGGCGCTTGCCGCCGGTTCCTCTTTCCTGCTCTCTTTCAGCACTTCTACAGTTCAACTGGTGGCGATTCACCTTCTGCTCGGCGTCAGTCTGGGGATGTTTGGCCCCACCATGATGTCCTATGTCGCGGATATCACTCCAGCAACTCACCTTGGTCGAGCCTATGGGTGGTATACGCTGGCGCTGAACAGCGGTATGAGCGTAGGCCCGGCAATGGGAGGACTTGTGGCGGAGCGGCTGGGATTCAGGCCGGTTTTTGTCTTTTCGGGAGCAGTAATCCTGCTGGTATTCGGGATGACTCTCTTCCTTCTCCCCCGCGCGCGCCATGTTCTGCTCCATCGCCATGCCAGCCGAGACACCAAAGCCCTGATGAAAGACCTCACGAAAAATATCCCGCTGCTTTCATGCTGGTTGGTGACGCTGGGAAGCTGTTTCGCGATGGGAATGTACACGACCTTTGTCCCTTTGTTTGCGCTCGAACAAGGAATGAATCCCGGGGAGATCGGTCTCATCTTCGCGATTCAAGCACTTTTCAATGCCCTGTCGAGGGTCCCCTTCGGGCGGCTCACCGATCGGGTTGCCAGACGCAGCGATTTGGTCATCGTGGGTCTGCTGGGTGTTACCGGTACGATTGCGAGCTTCGGTATCGCTTCACGCATGTTCGAGTTCATGCTGTGTGCCGCCGGGCTGGGGATCAGTATTGGGATTGCTTATACCGCAATTGGAGCGCTCATCCCCGAGCTGGTCGGAGCCGACTCCCGAGGCGTGGCCATGGGAGGCTACAATAGCTGTATTTACCTCGGCATGATGCTGAGCTCCCTCGGGATGGGAGCTCTCGTGGGGGCTCTCGGCTACCGGGCTTGCTTTTTCATCGCAGCGCTGACGAATTTGGTGACAACGGGAGTATTCTACCTTGGGATGAGGCGTTCAGGTGTCGTCAGGGCGTGATGAGGAGTTTGGGGCTTCCCCTGAATCCTTGCCCGGCATCATGCGGTCCCGGGTGCTGGGAGTTGGGAGTTGGCTACTCTCGGCTAGCAGATTGGCTCGATGCTCACTTAGGAAGCGATTTCAACGATCACCACGAGAGCGACTTTATGCCCGGCCCACGCCGATCTCCATCAGATCCTCGCCGATCCGGAATACCCGGTCTTATTCTCTCTTCCAGCCGTCCGCGATCCCCGGGACCAATGATCCGCAATCGGTTCGGGATGCCGAAGCCCGCGTTCGGCTCCACTTTGTCGAGCGGCACGTTCTGAGGCTTGTAGACACTCGCGCACCCGCCGAGCACCCAGGCAAGCAACAGACCGGGCTCTTACCACCTCATGTTGCGCTTATGTGTTATAGTGTCGGGCGAGGGCAACATAGGCCTTTGCACCCCAAATTCCAAATCATAAGATCTGATTGAAGCGATCTGGAATTCTGATCAAACGGCCATGGGAACATTGTAAGTAGCCTATTGAAAACGATGTTCATTTTGGTCTTGATCGGCCAGTTTGGGGCACACCTTGACTCCGTGACGCAATTGGGCAATGAATGGGAGAAAAGGCGAACGGCGCTCAGCTATCACAACACTGATTCAAGATCTGGGGTCAGATGATCGAACGCGATTTTGACATATCCTTCATCGGCGGATTGGCGCTTCAGGAGAAGCAGATTCAGCAGAACTACCGACCGATTATCGCCGTGCACAAGTGGTTTGCCAGAAGGCCCGGCACCCTTTTTCGCGGGCTGCTTCTTTCCGAATTCGTACAGGCTCCGATTGCCCAATCTTATTATCATGCCCACGATCTGGCGGGGCTGTGTATCGCCGATCCCTTCATGGGGGGAGGCACCCCTCTGCTCGAAGCCAATCGCCTCGGGTGCGATGTGGTCGGCCACGACATCAATCCCATGTCCTACTGGATTGTGCGGCAGGAAATCGAGCACCTGGATCTCAATGCCTATCGTGAAGGCGCACAGAGACTCATCCAGGAGCTTCATGGAAAAGTCGGCAGCTTCTATCGGACCCGCTGCCTCAAATGCGGCTCGGAAGATGCCCATGTGAAATACTTTCTCTGGGTCAAGACCGGGATCTGCAGGAAATGCAAAAGCGAGATCCGGCTGTTTCCCGGACACATCATCTCGCTGAATAGGCGCCATCCGAAATACGTGATGCTCTGTGGTGCCTGCGGAGCGCTCAGTGAAACCGACGAGCGGAAACATCCGGGTGATTGTGCGTCGTGCGGCCATGCGTTGATCGCAGCCGGACCGGCAAGGAGAAACCGTTGCGCCTGCCCGGTCTGCGGAGAGAGCAATGCCTATCCCAACCCCCAGGCAGGCCCTCCGCCGCATCGCATGTTTGCCATCGAATACTTTTGTCCCCATTGCCGACCAAGCTATAAGGGACGCTTCTTCAAGGCCCCCGATCACGACGATGTCATTAGATTGGCAGCTTCAGAGTCTGCGTGGGACAGTCTGCAGGCCATGTTCGTTCCTGAGGACAAGATTCCCAACGGAGATGAAACCAACCGCTTACATCGCTGGGGATACCGGCACTATCGGGAGATGTTCAACAAGCGCCAGCTGCTGGGTCTCGAGCATAGCTGCCGCGCTATTGCCGGTGAAACCAATGAACGGGTCCGTAATGCTCTGGCGACCAACCTTTCCGATCTTTTGCGGTATCAAAACATGCTCTGCCGCTATGATGTCATGGCCCTCAAGTCGCTCGACATTTTTTCGGTCCACGGTTTTCCGGTCGGACTCATCCAGTGCGAGTCGAACCTTCTCGGCATATGCGGTACCAATGGAGACAACGTCGGCAGTGGCGGCTGGTCCAACATCACCGCCAAGTTCATCAAGGCCAAGTCCTACTGCGACAACCCTTTCGAGATTCTTCACAAGGGAGGAAAAAAGGTAGTGGTTCCCGTCGAAGGCGAGTGGATCGGAGAAGGCGGCTTTTCGTCCATCCGGAGCAACCCCAGAAAGGTGGAGCTCTTTTGTGCCAACGCGGCTGAAGCTGAGTTCAATCCGGGGAAACTCGATGCCGTGCTGACCGATCCTCCTTACTTCGGAAACGTGCAATATGCGGAGTTGATGGATTTTTGCTATGTGTGGCTGCGCAGACTGGTCGGAAAGGGTGTTCCCGAATTCGCCGAGGCATCAACCCGTCACCCGATGGAGCTTACCGGGAATGAGAGCATGGGAAGAGGTCTCGATCATTTCACGGAAGGACTCGCATCCGTCTTCTGCAAGATGGCGGCTGCTCTCAAGCCGGGCGCCCCTTTGGCCTTCACCTATCATCACAACAAATTGGATGCCTATTATCCTGTTGCGGTGGGAATACTCGATTCAGGCCTCACTTGTTCGGCATCCCTCCCCTGCCCGGGAGAAATGGGCGCATCCATCCACATCAGCGGTACCAAGTCTTCCATTCTCGATACCGTGTTCGTATGCCGGTTGACGGGGAAAGTTCCGGCAAGATGGATCGTCGATTCCCCAGAGGGTGTTGCCGGCCTCGTTCGAACGGACTTGGATAAACTTGCGGGAATGAGGAATTTTATCCCCACGCTGGGCGATATTCGCTGCATCATCTTCGGCCATCTCATCCGACTGGCTGTCTGGAATCTCAGGAAGGAGTGGGATGCCGGCCTCCCGGCCGCTCGTCGCATGGCGAGAGTATCCGAATGGATCACAACCTTCGGAGCTCTGCCGTCGGTCGAGCCATACCTCGAAGATGTACTCTCAGTGAGCCCTGCTCGCCAGAATGTAAATGCCTTTGCCCGAGAACCTCAAACGTCTTATGGCACCGAAGAGACTCAAGTGGCTTTTTGATATGGCCCCCGATGGGCTGCGGGATTAGAGGATTAGACCGAGTCAAGAGCCCGCTTTGAGAAGAATGTCGAATTCATCTTGGGATATCGTGTTACGCTGGAGGAAGAAATGCCATTGCAGCGACCGTTCGAGCTGACGAGGGAAGAACTCAACGAAAGATTGGAAGAGATGGTAGACGTGACCTTCTCGGACTTGGTGTCAGAGTTTCTACTTATGCCAATGGGAAGCGGCTTTATCAGATATTCGGACTTCCGGGATGCTTATGAAGTGCTCAAACGATGCAGCCGAGCATTCGAAGATTTCACTGCGACTACCGTGAATGAAGCAATCCAGAATGACAGTAGGGTTGTGAGCGTTCTGCGGGCGATTCTGGGAATGACGGCACCGGAATGGGCTGAACTGGCACGATCCGAGTTCGATACTGACGTGACTCAAGGCTCGGCGAGAACGCTCGACCGGCGCTGCCGGGAAGATCCTCAGTATGTTCGTGAATGCCTCCAGAGGTTCGACGACCGAGTTAAGCGAGCCCACCTTCGCGGGCAGCATCCACCGGAGCGGCCCAAGACTATCGAAAGACTGGATGCTTTAGTGAATGCCGCCGTGCATTACATCGCCCTGGGTGCTCCGGACCATCGGGAAGGAGTGATCCACCGTCTGGCCAAGTTCGATACCAAGGATGGTCTTGAAAGTCTCAAATACGCCTGTAGCGAGAACGTACCGTACGCGGTTTTGCTTTATGAGCGCTACCTCGGTCGTCCTTTTGCCGGCCACCGAGACGCCGTTTCCGAATTAGTCGGCGAAGTCATGGAGAATGCCATCGAAGAACGCCTTCGCGCGGCTGGAGTGTCGTATAGAAAGACAGGTAGGGCTGAAAGGATTCCCGGTTTCGGGCAGGCCCCCGATTTCTGCATCCCGGATGAAGTCAGTCCCGCCGTGGTTATCGAAGCGAAGATCACGAGCGATGACGGAACAGCCAGAGATAAGGTGGCTCGGATAAAGGAGCTGGAAACCCAACGCAATGAGCATGTGGCGGCTGGGCATCCGACTTATGAAGTGGTTGCGTGTATCGACGGACGCGGCTTCAGACAAAGACGCGAGGATATGCGGCAACTGCTGCTCCGCTTGAATGGAAAAGTGTTCGCCACAACCACCCTGGATCATCTCATTTCTCATACGCGCATTTGGCAGTTTGTAACGCGCTGACCGCCCATGGGGCCAGGGCGGACTAAAAGGACTGGGGCAGGCCAGGGTGGAGGAGGGTCAGCAAACGGCAAAATGGGAGTCTGAGGACCGGGAAGCAAGGGAGTCTCCGTTATGCTTCCTGTGAAACGAGACGGGCATTTCTGCCAATTTCGTCCTGTCGCTTCTTCTGATTGTCGATTTCTTCAACCACCACCAAGGGGGATCTCCACATGGTTCTCTTCGAAGGAGAAGAGCACGGATGGTTTGTGTGAGCAGCACGTTGGTAGCCAAAACATAGGTCTTGGGCATCCGCTGGTTCCTCCATCACTCATGATTATCGGGAGCTGCCAGGGGTCCCACTGGCGTTTTCGGACCGAGGCCAGCAGCTCGGTCAAATCGTCACCTCTCACAGCAAGCCGGCGCCTTACAGCGGAGGCGCTGTGGTTTCGCCCACCGTTAACGAATGATGCACAACGGATTCAGGAAGGGATTGCACGAATATTTTTTGATTACTTCGTGCAGCTTCCCGTTGTTCGCCCGCAAGAATGCCTGAAACTCCGGATTCTCACGCAACAAGGTTCGCCCGGCCATGATTAGCGAATCCACCTGCTGATCGGTCAGTTCCAGTGAGGTGGGCAAACTGTTGAAGAAGCTCTTCAAGCTGGTAGATTTTACCGACTCGAAAGCTATCTCGACGAAATAGAATTTCACATCAAGGCCTGCCGCCTGCAGCCGTTCTTCCTCGGCACGGATGCGCTCCTGAATCAGCCGCTTGGTTTCCACGTTATAAAGCTGCATTTGCGAATCGGTGAATGCAGCGACCGTCTGGGCAATCGAAGGCTTGCTGGCCACCTCCCCCATCGTGCGCTCAGGCTTCACCGCTGCGTTGACCAGAATTATCAACACGTCCTTTTGCGGAACGCCCAAACGGCTGAAGCCCTGCTGCATGCCGCCCATGGCATCCACCCGCTCCAGAATGGCTCGCAATCCCAGATTGTCGGAAATCCCGCCATCGACCAGATGCACATACGGATTCTCGGCTGCCCGCTCATATAGATCGCTATAACGCTCACGGCGAATCAATTCCTGCGGGGTGGGTAACGGTTTATGGAGCGCGGCCTGCATCTCCGGCAGGGAATGGAGCTGGCAGTGCGGCGAATAGTTCTCGAGTACCACCGTCGGAAATGCTACCGGCACTGCCGACGATGCAGTGACCGCGCGCGCTACCGGAAAATCGGCAAGATCAGAACACAGCAAATCGAACATTCCCTGGGTGAACGAAAAACGCTGACCATTCTTCAGGTCGGTGGCATTGATCTCGATGTACGGACGCTCTTGCAGCGGAATGTCCTTGAACCGCTTGCCCTTGAATATCGTGTTGTCATAAAACTCTACCGCCATTTCTGTACGGTCAAAACCGGAAAACAGGCTGCGCCACCAGTACACCGGGTTGAGTAACTGACGGATCAGCGCTCCCTGCACACTGCGACGCAGGAATGCGTCCTCGTAATCCGTAAAGAGTCGGTCGCCAAACAGCCCATAATAGGCGGCGGTAAAGCTCCCGCCTGATACCGCCGAAATCGTGTCGGTCTCATCGAGCAGTCGCACCCGCTTGCCGGCACCATCAATCTGAGTATCGCGCAACTCCTGCATAACGCCATATGTCAGCGCCGCTGCGCGGGTGCCACCGCCTGAAAACGACAACGCCACCAGATGATTGCCCGTGTACAGCCTGGGCGCTGAAAACGGCCGATAGCCCGCGTTCGGCTCCACTTTCTCGAGCGGCACGTTCTGGGGCTTGTAGACACTCGCGCACCCGCCGAGCACCCAGGCAAGCAACAGACCAAGCCACAGCTTGTGACCTACGATTGCCATGAAAACCTCACACTCCCAACACTGGATCACCCCTACCACGATAAGCGGAAGCTCACATGATCAACGGCGGTAATATCACCGAAGCACAGGGTGAGGTCGTGGGCCTCGATGGGGGTTTCCCCATGGCGACTCCTTCAGTCATTGCTCGCCGGGCCACGGGGGCGACCCTCTCAGCAGGGTCTGCATCAGTCCCGACGTCACTTCCCCTTCATCCTGGAGGGCCAGACCGGTCCGCCTCATCATCTCCACCAGAGCCTCCCGCAGGCCGGGTGTTGACCTTTCGCCCAGGATAATCCGGCCCTTGCCGGTCTCCAGGGCAAAAACGGTGACGGGAAAGGAAAGCCCCCCTGGGAGTCGATAGACTTCTCGGCGATGCCGGATCGCCACCAATTCTTGCCATTGCAACTCCACCCTGCGGACCGGCAGTACCGGAAACCCGCGCCATGCGGGCGCAGCCAGGGAGAGCGCCCTTTCGGAGACTACAATGCGGGTGAACATGACGGCAACGCCGTGCAGCAGGGCGACTACCCCGCTGAAGAACATCGGAACGCTCATCAGGAAAAAGGCGAGTAGCGGGGCGAGCGCAAAAACCGGCACCGTCACCGCCAAGGCTATTAATAAAGACCCAAGGATGGCCAGGGGCAACCCCCGCAACCACCCTGCAAGAGTAGACCTGTTAACCATACACCCCTTTGCCCGGACGAGGCCGCTCGCTCGAAGGCGCCCCGCCCACGGTCAGTTGGCAGCGTTCATGAACCAGAAGGGAGGAGACGTCGAACGTCCGCTAGCGAACCCGGTAGCATTCCACGCGAACCCCGCCGCCGCGATTTCCGGAAACGATCCGATCGGGCCCGACAAATTCGAAAAAGGAGGTTTCTTCCTTGATCCAGTGCATCTGCTTGCCTTTGTAGGCTTTCGGCTCATGATCGTGAATCTTGTAGTGAACGTAGCCCTTACCCACGGTGTAAGTCCCTTTGTCCCAGGTGAACATTTCCCCGCATCGTACCGTCTTGGTGAAGGTGCCGTCGGGCATCAGAATGGTTTTGCCGTGAGCCGGCCCCCAGGGGGTCGGCACATTCGGACACTCCCAGACCCCGACCACGCTCTGGGCATGAAGGAGACCGCTCTCGCCGACCGGCAGAACCAGGACCCACCCCACCACCAGGACCAATAAAGCTATCCGGCTTCTGTTCATTTCCATGTTCTTTCCTCCAACAATGGGTTCCAAGCCCTCGCCAGGCGGCGTCCTCACCACCCACAGGTCCTGCGGGATGAATCGGGTGACCCTGATGGAAGCCCGCAACTACAGCGGCACCCGCCCCCTGCCGACATCCCAGGCCAATTCCCAATGTTGTTGAATTCGGCGATGTGATTCCCCCCTTGAGGGGGGAATTTACCCTTAGCGAGTTCCTTATCTCAACAGCATTGAGGAAGACAATGATCACCAACTTTGTCGGTGGCTTCCCAAGAGAGTAAATGGTTAGCCAATATTTGTCTCCCCCGGAGCGGAACAATACCGTTTTCGTAGAGAACTGAATCTCCAAAAGCAATTCTCAACAATCGTTAGAATCCTGGATACTTTTGCCAGACTCTCTGGTTCAGTTCCTCGTTGTTTGAGTATTCACCGATTTCCCAATCACGAAAAGCGTATAGGTCCTCGGCCAACTCAGTAATAACTCCACGGAGTTCCAGCGACTGTATCCATTCCTTTGGAATGGCCTTGACACCGTGCATTGTACCCAATAAATTCCCGGTAATGGCTCCAGTCGAATCAGAATCCCCATCGTGATTGACCGCAAGAATGACGCCGTGTTTGAAGCTTCGAGCCACCAGTGCACAATAGATGGAGATGGCTAGAGCTTCCTCTGCCACCCAGCCTTGCCCAAGTCCGGTGGTTACCACTTCGTGCGGCAAATCGATTGCGGCCAACTTCTCGGCCTGCTCGATCGCATGCAGCGTTTCCTCGTGCCGGGGTTCAAGACGAAGACAAGCCTTGGCCGTTACCAGAGCGTCATGCAGACTTGCCCCATCAGTCAACGCCAGGACCAGAACCGCCAATACCCCGCCGGTTAGCGTGCCAGTTGGATGGCCATGCGTCAGGGCTGCCAGTTCAGTTCCCAAACGAAAGGCTTCTCGTGCCGAGTGATTGTGTCGCATTCGCCAAGCGAATAATCCGACCGGAGCCATCCGCATCACGCCACCACAGCCTTTGCTGTCATTACGTGCCGGATCCCCCGGCGATTTCATATCCTGCAATGCCGAGAGGCAAGTGTTCCCTGGTGCACGACGGCTGTGTAGTTCCTTTTGTTTAAACAGCCACCCTGGCTCGTTCTCCCCAAGCTCAATGCCGTGCCTGTTGCTTTCGCCTTGTGTTCGAAGCCAGCGCAGGTAAGAGCGGGCGGTCATGCCCGTGTAGGTTGTTATGCCTTTGAAACAGCCGCGCACCCATGCTCTCAGAAGTCCCTCGGCGGTAAACATGGTCATCTGAGTGTCGTCAGTGACGGTTCCAATGCCGCCGTAGGCCGGTGCATAGCTCGTGATTCCATTCGGGCCGAAACGGCTCAAGATTTCTTTACGTTTCATAAACTCGACAGGTGCACCTAAAGCATCACCCACGGCTCCACCCAACAGGCAACCCAGATATCGCCTACGAACGGTCTGCCGTTGCTGACGTTTGCTGCGCCAGAGGGGGATGTCGGGCTCGCTGAGTTCGTGGACTTGATTTCCTTCATCGGTGATTTCGACGTCCTCTTCGCTAGGCAGTGAACAGTGAACACGCAATTCAGTGGCGACCAAGCTGACGCGGCGTGTGATCAGATCCTTGTATGGACGGAAGACCGGGCTTTCGGTATCGTCCGAGTGTATCCCAATGCCTTTCTCCCAATAGGACAGGTAGGCTTCACCTCGGTCAGCCGCATAGGCATTGCCCGTCCCAGCGGAACAATCTAAAGCATATTCCCAGTTGTTTTCGCGCAGGCACACCCCAGCATCCGGGTGCGGGTTCTGGCCAAGGCCTACCAGACAGCTCGCACTCTTGGCATCGAGCGGATGGAATGTGGCCACCCGCAAACGGCCATCTTCTCGCCGAGCGATGGCTGCTATGAGTTCGTTATCGCGCTGGATCGTTACCAGTTCGCCATTGAGATCCACAGGGCCAATCTCCAGCCACCAATTGGCACCCGATGCGACCACAACCTTTCGCTCATCATCTGGTGTGATCAATGAAGCAAGTCGGTCCAGAGCGGTTTCGTAGTCTCGCCAGGTCTTCGGGCTGCTGCGACTGTGCTCCTGGAGAGAACGCAAAAGCATAGCAAACGGCATTTCATCATTAACAGAAAAGTCACGGATCAGCTTGCTTGGAAGCGGGTACTCGATGTTGGGGAGGTCATACTTACCCAGTACATCTGATTCAAAGCGTAGCAACGCCAACTCCGGGGTAGGACATGCAAAATCCCTGGAATCTTGAGAGTCCGCTAGTCGACTTCGAGTCCGTTCAAGTCTCTCTATTCGGGCACAAAGCGGAGGTGGGGGCATTTCAGATTCATCAGGATCCAGAGCGTAGTCAGCGAAGAAAACCGGAAGTCGACCGTTCTCTGCAGCACCTAACATTCCAACGAACCAGCCCGCATAGAGGCAGTCACGCCCAGAGCCCTTTTGAGCCATATTCGGGAATCGGTCGATGAACATCTGTGCCAACTGGCGGGCATTCTTCCCGCTCGCATCAAGCCAACCAAAATAACGGTCTTCATGGCCTGTCGAGTAGCGAAGAACGCCATCTTCCCAGTTAATCGGTTCCCAACCGTTTTGCCGAATGTTGTCTGCTGTAGTTATGTGGCAGCGCCAATGGCATCCTGACGGCGCCATTCCTGCCGCAATCCGAATTCTTTGGTAGCCCGCCTTGTGAAGCTCGTGAACCATGGCCAAAAGGCGGCCTGCACGGCGGACTGAAGCGTTGCTGGGTGGTGCCGTAGAAATCGGTTGCACATTACTGGTGCAGTCGGTTGATTGAGATACCCCAGCCCGTAACAACCATCCAGCCATAGCCTTTTGGATCTGAGCAACGAGCTTACCATCCGGAAGGGGAGCATTCTTGTACTCGTTCATGAGTTCAAGAAGTGCTTTCCCGACATCACCAGAAACTATTGAACGCTCAATGGCGTTCATATCAACATAAACGATTCTTTGAGCACTAAAATTTAAATAATAAATATCACCTAGATCTATACTTCTACTCATTGGGATTTGCCTTAAATTTCTTGAGATTGTTAGTATTACGAATCCTCCTGCTTAACTAAGCATTGTGAGCTTGTCTTCGTACTGAATATCGGTCCTGAGATTCTACTATCTCCATAAGGTTGTTGTGGATAACTCTCCAATGGCTCCCAAGATCGAGCGTCTTCACCCTCACAATGTGTCCACGAATATTCCAACCCAAGTCCACTGAGTATCCGTTAGCGGGGTACAGTAGAAGGCCTTCAGCAGAGCTGTCAGGATAAGCTCTTCCCTCCAAACTGCTCAGGTAAGCGTGGATCTGGTAAAGGTTTTCGGCACTGACTTTGGGCTTACCGCCGTATTTTGAGCTTAGCGCATCCACATAGTATTTCGTATCGATGATGAGAGTTCGCTCTGCAGACCGCAAACTGATGTCCGTATACATGGCTGGCAGAAACTGCAAGTCGTCCTCACGATCTGGGTGGATGGCCTGTGCAGGCCAGTCAAGGCATTCAGCCTTAATATCGCAATCCACTAGCTCTTTTCGGAGAAAGTTGAAGACAAACTGCTGAAAAAGGTAAGCCATGCGCTTTTCATCTCGAAGAAAATCTCGGAAGCTGAGTGTGCCTCGGCGTTCGTCGGGCATAGTGTAAGTCAGTATCAACTGACATACACGCAACAAGAACCGGTAATAGCCATTGTTCCTGTGGATTGTGATACGGGAGAATGTGGCGGGCTTCAGCTCAATTTCACGGACCCCAGATAACCGTCGGTGGACTCCACGTAATTTCTTCCGTAGAACCTCATCCAATGTCTCCACACAAAGAACGCGCCGAATTGTGCTCTTGAGAATCTGATTGTGAAGGATGTCGTACTCCAATTCGTCAAACCGACATTGAGCAAGGCCTTTGCGATGCAGCCCATGTCGTCCTGTATAGCCTAGGTCAATCCTCCCCCGTATGGAGCCGATGACTTCCTCTCGCTCGACATATCCGCGATCAAGACCCTTCCGAAGAAGACGGCTCACTCCTCTGTGAAGAACATACGCGAGAAGGTCCACCGCACCTTGGAAATCCAGGGAAGCCACTTCGGCCATGTCACCTTCGTCAAAACGGTTCCAGGCGTAGCAAAGCAAAAAGTAGACATTCTCGACGGGAATCATCCGGCAATAGCTACCAATCTTTCAATCCATTCTTGAGCGATTCTCGGTTGGTCGAACCAGTATTCCCGAAGTAGTGGGGCAATTTCGGTTTCAATAATCCTCCTGTACCCAGGCCCATCGAGAAGAGCGGTCTTTTCCAGGCAGAAGTAACTATGCCCGATGCAGAAACCTGGACCCAAATTGTCCGTATCTAGGCTGATCTTATGGTTGAGATCCAGAAAGGCTTGGGTGATTCTTTGCGAAAGCCCATCCCCACAAATCTCGGAGAGTCTCTGGTTGAAACTGTCCACTCCGAAGGCGGCCCCAATGTCGACAAATGAAAAGCGTCGGCGCAAGGCGTAGTCAACCATGGCGAGCGACCTGTCCGCCGTATTCATGAGTCCTATGACGTAGACATTTCCTGGCACATAGAACTCTGGTTCGTTCTCATTCTGGTAAACCAGCGGGACGGCATATTGAGGTAACCTTTTATCATGTTCGATGAGCATCATCAGTTCACCGAAAATCTTCGAAAGATTGCCCCGGTTGATCTCGTCAATGATGAAAATGTACGGGCGATCGTCTGTTCGAGCTCTTTCGCAGAATTCGTAAAATATTCCGTTCCTGAGGGTGAATCCTCCTCCGGCTGTTGGGCGATACCCCCTAACAAAGTCCTCATAGCTATAGGACTGATGGAATTGAACCGTGCGGACCCTTTCGTGGTCTTTCTCGCCCATCAAAGCAAAAGCGATGCGTCTGGCCACGAAGGTCTTGCCCACTCCCGGTGGCCCTTGAAGTATCACATTCCGTTTTCTCTCAAGCAAGTCGAGAACACTTCTGAAAACCGCCTCTTCCATGAAAAGATCGTCGATCGCATCCTCTATGGTGTAATCCTCGTCTTCGACGATCCCTTCGGTCAATTCTCTGATTGCGTTGAACTCAGCTTCGGTTAGTGAAAACAGCCTGCCTTGACTGTTTGAAAGGGGTTCACAGTCAATAAGCCGGTTATCTCTTTTCAATTCATCCCAGTCAGGTTGAGTGTTGAAGTGCTGCATTACTTCACACTCGAAGCCATCCTCTTCCTCGAGAACTCCCTTGACCCTAAGGAGACTCTGAACACGACGGGTTGGAGCGGTCACATAAACGAGGACCTCATCCCCCTCATGGACCTCTCCAAGATACTTGGAAGGCTTGCGGTTTGGCACTTCAGTGTCTTGAGCTTGAAACGTCACCTGATCGCCAACAGAGATTTTGACTACATCCCATTGAGATGGACCATAATTGACCCACCAATATCGAGGCTCTGGCGGTTGTGGCTTAGAGGCGTCGATCAAGCTCATTAGCTTGGCAACGTGCTCAGGATAAGGGGTGAGGTTCGTGAGGGTTTTTGTGGTGAGGTTCAATCCCTTAGGCAACTGCCACATGCCTTGCTTTTCCCAACGCACCTTGCGCACGTGATGGTAGTCGGGGCGATCGGGACGATACTCGTAATCGCCTTCCACCACGCCCATACCAATGAGAGTTCGTCGGCCATGTTTCGCAAGTATGAGGTCTCCAGGCATCACCTCATTAAACCATTGCCACAAGCCCAGGCTGTCATTGCGAGGTTCATTGGGAGGATTGATTTCGCGCTTGATTGCGTCTGCGATCTCTTGTCTGGATTTAAATTGCCGGAGGTCTCCTACCTCATTCCAGCCAAGCGCGGCGATTCCATCGCGGCAATATATCTCCCAGTAGACAGCGCTTCTGCCGGGAGCAAATTCCCACACTCTCTGCTGGGATTTAAGTTCCTTCTGTGGACGTTTCCCAAGCTCTTTTGTCTCATATAGCCAGCTAAAGAACTGATCCACCTCAAGCCCAATGGGACCTGCAGTGCGTGGTCCAACCCTTTCACGATAGAACTGGAAGACTGGTTGGACTGCCTGGTTGAATTTGACAAAACGGCGGGCAGCATCGTCACCGCGTGCAAATGTTGGCTTAATACCGAGAAAACGGGCTGCCTCCTCGTCGCGTTTATTGAAAAACACGTGAGTATCGGCGTGGAGTTGCCCCAGTATTTCACTTATAGAACTTGCACCAAGATACTTGCTGGTTGCAGAGTCGTCCGTGAGGAACCATCGCATGCGCGATTCCAGGTCTCCACTACCGTGTGCAAGTTTTTGGAAGCTTTCACGATACTGTGGGATCGGATAGTTAGGCGTGCCAAATGCACGAGCCCGAGCTAGTGAGTTGGTTTCAAGGGAGTGGATGTGGTCCCCAAGCTTTTGGATGTCCGACCATTCGATCGCGTTTAAGTTCCCCGGCTCGAAAAAATCCAGCATGAACTTCCAGTATTCGATCACAAAAAGTCGTTCCGCAAACCACTTATCAGCGACCTCTGCAAATTCGGCCAACAGATCCTCGAGTTCGTCTGGATTAAGACTATCTGCCGAAGGTTCGTCTGGAACCTTAGTTCGACTCTGGAATGCTTGGAATGATGGGTACTTCTTGAGGTACTTCGTGTCCACACGGTCAACGCCAGATGAGATAACTCGCTTGCCCTCAGTGGTAATCCGAAGAAATCCACGTTGAGGGTACTCAAGAAGTTGTGCCTGTTTCAAGTATGACCTTGCCCACGCTACTCGATTTTCAAATATCGTCTGGCCTTTGCTGGGCAGCATCTGCGACCGTTCATCGGAAGACAGTTCAAACTTTTTGCTGAGAGCCTCGACCGCATCCTTGAGTCGATAAGATTGACCGTCCGCGACATATCGCAGTAGAGGTAACATGCATGACTGGAAATCAGGGATTGGCATTGCAGTTCACCCATAATCGTGATTGTCGTAATGGTTCGTAATCCTGTTAACGACTACCTCTGCATATTGAGGAAGCTCAATCTGAGTTTCAAATACTCCGCATTACCTGAACAACCTTATCAAGAACCCCACCTTTTTTACACCTGCTGGAATGCAGCGAGAGAAAAAAGAAGCCATGAGAACCGCTCGGGGCACCAACCTTTAACGGGTCATCGCGGATAAGCGTGAAACCAAGGGCTCTGGGGATTTGCTGTCTCCTCACGCGAAGCCGCGAAGCCGCAACGCTAATAGAGAATCTCATCGCGCCTTCGCGTCTTCGCATGAGATTGTTCGGCCAATATCACGCCAATGCGCGATGAGATCCTTTAACCGACTACATCCCATACGCTTCTCTCAAGTCTCACTCTAATTCGCCCAACTGCTTCGGCAGCCGGTGTGCCTTTTGCCTCGACCTGATCGCCCTTTCCAGGTCAACCCGCATTTCTGGCTTTCCGTTAGCAGTCACTGCACGGTTCCACTCCCTCGCCTCGTTCCTGACGGTGACTAAAGAGTTGCCGGTCGGAGACAAGTCGGCGGGCAACCGGTACTTCTCACCCGTTGCGACGCCGCTGATATTGGGAAACTGATCGGCCCGCTGGACGCCATAGAGGCCCCGGGCCTCCTCCACCCGCGCCATCGCGAGCCGCAGATCACGGTTGTTCGCCAGCGCCTGAGCAATCAACTCCTGCAACCGGAGGTCGGCAAAGAAGTCACGCCAGCCAACCTGGTCGACCGAGGGCGCGGTCGCTCCTGCCGCATCCTCGAGGCCCGGGTAGGATGCGGCCGTGGGCAGCGCCGGGCGCTGGTAGAAAGGAGCCAGTGAACAGCCGGCCAGGCCCAGCACCAGGATTCCAAACAAAGCCTCTCGAAGGTTCATCTCTGTCCCTCCAATGCAAGGTCGAAGCTCTGGGAAAGCACGTCCACTTTTTCTCCTCCATCAATGGGTTCCAAGCCCTCGCCAGGCGGCGTCCTCACCACCCACAGGTCCTGCGGGATGAATCGGGTGACCCTGATGGAAGCCGAAAACCCTGACCGGGCCCCACCTTGAAGGCATCCCAGGTCGGCTCCCGCGGCATTTTTTCTAATTGCTAAGGATAGGAAATAGTATAGACTACGTAAACCACTTTGTACCAATACCGATTGTTCATTGGCGGTTTATGAGATACGGGCTGAAATGACTGGTCGGAGGGTGCAGCATGAAAAAGCAGTACACGAAACCTTGCCTCAAGCCCTTGTCAGAATCCCATGTGGTCGCCCAGAGTCCCTGCTGGACCGGTGGGGTAGCCCCGGGAGGTCAGTGCAGCACGGGGGGTACAGCCGGCACCTCATGCGTCACCGGCCACAGCCAGTTTTCCTCCTAGGAGTTGGCTCGGGACGAACGCTGCGCGGTTTCCCCGGCTTTGTTCACAACACCTGGAAAACGAACTTCACTGAACCCAGTGCCACGTCACTGGGGTTGGGGAGAGGTCCATGGTTGGCCGACAAGCCAGACCGCTGTTGCGGCCGGAGGTGGTGTTGCGGGAAGAATCCGACGACTGGGCCGTGCTCTTTGATCCCGACTCGGGTGAAGCCTATGCGCTCGACCCGGTGGGCGTGTTCATCGCCAGGCGGCTCGATGGCAGCAGGAGCGTGGGGGAGATTGTGCGGGAACTTGATGAGCACTTCGAAGCCATTCCTCCCGAGGTTGACCAGGACGCTCGGCAATTCATCGACGACCTGCTGGCAAAGGGGTTGGCTCTGATGAAGGGGTGAGGGCCATGCAGGTCATGCGGATGCCCCGCTCGCTGGATCTCAACATCACCACCCGCTGCAACCTTCGATGCCGTTACTGCTTCCATTTCGGAAGTCCGGGTGAGGTCGAAAACGACCTGCCGACTGGCGAGTGGTGCGACTTCATCGCCGAGCTGGGGCGGGCGGCGGTCATGGATGTGTGTCTGGGGGGCGGCGAGCCATTGCTTCGACCTGACCTCAAGCACCTCATCACCATCATTGTTTCCCATCGGATGCGCTTCAGCATCCTTACCAACGGCACGCTGATCAGTGATGAGCTGGCGTCGTTTCTGGCCGACACGGGTCGCTGCAATGGCATCCAGGTTTCCCTGGACGGTTCGGTCCCCGGCCCCCATGATGCCTGTCGGGGCGAAGGGAGCTTTCGCCGGGCTCTCAGTGGGCTGCAATGCCTTCGGCAGCATGCAGTGCCGATAACCGTGCGGGTGACCATTCACCACCACAATCTGGCCGACCTGGAAAACATCGCCCGTCTTCTGCTGGAAGAACTCGGGCTGCCGTCCTTCTCCACCAACTCAGCATCCCACCTGGGTCTGTGCCGGGAGAATGCCGAGCATTTGCAGCTCACGCCGCACGAGCGCACCGAAGCAATGGAACGGCTGCTGTCCCTGGTGGAACGTTATGGCAATCGCATTTCTGCGACAGCGGGCCCGTTGGCGGAAGCACTGCTCTGGACCGAGATGGAGAATGCGCGCCGAGCGGGAAAACCACCGCCGCCCGACCGGGGACATCTCCTGGCCTGCCGGGCGGTGATGCGAAAAATGGCGGTGCGCGCGGATGGGGCCATGGTCCCCTGTTCCCACTTGAGCCACCTGGTCATGGGATGGATCAACCGGGATGATCTTCTCAAGGTCTGGCAGGAGCATCCGGACTTGCGACGGCTGCGCCAGCGCATCCACACTCCGCTCTCCGAGTTCGAGTTCTGCCGGGGATGTGAGTATATCCCCTACTGTACCGGCAACTGCCCGGCCCTGGCCTACAATTTCCTTGGCATCGATCATCATCCCAGTCCCGATGCGTGCCTCAGGCGTTTTCTGCAGGCGGGTGGCAGGCTGCCGCAAGGGCCGCAATAATCCTTCTCTGAAAACGGATAGCCGTCATGGCCGAGAGTTCGGAAAGCGCCTGCCCGCCGCTGCGCGAGATTTACTTTTATCTCACCGAAGCATGCAATCTACACTGCCGGCATTGCTGGATTTCCCCCGGGTTCCAGGGGTCCGACCGGTCGCACTCCCACCTGGACCCAGCGCTTTTTGCCGCGATCCTCGATCAGGCTCTCCCGCTCGGTCTTACCGGAGTGAAGCTGAGCGGCGGGGAACCTCTCCTGCACCCCGCCCTTCCCGATATCCTGCGGATGGCTCAAACCAGAGGATTGCATCTCACCCTTGAGACCAACGGGGTCTTGTGCACGGAGGAACTGGCTCATGCCCTCGCCGGGTACGGCCGAGCCCAGGTTTCGGTCAGTCTGGACGGGGCTGACGCAGCAACCCATGAGTGGCTGAGAGGGGTCCAGGGCTGCTTTCAAGCGACTCTCGAGGGGTTGCAGCAGCTGGTGCAGGCCGGCTTGAAGCCGCAGCTTGTCTTCACCCTGATCCGGCGCAATGTGGAGCAGGTGACGCCCATCATCCTGCTGGCCGAAAGATTGGGGGCGGGCTCGATCAAATTCAACCTCCTCCAGCCGACCGAACGCGGCGCCCTCCTGCACTGCTCCGAGGAAGCGTTGACGGTGAGGGAAATGGTGGAGCTGGGTTCTCGGCTGGAAAGGCAAGCGGCCACCGGCAGCCATATCCCCATCCTGTTTCATCACCCTCCGGCCTTCCGACCCCTGAGCCGGTTGTTTGGCGAAAGCGGGGGCGGCTGCGCCGTTTGCGGCATCAAAGGAATTCTCGGCGTCCTCCATGACGGCTCGTACGCCTTGTGCGGCATCGGCCAATCGACCTCGGACCTTGTTTTTGGCCGTGCCGATCGGGTTTCCCTGGCAGCGGTCTGGCAGGGACATCCCGTCCTGCAGGCCGTCCGCCGGGACCTTCCGGCGCGTCTGCAGGGAATCTGCCGCGCTTGCCTCATGCAAGGAATTTGCCTGGGGAGTTGCGCAGCGCAGAACTACTACCGGCACGGCAACCTCTGGGGGCCTTTCTGGTTTTGTGAACAGGCCTACCAGGAGCACCTGTTTCCGGCCACACGACTGCGACCGGAGAAGCGGTAGTTACAGTGCGGCACAAGTCTTAAACCGCTTAGGGCAGGTACCTTGCTGTTCCCCTTGCCGTTGCGTTTCATGTTCATTCAACGCAACCTACGGAGAGCATCAGCCCTAACGCGAGGACGGTAGGTTGCGTTGAGAGGAGCGAAACGCAACATGTGTAAGGGTGTCGAACTTTCGCCCAGCTGTACTGTCAGAACCCGGTTCCATGTAGCCAGCATGCTTGACGTCTCGGCTTGCCTGCCTTTCGACCATTTCTTCCGCCGCCAGCTCATCTGAAGAACACCCATAAATTTCTATTGACAGCAGGTTTCTACTTCAATATCGTTTTTCCACCGATATTGAATTTCTCATTTTCACGAATCTCGCGTTGTGCCTTCGGGCGCTTTCTCCTTGCCAGTCCCGGGTAACCCCTGGGGTGAATTCGAAGCTGTCTTTTGGGCGTTTGATTTGGCCTTTCTCCATGACCGCCTGGTCCGATTCGCCGGAACCGGCCGACGCTCATGAAAGCATGAACCAGCTGATACTACGGATATTTTTTCAAGCCATCAGCCAAGGATCGGAGGCAGGTCATCATGCTCAGCGAAGTCGATCTTGTCATCTATGCCATCCAGGCCGCCGTCAAGCTGGGAAGGAAGGTTCAAAACGTATTCGAGGATGAGGTTCGGGACCGCGAGCTGATCTTGCCGCAGGTCCCGGGAACTACGCTGCCGTCCCTGGCGGAGGCCGAAACCTTCTTCGAGGGGGAAGGGAGGGTCTTTGTCCGGCCGCCGGCTCCTGAATCGGGAGAACGGGAGGGTCTGTACCATGCCATCTGGCAAAAGAAGGGCAGCAGCATCGCCGCTGACGATAGAATCAGGGAGGCTTACCGGCGCCTTTCGAAGCACCTCCTGGAACATTCGGGCAGAGAAGACGTCAGCGGGCGCTTCCGAAAGACCGAAAACTACTGCGACGGCGTGAACGCACTGCTCGTCGTCAAGCAGTGGCGGGAGACGGAGGACCCCAAGCGCCATCCTGTGCAGCGCATTGCCGGCACGGTGGTGGAAATTGCCCTCGATTATGTCAAAGCCGATCCCGCTCTGTTCGCCGGCAATGGAGCGGGAAATCGGATCACCAGAGGCTTTCTCCTCTCCCTGGACGAGGTGAAGTTTGCCGAGTCGCAGTTCGATGACCTGCTGCTCGATATTCTCCGGGCTGCCCTGGACGCCATCCGGGTGCAGGCCGAGATGACGATCACGGAGGATCAGTTGGCCCTCCTGCTCGGGGAGATCAGCGGAACACTTGCCGATGGGATCAAGAAGGCCCGCGAGAACGGTGACGATGCGGGGCTGCGGACGCTCTACACGCTCCGCCGCGAGCTCTTGCAGAACGTGATCAAGACCTCGGCCCAAACCGTCTCCGAGCACACGCCGGTTTTCTTCGGCGACCCCCGGAATCAGCGTGAGCAGCAGGTGTCAGTGGTCCTCAGGGCCGTTCTGGACAACATCTCCGGAAATTCGGACCTGTTCACGGGAAAGGCCGTTGCGGAAATCTTCGGCACCGCTCTCCAGGCCGTCGCTCTCAACCCCAACCTGCTTGTGCCGGGGAAGGACGGGTCCGAGCGCGGGGCATTCCTCCAAGCGCTCATCGCAGGCATCACCAACGAACTGGCCAAATCTTCTCGGCAAGACCCGCCCGGCCTGTTCTCAGCCGACCTCTTACAGGAGGTTATCGAGGCTGCCCTGGCGACTCTCGGCAACCATGCCGGTCGCCTCATCAGCGCAGCCAACCCGCAACCACAGTTGCTCGTTGAAGCTCTCCGCCATATCAATTTCGCCCTCTCGTCCGAGTTCCACCGAGACACCGGCCTGCTCCCCCTTTTCAAGGGTCTCCTGTCGCGGCCGCAGCTGATCCGCATCCTTCAGGAAGTTTTCGAGGCAGTGGCCCGCAATCCCCGGGAGCTGCTCACCACGGACCAGAACGGAGCTCGCCCCAGCGCGCTCTCCTGCCTTATTGCGGCCGTGGCGCTGGCCGCCAGGGCCGACCGCAGCGCGCTGCTCAGCGGCGACGATTACCGGAAGCTGACCACGGCCGCACTCCAGGCATTCGTCCTCAACCCCGATCGCCTGTTGCACCTCGATGGCTCGCAGCCTCACGAGACCGTGATGGCCCAGGTCATCCGGGCCGTCGTCGAGAGCGCCGCGGAGCATGCGGCAGCCGGTGGCCGAAGGCTGATTCAGGGCGGCATGCTGGTGCAAGCGGTTGAGGCCGCCCTGCGAACGGTGTCCAAAAATGTTGACGGCTTCCGCAAGGAGCGCGAAATCGTATCCATGGTGATGGACCGGCTCCTCGCGGCCGCTGCCGGGATAATGGCGAACGAGCTCGACGGGGAGACCCTGCTCCTGGCATTCCCCTCGATCCTGCGGGGCGCCCTGCGTGATCGCAAGATCCTGGACGTGAGCGATGCCGAGCTCGTTCTGCCGGTTCTGACAGCCACAGGTTGAAGACCGAGCCCGATGGAGTCCGTTATGCGATCGAACCTTCATCAAGTCCACCGGCGATTCTCTTATACCATGCTTGCCCTGGTGGTCGTGTTCCTGGCGGGAGGCGGATGCCTCGGCCCCCTGCAGGGTACCATGGCCCTGCGGGAAGCCCAGGACACCTTCAATCAGGCCTCGCACGAGACTAATGAGCAGTATGAAACGGCGCTGCGAGCGGGTGACCGGCCAGAACAGGTTCCCCCTGAATCCCCCAAGGAAAAATACCAGCGGGTGATCGACCTGATTGACCACGGCGTTCTTCCGCATCTCGAGTGGGACGATCTACGGATTTCCGCTTACGCCGTCAAGGCCTATGCCTGCTGGCAGATTGGCAGGGACAAGGAGGCCAAGGCGGTGGCGGAAGAGGGCCTCGACCGTTATGCGCGTGCGGGCCTGACCACCAACCGGCGCGATTATGGCATGCTGCTCATCCTGCCGGGGCTCGTGGACTACTCGGAAGCCTACCGTGCCTATGAGGATAGACTGAAAACCTACCAGGATTCCTACCTCCCTCTTGCTGAGGCGCGCCAGTTGACCGAGGCCATGGCCGCCGCTCTCCGAAAGATCGATGACATCAACGCCAGGATGCCCGTCAGTGAACCCATCGTCATTTATGCCAACAGCCAACAGCTCAGGATCATCCGGAACATCCTCGATGTCTGGGAGAAGATCAGGGAGCCGGAGGTCAGGGCTGCGGCCGGTTGTGAATGGTCCTGCCGGGGCGAAAAGATCTGGATGAGCCGATTCCCCGGCGGGGAATTTGCAGGGAAGAAGGCCGTGTCAAGGCAGTGGCGGGAAATTGAGCCCATGAAAAAGCCCCCCTGCGCCTGCCCGCCCAGCTGATTGCCGGAGGAGTGCCATGAGCTACGACCGCGATCCACAGCTCCGCTTGCTGGAAGGAAGCCGGGATGAGAAGGTAAGGCCCAACCAGACACCCAACGTGCCCGACCAATACGTGCAGGACCTGCAGCGGGATCTCAACGCCCTGGGATACGCCGCAGGCAAGATCGACGGCTGGTTCGGACCGCGCACCGGGGACGCGGTTCGCGCCTTTCAACGGGATGCACGCGGCCCCCGGCGCCAGGAACAGGCATCGGCGCTGCAGGCCGGGCGTCGGTTCACAGAGGAATCGCCGGTCTACACGGGTGAGGTGAACGGCGTTGTGGATCAGGCCACGGCGCTGGAGATCCGGCGTTGGAAGGAACACCGGTGGCAGCGCCCCGATAGCGGCGGCTCCTTCCCCATCGAGGATATCCGCGACCGGTTGCCGATCAATCCAAACCTCACGGCACGCATCCGGCGGCCGAACCACATCGACCGCCTGGTTCTGCACTGCACCGACGCTCCGCCGACCTGGGGAGCCATGGCGTGCGCCACCTACGATGTTCATCCCAATCATATCAGCGCCCGCGGGTGTCCGACGATCACCTACACCTATTTTGTGAATGCCGACGGGCTGGTTCAGAAGTGCCTCTCCCACGATGTGGTGAGCTGGCATGCGGGCGACTGGAATTTCCGGGGACTGGGGATCGTGCTCGCCTACCGGGCCACCGGCAACGCGGCCCCCCCGCCCACGGCCCAACTGGAAGCGGCCGCGGAACTCTTTGCCCGACTCTGCGACAGCCTGGGGCTGTTGCCCGTGCCAAACGTGGTCGGCCATCGCGAACTCAAGGGCACCGGATACGTGATCGATGCTCACGGGCAGGTGAAGCTTCGCAAGGAATGTCCGGGCTTGAAAGTCAATCTCGATGAGTTTCGCCAGGAGACGGCAAGGCGGCTGACCAGTCTGAAGGCGTCGCCTTGAAAGGAGCAGCGTAATGGGTTGGGGACTGTTGAAGACTCTTCCCGCAGCAATCCTGTGGGCAGGCTGGACCTTTTTGATCGCCTTCTTCCTGGTCGTGCTCTGGAATCTTCTCCGAACCATCGACGACTGGGGTGGACTTTTCGTGGAACGCCCCGGAGAACGCCCTCATCTGTCCCGCTACCTGCTTCTGTTCGGCAGCGTTATTCTGGCGCTCAACTTTCTGGTCTCGGTCATCCGGGCCGATCCCGCACAGGCCACCAGGCAACTCCGCACGGCGTTCCAGGTGATGAGCGGTTTGGACGTGGGAGAGACCGTTGCCGTCGGTATCACCAGCGTGGCGTACTTGCTGGCGAGAGTCACCAACGGGCAGATTCTGACGCTTTTCGGGCGCAGCCGGTCTCCCTGAACGCTTCTTTCCCAAAGGCTGAAAGTTTGCCCCGCGCTACCCACGAAATAAGAGGAGGACACCATGGCCGCTACGGGGAACGAAACCCTCCAGCAGGCGGAGGCGGCAAGCGAGAGTCTCGCGAAATTGGGGGCTCAGACCACCAAGATCATCGTCGACCAACCCTGGATCGGGTATGCCGTATTGGGTCTGGCCGCCCTGGTGCTGGCGCTGATCGCAGCGGTCATCATCCACGCTCTCTACAAGGGAACAGCCACGGACCAGATTGCCGGATTTCTGTTCGACAGCGGGACGGAAGATCCCCAGCGGAAACCGAGTGTTTCCCGACTGCAGATGCTCATCTGGAATTTTACGGTCGCCTTTGCGTTTCTATACGTTCTGGGCACCCGCCAGGACATCCTGGCAGCCATCAAGGCCATTTTCCAACCGGAGGTCCTGGTGCTGCTCGGCATCAGCAACGGCACCTATCTGCTGGGCCGGAAAGCGGGGAAAACGGCAGCTAACCAGCAAGCCGGCGACTCGGCGAACGCCACCGGGCGCGGCGATCAACCCCTGGGAGCCGGTGAAAACAGCCTCGGTCTGCCCGGTCCGCAGGGCAAGCAGTAGGCTGGGAACCCCGGCAGGAACGCCCGCTGCCACTAGGAGCAGGCGGCACACCCCAGCTCCTTGCCCCCATGGCTCCTCTCCATCAGGATCGAACAGTGAGCCCCGGGGCGCAGGAGGATACTGCCTGCGCCATCAGGCAGACCTGGTGGCGCGCACGGCGGTGGGAGCCTCCCGCGACAGGCGAAGCGCTTCACCGTTATGCCCGATGGTCAGCTCTTCACCCTGTAGCAGCGAATAGCACACCTCTTTGCCCTTGATCTCCACCTGGAGCAGCCGTTCTCGCACCCTGAGGGTGAATTTGAGCTGCTGCAGTCCTTCCGGAACGTTCGGCCGAAAGGTCAGCCTTCCGTCGTAGTCACGCATGCCGGCATAGCCGTTCACCAGCACCATCCAGGTGGCACCCATGGAAGCGATGTGGCACCCGTCCTGCACGTTGCCGCCGATATCGCCCAAGTCCATCAGTACCGCATAGCGGCTATATTCGATGGCTTTATCGCAGTCCCCCACCTCGAACGCGATGATGCTCTGAATGCCCACCGACAGCGAGGAATCCCCGGTGGTGAGCGGATCGTAATATTCGAAGTTACGCTTCTTCTGTTCCAGCGAAAACTCATCTCCCAGCAGGAACATGGCCAGTACCACATCGGCCTGCTTGATCACCCGGTGGCGGTAGATGACCAGGGGATGATAGTGGAGCAGGAGGGGGTATTTTTCTGCCGGGGTGTTGTCGAAGTCCCAGACTTTCTTGTCCAGAAAGGCGTCGTCCTGCAGATGAATGCCCCGCTTGTCATCGTACGGGATGAAAATCCGATCGGCCGCCTCCTGCCAGGCTTCGACCTCGGATTCTTCCAGGCCGGTCTTGTCCACCAGTTCCAGGAACAGGTCCGGATGGCGATCTTTCAGCGTGCGCACCGTGCGGGCGGCATATCCCAGGTTTTTGCGGGCCATGAGGTTGGTGAAGGTGTTGTTGTTCACCACCGTGTTGTATTCATCCGGCCCCGTCACGCCATTGATGCAGAAGCAGCCCCCCTTGTTGTCTGAATAAAAACCCAGGTCAAGCCACAACCGGGCGGTTTCGACCAGCATCTCGACGCCTTCTTTCCAGAGAAACTCCTCATCCCCCGTAACTTCCACGTATTTTTTCAACGCGTACATGATGTCCGCATTAATGTGGTATTGGGCGGTGCCGGCGGCATAAGAGGCAGAAGCTTCCGTGCCGTTGATGGTCCGCCAGGGGAAAAGCGCGCCCCGCTGGCTCACTTCTCCGGCCCGCTCCCTGGCCTGATCCAGCATCCGGTAGCGATTTTCAAGCAGATTGCGGGCAATCCGGGGTTCCGTGTAGGTCAAGAAAGGAAGCACATAGATCTCGCCGTCCCAGAAGTAGTGCCCCTCATACCCCTGACCGGTGAGACCCTTGGCGGGGACCCCCGCATTTTCTGCCCGGGCCGTGGCCTGACAGAGATGGAACAGGTTGAAGCGGATCCATTGCTGAGTCTCCCTGGTTTGCCGTTTCGCCTTGGTCGGATCCAGCACGACCTGAATATCGCTCTGCTCCCAGAACCTGTCCAGGTATTCCCGCTGGGCCGTCAGCAGGGAGTCAAAACCGTGCTCCAGCGCCCGGTCGAGCGTCCATTCAGCCCGTTCGCCCAATTCTTCCGGAGGTTGGGTTTTGGATTTGTGGTAGGCCATGTACTTGTAGATGGTAATGGGAACATTCTCCGGCGCGTCGATGTTGTAGACGATTTTAGCGGCCTCGGGAGCATTCCGGGTCTTGAATTTAAACGGGCATGGCGCCGAAACGGTGTGATCCACCCCCACCGCCAGCGCCAGCTCACTGGCCCTGGTGGTGTGGGCGAGCATGAGTCGCTGGTCGTGAACGCTGTTGAGGCTGGGCACCAGGACCTGTCCTTTCAGGCCATGGGCTCGCCGCGGGTCCTTTTCGTCCACCTCGCTGGCTGACGGAACCATCATCTCGGAGGAAATCACCACCGGGGCACAGGCGTTCAGGACGGTGACTTCATAGGCAACCGCCGCCAAATGCCGATACGGGAAGGATACCAGGCGGGTGGACTTGATCGCTACCAGCTTGCCCGAGGGAGTTTGCCAGAGCACCTCGCGGGTGAGGGTGCCCGCCTGCATGTCGAGCACCCGTTCGAACCCCGCCAGCCGGGCCGCGGGCAGGTAGAAGGGCTCGTCATCCACGTAGAGCCTGATGATCGTAGCATCGGTAAGGTTGACGATGGTCTGACCCTGCCGCGCAAACCCGAACGCGTCCTCACCGTAGATGATGGGCCAGGTTTCATAGAATCCGTTGATGAAGGTACCCCGCTGATGCACGGGCGCCCCTTCATCGCAGGTGCCCCGGATCCCCAGATAGCCATTGGCCAGGGCGAAGCTGGTCTCCATTTGCCCGAGGAATTTGGGATAGAATCGTTTTTCGATGATCTTCCACTCATGTGGGGGGTAGACATAGCCGGGAGGCTTCAGGCGTTCCCGATGCAGCATGGTCTCTTCCTTCCTTCAAAACGGCCGGCGGGGAGGGCCAAGGCCGCAAGCCGGCGTCACTACGTCATCAACCTCGCACCCGGGCAGGGCAAGCTCAAACGATCAGATCTTCGAGATCGGCAACCACCAAATCGGCCCCGTTCTCCAGGAGTGCCGCAGCGCTGCCCTTGCGATCCACCCCGATCACCAGCCCGAACCCTCCGGCGCGGCCCGCTGCCACCCCCGAGATGGCATCTTCCACCACCACCGCCCGTTGCGGCTCCACCCCCAGCATCGCCGCGGCCTTGAGAAAGGTATCGGGGGCGGGCTTGCCGGGCATTTGCAGACGCTCCGCCACTTCCCCGTCAACCCGCACCTGGAACAGATGTTCGATGTTGGCAGCCCTCAGCACGGCCTGACAATTCTTGCTCGCGGAGACCACCGCGGTCTTCAAGCCCAGGGTGAGCAGATGCCGCACAAGAGCCACCCCGCCCGGATAGGTCTCGACCGGTCCCTCCTCGATGGCCTGCTTGACCAGCTCGTCCTTGAGGTTGCCCAGACCGCAAGCGGTGTCATAGCCCGGCGGATCCTCGGGCGCTCCCCGCGGCAACTCGATGCCGCGCGACTCCAGGAAGCTTTGAACGCCCTCATACCGCAGTTTGCCGTCCACATAAAGCTGGTAATCCCTGGTGAGGTCGAACGGGCGAAAGGGTTCTCGCCCCTCCTCCGCTCTTTTCTCCAGAAACGCATCGAACATGGTCTTCCAGCTCGCGGCATGGATCCTGGCCGTGGCCGTCAAGACCCCGTCGAGGTCGAACAGAACGGCGTCAAAGCGATCTTTGGTAATCCGCTGAGGCAGTGAAGCTGAGGTCATCTCAAATCCCCTTTCGTTGCCGGGAATCCCGCAGCTGTTTTGGGTCATGGCTGGCCCGGTGATGATGGCGCTCAGTCGATTCGGGACGGCGGCAAGAGAATCGCTCCTTGTGACTTTTCGGGCAAGACGAGGTGGTGCATGATTCCTGTGAGTTCGATAAAGCCGTATGAATCCTCTTTTCGGGTTTCGGTGGCGATGCAGCACGGCAAAGACAACAATCGATCGGTCTCGAAATGATTGCTGCTTTGT
The DNA here is from genome assembly GCA_040772705.1 of Syntrophobacteraceae bacterium. Classification (GTDB taxonomy): domain Bacteria; phylum Desulfobacterota; class Syntrophobacteria; order Syntrophobacterales; family Syntrophobacteraceae; genus JADGQM01. Next base: position 962,100 of record JAXGXP010000002.1, read on the forward strand.
GGCGAAACTGTCCCATCTGTCTTGAGCAAGCAGAATCCGCTCAGGAATGCTGAGTTTCCTGCTTTCGGTCACGGTAACCTGTTCTGCCATCGGGATCCTCTATGAGGAGCGAATGATCAGCTGATTTTCTTCTCAATTCATCATATCAAGAACATGTTGATTTGTCGCCTGCCCTGTGCCCACTCCCAACTCTCCGGCCGATTTCCGCACCCATCCGCCTGGCTTCGATCATAATACGGGCTTTGTCTCCTTACGAGAAGTCTCATCATGGCAGACGCCCTCTCAAGACAAGTCTCCATCCATGAAAACCTCAGTACAGCGCGGCATAAGGTCTGACCCGCTTAGGACAAGCATATGCCTTTTCGCCTTGCCGTTGCGTTTCATGTTCATTCAACGCAACCTACGGCGAGCATCGCGGCCCAAACGCGAGGATGGTAGATGGTAGGTTGCGTTGAGAGGAGCGAAACGCAACATGGGTAAGGGTATCGAACTTTCGCGGCGCTGTATTGGCAGGCTGCGTCCCTGGCTGTCTCCCGCTGCCTCTCTGAAACCTGGACCTGTTCGAATGTGGATCAAATTTACCTTCTGCTGAATTGGTTCGCATCAAAGCCTTTTGGCTGGCTGAGCCGGTTCGCCCCCGAGCGGTTCCTCCCGCGACGCGACAGGCTGAAAGGGGCTGGGATCGGCCTTCAATTTCCTGCTGATAGCTTTCCACCGAGATGACGAAAAGAATTATCCTCGACTTTGGAGGAAGCCGAACGGGTGATAACAATCAGCCGTTCCGCCCGAGGACGATATCACCCTAATCTTAAAGCAGTGGCCCTGCCCTTCGGGAAGGGGAACGAAGCCATGAAGCGTTTTGAGGACGCTGCTGGGTTTCCCGCCGGAATCGCAGTGAAGCCGGACAGAGTGGTTTGCATTTTGCACTGGTAATTCCCACGCCGGGGAAAGCTGGCTGCTCCCTGGCGGGGCTCTTGAGACGCGAGTGGGAAGATCACAAGCTGCAATTGAATTGGTCTTTTGCATAACGAGGGGTTCAATGAGACGGATCTGGATTTCATGTTTGGCAGTCTGCATGATTTGTGTCGTGAGCGGAACGGCGGGTGCTTCAATGGTGACGGTCCTGCGCGGAGAAAGTGCACCCGGAGCTGTGCTCTCCGGCCAAACCGCCAAAGGAACCGTCGTATTGACCTTCGGCAATGACAAGGTGGTGATTCACGAGCAACCCCTGAAGGGGACCGGTGTGCCCCCGATCCACCAGGACATTGCCCGTGACAAGCTCTACTTGATTCGAGACCTCAGAGCAGTCAAGGATAGGAGCGGCTACGAGGTGCTCTACTCCCACAGTGGGTTCCATCTGGCCCGGGTGGAGAAACCCGGGGAGCTTGCCAGAATCAGGCGGCTCAGTATCAAACCGGTGAAAGGGAGCAGAGTGGTGACCGAAAGAGCCACTTTTGCCAAGGGCCTTCCGGACCCTGTTATCAACCAGATTCTCAGTCTGCTGGAGGAATCATCCTACGAGGGTTTTCTTTCATCCTTGGCTGAAGATTTGCAGACCCGTTATCTGTGCACCCAGGAGATCCTGGGGGCGCGCGACCTCATAAAGAAGCATTTCGAGAGCCTGGGTTTGGAAACCTATGTCGTCAAATTCTCCGGCTCCTGCTGGCCAAAGCGCTGCACTGCCCCGAACGGATACAATGTGATCGGCATCAAAAGAGGACAATCCAAGCCAAACCGGTTCTGCCTGGTTGGGGCCCATTACGACTCGATCAACGAGGATTCACCCTGTGGGCAAGCCCCGGGAGCCAACGACAACGGGAGTGGCGTCGCAGGGGTCATGGAATTGGCCCGCGTGTTCTCGAAAGTGGATACGGAAGCGAGCATTGTCTTTGTTGCCTTCAGCGGTGAGGAGCAAGGAATGTATGGCAGCAAGGCTCTGGCCAAATCCATGGTCAGCGCCAAACCCCTGGCCAATCTCAAGGCGAGCAACCTCAAGTCCTTCATGGTGATGGACATGATTGCCTATTACAAGGAGAATTATGGCGTCCTTGTGGAAGCGAGCAACAACAGTGCCAAGCAAAAGGCGGCAGCCGCCAAGTTGGTCAGACTCGGCCGGACCTATACGGACCTGGAAATAGAAAAGACCTTTGATTACGAAGGATCAGATCATCAACCCTTCCTCGACAGAGGGATGGCGGGCGCCCTGCTGATCGAGTCCGACTGGGGGAACTATGACTACTATCATAGTGCCGACGACCGGATGGAGTATCAAGACATTCCCTTTGCCATCCAGATACTCAGGCTGGCCGCTGCCATGCTCGCCACGGGAACTGGAGCGTCTTTGCCCTGGATTCTAACCAAATGAGCGGAGGAGGTTCCATGACTTCACTAAAACGAATCATCGTTCTTTTGATTGCCGTGCTGGCGGTTGCGGCCGGCAGCAGAGTCTTGTGCGCCGCAACCTATCCCGTCATAGACGGTGAATACAAGTTGCGCGCCTCCCTCGATTCCTCGGTGACGACCGCCATGAAGACGGAGCTTTGGGCTCATGTCTGGCGACCCGTCACTAATGGCACTTACCCGCTTGTGGTTTTCCTGCACGGCAATCACGCCACCTGTGGTCGGTTTGATCCTGCTCTTGGCATCCGCCTTGATGATCGTGTCGACTACACCACAACCGGCAAGTGTCCGTTCGGCTATGAGGCGGTCCCGAGTCATCTCGGTTATGCCTACCTGGCACGACCCCTGGCGGCATACGGCTATGTGGTCGTTTCGATCAATGCCAACCGCGGTGTCAATTGCGCTGCGGGGGAGAGCAGCGATTCCGGCCTCAACCTGCGCCGCGGACGTCTCGTTTTGCGGCATCTGCAAAAGCTTGCCCAATGGAATGCCAAGGGTGGCGCCCCCTCCTCTCTCGGTTTCCAGCTAACGGGTTTGCTCGACTTCTCTCAAGTCGGCCTGATGGGCCACTCGCGCGGCGGGGAGGGCATGCGCGCCGCGGTCGCTCAGTATCACGATCCAGGGAGCCCCTGGCCGGAGCGGATCGGACCGGTCACGTTTCGCTCTCTGTTTGAAATCGGACCGGTGGACGGCATGACGAGCCGGACCCTGAACCCGGTGGGTCTCGTTTGGACGGTACTGTTGCCCGGTTGCGACGGGGATGTCTCAGACCTCGAGGGGATCAGGCCGTTTGATCGGATCCTGCAGGACGCCGCCGAGGCTGAGTCGCTGAGCAAATCGACCTTTCAGGTTTTTGGGGCTAACCACAATTTCTACAACACCGAATGGCAGATTTCAGACTCCATGGGATGCCTCGGACAAAAGCCGATTTTTCCCCAATTGAGGGGATCCGCGTCGCAGCGCCGAACGGCGTTGAGGTCCCTGATTCCGTTCTTCCGCTCCAACCTGGGTAGCATCCCCAAGCCTTCATTGGCGCACCGTTTCGATCCCAGCTACCCGATCCCGACGGCCCTGGCCTCCGAGACAACCTATGCGCGGGGCTTTACGCAAACACCGCGACCTTCCGAAAATTTCGTCATCGACGATTTCGACCAGCCGACCGGGACGTCGAGCCGGCAGGTGGCCAACGAATCTTCAGGCCTGTCCCGTTACCGCCATGGCAGGGCAAGTGCCAACCAGGACCCGATCCAACGAGCGGCGGCGGTTGGTTGGAAGCATGCAAACGGCTTCCTGCAGGTGAATGCCGCCCCCGCCGGCCAAGGGGTTGACGTCGGCGCCTTCCGCACCCTGGAATTTCGCATCATGCTACGCTGCTTTGGCAAGCTGTGCACGTCGCTGCCTGACCCGACCGGAGATGTCGATTTCTCCATCGCTCTGGCCGATGCCAATGACACGCTGTCACAGCCGATCGCGCTGAAGGCTCATGCCGTGGTGACCCGGCCGGGTGGTGTCTTTGGCAGTGGCTACTCCGCCTACAACGAGGTGTTTCAAACGGTGCGCATCCCGCTGGAGGCATTCACAGAGGCCGATCTGTCGCATCTGCGCGGTGTGCGTTTCACATTCGATCGCCAGCAGAAATCTTCGATCTATCTGGCCAATGTGAGGCTCACCAAGGCCGTTGCCGGAGAAACCGTCTTCGCCTCGGCCACTCCAGCGAAATGCGGGACCGGCTCCACAGCCCGGGCTGACGCTCAGGGCGAAGCGCCACCGGGGTCGAATGAGATTGTCGCAATCCGCCGCATGGTTGGGGTTCCCGCCGTGGAGATCGAAATCGCCTCGACCCGGCCCTTCCCGGTGGGTGGTGCTTTGCCCACGCTGGTGATCGGCGCGAAAACCTTCACCGTGTCGCGCTTTCCTTCCGGCAGCACGGATCGCTTGGTGTTCACCATTGAGAACAGCGCTTTCGAGGCTCTGGAGCAGGGAACTGAGGTGAGTGTTCGCGTCGGCGGTGCAGGCGTCTGGAGAATTAGTCCACTGGATAAAGCGATCGCCCGCTGACGAACCAGGCGAGAAGAGAATTAATGGGGGGCGAGAACAGCCTTAACGCAACGCCGTTGCTTCGCAATAGCGCCTTTTCGCCGGCTGAGCCAGTTCGCCCCCCGAGCGGTCCCTCCCGCAACGCGACAGGTCGAAAGGGGCTGGGATCGACCTTCAATTTCCTGCTCATGGCTTTCCGCCGAGATGACGAAAAGAGTTATCAGAGGACTCACACGTTTGCTGGCGAAGTCCTTGTTACGGCTGTCATCGAAATGAGGCCGGAGGTTAAAGGAGGTTGGTTCAAGGATTTTCTAAATGGAGATCGACTCCATGGACGAGAGAAGCGTGACCCATCGTTCCTGCCCGAACCCTATTCTGGAGGTCGCCCACGCTCCCTTCATCCCCATGCAGATCAAAGAGCACATGACGGAGTGTGGCCGGATTCTCATCGTGGACGACAGTTACACGACCCGGAAAATGCTGGCCCGCGGGCTGGAGCAGCAGGGACACAGGGTGGCGCAGGCGCAAAATGGCCGCCAGGCGCTGGAAATGGTCAGCTCTGACCCGTTCGACCTGGTGCTCCTTGACGTTGTAATGCCGGAAATGGATGGCTACCAGGTATTGCAGAAACTCAAGGCTCATAAGGAGTGGCGTGATATCCCGGTGATCATGATCTCCGCCATAGACGAGATGACCAGTGTTGTGCGGTGTATTGAGATGGGAGCCGAGGACTATCTGCCCAAGTCCTTCAATCCGGTGCTGCTGAAAGCCAGGATCAATGCCTGTCTTGAAAAAAAACGCTTGCGCGACTCGGAAATCGAACAGCAAAGGCAGCTCAACGAACTGAACGGGATGCTCGAAACCCGGAACCGCTTCATTCGCGAAACCTTCGGCCGGTACCTCTCCAGTGAGATCGTGGAAAGCTTGCTGGAGACTCCTACAGGCCTCAAGCTGGGTGGAGAAAAGCGCATTCTGACCATCCTCATGGCAGATCTCAGGGGCTACACGTCACTGAGTGAGAAGCTCCCTCCGGAGGACCTGGTCTGCGTCATCAATTTTTTCCTGGAGACCATGACGGAAATCATTTTTCAATACAGGGGAACCATCGACGAGTTCATCGGAGACGCCATTCTGGCAATTTTCGGGGCCCCCGTTCAGCGGGAAGACGACGCTCGTCGTGCCGTGGCCTGCGCCATTGAAATGCAGCGGGCCATGGCCGGCGTAAACCGGCACTGCCGCCGGGCCGGGCTCCCCGAGACGGCCATGGGCATCGGGATCAACACCGGTGAGGTGGTAGTGGGAAATATCGGGGGAAGACAACGAACCAAATATGGAGTTGTTGGCTTAAACGTGAACCTCGCCTCCCGTATCGAATCCTGCACCGTGGGCGGACAGATTCTCATCTCAGAGACCACACTAGAAGCATGTGGACCCATCCTGAGAATAGACAGTCGCGCGGAGGTCATGCCAAAGGGAGTCAGTCGACCGATATTGACCTACGAGGTGGGTGGGATAGGGGGCGAGTATGAGCTTTATCTGCCTCCGAAGCCATATCTCCCCCTGACAGGTGGGTCGAAGCCGCATCCAGTGCAACTTTCCGCCCCCTGACAGACTTTTTCCTTTCCCTCTCGCATCGGCACACTGACAAAGAGATTGCCCAACCTCTTCACAAAGCCAGGTCTCAGGACCGCAGGGCTTCGCTCAAAGACGTTTCACTCACCACCGGAATCGGCATCCGTTTGGCCTCCCCCAGCAGGACTCCATTGCGGAGGTTCCCATCATCCAGCACCCCCGTCTTCACACCCCAGGAAGTTCGCAAATGGAATCAGAGAGAGCGGGGAAAAGCCCAAACCATGCGGTGCTTCGGTATTAAAAAATAGAGGTGGGAAAACTCGATGCTGCTCAGTTTCTGCAGGATCGACGGGAGCTTGATCATAGGTTGTTTCCTGACGAGTCCTCGGCATTGAAATCTCCGGGGCATGGATCCTCTAACCGCTTATCCTCCCCCTTCCAGCACCTCAAACAAGGCCTCCCGTGATTCTTCCTTACCGTCATGCCCCAGCCATGCCTTGAAGCGGTACACGCCGGGCGTGGTGGCAGCCGGGACCGTGAGGGTGAACTCAGCGGAGTGGACCCCTGCCGCCCAGTGCCCCTGCTGAGTCCTGGGGGCAGAAAAGAGGGGGGTTTCGCCCTGGTACAACTGGCGATTGATGATCAGGCTGAGGGGTTGCCCGGTGGTGGCGCCCGTCACCTCGAAATGGACGGTGAGATTCAACGGCTGTCCCCTCGGCACCCGACTGGGTTGGGCTTCCACCGAAAGGAGCGTAACCCCGGTTGCCACCGCGGGAGCCATCGGCTCGGACAGGGGTCTGGCCGCAGCCGGGGCCCCAACCCCTTCGATCTCCAACACATCGCGCAGGGCGTAAGCCACACGCTCCGGGCGGACCTCGTCAGGGGTCGGCGGGTGTCCGTAATCGACCACAATGAGGGCACCCGCGGCGTTCAGTTGCTGCGGCAGCTTCCACAAAACGTTGGTGCACTCAATATAGAAGAGGTCCGGCACATGGAATTCTCCCGCCGGTTCGGCCTGAGGGGTCGAGAATAGAACCTCTGCCTGCTCCGAAAGCGGTTCGTCGATGAAAAGCTTGATCGCGACACTCGCATCGACGACATATCGCCCCCCTTTCATCGCTCCCGGTCCTCCCGTATCAGGGTCGCACTGTCGGGCACCTCCTGTTTATAGGTCAAGCGCCGGCGCCGCACTGCCATAAGGATCCGGGCTCTCGACTCTCTGAGCTCCTCTTCCTCGGCAGCCCTGCTGAGCATACTGATCACCTGGGCACTAAGGGATCGGTTCTTCAGATAAGCAATCGTCTGGATGCGCTTGTGCAAATCCTCGGGCACATTCCTTACATGGAGCGTCGCCATGGCTTGTCCTTCCTTTTCCGAACGACAGGTTCAGATTTCCGGGGCGCTCCCCGGTGCTTTGGATGGAAAACCGCCCCTGCAGCTTGGAGGGGGAATACCCTCACGAAGCGCCACGACCTCGTCCCCGACCGCCCATGCCTCGCCCACCCATCTTGCCTGGACCTGGCTGTATCTCGTCCTCGCCGAACTCTTTCAGTTTCCGTTGCTCAAGCGCTTGAATAGCTTCACGAACGGTCCCGCCAGCAGATGAATAGATCTTGATTCCGCGTCTCTTCAAAACCTGAGCTGCGTTCGAACCCAATTGTCCGATGACAAGCGCCGTCGCCCCTGCCTCGGCAATCATTTGTGCGGTTTGGATGCCCTTGCTTCGAGCAATCCCGAGCTGGTCTGCGTTGCTCAGATAGTCAGTGTTGCCGCTCTCGGTGTCGAAGAGGATAAAACCCAGACTACTGCCAAAACGCGGCTCCACTTGACTATCCAAGGACTTTCCTTTAGTGCTTACAGCAATCTTCATCGAACTCTCCTTACGAAAGGATGAGCATCTAAAGCCGAGAAGTTTCTGCAGGGCGTGTCTGTTGCGGGCTATTTTCCCCGACCGCAGTGATTGATAGTTTGTCCTTCGAACATGAAAAGCGATGAATCGCAGACGTCCTCAGCCTGATCAGCCATGCCTTCGCCTTTACCCTTGTTGAGATATCTTCAGTTGGAGTTTAACTTAAGCATCTAGAGTTACGTTTTCAAATGGCTGGCTGAGAGTTCGCCCTCATGAGTGCCTCCAGTCCGTGTGCTGGTTCCAGAAGACCAAGTAGCGAGAGAAGAGATGTTTATGTCTCGGGTTTCGTTCAGCGGATGGCGCTTTCTCGGGCACTCGAGATACCTGAGCCTCATATTCGCTATGTTTGAATCCGTAAAGATCCCATGTTACCCTCAGAAGCCCTGAACAGTTTGGTTGACCGGCCGGGAATTCGGTTGAAAGGAACTGATTTTGAAGAGCTCGGTAATCTCCCAGACGGGGACGCCAGAGACATTATTGAATTGCTTGGGGAGGAGCTCTCGGGGGAAATCGGGAAGCTTCTGCAATACGGAAAAGATACGGCTGGCGGCATTATGGACCTGGAATTCATTACAGCATTGAAGGACGGTACAGTTGGAGATGTCGTCAAGAAGATTCGCGAATACGGGGAAAAGGTGGAGAATCTTTATCACGTCTGGGTCGTCGATGGCCTTGAAAGGCTGGTGGGGGTCGTGTCCCTGAAGGATCTGATTGTTGAAGCGTCTGATCGAAGAATCAGCGATATCATGAATCACGAGGTGATCTCAGTCGATGTTCACAGGGATCAAGAGGATGTAGCCCGACTATTCGAGCGGCATGACCTGGTCGATATGTCTGTTGTGGATGGGAACTTCCGCCTGGTAGGTCGTATTACCCATGATGATATCATTGACGTGATCGAGGAAGAGGTGGATGAAGACCTTTCCTTGATGACGGGCATCATTGGACAGGAAGTTACCGAAGATTCTACCCTGAAGATCTCCAAGGCGCGCCTGCCCTGGCTGATCACCGGAGTTCTGGGCGGCATTGCTGCCGCCGCGGTGATCAACCAGTTTGAAGCTTCTCTGGAAAAAATCATAGCCCTGTCCTTCTTTTTCCCTGTGATCATGGGCATGGGGGGAAATACGGGGACCCAGGCCGCAACGATTGTTGTGAGAGGAATGGCCACGGGTGATATCACTCTCGTGAGTGTCCGAAAGCGGCTCTGGCTGGAAATGAAGGTCGCGTTGATCAATGGGGTCATATGTGGAGTCCTTTTGGGACTGATTGTGGGCTACTGGCTCTCTGATAACCGTTTGGGAGCCATGGTGGCGGTGACAGGGGGTATTTGTCATTCTGACCTCGGGGTTTACTGGCTCTGCGATACCTTTTGTGCTGAGAAGGCTGGACATTGATCCCGCAGTCGCCACCGGCCCATTCATAACCACGTCAGATGATATTTTGAGTCTTTTCATTTACCTGGGGCTCATAACCGTTTTCTTGCGCATATATGCCTAGAATGAAAGGTAACGGTTCTCTCCGCTTTCCGAAAGGCTGACCGATTCAGGCAGGGGGTCTCGTACAGAGAGGCTGAGCGAGCAAATGACCATGGAAAAGCAACGAGCCGTTCAATCATTGGGAGGCCTCAAATCGACCGCACGCGTCGAGTCTCCAGAGGCGGCAGTATGGGAGTTCGTTCCGCTCGCCGATTACAAGGTGCCGGGTCTTCCCGCAGGCAGCGCGGCGGCAAATGCGTGGGCCTATTTCAAACGGATTTTTCGTCGTAGGGGAAAGGAGTCACAACTACCCGTCAGGCAAGAAGCCGAACTGCGCACCCTGGCGCAGGCGCGGTTGGAACGTCTGCTGCTGCCGCCCGACTGGCACTCTGCGGCAACGGCGTTGGATAAGGCACTTAAGGACTGGATGGCGGCCCTTGAACCGGATCGGCCGGTGAAGTTCGTTGTCGGTCAGCCGTACAGCGGCCATGCCGAAATCGTCCGACTCTGGGGAGAACCCTATCAGGCGACGTGGATCGCCTCACCAACTTATGAGGAAATCCTAGCCGGTGACGAGCGCTGGTTCGACAACTGGCCGCAAGCCGGGCGCCTTTGGGTGCTTCCCAGCATGGAGCACTGCTACCTGCGTCATGCGAACGGCCTGAAATTGGTGCGCCAACTATTGCAGCGGGCGGAGAGCGGGCGCTTGGGCAAGGGCCTGATTGGCTGCGACAGTTGGGCCTGGTCGTACCTGCAACGCCTGTGGTCGGTGCCTCGACCGGATGCCCTGACGTTGCAGGCCTTCGACAGCTCCCGTCTGGCACGACTTCTCTCCAGCATGACGGTTTGTCGATCAGGAAGGCGGGTCCACTTTCGCAATGCTGTAAACGGCAACAGCATCCTCACCGTTCCATCCGAGGACGACCGGGTTCGATCAGAGATCGTCCAGCTTGCCGCGTATTGCCGGGGGAATGTGGGAACGGCTGTGCGGTACTGGCGGGAACGATTGCGTTCCGAACCCGAGGCGGAACCGTCAGAACCGAGCAACAGTGAAGAAATTGAGCAGACAGATGAACCTGACGAGGAAAGTGTCTGGGTCACCGGAGTGTTGCCGGAACCCGTGATGCCGGCAGGAACGGACGAGGACTTCGCCCTCGTTCTGCACGTCTTGCTGTTGCACGGCGGGCTGCCTGAATCGCTGCTTTCTCAATTGCTGCCGCTGTCGCACCCCCGGTGCATGGCGCTTCTGTTGCGCCTGTGCAATGCCGGATTCATACAATATCGGGAAGACCGCTGGAGCGTACCTGAACTCGCCTATGCGACGGTGCGCGGCTTGCTGCGCGGGCGCGCCTATCTGACCGACGATTTCTGAAAGATGAGGAGAATGAAACATGCCTGATGAGACTCAGGTGTCACAGATTTTCAAAAAGATTGATTCCGCCGCAATAGTTGAACTCGTGGCCGTCATAGCTCTGGCCGGCTTACTGATCATCGCTGTCCAGCGCGTTCTTCCGTGGATCGGCAATCGGCTTCAAGGAAAGAAACGGCTAAACCTGCTGGCCACCGTGCCGTTGATCCGCCTGGTCATCATTTTGGGGACATTGGCGATGGTGATGCCGCTGTTGATCAAACCGTCGATTCAGAACATGGTGGCCCTGCTCGGCACTGTTGGTCTGGCGCTGGGCTTCGCGCTCAAGGACTATGCCAGCAGCCTCATTGCCGGCATCGTGGCGATCGGAGAACGCAACTATCGCAACGGCGACTGGGTTCAGGTGGGGAATATCTACGGTGAAGTGCGACATGTGGGTATGCGAACAATCGAGGTGGTCACGCCCGACGATAACAGGGTGTTGATTCCGCATGCACTCTTGTGGAACCAATCCGTCAGCAATGCCAATAACGGCGAGGCACGTCTGCAATGCGTCGCCGACTTTTATCTGCATCCCCGGCACGACAGTACAAAAGTGCAGCAGGTTTTGGAAGACGTAGTTCTGACCAGTCCGTATCTGTACTTCGACGAACCCATCGGCGTTGCGGTAAAGGAAGAGCCTTGGGGCACGCATTACCGATTGAGGGCTTATCCGGTCGATTCTTCCCAGCAGTTCCGCTTCATCTCTGATCTGACCGTACGCGGCAAGGCCGTTTTGACCGGCCTCGGAGCTGAGCTCACCGTAACACCCGCCGTGCCTGATCGAAGACCTTGATCGGGATCCGGGGCTCAGCTTTCAACGCGGCCGGGGCTTTGTAGCGGAAGATCGCTTCCAGTTCCTTCTTCTCCAGCCACAAAAACAATATCACGCAACAAGACTGGCTACGCCGATTTGCTCTCTATCTTGTTGGCGACAATCAATCCCCGTGCCTGGAGTCTGACTTTTGCATTTCAAAGACCTTTGTTCCGGCTACTTTGTAGGAAATCAACATAAAAATATGCTTGACGCCGTCCAGTGACGAACGTGTTAATATTATCTGCAACAACGGAGCAGATCGGGTTCCGTGGAGGGGGAGTCGGCAGCGGTGAGTCACCGTAGCGGATGCTGCCGCGAGGATTTTTCTTTTTGGCTATTCAAGGAAAAGACGATGCAGGAGAGAACAGAGCCAAGCGGACGGCCAAGGGACCGGAAAGCGATTTTGCTGGCGATCTTGCTGCTACTGGCATTAGTCGCCTTGGGCATCTTCTATTGGCAGTGTCGCAAAACCGGTACGGCGCTCTCCGAAAGGGAAGAAGAAGTGGCGGAGTTGAAGCGGCAAATGAGCGTCGGGCAGGCAACCGTCCAGGAATTTGGGCAGCGTTTGAAGAGCTGCGAGGAGAAGGCCCATGCGCTGAAGACGACGGCACCTGAAAGCGAGGACAGTTCCGAACAGCTTCATTCGGCTCATAAGGCCCTTGTCACCGAACTGAAGGAGCAACTGGAGGAGAAGGAAGCAAACATTAGGGAACTGGAAAACAGATTGCACGTGGAATTTGTCGATCACATTCTGTTCAGGTTCGGCAGTTCCAGGATTACCCCGCGGGGCTTGAAAATTCTCGAGAAAACGGGTGAGATCCTGAATCGCCTCGACAACAAAGAGATCATCGTGGTCGGCCACAGCGACGAGGTTCCCATCGCTCGGGACTACCGCTACAAGTATCGATCAAACTGGGAACTTTCGGCAGCTCGAGCGGCGGCCGTGGTTCGCTATTTCCAGAAGCACGTCGGCATTGATCCGGCCGATATGGAAGTTGTGGGAAAAGCCTTTTACCAACCGGCTGCCAACAACGCCACACCGGAAGGACGGGCTTTGAACAGGCGGGTGGAGATCATCATTGCCGTGAAAGGGCGTGAAAGGGGCTGAGCGGGCTGTCGTGTCGAGATGAACGGGATCCGGGCATGGGACACGGAGCCGTTGTCTTGACGGCCATAAGGCCTACGAGCGCTGCCACACCGGTCTCACCAGGATGTTCTCCTCGTCCGATTGGGCCTGGTCTTCCTTGATTTGATCGTCGAGGTAAGTGTCGGGGGAGACATCGGCTTGCGCGGCCGCTTGCTCAACCTGGGCCTGAGTAACGGGCGGTGTTCGTGAGACTGCCTGGGCCTCTTCCGGCGGCAGGGGATAGAACCGAACCTTCTGAGTGGGCTCGGGCATTTCAACGCCGGCGCCGTCCAAGGCCGCCTTGACGACGCGAATGGCTTCGCTCTGCACCTTCAGGAAGTCGACCTGCCGCTGATCGACCCAGCCGAAGAATTTCACGACAACGTTGAAATCCGCCAGTTCCTCCACCCGCATGAAGGGGCCGGGATCAGAGACGACCCCCTTAATCCTTTGCAAGGCATTGCAGCCCGTTTCCTGAACCCTGGCCAGGTCCTCGGTCACGCCGACTCCCACATGAAACGCGAAACGGCGCATAGGATTGCGCGTGTAATTATAGATGGTGGTCTTGAATACCGTTGAGTTGGGAATCACCACGTGGTTCCCGTCCAGGGTCATGAGCACCATTTCGCGCGAGGTAAGCCTGACCACTTTTCCCCCGTGCGTGCCGATCTGAACCAGATCATTGATGGCAAACGGACTGCGAATGCTCAGCAGCACTCCTGCCAGGTAGTTCTCTACAATGTCCCGAAAGGCAAAGCCTATGGCCAGTCCGGCTACCCCCGCGGTCCCGGCCAGAGCGCCCACCAGCGTTGTGAGATCCAGGATATCCAGGGCAAGGATCAGACCCGTGAGCATGATCGCGGCGCGCAGGATCTGGCGAATGAGATTGCGAAGGAGCGGATTGATGCCAAAACGCCGGTAGGGCAGTTCCCAACGGACGGCGTAATGGGAGAGCAACCAGAAGAGGAAAATGATCACGGCCGCAACTATGATAAGGGGCAGGTACTTCATGGCCCTGTTGAAGTTCTGCTCGATTTTCTTGATGGCGGGATTGACGCGCGTTTCAACATCGGTCTTCTCTTCAACGTTATTGACCACATAGACGACGTCTTTAAAACGGGAGACCATATCCTCGGCGGCTATCCTGTCCCTGGCCCGCAGCACCGCACCGGAAAGCTTGACCACCCCATCCTCCACGTCGACGCGCACCTCCCTGAATTCATCGATGCGGGAAAAGATCGCAGCGAGACGCTGCTCGAGCTCCGAATCGGGTGCGGCATCCACCGAGAGGCGTCTGTTCTGAAGACTTTGCCTGGCATTGTCTTCGGCCGGAAGGTTCTGAGCTGTTGCGGGGGCTATGAAAAGAAACAAAGCGAGGCAGACGCTCGAAGTCAGAACTCGTCCAAGCCGATCGTTCCTGCGGAACTTCCTCACCCGTAATGTTGTCATCCTGCGTTTCCTTTGCCGGTCAAAATTTGTTGGCTGGTTCGCCTCAATGCCCGAACCTTGGTTGGCTTTATCGTTCATTTCTAGAGAGACTCCTTATCCCTCTGGCTTACCGGGGGCGGCGCAAGGCCGAACTTCGGCGACACCACCATTGGAATCCAATTGTCCCTTCCCTGCATTGCCGACTGTCGGCTCGGTACCTCCCGAATCACCTCTGTCCGAATCCGTCTCGCCCGGCGGGACCTCATCCCGCTCTCTCTCCCGTTCGCTGACCAGCTGGATCTCTTTGGAAGAACTCACAACGAATCACTGCCGACCAGGGGAACATGCCGTCGTTGGCGATGTCCTGGAGCGTGCGGGGACTCACGAGAATCGAACCCAGCGCCGACGACAGCGTGGCGCAGGCGAGCCCGATCGGAATGATAGGTCCCCAGAGGGCTTATGTCTGTTCTTGAGGACAGATGACAGGCTACTAGAGAGAGGGTAATTCTTCACCGTACTGTCGAGGTATTTTGCGAAAACCCGTGATCCTTGAATGCCAATACGGCTCAAAGGCTGAACAGGTGGTCCCCAGCTTACTGGAGGCGTGATAAAAGAGCGCGGTGTCCTCCACCAGCCCACAGTGTCCCAGCCGATTGAAGAAAACGACCGTCCCGAGTTGCCACTGTTCTCCTTCTTCAGCTTTCGGCAGCATCAAGAACAGCTTGCGTGCGCCCGTTCGTTTGATACGAATGCCGCTCTCAACGATCACCCGCCATACGAAACCCGAACAATCGAAACGCTTGGGGCCAGCGCACCCGTAACCGTAGGGATGTCCGAGATAGCGCCCAATGTTCCGTCTCAGTTGCTGGGCCCATTCGAACCGGGATTCCTCGAGAGATCGATCGCTGCCTGCAAGACGGGTTCCCGGAACGGCGAACAGGAGAAGAACTGCTAACGACACTGCCACCGTCCGGAGCCTCATTGGATCGCTCCTGCCAGGAGGATTCCAAGGCCTATGAAAAGCCCGGCAAGAAAGACAGCCACCGCCACGTTACCGGCTTTGAGCTGGTTTGCAAGATCCATGTTGGGCAACATCCAGTTGAACACTTTGAAAGCGGAAAAAAACCCCAACAACCCGAGGATTAGGGAGATCAAGATAGAGAGGCTGTAGTGAAAAACGTCCATGAAGATGTCCTTTCATTTTGCGCTCGTGCGTGTGCCTCACAATTCCAAGCCCATCCGATATGCCACATCAATGTGGGACGGGGGTCTGAGTTCTCCCTAGCCAGTGAATATTATAGCAGATATGCGCATGAGCACAACAGCCGGAAATGCTCTTTCTTTGGGATGATCCCCCTTGAGCCGGTAGTGGGAAACGACGTATTAAATCTACATTTTTGACTCTGAGCACGGTTGTCAAAGACTAGCCTCACTCTCTAAAGAGAACTCCATCCTTGTTACCCGCTGCTTTTTTCCCCTATCGAATTCCATCGGTCCTCGCATCGCCTCAGCGCTGGCCTGGTTGGTCGCCACCTGCACTTCCTTGCTCTCCCGGTCGAGGACCCTGGCGCCGTCGGCAACCTTTTCCACCATGGCGAAAAGTTGTGATTCGTTCGGAAACGGCAGGTCGATCACATGGAAGAGCTTTTTAATTTGCTGCCGGAGCTTCACCGCCGGGATGATCATGACCAAACAGGAATCGTAGGATTTCCAGCTCATAAGAACTCATCGCCATCACCACCGAGCATATCCCTGACAAGATTTTCCAGATGGTCAGATACGGAGCCTGTCCTGAGCTTGTCGAAGGAGCTGGTAATCGATCAGAAGCAAAGGATAGAGGATCAAGGCCGGACACTTGAAACCCGGCGGTTAGATGACGTCTTGGGCTGTACATCCGAAGCGGCCGTGCTGGATGTGTCCGACTATCAGCCACGCCGGCTGCCGTACAGAATATGGCGACAGTTCATCAAGAAGGCTTGTGCCCGCACAGGCAGGTATCTGGGAAGTGGACCCTCTCAGCTGTCCCCGTTGCGGCTGCGAGATGACGAGCAACGGCCTGATCCACGAACCGGACGTGATAGAGCGCATCCTCCGCCATCTCGGGTTTTGGAAGCAATCGAGAAAAAGATGGCAGCGCATCAGCACCATCTGGCGTCTTGCCTCAAGATGGTGCTGGCAGGTTTATTATTTATTTTATCGACTGCATTTACTGCTGTCCTCATGCTGAAACCTCCCCATAATGCAGTTGGCGGTGAAGGACACATAAATCTTTATTCTTATTCTATGCCGCGGAGTGAGAAAAGTCCTTTGCTGATCTGCCCGACAAGCAAAGGAATCAGACTCATCCCAACAACCAGCAGCCAGCCGTCCGTCCGGGGGGCGACCAGGGTGAGCACCAGAGAAAGGCCCGGAAGGTACACGCCAAGGAGCACGAGCCCGATGCAGAGCGCGAGCGCCCCCCAGATGAAGGGATTGCAGGTCACTTCGTTGCGCAAAAGCGACGATCCCTGCTCCGCCATGTTGAAGACGTGCCAGAGCTGGGTCAAAGCAAGGGTCAGAAAGGAGACTGTCACCGCCTGCCGCTCATCCAGTTGCAGCCAATTGAGCGCCAGAACCAGGGCCCCCAGGACGGCGGCCGTAGTCGTCAAGCCGTAGCCTCCTATGGCCAGCCAGTGGCGGTGGTTCAGGATGGGCTCGTCAGGCTCCCGGGGAGGCTTTTCCATCACCGTTTGATCTCCCTCTCCCAAGCCCAGGGCAATTGCCGGAAACACATCTGTGATCAGGTTCAGGAAAAGAATTTGCAGCGGCAGGATGGGAAGAGGAGCACTTGCCAGAAAAGCCAGGCCCACAGACGCGATTTCGCTGACGTTGCAGGAGGGGAGTTCGTTGCAGATTGGACTTCCGGCGCCCTGTGGCGATCCCGGAGTGCCCGAAAGGCGATGTCTCCCCCGGATCGAAGACAAGCCGCCCCAATGAAGCCGGCGAGAAGTCCCTCCAGCGACGAAGTTTAATGGGTGATGATGACGGGCTCTTCGTATCCGGGCCAGCCGTCGTCGAAATCCGCCATGACAACCGGCCCCTCTTCAGGCGCTTTGATTTTTCCCTCCCGAGGCTCGGGCCCCTGTTTCCACAAGCCCAAATGGCGGAGGATGCGCGCTATGACGTCCGGTTCATGGATGAGGCTGATGATCTTCATTTCACAGCCGCATCGGGGACAGCTGAGAGGGTCCACTTCCCAGATTTTCTTGATGAGTTCCCGCCAGGTCTTGGACGGAACCCGCCGAGGTTGGTGCTCGGACCCATCGAGCACGGTCGCCTCGGGATGGCCCTCGGGGGACGCCGGCTCATCGCCGGGTCTGAAGACCCCAGCCTTGATTCTTTCTCCTTCAGGTCCCTTTTGGGCAGGCACCAAAAGGTCCCGTTCGGTCGAAACAGCCCATCGGCGACGATGGCATGAAGATGAGGATGAAACCTGGCGTAATCCCCGAAGGTGTGGATCAGCATGATCATCCCGAGGATGCCGTCATTCAGACCGAGCACCGTGCGGAAGAACATCCGCGGTGGCTTTCTTCATGATTCACGCAAATCGCTCCAGGGAAGCCTTAAGGGGGGAACCTTTGGTGGAGAGAATCCTTTCGCTCATGCAGACCTGCCGCCTGCAGTCCAGGAATCTTTTCCATACTCTCGTCAAGGCTCTTGGCGCTCACTTTAGATGCCATAGCCCGGATCTCGCTTGTATCGAACAACCCTAATCACGGTACCCTGTGATCAGATGCAATAGCTCGACAACGAATACAGCCCAAGCCCATTACCGGACTGCGAGAAAAGGTCGAAAAGATCCTGCTGCTCGATATGCTGCTCAGTTTCTGCAGGATCGACGGGAGCTTGATCATAGGTTGTTTCCGGACGAGTCCTCGCCATTGAAATCTCCGGGGCATGGATCCTCTAACCGCTTATCCTCCCCCCTCCAGCACCTCAAACAAGGCCTCGCGTGATTCTTCCTTCCCGTCATGCCCAAGCCATGCCTTGAAGCGGTACACGCCGGGCGTGGTGGCAGCCGGGACCGTGAGGGTGAACTCAGCGGAGTGGACCCCTGCCGCCCAGTGCCCCTGCTGAGTCCTGGGGGCAGAAAAGAGGGGGGTTTCGCCCTGGTACAACTGGCGATTGATGATCAGGCTGAGGGGTTGCCCGGTGGTGGCGCCCGTCACCTCGAAATGGACGGTGAGATTCAACGGCTGTCCCCTCGGCACCCGACTGGGTTGGGCTTCCACCGAAAGGAGCGTAACCCCCGTTGCCACCGCGGGAGCCATCGGCTCGGACAGGGGTCTGGCCGCAGCCGGGGCCCCAACCCCTTCGATCTCCAACACATCGCGCAGGGCGTAAGCCACACGCTCCGGGCGGACCTCGTCAGGGGTCGGCGGGTGTCCGTAATCGACCACAATGAGGGCACCCTCGGCGTTCAGTTGCTGCGGCAGCTTCCACCTCAGGCTGTTCTTAGTCCCACCCCACCAGCCGCCGGAGTTCAGACTGAGCTCGAGCTGGTTGCCGCTCCGCTTTGCCTTGGTAATCCGCGCCCGTTCGTAGCGCCGGATGCTGGGACCCAGGGCCTCCAGTTTGGTCCGGTACACCCCAAAATCGATCTCTCCGTTGCCGTATACCAGCATTGCCCGGCGCAACGGCAGGTCGATCTTGGCCGTCACTGCCCGCCCGACCAGTTCGCCCGCCGCAATGGGAGCGCCCGGCCTCATGGACGGCGGGGCGGCAGCGCAGGAGACCAGCAGCGAGATCCAGACCAAAGCCGTCATCAATCCAAGAATTCGTCGAATCATGGCATCACCTGCAACGACTGTCTGCGGTCCTTCGGGCACTGCCGGGATCGGAGAACGGTCCCAGCACCATGGGTACCGGTCTGCCCATTTGCCTGAAGGAGAGCTCGATACATCTTTTCGCCGCTCCCCTGACGGAACCACATTGCAGGCGGTCGGCATCTCCTTTTGGAGGGTCCCAGGTTTTTCGAATTTCGAAGCCCACCGGGCTGCCCGGATATTCTATTACGTAATAGGCATCCCCCTCGACCCCGCTGTAGTGGACCGGACAGCTCTTAGCGCCGCCGTCCGCTCTGGTGGCAGTCCCGCTGCCGGAGGTGGCAACGCGTCCACCCGTGGTTCCCGTCGAGGGATTGGGTGTCAGCGGCTGCGACTGGGTTGAAGGGATGGTTCTGCTCCTGTCGCTCTTGGTGGCGGCAGCAATGCCGGCAGCGGTGGCCAGTCCTTCCATGATGGCGCCGTGGTTTATCAACGGTTTCGCCTGGGGTCCCCGGGCCGCTGCCTGGTCCGCCACCTCCTTGGCCTGATCCACCTGAGTGCTGGTGGGGGGAGGGGCCGAAGCAGCGGTCGGGACAGCCGGGGTGGGCTGGGTGCGGGTTACGGCCGTTACCCGGGCCTTGTCCGCTTCCGCATCCCAGCCGCCGCCAGGAGTTCGGGCCGCGCTCCGCTCGTCAGCCGCCCGCTCGGGGTCCGCTGGGGGATTGTTGAAAGTGCTGACCATTATCACGGTCTCCGGCGGGACCATCTTGCCGGGTGTTGGTGACGATACGCCGACCACCCGCCCCGCTTCTTCAGGCTTCGACGGTGCATAAACTTCGACAAACTGAATATTCTGAAAACCCTTTCCCGCCAGCAATCTTCTGGCCGCGGCCTGGGACGTGCCCCTTTCTACCGCAGGGACCTGGAGCAGGCCACTCCGCTGGCTGCCGCCGCCGCACTGAACATTCCGCGCCGTTTGAAAATACTCGTCGATCTTTGCAATCCCGGAGGGAGACAGGCAACCCTGGTTCGCCTTCGCCAGGGCCGACGCCTCGGTGAAGGCATTCATGGCTGCCGCCCGAGATTCCTGGCAGGCTGCCGCATCGCCCTGCTGGCCTGCAAGATGGGCCTGACGGCCTCTTTCCCGGCCTGAGCGCGCCAGGGAGTTCAAGGTATCGCGCACGACGTCGAGTTGATCTTCCAGCGCTGCGCGCCTTTCTTTCAGGAGCTCCAGATCTCTCCCGACTTTGATCCGCTCGCTTCGCATACGGTTGTATTCTGCTTCGGCGGCATCCAGGGAGGTCGGCAGGCTTTCCATCTTTTTCAGATCCCGCTCAAGCTCGGCCAATTCGCTCCGTTTCTTCTCGAGCTTCTTCTGGATTGCTTTGACCTCCTCCTTGTCAGCTTTGGTCGGTCCTGCCTGACGCGCACGTCTCGCCTCATTCACTTTATCCTGTTCCGCTTTTTCCTTCCCCTGCAGGCCGGGCAGTTGCGCCCGTTGATCCAACCGCTGTTCTCGGGCTGTTTCTAACTGCTTTTCCAGCGTGGTGATCTCGAGCACCTTCTTCGCGATCTTGTCCAGTCTTTCGCGCTCTTTTTTTTGCTCTTTCCCTAATTCCTCATCTGACAGCTTATCAAGGGCTTCGCCAGTCTTTCGATCTACCGCCCCCTCCTTGCCGCTCCAAGGGCCCCTCCTGCCCAATGCTCTTCTTATTTCCTCTAACAAGGTTTTTGCCAACACCGGATTCCGTTCCCCTACCTCAAGGGCTTCCAGAACCTTGTTCGGTGGTATGCCCTCAAACAGCCTATCGTACTCCTCTTGCTCTGTCCCATAGTCTCTGCGCTTATTGGATAATTGTTCTTCGATCTCCTTTATTTTCCTGTCGAGCGATTCGATTGCCACCTTGGTTTTTTCCAGATCATATTGTACGTCCCAGAGCTGTTGCTCTGCAGCATCCACGTTGGCTTGAAGCTGCTGAGCGTCCAGGCGGGCCTGGGTGGTGCTGAGTTCGGCCTCCAATCTGCTCACCTCGGCAAGGATTTCAGGGCGGCGTGAGGTCAAGGCCTCAACCCGAGCACTGCGCTTTTCTCGTTCCTGACTGTCATTGAGTTTAGCCTGCTCCAGCGCTTTCGCCAGCCCTTGCTCCTTTTTCTCAATATCTTGAAGGACGGCGGCCAAGACGCGAATCTCTTCATCAGTCTTCCGCAACTGGTCGCAGGCGCCCGCCACCGCCTTTTCAGCGCCGCCGAGGAGTGCCAGCCCGATCAGCAGCATCCCTATTCCCAAGCGTAAGGATTTCATCTCTCCTGCCTCCAAAGGGGTTGCCAGCAGCCTGTCTTGTGGAGCCCGGCACCGTCGCCGGGCCTCCTTTTCTCTGACACTCACTCGGCTCACCTGTGGTGATGTGCCCAAAAGCGAGAATAGCGGGTAGGTGCCTGAAGAAGAAACCATTTCGCTCTCCAGCTTGTCACAAGCGGCAGCGAGCGTAGAAGCGACTTTTTTCTGTTGAGGGAAATGAGACGATAAGAAATGCCTTTTACAGTTTTTTGATAACAGGCGTTGCGGATGCCGTCAAGATCATTTCCCTGGCCAGGCATATGCCGATTGTTGTGTGAGTCGCCCCAAGCCCCAATGTGGTTGAATTAGGCGATGTGACTCCCCCCTTGAGGGGGGCTAGGGGGGTGTAGTGGCAATTGCGATGGGTTCGAAAAAGGGGGCGGCTCTTCGTCACATATCGGCGGAGGCGGTCAGGACGGGTTTGAGGTCGATCACCGGCGTGCCGTCCAGGGCTTCCAGAGGGCTCACCCGGAGCCGGCAGCCGTCCTGGATCTCGATCACCTTGACCCGGTGCAGCCCGATGGGGTTGGGGCGGTCGGGAGAGCGGGTCGCAAAGACGCCCCGCAACGGGCGGGCGAAGTCAGCGCGGGGATGGACCTTCAGCACCTCGCGATCCGCCTGGTGGAACCAGGTCAGCACGATCAGCTCACTGCCGGGAACGACTCCATCAAGCCCCTCGCGGAAAGCCGGAGCCATCTCCAGCCAGGCCTCGGGCGCCCCCTCCCAGCCCTGATGCGGGCACTCTTCCCGCCGCTTCAGAAGGGAGTGTACCGTTCCGATCACGAGTAGCTGAAATGACCCACGATGGATGGTTTCGCTCATGGCAGCACCTTCTTGTTAAGGAACCTTCAACGACTGTTGCCTTTTCCCCGAGGCCGGGATCACGCCGGCACCAGGTTGGCCGAATGACAGGCCGGGTGTTCCCTGTCATTCTCACAAAGACTTCCTGGAAAAGAGGACCTGAAACGGCAGATGGGGGAAGCTGGCCGTCTTCTGATCGATAAACCCGAGCTTCCGGTACCAGTTCCGCAGCTCGGTTTGCGCAGCGATGATGCCGATCTCGACCCCCTTGACCCCAAGGGCCCTGGCCTCGGCAAGAGCGTGAACGACCAGCGCTCTGCCATAGCCGCGCCGTCGGTGCGTGGGAAGCACCGCCAGCCGTTCCAGATAGCAGGTTTCGGAACTTGCCTGCTCCAGGGCGACACAACCGCACGAACCGCCCTCGGCATCCAGGATGAAATAGCGAACGCCCTTTCCCAATGCGTCCTCAATCCATGACTGATGGCAGTTGGAGGGGTGCCTGGGGCAGTTCTCGGGCGTCAGGTCAAAACGGAGCGCCACGTCCCGAAAGGCCGTTCTGATGATCTCGACCAGTTCGGGCACGTCCGCAGGGGCGGCGTCACGAATCGTGGGAGGCATCGCCCGGCCCCCTCTCAGGAATCAGTCGACAGTTGTGCAATGATCTCATCAGTCCTCAGCACCCGGGCATAAATACCGTCCAGGGCGGCCAGAAAGGAGAGATGAACCGCTTCGGCGGGTATCTGCCGCCCCTTATAAAGGAGTGCCCGGGTGGCGCAGGCATCTTCCGCAGCCCAACACTCAAACCCCAAATCAAAAGCTGCTCTGGTTGTCGCATCGATGCACATGTGCGTCATCATCCCGGCAATCACCAGCCGGTTGATCGTTTGCTCCTGCAGGCAGGCCAGCATACCGGTATCACGAAAACTGTTGGGATAATGTTTCTGAATAATGTTTTCTCCGCTTCGAGGGCGGACCCTCTCATGAATTTCAACCCCCTCGGTATCGGGCAGGAAGAAGGTGGCACCGGGGCGAAGCGAGAGGTGCTGCACATGAACCAGCGGAAGCCGCCATTCCCGGAAGGCAGACAGCAGTTGCCCCGCCCGTCGACCGGCCTCAATGCTCCCTTCCAGTTCCATGCTGCCGCCGGGAAAGTAATCATTCTGGATATCGATCAGCACCAGTGCTGTTTTCATGACCACACTCCCCTGTCTTTGCTGGTCTTCATTATTCTCCCCGCACCGCTTCAAGCGTCTCGTTCAGCGAGCCCGTCCGGTATCCTTGCAGATCAAGGGTCACGTAGCGGTAGCCAGCCGCCCGGCAGGACGCGATCACCTCCTCCCGCTGACAGGCGGCGAGCAACCGCTCCAGGTCGTCTTTCATCAGTTCGATGCGAGCCACCACCCCGTGGTCGCGGACTCGCACCTGGCGAAAGCCCAATCCCCGGAGGGCGGTTTCGGCCCGCGCGATGCGTTCGAGGCGCTCGCGGGTGATCGCTTCGCCATAAGGAATGCGGGACGCCAGGCAGGCTGAGGACGGGCGATCCCAGTTCGGCAGGCGCTCACTTCGAGCCAGCCAGCGGATGGCCTGCTTCCCCATGCCGACCTCCACCAGGGGGGAGCGAATCCCGAGTTCCCGCAGCGCGATCAGGCCGGGGCGATAATCAGCGAGGTCGTCAGCGTTCGTGGCCTCGATCACCACCGGCAAGCCCTGCCGGCGAGCTTCGGCGAGCAGCCGGGTGAAGAGTCGCTTCTTGCAGAGGTAGCAGCGGTTGGGGGGATTGGCCCGGAAGTGGGGGTCGGCGAGTTCGTCCGTTTCCAGCGTGATCCAGCGGACGCCGAGTGCTCCGGCAAGGAGGCGGGCCGACTCGAGATCGCTGGGCGGGAAGATGGGCGAAACGGCGGTTACCGCCAGGACCGCCTCCCCCAGCGCCTTCCGCGCGGCCGCCAGCAGGAGCGAACTGTCCACCCCTCCGGAAAACGCCACCAGCACCCCGTTCATTGCCCGCAGGGCGGTCAGCAGTTCCTCATATCCTGCTGTGATAAGTTGCGAGTTGCCACCTGCCGGTTGGTTGTTTTCAGGGTTTGCGGGGTGCCCCGAGGGGACACGAGCTACTGCTGCCATTGCTCTTCGTGTTTCTTCGTGTGACTTCGTGGATGATATGATTTTGCGCGGTGTCAAAGCCACTGCCCCGAGCACTCACTCCTGGATAATCCCGGCCTTGCGCTGCAGCAGGTTCCAGTCTTCGTTGACCATCTCCTGGATCTGGTCGAGATCCTGTTCCGCCAGGTGCTTGAACCGTCCCTGGAGGTGGAAGTATTCCTTCACGAGATAGCCTCGAGGCATGAAATTGATCGTGTAGCGCACCCCGTCCTCCACTTCATAGAGCGGGAAGATATTGGTCTGAACGGCCATGCGGGCAATCTTGATCGCCAATTCGGACGGCATGCGCCATCCCGTCGGGCAACTCGCAAAGATATGCAGAAAGCGGGAGCCTTTGGTCGCCTTGGCTTTCTGCACCTTGCGCACGAGATCCTCCGGATAGGCGATGCTGGCCGTCGCCGCATAAGGGATGCGATGGGCCACCAGCGCTTCGACCATATTCTTCTTGCGCATGCGCTTCCAGTCGCGGTTGGGGGTGGTGGTGGTCCAGGCCCCGTAGGGGGTGGAAGAACTGCGCTGAACCCCCGTATTCATGTAGGCTTCGTTGTCATAGCAGATGTAGAGGAAATTCTCGTTGCGTTCGACCGCTCCGCTCAGGGCCTGGAAGCCGATATCGAAGGTACCGCCGTCCCCGGCCCAGGTGACGACCGTAGTCTGAATGTCACCTTGCATGTCGAGGGCGGCCCGAACCCCACTGGCGACCGCACCGCCGGTCTCGAAGGCGGTGTGAATCACCGGAATCTGCAGGCTCGACTGGGGATAGGGGCCGGCGATGATCGACCAGCAGCAGGCTGGAATCACCATTACGGTCTTTTCTTCCAGGGCCTTGAGGACGAAGCGCATGGCAATGGCCGCGCCGCACCCCGGACATCCCACATGCCCCGGATAGACGTAGTCATGGTCAACGATTTCCAGCTGCATGAGACACCTCGTGAAGTCCCACCCAAATGCTTTCCGCGGTGGGGGAATCGTGGTTCCTGGTATGGTGGTAGATCTCTTTGAGGGTATCGGTGTTGACGTCCCGCCCGCCGAGTCCGGCCACGAAGCCAAAGACCGGCGGAGGGTGCGGGATGCCGCAGAGGGCGGCGCGCACTTCCTGGGCAAAAATGCCGCTGGCGCCGAACGAGTAGTTGCGGTCGATCACCGCCACTTTTCGGGCACCCGCCAGGATCTCCCGCACGGCGGTGACCGGAAAGGGCCGAAACAGCCTCATTTTGAGAATCCCCACCGATTCGCCCTGGGACCGCAATTCCGCGACCACTTGGCGGGCGGTGCTGGTGATGGTCCCGGAAGTCACCAGGATGATGGCCGCATCCTCGCACGAGACCGCTTCCACCGCCTCCCACCGGCGACCGAACAGGCGCGCGAAATCCCCGGCCGTCTCTGAAAGTTCGGCCAGGGTCCGTTCCATGGCCTCGTGCATGCTGTAGCGCATTTCCATATAGACGTTGGGAGGAGCCATCTGGCTGAGGCTGCAAGGGTTTTCCGGGCTCAGGGCGATGCGGGGCTGAAAGGGCGGCAGGAAACGGTCGACCAGGTCCTGGTCGGGCACCTCGGCCGGTTCGTAGGTATGGGACAGGAAAAAGGCATCGAGCACCACCATCACCGGCAGGTTCACGCTTTCCGCCAGCCGGAAGGCCTGGAGAGTGCTGTCCAGGGTCTCCTGGACGCTTTCGCAGTAGAGCTGGATCCAGCCGGTATCGCGCTGGGCGAGGCTGTCGGTCTGATCGGCCCAGATATTCCAGCCGGGAGCAAGCGCCCGGTTGACATTGGCCATAACAATGGGCAGGCGGGCGGCCGACGCCCAGTGCAGCAGTTCGTGCATCAGCGCCAGGCCCTGCGAGGAAGTGGCGGTAAAGGTGCGCACCCCCATGCTCGAAGCCCCGATCAGGGCCGCCAGGGCCGAGTGCTCGCTCTCGACCCGCAGAAACCGGGCTTCGAGTTTGCCGTCGGCGCAAAACTCCGCCAGACGCTCGACAATGTGGGTCTGGGGGGTGATCGGGTAAGCGGATATCACCTGCACCCGAGCCAGCCTCACCCCCTCGGCAACGGCGTCACTTCCCTCCAACACGCGTTTCATGAAGCTCTCCACCCAAAGCAACTATTCCCTACGCAACTGCCTTTCGCCGCTCCGCCTTTCCCGACGGTTTCCTGTTCCACATTGCCACACTACTACGGTTCGCTTTCCTGCACTTCTGCGGTTCGATATTCTGCAGTTCTATATTCTACGGTTCGCCTTTTGACGCCCCTTCTTCCTCCAGCACCATGGCATTCCGGGGACACTCGACCACGCAAATCCCGCAGCCCTTGCAGTAATCGTAATCGATGCTGCGGGCCTGGAGAGTATCGGCGCGCTTCACCGCCAGATCAGGGCAGAAGAGGCGGCAGTTATCGCACTGATTGCAGAGTCCGCAGTTGAAGCAGCGGGCAGCTTCCTGCATGGCCAGGTTGGCCGAGATTCGCAGGTCCACTTCGGCAAAGGATCGAATCCGTTCCTCCTTGAGCAGGCGGGGCTGGGCCACGCGCGGCGCGAACTGGAAATAATCGATATTGATTTCCTCGAACGCCACCACGTGAGGACTCCGCTGGGACCGCGGGCCCCCCTCGTAGAGCTCCATGGAAAGGGACCGGCCGGTGCCGATGCGACAGGCCGAAAGGCGCGACTCGATAGCCGCCGCTCCTTCGCGAAAAAGGACATCGAGCGCCAGGGCGGCTTCTTTACCGGAAGCGACGGCGTGGGAGACGCTTTTCACCGGGGTCACCAGATCCCCCCCGTAGATCAAGGGAAATCCTTCGGCCGTCAGCAGTAGGCGGGTGTGCGGCAGGACCATCAAACCCTCCCCGACGGCGGGCGGATTCATCCAGGCCTCGGCCGCTTCCCGGTCGCCGGTCGTGAAAATCCTGCTCACCCGGAGGGTTTCCGTCTTCCCCGGCGCAGGTGCGAGACCTGCTTCTCCGCCTTTTTCGCCCTCGACCGCTTCCAGGTGCTGCAAGGTGAGCAGCAGTTCGCCGTCCCCGGGCTCGATGCGGACCGGGGTGACCCGTTCCCGCAGTTCGACTCCTTCTTCGAGCGCCATGTGGATTTCGTGGTCAAAGGCCGGCATCTTCCGGCGGCGACAGGGGGCCGCGAGCAATACTTTCGCCCCCAGGCGCACGGCGCAACGCGCCACGTCAATGGCCGTATTCCCGCCGCCAATGACCGCCACCCTGCCCTCGAGGACCGGTGCCTTTCCTTCCCGCACCTGCTGCAGCAGCGCCAGGCCGTCCTGAACCGTTTCCGGGCCCGCTCCCGGCACTTTCAAGCGCCCCCCCGAACCATGACCGCACATGAGCAGGACCGCCTGGTGAGATGCTTGGAGCCGGGTCAGGAACGCCTCGGAAAGCTCTGCCCCACAGTGAATTTGCACCCCCAGCTCGCCAATGCGCGCAATTTCCTCCTTCAGGGCCGTCGCTGCCAGGCGGTACGGGGGAATCCCCCACCCAGCGGCGCCTCCGGGTTCGGGCATGGCTTCGTAAACGTCACTCGAATAACCCAGCCGGGCAAGGAAGTAGGCCCCGGCCAGCCCGCCGGGACCCGCGCCGAGGATCGCAATCCGCTCCCGGCGCGCGGGCCGGTGCTCGAAGGAGGGTCGCCACCCATGGCGAATGGCATTGTCCGCCAGGAACCGTTCGACCGTGTGGACGGCGATGGCGTCGTCGAATTCACGCCGGTTGCAGGCCTTTTCGCAGGGATGATGACAGACGCGGCCGCAGACCGATGGGAAAGGGTTTTCGCAGAGGATCGTCTCCCACGCTTCCCGGAATTGTCCCCGACTCGTCAACAGCTCGATTCGGCCGATGTCTTCGCCTGCCGGGCAGGCCACACTGCAGGGGGCGGTCTTTTCCTGGTAACGGGGTCTCAGAAACCGCCAGCTGCCGGTCTTGTTGCCTTCGGTGGTGAGGCTGGACCTTGAGATGAAAAGCGAGACCGGTTTCTTTTCTTCCTGGGTCATGGCTGATGCCCCCAATTATGAGACGTTGCGCGTTACGGGTTGAAAGTTGCCGGTTATCATCGGTCCTTTCGAGCAGCGGCGGGGACCGAAGCGATGGACGCAACGTTGCTGACAAATCTCCCGGCCGGCTATCCCCGCAGGGGTGTTTCCGCCGTAATCAGCCCCATCAATTCGACCTCATGGTAGGCGTCCCGGGCAGCCTCGATGTTCTCAGCCCGGCGAACGGAAATCTCTTCTTCAATGGCCTTGGCGATCGAATCGAGGGGAGGCATGCCGAGAACGCGTGCCAGCGCCCCCATGACGGAGGTGTTGACAATGGGATGGGTGCGCGTCCCCAGCTGGTGTCTCAGCGCAATCCGGGTCGCATCGACCAGCGCCAGCCGGTGGCCCACATAGGGGTCGAGGCAGGCGGGCCTGGACGGCGCATTGAGGAGGAGCCAGCCCGCGGGTTTGAGCCCCCGGGTCACATCGATCCCCTGCAGTAGCGTGTGATCGAGAACCACGACATGGTCGGGAGTGTAAACATTGGTACGAATCAGAATCTCACCGGCGGCAATCCGCAGATAGGCTTCAACGGGTGCGCCGCGCCGTTCCACGCCAAAGAGCGGAAAGCTTTGTACCCAGTAGCCCGCATCAAAGAAGGCTTTCGCCATGAGAATGGTGGCCACGACCGTACCCTGACCCCCACGCCCATGAAAGCGAATTTCGATCATGGCTCAGCTCCCTCAAACCGTCCGGCTAAATCGCCCCTCATCCCCCATATGCACCATAACCAGCGCCTCGCAACCCGCACCTACTTCCTGTTCCAGACCACGACCAGGGCCTTCGCCGGGCTTCCGCCGAGACAGCGCAGGCTGTGGCTGAGATCCGATTCGAAATAGATGCTGTCACCCGGATTGAGCACCTCGACGTGATCGATGGAGCGGAATTCGAGCTGCCCTTCGAGGAGATACAGAAACTCTTCTCCCGAATGGCTCATGAAAACCATTTCATTGGTCTCCTGCACCGGGAACTCAACCATGAACGGTTCCATATGCTTGTCAGCTTTGCGGATTTCGAGAGATTCGTAGACGTAGTTGACCTCTCCTTCATGATGGTGAGGCCTTCGTGCCACCCGAATGTGTTCATGGGCGCGGGTGACCGCGATCTTCTGAGATCCCCCGGGATCTTTGAAGAAATGAGCCAGCCCGACACCACAGGCATTGGCCAGTTTCATCAAGGTGGCGATGGGGGGGACGAACTCACCACTTTCGATCTGAGCCAAGAGGTCTCGGGAGAATCCGGTCTTGGCGGCCATATCATGCAGGGTAAAACGTTTCTTCTCCCGCAATTCCCTGACCTTATTCCCAATCTTCAGCGATTCCGTACCCATGCTGTCGTCCTGGTGTTGTGCCATCGTTTTCTCCTCATCGCATCGAGGTTCATGTGGTATGTTTTGTCATTATAGTCGGTCGGCGGCAGGTCGGTATGAAGTTTTTTATGGAGGCAACCATGGCGGAATCACCATTGATGATACCTTGCGGCAATCTTCTCCTGGAAGCCCGCCTCGAACCGCAAGTCGGCGCTGCCACGGCCGTGATCTGCCATCCCCACCCTCTCTTCGGCGGCAGCATGGACAACAACGTGGTCATTGCCCTTCAGCGCTCGTTGCGGGTGGCAGGGCTGGGAACCCTGCGGTTCAACTTTCGCGGGGTGGGCCGTAGCACCGGCCAGCATCGCGGCGCCCAGGGGGATGTGGAAAGCCTGCTCGCGGTGGTTGACCACCTCCAGCAGCAAGGCGCCACGATGCCGTGTTTTGCCGGTTACTCTTACGGTGCCTGGATCGGCCTGCGCGCCCTGCAGAACGGTATCGATCCGCCCCTGGCCATCCTCGTCTCCCCCCCTCTCGACTTCCTGGACTTTAAAGGCCTCGCTCCCCCGCCCTGCCCCTGCCTCATCACCGTCGGCGACCGGGATGAGTTCTGCTCGCTAGCTTCCGTTAGAAGCTGGACCGGCCCCTTTGTCGGGGCCGAACAGGGGGTGCGGCTGGAGATTCTGCCGGGCTGTGACCATTTCTATGCAGGCTTCGAGAAGCAGTTGGGAGAGATAATCTCGGCGTTTCCGGGAAGCATCCCGGCGTGACTGCGGGGCCGTGCCCTAAGGGGCCGTCCATAAATAAATGTTAGGGTTTAGTATCCACAACTGGGGAAATCGTATAATTCCATTCGCCGTGGAATGTATGTCTGACGATGTTAAGTTGGGCCATGACCTTATCCGGTATTTTGATTCCTTTAGGATATTGGCTGGTATCCAGTTGGCAATGCACCTCAAGTCCCGTGCTGGTCTTTGTCGAGCCGATGAGCCCGACGATGGTCTGATAGTCGGTGAGAGGTCGTCCCCGCCAATTCATCGAGATAAAGGAAAACAGGCGGTGCTCAATCTTGTTCCATTTGCTGGTTCCAGGCGGAAGATGAGAAACTGTGATAGCCAGGCCAGTCTCATTCGCCAGTTGCTGGAGTTCGGTTTTCCACAGACGAACTCTCGCGCCGTTACTTCCTCCAGAGTCAGCAGTGATAAGGAGCTTTTTAGCGCGGGGATATCTGTCTTGTCCCATCATGGACCACCATCGCCTAATGCTCTCGACCGCAAAAGCAGCTGTGTCATGGTCAATCCCGACACTCACCCACCCCGAATTGTCGGCCAAGTCGTAGACACCGTAAGGCGCCACCTTTCCATCCTCGGTCGGAAAATCATGGACATTCACCGTCTCTGGGCTGCCTTGGGGATTCCACTCCCGCCCATTGTTCTTGAATGCTCCAACAAGTTCCTTCTTTTTGGTATCCACCGAGATGGCGGGCTCTCCTTCAGCAATAAAGCTCTTTGTCGTCTCACTGATATGTTCAAATTGTTCGTTTCGGTCCGGATGGTTGGCACCTTCTTTGTTCTTTCGGTTGACCTGAAGACTATAACCCATCGAGTGAAGCAGATTGGCGACCGATTGTGGGCAAATCTTGTGGCCTATCTCACGCAACGAGTCAGCCAGCTTCCGTACGCTCTTGCAGGTCCAACGCAAGGGAGATTCCGGGTCTCCTCGCGTGACAGGATCAATCAAACGGTCCAAGTCATCCTTGATGGACGGATTCTTGGCAACCAAGGTAGGGGCTCCAGCACCTGGGCGTCTGATTCCATTTGGTCGAAGCTCTTGCGGGGGGTTGTCCAGTTCTCGAATCCCCTGCAAAATAGCTCGATGAGATACGCCTGTGGCCTTGGCAATCAAGGAAATGGAGCCAGGGCCCGCGGCCTTGGCCTCGGCTGCAGCCCACAAGCGCCGCGTTCGTTCATTGAATGTGGGTTTGAGCATCTCATAGCGTTTACGGATTTCTGGTTCTTGCATGGCAAGCCGCGCTGCGCGATCTTTTTTCATTCTCATGGGGCACCTCCATGATTAGTGGTCCCCAGAGTAATTATCAACATTTAGAGGAAATGTCCCGAACTATTTACGTCCGGTGTAAAACGGGTGCATGCCAGTCAGCAAGGCCTATTTGTCGAATGCTTATTTTTGGACGGTTCCTAACAGAGATGGCGCTGGAAAAAGTCATCGGCCAGATGATTCAGCCGGTCACAGCACTCGGCGTGGAATGCATGGCCAGCACCGGTGAGGATTACCGTTTCCGCATGGGGGAGTAGTTTGGCCATCATTTCGGTATTTGCCGGTGGGATCAGGACGTCTTCACTGCCGGTAACGAGCATGGTCGGAATCACCAGCTGGCCGAGGCGGTCGCTGACGTCAAACGTCCGAATCGCCGCCAGCTGAGCGTGAAAAGCCTCGGGCGGCTGCGGCGGCGCCGCGAGCTGAGCCTCACAGTAGGCGGCGACAACCTCGGGCTGGGTTTGCCGACATCTTTCACTGAAAAAAAGGGGGATATTCTTTTCCAGGACTTGCCGCTGAGTCAGCCCGGCATTGTTCATCAGGAGGTCCATGACCGCCCGCGTTGGCGGGGTGAGGGAAGCACCTCCGGCATGGGTGCAGCCCAGGAACATGGCCCGGATGCGCCGGGGGATCTGCAGAGCCAGTTGCTGCGCAATCATCCCTCCCATGGAAAGCCCCAGCACAAAGGTCTTGTCGACCCCGAGATGATCCAGGAGAAAACGTGCCTCGTCAGCCAGCTGCGACATCCGATAGGGTCCCTTGGGCATGGTTGAACGTCCCGCCCCCCGGTTGTCGAAAATGATCGTCCGGTAACGTTTGGCAAAGAACGGCACCTGCCCGTACCACGACCAGGAACCGCCGCCGAGGCCGGAGACAAGCAGAAGCGCCGGCCCTTCACCATGGGTTTCATAATAGAGCGTGACTTCTTGACACCGGCAGAATGGCATCAGGACCTCCTTCAGATGTCGGATGTCGGATTTGGAGGATCGTGAGGTGCTGTTGCCATTTCCAACAGTCGAGGCCCGAATCCCCGGTTTCCAGTTTCCAGCTCCCCCTTTGCCTGCTAGACTATAGCAGGTTATTGGCTTTTTGAGTATTCCCGTGATGCAGGCCGCGCCGAGCGCGGAAGATCCCGCTTGCGGGTGACGGAGACAGGGCCGGCCGGTATGTCCGCGCGAACCCCACGCAACCGCGAAGAGCAGACAACTCTCGACCGCTGCGGCGACGACAGCGGGAGGTTGGTCTGCGATGACCAACCGCTTCTGCAGGTCATACTCTATCAGCCTGAAATCCCTCAGAATACCGGCAATATTGCAAGAACCTGCGCGGCCACCCACACCCCGTTGCACCTGGTCGAACCCCTCGGCTTTCGTCTCTCGGATCGCTACCTGAAGCGGGCCGGCCTCGATTACTGGCCTCGTGTCACCATGAAAGTGCATGCCCGGTTCGAAGACCTGCACCAGGCCCTGGGACCGGTTCGCATGCTTTATGTGTCGGCCCATGCTTCACGTCCCTATTACGACTTCCAGTTCCTGCCCGGCGACTGCCTGGTGTTTGGTTCTGAAACCAGCGGACTGCCCCGGGCGATGCTCGAAGCCGAGCCCGACCGAATTCTAAAAATCCCCATTGACAGATCGCGGGTGCGCAGTCTAAACTTGGCTACGAGCGTCGGGGTTGTTCTGTTTGAAGCCTTGCGCCAGCTCAGTATCACGCATCAAGCACCGGTTTTCTCGGATTCGTTCACACTTGGAGGCCGTTCTCGAAGGGAAGCAGGTCCTCCAAGGCGGTAACCGCGTCAAGAGCAGCAACCTGTAACTTGCATTGTCGAACCTGCAGATCGAGATCCCATGTGAATTGGCGTCCACTCTCACGAGACTGCGGAACATCCCATGCAAA
Organism: Syntrophobacteraceae bacterium; assembly: GCA_040772705.1. Taxonomy (GTDB): domain Bacteria; phylum Desulfobacterota; class Syntrophobacteria; order Syntrophobacterales; family Syntrophobacteraceae; genus JADGQM01. The sequence continues at coordinate 995,673 of JAXGXP010000002.1, forward strand.
CTCTCAGTAGTGAATTGATCCTGTCCAGGCTCCACGAACTGTGCCCCGAAATCAAACAACTGAATATCCGTCCCGTCGTCCTCCACAAGGGGAGTCGGTATTGAGTGGTCCTCTACGAGAGCCGGGACGGCTCACAGAATAGACCTCCCCTCAGTTCATTCCGAATCTGTCATAAAGACATCGACAAAGAGTTGTCCTCGGCGGCACCGGTCTGGGAGCTTGATTTACGTCACGCGGTCCAAGAGGCCAAGAAGAACCTGAGTTTCAACCTCAAGCTGAAACCGGCAGCGCGCAGATCTTCCTTGCAGAGAAGAGGAGACTCCCCACGTGGCCGAGATCGAGTGGAAAGGCGCTATCTGGAAAGCCGCCTATGGTGACCTGTCGGTCAAGGATTTGCTGACGATCCTCAAAGGCTTCGGCCCCATGGAGGTCCTTGAATTCAAGAGAGGGGGAACCTGCCGGGGGCAGATCAGTCTGTGTCAATTTGAGGAAGGCTCAAAAGAGATCACCATCCACGACCTGGAAGTTCTTGGCGGGAAGCGTCAGGGGCAGGGCCGCGACACCCTCCAGTGGCTGAAACAGGCCTTCAAGGGCAGCTTGTTCGTTGAATACCCCGAGCTTTCGGCGGAAGAGGAGGCTCGACGGGGGAGCTTGCCTTTCTGGGTCAGAATGTTTCGAGAAGGCCTGATCGACGGTCTGGAGTGCGGGATGTTCTGCCTTTATCCGGAAATGGGTGAGTTCGAGCTGCATCGCTGTGAAGGGCAGATCAGGGAGATTCTCGATTCTGCCGGGGAAGTGGCCGGCGCCAATGCAAGCCCGCGATAAAATCCTGTCTCTCGAAGAGCTCGCGCGGGTCCGCCGCCAAGCCCGCGAACGTCGCCAGCGACTGGTGTTCACCAATGGTTGTTTCGATCTCCTGCACATCGGTCATGTAAGATACCTGGAAGCTGCCCGCCGGTTGGGGGATCTCCTGGCGGTTGCCGTCAACAGCGACCGTTCGGTCAATCTTATCAAAGGCCCGCTCCGGCCCATCGTTGCCGAAAGCGAACGGTGTGAAGTGGTGGCCGCGCTCCACTGCGTCGACTACGTATGCCTCTTCGATACTCCCGACCCGCTCCCGCTGATCAACCTGCTGATGCCCGACATCCTCGTCAAGGGTGCCGACTGGGCGCTCACCGAGACGGTAGGGGCCGAGGAAGTCATGCGGGCGGGGGGTGAGGTTGTCCATATCCCTCTCACCGATGGCGCCTCGACGACCGGGATCATCGAAAGAATCCTTGACAGGTTCCGCGAAAAGGGCGAAACGAGGTAGGCCTGAGGTTAGGGCTTGAATCCATCATTTGGGAGAAGAAGGTTTGGGAGCAAAAAAGATCAAGATTTCCAAGAAGGAAGTGCAGAAGGCTCTGAAGGCAGAAGAGCTGGCCAAGGTGCCGGTACTATCCAAAGAGTGGATCGAAGAGCGCTCGACCAGGATTCTGACCGGCCTGGGGATCCTGGTGCTGCTGGTCGGGGCTTTTTGGGGGTTCAACACCTACCGTGTTTCCCAGGACCAGCAGGCCCGCCTGGAATATTCCAATGCTCTGCAGACCTGGCCGGGAGAACAGACTGCGGACCCGCAGGCCTGGCAGCAGGTGATCAGTGCGCTGGAAAAATACCTCGCCGACCATGCCGGGAGGGCTCCCGCGGCCAACGCCGAACTTGACCTGGCGCGTGCATATTTCCAAACGGGGCAGTATGAGAAGGCACTGAAAGCCACCAGGAACGTCTTCGACCAACGCACCCGCGACCCGAACCTCAGATTTTTGGCCCAATACCAGCTCGCATTCATCTACGAGGCACTCCAGCAAACCGACGAAGCTCTGGCCCAGTGGCAGGCCCTCTCAGCCAACGAAGCCTCAGGGCTCAGCCGGGAAGCCTTGTGGAATATGGCGCGGTTATATGCCGGCAAGGGCGATTCCGCCAAAGCCGAGGAATACGGTGAGCTGGCTCTGAAAGCTGCCGGGGCCTATCCTGATCCCGCCATCATTCGAACCGAACTGGCATCGCTCAAAGTCAAGAGCAGCCAGGCGACCGGCGGGCCGGCGGGCAGCGGTCAGTAAGTTCCAACGGTCATTGCCGGGTGACGACCGCGGGGCGGTGCCGGTTCTTTTCTATTGACAGCGCCTGGGAAAGCCGATATCCACTTATCTCGGATCAAGATCAATTCATGTTCATGAGGGTCACATGACTTTTCGGTTCCATTACTTTTGCTTTTTTGGTTTTTGGGGCGGCTTTTATTTCAGCAAGCCTGCCTGTGGGGCGAAGTAGGCGAACCGGATCGGACACCGACTGAAACCATGGGTAGGCAAAGCGCGGAACCCATGGTTTTTGCTTTTTGTGAGACCGTGGATTCCAGGAGTCCACGGTTTTTTTTATGAATAATCCACGAAGTCACACGAAGAAACACGAAGAAGCTATCGGAAACTGGCCCCGCCACTGCGGCGAGAGAAGTGGGGAGCGATGCACTTGACGGAGAGGACTGGTGAGTTCACACCGACCTGCGCTGCAGGGCAGAGACCACCATGGTTTCAAGACTTCGTGTCTCTTCGTGTGACTTCGTGGATCATAGAAAGGAGGCTCAAACGGCATGATCTATAACATCGAGTTCGAAACCCTGCCCCGCGAAGCGCTCGAAGCGATTCAACTGCGCCGTCTACAGGTAACCGCCCAGCGGGTCTATGCGACGGTGCCATTCTATCGAAAGAAATTCGACGAAGCGGGAATCCGCCCCGGCGACCTCAAGAGTCTGAAAGATCTGCAGCGACTGCCCTTCACCACCAAACAGGATCTGCGGGACAATTATCCCTACGGCATGTTTGCCGTTCCCATGGACAATGTGGTGCGCATTCATGCCTCTTCCGGGACCACCGGCAAACCCACGGTGGTGGGGTACACGGCGCGGGACATCGACCTCTGGGCGGAACTCATGGCGCGCGCCCTGGTGGCAGGAGGGGCCTCACGCGGCGACATCGTTCACAATGCCTACGGGTACGGGCTGTTCACCGGCGGCCTGGGGATCCACTACGGGGCGGAACGCCTCGGCGCCTCGGTCATCCCCATATCGGGCGGCAACACCAAGCGGCAGGTGCTGATCATGAAAGACTTCGGTCCCACCATCCTCACCTGCACTCCGTCCTACGCCCTTCATTTGGCGGAAGCCGCGGCGGAGTTGGGCGTGGGATTCGGCGATCTGAAGTTCAAGTCCGGTATTTTTGGGGCGGAACCCTGGTCGCAGAACATGCGCGACGAAATCGAGCGCAAGCTCCACCTCAAGGCCCTCGACATTTATGGGTTGAGCGAGGTGATCGGCCCGGGAGTCTCCATCGAGTGTCTCGAGGGGCGCAACGGCCTCCATATCTTCGAGGACCATTTCATCCCGGAAGTGGTGAACCCTGAGACGGGTGAAGTCTTGCCCCATGGCGAAATGGGAGAACTGGTGTTCACTTCCATCACCAAGGAAGCTTTCCCCATCATCCGCTATCGTACCCGTGACGTGACCTCGCTCAGCATCGAGCCCTGCATCTGCGGACGCACCCATGTGCGGATGAACCGGGTAACGGGCAGAACCGACGATATGCTCATCATCCGGGGAGTCAACGTCTTCCCGTCGCAGATCGAGAGTGTCCTGATGGAGATGCGCTGGGTGGAACCCCATTACCAGTTGGTGGTGGACCGCCAGGACAATCTGGATATTCTGACGGTGAAGGTGGAAGTCGGGGAGCAGACCTTCTCCGATGAGGTCCGGAAGCTCCAGGACCTCGAACGGAAGGTCGCCAAAAACATCAAGGAGTATCTGGGGGTTTCCGCCATTGTGAAGCTGGTGGAACCCAAGAGCATCCCGCGCAGCGAAGGCAAGGCGCAGCGTGTGATCGACAATCGCAAGATTTAAGGGGGAATGAGCCATGCGGGTAGAACAGATTTCAGTCTTTTTGGAGAACAAGGCAGGCCGCCTGTCGGAGGTCACCGGCATTCTGAGCGAGGCAGGAATCAACATTCGGGCCCTGTCCCTGGCCGACACCTCCGATTTCGGCATCCTGCGGTTGATTGTGAACGATAACAGCAAGGCGCTGGCGGCCTTGAAGGACCGCGGTTTCACCGTGGGCAAGACCGATGTCGTGGCCGTGGAGGTGGACGATCGGCCGGGAGGGTTACATCGCATCCTGCTGACCCTCTTCAAGGCCAACGTCAATGTCGAGTACATGTATGCCTTCGTGCAACAGAGCGGCAACAACGCGGTGATCATCTTCCGCTTCGACAACCTGGACGAAGCGGTAAAGGTGCTCCAGGAAAATGGAGTGAAGGTGATCGAGGGCGAACGACTTTACGCCATGTAGCATGGTACAGAGGAGAACGGGATGAAGTCTTCTGGAACGACTATGATGAGGTGTGTGGCTGCGTTGGCCCTGGTCCTGGCAATTGCGGGTGGGCCGTCGCCGGGCTGGGCCAAGGAACCCTACAAGATCGGCGGCATATTTGCCATTACCGGTCCCAGCTCGTTCCTGGGGGACCCGGAAAAGAAGAGCATGGAGATGATCATCGATGAACTCAACGCCAAAGGCGGCATCGACGGCCATCCTCTCCAGGCGGTGATCTACGATACCGAAGGAGATCCCACCAAAACCGTGCTCGCAACCAACAAACTCATCAGCAATGACAAGGTGCTGGCCATCGTCGGCCCCAGCCTGACCCCGACGACCCTGGCCATTGTTCCCCTCGTAGAAAAAGAGAAGATCCCGCTGATCAGCTGCGCGGCCGGTGTCAAGATCACGGACCCGATCAAACCCTGGGTCTTCAAGACCGCTCAGAGCGACCTTCTGGCGGTGGCTGCCATATACCAGCACATGCAGAAACAGAACATCAAGAAGGTCGGCATCATCACGGTCGAGACCGCTTTTGGGGAAAGCGGCAAGGAACAGCTCGAGGCTCAGGCGGCCAAGTTCGGCATCGAACTGGTGCAGAAGGAAACCTTCGGCGCCAAGGACACGGACATGACCGCCCAGCTGACGAAAATCCGGTCGGCCCAACCTCAGGCTATCATCTGCTGGGGAACCAATCCCGGCCCGGCGGTGATCGCCAAGAACGTGCAGCAGATGAATATCAAGATCCCCCTCTATCAGAGCCACGGCGTAGCGTCCCCTAAGTTCGTGGAGCTGGCCGGGGATGCCGCCGAAGGGATTCTGCTGCCCACCGGCAAGATCCTGGTCGCTCAGCAGCTGCCGGACAAGGACCCTCAGAAAGCGGTGCTCCTCAACTACATCGAACAGTTCGAAAAGCGTTTTCAGATGCCCGTCTCCGGTTTTGGCGGCTATGCTTATGACGCCATCCGGATGCTGGCCGCAGCCCTGCCCGGCACGGACGGCAACAAGGAAAAACTTCGCGGCCATCTGGAACAGCTCAAGGGGCTGGTGGGCATTTCCGGCGTCTTCAATTTCTCGCCCACCGATCACAACGGCCTGGGACCGGACGCCTTTGTGATGGTGAAAATCGAGAAAGGGGGCTGGAAGCTGCTTGAATAGCAGGCAGCGGTTGGCGTCTGGCGCTTGGCTCTCGAATCTTTGGGCTGGGGAGCTGGGCCTTGGTGGATGCGGGTTGGCTGATGCAGGAATTTCTTCAATACCTTTTTTCGGGCCTCACGAGCGGTGCCATATACGCGGTCATCGCTCTGGGCTTCACCATGCTCTACAACGCAACCGCACTGATCAATTTTGCTCAGGGCGAGTTCGTGATGTTGGGAGCGCTCAGCCTGATCGCCCTCTGGAAAGGCTGCGGCCTGCCCCTCACGGCTGCCTTTTCGCTCTCGGTCATCGGTGTTTCGTTGGTGGGCCTGCTGCTGGAGCGGTTGGCCATTCGTACGGTTCGCAAGCCCCATCCCATCGTGCTGGTGATCATCACCATCGGGGCTTCGATCTTTCTGCGGGGACTGGCCATGCTGGCCTGGGGAAAGGATGCTCACAGCGCTCCCGCCTTTTCCTCCCACCCGCCGTTTGAAATTGCGGGAGCCACCCTGCTGCCACAGAGCCTCTGGATTCTGGGCGTCGTTTTGATCATCGTGGGCGGCTTGCAGCTGTTCTATCGCAAGACCCTCGCCGGCAAGGCCATGGAGGCCTGCGCCATCAACAAGAGGGCGGCTTCTCTGCTCGGCATCCCCGGTGAACGGATGGTGCTGCTGGCGTTTGCGTTGAGCGCCGGCATGGGGAGTGCCGGCGGGATCCTCATCGCCCCGATCACCATGAGCAGCTACGATATGGGGATGATGCTCGGGCTGAAGGGTTTTTGCGCCGCCATGCTGGGAGGTCTGGGCAGCTACTGGGGAGCGCTGCTCGGCGGCATGCTTCTGGGGGTCCTGGAAGCCATGGGAGTGGGCTTCTTCTCTTCAGGGCTCAAAGATGCCATTGCCTTTTTCCTGCTGCTGCTCATTCTATACGTCCGTCCCAGCGGGCTGCTCGGCGTCAAAGCGGTACAGCGGTTCTAGGGGGCGGGGGATGATGAGTTGCGGGGTGCGAGTTGTGAGTTGCGGGGTAAGGGGTAAGGGGTGCGGGGTGCGGATCACGCCTTGCGGGGGGTTCCGGGCGCCTGGTCCGCTTCGGAATGGTCCCCGGGAGCATGAGCTGCCATGATGAAGCATCTCCGGCATATCCTCTTCCTGGTGCTGATCATGTTCACGGGGATGCTGACGAGCAACTCCTACCACCTGCAGCTCCTGACCTTCATCGGGATCAATACCCTGCTGGCGCTGGGCCTCAATATGCTCATGGGCTACGCCGGTCAGATTTCGCTCGGGCATGCCGCCTTCTACGGCATCGGCGCCTACACCACGGCCATTCTCACCGTCCACCTGAACTGGTCGCCGTGGCTGGCGCTGCCGGCAGCGGTCCTGCTGACCGCGCTGGTGGCTTTCCTGGTGGCCCTGCCCATGCTGAAGCTCTCAGGCTACTACCTCGGCATGGGCACCCTCGGTTTTGGCATGATCATCTACATTCTGATTCGGCAATGGACCACGGTAACGGGGGGAGATTCCGGGCTGGTTGGGATCCCCTTCTTAGCCATGGGACCCTATTCGCTGGCTTCAGGCAAGACCTATTTCTACCTGGTCTGGGGGGTGGTGCTGGTATCCTTTCTGATCTGTGAGCGGCTGGTGGATTCCCGGGTGGGCAGGGCGCTGCGGGCCATTCATGATGGAGAGCAGGTGGCGGCGGCCATGGGCATCGATACGAGCCGCCTCAAGACCGGGGTTTTTGTCCTGAGCGCCATCTTCGCCGCCCTGGCAGGCTTTCTGTATGCTCACCTGGTCAGCTTCATCAGCCCAAATTCATTTGACTTTCTGGTATCAATCCGGCTGGTGACGATGGTGGTGGTAGGTGGTATGGCCAGCATCTGGGGATCGCTCCTGGGAGCCTCTCTCCTGACCATCCTCCCGGAATGGTTGCACGTCTTTTCCGATTTCGAAATGATCGTCTACGGCCTCATCCTGATGACAATCATGATCTTTCTGCCGCAGGGACTCACCCGCGGTTTGCTGGACCTCCATGAACGCTCGGTTGCCCTGAAGATGAAAGGGCGTGAAAAGTGAAGGGTGAAGAGAGAGCATGAACCCTGTTCATCCCCCTGCTGCCGTCACGGATCACCTTTTGACGGTCGACTCCCTTGCCAAAGCCTTCGGCGGGATTCAGGCGCTCTACAATGTCTCGTTTGCGGTGGCAACGGGCAGCATTCATGCCGTGATTGGTCCCAACGGCGCTGGCAAGACGACTCTTTTTAATGTGATCACAGGTGCCTACGCTCCGGAAGAGGGGCGTGTCATCTACGACCACCTCGAGATCCAGGGAAAGAAGGTCCATGAAGTGGTGGCGCACGGCATTGCCCGAACCTTTCAGAATGTGGAGCTGTTCGGGAGTATGACCGTCCTGGAGAACGTCCTGGTCGGTCACCACGTGCGCATGGAGTGCGGGTTTTTGGGGGCTATCGGGCGCTGGCCGCGGGTGCGCAGGGAGGAACGGGAAGCACGCGAGCGCGCAAGGGAACTCCTGGCCCTGGTGGGGCTGGAAAGCGTGGCCAACCATCGCAGCACCGATCTGCCCTTCGGCTGGCAGCGCTTCCTCGAGATTGCGCGGGCGCTGGCCACCCAGCCTCGGCTGCTGCTCCTGGATGAACCGGCTTCCGGCCTGAATGCGGTGGAAACCCAGCAACTCGGCGAGCTGCTCCATAAGATCCGGTCCCAGGGCATCACTTTGCTCCTGGTGGAGCATGACATGGACCTGACCATGACCGTTTCCGACACCATCATCGTCCTGCACCAGGGTCAGAAACTGGCGGAAGGCACACCTCGCGAGATCCAGGCCAACGAGGCGGTCATCAGCGCCTATCTGGGCAGCGATCAGCAACCGAGAGGGGTTGGTTAGATGCTGCGGGTGCGCAACCTCAAATGCTACTATGGGAAAATCCGCGCCATCAATGGGGTCAGCCTTTCGGTCCGCCCGGGTGAACTCATCGCCCTCATCGGCGCCAACGGCGCGGGCAAGAGCACCCTGCTCCAGGCCGTCTGTGGCCTCATTTCCCAGTGGGAAGGCGAGATCGAGCTCGAAAAGCACTCGCTGCGCGGTCTCAAAGCCCCGACCATTGTCGAGCGCGGTCTCTCCCTGGTGCCCGAAGGGCGGCTGCTGTTCCCACCCATGAGCGTCCTGGACAACCTCAGACTCGGCGCCTACCTGCGCTATCGCCGGCGTGAGCAGCGGGCGCTCATTGCCGAGGACCTTGAGCGCGTCATGGCGCTTTTCCCGGTACTGCAGGAACGCGCGGTGCAACCCGCCGGCACGCTTTCGGGCGGGGAACAGCAGATGCTGGCCATCGGCCGGGCGCTCATGGCACGCCCCCGCCTCCTGCTCCTCGACGAACCGTCCATGGGGCTGGCGCCCTTTCTCGTCCGCCTGATCCTGGACACGCTGGTGCAGCTCAAACAGGAGGGTATGACGATCCTCCTCATCGAACAGAACGCGCGCGCCGCACTGCAGATTGCCGACCGCGGGTATGTCCTGGAGAATGGGCAGATTGTCCTGGAAGGGGCCGCGGCCGACCTGCTGGCCGATCAGGACGTAAAACGCGCCTACCTGGGCAAGGACTATCGCGAATTCTATGACGGGAGGGCCTGAACATGCCCATTTGGAATGCCAGGGAAGAATGCCTCGATCCGGAAGAGCGCGCCCAGCTCCAACTGGAACGGCTCCAGAGCACCCTGAATCGAGCGTGCAAGAACGTCCCCTTCTATCGCAACCGCCTGCAGGAAAACGGCATCGAACCCGCCCGCGTGGAAACCATTGCCGATCTCCAGCACATCCCTTTTGCCACCCGCGACGATCTCAGCGAGAATTATCCGTACGGGCTGTTCGCCGTGCCACTTCGGGATGTGGTGCGCATCCATACCGCCCCGGGAAGTGTTCTCAAACCGACGGTCAGTGGGTTCACCAAACAGGATCTCACCATCTCGCGGGAACTGGTCGCCCGTGCCCTGTTCGCCGCCGGCGTAGCAGGGCAGGATATTCTGCAGATCGATCTCGATCTCGGCCTCATGAATTGGGGACAGGCCTACAAGGATGGCGCGGAACTCATCGAAAGCAGCGTCATCCCGCAGACTCTGCTCACTCCTGAAAAACAGCTCATGCTGCTGCGGGACTACAAGACCTCGGTCTTGATCACCAGCCATGCGTCAGCCACCCAACTGATGCACCTGGCCTTTCGGACCAACCTGAACCCCAATGAACTCGCGCTGAAGACCATCATCCTGGTCGGCGAACCCCCAACTCCGGAAACCCAGCAACACCTCCGCGATGAGCTCCATGTGACGACCTGGGTGCATTACGGGCTGAGCGAAGTTCCAGGGGCGGCCCTGGCGTTTGAGTGCGAAGCCCGGCAGGGACTGCATGTGAGTGAGGATCACTTCCTGGCCGAGGTGATCGATCCCAGCGACGGGAAGCCGGTGGCAGAAGGGGAAGCGGGAGAACTCGTCCTGACTACCCTCACCACCCGCGCCTTTCCCCTGGTCCGTTTCCGCACCGGCGATCGCGTCCGGCTACTGCCGGGCCTCTGCCCGTGCGGGCGCACCCTGACGCGGCTCGAATGGCTCGCGGATCGCACCGACGACTTATTGGTCATCCGCGGGGTCAAGCTGCATCATCAGCAGATCACCTCGCTTCTCCAGCGGGCCATGGGGACCCTCCCCGCTGCCTGCCGGTTCCTCATCCGCAGCGAAGACCTGCGGGATTTCCTGGAGGTCTGGCTGAAGGTCGATGAGGCTATCTTTTCCGACGAAATAAAAGAAATGGAACAACTCTGCCTGCGCCTCGCCCGGGAGCTGATGCAGGAATTGGGCATTCCGGTGAAAATCCGCCTCAAGGAAGAAGGCTCCTTCTCCTCCCCTCAGCCTCCCTGCTGCATCGAAGACCTCCGCCGGCAGAACCATGACTGATGGTGGTGCAACCAGGGAGGCGTGCTGCCCAGGATGAGCATCTCTGGCTCAAGGTCGGAGGTAACCGCCGACCCCTCGGCATCGGAAACGACTTTCCCTTAAAAGGCGGGTATATTACATTCACACCATCGGTGAGCACAGCAACGCTGCAAAATGGCGTTGCAATAAAGGTTGCCAACCAAAGTGGAGACTTATTTCGAGAGTGGTAAGGCTTGAAAGGCAATTCACCAAGATTTCGGAATTGGGAGATGGACATGCAGGAAGCTACGGCAGGTGGCGTCAAAATAAGGTTGCCCAGTATCGTGGCCAGGCACTTCTCCAGCAAAGAGATTATGGCGCTCCTGCTGGATAAGGCGCTCAACAAGTCAGAATACTATCGCAGCAAATGCGCTCAAATGGAGCAAAAATATGGAACCGATCTTGCCTCCTTCCGGAAAGCAATCGAGGAATCAAGCCATGAAAGTTTTTCGGAATGGGACGACCTCCTGGTATGGGAAGGATATGAGCTCAGCTACCGGGAATGGAAAGGAAAGTACGAGGACATAATGAGGTGCATGGAATAGTATCATCGCTAAGAAACTCGAAGCTGTTTCGATCCGTTGAGGTAATCGAACTGATTGATGAGGAAACAGTCAAGCTCATCAAGATTCGAGCGGAGGTTGCAGATGGCTCGATTTTATTCCTTACCGAACTGCACACCCCAACATATCAGAAATATTCATATCACTGGCAAACGGAGGATGGCCGGCTGCTCGTCAGGTGGGACAACAGCCCACATTGGAAAGACATGAAAACCTTCCCGAATCACAAGCATCTGGGAACGACTGTAACCCCATCACCCAGGGCCGATGTGGACGATGTCATCGCAACCATTCGGGAGCATGTGAACAAATGATGCCTCTTCTATACGGACCTTGAGTCATTGTCAGCAAAGGAGAGAACCAGCGCTTCTCCCCGCGCCACAGTCTTTGGGCCTGCAATTGGGCAGCAACAACCGCATGTACCGCAAGCGGCGGACCGCCAGCCACCCTCCGATTCGTGCCTGGTCGTCACTTTTTTGGTCGAGGATGGCCGGCCGTTCGGCTCAGGCCGTTCAGGAAGCGCCGGCCGCGGTTCGATAGATCGGCTTGTATTCTTCTGCCAGGGTGCGCATGTTGCCGATCCGGGTTTCGGGATTGGGATGAGTGCTCAGCCATTCAGGAGGCCCCCCGCTTGATGACTGCATCATCTTCTCCCACAGTGAAATGGCGGCCTGCGGGTTATAGCCGGCACGCGCCGCGAGCAGCATCCCCACCTTGTCCGCTTCGCTCTCCGCTTCGCGACTGTTGGGCAATTGCAGGGCAACCGTGGCGGCACTGTCGGCCAGGCCGGCCACCCCGCTCAAATCGTAGCCCGCAATGGCACCTGCCAGCACCCCCAATTGCAGACCCGCCCCCTGCATCTGGACTCGAGAAATCTTCTCCGCCTGGTGTGAGAGCAGGGCATGGGAGATTTCATGCGCCATGACCTGCGCCAGTTCGTCGTCGGAGGGCTTGATCTTCTCGATCAATCCGGTGTAGACCGCCATTTTTCCGCCGGCCATACACCAGGCATTGATCTCCTTTGATTTCAGAACATGGACCTCCCACTTCCACCCTCGGGTCTCGGGACGCAGCTGCACGGCCTGGGCAACCAGCCGGTCGGTGATTCGGCGCACCCGGCGCAGGGTTTGCGGGTTGTTGTCCAGAGCCTGCGCCCGATCGGCCGCCGAAAGGAGTTGCAGATAGGCCTGCCGGGAAGCTCGCGCAGCCTCTTGATCGTTCACCATCATGACCTGGCTTCGGCCGGTAATTGGGTTGGTGACGCACGCCGACCCCAGGAGTGCCATGAACAGGACTGCCAGGCCAGCGGTGAAGGCCCGGTGCTTCGGTCTCACTTCACGCAAGAATTCTGCCATAAGCGATCATCCTCCTGTGTGCTGTTCTATTTTCGAAAATTCCCATCGAGCCTGCGGGCTTCGTCCGACCAAGTTGCAGGACGCAACGGTCGGCGGACGAAAACACTTGTCAGGAACCTTCTCTTAAGATAGTGGCATATCGAGACTATGAAGACAACCTCAACCATAACTGAAAAGCACGACCCGGCCCTGCACTACGGCTTCGTTGTGCTCGCCCTGATCGTGCTGGCGGTATTCAGCGCGCTGGGGCTGGCGCGGTTCGGCTACACCAGCATCCTGCCCGCCATGCAGGAGGCTCTGCACCTGTCCAACACGCAAACCGGTGAACTCCAGACGCTGAACCTCATCGGCTATCTACTCACCGTCGTCTTCGCCGGCATGCTCGCCGCCCGCTTTGGTCCCCGCGTTGTGATCGCGGGGTCACTGCTCGTAGTGAGCCTTGCCATGATTTTCACCGGCCTCTTCCCGGTGTTCAGCTCCGCCTGCATCGGCCGGTTCCTGGCCGGGGTCGGCGGTGCCGGTGCCAATGTCCCGGCCATGGGACTGGTTTCGGCCTGGTTCGGCCCGCGAAGGCGCGGGCTCGCCTCCGGCGTCGCGGTAGCGGGATCGAGCGTGGGACTCATGGTGACCGGGCCGTTGATTCCTGCCATTCTGGCGGCCTGGGGTCCTGACGGCTGGCGCATCAGCTGGTATGTACTCGGCGGCATGGGGTTGGCGGCATTCGGGCTGTGTGCCCTGTTTCTGCGCAACCGGCCGCAGGAGAAGGGCCTGACCCCGCTGGGCAACGACGACCCGGCCGAATTATCGTTGTGCACGGCCAACAACGGCACTGCTACGCTTCGCTGGGGCCTGGTCTACAGATCGCGCCTGTTGTGGCAGCTGGCCGCCATCTACTTTGCCTTCGGGTTTTCCTATGTCATCTATTCGACCTTTTTCATCAAGCACCTGGTCCAGGAAGGCACCTTTACGGTCGCTTCGGCCGGCTCGCTCTGGATGCAAATCGGTATCGTATCGCTGGTGAGCGGCCTGATCTGGGGCAGCGTCTCGGACCGGTTCGGCCGCCGGATCGCCTTGGTGGGAGTATTCACCCTCCAGGGAATTGCCTACGCCCTGTTCGGGATCACCAGCGAACTCGCGGCAGTCTACCTTTCCGCCGTCCTGTTTGCGCTCACGGCCTGGAGCATCCCGGCGCTCATGGCGGCACTCGCCGGCGACGTCTTCGGCCCGCGGCTGGCGCCCGCCGCCCTCGGCCTCATGACCGTCATCTTCGGCGTCGGCCAGGCCTTGGGGCCCTATCTTGCCGGAGTGCTGGCCGACTCAACCCGATCCTTCGCTCCGGCCTTTGCCATCGCCGGCACCATCGCCCTCCTTCCGGGCGCGGGAGGATCGCTGATGCTGCGGACCTCAACGAACCCGACGGGAGTCGACCGATGAACAACGAAGATCATCCCCGCGCCATGCACAAAGCCACCCGCGCCATCCACATGGGGAAACTCAAGGAATCATTCTTTGGCGAGGTCTCCGTTCCCATCTTTCAGACCTCGACCTTTGCCTTCCACAACGTGGAAGAAGGCGCCGCTCGCTTTTCCGGCGAGCGCCCCGGCTTCATCTACACCAGACTGAACAACCCGACGGTCAACGCCCTCGAGGCCGGCGTGGTCTCCCTGGAAACAGGCTTTGGCGGAATGGCCACCGCGACCGGCATGGCAGCCATCACCACGGCCCTGCTGACCTTTCTTCATCAGGGTGCTCATGTGGTGGCAACGGCCTCCCTCTACGGCGCGACACGGGTCCTCCTGGAAATGGAATTGCCGCGCTTCGGCATCCGGTCCACCTTCGTGGACAGCTCGAATCCCGACCATATCCGACAAGCCCTCTGTCCGGAAACCCGCCTGGTTTACGTCGAAACCCCCACCAACCCCACCATGGTCCTGACCGATATCCAAGCGGCAGCGCAGATCGCGCATCACCACGGGGCCCTTCTGGTGGTGGACAACACCTTCGCCAGCCCCTACCTGCAGCGCCCCCTCGAACATGGGGCAGACGTGGTGGTCCACAGCCTCACCAAGTTCGTCAACGGTCACAGCGATGTGCTGGGCGGGATGATTGTCACCAAAGAGGAAGAAGCTTTCAATAAGATCCGAAGAATGCTCAGTATTCTCGGTAGCACCATGGACCCCCACCAGGCATGGCTCATCTTGAGGGGAATGCAGACGCTGCCCGTGCGCATGGAAAAGGCTCAGGCAAACGCCGCGCTGCTTGCCGCCTTCCTGAGCACGCACCCCAAAGTCACCTGGGTGAGATATCCCGGCCTCCCCGAACACCCACAGCACGCTATCGCCAAGAAACAGATGGACGGATTCGGAACCATGATCTGTTTCGGAGTCAAGAACGGTCTCGAAGGTGGCATCACGGTTTTGGACAACGTCAAGCTCATCACCCTGGCCGTTTCTCTGGGAGGAGTGGAGTCCCTCATCGAACACCCCGCCTCCATGACCCATGCTTCCATTCCCCGTCCGGAGCGGCTCAAGGCAGGGATTTTGGACGAACTGGTGCGGCTCTCGACCGGCTGCGAAGATGGTGATGACCTCAGGATAGACCTGGACCAGGCGCTGAACCGGATCCCTTGAACGGCGACGGTTCAGGGCAGATTTTGACCGGGAGGGTCACGGAGAAGAACCCCGGCAGATGCCAAATCTGCCGTTGATGCTCGAGATCGAGCTCCAAAAGGAATTGGATCAGTGACGACGACAAGAATCCAGGGGCTGGTCTTTGCACTCCTGGCAGCCGTTTTCGCAGCGGGGTACGATATCCTCACCCGCTTTTACTGTTCGGGCCTCACCCCCTGGCAGATCATCCTCGCCCGAGCGATCCTGGGGCTGGCACTCTCCCTGGCCCTGGCCCGGACCCTGGGTCTGAATCTGCTGGGCCGCAACCGCCGGGGCATGGTCGTCATCGCCCTGACGCTGGTGGGCGGAGTGCTCTGCTTCATTTTCGCCCTGTTCCGTCTGCCCGTATTCGAAGCGGTACTGCTCATCTATCTTTACCCCGTCTTTGCAGCACTGTTCTCGCCTTTCCTGGTCAATGAGCGGATCGGACCAAAACTGTGGGGCCTGATCGGAGTGGCCTTTTGCGGAACCATCTTCATTCTGTGGCCGCAGGACGCGGCCTGGAATGTCAACAGCGGGCATGTGCTGGCCATCGCTGCGGCTTTGGCACACGGCCTGGCTTTGACCCTCGTGCGCCGCTACCGCCGGGAGAACAGCCCCGTCACCCCGTTTTTCTACTTCAGCGCCCTCGGAGCCGTCGTCTCGGTGGGCGCCCTGGGCCTCAGCGGGCAGCCGATGCTAAACGGCAGCGCCAGCCTCGCGGTGCTCACGGCCACCGCGATTGCTGCGTGCCTGGCCCAACTGAGCATGATCAAAGCGGCGAGCTGCATTACCTCGGCTGAAGTGGGCATCATCGGCATGTCGGAGATTGTCTTCGGCGGCCTGCTCAGCTTCCTGTTTTTCGGTGAGGCGGTGGGACTCCGACAGCTCTGGGGCGGCATCCTGGTGATTTCCAGCGGCATCGCCCTGGCCCTCGACAACAGCCGGGATGCGGCTCGCTCCGAACGACTGATTCCTGTGGGCCGCACCCCGGAGGGATTCCCCCGGCCCGAGGTTTCGCCGGGGCTGGGTCGCCCCTCGCTGTGACGCTCAGAATGTCACGTGCCTTCAGGGGAAATGGTTGCAGAAATCTTCGGTTATGCTCACCCGGAATTTTCCGACCTGCATCATTGGTCAATCATCCTGGTGATGACATGGAAAGCGGTGGTATCGTCGTCCCGTGGACTGATGAGGACCATGACGGTCTTGCCCGCATCCATGGTGCCCCGGAGCTCCAGGTCATCGGGGCTGGTTATGGCACCGCTCTTGGAAAAGGGAGATCTTTGGGTTGAGCGAGTACTGTCCCTGCGCGAAACCTGCCGCCTCAGAAGTCTTCCCGCATACCCTGTGCTGGTTGAGGCTCTCACCTGCTCGTTTCAAAACAGAACCCCCGACGTGTCATGGATTTAGGGAACCCCCTGAACACATACCCACATCGCTGCCAGCCGAGGAGCCAAGGTGCTCAGAGCCGTTCTTGGGGATGTTTTCAAGGCGGTAATCACCTCCGAGGACCATTCGGCTTATGCTTGCTACCACAAGAAAGGGGTCCGTTAGCTTTGTTGGGCCCACATCATTCGAAAGCTCAAGGCTCTCAAGGATGGGCGCGCCAGCCCGGATGCCTTCGTCTTCTCGAGGAATATGCTCAAAGAAGTGGGGCGGATTTTCGGTTGCTGGCATGCCTTCCGAGAAGGTTACCTCACCCGCGAGCAACTCCTGGGCGCCACCACTCTCATGCGGGCTCGGATGAAGAGGTCCTGCCAAAAATACCTGACCAGCCCGGATGGAGAAATACGGACTCGAGCCAAACGATTGCTCGATAAGTGGCACCATCTTTTCACTTTCCTCACTCATGAGGAAGTCGAACCTACCAACAATGCCGCCGAACAGGCAGTCCGGCCAGCGGTCCAGTGGAGAAAGCTCTGTTTCGGGAACCAGTCCGAGGCCGGAGAGCGTTTCACCGAAAGAATCCTGACGGTCACACGAACCTCCCAACTTCGGAGAAAGAACCCCTTCCACTTTCTTTCTGAGCTCATGGAAGCCGCTTTCAAAGGACTTCCTCGTCCGTCACTGATTCACTAATTGTTCCAGGTGCTGAACGGTTACTGGTCAGCAAGGAGATTTGCGGGCTGATCGTAAGCCCCTGGAATAAGGTGCTCGTTCCCCGACATTTTGAGAGTGAAAGAACTTGAGTTGCGCAAGGTGACTCTAGATTTTCGATTGTTGCCCGCCCCTACGCTCCTGGCCGATCGCGGGTGGGGGATTGAGACGACCTCTGCAGGGCTGCATCGCTCAACACTGGTATGCCGACACACCAGCAAACCATTGCCCGGCGCTCATCAAAACCCTCTCAACTGATTTCCGGTTTGCCGACCGGTATGGAGAGTTATACTAGTTTGTGATGGGTCTTTGGCGGGGTCCTATGGCACCAAACAATCCTATCGCCTTCGTCCAGCTAGCCTAGTAAGCGCAGTGTTCTTCTCTCGCCTCATGAATCGCCCCAAGACCCGGTGACTTCTTACGACTTGCCATAGAAGCTTTACACCTTTGGAGAAGGAGGATCACCCATGAAGCAGATCTATCGGTTGGCAATGATTTTTCTGGCTGGTGTACTGCTGATCGGGACCTCGGTTGGATTCGCTGCGGGAGGCTCAACCAAGGCCCTGGTCGGCTTGAAGGCTACGGCCCAATCAGCAAAGGAATTTGCTGAAACGCTCCCTGCAGGAATTCGAGCAGGGCTTTCAAGCAGCACCCAAAATTTGATCGGGCTGGCTGAGCGTTGGAATCGCATCGAGCCTTTGCTTCGGAATCTGCCACCCGCCCCTGAACCAGCCGGAGCAGGGGTATCGGCCAGTGGCGTGAACGTCTCGGGAGACTTACTGAAAGACGCTGCCGTTTCCAGAAAACGCGTTTCCGATCCAACTAAAGACTTCGCCATGTCAAGACTGGGAGGATTTACTCAAGTTCAGACTTCGATCGCCTGGTGCGGGAAGAAAGTGGTGGTCGGGTTCAATGATGGCGGCAGTCTCCTCGAAAGCTACTCCACGGGCGAGGGCGTCAGCTTTGTGGGGGTAGCCCGCTCGACCAATAAGGGGACCAGTTTTACCGATCTGGGCTATCTCAAACCCAGCGCCAGCAGCACGGACCAGATCACGGGGAACGCGGTGGTTGAATGCACCAGCGCCCGCACTTTCCATTACGCCTACACGCTGACGCGCAGTCCGGGTTCCACTTCCGACAACGACACCAGTGAAATCGGGATATCCAAATCCGTTGACAGCGGGAAAACCTGGGGCGATGCCGTGAGCGCAGTTTCCAAGCCGGGCAAGACGCATCGTTTGGACAAACCGTGGCTGGCTGCTGACCCCAACAAACCGGCTCGGCTCTTTATTACCTATACGGACTTCGACACCGAGGCACTCGACGGGGCGGCAACCAGTTGCCCAGCCGGTTCCTCCAGAACCGCCATTGAACTGGTGAGATCCTCCAATGGAGGCCGCACCTGGAGCCAGCCTACAGTGATTGCGGAGGTCTGTGCCGAGGAAAGCTCCCTAGCGCGGGTTGACGGTTCCCGTATTGCCGTAGGCCCAGCGGGTGAGGTCTACATTGCCTGGGAGGCCTTCGCGAGCGACTATATGACACGGGAAATCGACCTGCGAAAGTCCGCCGACCAAGGTTTGACTTTTGGCAGCGTCGTGAAAGTAAGCGACGCAACCCCGGTCGGCTCCTACGACGCACTGCAGGGGATGATTAAAGCCACGGAATTTCCGGCACTCGCCGTGGACACCACGCAAGGCAGCCAGAGAGTCTACATCGCCTGGAACGACGGCCGCAACCTGACCGCCACCGAAGTCTTCAGCGGCGACTATAAATACCATTTCTCCGACATCCTCCTCAGCTCTTCCGCCGACGGTGGAGCAACCTGGTCGGCCCCACCGATAAGGGTGAACCAGAACACGGAATCTTCAACCAAGGGCTCGGATCAGTTCTCTCCGGCGCTTGCAGTGGACAAAAACGGCAACCTGGGAGTTTGCTTTTACGATCGCCGGGCCGACGGCAACAACCTCTTCCTGCAGCGCTACTGTGCCTACTCGACAGACTATGGGACGACCTGGAATGAAATCAAAGTCGGCAATGCCAAATCCGCCCCCCTTCACGACCAGGATATGCTCACGGCGGTGCAATCCATAGGTGATTACGACACCCTGGCAGTCGATAAGCTCAAACTGAATGAGGGCTTTCTGGGCGCTTTCGGGGACGCCAGCGCTCGGGCCAATTGGGACGTTCTGAGCACCCTGTTCACCTTTTAGCGCGAAGATCCGAACAGGTATCTTCGACCCGGAAAACAACCCCATGAGGAGGAGACGACATGGGTAAAATCAGTAAGCTCACATACAAGGCCAGCTTGATATTGGCACAAGCACTGACGCTCTTTTTGTTTGGCGGAGTCCTGTTTGAGTCATCAGCGTTGGCGGACCCGCCTGTTTTCAGGATGGCTATCTCCCCCCGGGTGGCTCAAGAAGGAAGCGTGGTTACCATAGGCATACTGATTGGGGGGGGCGGAAGTCAGATCAGCCAATGTTCGCTAACGGTATACGGGCAAGCAAGTGATTGTCTTTCCAGTCATCAGGTCAGGGCTCGATACCCCAGGTTGGAGGCTTATGCCACCATCGAGGGAGACGGGTGGAGTCGCGTTGCGTACGATTCGATTCAAGTAACCAAGTCAATACCATTACCCAGCCCCCCTTCGCCCGGCTATATTAAATGGACATACGGCTATCAGCAACTCTTTGAAGATCCAACGGATGTGGAGTTCCTGCGGCGGTTTCGGGATGAATTCCTTGTGGGAAACAAGAAGGGCAAACTTTACACGGACCTTCTTTATGAAAATTCCGAACAAGCGCTGCAGGTGCTGCTGGACAACCCGGACTTGATCCTGCGGGCTAAAGAGCTCATCGAAGCCAACCAGGAAGGGATTCTTGAAGTGTTGAACGGGCGCGAAGCCGTCGTCAATAATCCCGGTGGGATCATCACCTTCCTGGATCGGTTCGCCGCCAAGTCACCAGCGACACTCAAGGTGCTGGCCAGGATGGTGAAAAAGGATATGCTCAGGAAATTCAGGCAGGGCAAACCCTTTATCGGATTCATACCGTAGCAGGGATGCCTGTACGACTAGAGGGCGAACCGGGTAGAGAGACTCAGTGGCCAGGCAAGCGGGTTCCACAACTGGATGAGGGTTTGGCTAACCGATTAGCGATGTTTCAGGTATGGAGACATGCCTTCTTTAGATACTAAACCCTAAATTGAGCGATTCCCACGGCGACTGCTCGTCATGCCCGCGAAGCCTGTCACCGCAGGCTTTAAGCGGGGAACGGGCATCCAGTGGGTGCGTGCAAAGTCCTGGCTTCCTGCTTCGTAGGAATGGCGATTCAGGGTTAGGAAAGCTTGCGGTGATGTTCTCCTCTCTCAGGGAATTGTGCTGCTTTCTTCGACAGCAGGGAAAAATACATAGAAGGTAGTGCCCTGCCCCGGTTGGCTTTCAAGGGTGACGAGCCCCTCGTGGGCCTTTACAATCCCATGGACGACAGCCAAGCCCAAGCCGCGTCCGGCAAATTTCGTCGTAAAGAAAGGGTCGAAAATGCGCTCTTGAACCGCGGCGTCAATACCACAGCCCGTATCGGAAATCGAAAGGTAGGTGTAATGTAAGCGCTTCGAAAAATGTCTGCCAACGAGGCGGCGCTCATCCGTTCAAGAATTCAGGAACTTGCCCTGAATCCGTTTGCCGTCCCCAATGTGAAGAGTCTTGCGGGAAGGCCTGGATATCGGTTGAGGATAGGTGATTGGCGTGTGA
The DNA here is from genome assembly GCA_040772705.1 of Syntrophobacteraceae bacterium. Classification (GTDB taxonomy): domain Bacteria; phylum Desulfobacterota; class Syntrophobacteria; order Syntrophobacterales; family Syntrophobacteraceae; genus JADGQM01. Next base: position 1,016,603 of record JAXGXP010000002.1, read on the forward strand.
TCTTTGAAGTTGCTCAAAATGAACAAGTTATACTCGTGAAGGTTCAAAAGCTTCATTTTCACGCGGAGACGCAGAGGACGCAGAGTCTTATGCCAAGGGCTTCTTCCGGGATCTCCCCGTGAGGCAGAAATGATAACTTCTTAAGCTAAACGAGTATATTTCCATTTTGAAGATTGCGCAACGCGGAGGTGCGTACCGGTGAAAGTACAGGTCATTGAAAGAGACGGGCGCCCGGAGTGGGCTGTCATCCCCTATGGGGAATATGAACGGCTCATGGAGGCAGCTGAAAGCATGGAGGATGTTCGCGAATACGATGCGGTTAAGAAGGCTCTGGGGAGCTGCAATGAAGAACTGGTCCCCTCCGATGTCGCGGATCGGCTCCTGAATGGAGAAAATCCTGTCAGGGTATGGCGAAAGCACCGTGGTCTCAGCGTTTCGGGCCTGGCCGCCGTATGCGGGCTTACCCCGGCAGCCGTCTCGCAGATCGAAAACGGAAAGAGAAGCCCTTCAATTGAGAAGCTGAAAGCAATCGCAGCAGCACTGAACGTTGAGGTTGATGACATCATTTAGATATGGAGAGCTGCGGTGCGAAAAGCTACCCACAGGCTCTTCCACGATCGAGACCATGTAGAGGAGACATCAGGAGGGAATTCCATACCGCAGAGCTCAGGTTGCTCCCTGATGGTTCTTCTATCACAAAAACCACAGGGAACGCGTCAGGCTGCGTGTGGACCAGGAGGATCAGCTGATTTCGCCACAGGGTATTCCATGGCTTGTGACCATGTGAGAGGGGGCAGGGAGGTATTTCCACACCCGGAAACCCCGCTGGTTTTCGTCGAAACCCCCACCATGGTCCTGACCGATATCCAGGCGGCAGCGCAAATCGCGCATCAACACGGGGCCATCCTGTTGGTGGACAACACCTTCGCCAGCCCCTACCTGCAGCGCCCCCTCGAACATGGGGCAGACGTGGTGGTCCACAGCCTCACCAAGTTCGTCAACGGCCACAGCTATCTTTACCCCGTCTTTGCAGCACTGTTCTCGCCTTTCCTGCTCAATGAGCGGATCGGACCAAAACTGTGGGGCCTGATCGGAGTGGCCTTTTGCGGAACCATCTTCATTCTGTGGCCGCAGGACGCGGCCTGGAGTGTCAACGGCGGGCATGTGCTGGCCATCGCTGCGGCTTTGGCACACGGCCTGGCTTTGACCCTCGTGCGCCGCTACCGCCGGGAGAACAGCCCCGTTACCCCGTTTTTCTACTTCAGCGCCCTCGGAGCCGTCGTCTCGGTGGGCGCCCTGGGCCTCAGCGGGCAGCCGATGCCGGCCGGCAGCGCCAGCCTCGCGGTGCTCACGGCCACCGCGATTGCTGCGTGCCTGGCTCAACTGAGCATGATCAAAGCGGCGAGCTGCATTACCTCGGCTGAAGTGGGCATCATCGGCATGTCGGAGATTGTCTTCGGCGGCCTGCTCAGCTTCCTGTTTTTCGGCGAGGCGGTGGGGCTCCGACAGCTCTGGGGCGGCATCCTGGTGATTTCCAGCGGCATCGCCCTGGCCCTCGACAGCAGCCGGGATGCGGCTCGCTCCGAACGACTGATTCCTGTGGGCCACACCCCGGCGGGATTCTCCCGGCCCGAGGCTTCGCCGGGGCTGGGTCGCCCCTCGCTGTGACGCTCAGAATGTCACGTGCCTTCAGGGGAAATGGTTGCAGAAATCTTCGGTTATGCTCACCCGGAATTTTCCGACCTGCATCATTGGTCAATCATCCTGGTGAAGACATGGAAAGCGGTGGTATCGTCGTCCCGTGGGCTGATGAGGACCATGACCGACTCGCCCGCATCCATGGTGCCCCGGAGCTCCAGGTCATCTGGGCTTGTTATGGCACCGCTTTTGGAAATGGACAGGACTCCATTCCAGGCGCCCTTCGAGCCGCTGCTGTGGAGGTCATATAGGCGGCGCCCCTTCGGGATTAGTGGATGGTCGCGGTCACCTCGTCCCACCAGGGTGCCTCATGATAAGACGCGAAACCGTAACCGCGCCAGGTACCGGTGAGATCAGCCGAAGAATAGCCATTGGCATTCTTTGTCAAGATTCCCATTTCGATGCTGCCATCCGGCCATGTATCGCTAAATCCCAGGATGGATTTTCCTGCCTCCATGCAAGCCGACATGGTCGGTAAGCCATCGCTGGCGACCATGCCATCATCTCCTATCGACAAGGTTCCAGTATCGTTCTTCAAACTGCCGTCGGAGCAGGTTTGGGAAATGGAAAATCCTCCGGACTTGTCGACTGAAAGGTCGCCTCTTCGCCAAAATTGCGTGTCGAATCTTGAACCCAGACCATTGAGTCGCCAAGTGCCCGCCAGATCCGCCAGGGAATAGGCTCCCTTCGATGCCGTGGTGGTCGCGCAACCGCTATACAGCGAGTAACCCGTCGCGTAAGGCAGGGCTGCCGACCGGATAAAGGCCCTCACCTTATAAGAATAGGGAGTCTCAGGAGGGATGTCTGGGTCACTGTGGGCATGAACGTTGGCACCGGTCGTGGCAATCAGCTCCCAGGAACCTGTCGATTTGCAGCTGCCGGCCTTTCGATACACTTGGAAGCCCGTCTCATTGTCGCTCTTGTCGGTCCATTTGAGGTTGATTTTGCCTGCCGACGATACAGCTCTGATTGCCGTCGGCTTGAAGGGGACAATGGCCGTATTGGTTGGGGGTGAGCAGCCGCCACCATTGCAGGCGATCACATAGTATCCATAGGAAGCCGTCTCATCGTTGCCAAATGCCGACGTGTCGTCATATTTCTTCAGGTTCACGGTCGTTGTGGCAAGAAGCGTCCACGGTTCTGAATCCTTCTGCCGGTAGATCTGGAAGCCTGTTTCGTTTTTTGATTTGTCGGTCCATTTGAGAGAGATCTTGCCAGCTGATGCGGCAGTAGCCGTCAGCCCGGTGGGGGCGGCAGGTGTCCCTGCGAGCGCGGTTTTGGCGGATACGCAGGCTGAATAGTCGGAATTGCCCGCACCGTTGCAGGCTCTGATCCGGTAGGAAAAAGTCTTGTTGGCGGCCAGTTTTGTATTGGTGAAAGTTGTGGCATTAGGACCTATCGCTGCAATCTCAGCCCATGCGCTGGTTGAGGCGCAGGTGCCGGTCTTTCGCTCGATTTTGAACCCGGTCTCGTTTTCAGATAGATCGAGCCAGTTCAGTATGATCTGACTGGCTGAAATCGCCGTGGCGGTCAGTCCGGTGGGGGCATCGGGTGGCGTGGGGACGTCCCCTCCATTGCTGGTCTTGAAAACCCCGCCGCCAAGAGTACCAAAGTAGATGGTCTCAGTGTGGTCAGGGTCCACGGCAAGGGAGTAAAGGGGAGTGTTCGCTAGAGCCGGGCTGATCCGGCCCCAGCTCGTACCACCGTTGACACTCCTGAATACACCGCCCATACCGGTGGCTCCGTCCCACTTTGTACCTGCATAAATGGTCTGCGTGTTTGCCGGGTCGATGGCGAGAGAAGTGATGTAGCCCGTCACGCCATAGTCGATTTGGCTCCAGTCTGCACCGCCGTTTGTACTCTTGTATGCATGGCCGCTACCAGTAACGGCATAGATAGTCTGCGTGTTTTCCGGATCGACGGCAAGCTTGGAAACATATTTATCCGTCAGGCCCGAATAGACTTTGTCCCAAGTCGCACCGCCGTTCGCACTCTTGTATATACCGCCATTTGAGTCTCCGGCATAAATGGTCTGAGTGTCTTGCGGGTCGATGGCGAGACAATGGATAGTGGTGTTCGCCAGGCCTGATCCGACGTGACTCCAGCTTGTACCCCCGTTCGTGCTCATGAATACCCCGCCGGGAAAATCATAATAACTGCTGTATTGAGTTCCTGCGTAGACGGTCTGGGGATCTTGCGGGTCGATGGCGAGACAATGCACGGTGTAGTCCTCCAATCCTGAGCCGATGGCGCTCCAGCTCCCCCCTCCGTTTGTACTCTTGTATACGTGGTAAGTCAGAGCATAAATATTCTGAGAGTTCTGAGAGTCAACGGCGATAAAACCGATTTCGGATAAACCCGGAAGGCCAGAACTGACCTGACTCCAGGTTGCCCCTCTGTTTGTGCTCTTGTAAACACCGTAGGAAGCTCCGGCGTAGATCGTTTGAGTATCTACAGGGTCAACGGCGACAAAAAAGACTGGAGTCCCTGAGAGGGCTGTGTTGGCTTCGTTCCAGGTTGTCCCGCCGTTCGCACTCTTGAAAACGCCGCCGACATTAATTCCCTGGAGCTGTTCCAGGCTTGTACCGGCATAGATGGTCTGAGTGTTCTGAGGGTCGACAGCGAGACATTCAATGTTCCTGTTTGCCGGCCCTGAACCGATCCTGCTCCAGTTGGCACCGCCGTTCGTGCTCTTGAAGATGCCGCCGTGGATTTGATCCAGCTCTGTACCAGCGTAAATGGTCTGAGTGTTTTGAGGATCGATGGCGAGAGTGGAAATGAATTTGTAGCTCAGGCCGGAGTTTACCTCACTCCAGGTTAACCCACCGTTCGTGCTCTTGTAGACGCCGATGGCATTGAAGCCTCCAGCGTAGATGGTCTCAGTGTTTTGCGGGTCAATAGCGAGGCAATAGACGGAAATGTTCGTCAAACCTGACCAGGTTGACCCACCATCTGTGCTCTTATATACGCCGTTAGAAGTCGCAGCATAGATAGTCTGGGTGTCTTGCGGGTCGATGACGAGACTTACACCGTAGGTGGTCCCCCGACCTAAACTGGTCTGGTTCCAGTTCGCCCCACCATCTATGCTCTTGAACACGCCGCCCGTAATTCCGACATAGATGGTCTGAGTGTTCTGCGGATCGATAGCGAGAGAAAGGACGTAAAAGTTCGTCAGTCCTGAGTTGAACAGGTTCCAGCTTGACCCGCCATCGATACTCTTGAATACGCCGGCATTGGTTCCAGCATAGACAGTCTGGGTGTTTTGCGAGTCGATGGCGAGCGAAGAGACGAAATGATTCGTCATACCAAGGTTGGCCTGGTGCCAATTAACACCAGCATTCGTGCTCTTGAATATGATGCCGCGATTCGTTCCAGCGTAAACGGTTTGAGGATCTTGTTGGGCGATGGCCAGACATACAATATAGCCGCCATCCGGCCCAATGCTGCCCCATTGTGCCTGGGTTGAAGACGGCCAGCAAAGACAAATCAGAATCAGCATGGCCCATTGAAAGCTGATGGATCGCAGGAATATTTTTCGAGCCTCAGGAATCATTGATGATCGAATTCGATGACCACGGCTCCCACGACTTCCCTCTTTTTCCACAGCCATCTCCCTTTAAATTCACGGTAGGATTGTGCACAACAAGAAACACGGGTACCATTCACTTGTTGCCGGAGGAGCTTCTTTGCCCTGGTTTGAGATTCACTGGATCATCCTGGTGAAGACATGGAAAGCGGTGGTATCGTCGTCCCGAGGACTGATGAGGACCATGACGGTCTTGCCCGCATCCATGGTGCCCCGGAGCAGCAGGTCATCGGGGCTGGTTATGGCACCGCTTTTGGAAATGGACAGGACTCCATTCCAGGCGCCCTTCGAGCCGCTGCTCTTGACGCTCACAGACGTTCCGCTCCCATCGGGATCGATGGTCAGGGTGCTCCTTTCCCACCAAGCTCCTCCGCCTCCAAAGACCAGGCCATTGCCTTTCCACAAACCTTCCAGATCAGACTGGAGGTACGAGCTGGCTTTCCTGGCGAGTACCATCATCTCGGATGTCCCGCCATGACCGTTCCAGGTATCGGTCCAGACGAGGAGTGTTTTGCCTGCATCGATGAAGCCTTTCACGAAGGATTGACCTTGAACACTGACCACACCGTCCGGCGAAATAGAAAAGGCACCGCTTATCTCCTCTGTGTCGCCATCACACTCAACGCTTGAACCGGTGAAAGTCCCATCATCCTTGATGGTCGCGGTCACCTCGTCCCACCAGGGTGCCTCATGATAAGACGCGAAACCGTAACCGCGCCAGGTACCGGTGAGATCAGCCGAAGAATAGCCATTGGCATTCTTCGTCAAGATTCCCATTTCGATGCTGCCATCCGGCCATGTATCGGTAAATCCCAGGATGGATTTTCCTGCCTCCATGCAAGCCGACATGTTCGGTAAGCCATCGCTGGCGACCATGCCATCGTCTCCTATCGACAGGGTTCCAGTATCGTTCTTCAAACTGCCGTCGGAGTAGGTTTGGGAAATGGAAAAACCTCCGGACTTGTCGACTGAAAGGTCGCCTCTTCGCCAAAATTGCGTGTCGAATCTTGAGCCCAGACCATTGAGTCGCCAGGTGCCGGCCAGGTCCGCCAGGGAATAGGCTCCCTTCGATGCCGTGGTGGTCGCGCAACCGCTATACAGCGAGTAACCCATCGCGTAAGGCAGGGCTGCCGACCGGATAAAGGCCCTCACCTTATAAGAATAGGGAGTCTCAGGAGGGACGTCTGGGTCACTGTGGGCATGAACGTTGGCACCGGTCGTGGCAATCAGCTCCCAGGAACCTGTCGATTTGCAGCTGCCGGCCTTTCGGTACACCTGGTAGCCCGTCTCATTGTCACTCTTGTCGGTCCATTTGAGGTTGATTTTGCCTGCCGACGATACGGCTCTGATTGCCGTCGGCTTGAAGGGGACAATGGCGGTATTGGTTGGGGGTGAGCAGCCGCCACCATTGCAGGCGGTCACATAGTAGCCATTGAATGCCGTCACATCGTTGCCAAATGCCGACGTGTCGTCATATTTCTTCACGTTCATGGTCGTTGTGGCAAGAAGCGTCCACGGTTCTGAATCCTTCTGCCGGTAGATCTGGAAGCCTGTTTCGTTTTTTGATTTGTCGGTCCATTTGAGAGAGATCTTGCCAGCTGATGCGGCAGTAGCCGTCAGTCCGGTGGGGGCGGCAGGTGTCCCTGCGAGCGCGGTTTTGGCGGATACGCAGGCTGAATAGTCGGAATTGCCCGCACCGTTGCAGGCTCTGATCCGGTAGGAAAAAGTCTTGTTGGCGGCCAGTTTTGTATTGGTGAAAGTTGTGGCATTGGGACCTATCGCTGCAATCTCAGCCCATGCGCTGGTTGAGGCGCAGGTGCCGGTCTTTCGCTCGATTTTGAACCCGGTCTCGTTTTCAGACAGATCGAGCCAGTTCAGTATGATCTGACTGGCTGAAATCGCCGTGGCGGTCAGTCCGGCGGGGGCGATGGGCAAGGTGGACGATTCTCCGCCGTTGGTGGTCTTGAACAGGGCGCCGCCATAAGCGAGGGCATAGATGGTCTGAGTGTTTTGGGGGTCAATGAAGAGAGAATCGATGCAGTCAGTCGTCAGGCCTGAGCTGATCGGGTACCAGCTGGCACCGGCGATCACGCTCTTGTAGACTCCGCCGCCATAGGTCCCGGCATAGCTGGTCCGAGGATTTGCAGGGTCAAGCACCAGGGATAAAATGTTGTCACTCGCCAGCCCGGAGTTGACCGGGCCCCAGCTGCTGCCACCGTTCGTACTCTTGAAGGCACCGTCACCAGTTCCAGCATAGATGGTCTGAGTGTTGTGAGGGTCAATCACGACGGACTCGACAAAGGCACTCCCGAGACCCGAGTTGCACGGGCTCCAACTCGTGCCGCCGTTCATGCTCTTGTATAAACCATCCTGTGAGGTTCCAGCGTAGATGATCTGAGTGTTCTCCGGGTCAATGGCGAGAGAACGGACATCTCTGCTTGGGAGCCCTACGTTGATTTCGACCCAGCTTGCGCCGCCGTTTGAGCTCTTGTACACGCCGCCGCCATTGAGACTTTCATAAGATCCTGCATAGATGGTTTGGGTGTCTTGAGGGTCGACGGCAAGGGTCCAGACGAGCGGGAAGACGCCGTAGTGGCTGGGCAACCCTGAAACCATCCAACTCCAGCTCGTGCCCCCATTCGTACTCTTGAAAATACCCCAGCCGTTGGTTCCCGCGTAGATCGTCTGGGTGTTTTCGGGATCAATGGCGAGAGTGCTGAAGTGATCGTACTCTCCGTTGATCAGACTCCAGCTTAAACCGGCATTCGAACTCTTGAAGACACCGTTGTCCATGGTGCCCGCATAGATGGTTTGAGTATCTTGAGGGTCGACGGCAAGAGAATAGACATGGATCTTGAGCCCCGAGTTGGCTTGGTTCCAGCTCGAGCCGCCGTTGGTGCTCTTGAATACTCCCCCGGCGGAACTGAGTGTGCCCTGAAAATATCCTGACGTGCCCGCATAGATGGTCTGAGTGTTTTGTGGGTCGACGGCGAGGGAATAGACATAAGCACTTGCCAGGCCGGAGTTTAGCTGGGTCCAGCTGCCGCCGCCGTTCGTACTCTTGAATACCCCGTCATAGGTTCCCGCATAAACCGTTTGGGGGTCGAGGGGATCAATTGCGAGAGTATGGACACTGGGGCTCGTCAGCCCGGAATTGAGCTGGATCCAGCCGGCTCCACCGTTGGTGCTCTTGAACACCCCGAGGTAGGTGCCGGCATAGATGGTCTGAGGGTCTTGCGGGTCGATGGCGACGAAATTGGCGCTGGGGCTCGTCAGCCCGGAATTGAGCTGGATCCAGCTGACTCCGCCGTTCGTGGTCTTGAAGACACCCGCTGAAGCCCCGGAAATGCCAGAAGTCCCCGCATAGATGATCTGAGCGTTGTGAGGGTCAATGGCGAGTGAATAGGTCTGGATGCCGGTCAAACCGGAGTTGATGGGGACCCAGCTGGTGCCGCTGTCCGTACTCTTGAATACCCCGTCATAGGTTCCGGCATAGATGGTCTGAGTATTCTGAGAATCTATGGCCAGAGCATAGACGTCTACGCTCGGCAGCCCGGAGCTGAGCTGGGTCCAGTTGGCTCCGCCGTTCGTGCTCTTATACACACCCCAGGGATGCCTTCCGGTTCCAGCATAAATAATGTCCGTGTTTTGAGGGTCGACGGCGAGGGAACGGATCTGCGTGCCCGCCGCCAGCCCCGAGTTGACCTGGGTCCAGCTGACACCCCCATTCGTGCTCTTGAATACACCAGACCAGGTATCAGAACTTCCCGCGTAGATGGTCTGCGTGTTTTGTGGGTCGATGGCGAGGCATTTGATGTAGCCGCCTTCGGGACCGATTCTGCTCCATTGCGCATGGGCCGAATTCGGCCATTGGACACAAAGCAGGATCAGTACCACCGAAAGAAGGACGATAAATCTGGGTTGGGTATCAGCAACCGCTGGAATCCCTACTGATAAGACCTCATGAACACGGTCTCCCGCTTTTTCCAAAGCATTCTCCTTTGCAATGGCCTTCTACCCTGGTCAATCACATGCAGCATTCAGGCCCTTCATGTGAAAGCCCCTCCCTGTGTCGGAGGGGCCTTCAGCTTTCGAACCAGACTACGAAGCTCGCGGGCAAATCGCCCACCTGCTCTCATACCCGTCGGGTCCCTTCTTACGGCAGTTCCCAAGACTTTACAAGTGACATTAACAAGATACGTCTACCTCTGATTCACCCATTTGCGATCAACTCGAAAACCACCTCCTGCCACCATTTCATCCTGTGAACCGGCCGGGAACATGGCGGCAAGTTTGGGTCTATGGGCAAATCCCGGAACAGGCGAAGCATGCACCCAGGGTGTTGTCGGCCAGGCTGGCGGGGCTGCTCCACGCATTGCCACCCTGCCCGCAGCGGATGCCGTAGCCGCCATTTTCGGTGACCGAACAGCCACTCGCAGCGTAGAAGCGAACCACCGAACCCTCCTGAACCTCGATCCCGTCCCCCGTATTGTGGTCGATGGTGCCGGTGTTGAGATAGAAGATGCTGTGAGCAAAGGCCAATACCCCATCATTGCCATTATTGTTAATCGTTCCCCCTTCCAGGATGAACGAGCTTTCCTGCCCCACCACAGCGCCCCAGCTACCGTTGCCCTGGATGGTGACTTTTTCTGCTGACAGGGAACTGCTACCGCTGATTTGCACCCCCGCTTTGCCGTTCCCCGAAATCACCGTCCCGATCTCCCAACCCAAATACCCGGAGGAGTTGTTGGCAATAACTATTCCATCGCCCGCGTTCCCAGAGATCTCAGAGTCTTCAATCTGCACGGAGGACGTGTAGTTGCAATGAATCCCCCGCTCGCCGTTGTTCAGGAATTTGCTCCCAAGAATGCTTGCTTGGGAGTTTCCTTTTATGTACAGGGCCCGGCTCAGATTGTCTGAAAACTGGGTGTTCTCGATTTCGCCGGTGGAGGTGCGTCGCAAATACATCCCGTACTCGGTGTTGGTCGAGATCGTACTGCTGCTGAGCACGATGTTACAGGCCTCGGCGTCGATTCCCCTGCCAGTGTTTCTTACAGTGCTGCCACTCAATTCCAGCCGGGCGGAATCACAAGAGACGCCGATGGTCCCGTTTTGAATGATGAAGTCTTGAATAGTTGCCCTGACGGGGCCCTTGATGCTGATGACGGGGCTCGACTCAGAGCCGTTGATGGTCGGTGGCAGGCTGGGGTTCTTTGCCTTGAGCGTGATCTGGTGTTTGTCTATGACGACGGATTCATTGAATACTGCATTTGCGGCGCACAGAATGGTGGTATTCCCGTCCGCCAAGGAGAGGGCATATTGAATACTTTTAACCGGTTTCTTGGCCGTCTTGCCATAGGTCGGGAGGTCCTTGCCGGTCTTGGGGTTTACATGAATGGGACTGAAACACAACGCTTCCGCAGCCGCATAGCTGATGGTCACAAGGCAGGCCAGGAGCAAGATTAGAACTTTTCTACACATGATGTCTCCTTTTCGAATGGGTAAGGCTGACTGATAACGAACGACCGATCCGTATTCGGAATCCCACCGCTGAATTCCGCGCATTTATCAGCACATTGCGTGCCAGATACATTATGAGATGTACAATCATATGGTTATGTTTGCTGAGGATCGCTTGTGGGATGGCCTTGAAGCGACGTATCGTTAAGATTTCCGACAGTGTCACTGGGATGAATAGTTGCAAATAAGCTCTGGATAAGCATCTAGCCAAGATCATGAAAGTGTAAGATTCTCCGACACAAGTCAGGTTTTTCTTACACTTGCGGAAACCCACCTGTGAGCATGCAGGATTCTTTCCGTCAAATTGGATTGCCTCGGCCCGACCCCGTCGCCACTTACGGTACCAGGAGGTGAGTTCCCGAACGAGGTCCAACAGTTCTTGCGCGTTACCGCCAAGTCCCGCGGCAGCTATACTCGTTGAGGTTGAGAAGTATCGTTTTCATAAGTACCCTGGATACCGGCTTTCGCCGGCATGACGAACCTTGATATGGCTTCTGCCGTCATTCCGGCAGTCTTTTAGCCGGAATCCAGAAGACCCTCACAAAACGCAAGATCTCACCCTCAACGAGTATAGTTTTTTCGCATCCCTCTGAGCCTGCTTGGTGGAAACAGGCTGCCATTTCACCACACGAGAGCCTTCGCGCATCCCTCGATGGGAGTGTTCAGTCCGTCTCCGATGGATACCTCCAAAAAGTGCAATTACCTCCTTGAAAATGCACATTTAAGCCGGAACTCGGGCATGATCTCCGGGCAATTCACCAGCCAAGCGAGGCCTTGGCTTGGCCTGACCAAACAAGGCCCAGCAGCTCTGCCTTGTGCAGCCTTGCGAACAAGATCATCGGAGGACATAGATATCGTCAAAGTAGGCCGTGCCAGTGGCTTCGCCGTGGGGGCTCTTGATGCCGATGTACAGAAAGGTCTTTCCTCCCTCGACAAAGGTGGCTGTTGGTTTGTAGCTGCAGCTACCCTGTCCCGTAACGGAGAAAGTGTACGTTTTGGGATTAGGAGAGTTCATTGTCATCGTGAACCATTTCCCGGCTATGGTGATGGGGTTTTTGAAATAGTTTTCGAAGAGGGTGTACAGGGTATTGCCACTCGGGTTGTCTACCTCTACAAATGTTCGGAACGCTTGGGATTGCGGTCTTGCCTGAATCCCCTGACTAATGATATCTCCGCCTGGTGTCATGGCCACCCGACCGACGATTCGAGCACTGAAGTCACCCGAGGATGTTGCCACTTTGACTTTGGCCCGAACACCCTTGATGGATTCCGGGTTGTTAAATCGCAGTCTGACTGCGCCGGTGGGATCAACCAAGACAAATTTGGCCTGTTTATTGACCACCGACACACTGTTGCCCTGCCCCGACACGTCCACCTTCCACAGATCCGAATTGAACGTGGTTCCTGAATCAAATCCGTCATAAGGCTCCCAGCCGGCTCGGGCGCCTACCGGGGCCAGCACGATTATGGCAAGCAGAGCACAAAGAAAAACGAGTCGACCCGAAATACTTTTCATCCCTTCCTCCCTGTAGAAACGCGTTTACACCTATGCTTGTCTGTCAATGTGAGATGATAATACGGCAACCGGTAACCCAGATGATGCGGATCTTGCGACATGGCCAACCGGGTGTAAAGGGGGATTGTTGAGGGGTACAAAATCGGTAGTCGATTACCCAAGCGCTGGCGGCAGGCTCAGCCCCCCCATGCTAAAGCAAGGAATATTATCGGTCCAGGGAGTGCACACTGCCTTGCGGGAAACGGGGTTCCGGCGGGTCGAGCCTCGCGCGGTGGGCAACGGGCAAAGGATTTGAGCTCAAAATCCATTCCGGCCAGCGACGGCAACTTCCGTCTGGTCCCTGAGGAAGGTGGAGAGGCTGACGGAGCTTTGCTGCAGGTTCAGTTTGCGGCGGATGTGCTTGCGGTGGGTCTTGACGGTATCCACGGCAACGTGCAGACGTTCGGCGATTTCCTCGCTCGTGCAGCCCTTTCTGATCAGGCTGGCAATGCGTAGTTCCGTGGTGGAAAGGGCGGAGTGCCAGAAATCATCCCGGCCAAGCCCGGAAGTGAGCTGGTGGAGGTGCAGCTTGAGCATATCGAGTTCCGTTCGGCACTTCTCCAGGCAGGGATCGGTTTCGAGTTGCCGGAGGATGGGAAGGATCTTGACCCGGATCGTTGCGGACATCTCCAGTTCGACATCGTCCCGCGTCTTCTCCATATGCTGGGTCAGGATGCGGAGAGCACTGTTGAGGTTCGCCAGTTCGTGGCGGAGGTCATCGGTCATGCGCTGGTAATAGGCGACTTCCCGTTCCATCTGCTGGTGCTTCTCGAGCAAAGCCCAAAGATCTTCGGCGTGATCCTGGATGTTCCGCTCGAGTTCTTCGTTCACACTGAGGTACTCTGCCATCACCGCTCTGCGGCGTTTCTCGCGGCTGGCTCTTTCCAGGGCGAGCTCAATATTGACCTTCAGCTGTCTTTCCCGGAAGGGTTTGACAATATAGCCGAAGGGGTCGGTGAGCTTCGCTCTTTCCAGCACTTCCCGATTGGAATAGGCGGTGATGTAAATGATGGGGATCTGAAACCGGGTTATGAGCACTCGGGCGAGTTCGATCCCGTCCATCCGGCCGCGCAGAAAGATATCCACCAGCACCAGGTCCGGCCCTGCCCGTTCAATCATTGGCAGAGCTTCCTCGGCGGCAAAGGCAAACCCGCAGACGGTGTAGCCGAGCTTTCCAAGGGCCTCCTCCAGGCCGCGAACGATGACGATTTCGTCCTCAACGATAAAAATGCGCCCCTCAGGCATATCGAGGTTCCTCCGCGGGCAGGCGTTCCTGGAAACGAACATGAACCGTTGTTCCTCCTTCATTTAGAAGTTCCATTTCCCCTTCCAGCTGATATCGGGCCAGATCGGAAACCAGGCGCAGGCCCAGTGACTTGAGTCCGCCGATGTCCAGGTGCGGAGGCAGGCCCACGCCATTGTCGCTCACCGTGAGCTGATAGCGGTTGCTACCGATGGCGTGGAGGGCGATGACGATCTCGCCCGGCCGCTTGTCAGGGAAGGCGTACTTGAGGGCGTTGGAGAGGAGTTCGATGACGATGAGGCCGCAGGGGATGGCCGCATCCATCCCCACGACAATGTCTTCGACCTCCTTGCGGAGGGCAACGGCGGCGCCGTCCGTGCCAAACGAGGCCAGGGCTTCTTCGGCCAGATCTCCGATGTAATCATTGAGGTTGATCTTATGGAGCCCTTCGGACTGGTAGAGCTTCTCATGGATCATAGCCATGGAAAGAATACGGTTCTGGCTCTCGCGGAAGAGCGCCCGGGTCTTCTCGTCGTGGGCATTCCGGAGTTGGAGCTTGAGCAGCGTGGAGATGATCTGCATGTTGTTCTTCACCCGGTGGTGGATTTCCCTCAGCAACATTTCCTTCTCTTGAAGGGAATTGCGGATCTGCTCCTCCATTCGCTTGCGCTCGCTGATGTCGCGGGTGATGGCAATCACCAGCGTTTCACTCCCAATGTCCGCCACCTTCACGCGGGTCTCGATATCAATGATTCGGCCATCCTTCTTGTACGCTCGCATTTCCCCCCGAAACTCACCGCGTTCCAGCGTCTGCTTCTGAATCTCCGGAAATCGAGCCTTGTCTTCTTCATGCCACGTTTCGGTGACCGTTAACAAATCAGGAGCCTTGTCTTGTTGTGGGGAACCGCCCAGCAAATTGAATGCTTCCGGATTACCATCGAGGCCTCTGCCTTCCGTATCATGGATGAATATGGCATCCGGCGCAAACTCAAAAACCTTCCTGTACCGCATCTCGCTGCGTCGAAGGGCCTCTTCCCGCTCCTTGTACCCGGTGATGTCGACCGCCTGGGCCAGGAACGCCTGCCTGTCGGCGTAGGCGAACGGAGCTGCCTTGACCGCTACCCATCTCTCGGTGCCAACTATGGTGGTGATCCGGGTCTCGAAGCTGTAGGAGGGGGCTTCCCTACTCGCAGGTATCTCACCCGTGGTACACAAAGTCAGCAGGCTGTCCGCCACCTCACTCCATCCGCCCGTTGGGAATGGAAGCTCCCCCTGGCCCCCCATTGCCAAAGGGGAGTGCAAAAGGGGTTCGCCATCGGTGGGCGAGGGATGGCGGGACCATTGGTGGCGAAACAAACGGGTTGGTGCAAGAGCCGCCAGTTCGGTGCGGCCGTATCCCGTCAGCAACTCGAAACCGTGATTGAAATCAAGAAAGCGCTCGCGGTCTGCCAGAAACCAGGCTGTCACTGGTGATTCCACAAGGGCGCGGAGCCGATCGGCTTGAAGCCCAACCCCATCGGCCGGCTCTCGTCCAGCCATACCCACCTCACTCTCACAATGGCTCGATGACTGACAAAACCCTTCGCTTTCACTCATGATTCGGCCTCGCCGGGCAGGATTAACACCCAATAGGCTCTGGTACCTCAGAAGCTGCCGTTTCCTGCCAGACTCGCGGAACCCCCGCTCTGAATTACGATTCAGGGTCGGTTGCCTAGCCTGTGTGGAAGAAGGAGTGGGTCGCTCCTTACAGTGCTTGATCAGCGGCATCAGAAAGCCGAATTGTAAGACATTTGTCAAGATGAAAGGGAGGTGTGTCGTCAGCAGGAAGGTTGCCGATCACTCTGAGAGAGACTTGTCATTTGCCTCTGAAACCCCTTCACTCTACCGGGAAATCGAAATAGGTCGCGGGATAAGGCTCAGACGCGAGCGTGAAATGCCACCATTCCTGAGCATAAGGATTGAATCCGTGCTTCACCATGAGCGTTCTCAGGAGCAAGCGGTTCGCCCGCTGGGAGGGTGAAACCAGGGTGCTGGCGGGCCATGAGATGGGGCCGAAGAAATCAAATGGGCTCCCCATATCCAGTTCGGCACCCGACGACAGTTCGATGATGGTCAGGTCCTCGGTGCTCCGCCGGTAATGGCTGGACCTGTCCGCAACATAGCCTTCTTTTCGGAGGGATTCTCCCGGCCCGAGGCTTCGCCGGGGTTCAGTCGCCCCTCCCTGTGACGCTCAGAATGCCCGATACCTTTAGCGGAAATCGTGATTGAGGGAAGCGCATGCCTCCTCGCCACTGGCAACCGGCGCCGCCTGCTGCCCGGGTTGCTCCAGCATGCTCGCGTCGCTCACGGCCGGATTTTCTTGGCCGGGAATGGGTCCTTTCCCGATTCCCTGGTGTATAATCAGCAGACCCGCGAGCGTGTGGCACCCGTGGTGGTTGCCGTGGGCTCTTCGCTGCAACCTGAGCGGCCGGGCTTCAGCTCGGCTGGCGGCAACGGTATTGGCGCAGATTGCTGCTGGAATAGCCGGTGGAAAAGGTTGCCAATCTGCAAACGATGGCACAACAGAGGAACCATTATCAATGATAGTACGTGCGGGAATTGGTGTGAGCCGGGCGCAGGAGTCTCTGGAGGCAGGACAGGAGGCTGCGCGCACAGCGGTTGCAGCCCTTGCTGGTGAGCCGCCGGCACTCGTTATCGTCTTCACTACTCACCGGTACAATCTTCCGGAATTGCTTGCAGGCATCCGATCCGTCACGGGCGCGGCAGTCCTGACCGGAGCCACGACCGCCGGCCAAATCGTCCAGGGAGAACACATGGAGTTTGGTGCCGGGGTCAGTGTGCTGGTTCTCACCGCCGGAGGGTACCGGTTTGGGGTGGCATCGGCCAGCCACATCCGGGGAAACCTTGATCGGGCTGGCCAGGAGATCGCCCGGGCGAGTCGTGCCGCGGCAGGTCCTACGCCCCATTCCGCCGTGCTGCTATTCTCGGATTGCCTGTCTGGAAACCTCCAGGAACTCGTGCAGGGGATCTATCGCATCACCGGTCCCAGGACGCCCATAGCCGGAGGCGCCGCGATCGACGAACTGCAGTTCCTGGAGACGTTCGTGTTCCATAACGAGAAGGTCGTCGCCGAGGGCACGGTGGCGCTTTGGATTGGCAGCGAGGCGCCGCTGCACGTTGTCACCGGGCACGGTTGGGAGCCGATCGGGCTTCCCATGCTGGTCACCCGTGCGGAGGGAACGGAAATCATCGAGCTTGGTGGGCGCCCGGCGGCCCTGGCCTACGAGGAGCAACTAGGCCTGGCGCCCGGACAGCTCAGTACCGATGAGTTCTGGAGCACCTCCATCTACCATCCATTCGGCCTGCTTCAGGCGGACGGGTCGAATGTGATCCGTCTCGCTCGCTCCAAGACCGACCAAGGGACGCTGAAGATCCAGGGTTGCGTCCCACCCCCCGGGAGCGTCGTGCAAGTGATGAGCGGGACCGCCGACACGTTGCTCGATATCGTGGAAGGAGTTGCCGGCGCTGCTCTCGAGGCGCATTCCGGTGCGTCAGCGCTGCTGGTCTTCAGCTGCGCGGCCCGAAAACTCATTTTCGGCGAGCGGGTTGCGGAGGAGGCTGAGCGTCTGCAAGCGACGGCAGGCACCATACCAGTCTTTGGTTTCTACTGCTGCGGGGAGTTCGCGCGGTCCGTGGGGGTGCTTGGCACCCATAACGCGACACTGACGGCCCTGGCCCTATAGGAGTCCGAGAGATTGTGAAGCCTGACCTCAACGAAAACAGGAATCGGCTCATGACAGGTGGAAACAACGTCCCCCGCCCGGGGGCCGCGCATGATGCGCCGGTCAAGGCCCTTCAGGCCGCGTTTCGTGACACCAGCCGCCTCACCCGGTTGTTCACCATTCTGAGCGAGCCTGCTCCTTTTGCACTGATGCTCGATCGCGTGCTTGCGACCCTTTCCGAACTGTTCGCGGCCGACATCGTGGTTCTCGTGGACCCGGCGAGATCGGGAACCTTTTCCCCCCTCGCGGCCATCGGTCTGCCCGAGGATATGATAGGGCTGCCAATGTCAGGCGCCGACGATGGGTATGTGACTACCGCGATGACAACCAGGGCGCCTGTGGTGAAGACGGAAGTCAGCCTCGATCCCGCGGTGGAGCCCCAGTTTCGGGAGCTGGGCACGGAAACGGCCGCATGGGTTCCGGTGGTCGGCAGCCACTCCGCAACTGGTGCGCTGATTCTGGCCCGCTGCCATCCGACTCCGTTTGCTCATGCCGACGTTGCTCTCCTGGTGGCCATGGCTCACCGGATTGGCCTGGCCCTCGAACAGACTCAGCGCAGCGTCCAGCTGGAGCAGATCGTTCAGAGCGGTCGCAAGACCGCCCGCACTCTCGACGAGGCGTCAATCTGTACCGAGACGGTGACCATGCTCCCCGCGCTCGCGGGAGCTGACGCGGCGGTACTGGTACTGAAGGACCCAGGCGCCACCCCGCGCGCTGTCGCCCAGTTCGGCCTCGATTCCAGGTGGAACAACACTTGGAGCCGTATCGCGGAGCATCTCCTGACGGACTCCTCTTTTGCGAGCTTCAAGCCTTTCAGCACGCCCGACTTACACGCCGCCGTCGAAACGCTTCCCCTGGAGCTGCCGGCCGATCTGCCGGTACGGGCCCTCCTGGCCGTCCCGATCGGCCGAGAGGAGTGTCTTCACGGACTGCTCTATGCCATGCGCTTTTCGACAGCGCCGTTCACTCCCGGCACGATGCAAGTGGCCGTCCTCTACGCTGCCCAGACCTCGGCAGCCTTGGAGAACGCCTGGCTATTTCGCGCCGTCCAGGACGAGTTGGCTGAGCGCACCCGAACCGAGCACCAGCTGCGGGAAAGCGAAGAAAGATTCAAATTGGCGCTCATGGGTGCAGACCTGGGCATGTGGGACTGGAATGTGGTCACCGGCGAAGTCAGCTTCAATGATCGCTGGGCCGAAATGCTGGGCTATTCCCGCGACACGCTCGAATCCCAGGTGCGTACCCGGGAAAAGCTGATCCACCCCGATGACCTGGCCCATGTCATGGAGGTTCTCAACGCGCACCTGCTGGGCCACACCCCCTATTACGAGACCGAACACCGATTCCTCACCAAAGCCGGTGGATGGGTGTGGGTGCTGGACAAGGGCAAAGTGACGCACCGGGACGCCCAAGGTTGTCCTCTTCGGTTTGTGGGGACTTCCTTGGACATCACGGAATCCAGGCAAATCCAGGACGATCGTCTTCTCATCGAACAGCACAAGCACCAGGTCTGGAGGGCGGAAAGCCTGAGCCGGATGGCCGGGGGCATCTCCCACCACTTCAATAACCTCCTTCAAGCGATAACGGGATACCTGGAGCTGGCCCTGGGCGAAGTACCCCGGGAGAATAGAGCTCGTTCATTTGTGGCGAAGGCCAAGGAAGCCTCTCGTCGAGCATCCGAAATCAGTCGGCTGATGCTCGCCTATCTCGGTCAGGTACCCGGGAAGACTGAGCCGGTCGATCTTGCCGAAGCAGCCAAGGGGGTACTCCCTGTGTTCGTTCCCTCGCTGCCGAAAAATGTCTATCTGAGAAGTGAGCTACCGTTCAGGGGGCCGTTCATCCAGGCGGATGAGGTGCACATCAGACAGGTTCTGACCAACCTGGTCTCCAACGCCATCGAGGCCATCGGCGACCGTGAAGGGGAAATCACCGTGGCCACTGGGATGATGGCGGCGGGTGAAATCGAGGCGACGAGGTTCTTTCCCTTGGACTGGGATCCCAAGGCAGACCGCTATGCCTGTCTCTCGGTTGCCGACACGGGCTGCGGCATGGACGCAGAAACCCGGGAGCGTATTTTCGATCCATTTTTCACCACCAAGTTCACCGGCCGGGGGTTGGGAATGCCGGTAGCGCTGGGACTGGTTCGCTCGTTTGGAGGAGCAATCGCGGTTGAGAGCGAACCGGGCCGGGGCACAACCTTTCGACTGATCTTTCCCATCTTGGACCAGGAAATACTCCCGTCCTTTCTCGAGGAGTCGCGAGTCTCCACGGGTCTTGAGAGCCCAGCGCTGGTGCTCGTGGCAGACGATGACCCGATGATTCGGGGGCTCGCCCAGGCCCAACTGGAGGAACTCGGTTACCGGGTGATTGAGGCCTGTGACGGGGTGGAGGCGGTGGACGCATTCAGGGCTGGGAAGGAATCCATCAGTCTCGTCCTTCTTGATCTGGCCATGCCCCGGATGGACGGCTGGGAGACGCTGGCGGCCCTCAGAAGGCTGCGTCCGGATATCCCGGTAGTCATCGCCAGCGGTTACGACGAGGCTCAGGCGATGCAGGGTCTCCGTGCGGAGCAACCCCAGGCGTTTCTGCACAAGCCCTACCGCATAGCGGACTTGAAGCTGGCCCTTGATATGGCTCAAAAGGCGGTCTGCTGAAACCCCTTCACTTTACCGGGAAATCGAAATAGGTCGCGGGATATGGCTCAGACGCGAGCGTGAAATGCCACCATTCCTGAGCATAAGGATTGAATCCGTGCTTCACCATGAGCGTTCTCAGGAGCAAGCGGTTCGCGCGCTGGGAGGGTGAAACCAGGGTGCTGGCGGGCCATGAGATGGGGCCGAAGAAATCAAATGGGCTTCCCATATCCAGTTCGGCACCCGACGACAATTCGATGATGGTCAGGTCCACGGTGCTCCCCCGGGAATGGCTGGACCGGTCCGCAATATAGCCTTGTCTAAAGAGGTCCCGCTTGGCGACGTCCGGATAATACCGGGCCTTGGCCAAGGTGTCCTCCCGGTTCTCAGCCCATCGGACGAAGCTGTCGACCGCGCGCTGGGGTCGGTAGGCATCAAAGACCTTGACCCCCAACCCGAAAGGGAGAAGCTCATCCTGCACCTTCTTCAGCGCTGCCGCGGCCTCTCTGGTTGCAATTCCCCGGGGCTTCAGGTAGCCGGCAACCGGCCTGCCGGTAAAGTTGTTGTCGCTGCAATAGCGCAGTTCGAGCCTGAGTGAGGGGATGAACTCCTGCAGGTCAACAAAGCCATCGGGAAGCGGCGGCGAGTCCGCCGCAGCCAGCGGCAGCATGAGGGCCATAACAAGCATTGCCAGCCAGCAGGTTTTTGCTTTTGGGGTCATGGCGTTCTCCCGGCATCGTCGTTTGTTGGTACTCTCCCGCAGGTTGCAGCCGTTGGCTGTGGTCCCGGCGGATACAGCAGGGAAGGCTCTCGAGGTTCGGAGTCCCGAAGGCCTTGCCGAGCATTCCCATCGCGGCCAGCATATCAAAAGAGGGTTGTCTCAAGCGGGGATCACTTTAGCACAGGATCGACGTTACGACAGTTTTCATTGGTCTTTTGCCAGGGCAGCTCGAGTAACGCCGGCATGACCTATGAATTTTCGGACTCGCCTCTTACCTGCCGACCGTAGAGGTGGTTGCCTCGGAGGCCTTCGTCTCGGAAGTCGGCAAGAAGCCGGGTGCCTTCACCTTCCACCGCTCCGGTCCAAGCGTCGAGGCGCTTGAAGTCCGGTACAGGGTGAGCGGCACCGCCAAGAACGGCACAGACTACCGGCTGCTGACCGGGACGGTCACCATGCCCGCCGGGGTCAAGTCGGTGGCGGTCAGGGTCGTGCCCCTCGGCGACGCCCTGAAGGAAGGCAGGGAAACGGTGAAGGTGCGCTTGACCGCGGGTGGACGATACGAGGTTGGCCGCAACAGGGAGGCCGTGGTTACGATTCGGGATAAGAAGTAGGCGCGGCTGAACCGAAGGGGGATGAAGGGCAGATTCCTGAACCGCGGGTCACATCAGTGAGTCATCAGGAAGATCCCGGGGCCAGGTCCTGGTGATGCAAGACCTGGCCCCAAACCCTCAAAAGGGATCATCTGGAAAGATCGGTCACCGACTTTGATACCGTAAAACTGGTGCCGGCCGTTCCCCCGGAATAGCTCATGCCGCCCAGATAGAGGCCGTTGAAAGCGTAGTCGGCTGAGGCGGTGCCGCCGGTATAGATCGTGTAGGTGGTTCCGGTTTCAATTTCGGGCGAGGAGAACAATATGGTCAGGTAGGATTGGGGAATCGTGAACGCGAAGGCGACAAGGCCGTCGCTGGCTTTAAGGGCCATGGTTGTTCCGGCCGGCCGGCTTCCAAGAATGACGGAGTTCTGCGTGGAGGCGCTGGCCGTGGGCATGCTGGTCGCCCCGGCGATCCCGACGAACGTTCCGCCGGTGACCGCGAAGGTATTCTGATCGCAGTCGAAGGCACTTTCCGGAACGCGGGCGCCGATGGCAACCGTCACGCCGCCGGTGATCGTCATGACGCCGTTGGAGTCGATGGCGTCGTTGGCCGAGGCTGCAGCATAGATGAAGCCGCCATTGATGGTGATCGAGGTGCCCGCATTGAGCGCATCATCGGTAGTTCTGATATTGAAATAGCCGCTATTAATGACGAGATCGGATTTGGCTTCGATCCCCTCGGGACTGCAGCTGACCACGGTTCCACCCGCTACGTATTCGTAGGGAGTTCCCGTCGTGACGATGGTGATAATCCCATTATTGATTTCCACATACGGTGACGGATCGTCGGTGGTGACCGACGTGGTTGGATCCTCGTCAATATCCCACGCCGCGGTGATGGCCTTGCCCACGGAGGTGATGGTGAGGTAGCCGCCGTTGATCACGATGCAGCCCTTGCCGGCGCCATTGGAGGCCGCTTCGTCCGAGCCTTCGACCTTGATGCCTTTGCTTTCCTCGTCGATGGTGGTTCCCGTGGCGTTGATCGTCAGCGCTCCGTCATCAAAGATGAAGCCGTTGATGGAGCGGATTGCGTCCCTGGCCGTAACCGCGACGTTTAGGGTGCCGCCACGCACCCGGATGTAGTCGTTGCTGAAAATCGCATGTTTGTAATTCCCGGTCACGGAAAGCGTTCCGTCGCCGCTGAAGACCAGCGGCCCCTTGCCGTAAAGAGCGGCTTTCATGGTCATCCCGCTGCGACTCGCTTGATCGGTCAGCGTATTGACCGTGCCGGGCGCCGTGACGATAAAGACCTTCCGGGAGGAAGTGAGATTGAGAGCGGGTCCCGAAGAGCCGTTGATGGTCACACCATTGAGGTAGAGCTCGCAGGTGCTCTCATTTGAAACCGTCAGCGTACCGTTGAGCACTCCCGAAAGGCGGTAGTTGATTGCAGCATCGAGCGTCGAAGTGATGGTGAGGCCGTACGTAGTCTTTGCCACAATGAGGCTGTTGCTGCCGTCCGTAACCAGGGTTACGCCGTCTGAGCTGATCTCCTGAGCGGTCCCGGTCGACAGCCGGGCCGTATTGGCAGTGAAGTCGATCATGACCGTATGGTCAAACACGGTATTGGCTGCGATATCCGCTGGATCGTAGGTGCCGGCGGTTTCTGCCACGGAAACGGCAAAGGGGGAAGGATCGATCGCATCGGTGGTGTTGGAAGAGACGGTGACCGTCGTGGTGGCGGTGCTGGTTCCGTACGAGTTGGCCGCCGTGAGCGTGTAGGTGATTTTCCCCTTCGTCGTGGGGGTGACCGTGATGGAAGTGCCGGTGACGGTCCCCACCCCCTGGTCGATGCTCAAAGAGGTGGCATTGGTCACGTTCCATGAGAGGGTGGTGCTGCCCCCCAGGGTGACAGCAACCGGCAGGGCGCTGAAGGAATTGATGGCCGGCGGCGAATCCACGGGAGATCCCACTCCCGTGCCCTCCAGGCGAACGGTAGCGGTCTGGATGGCTCCTGTCTGGTCATTGTAGGAGAAGGTGAGGCTGCCGCTCTTCTCTCCGGGACTGGAAGGTTTGAAGTAAACCCAGATCTCGCAGGTCTCGCCCTTTGCCAGGGAGGCATCGTCACAGGTGGTGTCGTCGGAAAGCGAAAAGTCATGGCTCTCCTCGTCATCATTGCTCACCTCGAAGGAGCTCATGGCAAGGAGAGGTTTTCTCCGGTTGCCGATGGTCATCTTCTTTGCATAGGAACCGCCCGTCTTTTTGCTGCCGAAATTGAGGACGTCGCGCAGCCCGGTGATATTGGGCCGGGGACAGGAACCTTTGAGGGTCACCATTTTGGGGGACTCAGGATCATTGGAAGGGATGATGAGGGTAGCGGTCTTCGCGTTGGCCGTATAGGCGGAAGGCGTGAAGGCGATGGTCATGACGCACGAACTTCCTGGAGCAACCGTGCTACAGGTGTTGGTCACAACGGTGAACTCCGCGTCCGATACCACCGGCGTGCTCACCACGAGCTCCGCCTTGCCCCGGTTTTTGATCGTCAGATCTCTTGATGAGGCGTCACCCAGCACCACCGCGCCAAAGCGAAGGGTGGCAGAGGCGGTGAGTCTGGGGGTTGTTGCCCCCTCGGCCGGTTGACTTGGGACGGCGAGGCAGCAAACCGCCACCACCGCGAGGATTAAAGAGGAAAACGACACCTTCATGGGTTTCTCCTTTGTGCATGGAAGTGGTGCCCCGTGGGTCACCAACCTGAATCACAGCTGTTCATCCGGTTTGGTATCCCTCGCTGGGCGGGGAGTGCAGGCTCCCTTGCTTCCCAGGGCTTGGCCTCGGCCCTGCTTGGGTACCTGCCGAGTTCCCCTTATGGGTAGCTCAAAATAATGTGGAAAATATGAAGGAAGAATGGGGATAGGGTGTGGATGCGGGCAATTCCTGAAGCCATCGTAAAGCGTGACTTGAAACGACCGTTCGGGTCCGAAGGGCGGCTCTTTCCCTTCGCAATAGAAATAGCTCGTCAGCAGTCTTTCACTTTTATTTGACGCAACTGCTCCCTGACACGTCACAGGGGTAAGGGAACCCACTTCTCATTTCGCTGCCCGGCCTGCCAGGAGTTCCTTGGCAAAAGGTCCTTCTTTTGATAGCATTGCAGGTATCCTATTCAGTATCGAAAGGAGTCGCAAAATGAATATCATACCTGCGCAGGAGATCAAGCGGCGGGGTATTGCGGCGGTGGATGGACTTCTTGCCAAGGGGGATGTCCACGTGATCCGCAACAACCTGCCCCGGTATGTGGTACTTTCCGAAGAGCGCTATCAGGAACTGATCGCAGCGGAGAAAGAGGCTTACTATGCCCGACTCCGCGCGTCTCTGGAAGATGTTGAGAGCGGTAGAGTGTCAACCTTCAGAACTGCGGAGGACTTGCTCAAAGCCCTTGATGCGGACGAGCCCGAATAGTGTACACCATCGTCAGCCCGCATCAGTTTCTCCGTCAGGCCCGCAAATTCTTCAAGAAGCATCCTGACTTGAAGCCACGATTTGCGAAGGTGCTCGGCGATTTGCAAACAGACCCGTTTCAGCCTCATCTGGAATTGCATCCCCTGAGCGGCCGACTGGAGGGTTGCCACGCTGGCTGTCTCACCCATCGCTACCGACTTACCCTTGCCATCCTGATCACCGAGAAGGAAATCATTCTCCTTGATATCGGCAGCCATGACGAGGGGTATCGGTGATGACTCTATCTCTCGATAAGCCCAAGCTGGACAATCTTGCCGGCGAAATCTGGAAGTCGGCCGAGCGGTTGCGCGGGAAGTTCAAGGCCTACGAATATCAGAACGTGGTGCTGCCCATCATCGTGATCCGGCGGCTCGAGTGCGTGCTGCTCAAATGGCGCGAGGAGAAGAAAGCCGAGATTCGGGCCAGGCAGCCCAGGCGCACCGAGGCGGAGCTCGACCGCCTGGTGAAGAACCTCGAATTTAACGCGCAGGCCAAGACCACTGCACAGCCGGTCGTTACCGAGACAAAGATCAAGAACACTTGTCTTGTTCTCCCCCCGACGCCAGAACCGGTGGCAGTCTGCCAATTGATAGAGTCTAGGAATCGAGAATTTGACAGATTGTCCGCCAATCTTCAGGCACAAATCACCACCCTCCTCGCTTACCGCAAATCCCTCATCCACGAATGCGGGACCGGCCAAAAGCGGGTGACGGAGGCTTACGTGGCGCGAGTACAGCGGGGGCAGATCACGGGAGCCGCATCGCCATGATGACCTTGCGGCAGTTTGCCGCCCTGCCGAAAGTCGTGCCGGCCGTTACTGCCTGGTACCTGGCGGACCTGGGAGAGGCCAGGGGGAAGCAGCAGCTTTTCACCCGGCAGGCTCCCCAGAAGCTCAAGTTATTGCGCGAGCATGCTCTGATCGAAAGCGCCGTCTCCTCAAACCGCATCGAGGGCATAACGGTGGATCAGAGCCGGATCAAGGCCATTGTTCTCGGAAAGGACCTGCTTCGCGACCGGGACGAGGAAGAGCTGCGCGGCTATCGCAGGGCCTTGGACCTGATTCACCGTCAGGCGGCTGATTTGCCGGTAGCCGAGCAGACCGTCCGGGAATTGCATCGGCTTGCCAGGGGCGAGATCTGGGATGCCGGCCAATACAAGGACAGGGAAAGCGATATCATCGAGCGATATCCCGACGGGCGGGAACGGATACGCTTCAAGACCGTGCCCACCGCGGCTACTGCCGAACACATGGGCCAGCTCATGGAGATGTGGAGCCGCTGCCTGCAGGAGCACTGGGTGCATCCCCTGGTCGCCATGGCCGCTTTCAACCTCGACTTTCTCTGCATCCATCCATTTCGCGACGGTAGCGGGCGGGTTTCCCGGCTGCTGCTCCTTTTGCAGAACTATCACCTCGGCTATGAAATGGGTCGCTACATCAGTTTCGAACGACTCATCGAGGAGAGTAAGGAGCGGTATTACGAAACCCTGGAACAGAGCTCCCGGGGGTGGCATGAAGAAAGGCATGACCCGTGGCCTTATGTGAACTACCTGCTCTTCATCCTCAAGACTGCCTGCAGGGAGTTCGAGGCGAGGGTTGGGCAACTGAAGAGCCCGCGCGGCGCCAAAACCGAACAGGTGAGGGTTGCCGTTCTTGCCTTTGCCGGTCAATTCACCCTGACCGAGGTCGAGCGGCAATGTCCCCAGGTGAGCCGGGACATGATCAGGAGGGTGCTCCGCGACCTGGATCAGGAAGGGCTGGTGGAATGCCTCGGGCGAGGGCCGGGAGCGCGCTGGCGAGTAAAGAGATAATACCCTTAAAAGAGGGTAAAAATAAGGGTACTAACGGAGGTCACAGGACACAGGCGGTTGCTGAAATGTTGCTGGTTGGCTGTTGCACGAGGATCTGACCATGCCGAAGAAGAAACCACCCGAACTGACCTTTCAGGAGCACATCGCCTCCTGCCTTCACCGCGAACACGGCTATCCCACCCTCGAACAGGCCGAGATCACGGATCCGGAACACGGCCTCGCCGAAGACCACCTCTGGGCCTTTCTCACCGCAACCCAGCAGGACGCTCTGGAAAAGCTCGCGACCGATTACGGCACCGATGCGCGGGAGGAGGTTTTCAAGGCGCTGCGGCGCGAACTCGAACATACCCCGCTCTGGATGATCCTCCGGCATGGGCTCAAGGTCCGCGGCCTGGAATTCCGGCTGTTCTATCCCCGGCCCCGGTCGAGCGAGAGCGTCGCCAATGCCCTTTATCACGAGAATCGGATCACCTTCCGGCCGCACTTCACCTTCGGCGAGACCCATCAGGAAATCGATTTCGTCTTTTTCCTCAACGGGCTGCCCATCGTGGCCCTCGAGGTGAAGCACGAAAAGAACCAGAACGTGCACGATGCGGTGACTCAGTTCGCCGCGCGCGACCACCGCCACGGAATCCTCCGGCATCCTTTTCTCTACCTCGCCGCCGATACCAGTGACCTCATGGCGGCGACCGATCCGCGCCGGGAGCAGAATTTCCGCTGGCACAACACGGGCCTCACCAACCACCCCGCCACGGCCGGGGAATATCCCGTGGAGTTTCTGTATCGCGAGGTGCTCTCTCCGGAACACCTGCTGGAGGCGCTTTCCTTCTTTCTCGTGCGGGTGCCCGGGCGGGATGCGGAGGGCGACCGCCCTGAGCGCCCGGCCTTTACGCTCTTTCCGCGCTATCATCAGAGCCGCATGGTGCGGAAGGTGGCCGCCGACGCCCTGGCGCATTTCACCGCCACCGGCGAGATCGGCCGCAAATACCTCATCCACCATTCGGCGGGAAGCGGCAAGACCCTCTCCATCTGCTGGCTGGCCGACCGTCTGCACAGCCTCTATAAGCCCGGCAGCAACGACAAGCTGGTCGATCTCATCGTCATCCTCACCGACCGCAAGGCCCTCGACCAAAACATCAAGGACGAGATCGAAAACTTCACGCACCTCAGGGACGTAGTCGGCCTGGCGAGGAAATCGCGCCACCTCCTGCGCTTCCTCAAGGAACGCAAATCGATCATCGTCACCACTCAGCAGAAGTTTGAATGGGTGCTGGAAAAGATTTTGCAAAACGAGGAACTCAAGAAGCTGCGCGTGGCGTTCCTGATCGATGAGGCGCACCGGTCGCAGGAAGGCAAGATGGGCGCCGCCATCCGGGTGCCGTTCCGCAGCAGCGAGGAACCCGACGTCGATCTGCCCGATGAAGACGAGGAGGAAAAGATCGCGAAGATCATTCGCGAGCACGACCGCAATCAGCTTTTCGTCGCCTTTACCGCGACTCCGGCTCCCGCCACGGTGTCGCTTTTCGGCCAGCCCTTCGACACCTACAGCGAGGCGGAAG
The DNA here is from genome assembly GCA_040772705.1 of Syntrophobacteraceae bacterium. Classification (GTDB taxonomy): domain Bacteria; phylum Desulfobacterota; class Syntrophobacteria; order Syntrophobacterales; family Syntrophobacteraceae; genus JADGQM01. The sequence goes on from JAXGXP010000002.1 coordinate 1,044,793, forward strand.
CCATCGCCGAAGGCTACATCGTGGATGTCGCGGCAAGCATCATTTCGTACCAGACCCTCTACCACCTGCACTGCCCGGTGGTGCCCACTCCGGACGAGGCGAAGCTCTTCTCTGCGGGGGTGGTGGCCAAGGCGCTCAAGAATGCGGCTTACAAGGACGACGGCCTGATCCAGTACAAAGCCGAAGTGATGCTGCGCATCTTCGAAGAGAACGTGGCGGTCTTGGTCGACGGCCGCGCCAAGGCGATGATTGTGGCCAGCTCCCGGGTGGCGGGGCTGCGCTATTTCGAGATCCTCAAGGAAAAGCTGCGGGAACGGCAGGCCCCTTATCAAGTGCTCTTCGCCTTTTCAGACTTCGTTCACCCCGAGACCAACGCCACGATCAGCGAACACGCCGTGAACGGGCTCAAGGCCGGTGAACTCGTCGAGGAGCGCTTCGAAGGGGACGACTACCGCCTGATGGTGGTCGCCAACAAGTTCCAGACCGGCTTCGACCAGCCGCTGCTGGCCGGAATGTTCCTCGACAAACCGGTGCTGGACCGCACCGCCATCCAGACGGTTTCCCGGCTGAACCGCTGTCACGAGGGCAAGGCGGACGTCGTGGTGGTAGATTTTACCAACAATGCGGAAGCCATTCTCAAGGCTTTTGCCAAATATCGGAAAGGCACGCCGTTCGAGCCGGGAGAACCGGACGAGCGGCAGTGTGTGAGGCTGTACGAGGAGATTCTGGCCGCCGGTGTTTTCACGCAGGAAGATGCCCGCCGGTTGGTGAAGCTCCTGCGCGACCACCAGGATGCCCAGGCGCAATATACGGTGAACGGGCTGCGCGTGCGCTTTCGGGAAAGGCTTGGCGCTTTCGAACAGCGGAAAGCTTTCGTCTATCTGCTCGCCCGCTTCGTGAAGAGCTACCATTTCCTGACCTGCTTTTTCACTTATCCGTCCGAGCTGCAGGAATTCGCCGTCTTTGCGGAATATACCGGGCCTCAGCTGATCAAGCAGGGTAGGGTTTCCGAGCTCATGGCCCTAATCCGCAAAACCGAAGTCATCAAGGCGGCGGTGCAGTTTCAGGGGGAGGTTCGGAGTCCCGGCAGGGTGAAGCTCAAACCGGGCGGAGGGGGCAAAGGCCCGGGCCTCACGCCGAAGAAAGTCTCGGTGCACGAAATGATTGCCGATCTTCGCACGAAGTTTGCCATCAGCGACGAGGAGGCGCTTTTCATCAGGGAAGTGACCGAGGAAAAAGCCGCGGACCCGGCAATTCGCACCACGGTTCACACTCATCGGCACGACCTGCTCTTCCTGGAAAGCGCCTATCGCCTGCAGGTGAAGGGCGAGATCAACGACAGCTACAGCGAACGAGGCCGCTATGAGGAACTGGCTGACGTGAAATACACGGACACCGGCGGAATCTTCGATATCATGGCGGTCACGGTGATCCGGCATCATTTGAGCCTGGCGGCGTGAGGTGAAGCGATGACCAAACCCATCGAGGCCCTTGCCAAGCACGACCGGCCGCGCGAAAAGCTGCTGACCCGGGGAGCGCAGGCCCTCAGCGACCAGGAGTTGCTCGCAGTCCTACTGGGCAAGGGTGCGGCCGGGATGGATGTCATGACCCTGGCCGCCAAGGTAGCCCGCCTCCTGGACGAGAAGGGGATTGAGGTTCGGGTCGAAGACCTGACCGGCTTTGCGGGCATCGGCGAAGCCAAGGCCACCCTCATTCTTGCGGCCATTGAGTTTGTGCGGCGGCGCATCAAGCCGGAGGGGCTGAGGATCAGCACCCCGGCGGAGGTGCTCCCCCTCATTCGCCATTTCGCCGACCGCAAGCAGGAGCATTTCCTGGCCATCACCGTCAACGGCGCCAACGAAGTGCTCAACGTGCGGGTGGTTTCCATCGGTCTGGTGGATCGAAGTCCGGTGCATCCACGGGAGGTCTTCGCCGATGTGGTGGCCGACCGCGCTGCCGGCGTCATTCTCGCCCATAACCATCCGGCGGGGCCACTGGAGCCGTCCCCGGCCGACCTCAAAATCACCCGGCAGCTCAAACAGGCCGGGGAGATCTTGGGCATCGAACTGCTCGATCACCTCATCTTCCACCTGCACGGTTATTACAGCTTTCTCGAAGCCGGCCGTCTCTGATCGTCATGCTTCCCAGATCGAAGATATCGAGCCCGACACCAAATCGGCTGGACAGGACCCTCAGCAACTCCCAGGACATCCTTCATACAGCCGATGGAAAGGTCCGCGAGGTAGGGCAGAGCCCTCTCGAGCGGTTCGGATGGAGAGCTTCATTCCTCCCATCGTGAACTCTCGATGAAGATCTCGCATTTCAGAGTGGCAGCGGATCTAAAGCGCCCGGCGAAGGATGGCCGTCAGTTCCTGCTCGTCCAGGGCGATGAGGTTGCCCTTCATGCTGCTGGCCTGCTCCGCCTGGGTTATGACCGCCGGAAGGTCGTGATCGCTGAGACCGAAACGCGACAGGGGCAATACGCCGAGGTCCTCGACCAACGCCTCCAGCCAGGCCAGCCCGGCGGGGAGGGTGGCTGCCGCATCTCCGGTGAGAAGGCGTGCTACTTCAACGAAGCGCTCGAGCACCGGCGATTCCGGCGCGCGGCTCTCGATGGCCCGCACATTGGCCGCCATCACCACCGGCAGCAGGCGCGCGCAGATCATCCCGTGCGGGGCCGGGAACATTCCTCCCAGGGGACCGGCCAGACCGTGCACCGCCCCCAGCCTGGCGTTGGCCAAGACCATGCCGCCGAGGAGGCTTGCCAGGGCCATATCGTCGCGAGCCTGACGGTCCTGCCCGTCCCGGCAGGCCCGCCGGAGGGCGCCGGCGGCTCGCCGTATGCCTTCGCGGCTCAGGGCGTCGGTAATGGGGTTGGGACGGTTGCAGAGGAAGGCCTCTATCAACTGCGTCAGGGCATCGAGGCCGGTACCGGCGGTGAGGTCGGGGGGCAGGGAAAGTGTCAGGGCCGAGTCCACCACCGCCAGTCGCGGCAGCATCAGGGGACTGCGGAGACTGACTTTGACCCGGTGGTCGGGCGCGGTCAGGACGGCGTTCCGGGTCACTTCCGCCCCCGTTCCCGCAGTGGTGGGCACGGCCACACAGGGCAGCGGCGGGTGGGTGAGGGGCTTTCCCTGGCCGATCACTTCCAGGTAGTCGAGGAGACTGCCCGGATTGGTGAGCAGCACCGCAATCGCCTTGCCGGCATCGATCGCACTCCCGCCGCCAAACCCGATCACCACTTCGGAGGCACTCGCCCGCGCCTTTTCGACCCCGGCGCGGATGGTATCCAGGGTCGGTTCGCCGCTCACCGGAAAGGTGGCCGCGGCAACCTTGACCGATTCGAGCTGCTCCAACAGCGCTGCCGCCCGATCCACTTTCCGCCCCGTCACCACCAAGGCCCGCCGTCCCAGACCGGCCACGGCCGGCGCAACTTCCCCCAGCGTCCCGCTCCCGAAGACGATCCGGGCCGCCGTGGCGAATTCGAACGATATGCGCGGCTCACCAGCCCGCATCGTCGGGAAACACATTGCGGTAGAAGATCCTGGTGCGGGGACTGGCCATCATCTCCCCAACGGTATCGAGCCATTGCTGATAGTGAACGGTTTCCTTGTGCCGGGCCGGCGCTTCGGCGTTGCGGTAGACCTCCACCAGCACAAAGCGGGTGGGATCGTCCTGCTGCTGGATCACGTCGAACCGGGCGATCCCCGGTTCCTTGACGCTGTTGCCGGCGTTGGTGATGGTTGCCGCCCGAAACGCGTCAACGTGTTCGGGTTTTACGTGCACCTGCACCATCATGATGAACATGACTACACCTCCTCGTGGTTTACAGTAACTCCTGTTTGGAAAAGTTGCGAGTGATGAGTCCCGAGTGTGACTCGAATCTTTTGGTTTGTCTTCGGGTGTTCCGAAGACCCATGAAAAAGACTGCGCACAACCCGCAACTCGCAACTCGCAACCCCCAACTTTTCACAGCAGTTTCCCCCACTGGAAGGCATTGGCGCTGATGCTCAGCCGCAGGCTCGGCTGAATCAGTTCCAGGCCCTTGGGGGTAAAGGGAACATAGACCAGGCCAGGTTCTTCGAGTTCGATCGCGAGGCTGGCGAACCCGGCCAGCAGCACCTCTCGTTTGACCGCGACCGCCGCCAGCAACACCCTGATGCCCTCAACGGCCTCGGCCATCGGCAGGGTGGCGTGGTGCAGGTTGCAGCGCGGCAGGGAGCCCTGCCTTGCCAACGCGGGCGGCGCCAGCGTCAACGCCCGCGCCAGTCGCAGGAAAAGTTTGGGCTGGAGCTTGAACGCCGGAATCCAGAAGGCCGGAGGCTGTTCCTCCCACCGGCCCTGGACGGCCCGTGGCAAATTGGCGAAGCGCGCCAGATCGGCGAACGATTTCAGCCCCGCACCGGGGATGGTGGCCCGGATCTGCCAGAACGGCAGATACCATGAATCTTCCTCGCCGTTCCCGGCAACGGCGACCGAGATTCTTTCCATCCCACCACCCGAACCAGCCTGCCAGGCTGATTCACAATTTCGGCAGAGGAGCACCAGGGCGTTCTTTTCCCCTTCAAGATCCCAGCCGCAGGCGGGGCAGAGCATGGGCATGAAGCGGATCCTGCCGGGAGCATCTCGAGTCGCAGGCAGGTCTTCTCCGGCATAGTCAAGATCCCGAATAACGGGGCGGTCGAGGATGGCGTCAATGAGCGCCCCGTCCCTGATCAGAAACGGAGCATAGATCAGGCTGAGCGTTTCCCCGATGAAAGCCCTGGCGGCAAGGGTACCCGCCGGCGACGGTCGCCCGGCGACTCCCGAGGTGATCGCAGGCGGCCGGGAAAAGCCCGGATAGGAAAAGTTCAGCTCCGGAACCAGGTATTTTCCTCCCAGGTCCGGTGTCAGATGCTTCAGGCGCAGGGCCTGAGGCCGCACTCCCAGGGAAATCGGGAACGGCTGGCAAGGGTGCGCGAGCCGGTTGGAATCCACCAATTGGTCGGAAACCCCGTCCCGGTCGAGAGTGAAAACCATGCCCTTGAACCGCCAGTAGGGGGCAAAGAGGATGTCCTCGAGCGGCTCTACCCGCGGTGCCAGGTAGTAGCGGCAGGGATCGGCCTGATGGAGATATAGCCGCACCCGGCAGTAATCACACAAAAATATGCGGTCGGTTTCCTCGATGACCACCAGGGCACCGCACTGAGGACACTGCAGGTCCACCTGCCAGGAGGAAGGGCTAGAGCTTTTCACCGCACTGATTGCAATAGGTAGCCTGCGGCAGATTCTCGGCCCCGCAATGGGAGCACTTGACCGCCTGCTTCCCCTGCTGCACCGGCTGGCCGCACCGGGAGCAAAACTTCGCATGGGGGGGGAGGTTCTTGCCGCAGTGGGGGCATTGCAGGAAGACCACCAGGTGGTGCCCGCAGTGAGGGCAGAACCTGGCTTCCCGGGGCACGGTCTGTCGGCAGTCCGGACAGGTGGCCGATCCGGCCGCCATTGAGTCACCCTGCTTGAGGGCGTCGGCGAACATGGCCGGCATCATCAGGCCGAAGCCCAGACCCATGCCCGCCCCGGCTTCGCCGGGGTTTTCCGCCGCCTTTTCCAACGCCATGGCCGCCTTCATCCGTGCCAGGCGGTTGAGATCGTCAAAGAGCGCCAGGCGGCTCTTATCGTCAATCGCTTTCTGGACCTCGGCGGGTGGGGTGATCGAATTAATATAGAGCTGCTGCAGCCCCAGCCCGAACCTTGAAAAATCCTCCCGCAGCCGCTCTTTGAGCCCTTCCGACAAGGCATCGTATTGCTGCGGCAGGTCGAGGATCGAATCGAGCTGTTCACCCATGAAGTCGTTGAAGCGCGAGACGATCACCCGATTCAGGTATTCGGCAATCTCCTCGGTCGTGTAGACGCCCTGGGTGCCAACCAGGCTGTTGATGAAAAGCACCGGCTGCAACACCCGCACATTGACCATGCCGAAAGCGCGCAGGCGCACCAGTCCCAGTTCCGCATCCTTGAAGGCAACCGGGTCGCGAGTGCCCCATTTGAAGTCGGGGAACACCTTCATGTTAACGAAATAGACTTCCGCCCGGAGCGGACTGGTAAACCCCCAGGGCAGACTCAGGACCTTGGTCAGGATCGGTAAATTGGCGGTCGTCAGGGTGTGCCGTCCTCCCCCGAAGGCGTCGGTCGCTTTGCCATTATAGAAGAATACCGCCGCCTGACTCTCCCGCACGATCAACTGGGCGCCGAGTTTGATTTCTCCCGAACCGTCCTCGGGAATCCGGTGCACCATTTCCCTGCCGGAATCGTCAAACCATTCAATCACTTCCAGGAATACGAGATTATTCGATCCCATCTTACACCACCCGTTTCGAGCATCCCTCCCACGACCGCACGGTACCCTGCCGCCCGGTCCTGTCTTCAGCGCGGATCCCGTTCGATGATTTTCTGCTTCTCCTCGACAATCTTGAGCTCATTGTCGAACTTCTGGATTTTCCAGACGTTTTCCGCCCGGCCCGAGACCGTATGCCTCGCATTCTGCACCAGGAACCGGGAGTTGAATTTGGCGATCTTCACATCCGGCTGGTCGATCACGATGAGCACCACTTCACCCTCGAGCGAGGACCGGATCTGGTCCCAGTTCCGAAAGAAATACCCCTTGTCGCGGCGCAGAAACTCCTTGTTCACCACGCCTTTGGAATAGTAGTCAACCTGGTCTCCATAGCATGCCAGCGACCGTTCCAGGTCCTTATCCTGGGTGGCTTCGAGGCATCCCTGGACAAAGCTCACCACCTCCGCCCGACTGATCGCCGCATAGGGGGAAGGCATCGGCTTGCGCGGCTCAGACGAGGGCTCGCGGGGAGGTTTGGGGGGCTCCGCGGGTTCGCTCACCGCCGGCGGGTCGGCGGTAATTGGCGAGGACGCCGGCTTTTCCTCCCTGGCCAGGACGGCAGCGGCGGCATCCCGCTCGGTCTGGCGGGTGTCTCCCGGCGACGCTTCGCGCTGCACCGCCGTCAGATCCACCAGAATCGGACGCCGGTCTCTGCCGAGTTCGGACACGGTCGAGTAGGTGATCACCACCTCCTTGTTCCGCAGCCGCCTCGCGAGCCCGGACAGCGCCTCAACCTTTTGTTTGTTCATGCCGGGATCCCAGTAGAAGATCAGATTGGGAGCATAAACGCCGTATTTGTCAACATGGAGGACCGTCGTCTCGATCTGCTTCTCGGTCCTCACCGGTGGCGGGTCGCCGGCAACCGCCTCCATCTTCCCAAGACTCGCGGAGACGACCAGGAACATCCCCAGCCACAACCAGGGCATCCTTTTCATGGCGCTCTCTTCAGGTTGGAAGGATTGCTGTCACGCGCTGCGCGGTTCGAGATCGGAGAGGCGCGTGGCAAACCTTATGGCGAGCCCGCCCGGCCCGGCCAGAAGGAAATCCCGCAAGCCATAGCTCCGGTCAGCAAGCGGGCTGATCACTTTCAAGCCCTTTTGCCGCGCAAGTTCCCAGTGACGATCCACGTCAGGAACCAGAATCCGCAGGTCGCCGAAGCGATAGGGCGGATTGGTCGGGCGGCCCTGCTTTTCAACGAGAAACAAGAGCGCCTCATCCCAGCGGAGTTCGACAAAGGTGCCTTCATCCCGCACCACGGTGAAGCCCAGCGACTGGTAAAAAGTCACGGCTTCTCCCACATCATCGACGTACAGAGCAGTCACCAGCTGCTCGCCGGGATTAACTGAACCCGCCATGATGAAGCGCTCCCCGCTTTGCCTTACTTTGCCAGTTCCACTACCCTGGCGACCAGTTTTTCGATCCCCAGAGCAACCTCTTTGATACCGGGACCCAGCATGTAGGCAGGGGTCGAGACCAGCTTGTTGCCGGCATCGAGATGAATCATATCGACCGAACAGCTCTTGTGCCGGCCGCCCATGGCTTCAATGGCGGAAGCGGTGCCGGCATCGGTGCCGATGGTCACCTCAGGCTTTCGGTCCGCCAGGGCTTTGGTCAGGGTCGCCGGAGCGATGCAGATGGCCCCGATGGGCTTGCCGGCTGCGGCCAGATCGGTGAGGAGCCGCTTGACTTCCGGATGGACGGTGGCTTGCGGCCCTTTGAAGGCAAAATCACTCAGATTCTTGGCCGCTCCAAAGCCGCCGGGCATGATCAGCGCGTCGAGGTCTCCCGCCTGCACGTCTTTGAGATCCTTGATCTCGCCACGGGCGATGCGGGCCGATTCCACCAGCACGTTCCGCTTTTCCGCCGTCACTTCCTGCGTCAGGTGATTGATCACATGCGCCTGTTCCACATTGGGCGCCATGCACACAATTTCCGCCCCCGCCCGGTCAAGCGCCAGCAGCGTCAACACCGCCTCATGAATCTCAGCTCCATCAAACACGCCACATCCCGAAAGCAATACCCCGACCTTCGCCATAGTCGATCCTCCCTTTACTGAATGATCCGCAAAATCAACCAGTCTGTCATCTATAAAACCACACCCCCCCTCGGGCCTCTTCAGGTCTTTTGAACTGAACCGCCGCGACCGCTCAATCCTCGATCGGGAGCCGTCTGGTACGTTCCCGCTTGAGAACGCTGCGCCGCCTCTTTTCGGCAAGCCGCTTCAGTTTGGCCATTCTGCTCACCCGGGTTTTCCTTCGGGCGGGCTCCTGCTGTAAAGCGGTGCGCAGGAGTTCGGCGAACCGCTCGCTCGCCGCCTCGCGATTGGCCGCTTGACTGCGAGTCTCCTGTGAGACGACGCGAAGCACGCCCTCCTTGCTCACCCGACTCGCCAGACGTCTCAGGATGAGCGCTTTCTGGTCCTCTGACAGACTCGGTGAGTTGACCACATCAAACCAGAGCGTGATGCGGGTATGCACGCGGTTGACGTTTTGGCCTCCCGGCCCGCTACTGAGGGATGCCGTGAATCGAAGTTCGTCCAGAGGGATAGCCAAGCCGTCGGTTATCTTCAGCATTGGTCTCCCCCCTCCCCGTCAGATGCTGCGTCGGTACCGCGCAACGGAAATCAGTGACCATTATTTATGGCATGGGCGTCTCGCCCGTGTATCTCACAGGCTGGAAGCCTGTGCCACGTCATGAGCGCCTGGACACTCATTCTTAGGGCACGGTAGTCAGTGTTCCAGGCGGTCGCGGATCAGTTTCCGCGCGAGCTTCAGAGCCTCATCGAGCTTTTCCGGGCGCGTTCCTCCGGCCTGCGCCATATCCGGCCGCCCTCCGCCACTGCCGCCCACGGCTTTGGCAATTTCCGCAATCAGTTGGCCCGCGTGCGCCCGCCCGGTGAGATCGGGCGTTACCCCGACGAGCAGGTAGACCTTGTCCTCGCGAGCGGCGCCGAGCACCATGATGCCGCTCTCGAGCCGGTCTTTGAACTGATCGTTCATTTCCCGCAGGACCCGAGGGTTGTCCGCGTCCACGCGGGCAATGAGGAGCTTGATCCCGTCAAGATCTTCGGCCTGTTCCAGAAGGTCGGCCGACCGTTTGGTGGTCATGGACGCCTTCAGCGCCTCGATTTCCCGTTCGAGTTCCTTTTGTTGGGCCAGCATTTTCTCGACCCGCTCCACAACCTCTCCCGGACTGGTTTTGAGGAGTCCGGCCGTCTGCTGGAGGAGGCTCTGCTGCCGCCGCAGATAATCCAGGGCATGACGGCCCGTCAGGGCTTCGATCCTTCTCACGCCGGCCGCCACACTGGTTTCCTGAACCAACACAAAGAGTCCGATATCGCCGGTCCGGCGGGTGTGGGTACCGCCGCACAATTCCCGGCTGAAACCGGGGATTTCCACAAGACGCACCCGATCGCCGTACTTTTCTTCGAAGAGGGCCATGGCCCCCGTTTTGAGCGCCTCATCGAGATCCATCTCGTGGACCTGGAGATCATGGTTGCGGCGAATTTCCACGTTGACGAGGCGCTCGATTTCAGCAATTTCGTCGGGGGTGAGCGCGGCAAAATGGGTGAAATCAAACCGGAGGCGGTCGGGAGCCACGTGGGAGCCGGATTGTTTCACATGGTCGCCGAGTACCCGGCGCAAAACCGCATGCAGGATATGGGTTGCCGTGTGGTTGCGTTGGGTATCCTGACGCAGTTCTTCCTCGACCTTGAGGTGCACCGGATCGCCAACGGCGAGTTTCCCTTCCGCCACCGTCCCCACATGGACGAAAAGGCTGCCGGGCAGCTTCAAGGTTTCCTGAATCACCAGCTTCCCCGAAGGACCGATGATTTCACCCCGGTCTCCCACCTGCCCGCCCGCTTCGCCGTAGAAAGGCGTTTCCCCGGTGACCACCTCAACGGCGGCGCCCGCTCCAACCTCTCCCACCATGACACCATCCTGAATCACGGCAACAATCGATGAATCGGTTTCCAGGTCTTCGTAGCCTCGAAAAACCGTCGCTACCCCCTGACCTGCCAACTGCCGGTAGGCTTCGGAAAGCTCCCGTTCACCGCTGCCTTTCCAGTACAGCCGGGACTGTTCCCGTTGCCGGTCCATGAGCTGGTTGAAGCCCGCTTCATCCACCTGAAAAGTAAGATCCCTGGCCATATCGGTGATGATATCAATGGGGAAACCATAAGTGTCGTAAAGCTTGAAAATCAGGGCGCCGGGGATGCAGCTGGCGCCTTCATCCTGGAGGCGCTTGATTTCATTTTGGAGAAGCTTGAGGCCGAAATCGAGGGTATCGTTGAACCGTTCCTCCTCGTGCAGGATCACGCGGGTGATGTAATTGGTGTTTTCGAGCAGTTCCGGATAAGTATCCTCCATGGCGTGCATCACCGCCACCGCCACTTCGCTGAGGAAAGGCCGGTTCAAGCCCAGGAACCGCCCATGGCGCAGGGCGCGGCGAATGACCCGGCGCAGGACGTAACCCCTTCCTTCATTGCTGGGCAGCGCCCCGTCACCGATGAGAAAGGCCGCGGCGCGGCTGTGGTCGGCAATGACTTTCACGGAAACATCCTTTTCCGCACTCCGGCCGTAATAGTAGCCGCTCAAGTCACCGATTTTGGCCATCATGGGGGCGAAGAGATCGGTGTCATAGTTGGACGGTACCTTCTGGATCACCGCAGCGGTCCGTTCCAACCCCATCCCCGTGTCGATGCTCGGTTTGGGAAGCGGTTCCAGGACTCCGCTCGGCTGACGGTTGAACTGCATGAAGACCAGGTTCCAGAGTTCCAGGTAGCGGTCGCAGTCACAGCCCGGCCGGCAGTCGGGTTGGCCGCACCCCAGTTCGGGACCCTGGTCGATGAGGATTTCCGAACACGGCCCACAAGGCCCGGTGTCGCCCATGGCCCAGAAATTGTCCTTGGTGGGGAACCTCAGAATCCGTTCCGAGGGCAGATAGCGGGCCCAGAAGTTGCCTGCCTCATCATCGGGACCCAGCTTCATTCCCGGATCGCCTTCGTGGATGGTGGCGTAGAGCTTATCCTTGGGAAGGCCCAGCACCGCCGTCAGAAAATCCCACGCGTATTCAATGGCTTCCTTCTTGAAATAGTCCCCGAACGAAAAGTTTCCGAGCATCTCGAAGAACGTGTGGTGCCTGGCGGTACGCCCCACGTTTTCCAGGTCGTTGTGTTTGCCGCCAGCCCGCATACACTTTTGACTGCTGGTCGCACGATGATAGGAGCGCCGTTCTTCGCCGAGAAAAGTGCGCTTGAACTGCACCATCCCGGCGTTGGTGAAAAGCAGGCTGGGATCATCGTGAGGGATCACCGAGGAACTCTTAACGATGGTGTGTTCCCGGTCCTGGAAAAAACTCAGGTATGCTTTACGGATTTCTCTGGCTTTCATCCGGCCGCTCTCCTCGCCATGCTGGCAGTCATCATTCAGAGGTTATGGGTTCCCCAGGCATGCCTGAAATCTTGATGTCGTGGAGCTGCCGAAGCTTCTGTTCGATTTCGCCAAGCAGGTCAGCGTGCTCCCGCAGGAAACCTTTGGTGTTCTCACGGCCCTGGCCGAGACGTTCCCCATTATAGGAATACCAGGTCCCGGCTTTGTCCACCAGGCCGCCATCCACGGCCAGATCCAGGATGTCACCCTCCCTGGAAATTCCCCGTCCGTAGACGATGTCAAATTCCACTTCCTTGAAGGGTGGAGCGATCTTGTTTTTCACGACCTTCACCCGGGTCCGGTTGCCGACGATGTCCTGTCCTTCCTTGATCGGTCCGATGCGGCGGATATCGAGGCGCATGGTGGCGTAGAATTTCAGGGCATTGCCGCCCGTGGTGGTTTCCGGCGAACCGTACATGGTCCCGATCTTCATCCGAATCTGATTGATGAACACCACACACGTCTTGGACTTGCTGATGGCTGAAACCAGCTTGCGCAAGGCCTGGGACATCAGCCTCGCCTGCAGACCCACATGCGGATCACCCATTTCTCCTTCGATCTCCGCCTTTGGAACCAGGGCCGCCACCGAATCGACCACGATCACGTCAATGGCATTGCTGCGGACCAGGATTTCAGCAATTTCGAGGGCCTGTTCGCCAAAATCGGGCTGGCTGATCAGCAGATCCTCTACAACGACACCGACCTTCCGTCCGTAATTGACGTCCAAGGCATGTTCCGCATCAATGAAGGCCGCCAACCCGCCCCGCTTCTGCGCCTCAGCGATGATGTGCAGGGCAAGGGTGGTTTTTCCCGAAGACTCCGGCCCGAAGATCTCAACAATCCGCCCACGAGCCACCCCCCCAATCCCCAGGGCCAGATCCAGGGATAGACAGCCGCTGGAAATAACGGGAATTTCAACCGGCTGAGCGCCTTCCCCGAGACGCATGATCGCGCCTTTGCCACACATCCTTTCAATCTGGGACACCGCTACATCGATGGCCTTCTGACGATCATCTACCGACGACATGGTTGCCTTTCCTTTCATGGCCGAGGGGGTCAGCAGCAAACAGACGATCCTGGAAAATAGGGAAGTCCTTCTTCAAACTCGCTTCATCTCACCGGTGACTGCAAGATGGCGGCACGATTCGAAGATCAATCAGCCGCCACCGCTTCACCAGTGAGTCTTTTCCGGAACAGGGGAGTGTAACGGGCGCCTTCCGGCCTCAACTCGCTCTTATACAGTACCAGCTCCGTGACGTCAAAAGCTTCCGCCGTGAAGTCCTGCCGCTGGAGCAGCAGCTCCTGCAGCAGGCGCAGATGGTGCCGACCTTTCACCCTGCCAAGGGTCAGATGAGGTTTGAACGCTCGCTGTTCCCGTTTGTAACCCAGCTGCACCATAGCCTCTTCCACAGCCTGCTGAAGCCTGTTCAAAGCGGTGCCGTCGGCCCGCAGCCCCACCCAGATCACCCGCATCTGCTGAAGGGTTGGAAAAGCGCCACAGCCAGTTGCGGTAAGACGAAAAGATGCGGCCCGCTTGGCAACCTGTTCAAGACCCTGCTGGATATCCGGGATGCGCTCACTCGCCACATCTCCCAGGAATTTGAGGGTCAGGTGGATCCTCTCGGGTTTTACCCAGGTCACGGGAGCCCGCGCCTCCTGCAACTCCCTGGCAAGCGCGCCCAGTGCCTCCTGCAGGCGGGGAGGCAGATCGATGGCAATAAAGCTCCGAACCATCTACAAATTCCTCCATAAGAGGATCAGCGCCGCCTGGGCCGTACGTTCCTGGATGAGTTCCCGAGAGCCGCTGAAATGGTGTTCCGCCACCACTTCCCGGTCCGGTGTGGCACAGGCGATGAAAACCGTGCCGACCGGCTTGTCGTCGGTGCCGCCGCTGGGACCGGCGATACCGGTCGTCGCCAAAGCCGCTTCGACCCCGGCTTCCGCCCGGATGCCCCGGACCATCGCCCGCGCTGCCTCTTCGCTGACCGCGCCATGACGGGCAATGACGTCCGGCGCCACCTTGAGCAGATCCACTTTGGCTTGATTGCTGTAGGCGACCACTCCTCTTTCAAAGTAGTCCGAGGCCCCGGCAACCAGCGTTATCTTCCGGGCCACCAGACCCCCGGTGCAGGATTCGGCCAGCGCCAGCCGCCAGTTCCGCGCTCTCAGGCGGGTGCCAACGGCACGTTCCAGCGTTTCGCCGTTTCGCCCAATGAGATGCTCCCGGCCGATCACCCCGATAAGCTGTTCTTCGACCTCCGCTATACGCCGCTCGGCCTCCGCCACACTCTCCGCAGCAGCCATGAGTGTCAGTCTGACTTCGGCATCGTGCGGCAGATAGCCGATTTCAACCCCAGCGTGAGAAAGCTCGAGGGTCTTGATCCGCCGGTTCAGTTCCGATTCAAAGAACCCCTCGATGCGAAGAACCTCCTTAACCTGCAGCAAGCGCTCGGGGAAACGCTCTGCCAGTTCCGGAAGGACAAACTCCGCCACGAGGCTCTTCATTTCGTGCGGTACCCCCGGGAGAAAAAAGCATGGGATATTCTGATGTTCGAGAAAATAGCCAGCCATCCCCACTCCCAATTTTACCGCTCCTTCCGGCATGTAAGCCATCTTGGCCACCTGTTCGGTCCAGGGCCGCTTCTGGCTGGCAAGACGCTCTCGGAGCCATTTCGCGTAGCCGGGATCGAGCACCAGGTTACGGTTGAAAGCGCGCGCTACGGCGTCATTGGTGCGATCATCGTCGGTCGGGCCGAGGCCTCCTGTGACGATCAGAAAAGCCGATTCCTGGTGGCATCGCGAAAGCTCCTTGACGATCTCGTCTTCATCGTCACCCACCGTGACAATCCGGTCGAGCCGAAACCCTCTAGCTCGCAGCTCAAGCGCAATATGATGAGCATTGCCATTGGGAATGTCGCCAAACAGGATCTCATCCCCGATGGTAATCAGTGCGCCCCTGATCGATCTCAGTTCCTTTGCCATGTCTTTCCTTTATTCCGTTTGCTTCCCGAGAAGGAGGAGTTCTTCATACACATCGCGCAGAGGCCGTCCCAACTCGACGGCAAGACGCCGGCAGGCTTCATATTCCGGGATCACCCGGCTGCGCCCGTCAGGCAGGAAGACCCGTTTTACGTCACACGCTCCGTAGGGCGTCTCGATCACCTCCAGCGCCCGTTTGAGCTCCACCCGTTTGACTTCCTGAATGCGCATCCCAAGGGTGGTGGTCTCCTGAAAAACCAGTCCGACCACCCGAGATTCAAGGGCCGGTTCGGCCAAGACCTGGAGGATGACCCCCGGCCGCTGTTTTTTCATCTGCACCGGGATCATGCTGACGTCGCAAACCCCCAGTGCAAACAGCCGGTCCATGAGGTGACCGTAGAACTCGGGATTCATATCATCCACATTGGTTTCCAGCAATATCAGGCGCCTCGCCTCCCATCTCCCGCCAACCGCACCGACCATGATTCTGAGCAGGTTGGGCGGATCCACCGCCGGATCCTGGCCAACCCCGTACCCAGTGGCTTCCAGGGTCATCTCCGGAACGGGACCGTAGGCCTTCGCCAGCGAAGCCAATAACGCCGCCCCGGTAGGCGTCACGAGTTCGCGGGCAGCCGTGCTGCCACAAATCGGCACGCCCTGCAGGAGGTACCCGGTAGCCGGCGCCGGAAGAGGCAAAACCCCGTGATGGGTTTTCACAAAGCCTCGACCCACCGGAACCGGAGAAGACTGGACCTCGTCCACCTGCAACCAGTCCAGGCCGATCACCGCCCCGGCAATATCCACAATGGAATCGACCGCTCCAACTTCATGAAAGTGCACCTCGGACACCGGTACTCCATGGACCCTGGACTCCGCCCTGGCAAGGATCTCAAAAACATCCAGGACCTTCTCCTGAACCCCTTTCCCCAAGTCACTACCCCAAATCAGGTCCCGGATCTGATGGAATGACCGGTGCGGCTGCGGCTCGGCCTCGACTACCAGCCGGGTACCTACAATCGGGCCGCGCGGCTCTTTTGCTGCGCGGAGCGAATAACCGGCAAGGCGGATCTTTCTCAGCTCCCGCTCCAGGATTTCGAACGGCACACCAAGATCCAGCAACGCCCCCAACACCATATCCCCACTGATTCCGGAAAAGCAGTCAAAATACGCTATGCGCATCGTCCAATCTCTCCAACCCGCGTTCCTGACGGTCTCTCAAGATGAGCGCCACTCTGGGGTTTATACCATGGCCACAGTCTCCATTGTCCACTTCAGTGCAATTACCGGTCAAGAACCTGTGCATATCTTGTTGACAACCTGCTGAACCGTCCGGAAGGCGAAGCCTTTGCACAGCTGGTGTTCTCACACTGTGATATTATATATTAAGGAATAACCAATGGTTAACATTCTTTTTGACATTTGAACAGCGCTTTATTAAGATTTTTACCTACAGTAAAGATACTTTTAATTTTAAACCCTCTACTCGGGAACTCTACATGAAAATCCAGATTGAAACGGCACTGCTTAGCGGGGTTCTCCAAAAAGTCATCAACATCACGGAAAAAAAAACCAACATCCCGATTCTTTCGAACATCCTCATCAAGACCCTGAATCCGGATCGACTGGAAATCTCAGCCACCGATCTGGAAATAAGTGTTCGCACCGAAATCAAGGCCCAGTTCGAAGTCTCTGGCATGACAACGGTTTCCGCGCGAAAGCTGTTGGATGTGATCCGTGAATTGCCCTATCAGACGGTTACCCTGGAGGACCAGGCGGACAGCAGGTTGCTGGTCCATGCCGGACGTGCCCGTTTTGAACTGCAAACGATCCCGCCAGAGGACTTTCCTCATCTGAATTTTCATGAAAGCGCCGAGTTTGTGCGTTGTGATACTTCGCTCTTGCGAACTGCCGTCGAAAAAACGCTGTACGGGGTTCCATCGGATGACGACCATTTCAGTGTGGCTGGCCTCTATTGGCATTCTCCCGGAGCCGACCACTGCCGGGTGGTGTCCTGCGATGGGCACCGCCTGACCTACTTCGACCTTCCAGGAGCATCTTTCGCCCCCCTGGACCTTGAGAAAGGCATCATTGTGCCACGCAAGGGAGCGCAGGAGATTATACGTCTCCTGGAAAAGGAAGAGGAGGCGTTTCTGTCGCGGGACGAGAACTGCCTGATCCTCAAAGGCGCCACCACCATCCTGAATATTCAGCTGCTCGACGCCGCTTTTCCAGAGTATCAGCTGATCATACCCGATGAAAGACCTTTTTCGATCGAACTCGGCTGGGAAGAATTTCTCGCGGCGCTCAAACGGATGGCCGTGCTGACCAACCCCCGGTGGCGACATGTTCGGTTCACCGTCAAGGAAAACCTGCTGGAACTCAGAGCGGGAGACCCCGAAATCGGTAATGCCGACGATGCCCTGGATGTGGAGTACCATAGTGAAGAATTCACGATTGCCTTCAACGTCAAATACCTTCTCGAAACCATGCAGAGCATCGAGAGTGGCAAAGTTCGGTTTGAGTGGCTCGATGCCTTTCACGGGGGAGTCTTTGTGGGTCCCGACGATCCCAACTATTTCAGCCTGATCATGCCAATGATCGTCTCGTGAAGGGAAAGGCACTCGAAGCCAACACGAACTTTCCTGTCTGGTCCGAAAAATCGTTGAAAAATCCTGAAAAATAGACTATATTATTGTTTTAAAAAGATAATCGAGCTCTATCTACGGGACTGTACGGGTCACCTGGGTTGGTCCTGGTCTAACAGCCGCGAGCGAATCTCGGCGAATAGTGAGCGAGGGGGTCAGTCATGACCGAGTTGAGTAATACTGTCGACAGCAATGAAAGCCAATATACCGCCCAGCAGATCACCGTTCTGGAAGGACTCAGTGCCGTGCGCAAGCGTCCTTCCATGTATATTGGAAACGTTTCCACCGAGGGTCTTCATCATCTTGTCTATGAGGTTGTTGATAACAGTATCGACGAAGCCCTGGCAGGGTTTTGCTCGCATGTCAAGATTCAACTGCACATTGATGGCTCGGTGAGTGTAGAAGACAATGGCCGGGGCATCCCGGTGGACCTGCACGAAAAAGAAAACCTTCCGGCGGTTGAAGTGGTGATGACCAAGCTGCATGCCGGGGGCAAGTTTGATGATACCAGCTACAAGGTCTCGGGGGGACTGCATGGCGTGGGCGTGTCAGTGGTGAACGCCCTGAGCGAGTCGCTCCAGGTGGAAATCCGGCGTGATGGTAAGATCTACTATCAGCGCTACGAACGAGGAGAACCCAAAACCCCTTTGATCGTCAAGGGGGAGACCACGCGTCGTGGTACCAGAGTGGTCTTCAAACCGGATCCGCTCATTTTTACCGAGACCGAAGTCAGTTTTGAGATCCTCGCCCAGCGCATGCGGGAACTTGCGTTTTTAAATCGTGGGGTACGGATCGACCTTACCGATGATCGAATTCCCAAGGAGCGAAGCTACTGCTACGAGGGCGGGCTGGTCTCCTTCATCGAATACCTGAACAAGAACAAGGAACCCCTCCATCCGGAAGTCATCTACATTGCGGGTGAGCGGCAGAACGTCGGGATCGAGACGGCGATCCAATACAACAACACGTACAATGAGAAGATCTTCACTTTTGCCAACAATATCAATACCAACGAAGGTGGTGCCCACCTGGCGGGATTCAAAGCCGGCTTGACCCGTTCCATCAAGCAGTATGCGGTGCAGGCCAAGATGGCCAAGAGCGATCTGGATAAGCTGATTGGGGACGATGTGCGCGAAGGGCTGACCGCGGTGGTCAGTGTCAAGCTTTCGCAGCCTCAGTTTGAAGGCCAGACCAAGACCAAGCTCGGCAACAGTGAAGTGAAGGGGTTGGTGGAAAACCTTATGAACGATAAGCTTTCCACTTTCTTTGAAGAGAATCCAAAGGTCATAAAGATCATCCTGGATAAGGTACTGGAGGCGGCGCGTGCGCGGGAAGCGGCACGTCGCGCCAAGGAACTGACGCGCCGGAAGGGAATTCTGAGTGAGCATTCACTGCCCGGAAAGCTGGCGGACTGCCAGGAACGGGACCCGGCAAAGAGTGAGATCTTCATCGTCGAGGGGGATTCGGCCGGAGGGTCCGCCAAGCAGGGGCGCGACCGCAAATTTCAGGCGATCCTGCCGTTGCGCGGCAAGATCCTCAATGTAGAAAAATCGCGTTTCGATAAGATGCTCGAGAACCAGGAAATTCGAACCATGATTTCGGCCCTGGGTACCGGGATCGGAAAGGACGAGTACAACCCGGACCGGCTCCGCTATCACAAGACCATCATCATGACTGATGCCGATGTGGATGGAGCTCACATTCGCACGCTGCTGCTCACCTTTTTCTTCCGAATGATGCCGGAGTTGATCGAGCGGGGCCATCTGTTCATAGCCCAGCCACCCCTGTACCGGGTGGCGGTTGGGAAACAAGAGAGCTATGTGAAAGACGATGAGGGCCTCAACAGCTACGTTCTTTCCCGAGCGGTGGAAAAGAAGGATGTCTACCTGGGCGGCTCGGATCAGCCTCTCCCTCGAACCCAGCTCATCCAGTTACTGAAGACGTTCTCGCGATATGAAGAATTTCTTGATCGTCAGGCGGGAAAAGGCATCCCGAAGGGGCTGATCGAGGACCTTTTGAGAATCCACAGTCAGCGCAGACTGGCGTCATTGGAACCGGGTGAGGCTGCGCTGGTGCTGCGGGAAGAGCTGGCAAAGGCCGGCTACGAGGTGATATCGGCAGGAGAGGGTGAAGAGCCTGGGGACTATGAGCTGGTTCTAGCTGATGCAGATTCCAATGGTCCGGGGACCATCCTGGTGGGGCATGAGTTCTTTCAATCTATGGTGTTTCGGAAACTCCTGGAACTCTACCATGCTCTGGAGGTCCTTCAGCAGATGCCGTGCGTGGTCCGCAGCGGTCAGACTGAACAGGGTTTTACGACTCCACGGGAGATATTTCAGACATTGATGGACGACGGCAAGAGGGGACTCAACATCCAACGCTACAAAGGGCTTGGGGAGATGAACCCCGGCCAGCTCTGGGAAACGACGATGGATCCGGAAAAGCGAACCCTGTTACAGGTGCGGATCGAAGACCAGTACCTGGCCGATGAGCTGTTCACGACCTTGATGGGGGATCGCGTCGAACCGCGTCGCGACTTCATCCAGGTCAATGCGCTCGATTTTCGAGAACTTGATATTTAACAGCCCGGTCCCGGACACCTGCCGATACTGAGGAAACCCCAGCATGGATCTAAAAACAATCAATATCGAAGACGAGATCAAGCTTTCTTATCTCGACTATGCGATGAGCGTTATCATTGGTCGCGCCATTCCCGATGTGCGCGATGGCTTGAAACCGGTTCATCGCCGCATCCTCTTTGCCATGCATGAACTGCGCAATGACTTCAACAAGCCGTACAAGAAGTCGGCACGCATTGTGGGGGATGTCATCGGTAAGTACCATCCTCATGGTGATGCCGCGGTCTACGATGCCCTGGTGCGAATGGCGCAATCGTTTTCCATGCGCTATGCGCTCATTGACGGGCAAGGCAACTTCGGGTCGGTGGACGGTGACCCTCCGGCTGCCATGCGGTATACCGAAATCCGCATGCACCGGCTTGGCCATGAATTCCTCCGAGACATTGAAAAGGAAACCGTCCCTTTCCAGCCGAACTACGACAACACCCTTCTGGAGCCTCTGGTGTTGCCGACCCGGGTTCCCAACCTGCTGCTCAACGGTTCTTCGGGGATTGCCGTCGGGATGGCGACCAATATCCCGCCTCACAATCTGCGGGAGCTGTGTGAAGGGATCATGGCCCTGCTCGACGATCCGGAAATCACCGTCGCCGGACTCATGCGGTATATTCAGGGGCCCGATTTTCCGACCGCCGGTTTCATCTGCGGCTGTGTAGGAATCAGGGAGGCCTACGAAACCGGTCGGGGTACGATTAAGATGCGGGCCCGCATGGAAGTCGAGGAATCGGGTCGGCGCAGCCACCTGATTGTGACGGAACTTCCCTACCAGGTGAACAAGGCCAGGTTGCTCGAACGCATCGCCGAGCTGGTAAAGCAGAAGAAGATTGAAGGCATTCAGGACATTCGGGACGAATCCGATCGCGAAGGCATGAGAATCGTGCTCACCCTGAGGCAGGGTGATGAACCGAAAGTCATCGAGAATCAGCTCTACAAACACACCCCGCTCGAAAGCAGCTTTGGAGTCATCCTGCTGGCCGTGGTGGACAACAAGCCCGAAGTTCTCAACCTCAAGGAAGTGCTCCGGAAATTTCTCGACTTCCGACGGCAGGTCGTGATCCGTCGCACCCAGTATGAGCTCAACCAGGCGGAAAAGCGGGCTCACCTCCTGGAAGGGTTGAAGCGGGCGCTGGACCATCTCGATGAAGTCATTGAGCTGATCCGCGCTGCAGCCAGCCCCCAGGAAGCCAGAGCGCAACTGATGTCCCGCTTCGACTTCAGTGAGGACCAGGCGCAGGCCATCCTCGAGATGCGACTGCAACGCCTGACCGGGCTCGAACGGGACAAGATCGTTGAGGAATACTATCAAATACTTAAAGAAATAGAACGGTTGAGACAGATTCTTGCCTCGGCCGCACTGGTCGATCAGGTCATTCGGGAAGAACTGCAGGAACTGGTGAACCAGTTTGGGGATGTGCGCAAGACTGAAATCATGGCCGAGGCTGGTGACATCTGCATCGAGGATCTGATTGCGAACGAGGAGATGGTGGTCACCATCTCGCAGGCAGGTTATGTGAAGCGGACGCCGCTCTCCATCTACCGCAGCCAGAAACGTGGAGGCAGGGGCAGGAGTGGGATGAGCACCCGTGAGGAGGATCTGGTCACCAGCGTCTTCACTGCCTCTGCCCATGATTATCTCTTGGTTTTTACCAACCGGGGCCAGGTTTTCTGGCTGAAGGTCTACGAGATCCCCGAAGTCGGACCATCGGCGTTAGGCAAGGCTATCGTCAATCTGTTGGCCCTGCAGCCGCGGGAAAAGATCCAGGCCATTTTGCCGGTGAAGGATTTTAAGGATGGCCAATATGTGGTCATGGCGACCCGGAACGGAATTGTCAAGAAGACCGATCTCACCGCCTATGCCAATCCCCGGGCAACCGGCATCCGGGCCATCAATCTCGATGAGGATGATGAACTGATCGCGGTGCGCATCACCGACGGTGAGCGTGATCTTTTCCTGATGAGCAGATCAGGGAAATCAATCCGAGTTTCGGAGAAGGAATTCCGCCCGTTGGGACGGGTCAGTCGCGGCATCCGGGGCATGAACCTGGATGGCAGTGAATTGGTGGGGATGGACGTCATCGATGCCGGTAAGAGCATTCTGGTGATTACCGAAAAGGGCTTTGGCAAGCGTACCCTCGAGGAGGCCTACCGTTGCCAGAGTCGCGGCGGCAAGGGGGTTTTGAACGTCCGGGTGACGGAGAAAAACGGTGGGGTTGTAGGATTTCGCCAGGTGGGTGAGGAAGAGGAGATCCTGATCATTACCAACCGGGGACGTCTGATCCGGATGCCGGCGGCGCAGGTGAGCAAAATCGGGCGCGTGACCCAGGGAGTTAAGCTGATGGCGCTGGATGAGGGGGAACAGGTCATGGACCTGGCTATCTCGGCGGAACCGGATGACACCAAAGAGGAAGCGGAGAATTGATGGAAGTCGTCGGTTCGGTTGGGGTTGTGGGAGCAGGCAGTTGGGGTACCACCATAAGCCAGCATTTAGCCGCCAAAGGATATCGGGTTGACTTATGGGTCTACGAGGAGGACCTCTGCCGGACCATGCGTGAAACCCGTGAAAACAACGTTTATCTGCCGGGTTTTCGGCTTCACGACAACCTTGTCCCGCATGCGCAACTGGAACGGGTGGTACGGGGCCATGAGCTGATCGTGATGGTGGTGCCGTCGCAC
Organism: Syntrophobacteraceae bacterium; assembly: GCA_040772705.1. Lineage (GTDB taxonomy): Bacteria > Desulfobacterota > Syntrophobacteria > Syntrophobacterales > Syntrophobacteraceae > JADGQM01. The sequence goes on from JAXGXP010000002.1 coordinate 1,067,531, forward strand.
GTTTATCGCCAAACCGCCGTTCAGATGCTTCCTCATCTCGAGCAAGGCACGGTGATCGTCAGTGCCACCAAGGGGATCGAAAATGGAACCCTGCTGATGATGTCGGATATTTGGCAAGAACTACAGCCGTCGTCATCGTTCGTCCGGGTGCTGTCGCTTTCCGGTCCCTCCTTTGCGAAGGAAGTCATCTGCCAGACGCCGACGGCGATTGTGGTTGCCGGTGAGGATCTGGAGGTTGCCCGGCGGGTTCAGCGAACCTTTTCGACGAACACCTTTCGAGTTTATACTAGTTTTGACCGGAAGGGCGTGGAACTGGCCGGGGCGCTGAAGAATGTTATTGCCATAGCGGCCGGTATCAGCGATGGTCTGGGCTTTGGGCACAATACCCGGGCGGCCCTGATCACCCGTGGTCTGGCCGAAATGTCACGCCTGGGAGTGAAGATGGGAGCCCATGCTTTGACCTTTTCAGGCTTGTCCGGCATCGGCGATCTACTCTTGACCTGTACCGGGGATTTGAGCCGCAATCGCCAGGTGGGCCTGAAGCTGGGTCAGGGTCGCCGGATCGATGAGATCCTCGGGGAAATGCGGATGGTGGCAGAAGGAGTCAAAACGGCTCAGTCGGTCCATTTCCTGGCCGAGCGGATGGGTGTTGAGATGCCCATTTCGGAACAGGTCTACCAGGTGATCCACGCCGGCAAGCATCCTCGAACCGCCGTGCGGGAGCTGATGGAGCGCAGTCTGAAACAAGAATTGGAGATTGCCTGAACGGCAATCGCAGAGCCTCGAGGGATTATGTCACAACTTTTGATGGCGAACGTCCTGGAACGGGTCCGAGAGAAGAAAGAGAGTTACCGGCGCTACAACTTTGAACGGCTGCAGGAGGAGGCGTTTGCCACCTTCTTCGACCTGGCGCAAGAGCATACCACGATCGATTCCCTCTATCAGATCTGCGTGGCGGTCCCCAAGGAATTCTTTGGACTCGAAAGCCGGTTGTATGTGATCGACAGCCGGACCTCCCGCCTGGAAAAGGTATGCAGCAGCGAGACGGGACTCATTCCGGTGGAGGAACGGTGTGGTGTGGATCTGCCACTTGCCGAGAGCTCCTATCAAACGGATGACGCATGGATTCTGCCGATCAGGGGCAACCAGGCGCTGACCAAGTGGATTCCCTATCTGGACCAGCGTCAGATCCTGGGATTCTTTGAAATCTATCCCAAAGATAAGGTTGACGAAAAAGGACACTTCTTCCTGGAGAAGTTGACCAACCGCATCGGCTATAATCTTCATCAGAAGCTGCTCATCCAGCAGAATATCAACCACATCAAATTCATCAATCAACTGGTTTCCGATATCGAACACAACGTCATCTCGCCCAACATCTACTACAAGCTTTTTCTCCTCCGACTCAACAAATTGATTACGGAATTTGACCGTATCAGGGACCGGATTCGGGAGTTCATCCTCTTTCTTCAAAACGGCAACAAGGTCCTGTCCAAAGAATTGGGTGAGGTCTATCATGCGTTGAGTCAGAATGGTGAGCGGCTGGGTGAAGAAGCGCGCGCCTTCTCCAAACATTACGAGCACACCAGTCTCTTTCTGGAAACCCTTCTTCGCCGTGACCATTTCCTGAAGGGTACCTATGTGCTGCGAAAACAGTCCTGCAACTTCCGGACGGAAATCATTGAACCGCTCCTCGAGCGCTACCTGCCGCTTTTCAAGAAAAAAGACATTGTCGTCGACAACAGCCTGGACGAGGTGCCGGACGAACAGATCACGCTTTATGTGGACAAGGGATTGATATCCCAGGTTTTTGACAATCTGTTTGCCAATGCCCTGAAATACGCTCAGGAGGTGGAGGATCAACTCGGAAACAAGATCAAGCTGCTTTCTTACAATCGCCAGATCCTCAAAGACGTTTTCGGTCCGGACATCGGGGGGGTGAAGTTTAATTTATTCACCACGGGCAAACCGCTGGCCGAGAGCGAAGCCCGCAGAGTTTTTGAAGAAGGATATCGGGCATCGGCGTCCGGCGCGGAACATGGCAGTGGGCATGGACTCAATTTCGTGCGCAATGTGGTGGAAATCCACGGTGGCCAAGTGGGGTGTGAACCTCAGCGTTACGGAAATCTGTTCTACTTCGTGCTGCCCCTCAAGAATGAGCAAACAGGCACTGTCTGAGCCTTCGACCCTACCTGCCAACCCTGATAAATACGGTGATTCTCACCGCAGAATACAGGCTTTGCCCTATTTATGACTGACGAACCATGTAATATAGAATTGCATCAGACGCCACGCCTCTCACCCTTTTTTTTGAGCCGGGCAACGCCTTCGTTGCCCGGCTTTTTTTGTTATGGTCCGGAGGACGGGGCACGAGTGCTCTAAAATCAGGATGGAAAGAGGGCGTGCCCTCTTGTGAGGCCTTCTCCAACCCTGGCGGGATGTTGATGCCGTGTGGCAGCCGACAGCAGACGAAGAAAAGCCCGTTGCTTTCAGGCGGGGAGGGTGAGGTTCATGGCCATGAGCTTCTTACTCGTTTCGAAGATGACTTCGATCTTGTGGGGCGAGATGACCTTGGCCACAACCCCCAGGCCGAACTGGGGGTGAATGATCAACATGCCTTCACGATACATTTCCGCCAGCTGGTAGGTCGGGACGTTCTCGCGGCTGGCTTCGAGAAGGAGCTGTCGCCAGTCATCATCGGTCTTGGGCCGCGATACTCCTTTGTAGAGTACCGATGGCACAAGGTCTTCCTCGTCTTCTCCTTCTTCGAGCAGAAGATCTTCATCGGCCGCAAAATCCAGCTCATCCTGCTGGTCGAATTCGAGACTGCCATCATCGTCAAATTCTTCGATGATCGGACTGTCTTCCATGTTTTTATTCGGCATAATTGTTCTCCATCGCTGTTCTTCGCTCTGACAAGAACTCCGTGTATTAGAAGTCGGGGCGAAGGTCAAGAATTTTCAAACAGACATCTTTCGGTCGTCCCCTAAAATAACTTCTGCGGAGCGGGACCATTTCCTGTTGACAACCGACGGCCGGTCCATTAGGGTGGTGCCCGCGCATTGAGAAGGATCTTGCGGTTATTGCTGAAGCAGCATTCTTCGTGGACGAGGCAAACGAGGGTTGGACTGAATCGATTTCGCGCTGCCCACTGCCACCGTCAGTTTCCGCGTGTCATTTCTTATCATCTGCATTCGTTCCATAATACAGTTTCTCGAGACGTTCCGTATTCGCGTTAATGCCATTTTGAGTTGAGAAGGGGGTGACAGAATACCTGGCATAACTGACTTGTATTATTACCAAAAACAACGAAAACAGGGCGGTCAACCGGGACGCGGCAAAAGGGAGGTCAAAGATGCCCTACGATGCAACGCAGTTGAAGGACTGGCAGATTTCCGAGGCAGCAGAAAAGAACATGCCCACCCCGTGGGAGTGGCAGGAAAAGCTCGGGTTAAGAAAGGAAGAGATTTTGCCCATGGGGCGCCTCTGCAAGCTCGACTTTCTCAAGATCATGGAGCGCCTGAAGGACCGGCCCGACGGCAAGTATATCGAGGTGACGGCCATTACCCCAACGCCTCTGGGAGAAGGTAAGAGCACCACCTCGTGCGGGCTTATGGAAGGGCTGGGAATGCGCAAGGTCAATGTCGGCGGTTGTTTGCGGCAGCCTTCAGGCGGGCCCACCATGAATGTCAAAGGAACTGCCGCCGGCGGGGGCAATTCGCTGCTCATCCCCATGACCGAATTTTCCATGGGGTTGACCGGTGATATCAACGATATCATGAATGCGCACAATTTGGCCATGGTGGCTCTTACGGCCCGGATGCAGCACGAGCGGAACTACACCGACGAGCAGTTGCAGCGGCTCACCCGGATGCGTCGTTTGCAGATCGATCCCACCCGGGTCGAAATGGGCTGGATCATGGATTTCTGCGCTCAGTCGCTGCGCAACATTGTCATCGGCATGGGCGGCCGCATGGACGGATACATGATGCAATCCAAATTTGGGATTGCAGTCAGCTCCGAACTGATGGCGATTCTGTCGATTGTGAGAGACCTGGCGGACCTGAAGGAACGCTTGAACAACATCACCGTAGCTTTTGACAGGCGCGGCAATCCCGTGACTACCGGCGATCTGGAAGTGGGAAATGCCATGACCGCCTGGATGCGCAATACCATCAATCCTACCCTCATGTGTACCGCCGAGTATCAGCCCTGCATGGTTCACGCCGGCCCCTTTGCCAACATCGCCGTCGGCCAGTCTTCCATCATTGCCGACCGGATCGGCCTCAAGATGTTCGATTATCATGTCACCGAGAGTGGGTTTGCGGCGGATATCGGATTTGAGAAGTTCTGGAATGTCAAATGCCGCTACAGTGGTCTGAAGCCGCATGTGTCCGTGCTCACGACGACCATTCGCGCTCTCAAGATGCACGGCGGCGGGCCCAAAGTAGTGGCGGGTATTCCCCTCCCCGAGGCCTACATCAGGGAAGACCTGAAGCTGCTCGAAAAGGGCATTCCCAACATGGTCCACCACATCAACACGATCCGGAAATCGGGGATCAATCCGGTGGTCTGCATCAATGCATTCCATACCGACACCAGGGATGAAATTGCCCTGGTGCGGAAGCACGCCGAAGCCGCGGGGGCGCGGTGCGCGATGTCCGAGCATTGGGCCAAGGGCGGCGAAGGGGCCCTGGAATTTGCCGATGCGGTGATGGATGCCTGCAACGAAGAGAACGAATTCAGATTCCTGTATCCCGTGGAGATGAAACTGAGAGACCGAGTGGCAACGGTAGCCCGGGAAGTCTACGGTGCCGACGGGGTCGCCTGGACTCCCGAAGCGGAGGCGAAGGCCAAGATGCTGGAGGGGGATTCCAAGTATGATGACTACACCACCATGATGGTGAAGACCCATCTCAGTCTCACCCACGATCCCACCGTGAAGGGGGTGCCCAAGGGCTGGATCCTGCCCATCCGCGACGTGCTCATTTATTCCGGCGCTAAGTTCCTCTGTCCCTGTGCCGGTGCCATCAGCCTGATGCCCGGGACCTCCTCCGACCCTGCGTTCCGCCGCGTGGATGTGGATGTCAAGACCGGCAAGGTGATGGGATTGTTCTAACGCCAGTGCGGCAAGCCGCCAAGCCACGGAGTCTTTTAGCCCGGCTTGGCGGCGAGTACAGTTTGCATAGGATGGTGGTGCCGGGGGGCGGGTTCCTGCCTGCCCCTACGGTGATTTCCTGGGCAAGATCTCGGGGGAGGCGGGGCAGACCTTCTCCGGCATTTGGAAGGAGCAGCGACGATGCCAGCCAAACTGATCAAAGGGGCCGAGGTGGCCAAAGAAATCCGGGCCGAACTGAAGGCCGAAGTGGAACGGTTGCAGGCCAAACATGGAGTGGTCCCCGGACTTGTAACGATTCTGGTGGGTGAAAACCCTGCTTCCCAGAGCTATGTCAGGGGGAAACAAAAGACCGCTCATGAACTGGGCTTTTACTCTGTTCAAGATAATCAACCCGCCGACCTGAATGAAGAGAAGCTCCTGCAGCTGGTCGACCAATATAACAAAGACCCGAAGATCCACGGCATTCTGGTACAGTTGCCACTGCCGAAACACATCAACGAAAACCGGGTCCTGCTGGCCATCGATCCGAGCAAGGACGTGGACGCTTTCCATCCGGTCAATGTAGGAAAGCTCCTGATCGGTGAGCCTGACTACCTGCCCTGCACCCCGGCAGGGATTCAGGAACTGCTGGTGCGCTCCGGGACCGAACTGGCCGGGGCCGAAGTGGTCGTGGTGGGGCGTTCCAATATCGTGGGCAAACCGATTGCGGCCATTCTCATGCAGAAGGCCAAAGGCGCCAATGCGACGGTTACCGTGGTTCACACCCGGACGAGGGATGTCAAGTATCACACGTCGCGCGCGGATGTCCTGATTGTAGCGGCGGGGGTCAAGGAATATGTGAAAGGGGATATGATCAAGCCCGGCGCCGTAGTGATCGACGTAGGAGTCAACGACGTTGGCGTGACCGCCGATGGGAAAAGAATCCTCAAGGGCGATGTGGCGTTCGATGAGGCAGTGGAAATCGCCAGCGCCATCACTCCCGTCCCCGGCGGAGTCGGCCCCATGACCATCACCATGCTCATGAAGAACACCGTTAAAGCCTGCAAGGTGCACAACCACATCACCGATTGAACCGGCGGAACCTCGATGCAAGAAACCGACCTCCAGACCTGCAGGGGCCGCTCGCCTCTGCAGGTCGGTTTTTCAGTCAGCTGGTCGGCGTGATCCTTTGCTACCTGCGGTGTCAGCCAATCGATCCCAGCCAGCTCGCGGTGATCCGGCCAACCCATCGTTTGAAATGGTTCTCCTTAGCGGGGGCGTTGTCCCGTTACGGTCACCGTTTTCCCAGGGCCGAGGGAGGCAGCCTTTTGCCGATGTAGGAGGTCAGCAGCAAGAGGCAGAGAAGATATGGCAGGGCAAGGAAGAACTGACTGGGGAAGGCGGGGATTCGGACCGCCAGGAACTCTGACACGGCTTCCCCCAATCCGAAAAAGAACGCGGCCAGGATGACCCCCACCGGCCGCCAGCGACCGAGGATGAGGGCCGCAATGGCGAGATAGCCCCGTCCCTGGGTCAGCTGTTCGACAAACTGCGACAGTTCACCAATGGCAAGATAGGCGCCCCCAAGGCCTGCCAGGGTGCCGCTCATGCAGACCGCCAGAAAACGGAGAGGTCCTACTGCCACGCCCGCAGCGGCTGCCGCCGCGGGGTTTTCGCCGCAGGCCCGCAGCCGCAGTCCCCAGGTGGTCCCCCGAAACCATCCGACCGCCGCGAGTCCCAGCAGCAGCGTCAGCGGCACCAGCACCGACAATCGTCCCCACGCGGGACTCACCCAGGGTCGGCTCGTGGGAACAGTGGCGGCCAGGAGCTGTCCCAGATCAGGGAGCCTGGCAACCGCCGGTGACGTCCCATAGACTCCAAAAACCTGGTTCAACAGCATCCCCGTTGTGCCCGCGGCGAGCAGGTTGAGGGCGATGGAGCTGACGATCTGGTCAGCGTGCAGCCTGAGGCATGCCAGCGCGTGGACCAGTCCGATCAGCGCTCCTGCAGCCATGCCGCCAAGCAACCCGACCCAGGGGGAATGGAAGACAAAGGTGGCCCACATTGCTCCAAAGGCTCCGGCGAGCATCATTCCTTCCAGGGCAAAATTGATGACGCCGGTCACTTCTGCCAGCAGCCCGCCAAGGCTGGCCAGCAACAGGGGGGTGGCCTTGGCCAGCGCCAGGGGAAGCAGCTGCCAGCCCATCAGGGGATTTCCTTTCTGCGCCGGAGTGCGGGAAGCCGCCACTGGCAGGCCACCGCCAGGAGCAGGATCGCCTGGATCACCAGAATGATGCTGGGAGAAATACCGACCATGAGCTGGAGCCACTTGTCGGCGGCGCGGAGGCTGGCCAACAGCAGACTGCTCAACCAGAGCCAGCCGGGCGTTGCCTTCACCAGGAAGGCGGCGGTGACCCCGTCGAAGCCGTACCCTGGCGAAAAGGCTCGATAGAAGCGATGATGCACGGCCACCACCTCGAGTGCCCCCGCCAGACCGGCCAGAGCGCCACTGAAGACGAAAATGCGCCGTTGCCAGGACGCCGCGGCAATGCCGGCCGCCTGGGCTCCGAACGGATTGTGCCCCGTTGCCGTCGCCTCGAAGCCCCAGGCCGTTCTTCCGAGCCAGAGCTGGAACGCAAGGCTAAGCCCCAGGGCGATCAAGGGGGCGGCGGTAAGCCGCTGGGTGCCTACTTGGAGCAGAGGAGTGAGGGCTGCCTCGGGTGAAATCGGGGGGGTCCGCCCCATAACGGTGCCGTCGCCCAGGGGACCGAGTACCAGGTAGTCGGCGAGATAGAGGGCCAGGTAATTCAGCAGCAGGGTGCTGATCACTTCATGAACGCCGCGTTTCTGGCGCAACCAGATTGCGGGCAGGGCCCATATTCCTCCCGCCGCGGCCCCGACCAGGAGGGTCAAGGGGAGCAGCACCGGCCAGGGCAGCGATCCTGCCGTCACCGCAAAGGCGGCGGCGGAAAGTGCCCCCAGCGTCAATTGCCCTTCGCAGCCAATGTTGAGGAGGCGTGCCTGGTAGGCCGCGGCCACGGCCAGGCCGGTCAGCAGCAGGGGAGTGACCTTGGTCACGGTAGTCACCATGGAACCGGTACTTCCCCAGGCACCGTCCCAGATCGCCACGATGACGGCGAGAGGCTGGCCTCCCGAGAGTACCGCCAGCATTACACAGGCGGCCCCGCCTGCTGCTATCGGCAGGATCAACGCCGGAACGGTCCTCAGACCCCTCGCCAGGCTATGTACCGGACGCGCAACGCTCATCATGGATGCCTGATTATAACCCTCCGAAACCGCTCAACCTGGAGATGCAAATTGTCGGTTTTCAGCCGCAACCATCACGATTCGACCCCCAGCATCCACCTGCCAAGCTGTCCGTGGGATGCTTCGGCGGGAGTGGTCAGGCCGATCAGGCGGCCGCGGTACAAAATCCCAAGGCGGTGACTCAACCGCAGCAACTCTTCAAGATCGTAGGAAATAATTAGAAAAGTCACCCCTCCCCGGTTCAGCTCGAGAATTCGGTCTCGAAGGTGTTCCTGGGCTCTGAGGTCTAGCCCGCGGCTCGGTTGTTCGAGGATCACCAGGCTTGGCGATCCTTCCAAAACCCGGCAGAGAGCCAACTTCTGCATGTTGCCGCCGGACAGGCTGCTCAGAGGCTCGTCCAGGGAGGCATGGACGACGTTATTCCGGTCAAGGTGCTCCGCCACCCGCTGTTTGATAATCTTCCGCCGCAGCCACCCAAACCGCTGCAAGAACGGTTGCCGCTGGTGTCCGAGAAGGAGATTCTCCCAGAGCGCACGCGAGGGCAAGAGGGCCTCTTCCACGGGGTTGGCGGGCAGCCAGCGTATTCCCATGGCCAACCGTTCGCCAGGGGAAAGCCGGGTAATCTCCTGGCCGGAAAACACGATCGACCCCCGTTCGACCGGCTGCAGCCCGATGAGTTGGAGGGCGAGGGTTCGCTGGCCGTTGCCGACGACTCCTCCCAGGCCGACGATCTCTCCCCGGGCGAGCGTGAGGGAAAACCGGTCCAGGTTGGCTTCCTGGTAACCAGACCGCGTGGTGACTTCATTCAATTCGAGGATGGGAACGGGTGAGGAGGGAAGGGTGAAGGGTGGAGGCTGAAAAGTGGGAGATGAAGGGGAAGGAATGGTGTGGCGATGATGATTCGAGCCAGCATCGGCGCCGGCAATCACCAACTGGACGAGCCGCTCCTGGCTGATCTCGGTTGTGATGAAGGTGCCGAGGGCTCTTCCGCGATTCAAGATCGATACCCGATCAGCTACGGCAAGGACCTCTCGCAGCCGGTGGCTGATGAAGAGAATCGTATGTCCCGAGGATTGCAAGGTGCGGAGCAGGTCGAGGAAACGCTCCGCTTCAGGAGGAGCGAGCAGGCTGGTCGGTTCATCGAAGATCAGGACCTTCACCTTTCGGTAAAGCAGGCGGAGGATTTCGATCTGCTGCAGATGGGCAAACGAAAGCCTTGCAGCCGGGACCTCGAGAGGCAGGGCAAAGCCGATCGATCGACAGAGCGCCAGTAATTCCTGGTCCGCCTGCCCGCGATTGACCCATCCCCAGTGACCGGGTTCCTTGCAGACGATGATATTCTCCATCGCGGTGAGTTGGGGGAAGACGAGGAAATGCTGGTGGGCCATGCCGATTCCTGCCGCGATGGCATCCTGGGGCCGACGGAAGGTGATGCGATGGCCCCTGAGCCTGATTTCTCCGCCGTCCGGCTGGAGTTCGCCGCTCAGGATCTTCATGAGGGTCGATTTGCCGGCACCGTTTTCGCCGACGATAGCATGGATCTCGCCTTCAACGAGATCCAGGGAAATATCCTGGTTCGCCGAGACCGGACCAAAGCGCCGGGAGATGGTGCGGAGGGCAATGAATGGCTTTGTGCTGGTACCGCCGGTGCTTGCCATGGGCGATCTTGCCTGCCAGGAGGAGGAGCCCTGGATGTCAAACAGCGAGATGGTCCGGTGCCAGGTCCCTGCCGCGCGCGGCCATCCGCCCGTCGCGCTCCTCCTGCCCCTGGCGACCGGCGAGTGCCGGATCACAGTGCCGGCGGCCGAAATTCTCCAACCTCCGAGGGCTGCTTGGGAATCTTCAGTTTCCCCGCCTTGAGCAGGTCTCTGGCCTTGTCGATCCGTTCCAGGTCGGAAACCTTGAAAAGGTGACGCGAATACTCCATCCTGGTGATATCCACCGCCCCGTCAGAGGCTCCCAACCAGCGATGGCCACTCTGAAAACTGCCTTTGGCCAGCTCTTGGAGGGCACCATAGACGGCTACATCCATCCGCTTCAGGGCGCTGGTCAGGACTTTTCCCGGGAATTCGCGGTCGAGATCAAGATCTTCGACCACCAGAAACACGCTGGGGACATCCCTGACCGCCTCCAGCACGCCAATGCCGGTGTTGCCAGCAGCCCGGAAAATGACATCGACCCCACGCCCGATCAAGGCCTGCGCCAGCGACTTGCCTTTGACCGGGTCGTTGAAGGAACCGGCCGAGGTCACGATGGTTACGAGAGCCTCGCCGCGCAGCTTTTCCGCCGTTTTCACGCCGGCTTCGAAGCCGCTCAGGTAAGCCACGACCGGTGGAATATCCATCCCACCTACGGCTCCCACCTTCCTGGTGCGGGTGAACAACCCCGCCACCAGGCCCGCCAGGAAGCCACCTTCCTCGGACCTAAAGTCAAAACAGGCCACATTGGAACCGGTGATCTCCCCTTCAATATGAATAAAATGGGTATCGGGAAAGTGGGGAGCAACTTCCTTAACGGCATCGACGTAGAGGTAGCCGAGCGTGATCACGGCATCGGCATTCCGGGCGGCCAGGGACAGATTGGCCACATAATCGGCCTGCTCGCGCGACTGCACAAACTGGGCGCTCAGCCCGAAATCCTGCCTGGCCCGCTGTACCCCCTGCCAGCAAACATCATTGAACCCCTTATCGCCAAGCCCGGCCGCATCAGTCAAAACCACCACCCTGAGGGCCTTTCCCAAACCGGCGGAGGGTACCAGCAGGAGAAGAGCGAGCACCAGCCACAGGAGACGAGGGAACCTCCGCATCACTCTTGCTCCTTGGCAAGTTCCTCGGGAGACATGGTCCAGTAAGGCATTCCGTCCTTGGTCCGCCTCACCTTGAGCTCGACATTTTCGCTCTTCTTCACCTTGGAGGCGATGAAGATCTCCTTGCCGCCAATCTGAGCCCATGCGCCCTTGACCTTGACCCGGTCACCCTTTTTCAGCCCGATGCTCTCAACCTTCACAAACGATTTGGGCCCCAGGTGCACATTCACCATATCGCCATCCTGGTCCTTCACCTTGAGACCGATGCCCGGGGCCATGCCCGCCAGAGGTTTGATTTCGGTGATGTCGCCCACGGTCCCTTTGAACTCATCAAATTCAGTGGTCTCGTAAAGTTTATTATACTCACCGTCCTTACCCCACCCCGCCAAGTCCGGCTGGTCCTGAGCCATCACCGACTGGGCGGCCCCGAAAACCAGAAATAATAACGCCAGGATGATCAGTTTCGATCCCTTGTACATCAAAAGCCTCCTTTCACCTTCGGCCTCACTAGCCTTCGTCGCCCGACTGCAGGTCGCTGCAGTCCACTCCACCATCCCTGTCTTGCTTGCCGGGAGCCATGCCTGGACCCCCTCTCAACCGTAGGCGTTAGGATAAATTCTTATCGGCCCGTTGGCAATTGGATTTGGGAAAATCAATTTGACTTCCCGTTGCGCTTTTCTTTATGGTGCACCACCTGTTAGCTGCCATGCAAGGAAGCAGGAGTGACCGGAGCCGGAGAGAACGCGGGCAGCATCCCGGAAGAGAGGTTTGTGCGGCAATGGCCAGATTTCATCTTGGCGAATGGGTCCTGCTGACCGGCCAGAAAGGCAAGAAATGGCTGGTGAAGGTTGAGGACGCTCCTTTTTCCTGCCACCTTGGGGTGATTTCCATGCGGGAGGTCGTTGGCAGAGAAGAAGGGGACTGCCTGGAAACCCACAAAGGGGCCAAGCTCTTCCTTTTCCGCCCCACCCTGGAAGAGTACATCTTCACCATGGACCGACCGACGCAAATCATCTACCCCAAGGACCTGAGCGCCATGGTCTTCTACGGGGACATTCGTCCGGGGGATACGGTCCTCGAATCGGGGGTCGGCTCGGGAGCGCTGGCGCTGGCACTGCTGAAAGCGATGGGCGAGCAGGGTCGGCTCATTTCGGTGGAAAAGCGGCTGCGTTTTGCCGAGCAGGCCCGCGAGAATATCTGTAAATTCTTCGGATACCACCCACCCAACCATCACCTCATCCTCGCCGATATCCAGGATTTTATCCTGAAGACCATGGTTGATCGAGTCTTTCTTGATCTACCTGAACCGTGGCATTGCATCCGCTCGCTGGCACCCCTCCTGCGCCGGGGAGGGGTGCTGGTCAGTCTGAGCCCCAATGTCGGCCAGATCCAGTTGGTTTATAAAGAACTTAAAACCCATGGCTTCGCCAATATCAGGTCTTTTGAACTCCTGAAGCGTGATTGGCTCATCGACGAACGGCGTGCGCGTCCCATCGACCGGATGGTCGCCCACACCGGTTTCATCACGGTAGCGAAGAAGACTCCCCCCCTCGTTGACCTCGACGCCCAGTCTGGCGAATAGAGCAGGGCCCTCGGGTCGCCCCTCCTGCGCGTTACCGACCAGCCCCCCCCCAGCATCGCTTCCTCTCCGGTTGGCGCTTCGGAAGACCGGCCGCCACGCTCTTCACAATATTGTGTCCAATCACGCCCCATCATTCAAAAGGACACAAAATTGCATCAATTCTCATCGCAAAGTCACTACGGTAATACAGACTTATTAAATTATATCAATATGTTGAAATGGGTTTTCAGCGGCTGGCAAGGTCTTTGCCTTACTGGAGCGCGAACGACCCCGTGCGGGAGATCTCGATCATCCAAGGAGGAACGGCGATGGTAAAAATCGAAGCGATCATCAAACCATTTCGACTGACGGAAGTGCAGGAAGCTCTGATTCACCTCGGAGTACAGGGCATGACGGTGGCTGAGGTCAAGGGCTTTGGGCGCCAGAAGGGGCACGTGGAATTCTATCGGGGGGCCGAATACCGGGTCGATTTTGTGCCCAAGCTGCTGCTCATGGTGGTGGTGCCGGCAAGCCTTGGCGAGCAGGTGGTGGCGACCATCCAGAAGGCGGCCTGTACCGGAAAGATTGGGGACGGCAAAATCTTCGTATCACGCATCAGCGACGTCATGCGCATTCGAACCAGGGAAACTGGTCCCGAGGCCCTCTAGCGCTACCGGACCGGGCGCTTGCGGATGGCTTTAGATCATCATTGTGAACAGGGGAAGGAAAGTCAAAATGAAAAAGACATCAGTTACTGGGGGGGGCCTGCTGTTATTCTTCATGATTCTTGTGGTTTTGAGCAGTGGCCTGCCGGATGGTTCCGGGGGGGTGGTACATGCTGCGGAGGAGGCGCCGGTTACGGGCGAAGCGGCCGCCTCGGCGATCGATTCAGGTGATACGGCGTGGGTCCTCGCCTCCTCCGCGCTGGTCATGCTGATGACCCCGGGGCTCGCGCTTTTTTACGGCGGCATGGTGCGCCGCAAGAATGTTCTGGGCACCATCATGCACAGTTTCGTGGCGCTCGGGATCATCACCGTGCAGTGGGTGCTGTTTGGTTACAGTCTTGCCTTTGGTCCCGATGTGGGGCATGTCATCGGCAGTCTGGATTGGATCGGGTTGCGTGGGGTCGGGCTTGACCCCAACCCGGACTACGCGGCGACCATTCCCCATCAGGCCTATATGATCTTTCAAATGATGTTTGCCATCATTACCCCGGCCTTGATTTCGGGGGCCATTGCGGAGAGGATCAAATTCAGCGCCTATGTGGTCTTCATGATTCTCTGGGCGTTTTTGGTATACGATCCGCTGGCGCACTGGGTATGGGGTACCGGCGGCTGGCTCAAGGAGCTCGGCGCCCTGGACTTCGCGGGAGGTTTGGTGGTGCATATCAGTTCCGGGGTTTCCGCTCTGGCCTGTGCTCTGGTTCTGGGCCGAAGGAAGGGCTATGGGATTGACCTTATGGCTCCTCACAACCTTACCCTGACAGTCATCGGCGGCTGCCTGCTGTGGTTCGGCTGGTTTGGGTTCAACAGCGGCAGTGCGGTTGCTTCGGGGGCGCTGGCAGCCTCGGCCTTCATTGTCACCCACATTGCCACGGGAACGGCGGCGCTGTCGTGGATGGTGACGGAATGGGCCCATCGCGGCAAGCCCACCGCCCTCGGTGCCGTTTCGGGAGCGGTGGCCGGCCTGGTGGCCATTACCCCGGCTTCCGGCTTCGTCGGCCCCCTCTCGTCACTCGTGATCGGAGCGCTGGCGGGCGCAGTCTGCTATGGGGCGGTGAATCTCAAGCCACGGTTCGGCTACGACGACTCGCTGGATGTGGTGGGGGTGCACGCCGTCGGTGGCACCCTGGGCGCTTTGCTTACCGGTTTCTTTGCTTCCCAGTTGGTCAACCCGGGCGGCAGTGACGGACTTTTCTTCGGCAACCCAGCCCAGGTTGGGGTGCAGGCCCTGTCAGTCCTGGTGGCCTGGATTTACTCGTTCGCGGTGACCTGGGTTCTCTTGAAACTCCTCGACAGGGTCATGGGTCTGCGCGCCAGTGAAGAAGATGAGTCCCTGGGACTGGATTTGAGCCAGCACGGGGAAGTGGGCTACACCCTGTAGCCGACGATGGCAACTTCACCGGGCCGCAGCGGTCAAGCCGGGGGCTGCAGAGAAGAACGGTCCCGTTGTCACCTCGCCGGGCATAAAGGGCGCAAACGACTCCTTTGTGCCCCGCGGGTGCCTCCTCAGACAGAATCGCCCTCAGGGTTCCAGCAGTCTCCCGAGAACCGCTTCGAGCTGTTCCGGACGGAGTCCTTCATAGTCCATCACCCGGCCGATCTGCACTGGCAGGATAAAATGCAACCGACCCCGGATGTGCTTCTTATCGGTCTGCATGGCCCGCAGCAGGGCTGCCGGCGAAAAGCCTGGCGGGATCCGTACGGGGAGTTCCCAGGTCCGGCAGAGCGTTTCCAGGCGCGTCAGGTTCTCCTCTGCCAGGTTCCCCAGCGACACCGCCAGCTTCGCCGCCGCCACCAGACCGATGGCGACAGCATCACCGTGCCGGATTTGGTAATTGCTGAGTCTTTCGAGAGCATGCCCCACGGTGTGGCCTAAATTGAGGACCCGGCGGTGACCGGCTTCCTTTTCATCCAATTGCACCACCTCAGCCTTGAGACGGCAGCAGGCGGAGACGACCTGGCAGAGTGCCTCGCGTTCCCGGTGCCGGAGTTCGCCAGGGTGAGCTTCCAGGTAACGCCAGAGATTTGCATCGCCCAGCATGGCGGTCTTGATGACTTCCGCCATGCCCTGGCGGAATTCCTCCGGCGGGAGCGTCTCGAGGAATTGCAGGTTCATCCAGATCAGCTGCGGCTGGTGAAAAGCGCCCAGTAGGTTCTTTCCCTGTTCCAGATCGACCCCGGTCTTTCCGCCGACGCTGCTGTCAACCTGGGCCAAAAGCGTTGTGGGAACCTGGATATGGGGAATGCCGCGCAACAAGATGGCCGCCA
This sequence comes from Syntrophobacteraceae bacterium, assembly GCA_040772705.1. Lineage (GTDB taxonomy): Bacteria > Desulfobacterota > Syntrophobacteria > Syntrophobacterales > Syntrophobacteraceae > JADGQM01. The sequence continues at coordinate 1,083,253 of JAXGXP010000002.1, forward strand.
GAAAACCCACCACATCGCCCGTCACCCCACCGCCCACGGCGATCAGGGCACTGCCCCGGTCGGCCCCGCGCTCGAGCAGATCCCCCGCCAGGCGTTCCACCATGGTGAGCCTTTTATTGGCTTCCGAGGCCGGGAAGCGAATGATGTGAGCCGGAGCGATGGTGGGAAAGGACGGGCCCTCGAGGCGTTCCCGCCAGAGAGTGAAGACCGTTTCGTCCCAGATCCAGTAGGCGACGCGGCCTTGCAGGCAGGATTCGAGGGTGGTCAGAAGGGCACCGTCTCCATCGCGGTCAATGACCACCTGGGATGAAAAAGGCGGCGTTCCCGGCAGGTCAAGAGCAAGTTTCAGGGTCATGAGGTTTCTGCTCCCGGCAAATGAGAGGTGTGGCGGTCCCTCGCGGGCAAATCGGGTCAGAAGTGACGGGAGAGCTCTGCGAACAGCAGCCTGTGCAGCCCCCGCAGGGGGAACCCTCGGTGCGGTAAGCACGCACGAAATAACGCACCAGATAAATGGACACCCCCAGCAAAATCAAAAGAACGAGAACGGTCTGCCACATGCTCAACCCTCACCAGGTTCCTGAGCCCAGCCAGCTTCCGCCCAGAAAAATGAGCACGGCAGCGAGGAAGGCCACGGTGGTGTTGAAAGCCAACGAAAAAAGCCCCCATTTCCAGGCGCCCGCTTCCTTGACGATACAGACCACGGTGGGCAGGCAGGGCGCATAGAGCATGACGAAGACGATGAGGGCCAACGCCCGGGTTCTGTTCCAGCGTGAATCCTGGGCCAGTTGTTCACTCAACGACAGGTCTTCAGCCTGGCGTGATTTTCCCATGGAATAGGCCGTACCCATGGTGGAAAGGATCAGCTCCTTGGCGGCAAACCCGGAGAGCAGGGCCAAGTTGGTACGCCAGTCAAAGCCGGACCACCGGGTGACGGTTTCGAGCGCCAGGCCGAGGCGGCCGGCCATGGAATACTGCAACGCCGCCTCGGCTTCTTCCTGGTCGAGGGCGTGCAGCGCCGCAAGAGCCTGTTCGGAGCCCTCCGGCAGGGTTGGGTCGGGTTCGGGAGCCTGGGCCAGGGTTTCCCGCAATTCCTCAGGCAACTGGGAGAGGATCTCCCGGCGGCTTTCTCGAAAACGCTCCTGCTGGTCGGAGGGCAGTTCAGGATAGGCCATGAGCGCCCAGAACAGGATGGATATGGCAAGGATGATCGTTCCCGCTTTCCGAATGTACTGCCAGGTTCGCTCCCAGGTGTGAATGAGGAGTCCTTTGAAGGTCGGGAGGCGATAGGGCGGCAGTTCCAGCAGAAACGGGGTGCTCGGCCCACGCAGAATGGTTGAACGAAGCAGCTTCGCCAGCAGGAGCGCCATGGACCACGAGAGCAGGGTCAACAGGAACATCAGCTGTGCATGCCGAGCTGGGAAAAAAGCGGCGATGAGCATGGCAAAGACCGGCAGTTTCGCGCCGCAGTTCATGAAAGGTGCCGTCAGCAGGGTGGCCAGGCGTTCGCGAGAACTGCGGAGGGTCCTGGTGGCCATGACTCCCGGAACAGCACAGCCGCCGGCAATGCCCCCCGAGATGATGTAGGCCATGACCGAACTGCCGTGCAGCCCAAAGGTTCGGAAGACGCGGTCCAGCATGTAGGCGACCCGGGCCAGATAGCCCGTATCCTCGAGGATGGCGATGGCAAAAAACATTAGCAGTACCAGCGGCACAAACCCGAGGATTCCTCCCACCCCGTCAATGATTCCCGACAGCACCAGGGACTTGAAAGGCCCCTCCGGCAGAGTCGCCTCGCCCAGCCGACCGAGAGCCGAAAAAGCCGACTCCATCAGGCTGACCGGCAATTCACTGAAAGTGAAGGTGAATTGATAAACCACATAGAGAATCGCCAGCATGATGAAGGGACCGAAAAGGCGGTTGGTGAGGACGCGATCGAGTTGATCGGAAAAATGGAGGCGATCGGCTCTCTCGGTCTTGGTTACGACGCCGCCTTTGAGCAGGGCGGCGATGAAGCCGTAGCGGTGGTCAGCGATAATCGCCTCGGGATAGCTTTCCAGGGTTTTCTGCAAATGGTCGGTGACCGCTTCGGCAAGGCCCTCCAGGTTCTTGGAAAGCTCGGCATTGACTTCCCGGCCCTTGGTCATGACCTGTTCATCGGCTTCGAGGTACTTGAGAGCGGTCCAGCGAGCCGGCAGTTCCGGCAGCAGACGAGCTTCCGTAATGGCTGCCTCCATCTTATCCAGCACGGGATCAATATCGGGGCCGTAAGAAATATGCAGGGGAGACCACAAAGGCTGCTCCTCGGCATGTTTGAGGGTCACCCTTAGAAGCTCTTCCTTGCCCTTGCCGCTCTTGGCCACCGTTGGGATGACCGGCACCTGCAGGCGCCGGGAGAGTTCCTCGGAATCGATCTGGACGCCCCGCCCGGCCGCTGCATCGATCATGTTGAGCGCCAATACCAGAGGAATGCCCAGTTCGAGGAGCTGGATGGTCAAGTAGAGGTTCCGTTCCAGATTGGAGGCATCCACAATGTTGATGACGACTGCGGGCCGGTCATAGATGAGAAAATCCCGAGCCACCAGTTCTTCCAGCGAGTAAGCCGTCAGGGAGTAGGTGCCGGGCAGGTCCACCACCTGAATCTGATGGCCATCCAGGTCGCAGAACCCTTCCTTCTTTTCCACCGTGATGCCGGGATAGTTCCCCACATGCTGGCGGGCGCCGGTGATTTCGTTGAAGAGGGTGGTCTTGCCACAGTTGGGATTGCCGGCCAGAGCGGCCAGATGCTGCGTTCCGGGACCGTTCATGGCGATTCGTCGACCTGCACCAGGATATGGTCGGCCTCATTGTTGCGCAGGGTCAGGATAAAGTCCCGCACGCGAATCGCCACCGGGTCTTTTAAGGGAGCCCGCCCCTGAATTTCCACCGGCGTCCCGGGAACCAGTCCCATGTCTCGAATCCGCCGTCCCAACTCGCCGTTGGCCTTCACTTTCGCGATCACCCCGCGTTGCCGGGAGGACATGCGCCTCATCGGAATGACATCCATTTTCCATCCTCAGCCGACCGAATTAGTTTCGACTAACTTTGGCCGCTCAAAGAAAGCGGCCCAGAATTGCCGCTTGCCATGCCGCCTCGAGGTTGTCGGTCAGTTCGGGGTCGGTGCAACCAGTATCTTATGGGACATGCCCGCCCCCAGACTCAAGGTGCAGCCATGAACACGCACCATGCAGGGGCAGTTGCAGCCGGCGCAAACGACTTCCATTTCCACTCCAGGGTAGATTCCCATGGCCGCCATCCGACCGCACAAATGGCGCCCTCCCTGAATTCCCGTGACCCTGCAGCGCTGCCCGGCCGCGGCACAGGCAAGGGGTACCGCCGAGGAGTCGGGAACGGGGCCGCTCCTGCAGCCACATCGTCCAGTCTGGTGACACTGCTTTAACACCTCACACCTCCCTCGTTTGCGCGTGCCATAATTAGTTAAAACAAACTTGTTGTAGTGTCAATACCTTTTTCAGGTTTTACCACCTTGACATCAGTCAAAATTCAGGTTTTTTTTCTCGTGCCCAGATCGGGACCCGCCGGGTCTTTGGAGTCCGTCGGTGGTCTTCGCCGCATCAGTCTTTCCTGGCCAAGGAGAGTCATTCAGACCCTGCTGGAGGACGCGTGGCATGCCCCAGTGTGATGATCCGGAAATCGCTCTGGAAGATATCAGGACCCACCTCCTGGGTGATGGTCTCCTTTCGGTAGAGCAGACTCGACTTTTGCTCGCTATCTCTTCTCATCCCACCGGCAGCCTCCGCGAACGGGCGCTTGCCCTGCTGCTCCACCCGCCGGTAACCGACCTGCTTGCCAACTATCGGCATCTTCTGAGGTTCCTGGCAACCGAAGGGCAAAACCTGCGTGACCTCCCGCCGGCGCTCTGGGAATTGCTTTGGGAGGTCGTCGTGGTTCTCGGAGGAAATCCCCGGGAGCCGGCGGTCGCGCGCTCAGTCGGACGTGCTTTGAGGCACCTCCCCCCGCGCGTCATGCGTACGCTCCTGGGTCAATCGTTTCCCCTCAAACCATTTCTAGCTAATCTTCGCCTTTCGTCCTTCGGGATCCCATCCAGGTACCAGACGCCTGCCGTGAAGCGCCGATGGCGACACTTGCGTCACCGGCTGCTGGCTGAACCGGCTGCTCCTTCCTGGTCTGAGCTGACTCTTGCGGATCTTGGGCACCTGGTCAGACAGAAGCGCTCCGGCTGTCATTTGCGCTATCCTGCGGGGGCCTGGCGGGGTCAGGGGCGTCTGCTAATCCTTGCTCCGGCTGATCCGGCCAGTCGCCCCCCCGCCCTGCCGCTCCCGCGCTGCTCCTGGGGTTGGGTGGATGGCGGCGGACGGCGCTACCTGAATCGGTTGCTGAGCGCTCACTGCGAGGAGCTGCGAGAGGTTCGGGCGCTTGCGGAAACGGCCAGCTACCGCACCCGACGGGTGGTATTGAGCTGGCACAATGCCAGCCTGGCGGCTTCAAGCGGCTGGGCCTTTGCCGGGCTTGGCGCGCAATTCCCATCGACCACCCTGTGGCATTGTTTCGAAGAGGCGGTGCAGAGCCGTCTTCGTCGTCTACAGGCCGTCCCGCCTGATGGCCGGAGAGCCTCACAAGCGCTTGGCGCCCAACAGCGACAGCGGTTGGTGGTGCCGAAGATTTACCACGCACTGTGGGAAAAGCGCTTGCTCGCGGGACTCGACCCGGCCCGGGAGCCCGACTGGCGCAAGGCGCTCGAGCTGGCAGGGAGGGTGCCGGGATTTTCTGAGCAGGGCTTTGCTGAGGTCTGCAAAGGTTTCGGCTGGATCAGTCCGGTCAGTCCTCATCAGCGTCTGGACCTTCCCGCCCTCCTCGACTGGGCCACCGGGTCCGACGAGGACTTGCACAACGGTCTGGTTCGACTTGCGGTGCTGATTCAGGAAGGACAACGGTTGCTCGATGAAGGTCGACTGCCTCACCTGGTGCTTCCCTGGATTGACAAGTTTTTCATTTCATCCCGCCGGGAAGCAGACCGGGAATACCTCGTTGCCCTCATAGGCTGGCTGGCCGGCGCGGGGCCACGCCCTCTGATCCTCTTGTGGGAAGACACGCCTCACCCCCTGGAACCCACCCTGAAGCTCGTGCTGAAGCGGCTTCACGACCAGGGTCAGCCGGTCCGCGGCATTGGGGTGTTTGACTGGCAGGGTTCGTCCCGCGCTCAGGCGCTTGATATCATCTGCCGGGAACACCAAGCGATCATCCTCTTTGCACTCCGCCCCTACCGCGACTGCCATAACCCTCACTCCTTCCAACAGCTGCTGCAGGAACGTCCTTACCGGTTCTTTCGGAATTACGATTCCTCGTGGAAAGATGGGGTCTATTTTCTCTATGCCGGCACGCAGGTCTTCCCCCTGCTGGCAGTGCCCACCGACCGGGAAAACGTTCCCCCCTGGATTGCGGGAGCGGGAGGCAAGTATCCTTTTGGTGCTTACTGGAGAGGCCGGCTGCAAGCGGTCGTTGCGGGAGAGCTGGCGGCAGGCCGTGACACCTTGTCCCTTCCCTATGCCAGGTGGGCGAATCTGTGCTAAGATTTCAAAGCTGGCAAATAGACTCCGGCAGGGTGAAAAAGCGATTGACATTAAATGTGCTTTATCTTTAAGTTTCCGGCGGAAAATGAAGTTCGGCTGGATGAGGCCAGGCATGCCTCTGTAGGGAGACCATCATCGATATCGCAACGTGAGGGGCGCATTCCAGCATGATGAATTTTCAGAAGGCACGCGACCGGATGGTAGAAACGCAACTGGCAGGGCGGGGCATCCGCAATCACCGGGTGCTGGAAGCCATGCGCCGGGTGCCCCGCCATTTGTTTGTGGAAGAAGCGCTCCAGGAACAGGCCTACAGTGACTACCCGCTGCCCATCGGGGAGAAGCAGACCATTTCTCAACCCTACATTGTCGCCCTGATGTCTGAAGTCCTTGAACTCAAGGGCGATGAGAAGATCCTCGAAATCGGGACCGGCTCAGGATATCAGGCGGCAATTCTGGCCGAACTGGCAGACCGGGTGTTTTCCGTCGAACGCTTTCCGCCCCTGGCATACCGGGCGAGCCAGATCCTCAAGAAGCTTGGCTATCAGAACATTTTGATACGCGTGGCGGACGGTTCCCTTGGCTGGCCCGAGGAGGCGCCCTTCGACGGGATCATGGTAACCGCCGGCACGCCGAAAATTCCTCAGCCCTTGACCGACCAGCTCAGGGTGGGAGGGCGGCTGGTGCTGCCGGTGGGAGATCGGCTCTCACAGGAGCTGGTGCTAGTGGAGCGGACCCCGGAAGGAATACGCAAGACGGATTTCGGCGGGGTTCGGTTCGTTGATCTGGTGGGCAAGTGGGGGTGGGAAGAGTGAGGTCGCGCCAGCCTCTCATCGGCGTCATTGGAGCGGCCTCCTGTTCATCATCGGCGGCGGCCCTGGCCTTCGAGGTGGGACGCGAAATCGCCCGCCATCATGGAATCCTCGTCTGCGGCGGATTGGGGGGGGTGATGACCGCCGCGGCGCGGGGAGCCAAGGAAGGCGGCGGCTGTACGGTCGGCATCCTGCCGGGACCGGATATCGGCAAAGCCAACCCTCATATCGACATTCCTATCGCCACCAACATGGGGCATGCCAGAAACGCGATCATCGTCAACACCGCCGAGGTGCTTATTGCCGTTGCGGGGAGCTACGGCACGCTTTCCGAAATAGCCCTGGCGCTCAAGGCCGGCAAAGGGGTCATCGCCCTGCTGCCGCAATTCGACATTCCCGGAGTGCGGGTTGTTGCCTCTCCGCAAGAGGCGGTAGCGGCAGCTCTGGCACTGCTTGATAAAGGAGAGGGAGGCACGAGCGCCGCACGGTGATCCTGCCCCGAAGTTGATACCATGGACGAACACTACCCGGTTTCCCCCGACGACCAGGCTGGTGACACTCAGCTGGCACTACCGGCAGGGTTGGCCGATCTGTACCGAGAGAACGTGGAGCTCAAGGCGCAGCTGGCCCAGGTGATTGCCACCGCCTCTGCCAATGAGAAGATCTGGCGCCATTTCATAGAGATCGAACGGATTCTGTTCCGAACGCGCCAACCGGACCTGCTGGTCGAAGAGCTGCTCCGGGAGGTGAAAAGCCGTTTTCAACCGGACCGGCTGATACTCTTTCTCTGCCAGCCGGACCTGCTTGAGCGATTCTTTTCGGAAATCGACACGGAGAGCGAACCCGCCAGCGAGGGGGCCTGGCTGTTGCCGCTGCCCATGGAAACCGGGGAAATCCTGCTGGGAACCCCGCCCGCACCGCTTCTGCTCAATCCGGACAATGCGGGCCCGCTGTCGCCCTTCCTTCCCCGCGCGGCCGCTCCCATCCGGTCGGGGGTGGTGATTCCGCTGGCCGTCCATGACCTGCTGTTTGGCGGCCTGCTGCTGGGGAGCCTTGATGCCGAACGGTTTCAGCCGGATGCCGGGACCGATCTGCTCGAACATTTGGGAAACCAGATTGCCCTCTCTCTCGAAAACTGCCTGAGCTACGAACGAGTCAAGGACTTCGCGGTGCTGGACCCCTTGACGGGTCTTTTGAATTTCTTTCAGATCCACACGGTCCTGGAGCGTGAGTTCCGCAAGGCCCGTCGCCTCGCTGCTCCGCTCTCGGTCATGCTCATCGAACCGCGGTTTTTCCACCAGTTTGATGATGAGTCGGATCTTGGCAATGAAGTCCTTAAACACGTGGCCAGACTCCTGAAGGAGATCCTGCCCGAGGGGGTGAGTGTGGTGGGGCGATACGGCAGCGATGAGTTCCTCGTGTTGCTGCCCAACGTGCAGGAGGAAGAGGCGGAGGAGGTGGTACCCTACCTCAAGCAGACCATCCGGCGCTCGCCTTTCGGATATGAAAATACGGCCATCCTCATTGAAACCCTCATCGGCATCGGTACGCTGGAGCCGGCCACCAGGCGGGCCCAAGACCTCATCGATATCGCCTACAAGGAACTATGCCGGCTCAAGATGTCCTTTCGTGAGCCCGCCGAAGAATAGCCGGGAGGCTGGCTGGGGTCTGGATTGAGCGGGCGCTTCCCGGGCATCCCGGGGCAAACCGGCGGCACTTCGTGATTGCCATTCGGGAAGCCGTATGCTATTGGTCCAAGGCCTGATGGAACGGGGCGTAGCGCAGACTGGTTAGCGCACCTGCCTTGGGAGCAGGGGGTCGGAGGTTCAAATCCTCTCGCCCCGACCATTCATCTCACCAGGTTGGGCCTCATCTCCCCAATCATATTCAGCCTGACTCGAAGCATTCCGCGGGAGGGGTCAGTAACTCGCAACCCATTCCGGGATTTCAGGCTATATTCTTGCAGGAATATAGCCTGTGACCCTCTTTTTCTCCTCGACCCTGGGCGGCTTTTCCGACAGCAGTTTTTCAACCGCGATGAAGCCGCCGCATTCAGGACACCGTTTGATTACGTTGGGATTTTGCTTTCCGTCCTTAGCCTGCAAGAACGGGGTGTTGCCATCCAGAAAAAAGGTATCGACCACCAGTCCCATCGGTTTCTTTACTTCCAGGATTGGATAGCCGCACTTGTGAAAATACTTCTCTATCTGCATTTCGTCACCTCCTAGGCTGATTTCGCGATTTGGATGAACAGTCTCCGATATGCCAAGCGTTTCCCATTGGTCCGTGATGCCGTCCAGGTTCCTGGCGGAAAAAGGCATACCGATTCAGCATCACTGCGTCATACTGTCGGACCGCTGCCAGCAAAACTTTAACACCCATTATAGAATCCGGCTTGCTGCTGATTTAACGTTTTCTCACTTCGGATCGACTCGTCAATGCCGGGTGTTGGTGCCAGGCGCAGTCATCGACCGTGACCGGGGTTAGGTCCGATCCCATCCCGCCGTGACTGATCTGACATCCGATCACATACTTTAGTGATAATCATTCACTGATTATTCACCTTTTATTCAGCTCAAGTTATTCCTCCTCTCTTACGATAAGGCTTAACAGCCGAGGCGATCATGGTGAGATGCTCATGGCGACAGAAGAAGCCTGAAATCAAAAGAGTGCCCTGTGCATAGCGGTGGTTAGCCATTGGAGTATTGGATGGAAGCAGAGAAGGAGACTGGCAGGAGGAGCATGACCAGATGACAGACAACAACAAAGAGACCAGGCGGCAAGCGGTGGAAATGACGGAAAGAGAGGGCAAGTATCTCAGTTTTTTTCTTGACCGGGAGGAGTATGGCATTGGCATCCTCAAGGTTAAAGAGATCATCGGAATGATGCCGATAACTCAGGTTCCTCAGACTCCGGAATACGTGAAGGGGGTCATTAATTTGAGGGGCAAGGTCATACCGGTGATCGATTTGCGGCTTCGCTTCGGCATGGCGGAGATCGCTTACACGGACCGGACCTGCATTATCGTCGTTGAGTTCAGTTCCACTTCAGGCCGTCTCCATACGGGCATAGTGGTCGATGCAGTCTCTGAGGTGCTGAACATCAAGGGTTCGGACATTGAAGACACCCCCACTTTCGGAACGAAGCTCAGCACTGATTTCGTCTTGGGTATGGCCAAGATTGGGAGCGGCGTAAAAATCCTGCTCGACATCGACCGCGTGTTGGCCAAAGACGACTGCGAATTCTTGGACAATGTTGCCTAACCACGTAAGGAGAACAAGTAGTTATGAGAAGAATGACATTGGGTACACGACTGGTTCTGGGAGGCATCCTGATTGTAATGGTGCCGCTGGTGATTGTTGGCATGCTTGCCGTGATCAAGACAAGCGATGCCTTGACGGAGCTCTCCAGGGAGCAGGCGGGCCTTGTGGCGGCAAAACTGGCTGATCTGACCCAGGCGACCATGTCAGAAGAGCTCAAGACGGCAAAAGGATTAGCCCTTGAGCCGTTCACTATCGAGACTGCGGCCAAAGTCGCCAAGGGCAACGCTCAAGAAGCGGCATCCGATATTGAAAGGCTAAACCGGCACCTCACGAACCTCATGAAGCAAGTCGGAAGCGAATACGAACTGATCTTTATCACCAGTCCTGACGGGCAGGTCTTCGCGGACAACGCCGGCGAGGCGGCCAAGAACTACAACGTTGCCGATCGAGATTACTTCAAGGCTGCTAAGAGCGGCAAGGCAAGCATTGGGAGCGTGGTCAAATCGAAAGCCAGCGGTAATCCGGTGGTGCCGATCGGCGTTCCGCTTCTCGGTGAGACAGGGGAGTTCGTTGGCTGCTTTTCTGTTCTACTGAAAATAGACTTCCTGGTGGAAAGGATCACCAGCACTAAACTCGGCAAAACCGGCTATTCCTTTATGACTGATGCAACCGGCCGCATCATCGCCCATCCCAGGAAAGAGCTCATTCTTGAACTCGATTTCAAGAGCGTCAAGGGAATGGAAGCGATTGGCAACCAGATGATGTCCCGGAAGGCGGGCGTGGAAGCTTACGTATTTGAAGGTCAGCCGAGGATTGCCGGTTTTGCCCCGGTGGAACTCACTGGGTGGAGTGTGGCGACCACCCAGGCAGCGGATGAATTCCTGGTTTCAGCCCATGCCATCCGCAACGGCATCCTCATGGTGGGAGGCATCTGCCTCGCCCTGACCATCGTCCTGGTGCTCTTTTTCGCCCGGAGCATCTCGCGGCCGATTGCGCGGGTGGTGGCAGGCCTCAACGACGGTGCCGAGCAGGTCGCGGCGGCCTCCGGCGAGGTCTCTTCGAGCAGCCAGTCGCTTGCAGAAGGAGCCTCCGAGCAAGCCGCCTCGTTGGAGGAGACCTCCTCCTCCCTGGAAGAGATGGCTTCCATGACCAAGCAGAATGCCGACCATGCCAATCAGGCCAATACTCTCATGAAGGAAATCACCCACGTCGTGGAGGAGTCCAACACGGCCATGGGTCAACTCACCACTTCAATGCGGGACATTTCGACGGCCAGCGAAGAGACCTCGAAGATCATCAAGACGATCGACGAGATTGCCTTCCAGACGAACCTTCTGGCCTTGAACGCGGCCGTGGAGGCGGCGCGGGCTGGTGAAGCGGGGGCGGGTTTTGCGGTGGTGGCTGACGAGGTTCGCAACCTGGCCATCCGGGCGGCGGAAGCGGCTAAGAACACGAGCAGCCTGATTGAAGGCACGATCAAGAAGATCAAGGAAGGGACGGAACAGGTTAACAAGGCCGGAGACGCTTTCCAATTGGTGGCCTCGAGCACGTCGAAGATGGGGGAATTGGTGGGCGAAGTCGCCGCTGCTTCTACGGAGCAGGCCCAAGGCATTGACCAGGTGAACAAGGCGGTGGCGGAGATGGACAAAGTTGTCCAGCAGAACGCCGCCAATGCTGAGGAATCGGCGGCGGCCTCCGAGGAATTGAATGCCCAGGCCGAACAAATGAAAAGCTATGTCCATGACTTGGCCAGCGTGGTAGGAGGCAGCGGGGGGACGACCAATGGCAGGCAATTTCTGTCCAGAATCACCCGGAAAAAGGAAAATCAACCAATTGGGAGGACAGTGGCTGCCGTTCGGCCCGAAAGGGCCCTCACCCCGGTCGCGAAGAAGGGGAACGGAAAGGCTGGTGCAATGACGGCGCCCCATCAGGCGTCTCCGGAAAAGGTTATTCCGTTTGACGAAGACCTTTCAGACTTCTAGGCTAACACCGCGACAATGAGGGGGGAAGGTGATCCTGTGCTTCTCTCCTTCTTGTCAGCGCCTTGGCCTCTTGTCGGCAAGGAGCCATGGAAAGAGCATCAGTCACAGGGGAACCCGCGCGTCCGCTTGCGCCGCTTCTTCCATAGCAGCCAAGGCGGTTGAGTCTGGTGACACGATTCCCCCTCGAGGGCGGCAATCCTGTCCCCCTGCTCTGCCTCACTTCCCATCCTGCTCGCCCTTTATCGCGGTCTCCAGGCATCGCCCCGGACTTCCCAGAGCTGATGCCAGGGGGCATGCATGATCACGGGGTGGAAATACTGGGGCGAGCCGGCCTGGCGCAGGAAAAGGCGGTTGAAGACGGAAGCCGCCATCTCGCGAATCGTCAGCATGCCGAGGCGGTGCGGCAAGGACACCTCCAGAACGATGTCACTCCCCTGGTTAAAACGCTTCCTCTGGAGTTTGAGCCCGTCCCAGATGGTGATCTCCTCCAGAGGGATGACCTGATTGCCCCGGAGGAAACGACCGCTGCGCGAGTCGATTTCGATTCCCCCCCCTTTGACTTTGAGCACTCCGTTTTCCTCGTAGATATTGGGGACGACTTTATAGTCCGTATGGGTACCGTCCTGTTCGTCCATGTTCCAGGTCCCGAACCAGAACCACCAGTAGGCAGTCCGGGCGAGCAGATCATCCAGAAGGAGGTAGACGGGACGGGGTTCGGCGGGAAAGAAGAATTCGAGCCACGCTTCGGTGGTGGTCCGGTCGGCCATGGGAGGAAGCGGCGTTTCCTCCAGAATGGCGCGGGCTGCTTCGGGACCGTCCGCCAGAATGCGCTGGATGAAGGCCAGTCCCTTGGCTTGATCCTCGCCCGTGGCGGCAAAAAACCGGTGCATCCCTGACATCCCGCGGACCACGTAGAACTGCATGAAATTGGCTGCCAACCGTTCATTATCCGTTGCCAGGGGGATCGCGTTGTAAAAGGTCCGCTCTCCCGAATGAACCGACCCGTCGTTTACCGACGCTCGCCTGGCCCAGTAGGGAATGGTATAGCCGTGGTCCCACCAGGACCAGATGACCGCCTCTGGCGGCGTTTTCTGCTCCGCCTGAGCGAGGATGGTGACGATGGGGGGCGGTTCCTTGGGCCAGTAGATCTGGGTATGGTTCAGTTCCAGCATGGGCCAGATGAGAATGGCGACGAAACAGGGAACCGCGTAGGTCAAAGGTTTGAAGCGGCGGCGCAGGGCCCAGAGTTCACTGACAAGAAAGCCGGTGCCGAGGGCTACCAGCGGCACACAGAAGATGGCGAACCGCCGGGCAAAGAGGAAGGCAAAGACCGAGAGTCCGAACAGCGCCCCCAGAAAGAGGCTTTCTTTCCAGTGCCGCCCGACAAGCAGGATCAGTCCGCAAAGGGCGGTCACGAAGGTCAGGAAATTACCGCTGGTGATGGTCACCATGCTTTCGAAGGAGGGTCTCACCTGTTCGCTGATCGAGACCCCGATGTTGGGGAACGGGCCGGTGACTTCCTTGCTGATGTAGCTGAACTGGGCCTGGAGCATGCCGAGGAAGCGCCAGATGGGGCCCATGCCCTCCCAGAGGAGCAGGAGCAGCAGGCCCAGCCCGAGGCTACCCAGAAAGATCCAACGTTCGCGGGGCGCGGGGCGATAATAGAATACCAGGGCTACAGCCAGGGGAATGAGGCAGATGGCGGTGACCACGTGCGGGGTTTGGTCCCACCACCATAGGAACAGACCGTAGGTGAGCATCCCCGTGGCAAAGTGAACATAGCGCCTTCGACCTGTCGTCAGGCCGAACTGGAGAAAGAAACAGGCAGCGCCAGCCGCGAGGGTTACGTTGAGGCAATCCGTGTCGAGCCACCCGAGCCCGCTCCGATAGACATAATAGGGAGGCAGCAGTCCTATCAGGGCAGCGACGGTCCCGGCCAGCGGCCCCCCGAAGAATTTCCCCAGGCCATAGAGGGGCAAAACGATCAACACTCCCAGGACGGCAGGCAGCAACACGGCCACCCAGTTGATGGAAAGAGGAAGGAGGCGGGTGACACCCGCGGTCAACACGGAGATAAGGGGCGGTGGCTTGGGTCTCGGCGGGTAGTCCGGCACCGCTCGTTTCTCGTCGAGAGGATGGTAGGTTCCTTCCACCAGGTCGCGGGCGAGGGTGAGGTAGAAAAGACCGTCGAGGGCTGTCAGCAGAGGTTCGCCCTGGTAGAAGGCCCGCCCCGGCTCCCTGTTCCAGGAGACCAGATCTTCGAGGCGCACCCACAAGCCCAACGCCACCACCAGGACGAGCGCCAGGATTTGAAGCCAGCGCCGCTTGCCAGGGCTCATCAAGGGTTCTTCGGGTATCGGCTGAGGCTGAGGCAGAGGGCGAAGTTGAGTCTGAGGGTGAGGCCCTCTGCTCTCCTTCGGAACCGGCGGGGGCGGCTCGGGAGATCGGGATGGGCTGGCTTTCGAGTTAGATACCCGGCGTCGCTTCTTCATGGCGTTCCTTGACCTTCACTGTGATCATCGGACAATGCTGAATCAGGACCGCCTTTTACCAACTATCAGGGGAGAAGACAACGCCTATCGGATCGAACACCGGTGCCTGACCCTGCCAACGCCCGGTCAGCTTGATCAAAGCGGCCCGATGGATTAGTATCGAGGCAGTGATCAACCGGACGAAGGTGCCAGGGGCGAAAGGGGATGCAGATGAAAACAATTCGGATGAGGCTCTGAAAAACCGATGCTGATCCTCGGGGTTGAGACTTCCTGTGATGAAACGGCGGCGGCGGTGGTGGAGGATGGCCGAAGGATTCGCTCCGATGTGGTGGCCAGCCAGATTGCCGTACACAGCCCCTATGGGGGCGTGGTGCCCGAGCTTGCGTCCCGAAAACACGTGGAAGCGATTCTCCCCGTCATCGGCCAGGCTCTGGCGGAAGCGGCCATTGACGCCGGTGACCTCGACGCCATTGCCGTCACCCAGGGCCCCGGTCTGGTGGGGGCGCTCCTGGTGGGACTCAGTGCCGCCAAGGCGCTGGCTTATGCCCTGAAGCGACCCCTGCTGGCCGTGAACCATCTGGAAGGACACATGCACGCGGCCTTTCTCGACCGCGAACCGCTATCAAGCCTCCTTGTCTGCCTGGTGGTTTCAGGTGGCCATACGGCGCTTTACCTGGTTGCCCCGGACGGACAGCATCAACTGCTCGGTGCCACCCGCGACGATGCTGCCGGCGAGGCCTTCGACAAGGTCGCCAAATTGCTCGACCTGGGATATCCCGGCGGTGTGGTTATCGACCGTCTCGCCGCTCACGGCAACCCGCAGGCTATTCAGTTCCCAAGGGCCTTTTTCGATCACGCTTCCCTGGAATTCAGCTTCAGCGGCATCAAGACCTCGGTGGCGAATTTCCTCCGGCGCTTCGGATCTCCCGCTCGGGTGGGGGAAACCGGTCCCTATCGCCTCGAAGACCTGGTGGCCAGTTTCCAGGAAGCGGTCGTCGAAGTCCTGGTCACCAAGACCCTGAAGGCTGCCACCACCAATGGCGTGAAGGAGGTCGCCGTGGTCGGCGGGGTTGCCGCCAACAGCCGACTCCGTCAGCGCTTCCAGGAAGAAACCCGCTACCATCGCCTGAATCTGCATCTGCCTCCTCTGCGGTACTGCACGGACAACGCGGTGATGATTGCCGCGGCCGCCTACGGAGTCTGGAGGCGGTCCGGGTTCTGTAAACAGCCCCTGGAACTGGATGCGTTTTCGCGGTGGGGGTGAGGGGCGGGTGAAAGCTTATATGTTTGTTACCCCAGGGGAGTACTTTCGCGGGCGTGGGTTGAGGCCCAGGAAGCGTTGGGGGCAGCACTTCCTCAACCAGCCCGCTACTGCTGAGCGGATTGTCGAGGCGGCTTGCCTTGCGCCGTCGGAGGTAGTGGTCGAGATCGGGCCGGGTCTCGGGGCCCTCACCCGATTCATTCTGCCTCGGGTCGGGCGACTGCACCTGGTGGAGCTGGATCGGGAGCTTGCGGTTTTTCTCGAGAATCATCTGCCAGCGGCCGAATGCCAGATCACGTTGCACCAGGAGGACATTCTGGCCTTCGACTTCGGCGGCCTTGCCCGGCGGGAAGGAGAGCCGCTGGTGGTCGTGGGCAATCTCCCCTACAATATCAGTTCACCGCTGATCTTCCGCCTGCTGGAGGTTCGCGACTGTCTCAAACGGGCGGTCCTGATGGTCCAGAAAGAGGTTGGCCAACGCCTTAGCGCCGGTCCGGGAGGTAAGGACTACGGGGTTCTGTCGGTCTTGTTAGGGGTCTACGCCCCCGTTCGCTCGCTGCTTGTGGTTACCCCCGGCCAGTTTTACCCTCCCCCCCAAGTGGATTCCATAGTGGTTTCCATTGATTTCTCCGACCGGGCAGGCTGCCCTGAGCCCTCCTTCGCATTCCTGAGGCAGGTCGTCAACACCTGCTTTCAACAGCGCCGAAAAACCCTGCACAACGGTCTCAAGGGCTTGGCAGGAAGGTTAGGGGTGCGGCTCGAGGAGGTGTTCCGGGCGAGCGGCATCGATCCGCAGCGGCGCCCGGAAAGCCTCAGTCCGGAGGAGTTCGTCAGACTGACCCGGGCTATTGGGCTTCCGCGGTGAGTTCCGCCAGCTGTTTGGATCTTGCCCGGAGATGTTTGAGGAAGGCGACACAAAGGGGCGAAAGTTTCCGGTTTTTCCTTTGCACCAGATAAAAGGAGCGGTGGATCGAGACATCCTTGATGGCGACCCGGACCAGGGTCCCCCGTTCGATATCTTCGGCAACCGCATGGGAGGAGAGGATCGAGGCCCCAATGTGCGCTTTGATTCCCTGGCGCACGGCTTCGGTGCTGCCCATTTCGGCCACCACCTGAAACTGCGACGGGCTGAAGCCATGAGATTCGAGCACCTGGGTCATAGCCCGCCGGGTGCCTGAGCCACGCTCGCGGAGGATAACGGGCTGGCTCGCCAGTTCTTCCAGGTTGATTATCTTGTTCTGCTCCCAGGGATGTTCCGGATAAACTGCCAGTACCAGTTCATCGGAACAAACTTCCTCCAGGGCAATCCGGCGGTCGTCGAAACGGGCCCCAACCACCCCGGCTTCCAGGCTGCCATCGATGATTCGGTCCACCACCTCGGCACTGCCCGAGATGCGCAGGGTGATCTGGATGGCGCTGTAGAGCGCCTTGAAAGAGCCGATCAGGCGCGGCAGCAGGTAGGTGCCGGGGATGGTGCTGGCGCCGATGACCAGGTGACCCGAGAGTGTCCCTCGGTAACGATCGATGGCCTGAACGGCTTCGTTGCGCAGCCGGATGATGTCGCGTGCGTACTTGTAGAGGATTTTGCCGGCGGGCGTGGGGAGTACCTCCCGGCCGAGTCGATCCAACAGTTTCTCCCCCAGCGCTTCTTCCAGCGCCCGAATGTGTTCACTGACCGTGGGCTGGGTCAGGAAGACCGCATCAGCCGCCTTGGTAAAGCTTCGCAGTTCGATGACACGACAAAACACCTCCAACCGATGAATGTCCACGGGTACTATCCTTCAGCTTGAAATCCACTGCAGCATCTTACCGCCTCAAGGCCAACCACCCCGGCTGCATGCCAAAAACCTGCGGGAAAGACGAGACGGCAACGGATTGCAGTCTTTCGTCCTCCGCCTTCCGTCATCCGAAATCCGAAATCCGATTTCCGCCATCTGCCATCCGTTCAAGCTCTTCCAGGCGGGATGCCTGATCTTCCCACAGCAGAGTAAGGTGCTGGATCTGCTGTCGGGCCTGCTGGTAGCGTTTCTGCAAATCCTGGACGGTGCTTCCCTGCTGGTAAGTCGCCGGGTCGGCCAGGCGTTCGGTCAGGGAGGCGATGCGTTCATGGGTACGGTCGAGTTCGTTCTCGAGTTCCACAAGGCGCTCTTGAATGGGCTTTTTCAGCCGGAAGAGCTGGTTTCTCCGTTCGGCTTCGAGGCGTTTCAGGCTTTGATTCCGACGAGCGGGAAGGGCGTCCGGGGCAAGTTCGTCCGCCCCCCCGGCATCCGCTTCGGGTGGAGGCGGTTCCAGGCGTTTGCGCCAGATTTCCTGGTAGTCCGTATAATTGCCGGGAAAGAGATGGATCCGGCCGGAATCCACCACCAGAGTCTTGGTGGCGATCCGGTTGATAAAGTGCCGATCGTGGCTGATGAAGCAGAGGGTGCCGGGGTATTCGTCGAGGGCCGTTTCCAGCACTTCCCGGGACGGTATATCCAGGTGATTGGTGGGTTCGTCGAGGAGCAGTAAATTAGGGCGCTGGAGCAGCAGCTTGCAGAGAATCAGGCGCGCCTTCTCGCCCCCACTGAGGACGGAGACCTTCTTCTGGACCTCTTCCCCGCGAAAGAGAAACGCTCCAAGCAAGCCACGCAATTGGGTCTGGGTCATCTCCCCTGCCACCGAGGAGGCTTCCTCGAGCACCGTCCAGGCCGGCCGCAACAATTCCCATTGATACTGGGCATAGTAGCCCGGAACGGTCAGGGGGCTCGGTACGAGCTCGCCGTCGGAGACTGTCTCCACCCCGGCGAGCATTTTCAGCAGGGTGCTCTTTCCCGCCCCGTTCGGCCCCAGAAAGGCGATGCGGTCGCCACGCTCGATCACGAGATCAATGCCATGGTAAATGACCTGGTCCCCGTAAACCTTGCAGACTCCTCTGAGCTCCATGGGTCGCCGACCGGAGCGAGGCGGTTCGGGAAAGACGAAGTGGATATTCGCCTCCTCGACCGGGGCTTCCAATCGTTCGATCTTTTCCAGCTGCTTCATGCGGCTCTGGGCCTGCCTGGCGCGGTCCTTGCGCACCCGGTTGCGCTCGATGAACCGCTCGATCTGGCGGATCCGGTCCTGCTGATTCTTGAAGGATGCCAGTTGGATTTGGCGCCGCAGGGCCTTTTCTGTCAGGTACTCGGCGTAGGTGCCGGGGTATTCCTGCAGCTGTCCCTGTTCGAGTTCGAGGATGCGCGTGACCACTCGGTCCAGGAAGGTGCGGTCGTGGGAAACGAGGATCACCGCCGACGCTGTGCCGAGGAGGTAGTTTTCCAGCCACAGCAGGGAATCCAGGTCGAGGTGGTTGGTCGGTTCGTCGAGCAGTAGCAGGTCTGGTTCGGAAAGGAGCAGCCGGGCCAGTTCCAGCCGCATGGCCCAGCCGCCGCTGAGGGTTGCGGCCGGGCGGTCCAGCTGGGCCGGGCTAAAACCGAGGCCGGCCAATACCCGGCAGGCGCGGGCTTCGAGGTCATAACCGCCCAAGTGCTCGAGCCGTTCGAGAAGATGGGACTGACGCAGGGCCAGCGCTCTGCTTCGCTCCGCATCCTGCTCCCGGTTAAGGGCTTCCTGGAGGGACTGCAATTCGGTCTCAACGGTCTGGCGATCGCGATGGACGTCCATGACTGAAGCGAGGACGGTCTTATCTCCAGGCGGGACCCATTCCTGAGGCAGGTATCCCAGACGCAGCCATTTGGGCCGGGTGACCGCGCCGGTGTCGGGTTCGATGAGGCCCAGGATGATATGAAACAACGTAGTCTTGCCAGCGCCGTTGGGTCCAATGAGGCCGCATCGCTCTCCCCCCTGAAGGTGAAAGGAAACGTCACGAAACAGCTCCTTTTTCCCCAGCAGCTTGCTCACCCCTTGAAGCGACAGCACCCGACTCGTTCTCCTGCAATCATCGACCCGCTGATGGGCTTGATCTCCAAACAGAGTGCCCACAATAACCCGCAACGAGATGAAAAGCCAGTCTTGGAAATTGATTCCGAAACCTTTGGAAAAATGCTACACAGGAACGCAAAACGTTGGCAATCAGATATGAAGAAAGTGAGATGCCGAGTGACTTCAGTATGCCCTTTGAGAGCCGTGATTTTCGATTGCGACGGCGTTCTGGTGGACACCGAACCCCTCCACTACAAAGCTTTGCAGCAGGTTTTGACACCCCTCGGGATGGGTCATACGTATGCCCACTACCTTGAACGCTACATCGGCTTCGACGACCGGGACGCCTTTCTTGAAGCGTTCCGGGAGGGCGGGTATCCCCTCGACGAACCGACCCTGACGCGGCTCATCCGGGCCAAAGAGGAGCTGCTCCAGGACATCATCGCCCAGGGTATTACCAGCTTTCCCGGCGTGGTCAGGCTGGTGAGGGACCTGGCAGGGCGCGGCATCCCCCTCGCCGTGGCCTCGGGAGCTCTTCGCCGGGAGGTGGAGGGTTTTGTCGAAGCGCTGGGGCTTGCCGACCTCTTTCCCGTAATTGTGGCCGCCGATGACGTGAAGAAGAGCAAGCCCGACCCCGAGACCTATCTCAAGGTCCTGGAACAGCTCTGCCGGCTCGGCCTGCTGAACAATCGGCGGCCCGGGCGCTGTGTCGCCATCGAAGATACGCCCGCCGGCATTCAGGCGGCGAAGGGCGCCGGACTCTACGTGGTCGGCGTGACCAATTCCTTTCCTGCCGAGCAGATCGAGGCGGCGGATCAGGTGGTAGCAAGCCTGGAGCAGGTTACTGCCGACAGCCTGCAAGGCTGGTTTCACGGGAATCATCCGTGCAAGGGGTTTGACCCAGTTGCATGAAAGTCTTGCTTCCGCAGGTATGGAACCGCTTGATAGAAAAACCTTGGGTTTCTGCCGCAGGGTATTACTCTCCCTGAAGGGAATGATGTGTGAATGCCGTGATAACGAGTCGGTCTTCATGAGGTTGCATAGGAAAACGACAACGGCCCTCGGCCTGCTGCTGCTCTTGCTCGGACAGGAATTGGCCTGGGGGGCGGAGGCACCATCGAGCGTGCCGCTGCAGCCGGTCACGGTCGAGGATGCCGTCACCTGGGGCTTGACTCACAACCGGAGCTGTCTCGGCGTCAAACAGGAAGTCGATGCGGTCAGGCAGCAGGTGAGGCAGGCCAGGGCGGACTGGTACCCCAAGGTGGACGCCAATTACACCTTCAAGGGCTGGAAGGATGCACCCTATGCGGTCTTCGACGATCTGAAGTTCGAGATGACCCCCCAAACCCTCAATCGCTATGAATTGCAGCTCACCCAACCTCTGTTCACAGGCTTTGCGCTGAGTTCACAGCTGAACATCGCGAAAATGAATCTGCAGATCGCGGAATACCACCTGGCTGAAACCCGCCTCGATACCATCCGTGATGTGGAACGAGCATTCTGGAACGTCTTGCTCGGCCAGAAACTGTTGCAGGTAGCCCGAGACAATGTGAGCAGCCTCGAAGTTCAAAGGCGCAATGCGCAGGCCAACTTTGACCAGGGCTTCGTCGCCCGGAACGACGTGCTCAAGGCAGAAGTGGCCCTGGCTCAGGCTCGCCAGCGGGAGAGAACCGCTGAGAAACAGCTCACTATTCTCCGGTCGAAGCTGAACCAGGTCCTCGATATCGACCTCCAGACGCGCCTCACCCTCCACGAGGAGGATATCGTGTTACGTGAGGCCCCGCCGCTGGAAACCCTCTATGCCATCGCGGAAGAAAGGCGCCCGGAACTGCTGTCTGCAGAGACCTCCATCCGCCAGGCCGGCGAGGGTATCATCGCTGCCCGCAGCCGCTATTATCCGCGCCTTTCGGGCTTCGCTCAGTATTATCGGGAGGGTGAGGATTTTCTGGCGAATCACAACCCATACGCCAACAACGACAACACCGCGGTAGGGGTGAGGATCGACTGGAACTGGTTCGAAGGCGGAAAGACGGTTGCTGCTGCCAAAGAGTACCGATACCGGCAGAAGGCGCTGGAAGAAAAACGCAGCGACCTGCAGCAGCAGATTCGCCTGCAAGTGGAGGATGCCTACGAACAGCTGGGAGTGGCGCGCGAGAATCTTAGCACCGCGGAGGCGGCCTTGCGGCAGGCCGAGGAAAATGACCGGATGACCACCATCCAGTATCGGGAACAGCTGGTGATTTTCCTGGAAGTTTTGAATTCCCAGTTATTGCGTGCGCAGTCCCAGGTCAACTACTACGAGGCGCTCTACGGGTTCAAGCTGGCGTGGTCCGATCTCGAACGAGCGATCGGCGGTCCGGTCGGCGACAGCGGGCGGCCGAAGATCCAGCCAAAGGGGCAGAAGCCGTGAAACGGTCCCTCAAGAAGCCTGCTCTCATGCACGAACGCACCCCTAGAAACACGAACGAGTCATTGATTGCTCCGGGTCATTTTGCGACCGGTTGCCCATAGTTTCGAGGAGAGGATGATCACCGTACCGGGAAACGAGATTGCGAGCCGCCTAGTGGCGTTGCAGGGTCTGCTGCAGGAATCTGCCGTCGATGTTGCAGTAATCTGCCAGAATGCGGATCTTTTCTACTTCACCGGCAGCGTTCAGGATGCCTATCTGGTGGTGCCGGCTGCCGGGGCCCCGGTGTTGCTCGTCCGGCGGGACGTGGAGCGGGCTCGGGAACAATCGCCTATCCGCCCCATTGTCGCGCTGGGGAGTGTCAGAGAACTCCCGTCGACCGTGTTTGACGCCGGCGGCAGCGACTCGATCAAGCAACTGGGGCTGGAACTCGATGTCCTGCCGACCAATACCTTCTTCTTGTTCGATGAGAAGCTCTTCCCCCGCCAGCAGGTGGTCGATATCAGCAGTGCCGTCCGGAAGGTGCGGATGGTGAAATCACCCTGGGAAATCGAGATGATGCGCAAGGCCGGTGAAATATCGCGGGCCGTTGCCGAGGCAGTGCCAGTGACGCTCAGGGAAGGGATGACGGAGCTCGAGCTCAGCATCGCCCTGGAAACCGTGGCCAGAAACGCAGGTCATCTCGGCCTGATCCGCCTGCGCGGCTTCAACATGGACATGTACTTCGGCCATGTGCTCTCAGGGCCGGAGGCGGCCACTCCCGCCTACGGCGACACCGCAACCGGTGGGCGGGGCGTGAGTCCGGCCTTCGGGCAGGGAGCGAGTGAACGGCGGATCCGCGCCGGCGAGGTGGTGAGTGTCGACACCATGCTGAATTACCAGGGCTATCTGAGTGACCAGACCCGCAATTTTTGCCTGGGCTCACCGCCGCCCAGGCTAATGGAAAGCTATCGAGTCGTTCAAACCATCCACCAGCGCCTCCGGGACGTGGTGAGGCCGGGAACGATTACTGGTGAGATATACGCTCTCGTCTGCCAATGGGTTGAAGAGACCGGGCTGGATCCATGGTTCATGGGCCATGGGACGGGCCGGATCTCATTCATCGGGCACGGCCTGGGAATCGAAGTGGATGAATGGCCCTTCCTCGCTCGGGGGCAAAAGCTGGCGCTTGAAGCAGGCATGACCTTCGCCGTGGAGCCTAAATTCATCTTCCCCGGGTTGGGCATAACCGGCCTGGAAAACACTTACCTGATCACCACCAACGGGCTGGAATCTCTGACCCCGGCCTCTGAAGAGCTCCTTCTCATCTGACAGGTGCTTGAGCAAAACAAAAGGGTTGGCAACCAACGCTGCCAACCCGCTGTTTCCCTGGGGATGCCGAAGCGGGGATACGAAGTTATAACGTAATATCAATAACATAACCCAATTATGCACCCTCAGAGTTGCCGCTTTGAGGGTGCAATCTGCAACCCATCCGCAACCATTTGCCGCAATTGAACAGATGCACACCATGACGCCCGGAGAGCATTGAGAAGAAGCCTTTGACGATATATTTATCAATAATTTCAAGCTCTAAACAGTAATATATTGTAACTACAGCAGATCTTTTGCATGTTCGATTGGTTTGACAGAATCACTCCATCTCTATTAATATTACTGCTGAAAAATAAGAAAGGGCGCCCTTGGTCGGTTCCTGTTGGCGCAGGAACCGGGCACCCCTGCTCACGACACAATGAGCATAACAGATGATTGTGTTATGTGCAATATGGGCACATTCATTTTTTTTGCCACACCTCCAAGGGCGCGATAAGCAACAGCTTTTGCGTTCAAGGAGGTTTTTTTATGATTCAAGAAATACCAGCTCATCCATTTAAATCCCGACTTAGATCTCTCAAGGTCAACCAATTCCAGGCAGCCCGTTTTCTCGGAATTAGTCAGGCACTTCTGAACCAGAAGCTGCTTGGCTATCGCCCTTTTGCTCTGCATGAGGAAGAAAAGCTGGCCGCTTTGATTGAGAAACTTGAATCAGACCAGGGGGATTGCCATGCCAGAGCAGACCAGTAGGCAGCACGCATCGCGGTACCTCACTCTACCCCAGTTCAAACAGTACTGTGGACTCGGGAAACGTTTTCTTCGGGAGGCGATCAAGGACAGTGCGCACCCATTGCCACATTTCCGCCTGAACAAAAAAACCATCTTGATCAGCACAGATGATTTCGACAACTGGCTCCAGCGCTATCGGGTGGACGGCAACAGCGATCTGGACCGCATTGTTGATGGCGTTCTGCGAGGACTGTAACGGCAACCGCCACCAGGGAGGATCCGGGTGGCGGCGAATGGTGGAACTCAAATCAAAAAGGTGTCTGATTATGAAACACACAGCCGATGAAGTCAAGCAGAGCCGCGACCACATTGCTGGTACTCTCCGATTCTATCATCACCCCGGCGACTGCTTTGAGATTCGCGCAATCGGTACCGTCACCGGGCGCAAGATCATCGATTCCGGTTTCTTTGACGATCAGGAACAGGCTGTCGCGGCGGTTCTGAATTTGGTCGAAGCCGACCGTCACGCCGGGGTTTATGTGACAATCAACCCTGTGGACCCCGCCTTGCTTGGTCGGGCCAACAATCGGATGGCACACAATATCTCCGGCACGGCAGACCAAAACGTCAAGGTCCTGCGGCGGCTGCTGGTGGACATCGACCCTGAGCGACCTTCTGGCGTATCGAGCTCCAACCATGAGCATGATTTCGCTATCGAACATGCTCGCCACATCAAGGATGTTCTATGCAAAGAGGGCTGGCCGGAACCACTATTGGGCGACTCGGGAAATGGCGCCCATCTGGTCTATCGCCTTCCTGACCTGGCGCACTCCCCAGATAATGTTGACCTGCTGAAACGAGTGCTCCAAGGACTCAATCAGAGGTTCATGGTCCATCGGGATGGCATCACCCTAAAAATTGACGAAAAGGTTTTTAATCCCGGCAGGATCAGCAAGATATATGGGACCATTGCCCGCAAGGGGCAGCCGCTCAAAGAGCGGCCGCACAGGTGGGCACGCATTCTCTCCGGCACGGATTCTCAAGGTGTCCTGACGCTGGAGCAACTCCATTCGAAAGCTGTCATGGATGACCGGAAGAACAGCGCACACTCTCCGCACTCGAACGAGAACAACGCCCGGCTGGATGTTCCGGCCTACCTCGAAAAGTACGGTGTGGAGCTGACCGGCACGAAAAAGCATGGTGGCTCTACCCTGTATCTGCTACGGGAGTGCATATTCGATTCCAGTCACCGGGGCAAGGATGCTGCGCTAGGACAGACCGCCGATGGAAAGCTCTTCTATCAGTGCTTCCATGATTCGTGCAAAGGGCGGACATGGCACGAGGCGCGGTCTAAAATTTCCGGCAGTCGACCGCTGTTTGAAAAGACATTTCCGTCAACCTCTTCGGCGAATGACGAGGCACTGACCGACTGGACCAGGGCTGTCAAGCTCTTCCCGCCTGTCATGTTCCCCTGGGACGCGTTCCCGGAAAAAGTAGCGGCAAGTTTTCAGCAGTTGGCGCGGGCCTGCGCTTCGTCGGCATTCTCCCTGCCAGGCGCTGCATTCTGTCTGTTGGCTTCTGCTCTGGGGAGGGCTGTGTCGGTCTCACCCAAAGAAGGCTGGTCGGAACCATTTATCTTCTGGCATGCCGATATCAGGCCGTCCGGGGCCGGGAAGACACCTGCGGCGCGCGAGTTGGCACAGGTGTTCCACCAGGCGCAAGCCCGCGAGGAAGCCCGCTGGAAAGCCGAAAAGGACGAGTGGCAGAAGCTCCCGCCCAAGGAGCGACAGCAGCATGATCCTCCCACCAGGGCACGCGGCTTTTTCGCCACCGATCTGACCCTTGAGGGCCTGCGCGACGATCTGGCCGATCACCCCACCGGAGGGACAGTGATCATTCAGGATGAGCTGAGTGGGTTCATTACCGCGCAAAATCAGTACAAGGCGAAGGGCAATGATCGAGAGGCCTGGCTGTCGTTGTGGGATGGCAAGCCCGCAAGGGTAGTGAGGAAAGACCGATCAGTGTTTCTCTCAGGGGCTCGTGTGTCGGTCTTCGGGGGCATCCAGCCGGGGGTGTTCCAGCGAGTTTTCAGCAAAGACGAAGAGGGGATCTACCTCGTTGACGGCACCATCTTCCGCTTCCTGCTCACTTGTGAGGGGCACAGCTACCATGAACTGACGGCTGAGGCATGGCAGGATGGCAACCGGGCAGTTTGGAACCACATCCTCGATAGTGCGCTGCACTGGGCCGATGAACAGGTAAAACGGGACCCTCCTACCTTACGGCAGTCCCTCAACGTTGAGGCTCAACAATTCTTTCTCGACTGGCGGAATGAGCGCGAAGGTTCAATCCATGACCTACCGGAGCAATTCCGGGGATTCTTGCCGAAAGCCTACAGCTATGCCTTACGCCTTGCGGGAGTGATTCACGCCATTCATCGGTTCCATAAAGGAGCTGAGCCTGACACCATCCTGACCCTCACCGACATTCAGCGCGGCATCCATGCCGTTGAATTTTACTTGGGCCAAACCGTTGGAGCGCTCCAAGTCCTGGAGGATTCAACTCATCAACCGGATGCTCAGGATGAACGGGTTCTTCACCTGGCGCGAGTGCTGGATTCCCTGCGGGGTGAAACTGACTCCGGCAGGCTGGCTGTGGGGTATGTTTGGGAACAGTTCAACCATAGTGTCCCTGATCAGCAGAAGTTCAAAAACGCGAAAGCTATGGGCTCATGCCTGCGGTCGGTCGGATTGACTATTAGCAATGCCCTCCATGACGCGAACAACAGGCCGCGCTGTAAGTGCTTGCTCTGGGATGAAAAAGTAAATTCCTTCTTGAAAACACGTCTCGAACGTCTCGGAAGTCTCGAAACCTTTGTGCAAAAAGAGTTTGCAGACCGAGACATTGAAAATGCAACGTCTCGGATGTCTCGGTTGAACCCGGATGGCAATGGCAGAGGCGAGACTTCCGAGACGTTGAAAAATCAACGTCTCGGTTCAGAAAGCCTTACGGGGGCTCATTCAGGAGACTTCCGAGACGTTCGAGACGTTATTCCTGATAAAGAAAAAATTTCAACATCGACTGCGGGCGTCATGGAAGGGGAGGAGTTCATATGACCACAGCCCTATCTCTCCTCGGTTCGCTGGGCAAGGCTGGCATCAAGCTTGATGTTGTGGGTGATCGTCTGAGGCTTACCGGGAACCTCGCGGCACTCACCGATGACCTGCGGGGGGCTCTGCGGAACCACAAGCCAGCCATACTGGCGATGTGGACTGTCCCTACCTACCCAAACTCCGAAGGTCTGGTCAAGTGCGCCTTCTGCATTCACCTGGATGGCTATCGCTGCACCAAAGGCCACCAGCCGGACGGAATAGCGCTACTCAGGGAATGCTCAGATTTCATTGAGGGGAATCGATCATGAGGGCGGCTCTTGTTCGGTTCGACCGCTCCGGCCGCGTTGAAAGCGTTTACCTCGTGGCCAACAGCGAGCGCGATCAGGTCCTTGTTGAATGGGGCCTGCGGCGAATCATGCGGCCGAACGTCTGGTCTTGGTTGCGCTGGCTCTTGGGCAGAAAGAAATCAGATGGCTTTCAGTGTTCACCGGGCAAGGCTTGCTGATGATCGTGATAGTTGATACCCGAGAGCAGGCACCTTTCGACTTCGGCCGCTTCCCGGACGTAGAAACCAGGCGTGACACCCTCCCCACCGGCGATTACTCCCTGGCCGGGTTTGAGTCCGTTGTCGCCTGTGAGCGAAAAGAACTGAACGACCTCATAGCCTGCCTGCAGAACGGCAACCGAGAGCGCTTCGAGCGGGAACTTGCCAGGGGATCAGCGCTTCACCGCTTCTGTGTGCTTGTCGAGGGCACCCTTGAGGACATCAGCCGTCACCACTACCGAAGCCAGATGAAACCCGCGGCGGCATTGCAGAGCATCTTCGCCTTCCAGATACGATACGGGACAGCGTTCTTGTTTTGCGGCAACCGGGCAGGCGCCGAGTATGCCTGTTATTCCCTGCTGGCGAAGTACCTCTATGAGCTGAAGCGCGGGCTCACCATGGCGACCGGGGCCGGGCACTGCGGGACAGATGAACGAAAGGAATCCAAGAGATGACACCTGGCGAAGCCATACGGAGATTCTGTCTTGAGTGTGTCAGCGGCCTGGCGCATGAAGTTCCGACATGCGGCGGTGACAAGTGCTTGAATGGTGGTTGCGACAAGAACGGTGTCTGTCTCTTTCACCCTTACCGCATGGGCCGGGGTCATCAAAATCCAAAATCGATTGCTGTCGGAATGTGCTAATATGCATTCCGATATGCTGTCAGAGCATATTGTCAGCCTCCTGGGTGATGCTGAGGTGATCTTAACGCAACTGTCAATCTCGGCGGTTTGAACGACTCCAGGCGCCTAATGTCTTTGCAGCTTTGCAGGCATATTGAAACCTCACGAGGGGAAACCTGAATGCCGACGCTGGATTGGATAGGGAAAAAGGCGGTTGCCAATTTTCAAAGCAGGGTGCCCTTTCACCTTCTTGAATGTCACGATGAATTGTCCGTCGGGGAACCCGGCAGCGGTAACCTTCTCGTTGAAGGCGATAACCTGGTTGCGCTGAAAGCCCTTCTCCCATACTACGCAGGGCAGGTGAAGTGCATCTACATTGATCCGCCATACAATACGGGGAATGAGAATTGGGTTTACAACGACGCGGTGAACAGCCCCGAAATGCGGGAGTGGCTGGGGCATGCTGTCGGAAGGGAAGCGGAGGATCTGTCCCGCCATGACAAGTGGCTCTGCATGATGTACCCGCGCCTGCAACTTTTGAAAGAGTTTCTGAGGGACGACGGTGCAATTTTCGTCAGTATTGACGATAACGAAGTGCATTCCCTCCGGCTTCTCATGGATGAGATTTTCGGCCCCCGGAACTTCGTTGCGAGCGTCATATGGCAAAAGGTCTATTCTCCCAAGAACTCGGCCAGGCATTTTTCCGAAGACCACGACTACATCATCGTTTATGCCAGAAACGCCGAAGTTTGGCGACCCAACCTCATTGAGCGAACATCAAAGCAGGACAAGGCATACAAGAATCCGGATAACGACCCTAGAGGGGACTGGAAACCGAGTGGACTGGATGCTAGAAATCCTTACAGCAAGGGAATCTATTCGATAACCTGCCCGTCTGGTCGAATTATAGAGGGGCCTCCTAAAGGTTCCTATTGGCGGTATTCAGAAGAAAAATTCAAGGAACTCGACACTGATAATCGCGTTTGGTGGGGAAAGAACGGGGACGCAATACCCCAGCTAAAGCGTTTCTTGTCCGAAGTCAAACAAGGCGTTGTTCCCCAAACCTTCTGGCCCTATCAAGACGTTGGGCATACGCAAGAGGCCAAGCAAGAGCTTGTATCCATGATGGACTTCAAGGATTCCGCCTCCGTCTTCATTACGCCAAAGCCTGTCCGACTGATAAAACGCATCCTTGAGATTGGGGCTGACAAGGATTCCCTTATCCTGGATTCCTTTGCCGGCAGCGGCACAACCGGCCATGCGGTTTTCAGTCTGAACAATGCCGACGGTGGAAACCGGCGGTTTATCCTTGTTGAAATGGATTTGGACATCTGCAAGACGATCACGGCCAAGCGACTTCGGCAGACAATAAATGGCTATTCGGCACTGAAGGCCGGGGGGAAAGTCGATCAGGTCGAAGGACTGGGGGGAGGCTTTCGGTTCTGCACCCTCGGAACCACGCTCTTCGATGAAATGGGAGCCATTCAAGAAGAGGTAAAGTTTGACGCCCTGTCCGCACACATCTTTTTTGTCGAAACCGGTGAGCCTCTTCAACCTCCTTCAGCCGCATCATCACCGTTTCTTGGGATACATAACGGCACGGCCGTTTATCTTCTCTACAACGGTATCCTCGGGGACAAGACGCCGCAAGGCGGTAACGTCCTGACCAGAGCCGTTATTTCCGAGCTTCCGCCACACGACGGCCCCAAGGTCATATACGGCACAAGCTGCAGGATCGGAGAAGCGCGATTGAGAGCGGAGCAAATCACGTTCAAGCAGATTCCCTACGAAGTGAGAGCGCACTGATGCTTGCCCTGAAAGATTATCAGCAACGGACTCTGGAAGCCCTCAAGGCGTATTGCGTGTCGTGCTCGCAAACCGGCAACGCGAACACGGCCTTCTACGCGACAACTCTTGCCATGTTCAGTGTCGGCATTCCCTATAGTGCCGTCAGTGAATTGCCGGGGCTCCCTTATGTGTGTCTTCGTATTCCGACGGGGGGAGGCAAAACGCTTGTTGCCTGCCATTCCATAGGCATTGCGGCGAGGTATTTGCTCCATGCGGAGCGTACCGTTGCCCTTTGGCTCGTCCCTTCCAACGCCATTCGGGAGCAAACCCTTGCCGCACTGAAGGAACCCCGGCACCCATACCGGCTGGCGCTTGATTCAACACTTGGTCCTGTAAACGTTCTTGACATTGAAGAAGCGCTCTATGTCACTCGTGCTTCCCTGGACTCGGCATCTACAGTGATCGTTTGCACCATTCAGCTTTTTCGCGTTGAAGATACGGTTCACCGGAAAGTCTATGAGGATTCAGGCAATCTCATGCCCCATTTTGATGACCTCCCCCCCGAAATCGAGGCAACCCTTGAGAAGGGGGAAGGCGGCAGCCTCTTCCATTCGCTTGCAAACGTTCTTCGTATTCGCCGGCCGATCGTGATTGTCGATGAGGCGCACAACGCCCGAACCGACTTATCTTTTGAAACTCTGACGCGCTTTGCCCCTTCCTGCATCATCGAATTTACGGCAACCCCGGCCCGAGTGAAGAACCCGAGCAACGTACTCTATTCCGTTTCCGCAGCCGAACTCAAAGCCGAAGAAATGGTGAAGCTCCCGATAAGCCTTGAGACCCGGCGCGACTGGAAGGAATTGCTGGCGGATGCCCTGCTGTGCCGGAAAAATCTTGAGAGCCTGGCCGCGTGCGAGCGGCAAGAGACCGGGGAATATATCCGCCCGATTGTCCTGCTTCAAGCCCAACCCCAAAGGAAAGACCGCGAGACCATCACGGTTGACGTGCTCTTGGAAGCCCTGACCAAAGAGCACGAAATCCCCCGTGGGCAAATTGCCGTCGCCACGGGCACGAAAAACGAACTTGACGACCTTGAAGACATTTAC
The DNA here is from genome assembly GCA_040772705.1 of Syntrophobacteraceae bacterium. Classification (GTDB taxonomy): domain Bacteria; phylum Desulfobacterota; class Syntrophobacteria; order Syntrophobacterales; family Syntrophobacteraceae; genus JADGQM01. The sequence goes on from JAXGXP010000002.1 coordinate 1,114,168, forward strand.
AGCCCCAAGTGCCCGATACGCTATGTGATTACCATCCAGGCTCTTCGTGAAGGCTGGGACTGTCACTTTGCCTATGTCCTTTGCAGCGTGGCTGACATGCATTCATCGACCGCGGTTGAACAGATTCTGGGCCGAATCCTGAGGCTTCCGAAGGCGTTGTTGAAAAGGCAAGATGAGCTTAACATGGCCTATGCTTTCGTTGCATCGCCCCATTTTGCCATTGCCGCAAACAGCCTCACCGATGCCCTCGTTCAGAATGGTTTCGAACGGCAAGAGGCCAAGGACCTGATAGTGCAGCGCGAGCCCGTACAAATCACCGTTGCCCTGAAAGAACCGCAGTCGGTGCCGATCACGGTGAACCTCCCCGAGTTTCCCGAAAGTGTTGAGCTGCCTGCCTCCGTAAAGGGCAAAGTCGCGGTCGATGTCGCCGGAAAGAAACTGGTTCTCTATGGCCCCTTGAGTCACAGCGAACAGGAAGAACTGAAAAGCTGCTTGGTGACCGAAGGGGCGAAACTCGCCTTTGAAGAAGCCTACACGTCGGCATTGAAGATTCATGGCGGCAAAGGCAGCCCTTCTGAGCGGAAGGTTGATTTTTCCGTGCCGGTCCTTGCGCTCCAACAAATGGGTATGTTTGAAGCATTCGAGGAAACGCATTTTCTCGATCACCCATGGAGCCTTTCAAAGAGCTACGCCATGCTTTCCGATCAGGAGTACACATACGACAGGCAAGGGGCCGAACACGGTAGAATTGACGTTACTGAAAACGGGAAAGTCACCGCAACCTTTATTTCCGCCCTGCAACTGCATACGTCATTCTTCAAGGCCGATAGCGACTGGAAGCTCTCCGACTTGGTGCGCTGGCTCGACAAGACGATTCCCCACAAGGATATCGCCCCTCAGGAAACCGGTGCATTCCTTACCAAGCTCCTGGTGAAGCTTACGGAAGAGCGAGGGATAGCCCTTGCGCAGCTTGTCCATGACAAGATCCGCCTTCGGGATGCTGTTGCCAAAAAGATTGACCTTTACCGGCAGAATGCCAGAAAGACGGCCTACCAGATGCTTCTTGACCCTTCCTCCAAGAAGCCCCTGGTCGTTACGCCGGATGTCTGCTTTTCTTTCAAGCCGCACCAATACCCGTATAACACCCCGTACCGCGGCCACTATAAATTCAGGAAGCACTATTACCCGGAAGTTGGCGACATCAAGGCGCATGGGGAAGAGTTCCAGTGCGCCCAATACCTTGACGGCTTGGATGAAATCGATTTCTGGGTAAGAAATCTTGAGCGTCGCCCGCAACATTCCTTCTGGCTGCAGACCTCAACGGATCGCTTCTATCCCGATTTCGTATGCAAGCTGAAAGATGGTCGCTTTCTTGTGGTGGAATACAAGGGCGAACACCTTTTGAATGAGGATTCAAAAGAGAAGAAAGCCCTTGGGGAGCTGTGGGCGAGCCGAAGCAAAGGGAAGTGCCTCTTTGTGATGCCGACCGGAAAGGATTATGGTTCAATCAAACAACAACTTTAGCGCGTCTGGGCCGGCAGCAATAAAGCCTCGTCCTTTGCGATGGGACAGGGAAAGGTCGAATCAAGGCCTTCTAACGCATGGGCCGGGGCAGACCATCGGTCAAGTTAATTCGAAAAATCTGCGTGTTGTGCAAGGGCGATCAGCAATCTTTCGTCAGGGAATGCAAGGAACAAGACTGCGAGCTCCACCCCTTCCGGATGGGACACAATCCCAACTTCTCGGATGAGACTCGACAAAAACGACGCTTGGCCTTTCACGAGAGGGCTGAAAAACGTCCCGCCATGCAGGCATTTCGTCCGTAGAATCCATTCCCAGGGACAAGGGCACTCGTAAGTATGGCAGGGCGGCAGAAAGTCAAAAACAGGGGCAAAATCCAAGTCCGAAGACACATGCGCCTGCTGGAGCTTGATTTCTGCGTCACGCCTCAGACCGCCGCGGGCACGCCAAAGAACAATCCAGGCTCCTGATTGTGCCCTAAACCCGTATCGCATGGGAACGAATCCCAACTACCCGGAAGAGACGAGGGAGCGGCGAAGGGAGACGGCTATAAACCGCTTGTCTTGCGCTGGAAGCCCACACCACAGGGATGAGCGGCGAGTGGGCAAGGGGTAAGTCCCCTCCCCGTCCCTCCCCGCGATGTTACGTCAGCATCGAAATCCCTCTCATCTGCAACGGCATGGTCGAGAGGGGTATTCCGAAATGATCGAGTATTGTGCAGGCCACATCCCGCATGGTTCCGAATGCCTTCTGCTTCTGCTGATAAACAAAAAGCGGATGAATCGGAAGGTCCGTGACCATCCATGCGTCCCACGGGGAGCATTCCGAGATTTTTATGAGGGCAATTTTGCGGGTTCTCGATGGGGTTTTTCCGAAGATCTCGGTGTTATACTCGTGAAGGTTCAAAAGCTTCATTTTCACGCGGAGACGCAGAGGACGCAGAGTCTTATGCCAAGGGCTTCTTCCGGGATCTCCCCGTGAGGCAGAAATGATAACTTCTTAAGCTAAACGAGTATAGTTCCTAAGCTCGGGAATGGGCGACGACCAGGTTCGACCGCCGCCCGTGGATTATTCGGTCATGTCTCGGACGCAACGGACAACTATCGTTTCAGATTCATACCCCTTTATGTTTTCGCCCATCCTACCGTTATTGCCTATGATAATAAAGCCCTTTCGTTGTGACTGTTCGTGCGTAACGATGGTGTCTGTCTGATACCAGTACCAAGCCCAGTGATCGGTCGGTGGGGTAAGTAAAAGGCGGGTCAGGGGAGTAAGTGTTCGAAGATCGACAAGGGAGAGCAGCTCCTTGGCGTGGGGTAGCCTCCAGTCGTCATGACCACCGAGAACAAGTCTTTTACAGTATCTGGCGGCTTGCACCTGATCGCGTTCTTTTGCTGCTGTGCGGCGCTGCCATTGAACATTGAGCTCATAATCGTTTACAATCCCCGGTTCGATGCGCTCGAACCTCAACTTGGGCGGAAGCGGGGAATGCCCGATCTCTCCTCTGACGCAGCGGACTTGGACCGGGCCGGGGGCGGTCTTGCTTTTCCGATCCAGGAGCTCCCAGTTGTGACGCCCCAGCCAGGCTTTTTCTGTGTCGCCAGCAAACTCAGCTCCCCACCAGGACCGAAGAGCGTTTCCTGCGGGAATGATTACGGTCCCGTCGAGCTTGAAGAGATCCACGAATTCATCCGGCTCAGGCAACCTCCAGTCGTCCTTCTCGTTATAGATCAGATCTGCGCAGTGCTGATTTGCCTCCTCCCATGTCATCCGTTCTTTTGGAAGGTCTTCTTTCGACTGCCACTCCAGTTGAGCGTGAGCTTGCGAGATACACAGCATGAACGTAGCCGCCATAACCCAACCTACGAGCCTGACTTTCATGAATCTCCTCCTTTGGTTACCGTGAGGGTGTAGCCGACAAGCTGAAGCGGGCAGAGATATCCGCCCCTGGCATCCATGAACCGCTGCAAATTTGGGAGCTGTCCCTTCTTCAGCATCGGCAGAACATTATTCAGCCCCGTCCCAGCCAACGATGAAGAGATTCTTTGGAGATTCACCCGATGCGTATGCCGGTTTCGAAAGATGCAGATTGGAGAGTGCCGGTGATGCCATGAGGGTTGCTGTGCCCGCGGCAAGTTGCTTCACGAAGTCCCGTCTGGTAGTTGACATTCCTTTCCTCCATTGCAGGGTGGTTGATGGGTGCCATTCTTGAAAGGATGCTGCCACAATTGCACGCCTAATGCAAGAAATGGTGCTCATAATCCAATTATAATAATGACTTGGCAAACTGCTGGCAAAGTGCTGGCAAATAGAGTACGGATAGCCTAATTTTTACATAGCGAGCCTTATATTATTTTCTGAGCAGATTTTTATTGACATCAAGAGTCCTGGCCCTAATCTGGACGCGCCGAAACATCCATACACGGGAGCCCACCGAAATGGGTATTTCTATTTGTGCCGACATCAAAATGAGCGGGGTCCCGGATACCGTAAGGTCCGGGGGGTCTTGTATGGGACCTGGCAGCCCCGCTACTTTTTTTGGAGGCTACCATGAACGAATTGAAGGAAATGCTGGATCAGGCGAGGGCGAGTATCGGAGATGACAGGTCCGTCTCTGTAATGGCGACCCTGACACATGAACACCATCGGGCGGGGAACCAACCGAGGTACTTCCCGACTATGCCCACCGAGTTATGGCACAGCTACTGTGAATCACCTGAGGAATGCCTTGTGGAGCTCCGGCGCCACATGGCTGAGGTTTCGCCAGTTGGTTCCGCTCGCGAGGAAGGGGAAGGAATAGCAGCCCTCCCCTAGGCCTTCTCTCATCGAGGGGGCCCAGAGGGTACCAAATGGAACCGACCGGAAAGAAGGAATGGTCAAGATAAAGCTGCGGTAATTGAATTTGGGCGAAAGGGTGGAAAGTATCGCGTAAGAAGCGCTTACACTCTGTAACCAGGCCAACTTGAAGTCAAACTAGAAAAACTGAGGGCAAGTGGTGGGCGCGTATCCACCGTTCCTGCGAACCCGTCACCGCCACAAGGGCAGCCGCTCACTCAGGGTGCTGGCACGCCTTTCGACGTGCGTCCCCGCCCTCAATCTCAAATCAATTTTGTATCTGAAGACGCAGGCGTCAAGTCCAAACTCGAAGGCGATATGTCCGCCAATAGAATGCCGCGCCATGCGGGGATAGGCAAGATTCATGTCACGCTTTCTAAAGATTGCGTGACATTCGGTCGACCACGCCCGGACCTGCCTCCCCTCTTCCAGGCTTCCACCTGGGTGGCAGGCATCGGGCAGGCGACCTGGCGGAGGAATGGCCGATAAGAGGGGACACCGACCTTCGAGGCTTGAATGCAATCCATGGCGACCAGGCGACCGTTCAGACCCCCCCCCATACCCCCGCGCGACGCCCCCGGTTCCGCGCGAAGCGGGTCCCATCTCCCTTTCAAAACCGCTCCGTTTCCCAAGTTTCAAGCCTGACCTTTGTTGGCTTGACGCGAATGCCCACTACGCTCAGAATGGCCAAGATCTGCCTTAAACAGGGTGGCTGGTCGTGTCAAAGGTCATGCCGGGTGTCGAAGTCCCGTGAATCGGCATGAATTTAAAGCGGTTTGCTGTTGCTGGGGGGTAGCGCAGGGCGTAGTTATGTCATCCCTTAATGGCCAACACAGAGTTCACCGGGAGCGTAAGCGATCCGGTGAACGGTTCGTTGGGCAGCTTCTCCTGTTCAGTACCCCTGTCTCCCATAATCATCTTCAATCACTTGAAGGATACAGAGCCGTCCTGTTCGAATAGAGGTTCGCCCCATATCGTTAGAGACAAGCGACCTATTTTTGCGGCATCCGATTTCTTCCCTTGGACCCTCGCTTTAAGAAACAGCTGCCACGACTCAACCAACTCGGCCACCATGGTCCAGTCGGAAGGATTACAGGTAATTGCTATTGGTGGGAGTGGTGCCGCTCCAGTTGCCGGGTACGTGCTCATATACTGTGGTCCTTCGACCTGCAAGCCAGATAATTTTAGGATCTCAGATAGTTCTTTCGCCACTTGCTGCCGGTTTTGGCTGCCAATTTCTGAGTTGATGGAAACAACGATTGGCGTGCCAGCGTACTTGGCGGCAACACCCTTTATGTTCTGCAGAACCGTCGCCTTTGTTGTCTGTGATAATGGCCGATAATGGTCACGCGAAAGGACTTGCTGTGTGGTAACCTCGATCTGTTCTGTTTTCTCTGTAAGCGTCTCAATTTCCTTCGCCAGTTGAGCCAATGCAGCCTCGCCGCTGACGTTAGGGTGCCTGGCTTCGGCGATCTTCACAAAAGGATTTAGCGTTTCCTGGAGATTGTCTATTTTGTCTTGTAGTAGCTTCCTGTCGGCCCTATTCTCTTGCTCTGCCGAGGTATTCTGTTTCGTGAGTTGATCCAAGCTCCCCTGCAATGAACTGCTGCGTTTGTCGTCCTGCCACACAATGAAAGCAGTTGTAAGCGCCAGCAAGCATAGAAAAAAAGGGAGGCCGAAGCGAATTGCTCTACGCGGTTCAGTTCCCCACTTCTCGCCCCACAAAAGCTGAAGCAGAGAGACAATGAACATGAGGACCGGCACGAGGAGTTTGAGAATCAACATAGTCATTCCTCATCTATTTTTGCGTTTCCTAGTTCCTTCTCCTTCACCAGGAGATAATCGATTCTCTTCAAAACAATCAACGCCCAGCGTCTCCGGCGCGCGGTAGCGCGTACGGTGCAGGCTGTTGTTCGCATTTCGACTTGTCAATTGTCCGTGAAGTAATCCGAATCCAGTCTCTTCACTTCGTACACGGCATCGGTAGCCACCCCGACACCGAAATCAATCATGTACTGGGCCAATTGCTGACCGTCGATCAGGATGATTTTGCTGTCGATATTGGCAGAGAAGTCCTTGGCCGTGTCGCAGAACCGGGATGTGGTGATGAATATCCCCTTGCGGGCACGTTTGCCCTGCAGTGCCCCTGCGAACTTCTGGATCTCCGGTCGGGAGATGGGATCTTCCCATTTCTTCGCTTGGATGTAGATGATGTCGAGTCCAAGGCGATCTTCCTTGATGATGCCGTCGATCCCCTCGTCTCCGCTCCGTCCGATGGCTTGTCCTGCGTCCTTGCGCGAACCGCCGTACCCCATCTTGACCAGAACCTCGACCACGACCTTCTCAAAGAAGAACGGCGAAGCCGATTTCAATTGGGCGAGAATCTCGTTTGCGAGATTCTCGCGAAGCATCTGGTATGCCTCTTCTAGTCGCTCCGCAGGCGTCTCATTCTCTTGGTCTTCTGTTGCCGCTCCGGCGGATGTCTGCCGGTTCTCCTTGTGCTTCTCGCGGGCCGTCTCGTACTCGGGGAACTGTCGCAGGAACCGGAGGTTGATCTCGGTCGGCTTCTTGCTGAGTACCTCTTTCCCCCGCTCGGTGATACGGAAGACTCCGCGTCTCGTGTTCTCCAGGAGGCCCGCCATCTTCATGTGAGCACGCGCCCATGCAACGCGGTTGTCGAAAACGCACTGCTGCCCACTGGGCAGCAGTGCCTTCTGGTCATCCTCGGACAAGCTGAATTGCTGCGCGAGGGCATCGAGCGCTTCACGATTGGTGTGTTCGTTACCATCTGCGCAGAACGCCAAGAGCGGAAGCATTACTCTCTGGAAATCAGGTACAGCCATATCGTGTCTTCCTTTCTCCTCTCATGCGATCACCCGGCATAACCGAGAGGCAAGCACCGTTCTTGCCGATCCGGTGCATGCCGTCGTTAGGGGATGCTTCTATGACGCAACTTTGGGCATTTTGAACCAAATCATGCCTTTGCTTGTCACGTAGACGTCATAGACAAATTCATCAATAATAGCACCAACCTCCTGCCTCTGGACGATGTAGTTTTCCTTCTTAAGAAACTCATAGGTTAGTTTAATTGCCTCCATAGCAGTCCGGGCTTTGGGAAAGAAGTATGCCGTATCTTGGGATTTTCCATCACCCCTCAGTTGACCACCTCTAGCGGAAAATACGTTTGATATCTTCGCGTCGGGACTGAAGCACTTTTCGAATAGGTGTTGAAGTTTAATGAAGATGGACCCGTATTGTATTCCGTGTTCCCTAAGGAACAACATACACAGCGAGCAATATCGGCGCAGACGGTCCAAAGTTTCACGATGAAAATCCTCGGAAGGATTTAGTCGTCCAGTGCCAAGATGCCCGGTAGAAACCAGCACATTGCTCCCGTGATTGGGGTGGACGTATTCACATAGGAAGTCATAAACATCCTCTATGTCGGCAACCTCCTTCTTTAGGGCCTTCAGACAGTCGTTGATGTGCAATGCTTGTTGGTTTTTGTTGTTTGTGAGTTTGGGGCTCTTTCCATAGAAACTACGGTATATGAATCTTTCAGCTTTGTCGAGAGCATCATTTATGGCCTTTTCTTCGCCTTGCCCAAGCATGGTGTTTTCTAGACGTTCAAGTTCTTGGACGATAGCAGCCAAGGCAGCCAAGTGTTCCACCAATGCCCGAGCGTTGTTTGCAAGGGCGAGGGGGTTGTTTGCTTCAATAGCGTGTATCAGCGCTTCGGCAAGATAGTCAAGCTTCCACTCACAGACCTGAAAGAGGAAGAATGCTTTCTCATTTATAGATAGCAGCCTCGCCGCGACCGTCTTCAATGGTTCGGAAAGCTCATGAAGCCTGGCCGACGCATTTAGGCGCATGTTGCTCATCGCGCTGTCGTAGTCATCGAAAACGTGAAATGCGTGTCTTCGCTCCCGATAATCCTTCAACAGAATGGTGGCTGCTTCAGTGGCGTTATAGTCGATCTGATTATCCGGCATCATTGTGCCTCCAATACATCATGGACAGAATACTCTTGGCTTTTGGTCAGAGAAGGGCCACACCGACTAAAGGCAACCCGGATCCATTCTTCCCCTAATGCGGAGCTGAGCCGCAGGCACAGCTCCGCATTGGCGGCCGCCAACGTGCTTTTCACCGGGCGCGGCTCTTTGCGCTCCGCTGCAAAAGACTGGTTCTGCTATCAGTTCTTATTTAGTCCAAATTTTCTGGTCCCCAATTTCTCTTTCCATTTGTTCTCATAATCAATTACCCCGTCCGCTGTCGTAGTTGCCGGTACGATTTCAAGTATCGAGAACACAAAATTTGACGGGTCTAAATCTTGTAACTCCAAATTCCCACCATGACCATTTTGGGCATAAGTTGACCACCTGCCATAAATGCCCTGCTCGCCATATGCTGAACCGACATAGAGCTTGCCTGAGAGAGTATCTTGTATCAAGTAGATACCGTTGACAGAAGAAAGAGCTTTAAGCCAAGTAAGGTTTGTGTCAGGATACAGATCTATTATTTTTAGGTCTTGATAGGCCAGACTTACCTGGCTGAAAGATTGAAAGTCTCCAATAGAGTTTTTCCCCTTTAATTCGACAACTTCTTTGTCTTTCGTTTGAACCCAAGAGACAGTGGCAGCTCCCCATTCAATGACAAGCCTCTCAGATAGCTCGTCGAGAAAAATGTTTCTTTTCAGATCATATTTGACATGATCTCGATACCAGCTTACAGGCAGGGAGAATTTTTCAAGTTCCAGCAAATTTTTGTTTGTGAATCCTGAGTTTTCTGTACAACCAAAAATGTCCCACAAGCCCAGAAAGAGAGCTGTGGTTTTGAGATATGGCGCAAAAACTGCGATTGCGTTGGCATCGCCATATTTTCGAGGCCTTTGGTAACTTTGATACACCTCAAGGCGGGGCAAGTCTTCATGGAATGTCTTGAGAATTGGGATTTCTTTATTGCCGTGCCTCACCACCCTCACTTTGGTGGGATTGATACCATAGATTTCAAGAATCTTGTGGAGTGTGATCATGTTATTCCTTTGGGGCAGAATGTGGCCGTTGACCCGTGGCGCGAAGCTTGCGGCGCCGAAGGCGCATGCAAGCGAGTGACATCGGTGTCCAATGGCCTGGTTGGCAGAGCCCGAGGCGGCGCCAACAAATTATTGAATAGTTTCCTCTCAATGCCAGGGGGTTTTGAGATTGTCAGCATTAGAGGGAAATGATTTTGACAAATCTGTTTGACTTTATTACTTGAGCCGGGTTGTTCAATATCCCATTACTGATTGTAGGCGGTTTTCGCTCAATTCAGGCAGCCTGTTCCGCCTCCCCATCTTAGGTGTTCGATAGCATCCTGTCTCGTATGATATCCAGGAATCACGCTAAGGCTCCCGGCAAGGGTGCCGGTCCTGACTGAAAGTTAGGGGTGCGGTTCGTCATGCGGGCGATGGCTCGATCAGGTACGGGACACAATCCGGAAAGGCCACACTCTGACCAGATCGAGCGGGCTCACGACAAGTGGTTAAGATGGTTTTCCATCTTCCACGACAAACAGCGTGGGTAAGGATATGCCAAAAGGCTATCCTCAGCAATAGATTTCAATAAACTTTTCACAGAACAAGAAGGCTCCTCCCTCGATGTGTGCATCACACTCGTGGAATTACTCATCGAGCAGGCCAAGATTGAGCGGGCGAAGAAGGCGGAGGAACCTTGGAAATTCAAAGTCGTTCTTCCCTTTTGGCAGGATTCTCTTCTGTCTGTAAAGAGTACTTGACATTATATAAACATGCTTATAAAATGTCTATTGAGCGATCATGAAAGGGGGTGAGAAGGTGAGAGAGAACACGAAGCAGCTAACGCTCAGAATCCCAAGAACCCTTCACGCCGAGCTTCTTGAGGAGGCAGAGCGGGAAGGAACGAGTCTGAACCAGTTGTGCCTGACCAAGCTGGCAAGGCCACTGGATTGGTACCGGCAGAAGGTGGTGGACCCTCATTAAAAAGGAGGTTTAGCGATGGGAGTCATAGTTCGAGAGCGCGATAAAGGATCTGGGGTGTGGTGGGTTTTCATTTGCCACAAAGGCAAGTATTGGCGCCGGTGAGGAAGGGAGCCAAAATGGCCGGTTATAAAAGGGGCCATGTAGGGAGATGGGCGTAGGAATGCGCCGTTGCCTTCGGCAAGAAGTCAAAAAGGGGCGAAGCGGTTACCAGCGTTTAAAGTGACAACCCTTCGATGACCATGCATTGGGATTAGTTGGGCTCAGACATCCTTCCTTCGATAGCTTGTTCCCTCCATAATCAGGACCTCGGAGCGATGAACGAGGCGGTCGGCAATCGCTGCGGCAGCAGTGGTTGAGTCAAAGATCTTCCCCCAGTCGGCAAACGGCAAATTGGTAGTCAAAATGGTTGACCTTCTTTGGTGCCTGGCACTGATAACCTGGAAGAAGAGGCTTGATCCCTGCTGGCCGAGGGAAAGATACCCAACTTCGTCCACCACGAGGAGGGCCGGAGATTGATAATAGTGGAGTTTTTGAGGAGCGAGCGGTCAGCATCGGCCGCAATGAGATGGTTGACCATCTCCATGGCACTGGTGAAGAGGACCTTGATGTTGGCGTTGCATGCGGCGGTGGCGATGCATTTGGCCAGGAAGGTCTTGCCGGTGCCGGGATTGCCGATGAGGACCACGTCCATGTGCTCGTGAACAAACCCCAGATCCAGTAAAGTGAGGATGCGGTTCTTTTGTTCTTTCCTGGATTTATGATGATCGAAGTCAAACTGATCGATGGTAACTCGCTCATGGAGTTTGGCTTGCTCCCAACGAAGCTTCACAGCGCTTTGCCAGCGTCTTTCGAGCTCCATTTCGGCCAGGCGATGAAGGGATTTGACCACCGAGAGGTTTTTTCCTGGGCCTCTCGCAACACTGCCTCAAGCTGCTGGGCCATGGCCTTGAGATAGAGCTTCAAGAGTTTCTCTTTGAGGGATTCAATCTCGGTCATGGCGTTTTCTCCTTCTGACCACAAAGGCGTCATAATCGGCAAGCGAGGGTTCCTGCAGGCGAATGTGGTTGAGTGATTCCTGGTTGAGCCTGAGAGGCGGGTGCCGGCGCTGGGGAGTCATCTCCTGGTAGAGGATATTCTCGATATAATCGGCGCCATAGGCATGGTGAGCAAGGGCCTTTTTCATAGCTTCGATGAGCGCCGGTGCTCCATATTCATCCATGAGGTACAGTAGTCTTTTGACGGTTTTTTTGAGGGGGTGCGGGCTGGTAGTGAGACGTTCCACGTAGGTTTTGGCTTCCTCGCCCAGGCTGAACAGGATGGCCACTTCGTTTGAGAGCCAGTGCTTGTGGACGTTTTTGCGGGCAGCTTCGCGATGCTCGGGAAGTTCGACTCTCTCGCCCCGCTCCCAAGAACGCTTATGGGAGGCTACCTGTTTCCCCTTGAAGTAGAGGCAAACGGTCCGAGAGTCTCCTTTGGCGGTCACGTGTTTGCCGATGAGCCACGGGGGAACGGTGTAGGTGTTGCCGTCAAAGTGAATGCAAAAATCCGAGTACACCCTGACTTCGGCAGCGTCGCGACAGTCAGGGAGGAGCTCGGGCAGAGGCCTCATGCTTTCGGGTCTGAAACGATCGACGGGTCGCTCGCCGGTGGTTCGATGGACCCTCACATTGGCGACGGTATCCCTCCAGTGAATGGCCTGATTTTGAACGTCAATGAGATCCGGGAAACTCCTCAGCGGCCAGAAACTGTTTCGGATGTAGTGGATGGCTCCTTTCTCGATTTTTCCCTTCTCATGGGGTTGCCCCGGATTGCAGGCGAAGGGGGTCAGCTGAAACGGGCGAAGAAAGTTGAGGAAGGCTTCGTTATACCGGATGAGCGGGCCATCCCTTTCGATGACGGCGGTGAGCATATTGTCGTGAACCAGCTCTCTGGCGGTTCCACCAAAGAAATGGAAGGCATTGAGAAGACAGCGATGAAGGGTCTCCTGCCGCTGGGAATGGGTGAAATCGAGGTAAAGCAGGCGGCTGTAACACTCGATAACGGCCATGCAGTAGAGTTTTCGTTTGGTCTTGCCGTATTCCAGGGCGCCAAAGTGCCCCCAATCAATTTGGAACTGCTCTCCGGGGCGGGATTCAAAGCGAATGAAAGCACGTCGGTTGTGATGCTGTTTTCGGATCGTTTGCAGATATTGGTTCAGAATTGACTTTCCGCCATCAAAGCCAAGAGGAATCAGGCGCTGGCGAATCACCTGGCCGCTGACCGTGGCATCCATATCCAGCATCTTGGCGATTTCCTCCTTGAAAGGGTCAAGCATACTGGGCCTTTTTATGGTGGGTTTGCCCGGGTTGGGATTCTCAAGATATTTGACGACGGTTTTTCGGCCGATTCTAAGGTTTCTGGCAATCGCTCTGAGGGACAGCCCTAACCCTTTCATACGGTGGATTTCAAAAATGGTCTGCTGCTCGATCATGGCTTGCCTCCGAAGGCCCTGGCAAAGATATCGTAGATTGCTGCCGGGTGGTCTCTTTTCGAGTCTGCTTGGGATTTGGGGAGCTCCTGAACGCTGATCATCGGTTGCCTGGGTAGGGAGAGCACCTGGAAAAGCTGCCCGTTAAAGGCGATGAGGTCCTTTTCCACGAGCCGATTCCTGGCCTTAAGATAATCTTCCAGGGTAATCCGAAGGAGCGAGCAGATTTTGTCGTAACCATAGAAAGAGAGCCCGTAACGGTCAGCCGCCAGAACCAGAAAGAAATAAAGGAGCATCTCATGATGGTTGAGGCTCACCAGAAAACCGTCCCGGAGGAACCGGTGTTCGATAAAAGCAAAACTTCCGCTGATCTTCCGGACTCGCTCATGACACAGGATCATTTTGTTGATCATGATCTTTTACCTCCTTTCGGGGACAGTGTAGGAGGAGCAGGAAGACAGGTCCATTGAGTCCTCTTTTGCAACGCCGGGGGTTACTCTTCAAGCACTAGAAATCAAAAGGACTTTTTGTGCCGACGCGTCCATCTTTGCAACTGCTTCAACCGTGACTGGGATCAGGTAGTAAGTGCCTGTCTTTATTTCGGAATGCAGCTCTAACGCGTCCATCTTTGCAATCCGCCTGCGGCGACGGGATCTTCGGACTTGCTGCAAGGCGCGGTTTCGAATGCCGTATTCTGGGTGGCGCGCCCTCCACCTTTGCCAGTAGTCGGGATTGCGAGCACTCCAGCTTTTCTGGCACTCCCTTTGGTTGGCCTTGTAGTCGAGATCGGTGTCAAGCTTGCGTCTCTGCCAGGCGCTCTTCCTCGCACGCTGGCATTCTTTCTTGTTGCAATAGCGCTGGTTCTTGATGCGATGGTTGGGAACAAACAAGCAGCGGCAATGGGCACAACAGACCTTGTTCATGATTTCTCTCCCCCGAGAAACCATAAAGAAGATCCTTACGGAGATCAGCTGAGGAAAGATTTACGGCTGTCAAAGAATGGAGGAGATTTACCGCGGGTCACTAAAACTGGGCAAGTCGGAGAAAAAGGGAAGAAGAATCAAGCAAGGAAACTCGTCTCCGCCTGCCAGCCACATCCCCTGTTCCAGCATTGACGGAAGAAAACGAATCAACACCATTTCGTGTGGGCGAAATGGGAAGGAAAAGATCGAAGTAAAATTGTATGGTGCCCTTCCTCACAGGAAACCCTGGACTCCTTTCTCACTGGTCAAAATGGCATCCCCTCTCGGTGGCCCCGATAGGCAAGAGGAAGGCCAAGAAGGTCGGCAGCGAAGAGGCAGCACGCAAGGCGGCGAAGTTGATCGAGGCACAGTTGACTTTGGGGGACGTGGGTGTCGTGGATAAAGAGAAACCAAAAGCACCCACGTTCAAAGAATACACCGAGCAGTGGCTAGAGGGGTATGTAAAAAGACTTCGGCGAGAGACTACCTGGGAGCGATATGCCGGAATCCTGCGTCAGCATGTCTATCCGGCTATTGGAAGCTTGTGCATTGACGAAATCACCAGGAAGGATGTACGGGATCTGCTGATGGGGCTTTACAACAAAGGACTCGCCAAAGGCACTGTGTGCCTGACCAGAGATGTGTTGAGCGGTCCTTTTGCCCATGCACTGGATGACGAGATTATAGGGAGCAATCCCGTACAGGGGGTGATGAAGCGCTTGCAGCTTACCAGAAACAAAACCGCAGAGATCGAACCGTTGACGCGGGAGGAGGTTCAATTGTTCCTTGAGACGTGCCTTGAGCTTCGCCCTGAATACCATGCTTTTTTCCTGACGGCATTCAGGGCTGGCTTGAGACTTGGTGAATTGCTGGCGCTCCAATGGGGAGATCTTGATTGGAACAGCAAGTTCATCCGCGTCAGCAAGAGCTTCAAGCGCGGCAGAATTACTCCGACCAAGACGGGCAAGGCGCGCCGGGTGGATATGTCAAACCAGCTTTGCGATGTCCTGAAGGCCTTGCAGACTCAGCGGAAGCGGGATGCCTTGCAGCGTGGGGTGGCCGTCAATCCTTTCCTCTATTTCGAGAAGAATGGACAGCCTCTTTCACAGAATACCGTCAGGAAGGTATTCAAAAGGATTCTGCAAAAAGCGGGACTGAGGGAGATCCGGATTCACGACATCCGGCATAGCTTTGCAAGCCTGCTCTTGAGCGATGGGCAGAGTCCCGTCTATGTGAAAGAGCAGCTTGGCCATTCCAGCATCCAGATGACCGTGGACATTTATGGTCACCTCATCCCGAGCAGCAACCGGGAAGCCGTCAATCGGCTTGACGAAACGCAACCATCCGCAACCCTGCCGCAACCAGCCCAAATGCAAAGAGCGTAACCCACTAGGATTACGCTCCATTCTTCCATTGGGATGCCGAAGCGGGGACTCGAACCCCGACAGGCGTACGCCCACTAGACCCTGAATGTAATCACTCGGTAAATCCTGGTACTTGCGGTTAAATCCAAATAATACATAATATCCATTATATAGCCTGTATTGTGGAGGCAGGGTAATCATGGGGAACTGGCCATAAAGAGAGGGTTATTTTTGGAAATGTGTTACCCAAGTGTTACCCAAGAGTCGCCCATTGTTCGACAAATGCGACCCAAAATCTTCCCGTTTTCCCAAAGATGATTCCAATTCAGCATTTCGCAATCCTTGCACGAGCTGAAGCAGAAGGTCCTCTGAGCGATTTCTAGTTGCGAAGAAAAAAATTCAAAAGTTGCTTGACTCTTCAATAAAATTGATTACAATTGTGCTCTGATACGGAGATACGTAGATACAGACAATTGTATGAGTGAACGATGAGGACATATCTTAATAGCGAAGTCTCTGAAATTGTTCAGATTCCAAAGCGGCAGGTGATCGCCTGGACTGAAAAGGGACTTGTAAAGCCAGATACCGAGGCTCGTGGAGCTGGCCACAAGCGTCTCTATAGCTACGTTAACCTCATCGAGTTTCGGCTTTGTAGAAGACTGCTGTATACCAGTTTCGATGTGCATTCTGTGAAAGACCTCCTTGCGGAACTGCGCAAGGAAGATTCGCTCAAAGATTGGGCATTGGACTTTCTTAGGTATCTCAAAAAAGCCGGAGACCGAGGGTTGATTCCTGATTTCCTTGCAGTTGATCAGGTGGAAGAGCAAGAGAGATTCAGAGTCGTGGTAAACACCTCGGATAACAGAAGGCCGGGTTACCTCGTGTGGGTTCCGTTTGGGTTTGCTGGGGTTGCTCCTTGCACGCTGGATTACACTCTTAAGTTGAAGACAGTGAAGGAGATCATTAATTACAGTGGGAATCTCGTTATTGTCGATTTAGCCAAGATAAAGGCGGAACTAGATGACCGCCTCTAAGGACTCCATTTTTTTTTGAGAAATTAAATACATTAACACGTATTTACGTAATTAACGGTGGAGGTTAAGAGATGATGAACAAGACACTCAAACTCAGAATCATCGAAAGATTCGGCTCACAGGCTGACTTTGCTGCCGCAATCAAGGAACACGAGAGCGTTGTGAGCAGAGTCATCAGAGATCGAAAAAACCTGGCAGAAGAGGAGAAAAAGAAGTGGGCGAAAGCCTTGTTATGCACCCGAGAAGATATCTTCCCGGATGCAACCGTCAGCCAGGAGTTGACTCGCTTATCTCAGAAAAGGAAAGGAAGGGACAGATGAACGACCGCAAGAAAAATGACACAACCCAAGAGATTTTCCACCTAACGGGAAAGAGGCTTCTGGACGTACCCGAAACAGCGCTGTTCTTAGGACTCAAGCCGAGGACAATCTACAACAGAATCGGACCCAAGGCTAAGGATCCGTTTCCGGTAAAGCCCAAGCGAATTGGAAACAAGATTCTTTTCGACATCAAGGAATTAGAGAGATTTGTCGGGTCTCTGTAAGGTTCTTTTGTGTTGAGAGTAGCACGGAGGCTCAAGAACAAGGCGGCACAGGGGCAGGATTCCCCGAAGAATTGGAGGAGGGGACGGTGAGGCTGAGAGTATGTCGGAGGAAGACCCGGTGTTCGCGCACCGGGTTGACTCTGGAATTGATTTAATCACTGCAATTGGAGTAGATTCAAAATGAAACTCGATAACAGCCGTTATTCCTGCCAATTCAAAAGCATGGGACTCTTTCCACTTCGTCGACCTGGAAGCATAGGATTCCATCCAAAGGCAATTATCAAAAGCATCCTAGTTCTACTGGGATGTTACCGGTTGGTCCCAGATCAATTCGTTAGCCACGCAATCCGCATTTTGGGGTTGCGCCATGAATAATTTGCTGACCCACAACATTCCACCTGAAATCAGATCATATCTCCAGTGGGTTGCCTGGAAATCACAGGAACGGGACGTTAAGGTCACCAAGATTCCTGTCAACCCTCAAGACGGCCGGACTGCCGCCACCAACAAGCCGTCAACATGGCGGAGCTTTGAAGAAGCTATCGAAGCCATTCCCAAATTCGGCCTCGATGGCATCGGATTCGTGTTCACACCCAATGATCCCTACGTAGGAATCGATCTTGATAGGTGCCTTGACCCGGGAACAGGAACACTGGAAGAATGGGCCGAGAGATATGTCCGTCGATTCAAGAGCTACGTCGAAATATCACCATCCGGACGAGGTCTTCACATCCTGGTCAAGGGCAGCCTGCCACCGGGGGGGCGCAGAAAAGGGCCGGTGGAGATGTATGACCGGGGTCGATTCTTCACTTTCACTGGAAATGTCTATGACGGGACAGTGCTGAACGTAGAGGACCGGAACGAAGAGCTTGGATTCCTCCATCAAGAGTTGTTTGGCACTCCGAATGGACCTGCAAGAGCGCCACAGAAGTTGCCTTTCTCCGACAGCCAGTTGATCGAGAAGGCCATGGCATCGTCCAACGGCAACAAGTTCAGAGAGCTATGGTCTGGGAACTGGCAATCATTAGGCTATCCGTCGCAGTCTGAAGCCGACCAAGCGTTGTGTGATGAACTCGCCTTTTGGTGCGGCAACGACCCAAACAGAATCGACAGGCTTTTCAAAAAGTCAGGCCTCTATAGGGAGAAGTGGGACAGGCCCGACTATGCAAGGAACACCGTCATGAAAGCCATCGCCTTTATCGGTGATTCTTACCGCCGGAACCCTACCGACTCAGTCAGTCCTCAATATCCAACAGCCTTGGGAGCCGGTGTTGTCGAAAAGGTCAGTCCCAAGAAACAGGGAGACCCGGAAATCTCTTTCCCTGTCCAGGTCATTTCGGGTGTTGCCGGCGCCTTTGCAAACCTCTTCGGTTCATATACCGAATCGCCGATTCAGTTCTACTACTTCGCCTTCTTAACGTGCCTGGGGAATATCCTTGCTGACCGACTGACGATCGAGAGCCAGATTGCTCCTCAGCCGCGGCTGTACTGCCTGATTTTGGGGGAATCGGCCGATGATCGGAAGTCCACGGCGATCAGCCAGACGGTCAAGTTCTTCGGAGAGGCCCAGACCTCGATAGCCCTCAGTGTATGTAATGGAGTGGGAAGTGCGGAAGGGCTGCAGGAAAGGCTAAAGCAGGACGGTAAGCTGACTCTATGTTTAGACGAGTTCAAATCGTTTGTGTCCAAGTGCAAGATTGAAGCCTCTGTATTGCTCCCCTGCGTGACCACGTTGTTCGAGAGCAATTCCTATGAGTCGACGACCAGACAAAGCGGCATTCGCCTGAAGAATGTTCACCTCAGCCTTCTGGCGGCCTCCACAGTTGATACTTATGAAAACGTCTGGTCGAGTCAGTTCACAGACATTGGATTTAACAACCGGCTTTGGTTGGTCACAGGGAGAGGGGCTCGTCGCTTCTCCATCCCGCGGAAGATCCCGGCCAATGACATCATGGACTTACGATTTAAGCTAGAGGAAGTCTTGAGAATCGTGGGCGAGGGAAGGGAATTGCCGATTGGGACAGATGCTTGGGAAGTGTACGATCAATGGTACATGAACGGCGACAGTTCCGTCCACGCCAAGCGACTCGATACATATGCCCTGAGGTTGATGCCCCTCCTCGCCGTCAACGCCGGGAAACTCGTTATCGATGTCGAGACAGTCAGAAACGTGATAGCTCTGTGCGATTGGCAGCTTCATGTGAGGAAGCTTCATGACCCGATTGATGCGGATAATGGAATTGCAAAAATGGAAGAGAAAATCCGTCGAACGCTAAGAGCCAAGGGGCCGCATAAAGACCATAAGTTGAAGACAGCCGTCCATGCGCATAGGGCTGGGCTCTGGTTTTACGAAACTGCCAAACGAAACCTTCTGGATGCCAAGGAGATCGTCTACGACCCAAGAGCACAAGTCTATCGCGCCGAATCATGACGAGGGATTTCATGCCAAGATTCATGCCACCCCAATAATGAATTTAATACATTGAAATCACATGGGATTGCCAATCTATATGGGGGGAGGGGGGTATTTAGGGGTAGTAGCCTATATAGTTCGGCCTTTCTCTGTGAATACAATATGTTGTCCCACATTCTGGCCTGGCATGAAGACTGGCATGAATCAACCTTCCTAGCCAAAAGGCGGAAGGCCAAAATCATAGGATACGATATGGACGTCAGTTCGGATTCATTGGAGGCGACCACACTCGGCTTGTGAAGGCAGGTAGAACCTGGAGCATGGCTGGTGGTTAAAGCTCTGGGCGGTCCTTGACAGATGCCTGGTTCTGGTCGAACGCCACAGTTCATATCAGAAATTTCAACGCCCTTATTCACCCAAAGGAGAATACCAGTCGAACAGCACCTCGAGCTAATGGTTTCAGCTCTCAGTGATAGCGGTCGCACTCGGGGGCTGAGATTTATGCGCCACCCCCGAGGTTGGCCTTCGAAACAACGATGGTCTCTGGCAGGTACTATGCTCGATCCCCGACTGGCACAGCACCCTGAGCACGTTGGAGAGGACATTTCTTACCGCCAACGACAGTGGCACAGACTCTTATGCTGAGTTCCAGGCACTGAGGAAATACTGGCAAACAGACAGACAGACAATATCCGCGACCACGGAAAGGAACAATGATGAGTAGCCCTCAAGAACATCGGGTGATAACCACCCCGCTTTCGGCGATCAGGCAACATTGCCGCTGGTGCTCAAACGAGCAGCCAAAGGAGGTCCGGTTCTGCTCATCGGAAGCCTGTCCACTCCACCTCTACCGTATGGGTGTTCTGCCTGCTATCGAGAGGAGATCAGCGCTAAAGGCGATCCACGCCAGGTGCATCGACTGCGTCGGCGGCAGCACCAGGGATTTGGCTGAATGTCAGACCGACTGCGCTCTGAATCCCTTTCGCTTTGGCCGGAACCCGAACTACGGTGATGGGAAGCGCAGCCGGGCCAGGCTCCTGATTTCGGCGCAAAAGAAAAAAATAGTGGACCACAGTCCAGTTTCGCAATCAAGGCTGGCGGGCAAGGTGATTTGGTCGTCAAGCATGAATGATCTTTGAAAATGGCCATTGGTCCAGAGGATATCCATAAAATCGGGCACAACCGGAGGGCGCTCTCATGTCACATGGCAGCAGCGCGAGGCTCGATCAGTGATGGTGGACAGCCCCGAGTGAAGGGCTTGAGACAGGCCTGGTTCTGCCGCCACTCCGATCCCGAAAATCCAACCAACCCATCTTTTCAAACGAAAGGAAACGCTTGATGGAAGGTCATCGCGAACTCATGGTAACAGCAACCAGCGAGAGTGGGCGTATTCGGCAGTTCGGGTTCATGCGTTTGCCGGAAGCCTTGCAGGACGAGGTAGTTGAATTGCTGGACCGGCGGATGATTTCATTCCGGGAAGCATCCAGGCTCCTTGCGGAGCGAGGCTACCCCCTGAACCGGGAAGCGGTGAGGCGATACTACAAAATTCTGTCCGAGGAGCGACGGATGTTCGAAATGAGATGTTCGATGGCCTCCACCGTTCGCGCATTTCAGGATGTGCCAGTTAATCAGAGCCTCCAGGCCTTGCTGCATCTATTGAGCTCAGCCGTTTCCCGAAGCCTCACCGACTCTCAACTGCGGCTCAGAGATAGCGATATCCCCCGACTCATGGAAGCTTTGATCAAGGCAACCAGTGAAACCACTAGCAAAAGTGAGGCAACAGTGTCTGAGAGGGAAGAACTTGACAGGGAGGCCAGGGGCCGTGCCATCCGAGAACTGTATGGTTTGTGACTCCACCGGAGAATTATGTCCATTAGACTGGGGGACCGTTGGTGTCAAGGTTGGCAGCCACCGTGTCGGTCCAGATGCGCCATTAGCCGAAGGAATCGGCCATCCTGTTCCAAGCCAGGGTCTGCTCTTTTGATGTTGTCCAGACAACTCCCCAGCTCGGGCGGCAAGTATTGCACATTCTCACCGATCAGCGAATCCAGAAATGCCAGAACGTCTATCTGAAAGCGCCGGGCCAACTTCTCCCTATCAAGCAAGCGCACAACGAAGTCGGGATGTTCAATTGTCTGAAGCCAATTGAGCAATAGCCCGATCGCTTCTGGAAATGCCTCACCTGCAGCGATGCAAGCCGGGCGGGTGTCTCGCGAGGCTCAAGGGCAGCAAAGGTTAGCAGCGCAGCATACTGTCTTCGATGATCGCCTGGTTCTGAGTAGTGCCTGGCGGTGTCAAGGAAGGCAGGTTTCAAAACCCCCGATCTGCATAAGACTATAGCGATATCCAAATGCTATCAATAACCGAAGGAGCCACACCCGTGTAGTGAAGGCAGATATCCATACCTGAGGTGGCTGTCAAGCGGATAGCAAATCCAGCACCACTGGGGCTGTGGAAGCATTGTCCCGCTTATCTTTGGAGAGCAGTAATTGCACCTGTCGATGGGCCGGTTGTCATTGAGGATTTCGACGATGCCTGGCCCGGATATGAAGAGCCCGTCATCATCACCCATTAAACTTCGTCGCTGGAGGGACTCCTCGCCGGCTTCATAGGGGCAGCTTGTCCTTGATCCGGGGGAGATATCGCCTTTCGGGTACTCCGGGCTCAAAACAAAGCGCCGGAAGTCCAATTGCAGTGAAGTCCATCGAGACGACCACCACGGTGCTGCACCGTGGTGGTTCCTGCCTTCATGTCTCCTGAAATCGGCACAAAACTGGCCTTGACAGCCATCGACAACACCTGCTAACCTAAAAAATGAATTTCTTATGACCCTATTTTGCCAGAAAGAACACGAATTTCGGAACTAACATACTGAAAAGCATGAACAACATGAAGCGAGAATCCAGTGAGCTCTCGAGGCGGGTAGGCGACTCTGTCATCGAGGTCCGCCGTCTGATTGGGCCGGACCTGTTACACTTGTTAAAGATGAGAAGCTTCTCCCTAGCGGCGAAAGAACATCGCTGGCCCCGATTAAGGATGGTATCAGCGTTCATCCGCGTTATCCGTGGCTAAAGTGAGAAAGGTAAGATCTCAGCCAACGCAATTGCAGCATCTGAAAATAATCTAGAGTCGCACGACTGGGTTACCGAGAAAAAGTGAGCATGTTTGCATGCTGCCCGCCCGAACGGCGGCGCTGACAAGCTTGTCCCAAAAGAGGAGGTTGTCGGAAGCCCTCTGGCATGCGCAACAGTGATCGTCCAAAGAGAAGCATGCGGTCTTGTGGGCTGCGCCCACCGATGATGCAGCCGGTGGGCACAGCAACCCACCCTACAGATCGCTAGGGAGGTCCGGGGAATGACGTGGGCACAGCCCACGCTCGCGTGTTGACGGAAACGTTTGTTTTTGCACGGCTGCAGAGAGGAGTCTCATCATGTCAGACGCTTTGAGGAGGTCGCTGCCGGCAGGGGTTGTCTTTATATTGCTGGTGTTGGCGCAGTGCGTCTTGCCGCAAACCACAGATGGATACCGGCTGCCTGACACCGGCCAGACCAAATGTTACGACGACGAAAAAGAAATCCCCTGCCCCAATCCGGGGGAAGCATTCTACGGCCAGGATGCTCAGTACGAGGGACCACAAATGGCCTACCTGGACAACGGCGACGGTACGGTCACCGACCTCAACACGGGCCTCATCTGGCAGCAGGGGGATGACCAGAATGATTCATCTCGTCGCCCCTGGCAGGAGGCTGTGGACTACTGTGCCGATCTCCATTTGGCAAGCCACTCCGACTGGCGCCTCCCCACCTGCCGGGAGCTCATGTCCCTGGTGGATTACTCCATTCCTTATCCGGGGTCGACTATCAATACCGGCTATTTCCCGAGCTGCCGCTCGGACGATTACTGGTCGAGCACTACCGAAGCCGACATCCCGGTGAGCGGCGCGTGGCGCGTGAATTTCGAATATGGCCATGTCCACGGGGTCAATTGGAACTACGGCAGTGGTTACGTCCGGTGTGTGCGCAGCGGAGCATGACTTGGTCCTTTGAACCTTTGACTCTTTTGCCGGGAAAGGACGATGGCTGCCTACGAACACCTGCCTATTTTCAAGCGGCTGATGGATCTGACGGTTTTTATAGAGCAGACGGTCAGCCATTTTTCGCGCTGCCATAAATATACGCTGGGGAGCGAGTTGCGGATGATGTGTCGTGAGGCGTTGGGCCTGGCGGAATAAGGCCGGGCTGCGCTTCGGGCTTCCCCACCAAGCCGGCCTCGATCGATGGAAGCAGGCCGGATACGGGTTTGCTCCCGCCATCCGGCGCGGGCACCACCCGCCGGGAGGTGCTCCTGAAGCTGCGTAACCTTCTGGAGCGCATCAAGATCGACCTGATGGTTGCCCGGGAAGTGAGGGCTTTCAACAACAAGAACTGCTTTGTTCAGGCTACGGAGCTGGTAGTGGACCTCTTCCGTCAGAACGAAGGCTGGCTCAAGACAACGTGACTGACAGCCCCAAAACAAACGACAGGTTCGTATTGCCGACCCATTGTAGCAAGGGCGGGCTATGCCCAGCGTGGCCGATGTGGACGGGCTCGAAGCGTAGTGATTTGCCGCCACCGGGCATGTCCCCCCGAGCGCCCCGGCACAACGCGGGGAAGGGTGGCGGCATCAATGCGGGAACGGCGGGTTGGAAGCCGGCCGCAGCCCGTTTATGGTGAACGTATGGGGCGAAAGTGGTGGGCACGGACCACCCGACCGATTGGTGCGCTTGTGGGTGATGGGCTGACGTGGGCTCATGGTGGGCACAGCCCACATATGTGGGGCGAGAATGGTGGGTACAGAGCGGTGGGCAGAGCCGACCAGGTCGTGCAGGGGGACAGGCCGGCCGGGGAAGGCTTTGAGTACAAGGGAGATCGGTTATGGATGGTGCAAGACGAGTGGTTGGGGCGATCATGGTGGTTGTGCTGTTGGGTTTGCTGGATGTACTCAGCGCCGAAGCGGCCTGGGTGGACAATCAGGACGGCACGATCTCGGATACGGTGACGGGCCTGGTGTGGCAGCAGGGGGACAGCGAGAACGATGGCCGCGTCAATTCCTGGAAGGACGCCCTGGCCTACTGCGAGGAACTGAACCTGGCCGGCAGGAGCGACTGGCGACTTCCCAACATCCGGGAGCTGCAAAGCATCGTGGACTATAGCCGGTTTGATCCAGCGAGCGATCCTGTCTTTAAATGCCCCTCGAGGAGCTACTGGTCGAGCAGTACCCCCTGCGCCTACGCCCACTACAGCCGCGTCGCGTGGATCGTGGATTTATACACTGGGGAGGTCGATATCGCCCTTAAGAGCGTCTACCATGTTAGCGCCCGGTGTGTGCGCAATCAACCCATGACGGTTGCTGATTTCAGTGGCACCCCGGTTGTTGGGGAAGCCCCGCTGAGCGTTCAGTTCACGGATGTCTCCGCGGGGAGTATCACCGAGTGGATGTGGGATTTTGGTGATGGCACCACGAGCACCGAGCAGCATCCGAATCACACCTATGTCACGGCAGGGACCTATAGTGTGACCCTGACCGTGTTTGGCCCCCTCGGAAGCGATACGAAAATGAAGTACGGATTTATCGAGGTCAGTCCTCCCGATCTTTCGATCACCGTTACGGATGCTCCTGACCCCGTTGTGATGGGTACGGATCTCACCTACACCCTCCAGATAAGCAATGCTGGACCGGCTGGGGCAACCCGGGTGGTCGTGAAGGATACACTCCCGTCCAAAGTCACCTTCATCTCGGCCGCTTCCAGCCAGGGGAGCTGCACTCGATCTCTCCGCAAAGTGACCTGCAAGCTGAGGAAAGTGGCTGCGGGGGGGAGTGCTCAGATCCAGATCGTAGTGCAGCCCACCAAGACGGGGACGGTCACCAATACGGCCAGCGTCGTGAGCAACGAAGCTGATCCTGATACTGCTAACAATACGGCAACGACAACCACCAGGGTGAAGGGGAAGCCGACGGTAACCATCGCGGCGACCGACCCGCAGGCAACGGAAGCGGGCCGGACCGGGGGGCAGTTCACTATCTATCGTAAGGGTGGGGGCACGTCGGTACCTTTGGTGGTGAACTACATCGTATCCGGGACGGCGAAAAACGAGGTGGATTATGCAACCCTTTCCGGTACACAGACGATCCCTGCAGGCGCCTCGAAGGCGGTGATCAACGTAAAGCCCGTGAACGACAAACTCGCTGAAGGCGATGAAACGGTGGTGCTGAGTCTTGAGGTCGCCCCAGCATACCTCGTTGGATCAGCCAGCACTGCTGTGGTGACCATTGTGGACAATGATCTGCCGGTGGTAACCATCACGAATGGCGACATCATTCCGTAGGAAGCAGGTTCTATTCAGGGCCAGTTTATCCTGGAACGCATCGGCAGCTTAAGTGCCGCCCTGACTGTCAATTACAGCGTTTCCGGTACCGCGGTGCCAGGGGGACCCACGATGTCTGCCTCACTGGTACCATCACCGTTTCTGCTGGTTCTGCGAGGGTGCCGATCTACATCACTGCTATCGACAACCCTTATTCATAAGGGAACAAAGCGGTCGTGGTGGTGCTGAATCCCAGTCCTGCTTATAGAGTCGGCACACCCGGCAGTGCAACCAATACCATTGTCGATGATGGTTCATAAGTGATCGTCCAAAGATAATCGTGCCATTTTGTGGGCTGCGCCCACCGATGGGTCAGTATGCGGGCACAGCCCACCCTGTTAACCGTGACATTTGTTTTTGGACGGTTCCTAGGGAGATTTTCCCTCTCATTATGGATAGTTTAGTTGATCGGTTCAAGAAGAAGTCGTGTTGAGGCGACTGAGCTCAACCGATGTATTGCATGCTGCCCAGGAGTGGCAATGCCACATATCTTAACAGTAACGCATTGAAGGCCAAATTCTGGGTTGCAGCGGAAACCTTCTGATCGACCGCAAGGAACGTCAGGAACGCCTTGACGTGCTCCGTGGCGAGCGCTTGCGGGTTTTGGTTTCGAGTAAAGGTCTGAAATTGACGCACCCAGTGATTGTAAGTTCTGAGAGTTTTCGGAGAGTAGTGGCGCAGTTTGATTTCGTCCATTAACTTGGCATACTCGGCTTTCCAGGAGCTCCCTTGTGTCAGGGGTGCGCGTTCAGGTGGCGAATCGAGTGATCGAGGCGGTTCGACGGGAACCTGTGTGGCTGAGTCGGCTTCGACGGAATCAGCGGCCTGTTTTGATGTTGGTTCGGGGAAACGACTGTCACCGGCGCGAGGATGCTCGGCGGTGATCGTTGCCTGAGGAGAGCGGACAAGGCTGTCGTGCGTTCTTGGTTGGAAGAGTTCCTAATAGAGCGAGATAGCATGTCGTGCCTGCTGTGGCTGACCGGGTGACTGTCTTTTTTCTTGGAGCTTGCGGAGGAAGTGGGCGAGACTGGTCCCCTGCGGCGGGAGGAAATGGTACTTCTCGCAGAAGTCAAGGTAATAGCGTAGCCACTTCAGATAAAACAAATGTGTGGTGAGGGGAACCATCTTTTCTTTGAGATGGGCCAGGTAATTTGCTTGTAGTGTGGGCGGGATGGCTCGCATCAGGAAGCTCTCCAGTTACTTGAAATCCTTCCATTCTGCATGTTTCACAGAAAGATGTATTTCTCATATCGGAATATGCTTGCATAAACTTTAGGCCTAAATTAGACTCATATGAGGACGATGGGGGAAGTCGGCTCGCAACGCGCACCCACAGATCAGACATCCCCTACGTCGTTCTCGTTTGAACATCCATCCCGCGTCCTGATGTTTTATAGAAACCATAGAATTATTTGTTGTGCAGGACGAGACACGATGGCTATCTCACTCAAAACGCAGAAAATGCTCTAGGGGCGTTCAGGCAACCGGTGCGCGGTGTGCAGAACCGAGCTAGTTGTGGACCGCACCGAGACGGACGACGAGAGTCTCATCGGCGAGGAGTGCCACATCGTGGCACGCGAGAACGGCGGGCCAAGGGGTGATCCGAGTTTCCCCAAAGAAAAGCGGGACAAATACGCGAATCTGATTCTGCTCTGTGCCACACATCACAAGGTGGTGGATGACCAAGTGGGTGCCTACACCGTAGCTGTACTTCACGACACCAAGTCGAAGCACGAGGAGTGGGTGCGAAGTACACTTGCAGGATATGATCCCAAACGGCAACACGACGATGAATGCTATGCTGACATAGTGGAGGACTTCGGTAACCGTGTGTTGCTCAACGAGTGGCGCGGCTGGAGCTACTCTGTTTTGAGTCATGGCCAGCCGGTGTTATCGAAACGGGTAGATGACGCCCTGCGCGAAACGCGCGACTGGATACTCTCTCGAGTGTGGCCCGGGCGGTATCCTGACATCGAGAGCGCATTTACGAATTTCAGGCTGGTTCTGCAGGACTTCCAGAACACGTTCCACAAGCACTCAGAAGAGGCTCCCGAGGTCTACTACACCAAGAAATTCTCAGTGATGTCCGGTTAGGAAATTGCATAAAACAGGGTGTAAAAAAATGTTAAAAAACAACAGGATGAGCCACTTTTTTGCTTGACATTTCAATTAAGGTGTGGGTCGCGGCCTTTTTCGTAAAATCCAATATATTAAGGGAGTTACGAAAATGCCGAAGACATTCCACCCACACGACCGAAAATGTGCTGCGCCGAGCTTCGATCAGCTTTTCAAACCAACTGAACTCGCCCTTGCTACGGCCAACCCCTTGGTGGCAAGGGGGAACAGGCCGTTGCAGATGAACTTCGAACAACAACTGAGAGCTTTGGTCTACTTTCATCTCGAGGAACACACCTCTGGGCGGCATCTGATTCAGGCCCTCGAGGAGGATGACTTCGCCCGCAATCACATTGCGCCCCCCGATGGCATCCAGAAAAGCAGCTTTTTCGAGGCCATTAACAATCGCGGTCTCGAACAGCTTGGTCATGTCTACCAGCAACTTCAGAACCAAGCCTCTAATCTTTTGCCGGCCCAGCACACTGAACTTGGTGAACTGGTGGGCATTGACGGCTCCCTCATTCAGGCCGTCCTCTCTATGTACTGGGCTGACTACAGGGACGGTTCAAAGAAGGCCAAAGTCCATGTTGGGTTTGATATCAACCGTGGCATTCCCTCCAAAATCTACCTCACGGATGGTAAGGAGGGTGAGCGCCCCTTTGTTGCCGTTATCCTCTCACCTGGCGAGACCGGTGTCATGGACCGGGGCTATCAGTGCCACCATAGCTTTGATCAATGGCAGACCGACGGCAAGCACTTCGTCTGCCGTATCAAGGCAAATACCAAGGTAACCTGCATTCAAATGAACCCGGTCCCCACCAACAGCATCGTCTTCTACGATGCGATTGTTCTGCTCGGGACCGCAGGTATTAACCAGACACAGAAGCCACTCCGCCTTGTTGGATACCGCGTCGATAACGTAGACTACTGGGTAGCCACCGATCGCCATGATCTCTCTGCCGAGCAGATCGCTTTTATCTATAAACTGCGCTGGCAGATCGAAAAGTTCTTTGCATGGTGGAAGCGGCACCTCAGGGTCTATCACCTGATCGCAAGGACAGAGTATGGCTTGATGGTACAGATTCTCTCCGGACTGATTACCTATTTGCTTCTCGCCATATATTGCCATAATCATTACCAGGAAAGGGTCAGCATCAGGAGAGTCAGAGAACTCCGGATAAGAATCCAGAATGAGCTCCGCGATTCCGACCAAAAAGCTCCGATCCTTTCGGATTTCAAAGAGCAAGAGCGAGACGTGCCAAATGCAAGAACCTAACCGGACATTACTGAGAAATTCTACCACATTGATCGTTGGGATCCGGAGGAATACGAACGACTTGGGGATGAATACACCTTTCATTGCCGCCTGGTTGAGGATCTGATGCTTGAGCTTACGCGTGCGGCGAATTACCTATGTGACAAAGTGCGGGAGAGCCTTTTCAGGGGATACCGGCTCGAACAGGGCGTGTTGCTCGTTGAGAGGGGGCCAAGCATGGATCTAACCAACCGGATATACAGAACCGAATACCGAGGACCGGAGCGCACACGGCAACCGTGGCCGTATCCTGGTCTCCAAGAGTTCAGAAAGGTCCGTCATACCAGAGACACCACCATCGGGTATGGGGGGTGCGTTGCGGAGGAGAAAGCCGCAGAAAGGGAGGCACAACAAGCGGCTGCACATGGACCGGGTACGGCTGAGGCCGCCCCCGGCCAGTGAGCCGCGCCGTTCCCCCGGACGCGCTTCGCGCGCCCGGGGGAATCGGGACGCTCGCTTCGCTCGTGCCCCGATTAGCTGTAAAACAGCGTCCAACCGCGACTTACACTCGGACGTTAGCACAATAGAGCCAATCACTATAAAGGAGGATTATTTGATGAAAAAGTTGAGAGTGTTTCTTATTGTGACGATAATTGCAGCAGTTTGTTCTGGATGTGCAATCAGCTTGCCCTTTAATAACCGACTCTCCTATCAGGCAGTCCGCGATGCAAAAAATCTTGCCGCAACAACCAAAGGACCAATTTCGCTTAAATGGATTCCACCATCATTTCCAGAACGTATTGATGTGCAAGGTGCATCTGGATTTGTAGGCGGAGGTTCTAAGACCCGGATACCGACGGGGGTTGGATTAGCTAATCGTATATTGGAAGCATTTGATGCTTCGATTGGTGTTCTCGATTCGTCAAATAAAACGCTCACCATAGAGATAGTAAATGCGGAGACCGAGTTCGAATATTCCGCCGGTTTTTTTAATATTACTCCAGCTATCGATGTAGGAAGATGCCGATTTGAGGCTGAATTTGCTATTGGAGATAAACGATGGAAGGATAAATTTTTCTCGGAATCAAAGGATCCAACTATTGGGGGGACTAGCCAGACGGCTATCGTAGAAAAGGTCTGGGACGAAATTGCGATACAGGTTGTCAGAAATGTAATACAGCACCTGTAAGGGATCGCCTAACCATCCGGATGCACCGAACGCCGGGATCGCGTCTCAGTTGACGATAAAACACCATTGTCCCGGCGTCGGTGATCCGGGACGTTCGGGCCAATAAGCGATCCCGGAAAAGTTTAGACATCTCTCCTGAAGGTTGACCGGAAAGCATCCGCCACAACCCTAATGTTCCCATTTCATACGTAGAAAAGGCGGTACCCAAGGAAATACCACTGAAAGCGACCGACAATCTGTCGGCGACAGCGGTGCTGGACACTTCAAGCACTTGCAGTTACGCACTGTCCCCTGGTGATATGGTTTTGATATCTTGCCAATCTCCTGAAAATGTTCCCCTTGAGCTGTATATCCTATAAAAAGGGATCTCATTATGTTGAGTAGCAACCGTCAAGGCTGCTGTAGCCAGCGACGAGTAGGAGGCTGGGGTCCAAAGAAAGGTGCATATACGATAGGGGAACGGAGGAAACTTGTCCTGTGAGCTTCTTCTATTGCGTGATGTTTGCCTCACAACAGGATTCCTCATCCTCGCCCTTCTCCCGTCTCCAAACCCGCATGGATACTAACTCAAAACGGCTCGAAAGCGTGACGCACTACCTCACCGGGCAGGGGCAATCTGAGAACCCAATCTTGGGACAAGGCCGGTTATACGGGTCCTCTTCCCCCTCTTTTTCCAGATAAAATCCACCACTTTTTGCCCAAGCGGTTTTTCAAGAGAAATTCTATCCTTTCGAGCGCTCGGAAGTTTCGCGTGCGAATCTCTCTCCCCGATCGCCACGATGAGTGGCCGGCATGCACAGCGCAATGGCGGAGTGTCCGGCGGCAAAGAAGCGACATCCCCATGCCCCCAAGCGGTTTTTCGAGACATCTTTTAAGAAAATAAAGAGAACCGGGACCTGCAACAGGTGTCCGCCAAATCGCCAGCCGGATGATGCGATCGAGCAGGGCGCTGCCGGTCACTGGCAGCTCCCCCTCACTTTAAATTTGCAGCTCTGCGCCAGTATCACAACAATGATCCCACCAAACCATATGCAATGACTCACCCAGCCCGGTCCATCCCCCCTGCCACTGGTCACAGGCCGTCGGTAGATCCTGCCACGAGATGGCAAAAGCAGGATTGATTCCTGTCTGTCTTGGGTAAGGTCACGACGGGGGACGCGTGGTGAGCGCTCGCCACAGAGGCGCTTTTGCGTCCTCCTCCTGCCCGCTGGAGACCGCAGCAGCCAGGTTTCGCAAGCCAGCGGATATTCACTTTCCCCCAACCTTACTCTTTAGAAGGAGAGAACAATGTCACTGTTTAACCCTGATGTTAACCACCTGGTACAATTCTCATTTGTCGATCGAAAAGCCCCGGTTGTTTACCAGATCGACGACATTACCGCCAAGGCCACGAAGGTCTATCTAAACGATTTTGAGGAGAAAACCTGGCCCTTCTACTGGTTTCAGACGGTTCACGGGGTTGATGTTGCAGTCAACCAGGACGGCATTGAACTGGTCCACGTGTTCTTTGAAATCGACGAGAGAGATCTCGATCATAGGAACTCTGAAGATGACTTCGACGTGGCCATCCATTTCAAGGGCCTTCCTACCGTCCCTTATGAGTGCGATGTCGCGTCTCCCAAGGAGCTGACGAGATTCCTTCTTGCACTCAGCGAGGGATCTGTCGAGGATGGTCCCTTTGCGTCGTTTTTAGACTCGAACGGCCATCTGGTGCTGTTCGATGCTCGCAAGATCCTGTACGTTGAAGCCACTTCGGAGGTCGTTCAGAAGGGATGGACAGAAGTCATAGCGGAGGATTTGCAGAAAGCCCAGACCGACGCGGAAACCGGCCAACCCGACCAGAGACTGCCTCGCAGAAAGAGGGCGTCCCGCACTCGTCGGCCGAAGAAGCCGGAGAAGCCATGATCATGCTTGTCTGGAGCTAGTTGTTTCATTCGCCTCAAGCGATCTGGGCACTCACTTTCGTTGTCATGAGCCTCGGTGCGTGTAAGCCGAGCAGGAGGCCGGGGGGATTCTCTCCCCGGTCTTCACCTCGCCCATTTCACTGATTCCCTAAGCTGTCTCAACCGATAGAATCTATAACTGTTGAGATCAAGCCACGAAACGATAGGCACAGTGTGGTTCAGCTCCAAGGCCCCCAGACTCACCATAGGCCTTCGCGGTCGAAGGTTACTTGAGCTGCATGGCTTGACGGAAAGCGAAATGGTGAGAAAGTTCCGCGATCTCCCGAGACGGGTACTTCATGGTGTCCTTGCCCTGGGATGCGACCACCGAGACCTTGGGCGAACTTGTCCAGCTGGTTACCAGCAAATAGGATTCCGGAAAAGACTGACCCGGCGATAGGAGCGAACCAGGTTTCGGAGACAGTAACGCTCCCTCGGAAAAGAAATTCAAAGGACTGGACAGGAGCAGCAGATGGTGAAGCGGAGGATTCGCCCGGAAGAAGAGCTTGATCGGATCTTCCGGCAATGGCCGCATATTGAGCGGCTCTACAAGGAATTGGATGACTTCAAGCAAGTGAAGATCCAGGCGGACGGCACGGGATCATCCGTGTTCAAGGTCTACTTGCCGGGGCGCATGGGCAGCTATGAGGTATTTCTTCGTGTCAATAAACCACTCGATGAGAGCTATGTTCAATCGGCTCATCAAGGCGACCATGAACGGCTATGCCGCGACATTTGGGGACCCCTGGTCAGGAATCGAAAGAACCCGGATGGTTCGCAACTGCGACCGCAGATCGACGTTGACACTGTTCTTGAGGCCACAAAACAATACACTGAGGAGGCTGCATCCGCCATATAGTGTTTATGGCTCAGGATCCGGCAATCCCCTCTGGACCACCTCCTGGATGACCGGAATCGTTTATCCAAGGAGCCACAAGGTCGGATTGTCGCTGAACTGTATAAACAGCTCGGGAATAACCATCAGCAAGTATGGCCTACTAGATTCCCGGAATCCACCCCTCGATCTCTGCAAATGTGCGTTCGGCTGGCGTCAACAGCGGGTTGAAACCCCCTGCATGGCTACCGTCCCGCTTAGCGCGGCGCGTTCACGCTCAGCATTTCCCAGGCTGGAGGAGCTTTGTGGGAACTTTGCCGGTCCCGGGGTTCATTTCAGATTCGTCCGCGAACACCATAAAAAGATCGAGTGCGTCACGATGGTGACCGACGGCTATTTGGGAACAGTGATGCCAGCTGAAATCGAATGCATGGGGTTGAACCAATAGTGAATGACTGTACCTGCTCAGGAGGCTAGTCCATAGTTTTCCTCTGAGAGTCAAAACGGCCAAGTGAACGGTTCCTTCAAACTCGTATACAAATCTTGGGCTTGCGAGATAAACAACTTAGCGCTATGGTTCTTCTGGACAAGAAGATTTCATACCATTTACCGATCAGTCCCAAAATAAGGCATGGAGATGCGACATGTTTTGTCTCATATAAGCTGTAGTATCGAGATGGTGATACTCTCTCTCGGTGAACAATGAGACTCACCTATTTACAGTATCACCGTATTCTTGTTTCAATCGAAACGCTGCAGAAGTGCGACACTCGATATGATCCGAAGTGGCTTCCGGGGTGTCCTCCCTGCTATGCCCCAGTTCAGAAGCTGTGGGCACCAAGCTTGTGGCTGAGCCTGGCCCCCAGAGATATGCATTTGCAGCGCTGGTTCTCTTCTTGGCAGCATAAGGCCGAGCTTGGACAAGGGATCCTAAGAGAGGCCATGACCATCCATTCCTTTCACTGGCCAGTGGTTTGTTCGGGGTGCTATCGTAGGGGGGGACTTGTGAGAGAGGACTTTATCTATCAATTCTGGGGTAAAGCTGTTGGAGATCAATGCCATCCGGCGGTTTGCCATATGCTTGACACCGGCGTTGTTGTTCGAGAGCTTTTCCTCGTGCAGCCCCAGCATTTAACGAACCGATTTGCCGAAGAATTTGGTGTCGCATTTCCCAGAATTGCAGATCTGTTGGCGTTCATAGGGGCTTTGCACGATATTGGCAAAATCAGTCCAGGTTTCCAATCTAAGCGAGAGGATCTCTGCGCTGGGCTGAGAGCTGAGGGGTTCAGATTCACGCGGGCGGACGAAACAAATCATGGCCAGGTTATTCTAGAGGTTCTCCCCGACCTTCTGACAGACTGCCTGGAGTGCAACTACGGCCATGCCGTCGCATTGTCCCGTATTTTGGCGGCCCATCATGGCGCTTTCCTGGGAGGAGAAGCCGGACATTGTGGCGCTGGGAAGTGGGATGAGGCAAGGAGAGCGGTAATTCGCTTCCTTGCTGGTCAATTTTGGGATGAGAGCCTCTCTTCTCATACGACTCCTACAACACCAGCCTTGGTTCTTCTAACTGGGCTTATCAGCGTTTCAGACTGGCTCGCTTCAGCAGAGGAATTTTTTCCGTATGCTCGTTTGCCATTGGACATAGAGGCGTATCTGGAGGAGCGTACCGAACGAGCCTGGGAAGTACTGAAAAGACTGAGATTCAAGATTGCTCAAACGGTCGTAAAGGGATTCCGGGATCTCTTCGGTTTCGACACCCCAAACCCTTGTCAGGCAGCGACGTTACAGGTGGTCGAGCAATTGGAACATCCGATGCTCATTGTGATCGAAAGCCCCATGGGCAGTGGCAAAACGGAAGCGGCCCAGGCTGCATTCGCCAGCGTCATGGCACGTTCTGAGCTGAGAGGGATCTACTATGCTCTGCCTACGCAGGCGACGGGCAATGCGATGTTGCCTCGCATGGAGTCTTTTCTGGACAACCTTGGATTGGAAAGAGGATCCGAACTTCACCTTCTTCATAGCAACGCTGATCTGAACCGTGACTATGAGCGGTTGCGTGTTACTGCGATCGATGCCGCGCGAAATGACACGGTTGCTTCTTCCTGGTTTACGGCGCGGAAGCGAGGGCTACTTGCGGGTTATGGGGTGGGGACGATCGACCAAGCAATCCTGGCAGCTCTGAAGGTCCGGCACTTCTTTGTCCGGCTCTTTGGCTTGTCCGGCAAGTTCCTGGTTTTGGATGAAGTCCATGCTTACGATGCATACATGGTTGAGGAGATCGACCGTTTGGTAGGATGGCTGGCTAAGTGTCAGACCTCCGTCATCCTCCTGTCCGCTACGTTGCCAGCAGCAAAGCGTGAAAAGCTTTTGCAGGCCTTCAATGTCAATGCATCTTGCCCCAAAGAAGCCAAATACCCCTCTGTGATTGGCATGGACTCAACTGGGAGGACTATAATTCAGCCGATTGTGGGCCTTGAGCCTGAATCCATCCAAATGGTGCCGTTGGTTATGGCCCCTCAGGATAAAGCCCAACTCATCACGTCACTTTTGTCAGAGAAGCTTGCCTATGGCGGATGTGCTGCCTGTATCATGAACACTGTGGGGGAAGCCCAGGAACTGTATAAGGTAGTAAGGCAAAGTATCACAGATGTTGATCTAATCCTGTTCCACTCCAGATTCACGCTGGAAAGGAAGCTCGAAATCGAGAAGGCCCTTCTCTGCCGTTATGGCAAAGAGGGGAAAAGACCCTCTAGAGGCATTGTTATTGCCACTCAGGTGATCGAGCAGAGCCTGGACGTGGACTTCGATATGATGGTCACCGACATTGCTCCTGTTGATCTTCTACTTCAGAGGGCGGGGCGGCTTCAGCGCCATAAACGCGAGCGCCCCCATTCCCTCGGGAAGAGAATGCTCTATGTTTGCATGCCTGACTTACTCAAGATGATTCCGGATTTCGGAGGGACTGGATACGTGTATGCCCGCGACATTTTGTTGAGAACCTGCCTGCTCTTTGCGGCTGAGGGCGATGTGCAGACGGTGACCATTTCGGTTCCTTATGGAGTAAGCGCTCTCATCGAATCCGTCTATGGGGATGGCTACCGTCTTCAAATCCCGCCTCACCTTTCAGATTCCATAGAACTTTGGAAGATGGAACGTCTCGGAACTCAGTCTGCCCAGACCTTTTTTGCGGCTGGGGACGCTCTTATGAAGGCTGACGAATGCCTGAACGATCCAGATTACTTGGGGTCGATAGCCAATGACTTTGATGACGAAGGGGTGGTCGTAACCCGCCTGACGAGGCCAAACGTGACGCTGATCATCATCGACCAAGGGCAGAGTATTTTAGTCAACAACTCCGAGGCTGAGCGCAGGCTATACGCCCAAAGCGTTAGGACTGACAATCGACGGGTGGTGGAGCATTTCCAGGGAGAATGTACACCGAAAGAATGGAATGAGTCACCTTTACTTCGCAGATGTCACCCATTACCAAACCCAGATGGGACCGCTATTAATGGTCTTTGCCTAGCTTATGACAAAGAATTTGGATTACGCATTGCCCGTCGCAAAAGGAGGTGATTGCCAATGAGCGCCTTTTCTTACAATCTTGTTGACCAACCGTGGCTTCCCTGCATCGAATTGTCTGGAGAGGAACAGGCCCTAGGACTCCGAGACCTCTTGGTAAGGGCTCATGAACTGCGGGGACTCGAACTTCAGAACCCACTAGCGGAAGCGGCACTGCTCAGGGTGTTGCTGGCAATCGCGCACCGTGTCGTTGATGGCCCCAAAAGTGTACACGAGTGGAGGGATGTCTACCTGGCCTCACGGTTTCCCACCGAACGAATCGATAACTATTTTCAGCAATGGTGGCATCGATTTGATCTCTTCTCGCCGTTGGAGCCTTTTTATCAGACTTCAGGCCTGGCGATATTAGATAGCGCGAAGAGGGAGAAGCCGGTTTCTATCAGTTGCATCATGCTGGAATGCTCGAGTGGCAACAACAAAACGCTCTTCGACCACACGACTGACGAATCGCCCAAGCGCTTCTCTCCTATTGAGGCTGCGCGGATTCTCATTACGAGCCAGATGTATTCGCTCAGGGGGCTCAACAAGAAGACAACCAATCATTTCGATTACCAGCAAAGTTATTCGGATGCCACTATGGTTAATGGGGTCTTTGCGGTTCTTCAGGGTGGGACTCTTTTCGAAACCCTCATACTCAACCTGCTAATCTACAATGAAAACCTGCCGATCCCCACGAGTGGACGAGACTGCCCGGTATGGGAAAGAGACGATCAAGGTTCTGTCGGGACTGTGACTCCAAAAGGATACCTGGACTATCTTACCTGCAAGTGTCGTCATCTACTATTAGTACCCGAGCAAGACCAAGGGGAACTCTTTGTCAGGCATGCCCACATTGCTCAGGGAGAGACTTTTCTTGGTGTTGATAATCCGGGCTTCATTAAGCGAAAAACGAAAGAAGAAAAATTGATTCCTGTCCAGCTTGATCCCAATCGCATGTTTTGGAGGGACAGTTCCTCGCTCTTCGCGTTCGACGAGAAGATGGACCATCGCCCGGATGCGTTCCGCCTTGTCGGTGACATTGCTTTGCGGCGAGTAGTCCCATTGGCGTCGAGGTATCGTTGTTGTAGCTTTGGCTTGGCAAATGACCAAGCAAATCCTCTGGCTTGGCGAAAAGAGACCCTCGATATTCCCCTTACCCTTCTGTCAGACCGTGAAACTGTTGCGTTTTTGCAGACAGCAATTGATTTGTCAGAACGAGCAGGCCGGATGCTCAATGATGCAGTGGTAACCTACCTTGTCAATTGCCTTCCCCGCAACATACGTCCTCGGATTCCTAAGGAATTGACTGACAAAGTAAACGCCACCAAGGCAGTTGCGCATTACTGGGACAGACTGGAACGTGGTTTCCATGAGTTTCTTGAAAGAATGGAAGAACCAGATCTTGCCTTGCAGCTCTGGGAAAAGGACATCAAACGAACCGCACGAGAAGCATTTGAAAGTTGCCTGAAACACCGCTATGCCGACTCGGCTAAGTCGCTGAGGGCATGGACGGAAGGTTATGGGCAGTTGAATGGACGGTTGGCAACGTTGGCCAAGAAAGGAGGTTGATTTATGAGCCAAGAAGAGCATCCGTTTATCTCTAGATTGGAGAAGTTGCGCGACGACCGTAACTTAGCAGCCTTGGCCAAACTTCGTCGGGGGCTCGGCAAGCGGATGGGGTCACCGGAGATGTACCCTTATGTTGTCCCGTTTCTTCCTGAACAAGAGCGAGAGCGGCAACATTACTTTCTGGTGGCGTCTCTTTTTGCCATGCATCCTGATGCCTCTCCCAGGGGGAGATCCATGGGAGCTGTGTTTCGAGCAATTAGAGGGGAGAGCGAAAGCGAAAGTGTTGAAAAACGTTTTGTCCATTTGCTCTCGGCAGATGCCGAGGATATGGGCAATGATCTACGCCAAGGCGTTTCCCTGGCAAGGAGTAAGGGGGTGGCAATCGACTACCACCGGCTTTTATATGATCTGAGGTATTGGGAACACCGTGACCGTTTTGTGCAACTGCAGTGGGCCAGGGATTTCTGGGGTTTCGAGAAGCTAGACTCACCCTCACCCGAGAGTGAAAAAACCGAAGAGGGAGTGAACTGATATGTTTGTAGAACTTCATATCATCCAGAATTTTGCGCCTTCCAACCTTAATCGTGACGATTCAAACACTCCCAAGGACTGTGAATTTGGCGGCTACCGCCGCGCTCGCATCTCTAGCCAATGCATTAAGCGGTCAGTTCGGCGTCACCCTGTTTTCAGACAGACCGTTGAGGCTGCTGGAGGTGACATAGGCACGAGGACCAAGCGAATTATAGGGAAAATCGGTGAACTGCTTGTCGAAAGACACAGCAAAATGGCTGAGGATGCACAACTGGTAGCTGAACGCAGCGTGGCCCTCTTTGGACTGAAACGAGACAGCAAGAAGCAGGGCAAGACCAGCGTTCTCTTGTATCTGGGCGGGAATGAGTTGCTAGATATTGCTGAGGTTGCCTCAAAATATTGGGAGGAACTGCTTGAGACAGAAGTTGCAGACGAAGAAGAGGAGACCCATGATGAGGAGAATGTGAAGAGCAAAGGCAAGAAGAAAAGCAAGAAGCCAAAGCTGACGGAGAAGCAGAAGGTGATCCAGAAAGAGCTTCATGGCATTGTCAGTGAAAAACGGCTTGAGTCTGGAAGTTATGCTGCAGACATAGCTCTGTTCGGAAGAATGGTAGCTGACAAGAATGTGAAGAACATGGGTGTGAATGCTGCCTGCCAAGTGGCTCACGCAATTTCCACCAATAAAGTGGAAATGGAGATAGATTACTTCACCGCCGTTGATGATCTTCTTCCTGATGAGGAATCCGGTTCTGATATGATTGGAGTTGTGGAGTTCAACAGTTCTTGCTTCTACCGGTATTCCAACATCAACCTCGTAACGCTCCGTGAAAACCTTGGTTTCAACGACGATTTGCTTAAAGCAGCGGTCATCGGCTACATAGAGGCTTCCGTCAAAGCTGTTCCCACCGGCAAGCAAAACAGCATGGCCGCGCAAAATCCGGCAGGATATGCTCGGGTCATTCTCCGCAAGGACGGCTTTCCCTGGTCACTGGCCAACGCCTTTCAAAAACCAATTCGGGCGAGAGGCGAAGAGTCCTTGGAGGAGCGCTCCATTGACGCTCTGGAGCATTATCTGGAAAAGCTCAAGACGGTTTATGGTGGTGACGGGATTGTCTGTGACAGTTCGTTCAATCTCTTTCGCTCTGACAGTGGAACTCTGCCTGGGGTGCTGGACACCATTAAGGAGTGTCTCAACAAGGAGGCATTTTGATGAACGGCGTACTTCTAATGGCTTGTGTCGGTCCCATGCAATCGTGGGGTACGCGTAGCCGCTTTCAAGAGCGAGATACTGAGCGGGAACCGAGCAAAAGCGGCGTGATAGGTTTGCTTTGCGCTGCCTTAGGGCTTGGTCGAAGTGACGCCATCGACGACTTGGCTGGACTAAAGATGGGTGTGAGAGTCGATCGAGAGGGATTACTCCGAAAAGACTATCAAACGGCTCAAGATGTAATCGTCGCTAAAAGAGACGCCTGGGAGGATCTTGTCTCCAATCGCTATTACCTCGCTGACGCGGCTTTCCTTGTTGGGCTTGAAGGAGAGTTAAAGCTTCTGAGGAGGCTGCACGCGGCACTACGAAAACCCATCTGGCCAGTCTACCTGGGGCGAAAGTCCTATGTGCCATCCTTGCCCGTTTTTTTGGCAGACGGACTTCGCGAAGACGCAGACCTCAGAAATGCTCTTTTTAATTATCCGCTTCTTATCCCGTCCGAGGAACTAGCGCAGCGTCGGAAGCTGATTGAGGAAGGAAAGGCTGAAGGACGTCTTAGGCTGATGGTTGAGTCAAGCCTTCCTACACACGAGTCGAGGCGTGATCAACCGGTGAGTTTTGCCCTTGGGCGGCGCCTCTTTTACGAACGGTATGTTTCTACGGAATACCTAGATATTCGCGCCAGTTTTGGCAAAGGAGAGTGATCATGTATTTGTCAGAATTAGCCTTGGACCCTATGGGTCACCGGGCGATGAGACTACTGACTGACATATACCTCCTACATCAAGCAGTCATGTCAGGTTTTGAGGCCTATAACAATCAGCCTCGGGTTCTCTTTAGGGTTGAACCTGAAGTCATGGACAAGAGGATACGCCTATTGGTCCAGAGTAGCGTTATTCCTTCCTGGCAATTGTTTTCTGAAAGGTATGGGGAATTGGTGGATGCCCGCACCAAAGAGTTTTCACACACCGTTCGTGCCGGTGACACCTTTCGGTTCCGCCTTCGGGCCAATCCGACGGTGAAGCGAGATGGGAAACGCTATGGTCTAGTACGCGAGGATGCGCTCGAAGAGTGGCTGCGAAAGAAGGAGAGGCGTTTAGGAATGAGGCTCCGATCCCTCCTGGTAGTGGACGAGGGGTATGGTGGCGGGCATACAAAGAAAGGCGAATCACAGCAAAGGCTTAATTTAAAGATGGTTCGCTTTGAGGGCTTCCTTTCCGTCACAGAACCCTCGCTCTTGCTGCAAACACTGTCCGATGGTATCGGCCCTGCTAAAGCCTTCGGCTGTGGGCTCCTCTCTCTGGCGAGAGTGCGATAATGGAACCCCGACTCCCACCGCTCAAACCGATCCCGATCAAGGACCGCATCTCTATCCTCTTTGTTGAAAAAGGCAACCTGGATGTTCTCGACGGAGCCTTCGTGGTTGTCGACAAAAACGGTGTGAGGACCCATATCCCTGTGGGCAGCTTGGCTTGTCTCATGCTGGAGCCTGGGACACGGGTGTCACACGCAGCGGTGGCTCTTGCCTCGCGGGTTGGCTGTCTCCTGGTCTGGGTTGGCGACGGCGCAGTAAGGCTTTATGCTTCGGGGCAGCCTGGGGGTGCTCGTGCTGACCGCTTGCTCTATCAGGCCAAGCTGGCTTTGGATGATTCGGCGCGGCTCCGAGTAGTGCGTAAAATGTACGCCTTACGGTTCAAAGAAGACCCGCCTGAGCGGCGTAGCGTTGAGCAATTGCGTGGTATTGAAGGGGCAAGGGTACGAAAGATGTACGAACTCCTTGCCAAGAAGTATAGCGTCAAATGGACGAACCGGAACTACGACGCGAACAGCTGGGAGAGCGGAGACCCTCCTAACCGTTGTCTCTCCTCCGGAACCGCCTGTCTTTATGGCATTTGTGAGGCAGCGATCCTTGCGGCGGGCTATGCCCCTGCTATTGGTTTCATCCACACGGGGAAACCTCAATCATTTGTTTACGACATTGCCGACCTCTTCAAGTTTGAGACGGTCGTCCCACTGGCGTTCCGTATCGCTGCCAGGAATCCGCGCGAGCCTGAACGGGAGGTCCGACTGGCATGCCGTGACGTGTTCCGTCAAACTCGAGTTCTGCACCGGATTATTCCAACCATCGAGGAGGTTCTTGCTGCAGGTGGGCTTCCAATGCCCAAGCCACCGCCAGAATCCGTCGAACCTGCAATTCCTAATGAGGAGAGAATCGGAGATGTTGGTCATCGTGGTTGAGAGCGTGCCGCCGCGCCTGCGAGGGAGACTTGCGATCTGGCTCCTGGAAGTCCGGGCGGGAGTTTACGTGGGCAAGGTTTCTCGACGAGTCAGAGAGATGCTTTGGAACACGGTGGAAAAGGGTATAGAGAGCGGCAACGCCGCCATGGCCTGGAGCACTAACACCGAATCAGGTTTTGACTTTATGACGCTTGGGGCCAATCGGCGAGTACCGATGGAAATGGACGGGATTAAACTGGTTTCTTTCCTGTCGGAAGAGGAGGATTCACTGGCCCAGAAAGGTTGATCTTTCTCCAAGAAATTTGGTGGTGTTTTGTGCGCCCAGATTTGAATGAAATGTCAATAAGTTAAAAGAAGCGTGTTCCCCACAGGCGTGGGGATGAACCGTTCCAGTCGCGGACGGCTGGGCAGACATAGTCGTGTTCCCCACAGGCGTGGGGATGAACCGTCAAATCAACCTGTTGTTTTTGGTAGAGAGCAGTG
Source organism: Syntrophobacteraceae bacterium (assembly GCA_040772705.1). Lineage (GTDB taxonomy): Bacteria > Desulfobacterota > Syntrophobacteria > Syntrophobacterales > Syntrophobacteraceae > JADGQM01. The sequence continues at coordinate 1,156,636 of JAXGXP010000002.1, forward strand.
TTCCCCACAGGCGTGGGGATGAACCGGCAAGAGAATCAAACTGGCGGCTCCTACCGGAGTGTTCCCCACAGGCGTGGGGATGAACCGCACGATGATGGCATCAAAAGTTATGCCAGCCACGTGTTCCCCACAGGCGTGGGGATGAACCGAAAGAGTACACTGGCCTATGGTATAAGCGATTGTGTTCCCCACAGGCGTGGGGATGAACCGGCCTTCCTGGCATCCAGGTATGCGGTCCGGATGTGTTCCCCACAGGCGTGGGGATGAACCGTCAACCATGGCAGACATCAACGAGTATATTCAGTGTTCCCCACAGGCGTGGGGATGAACCGAGAATGGGGTTGGCACACAAGGCGATCATGGCGTGTTCCCCACAGGCGTGGGGATGAACCGGTGGTGCATTGGGCGGCGGCACTGGCATCGTCGTGTTCCCCACAGGCGTGGGGATGAACCGACGTCAAAAAGATCTTGCCTTTTGTCTCTGAAGTGTTCCCCACAGGCGTGGGGATGAACCGCAACAGCAGGGAATGCGCAGGCAACTGTTGCTGTGTTCCCCACAGGCGTGGGGATGAACCGCCAGCAAAGGTGGGGCTATCGGTCGTCCCAAGGTGTTCCCCACAGGCGTGGGGATGAACCGATGATTGACCGGCTTTCCATCAACACGGCAAGGTGTTCCCCACAGGCGTGGGGATGAACCGCAGCATCCTGGATGCAATCTGGATGGGGCTGGGTGTTCCCCACAGGCGTGGGGATGAACCGATGATTGACCGGCTTTCCATCAACACGGCAAGGTGTTCCCCACAGGCGTGGGGATGAACCGAAGATAGACAAACTACAGAACTAACTAATCTTGTGTTCCCCACAGGCGTGGGGATGAACCGTTGACAGAAAAAGCTACATCTTTGCCGTCCCTGTGTTCCCCACAGGCGTGGGGATGAACCGCCAGTTGTAATAGACGCTGCTGGAGTAAAGCTGTGTTCCCCACAGGCGTGGGGATGAACCGGTTGGTGTGGTTGCTGTTGACATCTATGGCCGGTGTTCCCCACAGGCGTGGGGATGAACCGGAACTTCCCGTTGCCATTTGCGGCAACATGGAGTGTTCCCCACAGGCGTGGGGATGAACCGCGAGAGAGCCGGGAATGTCAGCATCTGCATGGGTGTTCCCCACAGGCGTGGGGATGAACCGGAACCGACGGCATATGGGTGATGGAGGGGGCCGTGTTCCCCACAGGCGTGGGGATGAACCGACGTCAAAAAGATCTTGCCTTTTGTCTCTGAAGTGTTCCCCACAGGCGTGGGGATGAACCGCCAATCTTGTTTCCCCGGCAGGTCAGCAGATCGTGTTCCCCACAGGCGTGGGGATGAACCGATGTCGCCGTAGCGGTCCTGGATCGCGCGGATGTGTTCCCCACAGGCGTGGGGATGAACCGCCCATTGAGATTGCCAGCTCCGGCAAGATCATGTGTTCCCCACAGGCGTGGGGATGAACCGGCCAGCTTATCAGCAGCAAGGCTAGCGGAAAAGTGTTCCCCACAGGCGTGGGGATGAACCGGTTGCTGCATTGCTTCCGACCTGCGACAGTTTGTGTTCCCCACAGGCGTGGGGATGAACCGGCCGACCTGAATGCTCTCAGGGCCGCCTACGAGTGTTCCCCACAGGCGTGGGGATGAACCGTAGTCCTTGAGGAGGGCATAACGGCTGCTCTCGTGTTCCCCACAGGCGTGGGGATGAACCGGACTATCTCTATATTCAATTCGACGACATCAGGTGTTCCCCACAGGCGTGGGGATGAACCGGCCAGGGGCTATATGAAGAGGCTGCTGGAGAGGTGTTCCCCACAGGCGTGGGGATGAACCGTCCCCCGATTAGTGCGCTGCTCATCACTATCAGTGTTCCCCACAGGCGTGGGGATGAACCGGACTTCCTGATGTTCAATCCGGTCAGGCAGGTGTGTTCCCCACAGGCGTGGGGATGAACCGGGAACATTTTGAGGCGTGCACCAGGCCGCCGTGTGTTCCCCACAGGCGTGGGGATGAACCGCGAGAGTACCAAGGCAAGACTTATACCGACATGTGTTCCCCACAGGCGTGGGGATGAACCGGACCAGCAGGCCGACGAGCAGACCCTAGGAGGCTGTCCGAGTGCTACCACCGAATAAAAACGGACCCACCCAGCGGCAGAAACTGGACCCACCCATTTTCCTTTGACTGATGCCCAAGGGCTGACGCCCTCGCTGGTTGGCATGACTCTTGGTTGTTGAGTTTAAGCTCTATTTATTTATTTTTATTATACTTTATCTTCTTTGGTGGCCTTTAGCAATAGCCGTGCCATATGCCTGGTTGCCGCGCGGCAACTTCGGAGAATGATTCTCCGAAAGGGTCCGTATCCTGGTCAAGGTGGGTCCACTTTGGACCGGTGATAGCAGTCCGAGAACTCCAGCTTCGAAAAAATGAGCCGTGAAAAGTGGGAATTAAGCCCATGATTCAGCTGATTATTCGAAGCCAGTTGACTAATATGCTTTCGACCTGACAGCTGTATTGGGAATTTGGAACTGCCTTTTTCATTCTCGGACAAGCTCCTAGGGGTTCTTCGATATATTCTCTCAAGTGTCCTCCCCTCCAAAAAGCTTCGCTATCAGCACCGTAACTCTCCCGGGTTTTTTCCAAGCGAAGGAGAATATCCTCCTCGAAAGTGTCTCATATTATCGGTGCATAATGAGACACTATTCTCAACACAGGCGGGGGCGCGATACCGGTGTCAGGAGACAAAAGGGAGATGACCTAAGCCCGCCCCAGAGAGCTGAAGTGCTTCAGATTTGAAAGTTTGATCACGATAACCCCAGCTTGAACCTGCTGGTTACGGTTTACGTGGTATAAGGTGATGAATCATCCTACCCACCTACCGATCGTCGAAATGTGCGAGGAAAACCAAGACGTAGCTCTTTGGGGAGCCTTACTTGCGGGGGATAGCCTTTGTCCCTGAGAGTGCTACGAAATTGAAATCCGAGAGTTTCCGCATACCTCTTGTCTTCTTGCGTCGATTAGCGGATTTGGTCTACATTCGTGAACCGGGAGATGCCTCCTTAGGTGGAGAAGACCAAAACGCCAGAGGGAGAAGGATTTCTTATGGCCATCTTAGCTGAATGCCCCCTTTGCCACAAAAAACAGGCGGTCAAGAATAGGCTTTGTGATTGCGGTGCCGACCTGGTGAAGCTGAAGAAGTCTGGAAAGGTGAGGTATTGGATCCAATACAGACTTCCCGGAGGAAGACAGCGCAAGGAATACGCGGGAACAACAGTTGAGGAAGCGAGAGCCTCTGAAGGGAAGCGCTTGGCGCAGCGCCATGAAAGCCCTCGAGTACTGAAAAAGGTGCCCGAGGATAGGATGACTTTCCAGGAGTTGACAAACTGGTACTTGGCTCTCGAGATGGTTAAAGTGAAGGCTTATTTCCCCACCCTCAAGATAAATCTGGCGAGCTTCAATGCTCACTTCAGCAGACACGTCATAGGGCAGATCAGTACGATTGACCTGGAGAACTATCAGGCTAAACGAAAAGCTGCCGGCTATTCGGACTCCTATGTCGATCAGGAGGTAGGTGCAGCCAAAACAGTCGTGAGCAAGGCCTTCGACAATGATCTTGTGAGCGGCGAAACGGTAAAGGTGTTTAAGAGGGTAAAGAAGCTGCAGAAAAGAAATGCGAATGCCAGAGATAAGATCCTATCCAAAGAACAGTTTGACCGACTCATCGAGTGTTCCCCACGCTTGACCAAGTGCCTCCTCATCACGGCTTTCTATACGGGCATGCGTCGGGGGGAAATCCTCGCTCTGACCTGGAACAAGGTCAACATGGAAAGGCGGCTTATCTGTCTCGAAGCTGCGGATACCAAAGACAGAGAGCCTCGGCAAATCCCGATCAGCGAGCCGCTGTATGAGGTATTAAAGAGCATCCCAAAGGCCGTCCATGACAACCATGTCTTTCAGTACAAGGGCAAACCAGTCAGTGACATCAGGACTGGTTTAATCAAAGCCTGCAAGGCCGCCCAGATACCTTACGGCCGATTCGTAAAGGACGGCTTCGTTTTCCACGACCTCCGCCATACCTTCAACACCTACATGAGAAAGGCAGGCGTTCCGGAATCGCTGATCATGGACATCACTGGGCACTCAACCCGAGAGATGTTCGACCGCTACAACACCCTCGATTATGATGACAAACGGCAGGCCATGGATCGGCTGCAAACCTATCTCACAGATGTTACCCATGTTACCCAAGCAGAAGAGTAAGGCTAGCCAACTAACGTTGCCGGGAATGTGTTACCCAAAACGTTACCCAAAAGCCCCGTAAAAGGAAAAGGGTTAACCATTGTCTAGGCTAACCCCTTGATTTTCTTGGTGCCGAAGCGGGGACTCGAACCCCGACAGGCGTACGCCCACTAGACCCTGAACCTAGCGCGTCTACCAGTTCCGCCACTTCGGCATGCAAAAACCGTTGCAAACAAGATCCTAGCAAACTATGATAAACAGGTTTCAGTGTCAAGGCCTATTTTATTACATGAGGAGGTTCATTGATCCTGCATGGAAGTTTTTGTAGGAGTTGAAAATATTCAAAGGTCGCTCAAGAATCCGGTGCTGACCATCGGCAATTTCGATGGCGTCCACCGAGGCCATCAGGCTCTCTTTCAGAAAGCCAGGGAATGGGCCAGTGAAGTTGGCGGTGAGTCGGTAGTACTCACCTTCAATCCGCATCCCCTCCAGGTACTGGCACCCGAGCAGGGTCTGCTTTTTATTACCCCTCATGAGCGGAAACTCGAGCTCATTGCCCTTAGTGGGATCGATGTCGCTATCGTCGTGCCCTTCAGCACGGAGTTTGCCCGGATCTCTGCCGCTGATTTTGTCAAGCTCCTGCTCGTAGACAGGATTGGCCCCAGGGCAATTGTGGTTGGCGAAGGCTACCGCTTCGGTTGCGGCCGTGAGGGTGATACGCACTACCTGCAGCAGATGGGTAACCGCTATGGTTTCAAGGTTGCCACGATATCGGGAGTTCAGCTGGACGGGACCATGGTGAGCAGCACTCTCATCCGACAGCTCATCCAGGAAGGCAACCTGCGGGAAGCCAACAGGCTGCTGGGCCGCCCTTATGAAATTGCCGGGTTGGTGGTCCCCGGGCACCAGCGAGGAGCCCGGCTGCTCGGTTTCCCCACTGCCAATATCAGCATCTCCGGCCAGGCACCACCCAGGCTTGGGGTCTATGCCGTGCGTGTCAAGGTGGGAGAAGCGACCTATGGTGGGGCTGCCAATGTCGGGCATAATCCCACCTTCGGTGGAACCGAGCTGAGCATTGAAGTCTTCCTGTTTGATTTCCACGAGAACATCTATGACCAGTACATCAGAGTCTCTTTCCTGGAGCGCTTGCGCGATGAGAAGCGATTCTCCGGCCCCGATGAATTAGCCTCCCAGATCCGGAAGGATGTGGAGCAGGCGAAGGCGATTCTGAGCAGGGATAAATCCCCTCTGTTGCCGTGATCGATCGATGCTGCCGTTTCCCTGGTCTTCCTGCGGCCTTGCCCGCAGCCTCAACGCCCTTCTCTTTCCTCTCGACGGTCCGGTTGACGGTCGTTGATGGACAACCTCACGCGACGTCCTTATAGTCTGGATGTGTTGATTTGCAGATCCCCAGGCCCATTTTGGGCAGCGGCATATCGAGGAGGACGTCATGGCCAGAGAAGAAGACAAAACACTTGAGTTATTCTGTACGGTGATTGCTCTGAAAGAGAAGAAACGGGCGCTCTACAAGGCGGCGGCTCAAAACTGTCCGGACCCGGTTGGGGTTGAGACTTTCAGCATGTTGAAAACGGCTGAGGAAGAACATCTCCGACGAACCAGTGCCATTTACGAAGAAGTGAAGAAGGGAAAAGTCCCGGCGGATGCCTGCCGCCTCCACGAATTTGGAGTGGAGGATAAGAAAGCTCTGCTCAAAAGGATCGCGAAAGCCCATCGGAAAGTTCCAAAGGCCTGCCACGATGAGGTAGCGGCAATTGAAACCGGGCTGGCTCTTGAAAATGAAGCGATCACCTTTTTCACCAAGCGGCTTGAGGTTGCCACGGACCCGTCCGAGCGGGCCTTCCTCACCCGGTTGATCGCCGGTGATAAAGAGCATCACACCCTGTTGGCCGATCTGAAGTTTTATTACACGGATCCTGAGAGTTGGTTCCTCGAGAAGGGCAAGCAGGTCCTGGACGGTTCCGGGGCAGGGGCATAGGATAGTTCCCTGCTTGCCACACGGAGCGGCGCATGGTAGGATCAGCAGGCTGAAACTTCGAAATCCTGCTCATCCCTTCTTCAGAGTGATCCTGTAATCATTGTACCTTTCTAATTTTCTCTATGATCGATAGCACATACAACGCTGTTTGCTCGTGATTGACCTGGAGGAGTTGGCTCGGTACCGGAGAGCCAAGGTAAATGGGCGGCAAGTGAGCGTAGAAGCGGGTGGTCAAGAAAAGGAGAACTGAATGCAGAGAATGACTGTGAAGTTCCTCGGCTGTTTACTTATCATTACGGGACTGCTGTTTCCGACGGGAAGCGTGCAGGCAGAGGCAGCACCGCCCCCGGAGGGCGGGAAGCTGCCGGAGATCATTCTCCCTGCTCCTTCTCGGCTCGAAGAGCAGCAATATCTCGGAATAGCAGGCAAGGCGCAATTCAAACTGCCCGAGCTTCAAGCGGAGTTGGTCATCATCGAGGTTTTCAGCATGTACTGCCCTCATTGCCAAAAAGAGGCTCCCGCAATCAATGAACTCTATCGCATCATCGAGCAGGACAAGGACCTCAAGGGGAAGATCAAGCTCATCGGTCTCGGGACCGGGAACACCCTGTTCGAAGTCAACACCTTTCGCAACGCCTACGCGGTTCCGTTTCCGTTGCTGCCCGATCCCGATTTCATTATCCATAAGGCCCTGGGTGAGGTCCGGACGCCTTATTTTGTCGTCATCAAGAACAATAAGGGCGGATCGCATCGAGTTGTCTACTCCAAAGTGGGGAGCATCGGCGACCCTCATGATTTCTTGAAGCTCATTTACAAGTAGGCAGATCGATGCGTGCGAAGAAAGGAATAAAGCTGATGAGGAGAGGACCGATATTTCCCGGACTGGTTGTTGCGGCATGTATGCTGTTGGGAATGACGGCCGGCGCTTTTGCCGTTTCAGACCAGTTCCAAGGGCGGATCCTGGCCATGGAGAACGTCAAACCCATTGACAGCCAGACCAAGCTCAAGTCTGGTGATAATGCCCCCGATTTCAGCCTGCCGTCGCTCTCCGGAGAAAAGGTCTCTCTAAGCCAGTTCAAGGGCAGGAAGAATGTGGTGATTTCGTTCGTTCCTGCCGCATGGACGCCGGTCTGTTCAGAACAGTGGCCCGGCTACAATCTGGCGAGAAACCTGTTCGAGCAGCATGATGCGGTGATTGTCGGGATCACGACCGATAACCTGCCGACACTCTTTGCGTGGACGCAGCAGATGGGAGGAGTGTGGTTCCCGGTGGTCTCCGATTTCTGGCCGCACGGCGAGGTTTCGGCCAAATACGGCGTCCTGCGCTCGGATGGAACATCAGAACGGGCGCTGTTCGTGATGGATAAGCAGGGCATCATTCGCTACATCGATGTCCATGACATCAACGTACGGCCAAATCTGGAGGAGTTGGTTCACGTGCTTGAGCAACTCAAGTAGGGAATCATCCAGGATGTTTCTACCGTAAGAATTCGTAGGAGAGAGAGCATGACCGAAAAGAAAAGACACCTGGTCCGTGGAGAATGTCCGCATTGTGCCTGCGGCGATGTATCGTTCCTCGCCCCTGAGACCATGCAGGAGAAGTATATCGGTCCCGAACAGGAGGTGGAAATCCTTTGTCCGAGCTGTGGCACCAAGCTTAAGGGAAAACTGGTTATTCAAAATGAGGGTTCTGGCGCCTGATTCCTCATCGGGATTACCGGTTCCCAAGCCGGGGCCTGGTACCCGTCACCCTCGCGAAGCCTGTCCGTGGGGGTTAGAGCGGGGGCGGGGCGCCCGGTTGTATTTGTGGGGAAGCTCGTTCAGGGAATGGCAAAGGGGGATTTGGCTCATCGCGGCTCACACCAGTTACTGATGAGCCAGGGATTGCAGCAATTCATTGATCGGATAGGGAGGGAAGGATGAAGACACCTGCACATTGTCCTGGATGGCAAAGTTTCAAAGACCTGAAGTCATTTGTGTGCAAATGCCCTGACTGTGGGAAAGAAAAGGAAATCTTCTCCGACGAATTCAACAAGCCTCATACCTGTGCCGGATGCGGCAAAGAGATCGATTTCTCCCGCTGTATGGTGGAAGGGTCGGCTTCAAGCAAAGATCCCCGGTAGCGTCGGTGCCTTATGCCGAATCGCCTCAGCCGGGAAAAGAGCCCCTATCTGTTGCAGCATGCGAACAATCCCGTGGATTGGTATCCCTGGGGTGATGAAGCTTTTCAGAAGGCGGCCGAGGAAGACAAGCCCATCTTTCTTTCCATCGGGTACGCAACCTGTCATTGGTGCCACGTGATGGAACGCGAATCATTTGAAGATCAGGAAGTTGCCGATCTGCTGAACCGCTATTTCATCTCCATCAAGGTGGACCGAGAAGAACGTCCCGATGTCGATCATCTCTACATGACGGTCTGCCAGGTGCTGACCGGGAGCGGCGGGTGGCCGCTTTCCATCTTCATGACGTCTGACCGGAAGCCATTTTTTGCCGGCAGTTATTTTCCCAAGTCAGCCCGTCTTGGGATCACGGGGTTCATGGACCTCATCCTCCAGTTGGCGCATGTGTGGCGGCACCAGCGGGATAAAGTGCGGCAAGCGGGTGACGAGATCACCCGGATGCTGCAGCCGCAGTCTCCCCCCGGAGGAGGAAGCTCTTTCGGACCGAGGGTGCTGGGAAAAGCCTACGAGCAGCTCCGGATGAGTTTTGACGACCGCTGGGGCGGCTTCGGCAAGGCCCCCAAATTCCCGACCCCGCACCATCTCACCCTGCTCCTGCGATGGCACGCCCGCCATCCTCAGTCCGAGGCCCTCCTCATGGTGGAAAAGACGTTGGCGGCCATGCACCACGGCGGGATTTTTGACCAGGTGGGTTTGGGATTTCACCGATATGCGGTGGATGAAAAATGGCTGGTGCCCCATTTCGAAAAGATGCTCTACGATCAGGCCATGCTGGCTATGGCCTACACCGAGGCCTTTCAAGTCACGGGCAAACCCGCCTATGAAAAGGCGTCTCGGCAGCTTTTTGCCTACGTCCTCCGTGATATGACGGACCCTCAGGGGGGCTTTTATTCCGCCGAGGATGCGGATAGCGAAGGGGTAGAAGGGCTTTTCTACGTGTGGACCCAGGAAGAGGTGAAGCAGGTTCTGGGGGAGGAAGAGGGGCAGCTTTACTGCCAATTCTATGACATCAGCCCTGAGGGGAATTTCGAAGAGCACCGCAGTATTGCTCATATCTCCAGGTCTATTGCCGAGGCGTCGCGGCAGTACGACATGACTGCGGAAGCGCTCGAGACCCTTCTGACCGCAGCCAATCGCAAACTCTTTGCCGCGCGCGAGCAGCGTATCCATCCCCTGAAAGACGATAAGATCCTGACCTCCTGGAACGGTCTCATGATCGCAGCCTTGGCCAAAGGGGCCCAGGCTTTCCGTGATCCGCGCCTGAGCCAGGCGGCGGCTCGGGCTGCGGATTTTGTCCTGACAGCCCTGCGGCGGGATTCAGGAAGGCTTTTCCGTCGCTATCGGCAGGGCGAGGCGGCCTATCCGGGGTATGCAGATGACTATGCATTTGTGGTCTGGGGCCTTCTTGAGCTCTACGAAGCGACCTTTGCCATTCGCTACCTCGAAGATGCAGCAAGGATTCAGGAAACGATGCTCGATCTGTTTTGGGACGAGCAGGACGGTGGTTTTTTCTATACGGCACACGACAGTGAAAAGCTGCTGGTGCGAGATAAAGAGCTCTATGACGGCGCCATCCCTTCCAGCAATTCCGTCGCTGCGCTCAACCTGCTGCGGCTCGGCCGAATGACGGGCAATACCGCCTGGGAAGAACGGGCGGATCGCCTGTTCCAGACCTTCTTTCACCTGGTTTCAGACTATCCATCGGCCTACACCCATTTCCTCCACGCCGTGGACTTTGCCCTCGGACCGTGCAGGGAGATCATCATCACGGGAGATCTGCGTCAGGAAACCACGCAGCAGATGGTCGAAGCCGTTCACACGGCTTTTCTGCCCAATCGTGTGCTGCTCCATTGGGCGCCGGGGGAGGAAGCGGGAAGATTGGCAGCGTTGGCTCCCTTTGTCAGAGACCTCCAGACGGCTGCCACCGGTCAAACAGCGGTGTATCTTTGTGAAAATTTCGCCTGCCGTAATCCCATGACCAGTATTGACGAGTTGAAAGAAGCACTGCCTTTGTCCCTTGCTTTTTCCTCGCCGACCGCCTAATCTCTGAGCCGTTCGTGGTGAGTGAGAACGGGTGGGTGGTCCAGGCATAAGAAGCCGGTTCTCCGCAAAGACCACGAAGGAGATAGAGGGGTTTTTGTGCTCTTGCCAATCTGAGCAAGGCCAGGAAAAAGTCTGATTGTCACGGGACACCTCCTACGATTTCTTCCGTTATCATATTGCGAGGCGCAAGCGGCGGGACATGAAAATCTCAGTTGTTATTCCGGTCTATAATGAAGCCCGGACAATCGGAGAGACGGTACGACGCGTTCACCAGTATGTTCCGGAGGCCGAAGTCCTGGTCGTGGACGACGGCTCAACCGATAACAGCAGTCAGGTCGCCCGGGAGGCCGGAGCCTATGTGTGGAGCCACCCTTACAACATTGGCAACGGGGCTGCCGTCAAGACTGGCATTCGCCTTGCCTCCGGCCACAAGATTGTGCTCATGGACGGGGACGGCCAACACGACCCGGCCGACATCCCAAGGCTGGTGGAGGCTTCCGAAAAGTTCGACATGGTCATTGGCGCGCGCGATTTACGGGGACATGCCAACAGCCTGCGGCTGACAGCCAACCAGATTTTTAACATCATCGCCCGCTATGCTACCAGGTTTCCCGTAAAGGACCTCACCTCGGGCTACAGAGTGCTGGAACGCGACACGGTAACCCGCTACCTGTACCTTCTACCCAACTCCTTCTCTTATCCCACGACGTTGACACTCGCGTATTTGCGAAGTGGTCGGACGCTCTGTTATCTGCCCATTCAAGCCAGGAAACGGGAAGAAGGGAAGAGCAAGATCAAGCTCTTTCGCGACGGCACCAAGTTTCTTCTCATTCTGATCAAGATCATCACCTTCTTTTCGCCGCTTCGGATCTTCCTTCCCGTCAGCTTTTTGTTCTGGGTTATGGGCATCGTGAACTACGCCGTCACCTATTACACTGCCGGTCGTTTCACCAACATGTCAGCACTGTTCCTGATCAGTGCGGTGATCATTTTCATGATCGGCTTGATCAGTGAACAGATCACCCAACTGCGCTACGACCGGATAGAAAAGGGTGGCTGAGCAACCCCCGAGGCCGCATGTCACACCCCGCGATGGTCACCAGCAGTTCGATGCATGCCAGTTTGGCCTCTCCGCCGGTAAAGAACGTCCTGGTTCTGACGTCCACCTTCCCGAGATGGCAAGATGACAAGGATCCCCCGTTTGTCCATGAGCTCTGCCGTCGTCTCGCTGAGACCTGCCGGATCATGGTCCTGGCACCCCACGCACCCGGTGCGAAGACCCGCGAAGTGCTTGAGGGGGTGTCCATTCATCGGTTCCGGTATTGGCGCGAGAGTGGTGAAATGCTGGCGTATGGCAGCCGGGAGGCAGGCGGAGGGATACTCGCCAATCTGAAGCGACAGCCATGTTATTACGGTCTGGTACCATCGTTTTTTGTCGCCGAAGTATTCAGCATTGCCCGGTTGCTGGCACGGGCGAAGATCGACCTGATTCATGCGCACTGGCTTATTCCCCAGGGACTGGCCGCAGTCGTTGCGTCGCGGCTGGTGCATGCCTCGGTGCCGATTTTGTGCACCTCCCACGGGGCTGACCTCTTCGCCCTCCGTGGACCGCTCTTGGAACGTCTCAAGCGCTTCGTGATCGGTTCGGTGAGCGGCCTTACCGTGGTCAGCCGAGCCATGCGTGACAGGCTGCTGACGATGGATAGGAACATCATCCCGATCCGGGTGATCCCCATGGGGGTGGATCTCGCAGAACGATTCTGTCCGTCACCAGCCCAGCGCCGTGAGAAGTCGCTGCTGTTTGTGGGGAGGTTGGTGGAAAAGAAAGGGCTCGAATACCTGATCCAGGCCCTGCCGCGCATCCTGGCAAAGCTCCCCGGGGTCACCCTGACCATCGTCGGGAGTGGACCGGAAGAAGCGGCCGTCCGCAACCTTTGCCAGGTGCTTGGAGTCATGCCCGCGGTCCGCTTTCTCGGGGCCCTTCCCAACTCGGCCATGGCGGACCTTTATCAGAGCTCGGAAGTTCTGGTCTTCCCGTCGGTCGTTGCAAGAGATGGCGACCAGGAGGGGTTTGGCCTGGTGATGGTGGAGGCGATGGGCTGCGAGTGTGCCGTCGTTGCGACGGATCTGCCTGCTATCCGTGATATCATTGCGGACGGGAAAACCGGTTTGATTCTCCCGGAAAAGGACCCGGTGATGCTGGCGGAAACGATCCTGACAGTCCTCCTGAACCCTGAATTACGGTCCGCATTGGGCCGAAATGGCCGAGCTTTTGTATGCCAGAGGTATGATTGGCATCATATTGCGGCACAGTACCAGGCTTATTATGACGACTTGCTGACCGACAGGGCCGGCATGGCGTGATTGTGGCGTGATTGTGGCGGGCATATGGAAAGCATGGCGTGATTGCCGGCCTGCCAACGCCCTTCAAAGATGCTGCGAGATTCACCTGATATGGCGGCATTGAAGGATATACGGGGAAAGTGGGATTGTGGCATTGCTCTTGCAAACAAATCGGGTCACAAGGAAACCAACTCTTTCCTCCTCAAAAGCTAATCGGTCCTAGCCCCGCCGGTTAGCTTTTTTTATTCTACGTGCTCCAAGGGGGCGGCTGACCGACATTGCGGCGCTGATGACGCAAGGCACCAGCGCGCGGATTGCAGAACATGGCCAAGAAGCTTGTGGGATTAATCTGTTCGCCGAGGAAATTCGGCAATTCGGAGCTTTTTGTCAAGGAGCTTTACCGGCAGCTTGCCGGTGACTGGGAATTGAGCCTGGCAAGGCTTCCCGAGCTGGACATTCGCCCCTGCAAAGCCTGTTACCAATGCCTCGCCGGTACCATGCGCTGTCCCCAGGATGATGATTTCAACATGGTTTTGGAGGCGCTTGCCGCAGCGGACGCCTATGTCGTAGCGACTCCGACTTATCTGCTCGGTCCGAACGCCAGTCTCAAGGCCTTTCTAGATCGGGGACTGGCGTTCTACGCCCAGCTTAAGCGGCTCTGGGGCACACCGGCAGTAGGGGCTGCCATTGCCGGGATCGAGGGCATGGAGGGCTATACCAAACTGGGGGTGGAAAGCTTCATCCGCCTGACCTTTGGGGACCTGCGGGGGGCGACGGTTCTTTATGGCGCCCTGCCCGGCGAGATTTTCCTGGAAAATGGCGGAAGGGCTGCAGCCGCGGCCCTGGCAAAGGCGCTCGTGGAGGGTCGGGAACCCGTGGAAGCGTCGGTGCCACGGTGTCCTCTGTGTGGTGGGGACACCTTTCGGTTTCTGGGTGAAGGCCGTTTGCGGTGCATGCTCTGCAGCAGTGCCGGCCACTACGAAATCGCCGCAGGAGGTCTTTCATTCTATCCTGAACAAGGCGAGCACCCGCTCTTTTTCACCTTCCAGGACGCCCAACGCCATGCTCAGTGGCTGCGGGACATGAAGGAACAGTTTCTGAGGCGGCGCAAGGAATTGAAACTGGTGACCCAGAATTATCTTCGGACGGGTACGTGGCTCAGGAGCAAGCAGGGCAGGGCTGACGACCACCAGCGCTCACCCCTTTGACAGGCGCGCGAGGATTGGTTAAGAGAACGGGGTGATCCAAACCGATTGGCGACAATAAAGGAGAAGCAATGCCCATTTATGAATTCCGCTGTACCCGCTGTGGCAATATTGAAGAGTTCCTGTTAACCGGTTCGTCAGCCCAGATTGACATGAAATGCTCGGCGTGTGCGAGCGATGAGCTCGAACGCGTGCTCAGCCGGGTCAGCTATGCCATGGGATCATCGGCCGGTGAGGCGTCCTCACCCAGTGTGACCAGCAGGAGTTGCGGCCCGGGCAAAAGCTGTTCCACCATCGAGCTGCCCGGTCATTCCAAGTAGCTCGCTGCCTCACCGGCGACCTGGGGCCACAAAACTTCCGCCCGGCTCTTCCCGTTTCGCGCGCTCATTCATCTTTTCGGCTAGAACAAGGCCTGAGCAAATTCCTCGGGATCGAAGGGGCGCAGGTCACTGAGCGTTTCCCCGATACCGATGTAGCGCACCGGCACTTTCAGCTCATCAGAGATGGCCGCCACGATTCCACCCTTGGCGGTTCCGTCCAGCTTGGTCAGGATGAGACCCGACACTCCAATGCCTTCCTTGAAGAGCCTGGCCTGTGAGAGCGCGTTCTGACCGGTGGAAGCGTCGAGGACCAGCAGGACTTCATGGGGTGCCTCGGGGATTTTCCTGGCAAGCACCCGCTGGACCTTCTTGAGTTCCTCCATGAGATTGATTTTGGTGTGCATCCGGCCGGCGGTGTCCAGGATGATGACATCGATGTCCCGCGCCCGCGCCGCATCGACCGCGTCAAACGCCACCGCCGAGGGATCGGAGCCACTCTTCTGGCGAATGATCGGGACCTCGACCCGTTCGGCCCACAGCGTCAGCTGTTCGATGGCGGCAGCCCGGAACGTATCCGCGGCGGCCAGCATAACCTTGAGTCCCTCCTGCTTGAGTTGGTGCGCCAGCTTGCCGATCGTGGTGGTTTTCCCAACCCCGTTGACGCCGATGACCATGATCACAAAGGGGCGGGCCGCGCGAAAGTCCAATGGTTCGCACGGCACGGCAAGCAGAGCCTGAATCTCTTCGCGCAGTTGCTCCCGGAGTTTGGCGGGGTCTTTCAGTTCCTGCCGTTTGATCTTTTCCGAGACCTTTCCCAGCAGCTTCTGGACCGTGTGCACGCCGAGGTCCGAGGTAATGAGCACCTCCTCCAGCTCATCCAGAAGCGCCCCGTCGATCGTTTTCTTCCCGAATACCAGGCGATCGACACGGTTGCTGAGCTGTTCCCGGGTCTTCTCCAGGCGTTCGCGGAGTCTCTTGAAAAATCTTCCTTTTTCCGTCTCGGCCGCAGCCTGGGGGGGGGCAGCCACCGTTTCAGCCGCTGCGACGGGCTGGTGTGGTCCGGTCTCCAGCTGCTCCCAGGCGTCGTCGATGTTATCCTCCCCGCCCGCGCCGCCCATCACGGCGGCCTCAGCGTCCGGAACTTCTTCGGGGATGAAGTCGGGAACGGGCACCTCTTCTCGCGTGATGTGTTCGGGTGGCTCCGAGACGGCTTTGCTCTTGCGTTTGAACCATTTTATCATGAATAATGCACTTCCTTCTGGATACAGTCACCGGTTGGTGGTGACCATGAGGTTTTGGTGAAGCTGTGCGGCAGGTTCCGGCGCAAGAAACCCCACCCGTCCCTCGGGGCACTTGTCTTTTGCGAATCTGTATCGCCGCAGGCGTAAGGGTGTCAGGGATCTTTTAGCAGATTCATGTGAAAAACACAAAAGGCGCCAGCCGGGATGAGCGATGCCAAGACAGGCTGGCGAGGAAAGGCTTGTGATGGACGAGGAGCGCAGAGCACGCGAGGAAGTGATAAAGGTCTGCAGGAAGCTTGCAGACAAGGGGCTCATTGCCGCAACCGACGGAAATGTGAGCTGTCGCGTCGCCTTGGAGCGGTTGCTGGTGACCCCCAGCGGCCGACCCAAAGGGACGCTCCAGCCGGTTGACCTTCTCCTCGTCGATGATCGTGGGGAGGTTCTGGCGGGGTATGGTAGACCTTCCAGCGAAATCCGCATGCACCTTGAAGTGTACCGTCAGCGTCCGGAGATAGCGGCGGTGGTTCATGCCCATCCACCGATGCTGACTGCCTTGACCCTCGCAGGACTGCCTTTCCCGGCCGAAGCGCTACCGGAAGTGTGGCTGACCTTCGGCAGCGTCCCGACAGCGCCCTATGCAACCCCTGCCACCGCGGAAGTCCCGGCCGCCATTGCCCCGTATCTGAAAAAACATCAAGCTGTTCTTCTCGAACGCCACGGTTCTCTCACTCTCGGGAAAACCCTGGACGAGGCTTACCTGCGCCTGGAAAAACTCGAACATGCCGCCACGGTTTTTTTCTATGCCAGACTCCTCGGCCAGGATTCCATAACACCATTGCCGGCAGCGTCCCTGGAGAAACTGGAAGCGCTGAAACGCCGCTTACAGCACTGAGAGAGTGCTCAATAAACGAAGAGAAGGTCGATTATCGCATCAGAACCCGGGCGTCCACTACCACAATCCCCTCGGGATAGGCAAAAACCGGGTTCAGATCGATTTCCGCGATCTCCGGGTGGGCTTCAGCAATTTGAGCCAGCTTCAGCAGACCATGCGCGAGAGCGTCTTCATCGACTGCCTGCTGCCCGCGGAAGCCTTTCAGCAGGGTGGCGCTCCTGATTTCATTTATCATGCTCAGGGCTTCCCGGTGATCGATGGGGAGCAGGCGCATGGAGACGTCGCGGAACAACTCAACGGCAATGCCGCCCAGCCCGAAGATGATGATGGGACCAAACTGGGGATCACGGTTCATGCCCAGAATCACTTCCAGCCCCGGGGCCGCCATGGCACTCACTACCACCCCATTGATCCGAGCGCTGGGGTGCTGCGCCTTGACCTGCTCCATCATGCGCTCGTAGGCCGAGCGCAGGCCATGTGGGGTCTGCAGATTGAGCCTTACCCCGCCGCAATCGGATTTGTGCAAAATATCCGGCGAGTCTATTTTCATCGAGATCGGAAAACCAATAAGGTGCGCATGGTGGACGGCCTTCCCCGGACTCTCGGCAAGGCGGTTGACGATACAGTCAAAACCCTGGTCTTTGATGAAGCTGAGGCTCTCGTAGACACTCAACTGGGTTCGCCCGGTGGCTGCTGGATAAGTGGGTTTTGCGCGCAACGCCTTCCTATCCGCCGGGAGGAGCTGCGCCAGGGTGCGTATGGCCCGCTCCGGGGTGGGGAAAACGGGAATACCGCGGTGATGCATCTTCAGCTTTTCCGACCGTTCGACCTCCGCTCCTCCCAGACAGATGACGAGTTCGTTGGCGCCCGGCGTAACGACTTGGGAACCATCCACAATGGGGTCGCCATAGATGACGCCAAGGGTATCGTAGTAGGGGCGAGCCCGCTCGATGACTTCCCGAAACATGCTCGCATTGGCGTCACCGGTCAAATCGAGCGGATTGGCGCGAATGGCGTGGGGCGGAATGATCCCCTCCAGCTGGGTAGCCAGTTCCGCAGGAAGCGGCGTAGCCTGGAACCCTTCCTGCTCGGCGGCGTCCGTCGCCAGGATAGCAGCCCCGCCGGAAGTGGTGATGAATAGAATGCGATTGCCACTGGGAGGGGTAAGGTAAGCGAACCCCTTGGCAAAGTCGAAGAATTCCTCGGTAGTGTCGGCGCGGCAGACGCCATAGTGACGAAAAAGCGAAGAATAGACCGCATCGGTTCCTGCCAGGGACTTGGTGTGGGATTCGGCGGCAACCCGTCCTTTGGGGGTGCGGCCCGATTTCAACATCACAAGAGGTTTTTTCAGCGATGCCAGGACCTTTCGAAACCGGTCGGCGTCTTTTACGCCTTCAATATAGGCGGCAATCACGCGCGTATGGGGATCATCTTCAAAGTACTGGATCAGCTCAATTTCATCGACATCGGCTCGATTCCCCAGCGCCACGAAGCTGGACACCCCCAGTTCTTCAAGGGAAAACCAGTCCATCATGGCAGCACCGACGGTACCGCTCTGACTGATGACGGCGACGGCCCCCTTGCGCGTTAAGAGCGGCCAGGAAGCGCATAACGGATGGTAGGGATTGTTCACACCCTGGCAGTTTGGACCGATGACCCGAACTCCGTAATGAGCAGCGATCTTCGCCAGTTCCTGCTGCAGGGCGGCTCCTTCCTCCCCCGCTTCGCTGAACCCGCCCGAGATGATAACGGCGGCGTTCACTCCCTTTTCGCCACAATCCTGAATCGCCTGAGGCACCATGCGCGCGGGAATGATCAGCACACTCAAATCTACGCTGTCGGGGATCTCCTTCACATTGGTGAAGCAGGTCAACCCGAGAATCTGCCTGCTCCTGGGATTGATGGGATACAGTGCGCCGGGAAATCCTCCCTCCACAAGGTTTTTCAGGATTTCGTGGCCGAATTTTCCAGGAGTTTCCGAGGCCCCGATGACCGCGACACTGGCCGGATGGAAAAACGCCCGTAAGTCGTTGGAAACCATAGCATAGACCTCCTGCCGTGATGGTCGGAGTTAAGGTTAGGCAGACCGCTGCTGCCCGCTTCGAACCGGCAGCGCCAACGTACCCGTGCCCGTGAACCCGTCAGGAGGCTGCAGGAGTGGAGGATTTGATGATATTGCTCAGGAGCCCAGGGAACGAGCATCTGTTAACGAACGGTGTTCTTTCCGTTCGAGTTCCTTACGATGCTGCTTTCTTTGCTTTGTCCGCAACCCTGGCGCTGAACTTGGCGGCCTGGATGATGAACCGTTCGTGGTTGGCTTCGCCGATCTTTTCTACCTCATCATAGGCTTCCAGCCGAAACGTCAGTTTGCGACCCTCGACCGCGGTCACTTCAGTCTTGACGCGAATCTCCATGCCAAGAGGAGTGGCCGCCATGTGCTTTAAGTCCATGGCGATGCCTACCGACTGTTCGCCGGGTTGCAGGTGTTGGTTGATCAGTTCGGCGGAAACCCTTTCCATCAAGCCTACCAGAAAGGGCGTGGCAAAAACGTCGGGAAGGTGAGGATAAAACTTCTGGGCGGAATCTTCTGGCTTGGTCTTCACCGCTATTTCGTGGGTCATGCCGGGTTGAAACACGGAACTCATAGCTCCTCCTCATACCAGTGAAAGAAGTCTGAAAGCGGACCGCCAGCGCACAATCAGAGTGGTCGATGCCCTGTTCCGAGTACTCCTGCCCAAATTACCCCAAGCGTCCACCGCCTAACAACCAAAAAAAGCACTAGGACGGTACAAGCGGAGCAACGGGATAGCGGATGCCGTTAAGCTCGAGGAAAAAGAACTCCGAAATGGGATCAAAGTCAATCCAGTTCGCCAATTGATAGTAGGCAGGCCGTGAAAACCGAGCTCGATATTGTCCGTTGCGAACCGCACAATAGGGGATGTTGTCTTTGCCAATGCGAAGCGTGGAAGGATTGAGGCTTTCGACCTCCGGCAGGTGTTTCAGACGGATCGTGATTCCCTCGCCCTGCCCTTCCGCCAAGGAAGCCCGGTCGACCCGGATCACCACAAACGGAGTGTCTGCCACCTCCAGGGTAGAGCGCTGTCCCCGCCACTCAATGCAAAAAAGGCCGTTGGCAGCCAGGGAAAGGTTGGAGAGAAACAGCTCAAGGATATCCTCCCGAATGATCCTGTCATTCTGGTAATACCAGTCACCCTCCTCGTCCACGTAAATGCCGGAAGAAGGCATGTGCTCGATAGGCTTTTCTGATGCGGTGAACAGTGCTTTGGAATTCACCTTCTTAACTCCACCTCGCTAAAAGGTTTTCCTGGAATCGATGAGCAGGGTTACGGGACCGTCATTGATCAGTTGAACCTGCATGAGCTCCTGAAAACGGCCGGTCGCGACTACCGTCGCGACCTGACGGAGCGCTGCGACAAAGGCCTCGTAGAGCCCTCTGGCCTGGTCCGGCGTGGCGGCAGCGGCATACGACGGTCGCCGACCTTTGCGGCAATCCCCCAGCAGCGTAAACTGAGAAACCACCAGGATTCCACCATCGATCTCGAGGACGGAGCGATTCATCTTGTCGTCGGCATCCGGGAACAGACGCAAATGGACTACCTTATCAGCCAGGATGCGCACATCTTCGTGGCTATCTTCCTGAGCCACCCCGAGAAAGACCAGAATACCTTTTCCTATCTCGCCAACAACCGCCCTTTCAACCTGCACCCTTGCTTCCAGCACTCGTTGTACCACTGCCCGCATGCCCTGCTCCTGAGCCCTTCCCCGGTCGCTTCTGACGGCTTGACCGCTGATAAGAAGGGGATATAAGATGCAATTGAAATTTACTTAACACCTAAGTCCGGCAACCTGGTAGCGTTTTTTGATGATGGCGGTTATGGCCAAGGCACCCCTTATCCTCCTGATCAATCCCTGGATCACCGACTTTGCCGCTTACGATTACTGGACCAAGCCCCTCGGGTTGCTGCTGCTGGGTTCTTTGCTGCGGGAAGGCGGTTGCGGAGTGACCCTGATTGATTGTCTCGACCGCCACGATCCCTTCACTACGCAGCATCCCGAAATCATCCCCCCCGTCCATCGGCGTTACGGTACCGGTAAGTACCCGCGGGTGCGCATTGGCAAACCGCCGGCCTATGCCGGTATGCCCCGGCACTACTATCGGTACGGGATCCATCCCGGCAGCTTCCGCCAGCAGTTGATGGCGGTTGAGCAACCGGCTCTCATCTGGGTGACCTCGATGATGACCTACTGGTATCCCGGAGTCCAGGAGACGATTCGGGTGATCCGCGAGGTCTTCCCCATAACCCCGGTCTGGCTGGGGGGGATCTATGCCCGACTCTGTGGCGAACATGCCGGGAGGACCAGCGGCGCCAGTGATGTTGTCACCGTGCCGCAGCCGGTTATCCCGGATAGAATCGCGGCAGCCACGGGGTTCAGCCCGACCAACCGAAACACCTGGGGCCGATTCGACATCGCTCCGGCCCCGGCCTGGGATCTTCTCCCGAGACTCACCTACGTTCCACTATTGACCGGTCTTGGCTGTATCTTCAGGTGCCCCTACTGTGCTTCCGGAATGCTCCAGCCACGATGGCAAAGGCGCAGCGCTGAGGCGGTCTATCGCGAAATTCGCAAATGGCATCGAGAGTTCGGTGTGGTGGATTTTGCCTTCTATGACGACGCCCTTCTAATCCAGGCTGAAGACAGCCTGAAGCCGGTTTTGAGAAGAGTGTGCCGCGACCTGCCCGGACTTCGCTTTCATACTCCCAATGCGGTTCACATTCGAGCCTTGACCCCCGCCTGGTGCCGGCTGTTGTGTGAGAGCGGCTTCACCACCCTGCGTCTCGGACTCGAAACGACCGAACCGAAAAGACAGCGAGATTGGGGTGGTAAGGTGGAAACGGAGATGTTTCGGACAACGGTGGCAAATTTGCTGGCCGCTGGTTTCACCGCGAACCAAATCGGGGTGTATCTGCTCTGCGGACTGCCGGGGCAGTCTCCCGAAGAAATCGCGGCGGCGATCGCCACCGTGCAGGAGACCGGGGTGAGACCGTACCTAGCCGAGTACTCCCCGATTCCAGGAACGGCGATGTGGCGGGAAGCTGTCGCGCAGAGCTCCTTCGACCTCGAAAACGAGCCGCTCTATCACAACAATACCTTTTTTGCCTGCCGACGTGCCGGTTTTACGATTCAGGACCTCGCGGCCCTCAAGGACCTGGCACGTCACGCGCGTCGTGACATCAAGCCTGAAACACCCTCTGCGCCTGGAGGGAACTGACCACAGTCAGGCTACCGGGCAAAACCGAATTGCGCGGGTTAGCCTTTCAGAGGGGGATGAGTTTGGCAACTTGGCGGTTGACGCAGTGGTAGATATCCTCGTCGGTTCCATAGATTTCCACGATGCAGCGATGATCGATCAACTTTTCGATAATGAACGCCGTCACATAGAGGCTGATGAAGTGCGGGCGCGGCACCAGGGAACGGACGTTGGCAAGGTGGAACTGGATGTCGAATTCTTCCGCCGTCAGCAGGGTTTCCAGGCTGAAATGGAGCTGGCTCTCCAGCTCATCTTTGCTCGTTGTTTCCACCAGTCGCTCTTCGATCAGCTTGGTGGCGATTCTGTCACTCAGGAGATCGAGGTGCTGGCGCAGGAGATTCATCGCCGTGTAGCGCTGGGACTCCTTTTCATGATCCAGCCTCGAGATGACGGCGGACTCTCTAGCGTTGGGACGATACTCTCTGGACACAGTGCTTTCCTTTCCATGCTTGGCAAATTGCCTGGACGTTTCAAAGGCCTCTGGCAGCTTCCTGGCGTCACCCGACGAGATCCCCGGAAAGAGCCCTCATGATCAGTTCAACCTGCCTGGTGGAGACCCCTCCCAGCCTTGTCAGCGCCTTCCGGGCATACTCCCCATGAAGCTGCAGGTCGGGCAGGCACTGGAGCCAATAGACCCATTGCCGCCGAAGATCGTCTGCATCCTGCACCAGAAAGCTTCCTCGAAAGGTTCGCAGGATAGTATGTTCATCGGCAACTTTTTGCAAGTGAGGGCCATAGAAAACCGGTTTTCCCCAAGCCGCCGGCTCAACGATATTGTGACCGCCGATGGGTTCAAGCGTGCCGCCACAGAAAACGAGGTCGCCGAGCCCGTAAAGGTCGAGGAGCAAGCCGATACGATCCACCAGAACGATGGATGAGGATCTCCTGGCAGTTGCCCGGTCGAACTCGGAAAACAATTGGAAAGGAATCCCTTGACGCTCAAGCCATGCCGCCATGGTGGGCACCTGGGTCAAATGTCGGGGGGCAAATAGCCCGACGAGCGCAGGAGCGGAATTGCTAAGGTCCCGAAAAACCTCCAGCAGACTGATACATTCCTGACCACGGAGGCTTCCTCCAACAATCACCGGAACTCCGTCAGACAGGCCCAGCGCTTGTCGCCAGCGCCGCACCTTTTCCGGATCCTTGCGCAGGACCAGGGCATCGTATTTGGAGCTGCCCAGCACGCAGGTCCGCTCGGGGGATGCGCCCAGGAGGAGAACATTGCGACGATCTTCCTCGGAATGCATGGCGAGCCACACAAATTGCCTGAAGATGGGCTTGAAGAGAGGCTGGAAGAGCCCATACCAGATAGTGGAACGATGGGAAAGCCGGCCATTGAGCAAAAGCGCGGGAGTCTGGTAGCGTTCGAGAAAGTGGAACAGATTGGGCCAGAATTCTCCCTCGAGGCCCACGTAGAGGTCAGGGAGCAATTGTCGGAATGCCCGCTCGAGGGCGGGCGGAAAATCAAGCGGGAAGGGAAGAATCTGAGCATACGGAGAAAGGTTGTTGCGAGCGAACTGAAAGCCCTGAGGAGTAGTCACGGTGAGGGTGATGCCGGCATCGGGCAGTTGATCCCGCAAGGTACGAACGATTGGGATGGCACCCGTAACCTCCCCGACGGAGGCAGCATGAAGCCAGATGCGGGGCCGGCCAGGCTTCTCGGATTCGGTATGATAATGCCCCAGGCGCCCTCGCCAGAAGAGGGGATCTTCCTGGATTCTGGAGGAAAGGAAGCGCCGAGCCAGGGGTTCCAGGGAATTCAAGACGGAATAGAACGCCGCTCTCACCAGCTCCAAGGATCAAATCTCCTCTCCGTTCTCACAGCACCCGTCGGAGCAATCGGACATCACCAGTCTGTGCCCGCGAAGCCCATTGAAACTTAATTCCGATCTACCCACGACTGACTCCTGCCGTCAGTCGCGAAAACGTGATAGGATAATATGGGTAAAATGAAAAATAGCCAAGAGAGGATCACCTCCGCCATGATCGAAAAGGCAATGCGCATTGCTGAGCTCTTTGCTCAAGGTATGTCATATGTCGGCAAAACCGCCCGGGTGCAGGGGTGGGTGCGAACGCGCAGGGATTCGAAAGCCGGCATCAGTTTCATCGAACTCAACGACGGCTCCTCTCTGAAGAGTCTACAGATCATCGCCGAACACAACCATCAAGGCTATGGGGTCAGTCTGGCCGACATCACCACCGGCAGCAGCCTGCTGGTTGAAGGGCCGGTTCTTCTTTCTCCGGGCAAAGGGCAGTCCATTGAGATGCGCGCGGAAAGGATGACACTCTACGGGCGTTCCGATCCCGAGAGCTATCCGCTTCAAAAGAAGCGGCATTCTCTGGAATATCTGAGGCAGATTGCTCATCTGCGCCCGCGCTCCAACACCATCGGGGCGGTCGCGCGCCTGCGCAACCGGCTGAGCTATGCCATCCACCAGTTTTTCCAGGAGCGCGGTTTTTACTATATCCACACTCCGATTATTACCTCCAGTGATTGTGAAGGTGCCGGGGAGGTCTTCCGCGTCACGACGCTCGGTCCCGAAAGGCTGCTGGCTGCCGCCCCTGAAAACCCCTTCGAGCACGATTTCTTCAACCGCCCGGCCTATCTCACGGTAAGCGGTCAGTTGCAGGCGGAAATCTTCGCTCTGGCAATGGGCAAGGTGTATACCTTCGGCCCCACCTTTCGTTCCGAGAATTCAAATACCAGCAGACACCTGGCGGAATTCTGGATGGTCGAACCGGAAGTGGCTTTTGCGGACCTGCAGGACAATCTCGACCTGGCGGAGGCCTTTGTGAAGTACCTGATTGGCGCGGTCCTGACCGATTGCCGCGAAGACCTTGAATTCTTCACGCGTTTCGTTGAACCTGCCCTCATCGAGTCCTTGCACAGCGCTCTGGACAGTTCCTTCAAGGTGCTTTCCTACACGGAGGCGATCCGCTTGCTCGAACGCTCGGGCGAACTCTTCACCTTCCCCGTGGAATGGGGGAATGATCTGCAGGCGGAACACGAGCGCTATTTGACTGAAAAACTGTTTCACCAGCCGGTTGCCGTGATCGATTTTCCCCGTGCGCTTAAACCTTTTTACATGCGAGTGAACGACGATGCGAGGACGGTGGCGGCCATGGACATTCTGGTGCCGCGGGTCGGCGAGATTGTCGGCGGGTCGCAGCGGGAAGAACGACACGGGGTGCTGCTTGAGCAAATGACTGAAAAAGGGATCTCCACCGAAGACTACCGCTGGTATCTCGATTTGAGGGAATTCGGCACCGTGCCCCATGCGGGTTTTGGTTTTGGGTTGGAGCGGATGATTCAGTTCGTTACCGGCCTTCCCAATATCCGGGAAGTGATCCCCTTTCCCAGAACGCCGGGACATGCCGAGTTTTGAGGGTCAACCAAAATACGGATGGCAGGCATTTCGACCGCTTTTTCGGCCGCGAAGTCACACGAAGGGTTCCAAAGGCAGACGAAGCAACCATTCACGGGTGCTTCGTGGTAAAGGGTGATGATCTGCATTTCGCCAACGACCGAGCATGGAGCCCGATAGCATCAGGGGCAGGAGGCCATGAGTCTGCCGGAGCTGGAGGTTAAGTGCTGGAAGTGCTGGGGCAGTGGCTTGATCCCATGGAATGACCATGGGGAGCTGCTCGACTGCCCGGAATGCGGCGGGACTGGCTGGCTGCCGACGGCAGAGGGTCAGCGGTTGCTCGACTTCGTGAAGCGACATTTGGGGATCGAGTTCGAAGAAGAGACGAATGAGTAATAACTGAAAAGGAAAGCTGATGTCTCTTTTCCAACAGGAAAAACGGGTCGTGTGGGTAGCGCTGGCAGCGGTGCTGGTATTGATGCTGGGGGCAGGTTACCTGCTGCTGCCAGGGACGACGAAAGAACCGACCGATTTCAGGGGCATGAAGTGGGGCAGCAACCTTCGCGACCTGCCGGAACTGAGACTTTTGGCTGAAGAAGGGGACCTGAAGTTCTTTGAGAAGGTCAATGAGCTGACCAGGATCGGCGACGCCGACGTGGATAAGATCATCTACGGGTTTTATAAGGACCGATTCTACAATGTGATGATCTACTTCAGCTCCCTGGGTGATTTTATCAGGTTGCGGGAGGCGTTTGCCAAGGAGCTTGGTCCGCCCTTTCAACCTGTTGAATCCGAACCGAAATGTTTCTGGAACGGCAAGCAGGTCAATCTTCTGCTGAGCTATGACGAGGTCTCCGCGACCGGCAGGGTCATCTATCTCTTCAAACCCATTCAACTGGAGATCGAGGTGAGCGGTTGAGACGGCTCACCAAGCAGAAAGTACCGGTCCGGAGAGCAGAATGACCATTATCCCTGGGCGTCATTCCGGCATGCTTCCGGCCGGAATCCATAAATTGCCTGGATACCAGCTTTCGCCGGTATGACGAAAGGAGGGTGGAGAGTGGAATGAAATCCTTCGTGTGACTTCGCAGTCCCTGGTGTGACTTCGTGGATGGATAAACAGGGTCAAAATCCATACGGGAGATCGTTGCGGATGGCCCCGCAAAGGTTCAATTGACAGGCTCCTCGTCGACCAGGGCGGCCAGTTCCTGCAGCAGGCGCAGGGATTCCCTGGCTTCTTCCGGGTCCACCTTGTGCAGGGCAAAACCAGCGTGGACGATCACATAGTCGCCCAGTTGCGCCCCATCCGGCAGCAGCACCAGCGAGGTCCTGCGGAGGGCATCCCCCACCTTGACGGTGGCCATTTCATCTTCAATGTGAACGATTTCTGCGGGGATTGCGAGGCACATTCAGGTGATCCTTGTTGATGGCAGTTCCTGCGAAGGTTCTTGCCGACGGTGATACGACCCACCCGCCGCGGCAATCTCATCGAGCACCATGGTACAGGCCTCGGCCAGACAGTTTTGAACGGTTGCCGTCAACTCCATCCCCCAGGGCGCTATGCTCTCGGGTTCGATGCCAACCACCACCGCACTGGGGCGCTTACCGAGGACTTCCGCGAAGGCCAGGGTTTCCACCAGATCCAGTTGGTGAATAGAGTTCTTAAAGGTTATGCGTCTTTCAAAATCGTCGATGGAGAACCGGTAGAGGGTCCCTGGCGGATGACCGTTGCGTACGGCATCGACCACAACGAGGTGGTCTGCCTCACTGATGGGATCAAGCAGCCTCACCCCCAGCGTGCCGCCGTCCATCAGTTCCACGTTGTCTGAGAAATCGTATTCCGAAAGGAGACGCTCGACAGCTCTGACACCAACCCCCTCATCGTGCAGCAGGATATTGCCAACTCCCAACACCAGGATCCGTTTGTGCTCCATGGGGCGTACTCCAGCCTTTTTCCAGTAAGGTACCGCATAAAACGCGCGATTTCTCGTTCGCGAAAGACCGAAACCCGGCCAACGTCAGTGGGTCGGCGAGGCCAGGCTCCGACTTTATATACTATCTGGAACAGCGATCTGAAACAACTCTAAATTTGCAGTCTTCCGAAGCATCTTGCGCCTCAGGCCAGGGAAATCACCTTGTCCGCCAGTTGCATGGAAGTCATGATATCAACCATATTGGCACTATCACCCACTCTCTTCTTGTCTGCGAGGTTGAAGGTTTCCAGGCAGCGGCCGCAGACGAGAATGCCGATCCCCTCGCGGTTCAGTTCCTGGAGGTAAGGCAAGGTCTCCGAACCCTCTACAGCCAGCTTGACGGCACCATTCAGCAGCACCAGCCGCCACAACTCATCCCCCATTTCCTTGAACGTCTTGACAAAACCGATGGCAATTCCCCGGCCGAGCGCATCATCTCCCTTGCCCACATGATCGGTGGAGAGCAGCACCAGCGTCTTCTTCTCGCCATTGCTCTGCCCTTCATCATTTTTGCCTCCAGCGCAACAAGCCTGGGGCGACGCTTCGCTCTTCATCTTTTTAGCCATTTTGTGCTCCTTTCATGATTTGGTGTGTTGACCCGGCCCCTCCAGTTCATCCAGCACTTTGAATACGAAACGTGCCGGCCATTGCACCAGGCCGCCCCCCAAGGCAAGGGCAACCGCCGTGGCTTCGAGGATCTCGCCTCCGCTGGCACCAAGTTCAGCAGCCTTGCTGACATGATATTCAATTCACCCGTAGCAGCCATGGCCGATGCTGAGGCCCAAGGCGATCAATTCCTTGTGTTTTTGAGCCAGACTGCCGGGCTGGAAGGCATTTGCTTCGAGTTGCTCCAGCTCACGGAACGTGCGGACACCACTCTGAAACATCCTGTGGTTGTATTGCTTTCTTGTTTCTCTGATCTCGTCTACGTTTTCGAACATGCTACGGCCTCCTGATCGTCGCCTTCATTGGATGGGCATCTGCCGAACCAAGAAGTGTCAAATGAACTGGTTTGATAAACGCCCCCTCACGATTCTCCTTCACCTTTTTATTGAACTGCTTTAAATCGTGAATTAAGATTATTAGCGATTAATTATCTCGTCCAACGATTTATTTTGAACCTAAGTATCGAAAAAAGTGATCGGAGGAACAACGTGGAGATCAGGCAGCTCAGGACCTTTTGGACCGTGGCCAACCTTCTAAGCTTCAACCGTGCCGCCGAGCGGCTGCACTATGCCCAATCGAGTGTCTCCGCCCAAATCCAGGCTCTTGAAGAGGAGTTGGGAGTGCCGCTATTCGATCGCCTGGGAAGACGAGTGCTGCTGACGGAAGCCGGCGTGCGGCTGCTCCAATATGCAGAGAAGATCGTGAGCCTGGTGGACGAGAGCCGCGCTGAGGTGGCGGAAGGAAAAGAACCACAGGGATCTCTGACCATAAGAATCCCGGAGACTTTTGGGGTGCATCGGCTACCCTCCATAATCAGGGAGTTCCACGCCCACTTCCCGAACATCAAGCTTAACTTCATCACCTGTGCCCATGAGGGCCTGGACAAAGATCTTCGCAAAGGCATAACGGACTTGGCGTTTTTGTTGGCGGAATCCGTTCAGGCGCCAGATCTGGCGATGGAAGCCCTGGGATTTGAGTCCCTGGCGATCGTGGCTGGTCCGGATCACCCCTTAGCGCGGAGACCATCGGTGTGCGCTGGGGACCTGGCAGGCGAGACGATCCTCTTTTCCAGGGTGGACTGCAGTTACCGGAGGATTTTTCAACGCCTCCTGGACGAGCAGGGGGTCCCTTATGACAAGGGCCTGGAGTTTTCCAGCGTCGAGGTGGTGAAGCGGTGTGTAGCGGTGGGAATCGGCATCACGATCCTGCCTGAGATTGCCGTGGCAGAGGAGATCGCTGCGAAGAAGCTAACGAAACTGCCCTGGACGGACGGGGAAATCGAAGTGGCCACCCTGATGATCTGGTACAAGGAACGGTGGCTCTCTCCTACTCTGAATGCCTTCATGGAAATCACCAGGGAGGTCATGAAGGCTGATGGTCGGCAATCACCGTGAAATGACATGCCTTCGCCCATTCTTTCCCGGAAATGATAAACCCGGCCACTGCAGGCGAGGCCGGGTTCCTGTTTCACGGGATGGCGAGAGCGCTGGTCCTACGCAACCCTGAACCTGTATACCTCATTGGTCTGCGGGTCGATCACGTGCACCCCGCAGGCAATACAGGGATCGAAGGAGTGAACGGTGCGCAGGACTTCGACCGGACGTTTGGGATCGGCAACCGGGGTGTTGATAAGGGCCTCCTCGACAGGACTCGGTTTATTCTGCGCGCAACGCGGTCCGAGGTTCCAGGTCGAGGGCACCACAAGCTGGAAGTTGCCGATTTTCTGGTCCTTGATCTGCAGCCAATGGCCGAGAGCGCCTCGCGGCACATCATTGAGGCCGGCCCCCATCCCCTCATTGGGAATCTCGAAATCCTTATAGATTTTAGTATCACCTTTTTTCACGTTCTCCACCAGTTGATTGATCCAGCCTTCCATGGCCTCGCCGATAATCTTGGTCTCGAGGGCTCGGGCGGCGGTTCTGCCTAAGGTGGAGAAGAGGGCATCCACAGGAATATTCAATTTCTTGAGCACGCCGTCAACGAGTTTCTTCGTCGGTGCGTGGCCCTTGCCGTAGGCCACCAGAACACGCGCCAGCGGTCCCACTTCCATGGGCTCACCCTTGTAGCGCGGAGCTTTCATCCAGCTGTAACGATCGTTAACATCGAGCTTGCCGGGCTTGGGCTTGGTTTCTCCCCTGGCTGGCGGCAACGCCTCATCGCCCTCATACCAGCTGTGCTTAACGTGCTCCTCGATGGCATTGATGTCGACCGGTTGCACTTGACCAACACCACGCTTGAAAATGGCACCGCGCGGGAGAAGGAAACTGTCGGGTTCCTTGGCGCTCTGAGGGAAATCTCCGTAGACCAGGAAATTCTGGGTCCCACCGATCTTGGCCCAGTCCTTGTAAAACCCGGCCACCGCCAGCACGTCCGGTATGTAGACGTTGTTGACGAAGTCCATGGTTTCCTGCCAGAGGAACTTGAATTCGGTGATTCGCTCCGCGGTGAGGTCCGTGGCACAGGTCACGCCACCGACCACAAGGCTTTGGATATGAGGATTCTTGGCACCGAAAACGGCATGCAGGCGGGCAGTGCGAGCCTGCTGCCGGAGCGCCAGAAGATAATGATGGACGGCGAGCAAGTTTACCTCGGCCGGGAGTTTGTAGGCTGGATGCCCCCAATAGCCGTTGGCGAAGATACCGAGCTGGCCGCTGTCGACAAACTTCTTCAAACGTGCCTGAGTGGCTTTGAAATCGTTGACACCGCTCCAGCCGGCGGTAGTGACCTTGGTGGCGAGATCGGCGGCCTTTTTGGGGTCGGCCTTGAGCGCGCTGACGACATCCACCCAGTCCAGTGCGTGCAGATGGTAGAAATGAACGAGATGGTCGTGCAGGAACTGGGCACCCAACAGCAGGTTACGAATGATGCGGGCATTATCGGGGATGGTAATGCCCATGGCGGCGTCACCGGCTCGCACCGAAGCCAGCCCATGAACATAGGTACAAACCCCGCAGGCCCGCTGCGTGAACAGATAGGCATCGCGAGGGTCACGGCCCTGCAGCAGGATCTCAATGCCGCGGAACAGCGTTGAGCTGCTCCAGGCATTACTGACCTTCCCGTTGGTGACTTCCACTTCTATGCGCAAATGACCCTCGATGCGGGTAATCGGGTCGATGACTACTCTCTGTCCCATAGCCAGTTCTCCTTGGTTGTCAAAGCAGGAATGCAATTTTTTACGTCCAAAGAAACGATTTTCACCCTGAACCGGAACGGTCTCGCTAGATAGACTTGTAAAAGGGTGACATCTTATCCCAGAAATCGGGTTCACTACACCCAATACAGGGATGTCCCGCTTGCACCGGCCAACTCGTCCCGTCGTTGAATTTGACCGTCGGGCAGTTGTTGTAGGTTTCCGGCCCCTTACAGCCCACCTGATAGAGACAGTATCCCCTTTTGGCTTCATCGGACTCAAAAGAGGTCACGAATTCGCCATTTTCAAAATGGGAACGGCGCTGGCACTGATCGTGGACGGTCTTACCGTAGGCGAAGAGCGGACGGCCTTTATCATCCACCTCTGGCAGTCTGCCGAAAAGCAGATAGTTGACAACGGTGCCAACGAAGTTGATGGGGTTGGGGGGACAACCGGGGATATTCACCGTATTTATGCCAATGGCATCCTTGACGCCCTTGGCGCCAGTGGGATTTGGGGCCGCGGCGGGAAGCCCGCCAAAAGAAGCGCAGGTGCCGATGCAGATGGTCGCAAGGGCCTTGGGACAGACCTCTTTGGCGATCTCAAGAAAGGTCTTCCCGCCCATCATACCGTAGACACCGTTGTCAGCAGTCGGAATGGCTCCATCGACCACGCAGATGAACTTGCCGGGGTACTTGGTGATTGTGTCATGGAGAGATTTCTCGGCCGCCTCCCCGGAAGGAGCCATGATGGTTTCGTGATAATCCAGAGAGATGGTATCGAGCACCAACTGATCGATCCAGGGATAGGTAGTTCGGAGCACCGATTCGGCACAACCGGTACACTCGGCAAAAGCCAGATAGACAACCGGGGGCCGTGGCGCCGCGAGCGCTTCGGCGATCTTAGGAATGAATGACGATGAAAGTCCCATAGTGGCTGACAGCACGGTACAGTATTTCATGAAGTCCCTTCGAGAGACTCCCCTTTGCTCCAACCGATCCTTTGCCCTTCGTTCGTTTTCCATACAAGCCTCCTCCTTCCATTCGAATTACACCGGTCCATCTACCTTCTTGTCAAACATTCCTCTGATTTCACAACAACTCAGAGGCTGCCCTTGAGCGGTGAGTGTTCTCAACCATCACTTCCACATGTTCCAGGCAGCTGCTCATCGTTCTCTCTGAGCACCTAAAAACAGATGATAAGGAAGGACCAATGGTGACTGGCAACCTGTAAGTCGCAGCTTTTAAGAGCTCAAGCCAGTATTGCCCGTCGTCCGATTCGTCCGCTCAGCCTGAGATCAAAGGCCAGCTGGAATGTGTCACATCGTGAACTTTCTTGCTGGGTCTTACTCCGCAGTCCCCTGAGGCGCAGACCTGACGGCGAGCAGAACCCCAACACCACAGTACCGGAGCACGACTAGCTGTTGAGAAGAAACGAACAGTTATCTATCGGAGAGCATCATATATGTCAAGTGAAACATAATAACGGGAGGGGACCATGGGGACAATGAGACAGGCAACGTGTGAATGATGGTTACTGACTTGATAATGATTTGTCATCGTTGAGACTTCCGGGCGATCAGGCGACATTCGGTAGCGGGTCAATTGCTGAGGGCTTCCGCCATCTTATCCATGATTCTTTTGGGTACCGGGTAAGCATCCTGAGCGAAATAGAGCTGGAGGAGAGCCGCATCGAACGTAATCCGTTCCGCAACTTCCGTCAAGCTGAGACCCTTGCCTGCGATTTGTTGGAGGAGCTCAAATTTCTGTAATTCCATGACTGTGACTCCTGATCAGTGAGTGAATGCCCCTGTAAGGGAATCCGCCGATTACCAAAGCCCTGGCAGGCACCAACCCTGCTTTGAGCGTCGGCATTGTAGCCCAACAAATAACAAAAGGCCACAAGGATTTCTCCTCATGGCCTTCTGTTGTGAAAAAGGGAGGGCTCTCAGGCAATTATCACTTTACGCTCCACTGCAACACCCACATCCGCTTCAGCCGAAAGTTCAGATCCCATCAACCAACGCATATCCTCAGCTTGAAGATGAACTCAGAATCCATTCCGCGACCACAGCACTCATCGCTTTCACAAGACTCTCAACACGCATCAGCACTTGAAATTCTGCCACCGATCGGACCACCGGCCCGGTTCAACCACACGCAATCAGTATGAACGTGGAACTTGGCAAGCTCTGAGAGTTCCCTATCTAATATGGGAGACGGGTACGCCTTACATGTCTGATTTCTACTATCTCTCTACACCCGATGATGCTAACCTCAGCTTTGAAGACGCGGAGGACAGGGCAGCTTCTAATTCAACTATATCGAAAGGCTTCTTGAGAAATGACCGAACCACAACATCAACGAGATCTTTCACCACAGCCTGAAAATCATATTCAGAAAGAAGAATCCCCGCCGCATCAGGCACAATCTGCTTGAGCTTTTCCAGCAATACCAGACCATTAGCATCAGGAAGGTGATATTCCGTAATCACAATCTCAGGAACCAGTCTCTCCGCCAACACTATTGCTTCACGAGCAGTCGAACAGCATTCACAGGCATACCCGGCTCGTTCAAGATACTTTGTCAAAGAGCGTCTTAAGGAAGCTTCATCCTCAACCAACAACACCCGATTCTTCGCAGTCACTCGCAGCCTCCAACCGTCTGTTCGAGCAAAGTACATGCCAGAATCTAAGAGAGACCCTCATTACTGGGCTCGCTTGATTCTCGACTGCCTGTGCTGCACTCTTGGTCCCAGGGGTGATGGGCACTATTCTCCGTTTGTTCCTGAAGAACGCACAGAAAGCGCTGATTACCTTTCTTAAAAACTTTTATGTTCAAGGGGTTATGGAGAAGTGTAGACTATTATTCGAAGAATTAGGGAAGCGAATAATATTAACCACTATTCAATGCCGAGCTTTTTCAGGCGGTAGAGCAGCACGTGTCTGGGGATTGAGAGAAATCGGGCGGTTTTCGCTTTATTCCGATGGCAGGTTTCAAAAGCCTGGAGGATGATCTGTTTTTCCAGCTCATCAAGGGGCATGCCCTGCTCGGGAAAGCTGATGCGGAGAACCGCCGACGGATCGGGGGGCTCGGTACTGCCGTAAGGTACGAGGAAGTGGAGATGACTGGCGAGGATGGTGTCTTCATTTTCGAGGAGGATGACGCGTTCGATGGTGTTCTTCAGTTCCCGCACATTTCCCGGCCAGGAATGGGCAAGAAGGAGGCGTTCCGCTTGGGCATTGACTCTTCGAAAATGTTTACCGTATTTGTCGTTGAACTCGTCCATGAAGAAGTGAACGAGCGGCAGGATGTCTTCGGTACGCTCACGCAAAGGCGGAAGGTCGATTCGGATGGTAGCCAGCCGGAAAAACAGGTCTTTGCGAAACCGGCCTTCTTCGGTGCCCTGCCAGAGATCGGTGTTACAAGCGGAGAGAATTCGAATGTCGACCGTACGCTTGCGGGTACCACCGAGAGGGAAGAATTCCTTTTCCTCCAGAACCCGCAGCAGTTTCGCCTGGATTTCCAGGTGGAGATCGCTGACCTCATCCAGGAACAGGGTACCGCCGTCCGCCACTTCGAGCAGGCCTTCCTTGCCTTCAGCGCGAGCCCCGGTGAAGGCTCCTTTTTCATAGCCGAAAAGCTCGCTTTCGATGATTTCGGTGCTAAAGGCTGCACAGTTGAGGGCTACGAAGGGATAGTCGGCGCGGGGGCTGCGGCCATGGATGAGGCGCGCAAAGAGTTCTTTGCCGGCGCCGCTTTCGCCTTGCAGCAAAACCCCGGCATCGCGGCTCTGGGCACTCTTGATGGCAAGCATCTGGGCTTGCAGGAATTTTGGATTCAAACCTACAAAGCGGTCGACCTGCTGCAACCGTTGGACCTCGTGGCGGAGGCGATCCACTTCATTCCTCAAACCGGCATGTTCGAGAGCGGTCTGGATGGTGAACTCAAATTCGTCGAGATCCACCGGCTTGACCAGATAGTCGAACGCCCCCCGCTTGATGGCAGTGACGACGTCCTTGACCTGTTCATAGGCGGTGATCATAACGACGGTGGGAGAGGGACGATGTTCCTTGAACTGCGACAGGATTTCGAGGCCGCTGGCGTCGGGCAGCGCCACATCGAGGAGCACCAGGTCAGGTTCCTCGCGATAGCACAGCTGCAGCCCTTTGGCCGCCGTATCGGCCTCGATAACAAGGTATTTCTTCTCCAGCAGGCGCCGCAAAGCACTACGAAAAGGAGCTTCATCGTCGACAATGAGGATCTTCTGAGTGTCGCGCATGGACAGTCCCCCGGTTATGAGGAATTCACTTGCTGCCAGCCAGCACTGCCCAGGCAGCCCCGAACGGCACACTCCACTTCCCAGCCGGCAGCCAATTCGATGCCGACAACCCGCCGCAGAGCCGTCTTTGCCGCAGGTTCAAGCCGGGTCTGGAGATCCGGACAGAGATAGTGGACACAGAAGTAGTGGCGAGCGCGGAGCCGACAGCCGTTTCGACCCACAAAGAGACAACTTCCCGGATACTCTCGCTGGTCAGGAAGAGGGCAATTCAGGAGCAGGTTGACCAGCAGGAGGATGCGGTCGTAACCCGTCTCGATTCCTTCAAAACAACAACCTCCGACAGTTTGCCCCGCACAAGCGGCGCATCCATCGCGGACGCCTGCGTGCAGCATCAGGTTATGAGTCTCCCCGATGGCCCGGTCATAGGAGAAGAGCAGACGGCGCATGCTCGCTTGCTCCTTCATGGTCTTGCCGAAGGCCTCAAACAGGGCTCGGGCAGCCTCTATTTCACCCAGAATGGACGGATCCGGAGAACAGGTCACAGCAGCGTGCAAAGCAAGCCCTTCATCACTTGGCAGCCTCCAGCCGGCCCAAAACCTGGTGCAGGCAGATCTCGGCCTGATAGCCCTTGAGGCGGGCAAGATTCACCAGGTTCAGGATGAGCTCCCCAAAGGCCTCAGAAGGCACCGCTCGATCATCACTCAGATGTTGCTGCATGGCCTGGTACTTGTGCACGAATTCCTCGGTTTGCGCGTTGAGATCATTCCAGTGAGACTGCCGGTCTGAAGCGAGACGGGCCAGCATGCGGTAGCCTCGCATCAGTGCTGGCAGGGACGCCGGGACTCCCATAGCAGCCTTGCCCGCAGCAGCTTTTTCCCCGGCTTTGATCTTCTCCCAGTTATCGATCACTTCCTCAGTTGTCTGAACCGCTAGATCACCAAACACATGGGGATGACGACGTTTCATTTTTTCGCAGATCAGATCACACACTTCCTCCAACCGAAAATCGCCCTTCTCCTCGTACAGGTAGACGAGAAAGAGTACCATGAAGAGGAGATCGCCCAATTCCTCAGCCACCTCCTTCACCAGCTTTGCCCGCACCGCTGCCGCCGCTTCATGAGCCTCTTCCACGAGATAAGTCTGAACGCTCTCAGGAGTCTGCCGTCGGTCCCAGGGACACCCTGCGATCCCCCGAAGCTGATCAATGATTTGCCAGATGTTGCGCATCCTCTCCCAGCCCCGCTCAGATTCCTCCACGTTGTGTGCCCTCCTCACGCCTCACACCTCATGATTCTCCCGCCTTTTCCTGAGAGGGACTTGGGAGCTGCACTCTCTCATCTTTCATTCCACCCCAATTGTATCGGAGAGCTTTCTGTTTTTCCTCGAAAAGTTTCTGAAGACTGGTTGGAGTTGCCTTAAGGAGCACCTGCGTGGCGTGCTGGACGTATGGGGTCAGGCAGGACCCGGTCAAGATCGAGCTTTTGGGAGAGAGGATAAAGGTGAGGAGTGTGATACTCAGGATAGCCAGCAGCAGGGCCTTGGTGAGCCCTACCATCCCCCCCAGAAGCCGGTCGAGGAATCCCAAACCCGTGCGGCGCAGCAGCTTTCCGGTCCAGTAGCCGGTCACTCCCACGCAAAACCAGGTCAGCAGGAAGATAGCGAGGAAGCCGATAGCCGCCGCTCCTGGAAGGCCTGGAAAGAGGGCGGAAAGCTGGCGCGCCAGAGATTCATAGGAATGGGCCGCCAGTAGGAAACCGCCAATGACCCCGGCGATCCCAAAGAGTTGTGAGATTGCTCCGCGAAGAAGGCCGCGGACCAGACAAAAAATGCCGACAGCAAGCAGGAACCAATCCAATCCGTTCATTTACGGCCCTGTCCAGGGATTCCGCTTCGGTCCTGGCACCCATGGAACAAACAAGCCCCGGACCAACGATCCAGGGCTTATCCTCATGACTCGGGAGTTGTCCGACATCAACCCTTAGCAGGCGATCTGCTTGAAGAAGTCGTTCCCCTTATCATCCACCAGGATGAAGGCAGGGAAGTCTTCGACTTCGATCTTCCAGATGGCTTCCATACCCAGTTCCGGGTATTCGAGCACCTCGACCTTCTTGATGTTTTCTTTGGCCAGAAGGGCCGCCGGGCCGCCGATGGAACCCAGGTAGAACCCACCATGTTTCTTGCAGGCATCGGTCACCTGCTGGCTGCGGTTACCCTTGGCAATCATGATCATGGAACCGCTATTGGCCTGGAACAGATCCACGTAGGAATCCATTCGACCGGCCGTCGTGGGGCCGAAGGAACCCGATGGCATGCCCTTGGGAGTCTTGGCCGGACCAGCGTAGTAGATGGGATGGTCCTTCATGTACTGGGGCATTCCTTCACCCTTGTCAAGCCGCTCTTTAAGCTTGGCATGGGCGATATCGCGTCCCACGATGAGGGTCCCGGAAAGCGAAAGCTGGGTGGTGACCGGATATTTTGTAAGCTCCGCCAGGATTTCTTTCATCGGGCGATTCAGATCAATCTTGATCACGCCATGCTCGTGTTTGCCACGATATTTGTCGGGAATGAACCGACCGGGCTTGCGCTCCATTTCTTCCAACCAGATGCCGTCTTTATTGATCTTCGCCTTGATGTTCCGGTCGGCCGAGCAGGAAACGCCCATGGCCACCGGGCAGGAAGCGCCATGGCGGGGCATGCGAACGATGCGCACATCCAGGACAAAGTGCTTGCCGCCAAACTGAGCCCCATAACCGCTCTTATTGGCAGCCTGCATGATCTTTTCTTCCATCTCCAGATCGCGGAAGGCCTGTCCGCCTTCATTACCCTTCGTAGGAAGGTTGTCGAGGTAGCCGGCACTGGCGAGCTTAACGGTCTTGAGGCACCCTTCCGCCGAGGTTCCGCCAATGACAAAGGCCAGATGATAGGGTGGACATGCTGCCGTTCCGAGGCTCTTCATTTTTTCCACCAGGAACTTTTCAAGGCTCGCCGGATTCAAAAGCGCCTTGGTTTCTTGATAAAGCATGGATTTGTTGGCGGAACCGCCACCCTTGGCTACGAATAGAAATTTGTATTCCGCCCCCTGAGTTGCATAAAGATCGATCTGTGCGGGCATGTTGGTGCCGGAGTTGATCTCATCGTACAGGTTGAGCGGGATGGTCTGGGAATACCGAAGGTTTTCTTCCGTATAGGTCTTGTGGACACCCTTGCTCAGAAATTCCTCGTCATTGGCTCCAGTCCAGACCTGCTGCCCTTTTTTCCCGACGATGGTGGCCGTGCCGGTGTCC
This sequence comes from Syntrophobacteraceae bacterium, assembly GCA_040772705.1. Lineage (GTDB taxonomy): Bacteria > Desulfobacterota > Syntrophobacteria > Syntrophobacterales > Syntrophobacteraceae > JADGQM01. Next base: position 1,195,149 of record JAXGXP010000002.1, read on the forward strand.
TGGCAAAGGGGCAGCACCCCCTCGGCAGCAACTTCCGCATTTCTCAGCAACGCAACCGCGACTCCCCGGTCGTTGGCGGAGGATTCCGGGTCGGTCAGGATTGCCGCCACCTTTTCCAGGTGCGTGGGGCGGAGCAGGAAGGAAACATCCCGCATGGCACTGTTGGCCAGAAAGGCAAGGCCTTCCGGGTCCACCTTGAGGATCTCCTGGCCGTCAAAATTCGCCGTAGAAACATAATCCTTAGTCAGCAGGCGGTATTTCGTGTCATCCTTGGACTGGGGAAACGGTTCTTGATACTTGAACTCTGGCATTTTCGACTCCTTTACCTACAATGTTTCAGATTCAATGAGCGCAGGGGCAAACTCTCGGAACATACCCTGATATGATATTGAAAAAACATTCACATGTCGAGCACTGAGTGCAACCCATAGGACGTTTTTATTCGGTCAGGATTTTCGAAGCCACATACTCAAGATTCCCTATTCGCTCGGCAACGACTCCACGATTTCCTTCTGCATCGCTTCGACCGCCCTGAGCGGGTCGCTGGCAGTGCTGATGGGGCGTCCCACCACGATGTGGTCGGCGCCATTGGCGATGGCTCTCCCGGCGGTAACGATCCGCTTCTGATCGTCCAGGTCGATTTCCCGGTTGCTGCCGGGCCGAATTCCCGGTGTAACCACCAGGAACCGGTCGCCCAGTTCCCTTCTCAGTCGCGGAACTTCCAATCCTGAGGAAACGACACCGTCACATCCCAGAGCGAGAGCCCGCCTCGCCCTTCGATACACCAGATCAGCGAGGTTCACCGGGCCTCCAAAGATTTCCTCCATATCCTCCTGCCCGAAACTGGTCAAAACGGTTACGGCCAGCAGCTTGACTTCATCTTTGGCTGCCGCCGCCGCACGCAAAATCGGGTCGTTGCCGTGAACCGTGGCAAAGGTTATGCCTCTGCCTCGCAGTTGCATCATTGCCAGCTTGACCGTTTCCGGAACATCGAAGAACTTCAGGTCCACCATCACCTTGTGGTTACGCGATGCGATCCATTCAACGATGGGGAACCATCCGGCAAGAAAGAGCTGCAGTCCCACCTTGTAGAACTTGATGTGCGATTCCAGCCGCTGGACCCACTCCTTGGCCACCTGGGGCGACTCGACATCGAGTGCAAAAATGATCCTTTCCGCCAGCGGAATTTGCTTCACGGTTCACTCCTCCCATCTTCACTGCCCCAAAAACCAGACCCGTTGGATGTCGCTCAGAGTCGGGCACAAAAAAACCCCTTTTCGGAAAAAGGGGTTTTTTTACCAAGCAGAGAATTGCTGATTATTTACTTAGGGCTGGCCGGTTTTTCGTCATCGTCACCGCCACTCAGCCCAAATCCCAGGCCTAACCCGAGACCGATCGCGGCCACTCCGGCAGCACCAAGCGCCCATGTCGTCTTCTTGGCGGTGATGCCTCCTATCGTTAGAGTATCATCACCGGTTCCTGTTGAGCCACTCTTGGCGCCGGCAGCAGTTGTTCCCGCCGCCGCTAGGCGAAGACCCTGTCCCGGCTCTACCAGCATCGTTCCGTCGGGACTCATCACCTGCATGGTGCCTTCATGGATGCTCAGGAGCGATTCACTCTCCGTGACCTGGATGGAACCTTTGACCATCGCTGTACCGCTGGCCGGCATGATAGCCCTCTCCATGGGAATGGTGTCATGCGGAGTATGGAAGGAAATGGGCTTGCCGTCGGGCCGGATGGTGAAGTCAACCTGTCCTGACTTGACCGTCAAATCCCACCGCGACTTACCCTCAGCCAGCGCAAACACGGCCTGATCCTGGGCAACCAGCTGAACGCTCTGGGTTTGCACCAGGCAGATGCCCTTGCACAGCATCAAAGTCCCTTCCGGCAGGGGCAATTCCGACTGAAACTGGGTGACTTCCTTACCTTCTTCGAGGATGCTCACCTTGCCCTGCGGAATGACTCGCGCCCCGCTGCCAGCCCATGACAGAACGGGTTGAAGGACCATGAGCGTTGCCAAAACGAGTACCATTGCCCTTGAAATGCGCTTCATGTTGCTTTCCCTCCTTGTTGTATGAAATGAATCAGTTCGGTAAAAAACCATAAAAAAACTAATAATGTTCAGCCAAGCAGTGTACTCCCGTGTGTTTCCTTTTAGAAGATCTTGCTCGACGGTGTCAAGGGAAAATAATATGCGCTTCGACCCTTTTTCATATTGATATTTGAGTCCGTTTCCTGATAGGTAGGGATGAGGACGGTGAGGCTGTTCCAGCCATCAGCAAGCTGATTCGGTGCGGAAGTTTTAAGGGACAGTCATCGTCTTGCCCCTGCCAGCATTTATTGAGATGCGAGATATATCACCTTTTGAATGAGGCTAATTCATGAAAAAATCCTCAGACAGCGTAGCGTCACCGAACATGGACCTGCCTGCTCCTGCTTCCCCTCCGCATTTGCCCAGCACCGAAGTTCGCGAGACCGTTCCAGATTTTGATGATTCTGCCGATCTGCGCGATTACCTTGATATCATCCTTCGCCACAAATGGGTCGTCCTCACTTTTGTCAGCGGTGTTTTCATTCTCACGCTCATTCTAACCCTCAGCATGAAACCTGTCTTTAGAGCTACCGGTCGGGTGGAATTGAGTATGCAGACACCTAAAGTGACCAAGTTTGAGGATCTCTCCAGTGGCAGTATAAACTCGCAACTCAGAGAACACATCCTGACTAATGTTAAGCTATTGCAGAGCCAGTCGCTGGTCCGCCGGATTATCGAAAAGCTTCGCCTGGAAGAGAAGCCCTCTTTCAACTCCGAACTGAGAGAGCAAGGTGAGGATGGGCAGACGACAGGCATCGTCAGTTGGTTGAAATCTCTTATGTCCGATGTTTTTCAGTCAAGTCGGCAGCGAGAAGCAGAGGCCGACCCCACGTTACCAAGGCTACGGCTCCAGCAAGAAGTTGAGAAGGTATACTTCAAGAACCTCGAAGTAGTGCCTGAGCGGGATACTACCATCATTTCCCTCTCGTTCAGCAATACCGATCCGACTCTCACTCGCGATGTTGTGAATGCCCACATCAAAGAATTCATCGCCTGGCAGATGGATAAAAGGCTCGATGCGGCCGCTTCCGCCCGCATCCAACTTGAGAAACAGATAGATATTGCACGCATCAATCTCGAAAGAGCGGAAAAGCAACTCAATGAGTTCGCCCAGAAAGCTGGCATTGTCTCTCTCAATTCCAATTTGAATATCATTTATCGCCAGCTCGAGGAGATGAACAGCGCGCTGGCGGCGGCACAGGCGGACCGAATCGCCAAGGAATCGCTCTTCAAGCAGGCAACTTCAGAGAATATCAATTCCCAGTCCATTGTCACAGAAAACCTATTGATTCAGAATTTGCGCCAGGAACTGGCCAAGGTTGAGGCCCAATATCAGGAGAATTATTCGACCTTTAAGGACGATTATCCAAAGCTGAAAAACCTTAAGGCCAAAATGCAGGATTTTGAGCGGCGCATCAGCGCAGAAGAAGGCCGAATCCTGGCAACAATCAAGAACGACTTTCTCAGTGCGCAGACAAAGGAGTCATCGCTGACTGAAAAAGCCGAAGAGATGAAGAATCAGGCTTTGAATTTAAACAATCAGGCTACTGAATACAAGATCCTTGAACGCGAGGTTGAGACCAACAAGTTCATCCACCAGAGCCTTATGGAGCGATCGAAGGAAATCGATGCCAAAGTTGGAACAGACCTTGGTAATGTGCAGATCGTCGATTATGCGCTGCTTCCCCTGAAACCCTACAAGCCGAACATCAAGATGAATCTGTTGCTGGCCTTGGTGCTTGGATTTGTGGGAGGTGTTGGCTTGGCTTTTTTCTTGGAATATCTTGACAATACCGTGAAACGGGTTGATGAGATTTCGGAGCGTTTTGGGATTCCGGTGGTTGGAGTGCTGCCTCTGGCGACTGTGGAAGAGGCAAACGACCTGGATACCCTGGTGCTGAGCAAACCTCGCGCCGCCTTTTCCGAAGCCATTCGAACCACCAGAGTGTCGATTCAATTGTCAAGCGCCACGAACCGCCCTCCCAAAATGATACTCGTGACCAGTACCAGTCCTTCGGAAGGAAAAAGCACTATTGCCACCAACCTGGCGCTAGCCTTTGCTTCATCTGATGAACGAGTATTGCTTATTGATGCTGATCTCAGAAGGCCCCGGTTGCATCGGATTTTCAATGCCAACGGCAAGAGCGGCAGCCGACACCGTCGCAGAGGCTTGAGTCACCTACTTTCCGGAATGTGCACCATGGAAGAAGTGATCCAGAAGACCGACCACCAAAAACTACACTTCATATCCGCTGGCCCCATGCCGCCCAACCCGGCAGAACTGCTGGCCTCCAATAAGATGCAGGGATTCCTGGCTGCAATTGATAAATTATACGACCGTGTCATTATCGACTCGCCTCCAGCGTGTGGCTTCGCCGATGTTCTCGTGCTAGGGAACACTGTTGATGGCGTAATACTGGTTAGCAATCTGGGTCAAACTCATCGCGAGGCACTGCGCATTTTCCGGAGAAGCCTCTTTAATGTGGGTGGGCATCTTCTGGGAACGATCGTCAATAAACTCGATCTCGGGTATCACTACGGCGGTTATTACTCTCGGTATTACCGATATTATCATTCCTATTACCACCCCGCCTATGGATCTGACGGGGAGAGACTGCCCGAGATACCCTCGGAGCCAGGCGGAGAACAGACCGCCCGCCGTTCATAAGCTATGCGGGTGTTTCCTTGTTCAGCAGCTTGTTCAGAGCCTTTTTGATTTTGCTCCTCATCTCCCTGACTGGGGCCTTGTGGTGGTATGGTGTGAGTACCAATCGCCTGGCTGCAAGGGATCTTGAGTTTCTCCAGGACCATTTTTCGCTGAGCAAGCCCTTTGCCGACGCATGGCTGTTGCATGGGAATCTTGCCTACTACGTGGATCTTGATCCCCAAGCGGCGGCAGCAAGGTATCGGCAGGCTATCATGAGAAAGCCTCTGATGATTGATGCCTGGATGAATTTGGCCAAAGTTGAGCTGGCAGGAGGCCATGACGATGAAGCCCTCCGGATCCTTAACGCAATTTCCCCTTCTATAGCCCACATAAGCACCTGGAAATGGCAGGAACTTTTGCTGGCACGCGATCTGGGAGAAGAGGCGCTCTTTGCGGCGGCTTTCAACTTCATCCTCAAACGCTTGCCCCTCCGTAGAACCGAAGCTTGCTTTCTGGCTAAAGGTTTCTGGGGTGACTCACAAACCGTGGTTTCCCGCGTAGCCGACGAAAACAAAGTGGTCTTCTTGACGGAACTCATGAAAGCCAGGGAAGAGGAGGCGGCAGTAGTCTTATGGCGGAAAATGGCAGCGAGTACTTTCCCGCCTGCCAGATCACTACGGCTTGAATTCTGCCAGTTTCTCATGGCCAGAGGCCGGCTGATCGAAGCCAAAGAAGTATGGGCAACGTGGCGCGACGATGGCAAACACACGGTCTATGATGGAGGGTTCGAGACGGAGTTTACCAACAAGGGATTTGGCTGGTACCCTCTAGGAAATCCCGATGTACTGGTCGAGCGGGCAACCGAAGACCCGTTTGATGGTGGTTATTGCTTGCACCTCCGCTTTATGGGCACGAAGAATATCAACTCCGGCCTTATTTATCAGATTGTCCCGGTAGAACCGGCGAAGGTCTATCGCTTGCGCTTTGCCCGGAAAAGCAAGGGACTCACCTCGGATCAGGGGGTATATCTCAATATCAGTGGCTACGGATGCCAGGGCTTGAATGTGAAAAGTAATGCTCTGCTGAAAAGGACGCCGTGGGACAGAGAAGAGCATACAGTAATGGTTCCCGCTGGTTGTGAGGCGCTCTTACTTCAAGTTATGCGAAATGAGAGCTTGATGTTTGACAATAAGATCGCTGGTGACTACTGGCTTGATGAGGTGGATTTACTTGAGTGGCATGCACCGTAGTCCTTTGCAGACCCTTGTTCATCTTGTGGCCACCGAAGAGAACCCACACCACCTCATCATTAAGATCGTTGCCGACTCGGTGCTGCTCAAGGAGGTCCAGCGGCTGTGTCGCAAGATGTCTGTTGTTGCAACCCCCAACGATGTTTCCATTACGGAACGCTGTATATCATCCCGCATTCCTCCCGACTATTTCCTGGAACGTCTGCAACTGATTGCCCGGATTATAAATCTCTTCCCTTACGAACAGACCTATTACGAGATCCTGGGCATCAATCCCTCAGCCAGCCCTCAGGAAATCAAACAGGCGTTTCGCCGACTGAGTTTATCCTGCCATCCCGACATTAACCAGGATGACCCGCGGGCGGCCGAGCGCTTTCGCAATATTCAACATTCCTACGAAGTCTTGAGTAACGATATGTTGCGCCAAAGCTATGATCAGAACCTGACAAGACATATTTGGAGTGAAGAAAAGATTATTAAAGGAGGTTCGCTAACGGTCAGGGGGTGGCACAAATGGCGCCGGATCTGGCCTTTTACCGCTTTCTTCGCACTATTCTTGCTCATGATCTTGGTGTTTGATTTGATCGGCTCCCTCCGGTGGCAAACCGAGCGGCATTTTACAGGAACAAAGGCCCTGCAAGAAATCCCTGTCGCAACAACCCAGGCACTGATGGCGTTGAAAGAACAAGATTCCGTGGACGTAGAGCGGAAAATCCGCGAATTTATCAAACGCTTCAGCATTGCCTACGAAGCCAAAGATCCCGCCGCATTCTTGCCCTTCTTTGAAGACGACGCTATTGAAAATGGGAGACCCATCAAGGAATTGATCCCGTTCTATGAGGCCCATTTTAAGCGGCCAGAAAGACTGCGCTATCGAATTCAGGTAAGGAGATGGGAGGAAAGGGAGGGTGAAGTAATGGTGGATGGAAGCTATAGTCTCTCCATCCTAGCGGGGCAGGAAGCACCAGTGGAATCAACGGGACCAATCGAGTTGACATTGAACCCCCGTGATGCCAACGATTATGGGGTAAAACGACTCAATTACAGCATTAAAGAATGGCGAAAAAGCCAGCAGTGAGGAGCCTCCTGAATGAAGAGCGGTTGAGAGCATGTTGTTGTGGTGCACAGCGGGATAAGGGAAAGAATGACGGGAAGGGTAAACCTTCTTCCCTCTTCCTTTGAGGGGATTGGCACACAATTTTCAGGATTGTGCCATTTTCTTTCTTCTGTAAATTGAGCATAAAAATCATGTTTTCACATTTCATTAGCATGGTTCAAGGCTCCCCGGAGGGAAAAACTGAGCCAATGGCATTAAGTCAAAGCCATTGTCAAGCATCACTACATTATTCCCATTTGGTCTAGTATTAGAGCGTTCACTTTGTTGACATCGTATCTATGTTCGGCATAAGCTCGACTCTCGTTTCCCATCACCGTAATTTGCTTTGGATGTTTAAAAAAATATTCCATTGCCTCCGCGAGTGACCGAGCATCTTTCACTGGCACCAAAATACCGTTGCGACCGATCTTCAAATTCCATGAACCACCTTCAGCTCTCCCAAAGGACAAATTCACCGGTAGACTTACGGTTTCCCTACACCCCGGCGCATCGGTCGTTATTACCGCACGCGCCGTCGCCAATGCCTCAAGCACCGTGCGTGGGGTACCCTCCCGGTAGGATG
>JAXGXP010000003.1:0-550907 GCA_040772705.1 Syntrophobacteraceae bacterium
GTTTCCAGGGTTATTAGAGCTCCTCATGCTCGAGCAGGCTGTAATAGCATTTCTGGTTGAAAATGATGTGGTCGAGCAGCTTGATGCCGAGGGTTTCCCCGGCTCCTTTGAGGGTTCTGGTCATATCGAGGTCTTCCCTGCTCGGCATGAGGTTCCCGGTGGGGTGATTGTGGGCCACAATCACCGCCGAAGCGCGGTCGGTAATGGGGTCGGCAAATACTTCGCGGGGATGGACAGGAGTCTTATCCACCAGACCGACGGATACCGTGCGCACCGCAATCACTTCATTGGCCCCATTGAGCGAGATGCACAGGAAGTGTTCCTGCTTGCGGTCGGCCAGGTGGTGGATGAGGGGGAGCACCTCGGGCGGGAAGGAAATCCTGAGCCCCTCCGGGCGGATGCGGCGTCTGGTGAATTCGAGCGCGGCGGCGATCAGCGCCGCTTTGGCCGGTCCCACTCCTTCGATCTGCTGCAGCTCCTTCACATCCGGGTGCGTGTCGCCCTGGTCCAGGGCCTTGAGGATCTGGCCTGCCACCGTGAAGACATCATGGGTTTTGGTGCCGCTGCCCAGAAGGATGGCGACGAGCTCGACATCGGAGAGCGCTGCCGCGCCTTTGCTCAAAAGCTTCTCCCGGGGCCGCTCGCCCTCGGGCATCTCCGTAATCCGCTTTCCCATGGCTTCAGGCCTTCCCCTTTCGCCGGTTGCGGTTTCTTGGCCTATTGTTCTGCCCGTTCCCGGTGGTCTCCTGACTCCCGGCCCGCTCTTCCCGAATTCTTTTGAGAAGCTCCGAGGCCGGTTCGTCGTTGGGGTCCTGGGGCACGAGCTCTCCCCGAAAAGCTTTGGCGAGGATCGATTGGGTGAGCTTGTCCACAACGGCTTTGGCTTTTTGATGGCGCGCTTCGATAATGTCGAGGGCTCTTGTAAATGCTTTGATCTTTGAGATTATTTCTCTCTGCTCAGCAAGAGGGGAAACAGTGACTGGCAGCTCTCTAACCCTTTGACAGTTAAGTGCTTGAGGTCCGGAACCACTCCCAACTTGCCGGTTGGATTCATACTGATACTGCAGCCAGTACCAGAGAAATTGGGAATCAACAAGGTCGAGTTTTGGAACAATTGCGGCAATGTTCTGGTTAATAGTCGCAGGAATACGCAATATCGCTGATTGGCCGCGGGTCTTTCCTTCCCCAATCATAGCCAAGAGGACTGTCCCCATGGGCAAGATCCTCACTGAACTAGCTCGGTAACCAAGGTCCGTAATTCGCTCTCTTGACGATTCGATCAGATTGTTTCTCACTTCCCCGGAACTGACCCAGGGGATATCTCCCTGCCAATATTCCGGCTTCTTCCTGGAGGGAGTACTTCCATTGCAAACCTCCCCAATATCTCGTATCTGACACATAATCCAAGTATCAGGTAATTCATTCCGTGTTGACTGAGCTCTGAAGGCGCCGTTCAGATCTTTATGAAGTTCTCGCCTCCTTTTGGAGTCTATCGTGGTATCCTTATCATCAAGTCTGGGCTCGATAATTCTGTTGAGAAGCTCTCTGCTGGACTCCTGTGCCGTGTTGTAAGCACGCCAATCAGCTGTAAGTTGACCTGTAAATGCGGCAGTTAAGATAGCAGACCGAAAACGCTTCAGGATGGCTGGTATTCTTTCCAGCCGCTCTATGCATTTATCGACTTTTGCCAGCAGTTCCTCCAGCTTTGCGGCGATGCGGTGTTGTTCATTCAGGGGTGCGAGTGCAATACCTATTTGTTCAAGATGTTTTCTTGAAATCGCTGCAAAGGTACTCCCGGTACCCTGTTCAGACAGCCAAGGCTCTATGCTGCGTATGTAATAGAGAACATATTTTGAAAGTGTCGTGCCATTAGACCTGATCGCGGCTAGACCTCTCCCTATGCATGACCTCTCCATGCAAAGATTTGTAGGTCCAACTGGTGCTCTGACAGAAATAAGAACATCGTCTTTTTCCGCGATCTTTTGAGGAAGAGAGCAATACTTGACGGCGGTCGGCGTGTACCTGCCAAATTCTGCTTTACCCTGAAAGAAAGGTAGTCCTCTACCCTGAGTGTTGTAGGTTGAAGACGGGGGAGATTGTCCCATGATTATTTCGGCAACATCCCCCAACAGTACCTGTGTCCATCCAAAAGGCAGCAGTTCCACCTAATACAGCTCCACAATAAAAAGTGACCTTTGTGGTAGGATGTCATTCCCGCATGTTCCCCACCTAAAGATTGTGCGGGCAAGCTTTGGCGGGAATACAGAAGAAAAGCCTGGATGCCCGCCTTCGCGGGCATGACGGGCGGGTGTCGGACCCATATCTATGTGGCGCATCCTCTAAAGACTCTCTCCATTAGACTCGACCAATGCCAATATATCCCTCAAATCATCCACTACCGCCTCCAATTCCGTAATGGCCTCGGCGACCAGCACCTCCGGGTCCGGCAGCTCGTTGGCGTCTTCGAGGGAGTCGTCCTTGAGCCAGGTGATGTCCAGTTTGTGGTCGCGTTCCTTGATCTCGCTCAGGTGGAATTTGCGAAAGCGCCCGTCGACTCCGAGATCGCTGCGGTCGCTGCGGCCGTTGGGATCGGTGCCGTAGCAGGCTTCGAACTCGGCGAAATGGGCGGCGGTGAGGGGGCGTTCTTTCTTGGTGATGCCGGGCACGTTCGAGCGGGCGTCGAAGATCCACGTGTTTTCCGTGCCAAAGCCTTTCTGGAAGAAGATGACGTTGGCTTTTACGCCCTGGCTGTAGGGGGTGAAAGTGCCGCGAGGCAGGCGCAGGACGGTGTGAAGATTGCAATCCTGCATGAGGATTTCGAAGACCTCACCCGCTTTGCCTTCGAAGAGGCAATTGTCGGGAAGTACAATGGCGGCCCGGCCGCCGGGCTTGAGAATGTTCACGCAGTGCTGCACGAAGTTGAGCTGCTTGTTGCTGGTGGTGATGGTGAAGTCGTCCCGGTCGGGCGCCTGGTTGGCTCCCTTGGTGCCGAAGGGGGGATTGGTGAGCACGCACGAATAGCGCTCGCCCCGGTCCGGTTCGTAGATCGCGTCGCCGAAATAGATCCTGGCTTCGAGTCCATGCAGGAAAAGGTTCATGAGGGCCAGGCGCCGGGGGCGGGGGACCAGTTCCTGGCCCAAATAGGTCCGGGTCCGAAGGCGCTCGATGATCTTCCGGTCCAAAGCACCATGAGTCTCTTCCATCAGCCATTCGTAGGCACACATGAGAAACCCGCCGGTGCCGCAGGCGGGATCGCAGATGGTGAACTCCGGATCAGGGCGCGGGTCCGGCTTCATCACCCTGACGATGGCTTTGATCAGCTCGCGCGGGGTAAAGTACTGGCCGGCACCCTTTTTGCCCTCGCTTGCCGATTTTTCCAGGAGACCCTCGAAGGCGGCGCCCTTGACGTCCACGTCCATGGCCGTCCATTCTTCATCGTCGATGAGCGTGATCAGCCGCTTGAGGTTCACGGCGTTGTTGAAGCGGGGCATGGCCTGGGTAAAGATATCGCCGAGCAGGCCCGGTTTCTCACGCAGGGTTTTCAGGGTATCCGCATACTGGTCGAGCAGCGCCTGGCCGGATTCTTTCTTGAGGCTTTCCCAGTTGAAGGCAGGGGGGATGGCAACCCCCTTTTCATCGGCCATTTTTAGAAACAGCAGATAGGTGAGCTGCTCGATGTAATCGCCGTAGTCGATGCCGTCGTGGCGCAACGTGTGGCAAAAGCCCCAGAGTTTATTGACAACGTCGGTCAAATCAATCCCTCATCTTCTATGCTTCATCACGCGGCCATCGCGCTGTTGATCTGGGTTATGAGCGATTCCAGAGTCTCCCGGAATATTTTTCTTGCCCTGCCTCGGCCGCCTTGCCGCTCGAAGATCGGCATCACCTCGAAATCGTCCATTTCGAGGGTGAGGTTTTCGATGAGGTGCTGGCGGATGAAATCCAGCCACTCCTCTTGCTCGGCAGTGAAGCTCCTGCCCGCCGTGACCCGGGAAAGGGCCCGGTCCACTCGTTCCGAAGCGGTGTAGAGCGGGGCTTCCCTGGCGACCGCCCGCTTCACCATCGAGATGATATCCGCCAGATCCTTGCCGTAGACCAGTTTGTGGGCTTTTTGAAGCTCCTTTTCCGGGAAGTCATGGGACTGGAGCTTGCGGCGCAGTTCCTCGAGGACTTCCGGGCGCCACCCGGACGGGCGCTCGAGCAGAACCCGGAGCGCTTCGATCTCGGTGCTCTGTTCCTGCACGAACCGCGAAAAGGACTCCAGATAGTCCTCGGGCTTCTGATAGGCGCTGCCGGCATGAATCATCACCTCGGAGGACACCTCATCGGCCACTTCGTAGCCCACGAGAAAGCTCCGTCTGGCTCGCGGATAATCCTCGAGGAGCTGCTGAAAATCCTTGTCTCGAAGGAGCTGCAGGGTGTTGATGAAGTCGTCCCGGAACCGCTTCGTCAGTTCGCCGGCGAACTTTCCCACATCGCCGTCGGCAAGATAGCGGGCAAACTGTTCGCGGGCTTCACCGCTCATATCCCTTTCGATGCGGCGCAGGCGCCTGATGAGAACCTTCACAAAATAATCCCGGTCAACATTCTGGTAAATGTTCTCGATGACCGTTTCGAGGGAGATGGGGTCTTTCGAGGGGAGCTCGACCCGAAAGTCCGTGGTATTCTTGAAATACTCGATCAGCGTGCCGTCGAAGCAGTCGAAGATGGTGAAATGGGTTTTGTGGATGTCCGGGCAGCGCCGGGTTGCCCGGCCCAGCATCTGGATCCAGAGAATTCGGGACTTGACCGGTCGCAGGAAGACGACAAATTCGAGCGGCGGAATGTCCACGCCGGTGCTGAGCATGTCCACCGTCACCACCACTTTCGGGTTGGGACGGTTCCGGAATTCACGGATCTTCTGCAGGGGGCGGTCAACGCTGGGGCTGCCGGTGATCTTCTGGACGAAAGCGTCGCCCTGCCCGAATTCCTCGCGGCAGAGCCGCACCAGCTGATCGCAGTGGGAGGTGTGCGGCAGGTCGTTCACGGCAAAGATGAGGATCTTGGGGAAGCGCCCCGTTTCCTCCTGGTGCCGGTAGGCATGGCGGGCGACTTCCTGGATGATTCGGCGATTGCTCTCCGGTGCCGTAACCTTCTGTTCGATCTCTTCAGTGGCGAACTCCCTCTCGTCCTCGAGCTGGTCGTAGACCTCCTCGCCGGTTTCGGTATCGACCACCCCGACCTGCTCGCCCGGTTTGAGGAAAACCCCCTCGAGGCGGATCTTGGATTTGATCCTGACGACCTCATAGTCCACCAGGAAACCGTCCTGAATCGCCTGTTCCGTGGTGTAACGGTAGACAACCTCGTTGAAGAGCGATAGCGTATGGGCGGCAGGGGTGGCGGTGAGTCCGATTTTAACGGCGTCGAAGTAGTTGAGAACCTCGCGCCATACGGCGGTTTCTCTGGCCGTGTAGCCCCGGTGGCATTCATCGGCGATGATGACGTCAAAGGCGTGGATGGGAATATCCAGCTCACCCGCATCGTCCTCGAGGTCCGGATCATTTTGGCTTTGAGGAAAGGCCCCCTGCCAGCCGAACAGATTGACCGCCATTCGCTGGATGGTCGAAACATAGACGAAGGTATGAGACGGCTGCGGTGAGGTCAGATATTCGGTGGGCAGGAGCTTCGGGTCGTAAGGTTTGTCCTCGTCGAAATCCTCCTTCTGGAACCTCTGGCTGTAGACTTCGTACTCCTTGTCGAATTTGCCGCCGGATGGGGTGAGGAAAGAGGCAAACTCGCGCACTGCCTGAGCCGCCAGCGCGCGACGGTCGACGAGAAAGAGGATTCGGCGGGCGGCTTTGGCCTTCAGGAGTCGGTAGCAGAGCGACACCATGGTGAAGGTCTTGCCGGTTCCGGTCGCCATGGCCAGCAGCATGGCCCGCTTGCCTTTGGCCATGGCCGCTTCCACCGCGTGGATGGCCTCCTCTTGATAATAGCGCAGGTTCTGGATACGGATCGGGTCGGCCGCGAGCGTTTGAAAGCCCCCCGCCGGATCGCTTTTAAAGAGTTCTGTCATGGCATCGGCAGTGTGGAAGGATGAGAGCCTCCGGGAAAGATTCCTGGCGTTGCGCACATCGATGAACCAGATGACCTCACCGTTGGACGCATAAAGAAAAGGGACCCGATAACCCTCCCAGTTGCCGCAGCCGCCATAAGTTCCCTTCGAGTAACGCTTGGCCTGTTCGAGGACATTTTGCGGACCGACCTTGACCCTTTTCGCCTCGAGGATGCCCAGCAGCCGGCCTTTAACAAACAGCGCATAGTCGGCCGGACCGTTGGCGGTGGGATATTCCTCAACGGCATGACCATTGAGAGCAGAAACATCCAGGCCACTTACATACTTGATGACCTTCCATGCAGGCTTCAACGATTGCAGCTTCTTGTTAATGCGATCCCTTCTGGTTTGCCACTCGTACTCGTCAACCATAGCAATTCCTCAGTGAGGCAGGACAGCAGCTCAAATGACCGATTTGCTGATGATGTTGGCAAGATTCATCCTGTTCCAGAGTATCCTGAAGTATTGTATCACAACAAAGGCAGCACCCGGGCTACCTATTTGACCGTGCTGTAATACTCAGGGTGCTGCGCTTTTTTCCGGATGTCGAAGGTTAAGCCATTAAGCGATCCCGTATGGGATGAAGGGGAGTGCGTCGCTTGCGGAGTCGTGAGGAGGTTCGGCCACACTCAATTCCAGAATGGGTGTTTGAGGCGCACACAGGGCCATTGCAATGTGGACCCAGCTTCCTGACTGTTCCCCGGTGGTCTCGAGCATAGCGGAGCCAGCGGGGGGCTATCGAGTGGCATAGCCTGGCAATCCTTGTCCACTTCCTTGGCTTCCAATGATCTCATCCAAGCCGTCAATGACTTGGTCCAATTCTTCCTGTGATACTGTGCCCATCTTACCGATCCGCTAATAATGTCTCAGAGAAGGCAATCCATCCGATCAGAAAGGGTACCAACTGGAAAGCGTCGGTACCCCAACCGGTATCCTAAAACTAAACAAGGGCTGCGAACGATCTCGCAACCCCTTATTTTCTGGCGTCCCCAACCGGATTTGAACCGGTGTTGCCGGCGTGAAAGGCCGGTGTCCTGGACCGGGCTAGACGATGGGGACGCAAAGTGACCGACTATGTAAACGAAGCCTTGCCTGCTGTCAAGCACCTTGCTTGTATAGCACACCCATCCTCGCCGAGAAAAGTGAAAAGTGGCGATGGTTGGCAGCGGACCCGGGCTGAGGTAAAGGAAGGGAGCGTCCCGCCAGGCTATCGGAATCTTCCATCGGCCCGAGTATTTCCCGCCTCTTCGAGCTTCCCGGCAAACCAGCCGATCCTTGCCACCTGGTGAACATCGAAGGCCGGCACATACGGCTTGAGATCCAGCAAAGGGGTCCCGTCAACGATATCCACGTCTTCAATGTGGAGGCTGCAGTGAATGACCCGAATGAGCCTCACGATGGACAATCCTATGGCATTAGGGCGTTTGGGGGCTCGGGTGGCGAACACTCCGTGAGGCTGGTTGTCGAGAAACGGCTTGACCTCGAGCGAATAACCTTTGCTGAGATGAAAATGGTAGAGCAGAATCAAATGAGAAAATCCCTCCAGGTCTTTCAGCCCGGGTGCGTACTCGGGTGCAAGTTCCACCGTTCCCGCGATACCCCTTGCTGCCAACGGCTGAATGGGCATGCCCTCGATGTCGCGGAACGGGGAACGAATGATGCCAATGGGCAAGTAGGTGATCCTCTCCACAGTCTCTGTCCTCTGAAGTCTTTGAGAAAATCTGGAATCCTGCACTCATGCACACTTCAACCCTTTACTTGAAACTTTTCGGAACGGAAGGTAACGTAATCAAGATTTGCTGGGATCGATCCTATCGTTGTGCAACGAGGAATGCAAGTGGACCGGAAGAGCAAAACCCGCAGTCATCTCATGGCCGTCTACGGGCGTCTGACACCTCTGGAAAAGGCCCTGATGCAACTCTGTTCGATCATCTACGAACCCGTGGAAGTAGGCACGGTCATCAGATGCTTTCGCCAGACCGGTCTTTCTTTTCCCGAAAGTGGTGTGAAGAGCATTATCGCACTCGAGTCCTGTCTCGATCGCCTGCAGAGCCTCAAGCTCTTGAACAAGAACTTCCAATGTCCCGAAGGGATTGTGGAACTGTGCAGCAGGGAGGCGGTGAACACCCCGGCACCACCTGCTGCATCGGCGCTCCCCAGGTCAGGGCGGGGCAAGACCGCTCGCAGGAATGCCGGAGCGATTGCCAATGCCTCTGCCGCCAACCGTTTTCAGCTCATGGCCCGAGTGGTACAGCAGGAGGCGGACCCGGTTTACTGGTTTGGTCGTGGGGTGGGGTCGAACTATTGCCACCGCCTCATGCGCAACCTGCGAATTGCCGTCTATACACAGGATCTCGAGCTGCTGCGCAGGTCCCATGACCAGCTGCGCGGGTTGTGCAAGGAGTTTTATGCCGACCCGGAGCCCCTGGTCCGGGTCGCCAACAACCCTTTCGAGGCAGCGTGGTTCAGGACCCTCTCCCTGAGTCTGCAGAGGACCATCCTGCCGCTGATTCTATTCAGTACCCTGTTTTCCCTGGAAAGCGATGCAGAAGC
The DNA here is from genome assembly GCA_040772705.1 of Syntrophobacteraceae bacterium. Lineage (GTDB taxonomy): Bacteria > Desulfobacterota > Syntrophobacteria > Syntrophobacterales > Syntrophobacteraceae > JADGQM01. The sequence goes on from JAXGXP010000003.1 coordinate 8,648, forward strand.
GCTGGCTTATGCTCTCTCTCCCCCGTTCCGACACCTCAACCCGGTGGCGAACGACCCCGGTTCGTATCTTCACGCGGCAACCCGCCTCATGGTTGGCGGTCGCCTGGAAGAGGCTGCAAAGCTGCTTATGGAAGTCAACAGCAATGTCTCTTCATTTGGCATGGAGGGTTCGCTGCAGTTCCTCCGGGGAGAATACGGGAGCGCGTCAGCCTCTTTCGCGACCGATTTGAAGGAGTTGCGACGCTTCCTAAAGCAGCGGAGTGCCTACTTCAGAGGCTTCGAAGGGGTATTCTGCCTGCTGACTCAGCTGATCTCTCCACCGGTGTCCACCGTCGGCAAGGCCAGCGACCTGGTTGAGGCAGCGCTGGCGCGCAACCGGGAGGGCACGCTCTTCTGGCCCCTTTATCAGGCCCTCAAGGCGGTCCAGCTCTCCCAGGCTGGCGAGGCGGAGCGCGCCAATGCCCTGCTGGCCGAAAGCGAGCGGCAGGGAGCCGGCATTGATGGCTATTTTCAAATTCTCGCCCGCTACTGGGTCAACGGTCGCCTTGATCAGCCGGAGATCGATTCCCTCAGCCGTCTCTTCATCCGGTCGCGAGAAATGGGACTGAGCTGGCTGGCTCTGGAATGCGCCGAACTCCTGCGCCGGGTTGAGGAAGACACCCCAGTGCGCCGCAATGCCATCGAGCGGATCAAACAGGAAACGGGACTGGCTTCGTTTGTGGCGACCATCCGGGTGGAGGAACCCTGGCGACGCAGTCTGCGGGCTCTGAGTGCCATCAGCGAGGAACGGCGGGAAAGCGGCACACCTGTTGCGGATTCGCGCCTGGCCTGGCTTCTTGATTACAGCGGGGGAGTACTTTCGGTGCAGCCGGTGGAGCAGAAACGGACGGCGCGGGGCACCTGGTCCAAGGGGAGAGCGGTCGCGCTCAGCAGGCTGTGCGGCGGCCCCAAACCGGCGGCTCTGACCCCTCAGGATCAAGCCATCTGTGCGACCATCGAACGCGAAGGACGGCACTATTACAGCACCCGGTATCATTTTGACATGGACCGGTTGCGGTTGGCCCTGGTTGGCCATCCTCTGCTCTTTCTGGCAAAAACGCCTACTGTTCCAGTGGAAGTGGTGAAGGGAGAGCCCGAGGTCATGGTCACGCGCGACGCCGCTGACCTGCTCATCCGGTTTTCCATGGAGAGCGGGGATGCCCGGGTGGTCCTGCAGCAGGAGACTCCTACCCGCTTTAAAGTGGTCCAGCTTTCCGAACATCACCGGCGGATTGCGCGCGTTCTGGGCGAGAATGGGCTGCGCGTGCCAGCATCGGCGGCACTGGAGGTGACCGAGGCATTATCGCGCATGTCCTCGCAGATAACGGTGCATTCGGCGGTTGGGGGGCTCTCGCGGGATCTCGAGGAGGTGGCGGCCGATCCCACCCCGCGTGTCCATATCGTACCGTCGGGGCCCGGTTTCCGGTTCGAGATGTTTGTTCAGCCTTTCGGGGCCAGTGGTCCCTATCTCAAACCCGGTAAAGGCATGGAAAACATCATGGGGGAAATCGAGGGCAAGCTGCTGCACACCCGGCGCGATCTCAAGGGCGAAGAGGCGATGGCGCAGGCAGTGGAAGCCGCCAGCCCCACCCTCGCTCTGCTCGATGAAACCGAACGCCAGTGGCAGGTGGCGGATCCCGAAGGCTGCCTGCAAATCCTGCTCGACCTCAAGCCCCTGCAGGATAATGGTGGAGTGCTCCTGGCCTGGCCGGAGGGAGAGAAGATCCGGGTCAGCCGGGAAGTCTCGTTCGACCACCTGCGCCTGCGCCTCCGCAGCAGAGCCAACTGGTTCGAAGTGGGCGGCGAACTCCAGGTCGACGACCAGCTCGTCGTTGACATGAAGCGCCTTCTCGAACTTCTCAGCCCGAATGGGGCCCGCTTCCTGCCTCTGGGGGACGGACAGTTTGTGGCGCTCACCCGCGAGCTTCGCAAACGGTTGGACGACTTGGCTGATTATACGGACGGGGAAGGCCGGGAACTGCGACTGCATCCGCTTGCCGCGTTGGCGCTCGAGGATTTCACGGAGCAACTCCCCCGCCTGGATGCCGACCGCGGCTGGAAGACCCGGCTGGCGAGCCTGCATGCCGCCCTGCAGCTGGAACCCGAGCTCCCGTCGACCCTCAAGGCTGAACTCCGGGACTATCAGGTGGAAGGCTATCGCTGGCTGGCACGCCTGGCTCATCTCGGACTGGGCGGGTGCCTGGCTGACGATATGGGGCTGGGAAAGACTCTCCAGGCCTTAGCCCTGATCCTGCAGCGAGCCCCCGAAGGTCCTGCCCTGGTAGTGGCACCCACGTCCGTTTGCATGAACTGGACTACCGAAGCCAACCGCTTTGCCCCCACCCTGAACCTGGTCACGTTCGGAGGCAACCATCGGGAACAGCTGGTCAGAAGCCTGGGCGCCATGGACGTGCTGGTCGTCAGCTACGGCCTGCTCAATCAGGAGGCCGAGCTGCTGGCTTCGGTCCAATGGCATACCATCGTCCTGGACGAGGCCCAGGCCATCAAGAATTTCGCCGCCAAACGATCCCAGGCCGCCATGAACCTCAACGGCAACATGCGCCTCATTACCACCGGCACCCCCATTGAAAACCATCTGGGGGAGCTATGGACCCTTTTCAACTTCATCAACCCCGGTCTGCTGGGTTCCCAGGAACGCTTCAACGCCCGCTTCGCCATCCCGCTCGAACACCGCGACGGGCGTGAGGCTCGCAAGCGGCTGAAAAAACTGGTGCAACCCTTCATCCTCCGGCGCACCAAGGCGCAGGTTCTGGAAGAACTGCCGCCGCGCACCGAGGTCGTACTGCAGGTGGAACTGGGACCGGAAGAGACCGCGTTCTATGAAGCCCTGCGACGGCAGGCCCTCGAACGACTTGAACTGGATGACAGCCCTGCGGGACAGAAGCACTTGAAGATCCTGGCCGAGATCATGAGGCTTCGGCGGGCCTGCTGCCATCCCCGGCTGGTAATGCCTGCCACCGATCTCGCGGGCGCCAAGCTGGAACTGTTCGGTGAGGTCGTGGCGGAACTCCTGGAAAACCGCCATAAAGCGCTGGTTTTCAGCCAGTTTGTGGGACACCTCCAGATCCTGCGGGAATACCTGGACGCCCGCAACCTCAAGTACCGCTATCTCGACGGCAGTACGCCTCCCAAGGAGCGCAAGCGTGAAGTTGATGCCTTCCAGGCGGGCTCGGGAGACCTCTTCCTGATCAGCCTGAAAGCCGGCGGCCTGGGCCTCAACCTCACCGCCGCGGACTATGTGATCCACATGGACCCCTGGTGGAACCCCGCCGTGGAAGACCAGGCTTCCGACCGTGCCCATCGCATCGGCCAGCTCCGACCGGTGACCGTGTACCGCCTGGTTACCCGGAATACTATCGAGGAGAAGATCCTCAAGCTGCACCAGGAGAAGCGGGACCTGGCGAGCAGTCTCCTCGATGGCAGCGATATGGTCGGCCGCATGTCGGCGGATGAGCTGCTCAAACTGGTCAAAGAACAGTAGGAACCCCGATGAGCGCTTCGCCCCTGCTGTTCCTCGCGTGGGTCACGACGGTCTCACTCGTGGGCTCCTCGGCCGTCAGTGCCCAGAACGCTCTGGAACCACTCCTCATCCTGCGGGAAGAGGGGCTCGATGTCCAGGGGAGGCAGCTACAGCAGATGTATGCCGGGGCAAAGAAGAGCGTGGAAGACACTCTGGGCTGGCAACTGGGAGCTCCGCCCCGGTTGGTGCTGACCGCTGATAAAGAGCACTTCGAGAAAATGAGCGGCAGTCCTCTGGTCTCGGCCTTTGCCGTTCCCCGCCAGCACACCGTTGTCATGCTCGTTTCCAGGGCTGCTTCCGATTCCTACGTGCTGCGCGAAACCCTGGAACATGAGCTCTGCCACCTGGTCCTTCACGCCCACATCGACCCAGAACTCCTCCCTAAGTGGCTGGATGAAGGAATCTGCCAGTGGCTGAGCGGCAGTCTCGGGGAAATCCTTGCCGGCCAGGGATTGGTAACCAGCGGGATCAATCTGGCCCATCACCCTATCCCTCTGCAGCAGCTGACGAAGACCTTCCCGGCCGACCGCCGCGCTCTCCTCAAAGCCTATGAGGCGAGTCGCCTGTTCGTGGATTTTCTGAGGTCCCGGTACGGCAGGAATGGCCTGCTCAGGCTGCTCGATCACCTCAAAGGGGGCCAGGAAATCGAGGCGGCCATGCTCGAGGTTTTTTCGAATTCTCTGCAAAACCTCGAGTCGGAGTGGCTCGAGGAACTCCGGAGCCGAAACCTCTGGCTGTTATGGATCAGCCAGTATCTCTACGAAATCCTTTTCTTTCTGGGAGCGCTCCTGACCGTGTTGGCTTTCCTGCGCGTGACAATCCGGAAACGGGCCTACGATCCGGATGAGGATGATGACGCATGAGCGCGGCAGAGCGAGATCAGGCCACGGTTAACCACGCACCAGCAATCAGGATGCGGTCGGCCGGCGAAGGGGGGCTGGTGATCGAGATGGGGCGTGTGATTGCTCCCCGGATCAATGCAGCGGTTCAGCGCCTGGCAGAAAAGCTTTCCCGCAAAAGGCCGGAAGGGATGATCGAGGTTGTTCCCGCTTATTGCTCGCTGCTCGTCTATTTTGATCCGCTGGTTCTCAGCCGGGCGGCCCTCGTCGAAGCGGTTGCGCGCATCGTTGCTGGGGACCTGGAACCGGAAGTGGCGGCCTCAGAGAGGGTGAGGATCATCCAGATCCCCGTTTGCTACGGCGGGGAATTCGGGCCGGACCTGGATTACGTGGCTCAGGTCCATGGACTGACGACTGAAGAGGTCATCACCATCCACCGCGCAAGGTCTTACCGGGTCTATATGGTGGGATTCACCCCCGGCTTTCCCTATCTGGGTGAGCTATCCGAGCGAATTGCGACACCGCGTCTGGAAAAACCTCGCACCCTGGTACCCCGTGGTTCTGTCGGCATTGCCGGCACCCAGACCGGGATCTACCCCGTCGACAGCCCCGGCGGCTGGCGACTCATCGGCCGTACCCCGGTGCCACTATTCCTGCCGGAAGCCGCTCACCCCTTTCTTTTTTCCCCTGGTGACAACGTGCGGTTCAACCCGGTCACGGCCGACCGCTACCGTGAAATCGCACGCCAGGTTGAAGCAGGCTTCTTTCTCCCCGAAGTTGTCAGCGCCTGCCGCGAGGGGGCTGGGGAATGATCAGGGTCATCGCACCCGGTTGGTTTTCCACGGTGCAGGATGCCGGGCGCTGGGGGTATCAGGCTTATGGCATGCCGGTTGCCGGGGCGATGGACCGTTATGCCTATCGCGTCGCCAACCTGCTCGCGGGCAACCGGAGGGGTGCTGCGGCGCTCGAGCTGACCATGCTCGGGGGAGTCTTTCAATTCCAGCAGGCATGTCTCATCGCCATTGCCGGGGCTGACATGTCGGCGCACCTGGATGGCGTAAGAATTGCCAATTGGTCTGCGGTACGGGTGCCGGCAGGCGGGGTGCTGGCGTTGGGGTACGCCCTGACGGGTTGTCGCGCCTACCTGGCCGTGAGGGGCGGGATTGACACACCGCTCGTCCTGGGCAGCCGCTCAACTTACATCCGGGCGGGGGTGGGGGGATTTGGAGGAAGGGCCCTAAGGACCGGCGACGTACTTCCCATCGGCTGCCTGGGGAGCGCAGGAATCGGGCCAACTGCGCTGCCGGGCGAGTTGGTGCCCTCCTATGAGCACGAGATCCGGTTGAAGGTCATGCTCGGGCCCCAGGACGACCTGTTCCGGGCGGAAGCCATCCAGACCTTTTTCGAGAGCAGCTATACCGTCTCGAACGAAGCTGATCGAATGGGCTTCCGGCTCGAGGGGCCAAAAATCCCACATGCCGACCGGGTGGAGATCATCTCCGACGCCCTGCCGGAAGGCGCTGTTCAGGTGCCGCCCCATGGCATGCCCATCGTCATGATGGCCGACCGCCAGACCACGGGTGGCTATCCCAAAATTGCGACAGTGATTGGCCCATCTCTGCCGTTTCTTGCTCAGGGCCGCCCCGGCGACCGGGTACGCTTCGAACGCTCGTCGGAAGCGGAAGCGCTTGCCGCCTTGCGCCTGGAGGAGCAACGCTATCTTGATATTCAACGGTTCCTCGAGGTGGAGGAGTGCCGCCGACTGTTCGGGGGTGCTTGAACAAAGGCATCGCCCGAGGCGGGAAAGGACCACAAGGTGAAGATCGATCTCAACTGCGATATGGGTGAGAGTTTCGGAGTTTACCGTCTGGGCCATGACGAGGAGGTCATGCCGTTCGTCTCCTCGATCAACCTGGCCTGCGGCTTCCACGCCGGCGATCCCGAAACCATGGTCCGCACGGTACGAGTCGCCAGGCAGTATAACGTTGCGGTGGGGGCTCACCCCTCGTTCCCGGATCTCGTTGGCTTTGGAAGGAGGACGATGAGTGCCACCCCGGCCGAGATCAAAGCCGACACAATCTATCAGATCGGTGCCCTGTGGGCGATCTGTCAGTCTGAGGGGGTCGCTCTGCAACACGTAAAACCCCACGGAGCCCTGTACAATCTGGCCGCCAGCGACATCCACACAGCTGCCGCCATCGCCGAGGCCATCGGCGCCGTGGACTCGGAGCTATTCATGGTGTGTCTTGCCCATTCGCCGATGGTCGAGGCGGCCCGCGCCGCGGGCATTCGGTACGTGGAAGAGGCATTCGCCGACAGGGCGTATACCAGGATGGGCACCCTGGTCCCTCGCGGCACGGCCGGAGCCGTGATCCACGATCCGGAGACGGTTGCAGCAAGGGTTCTCTCCCTGGTAACCCACCAGCTCATCACCTCCCATGACGGAGTCGCAATTCCCATCAGGGCGCAGACCATCTGTGTCCATGGCGATAACCCGGGAGCGGTGGCGATGACCAGACTGATCCGGGAACGCCTCGACCAGCAGGCCGTCACGGTCGCACCGTTTGGCCAGCGCCGCTCATGCATCGTTTGCCCGCTCGCCTCGCAAGCGATTGCCGGGCCTGCCTGACCTTCCGGATTCCTTCTTGACACCTGAACAGCGGGCATGTTAGGAGGATGGGTCTGCTTAGGCAGACAGGGTGGGCCGTTAACTCAGGAGGTAGAGTATCTGCCTTTTAAGCAGAGAGTCGCCGGTTCGAATCCAGCACGGCCCACCAATCAAGGCCAAACAGTCACCCAATACTTCCCTGCCTCCGATCCCTCACTGGACAAAGTGGAACATCGGCCCCTAAAAGGTCCTGTTCCTGGCCAGCACCAAGCAGGCAAGCACCACGAGTACGACAACTTTACCTGCAACCCCAGCTTGTCCTGGGCTTAATTCAAAATGGTCTTTCAGATTTGTTCTCTATCCTATTGCACGATCTCACCCAACCGGGTGATAACATCCCAGTGGACGGGTTCTTCGGTTTTTGTTTTAATGATTATGAGCAATATTGTTGAGTTCGGGTAGGCTGCCTGATTCCAAGGCTCAAAGCAGCCCTTTTCTGTGTAGATCCTAATCCGAATGAACCGCAACGCGGTTAACGGCCCCCTGACGAGAATGAAGGCAGTGCTACCTGTAGGACTTGGAATGCTGCAGCCTAGCTCGCCTGCCTTTGACGCACGGCTTTCCCATCCATGGAAACGGTAACAGCATGATCAGAAAACCCGATTTCCAGAGAGAACTCCTTGATCTTATAGACCGTTACCTCAATAGCAACCAGGGTATTGCGGAAAAAGTCCCGTCAATTCTCACACAGATAGCCATCATCACCGGTGCGGAACGTTGTGTCCTGATGATCCAAAGAGGCAGAAAACATGATTTCGATTTCATACACTACGATTCCGACCCTGAGGGCAGCCTGCCACCATCGGGATCTTTTCTCAGGTCGTCGCCCAAGGAGCAACTGCCATCCTCACACGCCCTGTCCGATGTTTTCCTCCCAGACCTCACGGAAGAACAGGATTTTTCTCAATTCGGTGAAGAGCCGGATGAAGAGTCCTGGCGGAGAATCGGCTATTCCTCGGCGGTGCGTCTGGCGTTGTCCCTCAAGGGCCAGGTAGCAGGATTCCTTTTTCTACTCTCTTCCGAGCAGCTGGGAGATTGGGTCGAGGAAGGGGTTATTCATTGCGTGGGCGTTCTGGGACTGATTCTGCTGAGTGATGTATTAAAACAGCAAGCCATCGATTCCCTCAGGAAATCGGCCCAGTTCTATCGGAGCATCATCGACAGCACTCCCGACAGTGTATTCATCAAAGACAAGAGCTTTCGCTTCATCTTCTCGAACAAAACCCATTGCGAGCGCCATAACCGGACCATGAATGAAATGCGCGGGAAAACCAATCTCGACCTGGGATTCCCGGTCGAACAGATCTTTGGCAACCCCGAAAAAGGGATACGCGGTTTTTTGAACGATGAAAAGGAGGTATTGAAGGGCAATACAATCCATAACCCCTTCGATCCTGTAACGATACTTGGCGACAGCATGAGGATTTTCGACACATACAAGATGCCTTTTTTCTTTGAAGGCAATCTGCTCGGGATACTTGCGTTCGCCAGAGACATCACTGACCGTCATGAGCTTCTCCAAGACAAGACGAGGACGCTGGACGAAATATCCACTGCCTTAAAGGTGCTCTGGAAACAAAGGGAACAGGATGAGCGGGATCTGGCTGACAACATTATGTTGAATTTTGAACAGCTGGTGAATCCCTACCTTGAAAAACTGCGATCCGGCAAACTGGATGCCCGGCAGCAGATGTTCCTCGATATCATTCAGGCAAATCTGCACAATATCTTTTCGCCTTTTGCCAGAAAGACGACTTCCAGGCACTCCCGTCTGACTCCGACCGAACTGCAGGTCGCGGACCTCATCAGGGGAGGCAAAACCAATCAGGAAATTGCCGATATTCTGTGCCTTGCAAGGGGCACCATCATGAGCCACCGGGCAAACATCAGGAAGAAATTGAACCTGCGGAACCAAAAAACAAATCTCAGATCTTTCCTATTGAATACCGACAGCTCTTAGAGGGTGTCAAAATAGCCCGACCAACCGTCACAGTCGGATGTTTCTGGCGGGAGTTCAGCGAGTATGCCGGAACCTGGATTCCCACCAGAAAGCCGCTGGAATGGCAATCCGATGAGGCACCGCCCAAGTGACCGGTAAAGCCCTCCTATCCCCTTCCTCGCCACCCTCTTAGGCTAGCCCTCATCAGAACGATGTTAGGAATGAGATCGTGGTGTTCCATGACGTGACCGAATAGCGTCCGAGAACTGCAGACCTCTGTGTAGGGACAATTTGCAGAGTCAAGCCGGCGCAACTCATTGGGATCGAAGGCAAAATCATGAATATATAGTAGAGATATATATTCCATCTATATTAAATATGGTTGTATGCCTTTAGAAAGGACAGGTACAATCAAACTGCCCTATCAGTTCAGGGGATGTTTTTTGTTCGTTGCTCAAATTCGAACTCGTATCTGAAAGGAACGTCATTGAAGGTGGATCTTCTCATCAAGAACGGGACTATCGTTTCTCCCTACGGCAGGTATTTCGCCGACCTTGCGGTACAGGACGGGATCATCACTGCTGCGGTCCAGAGAGGTTGCCGCATTAGTGCTGCGGCGACCATTGACGCAGAAGGGAAATACGTTCTTCCCGGCATTTGGCATACTCACTGTCACTTCCGTGAACCAGGAATGACTCACAAGGAAGATTTTGAGTCGGGGAGCAAATGTGCGGCGGCGGGTGGCATCACTTTCGTGATCGACATGACCAACAACGAGCCCGCCCCGGCAACTCTCGAGACCTTCCTGGCAAAGCGCGCATTGGTCAAGCCGAAGAGTGTGGTTGACTACGGGCTCTACGGAGCCGGTCTGAGCCCCGAGGAAGTGCCGCGGTTGGTGGCTCACGGGGCAATCGGCATCAAGGTTTTCAACACAAAACACGTGAAGGAAGTTTATCCCTACATCAGCTCCCTAGCGGTGACCGACCACGGCTTACTGTACGAAATCTACGAACAGACGGCGAAGACCGGCCTGGTATGTGCCGTGCACCACGATGACCCGGAATGGACCAAGAGGCTTGTCAATCGGGATTATATCAGCAAGGGCAGAACCGATATCCATTCCTACATCGAAGCGTATGAAAAGGGCTATATGTACGGACACGGAATGGTGTCGGGGCTGGCCAGTTCGCTCTACCTCGCCAAGCTGACGGGGGTGAGACTGTACGTGCTGCACGCTGGCGTGATGCCCGAGGAGCACTACGACCTCATTGCTTTTGCCAAACAGAGAAAGCAGCAAGTTTACTCTGAACTCGAGGCTTCCGCGCTTCTCATCCCCAGGGAGATGGCCAGCGAGATCGGTCCCAAACAATGCCAGTTTGCCGTCAACGCTGGCAAGGCCTGGGATCACATCCATTCCGGTCAGGCCGACGTTCTGGTTTTTGAGCATGCGCCTCATACCGCCGAGGAAATAGCTGGAGGGTGGACGGATAATTTCTCCGTCCCGCTCGGTATGATCGGCGCGCAAGAGTTCTTGCCGATGATGCTGAACGAAGTAAACAAGGGCAATCTCACCCTTGAGAAGCTTGTTCACCTCACTTCCGAACACCCTGCGAGGATATTCAGCATCTACCCCAGGAAGGGAGCCATCCAGGTGGGAAGCGACGCCGATTTCACCATAGTTGACATGACCAAAAAGAAAGTGTTGACGGCAGCCGATTCCTATTCCAAGTCGGGCTGGACCACCTTTGAAGGGGTGGAGGTGACCGGCGTGCCAACCCACACGATCGTCCGCGGACAGGTTGTTAGTGAAGATGGTATCATCAAGGTTGATCCAGGCTTTGGGAGATTTGTTCCAGGAGCCGCTACCAGGGTCAATCCCTGAGATCAGACCAAAGTCGGCAGTGAACTTGTCACCGTTTCTTGAAGGAGGGTCCAATGCTTAGGCACTTTCGAAACCGGGCAGTCAATCTCCTCAGCATCATCATCTTCGTGACCGTGCTGCTTGCCTGCTGGTCACATCCTGCGGTAGCGGCTGAAAAGACGGTCAAGATCGGTGCTTCGATTTCCCTTTCGGGCAAGTTTGTGCGCGAAGGGACAGCCATTAAGAAAGGTTACGAATTCTGGGCCGACTGGGTCAACGCTCAGGGTGGAATTCAAATCGGACCTGAGAAGTACAAGGCGCAGATGATCTACTACGATGATGAGAGCAATCCCCAGACGGCTGCCAAGCTCGTGGAAAAGCTCATCACTGACGACAAGGTTGATCTGCTCCTCGGACCATATGCGAGCGGCATTGCGATGCCTGCCACTACCATTGCCGAACAGAACGGCTACGTTATGATCCTCCCGCTCAACAACTCCGATTCTCTTTACACTCGAGGTTACAAACACATTTTCTCGGTTGCTCCCGTTGCCAGCCGTGAGGGCTGGAGCACCCTGGATCTTATGTGGGAACAGGTGCAGCCTCCTCCCAAGTCCATCGCTATCCTGGCGCCCAACAGCACTTTTTCGTTGGTGGTTGCAACGGGTCTAAAAGACTACGCCACGCAGAAGGGAATGGACGTCGTGCTTTTTGAAAAATTCCCGGAAGAAACGAGTGATCTTTCATCGCTGCTGGCGGTCCTGAAGACCAAGAACCCCGACATCCTTTATGTCTGCGGGTATTTCGAGCATTCGACCCTGGTCACCCGCCAGCTCAAGGATTTGGGCTACATCCCCAAAGCTCTAGCTTTTTCCATCGGCCCACAGCTCCCCGAATTCGCTGAAACCCTTGGCAAGAACGCCGATCATGCGCTCGCACCCACGTACTGGCTCAGCAGCATGAAGTATGCCGACCCGGCGTTCAACTGCGCCCAGTACACCGAGATGTTTAAGAAGAAGTTCGGGCACGAGCCCACCTACCAGTCTGCACACAGCACATCTGCGGGCCGGCTGCTGCAGCGGGCGCTGGAAAAGGCGGGCAGCCTGGAGCAGGAAAAGATCCGAAAGGTTCTGTCCGAAATGGACCTCACGGACACCATCACGGGAAAGATCAAGTTCGACGATCGCGGGGTCAACATTGGCGGGAAAGTCGGCGTCGTACAGATTCAGAATGGCGCTCAGAAGGTTATCTTCCCCTCCGTAGCGGCAGATGGCAAGCTCATCTATCCGGCCGTTCCCTGGGATAAACGCTAAGGAACCGTCCAAAAATAAGCATTCGACAAATAGGCCTTGCTGACTGGCATGCACCCGTTTTACACCGGACGTAAATAGTTCGGGACATTTCCTCTAAATGTTGATAATTACTCTGGGGACCACTAATCATGGAGGTGCCCCATGAGAATGAAAAAAGATCGCGCAGCGCGGCTTGCCATGCAAGAATCAGAAATCCGTAAACGCTATGAGATGCTCAAACCCACATTCAATGAACGAACGCGGCGCTTGTGGGCTGCAGCCGAGGCCAAGGCCGCGGGCCCTGGCTCCATTTCCTTGATTGCCAAGGCCACAGGCGTATCTCATCGAGCTATTTTGCAGGGGATTCGAGAACTGGACAACCCCCCGCAAGAGCTTCGACCAAATGGAATCAGACGCCCAGGTGCTGGAGCCCCTACCTTGGTTGCCAAGAATCCGTCCATCAAGGATGACTTGGACCGTTTGATTGATCCTGTCACGCGAGGAGACCCGGAATCTCCCTTGCGTTGGACCTGCAAGAGCGTACGGAAGCTGGCTGACTCGTTGCGTGAGATAGGCCACAAGATTTGCCCACAATCGGTCGCCAATCTGCTTCACTCGATGGGTTATAGTCTTCAGGTCAACCGAAAGAACAAAGAAGGTGCCAACCATCCGGACCGAAACGAACAATTTGAACATATCAGTGAGACGACAAAGAGCTTTATTGCTGAAGGAGAGCCCGCCATCTCGGTGGATACCAAAAAGAAGGAACTTGTTGGAGCATTCAAGAACAATGGGCGGGAGTGGAATCCCCAAGGCAGCCCAGAGACGGTGAATGTCCATGATTTTCCGACCGAGGATGGAAAGGTGGCGCCTTACGGTGTCTACGACTTGGCCGACAATTCGGGGTGGGTGAGTGTCGGGATTGACCATGACACAGCTGCTTTTGCGGTCGAGAGCATTAGGCGATGGTGGTCCATGATGGGACAAGACAGATATCCCCGCGCTAAAAAGCTCCTTATCACTGCTGACTCTGGAGGAAGTAACGGCGCGAGAGTTCGTCTGTGGAAAACCGAACTCCAGCAACTGGCGAATGAGACTGGCCTGGCTATCACAGTTTCTCATCTTCCGCCTGGAACCAGCAAATGGAACAAGATTGAGCACCGCCTGTTTTCCTTTATCTCGATGAATTGGCGGGGACGACCTCTCACCGACTATCAGACCATCGTCGGGCTCATCGGCTCGACAAAGACCAGCACGGGACTTGAGGTGCATTGCCAACTGGATACCAGCCAATATCCTAAAGGAATCAAAATACCGGATAAGGTCATGGCCCAACTTAACATCGTCAGACATACATTCCACGGCGAATGGAATTATACGATTTCCCCAGTTGTGGATACTAAACCCTAACATTTATTTATGGACGGCCCCTAAGAGCCGGGGGCTGCAAGCCCGGACACTGAATCGACCGTCTGCAATTTGGTGCATATGCTGTTTCTACAGACCTTAATCAACGGCATCCTGATTGGTGGACTCTATGCCTGCGTAGCGGTAGGATTTTCGCTCGTGTGGGGTGTGTCCAACATCATCAACATCGCCCACGGCTTGTTCGTTATCCTGGGTGCCTACATCACTTACTGGATATACACCCTCTATCACATTGATCCCCTGCTCACCCTGCCGATATCGGCAGCGGCCTTGTTCTGTCTCGGCTTCCTCGTCCAGAAGTATGTGCTCAATTTCGTAGTCGGAGAGGCCCAGGAATCAAGTATGGGGGTTTTCATGACCCTGATTCTGACCTTTGGTTTAGCCCGTGTGCTGGAGAATGTTATGGCCCTCCTCTGGACAGGAGACTGGCGTTCGGTAACCACCAGCTATTCGGGGACGTTCCTGGACGTAGGGGGCGTCAGCATCCCCTATATCCGCATCGTGGTTTTTGCCCTCGCTCTGACCGCGGCCTGGCTTCTTTCGGTCATCCTCAACCGGACACGTACCGGGATGGCCATTCGCGCCGTCACCTTCAGCCTGGATGGGGCCCGGATTGTGGGTATAGACCTGCCCTTCATCTATGCCGTGACCTTTGCCATTGGCGCTGGCCTCGCCGGGATCGCCGGTACGCTGGTTTCGATGATCTACAGCTTCTCTCCGTTCCATTCTACCCCCTATCTTTCCTGGGCATTCGTGATCGTCGTTATGGGAGGCCTGGGTAGCATATTCGGAGCAGTCGTTGGCGGGGTTCTGCTCGGCATCATCGAAGCGCTCGCTACGGTTTACATCGGTCCCGGTTATCAACAGGCCGTGGGTTTCGTGATTTTGGTGCTGCTGCTCGTCTTTCGGCCGCAGGGCCTTTTTGGAAAACAATTTTTGAAGTAGTGTGATTCACGATGAACAAGACCCAGCGAAACATTGTAGTCATATTAGTTTGCCTCGCTGCTGCAGGAGCCTTCCCCTTTACGGTCGGCAACTACTGGATACGGATGTTCACCGTGATCTTCATGTACGGCGCGCTTGCCCAGGCCACGAACATCCTGATGGGATTCAGCGGATTGGTCCCGTTCGGAAATGTCGTCTTCTTCGGCATGGGCGCATACATCACGGGAATAGCAATGATCACCTGGAAAATGCCATTCCCTGCAGCCCTGCTGTTGGCTGCTCTGAGCTGTGCGATTTTTACCCTGATCATCGGTCACCCTATTCTCAAGCTGCAGGGCCACTATTTTGCCATTGCCACCATGGGAATCAGCGAGGCAATCCGTCAGATGGTCACCAATCTGGACTTTACGGGCGGAGGCATGGGACTCAACCTTCCCATCCCCGTCCTGGGACCTGGCCGGGCCTATTATTTCTTCTACTTCCTCATGCTTCTTATGATGCTGGCGGTGACGGGAGCGACCTGCCTGGTCACCCGGAGCAGGCTCGGCTATGCCCTGCGAGCCGTCATGGCCAACGAGGAAGGCGGCCGCTCGCTTGGGATTAACACCGCGTACTACAAGGTCCTGGCCTGGGCGATCAGTGCCTTCTTCACCGGCGCCGTGGGAGGAGTTTTCGCTTACTGGTATTCCTACATCGATCCTCCCAGCGTGTTCGACATCTCCATTTCCGTGCGCTTTATCATCATGATCCTTCTCGGCGGCGCTGGGACGATCATCGGTCCCATCCTCGGTGCATTTTTTATCGAACTCCTCACGGAAAGCATCTGGAGCAAGTTCTTGTCCTTCCACTTGGGCGTGCTGGGGACAGTCATCATGCTGGTGGTCATCTTCATGCCCAAGGGCTTTGTCTGGTGGTACGAGCAGCGGTTCAGTCTCCGGGCGCTATTGAGCAACGTCAGGAAATCCGGCATTTAGGCCAACGCTATGTGTAAGTGAGGCATGACTCCTATTATTGAACTGATTGGCGTTTGTAAATCTTTTGGGGGCTTGAGGGCAAGCTGGGATATCTCTTTCTCGATCAGCGAAGGGGAGATCGTCGGTTTGATTGGTCCCAACGGCGCGGGCAAGACCACTTTGATCAACCTGATATCGGGTAACCTGAACCCCGACAGTGGTAAGATCATTTTCAGGGGTGCGGAAATCCAGGGACTTGCACCGGACCGAGCCAATCAACTGGGTATTGCCCGCACCTACCAGGTGGTCCAACCGTTTCGAGGGATGACGGTCATCGAAAACATCACGACGGGCGCTCTTTTTGGCCGATGTGGCAAGGGCCGCAGCGTCGTGGAAGCGGTTAAACGGGCCGAGGAAGTCGCTGAATTATGCAAAATCGCCGACAAGAAGGCGGAGCTGGTCGCCAACCTCACCATTGCTGACGTGCGGCGGTTGGAAATAGCCAAGGCCCTCGCCACCGACCCTTTTTTACTGCTTCTCGATGAGGCCCTCGCCGGCCTCAACCCCAGGGAGATCAATGAATCGCTCAGCCTCATTGCGGAAATCAATCGCATGGGCATTACGATCCTGATCATCGAGCACATCATGAAAGCGGTGATGAGCGTCTCCCGGCGAGTGGTTGTCCTTCATCACGGGTCCGTGATGGTCGTGGATGCGCCGGAGAACATCGTATGCAATGAACAGGTCATCACGGCTTATCTGGGGCATAAGTATGCAGAGCGTACCCGAAGACAGGATGAGAAAGGTTGAGCAATGGCGCTTGAGGTTACCGGCCTCCAGGCGGGATACAATAAGGTCAACATCTTATGGGGCGTCGACCTCACGGTAAATGACGGTCAGTGCGTAGCGCTTGTTGGATCGAACGGTGCGGGCAAGTCAACGCTCCTTAAAGTAATCGCCGGGCTTCTTCCTCCCAGCCAAGGGACTATTACCTTCAATGGCTTGGCGACTGCCGGGCTGAGATCGCCGCGCCTTGTCGAACTGGGCATAAGCGTTGTTCCGGAGGGCTATAAGCTCTTCCGGGGGATGACCGTTGAGGAGAACCTCCGCCTCGGTGCTTACCGCATAAAAGACACGACCAGCATTCACCAGCGGCTTGAAGAAGTATACGAAGTCTTTCCGGAACTCAAAGAACGAAGGGATCAACTGGCGGGAACCATGAGCGGCGGTCAGCAGCAGATGTGCTCGATTGGGAGAGGCTTGATGGCGTATCCTAAGCTTCTCATGATCGATGAACTGTCGCTCGGTCTGGCCCCTAAGCTGGTCGAGTTTCTGGTCGAAAAGATATTGGAAATTCGGCAAAAAACCAACATGAGCATCCTTCTTGTCGAGCAGGATGTGGAAATTGCTTTCAGTATTGCAGATTATGGCTACGTCATAGAATCCGGAAGGATGACGCTCGAGGGAAACCCGAAAGAATTGCTGGCTAACCCTCTCATCATCAGTAGCTACCTGGGACTCTAACCGACCCTGATTCTGTCATTTACCCAAAGCACGCCCTCACTTGCATACAGTGCTGCTGTGTTGGAGAAATACAAGAGGCAACCCTGATCGGCCGCATCCGTGTTGCAGAACTTCTCAGCTGACAGCTAAAGACAAGATTTCAAGACCGCTCCCGTGGAGGCTGAGGTGGCGAGAAGACTATAGCGGGCGAGGTAGCCCTGGGTGACCTTCGGGGCAGGGGCCTGCCATTCTCGAAGGCGTAAGGCCAACTCGGTCGGATCCAGCACGAGGGTGAGTCGCCTCTTGTCCACATCAATCTCGATCAGGTCACCGTCCCTCACGACGGCAATGGCTCCGCCCTCCATGGCTTCTGGGGACAGGTGCCCGACAGCGAGGCCGCGAGTGGCTCCCGAAAAGCGGCCGTCGGTTACCAGGGCCACCGAACGGTCCAGATCGCTGCCAACCAGCGTCGAGGTTGCCAGCAGCATCTCGCGCATGCCCGGTCCCCCTTTCGGGCCTTCGTAGCGAATGACGATGACCTCGCCTTCCCGAACCACCCCTGCCAGGATCGCTTCCACCGCTCCTTCCTCGCTCTCGAATACTCTTGCGGGACCGCGATGGAAGCGGTGGGCGCGAACTACCGCCGATTGTTTGACGATGGCGCCTTCAGGGGCAAGATTCCCATAGAGCACGGCAATACCCCCTTCGCTGTCCCAGGGATTCGAAAGAGGGCGAATGATCTTCCCTTCCCCCGGCAAAACCGTATGAAGCAGTTCCTCGAGGGATCCTCCTGCGACTGTTTCGGTACTCGGATGCAATAAACCACCCCGTTCGAGCTCTTTCATCACGGCAGGGATGCCTCCGGCCCGCCACAGATCCTCCATGAAATCTGGACCATTGGGCCTGAGATTGCACAGACGCGGCACCGTTCGGCTCAGCCGGTCAAAGAGCTCAAGCCCGATGGAAAGGCCGGCTTCATGGGCGATGGCCATAAGGTGCAGGACGGAATTGGTGGAACCGCCGACGGCCATATCGACCGCCACGGCATTTTCGATATTGTTCCAGGTGAAGATCCGCTCGGGTCGAAAGTCCTCTCGCACCAGAGCCACTGCCCGCTCACCCGTAGCGCGAGCCAGAGCAATCCGTTCCCCAGAGGTGGCCGGAATCGCGCCGTTGCCGGGCAGGGCAAAGCCGATGGCCTCAGCCAGACAGTTCATGGTGTTGGCTGTGGCAATCGACGGGCAACAACCGACACCGGGACTGGCAGCCTTCTCAAGGTCGTGGAGCTCTCCAAGTGATAAGCTGCCTTGTGCCACCTTCGGCATTAACTCGAAAATGGTAATGTCGTCGATCCGCTTTCCCCTCCAGAAACCCGACAGCATGGGACCCCCGCTGATGAGGATCGACGGTACATTCAGACGGGCTGCCGCCATCATCATCCCCGGTGTGATCTTGTCGCAGTTGGTGACCAGAACTAGGCCGTCGAACGCATGGGCGATTTGCGTTACTTCAATGGAATCCGCGATCAGTTCGCGACTGGGCAACGGGCACCGCATGCCTTCATGGCCCATGCAAATGCCGTCGCAAAGCGAGATGGTGTGGAACTCGAAGGGAAGCCCGCCGCCTGCGAAGATCCCTTCCCGCACCGCCCGCGAGATCCGGTCTAGATGCGCGTGTCCTGGAAACATATCGTTATGGGAATTGGCGATGCCGATGAGGGGTTTTTCCATGATGTCCTGGTGAGAGAATCCGACAGCTTTAAGAAACGAGCGGTGAGGGCCCCGTTGGGGTCCCTTCAAGATGCGGTCGCTGGTGCGGGTGTGCATTGCCTTTCCCCTCGCTTGATCGGTGCTGGCGTGAATTGCCTAACCCAGCAGGCATCACGGAGTATTGCAGCTTCGCATGATATCCTGCGCCACCGGCGTGTGCCGGGAGGTGGCGTTGACAGGTACGGATCGCTTATACAACGAAAGCCAGGGACGAACAATCGTCCTTTCTGCAAGGAAGGGTCCTTGAGTCCACCGCCGGAGTCTTGTTCCTCTCCCTGTCAAATCCCATCCCTCCAGGCCGCTATTCCGACCCTCTATTTGGCATTCCCTACGATCAAGGTGCCGCCACCATTCTCATGGAACTGAATGGTGCTCGTCCAATAGCTCGGCTTTGTGAATCGCACCCCGCGCAAAGAACAAGAACATCACAAATCGGGAAAAGGCCGAGCGAGATAGATATTCCTTACCTGTATTCTCACAACGTTTCAGGTGCATCAGCTGATGCAGTCAACAACTCGGAGTTTCTGAAGACCCCGGCCCATTTCCGTGCTACCTCCAGAGGCAAGCGGAACCGAAATTGTGGGCGAAAGGCGAGGCGGGCAATGATTGACCTTCAGTGGTCCCAAGGGTAGAATTTGATCAATCCAATTCCTCCCAGCTCGAAAGTTTTCATTGCTGCTGCGGCGTGATCTCTTGTCGTTGGTGCAGTGGGGTCTCGTATCGTTTTCTGGTTCGTGCAAGGAGCGTGTTTCAGCCCGAATTGCATGTTTTCTCTGATAAGGAGGGATCACCATGAAACGCTTCCTTTGTCTTCTTGGCCTCGTTTCAGCAATCTTCTCGCTTACCCCCGGAGCCGGTGCCGCTCAAATGGTGGGGGCTGATGCCCAGGCCCAGTTTGCCCAGTGGGTGGCAAAAGAGGGAGGGACCCATCTGGACTTTGAAGATCTCGCCGCGGCCACCCTTCTGGATAGCCAGTATGCGACTCTCGGCGTGGCCTTCGCATCCATTAGAGACCCCGATGGGACGGCGCTTTCAAAGCCGGTAGCCGTTGTCTCGTTTGAAGGATCAAAAGAGATTGCGGGCTCCCCCTCGTGGAGTTCCGGGGCTGACGGTGGGGTGGCTTACGAAATAGCATTCGCCACCCCTCAGAAGTGGGCGGGCCTGGTCAGGGACTGGGACAACTACTACACTGTTACCAGATTCTACAATCTCGCCGGCCAACTCATTCATACCTTTGAAAATTATGCGTCGACACCAGGCTCCTGGAGCAAAACCTTTTTCGGGTATCTGGTCGAATCTGACGATCCCAGCCATTGGATCAGCAGGATCGAGTGCGACGGCAAGCTCAGCGACGCAAGCACCAGGGAGGTCGGTTTCAGCGACGACCTCTACTACGGCACCGCAGATGTTCAGGAGTCACCACCGCTCAAGGTCACCTCAGCCACGGTGACCTTCGATGCGACCAAGGGTGATCAATTCACCATGAAGGGTCTGCTCAGGAATGTTTCCCTCACGGATGTTGAGACGGTGCTTTTCGAAGCGGGAATGGTCTCGGAAGAGATTCCCCTGCAGAAGTTTGCCCAGGTCGAACAGATATATACCTACACGGGATCCAGAGGAAAAAGCGGGCGTTTGACCCTGAAAATCGATTTGGGCGCGGGCGCATTCACCGTCACCGGCAAGAACCTGATCCTTTCCGGCTTTACCAACCCCCTGCCGGTGAAATTTGAGGTTGGCTCCTTCAAGGAATGCGGAATGGTCCATTTTCGCGTCGTCGGCAACAAGTGGAGCTTCAGTTCCAAGGTAGATCCTCAGTACCCTTGCGTCTTTGAGCAAGCACCCATGGCCGATCCTGATGGCGTTTTTGTGAAGACGTCAAGCAAAATCCGAATCCAGATCGCCGTCAACTCAAATTCCGCCCTCGATCAGGGCAGCCTTAAGCTCTACCGTCTGAACGAGAACCTCAAGACCAGCGGCAAGGCCATTTGCAGCCTTTCTGACGACGGCAAGGCAAGCCATGGTGATGCGGCATCCGGGGACGGTTTCTACAGCTGCATCGCCAGTTTCAAGGAAAATGCGGCCGGGGAGCTGCGCCTGGCGGTGAAGGCAAAGGTGGGGAGCAAAACGGTCGTTTCCCCGAGCGTTACCATCGATGCGGTGGTGAAGCTGACCGAGAAGCAGATCGATAAGACCCTCACCGCCAATAAACAGGCTCTCAAGATCTGGAAAAACAAGCGGGCTCAATTTGGGGACACCCCGGAGGCCTGCGCCAGGGCATTGCCGGGCATAAGAAAGGTGGATGGGGTAAAGAGTGCGCAGCTCTCCGCCAACGGTGATTCAATCTGGATTACCTTCCAGTCGGGAATCAAGGGCGGCTTGGCGCTTTCCATGTTACCGCCGCCCAAGCCGACTGCTGAATCTCCCTCGCTCGAAAGGGCAGTGACAGGCAACCTGCCAGACACCCCTGATCCGAAGCCGCCGGGGCATGCCGGCGGGGGGGAACCGGGGACCGGGCAGGCGCTTCGGCAAGGTGCTTCCGGAAAATGCCCTCTCGACAACTGCAGTGCCTTAGTTTACGCACCCTATGTATTTGAATTCGGGGAGGGCGATGCCGGTGGGCGGGCTCATTATTACCTGACGGAAAGAGCAGCCGCAAACGGGTTGTACTTTAATCCGATCAGGTTTTGCGAGGACAAGGATGAAAGAGACAACAACTGTCCCCTTTCCATGCTGGATAACATGACCAGCTACGGTACCGTCATCTTCAGCACTCATGGATTGGTTAATGCTGACGGCAACCCTATGATTTATACACACGAACCGGTTACCTCAAAGGATATTTTTTCAAGTAATAAGAAAAAGATTCTGTTGAGTCGCCCCAAAGGTAAGCTTTACATTGTTAATTGTGGGTGGTGGAAACAACGGGGAGACAAAATCGACGATCATGAAGACGATATGTGCTACGCTTTTGGGCCGGACTATGTCAGCAAGCTTTCCGGAACATTCAATAAATACAGCATAATCTATGCGGGTGCCTGCTACAGCATGGCCAATGAAGCACTAGCCAAAGCCTTCATTGGTAAAGGCGCTGGGGCTTATTTTGGCTTCGACACCAAAACATTTACTTGGCATGATAGAGCTATGGTTGGAGATCTGCCGAAAGGTCCCGGTTTATTCGCAGGCTTGATAGAAGACGGACAGACCACGGGTGAGGCATTTGCTTCCATACCGGACGAAAGCCCCCCAGGGGACGGTTATGGCAAGCATTTCAAAGGGACAGTAACGGGGGAGGCCTTTGATACTCATTTCCTGAAAGCAAGCGACAGCAACGACAATATCGCCTACAAGTGCCCAAAGCATTTCCAATACAAGTATCTGGGAGCAAGTCTGTCGACCCACTGCGACGAGTTATGGATTTATGATGATAACCACACCTGGCTGAATGAGGATGTGCTTTGTGCGGCGGGTCATTACGCCCCTGAGGGTCGTTGGACATCCTACAATACCCTCGAAGTTGATATCAGAGATTATGATGATGGTAACATCGCAGCCGCTGACCGGCTGGGAGAGACTAAAAGCAACTTTACAGGAAGACTCGCGATCACGTTAGATATCGATCCTGCCTCGAATGAAATCAAAGGCACTAAAGTCATGGTGTATGCCATGATACACGAAATGGTCGGCGACGATGGCAAGGACGTTTGGCAGGATGTCTGGGCGGCCGGCAATCTTCCTCCGCTGACCGAGTCCGCACATAAGCTTGTATTAAAAGTGACCGGATCCGATATCCAGGAAAAGTACAATATAAGATATGATTGGAAATATCTCTCTACGGGGTGGAAAAATGTATTGGTCATTCCTCATAAGTTCTACTGGGGTGACTCAAGCGAACTCGAAATAGAGATCTCGAAAATAGGACGGTCCCCGTAGCTGAATCAGCTTTTCTTCCCACGAAACATTTTTGACCCATCTTTGGGGAATAGTGTGGGGAGAGACTTCTATTCTTCAGAAAACTGACGAGACACGATCTATAATTAATTTTATTCTATCAATTTTATTGGAGGGCGACCCGGGAATTGAACCCGGGACCTTTGGTTCCGGAGACCAACGCTCTATCCACTGAGCTAGTCGCCCTCGATGGTGCGGAAGTGCAAGATCTTCCCTGCTACGAAACTGAATGCTTGATAGCAGACAGCGGAGGTTTTGTCAATCAACCGGTGACAACCGCGAACGGCCAATGATAGCCGAAGGTTGACCGTAGAAAGAACGACCGCATCATCGCTACGGCCTGGCGGTCTTTGGTCTTGAATTTTTTTATCAATCAGATCAAACCCTTCGACGACGGAACGGTCGTGCGCCTGGAATCAAGGCTGGTGGCCTGGTCGAGGGCCTGGCCCCACGCCTTAAAAAGAGCTTCCAGGATATGATGGGTATTGCTCCCGTAGTGGGCCTGCAGGTGCAGGGTGACTCCTCCGTGCTGACTGAAGGCACGGAAGAATTCCGGTACCAGTTCGGTTTCAAAGTAGCCGATGCCGGGGGTGAGCGGTGGGACCTGATAGATCAGATAAGGCCGATTAGAAAGGTCGAGCACGACCGTGGCACAGGCCTCATCCATCGGCACCACCGCATGGCCGTAGCGGTGGATGCCAGCGCGGTCGCCGAGAGCGTCGGTAAGGGCCTTTCCCAGGCAGATGCCAATGTCTTCCACGGTATGGTGAGCGTCCACCTCGAGATCGCCCAAAGCCTTGACCTTCAGGTCAAAAAAGCCGTGTACCGCAAAAAGCGTCAACATATGGTCCAGAAACGGAATCCCCGTCTCCAGCGCCGTCAGCCCCTGCCCATCGATGGTCAATTCAAGGTCAATGTCCGTTTCTTTGGTTTTCCGAGCAATGTGACCCATACGCATGGTTTCAATCCCTTCTTCTGCGGGTTGCCGTTGGAACCTGGGAGGGCGCCCGTCTGTATGCCTGAGCTGAACCGCCATCCCTCACCCCGTGGCACGATTTTCTTTATTCTACCATTTAATCACCTGCACTTCTTCCAGTTCGCATCCGAGAAAAGTCTGCCCGATTACCTGAAACCGGTACGGCACATCGGTCACGTAGAAGCGGTAAAGAGGAAGACCTTCCTGCAGGTTGGCCAGACCCTCGCGCTCGAGCATGGCAGCGGCCTGCTCTGCCATGGCTTCCGCGGAATCGACGAGCGTGATTCCACTTCCCACCACATCCTGGAGCAGCGGTTTGAGCAGGGGGTAATGGGTGCAGCCCAATACCAGGGTATCGATGTTGTGCCGCAGTAAAGGTTTGAGGTACTCCTCGGCCGTGAGACGTGTCACCGGATGATCCAGCCACCCTTCTTCCACCAGGGGCACGAGGAGAGGGCAGGCCTGGGAAAAAACTCGAACTTCGAAATCAAGGCGGTGGATGGCCCGGGTATAGGCATTGCTCCTGATGGTCGCAGGGGTGCCGATAACGCCAATTTCCCTGGTGGCTGTCCTATCGACGGCCATCCGCGCCCCAGCCTCGATGACATCCAGCACCGGGATGGGGGATCGGTCGACAATGGCCTGATGGGCTACCGCTGCCATGGTATTGCAGGCAACAATGAGCAGCTTCACCTGCCGGGCGAGCAGGAAATCCACCATCTGGCAGGCGTAGAGGGCAATGGTGTCAACCGATTTCACGCCGTAAGGCACCCGCGCCGTATCGCCGAAATAGAGGATGTCTTCAAAAGGCAGACGGGTCATCAAGGCGCGAAAGACGCTGAGTCCTCCGACGCCCGAATCGAAAACACCAATGGGATCCGTGAGGTTAGCCATCATAAAACCTGATCGCCTCTTTGAACCGGCCCTCCCAAAGGCCGTCCTGCCCGGACCAGCACGGCCACGTTAATCTTGTGTTTTCTGAACGGCGAGTTCCTTGCTCAGCGCCAGGGCCTTTTGGTAGACGGTCCGCCGAGGCAACCCATACCGGCTGACGATTTCAGCCGCTGCCTGCTTGACCGGCAGCCTGCTTTCCTGAAGCAGGAACGTTAGGTCCTGATGCCAGTCGGATGGTAGGGGGGCCGCCGCGTCGCCTTCCCCGCACCCGGCAACCACCAGTGTCAGTTCCCCCCGGACCTCCCCGGAAAAATGGGCCGCCGCGGCCGAGACCGTGCCGCGAAAGAATTCCTCGAAGCGTTTGGTCAATTCGCGGGCAATGGCGATGGGCCGATCTCCCCAGATGAGCAGGATATCGCTGAGAGTTTTGGAAAGTCGCTGAGGTGCTTCGTAGAGAATGAGGGTCATGGAGAGGCCCGCATAAGCTGCAAAAAAGCGCCTTCTTCCTGATCCGCCGGCCGGAGGGAAGCCCAGGAACGCAAAGGGATGGGTGGGCAGCCCGGACGCCACTAGCGCGGCGATGAGGGCGGTTGGCCCGGGAATGACGGTTACCATCAGGTTTTGGGCGAGAAGCTGCTCGACCAGGAGTGCTCCGGGATCGGAGATGCCCGGCGTTCCGGCATCGGTAACCAGGGCAACGAGAGCCCCCGCCCGGACCCTGGCGGCCAATTCCGTTCCCCGTTTCCGCAGATTTTGGCTGTGGTAGCTGACGAGCGGTTTATGGATGTCGTAGAAACTGAGCAGCTTTCGGGTGTGGCGGGTATCCTCCGCGGCAATCAAGTCCACGGAGCGCAGCACTTCGAGCGCTCTCAGGGTGATGTCGGCGAGATTACCCAGGGGGGTGGCGACCACAAAGAGAGCGCCGGCAGAAGCTGCCACCGTCCCCTCAATCGCAGGCTTCGAAGGCATTGGGAATCCACTTGAGCTCAGGTTCAGCGTCCTGCCAGCTGATGGCTACCACGTCAAAGCGGGCGGGCTGGTTTTCCATTCGCAGGTGTTTCAGATACCATTGTGCCAGCCGGGTCAGTCTTCTCTGCTTCGCGCGTGAAACCAGTTCCTCGGGCGCGCCATAGTGAAGGGCGAAGCGGGATTTGACCTCAACGAAGACGAGGGTTGGACCGTCGCGGGCAACCAAATCGATTTCGCCAATACGGCAGCGAAAATTCTGCACTACCACCTGCAATCCTCGCTGTTTGAGGAAGGCAGCGGCAAGGTCTTCAGCGAGCTTGCCCTTTTCCTTGCGATTCAGCATCGGGATCCCCAGGTCAGGATCAGCAGACCACTCGGCGGAAACTCAAGCGGTGCACCGGGCAGGGACCGTGGCAACGCAGTGCTTCAAGATGGCGGGGGGTGCCGTAGCCCTTGTTCCGGGCAAAATCGTAGACGGGATAGAGGGCGTGGTAACGGCCCATCAGTCGGTCGCGATGGACCTTGGCTACGATGGAGGCTGCGGCAATCGACAGACTGAGCTGGTCCCCCCGCCGAAGGCCTTTCTGGGGAAGGGGCAGGGGCAGTGAATAGGGACCATCGATCAAAAGAAAGTCGGGCCGCACCTCAAGGTTTTCCACGGCCTGGACCATGGCCTTGAAAGTTGCCTGCAGAATATTGATCCGATCGATTTCAGCCGGTTCGATCCAGCCAAGGCCAACGGCTACGGCACAGGCCAGAATGTCCCGGCGGCAGGCCTCCCGCTGGGCTGCGGTCAGGCGCTTGGAGTCCGTAACGCCAGAGAGATCGGCATGGGGGGGCAGAATCACCGCCGCCGCCACCACCGGTCCGGCCAGAGGCCCCCGTCCCACCTCATCGATTCCCGCGACCAGCGAAAAACCCCGGCGATGAGCCTCGCTTTCGAAAAAGCGAGCATTCATCCCCGAGGCATCCATGGTCAGCTGGAGCACTAGCGTTTCTCTTTGATACGGGCCGCCTTGCCCAATCGTTGCCGGAGATAGTAGAGCCGGGCGCGGCGGACGCGGCCCCGGCGCAACACTTCAACCTTGTCGATCTGCGGCGAGTGCAGCGGAAATATCCGCTCAACGCCCACTCCGTAAGAGACTTTCCGGACCGTAAAGGTGGCCGACAGGGCTCCCCGATGGTAACGAATCACTACACCTTCAAAAACCTGCACCCGTTCCTTGTCACCTTCACGAATCTTGACGTGCACCCTTACGGTGTCACCGGATCGAAAGGCAGGGATATCCATCCGCATGAACTCGCGCTGGATGCTTTCTGCCAACCTCATCCCCATTTTCCTATCCTCCATTCTCGATAGTAGAAGCTTTTCTCGGTTATTAGGGTCATACCCCATCAAGGTTCACGATCAATCCGTGCCCAGCAGGCGATCCAGCAGGATTGCCGCAGCGCACCGCACGGACAGGTGATTGTAGTCGCTCCTTCTCTGAATCGCTTGAAGCACTGCCTCCGCTTCTCCCAGGACTTCCGGGGCCAGCCCCCAGCCCGTACCGAAGAGCAGCAGGTGTGGACGCCGGGTTTCAGCCAGCCGCTGCCGAGCCTCCCCGCAGGCCAATGCCGCCGGTTGCGCTTTCGCCGTGGTGGCCCAAATGACGGGGGCTTCTCCCCACTCCTGCCTGATCGACGCTTTCACCGCCGCCAGATCGTCGGCAACCCGAAGCCGGCGCAACGCCTCTTCACGGTCCGGATGCAGTTCCTTGCCTGCCCCCTGGCACCAATGATCGAGCAGGTGTCTGATGAGAACCTGCTGGTCCTGGAGGGGCGTGACCACATAGCAGGCCGGAACCCCATAAGTGCGGGCCGTACGAGCCAGGTCGTGAAGGTCTAAATTGGTGATGGCCGCAGCAATCGTCTCCCCCCTGCGATTCAAGACGGGGTAGTGGATGAGGGCCACACAAAGTGCAATCATACCGTGTTCCGGGTTTACTCCGCTCCGAGAAGAAGACTACTGGAGCAGGCGGTTCCATTCTCCTCAGGTGAAGGCGGTGAGAGCCTGATCCTCCATCTCAGTCCGGTGCTGCGGACGATTCCTCCCCGCGCAAACAGTCTTCTTCGGCCTGCCGGAGCAGCTTCCCATCCAGCGGTGTGAGGTCGAGACGGGCAAAGAGGTCCGG
Source organism: Syntrophobacteraceae bacterium (assembly GCA_040772705.1). Taxonomy (GTDB): domain Bacteria; phylum Desulfobacterota; class Syntrophobacteria; order Syntrophobacterales; family Syntrophobacteraceae; genus JADGQM01. Next base: position 36,386 of record JAXGXP010000003.1, read on the forward strand.
ACGCCGAACCTTGGTCCGCAGCAGAGCCTGCCCTCTCCGCCAGCGCTGAATGGCGGCATGGTCCCCCGAGAGAAGAATCTCCGGAACCCGGTGACCGCAAAATTCCCGCGGGCGAGTGTACTGGGGATATTCGAGCACCGGTTCCACAAATGATTCGCTGGTAGCCGAGGCCGCATTACCCAACACCCCCGGCAACAACCTGGTAACGGCGTCCAGGATCACCATGGCGGGCAATTCTCCGCCGGTCACCACAAAATCCCCGAGGGAAATCTCTTCATCGGCAAAATGCTCGGCAACGCGCTCATCTACGCCTTCATAGCGGCCGCAAACCAACACCAACCGCGGCAGGGTGCTCCAGCGCCGGGCACAATCCTGATTGAACATGTGCCCCTGCGGGCTGAGCAGCACCACCCACGGTAGCGGCCCTTGGGCTTTGAGCGCCTCCAAGAGGCGGACAATGGGTTCGGGCTTCATGACCATACCTTCGCCGCCGCCGAACGGGCGGTCGTCGGTAATTTGATGCTTATCGATGGCATGGTCGCGGATGTTGTGTACCCGAACCTGAACCAGTCCCCGCTCCCGAGCCTTGCCCAGGATGCTTTCCCCCAGCGGTGAAACGAACATACCAGGGAACAGGGTTAAGATTTCAAAGATCATCCAACAGACCTTCCGGCGGATCGACGATCATCTTACCGTGCTGGAGATCAACCTCGCGGATGACTTCAGCGATTGCCGGAATCAGGATCTCGCGGTCATCACCCTTGACCACATAGACGTCATTGCTGCCGGTATCAATGATCGCCCGGAGCACTCCGAATGCTCTTCCGTCAACACTTTCAACCCGAAGGCCGATGAGCTGGTAGTAGTAATACTCCCCTTCCCCCGTAGGGGGCAGAGCCTCTTCGGGAACGAACACCTCTTTCCCCACCATCTCCTGTGCCGCATCGACTTCGGCAATTTCAGCAAACTGCAAAACCCAGTGTTTGCCTTGTGGGCGCGAGTGCCGCACCGTCAAGGCATCCTCCCCGCCGTCAGCTTCAGCCAACAGATAAAGCTTTGCTCCGGGCTTCAGGTGACCCAGCGTTTCACCATAAGCGATCATCTTCAGAGCACCCCGAAGCCCATGGGTCCGAATGATTCTTCCCACAGGCACCCGGCGAGCGGAGTTCATCCGCTTACTCGATGATTTCCAGAACAGCCCGCTTTCGTATCTTGGTTGAAGCGGCGCTCAAGATCGTTCGCATAGCCCGAGCGGTACGCCCCTGCTTGCCGATGACCTTCCCAAGATCCTCCTTGGCGACTCTCAGCTCGATAACAGAAGTCTGCTCCCCTTCGATTTCCGATACTTTCACTTTCTCAGGATTATCCACCAAAGCCCGTGCCATAAAATCGATCAGTTCTCGCAACATTGTACCCTCCGGATCTCTTGCGCCGCAGACGGTCGACAGTCTAGGAGCTTTGAACAGCCTCGCGAACAGCATGCTTGCGAATCAGGCTGCGCACAGTATCTGTGGGTTTCGCACCTTCCTGGAGCCAATACTGAAGTCTTGTCGGATTGATTTTGAAATGGGCCGGTTCGGTCAAGGGATTATAGGTTCCAAGCCTTTCGATGAAGCGACCGTCTCGTGGCGCTTCCGAAGAAGCGACCACAACATGGTAGAAGGGTCTCTTCTTTCTACCGCCACGAGCCAAACGAATACGTACTGACATGATCTCCGTTTTACCTCCTTACATTGGCTCCCGGTCCTTCCCGGGAGTTGCGGGTGATCGTAAACAGCCTCAGGTTCCAAGGTATTACCGCCAGGATACCCGGCAGCCGTGCCGTAAATTGTCTCCTATACTCTATTCCCTCGCAATTAAAAAGGAAAAAATGCGCGCTTGCGGCGACCTTTACCCTTCTTCTTCTTGGTCGCACTCCCACCCCCTACTACCTGTCGCATCATTTTCCGCGCTTCACCATAGCTTTTCAGCAGGCGATTGACGTCCTGGACCGTCGTGCCGCTTCCATTGGCAATCCGGCGCCGGCGGCTGGCATTGATCAGGTCCACATTCCGTCGTTCCACTCTGGTCATGGAATTGATGATCGCTTCCATGCGGACGAATTCCTTTTCGTCCACCTGCATCTTTTTAATTTCTTTAAGCATTCCCATGCCGGGGAGCATGCTGAGGATCTGGTCGAAAGAGCCCAGTTTTCGGATTTGGCGCAGCTGATTGCGAAAATCCTCGAGGCTGAAGGAATCCTCGCGAAACTTCCTGGCCATTTCCTCGGCCTGCCGGTCGTCGAAGGCTTCCTGGGCCTTTTCGATGAGGGAAAGAACATCGCCCATGCCGAGAATGCGCGAGCTCATCCGATCCGGGTGGAAGACTTCGAGGGCATCCAATTTCTCACCCACCCCGATCAGTTTGATCGGGCACTGAGTTACGGCGCGAATGGAGAGGGCGGCGCCGCCGCGGGCATCACCGTCGAGTTTGGTGAGCACCACGCCGGTGATGCCGAGAGTCTCATGGAAGGTGCTCGAGATCTTCACTGCATCCTGCCCGGTCATGGCATCGGCGACGAGCAGGATTTCCACCGGTGTCAGGATGCCTTTGAGCCGGGTTAATTCGGCCATTAGCTCGGAATCAATATGCAAGCGGCCGGCGGTATCCACCAGCAAGGTGTCGCAGTTCCGCTCACGCGCAAAGGTCAGGGCTGCCCGCGCAATTTCTTCCGGCCGCTGGGCCGGGGTCGAGGGATAGACCGGAAGATTCAGCTGCTTGCCAAGTGTTGTCAGCTGATCGATGGCCGCCGGTCGGTAGACGTCAGCCGGAACCAGGCACGGATGGCGGTTTTCGTCGGCAAATCTGCGGGCCAGCTTGGCTGCCGTGGTAGTCTTACCGGACCCCTGCAACCCTACCAGCATTACGGTAACGGGGGGATGGCCCAGGAGCTTCAGCGGTTCGGCCGTTCCCCCCATGAGATCGGTCAGCGCTTCATTGACAATCTTGATGACCTGCTGGCCGGGAGTGAGGCTCTGCATGACCTCCTGCCCCACGGCCCGCGCTGCAATCCCCGCCACAAAGTCCTTGGCCACCTTATAGTGAACATCCGCTTCAAGCAGCGCCATGCGCACTTCCCGGAGCGCCTCCCGAATGTTTTCTTCGGTCAGCCGGCCCTGCCCGCGAAGATGTTTAAAGATCTTCTGGAACCTTTCGGACAAGCTGTCAAACATCGTATTCACCACACTCTGTTAACATAAAGACGCGTGCTTCAGGATAACCACGGGATCTGAGCACCGCGCCACACTGATGCAGGCCGGGACTGAGTGGTCAGACCGCCCATCCGATCTGCTTGTCCGGATTCCCGCCCAAAGCCGCGGGGAATGACATTTGGTGACGACGGTCAGGTCGTTGCTGGCGCCATCCCGAGGCGACGCCGCTTCGTTTATACCTCACAAGTTTCAGTAAAGAAAGGGATTTCAAGGCAGAGCAAGAAGCGGGAAGGAACGCCGACAGGGAAGGCGTTTCCCCTGTCGGCGAAGGTGAAGGGGCGGTCCTATTTTATGAGCGGAATGATCAGCAGGGCGACGATGTTGACCACCTTGATCATCGGGTTGATGGCCGGGCCTGCCGTATCCTTGTACGGGTCGCCGACGGTATCACCGGTGACCGCCGCCTTGTGGGCATCGGACCCCTTGCCGCCGTACATGCCGTCTTCGATAAACTTCTTGGCGTTGTCCCAGGCACCGCCGCCACTGGTCATGGCAATGGCCTGGAAGAGGCCCGTGACGATGCTCCCGATCAGCACGCCCCCCAGGGCTTCCTTGCCGATCAGCATGCCGACAAGGACCGGCGTTACCACCGGAATCAGAGCGGGAAGCATCATTTGCTTGATGGCACTCTTGGTCACGATGTCAACGCACTTGCCGTATTCCGGTCGAGCGGTCCCCTCCATGATCCCGGGGATATCACGGAACTGACGGCGCACTTCCTCGACCACGCCGCCGGCGGCCTTGCCCACGGCTTCCATCAGGAGCGACCCGAAGAAGTAGGGCAGCAGACCACCGATGAAGAGCCCGACGAGAACCTTGGGATTGGAGAGATCGAACGCCAACCCCTCACCAAACGACCGGGAGTACTCGGCGAAGAGCACCAGCGCAGCGAGGGCCGCCGAACCGATGGCATAACCCTTGGTAACGGCTTTGGTGGTGTTGCCTACCGCATCCAGAGGATCGGTAATGGCGCGAACACTCTCGGGCAGTTCCGCCATTTCGGCAATGCCGCCGGCGTTGTCGGTGATGGGGCCGTAAGAATCGATGGCCACCACGATGCCCGTCATGGAAAGCATGGCTACCGCGGACAGAGCAATGGCGAACAGACCGCCACCGGGGCTCCCGGCAAAGCCGCCGCCCAGCATGTAGGCCCAGATGATGGCCCCACAGATGACGAGGGCCGGAGCGCCGGTCGATTTCATGCTCACCGCCAGGCCGGCGATGACGTTGGTGCCGTGACCGGTCTGGCTGGCCGCGGCGATGTGCTTAACGGGATTGAAGCTCTTGGAGGTGAAGTATTCGGTGATCATCACGATGAGTCCGGTCAGAAGCAGACCGATAACGGCAGTGGTGAACACCCCCAGAGGCGTGAAAGCCTGTTCGAGGTTGGGGATCTTGAGGAACATATCCGAGGCGACATAGAAGGCGCCGGCGGCCAGGATGCCCGACACCGCAAGGCCTTTGTAGAGAGCGCCCATAATGTACTGGCTCTTGCCAAGCCGTACAAAATAGGTCCCGATGATGGAGGCAATGATGGAGATCCCGCCGATCAGCAACGGAAACTCAACCCATTTGCTGTCTGCCCCGTAAACGGTCTTGGCCAGCAGCATGGCGGCTACCAGGGTTACCGTGTAGGTTTCATAAAGGTCGGCGGCCATACCGGCGCAATCACCCACGTTGTCCCCGACGTTGTCGGCGATTACGGCAGCATTGCGGGGATCGTCTTCGGGAATGCCGGCTTCAACCTTGCCCACCAGGTCGGCACCCACGTCGGCCGCCTTGGTGTAAATGCCGCCGGCGATACGGGCAAACACGCTCATCAGGGAGCAGCCAAAACCCAGCCCGACCAGAGCATGAAAAACATCATCAATGGGGGCAATCGACCTTACGAACGAATAATAGCCGCTGATGCCCAGCAAACCCAGCCCGACCACCATGATGCCGGTCACCGAACCACCCTTGAAGGCGACGTTCAAAGCCGGCTGCAGTCCCCCCTTGGCCGCTTCCGTCGTGCGCACATTGGCCTTGACACTAACCATCATCCCAATGTACCCGGCCAGAGCGGAACCCACTGTTCCCACCACAAAGCCGATGGCGGTCCACTTGCCCAAATAGACGATCAGGGCCGCCAGGATAACCATGACGATAGCCACCGTCCTGTATTCGCGATTCAAGAAGGCCACTGCCCCCTCGGCAATGGCTCCCGAGATTTCCTGCATTCTCTCGGAGCCCGGACTTTGTTTCGATACCCATGCTGCGGTCAGCAGCGCATAGACCACCCCCAATGCGCCACACCCAAGCGCGAACACCAGAATGTTGTCAGCTAGCATCTAATCCTCCTTTTGTTGTTGATCGATTGTGGCAATCCCTTGGAAAAACTCGGTTGTCCCTAAACTCCTCACTCTCGCAAAGGTCCAGATAATCTTTTTCACCTCCTCCTTTCATGGGTCCAATACGTTGACTGATGCGATTCCTTGGACGAGTAATAAAAAAGAAACACTTGGCCAGTTCTCCCTGTCAGCAGACCCGGTTAGTGAATCTTGCGAAACGATTCCCTTCTTGTCATCAGGAGGCGCAGGTGAGGAAACTGAAGCGGAGAAAGTCGTATCAGAAGCGGAAAAAAGAACCGTTTGACGTTACGCCCTGTCCATATGCTCTTGCCATCTCTGTTCATGATCCGCTCTGCAGGGGACCCCCTCACGCAAGGCCTCATGATGAGACAGCTTGTTCGCACGCGGCGGAAACCTACTTTAGCCCACCCGGTTTGTCAAGTGGAAAAGGTTCACAATTCGCGACCGGAACCGGGGAAGGCCTCCCCAACCCGCCACATCTTCGCTTCCGGGAGCTCAAATTCTAATACCGGACTTCACAAGTTTCTGGCGTTTTCCCGGATGGTCACCAGCAGCTTCTGTAGTTCATCCATCCGACCCAGTTCCCGGGACAGCACCGACTGTCGCTGCTGCAGCTCTGCTTCGCCCTGCGCGCGCTGTGCCATGCCGCGTTCCAGGGCGGTGCTGATACCCTCAAGGGTCGCGTCCATCTTCTCCACCATTTCGTGGTGGAACTTGTGTCGGCTTTTTTGGAGCCGCTCGATAAAGTCATGACGCATCCGGCCCGCTTGCATCTCAATGGCTTCCAGCATGTGCCGCTTGCGCTTGCGGAGGATGGCGCGGTTGGCGGTGCGGAAGAGATAGGCTCGCAACCGTTCCAAGCGACTGCTGACGTAGCGCGGAAAGACCTGGGTGAGGGAATCGGTGAGCAGCTCGAGTCCCACCGGTTCTTCCCGGAGCTTGTAGGAAAAACGGGATTCCTCGCTCCACAGCGATTCCGCTTCGACGCTGCAGAAAGACACTCCGAAGAGCTGGGACGAATAGACCAGAAGGGCATCGATGATTTGGTTCATCTTCTCGGCGAAGCGGGTGCAGACGGCCTGCCAGGCCTTGGCCAGCGCTTCATCCTCCTTGAGGCGCCAAGCCGTGAGGGCCGGTTCCACCTGGGTTACGACATAGCTTTCGAGGGTGTCGTTCAGATCCTTCAGGGAGAGCTCTTGGTGTTCCTCATAGAACTCCTCAAATCCCTGTTCCATCCTAGGAATGAAATCCTTCTTGAAGGCTTCGAGGTCCTCATCCAGCCGGGTCGTGATGAGCCGTTTCAGTTCGCCGTCCAGGAGGAGGGCGAAGCTTCTTTCCTCGAGGAGGACGGCTTCCTTTTTTTCTTCCAGGGCCTGCAGCTTTTCCTGCAACTGCTCCAGGGGACAGGTCAGCGACTGCCATTCGAGCTCGAGCTGGAGACGGCCCTGAGACAGGATCCGCAGGAGGTTATTGGTCACCGAAAGGAGCAGGATTCTGCCCTTTTCTTCGACCAGAAAGCGGTTCAGAACCTGGGAAAAAGCGGGCAGCTTGCTTTGCTCGAGGAGCTCGGGGGAGGCTTGCAGTTTTCCTTCGAGGGCCAGTTTGGCCGAGATGGGGTAGAGCTGGACGTCCAGCCCCGTGGCTTCCTTGATAGTCTGGTGGGTGAAGGTAATCGATTCCGTGATTTCCGCATCGCTGAAGTAGTCGATTTTGTTCAGCAGGAAGAAAATCCGGTCCGAGTATTGCTGTACGTCCGTTAGAAAGTCGAGTTCGGCCTGGCTGACGGGCTGATCCACGGAAAGGAGAAAAAGCGCGGCATCCGAGTTGGGCAGATATTCATAGGCAATATCGGTGTTGTGCCGGTAGACCGAGCCCACCCCGGGCGTATCAACCAGGCGCACTCCGTCTTTGAGGTACGGCGAAGGGTAGGTCACCCTCACCTCCCGCACGTGCTTCTCATTCTTTGGGTTGCCCGGCTCCGTGACATAGGCGACGAGTTCCTCTGGAGCAATGGTTTGCACCCTGCCGTCCTGATAGGCCACTTCGAGCCGCACTGGCTCTCCGTAGGTCAGGACGGTCACGATCGAAGTGAGCGGGACGACCGCGGTCGGCAGGAGATCCACTCCCAGGAGGGCATTGATCAGGCAGGTTTTGCCCCGTTTGAACTGGCCCACCACAACCAGGTTGAGGGTATTCGTGCGAACCTTCCGGGTGAGCTCAGCCAGAGGGAACCCCGCAAGGTGCTCGATTTCTGCCAGACGGTCGATGGCCTCGAGGATTGCCGCCTTGAGGCTGGTATAGGTTGCTATATCCGAAGAAATGATCGCCTCCATCGCTGTTCCCGATTGGGGTGCCAACTGAAGTAACTTCTGGTCGTTGGAGCGCCGGGACAGCATGAGTCCCGGCCTGCAACCGGCTGGCTCATGGGCCGACGCTGAGGAAAGACAGAGGAAGCACGAGAGCATAAGCCTGCCCGAGGGCCATGACTCGACCGAGTTGCTGCAAAAGTTGCACGCCGCGAGGCATTCACATATAATGAGCAACCACCAAAACGGCAAGCAAAAAGCGCGTGTCTGGCTTGACCCAGAATCGTTTATCGATAAGGAGATTCGTTGAACAACTCCCCCAAGAGGCAAGCGTCTCCTATTGTTGGATCTGTGATCCTTTTGATGCTGTTGTGCTTGATCACGGCTGGTCGTGCGGCAGGCGTGGCGGCGGCCGACGATTCCATCGCAGGGCTGAAACAAAGGCTGGTCTCAGACGGTTTCGAAGCGAGTCGGATCAACCTTCTTTACCCCCCACAATTCTCTCCCTCCTACAAGACCGTCTCACAGACCCTGCGGATCCGGGAAAGCAAGCTCGACTATGCTCAGTTTTTGCGACCTTCGGCCATTGCTGCAGCGAAGCGCTTCCTTCGCCAATACGATCCCATCCTCCAGCGGGCGGAGGTCATCTACGGCGTGAATCGCTGCGTGATTGCCGCCATCCTGCTGGTGGAAACCCATTTTGGCGGGTACACCGGAACCGTGCCGACCTTTGCGGTCCTCTCCACGTTCGCCCTCATGGACCAGGAGATCAGTCGCAACCGGGTGTGGAATCTCCTGCCGCCTCAGGACCAAAAGCAATGGGAACGGGCTGAATTCGACCGAAAGCTCATGAAGAGAGCGGACTGGGCCTACGATGAGCTCTTTGCGCTGCTCCACCTTACCGACGGCAATCCCACCCAGCTTGCCATCATGAGGGGATCCATCATGGGCGCCATCGGCTGGCCGCAGTTTCTCCCCTCCAGCCTGGTGCGCTGGGGGACGGATGGCGATCGCGATGGTCGGGTTGATCTCTTTCAGCCGGAAGACGCCATCTTTAGTGTCGCCAACTACCTCCGCGCACACGGCTGGGATGAGGTCAAGACCGAAGTCGAAAAGGAAGAGGTGATCTACACCTACAACCATAGCCGCCCCTACGTGGGGGCGATCCTGGGGGTGGCCGCGGCTTTGAACGAAGGGTCGGAAGCATCCGCTGTGGCGCCGGTTCGGCCGGAGTCTCGGGCGCGAGAATAGAGGATGAGGAGTTTCCAATGAACAACCGAGAGTGTTCCAGGGAAGAGCTCATCGCCGAATTGATGCTTCTGCGCCAGCGCACGGCCCGACTTGAAAAGCTGGAAAATGATTGTCAGAGGGCGGAACAGGAGCTGGCCAGCTATCGGGAGTGCCTGGAGGATTTGGTGAAGGAACGCACCGCCTCCCTGGGAGAATTGAACGAACAACTGACCCGTGAGATTCAGGAACGGAACCGGGTGGAGCAAGCGCTGCAGGAATCGCAACAGATGCTGCAATCCATCTTGGATACCATTCCCATGAGGGTCTTCTGGAAGGATCTGGAATCCTCTTACCTGGGCTGCAACCGTCCCTTTGCGCTCGACGCCGGTCTGCAATCACCCGAGGAAATCATCGGCAAGAACGATTACCAGATGGGTTGGGTGGAGCAGGCAGAACTCTACCGGGCCGATGACCGTCTGGTGATCGCCAGCGGCCAACCCAAGCTGGGCTATGAGGAGCCCCAGACCACCCCGGATGGGGGCAGAATCTGGCTGCGTACCAATAAGGTGCCGCTACGCGACACCCAGGGTCGGATCAAAGGTATTCTGGGCACCTATGAGGACATCACGGCCAGCAAGCGGATGGAAGAATCGCTGCGAACCTCGGAAACCAAATATCGGATCGTTGCCGACAACACCCACGACTGGGAGTATTGGACCAGTCCTGAAGGCCGATTCCTCTACATTTCCCCTTCCTGCCAAAAAGTCACCGGGTACGCGGCCGGTGATTTTGAAAAGGACCCGAAGCTCTACGCCTGCATTGTACACCCTGATGATCGGGACCTCTTTGGCGACCATCTGACCGTGCTCGACCCTCAAGACACCTCGTGCGAACTTGAATTTCGGATCGTTCATCGCGATGGCACAACGCGGTGGCTTGGCCATGTCTGCCAACCGGTATTCGATGCCCAGGGTCAATTCCTTGGCCGTCGCGGGAGCAACCGCGAAATCACGGACCGAAAGCGATTCGAGCAGGCACTGCGCGACAGTTCAGAGAAATTGAAACATTTTGCTTATTCCGTCGCTCACGATCTGAAGAGTCCGGCGGTTGGTCTCTACGGCCTGTCGCGGCGACTGAGCAGGATCTACCGGGATGTTCTCGATGAAAAAGGGGTGGGCTACTGTGAGCAAATCATGAAGACAGCGGAACACATTGCCGCCCTGGTCGACAAGGTGAACGCTTACATCGCGACCAAGGAAGCTCGTCTGACCATTGAAAGGATCAACGTAAGCGAGTTACTGCAGCTTCTCAAAGATGAATTCTCGGTGCGGCTGAGTGTCCGCCGGATCGCCTGGGTGGAGCTGCCTGTGGCGGTGGAGATCAATGCCGATCGGCTCTCCATGCTGCGGGCCTTCCGCAACCTGGTGGACAACGCTCTCAAGTATGGCGGAGAAAAACTCAGCAGGATTCGTATCGGGTATGAGGATGCCGGAGATTCACACATCTTTTCGGTCAGTGATAATGGCAAGGGATTGAAAAAAGAGGATTCCGAAAAAATCTTCGGCGCCTTCCAGCGCAACGAAAGCTCCCGTGGCATCGAAGGAGCCGGTCTGGGCCTCACCATCGTGAAGGAGATAGCCGAACAACATGGTGGGCGAATCTGGGTCCAACCGAAAGGCAAAAAAGAAACCACCTTCTGCCTTTCCATTTCAAAACAGCTGATTCCCTCCTCAGCCCCAGCCGCGACCTAACGAAGTGCTCTCTTCACCGGTCCCACGGCCAGGAGATAAAGCATGACCGAAGCTGGGTTCAGTCCCAGGAGTGCGGCTGTTTCCTCGTCGTAAAAGGCCCCGATGCCACAACAACCAAGACCGAAGGCGGTTGCTCCCAGGTAGACGCGATGCCCCAGCCGCCCGGCAGTCAGCATGGCGTAGCGATAGCCGCGCGGCCCCCAGGTCGAGTCGAGGACTTCAAGGTTCGCTGCCACGAAGCAATGCAGCCCCGCCCGCTCCAGCCATTCCTGATCGAGGCAGGAATGGGCCATGGGTGGCAGGAATCGCCCTGCCCTGGTCAGCCCGAGGCGGAGTCGAGACCGATCCAGCCAGTAGCAGCCGGGATCCAGTCCTTCGACGTTGCCAACCAGGAACCCCGGCGCAATGCTTTGCTCCGGCAGAAAAGCCCGGCTTTCCGAGGGAGGGCACGGTGCGCTGAGGAGCGTTGCAAGAGCGTGGAAGGTGGACCGGGGGATTGGCTCAGGGATGAAATTGCGGTGAGAACGCCGCCGCCCGGTGGCTTCTCCGAAGCTCATCTGCTCGGGTTGGGCTTCGCCCGCCAAGATCGGGTGCCAGGAGACGGGGGACTGGCCTACCGCCTCGATCATGTCCGGCACGAGAAGCTGTGCCTCAACCACGCGCGAGCTGGCTTCGTGGAATTCCTGCAAGGCCGGATAGGAGACTTCCTGGGATGCTACCCGGCTGGCCGCCTGAATGGCTTCGGGGAGTCTGGTCGCGGCGGCGGTTGCTTCACGGTGCAGGCCGTTCCCTTCAGCTCCTGCGGCAACCATTGCCAGGCAGCCTTCTTGTCCCACATCGCATCCCAGGAAGGCATTGACTTCCTGGTCGCTGAAATCGAAGCTCACCTTGCCAGGCAGCGAGGCCGCCTTCAAAGCCAATAGCAGACTCTCCAGGAGATGCCCCGAATCCAGAAGATGGTAACGATAGGACCGCGCCCGATACTTCCAGGCACTGCGAAAAAAGATGGTGGTTACCAGGAACACAACGGCCGGCGCAGGGGCTGTCCGGTCGCGCTGAGCGTGGGGCGCTGCCGAGTCGAGAAAATTGCCGGAGCGCAGCCGAACCAGCCCATGGCGGCCAATGGCATAATGATAAAGACCGTCGGACAGGCCCGGAAGGTCGCGCGTGGCCAGGTAGAGTTCGCAGGGATAGAGCGCTCCGGCGGAGGGCACGCTGCGATAAAAGAAATCCCCGCCCGCATGGCGGCTCCGGGCTGTAAGGCGATAGGCCAGGGCAAGAACGAGGCTCAGTTGTTCCAGGGAGATGGCGGCCATCGATGGCACCGCCCTTTCGGAGACAGCAATCTGCAGCAGCCCGGGGCGCTGCTCAGCGGGTGCGGCTGGCGGCAACGGAACAACCTCCAGGCCGGGATAGTCCTTGAAAACAAGGGGTTGGTTGGACCAGTCGAGCGTGTGCCCGCTCATCCGGTATCGGTTATAGCTCGTCAGCCGGTGGTAGGCAGTGCAGGTGGTTACCATGGTGGTTGCCTCCAGAAGCGAGCGCCCCTCAGACGAGATCTCCCGGCAGCCCCTCCTCCATCGCCTTTCGGCGGTTCCTGGCGGGAACCGGAATGTCCGTTAACCATGCTTTTCGGCAAATTCCTTCATAAAAGCTACCAGAGCCTGCACCGCCTCGAGGGATACCGCATTGTAAAGGGAAGCCCGGCAGCCGCCCACCGATCGGTGGCCCTTGAGCCCGCCGAAGCCGCTGGTGGTGGCTTCCCTGATGAACTGCTCCTCCAATTCGGGGGTCGGCAGGCGAAAGGTGACGTTCATTTGCGACCGGGAATCCGGCCGCGCGGTGCCCCGATAGAATCCTCCGTCGTCCAGACACGCGTAGAGCAACCGGGCTTTTTCGCGATTCCTTGCTTCCATCCTGGCCACTCCGCCGATGGTTTCCTCGAGCCATTTGGTCACCAGGCCGACGACGTAAACCGCGAAGCACGGCGGGGTATTGAACATCGACTTCTTTTCGGCAAAGGTGGTGTACTGCAGCATGGTGGGAAGGTCTTTCGGCACTCGCGCCAGCATATCATCACGCACGATTACCAGCGTTACTCCGGCCGGCCCGGCATTCTTCTGAGCACCGGCATAGATCAGCCCGAATGGCCGCGGATCGAACGTGCGGCTGAAGATATCCGACGACATGTCACTGATCACAGGTGCGCCGCCGGTTTCGGGAAAGTCGTGCCACTGAGTGCCCCGGATGGTGTTGTTTGAGGTGATGTGGAGGTAAGCGGCCTCGGGAGGCACCACGAAATCCCTGGGGATATAGGTATACTCGCGGTCCTCCGAACTGGCCGCGACGATGACGTTCTTCCCGAGAATCCTCGCCTGTTTGATCGCATTGCTTGCCCAGGTCCCGGTGTCGATGTAGGCGGCGGGCTTGCCGGGGACGGTGAGATTCATGGGGATCATGGCAAACTGGAGGCTCGCTCCCCCCTGGAGAAACAACACGTGATAATGCTCATCGAGATTGAGCAGCCGTCTGATGCGGGCAATGGCCTCATCCAGCACTTGTTCGAAGGGTTTCGAGCGATGGCTGATTTCCAGAACCGACATGCCCGTACCCTGGAAGTCGAGCAGTTCCTGCTGGATTTGCTCAAGCACCGGCAGCGGCAGGGCAGCCGGTCCTGCATTGAAATTGTGGATACGTCTTGCCATTGATTCATACTCCTTGAGAAAAAGTGTCAGCGCCGGGAAATCCTGGCACAGCCCAGCCACGCTAAAGACGAGGACCGCTTTTGTCAAACAGATTTTCCAGCAGACTTTCTTCCGGCAGCCGGCATAACCGTGCTCCCCTTTTGCGTGCTTTCGTGCTTAAATAACAGCCTTGTACGGTCACGGACGGTCGTGGCGGATGAGGCTCGAGGGGAGCATTCCTGGCCTCACCCGAGAGAGGAGTGCGTGCAAGTGGAACTCAAAGATCTTGCCTATCTCACCGATAAAGCAGGTGAAGTTCGGCTGGTCATCGAAGACGGGGCTCTCCTGGAGTGGTCGGCGGGAACCGGGACAGCTCCTTCTGCCGCCCAGGTCGCCGCACTGGAAGAAGGTATTGTCCCTGTGCGCTATGAGAAGAATCTGTCGGCTATCAAGCTTGCCGATCAAGCCCGCATTTGCAGAAGCCGGGTGCTGGTCTGTGGATGCGGAGGGCTGGGCGGAACGCTCATCACCCTCCTCGCCCGGTTGGGCGTCGGGAAGCTGCGGCTGGTCGACGGCGACGCCTTTGCCGCCTCCAACCTCAATCGCCAGTGGCTCTGCGACAGCCGGACCCTTTCCCGGTCCAAAGCCCTGGCGGCGGCGCAGCATGTACGGGATGTCAATCCCTTGATCGAGGTGGAGACGTTCACCCACATCATGGATGAAAGTAACCTCGAGACCCTGGTGCAAGGGATGGATCTGGTCATGGACGGTCTTGACAACCTGGAGGGGCGCTTTTTGCTGGCAGCCGGGGCGCGTCGCCATGGCATTCCCTTCATTCATGGGGCTGCTACCGGCTGGTGGGGGCAGGTCAGCACCTTTCTGCCCGATTCCCCTCGGGACCTGACGGCCATCTATGGCAGTGCCAAAGCGCGTGACACGCTGGAAATTGCCATGGGTGTGCTCAGTCCGACACCTTCGCTGATTGCCAGCCTTCAGGTCTTCGAGGCGGTTCGCCTCATGGTCGGTAAAAAGCCCGCCTATGCTGACCGGTTGTTGTTTTTCGACGGCGAGAGCGGAGTAATGGAATGTATCATGCTATGAGGAGCCTTTATGCAGGTTGAATGGCAGGTCGCGTCGGTTTCCGAGTGGCGCGCTGAGGCGCTGATCTTTTATGTTTTTGAAAACGCTTCCGAACCGTTGCCCGGCTTCAAGCGCTGGCTGCAGGAAAACGGCACCTGGTTGACCCAGTCCGCGGCCCTCCGGGACTTCCGGGGCAAGTTCAAAGATGCTGCGGTATGCTACGGGCCGTCCGAGACGCCCGTCACGCGCCTGGTGCTGGTAGGGTTGGGGCCGGAAGACAAGTTCGATCTGGATAAGCTGCGCGGTGCTTCCGCTGTTGGGCTGCGGAAATGCCGGGAGTTGAAGCTCAGTGCGGCAGGCATTCCCCTGTCGGCCCTGGCAGGCCTGTCCTGTGAGGCTGCGCCGGCCCTGGCCGAGGTCATCATTGGCGGCATGCTTGGGCTGTACCGCTTCGATGCCTTGAAAACGCGAGACCTTGACCCGGCGGATTACCCGGAAAGGCTCCTGATCTTGTCCGAAGATGAACCGGACGAGATCCTGCGGCAGGTCCCCCCGTCCGCCGAGGCCGTGGTTTCGGGCATAACCCTGGCCCGCGACCTGACTACCGCTCCGGCCAATCAGGTGACGCCCGGCTTCTTCGTAACCACGGCGCGTGAACTGGCGGAGACACATGGGTTTCGTCTCCAGATCATCGATATGATCATGGCTCAAGAACTCGGCATGAGGTCCTTCCTGGCAGTAGCGCAGGGAAGTCAGGAACCCGCGGCGGTCATTGTTCTGGAACATGCGCCCCCAGGAACGGAGGCGGATCCACCGCTGGTTTTTGTGGGTAAGGGGATCACCTTCGATACCGGAGGCATTTCCCTCAAACCAGCCGATAAGATGGAGATGATGAAGCACGATATGGCTGGCGCGGCGGCAGTGCTTGGAGCTTTTGACATCCTGGGTCGAACAAGGATTCAGCGACGGGTGGTGGGGATCCTGCCCTGTACCGAAAACATGCCGGGGGGCAAAGCGTTTAAACCGGGGGATGTGATCCAGTCCCTGGCCAACCTGACCATCGAAGTCATCAGTACTGACGCTGAAGGGCGGATGATTCTCTGCGATGCTCTGGCTCATGCGGTGACCTTTCAACCGGCGGCCATTTTCGATCTGGCCACGCTTACCGGCGCCTGCATCGTCGCCCTGGGTCATCAGGTGGCCGGAGTCATGGGAAACCGGGAAGGTCTGATCGAGCACATCCGGGAGATTGGCCTGCAGGTTGGCGAGAGGGTTTGGCCGCTGCCCTTGTGGGACCACTACTTCGAAAGCATCAGGAGTGATATTGCCGATTTCAAGAATGTGGGCGACCGCTCGGCCGGAACGATCATCGGCGGCATCTTTCTCAAGCAGTTTGTACCCGACCACATTCCCTGGATCCATCTCGATATTGCTGGCACCGCCTGGACCGATAAAGACCTCCTCACTGCTCCCAAAGGTGCTACCGGTTTTGGAGTGAGGATCATGGTGGAACTGGCCCGGCGCTGGCCCGACCTGCGAGTCGAGTAGGCAGGCACCCGCGATGCCCGAGGAAAGCTGATTATTTGTTTGACTTAACCGATAAATGATAAAGAATTATAACTGTTTCTTCCGGTGCTGCCGGTTCGGTAACGCGACCCTTATCATTTGACCAGGATTCACCAAGTTCTTGGGAAAGATGCAATGGCAAAGGGCATCTCCAAACTCCTCTTTGACCGCCGGGATTACGAGTTGTTGAGCATCGTCAATGACGTGCTCAATCGGGAACAATCTCTGAGCTACCTGCGTAATCTTCTTTATCCTTACATGCACCCGCGTGGAATCAAGGAAATGGCGGCTTCCCGGGGCCTCCGCATGGCCTACGCGGCGGTGCGCCTGATGGAATCCCTCGAACTGGGGAAAGCTGATGACCGCATCACGGCTCTGCGGTGCCTCCGTGATGAAGTGATGCACAGCGGCGATAGCCCTATGCCCAACAATACGGCCCGGGTGCTCCTGGTTATCATGAAGGAGATGGTGCGGGCGCGGGATGACAAATACCGTCAATTGCAGCTGGCTCACGATTTTCGCACCGCCGCAACCGGCAAGCCGCGCCACATCCGTGCTTTCCTGCACCGCTATTTTCTCTTGGAGATGCCGGAAGAGTGGAACCAGGAAACCTTTGATGATCATGTGCACGATGTCAACACCAAGGGCCGCAAATCGCCATCCCACTTGATTATGGATGCCTGGATCAAGGGCATCCGAAGACTGACGGTGATCTATTACAATCATGTGGGGGCCAAGGCCGTCGAAGAGCTCCTCGAAGCGGCCGAGATCATGGGGATTGATGTCCGGATCGGGGTCGAGTCTTCCGCCCGCTTCCGGGGTCGCTATGTGCAGTTGATTTGGGTGCCCCGCGGCTTTTCGGATGCCCGCGATTTCCTTTCCTTCCTGTCCGATCCGCTGGTGGAAGCGTTCATGAGCGAGGGTCGGAAGGTCACCGAGTATCAGCAACGGTATGTTCTGGCCGTGTTGCGAGAGTTCAACGATCGGCACCGTCTGGAGATCAACCGGCACTTCGGCCTGGAGCTGGCTCCTTTGGATCAAACTGAATTCCTTACCTTTGTCGGTGCCGGCCAGGCATCGATCCTGCACTTGGCCCAGTTCATTCATGGCAATCTGCTGGCGGCCATGCAGACCCGCATGGCAAAGCTCAGAGATTGCTACCAGCATGCTTCTCCCGAAGAGTGCCAGAACCTCCTCGCCCTGGTTGAAGAGATGCGAGACCTGGATTCAGAGGAAATTGTCGAGCGCTTCCTGCGTTCGGCAAAGAATCCAGGCATTCCCAACCCCCATATTCCCCGGGATGATGCCGACGTGCCCAACCTGCTCAGGCTTTCGCCGTCCGAACTCGTCGAACGCCTGAGCCGCCTCCATTCCGGTTATCGCATCACCCTCAATCTCAGCAATCTCAAAGCGGAAGATGTGATTGAGCTGCTCTACGATTGCCGGGGGGCCATTACCCATCTCGAAATCTTCAACCTCAAGGACTACATGAGCGGAAAGGCTCCGGCCTATGAAGAAATCAACGATCTGCAGCGGAGCCTCAACGACGGCAATGTGCTGGCCTTGAAGAAACATCTCCGGAGCATCATCCAACGGGTGGAAGCAGGAAACGATGACGATGCCGCCAGCCGGGCAGTGAAGCTCCGAGAAATTCTTTGTAACCTCGATAAGTTGCAAAAATCCTACAAGCATACGCCGCTGAAGCCTCGGATTGGCAGCGATTCCACCGGTCGCTCCCGCCGGATCCACGGAATGGGACTGGCCCTGGAGGAGACCCTGCCGGGGAGGGCTCAGCGGGAGATCAATCACCCGGATTTTGCGCCTCGCTTCACCATCCCGGTGAGAACGGATGCGTTTCTGCGCCTGACCCAAATCCCCGAGGAAGGTGCCGAAGCCACGACGCGAAGATTTTTTCGCTGGCTGCGCGTGATCCCGGCGCTGCGCTGGATGGGGTTCCGGACAGAAAGAGACTGGATTGTGCAGGAGGCTTCCACGCGGATCGTGCCACGCGGCAACATCGTGCTGCTGGGTGGGTTTCGCGAGGAAAACGATAAGGGACTGAATCTCCAGGATGCTCACCAGGAAGCTCCCGCTGCGCGCGTCTCCTGGCGGTATTTGAACGGTATCCTGAAGAATGGCCTGAAGATCCTGATCGGGTTCATTCCAGCCTTTGCGACCTTTTTCCTGACCAAGGAGTGGTGGCTGCTGGCCTATGGCGGCGCCTTTATCTGGTTTGGCATCACCGGACTCCGCAACATTCTCCAGTCGGTGCTGGGCGCGGGGGGCATCCGGCGTTCGCCGCTCCTCAAATGGGACAGTTATGTGAGTTGGGACCGATTTGCCGATTCGCTGCTCTACACCGGCTTCTCCGTGCCGCTGCTCGAATACCTGGTCAAAATGGTGATCCTCGATCGCTCTCTGGATATCAACACCACCACCAACCCGGTACTGCTGTATACCTTTATGGCGGTTGCCAACGGTTTGTATATCGCGTCCCACAATCTCTGGCGGGGATTGCCGAAGGGAGCGGTCATCGGCAACCTGTTCCGCAGTTTGCTCTCCATTCCCCTCGCGATTGGCTTGAGCGCGGTAATCGGGATGATCCTGGGAGGCTTTGGGGTGATCGACGCGGCCGGTCATCTGCAGCGATGGGCAGCGATTATTTCCAAGGCCGCCTCTGATTTTGTGGCCGGCTTCATCGAGGGGTTGGCCGACCGTTACCGCTATATCCGTCAGCGGTCCCGCGACTACACTACCAAGCTGGCTCAGTTGTTTGATACCTATGTGCAGCTCGAGTTGCTGTTTCCTGAATCCGAGGTGCTCAAGATGCTCGATTCCCCGAAGAAACTGCTGCGCAAGGTGAGTGCCGAGGCTCGTGACCTGGAGCGAATCATCATCATGAACGCCCTCGATTTGCTCTACTTCTGGATGTATCAGCCCCGTGCCCGAAGTGTTCTGGGGACGCTCATGCGGGGTATGTCGGAGGAAGAGAAACAAATCCTGGTTCGCTCACAATCCGTTCTGCATCGGAAACGTGAGATCAGCCAGTTCTTTGTCGATGGCATCGTGGGCAAGAAATTCGCCAAGGCCCTGTCTTTCTATCTCAATCGTTCGGATGAATACCTGGAGGCCATCGAGAAACTTGCCAATCACGAGGGCGGCAGGCCTTCCGGCAACCTGTGGACTGGGAGGCTCAAACGACCCGGCGCAATCGCCTGGGGATCGTTGAAAGCCTCATCCCGTGGCTGAAAGAGGTGGTTCCGTGACAGAATACAGGACTTGCGCCGAAATCAACCTGGACCATCTTGCGCATAACCTCCATCAGATCCGGAACAGGGTGGCACCGGCCCGAGTGATCCCGGTGGTGAAGGCTGACGCCTACGGCCACGGCGCGGTGGCCTGCGCCGGGCGGCTGGTTCGCGAAGGCGTTACCATGTTTGCCGTGGCGCAATTTCAGGAAGCCATGGAACTGCGGGAGAGCGGAATTGACGAGGCCATTCTGGTCCTGGGCCGCTTATTTCCACAACAACTCCCGGAGGCCGTCAAGGCGGGATTCCGCATCACCGTATTCGGCGAGGAGGATCTCCATTGGCTTGAAGCGCTTGGAGCGGAGCGGCCGGTCCCGGTCCACGTGAAAATCGATACCGGAATGGGCAGAACCGGGCTCCTTGCATCTCGAACCGACAGTTTCCTGAATGATCTCGTTCAGTGCCGGTCTATCATTTGGGAAGGGCTTTTCTCACACTTTGCCACTGCTGATGAACCCGACAAGCGGTATGCCAATGTTCAGCTGGCAAGGTTTCGCGAGCTCCTCGGACGGGTTCGGGAGCTTGTCAGGCGGCCGTCTCTCATCCACATGGCGAGCAGTGCCGCCATCCTGGACCTGCCGGAAAGTGCCTTCGATGCAGTACGGCCTGGCATTCTCATGTACGGCCATTATCCTTCCCGAACCACCTCGCAGACCATCGCTCCGAAACAGGTCATGACCCTCAAGACGTACGTGGCGCATGTGCGAGAAATGCCGGGCGGTCATCCCGTCAGCTATGGCAGGCGCTGGAGCACCCCTGGCCCAACCCGCCTGGCAGTGCTCCCCATCGGCTATGCCGACGGTATCAGCCGGCGCCTGACCAATCTCGGCAAGGTCCTTATCCGAGGGAAGCAATACCCCATGGTGGGCACGGTAACCATGGATTTCATCATGGTGGACGTGGCGGACGATCCGGTGAAGGTGGGCGATGAGGTCATCATCTGGGGGGAATCGTCCCAGGGAACGATCCAGCTGGCAGATGTGGCGGAACGGATCAGCACGATTCCCTACGAATTGACCTGTATGGTCTCCAAACGCGTTCGGCGCGTTTACCGGGGAGTGGCGGAGGCGATCAGCGGCATCACGTGATTGACTGGCGACCGGTTGTCTCCACCGTAACGACATTATTGCCTGGTTAAACTTCCATCACGAGGAGTCTCGCAATGACAAACGACATAATGGCGTTCATCAAGGCCAGAGATCCTCACGAGAGAGAATTTCACCAAGCCGTGAGTGAGGTGGTGGAGTCGGTGAAGCCGGTCCTGGACCGTAATCCTCGTTACCGGCAGGAAAAGATTCTGGAGCGCATCACTGAACCCGAGCGGGTCATCCAGTTCCGGGTCTGCTGGCAGGACGAGGGGGGCAACGTTCAGGTCAACCGGGGCTATCGCGTTCAGATGAACAGCGCTATCGGCCCCTACAAAGGCGGGCTCCGGTTTCATCCCTCGGTCAATTTGGGGATTCTCAAGTTTCTGGGATTTGAGCAGGTGTTCAAGAACGCCCTGACCACCCTTCCCATGGGTGGGGGCAAGGGTGGCTCGGACTTCGATCCCAAAGGTAAATCCAATAACGAGGTCATGCGTTTCTGCCAGAGTTACATGGTTGAGCTGTTCCGCCACGTCGGCCCCAATACCGATGTTCCTGCCGGCGATATCGGCGTGGGAGCACGCGAAATCGGCTATCTCTTCGGCATGTACAAGAAGCTGCGAAACGAGTTCACCGGCGTATTGACCGGGAAAAGCCTGAATTGGGGGGGCAGTCTCATTCGTCCCCAGGCCACCGGCTACGGGTGTGTCTATTTCGCCGCCGAGATGCTTGCCACCCGCAACGAGACCCTGGAAGGGAAAATCTGCCTCGTTTCCGGAGCGGGAAACGTGGCTCAGTATACCGTCGAAAAATTGCTCCAGTGCGGGGCCAGGGTGGTGACCATGTCCGATTCGTCAGGCTACGTTTATGATGAGAGTGGGATCGACCGGAAGAAGCTCGATTTTATCATGGAACTCAAGAATGCCCGGCGAGGGCGGATCAGGGAGTATGCCGAAGCCTACCCCACCGTGGTCTACACCCCTGCCGACCCCACCCGAAGCTTTAACCCCCTCTGGAATCACCCGGCGGACTGTGCCTTTCCCGCCGCAACTGAAAACGAGATCAATGGGAAAGATGCCCAGAATCTGGTGGACCATGGGATTAAGCTGGTGAATGAATGCGCCAATATGCCCACCACCCCGGATGGTATCAAGGTCTTTCTCGACCACGGCATCCTCTACGGCCCCTCGAAAGCAGCCAATGCTGGCGGAGTTTCCGTGTCGGGGCTGGAAATGACTCAGAATAGCATGCGCCTCAACTGGACCCGGGAGGAAGTGGACCAGCGTCTTCATACCATCATGAAGACCATTCACCAGACCAGCCTCAATGCCGCTGCTCAGTACGGAGCTCCCGGAAATTACCTGGTGGGAGCCAACATTGCCGGCTTCGTCAAAGTCGTGGAAGCCATGCTCGATCAGGGGCTGGTCTAGGGGGCGGGGACCAGTCGGCACTCTTCTAGAGCCCGAAATCCCGATCCTGGTGCAGTGCCCTCTACCAGCTGGGAACAGCCGCGGGCTATGGGATGAATGAGATGGCCACCTGCGGGTAGTCGTTTGCAGCCGGGGAAGGAAAGTGGAAAGAACGGCATTCCATCAGTTGCTTCTGGCTGCAAGCACGCGCCCGACTTCCTGCGCGATCTCCTTTTCCTCATTGGTGGCGATCACCAGCACCTTCACGGCACTGTGGTCGGCGTGAATGGCGGCGGGAAGATCCGCCATGGTTTCGTTCTTCCGGGCATCGAGAGCGATTCCAAAGCCCTTGAGGTCTTCCAGACCCTCGCACACCAACCACCGGACAAGGGGGCAATGCTGCCCGATACCGGCGGTAAAAACCAGCACATCCAGGCCGCCCATGACCGCCGTGTAAGCCCCGACATACTTCTTGATGCGGTAACAGAAGGACCTGATGGCGCTGTCGGCGAGCCGGTTTCCTGCCTCCCTGGCAGCGAGGATATCGCGCATATCACTGCTTCCGATTTCGGCAAGACCCAGCAGCCCGCTCCTGGAATTGAGAATCTGGTCGATTTCCTGCGGTGCGATTTGCTTTCGGCCCATGAGAAAAGGGACGATGGCAGGGTCCAGGTCGCCGCACCGGGTTCCCATGATCAAGCCTTCCAGAGGGGTAAAGCCCATGCTGGTATCCACGCTCTTGCCGTGTCGCACCGCCGTCATGCTGGAGCCGTTGCCCAGATGGCAGGTGATGATTTTTAAGGCCTCGATGGGTTGCCGGCAGAACCTGGCGGCCTCGTGGGCGACATATTTGTGGCTGATCCCGTGGAACCCATACCGGCGAATCTGATATTCCCGGTAGAACCGGTAAGGCAGCCCGTATAGATAGGCTTCCTCGGGAATAGTCGTATGGAAGGCGGTGTCGAATACCGCCACCTGGGTTGCCTGCGGCAGGTGCACTTCACAGGCCTCGATGCCCTCCATGTTGGGTGGATTGTGTAATGGGGCCAGTTCGAAACACTCCCTTATGACAGTTTTCACCTCAGAATCGATGATGACCGGGCTGGTCATCTTTTCTCCGCCGTGAACCACCCGGTGGCCGACAGCGGTGATTTCTTCGATGGATTTGAGGACCCCGTTGACGTCGTTGGTCAGGAGGGCGGTAACGAGGCCGACGGCTTGAGCGGTGTCGGCTACCGCAGCCTCCCTGTCAATTGCGCATCCTTGCCAATTCTTGTAGGTGAGGCGGGTTCCGTCCAGGCCGATGCGTTCAACCATGCCACCGGCCAGCACCTTCTGGTCCGGCATTTGAAAGAGGGTGAATTTAACAGAGGAACTGCCGGCGTTAATTACCAGGAGCTTCACGATCCAGTCGACTCCTTTCCCGGTTGCCCCCATTTCCCCGTCGGAGGCTTAGTCCCGCTCGCTGTCTCTGAAATAGAACTCGCGAATGTACTTCTCGTTAGCTGCGAAGGACCAGTGAAAATCTCGCCAGATGACGGCCGCACCGTGGGCATCCCCTTTCTCAATGGCTGCGATCAAATGGGCATGATCCTCGCAATTGCTCTGTTCCCATTCGGCGATATAGCCTCGCCGGGGGAAGTCATACAGGCGCCGCTTCATTGTCATGACGATGCGCAGCAGGGGTTCATTGTCCGAGAGTGAGAGAAAGGTGTTGTGAAAATCGATGTTCCGTTCGTAGTAGGTACCGTAATCCCGCTGCTCGAGGGCGTCTTTAATGGCGGCGTTGAGCTGCCTCATCCGGTCGGTAAAGGATTTGTCAAGCCGGTCGAAGACGGCGAGGAGGGTAGTGGTCTCCAGGGCGCCGACAATCTCGTAGATATGTCTGATTTCATCGGAGGTGAGGGTGTTGACGTAGATCCCGCGCCGGGGGGCAATGGTTACAAAGCCTTCCGCTTCAAGCTGAATGAGGGCATCGCGCAGGGGCGTTTTGCTGATCCCCAACTGCTCGCTGATCTCGGTGAGGTTGACGGATGATCCGGGGATCAGCTTGCCTTCCGTGAGTTCCTTGCGGAGGAATTCGTACACTTGTTCTCGCAGTGACTTCACATAGATCATTGGTTGAGACTTTCTCTTTGGTGAAAGGTTGCGAGTTGCAGGTCACGGTTGCGCGATGGTCCCACCTTCCTCGATCGCAATGCGGAGACGCTTTGCCTGGTCCGAACCAAAAGCCGTCGGCAGCTAAAGGGTCAACTCGGACGCCTCGGTAATCTCATGTCTCAGCTGGAGGAACTTCATATCCGTATGCTCCCGGGGTCTCGGGAGCTCTACCTTGTATACTTCATGCATCTTTCCCGGAAGTTTGCCCTTGAGCGAGATGATACGGTCTCCCACATAAATGGCTTCATCGATGTTATTGGTCACGAACAAAACGGTCCGTTTCTCTGCCTCCCAAATGCGCACGATTTCCTTTTCCATGAAGTACCGGGTCTGGGCGTCCAGCTGGCCGAAGGGTTCATCCAGCAGCATGACCTCTGGCTGGTTGGCATAGGCCCTGGCAATCCCCACGCGCTGCTTCATACCACCGCTGAGCTGGTGTGGATAATGCTTTTCAAAACCGTCCAGGCCGACCAGATTGATATAGTGTTGGGCGGTTTCCCGCCGCTCCTCCTTGGGCACCCCTCTCAGCTTCGGGCCGATTTCGACGTTGCCGAGCACGGTTTTCCATGGGAAGAGCATATAACTCTGGAAAACCAGGCCCCGGTCGGGCCCGGGTCCGGAAACTTCCTGTCCATCCAGGATGACCCTGCCGGTTGTGGGAGTCTCCAGGCCGGCTATGATTCTAAGGAGGGTGCTCTTCCCCGATTGCCCTGGGCCAAGGATCACGACGAACTCGTTCTCCTTGACGCTGACGCTGATATCCTCGAGCACATGGACCTGCTGGGTCCCCTTCTGGATGAAGGTCTTGCTGATGTTTTCACACACGATCTTGTATTCGCGCTTCTCTCCCACGGTACTGACTTCCTTTCTCTGCAACCAGAGTCTCAGCCGCTTGCCCTTCCCTTTCTGACGCGGTTGGGAAGACCCGGCTTATAACCCAACGACTTCCCGTTTCCAGGGACAAAGCAGCTTTTCAAGCCCGGTGACCAAAAGCGTGGTGAGCCAGGCAACCAATGCAATGAGGATCATGCCGCTCAGGACCATCGCTGGTTTTGAGAGGGTCATTCCCTGGAAGATGATGAATCCAAGGCCGGACCGGGAACTGACCAGTTCGGCAGCCAAGACACAGGTCCAGGCAATGCTCAGGGAAATTTGCAGTCCCGCAAAGATTGCCGGAAAGGCGGCCGGAAAGCAGACCTGGAGGATTTCATCCCGGCGATTGCCCCCCAGCACGCGGACCACGTCGTAGAGCTGCGGTTCGATGAGTCTGACGCCGTTGTAGGAATTGAGCAGACAGGGTACAAAGGTGCCGATCACGATGATGAAGACCTTGGAGGTCTCGCCGATGCCGAACCAGAGAATGGAAATGGAGATCCAGGCAATGGGCGGCATTGGTTTGAACAGATCGAACACCGGCTTGACCACCGCATTGATATACGGGTTGAGCGCCATCAGGAGGCCAAGGGGCACGGCTACGACGGCGGCCACCGCAAAGCCGATCAGAATCCGCTGCGTGCTTGCCCAGATATGCCCCCAGAGCGACAGGCCGGCCAGCCGGTCCGTGATCATCGAGATCGACTGCAGCAGGACCTGGTATGGGCGCGCCAGCCCCCCCTTGAGCACGTCGGTTGTGGCCGCATAGTCCCACACCAGAAAGAACGCCACAATGGAGACGGCGTAGAGAAACCATTGATTCTTGAGCACGATCTTCAACGACAGCGGTCGCTTTTCCTTCACCACCATCTGTATTTCATTGGCAACGGTAGACATCCTGAGTTACCTCCTTATTCCCGCGAGCAGCTTCTTCTCGAAATAGTCGACAATGATGCCGATAACCGCGCCGGTAATACCCACCATGATCATGCCCAAAACCACCATGTCAGGCATGGCCAGGCGGCGGCCCATGGTGATGAGAAAGCCCAGACCGGTGTCGGCTGCCAGGAGTTCGGCAGCGACGAGATTGGTCCAGCAGTAGGCAAGGGCAATCTGGAGGGCGCCGAAGACCATGGGGAGGGCGGATGGGATGCAGAGCTTCGTGAAGATCTGCCAGTCCGTGGCGCCGTAGGTACGGGCCATCTGGATCAGGGTGGGATTGGTCATTCTCACACCCACGTAAGAATTGATCACGCAGGGAACAATTCCTGCTATCCAGATGATGAACACCTTTCCGGCCAGGCCGATGCCAAACCAGAAGATCGTCAGGGGAATCCAGGCAATGGGGGGAATGGGTCGAATCATTTCGAAAATTGGCCGCGTCAGCCCTTCCACCACCACAAACCAGCCCATCAGCAGGCCGAGAGGGATGCCGAAGATGAGGGCCAGAATGTAGCCGGTAAAGGCTTCCTGGATGCTTGTCCAGGCATGCCTTGCCAGAACCGCGCCGTCGGGGTTGGCCTCGGTGAGCTTCACCACAAAGAGTTGATAAACCTGCGTGGGTGAGGCGAGCATACTGCTTGGGACGATTTCCAGGTCCACGATCAGCTGCCAGCCTACCAGGAAGAGCATCAGGCTCGCTACCGGCAGGATCCTCAACATCAAAGGCTTCTTGACCTTCACTTCCTCATAGGCCATGGTTCGTCTCCAAGCTCGATTGGTTCAAAAATATTGTAATGAAATCTATAGCATAGAATGGCTCGCTGCCGTTTCCAGAACCTGTCGGGTCTTGCCGGGAAGACCGGCACATCCTCCGGCCTTCCCTCTCTTCTTATTAGCCTTCCATCTCAGGTCCCGTTGCGTTCACACGCACATCAGGGCCAACCGCATCAGGGAATCGGGGTTTTGACCATTTTCAGGAACTTGCCCGTGATGTAGTTGCTCTTCATCACCTTTTCCTTCTCTTCAGGCTTGAACCTGCCCTGAGCAGTGAAGAAGTCCAGGATTTCCTGTTGCCACTTTTGAACATTGCTTGGCCCGGCCGAGTCATCAAACATCTTGATTTGCTCCTCCAGCGTGAAAACCGGGTGCATCAGCAGATCCATCTTGGCGGATTCGTCGGTCAACTCCATCCCGGCCCAGTCCTTGAAAAACCTCTTGTACTCGGGCACCAACTTCTCACCGTCCTTCTTGATCTGGTTGATGACGCGCATGCACACCCGCGAGAACTTGGCCACGATTTCGGGATTCTTTTCACTGAATTCTTTCTCTGCAATGAACACAATGGGCTGAGCACCACCGGCGGTCTTGGTGTTGGCTGCGATCTTCCAGCCCTTGCCGAGTCCGGTGTAAATATGAGGGGCCCAGAGCACCACGGCGTCACCGATGCCAGCCTCGAAGGCAGCCACCGCCTGGGCCTGGTCCATGTTCTTGAGTACCACATCAGCGTCCTTCAGGCCGAAGACCTCAAGCCACTTGCTCATGGCGAAATGGCCGGAGGACACTGTGGTGACCAGGAGGGTCTTGCCTTTGATGGTCTCGGGGCTTCCGTAGACCTCGGGGAATTTGGGGTTGAAGCCTTTGGTCTTCATGATGGGGCTGTCGGCCCGCACCATAACGCAGTTGGTCTCGGACTCATCGTTGCCGATGGCAAACAAAACCGTGCCGTAGCGGAGGGCACCCACGTTGGCTGGGACTCCGCCCATGCCGGCGATCACCCACTGTTTGGCGGGCAGGGCTTCCATCTGCGCCATGCCGGAGTCAAAGAAGTGGAGCTGCAAATCCAACCCTTCTTCCTTGTCCCAGCCCTTCTCCTTGGCATACCAGGGAATGAAGGTCTCATGTTCCGGTTGCCAGGCCGTGTTGAGCACAAAAGGTTTTTGAGCATGGGTGACCCCAGCGCCGCCAAAAATCAAGAACATCACGAGAATCAAAACCACGGAGAAAATGGACCGCTTCATACTGTTCCTCCTTCGATAAGACAGTTCAAGCTCTTCCTTCCCACAAACCCTGAATTTCATCCAATTCGCACTCGGTTTCTGCCTCTTCCCTTACCGCTTTGCCTGTCCACCTCCTTTCAACTGAGTCTCCCAATCGACACCGCACACACTGTGCCCTCTTGCCTCCGGACTACCACCAACGGATCAGGTCCGTGACCTGTTTTCTGATTGCCACAAAGTTCGGGTCGATGACACTTCTCGGACGGGGCAAATCCACCTTCACTTCCGCCTTGATGGTGGTTGGCTTGTTGCTCAGGATCAGGATGCGCTCCGCCACATAGACCGCCTCCTCAACATTGTGGGTTATGAAGATCACGGTGCTCTTGAGAGCCTTCCAAAGGCGGACCAGCTCATCCTCCAGGTAGTATCGAAGCTTGACATCCAATTGCCCGTAAGGCTCGTCCATGAGCAGGAGGTCCGGATCCACGGCAAAAGCGCGGGCCACCGCCATTCTCTGCTCCATACTGGATGAAACCTGGTTGGGATAGAGATCCGCCGTGTCCGTCAGTCCGACCAAGTCCAGAATGTATTTCAACCTTTCTTCCAGCTTCTCCTTGGGAAACTGCTTGACCTCCATCCCGAAGGCCACGTTCTCCCTCACTGTTCTCCACGGCATGCACGTGGGCTCCTGGAATACAAACGAGATGTTGTGCTTTTTGGGGTCGGCCTCTTGGCCATCGATGTAGATGTTTCCTTCCGTGGTCGGTATGAGCTTGGACAGACAGTTGAGGAATGTTGTCTTACCACATCCCGTCGGTCCGACGATGCTGAGAAACTCTCCCTTGGCCACGTTGAAGGAAATCTTGTCCAGAACCTTCAAGGTGCCAAAGCATTTGGTGAGATCCTTGACCTCAATCTTTGTCTCTCGGTGGTCTGAATCATTCCCGGTACTGCCCACTGTTTCCTCTCCTCTCCCCATTATCGATGGATAAGCGCCCGCCTGCGGTCGTTGGCTCCCTCCGTCTAGGCCTGAGGTCTCGCCTGCTCCTCACGGGTCAGCAGCACGGAGCATGGGGCACAGTGCACCACATGGCTGCTGACACTGCCGAGCAGGCGATCTGCCAGCTCACTGCGCGTGGATCTTCCCAGAACCACCAGATCAGCTCCCCAATGGGAGGCCAGTTCACAAATGCGCGGCCCGGGTTTACCCTCTTCAACGGAAACGTGGGCGGTGACTCCCTTCGCGGCAGCTTCTCGGGCCAGCGTCTCGAGCCATGCACGGGCGAACTCCGCGGCCTTCCCGCTCTTTTTTTGCAGCAGGCGCTGAGAATCCGACCTTTCAAGCTCAACGATCGTAGCGATGCTGTCCTCCATCTCAGCCAGGGTGTCCTGTTCGAGGCAACAGAACAACATGAGCTGGGCGCCATCATTCACTGCGAGATGGAGAGCTTGAGTGAACATTGCCAGGTACTGGGTGGCCATGTCCATGGCCACGAGAATCTTCTTGTACTCCATGTCTCTGTCTTCCCTGCAGGCGAACCGGAGACGCCCCGGGGCCGGGGCCGGCGCGCGAGGCCGGCCGCTGCAACACCGGCCGGCCTCACAGCCCTGTGATGAGAGAGCAGTTATTTCTCAGCATACTTGTCCGCGACTTCGAGGGCCTTGTCCATGTTAGCCACGCCCTCGTCGATCTCGTCCTTAGTGATAATGAGCGGAGGTGCCATGGTGACGACATTGCCCGGATTAGCCGCCATGGCGATCATTCCGAGCTCTCCAAGCTTCTTGGCAACCTCGAGTTTGGGATTCAAGCCGGGGCGAATCTTGGCCGCCACCGGCATGATGGGCTCGCGGGTCTGGCGGTTCTTCACCAGTTCCAGCCCGACAAACAATCCGAGTCCGCGGACATCGCCGATGCAGGGGTGCTTCTCCTTCAGTTCCATTGCCTTCTCCAGGAGATACTTGCCCATTTTTGCCGAATTCTCGATGAGGTTGTCTTCCTGGTAGATCTGGATCACCCGCACTGCCGCGGCACAACAGAGGGCGTGGCCGGCATAAGTAGCCCCATGGGAGAAGAATTGTTCCTTGAATCGGTCGGCAATGGGTTTTCGCACTATCGTCATGCCCAGGGGCAGGTATCCGCAGGTGGCCCCCTTGGCCATGGTCATGATGTCGGGCACCACATTCCAGTGGTCCATGGCAAACCATTTGCCCGTGCGCCCAAAACCGGTCATCACCTCATCGGCAACCATCAAGGTCTCCCACTTGTTGCAGACCTCGCGCAACTGCGGAAAGTATTCCGGAGGCGGCACAATGATGCCGTTGGCCCCGGTCACGGGTTCGAAGATGATCCCGGCAACCTTTTCGTTGCCCCCCTCGAGCTCGATCACTTCGTCGATGTACTTCACGCACCGCAGCTCACATTCGGGATACTTCTGGCCGAACATGCAGCGATAGCAGTACGGTTGTGGTACCGACACCCACTCGGTGCCGCCCAGTACCTGCGCCCAGTTGCGCGCATCACCGGTGGAAAGAGTCATGGAAGTGGCGGTCGCCCCGTGGTACGTCCGATAGCGGGTCACCATCTTCCGCTTACCGGTGACCTGATGGCAGATCTTGACCGCTGCTTCGTTGGCTTCGGTGCCGCCAAGGGAAATGAAGGTGCGGGACAGGTCGCCCGGGGTGATTTCCGCCAGCATTTTGGCCAGCACCGCCCTGGGCTTGGTGGAGAAATTCGGAGCAAATGAGGTCAGGGTCCTGGCCTGCTCACAGATGGCATCCACCACCCGCTGATCCTGATGACCGATACTGTGGCTCACAAAGCAGGAACTGAAATCCAGCCGTTCCCTGCCGTCTTCCGTCTTGAACCGCGCCCCTTTGGCGCTCACCACCCGCAGGGGTGCTGCTGCCGGCTGATAACCCCATGAATGGAAGATGTGCTCCACCTCATAGGAATCCAGGTCTTCTTTTTGCGAAGGGATATTCTTCAGATCAATCACGTCAAAAACCTCCAATCCGGGCCTTCCTCGAAGCCCTATTCCACGTTGAGATGCTTGTACTTGGGCAGCATACGGAAGGCCTTCTTGAGGGCATCCCGCCGGAAGGGTTCGGCCAGGACTCTTTCGCCACCCTCGATGATCCCTTCGATGACACAGGGCTTGCCCGATGCCACCGCATCCCTGACGGCGTCCCCGACTTCACTGTAATTTTCGACCCGATAGCCCTTGGCTCCCATCACTTCCGCCAGTTTGGCGTAGTTCGGGTTTTCCCTCAGGTTCGCCCCGATGAACCGGTTGTTGTAGTAATCAATCTGGTTCTTCTTCTCGGCGCCCCACTCGAAGTTGTTGGCCACAATGGCGATGACCGGAATCTTCTCCCTGACGGCCGTCATGACCTCGGACACCCCGCTGATGCCATAGGCCCCATCGCCCTGGAAGGCAAACACGGGCACGTCGGGCTTGGCAATCTTGGCGCCCATGGCCGCACCGTAGGCGAATCCGCAGTTCCCCCAGCTCAGTGCCGAGATGTGCTGCCGTGGCCCATTGAACTTGAAGTAGGAATTGGCCATGGAGGAATTGTTGCCGATATCGGTAGCGACAATGGAACCGGCCGGCATGGCCTTGGCGAGTTCCCAGAGAAAGCGACGGGGGTGCATCAGCTTGGCGGTCGAATTGGACCAACCCTCCAGTTCGTCAGCCCAGACTTTTTTCTCTTTCTTGATGTCAGCAATGCGTTTGGCGACCGGCTTCAGGCTTGGCTTGAGGTTCTTGACGAGGGCGAGCAGTTCCCTGGCGAACTCTTTGGCGTCTGCCATGCTCGCCACATTGACCTTCTTGCTGAGGCCGAGGACCTTGGGATCAACGTCCACCTGGATGATCTTGGCGTTGGCAGGCCAGTATTCAATATCATACTGGGGCAGGGTGCCGAACGGCCCGAGACGGCAGCCGAGGGCCAGGACCACATCAGCTTTGGCAATGATGCGCATCGCGGCTTTGGAACCGCAGTAGCCGATTGGACCGACCGACAGCTCATGATCGTTGGGGAAGGCGTCATTGTGGAGGTAACTGTTGACGACGGGCGCGGTCAGATATTCTGCCAGAGCCTTGGCTTCCTGCTGGGCGTCTCCCTGCGATACCCCGCCGCCGGCCAGGATGACGGGGTACTTGGCGTTGGCGAGCAGCTTGGCGGCTTCCTCGAGGGCGGCCCGAGGGCCGGCGCCGCGTGAGATGTTCAGAGTCTCGTAGATTTCGTCTTCACAGACCCCGTAGAAATAGTCGCGGGGAATATTGAGCTGGGTCGGGCCGTTTTCCGTCTTTGCCATGTAAAAGGCACGGCGGGCCAATTCGGCCATCCGTTCGGGGCGGTTCACCCGCACCTGATAGACGGTCTGTTTTTGGAACATGGGCATCTGATCCAGCTCTTGAAAACCACCGGTTCCGATTCCCATGGAGCCGGTCTCGGGGGTGATGGCCACCACCGGCGAGTGGGCCCAGAAGGCGGCTGTCAGCGCCGACACAAAGTTGGCGGCCCCGGGGCCGTTCTGGGCGATGCAGCACTGCGGCTTCCCGGTCACACGGGCCAACCCGTCCGCCGCATGGCAGGCCGCCTGTTCGTGGGCAACCGGCACGAAGCGAATGCCGGCATCGGGGAAGAGGTCGAGGGCGTCCATGAAAGCTGATCCCACAATGCCGAACACCGTAGTTACGCCTTCCGCCGCCATCGTTTCAACCAACGCTTCACTGGGGGTCATTTTCGTCTTTGCCATTACTGCCGTCTCCTTTCTCTGGGCTCCTTCAGGAGCACCACAATGAAGTTGAAAACCCATCACTCCGATTCACTGCAAGATTCCCTGGAATTCGCGCCGACCCGGGTCCGCTGCCTCCGCCGGGGCTCGCCGGGGCGCCGACTCTGCGTCAGCTGCAATCATCAACGGCGGCTCACACCAGTCCCTGATCCATCATGGCATCTACGACCTTGGTGAACCCGGCGATATTGGCGCCCTTGACATAATTGCCAGGAGAGCCGTATTGAGCTGCCGCCTCCAGACAGGTTTTATGAATTGTTTTCATGATGATCTTCAGCCGGGCATCCACTTCCTCACTGGTCCAGCTGAGGCGCATGCTGTTCTGGGTCATTTCGAGCCCTGAGGTCGCCACTCCCCCGGCGTTGGCCGCCTTGCCGGGAGCGAAGGGGATGCCGTTGGCCTGGAATTCGTGGACAGCTTCAGGGGTGCAGGGCATATTGGCGGCCTCGACCACCACTTTGCAGCCGTTCTTCACGAGCATCCTGGCCTGATCCCCGGTCAGTTCGTTTTCCATGGCGGTGGGGATGGCAATATCGCATTTCACTTCCCATGGCCGTTTGTTGGGCACCCACTCACAGCCGAATTTATCGGCATATTCCTTGGCGGATTTGCGATAGATCGTCCAGAGGCTGGCCATGAACTTGAGCTTCTCGCCCTGGATGCCGTCGGGATCGAAGACATAGCCGTACTCGTCCGCCAGGGTGACCACCTTGCCTCCCAACTCGTTCACCTTCGCCACCACATAGGCACCGACGTTTCCATAGCCCGAGATCACCACCGTCTTGCCCGCCAGGGACTCACCGCGGGTTGCCAGGATCTCCTCGAGAAAATAGACCACTCCGTAGCCGGTCGCCTCCGGGCGGATGAGACTGCCGCCCCAGTTGAGGCCCTTGCCGGTGAAAACTCCGGTGAATTCGTTGCAGAGCTTCTTGTACATGCCGAACATGTAGCCAACTTCCCGCGCACCCACTCCCAGATCCCCGGCGGGAACGTCCGTGTTGGGCCCGATGTGCCGGAAAAGCTCGGTCATGAAGCTATGGCAGAAGCGCATCACTTCGTTGTCTGACTTCCCCTTGGGATTGAAGTCGGCCCCCCCTTTGCCGCCGCCCATGGGCAGGGTGGTGAGAGCGTTTTTGAAGGTTTGCTCGAATCCGAGAAACTTGAGGGTGCTGAGGGTGACCGAGGGATGAAAACGTATCCCGCCCTTGTAGGGGCCGATAGCGCTGTTCATCTGAACCCGGTAACCGCGGTTGACCTGAACATTCCCCTGGTCGTCCATCCAGGGCACCCGAAACATGATAACCCGCTCCGGCTCGGTAATCCGTTCCAAAATCTTGGCTTGCCGATACCTGGGGTTTGCCTCCAGAACCGGTTGAATGGATTCCACCACCTCGCTCACGGCCTGGTGAAATTCCTTTTCGTGGGGATCCCTCGCTTTTACGATGCTCATGATCTCAGCTACCATCCGATACCTCCTGGATTGAGTAATGAGGCCGGCAGGAGTCACCTGTCCGCCTTATTCGAACCCGTCCGTTCAGAGCAGGTTCTTATGGCTTCCGCCGGCGGCGGGAGCGTCGATATAAATGACACCAAGCGACTTCTTCCCATCCAGTTTCAGGATCATCGGAGCGTCCAGCTGAAGGTGCGCCACATGGAACGTTTCATGGGCTGGCGAGAGGGATTGAAGCCAGTTCCAGTCGAGAAAGTCGCCTCCCTGCGGCGTCACCACGAGGTAGCTGATGCCCAGCGAGGTGATGTTGTGAAAGAAATGAGATCCCTGTGAGGGTTCCGCCTTCAATTGAGGGGTAGTGGTCTCGACTATGGCTCCCACCGCTGAGATATCCGCCCAACCAACCGGAATCCCCAGCCAGCGGTCGCCGGAACCCCACCGGCCGGGTCCGATGAGCAGGTACTTGCGCCCGCGACGGCTGAGCGCGGCGTTCAGCTCCCCGATTTCGCGTGCAATTTCAAGCATCCTGACGGTGTCAAAGACTTGCGGCTTGACATAGAGAATATCCGCAAGATCCCTTTTCCTGCCATTCCCGAGAGCGTGGGTGGAGTAGCAAAAGGCTTTCGCGATCTCGTCAGGGCTGATGGCAACTTCGGTCAAGGTCTCTTCGCTGGCCATGGGCCTGATCTGAAGGAGACTCAATTCCGGTCGCTGATCCAGGTCGGAACCCAGGTTCATGGAAAATTCCAGCTCCACCTCGCAGCCCATACCTTTTTGGGCAATCTCCAAGACATCCGAGAGGATCTCAGCCAAGGGGTAGCGCTTGTATTTGAGCACCTGGGCAAAGGTGAGGAGCTTGGGGCCGGGCATCATGGCGCTGTCGCGGATACAGTGTTCAACCGGACTGTAAGTGCTGGCCAGCAGCTTGACCGGGTCCTCCCCTTCGGCCTCCGCCACCTCCCGCCGCTGAAGGGTTGAGGTTTCGTCCATATCGAGCTTGAGGCCGGAGTTCTTCATCTTCAGGGCATAGAAATAACGCTGGGCGTTGTTCAATATGTCTTCGACGCTGGAGAACTGGGGCAGGGTGGTGGGATAGCGGGGCGCAAAACGAAGCACCTTGCCTCCCTCCATGACGGTTTTACCAAGGCCCAGGGCAATATGAGCGACGCCTTCCTCGGTTTTCATGGGAGGGACCGGATAGTAATTCTGGGACTGGGCCACCCCGGACAGAGCAGGATAGAAATAGTCACCATACTGCTTCCCAATAACCCTTTGAATGATGATCGCCATCTTCTCCCTCTCCGGGCCGTGGGGAGCTCTGGCGGCAAACGCCCTGGGACCCCGGAAATAGGTCGAAGCGTAGATCAGCTTGATAGCGGTGACGAGCTGCTCCAGTCGGGCGGCAAGGTCCGAATGATTGTTGGGCAGCATGTAGGTTCGATAGAGCCCGGCATAGGGCTGATAATGATTGTCTTCCAGCAGCCCCGAGGACCGGATCGCAAGGGGCAGGTTCACCTGCGAAAGGTACTGGTGAAGCCTTTCCTCAAGCCAGGCCGGGAACTCTGCCCGCAGGAACAGTTCCGCCACGTCGGAATCCGTGAGTTCCGTCTCCTTGAGTCCCTGCAGGTGGTTGTCCGCGATGAAGGCATCGAATCCCTCGGTGGTGATCACCAGCGTTCGGGGAAAGGAGATGTTCACCTGGGGATACTTGCGATGCAGATCAGGATGACGATGGAGCAGGTTGGAAAGAAAGACCAGCCCTCGAGCCTTGCCGCCCAGTGAGCCTTTGCCGATTTTCAGGAATTCCGTATCAACGTCGAACCCACAGGTGTCAAAGCTCGCCACCAGCCCTTCCTGAATACGCCTGCGCCGCGCGCTGATGTTGGCGATGATGAAGCGGCGCATGCCTTCCACGTCCCCGGAAAAGTCGTTGTCGGTAGCAGGGCGCAGCTTGGACGCCAGAATGATCTCCGACCGCGCGAAAAGCCATCTCGAAAAGTCGTTGCGGCTCCAGTGATAATAGAAAGACTCGGTGGGGATGGTCGGCAAGACCTTTTCGAAAGAGTGCATGGTGGAAACACGGGCGATTTCCCGGCCCGTGGGCAGGCGGAACACGAAATCGCCGAAGCCGAGGTGTCCGGTGAGAAACGCTCGAACATCATCATGCAGCGAGGGGGAATTCTTGTCGATGAACATGGCCGGGATCCGGGCGGCGGCTTCGGCATTCGAGGGTTCGGCGCTTGTCAGGAGCAGCGGAATGTCGGGCTGCTCACGCTTGATCCGGGAAAGGAGGGTAATACCGGCGTCATCCTTGAGCTCACAGTGCTGGGGGTAGCGAACGTCGGAGATGACCCCGAGGAGAAACGGCAGATACCGCTCATAAAGGCGCGTTGCCTCCTCAAAGCTCTCGGCCGCCAGGATCTTGGGGCGTGCCCGCATGGTGAGCAGCTTGTGCTCTTCATTCAGCCCCTGTTCCATCACTGCCTGCGTCTGTTGCATGACCTCGCGGTAGAGCACGGGCAACAGAGTGGATAGATAGATGGGGGAATCCTCGATGAACAGAATGACTCGCACCTGCGCCGTTTCAATGTCATCGTCCACATTCAACTGATCTTCCACGCTCTTCACCAGAGCGAGGATGAGGTCGGTGTTGCCGCTCCAGACGAAGGTCCGGTCAATGCCCGGCGGGCTTGGCTGAGCGGGGGTGCATCGCGGGTCGGGGGCGGTATGGGTCAGCAGGATGACCGGCAGCTGCGGGTATTGCTTCTTCAGCTGTTCACCGAAGGCATATACGTCCATGTCGGCCAGCCGCCGCATGGTGATCACCAGATCAAACCACTTCCGGTCCAGGTAGCGGAAAGCCTCTTCCGCCGAGGAGACCCAGGTGAGACGGGGTGGTTCGCTGAGACTCAGGCCCTGGTATTCGTGAATGAGCCTTTCCGCCAGCCGGCCGTCTTCTTCCATGATGCAGGCATCGTAGAGAGTCGAAACCAGGAGGATCTCCCCGATCTTCTTGGGCATTAGCTCATGAAAGATCTTGAACCGGGGATCAAATTCGTCGGCCTGATGAGTACCCTTGAGGCACATCTGACTCTGCTCTGATACGCTCTTGAGATCCATCATTCCGACATCCTCAATGGAGTGGCAACGCCTCCCCGTACAAGTGATATGTGATATATCAGATATCAACTGCTCTGTCAAGCGCTTTTTTTGGTCTTTGCAGGCCTGAAAGCGAGGCTGCGCGATGGCCAAAAGCAACCGGTCAGCGTTGCTGAAACGCCTTCGCAGGGCGCCTCGCGGGATGGCGGGAGACAATGGGGTGGGGCTTGCTGGAACCTGCGGTGGGTCGTTCCCCAAGGTCAGGGGGAACCTTCCAGGCTCAACGGCAGGAGGTTAGGGGAATTCGTACCTCTTTTCAGTGAGCAGCCTCAGACAGGCATCGACCACTTCGGCGTCGTAGAGCAGTGCCCGATTCCGAGAGAGTTCGTCCACCGCTTCTATTTTGCCCAGGGCCGCCCGGTAAGGGCGGTGGGAACTCATGGCTTCGACCACATCGGCCACGGCAATGATTCTTGCTTCCAGCAAAATGGCAGATCCGGAAAGTCCCTGGGGATATCCGGAACCGTCCATCCGTTCATGATGCTGCAGGGCAATCTGGGCAACGGGCCATTCGAAATCGATGCCTTTGAGAATCTCATAACCGGCCATCACATGATTTCGGGTGAGGCTCATCTCCAGCAACGGCAGTCGGGAAGGTCGCGTCAAGATCTCCGAAGGCACCGATATCTTGCCGATATCATGGACGAGTCCGGCCATCCTGATGGCATCGGCCATCTCCAGGGAGAGGCCCAGCTCTGCGGCAAGGGTCGCGGCAAGATGGGCAACCCGACGCTGGTGGCCGGCGGTGTAGGGGTCTTTCATTTCCACTGTCGAAGCCAGCGCCCCGACCGCCTGTTTGAAGGTGCACCGGAGTCTTTCGTGAGCATTCTTGAGCTCCCGGTTACGATCCTGTAGCTGTCCGAAGATCTGTCGCTCTCTTTCGATTCTCTTGATTTTTGCCTTCAGTTCCCCTGCCTCGAACGGCTTGGTGATGAAATCGGTTGCCCCTGATTCGATGATTTCAGTATAGGAATACTCCGTGTGCCCGGTCATGATGATGAAGTCCAGCGAGGGCCAGTTTGCCCGTGCTTCCTGCATCAGCTCCAGGCCATTTCTGTTAGCCATGAAAATGTCCGCCAGAACCAGGTCAAACTGCCGCAAGCCAAGTTTTTCCATGGCCTCAAAAGCGTTGCTGGCACCCTCGCAGGAATAGGACAGCCCCATGAGGATCTTTTCGATGATGAGTCGATACTCCTTTTCGTCGTCCACCACCAGAATCCGTTTCACAAACCGTTCACTCATCCTTTGCTCTTTCTCTAGCTTTCGTCCAGAACGCACCGGATGATTTCCGCCGCACTGCGCAATTCCAGCGGCTTCATCAGGAATGCCCTGACTCCTGCCTCCTGCGTCCGCTCATGGCCCAGCCGCTGTCTCCAGCCACTGCAGAGAATGATGCGAATATTGGGCTGGATGCGTCGCATCTCGCGGGCGAGATCAACGCCATTCATATGAGGCATGGTATAGTCCGTTATGACGAGATCGAAGTAGTCCGGATGAACCCGGAAAAGCTCCAGCGCTTCGAGGCAACTGGTTTTAGTCGCAACCACATAGCCGAGCAGCTCCAAATACCGCTTCCAGATGTCAACCAGGGCCGCTTCGTCGTCGACAATGAGAATCCGCTCCGTCCCCGTGGGTACCGGCACGCTGGGCTCTTCGGAGACGCTCAAGCTGGCTTCAATCCTGGGCAGGTAGACGTGGAAGGTCGTGCCTTTATCGATTTCACTGGAGACGCTGATGGCTCCTTCGTGCTCTCGGACAATGCTCTGAACTACCGGAAGTCCCAACCCGCTCCCTTTGCCCGGCTCTTTGGTGGTAAAATAGGGATCGAAAATCCGTTCCAGAGTTGCCCTATCCATCCCCCTCCCCGTATCAGCAACGGTCAACCTTACGTAGGGACCGGGCTTGATCCCCGCGCGTGGTGGCACCGTATGGCGATCAAGATCGACATCGGCCAAGCTGACTTCGAGGATTCCGCCCGCTTTTTCCATGGCATGGGCGGCATTGGTGCAGAGGTTGGTCAAAACCTGATGAATCTGCGTGGGATGGGCGAACACGACCCCGGTCTCGGAAGCGATGCTCTGCTGAATCTCAATGGTCGAGGGCAGAAAAGCTTTCAGGAACTTGATGACCTCTTTGATGATCGGACGGATATACAGCACTTGGCGTTCCAGCTTGTCGCCGCTGTGGCTGAAGGTGAGGAGCTGTCGGATGAGGTCTTTTGCCCTGCGGCACGCCTTCAGCACTTCTTTGAGGTACTGATCGGCGTTTTCATTTTCCTGGTACTTCAGCTCTGCCAGTTCCGAATAACCCATGATGATACTGAGGATGTTGTTGAAATCATGGGCAATGCCTCCAGCCAGGGTGCCAATGGCCTCCAGCTTCTGGGCCTTGAAGAGCCGCGACCTCAGTTCATCGAATTCGGCCTGTTGCTGCTCCAGTTGGGCCAAGCGGCCCTGCATCTGCGCCAACTCTTCAATGAGCTGGTCTCTGGTCTTGCCTTCGTGGTTCATTCTGAGTCCTTCATCCAGATCAGGGTCGCGGCGCCAAGGTAGATGTGGTGAAGTCATCAGCATTGCCTGCTGCTTCCGCTGTTCACAGCCTGCCTCAGGGAAGCCACCGAGCATTCTTCACGCGACCATCAGCCTGGCGTGCCGGACTCAGCTGACTCTTCTCCTTCGGCAGAATCCTGGTTGGACTTAAGAAAAATAATGACGCGGCGGGGCAGTGACCGGAACGACGGTTACCTGATCCCGCGGGAGACCACTGAGATGAGGGTCCGGATGAGACTCAACCCTAACAAGACGGTGCCGGTAACGATGGCGACATCAGCCAGATTGAAGATGGCGGTGCGAAAGCCGCCCCAGCCAATGCTGAGAAAATCGATGACCGAGCCGCCAAAGACAACGCGATCGAGGAGGTTGCTCAGCGTGCCGCCACAAATGAGAGAAAGGGCGGTGACCGGCAGTGGCCGCGGGGCCGCGGAGAACAACAGATATCCCATGGCGAGCCCAAGCAAAAGGGCGACGGTGACGCTCAGGACGGGACCGCGCATTGGTCGGGGGAGACAGTGCTCAAAACTGAGAACTGCTCCCCGGTTCTCGGTCAAGTCAAGCCGCACCACCCCCGCCGCTAAAGAGAGGACTTTGTTCTTGGGCAGGTGTGACTTGGCCAGCTCTTTCGTCACCTGATCACAAGCCACGCAGAGGAGCAGCGTGAACAGCACCAGCAGCGCGCGCTTTCCGGTCTTCATAACCCTTGCCCTACACCGTGCCGGTTGCCTCCGCTGGTAACCTAGGCCGAATTCTTCTGAAGCTGCCGGGTCCAGGCCACCAGACCTTCGAGCAATTGGCGGATAAGGCTTCTTGCCTTTTCGTCAAGCAGCTTCCCGTTGGCATCAAAATGCTCAGTGGCATTAGCAATCATCACTTCCGGCTGGTTGACGGCGGGCATGTTGAGAAAGACAAACACCTGTCGCAGGTGATACTGGGCCCGCGCCGTGCCCAACGTTCCGACCGACGCTCCCATCACTGCCACCGGTTTGCCCGTCCAGGCGCTGTCGCCGTATGGCCTTGACGCCCAGTCGATAGCATTCTTGAGCACTCCCGGGATGGAATAGTTGTACTCGGGAGTGGCGAACAGGATCGCATCGGCTGCCCGCACCCTGTTCTTCAGTTCGGTGACTCGGGCGGGCGGCTGGTTCTCATCGTCCTGATTGAAGACCGGAATCCCGTCAAGGTCGAAAATGTCGAGCTCCGCCCCCTCGGGAAGCAGCTCCTGAGCGGCCCGCAGAACTGCCCGATTGTAGGAAGCGCGGCGGAGACTGCCTGCAATGCCAAGAATCTTTAACACCTTGGAGCTATTCGCTACACTCATGGTTGCCTCCATTGTTCTGCTCTTGAGGGGTTGACCAGCTCTCTTTCCTGGCATCCCCTGCGTTAACCCCGTCCCAGGCATTCCTTGTGACCAGCTGCTTTCGCGTGGTCGTTCCGGTGGTGCTGCACCGCCCTGGGTCCCCGACACCGATCGACTTCCTGCCTGTCAACTGCATCAACTGGTTACGCACTCCTGGAGGGTTTGTCAACGAACTCAACGGCGAGACGCTGCCCCGCGCCGATTACCTGCCCTCGCGGGCATAAGCCTCTTTGATCAGTTCTCGCCGGGTTTTGCAGGGTACCTACCGAGGTTGGTGCTCGGGTTCATCGAGCACGGTCGCCTCGGGGACCACCGCCGAAGACGCTGGCTCTCGAGCGTCCGGCCTCGATCCGCTCCGCCCTGCCCCTGCGCGAGCATCGGGCCATGGTATCTGGCCATCTGAAGCTTGTCCCGGAGCCCGATCCGGGAATTCTTCTCGGGAATATGCTGAGTGATGGGGGCGATGAATTCTTCGGCGGAGAGGACCTCGAAGTTCTTTTTGGTGCTCCTGCGGGTCAGGTCGGAGCGATGGAGGGCCGTGTCGGTGTCGTCAATACACGTATAATCCTGACTCAGGATTTTCAGGATAGGAGAGGCAGGGAAACGCCAAGGTGCCGGTTCAGCGGCGGCGCTAAGCCATCCGCTGAACCGGTTGGCAGCTGACCGTTTTGTGTCACCCGGTCAAAAGCCCTCGAAGGCGTTTAGGCCACGTTCAGGCGAGGTCGAAGCGGTCGAGGTTCATCACCTTGTTCCAGGCCGCCACAAAGTCGTGCACGAACCTCTCCTGGGAGTCTTCACAGGCGTAGACTTCCGCCAGCGCCCGGAGTTGGGAGTTCGAACCGAAGAGGAGGTCGACCCGGGTGCCAGACCACTTGAGCTCGCCCGTCACGCGATCACGACCCTCGAACACGTCTTCGTCTGCCGAGGTTGCCTTCCACACCGTACCCATGTCGAGCAGGTTTACGAAAAAGTCATTGGTAAGCACCTCGGGCCGCTTGGTGAAAACACCATGCTGCGTCCCTCCGTAGTTGGTGTTCAGGACGCGCATGCCGCCTATAAGAGCCGTCATCTCAGGAGCGGTCAGCGTCAGGAGCTGTGCGCGATCGACCAGCAGTTCCTCGGCTGATACGGCGAATTTGGCTTTTTGGTAGTTGCGGAACCCGTCTGCAGCCGGTTTGAGTACGGCGAATGAGATCTCGTCGGTCTGCGCCTGTGAGGCATCCGTGCGTCCCGGCGTGAATGGAACGGTCACATCGTGACCGGCGTTCTTCGCCGCTTGCTCGACCCCTGCGCATCCAGCCAGGACAATCAAGTCGGCGAGCGATACCTTCTTCCCGCCGGACTGGGCGCTGTTGAACTCCTTTTGGATTTCCTCAAGGGTCTGCAGCACCGTCTTCAGTTGGGCCGGCTGGTTGACTTCCCAGTCCTTCTGCGGGGCGAGGCGAATGCGCGCGCCGTTTGCGCCGCCGCGTTTGTCGGAACCGCGGAACGTGGCCGCCGAAGCCCAGGCGGTCGCGACCAGCTGCGGGATCGACAGGCCCGAGGCAAGAATCTTGCCCTTGAGGGCGGCCATGTCCTTTTCGTCGATCAGAACATGGTCGACCGCGGGCACCGGGTCTTGCCAGATCAGCTCCTCCGCCGGGACTTCGGGGCCGAGGTAACGCGAGCGGGGGCCCATGTCACGGTGCGTCAGCTTGAACCACGCCCGGGCGAAGGCATCCGCGAATTCTTCGGGGTTCTCCAGGTAGCGCCGTGAGATCGG
Organism: Syntrophobacteraceae bacterium; assembly: GCA_040772705.1. Classification (GTDB taxonomy): domain Bacteria; phylum Desulfobacterota; class Syntrophobacteria; order Syntrophobacterales; family Syntrophobacteraceae; genus JADGQM01. The sequence continues at coordinate 79,463 of JAXGXP010000003.1, forward strand.
CTCGTAGATCGGGTCGAAGCGCAGCGAGAGGTCCGCCGTGGTCATCATCGGCCGGTGCTTCTTGGACGGGTCGTGGGCGTCCAGAATCATGTCCTCTTCTTCCACGTCCTTGGCCAGCCACTGATGGGCACCGGCCGGGCTCTTGAGCAGTTCCCACTCGTACTTGAAAAGCACCTTCAGATAACCCATGTCCCATCGGGTCGGGTGCGGCTTCCAGGCTCCCTCGATGCCGCTGCTGATTGTGTCGCCGCCCTTGCCGCGGCCGAAGCTGCTCTTCCAGCCGAGCCCCATTTCCTCAATTGGGGCGGCTTCGGGCTCAGGCCCCACATGGGTCGCCGGTCCGGCGCCATGGCATTTGCCGAAGGTATGCCCGCCGGCAACAAGCGCAACGGTCTCTTCGTCATTCATGGCCATGCGTGCGAAGGTCTCTCGAACATCACGACCGGAGGCAACCGGATCGGGGTTGCCGTCCGGGCCTTCCGGGTTCACGTAGATCAGGCCCATCTGCACGGCCGCCAGGGGATTCTCCAGGTCACGTTCGCCGGAGTACCGGCTCTTGGGCTTGTCGCTCGTAGCGAGCCATTCCTCTTCCGCCCCCCAGTAGACGTCCTCTTCCGGTTCCCAGATGTCCTCGCGCCCGCCACCAAAGCCGAAGGTCTTGAATCCCATCGACTCAAGTGCGCAGTTGCCGGCGAGGATCATGAGGTCGGCCCAGGAAATCCTCCGGCCGTATTTCTGCTTGATCGGCCAGAGCAGACGGCGCGCCTTATCGAGATTCACGTTGTCGGGCCAGCTATTCAGAGGAGCAAAGCGCTGGTTGCCTCTCCCTCCACCGCCGCGCCCGTCGCCTTGACGGTAGGTGCCGGCACTGTGCCACGCCATCCGGATGAAAAGCCCCCCGTAGTGACCCCAATCGGCCGGCCACCAGTCCTGCGAGTCCGTCATCAGCGCATAGAGGTCCTTCTTCAACGCGTGAAAGTCGAGCTTCTTGAATTCCTGAGCATAGTTGAACTCTTTGCCCATCGGATTGCTCAGGTGTGAGTGCTGATGGAGAATCCTGAGGTTCAACTGGTTCGGCCACCAGTCACGGTTCATTGTGCCTCCGCGGGCGGTGGATCCCATTACCGGCTGCTTGCTGGTTTCACTCATAATGTTTCCTCCTTACGTTGTGTGAGCTGTTGAACAGTGCTACTTCAGATACAGTGTTTCCCTGTCCCGCTCGCCAACCTCCTCTATGGGAGGGGTGGGTGGTGACCTTGATCCTCACGAAGAGGCCAAACTGCTGAACATTGGCAGAGCACGGGGAACGAGCGGTATCAGACTTGAAACGATAGACTGCCAAAACACGCCAAACTCTTTCGATGGCGTCGGATCATTTTCGTCCGCGTTATTGGCAAAGGTTCTCCGAAGCAACCCGAATGGACGAGATCAACTCTCAGCCTTATCCCGGCATTCCGGGCATATTCCAAAGAAATCAAGACGATGAGTGATGATGTGAAAACCCGTTTCTTCCATGACTTCTCTTGTCAAATCTCGCAGGCTGCTCAGGTCCGGATCGATGATTCTCTTGCATTGAGTGCAAATCACGTGGGGATGAGGGAATGGTTTGCTGCCGTCGTAGCGGTTGCTCCCATCGGTAAACCCCAGCTCGAGGATCTCGCCCAACTCCTTCAAGAGAGAGACGGTCTTGTAGATGGTTGCAAGACTGGTGGTGGGAAAGTCGGTTCTCACTTCTTCGTAGACCATCTCGGCGGTGGGGTGTCCCGTACTCGCGGCCAGAACCCTGAGAATAGCGAGTCTCTGTGGCGTGATGCGAAAATTCTGGCTTCGAAGCCTTTTGAGCATTTGATTCAGTCTTGCTTCTACTTCGGGATCATGATTCTGTTTCATCACGTTGTCTTCTTTTTAAACACTATAACCTTATTTATAAATCTTATTTTCAAATATAGCCTCTTCTATCCCACAAGTCAACTGCAAAAACGCAGAGTCCTGTCCTGTTCGTGGAAAGCCCCTCCATAATCCTTTCCTTTCCTGTTAGTTTCTCTTATATTCGTCGCGCGCAAATTAGTGACGGTCACAAGCGGCCGGGCCAGGCATTGAGCCCATCCCCAGTTGGGTGTGGCTGCCTTCACCCCCTTGCAGGAGCGGGTACGACCAAGCAAAAAAGGAAGGAAAGATGGCGGAGAAAGGTCGATCTTATTGTGGAACTTTGAGCCTCGCCGAGGTGGGGCAAGAGATCGAACTGGCGGGTTGGGTGGATGCCCTGCGCGATCACGGGGAGGTGCTCTTCATCCACCTTCGTGACCGTACGGGGGTGGTACAGGTGGTTTTCAGTCCTGAGGTCACGCCCCTTGCGGTTTGTGAGCGCGCGCGAGCCCTCAAGAATGAATTCTGCGTCAGGATCGACGGGCGTGTGTTCGAGCGTGCCGAGGGTACCGAGAACCCCCATATCGAAACGGGTCGCATCGAGATCATGGCTTCGGCTCTGACGGTCCTGAGTCGTGCCGAAACGCTGCCTTTTGCCATCTCCGAGAAGGCGATGGTGGCGGGTGGGGCAGCGGCTCGCACGGACACCGTGTCCGAGGAGCTGCGGCTTCAGTACCGCTACCTCGATCTACGCCGGCCCAGCATGCAGCAGCATCTCCTGCAACGCTACCGAATCATCAAGGCCGCCCGTGATCTTCTGGATGAAAGGGGATTCATCGAAATCGAAACCCCCGTGCTCACCAAGAGCACCCCGGAAGGTGCTCGTGACTACCTGGTGCCGAGTCGCCATCACCCGAAACATTTCTATGCCCTTCCCCAATCGCCTCAGCTCTTCAAGCAGCTTTTGATGGTGGCGGGGTTCGAGCGCTATTTCCAGGTTGTCCGGTGTTTTCGGGACGAGGATTTGCGGCCGAACCGGCAGCCTGAGTTCACGCAGCTCGATCTGGAAGCCTCTTTCATCGATGAAGAGTTTCTCTACGACCTGGTCGAGGAGCTCACCGTGCGGATGTTCGCCGTCGGTGGGATCACCCTGACGCGTCCCTTTGCCCGGATGACTCACCAGGAGGCCATGGATTTTTACGGAACGGATCGACCGGATACCCGCTTTGGTCTCCGCTTTGTGGAAGCGACCGACCTTTTTGCCGATACCAGGTACGGAATCTTCAGGCAGATTCTTCAGCGCGGAGGGCGCATCAAGGGGATCAAGGTCCCGGGGCAGTCGGAAAAGCTGAGCAAAAACGTGCTCCAGAACGAGTACGCCAAAGAAATCGTGCCATCCTTCGGGGCCAAAGGCATGACCTGGATGCGGGTCACGGACGGGGAACTTGACTCGAACATCGTTCAGTTTTTCAGTGAGACGGAGCAGCGGGCTGTCCTGGAACGATTCGGCGCCCAAAACGGCGACGTCCTTCTCATGATTGCCGATACCTCCTATCCGCTGGTGCTGTCGGCCCTCGGCCAGCTCCGGCTGCACCTGGCTGAACGGCTGGGACTGGCTGGTCGGAACCGCTTCAGTCCGCTTTGGGTCACCGATTTTCCCCTCTTCGAAGCCACGGAGGAGGGCGTTACGTCGAATCACCATCCGTTCACGGCCCCCGACCGGGCGGATTTTGATCCTGCCGACCGCGAGGGACTCCTGGCTCTGCGCTCGCGGGCTTACGACCTGGTGGTAAACGGAGAGGAGCTGGGCGGCGGCAGCATTCGCATCAATGATAAAACGATGCAGCACCGGATCTTTCAGGCACTGGGGCTTTCGGAGGAGGAAATCGAAGCGAAATTCGGGTTTTTTGTCCGGGCTCTCGACTACGGCGCCCCTCCCCACGGCGGATTGGCACTGGGAATGGACCGGGTGGTTTCCATGATTCTTGGCACCTCGTCGATCCGTGAGGTGACGGCGTTTCCCAAAAACCGCAGTGCTTATTGCCCCCTGACCCAGGCCCCGTCCCAGGTTGCCACCGAGCAACTCGATGAACTGGGACTGCTGGAGGGGACTCAAAAGGAAACAATCCCCGGCGTTCAGGAACAAAAGGAGCTGATCGATGTCCTCTCCTGGGTGTCGCGTATCGGACTGGAAGCCGGGGAGCGCCCTGCCATCGTTGCGGCTCTGGCGGGTGCCATGCGTCTGGCCGAACTCAGCGAAGACCGGGCTGGTGATGAGGCTCCGCTCTTCGCGCCGCACCCGGCAGCCAACCGCATGCGAGCCAAAGCACCGGCCCGCGTCTCGCCGCTGGCCGTAACCGGCGAAGTTCTGAAAAACGCCCCGTCGGTGAAGGGTAATTACTTCAAGGTGGCAAGTATTCTTGAGTAGGATGATGCATGAACCCCCTCCTGGTGAGGCTCATTTCTTGTGGGAGTCAGGCTCGTGAAGGCAGCAGTCTTTTCCTATATCGATCCCTCACCGTCAGCCCTTAACGGTGAAGGGCCACTCTTTGGCAAACGGGCGACCGTTCAAGCCAGCATTGCGGTTAAAGGCTGGCCCACGGAGGCGAATTCGCCGGCCCTGCACGGGTACCTTCCCCTGGAGGATGCGACCGTGGTCGAACGGCTGAAGTCGGCCGGGGCGATTCTGGTGGGCAATACCCAATCCAGCGAACTGGGGTTCGGCCTGTTTCGTGATGGGGCCGCCCGCGCGCTCACGGAGGGGCATGGCGACGTTGCCTTGATGACCGACACCATGGGAGAAGCACGGGTGGCAGCAGCGTCGGCCGGACTTTTCGGGTTCAAGCCGAGCTACGGCAGAGTTTCCCGGTTCGGGCTGGTCGGCCTCGTGCCCTCGATGGACTGTTGCAGCATTCTGGGGAAGGACTCCAACGACCTTGCCGCTGTGTTCCACGCCATCGCGGGCCCGGACGAACGAGATCCGTCCCTGGCCGATGACCCGGCCCCAAACCTCGCGCCGCGCTCCGACCGGAAGGCCGCTACCCCGGTCGTGGGCTTCGTCGCAGAGTGTCTCGAGACTTTGGACAGGGCCGAAGGAACGGCCTTCCGAAAGGCTCTGGCCAGATTGGAGCAGGCTGGCTGCGAGATCCGGGAGGTGGCCTTTGCAGATTTCGATCTCTTCCGGGCAGCCCACAACCTGATTGGCTCGGTGGAAGCCTCATCGAGCTGCGGCAAGTTTGATGGCGTGCGGTACGGACACCGCGCCGCGGGTGGGAAAAACTGGAATGAAATGTACCTGCAGTCTCGCGGCGAATCTTTCAGTCTGCTCCTCAAAGCCTATCTTTTTCAGGGTGCCTATTTTCAGTTCCGGGACTATCCCGCCTTCGAGCGCGCCTGCCGCATTCGCGCCAGGCTGGTAAAGGAGAGCAGAAGCCTGTTCCGCAGGGTTGACCTGCTCGCTTCTCCAACCCGGAGGGCAATTCTTGATCCGGGACGAGCCGGCACGGTGGACGAGGTCTATGACGTTTTCTCGCTCACCCTTCCGGCCAATCTGACCGGTCAGCCGGCCCTGACGCTGCCGGGATTCCTCACCGACCAGAACGGCGATCGTGGACTCCAGTTAGTTGGGCCTTGCTTCGGCGATGAGCAGCTACTCGAACTTGGCTGGCAGTTGTCCCGGCCGGTGGAAGGAGCCAGATAACCATGCATTATCAAGCTTATGAAGCTGTCATAGGGCTCGAAATACATGTTCAGTTGAGTTGCCGGACAAAGATGTTCTGCCAGTGTCCCAACCAGGCTGGGGACGAACCCAACCGGAACACCTGCCCCATATGCCTCTGGCTGCCCGGGAACCTGCCCCGGTTCAGTGAAGAAGCCCTTGAGAAGGCAGTCCTGGCTGGCCTCGCACTCAACTGTGAAATACAGAAGGAGAGCGCCTTCGATCAGAAGGTGTACTATTATCCGGACCTGCCCAAGGGCTTTCAACTCTCCCAGTTCCACCGCCCGCTGGCCCGCAATGGCTGGCTGAACATTACCGATACGGACGGGCTTACTCGCAAACTCCGCATCCACAAGATCCACATGGAAGAGGACGTTGCCAGGCTGGTGCATGAGCAGGAAGGGAGGACGCCCATCAGTCTGGTGGACTTCAACCGTGCCGGGGCGCCTCTGGTGGAAATTGTCACCGAACCCGACATGCGAACTCCCCACCAGGCGATGGAGTTCCTGCGATGCCTCAGGACCCAGTTGCGCTATGCAAACAGTTCCGAATGCAGCATGGAACAGGGTACCATGCGGGTGGACGCCAACATCTCGATCCGCCCCCAGGGAAGCGAGCAGCTGAACAACAAGGTGGAAGTCAAGAACATGAATTCCATCCGCCACGTCGGCGACGCCATCGCCTACGAGATCACACGCCAGGCCAACTGCCTCAAGGCAGGCGAACCGATCGTGCTCCATACCCGCCTCTGGGACCCCGACAAGCGGGTAACTACCGCCATGCGGGGAAAATTTGAGGGCCCGTGCATCCCGGACCCGTCGGTCCCGCGGATTGTCCTCGACGATGCCTGGCTCCAGGAAATCCGGCGCAGCCTGCCGGAAATGCCCGACAGGAAGGCGAACCGCTTTGTCAGGCAGTACGGGCTCACCGTCGAGGAGGCGGGGATCATGAGCGGCGAGCGGGATTTGTCGGAATATTTCGAAGCGGTGGTCGAGGAGAAGGTATCGCCGAGGCTTGCGGCTCAGTGGCTCGCCGCCCAAGTCCTGCCGCTGCTCAAGGAACGCAACGAGAGCCTGGCAGAAAGCACCGTTACCCCGGTCCGCCTCGGTACCCTGCTGCGGCTGCTCGAACGGGAGGAAATCAACGCCAATGCCGCAAAAGAGGTCTTGAAAACGCTCCCGGAAAGCTCTCTCTCGCCGGAAGTGATCGTTGCCGATGGCGGTTATCGGCAGGTTTCCGCAACCGCCGACCTGGAAGCCATCGTCGATCGCGTTCTGCAGGAAAATCCCTCGGCCGTAGCAAACTTCCGCAGGGGAGCGGGAAAAGCTATGGGATTTCTCATGGGTCAGGCGATGCAGGCCTCCGGCGGCAAAGCCCATCCGCGAGCGCTGAAGGAAATCTTCGAGAAAAAGCTCCGGTAACCCGCTCATTACCATACAGGTACGTCAACTACTCGCCCCTGCGAAAGCCTTTGCTTTCCCCCCGGCCCAGTCCTCGGGACCGGCAAGCAGCGGTTGCTCTATCTTCTTTTTTCGGCCAGGTCTAACCGGGGCCATAAGTGGTTCAGCCCTGACGATTTGTACCCATCCTGACAGCCATGGGATAGAATGCGCTGAGATGGTACCCTGTACAAGTCGCGAGCAACAGTCAGCCCCTGTTTCCGCCGGACCCTGGCGCTTAGCATTGCGTCACCCGAATGGGTTTCCGAGTTTCATCTGTCATGCCCGCGACTGATGATCTTCTCATTCTCTGGAGCAGTTGTTCATGTCTCTGTGGCACACCCGGAAACACCTGAAATAGACTACGATGGACAGGCAACTGGTCACTCGCAACTCGTAACACGAAACTTTTCAGAGCAGGCCTCACCCGCCATGATTCGATTCATGATCATTCCGGCAGCCGTCTTGACGCTTTTCACCGCAGTCGCGGGGCAGGCCGCCGTGCTGAAAGGGGTGGTGCTTGGGGAGGAGCTGGGGGGACCGCCGGCAGCAGGAGTCGAGATCGGCCCTACCGAGGGCGCAGAGCCTGTGGTTACCGATGCCGGAGGGACATTTACGCTGGTGTTCCCGGATAAGCAGGCTGGTGACACAGTGCTTCTGACGGTCCGCATTGAGGGCAGGGAGGTGGTCAATGACTTCGAGCTGGAGCAGGTGCTGGTCGACGAACCGCAAGGCAGTCCTGTCGTGCTGCTCCTCTGTCAGGCCGGCAACCGCGACGAAATGAGGCGGCGGCTGGTCCTGCTGCTGGTGGTGAAAGCCATTGGTGAGCACTATCAGCGGTGTTTGAAGGCAATCGAGGATCACTCTGAGAACGCGCTCGAAGGCCTGCTGGAGCTCCGCCGCCGGTTCTATGAGGCCGAAGCCGCCCTGGCGACGATTCCCGCGACGCTGGTGAAGCTTTGGGACGAGGGTCCTTCCGGGCCCTGCCGGCAGGGCATGCGCCTGTTTCTGGAGGGACAACTGGATCGGGCGTTGGAGGTTCTTGAAAAGCGGGACAGCGGCCCCGCGCAGGCGGATTTCGACCAAAACGCCACCGCCGACCGCGACTCACCCGAGGCGGTCAGTCGCCGCTACCAGCTGAAGGGATGTCTTCTGACTCTCGCCCTGCAGATGAAAGAGGCCGACACTGCATTCCAGGCAGCCCTCAGAGCGACTCCCGATGACTTTGAAGCGAATCTCCGCTATGCCTTCTTCCTGAGCAGTACCAATCGCGGCGATGAGGCCGGAACCCGGACCCTCCGCTCGCTGGAAATCGCGAAGAAGGCTGCAGATTCTTCCCAAATCGGCCAGGCCTGGCTGCAGCTTGCAGTAGTCCATCAAATGGGGAAGCGCATGCGTGAGGCCGGGTTGGCCTTCGAGGAAGCTGTCAAGATATACCGGGAGCTGGTCAACCAAGATCGGGCGCACTATTTGCCGGAATTGGCGGCTGCCTTAACCCGGTTGGCGACTTTCCTTCGGGAGCAGGGCAACCTGGCTGAGGCCGGGAAGGTCAAGGCGGAAATCCTCGGCATCTACCGTGGGCTGGCAGAAGGCAATCCGCAGGCCTATTCGGTTGCGCTGGCCATGACCCTGAACCGGCTGGCTGACGTTCAGCGAGGACAGGGCCGCGGCGAAGAGGCCTGGAGGTCGTTCGAGGAGGCCCTCAAACTCTATCAGGCCCTGGCAGCTCGCAATGCCGAGCGATATCAACCCTATGTGGCTATGGTCCTGGAAGATTTGAGTCTACTGTACGGGGATCTGAAACGTCCCAAAGATACCCGCAGGGTCTACGAGGAGTTGGTGAAGACCTACCGGAACATGGCGGCCCGCAGCCCGGAGACCTATCTTCCCGACGTGGCATTCTCCCTCAACCGGTTGGGCACATTTCATCGGGAGAACCAACGTGACCGTGACGCCAGGAAAGCTTATGAAGAAGAAGTGAAGGTCTATCGCGATCTGGCGGCCCATGATTCAGCGAGGTATCTGCCCTACCTCGCGCTCTCCCAGGTGCAACTCGGGGTTTTCCACCAGGAACAAAACCGCCTGAAGGATGCCACCAGGGCCTATGAGAATGCCCTCAAGGCCTACCGCACCCTTGCTGCCTCCAGGGGGACCTTGTATTCTCCTTACGTCGCAGTGACCCTGACCGCTCTGGGTGATCTTTACCGGCAGCAGAAACAAACCAAGAACGCCGGAAAGGCCCTTGAAGAAGCGGTCAAGACCTGGCGCACCATGGTTGCGCGCGATCGGCAGGCTGATTTGAGGCCTGATCTGGCCGCGGCCCTGGAATCCCTCGGAAGCTTTTTCCGGAGCGAACGTCGCATAGCGGAGGCTGCGAAGGTCTACGAGGAGCTGGTGAACCTCTACCGGGACCTGGCGGCAGCCATCCCGGAAGTGCATCTGCCGGCGCTGCTCACGACCCTGAACAACCTGGGGACTCTGTATCAAACTCAGGAACGCTTCGATAATGCCGCCCTGGTCTTCGATGAGGCGCTCACGCTCGGTCGGGAGCGAGCGGCCGGCAATCCCGAGCCCTATGGTGCCCATCTTGTCATGACCCTCAACCATCTGGGAGCTCTGCACCGGGCCCAGGGGCGGCTGAAAGAGGCCGGCAAAGCCTATGAGGAGGCGCTCCAGATCAGTCGCGACCTCGCTTCCCAGAATCCTGCCGGGTACCTGCCCTGGGTAGCGGACACGCTCAACAACCTCGGCATCCTCTATCGGGACCAGGACCGGCGGGACGATGCCGCCAAGGCCTTCGAAGAAGCCCTCATCCTCTATCGTAACCTCCGGCAGCAAGAACCGGAACGCTTCGCTGCGGATGAGGAGCGTATCCATTCGCTCCTCATCGGCCTCGCCCCCGGCAGTCAGAAGGGACCCGAACCGGAGAGTCCTTGAATGCTGGTTGGGACACTCTGTGTTCTCATCCTCCCACTCTTGACCTCAGGGACCCCGCTTCCAGGTGCCGCTGACGATCATCCCATTGTTCCATTTGCCGGACAGGGAGATCACGTTCTTCTCCCATTTACCGCTCATGGAGCCGTCAATGGGATCGCCTTTGGGCGTCCAGCTGTTGAGCGTAACGCGGACGGCACCATCGGCGGCGATCGTGCCGCGCGCCGTCGCCTGTTTCTTCGTAGCGGCTGGCGTCCAGTTCGCCAGGACATTCCGGCCGTCAACTTTCAGGATCACCGGCCAGCATCGCATTCCCGGCATCTTGGCCGGGCGCTCACTGCAGAGCCGGCCTTCGTAGACGCCCTCGAAGCGATCGGTCTCCGTGTGTTCCTTGGCAGGCGGCACGGCTATCGGGGCTGGGATGGAGGGCTGGGGTTCCGCTGCTTTGGGCCGGGCCGTCTGCTCGCCAACTGGCTTGTCGGACGCCTGCGGCGCTGCCTGCTTTCCCGTTGCGGCCCGTTTGAGCTCCTGATCGAGCCGCTTCTTCTCAGCTTCCGCCCGCGCTAGGGCTTCTCTGGCCGCCTGCGCCTCGGCATTCAGCTGCGCCTGGCGCTGGCTGGCCTCGGCCTCCATTTTGGCGCGGCGTTCCGCTTCCGCCGCCAGCTGTTCTTCGGCCGCCTTGCGCCTGACTTCCGCTGCCTGACGGTCCGCTTCTACCGCCTCGAGTCGGCGTTGCTCTTCGGCGGCCCGGCGCTCGACCGCGAGAACCCGCTGAAGCTCTTGGGTGCGGCGGGTATCGTATTCCCGGAAAATCCATAAGCCGCCAACGGCCGCAACAAGCAGCACGGCAACGGCCGCCATCCCGACCACAACTTGCCGCTTCGGGCGCGCCGGGGCGGTTGGCGACGGCATCACGGTGCCGTCTGCCTCGGCGATGGAGAAGGTGCGGATGGGTTGCGCGATGTTCTTGAAACTCCGTTCACCCAGCAGGCGGAACTGCAGCGACAGCTTGTTTTGGATCTGATCGTAAACGCTCCCAGAGATGCACACTCCGCCCGGTTCGGCCACGGTCTGGATGCGCGCCGCGACATTGACGCCATCACCCAGGAGGTCCTCGCCCTGGACGATGACGTCACCGAGATTGACGCCAATGCGGAACCACATGCGCTGATCCTCGGGCAAATGCTCGTTGCGGGTGCGGACCGCCGCCTGGATTTCGGTAGCGCAGCGGACCGCTTCCACTGCGCTCGGGAATTCGGCCAGGATCGCATCGCCGGCGGTATTGAAAATGCGGCCCCGATGCTGCGCGAGAAGAGCGTCAAAGATTTCCCGGTGCCCTCTCAGGATCTGCACCGTTCGCTCCTCGTTCTCGCCCATCATCCGGCTGTATCCCGCCACATCAGCCATCATGATCGTTGCCAGGCGACGCTCCAGCGAGGGTTGCCGGGGCTCACCCATGGGGACGTCGTTGTTCATCTATGTTCCTCCAGTGCATCATGGCAATAGCGGCGTTCGAGCACCAGGGTCTCACCCCCACCCCCGTTTCCGCAGATGACCGCTTCGCTCCGCCTGCCCATTGGTGGCTGTTGGTGAGACATTGCTTTGATACTGCATCGACGGTACTAAAGTGGAAAGACCGTGTCAAGAAAGCTGATATGAGCGGGCAGGGCAATCGCACGTAATAGGGCTGGACTTTGTGCTGCAAGTGTGAAAAGCTACCTTGGTGGATTTTGCCAAGAGGAGGATGTCAGCATGGAAGAGCACGATAGCGCCATGATTACCGAGCATTTTAAGGCATTGAATGATCCCAGGATTCAGCTGAAGACGCAACACAAGCTGATTGACATCATTGTCATTACCATTTGCGCAGTGATTTGTGGCGCCGACGACTGGACTGAAATCGCCAACTATGCCAAAGCCAAGAAGGAATGGCTCAAGAAATTCCTGGAATTGCCGCATGGAATACCGTCCCATGATACTTTCGGGCGGGTGTTTTCTTTGCTGCGCCCGGAGGAGTTTGAGAAGCGTTTTCTCAGTTGGATTCATGCAATCTTTGACCTTACCGGATACCAGACGGTAGCCATCGATGGAAAAACCCTCAGACGATCCTATGATCATTCTTCCAATAAAGCAGCCATTCACATGGTTGGAGCCTGGGCGACGCGCAACGGAATCAGTTTGGGCCAGCGCAAGACAGAAGCCAAATCCAACGAAATCACAGCCATTCCTGAGCTTCTCAAGCTGCTCGAAATCAAGGGATGTATTGTGACCATTGATGCCATGGGTTGCCAAAAAGAGATTGCCCGGCAGATCGTTGATCAAGGAGCGGATTACGTGTTGGCACTCAAAGGCAAGCAGGGGACCATCCACGACGATGTGCGGTTGTTCTTCGAGTATGCTCAAGGAAAACAATTCAAAGATATCCCTCATGGCTCCTATGAAGTCACCGACGGCGGCCACGGGCGAGTTGAAGTGCGCCGCTACTACACGGTCTCCGATATCGATTGGCTGGAAGAAAAACAGAAGTGGAAAAATCTCAACCTCATCGGTATGGTTGAGTCTGAACGCCACATTGGTGAGAAAATCACCAAGGAAACCCGATATTTGATCTCCAGCCTGCCCAGCGACACGAAACGCTTTGCAGAGGCTGTCCGCGATCATTGGCGCATCGAAAATCAACTCCATTGGGTACTCGACATTGCTTTCCGAGAGGATGACAGTCGCGTGCGAGATCGAAACGCAGCTACGAACTTGGCAATCTTGCGCCGATTCGCTCTGAGTCTATGCAAACAAGAAAAAACGGCTAAAGTTGGCATCAAAATTAAACGGAAGCGCGCAGGGTGGGACAATGATTACCTGCTCACCCTGCTCAATGTCGGATAATTTCGTGCGATTGCCCTGCCCTCCTCCCGCACCAGGAATCAAGTCCCCACCTTCAGGGTGGGCCTGCTTCCGGGCTTTTCAGCGCACTCCTGGGGAGGGAGCAGGTTGGTCTGGGGGGTGTAAGCTCTTTTGATCAGCTGCGGAACGCACCTCTACCGTGGAGCGATCAATTCGATGGCAACGTCGCAGGCCTTCTTCAACACTTCCCTGTCTACCTGGCCGATCTTCTTGATGAGGCGTCGCTTGTCGACGCTCCGGAGCTGGTCCGGCATGATCTTGGAGTCTTTTGGTAACCCTCCCGTGCCTGCGGGAATGAATACCTCATGCAGATACACCCGCTGTACACTGGATGAGATGGGCGCGACCAGAACTCTCGGAAGATGATCATTCATTTCATCGATGGAGAGGATGAGAGCAGGCCTCGTTTTCCCGATCTCGGTGTGAATCGTGGGGTCCAAATTAACCAGGTACAAATCGCCTTGCTTCATTCAGACCATCCTTCGACGTCCAAAGAATCCCAAGCGGATGCCTCCGCTTCCCGCTCATGGTCTTTTGCCGCCTCCTTGAAGTCCCGTGCGAGTGCTTCAAGCCGCTTCTCTCTCTTCCTCCTCACCACTTCTTCCCTGAGCAATTCCGTGATGATCCTGCTCTTATGTCTTTCCGGGACCAGACTCTTGAATTCTTTCCACACTTCGCGGTCAACGCTCAAGTTAACGCGACTCAATTCCATCACCAAACCTCCCGCAAGCGATCCACCGACCTTTCAAACATGCTCTCCAGGTAATTATCCATAGTCCAATGCAGAATTCAAGCTGTATTACGATGCGACGATTGCGGGCTGGCTGGGTGTTTGCTTTTGGGCTTGGGTCCTGAGCGGCGTTTTTCCAAGGCGCGGCTCCTTCGGCAATATGTTTCACGCTCCCCGTGGCATTGGTGGCCTGGCGACAGTCCTTTTTCATCCGTTGCGGTGACTCTCAGGATCATGAGGGTTGGGTGAGCAAAAGGATCATCGAGTGCGAGCGGGGTCGGGCCAAATACCGTGCCCCCAATTAAGTGTCAGGTTGCTCATCACGTGGCCCAGGCTTCCAGCCTGTGAGGTACACGGGCGGAGCCGTCTGTGCCACAAATCATGGTCACTCTATTCTGTGGCGCACTATTGAGCTTTTGTAGACATCGCCTCGAAAGCCGATCACTTCGATGGTGACAATCCTCAGCGTGTCATCAACAGAATAGATGATGCGCATGTTGCCAGGCGGGTTTTTTAAGGAAAGACCTTGTCAAGAAAGAGGTCCTGTGGATCGAACTTGCACGATTGCCTCGATTGGCATAGATATGCAGAGTCATTCAATAGGGGACGAAGTACAGGTGCGGTGGGGAAGCGAGGAATACCATGCTGTCAGAAAGGTAAGGGTGGCCTACGACAGCGACCTGGGTGAGGTGGAGAGAATCATCCTGGCTTCTCTTGAGGACAATCCCTTCCTGCTCTCTGAGCCCCAGCCCAGGATAAGGTGTCGCTCGTTGGGCGACTGGGCGGTGGAATTGGAGGTATTGGCCTGGATCAAGGAGCCGCGCGACCGAGGAGCGGCTCTGGATCATATCAACCGGCAAATCCATCGGGCTTACCGGGAAGGCAGGATCCAAATCCCCTTCCCACAACAGGAAGTGATGTACAAGAAAGATGAATCGTAATGGAATGTCCCGTCTGCCACAACAGCCATGAACCGGATGATCGGTTCTGCCGCAAGTGCGGTGCGTCATTAACCGGGGAACCACAACAGGAACCCCAGGGCCGCTTCCGACCGTTCTTCGAAAGGGCGCCGGACCCGGCTGCCCCGTGGAATAATTACGGCCGGCCTTTCATTATGGCCGCTCTATGGTTATGCCTCGGTCTTCTGGCCTTGGCCGGAGTTGGGTACCTCATCAAATACCTGCTGGGCAGCGGCGCCCCCTGACGGGTCGGCAGAGCAGCAAACATCACTTTCACGACGGCGGTCGAAGAGGACCAAGAGAGATCTTCGTGTCACTTCGTGTGACTTCGTGGATAAGAAGAAGATTCACGAAGGCCCGAGAGTGAACTCCATGGTGACGTCGATGGCGCGGGCGGAGTGGGTCAGGGCGCCGCAGCTGATATAATCCACGCCGGTTTCGGCAATGGCGCGAACCCGGTCGAGGGTGACACCGCCCGAGGCTTCCAGGAGGCAGCGTCCGGCCGTCAGGGCAACGGCCACCTTCAAATCCTCCAGCGAGAAATTATCCAGGAGCACCACATCGGCGCCGGCTTCCAGGGCCACCTCGAGATCCTGCAGGTTTTCCACCTCCACTTCGACTTTCAGGACATGGGCGACGTGTTGCCGGGCCCTCCGGACGGCCTCGCGAACCCCGCCTACCGCCGCGATATGATTGTCCTTGATGAGCACCCCGTCGTAGAGGCCAAAGCGATGATTGGTCCCACCGCCGTGGCGCACGGCCTCTTTTTCCAGAGCGCGCCAGAGGGGAGTGGTCTTGCGGGTGTCGAGCAGGCGGCAGGAGGTGCCGCTGATGGCATCGGTCATCTGCCGCGTCAGGGTGGCGATCCCGGAGAGACGCTGCAGCAGATTGAGAGCGAGGCGTTCCCCGGTCAATAAGGCCGGCATGGCACCTTCGAGTCTGAAGACCGGCACATTGGCATCGATTCGATCGCCGTCGCGGAACAGGCTCGCAACCTGAACCGCTGGATCGATCAGGTCGAAGACCTTGCGAAATGGTTGGGAGCCGGAAAGCACAAATGGTTCCCGGCCGAACACCACTGCCGCTCCGGAGCTCCCCGCGGCAACCGTCGCCTCGGTGGTCACGTCGCCGTGGCCCAAGTCTTCCTGAAGGGCCAGCCAGATCAGAAGCTCGGTTCGATCCACAGTTATTCCTTCAGCTCGGCACTGTCCCGGAGGGACTTCATTTTGTCGTGCAAAGCCCTAATCTTTTCCATCTTTTCCCGCAACCGCGTGGCCTTCTCACGTTCCTTTTCGATCACTTCGGCCGGTGCTCGTTGCAGAAAGTCTTCATTGGCCAGCTTCTTCTTAGTAACCCCGAATTCTTTCTCCAGCTTGGTCAGTTCTTTTTCCAAGCGTTTGGACTCACTGTCAAAATCCAGGATATCCTGCAGCAGCACGAAGACCTCTACCTTCCCGACGACGGCTCCGGCCGCTATCCGCGGTCTTTTGCCCTCCCCCGGCGACGCCAGTTGCAGGTTGGCAAGGCGGCTGAGATCGCAGATGGTACCGGCATGCTCGTCCAGCAATTGCTTCTCGGCCGTCCCATCCACCAGACAAAGGACATCGACCCTGGTCGCCGGCTGGATGTTCATCTCTCCCCGGATGTTTCTAACGGCGGTGATGACCTCCATGACCAGAGTCATCTGCTCCTCGGCCGCCAGGTCCACCCGTCCTTCATCGAAGGCGGGAAAGGACGCCAGCATGATGCTCGGCCCGGCAGCAGGCAGTTTCTGATAAATCTCCTCGGTCACGAAGGGCATGATGGGATGGAGTAAAACAAGAATCTGTTCGAGAACTCTCACCGCAATGGTCTGGGCGGTCTGCCTGGCCGCCGCATCCTCACCGTAGAAGTCCGGTTTGATCATCTCCAGGTACCAGTCGCAGTATTCGTGCCAGACGAACTGGTAGAGCACATGCGCGTATTGATTGAAATGGTACCCCTCGACCGCTTCCCGGACCTCGCTGATGACCCGCTGAAGGCGGCTGAGCAGCCAGCGGTGCACGAGTTTTTCGGGCTGGCGGGGCAGTTCCGGGAGCTCCGGTAAGCCTTGCAGGTTCATCAATACGAGCCGCGAAGCATTCCAGAGCTTGTTGATGAAATGCTTGTAGCCTTCGATGCGTTCTTCCGAGAGCTTGACGTCGCGACCCTGGACGGCCAGTGCGGTAAGCGTGAAGCGGAGCGCATCGGTGCCGAAGTGATCCATCATGACCAGGGGATCGATGACATTGCCCCGGGACTTGCTCATCTTCTGACCCTGGGAATCCCGCACCAGGGCATGAACATACACCTCGCGGAACGGCACCTCCTTCATGAAATGAAGACCCATCATCATCATGCGGGCCACCCAGAAGAAGAGGATATCGAACGCGGTCACCAGCACCGAGGTGGGATAGAAGCTTCTCAGCTCAGGGGTATCCGCGGGCCAGCCCAGGGTTGAAAACGGCCAGAGGGCGGAACTGAACCAGGTGTCGAGCACATCCGGATCCTGCTGCAGATCGTCGCTGCCGCAAAGGTGGCAGGTCGGCGGCTCATCCTGGACGACCATGACCTCACCGCACTGCTGACAATACCAGGCGGGAATCCGGTGCCCCCACCAGATCTGGCGGCTGATGCACCAGTCCTCGAGGTTTTCCAGCCAGAGGAAGTAGTCCTTTTCCCACTTGGCGGGATAGATTCGGGTTTTCCCTTCGCGTACGGCCGCGATGGCCTGGTCCGCCAGCGAACGGGTGGCCACAAACCACTGAAGGGAGAGCATGGGCTCGACCGCACTCTGGCAGCGGTAACAGTGGCCGACACGATGGTGGTAGCTCTCCACCTTGACCAGATAACCGCCTTTTTCCAGATCCTTGACCAGGCGTTTGCGGCAGGTATAGCGATCCAGCCCGGCATAGGCTCCAGCCGCCTGCCCCATGGTTCCGTCTTCCGTAATAACCTGAAGCAGGTCCAGGGCGTGTTTCCGACCCACCTCGAAGTCATTGAAATCATGAGCAGGGGTGATTTTGAGCGCGCCGGTCCCGAATTCACGGTCGACGTAAGGGTCGGCGATCACCGGCAACGGACGTTCCACCAACGGCAGCAGCACTTTCTGGCCGATGAAGGCCTTGTAGCGAGGGTCTTCCGGATGGACTGCAACTGCGGTATCTCCCAGCATGGTCTCGGGTCGGGTGGTTGCCACAACCACCGCCCCCTTGCCACCGATCAGCGGGTAGCGCACGTAATAGAGGTTCCCGTCGAGCTCCTCGCCCTCGACCTCGATATTGGCCAGAGCGGTCATGCACCGCGGGCACCAGTTGATCATCCGCTTGCCCCGGTAGATGAGGCCTTCCTGATAGAGGCTCACAAATACCTGCCGGACCGCCCGCGACAGGCCCTCATCCATGGTGAACCGCTCTCGCTCCCAGTCACAGGAGGCTCCCAGGCGCTTGAGCTGATTGATGATGATGCCCCCATATTTCTCGCGCCAGTCCCAGACGCTCTGCAGAAAGGCTTCCCGGCCCAATTCGTGCCGCGTCTGCTGGTTTGCCGCAAGCTGCCGTTCGACCACATTCTGAGTGGCGATGCCGGCATGGTCGGTGCCGGGTACCCAGAGCACTTCAAAGCCGGCCAGCCGCTTGTAGCGGCAGACGATGTCCTGCAGCGTATTATTGAGGGCATGCCCCATATGCAACTGTCCCGTCACATTGGGAGGCGGAATCACAATACTGAAGGGTGGCTTCGAGCCATCAATGCCGGCATGAAACCGTCGCTCCTGCTCCCAGCGGGCATACCAGTGGGGTTCAACTTCATGAAAGGCATAGGCCTTGGGCAAATTGCCGTCATTCATGGGAATGCTCCCTCGTGCTCTATTTCCTCGGTCGCCGCTCGAGAACCCGATGTCGGCCCTCAACCCGCGGCTTTGATCACTGCCATCGGCTGGCCATTCGCCATGGTTCGGCGCCGGGGAGGGGTCGGTCGTCCTTCCGCGCGCGGTTCGTCACTGCTGCGACTTGTCGTCGGTTTGCAGCCGTTCAATTTCTTCTCTCAGCACCGTCCGGACGATTTCAGGCAGCCTCGCTTCCACCAGGTCCCGCAGGGTCTCGAACAGGCGGTTCTCGAGGTGCGTCATGAAATCCTCCAGGGAAGGCCCCGGATCAGGAGGAGGCGCCTCCGGCTGCTCGGCATCTCCCGTGATGCTTTCCTCCCCAACGGTCTTTGGGGGCGAGGCGGGTTCAGGGGCTTCGGGGGGCAGGTCGCTGGAGTCCGAGAGCAGCTCGAGACCAGCCGCCGCCGGTTCCGGTTCTGCTGGACTCTTGGCGGCGGCCTTGGTTGGGGCCGCTTCGGTCGGCTCGTCCTTGAAAAAGGGCAAATCCTTCAGGAGATCCTCGTCGAGCAGGAATTCCTCTTCCGACTCCGCCTTGTCCTCAGTTTCCCTCAGGTCCAGCTGCCGGTCCTCATCCAGGATCTCCACGTCGAAGGCCGGTTCTTCGTGGTCTTCAACACCGTTCGTGGGGAGCTCGATGATTTCATCATCCAGCTCGATGATCTCCTCATCCAGTTCGTCGAATTCCTCCTGGAAGCTCTTGGAGGAAACCAAAGGAGAGTCTTCCCAGCCATCGGTACGTTTTAGCTTCTTCATGTTTTCTCTCTTCTGCATCAATCGTTTGCTGTGGTTTCGACGTGGTGGATTCTACCGCTTCCCGGAGAAAGGTAAACTCCAATTCCACAACAAACCGGCAGCATCCCCCGATACCATGCGCCAAAATCTTCTGTCAAGGTGCATGTTTGAGGGCTCGAACGGGCTGGTCCAAGCCCTGGCGCCCTTTTGAGATTGACCCGGACCAACCCTTTCCGATAGAGTGGCAGAGATGAAAAAGACCATTTACAAGTACTTGATCAGAGAGCAGATTGTGCCTCTGAGTGTGTGCTTCTTCGGGTTGAGCCTGATCCTCATTATGGGACGCTTGCTTCAGCTCACCCGCTATCTTTTCACCTCATCCCTCACCGTCGGCGACCTTGTCTCGGTCATCGCCTTTGCGATGCCCGGCCTGGTGCTCTATGCCCTGCCCATGGCCGCCCTGGTGGGGGTTCTGCTGGCTTTCGTGCGCCTCAACAGCGATAATGAACTGGTGGCCCTGCGGGCGGCGGGAGTTGGTTTCCACCAGTTTTTCCCGGCCATCGCCTCGCTGCTGGTGGTAACTACCGTCTTTGCCTTCGCTAATGCGATCTATCTGATGCCGTCCGCCAACCGCGCTTTTGAAGTCAAGCTCAAATCCCTCGGTCGCAGTATCCTCCCGGTGCTTCTCAAGGAAGGCACTTTCATCGACATTGTTCCCAAGGTTGTCTTCTTCTTTGGATCGGTGGACGCCAACAATCTGCAGATTGACGGGGTATTTGTGCAGGACAATCGACAGCCTGAGGTGGGGGTAACGATTGTGGCGGACCATGCCCGGATTGCCTACCCCCCGGACCTGAGTCAGCTCATCTTCCAGATCTCGAACGGCATGATCACCCGCGTGGGGGATGATTTGCGGAACGCCCAGGCGATAGCTTTCAAGAACTATGACCTGGCCCTCTCCCTCGATGAACTCCTGGGAACCGCCTCGGGATTCATCAAAGGACGCAAGGAAATGACAATGAGCGAACTGGCTGAGAAGATTCGGGAGAAGGGCCCCGGCTACGAGTTGAGTTTCGATCTGGAATACCACCGTCGCCTGGCTCTGCCCTTGAGTTGCCTGCTGCTCGGCCTGGTGGGGGCGCCGCTCGGCGCGCTGTTTCGGCAGAGCGGGCGGATGGCCGGGGTCACGGTCGGCCTTGGGATCTTCCTCACCTACTATGTGGTGCTATCTGCCGGCAAGGGCCTGGGGGAAAATGGAATCATTTCACCGTTTCTCGCCGTCTGGCTGCCCAACCTGCTGACCAGCCTCGTGGCCATCGTGCTGTGGGTCAAGCTGCAGTTTGAAGTTCCCCTGGATATCGCCAGGTTCTCCTCGAATCGGCTCTTTTCCAAACGCCGGCGGTCAGGCTGACCTTTTCTTCCCGAACCCCCAGGCGTGCTCCGAAGACCGTCTGCCATGACTTGCCGGAGTCTTCCCCGGATGCCGGATCTCTCTCCGGCACTCCTGAATTCTCCACTCCTTCGTGACCAACCGGGAGCCACGAGCCAACCCCGCCGGCTACGGCAACCGGGTTTCGAGAGCCAACGCGATTTTCTTCTTCAATTCGGTCAGATCGAAGCTTTTCACCACGTAGAAATCGGCGGCAATTGACTTCATATCCTCCTTGAAAGTATCGTATGCGGTGGACAGAATGACCGGCAGATCATAGAAGCGGTTCCTGATATCCTGCAACAAATCCAGCCCATTGTAGTCCACCATTTTGATATCGAGGATGATCAGGTCTGGTTTTTCCTCGTCGATCCGTTCCAGAAGCTTGTATCCGCTCTCGGCAGTGATGACTTCATAACCCGCTTCTTTCAGCTCCTCGGAATAGAGCAATCGGATATGCTCTTCATCGTCCACAACCAGGATCTTAGGCATCGTTGTTCCTCCGCTGGTGTTGAAATCCTACTCCCATACCTTGAGCAGATAAGGCTTGGTTTCCTCGAACGTGGTGCACTCGTTTTCCACATACTCTTCCGTCTGCTGCAGGGACATCCGTTCGGTTTTTTTCACGAACGACAGCACCTTCCCGAGATAGAGTGGGAGCAGAGATTCCAGTAGGAGTGTGCGTTTGGTTTCATCCGCCCGAAAATAGGCATTGGCGACGTGAAACAGAATCCGGGCCCATGTCTGCGTGGGAAAGGAAAAGTGCTGCAGGTCAAGGGTACGGATTTCCTGAAGCTTGGGGCAGATGGTCTGGTCATAAATCTCCTGCCACATGCCGCTGTACTTGTCGAACCCGTGCAGAAACCGCTCGTGGAGGCGTTCTACGTTGACCTCGGTGGGTATGGGAGTTTCGATATCATGGATATCGGTCCCAAACAGCAGCGTTGGCTTGCTCCATTTGACCTGACGCCAGAAATCGGCAAAAACGATCATCTGGTCGAAGATCGTGCGGATCACCTGAGGGAACAGCACCGGCAGGTGTGCGTAGGGATCCTTCAAACGATGCATTTTGGCCGCGCCGATGAGCGACTGGCAGATGGGCAGACGGGCATTGAGGGCGATGGTGGTCATCCAGATATCGATGCCGAAGTGCTGCACCGCATCCGTCCAGACCGGTGAGCTCAGGAACTTGTCCACCAGCTCTCCCCGGAAGCCGAAGTCTCCGACGTTCGGCTGGCGCACTCGCCGTCCGTAAAGGCAGCGCATGAAGGGATAAACCAGGGAACTGGTGAGGGTCGCTTCGTACTTGTGGCGGACATAGAGGGGGCAGACATAGCCGGCACCATTGCGCACCGGTTCCCCCAGACTCCTGACCCAGTAAGGCGCCACATTACGGATATCGGCTTCCAGCACCACCACGATGCCGGCCTCGAGCTCCCGAACTTTTTCAAACAGGTTGCGCAGATTGTTGCCTTTGCCATGCTGCTCGGGAGCGGTGGAAAGGTAGATCTTGGGCATTTCGCTGGGGGTTGCGAAGAAGGCCTCCTTGGTGCCATCGGTGGAATGATTGTCACAATTGATGATCACCGTCTCAAGACCGCCGAAATGCTCCACCAGGCCCCTGGCCGCCTGCATGGTGGTGTGACCGATGGTCCCCGCTTCATTGCAGGAGGGTATCCCCAGGACCAGGTTAGCTCTACTGACGTTGCTCGGATTCTCTTCGTAAAAAGCCATAGCGAACCCCCTGAGTTACTTCCCCGGCGTCTCCGCAAACCGTTCAGGATATGCCAACAAGTCGGCATCGGTCGAGCGAACGAAGCAGCTCCTGGGACAGTTGAAGGTCATAGGGAAATCCAGTTTATGATGGAAGCAAAGCGGTCTGCCCGTGGCGATCCGACCTCTTGGCTCGTAGCCAACACAGTCTGTAACATGGCCCCCTTCCATGGTGAGCTACGCCGAAACCCTGCCGCCCCAAGCCTCAGGCTTCCCGTGAGGTTCTAGGATTTCGGACCGCGATGGAAGATTTCGAGGACGTAAGCAGCAAGCGTCAACATCCCGGCGAGCCCGAAAATGGTCAGCAGGCTCGCACGGGGGAAGAATAATCGCGACAGCAGAAAAGCAAAAACCACTCCGAGCACGACGCGAATAATCAGGACCTTGATTCGCAACTCTCTGAAAAACTGCTCCATAGATAACGCTCACCACCAAGTGTGAAGGATGGGTGCCTGCTGTAGCGAAAGCCTGCTTCTGCCTGAATCTCAGGGCAGCATCCTAATGAGACCACCACCCAATGTCAAGCATGTCAGCTCAGCCCCGGGTTAATACCAGCCTGCCCTCCCCGCCCGGCGCCGTCCGGTTTGCCGCTTGCGTTTCCTTCCCCGATAAGGGTATAAGAAAAGGGTGGATAAACCAGCGGCCTTTTCAGAAGGAGGAACCACATGACTGCCAGTCTCTTCAAAGATATTGCCTTCTGTACCGACTTTTCCAACCATGCCGACGAAGCCTTTACCGTGGCAAAGGATCTCGCCTGGCACTACGGGGCGACCCTTCACATCGTGCATGTAATGGTCAATTTCTCGGTCTCGCCTCCCCTCCATACCACCTATATGCCCATCGAGTACGACCCCAAGTTTGTCGAGGAAGTGACCGTGGCTGCCACGGAAGCCATTCAGAGCCGCTATATCGCCAATTTGAAGGAAAAACAGCCTCATCAGGTGCACCTGCTTTCCGGTTATTCCTCGACCGAAATCCTTCGTCTTGCGAAAGAAATCCCTCTCGACCTCATCGTCATGGGTTCCCACGGTTTGACCGGCCTCGCTCACGTGCTGTTCGGCAGTACCGCGGACCGGGTGGTGCGTAGAGCCCCCTGCTCGGTCCTCACCGTCAGGCCCAAACTTGAGGCGTAACCCTCGCAGCCCGCAACCCGGAGATGGGAGGTCCCGCCTGACGGATGCGAGCAGACCGCTCCCTCCAGGCTTGCGAGTCCGGGTCGGCGGTGAGGAGGCTGTTGCATGACTTCTGAAAAGCCCGTGCTGGTGACCGGGTGTGCCGGTTTCATCGGTTTTCACCTGGCCCGTCGACTGTTGCGCGACGGGCGGCAGGTGGTGGGTCTGGATAACGTCAACGACTACTACGACGTCAGCCTTAAATGGAATCGCCTCGAACAACTGCAGCAGTTTGCCGACTTTCGGTTCCAGCGGCTGGACCTGGCGGATCGGTTCCGGATGGCGGCCTTTTTCAAGGCCAACACCTTTGGTGTGGTGGTTCACCTGGCGGCGCAAGCCGGTGTGCGCTATTCTCTTGAGAATCCCTATGCCTACATCGACAGCAACCTCGCTGGCTTCATGACCATTCTTGAAGGGTGTCGCTGCCAGGATGTCGGCCACCTGGTCTTCGCTTCTTCCAGCTCGGTTTACGGGGCCAATACCAGGATGCCGTTCTCGGTCCATCAGAATGTGGACCATCCAGTCTCTCTGTATGCCGCCACCAAAAAGGCCAATGAGCTGATCGCCCACAGCTATGCCCATCTCTACGGCCTCCCCTGCACCGGTCTGCGGTTTTTCACCGTCTATGGGCCATGGGGCCGGCCGGACATGGCGGCGTTTCTCTTCACGCGGGCGATCCTTGCGGGAGAACCGATTCGAGTCTTTAATCATGGAAGAATGAAGCGGGATTTCACCTACATTGACGATATCATCGAGGGCGTTGTGCGGGTGATGGCCGTGCCTCCCGAGCCCGACCGGGCCTGGAATGGGAATGCTCCTGATCCCGGTACCAGCCTCGCCCCCTATCGGGTCTACAACATCGGCAACAACCGGCCGGTGAATCTCCTGGACTTCATCGCCATCCTGGAAGGCTGCCTGGGCGTGGAAGCCAGGAAAGAACTCGAAACCATGCAACCGGGTGACGTGCCCGAAACCTACGCCGATATCGAGGACCTTGTCCGTGATTTCGGCTTCAGTCCGAAGACTCCCCTGGAAACCGGCCTGGCCAATTTCGTGGCCTGGTATCGCCGGTATTACCACCATTAATCAGGGTCTGTGCCGCGATCATGCATTGCCAGGGCCGGGTGTTGCTGGTTGAAAGAGGTCCGGGTTGGGTGTTCCCGGTTCCGTGGTGCAGGTTGCCGGCTCCCTCCCCAATCCCTCTTCATGGCTGTTCTCGGACGGTCCCTGACCTCATTGGTCGTGGCCGGCTCAGCTCCCAACAACCGACGTCGGCTGCAAAACGGGCGGGAGAGTAAAATGCCTCTCAGCTCCGCTCGAAGGCCAGGCCTTGCAGGTTAAGGTAGGCCACAGCCTGCTTGATGCCCCCGAGTGTGAGGTCTTCCATCTGAAAGATCTGTTGAATCATCCGAATGGTCGGGCTCTCGTAGTCCCAGCGAGCTTTGGTGATGGGATTCAACCAGACACTGACGGGATAGGCTTGTTTGAGATCCTGGAGCCATTCCCGTCCCGGCTTGCGCTCAGTCGTGGCTCGCCCCAGTGAGCCGTATGCTGCCATCAGTTCCGCCGGCGCCATATTGGCATCTCCGATGATGAGCAGACGGCTGTATCGGCTGTCGCCCAGGAACTTGTCCCAGACCACCGGCTGCGTAC
Source organism: Syntrophobacteraceae bacterium (assembly GCA_040772705.1). Classification (GTDB taxonomy): domain Bacteria; phylum Desulfobacterota; class Syntrophobacteria; order Syntrophobacterales; family Syntrophobacteraceae; genus JADGQM01. The sequence goes on from JAXGXP010000003.1 coordinate 104,673, forward strand.
GGGGCGGGTCCAGATAGACTTCACCATAGATGCAGTTGTGGAAATAATAGAACGTCACATCCCGGAATAGATCGTGAATGTGGTTGAAAACGGTTTTCACCAGCGCGAGGTAGGGAGTCATGGAATAGCCGCCGTTGTCGAGTAATACCTTCAGGTGCGTGCGATTGCGCAATTCTCGCCGAAAGACCAGTTCGATCTCGCCCCCGTTGCGTGCGGTCTGAGCGATGGTTTCATCCACATCGAGCTCGGTTGGCGGTCCCACCGGGCGCAGACTCTTGAGTGAAGCCAGCACCTGCCTCAGGTTTTCGGCCGAAAGCAGAGACCGGTCGCGGTAGTTGAGGTAGTTTCGCCGGTCGATCACCCGTTGCGCGGTACCGTAGAGGCCTCTGCCATAAACCCGGACCCCTCCTCCTTCGCGTCCCCCGTGCCCGAACGGCGAACGCCCCCCTGTGCCCACCCAGGTATGGCCGCCGTGGTGTTCGCCACGCTGGGCCAGGAGCGTTTCCCAGAAGCGCCGCAGCAGTTCCTCGTGATCAAACTCCCGGATGGTGTTCAGATCGATTTGACCCGTCTCGAGCTGCTGCCTCAGCCATTCCTCAAAGGGCTTGTCGGCAAGGAGTTCCTCCCAGTTGGGAAACCGGCTGCCGGGCGGTCGGCCGAGAAAGAACGAGGCAAAGACCTGTTCGAAGACATCCAGGTGCTCGACCCGCTTGACGAAGATGAGTCGCGCCAGCAGGAACAATTGATCGAGATCGGCTGCCAGCCCCTGCCGCAAAGCTTCATAGAGATCGAGTACGTATTGAATGCTTACGGGAATTCCCGCTGCCTGGAGCTGATAGATGAAACCGAGCATGCTGTGCCTTGTGACGACTTCTTCGCCAGGAAGTCAGCAATCAGGGCGAAGACAGGAGGAAACCTTACCGGCATCAGAACCGGTCGCGTCGGTGGACTCCCCGGAACTTGAGAATATCCTGGGCTCGCTTGAGCAGGGTTCCCGCGTGCCGGAGTTCGCGTCCCGCCCCCGGTCCGCCAGCTCCGGAAACCTTCAGCGCACCGAGCCAGTCGAGCAGTTCGGCGGTGGCCGGCGGCTTCTCAAAGCCCTGCTCGCGCAGTCGATAAAAGGAGGTGAGGCACGCTTCCACAAACCCGGCGTCGAGTTCGGGGAAATGGAGCCGGACGATGAGCGTCATCTCCTCGGGGGGTGGAAACGGGATGTGGTGGCAGAAGCAGCGCCGCAGAAACGGATCGGACAGTTCGCGCTTGGCATTGCTGGTGATGATGAGGATGGGAGCATGCCGGGCGGCCACTTTATGGTTGATCTCCCGAATGATGAACGAGCGTTCTTCCAGAACATCCAGGAGATTGTCCTGGGTATCGGAGTCGGTCTTGTCGATTTCGTCCAGCAGCAGAACCCGCCGATCGTCGGCCAGAAACGACCGGCCGATGGGGCCGAAGCTCAGGTAGTCCCAGATGTTGTTGACATTGCGACCGGTTTCGCCACTGCCGAAGCGGGAATCGTTGAGACGCAGGACGGTGTCGTAGACGTAGCAGAGCTCTTCTCCCTTGAAGGTGGACTTGCAGCGGGCTTCTTCCATCTTGAGCCCGAGGGACCGGGCCACCTCGAAGGCCAGCCGGGTTTTGCCGGTGCCCGCTTCCCCCATGAGCAGCAACGGTTTTTCCAGGGCAATGGCGAGATTGACAATCTCACGAAGCTCCGGGTTGAGATAATAGCGATCCGTTCCCTCGAAATGCATTGGCGGTGTCCTCCAAGACCTGGGATAAAGGATTCGACGGTGCGCCGACAGACCCACTGCGACCAAGACTCTACCCCATCATTGCCATCTTGGAAAGGTCGGTCCTTGTCTTTGCCCTCCGCATCCCTTATACTGGCTGGCACCAGGGACCTGAAGGCCCTCAAGAGGAGCCCCATGCGCCCGTAGCTCAGTTGGATAGAGCGTCGGACTTCGAATCCGCAGGCCGCCCGTTCGAGTCGGGCCGGGCGTACCAGTTAAATCAAGGAGTTGACCGTCTTCGGTTGGCTCCTTTTGCTTTGGTGTGCATGGATTTTATTTTGTAACTTACAGCTACTGCGGTGCTTCCTATTTGGGGGCGGGGGCAGCTTGTTACCACCCTCCCGGCCTACCCTACTCGCTGACGAGGCCGTGCTTCACGGCAAAGCGCACCAGCTCCGCCGAACTCTTCAGACCGAGGGATTCCATCATGCTGTACTTGTGGAATTCGACCGTCCGGGTCGAGATTTCCAGAATGGAGGCGACCTCCTTGACGCAACGTCCTTCGGCGAGCAACTGGAGGACCTGGCGCTGGCGGGAGGTGAGCTGGGCCAGGGCGCTGCTCTCGCCCGGGGGCTTCTGTTTGTGAAATTGCAGGAGTTCGCCGGCAAGCAGGGGCGTGATGTAAGTCCTTCCCTTCAGGGCGCTGTTGATCGCGGTGATGAGCTCCGACGGAGCGGAATGCTTCAGGACATAGCCTGAGGCGCCCGCCTCGAACGCACTGGCGGCGTAAGTTACGTCCAGGTGCATGGTGAGCATGACGACCCGGATGTTCTTGTTCTTCTTTTTGAGCTGCCGCACCGCTTCTATGCCGTTCAGCAGCGGCATCGAGACATCGGCCACCACCACATCGGGCTTGAGCTTGTCAACCGCCTCCAGCATCGCGCGGCCGTCTTCCACGATCCCGACGAGCTCGAAATCCGGCTCCAGCAAGCCCCTCAAGCCCTCTGCCACAATGCGGTGATCATCTGCCAGCAGTATCTTGGCCCGTGTCATGTATTCCCCTTTGTCATGGGCACGGAGACTTCGATCATCGTTCCCATTCCCGGATCCGAGCGAACCTCGAATTGCCCGTTCACGTACTCGACCCGCTCACGCATGCTAGCCAGCCCAATCCCGGGAGTGCGTCGGGCCTCCCGCGGCACGAAGCCGGCGCCGTCGTCGATGATGTGGAGCAGGATTCTTTCGTCCTGACCTTTCAGCGAGATCTCGACCCGTGTCGCCTGGGAATGCTTCGCAATGTTCCTCAGACTCTCCTGGATGATGCGATAGAGGCAAAGCGCGATGCCCTTGGGCACCGTGTCGGGAACATCCTGCGCCTGGAAATCCACGTCAATCCCCTCCCGGTCGGAAAACCTCACGCATTGCGAATTGATCGCCCGCACCAGCCCGAGGTCTTTGAGGATCGCCGGGTGAATCTGCCGGGAGATGGTCGAGACATCTTCCGACAGCGTGATCAGCTGCTCCTTGATGTATCGGATCTTGTCCAAGACGGTATCATCGATATGCTGGGAACGCAGCTCGAGCGTGCCCGACTCGATGGCGACGGCGGCCAGGCGTTGGGCGATATCGTCGTGAAACTCCCGCGAGAGGCGGCTCAGCTCCTCTTCCTGCGCTGAAATCAAGCGGCCGGCGAGCGTCCTCAGGTCCTGGCGGCTCTCGCGAAGGGCCACCTCCGCTTTCTTGCGCTGCTGCAGATTGATGATGAGAGCGATGATCAGCATCGCTTCCAGGATGAGCAGCGACCCAGCGCCGATGATATACCCTTTGTAGAGCTCCCAGACCGAGGACTCCCGGTACTTCACTTCGCTACCAGGCGGCAGACTGCTTTCCCTGACCCCCCACCGTTGCAACTGCCGCCAGTCATAGACGCTGAGACAGGTACCCAACCCGTCGTCAAAAGGGATGGCGGCGGGCGACTGGCCGGCCAGGACCGCCAATCCCAGCTCGGCAGCCCTTTTCCCCTGCAGTTGGAAACTGATCAGGCGGCCGCCCACAATCCCATAGCCCAGATACGATTCATAGAGGCCAAACAGCGGAACTTTGGAAGCTTCCGAGATGACCTTGAGCACGTCTCGAGGCACAAAGCTCCTGCCGGTGCCGTCGACAAAGAAGGTTGAGAAGAAAATGATCGCATCTTTCGGCAATTGTCGTATTTTTTCAACAAGTTCTGCTATGGGAAGGGCCTCGAGCAGAATCAGCTGCACCCCGTTGCCGAGCGCCTCAATGGTTCGCCGCAAACCGATCGCCCTGATGAGATCATTCTCGAAGGCGCCGGCGATCAGCGCCACGTGTTTGGTGTCAGGCTTCAGGGAAAGCGCTGTTTCCACCAGAGAAGTGGCGCTGGTCGGCTCGAAGACCCCGCTTATCCGTTCCCTGAGGGGTGACGCCTTCAGGTCTTTCGCCATGACTTCGGGAATCGAGCACATCACCATGGGAACCCCGGGAAAGATGTTCCCGGCATGTTCCAGAAGGAAATTGGCGGCCGGCACATCGACACTGATAACCAGATCGGTTGCCCCCTCGGCATAACGGTACCGCAGGAGTTCTACCAGGGCCTCCCGCTGCCTGGCATCCCGAAAGCGGGACAGGTCCAGGTACTCGGAGAACAGCTGGATCTGAAAGTCCCTGCTGGTGAGCAGCACCTCGCGGATGCCCCGCTCGGCCATTTCCGTTGCCGGAAAATCGAGCGGTGCGGAATAGAGCACGACCACCCGCTTCATCCGCGTGGCATCCACGAACGTCTCGGCCGCCGCCGGCAGAGAGGCGACGGCAAACAGCAGCAGGCAGCTCAGAAGGACGATATGACCACGGCAGCCTTTCATCGCTCTTGCCCATTGAAGAGTGGGATTGAGGAATTCCGGCACCACCGGCGCAGCGCTCGTCACGGTCCGGCATAAGCCATCCCCAATCCCCAAATTGTCAATCCGGCAATATACTCCCATAAACCAGCATGAGTGAGAAGTTACTTTATGTCTTCCAGGCTCTTGCCCCCGGTCCGCATGCCCCAAAGCAGCAGGGGAAGAACCGGCAGTATGAACAGGGCTCCGACCGAACCGAAGACGCCCGCAAAGCCGTAGGCTTGATGAACCATGGGGATGAGCGGCTGGGATGCGGAGACCGAAAGTCGTGCGAGGCCGTTGTGAAAGCCGGTGGCCGTATTGCGCATTTTGGTGGGATACGATTCAGCCGTGTACGAGAACAGGATGAAATTGATTGCCAGATTCAAGACACTCAGGGAGAAGCCGGCAGCGATCAGACCATAGAGGCTGTCCATATAGGCAAAGGTGAAGGCGACCAGGCCACAAAGCACTCCAAGAACCATGAGCGGGATCTTTCGGCCACCGAGGTCGGACACCAGTGAGGCGAGAAAGCAGCCGGCGGGCACCCCGATGCTGATGATGGTCGACGCGGTGAGGCTGTCGGCGACGGTGAATCCTTTCATTTTGATGAGCTGAGTGGTCCAGGTGGTGAAGAGAAAGCCGGCCGGGGTGATGGTTATGAACAGCGCAATCAGGATGAGCGTCCTCACGATATACTGCCGGGTGAACATGCCGACGAGCACTTCCGAGACTTTGATTTTAGTCTCGACCTTTTTGGCCGCTTCCGTCAGATCAATTTGCCTGTGGGTCAGGAACTCCATGATCTCCTCGGCTTCCGCCACCCGTCCGCGCGAAACCAGCCAGCGGGGCGATTCCCTCAGATACTTAAGACCCAGCAGAAAACCGACTACTCCCAACCCGCCCGCATACAGGATGATCCGCCAGGCGTCCGGACTCATGGGAATGATCATCCGGCACATGAACGCCACCAGCGGCACCGCGCAGAAACCGACCGCCGCCACTCGTCCCTGCCACATTCCCCGGCTCTCTGCCGGCGCCATTTCCGCAATATAGGCCTGGGAGCACACCATCAGGCAGAAAACGCCGAAGCCCGTGAGCGCCCTGAAGATGGTGAAGACAACGAAGTCGTCGGTGAAGCCGGTCACCACGGAGGCAATGGAAAAGACCAGGATGGCTCCCAGAAAGGTTCTGCGCCTGCCGATGAAATCGGAAATGACGCCACCCAGAAACCCACCGGTGGTCATGGCCACGAAATACCAGAAGACAATCGTCGCAATATCGGTCATCTGCAGGTTCCAGGACTGAGCGAGCGCGGGAGCAATGAACCCGAAGTTCCAGTTGTCCATCTGCTCGAAGAAGTAAGCCCCCATGATGATGAAGAACAGGAGCTTGTGCACGCCGGTTACCGGAAGGCCGTCAAAGTAGTTGTTGCTGATCTTGGCCACGGGCCGCACTTTTTCAAGGACAAGCCCCTCGGCAACTTCTCCTATGGCAATGGTTGCTGCGCGTTCTGACATGGGTTAACCCTTCCTCTCGTCTATAAGGCACAAACGGGCCGGTTGGCTCCGACATAGCGTTCACACACCAGGGCCGCAATGGTGCCGTCGTTCATGGCCGTGGTGAGCTGGCGAAACCGCTTGCGGTTCAGATCGCCTGCGGAAAACACCCCGGGCACGCTGGTGCTCATGTCCTCTCCCGCCAGGACATAGCCGTAGTCGTCGAGCTCCACGATCCCCTTCAGGAACTCCGTCGTCGGGTTTTGGCCCATGAACACAAAGACGCCGTCAACCGGGATGGTTTCTCTTTCCCCGGTAGCCACGTTTTCCAGCACCGCTCCCTTGACCTTGCCGTTTTCCAGAAGCACTTCCACCACTTTGGTGCTTTTGCGGGCCTCCACGTTGCCGCACTTCAACAAGTCATCCTGGGCGGACTGGGCCGCAAAGAAGCGATCCATCATCTCCACCAGGGTGAGGTGCTTGATGCCGATCCGCATGAGGTAAAGGCTTTCGTCAAAACCGCTGTTCCCGCCCCCCACGACCAGCACCCGCTTGCCCGCATAGGCGAAGCCGTCACAGATGGAACAGTAATGAATCGCCTCGCTCCCCGGCACCTCGAGGGTAATGGGCCTGCGCCCGGTCGCCACGATTACCGCTACCCCGCGGAAAATCGCTTCATCCGTTTCGATGATCTTTTCCCGGCCGGAGAAATCCATCCGCTCGATCTCACAAACCTCTTCGATGGCCACGCCGAATTCCTCCACGTGGTCGCGTACCTTTTGCATGAGGTCCATGCCGTGGATGGAGGGATAGGAGGGGAAATTTTCCACCGTGTAAGTATAGTTGCAGAGGCCGCCGCAGATGGCCTTTTCCAGAATCACGGCGCTGACGTTGGCCCGGGCGAGATAGATAGCCGCCGTCATGCCGGCGATGCCGCCTCCGATAATCAAGACATCAAAATCTCGGGTTTCTTTCATGGGATTGCGCCCCTTGTTCACGGTTATCCTTGCCGACTATGCGTTCTCGTAAAACGCGGCCATTTCCCTGGGGTTCATCAGCCCGGTTTTCTGGGCCGCCACTTTCCCGCTCTTCACGACACAAACCGTGGGCGCTCTTTCCACGGCCAACGTCGCCATGGACTCCGGACAGTCCTCGATGTCCGCCGTGTAGATGGTGACCCCCGGGACAAGCTTTTGGAATTTCTCGAACATCTTGAGCATGTTCTTGCAATGGGGGCAGAGTTTCTTGACGAAAATCACCACGCTGTTGTCCGCATCCTTAACCGTGGCACCAAAGTCGCTGTCTGTTATCACCTGATACATGACTTCTCCTTTTATCTTTTGCTTTCATCTAGGCTGAGCGGTCGACTCAACTTGGCGACCGCCCACAACCAACTATGCGATTTTGTAGGGTGGACTGTGCCTACATGCTGCGCTAATGGCCGGAACCCGGTAGGCTGAAAGCCCAAAGACCGACAGCCTTCCGGGAAGACGACGTTTAGGAGCTCTTCAGTTCGCCGATGGCAAGCTTCAGTTCCCTCAGGAGTTCTTCCGCCTTTTCGGGGTTCCGCTTGATGATGTTGTTGAGCTGGAAGGGGTCCCGGCGGCGGTCGTAGAGTTCGTCGGAGTCGGGCACTTCCTGCTTTGCGCCGGTGGTACAGGACCACATGGTGTCGTCCTTCATCTTTTCCTTGCCGGGGTTGTTGACGCTGGTGTACTCGCGCTGGCTGACATCCTTGAGAATCCAGTGGATGTAACTGTAGTCCTCGGTGATATAGGACCAGGACATCCCGAAGTACCCCGCGAGAGCATAGTCGCGGATCTTGTCCGCTTCGCCGCGGGCGAGGGGCAGCAGGCTCTGGCCCTGCATGTCGAAGGCGTCGTAGGTGGGCATGCCGTGCCCGCTGTCTACCTTCGGGGCCTCGAGCAGCCCCAGGCCGTCCAGGATGGTGGGAGCAATATCGACGTTCTGGACGAGCGCTTCGACCCGCCTGCCACCTTGCACGCCGGGAATGTGCATCATGAGCGGTACATGCACCAGTTCCTCATAAGGCCAGGGGCGGCATTTGCGCATGATGCCGTGGCCGTGTTCTCCCTTGCCCATGGGCTGGCCGTGGTCGGAAGTGATGATGATCATGGTCTCGTCCCAGAGCCCCTGGTCGCGAATGGAATCGAGCAGCTTGCCGATCTGTTTGTCCACCAGGGTGATGTTCTCGGCATAGAGAGCGCGGACATGTTCGGCCTCACGGTCGGTGATGCGGCCTTCCACCGGCGTCCAGGGAGCCAGGAGGATGGGGTTGCCGTCGTATTCCGGATCGTACGGGCAGGGGCTGCCATCCCATACCGACGGGGGATCCCATGGCTCATGGGGATCGAAGGAGTCGATCCAGAGCATGAACGGACGGTTCTTGATGCGCTTGTTGCGCAGCCACTCATCCGCCTCCCGGGCCACCACGCTGATGTAGTTGTCCTCTTCGGAACGCCAGTTCTGACGGAAGCGCAAAAAGCAGTCGATCTCTTCCAGCAGCGCCTTGCTCGCCTCATCGATCAACTCGCCCCGGTCGTTGTAGACCATGGTGGGGGAGGTGTAATCGATTGCGCGCATGCCGGGATCCAGCGAGTCATCCTGGTAGGTGGTGTGATCGAGTTCATGGCCCGGGCAGAACTTTACATAGTCAAAACCGCGGGAATAGCCGTACTTGGGAAGACGCATGGGGGGGGTGTCATAGACCAGCGCGGTCTGCACCTTGCGGCCCCAGAGGATATCGGTGAGGGTGGTGTCGTCATGCGAAAGCGGCTGCCAGCCAGCTGCCGGCAGGGTGAAGCGGCCGGTCATGAGGGCGCGGCGCACCGGCACGGTGGGCAGGCCTTCACTGTAGGCATTTTCGAACAGAATGCCGTTGCGGGCAAACCGGTCGAAATGTGGGGTTTTTACCGCTTGATTCCCATAGCACCCCAGGTAGTTGTACTGGAGGGTGTCCAGCATGATGAAGATGACGTTGCGGATGGGTTTTTCACTGCCGTTGTTGGTAGTCATTTCCTGATCTCCTTCTTAGTTTTTGAATAGAGGCTCTCGCCGGCCTCGGCACACCATGCCTTCCGTTACCGTGATGGCCATTCAAACAGAGATTCAGGGCGGATACAGCTCGTAAAATTACGAGGTTTTGGAGGTATTTTTTCGAGGATGGGGAAATTGCCGTTGCATGGCGGCTTCCCAAGCACGGCTCGCAAAAAAAAGTTGACAAGGGGGAAGAATCGTATGATAAATTGGATCAGATTCTAGATACGATATGTGATCGTTTCTTGGCGTGGCGTTCCTGCTTTCCGGGCAGGGGCGGGTGCTTTCCAGGGAGGTTGAAGCAAGAGCAGTTATGGAAGAGACTGAAACAAATAAGAATATTGAAGCATATCAGTCAATTAAGCAGCTCATTGTCAACCAGAGACTGTCTCCGGGGCAGAAGCTCATCTATCGCGATTTGGAAGAGATTCTGGGGATGAGCAAGACCCCGATCATCAACGGTCTCATGCGGCTCGAACAGGAAGGGTTCGTGGTCTCGAAGAAGAACCGGGGGTTCTTCATGAAAGAGGTCAGCGCGGGGGAGGCCGAGCAGATATTCGACCTGCGGGAACGCCTGGAGGTGATCTCCATCGAATATGCGGTGAAGCATCGAAGTGTTGAAGATTTGAGCAGGTTGAAAGAGAGAATAACCCTGTATCAAAACCATCAGGAACCCATCTATGACAGAAAGAGATGGGAACTCGATACGGCAATTCACATGCAAATCGCGGTAATGAGCAAGAACGACTATTTTATTTCAATGATCAAGACCTTCTACGATAGTATTTACTTCATCTTGAATGTAGTCCATTTGACTCCTCATATCGACCATTTCAACGACGAGCACTGGCTGCTTTATAACTCTATCGAGGATAGAGATATCATGAAAGCAACCGAAGTCATCAAGTCACATATACAAGCCGCCGGAAAGCTCCTGATCGCAGCCTTGCGATTGTGAAGAAAGGCTTTCCGGCACGAAACCCGGGCGGGAGAATTTTCCACAAATCAAAGAAGGAGATAGTCATGACTGGTGATGAGAGAGGAGCATGGAAAGACAATCTTGAGATCGTGAAGCGCGCTGTCAGCCGTCGGGATTTCATCATCACATCCATTGCCGCGGGCGTCATGACGATGATCCCCAGGTTTGCCGGAGCACAGGCGGGCGAACCCTACAGGATAGGGGTCCTGCTGCCGACCACGGGCAGCGGCGCCAATTATTCGGAACGCCCGATCAAGATCCTGCCGCTGATTGCCGCCGAAATCAATCGCAAAGGGGGGTTGTTGGGCAAGCACCCGATTGAGCTTCATTTTCGTGACACCCAGACCAAACCGGATGTTGGGGCCAGGGAAGCCAGGTCACTCATTCTGAATGAACAAGTGAAGACAATTATCGGGAGCTGGAGCAGCGCGGTGGCGATGGCAGTCCAGGAGATCGTACACGAATACAAAGTCCTGTATTTGAGCGCTACCAGCAATAGTTCGAAGATCGTGAACGAAAATTTCACTCCCTACACTTTCATGTTCGGCCCGAACACCAGGATGCAATCCGGCGCCACTGCGGTGGCGGTAGCCAAGCTGATAAAGGAGAAGGGCTGGAAAAAGTACGCAACCCTCGGCCTGGATTATGAATGGGGGCGTGATGCCCAGAAAGTGTTCGTCGATAATCTGAAAGAGATTTCTCCCGAAACCCAGTTGATCAAGGAACTCTGGGCAAAGCTCGGGGAGACCGATTTCACCCCGTACATCACGGCAGTGATGTCACTGAAGCCTGATTTTCTGTTTGGGGCTATCGCGGGCAAGGATAATGAGACCTTTCTCCAGCAGGCCAAAGCTTCCGGGCTTTTCAAATCCGTGGCGTACCCGGGTGTCTTCCTGCCGGTAACGGAATTGATGCAGCAGCGGAAGACTCTGCCCCGTGGTATCATCGGCCTGAATCGGTGTCCGTTTTTCGCACACCTGGATAATCCGATGATGCAGAGCTACATCAGGATTTACCAGGAGAAATTCGGCAAGGACGACTACCCGGACGATTTTGCGTGCATGTATGCTGATTCTCTGAACGCCCTCGACCAGGCCGTCACCAGGGCGGCGACGGTCGAAACCGAGGCGGTCAGGAAGGCCCTGACGGGCGCCACCGTGGACACCTGCCGCGGCAAGCTCCCCCTGCGCGACTGCAACAATCAACTCGATGCTTACTCATATGTGGGTGAGGTTGTGGATACTCCCGACTACCCGTTCCCCATCTTCGACCCCAAGACCATGATCCTGGTGAAAGGCCACGAGGTTTGGGTACCGACCTGTGATGAGGTTCGCCGGCTTCAGAAGAAGAGAAGCTGACCGCCGCCCTCCGGCCCGGTTCTAACCGGGTCGGAGAGGGTTGACCGTCTGAATGCGACCGTCTTTGGTCCCCAATCCAGGATGCAGGTATGCCGGCTGATTTCAATTCTTTCCTGATCCAACTTTTCAGCGGCCTTTCCCGGGCCATGATGCTGTTCCTGGTCTCATCCGGGCTGTCGCTGATCTTCGGGGTAATGAATATTCTCAATTTTGCCCATGCCACCCTGTGGCTGCTGGGCGGGTATGTAACGTTCAGCCTCTATCAGGGGCTCTGTAACGCGCTGGGGCAGAACGGGCTCCTGCTGATACCGGCTATTTTCGTTGCGACCCTCTTCATGTTTGCGGTCGGCTGGCTGATTGAAAGAGTCCTGATCCGCCGAATGTACTCACGGGAACTCCCCGAACAGTTGCTGCTCACCTTTGCCATGATCCTCATTATCAGCGACCTGATTAAACTGATCTGGGGGGTCCAGAACCGCCGTATTTTCCTGCCGATTGAGCCCGTGGAAGCTTTGGGGGCTTATATCAACCCCTACCTGTTCATCGTGATCGGATGCGGGATTGGAGTCGGCGCAGGGTTGTGGCTGTTTCTGCACCGGACGCGCTATGGAAAGATCGTGCGGGCGGCGGTGCACAGCCGTGAGATGGTGAGTGCGCTGGGAATTCGGATCCCGACGATCTACGCCGGCGTCTTCGCCCTGGGGGTGGCCATTGCCGCTTTTTCAGCGGGGGTATTTCTGCCGATTGTGCCGATTGGCCTCGGGCTTGATATGGATCTCATCGTCCAGTGTTTTGCGGTTGTCGTGATTGGGGGGTTCGGGAGCATTCTCGGCACTTTCGTGGCTTCGCTCATTGTGGGGGTAGTCTATTCCTTTTCGGTGTTGATCTGGCCGGGCGGCGCGCTGGCGATCATTTTTCTGATCCTGGTGGCGGTGCTCATCATTCGGCCCTGGGGTCTTTTCGGAACTGAGATGAGGTACTAAATGCCGAATACAACAAGAGAGGTCGCAGCGACCAAGGCTACCGCAAAGCACAATTGGTTTGGCGCTCGCTCCGGCCGCGCCGGTTTGTCCGCACCGGTGCTGGCAGTGCTGGCGCCGCTGGCCCTGCTGGCGCCGTGGGTGGGCGGTGAATTTCTCACCGTTGTCGGCGTCGAAATCCTGGTGCTCGGGCTGTTCGCAGTGAGTTTCAACCTCATATACGGCTACATGGGCCAGATATCCTTTGGCCAGGCTGCCTTTTTCGGGCTCGGGGCCTACGCTACTGCGCTCGTCTGCCGGGCCTGCCAGGCTACCGGCGAGATAGGCTACCTGCAGTTCTTTTTCGCGCTGTTCCTTGCCATTCCCGTGTCCGCCCTGGGAGCGCTGGTGGTAGGCTTCTTCCTCGTTCGCCTCACCGGCATCTACTTCGCCATCCTCAGTCTCGCCTTCGGGGAGTTGCTCTTCTACATTGTTTTTTCCTGGTATGGCTTCACTGGCGGCGATGACGGCATTCAGGGAATCCTTTCGCCTCCTTTCTTCCGCGACCCGGTGAATTATTACTATTTCACCCTGGGGGTGGTGGCGGCAGCCCTGCTGGTCCTCTGGCGGATAACCCAGTCACCTTTCGGGTACACCTTGCGCATGCTTCGCGACAACCAGCGACGGGCCGCCTTCGTGGGTATCGATGTGCGCCGGGCAATGCTGGTGAATTTTGTCATCGCAGGCATCTTTGCCGGCATTGCAGGTTCGCTCTGGGCACCCTTCCAGCGCAGTGTTTCACCATCTCTGCTGGGCTGGGTGCAATCGGGTGCTCCTGTGTTCATGACCCTGATCGGAGGCGCGGATTTTTTTGCGGGGCCGCTGGTCGGTTCTGTCATCTACACGGCGCTGAATGCCTATGTGACACGGTACACTGTGTTTTGGCCGCTTACCATCGGTTCGATCATCCTGGTGATCGTGTTGTTTTTCCCGGGAGGCATCCTCTCGCTTATTGACGAACGGATATCCGGAAAGTCGCGCAGTGTTCAGGGCTTTAGCAAATCCGAGGCGCCGGAGTCGATAACGGACGGGGCAATAAAATGAAGAGAGAAATCCTGAAAGTGACCGGCCTGAACAAGAGTTTCGGAGGTCTTCATGCGACCAGAGACCTGGATTTCGTCCTGTCCGAGGGGGACCTGGATGCGATTATCGGCCCAAACGGCGCAGGCAAGAGTACCTTGTTCAACCTGCTGACGGGCTACTACCGTCCTGATTCCGGAACAATTCTCTTCAATGAGGAGGACATCACCGGCCGGCTTCCGCACGAGATCACCCGGCTGGGTATCTCTCGTGCCTTTCAGGTCAGCAACATCTTTTCGAAACTGACCATCTTCGACAACGTGCGTTCATCCGTGCAGGCACAAATGGGTATGGCATTCAACCTCTTTCGGTCCGCCGACGGCCTCGGCAACGAGCAAACCGAGGAAATCCTCACGCTATGCGGCTTGCTGGAAAAAAGAGGTAACATTGCCGGCGCCCTCTCCCAGGGCGACAAGAAGAAGCTGGAACTTGCCATCGCGCTTGCCGGCAAGCCAACGCTGCTGTTGCTGGATGAACCGACCGCGGGCATGTCGCTCGAAGAAACCCAGGATACCATGGCGCTGGTCGACAATCTCAACCGGGAGCGGAATATCACCATCCTGTTTACGGAACACGATCTTTCCGTTGTCTTCAATCACGCGCGCAAGATCGCCCTGCTTCATCACGGCCAGATCATGGTCCAGGGGACGCCGGACCAGGTGAGAATGAACGAAACCGCACAGAAAATCTATTTCGGTGAGCACTACTGATGGGAAATCTGACGCTGGACAATGTCCACACCTTTTATGGAACGAGCCACATCCTGTTCGGAATAGGCCTGGCGGTGAAACGCGGCGAGTGCGTGTGCCTGCTCGGCCGGAATGGGGTCGGGAAAACCACAACCTTGAAAACCATCATGGGGCTTGCCCGGCCCAGTCAGGGGGAGATCTCCTTCAACGGGACCCGCCTGGTTGGTTTGCCCCCGTATGAGATTGCGCGAATGGGAGTAGGGTATGTTCCCGAGGAGCGGATTGTCTTTCCGGATCTGACGGTGCGGGAGAACCTCGAAGTTGCCGCCAAGCCGCCCCTGAGCGGCGCGATCCCGCCGTGGAGCGAGCAGGCGATTTTTGAGCTGTTCCCGTCGCTGAAACCGCTGGAAAACCGCCCCGCCGGGTACCTGAGCGGCGGTGAGCAGCAGATGCTCACGATTGGTCGCACTCTAATGGGAAATCCGCAGATGATGCTGCTCGACGAGCCGGTAGAGGGCCTCGCACCGGTCGTGGTGCAGGAAATCGTGCGCCAGGTCAAACACCTGAAGGAACTGGGCCTCACGATTCTCTTTACCGAGCAGAACATGAGGTTTGCGACCGAGATATCCGACCGGGCGTACATCATCGAAAGCGGTCGGGTCAGGTATGAAGGGACCATGACCGATCTTGAGAAGCAGCCGGAAATAAAAAAGAAATACCTGATGATATGAGTAAGCCACGCTGATCGACATTGGAGACGAGGGCATGAAGACTGATTTGCGAGTTGCGGTGGTTCAGGCAGGAGCAATCCCTTTCGAGGTGGAACGCAGTGTTGAAAAGGCCTGCAGCCTGTTAGCCGATGCCGCGGCGACAGGAGCCGAACTGGCCGTTTTCCCCGAAGCCTTTGTTTCAGTCTATCCTAAAGGCCTGGATTTTGGCTGCCGGCTCGGCATGCGATCCCCCGAGGGCCGGGAGGACTTCCGCCGCTACTGGGCAAGCGCCATAGAAGTTCCGGGGCCCTATACGGATGCGCTTGGCGCCGCGGCCCGTGAGAACCATATCCATTTTGTCATAGGGGTCATCGAGCGCGATGGCGGGACCCTTTATTGCACAGCCCTCTTCTTTTCGCCGGCGGGCAAGCTGCTGGGCAAACACCGGAAGCTGATGCCTACGGCGATGGAGAGGCTCGTATGGGGTTTTGGCGACGGGTCCACCATTCCCGTTATTGATACTCCCATCGGGAAAATGGGCGCCGTAATCTGCTGGGAAAACTACATGCCGCTTCTAAGGATGGCCATGTACTCCAAGGGCATCCAACTGTATTGCGCTCCCACTGCGGACGACCGGGATAGTTGGATACCGACCATGCAGCACATTGCCTTCGAGGGCCGCTGTTTTGTCCTGGCAAGCTGCCAGTACCTCAAACGGGGCGCCTTTCCCCTGGACTATGCCGCTGCTCAGGGAGATGACCCGGAAATTCTGATGATGCGAGGCGGAAGCTGCATCGTCGGCCCACTGGGTCAACTCCTGGCCGGGCCGAACTATGAGGGTGAGTGCATTCTCACCGCCGACATCGATCTTGGCGATATCGCGAGGGGCAAGTTCGACCTGGATGTTGTCGGCCACTATGCCCGTCCGGACATCTTCAAGCTCTATGTGAACGAGGCTGCCACCCCGGCCGTGGTGTCATGCCCCGACCAGGGGCCGGAGACCTGCGTCTTCGGCATGGAATCGAAAAATCAGTGAGCCTGCCCTGAAAAGTACCGAGTTCCGTGTTGCGAGTTGCGAGTTCCCATTGGACCTTTTCATGTGTCTTCAGGTGTCCCGAAGGGTCATGAGCAACTGCCCTGAAAAGTTCCGAGTAATGAGTCCCGAGTGCCCAGTGTAACTCGAGCCTTTTGGATTGTCTTCGGGTGTCCCGAAGGGTCATGAGTTACTGTCTCGAAAGGTTGCGGGTTAACAAGTATAGAACCATCGCCGGATGAGCATGGAATACCGGCTGGCATTTGAGTTCCCTGGCTCTTTCCTGGAATTGTCTCTCCTCCTTTTCGTGGAAGTGAAGGTTGGGCTTGTCACTTTCGCTTCCTGCGAGAATGGTTGGCAGGCACACCACCGGTTGTCCTGATCACTCTGTAAGCTGTGGCTTGCAGCAGTCCCTGGTGCTATAATCGATTTCGTTTACTGTTGGGTATGCGGCAGTTACATGGCTGCGGACCTTCTGCTCACCACTTCCAAAAAAGGATTGGGTATGTCGACTGAACACGAACTAGGCTCAGCCACTGCTGAACAACAGCCAGGGAAAACCGTTCGCAACCCTTATGTTTTGAACTATTGCCGGGTTCTGGTGGAAAAGAAGGGGGAAAATCACGAACCTGAGGCGCTTGAAAAGCTGTTGGGGAAGATGTACTCCCTCTTCGAATACATGCTGGGGCAGAACATGGTCAAGGCCCTCCCGGAAGCGGTGCGAAAGGAGTATCTGAATCTCTCGGAGGACCTCGCCAGCCTGTCGTACGAGAAGATCGGAGAGGTTTTTGATCCCAACATTCCCGACTACAAGCAGGTGATGAAGGATACGATGAAACAGTTCGCGGATATCTTTCTGAAGAACCGGGAATTCAGTACCCGCGATTATCCGGTTCCCGCCGACTTTTCTGCTGAGGGATGACGGCTGCTCGGAGCTTCGCGAGCGCCGTTCGGCTGAGAGTTGGCGCGGGCTAAGTGATCGTCCAGAAACAAGTTTGCGGTTTTCGTGGGCTGTGCCCACCGATGGCGCAGCATGTGGGCACAGCCCACCCTACACTGGGATTAAGAGTAAAGGTTGTTGGCTCATCGCGGATTAGCGTGAAAAATTATCTGATCGTTTTCATTATGGACGGGACATCCGGTTGAAATGAGTATAAATAAACATGGGATAACCCTAGCCAGGAGGTTTTCCCATGAAACTGTTGGAGTACTTCATTCCGTTTGTAAAGGATGCAGCCAAGGCCGTGAAACGAATCAGCCTGAAGGATTTCAAAGAAGTCGCAGATGAGACCCTGACGGAATTGTTGGGTATTGCGACGCTGGTGGTAAGGATGTACGCCATGCGGCGAGAAGGAGACCATGAAGTTCTCCATCTCTGGTGTGCCCATCGGGAAGAGATTGCGGTTTGTACCCATTGCGGGGCCCTTTCAACAACAGTCCATCAGGAAGAACAACGGTGCATTCGCCACCTGGATGTATGGGGCAAGAAGACGTTTTTGCATTTCCTGGCTCGTCGTTTCCATTGCGAAGAGTGTGGCCGTACGTTTGCGGAAGAATTGCCGTTCGTGGATGCTCACCGGAGGCAATCCATGGTCTTTGAGCGACATGTCTATGAGTCATGCATAGCCAGTACATGCAAGGCCGTTGCCGTCCGCGAGGCTCTGAGCCACACGACCACTAAAGAGATCTTCAACCGTTGGGCAGCACTGAAAGGAAAGTCTTCCGTTGCAGGTACCACACGGGTGTTGGGGATTGATGAGATCTCCCTCAAAAAGCGTCATAAACAGTTCGTACTGGTCATCTCCGATATTGCCCGAAAATGCATTCTCGCAGTCCTGCCCGATAGAGAGAAACAGACTTTGGAGCATTGGATAGACACCCTGAGCCCTCAAGAGCGGAAGGCTATCCGTTTCGTCTCGATTGACATGTGGGCCCCTTACCATCAAGCAGCACGGAACAAGCTTCCCCTTGCAAAAGTGGTGGTTGACCGATTCCATGTTATGAAACAATTGAACACTCGCCTGACCCAGCTTCGCACGGAATATCAGAAGGGGCTCTGCCCCGAGATGCGCTCGGTAATCAAGGGGAGCCGTTGGCTCCTGGTACGAAATCGATGCGAATTGTCGCCAGGTGAAGAGGATCAGCTGACCAAGATACTGGAACTATGCCCTGAGCTGCGAACCTTGTATTTGCTCAAAGAGGAGTTCCGCCGTATCTTCGAGAAAGTTCATTGTCGAGAGAAGGCCGCCCGGTTTCTCTCTGCCTGGAGGCTGAAAGCCAGGTTGGCTGGCAGCAAGCACTTGGCTAAATTCGTCACAACTCTCTGCAATTGGTGGGAGGAGATCCTCAACTACTTCATCGAACGAACTACCAATGGGTTTGTTGAGGGCATCAACGGCGCCTTGAGAACGATAATACGAGTTGCCTTCGGATACAGAAATTTCGTCAATTTCAGGCTTCGCGTATTTGCTGAGTTAGGAGCTTCTCACGCTAATCCGCGATGAGCCAGGTTGTTTTTGGACAGTCTCTAAGTCAGGACCGACGGAAGCCGGGATTCCCGCTGCAAGTGCCTGGCGGCCCCACGAAAGGAGTAAGGAATGGCTGAAGACAAAACGATTTGCCCCCACTGCGGGGTAAAAATGAAGAAATGGCGGACTCCCCCGCAATCGACCTGGAGTTCGGAGTTCTTTTATGTCTGCTTCAACGATGAGTGCCAATACTACGTCCGCGGCTGGGAGCACATGAGCAAGAGCACCCAGGTGACCTGTTCCTATCGGCATCGCTACGACCCGGAGACCGGCACGTGCGGTCCCCTGCCGGTGTGGTCGGCGGATGCCGGAAAGAGCGACATCATCGAGTGATGGGGCCCTCGCGTTGAAAACTGGAATTGCAGTTGGGGCTGCCGGAGGCGTCGCTCGGCTCGACGGCAGCAGCGTGATAACGGTTGAGGGAGCGGGGCAGATGGTTGAACAGGGCGTGATTCACGGGCGTTTTCAGGTCCTTCACAACGATCACCTGAAGTACCTGCTGGCCGGCAAAGCACGCTGTCATCACCTGGTTGTCGGGATCACCAATCCCGATCCCACCTTGACCCGGGATGACCCGGTCAACCCCGGCCGCAGTAAGCCTGGTGCCAATCCGCTTACCTACTTCGAACGCTACACCATGGTCCGTGCGGTGCTCCTGGGAGCGGGCCTGACTCAGCTCGACTTTTCGGTGGTGCCCTTTCCCATCAATTTCCCGGCCCTCTATCGTTTTTACGTACCCCTGGATGCCACCTTTTTCCTTACCATCTACGATGAGTGGGGTGAACGCAAACTGCGGCAATTCGCAGCGGCCGGTCTCAAGACGGAAATCCTCTGGCGGAAAGGGCACCAGGACAAGGGTATCAGCGCGGAGGAAGTCCGCTGCCGGATGACCTGCGGAGAACCATGGGCGCACCTGGTACCGCGTGAAACCGAGGCCCTGATGGTCGCGTTGAAGGTGCCGGAACGGCTGCGGAAGCTTGCCGGGGATCAGGCCGGCCCGGCCCTGTTGGGCGACTTACCATGACTCTGGCACGGGCTCCTGAGGCAGCAGTCGTTTGCTCCGGGTAGAATCGCGTCGGCAGGCGGAGCGAGAGTTCCGCGAGTTCGGCTGGAGCGACGGTGGCAACCGCATCTTAAAGCCGCCCTGCCGGCCGCCGATCAGCCGTCCGGCGGCTCGATTCGGTGGTGGAGTGCCAGTACAGTGCGGCGAAAGCTCGGCACCCTTACACATGTTGCGTTTCGCTCCTCTCAACGCAACCTACCGTCCTCGCGTTAGGGCTGATGCTCTCCGTTGCGTTGAATGAAAACATGAAACGCAACGGCAAGGGGAACAGCAAGACACCTGCTATAATCGGTTTAAGACTTATGCCGCGCTGTACTAAAGGATTGCAGCCAGATCGGACGGCGACTGCCGGTGGGAGTCCCCATTCCAGTAGGCCCTCACCACCTCGAGGGTGGCCAGGAGCGCCTGCTCCTCACGGAGTTCCAGGACCCACCAGTCGCACGGGAGGCCGCTCAGAATGTCGAGGCGCTGCCGGAGGTCGTCGAGGCTGTCGGGGGGCAGGTGCCGGTCGTCTCGTTCTTCGTGGTAGATATGAGCGTTGACGACGGTTTCCGGATGGGGTGCGACAAAATCTTCGAAGGCATATCGCTGGGTCTCGACCGAGGGACACACCCGGGCATGGCCGATGTCCAGCGTAACCCCGGCCCGGGACTTCCGAATGAGCTTTTCGAACAGCTCAGGGCGACTTGACCAGCCCCATGCCAGGTTTTCCAGGCAGACCGTGACCCCCAGGCTCTTTCCATAGCGAACCAGGTCGGCAAGCGCCCCGAGGGTTCGCTCCCATGAAAGTCCCACCGTCGAAGCGCGGCCCAGACCGAGGTGGATGGTCATGAACCGGCCGTCAAGACGGGCGACCAGGGCGCAGGCGCGGCGGAATACCGTCATGGCAAACTCGGCGCGGCTGTCCACCTCATCGCCGAGATCGACCGCCTCGAACGCGAGGTGATAGCGGACCTCCAAGGGGTGCAGCTGGGCGATCTTGCCTGCCAGGCGGGATTCTTCGAGAGGATTCGCGGGAAGATCGTCGGCTCTGAAGGTCCAGTCCACCCCGGCAAAGCCGTTGGCCAGGGCAAACCGCTTCAGACTGGGGACCTCCTCGATGAAATTGCACACGGCCAGTTTGGGCGGCTTCAAGGGCACTCAACCTCTTGCATTAGCTGCAGCTCCCGGCGCAATCCAAATAAGCGGGCGGTGACGCATCCCAGGTCAGAAATCATTCGCCGCGCCTTCCCGTGAGTCAATGAGCGCGCGCTTAGTCTGAATCTGTATAATGCCTCCAAGGCCATTTTCAAAATCGGTAATTCCGATAAGAGGGCGCTTCTCCATCGGCAAAAGGCCGGACCGCCAAAGGCGTCGGAGTGGCGTTTCAGACGGGATGTTCGAATACCCGCCGGCGGAAAAAATCGACCAGCGCCTGCCGCCGCTGACGCTCCTCCTGCTGACAGGGGATGAGTTTTTGCGGCGGCCAGCGCAGCAGCGACATTTCATATTCCATGATTTCGCCATAGTCATTATTGAGATACCACGCGTAGAGGAGGCCGAAGAGGAGGCCGGGGGGGATGAAGCCTTCGCGGCCGTTCAAAGTGATACGGAAGATGCCGGCATCATGAGGGCTGGGGACCATGCGGGCGAGGGTGAGATAGGTGCGCAGCGCGGCATCGTCCAGGAAACAGGCCCGCTCCCGCACTGGCCGCAGCCTGATTTCGTAGCAGCGGGCTCCCCACCCGCCCTCAGCCTCCATATCGAGCCATCGACGGCTCTCCAGATACCGCCCCAGCAGCGATTCGCCCAGGGCAATGAGCAGATTGCCCTTCAACCGCTCCGGCTCGTGACGCAACTGCTCATGAAGCTTCAACAACCCGTCTTCGGGATCATAGTAGCCGAGGACGCTGTCCCATTCATTGCTGCGGTGCCATGTCACCGCCGGAATGATTTGGACACCCCGGAAGCATTCGAGATGCGCCACCCGAATGTCACGGTTTTCCCAGACCAGCTCCGCTACTACTCCGCGCAGTTCCATGGGCGAAAAGTGCTTGCCGGCGAGGGCGCTGCCCGCGGCCTGGCGATACGCGCAGAGGGTCGGGGCCTGGACCAGCCGACCAGCCCGTGACGGTCGAGCGAAACCCGGCGCGCGATTGGCTTCGCACTTCAGGTTGAATTGCTCGTGGGCAAAGACGAGGGCCCGGACGGCGAGGGCGAACTTCTGGGGGTCATGGTGGATGACCTGCGCGAGTCTCAGCCGCTCTCGGGAGTAGACCGTGGCTTCCATGGGCAGCACGCCAAAGTGCTCCACCCGCTTGCGGTCGAGATAGATGGGGCTCTTGCCTTCCAGCGCATAGTTGCTGAGCACATTGCCGGGCATGTGTTCCAGATTGGCACTCAGCACCACGTCAAAAAGGCCCTCCGCGCCCCCGGGCACATTTTGCTCGTACGCTTCCACCAGCTCGGATACATAGAACCCCCGATTCCTGCCGCGCTGCGAAATATCCGTCTCCCCCTCCTGAATCCAGAAGTTGGCGCCCAGGATCTTCAAAGCCTTGCGGTTCGCTTTGACGGCCTCGACCATGGCCGGCAGCTGCAAGATCGGCAGAATGCTCGTGTACAGGCTCCCGGGGGCGAAAATGATGAGGTCCGCCTCCCGGATGGCAGCGCAAAGGGCCGGATTCACCTCCGGCTGGTCGGAGAATTCCACCGTCACGCAGTCGATGGGAAAATTCCGCCGCCCCAGTCCTGCTTTCCATTGCCCGCGAACGGCCACTCCATTGCTGTAGCGCAGCACCAGTTGACCGGGCGTAGCCGTTGCCGGGTGCAACCGGCCGGGAACGACCCCGATGGCTCGGGCGATGGTATCGAGCCCTTTTGCGAGGGCGGTCGGATCGGGCGGACCGACCCTGCGAGCCGACATTTCCCTGAATATGGCCGCCGTGAGCAGCAGGTTTCCCAAGCAGTGTCCACCGGGCTCGATGGTGGGTCCCTCCCCCTGCGGGCTGACCGCCCGTCCCAGGGTGGCCAGCAGTCTCGCCAGCGGTTCGGGACAGGCTTGCCGCAGGTCTTCGGGGGCAACCAGGAGCGGATTGCAGACCGGTTGGAAATCGTTGCAGCTCGGAGGAAACCGGTGGTTGAAGAGCCGGTGGATCAGGCGCACCAGCGGCCCGGTGGCGTGATGGTCGAGGTCGTAGGTAGTCCGCAGGCCTTCAGGCAGAATCAAGGATAACAGCAGCTTGCGGAGGTCGCCGATCCCGATGATGGGTAACTGCTGCCGCAGTAGCCCGGTTGAGCCGCCGTCATCCGTGGGGCACACGACCACCTCGAGGCTGGGAAACTCCTGTTTCAGGCCGATAAAGGGATTATCCGGCCAGTCAGCCAGCTGCGAATTACCCCCGACGACAGTGGAGAGTCCCGTTCCCCCGCCGAACGCCACGACCCGGATGTGTCGGCACTGGAAGCCGGCAGCAGCCTGAGTGAGACGCGCAGTCGAGTCCTTCTCAGGTCCCTGGGGCAGGACCCCGTTGATAACAGCCTCCAGGAGCTGCTCAATTTGTCTGCCAAGCTGCTGCCGTTTCATCTCCGGCAATACTCCCATTCTCCTGGCTAATGTCGTCCCGACGGCCGTGCCACCAATCCCGGCTTGCTCTTGCGACGAGTTGCGAGTGGCAAGTTGCGGGTTGCCATGGGGGGGCGCCCCGCGAGTCCCTCGCTTGGACCGGATGGTGCGCTTCTGTCTATCACGTTGCCTGTCATGATTTCAAGATACACCCCGGACCCCTTGTCGAGAAGACTCATCATGGTCCGTTACCGCGCTTTCTGGCACGCAATGTGCTCTTTACCCAGGCGAACCCCCGGCACCCGAAGGTCGGGTACCAGCAGGAACGGCGGTGGCACGATCAAAAGGACCCTCCTTCCCACCCCCGCTCCCATCACCAGCGCTCTGATAAGAATGAGGACCGGACCCATGGCGAAGCGTGCCAATCCCATCCCGTCCCATCCCGTCGACAGCCCCTCGAAGGTCGAGCGGAGGGTCATGTGTGCAGGCTACGGGCAGTGTCTGGACGAGGCTATCAGGAGAAACTGGGGAGGGTTTTCCTGTCGGCGGTGCCTTGCGTTTGAACCCCTGAAGCTCGATACCACCGAGTGGCTGGCCGACTCGCTGGCCTGCACCGCGCTGGTCTATGTTGCGGAATTTCCCAGCACTCTCAAACAAAAGCCCCGAGGGGGCATCGTCTATCGCCTCGAACGGCTGCGGTCGGAACACGATGGCCTCGCCTCGCCTTAAACCCGGCCTTCGCCCACTCTCTGTGCCCGCATCCACTTAGGCCCGACCTCAAGACAGGGCAACCCGCTACCGGCAACTCAACGGAGCGGGTCGCTGTGTGTGCGAAATTTCCGAACTATCGTCATCAAAACGATATTTCGGTATTTCGCAAAAAAGGCCGCAACCCGGAACCAGCAGGAGATGAACCGTGTCCGGCGATTTTTTCCTGCCGGGGTTTCCAGCGCCGAACAAATCACTTGCATTTGGGGGGCGTTGCAACCTATAGTCCCCAGGATTTCAGAAAAAGCCAAACTCACCGTGAGGTGGGGACGGAAAGCCAAGGGTCTTGACTCAAGACAGCCGGGTTGCCTGACAGTGCAGCCCGGCTTCTTTGTTTTGCAGGCGGTTTTCTGGGGCTCTCAGCCAGCGCTAGGCTTCGAGAAATGCCGAAACCGATTGACTCGATCTCCGGTGCCAGGATCCTCGAACAGTACCAGGTGGTATCTTCTCTGGGGGCAGGTGCGCCCGCCCGGGGCGCGAAACAACCCTCGCGGATTGTTGATACCGTTCAAATCTCGCGGGAGGCACGGGAGAAGCTGCAGCAGTTCGACCAGGCGGAGCGGGACAGGGAACTTCACCGGGAGCGAAGGCGGCAGGAGCAGGACGAAGCGCTGAAAAACAGCCTCGAGGTGCTCGAACTCGGAGCGGAAGCCTCCAGGGAGACCGTAAGAAAAGCCTACCACCACCTGATGCACCATTATCACCCGGACAAGTATGCTCACTTGCCCGCAGAATTTCGAAAACTGGCAGAAATGAAAGCCAGGCAGATCATCAAGGCCTATGAAACGTTGACCGAATGAGGATGGAACCAGGCCAATGATCAGTCGGCCGGCAGGTTTCGGTGTTGCAGGAAATGCCTGCCCCCCTCGCCGCGGGGTACCACGCCGGTTTCTCAAGATCTGACGAAAATTCCTCGCAGTTCCGTGACCGGAAGGTGATAGCTGGAGTAAATGAAGGTTGGGTGCCGCAGTGCGGGACCCAGGACGGCTGGCCGGTGGGGTTTGGCGGGAGAGGACGGGGCTTCGCCCACCTCCCGGGTCAGCCCGTCGCACGAGAGGGTAGACACGCAAGTTCACTTGGTGGGAAAACGAGAGCATGGAGTCTGTTCTGCAATCCCGGCCGCCCGGCCTCCGGCGAACCCTCGGGGGGTGTTCTCCCGTCCTGGCGGCGCTGATCGTCGGTGCGCTCATTTTTCCCCTCGCGGTTTTTGCGTCCCAAGCGACGCTGGCCTGGGACCCTTCTCCTGATCCCGCCGTTGGTAGCTACCGACTCTACTACGGCAACGCCAGTCGAGACTATCCCATGGTCGTCGAGGTCGGTGATCGGACCACCTGGACGGTTCCCGACCTCATCGAAAACCTTCCCTACTTTTTTGCGGTCACGGCCTGTGATCGCTACGGCAATGAGAGTGACTACTCGGAGGAAGTCTCCCTGACCGTCTATGAAGACGCCGAAGACCTGTCGACCGCCGGCTGGGATTTCGGGTTCGGGGATGTAGGCGGCGGAGAGATCCGCAACGTGTTCGATGAGGACCTCCAGCGTCGGGTCATCGAACTCAGCGGTGCCAGTCGCGATAATTGCTATCGCCTGCGCCGCAATGATTTCACCGACTGGAACAACTCGAGCCAGCCAACCTGTGCCTGGCGGATGCGATCGACCGATTCCTTCGTCGTCGTCCTCAAGCTTGCGACCACGGTCGGCGACCTGGCATTGCGCTACACTCCAGACGACAAGGGGCCGCTGCTGAACGACGTTCGCATCCGGATCGGCCTCGGGCCGGAGACCAGGGATGGGACCTGGCGCTCTTTCGTCCGCAACCTGCAGGCGGACCTCGAGAGCGTCCTGCCGGGCGCCAGGCTGCTTCAGGTCAGGAGGCTGCTGGTGCAGGGCAGCTGCCGCCTGACGGATGTCAAACTCCTCTCCACCCCGCCGTAACCGGCCCTCCGGCAAGGCCTCGAGCGCTTCGGGATCAATATCCTGTATACGGCCCCAACCGCCATCCGTGGCCTCATGCGTTTCGGCGACGCCTGGCCGCAGCGCCATGACCTCTCCACCCTGCGCCTCCTCGGTTCGGTCGGCGAACCCATCAACCCCGAAGCCTGGCGCTGGTTCTACAACGTCGTCGGGCAGCAGCGCTGCCCGATCATGGACACCTGGTGGCAGACCGAAAGCGGGGCGTTCCTCATCGCCCCCAACCCCGCCACCCCGCTCAAACCGGGCTCCGCCAGCCGGCCCTTCCCGGGCATTGTGGCCGATGTGGTGGATGAAAACGGCGTCAGCCGCAATCCCGAGGACGACGGTCTGCTCGTTATCCGAAAACCCTGGCCCGCCATGATGCGGACCATTCTCCACGACCCCGACCGCTACCGCCAATACTGGCGGGATGAGCCCTCCACCATGTACCTGGCCGGCGATTCGGCGCGCCGCGACCAGGACGGCTACTTCTGGGTCATCGGCCGGATCGACGAGGTGATCAAGGTCTCCGGCTACCGCCTGGGCACCGCGGAAATCGAAAGCGCCCTCATCTCCCACCAAGCCGTCGCCGAAGCCGCCGCCATCGGCCTGCCCCACGAGATCAAGGGCACCGCCATCCACTGCTATGTGATCCTGCGCCAGGGCGAACGAGAGACCAAGACCCTCGAAGACGAGCTCAAAGCTCACGTCGCCGTTGAACTCGGGCCCATCGCCCGCCCGGAAAGAATCAACATCGTCCCCTCGCTCCCCAAAACCCGCTCGGGCAAGATCCTGCGGCGCCTCCTCAAGGCCCAGGCCCTCGGACAGGACGTGGGCGATCTGTCGACCCTCGAGACGTGAGCGACGGGGTGACCGGCCGGGCTGCGGGCCAACGGCTGACGGATGGGGGCTGGCCTTTTTTCCTTTATCCACGAAGTCACACAAAGGAAAGCGAAGGCACGCGAAGATGTTGCCGATAGCCGGCCTGAGAATTCAGCGGGGACCGGCTAACGGCTTAAGCGCCGGTTCCGATGCTCCCCCCTTCGCAACCTCTTGCACAAGACCACGCTGGTTCGCTGGTTCCCAAGCTCCGGCTTGGGGACGAGTGAAAGGCCCCTCCCGGTCCCCAGGCAATCTTAAGGCGTTCTGGTGGGGTCTCTATCCTCTAGGGCGAAGCCCTATGAACCGTGGCGAACGGCTGCTCTGTCCAGCATTGTATTCATCATGCCAATCAGTATAATGGCATGGTAGGGTTTTATGTTTGAGGCTGGTGCTGACCAATGGTTTCATCACCTGGCACGGCAGGATGGAGAGGTATGATGAATATTCACGAAATACTCCTTGATATCCATGCTCTCGAAGAAGAGCTGTTGGGTTTTGAGCGTAAGTACGGGGTCAGATCGGAGATTTTTTTCGCAGCCTATACCGCCGGCGAAGAACCGGAGGACGATAAATGGGTGCTCGATTTTGGCGAATGGGCGTCCGTTTATCGTACCTGGCTCGTGAGGCAGGCGGAGTATCGAAATGAAATCCAGCGAGTGCAGCGGAATGCTCCAAGCCTTGCCGGATTGGTTAAGGTAGCTGCATGAATGACCCGCTGCGCACGGCCGAGGACTACGAGCTATTCCTGTACGAACTTTCCAACAATTTCCCTGCCATCAAGCATTCGACCCTGACTTTTGTTCGCCGGGGCGCCTCACTTGCCCGCGTATCCGGAGAACTCCACTTCGATCATTCTATCCGCCTCGTGGTCCGTGAGAGACTCACGTTCGATCGCTTGCCGATCACCCTGGACTGGTATGGTTATGAAGTCTGGCGTGGTGAAGAGAAGCTCTATTGGTACGATCCCCAGCCCCATCCCGATGACGCCACTCTGCAACCCACCTACCCTCACCACCAGCATCTGCCCCCTAATATCAAGCACCATCGTATCCCGGCGCCCAATATGAGTTTTTCTCGTCCCAACCTGCCCTTCCTGATTCATGAAATAGAAAACCTCATACGCAGAGTCTCAAGCGATCCTTCTTGAATCTTCCCATCAGGACTCCCCAGCGCTGATCTCCTCTCGAGCCAAAAAAACCCGCGACCTGCAGGTCTCGATTCCCGCTGGAATATGTTCTCGAAGAACTCAGAGGGTGTTCAGATTTCGGAGCGAGTGCCTTGCCCAAATCCTGCAAGGCTACGCAAATCATCATTCCGAAAGCTTCTGGTTGGAATCCAGGTTCCTACAGACCTCCGAACTCCCCGCGAAAGCCCATTTCTTCTACCCACGAAGTCACACAAAGGAAAGCGAAGGCACGCGAATGTGTTGCCGATAGCCGGCCTGGGGACGAGTGAAAGGCCCCTCCCGGTCCCCAGGCAATCTTAAAGCGTTCTGGTGGGGTCTCTATCCTCACGCCCGTGCCAGACCCTTACAACGATGATTTCGTGGTCGGCCGCATAATAGCGCAGCCAGTAACCGGCCTGACCGAAGGGAATGAACAAATCTCTCAGTTGGGGCGTGTCAATGTTGAGCACGGGGTGGCCAATATTGGGAAGGATTAGCAGTTTGTGTGCAGCATCTAGAATTCGGGTCGCCGCACGCTGAGCTGCTTCGGGGTTATGAACGCGGATAAAGTCTCGCAGGCGGGCTAAATCCGTCAAGGCTTCTGGAAGCCACTTCAGGGAACGGGATACTTGCCCTCCTGCTCTGTTCCCCATGTTTCGAGCCATGTCTCAACTTCTTCATGGCTGACCGCCTCCCCAGTCGCCTCATACCGTGCCCAGCGCTCCAGGGTGTCCTTCCGGATCCTTTCGGCTTCTTCCTCACGTTCAAGGAACTGCTGAATAGCTTCTTCCATCAGCCAATGCGGTGAGCGCCGCCTGGCTTCGCCGAGGATTTTCAGACGATTGTAGGTTTTTTCATCCAGTTTTACGGCTTTGCCTGGCATGCAACACCCCCGTGAGTAGCAGTTAGTAATGCTCATTTATACCATAAGCAGATGCCTTCTCAACTTCAATTTATCCACGAAGTCACGCGAAGGGACACGAAGAGGCAGGGGAGCGCCTGAGAATCCAACGGTAAAGGACTGATCCAACCGGGTCTCGACCACCACCCGAAGACTGGTTCCCGTGCGATCCTATGAGGCTGGTTCCCAACCTCCAGCCTGGGAACCAGCGAAGTAGGCGGGCTGGCGATCTTCCTTGGGAGGCAGCCAGAGTACGGCAGGGGACACGCTGGTGTCGGATTGCCTTACACTTGAGAAGCAGCGGCAGAGGGCTCACATTCGGAAACTATGCATATGATATCAATATGTTACCGGTTGTGTCGGCACCCCGCTGGCGACAGGTGCTGAAAAAGCGTCGGAAACCTTTACACTTTCAGCTCCCTCGAAATTTTTGTCTAAGTTGTTGTTGTTTCAAATGTTTTGTCTCGGCCTTGAGACAGGAGCGGTTTTTTCTGTCGCGATACTTTACAAATTTCCACGGGCTTCCAAAGCAATCAGGTGCCCGAAGCTGCTCTCCGGGAGATTCTGTGAAAATATTTATAATAATCCTATCGACATGTTACGAGTCAGATGACATTAATTGTCCGCCATCCTTCAGAATGGTGCGGAGTTTGCTAGACGTTAAGAGTGGATAGCTACTGGATGTAAAGCAGCCCGGATGCAGCGTTCGCCAACGGCAGCGAGGCATCTGGTGATCATGGAAAGCTAAGAAATGGAGGAGAGAAGATGAAAAGGACAAAGACGTTTTTGGTTGGCTTGTGTGTGGGGCTGATGGTGCTGGGGATAGTGTCCAGCGTAAACGCGAACCCTATCACGATCGGGCCTAACACAGTGATACAGTGGAGGTGGGTGGATCCTCCGGCTTATTCTTTTTCACCACCAAACAGCTATGATAACCCTAACGCATATGTGGTATCCACTATCGTGGGGGAAGATGTAGACGAGTTGTACAGGGGAAACAACAATGGCTCGGAAGTTGGGCCTCTAACCGATTCATACGCTACTTCATTTACTCCAGGCAATGAGGGTGCGACCATATCGTATGGAAGTGGGAACATAGTTAGTGCGTCAGACCCAGCTTACCTTCTGGTGAGAGACGGAAACAATGACCCTATGTGGTATATTTACGACCTTCACCACCTTGATTTAACCGATGACGGTATTTCCAATCCGGTTAATGCATGGAACGGCGAGGATTCTATCATCATAGCTGGTCTTTGGCCGAATAATGGCTCAATTTCCCATGTGGCCCTTTTGGGAAGCGAAGGCACTGCAGTACCCGAACCTGGCACGCTCCTCCTTCTGGGCTTTGGCTTGACCGGGCTTGGTGCATACGGGTTGAGGAAGCGGGTGGGCAAGTAATTCCTGAAAACACGAGCACACACGAGGCAGGGCTTCACGAGCCCTGCCTTTTTGCACCTTCCCGACCCCAGGGAGTGAACCGTGGGTACCAGGAACCCCGACGACCGCCGCAAGTTTGTGCGCTATGCCATGAAGACGGACGTCTATCTGGTCTTCCGGCCAACGTTCGACCGGTTGGGGACGCTCAAGGACGTCAGCCTGAGCGGGGCGGCTTTCGAGTACGCGATCTTCGATCATCATCGCGAACTGGATGAGGTCGAGGAGATCGATATTTTTACGTCCCAGCCGGACCACTTCATGCTGCGGCAGGTACCGTGCCGGGTGGTCTACGATATGAAGGTCGAGCGGTCCGGCCTGAGCGGACTCGAAAGCTGGCGCTGCGGCGTCAAGTTCGAGGGGCTCACCCCGCCGCAGCGCCAACAGCTCAAACAGCTGATCGCCAAGCACGCTTCCCACCCCCTGCAGAGCAAACCCACCGGCACCCAGGGCCCGCTTTCGGCCAAGCATCAATCGGCCTGACCGCCGTCCCCAGGGATTGCCTCCACCGGTCTTTCGATCCACAACCGGCCATTCAACTCACGCTTGACCTTTACCGGCACGTTCCCCGCGCCCTGCACTTCTATCCCCGCGACGTCTTTATACCCCCTGAGCACAGCGCGGCGGAAGTTCGGCACCCTGCACATGTTGCGTTTCGCTCCTCTCAACGCAACCTACCATCCTCGCGTTAGGGCGGATGCTCGCCGTAGGTCGCGTTGAATGAACATGAAACGCAACGGCAGGGGTAACAGCAAGACACCTGCCCTAAGCGGTTTGAGGCTTATGCCGCGCTGTACCAGCACCCCTCAAGGGGGGAATCACATCGCCTGATTCAAAAAAGGTTGTCCATCAATGTTCTCCCTCAATATTGTCCCTCTTTCCCCGGTGACCTCTTCCTCCGCTGGTTCGGCGAAGCCAAGGCAGAACAAATGAACCACTGGCTTTCGATACTCCAGCACCACCATAACCTCCTCAAAGCCCTCTGCTACCTCGCCCGCCCCTGAAGCGGCAAACGCAGCTGGAGGTTCGCTGCCCACGTTCCCAAGCTCGTGCCCGGGAACGAGCGGAACGCGAAAAACCTCAAAACCAAACGGACGAACTCTCCACCCCCCACCGTCTCCCACCTTTCACCCCTTGACTACTCGACCGCTTGACCGCTTCACCCTTTCACCGCTTGACCGCCCCACCGCTTGACCGATTGATTGACTTTTGCCACCCTCGCCAGCATGATAGAAAAACTGAAGGGTCACGGGACTCGCCGTCGAATCTCGGGCCCTCCCGGCATTGCCGTAAGACACCCTTTGCAGACAACCCTTTGATTTGAAAGAGAGAGAAAGGTTTCCAAACATGAGCAAGCCGATGCTGATTGCCAAGAGCGCCATGGAAACGGAATTCCATTGGCTCCCCCGGATGGCGAACCGCCACGGGCTGGTGGCCGGGGCTACCGGCACCGGCAAGACCGTTACCCTGCAGCGCATGGCCGAATGCCTGAGCGAACTCGGGGTCCCGGTGTTTCTGGCCGACGTCAAGGGCGACCTGGCCGGAATCAGCCAGCAGGGCCGGGAGCATCCCAAGATCAGGGACCGCCTCACCCTGCTCAACCTGGCCGACCAGGGCTTTCGGGCATTCCCGGTGGCCTTCTGGGACCTCTTCGGCAAAAGCGGCCATCCCATCCGGGCCACGGTTTCCGATCTCGGACCGCTGCTCATGGGCCGGCTGTTGAACCTCAACGACGTCCAGACCGGGGTCCTGACGCTGGTTTTCAAGATCGCCGACGACCACGGCCTGCTGCTCCTGG
This sequence comes from Syntrophobacteraceae bacterium, assembly GCA_040772705.1. GTDB lineage: Bacteria > Desulfobacterota > Syntrophobacteria > Syntrophobacterales > Syntrophobacteraceae > JADGQM01. The sequence continues at coordinate 136,766 of JAXGXP010000003.1, forward strand.
ACCTGAAAGACCTCCGAACCATGGTCCAGTACGTGGGCGATAACGCGCCGCAGTTCACCACTCAGTACGGCAACGTGTCCAAGGCCTCGATCGGCGCCATCCAGCGAGGCCTGCTGGTCCTCGAAACCCAGGGTGGCGATCGGTTCTTCGGCGAACCCATGCTGGATATTTTCGATCTGATCCAAACCGACCCGGACGGCCGGGGCCTCATCAATATCCTGGCGGCCGATCAGCTGATTTCCCGCCCCAAGATCTACGCCACATTTCTCCTGTGGCTGCTGGCGGAGCTCTTCGAGCGCCTGCCGGAAGTGGGCGACCTCGACAAGCCCACGCTGGTCTTCTTCTTTGACGAGGCTCACCTGCTCTTCGACGACGTGCCCCCGGCGCTGCTCGAGATCATCGAGCAGGTGGTGCGGTTGATCCGGTCCAAGGGGGTGGGGGTCTATTTTGTCACCCAGAATCCCCGCGATGTTCCGGACAAGGTCCTGGCCCAGCTCGGCAACCGCGTCCAGCACGCCCTCCGCGCCTTCACCCCCCAGGAACAGAAGGCGGTCAAGCTCATGGCCCAGACCTTCCGTCCCAACCCGCAGCTCGACCTAGAACAGGTGATCACCGAACTCGGGGTGGGTGAAGCCCTGGTTTCCTTCCTCCAGGCCGACGGCACGCCCGCAGTGGTCGACCGGGCCTTCGTCTGCCCGCCCCGGAGCCGGATCGGGGTGATTACCCCCGAGGAACGCCAGCAGATCCTGCAGACTTCGCTCCACCGGGGCCATTACGACCTCCCGATCGATCGGGAATCGGCCTTCGAAATGATCAGGCAGCGCACCGAACAGCGGCTGCTGGTGGCCCAGGCCTGGCAGGAAGCACAGCAGCAGCGGGGCACCCCGCCGCCGCCTGCTCCCGGCTATCCGACCCCGGCCTCCCGCCGCACTCCCGGGCGTCCCCGGGACTCCGTGGTGGACGCCTTCGCCAAGAGCACCATGCGCTCCATCGGCAATACCATCGGCCGCCAGATCGTTCGCGGGCTGTTGGGTTCGATTTTGGGCAAGCGGTGAAATGGTGAAGCGGTGAAGGGGTGAAGCGGTCAAGGGGTGGGGGGGTGGAGAGTTCTTCAGTTTGGTTCTGAGCTTTTTCCCGTTCCCGAGCACCAGCTTGGGAACGAGGGCGGCGAACCTCCAGCTGCGTTTGCCGCTTCAGGGGCGGGCGTGGTGGCAGAGGGCTTTGAGGAGGTTATGGTTTTGCTGGAGTACCGAGAGCCAGTGGTTCATCCGTTCGGCGTTGGCTTTGTCGAGCCAGTGGAGGAAGAGGGGGTTGGCCTGACCCAGGGGGAGGAGCCCGTCGACCGGGTGGATCTCGAGCGAGAGGCTCACCCGTTCCGGCCCCAGCCCGCGCAGGGCGCTGGCAACCACCGCGGCCAGGCCGCAGGGGCCGAACATGGGCGGCAGGGCGCAGCGGCCGTGATGCTCGAAGGGGATCGGAATTTCATCGAGAAAGCTCAGGTGATCCGACACCCCAAAGGGGCTTGCGGTCGAAAGCGGATGACCGTCGTGGAGATGAAAGTGGAGGGGTTTGGCCAACACGGCGAGGGCCTCGATTACCGCCAGCACCAGGTCGAGGGCCGACTCGACGCTGTCCTGCAGGTCGTCGATGACCGACGGCAGCTCCGCTGACTGCGGCGTGAGGTTACAAGGGTCGCTGCCGGGGTGCCGCGCGGCATAGGCCGTCCGCACCTGCCGGAGACCCAGATGGCCGATGTCCAGGCAGCCGCTCACCCGTTCCGAATCGTACAGGGCCTGGAGCGTTTCCACAAACAGCGCGGGTTCAACCCCGGCGGCATATTCCACAAAGAGCGGCGGACTGTTCGAGACGGCCTCGAGCCTCGCTCCGATTGCCCGCAGCGCGGCCCGGTAATGGTCGGGATGGGTCGCCAGTTCGGGCTGATCGTGAATCACCAGGCCGCGAAGCCGGCCGCCGAAGGCTGCGGCAAAATCATGGATGTGCTCGCGATCGGCCTCCACGAAGACGTCCAGCTCCCGCTTCAGGTGGGCGACCACCGGCCGGTCGGGATTCGGCCAAAACCCCAGCAGCCATTCCAGCTCTGCGATGCTTTCGGCGTAGCACTCCGCTCCCAGACCGGCTTCCCGAAAACGCAGGCTCGCCAGCCGCAGCAGCGCATCGTCCCCCTCGATCCGCTTCTGGAAGAGCGCCAGGAGGGGCGGAGGGCGGAGGACGGAGGACGGAGGACGGAGGACGGAGGGGGGAGGGGGAGTGGTGGATTTCATACAAGTCCTTGCTGGGGGCGGGACTGGACCACGGTGAGGGTTTCTCCGGCCAGGACGCCTTCGATGTCCTGGGGGGCGGCCAGTGCCTCCTCCACCAGTTTTCCCGCCGCTGCCAGCTGCCGGCCCAGGGTTTGGCGGAGGGCTGGGTCGGTGGAGAAGGCTACGTTCGAGTAAACCACGACTCGACTGACCGTGCCACCCGCCGTTCCGGGGAAGACGGCCTCGCTGAAATTGGCGAAGGCCAGCGTCCGAACCTCGCCGGTACGCTTATGGGCGACCAGGCGGTAAGGGTTGCCGGGGCGGTCGGCCGCCGCCAGGGTTTCGCCGAGGCCGACCACCAGTTCCGCCAGCAGTTCCTCGGGATTGCCGGTAACCGGGTTGACGGTGTGCAGGATGAAGGAAAGGTCCGGCACCACCAGTTCCTGAATGAGCACCGCCATGACGGCCCGGTGGTGAGCAATACCGGCATGCTTGCGGCTGATCGCGGCGCGGGGGGACCAGAGCGAGGCCCACACCTCCCGTACGGCCTCCGCCACCCGCTCGACGGCAACATTGGCCACGGATTGATAGAGACCCGCCGCGGGCATTGCCGCCAGATCCTCACAATTGGCGCTCGAGCGCACCATGAGGCGGGCCTTGGCCCCGAAGCGCGCAACAATCCCGGAAACCACCGCCTCCGGCAGGGGCAGCCCCCGGATGAGTTCCTGCAGGCGCGCCAGGCTTTCTGAACGGGCCTCGGGCGGAAGATCGTCGAGGCGTTCAAGACGGTCTTGGAATTCTTCGGCAACGGCCGGTTGCGAGTGCAGTGCGGCCTCCATGGTCCCAAAGGGGATGACGAGGCTTGCCGGGGTTCGGAAATTCGCGCCCGGCCGCCCCGCGATGGCTTCGAGCGCTCTTGCGCCGTGAGCCTTTCCGCCGGCATTGGCTGCCGTTACGCGGTCGAGCGGCAAAACTCCGCGTTCCTGGACAGAGGTCACGGTCGGGACGTTGGCAGCGCTCGGGCGCCCTTGGGAGCGGTGTGCCGCCAGGGATGCCTGTGCTTCATCCGCCGCCGTGAGGGTAACCGTATCGGCCGAGGCTTGCAGGACCGCCAGTTGGCCCACCGAAGGCAGGAAGGTCGCGGCCCACTCGGAATCGTCGCCGGCGACGAAGACCACTCCGTGTTCGCGGGCGCGCACGGCGAAATGGGAAAGATAAGGGGTTGCCTGGAAGACCATCACTCCGGCCACCTGCGGCGGGACCTCCTCGTCTCCCTGCAATCGGTCGATGAGCGCCACGACCGCCTCCTGCGACCCCGGCAGGGCCGCCAGGTCCGGCGCCTGCACCACGCGGCCGAAGGCCCTTCCCGGGACAATCACCTCCCACCGTGGCAAGCCGGCCTGAAGCCGCAGGGTGGTCAGAGCCAGAGCGAGCAGTTTCGCCAGCTGGAACACCAAGTGGCTGCGGATTTCGGATTCCGCGTAGACCGTGACAGCCGCTGCCGGCACCCCGAGAGCCCGCCCGAGGCGGCTGGCGCCAGGCGGAAACAGGCTGAGGATGCGGTCGCGATGGCAGTCGGAAAGCCGCCGGGCGCGGTCGAGCGTGGCCTTCAGGCGAAGCCCCCGGTCGCGGTCGGAGGGTTCGAAGTCCTGCTGCCAGGCGGCCAGTTCGGCTTCCAGGGCGCGGCCTTCCTCCGGGTCGAAACCACTGTAGCGAAGGTTCTCGACGGTCAGCAGGAGGCATTCCAGGACCGAAGGCCAGAACCGGCCGGCCGTTGCCGAGCCCGGTCGCAGGGTGTTTTCCCTGGCGGCGCCGCCTGATGCCACAGCTTCGCGGTCCGGTCGGCGGTCTTGCAGGGAGGCTTCCTGCCCGTCAAGATGGTTGATGAGCTGGCTCAGGAGGACGAACGCATATTCTTCCAGGCGGATATCGGCGAGGGTGTCCTGCAGGAGGTCGGTGCCGCTTCGTGCTTTCAGTCGTTCCTGAAACCTTGCCCGAAGGCTGGTCAGCAGCTTGAGGACGTCGAGCTGGGGCGATGGCTCCCGGCTGGCGGCCTTGGCTTCGAGAAAGGAACGGATGAGCCCGGCGTCCGGGTCGGCGGTGTCGGCGGCAACGGCCGCGAGCTGCTCATCGAGCGAGCGGGCGTTGAAGAATTCCTTGAGCTGCTCGTGGAAATGCTGAAATTCCGCTACGAAGGCGGGGGCATAGGCGGCGTCGGGAGCGGTGATGCGGGCGAGGAGCGCCTCCGAAGTCGCCAGATCTTCCGGCCCGGCGCACCGATGGAGTTTGTTCTGAAGGGTGTGCTTGATCTCGTTCTTGAGCTCCCGCGGGATATCGTTGCGATGGGCGATATCGCGGATCAGGGTCAGCGGTTCCGAACGCGTGAACTGGCTGTCAGAAGACGGCAGCCAGGGGAGGATGCGTCTGACAACTGAAACGTTTTGGGGCGTGGTGAGAGCCGCGAGGCGGGTGGCGATTTCCCGGGCGAGTCCGGCATGATGGCTGGGGCGAAAGTGGCGGCCGTCTTCCCGGCAGGGAACTTGGCGGGTCCCGATGAAATGGAGATAAATTGCCAGGTAGACCAGGTTTTCCAGGTCGGAAGCAAGGTCCTGCCGGTTCAGAACATCCCGGACCCAGCCCAGCTTTTCCCGCCAGCTGAGGTTCCGGCGATCGGCCGTGACCAGCGCCTTGAGGAACTCTAGGCCCCCCCCGCGCCCGGTGGCAGGAGTGTCAAGGGTGGGTGCCTCCCGCGCCTTTGCCGAAGCTGTCGGCGGCCGCTCCTGGCCCTCGGCGCGGGTACTCGAACCCGGCGACGGTGCGGGCGACCGCGCCCGCCGGCTGCGCTGCGCCGCCTCAACCTCGGCGATCATGGCCAGGAGCCGGTCGCGGGTGGCAGCGAGCAGGCTGGGCGGGTCCGGCCACTGTTCGAGGATGATGCGACCGGAAAAACCCCTCCTGGCAAGGCGCTGCAGCAGGCCCGCGACGCCCGACGGATCGCGGCCCGCGGGGCCGGTGAAGAGTGGCAGATGGCTGTCCCGGTCGCCCCAGTTTTCATGCAGGTGCAGGTGGATGATGGGAAGATCGGGATGCAGCAGGTCGAGGAACTTGAGGTAGTCGTTGTGGGTGGCCCGGCAGAGGTTGGCATGGCCAAGGTCGAAGCACAGGCCGACTCGGTCGGGGTCGGCCCGGCCGCTGCGGACGAGGGCCTCGAACAGGGCGTTGCATTCCTGCGGACCCGTCAGGGGCGTGTTTTCCACGGCAAGCCGGATGGGGGTGGCCGCCAGGCGGTCGAGGAGTGGTTCGATGGCCCGCACGAACGCGGCAGCCGAGTGCTCGCAGTAAAGATGCAGATTCAGGAGGTCGGCGCCGAGATCCTCGGCCAGGGCGAGGCTCTTGGCGAGGATGGTCGAGGCTCCGGATTTCAGGGGATTGGCCCACCAGGGTGCATGCACCGACAGTCGGAGGTCGTGGACGCGGGCTTGCTCTCTGATAACAGCCCGCTGTTCCGGGCCGAGATCGTCCTCGGTCCATCCCGCGCCCGCCTCATTCCGGTCGGGGAACCATTCGAAGGCGTCGAACCCCTGGTCGAGGGCGAAGGCGAAAGGACGTTCCGGACTGCCGGCGGAGATGGCTGTCTGATTGCCGATACGGATGTGCACCGGGTCAATCCTCCGTCAAGCCGACCTGCGGCCGGGTCTGAACCACGAAATACTGCCCCCGGCAGCAGGCACCTTCGATATCTTGAGGTGCCCCGAGGAGCCTTTCCACCATGGTACCGATGAGGGCGATATTGACCAGCAGGTTCTTGCGAAAGGGCTCACTCCAGAACAGCAGCTCCTCCGTGTAATCGAGCGGGAGCTTGCGCGGCCGGGGCAGCACGAAGCTGTCGTAGAGCCCGGCGCCCGCAAAGCCGGCGAGATCTTCGCCGTTGGAATCCGAGCGAAAGATCAGCCCGCCTCCGTAGAGCCCATGGCTCTTGCTCGGGTAGGAGAGGATGCGCGGCTCGTGATGACCCTTCCTGGAAGTGAAACTGAGCGCCCGCCCGGGATAGTTCCCCACCAGCGCTTCGCCGAGCCCCAGCACCACTTCGGCGTAGACTTCGTCACGGTTGCCGGTGGCCGGATCGACCGTGTGGATGACAAAACTGTAGTCCGCTTCGATCACTTCCTGGATCAGCACCGCCATGAGCAGGTCGTCATGGGGAATGCCTCCGGCCATCCGACTGAGGGTCGCGCGCAGGTTCCACTTGGACGCCCACACCTGCTTGAGGCACTGCCAGGCGTCTTCCCATGGTTCAGGCCGAGGGAGTCCCGAGTGGGTCATGACGGACTCGAGCGAGGTCCGCAGCTCCGGCGGGGCCCAGAGACCGAGGAGCACCCGGCGGAGTTCCGCCAGCCGGGCTTCCCGTTTGCCTTCGGGGAGGAGGTCGAGGTCATGGACCAGGTCCTGACAGCGTTCTTGAATCTCGCGATTCCGGTCTTCGGCGAGCACCTTTTCCAAGACCCCGAACGGCACGGCCACCGAGCGGGGGAGCCCGATCCACTTGGGCAGCTGTCCCAGCAGGCGCCGAAGATTGTTGGATTTGCCGCCCACCTCGCGCTCGTTGAACTCCTCCGCCGCAATGGCGTAGGTCCTGAAAACCGGTCGCGGGAGCCGGGATCGCACGAGGGGCGGGCGCCGCCCGGCCTGAACCGAGGGCGCGTCACCCTCTTCCATGACCACTTCGCCGGCCGGAGTCGGGCGCAGGGCGAGCGAACGCCCGGCGAGGGCTTCCAACCGGGCGAGCGTCTCCGGATCGAAGCAGGTGGCGAACAGCAGGTTGGCATTGCGGGCGCGCACCGCAACATGCGACACGAGGTCGATGGCTTCCGGGGTAATGATAGCGGACACTCCCGCCGGGATTTCCTCATCGCCGGCCACCTTCCGCGCCAGAATCACGGTCGGCCGCGCATACTCACGCCCCTGTACCTGCCGCAGCTCGGGCACGACTTCCACCCGGCCGGCGGCGGCCGCCGGGCTGATGATCTGCCAGCTGCCAAGCTCGGCGGAGCTCCGGAGAATGGGGTCCAGGCGGCGGAGGAGGGCTGAGAGGGCGAATTCGAGCTGGCCGCGAATCACTTCCTCACAGAACAGGTCCACCGTCCACGACGCGGCCTGAAACGCCCGGCCGAGAACCATCGCCGGCGGCTGCAAGAGGGCCGTCCAGCAGTCAATGAAATCAGCCAGCAGCAGCCCCAGGCGGTCGAGCACCGCCTTGGCCCGGAGCGACCATTCCCGTTCGAACCGCGGCTGCTCCTGCAGCCGCCGCCAGGGACCGAGGCAGCGGGCCAGTTCGGGAGTTGCCCGCGACAGGCTCAGGTTTTCGAGCACCTGGAGCAGGAGCGCCACCAGTTCGTTCCGGTCCGCAGGGGAAGACAGATCCCGCTCCACCAGGATGCGGACGAACTGTTCGAGGGCGAGATCGAGAAAGAGCAGATCGCGGGCGCCGTTGCGGCCGTGGGCGAGCATTTCCCGGATGCGGGAGCGGACCCCGGCGATGCTCTCGACCAGCTGGGAAGCCGCGAGGCCGCGATCATCCCGATGGTGCCAGATAAAGTCGAGCTGGCGGTCGAGGTCCCCGTCGCAAAGATGCCTCGCGCCGTGAATGGCCGTTCCCAGGTCGGTTCCCGAGTGCACCGCCTTGAGGATTCCGAGAAAGTGTTCGAAGTCGGGGATGAGGGCGTCCCTGAGATGAGGAACGAAATCCGGGCGGCTGGTAATCGGGCGTTCATAGCTTTGGAGGCGGTCGCGGGTGACGCCCCCGGCTTCGAGGAGGCGGTAGAATTCGGCGAGGTCGCCGCTGCTCTTGAGGAACCCGAGGTAGGCCTCGCAGATGACCACATCATCGGGGGTGGTATTGTTGTGGAGCTTCTGGTGCCATTCTTCGAGGAAATGGCCGCTCACTTCCTTGATGTGATGGCGATGCATGATCCGCAGGATTTCGTCCCGCACTTCCTGACCGTTGCTGCCTCGGCCGAGGGTGGTCATGATGAGGCGCAGCCATTCGCGTTCCTCAGGGCGATCCCGGTAGCGGTCGGCCAGTTTGAACGTCAGCCGTTCGAGGGCGTGGCTCAGTTCCCGCGGTTTGGTGTTGTAGTTGCGCTGCCAGTCGAGCTGCCTCAGAGCCGAATACCGCAGCCACACATAGAGCAGCGCCAGGCCTGCGGGGTCCCCCGGCACCCGGTCCAGCAGATCGTAGCAGAGGTTGAAACGGTGCATGAGCGTCCAGGAGTGGCCGCCCATCTCCCGGTCGATGATCTCGTCGGCCAACTGGGTGAGGCGGGCATGGCCCAAGTCCGGCGCGCGGCCGCCGAGCTGCGCGAGGGGGACAAAGAAATTGCCGCCCCGCTCCTTCAACCAGCGCCCGGTATCGGCCTCCTGCAGCACAAAAACGATCCCAAGCGGCGCCTGGGATTGGTCCATGGTGAGCTCCAGGCGCTGCCTGCCGTGGTGAGGAAGGAAGGGGGTCCGGGCCGCCGACTCCTGCAACAAAACGGTCCCGAGCGGCAGCAGGGCCGCTGGCGGCGGATGCCAATCGTGGCGCGAGCGCCCCGCTATCCCCCAGTGCAGGATCAGCGGCGGGTCGCTCGCGGCCGTCAGAACCACCTGATAGCGGCTGCCGACGCGGGCTACGGTGACCTCGAGGCGGCCCCCGGAGGCAAGATCGTGGGCATTCTCATAGCAGAGCGCAGATTCCGTCCCTTCCTCGCCGGGGCCCGCCAGCGGCCCGCCGCGGGGCTTTGCGAAGGGCGGCTCCCCGGACTGGCCGCCGAGCGCTTCGGGGAGCCCTGCCGGCTTCGGAATGGGGATCCGGTAGTTGCGGCCCCTGTTGTTGTCCCAACGCTGGTCGTCGGGGAAAAACAGGACGAATTCGAGGGCGGCAAGATCCACCGTTTGACCTAGATCGATGGTGATGCGGCGATGACCGTTCGCCCCGGCAAAGGGAGTCTGCACCGCCAGGTGGTCAACCGCCCGCGTCCCCTCGGGCCAGACCTCACGGGGTGGAAGCTGCCAGCCGGGCTGGTCGCTCCGACACAATCCCCAGTGGAGGACACACGGCCGCTGATGGTTGGTGGAAATGGCTATTGCCAGCGCGCCATCGGCCTCGACCCGCTTTTCAACGACGAGTGCAAGGCCGCTCCCGGTTCTGATCTGTTCAACGGTGGTGGTCACTGGTCACACCTTTCCGGAGGCTGCCGGTTCATCCCCATGGACGGCCGCAGCGCCCGCGTGCGAGAGGAGGTTCACGAAGCCACCAGAATGACCAGGGAGCGGGGCTGCATTCGATAGGAATCCGGTCGTTCGAGCGCGCTTTCCTCACCCTCGGCCCGGATATCATGGGGCGATGGTTTGGCCGTATCGACTGCCAGCAGCCAGCGCCGATTTCCCGGCGGGGCCGGCAGGCGGAACCTCACCTCCTGCCCGTCGGCATTGAACAACAGGCCGAGCGCCGCCGGTTCCTGAACGGTCGGCGGCGCGGCGGACGGTTGGATGATGCATCCCAGACTGCGGGTGCCGTCGTCCCAGGTGGGCGCACGGCCGGTCGGTCCGAACCAGAGGATGTCCCCCTCCTCGTAGAAGTCTTCCATGCGGAGCACCGGATGGCGCCTGCGGAAGGCCAGCATTTCCCGTGTAAAGCGGAACAGTTCCCGATGCTCCCGCAGCAGCTCCCAGTTGTACCATGAGATGTCATTGTCCTGGCAATAGGCGTTGTTGTTGCCGCGCTGGGTGCGGCGGAATTCATCGCCGCCAAGGATCATGGGAACCCCCCGGGAAATGAGGAGCGTTGCCAGCAGGTTCTTGATCTGGCGCAACCGGACGGCCTCGATGGTCCGATCGCGGGTATCCCCTTCCGTACCGTAATTGTGGCTGAAGTTGACATTTTCCCCATCCCGGCTCTGCTCCCCGTTGGCCTCGTTGTGCTTCTGCTGGTAGCTGACCAGGTCGTTGAGGGTGAACCCGTCGTGACAGGTGACAAAATTGATGCTGTTCATGGGCACCTTGCGGTTGCCCTGGTAGAGGTCGGCACTGCCGCAGAGGCGGGTCGCCAGGAGCGGCACCAGGCCGGGCTCGCCCCGCCAGAAGCGGCGGATATCGTCGCGAAAACGCCCATTCCATTCCGACCAGCGCAGTCCCGGAAACGATCCCACCTGATATGCCCCGCCGGCATCCCAGGCCTCGGCGATGAGCTTTACATCCCGCAGAATCGGGTCTTCGGCGATGGCTTCGAGAAGAGGCGGATTCGGCAGGACATCACCCTGTTCATCCCGGCCCAGGACCGAGGCGAGATCGAACCGAAAGCCGTCCACGTGCATCTCGATCACCCAGTGACGCAGGCAGTCGAGGATATAGGAGCGCACCACGGGGTGATTGCAGTTGAGGGTGTTGCCGCAGCCCGAAAAGTTCTGATAGCCGCGGCGATCGCTTTTCAGCATGTAGTAAATGCGGTTTTCGATTCCCCGAAAATTGAGGGTCGGCCCCAGCTCATCCCCTTCCGCCGTGTGATTCAAAACGATATCGAGGATCACCTCGATCCCGGCTTTGTGCAATTCCCTCACCATGGTTTTGAATTCAGCGACCTGACAGCCGGGGGACGCGCCCGTGCCGTAGGATTCTTTGGGGGCGAAAAAGGCCACGGTATTATAACCCCAGTAATTGCGGAGCAATTCGCCGGTGAGCGGGTTGCGCACCACCAGCTCGTTTTCATTGAATTCCTGCACCGGCATGAGTTCGACGGCGGTGACTCCGAGTTCCCGGAAGTAGGGGATTTTCTCGATAACACCCAGGAAGGTTCCCGGGTGAGTGACGCCGGAGGAGGGGTGGATGGTGAGTCCCCGCACATGGGTTTCGTAGATGACGGTGTCGGGCCAGCCGACCTTCAGCGGCCGATCCCCGCCCCACTCGAAACGATGGTCGGCGAGCAGACATTTGGGCGACCAATGCGCGTTCTCCTCGGGGCAGAAGGAGAGGTCCCGCTCGGGCGAATCGCTGTTGAAGGCCAGGGCCCGCTGCCAGTCCCAGCGGGAGGTGCCCAGGAGAGCCGTGGCGTAAGGGTCGATGAGGATGCGGTGATGGTTGAAGCGGTGTCCTTCGGCCGGCTGGTAGGGACCATACACACGAAAGGCGTAGAGCTGCCCGTAGGTTGCCCCTTTGAGCCAGACATGCCACATGTCGCCCGTGCGGTGGCGGTCGGGGTCGAGCTCGATGGCCATGGCGGGGGCGCCGTCCTCGGGCCGGTCGTAGAGCTCCAGCCAGACCCGCGTGGCACTGCGGCTGAAGAGCGAGAAGTTGACCCCTCCATGGCGGTGATAAGCCCCCCACGGCAATGGCCGGCCCGGTTCGATCTGGAGTGCTGTCGTCATCGCGGTCGCCTCGCCTTGAAATCGGCAGCTCGGGGTTGCGGGCCCGGGCAGCCGGTGGCACCCATCCTCAGTAAAAAAAAAGGGGCCAGCTCGGTGAGCTAGCCCCTGTGCTTGCTGGCGGGGTCGAAGGGACTTGAACCCTCGGCCTCCGGCGTGACAGGCCGGCGTTATAACCATCTTAACTACGACCCCGCAATCATCTCCCTGGTGGGCGGAACAGGGTTCGAACCTGTGACCCCCGGCTTGTAAGGCCGATGCTCTCCCGGCTGAGCTATCCGCCCTTCCCATACCTGCCAGGGGCAGGCAACCCTCACTTCCCGCTCGGGAGGTTGAATAATGCTCGAATCGGTGGTGGAAGTCAAGCCTTTTATGAACCCATACTGCCCTCCCAGGCTCGCCTCCCGGTCTCACCCGGCAAATCCGCCAGGACAGCGCCGCGAAAGTTCGGCACCCTTACCCATGTTGCGTTTCGCTCCTCTCAACGCAACCTACCATCCTCGCGTTTGGGCCGATGCTCGCCGTAGCCGTAGGTTGCGTTGAATGAACATGAAACGCAACGGCAAGGGGAACAGCCATACACCTGCCCTAAGCGGGTCAAGACTTATGCCGCGCTGTACTACAGGCTTTTGGTCAGCTGGCTGACCAGGTCCTCGGCCACCGCTCCGAAGATCTTTCGCCAGGCTCCGATGGTAAAGGTCTGGTGGCCAAAGGTGATCGCTTCCTTGGCTTCCGCTGAGGCGATGAGCCGTCCCCCCTCCTTGAGGTCGCCTTTGGTGGTGAGAGTGGTTCGGCCCCACGCAGGCAGGAACCAGCGTAGCCAGACCGTTCCCTCCTGGTAGCGGAGCACCTGCGCCTCCAGGGTCAGGGGCACGCCTCCAGAGTCGGGTTTCCAGAGCATCCCCCGTTTCTTGAGCGATTCTTCCAGGGCACTCCACATCATCCCAATGACGTCCACCTCATAGAGTTCGCGGGTCTCATTGGAAACGTCCACCACCCGGACCTGGATGCTCGAGACCGCGGGAGCAATCGTTGGCGGGGGCAGTTCCCCGCGCTTCGCACCGCATCCCCAAAAAGACGCAGCCATCACCAGGCAACCGATCACGAGAAAAATCTTTTTCATCATCAAGCTTCGGCCTTCTTCAAGATGTTCCCATAGCAGCTGCAGAGCCCCTCATCCGTACCGTCAGGGAAGGGGGGACCATGAGAGGACGTGATTATACTGCCAGATGCCGGGAAATTGGGCAAGTTTTGAGTGCGGCGGAGAAGAACTTTTCCGCCCCAGCGAAGTGTGGGGGCGGCGCGCCCGCTTTTATCAAGCCGGCGCCGACGGCGGTTCCTGCCTCTTGCTTGAGTTCGCCGGGCAACTGTGTTATGCGTAACACTCTCGGCATCGCAGGGCAATCGATCATGAAAAAAGGAGTTCACCTGCTCATGGAATCTGTCATCACCCGGTTTCCCCCGAGCCCGACCGGCTTTCTCCACATCGGGGGAGCGCGCACCGCCCTTTTCAACTGGCTCTTTGCCCGGCACCACGGGGGCAAGTTCATTCTGCGGATCGAGGATACGGATGTGGTGCGATCCACCGATGAGGCCATCAAGGCCATCTTGGACGCTATGGAATGGCTTGAGCTGACCTGGGATGAGGGTCCCTTTTTTCAGACTCAACGGCTGGAAATCTATCGTGAGTACCTGCAAAAGCTGCTGGCGACAGGGCATGCCTATTATTGTGAATGCACCCCGGCCGATCTTGAGGAGCGCCGCCAGGCCGCACTCGCCGCCGGCCGCAAACCCAAATACGACGGCCGCTGCCGAGATCGTGAGCTGGGTCCGGGACCCAACCGGGTCATCCGCTTCCGCTGCCCGCAAGTCGGAACGACCGTCCTGAACGATCTCATCAAGGGTCCCATTCTTTTCGACAATGCCGAACTGGATGACCTGGTCCTCCAACGCAGTGACGGCGTACCCACCTACAATTTCGCCGTGGTGATCGATGATATCACCATGGAGATCACTCATGTGATCCGGGGCGACGACCACGTGCCCAACACCCCCCGGCAGATCCTGATCTATCAGGCGCTTGAGGTGCCTCTGCCCCATTTTGCCCACGTGCCCATGATCCTCGGGCGGGATCGGGCGAAACTCTCCAAACGCCATGGGGCTACTTCCGTGATGGCTTACCAGGAAATGGGTTACCTCCCGGAAGCGCTCGTCAATTACCTGGTACGACTGGGGTGGTCACACGGCGATCAGGAGATTTTCAGCCGCGAAGAACTCATCGAGCATTACAGTCTGGAAAACGTCGGGACCTCACCCGCCGTCTTCGATCCGGAGAAGTTCCTCTGGCTGAATGCTCATTATCTGAGAGCCCGCCGTCCCGAATCGCTGGTGCCGCTGGTGCGCCCGTTCCTGGCCGCCCGAAAGTATCCCGATAAGCCTGCCGACTATCTCGCCAAGGCGATCCCGACGCTCCAGCCGCGCACTCATACCCTGGTCGAAATGGCTGATGCCATGAAGTTTTACCTGGTATCCGAGATCACCTGCGACCCGGCCGCCGCCAAAAAGCACCTGTCACCCGCCATGATCGAACCCTTCACGAAGCTGATCCATTCCCTGGAAAAGCTGGACGGGTTTGATGAGGCAGCTCTCGAACACGCCTTCCAGGAGGTCGCCGCGGCCTTCAGCCTCAAGCTCGGCAAAATCGCGCAACCCGTGCGGGTCGCACTCACCGGTCAGACCGTCAGTCCGGGCATCTTCGAAATCGTCAATGTGCTCGGAAAAGAGACGGTTCTCGAACGACTTCGCCGAGGCCTGGACTATATGAGAGGCCATTGACCGCTGACCCCCTGAGCGAGGGAACAGCCATGGCAAAAGCACTGCTGAGTGGGCCATTGCGTCGGCGGCTCGCGGTCCTGCCGTTGCGCACCCGTCTCAGCATCCCCTTCTTTTTTCTCGCCTTCCTGGGGACCTTCAGCCTCGTCGGGCTGGCCATCCTCAGCCAGAATACGATCATTACCACCGAAGAAAACGACCGGTTGGCCAGTGCTCGCCGCGCCTTTCGCCACAACCTGGAAGTCCAGGGACGATGGGCGGTCAGCCTGGCCTCGAGCTTTGCCCGCAATCCCGAAATCGCTGAAGCCCTGGCAGCGGAAGAGCGTATACGTCTGATCCAGCTCTGCTACCCCTGGTATGTGTTCATGAAGGAGCATTACGGGATCACCCAGTTCAATTTCCATACCCTGCCGCCCCGCAATTTTGTGCGCTTCCAGAGGCTCCATGAATACGGCGATGACCTGAGCTACCGCAAGACCATCGCCGATGCCGTGGCTCGCGAAGGTGAGGTCTTCGGTCTTGAAAAGGGCCTCACCGGCTATGGCATCCGGGGGGTTGCGCCGGTGTTCTTTCGCGAAAGAATGGTCGGTGTGGTTGAAATCGGCTTCAATTTCGGCAAGGTTTTCCTCGACGATCTGAAGCAGCAGTTTGATATCGAGGCCTCGCTGCTCGTTCCGGACGACAACCAGCCTCGGTTCACGAGCCTGGCGACGACCTTTGCCGACTTCGCCGCGCGGGCCGATCCCGAGTATGCGCGGGCCTTCCAGCTCAACCAGCCCGAGATTCTGCGCAAAGAAGTTCTGGGGGTCCCGTTTGCGATTCTGTTGGCAACCGTCGAGGACTACAAGGGTAAGAAGGTAGCCCTGCTTGAACTGGGAATGCGGCGGACCCAAACCCTGCTGCTCGCCACCCGCTACCGCCAACTGATGGTAGCTCTGGGGATTTTTGGAATGATCCTGTCGGCGTGGGCCATTTATGCCATCAGCCGCCATTTTACCGAACCTATCGGCCAGATGATCGGCTTTGCCGGAGCCATTGCGGCGGGCGAGGAGGTGGTGCCGCTCGATGTTCATCCCCAGGGAGAACTGGGCGTTCTCGCCGACGCGCTCGATAACATGCTCCTCGCCCTTCGGCAATCGCGGGAAAAGGAACGGCTCTATACCGTCAATCTGGAAGAAATCGTGCAGGCGCGCACTCATGCCTTGCGGGAATCCGAAGAAAAGTACCGCACCCTGGTGGAAAACGTACCGCTGGTGGTCTACCGGGTGCTGCAGGACGGGCGAACGGTCTACATCAATCAGTTCATTGAAGATCTCACCGGCGTCCCGCCTCACGAGGCCCTGAACACACCGGGCTTCTGGAAAGAGAAGGTCTGGCTGGAAGACCGGCCGCGTGTCTGGCCGCTCATGGACCGGTGTCTGCGCGAAGGAGAAGAATTCAGGGCGGAATACCGCATCTTGCACCCCAGCGGTGAGTTTGTGCACATCCTCGACCATGCCCTGCCGGTTTACGACGAAAACGGACGACTTTTTTCCGTGGACGGGTTCCTTGTCAACGTTACCGAACGCCATCAACTCCAGGAACAGATCATCCAGACCGAGGAACTCCGAACCCTCAGCGAGATTTCAGCGCGGCTCGCCCATGAAATCAGGAATCCGCTGGTGGTCGCCGGCGGATTCTCCCGCCGCATCGTGCAGAGCCTCCCCGAGTCCCACCCGGCGCGGGAAAAGGCCCAGATCATCGTGCAGCAGGTGGCGCGCCTGGAGAAGATCCTCGAGCAGATGCTGGTCTATCTCAAGCCGTTCGAACTCGTGCGCGCCGTCTCGTCTCTGAACAATCTCGTGCTCGAGGTCGTGAACGACCAGCAGGACCTCTTCACCGGCCTCAATGTGCACCTCGACCTGCACCTTTCGACAAAACTCCCCCCCATCTCCCTGGACCAGGATCTCACCAAGCGGGCTCTGGCAAACATCTTCATGGCCCTGCTGGAACTCTGCCAGCCCGAGCAAACCCTGGAAGTGCGGACCTACGCCGGTGAACGCAATGCTCACCTGGAAATGTCCCTCAGGGGAGTCCGCTTATCCCAGGACGACCTCGAACATTTCTTCTATCCCTTCGCGACCTCCATTGACCGCCCCCAGATGCTCGACCTTCCCATGGCCAAGATGATCATCCACAAACACCAGGGATTGGTCGAACTCAGGCGGAAGGACCGGGACCTGGTCGTGCTGAGCATAACCCTCCCGCTCGGCTAGGATTGGCAGTCGCGCCTGAAGGTTCTGAGACTGAGTCGGTGTGGTGGGTAGAGCGGAGCAGTGAACGGACAGCTGGTCAGCGCTGCCGCAGCTGCAAGGTCGGCTCGTTGCAGAGCGCAAACTTAAGCCACTTGAAGGCCAGCTTGAGCAGGGTTTCATCAGAGGCTGCGAGCGCTTCGACCGTCTCCTCGCTGATTTCGAAGGCGGTCAGGAAGCGGCTTCCAAGCACGAACTCACGGAATTTGTCCAGGTTATAGCCGGCGAGGAAGAACATCTGGTGCTGCCTGGTTGAGAGCGGCGGGCCGGAACGCAACTGCGGGTGCGTGATGAGCTCCATCCAGAGCTCGTTCCATTCCTGGTAGGGTTCCAGCCCCTGGTCCCTGATCCACTCGCCGATCGCCCAGCGACGCTCCTGTTCGAAGCCCCGGCAATGGTTTTCACGGAGCACGAAATACTGTTCGATCACCGTCTGGTGCACCTGATGACGGCGCGTAGCCTGGGCAATGGGATAGATCCGGCAGGCGGCCGGGCGATCCTCATAAACCCGGCACCCCTCCGGCGCAACGAACGGACAGCGCCGGCGCTCGTCCTCGAGCATCTTGAGATAAATCAGGGGGAGGTGGTGCTGATCATCGAAGCGGCTTTCCGTGTATTCCGCCAGGAAGGCCCCAGCCTCCAGATGCAGATGGGTCTTGAGGCGGAGGATATCGTAGGGCGTCAGCAGCAGCCTCAGATCCCGGCAGCATTCGGTGAAGCAGGGAACACCGGGATGACAGGCAAACTGGAAGGTGCCGTCAGACAGCACCTCGAGTTTCTCCTGAATGGCCTCAGGAGCGGTTTTGACAACAGTCACAAGCATTCTCCAGCGGTCAGTGGTACAGTTGGGAATAAAGCCACCCTTCCAGCCGACTCTATTTCTTCGTCAATGAATAGAGTTCATCCATCTGAGCGCGAATGTAGCGAAAGGCCAGGCGCAGCAGGGCCTCGTCGTCGGCTTGAGCCTGTGCGAAGAGTGCTTCATCCACGTCGTAAAAGGTTTGAAAACGGGCATCTTGAAGGAGTTCGGCAAAGCGGTCGAGATCGAAAGCGAGGAACAGCACCTTCCCCAGCCCCACCCCAAGGTCGGTTCCCGGCACAAAGCTCCGCGGCATGACCGCGTGAAACGCCTCTTCCATGGCTGTATACGGAGCGATTTCCTGGCTTGCCAGCCATTGCGCAACGGTCCGCCCCGCCCGCTCCCGCAGCCCGAGGCAGCGGTCGCTCCCGGAGACAAGCCGATAGGTGCCTGCCTGGCCGGTAAGATCGAGGGGATACATGCGGCAGGCCCAGGGGCGGTCGTGGTAGACGCTGCAGCCATTAACGGCGAGCAACCGGCATTGCAGGGTGTCGGGCGCCATCGCCAGTTGCACGATCGGGATGCTGGTCGATCGATCCAGAAAATGCCGCGTGTAGCGCGCCAGGAACTCTGTCGAGCCGATTCTCAGGGCGCGGCGCAGGCGGAGCACGTCATAGGGTGTCAAGTAGATGTTAACATCCCGGCAGCACTGGGTAAAACACGGCAGTGAGTCATTACAGGAGAAATGAAAAGGACTCTCCTCCGTCAGAACCGGGCGCTTCTCTTGAGCGGCACTACTATCCATGGGTTGCTTTCATCCCTCTATCATGTTGCGATACCAATCTTGGGAACACGGCCTCAAAGCCCTTCACGCTATACTGCTCACCGATCACGCTTTTCCCGGCAACGCTGACACCAGAAGCTCGGACAACTCCACAATCGCAAGCGAATCCTGCTGTTCCAGGCTTTTGCAGGCATCCGTCAACATGTTCACACAATAAGGACAGGAGGTTGCCAGGACGTCTGCCCCGGCGGCAAGGGCATCCTTGATACGCATCTCTCCAAAACGCTCGCCCACGGGGACCTCAGCCCAGATTCGACCCCCACCGCCGGCGCAACAGAGACTGGCCTCGCGTTCGCGCTCGAGTACCACCGGCTCACCCCGCACCACATCGGCCAGCAGTTCCCGCGGAGCCTCAAAAATGCTGCTGTGCCGCCCCAGATAGCATGGGTCATGAAAAGCGACCCGTTTGTCATGCTCGCGGCCGAGGGTGAGCCGGCCCTCCTGCCGCAGCTGGTTCAGCAGCGTGGTGTAGTGTACCACTTCCCAATTGCCGCCCAGTTCCGGGTATTCGTTGACAAAGGTCCACAGGCAATGGGGCGAGGTAGTGATGATCTTCTGCACTCCCCGCCGGTTGAAGAGCTGGATGTTGGACTGGGCGAGTTTCTGAAAAAGCTCCTCATCTCCCAGTTTGCGCATGCTCTCGCCGCAGCAGCTCTCCTCCGGTCCAATGACGCCGAAGCTTGCGCCGGCGTGCTGCAGGAGCGCGACAATGCTCTTTGCGATCTTGATGCTGCGCCCATCATAGCAGGAATGGCAGCAAACAAAGAGAAAGTATTCGGTCTTCGGCCCGAACGGAGGAATGTTCAACCCTTGCTGCCAGGCCGTTCGCTTCTCTCGCGGGCCCGACCAGGGATTGCCATGTGCGTGAGCACTGCCCAACGTCGGCCGCAGATGAGGAGGAACCATTCCACCGCCCACGATGCTGGAACGCAGGGCTCGCACGTTTTCGATAATCTTGACCCCTCGCGGACAGTTCGTCTGACACATCCGGCAGGTCGAACACGCGAAGAGCGCGATTTCTTCTTCAAAGCCTTCCATGCCCATCTGTCCCAACCGCTGCATATGGCGAATGTTGAAGCGCTGGCTGGTCTCTCCAGGGAACAGACGCCATGGGCAAAGGTTCGTGCACAGTCCGCACTGCATGCACCAGTTGATGGTCTCCGCCCCCATTTCCACGATGTAGTCCCGCATTTCAAGAGAAACGTTTTTCAGTTCCATCAGTCAATGCTCCTCAGTAGCCCTTGTATGGGTTTGGCCCCAGTTCCTGCACGCGGTTGGCAAAGCTGTCCAGGATTTCCGGGAGACGATCGTGATCGGCAAGGGACACCTGTTCGACCCGGACCCGGTCGGATTCCAATACCAGCCGGTTGAGCGTTTCCTGGATCTTGGTCATGCGAATCGTGGCCAGCTCACTGCCCTTGATAAAGTGACACTGATAGTCCTCGCCGTGCTTGCAGCCCAGCAGCAGGATACCGTCAATGCCTTTGGAAAGGGCGTCGGCGATCCAGACGAGATTCATGGACCCCAAGCAACGGACCTGAATGAATCTGACCCACGGATTGTAGGTGAGCCGCCGGATGCCAGCCAGATCGAGCGCCGGATAGGCGTCATTCTCGCAGGCCAGTACCAGCAGGCGTGGCTTCTCTTCGTACTCGTCGGGAACATGGATGCTCTTGATCATATTGCCGATCATCGGCACCGAGTAGTTCCGGAAGGAGATGATGCGCTCCGGGCAGGCCCCCATGCACACTCCGCAACGGCGACAGCGGGTGGGATTGGGAAGCGGATTGGCCTTTTCATCTTCATTGATGGCGCCGAAGGGGCATTCCTCGGTGCAGCGTTTGCACTGGGTACAGCGCTGCATGAAAAATTCGGGATAGCTCTCATCCCCCGCGCGTGGATGCACCGCTCGGCCCCGGGAGGCCATCTCGACGCACTGGATGGCCTTGAGCGCCGCCCCCGTTGCATCCGTGAGACACCGGGCGTAATCCATGGGGGCCCGCACCGAACCGGCGGGATAGATGCCGGTGCGCCGTGATTCATAAGGAAAACAGATGAAATGGGAGTCGGGGAACCCGTATTGGAGGGCGGGCAGTTCCGGACCCTGGCGATATTGCAGATTCAAAATATGGGAAACCAGCACGGTATCCGGAGGAACCGCCTGAGCTTCCTCGCCTTCCTTGGGGGCTTGCGCCTTGAACGCTTCTCCAAAGGCGGTCGTCGGGACCATGCCGGTTGCCAGCACGACGAGATCGACGCTCTCCGAGACCATGGCGGAGCCGGTGAGCACATCGTCGGCCATCACGACCAGTCCGCCGGCGCCGTCTTCCTGGACGTCGGTAACCGTCCCCCGGACAAAAACGACGCCGTCCTGCTGGAGTCGCTTATAGAGGAATTCGTAATTGCCGGCAGCGCGAAGGTCCTTGTAGAAGACATAGATCGGCAGGGCGGGATCGGATTCTTTGAAACAGCGGGCTTGTTTGAGCGATTCCACACAACATGCGGCGGAACAGTACGGCAGGTGAGCGGGATCGCGAGAACCGGCGCAGAGAATGAAGGCAACACTCGTGACCGGCTGCCCGGTTGAGGGTCTCACCACCCGGCCCGCCGCAAACATGGCCTCCAATTGGGGCATGGTGACGACATCCGCAGCTTTCCCATAGCCGAGGTGTGCCAGTTGCTCCGGGTTGTACGGGACGGAACCTGACGCCAGCACAATGGCGCCGACGCGTTCGAGGGCTTCCCGACCATTCTGGCTGATCTGAACGTCGAACATGCAGGGAGCGCCCGAAATCGCCCGAATCTGAGCTCCCAGGTAGGTCGTGATTTCCGGCCGGGCATCCAGTTCCTGGGTCAGGGAGTTGAGATCAAAGTCCTGGAGTTCGTCATAGGGCGGGTGAGACGGGGGAAGTTTAAAGACCTCTTTGAGATAGCCCCCAAGACGGTCGCTGCGTTCCACCAGGACGACTTCATAGCCCGCTTTGGCGGCTTCGGTGGCCGCAGTCATGCCGGCCAGCCCGCCGCCCACCACCAGAATCCGCCGGCTCAGATCCTCTGCCAGGAAGGGTGCGGGCGGTTCCGCCTCTCTTGCCCTGACGATGCCCATCCGGAGCTGATCTTCGGCCAACATCCGGGTGTCTTCATCATTGGACGGGTGCGACCAGACGACCTGCTCCCGCAGGTTGACCCGTTCCACTATCTTATCCGGGCCGAACCTGAAGACATCGGTCATCACCCGTGGCGAACAGGCGGCAATAACGAGCGTGGTCAGTCCCGCTGCCTCCAAATCGCCTCGAAGCAGAGCCTGGCCTTCGGAACTGCAAAGGAAGGGGTGCTCCTTACAGACGGGAACCTTGTATTCCTCCGTGGCGATCCTGGTCAGAGCAGCGCTTGCGATGGCTTCACCAATGCTGCATCCGGTGCAAATGTAAACCCCTGTCCGCTTTTCCATCGCACTACCTCCTGCCCACCGCTTGAATGGCCTTGAGCGCTGCCGCAGTTGCGTCCTGGACACAGGCGGCGACATCGGCCGGCTGTCGGGCACAGCCGGCACCGATGATTCCGGTTGCGGCCCGGTCATTTACCAGGAATCCTGAATCGTCAACAGCCAGTTCCTCGCTCACGATTCTGAAAGCCGGGGCATTGGGCACCATGCCGGTCGCAAGCACGACCAGATCGAATTGCTCCCGCATGATTCTCCCGCTGGCCTGATCTTCCACCTGCACCGTCACCATCCCCGATGACGCGTCTTCGGTGATCTCTCCGGCCTTTCCCTTGACCAGGTTTACCCGGTCGTCCGCCTGCACCCTGGCGACGAATTGTTCGTAGCGACCGTGAGCCCGAATATCGATGAAGAAAATGGTAACGTGCCCTTCCGGGTTCTGCTCCAGGAGGTAGGTGGCCTGTTTCAGTGACGCCAGGCAGCAGACCCCGGAACAGTAGGGAAGATGGTTCTCATCACGTGAGCCGGCGCACTGAACGAAGGCGATGCGGGTGACTTCAGCACCATCAGAGGGGCGCCTGATGCGGCCCCCGGTCGGGCCGTTGGCTGCCGCCAGCCGTTCCAGCATGACATTGGTGATGACGTTACGGTGTTTGCCGAAGCCATAGTAGCCGATCTTTTCAGCCTGATAGGGTTGCCACCCGGCCGCCCAGATGATGGCGGCGACCCGGAATCTGATCTCCTCGGGTGCCATCTCCAGGTCAATCGCATGATAGGGGCAGGCCGCTTTGATCCGTTCTGCCTCGGCCGTGCCGAGAACCTCGGGCGCAAGGACATAGCGCAGGGGAAAGGCAAACTCATGGGGCAGGCGGATTGCCTTGACCTGCTTCATGCCATAGTTGAAAGGATCGGCAAGGCAGGTCGTTGCGGCCGCTTCACACAACCCGCAGGCCGTGCAGGTTTCGGTGACATATCGGGGGCTGAGCCGCACGGTCACCTCGAAGGCTCCCGCCGCGCCTTCGACTTTCACCACTTCCGCCAGGGTATGAACGTGAATGAGAGGATTGTTGCGGAGGCGCCGGTAGTTGATTTCAAGGCCACAACTGGGAGGACACAATTTCGGGAAATACTGGTTCATCTGGGATACCCGCCCGCCGAGCGATGCTTCTTTTTCCACCAGAATAACCGGGAATCCCGCTTCAGCAGCTTCGATGGCAGCGCTCAAGCCGGTAATGCCACCTCCCACCACCAGGATACTCCGGTTTCCGTTCAATGCGTCAGCCATAACCCTCTCCTCCCGTGCCGGTCGCAACGATTGATCATCCTTGGGGGACATGCACGAATAACCAGGACATTCTGCAACAAGTGGGAAACATTGATGTGCAAAACAGGGATGGAACATAGTCCATTGTGCGGGCCCATTTCAACCGAAAAAGGCAATCCTGCCCATGCCGCCACTTGGCAAAGCGCTCAAGACCGCGGTCGCCGCCCAACAAAAAAAAGGAAAGGCACTCGCCAGTGCCTCTCCCTTTCTTGCCCCAGGAAATAGTAACCCGGTTATTTCTTATCGCCCGTGGCAGCACCGTGCAGCTTGATCTCAACCTTCTCTTCCAGGCCGGCATAGTACTCCCGAAGAATGTCGAGCACTTCTTCACGGCCGAAATGATCCGGAATGGGAGCTCCTTCGGAGAGACCTTTGCGCAGGGCGGTACCGCTCAAAAGAACACGGTCTCCCTTGCCGTGGGGGCAGGTCCTGAGGGACGCCATGCCGTCACATTTATGGCAATAGAAGGTCCAGTCGATCTTGAGCGGTGTGCAGAGCAGGGCTTTCCCGCCTGCCGGTTTGGGGATCTTGTCGAAAATGGTCTGAGCTTCGAACATGCCGTAGAAATCGCCCACGCCGGCATGGTCGCGGCCGATGATCATGCGGGAGCACCCGTAGTTCTGGCGGAAGGTGGCGTGAAGAAGGGCTTCACGGGGACCGGCATAGCGCATATCCAAGGGATACCCGCCCTGGAGGACCTTGTCCTCGACGAAGTAGTTTTTAACCAAAGCGTCAATACATCTTACGCGGACTTCGGCGGGAATGTCGCCGGGTTTGAGGTTGCCAACCAGGGAGTGAATGAACACGCCGTCGCAGACTTCAACAGCGATCTTGCACAGGTATTCGTGGGAACGGTGCATGGGGTTGCGCAGCTGAAGAGCAGCTATTTCATTCCATCCACGTTCCGCAAAAATTTTTCTGGATTCGGCCGGTCTCATGTAAACGCCGGGATATTGGCTGGGATATTCGGCCTCACTGAGTACTTTGACCGGGCCGGCCAGATTGACCGCCTTCTGCTGCATCACCATCTGCACGCCGGGATGGTCGTCCTTGGCGATTTTCCAAAACTCCTCGGCCGTCTTGGTGCCTTCGCCCATGTAGATCTTTTCGCATTCATACTTCTTGTCGGCCTCGGTCATTTCATATTTCTCGGTGACCTTCATGGTGGCCATGAACTCGTTGCGCTCGGGATCGAACAGCGCGATTTCTTCCCCGCTGGCGATGGCAGCAGCGTCTTCCTTGGAAGCGGAAAGGGTTACCGGAATAGGCCAAAAGGTACCGTCAGCCAGCAGGAAATTGTCGCAAACACCCTTCCAGTCGGCCTTCGTCATGAAACCGGTGAGGGGGCTGAACCCGCCGATGCCCATCATGATCAGGTCGCCCTTTTCCCGGGGGCTGATGGTGATTTTCTTGAGACCTTGTGCTTTCTTCAGTTCAGCTTCCCGGTCGGCGCCTTCGAGCAGACAGCAGGTCAAGCCTTTTCCTCCATGAGGGGGGATCAATTCTGCCATATGTTTCGTTCTCCTTATTGTAAAGTGTTGGACCGGGTGGTGGTGACGTGGGGCAATCCATGGTCACGCACCCGAGTCCCTCTCGTGAAATAGAGGAATCGTTCAACAGGGCACTCGACAAAAAAACACCTCCAGGCGCAATAATGCACCTGGAGGTCAGTCATATCAGCGGTTCAGGTTAAACGGGCAGGTTGACAACCGGCACCTTCTTCATGGTCCATTCACCCGTCTTGGGATTCCACACGGAATTGACGAAGCACTTCCAGTTCGCCTCGTCCATTTTGGGGAAGTCGGCGCGGTAGTAGTAGCCCGGCCACCGGCTTTCCTCGCGGAACAGCACATGGCGCAAATGGCTTTCGGCAATCCACATCCGGTGGGTGTTCTCCCAGGCGCGCATCAGTTCATGCAGATCGGCCGCGGCCAGCTTTGCGGAATCCTCCTTCAGCATGGTGAGGAGCTCGAGACCTCTCTCCAGAAGAGATTTATTGGTGGTGAACTGGGAGGAAACGCCCGCAACGTATTCATCCATGATCTTCTGGAGCCGGAACATGAACATTTTGGGCTTGATGAAGTTCGGATTGATATCGGGATCACTGGACATCGCCACATGCTGCTCGAAGAGGGCCATAGGTGCCAGGATGACCTCCCTCATCTTGTTGACGGCTGCATCATCCACCTTGGGCGCCGTGTTGTGGTCGAGGATGTAGGCAATGGCACCCTTGGCAGCGATGCGGCCTTCGGCGTGGGAACCGGAGGAGAACTTGTGGCTCGAGGCGCCGGCACCATCACCGGCAGTGAAGAGGCCCTTGACGGTGGTCATGTGGTTGTAAACCCCAAGGGGTTCCCACTGCTTCTTATAGTCGGCAGGCATGACATCTGCGGGACCGCATACCCAGGCGCCGGAAGCACCCGAGTGGGAGCCGATGAAGTAGGGCTCAGCCGCAGCGATTTCCGAGGACTTCTCTTCCGGCTGGATGTTGGAACCAGCCCACAACAGAGACTGACTGATGGTCATATCCAGAAAGTCTTCCCAGGCTTCGGATTCCAGTTCCTTCATCTTCCTCTTGAAGGCCTTGGGATCGTCTTTGTAGGCAGCGGCGATGTTGGCAATGGCCTCCTCGGTTCTCATGTAAATGGGGCCCTTGCCGGCCATGACATCTTCCATGCCCAGCCAGTTGCGCAGGTTGGCGGGGATGGGCTTGGCCAGACCGTAGGGAGCCCACTGAGGCAGCTCATCGGCGCGAGTTACCATGTACTCTTCGCCCATGGCGTTGGTGGCACGGGATTTGAAAAGGAGGAACCAGGCGCCTACCGGACCGTATCCATCCTTGAAGCGGACGGGGATGAACCGCACTTCCTGGCAGGTCATTTCAGCACCGGCACGAATGGTGAAGTAGGCGGTGGAACCGGCATTCCAGGGGGGATACCAGGCGCGGCCAAGACCTTCACCGACGGAGCGCGGACGGAAGACGTGAACGGCGCCGCCCATGCAGGCAAGGGTGGCTTTGGCCTTGAAAACGTAGAACTTTTCCTCACGTACGCTGAAGCCCACGGCCCCCACACACGTGTCACCATCCATCAGCGGCTCAACGATAAACACGCGCTCATAGAGCCAGTCGGTGAAACCGGCCTGATTCATGGCGTTCTTGGCGGCTTCAGCCACAATGACCTTGTAGGATTCGCCGTTGATCATGACCTGCCAGCGGCCTTCATGCACGTACTTGCCCGCGTCGTCTTTCCAGATGGGAAGGCCCCATTTTTCAAAGAGATGGACGGAGGAATCAACGTGACGGGCAATATCATAGACCAGGTCCTCGCGGGAAATGCCCATGAGGTCCTGGCGGACGTATTTGACATAGTCTTCGAGAGTATTGTCGCCCGCGGCATACCCAATGTACTGGTTGATGGCCGAAAGACCCATGGCCACAGCGCCGGAGCGGTCCATGGCGGCTTTGTCGACCACGGCCACCTTCAGTCCGTTCTTCTTGGCCCAGTAAGCAGCTTCAAAAGTGGCGCCGCAGGCAGACATGCCGCCGCCAATGATCAGGAGATCGGTATCGACTACTACGGTTTCAAAATTAGCCATATCATCACCTCCTTAGGGTTATTTCTTCAGGGTTGGAAGCTCTTTGCCGCCAGTTGAAGCGGGTTCGGTACAAAGCACCGGGCTTTTGATGTCATCCGTACCCGTCTCGAAACCTCCCAAGGGCTCAGCCTTGCCTTCCGCGGTGGTGCGGATGGGGAACTTAAAGCGTTTGATGTTGCCGTTGCGGAACTTGACCGTCCACATAATGTCTTCCGAACCACGAAGGGGCACCACGGAGGCTCCCATGGGGACGAAATCGGCATAAGCACGCACATCAACGGCCTGCTGGGGGCAAATCTTGACGCAATTATAACATTCCCAGCACATTTCCGGAGCCCGGTTGAAGGCTTTCATTTTTTCCTTGTCCAGAACCATCAGGTCATTGGGGCAGATATACATGCATGCGGTCTTATCCTGCCCTTTGCAGCCATCGCACTTTTCCAGAATCACATAACTTGGCATAGTTTTCATCTCCTCCAAAAGTTTCCACTTATGACGTGTCCATCTCCTCTGAAGACTGGGGCTAAATTGCCAGGTGTTCCTCGCACCTCCTTTCCTGTACAGAAGCGGTTCATGGTTTGCTGAAAACTTTCATGCTCGACCCGAAAACCCAACCGCAACGTCTGGTCTTCAGCGCTCTTTCCGTGTCAATATTACCAATGGCTTGGGATCGTGGGGTTCAGGCTGCAGTCTATTCGGAGGTTCGCTTGGGAAGTGGCGTTTGTTTCTCGAGCTTACGGAAGAACAGGAACTCAAATCTACCCCGACCGGTTTACTTCAAACACCCTGTAGTGGTTCTAAAAAGTGATCTCGTTCCCTCCCGCCATAGTGTTCACTCTCATCCGTCCCCTTTCAGATAGGGTCGGCATTATAGAAACGACGCTACCTCTGTCAAGGAAAAAACGACAAAACAAATTTCACAAACAAGGAATCGTCCGCTACCTGGAAGATACACCGGCTGGCAGCTTCATTGGCCCGTCATACGGAGCCACACTCGATGGGGCATGAACAACAGATGACTTAATAGCAGCTAATGGTTCACAATGCAAGAGCGATAATGGGCAAAAACCATTTTTTTTATTTGCGGGTTACCGCTATCGCTCCATCCATTCGGTTCCGCTTAATTCTTGCCGACAACTGCGCAGATGTATTGACAACCAAAGCGTTCATCACTAGGTTACGCTGGCACTCTTTTGGGAAGAGTGCTAACTGGGCTTGTGGAGTGAGTGATTCGGTGATTGATCTTTCCAAGCGCGACCAGCAGGTTCTTGAAGCAGTAATCAATGATTACATTCAAAGTGGTGAACCGGTTGGATCTCGCGCGATCTCAAAACGCTATGGTCTGAAGGTCAGCCCGGCAACCATTCGGAATGTAATGGCCGACCTGGAGGATCTGGGGCTGCTCTGCCAGCCGCACACTTCGGCCGGGCGCGTGCCAACGGACCGGGGGCTGCGTTTCTACCTCGACGGCATCATGAAATTCAAACAGCTGCAGGAGGAAGAACGAGCCCTCATTCGGCAGGCATTTAATGAGTTTCAAGGGGATATTGCGGAACTGCTGCGCCGGACCTCGCACATTCTCTCCCATTTTTGTGGACAGGCGGGAGTAGTGCTCTGGCCCAGACTCCACACGACACGCCTGAAACACATCGAGTTCATCCGCTTGCGACTCAATCACGTTGCGGTGATTTTAATCTCAAAGGCGGGAATGGCCCATCACAGCTTCCTGGATCTGGATGAGGACATCAGCCAGGAGGAACTGGACCGATACGGTCGATATATCAACGAACTGCTCGAGGATGTGCCGCTGGGTGAGATCAAGCAGCGCCTCCTGGAGGAGATGCGCAACGAGAAAATCTTATTCGATCAGCTCTATTCACGGGCTCTGGCAATCACTGAGCGCGCCTTTCAGAAGACCTTCGAAGATGCCGACGTCTACATTGGCGGACAGACGAACCTCTTCAATAACCCCGAGTTTGCGGATGTCGAAAGGATGCGCCGGATTCTGGAAGCCTTTGAGGAAAAGTCAAGAATCATCCGGTTGCTTGATATGACCTTAAAGACGACCATGGGAGTGAGTATCGTCCTGGGACCCGAAAGTGAACTGAAGGAACTCCAGGAGATCAGCCTGATATCTTCTCCTTATCGGCGAGGAGACACCCAGCTCGGAGTCCTTGGCGTGATCGGTCCCATGCGCATGGACTATTCACGCATCATTCCGGTAGTGGAGTTTACAGCCTGTCTGTTGAGTCAGCTGCTGGAGGAGCCGGAGGGAGCCTAGGGGTGGGCTGTGGGCCTATTGACTGCGAGAGGAGGCAGGGGCAGATGGTGGTAAAGTACGACCCGAATGAGAATAAATCTAAGGGTGAGGAAGCGGTGGGCGCCGAAGTGGTGGAGCTTCCCGTTGCCTCAGAAGACAAGGCCCCGGTGAGTGAGGATGTCCAGGTCAACCACGAAGAAGAGCTCAAGCAACTCCAGGACCGGGTGCTGCGCCTGGCGGCGGAGATGGAAAACACCCGTAAACGGCTGGAACGGGAAAAGCTGGATGGGATCAACTTTGCCAATGAGTCGCTGATCCGGGAGCTCCTTCCCGTTATCGATAATCTAGAGCGTGCCTTGCAGCATAGTGAGCAGGAGGTTGAAGGCAGAGGCCTGGTTGATGGGGTGAGACTGACGCTCAAAGGCTTCACTGACGTCTTGGGCCGCTTCGGCTGCTCCTCCTTCGAAGCGGTGGGCAAAGTCTTCGATCCTAACTACCACGAGGCGGTCATGCAGCAGGAGTCCTCAGAATATCCCGAAAATACCGTAGTCCAGGAATTGCAGAAGGGTTACACCCTTCGTGACCGGCTTGTTCGCCCGGCCCTGGTGATTGTCTCCAAAGCGCCGCAGTAACCCTCTTCGGCGGGCGAATGACGGCCTGTAACTGAGATGATTGAGAGTGTCCTTTTTGCACGACTGGCAGATTTGAAAATATCCCTGATAAGGAGGCAATCCCTATGAGCAAAGTAATTGGCATCGATCTCGGAACCACCAACTCGGTGGTGGCCATCATGGAAGGCAAGGAGGCCAAAGTACTTCCCAATGCTGAAGGCGGCCGCACAACCCCTTCGATGGTGGCATTTACCGAAAGCGGTGAACGCCTGGTGGGCCAGGTGGCCAAACGCCAGGCCATAACCAATCCAGAGAATACCATTTTTGCGGTGAAGCGGCTGATAGGTCGGAAATATGACTCGAGGGAAGTGCAAGGGGATGTCAAAATTTTGCCCTACAAGATCGTAAAGGCTCCCAATTCCGATGCCAACCTGCAAATTCGCGGTCGCGATTACAGCCCGACCGAGATTTCCGCCTTTATTCTGATGAAAATGAAGCAGACGGCTGAAGACTACCTGGGCGAAAAGGTTACGGAAGCGGTTATCACGGTCCCCGCCTATTTCAATGACAGTCAACGGCAGGCTACCAAGGATGCCGGCAAGATCGCCGGACTGGAAGTCTTGCGGATCATCAATGAGCCCACTGCCGCCTCACTGGCTTACGGCCTGGACAAGAAGAAGGACGAGAAGATTGCCGTCTTTGATCTGGGCGGAGGAACTTACGACATCTCGATTCTGGAAATTGGAGACGGGGTCTTTGAGGTCAAGTCAACCAACGGCGATACCCACCTGGGAGGGGAAGATTTTGACCAGCGGGTGATCGACTGGCTTGCGAGCGAGTTCAAGAAGGACTATGGGATCGACCTGCGCAGTGACAAAATGGCGCTGCAACGGTTGAAGGAGGCTGCGGAGAAGGCCAAAATCGAACTCTCCACCACCATGGAAACGGAAATCAACCTGCCTTTCATCACGGCTGACGCCTCCGGCCCCAAACATATGAACATCAAGTTGACGCGGGCCAAGCTGGAGTCTCTGGTGGAGGGACTCATCGACCGTCTGGGAGCCCCAATGGAGCAGGCCCTGCGGGATGCCGGCCTGAGCCGGGGCGCCATTGACGAGGTCATTCTGGTGGGGGGGATGACCAGGATGCCGCGCGTCCAGCAGAAGGTGCAGGAGTTTTTCGGCAAGGAACCGCACAAGGGGGTCAACCCCGACGAGGTGGTGGCCATCGGTGCCGGCATTCAGGCCGGGGTGCTCAAGGGTGAGGTGAAAGATGTTCTGCTCCTGGATGTGACGCCGCTCTCGCTGGGGATCGAAACCCTTGGCGGGGTGATGACGCGCCTCATCGAACGCAACACCACCATTCCCACTCGTAAGAGTCAGATTTTTTCAACCGCGACCGACAATCAAACCGCGGTCTCCATCCACGTCCTTCAGGGGGAACGGGAAATGGCCATGGACAATAAGACCCTTGGCCGATTCGAGTTGGTGGGAATTCCTTCGGCGCCAAGAGGCATTCCGCAGATCGAGGTGACATTCGACATCGACGCCAACGGCATCGTCCACGTCTCCGCCAAAGACCTGGCCACTCAGAAGGAACAGTCGATTCAGATCACGGCCTCAAGCGGTCTCTCAGACGACGAGATCAAGAAATTTGTCAAGGAAGCAGAGATTCACGCCGAGGAAGACAAGAAGAAGCGCGAACTGGTAGAGACCAAGAATCATGCCGACGCCCTCATTTACAGTACTGAGCGAACCCTCCGGGATATGGGCGACAAGATCGACGCCAAAACCCGGCAGGACATCGAGGCCCAGATCGAGCAACTCAAGCGCGCCATGGAAGGTTCGGAACGGGAAGCGATCCAGCGGGAAATGGAGCAACTGACCACCGTTTCTCACAAACTCGCCGAGGAAGCCTACAAAAAGGCCGCCGAACAACAGGCTGCCGGGGCCGGTGCGGGAACCGGCCAGCAGGAAGCCGGCGATGCTGGGAAGAAGCCCGATGATGATGTGGTGGACGCTGATTTCCAAGAGGTTAAAGATAAATAGAGGAACACTCGGGAAACGGTTTCCCCGGGGGCTTGTCCGTGAACTCCTGGTTGTAGTTTGCAGTGGGGCGGTGTGAGGATTCTGCACCAGCGATTGACCAGGTAGACCGAACTCCTCGTCTTCGGCTGGAAATGGCAATTTTCGGATGAACGCCGTGACCCCCGGAGGGCGCGCCTGCCGGGAGTGCCGGTTGACTGAATCCTTAGGGCACACAGATTTATGGTGTGCCCTTTGCTGTTTTGCGCTATAGATGTTCACCTTTGGCCCTGAGCATTTTGGATGGAAACCCATTCATAAGAGGCATGCTATGGACAAGATCAGATTGTGGGCTCTGACTATCGTCGCGCTGGGGTTCCTGGCGAACTGTGCGGTGCTTCCTCAGCAGCCCGCCGATATGACGCCCGCACCCAGGCTCACCCCTGGCACCCCGGCTGAAGCCGATGCTCTGTGGCAGCAGGCCGAAAAGGCCCGTAAGGCCGGTAATGTCAACGCTGCTGTTGCCTCCTGGGAACAGATCATCCACAAGTATCCCAATCATGCCGTCGCCGCCCGGTCGTATCATGCCATTGGCACGGTCTATCTGGACCAGAAGCAGACGGAACGAGCGCTGCAGTTCTTTGACTATCTCATTTATGCTTATCCCAGCTGGGATGGCCTTGCCCAGGCGAAGCTGGACCGCCTCCGAGCCCTTGTTCTGGCTGGCAAGAAAAAGGCGGCCGTAAAAGAGGCCATGCCCCTGTGGGATGCCGCCAACGGTCAGCCTGACGTCCAGATAGGCCTCAGCACCCTCATGGCGGAGGTCTATGGAAGCGATGGCGACATCAGCACCGGCTTTGAGTGGCTCACCGCCGGGTTTGGGCTTGCCCGTTCGCCTGAGGGTAAGAAGTCCCTCACCCAGGCTACGGTAAGCCTCCTCGACGGCGCCGACGCAGGGACCGTTCAGCGGCTCTTGAAAAAGAACCCACCCGACTTCATGAAAGCCTTTCTCTACTACCGCTTGTCCCAGCTCGATTTGCCGGCAGGCCAGGCGGAAACGGCCCGGCAGGGTTTGACCGAGCTCTTGAGTCGCAACCCCTCTCACCCGTTGGCCGCTGAAATGCGGACCGGCACCAAAGGCCCTCCCCCCCCCGCCGCCCCGCCGTCAGTGGTTGCTGGCCCCGTGAATGCCGACCGTGTCGGGGTCCTCGTGCCGCTCAATGGCCCGTACGCCAAGTATGGCGATATGGTCTTGAAGGGCTTGAATCTGGCTGCTGAGGAATGGAATGAGACCCACCCCGCCCGGCACCTGACACTGATCATCCGGGAAGCCCCGACGGAAGCCGGCCTGGCAGCCAAATCCCTGGAACAGCTGGCGCGAGATGACGGCGTTCTGGCAGTTATCGGGCCCTTGGGCGTCCAATCGGCTAAAGCCATGGCTCCTGCCGCCAACCGATACGGCATCCCGCTCCTGGCTTTGACCCAGCAGGACGCCGAGACGGAAAGCGGGCAATTCATGGTCCACGTTTTTATTGACAATCAAGCTCTGGTTCGGACGCTTGTGCGTTACTGTATGGACAAATCTGGTTTCACCCGGTTCGCGGTGCTCTACCCGGATGATCGTTACGGCCAGAATCTCTCCAGGATCTTTGCTGACACGGTGAAGGAAGCCGGGGGCAGTCTCCTGGCGAGTGTATCCTATAAGGATAAGACCACCGATTTCAGGGCTTCCCTGGAAAAGCTGCTCACCATTGCCAAGAAGAATAGTCCTCCTTCAGGGGTTGAAACCACCCCCTTTGACGCCTTGTTCATTCCTGATCAGGTGCAAACCGTTGCCCTCATTGCTCCGCAGCTTCCTTATAACAATGTGGTGGGAGTCACGCTCCTGGGAACAAACCTCTGGGGAGAGGCGCCGCTGGTGCAGGCCGGGGGGGTATATGTTGAAAGGGCCATCTTCGCAACCCCTTATATGATAGACAGCCAGAAGCCCAATGCCAGAGAGTTTCAGGAGAAATTCGAAGCTAAGTACAGTACTTCGCCGTCCTATCTCGAGGCTCAGGCTTACGATGCGCTCCGGTTGTTCCTCGAAGCACGCGAGGGCTTTGGACGTGATGTCCAGGATCGCACGGTCCTGCTCAATAATCTGTTCCAGGTCCGCGGCTTCGAAGGCGTGACCGGGACCTATTCGTTCTCTCCGCAAGGCCAGGTAGATCGCGATTATATGCTTTTTCAGGTAGTGAATGGGCAGCTGGCGCCGCTCACGCCCTGACAATTGCCCAAATACGAGAGTCAGACCTTGACAAGCAAGGTGGCTACCTTATAATGCTTTCGTTCTCGAATGAACCACAAGTGGTTCCACCATATTGCCGGAGATATAAGTCGGAGGGTTTTGCCATGCCAATCTACGAATACGAATGTACCAAATGTGGAAAGATGACGGAAGCCATCCAAAGGTTTTCCGATCCCCCTCTCAGCGAGTGTTCGCACTGCCGGGGAAAGCTGCATAAGCTCATTTCGATGAGTACTTTTCACCTCAAGGGTTCAGGTTGGTACGTGACCGATTACGCGGGCAAAAACCAGAGCACGTCGGCCGCCAAAAGCGCGGAAGGAACGAAAACCGAAAGCAACCCAAAGAAGACGGAAAGTTCGAGTTCTGACTGAATCACGCTCACGACAGTAAGAGGAAGTTGGCGTTTTCCGCTGGTGGGTGAAGGTCGCGAGTCAAGAGCCATCAATAATCGGCAGCAATAAAGCAATGGGAACCTGCTGCCGGAAATAGCGAAGCAATCTCGAGGAAGCGGGCTGTTATGGCCTGCTTTTTCTTTTCTGAGGATTCGCACAGACGAACGGAAGGTGGGCGGGAGGGCTGTACACCAGCCTCCCGCCCCGGTCAATCTGCTTTTGCTCCATCCAGCATCTTCTTGATCCGCCGTTCTTCTGCACGCGCTTCGAGGAGTTTTCGCTCCAGTTCCGCGCGTTGCAGCGCTCCGGGAACCAGGCCATGGAGCTCCTTTTCCAGGTGTTCTGCGTCCTTCATGACCCGGTAGAGCTCCCTTGCCAGCATCCTAATACTCATCGTGAGCACCCACTCAGTGGTACTCCCCAGGTTGACCTGCGGGGCGGCAAATACTCTTCGCTACTTCCGGAGATAGCGCTCATAGGCCAGAGCAAATTTGTCTCCGGCTCCGGAAGGCAGGTTCAAATTGACCCCACAGTCAGGGGGTAAACGGTCCAAACGCAGAGAAGGGTTCAAGTCCTGTAGATGACTTACGGGAACTTCGAGCCACCTGGCCACCTGGTCAAGCCGCAACGGCGAACGGATGGCAACCGACTCAAAGCCGTTAACAGGATAATGTCGAGAGTACTCGAACCCATGAGCTTCCAGCTCACGCA
This sequence comes from Syntrophobacteraceae bacterium, assembly GCA_040772705.1. Classification (GTDB taxonomy): domain Bacteria; phylum Desulfobacterota; class Syntrophobacteria; order Syntrophobacterales; family Syntrophobacteraceae; genus JADGQM01. Next base: position 171,842 of record JAXGXP010000003.1, read on the forward strand.
TGATCTGGATAGCGGCCAGGACTTTGGGGACATATGCTCGGGTGATGCCTGGTAACGCTCTCCGCCTGGACAATTCCCAGAAATCGCTCGTTCGATACCTTTTCGTGGCATTGGCTACGGAAGCATCTCCCGCATTGTAGGCAGCTAGTGCCAGAGGCCATGACTCGAATTGGTCGTAAAGCGAGCGCAAGTATTTGGCGGCAGCTTGAGTGGATTTGATGGGATCTTTTCGCTCATCCACCCAGCGGTCAACTCGCAGCCCCAGGGAACGGGCTGTCGCCGCCAACAGTTGCCAGTACCCAACCGCTCCTCCATATGAGGCATGCCGTTTGAAACAGCTCTCCACGAATACCACGGAAACCATATCCGCCGGCACGCCGTACAAGTCGAGAATCTCTGTCATGAGCGGAACATATCGCCGCGACCGCACCAGTGCATCTTCAAAGGTCGGTCGGCCCTGTCCCGTGTAGAAGCGGATGTATTGATTAATAGCCGGTTGATTCGGAATATGGATCTGAATCCTGTTACTCCATCGACCAGCAGGGGGAGTGTTGCGTGGATCTGGCGGGAACAAGGACATCAAAGGGATGGAATCACTTGGATAAGGCCAACCGTGATGGAAGAAATGGCTGGTCCTCCCCTCCGTGGAGCCCTCAACGGGTTCCGTCCTTGCTTGAAGTGTGTCTGTTGAAAAACCAATCATCAGAAAAACCATTAAGCTGGTCTTCAGCAAATTTCGCCAAAGACTGGTTGTTGCGTCCCCCAGCTGGTGCCTCCAGAATCTGGAATCAGGCGCCATACTGGTTCTCCTCATTTTCAAAGGAATCCAATATCGCCCTCGCGGATCAACCGTAAGAGTGTTAGGACGGGACCTTTTAGCAGGGGGGGGGAATCCTGGCAAACGTGATAAGGGAGGTTTTTCGGGGATAATGGCGAGAATGACGCCAGTCTGTCGGCCGCTCACGAGAAGCAAAACCTCGGCAAGGCCCCGGTGGGATCGCTGGAATAATCTGAGAATAGGATGTCTGATTTTTGACAGGGAGGAACGGCAGGAGCGATGGATTATTTGACATTCTCTTCCATTATCGCCAAATTTTGACCAATCTTTCGTTGATTTGGCTCACTGTCTGCTTCTTCGCAGGATCTGGAATTTCGTGTCGGAGCCGTGCGCAGATCCGCCGTACCTTGACACCCTGGCCGGAATCCCATATAGAGTAACGCCTGATACTTAAATCCAGCGCTGACGACGCCTCACCCGGCGTCGCGACGGGAATGAGTCATGGCAGAACGATCGCGATTAGGAAGTTTTCGCAATATTGGCATCATAGCTCACATCGATGCCGGTAAGACCACGGTGACCGAGCGCATCCTCTACTACACCGGCAGGTCGCACCGCATGGGGGAGGTTCACGATGGCACGGCCGTGATGGATTGGATGGAACAGGAGCAGGAGCGAGGCATCACCATCACTTCGGCGGTGACCACCTGCCATTGGCGCGACCATGAACTGCATCTCATTGATACCCCCGGCCACGTTGATTTTACCATTGAGGTAGAACGCTCGCTACGGGTTCTGGACGGTGCGATTGCGGTGTTTTGCGCGGTGGGGGGAGTAGAGCCTCAATCGGAAACCGTCTGGCATCAGGCCGACCGGTACCTCGTTCCCAAGATTGCCTTCGTCAATAAAATGGATCGCACCGGGGCGGATTATGGAAATGTGCTCCGGCAGATAGCAGAGAAGTTTCAGATCCAGCCCCTCCTCCTGCAGCTCCCGCTCGGCCATGAATCCGATTTTCGCGGGGTTGTGGACCTGCTGCATCAAAAGCAGATTGTCTGGCTGGATGAGACACTGGGAGCCGAGTTTGCCTGCCGGGAGATCGATCCCAAGCTCATGCCCGCCGTCGCGGAAGCACGGGAACAACTGGTGGCCAGGCTGGCGGAATCAGATGAAGAACTCATGGAACGCTACCTCGAAGGCGAAGAAATTGCCGCTGCCGACCTCATTCCGATCATCCGCCGACTCACTCTGCAACTCAAGGTGGTCCCGGTCCTTTGCGGATCGGCTCTGCGCAACAAAGGCATCCAACCCCTGCTGGATGCTATCGTCGATTTTCTGCCTTCTCCCCAGGACATCCCGCCGGTCACCGGGATCAATCCTCAGACGAAGGACCAGGAACAGCGCCTCAGCAGCGAGCAGGAGCCATTTGCGGCGCTCGCTTTCAAGATCTTCATGGACCAGGGTCGAAAACTGACCTACGCCAGGATTTACTCGGGAACGCTCAAGGTCGGCGATGAGGTACTGAATGTGTCTCGGGGAGGAATCGAGAAGGTTTCCCGCATTTTTCAGATGCATGCCAACAAGCGGGATCGGCTGGAGCGGTCGGGTGCGGGAAATATCGTCGCCCTGATGGGTTTGAAAGCGGCCTCAACAGGAGATTCGCTCTGTTCCCCCAAGCATCCCATCCTTCTTGAACCGATCGACGCCTATGAGCCCGTCATGGCGATTGCTGTCGAAGCCCGCACTCGGGCCGACCAGGAAAAGCTGCTTGATTCTCTCGCCAAACTTTCCGAAGAAGACCCCACCTTTCGTTTCAGTGAGAATCCCGATACCGGCCAGACAATCATCAGCGGCATGGGGGAATTGCACCTCGAGATTGTGCTGGGTCGGTTGGAGCGGGATTATCATGTCGGGGTCAATGCGGGAAGACCCCAGGTCGTCTACCGCGAAACCGTTTCCCGACAAGCCTCGGCACAGGGCGTGTTTGACCGCGAAATCGCTGGTGCCCGGCACTATGCCATGGTCGAAGTGCACCTGATCCCCCAGCCGCGAAGCGTGGGCAATGCCATTGTGCACCGGATCAGCGATGGATCGATACCGGAGTCGTTCTTACCCGCCATCGAGGACGGGATTCGGGACGGCTTGAATGGCGGACCGCTCATGGGCTATCCGGTGGTGGACGTGGAAACGGTGGTGTCGAGGGGCAGCTATCACGAGTCTTTTTCAACCGACCTGGCCTTTCGGGTAGCCGCTTCCATGGCCTTCAAGCAGGCCTTCGAACAGGCCACGCCACTCCTCCTCGAACCCTACATGGCCGTCGAAGTACTGGTCCCCGATGAGTCCCTGGGGGAGGTCCTGGGAGACATCAACCTTCGCCGAGGCCGGGTAGAAAGTATCAGTGCCCGCAAGGCCGTTCAGGTTGTTAGTGGGGTTGTGCCTCTTTCCAGGATGTTCGGCTATGCCACTACCCTGCGATCGGCAACGCAGGGTCGAGCAACCTTCAGCATGCATTTTTCGCACTACGACACGGCTGCGGAAGCCTGATCAGCGAGCGGATGAGGCCACCTCAAATATTCCTGTTGCCATCTTGCCGATCTTGTTATATGGTTATTCAGTTTTGGGTCAATGCAGGCGGCCCGGCAGTACAGTACCATCCAGGAGCGTGTCATCTTGCTCGAACCTAAACGGGTTTAGGTGTCATGCTTTTCTGAGCAAAGGGGTTGAGACCTTGATTAAGGCTATTTGTGAAAGGTAGGTGAAAACTGAATGCCGGAGGCCGAAACCAAAGAAAGTATTGAGAAAAAAATCCGCAAGCTCCGTAAAGACTTTCAAAAGAACGTCCAACCTGTCCTGCGCCGCCACAACTATTACCTATCCAAGGGGGAACGCCGACGCATCAAGAAGAAAAAGGCTATCAAGCGAATCCAACGGCGCGAGCGCCGCATGATGCGGTCTGCCTGACCTGCCTTGCAGGAACCAGGGGCGGGTGGCTTGAGCCGGCTGCGCGATGAAGCCGCAACCCACCGCAAACAATTGCCATTGACGTTGGTCTGCCTGCGCAATCCATTTGCTTCTTGGCGGAAAAGCCCTGAGCGTCGCGAACGACTCTCAGGGCTTTAACTTTCCACGAAGTGAGCAGCAATCACCTAACGTTGCCTCAGCGCATTGCGGGCGATCACCAAGCGCATGATTTCGTTGGTGCCTTCATAGATCTGGGTGATCTTGGCATCGCGCATATGGCGTTCCGCCGGGTATTCCCTACAGTAACCGTACCCGCCGAAGATCTGCACCCCTTCGAGACTGGCCATCATGGCGACATCGGAAGCCATGAGCTTGGCCATTGCTGCTTCCTTCTCGTAGTGCCGACCATTCTGTTCCAGCCAGGCCGCGCGTAGCGTCAGGAGTTCGGCGGCATCGAGCTGCGTGGCCATGTCGGCAAGTTTCCACTGAATCGCCTGAAATGAGGAAATAGGCTTACCGAACTGCTCGCGGGTCTTGCTGTATTCCAGCGCATCCTCGAGTGCCGCACGTCCGATTCCCAGGGCCTGCGAAGCAATCCCGATTCGTCCGCCATCGAGGGTGGTCAGCATCTGGCGGAATCCTTCCCCCGGTTTTCCCAACAGGTTTCCCTTGGGAATGCGGGCATCCTCAAAAACCAGCTCCGCGGTTCCCGAGGCATTGATCCCAAGCTTTTCTTCGACCACTCCGACCTTGAACCCGGGTGTCTCGGCGAGGTCCACAATAAAGGAACTGATGCCCTTGTAGCCGGCTGTCTTGTCCGTCACGGCAGCCAGCACGCAGTACCTGGCCACGTTGCCGTTGGTGATGAACCGCTTGACGCCATTGATCACCCACTCGTCGCCATCCAGGACGGCAATGGTTTTCATGCTGGCGGGGTCCGATCCGGCCCCGGCCTCGGTCAATCCGTAGCACCCCAGAACCTCCCCGCTGGCCACCGGCCGCAGGTATTTCTGCTTCTGTTCCTCGGTGCCGTAAGCGAAGACCGGAAAGTTGTAAAGGCTGTTGCACACACTCATGATTACCCCGCAGGACGCGCACGCCTTGGAAATCTCAATCATGGCCAGGACATAGCAGATGTAATCCATCCCGGCTCCCCCATATTCCTCGGGAATAGTGATGCCCATCAGCCCCAGCTCCCCCATCTTGGCACAGATCTCGGCAGGATGGCGATGAGTGCGATCCAGTTCGGCCGCTATCGGCTTGATTTCCTTCTCGGCGAACTTGCGGGACATATCCTGGATCATCCTTTGCTCTTCCGTCAGCTCAAAATTCATCTTGCTCTTCCTCCTTCGGCCGAAACTGGAACCCTGAAAGCGGCAAATGGTGATTCGGGACCCCGGCGTGAGGGCGGTGCGGCACCACCCGTGATCCCTTCTCCCGCCTCGGACATCAGTCAGTGAGTGATCCTTTGAAGTTGGGCTTGCGCTTCTCCAGAAAGGCTGAAACTCCTTCTTGTGCGTCCTGGCTGGCAAAACAGAGCCCGAAAGCTTCCGCCTCAATGGCACAGCCGGTCTTGAGATCCACATCGAGACCGCGGTTGATCACCTGCTTGATCGAGCGGAGCACTCCCGGAGCTTTTCCGGCGAGCAGTTTCGCTGCCTTCAGGGTTTCCTCGAGGAGCTGCTCGGCTGGGAATACCTTGGCCACCAGCCCCAATTCCCTGGCCTGCTGGGCATCGATCGCCTCCCCGGTCATGCAGAGCTCCTTGGCTTTCGCTCGTCCCACCATCCGCGCCAGCCGTTGAGTCCCGCCAAAGCCCGGGATCAAGCCCAGGTTGACCTCCGGCTGCCCAAAGCGAGCCTTCTCGGAGGCATAGATGAAATCGCAGGCCATGGCGATCTCACACCCTCCCCCCAGGGCAAATCCGTTGACGCACGCAATCACGGGCTGGGGCAGGTGCTCCAGTTTGAAGAAGACCTCCTGCCCCAGCTCGGCAAAATGCCTGGCCTGCAGGGGATTCAGCGTCTGGAAGCCGGTAATGTCAGCTCCCGCCACAAAGGCCTTGTCCCCGGCACCGGTGAGCACCAGTACGCGGATCTCCCGAGCGAGCGCAATGCTTTCGACAACCTCTTTCACTTCCTCGAGGGTCTTGGTGGTGAGCGCATTGAGAGCCTTTGGCCGGTTGAAGGTCAGCACCCCAACTCCATCCGCTGCCTCGAACAGAATATTCTCATAACCCATGGCAAACACCTCCTCATCCCTGTGATGGGGACCACTGCATGCACAACGGCAGACAACACCCCTGTTCCCGGCAGCCTTCCCCTCCAGAACCGCCAACCATCAACCGCTGACAGCCAAGAGCTGATGGCTCTCTCCTACGGCCGTTCCACCGCCATGGCCGAACCCTGGCCACCGCCGATGCAAAGCGTGGCTAATCCTTTCCTGGCATCGCGCCTGGCCATTTCATGGAGCAGGGTGGTCAGGATGCGGGCTCCCGAAGCACCGATGGGATGTCCGAGGGCAATGGCGCCCCCGTTGACATTGATTTTACCGAGATCCCAACCCAGCTCGCGGTTCACTGCAACGGCCTGAGCGGCAAAGGCTTCGTTGGCCTCGATGAGATCCAGCTCTGAAACGGTCCAGCCCGCCTTGGCGAGCGCTTTCCGGGTGGCAGACACCGGTCCCATGCCCATGATCGCCGGATCCACGCCGCTGGAGGCATATGCCCGAATGACCGCCATGGGTTTCAATCCCAGGCTGGCAGCTTTGGCCTCCGTCATGACGACCAGGATGGCCGCACCGTCATTGATTCCCGAGGCATTGCCGGCGGTCACGGACCCGTCGGGTTTAAAGGCTGGTTTGAGCTTGGCCACCTCCTCAAGGGTAGCACCGAAGCGAGGATGTTCATCGGTATCAAAGACAATTGGCTCCCCCTTGCGCTGCGGCAGCGGCACGGGGACGATTTCATCTCGAAAACGACCGCTCTTGATGGCAGCTTCGGCTTTCTGCTGGCTGGCAACGGCAAATGCATCCTGCTCCCCGCGGCTGATGCCGAACCTGGCAGCAATATTTTCAGCCGTGTTGCCCATGTGGTAGCCATTGAAGATGTCCCAGAGGCCATCGAGGATCATCAGATCGACCAGCTTGCCGTTGCCCATCCGCTGGCCCCAGCGGGCTTGGGGAAGGGCGAGGGGCGTCCGGCTCATGTTCTCGATGCCGCCGGCAATCACCACCTCGGCGTCGCCAAGGAGCGCAGCCTGGGCTGCCAGCATCACGGCCTTGAGCCCCGAGGCGCAGACCTTGTTGACGGTAAAGGCAGGAATTTCCTGAGGGATTCCCGCATGGATGGCCACCTGGCGGGCCGGGTTCTGCCCCAGACCCGCCTGGAGCACATTGCCCAGGATGACTTCGTCAACTTCGCCGACCGGCAACTGCAACCGTCGCAGAGCTTCTTTGACGGCTATCACCCCCAGTTCCACCGCAGCAACATCGCATAGCGACCGGCCAAAACTGCCCACCGGAGTCCGCACCGCACCGACGATGACCGCCCTTCGCATCTACCCCTCCCATCAATGACATGCTAACGAATCGGGTGAAGCCTGACCTGACTGAGCTGATTTCGAAATGAAGAATAGACCGGATTGACCGGGCTGTTTCCCTGCTGGGTCCCCCTGCTTATAGGAAATCACTGTGGTCTTGTCAAACTCATTTGCTTTCATCAGCCCATGCAATCAGAGCCCGACGCCACCGGATACCCTGACGGAGACGGTGGCCTGGGCGGGAACCGTATGGAAACACAAGGGCCTGACGCGGTCGAGCGACGAAGAGTCGGAGCCGGAATGGTCGCTCGCCCCAAACTCGGCGGTCGCCTTCTTCTAGCTTCGCCAGTAGTCAGTCCAGTAGTCTTGTGACGGGAAATCGCGCTTGCAAAAGCCACAAACAAAAAAGCCTGGTTCTATGTGGAATTCCGGCACTTCGGTCTTGGGATCGCACCCACATCGGGGGCATGCTTCGGGGTATCTGGCTTCGTCCCACTCCTCACCGCACTTGCATTTGAAGTACTCCCGGTAACCCACACTGCGGGTCTCCTGGAAATCCTGTTCTCTTCCGCAATGGGCGCATTTGACCGGGGGATAGGCTCTTGCGTATGGCTCTTCTACACCCCAGCGATGGCCGCAACGAGAGCAAACGAAGACCATTCCCTTTTCGCCGTCCTCAACCGTCATACCCTTGTCTTCTTCGGCATGTCCACACTTGGGGCATCTTTCAATATCATGGAATATCTGCCCACATTTAGGACAGAGCACACAGGGCTCACCATCCAGAACGGTGATGTGATATTCCAGGTCGAACAAGCAAGAACATGATTTGCAGACCACTAGCTCATCGGGCATCCTCGATTCCTCCCTGGGGGTGATGCTGATCCTTCATGAATGGTTTTCAATGCTTCTGCAACAGCTGGGTCCGGTGATTTCGGATAGTTGGCAGATCCGAGACGATTTCGGTCCAGGCGTCTGCTGACTCGTTACCGATTGTGGTGGCAAAAACACCGCTCTATTCTAGCGGAAATGACGGCCTTTGGGGGAATTATGTTTCCAGCCCGGTCAAGTTGAAGAGTTGGGGAAGACAGATCGAAGGTATCGATATCCTGCGGCAATCACTGCCACAGCTGTCTGATTTTAATGGCGGTTATGCCCGAGAATAGAATTGGGGGCATTGAGCGATATCGCCCTCCGACCATGAAAGGAAACAGGCGCAGCCTTGTTGCCGCCGGGGAATGAGCGAGGGAGTCTAGTACCAGATGTCGGACCATCGCGATCCGCGAACCCAGGGTGGATTGTGCCTCGTGGTTTCCCCAGACCAACAGCTGGCGCAGAATCACAGCCTGCGATCAGCCGTCAGCTACGATCCGGTATCCTCCACGATCCTCCCCCCTTCGAGGGAAGAGAGCCAAAAGGCACGGAGAATGGAGCGGTTCCTGTTGGGGGAACCGGCCCCTCACCTCGGTTAGGCTGGGACCAGTAAATCCCCCCAATGCTTCGCAGAGTTGGAAATCACTGTTCGAACGGGGAGATGAGAGAGAGAATAGCGTGCAGCTTCAGGGTGAGTGCACTATTCTTGGTGGTAGTAGTGCTTCCGTTGAATCTGAGTATCAGGATGACTGATCGGTGCGTCTGAGCAGCAGACTACGTTCCAGCGGAGCATGATTTGTCGGTTCGCGCGGCCAGCTTGTTGGTTACGAGCCCATCTGACCGCTGATTCTCGCCGGCACTGCCCTCGAGGATGCCTCATGCCGAGGTCGCTGAGCGCAGAGGCTTGCCGGCCAAGGGATTGTAAAGCTTCATGATCGCGACTTTCATTACATCCACCGTCTTGAGATCCAGCACGAATCCGAAAAGCGTATTCTCCGCCTGCTCTGGAAGCGTACCCGCGTTGGAAGCATCAAACTTCAAATCTGGGAATCCCTTGACCAGTTTCTTTTGATCCATCTTGCTCAAACCTACCTGGATCGCTTTCTTACCGTCTATCTCCTTAATCTGACCACCAAGCCCCACAGCTTCCACTTTCTTGAGCTTTTCATCATCCAGGTAAATGTTGACATAATAATCAGCCATTTCAAAAACCTCCTTCATGATTTGATTTTCGACCAGCGACCAGCACGGGAAAGCACCTGCCATTCAAGGGAACTTTCCATGGTCACAACGTGGTTCCCTTCCTTGTTAAGAAAGGAAATACTGAGGAGTGTCGATCATTTCAGACGCTACCCAAGAGAACATATATCGAGCCTTGAGGACCATGTCAAGAATCAGAGAAACAGAGTCATGGCAGTCCCGTAGTCATGGCCGCGGTTGGGGCAGCGAACTCGGCGCAGAGTGAAGCAAAAAGCAAGGATTGATTTCGGCGAGTGATGCCTGAAGACCATGACAAAAGGGTTGAATGGCCTGGCCAGTTGATGGAAACTGGTTGCCCTGTGCCATGCCATGAATTCTGTGCTTGAATTGGCGCCATCTACGAAGAGGAGGCTGGAACCACATGACCGAAGCGCTTCGCTGGGTCAAAACCCACTGTGCCCGGATGGATCATGGTGGCTGCGCGCTGCTGGTCGGGGTTGAGGGCAATACGATTGTCCAGGTCAAAGGGGACCCCGACGGTTATTTGAACAGGGGATACACCTGCTTCAAGGGCCGCGTCTCGCCGGATCGTCTCACCCATCCGAACCGCCTGCGCTATCCCCTGAAACGTATCGGCCAGCGCGGCGAAGGCAAGTGGCAGCGCCTTTCCTGGGAAGACGCCCTCGCTGAGACGGCCCATCAGCTTGTTCGGATCAAAGAACAGCACGGTGCGCGGGCGGTCGGATTCGGGGTGGGCATGCCCAAAGGATTGGAGCACTTCGTCTTGATTCGGCTTGCCAATGTCTTTGGCTCACCCAATGTCATCGCCCCGCAGGATGTCTGCCATGCGCCGCGGGAGCTCACCGGCATCCACACCTGCGGGTTCTATCCGGTGGCCGATCTCCACAACCCGACCAGGCTCATTCTCTCATGGGCCAGCAACGTTCTTTCCACCAGTGAAGAAGGACAGATCGCCCGCCTCACCCTGGAACAACTCAAGCGGGGTGCGCGTCTGATCGTGGTCGATCCGCGCCGGACGGAGCTGGCCCAAAGGGCCGACCGGTGGCTGCAGCTCAGGCCGGGAACGGCCCAGGCGCTGGCTCTGGGGTTTCTGCACGTGATCATTGCCGAGTCGCTTTACGATCGCGAGTTTGTCGAGAAGTACACCTGCGGTTTCGAAGAGCTTGCGCGACACGTGCAGGCCTACACCCCGGAAGCGGTCGCAGCCATTACCTGGGTCCCGGCCGATCAACTCCGAGAGGCCGCACGCATGTATGCTGCCGCCAAGCCAGCCGCGCTCCAGTGGGGCAACGCCATCGAACATGACATCCATGCCTTTGATGCTACCCGGTCCCTCGTTTGCCTCATGGCCGTCTGCGGCTACCTCGAGGTGCCCGGCGGCAATATCCACGCGCACGAGCCGAACCTCATGAGCCTCGGACAATTCGTCCGCGCCGACCTCCTGCCAGATAAGCGCATTACCATGATCAGCGCCCACCACGGGGTCATTCCAAGGCTCATGACGGTGGCGCCGGCCTATTTTCGCAGGGCGGTTCTCACCGGCGTTCCCTACCCGGTCCGGGGCTTCTACGGCATGTGCACCAACCCGCTGGTGGCCTGGGCGGACAGTCCTGCCACCTACCAGGCGTTCATGGACCTGGATTTTGTCGCGGTGGCCGAAATCTTCATGACCCCCACCGCCTCCCTGGCCGATATCGTTCTGCCGGTTGCCCACCACTATGAAATGAACGACATCGGCCACTACGGTATCGGTCACGGCATGATCGTCGCCCGGCCCAAGGTGGTGGAACCGCCCGAAGAATGCTGGCCCGATATGAAGATCTTGAATGAATTGGGCAGGCGCATTTCGCCAGTGGAATATTGGCATGATGATTTCGAAGAGTTGCTTGAAGAGGTATTGAAACCGACGAAGCTGAGCTATGCGGAATTCGTTGCGAGGGGCTATCTAAAGGGGCCGGATCAGTTCCGGCTCTACGAAACGAAGGGGTTCCGCACACCGACGGGAAAGGTGGAATTGAAACTCAGCACCGGCGAGAAGCTCAAGCTGAAGCCGCTGCCCGAGTTCACCAGCCTGCCGGAAGCCGACGACCCCGAGTTTCCCCTGATTTTGATCAGTGCCAAGAGCCGATATTATCTCCTCTCTTCCTACCGGTGGGTAGCAAGACTGCGGGAGAAACGGCCGCATCCGCTCGTCGAAATTCACCCCGAAACCGCAGCTGCCTATGAGATCAGCGACGGTGATCGGGTCGTGGTCGCAACCAGGTATGGGGAAATCACGCAGATCGCCCACGTCACCGACATCGTTCATCCCCGAGTGGTCAGCGCCGCCCTGGGCTGGTGGTTTCCGGAAGGAGCAGCGGCGGCGCAATACGAATGGCGCAAGTCGAATTTCAATATGCTCACCTCCATGGCAAGACTGGGCAAGGAATTCGGAACACCCAACCTGAAAAATCTTCCCTGCAGGATTCGCAAGGAGAGCGGGTGAGCGGTTTCTTATCCCACTGATCCGACAGGTTGTTATAATTTTGCTATAACTTCTTGGAAATATAGATAATGAAGGTGGCGCCTTTGCCGGGTTCTGATTCTACATGGACCTTACCCTGATGCTTTTCGGCGATTTCCCGTACAATGGCCAGGCCAAGCCCGGTACCCTCGATTCCCCGGGAGGTCCTTTCACGCTGGAACGCACTGAACAGCCTGGCTTCGTCCTGGGATTTCAAACCCACCCCGTCATCCATTACCAGGAAAATGTGGAAATCATCTGAATCCTGGTAATCGATCCTGATTTCGGAGAGCTCTTCGCCCCCGTATTTGAGGGCGTTGTCCACCAGATTGCGGAAGACCCGGAGAATGGAAAGCCGGTCTGCCACAATGTCGGGAATGGTTTCCGGCTCGCGAAAGGTGATCTGCCGAACGCTGAGCAGCGCTTCAAATTCATCCTTAACGATTCGGAGAATGTCCTTCGGGCTGATCAGCTCGAAATCCAATGGCATCTCGCGGGTCTTGATGTAGACATTGACCTCTTCGATGAGTTTCAGGGCCTGTTCCGAGGCCTTGATAATCTGATCACAATACTTCTTGCCCTTGTCATCGAGCCGTTCCCGGTACTGTCGATGAAGCAGGTGGGTTAAGCCGTTGATGCCGGTAATGGGACTTTTCAAATCGTGGGAGACGCAGTAGGCGAAGTGTTTGATGCTTTCGGCATTGCTTCGCAGCGCTGCTTCCATCGCTTTATGCTCGGAGATATCGCGGATCGATTCAATGGCGCCGATCCGGTTTCCCTTGCGATCATAGAGGGAGGAAGCAGTGACCCAGAGGTAAGCGCCTTTGCCGCCGTAGAGCATGGGGACGTGGGCCTCGGCGAAGTGGGTATTGCCCTGCTTTCTGACGAAGTCGTAATTGGCGTTGATATCGATGCTGCGGTCGAACACCTGATCGATCAGGATTGGCCGCCGCTCGCCATAAAACGGGAGAGCATAGGCAAAGTCACCTTGTCCGAGGATCTCGGTTTTCGCGACCCCGGTCATTGCCACAATGGCTCGGTTCCAGGCGATGACCCGGCGTTGGGCATCGATCACAAAGGTGGCATCGGGCAGGAAGTCAACTATATCCAGCAGCTTCTGGTGAGCTTCCTGCAGCGCCTCTTCGACGTTGCTGCGCTCCCTGATTTCCTGCTCGAGCTTCTGGTTGGCCTGTTCGAGACTGGCCGTCTGGGTTTCCTGAACGTCCAGGACTTCCAGCAGTTCCCGTTCCACCCGCTGACGTTCCGCCTCAGTCGCTTCCAACTCCGCCACCCGAGAACGCAGAGCCCCCACCTCGTTCGTGAGTTGGGCGATGATCCGGTCTTTATCCTCCATGGCGGTTTTCCTGCAGGGGTGAAGTGGGCAGCCGGGGGTCATAATATTGCCGTTCGAGGTCTCGAATCAAGGGCAGACCGATGAACCGGTTGAATTCTTCGAACGTCATCATGCGGTCGCGGAAACCCTCGGTGCTGCCGCTTGCAGCCATCACCTGCATTACCCCGGCAAGGGCTGCCGATGCCGCGTAAATGGCCGAAGTGGGAAAGGCCACCAGCCGATAGCCCAGTGCCTGCAGGTCTCGGGCTGGCAGGAAGGGTGTCTTTCCACCCTCGACGTTGTTGGCCATGGTCGGTGCTTCAATCTCACTGGTGATCCGCCGCATTTCAGCAATGGATCGCGGGGCTTCCACAAAGATCATATCCGCTCCCGCCTCACAGTAGCGGTTGGCGCGGTCAATGGCATCATCCAGCCCGTGGGGCGCGAGTGCGTCGGTGCGGGCCATGATCACGAAGTCCTCGTCCGTGCGCGCATCGACGGCTGCTTTGAGCTTGGCGATCATCTCAGCCGTCGGGATGACCGCTTTGCCTTCCATATGGCCACACCGCTTGGGAAAAAGCTGGTCTTCCAGAAACATCGCCGCGGCCCCGGTGCGCTCGATGGCCCTCACCGTGCGGATCACGTTGGTGACATTGCCATGGCCGGTGTCACCATCGGCGAGGACGGGGATATCGGCGGCGTCCACCACTCGCGCCACGTGGTCCACCATCTCGGTCAGGGTCAGCAGCCCGACGTCGGGTTTGGCGAGATGGACGGCGCTGACCGCGTAGCCGCCTACTGCCAGGGCTTTGAAACCGGCGTGAGCGATAATCCTGGCGCTGAGCGCGTCGTGGGCACCGGGCATGATGAGAATCTCCGGAGCGTCAACCAGATGTCGAAAAAGGGTGGTCTTCTTCACGGCTTTTCCTGTCTGAGAAGTTGCGAGTTACGGGTTACGGTGTTGCCGGTTTTCCTGGTGGTTAATCCCAGGGGTCATGGGTTGTCGCGTCCGCTGAAGGCATCTTCGCAGGCTGGCAGGTGGCTGCCCAGGGCGTGAGCCTTGCGGACGGCCCTCAGCACCGCCTGCGCTGTCACCTGGGCTGCGAGGGCTCCGACTACGGTCACTTCGACCGTTTCCAGATCGCCGCAGCTCAAGGCAAACAGGGTGTCGCCATCGTAGAGGGTATGGGCCGGGTAGATAGTCCTTGCCAGGCCGTCATGAGCCATCTGTGCAACTTTGGTGAGCTGAGTCTTATTCAGCCTGGCATTGGTGGCGACTGTTCCGACCACCGTATGCTGACCATCCTGGAAGCCGACCAGGGTCGTCAGCTTATGCAGTTCCCGTTCCGAATCGATCAACTCCCGGCTCACCGTGCTTTTGCGACACCCTGCAAGGAGCTGGCCGCGGGCGGGGTCGACGATATCCCCGAGGGCGTTGACAACGATCAGCGCGCCCACCTCCAAACCGCTGTGAGCCCGTATGAAGGCGCTTCCCAAGCCAGCTTTCATGGCCCGATTCAATCCGTAGAGTTTCCCAATGGTAGCACCCCGGCCGGCCCCCACGGAGCCTTCGGCCACCGGTTCCGGGGAGGCCTTCAGGCAGGCTTCATAGCCGAGGGCAGCGTCCGGGTATTGGTGTGAACAGTTGATGCCCAGGTCGAAGATGATCGCCCCGGCGACGATGGGCACAAGACCGCAACCGGTGTCAAAGCCCACCTGCTGTTCCACGAGGAATCGCTTCAAGCCTTCGGCTACGCTCAACCCAAAGGCACTCCCCCCCGCAAAGAACAGGCCGTGGATGCGATCCACCAGGCAGACGGGATTGAGTGCATCGGTGCCGTAGGTGCCGGGAGCGCCGCCACGGACGTCAACCCCGGCCAGCGCGCCGCCCTTGGGGAGGATCACGGTACACCCACTGGGGGTCTCGGGAAGGGAGGCATGCCCGACCGTCAGGCCGGCGATGGCGGTGATGGTGTCATTGGAAGTGTCATGGTCCATGTGTATTATCCCTGTAGTGCTGCAGGAGGTAGCGGAAGATCTCCTTACCGATGGCAATCCCGGTTTCGATGATGTCCGGCCCGTACTGGCGCCCGGTGGACGTGCGAAAGGTCTCCGCAATATTGATAATGCCGGTCATTCCCCAGGGGAATCTCTCGATGAGTTCCTGCGGGGTGATCCCCTGGTGATCAACCATGTACCAGAGGGTATGAGTGAAGGTGTCCGGGCCCCAGCGAAACTTGTCGGCGTCGTAGAGGCAATCGCTGATAAGCTGCCACCAGGGAGGATCGCAGGGGAGGGGCGCGGTGAACGCTTCATGGTTGCTGATGGCGCGGCAGATGCCCTGCACTTCTCTCGCCCCCAGGGGAAAGCGGCGGAGAATCCTGGCGGCTTTCAGCGCGCCGGCCGCAGCGTGCTGTTCTTCATTGCGACAAATGTCGTGCAGCAGGCCGCCAATCAGTCCCAGCTGCATCAATCGCTCCCGTTTGATGGGCTGGATCTGGTCAGCTTCAAGTTCCACCGCGATCAGGGTGGCGGTGTCGAGGCTCACCCTGGTACTGTGATAGAGCCCGTGGCCCAGATCCTCCTGCAGACAGGGTTCGACCATTCGTCGCAGCCGCACCAGCACCGGACTCGTGAAAAAGAGCTTGCGGGCCAGGGCTTGAGGCGCCTTGAAACGGATGTAGAATTCCGGAGGCGGGTGCTTTGAGGCAATCCGTTCAGCCTCGCGCTGCAGCCGCATGAGCAACTCATTCATAACCTTCGCCTGTTCCTTGAAAGGGCCGGTTCACGATGGTGGCACCATCGCTTTCCCTTGTTCAGGCGCTATCGCACCAGGCAGGCGACGGATTGGTCCTGCAACAGCTTCTCTTCCATCTGGATGACCCGCCTGACCAGAATTTCAAGCATTCTTACACCGACTTCGGGAGATTGCACGATCAGCTTCTGGAAAGTCTCACGATCAATTGTCAGGCATTCCAGATCGGTTACCGCCCTCACGGAAAAAAGGCGTGGGGCATCAGCAAAGAGGGCAAAGCCTCCGAAAAAATCGCCTTCTTTGAATTCATGGAGGAAGATGGAATGGGTTTGAATTTCCCGGATGACCTGAGCCCTGCCACAGATGATAATGTACCCGAGGTTGCCGCTTTCTCCGTGGCGGAAGACAAACTCACCCGCGCGATACTTCAGCCGTTTGCTCAGATAGGCATAGAGCTTCAGCCGATCAATGGGAATGGTGGAAAAGATGGAGACCTTCCGCAGAATTTCCAGGTTGATCTCCAGCTCGCAGCGGCTTTTCCCACCGGGATCCGAATCAGAAGCTCTCTCCCGATCCATGGGCGAGTTCATAGAAGAGACCCTTTCGTGCCATCAGTTCCTCATATCTGCCGAGTTCCACGATCCTGCCGGCTTTCATGACCGCAATCAGATCGTATTCGCGGACCATCTCCAGGCGATGGACCACCGTCACCAGCGTATGCTTTCCCTTGAGCTTGACATTAAGCAGGTGCTGGATCCGGGCTTGCGAAGCATTGTCCAGGCTTGCCGTCGCTTCATCCAAAATGAGAATGTGGGGATTCTTAAGCAGCGCCCGCGCGATCCCGATCTTCTGCTTCTGACCGCCCGACAGCCGATCCCCTTTACTGCCGACTTGAAACTCCAGCCCTATTTCCCGAACATCGTCGATGAGCCCGACTTCTTCCAGGAGGTCGACGACCACCCGCCGCAGCCGCTCATTCACCTCCGCCTGGTCGGTCCTGAGATGCCCAAAGATAACATTTTCCAGGACACTGTGGGCATACAGATATTCACCGGGGCGGTAAAAAGTGATTGCTTCCGGGTCTTCCCTGGTGATTAATGCCATGAAATCCTGTCGTGCCTGCAGGAGTTGCTCTTCCAATCCGGTCGAGAGGGATGCCATTTTGTGTACTGCCGGGGTGAATCGCAGGGCGAGCCCCAACAGAGCGTCTTCCAGCTCCCTCGGCAGGCGCTCTCTGGCACCGTGACTCAGGCGATCCACCAACTCCCGGTAAAAGTCGAACTCATCCGCCGAAATGGGACTGGTTTTGAAGAAGAATGCGTCGGCCTCCAACCCTTTCAGCAGATCTACGGTGCTCACGGCCAAGTCTTTTCCGAGGGCCAGCAGAGGGGTCTGAAGGTTGGCCTGATGGAGAAACCTGCGGAAAAGCTCGTTGTGAGTGAGCTCTTGCGACTCGTAAAGCTTTCGATTGGGATGCCCGAAGATGATGTTCTCAGCAATACTGGTGTGGTGTTGGAACCGGTTTGCATCAAAAAAATCAACCAGTCCACCCAGTTCCCGCTCCCACCGCTGGAAGAAGGAGTCTCTGACCCCAATGAGCTGCCTGGCAAAGCGGGGATGGTGTTCGGGAGTGAGAAGGGTGTTGAGCCCGATCTCGAGAATATCGTCGGCAAAAGCAATCCTGTCCAACACCTGGAAAATTTCTTCGCGAGTGGGAAGCGGTCGTTGCTTGTCGCTCCCCGTCGAGCTGAGAGCCCGGCAGGCGTAGAGCAGATTATCGAGGATGGTCCCGTCAAAAATGAAGGGATACTGAGCGACAAAGCCGATGTTGTGGCTGACATCGACGCGGGTGAGGTCGCGAAGCTCCCGGCCGCCTATCAAAACGTGTCCGGAGCGGTAATGGTACAGTTGGCCGACAACCATGGCCAGGGTACTCTTGCCGCTTCCGGAAAGGCCAACCAGAGCCAGCTGCTGGCCGGCCTGGAGGGCCAGGGAGATTTGATCGAGGATCCGGATCTGCCCGTCGGCCATGAAGGACAGCGCTTCCACGTCAATCCTGCCATCAAGCAAATAAGGCTCACGATCTTCTTCGGGCAATCGCTGGAACTCGGGTGCCACATCAAACGCATCGATGATCTGCCGATAGCGTACCTTGCTGTCCTGATAACCCTGATAATAATCCATCAATTCCTTCCAGGGGTCGTACAGCTTTTCATAGGCCGATAGGAACGCCACCAGCGCACCGAGGTCGAACCGGCCTTGGATGGTGAGGTAGCCGCCGACAATGAACAGAATGAAGGGTCCCAGGCTTTGAAAGAAATTGTTGGTGAACTTGATCAGAAACTTGAAGTTGTTCATTTTCAGACGGATCTCGAACAAGCGGGAAGCAGAGCCTCCCAGCTTCTGGTTTTCAAGCTGATACCCGGCGTTCCCCTGGACCTCGTGCATCCCGGCAACTGCCTCGCCAATGACGTTGCTCATGGTGCGGGTGACCTCGATGCGGTCGCGGTTCAAGCGGTTGAAACGTTTCTGAAGCAGGGGGATAATAACGATTTCAATCGGATAGATGGAGAAGCTGAGGAGCGCGAGCAGTGGGTTGAGGTACGCCATGTAAGCGGCGAAGGCGAGCAGTGTCAGCACATTGATGATGGGGACGGCGATGGCGCCTCCCATGAACTCCCCGATGGCGCTGAGTTCCGAAGTGAGCGAGGCGATGACCATGCCAGGGGGAGTTCGGCGGAAGAACGGAAGAGGCAGGCTGAGGATGTGGTCATAGAGCTGCGTGCGCATTCGAAGAAGTATTCTCTGTCCAAGGTAGCCTTGCAGGAGATTGATGAGGTACTTGAAGAGTCCCGCCAGGACCACGGCTGCCAGATAGAGCCCGCAATACAGAAACAGGGCGTTCAGATTCCTCAATCCGATGGCCGTATTGACGATCCGCTTCTGCATTTCTAACGGGAAGACCCGGAGCAGGATCGCTGCCAGGATCAGCAGGATCAGGAGCACCTGCAATCCTCGCTGGCGCTCAAAAACCCATGCAAAAAGAGGTTTCCTGGAAATCATGCGGTATCATTCCGGATTAAGAAGGAGATGTCGCCCCTGTTTCGAGGTGGCCACCATAGTGTTTCGCACTGCCACGGGAAAGTCAACGGTCGATTCCGCCTCGATCATCCCGGGTGGAATGGGAGACTCTTCCGGAGGGAACCGCAAGACTTGGTGGGGAGTTGTCTTGACAGACTGAATTCAGTGGCTATTTAAAAACCTTTAGCACAACGACATAGAGCATTCCCGGATGTGTTCCCTAACGATTTGAATTCAGGAGGATTTGCATGAAGAGTTTGAAGGGTACCCAGACTGAAAAAAACCTGCTGACGGCTTTCGCCGGCGAATCCCAGGCGAGAAATCGGTACAATTACTTTGCGAGCCAGGCCCGCAAGGACGGTTTTGTGCAAATGGCATTGATTTTTGAGGAAACGGCCAACCAGGAGAAGGAACACGCCAAGCGCTTGTTCAAGCTGCTGGAAGGAGGCGAGGTCGAGGTCAAGGCCAGTTTTCCCGCCGGTATCATTGCCGGTACGCTGCAGAATCTCAAGGACGCTGCGGCTGGTGAGAACCACGAATGGACCGCGATGTATCCCGACTTTGCCCGCGTGGCACGGAGCGAAGGGTTCGATGAGATAGCCGCCATTTTTGAGGCCATCGCGGTGGCTGAGAAGCAGCATGAGAAACGCTATCTGGACCTTGCCGCCAACATCGAGAATGATCGGGTCTTCAAGCGGAGCACGGAAGTGGTGTGGCGGTGTCTGAATTGCGGCTACCTCCACAAAGGCAAAGATGCTCCACCCGAATGTCCCGCCTGCGCTCATCCTCAGGCCCATTATGAAATCCTTGCCGAGAATTGGTAGAAATTGGTCGAGTGTGCCCACGAGGAGAGACGATGCAGCCGGTGGAGTTGAAGAAAGGGATTTACAATGTTGGCGTGGTGGACTGGAATATCCGGGATTTCCACGGTTATTCCACGCTGAAGGGGTCGACCTACAATGCCTACCTGGTGGTGGATGACAAGATCACATTATTTGATACGGTGAAGAAGCCTTTTGTCAAGGATCTGATCTGCAACCTGTCGCGGCTTGTGGATCCCCGGAAAATCGATTACCTGGTAATGAATCATATGGAGATGGATCACTCCGGAGCGGCGCCCGAGATCATTGATCTGATTCAACCGGAGAAGCTCATCTGTTCGGCCATGGGAAAGAAAACCCTGATCGACCACTTTCACCGGAAAGACTGGCCGTTCCAGGTTGTGGGAACGGGTGATACGATCAGCCTCGGAGCCAGGACGGTCCAGTTCATCGAAACCCGGATGCTCCACTGGCCCGACAGCATGTTATCGTACCTCAAGGAGGACCGTCTGCTCATTTCGAGTGATGCCTTCGGGCAACATTGGGCGACCAGTCAGCGTTTCGATGACGAAGTGAACATGGGTGAGTTGCTCTATCATGCGGCCAAGTATTATGCGAACATTCTCCTCCTGTATTCACCGCTCGTGCAGAAACTGCTCGCCAATGTGCAGAAGATGGGGCTCGAATTTGACATGATCGCACCGGATCATGGGCTCATCTGGCGCAGTCATCCGGACCGAATCATCGAGGCCTACGACACCTGGAGCAGGCAGAAAGCCGCCGACAAGGCGGTAATCATCTATGATACCATGTGGCAGGCTACGGAACAGATGGCCTTTGCCATTGCCGACGGCCTTGCCCAGGAGGGCGTGGACGTCAAGGTGCTCAACCTGAAAATCAGCCACCGCAGTGACGTCATAACGGAAATCCTGGACTCCAAAGCCATCATCCTGGGTTCCTCCACCCTGAACAACGGTATCCTGCCAACAATGGCGGATATGCTCTGCTACATGAAGGGATTGCGGCCGGCGGACAAGCTCGGCTTTGCGTTTGGTTCCTACGGATGGAGCGGAGAAGCGGTAAGAGTGATGACCGAGGCCCTCGAGGAGATGAAAGTAAAGATCGTGGATGGCGGCATCCGGATAAAGTTCGCCCCCACTCATGACGACCTTAAGCGGTGTGCCGAACTTGCTAGAAAGGTCGCGCTGGAAATCAAGGGCAAGGCATAACGATCCGATGGGTTCCCCCAGGCCCGTTAGGGTGGGTGCGGGGGAACCGGTCCTGACCACTTCCCGGCGGCCTGGCCGTCATTTGGGTCCGGGGTTGAGTCGAAAGAAACTACCGGGAAGCCTGCACCATCTTATCGACTTCCGATCTGGCCTGCTCCAGAAACTCCGCTTCCGTGATCCGGCCCTCCACAAAATCGCTCCAGGTGGCAAAGCTGTTCAAGAAACAGAGGGTCAGGCCCGCTGCCTCACACAGCTTCCGATAGATTCGGTTGGCACGTTTGGCGCGTGCCTTTTTCTCGTCATCATCGGAAGGAGTTGGGTCCTCCTTCTCGATGACCAGGTATTTTCCAAAACTCCTTGCAAATTCAGTGACTTCTGCCTGAGCTTTCTCGTTCAGGACGGTTTCGCTGACCTTGCCGTCCACATACTCCTTCCAGGCATCAAAATTCTGCCAAGAGGAAACCTTTAGCCCGCTTTCTTCGCAGACGTCGCAATAGAGCTTGTGAGCCTGTTCAGATCGTTCCTGCTGCTCTTTGGTCATCACCTGCACTTCCTTCTTGTCGGGTAGAGACGATTGTGCCGGTTCCCCTCCTCCATTCCCATCAGGGTTCGGATAACATAGCGGAATTGTCATTGGCTGGCAATCAAGGTTACCAGCCATCGCTTGGTTGCTCTCAAAATAATTGCTGAAGTTCAGCTTCGTGCGGTATAAGCAAATCCAGCAAGACCTTGGCACAACTTCAGCGGACACCGGCCTTGTGTTAGCCGGTCAAGCAGGATCCGTGCAACCCGAGTTTGGCAATGTTCTCTCATTGAGGTCCTGATCATGTCGAAGACATCCCGTCTCATCTTGATGCTGCTCTTGCTGCTGGCTGGCTCCGCAGGAGACGGCCTGGCTCTTGAAGCAGTTGAATCGCTGCGGTGTGGGTCGAACCTGGTGCAAATCGGCGACACCAAGGTTGAGGTTCTCTCGCGCTGCGGCGAGCCTGCGCTCCGTGAAAAGATCAGGCGCGGCGCAAGTGCCAGGAAAGGTAAGGCGAAAAGCGGATCGACCGCAGAAGAGCGCTACCGGGAGGATGAGCAGTGGACCTACAATCTGGGTCCCCGAGACTTCCATTATACGCTCACCTTTGAGGGAATGGAGCTGAAGGCCATTGGTCGGGGCGGTCGCGGTACCCGCCGCTAAAGACCGCACTACCTCAATCAGCGGTCCTCATGCGACCAAGGCGCAGGGTGAGTGGAGGTACCGCCTTGTGCGCCTTTGCCTGCCGGGTAGCTTTCGGAGGGCTGCAGCAAGGAATGGTTATCAGCTAGCGAAGATACCAGACCGTCAGGATCACGAGGGCGAGCCCGAGCCGGTACCAGAAAAAGACTTTGTAGCTGACGGTAGCCACGAACTTGATCAGGGAAGCGATGGCCAGATAGCCGGTCAGCGCTGCTGTGAGGATGGCCGTGAGTTCCGGCACGCCCGCTCCGGCCGCAAAAAGGCTTTGGAGTTTCATTACCGTGGCCCCGAAAATAATGGGAGTCGAGAGTAAAAAAGAGAAGCGGGCGGCACTCACCCGGTCAATTCCAAGGAGCAGGGCGGCCGTGATGGTGGAACCGGACCGGGATACCCCCGGAATGATCGCCAACGCTTGAGCCATGCCGATGAGGAGGGTATCGGCCCAGGATATTTCCTGCAGCTTTTTGCGGGCGTGAAGGTGTTTGTCGGACCAGAACAGGAGGTAGCCGACAATGCTCAGGGTCGTGGCGACGAGCAGCGGGCTCCGAAAAATCGTCTCGGCGTAGTCCTCCAGGAGATAGCCGGCCACGGCTCCCGGGATGGTGGCAACCACCAGGAGCCACAAAAAGTTGGAAGGATAGGACATGCCGAACGGCCCAGCGACGTTTCGCCGGAAGGCCGTCATGAGAATGGCCACCCAGTCTTTGCCAAAATACAGGAGAACAGCAATCAGCGTTCCAAAATGAAGGGCCACATCGACGGCCAGACCCTGGTCGGTCCAGCCAAAAAACCAGGGGACCAGAATGAGATGACCCGACGACGAGATCGGAAGAAACTCCCCAAGACCCTGGATTGTGCCCAGAACGATTGCCTGCAGCAATTCCATCTACACTCCTTCGGTAGCCCTTTTCGGGTTTGGCATCAGAACCGATGATTGATTGGGGATTGAGCCGGTCTGACTCAGGCAGTGGGTGGTTCATCTGCGGCAAGCAGCTCCTGGACGGTTGTAAGCAGTTCCTGCCGAGAGAAAGGTTTTCGCAGCGTTCGGAGGGCACCGAAGCGCTTCGCATAGGTAAGAAAAGAAAGCATTCCGCTTTCGCCTCCACCCGACATGGCAATGATTTTGAGCCGGGGGAATTCCCGGCGGAGTTCCCGGATCGTTTCCAGTCCCTCCATCTCGGGCATGAAGATATCCGTGATGATCAGGTCGGTCGGGTCCTTGCGAAAAAGCTGTAACCCCACTTTCCCGTTGGGAGCCGTGGTGACCTCATAGCCGGCAAAAGCAAGGATTTCCTGAACGACAAACCGTACCGACTCTTCATCGTCAATGACCAGGATTCGTTGTGGCATCATTTCACTCCAGGGAGTAACCTCATTCATGTCGGCGGACCAACTGCCAGCACTCTAGCTTAGCCATTGTTGGAGCTGTTCTCAACCCTATTTTAAACAACAACCCCTGGACGGTGTGTTATTGTGAGAGTCCCTCGGGTCAGTCGACTGTCTCCTGCAGCCTAAGCCCTCGCTCCCCGATGAACCTCTTCTCTTCAGGGTTGCCCCGGATGATTTGATCCTGCGGACTTCGAGCATCTGTACCCGCTCCATGCCTCCAACAGACCTCCATGGAGACGCGACCGGCAGTGGCCGCCTCCTCGTTTTTCGGCTTCTCTGATCAATGAGGGAGTTCGGGTGATAAGGGGAGCTTTCCCAAACCCTGCAAGGTGCGCGGGCTACCGCGTCTCTTGAAACTCGAGGCGCGCTATCGCCAACTCGCTGTCGTTGCGGTAATGAGAGGTCGAGCGGTTGACCTTCCAGGTCTCACCCAGCGGTTGGAGGGTTAGGGAATCCTCCCCCTCGGTAAGGACTATCGTTCCATCCGTTGCTGACCAGCTGCCGCTGCGGGAGGCTGCCAGCAGGCCCGCGCTGCGTTTGGGGCGGGCGAATTGGTGCTTGAGGGTGAAGACACCGGCCTTATACAGTCTGATCTTGACTTCTTTGAGGTCGTCTTTTCCGGTAAACTCATGCACCAGATTGATGCGGCTGGTCTGCCACAATTCTCTCACCACTCTTGGAAGAGCGAGGAGAAAAGTGATGGACCCGTAGTCCAGCAACACGGGAACCCAGCACCACTTGCGCAGGCTGGGTATCTGATAGCAGCCCACCGCGCCCAGAAGGCCGCCAATTATCGGGATCGAGGAAGCAAAGCGCCTCCTTATGTGAGTATCGTAGAATGACCGTGCATTGATCAGCACGATCAGGAACCACAGGACGATAAGGGCAATAGTCAAGGGATCGGGCATCTCCGATGGTCTCCAGCGTGCACTCACCTGAAACGGGTTAAGAAAACATCAGGGCCTTCGCCGCTCCGGCAGAGAGAGTCTGGTAGGCGCCACTGGAGCGAAAGATCGCTCGGCTGCACCAATGGCTACGTCACCTGGAGCTGCAGGTAGAGGTCCCCGCGGGCCGAAGGGCGGTTGGGGAGGGGGGGGCCCATTTGTTTGAGCCGGAGCTTGGTGCCGGTCCTGACGCCAGCCGGGATATGAACCGAGATGCGTTTTCCCCCCTCGAAGTAGGGCAAGTCAACTTGAATGGTGGCTCCTTTCGCAGCATCCACCGATGAGATCAGCAACTGATAGGTGATGCCGGGGGTCTTGCGGCCTTCGCCCTGGGCCGTGGGAGCTGCTGACGAGCGGCCAAGGGCGCCGCCGAGCTTATCCAGGACGTATTGACCGGCCTTCTTTCCCGCTTTGGCAAGGAGCGACACCCCCTGCTCGAGGAGGCCTTTGGGTTGGGATGGAGCATGCCGCTGTGGCGAGCGGCCGGTCCCCGTCGGGCCGAAAGATGTTGGTTTGGCCCGCTTTCCGGGGCCGCGACTGAATACCCGAACGCCACCCGGCCCGAAGATAACACCCTGGAAGAAGATGGTTTTATCACCAAAAAACATGCGGTTGACGAAAGTGTCGTCAAACCGGAAGCCCATGCGTTGGAAATCCCGGTTCAGCTCCGTGAACATATCCTGGGCATACCGGCTTTTATAGAAATCCCGCAGGATTTCTTCCTGAGAATAGCGAAATCCGGACTGCGTGCCGGCGCCATACGGTTGCTGTGGCCCAAGGTGTCGGTATTGATCGTATTGGGCGCGCTTGCGAGGATCAATCAACACCCCGTAGGCTTCGCTGATACGTTTAAAGCGCTCTTCCGCCCGCGGATCGTTGGGGTTTCGATCCGGGTGAGTCTCCAGCGCAAGCTTGCGGTAGGCTTTTTTGATTTCTTCCGTCGACGCTTCCGGCGAAACCTTCAGGGTTCCGTAGTAATCGTTGTGAGACATCGAGTGCTCTTTTCCTAACGTTATTGAGTAACACAGCAGGGAAGCCCTCTTGCTTCCAATTCGTGCTAAAATCGCGCCTTATTATAAGAGTCCATGCAGAGAAGATCAATCGGCGTGGGGAAGACACCATGGGAACATCAAGGGGACGTCAGCTGAGGGTGGGCCACATGAAGGAAAAGATCACGGTGTTCTCTTCGGAAATGCCTCTTCACGGGCAGGAAGCGTGCCCGGCTAGGCACCCCCCCCACGGGACGCCGAAGAGCGAGATCCAGGCGAGGGGCATGGACGGTGTTGTGGTTCCCTGGAGGGTTCCCACAGAGGGCAGGGTTCTCATCACCAACCCCAAGAACTTCAGAGGCAAGGGTTCGGCTTTGAAAACTCGGGCAGTTCAAGGGGATGCTGCTGAGCGATTACCTGCTTTCATCTCCCTCGAGGGGGCATCGCCCGTTCAAACTCATGTCCTCTTAATCAAGTCGACAGCTATGTGTCTTCGCAGGCATGACAAACCGTTATTGGGCACCCAATTGTGTGGGGGCGCGCTAAGGCCCCGTGATTTCCGGCAGATCGTCGAGCCAGCCGCCTGTTTCGGTGAGGAGTCTCACCATAAGGCGGGAGACTTCGTCATCATGGCCGCTGCGGGCGTGAAGCTGCTTCAGGACCAGGATATTGTCCATCCTGCCGCAAATCTCCAGTTTCCCGATATCATGACCGATGATGAACTTGAACCTCTTGGCATAGCCGTCGAAGTAGCGCTTCGCCCGATCGACGATATCGACCCCCTGTTTGAGCGGCACCTGAAAGTGGTGTCTGACCCGCGCAACCGGCATGCACTGGTACAAATAATAGGGATTGACCCCGATACGGAGCAGGCCGTTCATCAAATCCACCAGGGTTTCCACGGTATCGTTGACGCCCCGCAGCAGGACCGCCTGGTTGTTTACGGTGATCCCGACGCTCCGCAGACGCCAGACCGCGGCTTTGGAGACGGGGGTTATTTCCCGGGGATGGTTAAAATGAGTGGGAACAAAAAGGGTTTTTTCTTTGTTGAATTCCGCCAGGTAGGCTATGAGCTCATCGTCAAACAACCGAAGGGGATAGGTGGCCGGTACGCGTGAGCCGATCCGGACATGGTTGAGGTGGTCGATACTCCTCAGACAGTCCAACATCTCCATGAGGGTTTTCGTGGGGAGCATGAATGGGTCCCCTCCGGACATGATGGCATTGGTGATTTCAGGATGGTCGGCAATGTACTTGGCCGCATTCTGAAAGTTCCTGACCGTCAGCTCGTTGGGGAGGCCGACCATGCGTTTACGGAAACAGTGCCGGCAGTAGGTGGCGCAGAATTCCGAGGTAACTACCAAGGCGGTGTAGTCGTACTTGTGGAGCACGCCGTTGCCCTTGTCGTGCTTGTCATCCCCATAAGGATCTCCGGTCGTCTCTCCCATGGCTCCCGCTACGATGAGCTCCTGAGCATCCGGAACGCACTGCCTGCGAATGGGGTCCTGCGGGTCTTCCGGGTGTATGAGACTCAGGTAATAGCGTGAAATGTTCATCGGGTGGATCTCGACGACTTTGCGCAGATCAGCCTCTTCTTCAGCGGTCAACGGGAGGTACTCGTTGAGTTCCTCGATGGTGGTAAGGTTATTCTTCAGTTCTTTTCGCCAGTCCAGCCGAGTCCACTCAACCTCGGAAAGGGACAGGAACTTGTCGGTAACCTTCGAGCTTGTAGCCATGTTAAACTCCCATATTTGAACGGTGATGCGAATCCCCAACCCAGAATGCTTTCTCCAGATCGGTGAATTCCGAGGCCGGCCCTTCATATTTGTTCCGGCCGAGTTCCAGAACATAGACGTAGTCTGAAATCTTGAGCGCCTTGCGGATCTCCTGGTCCACCAGCAGGATGGTGAGCCCTTCCGCATCGCGCAGATCCATCAGCATGCGGTAGACTTCCTGAGCAACGAGTTTGGACAACCCGGCGGTCGGCTCATCAACCAGGAGCATCTGCGGATCGGTCATGAGGGCGCGCCCGATCTCGACCATCCGCTGCATCCCGCCGGAGAGCTCGCCGGTCTTCTGCTTCCGTCGGTCGCGCAGGATCGGGAAACGGTCGTAGTTTCGCTCCAGCTTTTCTGTGAGCCGTTTTTTGTCGCGGCGGAAGGTCCAGGCGCCCAAGGTCAGGTTTTCCTCCACCGACATGTGATGGAACACCCCCGGCTGCTGCGGGATATAGGTCAATCCTTGCTGGATGCGGCGATAGGTGGGGGTGTCCAGGATGTTTTTCCCGTTCAACAGGATCTCGCCGGCATTGGGTTTCAAAAAACCGAAGATGGCCTTGAGCATCGTGGACTTGCCCACCCCGTTGGCGCCCAGGATGGTTGAAATCTTTGCCTTTTCAGCAATGATCTCCACATTCTGGAGGATGTTGAGGTCCTTGTAGTAGCCCACGTACAGGCCTCTGACCTCCAGCAACCTCAATCCGGTCCGGTCCGGTTTGTGCGCGACCATTGGGTTACCCATCCTGAGAGTTCACGGGTTCATCCTCTTCGTCCTGGCCGAGATAAGCCTCGATCACCGTCGGGTCCTTTTTCACCACCTGGGGATCGCCGTCGGCGATGAGGTCGCCGTAGCTGAGCACCAGGAGGCGCTTGCTCAGCGAGAAGATGGTGTCCATATCGTGACTGATGATGATGACCGCTTTTCCCGCCTCGTTGACCCGGTGTATGTACCGCAGGATGATTTCGATGAGCTTCGGGTGGACACCGGCAAAGGGTTCGTCCAATACCATGATGGCCGGATCGAGCATGAGCAGGCGAGCCAGTTCCAGGAGCTTCAGCTGGCCGCCGGAGAGTGCCTGGGCATATTCGTTGCGCAGATGCTCGATGGTGAGGAAGGCCAGCACTTCCATGGCTTGTTCCCGGAAGTCCCGCCGGTGCGCGGTGGGATTCAAGGCAAGGGCTGGCACATAAAGGTTCTCGATTACCGTCATCCGCCGGAAGGCGCGGGACACTTGAAAAGTGCGCCCGAAGCCGGCCTGGGCGACCTTGAAGGAGGGTAGCGGGTCGATGCGTTTGCCGTTCAGGTAAACTGTACCCGACGTGGGTTTGATAGCCCCGTCCAGAACATTGGTCAAAGTGGTCTTGCCGGCGCCGTTGGGTCCGATCAACCCGATTCGCTCCGGGCCGTTGACTTTGAACGAGACGCCGTTGAGTACCTGCCGTCCGCCAAAGTTCTTGCGGATATCGTTGACTTCCAACCGAATCATGCGAGGTCCTCGATCTTGTCCAGCTCCGTGTCGCCCCGGGCGGCCATGCGCTTGGCGACGGTTTCCTGCTTGACCCCGCCCCGGGAAAACCACAGGAAGATGGGATGAATGAGGCCGTTGCGGCGAAAGCGCAGGGTGAGCATCAAAAGCAGGCCGAAAAACACCAGCCGCCAGATGGACATGTCGATGGTCACCGAGCCGATGGTGAAACTGGTACGCAGGAATTCGATGGTGAAGGAGATGATCCCCGCGCCGACCGCCGCCGCCACAATGCTTTCCAGGCCGCCGATGACCGCCATGGCGATGACGATGCTCATCTGCAGAAGGATCAGGATATTCGGCGAAATAATCCCGATATAATGGGCCTGCACGGCACCGGCCGCGGCGGCCATCATGGAGGTGATGACAAAAACCAGGATTTTGTAGCGAACGGTGTTTACTCCCAAGGCCGCAGCCGCTTCTTCATCTTCCCGCAGCGAGCGGATGAAGAGCCCGAACCGGGAACGCTCCAGCCCGACCATAACGGCCATGCAGACGAGAAACAGAAAGAGCATCACATAGTAAGGGGGCAGTTTGTCGGAGGCGCTGAAGCTGACGCCCAGGAGGCTGATGCCGTCCGGGAACAAGGATGGTACCTCCAACCCCGCCTGCCCGCGGGTGACGGAAATTTCGGCACTGATACCGGCGCGCAGGATTTCCGAAAAACCGATGGTGAACAGGGCCAGATAAGCGGAGCGCAACCGCAACACCAGGGCGCCAATGACAAGCCCGAAGAGGCCGCCCATCAGAACCCCGAGAATGATGCCCCAGAGGAGGGAGGGCTGTGTGACGACCACCCCCTGAGGCCAAGTTGCCTGAGCGATCTCGAGGCAGCTCTGCTTGGCTATGGTGACGCCGATGGGGTCCAGGAGAACAAGGTATGTACCCCCCAGCTTGAATTCCGTGCAGGTATGGGTGGCGGCGCTGGAGAGGAACACGTAATTGCTGAAAAGCCCCGTGGTGTAGGCTCCAATCGCCATGAAGGCCATATGGCCGAAGGAAAACTGGCCGGCGTAACCCGCCAGCAGCGACCAGCTGGAAGCCAGGATGGCATAAAACAGCCCCGTAATCCACAAGTGCATGATGTAGTCGTAATTCGTGCCGTGGTAGGCAAACGGAAAAGCGACCAGAAAGAGTACCGCCAAGGCCCCGGCGATATGCGGAATATGCCTTTTCATGGTTGACGACCGAAAAATCCGGTGGGCTTCAGCAAAAGCACCAGCGTCAGCACTACCATTCCGTAGGCGGGAATGTAAGCGGCCGCTCGCGTTGGGTCCGGCACACAGCCGGTCCCGGCGGCTTCAATCAAACCAATGACCAGGCCGCCCAAGAAGGCCCCGGGCAGTGATCCCAGTCCGCCCAGCACAATGATGACAAAAGAGCGAAGGGATGGCAGCATACCCACTTGGGGCACCCAGGAAAAGGACTGGACCAGGGTGGCTCCGGAAAGTCCGGCGAGCATGCCGCCGATGGCGAATGCCAGGGTATTCATGGTTTCCGGGTTGATGCCGATAACCGCGGCCGCCTGCGGGTCCTGGCTGACCGCGCGAAGGGCCTTGCCGATCCACGTGTGGTAGAGGAACAGCAGCAGGAGGGCGAGCATGAACAGGGCGATGACGGCGGCGGTGAAACGTGGATTGGAGATACTGACAGCATCGAACAGGGTGAGGCCGCCCGGCGTGGTCTTGAGGAGCCAGGGGTCGGCCGAGGACGGGATGCCGATCACGGGAAAATCAAAAAAGCGTCTGGCCTTTACCGGATTGGCCCCGGCCACGGCCTGGACCAGATACTGAAGGAAAAAAGCCAGACCAAATGTCACCAGGATCCCATATTCGACCGGCCGCTCGACTTTGCCTTTATACATGGGCTGCAAGAAAATCCGCTCGAAGACAGCCCCAATGGCAAAGGTGATGGTGCAGGCAGCGATCAGTCCAAGCACCGGGTGGGTTCCCGGAAACCAGGTGGTGGTAAAGAAGTAAACCACCATCCCGCCGATCATGTAAAACTCACCGTGGGCAAAGCTGACAACGTTGAGAATCGAGAAGATGAGGGAAAGCCCCAAAGCCATGAAGCCGTAGATGATACCCATGATGATACCGTTGACGAATAGAGAGGCGAGGAATTCCCCATTAGTAACGCAGATATTGTGAGGATCAGCGAGAGCAAAGGCCCCCACCAGCATCCCCACAATGAGAATGCCTGACACGACGTTCCAGGATGTCTGCAAGCGGTGTCCAAAGAACCAGAGCGGCAGCAGTCCGACGGGGCCCGTCGCCGCTCCGATAAAAGCGCCGGCAAGCCCCGCGCGGGACACGTCAAGATTCTTGCGCAGGAAGACGCGCGGGGTAACAACGCTGCCAATTGTACCCCAAAAGGTCATCCAGGCAAAAACACTCCAGAAGATGGTTCCATGCTCCATCGGTCTTGTCACTCACGACATGGGGGGAAGCGACCGCCAGCATCATTTCTTGTTCACATATACCGGTTCTCCGGTTTTGAATTTGGGAGGATAGACCACCACCGCCTCAGTGGAATCCTGCCCCTTCTTTTGGTACTGCAGCATGGTTATGGCGGGTTCCGGGAACTGATGATACCACTTGTCCTCCTTTCCGGCCTTTTCCGGAGGATTATGCTGCCCATATGGGAAGGTGATGGTGCCGAGAGCGCCCACATAGTTGATCTTCTCAAGCGCATTGATGATCGCTTTACCGTCAGTGCTGTTGGCTTCCTTGATGGCGTGCATCAGGATCCTGACGGAATCATAGGCCTCGAAGGCATAAGACTCAGCCGCTTTCTTGCCGGTCTTAGCGGTGTAGGCCGCCACGAATGTCTTGGCGACGTCGTTGAACAATTGGGGCGGGATGCCGACACGCATGATGAATCCGTAGTTCCCCGACGGTACGTTGGTCCAATAGGCCTTGCTCTCGAGGGCGGTCTGGTCGACGATCATCGGGATATTCTCCGGCCCGATGCCGGCATCGGCGGCTTGCTGGGTGAAGTTGTAGCTGGCCTCGCCGGTTACGATCACCATGATCAAATCCGGTTTTTCCGCCTTCATGCGTTGAATGATGCTGGAAAAATCCTGGGTGCCGATATCCACCGGGAACATCAGCGCTTTGATCCCCGCTTTCTCCAGCACTTTGACCGATGCTTCCGCATTGGGTCGGCCAAAATCGGTATTCTCAACGATCATGGCGACTTTCTTGACACCGGGGACGGTGGTGGCAAATCTCGACTGAAAGTCGGCCACTTCGGAACTCAGCGGCGCGATGCGGAAGACCTCGGGATATTTCTTGGCGGTGATGCCGTCATTCCAGGTCTCGGCAAAAACCACAGGAATGCCGTACTTGTGAGCGACTTCCATGGCCGCGATCCCCGCTGAGCTGTGATATTCACCACCGACAGCCACCACCCTGTCCTGATTGATGAGCTTCTCCATGACGGCGGTCCCCTTTTCAGGCAGACCTTCGGTATCGCCCATAACCAGTTCGACCTTACAACCGAGCAGCCCCCCTTTCGCATTGACCTCATCCACCGCGATCATCATGGCGTCCCGCATGGCTTCACCGCCGGTCACCGCTCCCGGTGCCGAAAGTGGCGCAATCCCACCGATCTTGATGGGGCAATTGACCGCCGCCGCCGCACCGGTGCTCCATAATGCCAGCACAACTGCGCAAAGGATGGTACAGAAACCCGAAGCTCTCCACTTTTTCATTGCCGTCCTCCCTTTGATTCGGTGTTAATGATGAAGTTTTCCTTGCAAGGTGACCAGTGACCAAAGAAAGCCTGCTCTTTCCCCACGGAATCGGGGAGACTGACAGCCCTCTCAAACCACCAGGCAGCCGATATTAACAACAGGACTTGCGTCCACAGGAAACTAACCAGTCATTTGCACGCATAAAACCGAGAATTTGTGAGTACCGCCAACAACCCCCTTTCCCGTCCCTTCAGGCATCACTCCGGTATGTTGGGAAGCGTCGTGTGCTGTCCTTTGTAGTTTCTCAGCCGATATTCCTGCTCGTTTTTGCCGACGATATAGTAATCCGGCATCAGTGGGATCTTGCCGATATTGGTGGCAATCACGTACATGGGCTGCGCCAGGCCGGTGGTATGGCCGCGCAGGGCGTCACGAATGAGCTCGGCGCCTTTTTCCACGGGGGTGCGGAAGTGATCGATGCCCGGGGCCGGTTCGCAGTAAAAGACGTAGTAGGGACGGATTCTTATGGACAGGAGTTTCTGGTGCAGGGCTTTGAAGGAGTCAACATTGTCGTTGATCCCTTTAAGCAGGACGGCCTGATTGCCTACGTTCACTCCGCAGCTCAGCAGATCATATACTGCGCGCGCCGTCTTCTCGGTGATCTCTTTGGCATGGTTGCACTGAGTGTTCACCCAGATCGGGACCTTGTGGAAGCCGGCAAGAACTCGCTTCAAGTTCTCCGTGATCCGTTGCGGCAACACGATGGGCGTCCTGGTGCCGAAACGGATCATTTGCACATGAGGGATCTCCCTGAGCTTGCGGATGAGATATTCGAGCTTGTCATCCGAGAGAATGAAAGGATCGCCTCCCGTGACCAGCACGTCTCTGATTTCCTTATGCTCCTCGATCCAGCTCAGACCTTCCGCAACGTCAAAGCGCAGCTGCAGCTCGCGGTCCACCACCAGTTCCTTGCGGAAGCAATGCCGGCAGTAGTTGGCACACATGTCCGTTACGGTAAAAGCAATGCGGTCGTCGTACTGGCGAGCGATGCTGTCAGGTCTGGACTCACCGGTGGCGCGGTTTTCCTTGTGAATGAGATAATCCTTGATACCGTAGCGATTTTCTCTTTCCTTTAGCGAGGGAATGACCTGCCGACGGATGGGACACTTGGGATCGTCCGGATCCATCAGCGACGCGAAATAGGGAGTTGTGCCCCATTTCGTGTTGAGGGTCTGGACGGCCTTCTTTTCTTCTTCGGTGACACGGATGAACCGTTCGATCTTGGGCAGGGTATTGACGCTGTCCTGGAGCTGTTCGACCCACTCTTCCATCATACACATTCCTCGTCTTGGGGCTGTCATCAAATCCGGCAAAGCCGTCATGCTGACCGGGCCATAGCATTGCCACTGCCGTTCCGTAGTTCCTTGAAAAGCCCCTCCCGCCGGGCTGGGCTCTTAGCTACGCTTGTCCGAGGCGAACTGGGACATCAGACGGCCGGTCTGGAGATAATGTTCGCGGATGCAGTTCTCAATGGCTTGGCGCTCTCTGCTTCTCATGGTATCGACAATCTGCTGATGCCTGAATCGGATCTGTTCCGGCTCGTAGACCTTGGTCCAGTGCTTGCAAAAGAGAAGGTGCAGCAGGGTGCCCAGGGTTTTCGTAAGTTCAATCAAATGGGCATTCTCGCATTTCATCAAGATGTACTCATGAAACTGCTTGTCGATATTGGCCAAATTGAAATGATGGCCCTGGCGCGCGGCTTCAACCATTTTGACAACCAGCTTGTCCAGTTTGCTGAAGTCCTTTTCGTTGAATGACTCGATGGCGTAACTGGCGGCAAAGCCTTCGAGAACCCCCCTGGTGAGATAGGCTTCGATGATTTGCCTGGTCGAAGGGGAGGCAACGAAGTTACCCACCTGAGGCCGGTACTCGATCAAGCCGTCACGGGCCAGCAGCCGCAGCGCTTCTCGAATCGGTGCCCGGCTGATGCCCAGGGTTTCCGCCAGCCATGTTTCTGAAATCCGCTCGCCCGGTTTGAGCCGACCTTTCAGAATGGTGTCGTAGAGGAAGGACATGACCTGGTCGGTATACGTGTCTTTGCTGATGCCCATGAGCCCCTTTCCGAATAGACTTTGCACTGTCCATAGAAAGTAGATTGTCGACAATCTATAATAAATTGATATGCATGTCAACGACGAATGTGGTGAGGCCTAACAAGCGGCTATCCGGGAGCTGGGTGAATTACGGAGGCTAGAGCTGTCAAGAACTGGACAGGTTTTCCACTAGGCCCATGAGCTTTTCAGTTCGTTGCCAAGAGCCTCAAACAATCGCTCAACTTGCTTCATGGCAGTCCGCAGTGAACCATGGTTCATCGTGCCTCGAATGATTCCAGGGATTGTCCTTCGGGAGCGGGAACTTTTTCCCGATCTGCTTGTCTGAAGCAGTGAAAGCAAGGATGATCCTCACAACAAGGAGGCCGGTTATGGAACGGGTAAGAGCGTTGTTGAGCAAGGTTGCGGCAGTTGGACTGCCGGTACTGGTGATGATCGGGCAGACGCTTGCGGGTTATTCCAGCGAGAATCGCGGTTTGTTGGCCTTTCTCGCGGCGGGAGTTGCCTGCGCCCAGACGGCGGAAGGGGACGATAACACCCTCTCCCCCTATTTCTTGGTGAAGAGTGATGACCTCAGCGTCGACCAATTCCCCCTCAAAGCAACCTCAGTGGCGGTCAGGATCGCCGGGGTGATCGCCGATGTGAAGGTCACTCAGGTCTACAAGAACACCGGGCAGAAACCGATCGAGGCTGTCTACGTGTTTCCGGCCTCGACCCGGGCCGCGGTGTACGGTATGAGGATGACCATCGGCGAACGCACCATCGTGGCCGAAATCCGCAGGCGTGAGGAAGCGCGGGCGGTTTACGAGCAGGCAAAGCAGGAGGGCAAGAGCGCCTCGCTCCTCGAACAGCACCGTCCCAATGTGTTCCAAATGAATGTGGCCAACATCCTTCCCGGTGATGAAGTCAAGACCGAGCTGCGGTATACGGAAATGATCGCTCCCAGCGAGGGCCTTTACGAATTCGTCTACCCAACGGTGGTGGGGCCGCGCTACTCCAGCCAGCTCGAAGCCTCGGCGGCGCCTTCCGAAAAATGGTCTCGGAACCCCACCCTGCACCAGGGAGAAAAGCCACCCTCCACTTTTGATCTGGGAGTAGCTCTGACCACGGGGGTGCCGGTGCAGGAGATGGCCTGTTCCTCCCATCAGGTGGACATCCGCTATGACAGCCCCACCCAGGCCAAGGTCACCCTGGCAGCAACCGAACAATCCGGCGGCAACCGCGACTTCATCCTCAAGTATCGCCTGGCGGGCAATCAGTTTGAATCGGGGCTGCTGCTCTACGAAGGCAAGGAGGAGAACTTCTTCCTGCTCATGGTGCAACCGCCCAGGCGCTACGAAGCGCACCAGATCCCATCGCGCGAATACCTTTTCATCGTCGACGTTTCCGGATCCATGCACGGCTTTCCCCTCGAAATCAGCAAGAAGCTGATGCATGATCTTCTGGGCGGTCTTCGACCAACCGATGCCTTCAATGTGTTGCTCTTTTCCGGAGGATCGCAACTGCTGGCGGAGAAATCGCTGCCCGCCACCCCGGAGAATGTCCGTCAGGCCCAAAACCTGCTCGCCCACCAGCAGGGTGGCGGGGGCACCGACCTGCTGCCTGCTCTCAAACGAGCTCTGCAATTGCCCCGAACGGAGAAAAGTGCCCGCACGCTGGTGATGGTGACTGACGGCTATGTCACGGTGGAAACCGAGGCCTTTGATCTCATCAGGAAAAACCTGGGAAATGCCAACTTCTTCAGCTTTGGGATCGGTTCGAGCGTCAACCGGTTTCTCATCGAGGGGCTGGCCCGCGCCGGCGCAGGGGAACCCACTGTCATCACCAAGCCTGACGGGGCACCAGCCGCCGCTGAGAAATTCCGCACCTACATCAAGTCGCCCCTCCTGACCGGCGTTCGCCTGGAATGGGGCGGGTTCGAAGCGTATGAGGTGGAACCGCTCGCCGTTCCCGATGTTTTTGCCGAACGTCCGGTCCTGGTCTACGGGAAATGGCGCGGTCAGCCCCATGGTGAGATCAGGGTAACCGGGTTTGCCGGCACCGAGCCTTATTCGAAGACGGTCAAAGTATCAGAGGTGAAGCCGGCGGAAGCAAATTCCGCCCTGCGCTACCTGTGGGCACGCTCCCGCCTTGCCCAGCTCACGGACTATCATCTGCCGCAGCGGGACGACCGGGGCGTTGCCGATATCACCAGCCTGGCGCTCCGCTATAACCTGCTTTCAGCCTACACCTCGTTCGTAGCCATCGATTCCGAAGTGCGCCGCAAGGGTGGCCACGTGACCACGGTTAGGCAGCCGCTGCCGCTCCCCGAGGGGGTCTCGGACCTTGCGGTGGGAGCGCTGGGGGCCGTGCCGATGATGGCAGCCCCTGTTGCTGGCCGGTCGGGATCACCCAAAGCCCAGGAGACCGTGGCATCGCCGCGTTATGAGGCCCTGTCCCCAACCGCCCCGAACAACTCCACGGCCTCACCAGAAAAGGAAAGAGCAGCTCGGGATAGGATCACCCAAGGCCTTCAGATCATCAGGATAAAGACATCCGGAGGGCTTACCGAAGCGGAAGTCAAGAAAACCGTGGAGCAGCATCTGGAAGCCATTGGGAGATGCTGTCAGGCCACCCGGACCGGGCCCCTTACGGAAATCACCCTGGCATGGACCGTTGAACCCGATGGACGAATAAGCGGCTTGAGAATCATTAGCGCCCGGAAGGATTCTGGCGCGTCTGAAAGGTGCGTGGTTGAATTGGCGAAGCAGTGGCGTTTTCCCCACCCCACCGGCTCTGGGAAGGTCAGCGTGACCGTCACTCTGCGCCAATCTTGACAATTATGAATCGACTCTTAGATTGCTGATAAACGATTGAACACTAGTGATATTAGCTGACACAGCGGCCAACGTCGCCGCAGAAATAAATGGAGGGCGCCATGAACTGTCTGCGAAAGAAACGCGAGAATGATCCTGTTTCCCTGGCGACCAAGAAGGAAAAGGAAGAATTGGAAGAGCTAATTATTCTTCTGGAAGGCCGCTATGTTGAGGAAGATTATCTCTCCTGAAGCAGGCTAAACCGCCAACCAATACTCTCCATAGTCAATCAGAAGCTTCTCCCTCGGGCCGCAAAACCGAATGCGGCCCGAAAAAACTCCACAAACGCGCTCAATCCCTCCCCAAGAGCACATTTCAGCTTGCAGGATCGCTCGCTTTCAAGTTAGAATTTATCGCATTATCGCAAAGGAGGGGAAGGAAAGGGGAGGTATTCACTTATTGTCGCCAGGTTAGCCTGAGGCTCGCTTTCGCGCAAGAGGTAAGACGTCTCTTCCACGCGCCGACATTCCCATGGGTATCAAGTCCTCTTTGCCGCTCTTCTCTCTCGGGAGCTTTACTATCGCTCTAAATATATTGATCAATATCGGCATCCGAGCCGCTGTAGGCGGTGGTTGTAGTCCTTGGCAGTACTGAGTCGCCATAGACCAGGGGGGATTGCCTGTGAGAGGCGTTGCAGGAATCCTGTCCTGGTCGACACGGAAAAGGAACTCCTCGCATGGATGCAAGAGATCTCATCACGGCAGGCAGACTGGCTGAGGCCAGGAAACAACTGACCGAGGAGGTTAAGGCCTTCCCTGCTGACCCCGGCAAGCGCACGCTGCTGTTTCAAGTACTATCGTTTTGCGGCGAGTGGGATCGGGCGGAACGACACCTCGATGCCATTGTTATGCAGGACGCCAAATCCGAGACCGGGGTGCAGGTTTACAGGAACCTTCTCCAGGCCGAAAAGGAGCGGCTTGAGGTTGCGCGCCGCGCCCGCCGTCCATCCTTTCTACCCCGGACCCCACCCTATCTTGAGCGCTATCTTGACGCTCTGGAAAAACTTGCAGCCGGTGCCGTTAACGGGGCGGCGGAGATCTTCGATCAGATTGCGGCGACCCGGCCGAGTCTTGTCGGCACCATCAACGGCAAGAGCTTTGAGGGCTTTGAAGACACCGATACCGCCCTTGCGTATTTCCTGGAAGGGATCGTCCACGACCGGTATGTCTGGATCCCGGTGGAGGAGATCAGGGAACTCATCATTTCGGAACCCAAGACCCTCTTCGACCTGCTCTGGATTCCCGCTCATGTGACCACCCAGGGCGGCCTCAGTATCGGGTGTTATCTCAATGTGCTTTACCCCGATTCGTTCCGTCACGAGGACGACCGCGTCAAGCTGGGCCGAATGACCGATTGGGCTTCCCGTGGCGGCCCTTTCGCTCGCGGCGTTGGGCAGCATGTGTTCCAGATCGGGGAAGAAGATGTGGCCATCCTGGAAATCCGGGAAGTTGCGATCCAGACCTATGCTATTGTGTAGAGAGTCATGAAGACAGTCATTGATCTTGAGACCATACTTGCTCCTTTGAGCGATGACCGGCCGGTGGGGGATGATCTTCGGTATTCATCCGTCTACGATGAAATCAAGGAAGCTCGGCGCGCCGACGATCTCCTCGACCGGGGAGATTGGCAGCGCGAGATCAAGACTTCCGACTGGGGGACGGTCATCAAGCTTGCGTCCGAAGCCTTGAGCACCAGAACCAAGGACCTGCAGATTGCGGCTTGGCTCACGGAAGCTCTGGTCAACACGGACGGCTTTGCGGGTTTGACAACCGGTCTGCAGATTCTCAACGGCTTTCTGCAGGGCTACTGGGAAAAGGTTTATCCGGAAATCGAGGAGGGCGATCTGGATTTCCGAGCGGCTCCGTTTGAATTCATGAACGACAAGTTCGGCATCTATGTTTCCCAGATTCCGCTCACTGATCCAACTGTTACAAATGGATATTCCTTCATAAAGTGGCAGGAGTCGCGCGAAGTCGGGTATGAGGCCGACACGCGGGATCGCTTCGGCAGCACGGACTACAACAAAGCGGCGGCACGCGAGGAGAAGATTGCTGAAGGGAAACCCTCGGCCGAAGACTTCGACGCCGCCGTCGCGCAGACTTCCCTCGCCTGGTACGAATCCCTGGCCGCCGATTTGGCCCGTGCTGAAGCGGAAGCCAAGCAGCTGGACGCTCTGTTGGATGACAAATTCGGCTCTCAGGCGCCCAGCCTGAGCCGGCTGCTGGGAGCCATCGAAGAATCCGGACGCTTTGTGATCCGGACGCTCAAGGCCAAGGGGGGGCGCGAACCGGTTCCTCAGGGGGTTGCGGATCAGCCCTCGCAGGCGTCCCAGGAACCCGAAGCGCAGCCCAAACGAGGGGTGCTCTCCAGGCTCTTCAAGCGGCATCAGGAAGCGGCTCCGGGCGCCGAACCGGAGGGGGGCGGGGGAATGGCCCAACTGGAGACGATGGATGAGGTGCGAACGCCGGGGCCATTTTCGGATTCCCGACGCTTGGAAACAGCCCGTTGGGAGGAAGCCCTGGGGGCCCTCGAAAGCGTCGGCCTCCAGGAGGCCCTCGAGAAACTGCTGAGCGCCTCCTGCAGCGCTCCATCGGTCAGGGAAAGGAACCGCTATCGCCTGCTCATGGCCAGACTCTGCCTCGAGGCCGACCGGCCCGATCTGGCTCGCCCCATTGCCGAAGAGCTGCATGCCCTGATCGAAGAGCTGCACCTGGACCGGTGGGAATCTCCCCTCTGGATTGCCGAGGTCCTGGATGCGCTCTACCAGTGCCTGACCCGGGGAGAACCCGGCGATGAGGACACCAGCAGGGCCCGCGAGCTGTTCCAGCGGCTTTGTACGACGGATATTACCAAGGCGATAAGCTACCGCCTTTAGGCATGGTTTGCACCGATCCGGCATCGGCTGTCAGCTTGCGACTTGTTCTGGAGACGGCCGCTCCCGATCACGGCGTCAACCCGAATGGTTAAGGTTTTTCAGGAAAGGAGACGGTTATGCCCAAGACAGAAAGCCTGCAGCACAAACTGGACAGAGTGAGGGCGCCACGGGTCCACTTGACCTACGACGTGGAGATTGGAGACGCCATTGAGATGAAGGAAATCCCGTTTGTGGTCGGCGTGCTCGGCGATCTTTCCGGCAAGCCCGATGAGCCGCTCCCCCGCCTGAAGGACCGGAAGTTTGTCGAAATCGATCGCGACAATTTCAACAAGGTGCTCGAGGGCATGAAACCCAGGCTGGCCTACCGCGTCGACAACAAGTTGACCGATGATGATACCAAGCTCGCCGTCGAACTCCGCTTCAAGTCCATGGACGATTTCCATCCCGAGCGCGTGGCGACCCAGGTCGAACCGCTGCGCAAGATGGTGGAGGCCAGGCAGAAGTTGTCCGACCTCCTGAACAAGCTGGACGGCAACGACAAGCTCGACGAGCTGCTTCAGGGCGTGATTGCCAGCACCGAGTCCCTGCAGCAGGTTGGCAAGGAAGCCGGCGTGGCGCAATCTGAGGACAAACCCGAAAAGTAATAAAAGGAGAGGCCCCATGGCAGAGAACGAACAGCAGGTGCAAGCTCAGCCCTCGCCGGCTGAGGAAACCCAGGAAGAACGGGGCCTTCTGGATCAGATCCTGGAAGAAGGCCGCCTGGCGCGTGATGAAAGCCAAAAGGCGTGGGCCAGGGATCTCGTGGGCGAATTTGTCAAGCAGGTCATGGAAGGCGCCATGGTGGTTTCCAAAGACACCGAAGCCATGATCAACGCCCGCATTGCCCAGATCGACCGGCTCCTTTCAGCGCAGCTGAACGAGGTC
This sequence comes from Syntrophobacteraceae bacterium, assembly GCA_040772705.1. Lineage (GTDB taxonomy): Bacteria > Desulfobacterota > Syntrophobacteria > Syntrophobacterales > Syntrophobacteraceae > JADGQM01. The sequence continues at coordinate 213,249 of JAXGXP010000003.1, forward strand.
ATGCACGCCCCGGAATTCCAGAAGCTCGAGGCTTCCTGGCGAGGGCTCCACTATCTCGTGAATCAGAGCGAGACGGGCGAAAGTCTGAAGATCCGGGTCATGAACGTCTCCAAGAAAGACCTCCTCAAGGATATGGAAAGGGCCACGGAGTTCGATCAATCCACCCTTTTCAAGAAGATTTATGAAGAAGAGTTCGGAACTTTTGGCGGTGCCGCCTACGGCGCTCTGATCGGCGATTACGAATTCAGCAATCATCCTCAGGACGTGACCCTTTTGGAAAAGATCTCTCAGGTGGCGGCAGCAGCCCACGCTCCGTTCATCTCCGCGGCGGCCCCCCAGTTGTTCAACTGGGAAGGCTTCACCGAGCTCGGCGGTCCGCGGGACCTGGCCAAGATCTTCCAAGGCGCCGATTTTGCCAAATACCGTTCCTTCCGCGAGTCGGAAGACTCCCGCTACGTGGCCCTGGCCTTGCCGCACATTCTGATGCGGCTCCCCTACGGCCAGGCCAATGTCCCGGTCGAAGCCTTCAACTTTGAGGAGGATGTGGAAGGCACCGAGCACAACAAGTACCTCTGGGGCAACGCCGCCTATGCGCTCGGCACGCGCCTCACCGAAGCCTTTGCGAAATACAGCTGGTGCGCCGCCATTCGCGGGGTCGAGGGTGGTGGTCTGGTGCAGGGGCTCCCGGTCCATACCTTTCGGACCGATGAGGGCGACGTGGCGCTCAAATGCCCTACCGAGATCGCCATTACCGACCGACGGGAAAAGGAGTTCGCCGACCTGGGCTTTGTTCCGCTGGTGCACTGCAAAGGCACGGATTACGCTGCCTTTTTCAGCACCCAGACGGCGAACAAGCCCAAGGTGTATGATACCGACTCCGCCAATGCCAACGCCCGACTTTCTTCTCAGCTTCAGTACATCCTGGCGGTCTCGCGGTTCGCCCATTATCTGAAATCGATCATGAGAGACAAGATCGGGAGCTTCATGACCCGCAAGAATGCCGAGGATTTTCTCAACCGCTGGATTGCCAATTACGTGCTGCTGGATGACGACGCTTCCCAGTCGGCCAAGGCCAGTCATCCCCTGCGGGAAGCCCGCATCGATGTCAGTGAAATACCCGGCAAACCGGGAGCCTATCGCGCCGTTGCCTTTCTCAAGCCTCATTACCAGCTCGACGAGTTGACCATCTCGCTGAGGCTGGTGGCTAACCTGCCGCCTCCGGTGAAGGGGTAGGTTACTAGTTAATGATCAGTGGTCAGTGCTGAGTGCTGGGTGCCGAGAGATTGGTGCTGAGGGGTGAGGGGCAATGCTGTTGAGTTAAGGAACTGGCACAGCAGAAATTCCCCCCTTGAGGGGGGTAAGGGGGGTGTTTTTGATGTGCCCATAATTGACCACACCCCCCTAGTTCAGCGCGGCATAAGTCTTAAACCGCTTAGGGCGGGTGCCTTGCTGTTCCCCTTGCCGTTGCGTTTCATGTTCATTCAACGCAACCTACGGAGAGCATTCTCCCTAACGCGAGGATGGTAGGTTGCGTTGAGAGGAACGAAACGCAACATGTTTGAGGGGACCGAACTTTCGCCGCGCTGTACCAGCCCCCCTCAAGGGGGGAATCAGATCACTTAATTCAACAACATTGGGGGTGAGGGGTGACCGCTGGTTCCCGGGCTCCAGCTTGGGAACCGGCAGGGCTGGAGCAGACAGATCACGACGTCGCCTTTTCATGAATCTTCTCAGTCCTTCGCGGGCATGACGAGACGGAAGGTGGACACCGATATAGGTGGTGTCAAACGAAGAGCACCTATGCCCGAAATGAGAGAGGTCATCTGGAAACCCCGGCGAGATGAACCAAAACCAGCAAAACATTCGCACTTCGATCCTGGACCGGCTCATTGACCTGGAACCGGGGGTTTCCCATGAACCGGTCCAGCAACGGACTTTCGATCTCCGGCAGATCAAGGCCGCCGTGGTGAGAGACCTGGAGAACCTGCTCAACACCAGGCGACACATCCTGGTCCCGCCCGCTGCCATGACCGAGGTCAACAATTCCCTGCTGGTCTACGGCCTGGGGGATTTCACCTCCCAGAACCCGCGCAGTCCATCGGTGAAGCAGCAACTGCGCCAGGACATCGAGAAGACCCTTTCGCGCTTCGAACCGAGGTTGCGTAACGTTTCGGTTCAGTTTGAAGCGCCGCATCCCAACGAACGCAACCTTCGGTTTCGGATCATCGGCCTGCTGGTGGTCGACCCGATCAGGGAACCGGTAACCTTCGACACCTTGTTCGACATCAACCGGAGCCAGGTGACGATTTCCACATGAAACGGGAATGGACGATCAGGTTCTAAACTACTACGAGCGGGAACTGACATTCATCCGCCAACTGGGCGCGGAGTTCGCCAGGAAATACCCAAAAATCGCGGGCCGCCTCCTGCTTGAACCCGACAAGTGTGAGGACCCTCATACCGAACGGCTCATCGAGGCCTTTGCCTTTCTCAGCGGGCGCATCCACAAGAAGATCGACGATGACTTCCCCGAGATTACCGAGTCACTTCTGAACATCGTCTTCCCGCACTACGTCAGCCCCATCCCCTCGATGACCGTGGTGCGATTCGAACCCGCCAAAAAGACCATAGCCCCCGCAGGCCATCGCCTCGACAAGCACACCGCCCTCTATTCGAAACCGGTCGCAGGCCACCCCTGTCAATTTGCCACAGCCTATCCGGTTACCTTGTGGCCCGTCGAAGTAGTCTTGGCAGAGCTGCGGGACATTAGACGACCCGTGGACCATGCGCAGCAGGTCATCGTCATCCAACTCAAGACCTTCAACAACTTGAGCTTTTCTCAACTTGGCTGGCAGTCTCTCCGATTCTTCCTCAACGGTCCCCACCAGCATGTTTTTCATCTCTATGAACTCCTCTTCAACAACGTCTGCCGCGTTGAGCTCGAATCGACCGGCCAGGATGGCGAAACCAGGATTCTACCCCTGTCCCGGGGAGCGATCCAGCCGGTGGGATTCGCTCCCGAAGAGGGTATGATCCCTTACCCCAGGAGGTCCTTTCCGGGTTACCTGCTCCTCTTCGAGTTTTTCTGCTTCCCCGAGAAGTTTCTTTTTTTCGACCTCCACGGTTTTGAACAAACCAGAAGCTGGAATGGCGGAGACACCCTCGAGATTTGCATCTACCTGGACCGCATCGCCAAAGCCAACCTTGTGATCAACCGCGATACCTTTTGTCTCAACGCCACCCCGGCCGCCAATCTCTTCCGACGTATCGCCGAGCCCATCCGGGTGGAACAGCGCAAGACCGAATACCAGGTGGTTCCGGACCTCAGGCGGCAGGCGGCGACGGAGATCTTCAGCGTCGACCGGGTCACTTCCACCACTGCCTCATCGCCGGGGCAGGTTGTTGACTTCAAGCCCTTCTACTCCCTGCGGCATCATCTGGACGAGGAAGACCGACCAGGTCTGGCGGTTTTCTGGCACCTTCAGCGACGTCCCTCGGGCAGGAAGGACGATGACGGGACAGAGGTCTTCCTTTCCTTTACCGATGCCGGTCTCCGGCCCGACGATCCCGGGGTGGAAACCTTGACCGTCTACACCACGTGCACCAATCGGGACATCCCCGCCCGCCTGCCATTTGGAGACCCGGCGGGCGATTTTCACCTCGAAATGGCCGCCCCGGTGGCTTCGGTGAACAGCCTCATCAAACCAACCCCAACCCGTCGACCGACCCTTGGCGGAGCTCTCCAATGGCAACTCATCTCACATCTTTCCCTCAATTACCTGTCCCTGGTGGGAGGGGGAGAAGATGCCTTGCGGGAAGTCCTCAAGCTTTACGACTTTGATGACTCTCCGGCCACCAGGCAGCAAATAAACGGGATCGCTTCGGTCCGCTCGGGCCACATCACCAGGAGAATCGGTCAGTCATTCTGTCGGGGCGTTGAGGTCACCATCGAGTTTGACGAGGACAAGTACGTGGGCACCGGCCTGTATCTTTTTGCTTGTGTGCTGGAAACGTTTCTGGGTCAGTACGTGTCGGTCAACTCCTTTTCCCAAATGGTCGCCAGGACCCTGCAAAAGAAAGAGGCGTTGAAAAAGTGGCCTCCCAGGAGCGGCAATCGCATACTTCTATAAAGGACCGCCTTTTTGAGGAGTTCTATCGGTTCTCCTTTTTCAAGGCCGTCCATTTGCTCGAGTCCCTCCTTCCCGACCGGAAGCCTTTGGGGCGGACCCTGGCTCCGTCTGAAGAAGCAGTACGGTTTCGCGTAAAGCCTGGATCGGTTTTTCCGCCGAGCGACATATCGGATCTTCGGCCGGCAGAAGAGGACGGGCCGGTCACCATGGAAATCCCTTTCATGGGGCTGATCGGTCCGTCGGGAGTCCTTCCCTCCTGGATCAATGACCTGGCGATGGAGAGGCTACGGGAGAAGGATGCGAGCCTGACTGCTTTTTTCGATGTTTTTCATCACCGGCTCATTGCGCTCTTCTACCTGGCCTGGAGAAAATATCGGTTCCCGGAGAACTACCTGCCCGGAGCGAAGGATCGGCTTTCCCGTTGCCTGCTGGGTCTGATGGGCCTCGGCACCGAAGGGCTGGCACCACGGCTCGGGCTGCCGCTGGAATCTCTGATCTTTTATAGCGGCCTTCTCTCACGCCCCGTTCCCAGCGCAGCCGCCATCGAGGCTACCGTGGAGTACTTTGCCGATACCACCGTCCAGGTCGAGCAGTTCATCGACCGGATGATTCCTGTGAGCCCGGAGGACCAGACGCAGCTGGGCAAGGCCAACGGCAGCCTGGGGATGGACGCCATGTGCGGCAGCCGGGCCTGGGAAAGCCAGACCAAGTTCCGGGTAAACCTGGGGCCGGTCCGCTATGCTGCGTTCGTCCGGCTCATGCCCTCCGGCGATCGGCTCGATCCGATCTTCTCCCTGGTTCGCTACATGGTCGGCATTGAATACGAATTCGAGATCGGGGTCATTCTGCAGCGGGAGGAGGTCCCGCCCTGCGTGCTGGGGGCTATGACGCCGACGTCCCCACGCCTGGGCTGGTCAACCTGGGTGAAGACGCCCGAGGTGGTGCCCCGCGAGGATCCCCGGGTGATCTTTCAGGAACCTGACGGGCGTTCAAGACCCCGAAGCTGACAACGAACCAGCGGCGCACCGCTTCCGCCGGTTTCCGAGCTCCAGCCCGGCTGGTTTCGTCGATTCGCTGGTTGGATGGTTCCCAAGCTCCAGCTTGGGAACCAGTAGAACATTACGTTCTTTAAAAGCGTTGCGTTTGAGCACCAAACTGCGAGGAATCGTCCAAGAACAAGGAGTCTTATTTGACCACGGGGGTATTTGTTCGCGCTCTTCGTGTCGTTCGTGGTTTGCAGGAGAAGCTGCAATGAGTCCGCTTGTTCTTGGACCGTTCCTTAAGACCAATTGAGAGGAGCTTCCATCATGCCCAAGACCAACCTTAAGTCCTTGATCGGGAAATTGAACAGCACCTGCCGGAGCGCACTGGAATCGGCGGCTGGTCTGTGTCTTTCGCAGACGCACTATGAGGTGGACCTGGAGCATTTCCTGTTGAAGCTCCTGGAGGCGCCCAACACCGATTTGCAGAAGATACTCCGGCACTTCGAGATCAACGAAGCACGCCTGACCGCCGACCTGACCCGCGCCATGGACGGCTTTAAAACCGGCAACGCCAGGACTCCGGCCCTCTCACCGCGCATCCCCCAGATGATCCAGGATGCCTGGCTGGTGGCTTCCGTCGATTACCAGGCGCCCAGTGTCCGGTCCGGTCACATCCTTTTGGGGCTCATGAGCAACGACGAAATGGCGCGGATGCTGACCGCAGGCTCGGAAACCTTCAGAAAGATTTCCGTGGAAACGTTAAGCCAACATCTCGTCGACATCGTTGCCGGATCGCGGGAAGACAAGGATGTTGGGAGAGCCGCCGGACCCGGGGAAGCGGCCGCCCCAGCCACGGCACCCGCGGGGACCAAGGCCCTGGATCAGTTCACCATCAATCTCACCGAAAAGGCCCGAAGGGGAGAAATCGATCCCGTTCTCGGGCGCGATTTCGAGGTCCGCCAGATGGTGGATATCCTCATCCGGCGCCGGCAGAACAATCCCATCCTGACCGGCGAGGCCGGGGTCGGCAAGACGGCGGTGGTGGAAGGCTTCGCGCTGAGGGTGGTGGAAGGCGACGTCCCCCCGCCGCTGCGCAACGTGGCCATTCACACCCTCGATCTGGGACTGCTGCAGGCCGGGGCGGGGATCAAGGGTGAATTCGAGAATCGCCTGAAATCAGTGATCAACGAGGTGAAGGCTTCGCCTATCCCCATCATTCTATTTATCGACGAGGCTCACACTCTAATTGGCGCGGGCGGCGCCGCCGGGTCGGGCGATGCCGCCAATCTGCTCAAGCCGGCCCTGGCCCGCGGCGAGCTGCGCACCATTGCCGCCACCACCTGGGCGGAGTACAAAAAGTATTTCGAAAAGGACGCAGCGCTGGCTCGGCGTTTCCAGGTCGTTAAGGTAGAGGAACCCGACGAACCCAATGCCCTCGTGATGATGCGCGCCCTCGCCCCATTTCTCGAAAAGCACCACAAGGTGATGATCACCGATGAGGCGTTGCTCGATTCGGTGCGCCTGTCGCGGCGCTACCTCCCCGGTCGGCAGCTCCCCGACAAGTCGGTGAGCGTGCTCGATACGGCCTGCGCCCGCGTGGCCATCGGCCTCAACACCAGTCCGCCGGCCGTCGAGGAAGCCACCCGGCGGATCGCTCAGATCGACCGGGAGACGAAGATCCTCGAACGGGAGCAGCTCATGGGACGCGACCATGGCGAACGTCTCCAGAGCCTTGCGGCAGAGAAGGAAGCGACGCAGATCCGGCTGGATGAGCTGAACGGCAGGTGGCAAAAGGAGCTGGAGATCGCCACGAAGATTGGCGAGGTGAGGCAGGAGCTCCAGGAAATATATGCCAAAGAGCCCTCCGGCGATGGCGCTCTCGCGGAAAAGCAGGACCAGCTGAAAAACCTCGAAAAGGAACTGACCGAGCTCCAGGGTGACTCTCCCCTGGTTCAGATCGCCGTGGAGGGCCAAACCATCTCGGAAGTGATTTCCGGCTGGACCGGCATTCCGACGGGCCGTATGCTCGCCGATGAAATCACCACCGTCCTGGAGCTGAAAGACCTGCTCGCCAAACGGATCATCGGCCAGGACCATGCTCTCGAGGCCGTGGCCCAGCGGATTCAGACCGCCCACGCGGGCATCGAAGACCCCTCCAAGCCCACCGGGGTTTTCCTCATGGTCGGGCCGAGCGGCGTCGGCAAGACCGAAACCGCCCTGGCGCTCTCGGAACTGCTCTACGGCGGTGAAGAGAACGTCGTCACCATCAACATGTCGGAATACCAGGAAGCGCATACCGTATCCGGGCTCAAGGGCTCGCCGCCCGGCTACGTGGGCTATGGCGAGGGCGGGGTGCTGACCGAAGCGGTTCGTAAGAGACCCTACACCGTAGTGCTGCTCGACGAGGTCGAGAAGGCCCACCCGGATGTGATGGAGCTTTTCTTCCAGGTCTTTGACAAGGGTACGCTCGAAGACGGCGAGGGTCGGCGGATCGATTTCCGCAACACGCTCATCATTCTTACGTCCAATCTGGGCACCGACCTCATCATGAAGGTCTGCGCCGACGAGGAAACCATGCCCGCCGCGCCGGCGTTGAAGGAAATGCTGCGCCCGGAACTGACGAAACAGTTCAAACCGGCCTTTCTGGGACGTCTCATGGTTGTCCCGTACTACCCCATCACCGACAAGAACATGCGTCTGATCGTGAAGCTCAAGCTGGACCGGATCGCCAAACGGATGCGGGAGAACCGCAACATCGCCTTCAGCTACGAGGAGGGGCTGATCGAGTCGATTGGCAAGCGCTGCACCGAAGTCGACAGCGGGGCCCGCAATGTCGACCATATCCTCACCAACACCCTGCTGCCCGAGATGTCCAGGGAGCTGCTTTCGAGGATGGCGACCGGCGAGCAGATCAAAGAGCTGAAGGTATCCCTGAAAGATGAGGGGTTTCACTTTGACGTCACTTAGGAAACTCCGCATCTGCCCAAAGGAAGTATTATGGCTATAAATCCGGTCGTCTTGGAAAGACTGCGAGTGGTCCTGACCCATTTTGAAGGGATAATCACCTGGATGTATATGGATAAAAATGCACTTGTGACCGCTGGCATCGGTTTCTTAATGGAGCACGACGCAACCAAGCGACCGGATGAGCGTCCCAATGTGGGCCACAATTGGCCATGGAGTGGAGGCCAGGACTTCAATGAGGCGTGGTACGCGGTCAAAGCCAGGACGGATCTGATACGCGGCGCCGGCCAGGCTTTTGAGAGCGTGACATCTCTGAGGCTCACCGAGGCTTGGGTGAGACAGCATTTTGCGGGTATCGCCGAGGGCAAGGTCACGGACTGGAAGGGCTGGGACGAGATGAAGGACTTCGACACCTTTCCCCTGGATGCCCAACTCGGCGTCCTTACGCTTGGGTGGGGTCCCTTGAAAAGGGAATGGAGATTCACCAAGGCAGTTGGACGGCGTGATTGGCGAACGGCTGCCCGGGAGTCTCTGCTTCCAGAGTTTACGGCGGAGCGTAAAGCAGCCTTGCGACGAATGTTTACGAATGCTGCCGTCGTTGATGACCATGTCAGGCTTGGTTCAAGCACTTACAGCCGATCAACCTTGTACTATCCGGTTGCTTTGACCTCTGTCAGCGAGCATGCCATAAGATTCCGAATGGCTGTGGATGCACGAGATTGGGGGCTTGCCTATCAGCGACTGAATGGCCTGAGCATGACAGAGATGTTGGTATCTATCAAAAACCTTACCACGAAAGATCGAGAGCTCATGTGGGGGGTTCGCGATCAAATGAAAGGACAATCTCTCGGTCTCTCGGGAAAATGCTGGCTACGGATCGAATTTGCCTTTACCGTGGTGAAAGAGCGCCGTATTCCGCTCTATTCACTGACGCCAACGATAGAAACGGCCAGTCCGGTGTGGACGGATGAGCATTGGGGGATTCCACCCGATCAGGTAACGGAAGCGGTGCGTTTTCTGGCTCGCCGATAGGGCGGAAAACAGCCTGGTAGAGACTGGTTCCAGACGGCCCCAGGCACTCATGGATAAAATATCCGGGAACCGGAGTGAGGATCTACTTAAGGACTGGTTCCACTCAAGAGCTGGTTCCCAAGCTGGAGCTTGGGAACCAGTGAATTGACGATCTGTATCAGGGCCATTCTATTCGGTAGTCGTGTCCGAAGTCCCCTGTGGCTCTACCTTCTCGATCCTTTCGATAGCGCCGTTGGCGATCGCCACCAATCGCGGCTCCGTATCCTGTTGCAGGGCACGCAGGGCCGGGAGGGCGGAAGCTGCGGCGGGGCCGTAGCGGGCCAGTCCCATGGCGGCGTTGGCCCGCACCTCTCCTTCGGGATCGGCGAGCCGCTCGCTCAGGGCCTCGATGATCCGCGACGGCTCCTCCTCGATCCTGGCCAACGCCAGGGTCGCCGCCGCCCGCACCGCACCGGCCGAATCTTCGAGACACCCCAGAATCAACGGCACGAACTCCCGCGCCTTGACGGTCAGCTTGCCAAGGCGCTCAAGGCAGGCCTTGCGGGTATCCTGGTTCTCGTCCTGGAGCATGACCTCAATCACCGGCAGGGCCGCAGCGGTATCCCCCGAGATCTTAACCAGGGCGGAAGTACAGGCCAGCTGCAGCAAAGGCGATGATGCCGTCCCAGCAAGACGCTGCAGATCCTCGACCGCCTCCCCAGCCTCTTCGCCGATCCATTCCAGCGCATCGACCGCCGCCGACACAACCTGGGGATCGGAAGACTCCAAAAGGGGGCGGAGCTTGGGAACAGCGGCCTTGCCGATTTCGCCGAGGGCGAAGACGGCATGCCAGCGGAGCATCGGATCGTCGCCCGTGAAACATCCGCAGAGCCGGTCAATGGCGGAGTCGGCCGTCGGGCCGATTTGGCCGAGCCCGGAAGCCGCCGCAATGCGCACGGCCGGGGGCTGACTCTCTTCCAGCCCTGTGATCAAGGCAGGTACGGCGGCTGCACCCATCCTCGTCAACACTTCAACAGCCAGCACGCGCTCCCCCTCGTTGTCGTGAACAAGACCGGCCGCCACGTGTTCCAGGCAATCCGGAATTTCCCGTGCCAATCCCAGCAATTCGGCCAGCACCGCCAAACGCTCGCCCTCCTGGGAGCTTTTCAGCCGGGCAGCCCAGGCAGGGGCATCCATGATCGTCGGTTCAATGGATTCGGGCTTCATATAATATTCCCGACACCAGGGCTATACGTCGTCGACACCACGGATGCGGCCATTAGAGTCACGCACTGCACGATCCCGGCTGCTTGTACCATGGGGCTCGCCAAAGTGATGGTGCCGGCGCTGACCGTGACGCTAGGGGCGGTGATGGAAATAGGTCCGGCGGAATTCACGGTCAGGCCCGACGGACCGACGGTCAGAGTGACCCCCTGCATGCAGTTGATGGTTACAGCACCCATGATCGTGACGTCCTGCTGTCCCATTACCTGGAGTTCCTGCTTGCCATTCACCGTCTTGCTGTCATCCTTGTCGATGGTGATGGTGTGACTGCCGCCGATGGTGTGGTCTTCGTCTCCCTTCACTTCGATGAGGTTATGCTTCTCGGCGTGGAGAAATACCTCCTCATCGCCCTTCTTATCCTCGAAACGGAGCTCGTTGAACCCGCCCCCGCCGGGAGTGGACTCCGATTTGATGGTGCTTTTGGTCTTTTCGTCAGGGAGCGGATAAGGGGGCTTGTTGATGTTGTGATAGACCCGGCCGGTGATGATCGGCCGGTCGGGGTCGCCTTCGAGGAAATCGACGATCACCTCCTGGTCGACCCGCGGGATGAACATCGCCCCCCAGTTGGCGCCGGCCCAGAGCTGGCTCACCCTGATCCAGCAGGAACTCTCGTCATTCTTCCGGCCCTCGCGATCCCAGTGAAACTGAACCTTGACCTGACCGTGTTCGTTGGTGTGGATCTCCTCCCCGGAAGGGCCGACCACGATGGCGGTTTGCGCACCGTGGACCACCGGCTTGGGGGTGATCCGCCGCGGTCGGTACTGGGTGTCCAGGGGAATGCAGGCGAAATTGTTGGTGTACGAGAAAGCGCCCCCGCCCTCTTCCGAAGACTCGGCGGTGCCGTATCCCCCCTGCCACGCGCCGTGGCCGAGCGACGTCAGCAGATATTCCTTATTGTTCATGCCTGCCACGTCACAGCCAACCAGGCGGAAATGGGTGCCGCTCACAAAGGCCCGGCATGAGCTCGACCCATTCAAGGTGGTGATCCGAGCCTCCTGCTCTTCCATCCGCATCCGGGCCAACCGGTCGCCGTCGCCCTGATTCTCATATTTCCCCGGATAATCGTAGAATTCCCGCTCGGTAGGCCCAATATTCTTGCTGGCGGGGACCGTGACTTTCAGGTCAGTGGTGGGCATCTTGAAATTGAAGTCGTTCAGCGTGTACTTGCCCCCTTGCACCTGCATCCGCTTTTCCAAACTGTTGATGTAGTCCTGTTCTCGCGACTCCACCTCTTCAAAGAGCATGCTGGCCGTCTCCTGGTGGGGACAGACCTTGTGCCTGGCGGAGGAATCGACCATCACCAGGGTATGCTTGCCCATGTCATGTTCGAAGAAGTAATAGATGCCCTCTTCTTCCATGAGACGGGCGAGGAAGTCCAGATCGGTTTCCCGGTATTGGACGCAATACTCCCGTGGCGGGTGGCTGCCGACATCCATGCGAAAGTCGGTGATTTCCTTCTCCGTGAGGATCTTTTCGATAATATCGGGCACTGACTTGTTCTGGAAAATCCGCGAATCCGTGGTCCGGCTCAACAGCCAGAGCCGAGGCACCACGGTGGCGTGGTAGATCGACAGTTCCGGATTGTCCCCACCGGCTCCCGCTTTCTGCGAAAAATAGGAGACGATGCCGTTGAGGTACCGTTCGGAATCATCCGCAAGGACCATCGAGACCGTCACATTCTGACCGACAATGCTTTCGAAAGATATGTTATTATTTTCGGAAAACAGGGTGAGGTCAAAGTTGAACAACCGAGACAGGCCCTCGGTCCCGCTCAGCCCGCCCAACAGCAGGACATCCTTGCCGAGCGGCGTGTGGATGGCCATCGATTTTTCATCCTGGGTGTATGCCATGAATCCCTCCGGAGTGGAAGTTAGCGCCATGATTCATGGCTTGATCTTACTCTGACTAATCTTTTACAGTCAATTGTCACTTTGTGTTCTCCCCCGAGGAAGGGAAGCGATTGCTCGGAGGAAGGGACCGATCATGTTGGGATTCAGAGATGAGCGTGATTATCGTCGCGCAGCACAAGTGCTGCAGGCAGCCAATTTCACCGAGAGCGCCATCAGCGAGGTGATTGAGCGCCGGGCCATTCTCGCCATGCCACCCAGCGATGTGCCGCGCATCATGCGCCGGACGCGGGACCTGACGGCGCTCGATACCTTGATCCGGCTTTTCTTCCTGGGTGTTCCGGTGTCGCTTGAGGCAGTGCAGGCGGCGTTGGCGCCCATGTCGCTTGCCTCCTGGGTGGAGGCCTCTCTTCTTGTCCCTCCCGACAGGGCAGGTCAAGTCGACCCGCGCGTCCAGATCTGGCCGGTGAATGGTCTGCTGCTGGCAGTCGACCTGCCCTGGCGCCGCTCGATCGCTCCCGAAGTAGATTTTGTAGTCCCGCCCGGTCCTGTGACATTGCAGCTGGCCCATGCCATGATTCGCCGGCCATGCCAGCGCATGCTGGACCTCGGGACGGGCTCGGGTGCCCTCGCCCTGCTGGCAGCGTCCTTTGCTGAAACGGTGACGGCAACGGACCTTAACCCGCGGGCTCTTGCTTTCACGCGCTTCAACGCGCGGCTGAATGAGATCAACAACCTCCGCGCCCTGGCCGGTGACCTGTTCGAACCGGTGGCTGAAGAGCGATTCCAGCTGATCGTGTGCAATCCCCCTTATGTGATCAGCCCAAGCCAGCGCTTTCTCTATCGCGACAGTGGGGAACGCGGCGATGTTTTTTGCCGCCGCCTTGCTCAAACCGCTGTGAACCATCTGGAGACCGGCGGGTTTTTTCAGTTCACCGCAAATATCGCCCATCAGAAGGATCGTTCCTGGAAAGAAGACCTGGAAGCATGGTTCAAGGACCTTGACGGCGATGCCCTGGTTTTGGTCAAAACCACGGAGAATGCCTCGGACTACGCCATGAACTGGATCCTCAGCACGGAATCCAAGGAGCCCGCGCTGGTCTCGCAACGCTATGAAGCCTGGATGGACTACTTCGCCGAACAGCGTATTACGGCGGTCAGCAGCCTGCTGGTAACGCTCCGGCGCTCGGGAAAGGGTCCTGGATGGATTCAAATTGATGATCCTCCGTGTGAAATAGTGGGGCCTTGCGACGACGAAATCATGTGGTTCTTCGAGTGCCGCCAGCGCTTCGGCAGCGACGCGGGAAGGCAGACGCTGCTCGATAACCGGCTGCGACCCGCCCCGCAGGTCCTGCTGGAACAGGAGTATGCCATGGGCTCCGGGGGCTTTGAGGTGCACCACAGCCGCGTGAAGAAGACCGGCGGCCTTCAATACCCCATGACGATTCACCCCAATGTGGCGCAGCTCATGGCGGGCTGCGACGGCGAACGAACCCTGCGCCAGCTGCTGGCGGAGCTGTTCGCCTCGTGGGATGCGGATTGGGACGGTACCCTGCCGCTGGTCCTGCCCGTGGTCCAAACCCTGCTCGAGCGCGGTGTGCTGGTGTTGGCCGAAACTTAGAGAATTCCCCGGTAGAGTCCCTCCATCGCCCGCGCCAGGGCTGCGGCATCACACGCCGGGCTTGCCTCGAGCGCTGACCTCATGTGGCGGCGCAGAGAGGTCAGCCGCGCCGGAGTGTCCGGGCTCCGGGCCATCCGCACCGCCAGTTCGATCATCTCCTCAACCCCATCGACGACAAATTCCTGCAAGTGGGTCCCCCGCAGAATACTCCGACTGGTCCTGGCGGCCCAGCGGTCACCGTCGCACGCCAAGACCGGCACCCCCTGCCAGATGGCCTCCATGGTGGTGGTGCCCCCGTTGTAAGGGAAGGCGTCGAGGGCTACGTCGAGGCGGTCGTAGTAGCGAAGATAGGTCAGATGATCCGCCGGCCCGCACAGGATCAGCCGATCAGGATCGACGCCCCGCTCGGCAAAACGATCGGCTACGTAGTGGCGATTGTGAGGGGATTTCAGGGCGGTATTCGCCAACAAGAAGCGGGCCTCGTCGGCCTGCTTCAAGATAGTTGCCCAAGCATCCAGTACGGGAGGGGTGATCTTGTACTGGGAAACCAGGCTGCCAAAAGTCAGGTGGCGCTTCTCGAGGCAGGGCGGGGGCGCAATCGGCGGGGTCGGATGAGCCACCTGAAAGGTCAGGCAGCTCACCGGCAAGCGATGGACTTTTTCCGAGAAGAATCGCTCTTCCCCGGGCCGGAGCACTTCATCGTCGCCCACGAGGGTGTCGAAACCGGGAAGACCGGAGGTGGCATACATGTTGAACCAGGCGATGACGGATGGCGCAGGATGGCTGAGAAAGAGGGCCAGCCGGTCCGGCCAGCTGAAAGCATTTAAATCGACCAGGATGTCAACCTGGGTATCCGCGATGAGGAGAGCCAGTTCATCGTTGGTCAGCCCGGCGGTATCGTGACAATGATCCTGGGGAGCGTACCGGTATCCTTCCCAAGGCTCGCCACCGGGGCTGTCGGAGAACAGGTGGATTTGAAACGACCTGCGGTCATGGTGATTGATGAGTCCCCATACCGGCTTCATATAGTTGGCGGCATGGAAGAAGGCGGAAAGGTAGCCGATGCGCGGCAAAGCGTGGCGTCTTCGCGGCACCCTGGGGGCCGCGGCTGTCCCAGTCAGACCCAGGTGCTGCCTGAGCTTATCGGCGGCTTGGGTGCGGATCTCGAAAATGCGGCCCAGATTGGCCTCGGGAGCTCCCGGGATGGCCGTCGCCAGGTTGATCCACGGGGCAATCGCGGTGGAATTCGAGGCGGCGTATTCAAGGTGATGGATGGCCCGGTCAATATCACCGAGCCGATAGTACATCTGCGCGAGGAGATGGTGGGTTTCGGAGTTGGAACGGTCTTGCTGGAGGCTGTCTGTAAGGGCGGCCACGGCCTGGGCATATTCGCCCACTCGGCCAAGCGCCTCCCCTGCCTTTTGCATGATTACTGCCGTGGCGGCGCCCAATTCGATGAGACGATTGTAAACTTTCAGGGCGGGCAACAGTTGCTCGTTGACCCCATAGGCAACGGCGAGCTGCTCGAGGATGGCCGGGTTGTCGGGCGCCGCCTGCGCCGCCAGCTTCAGGTGGGGAAGGGCCTCGCCCACCTCACCGGCTTCCAACAGCCGGCAACCCAAGGCAAACGAGGCACTCTCCACAGCAGGGTTGAAGCTCCCTATTCGGTTATTGTCTGCCAGCCCCTTGACCGGCGACCGCACGTGTCACCAGCCCTCCGGACAGGAACGAGCGCCGCTTACGCTTTCTCGCCTTCTTCGACCTTCCAGCCTATCGGCACCTCGCCCTTCTTCTTCCCGGTAGCATCATACTCCGCATAGGTCATTTTCATTTCTTCGAAGTTTATGGAGAAATTGTCTACCGGCACGGCATCGCCCATACCGGCGGCAGAGGTGTTGAAAGAGGTGACGATCGCGTTCTTGAATTCCCACTTGAGAAAAGTTGCCCGGGCATCACCATAGGTAGCGGTGTTGTGAACTTCCACCTTGGGAAAAACCTTCCCGGAAAGGACGGCTTCAGCGAGCTTGGGAGTGGACTTGTCAAACTCCTTGGTGACGATGATGTCCTCCACCGTAGCCACCCCCCGGCGACGCGTCTGACCGGTCGCGCCCCCCCCGGCTTTGTGGGCTCCCCAACCCATTGACAGCAAATCAACCCATCCTTTGTGATCCTTGTCGTTGCATTCCCCGTCGACCCCATCGAATTTTATGAAGAGAGCCATGTTGTTCCTCCCGTCTATAAAGATATTCGATCCATTCCGCCTCAGGCGAACCATTTGCCGCCTGCCTGCTCGCTGTCTGACGTTGAGCCCTTTCACCAAGCCAAAACTTGCTGCCAAGACCCCGTAACGACTGCAACCACTATGAGGAAGAAATGGTGAAACGATATTGCGCAGAGAAGCCCGCGATTCAATTTTCAGGATAGAGAAAATCGAGCTCTATGAAGAATCTCCTGTCTCAATTCCATGTACGGAAATCGGCGGCCGTTGTCAAGGATAAACATGCGGCGGCGGCGCGCTGGGGAGAGGATATGCACTGCTGTAAAAGGTTCCGAGTTATGCTAGAGTGATGAAGTGGATCGACAGGGAACATCCTTCACCGATTCCACCGATCTTCCGCTGACCATTGTTGATATCCGATACCGGGAACGCCATGGCCGTAAATCCTTACGATGAAATACCCTACTCGAACATACCTCACCCCGACAGCCATCCGGATCATCTTGCGACCCTTGGACACTTGTTCGGGCTCTCCCCCGCCCCCGTAACCCGGTGCCGCGTCCTCGAACTGGGCTGCGCCGGCGGCGGCAATTTGATCCCCATGGCGTTTCATCTTCCCGGCAGCGAATTCCTGGGTGTTGAACTCTCCGGACGGCAGGTGGAAATAGCCAGTAAAACGATCAGGGATCTGCACCTGCCGAATGTTCGGGTGCGGCAGGCCGACATTCTTGAAATAGACCGTTCGTGGGGATATTTCGACTACATCGTGTGCCACGGTGTCTATTCATGGGTGCCGGATGAAGTGCGGGAACGAATACTGAACATTTCGTCAGCCAATCTCGCCCCTCAGGGAATTGCCTACATCAGCTACAATACCTATCCCGGATGGCACATGAGGGAAATGCTCCGCGACATGATGCTTTTTCATGCCGACCCTTTTCCGGATCCTGCCAAGCGGATCGAGCAGGCCCGGGCGATGATAGACTTCCTGGGACATTCCACGGCCTCAAGTCGTACCCATTCCTATGATTCCCTCCTAAAGGAAGGGCTCGCGCAGATCGAGCACTGCGCCGACTACTACCTCTATCATGAATATCTCGAGGAGGTGAACACTCCGGTTTACTTTCATCAGTTTGCCGAAAGGGTACAGCAGCACGGTCTGCAATATCTTGCCGACGCCGAGCTCAGCACCATGTTCTCCAGCAGTTTTCCCGCAGAGACTGCCGAGACCCTCGATCGGCTCAGCCAGGACCTGATCCGTACCGAACAGTACATGGATTTCGTGCGCAACCGCATGTTCCGTAAGACCCTGCTCTGTCATGACGACCTCGCCCTCAAGCGCAGCCTGTCAGCGGCAGACCTGACCGGCTTGCTGGTCGCCTCCCCCGCCAGCCCCACGGAGACGCCCGTCAACCTGCGGCCCGGAACCTCACAGACCTTTCGCTGGCCCCAGGGGCCATCCCTGGCCACGAACCACCCTCTCACCAAAGCCGCGCTGCTGGTTCTCAGCAGGCAATGGCCAAGAGCCATAAACCTGGAGACGCTGGTAGCAGAAGCCCTCACGCTTCTCGGTGACCACCAGTTCCTTGCAGAAACGGATCTTCAGCTGGGTCTGAACGTTTTAGGAGATCACCTGCTGCAAGGTCTGCTCAGGGGATATCTGGAACTCCACACCTGGCAGGCGGATTTCACGACTGACGTGAGTGACCGGCCGAAGATCAGTGAGCTTGCCTGGTATCTGCTTGCGCAACGGCAGCCCTTGGTAAGCCCGCGGCATCGGCTGGTCGAACTGGATCACCCGACCGAGCTGCTCTGCCTGGCTCTGGACGGCACCCGCAACCGCGAGGCATTGCTCGGGTATTTGATGGAGCTGGTAATGAAGGGTGATCTCGTGGTACGCCTCGATGGTGACCCTTTGACCGACCCCGACCAAATCCGAGACACTCTGGCTGACGGACTGGAACACTCGTTGGACCGAGTGGCCCGGGCCGCGCTGCTGGTCGCATGAAAGGAAGCGTTTGCCAATGGCCAGGTTGATCGTCCAGCAAGCCGAAGGCAGCCTCGAGTTTGACCTGATTGACCGGGTCTCGGTCGGGCGTCACCCCAGCAATCAGGTTTCCCTTCCCGACCGCCTTGTTTCCAAGAAGCACTGCCTGATTTTTCGCGATCAGCACGGCAGTTACGTCATTCGCGACCTGGGCAGCCAGAACGGCACGTTCGTGAACAGTCAACAGCTTCATGGCGATTGGCTGCTGCGGGACGGGGACCGCATCACGATGGGCGCCACGCTCTGCCTCTTTGCCTCCGGCGAGCGACCAACGGAACCCCGGTCGCTCGAGGCGCAAGGGACGATCCACATCCTGAGCCAGGCCCCTTCGAAAATGCCGGAGAATCGGTTCCTGCCGGAACGGGACATCTGGGATGAAAAGGCCCTGCGCGCAGACTATGAAAAACTGCGAGTGGCGCATGAGCTTCAGCGGGACCTCGGACTCGAACTGGATCTCGAGCGGATTTTCCAGCATATCCTGGCACGGACCTTTGAACTGCTCGACTGCGACCGCGCCGTGATCCTGACCCCGGACGACCGCGATGAGATGATCGTTCGAGCGTCCAAGACCCGCACCAAGACCGACCGGCTTGTCGTTTCCTCCACCATTCTGAAGCATGTACAAGATGAAAAGGTGGCGATCATCAGTTCCGATGCCCTGACCGACGAACGCTTTGCCGGAGCGGAATCGGTAATCCTCCAGCATATCCGGTCCGCCATGACCGTGCCGATCCTCTACGAAACGCAGCTGCTCGGGATCATGATGATCGACTCGGCCGCAACGGTCAAAGCCTACACCGACAAGGACCTCCTGCTCTTCGGCAACATTGCCAACCAAACCGCCCAGTTTATCAAGATTGCCGAGATGGCCAGGCAGATCGAGCTTGAAGCCAGAACGCGGGAACGCTTCCAGCGCCTGCTTTCTCCCACCCTTGCCGAGATGGTCGTATCGGGGAAACTCAAAGTCGAGAAGGGAGGTCGGAACCGGATCGCAACGGTCCTCTTTGCCGATATCCGGGGGTTCACGACCATTTGTGAATCCATGCCCGCCGCTGCGGTGCTGCAGATGCTCAATGAGTATTTCGAATTGTTGGTCGAAGCCGCGTTTCGCTTCGAAGGGACGGTGGACAAGTTCGTGGGCGACCAGATCATGGTGGTTTGGGGAGCACCGGTGACGCACCAGGATGATGCTGTCCGGGCCGTCCGGGCCGCACTCGAGATGCAGAAAGCGGTAGCGGCCTTCAATGATGGCCGAAGAAGCCGAGGTCAGTCTGAGATCAGATTCGGCATCGGCATTAATACCGGGGAACTGGTGGCCGGCTACATCGGCTCGACCCAGACCATGAGCTACTCGGTCATCGGCGATGCAGTCAATACCGCCTCACGGCTTTGTGCTGCCGCCGATCCGGGAGACATCCTCCTTGCCGGGAATACCTTCCGGCAGGTGCGGGATCTCTTTGAAGCGGCACGGCTGGCACCGGTGGCGGTCAAGGGAAAAGCGAAGCCGGTTGAGGTCTACCGGCTCCTTGGAGAAAAGCATTCCGCTTCAGATTTCCGGAATACGGAGCTCCGAGGGGGCTGAGGCGGGCTCAGGCGCCCGCCCGCCGAAGCATTGGATAACGCTGGTTCAAAAGGATATCGGGATCTTAATGAAGTCATCACTCATTCTCCAGGAACTGTCGTCACAGAAGCACTACGAGATCACCCCCCCGTCGGTTTTGGGGCGTGGTGCAGGGGCTGACCTGACCTTTGCCGACCCGGCCATCTCCCATCAGCATGCGCTCTTTCTCGAGATCGGGGGACAGCTCTGGATTCAGGATCTGGAAAGTGCCAACGGGGTCTACGTCAATGACCGCAGGATTGCCGGGAAAGCATCTCTCAAGGCTGGGGATTCGATCCAGCTCGGCCACACCAGGTTTCTCGTGATGCCATCCAGTGAGGACGATGTTACGGAGCAGACCGTCGTTTTGCACTGCCTCGATCCTTCCCGGGAAGCCCGTCTCGATCAGCAGAAGCTCAAACTTATTTTTCAACTGACTACCGATCTGGCGGAAAATCAGGACCTCTCGCTCCTCCGAGAGAAGATCCTGCCGAGCTTCAGTGGGCTGTTCAAACAGGATCACAGTTGTATTGCGCTGTTTCAGGAAGATGGCTCGCTGAAACCGCTGTTTGCCGACACCCCTCTTCAGTCGAGCATCCTGAGCCGCAGCATCATCGACCGCCTGTTCCGCAATGGCGAGTCGTTCGTGTTGGAAGACGCCCTGAGTGACGCATCGCTGAAAGACCAGGAGAGTATTCTCGGCCTCCAGATTCGTTCGGCTCTGTGCGTACCGCTCACCTATCGCAATCAGATCTATGGCCTCATCTACCTCGATCGCAACATTCCCGGCGCCTATAACCAGGATGATCTGGAATTCCTGCGAACGATTGCTTCCATTCTTGCCCCCCTCATTGAGAATGCCCGCCTCCTGTCCGAACTCAAGGAACGCAATGCCGATACCATGAAGACGCTCAAGGAAACGCAGGCGCGGCTGATCGATATGGAACGAACGGCGGCTTACGTGAGACTGGCGCAGGCCATGGCCCACGAGATCAGAAATCCGCTCATGGCCATCGGCGGGTTGATCCGAAGGCTGACTCAGCCGGGCCTGCCGGGGGCAGAGGGAGCCAAGGTGCAGGCGGTCGTACGGTCGGTGGAAAGGATTGAGTCCGTCTTGCGAGAGGTGGACCAGTTCGTGAAGCTGCCGGTCCCGCATCGAACCCTGACCCGAATCGACCAGATCATCCAGGCGGAGCTGGCCTTCCATGATCCCATCTGGCAAGAGAAGCGGGTTCGCCCATTGGTTCAGGTCAGCGCCAAGCATTTGATGGTTCCCATAGACCCCGAACTGTTCCAAAGAGCGCTCTCGCTGGTCATCCGGGAGATTCAGCCCAGCGTTGCCCCGGGGGCGGACCTTCCGATCACCTTGGCTGATTCCGCCAACGAACTGGCCATTCTTTGCGGGGAGAGTATCGACGAGGGGCGCTGGTGTGAACTTGCCAGTCCCAAGCTGGAAAGAAAGCCCTGGAGCCTCGGATTATTCCTGAACCTGGCCAGCAAGCTCATCTCGGATCACGGCGGCAGACTTCTGGTGGATGCCGAGGGACGTTCTCCCCTGCCCCTGCTGATCCGCATGCCCCGGACCATTACCGATCATTGACAGGGTGTGCCGGCGGGAACCGGCAAAGTTCCCCTCCGTACTGGTAATACCCGGTTGTCGAAGGCCCACAAAACCATCATGGCGGGCATATCAAGGTGGCGGGGGTGAAGATGATGAG
Organism: Syntrophobacteraceae bacterium; assembly: GCA_040772705.1. GTDB lineage: Bacteria > Desulfobacterota > Syntrophobacteria > Syntrophobacterales > Syntrophobacteraceae > JADGQM01. The sequence continues at coordinate 234,672 of JAXGXP010000003.1, forward strand.
GGATGGTGGCTGGAGACTGCCTAGCGAAAGAATCTCCTGAGCCCGGTTTTTTCCTCCTGACGGGGTTTTTCCTCTCCAGCAGCCGGTGGCGCGGCCTCCCGGTCACCTCCGGGCGATGGCCCCGATACCTCTGACGCGACTTCTTCCGCCTCGGCAAAGCGACCTTGCCCCAGGAAGCGAAACACCGGCCCCTGCGGGCTCAAGCTCATCAGGTCGTTGGGGTTGAGGGCGGTTTGGAGCCTAACGGGTTGTCCGTTCACGAGCACCATGCCCTTGCCGGTCAGGTCTTTCACCCAGTACTGGTCCAGGCTGTAGAAGACTTGCGCATGCATATCCAGGATTCCCGGATGATCGAGCGTCAACTGGCAGTTGGGATGCTTTCCCAGGGTTATGGGGAGCTGTTTGAAGGAGCGCAGAGTGGGGCCGTACTGGAACACCACCGGCATATTCACGGTCGGCACCGGGACGGGAGTTGGCTCCTCCACCACCGGTCGGGGTGGGGGCGGTGGGGCTTCACGGGGCATCGGCGGCGAAGGCGCTTCGCCAACGATGGGCTGCGGCTTCGGTCCCGGGATTGGTCTGGCCTGGGTCGATTCTTCCTTCATCTGAGTCAGAAAGCTCACCTTGGGGCCGCCCTCGGCAAAGGTCAAGACATCGCCGTCCTTTAGAAAGATTTCCTTGACCTTCTTCCCGTTGACGAGGGTCCCGTTGGTGCTGAGGTCGATGAGCTTGAAGCGGTTGCCTTCGCGAATGATTTCAGCATGCCGGCGCGATACAATGCCGAGATCCGCGGGAAAGCGCAGCAGAGATTCCGGATGTCGTCCGATGGTTATGGCCTCCGCGGTAAACTCCTGGATCTCTCCCCGCAACGGACCATGCAGGTGTACAAGCTGTACGACAATCACCGGCGGACCTTTCATATGCCATTACCCTCATGCCCCACCCTGGGGGCATAACGAAGGACAAAACGATTTTGGCTGACGAAGATGTTGCATTCAGATGACAGACGCATTTATTATACCCTTACCGGGGCGTCGCTTACAAATCAAATCCGGACGAGCCCGGACCAAAACCTTGCACCTTTCGACACCAGCGCTTTCGTGGCAGCCTCGCGCACGGTTTGTGGCCCCTTCTCTTGGATAGACGATATGGTTCCCGTTAGTCTTTTTGGAAAAACCGATCCCGGCCTGAGGCGATCCAATAATGAGGATGCGTTTCTGATTGCCCCGGAGGTGGGGCTCCACCTTTTGGCGGACGGGATGGGCGGCGCAGCCGCGGGCGAACTGGCAAGTCAGATTTTTGCCGAAACTGCTCGCGAGCTGCTTTCCCGCACCCCGCCGGCAACCGAGGAAGAGCGCCTGCAGCTGATTCAACAGGCTTTCGAACAGGCTAACGGCAGAATTCTGGATCACGTTACGACTCAGCCGGAACACCGCGGCATGGGCTGCACGGCGGAACTGCTCATCCTGTGGAACTCCAGATTTGTCCTCGGCCATGTGGGTGACAGCCGAACCTACCTCTATCGTAAAGGTCAGCTCAAACAGCTCACCCGCGATCACTCCCTGGTGCAGGACCAGGTGGACCAGGGCATCATTACCGCGGAAGAGGCCCGCACCCATCGCCTGCGCCATGTTATCCTGCGGGCGGTTGGCACCACGGAAACCCTGGCCGTGGACTTTTTGAGGGGAAACACTTTTGCCGGCGATCTCTTTTTGCTTTGTTCGGACGGTCTCACAGACATGGTTGACGACATCCTCGTCGAGAGTATTCTTGCCTTGCCCGATGCGTTGCCCCAGAAGGTCGAAAAGCTTATCGAGGCCGCCAAAGCAGCCGGTGGGCATGACAACATCACCGTCATCCTGAGCGAAGTCGTTGCCTCATGACCAGGATCACAGCTTTTGCCGGTCTTCTTTGTCTGTGCCTGGTGATAGTCGCGGGGGCGGCGGACAGGGTCGGCAATGCCAGGTTGTTCCCGTTTCCCTTGGTGGAGGCCGAACGGATGATCACCCGCTGGTTTGCAGCGTCCAGCTTCCAGACCGCGGTCGCGGAGACGGGAGGCGGGGATAAGCAGGTGCGTGCTCAGAAGGCTGCCGAAGAATGGAAAATCGTTTTGAAACCTTCCTCACCGCTCAATACCGAGGTTTCGGCACGATGCTCGGTGGCTGGTGTGGAAGATGCCGTAAGACTCGAAACCTTCTGGGCAGCGCTCGATCGGTACGCCAAGGGTTCTCAGCAGGTGAAGGGGGAATCCCGCCCGGCGGCACCAGCTCGGGACTGGTCAGCCCCGACGGCGGTGCTCCGGCATCAGGAAGCGACGGTCTGCCTGGAGAATGCTGCGGGAACCGGCCACATCCAGCTTTCCGGATTCGTATGTGATGATTCAGGACTGATCCTGACCACTGCTCACGACATGAAAGAGCATTCAGCCTTGACGGTCATCACCGGGGACGGCCGGCGTTTCCATGGGCGTACCGTGAAGTTGGACCATCTTCGCGATCTGGCGCTCATCCAGGCCGGCTTCAGACCGGGTCATACGATCTCTCCGGCCCGTGGCCGACTGACCCTTGATCTCGGCGAGACCATTTATGCCATCGGCTGTCCCCAAGGCACCCTTGGCGGCGTTTATGTCGGCACCGTCAACAGCCCTCCCCGACTTGCCAATGCCATGCCCCTCTGGCAGGTTGGCATGACGGTATTCCCGGGGAGCAGCGGCAGTCCGGTATTCGATGGTCGGGGCAATCTGGTTGGGGTGATCAAAGGTCGGTTTCGCGGAACGAATTGGATAGGCTTTCTGATTCCGGTTTCGATCGTGCTGGAGTTTCTCGGGAGATGAGTTGTTCATGAATTATGGACGGCACCGCATTGTGAAGGAATTGGGAAAAGGGGCCATGGGAGTGGTCTACCAGGCTCATGACCCGCAAATCGATCGCCTGGTGGCCCTCAAGGTGCTCCGCCCGGATCGGGTGACCACGGAGGCCTTTCTGCAGCGGTTCATGAAGGAGGCCAAGGCGATCGGGCGGCTTTCCCATCCCAACATGGTGATCGTCTATGATGTGGGTGAGGATCATGGCACCGTCTATATCGCCATGGAATTCCTGGAAGGGAAGCCGCTCAACGAAATCATCCAAATGGACGCCTTCCAGCCTGAGGAAATCATCGATCTCGGCGTGCAGGTGGCGGAAGCGCTCGATTATGCCCACCGCAAGGGCATCATCCACCGCGACATCAAACCCAGCAACATCATCGTGCAGCCCGACGGGCAAATCAAGATCACGGATTTCGGGATCGCCCACATCGAGGACCCCGAGGCCACCCAGCAGACGCAGGCCGGGGAAATCCTCGGCACGCCCGCCTACATGTCTCCCGAGCAGGTTCTCAGTCAGCCGGTGGATGGCCGGTCCGATCTCTTTTCCCTGGGCGTTATTCTCTATGAAGTGGCAACCGGCAAGCGTCCTTTTCAAGGGGAAAATCTGGCGGCCATGTTTCGGAACATAACCGGGGAAGATCCAGCGGCGCCGACAACGCTCAATCCTGCGCTGCCGCTGGAGCTCTCCCAGACCATCATGAGGTGTCTGGCCAAGAGTCCCGACCAGCGCTTTGCCACCGGCAAGGACCTGGCGGAGGCGCTGCGGCGCTGTGGTCAACGGGCGGTGCCTGCCCCTGGGCCCACCCCACCCGCCCCTGCTCCCTCGCGGGGCTTGATCATATCGCTCGTTGCGGTCCTCCTGGCAGCAATCATCGGCTTTGCCGTCTACCATATCATCATCAAGCCCAAACCCACACCGGTGGTGGTTACCCCCGAGTCGCCCAAATTGCCCAGGCTGGGAGGACTCAACATCGAAACCACCCCGGCAGGGGCGCAGGTCCTGGTGGATGGCGAGAACAAGGGAACGACCCCTTTGAGCATCCAGGTTCCCCCCGGTGCCCATGAAATCCGCCTGGTACTGGCAAACTATGGGGATTGGGAAGCCAACGTCAAAGTTGAGGAAGACAAGGTGACTCACCTTCCCGTTGAATTGATGCCGCTGGAGGACAGTCAATAGAAAGAAGGTGAGAGCAATTCACGACTATCGAATGCGTGGGGGTTAACGCAGTCTCTGGAAGGGAGGATTCCATGAAGATACCTGGTCGGTATCCGGTTTTGGTCATGATCCTGGCGGCGGCGGTCCTGTTAAGGACCGGTCAGGGCTATGGGAAGCTGGCTCCAGGGCAGGCTGCGCCGACCTTTTCGGCCAAAGACCTGCAGGACCGGCCCCATGATCTGTCGCAGTTGCAGAATCGTCCCATGGTGGTTCTGTACTTCTTCGATATCGACTCGAAGTCGAGCACGGAGGGGCTGCTCAGCCTGCGCCAGATGGCGAAGCATTACCCGGGGGGAGAGGTGACGGTGTGGGCCGTTACCCTTTCCCCCAAAGATAAGGTGAGCGCTTTTGTCGCCGGGAACCCTCTCGGTTTTCCGGTACTCCTCGATCAGTCAGGGATCAGCAGCCGCTACGACGCCCAGACCATTCTGCCGACCGTGTGCATTCTCGGGCCGGGCCTCAAGGTCCTCGATCATCTCCATGGAGGCGGCAAGACCTCCCAGATGATGCTCGTCAAGCTGGCCGAAAGGGAGTTGCAGCGTAAGCAGACTCAGGTAGCCATGGTCCTGAGCGACGAGGTGGTGAAGAAGGATCCGCAGAATGTCGAGGCCAAAGCCGTCCAGGGCCATGCCGCGCTCAAGGAGGGGAAAGTCAATGAGGCGGGACAGGTCTTCCAGGAGCTGGCTCAGAAAGGCGGGCTGGCGGAGGTGATCGGGAAAGAGGGTCTCGCGGCTGTCCATGTCAAGAAGGGCGAGCCGGAGAAGGCCCTGAAACTGGCCGCCGAAGTCGAGAAAAAGGCCCCAGACCGTTCCTATCCTCACGTCATCAAGGGCGATGTGCTCTATGCCCAGAACAAGGTTGCAGAAGCCCAGTCCGAATACCAGAAGGCCACCACCAAAAAGCAGGCGCAGCCCTACCTGAAGCCGGTTGGCCACAACCAACTGGGACGTCTCTACGCCAAGAAAGGGGACAACGAAGCGGCTCGCAAGCTCTATGACGAGGCCGTTGCCATCGATCCCTACTACATCGAGGGCACCACCAACAAGGGCCTGACCTACCAGAAGGAGGGAAAATGGGACAAGGCGCTCGATACTTACCGTCAAGCACTGGGGGTGGAAAAGACCGATGTCTACGCCACCGCGCTGGCACGGCAGGCCGAGGAGATGACTAATCTCCAGCGGGATCGCCAGAAGGCCGAACGGATCGATCGGCTCGTGAAGGAACTGGCGGAGCGCTACCGCACCCAGAAAAAGAGTGCCTCCAAGGATCAGGATGAATGGACGTCGCGCCCGATGATCCTGGCTTTTGTGGATTTCCAGGAAAAGGGCGTCCTAACGGAGCGGGATGGCATTGCCACCGTCATGACCCTGCAACTCACCGATTATCTCAACCAGTCCAAGCGGGTACAGGTGGTGGAGCGCGCCCTCATGGACAAGCTCCTCGAGGAATTGAACCTCGGCTCCTCGGAGCTCGCCGATCCCCAAACCGCCCTCCGCCTGGGCAGGGTCCTCGCCGCCAAGCTGATCGGCACCGGCTCGCTGCTCAATCTGCCCAACGGCACCTCCCTGACCATGCGCCTGATCGATACGGAAACCACCTCCATTCCCATGGTCCTCAACCGGGACCTCGCTCCCCAGTTGGGCTCCGATAACGACCTCTATCAGCTCAATCGGGAAATCTTGAAGACCGTAATCGCCAAGTATCCCCTGCGCGGGTTTGTGGTGAAGCTGGCGGGCGACCGGGTGCTTCTCAACCTGGGCGCTAACCAGGGAGTGGTAGCGGGCACTAAATTCGAGGTCCTCGATGAAGGTCAGACCATCGAGTACAAGGGCCGAAAACTCCAGGGTTCGACCCGGCCGGTCGGCCAGCTCGAGGTGGTCGACGTGCAGCCGGACCTTAGCTATGCCAGAATTCTCAGCAAAGAGCGGACCCTTAAGGCTGATGACAAGGTGCAGGAGAAACTGGAAAGCCTTGCCATGGGCGCTGGTGGGGTCAGCCCGTAGTCATGGGGGAGGGACGGGTTGTGGGTTGCGGGTTGCGGGTTGCGGGATGTGAAGAGAATGCCGGGTGGGTTGGATGACGGCGCTGCCCTTTGCACCGGGAGCCACCGGTCAGCCTGGCAGCGGTCGCGGCACGGTACATGCCGGGAGGAGCAGGAGATGGGGTTGAAAGGTAGCATCTACCGGCTTTTCGTCGTCTTGCTGCTGCTCTGCGGCTGTGCCTCGGTGCCGGAACGGACAACCGTAGCCCCCGCCGTCCTGAAAGGACCTACGAGCGTGGCGGTGTGGGATTTTGACAACCTGAGCCCGGCGCGCTTTGCCCAGCCGGACCTGGGTGAACGGCTTGCCGCGGAGGCCACGCAAGCGATCATGGGTAAGCCAGGCTGGGAGGTGGTCGAAAGGCAGCGTCTGCTCCTGATCCTTGAAGAACAAAACCTTGGGAGTCAGGACTTTGTGGACGAGTCCACGCGTCTGCGGCTGGGAAAGATGGTCGGCGCCCGCACGATGGTTTTTGGCGCCTACCAGTCTTTTGGTGGTGACGAGACCCGGATTGACGTGCGGCTCGTGGATGTGGAAACCGGACAGACCCTGAAGAGTGTCGATAAAATGATGCCTTCAGGAGATTACCAGGCATGGTATGCAATCGTCCGCCAGGCTGCCGAGGAACTATTGTAAAGGCGAATATCGAACCGCAGAATACTGAAGGAGAGAGCCCTGGGGGCATGGGGTGGCCGGCTGAAGACCTTTGGCAGCGAATGTCCCGTATTGAAAATCAAATCGCAGAGTAACGAACGGGGAGCGATCATTGAGAGAAAATGAGCTATGCCTTTTGGTCACCGTGTGGGACAGTGCTGCAGGGCGATCGATGCACGACAACTTCTTCATTCGACATTCCTTGTTGGACATTCTGCGGTTCGCTTTTTAAGCCATGTTTTTTCTGAGTCCTCAAGAGTAGAAAAGGGAGGGTGTGATCATGCTGAAACAGCGAAAAGGTTTGCTGACGATTCTGGTGATGTTCGGCTTCCTGATTCTGGTTGCCTCCGGCCTGACTATGGCGGGGAACGGGGCAGGGACGGCAACACCGCTTCCTGAGCCTGAGATCACCTTCCTGGAAGGGTCCGGTCTCGATCAGGCCGGGTGCGAGCCCTCGCCGTTGCTGGGGCAGGGAGCCCCGCCTTGCAAGAAGGTACTCTTTCTGGACGATCGGGGAGGTTCCGAGTTCTCGGTTCTTAAAGACACCCTGGTTGACCTCGGTTTTGAGGTTCAACAGGTGCTACCGACCGAGATTACGGCTTCTTTGATTGCCCCTTATGACGTGGTGGTCTTCTCCCTGGGCTGGTATGCCGGGGGGGGCGGGCAACGGCAGCTCAGTCAGGCCGAAGCGGCAACGCTGGTAGAATTTGTCAACTCGGGGAAGAGCCTCTTTCTCGTCGGCGAGCTGGGTCGGGCCAAGTGGTCGGGCAATTGGCGCAAATCGCTCAACCTGATTGCCAGGAACTTCGGGATTAGCTTCGGCAACAACCTGCTGTGCAGTTCCGCAAGCCATTTGAGCAACCCGGCGGACCCGGACGGAGGGGTTGATCTACCGATCGTCAATGATCTTCGGCCGCGACTTCTGAGGGAAGGGGTGGAACAGTTCTCGATCTTCTGGGGATCGAGCGTCGGGGTGAGAGCGCCGGCTCGAGCGGCTGCCCGTGCTGATGCCACCAGCTGGCGCGACACGGACTGCACCTGGAACTTCATGATCAACGAATGGGAATGTAGTCAGGACACCGATCAGCCTTCGAATGCCTGGCCGGTTCTGGCCCTGGCCGAGAGCGGCGATGGCCGGATCCTGGCTGTCGGTGATTCGAGCTGGCTGATGAACGGGTGGATCAACTACACGGATAATCTCCAGCTGGCGAAGAACCTCTTTGCCTGGCTGGCACGCACCCCTTCGGTAAGATCTGTGACGGCCAATCCCAGCCAGGGTGTTGCCCCCCTGCAGGTCAGGTTCACCTGCCGGACCAACGACCCGGGGACTCGCGTTAAAGAGGTTCGGTGGGATTTCGGCGATGGCATGCAAGAGACCTCCCCAACGGATAACACTACCATTCAGATCAACCACCGCTATACCGCAGGGGGCACCTACGCCGCCACCTGCACCGTGGTCGACACGAACGACTGTTCCAGCTCCTCAAGCCCGGTGACGGTGACCGTGTCCGACAATCGACCGCCGGTGATCGATGCCTTTACCGCCGACAATCAGACCGGCATCGAATCCCTGCTGGTGAATTTCACCTGCCGCGCTCACGACCCCGACCCGCGCGGCTCGATCGTCAACTATCGTTTCACCTTCGGCGACGGCAACACCACCTCCTCGCCCAACGGCCAGGCGGCCAATGTTTACGGCGTTGGCAGTTTTAATGCGACCTGTACCGCCGTGGACAACCGGGGAGCGGAAACCGTCTCGTCGCCGCTGGCCATAACCGTGCTGCCTAACCAGGCGCCCGTGATCGATTCGTTCACTGCCAACCCGCAAAGTAGCACCGTGCCACAATTGGTAGACTTCCTCTGCAGCGCGCACGATCCCGATGGCGTGATCAGTTACTACCGCATCGATTTCGGCGACGGCAACACGACGATTTCAACCGCCGGCGATGCGATCAAGTTCTACCAGGTCCCCGGCATTTTCGACGCCACCTGCACCGCGGTGGACAACCGAGGGGCCGAAACCACCTCGGCGCCCCTCCCCATCAGCATGTATGCGGGCCCCAGAATCACGAGCTTCACAGCCACCGAGTTAGAAGATGTATGTGATAACATCACCTCTACCAGGCCTTACAGCTTCACCTGCGAGGCTTCCTCTCCCGATACCGTGATTGTGCAGTACGAGTTCGAGTTCGGCGACAACCAGACGGCCGTGGTGATCACCGGTGATCCCAGCGTGACGGTCCAGCACAGTTACGAGTATGAGGAGCAGGTGAATACTTATAACACGAGGTGCTCCGTCCTTGATGATCATAACATTCGTGCCTACAGCCCCTTTGTTGTCCCGGTCCGAGTTCACACCTGTGACTAGCAGGGCACATTCGGACGGCAATCCTTAGGGTCGCGGACACTGTCCCCGAAGCCATCGGGCGGGCCTCAAGCCCGCCCGGCTTCACAGCATCCGAAGCCGCGTGCGGCTTCCGCCAAGTTCATTCACTTTTCCTTTTAAAATGCGCGAGCTTGTGATGTAATTCAGCGGGACTCCTACGAGGCGCCACAACCCTTAAAGTGGAGCTTTGGACCGGTCTCGTGAAGATTGGAGAGATCGACCACTTCGAGGACACTGCTATCTGCCCGTTACCGATTGCGAAACGAGATCTACCCAGACAAAGGAGGAAATAAATGGCGGATCAGACCCCGACCGTGAGCCCTCTCACCATTGCTTCTCCGGAAAGCATTCGACAGGAGCTGGCACTGGCTGATCCCAAGTCCATTCAGTTAGTTACGGCGCAGGATTCGGCCCTCGAGGCAACGGCTGAGGAGCATGTAAAGAACCTCATAGCCTTTGGCCGGGAGGACCTCGACGCTCAGGAGCGAATCAAGGAAGCCGCCCGGAGCCTGGGGAGTGCCACGCAGCATCGGGCTGGCCAGCTCAGCCGGATGCTCGATGAGCCCATTCACGCCCTCATGCGGCGGGGTGAGGATGGAGGACCGGTAGCCAGTGCCCTGGTCGAGCTTAAGATCAACGTCGAGGAGTTGGACCCGGCGCGGTTTGATTTCGAGGCGGGCTGGCTGTCGCGAATGGCGGGCTGGCTCCCGGGCGTCGGCGAGCCGCTGAAACGTTACATTACCAAGTACGAAAGCGCCAAGACCGTGATTGACGCCATCCTCAATTCCCTGAGTGAAGGCCGGAAGCAGCTCCTGAGAGACAATGGGATTCTGCTGGAAGACCAGAAGGGAATGCGCCAGGTGACTCTGCAACTGGAACAGGTTATCAAGCTGGGGCTGATCATCGATCAGAAACTGGAGCTCATGCTCGGTGGTGAGCTGGCCCAGGATGAGTTTCGCCGGGAATTCGTCCGCTCCGAACTGCTCTTTCCCCTGCGCCAGCGGATCATGGACCTGCAGCAGCAGCTTGCTGTCACGCAGCAGGGCGTATTGGCAACGGAATTGATCCTGCGCAACAACCGGGAATTGATGCGGGGCGTCGATCGGGCGCACAACGTGACGGTCTATGCGCTGCAGGTGGCGGCCACGGTGGCCATGGCACTCGCTCATCAAAAGCGAACCATCGACAAGATCGAGGCCATCAACGAGACCACCTCCGACCTGATTTCCCACACGGCCCAGCAACTTCGGACCCAGGGAACCGAGATCCACAAGCAAGCCTCCACGGCCCAGTTGGATGTGGAAGCCTTGAAAAGGGCGTTTGCCGATATTCATGCCGCTATGGACGACCTTGCCAGGTTCAGAAGCGAGGCCCTGCCGCAAATGGCGGGGGTAATCCTGGAAATGGATCGCATGACCACCGAGGCAGAGCAGAACATCCGCAGGATGGAAGCAGGAGATCGGGCCGGAACCGCGGCCCTATTGATTGACGTTGAGGCACCGCGAATGTGAGAGAGGGCGGTTGGCAGGAATCCAGCAGCATGGAGGGAGGCCCATGAGTCTTTCAAAGCGAGTGTTGGGAGTATTCAAGGTAGTCCTGATGGGGGCGGTTCTGACGGCCGGGATCGGTATTCACAGCCAGGCAGCGCTTGCCGCCCAGAAATACCGGATCGCGTGGTCACACTACACGGGCTGGGAACCATGGGCTTACGCCGCTGACTCGGGCATCCTGAAGAAGTGGGCCGATAAGTACGGGATCGAAATCGAAGTGGTGCTGGTGAACGATTACGTCGAATCGATCAACCTCTACACCGGCGGTCAGTTTGACGGCTGCGCCATGACAAACATGGATGCCCTGACGATCCCGGCAGTAGGCGGTATCGACAGTACTGTCATCATCGTGGGTGACTTCTCCGACGGCAATGATGGCATCGTCGTCCGGAACGGCACCACGGTCAAGGACCTCAAGGGCCGCAAGGTGATGCTGGTCGAGCTGTCCGTCTCCCATTACCTGCTGGCTCGCGCTTTGGAACAGCATGGTCTCACGGAAAAGGACATCACCACCCTGAATACCAGCGATGCCGATATTGCCGGCCTGTTTCTTGCCAGCAAAGACCCGAAGGCTGCCGTCGTCACCTGGAACCCCCCCCTAATGCAGGTTCGAAATGCCAAGGGAGCCAATCTTGTCTTTGACTCGTCGAAGATTCCAGGTGAAATCATGGACCTGATGGTGGTCCGCACGAACGCCCCCGATACCCTCAAGAAGGCTCTGACCGGCGCGTGGTACGAAACCATGGAGGTCATGTCCAGTCACAGCCAAGTCGGCAAGGAAGCCATTCAGGCTATGGCCAGGACGGCGGGAGGCACCGAAGCCGAGTTTCGCGCCCAGCTTCGCACGACCAGGATGTTCTATCAGGCTGCCGAAGCAGTGGCTTTCACCACCGGCCCGGACGTGAAAAAGACAATGGATTACGTGCGGACCTTCTGCTTCGCTCATGGCTTGTTCGGACAAGGGGCAGCCTCGAAAGAACACGTCGGCATCACCTTTCCCGACGGTTCCGTGCTGGGCAATTCGAAGAATGTCAAGCTGCGCTTCGATGCCTCATTTATGGAACTGGCTGCCGGGAAGGCGCTGTAGGCTTAAGCTGCTCGCCGGTCCCTGCCGAAGGGAAGTAGCCTGTGGAAGATGAGAATACCCGGCCAAAAGTGCCGATATTCCTTGGGTTACACGCCCAGCCGTCAAAAGCGCTACGGGTGGCACTCGCGCTGCTGCCATTCATGGTTCTAGTCTGTGTGTATGTGATGGTTTCGGAGCTGCGTTACCGGGAGAATCCCGCCGACAAAGTGGTCCCCACACTCGGCAAGATGACCGAGGGAGTGGGCCAGGTTGCCTTCACGGAAGACAAACGAACCGGTAAGTATGTATTGTGGCAGGATACCTTTTCTAGTCTCAAACGCCTCGGCTTGGGCATCGGTTCCGCAGCGGTGCTGGCACTTGTGATCGGGCTGAACATGGGCCTGTTCGCAGGTATCCGGGGGCTGTCGCTCGCCTTTATCACCTTTGTCTCGATCATTCCTCCGCTCGCGATTCTACCCATCCTTTTCATCGTCTTTGGAGTGGAGGAAACCGCCAAGGTGGTCCTGATTTTCATCGGGACTTTTCCCATGATCACCCGGGGTGTTTACCTGGCCACGCGAAAGGTCCCGACCGAGCAGATCTTCAAGGGGCTCACCCTCGGTGCGTCGCCCTTCGCGGTGGCCTATCGGATTGTGCTGCCTCAGATCATGCCAAGCCTGATCGACTCCACGCGGCTGTCGCTCGGAGCGGCGTGGCTCTTCCTCATAGCCGCGGAGGCGATCGCCTCGACCGACGGGCTTGGCTATCGAATCTACCTGGTGCGCCGTTACCTCTCGATGGACATCATCATTCCCTACGTCCTTTGGATCACTCTGCTGGGGTTTCTCTTCGACCGGCTGCTGCAATTATGGATTTCCATACGGTATTCCTGGTATCTCGCTACCAAGGAGTGAGTGAGAATCTCATGGAGGAAAACACGACGCTTTGCGCCCTGCGGGAGAGATCATCCCTGTACATGAAGAACGTCAGCAAGAGCTATGGCTCGAAAGTCATTTTGAAGGACATCGATCTTGCCGTACGGGAAGGCGAGCTTTGCACGCTGGTTGGACCGAGCGGGTGTGGGAAGTCGACGTTGCTTCGGCTCATCCTCGGTCAGGAGCAGGTGACGTCGGGGATCTTTCTCATCAGAGGCAAACCGGCAGGTCCACCCGATACCACCCGGGGCATAGTCTACCAGCGTTACTCGCTGTTCCCTCACCTCACCGTGCTCCAGAACGTGATGCTGGGATTGAACCTGTCGAGCAGCTTTTTCACAAGGCATCGCATGAGGAAGGAATTTCACTGTGAGGCCATGGAATTTTTGGGAGAGGTCAAGCTTGCCGAGCATTGGCAAAAATATCCGCATGAACTGTCCGGCGGCATGCAGCAGCGGGTGGCGATCGCCCAGGCCCTTATCATGAAGCCCAGGCTGCTGCTGATGGACGAGCCTTTTGGGGCGCTCGATCCGGGTACCAGGGAACACATGCAGATCTTATTGCTGGGAATATGGGAGAAGTACAAAATGACGGTGTTCTTCGTCACTCACGACCTGGAGGAAGCCGTGTTTCTGGGGACCCGCATTCTTGTTCTGTCACAGTATTACTCAGACGGCTCGAGCGCTGAAAACCAAAACCGCCACGGGGCCCGCATCGTTTCCGATTATCCGCTGGCGTTCAAGGCGACTTCAACGGCTGTCAAGAAGTCTGCCGCCTTTGGGACCCTCATTCAGAAAATCCGCCATGACGGGTTCGACCCCGAATACTTACAGAATGTCACGCAATTCGATTTGCAGCATCCCGATTCGTTCCAGACCCTTGATGAAGGTAAGACGGGATAAGTCTCCCGGTTGATTTCGCCGGTCGCAGCTGGCGGGTGGCGGATACCGCAGGCAAGGGGGAGAACAGTGATACACGCAAGGAGGTTGGCAATGCGATGGACTGGCAGAAACCAAGCATTCGTGATAATGCTGGCGCTCGGCATGCTCATGCCTCAGGTCGCTCGAGGAGCGGCCTACGTTGACTCTCCACCCCTCACCAAAGTCGTGCAGGGCCCGGTAGGCCAGGTTCAAAAGAGCGTCCCAATCCAGGTGCCGCTCATCACCTGGGGCGGAGATATCGCCACCATCCTCGCCAATGGCAACTCGCGCGCCACGGCCAAAGGCAGCATCTTCGACGCTCTGGGACTCAAGCTCAAGCTGGTTCGCGAAGATGATTTCAAGAAGCAGGTCGAAGCCTACCGGCGCGGCGATTCTCCCTATCTGCGCGGGACCGTGGGGATGATCAGCATGGCGTCGGAACTCCTTTCAGCCGATCCCCGCACCAAGCCCGTCGTCATTTATCAAATGACCTGGTCGAGCGGCGGCGACGCCCTGGTAGTCAAGGAAGGGATAAAGACGGTGAGCGACTTGAGGGGTAAAACGATCGTGGTCCAGGCTTACGGTCCTCACGTGCAACTGCTTACCGAGATGCTCCGTGACGCTGGCCTTTCGACCCGCGAGGTGACCATCAAATGGACCCGCGACCTCACGGGCACGGACGCGACTCCGGCTGCGGCCCTCACCAGCCCCGAGGTGCACGCCGCCACCGTCATCACCCCGGATGCGCTGATGCTCACCTCTAACGGTACGGTGGGAACGGGGGCCGAGGGGTCGATCAAGGGCGCCCGCATTCTGCTGACCACCAAGACCGCCAACCGCATCATCGCGGATGTGTACGCGGTGAGAAGCGATTTCTTCGGGTCGAATCGCGACCAGGTGGAAAACTTTGTCAAAGGGTTGATGCTGGCTGAAGAAGAGCTGCGGGACCTGTTCAGGAACAAGGAAGCGCGCCTCAAGGACTATCAGAAATGCATCACGGGGGCAGCGGAAATCCTCCTGGACAGTACTCAGGCCGTGGCAGACACGGAAGCCATGTACAACGACTGTGAATACGTGGGATTCAAAGGCAATGTAAAATTCTTCACCGACCCCAATTATCCCCGCAAGCTGTTGAAACTCGGCGAAGAGGCCCAGATCGCCTTCGCATCCCTTGGATTGATCAGCAGGGGCGTTCCCCTTGATGACGCCAAGTGGGACTACGAGCGGCTGAAGACCGGCCTCAAGGACACGGCCGGGGTGGAGCTCCCGCGGTTTGACAGAGAACGGGTGGCATCGGTCATCACTCGCAAACAGCAGCAGGGCACTCTCGCGGAGGGAGAGCTTTTTGCCTTTGAGGTCTACTTTCAGCCCAATCAGAATACTTTTCCCGCCGACCTTTATGCCGATTCTTTCGGTCGGGTGGTGGAGCTGGCATCGACCTACGGCGGCGCGCTCATTTCCGTGGAGGGCCACAGTGACCCGATGGCCTACCTGAAGGGGAAAAAGCAGGGCAATCCCGAAGTCGTCCTGGGACGAATCAAACAATCCGCCAAAAACCTCAGCCTGACCAGGGCCACCGCCGTCCGGGACAGTGTGATCGCGTATGCCAGGGAGCGGGGAATCACGTTGGACGAAAGCCAGTTTGCGGTGGTAGGCCATGGCATTATGCACCCCAAGAGCGGAATTTGCGGCAGTGAGCCGTGTCCCCCGAAGACGGAGCAGGAATGGCGCGACAATATGCGCGTGGAGTTCCGGATCATCCAGGTCGAGGCCGAGTCCGCCGTTTTTAAGCCCCTATAGCGGAAAAGAGGGAACCACCATGAAGGCAAAGCGCACTCTCGTCATTGCCATGCTGATCCTGGGTCTGGCGGCTGGATTGCTTTCCTGCGGCGAGGATGATTCGCCGCCCCAGCCGGACCAGCAAGGGCAGGAGGCGTTGTCAGCGAGTGAAAACGAGCAGGCTGGTGTTGAGGTCCCTTGGCCTCCGCCCGCGGAGGACGGCGGCGAAGTCCCGCTGTCCGACAATCTGCTGGCCAGAAATTACTATGTCATCATGGACAGCTCCGGAAGTATGAACGAATCCCGCTGCTCCGGCAACAAAACCAAATCCCAGGCTGCCAAGATTGCCCTGGCCCAGTTTGCGCGGATCGTTCCCCGAGACGCCCATATGGGGCTGGCGGTGTTTGACGCGGATGGCATCGCAGAGAGAGTTCCTCTCGGACTCGAAAACCGAGACCAGTTCATCGCGGCCGTGAATGCCACCACTCCGGGAAACGGCACACCCCTTCATGACGCCCTCGTGCTCGGATACCGCCGACTGGAAGAATCGGCTCGCCGGCAGGCTGGCTATGGCGAATATCATCTTGTAATCATAACAGATGGATATGCCTATCCAGAGGATCAGGATCCCACAGCCGTCGTCGCCTACATCCTGCAGCAATCGCCGATCACCATTCATACCATCGGTTTTTGCATCGGCACGGACCATTCGCTGAACCAACCGGGCCGCACCGTCTATCGGGCTGCGGACAATCCCCAGGAGTTGCTCCAGGGGCTGGAAGAAGTACTGGCGGAATCTCCGGTGTTCGATGTGAGTGCATTCGAGTGAGGAATCAAGACTATCATCCTGCACCGGGAGGAAGACGATGACCAGACAAGCCACGGGAGCGCTACTGCTGCTGCTGGTGGGTCTTCTGACCATCGGTGCCGTATATTTCCTGAAACCCTACTTTCAGGAAAAGCAGCAGCGCAGCCAGAGCGACGCCCGGGAAAGCAAGGGCCATATCAAGATCGCCGTGGACAACTGGATCGGCTATTTCCCCCTCTGCTCACCCGAAATGAAAAAGCGGATGCGCCAGCAGGGCTGGAACCTGGTTTGCGAGGACGATCAAGCTGACTACCCGCAACGCATGAAGCGCCTCAAGGATGAAGAAATCGATCTTGCCGTGGCGACGGTCGACTCGTTCCTCTTGAACGGAGCCCCCAAGGGCTTTCCGGGAACGATTGTGGCAGTGATCGATGAATCCCAGGGAGGCGATGCCATTGTCGCCCGAAAAGATGCTGTCGCCAGCCTCAATGCACTGAAGGGTCGAACCGACATCAGGGTGGCGTTTACCCCGGCATCGCCGAGCCACCATCTGCTGAAAGCCGCTGCCGAACACTTCAGCGTGCCCGAATTGCTGCCGTCGGGGGACCGGCTCATCCCCACCCAGGGTTCAGAGGAAGCTCTCAAGCGACTCCTCTCCGGCAAAGCCCAGGTGGCCGCGCTCTGGGAGCCCGATGTTTCCCGGGCACTGGCCCAGGATGGCATCGTCAAACTCCTCGGAACCGAAGACACGAAACGCTTGATTGTGGATGTTCTCATTGCCGGCCGCGATTTTTCCAGGAACCGTCCGGAACTGGTGAAACTGCTGCTATCGAGCTACTTTTCGACTCTGAAAACCTATCGTGAGAATCAACCGCTGTTGGAGGAACATGTTGTCGCCACCACCAACCTCCCGGCGGACACCGTCGAAAAGATGCTCAAGGGCGTGGCCTGGACCAATCTCACCGACAACTGCGAGAGGTGGTTCGGGATTTCGGTGCCGGGAAGCCACGCCGACGACAGCCTCATCGAGACTCTCGAATCAACGGTCCAGATTCTCATTCACAGCGGCGACTTCACCGAGAACCCCCTTCCCGGTCGAGACCCATACCGGCTGACTCAAAGCCAGTTTGTGGAAGATCTCTACCTGAAGGGCATCGCCGGATTTACCACTCCCAAACCGGGCTCCGTCAAGCCGGAGGCCATCAACTCGCTGGAAGCCCAGTTCGCTCCCTTGAATCGCGAAGCATGGAATGGTCTCCAGGAAGTTGGCACGCTCAGGACCGAACCCATCGTCTTCCAGAGCGGCACCGCGGAGTTAAGCTTTCAGGGCAAACTGGAGCTCGACAAGGCGGTGGAACGACTCGGGCACTATCCCAACTTCCGGGTGGTGATCAAGGGTCATACCGGCATTGAAGGAAACCCGGAAGCCAACAAGACGCTCTCCCAGGAGCGCAGTGAAGCGGTGGCGCGCTACCTCGAAGTGACCTACAATATCGATCCAAACCGGATGCTTGCCGTCGGATTCGGAGGTGACAGACCACTGCCGCAAAATCCGGGAGAATCGGCTCGATCCTACTACTATCGATTGCCGCGGGTGGAGCTGGTACTTGTCCGAGAAATCTTTTAGGAGCGCGCAGACCCGCACGATGAAGAAAGGTGAAGAGGAAAGAGCCGCCCTGGCGACCATCGGGGACTTCTCCCGGCAGGCTATCGGCAAGGCCGTGCTGCGCGACACCATCCAGCATCCGCTGACGCTGTACCCAATGGTTCTTGGGGTGCTGGGTGCAACGGCAGCCGTCGTTCTCGACTTTCCGTTCGCCGTCCTGCTTGGTTCCATTACTGCCTTGGGAGGGGGCGTAATGGGGTGGGTGGTCAATTTCTTCTTCCGGAGCGAGGTGTTTGCAACGCGCTACATCCTTGGATGCCAGGAAGCCGTCGCCCTGCAGCGTCGCAGATTGATGGATACGATGCACGAGGACCTTGGGCAATGCCGGTCAATCGCCGGTTCCGAGCATTTCGCCGAACAGGGGATTGCCCAACTGGAACAGGTGCAAAAGAGGCTGGTCACGCTCCGGGAAATCCTTGCAGGCAAATTGAATAGCAGTGAATTGAGCTACGGGAGGTATCTTGGCGCGGCGGAACGGGTCTACCTGGCGGTACTCGATAACCTGCAGGACGTGACAACGATCTTGAAGAGCGTGAGTACCATCGATACCGCCTACCTTTCCCACCGCTTGAACGAACTGAAACAGCTCAAAAACCTTACCGATGCCGACCGCGAGGAAACCGAAACGCTCGTGAAAAGAAAAGCCCTTCGCGCTCAACAGCTGCAGAGGGTCAACGTTTTGCTCACTCGCAATGAAGAAGCAATGACTCAAATGGATGATGCCACTGCCTCCTTGGCCAACCTGGATACGGACGAGTCGCGCCCGTCGCTGGACCTAGAGACTGCCATCGAAGAACTGCAGAAACTGGCCAGGGTGTCGCAACAGGTCAAGTAGGGCGGGGCGATTCAACTCACGAACAAACGCCGCAGCGGTGGCATTCCTCACCGGGTCGACAGGCTTCGGTCAGTTGTCCCTTAAGGCCGTGCTGATATTCTTCCCAGAGGAAAGCGCGGGTGATACCCGGGTCGATGACCTCCCAGGGAAAGGCTTCCTCCCGGTCGCGGTCGCGCATGACCCAGAAATCGGGGTTGAGCGGAGCGGTGCGCATGGCCTGAGTCCAGCTGAGACCGTCCAAGGCGGTTTTTTCGAGAAAGATCGCGACTCGTCGATCGCCCCGCGCCAGCAGCGCCTGGACGTAGGCGTACTTGGGCACGTCGAAGTGGACCCTGACGTTGGGGACCTTTCGCAAGGCCTGCTGAAGCCATCGGGCCTTCTCTTTCAGCTCCCGGATGCCGGCAAAACCGGTCCACTGGAAAGGGGTAAAGGGCTTGGGGATGAAGGCGTTGACGCTCAGGGTGATGGTTCCGAGACGCTTCCGGCCGCGACTGATCTTGAGGACATGATGCTTGACCCCCTTGACCACCTCGACCATGGCCTCCAGGTCTTCACGGGTCTCCGTAGGCAGACCGATCATGAAGTAGAGTTTGAGGTTGAGGATGCCGCCTTCCGTGAGCAGGGTTACCGCACGGTAGACCTGTTCGAGGGTGAGGTGCTTGTTGATCAGGCGCCGCAGCCGTTCCGACCCCGCTTCCACCGCTATGGCCACCGCGCGATGGCCGCTTGCCGTGAGAGCGGCGACCAGGTCCGGGGTAATGCCGTCGGCGCGCAGGGAAGAAAAGGAGAGGAGTCTTCCCGAATCGAGCAACTGCCTGCAGAGATCGGCTATTTCTGGATGGTCGGAAACCGCCGCGCTCACGAGACCCACTCGCGAGACCTCGGGGAAACCGGCGGCAAGCGCCTCCTCCAGGGTCGCGGCCTGATGGTACCGCACTGGCCGGTACAGGCATCCGGCGGCGCAGAACCGGCAGCCGTGCCCGCAGCCGCGCCCGATTTCGACCAGTTGAACGGCACTGAACTCCGTGTTGGGGGTAAGAATGGCAGTCTTGCAAGGGGAGCTGGCAGCGAGATCCGCTCGCCGGCAAATCACCCGTGCCGGTGCCCCCGTCCCGGGCAGGGGGGCGATGGCGGCCAGCGTCCCGTCCTCGTGATAGGAAGCGTGATAGAGCGAAGGAACGTAGATGCCCCGGACCTCCCGCGCAAGCGCTGGCAGCAGCTCGAAGCGGGCCGTTTCCCGCTCCCGGGACGGCAGCCAGAATTCCAGGAACTCGGGAATGAGGCTTTCTCCTTCTCCCACAAAGACGAAATCCAGAAAAGGAGCCAGTGGTTCGGGGTTCATGAAAGCGGCAATGCCGCCCGCCGCGACGTAGGGGTGACCTGCCCCGCGCTGCTTGCTGAAGGGAGGGAGCCCGGCCAGCCGGAGCATCTCAATGGCGTTGCCGAAATCGTTTTCGAAGGAGATGGAAAAGGCGATCAACTGGAAATCAGCGAGAGGCCGCTGAGACTCGATGCTCAGCAGCCGGCCGGGTTGCTGCCTGAGGGCTGGCAGGTCTTCCGGTTCGGGATAGAAGACCCGTTCGCAGACCACCTGTTCGAAACGGTTCAAAAACTCGTAGACCGACTGGAAACCCAGGTTCGACATGCCGACGGCGTAACGGTTGGGGAAGGCCAGGGCAATGGACAGCTTCCCGCCCCAATCTTTGCGGACCGTTCCCCGTTCTTCAGCCAGCCACTGTTGGTGCCGCGCCTTCAGTTTCCGCAGCATAATGGAATCTTGATGGGAGCTGCCCTGCAATAGCCGGGAGCGGGGCAGGGCGCGGCAAGATGCGCCTCACCCCGGCTGCCGGATCGGAATCCCTGCCCGCCACGGAGCCCACCACTCAACGCCAGGAGTGAAGAGCCAGGAGCCAACTCAGTCCATCTGTTTGCGGATGAAGGTCGGAATGCTGAGGTCTTCATCCTCAGCGGTTACCCCGGTCAGCTTCTGCAGGAGGCTTCTTCTCTTGGGTTGATCCATCGCCTGGGGATCCACCGTACGCGCTGAACGATGCCGGACCACCGTGGGGATCTGGAGATAATCGTAATTCAGCTCCGGAACCAGGCCGACGCCTCTTCCCTTGGGCACCCGGCCCGGTGCCTCGACCTTCGGCGCCTGCTCGATTTTGCCGATTCCGGTGGCGATCACGGTAACGCGAATTTCATCGCCGAGGTTCTCATCGATGGAGATCCCGAGAATGATGTTGGCGTCTTCGTCAACCTCTTTCTGGATGATGGAGGAGGCTTCTTCGAACTCGTGCATGCCGAGGTCCTCGCCGGCCGTGATATTGACGAGGGCAGCACGTGCCCCGTGGATGGAAATATCCTCGAGCAGCGGGCTCGAAATCGCCTGCTGAGCCGCCTGGGCAGCGCGGTTCTCGCCCCTCCCCACCCCAGTCCCCATCAGGGCCAGGCCCATTTCCGCCATGACGGTCTTGACGTCGGCGAAATCGACGTTGATGTAGCCGGGATGAACGATGAGATCGGAAATACCCTTCACTGCGTACAGGAGTACGTCATCGACCCGCCGAAAACACTCGAGAAAGGTCGAGCGTCGGTCGGCCAGGCAGAGCAGCCGGTTGTTGGGGATGGTAATGAGGGTATCGACCACCCCCTGGAGGGCCTTGAGGCCTTCTTCGGCGTTGCGCAGCCGGACCTTGCCTTCAACCAGGAACGGCTTGGTGACGACCGCTACAGTGAGTGCTCCCAGTTCCTTGCAGATCTGGGCCGCGATGGGGGCACCACCGGTCCCCGTACCGCCCCCCAGGCCTGCGGTAATGAACACCATATCGCTGCCGTCAACCGCTTCCCGGATCTTCTCCAGGTCTTCCTGGGTCGCCTTGGCGCCGGTTTCCGGGTTGCCACCCGCCCCCAGACCCTTGGTGAGATTCACTCCCAGCTGAATCTTCACTGGCGCCAGACTTCTTTCCAAAGCCTGGAAATCGGTATTGGCCGCGATGAACTCGACGCCGTCGAGCCCCGAGCAGATCATGTTATTGATGGCATTACCGCCCCCGCCACCAATTCCCAACACCTTGATTTTCGCTCCGTTCAGGGTTGAGTCATGCATCTCCATCCCCTTCCTCCTCTTCGTCTTTTTCATGATCGAGTCTACCCGTCAGTGGAAAGAACCTTTATCTATCAGCCCCTTAACCGATAAAACCGGTCAACATTCAGTAAGGTCATGCTAAATCCAGTTGCTTCTTCTGCCCCAAAGATTCCTGAACCAGCGCCTGAGCGCTGCAAACAGGCTTCCCATGGCACCTGGTTCCTCGACCGGCACCTGCCCCGCATACTTCTTCCCATGCAGCAACAACCCGGTGGCCGTTGCATAGATAGGGTTCTTGACCACATCGCCCAGGCCCCCAAAATGATAGGGGACGCCGATGCGTACCGGCAAATCGAGCAGCCTTTCGGCCAGTTCGCGAATTCCCGGCAGGAGTGAAACCCCGCCGGTCATCACGATCCCGCCGTGGAGCGATTCAAAGTAGCCGGAGCGGAACATTTCCGCTTCGATAATCTTGACGATTTCCTCCACCCGCGCTTCGATGATCTCCGTGAGGATGGACTGCTTCAGTTCCCGCGGTTTCTGCCCGCCCACCGAACCTACTTCGATGACGTCCTGCGGATTGATCCATTCGAGGATGGCACAGCCGTACTTCTTCTTGATCTTCTCCGCTTCTTCCATGGAGGTACGCAGCCCCACCGAGATGTCGGAAGTGATATGGTTGCCACCCAGGCCGACCACCCCCGAGTAGCGAATGGCGTCGTCCAGGAAAATCGCCACATTGCTGGTCCCTCCGCCCATATCGATGAGGGCCACGCCCAGGTGCTTTTCGTCATGATCCAGCACCGATTCCGAGGAAGCCAGCGATTCCAGCACTACATCCTGAACATGGAGGCCGGCGCGTTCGCAGCACTTGATGATATTCTGGATGGCCGTAACGGCCCCCGTTACAATGTGGACCTTGGCCTCAAGCCTGACCCCGGACATGCCGATCGGGTTGTGGATCCCTTCCTGGTCATCGACGATGAACTGCTGCGGAAGCACGTGCAGAATCTGCCGGTCAAAGGGCAAAGCGATGGCGCGGGCGGCATCCATAACGCGATCCACATCGGCCTGGGTGACCTCCCGGCTCTTGATGGCGATAACGCCGTGACTGTTGAGGCTCTGGATGTGGGTTCCCGCAACCCCTGCGAAGACCGAGGAAATCTCGCAGCCGGCCATCAATTCCGCTTCATCGACGGCCTTGCGGATCGAATGAACGGTCTGGTCGATATTGACCACCACGCCTCCGCGCAGGCCAATCGAAGGGTGGGTCCCCACGCCGACGATATCGATCCCCTCCGAGGTCACTTCCCCCACTACCGCGCAGATTTTCGTGGTCCCGAGGTCAAGGCCGACGATCAGTTCCTCTCTTTTTCCCATCGCTCACCTTTCACCGTCTCATCGTGGATGGCATTCACTCCTGGCCTTCGTGGTGCTGTGGTCCGGGGATCAAACAGCCCTGGTTTGATGATTGTGAGTGCCTCTCTCTGGTGCGTTTGTTTCATCTCCTCGGGCGTGGGTGCGACGGCCACGCTTCGGGGCTTTCGTCAAAGCTTCTCGTTCCGCTTGCAATGCCATTCTGGAAGCGCATTCCAGGATACGACTCACTGCTAAAAACCTGCCTCTTGATACCACACATCAGGCTCCCTTAGGAAAGGGAAAAAGCCCTTCCAGGTACGCTCGGTCGTCATAGTCCAGATCAATAGCAATCACCACATTCCAGAGTTGCCGCTCTTCCAGGAGCTCGAAAACACGGCGCAGGTGTTGGAATTTTGGTGCGAAGCGATCCCAGCCCAGTTGGATGCAGATGCTGTTGCGGGTCGTGTAAAGGGCATATCCGGTTTCCGCACTCCAGCGACAGGATAGGATGGCGTTGCGCGGCAGCCAGGCGTGAGCCTCCTCCAGGGCCGCCAGCAGTTCCTTGATTTCCCGCAGGGTGGCGCGGGGCAGCAGACTGCCTTCCGTCAAGCCCAGGCCGGAAAGGCCCTCCACCAGGAGAAAATTCTGTTTCTGGTCGGGCGTCGCCCGCGAAATCAGCTTCCCGTCGGTATCGACCAGATAGAGTTCGCCCACATGAACGAGGGCCAGCGGATCGCGTTCCGCGACCTCCACCACGATGCGGTTGGGAAGGGCGAAGCGGATGACGGAAGATTCCAGCCATGGCAGGGTTTCCAGCCGTTTGGCCAGCTCTGCGGCCTTGAGATTGAGGAGGCTGGCCTGGGGCGGGAGCATCAGGCTATTCAGGATTTCATCGGCCTTGACATGCTTCAGGCCGATAATGGAGACGTCCTCGGACCCTACCCGGAACCACGGCGCATTGACGAGTGCGTAATAGCCGTGAGCCAGAGCGGCACTGAGCAGGATAATGGCCACCAGCGAGAACACAAATCCAAAGGTCGCCCGGAACCAATACATGATCACCTTGCGCCGTTGGGCCTTGTCCGGCCGATAGCGATTGCGCTTTTTTCTCATCGCTCGACGATCCTGATCTCACGTTCCAAACGAATGCCGTAATGCTGCCGGACACATGCTTCAACGTGTTCGATCAGCGCCACCACGTCCTTTGACCGCGCTCGACCGCGATTGATGATCCAGTTGGCATGCTTGGTCGAAACCTCGGCATCACCAATGCGGAAGCCCTTGAGACCGGCCTTTTCGATCAAGGCGCCGGCGGCATGCCCCGCAGGGTTCTTGAACACACAACCGGCCGAGGGCATCTGCCAGGGCTGGGTCCGTTTCCGTTCCCGCAGCAACCGCGAGAGGCTGGCGCGCTGGCGGTCGGGGGCACAGACAGTAGCAGCCAGACCACAACCCAGGATCACCGAATCGTCCGGCAGGCCCAGGGATCGGTAGCTCGGCGAGAGGGCCGTTTGTGGCAGTCGTTGCCGCCGGTTCTCACCATCGAGAAGATCGACCCACAATAGCGCATCGGCCATGCTGCCGGCGCCGGTCCCGGCATTCATGAAGGCGGCACCTCCAACCGTCCCGGGAATGCCCACCAGGAACTCCAAGCCGCCGAACCGGTGCTGCAGGCAATAGCGCTGCAGGCGAGCCAGCCGAACGCCGGCACCCACGGCCAACCAGGCTTTCCCATCGTCCCCCGTCGCCGCCACGGAGATGTCGGAAGCACACTGCTCGAGCTGGATGACGACCGCTTTCACCTCCTCATCGGGCAGCAGGAGATTGCTGCCGCCTCCCAGGACAAAGTGAGGGACCTGGCACGATCGCACCAGCTCGACGAGGCGCACCAGGGCATCGGTGGTCTGCGGACGGGCGAGGCAGAAAGCCGGGCCGCCAACACGAAAGGTGGTGTAGGAAGCCAGGGGCTCGTGCCACCGGCATTCGACCTCCGGCAGATCGCCCAGCAGGGTGCGTAACGTTTTCCAAGTCGATGCCCCGGTCTTCATGCGCATTCCCTCAATGGAGCGCCTCCAGCAGGGCCTCTCCCACCTGCCAGATGCTTCCGGCCCCCAGGGTGATGACCACATCGCCCGGAACCACCAGGCTCCGCAGCTTTTCGAGCGTTTCTTCAAGCGTCGGGCAATAATGCAGATCCTGATGCCCGTGGGCGGCAATCCGCTGTGCCAGCAGTTCGCCGCTTATGCCTGGAATGGGCTTTTCGCTGGCGGCATAGATATCCGTCATGAGCAGCACATCGGACTGATAAAAGCAGCGGGCGAATTCATCCAGCAGGGCGCGGGTGCGCGTGTAGCGGTGAGGCTGAAAGACCACAAGACGGCGGTGGGTGGGAAAACAATCGGCCAGCGTTTCGAGCACGGCCCTGATTTCGTTGGGATGATGGCCGTAGTCATCGAGCACGAGTACCCCGTTGGCTTCCCCTTTGATCTGGAAGCGGCGCTGGACTCCCGTCATGTCCCGCAGACCCGCCTGAATATCCGGCCAGGCCAGTTCCAGTTCCCGGGCAACAGCCAGCACCGCCAGCGAATTCAAAACGTTATGGCGGCCTGGAATGCGGATTTCGATCTCTCCGAGGGCTTCTCCCTGATAGAACGCCCGGTAGCTCGTGGTTAGGCCCTGGGTCCTGACATCTCGCGCCTGAAAGTCTGCCTGGGAGGAGAAGCCGTAGGTTACGAATCGCTTGGTAACTCGAGGCAGGATCTTCTGGGTATTGGCATCCTCGAGGCAGAGCACCGCCTGACCGTAGAACGGCACCTTGTTGATGAATTCCAGAAAGGTCTCCTGGATGTGGTCGAGATCCCGGTAGTAATCGAGATGCTCGAGATCGATGTTGGTCACCACGGCAATGGTGGGGGGCAGCAGGAGGAAGGTGCCGTCGCTTTCGTCGGCTTCCGCCACCATGAAATCGCCCGTTCCCAGCTTGGCATTGGTGCCCCAGGCATTGAGCCTGCCGCCGATCACCACCGTGGGGTCGAGGCCACCGCGGGAGAGTACGGTGGAGATCATCGAGGTAGTGGTGGTCTTGCCATGAGCGCCCGCTACCAGGACCGAGTACTTGAGGCGCATGAGCTCGGCCAGCATTTCAGCCCGGCGAATGACCGGGATCTTGCCCATGAGCCGGGCGGCGCGCAACTCCGGATTGTCGTCGGCGATGGCCGAGGAGAGAACCACCACGTCCGCTCCCTTGATGTGGTCCGCATGATGGCCGATGGCGACGCTCGCTCCCAAAGATCCCAGACGACGTGTGAGATCGCTTTCCTTCACGTCGGAGCCGCTCACCTGGTAGCCCAGATTCAGCAGCAATTCAGCGATACCGCTCATCCCGATACCCCCGATCCCGACAAAATGAATGTGTTTGTAGCGCTTAAACATCCTATTCCACCCTCAGCCGGCCCGACCGGGCAATGTTCATCAGAATGCCGATGGCGACGCAGTTTGCCAGAAAGGCGCTACCGCCATAGGAAATGAAGGGGAGCGGCAGCCCTTTGGTGGGGAACAGTCCCAATACCACATTGATGTTGATCATGGCCTGGAGGCATAACAGCATGGTCAACCCGAAGGCCATCAACGCCCCCAGATAATCGGGTGCCGAGCGCGAAACCCTGATGCCGGTTTGAAAAAGCAGCAAGAAGAGGGCGCAGACTCCGAAGATCCCAACGAATCCCAGCTCTTCGCCAATGACCGCAAGGATGAAATCGGTGAACGTTTCCGGCAGGTAGAACATCTTCTGCTGACCGAAACCGAGCCCCTTGCCCAGCAGTCCCCCGGAACCGACCGCAATCCAGGCCTGGATGAGCTGGTAGCCCGAATCGAGGGGATCGGTCCAGGGATTCAGAAAAGCGGTAATCCGTTCCCACCGATAGGGTACCAGGTAGACAAACCGGTAACAGAACAAGAGCGCCACCGGGAGCAGGCTGAGCATATAGGCGTAGGGGACTCCCCCAAGGATCAGCATGAAGATGGTCAGGCAGCCAAGAATGAAAGTGGTGCCGAAATCAGGTTCCCTCAGAAGCAGCACCGCCTGGATTCCCAGCAGGACCATGGGCGGTATGAAGCCGATCCCCAGCTTCCTGATGTTTTCCTGCTTCTTGACCAGCGAGACGCTCAAGAAGATGATCCAGATCACCTTGGCAAATTCAGCCGGCTGCACCAGGAAGAGCCGGAAGTTGAACCAGCGCCGGGCATTGTTGAATTCCGAACCGAGGCCGGGGATCAAGACCAAAAACAGGGCCAGAAGCGTCAAGAGAAACATCCACGGGATGTGCTCCCGGTAGTGACGATAGGGAATGCGGCTGGCCGCCACCATGACGACGAACCCAAGGCCGATGCAGACGAGCTGCCGCTTGAAATAGTGGGCGGCATCGCCAAACTTCTTGAGGGCCATGATCGAGCTTGCACTGTAGATCATGATGAGCCCCAGCGCGATGAGCAGCAACACCTCGATCCACAGCTCCAGCTCCAGCGGCATGATGCCGGCGAAAGCTTTCTGCCGCTCCTTTTCGGCAGATTCGGAGGGGAACGCAGGGGCATCGGCAAGCGGTCGGACCATCGGTCTCCTTCAGTCGCTCAGGGCTCTCACCAGGCCCTTGAAATGGTCACCGCGGTGAGCATAGCTGTCGTATTGATCGAACGAGGAGCAGGCGGGCGAAAGCAGCACCACGTCCCCGGCTTCAGCCTCGGCTAGGGCTTCCTCGAAGGCTGTTGCCAGGTCGGGAAAAACTCTCACAGGAAGCCAGCCTTTGAGTTCCTCGTGAATCCTTGATGCCGCTTCGCCAAAGGCGAAAGCTGCTTTGCCGTGAGTCTTGAGGGCTTCGCCCAGCGGCTGGTAGGGTCCCAGCTTGTCTCGTCCGCCCAGGAGCAGCAGCACCGGGCGCTGGAAATTCTCGACGGCCTTGACCGCCGCCCCCACATTAGTCCCTTTGGAATCATTGTAAAAATCAATCCCCCGCCATTGGCGCACCCATTCCACCCGGTGAGGCAGGCCGCCATAGGAGCGCAGCACTTCCTGCATGGCAGGGGGCGTAGCCTCCATCACCGCCGCTGCGAGGACCGCCGCCAGGATGTTCTCTTCATTGTGAATACCCTGCAGGCGCGCATCCTCGAGGCTCAAAGTGAACGGGGCCTGCCACGGGATAGCTGCCACGAGCTGCCGGCCGTGGAGAGTGGCCTGAGCCCGTTCATTCTTGCGGCTGAACTGGAGCAGGCGACTTCTCATGGCAGAATGCCCTTCGGCACAGAGGGGATCATCGGCGTTGGTGATCGCCACATCGGTGGCATCCTGACGGGTGAAGAGGGAGAACTTGGAACTGGCGTAGGCGGCAAAGCCCTGGTAGCGGTCGAGGTGATCTTCCGTAATGTTGAGCAGGACCCCGACCTGCGGCCGGAAGCGAGAGGCGGTATCCAACTGGAAGCTGCTCACTTCGAGCACCAGGATCTCGGCTGACTCGCCCTCGAGCAGCCATCTGCTCAGCGGGGTTCCGATGTTGCCGCCAACGAAAACCCGCTTGCCGGAAGCCTTGAGCATTTCACCAATGAGCGAAGTGGTGGTGGTCTTGCCATTGGTACCGGTCACCGCCACCACCGGCAGAGCAACCTGGCGCCAGGCCCACTCGAGCTCCCCAATGATCTCCAGGCCCTGCCGGGCGGCTTCCTGCAGCGGTTCCAGGTCAAGCGGTACCCCCGGGCTGACCACGATCTGATCCGCTTGGAGGAAATCGCTCCGCCGGTGAGACCCCAGCCGGAGGAGGCAGCCTTTTTCTTCGAGTGGGTCTAAAACCCCGTCAAATTGATCGCGTGTTCTCAGATCGGTGGCAATGACCTCAACTCCCTGCTGAAGGAGCAGTTCACAGACCGACCGGCCGGAAACGCCCATCCCAACGACAACTACCTTCCGGGGCAGGGGGGGTGATGGCTGCCGGCTCATTTGGAAAGCATTCCTTCCACTACCCGGTCCATGGCCATGGACCGAGAACCCTTGACCAGGATCCAGGATTCTTCGACCGGCTGATCCTTGAGCCAGGCGATGATCTTGTCATGGCTTTCGGTGTGGCGGTGCGCTGAGGCCGGGAGTCCGGCTTCCCTGGCGCCGTCCGCCAACTCCCGCGTCATCCGCCCCAAGGTAATGAGTTGTCTCACGCCCAGTTCCGCCAGCTGGCGCCCCACTTCCCGGTGCAGGTCGGCACTTGCGGGTCCCAGTTCCCTCATGTCTCCCAGCACTGCAACCACCGGCTTGCCGCCGCTCGCCGCCGCGACCGTGCGCAGGGCCGCCAGCATTGATCCCGGATTGGCATTGTAGGTATCGTCGATGAGCGTCCGTCCGTCGGCAAGCCGGTGGCGCTGCATGCGCATCCTGACCGGGCGGTAAGTGGCCAGTCCCGCTGCAATGGTGCTCGGCGACAATCCCATGCCCCAGCCCACAGCGGCCGCGGAGAGTGCATTCATGACATGATGCAGGCCGAGAATGGGAAGGCTGACCGCAACGCTCTGATTGCCCAGTCCGATGGTGAAGGAGCACGTTCCTTCGATCGTGGCCACCTCACCGGTCACTCTGACGTCTGCTTTCGCCTGCGTCATGGAGTAGGTAACGATCCGAGAAGGGAGCGCTGGCAGCAGAGTCGCCAGCCTTTCGTCGTCGAGATTCACCACCGCCAGGTCTTCGGGTCCGAGGCTCAGCCACAGTTGGCCCTTTTCGCGCAAGATCTCGTCCAGGGAGATGAGTCCCTCGAGATGAGCTGGCTGTACGTTGGTGATCAAGCCGACCGTCGGCCTGGCTATCTCAAGGAGCCTTGCCATTTCGCCCGGCACGTTGATGCCCATCTCCACCACTGCCGTCCGATGCCGGGGCTCAAGCGCCAGAAGGGTCAGAGGCAGCCCGATCAGGTTGTTGAAATTGCCCTGGGTTTTGAGGATCTCCCGATTCTCGCCGAGTACCGCCGCCACCATTTCCTTGGACGTAGTTTTGCCGTTGCTGCCGGTGACAGCCACCACCGGGATGGGATGTGCCCGCCGCCAATAGCGGGCCAGTTCTCCCAGCGCATAGAGGGTGTCCGGTACCGCCACGACGGCAGCCTCACCGGGGGCAATGAGCGCAGGAGTTACACGGCTGAGGGCGATCACCAGCGCTCCCGCCCCTTTGGTCAGCGCTTCGGGGAGGAACTCATGGCCGTCGGTACGCTCACCGACAAGTGCGACAAAGCAGTCGGACGGGTGTATCTGGCGCGTGTCGGTCGAGATTCCCGCCAGAGACTGGTCGGGACGCCCCTGAAGCAGGGTGCCGCCGGTTGCCTCGACAACTTTTGCCACCGTCCAGTTCATGGCTTTCCGTTCCGGTGAGAGAAGGGTTCCCTGGAAGCTGCCAGAAACTCATGCACCACAACCCGATCGTCAAACTGGAGCACCCGAGTGCCGATGATCTGGTAGGTCTCATGGCCCTTTCCGCCAATAAAGACGACATCCCCCGGTTGGGCCCAGGATAGTGCCAGTTCGATCGCCCGCCGCCGGTCCACCTCGATGGTATAAGCTTTTCGATCCGGTGGATGGGTGTGCGCGGCATGGCAGGTAAACCCCGCAGCCTGGACTCCCGGTTCGATCTCCCTGACAATTGCCGCCGGTTCTTCACTGCGCGGGTTATCACTCGTCAGGATGATCAGGTCACCAAACCGTGCTCCGACCCCTCCCATGAGAGGCCGTTTGGCCCGGTCGCGATCGCCGCCGCAGCCAAAGACCACCAGGAGGCGATTTCGGGTCATTTCCCGGAGACAGGAAAGGGCCTTTTCCATGGCATCGGGGGTGTGAGCATAGTCCACCACGACCTCGAACCCCAGCTCCCGGGGGAGTGACAGCCGCTGCAGCCGACCATCCACCGAAGCCACTGCGTGCAATCCTTCCCTCACCGCTTCCCTGGGGAGGCCCATCGCCAGGGTCGTGGCAGCCGATGCCAGCAGGTTGTACAGGTTCAACCGCCCGAGCAGGGGAGAGGTTATGCTCAGATCTCCCATGGGAGTTGCCAGGGTTGCCTGGATCCCGGAAGGCTCGAGTGCCGCCGCCTTCACCCAGATGCTCGCATCCCGGTCGCCGATTGAGTAGCTCCAGAGATTTCCCCCGATCTCGGCCTGCAATCGCCTCCCATAAGGGTCATCGACATTGATCACACCCACAAAACCTGGACTTCGCCGGGTCACCTCATCCTTGAAGAGCAGGCTTTTGGCGGCAAAGTACGCCGCCATGGTGGGATGGAAATCCAAATGGTCCTGGGAGAGGTTGGTAAAAACCCCGGCATCGAAACAGCACCCCTCAACCCTTCCGAGGCTCAGTGCATGAGAGGAAACCTCCATGACCACATGGGCTACCCGGTCTTGTTTCATTTCCCAAAAAAGACGCTGCAGGTCGGAAGATTCGGGGGTTGTCATCTGAGCCGACCGGCAATTCCGTCCCCAGCGATAGCCGAGAGTGCCGATGATTCCCACCTCGGAGCTGACCTGCTTCAGGATGCTCTCGATGAGAAGGGTGGTGGTCGTCTTGCCATTGGTTCCGGTTACGCCGATGAGCTGAAGATCACGGGACGGGTTCTCGTAGAAGTTGCGGGCCAGCCGTGCCAGCGCGGTGCGGGCGTCAGGTACGCGTACGCCGCTCACCGGCAGGGTACCGTTGAGAGGCTGTTCCGTGACAATCGCCCGGGCTCCCCGTTGAATGGCGTCCTCGATAAAGGTACTCCCATCCAGATGGGTTCCGCACAGTGCAACGAAGACATTGCCCGCCTGGATCTTACGACTGTCATAGGCCAGCCCGGTTACCGGAATCTGGAGGTCTCCACGACTCTCGTGGATTCTCAGACCCTCGAGGAGGGCTGCCAATACCCTTGTCACCGATGAAAACTCCCTTTCCGTTGCAGCAAGTTCACAATCCGTGATCTGCTGCCGCCTTACGGCACCCGCGTCGGGTTCAACGCGGGCGGCGCGTTGGCCTTGTTCATTGCCTCCAGAGTGAGGGCCGAGACCGCCGGCTTGTTCCCTGGCGAAGGTGTCTTCTGAACGGCAGGAAGGGCCATTCCCTTCGGAGCCGCACGGGGGTCCTTGGGACATGGTTTGAGCGCTCCTGCCAGGCCGTTCTTCGCGGGCGCAGCAGCAGGTTTGGCGCCTTTCTTGTCACCTGTGCCGGCCATCCGGACTCCGGGGGGCAGGGCCGGGCTGCCCGGACGGGGATAGACACCAAGATAAGGAAGGGCCTTGGCGGCAATGTTGCGAAAGACCGGTGCGGCTACGACCCCGCCGTAACTCGCTCCCTGAGGTTCATGGATCACTACGGAAATCGCCAGACGAGGCCGGTCAGCCGGAATGAAGCCCGTAAATACCGAGGTGTACTTGTTCGATGCATAGCGTTTGGTTTGCGGGTCCAAGACCTGCGCGGTTCCTGTCTTCCCGGCGGCGGTGTAGCCTTCCGGAGCTGCTTTGGTCCCTGTACCACCTTCCAGGGTCACAGCAACCATCATAGCACAGATCTGCTGTGCAGTCTTTTTCGATACGACCCGTCGGAAAGGCCTGGTGCGGAGGGGCTCGTACCGTTCACCCTGACCGTCGACCATCTCTTTGACGATGGTTGGCTGGCCGATTTCACCGCCGTTGGCCAGGCATGCGATCCCAGTCGTGAGCTGCAAAGGGGTTACCCCGATACCCTGGCCAAAACCAGTGGTCGCCAGCTCGATGGGGCGCCATTTCTTGCCCGATCGTACCAGTCCTCTAACCTCCCCCGGCAGACTGATCCCGGTTCTAACGCCGAATCCGAAGCCTCGCACGTAACGATAGTAGCGCTCGTTTCCCAGTTGCATGGCAATCTTGGCCGCAGCAATATTGCTCGAGTGTTTGATCACCTCGGGAATGGTGAGCCAACCATAGGGGTGGACGTCGTGGATGACATGACCAGCCAGGGCGAGCTTGCCATTTTCGCAAAAGATGCGATCCCGTTCCTTGATCACACCTTCTTCCAGCGCCCCGCTCACGACAAAGACCTTGAAAGTGGAACCGGGTTCGAATGAATCCGTTATGGCGCGGTTGCGCCAGGCCTCGGCGCTGCTCTTGCCGGCCAGATTGGGATCAAAAAAAGGCCAGTTGGCCATGGCCAGAACTTCGAAGCTCTGAGGGTCCAGGATGACCACCTCCCCGGCTTTGGCTCGATATTGCTGTACCGCTTTTGCCAGTTCGAATTCGGCGAGGTATTGGATGAAGGTGTCAAGTGTCAGGCGGACGCCAAAATTCTCCATGGGTTCGGGCGGAGGCTCGGTATCGAGCCAGAGGCACTTTCTAACGCCGTCCTGAAGCTGCCCAACCGTCACCGAATGCTCCCGCAGGGTCTGGTCGAAGCCCTTTTCTACGCCTTCCAACCCGACGCCATCCATTCCCACGAAGCCCACCACCTGGCCCCCAACCTGACCGTAGGGATAGAATCGCTTGTATTCCTCGACCAGATTCAAGGCAGGTTGCTTGAGGTCTTCTACGGCAAGTGCCTGCTGGTCGGTAAGGTGCCGCTTGAGCCAGACGAAGCGGCGCTGACTGGTCAGTTTGCTGGCGATGCTGCTCGCGCTTTCCTCGATGATGGGCGCGAGTCGGGCCGGCAGGCGAGTGTGCGGGTCAACCCTGGTGGCGTCGGCAAAAAGGGAGCGTTGGGGTACGGAAAAGGAGAGCAGCCGACCCTGGCGATCATAGATGGAACCCCGAAAAGTGGGTACGCGCATGGTGGCTTCCGTCTGGTTCTGAGAGCGCTCCACCCAGGTCGCATGCTCGATCAACTGAAGCCGGGAAGCCCGCGCCAAAATGACACAGAAGCCCAGGATCACCAGCGCATTGAAGAAGACGTAGCAGGACCAGTAACGAGCGTTCAGTATTCTGCCGGACTTGCGCCTTTCCACTTGCAGCCCCTTTGCTTCAGGTTGACGGTTAAGGAATGGTAACCTTTTGATCTGGCCTGGGGGGGGTCAGCCCAAATTCTTTGTGCCCCAGTTCTTCAAGGTGGTGTGGATCCTGAAAGCGAGACCATTCCAGGCGCAGTTTTCGCTGCACCGAGATGAGCTGCTCGTACTCGTCGTAGAGGTTCGCCACCCGATATCCGTTCTGAATCTGTTGAACGTAGAGCCAGATGAAGAAGACCGCCCCCAGTACGAAGGCCGCTCCCAGGGTCCCGGCCAGGACGATCCAGACCCTCATCCCTGCCCGGGAGGCTAGCTTTGCGGGTCCCTCAAAGCTGTCATCCGACATGAAGCTTGGCATGGTCAAGACCATCTCCTCCCCAATCTCAGACCCACTGCCGCTCCTTCTCACGCTCTGTGCAAAACCTTCTCCAGTTTTTCGACGGCCCGCAGGCGGGCACTTCGGGAACTGGGATTGCTCTCGACTTCAGCTGCTTCAGGACGAACCGGCTTCCTCGTCAGCAGCTTGACCCTGGGTTGTCCCGTGCATTCACATCGGGGAAGAGTTCTCGGGCAGATGCACGATTTTGCCCACTCCTTGAAGGTCTCTTTGACAATGCGGTCTTCGAGTGAGTGAAAAGCCACGATGCACAGCCGAGCACCAGGCTTCATCGCGTCCAGGACCTGAGAAAGGAACCGTTCCAGGGAAGCCAGTTCCTGGTTGACCGCCAAACGCAAGGCTTGAAAAGTTCGGGTTGCCGGATGAAGTCGCAGACTGTCTCTTGTTCTGGGGACAACGCCGGCGATCAGTTCGGCCAGCTCGAGGGTCGTGCTCAGGGGGCTGATCTGGCGCCGGGCCATGATCGCATGGGCGATGCGGGAAGCAAATCGTTCTTCACCGAGTTGGCGGATAAGGCCGGTCAGTTCGCTCTGCGAAAGCCGGTTCACCAATTCCGCAGCAGTCTGTGGCAGATTCCGATTCATGCGCATGTCCAACGGTCCCTCGAGCCTAAAACTGAATCCCCGTGATGGGTTGCTCAGCTGGTAACTGGATGGCCCCAAATCGAGCACAATCCCATCAGCCGGTCCCAGCCTGAGTTCTCCGAGGATGCGGGGAAGGTCGGCGAAATTCGCTTCTGCTAGAAACAGTCTGCTCTGGTAGGAAGACAGTGCTGCCTGGACTCGAGTTATGGCGTCGACGTCACAATCGAGCGCAAGCAACCGGCCATCAGGAGCGCTCGCTTGCAGGATGGCCTCGGCATACCCTCCTCCTCCCACGGTTCCATCGATGTAAAACCCTCCTGCACGGCATCCCAGTAGTTCCATAACGGCTTCACGCAAAACCGGTACATGCGGGCGTGAAGTTCGTTCATCCATGTGCCTCTAGATTCCGGTTGTGGAAGCCTTCTCCATGATTTCACCAATATTCTCACGGCACCAGGAGCTGTGCTGCATCCAGGTCGGCTTGTCCCAGATTTCGAAAGTCGTGAGCATCCCTGCGAGCAATACCTCCTGCCCCAATCCTGCCGTCTCTCGCAGGAAAGGAGGGATGAGAATCCTTCCCTGGTTGTCGAATTCACACTCCACGGCGCTCGACACATAATGCCGCATGAAGTCCCGCTGATGAGGTTGAACCAGCGAGAAACCCTGGACTTTGGCCTCAAATTCCTCCCAGCCTTGCGGAGGGTAGGCAACCAGGCATTTGTCCCCAAGGGTGACGATCAGCGCATCCGTGTAGTGGTTCTGCAGGATTTCGCGGAATTTGTTGGGAATCCGCAGACGCCCTTTGGCATCGAGGCGGTGGACCGACTGCCCTCGGAAGTACGGCTTCTGCAGTGTTCCCACTTATTACCCCTTATTCCCACATTCTCCCACTTTTGGGCTACTAAATTCTATTTTTTCTGGTTTGTCAAACACAAATCCACCCTTCACTGAAAAAACGACGCGCCCGGTTCGGCCCCTTCCAAAGAGGCATGATGGCGCTTCCCCGCTCTATTTCAGTTGCCAGCGGCTGACAGGATGTGTTATGGGGAGAGTGGGTGATGGAATGCCTGACGGGGTATTTCATGCAACCTCAGAAAAGCCTCTGCTCCAACCCCAATGGCCTTCCTTCCGCAGAGGCTTTTCTGTTGTGGACCTCATTGAAAGACCAGCCCGTGCACCAAGATGATGAAGTCATCCTCCGGTTCGCAAAGGAAATCGCCATCAAGTTCATCGAACTGGGCCGCATTTCGCCCGACACTTTCGGGGAGCATTTCCGGCGTATTTTTTGGAGTCTCAAGAGCACGGTGGTAGATGCCCGCATGCCCGAACTGGGGGAGAAGATCGAGGCCGAAGGCGAAGCTGAAGAGGGTGTCGGGACCACCTGACGGGGAAGGATCGCTCTACGGGAAGCATGGGCGAGGCGAGGTCGCCCGCTGGGGCGATGGCGGCGTCACCTGCCCCCGCCGTTGGGTGGGCATGAGTGGCGACAGGATTTGCACCGACCCCATGCTGAGGGCTTCTTCGCCAGCCGTTGCCCCGGGTGTTTCCCGCCGGAAGCCTGGGGCACAAGCTTCGGCGGGATGCCAGAGAATGGCGGGACCGCGATTGCCATTGGCGGCTGCGGCAGCGACGTGCCGAGGAACGCCGGGAACAAAGGGCAAGGCGGTCGTTTGAGGGGCGTGAGCAACCTTTGGTAACGGGTTTCCGAATCCCTCCTATAGAGCCAGGGACTTTGCCAGATATTCGATAATGTCTTTCACGGTCCTGATCTTTTCTGCTTCCTCGTCGGGTATCTCGAGATCGAACGCTTCTTCGAGGGCCATGACCAGTTCGACTACGTCCAGGGAATCGGCTCCCAGGTCGTCCACAACATTGGCCTCGAGCGTCACGAGATCCTTCTCGACCCCCAGTTGATTGGCGATGATATTCACAACCTTCTGCTGCATTTCGTTTCGGTCCATTACTTCCTCCTGATCAGGTTAAGGTTTCTCCAGGTTTGGATGGCAAACAAAGCCATGGAAGAGCACTTCCAGGACGCTGGGTACTTCATCGGCAAGAGGGTAACTGCACTCATGTGCCAGCCACTTCTGGATGATGCCGTGGATGAAACCCATCACTCCATAGAAGACTGTCTCAAAATCGAGCGGTTTGAGCACCCCCTTTTGGCCAGCTTCAAGAACTTTTCTCCGTAACACCAGGATGCGGCGTTTCACCTGCTTCAGGTAAAGATCCTGCACCTGGCCTCCGAGGTCGTGACGTTCCTGCACAATGAGTCGATACAGGCGCTGGTTCCGGTCGAAGAACTCGAAGTAGACCCGAATGTACTTGGCGATCATGGTGAGGACGTCATCCTGTCCATCGAGAATGGTGCGGGCTTTCATCTCGAGCTCTTCCAAACGCTGGCGTACCAGTTCCGTGAAGAGCGTTTCCTTGTTGGCGAAGTGCCGGTAGAGGGTCCCCTTGCCCACTCCCGCCCGCTCTGCCACTTCATCCATGGTCGCGACGTGAAAACCCTTTTCGGAAAAGACTCCCAGGGCCGCTTCCAAGACCCGCTCGCGCGTGGCCAACCGAGCTGAGCTCTTCTGGTCCTCGCCGGAGTCGGTTTCCCCCAGCAGTCGTTCGAGCAGCTTCCCATGGAACCGCTCGGGATCGATCCCGAAGCCCCTGGCGGCCTCCTGAAAAATCGAGATCAAAGCGGGCAGGGGAAAGCCCGGTGGGAGCGGTTTTGATTTGAACGCCTCGCGGAGCTCGAGAAACGATCCGACCAGCTCGTCGAGTATCTGCGCGGTGGGTTGACCACGGTGGATCACCTCCACCAGAGCGGAGGCGACAGCCTCGGGTCGGGTCTTTCCCTCAGCCAGCTTCTTCACGAGATGCGACAGCCGTTCGGGTCGATTGTCTCTGCTCAAATCCCCTCTCCTCATCTCCTGTGACGGACTGGTCGGTCATTAATCATGGAACCAGGACAAAGTCAAGCCCGTTTCCATGATTTGCGGTGCCAGAACCCAGGCTGGGACGCGGGTCCCGGTGAGCGATGCCCGGAGCAACGGCCGCTCGAAGGTCGAGAGGGAGCAGGACGCCGGCGGGTGGCCCTAAAGGGCCGCATCATAGGTGGGTGTTGGCATTCCTTGAGCTTGAGCGTAGGCACGCCGGATGGCACTTTCGGTGCCTCGAGTCATCTCATATTGGCTCAGGCTGCCAATGGGAACGAAGCGACAGGCGAGCGCGTCACTGTCCGGGGAGGGTTCTCCGGCCAGACCATCGCACAGAAAATCAAGAAGGATGTAATGGTATTCAATTCTGCCGGTCTGGTCCCGGATCACGCGATCCAGGGCCACGACCAGGTCACGGACGGCCACCGTCAGCCCCACTTCTTCCTGCACTTCGCGCACGACCGCCTCGCGCAGAGATTCCCCAATCTCCACCAGACCTCCCGGCACCGACCACTTCCCATAGGAAGGCTCTTTTCCCCGCTGCACCAGGAGGACCCGGTCGCCGCGAAAAATAATGGCGCCGACTCCCACCATCGGCCGCTGAGGATATCGTCGATTCATCGTTTCTCCTCACGGTTTGCACAACCGGCAGGGTCGATAGCCTTGTTCCAGACCGGCCCACCGATTGCCGAAAGTAACCCGCCGCGCCGCGGCGATCTTTTTCCCCAGGCTACATTCCCGGCGATGCAGGACAAATGTGCCGCGATTGCCGAGGTAGGACTGTGCCGGCGTGACGGGACAGGCTCCCCACATCCCCCGATGTTGACGGATGGCTTCCTTTTGCAACAGGAGGAATTCCTGAAGTCGCCGGAAATCTTGAGGCGGCCGGTAGACCAAGGCGCAGCCGGCACGGAGCATGGCGGCATTGGCACATTGTCCGTCCGGCAGGATGACATAGGCAAGAAGGCGACCGTGCCGGTCGATCTTTTCTTGATCATACTGCAGGGAGACGCGTTGATGGAGCACCAGGTCGCGGTTCAGCTTGCGGGATTCTTCGCCGTAGCAGTCTCTGCCGGCTTTGTCGTGTGCTATTTCAGGGGCATCGATGCCGAGATAACGCACTTTCTCGCCACTTTCCAGGATGATGGTGTCACCGTCGGCCACAAATCTCACCTGTCCGGTTTCCGGCAGCGCGTTGCCGGAGCTCCAGCGGGGTATGAACAGGAATGCCGCCGTCACCAGGAGGATGAGCCATCCAGGCAGCGCGGAAGCGGCCGCCGTTCCTGCCCACCCATCTGACCCATGCAGCGCGGGCGGCCGCCGCGTGATGCTCCTGCAGAAGAGTTCGCTGAACCGTATCAAGCTGCCGGCAACTCCCTGGCCTTGTCCTTCGACCTTTTGGTTCTGAGGGGTTGCGTCTTAGTGACTTTGCCGATCTGCCGCAACGCCTGCCGGAGCCGGTGTTCATTCTCCACGAGCGCCAGCCGCAGATAGCCTTCTCCTTCCTCGCCAAAGCCAATGCCGGGCGAGACCGCTACGTTGGCCTCGTCCATCAATTTGACGGCAAAGGCCATGGAACCCATCCGATCAAAGGGCTCGGGAATTTTGGCCCATACGAACATCCCCGCCCGCGGTTCCGTCACCGGCCAGCCCAGGCGCCTCAGGCCTTTACAGAGCACATCGCGGCGCCGCTGGTAAATGCGGGCCTGTTCCACGACCTCGGCGTCACAATCCCGCAGGGCGACAATGCCGGCAATCTGGATGGCGGAGAAGATGCCGTAGTCGTAGTAGCCCTTGATCTTGGCCAGTCCCTGGATGATCTCCTGATTGCCGACGCAATAACCGATGCGCCATCCTGCCATGTTGTAGGACTTGGAAAAGGAGCCAAACTCGACCCCGACCTGCGCCGCGCCCGGGACCTGGAGGAAACTCGGTGCCCGGTAGCCGTCAAACGTGATCCGGGCATAGGCAAAATCATGAATCACCATGAACCGGTATTTCCTGGCCAGAGCCACAATCTCGCGAAAGAGATCGAGGCTGGCCACGGTAGCTGTGGGGTTATGGGGATAGTTCAGGATCAGGACCTTGGGTGTGGGGTAGAGTGATTCACACATGGTGGCAATGCGTTGTAGGAATTGTTCTTCACTGGCCAGTGGGATGCGAATGACATTGCCGCCGGCGATGATCGTCGAGTAGATGTGGATCGGGAAGGCCGGAGTAGGCACGAGCACGGTATCGCCAGGCCCGATGAGAGCCAGGCACAGGTGTGAAATGCCTTCTTTGGAGCCGATAGTGCAGATGACCTCGGTTTCCGTGTCGAGCTCCACGCCATAGTCGAGGCCGTAATACCGGGCGATTTCCCGACGCAGGTTGCGCAGGCCGGTAGCGACCGGATAGCGGTGGCTCTTGGGGTCCTGCACGACTTCACAGAGCTTCTGAGTCACCGCCTCAGGGGCCGGATCGGTGGGATTTCCCATCCCCAGATCGATCACGTCATGACCCTGGGCGCGTTTTTCCATCCGCATCTTGTTGATCATGCCAAACAGGTACGGTGGCAATTGCGACATCCGCTGGGCGAAGCGGACAACCAGCTCTTCGGGCATATCATGGTCCTCCTGTATAAAAACTTTCCTTGTCTTAATCATTGCTTATCGAATTACGGAGGGGTTGTCAATGGGACCGGCCCACCTTCCTGGGTTCTCTTTTTCCCGGAAAAGGAGGAGTTTTTCTTGCCCTGCCCCCCCTTTTCATGTCTTATTTAAAACAAGGATGGGGACCCTGTGTTGCTGATAACTGCTCGGTCAGCTCCAACCTGGCCTGGCTCCATTCCCTGGAGGAGATTCATGAGTGGTAGACGATCACAGCTCCTGTTGTACCTCGCAGTGACTTTGACCGTGATCATAACCGGCCCGGAGGCTTTTGCCCAGGTATCGGAGCAGACCAACGCGCAGTCGTCGGAAGCTCCCAATGCAGCCGCCGGAGCGAAACTCGCCCATGCCACCATGTGTGAACGGGTTGACAATCTCATGCCCACCCGTGCCGGGCTCGTTTTTTCCGTTTCTGCCGGCCAGGTTTGCTGCTTCACTTCCTTCGATCCCGTGCCGCAACCCTCGCTCGTTTATCACCGCTGGTTCCACCGCGATCAGCTCAGCACCCAGACCAGGCTCAGGGTTTACCCGCCCAAATGGGCGACCTACAGTGTCATTCAGTTGCGCGAGACGGACAAAGGCCCCTGGAGGGTGGAAGTCACCGACCAGAACGGCCGGGTCTTCCAGGTGCTCCGTTTCAGTATTGTTGACTAGTTTGTTTTTCTCCAGATGGTGATTCGTACCCATGGAACGGTTTCTTCAATTCTTTGCAACCATTCGCTGGCAGGACCTGGTGGACATCATCGTCAACAGCTATATCCTGTTCCGCGTCTATGTCCTCTTTTATGGAACCAATGCCTTTCGCGTCCTGGTGGGGATCACTTCCCTCTGGATTCTCCAGGAAGTGGCCGCATCCCTGGGCCTGATCCTGACCAGCTGGGCGGTGCGAGGCATCACCACGGTGGCGGCGGTCATCATCATCGTCGTGTTCCGCAATGAGATCCGGTCAGCCCTTCAGGCTCGCAATCTGAAGGCCTTCTTCTGGGGATCTCCCGTAAGGGAACAGGCTACGCCGGTGGATATCGTGGTGCAAACGGTGTTTCAGATGGCCAAGAAACGCATCGGCGCCCTCCTCGTCTTTCCCGGTAAGGAGGAACTGGGCGAACACCTCCATGGGGGTCTGCTCTGGCATGGGACGGTATCCCAGGAGATGCTCCTGAGCATTTTCTGGCCAAATAACCCGGTTCATGACGGCGCCATCATCATCAGAGGGGACCAGATTGTCGAGGTTGGGGTGCTCCTGCCGTTATCCCAACGCCAGGACCTGCCATCCTATTACGGTACCCGCCATCGGGCTGCGCTCGGTCTGGCCGAACGCAGCGATGCCCTGGTCCTGGCGGTTTCGGAGGAGCGCGGGCGCGTTACGGCCGCCAAGGTCAATACCCTCACGCCGTTCAGTGAACCACAGGAACTGACTCACCTGCTCAACCGTCATCTCAACATAAGCGACGGCGTCCCCACCAACCGCCGGAAGCGTGAACGTCTGCGCTTGACAGTCGCCGCGATCCTGTCACTGCTGGTCATGACCGGCATCTGGTTTGGTTTCACCCGGAGTCAGGATACCATTATCGCCTTGAATGTGCCGATAGAATACGTCAACCGTCCGGGTGGCTTTGAGATTTTGGATACTTCGACCGATGAGGCCCGTTTGCAGCTCTATGGTTCGAGCGCCTTGATCAAGTCGCTGCAGCCAGGGCAGGTGCTGGTGCGGGTGGACCTCAGGAAAGCGGCGGAGGGGAAAAACCTGTTCCCCATTACTCAGGACAATATCATCATACCTCCTGGAGTGTTCCTCAACAAGGTCCACCCCGCCAACCTCGAGGTCAATCTGGATGCGCTCATCAGCAAGGAATTGCCGGTCCAGGTGGACTGGGCGGGCAAGCTTCCCGATCATCTCAACCTGGTGAAAGTCAGCCTGGCACCGGAGAGTGTCAGTGTGGTCGGCGGCCGGCAGGTGCTGCAAGCTCTCAGCACCATCTACACGGCGCCGGTGCGTCTGGACAACCTGCCAAAGTCGGGAACCACAACCACCAGCCTCGTCCTGACGCCTCCCTCCCTCAAATTGGTTTCCAGTGCCAGTGAAAAGGTAACGATCACCTATGTGCTGGAAGAAAAGGCCAACCAGGGAAGGAAATGACCCCAATGAGCCCCCGGGCGATCCTGAATCAGGTCAGGTGGAAGGCACCGTTGCCTTGGGGGTTCTCGAATCAGTACGGGGCGGCCAG
This sequence comes from Syntrophobacteraceae bacterium, assembly GCA_040772705.1. Lineage (GTDB taxonomy): Bacteria > Desulfobacterota > Syntrophobacteria > Syntrophobacterales > Syntrophobacteraceae > JADGQM01. Next base: position 277,586 of record JAXGXP010000003.1, read on the forward strand.
AGAGGCACCGTTCTTTAAGGAAAAGATGATCCGATTGGCTCGCTCTTCAAGCTCCGGGATCATCTCCACTAGGGCCTTGAGGGAAGTCAGGATCTTCTTCGTCTGCTGGCGGTGAGGCATCTCCAGGGCGGGATGATCCAGGAAGTGAAGGATTTCCTCCAGTACCGCCATGTTGTCGGCTTTGAAATCGGTATAGGCCAAGCGGGGCCAGGCACTTCTGAGATCTGCCGGCAGATGCTCGATCCGGTGCGCAAGATCCTTATCCAATCCCACCCAGACAGCACTTTCCAGCCGTTCCAGGAGCAGCCGGATCTCCGCCTCTTCCTTTTCCCAGGCGGTATCCGCTGAGAGCAGCCAGCACCACTTGGGGAGAATGCGGTTCTTCACCCATTTGTCACCCACGTGCGGCATGAGCGGCAGCCTGGCCAGCTGTTGCTGTTCATCCAACAGCTCCCTGGCCAATTCACCACTGCGATTGACGCCGTTCAACTGGGGCAGGCGCTCCTCGATGAGCTGACTGAGCCGGTTCAGGACAGCCTTTTTGCAGGCCAGATCGGGAGCCGCCTTTTCCAGTTGCGCCTCCCACTGTTCCCGCAAGTAGCCAATTTCAGCGTTGATGGCGGAGAAGATGAATCCCAGCTTGACCAGCGTGTTCCGCATCTCGTGAGCGAGCACGTTGCAGCTCTGCAGGCGCTGGCGGGTCAGGGCGTCCTGGGCTTCAGAGAGGGTTTCGCGGATGTGGAGGGAAAGGAGTTCCGTGCCCAGGGTACGGGAGAGCTTCTTGATGATCTTGGTACTGCGATCTCCCCGTTTGATCGTTCCCGGTTTGAAGTGGATTTTGATGACGGCTACTACAACATACTCGGAGTCAGTCCAGATTCGCCTGTTTTCATAGTCCACAGGATAATCGGGCTGATTGTGCTGATCCCAGTATAGGTCTGATTTCCTGACGAGAACGGGTTCCATGTGGTGGGAGTCTTCAATTTCTCCACCAATCTGCTTGCGGACACTGCGGACGTCTTCGTAGGGGTTGTCGGCGGTCCAGCTTTTCTGCTTTTCCACGCACCAGCCCATCGCTTCCTTCACTCGATCCGGCCGGTCATGATACTGGTCCCAGCTCTTGCCGGGATCATTGTAGTCCGAAACTTCCGGTAAGCCCCATTCAATGTCGTCGAACCCCGGCGTGCGAATCCCGGAGGTGACACGCACGGCCCTCAGCGTTGGCATCGGACCAATGCGATAGATGGTTCCTTTGGTGGCGTTGGACAGACAGAAAAGGATGTTTTCAATCATGCCCTTACAGGTTCTCTCGAGGACATCCGTGCCAATAATCACTGTGCCAGCTCCCGCATGAAACTTGTCCTCACCCCGAACACCTCCTGCCCATTGCCGTGTCCCGCTCGTCTTTCGTCTTCCTGATATACCAGATACCAGTGAGCGGGTGGTTCAACCCCCGTGGAGCGAAGGAGGAATCCTCTCAAGCAATCCTGTACAGGCCGCGGGTTCCTCTCCCATCACCCCTTGAAAGCAGATGGTGTTTTTACGTCAGTCCACGATGTCCGAGTATTTTATGATGAATCCAGGGATTGGTCAATCCTGATTATTTCACGCGTTGCTCACCCACGTGCGGGGGTGGGGCGTGAATCCCGCTCCTCAACTCGCCCCTGAACGGGCCACCAGCAGCACCCGGCAGGAAGGGTTCGAGAGAGAGGAGCAATCAGGCGTCAGGCCCGGCCGTAAAGGCGGGTCATCCGGGCCAACCGCTGGGCCAGTTCCTGGGTCAGCTGGTCGGGACGCAGGCGCCAGCTCCAATTGCCCTGGGCCACTGACGGCACGTTCATGCGCGCATCTTCTCCGAGTCCCAGGATATCCTGAATGGGGAAGACCGCCGTGTCGCTTACGGACATCATTGCGAGCCTGATAAGCTCCCAATGGACTTCGGTTTCCACCACCTCGCGCCCGAGGTAGCGCGCAAGACGCGTTTTGCCGCCTTCGTCGAGTTCCCTGCGAAACCATCCCCGGGTGGTGTTGTTGTCATGGGTGCCGGTGAAGACCACTGCGTCCCGCGTATGGTTGTGAGGAGCATAGGGATTGGAGGGAAGATCTTCGCCGAACGCAAACTGCAGCACCTTCATCCCCGGCAGATCAAACTCGGCCATGACCTCTCGCACATCCGGCGTGATCACGCCCAGATCTTCGGCGATGAGAGGCAGACTGGGGAAGCGCCTGGCGATGGCCGAGAAGAAATCCCGGGCAGGTGCGGGTTCCCATTTCCCATGGATGGCGGTGGTTGCCCCGGCAGGAACCACCCAGTAGCCCACAAAGCCTCTGAAATGATCCAGCCGGATAGAGTCGAAGAGTTTCAAGCTATGCTCGATCCGCCTGAGCCACCATGAATAGCCGGTCTCCTGCAGGATGTGCCAGCGGTAGACCGGATTGCCCCAAAGCTGGCCGGTGGCGCTGAAGTAATCCGGTGGGACCCCGGCCACTACCACCGGTTGCAGGGCTTCATCCAACTGGAAAATGTCCGGGTTGGCCCACACATCCGCACTCTCGTAATTCACATAGATCGGGAGATCGCCTATGACCTGAATCTGCCGCTCATTGCAGTAGGCCTTGAGAGCCGCCCACTGCCTGAAGAAGAGATACTGAACCCATTTCCTTGCCTGGATACTCTCGGCGAGCAGCTCTTGCCACTGCTGGCAATCGGCCGCGGCCCTGTGCTTGATCCCTGCCGGCCAGGCGCCCCATGGCAGGCCGCCGCTCTCGTCCTTAAAAGCATCGAACAGGGCGTAGTCGTCCAACCACCAGGCCTGCTCACGGCAAAATGCCTCAAAGTCCGGGTCAGTGCACCGGTCGCGGCACTTGTCCCAGGCAGTCTGCAGCAGGGCTGTTTTGCAGCGCTGGGCCGCCTCGTAATCCACTCGCCCGGCGGCGAAGGAGGGAACATGGTCGAGGTCGGCGGGTGCGAGGAAGCCGTCCTGTACCAGGAGGTCAGGGCTGATGAGGAGAGGATTGCCGGCGGCAGCCGAAGCCGAGGTATAGGGAGAATTTCCGCTCAAGGGGGAAGTGGGAGCGAGTGGCAGGATCTGCCACAGTCTCTGTCCGGCCTCCGCCAGGAAATCCACAAAGCGGTAGGCACTCTCCCCCAGATCCCCCACGCCATAGCGTGAAGGAAGCGAGGTAACGTGGAGCAGAATACCGCTGCGTCGTCTGTTCATACACCCACCTTCGCCCTCTCCGGCGGTCTCTCAGGCAGGATCGGGGCCGCTTTCGGCTTCTCAGGGCTTTGGCCGCGCTGGTCCCATCCGTCTTCCCGGCTTCTCTCCCGGTCCCGGCTTCGCCTTCAAGGCTGCCGCTGGAACGTCAGCGGTCGAGTCCGGACCTGGAGGCGATTCTGGCTGGTCCGATGGCGCTGCTGGTTCCCTTGGCGGTGCTTCGCTCTTGAGAAACACCACTCCCAAGGGGGGAAGGACCAGCGGCAGCGACCAGGGACGGCCGTGCGACGCGGTCGGCTCTGCCTTCATGCCGCCAAAGTTCCCGTGGCCGCTGCCGCCGTAGATGTTTGCGTCGCTGTTGAGGATTTCTTTCCAGAAACCGCCCCGGGGCACCCCCAGCCGATATCGAAGCCTCGGCACCGGTGTGAAATTGGCGGCGATCAGGATCACGTCCCCCGTGCCCTTTCCTTTCCGGATGAAACTGATGGTGCTGGTATCGGCGTCACGGCAATCGATCCACTCGAAGCCATCCTGCGAAAAATCCGCCTCATAGAGGGCCGGTTCGGCTCGGTAGGTGGCATTCAGGTGCTGCACCCACCTCTGGATCTGCTGATGGGAAGGATACTCGAGCAGGTTCCAGTCCAGGCTCTTCTCGTGATACCACTCATCCCACTGGCCCAGCTCACCCCCCATGAACAGGAGCTTCTTGCCGGGGTGACCATACATGTAGCCGAACAGCAGCCGCAGATTGGCGAAGCGCTGCCAGTCGTCCCCCGGCATTTGCCGAAGCAGGGAACCCTTGCCGTAGACCACCTCGTCATGGGACAACGGCAGCACAAAGTTTTCGAAGAAAGCGTACCAGATGCTGAAGGTGAGCTGGTTGTGATGATACTTGCGATGGACCGGTTCTTTCGCAAAATAATCGAGGGTATCGTGCATCCATCCCATGTTCCATTTCATCCCGAACCCGAGTCCGCCGACGTAGGCCGGTCGTGACACCATCGGCCATGAGGTCGACTCCTCGGCAATGGTCTGCACCTCCGGATAACGCTCATAGACAATCTCGTTGAGCCGCTGCAGAAAGTAAATGGCATCGAGATTCTCCTTGCCGCCGTGAACATTGGGAATCCATTCTCCCTCGTTCCGCGCATAATCCAGATAGAGCATGGAGGCTACGGCGTCGACCCGGAGCCCGTCGATGTGGTAGCGGTCGAGCCAGAACAGGGCACTGCTGATCAGGAACGATCGGACCTCGTAGCGGCCGTGGTTGAAGATGTAGCTTTTCCATTCGGGATGGAAGCCCTGCTTGGGGTCGGCATGCTCGAACAGATTGGTCCCATCGAAGTACACCAGACCATGCTCGTCACTGGGAAAGTGAGAGGGGACCCAGTCGAGGATGACCCCGAGGCCATGACGGTGCAGCTCCTCGATCAGGAACATGAAATCGTGAGGGGTGCCGTACCGGGCGGTTGGGGCGAAATAGCCGGTCGTCTGATAACCCCACGAACCGAAGAAGGGATGCTCCATCACCGGCAGGAATTCCACGTGGGTGAAGCCCATCTCACTCAGGTAGGGAGGGAGCTGTGCGGCCAGTTCGCGGTAGGTCAGCGGCCGGTTCTCCTCCTCCGGAACTCTTCGCCAGGACCCCAAGTGGAGCTCGTAGATGGAAACCGGCGCCCCGAGGGCGTTGGCTTGGCGCCTGGAACTCATCCATTCCGTGTCGTGCCAGGCATGATCGAGGTCCCAGACCATGGAAGCCGTATCCGGCGGAGTCTGCGCGCAGAACGCAAACGGGTCCGCCTTGTCGACCCGGTAGCCATGGTGCCTGGAGACGATGTGGTATTTGTAAATGGCGCCACCGCCCAGGCCGGCGACAAAACCTTCCCAAATGCCGGAACCGTCTTCCCGGACCTTCAAGGGATGGGATGCCTTGTCCCAGTCGTTGAAGTCGCCCACGACGGCAACCTGTTCGGCGTTGGGAGCCCACAGGGCGAAATGAGTTCCGGCGACGCCCCCGACGCTGATAAGGTGAGCCCCCATCTTCTCGAAGAGGGTAAAGTGGCTGCCTTCCTTGAAAAGATAGATGTCGTGGTCGGTGAGAAGGGTTCCTTCATATAGAACGTTACGGTTGGTGGTCATCCTTTCCTCCTGTGCTGCAGTCAACCGCCGTCAGGTAAAGCTGCCACCTTTCGACCGTTTTGGGACCAACCCCGGGGATCTTTTCCAGCTCGGCCAGACTTCGCCAGCAGGATTGGCGGCGTCGATTCACGATTGCTGCCGCGGCGTCGACTTTCATCTGCGGTACCAGCATCAGCTCGTCGGCCGAAGCCCTGTTCACATCCAGTTTCTCACCCAGAGTCAAGCGTGGCGCGGCTGGCATAGGCTCGATCGCAACCTCCGCCGGACCCTGTCCCGAGGTCGTAAGGCGGACTGCCTGACCACCGCCGACCGGGCGCGCCGTCAGTGCTGGCGGGATGGCGCCGGCAGGGGCACCGCGAAGGCCGCCCGCTGCCTCCACCGCTTGGCCGACGGTCACTGCGGGACCCTCCAGCAGGTAATACCCGGGCTCATTCACGTCGCCGCTAACCGCAATCAGCAAGGGATTCGAAGGAACGTCCGAGGAACTCAGCGCACGGAACAGGGTGCGGCCTGCCAGGATGGCCAGGATCGCGGCGGCGAGGGTGAGAACCGCGGCCGCCAGACGGTAAGGAGGAAACGAGTCACCCACGGTTGGTGCTATTTTTTTCGGCCTTGTACATTTTATAGTTGATGCTGTCCACCAGAGCCTGCCAGCTGGCTTCAAGAATGTCGTGGGACACCCCGACCGTCCCCCAGTGGTCGTTGCCATCCCGGGATTCGATGAGCACCCGGACGCGGGCGGCGGTACCGTCCCGCCCGGGCAGCACCCGGACTTTGTAATCGCTCAGCTCCATTTCCTTCAATTCAGGATAGAATTTTTCCAGGGCTTTCCGCAACGCATTATCGAGGGCATTGACCGGGCCGTTGCCGAGGGCTGCCGTATGCTCGATATGGCCCCCCACTTTGACCTGGATGGTAGCTTCCGCCACCGGCGCGTCGTCCTCCTGCTGCTTCTGATCGATCACCCGAAAGCCCACCAGCTCGAAGTAGCGTTTGCCCATGCCCATGGCTCTCTTGATCAGGAGTTCGAAACTGGCCTCCGCCGCCTCGAATTGAAACCCCTGGTGTTCCAGCACCTTGAGTTCCTCCAGGACCTGCATGGCGACCGGGTCTTTTCGGGAGAGGTGGAGGCCGTAGTCGAGCGCTTTGAGCTTGACGGTGGACCGGCCCGACAGGTCGGAGACCAGGACCCGCCGCTTATTCCCCACCAGGGTCGGATCAATGTGTTCATAGGTCAGGGGATTCCTTGCCACTGCACTGATATGGACCCCGCCCTTGTGAGCGAACGCGCTGCGCCCCACAAACGGCTGATATTTATTCGATGGAACATTGGCCAGTTCGAGTATGAAACGACTCACGCTGCGGAGCTTTGCCAGATTCTCCGGTGTCAGGCAAGGGATGCCCATCTTCAGGCAAAGGTTGGCGATAATGGGTACCAGATCGGCATTGCCGCATCGTTCCCCGATGCCGTTGATCGTTCCCTGCACCTGCACCGCACCCATTTCTACAGCGGCCAGGGAATTGGCCACGGCCACATCGGAATCGTTGTGCACATGGATCCCGAAAGGGGCGGCCGGCAGACGGTCTTTAACCGCCGCGATGATTTCCTGGATGGTTCGAGGGAGATTGCCGCCGTTGGTGTCGCACAGAATCAGGCATTCCGCGCCGCCCTCCAAGGCTCTTTCGAGGGTCTGAAGGGCATATTCGGAGTTGTCCTTGAAACCGTCAAAGAAGTGCTCGGCATCGTAGAAGAGGGTCTCAACCCGAGGCCGCAGATAGGCCAGGCTGTCGCGAATGAGGTGCAGGTTGCGTTCGAGGGTGGTGCTCAACGCTTCCTCGACATGAATGGCCCAGCTCTTTCCGAAGATGGTCGCCACGGGAGTTTTCGCGGCCAGAATGGCCCTGAGATTGGGATCAGTTTCCGGGCTCTTGCTGGGATGGCAGGTTGCGCCAAAGGCGGCAACTCGGGCATGCTTGAGCTGGTAAGCCTTGATGTCTCGAAAAAACCCCGCGTCTCTCGGGTTCGAACCCGGCCATCCGCCTTCGAGGTAGTGGATGCCTAGGTCATCCAGCTTGAGCGCAATCCTGACCTTGTCTTCGACCGACAACGAAAAATCCTCGGCCTGAGTGCCGTCTCGAAGGGTCGTATCGTAGATCTTCACTTCTTGCATCGACCCGCTCCTGAACCTCTCTCCTCCACTATTACCGTCAGCTCTCTTCCGCGATGAGCACCCGCTCGCCCGGGGCCTTGTCCAGCTCGAAGGCGTCGTGCAGCAGGCGCACCGCCAGTTCGGCGAATTTTTCATCGATGATGCACGATATCTTGATCTCCGAGGTGCTGATCATCTTGAGATTGATGTTCTGGCTGGCCAGGATGTCAAACATTTTGGAAGCAACCCCGCTGTGGCTCCGCATGCCCACCCCGATGACGGAAATCTTGGCAATATTGGGATTGCTGTGAACCCCGGCATCGATCTCCCCGGCCACCCGTTTGGCGATCTCCATCGTTTCCTCGTAATGCGGCTTGGGCACCGTGAAGGAAAGGTTGGCGCGCCCCGGAATGCTGCCGCTGCCCTGGACAATCAGGTCGACGTTGATGCCGGCTTCGGAAATGGGGTGAAAGAGTTTCGCCGCCATCCCCGGAATGTCGGGAACATTGGTGAGCGTGATCCTGGCCTCATTTCGATTATAGGTGATCCCGGAGACCATCACCCTTTCCATTTCTTTATCCTCCTGTAAGACAAGGGTTCCCGGAGCATCGGTAAAAGACGAGCAGACGAGGATCGGCACATTATACTTCATACCGAATTCGACGGAGCGAAGATGCAGAACTTTGGCTCCCATGCTTGCCATTTCAAGCATCTCTTCATAACTGATCTTATCGAGTTTGCGGGCCTTGTCATAGATATTCGGGTCAGTCGTATAGACCCCCTCGACATCGGTATAAATCTCGCAGACCTCAGCCCCCAGCGCCGCCGCCAGGGCCACGGCGGTAGTGTCCGACCCGCCCCGCCCGAGGGTGGTGATGTTTCCCTCGTCGTCGGAGCCCTGGAACCCTGCCACCACGACGATCTTGCCCTCGTCGATCTTCTGCTTGAGGGGCAGGGTCGCGATTGAATTGATGCGCGCTTCGCCGTGATGGTGGTCGGTGAGGATGCCGGCCTGGGTCCCGGTCATGGAGACCGCCTCGGCCCCGAGATCCTTGACCGCCATACTGAAAAGCGCCACCGTGATCTGCTCCCCGGTACTGATGAGCACATCGAGCTCGCGCGGGTCCGGATTCGGGCTCATTTCCCGCCCCAGCGCCAGCAGCCGGTCGGTATCTCCCGCGCGGGCCGAAAGCACCACCACCAGTTGGTCGCCGGCCTCTTTCCGCGCCACCACGCGGCGCGCCACCGACCGAATCCGTTCCACATCGGCGACCGAAGTGCCTCCATACTTCTGAACCACAAGTGCCATCTTAACCGTCGACCTCCCTGGTCTGTCAAATTCAACCGCTAACGGTTCCTCATTCATGCAGATTTGCGACGAGTCTTGCCAAGCGGGGCAGGGATGCAAGCGAGCAGCGAGGAATCAGCGCTATCTAACACAATTGCTGAGCATTTTGTAGACCATTTTTTGCTGAGGGAGGGGCAATTGCGGTCAGGGCCGACATTACCATGGCTGTCCGGGCCTGGCCACTGAGGAGGCCGATTGTTGCCAACCACCCGTGCCGGAACCATCCAGCGCTCTGGAAGCCCTGATACCAACAGTGTACAAAACGATCGTGATTTGATCATGACATTGACCTGGATGGTCTATATACTGATCAGCATAGGCAGGGAAACAGTTGACCTCAACGGGGTTCCGGCAAATGAGATTTTTGATCGTAATTAAGGTTGACAAAGATCCCCAAGGGAAGCCCATAATTTTATGACACATCTCTACGACATACTCGCGGAGCGCACTGCGGATTGGCGGAAAGCAGACTACCCCTGCGAAACCTATCCCCTGATCACCGACCTTCTTCGGTACCAGGCCGAGAGCGATCCCGAGAGGCTTCGCTTCTTACGACGGCCGCAGCTCCGGGCACTGGAAGCCTACTGGTACTTGCGCCTCGTCGAAGACACGCCCCATGTGTTGGCCCTCTACAAGAAAAATTATTCAAGGAAAGGTGACCTGGTCAAAGCGCTGGGAGTGCCAGGCGCGGCCTTCGAAGAGGTGGATTTCGAACTGGAGGATCTGTTCGAGCGGATTCGCACGGACAATGACTTTGTCCGCCGCTACAAACTCGAATCTCTTCGCGAAACGCTGACTCTGGCCTATCCAAGCTACATTCTCGCCCTGGCGATGGGTGCCGGCAAGACGATTCTCATTGGAGCCATCATTGCCACCGAATTCGCGATGGCTATCGAGTATCCTGACGGCCCGTTCGTGGCAAATGCGCTCGTCTTCGCCCCCGGGAAAACCATCATCGAGTCGCTCCGCGAGCTTTCTGCCATGCCTTACGAAAAGATCCTGCCGCCGCGGCTCTATAAGCCCTTCGCTGCTTCCGTCAAACTCACCTTCACCCGCGATGGTGAGAAGGACATCCCTGTCATCCGTCGTTCCTACTTCAATGTGGTGGTGACCAATACCGAAAAGATCAGGGTCCAGAAAGAATCCATCCGCAAGAGCGACCTCGGACAGATGGTGATGGCCTACGTGGAGGAGGAAAAGGCGCGGGAGGAGGTCGCCAACCTGCGCTTGCAGACCCTGGCGAGCCTTCCTCACATGGCTGTTTTCTCCGACGAAGCCCACCACACCTACGGCCAGAGCCTGCTTGGAACGTGGGTCAGGGATGCGCAAACGGGGGAGCGCACCTTCAAGGAGGCTGGCATCAAAAAGGTTCGCAGGACAGTCGATTACCTGGCAGCCAAGACCAACCTCATCTGCGTGGTCAATACGACGGGCACGCCCTATTTCGAGCGCCAGCCGCTCAAGGATGTCGTGGTCTGGTACGGCCTTTCCGAAGGCATTCGCGACGGTATTCTCAAGGAAATTGCCGGAAGCATCTACGCCTATAGCTTCAGCCCCGCCAACACCGACCAGTTCATCACCGAAGTGATCACCGACTTTTTCCAGAATTACGGCCAGGTGCAACTGCCCAGCGGAGCATCGGCAAAGCTTGCCGTATACTTTCCCCAGACGGATGATCTCAAGGAACTGCGCCCGGTAATCGACCAGGCACTGGTGAGCTGCGGGCAGTCCCCATCCCTCGTGCTCGTCAACACTTCCGACCCGACCTTAACCAAGACCGCCGATATCGATGCCTTCAACCGGTTGAATGACCCTCTGAGCCCTCACCGAGTGATTCTGCTCGTGAACAAGGGCACCGAGGGATGGAATTGCCCGAGCCTTTTTTCCTGCGCTCTTGCCCGCAAGTTGAAGAGCTCCAACAACTTCGTGCTCCAGGCGGCCACTCGCTGCTTGCGGCAGGTTCCCGGCAATAACACGAAAGCCCGGATCTACCTGTCAATGGACAATCGGGCGATTCTGGACCGACAGCTGCAAGAGACTTATGGCGAGTCCATCTCCGACATGGGAAGGGCCTATCGGGATGCTCGATCCGCCGTCCTGAAGCTCCGGAAGATCGACCTGCCGCCCCTCGTCATCACCCGCATCCTGCGCTCGGTGATACGAAGGGATGAGCCAGAAAATCGCATCAAGCTCCGGAAACCCGAGTTGGCAGCAGTCGAGTCCTTGACTCGGGCTGTTTACAAGGTGGCGATTCAGGCCACGACCCAGAGCGTTCTCCAGCAGGTGGGCGACACCTTGGTTGTGGACTCATCCCCCGACACGATGGATCTCTACACCGCCGCCGCCGACCTTGCCGCCACCTACCGTATGGACATCTGGAACATCCATGACGAGCTGACAAGGCTTTACGGCTCCGAGGGAGAAGTTCCCAACGCCCACCTCACCGCCCTGGCTTCACAAATCGAACAGCAGACCCGACACCATGAGACTCGGGAAGAAAAGGTCGAGGTGGCGCTGATGCTGGTCAAGCCTCAGGGCTTTCGACAGGAAACGGCGCCCGATGGCACTGAAGTCTACACCGCAGAGATCACGTACTTTAAAGAACGTGAGCACCTGCTCATGCGAGTCGAGGAACTACAAGACAACCCCGGGGATTTTGGCTTCCACTATACGCCCTACAACTTCGACTCGAACCCCGAGAAGTCCTTTTTCGAAAAGATCGTGGCTCATCTCAATCTTCATCCGAAGGAGATCGAGGACATCTACTTCACCGGCGCATTGACCAATCCCGAACAGACGGACTTCATCGTTGAATACAAGGATGAAACCGGCCAGTGGCGGCGCTACTCTCCGGATTTCATCATCCGTAAGAAGCCCCATGGAGACAAACCCGGCAAGTGTCTCATTGTGGAAGTCAAAGCCGAGCGCGAGCGAAACCATCCCATTGACGGCGAAAGCGGTCTCAAGGCCATGGCTGTCCGTCGCTGGGAGAAGCTCAACCCGGATTGGCTGAAATACGAAATGATCTTTACCGACGGCGACGTTGTGGGACCCAACCAGAATCGCATTGCGCGCCGTTTTGTCGAGGCAGCTCAACCATGAGTCGGAATCCGTCGGCGAGTGAAGGATCACAAATTGCTGTTTCCGGGGTGAAAGGCCGTCCGATGCTGGTCTGGGTTGGCAAGCGGCCGTTGCGCCACGTTACGGCCTTTCCCGCGCAGCACATCGAAACCTTTGCTCCTGCCGCCAATCGCAACGCTGCAGAACAGCAGGATGACGTCTGGCAGGACTGGCCCAAGGCCTATCCCAAAGGAGGACTACTCTTCCATGGGGACAACAAGGAAGTCTTGGCTCACCTGCTCGCGAATGGTTTTCGCGGTAGAGTCAACCTGATCTACATCGACCCGCCCTTCGATTCCGGCGCGGACTACGTGCGCAAAGTCCAGCTGCGAGGGGTCAGCGGCACCGCCAAGATCGAAGGGGAATCCTACAGCCTCGGTGAGCAGATCCAATACACCGACATCTGGACCAACGACAACTACCTGCAGTTTATGTATGAACGGCTAATCCTGATGAAGGAACTGCTGGCGGAAGACGGGAGTATTTGGCTTCATTGTGATTCCCGCCGGAATTACCACTTGCGCTGCCTGATGGATGAGGTGTTTGGCGCTGAGCATTTCAGCAACGAGGTTATAAGAGAGAAGCAAAGAGGCGGGAAGCACCATGTCAAAAAGGCTTTGGGATCGATTCATGACACAATCTTTCATTACGGCAGGGGAGATGATGTCACGTGGCATCATATAAGGCGCGAAGTGCCCGAAAGAGTCTTACTTGAACGTTATCCCCACGAAGATGAAAAGGGGCGATATGCACTGGCAGATTGCCGCAATTTTTCTGGAGTCGATCGTCCTAATTTGACTTATGAGTTCCTGGGCTTCCACGGCACATGGAAGTGGACCTACGAGGAAATGCTCAGGAAATTCGAGACCGGAGAAGTGGTTCAAGCGTCTGAGGGGAATGTGCCGCGGCGCAAGGTGAGGCCATCGGAAGATGGTGATCTTATTCAGAGCCTTTGGTATGATGTCCCCGATAGTAATGGCTCAAAAGACTACCCGACTGAAAAATCTGAGGAGCTACTGGATCGTATCATCCAGCTAACCACAAATCCTGGTGATCTCGTCTTGGATTGCTTCATCGGCTCCGGCACGACCTGTGCCGTCGCCCAGCGGCTTGGCCGCCGCTGGATTGCCTGCGACATCAACAAGGGGGCCATTCAGACAACCTCCAGGCGGCTGCAGACCATCATCCACGACCAACTCAAGGAGCTTGGCAAGCCCCGGCAATTGAACACGCATCCCGCCGCTGATGCTCCCCAGGAACCGGCACCGGCGCAACTGGCCTTCACGGTCCACCGCGTCAACGATTATGATCTCGCCATTCAGCATAACGAGGCCGTCAATCTGGCCTGCGAGCATATCGGGATCGAGCGCACCCATGCCGACGGCTTTTTTGACGGCCTGCTGGACCGGAAGCTCGCCAAAATCATCCCCCTTGGCCACCCGCTCTCCCCGCTGGACCTCGAAGAAGTGAAGAGGGAGCTGGAAGCGCGCCCTGATGAAGACCGCGGTGTGGTCCTCGTGTGCCTCGGCAAAGAACTGGCGGCAGATGCCTGGCTTGAAGACTGGAACCGCCTGCGCAAAGGCAAAAAGGCCGTGAATCGTATCGAAGTCATCGAGCTCCGGACGGACGCCAGGTTCGGAAAGTTCTTCGCGCATCAGCCGGCCTCAGCCAGAGTGACCATTAAATGGGAACAGGAGAAGCTGCAAATAGATGTCGAGGATTTCATCAGCCCGAGTATCCTCCAGAGACTGGCCCTGGATGGCTCGCTCGCACGGGTGAAGATCACCGACTGGCGCAGCATGGTCGATTGCGTCCTGATCGATACCGATTTCGACGGCAAGGTCTTCAATGTCGTGTTATCCGATGTTCCGCAAAAGAAGAACGATCTGGTGAGGGGTGCCTACACCCTTCGCTATGCTCCCACAGGTTCAACCACGAACAGGACTGTCGCGGTCAAGATCATCGATATGCTCGGCGAAGAGGTGCTGGTAACCCAACCTGTCGGATAAGGCTCGATGGGACGTCAACCCACAGCCTGTGCGGAATCCGTTCACGGTGGGGAGCACCATCTCATCAGCAGGAATGATACGATGAAGCCGATTGTATTCACTTTCCACGCACGGCAACGTATGAAAGATCGAGGCACTGATGAAGAGCACATCATTGAGGCAATCCGCGGTGGCGAACAAGAACCAACCCGCTCAGGACGGGTCATGTGCAGACTGAACCTGGAGTTTAAACGGGAGTGGGATGGAGTATACTACCCCATACAACAGGTAGCTCCGGTTATTGTCGAGGAAGATGAACAGATCGTGGTCGTAACCGTTTACAGCTTCTACTTTTGAGGAGGATCGAATCCGTGGAAATCACATACGATAAGGAAGTAGATGCGCTCTACATTCGCCTCCTTGCGGGGGAACACCAGTGCCGTGTGGTTCGGCTCACGGAGGATATTGCCCTGGACTTCACGCAAGGCGAACGACTCGTGGGAATCGAGGTGCTCGGGGCCAGCCGCCTCTTCGAAACACCCGACAGGCCAGTCGTCGTGCTGAAAGATTTGCTGCCGCAGGTTTTGGGTGAGAAGCCACAGGCCGAACCCGCCCACATTTCGGCTTGATGGCAGAGGCTCGAAGTCAACCATCCCCTGGACAGCCCCCTTCCTGTTCTCGACTTGCACGGCTACGCCCTCCCGCGTGAGCCGGTGTAATAATGATGCCTTTCTCCTGCTAACGCTGTGGTCAGAGACAACTCCACCCGACCAGCCAATTTCCGAAGCGGTTCATCAGACTCACTTGATCTTGTGATTTTCAGGGTATAAAGTGTCTCCAATTCAGAGCAGAAGTCACTTTCATGGTCAACCATCCAGACACCGAGGCAGCGTCATGAAGATACTTCTGATTTATCCCAAGGTTTCAGAGACTTTCTGGAGTTTCAAGCATGCCCTGCGCGTCGTAGGGCGCAAGGCCGCGTTCCCGCCGCTGGGTGCGCTGACGGTGGCGGCCATGCTGCCCCGGTTATGGCATCTCAAGTTGGTGGACTTGAATGTGAGACCGGTTTGGAACGAAGATCTCGCCTGGGCCGATTACGTCTTCATCAGCGCCATGATCGCGCAGAAGGATTCAGCCCGGCAGGTGATCGACCGCTGCCGCCGCTTGGGGGTGAAAATGGTGGGTGGCGGGCCGCTGTTTCGTTCCTACCGGTTTGACTTTCCCGAAGTCGATCACCTGGTTTTGGGGGAGGGGGAGGCGATCCTGCCCGAGTTCGTTGCCGATCTCGAACAGGGAACAGCGCGGGCCGTCTACGACAGTGACGACCATCCTTCCCTGGAAAATACGCCGCTTCCCATGTGGGACCTGATCAACCTGGGCGACTATTCCTGCATGAGCGTCCAGTATTCCCGGGGATGCCCCTTCAACTGTGAATTCTGCGACATCATCGTGATGAACGGGCGCCATCCGAGAACCAAGAGCAACGGCCAGATGATAGCTGAACTCGATGCCCTCTACCATCGAGGCTGGCGGGGATCGGTTTTCATTGTGGACGACAACTTCATCAGCAACAAGCAGAAGGTCAAAAGCCTGCTTCGGGCCATCGCTTTCTGGCAGAGCCAGCGGAAGAGCCGCCTCACTTTTTTCACGGAGGCTTCGGTCGATCTGGCCGAAGACCCCGAGCTCATGAGCCTCATGGTGAAAGCCAATTTCAACAAGGTTTTTCTCGGGTTGGAAACACCCTCCGAAGAAGGCCTGCGCGAATGCGGCAAGACCCAGAACCTGCGCCGGAGCCTCTCCGAGTCGGTGGCCACCATTCAGCATCACGGCCTGGCAGTGATGGGGGGCTTCATCATCGGCTTTGACAGCGATCCTCCCGACATCTTCCAACGGCAGGTCAACTTCATTCAGAAAAACGGTATTGTTACTGCCATGATCGGGCTTTTGACAGCGATGCCGGGGACTCGCCTCTACCAGCGGCTGGAACGGGAAGGACGCCTGCTGTTCAAGGCTTCGGGAGACAATACCGACGCCAGCGGCAGCCTCAATTTCATTCCCAAAATGGATCGTAGGACCATCATCGAAGGCTACCAATGGGTGATGAACACCCTCTACTCACCGGAAATGTACTACCGCCGGATCCTGGCCTTTCTCCAGGAGTATCATCCCCGTACCGCGACCTACCTGGCATCGGGCGATCTGGTCGCCTTTGTGCGTTCTTTGTGGTTTCTGGGAATTGCCGACAAGAACTTCAACCGAAGCTATTACTGGCGCCTGCTGAAGGAAGGCTTTTCCAAGTATCGGCAGGCATTTTCGGATGTGGTCACCATGTCGATCTACGGCTACCACTTCCGCAAGCTCTTCTGGTCTCCCCGGATTCCGACCAGCTGGGAGGACTGGTGGCGACTCAGAGGAGGGAGTTGATTGTCTGGGCGGGCAACGGTTTGCAACTCATCCATGAGGAGGAAAAGACCATGAACGAAGTCGAAATTGTAAAGATCCCTCGAAGACAGATTGGCATTCGCTTTCTTTATACACTCCTCTACCTGGTGGTTCTGGAAGTGCTCAAGCTCCTGGTGCAGGTTGCCGTCGTCCTGCAGTTCATCTATCTCCTGATTACGGGACGGTACAGTGAACCGCTGAGGAATTTCTCCAACAAGCTCGCGACTTATCTCTATCGAGTGGTCCGCTACGCCACCCTCAACGAAAACTTCCGGCCTTTTCCGTTCAACGAGCTGCCGTCAGAGATGGAAAAGCCGGAAGAACGGGTTCACTTCAACTGATGGGCTCAGTCCCCACCTGGGGCGACGATTGCCTCCAAATCCGGGGCAAGCCGGGTTAACCTCTGCTCGTGGCTTTCGCCCTGGGCGGCGAAGGTGATGAGGCGGGAGTCATCGTCCAGGAACTCGAAGCGAATGTCCCAGCGGTTTTCGGGGAGCGACCGACCCAGGCGGTCCGGCCATTCAATGACGGCGACTCCTCCTCCAAAGAGGCTTTCCTGCCACGGTATGGTTTCCAGGTCGGCGGCCGTCACCAGCCGATAAAGGTCGAGGTGGTACAGGTGGAGGCGGCCTTTGTACTCATTAATGAGAGTGAAGGTCGGGCTGGTGACGGGGATCTGCGGAGGAACGCCCATACCACGTGCAATCCCACGGGTAAAGAGGGTCTTGCCGGAACCCAGGTCGCCCCAGAGCGCGAAGACATCACCGCTTTCAGCCTGTGCCCCGAGGCGGACGCCCAGCCTGAGGCTCTGTCCTTCGCTGGGCGAGGTCAGTGTCAGCGTGCGCATGCCCCCTGCCCCGAGCCGCTCTCCAGGCGGCCGATCACCGCTGGAACCTGCCCTGCCACCTCGGAGGCGAACAACCCCCGGCTGAACCGCCCTCCTGCAGCAAGATCCGCTGCCGCGCCATGAGTGTAGACGCCCAGGCAGGCAGCCTGAAAGGGTTCGAGCCCCTGTCCCAGAAAGCCGGCGATCATCCCGGTCAACACGTCGCCCATCCCTCCGCTGGCCATGGCCGGGTTGCCGGAACCGTTGAGTGCCAATCTTCCGTCCGGAGCGGCAACGACCGTTCGATGCCCCTTGAGGACCAGGATTACGCCGTACTTCTGGCTGAAGGCGGTGGCAACCTCCAGCCGATGATTCTGTACCTGCGGGGTCGAGCTGTGGAGGAGTCGGGCCATTTCGCCGGGGTGGGGAGTCAGGATCAACGGTGCCGCTGCGTTCCCGAGGAGTTCGGGCTGATCCGCCAGGGCTGTCAGGGCGTCCGCATCGAGCACCATGGGACAGGTGGTTTGGAGCAGCAGGGTTCTCACCAGTTCCTGGGTTTCCGGATGGAGCGAGATGCCGGGCCCCATGGCCAGCACCTGTTTGTCGCGAGTGAACCGCAGGATTTCATCGAGGGCCCCCAGACCTGCGGTCTGTTCGGCGGTTTCGGCCAAAGGAAGGGTCATGGTCTCGGTCAGCTTGACCTCAAGGATGGGGTTCAGGCTGGCGGGAACGAGCAGGGTCACCAATCCCGCCCCGACCCGCCCGGCGCCGAGGCAGATGAGGGTCGCTGCCCCGGTCTTGCCGGGTGAGCCCGACAGGACCACCACATGGCCGGCGGTGCCCTTATGGGTTTCGGCCTGGCGCGGCGGAAGCCATCGGGCGGCCAGGTTTTTCTGCAACCACAGGCGCTTGATCCCGCTCGCTTCCGCAAGCCCGGGCGGAATGCCGATATCGACCACCCGGAGGTTCCCCACGTAGTCCTCACCGGGGGACACCACGTGGCCGATTTTCCGGAATCCGAAAGTGGCCGTGGCGTGCGCACGGACGGCCACTCCCAGAGGGTGGCCGGTTGAGGCGTCCAGACCCGAGGGAATATCCACCGCCAGCAGCGGTACGGGCAGGGCATTCAAGCCTTCAATCACCCGGCGATAGAGCCCCCGGACTTCGCTCTTCAAGCCTGTCCCCAGGATGGCGTCAATGATCACCTCACTCTGCGCCAGCCATTGCCACTGGGCGGCGAAATCCTGATCCTCGTTCCACACCAGAACGGGAATCTGCAGCTTCTCGAGGATGCGGAAATTGGCGAGGGCATCCCCTTGAAGGCGGTCGGGAGCTCGCAGGCAGATCACCCGCACCGATGCTCCCTGGCTGTGGAAGAGCCGGGCCAGGACAAAGCCGTCCCCGGCATTATTCCCGGCCCCGGCCACCACCGCCAGCCGGCGCTTCGGCAGATCGGGTAAAATCTCGAGGAAAAAGGCCGCTGCCCCTCGAGCGGCATTTTCCATCAGCACCATCCCGGGAATGCCGATTTGGTCGATGGTCTGGCGATCCAAATGGGCCATTTCCGAAGCAGTCAGAACAAACATGGTGTTACTCCGATTAAGTGTCTATACTGCATACGGGTAAGATCTGAACTATTGTCATCTCGAACGAATGTGAGAGATCTTAAGATTTCTCCCTACGGTCGAAATGACAGGAATCCCGGATTCCAGCCTTTCGCGGTAAATTATCGCTCGATTATGACCACTGCGGCGCCATAATCACCGTCATCGGTGAGGCTCAGGTGCCAGGATTGAATGCCGAGCTCCCGGCAGTAGGCCAGGGCCCGCGGAGAAAGGTGGAGTTCGGGCTTGCCCAGATCGTTGTTTTGCACTTCGAGGTCGGTCCAGAGCACTGGCGAGCGCATGCCTCGCCCAAGAGCCTTGACGAAAGCCTCCTTGGCGGCAAAGCGGATGGCCAGGCAGGGGGCCTGCGGCTTTCTCTCATGGCAGGCGGCCAATTCCCCGGCAGTGAAGACCCGGCGAGTGAAGCGCTCGCCCCAGCGGTTGACAGATTTCGCCAGGCGGTCGACTCGAACCAGATCGATGCCTACGCCGTAAATCGCCACCTCAACCATTCACCAGGGCGATCATTTCCTGCACGGCCCGTTCGAGCCCCGTCAGAACCGCCCGTGCGATGACGGCGTGGCCGATGCTGAATTCTTCGATTTCCGAGATCTTGCGCAGCCAGAGGACATTGCGATAATCCACGCCATGGCCGGCATGAACCCCCAACCCGAGTTTGTTTGCGAGTTTGGCAGCCATGAGCACCCGCTCGAATTCCTCCTGACGGCTCGCGAAAGTCTTGGCCTCGGCAAAGGTGCCCGTGTGAAGCTCCACATAATCGGCCTCAAGCCGGTGCGCAATCTTGATCAGGCTGGAATCGGCATTGATGAACAGGCTCACCGCCATATTGCCGTCGTGAAGCTTCTTGATGACGTCCTTGAGCGACTGTTCGTGGAGCGCCACATCCAACCCGCCTTCGGTTGTCAGCTCCTGGCGCTTTTCCGGGACCAGGGTTACCACCTCCGGCCGGATGCGCAGCGCGATCTTGACCATCTCCTCGGTGGCTGCCATCTCCAGGTTCAGCTTCGTCTTCACCGTCCGGCGCAGGATTTCCACATCCCGGTCCTGGATATGCCGCCGATCTTCCCGAAGATGGACGACGATTCCCTGAGCACCGGCAAGCTCGGCCAGGGCAGCCGCAATCACCGGGTCCGGTTCACTCGCCAGCCGGGCCTGCCTCACGGTAGCCACGTGATCAACATTGATTGCAACTCTAGCCACAATCCCTCCTCTTATTCCTCACCCGTTCTCAGATACCACTCAAAACTCTCCCCATCGTGTCCAAGCGCTTTCAGGATTTCCATGGATTTCTTTTCCATCCGGAGGGCCTCGGTGGTGTTGCCTTCATGGTCATAGCCCAGCAGGTGCAAAATGCCATGTACCAGGAGTAGATCGAGGATCGTTGGCAGCGGGCAGCGATGCCCCTGGCTCATGACCATGGCCGTCGGCGCGGAAATCACCACATCACCGAGCAGATCCGGTTGAATGTCGCCGAATTCACCCTCCCGCAGGGGGAAGCTCAAGACATCGGTCGGGGTCGGTATCTGCCGGTACTCACGGTTGAGGCGCGACATTTCCTCATCGTCGACAATCAAGATGCTCAGTTCGGCCTCAGTGAATCCCAAGCCGTTTAAGATCCTTGCGGCCACTCTCCGGATTCGCCGCCGGTCGATCGCGATCTGGTTTTGGGTCACGCTGAGTCGAATCACTGGCATCCGCTTTTCCTTTCCCGTTGGCGCAGACCGCCGGATATTCAATCCGCCGGTGATGGACGGTTGCCAGGATCTGGTGGAAGTGCTTGGCGATTTGGTGGAGATCCTTGAGCGTCAGTTCACACTGTCCCAGCTGGCCGTCGCTGAAAACATTGTTTATCAACCGGTTGACCATCCCCTGGATCCGTGCGGGAGTAGGGTCGGTGAGGGAGCGACAGGCGGCTTCCACGACATCTGCCAGCATCACCAGGCCAGCCTCCTTGGTCTGGGGTTTGGGCCCGGGATAGCGGAAATCATCGATATCAATGGGGGGTAATTCGCTGCCCTTCGAGGTGCGCGCCTTCTGGCGGGCTTCCTGGGCCTTGTTGTAGAAGAAGGAAATGAGGCTTGTGCCGTGGTGCTGGCTGATGATGTCGCTGATGGGTTTACCCAGCCCGTGTTGTTTCGCCAGCTCGACTCCTTCCTTGACGTGGGAGATGAGGATCAGGCTGCTCATGGAAGGGGCCAGTTTCTCATGGCGATTGTCTGAATCAAGCTGGTTTTCTATGAAATAGACGGGCTTTTTGATCTTGCCAATGTCGTGATAGTAGGCAGCAACCTTGGCCAGCAGTGAATTGGCGCCGATGGACTTGGCCGCCGCCTCCACCATGTTGCCCACGATGATGCTGTGATGGTAGGTGCCGGGGGCCTGTACCATCAGTTCCTGGAGCAGGGGCTGGTCCATGGTGACCAATTCGAGCAGGCGGATATCGGTGGTGTAGCCAAAGATCATCTCCGCCAGGGGCGTGAACCCGGTAACCAGGATCCCTGCCAGCATCCCGCCGGCGAATCCGAAGAAAACGTCGGTGACCACGCGGAAGAAGGCCCATTGCTCATTTAACAGGGCACCCAGAACGATCATCACCATGTTGGTGCAGCCCACCAGGAGCCCTGCCCGAATCGGGACGATTCGGCTTCGGCAGGGGCAGACCCCGTGCACCGCCACAAAGGAACCTATGAGGAAATACAGAAAAAGGCCGAAATCCCGTCCCAGCAGCATGCCCGCAAAGAGGCACAGGACCAGCGAAAAAAGCAGGGACAGGGTTACCCCAAAAAAGATCGCGGCAACCATTGCGCCGGCGCTGATGGGAATGACACAGATGAGGGTTCTACCCGACATGGCCACGGAATTGTCGCCGACCGTATCGGCAACCCACATGATGAAGCTGCCCAGGATGAGCATGAAGATGAGGACCGTGCCCAGGAACAACAGGTCCTTGTTCTCGAGGTGGGGGGAGGGAAAATGGCGGGTGGCGACATAAACGAATACCCAGATGCAAAGACCGCTGAAGAGCAGCAGGTTGAGAAAGACCAGCAGCCGGTGGCTGTAGGTTTTTCCCTGCTCCTGGCCCCGGAGCTTGAGCAGTTCCTCGGGGCCGATCCGTTGTCCTTCACGGACCAGCATCTCGTTCTTCATGATGTGCAGATACACGGGTTTGACCGCCGCGTATGCCTGTTCCCGACGTTGTTCGGTTTCCTGGAGATTGAAAAGCAGGTTCGGCTGCAAAACCTGCGAGACCAGAAAAATTACCGGGAGGACTTCACGGATATCTCGCTGGTCTTCGAGCAGTTGAAGTTTGACCAGCTTCCGCGCTTCTTCGACCTCCTGGAAGGTATGCGGCGGGACCGACAGGCGCTCTTCCTGCGACTGGAGCTTGCGGACAAGCAGCTGTTCTCCCTGACCCTGGGGGAGCTTCGCTTTGCTGGAAACCAACCCCTGATCGAAGGCGAGTTGCAGCAACTGCCCGATCCTTCCCTGGATCTCTTTGCTGAACTGCTTTTCGACCAGGAATGAAAAGACCTGTTCGGAGACCTGGAAACCCAGGATGGTTTCGAAGTCCTTTTTCTTCTGATTCAGCCGGTCTTGCCTGCCGTCGGTTTCCGAAGCCGCTGGATGCTGAGAAGGTGAAACCAGAAGGGAAGCCTCCGGTTCCTGCTGCTCCTCGACCTGGGGGGTGAGAGCCGACAAATCCTGGCGCATCGCCTCAAACGCGGCATCCAGGCGCGCGATGAGGCGCTGCGCCACCGAATCGTCCTGATCATAGACCACCGGTGCCTGCCTGGCGGCCTGTTCCCGCTTCTTGGCGGTGGCTTCCCGGTCTTCCACCAGGAAATCCCGTTTTGCCTTGATATTTTGGGACGCAATATCACCCAGCTGATAGAAGGGAGCTTCAACGATGAAGGACGGCGTGAGAAGCAGGGCGACCAGCAACGTAAACCAGACCAGCATGAGAACCTTTTGCACCGAAGGCCGGCGCAGCAGTTCCGGAACCACAAGCTTGCCCCGGGTTGCCCTGGCTCTGCCTTTTGGTCTTTCGGGTTCTCGCTTTTCCTTGTCCATGAAGGCTCAGTCTCTGTTCATCAGGTGGCTGGCTGAATCCTGCGCTGTTCCATCCGTTCATAGGCCAGGATGATCTCCTGTACCAGTCGGTGCCTCACCACATCAATATTGCTGAAAAACACGAAACGGATGTCCCGGATGCCTTCGAGCAGTTGCATGGCTTCAACCAGACCTGAGGGCTTGTTGTCAGGAAGGTCGATCTGAGTGATATCACCCGTGATAACAGCCTTTGATCCCAGCCCGAGGCGGGTGAGGAACATCTTCATCTGTTCGCTGGTGGTGTTTTGGGCCTCGTCCAGGATGACGAAGGCATCATTGAGGGTGCGTCCGCGCATGAAGGCCAGCGGCGCGACCTCGATGGCTCCCCGCTGAAGGAGGCCGGAGGCCTTTTCGTAGTCCATCATGTCGTGAAGGGCGTCATAGAGCGGGCGCAGGTAAGGGTTGACTTTTTCCGCAAGGTCTCCCGGCAGAAACCCCAGTTTCTCTCCTGCCTCCACGGCCGGCCGCACCAGTACGATGCGTCGTACCAGCTCTTTGGTCATGGCCGCCACCGCCATGGCCATCGCCAGATAGGTTTTGCCGGTTCCCGCCGGCCCGATGCCGAAGACCACATCATAGTGGCGGATGGCCTCGATGTATTCCTTTTGCTTGACGCTCTTGGGAGAAATCGTCCGCTTATGAGAGGAAATAAAGACGTGGTCGAGAAAAATATCTTTCAGATTACGATTGAGGTTTTCGCTGAGAATACGGATGGCATAGACAATATCACTATCATAAACCGGATAGCCTTTCTGGATCAGGTCTGCCAGCTCTGCCAGCAACCGCTCGGTGAGCTCCACATGAGCCTCTTCCCCAGCGATGCTGAATTGATTCCCTCGGAGATGGATCCGCACGTCAAGCTGCTTTTCAATGATTTTGAGATGGCTGCTCCGCGCTCCAGCCAGTTGCTGCACCAGCTGGTTATCGTCAAAAGCAATCTGCGCCGATGCTTCTTCAGATTTGGCTCTCGCCGATGATTTGTCCAAGGATCCGGACGTCCTCTCCAAAGCGTGTCGTGGCATGCCGGAAAACGGTGCCGCTCACTGCCGATCATAATGCCATGCTGCTCTGCCAGGGCCATGGAAGACTATATCTATCACGAGGTTCGTTCCCTGGCAATATGCCATGAGGCTTGGCCGATCGCAACCCTTGTTTCCCCTCGCCGCAACATCCTGCTTGACTTTTTGTCACCGTCTGATAAGGTGGCGACTGTTACGAGGCAGCCGTTGGGGGTGCTCAGATTTCTGGGCTGAGAAAACACCCTAACCACCTGATCTGGACAATACCAGCGTAGGGAAACGGTTGCGAGCTGAGAGATCTTCGAAGTTCGCCACCCATGGCCGTTTCCAGGTTGCTGGAAACGGTTTTTTTGTGCCCCGCAGCGTTGGACGGCAGGAGTGAGTTGACGATGAAGATTTCTTTGCAGGGAGGCACTTGAACCATGAACGACCGACTGATCATTGCTGGACGTTCCTTTCGTTCGCGACTGTTGATGGGGACCGGTAAATTCGCCTCTTCCCAGCTCCTGGCGAAGGCCATGGAGGCTTCGGGAGCGGAGATTGTGACGGTTGCCCTACGCCGGGTGGAATTGGATAATCCCGAGGACACTATTCTCAGTGTGGTGGATCCGAACCAATATTTACTGCTCCCCAACACTTCGGGGGCCCGGGATGCCAGGGAAGCCGTGAGACTGGCGCAGCTTGCCCGGGCCGCCGGCTGTGAGCCGTGGGTAAAACTCGAGGTAACGCCCGATCCCCACCACCTGCTCCCCGATCCCGTAGAAACCCTCAAGGCCGCTGAAATCCTCGTCAAGGAAGGGTTCGTAGTGCTTCCCTATATCAATGCCGATCCGATTCTGGCCAAACGCCTCGAGGAGGTGGGGACCGCGACGGTCATGCCGCTCGGTTCCGCCATTGGGTCCAAGCAGGGAGTGCGGACCCGGGATGCCATCGAGGTGATCATCGCTAAGGCCCGGGTTCCGGTGGTGGTGGATGCCGGATTGGGTGCTCCTTCCCACGCGGCCGAGGCCATGGAGTTCGGTGCGGATGCCGTGCTGGTCAATACCGCCATCGCCGTGGCCAAGGACCCGGTGGCCATGGCTCAGGCTTTCAAGAAGGGAGTGGAAGCGGGACGGGAAGCCTTCCTGGCAGGTCTCGGCCGTCCTCAGCAGCAGGCTGAAGCATCCAGTCCTCTAACCGGGTTTTTGAGGTGATCGCCATGACTTTCTATGATGAACTGCAGCGATGCTCGTGGGACGAAATCGAACGCCAGATCCAGTCCCGCACGGCAAATGACGTCGAACGGGCTCTTGCGACGGCGTCGCTCAAGCTCGATGACTTCATGAGCCTTCTTTCACCGGCGGCCGAGCCTTACCTCGAATCCCTGGCCCAGCAGGCGCATCGCCTCACCCAACAGCGCTTCGGCAGGGTAATCAGCATGTTCGCTCCGCTCTATCTTTCCAACGTGTGCCTGAACAGCTGCGTTTACTGTGGTTTCAATTCCCACAACCCGGTCGCGCGCCTGACCCTCACCCCTGAGCAGGCGGAGGCCGAGGCCAGGCATATCCATAATCTGGGATTCCGCCATATCCTCCTTGTTTCGGGAGATTCACCGCATATCGTCACCAGGGATTACCTCCACGCCGTGCTCGAAAAGCTTCGCCCGCTTTTCGCATCCATTGCCATCGAGATTTTTCCTCTCAGCACTGAGGCGTATTCCGATCTCATCGAAAAGGGGGTGGACGGGCTTACGGTTTTTCAGGAAACCTATCATGAGCAGCGCTACCCCGATTTTCACCCCAGCGGGAAGAAGCGGGATTTCAAATGGCGGCTGGGAACGCCTGAACGGGGCGGTGAGGCCGGATTTCGCCGACTTGGCCTGGGGGTGCTGCTGGGGCTGTGCGACTGGCGGACCGAGGGCTTCTTCCTGGGGCTGCACAGTCGCTATCTCCTGCGCAGCTTCTGGCAATCACAGGTGGCCATTTCCTTCCCGCGGCTGTGCCCGGCGGCTGGTGCCTATCAGCCAGCCTTTCCCGTTTCCGATCGCAACTTGGTCCAGTTGCTGGTCGCCCTGCGCCTGTTCCTGCCCGACGCCGGAATGGTGCTCTCGACGCGGGAATCTCCCACCTTCCGCGATCACCTCGTTTCCCTCGGAGTGACTTCCATGAGCGCCGGGTCGCGGACCGATCCCGGGGGCTACACCCATACCGGCGAGGCCGAAGCGCAGTTCGAAATTGCTGATGACCGCCCGCCACACGTGGTCGCAGATGTCATTCGCGCGAAAGGGTACGAACCGGTCTGGAAGGATTGGGACCCGGCTTTTCTCGACTACTCGAAGGCGGTTTAGGAGACCACCATGGAAATCACCGTCAACGGAGAAAAGAAGGAATATCTCGGTCCCGCCTCGCTGACGAGCCTTCTCGCGTTTCTGGGAATCAGCAATCGCCCGGCGGTGGTCGAACGAAACCTGCGGATTGTGCCGCGCCACGAAATTGAGCGGGAACCGGTCGCCGACGGTGACACCATTGAAATCATCCGTTTTGTCGGAGGGGGATAATGAATCGCGCGGCCAGAAAGAGTATGTTTCTCGACATCGATCTCTACCCGGTCACCTGTGAGCGGCTATCGGCCGGGCGCTCGAATCTGGAGATCCTGGAAGGAGTGATCCGGGGTGGTGCCAGGATCATTCAGCTCCGGGAAAAGGAATGCTCAAAGCGAGACCTCTATCAGCTCGCACTCGCCTTTCGGGAAATTACCAGGAAGGCGGGCATGCTGCTCTTCATCAATGACCACCTGGATCTTGCCATGGCCGTCGAGGCCGATGGGGTGCACCTGGGGCAGGACGATCTGCCGGTGACTGCCGCCAGAAAACTGGCCCCGGAATTGCTGATCGGCGCCTCCACTCACTCCCTCGAAGAGGCGCTGCAGGCCCAGGACGACGGTGCCGATTACATCAATATCGGGCCGATCTTTCCCACCAAGACCAAGGAAGGTGTTCACCGCGAGCTTGGTCCCGAGGCGATTCGCACCATCAGTGCCGCAGTCCGGTTGCCCTTCACGGTGATGGGCGGCATCAACGAAACCAATATCGAGCAGGTGCTGGCTCAGGGAGCCCGGCGGGTGGCCATGGTAACCGCTATCACCCAGGCTCCCGAGATTGCGGAACAGGTGAGAAAGCTGCGGGAGCGCATTCGAGGCTACCAGCAAGCCTGAATTCCGCGATGACGGCCTGCGTTCGAGAATAACCCCGCTGCTCCACTACAGCCATCTTTTCCCGCCGTGGATACCCTTTCCACCATTCATGCCTATATTACGGTGACAACTTCAAGTGAGGTGCCTGTGAACCTCAAACCTGCAGCATTGATTTCGATTGTGATGATCCTGAACCTGACGGCTCCGGGCGGCGGCTGGTTGTCGCAGGCCCGGGCAGTCACCGAGGAGACAGCCATGAATGGGCATACCGACGCCGCAACTACCGGACCGGAAGCAAGCGGCTCTCCGGCCGTTGTCAAGACCGAAGCAGAATGGCGTCAGCTTCTGACGCCGGAGCAGTTCCACATCCTGCGCCAAAAAGGGACCGAGCCGGCCTTTACCGGTAAATACCACGACCACAAGGGCCAAGGCACGTATCATTGCGCCGCCTGTGGCAACCCTCTTTTCAGCGCGACCGCCAAGTTCGATTCCGGCACGGGTTGGCCGAGCTTCTGGGCGCCGCTTGCCGACGCGAATATCACAACCGCCACCGACCGGAGTTTTTTCATGACCCGCACGGAGGTGATGTGTTCTCGCTGTGGCGGTCATCTCGGGCATGTCTTTGACGATGGCCCAAAGCCAACGGGCCTGCGTTACTGCATCAATTCAGCAGCCCTGGAGTTTGTGGCGGAATGAGGAGGCTTCGATGAAAGAATATCTTCTGTTGCTCCTGGTCATCGCGTTGCTGAGCTTTCTTGCGAGTACCGGAGCAGAAGGTGCGGGCGGTGCTCCCGGTAACGGGAACCCGGGTTTCCGGAAAGCGACCTTTGCCGGTGGCTGTTTCTGGTGCATGCAGCCACCCTTCGACCGGATCGAGGGCATCATCTCGACCAGCGTCGGCTATGCCGGCGGCAAAGAAGAAAACCCAACCTACGAGCAGGTATGTGCCGGCACCACCGGCCATCTTGAAGCTTTGCAGGTCGTCTACGACCCGGCGCGGGTTAACTACTCGCAACTATTAGAAATATTTTGGAAAAATATCAATCCCACCCAGGCGGACGGGCAGTTTGCGGACCATGGACGGCAATACCGCACGGCCATCTTCTACCATGACGAAGAGCAGAAGCGGCTTGCTGAAGCTTCGCGGCAGAACCTGGAGCGTTCGGGGAAGGTTCAGGGGCGAATCGTGACCGACATTCTCCCGGCGACGACCTTCTACCCTGCAGAGGACTACCATCAGGACTACTACCGAAAGAACCCGCTGCGCTACCAGCTCTATCACAGCGGGTCCGGCCGGGAGCGATATCTGGAAGAGGTCTGGGGAAAATAACGCCATCGTGGTCCGGCGTTATCGCAGGTGGCCATCATCTATTCCTGGCCTTACGCAGGCGGATCGAGGCCGGGGTGACCTCCACCAGTTCGTCTTCTTCGATGTATTCCATGGCCTGTTCCAGGGTAAACTGGCGGGGAGGAATGAGGCGCAGCGCTTCGTCGGAACCGGCGGCACGGATGTTGGTGAGTTTCTTCTCTTTGGTGATGTTGACCCAGAGATCGTCGGAACGGGAGTTTTCTCCGACGATCATCCCGGGGTAGACAGGATCGCCCGGATTGACAAAGATGGTACCGCGCGGCTGGAGGTGATGGATGGCGTAGGTTACGGCCCGTCCGTCGCGGTCGGAAACCATGACGCCGTTGGGCCGACCGCCGATCTCTCCGGCATAGGGCCGATACCCGAGCAGCAGCGTGTTCAGCATGCCGGTGCCGCGGGTATCGGTCAGGAACTGGCTGCGAAAGCCAATGAGTCCCCGGGAAGCGATCTCGAATTCAAGCCGCACGCGTCCGAAGCCGTTATTGATCATTTTTACCAGCTGGCCACGCCGGGCGCTCAGCATTTCCGTAACAATGCCGACGAAATCTTCCGGAACGTCCACAACCGCCAGTTCCTTGGGTTCACAGAGCTGCCCGGCAACTTCACGGGTGATGATCCTGGGCTTGGAGAGAGAGAGTTCAAAGCCCTCCCGGCGCATGGTCTCCACCAGCACTGCCAGTTGCAGCTCACCGCGTGCGCTCACCTGGTAGGAATCACGATTCTCGGCCGGTTCGACCCGAATGCTGACGTTGTAGAGCAGCTCCCGGTCCAGGCGTTCCTTGAGGTGGCGGGACGTCAGAAACCGACCCTCCCTGCCAGCCAGCGAGGAGGTGTTAACGGAAAAGACCATCGCCATGGTTGGCTCTTCCACCGTGATAACCGGCAGAGGACGCGGTCTGGCCGGATCCCCGAGGGTGTCGCCGATAAAAAGCTCAGCCACCCCGGCCACCGCCGCGATATCCCCAGCCTGGATCAGGTCCCGTTCCACCCGTTCCAGGCCGTCATAGGAATAGACGACGCTGAGCGAAGCTTTGCGCGGCTGGCCATCGGCCTTGAGGAGCGCCACCTCCTGACCGCGTCGGAGTGCCCCGTTGACGACCTTGCCGACGCCGATGCGGCCCACGTAGTCGCTGTGGTGCAGGTTGGTGACCAGAAACTGGAGCGGTGCTTCGGGATCATAGGCAGGGGCGGGGATAGCGGTGAGGATGGTCTCAAACAGGGGAACCAGATCCCGCCCCTGCGCCTCAGGGCTGGTCAGGGCGATACCCGCTTTGGCGTTGGTGTAAAGCACCGGAAAATCGAGCTGCTCGTCGGTGGCATCAAGATCGATGAAAAGATCGTAAACCTCGTTGAGGACTTCCTCGATGCGCCGGTCCGGCCGGTCGATCTTATTGATCACGACAATGGGAGGCAGCCTCCGCTCAAGCGCCTTGCCGAGCACAAACCGAGTCTGGGGTAAAGGACCTTCGGTGGCATCGACCAGCAGCATCACGCCGTCAACCATGTTCAGGGTGCGCTCGACCTCGCCGCCAAAATCGGCATGGCCGGGAGTGTCGACGATATTGATCTTCACCCCGTTGTAAACCACGGCGGTGTTCTTGGCCATGATGGTGATGCCTTTTTCCCGTTCGAGATCAAGGCTGTCCATGACTCGCTCGGCGACCTGGGCGTTCTCCCGAAAAACGCCGCTCTGCCAGAGCATGGCGTCCACCAGGGTGGTTTTGCCGTGATCAACGTGAGCGATGATGGCCAGATTGCGCAGGTCGTTTCGGATCAGCATGGTATTGTTTCTGTTGACCCGTTCCTAGCGGTAGTATTCAATGTTGCCTTCTTCATCTCGCCGATAGGCTTGTCGACACGAAATACATTCGGCACACCCATAGCCCCCATCCATGAAGATGTCACAGATCATCTCGGTGCCGTCGGCATTCCAGTCACTGCAAAGAGGGATGAATCCCTGCTCTTTGATCGTTTCCCAATGCTTTGCGCGCGATTCAGCCATCCTTTCTCCTTTTTGCGCTCCATTTTTTACAGGATCAGTACCTACGATCCAAACTCAGCCTCTGCTCTCGTTTGCCGTGGCAGGTTCCGCATCTCGCAAAGATAGCAGAACTCGGGGTCTCAGGCAATGGCAGGAAAATCCAAGTACACGGCCGGTCGAACCAAAAAGGCCATGGCTGGCAGGTTGTTCGCGCGCCCCAATTGCCTTGACTCACCATGGCGTCTCCTCTACACTCAGGGCAGGGTTGAGTTGGGTCTTACGAGGCCTCGATAATAGCGTTTTCCGTTTTCGTAACAGGACATTGGGGTTGGTGCTCCGGGGAGGGAGGTGAGAGACGGGAGATTGCCGGCAGGGGAGCCGTTTGTCATGACCAGTCAGATCAATCGTAGAGGGGGGTGAGCAATGAGAAAGATCGTGATGTCGACCGTCGTGATTTTGGCTTTGACCTTTTGTTGTTGGGGCAACACCCAGGCCCAGCCGATTGAAGATGAACTCTATCTGATTACTCCAGTGTCCAAAGATGTCCACGATCCGGTTTTGAAGGCATTTGCCAGCTATGCCAAGAAGAAATGGAACATCGACGTAAAGACCAGCGCCATTCCCAAGGGCACGCCGGTAGCTTACGGTCAGATCCTGGAATGGAAGGGCAACCCGCAGGCAGACATCTTCTGGGGGGGAGAAGGCACCCTTTTCGACGATCTGGCCAGTCAAGGCCTGCTCGAGAAAGTGCAACTCCCGCAACCGATGTGGAATGAAATTCCGGCTGCTATCGGCAAGCCGGTCCCGTTGCCCCTCAAGGACCCAAAAGGGTTTTGGGTGGGAACCATGCTCGAGCCCTACGGCATCATCTATCAGCCAAAGCTTCTGAAACGGCTGGGGGTGGAAATCAAGGACTGGGACGACCTGCTCAATCCTAAGTTGAAAGGGCAGATTGCCCAGTGTACCCCGGATCGTTCGAGCTCCAGTCACGCCACCATCGAAGTCATTCTCCAGACGCATGGATGGGATAAGGGTTGGGAATGGCTCAATAAACTGGCAGCAAATACGGGCATTTTCACCGCGCGTTCTCGCGATGTGCCCAACGTGGTGGCCAAAGGAGAATTCGCGGTGGGTTTTGGGGTGCCGAGCTACATGGCTTTTGCGGAAGTTCTGGGCGGCTATGAAATCATGTACGTCTACCCGACCAACGCCTATGTTACTCCGGAACCCATGGCGGTCCTGAAAGGGGCGCCTCATCCCAAAGCGGCGCACGCCTTCATTGAATTCCTGATCTCGGAGGAAGGGCAGAGACTCGTCTCGGAACTGGGCGTCTATCCCATTACCGCCAAATACAAAGTCCAGGGTCCGCCGGGATCCAACCAGGAAAAGGCGGTTGCTTTCACGGGAGGAATCCGGTCCTTTTTCGACATCCCCGTGGGCAATGTCTATGATGTCGCTCTTGCCGGCGACAAGAAACGCATTGAAGAGGTCAATTCCTACTTCCGCAAAGAAATTACCGAGAAACACAAGGAGCTTGTGAAAGAGAAGTAATTCAAAGACTCATGATTCAGGAATTGAATGAACATTGAACTGAGCGACGTTGTCAAGAGGTTTGGCAGCCTCGAAGCGGTGAGTCATGTCACCCTCGCCATTCAAGCCGGTGAGCTCTTCACCCTTCTGGGCCCTTCGGGGTGTGGCAAGACCACTATCCTGCGTTTGATCGGGGGCTTCCATAAGCCCGATCACGGGCTGATTACGTTCGGGGGCAGGGATGTGACCGGCATCCCACCCTACGAAAGAAACATTGGAATGGTGTTTCAGAACTATGCCCTGTGGCCCCACATGACCATTTTTGACAACGTCGCCTATGGTCTGAAGCTCAAAAAGATAGCGCGGGAGCAGATCGCCGCAAGAGTCACCGAGACATTGGGGCTGGTGAATCTCAGCGGTTTGGAAAAGCGTTATCCGGGGGAACTATCAGGCGGACAGCAGCAGCGGGTGGCGCTCGCCCGAGCCCTTGTCCTGAACCCGGATGTGCTGCTCCTGGACGAGCCGTTAAGCAATCTCGATGCCAAAATCCGCCTCCAGGTCCGGGCCGAGATTCGCAAACTCCAGAAGGAACTCGCCATAACCACCGTCTACGTCACCCATGATCAGGAAGAAGCACTGACTCTCTCCGATCGCATTGCGGTGATCGAGCAGGGCCGACTGATGCAGCTCGGCACGCCCTGGAATCTCTATGAACGGCCTGCCAACCCGTTTGTGGCCGATTTCATCGGAATCAACAATCTCATTCCGGGCCTGGTCCAGGCAACCGAAACGGGAGAGTGGATAAGAGTCAAGACGGAAGTCGGGATGCTGTTGGGTGAGAGCGATGCCCCCTTGGCGGCGGGCGACCGCTGCATGCTCTGCGTGCGGCCGGAAACCGCCGCCATTACCGGGGCGGAGCCAGCGCAGGAAAGCGACAACCGCATCTCCGGGACAGTGGGGTTCGCCTCTTTCATCGGCAATGCCATCCGCTACGACGTCGAGATCGGCACTGACCTCACCTTTCGGGTGGATATTCAAAATCCGCGGAATCATCAGCTCCATGCCATAGGGGACCGGGTGGTGATCACCTTCTCAGCCAGGTCCTCCCTGGCTATTCCCGTTTGAATCTTTTAGACAGGCACTTGCGATGGAAAAGCCGGGTGAAGGGGTGAAGGCGCAGGGTGGAGCGGGCCTGCAACCGCGCCTGAGGATTGGGGGGCTGTCCGCCTACGCCGCCATCTGGGCCTTTATGGCGGTCTTCCTCATCTACCCTCTCATCCGCCTCTTCTATGATGCCTTCACCACGGATGAAGAAGCCTTCACCCTGATGAATTTCTACGACTTCTTCACCGATCCCTTTTATCTCCAGGCCCTGATGAATTCTCTCCTGCTGGGAATCGCCACCGTCATCACCACCTCGCTCATCGGTATCACCTTTGCCTTCCTGCTCCTGCGCTACGAGTTCCCGGGGAGAAACCTCTTCACCTTTCTCTCCATCGTTCCCATGATCATGCCGCCCCTGGTCGGGGTGATGGGCTTCGTCTTCATCCTGGGACGGGCCGGCACGGTGAACGTGATTCTCATGGACTATTTTGGCTTCACCAAACCCATCAACTTCATGTACGGGATCCATGGCGTGCTCCTGGTGGAGACCCTCCATCTCTTTCCGCTCATGACCCTGAGCATTGTGGACGCCATGGGCAAGATTTCGCCGTCGCTCGATGAAGCAGCGGAGAGTGTCGGCTCGAGAGGATTCCGGAAATTCTGGGACATCACTTTCCCCCTCACCACCCCGGGCTATGTCTCCGGTGCCCTCCTGGTCTTCATCTGGACCTTCGCCGACTTCGCCACTCCGCTGGTAGTGGGGATCGACGATCTGCTTGCTTCACAAGCCTACCTCAACATCGTGCAGTTCGTGGATCGTCGGCTGTTCAAAATGGGGATCGTCATTTCCGCCATCATGATCCTGTTGGCTATCCTTTTTCTCATTGTCGCGAAGAAGTACGTGGCACTGAAGGACTACAGCTCTCTCTCCTATTCGGTGATCGAACGAAAGACGCTTTCCCGCCGCGCGAGGATCGGCGTGGTCATCTTTCTCAGCGCCATCCTCATTTTTGCTTTTATTCCCTATCTGGGCATACTCCTCGATTCCTTCGGCAAAGGGTGGGCGCTCACTCCCTTTCCCGTCAAATACACCCTGCAGTATTTCGAACGGGTGGCCATTGAAACTCCCAAGTTTATCCTTAACAGCCTGCTGTATTCCGGGATCTCGGTTTTGATCTGCATCCTGGTCGGGGTCCCCATCGCCTGGGTGATGGCTCGAACCCAATTGCCCGGGCGCGACCTCCTCGATTCCCTCACTACCTTGATTCTCGCCCTTCCCGGGACCGGGATCGGCATCGCCTACCTCCGAGCCTTCCGCGAACCGCTGCCGTTCACCAGCACGGCCCTGATCGGTATTTGGATTGTCATTCCCATTGTCCTGGGGGTGAGGAGGATGCCTTACACGGTCCGCGGGACCTTCGCTTCCCTGCAG
This sequence comes from Syntrophobacteraceae bacterium, assembly GCA_040772705.1. Classification (GTDB taxonomy): domain Bacteria; phylum Desulfobacterota; class Syntrophobacteria; order Syntrophobacterales; family Syntrophobacteraceae; genus JADGQM01. Next base: position 312,158 of record JAXGXP010000003.1, read on the forward strand.
ATTGTTCATAAATCGTTCGAAGAAGCGGCGGAAAGCGTGGGCGCCCGCAAGACGACAACCTTCAAGGATGTGACCCTGCCACTCATCTGGAAGGGAGTGCTGGTGGGTTCTCTCTACTCTTTCATCCTTGCCTTGCAGGAAGCCTCGGCGACCCTGCTGCTGGTGGTGCCGGGCCATGAGATGATGCCGGTGGGGATTTTCAATTTTTACATCGGCGGATCGGTCAACGAAGCGGCCGCTCTCGGCCTCATTCTCATTGTCCTTGGTGCCACCTGCCTCTTTGCCATCAACCGCATAACCGGGACCAAGATGGGAGGGGTATTCGGGTAGGGTGAGAAGCGAAGCTCCAGAAGCCGGGATTAAGAGAGAACCGTAGAATATCCAATTCCAACTGCAGAATGTCGAAGTGAGGCTGGCCGGGCGGCAGCCCTCATTCTGTGGTGATCATCCGGCCGCGCTTGAGGCCATAGGACAAGACCATGCAGGACATGACCTCCGGACCATCGACTCGCTTCGCCAATATCCACACCTTGGCCAATCGCTTCGAGGCCGATCTGCTGCTGGACGCTCTCAAGCAGGAAGGTATCCCGACTTTCCTCAGGACCTTTGAAGAAACGGCGTACGACGGTCTCTTCGTCTGTCAGCGGGGCTGGGGCTGGCTCATGGTCCCCGAGGAACTGGCGGCGCGGGCAAACAAGATCATCAAGCCCCTCATCGAAGACTTTCAATCCCGGACCAGTTACCTCGATCCCTCGGAAATCGATCCGCAGTTATGGGAGCGGCTCACCGAGGCTGATCCCAAGGTGATCTGCAGAAACGCCGGGGTCGCCTATGAACCGAAGCTTGCCACCTATGTGGTTCCTTTTCTCACCGCCGAATTCCTCTGTTCCATCGAGCGGCGGAGGATCGACCCACTCAGCGGGGACAGCTTTACCGCCCCTGATTTTCAATGCTGCCTGCTGCTGCTTCACTATCTCCTGGAAGCAAAGCCGCTGGGGCTTTCCGGTAAATGGATCGGAGAAAAGGAGCTCCCTGGGGGTGAGGTCTTCTTTCGGGGCATCCACGGAATTCCGCTCGAACCCGTGACGGCGCTTCTGGGGCGGCACCGGGACCGGTTTCGGTCAGTGGCGGCAAAGCTCGGCGGCACGCCCGAACGGATGGGCGATCTGGCTTTCCGTTTTCAGGCCTTGCCGCGCATTCCTCTGCTGCTCGTGCTCTGGGAAGGTGATGAGGAGTTCGAGCCAAAGATGCTCATGCGGTTTGACAGCACCATTTCCTCCCACCTCGAAAGACTGGACGCCGTCTGGGTGCTCACCGGGGTCGTTTCCCGGAGCCTTGAAGCATGTGCGAAAGCGCTTTGCGGGGAAGGCGCAGGGGCGTGACCAGCCGTTTCCGGCAAGCTCCGGGATCTACTCCAGCGGGTCGTTCTCCACCAGGTTCCAGATCCCACAGGGGCACACTGCCGCACAGAAACCGCACCCGATACAGCGTTCGGGATCAACGACCAACTCGAAGTCCTGACCGTTTTCCTTTTTTGAAATGGCCGCCTGGGGGCACAGCGTAAGGCAGATGCCGCAATCCCGGCAGGAGCCGCAGGAAGAACACTGGGAGGCGCACGCTTCGACGCCGTCGAATCTGACCAGGCGCGGATCGAAGTACTCGACCTTGACCCGGGCGGGATCGAGCATCCTGCGGGTATCACCCCTGGGGCGTTTGCCTTCGAGCATGTCGGCAATCGCCTGAGCGGCTCGGCGGCCGGCGCCGATGGCGTCGGTGAGAAGACCGACCTTTGCCGCGTCACCAATGGCAAAGATCTTTGGATCGGTGGTCTGAAAGGATTCGTTGACCTTGATAAAGCCCCGCTCGGTGGCGATACTCGAGGGCAGGAATTCGAGGTCCGGCATGTCGCCGACCGAGATGATGACGGTATCCGCCGGGATGACCTCACCGGTGGTCAGTTCAAGACCTTCTGGCGTAACGGCCTTACTGAAGCACGGCCAGCGGAAAGTGGCGCCAACGGCCTCGGCCGCCTGGCGTTCCTTACCGAAGGAGAGCGGTTCCTGGATGTCCACCAGGGTGATTTCCCGTGCTCCCAGGCGGTGTGCTTCGCTGGCCGCATCACAGCCGACGTTCCCGGCGCCGATGATCACGACCTTTTTCCCTACCTTGATCTGATCGAGCTTGCTCTGACGGAGGAAATCCAGGGCCGGGATCATTCTCTCCTTGCCGGGGATGGGAAGAAGGCGGGGCTTTTGGGCACCCACGGCGATCACCACAAAATCGAAATCGGCTTTGAGCTGCTCCAGATCGCCACGACTCAGCTCCTGCTGAAGATGGACATGGGGCAGCACCTCTTTAACCCGCTTCAATTCAGCGGCCACCACTTCGTCGGGAAGGCGGCTTCTCGGAATCTGAGCCGAGATCTTGCCGCCAAGGGTCTTGCGCATGTCATAAATGACCGCCTCATGGCCCCGCTGGCGCAATTGCCAGGCCACCGAAAGGCCGGCCGGGCCGGCCCCGATCACCGCCACCCGTTTGCCGGAGAGCGGCGGCAGCGCAGGGGTCTTGGCGTTGATGCTGGCTTTCCCGAGCTGCGCCACATCCACGGGCAGGATGTTGACGGTATGCCGGGTACACCCCTGCATACAGAGATTGGGGCAGAGATAGCCGCAGATGGTAGCGGGAAAGGGCGTGTAGGCGAGCGCAAGATCCACCGCTTCATCGACCCGCCCTTCGCGAATCAGGCGCCAGCGCTCATGGACGGGTATTCCCGTAGGGCAGCTGGCTTCACAGGGCGGTACATACTGCCGATTTTCCCAGACGGGCACATAGCGACGCAGATTGGCATTGACGATCACCCCAATGGGGCTGCGATCGAATTCCACCAGATCCCCGATCAACCCCCCCCGGCCCAGCTCCCGGTCCCATACCTCCTGATGGAAGTCCTTGATGGGGAGCCGTGGTTTGGCGCCCTTTTCGTGGGGCCGGCGTGCTTCCAGCAGCTGCCACTGGCTGCGGTCTCCCAGCTGTTTGATGAGTTGCGGATGGTTGATCGCATCAAGATAGGTTTTGAGGTTGCTGACCAGCCACTCCCAATCCTCGCTGGAAATGGGAATCAGCTTGGCATCGAGCTGGCTGAAGCCCTGATGGGGTCCGCGAAAATAGATCCGGCCTCCCACCATCCCGACACAGGGGCGATGCCCCAGAACATTGTCGGGATTCTGCGGCCGGTACCCGCACACGACCGCGATCCCCCCGGCCATGAATTCAGCGAAATAGTCGCCCACTGAACCCAGCACCCACAGTTCCGGAGGCTCGAAGCGGGGGTTGCGCTTGGTCATGGTCATGCCGCGGGCGCCGATATTGCCGGCGATGTAGACCTTCCCCTGCGCCATGGCATTGGCGCTGCCATTACCGGCATGGCCGTGGATGGTGATTTCGGCGCCGGCGTTCAACCAGCCGACATCATCGGAGGTCGGGCCCATGACCTCGATCCGGGTGTTGGGAAACCCCATGGACCCCACCCGCTGCCCGGGAGATCCCACAATGCGGACATGGACCGTTTCTGCCCCGGCTTTCCACAGCCGTCCCCCCAGCCCATGCTGGCCAAAGGCTTCGATTTCGAGATGGCGATTACCGCTCTCCACCGCTTTCTGAATGCGCTCTTCCACCAGTCGCGATTCGAGCCGCAACCCGTTTTCCATTCCGGATATGCGATAATAGTGCTGACTATCCATTGCTTTCTCCCGAACCTCACGGTCGGTTCAACTGCCATAACCGCGAAGGCCATGGCGTCGACTTGAATCCTCCCGGCTGCCGGAGGGAACCGGGAGGGATTTCGTCTGAAGGCCCGCCGCTTCCGTGCTACACGACGTAATTGATACGGAGACGCTCCGCTGCATGGTGATCATTGATCGCCAGCGCATCGGACATCCCGATGGGAAGGGATGTCGAGCGCCCAAGCGGCGCAACGATCTTCTTCAGTTCGATATCGAAGCTGAGAAAGACATCCACCACCCGTTCGGCCACCCTCTCGGGATCGAGCCGCCGATAGAGGCGCGGGTCCTGCGAGGTGATCCCCTTGGGACAGAGACCGATGTTGCAGATATTGCAGCGATCGAATTCGGAACCCAGGCAGCCGGCCGCGGCCTGCATCATGTATTTGCCGATCTGGACGCCGCTTGCCCCCAGCATGATGAGCGCGGCGGCATTGGAAGCCAGGTTCCCGTGCTTGCCGATGCCTCCACCGGCGAACAGGGGCAGTTCATTCTGTTTGCCAAGTCTGACCAGATTGAGGTAGCAGTCGCGAATATTGCTCGCAATGGGATGCCCCATGTGATCCATGGAAACCGCGTAGGCGGCGCCGGTGCCGCCGTCCTCACCGTCGATGGCAAGTCCCCCGGCGTAGGGATTGCGCGTCAGGTTGTTGAGCACGGCCAGGGCCGTCGAGGTGCCGGAAATCTTCGGGTAGACCGGAACACGGAAGCCCCAGGCCATGTACATGGACTGGATCATCTTGGCCACCGCTTCCTCGATGGAGTACTTGGTCTGATGGGTGGGGGGACTCGGAAGGTTCACACCCGATGGCACCCCGCGGATGGCGGCAATGAGCTTGTTCACCTTGAACCACATGAGCAGACCGCCATCGCCCGGCTTGGCCCCCTGCCCGTATTTGATCTCGATGGCACAGGGGTCCTCCTTCATCTCCGGCAGGGCATGAATGATTTCATCCCAGCCGAAATAGCCGCTGGCAATCTGCAGGATCACGTACTTGAGAAACCGTGAGCGCAGCAGGCGCGGCGGGCAGCCTCCTTCGCCCGTACACATGCGCACCGGCATCCCCAGTTGCTCGTTGAGGTAGGCAACTCCCATTTGGAGCCCCTCCCACATGTTGGGAGAAAGCGCGCCGAAGGACATGGCACCGATGATGAGCGGGTAGATCTCGCGTACCGGTGGAATCCAGCCCTGTTCCCTGAGGAGTCGCAGGTTCTCCTCGGGGGGCAGGATTCTTCCCAGGAGGGTACGCAGCTCGAATTCATGGCGCCCGGCATCGAGGGCCGGGTCCGTCAGCATGGAGATGCGGGTGAATTTGATCCGATCGAGCACTCCGCCGGGTTCCGGGTCACGCACGTTGCGGCGCCCGCCCCGCCGCCGGGGCTGACCGCCACGATTGATATGAAACCTGAGCTTATCGGCTTCATCGGTGCGATAAGGAATCACGCAGTCATTGGGACAGACCAGGTTGCACATGGCACATCCCACGCAGGCATAGGCCGGGTCGGTTCTCTGGCGAATGCCGTAATAGACCTGATTGACGCTCGAAGAGCACTGGTCCCGGCCGATTTCACCCAGGCTCGGCAGCTGGATCGCCCGTTTGCGGTGCACCCCCAGTTCGATGGCATGCACCGGACAAACGGCCGTGCAGCGACCGCACAGGGTGCACTTCTCCTTTTCCCAGTATATCCGCCAGGGAAGATCCTTGATGCTTAGTGAAGAAGGGGTAATCGGTCCGTCTGTGAACATATCTTGACCTCCTGACGATCGGGATGGATGACGGCCGTATCCAGGTACATGGGCTGAAAATCCCGGCTCCGGTCCCGGTCGGGGACAGCAACATCGAGGCCGCACATTTCCGAGGCAATGACGTACAAGCCCGGCCTGCCTCCCACCACGGCCGGCCGCAGCTTCTTACGATCCTGGACCACAAAGAGCGACCGGTCCGGCAGGCAGCCGATAACGCAGTTGGGACCGTCGATGATCAGCCGACGGCAGGAATGCTTGAGATGCCTCAAGAAAGAACCGTCCGGATGCCGCTCCAGGTCTTCATCCTGCAATGGCGTGATCACGTGTTTGTAGGACTCGATGCCAAGTCCCAGCCGATTGAGAGTAAAATGAAGAATGTGGGTGAAAACTTCCGAGTCCGACTGGTACCCGACATATCCCGGAAAGCCGCGCGAACTGAGGAATTCCCGAATGGGAACGAACGCCGTGTTTTCACCGTTGGTCATGGTGGCCACCCCTTGCAGGAAGAAGGGATGGCAGGCGTAGAGGTTGATCGCGTAGTTGGTGTTCTGTCGCCCCTGGGCAAGGATCACCCGAGCCCGAAGCTCTTCCCGGTCCAACCGGAGGTATTTGGAAACCAGCAGCGGGTCGCCGATTTCCTTGATCATGATGACATCCGGCCAGAAACTGTAGACGATCATGTCCTCCTGCTCTTCACCCATCTGGCGGAGCTGCAGCCGCAGCATCATCAGCCGGTGTTCGAGCTCGCGGTCGCTGAGTCCCTCCCAGGTCTCCGGGTATTCATAGGCACGGATGAGGTAGATATCACGCCTGGGTGTGCCCGGCGGCGGGCTCTTGGGGATTTTGATGGAGAGCTTGAATTTGGTCATGAATCCGATGTTCATCATGAACTGATCCAGGCGCTTCAAGCCGTCGTTGGTAAAGATGCCCGAGAGAATCGGGGCACCCTTGAGTTCCTCGAACGGACCTCCGAGATCGCTGAGGAAAAGCCCAACCCCCGACCCATCATGGCCTTCGCGCATCACATCCAGCGCCTGCATGGCCACCATGGGCGACAGTGGTTCCTCACTGGTCAAGGCAAATAGTCGGCACATGGTACTGCTCTCCCTCGAGTAACGGACAATCCAGGCAGCATCGGTCCCAGCGTCGCGCCGGACCGTGACGCTGCCGTCAAATGCTGCCAGGAGATTGGGCAAATCTGCCTGCAGGGCCAGGCTGAATGGACGATGGCCGGGTTCTCACCCAAACCGGGAAGGGACTCACCGCTGGATCGTTGTCGCCGCTTCAAACTACCTTGCGCTTCCTTTCCATTCGAGCAGGGATTTATCTATTAGCCGAAATTATATTTCAAGTCAAAGGCCAAGTAAATCACTTGTGGCACTGCCTTCTTGACAAGCTAAAAAAACGGCCGCATGTAGATTTTGAGACCCCTTCCATGAACCAGCGAATACCGCTTCCGGGGGTGCCGGTCATACGGTATAGTACCGCCCGCCACCATCGCAACCTCCCGCAAAAGGAGTCCACTATGAAAGTCTTGTTCATCATTTCGACCGACGATGCCGAAACCGGCTACAATGCTGTGAGGCTGGCCAACGTCGCGGTCAAAAAGGGTGATGACGTCAGTCTGTTCATGCTTGGCAAAGGGGTACTCTTCGAGCGCAACTGCAACGAGCCGTTCAACGTCATGGGGCAACTCCAGCAGTTCGAGGGGGATTTCTACGTCTGAGGGGTCTGCATGAAATCCCACGGTCTGGAGGGATCAAGCACGTGCCCCATCGGTTGGATGGACGATCTTTACGCCCTGGCCATGGAAGCGGACAAGGTGCTCACATTCTGATCGAACCCGGCGTGATCGACTTCCATTCTACGCGGCAGGCGGAACATTTGAGGGTCCCGTAGGCATTGTAGTAGCTTGTGTAGCCCGTACTGGTGTCCGACTTGGCGATGGTGAGCTCGTCGTGAATGTGGGCGTGGCCGTGGCACAGCCCCCGGCCGCACACGGCGCAGGTCCCTCTTGCTTCTTCCTCGCAGAACCAGCACTTCATAACCCCGCCCTCCTCGCGCTCTATTCCTTGATATAGTTGTAAATATTCAGATAATGCCGGGCCGGATGGTTCCAGGAATAGTCATAGCGCATGCCATTGACCATCAGTTCCCGGAAGTACTGCGGGTAGCCGTTCCACATCCCGATAGCCCGGCTGAGTGCGGATTCCAGCCCCGGCCCATCGAAGTCGTTGAACACATAGCCATTGCGTTCGTGATAGGGCTTGGGGGCGTAGTCGGCATCAAATACGGTGTCGGCCAGCCCGCCGGTGTTGCGCACCACCGGCACGGTCCCGTACTTCATGGCGATCATCTGAGTCAGCCCGCACGGCTCGAAGGCGCTGGGGATGAGGATCATATCGGCGCCAGCGTAGATAAGGTGGGCCAATTCCTCATTATAGGAGAGCTCGATGTGACAGTCCGGGTTATCGTTCAACTGGTGTTTGATCTGCCAGAATTCATGGTTGATGGCCGGGTCCGGGCTCGATCCCAGGAGAACAAATTGACAGCCGTTCGCCAGGCAGTAAAAGATGGCATGCCGCATGAGGCCGACCCCTTTTTGGCGATCCAGACGGCTCACCACGGCCACGATGGGCTTGTATTCCTGCCGCAGCAGCAGGCGATGGCGCAGGGCCTCCTTATTCCGGTATTTGTCGTCGAGCTTGTCGATGCTGTAGCGGCAGGGAATAAGCGGGTCGATTTCGGGGTTCCAGACATTATAGTCGATCCCGTTGAGCACCCCGCCGTATTTCATGCTGTGCACCCAGAGGGTGTGCTGCAGGCCATAGCCCTGGTCGGTGTACTTGATTTCTTGGGCATAGCGGGGGGAGACCGTGGTGACGAAATTCGAATAAACGATGCCGCCCTTCATCAGGTTGATCGCGCCGTGATTGAAATCATCCTGCAGCCGATCCCGGGTCCGATAGGGAGCCGGGTCCAGGCCCACCAGCCGAACCACATGGTCCCCGGTCACACACTGATGCATGACGTTGTGGACGGTGTAGCAGACCCGTGGGTGGGTCATGCCGAGATATTTGTACCGTTCGAAAAGCAGCACCGGGACCAGGGCGGTCTGCCAATCATGGCAGTGGATGAGGTCGGGATGCTTGTTGGTCTTGAGCATGAACTCCAGGGCCGCCCGGCAGAAAAAGGCAAAGCGTTCCGGATCGTCCCGGTGGCCGTAGAAGATGCCCCGATTGAAGAAATTTCGATGCGAATGGGGTTCGATAAAAAAGCACTTTAACCCATGAACGAAGCCAAAATAGACATCGCAGTGAACCTGCTGATCGTAGCAGGGAACCCACAGATCGCTATAGGTCTTCTGCAGACCCCAGATATGATCGTAGCGCATGCAATCGTATTTGGGCAGAATGATTTCAACGGCGTTGCCTCTTATCTGAAGCTCGTGAGAGAGACCTTCAACGACATCCCCCAGACCGCCGACCTTGGCAGCCGGTGCACATTCCGGGGTAACCATGACAATGTACATGAATCAATTCCTCCATCCTCGGCTGGTCTGCCACGGTTGGCCATCGCCCGCTCACAGCGTGGTCGGAACCCCGTCAGCACATCCGTAGCTCTTCATCCCAGTAAGCAAGAACCTGAGTTAAGACCCCTCTCCCTTGGGAGGAGAGAGGTTGTAAGGCGGAATGGAACGCTTCAGGCAGCTTTTCGATCGCAACATTCCCACAAGAAGACCCGCACAGTGGTCGCCATTATAAACGTCACGAGCGGCTCCGGCCAGACCCCAGCGAACAAATTCCAGTAAGGACTCATCAGGAAATAGCATAGTGCAGGCTGACAGTCCCCTCACGTTGCCAGTTCGCTGGTTCCCAGGCTCCGGCTTGGGAACCATGGTCAGCCAGGCTCCGGCTTGGCGTGACTTGTGGCCATTAGAAGCTGGAGCTTTCAAGACTGCGTTCCCAAGCTGGAGCTTGGGAACGAGCGGAAATGCTGGCCTGCTCGCCGAGTAATTCAGCGAGCGTGACGCACACATCGAGGGAGGGCCTTCCTGTTCTGTCAAATGTTTATTGAAATCCATTGCTGAGGATAGTTTTTTGGGATATCCTCACCCACAGTGTTTGCCGTGGAAGATGGAAGACCATCTTAACCACTTGTCGTTAGCCCGCTCGATCTGGACAGAGTGTGGCCTTTCCGGATTGCATCCCGTACCCGATCGAGCCATTACCCACAAGACGAACCGCACCCCCCTGACTCTCAGTCAGGGCCGGTACCCGTGCCGGGAGCCTTACCGTGATTTCTGGATATCATACGAGACAGGATGCTATCGAACACCTAAGATGGGGAGGCGGAACAGGCTGCCTGAATTGAGCGGAAACTACTCAATAATTTATTGTCCAAGAAGATGAAACTGAGATTCACACCACCACATGCCCAGCAACCGGGACTGATCGTGTCCATGCTTAAGCAAAGCTACGCCGAGCTTCTCGCTTCCGATCAGGAGCACTGGGGTCCTGAGATTCCCAAGTGGGACCAGTTCGACCGTGAGGTGTTCGAGCATCCTAAAACGGTCGGGGCCTGCGTATTCCTGAGTTGGTCTGACGACCAGCTTGTCGGATTCGGATCATACGACCCAAGACAGATGCCCGAGTTCGGTATTGTCGGGCACAACTGCGTTCTGCCCGACTTTCGTTGCAGCGGTTTCGGGAAGCAACAGATTCAGGAAATCCTCCGGCGATTTCATGAGATGGGGATTGAACTGGCAAAGGTAACCACCAACGATCATCCTCTGTGCACTCCGGGACAGCGGATGTACACCGCCTGCGGATTTCGGGAAACCGGGCGACACCCGTGGGATGGCGACCCATCCCAGAACGTGATTGCATACGAAAAGAAATTGGACAACCAATAAGGATTGAGACGACTCCAGGCTTTATCCGGACGGGGTCGGGCCATGGCAACATGTTGGATTTTTTGAATAAGATTCGAAAATAGAGTGGTTTTTGAGGCTTAAAAGGTTATTTTTAGTACGAAAAATGGGCACCTAAGATAGAAAGAGCTTATGGCTCGGGCTAAACGTCACTATTTGCCAGGGTACGCCTGGCACATTACTCATCGCTGTCACGAGAAGGAGTTTTTGCTCAAGTTCGGGAAAGACCGCCGTCGTTGGGTGCAATGGCTATTCGAGGCGAAAAAGCGCTACGGTCTCTGCATCCTGGATTACATGGCCACCTCCAACCATATCCATCTTCTCGTCTTTGACCGAGCTGAGCGCGAGGTCATCCCGAGATCTATACAACTCATTGCAGGAAGAACAGGTCAGGAATACAACCAGAGGAAGAAACGCAAAGGGGCCTTTTGGGAGGATCGCTACCACGCCACGGCGGTAGAGACCAACCAACACCTCATTCAGTGCCTGGTCTATATGGATCTGAACATGGTGCGCGCCGGCGTGGTGAGCCATCCTCATGATTGGGATGAGAGCGGATACAAGGAGATCCAGCAGCCTCGTCTGAGATATGGATTGATCGATCACCAATGCCTCATGGACCTCCTTGAGATCCCCACGATGGATGTGCTTCGAAGGTCACACCGGGGATGGGTGGAAGAATCCCTCAGAATACAAAAGAGTGCGAGAGATGGCAGGTGGTCGGAGAGCATCGCGGTGGGAAGCAAAGCGTTTGTGGCAATGGTGAAAAAACAGCTCGGTTTGAGGGCGAAGGGCCGGAAGATTACTGAATCGCCGGCCGAGTGCCAACTTCGTGAGACGCAGTTTCTTTACAGCCCCATTTCTGGGGGCGAAAATGGCTTTTTAAGCTCTCACAACCTGCATTTATGGGAAGTTTATCCTGTTGGATCGACCGCATAGCTTGGCCCGACCCCGCTCGACCGCTCGACGCTCGAATCCTCGTGTTTTGCCTTGACACTGCCCATCGTACGACGCTTCAGTCCTTGAGAAGGTAAAACCATCAACCGGAGAGCCGGATGCGGGAGATCCGCCAGTCCGGTTCGGAGGGAGGGGTGGTGCAAGCCAATGCACCGTTCCTACCCCTATCACACAGGGACTTTTGCAGGAGGCTCCTATTTGAGCGCTTAAGGGGATAAACCCCTCCCCTACAAGCGATTCCTGAATTCTGAGGTTTCCGGATGGACCCTAACTGAGTCTCTTCCAACTCGGTCTGTCATCGATCGATTCTTTTCAGCAGGAGTTTGCCAATACCGGTCAGCTTTCTAGCCCCTTTCACGACTTAAGAAGAACTGCCCGGTAGTGAATTATGCCTTAAGTTTCTTGCCGTTCTCCCGATAGTAAATGCGGCTCCTGTCTGAATTACCCCTCCACAAAGCATCGTCGGAAGGACGGACCCGTTTCCGATCACAATTGCAGAGTCGGAAACCAAACCATCTGATGATGTACGGCCAAGGGAGGCGGCTACCGTGATACGCAAGAATCCTGGAACAAACCAAGAAGACCAGATCCATCAAAAAGGTGCAATCATGCGAAAATTGAAAAGCCCGCTATTCTTACTCTTCCTGTTGGTTGCCGCTCTGCCGTTACAGGCATACTCGGAACCAACCTATCCGCTCGCCCCGGATGTCGATCCGGCACACCAGCAAACAGTGAGTTCGGAACCCACGTACCCGATCTTCACGGATGTCATGACAACCCGGGACCGAACAGTGAGTCCGGCCTCTCTGCCTGAAGACACCATTCAGCTGACCATAGACCTGGTCGAACAATACGCACCCAATAAATACAGTCTATGGGGGTGGGGAGCCGGCGTCGACGCGGGCCCGCTTTTACCGGACGGTTCCCCAGTGGAAACATACAGCTCCGGCGAGACTCTTTTGACGTTCTTCTCCATCAGTGACATTCATATCGTTGACAAAGAATCTCCAGCCCAGGGGATCTACTCGGCAGTGATGCCCGGAACGGGCTTTGGAAACACCAACACCTCGGCGTACTCACCGATCATGCTGTCTACCACACAGGTCCTCGACGCAGCGGTCCAGACGATCAACGCCCTCCATCACAACCAGACGCCCTTCGATTTCGGCATATCCCTCGGCGATGATGCAAACAGCAACCAGTATAATGAAGTCAGGTGGTTTATCAACGTCATGGACGGAAAGAGGATCACCCCAAGTTCAGGAGCGCACCGGGGGGCGAAGTACATTGATTACCAGATGCCCTATCAATCGGCCGGGCTCGACAAATCGATTCCCTGGTACGCGACCATCGGCAACCACGACCAGTTCTGGTGCGGCACCCTCCTCTTTGACGACTATGCTCGAAGCATCCTCGTTGGCAACAGCGTTATCGACATCGGCCTGGTCGGCGAGGCGCAGTTCCCTTCATTGGATGCCCGTGGCTACTACATGGGCGTAATTGACGGGAGGACGGAGTACGGGAACATCATCGGCGATGGAGATGCCAGGACCATGGCAACCCCGATCATCGCTGCCGACCCGAGACGCCGCGCCCTCTCCACCGACATGTCCACGTCCTTGAACTGGATGAAACAGTTTTTCAACACCACCTCAAAACCGAAGGGCCACGGATTCACACAGACCAATCTCGATAACGACTTCGCCTCTTACACCTTCGAGCCCAAGGCAAGTGTGCCGCTCAAGGTCATAGTGCTCGACGACACGTGCAAGCAGAACCCCTACGCCTCGGACAGTTCGTACGCGCGAGCTTGTCTGGACCAAACGCGCTACGACTGGCTGGTAAATGAACTGGAGCTGGGTCAGGCTGAAGGCAAGCTCATGATCATAGCCGCTCATATTCCGGTAGGGCCTCGCCTGAATATCCCCGACGCCCCGCTCGTACCTCCGAAGAATCAGCCTAACACAACAATCCTTTCGCTGTTCCTCTCCACCTGCATGACCGATCCAACTAATCTCGATTCCGAATGTTACCCGGTCCCCCCTTATAATGTCGTAACCGATGGGATGCTGCTTGAGACGCTGCACAACTACCCGAACCTGCTCTTATGGATAGCGGGCCATCGTCACATCAACACCGTCACCCCACAGCCTGCGCCGAAAGGCAAGGGTCCGGAATTCGGCTTCTGGGAGGTGGAGACCTCATCGCTTCGGGACTTCCCCCAGCAGTTGCGCACGTTTCAAATTGTTCGCAACAGCAACAATACGGTTTCCATATTCGTCACCGATGTCGACCCTGCGGTCCAGGATGACCCTGCGCTCCCGCCCGAATCCCCTGCGGCAAAATCCCGTGGATATGCAATCGGCGCCAGCAGGATATCAGCGGGCCTCCTCGATGATAACTCCTCCCATGCCTACAATGCGGAGCTGATCAAGCCGCTGCCCGCTCCTCATACCATCAAGGTCAACGTTGACGGGCCGGGCACCGTGGTGAGCAGCCCTTATTCAGGTGTCCATTGCGCCGCCGACAGTTCGTGTTCAGCGACCTATCTTCCGGGCACTGAGGTGACCCTGGTTGCCACGCCTTCCCCCGGGGCTGTTTTTGCCGGATGGACAACCTGCACCGGACAGTCGACCTGCACCATTACGATGAATAGTGATGTAACGACGACCGCAACCTTCACCCCCTGGGCTCCCACCCTGGTCGTTACTCCAACCTACAAAGATTTCGGAACCAAAAAGGTCGGGAAAAAGGCCACCGCCATGTTCACGGTCAAGAATACCACGACCAAAGGGGTTGCCGATCTCACCATTGGAACCGTTTCAATCGGCGGAACGGACGCGGGGCAGTTCAAGCTTGTGGAAGGTGCGGACGCCTGTTCCGGACAGACCGTTAGACCGGGCTGGAGTTGCAGCTTTCAGGTTTCTTTCGTGCCCACTTCAGCGGACACGAAGTTAGGAACGGTGACCATACCCTCGGATGATCCCGATGGAGCGACGATCATACAAATCACCGGGGTTGGAAAATAGCGGCAGATCCAATAGGGAGTTTATACCGAGTTGCGTTCAAGACGGGCGGAGATAAACTCCGTCCCTACGTAGGGGAGGGCTTCATGCCCTCCCGCAGATTTATCTTGAAAGCAACTTAGTATTAGCCATTAGCACATATTCCGGACGATGCTGACCACCTGTTCCGGATGAAGCAGGCCACATACCTGAGTGAAGCCTTACTGGAATGAGCCAGTTCATTAGCCCGGGTCATCAATTCTGCAAACTGCCTTGAAGGCGCCCTATAGACCAGCAATTCCCGCAGCCATTGTAAAGCGTGACTTGTCGGGGTTGGAGCATCCAATTTTTCGTAATCGTCAGGGCAAAATGGAATGGGGTACGGTCACGCAAAAATTCTCATCTCCTTTGATTTCTTTCTGGACAAAGGGCGCGGAGATCTGTATGTTAAGTCTCGAGGAGACCAGGACAATTCCAGCGACAGCACCGAATCGAGCAAGAGAAGTGGCTCAGTGCCACAGTGCGCAAGCATTTGAGCGCCGATGCCCTGATCAGGTCGGTGCGGACCTCCTTTGAGCAAGTCGTGGAGACCCGCAAGGGCATCCCGCAAATCTCCATGGAAGATGCCTTGATGTCATCGTATGCCATGTTTTCTCTCAAAGACCCTTCCATGCCCGCCTTTGGATTAGACGGCGAAGGACCCAGGAACACAATCTCAAGACCGTCTATAAGTTGAAGGCGATCCCCTGTGACACGCAAATGCATTAGCTACCACAGCGCCAAGAATCGCCATTCTCCATTGGGCATTCCTTGCGGGAGACTCGGCATTTCCCTTCCTGCCGTTTGAATCAGGCTTTGCTCAGACTGCCGCAGTGGCATTGCTGGCGGCTTTTTGCATCACGGCCGTGAGCTTGTCGATGGTTACCGGTTTCATGAGGAAAGCCCGAATGCCCATTTCTTCGGTCTCTGCCTCACCGATAGTCTCACTGAAGCCGGTACACAAGATGACGGGAAGGTCGGGCCGAATACTCAGGATTTCATTTATCAGGGCCACGCCGGTGAGATCAGGCATCGTCCGGTCGGTGAAGAGGTAATCGAACCCCTGCGGATCGGCCTGGCCTAAAACACTTTCAGAGCATCCAGGCTGCTGGCCGGTTAAGGAAAGCTGGATTCCGGATCAAGTCCGGAATGACCGGTTGGGAACTCTGCCAGTTTTCACGTCAATCCGCGATGAGCCACAAATTCTAATACAGCCGATGCCGAAAGAGCCAGCTGGCAAAGGCCAGGCTGGCCAGGCCAATCACGGCCATGGGCCAATACTGGGGCCAGAGGAGCGAGACGTCGGCGCCTTCCAGGAATACGCCCCGCACAATGATCAGGAAATAGCGCAGGGGAATGAGACGGGTCAGCTCCTGCATGAATTCCGGCATATTGGCGATGGGAGTGGCAAACCCGGAGAGCACCACTGACGGGACCAGCACCAGGAACGCCCCGAGCAACCCCTGCTGCTGGGTGACCGCCAGCGAGGAAATCATCAGACCCATGCCGACCCCGGACAGCAGAAACAGGAAAAGGCCGAGATAAAGCGCTCCGAGACTTCCTCTCAAAGGCACTTGAAACCATCCCACCGCCAGCAGGATGATCAGGCTCGCTTCGAAAGCACCGATGAGCATCCCGGGCACGGTCTTGCCGATGAGAATTTCGACGGGACGCAGCGGGGTGACCAGCAGCTGATCGAAGGTCCCTGCTTCGCGTTCGCGCGCCACGGACAGCGCAGTGACCAGCAGGGTCACCACCAGGGTCAGGAGGCCGACGATACCCGGTACGATAAACCAGCGGCTCTGAAGAACCGGGTTGAACCAGGCCCTGATTTCGAGCGCGGCAGGCACCGTCGGAAACCCGTGGGCGGCGGCCCAGGAGCGATTGAAGGCGGTAACAATGCTCCCCACGTAGCCGGAGATCACCATGGCACTGTTGGAATTCCTCCCGTCCAGGATCACCTGGAGGGCGGCGGGACGTTTCAATAAGAGGTCGCGTGTGAAGTGCGGACCAATATGGATAATCAGCAGCACCTGCTGGGAATCGATGAGTGGGGCGATCTGGCCTTCATGGTCCAGGTAACCGCTCAGGCGAAAGGTCGGCGAACCTTCGAAGCGGGCCAGGAGCTCGCGGGATGCGCTCCCCGGATCTTCGTTGAAGACCGCATACCTGACTTCATTCAGGTCGAAAGTGGCGGCATAGCCGAACACGAGGAGCTGGATCAGGGGCGGTACGATCACCACCAGGCGACTCTTCCTGTCTTTCAGAAGCGCCAGGAATTCCTTGATCACCAGTCCGAAAATCCGATGCCACATCGTCTGCTGCTACTCCAGACGCTTTCTGGTACGCCGCCGCACCAGGCCGATGAGGATAACGGTCAGGAACAAGAGCGTCAAACCATTGGGAACGATCACCGCCCACACATCACCGGCCAGGAATACGGTCTGGAGGATGGCCACGTAGTAGCGGGCGGCGATGAGGTGCGTGAGACCCCGGATGAAGGTCGGCATGCTGCCGATATCGAAGATGAAACCGGAGAGGATGAAGGCCGGCAGAAAGGTGGCGAGCAGGGCCACCAGCGAGGCGACGAACTGATCCTTGGCCAGGGTCGAGATCAGGAGTCCCATCCCGAGGGCGGCCAGCAGAAAAAGCGCGGAAGCTGCCAGCAGCACCCCGAGAGAGCCCCTTAAGGGTACTTCGAAAACCCACACCGCCATGCTCACCGAAAAGAGCAGTCCCCCCAGGCCCAGAACAAAATAAGGAATAAGTTTCCCAAGCAGGATCTCGCGAATGGTCACCGGCGTCACCATGAGTGCCTCCATGGTCCCCCGCTCCCATTCTCGGGCGACCACGAGCGCCGTGAGCAGCGCGCCGATAAGGGTCATGATAACGGCGATCAATCCGGGCACCAGATAATCCCGGCTTCGCAGCCCCGGGTTGAACCACACCCGCTCGTTCAGCTTCACGGGAAAGGTCAAGGCCCGACCCTGCGAGCGGGCGTAATCCAGCAGCCAGGTCGTCCAGGCTCCTTGGACATAGCCCTGAACCAGGCGGGCGGTATTGGCATCCACACCGTTGACATAAACGCCGATGGGAGCGGTAGCGCCCGACAGGATCTGTTCGCTAAAATCCTCGCGCACCCAGACGATGCCATTGATGTCGGCGCGCCGAAGCGCCGCCTCCGCCTCCTGGATGTGGACGAACAGATGCGGCTCGAAATACGGCGACTGCTCGAAGGACGCCCGGAAAGCGCTGGTCTGAGGCGACGGCTGCTCAATAACGAGCCCCACCGGAACGTTTTTGGCATCCAGCGATACCCCGTAGCCGAAGATGAGCAGCAGGACCAGCGGCAGCACGAAGGCAATGGCGATGCTCGAAGGGTCGCGCACGATCTGGATGAATTCCTTCCGAATCAACCCGCGCAGGCGCATCAGGCGGGCATCCCCGCCAGCCCGCGAAGACTTGGCAGGGCGCGGTCGTGGCGGCCGGGAAACGCCGCGCTCGGTTGCATCATCGGATGACATCAGTCGCTGCTCCCTCGCGCAAAACGCGGGGATGGCAAGATCCCGAGACCGTTACCCGGAAGGATGCGGAGAGATCTCGCCCGGCCTCGCCGCAGGTCATCCCATGAGTCTCCGCGCAGTTTTCCAGACAACCAGATCATCTCTTCCACCACCCCGATCATATATCAAGGGCTGATCGAAAGCATGATTACGATTCATCACTGGAGTTTTCAAGAATAATGTGCCCGACTCCGGTCAGACTGTTCGGGTTGCGGGTTGCGGGTTGCGAGTTGCGGGTGACCTTCGGTCGTCTTCAGGTGGTTTCGGGTGTCCCTGAGGGGATTTGAAGGATCGTTTTAAATGAGCATGGCGGCAGGGATTCCCCTGGGCTATACTGCTATGCCGATTCGCGGTGGACAGTGGGGTTCGCCGGGCATGCACTCGAATCTTCAGCCTTACCCTGAGGGAGGTCCAGCGATGGCCTGGAAACTCGCCACCTTCAATGTCAATGGCATCCGCGCGCGACTGGCAACGGTTGTGGACTGGATTGGAGAGCAGCAGCCGGATGTCTTGTGCCTGCAGGAAATCAAATGCCAGGACCAGGATTTTCCGGTGGGGCCGTTTGAAGCTGTCGGCTATCACGTCAGCGTCCGTGGGCAGAAATCCTTCAACGGGGTCGCCATCCTCTCCCGACGGCAACCTGCGGAACTGATAACAGCGTTCGCGGACGGCGACCCAGATGACGAAGCTCGGCTCATCGCGGTCAGCGTCGACAGTGTCTGGGTAGTGAACACCTATGTCCCTCAGGGGCGAGATCCGGAACTCCCGGCATTTCAATCCAAACTGGGTTTTTTCCGAAGGTTGAAACGGTGGTTGGCAGGTCGTTTCGATCCCAATCAGCCGCTCATCTGGACCGGGGATATCAATGTCGCCCCAACTGCCCTCGATGTCTTCGATCCCAAGCGGCTGGCCGGGAGCGTGGGCTTCCATCCCCTCGAGCACCAGGCGCTGGCCGAGGTTGCTTCCTGGGGCCTGGTCGATTGTTTCCGACACCACCATCCCGACCGGATGCAGTTCACCTTTTGGGACTACCGGCTTCCCAAGAGCTTCGATCGGAATCTGGGCTGGCGGATCGACCACATCCTGGCCACCCGACCTCTGGCCGGAGTCTGCCTGGATTGTCGGGTAGACAGCGAACTCAGGGGGCGAGCGAATCCCAGCGACCACACTCCGGTATGGGCAGAATTCGCGCTTGATCGGCTCTGAGAGGCAGCACTGATGGCGCCCTCAGTCGCATGGCTCTTTTCCGAAAGACCCTACAATCCTCATTCCACGGCCTTCCTCTTTATGGTATGGAAGAATGCCCCATCCGCTCGGTTCGAGCGCTCACTTGATGATATCGAAAGAGGGTGCCGAGTTTGAAAAAGAGGCTCGTTGCGGTCGACCTTCAACTCAAGGTGGTGCTGCTTTTTGTTCTTGTTGCGCTGGTGCCGCTCTCTATCATGGGCGTCTTGGCCATGGTCACCGCGGAGGAGCTGATACGGACCAGGGTCACCAATGAAATCGAGCACGTCGCAGCCGATAAGGCCGCGTTGCTGGAGCGGTGGATTTCGGAGCGCAAGGCCGACCTCGAGGTGGTGGCCGGTTCCTCCGTTCTGAGTTCGCTGGATCCCGCGCAGATCGCACCATACCTAGAGCTGGTGAGAAACAGATATCGCGTTTACCGTAACATGATCGTGGTATCGCGGGAGGGTACCGTTGTCTATGGCAGCTCTTCCAGGACCTTCAACCCGCAGGATGAAGCCTGGTGCAGGGATTCTTTGGCGGGCAAACCGTACCTCTCCGACATCGCGTTCGATCCCGACCAGAAGGAGTCGTTCTTCCGGATCTCGATGCCGCTGGGTGAGCCCACGGGGGCGGTTACCGGCGTGGTCTGCGCCACGGTGGGCACCAATACCATCCTTTCGTTGATCTTGCGGGTTTCCCTCGGCGAAACGGGCGAGTGTTACCTGGTGAATCGGGAAGGTGCTTTTCTGGCTCACAAAGAACCCAAGCGAATCCTCACGGAGAATATCGCCCAGTCGGAAAGCTTCAAGAACATCCTCAATGCCGGGAAACGCCAGCTCACCTACATCGATTACCGGGGCATAGAAGTGCTGGGAGCCTCAGCCCGGGTTGAGGGAACGGATTGGGCGCTGGTGGTCGAACAGGATCGACAGGAAGCCTTTCACGATGCCGACCGGCTCAAGCATTATCTCTTCCTGGTGGCTTTGCTTTCTGCTGGCGGAGCATTGGCGCTGGCCTGGCTGCTCGCCCGCTATGTGGTCAATCCCATTCGCAAACTGAGTGTAGCCGCGACCCATCTTGCCAGGGGGGAATTTGAGAGGGTGGAAGTGGGGACCGAACGTGCGGACGAAATCGGGTTGCTCTACGCCGCTTTTGGAGAAATGGCAAGGCAGCTGCAGCACCGGCAGGCGATGCTCGAGCAGCGCGTGGTTCTGAGGGAAGCGGAACTCGAGGAGACCGGTGCCAGACTGAAAGAGACTCAGCAAGCCGCAGCCCGCTCCCAGCAACTGGCCTCCCTCGGTCGGCTGGCGGCCGGGGTCGCGCATGAGATCCGGACGCCCCTCACGTCACTCAAGCTGTTCTTGGAATCCGTCGAGACTGAAATCGCCATCTCACCGGATTATGAGGAGGATTTCCAGGTTGCCATGAGCCAGGTGAAGCGGATGGAGGCCACCATCAGCCGGTTCCTCGATTTTGCCAGACCGCAGGAGCCCGTTTTTATGTCGCTGAACGTGGGCGATTTGATCGAGGAGGCCCTGCTGGTGGTTGGACCCAAGGCCCGGCAACAGGAGACCGTCATCCGCAAGAGCATATCCAGCCTGTTGCCGGAGATCAAAGGGGATCGGCGGCAGCTTGGCGAGGCGCTGTTGAACCTCCTGGTGAACGGTCTCGAAGCGGTGTCCGGTCAAGGAGAGCTGAGCATTACCGCCAATCTCGATTCGATCCCGACCAGGGACGGGCGACAAAGGTGCGTGCGCATCGAGGTCAGGGACACCGGTCCGGGTATCGAAGCAAAGCACCAGACGAGGCTTTTTGACCCCTTTTTTACTACTAAAGCCACCGGTGCCGGGCTGGGGTTGGCCATTGTCATGAGCACCATCCAGCGACACGGAGGCGAGGTCGCGGTGCAGAGCAGTCCCGGCGAAGGAACGACCTTTTCGGTGTTCCTTCCCACTGACGGTTAGCAGTCCCTCATGCCCCTTTGGGGCAGCCGGAGACCCAGGAGAAGAACCGAGGCTGACGGGCAACCCGCAACTCGTAACCCGCAACTTTTCAGAGCACATCCTGGAGGCAAATGGAAAAGATCCTGATAGTCGATGATGATGAGGGCTTGATTCACTTTCTCCGTCGCTTCTTTGCGAAAGAGGGATACGACGTCCGGGACTGCGGTAATGGTCAGGCGGCCCTGGATCTGATCGCCGGGGAACCGTTCGATTTGATCCTGCTCGACTACAAAATGCCCGGTCTGAACGGCCTGGATACGTTGCGTGAGGTGCGACGATCGCAGGTCAAGACTCCCGTGATCATCATGACCGCGTACGGCACCACCGACACCGCCATCGAAGCCATGAAGCTGGGAGCCTACGACTATCTGCCCAAGCCCTTTGATCGGCAGGAACTGCAGCGCATTGCTGCAGATGCCCTCGAAGTAAACCGCACCATGAAGGAGTTGGTGACGTTTCCCGGCCTGCTTGCCCGTCCTTCGCCTCCCCCCAGAGGAATGGTGAAGATCGTCGGCCGGCATCGGCGGATGCAGGAGGTTTATAAGCTTATCGGGCAAATTGCCACCAAGGACGTGACCGTCCTCATCACGGGCGAAAGTGGCACCGGCAAGGAGCTGGTGGCCCGCGCCATCTATCACCACAGTAACCGCAAGGATGCCCCTTTTTTGACCATCAACTGCGCGGCAGTTCCCGAAACCCTGTTTGAGAGCGAGTTGTTCGGACATGAACGGGGAGCTTTTACCGGTGCGGAACGAACCCATATCGGGAAGTTCGAACGATGCCGCGACGGCACGCTCTTCTTCGATGAAATCGGGGATATGCCCCTGTCGACTCAGGGAAAAGTGTTGCGGGTGCTCCAGTACGGTGAATTTGAAAGGCTCGGCGGTAAGGAAAACATCAGGGCCGATGTGAGAATCATCGCGGCGACCAATAAGAACCTTGAGAAAGAAGTTGAGCAGGGCCGCTTCCGGGAAGATCTTTACTGGAGGCTCAAAGTCATTTCCATTGACCTCCCGCCGCTGCGAGAGCGGCCTCAGGACATCCCGCTGCTGGTGGAGTATTTCGTAGCCCGTTTCAGCGAGGAGTATCAGACCCCCATTCGCCACGTTGCCGAGGCGGCCATGGCGCAGCTGAAATCCCATTCCTGGCCCGGTAATGTGAGGCAGTTGGAGAATTGCATGAGACGGGCGGTGCTGCTGTCACAGAGTGATGTCATTCTCGAGGAACACCTGCGTCTCGAGTGCGACGAGCAAGTTGGGGCCCAGGCGGCAAGCCGGGAGCAGCTTATGGCCAGCATCGACCACAAGCTGGCGCAGCTCATCCCCGACCTCCTCCAGATGGCCGGAGAGAGAACGCATGCCAATGTCATCGACCTGGTCGAGAGGGCACTCATCTCGAAAGTCCTGAAACAATGTGGCTATAACCAGGTGAAAGCGGCCAGGGTGCTGGGTACCAGCCGTAATACCCTGCGCCATCGCATGAAAAAGTTCCAGATCAGCGCCCCGCCCGGCCAGACCGGCCCGGATGAGTGCTGAAAATGCAGCACTCCCTGTTCAACTTCTGAACACTCCCGCCCCCGCTTTGCTGCTGGCCCATCTCCGCTCGGTCATCGAGCTTTCGTGAGTCAATTCCCTGTTGCCATCACCCCAGGCTGCCGCCCAAACCATGGCTGAGGATGATTAGAACAATCAGATTGTTCTTTAAAAAACGTTTGGTTATCGAAGGTTGTCGGCACTGGGGTGCCGGCGGCACAGGGTTTGCTTGATGATCACTGGTTGCTTTCCCATGAGAGATGTTTTGACCGCGCCAAGAGGCAGCAGACATGGTGGTCAGGATCAAGGATTCAGCACGGCTTCCGAAGCCCCAGGAAGGCATGGCGAGAGACGAGATTGACCGCGTCAATGCCAGGCTGCGGCATTTTCGGGGAGTTGCGGCGGGCGTGATGCGCGACGCCCTCGAGATCTGGAGAGAAATCTGGGATTCCTGTCAGGATCGCAGATCGTGGGAGGAGATTCTGGAGGGGACCCCCGAGCCTCCAGGCTTCACTTCCCCGCGGGATTGGGCTGAATGCGTGGAAAAACTCCATCTGCTCGGGACATACATCGACTATGCAAAGCGGCTTTGCGAAGGTTCCATCGATCACCCGATTCACCATGAAAGCGAGGTAGAGGCATGCCCAGACAGCTTACAGTCGTTTCAAGCAGCAGGCCACCCGAGCATTACCAGGTGTTGTCGCCCGAAGAAAGAATGAAGCACTTCCGAAGCGTCGCCGGCGTTGTGCTCCAGGATGCCCAGGACACCTGGGCCGAGCTCTGGAAGGAACTGCAGGGAAAGGTTACCGACGGCGTGATGATTCTTCCGCAGGCGGAACGGGGTTTCAATCCTGATTGCGGGTGGCCGGAGTTCCTCGAAAAGATGTGGCGTCTCAAACACTACCTCGACTATGCGAGAAGGTTCTCGACCGGAGAAGTTTAGGTAAGGGAGGAGTAATGACAAGGGGATACCGACCGGGGGCAAAGACGGTGCGAAGGGGACACCAAAGCAGGAAGCTCGCGGTAGACTAGCCAGATCGGGAGGCACACGAACAATGACAGACAACAGCCATCAAGACAATCCGTTCACCATCGCCCAAAAGCAGATCAATGACTGTGCAGACATCCTGGGTCTGCCTGCGGGTGCCAGACAGGCGCTGCTTCACCCTATGCGAGAATTCCACGTGAACTTTCCGGTGCACATGGATGATGGCACAGTGAAGATCTTTCAGGGTTTCAGGGTCCACTACAACGATGCCAAAGGCCCGACCAAGGGCGGGATTCGATTTCACCCCGACGAAACCATCGATACCGTCCGGGCTCTGGCCGCCTGGATGACCTGGAAATGCTCCCTGCTCGATCTACCCCTCGGTGGGGGTAAGGGTGGCGTAATCTGCAACCCGAAGGAATTGTCGCAACCGGAGCTGGAGCGCATCAGCCGTTCCTACATAAAGGCGATCGCTTCGCTCATCGGGCCGGACAAGGATATTCCCGCGCCGGACGTCTACACCAATCCCCAGATCATGGCCTGGATGCTCGACGAATACTCGTCCATCATCGGCAAGAGCCAGTTCGGCGTCATCACAGGCAAGCCTTTGTCTTTGGGGGGATCGCCGGGACGGTCGGACGCTACCGCCCGGGGCGGCATGTACACCCTTCGTGAGGCTGCCCGCAAGCTGGGGATCGATCTCAGCAAGGTGACCATGGCCATCCAGGGCTACGGCAATGCCGGGAGCTATGCGGCCTCCCTGGCGGAATCAATGTTTGGGTGCAAAATCGTGGCGGTGAGCGATTCCAAGGGCGGGGCCATCTGTGACGAAGGCCTCTGTATTCCCAAAATCGCTCAGCACAAATCCGATACCCACTCGGTGGTGAGCTGCGTCGGCACGGAATGCATCGCCAATGAAGCCTTGCTGGAACTGGACGTCGATGTGCTGGTGCTCGCCGCCATGGAAGGGATGGTCACCGGCAAGAATGCCGACAAGGTGAAGGCCAAGATCCTGGTCGAACTGGCCAACGGCCCGACCACCCCCGATGCCGATGAAATCCTTTACCGCAATGGTGTCCACGTGATCCCCGACTTCCTGTGCAACGCCGGCGGGGTAACGGTATCCTATTTCGAGATGGTCCAGAACGCCTGTATGTACTACTGGGATGAGCAGGAAGTCTATGAGAAGCTCGATAAGAAGATGACGCGAGCCTATCATGAAGTCTCCGATACCTCCGAAAAATACAAAATCAATATGCGCAAGGCAGCCTATGTAGTGGCCGTCGAACGGGTGGTGGAAGCCATGAAGCTGCGGGGATGGTTTTAACAGTCCCGGCACCCACCGGCCCTCGGCGGCCGCACTGGAGGGCGGCCACTTGGTCCGCTGAGCGACACCCTCCGGTCTGTAACTGAGGAAGCTTCACCAAAGGCTGCAATCGATTTGATGCGATGTCATCCACAAAGGACGCGTAGCCATTTCCACGTGTCCTTTGTGCTTTTCGTGGTAAAAGGGGACGTGCCGTTGGAAGGCAGCAACCGGGAGACCCTCCGAGCCACGAGCCCGGCCTCAGGTTTGATCGCTGGCGACAACAATCCAATACTGCAGAAGGTTTTCTGATGCCTCAATCCGAGGTTATCGGCAGCGGCATTCCAGCTCTGGACCATATCCTCCAAGGGCTTCGCCTGGGGGATAATGTCGTCTGGCAGGTCGACGAGCTCGGCAACTACCTGAAGGTGGTGCGGCCGTTTGTGGCCCAGGCCCTTCGGGACAGCCGCACCGTGGTCTACGTGCAATTCATGCCTCATTCGGGGATCCTTGAACCAGACTCCCGCATCATCACCAAGGAAGTGGACCCGCGGCCCGGCTTTGATTCCTTCAGTGCCCAGGTCAGCAAGATCATCGAAGAGAAGGGGCGGGAGGTCTTTTATGTCTTTGACAATCTCTCGGCGCTGGTGGCCGACTGGGCTACCGATGAACTCCTGGGAAACTTCTTCCAGCTGACCTGCCCGTATCTGCGGGAATTGGATACCATTGCCTACTTTGCCCTCACCCGGGGCCGGCATTCCCACCGCGCGGTAGCCCGCATCCGGGACACCACTCAGATCCTGATCGATCTCTACCACATCGAAGAGCGCCTCTATGTGCATCCCCTTAAAGTCTGGGACCGGTACTCCTCGCAAATGTTCCTGCCCCACCTTTTCTCCAAGGAAACTCTGAGCCCGGTCTTTGGCAGCGGCGATGCTTCCGCCATCTCCAAGACCGCCAGCAAAAGGCCTCTGAAAGTTAGAGCGGACTCGCTGGCTCCCTGGGACAGTGTCTTTCGAAAGCTCAGTCAATATGACGAGGACGAGCTCGATCATCTGGAGAGTACGACCGAGATTCTGGTTCTCAAACAAGAGCTGTCCCGGATGATCATCGGGACTCATCCCGAATACATGCGTCTGGCGGATCAATATCTGAGCCTGAAGGACCTGCTCGGCATCCGGAATCGCCTGATCGGCTCAGGCTGCATCGGCGGCAAAGCGGCGGGCATGCTGCTGGCACGCCGGATCCTGCTGAGGGACAACGAGGGCACGGATTTCTCGAAAATCCTGGAGGAGCACGACTCCTTTTACATCGGGTCGGATGTGTTCTTTACCTTTTTGGTCAACAACGATCTATTCCGCTCGCGTCTTCGTCTGACGAGGAATTCTCACCTGACGCCGGAGCAGTTTGCGAGGGTCGAACAGCGCTTTCTGGAAGGCCGGTTTCCGCGTGACATTATGGAGCAGTTCCGAGATCTGCTCGATTACTTCGGTCAAGCCCCCATCATTGTGAGATCGAGCAGCCTGCTCGAGGACGGCTTTGGGAATGCCTTTGCCGGCAAATACCGGAGCGAATTCTGCGCCAACCAGGGGAATCCTGAAGTACGGATGCGAGCGTTCCTCCGGGCCGTGAAGCTGGTCTACGCCAGTTCTGTGAACCCGGACGCCCTTTCCTACCGGCGGCAGCGTGGTCTCGGCAATGCCGACGAACAGATGGCCATTCTGGTGCAGCGGGTGTCGGGAATGCGCTACAAGCGCTACTTCTTTCCCCAGCTTGCGGGAGTGGCCTTCTCGTATAATCTCTACCGATGGAGCCATCGCATCGATCCCAGCCAGGGGATCATGCGGCTGGTCTTCGGACTGGGAACGCGGGCCGTAGACCGGGTAGGAGGCAACTATCCGAGAATGATCCCCCTGAGCAACCCTCAGCTCCGCCCCGAAATCGGATCAAAGATAGCCTCCTATTCGCAACGGGAATTAGACCTCCTGGATTTAGCCGCCAATGACTTCAGGAGCCGGCAGGTGGCGGAAGTCATTGCTGATGGAGATTACCCCAATTTGCACCTGTTTCTGTCTTTCATGGAGGACGGATATGTCAGAGACCCCGGCGGACGGCGCCTGAAAACCCTCAAGAACAGCATCCTTACCTTCAACAACCTCATCGCCCAAACTGACTTCATCAAGCATATGAAAGAGCTTCTGGCCAGACTCGAAGCGGCCTATGGCTACCCCATCGATACCGAATTCACAGCCTCGATCGATGCCGCAGGAAGGGTCAAGATCAACCTGCTCCAATGCCGCCCCATGCGACTGGCGGGGTTGACGGAAGTGGCGACCGTGCCGCACGATATTCCTCCCGAGCGCATTCTGTTTAGAGCCGGCCGCACCATTTCGGGAGGCAACGTGCCGCACATCCGGTACATCGTGTATATCGATCCGGAGGGTTATGCCGGGAAGGCCTCCATGGAGGCAAAGCGGGAGATGGGGCGAATCGTCGGTCAGCTCAATCGCCATCCGGACCTCTCCCGTTGCCCGACGATGCTGATGGGACCAGGCCGCTGGGGCAGTTCCAACGTCATGCTCGGGGTCAACACCAGCTACGCCGATATCAACAACACCTCGGTGCTGGTGGAGATGGCCCGGGAGGCGGCCGGGCACATTCCGGATGTGTCCTATGGAACGCATTTCTTTCTGGATCTGGTTGAGTCGCGAATCATCTATCTGCCTCTGTATCCGGATGATCCCAAGTCCGCCTTTAACCGGGAGTTCTTCACTCAGCCCTCGAATATCCTCAGCTGCTTCCTGCCGGATGCGAAGCATTTCGAGGCCTTTATCAAGGTCATTGATGTGGCGGCCGTTACCGACGGCAAATACGCCCAGGTGGTGGCAGACCCCCGGACCCAGGAAGCGCTCTGCTTTATCAGCGGTTCCTGAGAGGCTCCCGAAGGTCACGCCCTGGCCATCAAACCCCTTGATCTTTCTGCTGCTGCAAGGTATTGGAGGTCCGAGTGAGGACCGCGTAGCGGCAATCGGGCTACCGGTTGCCAGTGGCTCTGGCAGATCAATTACAGGAGTTGATATGCAGAAGAAGTGCGGAAAGTTCGGTCTTTTGGTAATGCTGGCGGTGATGCTGATACCGGCGGCGGCGGCGGCGGATGTGTTCATGAAAGAAAAGACCCATACGGATGGGATGACGATCATGGGGCAGGTTCAGCCAGCACAGGACAGGGTCAGCACCACCTGGATCACCAGCGACAAGATGAGAACGGATCAGGGCGATAGCTCGACCATTGCCATGGTGGTTGACGGCAAGCTGGTGCTCTACCACCTGAACCACGCCAACAAGAGCTACTCGGAGCTGACGGTGGGTTCGGACGGTACCGTCAATACCCCGCCCGGGATGCCCGGTGAGATGAAAGTCAAGGTCACCCCCACCTCGGAAACCAGGAAAATCGGCAATTGGAACTGCAGGAAATATCTTCAGGAAATGGATATGGGCATGATGCCGATGACCTCCGAAGTCTGGGCGAGCGAAGAGGTCAAAATGCCCTATGCCGATTTCTACGAGAAGCTTTCCATGGCGATGATCCCCGGGCAGCCCGGCATGGGCATGGCCTCCAAGGCGATGATGGAGGAGATGAAAAAGGTCAGGGGAGTGCCGGTGCTCACCGTTGCCAATATGACCATGATGAAGAATGTGACCATCAAGTCCTCGCGAGAACTGCTGGAGATCAGAGAAGGGACGGCCCCGGCGGGCACCTTTGAGATTCCCGCCGGCTATACCAAACGGGCCTCCATGACCGACTTCAGCGGGCGCAAGCTGCCGAAGAAACCGCAGCCGACCCCGTAACCAGCCGCAGCGTCCGTCATCCCTGCCGTTGGCCACGATCTCGCTATGACTGAATCGGTAATGAATACCAGGAGATGATCCGCACCGGGGGGTTGAGATTGGGAGAAGTGATTCCCCCGGAGCGGACCCTTGCCGAGACTTTCAAGGCGTCCCGCACCTGCCTCCGTCAGGCATCAGGCCCTCACCAAAAAGCATCTCCTGGAGAGCCGTCAGGGGGGCGGGACGGATGTCCGCGCTCCCGATCCGGCGCTCCTCGCGAACCATTTCGCGCATGTGCTTCAGGGTACCAAGGAGCATCGTTTGCTTGAAATCATCCTCATCTATCTTGGAGTGGGCGCAATCGCCGGGGTCCTTGCCGGTTTGCTGGGCATCGGCGGTGGTTTGATCATTGTCCCCATGCTGGTTTTCTGTTTTGTGCGTCAGGACCTGCCTCATGAATACCTCATGCACATCGCGCTGGGCACTTCCATGGCCAGTATCATCTTCACCTCGGTTTCGAGCTTTCTTGCCCACCACCGGCGAGGTGCCGTTCGGTGGCTGGTGGTTCGCCGAATTGTCCCCGGTATCCTGGTTGGCACCTTTCTCGGGACCTGCATCGCTGCGAGGATGACGAGCGATTTTCTCAAAGGGTTTTTCGTTCTTTTCCTCTATTACGTCGCCATTCAGATGCTCATCGACAGGAAGCCGAAGCCCTCACGGGAAGTGCCGGGGCCGGCGGGCATGTTCGGGGTCGGCAATGTCATCGGGGTTGTTTCGAGCCTGGTCGGCATCGGCGGCGGCACTCTGTCGGTGCCATTCATGATGTGGTGCAATATCGCCGTTCATGAAGCGATCGGCACCTCGGCGGCGATCGGTTTCCCCATCGCCATTGCCGGTACCGTGGGCTACATCGTCAACGGCTTTCCGATGCCCGGCCTGCCGGAGTATTCCCTGGGGTACACCTATCTGCCCGCGCTGGTGGGGATTGTCTGTGCCAGTGTGGTGACGGCGCCGGTGGGGGTATATCTGGCCCACAGCCTGCCCGTTGCCAAGCTCAAACGGGTCTTCGCGGTGCTGCTCCTGGCCGTCGGCACCCGCATGCTCGCCAGCCTGCTGTGGCAATAAGGCGGGGCGGTTGCAGCGGTGACACTCCCGGTTGAACCGAAGGATTCGCATCCTGGGGGCTCATCATTTGCGCCATGACCACCGAGGTGTCTCTAACGGGCTTGCCTACCATGGTGTTACCTCCGAAATAACGCTCGAAAAAACCGTCACCGCTTAAAAACCTGTCCGATCGCTCGGGTGGGCGGGTTCCGCCTTGCGAAGTGCTCGGTATCCTATCGTACGACCGATGCCCCCGGTGTGGCACCGGGTGAGCTGCGGTGCTGCCGGTTAGTGCCGGAACCCACCGATGAATCGAGGCTTTTTGCATAACACCCGCGATGCAGGGTGTCAGGGGTATTAGGGCATTTGGGTCCTCGTCCGGCGCAGCCCGTACCTTCCTGGCTACGGTACGGCCCTCAGGATGGTCTTGCCCTGCCGGACCAGTCGCCAGCGATAGTCCCGGTCGAGCCACCAGTTGCGGGCGATGCGCAGCAGGGTGATGCCCATGTAGAAAGGAATTCGCCGAGTAATGGCCCGGAAGGAGCTCATTTGATCAGGGAAATGGCGGCAATACTCCCAGAGGAAATGCCCGATGAAAGGTTCGGCAGCGCCTGGGTGGCCCCTGCCCTGGTAGAAGTAGTGGGCAAGTTCGCCGCAGAGCCGGCCCAGGTCGAACCCTCGGTCGGTCCATTGCATGCGCTCCAGGTCGATGGCCATTACGGTGTGGCCGCTGCCGAAGAGAATATTCGAGGGCGTGACGTCACCGTGCACCACCACCGTGTGGTCCTCCCACATCATGCTCTCATTGCGCCAGACTTCCCGCAGCCGGTAGAGTTCACCAGCGTCGTCGGCGTCCATGTGCAGTTTAGCCATGAGCGCACGGATGATCCGCCCCAGGTAGTCATAACAGGGCTCGAAGTCGACTCTCCGCTCCTCCGCGGTACGGTGGTGGAGGGTTGCCAGAAAATGGGCGAGAGCGGTCAGCTTACGGTATAAGCGCTCGCACCGGTCCAGGTGCATGGCCTCCTCGATGACTTTTCCCAGAGCGCTGCCTTCCAGGTATTCCGTCATCAGGACGTTGCCGGTAGCCGGGTTGAAGCCCAGGGGTTTCACCACGTGGTGGGGGGGCGAATCGAACCCCAGCCCGCGCAAGTGGTTCAGGTTGGCGAATTCGATTTCTCCCGTTTTTGGATAGTGACCGGAAGGGCTGTGAGGGGGATGGAATTTGCCCACCACCCGCGCCCCGCTCTGCCGCTCCTCGTAGAAGTAGACGTTGCGCGAAGACGCAGCCTGGAAGACGCGGAAGTCGGCTTCCGCCAGCGCCACGCCCAACTGAGGCAGGATGTGATCCCGAAGGTATTCGTACAGGGGATCATAACGGTCAAGATGTCCAAGATACCTGCCGATCATCGCTCAAACCGGGGAGGTGAAGTGCAAGCGGTTCCATTTCGGCCGTTTCGCGGCTGCCTGACGGAAGCTGCGATGCCAGGCCGCAGCGACTTTGCCACAGAATGATCCTGCCAAAAGCAGGGAATATGGTGAAGATCAAGATTTAACCCGGTCTTGCGCGGAACCCAGCCAGCAGAACCATGCCCGGTAACCCCGATGAATGACGGCTGCCTCAAGGTCTCCAGCATCACGGCAGCAGAAGACGGTGGTCGGAAGGACGGCCTTAGATTTTACCACCTTCCGGCTCTTCTCGCAGATGAGTCTGCCTCTCCTCGAGGCACTGCCGCCGCCACGATTGAATCGCTTTCAGAAGATGTGACTGGTGGCCTTTGGTTCCTCCCAGCCCCTTTCTCCCAAAGTGATAATTGATCTCCACAAAAACCGGTTCCCCATCATCCGGAAACATGAGGTCAAATCCAGCCACATCAATGCCGGCCCGATCACAGAAGCTGAGCACCGCTGCCGATCCCTTTTCCTGCAGCTGTGGCCACCCGGAATGGTCAAGCCGTCCTCCCCGACAGATGTTGTTGTAGAATTGTCCGCCGCCGACCCGAAAGTAGGTGACGGTGTGACTCCCGTAAACCACGACCCGCAAGTCCTTTCCTCCATGTTCCACCCAGCGCTGGAGCAGTGCCGGCTCATGGGGCCGCAGGCGGTCGATGGATCGAAGAAGGTCAGCCGTCTCGTACACGGGGAACACAAAAGCCCCACCCCCTCCTCTATCCCCCTTCACCACGAGGGGATAGCCCCACGGCGATCCGTTTTCCTGGAAATCCTCATAAAGTTTTGCCGGGTTTGGATAAGTCCGGCTTTCCGGGTGTCTGACTCCCATTTCACGGAACAGCATGATCTGCCGAGTCTTGCCGTGACTGGTGAAACGGGCGTCCAGGCGCGGGAACCAGGATCGCGCATGGCGGGCGAGCTCACGGTAGCGCCACCGGGTTACATAGTGAGGCAACAACACCCCGGCAGCCTGCTTCAGCAGGCAGGCAACCGCCGGATCGGCCGGATCACAGTAGGGAGGCAGGTTTTCCTCCATGGTTATGTTCGGTTGGAGTGAAACGAAGTAGTGACCCATACTGACCTTCGCTTTTTGTGCCGATTGCGCAGTCCAAAACCAGGATGGCGGCTCTGCCCGGTTCCAGGCTCACTATATATGGCATTTTCTCCTCCAGGCCAATCACCTGACGCGGAATGGTCGAGTTTTCAAGGGCGGAGCCCCGGCCTTGGCCTCGACGACCCGATTGGAGGCAATGACGGGCCTTAAAGGATTTGCGATCGAAATCCGAGGCTCTTATGATGACGCATGAGAACCTTTTGATACCGGGGCGTCAACACCTATTGCCTGCGACAGCCGGGTCAGCGTGGGAAAGCGGTGTAATCCGATGATGAACCAGGGTGAAGAAGACGAATTGGAGCATGTCCTCAAATCTTAACAAACTCTATGCGTTTGCCTTCCTCCAGAAAACCCTGTTTCCCATGGCGATCATCACCCTTTTCTGGAAAGACCACATTGGCCTGAGCCTGATGGAAATCCTCCTGCTCCAGAGCATCTTTTCAGCCGCCACGGTGATCCTTGAATACCCTTCCGGCTACCTCAGCGACCGCCTTGGCTACCGGAACGCCCTCACCATTGCCACCACCCTGGGTACCGTTGGCTGGGGCGTCTATACCATTGCCGGCAGCTTCACCGAGGTGCTGGTCGCTGAGATCCTCCTTGGAACCGCCCTGTCGTTTATCAGCGGTTCGGACAGTGCGCTTCTGTATGAGTCGCTGCGGACCGAGAAAGCGGAACGGCTCTACGCCCGCTGTGAGGGGCGCATGAACGGCTTTGCCCAGACGGGTGAGGCTCTGGGCGCGATTTTTGCCGGAGTAATGTACGAATACCTGCCCATGCTGCCGTTTTTCCTCCAGATCGGGGTCTGGCTCATCGCCTGTGCCGTCACTCGCTCCATGAAGGAACCTCTTCGGGAAAGGGCGCTTCTCGCCCGCACCCATCTGGCGGAAGCTCTCCGGCTGACCCGTTACGCCTTTGCAGCGAACCGGCGTCTCCGTGCCACCATCCTCCTCAACACGCTCCTGGGGCTCGCCTCTTTTTACCCCGTCTGGCTCATCCAACCCTACATGCAGCAGCACGGCGTGCCCCTGGCCTGGTTCGGCCCGGCCTGGGCGGGAGCCAATCTGACAGTAGCGGTGTTCGCCCTGCTGAGCTATCGGGTTCACGCCTTCCTTGGGGACCGGAATATGATCCTTCTCTGTATCGTCCTGATCCTGACTGGCTATTTGGGACTCGGACTCATCGGAGGAACCTTCGGTTTCCTTTTCTATTACCTCCTGACCAGCATGCGCGGCCTGCGGGGACCCATGTTCCTCACTCACACCCAGACGGAAAGCCCATCGGCCAACCGCGCCAGCATCCTCTCCCTCCAATCCCTGGCCTTTCGCGTTGCGTTCATTCTCACCGGGCCTGCGGTCGGGCGACTGGCCGACCGGGTCGAGGTTCAAGCGACCTTCCACTGTCTCCTTTACGCCTTCCTGGTTCTTCTCCCGCCTCTCGCTTTTCTGTTTCTCCGTAATCTGCCACAACCGACCGAGAGGAAGCGGGGGTTCGAAGGGATCTCCCAAGAAGACGCCCCTCCTTAGATGGTGGCCAGTCCCCGGGCGAGACTTCCATCCAGGCCAACGGTAATCCAGACCGGTTTGTGATCACTGGCCTTCTGATTGTCTCTGACCACCCCCACCTCCTTGACCTGGTCCAGGTCGAAGCCGCGCAGGAAGATGTGATCCCAGGCAAAAAGACTGATCGTCCGCCGCACCGGCTTGGTGGCCCAATAGTATCCGTGCCGTTCCAGAAAACGGCCGATGCCTCTGGCATTCATATCTCCAAAGATGATGACGGAACCGGAGAAACTCAGAGCATCGTGCAGCACGGCTGCCACCTGCTCTTTCCTCTGGGCGGGCCGTATTTCGAGCGCGGTCCCAAGATGGAGGCTGTAGGCTCGCAACTGTTGTCTTCCCACCGCCAGGGTGCCCGCTACCGCGATCCGGGGGACCTGCCTGGCCCTGCCCGGGTGAGGCAGGAGGATCTTCTGATCTTCCACAATTCCCCAGGGCGACAGCAGGGCGTTGCCAAAGTTCTTTCCGTGGGCTTTGTGGACGACGGCCGGATAATAGACATAGTTCAAGCCCAAATGACGAGCGATCTTTTCGACGCCCTCTTCATCCATCTCCTGTAAAGCCAGGATATCGACCCCTTGCAGGGTCGCGTTGCCGCTCAGAAGCTCAACGGCACGGTCAATGTGCTTGGCAAACTTCACATTGAAGGTGACGATCCGCAGGGCCCTGGTTTCAGTTCTGCCGGTGCTGTGGCCTCCGGCATAGCGAACTCCGGTCGGTTTGAAGTGATTTCGTCGCGAACGCGCTACGAGCACTCTGGTTGGCTTGGACAACATCCTTTTCCTTCTCCTTCAGAATTATCGGTTCGAGGTTGTTCGGCCATCGAACGCAGCTTCTTAACATTTTCCTGCAACCAGGCATACTCCTGGGAGGTCCGTCTTCGAAACGACGCTGACGAAGGCTTCTCAAAAGTGGGCAGGTATCTCCCCTTGTTGAGAGAATCCGGTTCGCTGGAAGACTCTCGAGAGAATGATGAGGAGTGGCGGCAGGAGCTATTTGCCTGCCGGTGGAAGGCAGGGGGTTGAGGCTTCCCCTGATCTTGGTGCTAGGAAAACACGGAAGGGTCGATTTGGGGAAAGAGGTTCTGCCGGTCTTCCAGTTGGGCAAGCCAGACCGGGTCGATCCTGCCCGCCCGGATTTCCCTGCTGAGCCGATCGAGGTGGGACAGATGGGCGTTAGTCCTGCCGGCAGCATAAGGAGCCATGGTGCCACTGTGGATCATGAAAGCCCAGTCGCTCGCCTGAGCCAGCAGCAGTTCCCGGATGCTCTGCCCGAGCGCTCTGGAGATAAGGCCTCGCGCCTCGGGGTGGCTCCGTACCAATTCCTCCACCACCCCCGCGCCACGGTGGAGCAGAGGATAGATCCAGTCGGTTTTCCCATTGAGCCAAGTTTCGTGAAAACCGTGCAAGCCCCAGCTGGAGACGGCTGGTGTTGCCACCTGGTTAGTGGGGTATTCATCAAGGTAGTCGGAAGGAGTGATGAGCCGGATGGCTGTCTCTTGGGAACCGATCCTGCGGAGGAGCCGATCCAGCCAGACGGGACCTTCATACCACCAGTGGCCGAAGAGTTCGGCATCATAGGGCGCAACGACCATGGGCTTGCGCGGCATGACCGGGCAGAGCGAGGCGAGCTGCTGTTCGATGGTGGCGATAAAATGCGCGGCGTGGAGGTCGGCCCGTCGCTCCGCCTCCTCCGGTAGGTAGATTTCTTTGTGGTCGGTCTTGCCCGTGATGCGGAAATACTTGAAGCCGGTATCCAGGCGAATCCCGTCCGCGTGAAGGTAGGGTCTGAGATAGTCCAGATCGAGATCGTAGGCGATATCGCGATAGAATTCACGGTAATGCGGATCGCCCGGGTATCCCTCGGTGGCGCTCCAAACCTGCCTGGACAAGGTTGGGTCACGGCCGAATACGGCCAGGCCGGAGGAAGAGTAGATGGGAGCATGGACGCCAAAGCGGGGACTCGGGTCGGCACGCGTGACTCCGTGCGTTTCGAGGACAGTATAGCGGATGCCGTGTTGTCGCAAAATGCCATCCACTCCCTGGCAGTAACCGCACTCCGGCAGCCAGAAGCCTTTGGTCCGTCGCCCGAAGAACTGTTCGAAACAGGCGAGGCCCACGCGGATCTGAGCGCGAACAGCAGGAGGACTCACAGCCAGGAGCGGAAGATAGCCATGGGTGGCGGCGGTGGTGATGATCTCGACATGGCCGGCCGAGATGAGGGCCCTGAAGGCCTCGACAAGATTGCCGCGGTAGCGGTCAATAACCTTGCGGCGGATCCCCATGAGGCGCCGGGTGTAGAAGTGGGCCAGGACCTGGGACGATGGCTGTGACCGGGTCCTGTGAAGCTCCTTGCGGCCGAGTTCAATCAGCCTTTCCAGTCTTTCCTGATACCGTCGCTGGAGCAGTGGATCTGCCAGCATGGAAAGGAGGGTGGGACTGAGTGAAAGGGTGAGGCGATAGCGAATACCGTCTTCCTCAAGGCGCTCCAGCATCTCGATCAGGGGGACATAACTCTCTGTGATGGCTTCAAAAAGCCATCGCTCCTCGATCGCTTCCTCGTATTCGGGGTGCCGCACGAACGGGAGATGAGCGTGCAGGATGATGCTAAGGCAGCCTTCTGTCATCGTCGTGAGGATCGGCATGCTTCCACGGAAATCGAAGAGAAGCCGCTGTGAAACAGCCCTTCATCCGCTTCCATTAGCTGACGTATGAGAGGAGGCTTCCCATCCGCCGCTTCTTTATCGGAACTCGTGGAGGCCGTCCGGCTGGCTTTCGCACCCCCCAGGATCTCGGGCCGACCCCAGGGGGAGGGAGCTCTCGCCGGTTCCTCCCAGGAAACCGGATCAAAACCCGGGTGATATCCGAAGCCTTCCACTCCAACCCGGGCAGCGACCGGCAGCTCCTCGGCGGGTTGTTCCTCACGGTTTTCCAAAGAGAGGTGAGGCAGGGTCAAATCTCCCACGACCAGCATCAGGACTTCGGTGCAGTCTTCAGACGGTGAGGCCGGTGGCGGTTGCACGGGAGTTGAGCGTGCCAGGACGGCGAGCTGAGCATCCTTCCTTCGGAGCCCCAGCTCGACAACGTACCGTCCAGCCGGCTTCGGCAGCTGAACGTACCAATTAGGGGCGTCCAGCCGCACCGGCACATCGAAGCTTTCGGTGCAGTCCTCGATGGCAGAGGAATCGAGCGGGATGCTGTAGAATCTCAATACCGGATCTGCTCCCCAGGGAGCTTCCGGCGGTGCCGCAGGGTCGGCCTCCAGGTCCGGCCCCTCGATCGTCCAATAAACGTGGACCCGGAAGGGATCGATGGGAAGAACTACCACCCCATTCTCCCGCTGGGGACTGACCGGCTGATATCCGCTTGAAGAAGACAGTGAGGACACGCTGATTTTTGCTCCCGGCGACAGACTCGTTGCTCATTCCTGCGAAGAACCGCTTACCGGATGAACACTAGCTTAGAGCCTGCGAGAAATCCAGAAAAAACCCAAATCACAAAAGGCCTCACGGCTCATTGTCGGCCGGGCGGGCTTCCGTGACGAGGACGAGACCCTGGCCCGGATGCAGTTCATAATGGAAGGGCGTGGGGAGGTAATCGAGCCGGGAGTCAGGCGAGACGTCCACGAGCGGGCCTGATGATTCGATATAATCATATATGCTGTTTGCATGGAATTGCTGGCGGTTCCACCGGTCTTTATTCAAGATCAACAGAGCCTCCTGCCTGGTCCGGGTTGCTCCCTTCCACAATACCAGGACATTAGGATTGTCGCTGATTTCGATCTCGGTGAGGGCTTCTTCCTGAAACACCTTGTTCTGGGCCTTGACCGCGTTCACGCGGGCGATGAAGCCGGTTAGGTCAATGCCCGTTTCTTCCCAGTCTGTCGGCCTCGTCTTGACTACATGCAGCTTCTTGCGGAAACCAAATTCGAACCCGATGGGCATCATAACCCCAGTGGCAAAAAGAGCGGCAAAAAGATAGCGCTGCTTCACTCCCTCGAGATTGCCCTGCATTTCCTCGCAGAGCCTTACAGTGTCGTGGCTTTCGGGAAAACCTATGGAAGGAACCAGCTCACGGGTGAGGATGTATTGCTTCATGAGCCAGCTGCTCTGAAAGTCCCACCATTTGGAACTGTTGAAAATGTAGTCGAACCCGGCAGCAGCGGTTTTCCGTGTTTGCTCTGGCTGGCATCCCAGGGTTTCCGCCACAAAGAGCACCTGCGGGTGGTCTCTCTTGATCTCACAAATGAGCCGCTCCCAGAGGCCTCGCGGTACCTGGTAAGCTGCATCACAACGGAAACCCGTGAAGCCCAGGTCGATCAGAAACTTCACGACGGAAACAAGAAAGCGATACAGCCCATCCTTATCGCGAGTCCCCTGATGGTCGAACTGTGCCAGATCCTTCCAGACCACTCGTTTTCCATCCTCATCGCAAGAAGGATGGGCCACCTGTCCCCGTGCTTTCCAGGCAAACCATTCCGGATGCGACTTGAGTAGCGGCGAATCAACCGCGCAATGATTGATGACCAGATCGATCATCACCTTGAGACCCAGTCCCCGGGCCGTCTCGATTGCTTCTTCAAGCTGCTCGCGTGCGGACTTCTTGATCGTGGTGTCGGTGAAGAGCGGGTTGAGGGCAAAATAGTCGGCAACGGCGTACAGGCTGCCAGAGTCGCCTGGCTGTTGAACGGGATTGACGAAAACCCAATCAAACCCCATTCGGGAAGCTCGCTGCAGATGCCCTTCCCACTCTCCAAACTGACCCACCAATAACGGAAACAAGTTATAAATGATCATTAGGTTCACCCTCCGCCCGCCAGGGGCAATTCTGCTCGCCTTCCACGATCAGGCACCACGCCTCGGGGACAGGCCCTTCAGCCTGCGCCGCCAGCTTTTCCCACGATTCCCTTCCATCTCCCAGTGCTCTCCCCAATTCGGTAGCCATGACAGCAACTGAAATTCACCGGCAAATGGTTGCTACCTGCGATGATCCTGCACTCTATGAAAAGCTGGCGCGGCTGTCCAGAGTGAATGAAGGACCATGATCCGACTCGCGGTCGGCCCGTGGAATAAAGCAAGATCAAAAGCGCGTGACTTTTTTCTTGACACTTGCAAAACAATTGTGCACTAAAATAGGTAGCATGGCTACGTGGCTTTCAACAAAGGAGGGAGTGCCTTATGAATTACATCACTAGATTTTTGATGATCGTTTTGGTAATGGTTTTCGTCTTTCAGCCGGTTCTTTCGCTGGCGGGGTCCGGCGCCCGCGTGATCCCCCACGGGAAAGTGAGCCTCCTGCAGGAGGGCCAAGAGGCAAGTCAGTTCCAGTCTGAAATGCCCTTGCCCGAGGGAATGCTCATGTTGTGCAATGGCAACTGCGTCGTGCAGACCCCGAATCTGCAGCTGGTGGCCCGTGATCAGGCGGTCTTTGCCCTAACCGAGGGCAAGGGGCGCTGGGATCTCACGGTTAAGGCGGGACAGCTCGATTTTGCGATCCGCCCGGAAGCAAAACCCATTTCCTTCCATACGCCTCACGACAGCCTGCAGACAAACGGCGCCATCATGTCGGCAAGCGGCGAGGCCACGGTGAGAGGTTCGCTTCTGGTTACGGAAAAAGAATCGACCCTGACCATGCACGAAGGAACCTTGCAGGTCATGGGTGCGGACGGCGCTCTGCTGGCGGAGCCTGGTCAGGGCTTACGGCTGGCCCAGGCGGCTCCCAAGGCGGTGGCTACCACCGCAAAAACGGGAAGCGCTGGTGGCTACTCAGCCTGGACCTATGCTGGCTTGGTTTTGGGTGCCGCTGCGATCGCTACCCCGCTGATAGTTCTTGAAACAACCTCCAGCGATGACTCAAAGAAAGCGGTCAGTCCGAAATAATGGTCGACCGGCTTCCGACAACCGAACTAACCCCTCTTGAAAAAGAGGGGTTTTTTTATCCCTCCGGTTTCTCCGGAGTTCGGTTGCTGAGTTGGTCATGCGGGTGGCTGCTAATTCCACAAGGCTACGATGCAGCAACCAAAAAAACCATAACCACGGTAGTGAAGACCGCCCAGCTGAGCGCTCCCAGGGTAGCCACGAGGCAGATACCGGCCAGTGCCCTGTGCAGGGAGCCTTCCGGCAGTCGCTCCCGATAACCCAGCAGGGCTGCCACTCCCGCTCCGCATAGAAGTCCTCCGCCGTGGGCCCAGTTGTTGATCCCCGGAATCAGAAAGCCGAAAACAAAGATCCCCACGGCCCATCCCCCTATCTGTTGATAGACCATTTGCCCGTAGTAGCCGCCGCGGCTTCTGCCGTAGTAGAGGGCTGCGCCGATGAGGCCGCAGACGGCAGCTGAGGCACCCAGGGTAAAAGCAACCCCGGCGACATAGGAAACCAGATAGCCGCCTACCCCGCCAAGAGTGTAGAGCAGAAACATCCTGTAGGGACCATATTCCTGAATGATCAGGGGCGCGATCTGATAGAAGGCCACCATGTTGAAGAGGAGATGAAGAATGCCGGCGTGAAGGTAGTTTGCAGAGAGGACGGTCCACCAGCGATGCAGATGATCGATGGGAATGCGACCGGTTGCCCCCAGCAGCAGCAGACTCCGGTTGTCGGGAGAAAGAAAAGCGAGCGGATTCATGGAAAAGCTGGTAGCGGTGGGGTTGATAATCAGCGACAGAGCGAACATGACACCATTGACGGTGATCATCGTCTTGATGAGCTGACGATCATCGAACAGGCTCCTGATCAGAGGATTATGGCGCCAGCGGGCCCCCGGCCTGGACAAGCCACAGTGCGGACAGGTTTCCTCGTTGATGCTCACCAGTTTCCCGCAATTGGGGCACAAGAGCGACTGTCGTTTCTTATTTTCCATTCAATCTTCCCTTCAGCCCTTCCCGGATTTCTGAATCATGGGGAAGAGGCCGGCGCCTTTTCTATTACTCATTTCCTGGAATACTTGATCCGAACAGGATGGGAAGCCCTTTTCAGTTCTCGTCTTCGGTGGCCAAGCCGTATTTAATGAGCCGATAACGGAAAGAGCGAAAACTGATGCGGAGCAGCTCGGCGGCTTTGAGCTTGACTCCGTGGGCTTGCTCCAGGGCCTGCTGCAACAGCTTCTTTTCCATGTCAGCCAGGTACTGGTCCAAATCGAAACCGGAGGCCGGCAGCACCGGCGGGGGACCTCCGGCAGTCTGGCCTTGGGCTCGCTTGTGGGAGGAGAGTGTGAGGCTTTCCGGTAGAATGATGCTGGACGCCTCCATCGCAACCCCTCGCTCGATGATATGCTCAAGCTCCCGCACATTTCCCGGGAAGTCATAGTCTCTGAGGATATCCAACGCATAGGACGAAATTTTGCGAATGTCCTTGCTAAATTCCTTGCGGAATTTTGAGAGGAAAAATTGGGCGAGGAGCGGGATATCTTCCGGGCGCTCTCGCAGGGGAGGAATTCGAATCGGGAGGACGTTCAACCGGTAGTAAAGATCTTCCCGAAAGGTGCGGTCGATGACCATCTTTTCGAGATCCCGGTTGGTGGCCGAGATGATCCTGACGTCGACGGGAATGTCTTCCGTGTCTCCAATCTGGCGGATGGTTTTTTCCTGAACCAGGCGCAGCAGTTTGACCTGAAGGGTTGGCGAGAGCTCGCCGATTTCGTCCAGAAAAAGAGTTCCTTCCTGCGCTGCCTCCACGAGTCCTTTGCGATTCGCGGTGGCCCCCGTGAAAGCCCCCTTCCGATAGCCAAAAAGTTCACTTTCGATCAATGCTTCGGGCACCCCACCGCAGTTGACAACGACAAAAGGGTGTTTGCTGCGCGCGCTCTCCCGGTAGATGGCCTTGGCCACAAGCTCCTTGCCGGTACCGCTCTCGCCCGTTATCAGGACATTGCTGCTGGTGGCCGCCACACGCCGGATGAGCTCGTAGATCTTACGCATGGCCGGGCTTTCACCAATGATGCAGCCAAAATATAGAGGTCCTTCCTGAGCCTCCGGCGATCCCTCTTCGCCTCTGGTACTGAACAGGGCGTTGGTGATGGCGGTTCGCATTTCGTCGATTTTGAACGGCTTTGGCAGGTAGTCGTAAGCCCCTTCCTTCATGGCCACGACCGCAGTTTCAGCGCTGGCATAAGCAGAGATGATGATCACCGCCGTGTTGGGAGAGATGGCTTTGCACTGCCGCAAGACCTCGAGGCCGTCAATCGGCTTCATACGGATGTCGGTGATGACCAGGTCGAATTTCTGCCGGCGAATGGCTTCTAGAGCCGCCACTCCGCTGTCGGCACAGCTCACCTCATAGCCGTCCTTTTCAAGCATGATCTCGAGAAACTCTCGCATGCTCTTCTCATCATCGACGACCAAGATCTTTTCGGCTTCGCCCGTTCGTGAATCCATGACCGTTCAGCTGTAGCTAGAGTATTGTCAGTATTGGAGAAAGCTCCCCACCCACCCCTGAGCTGTCAAGCAGGAACCTGTCCCAGACGGGAATAGGCAACTCGACCTTCCGTGAGGGTCATGAGCACCCGTCCCTGCATCGCCCAGCCGTGGAAGGGGCAATTGCGGCTTTTGGAGCGAAAAGCGGTGCAGTCGAGAACATACTCCTCCGCCGGATCGAGGAGGGTTAGGTCGATCAGGGTCCCGAGTCGCAATTCTCCCAGCGGGACACTGAGAATTCGTGCCGGGTTGCAGGTGATCTTGGCAATTGCTTCGAGCGGGGTAAGGACACCTTTTTGGACAAGGCTGAGAACCAGCGGCAGTGCCGACTCGAGACCAATCATCCCGTTGGCGGCATACTCGAACTCAAGGTCTTTTTCAAGGACACTGTGAGGAGCATGATCGGTGGCAATCGCGTCGATGGTCCCGTCAGCCAGCCCCTCTTTGATGGCCTCGAGGTCCGCGGCGCTCCGCAGGGGAGGGTTGACCTTGAAGACCGTGTCGAATGCCATGAGCGCCTCATCGGTAAGGGTGAAATAGTGAGGCGCTGTTTCCGCGGTGACCGGCACGCCCTGCTTTTTGGCCTGCCGAAGCAACTCGACCGCACCTCTCGTGCTGACGTGGGCAATGTGGAGCCGACTTTGAGTCAGTTCCGCCAGCAGCAGATCCCGTGCCACCATGACCTCTTCGGCTGCGTTGGGGATGCCCCGAAGTCCGAGCATCGTGGCGACGGGTCCCTCATTCATGAGGCCACCGCGGGAGAGATCGAGTTCCTCAGCATGGCTGATCACCAGCAGGTTGAAGCCGCGGGCATACTCCAGGGCCCGGCGCATCAGCAGGCTGTTCATGACCGGCTGCCCATCGTCGGAAACCGCAACCACCCCCGCTTCCTGGAGATCGCCGTAATCTGCCAGATTTTCCCCGGCTAAGCCTCTGCTGATGGCACCAACCGGTAAGACGCGACAGGAACCTTCCTTCCGGGCTCGCGCCAGAATGAATTCTGTTACGGCGGCAGAGTCGTTCACCGGCTTGGTGTTGGGCATGGCAGCCACGGCCACGAAGCCTCCCGCCGCCGCCGCCGCGGTTCCCGAAGCGATCGTTTCCTTATACTCCTGCCCCGGCTCGCGCAGGTGAACGTGCATATCGATGAGGCCCGGAACAATCCATTTGCCGCTGACATCAATCTCTTGCAGATCCTTCAACCCGTCCGTCGAAACCTGCAGGTGCGGCTGGATCTCAAGCAGGGAACCGTTACGTATGAGGAGGTCCGCTTCCGTGTCCATTCCCCGAGCCGGATCGATGATGCGGGCATTGCGAAACAGGAAACTGCCAGCGTCCATGGTTGTCATCCTCTACCTCTGCCCCAACAGATAAAGCAGCGCCATCCGCACCGCGACCCCGTTGGTAACCTGATCCAGAATGACCGAATGAGGCCCGTCTG
Source organism: Syntrophobacteraceae bacterium (assembly GCA_040772705.1). Taxonomy (GTDB): domain Bacteria; phylum Desulfobacterota; class Syntrophobacteria; order Syntrophobacterales; family Syntrophobacteraceae; genus JADGQM01. Next base: position 356,141 of record JAXGXP010000003.1, read on the forward strand.
CCACCTCGGGACTGATTTCAACCCCGCGGTTGATCGGCCCCGGATGCATGATCAGCAGGTCCGCTCTGGCGGTTTTGAGCTTCCTGCAGTTCAGCCCGTAGCGGATGGCGTATTCGCGGAGGGAGGGAAACAGCATCTGCTGTTGGCGCTCGGTCTGCAGGCGCAGCATCATGATCACATCCGCCTCGGGAATGACTTCCTCAAGACGCAGCGACACCGTTACTCCCATCGCCTCAATCCGGGGTGGAATGAGCGTTGGCGGGCCACAGACGATAACCCGTGCCCCCATTTTTGTCAGTCCCCAGATATTGGAACGTGCTACCCGGCTGTGGGCGATGTCACCGACGATCAAGACCGTCAAACCCGCCAGCTGTCCCTTGCGTTCCTTGATCGTCATCATGTCCAGCAGCGCCTGGGACGGGTGCTCATGCATGCCATCACCAGCATTGATGACGGAGGCTGGAGTGCGTCGAGCCAGATGATGGGGACAACCTGAAGCTGAATGGCGAATGACGAAGATATCGGGCTTCATGGCTTCGAGGTTCTTGAGGGTGTCCAGGCTCGTCTCGCCCTTGACCAGAGAACTGGTAGAGGCCGTGATGCTGTAAGTGTCGGCACTCAAACGTTTGGCGGCAATGTCGAAAGATGTCCTGGTCCTGGTGCTCGGTTCATAGAAAAGATGAATCACCGTCTTCCCACGGAGGGTTGGGACCTTCTTAATGGCTCGGGTGTTAATTTCTTTCAAAGAAAACGCCACATCCAGAATATGCTCAATTTCATGCACTTCCAGATCACGAATTCCCAGGAGATCTTTTCGCTTAAACGGCATGGGCTACCTCATCCCTCGGTTGGCCGGAGCGCCTTGCAGATCAAGGTAATCTACCACAAAATTCGTCATCGCAGCCAGGAAAATTCAGCCGGGTGAAAGACAACCCCTGGCGGAGCCCACTGGCAGCAGAAAGCGTCTCCATGATTCACGAAACTTGACAGTAACTCCCAATATCATACAATGGCATCATCAAGACTGACGTAAGGGGGTAAGTGATGCAAAGGGTTCCAATTACAAGAGACGGTTACGAACGCCTCAAAATTGAATTACAGCGCCTGCAAAGAGAAGAGCGGCCGGCGGTGATCAAGGCAATCGAGGAAGCGCGGGCTCATGGAGACATCTCCGAGAATGCCGAATACGAAGCCGCCAAAGAGAAGCAGGGCTTGATCGAGACCAGGATCAATGACCTGACCCAAAAATTGGGCTTCAGTGAGATCGTCGATCCTAACGATGACGACAACGGCCGCATCACCTTCGGCAGCACCGTCGTCATGGAAGACCTTGAAACCGGAGAAGTCACTTCCTATCAACTGGTTGGACCATACGAGGCCGATGTCCAGGCGGGCACCATTTCGGTCACATCGCCTCTGGGGAAGGCCCTGATCGGTAAGGAAGAAGGCGAAGAGGTCCGCGTCCAGACCCCCAAAGGAATCAGGAACGTCGAAATCCTTGAAATCCAGCACTGAGTGCTCGCCCAGGAATAAGGCGGGCTTCTGCTGCGAAGAAGGCCGAGCAATCCACCTGTTTCATTGCCGACCTCGCTCTGTTATCTGCTGACCCTGCGACGATCGTTTGAGTATCACCGGTGGGTGCTTTTTGCTATGTCATTGCGGATACATGTGGTAAATGACATAAACTAGGTGCCGTGCTGACGCCGGGTCTCTGGCGTTTATCGGCAGGCTGAAAGCATGGGCTCGGAGTGCGTGGGGCAAACCGAGTTCGAGTACAAACAGAGCGACGGCGGGTTCTCAATTGTGAAAGGAGGCTGACATGGGTTTCACGGACTGGAAGTGGAGACTGCTATTGATTTTGACTCTAAGCCTCATCCCGGTGGTAAGTTTTGCAGCCTACCATCACGAGGGTGAGCAGGATGCCGGAGTGTTTCTTTCAGTCTATCCAGACAAGGCGGGCACCAAACTTGACAGCTGCATCCTGTGCCACAGCGGTGGCCAGTATACCGACTCGAAGGGGAAGACGGTGAACTTGGGCAGTTGTCAATGGTGTCATCACATCTACGGCTATGATGCAAGTGGCGATATTCATCAGACTTTGAACAGTTATGGCTGGGATTATCTGAGCTATGGCAGAAATGCTCAGGCGCTCGAAGCCATGAAAGGCCTCGACTCGGATAACGATACCTATCTCAATGAGGTTGAGATCGTAGCTCTCAGGTTTCCGGGAGATGCCAACGATGACCCTTCCAAGGTGGTTGCTCCCAGTCGCGTACTCTCTCTGGCCGATCTGGAAAAACTCCCGCAGGTCAACCAGTTTATGCAAATGAATGCTCACAAATCCACTGACTTCTATGCCCAGTACACGGGGGTCAGCATGGAGCGCCTGCTCAAGAAGACCCTTCGGGTTTTGCCTTCGGCAACCGGAATCAAGGTCTTTGCACCGGACGGTTGGTCGCAGTATCATCCTCTTTACGCGGATCCCGACCCGCTCATGTACCCCGTTTATGGTACCTATCCCACAGCTTCCTTTTACTATGACGTCGTGGCCGATGTTGCCAAGAACGCTGCGGGTTGGGTCGACTACAAGGCTGACTCGTGTGCCGACCGCAGGGATGGTGATGTCATTGCCAATGACAAACCCCTCAAAATGATCCTCGCCTACAAGCGGGACGGAGAATTGCTCACGCCCGGGGTGCTGACACCCGAAAACAAGCTGGATGGGGAAGGCCCCTTCCGCATGGTACCGCCGCAGAAGAATCCTGGCCCGCCGGATCAGCGCTCGACAGCATCCGACCAGAACGTGCCGTGGCCTTTTGACAACAATGCCGATCATAATGCCGGGTACTCCACCCGGACTGCCACCATGGTCAAGGTCGAGCCTCTGCCCCCGGGCACTACGGACATCGACAGTCTCGAAGCCGGATGGGAGTTTGTGGATGAAGGCAAGATCATCTTTTACGGGGCGATTGATCCAACACCGACAATCAAGCAGAAACTCAACGACCTGATGGCGGCCGTCAAGTTGCTTGACCCCAAATCATTCAAGCATAAGCTGCTGCAAAGCCAGTTTGGTTTGAATCTCAGGAATGCCAGGTGGTTTCTGGCTTCCGGTCACCACCAGCACGCCGTTACTCTGCTCAGGAACGATACGGCGCCGCGAGTGAATGGATGTCAAAAGCGAGGGAAACCCGACGCTGATGACTGGGTTAAGGACTGCACCACCCAGAACCAGCTTTATTGGACAGTGAATGAGGTTCTTGTGCTCCTTGACCTCCTGCTCTCACCGGGCGAGCAAACTGCCAACTGAGCTGCACTCCTGACATCAGCCTGTCATTGTGGGACACAAAAAGAGAATCGGGTGCTTGGCACCCGATTCCCCAAAACAGAAAGATAAGCTGACGAGTACTGTATGACATAGAGTCTTCATTATGTCAATAACGACATAATGAAGACTGAAATTTTTTTGGCGCCCGGGGAATGACAAGCTGAAAGCCCGTCTTCGTCAGTCCGAGCGGGTTCTTGGGTTCAACTCGGGGGTAAAAATCTGTTCGAACAGCTGATCGGCATCGTTTTCCGCCTGAGTCTGGAGCTGGCGAAAGCCTTGCATGATGATGCGCGCAAACGGGGTCAGTTCCGACCCGCCCCGGGTGGTTCCCTCGGGCTTTCGTCTGACGAGCGTTTGCCCAAGACGGTCTTCGGTGGCTTTAATCTTCCCCCACACCGCCCGGTAGCTCATGTGCAGTTCCTTGGCGGCGGCCAGAATGGAACCATGCGCCTCCACCAGTTCGAGTATGCGCAGGCGACCCGCTCCAAAAACGATCTTGCCCTCATCATCTTCAATCCAGATCCGTGACTTGATGGTCAGCTTTCTTGGATTTGCATCGCTTGACGCCATAGGCCTGACTCCCTTGGGAAAGGACCCTGAATACGGCCTCTCCCCTTCTATTTGTACCCCTGCAACGGACAAGGAAGAATGGCGGTAACTGGCACCGGTTTTCATGAGGGAGTCTCATTGCTGGGGGCGATCACGCCGTGGGCGAAGCACTACAGGAAATACTTGCCTTCTTCATCTCGAGGTACCGGGCTGCCGCCAGCGCGGCGATACAGCCATCCGCCGCGGCGATGACGATCTGGTTGGCGTATTTCTGGCGCAGATCGCCGACGGCAAAAATCCCCGGGATGCTGGTCTCACACTTCTCGTCCGTAACCACATACCCGTTGGCATTCCGGGTGACGCCAGCCGGCACAAGAGTGCTGTTAGGGGAAAAGCCGACGAAGATGAATACCCCATCTGTCGCCAGTTGCCTGGTCTCACTGGTACGGGTATCTTTCAGGGAAACGGCACATACTCCATGGTCATCGGCCTTGATGTCGGTCACCACGGTGTTCCATAGAACCTCGATGCCGCAATCGGCCAACACGCGCTGCTGGAGGATGCGGCTGCCCCGGAAGGCATCTCGGCGATGAACGAGGTAGACATGCCTGGTGATCTTGGACAGGTAGAGTGCATCCTCCAGTGCCGTATCGCCACCGCCGACGACAACCACCACTTTGTCCCTGAAAAAGAACCCATCGCAAGTCGCACAATAGGAGACGCCCTTGCCGAAGTTGTCGTTCTCTCCCGGTACCCCCAGTTGGCGAGCGCTGCCGCCCGCCGCCAGAATGATCGCATGGGCGCCGAGTTTTCTGCCGTCCGCCAGGCGCACCGCATGAAAATCAACTCCGGGCTCGACCGCCGTCACTTCCTGCTGAATCGTCTCCAGACCGTACGCTTTGGCATGCTGCAAAAACTTGTCGGACAGTTCGAACCCACTGATTTCAAGGAAGCCCGGATAATTTTCGACCCCTTTGGTCAGGGCCATCTGCCCTCCCGGCATGCCCTTTTCGATGAGCACGGCCTTGAGTGCCGCCCTCATGGCATACATCCCGGCGGTGAGTCCGGCTGGTCCCCCGCCAACAATAATCAGATCATAAAAACCGTCCTCCACCATCACCCATCTCCTTTCCTCCAGTTCCCCACCAAGCCCCGCTGAAGACACGCCGGGAAACCTGATCAGGAGTCCACCCTGATTCAGTTTCTCAAGTTATTAGCGAGATATTTCACAAAAATGTGAAACCGGCAGTGCGACACCTTCGGCAGACATCGATAGTGGTTGCTGTTCCTTGCCGATCATTCATATCCTCATTAACGCTCATCCGGCGACAAATCAACCAGAATGTCCCCTCAGGTGCAGCCTCGGGCAGAAGAGGTCCGTGCGGGATCGTGCCCCACCGCGAGCTTTTTGACTGAAAAGCGATCAGCTCAGCCCGCGACGGCCATGGGCGTGTGAACAAGAGGGCAGCAGTGCCAGCCGGACATGGTTGGAAGAGGGCGATCGTTCGGGAGAGCTCGGAATCACCCCCGGCTTCAGAGGATTGCCACGGTCAAAATTCCCGGCTTTGCGTACCCAGGAGGCAAAAGCTGAAAAACTGCTTGAGTTTTTTTGCACATTCGTATTATTCTCACTTGCATTAATCTATTAGATGCTCCGTAGCGATTCTAAACGGTGCTTGCAGGCGGAAGTTGGTGTGCGTGATGGAGTTGAGATGGTCGTGGGATGTGTGATTAGTCGTTTCAGGTTCAATTTCCAACATTCATGAGGAGGTGTTTTTATGAGTAATGGGACCGTTTCGGTTGACGCTCTGGTACCCAAGGATATGGCGCTAAAGGCCGAAGGCGTTGGGGTTGCCAAGGCCGCCCTGGGCACTTATCGAATGTTTGCTTTAGCGATCCTGGCCGGGGCCTTCATTGCCATGGGGGCTAACTATGCCACCACGGTATGGGCGGGATTGGGCAAGATTGTGGTGAGTGCCGGCAAGGAGGTGGCCTTCACCACGGGTTTGCCGTATGGCTTGCAACGTCTTCTGGGGGGGTTGGTCTTCTCCACCGGCCTGATCATGGTCGTCGTGGGCGGATCGGAGCTTTTCACGGGTAACTGTCTGATCCCCATGGCCTGGGCCGGCAACAAGGTTACGACCGGGGCGATGCTGCGCAACTGGGTCATCGTTTATCTCGGCAACTTCGTGGGGTCAGTGGTGACTGCCTATTTTGTGTTTCTTGGCAAGCAGCATCTCTTCGGCGGTGGCGCGGTGGGCGTGACTGCCTTGAACATCGGGATTGCGAAGGTCAGTCTGGGGTTTGTGCAGTGCGTCTTCCTGGCCATCTTCTGTAACGCCTTGGTGTGTATGGCGGTGTGGCTCTGCTTCAGTGCTCGGAGTACTACCGACAAGATCCTCTCGATCATCCCGCCGATCTCAGCCTTCGTGGCGTGCGGGTTCGAGCACTGCGTGGCCAACATGTACTTCATTCCCTCGGCGCTCATCATTAAAGATATGGACCCAACCTATTTTGCCTCCGTTGCGGGGAATCTGAAGGACGGCGGGGCCATTTTGACCTGGGGGAACTTCTTTGTGAACAATCTGATCCCGGCGACCATCGGCAACATCATCGGCGGCGCCCTGATGGTGGGCGGCATGTACTGGTTCATTTACCTGCGGGCGAGCTGGACCGGGAAACCGACCTTGAACAGCCCTCAAAAATAGTGCTTCGCCACATGACGGATCAATAGATCTGCAGCCTTGCCTCCCACCGTAACCTGGGTCGGGCCGGTGGGAGGTTCCCCTTTTCGGATCTGTTCAGCTTTGTCGGACTGATCCGATTCCAGATTTCGTCGACTTGAACCCATTACAGCCTTTTTCCCAACCCCCGTAGGCGCTGAATGAGGAACCTCACTCAAGAACCGGCCAGGGCGTTCCATCGACCATGACCGATGACTGTTGCCATGACTCTGGTCCTTTGTTATGTTGAGCGAGACCGAATTTCCGGAAGTATGCCAGGGTACCACGGTACCGGGTATCTCTCTAACCCCCTCAACTCTGAACACAGGAGTAGGATCGAAGATGAGCAAGAGAAGCAGACTATATGGTGCCATAGGGCTGGGGATAAGCATTTGCTTTGTGTTTTGGCTTGCCTTGGAAGCCAGTGCCTGGGCGAGAGCGGGTGGCGGGGGATCATCGGGCAGTCGCGGCAGCCGAAGCTTTTCGGCGCCGAGCGCCCCGTCCAGTCCTTCGACCAGCAGGCCGTTTAGTTCACCAGGGTCGACTCAGGCGCCGGGAACCTTCCCTGGTGCCGCTAACCAGCCTTCTCAGGGGGCGTTCAGCCGGAGTCCCTTTCTCCAGGGCATGATGGGTGGACTTGCGGGAGGGTTTCTTGGAAACATGCTCTTTGGCGGCAGTGGCCACGCCGCTCCCACAGGAACCGGCGATGGTGGCGGAATGGGGCTCTTTGACATGATCCTGCTGGCGCTGCTGGCTTATTTCGGGTTCAAGTTCTATCGGCGATGGCGACAGCAGAAGGAAGCCACCGCCTCGTATTATGGGGACATCGTGTCGCCCCGGCCGGAAAGCTCCTACGGGGGAGGGGCTCATTCCGATCCCTACCTGGCAATGCCCCGGGAAACTTCGGCGGCCCCTTACGACGAATTGGAGAGCGGGCTCGACCAGATCAGGCGTTTTGATCCAAGCTTCAACGAAGAATCGTTCAAGGAACTGGTACAGGATCTGTTCTTCCGCATTCAGGCAGGATGGATGAACCGCAGCATCGAGGGCATAGAGAGTCTTCTGACGGTCGAGATGCGCGACTTTTTCAAGGGTGAGTTCGAAAAAATGCGTCAGCAGGGTCGTCTCAATCGCCTCGAGAACATTGCCGTGAGAAAGGTCGAACTGGCCGAGGCCTGGCAGGAAGCTGGGAAGGACTATGTGACCGTCTTCTTCACTGCCAATCTGCTCGACTATACGGTAGATGACCAGACCGGTCAGGTCGTTCAGGGAGATAAGCTGAATCCGGTGAAGTTTCAGGAATTCTGGACCTTCTGCCGGGATGCGGGCGGCGGGTCGCGATGGCAGCTATCGGCGATCAACCAGCCGGGAGAGTCTCTGACACGCCATTGAGAAGTCTTGCGGGCGGTATGGCGGGTGTTTGTTCAGATCGTTCTTAAGGAACGCGCATTCATCCTCGGCAAAAGCCCGACAGGGAGCGGGGCGCCAGGGGTGAATGGCGCACACACTCCGCCCCGAGGCGTCGAATTCCCACAGAAAGGCGCAAAAACGGTGGCCCTCTCCCAGGCCGGCGCCGAAAAGCTGCTGCCAGCGAAGCGGCAGTGAGGTTGCCCGGGGAAAGCTTGGAAAACCGCTGGCGATCTCACAGCATCCCCCGCAATGACTGCAATACCCCGATTGTTCGGGGAGATCGAGGGAACGGAACAGGGCCGAGACCGGGGCTTGCTCCGTTCTTTCTTTTTCCGCCCACCATCGCTGGATTTCGAGGAAGATCCTGCTTCTTTCCTCCAGCATCCGATGAAGATGACCCCGCCAAAGCCGTGGGGTGAGTCCCTGCCATCTGGGTTCTCCCCGCAACGCCAGGATGTTGCGGAGGAAAAAACCAAGGGGAAAAAAACGATGCTTGATCGCCCTGAAAATCCGTGGCGAATAGGCATTCCTGCTTCGATTGCGGGTGGCCGCCCGGAGGATTGCCCGGCGCGTTTTTTGGGTTTCGGTCACCATGAGGTCCGGAGGTCCTGGTGCCCGGAGACAAGGAGAAGAAATGGCACCACGACCTTCATAGCGCTGACGACCTGAGGTGCGGGTGCTGAATCTCCGCTTCGGAAGGCCGAACATAGAGGGGAACGACGACTACCGGGTCATCTCGCTGCTGTGCCTGGAATCTTTGCCTGGCCAGTTCGCCAACGAAACCCGCCCTGACCACCTGGCAGGTGCCGGGAGCCTCCCTAACCCGATCACCAAGCTCTTTCGAGAAGAGGTCCCGGCACCGAGGCCAGCCATCGCCGCAAAAGATGGTCGGCAGTTCAATCCTTGTCAGGAGACGCTCGGGAGCCTCCACCAGGTAGGGGGTGCGGCGAATCAACCCACCGCGGCCGTCAGGCTGGTAGAGGGCGCAATAGACTTCCTCTTTGCGGGCGTCAATGAGGGAACAGACCGACAGCGCAGCAAGCGCCAGGGGGGCGGCCAGGGCGTCGAGGGAGGAAATGCCCGCAAAAGGTTTTTGTACTGCCCAGGCGAGGGTCTTGAGGGTGGTCACGCCGATCCGCAGACCGGTGAAGCTGCCGGGGCCGATGCCGGCGGCGAAACCGTCAAGCTGCTCAAAGGTCCATCCCAGTTCCTGCAAGTGACGGTCGATACTCTTCAACAGTCGCCGGTTGTGCGGCTCCCGAGCCTGCACGGTCCATTCGCCCATAATCCGTGGCCCCTCGAGCAGGGCAATGCTGCTGACCGGGGTCGAGCAGTCAACAGCCAGAACTCTCATGGGCGGCGTGCTGTCAGCCACGGCTGCAGGGGTATTCCGGAAAGCTTGTCCGGCACCTCCGATCACGGCAGAAAATCCGGTTTCTGACCGGGTAGTAAGCGCATGATGTCGTTGTAGAAGACAAAGATCATCAGCAGGAGCAGGAGGAGCATGCCGGCCCGTTGGGCCCATTCAACCTTCTTCTGGCCCAGCGGACGGCCGATCAGGCCTTCGACGGCAAACAGGACCACATGCCCCCCGTCGAGCACGGGAATGGGCAGGAGGTTCAACACCGCCAGATTGACGCTGATCAGGGCGATGAAATGAATGAGGTTGAGCATTCCTTCGCTCGCCTGCTGACCAGCCATCTGAGCGATCAGAATGGGACCGCCCAAGGTTTTCAGCGAAACCACCCCTTCCAGGAGCTTGCCGATGGTGACAACAAAGAGCTTGCTCAGGTGCCAGGTCTGGAGCACGCTGTAATAAAGGGCGTAGAGAGGATTGGCCTCTTTCAGGGAGATCTTGCCGGCGGCGGTAACGCCTATCACCGCCCGTTTGACGGGTTCCCCAAAGATGTTGTTGACCTCCGTCACGCGCGGCGAGGCAACGATCGAAAGGCGCCCTCCAGCCCGCTCAATTTCGAGCGTCAACGGTTGTTCGCCGAGCCTTTCGATCAGGCCGGAGAGTTCGTCCCAGTTTTCGATGGGATTGCCGTTGATCGTCAAAACCTTGTCGCCAGCCTGCAGGCCGGCCTGTTCCGCGGGCGAGTTGGCACTGATGGAGCCGATCTCCGGAGTCAGCTGGGGAATTCCGGAAAAGGCATAGATAAAGGCAAAAATGACAATCGCCAGGGCGAAATTGGAGAACGGCCCTGCAAGCACGATGGCAATGCGCTTGGAGACCGATTGCTGCTGGAAGCTGGTAGCTCGAAGTTCTTCTTCAATTTCCTCCCCCGGTTCCTCCCCCAGCATCTTGACGTAGCCGCCGAGCGGAATGAGGGAAAGGCAATAGTCCGTTGGTCCCCGCTTGACTCCGAACACCCTAGGGCCGAAGCCGAGCGAGAAGCGCAGGACGGTGACCCCCGACCGCTTGGCCACCAGGAAATGGCCCAGTTCATGCACAAATATCAGGATACCCAGGACGACAACAGTGGAAACGATTGTGGTTACCAAAATCCGGCCCTCATCAGAGTTCGATTATCTTTTGATTAAGGTTTCAGCTTCTTTTCGAGCCCACCGGTCGGCTTCGAGGATGCTTTCCAGGGTCAGTGAAGCGGCGGTTTGATGGGCGTTCATGACCTGCTCGATGGTCCGAGGGATGTCGAGAAAGGAAATCTCGCCATTCAAGAACGCCTCGACGGCAATTTCGTTGGCGGCATTCAGCACCGCCGGCACGGTTGCACCTCGACGGCAGGCCTCGTACGCCAGGCGCAAACAGGGAAATTTCTCTGCATCCGGCGGGTAGAAGTTCAACTTCCGCAGCCTGAATAGATCCAGCGGCGGGCTCTGTACCGGCAGCCGCTCGGGGTAGGCCAGAGCGTAGGCAATGGGGATCTTCATATCCGGAATACCCATCTGGGCGATGACCGAGCCGTCGATGTACTCCACCATCGAGTGAACAATACTCTCGGGGTGGACGTGGATGGCAATCTGCTCCACAGGAACCCCGAAAAGCCAATGGGCTTCGATGACTTCCAGTCCCTTGTTCATCAAGGTGGCTGAATCGACCGTGATCTTCCGGCCCATGCTCCAGTTGGGATGGCACAAGGCTTCCTGAGGGGTCACTTGCGCCAGTTCTTCGGGAGTCTTCCGGAAGAAAGGACCACCCGAGGCGGTGAGCAGGATGCGCTTGAGAGCGTGTTGGTGGTTACCCTGAAGAGCCTGGAAGATGGCGCTGTGTTCGCTGTCGATGGGCAGCAGCCGGATCCCGTGGTGCGCTACCAGGGGCATGACGATGGCGCCGGCGATCACCAGGGTTTCCTTATTGGCCAGAGCCAGGTCCTTGCCAGCCCGGATCGCGGCCAGGGTGGGCAGGAGTCCGGCCGCACCGACCATGGCCGAAACGAGCATGTCCGTTTCGGGGAAGGTGGCGACGCGGTCGTAACCCTTGGGGCCAAAACACACTTCCGGCTGCCAGTGATAGCCTGCCAGCAACTGCTGGAGTTGGGCGGCCAACTGCTGGTCGAGCACCGCTACGAGGGAGGGTTGGAAGCCCTTGATCTGTTCGAGGAGCAGAGGCAGATTACGCCCGGCGGCGAGCGCGTTCACTTCGAATCGCTCGGGAAATTGCCGAACCACCTCGAGAGTACTGACGCCGATGGAGCCGGTACTCCCCAGGATGCTGAGCGTCTTTTTGGGCATGACCACCTATAGAAGTTCCGGTCTACTCCACGTTACAAAAAAGAAGGTCACCGGGAACGCAAACAGCAGACTGTCGAGGCGGTCCAGGATACCGCCATGGCCAGGCAGGAGGCTGCTCGAGTCTTTTCTCCCGCTGCTCCGCTTGATCATGGATTCGAACAAGTCGCCCACCTGGCCAGCCACCCCAAGGACCGCACTGAGCAGCACGATCTGGCACGTACTGGCCGCAGACAACCAGATTGAGCCGTAAAGGGTGCCGATGGCAAGGCTTCCCAGCAAACCTCCCAGTGATCCCTCGATGGTCTTCTTGGGACTCACGGTCGGATACAACTTGTGCCGGCCGAACCTGCCTCCGCAGTAGAAAGCGGCAATGTCGTCGGTGGCGATGACCGCAAAAATGAACAGGAGCCACCGTGCTCCTTCTGCCTGGAGCGCAATCAGCAGGGCATAAGACAGCAGATAGGGAACGTACAGCCAGCTGAGGGAGAAGCGAGCGAGGCGAGAGAGGCCGGCAGGATCCAGCGGAGAAAAGAGCAGCAGGGCGAGCAACCCGGAGAGGATGGCTCCAACCAGCGCAGCATGCAACCCCTGGAATCCCCCGAGGAATGCACCCACGGGCAGGGACAGGCCGATTGCCAGGTAAAGAGCCTGCCATGATCGCCCGAGAGGCTCCGCAAAGAGCATGCGGTGCAGTTCCCACAGGCCCGCCACGGAGGCAAGCCCCACAATGGCAGCTATCATCCAGTAAGGACCGGCAGCCAGTACTGCAACCAGGGGAACGGTGAGTGCCGCCCCGGTCAAGAGGCGCTGCTGGTGCGAATCCAGCTTATGCCAGTCTAACATCGTCTAAGCGAGCTCGCCATTCGCCGATCCGGGCCCCATAGCCTCAATCTGCTCGCTGGTCCTGCCGAATCGGCGTTCTCTCTTCTGATAGTCCCGGAGGGCTTCAAGAAATTGAGGTTCCCTGAAATCCGGCCACAACACCCGGGTGACGTAGATTTCCGTGTATGCCAGCTGCCAGAGCAGAAAATTGCTGACCCGATGCTCGCCGCCGGTACGGATGATCAGGTCCGGATCGGGCAGCGACACGGTAAAAAGATAGCGGGAAAAGTATTCCGGGGAAAGATCCTCCAGGCTGCTTTTTCCCTGTTGCACATCGGCAGCAAACAATCTTGCAGCCCTGGTGATTTCCTGCCGCCCCCCGTAATTGATCGCCAGGCTCAAAGTCAGCTTGTCGAACCGGGCAGTCTGAGCGATTGCCGCGCGAAGCTCTCTGGCAACATCCGCAGGAATACCTTCGGTATCCCCCAGATGGCACAATCGGATCTCTTTTTCCATGATCTCCTGCAGCTGCGATTTCAGGAAACTTTTCAGAAGGCGCCAAAGCGCTTTCACTTCAGCTTCCGGGCGCTGCCAGTTCTCTTTGGAGAAGGCATAGAGAGTGAGGAAGGGAATGCCCAGCCGTCGACAACAGGACACGATGTCCCGCACGGAGTTACTCCCCTCCCGGTGGCCAAAAACCCTTCTGCGGTTTCGCTCTCTGGCCCATCGCCCATTGCCGTCCATGATCACGGCGATGTGGCGCGGAAGTCTATCCAGATCGAGCTGCGGGTTCATCAAATTTCCAGAATCTCTTTTTCCTTGGCGCTGTAGACGGCGTCGATCCGTTTGATCAAATCATCGGTGATTCTCTGAGTTTCTTCCTGAGCCCGAAACTGGTCATCTTCCGAGATTTCTTTCTCCTTCTTGAGATCTTTAATCATATCATTTGCATCACGCCGGATGTTCCGCACCGCTACTTTGGTCTCCTCCGCCATCTTCTTGACCACCTTCACCAATTCCCGCCGCCGTTCGGTGGTAAGAGGAGGAATGTTGATCCGGATGACCTTCCCATCGTTCATCGGCGTGAGCCCCAAATCGGATTTCAGGATCGCCTTTTCGACCTCGCCGATAACCGAGGTGTCCCACGGCTGGATCATGATTGTCCGGGGATCCGGAATGGTCAGGGTCGCCAGTTGATTGAGGGGCGTCGAGGTGCCGTAGTAATCGATCCTGATGCTGTCCACCAGGGAGACGGAGGCCCTGCCGGTGCGCAGTTTGCGGTAATCGCGGTCGAGGCTTTCCAGGGCCTTGTCCATGCGATCCTGAGTGTCCGTATAGATATCATTCAGCATGACCGGATCCCTCCACCACCGTTCCTATTCCTTCTCCAAAAATCACTTTCTTGATATTGCCCTTCTTCCTCAGATTGAAGACAACAATCCGCATATTCTCTTCCCTCGCCAGAGAAATGGCCGTTGCATCCATGACTTTGAGGTTTCTATGCAGAACTTCAGTATAACTGATTCGGTCGTATTTGATGGCCGACGGATCGCGTTCCGGGTCGGTGGGGTAGACGCCATCGACCTTGGTCGCTTTCATGAGGATTTCTGCGCCAATCTCAATGGCACGAAGTGCCGCCGTGGTATCGGTAGTAAAGAAGGGCAGACCGGTGCCGGCAGCGAAAATCACAATGCGGCCCTTTTCGAGATGGCGGATCGCTCGGCGCCGGATATACGGTTCTGCCACCTCTTTGATGTCGATCGCCGTCTGCACGCGGGTGGGAATGCCCAGCTTCTCAAGGGCCTGCTGCAGGGCCAGGGCATTCATCACCGTCGCGAGCATGCCCATATAATCGGCGGTGGACCGATCCATCCCCCGGGAAGCGCCGGAAATCCCCCGAAAGATGTTTCCGCCGCCAATGACCAGAGCAATCTCGATGCCCAACTGATGAATCTCTCGGATCTCCTCGGCAACCTCTCCGAGGACAGCCGAATCGATGCCATAGGACTCGCCTCCCATAAGCGCTTCACCGCTCAATTTCAGCAGAATCCGGCGGTACCGGGCTGATGGCTGCTGGTTCATCGATTCATTCCATTCAGATTATCGCCGTCGGGCGACTCTGCGAGCACTACCCCTTTGCCTCCCACTATCTACCCTTTGAAAGCCAGAACCATCACCCGAACCCCGGAATCGGAAATGAAAAACCCGAAATCCGAACTCAAAAACCCGAACTCACTACCCCCCTACTCCCCCAACTGGTATCGTGCAAAGCGGCGGATGATGATCTTCTCCCCGATCTTGGCCACCAGTTCGTTGAGGTAGTCCTGGATGCTCTTGTCTGGATCCTTGACGTAGGCTTGTTCGAGCAGTACGGATTCCTGATAGAATTTGCGCAGCTTGCCTTCCACCATCTGCCCCAGAATCTTCTCGGGTTTTCCGGTTTCTTTGGCCTGCGCCAGGTAAATCGCCCGTTCCCGCTCTATCACCTCATCAGGAATATCGCCTTTTTCCACTCCCAGGGGATTGGATGCCGCAATGTGCATGGCAATATTCTTGGTAAACTCGACAAAATCGTCGCTTTTTGCAGCAAAATCCGTTTCACAATTGATTTCAACCAGCACTCCCATCCGCCCGCCACCATGAATGTAGGCGTGGACCATGCCCTCGGAAGCTTCTCGGCCCGAGCGCTTCATCGCTTTGGCGAGGCCCTTCTGACGCAGAAGGTCGACGGCTTTTTCCATGTCTCCGCCGGTTTCCTGGAGAGCCTTCTTGCAGTCCATCATGCCGGCGTTGGTCTTGTCTCTCAAATCCTTAACCATTGCAGCTGTTATTTCCAAAACATTTCTCCTCTATGGCACCTCAGACTCATGGCATGCCGACACCGCGAGGTTGCGGAGGGATCGTTCGCAACCTCGCGGCAATATTGGATCAGACTTGGGTTTGGGCAGAAAAGTGACTGGTAGAGCCTCTTCCTTCCCGTCAGGGGGCATTCCTCATGCTTCTTCTGCGGCAGGCGGCGGAAGGGGATTCACGATCTCCACTTCCGGCCCACTTTCTTCGGCACTCAGGAGTTGCCCGGCTGGGACCTCTTCCAGGGCTGGAAATTCCTTGTCAAGCGATGCCTGCTCGGTCTCCGAATAACGCTGCCGCCCCTCCAGGCAGGCATCGGCGATCTTCGAGGTGACCAGCCGGATAGCGCGAATGGCATCGTCATTACCAGGAATGGGGTAATCAATCACGTAAGGATCGCAATTGGTATCGACCACGGCCACTACCGGGATACCCAGCCGGTTGGCTTCCTGAACGGCAATCTTCTCCCGGTTGGTGTCGATCACAAAAAGCACTCCCGGCAATCTTGTCATGTCCTTGATACCACCCAGATTGCGTTCCAGTTTTTCCCGTTCGTTCTGCAGCTGGAGAACTTCCTTTTTGGGAAAGCGCGCGATGCTGCCGTCCTCGATCATGGCATCGAGTTCTTTGAGCCGGTCGATCCGGAGCTTGATCGTTTTGAAATTGGTGAGCATTCCGCCCAGCCAGCGATGATTGACATAGTACATGCCACACCGCTTGGTTTCCTCCAGAATGGTGTCGCGAGCCTGCTGCTTGGTGCCCACAAAAAGGACACTCTCACCGGCGGCCGCCGTTTCCACGACGAACTGGTAGGCGGTATGGAAGAGCCTTACGGTCCGTTGCAGATCGATGATGTAGATACCGTTGCGGGCGCCGAAAATGAAGGGCTTCATTTTGGGGTTCCAGCGGCGGGTCTGATGCCCGAAATGAACCCCGGCTTCAAGTAGTTGTTTCATGCCAACGACTGCCACTACCTTCCTCCTTCTGGTTAGTTCCTCCACCCCCCTCCGCAGCGATGCCGGCCCTGGCACTTGCCCGAGACCAAAAGGTTCTGGAGGGTGTGCGATTTAGTTAAACCGGTCTTGTCTAACATGTTTGTTCGATGCCGGGCAACCGAAAAATAGCCGCCATGGGCGCACTTCCTGCCAAAGCCCCTGGGTATCATTCCGACATAAGCTCGAATTCAGCGTTTTCAACGATTTCCAGACCCCGATGCGCACCGGGGTGGCGGAGAGTGACAGTTCTTGCGAGGCGGAAGAGGCAGCATGCTTTTCGGATTCCCAATAATGAGCAACTCGCCGCTGAGCGCACCCGCTATGGCTTCTCAGGGGCGAGAGATGTCTCAGAATATTTCAATCGAACCACACGTGGGAAGGCCATTGGAATTCGATGTATTTTATGCCATAAAGCGTAATCTGTGTTTGCTCATTATTTTGGATAAGGAAGAGGAAGTTCTCATGTTGAAGAAGCAGAAGAAGTATGTGGCGGTACTTGCCGGGCTGTTGCTCCTGCTGGTGGGATGGTCGAGCATCAGGGCCAAGACCAGTGAGGAAAACCCTGATGTTTATCAGTACCTCAGGATGTTCAGCGATGTTTTGAATATCGTGCAGGACAACTACGTCGAAAAGGCCGATTTAAAAAAGCTCATGTATGGGGCGGTGAGCGGCATGCTGCGCGAACTGGATCCGCACTCTTCCTTTCTCAAGCCGGAAGAATACAAAGAGCTGCAGGTGGAAACCAAAGGGAAGTTCGGCGGGCTTGGGATCGAAATCACCATGCGCGATGCGATCCTGACCGTAGTGGCCCCGCTCGAGGGAACCCCTGCTGATAAGGCGGGTATTATGGCCGGTGATCAGATCATCAAAATCGACGATCAGCCAACCCAGGACCTGTCTCTTACCGAGGCGGTGCAGAAGATGCGTGGCCCTAAGGGCACCAAGGTCAAGCTGACCATCATCCGCAAGGGTGAGCGCAAGCCGTTGGAATTTGATCTGGTGCGGGATACCATTTCAATACAGAGTGTCAAATGGCGCACCCTCGAATCGGGTTACGGTTACGTCCGCGTTTCGAGTTTCCAGAGCGGTACGGCCAGCGACCTGCGCAAGGCCCTCGATCAGCTGGAAAACGAGAATTCCCCCCTTCAGGGGCTGGTGCTGGATATGCGCAATGATCCGGGCGGTCTGCTCGATCAGGCGGTGGAGGTTGCGGATGAATTCCTCAGCGAGGGTTTGATCGTTTACACCGGAGGGCGCCTGGAGAGCCAAAAGATGCGTTTTGAGGCCCGCAAGAACAGCAAACTCCGCAACTATCCCATCGTCGTGCTGGTAAACTCGGGGAGTGCCAGTGCTTCGGAAATCGTAGCCGGGGCGCTGCAGGATCACAAGCGGGCTATCATCCTGGGCGAACCGACCTTCGGCAAGGGATCGGTGCAGACGGTAATACCGTTGAGCGATGGCGCAGCTCTGCGCCTCACGACTTCCCTCTATTATACTCCTTCCGGCCGTTCTATTCAGGCCAAGGGGATTGAGCCTGACATTCTGGTCAAGAGAGAGCTGCCTCCGAAAACGGACGAGGAAGGAACGGAGGAACTCAAGCGGATTCGAGAGAAGGACCTGCCTCGGCATATGGAGAATCAGAAGCCCGATGCGGCCGAATCCAAGTCGGCCGCCATGCAACTCGAAACCCAGAAGATGCTGGAACAGGACAACCAGCTTAGAAGGGCGCTGGATCTGCTCAAAGGTTACAAAATCATGGGGCAGATGACCACCAGCTGATCATTCCGAACCATGCTTCAGATGGCTTCCAGGCCTCCCCCAAAAAGAAGTAAGAAACCCCAGGGAAGGTCTTTCCCGCGCAGCCTGGTGCTGTGCGCCTGGCTGATTGCCCTCATGGCCCTGGGGGGGCTCCTCTACTGGGGCCGAAGCACCAAAGTGGAACAGCGGCCCGCCCAGAGCGCTTCCCAGGAACGGAAACCGACCGCCGCAAAGATTGCTGAGCCCCCGAAAGCGGTCACCTCCAAAGAAACAACGCAGCCCCGCCTGCCCTCAGCGCCGAACCAGGTGCCGGGCCAGGGAACGGGTGAAGCGCCGACGGCCAAGCCAGCGGCATCCGAAGCGTCCAACCACCCTGCGGCCGGCGAAAGTCACGGCACCCGAGACGGTGCGCTGCTCGCTTCTCGAAGGCCGGACAGTGCGGCCGAGGAACCCTCGAAAGCGATTCCGCCGCCCTTGCCCCCTCTCACTCCACCGTTTGCCAGGGTTGCCATTGTGATTGACGATTTTGGCCAGAGTCTGGAGATTGCCAGGCGCTTTCTGGAAATCCCGTTGGAACTCACCTTTTCCGTTCTTCCCCACCAGCGCCACACCAGGGAAATTGCCGCACTGGCCCATGAGCACCACCGGCAGGTAATGCTTCACCTCCCCATGGAACCGCGAGGGTACCCTCAGGTCAATGCCGGTCGCGGGGTGTTGCTCCTCTCCATGTCCGACACTGCCATCCAGCAGGCGCTTCGCACTGCCATGGACTGCTCGCCCCATTTCGTTGGGGTCAACAACCACATGGGCTCACACTTCACGGAAAACATGCGGGTGATGAAAGCGGTCCTGGAGGAAGCGAAGAAGCACCGTTTCTTCTTTGTTGACAGCTATACCAGCTCACTCAGCGTGGCTGCCCTGGTGGCCCAGGAGGTCCACATTCCTTTCCGGCGTCGAGACATCTTCCTGGACAACAAGCAGTCCGAAAGCGCCATCCGCTCGCAGCTGAGGCAGCTCAGACATCGGGCCAAAATCCAGGGCACGGCTCTGGCCATCGGTCACCCTTATGAAGTCACCCTGCGCGCACTGCGGCAGGAAGCAGAGGGATTTGCTCGAGAGAAGATAGCAGTGGTGCCGGCCGGTGACTTGGTGGCCGATCCCTGACCGCACCATTTTTGACCTTGACCTTTACGACAGGAAAAGCTATGGAGTGCGGGCTGAGATTATGGGGTAACCAACCAACATATCTGACTTTTCAAAGAAGTATCGGAAGATCCGCAAAGGAGGACAAACAAACTATGAAGCGTGCGTTGAAACTGTGCCTGAGTATTTTAGGGGGTTGTTTTGTGCTCAGTATGACACAGTGGGCAGATGCCGCTGGCGCCCCCCCTGGTTCCAAATCACCCAAGATGGCTACGTCCCAGGATGCTCCAGTGATTCAGGTTTCGGAACAGGTGTTCGATTTTGGAGAAGCCCTTGAAGGAGCCGAGGTAGCTCGTGATTTCAAGGTCAAGAATGCTGGCAAAGCCGATCTGGTAATCGACCAGGTCCGGCCCAGCTGTGGGTGTACCGTGGCCAGTTTTGACCGTACCATTCCTCCCGGAAAGGAAGGCAAGATAGCCCTTAAGGTGAACCTCAAAGGGTTCCAGGGCAATTTTAAGAAAACGGCTACCATTTTTTCTAATGATCCTCAGAATCCACGAACCATCCTGACCATCCAGGGAAAGATCAAGATGGTTGTTGAGGTCCGGCCGGGCACCAGTCTCAATTTCCGCGGAATGGCCGACCAACAGCCGGAAAAAACCGTCGATCTGGTGGGAACGATCAAATCATTCAAGATCGTGGGAGTCGAGAGCAACCTGGAAGACAAGGTGCGCCATCAGCTGGAAACGGTAGAAGCAGGGAAGCACTATCGTCTGAAGGTCGTCAACCTCGTCAAGCGGGGCAACTACAACGGGTTTCTCAAGTGTTCGACAAACCTTCCCGAAAAGCCGGAGATCCTGATTCGAGTCAGCGGATACCTGGAGGGTGAAGTCTCGGTCAAGCCAATGACGCTGCTGGTCGGGCAGTTCGGTGCCCAGCAACCGGTCCGGTCGGGAAAGGTGAAGGTCGTCAGCAATCTTAAGAAACCTTTCCAGATCAAGAAACTCACCTACGATGCAAACCTCATCACCGTCGCCCAGGAGCCCCTGCCCAACGAAGGCGGCTTCAGTCTGAGCATCACTCCTAAGGACCAAAGCCTGCCAACAGGAGAGGAAGGACGGCAGCAGACCACGCTAACGATCCAGACGGATGTACCGTCCGATGAACCCCAAAAGGTTCAAATCCATATCATCAAGGTTACCAGTCCTGCTACCGGGACCTCCAGGGGCAAGCAGCCGCCCGGAAGCGACGATGAGGAAGGGGAGGTCGCAGAGTAGTTGCTGGTGAGGACGGGGAAATTAAGGCCCGGTGGGAAGGCTGGCTTCCTGCCACTGCCGCCAGCCATCGGGCAGCACCCGTGCCTGCGGAAAGCCTTTGGCTATCAGGGCGAGCGCAAGGTCCTTGCTCAGGCTGCAGGTTTCCCCGTCACAATAGGTAATGATCACGGTATCGGTGGAGATGTTGGCCATGACTTCGGGATAGAGCTCGTCAAAGGCGTCCCACGCAAGATTCCTGGCCCCTTCGATATGTCCCGCCTGGAATGCTTCGGCGGTACGTGCGTCAAGAAAGACGGCCTGCTGACCAAAATAGAGCATCTGGGCCTCTTCCAGGGTGATCGCCAAGGCTTCTCCACCTGGTACGGAACTCAGCTGCTCTGTGAGCGACCAGTCTGCAACGAGCGGTAGTCTGTCCGGCCGCAGGGCGTTCACACCGAGACCGACCGCTGTCGCAACCAGAAGCAGGGACAGGCTTTGCCGGAGCACCTGCGCCCACTGCGGTCTCACCAGTCCAATGCGGCCACTGGCTTGAATCGGTTTGGGCCCAACGCCTGCCACCTACCCACCCCCCTCGCTTTCCCCCTTCACTCTTCACTATCCATTCACGCGAGGCTGGTAGAGGCACAATGGCTCCGGCGCGAGATAATTGCCGGTACTTTCATAGGCCCTGGCGCGACATCCCCCACATACCCCGGAATATTCACAGCGTCCGCACTTGCCTTCGTATTTGCGGAAGTCCCTCAGATCCCGGAAAACCTCAGCCCTCTCCCAGATTTCCCGGAAGGGCCGTTCCCGCACGTTCCCACAATTCAGTTCAAGATATCCGCAGGGTTGGACCTGTCCGACATGAGAGATGAAGGCAAAACCCACTCCCCCAAGACAGCCGCGGGTCATGGCATCCAGGCCGAAGGTCTTGACGTCCACTTTCCGTCCTTCCTCATGAGCTCGCTGCCGGAGGATGCGGTAATAGTGAGGGGCGCAGGTCGCTTTCAGCTGCAGCGGCGCCCGCTCCCGCTGGTCATAAAACCAGTGCAGGGTTTCTTCGTACTGCTGCGCAGTGATGCCCTGTTCCGCCAAGTCCTTGCCGCGCCCCATGGGAACCAGCAGGAAAATGTGATGGGCCACCGCCCCGAGGGAGATCGTCAGGGCATGAATGGCCGGGAGTTCCTGCAGGTTTTGGCGGGTGACGGTCGTATTGATTTGAAAATCGAGACCGGCCTCCTTCGCCCAGTGCACTCCGCGCAGGGCACCCGCGAAAGCTCCCGGGACCTGCCGAAAGGCATCGTGGGAGGCTGCCGAAGCGCCATCAAGGCTGATGCTAAGGCGCTGAATCCCGACTTCCTGAAGCTTCCTGGTGTTTTCACGGGTGAGCAAGGTCCCGTTCACCGCCATGGTCATCCGGAACCCCTTCTGGTTGCCATAGGCGGCAAGCTCGAAAATATCCGGGCGCAGGAGGGGCTCACCTCCGGTCAGAATGATGATAGGGCTGGCAAAGGTGGCAATCTCATCCAGGAGTTGGAACGACTCAGCGGTGGTCAGCTCATTCTCGTAAGGGCGGTCGAGGGCGGCGGCCCGGCAGTGAACACAGGCCAGGTTACAGGTACGGGTGACTTCCCAGGCGACCAGCCGCAGAGTCGCCTCTTTCCTGTTCGTATGATCCGGTTTCACTATGCTCCTTCTTCACCATACCGCGGGGGTTTATGCCGTTGCCCGGGCTCCCCGGCTGGAACTCGGGAACCGGGGTTAAGGTGTTTTTCCGGTAAAAGCAGGGGCAGGGGGCAAAATCCCAACCTCAACTTTGCTGAAGCACCTTCGCCGCTGCTTTGGCAAAGTAGGTGAGGATGAGGTCGGCTCCTGCCCGCCGGATGGCCGTCAGAACCTCCATCATGACCCGTTCCTCATCCACCCAGCCCTGAGCGGCGGCGGCTTTGATCATGGAATACTCACCGCTCACGTTATAGGCGGCAAGGGGCCAGTCGAACCGTTCCCTGGCGCGGCGAATGATGTCCAGATAGGGGAGCGCCGGTTTGACCATGACCATGTCGGCACCCTCCTCGAGGTCCATCGCGATCTCACGCAGGGCCTCAGCGGCATTGCCCATATCCATTTGATAGGCACGGCGATCACCGAACTGGGGAGCCGAATCGGCCGCGTCCCGGAATGGTCCGTAAAAGGCCGAACAGTATTTGGCCGAGTAAGCAAGGATGCTCACCTGTTCATAACCATCCCCGTCGAGCGCTTGGCGGATGGCCCTGACCCGTCCGTCCATCATGTCAGAGGGCGCGACAATATCAGCCCCGGCCCGTGCATGAGAAAGCGCGACTTTGGCCAGGACCTCCAGGGTTGCGTCATTATCCACCTGCCGGCCCTGCAGGAGACCACAGTGACCATGGCTGGTATATTCGCAAAGGCAGACATCGGTGATGACCACCAGGTCGGGATACTGGTTCTTGATGGCCTGTGTCGCCTGCTGTACCGCGCCGTCTTCGGCGTAGGCTTCACTGCCCACGGCATCCTTGGCCCGCGGCAGGCCGAAGAGCAACACTGCCGGCAGGTTCAGACTCACCACCTCCGCCACTTCCGCCATGAGCCGATCGACGGAGAACTGGTAGACATCCGGCATGGACGGAACGGGATTCTTACAATCTTGCCCGGGGACGACGAAGAGCGGATAAACCAACTGATCGATCGTAAGGACTGTTTCGCGAACCATGCGCCGCAGGTTCTCGGTGCGACGGAGTCTTCTGGGACGATAGGCAGGGAAATACATCGCGATCATGCTCCTGAAGCGGTCATTGTCAGGCGATTTCTTCGTCAGTGAGGTAACAGGCGGGATCGGGATTCCAAAGGTCGTCGGTGGCCGCTTCCGCCCGCACCCGAAAATTGCCGCCACACACGTCAAGCCAGCGACAGTGGCGGCAGCGGCCTTTCACATGCAGTTTCTTGTCTTTAAGCTGCTTCATGAGCGGGTGGGAAAGATCCATCCAGATTTCACTGAATGGGCGTTCCCTGACATTACCGAAACTGTAATGGCGCCAGAACTGGTCGGCGTGGACCTTCCCATCCCAGCTGATGCACCCGATGCCTCGTCCCGAGTTATTGCCCTCATTCATCTGCAGCAGTTCCAGGACTTCGTGCGCCCGTGATGACTGTTCCCGGAGCATGCGCAGATACAGATACGGGCCATCGGCATGATTATCGACCGTCAGAACCTCTTTGGGTTTATTTCGCTGATGCAGATCGTGCGTACGGTCAATGATCAGATCCACCACCCTCCGGGTTTCCTCGTGGGAGAGGTCCTCGTGGATGAGCTCGCTGCCTCGCCCGGCGTAGACCAGGTGGTAGAAACAGACCCGGGGAATGTCACGGGCTTCGAGCAGGTCAAAGATCGCCGGGATTTCCGTGGCATTGAGTCGATTCATGGTGAACCGAAGGCCGACCTTGATCCCTGCCTCCTGACAGGCGGCAATGCCGTCCAGGGCTCTGGTGAAGGCACCCTTCACTCCCCGGAAGCGATCGTTCACCTCTTCCATGCCGTCAAGACTGATTCCGACATAGGACAGCCCGATCATTTTGAGCTGGCGAGCAACGGCAGGGGTGATCAGGGTGCCGTTGGTGGAGATGACCGCCCGCATGCCTTTCTCCACCGCATAGGATGCCAGTTCCGTCAGATCCGGGCGTACCAGCGGCTCGCCACCGGAAAACAGCACGACGGGGCAGCCGAATCCCGCCAGGTCGTCGAGAACCTGCTTGCCCTCGCGGGTCGTGAGCTCGTCCGGGAAAGCCTCGTCGCGGGCATGGGCGTAACAGTGAACACATCTGAGGTTGCAGCGGCGAGTGACATTCCACACTACCACCGGCTTCTTGTCTTGGGAAAACTGGAGCAGATGAGAAGGCAAATGCTCGCTCTGGCGCCCGTAGCGCAGGGCGTCAGAGGGTTCCACCGTACCGCAGTAGAGTTTCGAGATACCGATCATGTAGGGCGTTTCCTGGTCAGGCTGGTTGTTGGGGGTTGGGGGTATCGAGAGGATGCTTGCGATAATTCTCCCGGATCAATTCATCCAGGTAGACACCCGGTTGCAGTACTGCCTTGCGGGGCATGATGAAATCGGTCTGGCCGCAACGATCATGGATGAGTTTGAAGCCATAATCAAAGTCTCGAGAAATCCCGAGGCAGATTGCTGAGGCCGTGGAATCGCGTTGCAGAGCCTCCTCAATAATCTGATTAACAGCCTCTTCATCGAAGTGGAGCGTGAACCGATAATTCTTCTGAAAATCGCCCTCAAATTCCCGGATCTGGTTATAGAGCAGGACCACTTCGTCCATGATGCTCTCAATCGGCAAACTGAGCCGCAGGTGTTGTTCCGCCACCAGTTCGAGCCGATTCGGCGTGAATACCTGCGGATAACCGGCCAGATATCGTTTCGCCTGCTCCGTCACCCGCTCCCGGGCGCCGGCCTTCTCGTCTTCGATAATGTTCAGATAGGCTTGCAGCCTCTCAGGGTGGTGGGGATTCTCCAACATGAGGCGTAATTCGCCCAAAGGGTCCTGGACGATCTTGCTGGTGACCAGAAGATATCGAATGGTGGAGGTTGGGAGGCATTTTTCATAGGGCAGCAGCACCCTTTCGATGACACTCACCAGCCCCCGCGCTCCCGTCTTCTCCTGGTAGGCCATTTCGGCAAAAAGGCGCAGGGCGCCGGGATCGAACTTGATGTCGATGCCGTAACTCCGGAAGTCTTCCACTTTTCCTAGAATGATGGGATTATTGGGATTCTTCAGAATCTCGCAGAGATCGTCAATTTCGAGAGGTTCAAGGACGGCCGTGACCGGCAGACGCCCGACGAATTCACTTTCAAAGCCGTATTCGACAAAATCCTCAGCCTTGGCATGCCGCAGAAACTGCTGATCGTTGTCCCGGCTGTGGATTTGAGCACCGAAACCAACCCCCTGTTTCTGCAGCCGTTTCTTGATAATCGGAGCGAGGTCATTGAAGGCGCCGCTCATGATGAACAGGATGTTGCGCGTATTGATAGTGCGCTTTTCCCGTTTGCCCGTCTTACGATAGTGTTCAATTGCCTGGATCTGGGAAATGGGATCATGGGGAACCTTTACGTCCACCTCGGTCTCTTCCATGGGTTTCAAGAGCGCCCGTTGGACCCCGGTCCGTGATACATCCGGACCGATGAGGTGCCGTGAGGAAGCGATTTTGTCAATTTCGTCGATATAAATGATCCCGTGTTCCGCCAGTTCCTGGTCGTCCCCGGCCTCTACCAGCAATTCCCTGACCAGATCCTCGACATCGCCACCGACATAGCCCGTTTCGCTGAACTTGGTGGCATCGCCCTTTACGAACGGAATGCCCAGTTTATTGGCAATCAGCTTGACCAGATAGGTCTTCCCAACACCTGTCGGGCCGATCAAGAGGACATTGTTCTTGATCCGCCCCACCGTCTCCCCATGGTTCGCCCGGCGCTTGTGGCGCTGATAGCGGATACGATTGTAGTGAGTGCAGATCTTGGTGGCCAGTACCGCCTTGGCGGCCTCCTGCTTCACGACATATTGGTCGAGGTAACGCTCCAACTCCTCGGGTTTCATGTCGAACTTGATGCTCTCGGCGCGGGATGGCTTCTTCTTCTCTTGCTGGGAATCGTCGGATTGGGGCAGCATCATGGGAGAAACAACCTTGATCCGATATCCGTACTTCTTCGAAAGGTATTCGCTCAGCTCTTTTTCCAGCTGTTCCTGATCCGGCAGTTTGAAGCTGTCATCAGCCATGGTTGCAACAACCCTGCTTTCTTCCACATCACCGCTCGGCGTGAGCCGGTGCCTCGTTCATCCCCTCCCCGAGGTAAGAATGAATATAAACCCTCACCACCCGCATTTCAACCGTCCTCAGGGGGATCACGCCCGGCCTCAGGGGTTCATTCCGGAGCTGGAGAGGTCCGATGGCCACAACCGACCGTGGTTGCCTCCGGAAGACTCCGTCCCGCGCCTTGGCGGAAAAGCGACCCTTGCCGCCGGCGCTATCTCCCGGTTCCTGGTGGGAACACCGAGAACAGACGGGCGTTCCAGCCTGTTCGCTCTTGGATACCCGGCTCTTGACGAATGCCGGGCTCGAGGTAAGATGAGCGGGAATGCGGTTCCTGGCCGCACGGACCACAGCCGACCGGGAGACCCCCGTGCCCCCGGTGATGAAGGCGCGCAGGGAACCCTGCTGCACAATGAAGGAGAAGACTTTGATAACGAGTGTAACGCCCCATCTGCAACTCTTTATAGCGGAAGACTACCTGCCCGGTTTCTATCCTCTCCTGCAATCCGGGGTCAGGGTGCAGGCCCAGGTTGGAAAATCCGTTCATGCCACCTTCGTCGAGGAATTCGGATTGAATTCGCAACAGATCGACCAAATCCAGACGGTCTTTCTTGACGGCAAGGCGGTCGACGACCTGGATGCAGCGGTGATCCGAGATGGCTCGACCCTGGGGCTCTCCTCAGCCATGCCCGGCCTGGTTGGGGCCACCCTGCGCCGAGGGAGCTACTATGCGGCCATGCGTTCTCAAATTACCGCCGCGGAAACCCTGAACACGGTGACGCCCGAACCGGGCATGATTACGCTCAAGCTGTTCAATCTGGTGCTCGCGGAATTCGCCTCCCTTTTCCTCAGGCGAGGAGTATGGATAGAAAAAGAAACCTTGCATGACTTTCTGGCCACTCGACCTGGTGATTTATGGAGGAATTGCAGAGCGGTACTCCTCGATGGTGATCGGCTTGCGCCCGCGCAGGTGGCGGAATTGAGCTGGCCGGATGCGACCGAACTCATCTGCCTCAGCGTGACAGCAAACGGGGATGGACCCGTCAGTACCTGATGGGGGGCGCGACTCGGCCACCTTCAGGAGCTGGGTCTCGCCACCGCCTGATCGCAACCAGACCCTGGCGCTTTCACCCCTGGATTTGAGGCAATGGGGCGCCCATTTGTTCCTGCCGTGGGCAAAAAGCGTCCCGGCTGTGGGCAAGAATGGTAACCGGCGGGTTGCCCAGGAAGAGTGCGATCGTCCTCAGATCGGCATCCACTGAACGAACCGATTTCTGGTACATGAATTGCAAAGTGATGATGGCGAGACCCGTCGCAGATGTGCCTGTCATTCCTCTGGTGGGAGTGGCAGGCGGAGTTGGTGAGGAGAACACCCGGCGAAAGGCGAGGACCGTCCCATGCAGTATCAATGCATTCGCTGCAAAATCACCTGGGGGCAAGGGAACCCGGAACAAGATGGGTATTCTCATGGTCTCTGCCGGGCGTGTTTGAGGGACGCGCTCACGCCGTTGTATCGCAAACGCCAACTGGCCGAAGGGAACTTTGATTGCTTCGGCAAAGCGGAGGCCTTTTGCGATCAAGTCGCCTGCAAGTACCGCGGCATGTGCCTCGTGGCCGCCTGAGAGAATGCCTGTAGAATAGAATTCCGCATCAGAAATCAAGTTCACCGGGGCTGCTGAAATCGACGGAAGGAATCACTCCATCCGCCTCTTCAGCGCATGCCCTTTCGCCGCCCGAAGAACCGGCCACTTTGCGCTGCTTTCCACCACAAATTGTGCGAGCTGAGCTTCCGCAATGCGATCCGAGGCATTAGTTTATCAGTACAGCTTTGATTAGTGCCGGGTTCATTGTCCCGGCAGGCGAAGCTGCCTGGAATCAACAAATAGAGACAGACCGTCGGAATGGGGGTGATGGACATGAGATTTGAGCGACCGATAATCGGGGGTGACGATTGTGGGTGCTGCCACACGGTTGCTCCTGACCGTGATGGCCATGGGGAAGGGTACGGGTGTCATCAAAAAGCCACGGTCCTCACCAACCGCGAAGAAACGATCCTCGGGCAGATCCGGGGACTCAGCCGGCAAGCCCAGGGCATAAAGGCCAAATTGCAGCAGTTGAACGCGGATAGTGATCCTGATGAGGCGGCAAGAGCAGCGCTCGAGGAGGAACTGGCGAATCTGCGGCAGCGGCGTTCTGCGCTGGAGGTCGAGCGCATAGCGGCCGCGGAAGAACGGATGCGAATATTGGGGCATGCCTGACCAAAGGGGAGAGGTCCGGGCATTGATGCTGTTCAATAGGAAGAGCGGCCCCGTTTGACCCTGCAAAGCACGAAGAAGCCATTCTCCTTCTTCGTGCTCTTCGTTCTTTCTTCCCGCCTCCTGCTTGCCTCAGGGTTATGATTGGTGCAAGTCTGTGGACGGCTCCCGGGGGTCATGCCCTGGCAGCCTGGAAGTCAGCTTGAAATCCTCCTGTCTTCCTCACTCCCCCTTGTCCCCTCTAGTCAAGAGGGTTACATGTGGATTTCGGAAAAACCATCGTTCAATCTGCGCCATTGCGGGAGGACCGAAACATGATTCGCAAGGAAGACGCCCTGCAGTACCATACTCAGGAACGCCCGGGGAAGATCGAGGTAAAATCAACGAAGGCCTGTATCACCCAGCGGGACCTCGCCATGGCTTACACCCCGGGGGTTGCCGAACCTTGCCGGGAAATCGATCGGAATGCGGACCGGGTTTTTGACTATACAGCCAAAGGAAACCTCGTTGCCGTGGTGACCAACGGTACGGCGGTGTTGGGTCTGGGCCATATTGGGCCGCTGGCCGCCAAACCGGTCATGGAGGGAAAAGCGGTCCTCTTCAAACGCTTCGCCGACATCGATGTATTCGATATCGAACTCGCCTCCACCGATCCGGATGAGATCATCAAAGCGGTTGCCATGCTCGAGCCCACTTTTGGCGGCATCAACCTCGAGGACATCAAGGCCCCGGAATGCTTCTACATCGAAGCCCGGCTCAAGGAGATCATGGCCATTCCTGTTTTTCACGACGACCAGCATGGCACCGCGATCATCTCGGGAGCCGCCCTGTTGAATGCACTCGAACTGCAGGGGAAGAGCACTGAGGAGGTGAAGGTGGTCTTCTCGGGGGCCGGCGCGGCCGGAATCGCCTGCGCCGAGCTGTATCTCAAGCTGGGGGTCAGGCGTGAGAACCTGTACCTGGTGGATTCCAACGGCCTCATCTACCATGGGCGCAAGAACGGGATGAATCCCTATAAGGAACGGCTTGCCAACGGCCACGAGCCCATGACCCTGGCTGAGGTGATGAAGGGAGCGGATGTCTTCGCCGGGGTGTCGACTGCCGGCGTGGTGACCAGGGACATGGTCAAGCAGATGGCAGACCGGCCCATCGTTTTTGCCATGGCCAATCCTGATCCGGAGATCGAGTATCTTGAAGCCACCGGCGTGCGGGATGATTTGATCATGGCAACCGGCCGTTCCGATTTCCCCAACCAGGTGAATAACGTGCTCGGCTTTCCCTCGATTTTCCGGGGCGCCCTCGATGTCAGAGCCACGGCCATCAACGACGAGATGAAGATTGCCGCGGTCCGCGCCCTCGCCGATCTGGCCAAAGAAGATATCCCTGATTCGGTCCTTAAAGCCTACGGCGGGCAGGTCCTGCGATTCGGACCGGAATACATCATCCCCAAACCCTTCGACCCGCGAGTGCTGGTCTGGGAAGCCGTGGCGGTAGCGAAGGCGGCGGTGGCGTCCGGAGTGGCCCGCAAGCCCCTTTACGACTGGGATGGCTATCGGGATCTGCTGGAGAGCCGCCTGAGCCGTTCTCAGGAAATCATGCGCCGGATCATCCACAAGGCGCAACGCGACCCTAAACGGATTGTCTTTCTGGAGGGCAATGAAGCGAAGATCCTGCGAGCCTGCCAGGTGATCCTCGACGAAGGGATTGCCCGCCCGATTTTGCTGGGAGAACGGGCGGTCATCGAAAACACCATTGCCGAACTGGATCTCCAACTGGAGGGCGCGGTGATCATTGATCCCCGGCGTTTTGAACGCTTTGACGACTACGTGACCGAATTCCACCGCCTGCGCTCCCGCAAGGGTATTACCCGCAAGGAAGCGACCAAATTGTTGACGGTGAATCGCAACTATTTTGGCGCCATGATGGTGAGAATGGGCGATGCCGACGGGCTCGTGGGGGGCATCAACAAACACTACCCGGAAACCATCCGGCCGGCCCTGCAAACCCTCCCCCTGGAGGAAACAACCTCGGTGATTGCCGGCATGTACATGATGGTTTTTCCGAAAGAGGTGATGTTTTTTGCCGATACTACCGTGAACATCGACCCCAATGCCGAACAGCTGGCCGAGATCGCCATCTGCGCCGCTGATACCGTGAAACGGCTCCTGGAAATCAAGCCGCGCGTCGCCATGCTGTCGTTCAGCAACTTCGGCAGCACCCGTCATCCCATGAGCGACAAAGTCGCCCGAGCAGTGCAGATTGTCCGGAAACGGCGGCCGGACCTCAGGATCGATGGGGAAATGCAGGCCGATACCGCGGTGATGCCGGACATCCTGAACCGGGTCTATGACTTCAATGAATTGAAAGGCAAGGCCAATATTCTCATTTTTCCCACGCTGGATGCCGGCAATATTGCCTATAAACTGATGGACCGGCTTGGCGGCGCCAAGGCCATCGGTCCCATCCTCACCGGAACCAGCCGCGCAATTCATGTCATACAGCGCAACTGCGATGTGGAAGATATCGTCAACGCCACCTCCCTCGCGGTTATCGACGCGCAGGAACACTGAGGCTGGAGTCGGCAAGGTAGCGGTTGCTTTTTCAGCGATTCTGGGGTAGTTTTCACAAGACGTTTTGGAAACTGGGATAGATAAAAGGGGTTCTATAGCCGAAGGGGTGCTCTTGTCACGAGGGCTGAGATCATACCCTTGGAACCTGATCCAGATTAATACTGGCGGAGGAATCGGCACGCGGCAAGGTAGCTGTCACAGGGCCGTTTTTCCAAACGGCCTTTTTTTGTTTCTGAAAGTGGCGACGTCGACCACGGCCATTGCCAGGCTGCTCCGCACCAGCGCAAGTGGAGGATGTTATGGTGACACAACTTGATCATGCCAAAGCGGGAATCGTTACCGAAGAGATGCAACTGGCAGTTGCCGGCGAGCCCATTACCGCTGACGCGTTACGCGACCTGATTGCTGCAGGCCGAGCGGTTCTGCCCAAAAATCGCAACCATGCTTTCCCCACCCTGAAGGCCATTGGTCAGGGGCTGAAAACCAAGGTAAACGCCAACCTGGGGACGAGTGGCGAATGCTGCAGCCTGGAGATGGAAACCGAGAAACTCAAAGCGGCCCTGGACGCCAAGACAGACTCGATCATGGATCTGTCCACCGGGGGTGACCTGGCCGAGTTTCGCCGGTTTTTCCTGGAACAGTCGCCGGTGATGGTGGGAGCGGTCCCCATCTACACCCTGGCCACCGAAATGATGTTCCGCCACCAGGCCCTGGACGAGATGGACTCGGACCTGCTCCTGAAGAGCATCGACAAGCAATGCCGGGAAGGGCTTGATTACATCACGGTCCACTGTGGTGTTACCCAGGAAGCGGTGAAACGGCTGGAATCCTATGAACGGATCATGCCCTGTGTGAGCCGCGGAGGCTCCATTCACATGCACTGGATGCGCAAGAATCGGAAAGAAAACCCACTCTACGAGTACTTTGACGATCTGCTGGAGATCGCCCACAAATATGATGTTACCCTCAGTCTGGGAGACGGATTTCGCCCGGGCAGCATCTGTGACGCCACCGACGGGGCGCAGTTGCAGGAGTTGCTGATCCTGGGGGAACTGGCGAGGCGGGCGCGTGCCCGCGGGGTTCAGGTCATGATCGAAGGTCCCGGTCATGTGCCGCTGCCCCAGATCCAGGCCAATATTCTGCTCCAAAAGCGGCTTTGTGATGGTGCTCCCTTTTACATCCTCGGCCCGCTGCCCACGGATATCGGGGCCGGTTACGATCACATCGTGTCCGCCATTGGTGGGGCTATCGCCGGGGCGGCCGGAGCAGACTATCTCTGCTACGTCACCCCGGCCGAGCATCTGGGACTGCCCAACCCCGAGGACGTCTATGCCGGCGTCATGGCTTCCCGGATTGCCGGGCATATTGCGGATATTGCCAAGGGCCTGCCAGGGGCAATGGATGCCGATCGCCGGATGTCCGAATGCCGCCAGAGCCTGAATTGGGAAGGGATGATCGCCGAAGCACTCGATCCCGAACTGGTCAGGCGGCGCCTCCAGGTGAGCCAGGATCGGGAAGCCTGCAGCATGTGCGGAAAGCTGTGCGCGGTCAAAATCAGCCGGATGGGATGAGCGTTGGAAAGGTCAAACTTGAAACTTGAAACCGGCAACCGGAAATTCGATCCTGGAGGTCGACGGGAGCGGGTCTGATCAAGGATCGAGAATCATTCGGGCGGGGCCACAAGATAAGGGGGTTAAAGTGCGATGATTCCACCTATTGTCTATCAAATCTTCGCGATCACCTCGTGCGTTTTACTCATCTTCACTGTGGGCTATTACCTGGGGTATCGGAGAACGGTAGGCCGATATGCCGCTCAAACCGTGACCGACCGCGAGGAAATGCTTTCCATTGAAAAGGCGCTCAAGCGTTTTTGGGATGATGAGAAGGAGAAGCTCGAGAAGGAAAAGGCGGAACTGCTGCGGCGTATCAGCTTCCTCGAAGGCAAGGTCGATCAATACCGCCAGAAAGCAGCGGGCATCGGCATGATGGGACTGAGACGGAGCCGCCTTGCCGACATGTTCATCGGACTGCTCATCGAAAATGAAAACCTGGAAGAAAAACTCTTCATGCAAAACCTCAAGCTGAAGCAGGAGCGCGATGAGTTTCTCGAAAACGATTTGCGCAACATCAGCTATAAGCGGATCCTGTTATCCGAGTTGATCTCCCAGGCGGAAGTGCGCCGGGAAATGGAAAAGCTCATCAACGACCGGGGCCGGTGGAAGCGGCTCGAACTCAAGCACAAAGAGCTGGGACCGTTGACCACTGATGTCAACAACGACGAAGACGACGCCGTCTAGACCGCTGCGTCATCCGCCCGCCCCGGCACCAAGGTCCGGCAGCGGTGAACCACGAGATGTTCCTCAAGGAGTTTGTCGCCTAAAGAGCGGCCCTTGCTTGCTGCTACGGCCGCCCCTCAGAACATGCTGAACCGGGCGCCCACCGTGGACCTGACCTGAACCTTTCCTCCAAGGGCTTTCCCCAACTCTCGATCACCCTGGCGGCCCCCGGTATCGGGTTTTTCGAGCATCTTCAGTTCCCTGAAGCCGAGGTTCGCCATTTTTTTATTGAAAAACCGGCGAACATCCTTTAGTAGCTAAGAATACTCAACAAAATTAAAAGACCGATTATGGGGTGGTAAGGGTCTTTTGGGGGAAACCGGATTCAACCAGGAAAAAGGAAATACCATGACTGTGACCAAGGCCCATATCGTGGAAAATCTATTTGCCAAGAACATCTTCACGAAAACAGAATCGGCGCAAATTGTTGAGACTCTTTTCGAAATCATGAAGAGCACGCTGGAACGGGGCGATGATGTGCTGCTCAGCGGGTTCGGCAAATTCAGCGTGAAAGACAAATCCCAACGCCGCGGGCGCAACCCGCAAACAGGCGATCCGATTCTGCTGGCACCGCGGAAGGTGGTCACTTTCAAATGCTCCGGAGTCCTGAGAGAGCGGGTCAATCGCGGCAAATAGCAGCAGAAAGTTCTGGGGGCTGTTCAGGGCGAGCGGGACAGGCAGTCGATCTCCAGTCGCCGAATCACATACTCCACTTGACGCTTCAATTTACTGCTCTGCGCTTTCATTTCGTTGTTCAACTCATGCACCGCATGCACAACGGAACTGTGGCTGCGTTTGAACGACTGGCCAATGGACACCAGGGATTGGGTGGTGTATTGGCGACAGAGGAACATGGCGACCTTTCTGGCGGTGGCAATCTCCTTGCGACGCGACCTGGAATGCAAGTCTTCCATGGAAATCTTGAAGCTCTCGCACACCACCTCCTGAATGTGGCTCACGGTGATCTTGGGGAGATAGTCCAGCATGGTCTGGGTGACTTCCTGGGCCAGTCCCAGGGAAATGGGGACCCCCAGCATGCTGGTCTTGGCAATGATGCCAACAATGCAGCTTTCGAGTTGACGCACATCGCTGGTGACGCGTTCGGCCAGGAACTCCATCACGTCAACGGGGATGGCCACATTTTCAAAGCGAGTCCTGCGCTTGATGATTTCTACCCGAGTCTTGAAATCCGGGCGGTCAATGGGTGCCACCAGAAAGCCGGTCAGTCGTGACTGGAGGGCCCTGTTCAGCGCCGGAATATCCTTGGGATAATAACTTCCTGTACAGATTACCTTTTTCCCTCGATCCAGGAGCTCATCCAGGGTATAGACGAGCTCGCTCTGAAGCTTTTCCTTGCCGCTCAAGAATTCAATCTTTTCCAACAGGAGCACGTCGCAGCTGCTGCGAAACCGGTTCTTGAAGGCTTCGATGCTGCCGTTCTTAAGGGAGGCTACCATCGCGTTGGCGAACTGCTCGGCCGTGACATACTGCACCGATACCTGGGGCTGCTGTTGTAGCAGATAATTGCCGACGGCATGGGAAAGATGACTCTTACCCAGTCCCGCATCTGAGAGCAGGTATACGGAATGATTGTAAAACTGCTGACCGCTGGCGACTGCCATGGAGGCGGCATAGGCAAAGTGGTTGCAATTCCCGACGACAAACTGGTCAAACGTGAAGCGTGGGTTGAAGGCCGGGGTCGAGCGGCGAATCAGATCGTTAAAATTGGTCTGGACCGGGCCTTCCGTCAGTTCCTCGGGCTCAACCTGCTGGTCGTGAAGGATCTCATATCCCACCTGGCAAACCTGGGGAAAGTGATGAGCGGCAATTTTCAGCAGACGCTCTTCGAGCCTCTCCCGCACCCACTCGACATGAAACCGGTTCCGGCAGCCAAGGAGCAGGCGAGATTCCTGGACGCCCAAAAAATCAATGGTTGACACCCAAAGGTCGTACTGGCCTTTGGGAAGAGTGCTCTGAAGGTCTTTCCTGATCTTCTGCCATTTCTGGTCCATAACGACGTCCCATTCGCTCCCGGCCACGACACCAGGCAGGCCAACCTCAACCCGCACCTCAACCCCAGAAAAAAACATGTGAAATTAGTGGATGAACGGACAACTCGAAAGCCCAAAATCCTCTTTCGTCAGCACTCTCCCCCAAGGTTGGGTTCTTCATATCCCGGACCTGGAGGCAGGTCAAAGCTGATAATCCCCTTTCTCGGAAAGAAAGCCTTTCCCTGCTTCTTGGAAGAAATATGTCAGAAAGAATTGATGTTAGCCTCCAACAAGGGGTAAGCTGCTGAGAACCAATGATTTTTTTGTGAGATCACTTCAATTGTAATTACAATGGGTTATCCTGTTTCGGACAATCTCTTGTGCGACTGCTCTTTGAGCGAACTCTGATTTTCTCGGCTTTTCGCAAAAAATCACTTCTTCTGGATGGGCAGTTTGAGCTGTCTTGACAAAAGCCGGAGCTGACAAACTTTCGCGCGAAGAGTATACTTGGTCTCGTGATTTTTCGGAGCCTGATTGGGAGCTTGGATAAAAAATGAAAGAAAACCGGACGATGGCAGTGCCCTCGCGCAGTCAATGCCTGGCGCTGATGACCAGGATCGAGATGCCGGAGCACATCCGCCAACACAGCCTCGTTGTTGCCCAGGTAGCACTTTTCCTGGCGCATCTGCTGAATCGCAACAGCCATCGCCTGGATCTGAGGCTCCTTGAAGCGGGGGCTCTGCTGCACGATATTGCCAAGGCCGAGAGCCTGGCAACCAGGGAACGACATGAGGATCTGGGCGCCACGATGCTCGAGAACTGGGGATACCCCATGCTCTCGCCTATTGTCAGGGAGCACGTGGTCCTGGAGGCTTCGGCGCTGGCGGGACCGATTACCGAGTCACTGGTGGTGAACTATGCGGACAAGCGGGTCAAACACGATCAGATTGTCCCCCTGGAGGAGCGTTTCTCCGATCTGATTGGCCGTTATGCCAAGACCGGCGAACATCGGCAGTGGCTCCAGAGCAAGTTCGAGCTCTATCGCCGACTCGAAACCAAACTCTTCGAACATCTGACGATCGTTCCGGAGGACCTGGCCCGATTGTGTTCAGCCGCATCTGCAAACATTTCATGACAAGCGACGGGGGAATCATGGCACACAAGAAACTGACCGTAGCACTGCTGGCCGGCGGAAAATCAGCGGAACGCGAGGTCTCCTTGAGCAGCGGGGAGCAGGTTTTTCAGGAGCTCGACCAGGGACGCTATGAAGTCCTGCGCTACGATCCCCGCGACGATTTGCCCCGGCTCGCCCAGGAGGCTGCCCGGATTGACGTTGCGCTGATCATCCTTCATGGTCGCCTGGGAGAGGACGGCACCATCCAGGGCTTCCTGGAGCTGCTTGGTATTCCCTATCAGGGGAGCGGGGTGTTGAGCAGTGCGATTGCCATGAACAAAGTCCTCAGCAAACACCTGTACCAACAGGCTGGCCTGCCGGTGGCACCCTCGGTGGTGCTGGACCGAACCGCGGCGCAAGCGGCGGCAAGGGTGCTGGAGGAACTGGGGCTGCCGGTGGTGGTGAAACCGGAACATGAGGGATCGAGCATTGGCTTGAGCATTGTGCGGCGAACCGACCAGCTTTCCAAAGCACTCGAAGATGCCTGGCGGTTCGATCGCCGCTGCCTGGTGGAAAAGTTCATACCCGGTATCGAAATAACGGGCGGGGTGCTGGGGAACGATACGCTCGAGGCGCTGCCGTTGATCGAAATTGTGCCCGGAGCGGCACACGAATTCTTTGATTACGCGGCCAAATACACCCCCGGTGCGTCCGAGGAGATCTGTCCTGCCAGGCTCTCGCCGGAACTCACGGCGAAGGCCCGGGACTATGCCCGACGTGCTCATCGGGCATTATTCTGCAGGGGGTACAGTCGCACCGATATGATTGTTTCAGGCCAGGAAATCGTGGTCCTGGAGACCAACACCATTCCGGGGATGACTCGGACCAGCCTGTTTCCCCAGGCCGCCGCCGCGGTCGGAATGTCGTTTTCGAATCTCCTGGATCGCCTGATCGCCCTTGCCCTTGAGCGTTCTTGAGCCTAGCACGAAGAGTTGGCCATCCGCTGGCAAACTTGTTTGACTTGAGCGCATTGGCGGACATAGCCGGTGGCCAGCAGGTCGAGGAAGGAAGCGTGGGGCGGCTGTTCGGTGTCCAGCCGGAGGTGGGTGTCGGCCGCCACTTCTGTCAGCGGCTCGAAGGCTTCCAGCATCTCCGGCAGATGCTCGAGGCGGGCATCCGAGAGACTCGATCCCGGTTGGCGTTGCGCCAGTCTCGTCCTGAGCGTTTCCTCACCGCACACGCATTCAACAAAGATGATATTGGTATCCAGGTCCGTCGCCAGCTGTCGGGCTTCCTCCCTCCATTTGGCGCGGGAGAAGGTCGCATCGAGGATGGCGGAGCGGCCATTTTTGAGGGTATCCTGGGCCAGGGCAAACAGCCGGGCATAGGTCCGCTGGCGCCACGGCAGTCGATAGTGGCCCTCCCCAAAGGGGACAACCGCTTCCTCCGCGACGGCATGGTCCGAACCTTCCTTCCTCAACCGGTCGGACTGGAAGAGCGGCAACGACAATGCCTGGGCCAGCTTTTCTGCGAGTACCGACTTGCCTGAGGCGGGCAGGCCGGAAAAGACCCACAGGGTTGGGCGGCTAAACTGCAGGGCATAGCGGTAGGCGTGAGCGAGATATTCGCACGCCGTGGCCTCCGAGCTGTGCCGGGCCTGCGGCTCCACAATTTCCGTTGCTCTGAGGCAGGCCACCTTGACCTTCACCAACGCTCGATAGGTGGCGTAGAAGTCAAGCACCGCGTAGAGTCCGAAGTCATCGGCATGTTTCACGTAAGCTGCCAGGACCGCTCTGCTGACTTCCGGATACCCCAGGGCTTCCAGATCCATATGGAGAAACGCCAGGTCGGAGGCCACGTCACCGTAGCGGAATCGGTCGTTGAATTCAATGCAGTCGATGATCTGAATCCCGCGGTGGAGGTAGACATGCTCGGCGCGCAGGTCCCCGTGGCCATCGCGAATCCGGCCGTTACGCAGGCGCGTTTCAAACAGCTCCCGCCGATGGAGGAAAAAGGCCCGGCTTGCCTCACGGATGAACTCCCACCGCTCGCGTTCCAGGACCCCTCCCACAAACGGTTCCAGCTGCTGGAAGTTTTCTTCCAGGTTGAAGGCTATCACCTGGGGATCACCAAAATGGCTGATTTCAGGGGAGCTTGCCCCCTCGGCATAAAATGATGCCAGATGTTCACCCAGTTGCTCCGTATGGCCGCGGGTGACCATGCCCTGACGCAGCAGCGCCACCATGCAGACCTCATCCGGCAGGCGCTGCATCTTTACCGCGTAGGCGACGGGCTCCCCGCCATCAAGCCGGAAGCGTCCCGTCTCATCGCGGCCGATCGCCACCACCTGCTCGTAGACCTCGTGAGTCAGGCGTTGATTGAGGAGGACTTCCCGTTCGCAGAAATAGCGCCTGGCCTCCAGGGTGCGAAAATCCAGGAACCCGAAGTCGACCGGTTTCTTCAGTTTGTAGACCCACGCTCCCGCAAGGAATACGGCCGAGATATGAGTCTCCCGGCATTCCAGGGGAGTTGCCGGGTGCGGGTAAAAGTCCGGCCGAGCCATAGCGCGGCAGAGCTCTTCAAAGACCGCCGGGGGCTCCATGGTCATTCGCTCCGAGGGGTTATTTGGTGCGTTCGATGTAGGCGTAGGCACTGTGGTTGTGAATGGATTCGAAGTTTTCGACATCTACCGCAAACCAGGTGATGTTGGTGTCGGTCTTCAGTTCCTGAGCGATATCGCGAACGACATCTTCCACGAATTTGGGGTTTTCATAGGCCTTTTCCGTCACATATTTTTCATCGGGGCGTTTCAGCACCGAAAAGACTTCACAGGAGGCTGCGTATTCCACGATCCGCACCAGATCCTCGATCCAGACAAAGCGTTTGAAGCGAACCGCCAGACGCACCATGCCGCGCTGGTTGTGAGCGCCGTGAGTGCTGATTTCCTTGGAACAGGGGCAGACGGTGGTGATCGGTACGTTGACCTCAAGCACCAGATCATAACCGTGCTTCCGGTCGAGCGAAGCGGCCACCCGGCACCCGTACTCCATCATCCCGGCGGTGGCGGTGATGGGTGAGTGTTTCTTCACGAAGTACGGGAAAGTGATTTCGGTATGGGCTGATTCGGCCTGGAGTCGTTGTTGCATGGCTTCAAGGATCGTCCGGAACTCACGCATGTCGAGCTGTCCGTGGAATTCATTGAGAATCTCGATAAAGCGGCTCATGTGAGTGCCCTTAAAACCTCGGGGCAGATTTACGTACATGTTGATGGTGCCCACCGTATGCTGCACCCCGCTGTCTCGGTCCAGGACGGTGAGGGGATAGCGGATGTCTTTGACTCCAACCTTATCGACATTGATGTTGCGATGGTCGGTCTGATTCTGGACGTCAATCATGCGCTTCTCTCCTGTATCCTGCCCCGAAAAGTTGCGGGTTGCGAGTTGCGAGTTGCGAGTTACCAGTGGCAGTTGCCTGTCAACCGCGGTCCTTTTCATGGGTCTTCGGGTGTCCCGAAGGGTCATGAGCAACTGCCCAGTTCGGCGCTAATTGTATCCGGCTGAGCCAACGCTTGAATGATCCCGGTTCAGGTGACAGAGAAGGGCTGGCGGTCCCACCCTGAATCTCACAGGGCGGCCACCTCGAGAGCAACTTTCTCCAGTGCGGAGAGCGTCGGCTGGGCCAGACCGGTGAGGAAGGTCCCGCTCAGGTCCGCCTCGATGATTTGTTCATCATACGGAATAAAACCAAGAAAGGGTAGCCCTGACAAGGCGTTCTGCAGGAATATGCGGTCTTTATCGCTCCGGATCTTGTTGCCCACCACGAAAACCTGCTTCAGTCCGATATCGCCGGCCAGCTCCTTGATCTTCAGAGCGGTGTCAATACTCCGCCGGCCCGGTTCCACCACCACCATCAAGCAATCGACGGCCCCGGCGGTAGCCCGCCCGAGATGTTCAATGCCCGCCTCCATGTCCATCACTACAACTTCGTTGCGTCGGAGAATGAGATGCTGCACCAGGTTCTTCAGCAGCACGCTCTCCGGGCATACACATCCCATGCCCCCTTTTTTTACGCCGCCCATGACCATCAGGCGGAGGTGGGTATCGACCCTGAGGGCAAGTTTCTCTGGAAGATCGGCGACGGCCGGGTTCATCTTGAAGAATCCCCCGAAGCTGCCCGGCCTCGATTCGGTTCGCTCGGCGATCAGATCCTTCATGGCGGCAATGGGAACCGGTTGCGTGGGAGTGGGGGCTCCCAGCCCATGAGCCAGATTGGCATCCGGATCGGCATCGATGGCGAGAACCTCCCGGCCCTGAGCGGCAAACCACCGTGCCAGAAACGCCGCGAGCGTGGTCTTGCCGACCCCGCCTTTACCACTGACGGCAATTTTCACCCTCGCTTCTCCCTCTTAAATAAAGCCTGTCTCTCCCCATGTCTCACCCCTCACGCCTTGCCATCCCCATCAATCGGTACACCAGCATCCCGCTCATTACGGCAATGTCCTCGGCCGTCAGATTGCGCGCAATACCGGCATCGAAAAGGATGCCGGCTTCCGGAGGAAACTCGTCATCGCCACGCCAGAGAACGAGCTGAACCGCAATTCGAGGGAACACCTGGAAGGACATGGCAACATCCCCGGCGGCCACCGGCTCTCCCCCCAACCGCTCGGCACACTGCCGAAACCGTTCGGGCTGTCCGCCAAAAGTGGCCAGGAAGGGGTCTCGGGCGCGCCGCTGGAATGCGTCGAAGTAGAATTGACCGTCGGGAATCTGGCGAAAGGTGATGAGTTTGCCCGTCGGCGGCTCCCCCGTAGCAGAGAGGAGATAATGACAGATGAGGATGCTTTCGGGAAGGGGTATTTCACCTTCCTCCGCCTCTTTGCAGACCCGCACCGTATCTCCCACCTGAACCAGGTGCGGTGAGCCGAAAAAAAGGAGGCGCAGGGTCGCCGGACCGCCTTCGGTGATGTTAAGGTCAGCCCCGGCAAGTTTTGCCAGGTGAGGCAGGTCGGCCGCCTTCAGTTCTGCCGCCGCCAGTCGAAATGATTCCCGGTAATCGTCAATACGTGCCACGGTCCCTCACTCTTCAGCTTCGGTGATTTCAGTTGCGGATGCATCCTAACACGTTTATGATACCGAGCACAAATCATCCCGCAGGCTGAAACCCATAACCTCGGTCGTGTCCTAACCAGTTCAAGGGTGAAAGAATTCAGATCGTGCACTTGGTGCCAAATAACTGGAGGCAGGAATTGAGCGGAGCCATTGCCGGGAGTGGGGAGCGGCAAGTTTCACAGTCTGTGCAATGCGACACCCATGGGGTGAAGGAGGATCTTCCCGATGCACATCCGAGTGCTTGGATGCTCAGGTTCTGAAGTCCCGGGACACAACCTGTCCGCGTTCCTGCTGGACGATTTCCTCCTGCTCGATGCCGGGACGGTCTCGCTCTCCCTCGACCGGGAGGCACAATGCAGGATCTCGAATATCTTCCTGACCCACGCCCACCTCGATCACATCAAGGCCATTCCGTTTCTCCTGGACAATCTCGTGTCCAGCGGTCGGCGTTGTCAACTGACCGTCTCGAGTGGCAGAGAGGTGATCGCGGATCTGAAAAAGAACATCTTCAATAACCGAATATGGCCTGATTTTGCGAAGCTGCCCACTCCTGCCCAGCCCGTGCTCCGGTATGAGGAGGTCCGCCCGGACCGGCCAAGCGTCGTCGGGAGCTACACGATTCACGCCACCCCCGTAACCCATTCCGTGCCCGCCTACGGCTACCTCGTGGAAAATGCATCCCAAATTGCGCTGGTCTACACGGGCGATACCGGTCCGACGGAAACCATCTGGAAATTCATGGAAAAACGCCGGATCGAGGGGCTCATCGTGGAGGTCTCGTTCCCCGACGAAATGACGGAGTTTGCTCTCGCTACCCGGCATCTTACCCCGTCGCTGCTCGCCGCCGAGATGCAAAAGATGGCGACTCTTCCCGGAAGAATCTTTATCACTCACCTCAAACCTTTTTACCGGGACGCCATCGCCGCGCAACTGGCCCGCCTGGATCATCCGGCCATCATCATCCTTGAAGATGAGATGGAGATTGTTCTGTAACGGCCATGATTATAGAAACAATGGCTTGATAAAGTGGCTTTCCTGGCATAAAAAATAGCGTCCCCCCGTTTGCTTCTTTTACCATGAGCCGCAAAGGAGCGATACCATGGCTTATACCAACGTGCTGGTAGACAAGAAGGACCTGATCGGCTTCATCACCCTCAATCGCCCGGAGGAGATGAATACCTTCAACATTCCCTTCGCCCGGGAGCTCAATGACGCTCTCTGGGAGCTGGAACACGACCCCGAGGTGCGCGTGGTCGTGATCAACGCCAACGGCAAGCA
This sequence comes from Syntrophobacteraceae bacterium, assembly GCA_040772705.1. Taxonomy (GTDB): domain Bacteria; phylum Desulfobacterota; class Syntrophobacteria; order Syntrophobacterales; family Syntrophobacteraceae; genus JADGQM01. Next base: position 399,153 of record JAXGXP010000003.1, read on the forward strand.
CTTTTCCACGGGGATCTCCCTTGCTGAATTCAAGAATAAGAGCCCCAAGGAGTATCGTGAATTCATCCATCTGATGGACGAACACAATCACACCATTGCCAGGATGAAGAAGCCGGTGATTGCCTCGGTCAAAGGCTATGCTCTGGCCAATGGTTCGGGCCTTTCCTTTGCCTGTGATCTGACGGTGGCGACGGAGGATGCCAAATTCGGGACCACCGCCATCAACGTTGGCCTCATCTGCCTGGGACCGGCGGTTCCTCTGGCCCGCCTCGTCGGCCGCAAGAAGGCGCTCGAAATGGTGCTCACGGGGGAGATCATTACGGCGGCGGAAGCGGAAAGGCTGGGATTGGTCAACAAGGTCGTACCCAGGGAGCAACTCGAGGCTGCCACCCTCGAGCTGGCGACCAAACTCGCCGCGAAAAGCCCACTCGCCCTGCAGATCGGTAAGAGCGGCATCTATGGCATGCAGGACGTCCCTTACCACCAGGCCCTGGATTACCTGGGCGACCTGTTTGCCGCCCTGTGCAGTACCGAAGATGCCGAAGAGGGGGTGAAGGCCTTCCTGGAACGGCGAAAACCTGAGTGGCGGGAGCGCTGAGAGCCCATCCCCGCCCGCCTCGATTGACCTGGTTCCCCATGGTGCGCACGCATCATGCGAACTGCTCGACTGTCCTCAACAACCGCGAGACGAACGATGACCGTAGAAGAACTGATGGAAAAGCATGGCTTTCGCGTGGCGGCAAGTTGCGCCGGGCGAGCATCGTATACGAAGTGGCTCAAATACAACGGAACACGAGCTTACGTGGCCGTCACCGACGTCACGGAAGAGGGTCTGCCCGGTTCCCTGGAAGAACCTGTGCGAGTGTGTGTCTTTGACCTGAAATCCGGCGATGAACTGGAACCCTGCCGGGAGTTCGGTTCGCTGCAGGCCTATCTGGACTCACTCGCTTGAACCTGGCCGGTCCGGCGTCTTCCTCAGGCACTCGAGCACCTGGCGGCCGAGCAGCTCCTTTTTCTGGCGCGGCGGGTACATCCGGTAGACCCGGTTGCGGGACGGTTCATAACCGTTGAGATAGCCCCGGGGCAGGGATTTGCCATACAAATGAAGCGTGAGGAGGCATTCCTCGCCGGCATTGCCGGTCTGGTGGATGCCGTTGCTGAACGGCAGGGTATAGGCAGTTTCCCCAGGCCCAAGATGCAGTCGCTCGATTTCTTCGAGCTGCGCAAAGCCTTCCCTGCTCTCATCGTCCAGGCGCCGAAAGTTGATGACTTCGTACCCCGGCAAGGCCGTGCCGATCACTCCCCACGCATTGTGATCGTGGGGATAGGTGTATTCGCCGGGTCCCCAGAGATACATCCGCAGGGAGAATAAGCCCTCCGGATGCAGATAGAGGGGCACTTCGTTGTCAAACATGGTTGGCCTGCGGCTGTCCGGATAGCCGCTGCCGTTCAGCATGCCGCTCAGTAGGGCGGCGCACAAACCCCGGTCGAGGAGCAGGCGTGGCAGCCGGGCCCGCACCAAATCGATCTTTGCCCGATGACTCGTGAGCGGTTCGAGACCGCGCGAACACTCTTCACAAAACGAAACGATTGCTGCTTGTGCTTCCCGGGATGCGTTCGACATGCTCTGCTATGGCTCCTTGAGTTCGTCCCTGCCTGGGTTTTCCAGCCTCACCCCCTGCTCATAGTAGGGGGCCCCATTGCCAATATCGGTCAGCTCGGCGGCGATGAGCTGATTCGCTCCTCCGCCATATTTTATCCAGTCCCCCCGACGGTAGAGCACAACTTCCGGGTGAAGGTCGGGCGCGATCTCGACCTCTACCCGAAGCCTTCCCAGGGGGGAAACCAGGGACACCTCCTGATCCAGCCGGAGATTTCCCAGTGCCCGGCATTCCGGCGACACCCAGACCCTCGGGATTGCCTCCTGCAGTTCGGGCAGAAGCTGCGAGTGAATGGCATCGCGGCGAATCAGGGTCAGCAGGCGCAAGGGGTAGTCGTCGAGGACCGGCGCATCTTCATGAAGCCCTGGGGGCAGGTGATATTTCCCGTCCGGATGGTCGAACCGCAAGCCCTCGTAGGCCACTGGCCGACCCCGGGCCCGAACGAAGCGCCGAAGGCGCAGTTCTTCCAAGGAAAGCGAGAGGGCGGGCGATTGGAGCGATGCCTCGAGACAGGCCTCGGGCGTCGGCAGGTGAATGGGCGGGTCAAGCCGTCGGCCCACTTCCGAGAGGATCCAATGGTCGCTCCGGGCCTCTCCGGGAGGGTGGAAGAGCGGCTGCACATACTGTACAAAGTCGTGCAGATAGGAAACCCCTACGTCTTCCTCCTCAAACATCAGGGTGCAGGGAAGAAACAGGTCGGCGCATTCTGCCGTATCGGTCAGGAAGGCATCCACCACCACTTTGAACGGGATGGATGCGAGCGCCCGCCGGATGGTGTGGCTGTCCGGTGCCTGGTTGACCACATTGGACCCGTTTATCCAGATCATCCGCACCGGGGGATAGCTGGCTTCGAGGATGCTGCGACCGATGATCGGCTTCAAGAACCAGCGCCGCGGTTTGTTTTCCGGGTCTCTGGTCCAGTCGAGGTTGAGGTTCCGCAACGAATGCAGATGATAGTAGCTCCCGCCTCCCGCGCGGCCGATATGGCCCGAAAGAAAGGCAAGCGCGTTAATGAAGCGAACATTCTCGCCGCCAAACCGGTAGCGCTGCAGGCCGGTGCCGACGATGGTCGCGGTGGGGCCGTCATCCCCGTACCAGCAAGAGACCCGCTCAAGGTCCCGGTGCGTCACCCCGCAGCGGGCGATCAGCTGGTCCACCGGATAACTGATGATGATTTCCCGAAAGAGCTTCCAGTTGTCGGCGTGGGCCAGGATCGTGTCGCTGACCCTGCCGGCGGCAATGAACCGGTGCAGGACCGCTGCTGCCAGAAAGCGGTCCGTTCCCGGACGGATGCGGACCCTTTCATCGGAAAAAGGGGCGTTGCCATCGCCGCCGGGGGAGATCGTCAGGACTCTTGCCCCCTGCCGCCGCGCCTTGTGAACCAGCGCCGCGGTGTGGATCGAACTGCGCGAGAGATCCCGGCCCCAGTTCACCAGGCGCCGGGCGTTGAGGAGATCGGCCGGGTCATGGTTCCGGCGGGAGCCGAAATCAGCCATATAGGCCACATAACCTGCCGCGTCACAGAGCGAGCCGCGCACCTGGCTCGCCCCCAGCCGAGCAAAAAAGAGCTTGCTCGACTGCTTCAAGGCCCCCTTGATGGCCTCACCATGAAAATGGAGCAGCGCTGCCGGCTCCGACCGGACCTGTTGGATTTTCTCAGCACTAAGCTCCAGCGCTTCATCCCAGCTTATGGGCTGCCAGCGGCTTCCCCGGCGCCGGAGAGGCCGGGTGATCCGATGTGGACTGCGCAATCGTTCGACAAAACGTCGGATCTTGTTGCAGGTGAACCCCGCGGTCACGGGATGGGCAGGATTCCCCCTGATGGTGACTTCTCCCTGAGCATCCCTGGAAACCACGAGAGAACATCCGTCAGGGCAGTCGAGGGTACAGGCGGTAATTTCGTACCCGGTTGATCCCATGCAATGTCCTCATCCCCGAGGGTTGCCTTGCCCGGCAGGAACAGTGCCCCTCCCCAACCCCCAAACCTGGTCGTTTTACAAAACTTTTCAGCCACGGAATCGCGTGATCCGGACCGATACTGTTTTTCTAAGACACTCGAAGGAGTCCGGCAACTGAAAAAATCACTTACGCCCTACCAGCGATCCGGACATCTACTGAAGAATCTCGACCCTGGCTGCTTTCCGTGCATTTTTCAGCCTTGCCACCGACCATTGGGTTCCTGCCGAGCAAAACTGCTTGACAACCATAATAAGCTCAGCTTATAGGAATTCCGAATGCGATAAGTATTCCTAATAGAAGGCCACCGGCTGCCGGATGCGTGAAGCCCTCAGATCGTTTGCCTTGCTGCCTGCGGAGAGAGCCGAAGGCGTGGGTTCTCCTGCACCGCGGTTAAGTTTTTGTCAGAAGGTCGGTCATATTACACGTCAAAGGGAGTAACAGAAGATGAACTTGAGCAGACCCAATTCCAACGACGCCACCCTAACCTTTAATCGGTCCAAGAATGTGGTCCCCATGAGCGGCGTCTGTTCCCGCTGCATCGACGGCTGCAGAGGGAATTGCGAGGTTTTCAGGGCTACCTTCCGAGGGCGGGAAGTCCTCTATCCGGGTCCTTTCGGCCAGATCACGGCTGGTGCCGATAAGGACTATCCGATTGACTATTCCCATCTGAACATCCAGGGCTATGCTCTGGGCGCGCAGGGTTTGCCGTCGGGAATTGAAGGCGGTCCCGATACGGCGATTTTCCCCATCGTCAACACGGAAACCGAATACGGGTGGAATACCAAGGTCAAGATGCGGCTGCCGGTCTTCACCGGGGCTTTGGGTTCGACCGATATTGCCCGGCACAACTGGGAGCATTTCGCCGTCGGCGCCGCGCTCGGGGGGATCACCCTGGTGTGCGGGGAGAATGTCTGCGGCATCGACCCGGAACTGGAACTGAACAGCGACAAGAAGATCACCAATTCGCCGGAAATGGACCGCCGCATCGCCGTTTATAAGCGCTACCACCAGGGCTTTGGCGAAATGCTGGTGCAGATGAACGTCGAGGACACCCGGTTGGGCGTTGCCGAGTATATCATTGACAAGCACGGCTTCGACAGCATCGAACTCAAGTGGGGCCAGGGAGCCAAGTGCATCGGGGGTGAGATCAAGGTCCGCAAGCTCGACCGAGCCCTCGAACTGCAGCGCCGGGGCTACATTGTCACTCCCGATCCGTCGAGCCCGGTGGTCCAGACCGCCTATAAGTTCCGCGCCATCAAGGAATTCGAACGCCACAGCCGGCTCGGGTTCGTCAGTGAACAGGGCTTCCACGCGGAAATCGAGCGCCTGCGGAAGCTTGGTTTCAAACGAATCACGCTCAAAACCGGGGCCTACAGTCTGCGGGAATTGGCCATGGCCATCAAATGGGGTTCCAGGGCCGGGATTGACCTGCTGACCATCGACGGCGCCCCTGGCGGCACCGGCATGAGTCCCTGGCGCATGATGAGTGAGTGGGGTGTTCCCAGCATCTACCTGCACGCCTCGGCCTATAACTTCTGTCAGAAACTGGCCGAGCGAGGCGAACGCACCCCCGATATCGCTTTTGCCGGCGGCTTTTCCAGCGAGGATGGCGTCTTCAAGGCCCTGGCCATGGGAGCGCCCTATGTCAAAGCCATTTGCATGGGCCGTGCTTTGATGATTCCCGGCATGGTCGGGAAGAACATCGGGGAATGGCTCGAAAAGAGCGACCTTCCCAAGACGGTCAGCCAGTACGGCAACATGAAGGAAGAAATCTTTCTGAACTACGAGACGGTAAAGGATATCGTCGGCAACGGCGAGATTGAAAACATCCCCCTGGGCGCAATCGGCATCTACAGTTACTGCGACAAGCTCAAAGTCGGCCTGCAACAGCTGATGGCCGGCGCCCGGCGCTTCAGTGTGCCCACGATCAGCCGCCAGGACCTCATGTCCCTCACCGAGGAATGCAGCAAGGTAACCGGCATTCCCTACCTCATGGAGGCCTATCTGGAAGAAGCGGAAGCGATCCTCACCAGCTGACCGCCGGACCCGAGACACCGCCACCATTCATCCCCCGGTCCCCTCAGCCGAGGACGGACCGGGGGATTCTTTTTGCCATTCGACAGTGTTCATCTCTCTGGTTGGCCTTTCAGCCCGGGGCATGGTTCTTGCTTAATGTCTGCATGCGGTCCTGGCGGCCGCCGTCGCCCGGCACCACCAGCCAAACGCATTCGGGGAAAGCAGAGAGGTAAGAACCATGTCCTGGCATTTGAAGATGAACAGCGGCCGGATTGCTTCGGTTGTCCTTCTGGCCATCTATCTGTTGATTTCATTCGTTACGGTAGCGATTGTCAATCTTGAGATGCGTCGCGAAGCGCTGGTTGAGGCGGAGGCCAAGGCAAGGATGATCCTCGACCGGAACCTTGCCATCCACACCTACTTCTCCCAGGACCTGAAGCCGCGACTGTTTGAGTGGACCGGCCCCTTCCGTTCCCCGGAATATTTCGATCCTGCCTGGATGTCCTCCACTTATGCAGTGCGAAAAATTGACGCATATTTCAAATCTTTGAACAGCATGGGCTACTATTATAAGGAGTGCGCCCTCAGCGCCCGGAGCCCTGAAAATGAAGCGGATGAGTTTGAACGGGCATTTCTGGACCGCATGAATCAGGACCCGGCGGTTGCTTTCTGGTCGGGGGTGCGGCGCGTGAACGGCACCCCCTCCTTCGTCATCCTTCGACAAGGGGAAATAGTGGAGGATTCCTGTCTCCGCTGTCACAGTGAGCCTTCCCGGGCACCGGCGGATATGGTCAAGCTTTATGGTCCAGACCGGAGCTTTCACCGCCAGGTCGGTGAGGTCGCCTCGGCCATTTCCATTCGCATCCCCCTGTCGGAAGCTTATGCCGCCGCCAATTCCTTTTCGTTTCGCCTGTCGGTTATCCTCCTGGCCGCCGTAGGGATCCTCCTCATGATGCAGCAGTGGGTCAACGCCCGCTATATTTACCGTCCCCTCTCCCAGATCCGGCGCAAGGCCATGGAGATTGCGACCTCTGACGCTCACCTGGGTGAGGAACTCCCGCTAGCCCATGGGAAGGATCTGTCCGAATTGACCAGGGCCTTCAATGAGATGTCGAGAAACCTCCGACGGCACAAGGACCATTTGGAAGCCTTGGTGGCGGATCGAACGCGGGCGCTCGAGATCGCCAATCGCCAACTGCGCGACAGTAATTACCAATACCGCCTGCTGGCGGAATCGATCAACGATGTCATCGCCATCACCGATCTCAAGGGAAACTTCCTCTATCTCAGCCCGTCCGTGGAGAAGGTAACGGGCTGGTCACCCCAGGAAGGGCTGTGCCTGAACGCTCTCGAAGTCGTCCATCCGGATGACCTGGAAGCGGTGAGGCAATCCTATGAGATCCAACTGCCGGACCGAGCGGATAGGATCCTCCAGTGGCGCTGCCGCTGTAAGGACGCAAGCTATGTATGGCTGGAAACCAACGCCCATCTGGTGGTCGATGAAGCGGGAGAGCCGCAGCATTTCGTGAGCAGCTCCCGCGATATCACCACCCGCAAGAGAATGCAGGAGGCACTGCAGGCCTCGGAAGAGAAGTTTTCCCGGGTATTTCACGCGAGCCCAGCACCCATCAGCATTTCCGAACTGGACACCGGGTGCTTCATCGAAGTCAACGAGGCGTTCTCCGCGATCACCGGGTATTCCCGCCCGGGGGCCATCGGCCACAGTTCGGTTGAACTCGGCCTTTTTCGGTCGGAAAGCCAGCGGATGGCGCTCATGCAGCAATTGCAGGAAACGGGCAGATTACACGGGGTGGAGTTGCAGATTCCGGACCGAGCGGGCCGACAAGTCACCCTGCTATGGTCTGCAGAGCCGATCACGGTGGAGAGAAAGCGCTGCATCGTGGGCATTGGAATCGATATCACCGAGCGCAAACGGGCGGAAGATGAGCGGGCCAGCCTGGAAGGGCGTCTCCGGCAAGCCCAGAAGCTCGAGGCCATCGGCACCCTCGCCGGAGGAATTGCCCACGACTTCAATAACATCCTGGGAATCATCATGGGCTATGCGGAAATTTCGAGAATGACCATGCCTCGCGACTCGGCGGCTCACGAAAGCATCGCCGAAGTGCTCAAGGCAACGGAACGGGCTCGAGATCTGGTCCGACAGATTCTGACCTTCAGCCGCCAATCCGACCAGGAAAAAAAGCCCCTGCAGGCCACTCTCATTGTCAAGGAGGTCGTGAAAATGCTTCGAGCGGCGCTGCCGACCACCATCGAAATCCGACTCGAGATCCGGACTTCCGCCACGGAAGACGTAATCCTTGCCGACCCGACCGAGATCCACCAGCTGGTCATGAACCTGTGTACCAATGCCGGTCATGCCATGCGGGAGAAGGGGGGAGTCCTGGCGATTACGGCCGCAAGGGTCCGGCTCGAGGCCGAAACCCCGGCGCCGGGCCTCAAGCTGCCCCCCGGCGACTATCTGCAGCTTGCCGTGAGCGATACCGGCCATGGGATCGACCCGGCTTTGCTGGACCGGATCTTCGATCCCTATTTCACTACCAAGGGCCCGGGCGAGGGAACCGGGCTGGGATTGGCGGTGGTCCACGGGATTGTCGAGAGCTGCAGGGGGGCCGTGGCGGTGACCAGCGAACCCGGCGTGGGAACCACTTTTCGGGTTTATCTGCCGACCTTGGCGAGACAATGCGCAGCGGCCGACCGGGTCGTTGAGAGCCTTCAGGGTGGGACGGAGCGTGTTCTGCTGGTGGATGATGAGGAAGGTCTGGTCAGGGTTGGCAGGAAAATGCTGGAAACCCTCGGCTACCAGGTCACCGAGGCCTTGGGCAGCGTTCAGGCCCTGGAGGTCTTCCGCCATCAACCGGAGGCCTTCGATCTCGTTATTACGGATTACACCATGCCGCACATGACCGGCACCAATCTGGCAAGGGAATTGCTAACCTTACGCCCGGGCCTGGCCGTTATCCTCTGCACGGGCCGTCCCGACGGCATCAATGAGGCGGAAGCCAGGGCTGCCGGGATTCGGGAATTGATCATGAAACCGCTCAGCCGGACGGCGCTGGCGCAGAGCGTTCGCCGGGTTATTGACGGAGAGAAAGGCAGGTTATGAGCAACCGGCTGATCAAGACCATTCTGGTGGTAGACGACCAGGAGGAATACCGGTCGATGCTGTCCCACTACCTCACCAAGCTGGGCTATGAGGCGGCGACGGCCGTTGATGCTGAAGACGCCGCCCGCTGTCTGGCCGAGAAAACCTATCATTTGGTCATCTCGGATGTCCGCATGGAGGGCAAGGATGGCATTGTCCTGATGAAGGAATCCAAAAGCCTCCATCCGGGCCTCGAATTCATCATCATGACCGGCTATGCTGCTGACTATTCGTATTGCGACATCATTGCCGCCGGGGCTGCCGACTTTGTGGTGAAACCGTTCGAAATGGGCAAACTGCAGTCCAAGTTGGAGCGGATCGAACGAGAAAAGCAGCTCTTTCGGCAACTCGAAAACGCCAATGCCGAACTGAACCGCACGAACCGTCTGTTGCAGCAGCAGATTGAAGAAAAGGAACGCATCGCCGAGGAGCTGCGCCACGCCAAGAGGCAGCTGGAAGAACTGCTTTCGGAAAAGGTCGGCAGATTGTCGAAAGCTGGTGAGCTGCTCCGGCAAAGCAGGGAAAGATTCAGCGAAATCAACGAACAATAAGTTCCGGTTCGGGGACCATTATGAAAGGAGGCCGCTTGAGAGCGGAGCCGCGAGAGGGTCTCATCAGGACTGCGGTAACCAGGGTTGCCGGCTGGTTTCGAAGCGAGCCAGCGGCCGGCCGGAGACGGGCGGCCGACGAGCGGAGACGTTGCATCGAGAAAACCTCCAGCTGCGAGGCCGGGCGCAGGAGATCGAACGACTCACGAAGATCCTGAATCAGCTTGCGAAGCAAAATGAGCTTCTGAAAAAGGAACGCGGCGAACTTCGCCTCAAGTGCGAGAGGGCCACTCTCGAACTGACCAGGGTGAACGAGAAGATGGCCAGGATCAGCAGAGAATACCAGGCCCTCATTGCCGAATACGAGAAACTGTTCGGCGAGCAATGAGCGGATTGGTGCGGCGGTTGCCGGGCCAACGGCTTCGCTGTCATCCCGGCGGCGTCCCCTGGTGAGACCGGGAGGAACCTTGGAGTCCGGGGCAGGACCTTACGGGGTAGTGGCTTTATGACTCTCATTTCGCTCAAATCAGCTGGAGTCTTTGAATTTTGGTTTGGTGGAGGATAGTTGGTAGATGTTTAGGGAGACATTGAGCAAAGTGAGGATTTTTATCTGGATTGGATTGAGCTCTTCGATGAGTCTGAGCTTTATGCGGTTTGGGGTTTGTTCTATGAGTAGGTGTAGACCTTCAAACTGAGCAAGGAGCCTCTCGGTAGTTGGGCGATCGGTTTTCATCCTGGGGTTACCCGGAACCAAGCCCGAGATGGTCTGATGAGTCGCTGCGAGGTTTCTGCGTGCGACAAACTCCATCAAAGTAATGGCTTGTAGAGCAATGGTCAGAAGCAGCATCAGGCCTTTGATTCGTTCCGGCAATCGCACGTGAAGCGGGAGGGCCGGCAAGGAGCCCTGTTTGAACCGATGAAACCCTCGTTCGACCAACCATTCTTCACGATAGTAACGGACACTTTGACCCAGTGACATGTCGTGAGCAGGCACATTGGTCACGTAAATCCGCCAACCCGCAAGGGTCATGGCCTCATCAACGGCTGTTGGATTACGATGAAAGCGGAGACTGAACTCTCTTACCTCCACAACCGTTTTGGGACTGTCGGGTTTCGGACGGCCCCGACCGAGGTATTTTTCTTGGTGCGTGATCGTCTGTTCTACTTCCAGAGTGATGAGTCCCTCGCATTTTCTATTCTTAATGATTTTCTCGGCTCTTTGGCCAAACTGGTCGACCGTTTCATTCTTTTTGGGCTTGAGACGTTGGAGTTCGACTTCGGCCTTTTCGATTCGGCTTAAGCAGGCCTTTTTCTGGGTGTTTGCATAGGTATGGCTTTGGACAACAAACCATTGCTCGATCCAGTTGTGAGCGTTTCCACTTTCCAGTCGAAAGGTCAAGGGCTCCTGAATGGCAAATCCTTTGCCGATCTCCCTGGCGGTTTCTTGAGCACCATCGGAGGGGAGAAGATGAATCGGCCGAGGCTCTTCAGGTGGCTCCATCACCAGTCGACGGAGCTTTACCGGGGTCTCCCCAGTCATCGGGAGAGGAAAAAGAAAGCGTCCCCCTTCCTGGTCGATCATGGCACGTGTGCTCAACGCAGCAGCCTTACAGTCCGCGATGTAAAGAAAGTTGCCATGGCCAATGGTTTTTGCCAGCTCTCGCCAGGCCGGAACATAACACGTGTCGTCCGCGGTGTTGCCCGAGAGCGTATCGCTGTAGAGAGGAATCCCGGCCGGGTCAAGGGTTCCCAGTCCCTGTTTAAATTGAAGCAGGTCCGGACGGTGGTCCTTGCTGTGCCCAAAGCGCAACAATCCATCGGGATCTGCTGTCGAGTGAGCGTGATGCACACTGAAGCTGGTGGTGTCGTAGCGGGCAACATCTGTGGGCAAAGCATAAGCCTGGATAACATGCTGTCCCATCTGTTGCTGGAATTCGATTCGGACCGAGTCTTCGGCGCCAAGGGCTTCAAGCAGCCTCGCCAGCCGATCATCGGTGGCATCCTTGATGGTGAGATCCCAACCGGTGATTTGCTCGATCATAGTCTGGTGGTCGCCAAGCCACGATTCCATTTGATAGAGGCGGTGGTTGAGTGCATGCAGGACATAGGTAAGAAAAAGCTGGGTCAACTGTCCATAGCTGAGTCCTTCCCAGTTCCCATGCGGTTTCCAGAGTGAGTCGATCTTCTCCTGCACGCCCATCTGACCGAGCCAGTGCATGAGAAGAGGAATCTCGTCCACCCTCTCGACTCTCTGTTGCATATTGCCGCCTCGTCCAAGGTGTTGTTGCTGACAACATCGCATAACACTTCGGCACGAGAAAGTCCCGCACTTTCTGCAACTTCATGCGGGCGGGCGGGCATAATTCGAACGCTCGACCCAAAATGAGCGAAATGAGAGTTATGAATGCTGTGTTCGATCTTTACGACCTTGCCTTACTGCTCTTGTCGGCGTTGCTGATCGCCCTCACGGTCAAGCTCATCCGATATCGGGCCGACTTTGAAGCCCAGCTCCGTGCTCGAACCGCCGAATTGCAGGAAAACCGGGAGATCTATCGGGGGTATTTTGCCACTTCTCAGGGCTGCGCCTTCATCACCTCGGTAGAGGGAACCTTCATTGACTTCAATGATGCGGCCCCGGCTTTTTTCGGCTACCAGAACCGGGAAGAACTCCTCGGAGTCAGGATCACGGAGATTTTTGCCGTCCCCGCCGAGTGTGACGCTCAGTTGGCTCTGATCCGGGAAAAAGGACTCATCCGGGAGCAGCCGGTGCACTTGAAGAGGAAGGATGGCACCAGCATCTTTGCCCTGGTGACGGCAATGGCCCGGCGGGATCGCGCGGAGCGGGTCATCGGCTTCCAGGGATCGATCCGGGATATCACCCTGCGGGAGAAGGCGGAACAGGCGATGAGGGATGCGGTCAGAGGCCTGAACGACATGATCGAATTCCTCCCGGATGCAACCTTCATGATCAATCTCGACGGCAAAATCATTGCCTGGAACAGGGCGATGGAAGCCATGACCGGTTGTTCCAAGGAAGAGATGGTGGGCAAGGGTGAATATGAATACGCCATCCCCTTCTACGGTGAGCGCCGCCCGCTCCTGATCGACTACGTCCTGCGGTCGTCGGAGGAGATCCAACAGCTGGGGTATTACGAGATCCGGCGAAACGACGATCTGCTTTGGGCGGACGCCTTCATCCCCCGGTTGCATCATGGCGCCGGGGCCTATCTGTCCGGTACCGCGGCGAGGTTCTACAATGCCGCGGGTGAGGTGGTGGGCGCGGTGGAATCCATCCGGGATGTGACCCAGCGGAAACAGGCGGAAACGCACCTGCAGGAAAGTGAGAACAAGCTCAATCAAGTGCTGAAAGCGGCTCAGGACGCCATCATCATGATCGATTCCCAGGGACGGATTATCCTTTGGAATGATGCCGCGGTAAGGATGTTTGGCTATGATACGGAGGAAGCCCTGGGACGGGACCTTCACCAGTTGCTAGCCCCCGTTCGGTTTCATGAAGCCCACGCTGCGGGATTCGCCGAGTTCCGACGCACCGGGAGCGGTCCTGCCGTGGGGATCATGCTGGAACTGGCAGCCCTGCGCAAGGGCGGTGAAGAGTTCCCGGTCGAGATTTCCCTGTCGTCCCTGCTGTTGCACGGGGATTGGCATGCCATCGGCATTCTGCGGGATATCACCGAGCGGCGGCAGGCTCAAAATGAGTTGGTCGCCACCAACGCACAACTCGAGCAGGCCATTGCGCGGGCCAATGAAATGGCCTTGCAGGCCGAGCTCGCCAACCAGGCGAAGAGCGAATTCCTGGCCAACATGAGCCACGAGATTCGCACCCCGATGAATGGGGTGATCGGCATGAGCGGTCTGCTGCTCGATACCGAACTAACCGCCGAACAGCGCCAGTATGCCCAGCTCGTCCGCTCCAGCGGTGAGGCGCTCCTCAGGGTGATCAACGATATTCTTGATTTTTCAAAAATTGAAGCCCGTAAACTGGAGCTCGAAGTCCTCGACTTCAACCTGCGCGCCACCCTGGAAGATGCGGCCGAGCTGCTGGCTCTGAAAGCCGAGGAGAAAGGCTTGGAGCTGGTCTGTGTGATCGATCCGGCGACGCCGTTGTGGCTGCGTGGCGACCCGGGCCGATTGCGGCAGGTCCTCGTCAATCTAGGCGGGAATGCCGTGAAGTTCACCCATGAGGGGGAAGTTGTCATTCGGGCCGGCCTGGCAAACGAGGACGACCAACAAGCCATGGTGCGCTTCACGATCTCGGATACGGGCATCGGGATCCCCGCCGACCGCATCGGTACGCTCTTCTCGCCCTTTACCCAGGTGGATGGCTCGACCACCCGCAGGTACGGGGGCACCGGCCTGGGACTCTCCATCTCCAAGCAGCTGGTGGAACTGATGGGAGGGCAGATTGCGGTCGAGAGCCGCGAAGGGGAAGGGTCCATCTTCAGCTTCACCGCCATCTTCGGAAAACAGCCCCCAGACGCCCGTCATCTGTCGGCCCCGGCTGATCTGACCAACGTGCGGGTGCTGGTGGTCGACGATCACCCCACCAACCGCCTGCTGGCGACCACCCTGGCCCGTTCCTGGGGTTGCCGCATCGACGAGACAAGCGATCCCAGGTCGGCGCTGTCGCTGCTCCGGACGGCTGCTCGAAGCGGAGATCCCTACCAGGTTACCCTGCTCGACATGCAGATGCCGGAGATGGATGGAGAAGAGCTGGGAGGTTTAATCAAGGCCGACCCGGAGGTTCGAGACACGGTCCTGATCATGATGACCTCCCTGGGACAGCGGGGTGATGCCCGCCGCCTTGAAGGCCTTGGCTTCGCCGCCTACCTCACCAAGCCCATTCGTCAGGAACAGCTCCACGATGCCCTGGCTTTGGCACTGGGAAGAAAGACCCGTGGCACCGAGCCCACCCCTCAACCGCTCATCACGCGCCATACCGTCGCCGAGGCCCGCCTGCAAGGGGCGCGCATCCTCCTCATCGAGGACAATATCACCAACCAGCAGGTCGCGGTGGCCCTGCTCAAGAAGCTCGGCTGCCGCACCGACGTGGCGGCCAACGGCCAGGAAGCCCTCGAAGCGTTACGCACCATCCCCTATGACCTCGTGCTGATGGATTGCCACATGCCGGAGATGGACGGCTTCGAGGCCACCCGCCGCATCCGGAATGCCGACTCGACTGTCCTTGACGTCACCATCCCGGTCATCGCCATGACCGCCCGGACCATGGCTGGCGACCGGGAAGAATGCCTTCAGGCGGGCATGAACGACTATCTGGCCAAACCGATCGATCTCAATACCCTGGCAGCGATGCTTGCGAAATGGCTTCCCATGAAAACCGGCAACTTGAACCTGGGGAGTGGTGGGATGGAGCATGAATCCGATGGCTTGAAACCGGAGGCTCAAGAGGGAAGCGGGCTGGACGGTCATTTGCGGCCTTCGGGCGCCGAGTGCGCCGCCACCGTGCCGGTCTTCGACAGGACGGGCCTGGTCAGCCGAGTCATGGGGGATGAGGAGTTGCTGAAACTGGTAATCAGCACGTTCCTCGCAGAGCTCCCGGATCAATTGCAGGCTCTGCAGGCCTGTATCGAAACCGGCGACTCTCTCGGGGTGGCGCATAAGGCCCACACCATCAAGGGTGCGGCCGCCAGCATTGGCGGTGAGGTCCTTCGCAAGGTGGCCTGGGATATGGAAAAGAACGCGACGACGGGCGATCTGAAAGCTGTGTCGGCGCTCTTTCAAGAACTGGAGAAGCAACGCCGGGCACTGGCAGCTGAATTGAAACTCGAAATAGGATAAAGCAATGAACACCCCACGGCCCGATAACCCCTGCCCCAAATGCGAATCTCCGGTTGGCGCTCCCCAGCCTCCACGCTCCGATCAAGGAGTTGGAGGTGCCAGTTCCCGGTTCCCGGTCCTGATCGTCGAGGACGATCCCACGTCGCGGCTTCTTCTGACGGCCATATTGCGGAAGGCAGGCCATGAGGTGGTGGCGGCGTGTGACGGTCTCCAGGCCTGGGAGCTGCTGCAGCAACCAGATGCGCCGAGACTTGCCTTACTGGACTGGATGTTGCCCGGCCTGGACGGCGTCGAACTGGTCCGGCGGGTCCGGGCCGTGCCGACCGACCGGCCTCCCTATCTCATCATGCTGACCACCCGCAGTGAGAGCGGTGACATCATAGAAGGTTTGAGGACCGGCGCCGATGACTACCTGGTTAAGCCGTGGGACCCCGGCGAACTGCTGGCCCGACTCGAGGTCGGCTGTCGCCTGATCGACCTCCAAAACCGGCTGGCTGAGAAGATTCGCGAACTGGAGCAGGCCCTGGAGCAGGTCAGAACCCTCGAGGGGATTCTTCCGATCTGCAGCTATTGTAAGAAAATCCGAGACGACCGCAACTACTGGCGCCAAGTGGAAGACTATGTGGCTTCTCACTCGGAAGCCAGATTCAGCCATGGCATATGCCCCGACTGCATGAGCAGGCACTTCCCGGAGTTTGTGGGAAAGCATGGAAAACCGCCGGAGGAGAATGCCTCCTGAGGTCGAGCAAGACCCTCCCCTAGCCCCGCTCAACCACCCTGCGGATCAATCCGGCCATGCTCCTGAGGCTCACCGGTTTCATCAAGAGCGCGGCGATGCCGCACCTGGCCATCGCTTCCCTGCTGATCTGATCGCTGTAGCCGCTGCTCAGAATGATGGGAATATCGCTTCGCAGGTTTTTGATGTTCTTGGCCAAATCGATGCCCGTCATATGAGGCATGGTGAAATCGGTGATGACCAGGTCGAAGTCCAGGGGCGTCTGGCGAAAACAGTCCAGGGCTTCGATGCTGCCGAAGCTGGCGGTCACCCGGTATCCCAGCCTTTCCAGCAATTGGGCGAGAGCTCTGGCAAGAAGCTCTTCATCGTCCACCAGCAGGATTCGCTCCTGTCCCCTGGGAAACTGCTCGGGCATGGTCTGCATTTCACTGACGGCACAAGTGAGGCGGGGAAAGTGGAGATGAAACAGCGTGCCCTTCCCGGGTTCGCTGCGGACCATAATCGCGCCGTGGTGATCCCTGACAATGCCGTGGACTACGGCCAGGCCCAGGCCGGTGCCTTCACCAGGGGCCTTGGTGGTGAAGTATGGGTTGAAAATGTGGCAGAGGATCTTCCGATGCATGCCATGCCCGGTGTCTTCAACGGTCAGTCTCAGATAGTCACCCGGCGCAAGCTCTGGCGTCTCAGTCACATCCAGGGGAGCGACATGATGGGGCGAAAGGCTCACCGTCAGCGTACCCCCGTTTTCGCGCATGGCATGAGCCGCGTTGGCGCAGAGGTTCATCAAGAGCTGGTGAATCTGGGTGGAGTCAGCCATGATCAGGTCGTCACCCGGCTTCACGGTTATATCCTGGCGGACCTCGATGGTTTTCGGCAGGGAGGCCCGAATGAGCTTCATCGCTTCCCGGACAACCGTGCCCAACTGCACCGCCATTTGCTCGCGTTCATCCTTGCGGCTGAAGGCGAGAATCTGCTTCACGAGGTCCTTGGCGCGGTGAGCGGCTTTTATCACTTCCTCCAGGCTCGCCTTCTCCGGCGAATTCTCGGCCAGGGTCAAACCCGCAATCTCGGCATAGCCCATGATGATCCCCAGGATGTTGTTGAAATCGTGGGCGATGCCGCCGGCGAGCGTGCCAATGGCTTCCATCTTCTCCGCCTGGCGAAGGCGGGCTTCCAACCTGATGCGCTCGGCCTCGGCCTGCTTGCGCGAGGTGATATCGCGGATGACGCTCAGCAGCACTCTTTCTCCCCCGGTTTCGACGCCGCGGGAGCTCGCCTCGACGGGAAACGTCGTACCGTCTTTGCGCTGATGCTCCGTTTCGATGGCAAAACCTTCAGCGAAGGCCCTGGCAATCAGATCATCCGTTTGATCCCGGACGTGACGGGCACGCAGATCATGAATCTTCAGGGTGAGCATCTCTTCCCGGGTATAGCCGTACGCCTTGAGTGCCGCTTCATTGGCTTCGAGAAGCCGACCGTCGGACGCAATGAAGAGGATGATATCGTGCGCATGCCTGGAGAGAAGCTGGTAGCGTCTCAGGGCCTCTTCACCCTCTTTGCGGGCGGTGATGTCCTCAACGCGTCCTTCGTAACAGAGCAATTCACCGTTATCGTTGTGGACGGGGTAGGCATTGAAACGCACCCAGAAGACCGAGCCGTTTCGCTTGCGCTGCCTGACTTCGAAATCCCTCACCTCTCCCCGCTCCACGATCAAGCGCTGGAAGGCACGCCGATCTTCCGGATTCAGATACAATTGGTCTGCAACCGATGAGACAGCCCCCATCAGTTCTCCGGCGGAGGCATAACCGAACATCCTGGCCAGAGCCGGGTTGGCAAGGATGATGCGGCCCTCGGCGGTGGTCTGAAAGATACCCTCTACGGCGTTTTCGAACAGGTTGCGGTATCTGCTCTCGGCTGCCTGGAGCGCCTGTTCGGCCTGCCACCGTTCGGTGACGTCCCAGAAGATCCCCTGGAGGCCGACCAGCCCCTGATCGGTATCGAAGAGCGGAGTCTTCATCAGATGAATGCGGCGCAGCTCACCGTCCAACCCGGGATAGAGTTCCTCCCGCTCCACTGCGCCACCGGAACCCATTACGAAGGTGTCGGCGGCTTCGTACCGATCCGCCAGCGCAGCAGGAAAAAGATCGCGGCTGGTCTTGCCCAGGATTTCGGCGGAACTCCTGCCCAGGCTTGCGCAGAACTGCTGGTTCACAAACGTGTAGCAGCATTGAAGATCCTTGCGAAAGATACACTGCGGAAGGTTCTCCACCAGGGAATGGTAGAAGAGCTGACTCTCCCGGAGCGAACGGGTCCGCTCTTCCACCAGGAGTTCAAGCCGGCTCCGGTATTCCTCATTGGCGGCTTCCAGCCGCTTTTTTTCCTCGAGGAGCCCCCCGAAGTTGACGGCCCGCTCGACGGCATGCTGCAGAGCGGCTTTCTGGAACGGTTTCACCAGGTAATCGTGAGCGCCCAGCCGAACGGCCTCTGCTGCCGTTGCCACGGTCGGCCAGCCCGTGACGATGATCACCGGGGTTGTGACCGCCTGGACTCGCAACTCCTTCAGCAATTCCATCCCCGGTACTTCCGGCAGAAGGAGGTCCAGTACTACGGCGTCAAAGGTTTGCTGATGAAGCTTGCGCTGCGCGGCAGGAACGTTCCCGGCCGTTTCCACGGAGTAGCCCACTTCTTCAAGGCATTCCGCGAAGGTCTTTGCAAGGTCTTTCTCATCATCGACTATCAGAATCCGCGCCACTGCCCGTGCCCTCACTGTCGCCTCAACACCGTGCCGGTCTCTGCCTGATAATTCCCGTCTGACCACCTCCGGTAAGAAGATCCTGACCCCGTCCGGATTGTCCGCCGGCAACTCATCTCAGAGTGCCGGACGGGCTCACGGCCCCCTACAACCGCCAAGGGCAGCGGGAAGCAAAGCAGCGGCCCGTCGGAGCAGCAGTTTCAGCTCGGCCACCCGGAACGGTTTGCGCAATGCTCCAAAAAAACCGAAAGCGGCATGATCCAACATGACGGGATCGCTGCCGTAACCGCTGGTGATGATCGCTTTGACTCCCGGATCAAGCTGGATCAAGTCGTTGATGATCTGCTTGCCGCCCCTCCCAGTGTAGACCGTCAGGTCGAGAATGACCAGATCGAAGGGTGCTCCGCCGGCTTGGGCCTCGTGGAACTTTTCCACGGCCTCCTCCCCGCCGCGGGCGGTCTCCACCAGCTCGCAGCCGAGATACTGGAGCAGTTCGGCCGCCATTTCGCAAAACATCCGATCATCGTCCATCACCAGCACTTTGCGTGGGACCCCGGCTGGTGGCTCCTGCCCCTGGTCACGGTATTCCATGACAACTGCCTCTATCGGAAGCCGACATGCCGCCGCGCTCATGCCGCCCCGATCTCCCAATGGCCCCTGCTGTACCCCTTGGCCCGAGCCATGATTGCAAAGCTGCAAGCTGGCTGCCTGGTGCCTTCAAATCCTCTGGACCAGGTCGTGCCCCGGGCCACCCCGGCCATGTTCCCGATACTTTGAGATCTTTTCCAAAACCGCCACCACCTCATGCAGATTTTGGTTCGCACTCGTATGGTAACAACACTGCAGGGACAAGGCCTGGTTCAAGGCTTCACTGCTGTCATCGGGCAAGATGAGCAGGTTGCGGACGCTCTTGAGCATCCCCTTGAGGGATACGGCCACGGCAAGATCATGGTGAGTCAGCATTGCCAGGACGACGGTGGTTGCTCCCGAAAAGCTTGTCAGAACCGATTCGATAAGCTCTTCGGCAGTTTGACAGACGGCCATCGTATCCTGGGGCAGGCGGCGGGCAGCTTCATCCATGAGTTGCCTCAACCAGGGCGTTTCGGAAGGCACAAAGAAAATGATCGTATGCATCGCAAAAACCTTTTCTTCCATAGCAGACACAACCCTTATTTCCGCTCCAGAGCATATTCCATGCCAGTGAGTGAGCCGGCAACTCCCTCACCCCAGTCCCCAGTTTTGTTGTATCAAGCGTTTCGGAGAAGCTCCCGGGCGGGGGGATCAAGACCGCCCCTGTGCGAGGCATGACAACGATTCCCGTGGGCTTCACGTCCACCCGCATTCTTCGGCCTAACTCAACAGCATTGACCCCAGTCTCTTGCAGCAGGGGGGTAATTCGGGATTTGCCGGAAAATCATTCATGACGGGTGCCGGAGCAGAACATCGAGCAGCACCGTGCCGGTGGAAAGCCGGCCAGTCCAACAAACGAGACGCAGCAAGTTCGGATATTGGACAAGCAGGAGTCATTCCATACGGGGCAACGGTTGGCGACCGTCTAATAAACTGGACAGCGCTGGTGGCAGGGTGGACGGATGAGGTGCTCGCCCACACCTCCTCTCCCCGGCCATTCCTCTGCCTGGAAAGAGTCTTTCCCGCCCATTTGAAATGCTTGCAGGTATCGTCGTTTCTCAGCACTACCGCGAACAAGTCGCATTGATTTTCGTAATACTCCGTCATGAAGGCATACGGATGGGATGGGTAAAATTGTGGCTTCAAATCCTATAATCGGGTTTTTGGCGGCGGTTCATGAGTAAAAGAAGAGTATCACTGGATTTGTTGGCCGATATTGATCCCTGTATGGAGCGATTCCTGCTCCAGGAACCATGATTTGTCATTCCTACGAAGGCAGGAATCCAGGAACTTGCACACCCTCTCCGGATCCCGGCTTTCGCTGGCATGACGGGAAGACGCGGACAGAATCGCACGATTCAGGTAACCGCAGGCGCATGGCAAGAGATGATCGTCCGGCCAATCCCTCCATCCGTCATTCCCGCATGTTCCTGGCGGGAATCCAGGAGCTTTGCGCAGCCTGGATTCCCGCTAAAAGAACGCGGGAATGACGGAGAAGGTTCGATCCCGGATAGCCATTTCTTGCCTTGCACCCGCATTGAGAACGCCATCAAGGAGGTTTTGACTGCGGCTCATGGAGCGGATTAGAATGACCGGGAAAAAGTGTCCAGGCCTCATGGTCGGCGCCCGGGCGCAGGATCGAGGGACGTCCTGCGGTTGCGGCTGGAGCGATTCCGCTTCGGCTGCATGAATGAGGAAGGGTCTATGTTTTTGGCTATAAGCAGGTTCACCATGTCCAGGGACACCGAAAATGACGACTAACAGAAAGGGGCGATGCCATAGTTCTCAAGAAACCGTGGCATCATCGCCCTCAATGAGCGACGGGCAGACGGCTTCAGAGCAAGCGCGCTTTGGGCAATATCCGTTGTCGGTGGCTTCGGGACGGTCTCTCTCCACAGAAGCTGGAACTATGGATTTACCGGATTTGGAGGCACTGTCGGTCGAGGAAACCAGGCAGCTGGTCCGCGACTTGCACCTGAAGCTGATCGAGTGCCGGAAGAGCCAGGAACGATACCGCACCGTGGTCGAAGACCAGACGGAAGTCATCAGCCGCTTTCGGAGCGACGGCTTGTTCACCTTTGTCAACAGTGTCTATTGCCGATTCTTTGGGAAACCATCCCACGAGCTCCTGGGGAAGCAGTGGCAGCCCATGGCGGTGCCCCACGACGTGCCGGGCATCGAGGCCCAGCTCCGACGGCTCTCGCCGACCAATCCGGTCGTGATGATCGAGAACCGGGTCTATGCGGGTTCCGGCCAAGTGCACTGGATGCAATTCGTGAATCGCGCGTTCTTTGATGCGGAGGGAAGGCTCGAAGAGATCCAGTCGGTGGGACGGGACATCACCGGGCGCAAGCAGGCGGAGGAGGCGCAGCGCGAGAGCGCACGGCGTTTTTCGGCCCTCTTTGAGGCCAGCCCGGTCTCGATTGCCGTCACGAGGTTGAGAGACAGCAGGATTGTCGATGTGAACCCCGCCTGGCTGGAAGCCACCGGTTTCACCCGCGAAGAGGTTATTGGCCGTACTCCGCTCGAACTGAAGGCCTGGGTCCATCCCGAAGATCGTGAGCGGCTTCTGGCCATGCTGCGTGACCAAGGCAGGGTGCTGAACTTTGAATTTCCCATGCGGCACAAGTCGGGCGCCGTCATTGATGTGCTGTTGTCGGCGGAGCAGATTGCCGTTGCCGGGGAACCGCATATGTTGAGTCTGGCACAGGATATCACCGAGCGCAAACGGGCTGAAGAGCTGGTCCGGGAGAGAGATGCATTCACCCAGGCCATCCTCAATTCCGTCTCTTCCCATATTGCGGTCGTGGCCCCGAACGGCGTCATCGTGGCCGTGAACGACCCCTGGCGCCGGTTTGCCATCGAGAACGGCACCGAACCCGGTCGGCCGGCACGAAACACCGAAGTCGGCGTCGACTACCTGCAGATCTGCCGGGAGAGCCGCGGGGAATCGTCCGAAGGCGCGATGACCGCCCACGACGGTATTCGGGCCGTGCTGGAGGGGGCCCTGCCCTGTTTTACCCTGGAATACCCCTGTCACAGCCCCGGCCTGGAGCGCTGGTTCATCATGTCGGTAACGCCGCTGGGGAAGGGCGAGAATGGGGCCGTTATCATCCACACGGACATATCCGCTCGCAGGAGAGTGGAAGAGGCTTTGCGGGAGAGCGAAGAACGCAACCGGTCGCTGGTTGGCTCGAGCATGGATGCGGTGCTGTTGACGGTGCCCGACGGTCGGATCCTGGCGGCCAATGAAGCGGCCTGCCGCATGTTCGGTTATTCGGAGGCGGAGCTGATCGCCATGGGGCGGCGCGGAGTGGTGGACGGCTCCGACCCGCGCCTGGCAGCGGCCTTGGAGGAGCGCGCCCGTACGGGCCGTTTCCGCGGCGAACTGACCTTTTTCCGCAAGGATGGCACGAAATTTCCGGGCGAAATGTCGACGGCGGTCTTTGCCAACCGGTCGGGCGAACTGCGTACGAGCATGGTGATTCGCGATATCACCCTGCGTAAACGGACCGAGCAAGCCCTGCGCTTCAACCGGGAACAGCTGCAGACCCTCGCCCGACGGCTCATTGAAGTGCAGGAAACCGGCTGCCGGGAGCTGGCGCGCGAACTCCACGACCGGGTGGGCCAGAACCTCACGGCTTTGAACCTCAATCTGAACATGCTTCCCGAGCTGCTGCCGGCGGAGGGGTTGTCGGCTATCGGCACCTGGCTGGACGATTCTCAAAAACTGGTTGCGGAAACCATGGATCACGTTCGCGACGTGATGGCGGAACTGCGCCCGCCGGGTCTCGATGATTTCGGTCTGGTGGCGGTGCTCCGCTGGTATGCGGATGAATTCGCCCGGCGCAGCGGCCTGACGGTGGTGGTCCACTGCCCTGCCCCTTTTCCCCGGTTGGCCAGAGAGCAGGAAATCTCGCTTTTTCGCATTGTGCAGGAAGCCTTGACCAACGTGGGAAAACACGCCCGCGCCCAGAGCGTGACAGTCGCCGTCCAGGCGTCGTCGGTGGGTCTGGCGATCACCGTCACCGACGACGGCATCGGCTTCGATCCGGCCACGCCCAACACAAGGCCGTGTTGGGGCTTGATTGCGATGCGGGAGCGGGCGCTGGCGATGGGCTGGGAGTTGCATATCGAGTCCGAGTCGGGCAGGGGAACCGCGGTGAGAGTGGAGGTGACCGATTATGTCCATTCGTGTCCTGCTTGCCGATGACCACGAACTGGTTCGCGACGGCCTGCGCCTGCTCATGGAGCGTGCCGGCGACCTGATCGTCGTGGGCGAGGCGGGCGAGGGACGGGAAGCCGTTCGTTTAGCTAAAGAGTTGCGGCCCGACGTTTCGGTCATCGATATCGCCATGCCCGAGCTGAACGGCATCGAAGCAACCCGCCAGATCCTCGAATTGGTGCCCGAATCCCAAGTCCTCATCCTTTCCATGCATGCCAACCTGGAATACGTTTTCCGCGCCTTTGCCAGCGGCGCCCTTGGCTATATCATCAAAGCATCGGGCAGTGCCGAACTGGTTGCGGCGGTGCGCACCGTGCATGCCGGAAGACGGTTTCTGAGCCCGAGACTCTCCGAGGAAATGGTCGATGCCTACATCCAGCAGCGGTTTGCAACTCCTGACGAGGACCCTCTCGAACTCCTCTCGGCACGCGAACGGGAGGTCCTGCAACTGGTGGTCGAGGGGCTTGCCAGCAGGGAAATCGCCAATCGCATCAACATTGCGCCCAGCACCGTGGACACCTATCGCAGCCGGATCATGCGCAAACTGGGCCTGCAGAGCCTTGCCGCCCTGGTCGTCTTTGCCATCGACCACGGCATAACCTCGGCGGAAGCCGGGGTCCAGTAAGGCTTCAAAAAGCCTGGATTCCGGCTTCCGCCGGGGTGACGCCTGGGGACTTTTGCATGAGGCTCTTCTTCCAACCACCTTTTAGCAAGACCTCTGCCGTAGGAAGAACCACCGCCCAACCATTCCTGCACTTTCCGCTGTGTAGCGATCGCGCTACATCATTTGTCTCAATCCCACGACATGAAGGACTGAACCCGCTCAGAGTAAAATACCACGTACTCAATACACTGCATGATGCTTCCCATCCTGGATCGTTTTACGCGAAGAACGGTGAGTCCAAGAAGCGACTCGACGCAGCCCATTTCCTTCCCTGGTGCGGACCCTTGGGGTCTGAGCGCTGGCGTAAAGGCCGGACAATGAGAAGAAGGACCTACTGCTTTCCAATACTGGTGTTACTTATGGTCGCTGCCGCCTGTGAGCCGCACCGGGAGCAGAAGTCTCTCGACGAAGTGACGGTGCAACTGAAATGGATTCACCAGGCGCAGTTTGCCGGCATGTACGTGGCGCAGGAGAAGGGCTACTACGCCGCGGAAGGACTCCTGGTGAAGTTTCACGAAGGGGGACAGGGGGTAGACAACGCCGAGGCGGTCGCCTCGGGACGAGCCCAATTTGCGGTGACGACCCCGGAAGATGTCCTGTTCAGCCGCGGCCGTGGCGTCCCTCTGCAGGCCATTGCCGCCATCTACCGTCGCAGCGCCGTGGTGTTTCTGGCCCGGGCCGATTCCCCCATCACTCGTCCCCAGGATCTTCCCGGCAGGAAGGTGGCTGCCGGAGGTGAAGGCGGCGCGAACAGGGATTTTGAACTCCAATTTCTTGCCATGGTTAAGAGGTTGGGGTTGGACCCTTCCAGAATCACGGTTGTTCCCTACGATCCCAATTACACGGGCTTCATCGAGGGCGATGTGGAGGTGACGGCGGCTTTTTCAACGGGAGGTCTCATCCTGCTCCGCGAGAAAGGCCTCAAGCTCAATCTGATCTGGCCCGGCGACTACGGCATCCATTTTTATTCAGATACCCTGGTCGCTACGGACGAGACGATCAATGATCACCCCGGATTGGTCACCCGTTTCCTGCGAGCTACTCTCAGAGGATGGCGCGAGGCGATTCAGACCAGTCAAGAAGCTGTGGCCATAACTCTTCAATACGCCCGGGTGAAAGACCAGCAGTTTCAAACGGCCATGATGGAGGGGCTGCTGCCGCTGGTCCACACGGGGGAAGATCACATCGGCTGGATGCGACCCGAGATCTGGCGGGGCATGTATGAGGTATTATGCGATGAGAACATGTTGAATGCCTCTTTTCAGGTAGACCGCGCTTACACCATGCGTTTCCTGGAGGAAATCTATCGAGGTGGGATCAAGTGAAACTGGCACCAAAACTCACCCTGCTTTTCCTGGTCATCGCCGTTTTACCACTGGCCGTGGTGGGCATGGCCACCTACGAAAACAGTCGGGAAACGATCATGCGGCAGACCACCAACCATCTGCTCGCCGTCAATACCCTCAAGAAAGCCGAATTCAACCGCTGGCTCGAAGACAACAGGAAGGATTTGGAACGGTTGGCCGCCCGCCCGTATTTCAAAGACGCTTTTGCCGCGGTGATGGCGGGGCATGACGTTACCAACCCCACCCACACGGGTCAACACCGGCAGATTGTGGCCGATCATCTGCTTTCCTACGTGGCCAGCGCGGGCTTTCTGGAAGTATTCATCCTCAGGCCTGTTGATGGCATGATCCTGGTTTCCACCGACCCAGCCCAGGAGGGAAAGTTCCGGGAAAGCGAGGTCTATTTCGTCGAGGGCGCCAGGGCCACCTTCGTCCAGAACGCAACCTATTCCCAGTCGCTGGAACAGGCGGTCATGATCATGGCCACGCCCATGAGAGATCGGCAGGGCAACCTCGTTGCCGTGCTGGCCGGCCGGATCGACCTCGGTGAGTTGACGCGGATCATGGAACAGGGCCGGGGCCTGAGCGAGACGGAAGACACCTACCTGGTGAACCGCTTCAACTTCTTTGTCACCGAACCCCGCTTCGGCAAGAATTTCGCGCTGAAGCAGGCTGTCCAGACGGAAGGCGTCAATGCGGCACTCAGGGGTGCCGATGGGGTCCTGCTCTACCGTGATTACCGCGGCGTGCCGGTCATCGGCGCTTTCAAATGGATGCCGGAACGGGAGTTGGCCCTGATCACCGAACTGGACCAGAGTGAGGCTTTCGAGCCTATTGTGCGGATGGGCTGGGTGGTGTTCGGCATTGCCCTGGCCGCAGCCGGTGCCACCGCCCTGGCGGCCTTTTTCTTTGCCCGCACCCTCACCCGGCCGCTCAGAAAGCTGGTTGCCGGCAGCGAGGAAATCGGTCGCGGCAACCTGGAGCTCCAGGTCGGCACCTCCGCCCGGGACGAACTCGGATCGCTCTCCCGGGCCTTCGACCGCATGACCGCGGAGCTCAAAACCACGGTCGTCTCCCGGGATGAACTCGCCAAAGAAAAGGCGTTCTCGGATACGGTGATCAACAGTCTGCCAGGAGTCTTCTATCTCATCGAGCCGGACGGTCGTCTGGTCCGTTGGAACCGGAATCTGGAGCTGGTCTCGGGGTACTCGGCGGAGGAGGTCCTCGGCATGAGTCTCCTCGATTTCTTTTCCCGCGAGGAACGGCAGCTAGTCCGCGAACGCATCCATCAGGTCTTCATCGACGGCGAGTCGTCGGTAGAAGCCGATCTGCAGGTCCGGAACGGTCAAGGAATACCCTTCTATCTGACGGGCTTGCGGGTGCGGATCGGGCCCCGGGACCTGCTGACCGGAGTGGGCATCGACATCAGTGCTCGCCGGCAGGCTGAAGAAGAGCTGCTGCGACTCAATGAAGACCTCCTTCGTTCCAACCGCGAGCTGGAGCAGTTCGCCTACGTTGCCTCACACGACCTGCAGGAGCCGTTGCGCGTCGTTTCCAGTTACACCCAGCTACTGGCCGAGCGCTATGAGGGCAAGCTGGATGATGATGCCGACGATTTCATCCGCTATGCCGTGGACGGCGCCAACCGGATGCAACGGCTGATCCAGGATCTGCTCACGTACTCACGGGTTACGACCCGGGGCAAACCGCCGGAGCTGTTCGAGGCCCGTGAGGCCCTTGAAGACGCCCTGGCAAACCTTCAGGGAGTGATCGAGGACACCGGCGCAAAGGTCACTATCGGGGAGCTGCCGTACGTTCTGGCCGACCGCGCGCAGCTCGTCCAGCTTTTCCAGAACCTGCTTAGCAATGCCCTGAAGTTTAACAAGCCGGGTGAACCGCCGCAGGTGGACGTTCGTGCCAACTCCGGGAAGGCGGCTCCCCAGGAAGCGTGGACAGGCGGCGGACCGTCTCGGAAATGGTGGGCTTTTTCGGTCTCCGACCGCGGGATCGGCATCGATCCAAAATACTTCGAGCGAGTGTTTGAGATCTTTCAGCGTCTCCACAGTGGCGATCAATACCCCGGTACCGGGATTGGACTGGCGCTCTGCAAGCGGATCGTCGAGCGGCATGGCGGGACCATCCGGGTCGAGTCCGAACCGGGCCATGGGACGACCTTCACCTTCACCCTGGCAGGGACCTAAACGGAGGCAGCATCATGACGCAAAGCTCATTGGGTGAGCCTATCGACATTCTGCTGGTGGAAGACAGCAACGCCGATGCGCGCCTGGCGCAAGAGGCGCTCAGGAGCAGTAAAATCCGCAATGTACTCCACCGGGTGGCCGACGGCGAGGAAGCGATGGCGTTCCTGCACCGGGAAGGCAGGTACGCCGACGCTCCTCGGCCGGGCCTCATCCTGCTTGATCTCAACCTTCCCAAAAAGGACGGGCGTGAGGTCCTGGCGGAGATCAAAGGGGACGAAAACCTCAAGCGCATCCCCGTCGTTATTCTGACCATCTCCAGCGACGAAGAGGATGTATTGAAAACTTACAACCTGCATGCCAACTGTTACATCACCAAGCCCATCGACCTGGGTCAATTTGTGAAGATGGTGAAATCCATCGAGGATTTCTGGCTCACCATCGTCAAGCTCCCTAACGGTGAACGGGCATCGATTCACCGCAATCCCGCGAGGCCAGTAGAGTGATTGAGGTCTGGGAGTCGATTCCATGAACACGCTTTTGGCAAGAGCGGAAATACCAGGCGTATCGGCGTGGCGGAACGGTACGGTGGCCACCGTTCTGCTCGTCGAGGATAACCCGCAGGACATAAGGCTGGTCCAGGAGCTGTTGCGGGGGCAGGGAGCCCGGAAGGTGCGCCTCGAATGCGCCGGGACTCTGGGCGAGGCAAGGCTGCGCCTGGAGCGGGGCGGCGTGGATGTGGCGCTCGTCGATCTGGGACTGCCGGATTCCCAGGGACTCGACACCTGTCGCCGGATCCGGGAAGTGGCTGACCGGGCGGCAGTGGTCATTGTCCTGACCGGCAATCTGGATGAGGAAATCGGCCTGGCGGCGATCCGCGAAGGGGCGGACGACTACCTTATCAAGGGACAGATCAGCGGGGCTTTGCTGGTCCGTTCCGTCCGCTACGCCATGGAGCGGCGGCGGGCGGAACTGGTACGTTCCAGGTACCTGGAACAGCAGGACAAGATAAACCGCCTGCAGCAGTCTTTGCTGGGCCATGGTGAGCTGAAACAGAAACTGAGGATGATCACCAACGGCGTGGTGGACATATTGGGTGCCGACTTTTGCCGTATCTGGTGCATCGGTCGCGGCGATCTCTGCAAAAACGGCTGTATCCACGCCGCCGCCTCCGAGGCGCCGCAAGTCTGTGAACGTAGAGAACAATGTCTCCATCTCATGGCCAGTTCCGGTCGGTACTCCGATATCGAAGACGCGACCCATCGCCGCGTTCCCTTGGGTGCCTATAAAATCGGCTTGGTGGCCTCCGGCCGCGAGCACAAGTTCTTGACGAACGACGTCGAGAACGATCCCCGGATCCACGACCGTGAATGGGCACGGCAACTGGATCTTGTTTCCTTTGCCGGCTACCGGATTCGTCCGCCCGCCGGCGAAACCCTTGGGGTGCTGGCGCTTTTCAGCACGCAGCCGATTACCGCGGAGGAGGATGCGCTGTTGGATGCTTTGAGCACTTCCGCCGCCCGGGTGATCATTGCGTCCCAGATTGAGCGGGCGCTCAAGGAGTCCGAGCGCCGTTTTCGAACCCTCTTTGAAGGCTCCGGGGAAGGCATTCTCCTCATGGACCTCCTGAGCCACAAACTCATTTACGCCAATCCGGCGGTCTGCCGCATCATCGGCTATTCCTCCGAGGAAATCCTTGAGGTGAATGAAGTCGAGCTGTGGCACCCTGATCAACTTTCCCTCTTTTACTGCCAATCCGAGGCCAGGGTTCAGCGGGAACCCCCCATCGTGAGCACTGTTCCGTTCCTGCGCAAGGATGGGCAAACGATCCATGTGGAAATTCGAGCCTATCCGCTTGAAATGGACGACCGTCCCTGCCTCCTGGGCTTTGTCTCCGACGTGACGGACAAACTGCGGGTGCAGCACGAGCGCGCCAAGCTGGAAGCGCAAATGCGGCAGACCCAGAAAATGGAAGCCATTGGCACGCTGGCCGGCGGCATTGCTCACGACTTCAACAACATTCTGGGAATCATCATGGGGTTCACGGAAATATCCATGATGGAGCATAAGCAGAAAGGAGGAGACTCGGACGCCCTGGATCAGGTCATGAAAGCGGTCGATCGCGCCAAGGACCTGGTCAGGCAGATTCTAACCTTCAGCCGTCAGGGTGAACATACGCCCAGGGCCCTGCAGCTGAGCGTTGTGATCAAGGAGGCCCTGAAGATGCTCCGTGCTTCCCTGCCGACCACTATTGACATCCGGCAGGAGATCAGCAGCAGAGGATTGGTGAATGCCGATCCCACCCAGATTCACCAGATCGTCATGAATCTGTGCACCAATGCCGCCCATGCCATGCGGGAGCATGGAGGGCTCCTGGAGGTTGAGCTCATCGACGAGGACCTGGATCTTCAATCGCCCCATCCGGAGCTCGTGCCCGGCCCTTACGTGAGACTTCTGGTGCGCGACAGTGGATCCGGCATGAGTCGCGATGTCATTGCCAGGATCTTCGACCCCTTCTTTACCACTAAGGCTCTCGGCGAAGGGACCGGGCTGGGGCTGTCGGTCGTGCACGGCATCGTGTCGAGCTATGGCGGTGCGGTCACCGCTCAGAGCGAGCCCGGCAAAGGGAGCACCTTCAGCGTCTATCTGCCGAGAATCCAGATGGCAGCCGGCAAGCCGCCGGAGGAAGGGTCCTGCCTGCTCCCCACCGGCAAGGAGCGGGTGCTCTTTGTCGACGACGAACGCCTGCTGGCCGAGCTCGGCGCGAAAATGCTCACGCCGTTGGGTTACCAGGTGACGACGGCCACCAACAGTCGGGAAGCTCTCGACATGTTCCGCAGCGACCCTTCCGCTTTCGACCTGGTGATCACCGATCATACCATGCCCGGGATGACCGGTGCTGAGCTGGCAAGAGAGGTCCTGCACCTTCGCACCAATATCCCCATCATTTTGTGTACCGGTTTCAGTGAAAACATCACTGAGGAAAAAGCGGGAGCAATCGGGATCCGAAAATTGCTCATGAAACCACTTGCGCTCAGGGAGCTGGCGGAAACCATCCGAAAGGTTCTGGTCTCCGGTTCGGTTTAAACTGCGATTTGAGTTCCCGGCAGAGAGGAGGCGGGGGATGGAGCAGCAAGGGTCGCGCAAGGAGAAGGTGCTGGTCGTCGACGATGACGCCGCCCTCTGTGAGCTGATCAGTCAGGTACTGCGCCTTGAGAACTACGAACCCATCCTCTTCCTACACCCCGACTCGGCGCTGGCGGCTTCGCGAAGGGAAAACTTTGGTTTGGCTTTCGTCGATATGAACCTGCCCGGAAAAAGCGGACTCGAACTGGCATCCGAGATCAAGGCCCTGCATCCCCGGTGCGAGGTGGTGTTCATTACCGGCTTCGGGACTTTCGACAATGCCGTCCAGGCTATCAAACTCGGGGCCTATGACTATCTGCGGAAGCCTTTCAGCACTCACGAACTAAAGCTCTGCCTCAAACGTTACCAGGAGCGACGCACGCTGATGGAGAAGGCACGCCTGGCCGAAGCGCGTTATGCCTCACTGGTTCAGACTATTCCGCTGATCATCTACGTGATGCGCAGGGATTTTCAGATGGATTTTATCAATCAGGCCTGTCTCGGTGTGCTCGGATACACGCCTGAGGAGGCGATGAACATTCCGGGCTGGTTTCTGGAGTGCATCCACCCCGACGAGCGGGAACGGGTGAGGTTCTGTTTCCAAGCGGCGTTTCAAAAGGGTGATGAGGTGATGCTGCCCGAATGTCGCTTGCTTCACCGGCATGGACACCTCATCACGGTGGCCGTCAAATCCATGCCGTCCCTCTGGCGCAATGCCGATGAAAACCGGCAGCGTATGGAAGGCTACATGGTGGACATCAGCGAGCGGGTCTTCCTGGAAAAAGCCTTGATCCAGAAAGAGAAGCTCAGGGCGCTTGGAGCGATTTCCGCCGAAGTGGCGCACGAAATCAGGAATCCGCTGGTTGCTCTTGGCGGGTTTGCCCAGAGGCTCATAAAACGCTTTCCTGATGCGGCGGAGTGTCGCATCATTCTCCGGGAGGCGGAGCGACTGGAGAAGGTCGTCGGGCGGATCAGGAGTTATCTCAGGCCCGATGAGGTCGTTCACCATGACTGCTCCGTCAACGAGCTCCTCCGTGACAGTGTTGCCCTCCTTAGACCGGAGATGGAACGCAGGATGATACGGTGCCATCTGAACCTGGATTCCGAACTCCCCCCGGTTGTCGCAGACCCGGACGCTCTCAAACAGGTTTTCATCAATCTGCTGCGCAACGCCATGGAGGCAATAGAGGACGGAAGTCCAGTGAGTGTAAAGAGTTACGAGGACGACCATCACGTCCGCATTGATTTCAGGAATCCCTTGATCAGACCGGTCACGAAGGACCTGGAAGGGATGTTCCGGCCTTTCGGTGAGGGTGGTGAGAGCTTCGGCCTCCCGCTGTGCCATCGTTATGTCAAGAAGATGGGCGGAATTCTCTCTTGTTGCCAGGAGAATCAGAATTTGGTGCTCAACATCTTATTGCCTAAAACGCCGCAGCCAACAACTCCGCTGGACGCAGTTGCGGCGCAGCCGGGCCATGAGGCAATCCCGGCAGACCGAGGCGAGAGACGTCGGGTACCCCGAGCCAGGGTGGAGTGGCCTTCCGTTATTTTGACGACGGACAGGCTTCAGGCCGGGGTCCTGAAGAACTTCAGCCCGGCCGGGGCTTTTATCGCCTGCCGCTTCCCCCCGCAAACGGGTCAAGAGCTCCGGATCATCATCTCTCCCACCGAGCAAACGGAATTCTCCGCAACAGGCCAGGTTGTCTGGCAGATCATCGATGCTGCGGCCCATGCCGAGGGCGGCGGCGTGGCGATCCGCTTTGTCGGCCTCACTCCGCAAGACCATGAAGCCTTGCTCGAGCTTATGGAGCTGTCCCGGGCCGGCGGTTTTGCCTAGGAGGCTGTCCGACAACGAGGTCTGAGCGCGCTCCCTTCATTCCGGTGGAGGCCGGAATCCAGTATTTGTGAGGTTTTCTGGCCCCCGGCTTTCACCGGGGTGACGAGTGGAGAGCATTCGCGGACAGCCACCTGGTGCCGCGCCACACAAATACGTGTCCAGTTCCGACCCGTCGCCCCCGCGAAGGCGGGGGGGCCAGGCCATATTTCTGGATTCCCGCCTTCGCCGGAATCACCCATGCAAGGGATTACACCCCGTTGTATGAAAGTCCTGCTTTCGTAGGAATGACGCTTCGGGTAATGGTAACTTTATTCTGAGGCACGGTACTCAGCTCCAGTACCGCGCCAGGCAATGCGTTGGCACGGCCCCTGGTCTTCAGCAAAGCGCCAACCACCATTGGTATAGCTCTTGCTTCTCAAACACACAGAAAAGGAACGAATCGCCGAAGAACTGCGCCAGGCGAGGGTGCAACTGGAACAACTGCTCTCGGAAAAGGTCGGCAAGCTCTTCCGCGCCGGCGAGCTGCTCAAGCAAAGCAGGGAGCGGTTTAGCGAAATCAACGAGCAATGAGCCTCCTGCGGAACTTCCAATTCCCGTCACCCCGGCGAAAGCCGGGGGTCGGAAGTCGCTGTAAAACCTGGATTCCGGACTACGCCGGGATGACCCCCAGGGACTTTTCCGAGAGGCTCCAATAATAACTGTTTCCAGGAATATGCGGAAGGAGGTCCCTTGGGATCAGATTCACGGGATGGCATCATTAAGACAACGGTTACCAAGGTTGCCGGTTGGTTTCGATCCGGGGAGGAAGCTTCACGGCAACCCCCTCCCGAGGCTGCGGAACAAAATGGAACAGGTGCCATGCCCCGGGCCGGCGGGAGGCCGGAGCCCCCTGCGGCCGCGCTTCCCCGGGCGTCGATGATTGCTCAGAAGATTGCCGTCCTCAAGGAGACCCTTGAACTCAGCCCGAACTTGAAACCCAGGATCGAAAAGGAACAATCCCTCCGCGCCTTGCTCATCCTGGCCTCTGACGAACTCCTGTTCCGTTTCAACAAACTGGGCGAGATCGGCTTCCTCGGTACCGATTCCGTAGCCATGATCAGCCTCTTCAACCAAAAGATTGCAGCCGTTCTCACCTGTAAGGACGACGAGTGCGGTCTGGACCCTCGGGAGGAAGTCCGGCGCCTCACTCAAGAGAACCTTGCCTTGAAGAGTAGAATGAACGCTTTCAAGGATCACTACGTCGACCGGAAAGAGTTCGAACAGCTCACTCAGGAGAACATGAGCCTGAAGCACAAGATCAAGGTGCTTCAGGCCGATCACGTCAAAAAGGGGGTAATCACAGAACGCGAACTGGTCCTCGAAAAGGAAAACGAAAGTCTCAAGAACCTGATGCGGGATGAACATCAGCAGCTCCTGGTGGCGCGAAAGAAGGGCGAACAGCTGGCCGATTGGCAGGAGATGGTCCATTCCCTGAAAGCCAAGAACAATCTGCTGAACTCCAAGGTGGAATACCAGGTGAAGCTGCTGCATTCCTTCACCACCGACCATCCCAAACAGCAGGAGCTCATGGCCATGATGGAGGAGCTGACGAAGCAAAATAATCAACTCAGGCGCGACCTTGAACAGCAGAGCGAGATGCTTCAGAAGGTCAAGCCGGAAGAAGCAGGAGAGCAACTCAAGGCGGTTGCGCAGCTCATCGAGGGCAGTCTGCAAATGCATAGTGATCTCGATGAGCAGCGCGACCTGCTGGACGAAACGAAGGGGTCCGCCGGCGTCGAGGAGAACCTTCTGGACCGGATCGAGAGGCTGACGGAAAACAATGCCAATCTACGCAACCTGTTTGAAGTACGAGATCAACTTCACCGCTACATGGAAGACCCCGAGAAGGTTGAGAAGGGGTGTCTCGAGGAGATGGCAACCAAACTCAAAGCTGAGAATGACCGGTTGGGAGAGGAGGTGAAGGAGCGGGAAGAACGGTTCAAGTTCGCTTCTGAGGAAACACCCTCCAGCACCCGTCTGTTCCGCACCTGTGTGAAGCTTCGCAACGAGAAGCGCGAGCTGGCCAGGGAAAACCAGCTCAGAGAGGAGGCTTTTCGGCATGAAGCGGCCGAAAGACAACTTTTGCAGAAGCGGCTCCTACAGGCTGCCGGGTTGCATAAGGAGAACCTCCGGCTGCGCAGTCGGGTGCAGGAGTTCGATCGTCTCACCAAGCTCCTCAACAAACTCGCCAAGCAGAATGAGCTTCTGAAAAAAGAACGCGGGGAACTCCAGCTCAAAACCGAAAGAGCAACCATCGAGCTGACCAGGGTCAACGAGAAAATGGGAAAAATCACCAGGGAATACAACGCCTTGATGACGGAATACGAAAAACTCTTTGCGGAACAGTAACCGAAAGAAGCAGGGGTGCGTCGGCGCGGTGCACAACGTGAAAGCCTATGCGCGGATCATGGGGTTGCGGAGCATCTACAGCCTGGCCCTCCGCGAAGACAAGGCCCTCTTAGGACCCAACAGCCTGGAGGAGGTCGATCCTGCAGCTGCTCCCCCCGGAACTGGAAAATCAACGCCTCAGGCTGGAAGAAAGGTTGAGGCTGGAAATTTGATAAAGGATAATAAGATGAGCGATGCTCGGCCGCCGGAACACAAACGTCAAATTTGCAATTTCGAGTTTTCAGTTTCCAGTATCCAATCTTGATTGCCGAAGAAGATCCGACTTCGCGAACTCTGTGGTCGGCCGTGCTCAGGAAAAGCGGCCATGAAGTGGTGGAAGCATCTGATGGTGCCGAGGCCTGGGACGTGCTGCAGGCTCCGGATGCGCCCAGACTTGCCGTTCTCGATTGGATGATGCCAGGCCTAGACGGGGTTGGGGTAGTCCGGAACGTCCGTGCCGATCAAACGGATCAGCCGCCGTATCTGATCATGTTGACCACCCGGAACGAAAGCGGTGACATCATTGAACGGCTGCAGGCGGGACCCGATGATTACCTGGCCAAGCCCTGGGATCCGGGAGAACTGCGTGCCCGGATCGAGGTCGGCTGCGGCATGCTTCACCTCCAAAACCGTCTGGTCGAGAAGATCCGCGAATTGCGGGAGGCCCTTGACCAGGTCGGAGCCCTTGAGGGCATTCTTCCCATTTGCAGTCACTGCAAAAAAATCCGTGATGACCGCAACTACTGGCTGCCAGGTGGAAGATTACGTAGCCTCTAATTCGGAGGCAAAATTCAGCCATTCGATTTGCCCCGAATGCCTGAGCAAGTATTGCCCCGAGTTTGCAAAGAGCTATGCAAGACCGGACGACGAGAACGCCACCTGAAATCGCCTGTGAGAGACGCCCCGGTAGTGGCAGAAACTCTCACTGCTTCTCGAAAAAGCGTTCATACTTGTCAATCACCAGGCCGTACTCTGCCGAGACTTCTTTGAGTCGCTCGCGGGTCTGCGCCGCAAGAGACAACTTATCTTGCTGCTGGAGCGCATTTAACTGATTCCGGGTCTGACTCTCGCGGAAGATCTCCTGCTACCGATCATGCAAATCGGCATAGGCGGCAGGCGGCTGTCTCGTTTCTGCGCGTGCCGAGATGGCATTGACCTGGGCTTCTTTATCCATCAGTTGCCTCAACCAGAGCGTTTCGGAGAAGCTTCCCCCGCCCCTGCGAGGCATTGACAACGATTACCGTAGGGGTGGGCTTCATGCCCACCCGCATATCCCCGGCCCAACTCAACAGCATTGACCCCAGTCCCTTGCCGCAGGCGGGTAATTCGGGATTTGCCGAAAAATCATTCATAACGGGTGCCGGGGACGAGCCGACCAGTCCAACAAACGAGACAAAACCGGCCCGGCTGTCAGACAAGCAGGACAAATTTCATAAGAGGCAACGGTTGGCGGCAGTCCAATAAATTAGACACCGATGGCGGAAGACGGGAGAAATGCCTGGGTCTTTCGGTGTTTTTCACCCTCCCGGGTTTGTAGACATGGCACAAGTCAGGCACATATCGGACGGGCCCCGGAATCAGCTCCGGCCCCTACAACTCATACTTCTTCAAGAGTTGATAGAACCTTGCGCGGGAGAGCCCGGAGAGCCGGCAGCATTGGTCGATGTCACGTCCGACCGAGCCAATGAGGTCCAGCAGGTACTGGCGCTCGGCGCTCTCTCGGACCTGCTGGAGCGTGGTGAGGGGAGGGTTCCCCGAAGTGCCCGTTGGCCCCGGCGTCGGCGGTGAGTCGCCCCCTTCCAAGGCTGGTGGGGTATGAGACACAGAGCTTCGCGCCGCCTTCACCCGGATGTAAAGGGGCAGGTGGCAGGCATAGAGGGTTGGTTCATCGCGGGTGAGGGTGATGGTCCGTTCGATCACGTGGATCAACTCCCGCACGTTGCCGGGCCATTCATAGCTTTCCAGGGCTTCAATGAAATCGGGGGAAATGCCTTTGCTGTCAATCCGGCAATAGCTGCAAATGCGGTGGACATGATGCAGCACCAAATCACGGATGTCTTCGACTCTGGTGCGCAGCGGCGGCACGACGATCGTGATCGTCTGCAGGCGAAAAAAGAGGTCCTCTCGAAAGTGCCCGGCCTTGACCAGTTTGAAGAGGTCGCGGTTACTGGCGGCAATGAGGCGAAAGTTGCTGTTGATTTCCCGGCTCGAGCCAACGGGCCGGAACCGCCGTTCCTGGAGTACCCTGAGAAACGCCTTCTGCAAGGCAAAGGGCAGCTCTCCCACTTCATCCAGCAGCAGGGTGCCGCCATCGGCCTGTTTGATCAACCCGACCCGATCATGAGTTGCGCCAGTGAAAGCCCCCCGGCAGTGGCCGAACAGCATGGACTCAATGAGAGACTCGGGCAAAGCCGCACAGTCGACCACCACAAAGTTCCCCGCGGCCCGAGGACTGTTCTCATGGATGGCGGCGGCAATGAGTTCCTTGCCGGTACCGGTCTCGCCCTTGATGAGGACGTTGACGTCACTCCCTGCGGCCTGCGCCACGAGGTCCAGGCACCGAGCCAAACCGGGACTGTTGCCGACAATGTTGCCACGCTTGAGCGCCATGGCCGTATTCCGGCAGACCTTGGCCTCACGGTACTGGGATGCCCTGCGGAGCGCCAGCATCATTCGTTCCAGGGAGGCGGGCTTTTCCAGGTAGTCCCAGGCGCCGCTGCAGATGGCGAGCTCGGCCCCGTCCTGGCTTCCAAACCCGGTAATGATGATCACTTCCGGGCAGGACGGGGCTTCCCGAATTTGAGGCAGTCCGTCCACCAGACCGTCGCCGTCCGGCATCCGAACGTCGAGGAAGACGACGTCGAAGGCTTCTCTGCTGAGCTTTTGGAGGCCGTCGCCAAGCCGCTGGGCCGATGCGGCCGTATGTCCCAGTCGCTCCGCCATCCGGCAGAACATCTGGCAGAACCCGGGATCGTCATCGATGATCAAGACCTTGGCCAAGGGCAAATCCTGCGGCAGTGCCTGGGATTAAGGCGCATGGCAAGAGATGATCGTCCGGCCAATCCCTCCATCCGTCATTCCCGCATGTTCCTGGCGGGAATCCAGGAGCTTTGCGCAGTCTGGATTCCCGCTAAAAGAACGCGGGAATGACGGAGAAGGTTCGATCCCGGATAGCCATTTCTTGCCTTGCACCTAAGTCAAAGAGTTCAACCCTGCAGTTATCATGAATCATTAGCCTGTCGCAACCCGCAACTTCTCAGGGCAGTTGCGCATGACCCTTCGGGACACCCGAAGACATATGAAAAGTTGCCGATGCCAACCAGACCGACTCGGTTTCCAAAACCGAGTCGGTCTTCGACTCGCAACTCGCAACTCGCAACTTCTCGAAGCAGGCTCCTATTCAAACCGGTATTGTTTCTCCCAGAAAAGCCTGAGACAAGCCTGGACCGCGCCTCGATCGTACAATCGCCCCTGGTGTCGGCCGATTTCCTCCAGGGCCGTCGCCAGACCGATGGCTGGCCGATACGGTCGATGCGAGCTCATGGCTTCAACAACGTCTGCGACGGCCAGGATTTTTGCTTCGAGGAGGATGTTGTCCTCCGTGAGTTGCTGCGGATAACCCGAACCGTCCAGGCGCTCATGGTGCTGGTGGACAATGCGGGCGATGGGCCACGGGAAGTGGACCTTCCGGAGGATTTCATAGCCCACCTCCGAATGCTGACGAATGAGGCCGATTTCTGCCAGCTTGAGCTGATTCGGTTTGGAGAGGATCTGTGAGGGTACCGAGATCTTGCCGATATCATGGACCAGTCCGGCCATGCGGATAGTTGTCAGGGTCGGTTCCGGCAGCCCCATTTCCGCGGCTATGGCTTGAGCGAGCCGGGCAACCCGGCGCTGGTGGCCGGCCGTATAAGGATCGCGGATTTCCAGGGCCGAGGTCAGGACTTCCACGATTTCCATAAAGGTTTCCTGGAGTTGACGGAGGACCAGTTTTTCCCGCGTGATCCTGTCCAGCTTGGCCTCGAGCTCGCCGATCTGAAAGGGCTTGGCAATGAAATCCGCGGCCCCGGCAGCAATGATCTCCGAGTAGGAATAGTCCGGCGCAAACCCCGTCATGATGATGAAGTCGAGCTGTGGGAACTCCTTCTGAGCTTGCCGCATGAGTGTGAGGCCGTCCATGTCGCGCATCCTGATATCCGAGAGTACCAGGTCGAAGGCGCTCCGGCGAAGCATTTCCAGGGCTTCCTGAGCACCGGCGGCGGCCTCACAGGTGATGCCGAAGCGCTCGCCCATGTTCTTGAGCAGCATGCGACAGGACTCTTCGTCATCCACCACCAGCAACCGGCGAATGACCCGGGCTTCATCCCGGTTCGATAATCCCTCATGCCCGATCCCGCCGCTCTCGGGGGCGGTTTTCGCCCGGCGCAGGGCCTCCCCCATGGCGCGAATAGAGTCACAGCCGGAGAATAGCAGGTGCCCAACACCATCGGCACTGCCCTCTGCCGAGTCCTCTTCGCAGGGGGATGGTGAGCTTTTCCGGGATGCGTCCATTTCGTCCCTCAACGGTTCCACAGCGAATGATCCACCCATGATATGAGCCACCCATTGCCTCGATTCGTCGGTCCGGCCCCGAGCTTTGCAGCAACCAGGCATTGACAAAAGGCGCTGCGTTTGGCGAAAATCCAGGCGACAGACCGTAAAGTATCTTTTGCAAGCGCTGTGCCTTTCAATGAGGAGCCTCTTTCTTGCCGACAACCCCGCCGCCGTGCGGGAATCGGCCAGGGATGCAGGCGGGACAAGCGTCAGTGAATCTTATCTGAGGACTCTCATCCTGAGCGCGTGTGGTTTTGGGCGGTATGAACTTTGCTCTCAGTTGCTCATGACCCTTCAGGACACCCGAAGACCCATGAAAAGGACCTCAGTTGACAGGCAACTGCCACTGGTAACTCGCAACTCGCAACTCGGAACTTTTCAGGGCAGGATTGGCAACGAAGCGAACTACTGGAAAGAGGCGGTGCGAACTAAGGTGGAAAGTGCTGCGGGCTTCCGGTCGGCACTTCCCTCAGCCGGCTGCCCCCCTTGAGGATACTGCGCACGGGGTTAAATCCAGACTTCGGTCATCTCGAAAGAACGTGAGAGATCTTGAGATTTCTGCCTTTGGTCGAAATGATAAAAGGCCCATTTCTTAGCCGTGCGCAATTTATATTCATTGAACGAACAGCAGAAGGCATGGTCCATGGTAACCTTAATGAGTAAGAAGTCCGAATCTGGGCCCCCCGGCTTTTGGAGGAGCATTCAGGGAAATTTGATCCTCCTCCTGCTGTTCGTGCTCATCCCAGCCATTCTGCTCCGGGTGTACATCCATCACCAACAATTGCAGACCCGCATCAGCGAGGAGCTTCAGGCGAATCTTGAGGTGGCGCGGGCCACCGCCAAGAATTTCGAATCATTCGTGCGGGATATCGTCCGCAGTGAACTCATTGTCGGTCTGGCGCTGACGGCCTCTCCGCCCCTGTCCGAAGCGGACCGTCGTCGCCTGCTGGAGAAATTCAGCGCAGATAATCCCACGGTCCGGAGCGTTCACTGGATCAACCCGAACGGGCAGGTGATCGAGCCGGGTCGCAAAGACATGATCGGGATGGAGGTGAGCGATCGCCTGTTTTTCAAGGAGATCAGGAACGGACGGGAGTCGTTTGTCAGCGAGGTTTTTTCGGGAAAGGTCACGGGCCAGGAGCTGTTCGTCATCTGCCGCGCCATTCGCTCGGAGCAGGGCGACCTGGCAGGGATTGTGGCCGCGGCTATCGAACCGGCCAGCCTTGACCCGATCATGGCCATCAAGCGCCACCTGGATGCGGGCGTGAGCCTGGCCGACAGCCAGGGCATGCACGTCTATCGTTTTCCACCTATAGACTATACCCCGGAACAACGCAACTGGCTCAAGGTGTTTCCCGTCATGGGAGAAGCTCTCGCCGGGAATGAAGTCGTCACCGTCGTTACCTCCGCTCTAACCGGCAAAAAGCGCATGGTCGCCTTCGTTCCCGTTGAGGGCACCGGCTGGGTGGCGGCCGCGAGTCGCCTCCAGGAAGACGCCATGGCCGTCATCAGTTCGGATTTGAAAGGTCAGAACCTGCTTTTTGCGGGTCTCATTCTGGTGGCCTTCGGCGGGGCATTGCTCTTCTCGCGCTATATTGCCGTCCCCATCAAACGACTCCGCGACCAGGTGCTTCGCCTGGGTGCCGGAGAACCCTGTAACCTCAAGGCCGATACCGGTCCCGCCGAACTTGTCGAGCTTACCTCGGCCTTTTGCCTCATGTCCGAACGGATCAAAACCCGCGAATGGGAGCTCAGCAAGAGTGAAGAAAAGTTCCGAATCCTCTTCCACGCCGTTCCCGAGCCTTTGGGCCTGACCATCGGTGAGGACGCCACCGTGCTCGAGGTGAATGACGCCTGCTGCCGCTTCCTGGGTCTCTCCCGGACTGAGATTGAAGACCGGCCCTTCATGGCTCTCGACACCTGGCATGACCCGGAGGTGCGCAACCAGATCCAAAATCTGCTGGCGGCCGGTACCGAGCCATTGGATCTCGAATGCCATCTGCGAACGCGCTCCGGCGCCGTCAAATGTGTCCTGCTCTCCACGGCGAAGGTCGAAACGCGAACCCAGCAGGGCCGGCTCTTCATCTTGAAGGACATCACCGCGCACAAGGCCGCGGAGAGGATCCTCCAGGAGCATAACGTTGAACTGCAGACGATTTTCGATGCCGTGCCGGCTTTGATCTTCTATAAGGACTTGGAAAACCGCCTGATGCGCGCCAATCAACTGTGGTTCGAAACCTTCGGTCTCAACGAAGCCGCCGTGGTCGGCAAACCCCTCGAGGAGTTCTTGTTGAAAGAGGATGCGGAAAGGTTCTACCGCGACGACCTGGAGGTCATCGCTGCAAACCGACCCAAGAAGGACATCCTCGAGGAGATTCAGGTCAATAGCAGGACGTTATGGTTCAAAACCCAGAAGATCCCTTATCGGGATGGTGCGGGTGAGGTGACCGGCGTCATCGGCTTTGCCGAGAACATCACCACCCGCCGGCAGGTGGAGGATGAGCTGCGGGAGTCCCGACAACGGCTGTCGGATATCATCGATTTTCTGCCCGATGCGACCTTTGTGATTGATGAGGAGGGCACCGTCATTGCCTGGAACCGGGCCATCGAGGAGATGACGGGGGTGAAGGCTTCGGAAATGCTGGGTAGAGGCGACCACGAATATGCTCTGCCCTTTTATGGCGAAAGGCGACCCATCCTGATCGACCTGGTTCTCAAGCACGAAGCCGAGTTTGCCGCCGGGTACGAAGGCCTGGCAAGGAGCGAATCGATCCTTGAGGCGGAAGCGTATGTGCCCAGCCTGAAGGGAGAAAGGGCCTACCTCTATGGCAAAGCCAGCGTTCTGCGCAACTCGAAGGGCAAGATTGTGGGTGCCATCGAATCAATCCGGGATATCACGGAGCGCAAACGCGCCGAGAAGGAGAAGGAGACTCTCGAACTGCAGCTGCGGCAGGTGCACAAGACCGAGGCCATTGGGACGCTGGCCGGTGGCATTGCCCACGACTTCAACAACATCCTCGGCATCATCATGGGTTATGCCGAGCTCGCCAGGATGGAGCTCTCAGGGGAAACCACGGTGCGGGAGAGCATCGATGAGGTGCTGAGGGCAACTCATCGAGCCAAGGGGCTGGTGAGACAGATCCTTGACTTCAGTCGCACGCACGACCACGAACGGAAGCCCCTGCACCTGATTCCCGTGGTCAAGGAAGTGCTCAAGCTCCTCAGAGCCTCCCTGCCGTCGTCCCTTGAAATGGAGCAGGCCCTCGAATTGTCGGCAGGAGGGGATCTGATCCTGGCAGATCCCACTCAGATTCACCAGGTGTTGATGAACCTGGCGACCAATGCGGCTCACGCCATGCGCGGGAAGGAGGGGAAGCTGCGGGTGGCGCTTGCCCCTGTCACTTTTGACGCGCTTGATCCGACCACACCCGTTGAACTGAGCCCGGGGAAATACCTTGACCTCATAGTTGAAGACACTGGCCATGGTATGGACCAACCCATCATCGAGCGGATCTTCGATCCTTATTTCACCACCAAGGGGCCGGGCGAGGGAACCGGCCTGGGATTGGCGGTGGTTCACGGGATCGTCAAAAACCATGGCGGCGCCATCCGGGTCTTTTCCGAGCCTGACCGGGGAACGGTCTTTCATGTCTATCTCCCGGCGCTGGAGAGCGTTGAACCGGTGGAAACAGAACCCTCACCGGCCCTCCCCGGGGGAAGCGAACGGATCCTGCTGGTCGATGATGAAGAAGCCCTGGCCAAGGCCCTCCAAAAGATGCTCGAAACCCTGGGCTACCAGGTGACG
Source organism: Syntrophobacteraceae bacterium (assembly GCA_040772705.1). GTDB lineage: Bacteria > Desulfobacterota > Syntrophobacteria > Syntrophobacterales > Syntrophobacteraceae > JADGQM01. The sequence goes on from JAXGXP010000003.1 coordinate 442,656, forward strand.
GCAGTCACAGGCAGTCGAGAGGCGCTCGAAATCTTCCGCGGGCAGCCGGAAGCTTTCGACCTGGTGATCACCGATTACACCATGCCGAAAATGACCGGGGCGGACCTCGCCCGTGAGATCCTGAAGATCCGCCCCACCATTCCCATCATCCTTTCCACCGGCTTCAGCGAACGGCTCGATGAAGAAGGAGCGGCGGCGGCCGGTATCAGCGCGTTGATTATGAAACCGGTGAGCCTGAGAGGGATCGCCGAGCTCATTTGGAGGGTGCGGAAGAATCGTGAGGGCGATTTCCTTTCCCAGTGAGCCGAGCCGGGACTTTCCAGAACAGCAAGCGACGACCTTTCATCGAGGCTAATATGGAACGACATGAAGGCTTGGGCCTGGGGAGTCTCCGCTTCAGAATCGCCTTTCCCTTTACCCTCCTGATAGTGATCTCCCTGCTGTTGTTGGGCATCGCCGCGGTAGACCGGGGAATGAAAACACTGACGGCAAGGGCTGAGGAATCACAGTCCATCCTGGCTCATGCCTTGGCCGATACTCTGGGAAACCTGGTCAAGGGCAAACTGACGCTGTTGGAAGGCGTCGTCCAGCTTCGTTCCCTCAAACAGATGGACCCCGCACGCATGGATCAGGAGATCAAGACCGCCCGAACCATGGAGCGAGGGGCAACCTCTTTCATCATCCTGGATCATAACGGCACGATCGTCTCCTTTGTGGACCACCCCGAACACGTGGGCAAAAGCCTGGCCATGAGACGGTACTTTCAGGCGGCACGCGACGAGGGTCGACCCTTCATTTCCGACAGCATTCTGACTCTGGATAAGACCATCACGGTGGCGGTCTCGATGCCCATGGTCGACGACCTCGGCAAAACCGTGGGGGTCCTGGCGGTCACCTTCGACGTTCACCATGAGAACTTCAATCAAGTGATTCTGGATGCCAGAATCGGCTCTCGCGGCCATGCCTTTCTGGTAGACCGCCAGGGGATTGTGATCTCTCACCCGGACACCAGGCGTTCCCTGGAACAACAGGATTTCAGCCGGTATGTGCCGGTTCGTGAGGTCCTGAGCGGGAAAAGCGGGGTGGCCACCTTTGACTTCGAGGGCATCGCGATGCTCGCGGCCTTCACTCCCGTCACCCGGAGCGGCTGGGGGGTGGTGGTGCAGCAACCCCTGACCGATGCCAACGCCCCCGCCATCCACCTGAGAAATATCATCGTGGCCGTGATGCTCTTCAGCGCGATAGCCGCCGCGCTCATGGGAATCCTGATCAGCACCCGCATCACCGCTCCTTTGTCCCGGATCGAGGCGGTCGCCCGCCTGATTGGCTCCGGCAATCTGGACGAGCCGGTGCCCAGCATCTGGGGAGGCGAAATCGGCACCCTGGCCCAGACCCTTGAGGCCATGCGCCTCAGCCTGAAGGAATCGTATGAAGCCCTGCAGGCGAGCGAAGAGCGGTTCCGCAGAATCATCGAGACGACCGAGGAAGGCGTCTGGCTCACAGACCGCGAGTGGCGGACCAGTTATGTCAATTCCCGGCTGGAGCGGATGCTTGGGTACGAGCCCGGCGACATGCTGGGACGGCACCTCGAGGAGTTCATGGATGAGGAAGGACGGTGGCTTGCCCGTGAAAAGATGGCGGTGCGGGAAAGCGGAATGCCGGAGACTCACGAGTTCAAGTTCATGCGACAGGATGGGACCGAACTGTGGACCTTGCTCTCGACCAGTCCGGTTCTGAGTGCTTCCGGACAGTTTGACGGCGCTCTGGCGATGCTGACCGACATCACCCAGCGCAGGCGGGCGGAAGAAGAGCTGAATGAGCGCGACCAGCGGTTCAAGAAACTCTCTTCCCACGTTCCCGGAATGATTTATCAGTTCAAGAGAAGGTCGGACGGCACCTATTGCGTCCCGTTCACCACGGACGCCATAAGGGAGGTTTTTGGCTGCACCCCGGAAGCGGTGCGCGAGGATTATTCTCCCATAACCCGCGTGATCCTGGCTGAGGATCGGGATGGCGTGATCCGCTCCATTGAATGGTCGGCCGCGGGCATGACCACCTGGCAATGCACCTTTCGCGCGCAGATTCCAGGCCGGCCCGTCAGATGGATGCTGGGGAATTCGACGCCCGAGCGCTTGGACGACGGCAGCATCGTCTGGCATGGATTCATCACCGACATCACTGAACGCAAACAGGCGGAGGAGGAGTTGCTCAAGAGCCAGGAAAGGTATCGGCGACTCTTCGAGGATGCGGTGCTCGGGATTTTCCGATCCACGCCGACGGGCGAGCTTGTCGATGCCAACCCGGCTCTCGCCGCCATCTTCGGCTTTGAATCGCCTGAACGAATGAAAGCTACCGTGGGCAATCTCGCCAGCCTTTACGATGATCCCGCCTGCCGAAAAGAGATGATCAAGAGACTCCTTGAAACCGAGAAACCCGTCCGGACCGAAGGCCGGTTTCTGCGCCGGGATGGAACTCGCTTCATTGGCAACCTTCATCTCTGGGCGGTGCGGGACGAAGATGGCAAGATCCTCCATATCGAGGGTTTCGTCGAAGACATCACCGAACGGAAACTGGCGGAGGAAGCCATCGAGCAGCTCCGGCGCCAAACCGAACTCATCTTGAACTCGGCCGGAGAAGGTGTTCTGGGGCTTGACCTGGAAGGGAAGCACACCTTTGTCAACCCCGCCGCCGCGGGCATGCTGGGATTCGAGCTCACCGAGCTGATCGATCGGCAGGGCCACAACCTGTATCATCATACCAAAGCGAGTGGCGACCGTTTCCCTGAAGAAGAATGCCCCATCTATCAAAGCTACCGGAGCGGCCGTGCCTGTTCGCTCACGCAAGACATATTCTGGCGTAAAGACGGCTCGAGTTTTCCGGTGAGGTACAGCTGCGCCCTGCTCATCGAGGGCGGGAAGGTGCTGGGGGCGGTTGTGACGTTTCGTGACATCACGGAACAACGGCAGATCGAGGCGGAAAAGGACCGACTGACGGCGCAACTGGCACAGGCCCAAAAGATGGAGGCCGTCGGCACCCTTGCTGGAGGAATTGCCCATGACTTCAACAATATCCTTGGGATCATCATGGGGTATGCCGAGATCGCCAACCTCGATCTTCCTTCTGACTCGAGCTCGAAAGAGAGTATCGCCGAGGTGCTGAAGGCTACGCGCCGGGCCAAGGAGCTGGTGGCGCAAATCCTTACTTTCAGCCGGCGGCAGACTCAGGAGAAAAGGCCGCTGCCGCTTGTCCCGGTTATCAAGGAGGCGCTGAGGCTTCTTCGCGCATCGCTTCCGACAACCATTGACATTCGCCGGGAGATCGATCTCCTGGAGGGTGACGATCTGACCCTGGGCGACCCCACCCAGATCCACCAGATCCTGATGAACCTGGCGGCCAATGCCGCTCACGCCATGCGGGACCATGGAGGCACTCTGTCTGTGTTCCTGACCCGGGTTGGGTTCGACCCGGCTGACGATGCCGACGTCATGGAGCTCAGCCCGGGGCAGTATCTCAAACTTACGGTGCAGGATACCGGGCATGGGATGGACCGCAGCGTCCTCGACCGCATTTTCGATCCCTATTTCACGACCAAAGGCCCCGGTGAAGGGACCGGTCTTGGGTTGGCGGTGGTTCACGGCATTGTCAAGAACCACAACGGCGCGATTACCGTCCACAGCGAGCCGGGAACCGGAACCGTGTTCCAGGTGTACCTGCCGGCGCTGGCCAGAGAAGCATCCCCCATCGAGGCGGCCCCTGTTTCGATCGCTACGGGAAGTGAGCGCATCATCGTGGTGGATGATGAAGAAAAGCTGGTTATCGCCATCAAGCGCATGCTGGAATTCCTGGGATACAAGGTTACCGCGATGACCAGCAGCGTCGCTGCGCTCTCCCTGTTCCGGCAGCACCCGGAGGGGTTCGATGTCATGGTCACCGACTACACCATGCCCGGGATGACAGGCATCGACCTTGCCAGAGAGATCATCGGGGTGCGACCCGGCTTTCCCATTATCCTCTGTACAGGGTTCAGTGAGAAGATCTCGGAAGATACCGTGAAGAGTATGGGTATCAGGGCCCTGCTGATGAAGCCGGTCACCCTCCGGGATCTGGCCGAAACGATCCGCGAGGTCCTGGAGAACGAACCGCGCGAGTGATGGAGCCTCAAGCGGCAGATGTCTTATCGCCGCAACCGGATCTCCAACCGCCTTGAGTTTAACTCCACACCGATCGCTACAGGTTCTCGAGAGTTGGCTGATGACAAGATTGACCCTTGCTGGTCCCGCAGGATGCTCCTGGCAAGGGGGAAAACGGAGATAGGCTATGGACAAATCTCAACGAGCGGAAGGCGGCGATCAAAAGCCTGTTCCGACGCTTAGGGGGGAGAAATCGCCCGGCTTTTGGCCGGAACGTCTCGCCTGGCTGCCACTTCCATGCTTCTGCCTGGCCATCGGCCTGCTGGCCTACCTGCGCCTCCAGGAAGCCTGGAACCCGCCGCTCCTGATCCCGGTTTTGAACGGCCTCTTTCTGACCTGTATCCCCCTTCTCCTTTCGACTCTGGCGGCAAGGAGTTTCCTGGCCGGACAGCCTGCTTCGGTGCTGTTCCTCGGGTGTGGCACCCTCTCCCTGGCACTCGCAAGTGCCCTGGCCTCGCTCTTGTTTGGTGCCCAGATGATCAATCGAGGAGTGACGATTTACAATACCGGAGCCTGTCTGGCCGGTGCCTGCCACCTGATCAGCGGGCTGTGGACGACTTGTGCTGACGGAGGAACGCCGCGTTATGGCCGGTCGCTCCTGGCCTGGCTCTATCTTGCCGTGATGGCAAGCATCGCCGCCCTCGCTGTGGCAATCTACCAAAACCTGCTGCCAACCTTTTTTGTCGAAGGAAGGGGGGCTACCCTCTGGAATCAACTGGTCCTGTTGACAGCCGCCACTCTGTTCACGATTTCCGCCGTTCTGCTGTCGGCCAGCCGCAATGAGGCCAACCGGGCGTTCCGTCGCTGGTACGCGCTGGGACTGGGATTGATCGCGGCGGGTCTGGTGGGAGTCTCAGTCCAGGTGCGACTCGGAGATCCCCTGAACTGGGCCGGCCGCGCCGCTCAGTATCTGGGTGGCCTTTACATGCTGATTGCGGTCACCATCTCGGTCCGGCGAAGCGGAACCTGGATGTTGCCCTTAGAGCAGGCCCTTCGAGAAAGTGAGGGCCGGTATCAAAGCCTGGTCAATCTCTCGCCCGATGCCATTCTGGTGCATGCCGACGATCGTTTGATCTTTGCCAATCCTGCCGCCGCCCAATTGCTTGGAGCCCGCTCACCAGCCGAACTGATCGGCCGGGACGTGATGGCACTGATCCATCCTGACGACCGCCAGGTGACCGCAGAACGGATCACTCAAGCCTATGCCGGCGCGGTCCAGCCATTGCGGGAAACCACCTTTCTCCGCCTGGATGGTCTGTCGGTCCAGGTTGAGGTCACGGGTTCGAAGGTCGAGTTCGGGGGCCGGCCGGCTATCCAGATCGCGGCACGCGACATCACCGAACGCAGAAAGGCCGAGACAGCCCTGCGCGAAGAAAGAGGCTTCGCCGCTGCAGTGCTGAACACGATTGGGGCCCTGGTGGTGGTGCTCGACCGTGAGGGCAAGATTGCTCGCTTCAACAGCGCCTGCGAACAGACCACTCAATACAAAGCTGCGGAAGTGCTGGGGAAACTGTTCGCGGACCTGTTCGTGCCGCCTGAAGAGGCAGAGGATGTGATGGCCGCTTTCAGGCTGCTGACGGCCGGACAGTTTCCCATCCACCATGAGAACGACTGGGTGACCAGGAACGGAACCCGCCGCCGAATTGCCTGGTCGAACACGTGTCTGCTGGACGACAAAGGCGAAGTTCGCTTTGTGATCGGCACCGGCGTTGACATCACCGAGCACAAGGACGTGGAAGAACAACTGCGGGAACTGTCTCAGCGGCTCACGTACCACGTGGACAATTCGCCCCTGGCGGTGATCGAATGGGGGCCGGACATGAGGCTGACCCGCTGGTCCGGGGCGGCTCAACGAATGTTTGGATGGACCGCTGCGGAAGTGCTCGGCAAAAGGATGGAAGAATTTCGTTGGATATACGAGAAAGACGAACTGCAGGTCATTGATGTCTCGACTGAGCCAAAGGAAGGCTCAGATCCGCACCGATTCTCCGCCAACCGCAATTACCGCAAGGACGGTACGATCATCGACTGCGAATGGTACAATTCCTCGCTGCTCGACGAGTCGGGCAAGCTTCGGTCGATTCTTTCCCTGGTGCTGGATGTAACCGAACGCAACCAGTTGGAGCTGGAACTCCGCAGGGCACATGGTGAGCTTGAAATGCGGGTGGAACAGCGTACCGCGGAACTCGTAAAGGTCAACAAGGCCCTGGCCGCGGAAGTCGCCGAACGCATGCGGAGTGAAGAGGCCGCCAAGAGGGAGAGGCAGCGGCTTCATGATGTATTGGATATGCTGCCAGCCTACCTGATCCTTCTGGACAGGGACTATTCGGTGCCTTTTCTCAACCGCTTCTTCCGGGAGAGGTTCGGGGAACCCGCGGGGCGGCGCTGCTTCGAGTGGCTGTTTGGTCGTACCGAGCCATGTGAGACCTGCGAGACGTACACGGTCTTTAAGACCAACGGCCCCCACCGTTGGGAGTGGACTGGTCCGGACAGTCGTAACTACGATGTCTTTGACTTCCCCTTTACCGACACGGATGGCTCCTCCCTCATCATGGAAGTCGGCATTGACATAACCGAACTCAAGCAGGCACAGGAAGAGACGAGCAGGGCCATCGCCATGCTGCAGATGGGATTTGACGGGATTTCAGATCCGCTCCTGATGGTAGCCCGGGATTCAACCGTCAGAATGCTCAATAAGGCTGCCGTCGCGTACTTCCGCGTCACCAACCGGGACGAGGCCATTGGGAAGACGTGTCATGAACTGGCCGCTGGTGCCTGCGAACCATGCGTCAGTTGTGGTGTCAACATGGCCATGCTTGAAGGCGGCCAGACAACCTTTGTGCGCAAGGGTCTGTTTAACCCCAAACGCGTTGAGCAGGTCGCCGTGTATCCTGTCGGTGAGCCAGGAAGCGAGATCTGGGGCGCTATCGTGCGGGTCGAAGACATTACCGAAAAAACGAACATGGAAAAGCATCTGACCAGGGCGGATCGACTTTCCTCCCTGGGGCAGCTCTCCGGGGGGATTGCCCATGAGATCCGTAATCCCCTGGCGGGGATCAACCTCTTTATCGATATCCTCAGCGATGATGAGAAATTCCGTCGCACTCCCCAGGAACAGGATATTCTCAATGAGATCAAGATCAGCATCAAGAAGATTGACGGGATTATCAAGCGCGTCCTTGATTTTGCCAGACAATCCGAAACGGCTGCTTTGAGCAGGGTGAAGATGAGCGTGCTCCTCGATGACAGCCTCAAGCTATGGCAATCGAGGATGGTGAAGCAGGGAATTCAACTGGAAGTCCTGGTAGAAGATGGCCTTGCGGATGTTCTTGGAGATCCGATCGAAATCCAGCAGGTACTGAACAATCTGGTTCGAAATGCCATCGAAGCAATGGAGAATGGGGGTTCCTTGACGATCAGCATGAAGAATGGGTCCCTCTCGTTTGACCGGAAACGATCGGCAGTGATCGCCAAAGTGCAGGACTCTGGCCCGGGCATCCCGTCGGAGCAGCAGAAGAGGGTTTTTAATCCATTTTTCACCACCAAACATACCGGAACCGGGCTGGGGCTGGCCATTTCACATCGGATTGTCTCCCACCACGGAGGACTCATCTCCTTCGAGAGCACAGGTGCGGAGGGGACAACCTTTACTGTGGAACTGCCCGCTGCAATTGATTAAGAGCCCCGCCGTTTTTCAAGCCTTGCGGAGTTGCTGCGGAAGGGACTGCCTAGCACATAGGATTTCCAAATGATCCAGGAGAGTAAAATGCCGGAAAGCACCGTGCTTGTGGTCGATGATGACAGGAGCATTCTGACCGCTCTGAGAATGACACTCGAAGGGGATTACGCGGTGTGCACCGCGGAGACGGGGGCAGAGGCGCTCAGGCTCCTGCGTGACCGAGAACCCGAGATCGTCCTGCTCGATATCGGGTTGCCGGACATTAGTGGCATTGACCTGATAGAACAGATCAAGAGTATTGACTCGGAAGTCGTGATCATCATGGTCACGGCGGTTGAAGAAACGCGAATGGTCGTAAAAACCCTCAAGCTGGGGGCCTACGACTATCTCGTCAAGCCCGTCGATGCTCAGGAACTGCGCGTCACGCTCCAAAACGCCCTGGAAACGAGGAGCCTTAAAGACAAGATCCGTCGCATTCAGAAGCCGAAGATCGAACAGTATCGGCTCGAGCTCATTGGCCGCAGTCCGCAGGTCAGAGCGATGATCGAGATCGCGAAAAAATTGGGGCCCAACGTCGAGGCGCCGGTTCTGATCACCGGCGAAACGGGAACAGGAAAGGGGGTTTTGGCTCGCGCCATTCATTTCAGCTTTTCGGAACTTCCCGGCCCGTTCGTTCCTGTGAATTGTACCGCTATCACCCATGACCTGTTCGAGAGCGAGCTCTTTGGCTACGAGCGCGGGGCCTTCACCGGTGCCAAGAGTGAGGGGCGTATCGGGCGCTTCGAAGAGGCTGCCGGAGGGACTCTGTTCCTGGATGAAATCGGTTCCATGGCCCTCTCTGCCCAGGCGAAACTCCTGGGAGTCCTCGATGATCGGGTCTTTCATCGCGTGGGCGGAAATAAATCGCGACGGGTTTCCGCCAGAATCATCGCCGCCACCAACACTGATCTCGAAAAGGCCGTGGCAGATGGCCAATTCCGAAGCGATCTGTTCTTCCGGTTGAATGTCGTGAAGATTCACGTGCCGCCCCTGCGCGAACGGGTGGACGATATCATCCCGCTCGCCGAACACTTCATCTCATCCTTCAACCTCAAGTATGGAAAGCAGTTCGGCGGCATCGACCGCGATGCGGAAAAGATCCTGCAGGATTACTCCTGGCCTGGAAATGTACGCGAGCTAAGAAACATCCTGGAGAGAATCATTCTGCTGGAAAATGGGACGACCATCCTTCCTCGATATCTTTCCATGGTGAAATCAGCGTCGGAAACGCCTTTCTTCCTCGATCTGAATCCAGCCGAACCATCCCTCGAGTACGAGGAGATGGTCAAGAGATTGATCCAGGAGACGTTGGGAAAAACCGGCGGGAACGTCCTGGAGGCATCCAGGCTTCTGAATATGCCCGCTCACAAATTGCGCTACCGCATCAAGAAGTATGATCTCGGCAGCGGCTGATCCCGATTGCCTCACCGTGGCGTTGACGTCTCTTTCTTTCACTGACGTGACTTCTCTCATCCTTGATTTCAATCCTGTAAAGGGTCACGAGGCTCAAGGTGTCGCGGCAATGGCCCTGGCAGAGCATATCGGGGCAAGCCACGCCATCACGTTGAGAATACTCTCATGTCTTAGCAACTTTGTAACATCCTTTAACTAAAAGATAATCAGCATGTCATCCAACCTTTGGAGGGCGCTCTTGCCAATATTCTCAAAGGTGATGGGTGAGAAGCTACTTGTTGTGCTTGCCAGTTCAGCTTCCTGCTTTCTATAATATGCCGCAACCATTTGATCACATTCAGTTATTCCAGGACTCCCCGATCTGCGGCACGCGAAATGCTTTCTTGCTCCGGAACGGCATTGATCACCAGGAGGCGGGTAATCTACCGATGCCGGAGGAATCGAGCAACCTCAGGACAGGGGATGCAATCAGCAATGGAAAGGCCCGTCGGGGCTGGAAGAACCAGCTTGGCCCTGGGCAGAGAGGAGGTTACCTGTGGAACGAGCCAACATTCCGACCGGATTTCAAGAGATGCTGTCTTTCGGACTCGTTGACGCACTGCTGGGCCGCCGTTCGCGCCGCTTTTTCATGGGTGCGGAGATTCCGGACGGCGTTTTCGCCTATCGATCACAGCATGCCCCCGTTCCCCTGTCTGAATTGGAGAAACTGCTCGTCGTCACCGCCTGTGGCGGCAACACCGGCTGGCATCATATGATCTATCGGGCCCAGTTGTACGCACCCCATCTTTCGAACTACGCAGGGGCAGCCAGCGGTCGGACTTTTCCCTCAGCCGCCGGCTTCCATACCAGCATGACCTTCTTCACCGATGACGAAGGGGTCTATGTATTGGACTCCCGCGATGCCCCGGCCTTTGCCGAAAGGCAGGACGACGGCTCCCTCGATCTTCAGGTGACGCTCGCCATGCTTCGTCGTCACGTCAGGAAGATTGCCGACGGTCGGTTGCGTCTGCCGCCCGAAGTACCCTATACCGAACCGCACAACACGTGGGTTGTGAACCACCCCGGCACCCTGCTCGTAATTCCCGTGGGTGATCTGGCCCAGCATGTCCTGCTGAACCTTTGCTACATGCTGCAAAACGGTCTGGTACTGTATGACGATATCAATAGGCGAGCCATTCCCGGTATTGGGCAGTTTGAGTCCCTGGTGGACGTGAAGAATGTCTGGCCCATCACCTTCGTGGATCAGACGTCGCTGGCAGAGCTGACGGCGGAACTCGCAACGAGCTGCTATGCCGGCACCTTGATGCTCCAGGCCATGGGACTTGGCGGATGGATGTTCAACGGGATCGACCCCTTTGCCATGCTCGGTGCAAGCGGGGACCCGGAAGTGCCGGGGCTGGGTTTTCGATACGATACGGATGAACGCTGGCCCTACCCGAATCCCACCGGTCTGGAGGGCGTCATGGAAGGTCACTGCCCTCCTCACCACTCCAACCTGCGGGCTGCAGTGGAGGCTGTGTGCAGGCGCAAGTTCGGTGTCGGAGGACCGTTCCATCCCGAAACCCCCGGCCCCTGGAAAGAGACTTCAAGAGTTCGCTCAGCCGCCAAGGTCCATGATGAAAAGTTCAGGGACTGCGTCACGCTCCAGGTTCAATATGTCTACGACACCTTCGGCAAGTTTCCCGCAACCGTGCCCTCGATGTTTGTTGCCATGTACTTGCAGGCCCATCACCTCGACCTGGAATTCTATGACAAGTTCCACCGACCCGGCGCCTACTTGAAGACCCACGCCAGGCATATGGCGAACTGGCACTCGGACGACTCGATCTGATTTGCGCTCCGAACCATTCCCCACGCCTGGAATGCCAAAACCCCGAACAGCCTCACACCGGCGGCGATGGGGCTGTGGGTCTGTCAGCGCCGGCTAAGGAGTCGTCCAACAATAAAAGGCTCTCTCGTGCCACGAAGGGCACGAAGTGATTCCTTCGAGCTCTTCGTGTCCTTCGTGGTTTGAAAAATGGCTGAAATGACTGCATGTTGTTTTTGGACGGTTTCTAAGTATGCCACTTGCCGGAAGCTTCGCGGCTCCGGCACAAATGAACCTAATGACCCCAGAGAAAGGAGAAACAAAATGGCGGAGGATAAGAAGGTAAACGGCGTAAACGTTGACCAGTTGTTCAGGACCATAGAACAAATAAAAGGAAGGCCCGAAATCGCCCGGTTCCAATTTCGAGCGACCAACCAATGGATCGACGGCACGCACAATCGGGCGACGGTGAAGGACTTCTACGGTGCCCAGCAAGAGGATGATTCCCGCGATCCGTTGGTTTTTGAAATCGACGAACCGCCGGTTCTCTGCGGGGGCAATTTGGGCGCCAACCCCGTGGAGTACCTCCTGGTCGCCCTCTCCGGGTGCCTGACAACCAGCCTGGTAGCCCATGCGGCTGCTCGGGGAATCGAAGTCAGAAAAGTCGAATCCCGGTATGAGGGCGATCTGGATCTTCAGGGGTTTCTCGGTCTATCGGAGGAGGTCCCCGTAGGTTACAAAAACATTCGGGTCTATTTCGCCATCGAGGCGGACCTTTCCGAGGAGCAAAAGGAGGAGCTCCTCAAAATGGCTCAGAAATACTCTCCGGTATTCAACACTATTGCCAAGCCCATACCGGTCTCGGTTCTACTTGACAGACGGTAGCTTTCACGACCTGTGCAGGTTGAATAAAGACTATGGCCTGCCCCAGAGCCGCGGGCAGGCCATATAGTCAATGCCTGCATCCATACTGAGTTGGAAGGATTTCGGGATGCTAGGTTACACGGCAATCGTCGACACAGACCACCCACCTCGTCTAACAAGAAGGATCTCTGCTTTTTCCCCAGTCCGTTCCCCGACCCGGAAATGGCGCATGGGTCGCGTGTCTGATCATCCCGACTGCCGGCCCGCTCAGCAGGGCCGTAGCCCAGTCTTTTCGAGGATTCCTGGAGCCTCGCGATGAAGAGGAATCTCTTCAGGTGAAACCGCAGAGGACGCAGAGCCTCACGCGCAAGGTCTTTCTCCCCGATCTCCGCGCCTCCGCGTGATATCGAAATGGCAACTCTCTCGAGCGAAACGGCCGCTGATTAGATGATAAAGACGATTGTTACTTGTTCGCTGGTTTGACGATCACGGTCAGGGCCGCAGCATAGGCAGATTGTTCATAGAGCTGCCCCGTTGTGGGATGAACCCCTGCCTCCATGGTGTGATGATGGACTACCAACAGATGGTAGTTGGCCTCGGTAAACGTGAATTGAGACAGACCGTCCACAATCGGGGGATCATAAACCTCATTTGGAAACGGCCCGATATTCCTGCCCCTTGGGACGACGGACAGTCTTGGGACGTCCTCCAACGGGTTTCCCATACCCGCAACCAGCGGTTCGCCCTTGAAGAGCACGCGGACGGGCAGGGTATCACCCACTCGCAGGTTCGTAGGATCCTTCAAAGGAATGATCTCAAGGTCCTGATTGAGTTGCCTCTGGTACCCGGAAAAAGCCGGCATATCGTTCTTGCCCATCGTACTTCCCACGGCTCCCACCATGACCTTGGTGCACTTGACGGCTCGCGTCGCACCGCCGTGCGACACTACGGTGTCCAGTACCCCTTCCAGGATGTAAAGCCCACGCTGACTCGGTGCGAATGAGTAGACGAAGTGGCCGTTCTTGTCCAGGTAAGGGGGAGTGAAATTCTTCAGTTCGTCGGTTCCCACATCGATGAAATCCGTTATGGGAATATCCTTCACTTCCCCATTCGGTGAGTACAGTTTAAAAAAGGAACTGTCCATCAGCCATTTCCCAACGATCTGGTAGCTGCGGTGCCCGTTCAGATGATTGCCGAACATGGCATCGACATAGACCATATCCCCCACAGCGATCCTGGGTGTATTGCTCTGAAGCCAGGCATCATGGGCACGGGCCAAGCCGGCGATCCCGAGCGAAGCAATGATTGTGAGCAGACCAATTAACTTCATGGTTTTCATCCTGGTTCTCATCTTAAAGATCCTTTCTGGGCAGCTTTTGTCTACCCTTTTGTTACCGTCCTCGACATCATCCGGCCCAGTCTCATTCGTTTTTGTCTGAGAAATGGGCCAGCACCTCAGCTCTCCTTGGAATCCTGACACAAGTCCCCTGCAAGGAAATGGAGTTCAGCCTGGTAGAGCAGCTCAGCGGTGACCATCACGGCTCAGCTGGGGAAATTGCTGACCTGCTGGGTCATTAGATCCTCACCCGCGCCAAAGTTGGCATCTCATGGCGGCAAGTGAGGACCCATGCCATACCTGAAGCACCAGCGAATCATGGTCTTTCGAAATGGCCGTCGGAAAGGGTCTTCATCAGGGCTACCAGCCTGGCCCCGTCTCCCATCATGAAGTTGAACGGCTGCATCGTGATCCGGTTCTCATCCAGTTCGGGCGGAGGGAAGAAGTCAAGCATCGGCGGCGGGACCATGCCGGCATCTTTCATGGCCCGCCAAGCATAGAAGTGGATGATGCCTTGGAGGGTATCGAGCGACTTGAAGAAACCATTGTGCCCGTAGGCCTTCACGATACATTCCGGGTTGGCCGGCTCTGCTTCACAGGACAGTTTGGCTACCCCACGCAGCGAGGGCGTTTTGAACTTACCCATTTCAGGCTCGTAAACTTCCGGCGTGTATTCGGCTTTCCGGAGGAAGCCGCCCAGACCGGGGTCCACCCAGTCTGCTCCATCCGGATTCCACTTCCTGGGTATGGAATAGAACGGGTTTTCCGGGTTTTTCGGAATTCCGAGGTTATGATAGCTGAAGTCGGTGAACAGAGGATATCCGGCTGAGCCCGGTGAGAGCGAGTGACAGGAAGCGCAGTTGCCCCGTTTGGGATCATTGAAGACGGCGAGGCCCTTCAATTCGAGTTCGGTCAGCCCAAGGCCGGTGTAGTGCTGCCAGCAGGCAGGGTTATCCTCGGCGCTCTCGCCCTCGCACCTTCCCATGCTTCCACCGCCCATACCACCGCCCATCATGCCGCCGGGGATGCCCGCAGCGGTGATGTGCTTGATATCCTTGCCGGCTGCTGCGGCATTATCCCAGAACAGGTCGAACTTCGAGGTGAAGGGATTGATCTCGGGACTCTTTTCATAGGCGGCAATCGAGCGTGCAATCTTCTGATACATTCCCGACGGGTCTTTCGCAAAATCGAGAGAGCCGACGCCCCATACTGCTTCAAACAGCGAAGCGTATTGGGAATGGGCGACCCTGATGCATACCTGGCGTGCCCCGGGCATAGCCATCTCCAGAGGATTCACAAACGGCCCCATGGCCTGTTCCGCCAGCGGATCACCCAACATCCCGCCCATGGCTCGGCCGTCCCAAAACATGCCCCCGATCCACGAGCCTATACCTCCACTATATGCTTCATCATAATGGAGGACCGGGCTATCCCCCGCATAGGCTGCGCTGGGCGGTTTGCGGTTACCGAAGCGCTCGGGCACGGCACCGGGCTCGACCGCTCCCAAAGCATTTATTTCCGAAGTAGGCCCCGTAAAGCCCACTGCCGGCTCGTGACAACTGGCGCAGGACTGCGTCCGGTTGACGGAGAGGTTCGGGTCGAAGAAAAGGGCCTTGCCCAGCTCTATTTTGAGCAGATCAGCTTCCTCCCCAGGCGCTGTCGGAACCCCCATGGGAAAGCCGCTTGTGAAGAACACGAAAACCAAACACAATACGGCATGTTTCATGCTTATAGCGTTCATAATCTTACCCCCTCTTGGTATGATGGTTTTTGCGTTGGCATGAAATTCCTCACGCTCTCCTCGGCTCGGTATGACGATCCTCTGTCAAAGCCAGCAAGGGGTCAAAACCGAGCGCACGATTATTCCCACACCACCTCTATCTGATCGCTATCCCGTCCGCCTGGTCTTTCAGTTCGAGCTTTTCTTGAGCAAAGCAGACGTTGGACAGGAAGACTATGCCGAGCAGCAATGCTGCAAGATATTTCCTTCCAACCTCCATGGTTTTGGCTTTTTGCCCTAATACCCAAAGCGTTGAAGTTGGTAGGTGAAGGCGTCCAGGTGGTTGTATGATCCGTTCAGGAGATTCGTGTATACGGTCTGGATATCCGGCTTGTCGGTCTCACTGCGAAGAGCTGTCAGATCCGCAATGTCCAATTCCTCGATCCTGACTCCAACCTTGAAGGCTTCCACCGCCGATACCATGCCAGCCGTAATAAGCTCATTGTAAAGCGCTTGCAGGAAATCACTCTCAAACACCCCGACCCCGTTGCCCTTGGCCGGGTCGTCGAGACCGTAACGATCGAGGAGGCCCTTGACCGAATCCATATGCCTCTGCTCGCTTACCATGATGTTGCTGAAGATCGTCCTTTGATATTTCTCATACAT
Source organism: Syntrophobacteraceae bacterium (assembly GCA_040772705.1). Taxonomy (GTDB): domain Bacteria; phylum Desulfobacterota; class Syntrophobacteria; order Syntrophobacterales; family Syntrophobacteraceae; genus JADGQM01. The sequence continues at coordinate 458,370 of JAXGXP010000003.1, forward strand.
CTTTAAATAAACGTCATGGGCCAGTTTCTCCTCTTCCCGCATCTGGAGCAGGCCAGCCTTTTCAGAATCGTTAAGCGTCCCAGGAGGGGCATAGCCTCCTCCACCCTTTCTTGCCCCTTGAGCAACCGTCAGGCCTGTAAGAATGACAGCCAGGCACAGGCAACCACACACGATCAGTTTTCTTCTTCTCATTGTCCTCCTCCTTTCTGTTCCTTTCCTGGATTGACCTTGAGCAACTCCACGTCGAAGATGAGGGTCTGGTCGGCCAGTGGCCCACGTTCACCATAGGCCAGGTTGGGTGGAACGAAGAGTTGCCAGTGGGCTCCTTCTTTCATGAGCTGCAGGGCCTCCGTCCAGCCCCGGATGACGGCGCCAACGCCAAACACAGTCGGCTCACCGCGACGGTATGAGCTGTCGAGTTCCTTGCCATCGATCAGGGTCCCCCGCGCACGCAACGGACGTAATAGGATTGGCTCTTGGTCCGCCAATCCGTGTAGCCATAAGAGAAGTCGACGAACCACGCGCCTTCCGAGTAGCCGTCGAGGCTGGTGCTCGACCAGTAATTGCCCGAACGGCAGAAGAATGCCAAACCCATGGCAGGGTCATGCCGGGAAAAGTCAATAAGCGTTTGCAGCTCGTCCATGCTTGGCAACCGCCAGTCTGAACGACCGCCAAGAACCAGGTCGTCACAGTACTGGTTGGCAGCATCCCAATTCTTTGTCTGTCCGTCGTCGGCTGGTTCCCAGACCAGGCCGGTCCTGTGATCCGTCACGGTCTCATTGTTGTCCGTCAATGAGTAACGGGAGAGGAAAACCTGCTTCAGTGACGCCTTCTTGCTGCTTGCCACGAGCGCACCGTAGTAGTAGTTTCCTGACAATCCTCTGCTGGGAACCAACACCTTTGCAGTCGCCTTCCTGCTTTCCCCTGGGGCCAGACCCGCGGAGAACGTCACTTTATCAAGGAGGCGATCTACAGCAGGTTGAATTCTTCTGTCGGACGACAGGTACAGCGCCACCTTATAGGACCCGGAGGCTACGCTGCCCTGATTCTTTACCTGGAAAGTGACGGATACGATCTTATTATGAACGGCCGTGGCGGGACCGGAAACCGCAGTCATAAGCAGCTTGGCCCCGGCGCCCACCGCTACCGGCAATTCAACCTGTGTTTCCTGGGCCGGCGAAATGGTTGCGATGAATCCCAGGAAAAAGAACATGACAGGGATCAAAAGGATCTTTTGCGCTCTCACGCTCCTCTCCTTGCGGTGTCAGGATGATCAGGAAACGCTTGTCAGTCGCTTTGGGGTTTTGAGCGTCTCCGGCATGATCACTGAGCGTCGGGATGTCGGGAAGGCGAAGGCTGATGAAGTTTCGCCAGTTGCCGCCCCCGGCAAACCGCCCGCTGCTGCTACTTCTGGAAATAGCCGTCCGAAAGGGTCTTCAGGAAGGCCACAATGTTCTCCGCCTGCATTCGGGGGAACATGTTCATGATAACCCGGTTCTGATCCATTTCCGGCTCGGGGAACATGGTTGCCATGCCTTCGCAGCCGCCCATGCCGCCGCATCCGTCGCCCATTCCGTCACAACCACCGTTCATGCAACCGTTATCCATCGCCGCGCGCCAGTGGTAGAAGAAGACGATGTCGTCCAGCGACTTGAAGTAGCCGTTGTGGCCGTATGCCTTCATGAAGTCTTCCGAAGGTCGCAGGTCCACATTGCGCACGGTGGGAACCTTATGCTTCCCAAGCTCCGACTCGTAGGGCAACCCGGCGCTCTTCAAGAACCCTCCCAGTCCGGGATCCACCCAGTCGGCGCCATCGGGATTCCAGGCGGCGGGCATTGCGTAAAAGGGGTTCTCCAGGTTCTTCGGAATGCCGAGGTTGTCATAGCCAAAGTCGGTGAACAGGGGACGGCTCTGCGGTCCCGGCTGGAGCGAGTGGCAGGAGGCGCAGTTGGCACGATTGGGGTCGTTGAACATTGCGAGGCCGATCAGCTCCTGGTCGCTCAAGCCGAGGCCCCGGTAATTGGTCCAGCGGTTAGGCCAGCGGCCCATGCCGCCCCCACCCGGATTCATACCTGGCATACCGCAGCCCATACCGTTTCCGGGGCACTGGATCTTGGTGACGTCCTTGCCTGCGGCTTGAGCCTTGTCCCAAAACAGGTCGAATTTCGAGGTGAAGGGGTTGACTTCCTCGCTTCTCTCGTAGGCCGCTACGGACCGGCCGATTTTCTCGTACACTCCGTTCACGTCCTTGGCGCAGTTGAGCGACCCGATCCCCCACACTTCTTCGAAGAGGCCGGCGTAGGCCGCTTGCCTGACCTTGACGCAAAGGACCTGGGCGTTAGCAATGGCCTGCTCCAGAGGGTTCAGAAACGGCCCCTGGGCCTGCTCGGCCAGCGGGTCGCCCAGGGTCCATCCGGAAGCCCGGCCGTCCCAGAACATGCCGCCAAACCATCCTGCCTTCTCTTCATCATAGTGGAGCACGGGGCTGTCCCCTGCATAAGACGCCGCCGGGGGGTTCCGGTTGCCGAAGCGATTCGGCAGGGCGCCCTCATACACGGCCGGCCCTGCGTTCACGAACGGTTCAGGCCCGGTAAAACCCGCTTCAGGGCCATGACACGCGGCACAGGACTGCTTGCCATTGACCGACAGGTTGGGGTCGAAGAAGATTGCCTTTCCCAGGGTTGCGATGTTTCCGTTAATTTGGGCCTGATCTTGGGGCTTGGCGAATGATTGAGCTGTAAGCCCGGCCAGGCTGAGAACCATCAGAACTGCTACAAAGATGTAAACCGGCCTACTCATACGAACCCTCCTTTTGCGAAGCAATCGGGACGCCGGCGGTCAGGCACGGTGTCAAGTCAGGTTTCAAAGATATCGTTCCGGTTGGGGGGGAGGGATTGCTCCCTCCCCCATTGTGGTTGATGGAACTGGAGGTTAAGGCGCGATCACACTGGCGGTGTTGGACCACCCCGATTGGATCGTGTTGCTGAAGGCGAGGACCCGATAGTAGAAGGTCTTGCCGCGCGCCACGTCCTGTATGAAGGTGGTGACATCCGGACCGACGGTGGTGTTGACCACCCCAACGTTGAACCCGGCGTCGTCAGCTCGCTGGATCAGAAAGCCGGTCTCGTTGTTGGCATTATCGGCCCAGTTGAGGGTGACTTTCGCTGTCTTCTTGTTCTTGGCAACAGCGCTGCCCCCGAGGTTGCTCGGGGCCGCCACCACGCTGATCGCTCCACCTCTGGAATCGAGTGTCAGGGTCGGCCATCCACCGCCGGGCGGGATTTCATTGAACGCCGGATTCGAGTAGTCCCAGTTGTCGCCGACCACGTTGATGGCGTACACCTGGTACTCATACAGGTTCTTGTCGTTCCCGATGAGATCGGTGTAGGTCCTCTGGCCCGTTCCCGGACCGGCTGGGTTCGGGACGTATGGGACGCCGCCGAGTACTGAGGACGGGACCGTCGAGATGGTCGTCCAGGGACCCGTCGCCCCGGCGATTCTCCGCTCGATGACGAAAGCCGTCTCGTTCTTCGAGTTGTCCGTCCAGGTCAGGAGGTACTGCTGGTTCCTTCCGTTGCCGCTGCGGACCGCCGACAGGAGTTCTGGAGCCGCTGGGGCGACGCCGACGACCTGCGCGTGCATCATGTCCATCTCTTCATGGCTGAGGATGTGGCAGTGATACACATACTCCCAGCCGAAGTTGACGAAGTGGTTGACGATATCGACCGGCTCGCCGTCCGGGTTGAAGGCGAGGAGCGGCAGCCCGGCGGCCTCCCGCTGCGTCGTATTGGCGCCGTGCAGGTACATGCCTTCGGGCATCGACGGGTCGAGCAGCCGAATGCTGTTGGGCAGCCCGCCCCAAGCCTCAGGAAGGTGAGGAACGACCGGCCGCAACGCGACGATGGTGTCTTCCAACGGGCTGACGCGGACCGTGTCCTTCCAGCCCAGTTCGTTCAGGTCTGGCTTGCGGATGATGCCGTCCCAGCCCACCCGGTTGAGCAGTTGCACGTCGTACAAGTGGAAATGAATCGGGTGAGTATCCACCCCGTTGTGGGTGAATTTCCAGATCTGGGTGCCGTCATCGGTTGAGGCAATGGGCGTCACGACGACCCCGGGAGGCAGTTCGACACCGTCCAGAACCTCGTCAGGCGGATAGGTGTACCCATGCAGGATCATGTTCTGGAGGCCCGCCTGAGCATTGGGTGTCTCCACCCCCAGAAAGCCGCTCATGCGTCCGTACTCGAGTTCAAAGGCCTCGCCCATTTCATCCTGGATCATTTTCGGCTTGAGATTGATGGTGAGCCGCTCGGTGGTCGTAGACGTTCTGTAGGGAGGACCGGGATTAGTCTCCACATCATCATCTACAAGCCTGTCGAAGGTGAGTGAGGTGCTGTAGATCTGCACCAGTCCGGCAACTGGGCCGTTGCTCTGGAAAGTGGTGCCGTAGGCGTCATTGTAGGCGCCTTGGCCGACGATAATCGGATTCTGCCCGCTCTCGAACACGCCCGTGCCATCCTGCTTGTGGGCGAATGCGGCATTCAGTGTGCCTAGGTCGAAGGGTTGGGCCGGCGTTCCCCCATTTACCGCGTTTACCTTGATCTGCATGACGGTGCGAGTATTGGGCCCGTAGCCGGGAAGCGTGGAAGGTGCGCCGCCGGTATCCCGGTAATCTCCGTTGCCCGTGTAGTAGTCGTAGCGCGGGTCACGGGCCGGGAAAGCCGCCGGGGCGTCGTTATAGAGGATCAGCGTCTGGCCGGCGAACTGCGAGAAGTCGACGATGACGTCATGCCGCTCGGCCGGGGCGGTCAACAGCGAGTGCTGGTCGACATTGCCGGCGTTGAACACGGTGGGATCGTTGACCCAGGTGGTGACATGGGCGGGAATGGCGACCGGCGAAGGCAGGAAGCCGCCCTCGGTGCCGATGGCGATCCAGTCCGGTCCCTCGGTGCCAGCGAGCGGAGTGGGGAAGATCGTCGGGTCTGCCAAAGCAGCCGCCACCTCATCCGGATTCAGGGCGACCTCGGTGCAGGCCACGCCGGTGCTTTCCGGGGCGGGGTTAAGGTTCTTCTCATCGCAGAGGACGCCGTTGGCGTCAACGGCCTTGTACAGCGACAGGTTGAAGAAGCGGTCGTTGGCTGCGTTCAGGATGCGGAAGCGGTACGCCTTCGGGTCCACGGTGAGAGTCGGGTAGGCCGCGCCGTTGACGACCGGCGTGTCATTGAACGACTCCATGCCCATTGACAGGTAGGGCACGCCCGGCATGAGCGGCGGCTCGCACCACTGGAGGTCGGGGTCGCAGTTCGGGTCGTAGTATGGATTTTCAACCGGGCCGTAATCGACGTTGTTGGTGGGTGGCCAGAACCAGGGGCCATAAGCCCAGCGCCCGTAGGCATTGACGCCCGAGGCATCGCCGGGGTTCTGCGCCGGGGAGTAAACGTGCGGCACCCACAGGCTGCCCTCACCACCCCAACGATCAACATCCCAGGTCTCGTCCTGGAGCATCAGCTGTTCCATAGCGGGCACAAAGGTCTTGTCCTGGATTACCAACGGGATGGTGGCCTCCGGTCCAGGGATGACACCCTGGCTCACGAGCGCCTGCTCGGCCGCGTCCTGAATGATGTAAGGAGCCGCTTCGCCGGCATAGACGTTCAGGCGGGTGATGCCCCAGGCATGGTCGTGGTAGAACATCAGCCGGGCGCTCTGCTGGTTGGTATAGAAAAAGGTCATCTCACCTGCGGCAGGAGCAGGCATATCAGGGACGTCCACCACGCTGACGCCTTTGGGATACGGGGTGTTCTCATTGGCAGGGGTGATCCACTGGTGCGGGGTGCCGTCGCTGATCCAGGGCGAGATGCCGCCGTGGAGGTGCAGCGTGGCCCGGTTCTCAGCGAAGCAATCGCCACTGGCAACCATCATTGCTTTCATGGGGTCGCTGCACATCGGGTTCTGCGGGTCCATCATGGCGGGGTCCATCGTCTCGTGGCCCTTAGGGGTCATGCCCGAGCCCATCACGGTAGAGTCCGTCGGGAGAAAGAGGTTCCCGCCCTCGCCGGTCGGGAGCAGGTTGCGGAACAGGATCCTTACCGGCCGGTCCTTCTGGGCCACGATGGCCGGTCCCAAGTAGTGATACTGGCCGCCGGCCTGCCGGTAACCGCGCAGTTTGGTCGGCGGCAGATCAGAGTGCATCTTCTCCGGGTACTCTCCCAGCTCAATGATGTAATAGTCCGAGCCGGGGTAAGTGGTTGTGTCGGGGACGGCGACCGGGATGTACTGGCCGAGGTTGTTAGCTCCACCAGCGCCAAGACCAGGCAGTCCATCGACGAACTTCCTCATCCCGCCGGAGATCACGGTGCTCTGTCCCGACAGGTCGAGTACCTGCGCTCCAAAGGAATAGGTGCGTGCCTGGCCAAGACTTGGAAAATTGGCGTCACCCAGGGTTATGATACTATCTTGCAGAGGTCCCTCGACGACCGGGTAGCTGACCATATCCCCCCCGGTCCCAATATCCAATGGAATCCCCTGGCCGTAGAAGGCAAGCAGGTCGCCCGCCTGGACGGCGAGATTCATCACGCCGAAGGTGGCAATTTCGCTGACAGTCGGGTCCGCCAGCGGCGGCACAGTGAGCAGACCGCTGTCGAAAACGACCGTGTACTCACTCGCGTTGCCTGTGGGTCGGAGGATGTAGGCATGGAAACTCAGGCCTGCCGAAGGTTGGAAGCTGCCCCCGGCAAGTGCCTGGTTCAAGGTCTGGAAACTTTGAACGAAGCCATTGGGAAGCGCTGCCGGTAAGGCAACGAATACATTGGCCGCGTTGTCGGTTGCGTATGCCCGATCAACGAGAGGGTTGCCTGCCGAGATCTGCGTCCCCGGCGTTGTGGTAACCGTCGGCAGTGGGCTGTTGGCGTAGTTCGGGTGGCTGAAATAGCGCGGTGCCTGACCCGGCATGGCCATTGCCGTCATCGTGCCTTCCAGCGGTGCCGCCATCAGCGGGTTGAGGGCGCCCTTTTGGAGCGCATTGGCCGCAGCAGCCTGCCTTTGAGCCTGAGTGACCTTTTTCACCTGACCGGGAGCCGAGGCTTTGCCCTTTTTGGCCCCCACCTGGTCAACTCCCCAAAAGAGAGCAGCCACTGCCAGCACCAGAAGGATACTTAATAAGTGTCTGGTTTTGTGCATGTCTTAGTCCTCCTTGCGGGTAACTTGTTAATGTTTCCTGATTTCCTTTACTTTCTGTTCAGTCCAAGTTCTTTTCCATCACCCCCTTTAGGTAGCCGAATATCCGGGCGTTTCCGGGCCGTTCGCGCTCCGGCGATAGGCCACTGCTGCCCTCCTTCATGACAAGCCCGATTCGGGTGGACCGGTGATTGCCCTTGCTTCCCTCAATGAGACCTTGCCCTGCGCCCGCTGGGCGATCCCTCGCGCAATGGCGTCCCTGATGGAATGAATGGGGAAGGGTTTTTCGAAGTAGTCTTGGACTCCCAACCCCTTCGCCTCGGCGAAAGTCTCCCTCGAACACTGAGCGGTTATGATGATCACGATGAGTTTCGGGTTCTGTTCCTTGAGCTTGCGGATGACCTCAAAGCCATGCATGTCAGGGAGGCACAGATCCACAATGAGGACGTCGTATTCGTCCGCGCTGGCTTTCATGATGGCAGCATTTCCGGCACCGGCGACATCGACCACGTTTTCCCGGGATGCAAGCCCGAGCGCCAGGCCCTGGAGGATCGATGGTTCGTCGTCGACTACAAGAATTCGATTCATGGTGCGCCTTGGTCGCCTCCGTTCGGTCTTTGGGAAGTATGAGCTGACGAGGAAGCCACAAAGCAGATGGTGTGCCAGTCGTGGGAAAGCACCCGAGGAAGGGCAATAGATTAAATATCTACAATGACTTAGGCAATGAACTGGAGATTGCTGTCAGTACGGGCGAAGGAGTCTTGCGGGAACCGACTTGAGAATATTGATAAATCGGTTTGCTGACGGTTAAGGCAATAATGGTGATTTTGGTTTTATTCTATATAGTTACCGATCATGGGGGACTTGCCGATATTCTCAAGTGGATCGTTGACCTGCGAAAGCTGTTCGCGCAGGGTGGCCGCCCTCCGGAGGGTACCGGGTGGTGACGCCTGCTCAGAGCTCGGCTTACTTGATTTTGATCCAGAGCAGCTTGGCCACGCTCGGACCCGGGTTTTTCCATTCGGTGGGCATTTCCGAAGTCAGATAGACGATATCCCCGGCCCGCAGGGTGTAGGCGGCCTTCTCCAGCTTGACCTGGAGCTTCCCCGAGAGGAGATACCCGATTTCTTCCCCCTTGTGGATGAAAAAATGCGAGGAAAGGCTTTTATTTGGTTGTATTTCGATAAGATAGGGTTCAGCTTTGGCATCAAAATCAACCGGGGTCAGCAGCCGGGCGGCGAGAGTTCCCTCCGGCACTTCCGAGAACCGCACCTCCATGGCTTCCGCGCCGGGGAAGACGAGCCGCTTCTTGACATCGCTCGTCTCCTGAAAGAAGGAACTCACATCGATGGCGAGCACCTCCGCCATCTTCAGCAGCGCTGGCAGGGAGGGATAGATCAGGTTGCTTTCCACTTGCGAAATGGTGCTCGGGGTGACCCCCACCAGTTTCGCCAATTCCGTCTGGGAAAGGCCCCTTTTGGTACGCAGTTCCTTGAGGCGCAGCCCGAGGTCGACGCCCCGCGCGGTGCGCTTTTCCTCATCGAAGGTGATCGTCAGGTCCTTCACCCAGTAGTTGTGGGATTGATGAAGGTTCTCGAGAGTGCGGTTCTCGGCCTTGATGACCGTCAGTGAGCTGTTGCCGCGCTTGATCTCGAGGTTCACCACCACCTGGGCAATCTGGCTGATATGGGCGCGGAGACGCGGTGAATGAGCCTTCTTTTCCATCACCCAGTAGGCGATGGTGTTGAGTTCATAGAGCCGCGGGCAGGAGTGGGAGTAAAAATGGAGAAAATGATCTTCCCCGCCCCAAACTTCCTGCATCCCCGTAACACTCTCGAAAACCAGCCGCACATCGCCCTTCATGGCACCCTGAAGGTTGTAGAGCACTTCCATGAAATGCTCGACGCTCTTGGGCTCATCCACTTTAACGATGTTACAGGGCCAGTGGTTTTCGGGCTCCTCGTAGAACTTCATGAAAATTGGCGACCCCGCCCCTTTGCCGCAGGTGAAGCAGTCGACGATGGTCATCAGGGGATCTTGCGCCAGCGGCCCGAGCTTTCCGAGGAGATTGCGGGGAGAGCGGTCGAAGGTTGTGTAGATGATCGGCTTCTGCAGCGATTGGGTAGCCTGGATGAAGTTGAGGCAGAAAACCGAGGCCAGACTGCCCGAATCATCATGCCAGATGACGTTATCCCCGATAAAAAGCCCTCCCAGAATGCGGTCCAACTGGCTGACACCCGAACTCACGCGAATTCTTTCCGACATACCCACCGTCCTTGAGCTGATTTCCCTGTTTCAGCGGCCTCTCTGCACTTCTTGCCAGGGCCAACCATGATGGTCGGAGAACAACCGAAATCGTGAAAGGCAATGTAAGCTCAACTCCAACCCAGCTTACCAGGACAACAACCCGTGAGCAAGTGCTGTCTTGTCTCGCGGACCTCACTGCATTCCACCAGTCCTGCGGCCCTCCGCCAATTTCGGAACAGTTGCTCAGGTTCCCCTTGGGGACACCCGAAGACGCACCAAAACCACCAATGGGACCCCGCAACTGGCAACTCGCAACCGGTAACTCGCAACCTGCAACTTTTCATAAGCACCGTTTACACCCGCATCGCCGCTGGTTAAACTTGAGTCGGTTCCGGTCGGGAGGAGATGGGGGAGGGACCGAGGCTGTCCGGACCCTTGTCACTGAGGGGAAAGTAGAGATGATGGCAAAACGATGGGGTTGGTGTCTGAGCATGACCGGCGTGATCCTGCTGCTGACCGCCTGCGCCCAGGTGATCTCGTCGGAGGTGCGGGCCAAAGCTCGCAAGGAGCTGACCTTTGTCGGCGTGCTGGCCAATCCCGATGCCTGCCGGGGCGAGACCGTGATCTGGGGAGGCAGGATCATCGAAACTCGCAATGAGCCGGACAAGACCCTCCTGCGAATCCTCCAGACGCCTCTCGATTTCATGGCCATGCCCGAGGACGAGGAAGCCAGCCAGGGCAGGTTTCTGGCGGAAATAGATCGGTATCTTGACCCTGAAGTCTACCGGAAAGGAAGGCCGGTCACCGTGGCCGGTAAGATCGTGGGGGCGAGAGCGGAGCCCCTGGGTGACATGGAATATCTCTACCCCCTGGTGCAGGTTGAGGAAATCCACCTCTGGAAGCAATATCCCCCAGCCTATGGCCCTCCCTATTCCTCCTGGACCTGGTTCGGTTCCCCTTATCCCTGGCCATATTACTATTACTGGCCGTATTATTCCTTTTGAGTGGAGAGTGAAATGTTAAGGGTCGGGAGTGGTTCCCCGGTCTCACATCACCGGTTGCCCGCTTCCCGTGTCACCGGCAGGCGGGGGCCGAGGGCTATCCCTGACGGGGAGACAAGTGCCCGGTAAGGCCACATCTCGACCCCTTGGTCGCAGGCCTCCCAGAAAAGGTCGGCAAAAGCCGGATCGATAAAATCCGCCGGCCCAAAACAGTGAGCGTCGGCACGCTGGACGAGATAGAAACAGGCAGCCCGACTGCCCGCCTGCACCAGCCGGATCAATTCGCGCAGGTGCTTCTGACCGCGGATCGTGGCCGCATCGGGAAAACGGGCCACCTGATCTTCAACCATCGTCACATTCTTGGTCTCGATCCAGAGGGTACCGCGCGGCCCCTCGAGCACGGCATCGAGCCGACTCTCCCCGCTCCGGGCTTCCTGTTTGAAGTGGTCGTAGCCATCGAGTTCGGGCAGGAGGTCGTCCTCCCAGGCACGGCGCAGGAGGCGGTTGGGAACCAGGGTGTTTACCCCCACCCAGATGCCGTCCAACTGGACCAGCTCGAGGGTATGGCGCAGCTTGCGGCCGGGTTGCAGGGCGGGTGAAATCAGCACCGTGCCTCCGGGGCGGAGCAGCCCCAGCATGCTGCCCGAGTTGTTGCTGTGGACCCAGATTCGCTCGCTTCCAGTCTGAACTTCGACCAGGAAGCGCTTTTCCCGCCGACAAAACTGCGCCAGGCAGCTCCCCTCGGGGAATTGAAGCAGACCATGACTGGCTTGAGGTGAACCCATCCCTGCTCCTCAGCGGGGGGAAAAAAACCCAAATTGAGGGCCCATGCAGTGAATCTCGCATGAAGCCCGAATCGTCATTCCGGCTTGCTGCTGGCCAGAATCCATGAATTTCCTGGATACCGACTTCCGCCGGTATGACGAAAGGACGGCGGACAGCTATTGGTGCGGAGCTGTCCTAAAGTTCGTGCAACCACTCTGAACCCCGGCTCAATACTTGTCGGGGTCACGTATTGAGTGACCTTTCAAGGACGGTGATCTTCTTGGACATCCCCTCAGACAATGGAATGCCTGGTGCAGTCGCGCAAAACAACCCATTCACGGGTTCGGGCCGGGCGCCCTCCACGATCACCCGCCGTCTCGGGTTATGAAGCTCACCCCGGCGGGCTCGCGCAGTCGGCATCGCATTGTATCCCATCCGGGGCCCCCCGACAGCCATCTTGGGGCCGATGGAGAAATAGCCTTATCGGTGCAGACTGAAGGTGACTTTTCAGATGGAAGCCGATGGAAGCTGGGAAACCCCAGGGAAGAGACGGCCCAGCCCCAGAGCGCCTGGAGCGCGGCGAAAGTTCGGCACCCTCACACAGGTTGCGTTTCGCTCCTCTCAACGCAACCTGCCATCCTCGCGTTTGGGCGGATCCTCGCCGTAGCCGTAGGTTGCGTTGAATGAACATGAAACGCAACGGCAAGGGGAACAGCCATACACCTGCCCTAAGCGGGTCAAGACTTATGCCGGACTGCACTAGTTGTCTGCCATGTCCCCCACAGAATCGTTTCCTTCGGCAGGCGTGATGCTCACGCAGCCCGTATACAGCGAATATCCGCTTGCGTACGGCCGAGCGGCAGACTGGAGAAAAGCCCTCACCTTGTAAGCATAAGGAGTTCCGGCAGTCACCTCGCTGTCATGGTAAGCGTGCTCATTCGCAGCCGTTGTGGCAATCAGCTTCCATGAACCCGGCGACGCGCAGGTGCCGGTACTCCGGTAAACCTGAAACCCTGTTTCATTGCTGCTTGTGTCGGTCCATGTGAGGTTGATCTTGCCCGCTGAGGAGGCGACCTTGATTCCCGTCAGCTTGAAGGGAACGATCGCTGTGCCGGTTGCCGGTGAACAGCCGGCGGCGTTGCAGGCGGTCAGGCAGTACCGGTAGGAAGACGATGCAGCGTTGCCCAGGGCGGAGGCATCGTTGTACTTTGTCACGTTCATATCGGTTGTGACCAGGAGAGCCCAAGGCTCCAAACCCTTCTTGCGGTAAAGATTGAAGCCGGTTTCGTTATTGGAATTGTCCGTCCATTTGAGAGAAATTTTGTTGGAGGACGCTGCCGTTGCCGTTAGCCCGGTGGCGGCTGGTGGTGTCCCTGACAGCCCTGTTTTGGCGGATATGCAGGCCGAATACGCGGAAGCACCTGTGTCGTTATAAGCCCTGATCCGATAGGCATAGGTTTTGTTCGCCTTCAATCCTTTATTGGCAAAGGTCACCGTGTCTGCCCCTTTTGCCGCGAGCTCGGCCCAGGTATGGGTTGACGCACAGTTTCCCGGCTTTCGTTCGATCTTGAAACCGGTCTCGTTGTCAGAAGTATCGGTCCAACCGAGGACGATTTGGCTGGCGGAAATGGCCATTGCGGTCAGACCGGTCGGGGCTTTCGGAGGGCCGGAGACACTTTCGGAAATTATTGCTACAAAAGCATCGGAGCCGCCACCGCCATAGGTGGCTTGAACAGGGGATTTGGTGGGGAAGTCAGGGGAGTTGGTTGTGCCCAGCACGTAAATGTTCCCTTGTGGGTCTATATCTATTCCATATGCCAGTTCAAATCCGTCTCCAGGTGCACTTCCTCCGAGGTAGGTTGCATAGAGAAGGCCGTTTCCAGAAGGGTTGAGCTTCAGGACGATAGCATCCATCACGCCATTGAGCTCTGCGGCAACGGCATTGGGGGTTGTTGGAAAATCCGTCGAACAGGTTGCTCCTGCCAAATAGGCACTTCCCGAACTATCCACTTTGATAGCCATGCCTCCACCGTGAGGAATAAAGGTTGAATACGAAAGGGAGCTGCCCGTTGCATCAAATTTTGTGATGAAATTCTTCTTTGAGGAAAAACTACACCCAGTCCCGACCGTGTCGAAGGTGGTATCATAGGCCCCTGGCGTAACAGGGAAATTTGAAGAGGCCGTGCCCCCGGCAACATAAGCATTTCCTTCACCGTCCAGAGCCAGCCCTTCTGCCCAGTCTTTCGCGTTGCCACCGAGGAAGGTTGAGAAAACAAGCGCGTTGCCTGCCGCATTGAGTTTTGTCAAGTAGATATCAAAATAGTGGCTGTCCTGCTGGTTGTAGCTCTGATCGTAGGCTCCAGGGGTGGTAGGATAGTCCGCTGAATCTCCCCCGCCGAGCGCATACGCATTTCCGGAGGAATCAACGGCTATATCAGTGGCTTCATCCCAACTGGATCCACCAAGGTAGGTCGAGTAAACCAAAGCGCTGCCTGAGGGATTGAGTTTTGTGACAAAGATATCGCCGTTTCCCCCATTATAGGTTTCGTCATAAGCCCCTGCCGTGGTCGGAAAGTCAGTGGAGAGAGTTTCTCCTGCAACATAGGCACTGCCGTCGCCGTCAACCGCGATTCCTCCGCCATACTCATTGCCGCTCCCTCCAAGAAAAGTGGAATAGGCCAATTGGTCGCCTGCCGCGCTGAGTTTGAGCACAAAGACATCGCTGGTACCGCCGTTGAAGGTCCTATCGTAGGCTCCCGCCGTGGTTGGGAAATCAGCAGATTGAGTATTGGTCGATACATAGACATTCCCGGAATTGTCCACGGCCATGCCGAACTTATAGAGCTCTTCCCCAGACTCAGGATAGTTATTGTCTTCATCGTCGGAGCCGCCGATAAAAGTGGAAAAGAGGAGAGTATCGCCAGCGGGGTTGAGCTTGCTCACGAAAACATCGAACTGCCGCCCGCTGTAGACTCTATCAAAGGCCCCGGCTGTAGTCGGAAAGTCCGGGGAGTCCGCGAGACCAGCGACGACAATATTATCTGACCCGTCAAGTGCTAGTGCTATGCCCTCCTCTGTACCGCTTCCGCCAAGGAAGGTGGAAGCGAGCAGCGGATCAATCACCAGGTCATGGGTCTTGTCATAACTACCCACCTTGAAGCCATAACTCATTCCCGTATCCGCTTCCGCTAGCTCGGGACCCCCAAGGCTATAAGCCGCAGACACCTCAACCCGGCTGCCGTTGATCTCCTGGTAGGCAACCGGCCTGGTATAGGTGATCGGCCCCAGTTCTGTTGCAGCCTCAAGCTCCCCCTCCTTGTTAACACTCAATCCCTTAGCCCCATGAACTTTCAGGGCGATGTCTTCAACCCGGCCCCCGGGATGGACGGTAAAAAGCTTTTCCACATTACGCCCGTAAGCCCTGAGCGTGAGGTTTATGCCGGCATAGACCTCCCCAAAACTTACCTCCTGCCAGGTGGCAATACTCGTTCTCCAATGGTCTCGTGGACCTTTGAAATAATTGACCTTGGCGGAAGAGCTACCGTTGCCGGCAATATGAGGTTTTTGCGAATTCGTTAGGGTCTCTCTGGTTTGGACTGTCTTTGAGGATGGATAACGCTTTCGTGACTCAGATTGTCCGCTCCCGTATTCAGTGCCCTGTTGCGCACGCTCCGGCTTTCTCAGCCAGTAGACAATCTCCCCTTTCTCGGTGACCAGTACTCTTCCCGCGAAGGTGTTGGCATAAAACTGCACTGAACGGTCCTTGACCTGCCCTTGATTCTCGATGAACGGGACTCGGAGCATTGATGACTTCTGCAAAGAGGTCCTGACGCCATTCTGGACCCCTGGGGAGGCGGCAGAAACCTGGGCGCAGAGGCCGGCGGCAATAAGGACAACCAGAAACTGGACAGCGGTTGACGAGAGTCTTGAGCAGTGCGTGGCTCATCCCCTTTATCTTGAAATCAATGTTGTTTCAGCAAAACCTTCTCTCACTGCCTCAACTCAGATGAGAATGGAAGCCGGGTGCTTTGTGCTACTCATTCGAGCGAAAGCAACGGCAAAACATGTGTATCCTCATCCATCGTGGTTACCCGTCGGCAAGAATTCATCCGAAGCCGGTAGCCGATTCAGGGCTGAACGACGTTACTGGTGGAGAAAGTCCAAACTTCGCTCGTTGCTTGGCCACAGCTGTTCTTGGCTGCGACCCCCCAGTAGTAGGTACCCCCCGGACTCAGCATCGGAAGAGTGTACCATGGAGTGGAAACGGTCGCCACAAGTGGCGGACTCGGTGAAGTCCCGAAACGAACATCATACTCGATGGCATCAGAGGCAGGTGCCCATGCTAGTTGGAGGGAAGCAGGGTTAACCCCTGAGGCTCCATTCGCAGGCGATGGACTGGTGGGAACACCGGGCATTCGACAGCCTTGATAAACAGCGATGAAATCCTTCTTGGTGAGGCTACTGATGCAGTTTCCTTTCTTGATGCTCAGAGTCACCGGGTAGGTTCCCACCTTGGTGTAAATGTGAACCGGGTGCTGCTTTGTGCTGGTGCTGTTGTCTCCAAAGTCCCATAGCCAGCCTGCAACAGGCCCGGTCGATTGGTCGGTGAACTTCACCTTGAGCGGTGCCTTGCCGGAGACCGGTACCGCGCTGAATTCGGCGCCAAGGGCCTGGTAAATGCCGGTAGCCAGCTCAGCGCTTCCATCCACGATATCGACCGTCTGTTTGGCCGGCGTAACCCAGCCGGGAACTGCCTTGAAGGTGACCATGTGGGCCCCAACAGGAAGTCTTGCTATGGTGGCGCCGCTTTTTCTCCAGCTCCCGTTGTCCACCTTCCAGCGCGCGCCATCTGAGACTGCGCCCTTGGGTATGATCTTTACCTTCAGAGAGCCGGACTGAAGCGCAAAATCCAGTCCGGTGACATCCGCGCCATTGATATTGAAACTGCGACTCTGTGGCGAGAAAGTGAAACTGCCTTTCGTGGGAGTGACAGCATAGACACCATCGGCCAACCCGGTGAAGTGGTAGGTTCCGTCGCTTTCCGTCACCGTAGTCTGGGTTGCTGATCCCGTGAGGGTGACCGTCACCGCCCCGAGACCCACCCCACCACTGGTCACCGTCCCGGAGACCAAATATCCACCCGGGCTCTTGAATACTCCTCCGACGCAAGTTCCAGCGTAAATACTATTATCCGTCGGGTCAACGGCCAGAGCTCTGACGTCGGGGTTTGGTGGCAGGCCTGAGCTGAGCTGGTTCCAGGTTAGACCACCGTTGATACTTTTGAATACGCCGCCATGTGTTCCAGCGTAGATGGTCTGAGTGTCTTCAGGGTCAATGAGGAGGGCCATGACGCCACCGCTCGTCAGGCCGGAGTTGATCGGGCTCCAATTGGTGCCACCGTCGGTGCTTTTAAATACGCCGCTCCACGTTCCGGCGTAGATGGTCTTTGTGTTATCACGGTCGATAGCAAGACTGGGGACGTAAGTGCTCGTCAGGCCGGAGTTGACCGGGCTCCAGTCGGTGCCGCCGCTGGTGCTCTTGAATAGGCCGCTGCCATAGGTTCCAGCATAAATGGTCTGAGTGTTGTCAGGAGCAATGGCGAGACATTGGACGTAACTATTCGTCAGGCCTGAGTTGATCTGGTTCCAGTTTGCCCCACCATTCGTGCTCTTGAATACCCCGCCACCAGCAGTTCCAGTATAGAGGAGCTGAGTGTTATCTGGGTCAACAGCCAGAGAATAGACACAAGTGTTCGTCAGTCCCGAGTTGGACGAGCTCCAGCTAGACCCACCGTTTGTGCTCTTTAAGACACCACCATTCCACGTTCCGGTGTAGATGGTCTGGGTGTTGTTCCGGTCAATAACGACGGCATTGACGTTTATGCTGGTAAGGCCCGAATTGACCAAGCTCCAGTCAACTCCCCCATTCATGCTCTTGAATACGCCGCTGTCCCAGGTTCCGGCGTAGATGGTCTGAGTGTTGTCATGATCAATGGCGAGAGCTCTGACCAAGGTGCTCGTCAGGTCAGCGTTGGCCTGACTCCAGTTTGACGCGCCGTTCGTGCTCTTGAATACACCACCTCCATCCGATGTTCCGGCGTAGATGGTCTGAGGGTTTTCTAGGTCGATCGCCAAGGTATTTACACAAGCGCTCGTCAGGTCAGAGTTGGCCGGACTCCAGCTGTCACCACCGTTGGTGCTCTTGAATACCCCGTCGTACCGAGTTCCGACGTAAACGGTCTGAGCGTTACCTGGGTCGATGGCGATAGATTCGACCCAGGTGCTCGTCAAACCCGCATTGACTGGGTTCCAGTTTGTCCCACCGTTGGTGCTCTTAAATACCCCACCATTAGTCCCGACATAGATGGTCTGAGGGTTTTCTCGGTCGATGGCAAAACAATGCCCCGTCGTTGTGCTCGTCAGGCCTGAGTTGACTGGGTTCCATTCGGTACCGCCATTGCTGCTCTTGAATAGACCACCGCCATAGGTTCCGGCATAGAGTGTCTGATTGTCTTCAGGGTCGATGGCGAGAGACTGCACATAAGTGTTTGCTGGCAAGCCAGTGTTGATCTTGTTCCAGATTCCACCACCGTTTGTGCTCTTGAATACGCCAAGTTCATAGTTTCCGGCAGCATAGATGATCTGAGAGTCCTTTGGGTCAATAGCGAGAAAATACACGTAACTGCTCGTCAGCCCTAAGTTGATCTGGCTCCAGCTGGTAGCACCGTTCGTACTTTTGTAAACGCCATCCCAAGTCCCAACGTAGATGGCCTGACTGTCTTGATGGTCGATGACGAGAGAAAATATGTACGGGCTCGGCGGCAGGCCGGAGTTGACCGGGTACCAGCTGGTACCGCCATTGGTGCTCTTGAATACGCCACCCGCAGTGCCAGCATAGAGGGTCCGAGTGTCTTGAGGATCAATGGCGAGACATTGGATAGTGCCGCCTTCTGGGCCAATGTTCTTCCATTCTGCCTGGGCGGGAGTTGTTTTAAAGACACAAGTTACATTCAAAACCAGCAGGAAAAAGAACAGAGCACTTCGATACCGTTTCCTTACCGAATTCCTCATCATGCACTCCCAATTTCACTGTAGTCTGGTCAAATGAATGGCAAGGCAAGTATAAACAACCGCAACTCCTATTATTTCTTTGCGGCAGTGTTCCCTTCAGTTCTCCGATCTCAGCAAGGCCAGAGGGGAAAAAACGTAATCGAGCAATCACTGGCCGACGTTGAGGAAGCCAATGGTCACTTTCGAGAGGCTCGACTCATCCGACGAGAACAGCACACCGCCCGTGATTCGTTGTTGCTGTCCCCATCTCAACAATGGACTTGGCTTTTCCTGCGTCGCGTCTGCCTTCTTTCACGAAAAGGGTGCCGTGTCAAGGCACGTTCCAGGTTTGAAAGCACTGGTGTTGAGTACTACCGACAAAGATCCGAAATCATTTCGCCAGATGCCCATAAAAGCGCCTATCATCTGTTTCCTTTAAGGCACGGGGCTATCTGGGAAGAACCTTACTCCGTCTTTCCACAAGGCCCAGACAACCATGAGGGCTCGTGCCACCAATTGGTAAATCGTGCTGATGCTTGCTTCGTCGTCGAGACTGCCACACAAATCGACGGCCATGAAGTCGAAGTCATCACCGAAAACGGACACGCTTTTGAACTTAACCTTGTCATCATAGGCGACTGGCCAATCCATGTCTTCCACTCCCTTACAGGTCCGTGAACCAAGCATTATCAGCACATTACAGCATCCCTTCACAGCAACTCCTGTGCCAGGTACCCCGTCGCCTTCAACCGTTCATACCTTGATGGCTCAGCACCTATGATTGAGGGCAAGAGTCAGAGGCATGCCACTTTCATTAAATATCGTTACTGTAGTCAAATGACAGCAATTCCCGGAGTCATTTAGCTTGGCTCCACTTGTGAGGAACGAGGCAGTGCCTTCGTAAACCTACCCTCATTATCCATGGTCATCAGGGAAGTTCCATTGATCTTCCAGTAATTCAGTAATTGCCAAGCCCCCGTGGAAAAAGAAGGGGCAGCCATCTTATCATTTCATTCCCGGTTCCATGGCACCCGGCACCTGACCTGCGCGCCCTTCGGCTTGCCTCGCTTACCGATTGCAATCTCCAATGAATCGGGCATAATTGGTGCGAAAGGGTGGTGGGCGATCATCAGGTACGGCTCCCTTCAGGGAGCATCCGCCGCCCGGCTGTTCTCAAGTCACCAGCAGCAGCGGGAAAACAGGGACGAATTCATATGGCCAAACCTGCGGCTTGGCTTCTTTTCTTGGTATGGCTCGTGCTCGGAGGTGCTGCGCCCTCGGGAGCGAGTCCTTCCGACGATCCGGCGGTTGTGGCCCGCCGCGGTAAAGCAATGGGGGGCACGGGGACGGAGCTGCCGGTCATTACCCTGGCAAAGCCGGAAGGCGGCTGGACCACCAGCCTCCAGCTCGAGGTCGCCGGCACCTGTTCCGATCCAACGGCCGACCCCGTGGTCGTCAACATCAATGGCGTCCGCTACTTCATCCGCACCTCCGACGGGGGCTTCTCCCGCAGGTTTCCGGCGGCCAGGGGCAAGAACAGCGTGATCGTCGAATGCACCAACACGGCCGGCACCGCGCGCGCCTCCGCCACCGTGGAAGCGATGATCAGCCCCCTGCCGCTCAAAGTGGTCCTCACCAACGACACTGATTCCGCCTACACCGATCTGCACCTCTACGAGCCGGACAAGACCCATGTCTACTGGGCCAAAACCGATTCACCCTCAGGGGGAATCTTCTTCCTCAACCAGCAGGGTGAATCGTTCGATGCGGCGGGCTATGGCCCCTACGTTTACGTGCATACGGCACCGCCCTTGGGGGTCTTTCGGGTCGATGTGAATTACTGGCCCGGCGGCGCGGTCCAGCACACCCTGGCCTGCCTCGATATCATCACCGACGAAGGACTGCCGACCGAAAGCCGGAAACGCATCCGCACGCCGCTGGCGAGACCGGGCGAAACCCAGACTCTCGCCTACCTGGTCATTCGCGGCAATAACCTGCCACCGAAGATCTGGTCACCCGGCCTGGATGCCGAAGCCGACATGCCTCCCGAGGTCGCGGAGTATAAGCGGAAGGGCGAGCCGCAGCTCGACGGCAATGACGAGGAAGCCGCCTTCTTGAGTCCGGAGGACGAAACGGCGGTCCGGGAGACGGTCACGCGGCTGGCGCTGCTCCAGGCAAAAAAACTGAGCCCGCAGTGGGAACGGCAGCAGCAGGACTGTTCAGGGCTGGTCCGCTTCGCCTACCGAGAGGCCCTGGCGGTCGCGTCCCCGAAAGAGAAGCAGAAGCTCGGGGTACCGAATGCGCTCCACCTGCCGACTGTCTCCGAACTGTCCCGGAAGGTCTTTCCCCACTACCCGCTCATCTGGCAGGTGGGTGTCGCCAGTGACGGGGACCCTCGATTCGGTGCCTTCGCCGACGCGGAAACCCTCATTGGCTTCAATTTTCGGAAAAAGGCCCGCGACCTCCGCCTGGCCCGAAACGGCGACTTGCTGGTCTTTCAAAAGGCCCTGGAAAGTGACCAACCTTATCATCTCATGATCTTCGTCGAAAATCGGCCCGGCGACCTCGTCGTCTATCACAACGGCGCCAGTGGTCACGAAGCCCAGGTGCGGGTCGTGCGGGTACGGGATCTCATGGAATCCCCCGATCCGGTATGGATTCCCACTACTGATAACCCTCATTTTCTAGGAGTCTACGAGTGGAACCGCCTGAGGCCGGGAAGGCCGGAAATCTCCTAGCCGGTCTTGCTCTGACGGCTGTGGCCCTCGTCCTGCTGGTTCTGTGGACCTGCAAAGGACTGCACTCAGCCAGGCTGAGTGACTCCATCCGCAGCGATCTCCCCATGCTCGCCCTCGAGTTGAAGTTCGTCGATATCCACGGAACCCCCGTTGTTCCTCAGCCATCGCGGCTGGGAGGAACTGCCGCCGGAGACCGGGAGAAAGCGCCGGCAGCCGCCTCCGAACGCTGTGCCGAGCTCATCGGCGGCGATACCAGGGAACGGACCACTCTTGGCGCTCTGGAAGATCGTCCCGCCGACTGCCCGAAAACGGCGACCTGGATCGTCAAGCGTCATCCCATTGCCTTTTCGCTCTATTTCCAGGATGCCGCCGCACTCCTTGCCCTCTTTGAAGGCGATACCCCATTGCGCGAGCTTTTTCAGACCAGGCTGGTTCAGGGCCTCTTCTACGACCCGTTGCACAGCGCCAGCATCCGGGCTGAAGACCTGAAGCTGGACGCGTTTCAGGGGGCGTTTCTGGCGACCCTGCTCCGGGAAGCGCTGCAGGCCCGTGGCGAACTCCACTACGACCTGGCTCACGGCCGGAAAGGGTTTGTCTTTTCCTTTGTGCGCGAGGCCTGTCCGTTTGCCGCCAAGGCCCTGCCAGCGGCGGTGCGGCTGCTGGCGCGCAACGGCTACCGGATTCCCACCCTCACGGAACCGGTCGTCGAGATGCGCATCGGCCTCCAGCGCCTCTTCCTGACTCAGTACGAAGACCGGGTCTATCTCGCCAATGGCCTGGAAGCGCTCCTCAATGTTCTGGAAAGCCTGCCGCCGCCGGCGCAGGATCTTCCCAAGACTCCACTGGTTCTGACCGCGAGAGCCGAGGCCCTGGTCGATAAGCTGCTGCCGGTGATGGTGGGCACGCCGACCTGGACCCTCGATCTCGGCCTTGATTTCTCCCGGGAGGCGCCGGGGGTGCTCCGGTTCGCTCCCGGCAGATTTGCCCGGCAGCTCACCTCGAAGATCTTCAAAGGGGTGCTGGCGGGGATTCCTCAGGATGTCTTCGCCGCCGTGGCCACCAGCTTTCACCTGCGGCCCGGCATGGCGACGGCGGATTGGCAGCGGCTGGCGACCCAGGGCCCGGACGAAATGGCGCCGGGTGAAACAACGGAAGCCGGGGTGGCGATCCTCTGGGATTTCAACGCCGATTACGATCCCCCCTCCCATATGGGCGTGGTCATTGCCAACCAGACCAGTCCCGATGAGGTCGACGATTTCAGGCGTTACTTTACCGACCGCGATCTCACCGCCTCCTGCGGCGGCGGCACGGTCTTCCTGGCGGCCACCTCGCGCGGCCTTCTCACTCGCATGAAGGAAGCCTGCGAACGGCAGTCCTTGAGCGTGCTCGACTGGGAGCGGGGGGCAAAAACCGAGACGCTGCAAAACGCCCAGCTCTTGCTGTTCATGGACCCGGGCACCGCCATGCGGGAACTCTTCCTGGCCGGCGGCGCGAAGCGCGCTGACGCGGGTGAGTTCGAACCCGAGTGGAAGCAGCAGTATGAAAAGGCCAAGGAAGCCATGCGCACGGACAGCGAGAAAGTGTTCCGCGGACTCCCCATCCTCGCCTATGCCGGCAGCGCGCCCCCGACGGCCCCGCTGGTCCAGCTCCAGGGATTCACCGTCCGGCAGGGGGCCTCCCGATGACCGCACGCGGCTCCCGCCTCTGGCCGGAACTTGCCGGGGGGTCTGGCAAGGTCCCGTTGGCATGATCAAGATTGAGAACCTGAGTAAAGACTACCGCCCCATCCAGGCCCTGAAAGGGATCAACCTGCATGTCCGCGAAGGTGAACTGTTCGCTTACCTCGGACCCAACGGCTCAGGCAAGACGACGACCATCAAGATCCTGACCGGCCTGGCGTACCCCACTGCGGGTGACGCCTATGTGCACGGCTATCACGTGGTGAAGGAAACGATCGAGGCCAAGAAGCAATGCGGCCTCGTGCCCCAGACCTTCAACCTGGATCATGAACTCACCGTCCACGAAAACCTGGACATCCACGGGCGGCTGTTTCACATGCCCACCAGCCAACGCGCGGCACGAATCGACGAACTGCTCGCCTATGTGGACCTCGATGAGCGCCGCCACAGCCCGGTCAAGCAACTCTCCGGCGGGATGAAACGGCGGGTCATGGTGGCGCGGGCGCTCATGCACGCCCCCAGGATCCTTTTTCTCGATGAACCGACGGTCGGCCTCGATCCGACCATTCGCCGCCGGATCTGGTCGCTGGTGAAAAAGATCCAGCAGAACGGTTCGACCATCTTCCTCACCACGCACTATATCGAGGAAGCGGAATTCCTGGCCGAGCGGGTGGCTTTTCTCGATGACGGACGCATCGTTGCCCTGGACACCCCGCAGAACCTCATGGCCCGCCTGGGAGTCTGGGCTCTGGACGAAATCGTCGACGGCAATATGGAAACCACCTTCTTCCGCTCCCGCGAGGAAGCGAATCGCCACCTCGGGCGACAGCAGGGGGGCTTTACCCTGAGGAGGGTCAACCTCGAAGACGTTTTTCTGGCAGTAACCGGGAAGAAGGTGGGACCGTGAGAGGGTGCCTGGCCGTCTACCGGCGCGAACTGCTGATCCTGAAGAAGAAGCTGTTCAAGCAGACCGCTTCCATGTCGGTCAGCCCCCTCCTCTACCTTGTTGCCTTTGGTCTCGGGATGGGGCAGGGGGTGCAGGTCGAAGGGCGATCCTATATGGAATTCCTGATCCCCGGCCTCATTGCCATGAGCAGCATGATTCAGGCATTTGCCATCGCCAGTGAAATCAACATTGCCCGTTTCTACTGGCGAATCTTCGAAGAGTTCCAGGCGGCGCCCATCCGCAACATTGCCTACGTCACCGGCGAAGTCCTGGCCGGAATCACCCGGGCGCTGCTGGCCGTGGCCCTCATCATCGTCATTGCCCTGCTCTCCGGGGTGGCCCTTTCCTACAACCTCTATTTCTGGCTGGCGGTCGTGCTCAACAGCTTTCTTTTCGCCTCTCTCGCCGTCGGTCTCGCCATGCTCGTCAAATCCCACGCCGATCAGGCGCTGCTCACCAATTTTTTCATCACCCCCATGGCGTTCCTTGGCGGGACCTTCTTTCCGGTGGATCGCATGCCCCCCTGGGCCCAGCAGGTGCTGAACCTGCTGCCGCTGACCCACGCCGCGAAAACCATCCGGAGCGCCGCTTTCGGCCTGGAACCCGCCGCTTCCTCCTATCTGCTCCTGGCCGGTCTGGGAATCGGGCTGTTTGTGCTGGCCTTCCTCTGTGTCAACCGCGCCAGGGAATAGCTTGTCAGCGGCTCGGTCGACCCCTGGGTCTGCCCTTCAAAAGGTCGGCCAGAGTTCCCATCGAGTCGCCTTTGACGCGCAGGAACTGCGAAAGGTCTTCTTCTTCCTCGGCCGGTTCGTCACCCTTTGCCGGGGCGGCCAGGGACAGCGAGAGCCGCTTGTTCTCCCGATCGATCTTATCGATCTTCACTTCCACCACCTGACCCTTGGAGACCACCTCGCGGGGGTGATTGATGCGTTTGCCGGCCCCCAGCTTGGAGATGTGGACCAAGCCGTCGACGCCGGCCGTCAGGGTGACGAAGGCGCCAAAATCGGTGAGGCGCACCACCGTGCCGCGATGCTGTGACCCTTCGGGGAAATCCTTCGCAACGCTGTGCCAGGGATCGGGCAAGGCTTGTTTCAGGCTGAACGAAAGACGGTCCTTCTCCCAGTCCAGCTTCAAGGCTACCACTTCAACTTCCTGGCCCACGGTCAACCGTTCGGCGATGTCCTCCACCCGATCCCAGCCGATTTCCGAAATGGGAATGAGCCCTTCGATGCAGTCGACTCGCACGAAGGCTCCAAAACTGCGGATGGCGCTGATCGTGCCGGTGACCGTCGTGCCCTCCCGCAGCGTTGCCTTCAACGCTTCCCGCTGCTTCTGGCGTTCTTCCTCCAAGATCGCGCGGTGCGACACCACCAGGTTTCGTCCCTTCTCGCCGTACTGGGTGATCCGGAAGGGCAGGTGCTGACCGATCAGATCGGCCGGACTACCCGCCCGCTGCAGGCCTATCTGAGAATACGGGCAGAAGGCGCGCAGATCGCCGGCAAGCTTGATTTCGAAGCCGCCCTTGATTTCTTTCGCGACCAGACCCTCCACCGGAATGCCGTTTTCCCAGGCCTCCAGGAGATACTGCCGGCCGGCATCGCCCCCTGCGATTCTGGTCGTGAAGCGCAGTTCCTGGTTGGCCGTTGCGAGGAAGTGGGCCTGGACGAGGTCTCCCTCCTGCACCGAAAGGTTGCCTTCCGCGTCCTGCAGTTCCTTCCGTTCGAGATACCCTTCGCTCTTGCCGCCCAGGTCGAGGAAGATCCAATCCTCCGTGATCTTGACAATCCGGGCTTCCACCTTCTGCCCCGGCGTGTACCGCTCAGGCTTGACGAGACTCCCCTCCAGCAGTTCGGCGAAGCTTTCTTCCGCCTCCAGCTCGTCGACTTTTTCTTCTTCTTCGTTCATCAAGGTCCCTAACCTCTGAGCCTCCTGCAAAAGCCCCTCGGGGCGTCATCCCGGCAGGGTTTTTGGGCCGGAATCCAGGCTTTAAGGTTCCTGGCCCCCGGCTGAATGCATGCCGGGGTGACGGAATTTGAGACTACTGCAAGAGGCTGCTCTGTGATGGTCATATCCTGAAAGGTCACCGCCGGTGCTTGATGGCTTCAGTTAAGCACTGGTGACCACGCTCCTCTCCGGCCCAACCCTGTGCGTCCGGGAGACCACGCCATGCCCGGGCGCAGCCGGGGTTCCCTCACCCAGGGGAGGGCGGTGCCTGGCAACGGCCGAGCCGCCTCTTGCCATGAGCATACCATGCCCCAGCCGATGGTTGCCAGATTTTCGTGTGACCCTCTGCCCCAGCCTGCCTCCCATGGTTCCTTCCCGAGCGCTCTCGCCGGCCCATGGACCCGCGGCGGGCGGTCTTCGTCAGACGCTTCTCGCCCGCTCGCCGAACAGGGCCGTCAACCTGCGGGACGTCGCCGCCGCGTAGTCGTCGCCGAGGGCATAACCCCATTGGTTTCGCATGAAGACCTCGCGAACCTGCTGCCGGTAGTTGAGGGTATCCAGCAGGACCGAGTCCGTTACCGGCGCCAGCATGGCATGAAGACGCGCCGGGTTCATGGGGAGGATCGGGGCAATGAACACCCAGGTGGCGATGCCCGCCGCGCGCAATTCCTTCAGGGCTTCCACCCGCAGGCGCAACGGCGGCGCACCGGGTTCCAGCACACTTCGCACCCGTTCGTCATCGGTGCCGATGGAAAAGCCCACGGAAACCCGCGGCATCGCCCTGAGCAGGTCCACATCCCGCACCACCAGCGGCGAACGGGTCAGGATCTCGACTTGCCAGCCAAACTCGAGCAGGGCCTCGAGGCACCCCCGCGTCAGCCGCCAGTCGCGCTCGGCCGGCTGATAGGGATCGCAAACGCTGGAAAGCATGACCGCCCCCCGCTTCTTCCTGCGACCGAGCTCCCGGCGAAGGATGGCGACGAGATTCCCCTTGCACTCGACAAAGCTCCCCCAGGGAGCATGGGCATGGGAGCGGGAGTATTTCCGCATGAAGACCGCGTAGCAGTAGCGACAGCCATGGCTGCAGCCCAGGTAGGGATTGATCACATGACTCACCCCCGGGATTCTGGACTTCACCAGTGCGGTCTTGGCCTCGATGGCAACCATATCCATCGCGCATCCTCACCCTTCAGATAACAGCCGGCATCATCGTGCAGGGAAATTATGCCAGATTTTCGCGCGAATCCCAACGCCAACGCCAGGTGCCAGCAAGAAGCAGGATGGCCTGCACCTGATGGCGCTTTTTCTGAGCGCCCGCTGCCGGGATTTTGCTTTGAGCTCCCGCGCCAGGTGGACTGGAATCGCCTCCGGCCCGCGAGGGGACGCTGTTTTCGTGACATTATAGCGGTTCCACATAATCTTGGATGCCCGCCGGAAACACGCGCCCATGATGCTGCGGCACCTGTCATTCCCGCAGGTTCTTAACGGGAATCCAGCATGCCGGGAAAGTGCCGCTCGTTCTGCTCGCTCCCAACCTCCTGCGCAACCAGCGGCGGTTTCCGCCAACGATCATGGCTTACCCCGACACTTCGAAGAGGCGATCTGATGCTTGCGCTATGCTGGGGAGTGGCGCCAATGCTGACCTGGCCTCAGGAACCGAAGAAGATCAGCAAGCTGGCGACGAGCTCGGCCATTCGTCGGAAGTCGAGCTTATCCATGGTATCGGTTGGGAGATGATAGTGGGGATTGCGGTAGAAGGCCGTATCCGTCACCATGACGGCCTCGTAACCCTCATTCCAGAACGACGAATGATCGCTCAGCCGGACCGAGGGCATGATCCAGCCGTTCAGCGGCACGGTCAGGGTGACCACCGGCAGCTCGGGATTCTTCCGGAAAGCCGCCTCCAGACCCCGGGTCAGTTTCCTCGAGCCGGAATTCCCCACAATCCCGATGAAGTTGCCCGCTTCGGGGTAATCCAGGAACATGAGCGGGAACGGGTAGCGCTGACAGCCTGGTTCATGACAGTAATAGCCCACCATTTCGAGGCAGATCATCCCATCCAGCTGCTCGCCCGCATTCCGCGCCTGCCTGGCGTAGACCCGACTGCCCATGTAGCGGGTGGCGTAGGCGGGCGGTTCTTCCAGGGCGAAGGCCACCAACTTCACCGTGGCGTTCAACGGGCGGGAACCGGCCAGGATCTTGAGGCATCTGGCCGTCTCGAGCAGAACGGCAATGGCGGCGGCGTTGTCATCCGCTCCGACCGTGCCCGCAACCGAATCATAGTGAGCCCCCACCAGATAGGTGCGCCGGGAAGGAACATCCCCTGCCTCGATCCGGGCAATGACGTTCGCTACCGTCAGATTTTCGTAGGGGTAGCGCTGGTTTTCCACCGGCAGCCCCAGCTCGTGATAGCAGGACTCGATATAGGCCCGAGCTCTTTCCAGGTTTTCCGGCTGGAGCACGCTCCGCTCGCCGATGGTGACCGTCAGCATCGTGAGGTGCCGCCGCAACCGCTCGGATGTCTCCTGAATGTCGATCATAGCGCCCTCCTCGCCCCGGAGGCTGCCGGTCATCAGCAGCACCCCAGGCAGACACAGAGTGAGTGCAAACAGGACCTTTCTGATGGGACACCTCATTCTATCTTCTGCATATGCCAACAACACCTCATAAATCAAGGGGACTCCCGGCCTCCGTGATGGTTTTGCTTGTCACCGTGAACATGCAGATCATGGTGGTTTTGATGTCGCTCAGAGACTGTCCAAAAACAACCGTTACTCTCAATCCCAGGGTGGGCTGTGCCCACATGCTGCGCCATCGGTGGGCGCAGCCCACGAAAACGGCACACTTGTTTCTGGACGATCACTTAGCCCGAGCAGGTCCTGGATTGGGTCGATGCCGTAATTCGCCGGCAGCAGGTGACGGGTTCCATTTGCGCCTCCTATGTTCGGGTGTCGGAGTTACAGGTGACCGACCATATGGTAGCGCAGTTTGTGGCGTTTGGGCAGAGCCCGGGAGTCCGCTCCGGTATGATTCTCATTAAGATGGTTTCTTAGTAACGAGCCCCAGGAATAAGTGCCCAGCCGCTCATGACGTGGCACAGGCTTCCAGCCTGTGAGATACACGGGCGAGACGCCCATGCCACAAACGATGGTCACTGATTTCTGTGGTGCAGTACTTGGTTCAAACAGCGTTGAATCAGAGCACCGATGCTGTTGGGATTCAATTCTGAGCGGTGGTCAGGGCGGGGTTCTGTTCAATGGCGGTGATGGCCGCAAGGACACTTGCCCGCTGCGGGCAACCGGGGTAGAGTTCGAGACCTCGCTTAAAAGCCGTAACCGCTCCCGGAAAGTCATTCAGTTCCATCCGGAAGGAACCCAATGCCAGCCAGGCTCTCGAGTAGTCCGGGTCGACCGCCAGGGCGCGCTCGGTGGCCGCGATGGCAGGCTCGATTTCCTTGCGGTCATGGACGTAATAGGCCTTGAGCAGATGAGCGTCAGCCACTTCGGGCTGAATATCGAGGGCATAATCCAGCAGCTTTTCCCCGACACTCCGGAAGTAGCCCGACCATCCGGGGGTACGCGCCAGATAGGCCAGTGCCATGCTGGCATTGAAGCGGGAGAAGGGGGAAGATTGGTATGTCTCTCTCATGCCTTCCTTGCTCATTTGGACCAAGTTGATTTCATCTTCCCTGTCTAGTTCCGCCAAGATCTGTGCGCTTTCTTGATCTTCCTGGTCGTGTTTGCTTGCCTGGGTCAACAGACTTCTAGCCTCGTTTCGTTCGTTCATCTTGAGGAACTCTTTGGCTATCCAGGTCATAATGGAGAAATTCCCGGGATCAACAATCCCGTCTTTGTTCAGATCTATTTGCCTGTCTTTAGCCTCCATTAGAATCACAACAAGCGCTGCCTTTGAGCGAGTCATATCAGCAACAGGATTCCTCTTGCGCTTTGCATAGTGAAATGCCTCGATAACAGCTGAGTAGGCCTCATTCAAATTTCCCAACTTGAAGTGTGCCTGTGCAAGCTTAAGATACACGTCAGGTAATCCACCAGCGTCAAAATGTTCAGGAAGGTTCGCTAAGAGAATGTCAGCCTGCTTCACGGCATCATCAAACCTCTCAAGATTCATGAGCGACCCGATAATAGCATTTACCCCAGTAACATAAGCTTCCAGATGTTTACCTTTGCCCAACTCAATTGCAAGGTATCCTTCTCGTATTGATTCCTCAAATTTGCCGTTGAGACCATATGCCGATGCGAGGTTGGCACGAGCCCGGGGGTTTCGAGGTGCCTTTTGAGATGCATCCGAACAAATGCTGATGGTGTCCTTCCAAACTTCATTGCGAAAGAAGGTCAAAAGGGACAGTCCTGAGAATATCAGCAAAAACCCACAGACACAGGCAATGGCCACATCCTTTACCGATCGGTTACCGAATAGATATGGGATGCCTCTTTGCAGAGCGCAAACAACCGCTAGCGAAAAACCTACCGATGGTAGATAAAGCCGGTGCTCGAAGACAAGCTCAAGTGGTACAATAGTGGATTCAACAACCAGATTTAAGAAAAACCAAAGGCCACCATAAGTGATCAGCCGTGATTCTTTCCGATAACGTATGATAAGCCAACCCAGAAATAGGAGGCAGACTATTGCTGGGAGGGTGCTTGGAGGATTGACCAGTGATGAGGAAATGGCCAAGTCATGTTCGAGTGACAACCGTGACGGCATTGGCCAGAGAAGCAATGATATATACCAGATTACAACCCGAGCTTGAGTAAGAAGCCTCTCCAGCATAGTGAAATCCCGGCTGGCATAGCCTGCCTCCAAATGTTGAAACAGGCCTGCACTGTAGATCGTTGCCGTTAGAACTCCCAGAGAGAGTATTCCCCAGACAATGAGCGGGGCCTCTCTGAGCCGCCCCCAAATCAACTGGAGCAGTCTGGGAGTAAAAAACCATGCTTCGGTCACTAATAGGACTGCAGGCAGCATTGCCGAATTTTCCTTGGACAACAAAGCACCGATAGAAGAGAGAAGGCATGCCAAATAGCATAGAAGAACCTTGGCTCTTTCCTGCCGCTTTATCTGCTTAGTTCGTCCAAGGACATAGAAGGCAACACTAGTGATGAAGAATAACGATTGTATCGAGGCCATCCGCTGGACCAGGTACGTGACAGCATTGGTTTGTACCGGGTTGAGCGCCCAAAATCCGGCAACTAAGATAGCATATAAGAGTGGCTGTCGGGCGGAATGATGCTCACCATCGTCAGCACTTTGCAGGAGGTTGAAAGCCAGAAACACAACCGCAATCGTGCAGAGTAAATGAATGATCAGATTTGTCAGATGAAAGTAAAAGACATCTCCATTGCCGACCTGGAGATCTATAGCAAATGTAACCATCGGAATCCAGCGCTGAGGTCCAAAGAAGGTGCCCGACAGCGCTCTCAAACTGGAGAGGGACAGGTCCTTTGAATGGACGCTTTGTTCAAAAACAAATGAATGGAAGTCATCGAGGACAGGGGGAGACGAGAAAGTGTTACTGTAAGCGGAGCATATGAGCAATATTATTACGATAAGAAGGAAAACTGCGCTCTTTCTGTCCACATTCCACAACTCTCTATGCATTCTCTTTGAGTAGGTTTTGGCCGAATGTAAACTGGAAATACTAAAGGGAGAGGTGTTGTCATTTCCTTCCACCTCTCCCTGTTGATGTTTCTGCTTCTTGGTCTATTACCAGATCCTGGTATGCCTAGAGGCCTAATTCTTGAGCTAATGGGCCTGAATAGGACCAGTACAACTTTTGCCCACCGACAGGCGTGGCAACGATGTTGAATGTGTTTCTATCTTCTTTAATTGAACTGAATGGCTGCTTGTTGTTTGAGTCGACGGCCGTCGTTCGGACAGTGATCGTCAAGTACGGCGCGGTAGCCGAAGTGTTCCAGCCAGTATACGTAACTGTTACAAAACTCAGATCCGAATCAGCCGTGAAATTTCCAAGTGAATCAGGTGAATCGATTGTGGGCAATCCGCTTTGGACAGCATATGCCGTTGAAATATTCGTCTCAATAGAGTGAATGGCGGGCATAACCAGACTAGTCAGCTTGGATTTAGCAACATACCGTTGGTAGTAGGGGACGGCGACGGCGGCCAGGATGCCGATGATGGCCACGACGATCATCAACTCAACCAGGGTGAAACCTTTGCTTTCCTTCATTTTGATCAACATTGTGTTATCCTTTCCAATTGTTCTGATTTGTTGTGGTATTGCTCAATTGATCCTTCAGTCAGTTCCTATACATTCTCTTATAAGACTACCTCAAAACCACGCTTGCCCTGTCGTTCCACCCCCCCTTCCATGCGATGACTTGTTATCCTTTCCGGTTTTCTTCTGTCTGCCGCCATGCTTTCTTTCCGATGTTGGCTAACGTTGAAGCAATGAATATGCCAAAGAGCTCAGGGAATCTTTCCAGGGAAAGCCCGGTCGTCGGCCAGAAAATCTCTCAAAACGTCACCCCGGCAGGTTTTAGGCCGGGGTCCAGGTAGTCGTAAAAGCCTTGGATTCCGGCCAAAAGCACTCCGGAATGAGGGTTTTGAGGTTTGTGGGAGATTCGCTGCATGGGCCCTCAATTTGCGTTCTTTGACACTACTCTTGGAGGGTTTCTGGGGAGTTGTCCAAACCTTCAGTCAGGTGAAAGCGGCAGTATTGTTGAATTAGGCGATGTGATTCCCCCTTGAGGGGGGCCAGGGGGGTGTAAGGGGCTGTAAGAACGTCAGAAACACCCCCCTTTACCCCCCTCAAGGGGGGAATTTGCCCTTAGCGAGTTCCTTATTTCAACAGCCTTGGGCGAAGGCCGCTCTCGCGGGAATGGCCAAAATGGCAGCCGTTGAGCTTCCTTGGATACCCTTTCAGCGGCGACAAAATTTGTCATGGTCCTGACGGATCGTGACAACGACAAAAGGGGAAGGACAGCGGTGGGGATGGAAAGCCGGCACTGCCCCCATGAGGCTATTCGTCGGCTTGACCAAATGGCTGCGCTGGTGTCTGTCTTTTCTCCATGAACTCATACTGCGCACGGGTAAGGACCGGACTAGTGTTGAGCACTTTCATGGTAGTTGACGGGAAGGATGTCGAGATACCTGAAGGGTATGAAGGGAGTGAGAGCAGTGAGGGAAACTCATTCGCAGGGCTTCGTTTCTCACTCATAGTGCCACCGGTCGGCAATGTCCACCAGCGGCAGCGTGCTGACTCCTTTGGCCAGCGGATAGGCGCGGTCTCCCGGGTAGAGCACCCACAGATGGCTCAGTTCCAAATCCTTCAGGGCGCTGCCCATGGACGGAGTGAAGCGTGGAGCGTCGGTGTATTTGATCTCGACGGCCCAGTTCTTGCCGTGTTCCTGCCAGAAAAGGTCCACTTCAGCACCACTGTGAGTGGCCCAGAAAGCCAGTTCCTCATGGCGTTTGGCAATTGCCCGGACGGCGGTTTCAAGGGCAAAGCCTTCCCATGAGGAACCCAGCTTGTTGTGGCTGGCCAGATCGCGTCGCGAATGAACTGCCAGCAGCACGTGGAGCAGGCCCGAATCACGCAGATAGAGCTTGGGGCGTTTGACCAGGCGTTTGCCGATGTTCACATGCCATGGCTGGAGCAAACGGATCATGAAGGTGCCTTCAAGAATGTCAAGATAACGGCGGACGGTAATGTCCGACACGCCGAAGGCCCGCGACAGTTCGGCGTGATTGAGAGGCTGCCCATGATAATGGCAAAGCATGGTCCAAAACCGGCGAAGAGTGGGTGCGGGGATGGACATGCCCAGCTGGGGAAGGTCGCGTTCGAGAAAAGTCGCCACGTACTGTTCTCGCCAGAGGTGGCTTTCCTCCTCGGTTGCCGCCGTGTAGGCCGGTGGAAGGCCTCCGCATAGCCACAGCTGTTGCCATTGCCTGGCACCCACATCAGTCAGCCGGAAGCCGCCAAGCTCATGATAAGCCACACGCCCCGCCAGTGACTCGGAGGACTGCCGGATCAGGTCCCGCGACGCACTCCCCAGAATCAGATAGCGCTGATCAGGATGAGTATCCACCAGGTAGCGAAGGAGGGGAAAAAGTTCTGGTGCCCGCTGAATTTCGTCAATCACGATCAGCCCGGAAAGTGGTTCAAGGGCCAATTGCGGTTCTGCCAGCATGGCGACATCTCGGGGGTTTTCCAGATCAAAGAAGTGATCCGCCGGAAACTCGTGAGCCAGGGTAGTCTTACCCGCCTGCCGCGGCCCGAGAATGGCCGTGACCGGAAACAAGCTCATGAGCTTGGCGAGAGCGCCTCGATCGGTCGGTCTGTCAATTCTCTTCATCATGGTGCCAATGGTAGCGAAGTCGCATTGAAATGTCAAAGGCATATGATGATATTTCAATGCAGACAATTCGGGGAGGGTATTCCACGAAAGATGCCAGGGCTCATCTCCCAGGTGTTTTTGGCTCATCGCGGATTAGCGTGAAAAAACCCCGAGGCACGCCAGGATTCGACAACCGTCATTCCGGCATGCTTCTAGCCGGAATCCAATACTGCTGGCTGGTTAAGGGGCTATTGCCTTGAAACGAATCCTCCAAGATCTCATCCAAAGCAGCCGCTTTGTCCAGAGATGGAAGATTCGCAAGGACATCAAAACGTGACCAAGTGAGCGCGTCCTCGCTATTGGAACTGACAGCATTCCTGAGCTTGTGCTGCATCCCTCTGTAATCTTGCTTGAGGAATGTCTCCGATGCTTTTTCTCGGCCAGGCAAGATTACATGGTTGCGCTGGTACTTTTCATAAATCATCGACAATGCCCCTTGGACACAGAACATCCGTATAACCGGCGGCGCCGAACTGGCATTGAGCCTCATTCTGCAGAGTGGATTTTGGGAAAACACGTGGCCGCGCCGTCCGGTTGATGCTTTTGTTATGGTCTACATCTTTCTCTTGCGCCAATAGCCTGGCTTTCTGTTCAGTTGCACGACGGCTATTATGACTATTGGCCAGCATTGAACTGATAGACCACACCGTAAGGAAAACGTTTGAGAAGGCATCTGCGGGTGTTTTGAGAGAGAGGAGTCCAAGCGAGCGGAAAGTCACATATGTTCTCTATGGCGGTGTAGACCTCCCGTGCGAATTCCAGCCCAAGACCTTCCTGACATGCGTCATAATAATCAACGGCGTCGTTGAGCTCAGCCTCTGCTTCCGGGTGAAAACGATATTTCATTTCTTGAGCCGATCATGCAGCTTGCGGAATACCTCTTCTCCGGGCACGGTCTCCACTTCGCCCTTGTCTATCTCAGCAACTCTTCTTTCGGCCTCGATAGCCCACAGCTCATCTATGTCTTTGTGAGAAGGGTTGAGACTCTCAAGGATCTTCTCAACCAGTTGGAGTCGAATCTCGATAGGAAGCGAGATCGCCTCGGATATAAGCTCATCTTTGGAAATCATGGGACTACCTCCGACAGGGGATGTTCATCAGCAATTATACAAGCGATGCGCGTACTGTGAAAGTCATTGATCGGTAAGAGCATGAACAATTCAATGATCACTCGATGAAGCCCGCATCCTCGACCATAATATTCAGCTTAAGCGGCATGAAACCACACGCCGGAGGCTTGTGGGTGAACCGATAAACCTGCCGCGTGGTTTCGTGTCCGCCTTGAAGCTGTGGTTAGACCAGCTGTCACTCCCTTTCCTTTATCCTGCAAATGGTCTGAAGTTGGATATAATTGAATCGAAGTACTCCTCCACGAATTCACTCTGCTCTTCGGGCGCTTCATAGAGGAGGCGGTAGGTAACGGTGGTGCCGAATATATTGATCTGCTTTTCCAAGACCGTTCCAGCCCGCCCCGTATAGCTGTAAGACAGTGTAGCCGAGGCCATCCCCGCAAGGGTGCCAGTCTCCTCCGAAAGGAACTGTAATCCGGGAAGTACTTCCTTTAGCTCGCGTTTGCATATTTCATTGTATTCTTCGGGAGTCCTTGGCAATTCCATAGGAGCACCAGGTCCCCCGGCAGCGAAGACGGGTCCGGGATAGAAGTTAAGGACCGCGTTTCGCAATACACGGACAGTGACCACCGGTTTGCCGGAACGAGAGGGCTTCCCGGTAATTCCGACGACAATCTCCCATCCACCATCCGGTTCATTCTCCCAGACAATCTCCCAACCCTCTGGATAATCAAGGGAGAGGTTCCATTTGCTGTTATGGTAGATGATCGATTCTGGTCGCTTCTTCTCGATTAACTCCATCGCTCGCACAGTGCCAATCATTCTCAGCGCTGAAACGACCTCTTCACGGAAACCGGGGTTTTCATCTTGCAAGGCAGAACCTAAAGGCTCGACTGCCTTGGCATCACCAATTTCGCCCAGTGCGCGAACAGCACCCTCGCGTACATAATGCCGCTTGTCTGCAAGAGAACCGATGAGGGCATCCACTGCACTGGTACCCATCTTGATCAGCGCATCACAAGCATCGATGCGGACGCCAAGTTCACTATCATAAAGAGCGTCTATCAACGGGCCTATTGCTTTGGGATTGCCTATCTGGCCCAGTGCGCGAGCGGCACCCATGCGCACCCACTGATCCTCATCCTCAAGGACACCTGTCAAAGGGTCGACAGCTTTGTCGGCCATTTGGACGCATGCATCCCAATTTTTCCTCGCAATGTAGTAATAGGACGTTTCCGCATCGGCTTCTTCCGGTTTCCAACCTGCCTTTTCTAACGCCACGGCGGCTGTAGCACGTATTTGTGGATTATTGTCTTTGAGCGCGGCCTTTAGACAAACCATAGCGTAAGGATCAGCTATCCCGCCCAATGCCTCGAGAGCCTCTTTTCGGACAGCGAATTCCTGGTCTCTAAAGTAGACCTCGCGCAGCGGATCTAATGCCTTGACATCGCCAATCATACCCAGTGACCTGGCAGCGGCCTCACGAACATAGTACTTTTCGTCGGTAAGAGCACTTATCAGGGCATCCACTGCGCTGGCATCGCCAATCTTGCCGAGTAGGTGAGCAGCTACGGAACGCACATCGTTGTCGTTGAACTTAAGGGCAGCCACCAAGGGTCCCACAGCCCTGGCATCGACAATACTATTCAGAGCCTTAAAGGCTCTCTGCCGTATCATTCTGTCGCGATCTCGATGCCTCAAGGCTGCTTTGAGCAATCCCTTAACATCTCCTTTGGATTCCAGCTTGTCGATGTTCGGTGGTCCGAAAATGCCCATTGGTTTTCCCCCTTTGTTCCGACGTATAATCAGACATGTTGCTCGCACAATTGACGCCTAACGCTGCCGATAAGCCGCGAGCAACCACGCTGAGCCAACTATCGTAACGCCCGTAACCGTTCACCCGCAAAAAATTTTGATGCCCCTGCATTTTGGACGGGACAACGGACGCATTCTCTGATAATAGGAAAGTCCAACGGTATGAGAAGCGAACCATTTCAGTCAGATCCACATTGTGTGAGGGCATATGGACATCCGGGAAGCCGAGCTCATCTACGAAGCTGGCAGGGAGGTGGTCGTCAAGACCCTCCTGGAGTTGCATGCCCGGATTGAGTCCCTGTCGCAGCAAGTGATCATTCTGGAAAGGAAGATCACCGCCCTGTCAACCAATTCCACCAACTCCTCCAAGCCACCTTCCTCTGACGGTCCTAAGGTGTCGAAACCGAAAAAGAAGAAGTCCCGTCGCTCTCCTGGAGTAACCGTCCACCGCTGCATCTGCGACGGACTCGCCCTGGACTCCGACGAGACGATGCGCTCCCGCTCGCGATAGCCCGAGCGCCCCCCATCGCCCACCCGCTCTCCAATGGATCTTACGTAGCCTGACAAATATCTTCCCGGGCCGCGATTCGCCGTCGTGGAAACTGATGGCGAGCCGTCAGCCCGGGTCCGCATTGACTTGCCTTCCTCTGCTATCCGCCGAGCTCCCACGCTCCCACTCGTTGACCGCGCTCGCCGGCGATGGAAGAAGGGAAGAATAAAAACCAAATGCAAAGCAAATATACTCGTTGAGGTTGAGAAGTATCGTTTTCATAAGTACCCTGGATACCGGCTTTCGCCGGCATGACGAACCTTGATATGGCTTCTGCCGTCATTCCGGCAGTCTTTTAGCCGGAATCCAGAAGACCCTCACAAAACGCAAGATCTCACCCTCAACGAGTATAAAACTCGGGGCCATGCCTTCGAAAAAAAGCCGCACTGTTCTCCCTGCCAAAGCGCTTGCCCTTAATCCCCGCTCGCTATCGCTGCCCCGAGCCTATAAAACAGCGCCATTGGATGGCTCTCCCTACAACCGCAGTTTCGAGACCACAAGAGGGTTCAAAATCCGACGTCTTACCGGTGCATAAACCTGAATCATGCAACTTTGAGGCGGGTCCACAATAATCGTTCAAGTGGGTCCATTCTTATCCGGGGGCAACACGAACAGCACGATCATCTCGAATTTCGCTTCGGTGGGCAGGCTGGATATCCTGAAGGATTTGCTGGGTCAACTCTACATCACAACCGAGGTGTATGCCGAAATTCAGGACGGTCTGGCTGAAGGATACGATTTCTATATCGGCATTGAATCCCATATGTATCCGCTGGCCTCGGACGGATGGCTGCATTTGACATCTCTGGAGGGTGAGGAGGAACTCCGCATCTTCAGTCACATGCCCGCCGCGCTCCATCGTGGTGAGACCTCCTGCCTTGCGGTTGCAGTACGACGCGGAATGGCTTTTCTGACCGATGATGCTCGTGCTCGAATCGAAAGCCGGCACCGCCCCCATGAGGCGATTCGTCGGCTTGACCAAATGGCTGCGCTGGGGTCTGTCATTTCTCCAGGAATTTAACGCCCTCAAGCCCCTGAAAATGGACGTCCTGCGTCCAAACGAGAGCGCCGTATGTCTGAGCAGTCGCGTAGATGACACTGTCGGCCAGAGGCAGCCCGAGCTCACTTCCCATTTTGGCCGCCTTGAGAGCAATGCTCGCACTCAAAGCCACCACCTGCCCCTGGTGCATGATAGCAGCGGCCTGGAGCGCCGCGTCCCCACCTCTTTGCCGGAGGACGTGCTTAAACAGTTCGAGGATGCAGACTGTTGGGACAATCAGGCTGTCGATATCTTCAATACCTGGGGCGTAGAACTCAGCATATGAAGTGTCCGCAAAGTATTCCAGCCACCCGCAGGAATCGACCATGTTCATACTCTGTCCTGTTCACGATGCACGGTCGTATCCAGACCCTTTAAGAAACCGCGCAAAATCTTGGGGCTCTTCATTGGAATCAGTTCGATTCGATCCTCGTATTGTAGGACCTGGACCTTGGTGCCCGGCTGGATGGCCAAGGACTCCCTCACATCACGTGGGATTACGACCTGGAATCTGGGTGAAACGGTGACTGCCTTCATGATAGCCTCCATCAATGCGGATTACTTATTACCCTATCACGGTCCATCACGGGAGGCAAGCTGGCAAAGCGATGAGCTATGAGTAGTTGAAGTAGCGAGCAAATGAATTAGCCATTGCTATTAAAGAGTTAATGGGAAAGGCTGAGGAGCGTATCCCACGAAAGGTGCCGACTCTCGTCTCCCCAAGGGTTCTCTTCGGGGTTTCGCACGATCGTGTGCGACTGACCGGTCAGGGCACGGAAAACCGCCGTGAGCCGGAAAGCCGTTTTTCAAAATTCTCAAGACCCCAGTGGTGAAATAGCTGTCAGCCCATGAACGGATTTCAGCATGATCATTGGCATGTCCTGAGGATTTGCATATGGTGTAAACAGAGCTTCTCCAGCACAGGCTGCCGCTGGCTTGCGTGCGTTGTGAAAGCGTTCCGGGATGAGAGACCTGATCGATTGACAAGAAAAGACCCTTTATGGAGACCCTCATGCAAAAGTCCCTCAGGGCGTCATTCCGGCAGGGTTTTTGGGCCGGAATCCAGGTTTCAGGTTCCTGGACCCCGGCTGGAAGCATGCCGGGGTGACGGAATTTGAGACTTTTGCAGGAGGCTCTGGAGTATTCGGCTATCATGATACAGTGCGCTGCAGGCCTTGGTGGTCGTGGAGTCGGTGAATGTCACGCTTGACAGGATCGTAGCAAGGGTGGGCTGTGCATGAATGCATGCTCGCGAGCGGTCTGCGATGATAAAGAATCGGGAGGAGATGAAGTCATGACCAACAAGATCGATGTTCATGGGCTGCCAGAATAGGATGTTCAACCGCTCGAGCGCATGGTTGAACGTATCGGAACCAAAGCCAGGAGGGAAAAACGAGTCCGGCAGGAAGATGAGCAGGAGATCGCTTTTGCCACATGGCCGCTGGGTTTGAAAGGTGATGCTACAAGAGAGGAAAGCTATGGCTACCTCTGAGCAAGTACCAGGAGATCACAGTCTTGAAACCCTGAAAGCTGCCGGCTTTCCTCATCACTTGCCTGACCGGATCAGGTTGGCTCGTTGATGGCGCGGGCTTTTTGCGGCCGAGAAAAGGCAGGGCCGGACTATCGTGCCGCAGTACAGCGCGGCGAAAGCTCGGCACCCTTACCCATGTTGCGTTTCGCTCCTCTCAACGCAACCTACCGTTCTCGCGTTAGGGCCGATGCTCTCCGTTGCGTTGAATGAACATGAAGCGCAACGGCAAGGGGAACAGCAAGATACCTGCCCCAAGCGGTTTAAGACTTATGCCGCGCTGTACTACGTTTCCGGAAGGGGGACCTGATAGAGGAAGGAAATCTCGACGTGCTCCCGGCGGTTGGGGAGTTGGGCTCTCACGTTGACCAGGTAGAAGAAATTGGTGTTGGTTTTGGTGGTATGAATGATTTTTACAAAGACCTGGTGATTGGCCAGGGTGAGGGTCAAATCGGGGTCCGTTACCGGGTCCCAGCTGGTGGAATTGTCACTGCAGGAGCGCCAGTTGGTGGTCCCATTGTCGTCCAGGGTAGCCTGGGTCAGCTTTTCCTCGAGGCAGTCCGAACTCGTCCCGGTGGCGCCCGCCAAGGCTGGGGGGGAGAACAGCTCATTTTTCATCATATTGATGATCAGGTCCGCCCCGCCCTTGGCCGCGTCCAGGGCGGTGGTGTAAGCCTGCCCGAGCCGGGTGGTTTTGGTGCTCTGGGTGATCATATAAAGGAGGGTCGAGACAATCCCGAACCCGAGGACCATCAGCATGAGGGTGGTCAGCAGGGCGAAGCCCTCTTCTTTGTGGCGGCGGGATTCCATGGCGGTTGAGCCTAGTCGAGGTTCATGGGTTTGATGGCCAGCTTGGCGACTTTCCAGCGATAGTGTTGCGCTTCCCCCGAGGGTGCGAAGGTACTCAAGGCATCTGCTGAAGCTGCGGCGTTCAATGTTTGAAAGTTCGCATTCCCGCTGATCTGGGCATCGCCCAGATTCAGAGTGCCCGAAAACCGGAAGTCGTTGTCCCGCTGACCCTCATGATAGAGGACGAAAACCCTCACTTCCTGCACTCCCGCCCGGATCTCGGCGGCACTGACCGAACCGTTGCCGTTGGCGTCGGCCAGGATCAGATCCCCCCAGCGGTCCACCGCCCGATCACCGTTGGTATCGACCCCG
Source organism: Syntrophobacteraceae bacterium (assembly GCA_040772705.1). Lineage (GTDB taxonomy): Bacteria > Desulfobacterota > Syntrophobacteria > Syntrophobacterales > Syntrophobacteraceae > JADGQM01. The sequence continues at coordinate 499,450 of JAXGXP010000003.1, forward strand.
AAGGCGACCTGAAAATCCAGAACGCAATCGATGAGCGGCTGCTCATTTCTCGCCCCATTACCGTGGTTGATCGTGGAGCGGTAGAGAATGTAGCTCTCTGAAAAGCACCGTGCCGGAAAATTGCCGGAGGGCCGTTTGAGATAGTAGTCCACGCGATGGAAGGGCATGCGCACCGTTGCGTTATCATCGGAAGAGAGCAGGCCGTAAGCGATATTGGTGCCGCCGGTCGCCGGCACCGGCAGGCCGGGCGACTGGGTGGCATTGACGGTGTAGTAGCTTTGAAAATCGAACCACCAGTTTCCGCCCGCCCGCTCCAGGGCCCCGTTCTCGCCCAGGACGATGATCCGGTCGGTGGGATTGGCGGCACTGAAATTCAAGGCGCTGTCGTCCCAGGTATTGACCTTCCAGGTGCCGCCATCCTGGTGGAGCAGGGACCATTTGCGGTTGGCAGCCTTGGGACTCGCCACCAGCGATTTGATGACCAGCACATCGGAGGCGTTGTCGTCAGCGCCCTGCTGCCCGATATTGTCGGAAAAGGCAAACGCCCGGGGGATGCCGGGAGCGTCGTTGAAAACCGTAGCATCCGGGGTGGTCGCCGAATTCACGGCTTCATCGTAGGTGAAAACCGGGGTGCCCGTCGGCAGCACTCGAAACAACCCGTAGCCGGCCATCTCGATATCGTAACGCAGAAGTTCGAAGCCACAGAGGGTGTCCAATTGGCTTTCGGTAATCCGCCCCTGGACCTTGACCCCCCGGAGCAGCTTCACATAGGCGGTGCTGGCGGCAGCGGTGATCAGCAGGATAACGGCGAGCGTGACCATCAGCTCAACCATGGTCAGCCCTCGAGTCCCCATCAGGCGCGCTGCCGGATGACAGTTTCCGAAATGTGGGAGCGGGTGGTATCTTTGAATGTCCATTGTACCGTAACTCTTACCAGTCTCAGGGAGCTGCTCGAGGCCTCTGCGATGACCTCTGTTGTAACCTGGAAGGGGTAGAGGGTTTTTCGCACCTGTCGTGCTACCGTGAAATTGGCATTGACAACGAGCGCAAACTGTCCCGTCCGGGCCTTTTCGAGCTGTTCCTGAGCGATTCTGGCGGCTTCATCGCGCAGGGCGTTACCCAGATTATGGTCGGCGGCCGCCATCACCCCGACGAGAGAGCCGAGCATCCCCACCAGCAGCACCAGCATGGCGATGACGACTTCGACCAGGGTAAACCCTCGGCTATTTGGGGTTACAGTTCGAGCCATCCCATTTTCCAGCTTTGATTCGGGTCGAGGAAGTCTTCAGGCAATCGACGGAAGCTCCACCGCTGTCCAAAATATACAAGGAGGTCAGGGCATTGCAGAATCCCCGGGAATCGAAGGTGATACTGCCAATGGCGCTGTTGGAGGATTTGACGGGGAGCTTAACATTACTGGCGGAGGCGGCATTGGCGTCGCCGGCATCGTTGATATCGCCGTCCGGGGGCGTGGAATTGTCCCTTCTGAGCTCGTAGGTGCTGAAAGGATTGTTGCCGCTCCCCCACCAAACCCCCCAGGTGACCTTTTCCGTATAAGCCTTCATGCGGGCCAGCTGGAGATCGCTGTGCAGCCTTTCGATCTCGCCCTCGGCCCGGTGCTTGGTTTGCCAGGTGGAGATGGCAGGAGTGACCATGGTCATGAGGAACCCGAAGATGACAATGACCACCATCAGCTCCACCAGCGTGAACCCACCGATCCGGCTCATTTTTCAATCCAGTGCATGATCTTGCCTGCATTGCCTTCATAGCGGCCCACAAACTGGGTGGAGGTTTCCGGGGGCGTTCCCTCCATCCAATCGGAGTTCCTGTCATCCACTCCGCCAAACCCCGTGGGCACCACCACCTTGTTGATCGTCCCGGTGGAGGTCTGCAGGTAGATGGTGCCGCTGGTGTCCTTGATTTGTGCGGCGGCGCAGTAGTTGTCCGAGATGGCTTCGCCGGTGGCGCAGTTCAGACCCCACACCCGCGTGCGACCCCCCGAAACACACGGCTGGCCCGGTCCGTAGGGCTGGGTGGTGGTGAAGAAGACCATGTCCTGCGAGGTGACCGTGGGATCCGTAATGAGGCGCTCCTTATAATAATTGATGGGGGTCCCCTCGGCCGGGTCCAGCTCGATGTACCAGGCGTCCTTGTCGAGGGTCGCGCTGGTACCGGACACCTCGGCGCAGACATCCTCCTTGCTGCCGTGGATGTAATTGACATTCGTGGGGCAGTCGGCGGGATTGCTGGAGGTGCAATACAAGGGCAATGCCAGGACGAAGTCCCTCTGAATCGGGTAGTTGTCGGCGGTGGTGAAGTATCTGCCCGATCCCAGGTAAAGATACCACTGTCCGAAACACTTGGCCACCTCGACCTTGGCGGTGATGGGCTGTTTGGCCAGATTGATGAAATTCAAGGTGAATTCCCAGTTGGCAGGACTGTCATCCTTGATCCAGAGCCTCACCACCCCGCCTTTTAGGCCGTCGAGTTTGCCGCTGGGGGTATCGGACTCCCCGAAGAAAACGAAATCGGTGTTGCCGTCCTCGTCGAGATCCAACCCCGTGGTGAACAGTCGGCCGCCAATGGCATTCTTGACACTGGTGCCGGAATCCCAGACGTGAACGCTCTCGATCCGGTCGAGGCCGACGGCCGGGTTGAGCGTCAGGACGAAGGCGAGCAGGTTCTGGGTGGAGCTTCCGTCAAGACCGGTGGGGCCGGAAAGGAACATGACGTGATACTTGCCGTTGCGGGTGATCACGGCCGGCCCGGAATAGCTGTATCCCAGCTTGGGATGGGTGAATTCCCACAGGAGCCGGGGGGCTTCCGGGTTGGTGATATCCAGGGCGAAATAGGACGAGAGCCCGGTGCAGCCGCCCGGATTAGTGGTGGCATGGTAGGGTTGCGGGTTGTAGCAGGTGTTGAGGCTCGAACAGGGCACCGTGCTGCCGCAGGTGTCGCAGGGCGGCGGCTGGGCCGAACCGATCCCCGGTGCCGGCGCGCCGCCAAAGCGCATCCCGCCGATGAGGATCTTGCGGACCCCCTCCGAAGTGGTCATGTGGGTGATGTAAGGGCTGAGATCGACAAAGCTGAGGTGGCAGTACCCGGGCGCCGCCAGCCAACGCAGATAGGGGAGGGAATTCTTGGGGATGAAGGCCCACAGTTCCTCACCGAAATCGGTGGCGCCCGGCGGCCACAGGCTGGCCACTTTGGGGTGGTCCGCTTCGTTATTGATGATGCCGGTCTTGAAGGCGTGGAGCATCCCGTCGTTGGCGCCGGCAAAGATGACGCTCTCTTTCTTCCGACAGCGCTTGCCGGCGGCGCAATCGCTGTTCTGAGTGCAGGTCTGATTGTCGAAGCCAGCCTCGGCATCGTAGCAGAACTGGTAGTCGATGACATCCTGGGGGGTGGAATAGACAATATCGCCCAGCTTCCAGGTCAGGGTGTTGTTCCCGTCGGTGAAGGTCCGGTTGCGACAGGAGCGATTGATGGTGTTGTTGTGAATATCGGTGCCCCGCACATAGTTGATGAGGTTGGTCCGGCGCGTCTCGTTATCGTTGCCGAGACAGGCGTCGAACGTGAGCGGGTTGCCCGTCAAGGCCGTAAAGGCCGTGGCATTGCCGTCGTTGAAGGGCACCAGAGGGCCGAAGGCCGTGGCGGCGGTCGCAGGGGTGTTCACAACGGTGTAGATGGTTCGGCTCGCGGCACTGCGTCGCGACAGCACCTCCCCCGCCTCCCAGAGCGGGCCGGTTTCATCCATGCTGACCGTGTCCACGTGTTGGTCGTCGGTCCCGTTGGTATCGATCGCCCCATCGCCATCTGCGTCCAGGTAGCGGGCAACGTTCACCCCCGTCAGACTGTTGTAGAAAAACTCGATCACATAGTCGTGAATGAGATTGAGGATGTAATCATGGACGGTATCTTCCCGGATGGTCGTGGCCGTGCGCGAGATGTGCAGCCAGTAAGCGTACAGATAACCGAGCCAGGAGCTCTTGCTGCCACTGGTACCCAGTTCCTTGGAGGGATAGAAGACGGCCTGAATCAGGTTCGCTCCCTGCCGGGTTTTTTCGGAGAGGATGGAAACCGAGGTGGCGGAAGAAGCCGATAACACGATATTGCCGAAGATTTCGCGCAGGGAATTGACAAATTCTTCCGGAGTGTCGGCGTAGTAGGCGTGACCGTTCATTGCCGTCCCGCCGTGCACGGCCATCTGGTCCAAATATACCCTGGCTTCATCCAGGAGCCCCATCCCCAGGACAAACGTTTTCACGCCCCGGTTGTTGGTGCCCTTGACCAAGGTTCGCAGGGAGTCCAGTTTGGCATTGACGGTCGGCATGAGGGACGCCGCGTCGGCCTGCGTTCCCGCTTCGTTGACGGAGGGCAGCCCGTCGGTCACGTAGATGATGAAGCTGTCCTGGCATTCGTTTTCAATGGGACTCGAATACCCGCTCAAGGACCCGTTGAAATACTGATAGGCGGTTTCCAGTGTTCCTGCCGTGGGGGTGAGACCGGCATTGACGATGTAAGAGCAGTTGTTCATGTCACTTTCCGTACAGCTCATGTACCGGGTGCTGTTGCCGTCCATGGGACTCAGCTTTTCCAGCAGGCTGAGATAGGAACTGGTGAGGGTCCCGTTGAAGTCGGCAATGTCGCTGACCGCTACATGCAATTTGCCGGTGCCGGGTGACGTGTTGTTGTACCAGGTTTGACCGACGTCATACCAGGTGAGTCGTCTGCCGAAATCCTTGAAACCAAGTGCAATGTCCGAATCGGTGGGGGAAAAGGCCGAGGTGAAAAGGAGGCCGGAATAATCCTCGGGTTCGAAGCTGTCCGACGACCCAATTTTGTCACCATAGCAGTTGTAGGTGTCCCATGGGGTGCCTTCCAGCGGGCTGTAGCTTGATGAATAGCAGAAAGCGACATGCTGATTGCTTGAAGCGTAGAATGGAAGACTGTGCTTGTAGTAAATAATACTGCTGTTGTCGGAGGGATGATTGGGATTGAGTTGAAACTTGGTCTTCGGGTAGACCAGGCGGCAATAGTTGCTCCGCGTGGCTGACCCGGCGCTGTATGCCGATATGATCTCGTCGCCAGGCGACAGCTCGAACTGATCGTTCTGGGATCTGCAGGCCGAATCGCAGGCCTCTCCCTCGGTTGTTCTACTGGTATCTTCGCAATAGCGAGTGCAGTTGTCGGGAGGATTGGGGCAGTATCTACTGATGTCATAGGATGCGAAATAGGGCGAGTTGTGGATATAGTAGGAATTGATACCGGATGTGGGCAGTTTGTAGGTCATCAAGCCCATCCGCAACATCTGTCGGGTTTCCGTGATGATATTGCTCAGTACCGTTCTTGCCACATCCGACTTGCTGGCCGCGGCAAAGGAACCCACCGCGCCACCATAGAAATCTTCATCCATACTGTTTGAATTATCCAATATGATTAAGACGTTGGGCTTTGACTGACTGGCAACGAAGGGCGGGATGTAGCAGTTGCAGGTAACGGGCGGAATCTCAGGATCAGGAACGGGAGGGGGAGGTTTCTTCGCATAGAGTTCCTCAAGGCAGAAAAGGCCCCCTGCCAGGACCAAGATCAGAGCAATCCAGGACCTGGGTCTTGTGAGAAAACGCTTCTGACTGATATTGACCGGCATGGTTTGATTCCTAAGAGGCCGCTGGCAACGATCTCTATTATTTTATGGTGATGCTGACCAGCTTGCCGTCCTGGAAGAACAGTTCGGCAGTCACCACTTTTACCCTTTGGTCGTGATGGTTGATAATCCTGGTCGTATCCGAGATCGCAAACGTCCTTCCATCGCGGGCCTGGATCGTGTCATGGTCGATCCTGCTGACAACAATATTGATGACGCTGGCCCCAGTGTTGACAGCAGGGCGGGTGGCTGCCGTTCCTTGAGCCGGTGCTCTCGTGCCGCCTGGTTGTACCGATTCCGGATTGATGGTGAACCCGTTAGCGCAGAAGGGTGCCAGCAATACCAGGAAGCAGATGGTGAGATATCTTGACAGAGGTAACATCTGATGAACCCTCTAACGGCGTTAATCAACGGAACTTGCGGACAGCTTCCGGCTTCGGCTCCATGACATTATTCACGGGTACCCCCGCGGACTTTTTCCCGACGGTGCCCCATACGCAACCGGGTTACTCGAAGAGCCATTTATAGACCGAAAACTTCAGAGCATCGGTATTGGCAATCTGAGGCACCTGGTTGTTGGCGTTGATTGAGACCACATCTTCCGGCGCATAGCTGTATACCTTCCTGGTGGCGGCGATGCGGTAATAAGAACTGGTCAGCGTCCCCGCGATCCGGTAAGTATAGCAGCCCCTGCCGTTACAGGCCCCGCTGGCATTCCGATAAGACGTAACCGTGCAGGCGCTGCAGTTGGCGAGACACGCGTCGTTGCCCTTGAAGGACGGCAGGCAGCCGATGGTCCCTGCGTACCGATTGTGGTCGGCGTAGAATTCCTCCATCTCGATCCGTCCCGTGAGCAGCAGGCTGGTCGCTTCGCTCTGTTTCACCCGGTTGATGTAATTGACATATGCGGGCGTGGCAACCGCCGCCAGGATTCCCACAATGGCAACCACTACCATCAGTTCCACCAGGGTGAAGCCGGCTTCCCGATTGAAGCAGGTGGTGCTGCTTGCCGACTCTGCTGATCTCATGCGACTCCTGTGAGCTTCTGATCCTATTGATTCAAAACCCTGCCGCAAAACCTCCAGGCTGGGAACTCCCTCATACCCCCGGGCACAGCTCAATACTGTTGATTGAAGCCACTACCGTCATTCCGGCGAAAGCCTGAATCCAGTTTCCATGCGGCTTTCTGGACCCCGGCTGCCGCCGGGGTGACGCTAATTCAACAACATTGCCGGCACAGCTCGGCAGGAATAACCGGCCCTGCTGCTGCACAGGCGCAGGGTGGGTGGAGGCGCGGCTTTTGCGCCGGGACCCGTCGCCGCGTTGATGATTCATGACCCTGCCCGCAGCAATGGGAGTGTAGCAATTTCTGTGCGCACCCGCTGGCGGCGGTCTGCTCAAGGGCAATGCTGGTGACTTAAGGAAGAGTGCACCAAGAATTCCCTCTTTGAAGGGGGATTCAGGGGGATGTCTTGGTGCTTGACACCCCCCTGCCCCCCTCAATACTGTTGAGTTAAGCCCCTACCGTCATTCCGGCGAAAGCCGGAATCCAGTTTCCATGCGGCTTTCTGGACCCCGGCTGCCGCCGGGGTGACGCTAATTCAACAACATTGCCTGCCCCCCTCAAGGGGGGAATCACATGCCCTACCTAGCTCTGAAGGGGGGAGTCACATGGCCTAATTCAACGGTATTGGGAGGGGAGGAATGCCCGCGCTGTTCGGCGGAGATTGTCAATTCTCTGACAATTGTTGTCAAACCCTGTCCTAATGAATGAATGAACGAAACTGGCACCGGAATTACTATTTCGGTGTTAATATTTCATGGACACGCTCTAATTCAGGCTTTGTAGAAGGTCTTCCGCGACGGCCAGGGCCTTGGTCCCCAATTCTTGCGAAATGCAGCCGTTGCGGCAGAGCAGCACCAGTTTTTCGCGATCGATAAGGGTTGGTCTTTCGCCGGCACGCTGGATGATATCCACTTCGAGATCCAGGTAGCGGGCGCCGTAGGGGTAGAGCTCGACGGGAGTGTTGATGTTGTAGTAGTGGCCGATGAGCTGATGGTTGCGGGTGAAGTAGGAATGCTTGACCGACCAGGCCCCCTCCTGGATTTCCGTCAGGCCGTAATCTCCTTCCTGGATCGGTACGTTCAGCCCATCGTAGCGGCCCTGCGAAAAAATGCGCCGGAAGACCAGGCCATGGGGATCGCTGCTGACCAGGACGCCCTCGCGTGGGCGCATGGGTTTGCCCGCGGGCCGAATGTGTTCCAACCTGACCAGGCCCTCCTTTTCGAGAGGCAGCAGGATTTCCATCTGAAAGACGGCGTCGTCGAGGGATTCCTTTTTCTCGGGATGCTTCAGGAGAGTCTGTTCAGCCTGTTCCAGAGTCTTGCTGGCGATGGTGCGATAGCGATGATGGCGTGAGATGGTGGGAACAACGGTCAGCCGGGTCTCATCGAGAACCTGCTTGGCGAATCCCGGGAATTCGATAGCAGCCTTGACCATCCCGGTTTCTTCTTCGACGGGAACCACGCTGAGCAGGGCGGCATCCAGGAGTCGTTCCTGGAGAAACGTCAGGCACTGCGTCATCTTTTCCGGAGGTCCCGTGAGTTCCACTCCCTGGAGGCCGGGTCGGTCCTGAATGAGGATCTCGCATTCACCATCAGCGTTTTCCAGAGCGAAAAGCCGCCGAATTTTGCTGGACGGATCAACGAGGTGGTACCCTGCATCCAGCATGAGTTTGGTCAGAGCAGTCGAATAGATGCCGCGAATCTTGATGCAGGCGCTCATGACGGAAACCTTCTGCAATGGATCGATCAACGGGGTGGGTTGCGCTCCGCTGCCCCCCCCACGGGCCAACAACGGTTCAGGGGCTGGGAGGCAACCCTGCCCCGTCAATGGTCACACGATTCCTCGTCAACTCATTCAACCTTATTTTAGCAGCTAAGATCATTTCCGTCCCCAAAAAAGGACAGATCTCAACTGGCGGGAGGAAGCTTTTCTCGAAGAAAGTTGCAGAAGGATCCATGGTCGGAACCGAAATCCAGCTCGAGCGGGGCGGCCAGCGTGAACGTCTGAAACCCCTGGGGAAGACGCACCAGGTCCTTTTCGGTGGTGACCAGAAAGGCTGCTTCAGATTCCGCCATGGCCCTGCGAAGCATGAGGAAATCACGGTCGCGATAACGATGATGGTCCGGAAACGGAAAACCGTCGCAAATGACCAACCCTGCCTCCTGCAGCAGGTGAAAGAAGGTTTCCGGCCGGGCGATGCCGGCGAAGGCGACCGCTTTCTTGCCGCGAAGGGCCTCGAGTGATACGAGTTGCCCGGTCAGCCCCACCCGCAGGCCGGTCAGGCGATGCCGGCAGGCAAAGACTGGTTTCTCGGGTAACAGGCGGCTGATCATGGCACGCGTCTCGGCGGTTCGGCCGGGATCATCCGCCCGCGTCAGCACGATGGCATCGGCCCGAGCCAGATTTCCGGGAGGTTCCCGCAGGGGCCCGAGCGGCAGGAGAGCGCCGTTTCCCAGGGGGCTTCGGGCATCGAGCAGGACCAGATCGAGGTCTCGTTTCAAACCAAGGTGCTGAAAGCCGTCATCGAGGATGAGAAGGTTTGCGTCATCGTTCTGCACGGCGAACGTGCCTGCCTGCCAGCGGTCTCTGCTCACCCAGACGGGAATCGGCTTTGCCCGCCGGGCCAGGAGCACCGGTTCATCGCCGAATGCCGACACCGCTCGCGAACTCTCGCCGCCCGATGGCACCCTCGCGAGGTCGTCATGGCGCCTTCGGTAACCCCGGCTGAGGATGGCCGGCCGATATCCCAGGTGGTGCAGGTGGCGCGCGAGCCACAAGCACAGCGGCGTCTTGCCGGTGCCTCCGACCACCAGATTCCCCACGCTGAGGACATAGACGGAGAGCTCTCGGCGCCGCCGGATGGCCCGCCGTTGGTCGTGCTTAAGCCCCATGGCGTAAAGGGCCGCGCCCACCGCCAGCAGATGGTGCCAGAGCCATGCGCCCGATGGCGGCAGAGGCGCGTACCAGGTGCGATGAAGCCAGGCGGAAAGCATCCGGCTGAACCGGTCATGCAGCTTTGCTATGGGCTCTTGCCAAGGTTGCATGCTTTCTTTCATTGCATCCACGAAGTCACACGAAGTCACACTAAAAAGATTTCTTCCGGATGATGTCGGCACCACTGTTAATACCTCACTACGCACTCCTTTACCAGCCTTCCAGCCTTGCTTGACCGGTATTTCCGTGGAATTGCCCGGAGAAGCCTCAGTCTGCCGAGGGGGTGGGACGGTCACTGTTGCTGAATTGAGCGGTGGGATCCCCTCCTTGAGGAGTCAGGTGGGTGTTTCACTGGTGCCCTCATTTTGTTACACTCCCCTTGGCTTTGATCCTCAACTGGGAAAGATAGCGACCCATGACTCGGTCCAGGCTCACCAGCTGGTGCGGCGCTTCAGGATTTTGCCGGGAAACGCTGGAAGCGCTTTATGCCACTTATAATCGGCGGGAACACGTGCACCCGGACCCGCTCGAGTTTGTGCTGGAATATTCCCACCCGCTGGACCGCGAGGTCGTCGGCCTGGTGGCGGCGTCGCTTGCGTACGGCCGGGTCCGGCAGATCCTCAAGAGTGTCGCGCAGGTTCTCAGCCTGATGGGAGGAGTTCCTTCACAGTTCGTCAGAGAGCATTCGCACGGCGAGCTGCAGGAGGCCTTCAAGGAGTTCAGGCATCGTTTTACCGGAGGCGGGCAGCTGGCGGGGCTGCTGTATGGCATCGGGCGGGTCATGGCGCGATATGGGTCTTTGGAGTCGTGTTTTCGGAAGCACTGCCGACCGGAAAGCGACACCTTCCTTCCTGCCCTGACGGCCTTCGTTGCCGAGCTGAGAGCCGAGATTCCGTGCGCCGTCGACATGCTGGTGCCTCGCCCGGAAAAGGGCAGCGCCTGCAAACGGCTCAATCTCTTCCTGCGCTGGATGGTGCGGCACGACGAGGTCGACCCGGGCGGCTGGCACCGCCTGGATCCCTGTCGGCTGATTGTGCCGCTCGATACCCACATGCACCGGCTTGGGCTCGAAGCCGGCCTGACTTGCCGCCGGCAGGGGGACATGCGGACCGCCCTGGAAGTGACACGGGCTTTCCGTGCCATTGCCCCGGATGATCCGGTGCGCTATGATTTTGCGCTGACGCGCCTGGGAATTCGTGGTATAGAGGGCGAGCCAGACTCGGCGATGAGTGGTTCTTGATGGTTCAACCTTGAGGAGGATGAAAATGGAAGGCTGCGATGTGATGCTTTACGCATTGAGCACGTGCATTCACTGCCAGAACACCAAGGAGTTTCTGAACAAGTGCGGGGTTGACTACAAATGCGTCGAAATCGACAAACTGACCGGTGAGGAACGGCAGAAGGTCATCGAAGAAGTGAAACAGCACAATCCGAAGTGCTCTTTCCCCACCATCTTGATCGGTGACAAGGTGATCGTCGGCTTCCGGGAGGATGAACTCAAAGAGGCCCTCAAGCTATGAGCACCATGACCGTTGATCAGCTCTACGAGATGCTCAGGAAGGCGCAGGAACCCAAGGGCTTTTTCTTCAACAAGGATCGGCAACAGGTGCTCCGATTGCTGCAAGGCCTCCTGATCAACCGTGAGCGCTACGGCTACATGTGCTGTCCCTGTCGTCTTTCAGCCGAAGACCGCGAATGGGACCGCGACATCACGTGTCCCTGTGTCTACCGCGCGGCCGATGTCGCCGAATACGGCAGCTGTTATTGCGGCTTGTATGTGTCACCGGCCTGGAATGAGGGTAAGCTGCCAACCGACGTCTACATCCCGGAGCGACGGCCGGTGGAAAAGATGTTCAAACCGCGCTAGCAGGAGCCCTCAAAGAGTGATTCAAGCCTCAGCCGAGCCCGGCGGAGGGATTCCAGGGTGGCCGTAAAACGCCGCTGGACCGAAGCCGGTTCCTTTCCGAAGAGATCCATTTGCGCTTCGCACAGGTACCAGACGCAGACGTAAGGGCGAAGGATGCGCTCCAGCGAACACCCTGCCGGGGTCAGGTAGCGGCACGGCGCGCAGGCAGCCGAGCGGGTCTGCCCAGGGGGCGGGCTGAGGCCCAGGGCCAGGATGGCAAGCAGATCGGTCCGATTGAAAAAGACCCTCGTGGCGTGGCAGCAAACATCGGGGCAGGCAGGGCAGGTGATTTGACAGTACTGCTCCAGCAGCCGGTCCAACCAGTCCCGAGCGGTACGAATAGCACCGGCTGCCGCGTGGAGCTGCTCCCGGTCGAGGGACCCGAGGCGGATCTTCAAAGCGGTCAGATGTGCCCGCCACTGCCGGTCACTCATCGGCTGGCGCAGGAACGACGATTCCTCCAGCTTTTCGAGGGGAGGCGCGGGTGGCTGCGGAGAAAATGTGCGATCGTGCGTTCTCATAAGTTTCCTTGAGGGATCCGTGCCTCACGGCTCCGGTATCAACGAGCAACTCGACCCTCCGATGAAACCACAACAGGGGGCTTGCGCGCAACCCAAATTGGCACGCCTGGCAACTTGGGAATCGGTCGGGGGCGTGCTGTGATTCTGGCTTCGAAGACAAGCCAGGCTGAAAGGAGCGGTCAGCAATGGTTGCGCACATGCTGGTACTGAGGTTTCCCAGGGAGATTGTGGCCAAGCCCATCATCACCTACCTGGTTCGGGATTACCGTTTGTCCTTCAATATTCTCAAGGCCCAGATCTTCCCGCGCAAGGAAGGCATGGTCGTGATGGAGTTGAGCGGCGAACCGGATGATTATGAGAGGGGCATTCGCTACCTCCAGGAAGTGGGGGTGGTGGTGGAAGCCGTCGGCCAGGGGATCTGGCGGGATGACGAGAAATGTTACCAGTGTGGCGCCTGCACCGCGGTCTGTCCTACCGGAGCGCTCCATATCAAGCGCCCGGAAATGGAGGTGATCTTTGAATCGGAACGGTGCAGCGCGTGTGAGCTCTGCGTCAAGACCTGCCCCGCGCGGGCCATGGTCGTGACGTTCGACAAGAGCCTGGCGGAGCTCTGACAAGCCTCTATACTCGTGGAGGTTCAAAAGTTTCATTTTCACGCGGAGCCGCAGAGAACGCGGAGACTCATTGCAGTAGGCTTTCTCTGCGTCTCCGCGTCTCTGCGTGAATCCAAAAGTGAAACTTCTCAAGCTAAACAAGTATAACGGGAAAAAGGAAAACCTGCCTTGCAGCCCGCACCCGGCTGGCACGGGATGGAGCGCGGTGAACGGTTTCCGGACGGTTGCCCTCGAGACCCTCGGATGTAAGGTCAATCAGTATGAATCCGTCTACTTCCGCCAGGCCCTGAAAGAGGCCGGCTATCGGTTGGTATCGTTCCGTGAACCGGCCGACATTTACCTGGTGCACGGCTGCGCTGTTACCGCCAGAGCCGCCTTCCAGGCCAGGCAATTGCTGCGGCGGGCGCAGCGGCTGAATCCCGATGCAGCCATTGTTGCTGCCGGATGCCACGGGCAGCTCGAAGCGGCACGGATCGTTCACGAGCGGCTGGCCACCCACATCCTGGACAACCGTACCAAGTTCGAGCTGGTTGACTGGTTGCAGGTACCCGGGGATCTCGCGAACCCGGTATGCAGTTCGAAACCCCTCGACCGTCCCACCATCTTCAGCCCCCTGCCGCTCGCCGCCTGGCATTCGGGGCGGGCCCGCGCCTTGCTCAAGGTCCAGGACGGCTGTAATGCCTTTTGTGCCTACTGTGTGGTTCCCCATCTGCGGGGCCGCAGCCGCAGTCTTTCCCTGGAAGGCGTTTGTGCCCAGATGGCGCGCTTCCTTGTTCATGGCTGCCGGGAAGTGGTATTGACCGGGATCCACCTTGGCCAGTGGGGCAAAGACTTGGATCCCCCGCTCGAGCTGGCGACGCTGCTGAGGGTTCTGAACGAGGGATCCCGGCCCTATCGTATCCGCCTGAGCTCCCTTGAGCCGATGGAATGCACCTCTTCTCTCCTAACCAGCGTGGCCGGCTACACTTGGCTCTGTCCACATTTTCATGTGCCGCTCCAAAGCGGCGATGCCGACGTCCTGGCCAGGATGGGACGGCCTTACACTCCTCAGCAATATGCGGAACGGATTTGGGAAATCCATCGGCTCTTTCCCCGGGCAGCCCTTGGCGCCGATGTCATGGTCGGCTTTCCCGGGGAATCCGCAGTCCAGTTTGCCAATACCTGTGACCTGATCCGGCAGCTCCCCCTGTCCTATCTCCACGCCTTTCCGTTTTCCCCTCGCCCGGGCACCGCGGCCGAATCCCTGCCCGGCCGCCTCCCCGGCCAGGAACTGAAGCGTCGGGTGCAGGTGCTCCGGGATTTGAGCCGGCAGAAGAAGCAGGCCTTTCAGGCAGGCCTTCTCGGCCGGGCCGTGGAGGTCCTTGCCGAAACCGAAATCGAACCCGGCTGGTGGCGGGGAACCTCGGAAAACTATCTCCAGGTGGTCTTCCCCGCTTCAGGTGCGCTAATGCCTGGTTTCATCGCCCGCGTGACCCTGGAACAGCTTACGGAACGCGGGATGTTGGGAAAGCCTCTGGGTATTGCCGCTGGAACATAAAGAATTTTACCAGCCGGGGTTCCGGGGGGTGGTCCGAGTCAAAAGGAAGCATCTCCTGGGTATACTCGTCCAGCAACGGGTTCAGGTAGGCTCCGACCAGCTCCCGCTCGTCGGCGTCCGGTACGAGCTTGTCGACCCACGAGCGGATGGTTGGCGCCATATCTGCCGGCTGCAGCCGCCCGAATCCTTCCGCCCATTGCTCGACCGGGAGCGGTTCGACGTGCCACTTGCCGCTGATCCTGGATTGTGCAGCCGCCGTTAAGATCATCGTCCCGAGGGTGAGATCTTCCAGCCCCCGTACTTGCCCCTCCTGCCACAGCCGGGCGGTGAGTTCTTCCGGTCTTGCCGCAAGAGCGTCAAAGAGCGGGCCAAGAGCGGCTATGATTTCAATAAAACGGTCCGCCTGGGCCAAATCCTGCCGGTTTCGGAAGAAGTCCTCACGGGGAGCTGAAACGGTGGATGCTTCCGTCGCCGGTCGGAGCAGCCGCGGCGTTCGCTGCAACAGTAACTCCGCGGCCTGCGTCCAGTCCGGTTCGAGGCATTTGAAGCCCGTTGGCCATGCTGCCGGCCATCCCCGGTCCACCAGTTGCCGGAACCGGCCTTTGACCTTGAGCAGCTGCGTGTGGGCCAGGCGAAAGAGATGCTCGAGAAAGATCCGCTCGAGGATTTTCCCGGCCCTCTGCGGGTTTCCCCGGCTCATGAGATCGAGACCCAGGTTCACGTGAGCGGCAACTTTCTGCACCGCCTGGCGCAAAACCTGGGGTTCATCGAGGGCCAGTCGGTCGGCACGGATCACTTTGTTGGCCAGGGATGCCAGTTCCAGGCAAAGGGTAGCGAGCAGGTGGGGTTCGTGGAGGCCCGCAAGGGCAGTGCTCAGCAGGTCGTCGCCGGAGAGCAGGGCCAGCGCGAAGACGGGCTGAGGAGCCTCACTCGACGCCGTGATCTCGATGTCCTTCAGCGTCTCCAGTTCCCCCGGCCCGATGCTGCTGTAGATGCTCAGGGCATCTTCATAGGCAGGAATGGCTTGATCCTCGAGACGCGCCCGGGTGAACCGATAGGCGTCTTCCTCTACCCCGGCCTCGGGCACCCAGATGAGATGGTTCATGAGTTCCCGGTAGAATCCCGGATGGACTTCGAAGAGGAGGCGCAATACCCGTGCGAGGAAATCCTCAAACTGGAGATACGGTGTTTCCCAGAAGTACTGGTCGTCGAGGGTGTGTTTCGGCAGTTGCTCGCCCGCCTCGAGCAGGTCGATATCTTCCGGAGCGACCACGACCTGCAGACATTTCTTGAAGAGGGCCGTCAGTAGTTCAAAATCTGCCTGGTAGAGCCAGGCCAGCAGCTTTTCCTCACTGGCCATGGCCAGCCGTTCCAGCCACTGGAGGGCTTTCGCCGGCTGAATGACGTCCTGTTCCCACCATTCGAGATCGAACAGGTGCACCAACTGCTCGACCTCGCCCAGTGCCAGCAGCGGCCAGGCATCGTCAGGCCCGAGCTCTTTTACCGAAAAGAAGAAATCCTGCACGGGAAGCGCCGCCACCACCGCCGCCGCATCCGGCCTGGCGAGGATCGCTTCCAGTCGCTTCCCGGCCGGCAGCGCCATCAGCTGCCGGCTCAATGCTCGCGGGGTAATCTCCATCACAGCTTCCTCTTCACTCATCACATGCCTTAAACGGCCTCGAATTGAGCTGGTAGAGCGGAAGAGACGATACCCATCGGGCGCTCTCCAGTTTTTAGAACAATCATTTTCGTGGTATGATATCGTCAAAAGTGAAAGACGGCCATTGAGAAAGTACCGGCCAGGAATATGGACTTATGCGCTAAGGATGAGGTTTTTCTTTTTAAAGCCGCGCATGACAAGGATGAACACGGATTTAGAGCAGTATCAGCGCCCATCCGTGTTATCCGCGGTCAAAGGAAGAAACGAAAGATTTCAACCTTCATGAGGATGGCAACACACCCGGAAACACCTGTAAAGAACCGATGGAAACGCGCAACCCGCAACTCGCAACCCGAAACTTCTCGCAAAAGGGAGGATCGTGATGAAAAGTCTGCTGGTGCTGGTGTTAAGTTTTTTTCTGGTACCGAATGCCTTTGCGGCCGATCTGGCCAAAGCTCAGCAGGAAGGCAAAGTCAATCTTTACGCTAACATTACTGCTGTCGAACCGATCATGGAGGCGTTTGCCGCCGCCACCCGCGTACCGGGCATCTATACCCGGGTTGACACTTCCAAGTTCCTGGCCACGGTAGTGACCGAGCATGAAGCGGGCAAGCTCCAGGCGGATGTGCTCCAGGGGCCGGTGCCCATTCTCGAGATGTTGAAGGAAAAAGGGGTTCTAGCCTCCTACAAGTCCCCTGCTGCTGCCGGCTATCCCGACTGGGCGACCGGGGATGACGCCATCGTGCAGTTCGGCATCGAATATGTGGCGCCGATCTACAACAAGGAACTCCTGAAGCCGGCGGACGTCCCCAGGCGCTACGAAGACTTGGCCGACCCCAAATGGAAGGACCGGATCGTCATGCCGGACCCCGCCTCCCACGCCACTACCATCTGCTGGCTGGTCGGTTTGAAGGAACATAAGATCTTTGGCGGCGATGAGGCCTGGCTGAAATTCTTGAAAGGGCTCGCGGCCAACAAGCCGATGTTCGTGAAATCCTTCGGGCCTACTCCGGCGCCGGTTGAGAGTGGCGAAAAACTGCTCGCCATCTCCATGCCCAAATACATCATCACCAAGGCTCCGGCACCCCTCGACTGGGTCCGCGTGGAGACGTTGCTGGGCACTCCGCGCGCCATGGCCGTCGCGGCCAAAGCGCCTCATCCCGAAGCGGCCAGGGTGTTCCTGGACTACTGGCTGTCTAAAGATGCCATGAGACTGCTGGCGGATAAGGTGGGTGAATATGTCCTGGCACCCGGCGTCTTTCCGCCCATTGACGGCATCAGTAAAGCCAAAGTGCTGCCCATCCGGGAGCTGTCGGATGAGGAAATCCGCAAATGGGGCGATGAGTTCAAGAAGATCTTCTTTGCCCAGTAGCTGCCGGCACTGTTCCTTTTTTTCAGCCACGAAGTCGCATGAAGACACGCGGAGCAGTCGTTTCGGGATTGTCATGGGCTTCGTGCGGAACGGCGATGGTTGTGCCTGGACCACGGCTGAGGGGCATCATGGACATACGCATCAAGGGCGTTACCAAGGATTTCCGTTCGGAAGGCAAGCGAATCAGGGCCCTGGACGAGGTCGATCTCACTATTCCCGCCAATCAGATTTTCACCCTGCTCGGTCCCAGTGGTTGCGGCAAGACCACGCTGCTGCGCTGCATTGTGGGACTCGAAACCCCGGATGCGGGGGAGATTGCCATCGGCAGCGAGATCGTCTGGTCGAGGGCGAAGAATATCTATCTGCCGCCGGAACAACGGGGACTTGGGATGGTCTTTCAGACTTACGCCATCTGGCCGCACATGAACGTGTTCGACAACGTGGCCTACCCCCTGCAAAACCGGAAGGTATCCCAGGAGGAAATCCGAAGCCGGGTAGCGAAGGTGCTTGAGTTCGTGCAGCTCGAAGGCTTTGAAAAGCGCCCGGCCACCGACCTCAGCGGCGGCCAGCAACAGCGCGTGGCCCTGGCGCGCGCGCTCGTGGCCGAGCCCAAGGTCATTCTGTTCGATGAGCCCCTCAGCAATCTCGATGCCAAGCTGCGGGAAGCCACCCGCAAGGAACTGCGCCGCTTTCTCACGGAACTCAAGATCACGGCTGTCTACGTCACCCACGACCGGGTGGAGGCTCTGACGCTCTCTGATCAGATTGCGGTCATGCGCACCGGCCGCATCATCGAGATCGGCGATCCGAAGAAGATCTATTTCAACCCCGATCATCGCTTTGTCGCCGACTTCATCGGTCGTGCCAACCTCATCCCGGGACGGGTGAGAGCCCTCGATGAGGCTCATGCCGTGATCGCTTCGGCTGTCGGGGAAATCGTTGCCTGCAATCGTCAGCAGCTTGCCGTGGGGGCCGAGACGATGGTGTGCGTGCGTCCTGAATTCATCAAAATTGTGGCCACGGGAGCGGCACCGGCGCGCAACGCCTTTCGGGCGAAGGTGGAAAGCCTCGTCTTTGTCGGCGAAGCGTATGAGGGTGAAATTCGGATCGGCAAGACGCTGCTCACCATGACCGTGGAACCCACCGTCAGGATCACCGAAGGCGACGAAATCGTCGTGTCCTTCCATCCCGACCACTGCTTACTGCTCACCCCGTAGGCGCCGTCATGCTGCAGAAAACCCTCCTGACTCCCACTCTCATTTTTCTCGTCGGTTTCCTGACCGTGTGTCCCGTGGTCATGCTGGTGGTGGGGAGCTTTTCTCCCGGGTTCGGCACCTTCGGCCAGTTTACGGTGGCCAAGTATGTTGCCGCCTACACCGATCCGGGGCTGGTTGCAATGTTTTGGAACACGGTCTTTTTCACCCTCGGCTCCGCCATTCTGGCCACGGTCCTGGCGCTCTTCCTGGCCTACCTCAATACCCGCACCAACCTGCCCTGGAAATTCCTCTTCGGGATCATCTCGATCGTTCCGATGATGATTCCGCACATCCTGTTCGCGGCAAGCTGGGTGTTGCTGCTCAATCCCAGCAACGGCATCCTGAATCGCCTGGTGATGGAACTCTTCGGCCTGGAAAGCGCTCCTTTCAATATCTATTCGCTGTCCGGCATGATCCTGGTCGAAGGGTTGCTCGACCTGCCCATTGCCTATCTGCTCATTGCCCCGGCGATGAGTGCCTTCGACGTCTCGCTCGAGGAATCGTCGCGGGTCTGCGGCGCATCCAACCTGCGCACCCTGGTTCGAGTGACCCTGCCGGTGCTGCGGCCGGCCATCCTGGCGGCCGTCATCCTGGTCGTCGTTCGCAGCCTCGCCTCTTTTGCCGTCCCGTCGGTGATCGGCATGCCCGGCCGCATCTATGTCCTGGCCAGCCACATCTACCGCATCGTCGCCACGGGCTTTGCCGCGGACTACGGCCAGGCCGCCGCGGTGGGCATGAGCGCCCTCGCCGCTTCTATCGGTCTCATCTGCCTCTACCGCTACCTCACCGCAGCGAGCGAACAATTCGTCACGATCTCCAGCCGGGGCTTCAAACCCGCCGTTATTAGTCTGAAAAATTGGCGCTATCCCCTGTTCGCCGTGGTCGCTGCGCTGTCCTTCGTGCTGATCGTGCTGCCCGTGCTGGTGCTCGTCTATACGTCGTTGACCCCGTACGTGATGGCGCCAAGCGCCCGCGCCTTTTCCCTGATGAGCTGGAGACACTGGAGCCAGGTTCTGGCCGACCCGGTTTCGCTCCTGTCGCTCAAGAACAGCATCATCCTCGGGCTGGCAGGGGCGAGCCTCGGAGTGATGCTCTCGGTCTTCGTTGCCTACGTGATCGTCAAGGTGCGCACAATCGGGGCGGGCATCCTTGAGTCCTTGACCTTCCTCTCCTTCTCTTTTCCCGGCATCGTCATCGGCGTCGGGTTCATGCTGTTCTTCGTGCGCACACCGCTCTACGGGACGCTGTGGGCGTTGCTGATCGGCTATATCGCCACCTACCTGCCCTATGGTGTCAAGCCCCTCTCCAGTGCCTTCATCCAGATTCACAGCCACCTGGAGGAATCGTCGCGAGTGTGCGGCGCGCCTCCCTTCCGAACTCTGCGCCGGATCGTTATCCCGCTGCTGATTCCCGGCATGGTGTCCGGGTGGATCCTTATGGCCACCATGTTCGTGCGTGAACTCACCCTGTCGGTGGTGCTGTCACGGCCGGGGACCGAGGTCCTGGCGGTGCAGATTCTGCGCTTCGCCGAAGACGGCCTGTGGGGACGGCTCTCCGCCCTGGGCATCATCATGATCCTTATCTCGTCGACCCTGGTGGTCCTGGCTTCCGTGATCGGCCGCAAGCTCACCCGCATGCAGATCGTCGGCTGACGGGAACCGATCTTCGGGGATGAGCTTCCCTGCATGCCCACCTCCCGCATCCGGTTGCTTCGCGTGGAATGATTGTCTGCCATGCAAAATGAGGCTTTCAGAAGACCCTGCTGGGACTCTTGCGCCGTGTCGGCGAGGAGGGGTTTACCGGGGTGGTTGCTTCAGACGACCGCTGCCGCCAAAAAAATCACAGAACGCAGTCCGCTTCCTCCCCACGGTAACTGGCGACAATCTGTCCGAGCTTGTGGCGGAGCGGGCCGGGGTCGTGCAGTTCGGCGATGCTGTATAATTCCTGGAGGTGGGCATTCAGCCAGCGGGAAAAGTTCTCCTGGTTGCCGTGTCCGCACCAGGTGCCATTGGGCTGCAGCACCATGATCTTTTCATGGGGTGTATTGGCCACCCCTTCCTGAGAGGATACGAGTTCCTCGACCAGCTTTTCACCGGGCCGCATCCCAACATAGGAAATCAATACATCACGATCGGGCACTTTGCCGGAAAGGCGGATCAAGTCTCGGGCCATATCCGCAATCAGCACCGGGGTACCCATCTCCAGGACAAAGATCTCGCCTCCCCGGCCCAGGGATGCGGCCTGGAGGATCAGCTGGGAAGCCTCGGGGATGGACATGAAGTAGCGTTTGACCTCGGGATGGGTCACAGTAACGGGTCCTCCCCGCTCAATCTGTCTCTGGAACAGGGGGACGACCGAGCCTGACGATCCTATGACGTTGCCGAACCGCACCGCCATGAGATTCGAGCCATTCCCCTGGAGGGACTGGAGGAGCAGTTCGGCAATCCGCTTGCTGGTGCCCATGACGCTGGTCGGGCGCACCGCCTTGTCAGTGGAAACCAACACGAAACGTTCGACCCCATGCCGGATGGCGGCTTCCATGACCACCTGGCTGCCGAGGACATTGTTGAAAATCGCCTCCCATGGGATCTTCTCGAGCATGGGGACATGCTTGCAGGCTGCGGCGTGGAAGACCACGTGAGGCCGATATTTGGCGAAGACCTTTTCCATCAGCGAGCAATCCTGGACTCTCCCGAGGATGCCGCAGCAGTGTTCGAAATTCAGTTCATGCTGGAGTTCCGTTTCAATGTGGTAGAGGTTCGCTTCACTGGCGTCGACCAGGATGAGCGCTTCGGGATCAAATCGCATCACCTGGCGACAGAGTTCCGAGCCGATGGAGCCGCCACAGCCGGTGACCAGGACCCGGCGGCCGGTCAGGTAATCATGAATCCCGGCCATATCGAGTTGAATGGGGGGACGTCGCAAGAGGTCTTCGTAGTTGACTTCCCGAAGGGCGATGGTCAGGTTGCCGTTGATGATCTCGCCGATGGCCGGAAGGGTCTTGTGAGGGACCCCGGCCCGCTTGCAAATCTCCACGAGGCGTCGCATTTCCGGACCGGTTGCCGCTGGGACGGAAATGAAGACCCGCTCGACCTGGAGATCCTTGACGAGCCTCGGGAGTTCTTCCGCGCTTCCCAGCACGGGAATGCCATGAATCGAGCGGCCCTGCTTGTTGACGTCATCATCCAGGAACCCCATAACGCAATAATGGAGATGGGGGTTGTCGAAGATTTCCCGCAACATCTTCTCGCCAGCCCCTCCCGCCCCGATGATCAGGACGCGTTTATCCTTGGTGCCTTGCTGGCCGAGTTGGGGAAGGCTGAACGCGCCGGTCCCCTTGGAGGTGTTTCTTGCCGCATAGTAGGAGCGGAGACCGAGC
Source organism: Syntrophobacteraceae bacterium (assembly GCA_040772705.1). GTDB lineage: Bacteria > Desulfobacterota > Syntrophobacteria > Syntrophobacterales > Syntrophobacteraceae > JADGQM01. The sequence goes on from JAXGXP010000003.1 coordinate 521,342, forward strand.
CGCAGGACCCCGCAGAGCAGGAAAGTCAAAACCCCATCCATAATGAAAACCGACCGTGGAAAGCCGCCAAACCCATGGACATAGACGATGAAGGTGACCGTCAGAAGGGTGGCAATGAGCGAGGCGTATCCCAGCCGCCAGGTATCCTCGACACTGAAATAGCGCCATATCCCTCGATAGATGCGCAAGAAATAAAAGACCGCCAGCTTCAGCGGGATGAGAAAAGGAACCAACAGGATGATTTGCTTCAGATAATCGTGTGGCAACGGGAAGTCAAAACGGAGGAGGTAAGCCAGGAAAATGGCAATGACGAAAACTGCCGCATCAAAAAGCATCATGTTGTGGAAGCGAAGGTTCTTCAATTGTAACAGCATCTTTCGTGAATCGATTCCGAAGGGTCAGCCCGCCCTGGCGACGTCCCGGTTCCGGGAAGCCGCCCTAATCCTGCCGAACAATTGCTACATATGCGCTTCACAGCTGGCCTGGAGGGGAAATCCATTGCGCTGACAGATGGTTTCCCGAATCGCATCGGTCAGATCTTGCGCCACCATCTCCGCGATCAACTCGCTGAGGGAGACCTGGGGGGTCCAGCCCAGCTTCTCTCGAGCTTTGCTGGGATCCCCGAGGAGGGTCTCGACTTCGGTTGGGCGAAAGTAGGTCGGGTCGATGGATACAATCACCTTGCCGGGTTGAGGGCGGTGGATCATGGAGGGTTGTGCGCACTGTTCCAGCAGAGGAGAGGGCTTGAGCGAGGAAACCAGTCCTTGTTCGGAAAGGCCCCGGCCGCGCCACTCCAGGACAATACCGACCTGCTCGAAGGCCTTCTGGCAGAATTCCCTCACCGAATGCTGTTCGCCGGTAGCGATCACATAATCATCCGGGGCTTCCTGCTGCAGGATCAACCACTGGGCGGCCACGAAGTCGCGGGCGTGGCCCCAGTCGCGCAGAGCGTTGAGATTCCCGAGATGGAGCCTGTCCTGCAGGCCGAGGGCAATCCTGGCGGCAGCGCGGGTGATCTTTCGAGTGACAAAGGTCTCTCCCCGGATGGGGGATTCGTGGTTGAAAAGAATGCCGTTACACGCAAAAAGACCATAGGCCTCGCGATAGTTGACGGTAATCCAGTAGCCGTAAAGTTTCGCTACCCCGTACGGAGAGCGTGGATAGAAAGGGGTGCGCTCCGTTTGGGGCACTTCCTGGACGCGTCCGTAGAGTTCGGATGTTGATGCTTGATAGAACCGGGTCTCTTCTCCAAGGTTGAGGATCCTGATCGCCTCGAGCAATCGCAGGGTCCCCAGTGCATCGGCGTTGGCGGTATACTCGGGGGTTTCGAAGGAAACCTTGACGTGGCTCTGTGCCGCCAGGTTATAGACCTCGTCCGGCTGCACTTCCTGGATGATGCGAATCAGGTTGGTAGCGTCGGTGAGGTCGCCATAGTGCATGATAAAACGCCGATTTTCCTGGTGAGGGTCTTCGTAGAGATGGTCCACGCGCTGGGTGTTGAAGAGCGACGCCCGCCGTTTGACACCGTGCACCCGGTAGCCTTTCCTGAGAAGGAAATCGGCCAGGTAAGCGCCGTCCTGACCGGTGATGCCGGTGATGAGGGCAACTTTCTCGCGGGTCATGATCTTCCCCTGTTTAGATAATCCTGGTAGGCCAGGTGAATACCGTCTTCGAGGCCGGTTTTCGGTTTCCAGCCAAGCTGCAGAATGCGAGTTGGGTCAAGCAGCTTCCGGGGGGTACCATCCGGTTTGTTGGCATCCCATTCGACAGGCCCACGGAAACCGACGATACGGGCCACCATGGCAGCCAGTTCCCTGATGGTTAAGTCCTCACCAGAGCCGACGTTGATGAGATGGCGGGCCGCCAGCGCATGTGGTTCCTTGAGTCTGGCGAGCGGAGGAGCAGGTCGCCGCCGAGGCGGAGATGATGGGGCGGAACCGATGTTCCCTGCCTGATGGTGCATTTCTGATGGGGCGCCGGGGGCGGCGAAGAGATCATCCAGGTGATTCATGAGGAAGATACAGGCATCGGCAAGATCATCGGAAAAAAGGAACTCACGCCTCGGTGAACCCGTGCCCCACAACCTCACTACCGGACCGTTGCTCTGTTCGAGACCACCGGCCGTGGCCGTCTCCGCCGGGAACTGGCCGGTTTTGGGGGCGGTTTCGAGCCCTGCCCGAAAATCGGCCGGAACCGAGCCGTGGACGGCTTCATCGGCTGCCACTGCAGTCCAATTCCTCGCTGCGGCCAGCTTTCCCAGATGAAATTTACGGATAAGGGCCGGGAGCACGTGCGAGGTCGTAAGGTCGTAGTGGTCATTGGGCCCATAAAGGTTGGTAGGCATTATGTTTAAAAACCGCGTCCCATATTGTCGGTTATAAGCCTCGCAGAGCTCCAGCCCGGCAAGCTTGGCCAGGGCGTATGGTTCATTGGTGGTTTCGAGCAGTCCCGCCAGGACATACTCCTCTTTAAGAGGTTGCGGTGCCAGTCTCGGGTAGATGCACGAGCTGCCGAGAAACAGCAAACCTGCGACCGCGTGCTGCCAGGATGCTTCGATGACATTGATGGCGATTCTCAGGTTACTGAGCAGGAAATCGACGGGCTGGGTGGCGTTGGCGAGAATGCCCCCTACCTTGGCAGCAGCCAGAAAGACATACTCAGGGCGCTCATCGGCGAAAAAGGCCGCTACCGCTGGCTGGTGTTCCAGGTCGAGCTCGGCATGCGTTCGGATTATCAGGTTTCGATAGCCCTCCCGCTGCAATCCGCGCAGCAGTGCCGAGCCCACCAGACCTCGGTGGCCGGCGATGTATATTCTGGCGTCCAAGTCCATTGGTGTTGTTCGCCTCCTGAGCCCGTATCGTTCGAGCCCGAAACTTGCGTTGGCTGCCGTCGGATGGCGCTGAAACGCTGCATAACGGGCTTCTGTGGTCAACTATAACTAAATCACGATAGCGGAATTGCTCGGGCAATGCAACGTGGAAATCACAGCCGGCGGAGCCTGACGGCATGGAATCAAGGGCCGCTGGCAAGGGGTGGCGAGAACCATTTTCCTTTGACATTGCAACCTCGGAAAAGTATTTATAATACCTGATAAAATATCTGGAGGCTGGGGCAGCCTCTGCCAAACCTGCCTGCGGCCGGGAGAGTGAAAATGCCGGAAGATTTCGTGCAAACACTGCAAAACTGGAAGAAAGACCTCGAACAGGCATGGCTCGGGATTCCCAAGCCTTTTCGGAATGACCATACGGTCCGGCGCACCCTGCAATGTCATTTGTATGGGAAGTTGTGCCAAACCCCTTATCGGATTGTCGCGGATTATATGCCTCCGAGGATTCAGGAGCGCCCCATTGACCTCGTTGCGGTCCGTGACGACCGTGAGATTGTCTGGGCGATCTGTCTCGATTCCGTGATCACGCTCGCTGCAGTGAAGAGCCTCAGCAGCTTCGAGGCCGCCCATAGAGCCATTTTCACTACCGGCATGCTCTTGAAGAAGGTGCAGGAAAGCCGTTTCTTTCTCAAACCGGAAATCGAACATTGCCACCTGCAGCCCTTCGAGAAACCTTTTTAGGATCGGAATGGTGAGAATGCCATTGACAGGCACCAGTAGGTGTGCCATGATCCCGCTTATATTGGGGAGTCTGTACCAGGGCCGCTTGGCCTGTGAAGGTGACGGGTCGTCTTACGCGGAAGGGGGTGAGAGGGACAGATTCAGGAGAGGGGGAGGAGAAGGCAAGCCCATAGTAGTTTCTCCGTTATTTTATTAGGTTATTCATTTATGAAGGTGCCTGGAGTCATTTCGGGTGCCACTGTTTCAAGCGTCTTGTCACTAAAGCATCACGCTGTCTACCCCAGATCGCGTGGGCCGCTCTGCTGTCTCAATACGTTGCTGTGCTATTCGTAATGCTGCTTACCAGATGATGCTTTAGGGTATTTTCACAAATCTTTTTTTCAAATCTTTTTTTGTCACAGGCTGGGTGCCCGGTCAGATCCCCCTGATTGAGGGCACGCAAATGCTTTTGTGTGGTAGCGCTGGGTGTTTCTGACGGCATTGAGGGCGGTTGCTGTCGAAACGAACTCGAAAAGCGATTTCTTATCATCATCACCGATCAGCTGAAGAAAGGAGGGAAGAAGGGTCCAGAGGATCGAACACATTAGGCGCGGCAGGGGAGTCATTGCGACACGACGGGATTCCATCTTTTGTCTTGTCGTGGGCAATGATACGGAGAGAGGGGCACTATGACGTCTTATTATTTGGTTTTTTCATTGAAGGGAGGATCTAGATAATGGCGGAAGAAACTCAAGCTACTCAACCAAGGTGGATTCCTTTACTGTGCGGATTGATTGGCAGTACCACGTGCGGTATGCTGCTCTATGCGTGGAGCGTGTTCATTAAGCCTCTTAATGCGGAATTCGGGTGGAGTCGTGCCGAGATCGCTCTGGCCTTCGCGATCTGCTGTCTGATCTTTGGGTTGATGACGTTTCCCGCAGGCCGAATCAGCGATAAGATCGGTCCCAGTAAGGTGGTCATGGCGGGTGGCCTTATTCTGGCTATCGGGTTTGTGTTGTCCGGGTTCATTCAATCAAAGTTTCAGCTTTATATTACCTATGGGGTTCTGGCGGGCTTTGGCGGTGGCCTCATCTACCTCCCACCCATTGCCACGGCGCCCAAGTGGTGGCCTGACCGACGAGCCCTGGCAACCGGGTTTGCGGTGGTAGGCCTGGGCCTGGGATCCTTCCTCATGGGGCCTCTGGCGACATGGATGATTGAGAACCCGGCCATGGGCTGGCGGTACGTGTTCTGGTATTGCGGAATCGCCATGGGGATCATGGCGATCGGGGCCGGGTCCCTGCTGAAGGTTCCCCCGGCAGGATGGAAGCCTGCTGGCTGGAATCCGCCGGCGCCCCCCGCGGGTGCAGCGGCCCCCAAAGTGACCCGTGACTGGACGCATGAGGAAAGCAAGAGTGATTCGAAGTTCTGGCTGCTGTACGTGGCCTACTTCTGTGGTTCTTTTGCGGGCCTGATGGTGATCGGCCACCTTGCCGGGTTTGGTCGGGATCAGGGTCTGACGGCCATGGCCGCTGCCGGTGCCGTGAGCTCGCTTGCCTTCAGCAATGCGGCGACGCGGATCCTTTCCGGTTTCTTTGTCGACAAGATCGGAATCCGGGTCTACTTTGCGGTGACCTTTCTCCTCCAGACCATCGCGATGATCGCGATTTTTCAGCTTGGCGGCAGTGTCGCCGGGTTGTCGGCCATTGCCATCCTCATCGGGTGGAACTACGGCGCCATGTTCACCCTGTTCCCGGCCACCTGCCTTCAGTTCTACGGGCCGACGGCGCAGGGGAGCAACTACGGCCTGCTGTTTACCGCGTGGGGTCTGGCGGGCTTTGCCGGGCCATGGGTTGGCGGCTATCTCAAGGACGTGACGGGAACCTATTACGCACCGTTCCTTTGCGCGGGAGCGCTGTGCGCCCTTGGCACCATCATCCTCTTCACCACTAAGCCGCCGGAGAAGAAACACGCCTAGTCTTCCGGAAATGAGTCGTGCAACTCCGCTTTCAGGGCGCCCCGGTTCAGCCGGGGCGCTTTCTTTATGCAGTCATGGATACATGACCGCCAGGAGGGGCTGTCAAGCCTCGGCAATTTCCTTCCTGAGCCGCGCTGCCGGCAGATCGCGGCCGCCCCGACCGGTCCTATTCCATTAACACCGGTTCCCGCAAAATCCGCTCGATGGCCTTGCGGGCCGAAGCGGCCAAGCGGGGATGACTTTCGGCCAGCGACTCGATCTGGCGCAGATGATCCGCCGTCCGGAGGATGACCATGGCTAGGTCACCCTCGTCCATTCCGGATATCTCACGTACTCTCTCCCAGGACTCCCCGCGCGCCCAGTGATACAGCGTGACCACCGCCCAGAACGGCATGGTGGGGATGGGGAAGCCCTCGGCCTGCAGGCGTTCCCGCAGGCGCTGGAGGCTCTGGAGCATGCGGAAGAAGGGTTTTGCGATTTCAGGGTACTTCCAGAGTAGGGTCGAGAGCTGAATATCGCCGGGGCGTTCGCGGTCCATGACGAAGGGTGCGATCAGGGCTGCCAGGAGGTCCGGTTGATCGTTGGGAAAAATGGCCTGGCGGATGCCTTCCGAGATGAGCAGGGGCTGGTCGAGCCGCAGTTTGGAGGCCCACAGGCCGTCTTCTGTCAGGCGGCCGTCCTGGTTCACATAGCCTTCCTCCTGGAGAATGCGATAGTGCTGGAAAAAGGCTTTCGAGAGCTGTTCCTGGATCTTGTTGACCTGCGAGTGATGAGCGAGATACTGCTCCAGGGCTGACGCAAAGGGATGCGTGGTCACCTTCTGGCAGGGGCCGAAAAGAGTGCAGGAATCACAGGGCAGAGCCGCCCTGTTAGTGACCAGAGCAGTCAATTGGCGGGCCGCCATCTCCATGGGGAGAAACTTCTCGGTGTCGGGTTCTTCCTGCCTGGGCCGGTGGATGATGTCGGTGGCGTGAGTAATCAGCGCTTTCCAGCCCTGCCGGTCTTTGAGAGAGGGCTGACGGTCCAGCTTTTCCCCCACGGAACGGATGCGCTGGAGGGCGACGTGGTAGGTTCGAATCCGTCCTTTGCGGTAGCGCAGGGGGAAGGTGAGACGAACCGCTTCAACGGTTTGCTGCTCCATCTGGGGTGGGGCCACCACTACATAAGGGGTTCCTCTGCCGGTGAGGAAGGTCCGGTCGGGAGTCAGCAGATCGTGAAAAGAATGGCGGGAGGCCTGACGCTTCCAGTTCTTGCGGGCCTTGCGCGTCTGCTCCCTGAGAAAGCCATATTGGGAGCGGATTTCAGTCAGGCGTTCGATACTGCCGCAGGCCGTTTGCGGCAGCCACTGGGCGAGGGCCTTGCCCGCAGCGAGCAACCCTTCGGTGACCTGGGATTCCCGTTTAAGGTTCTGATAGGTGGCGAGGGACGAGGCGAAAAGGGCCTTGATCTCGTCCGGCCGGTGCGACAGGAGCAGGTTGAGCGCCATGGAAAAGTTGATGCGAATCTGACTGGCGATGGCATCAGGAGGGGATTTGAGGAGGTCGTGCAGCAGCTGTGGGTCCTGGTGAGGACCGGGCAAAACCAGCACAAATCCGATCTCGTCCATGCCCCGCCGCCCGGCCCGGCCGGTCATCTGAAGAAGGTCGGTGGCACCCAGGTCGACGAAGGTCCTGCCGTTGAACCGGTCACTCTGGCAGATCACGACCGTGCGGGCGGGGTAGTTCACCCCCGCCGCGACCGTCGAGGTCGAGAAGATCGCCTCCAGATATCCTTCCTGCATGAGTTTTTCCAGGAATAGCTTCCAATGCGGCAGCTGACCGCCGTGATGAGCCCCCACCCGGGCATAGCGCAATACCGATAGATGCTGATGGCGTCTCAGGAAGGGAAAACTCTCCAGCAGTTCGTGCAAATGCCGCCGGAAGGATTCCGCCTTTCTGTCCTCTTCGGTTTCGGGAGTCGGGTGGCAGAGAAAAATTGCCCTTTCGCAATCGGAGCGAGACTTGAGAAAGAAGATCGCGGGTAGCAGATTGGCCTCCCGCAGGGCATGGAGCACTCTCGGAATATCGGGAAAACTGTTTCTGGCAAGAGACCTGCAATCAATGGCTCGGACCTTGGCGAACAGCCCGCGGCGGGTACTGAGCGGGCTCAGTTCGCCTTCCGGGGTGAGGAACAGGGGATAGAGCGGCACCGGTCGGTCGTAGGCGGCCACCCAGGTACAGGGTGTCGAGCGCAGCCATTCGAGCCAGGAACAGATTTCATCGGCATTCTGGATGGTGGCGGAAAGGAGGAGAAGCCTGACCCGTGCCGGCAGGTAAATGAGCACTTCTTCCCAGACCACTCCCCGGTCCTCATCACCCAGGAAATGCGCTTCATCCAGGACCACGAGATCCTCGTCCAGGTTTTCCCCTCGATGCATGGTGTCGTACAACTGGTTGCGGAGGATCTCGGTGGTCCCGACGATCACCGGTGCCTGGACGTTTTCTTTCCGGTCGCCGGTGAGGATCCCGACCCGGTCCGGGCCGAAAAGGTTCGAGAATTCCTCGTACTTCGAGTTGGAGAGGGCCTTGAGGGGTGAAGCGTACCAGCTCCTGCCGCCGCTCTGCAGGGTCCGCTGGATGGCCTCGACGGCGATGTAAGTCTTGCCGGAACCAGTGGGGGCGGTCACCAGGACGTCCGTCCGCTCCAGGGTTTCGAGTGCTTCCAGCTGGAAGGGATCAGGAACGAAGGGACGGGGCTGGGGGATTCGGATACGGTCGAGTACCGGCTTGAGGGTCCGGTGAATACGCAGGGAGAAAGGCCGTTCCGGGCGTCGCGAAGGGCTCAGGGTGGTGCCCTCAGCCGCATGGCGCTTTTTATACCGCAGCCTCTGTCGCGAAATGATCCTCAAAAGCAAGTCCTCAAGTATGATGCCCTCATTTGAGCTCGATTTTATACTATTATCCACTATCTACCCCAGAAAGCAATGATTTTAATCGGATGAACGTCCTCAGCTGGAAGGCCGTGCCGCCAAGATCACCGGGATACCCGGTTTCGGGTTGCCATACGCTACGCCGGTGAGGCTTGTAAGGGATCAAAATAGCTGCTACAGTTTTCAAGTATTGCCATCACCACTTCCAGGAAAGGGGAAGAGCGTGCCATGAAAATTGCGATCATTGGAACCGGTTATGTTGGACTTGTGAGCGGGGCTTGCTTCGCCGAATTCGGTCATGAGGTGACGTGTATCGACAAGGACGAGGGCAAGATCGGTATTCTGAAAAAGGGTGAAATTCCGATCTATGAGCCGGGCCTCGAGTTCATCGTTCGCAAGAACATGAACGCCGGGCGTCTCATTTTTTCCACGGAATTCACCCCCGGCGTGCCCGAGGCCCAGGTGATCTTCATTGCCGTAGGGACGCCCGCATCCCGGCGGGGCGATGGCTATGCCGATTTGAGCTATGTCTACGAAGCAGCCGAACAGATTGCTCCTCACCTCAGGGATTACACCGTGGTGGTGAACAAGAGCACTGTGCCGGTTGGCACCGGCCGCCAGGTGGCCCGCATCATCTCGGCCGCCAATCCCGAAGCCTCGTTCGATGTGGCCAGCAATCCCGAGTTTCTGCGCGAGGGGGCGGCTATCCGTGATTTCATGCATCCGGATCGCGTGGTGATCGGGGTCGCTTCGCCCATGGCCGAGGAGGTGCTGAAGGCCATCTACCGCCCGCTCTATCTCATCGAGACACCCTTTGTCATCACCGCCATCGAGACCTCGGAACTCATCAAATATGCCGCCAACGCCTTTCTTGCGACCAAGATCAGCTTCATCAATGAATTGGCAAACATCTGTGAGGAAATTGGGGCCAACGTGCAGGATCTGGCGCGCGGCATGGGGCTGGATGGGCGCATTGGCAAGAAGTTTCTGCATGCGGGGCCGGGTTATGGCGGTTCGTGCTTTCCCAAGGATACCCAGGCGCTGCTGCGCATTGCGCAGGAAAGCGGGGTTGCCTGTCGCATTGTCGAGGCCGTTATCGAAGTCAATGCCGCCCAGAAAGCCCGCATGGCAAGAAAGATCAGAATTGCCCTCGGCGGCAGTGAGGCCGGGAAAACCCTGGCTGTACTCGGCCTGGCCTTCAAGCCCGAAACCGATGACATTCGGGATGCTCCTGCCCTTACCATCATCTCGACCCTGCTCGAACACGGTGCCCTGGTCCGGGCCCATGACCCGGCCGCCATGCCGGAAGCCGCCAGGCTCCTGCCGGGTGTCAAGTATTGCACCAACCCCTACGAAGCCTGTGATCGGGCCGACGCCCTGGTCCTCATGACCGAGTGGAACGAATATCGGGCGTTGGACCTCGACCGGATCAAAACCTTGCTGAACAAACCGGTCTTCATCGATCTGCGCAATGTGTATCCGGCGGAAATGATGAAGGAGATGGGGTTCCACTATGTCAGCGTGGGGCGCGCGGCGGTGACCTAGAGGAGTGGCGAAAGTTCGTCAGCCTACACATGTTGCGTTGAATGAACATGAAACGCAACGGCAAGGGTAACAGCAGGACACCTGCCATAAGCGGTTTGATACTTATGCCGCGCTGTACTGGAAGAGCGGCGGGAGGGTGATGGGGTGGGGGTGAGGCCGGCACGTCGGACCGTTAACCTGCTGAGACCGGGGCGGGCGGTGACCCTGGTGGCTGCCTGCTGGTTCTGTTGCTGGTGGGGAGGTCTTAACCCGCCGGTCTTTGCCGGGGCGGGAGAACGGGCCAGTGGCAGTGCCACCACTCAGCAGACTCCCCCCGCCGCCCGCTATGATTTCACGATTGTGAAGAGTTATCCGCACGACCCCGAAGCGTTCACGCAGGGACTGGTCTTCTCGAACGGGGTTCTTTATGAAAGCACCGGCCTCCATGGGAAGTCCTCATTGCGCAAGGTCGACCTCGAAACGGGTGCGGTCCTGCAGCTGGTACCGCTTGCCGGGGATCTCTTCGGCGAAGGCTTGACCCTGTGGCGGGAGCAGCTGATCCAGTTGACCTGGCGCTCGGGAGTGGTCCTCGTCTATGATCGGGCCACCCTGCAGCGGGTGGGCGAGTTCCAGTACCCCGGCGAGGCCTGGGGTCTCACCCACAACGGTACCTCCTTGATCCTGAGCGATGGCAGCGCCTGGCTGCGGTTCCTCGATCCGGATTCGTTCCGGGAGGAACGGCGCATCGAAGTGTTGGATAACGGGACCCCGGTCCGCAACCTGAATGCTCTGGCCTATATCAAGGGCGAGGTCGTGGCGAACATCTGGCAGCAGGATGTGGTTGCGGCAATCGATCCGGCAGCGGAGCGGGTGCGTGCCTGGGTCGATCTGAGCAGGCTGCGCCGGGCCATCGGACCGGCGCGAAAGGCCGAAGTGCTCAACGGCATTGCCTACGACGCGGCCCGCGACCGGATCTTCGTGACGGGAAAATACTGGCCGAAACTCTTTGAGATCAAACTGATGCCGGTGAAGAGTGAAGAGTGAAGAGTGAGGGGTGAGGGGTGAGGAAATGTGGCTCATCGCGGATTAGCGTGATAAACCGCCAGGCCCGCGAGGATTCGACAGCCGTCATTCCGGCATGCTTGTAGCCGGAATCCATTACTGCTAGCTGATTAAGGAAAGCTGGATTCCGGATCAAGTCCGGAATGACGGCTTGAAAGTTCTGCCAGCTTTCACGTCAATCCGCGATGAGCCGGAAATGTGTGACGCTGGTCTCCGGGCTGGAGCTCGAAAACCAGCGCGACCAGCATGAACCGGCAACCCGCAACCCGCAACCCGCAACTCGGCCTGGAGACGATCACGGGAGTAACATGGAACCGGTACCGGACATTCGGATCAGGCTGGCCAATGACCTGCCCGTCAATGCCGAAGGGAAATTGGTTCTCTACTGGATGACCGCTTTTCGCCGAAGGAACTGGAATTTCAGCCTGCAGCGGGCCGTCCAATGGGCATCTGAACTCGGCAAACCGCTGGTGGTGCTCGAGGCCCTACGCTGCGACTATCCCTGGGCGAGTGATCGGTTGCACCGGTTCATCACCGAGGGGATGGCCGACAACCTGAGGGATTTTGCCTCCTCCGGGGTGTGTTATTACCCGTTCGTCGAACAGCGGAAAGGCGAGGGAAAAGGTCTCATTCGGGCCCTGGGAGAGCATGCCTGTGTGGTGGTGGCTGATGATTACCCGGCGTTCTTCCTGCCCCGGATGCTACAGGCGGCGGCCGGGGAACTCCGGGTCAAATTCGAACTGGTAGACGGCAATGGCCTGCTCCCGCTCGCAGTGGCCGGCCAGGCCTTTACCACGGCCTTTTCGTTTCGCCGCTTTCTGCAAAAGAACCTGCCGCTCCAGCTCGATCAGTTTCCGGCACAAAACCCTCTTGAAGGCGCATCGCTGCCGGCCTTGGCAACGCTGCCGGAAACGGTCGTCCGGCGTTGGCCGTCGACCGCGGGGGGCATCCTGGAAGGCCGGCCGGAGGCGGTGGCAGGGCTGCCCGTCGCTCATCACGTATCAGCGGCACCGCTTCGAGGCGGTTCGGCGGCAGCCCAGGAACATCTCAGAAGCTTCCTCAAAGGCAAATTCGGTTCATATCACCTCATTCGCAACCACCCCGACGAAGACGCCGGCAGCGGGCTCTCCCCTTATCTTCACTTCGGTCACCTGGCGGTACACCAAGTCGTCTCGGAACTCTTCGACCTGGAAGAGTGGGCGCCTGACCGGCTTGGCGTGAAAGCAACGGGCCGGCGGGTCGGGTGGTGGGGTCTGAGTGATGCGGCGGAAGCGTTCCTTGACCAACTGATCACCTGGCGTGAACTGGGTTTCAACCGGTGCTCCCAGCGCGACGACTATGACCGGCTGGAATCGCTACCCTCCTGGGCCCTGCGGGAACTGGAGCAGCATGCGGGGGATCGTCGTCCGTATTGCTATGGCCTCGCTGAGTTTGAAGCCGCCGCCACCCATGATGCGCTGTGGAATGCGGCCCAGTGTCAGCTTCTGGAAGAAGGTCGCCTGCACAACTACCTGCGGATGCTCTGGGGAAAGAAGATCCTGGAATGGTCGTCTTCACCCCGGGATGCGCTGGCTGTCATGATCGAGCTCAACAACAAGTACGCCCTCGATGGCCGCGATCCCAATTCCTATACTGGAATTTTGTGGGTCCTGGGTTGCTACGACCGCCCCTGGTTCCCGGTACGGCCGGTCTTTGGCAGGATTCGCTACATGAGCACCCAAAGCACCCTGCGGAAGCTCAGAGTCGAAGCATACCTGGCGCGCTATACCCGCCGACTGAGATGACCCGGTTGGTGCCAGTCCGGGATTGTCGGAGCAAGAAGATCGATCGCTGGGACGCCTCAGCAATTTTTTGAGAACATTCTCTCCGGTTTTTGCTATAGAGAGCAGGGCGAAACCAATGACTGAGATTTGCTGTGGGGGGCAACTATTGCAGGAGCAGGTCGCGATGTTGATCGAGAAGAAGTTGTGTTTTCTCGGGGCGGGAAACATGGGAGAAGCCCTGGTCGCTGGCCTGATTGGGTCAGGTTTGGTCAGACCGGCGCAGATCGTCTGTACGGACGTTCGGGCCGAGCGCCTCGAGGACTTGAAGACTCGCTACGGGGTATCCATCAGCACCAGCAACCGGGATGCCGTGGCCCGCTGTGAGGTCATCATCTACGCGGTTAAACCGCAGATCCTGGCGGAGGTCCTCAAGGAAACCTCCCCGGTGCTGGATGCCTCCCAGGTGATCATCTCGATCGCCGCCGGGGTTCCGCTGCCGGCCATCGAGGCCGTGCTCCAGAAGGATCTTCGCCTGATCCGGGTGATGCCCAACATTGCCGCGCTGGTCAAAGAATCGGCGACTGCGCTCGCGGCAGGCAGGCATGCCCGTCAGGAGGACATCGAGCTGGCCATGGCCATCTTTGATGCGGTTGGCAAGACGGTTTTCATCGGCGGGGATACCCTGCTGGATGCCGTCACGGGCCTGAGCGGCAGTGGACCCGGCTACATCTTCATCATCATCGAGGCGCTCGCTGACGCTGGCGTCAAGATGGGCCTCTCACGCCTGGACGCCCAGCAGCTCGCCGCTCAGACGCTGGTGGGTGCTGCCAGGATGCTGATGGAAACCGGAGAACATCCCGGCCAGTTGAAGGACCGGGTGACATCACCGGGAGGTACCACTATTGCCGGCATTCACATGCTGGAAAGGGGTGGATTACGGGCCGCCCTCATCGATGCGGTGGAGGCTGCTACCCTGAGGTCGAAAGCGCTTGGGGAGGAAATGATCCGGAAGTTCGCCGGGGCCGAGCCGATGTAAAGGGAACGGAAGCAGGCGGGAATGAGGTCGATATGGCTTGGGTTGCTTTTGAAAAGGTATGTCCTAAATGTCACAGTCACCGCATGAGGCGCGTTGAACGGAAAGCCTGGATGCGCTATCTGCCGGGCACCAAGTATTACAAGTGCATGAAATGTCGAGCCGGCATGATCGTGTTCTACGATAAAGTGACCTTCAAAATGGGCTGACAACAGAATGATGTGAGACCCGTCTCCCGCCTTCGTCCAGCCGCCGATATCAACTCCTGACAGTCCGGATCACCTGCTGAGAAAAGGTGGCAAAAGGAAGCGGCACCCGGACCCAGCTGTTGGGATGGGCAACGTCCAGGGGGTTTCCCCGCAAATCCGCGAACGTCCCGAGAACATGACTGGTCGTAGTACCATCCACCTCGAGAAACTCCAGCTCCATTCCCGACTTCAGACGGCTTCGCACTTCGATGCAGGTCTCTTGCCCGAGGGCGAAGTGCGGCGCCCTGGGGGAGTCGTGCCAGCGACTCTCCGGAGGTGGGCGGACGATTCCTGCGAGCGTGTGGGTCTGAAGGAGGCGGCCTGATGCGTCGATGCCAGCTTCAGGACCGGTGGTACGATCGAAGAGCATGCCGGTGGTATACGGCCGGTGACTGACCGCTTCGAGATCCTCCCGCCAGCGGGGGTCGACGGCATAGGTTGCCGGGGCCTGCCAGTACCGGTCGATGGCCTGGCGATAGGTACGGATCACGGAGGCAAGGTACAATGCCCCCTTCATGCGGCCTTCTACTTTGAAGGCGTTGATGCCGAGGGCCAGCAACCGGCCGAGATGCTCCAGGAGGCAGAGGTCCTTCGAGTTGAGAAGGTAGGAGCCACGGCCGTCTTCTTCCAGAGGAAGATACTGGCCGGGACGTTTGGCCTCAACCAGGCTGTAGGACCAGCGGCAGGGTTGAGTGCAAAGACCGCGGTTGGCGCTCCTGCCGGTTAGAAAAGCGCTGAGCAGGCAGCGTCCCGAATAGGAAAGGCACATGGCGCCGTGGACGAAGACTTCGAGTTCCATGGCGGTGGCCTTCCGGATTTCTCTCAGGTCGTCGAAGGTGAGTTCCCGGGCCAGATTGACCCGGCGGATCCCCTGAGTTTGCCAGAACGCAACACTGAGCGAGTTGGTGGTATTGGCCTGGGTGCTGAGATGCAGCGGCACCCGTGGCGCCCACCGCCTGGCGAGGACCAGCACGGCCGGGTCACTCACAATCAGGCCATCGACGCTGAGGTCCTGCAGGTATTGCAGAAAGGGGGGCAGCAGTGCCAGGTCCGACTCGCGGGCGAAGGCGTTGACGGTCACATACAGTCGCTTCCCCAGGCAATGGGCGAGATGACACGCCGCTGCCAGTTCCTCGGAGTGCAGGTTGCGGGCGTAGCTCCTGAGGCTGTATTCCTTTCCTCCCGCGTAGACCGCATCTGCCCCGTAGAGGAAGGCGAGGCGGCATTTCTCGAGGCTTCCCGCCGGCGCCAGCAGTTCCGGCTTGATCCGACCATGCTCACCCGCCATGCCGGCGACCTCCCCTCACGCTCCGAGCCATGCTGCTTCCCGCTGCCATCATCAATTTGACAAATGCAAACAGGGCCTGTACTTATCATCCAACGCCGGACTGCGACAAGGGGATTCCGCAGGGTTTGGGTCCAAAAGAGCATACCGCTTCCTCTGACTCTGAAAGAACCTGGATTCCTGCCAAAGCATGTGGGAATGACGTTGGGCTGGGGTCGGGAGGATTGGCCTCGTTCGGGAGACCTCAAGGATGGATGGTAAGGAATGGATGAAGAGCGGCTTGCCTGGTTGAACCTGAAGCTCATTCCCGACCTGGGAAATCGCTCTCTGCTGCGCCTCCTGCAGCACTTCGGCACGGCCCGGGCGATCCTGCGGGCAGGTCCCGGGGAACTGGCGGCGGTGCCCGGGCTGCGCGACCAGGGTCGCCTGGCGCTCATGCGAAAAACCCTGCTGAGACCCCTTGCGGCGGAATGGGAGAAGCTTCATGCAGCAGAAATCCGGCTGCTCTGCCTGCCTGATTCCGAGTATCCGGCCAATCTGGCTGCGATTCCAGATCCGCCGGTCGCGCTGTTTGTCAAGGGCTGTTTCGAGCCCAGGGATCTGGTCGCCATTGCGGTGGTCGGGTCCCGGGCGGCCTCGCCCATGGGGATGATTTTCACCGAACGGCTGTCCCGCGAGCTGGCGCAAGCGGGGGTAACCATTGTGAGCGGTCTTGCCGTCGGGATTGACAGTGCCGCCCATCGTGGCGCCCTCAAAGCCGGGGGCCGGACCATTGCCGTTCTCGGCTGCGGACTCGATGTGGATTATCCACGGGGCAATGCCGGGTTACGTCGCGAGATCGGGCAGGCGGGGGCGCTCGTTAGCGAGTTTCCTCTGGGCACTCCTCCGGCTCCGGGTCATTTTCCCATGCGCAACCGGATCATCAGCGGTCTTTCCCTGGGGGTGGTGGTGGTTGAAGCAGCTCACCGCAGCGGGTCGCTCATTACCGCGCGGTTTGCTCTGGAACAGGGACGGGAGGTTTTTGCCGTGCCGGGCATGGCGCAGCACTACCGGAGCGTGGGGGTTCATCGGCTCCTCAAACAGGGTGCCAAGCTGGTGGAGAGTGCCGAGGATGTGCTGGAGGAGATCCGGCCGGCAATTCGGCGGGGCAGAGTCAGGGATGAGACCGGTTCAGGCGACGGCGCAACCGCTGCTGCTTCCGGCAAACCGCCCCGGAGTTCGGAAGAAACGGCCCTGCTCCAGGTTCTCGACGAAGTTCCGAGGCATGTGGACGAGCTCTGTCGCACCCTGCAGTGGCCAGTCTCCCAGGTGATGGCTATCCTGTTGGCACTGGAATTGAAAGGAGCAGTCGGGCAGCTGCCCGGTAAATATTTCGTAAGCAAAGGATGACGGCATGCCGAAGTCGTTGTTGATTGTCGAATCGCCCGCCAAGGCCAGGACCCTCGGGCGGTATCTGGGAAGGGACTTTGTGGTCAAGGCCTCGGTCGGCCACATCAAAGACCTGCCCAGGAATAAGTTGGGAATAGACGTTGCCGGGAATTTTCAGGCCGACTACCAGGTGATCAGGGAAAAGAAAAAGATTGTCAATGAATTGACGGCAGCGGCGGCCAAGGCCGATGCCATCTACCTGGGACCGGACCCGGACCGCGAGGGCGAGGCTATCGCCTGGCATATCGCCGAGGCCATCCAGGCGGAAGAGAAACCCATCCATCGGGTTCTCTTCTATGAGCTCACTCAAAAAGCCATTCAAGAAGCGCTCGCTCATCCGCGCAACCTCAACCGGGAGCGATATGAAGCCCAACAGGCGAGGCGCATCCTGGATCGGCTGGTGGGCTACCAGATCTCACCGCTCCTCTGGCAGAAGGTGACCAAGGGTCTGAGTGCCGGACGGGTGCAGTCGGTGGCCCTGCGCCTGGTGTGCGAGCGGGAAAATGAAATCCGGCAGTTCACCTCGGAGGAATACTGGACAATCGAGGCCGATCTGCTGGCCTTGACGCTCGCCGGAGAAACGGCGGGCGACCCGAAGCAGGCCTTCACCGCCCAGCTGTGGCGCTGCGGCAAGAAGAAATGCACGATTTCAACCACAACGGAAGCCGATCACCTGCTCGAGATTCTCCGCGCCCTGACCTATCAGGTGAGCAAGGTTGAGCTCAAGAAACGGCGCAGGAACCCCTCGCCGCCCTTCATCACCAGCACTCTCCAGCAGGAAGCCGCACGGCGGCTGCACTTTTCTGCCAGGCAGACCATGCGCACCGCCCAGCGTCTCTACGAAGGGGTCGAACTGGGGACCGAGGGTGCGGTAGGCCTCATCACCTACATGCGAACGGATTCCACCCGGCTCTCCCAGGACGCGGTGCAGGCAGCCCGCGCCTACCTCGCGGCGACCTGGCCGGAGCCGTACCTCCCCGCCCGCCCGGTGTTCTACAAAGCGAAAGCGGGCGCTCAAGATGCCCACGAAGCGATCCGCCCGACCGACGTCAACCGCACTCCGGAAAAGATGACCCCCTATCTCAGCAGAGAGCAGCTCAAACTCTATACCCTCATCTGGAAGCGATTCGTGGCCTCCCAGATGGCCCCGGCCCTGATTGCTCAGAAGAGCGTCGATATCGCGGCCGGCGACTATCTCTTTCGGGCAGCCGGTTCGACCGTGGAATTCCCCGGGTTCATGGTGCTCTATGAAGAGAGCAGGGAGGATGCGGAGGGCGCTAAGGACGGTGAGGCCCGCCTGCCGGACCTGCAGCAAGGCCAATCCCTTGCCCTCCAGGAGCTGCGCGCCAGGCAGCATTTTACCCAGCCGCCGCCACGCTATTCGGAGGCGAGTCTCATCAAGGAACTGGAAGAGCGCGGTATTGGTCGGCCCAGTACCTATGCCACGATTCTTTCGACCATCGTCGAACGCGAGTATGTCTCCCTCCAGAAGCAGCGCCTGTATCCCACCGAGTTGGGCTGGTTCATCAATGAATTGCTGGTGCAAAACTTTCCCAATATCGTCGATACCGAATTCACGGCCAGGATGGAAAAGAGCCTGGACCAGGTGGAGCGGGGCGAATACCCCTACCTCAAGGTCCTGGAGGAATTCTACAAGCAGTTTTCCGGGGCCCTGGCGAGTGCTCAGCACAATATGCTGAACATGAAAGGAGTCGGTTGGCCGACCGACTTGAAATGTCCCCGCTGCGGGCGCGGTCTTCAGATCCGGTGGAGTCGTAACGGCCCCTTTCTGGCCTGCCGCGGCTATCCGGACTGTTCGTTTTCGTCGAACTATACCCGCGATGAGCAGGGCAAGATCCAGCTGGCGGAGGACAAGGAACTGGCGGGTGAGGTTTGCGAGAAATGCGGTCGGCCCATGATCCTGAAGCGTGGCCGGTTCGGGGAGTTCCACGCCTGCAGCGGCTATCCCGAGTGCCGAAACACCCGCTCCCTGAGTACCGGGGTTGCCTGTCCGCGCGAGGGATGCGACGGCCAGTTGGTGGAACGGGTGAGCAAGACCGGCCGGCATTTTATTGGCTGCAACCAGTATCCCCGCTGTAAGACCTTGTTTTGGGGGAAACTGGTGCCCAAACCCTGCCCGGGCTGCGGGATGCCGGTGCTGCTGGAAAAGCCGGGTCGCAAGGGCGGGCCGAAACTGGTTTGCATCAATCCGTCGTGCAAATACCAGGAAAAGGCCCCATCCGATGACCAACCCCAACGCCCGGAGGTCTAAGGTCCGTGCCTGCCGTTTTGCCCCCCTTCTTGCAGCAGGTTTTCGTGTTCCTGGTCGGGTGCTGTCTTGGCAGTTTTTTCAATGTCATGATCCACCGCCTGCCCAGGAACGAATCCATCCTTCGCCCTCCTTCCCATTGCCCCTGGTGCATTCATCTCATTGCCTTTTACGACAACATTCCCCTGGTGAGCTACCTCCTCCTCCGGGGAAGATGCCGTCACTGCGGCGCTTCCATACCCCTGCGTTACCCCCTGGTCGAAGCTCTTGCCGGCGGTCTTTTCCTGCTACTCTTCCTGCGCTACGGGCTGACGCCGCAGTTCGTCATCGAAGGTCTGCTGGTGTCCCTCCTCATTCTGATCACCTTCATCGATCTGGACACCTATCTGATCCCCGATGTGCTCTCACTGTCCGGTCTGGTCCTGGGCTTTGCCTGCTCCTTCTTCACGCCGCGCCTCTCGTGGCTCGACTCGCTGCTGGGGATCGTTCTCGGTGGGGGCTTCTTCCTGCTGATCGCGGTGGGATACCAGGCCCTCCGCCACAAAGACGGCCTGGGGGGTGGCGACATCAAGCTACTGGGTATGATCGGGGCGTTCTTCGGCTGGCCGGGGGTCCTCTTCACAGTCCTGACCGCCTCGCTTATCGGGACCGCGGTTGGCGGCGTGGTCATGTGGCGAAACCGCAAGGGACTCGACACCAAGCTCCCGTTCGGGCCTTTTCTGGCTGGCGGAGCCCTCCTCTACCTCTTCTGGGGCGACGCCTTCTACCGGTGGTATGTGACTGATATCCTGGGGCTTTAGGGGGTGGGAAAAGATTTGTGGACATCTTCTTCTTATCATCCACGAAGTCACACGAAGATACACGAAGAAGAGCGAACCGCCTCAACCAATCGTAGGGGCTGAAGAGAACCGTGACGCGAAAGTGCTTTCTCATTGACTCGCCGCCGCTGGCGACCGGGCTGGTTGTTCTCGGTCCCGAGGTGGCCCATCATGTGCGAACGGTCCTGCGCCTGCGACCGGGCGATCGCATCGAACTGCGCGATGGGCGGGGTCATGCCTGGGATGGCGTGCTGGTGGAAGCGGGCGGCCAGGAGGTCCAGGTGGCCGTGCAGGCGAAACGGCCCGGCCCGGTTGAGTCACCCCTGCGGCTGACCCTGGCGCTTGCCCTGGCCCGCGCCGACCGGATGGAGCTGGCCCTGCGCCAGGCCACCGAAATGGGGGTCCACTGTTTCATTGCCTTTCCCGCGGAACGGAGCGACTATCGGCTGTCAGGCCTTCAGGGGGCGAAGAGAAAGGAGCGCTGGGGGCGCATCGCCTGTGAGGCGCTGTGCCAGTGCGGCCGGATCAAGCTGCCTGACATTCAGCTCTGTGCGGACCTGGGCGAGTTTCTGGCGTTTCCCTGCGCCAGGGTGGCTGCTGCTGCCGGAGGATTGAGACTCCTGGCCAGAGAGGATGGGGAGCGAGCTGGTCTCATGGCGCTCTTTGAACGCCACCGGGCCTGTCGGGAGGTGCTCGTGGTCGTCGGGCCGGAAGGCGGATGGTCGCAGAGTGAGGGGGAACGGCTCCAGGAGGCAGGTTTTCAGCCGGTCCATCTGGGGCCTCGCATCCTGCGCCTGGAAACCGCTGCGGTGGCGCTGCTGGCCGCCGTTCAGATGCTCTGGGGAGACCTTAAATAGACCATCACCTCAGATGCCAGGCAACCCTGGCCGACGATATGCCCTATTCGTGTGTCTTTGTGGATGAAAAAAGGGCTGGGATGCATGGCGGCTGTTTTTGGATGACTGTAAGCTGCGGACAAGAATGTCAACGAAGGACCGGTCATGAAATGTGACAAGTGCGGATTTGTGAGTTTTGATCACCTGGCGCAATGCCGGCGGTGCGGGGCTGATCTCGAAGCCGTGCGCGAGCGCCTGGGGTTTTCGCCAGTCAAAGCAGAAGTGCCGTTCCTGCTGGGAGCATTGGTAAAAAAAGGGGAATCACTGGATTTTTCACCCGCCGGAATGGCCCGTGAGCCGGAAGAGCCGGGGCCGGCGAGCGGCTCCAGCCTGGAAGGTCAGCCTGCCTTTGAAGCGGAAACACCTCCCCATAAGCCTCTTCCCCCACTGGCGACTGACCCGGAACAGACCCGTCCCGCGCAGGAAGAATTGATCATCGAGCTTTCGGAAGCCGACCTGGAAGTTCTCGAGGGCGGCCAGAAAACTCATCGGCCGAGGAGCCGCAGCGAAAATCCCTGACTGCGAGAAGACTATCTGCGGGATGATTCGGTTGGTGGCTGGTCAACATCCCAGAGGATCTGGGGTACCGGGTACTTGGCGGCATCCAGGGGTGGGCCCCACGCTCCGGCGGTGTTGCCGGGGCTGCCGGTCACGGCCCCGAGGTGAGCACCGTTGTCAAAGCTGATTTCGGTAGCCATAAGACCGAGCAGGGGGGTAGCGACCTGCCCCTGGAAGGTGGTATCAGCCGGATCGGTCCAGCATGGATCAACCCGGTTGCCATGCAGGTCGGTGGTGGCGAAAACGTCCTTGCAGGCAGTGCTGGCCATTCCCTGCACCCGGAATCGGCCGACGATGGTATGCAGGTTCCGGTAAAGGAACTTTGCCCCACCGAGTCCCTCGCCGTTCTTGCCGATGTTGCCCAGGTAGCCCTCGAACCAGCATTTTACGCACTGATGGACCCCCGTATATTTGACCTCGTTCTCGTTCCAGATATCGAATTTGGCTTTGGTACAAGTGGGATGGCGGTCCTGGCGCAGGTCCTGGTGGCAGGGGACCAGGGTGAGGCTGGTATCGAGGAAGGTGGCGTCACCCTCACCCAGGGGCAGGTTGATGGACGAGCCCCTGGAAAAGAAGTTGTAGGTCAGGTACTGGGGGCAGGCATCGTAATAGGTGGCACCGTCAAGCACCAGCGAACCCGGCGTCCCCGCGTTGCGGGTGGTGAAACTCCAGGCGTGATACTGGAAAGAGGTGCTGTTGATGGGATCGAAGACCATCGCACTGCCGTAGAGGTGGTTGAAGACGATCTGGGTGGTATCCCCGGCATCCACGGCCCAGCATTTCAGCTCACCGGTGGTATGTTCCCCGGGAAAAAACGGTGCCACCCGGAGCGGAGAGGTGATTCCCAGATCATCATAGAGCCCGGTTCCCGCCCCGTCGGAAGCCCGGAACCAGACGGGCTGGTTGGCGGTCATGCGGAACATGAACCCGGAAATCTCCTGATCGCGATTGATCCAGTGGCAACGGACATGGACATCGCCGGGGTAATCATTGCCGATGGTCACGATGGTATCGCGGAAATAGCCGGAGTCGGAGATCGGACTCGTGTCAATCCGGGGAAACACCAACAGACTTCCCTTTTGAGAGACGTTCGCCACATTCTGGGCTGCCAGGGCGATATTCCCCATACTGCCGACCACCAGCGTGACGGCGAGAGCGTGAATCAAGATTCTCCGTACCATTCTTCCCTTCCTTGCACCGCTGGTTCTCGAGGTCAACCCAGCCTGAATCACTATTTTATTGCTTACCGGAATAACCCTGGGATGTCAAGCGGAAAGCAGTGGGCAGACCGAACAAAGCTAGACCGCACAAGGATCCAAGGCGACGAACACGATTTCCCAGGCCCTGACGCGAATGCTTTCCGATTCCAGAAAATGCAGGGGGCTGACGGAGTCATGCTGGAGCTTGGACCGGGCTCAAGGACTCACTACCCGCCGAAACCTGACTGACCGAACGCTAGCTGCTCTTCCTGAGTCGTTCGAGCTCCTCGTCAATGATCTGGCGGAAACGATCGGCGGGAGGTGTTCCCGAGACCACCCGGTTGTTGATGACGAAGGTCGGGGTGGTATTGAAGCCCAGCTTCTTGCCCTGCTCGACATCCTGGTCGATCCGGGCTTGGAACTTACCAGCCTCGAGACACTGTGTGAAAGGCTCCAGTTGCAGACCGAGGTCTTTGGCCAGCTGGGTCAGCCGGGAGGGGGTGAGTTCGTCCGGGCTGACAAAGAGGAGGTCCTGGTATTCCCAAAATTTCCCCTGTTCCGCGGCGCAGCGGGCGGCGAGAGCCGCGGTTCTGGCCCACTGATGGCCGGGCATGGGGAAGTCCTTGAATACCCATCGAACCTGGTTCCCGTAACTCTGTCGCAGTTGCCGAACCAGTTCGTGGCTTCGCCGGCAGGCCGGACACTGGTAGTCTGAAAACTCGACGATGGTGATGGGTGCGTCTTCAGGACCCAAAACGGGGTCATCCCGGTTGAGGTGAACCTGAATGGTAGGATAGTGAGGTGCTTGGAGATAAATCTCAACCCCGTGGCGGGAGTATAGGGAGCGAGCGTATTCCAGGAGCCGCTGCTGGCTTTTGAGTTGCTGGAGATAGGCCCGGATTTGGGTTTTAAGTTCTTCTTGCGTACCGCGCCATTCGCCCAAGCGCGCCCGGTTTTCGAGATAGTAGGTGGCAATTTCCTCTTCCTGCACGGTTACGTCTTGCGTTGCGAGGTACTCTTTCACGAGCTCCTGTAACGGCTTGTTCTGCAATTCCGCTTCCCGGTCAAGGACCATTTTTGCCAGCAGTTGGTCGAGGCGGTCGTGTTCGAGGCGGTAGATCTGTTCCTGAAGATCATAAATCCGGTTAGCCATGGGCAGAACGAGTTCGCTATAAGTGACGGCCTTTTCCCCAATCTTGGCCACCACCCCAGGCTCCTGCCGCGTGGCAGCTCCCGCCGGACGGCCGTTCTGATAGGGGATGAGAAGGGCCGCCAGGATAGACGCAGCCAGGGTCATGCCGATGGTCTGCCAGATGCGTGGGAGCTCGAGGGAGCAGAGGATGAGAGCGAGCATGACGACGAAGTTGGCCAGGCAGAAGACGCAGACGATGTTCTGCGAGAACATGATCCACACGAGGCCCAGCTCGACCCCAAAGCCGAGCGTGATCGTCCAGAATACCAGCGGATAGCAGGCGAAGACGAGGACCAGAACGAGCAGATAATAGCCCACTCCCCACAGCCAGAGGGGCAGGTGAAAGAGGCTGAATTCAGCGGTTTCGCGGCATCCCTCGCTGAACCCGGTGCAAAGGGAGGCCAGCCACTCGAAGTATTGCGAGAGGCCAGCCACCGATGCCACCACCGCCCCCACCAGGGCAAAAACAAGGACCAGGCGACGACGAATCTTTTCCACTTCGGCCATGTTTCTTCTGCTGACTATTTAACTCCCTGATTGACCCATGCCTGCATGCGGGGCAGGGGCAGTTCGGGAATGGCGGGCTCCCCTTTCATCTTCTTGGTCCTGCGGGACTTGGGAGGTTTTTTCGCATTGGCTTCTAGGGGTCCTGTCACGGAACCGCCGGTAGCGGCGATGAAGTCCAGTCGACCGTCCTCGTTGACGTCTCCTGCCGCTACGCCCCAGGCAACCGAGATCCCTCGAGGAGGAAGGTTCGTGTTCGCCAACTCCTGAAAATTCCCCTTACCATCCCCCTGGAGGAAATAGAGACCGGAATTATTACCGCGAGCCTTCTCCTGGCGTCCGGCGACGATGATATCGAGCTTGCCGGAGTTGGTGAAGTCACCCAGGGCAATCCCGAGGGCGCCATTTCGCATGGATGGCATGAGATCGCCGAGCGACCTCCAGGTGCCATCGGGTTGCTGCAGATAGCCTTCAGGCCCGTTGATGTCGTTGGCCGCGGCCAGATCCAACAGTCCGTCGCCATTGATGTCCCCGTAATCCAAGCCGCGATAGAGCCCACCGATCTGGGGGTCGGGGAGTCCCACGGAGGCCCACAGGAAGTTGCCTTTGCCGTCCCCGAGCCACACCCTTGGCCCCTTGTAGTATGAGGCCAGGACATCGAGGTGGCCGTCCCGGTTGATATCGGCCAGGATCACTCGATTTGCCCACCCGGCGTTGTCTTCATCCATGGGTTCGGGGTTGTCCAGGTTGGGGAGGCCCGTGCCAGTCACGTGTTTCCATTTCTTGCCGGTACAGTCCCCGTGATAGACCCCAAACCCACCCTTATCCGAGGCGGGGGCTACGATATCCAGGCAGCCATCTTCATTGATGTCACCCATGGCGATGTCCTCCGCTCCGATAAAGAATACCCGAACTTCATCGTCGCCTTCCGGGACGATGTTCTTGTCCAAAGGCGGGTAGAGTCCCTCCGCAACGACTTGCCAGGAGCCGTCCGGCTGTTGGAGATAGACATATACGCCACTGCAATGGTCGGCGACAGAGAGGTCGAGAAGACCGTCCTTATTGATATCACCGTATGCGATGCCGCCACCGCAGGCCCCACTCTTGTTGGCCAGCCCCTGGGAGGAGTCGCGCCAGTTGCCCCTGCCGTCTCCGAGCCACACGTGAACGCCATCCGCGAGGCGGTTGATCGCGAGGATATCCAGATGGCCGTCGCGATTGATGTCAGCCAGAACAGGGGTGCATTTCCACATGCCGATCTCAGCCAGACCACTGGCTGAGAGGGCAAATCTCGGGGCTGGTCCCTCGACGGCCTTGCTGGATTGCGACTTGAACTCCGCGCATGAGGTCAGCACCAGCAGGGTTATCACAACCAATCCAGTGCCAGCAATGAATGTGGAAAAACGCTTCATATATTCCTCCCATGGTTTGCTTGAAATGTAATAATATTAATCGATTGCCTTGACCGAACCGACAGCGGTGCCAAGTCCTCGAAATTGCGCTCTGGGGCCCATGGCCCACGGCGAGGCAAAGCCCGGCCCTCCCATCATCGCTCAGTAGCCGTTGTCCTTTACCTCTTATCTCGCAACCCTACTCCCCCTTGGCGTTGGCGTCCAGGAACCATTGATTGTCAACCTTGATCCATTGATGCATGGCGATCTCTTCCTTGGGGTCCATCTTGCTCACGTTTGGGTCATTGATACGGTACTCGTAGGCAGTTCGCACCATGGCCTGGTTCCCCTTCACTTCGGCCCAAAGGATCTCGTGGCCTAGATACAGGTATTGGGCCTTCATGGTCAGCCATTGCTCGAGGGGTACCTGCTTGCGAAAGGCGGGCGCACAGAGATGGTAGATTGCAGCGTGGTCGTTCTTTTCACGAGCCTTCCAGAATTCCTCGGCCCTCGCCTTAACCGCTTTCTCTTCGTTCAACGGCCGCAGGCTTGGAGGAAGCTGAGGCAATTCGGCCAGCCGTTTCGCGGGAAGAAGAAGCCATCGGTCGTCCACCTTTTCCCATTTTTCCCAGTGGTCCACCCGCTTTGGCTTGATACCGGGAAACTTCACTGGTTCCGCGGCGTATTCGATTTTTACCCAGCCCATATCATTGACCACCTCCACCGCTCCCATTTTGTAGTGGAGATAGCGCCATGGACCAGCCTCCTTCATGAGTTCGACATACTTCTCCTTGGTTTTGCCAGCCCGTTCCTCCTCGGACAGATAGTCATAGACCACTGCCCAGTCAGCCTTTAACCGTGCTTCCCAAAACTTCGTGGCCTGCTCTCTCAGGACTTTGCTCTCATCCTGGGCTGCCCGCAACGGGCCTGCAAGGACAACGCCCAGCAGCAGGAACCAGGCTGCCAGCAGCCATCGCCCACGGCCCGACCGTTGCGAGAAAACCGGGCCACCGGGGAGATCGCCACACGCCGCCGGTGATTTCCACCCCATCCATGATACCAACTCGCTCATCGTAGCCTCAAACCTCATCTGATCAATGCTCCATTTCTTCGGATCCCTCAAAAAAGGAAGGCGCTGGATGGCGCCTTCGTCCGGGCCAATGCCCCCCCATTATAGCCAATGAAAATGAGAAAGTAAGCGGCACCACGAACTTCTTATCCCGTGGCCCACTCGTCTTCCCGGTCCCTTGCTCCCCTTCATGAAACGAGCAAACGCAAGGCCGCTTGTGTTGTTCGTCGCTCACTGGCAGAGAAAAAGCACTTGGTTGGGGTGCAAAGTGAGCCGCCGGAAACCGGGTGCAGGTCAGCAGGGGTTTGTCTGCCTCACCTTCCTGGCCTTTCCTCGGGTAACTGCCCGCTGTCCCAGAGGATCTCGACCGGCGCCGCCGTTCCCGCTCCGAAACCGGTTGTGGCCAGAATACTTGTCTTGCCTTCGAAATGAACCTCCGTGAGCATAAGGCCAAGGAGCGGAGTCGCGACCTGACCCTGATAATAGGTGTCCGAGGAATCGGTCCAGCAGGGGTCACCCCTCCCGGTCTTGAACACCCCGCGGCACCCTGTGCTCGCTACCCCCTGGACGCGAAGCCTGCCCAAGATCGTATGGAGACCATCCCAGGTGAAATGCCTCCCTCCCTTCCCCCCTTGGGGTCCCCCGGGCGTTCCCAAGTCCTGAAGGTAGCCTTCGAACCAGCACTTAAGGCACTGATAGGCTCCGGTGAACTTGACCTCGTTCTCATTCCAGACATCCAGTTTCGCCTTGGTGCAGGTCGGTGAGCGATCCTGACGCAGGTCCTGATGGCAGGGCACCAGCGTCAGGTTGCTTCTCCCGATAGTGACCCCAGAGGCTTCACCGTCAAGACCGATAGACCTGGCTTCATCTTGTGAAAGAAAATTGTAGAGAAGATACTTCGGGCAGGCATCATATTCCCTGGCCATGCCACTCAAGACAAGATCGCCGGCGGGAGCTACGTCATCCCCGAGACTGTAACCGGAGGAGCGAACCGTGAAGTTGATCGAATTGTACTCGTACGCCGTGCCTGCAATATAGTCGATGATCAGGGCGCTGCCGTAAAGATGGTTCCAGGCGATTTGGCTGGTGCCTGCCGCATTGACGGCCCAGCACTTGAGTTCGCCGACGCTGTCTGCAGGGAATGGCGCTGCCTTAACCGGATATTTGCCCGCTCTGGCCCCATCGTAGGTTCCGGCTCCCACGCCGTCCGAAGCCCGGAACCAGATGGGCTGAGCGCTCGTGATGAGGAGTTCGAACTCGTCGACCGTCTGCTCTGCATCGACCCAGGAACATCTAATGCGGGTGTCGCGCGGATAATCATTGCCGATGCGGATGATTGTGTCCCGCGTGCTGGTGGTGTCGATCCGGGGGAAGATCAGCAGGCTGCCTTTCTGAGAGGCATTGCCGACGTTCTGGGCAGCCAGTCCGGGAGCCGATAGCCCTGCAACGGACCATATCCCAAACAACAATCCAATGGCGAATTGTTTCAATTCGGTTTCCTTGCGGTGAGCCTCGTTCAAAAGTCCTTCAGGGCGACATTCCGGCAGGATTCTTGGGCCGGAATCCTGGTTTCAGGTCCCTGAACCCCGGCTGCAAGCATGCCGGGGGTGACGGAATGTGAGACTTTTGCGAGAGGCCATTGCTACTCTCCACTCATCCCAAGTGCAGCCACTTCATGACCCCATCCACTCCACTTCACCTTATGGAGGTGGTCCGGAGTTGTCAAGGAAAATATCCGCGGAGCCTTTCCAGGGCTTTGTTCCGCGTTGAATTCAGCAAATCGGCCCGACGGGGTTCGGAATGAACCGCCCGGAAGGTCCCAAGGGAGCGTCCAATCTCTCACAAACACTGTCAAAGTGGTCGAAGGAATGAAGTTTTTATTGACAATTCGCTGGCAGGGTGCTAGGGGTGACTCTAGTCGTTAGAGTCGTGACTTTTGGGAGGTATGGTGAACTTTTCCGAGCGCGAAGGGGTCAACGGCAAGCAAATATGGAGCTGTTCCCCGCGCCCGTTGGGTGACGTGGTCCGGCCTTGGTGAGTCCAATCAGCGGGTTAGCCCTTGTGGATTGGCAAATCTGATCCACGCTTCCCGCAAGTTCTGGATTGCCTTGTGGAAGGCGAGGCGTTGGTTACCATGACCCCATGACGCTGGTCGAGGGGTTTCGATAGACGATGTGAAAGGAGGTGGAAAGCGCGAGCAGGGGGCTCAGGGGGCGAATCGCTCTTAACCGGTAGTTGCTTATTATGCTTTTCTAAACAAAACATGCTGTGATCGTTAGCACTTGTTTTATGAAGGAGGAGGGAGTATGAAAAAATGCATGCTCATCGCTTTAATCACGGTTTTTGCCCTGGTATCGGTTGGGGCCCTTTGTTCAGCACAACCAACCTACGGATCGCGGATAGGTGTGACCAACACCTCTAAGAAAGGGAGCCTGCTGATCTTCCCCCTGGTGAAGGTGAGCCCCCTCAGCGAAGAAGACGGTAACGACACGATTATCACCATAAGTAACGATTATCCGGGCTTGGTCAGGATGGTGTGTCGGTACTCGGTGCCAGATGAATGTTACTGTGGAACGGTCCAAAGCTTTACCCTTACCGCGAATCAGTCCATCGCCTTTAGTGCCAAGACCCACTTGGATCTGGACGGCAATCCTCTGCCAAAAGGGATCGGCGCACCAGCATTTCCATTCAATAGCGAATTTACTGGCGAACTGCGGTGCTGGGCGGTCAAGAACAATGACGGTGTCGGCCAGGAAAATATGCCAATCTCCTGGAACCATTTGTCGGGAACGGCGACCCTTATTGAAGGTGTAAACCAGACCTGGCAGTACAGCGCCTGGCGCTTTGCGGTAGGCTATGGCGTTAAGCATGGTGACTTCGTTCTCGATGCTCAA
>JAXGXP010000004.1:0-85000 GCA_040772705.1 Syntrophobacteraceae bacterium
GGCCAAAATCGCGCACCGGATCGATGCGTTTGTGGAGGTAATCCGCGCTCAAGATCGGCAGCTCGGTGCCATTTTCCTATCCAAACGCGGCATCCTGGGCCTGGAACTCCTGGCCTCGCCGGAACTCTTCGGTCGTTGCTTGCGAAAGATTGTTCGGAGTTTCGCCTTCGAGGTCCTGGCGGATGAAGATCTCTCCAGTGTTCCCCGCGACCCGGCGGCAGCCTGGTGGGAAAAAGTCCAAAAGGCTCCCCTTTCAAGGCGTTCGTCACCCGGCGCCGGAGAAGATCTCCGGATCGAGATGCCCGATCTGATAGGCTCGGGACTGCTGTGGAACGATGCTCTCGTGCACTTCTCGTGCTTTCCTGGAAACGCAGTGTCGAAGGAGTTCGGAGGGGGCGAACCCCATCGCGCTTCCGCCGGTGAGCGTCGCCGCCGAAGCAGCACCCGTCAGGAGTGAGAGGGAGCCCAGGACCATAACGATCCTTCGATCATGAGCCTTGGCCCAGCTCCACTTTTTCGCCAACTGGCCAGACGTCTGTGAACCGGAACCGCCGAAAGATCAACCCGGTGGCAACCGTCGCAACTGCTTGGAGAACTTCCATTTAATGCTATACTGTAGCGGTTGTGTTGGTTGGGAAGAGGAGCGGCGGGTGACCTTCAGGGTAAGGACTTCGAGTGAATCAAAGAAGTCCGAGCAAGCGCTGCCCCCCCGGACGTCTTTCCTTCATCATTCGGCGGTACCTTGTTCACTATTCTGCGGTTCGCTTTGCTCCGGATATCCTTGCGGGCCGGATCGCCACGACCAACTGCCATAAGGAGGATGAGACCATGATTACCACCGATTCACCTGGTGTCGAGGCGGCGAGCGTCGTATTTGCGGCCGGCAAGGGGACGCGGATGCTCGGCTATGGCGGCAATAAGACCCTGCTGCCGCTGATTCCCCGGGGTTCTGCCTATGTGGGCGAGCAGCCGCTGCTCTTCGAGGTCCTGCAAAACCTTCCTCCCGGCCCGGTCGGGATCGTCGTCAATCATTGTGCCGGCGATATCGAGCAGGCCACGCAGCAGTTCTCCGTGACCTACATTCCGCAACCTGTCACCAACGGTACCGGTGGAGCGTTGCTGGCCGCCCGCAGCTTTCTCGAAACGGCGGGGCCGCCGGTGGTGATCATCACCATGGGCGATGTGCCGCTCATTCGCCGGACGACCTACACTAGGCTCCTGGAGAAACTCACCGCGCACCCGCTGGCCGTCCTGGCGTTCCAGCCCGAGGACCGGGCGCAATACGGGATGCTCGAAATGGACGGGGACCGGGTGCTCCGCATTGTGGAGTGGAAATACTGGCACACGTGGCCATCTGACGAGCAGGCCAGGCTGCGTTGGGGCAATGCCGGGGTCTATGCGGCCCAACGCAAGGTGTTGCTGGAGTATATGGACCACCTTGCCCGCCAGCCTCATCACGTGCGCAAGCAGCGGGACGGAGCCTGGGTTGCCGTCGAAGAGTATTTCCTGACAGACCTGGTGGAACTGATGAGTCGCGACGGGCTGCCGGTCGGGTGGGTGCCAACCGACGAGGTGGAAGTGACCGGGGTGGACACCCCCGAAGCCTTGCAGACCGTTCAGTCGCGCTACCGGCAAAATCCGGCCAAGGAGCGGCAGTAGGTTCAGCTTTCTATTCTCAGCCACGTGCTCTTGTTTCCCTTGCACACTGGATGAGCTTGCCTCTATAATCCTCATTAACCTTTTCTTAACCAAGAACAAGGTATGAATTGATCGTACCCGATAGCTGGGTGCCGGCTATCGTAAGATTCTTGTCAGGGCTGACTGCGGCGAACGCGGCGGAACCAGAACCGAATAACCCCTTTTTCCTAATCCAGCTGTGCCTGTTGCCTACGGCAACCCCTTGGTTTGGTTGCCGGCAAGCCATCATATAGCAGTGGTTCGAGCGCTGCCAGAGAGTGTCAAGAGAGTCCAGCCGCCCGTCCGCTGCCGGCATGCTTCCGGCGGGGGCGGGGTGTTTCGCGGCACCTGAATACCTGCCTGCGGCTTGCGGCAATGGTGACTCGGGGCTCAGTCCGGATGATGGGAAAAGCTCCGGGTCGACTTGCTGAGCGCCCTTCAGCGGCTATGGTCCGGGGCAGGGCGCGGTCAACGGCCGAGGTTGAGAGGAGATACGGTCATGAAGCCTGGTGAACCGATGGAAGAGCAGGAAGGTTCTATCGAGGAATTTCTCCGTAAGCGGACCGAAATCGAGCAGACCATTCGCGACAAGTTCCAGCGTGAAATCACGGTGATGTTTACCGATATTGCCTCTTCCACGCAGTTTTATGAAGTCTACGGGGATATTACCGGCCGGGCCATGATTCAGCGGCATAATGATCTGCTGGTGCCAATCATCGAGCAGCACGGTGGGAAGGTGCTGCGCAGCCTGGGCGATGGTCTGATGACGGTCTTCGAGAGCCCTCCCGACGGGGTGCGCGCTGCCATTGCCATCCAGCGTCTGCTGGCGGCGGAAAACCAGGATCGTAAACCATCCGAGCAAATCTGGATCAGAGCTGCCATCCACCATGGTTCGGGGATCGTCGAGAAGGGCGATGTATATGGCGATATCATCAACACCGTCGCCCGCCTCTGTGCAGTGACGAGAAAGGCTGAGATCCTTGTCTCTCAGACTTGCGTGGACTTGGTGCGAAGCGAGCCGGACCTCAGCTACGAATATGTAGGGGTCAAGAGCTTCCGAGGCAAATCGGTGCCCGTCGATGTCTACCGGATCGTCTGGGACCCTGCGGAAATGGAGGAGCTCAAGAGGTCACCAACAGGCACCAGGCGGGCGGCGGAACCCGCGGCGGGGACACTGAGGCTCCATTATGCGCTTCAGGGGGAACGACTGCGGCTGGTGGCGGTTCCCGAGGGTCGGCAGGCCCAGACCGTCAAGCAGGTCCGCGAGTTTCCCTATCGTGAGGGCGAGATCCGGAATCTGGTGGAAGACATGGATCAGTGTCTGCAGGCCGTAGACCGGCGCGGCCGCTTGCCGGAAGCCAAGCTCCTGCGCTTGAAGGAGCTCGGCAAGACCCTCTACGGCATCCTCGTACCTGAGGAATTCGACGCGTTCATGCGGGAGTCGGGCGCGCGCCATCTGATTCTCCAGATCGAAGACGGCCTCGTCCACATTCCCTGGGAACTGCTGCACACCGGCGAGGAGTTTCTGTGTATCCGGTACAGTATGGGGCGGATCGTGTTCACTACCCAACAGCCACTGGCCGGCAGCCGCCGGCTCGACCAACGGCCGCTCAAAATGCTGATTGTGGCTGATCCCAAAGGTGATCTCCCGGCGAGCAGAGCGGAAGGCATTTCGGTCCAGAAAGAGGTGAATCGCAGCGTCGTCGCCAACGCCCTCTCGGCGGACCTGCTGACGCACGACGTCGACGCGGAGGTCTTCAGGTCCCGCCTGGCCGACTATGAATTACTGCATTACGCTGGCCACTTTGATTATGTCCACGACGATCCCTCCCAGAGCGGGGTGCAGTTGACGGACGGGAAATTCGAAATCGGGCGGCTCCTCAGCCTGGCCAGGGAACATGCCCTCCCGTCGCTGGTATTTACCAATGCCTGTCAGTCCGGGCGGACCGACCGGTGGTCGACGGGCGAGCGGCTCTACAGCCTGGCCAATGCTTTCCTGGTTGCCGGGGTGCGGCACTATATCGGCGGTACGCGGGATCTCTTTGATCGTTTCAGTGCGGCCTTTGCCGAAGAATTCTACCGTCAGCTGGTCGCCAATCAGGTGGTGGGGGAAGCCCTGCGGCAGGCTCGGATCAAGTCCATCCGGCGGTTCGGAGAAGAGAATCTGGCCTGGGCGTCCTATGTGCTCTACGGCGATCCAAGTTTCTGCTACTTCGAAGCTGCTGCCCTGGCGGCAGAACCACCGAGGAGGGAAGCCGGTTTCCGCAGACGAGTCCTCTACGCCGTGGCCGCGGTGCTCCTCATTGCGGTCGCCGCCTTTTTAGTCGGCCACCAGTGGCGGGAGCGGACGGCGCGGGAAGCGCTCGCCAGGCAGGGTTTCAATCTGATTCATGTGGGCCAGTTGGGCAAAGCGGAAGAGGCGTTCGGTACCCTGGAGAAAGACACTGCGCTCTACTTTCAAGGGATGTCGGCAATCCATCTGAATCGGGGCAATCTTGAGCTGGCTGAGCAGAATCTCGCTCAGGCTCAGCAGCAGGAGGCGGGGGCGCCGTACCTTGGGGTGGTGAAGGCGCATCTGGCGCTCAGCCGCGGCCAGCTGGAGGAGTCCGAAAGGGGCTATCGCAAGGTGCTGGAAAGCTGGGGGTTGGAAAGCTGGCAGCAGGCGGAGTGCTTCTATGGACTGGGGAGGGTGTTGCTGGCGCGGGGCGAGGTGCCTCAGGCGATCGAAGCTTTCGAGCGCTCGCTGCAGAGCGATCCGGCCTTTCTCCAGGCCTACACGGCCAAGGGACTGGCCCTGGAACGGCAGGGCAAAGCCCAGGACGCCCTCGACCTGTATCGGCAGGCGGCCGGCATTAACCCGGGCGATCCCGTCAATGCGGCACTCTATAACAGATGCCGGGAATTGGTGGCGGGGAGGACCTCGGCCGAGCACCAGGCCCGGATCGACCAGCTCATTGCCGAGCTCTTGAAGAGCTACCGTGAAGGGCCGCCGCCGCCCAGTGTCAGGGATGAATGGAGCTCGCGGCCCCTCTATCTTTTCTTTCTCAATCTGGAAGCCAAGGGTCAACCGGCGCCGAGGGAAGGCGAGGATGCCTATCTCAATGAGCTCATCGCCCGCGATTTTGACAATTCAACGCGACTTCACGTTGTGGAGCGGCAGTTGCTCGAACGACTGCTCGGCGAACTCAGACTGAGCAGCAGCCAGCTGGCCGATCCGCAATCGGCCCTGCGCCTGGGCAGAATTCTCGCGGCGCGGGTGCTGATCACTGGCTCGCTGGTGCGCTACAAGGGACAGCTCCAGGTCAACCTGCGAGCCATCGATACGGAAAACACCCAGGTCATGGCCACGGTTTCAGGAACCTCTCCGTTCGGCGACGATCCTCAGAAGCTGCTGCAAGGGCTGGTGGCGGGATTACAGGAGCGGATCATGGCGGCCTATCCTATCAGAGGCCGCATCATCGAGGTGCAGCCGGAGGGGGTGGTGCTCGACGTGGGCCGCACCACGGGGGTGTCGGTGGGGACGAAGCTGCGCCTGGCGGAAGCGCTGGAAAGCCGGGTAGAGCTGACCGTAACCGAGGTTGGCGAGCTGACTTCCAAGGCCGCGTTCAAGAGCGATGAGCTGGAGCTGCAGCCCTCGTGGCGGGTCGAAGAGCTGCTGTAGCCGGTCCGGGAGATCGTCCATGAACGACTGCGCGAAATGGCTGCTGACAAGCGCACTCACGCTTCTGATCGCCGTTTCGGGATGTGAGGGCGGACCGCAACACCGGCCCGAGTCGCTGGAGGGGAAGGTCTACGGGGTTACCTCGGGATCTTTTCGGGGGCGGTGGTGGAACTACTACGAGCGCGGCCTCTCCTACAGTGACGGACATTTCTGGGAGCCGGCGGAAGCCGATCAGCGGGACGCCATTCGGCAGCGGAGCCGGGACCAGCGCCGCGCCCGGACCTATGGGATGCACTTCGTCGACTACTTTCCCCATCGGGAACTGGGGGTGGTTCTCTATCATCAGGGAAAATACGACGAAGCCATCCGGGAATTGGAGCTCTCCCTGAAAGACGAGAAATCGGCCAAGGCGGAGTTCTACCTGGACTGTGCCCGCAAGGCGGTGATCCGGCAGCAGCAAACCGACTCGGCTCCCCCTGAAATCGAAATCTGGTCGCCTTTGCCGGAGCTTCTGACCAATGCCTTTTCGGTAACGGTGAGCGGCATCATCCGCGATGATTCCTTCATCCAAGACGTCCGGGTCAACGGCCGCGCCGTGCGCATTGATCTAGCCGCTCCCGTCGTCTCCTTCGACCTGCAGCTCCCCCTCGAACCGGGAGAGAATATCGTCCGAATCGAGAGCCTGGACCTCAGCGACAAGCGGGCCGTGGCTGAACGAAGGGTTCGCGCCGATTGGGAGGGGCCGATTCTGAGCATCGACGAACCGCTGGAGGGCGGCGAGACGGGAGGCAGGGGACTGAGACTGCGAGGCCATGCCTACGATGAGACGGGCCTGCAGGAGATCCTCGTCAATGGTCGCCAGCTACCCCGGATTGCCGGCAGGGAAGTCAAACTGGATTATGCCGTTCCCTCGGTGCCTGGTCTCGAGCGGGTGGTGGTCGAGGCGAAGGATTTGGCGGGCAACCAGACCACGGCCGAGATCCGGCTGGCGGGGGGCCGGAGCGGGCTCCCGCGGGTGCTGATCGCGTTTGTCGATCCTTCCCGGGTCGCGCTGCTCGGGAGCGCCGCCCCCGCTCGCGATGCCATTCCGCCCACCATCGAGGTGAAGAACGCCACGGAAGCGCAGGAGACCTTCCTGGAGCAGGTCTATCTGGAGGGAGTGGTCCGGGATGAGGGCAGCATCGGGTCCCTGGCCATCAACGGTCAAGCGATCCTGAAAAAAGCGGGCAAGAACGTTTATTTCAGTCATCTGGCCAGGCTCGAGGAGGGGGAGAACTGCTTTCGGATCGAAGCCGGCGACCTTGCCGGCAACCGCCAGGAAAAGCAGGTCTG
Source organism: Syntrophobacteraceae bacterium (assembly GCA_040772705.1). Lineage (GTDB taxonomy): Bacteria > Desulfobacterota > Syntrophobacteria > Syntrophobacterales > Syntrophobacteraceae > JADGQM01. Next base: position 6,671 of record JAXGXP010000004.1, read on the forward strand.
TTTCCGGCGTAAACTCAACAAGGTGCACGAGGTGGGGTCCCGGCTGAGTGCGGTGCTCCTGCCCTTCGAGCGTAAGGGGAGGCCGGGACTGGCGGCGGATGTCCTGGAGGAGGCGCTGCTGGCGGAACTCATTGGCGGCCATCGGTTCCGGATGGTGGAAAGGAGGAGGCTGGAGGAGATTCTTCGAGAACAGCGGCTGGGGGGAAGTGAGCTGGCTGATCCCAATGCCGCCGTCCGGGTCGGCCGGATCGTGGCGGCCGGCTGCGTCATTGTGGGATCAGTGCTGGAAAAGGAGGATTCCGTCGAAATCTACCTGCGGGTGGTGGACACCGAGACCTCGCTCATCCTCACGGCGGTGGACGTCTACGGCGAGGAGCTCGGTCCCGAGATGATGCGGCTGCTCTGCCGGGGACTGGTCGTCAAGCTGCTCGACGAACTGCCGCTGGTCGAAGGAATGGTGGTCACGGTGAAAGGGAGCCAGGGGATCATCGACTTGGGTCGGGAGAAGAAAGTGAAGAAGGGGATGCGGGTCATCATGTTCGAGGACGGGGAACCGATCCGCCATCCACTGACCGGGATGCTGCTGGGTGCCGACGTCACGGAGACGGGCCGCGGCCTGATCCAGACCGTGCGCGACCACATGTCCGACGTGGAGTTGCTCGGCAGGGACGCGCCGCATCGGGTGAAGCCCATGCACCGGGTGATTACGCAGTAGGATTCCGAGCAATCTGCAGAGGCGGTGGCCGTTTTTTAGGATCAACCATGAAGCAGAGAGGAGACTGACGATGGTAGGGAATGGCGGGGAAGGAACCAAGGGATTAGCTGAGATTAATGGCAGAGTGCGTACTAAGTTGACGAGCGGCAAGCGGGTCGGTGTTGAGGGAGTGTTGATCAAGACCAGTCAGGGTATGGTGACCTACACCGGCAGGAAGGGATACTTCAAGTGCCCCGCAAGCAGCCTGGAGCAATACTTGGCTATCTGTGCGTTTAAAATTGGATTTCAGCTGTGGGTAGACTGGGCTAGGTTTGAGGTGGGAGATGAATGGGATATCACCCTGAAAGCCGGCCCCGAGGATGCTGTCTGTGAACTGATTGAGATGCCTAAGGCGGCTAAACCAACAGGGCCCGGCTGTATCGTGCCACAAGTCTTGGATTGTGCAACAAATCTCCCAATTCCAAATGCGAAAGTCAAACTTGACGGCCAGACCTGGAGGACGACTGATTCCGAAGGGAATAATGTTCCCCTCTGCTATGAGGCGGGTGAGCAGACATTATGTGCCAGGAAACTGGAGCCTTACCCTAAAAAATGCGAGACCGTCACTTTGGACCTGGGAGGTACCACTACAGGTGAGGCAGCAATAATCTGTCTGGATCACGTTTAATCAACATGAAACGGTGAGTCTGTCATTTCGAGTGTAATGACGACAGGGGCAGGTTTTGAGTGGCAGGCATTCAGACTGGTCCTTAACGAGAAGCTGGAGTTTCCGCCCGGTGCTCGAAATGGCAGACTCCAGGCAACGAATCGACATTGCCCTCGCTGACTGGACCTAATTAGTGTCGAGGACCGCAACAGTGAACCTTTGAGGCGAGGAATAAGCCATGAATGGTCGAGTTCATAAATTGCCAATGGGTCTTATCGCCTTCAGTTGTGTCGTCCTTTTGCTCAGCGCCAACGTCGGTCTTGCTTCGGGCCAGGAGGGAGGAATTGACTTCACTTCCTCACCCAACCCTCTGGGCTCAGGTGCACGGGCTCTCGGGATGGGTGGGGCCTTTATTGCGGTCGCGGACGATGCCACGGCAGCCTCCTGGAACCCCGGCGGTTTGATCCAGCTTGAACGGCCGGAAATCTCGGTGGTGGGTGAGGGGATTTATCGAGCCGAAGACAACAAGTTCCTGGAACGACCCGAAGGGTCAGGGAAGCAGACCACCTCCAACGCGGCCTTGAACTACCTCAGTGCGTCGTATCCGTTCACTCTCTTGGATCGCAATATGATCGTTTCCTTCAACTACCAGCACCTGTATGATTTCTCGAGAAAATGGCAAATCGGGCTGCAGTCATTTCGGCCGTCCATGACAACGGATTGGACTTTTGAAGCCGATGGCGGGCTCTACGCCTATGGGTTTGCATATGCCGTCCAGATCATCCCCCAGCTCTCTTTTGGGTTCACCTTGAATTTTTGGCAGGACGGGATCTATGAGAATGGCTGGCAGAACACAACCAAGTGGCACGTCCTGATGATTCCAAGGGCCGGTCAATGGTTCACCCAGGATTACCAAAGGCAGGATCGCTACTCTTTCACCGGGTTCAATGCGAATGTCGGGCTTCTTTGGAATGTGAACGAGCGCCTGACCTTTGGCGCAACCCTGAAAACACCCTTCACGGGTAGTGTGAGGCACACTTTTGAGGCGGTCACCATCGACCAGTATTCTGATCCCGCCTGGAACTCAAGACCCTACAGGAGGAGGGGTACCAGCTATTATGACCTCAGCATGCCCATGTCGTATGGATTTGGGCTGGCCTATCGTTTTTCCGACCGGCTGACACTCTCAGCTGACTTCTACCGAACCGAATGGCAGGATTTTGTCCTCACCGCTTCAAAAGGAACAGAGTTTTCGGCATTGAGCGGGCTGCCAAAGGCTCAATCTGACGTTGACCCTACCAACCAGGTTCATGTGGGTGTGGAATACCTCTTCATCAAACCGAAATTCACGGTTCCGCTGCGGGCTGGCTTCTTTTACGATCCAGGACCTGCGGAGAAGAGCCCTGATGAATATTATGGCTTCAGTTTTGGGACCGGGATCGGGATTGGGCGTTTTGTGTTCGATCTAGCCTATGTTTTTCGCTTCGGAAATGATGTCAAAGAAACACTCGTGGAAGGGGTCACGTTCTCACAGGATGTCACCGAACACGCGTTCTACTCCTCTCTTATTGTGCATTTCTAACCGCTTGATTTCCAGGATTGGCCAAGGGTCGGAAACTGGCAAAATTCGCCCGTGAGTGATCGTGGCGAAGGACATCTATAACGAGCGAGTTCCAGTTATTCAGGTGGTTCCCATAACCGGGTGGAGTGTTGCATTGCTATACCACGAACGGCTGGAATCCGGGATTTCTGTCATTTCGACCGTAGGGAGAAATCTTAAGATCTCTCACATTCGTTCGAGATGACAATAGTCCAGATCTTACCCGTGCGCAGTATACATACAAAGGCACGGATAACCACGAACGTGCAAGCCTCCCCTTCCTCGGCGAACGGATTATCCAAGGAATCAATCGTCTATTGCCTCCACACCTGTCCCTTCGACCACCGTTTCAGGTTGGAGAAGGTTCGAGGAAAACTGGACCTGCAGAAGATGCACGAGATCGACAAGGCTTTGACGATGGTCTTTGATCTCAGTTAGTGCGTTACATCGAAGTCTTGCCGCAACAGCTGCCGGGCCCCGCGCAGCCGGCATGGGCCGGTGAACTGCCACAGCAGGCGGTGTCGGAGGGGCCGGGAAGACCTGTCCTGGCGACGCCGGACAGGGAAGAGGGCGCCGACAGCAGCTTCTTCAGGTTCACACTGCCACAGGCCTTACAGGTTGGCGTCTCGTCGACCGAGGCGACCAGCACCTCACTTGTGGCACCGCATTCCTCACATTGAAAGTCATAAAGGGGCATAGGGGATTTCTCACTGACCTGATTGGGTTTAATGGTTAAATGGTCTCATTTCACCGTTCGCCCCGCAGGGCGCCGATTTCAGTCGCAGCCCCGGCACGGGTGCAGGAACAGCAGTCAAGGGATGACGCAAGGCGACACAAACATCGGAGGAAAAAGTCCCATCCCGAAGACGTCTCGCCTTGAGCGATACCGCGATCACATTCGGCCGCCACCGCCGCCACAGGTGAACTCGTTGGTGAATCGCGGCAGACTGCCGTTCAGGAAAGCCTTTACCGCATCGGCTACGGTTTGGGCGTCGGCACCATAATACACATCGATGCCCACCTGATTGAACCCCATGAGCGGCCGCATGCCCATGCCACCTGCGATCAGGACCTGCACGCCGTGTTGGGCGAGATGATTGACCGGGGCCATGCAGCCTCCCTGCTGGTGAGGAACGTTGGGGAGGGTCTGGATTTTCTGAACCTGCCCATTTCCGAGTTCCACCAGGGTGTAGAGATCGCAGTGACCGAAATGAGCGCCAAGGGGGGATTCAAGACCGCCCGGATGGCTTGAAGGAATGGCAACAACGGTAGTTTTCATAGTTTCTCCTTGAGGTAACGATAGTAGCTTTCGTACTGATATACGGCAGCCAGGGGATTGTGCCCCAGCAGTCGGTCCTTGACCGCCAGAACGGTGCAGGGGGCTTCGGCATAACGAAGGAACAGGGAATCATGACCGACGCAGAGTCCGAGGAGCACGTTGAACTGAGACTGGTGCCGGTTGGCAATGAGGGCCTGCAGGATGGGATTGCACATGGATTCAGGACTGCCGGGCGCCACCTTCTGCGCCTCGCTCAAGCCAAGGGTCTCCTTGGGGACCCTCCCCACCTTGCAGACAATGGAAATGACCTCCAGCCCTTCGGTTTCAAAGATCTTGTGCACCACCTCCGCCTCGCGGCGCAACCCCACACAGAAGACCAGCGCCAACTTCCGGTAGTTCAACCGGCGGGCGAACTCGATGATTTCAACGATGCGGGGCTTGGCCGGGCGCACCGCGCCGTAACCCTTTTCCCGATTGCAGTAGCCTTCCCCTTCCTGGATTGAAGCCTGCCTGGCGAATTCCCGGACGTCACCGGTGCGAATCGCCTCGATGGACTCAGCTGTCAACTCCTGATGGCGGAGCGAGGGACAATTCGGCGGGGCCTTGCCCTGGTCATGACGACAGAACCGGTCGGACCAATCGTAGGGACAAATCGCGCACTGGGGTTGGGGGGTTGCCATGGGGTTGCTCCCTGTCGCCGGAGGATTCACGCGAAAATATTATCGGGCTTGTAGGGATGGGTCCCCAAAATCACTTCCACCCCCGACTTGTCCTGGATCTTCTTGATGATGGCTTCCCGGTGGGGACAATGATCGGTGAGGCAGGGGCCGAGATGGATCCTGGTGACCTTTTCGTCCATCGGTTTGTTCCAAAGATTGAGTTGTGCCAACCGCGTCACAATGGTTGCGCCAGGGCAGTCCCCGCAGTTCAGCAGCCCGATGATCTCGGCTTCGCCGTCCTGGTAGCGGCTGAATTCCCCGACGCGCCGGTTGAAGCCTACCAGGCAGCGGGAACAGCCGATGCAAACGTCATCCATGGCCTTCTTACAGCCGATAATGAGCACTTTCTCCATCGCTTCCTCCATCGGTTTTGCAGGTTGGCAACTGGGCCTCCCGGCTCTTCGCCGCTGGTCCCCGGTGGGGGGCACCGCTACCCCAACCAGCCGAAGACCTCCGAGATACCTAACCGGAATGTGACCCTAAAGCAATACTCGTTCCAGTTTTTGTGGCCGGTCCGGGAGCCTCGCGGCATGCCCCCGGTCGGCAGTCGGCAAGGCCTTCCTGGAAGGCTTCAGAACCTGTCGCAATGGGTGCAGATGCGACCGATAATACGATGGGAAGGGAACAAAATAGCCCTGTTGCTGTGGGCAGGGTGGGGGTTCGAGGATTCAGTGGACGGGGTTGTAGTCAGTGAACGAACGATGGAAACGAAAGGAATAACTCGTTCGAGATCTGATCCGGAACCATCTTCCCGGCACTCGGGCTTGTTTGCATCGTAGCTCGCGGCGGGCTGGAGCCTGCTTCCGGATGCGGAAACCCCTTGCAGACGGTTCCGGCCATCGCTCGTCACTGCCACACCAGCACGATCTTGCCGAAATGACGGTTGTCTTTCATGTATTGGTGAGCTTCTTCGACGGCTTCGAGGGGAAAGACCCGATCAATGACGGGTCGTACTTTGCCGGCTGCGAGGAGGGGTCGCACCTGTGCGGCAAAGCTTCTGGTCAGGGCAGCCTTTGCTTCCGGGGACTGAACGCGCAGCATCGAACCGATCAGGCGCAGCCGTTTGGCGACCACCGTGGCCAGGTTGATTTCCGCCCTGGCCCCCCCCATCAGGCCGATGATGACGAGACGACCCTGGGGTTTCAGAATCTCGAGGTGCTTGCTGAGGTAAGGGCCGCCAATCCAGTCCAGGACGATATCGACCCCACGGCCCTGGGTGAATTCCAGGACGCGGGCGGCAAAGTCCTCGGTCTGGTAGTTGATGCCGAAATCAGCCCCCAAATCCAGGCAGCGTTCGAGCTTCTGCTGAGAACCGGCGGTGGTGATCGTGGTCACGCCCTGAGCATGGGCCAGTTGGATGGCGGCCGTTCCCACCCCGCTTCCCCCTCCGTGAACCAGCAGGGTTTCACCGGCACCGGCTCGAGCTTCCCCAAAGAGGTTGAAAAAGGCGGTGAAGAACACTTCCGCCGCCGCGGCCGCCCCGACAAAATCCAGATTGTCAGGAATCGCAACCAGGTGATCGGCCCTTACCGCCACATAGCGACCGTACCCGCCGCCGGCAATGATACCAAAGACCCGGTCGCCAGGGTGCCAGTCAGCCACCTGGGGAGTCTTTTCCACCACCACTCCGGCAAAGTCGAGCCCCATGATGGGGGAAGCTCCTGGGGGAGGGGGGTAGAGTCCGCGCCGCTGCAGCAGGTCCGCCCGGTTGACCGAGCAGGCTTCCACCTTCACCAGTACCTCCCCGGGGTTCACGGTCGGCAGCGCCGCCTTATCGAGCGAAAGGCTGTTCCAGTCACCCTTCCGGCCGGATTCGTGAACGACGATGGCATCCATGAACGGTTCCTTCATTCCAGTTCTCCATGTTCGGCAAAGGAAAAATGGCAGGGGCCGGCGATGATGATGTGGTCGTGGACATGAATATCGAGGTCATTCAAGAGTTTCTTCAACCTGCGGGTGAGCTGCCGGTCGGCGGCGGAGGGTTGAGGATCACCGCCCGGATGATTGTGCGCCAGAATGACCGCGGTCGCATGGTGCTTGACAATCGCCTCCACCACCAGCCGGGGGAATACCGCCGTGCGGTTGAGGCTCCCTTTCTGGACGGGCTGCACGGCCAGCACCACATTCTGGCTGTTGAGCGCGATAATGCAGAAAACTTCACTGCGTTCCGTTCCCAGCAGGGGCCGCAGCCGCTGCACCGCGTCCTCGGTGGTGAGCACCTTCTGGTGCTGATTCCAGCGGTCCTGCTGGTAGCGATCAAAAAGGCGGGGAAGAGTGGTGATGAGGGTTGCCGCCTGTTCCCCGATCCCATCGACTTCCTTGAGCCTGGTTAAGGGCGCATCAAAGACCGCGGGCAGGCTCCCCAGCTGATCCAGCAGGTCCTTTGCCACGGTCTTGACGTCTTTGCGCGGAATAACAAAGGTGAGCAGGAGTTCGAGCACTTCGTGGTCGTGAAAGCCGTCCAGACCACTTCGCCGAAATCGCTCGCGAAGCCGCTGCCGATGGCCCTCGGGACCTGTCGTCATGGTGCGCTCTCCCGCTTACCGGAGCCGATCAGGAGATCACAGCGTACCCTCTTGCGCAGCCACCTTTTCCCGCAACTGGCTGAGGAGGGATTCGAAGGATCGATTGGTAAGAATGGAACTGAATTGTCCGCGATAGTTGTCCACCAGGCTGACCCCTTCGACGACCACGTCGTAGACCTTCCATTGGCCGCGGATCAGTTTCAGCCGGTAGTCGATCTGCACATTAGTGTTTTTGAAGTCGAGCACTCGCGTTTTCACGAGGGCGTAGTCACCCTCAATCCGTTCCGTGTCGTAGACCACTCGTTCGTTGGTCCCGGTGTAGGTTTCCACGCGACCGACGTAATTGTTGAAGAGGAGCTGCTTGAAGAGCTCAACGAAATCCTGCTGATGCTGTGGGGACTGATCCCTCCAGGGACGCCCGAGGGAGCGCCTGGCCATCTCCTGAAAGTCAAAGTATTCATCAACGATCTTAAGGATCTCGCTGCGGCGTTCGCGCAGACTCGGGGCACTCCCCGATTGCGCACTGCGGAGAATTTCGAGCGCCCGGTCGGTTCCGGACTGCACCAGGCTCATCGGGGAACTTGCGGCAAAGCCCGATGTTACAATCGTAAAAAAGATCAAGAGAGTTACGAACGGGAGCCCTATGGTCCAGAAACACGCTTTGTTCTGCATCACTACCCCTCCAAGGTTGCGAGCCTGAGCGACAGGTTCACCCTGCCGGTCCAGATGGGCCTCTTCTGAGAACCCCAAGTTTACCAATAGTCGGGAAAAAGGCGAACCATTTTTCATGGCTGCTGGGGGCATGGTTGCTTCGGGCATCTTTCCAGGCCGTGCCAATCTCGGGATAACCAGAAAGCATGCCAGTTGCTCCCGGATAGTCGCAAGTCCGCGGCGGCGTGATGCCATATTCGGCTTGACAAGCTTTGGGGAGGCGAATACAAGCATGCCCAATCCCGGCATTGGGATGTCTGCTGCGGCTGTTCAAGAGCCCGAAGGAGTGATGGGTATGCAAGACTGGGTCTTCCTCTTTCCAGGTCAAGGTTCACAGTATGTGGGGATGGGACAGGAATTTTACGAGAGCTACAGCGAGGTCCGCGAGCTTTTTGCCCAAGCCAGTGAAATTCTACAGATGGATGTTGCCCGGCTCTGCTTTCAGGGTCCGGAGGAAGTTCTGGTGCTCACCGAGAATGTTCAACCGGCCATTACGGTGGTGAACCTGGCCTGCCATACCGTGATGCAGCTGCACGAGATCTATCCGGTGGCGGCGGCCGGTCACAGCCTGGGGGAATACAGCGCCCTCTACGCGGCCGGCGTTCTGGATCTCAAAGAGGTTCTGGAGCTGGTGCGATGGCGCGGGTTGTACATGCACGAAGCATCGCAACAGGAACCGGGAGCGATGGCCGCCGTTATGGAGCTTCCTCGAGACAAACTCAGCGATATCTGTGAGCTCTGCGGGGCGGAGATTGCCAATATCAACTGTCCGGAGCAGATCATCATCACTGGCCCCGTCGATCCTGTGGAACAGGCAATTGCCATGAGTGAAGACGCCGGGGCCAAGAAATGCATGAAGCTCAACGTCAGCGGTCCCTGGCACAGCCGGTGTATGCGCCTGGCCCGTGAGAAGTTTGAACCCGTGGTGCGCGCCTGTACGTTCCGGGAGCCGCAGATTCCCGTGATCAACAACGTGGATGCCCTGCCGCTGGCAAGGGCCGCTCAGGCTGCCGAAAAACTGATTGATCAGGTATGCAGCCCGGTGCTCTGGCAGCAATCCATCGAACGGCTCATTGCCGATGGTCACCAGTGCTTTGTGGAAATAGGACCGAAAAAAGTGCTGCGCGGGCTCATGCGGCGCATCAACCGCGGCGCCAAGGTGCTCAATGTGGAAGACGCGGCAAGTCTCACCAGCTTTCTCCAGGCCAACCAGTAGCGCGGTGGATGGGGGATGGGGGAGGTGGGGGTGGTGGTTGCCGGTCACTTCAGGGGGCAAGCCGGGAGGTGGGGTTGCCGAGAGCCTTCCCCAATCCCTGAAAGCCTCCTGCAGTTATGTTCAGGAAGACTGGCCGCCGGATCGGTAAGGTTCCGCCCGGATGCCGTAGCGTTTCATGATTTGCTGTAGCCCCTGCCGTTCCAGACCGCACCGCAGCGCCGCCTGGGTAACATTGCCATGCACCGCCTCGAGCACGTTCCCCAGATATTCAAGATGAAACCGGCGGAGGGTCTCCTCCTTGGCTTCGCGGTAGAGGCTTTGCGCATGGTCGATGGTTGGAGCAGGGTGGGGGCCTGGCTGGGGCTGATCAAATCCGATATCTTCGGGCCGGATCTGATCCTGGGGTGCAAAGAGGATTCCCCGGAGGATGATGTTCTCCAGCTGGCGGACATTGCCTTCCCAGGGGTGCTTGAGGAAGAGGTTCATCAACTCCGGGGAGACGGTTTTGGCTGGTTTGCCCAATTCCGCGCATCGCTTGGAGAGGAAATGGTCGACCAGGGGCGGAATGTCTTCCCGGCGTTCGCGCAGCGGGGGCAGCACGATGGGCAGCACGTTGAGGCGGTAATAAAGATCTTCCCGGAACTCACCCAGTCGGATCTTCTCTTCGAGATTCCGGTTGGTCGAGGCGAGCACCCTCACGTCGACATGGATCGAGCGGTTATCGCCGAGGGGTTTGATTTCCTTTTCCTGCAGGACTCTCAGCAGCTTGGTTTGGATCGAGGTGCTGATATCGCCGATTTCGTCGAGAAAGATACTGCCGCCGTGAGCCTCCTGAAAGAGGCCGATCCGGTTCTGGGTGGCATGAGTAAAGGCTCCCTTGCGGTAGCCGAAGAGCTCGCTCTCGAGAATGTGTTCAGGGACGGCCGGGCAGTTGACTACCACGAAGGGCTGGCGCGCCCGGCTGCTGAGAGCATGAATGGCCCGCGCCGTCAGGTCCTTGCCAGTGCCCGATTCACCCGTGATGAGCACGGTGAGATCAGTCTTGGCCACCATCTGGATGGCTTCATAAACCCGCTGCATGGTGCGGCTTCTGCCTACCAGATTCTGAAACGCCGATTCGTCCTGGACACAACGCTGCAACCGCAGGTTTTCCCGCAGCAGGTGGCTGCGTTCGAGCGCCTTTCGGAGGGTGAGCACCAGGTTGTCATGGTCGAAGGGCTTGGTGATGAAATCGTAGGCCCCCGCTTTGATCGCTTCTACGGCGAGTTCGATGCAGCCGTAGGCGGTCATCAGGACCACGGTAAGCCAGGGGTATTCCTGGCGGAACTGTTTCAGGAGTTCCAAACCATCCATATCGGGCATCTTGATATCGGCCAGAACCAGGTCAACGGGTCGTTCCCGGACGAGATCAATGGCGGCCCTTCCCGACAGGGCGGTCTCCACCGTGCAGTCCAGCTCGGGTTCGAGGGTTCTTTTGAGCAGCAGCAGGAGATCTTGTTCATCGTCGACGGCCAGGAGGGTTTCTTTCATGATGGCTGATCCGTTTCAAGAGCGAGGATGGGAAGAATGACGGTAAAGGTGGTCCCTTTTTCGGGGGCGCTGGTTACCAGGATTTGCCCCTTATGGTCCTGGACGATGCCGTAGCTCACCGAGAGACCAAGGCCGGTGCCGTCGCCGGTTGCTTTGGTGGTAAAAAAGGGATCGAAGATCCGGTTCAGATGCTCCGGCTGAACGCCGCAGCCGCTATCCTGTACCTGCACCATGACCTCTTTGAGATCGGCATCAAAGTGTGTAGCGAGCCTGATCATTCCCTGCTTGCCAATTGCCTGCCGGGCATTCACCAGCAGGTTCATGAAGACCTGCCGCATCTTTCCCTTATCCAGCGGCAACAATGGTACCCGGGCGTCGTAATCCTTTTCGAGAACGATCTGATCCATTTCCAGGGAATGCTTCAGGAGGTTGAGTACCTCGTCGATGAGCTGGTGGATATCTCCCGGCTCCCTGAGGGTCTGCGTGCTGCGGGCAAAATTGAGGAGTCGTTCAACAATGGTCTTGCAGGTGCGGGTGTGTTTCTCGATCGTTCTGAGATCATCATAGCGCTGGGTCCCCGGTTGCTCTCCCCGGATGAGCAGTTGGGTGTACCCGAGGATCATGCCCAGGGGGTTGTTCACCTCATGGGCAACGCCGGCCGCCAGCTGGCCGATAGATGACAGTTTGTCGGCCAGGAGGAGCTGCTTTTCCATGACCTGTCGCTTCGAGATGTCTTTGATGAGAAAGTGGATCCCGGCCGAGGCTGCGCCCGGTTCCGGCTGTTCCGCCTTGGCGCTGGTCAGCGCGGGGAACGAGCGTCTGTCAAGCCCTTGCAGACGGAGTTCGGCGTTGCTGATAGCGCCATCCCGCATCAGCCGTGCCGCCAGCTCGTCCCATTCGGTCTCGTTGGCCAGGAAGTCCTTGAACCGGAGCTTGCCGACCGCTTGGGCGGTCGAAGAAACCCCAAGCATCCTGGTTCCGGCATCGTTCAGGTCGAGGATAAGACCATCCGCCGCCGTTACCATGATCAGGTCCTGAGAGGTTTCAAAAATACGGTGATACTTGCGCTCGGATACGCTCAGCTCGCGGGTTCTGTCCTCGACCAGCCGTTCCAGATGGTGGTTGAGATAGAGAAGTTCGCCGTGGGCTGTCTGAAGGGCTCGCTTGTCGGCGAGAATCTCCTGGTAAATCCTCCAGACCCGCTCGAAAAACAGTGTGAACGAGGCCACGACCACAAACAGGAGGGAATTCACGGCGCCGCTGACAGGTTGCAGGGAACGCCAAAGGTCCTGGCAGCCGAGCGAGAGAAGCAGGCGTCTGGCGATATGCCCGACCGAGCGCGACAAAGCAAATGCGGTCAGGGCGTAACAGAGCCACAGGAGGTAGGTCCAGACCACGTTGTTCGGATCGGTACGGCGGAGGCGCGAGGCCACCTGCATCGCCAGCAGCGCGAAACAGCACATGAGGGCGGAACCCAGAAGATCGGCGATCCACACGGGCAATAAGGGTAAGTTCATGACGTCACCCTTGATCAGAGCAGGACAAGGATCGGTCTGGAGCTGGGGATGGTGGCAGGTGCTCATTCCCGGTTGCCGTTATCCCGTGGGATTCCGGATGGCGCTGGGCTTCGTGGAGCAGGTTGCGCAGGCCGAAATAGAGCAGGATCATGCCCGGTGCGCACAGGAGGTGATCCATCTTGCCGAGGTAGTAGAATAATGCGAGAAGTTCGACCTTGCGCTCGAACTCGATGGAAGCGTGCCAGGTCCCAGCATCGATGGTGCGAAAGAGATCGCTGCGATCATCCAGGATATGGACCAAGAAAGCATCCACATTCCAGATAATGAAGAAGAGTGCTGCCAGCTGGATGAGACGCCAGCCGCGTTCCCTCACCAGTTGACGCTGTCGCAGCCAATAGAGCAGAATGGCCATGGAGAGGGCGAAGAAGAGGTGCGCAATCTGATGGACATAAAGCCCCTCGGAGGGCACATGGACCTGGGTGGCGGCAGCCGTTACGGGAATCATCAGGGCCAGCAGACTCGTCCCCAAGAAGAATGGCCCAAACCGAGTGGTTTTCCGCATCGAGTTGCTCCTGCAGCCTCTGACTGGTATTCCCTGCTGCGCTACTGACTACAAAGAAGCTTTTTCCATCCATCTGGTTCTATGCCACAATGGCTGTGAATTTTCCACCGTTGCTGTCGACATCCCTCGGGTTTTTCTTGCTGTGATAGGGGACAGAGATCAAGGGTCATGGTTAAACAGTGCAGAATAACGGGGAAATTGTTGTTTTTTCTTCCCATCATAACCGCCTGCGGGTTTGTCTCCGCCACAGGTCAGATCATCATTCTCAGAGAATTCCTGGTGCTCTTTTACGGCAACGAACTGACGATCGGACTGATCTTTGCTGCCTGGCTGCTCTGGACCGCCCTGGGAAGCACGGTCGGCGGACGCTGCGGCGTGAGACTGGCCTGCCATGCCAGCTTTCTGCCGGTGGTGCTGGCGCTGTTCGGGCTGCTTCTGCCGGTATCGGTCCTGTGGATCAGAGCCACCCGAATCATCTGGGCGGTACCTACGGGGGAAATGATCGGGCCGTTTGCAATGGTCGGGATAGTCTTCGTGGGGACCGGCCTCTTTTGTCTTATTTCGGGAGCGCTCTTCGGGCTTTCGTGGACCGGTCTCGCCGCCGTGTCGGGGCAGGAGTCAGGGCAGCCCCTGGTGATGTATCTGGGTGAAGCCATGGGTGCCGCCATGGGAGGCCTTTTTTTCTATTTTATCCTGCTGCCCCATGCCGGCGTCTTCCATGCCGCCCTGCTCATCGCCCTGCTCGTGCTGTTGCTCGCGGGGTTCTTGCAGGGCTGGCAGGGTGGTCTTTCCTTCAGATGTCCTGGAGCCCTGGGGGTGGTGCTGCTCGGTTCGGCCCTGGTTGCCGGGGCGCTGGTGCACTCCGGGGAGCTCGATCGGCAGAGCCGCCAGTGGCAGTGGGGTGCCGGGCTGCTGGCGGTGCGCGATACCCCTTATCAGAACCTGGCGTTGCTTGCCGACTCGGACCAGTTCAGTCTATTCGCCAACGGCCTGCTCCTGTTTTCGGCCCCCGACCTCCAGACTTCTGAATATGCTGTCCATCTGACCATGCTGCAGCATCGTGAGCCCCGGCAGGTGCTCCTCATCGGTGGCGGGGTGGCGGGGCTCCTCCCGGAAATTTTGAAGCATCCCGGGATAAAGAGAGTGGATTATGTGGAACCTGACCCTGAAGTGATTGAACTGGCAGAAGAATTCTTGCCGAGATCGACCACCGCGGCGCTCAGTGACCGGCGCGTCCTGCTCTTTCATGCCGATGCGAGCAGCTTTGTGCGGACTGCCGATTCCCGTTATGACGTAATCATCATGCATCTTGGCGATCCGGTTAACGCCGAAATGAACCGTTTTTATACCGTGGAATGCTTCACTCGCCTGGCAAGAATCCTGGCCCATGATGGAATCCTGTCCTTTGCCATCAGTTCCTCGCCCGATATGGTCGGGCCCACCCAAACCCGGTTGCTTCGCTCGGTCGCGGCCACGCTGCGCAGCGTTTTTGCGGGAGTGCTCGTCATCCCTGGAGAAAGCGCCCGCTATTGTGCCAGCCATCGGCTCGAAAACCTGACGGCAGATCCTGCGGTTCTGATCCAGCGGCTCACCGAGCGCGGACTCGATCTGCACTTTGTTCGGGAGTACTATCTGTTCGACTATTTGAATCCGCTCCGTCTGAGGTACCTGCAATCCCTCCTCGATCAACCTTACCCGATGGCATTGAATCGGGATTTTGAACCAACCTGTTATTTCAATGGTCTGGCAGTGTCAGCGGGCCAAATTCATCCTCGACTCGGCGAGGCCTTGCTGGCGCTTGCCGGAGTGGGACGGCTGCCTTTCTGGATCACAGTCGGCGCTTTGAGCGTGGGGATCGTGCTTCTGGGCAGGTGCCGCAGCCGCAGGGGCAGCAGGGTGATAGGGTTGAATGTGTTGATCGTCGGTGGAACCGGAATGGTGCTCGAAATGATCCTGCTGCTCGGTTTTCAGATTCTCGAAGGATTCCTCTACCGGCAACTGGCCTTGATCATCGCGGCATTCATGGGAGGGATGAGTCTGGGAACGGGGATTCTTACTGTGTTCTCCGAGAAGCTCACCCGCCCCTGGAAGGGGTTCGTTGTGACGCAAGCCCTCCTGAGCCTCTTCTTGCTCGGGATTCTCGCGTTACTGCCCTTGCTTCACCGAGACCTTCAGGCAAGCCCGCCGGTGACGCGGCCGCTAAGCGCCATTTTCCCTTTGCTGGCCCTTGCGGCGGGGATCCTGGGGGGCTCTCATTTTACCCTTGGCGTACTCTCTTTCTCGAAGCTTCCCGGCTATTCCGCGGCAACGGGGCCGGGGCTTTACGCCCTGGACCTTCTCGGTGCTACCGGGGGGGTCCTCATTGCCTCGCTCGTTATCCTGCCACTCTACGGTCTGCCCGCCACCATGATGGCGCTTGCCATTTTCTGCTTCGCCGGGATCCTGACCATGCTTGGCAGAGAGACTTTGCCAAAATGTGGGAAGCGGCTCCAGGCAAGTGTTTAGCGAGAAGATTCCTCATCCTTTACGAAAGCAGTTGACACTGATTTGTTCCTGCGATAGGATCACGCCGTTTTGCTTCAGGGGGGTCCGGTTAAAGACGAAACGGGACCCGGTTTAGGGACTGCTGAGAGGCGAGGTGGTATGAGCGGCAGGCGTTTTCAAGGGATGGTGCGAACTGTTTTTCCGCCTGCCTGCCCGAGAAGTCGGCGAGTCCAGAATAACCAAAACTGAAGCAATTAATCAGCGGCCTACGTTTCTCCCCGGAGTATCGGGAAACGCAGGCTATTTTTTTTATGGGAGGAGGGAGATTTTAAGTCTTTGATGGGTGAGAGCCCCATCCCCTGATCAACACGGCTGCTGTAGCCAGTGCGACCTTTGAAAGAGAAAAGGTATCACCGTTGATCGATTTTTAACAGAGTGACACTCCGAGAGTGAGAGTCCGTCGATTTTTCGTTCATTTCTCAGATGAGCGGAACACCACAGTAGGAGCAACAGAGATGTTAAAAATTGTCAAGATGATGAGCCTGTATTTCTTGGCCGCCACAATCTGTGAGCAGACCACCATGAGCATCCCACCGGATCTTCTCCGACCCAATGCTCCCATTCATTATGTGATGGTATCGGCTTACGCCAACCATCCCAAGTGTACCGGTTCCACCCGTGGGATCACGTCATCCTCACTGCGGATCACGCCGAAGGATCATGGCAGGATCATTGCCCTCAGCAAGGACCTCGCCAAGGACTACCATTTTGGAGATGAATTCAACCTGTGGGTCAAGGGCAAGCGGCACGTCGTCACCTACCATGACAGCATGTCCAAGCAACGGCGCAAGAGTGTCGATTTGCTGCTGCCGTCAATCCCGTCCTGTATCCAGTTTGGCAGGAATCCCGGAGTGCTGATCCCGCTCGATCAGACGTAGCCACCTGCCGTCAGCAGGGTTTGCGTGGCTGGCGCGGGTCCGGTGGATCCCATCCCTCCATCGCCTGGGCGATGGAGGGATTTCGCCGCCGGCTTGTGCGCCCGTCAACCCTGTCATGCCTTTCCCGTCCTGCAATTCCAAACGCTCATGGCGCCTGAAGGGGACCTCAGGGGTGGGAAGAATACCCGGGCGGACGGTCAAAATATTATGTTATGGTTGACATAATAATCTGCGGTCTTACTTTAAAACCACGAAGCGAATGGCTGACAAGAGAAGGAAAACACGGAATCCAATCAGGATTGGCAGATAGCGGGAGGGTGTCATGGAACTCAAGATTGATGACTTGAGGAAGGAAGGGCGGCCGCTTTGGATGACGGATCTGGGAGTTGAGTCAATGGCCGATCTCGTAGGTGGCGGCGGGGATGTTCACTCAGACCGGCTCGCGGTCGACTGGGGGCGTGAGGCGGGGCAGGAAGTGACGGAGGAACTGGATCCGATCGATATTGAAATTCTTCTGACGAGTGGCCACTATGACGATTGTTGCATCTCGTAAGTCCTGAATCGTCCAAAGAGTGTTGTTGCAACGCTGCGGGCGGATATAGTCCAACCCCATACCAACCCACTAATGAAGCTCTGGAATTGACGGAATTCCAGGGCTTCTTTTTGTTTGTGACCTCGGACCGTGCCATGGAACATCGCAGAACCGGGGCGCGCAGGTTTCCGGTAAAAGCGGTTTCAATGGTGTTGAGACAGTGTAAAATAAAGGCAACCCGGTGGTGCTGGCAGTTGTATCAGACGTGAGCCTGAGAAGAGGTGGAGCAGAACATGTTTCCCATGGAATTCAACCATGCCATCCTGGCGACGCTGCCGCTTCCCGATGAGGGGCGGATAAGGAGTGTCGTGCAATTGCTGCGGGCCATTGTGAGCCGTCGGGTCCTCCCCTATTTTCGATCCAAGAAGGGAACCGATCCTCTTAAACTGGGGCACCTGCTGGAGCGACTGGTCATTGCCCGCATGGAAGACGAGAACAACCGGATCAGAACGGTGAGCATCATTGTCCCCATGGAACAGGGCTGGACCATCAAGATCCACGAGCGGGTCTTTGATTTTCTCTCTTTCGTGCTCCCGACTGATCCCGATGCGAGGCTGGGGGATGGTTCCCGGGAAGAGCAGAAAATGCTCGCCTTTACCGAATTCCTGCTGCGGCATGAAGTTGAGCATATGCTCTACCCCTCGCACAAGGAACGCGACGTGATTCAGACGGACGTCGATTTCGCTCAGGATCGCCGCCGCAGTGATCCCACTTGCTATCGCATGCTGCGCCATGCTCTTTCCGACGAAATGAACGGCCTCAAAGGTTTGCCGTATCTCGCCCTCTTTGACGCGGCCGAAGCGTCGCAGGGTCTCGAGCCGTTCGTGGGAGACATCTTCAATACCCTGGTAACAACCCTGGCGGACTACCCCGACAACCTGCTCCAGGAAGCCTTTCCGGCTTTCGATGTGGAGCTCAAGAGCCGGATCCTGGGTGAGATTTACCGGAAGAGCCGGGACACGACGCACTCACTCCTGCACCGAACGCGAGATCTCATGCTGGCTCTCAGGCTCTTTGCGCTGCTCATCAAGAGGAGTGAGCAGGATACGGCCGAGGTTTTTCGAGCGTTCATGGATCGATGGGGCCTGGTGGATCTTTTCCGGGAGTTGGATTTTCCCGAGACCACGATCGATGCGGAATCTCAGGAGGAGCTGCTGCAGCGGTTCAGCAGCGCCCTGTTCGCGCGTCTCGAGGGCACCTCGGAGGAGCGGCTCATCCGCTCTCCACCGGCGACCCTGGCAAAGGTGGCAAGGACCCCCGAGGTCCCAACCAGAAGCCTGCAGGAGCGGATCGAGGAGGCGCGCAACAATCCCGCCGTTCCCCGGCAGGTGATTGCCGCCATTGACAAGAACAAGCAGAACGCGGTGGGGCACAGTGGTTCCAAATACAGCGAACTGATCGAAACGCTCCTCGCCATCCCGTGGGGACGAATCCGCAGGATCCAGGTGACGCCGGAGGCCTTTGAAGAGGCGCTCAACCGCTCCCACTACGGCCTTCAGACCCCGAAAGAGATGCTTTGCGACTTCTTCTCCAACCTTATCTGGCGCTACCGCGGTTTCGACGAAAACGGGACTCGTTCCTGGCAGCGAACCGGCAGTGCCTTTCTTCTGGTCGGCCCGCCGGGGGTTGGGAAGACCTCGCTTGCCATTTCCATCGCTCAAAATCTGGGCATTCCCTACCACAAGGTTTCCCTCGGCGGCATGCGGGACGAAGCGGATATGCGCGGCCACAGCTTCACCTATGAGGGTTCCAAGCCGGGTGCTATCGTCCAGGGACTGATCAAGATGGAGGCCATGAACGGCCTGTTCATCCTGGACGAAGCCGATAAGACGGAGAAATTCGCCATTGCCACCCTGCTGGAGATCCTCGATCCGGAGCAGAATCACCTGTTCCACGACAAATACACGGAAACCACCATTGATATCGACCTGTCCAACTGCCATTTCTTCCTCACGGCAAACACTCTCGACGGAGTCCCGCCGGTGGTGGTCAACCGCTGCGAAGTGATCACCCTGAGCCAGTACAGTGTGGAGGAAAAGGTTGTCATCGCCAGAGAACATTTGATCAAGCGGCTGCGAAGCAAGTACCAGATCACTGAAGACATCATCTGGTTCGATCCGTCAGAGGAAGCCGATCTGCTCCGCTATCTCATCCGCAATTACACCTATGAGGCGGGCGTTCGGGAGCTGGAGCGCGTCCTCCGGACCCTTTTCCTGCGTCTGCAGCGCAAAGAGATCCTCGGGCGGGGGCTTCAGGCGGTGCAGGTCAGTCGGGCCCGGATTAAAGAGTACCTGCGAGAGCCGACGCGCCCGCGACAGATCAATCCCGAAGATGCGGTGGGGGAGGCGCTGGCTCTCGGGGTCGAAGTGGAACGGGGTATCGGCGCAATCATCCCGATTCAGGCCACCCGTATGGGGGGAGGCGCGACCGGGGAGAAGGGCCAGCGCGGTTTCTTGAGCGTGGTCAACGCCACCGGCAATATTGAACGAATCATGGACGAAAGCCGTAAAGTTGCTACCACCGGCATTTTCAATTGCGCCGAAGCCCTGAAAATCGGCGTCAAAGCTGCCGGTGAGCCCATTCACCTGCACTTCATGGGAGGCTCAACCCGCAAGGACGGACCTTCTGCCGGGGGTGCCATTGCCTTGGCGCTCGCCTCGCAGCTTTCCGGCAAGAAGGTTCGAAGAGACGTCGCCATGACGGCCGAAATCGACACCAGGGGCCGCGTCAGCGCCGTGGGGGCGCTCGCGCTCAAAATAGAGACCGCTTTCAATGCCGGCTGCCGAACGGTGATCATCCCTCGAGAAAACCTCGTCGGGGAGGGCGGGATCGAACGCCTGCCGGAGGCCCTCAAAGATGAGCTCCAGGTGCTGACCTTCGAAGAATGGAGCGGCCTCCATCGACCCTTTGACCATGCCCGGCAGATTCTGGAGGTCGTTGCCGTCGATGATATTTGCCAGGCAGCAGCGGTGGCCTTTATTGATGATGATGCAGTGACCGCGGCGGAGACCGGCGTTGCCCGCCACGGGCGAGAAGTGGCGCAAAGCCTGGCGAAGGTGCTGAGCCAGCCGCCTCGCGGGTTCCTGGTCATTCAGGTGAAGAGCCCTGAAGAACTGGCTCCCGAGTTGCTCGACGCCGGTTCGCGCTGGCAGCGCCGGCATTTGGTGCTGCTGGTGCTGCCCGAAATTCGGCAGGCACTCGAGAGCTGGCTGGGGGGCGAGCGAAAAGGCCCGCTCCTGATTGATTTCGATCCCAAAACACAGAAACTTGCCCCCATTCTCCAGCGGCTCAGCGCGCCGGCTCCGGGAAAATCATCCCGTGATGTCCATCTGGACCTCATTGCCCCCTACTACCTCCTCCGACGTGACGGGATCAGCCCCAAAGATTTCCCTCCCGCCGCTCCTTTCAAAGGCATACGACTGTTCGCGAACAACTTTGCGTCCCAGGGAATCAAGGTGAAGCGCTGCAAACGGCTTCTCAATCATGCTTATGCCATGCTGGCGCTGTTGGCTTCCCCTATGCTCACTTCCTGTCCATTCGTGGGTTGGCAGGGCGAGGTCATGGTTGCCGACCTTGCATTCATTCCGGAAAAGTACCGCCTGGATGTGGTGCGGGCCGAATCCATCCTCAATCGTGCCTTGGTTCACTGGTTGGCTGCCGTCAAGGAGGATTGAAGCCAGCAGGTCAGCCTTTTCAGGCCCTCTCCCTGCCCGGGGGCCTGAAAAGCATTTGTGATCGAATCATGAATCAGTGTAAAAATGCCCTCACCCAGGGGTGAGGATGGCTTGCCGGCTGCGGAAAGCCATTGCCCCTTTCCGACATGGGGGAGGGATTCATGAGGCCATGGGGTGCGGCGTTAAGAACGATGGTCTGGGGGGTGATGGCCACCCTTGTCATGTCGATAATACAGCTGCCGGTGGCCGCGGCTGATGACTTGGCGGCAGTCTATCGGCAGGCCGCTGCAACCAGTCCGGCTCTGGCCCGGGCCCGGTCGCTCCTGAAGGCCGACGAAGCCTCGCTGCCCCTGGCACGATCCAATCTCCTGCCGCGTCTCAACAGCAGCGGTGGAGTGGGTGGGGCAAGCCTCGATATGAAGGGTTTTGGAGAAGACTTCGGGCTCCCCCTGGCAACCCTCAAGGATGATTATTATGACGCCAGCTACAGCGTAACGCTGACGCAACCGGTCATCAACGGTCAGGCCTGGGTTGGCGTGCGCCAGGCGGATGCCCTGATCCGGGCGGGGCAGGCGGCGTTGCTGGCGGCCGAACAGGATCTCATCACCGAAGTGGCGGACGGTTATTTCGGGGTTTTGCGGGCTGAGGCCGATGAGCGGGTGTCGCGCGCTCAAAAAGAGCTCCTGCAGACCGTCCTCGATCAGACGGCGGCATTTCTCAAGGTTGGCAGTGGTGACATCATTGCGGTTCAGGAAGCCAAAGCCGGTCTGGATGCTGCCGAAGCCACCCTGATCCGTTCCCGGAATGCCAGCCGGATTGCCCGGCAGCGCCTCGAACGGCTCACTCACCAAGCCGTGGGACCGCTGGCCGACGTGGGACCCTTTGCACCCGAGGGGCCCAACCCGCGCCAGGTCGAGCCGTGGTTGCGTATCGCCAGGGAAAATCAGCCCCTGCTGAGCCAGGCGCGCGAACAGCTGAAAGCAGCTCAGGACGAGGTTGAGATCCAGCGCCGGGCGCACTGGCCCAAATTCAATCTTGGTGCCGGGTATCGCTATGAAAAGGGCAGTTTTCTGCCCAGTCTTGAGAGCAACAGGATGCATATCGGGGTGAACGTGTCGCTGCCTTTGTACGAGGGCGGTGAGATCAGTGCAAGAACGAAACGGGCGGCCGCTCAGGCCAAGGCAAGCGAATATTTCGTCAAGGATCTGGAAGACCAGGTTGTTCTTGACACCGAGAGTGCTTTTCTGGTGCTGCAAAATAGTGTGGATGAACTGCTGGCGGCCCAACAGGCGGTGACCTCCTGCCGCACCTCGCTGGAGGCAACCCGAACCGGGTATGAAATAGGCTCTCGCTCGGTGGTCGATCTTCTCAAAGTGGCCCACGATTTCGAAGCCGCTCAGCGCACCTACTATGTGGCACTCTACTCCCAGGTGATGGCTCGAGTGAGGCTGAAGGCGGCTGCCGGGGTGCTCTGCGCGGATGATGTGGTCGCGGTGAACGCTCTGCTCAAGGCCGATTGAGCAGAGTCGGGGCCGTCCCGGAACGGTCTGCGAAGAGGACGGAGCCTAATGGACAACATGCAACTCGTAACTCGCAACTTCTCGAGACAGGACTGAAATGAGGAAGGCGAAGCTCCTGAGGATCTTGGCATTGGTGGGGGTGCTCGGCATCGTCGCCGCTTTCGGGTACCGCTATCTGCAGCAGCGGGAAGCACCTCGAGGGGTTCTGCACCTCTTTGGCAATGTCGATATCAGGCAGATCCAACTGGCTTTCCACGATGCCGGCAGGCTCCAGCGCCTGCTGGTTGAAGAAGGGCAGCGGGTGCAGGCGGGGGAACTGCTGGCGGAACTTGATCCGGTCCGCTATGAAGCGGCCGTGGCGCAGGCTGAAGCCCAGGTCGCAGCACAGAATGAGGTATTGGCCCGGTTGGTGGCAGGCAGTCGGCCCGAGGAAATTGCGTCCGCAAGAGCCCGCGTTAGAGCCGCGGAAGCGGCCTTGAGGGAGGCAGAACTCACGCACCGCCGCGCCAGAATTCTGGCGGGCCCCAAGTATGTCTCCCAACAGCAACTGGACAGTGCCGAAGCAGCCCTCAACACCGCAAGAGCCAACCTGGACCGGGAACAGCAGCAACTCACTCTGGCCGTCAAAGGACCGCGCCAGGAAGATATCGAGGCAGCCCGCGCCCAGCTGCAGATGTACAAAGCGGCTCACCAGCGGGCGCAGGAAGAACTGGCCGACACGCGACTCTATGCCCCCGAAGCGGCCGTGATCCAGGATCGCATTCTGGAGCCGGGCGATATGGCTTCTCCCCAGACTCCCGTTTTCACTCTGGCGCTCGACCATCCCATATGGGTCCGGGCCTATGTGGCGGAGCCCGATCTGGGCAAAATCGCTCCCGGCATGCGGGCTGAGGTCAGAACCGACAGTTTTCCCAACAAGACTTACCGGGCATGGATCGGGTTCATTTCACCCACCGCGGAATTCACGCCGAAGCAGGTGGAAACCACCGAACTGCGCAGCAAGCTGGTTTACCGTTTACGGGTGATGGTGTGCAACGCAGATAATGAACTGCGCCTGGGCATGCCGGCCGATGTCCTGATCCCCTTGTCGCAACCCCTTTCCCTTCAGGAGGTTGGGGATGGCGTTGGGGACCCCTGCCGGGAGCCGTGATGTTGATCCCTTTTCAGGAATGCTTGCCAAAGCTCTCAAGGAATGTCGCCGGAGTCGCCTTTGATAATTCGTCTGACGACGACGGCAAGGTCCCACATGGTGATGGGTTTCATTAGCACCCCTTTGATGCCCAGAGTCTCAGCTTTCTCCTGGGAGATGCGCTCGCTTAAACCGCTACAGAGAAGGATCTTTGCATCTTCTCTGACCTCTCTGAGTTTCCCGGCCAACTCGCGGCCGGTAATCCTGGGCATGGTGAGATCGGAGATGATGAGATCGAATTCGGCCGGGTGTTCCTGAAAGTGGGCGAGGGCTTCAGTGCTGTCCGTAAAGGCTGTAACCGAATACCCAAGATGTTCGAGCATCTGCTGCATCATGGCCACGATCTGCTGCTCATCGTCCACCAGAAGAATCCTTTCCCTACCTGTGGAGACGGGTGGCGAGAGATCGTCCTTGTCCCGGAGGGGTTCGACTCTGGCCATGGGCAGGAAGGTACTGAACACGGTTCCCTTTCCGATTTCGCTATAGATTTTGATGTATCCTCCATAACTTGTCACAATTCCATGGACCACCGACAGCCCGAGCCCCGTACCGTCCCCCTTCTCCTTGGTAGTAAAATACGGTTCGAAGATTCTTTCCATGACTTCTTCAGACATCCCCATTCCCGTATCGCCGATATCCAATCGCAAATAAGGACCGGGCTCAATGCCAGGCAACCGGGCAAGATCCGCCGGCATCAGGACGACTTGACAGAGGGCAAGATTGAGGATTCCCCCCCGGTCGCGCATGGCATGGTAGGCATTGGTGCAGAGGTTCATGAGGACCTGCTGCAGTTGGGTTGAATCGGCCATGATAGCGCCGCACCGCTCATCGATGTGCTGGCGGATCTCGATGGTCGAAGGCAGGGACGAACGCAGGAATTTGACGGTTTCCTGGATCACCGGTTGAAGCAGTACGGGTTTCAGTTCCAGTTCGCTCTTTCGACTGAACGTAAGAATCTGCTTGACAAGGTCCTTGGCCCGCTGGGCAGCCGTGAGCACGGCGCCCAGATTCTCATAGCTCCGCGACGTCTTGTCCAGCTTCATCATGGCCATTTCCGTGTAGCCGAAAATGGGTGCGAGGATGTTGTTGAAATCGTGGGCAATCCCGCCAGCAAGGGTGCCGATTGCTTCCATCTTATGAAGCTGGCGCAGTTGTGCTTCCAGCCCTTGTTCCTTCTGTCTCAATGTTATCTTTTCCGTAATGTCTTCTGATACCCCCAACAAATATCGAGGCTGTCCCGTCTCATCCAGGATGGGGATTTTTTTGGTTGACAGGATGCGTTGTCCCTTGTGCCGGGTCGTTATGGTTTCCTCGGGGATTTCCATGACCTGACGGCTGGCGAGCACCTGCCGGTCGCGCATCGAGGAAAGGTCGGCTTCCTCCTTGGAAAACAGATCGTAGTCGCTCTTGCCCAGCAGTTCCTGGCGCGAACAGCCAAGAAGCTCTTCTCCGCCTCGGTTGAAATCCACAAACCTTAAGTTGATGGCATCCTTGACACAAATCATATCCGGGATATTTTCGATGATGGCGTGCAGGAAGTCCTGGCTCTGCTTGAGTTCTTCGAGGAGTTGCTCGTTCCTGGCCTTCAGGTAAACGTTTTCCAGCCCCTTCTCGATGCGGTGTTTGATCTCGCCCGGATTGAGGGGTTTGGCAAAATAGCCCTGGATCCTTCCGTGGTTGATGGCGTCCACCAGGGGATCGTAGTCACTGTAGCCGGTGAGCATGAACCTCAGAACTTCCGGGAATTCCTCCGCGACCCGTTCGAGCAGTTCGACCCCGGTCATTCCCGGCATGCGTTGATCGCTCACCAGCACGTCAATGGTCTCGCGGTGCAAAATTTGCAAGGCTTTCAGAGCTGAGTCGGCCAAGTGGATATCAAAGTCTCTTCGAAACAGGGCGCGGAAACTCTGGAGGTTGTCCGGTTCGTCGTCCACATAGAGAATGCGGGGTTTGGCTGCTGGTGGGGGAACCGCCATCATCACTCCTCCTGGCTAATCGGTAGCAGAATCGAAAACGTTGCACCATGTCCCGGTTGGCTTGACACTTCAAGAGTGCCCTTGTGTTCCCGGATGATGTTACTGGTAATGTACAGGCCTAGGCCAACCCCTTTCCCAACTTCCTTGGTGGTAAAAAACGGATCGAAGACCTTGTGGATCAGGGCTGCCGGAATTCCTATGCCGGTATCGGTGAGGTGGACAGCGGCATAAAGTCGGTGGTCGCGTTCCAGAACCTCGGTTTTGACGGTAATCTGATGCTCCGCGGGGCTTCCCTTCTTCTCGATGGCGTCGATGGCGTTGGTCAGCATATTGATCATCACCTGACTCATCTTCCCCACACAGCAGGGGATCGGTGGAATCTCCCCATAGTCTCTCACCACCTTGGTGATGTTCTTATAGCGGTTCCGGAGCATGATCAGCGCAGAATCAATGACCTCATGGAGGTCCACGGCTTTACTCATCATTTCGTCCTGGCGCGCGAAGGTGCGAAGACTCCTGACAATTTCTTCCGTCCGCCGGATCCCCTCGACAATGCTCCGAAAAAGCTCGGGGATTTCCGCCAGGATCGTTTGGTATTCGAGCTCTTCCTGCAGCTTCAGAATTTCTTTGCAGTCGGGTTGGCCCGAATTCCGGCAGAGTGACACCCCGAGTTCCGCCACTGCCAGCAGCTCATCCACATCCCTTTGCAGGCTGAGAGTGCTGGTCTTGATGAAGTTCACCGGATTGTTGATCTCGTGCGCGACACCGGCGGAGAGCACCCCCAGGGCGGCCATCTTCTCGGATTGGATCAGGCGGACCTGGGTGTTCTGGAGGTCGCTGAGGGCCTTTTTGAGGCGTTTGTTCTTACGCTTCAGTTCACGCCTGGTGCGCCTCAGTTCCAGGTGGGTTTTGACTCGCGCCAGGACTTCTTCAACTTCAAAAGGCTTGGTAATGTAATCGACTCCTCCCGCGTCGAAGGCGCGAATCTTGTCTGTGGTTTCCGTGAGGGCGCTGATGAACACCACCGGTATTTCCTTGAGAGCCTCATCTGCTTTCAGGTGCCTGCAGACCTCGAAACCGTCCATCATGGGCATATGGATGTCGAGCAGGATCAGATCGGGGGGAGCATGCCGGGCCGCCTCGAGCGCGAGTGCGCCGCTGGGCGCCGGGCGAACTTTGTAGCCGTGCTGTTTCAGGATGCCTGTCAAAAGGCTGAGGTTCGCGGGCACGTCGTCCACAATCAGAATGGAGGGTTGCCTTTGACTGTCCACTTTCCGCTCCCGGGAACTCATCCCATGGTCCCCGATTGGCCGCATCAGTTGGTGTTACCCTTCAGCAGGTCCCGCAGCCCCTGGAAATCATAGCTCTGAATCAATTTGCGGAACCGTTCCGCAAGCTTTGCGTCACGTTGGGCCACCTGCCCGAGCAGTTCTTCGAGTTGGTCCACGTCCAGGCTGACAGCCGCTTCCTGAACTGCGAAGACCAGGTCGGCAGGCAGCTGGTCGAGCCAACCGGGTGTGAGTTCGGGCGATTCCTGCTCGGCCTGGGGCGACGCTAGAGAATCATCCGCATAGACATAATCGACCTTAAGGTGTCTTTTGATGAGCTCAAAAAGTTCCTCCCCGGTGAAAGGCTTTCTCAGGAACGCATCCGCGCCGACGGCCATGACTCTTTCCTGATCTTCGGACAGGACACTGGCACTTACCGCAATTAAAGGGATGCCTTCTCCTGCCGGACGGCTTCGGATTATCTGAATCGCCTCAAAGCCATCCATCACGGGCATGACCAGATCCATCAGGACCAGATCGGGATGCCATGATTCGAAGACTGAACAGGCCTCGCGACCATCCGCCGCTTCGCGCACGAGGAACCCGACGGATTCCAGAAGTCTCACCAGAATTTCCCGGTTGACCTCATTGTCGTCGGCCACGAGAATGCGGCGTTCTCGTTCACTCCCCTTGAGGCTCGTGACCTGACGTTGTATCGGTTGTGGCGATACCTGATCGAAAAGTTCCCTGGTGACCAGGTCGAATTGGAAAACACTTCCGGTGCCAACCTCGCCCGACACCGTGATCGCGCCGCCCATCAGTTCCACGTAGGCCTTGCTGATCGCCAGTCCCAGGCCGGTTCCGCCCTTCATCCTGCTGCCAATCGTCAATTGCTCGAAATGGGAGAAGATTCTTGCTCGATCGCCTTCTGGGACTCCATGGCCGGTATCTTCCACCTCGAAGACAAGGCGAAGGGGGTTGCCGTCGACTGCCCTCGAATCCTCATCGGGCTTCCGGGTTGGCGTGGTCCCGACCCGGAGCATGATGCCTCCTTTATCGGTGAACTTCACGGCATTTCCAAGAAGGTTGTTGAGAACCTGCCGGAGCTTCTGTTCATCGGCCCATATCCACCTGGGTATGGGCCCCATCCTGACGATTTCCAGAAAAAGCCCCTTCTCTCCCGCAAGGACCCCGAACATCCCCTCCAGGTCGTCCAAAAGCCCATTGAGATCACAGCGTCCGGCATTGACCGTTGCCCGTCCCGCCTCGATTTTGGACATTTCCAGGACATCGTTCAAGAGTTTCAACAGATACTCACCGCTTCGCTTGATGGTTTCAAGGGAGGATCGATGGCTTGGCTGAACGTCGGAATCGCGCAGTAGAAGCTGGGTGAATCCGAGAATCGCGTTGAGGGGTGTGCGGATTTCATGGGACATGTTGGCCAGGAACATGCTCTTGGCCCGATTGGCGGCTTCGGCGGAATCCTTGGCCTGCTTGAGCGCCTCTTCGGCCCGCTTGCGGTCGCGAATGTCCTGGTAGATGACAAAGAGTCCGGCGCTTCTGCCATCAATGCGGATGGGCGCCCCCGAGACCGCCACCTCGACCAGGGCGCCGTCCTTCCTTTTTCGGAGGGTCTCGTGAAACAGTTTCTCGCCAGCAATCAGGCGAGTCCGCACCGATTTGAATTCGTCAAATTTGTCATTGGGGATGATGAGGGGATCTAAAGACCGGCCCAGGACTTCATGGTCTTCGTACCCAAAGAGGTAGAGGAATTCGCGGTTGACCCGGACGACCCGCTCGTGCTCATCAACCTGGATGATGGCCTCGGGTGAGGTTGCAAAGAGTTGATCCAGATAGCTCTTTTGAATGTCGATTTCCTTCTGAGCCAGGATGCGGGCGGTGATGTCCGTCAGAAAACAGAGCACCGCCGGCTTACCCTCCCACTGGATCCTGACCACGCGGAGCTCAGTCCAGCGCGTGTTGCCTTTGCCGTCCAGAATTCGGAAAATGTAATCGTCTAGAGGAGATCCGTCTTGCAGTCGCCGGGTGTAACGGTCAATCACCATCTGCCGATCTTCAGGGTGGATGAACTCGCCGATGGGTCTGGAGGTGATTTCAGCTTCAGTGTAGCCAAAGATCGCTTCCGCCTGAGGATTGGCAAACTGGCAATGTTCGTGCTGTACTACCACAATTGCCTCTTTGGCGTTGTCAAACAGCAGTCGATGCCGGCTTTCGCTCTTCTTGAGGGCTTCGACCGTTTGTTTCCACTCCGTGATCTCCCGCAACGATTCGATGGCGCCCACGACCTTGCCCGATTCGTCGTAGAGCCTGCGGGCCGCAGCCCACAGATAGCGTTCCTGGCCTCGCAGGGAGGGAAAATGGATTTCAGCGGATATGGCGTCTTCTTCCCTCTTGACTGTGAAATAGCCCGCAGGAGTCGTTACATCCCCGTCCATGGCCATGTCAATCAAAACCCGGCGACGTTCCCTGTGAAAAGGCAGGGCATATTCGAAGTCCCCTTTGCCCAGCATGAGTTCGGCCGGGACCCCGCTCATTTCTTCCATGGCCCGGTTCCACGCGGTCACTCTGCTTTCCGCATCGATCACAAAGGTGGCGTCAGGCAAAAAGCTGACGATCTGGGCAAGCCGCTGTCTCGAATCCCGCACTGCGGTTTCCGCCAGCTCACGCTCCCCAATTTCTCTGACCAGGTCCTGGTTGGCACTCTCCAGTTCGACCGTTCTCTCCTTCACCCTCTCTTCCAGATGATCTCGCTGCTGTTGCAGTTCCTGC
Organism: Syntrophobacteraceae bacterium; assembly: GCA_040772705.1. GTDB lineage: Bacteria > Desulfobacterota > Syntrophobacteria > Syntrophobacterales > Syntrophobacteraceae > JADGQM01. The sequence continues at coordinate 36,122 of JAXGXP010000004.1, forward strand.
TGGGATTCCCGGAGTTTCCGTTCGGACGAACTCAGACCCTCGATCATGGCGTTGAAGGCGTCCGCGAGTTCTTTGATTTCATCCTTGGTGTCGATCTCAAAGCGATGACCCAAATCACCGCTCTGTTTGATGTACCGGGTGCTCTCGGTCAGGCTCCCGACCGGACGGAGTATATAGTGGTATAATCCAATCAGGGTGACGATACTGAGCAGGGCCAACCCTAGGGAAAAGGTGACCACACTGGTGAACACCACCCGCTCGATTTCCTTCTCAATCTCCAGGGCGGGAACCAGGGCGATGAGCTTCCAGCCAGTCGCGGGTGAGGTGTGAACATAGGCGTATTGGGGTCCCTCCGGTGTCGCAAGGGAAGCGCTGCCTCGCAGCGTTTTCATCAACTGCTGAGCATCCGTAGCAAAAAGATCGGGCACTTTCCGGAACAGCCAGTTCTCGTCAGGTGCTGCCAGTACGGTCCCGTTGTCATCAATGAGGAGCATCTTTCTTGCGTTGCTGACCTTGAAGCCGGTGATATAGGTTGTCAGGTTGACCAGTGTGATATCGGCGCCCAGCACCCCGTAAAGGGTTCCGTCGTAATCTGTGAGAGCTGTAACCACGCCGATGTTCACATCCTTGGCGGTAACCGAAGGATACGGGGACGTCCTCATCACTTTGCCGGGATTATCCTTTGCCAGAATGTACCAGGGTCTGGTTCTGGGGTCGTAGCGGGTTGGTCGTTCCCGTCTGTGAGACCGCACAAAGCTCCCGTTCTCACGCCCCATGTAGGCGGAGTTGACATAGGGATGGTTGGCTTGAAAGGCGTACAAGATATCGATGATCTCGGCCTCCAAGTCCCCAATGCGGTATTCAAAGGAGTCTGGGTCGGCCTCGATGAAGCTGGTGAAATGCTGGTCATTCCTCGAGCGAACTCGTTTGTCGGCAGCCAGGGTTAGAAGGTCACTCTCTACTTCCTCCAGAAAGCGGGTGAGGGCGAAGTCCAGATGATCGAGTTGTCTTGATATGACCTCAGCAATTGTCTGCTGCTTCTCTTCCCGGAGGGACACATACTGGAGGATGCCCATAGCGATGATGATGAGGGCGCCGGCAGCGGTGAAAAGAAGGATGGTCTTGTTCCTGAGCCGCATGATGGTTCAATCCCGAGTGATGGAAAAGAAGCTGTTCCCATGGAGTCGAGCCGAGATCCCACAATCCGCAGAGAATCCTGGACTGCCATTCCGATCAGGGGTGACCCTTCAGGACCTTTAGAAAAGAAACGTGTGTCCAAAATAGCCCAAAAATTCTTCCTTGTGAACCATAATACCCTGCTATGGCAGGGTGATTGTGCGTAATAGGGCTAAGAATGGTGATCGACCGGTCTTGATGGGCGGTATCAGGCAGATCAGCACGGCCGCCTCAACCACCCGGTTGAGCAACGGACTGAATTTGACGCAACGGATCGTAGGGTCGGACCCTGTTCTCTTTGATTGCCCGGACTATCGCTTTTCCCAAGTCATATGCCTGCTCGAGTTGACTGTCGGTGAGCTCGCGGTAGAAATACATCTTGCTCCATTCTTCCCCTTCAAGCTCTTTGCGGAAGAAGGCACCGGCATAGAGATCAGCCACACATTCGCCATTGCAGATTGCTGCCGCCATGTCCTGCAACCATGGAGACCCGGTATCGCAGTACTTCCTCATCTCGGTCGGGACTCCTCCCGCGCTCAAGATTGTCGCAATGGCGCGCCTCTTATCCGTCAACCGCGGCTCCGGGCATCCCTTGAGGCCCAGGATTTCCCCGGTCGGACGCAAGAGGGTCCAGGCTGTGCGGTGGATGAAAGTGGTCATGCGGGCACTGACGAACCCGCAGTGAACGGGGGATGAAAAGACCACACCATCAGCCTCTGCGAGCTTGTTGAGAATCTCGTTTACATCATCTTCAATGGTGCAGGGCGCAATTCTGGACTCCACATCACGGTAGCAGGTCAGGCAGTTCGTGCAGTACCGGATATCCTTCTCAGCCAGCAGAATCATTTCCGTATGGGCACCCTCGGCTGCCGCACCTCGCATCGCCTGCTCCGTGAGGCGGGTAGATGTGCCTTTGGGACGGTGCGTGCCGTTGATGGCTAATATCCTCATGTTCTCCCTCCTTACCATCCAGGATGTCTCTCAGTTGGTCGTGGTTAGCAAGGCCATTGCGCTGGATGCCTTATCGAAAGCAAAATAATCGTCTTGAAAGCAGTATTTTCCAATCGCATAGCAGGTCGGGAAATCTTATCGGCATGGTATCAAAGTTGGGATGGAAAGAACCTCGTCCATCATACGGAACTCTTGATCCACTGCTAATAGCCGCCCGTGGGCTGTTTGACGCCGGGTGAGGTCCCTCGCAACGGGTTGTCGAAGGAAGAGGGATTTTCATGAGGAATACTCCAATTGGAATTCCAGACGGAACCGGCAGGGTTGAAAGGGATTGGATTACCGGGTGGACGAGGCTCAAGATTGCCCTGAGCGGCAGGGGGCGATAAGCCAGGAACCGTCCGGGTAAACGGCGGGGGATTCGAGGGGGCTCCCTGAAATGGATTGATCGGTGGGACCACGGGCTTGAAGGGGTTCGCTGAGGATTGGAGAGGCACGGCAGCACTCAGTGGGCTGCCGGGCCATGGGCTCGGGGCGGCAAAGGGGTTTACGGTCGCGGTGTTGCCATCGAAAGGGCGGTCCGCTTGCGGCGGCAGAACCGGTCCTTTCTCCACGACTGCCCTCGCTGACGAGGTGGGACTTGCTGGGGAGGAAGGCCGAGGTTGGTACTCGGGTTGGGTCGAAGGGCGAGAGGAAGCGGCTTTGGCGCGGGTTGTGCGATTGGGAAGGGTGTTCACGCTGTTGTCGGGCGAAGTTGTGGGAGCTCCGTAGCGAACGATTCCGGCTTTACGGGATTTTTGCGGCAGGGATTGGGCCAGGCCTTGGCCAGCTACCGCGAGCACCATCAACAGGCATATCATTACCTTCTTCATCGCTAACCGGCCTTAGAACGGGTGGTGGTAACAACCGGAAAATGCAGCCATCACTTTTGATTCGAAGGTCAGGCAAAATCATGCTACCTTGAAAACCCTGAGGAGTCGATACCTTTTCCAGTTCTTCTATTTCCATGAATTACCGGGGCGAAGGAATTGAGATGAAACAGTACGTCATCGATCAGTTGCGTGACTCCGATTTCCATCAGATCAAGGCCTTCCTCGATGAAACCGCCGAAACGGCGTCACTGGATGGTATCTATTGGATGGACCTGCCTCCCGAGTGCTATTCGCCAATGCAGCGAGAGCATTCCCAGTGTCAGCCGTTTTACTTTGCCATTCACCTCACCTGGAATGAGGTCGCGTTCGAATTCCTCATCCGGAGCCGCCAGGTCATCCGGTGCCAGTGCATTGCTTACGCCAGCCCTCAGCAGCGTGACCACATCATCCACTTTGCCGACAGCATGATCGAGCAGCTAAAGCTGAAACTGTAGCGCGAGTGTTGACTGGTGAGGGACGGGAGACCGCGGCAGCAGCAGGGAGCGATCGGACCGGGATAGCGAAGTCTCCCCAATCGCAGCCAACCCGGTCGAGGGGCTAAGAGCTCGGTGTCGCGAGCCCCCTTGGAAAGGGATGCAGGATGAAATCGGCCAGGACCAGGAGTACCATGGCTTCGCAGACCGGTACGATCCGGGGGATAGCGGAAACGTCATGGCGTCCCTTGATCTTGATGCGAACCGGCCGCCCGTCGGCGGTGAGCGTCATCTGGGGCTTGGCAATGGACGGGATGGGTTTTACGGCCACGCGGGCGACAATCTCCATGCCGGTCGAAATGCCGCCGAGAATGCCTCCGGCATGATTGCTGGCATAGCCTTCGGGGGTCAGCGGATCGTTGTTTTCACTTCCCAGCAGCTCGGCGGCCACGACCCCTTCTCCGATCTCGACCGCTTTGACGGCCCCTATGGACATGAGAGCCGCGGCCAGCCGGGCATCCAGCTTGTCGAACACCGGTTCCCCGAGGCCGGATGGGCAGCCGCGGGCACAGACTTCCACAATTCCCCCCACGGAATCACCGTCCTCTCTGACCTTGCGCAGGCGCTCCGCCATTGCCTGAGCGCTTTCGGCATCCGGGCAGAACAGGGCATTACGGTCTATCTCATCCCAGTCGAAATGCTGGCAGCGAATACCTCCCAGGGCCAGAGTATAGGCTTTGACGGTAATGCTGTGCTGACCGAGCAGTTTCCTGGCCACCGCCCCGGCGGCGACCCGCGCGACAGTCTCTCGAGCTGAGCTGCGACCGCCCCCCCGCCAATCCCTGAGGCCGTATTTCTGTTCATAGGTGCGGTCAGCATGCCCGGGTCGGTAAGCGGCCGCCAGTTCCTCGTAATCGGTGCTGCGCACATCCCGATTGAAGATCACGAGACTGATGGGGGTGCCGGTGGTCAGACCCTGGAAGACCCCGGAGAGGATCTCCACGCGATCCGGCTCCTTTCTGGGCGAAGAGAGAGCCCTGCCCGGCCGGCGGCGTTCGAGGTCATGCTGAATGTCTTCCGGCGCCAGCGGCATCCCCGGTGGGCACCCGTCGATCACTGCACCTAGAGCCGGTCCATGGGATTCTCCCCAGGTTGTCACCTGAAACAGTCGGCCAATGGAATTTCCTGGCATGAGCGCTCTCCCTGTGGTTATTAATGTCCTCTCCCACTTCCTCACCGTAGCTTGACACATGGAGCGAAAAAGTTATCCTTTATAATCAATTAAAGATCAAGGATGAGCGGCTGGAAGCGAGACGTTCAGGGGGAAAAATTCGGGGGCAAAGAATCGGTAAGCGTGGAAGCTCTGCCCGTCCAGGAAGGAAACGCTTGCACCAGGCGGAGGGATTCGGATGAGCGAGGATTATCCAGATCTTCGGGAGGAGCTGGCGAGCGGGGTCGAAGAGGAACTGGAAGAACCGCCGTGGTATCGGGTCCTGCTTCACAATGATGACTACACCACCATGGACTTCGTGGTCGAGATTCTGCAGAAGGTTTTCCACAAATCTCCGGTGGAAGCTACCAGTATCATGCTGTCGGTTCACAAGAAGGGGGTGGGAGAGTGTGGTGTATTCACTGCCGAAATCGCCGAAACCAAGGTGGAACTGGTCCACCATCTGGCAAAGAAACATGGCTTCCCCCTGCAGTGCAGCATGGAAACCGTATAGCAAACGATCCGTCCGGCAGGCCGCCGGCTCGCGGCTGCTGGCCTCCTGATTGAGTAAATTAAGAGCATCGAATGATCAATCGAGAACTTGAACTCACTCTGGCAGGTGCCTTCAAAGAAGCCAAGATAAGGCGCCACGAGTACTTCACCCTGGAGCATATCCTCTATGCCATCCTCCATGACGTGACCGGGAGACGCATCCTATACCATTGCGGGGCGGGGCTGGAAAAGCTCAAGGCGCGTCTCGACAAGTATCTGGGCGAACGTATGGAGAAGCTCCCGGAAGGGGTTGACCAGGACCCTCTCCAGACCCTGGCGGTGCAGCGGGTGATCCAGCGGGCCATCATGCACGTTCATGGGGCGGAAAAGAAAGAGGTGGATGCCGGCGATATTCTGGCTGCCATGTTCTATGAAGAGAATTCATATGCAGTCTATTTCCTCAAGGCGGAAGGGGTGACCCGGCTGGATGTCTTGAGCTACATTTCCCATGGTATCTCCCAGGTGGGAAATCCCGACGAGGAATTCTCCAATCAACCGCTTCAGGCTCCGGGGCAGGAGGGGAAACAGGAACCCCGGAAGCCGGGTGCCCTCGAGTCTTTTACGGTGAACCTGATCCGAAAGGCTGCTGACGGTCTGATCGACCCCCTCATCGGGCGTGAGGACGAAATTCTGCGAACGCTCCAGATCCTCGGGCGGCGCACTAAGAATAATCCTATCTTCGTGGGTGATCCCGGCGTCGGAAAAACCGCTATCGCCGAAGGGTTGGCCTTGAAGATCCATCGCCAGGAGGTGCCCGACGCTTTTCTCGGGGTGGAAATCTTCGCTCTCGACATGGGAGCGCTGCTCGCCGGCACCAAGTTCCGCGGCGATTTTGAGGCGCGTCTTAAAGGCGTGCTGATGGAGCTTAAGAAAAAGCCGGGGGCGGTCCTTTTCATCGACGAGATTCATACGGTGGTGGGAGCTGGTGCTACCAGTGGCGGTTCCATGGATGCCTCGAACATCCTCAAACCGGCGCTGGTTGCCGGCGGGCTCCGCTGTATCGGGTCAACAACCTACGAGGAATACAAGAACCTGTTTGAAAAGGATCGCGCTCTCAGTCGGCGCTTTCAGAAGGTTGAAATCAATGAACCCACGGTTGCTGAAACGTATCGGATTCTCCAGGGTTTGAAACCCTACTACGAGCGGCACCATGAGCTCCGATACGCCGACGCCGCCCTCCGGACAGCGGCGGAATTGGCGGCACGGCACATCAATGACCGCTATCTGCCGGACAAGGCAATTGACGTGATCGACGAGACGGGGGCGAGTCTGCGGCTGAAAAAGGACCGACGGGTCCGGCGGGTGGTGGGGCCTAAGGACATCGAACAGGTGGTGGCCAGAATTGCCAGAATTCCCCCGCGCTCGGTTTCGGCCTCCGATCAACTGCGCCTGCTGAGCCTCGAGCAGGAACTGAAGAACCAGGTATTCGGGCAGGAGACGGCCATCGAAACTTTGGCCAAGGCGATCAAGCGGTCGCGGGCCGGGTTGCGACTACCCGAAAAGCCCATTGGCTCGTTTCTCCTCATTGGCCCTACCGGGGTTGGCAAAACCGAGGTGGCCAGGCAGCTCGCCGGGATCTTGGGAGTGAATTTCCTGCGCTTCGATATGAGCGAATACATGGAAAAGCACACCGTCTCCCGCTTGATTGGGGCGCCTCCCGGGTATATCGGTTTCGATCAGGGCGGGCTGCTGACGGATGCCATTCGCAAGCAGCCTCACACGGTGCTGCTCCTGGATGAAATCGAGAAGGCACATCCGGACCTTTTCAGCATTCTACTCCAGATCATGGATCATGCGACCCTGACCGATAACAACGGCAAGAAGGCCGATTTTCGTAATGTCGTCCTGCTGATGACCTCCAATGCCGGTGCCCGGGAGATGAGCAGCCCGTCCATCGGTTTTTCTCTCAAGGAAGATGACCAGCGTGCCGCCAAGGGCATGAAAGCCGTCGAAAACCTCTTCAGTCCGGAATTCAGAAACCGCCTGGACGGTATCGTCTCGTTCAATGGACTCACCCCCCAAATCATGGAGCGGATTGTTGACAAGTTCATGGCCGAGATGGAAGCGCAGTTGGCCGAAAAGCGGGTCCGGGTGACGCTCAGCCCCGCGGCGCGGTTATGGCTGGCCGAGCGAGGCTATGATCCGAGTTTCGGCGCCCGCCCGCTGGGTCGACTGATTCAGACCGAAATCAAGGATGTACTGGCGGACGAAATCCTCTTTGGACGCCTGCGGCAGGGAGGGGTGGCGGCCATCGAGCGTCCTGAGGACGGTTGCACCGCAGCCGATGCGACCCTGAAAACCGAGAATCTGTGCTTTCTCGTGACGGAGGGAGCGGTGCCCCAGGCGCACCCGGCAACGGCCGAGGGAACCGTGGCGGCGGTCTCCAAGCCTTAACGGGTATCAGTACTGACCACGCGACCATGCCGGTTTTTCGCCTTACCGACAAACTCGTTTTTCCTCCTGCCCATTACGCCGACCCCGATGGCTTGCTGGCCGTTGGGGGTGATCTTTCCCCGGAGCGGCTGCTCCTCGCTTACCAGCAGGGGATCTTCCCCTGGTACTCCCAGCACACTCCGCCCCTCTGGTGGTCGCCGGATCCCCGCCTGGTGCTATTCCCCGTGGAGTTGAAAGTTTCAACAAGCCTTCAGCGGGTGATCAAGAAGAAGTGCTTCCGGGTGACCATGGATGAGGCCTTTCTGGAAGTCATTCAGCGATGTGCCACGGCCAAGCGCAGGGAGGGTGAGGGTACCTGGATCGTTCCCGAAATGGTCGAGGCCTATCATCGCCTCCACCAGCTGGGGTTTGGCCATTCGGTGGAGAGTTGGGAGGGCGGGGAACTGGTCGGAGGTTTGTACGGGGTGGTGTTGGGCCGCGTCTTTTTTGGGGAATCCATGTTTGCCCTGAGAAGCGATGCTTCCAAGGTGGCCTTTGTGCACCTGGTGCAACTGCTCAAACAATGGCGTTTTGCCCTGATCGACTGTCAGGTGCCGACTGCTCACCTGAAACGGTTCGGAGCGCGCGAGATTCCGCGCAATGATTTCCTCAGGCTCCTGTCAGGGGCACTCGCAGAAGCCGATCCTCGGCACCCCTGGTCACAAGCGCTGTCTATTCCGTCTATTCCTGCGGATTTCGCCTAGATTCCCGCTTGTCCACAACCCAGAAGTCCTTTAAGCTGGCTCGGCTGGTGCAGTCTGGAGCTATCGCTGCGATCAGGGGATGAACCCGCCATGGTTCTTTAACGCTTGATCCCGGCCGCTTTCATTGCAGTTTGTGGACCTTGAAAGAAAGGGAGAGAAGTTGTGGAAACCCAGATGCCAACCATCGGCAAAATATCTGCGGAGATCTTCGATCAAATCATTTTGCCGCAGCTTGGAAAAAGACGTCCAGAGGTGTTGGTCGGGCCCCAGCACGGGGTGGACGTTGGGGTGGTGGACCTGGGCGGCGGGCAGGTCATGGTGACGACCACCGATCCCATTTTTGTAGTGCCTCCCTATGGATGGGAGCGCTCGGGCTGGTTTGCAGTGCACATCCTGGCCTCCGATGCCCTGACTTCGGGTCTCCCGCCCAAATACATCACCATGGATCTCAACCTGCCGCTGGCTGTCACCCGGGACCAGTTCGAGGCCCTCTGGGGGGTAATGCATCGGGAATGCGAGAAGCTCGGCATGGCCATCATCTCCGGTCATACCGGCCGCTACGAGGGGTGCGACTACCCGATGATTGGTGGTGCCACGGTCATCTGTGTGGGACCGAAAGACCAATATGTGACACCAGCAATGGCCAACGTGAATGACCTCATTGTGGTCACCAAGGGGGCGGCCATCGAAGCCGCAGGATTGTTTGCCGTAACGTTTCCGGAAGAAGTTGCCGCAAGGTATGGGAAGCCCTTTGCCGAAGAAGCGGAAAAGATCTTCTGGCAGATGTCGGTGGTTGAGGACGCGCTGACGGCAGTATCGGTTGGTGTTCGTGAAAACGGGGTGACTGCCATGCACGATGCCACAGAGTGTGGCATTTGGGGAGGGTTGTTCGAAATTGCCCAGGCCTCCGAGGTGGGGTTGGTCATTGAAAAGGACCAAATCATTGTGCAGGAGTCGGTGAGAAAGGTGTGCGACCTTTTCGGCATCGACCCCTACACCTCCATCAGTGAAGGGACGCTCATCGCCACCTGCCGTCCGCACAGGGTGAGGGAGCTACTGAGCCGACTGGAGGATAAGGGGATTCCCGCATCCATTGTGGGAGAACTAACAGATGCCCGGGAGGGTCTTCACTATTTTGAAGGTGGTCGCAAGCATTCGCTCCGCCACCCGCGCGTGGACCCGTTTTGGGCCGCCTTTGGCAAGGCAGCCTCGGAACGGAGAGTGTGACGGCCTGAAAGCGGGATTCTGTTGTCAACCATCCATGAACGGCTGCGCGATCACCATTGTCTTCTGCAAGGGCAGGATGCGCCCCGATTGCAGAACCTCTGGAACTCATAGCTCACCGGGCGAAGCCAGGAGGGCTGATCGAAAGGCAAGAAGGGGCAGCATCTTCTCAATTGCCCTCCCGAAAATACAACAGTTGCCGCTCACGGGAGCGTCACGGCAAGATACCCGGTCTTGCCGCTCTTGTGATCAATGGCCAGGATGCTCACCGTTTCGCCGGTCGGCATGGCTGCCAGGATGGCCGCCAGATCCTCGGGGTCATCCACCCAGTCGTCATCGACCTGGAGGATGAGGTCTCCTTTCCTGAACCCCAGTTTGTAAAAGGCAGTCTTGGAACCCACCTCCGTGACCGCAACCCCCTGGTCGGCTTCCAGGCTGTATTTCTCCATTTCTTTGGGGGTCAGGGGACGCACGGCGATGCCGAAACGGTCGCGCAGGGATGCGGAAAGAATCTTCCGCTGCTCCGCCTGGCTGCCCACTTGAACCAGAAAGTGCTCCTTCTTGCCGTCCCGCAGGACGCCAATCTTCACCTCATCGCCAATGAGGGCGGTGGCCACATCATTACGGAATGTCCATGAATCCCGTACTTCTTTGTCCTGATAGGTGATAACCACATCCCCCTTTTTGATCCCGGCGCGGTCGGCCGGGCTCTCCTGAAATACCCCGGCTACCAGTACGCCCCTGCTGCCATAGAGCCCCAGTTTGCTCACCAGTTCCGGCGTCAGATCCTGGAGGGAAAGACCGAGCCAGCCGCGTTCGACTCTTCCCTTGGCAATAAGAGCCTTGCTGACGTGCATTGCCATGTTGCTCGGTATGGCGAAGCCGATGCCTTCAGAGCCGCCGGATTCCGAGGCGATGGCGGTATTGATGCCGATCACCTCCCCGTAAAGGTTGAGCAGCGGGCCACCACTGTTGCCCGGATTGATGGCCGCATCGGTTTGCAGGAAGTCCTGGTAACTGTTGGGATCAGTTATGCCTCGGCGGTGCTTGGCGCTGATGATGCCGTGAGTCACGGTTTGATCGAGGCCCCGAGGGTGACCGATTGCGACCACCCACTGCCCGACCTCGACCTTGTCGGAATCCCCAAAGGTGGTATGTGGGAGGGATTCGCTGACGAGGATCTGGATAACGGCCAGGTCGGTCTTGGCATCAGTGCCCACGAGACTCACCGTATTGCCGGAAAAAGAGCGTCCGTCCGCCAACATTACCTCGATCTTGCTGGCTCCGGCAACGAGATGGTTGTTGGTGAGAATATGTCCCTTGGTGTCGACGATCACGCCGCTTCCCAGTCCGACGACTTCCTGCTTGGACTTTTTCGGCAGCTTTTTGGGCAGGTTGAAGTAACGTCTGAAATTGGGGTCTTTTTCGAAGGGCAGCAAGGGATTGTCAATCTCCTTGCGTTCGGTGACCTCGATGTGCACCACGGCGGGAATATTCTGTTTGGCAACCTGGGTGATGGCGGTGACCAAATCGACCGGCCGGCTCTGACCTACATCCGCTTGACAAAAAGCCATGAAGCTTGCTAAGAGTGCCCCTGCCATTGAAGCAGTGAAGATGATGCGGGCTGCAGCATGCCAGCAGCGGCGGATAGTCCTTCTCACTGTGTTGACCTCCTTCGTTGGCTCAACGGGTTTCCAGCTATTCTGATCGGTACGTTGCCTGATGTAGGTCCCAGGGTTACTCCCGCTTTTTGGGTGCAGTGCGGTTTTCTTGAAAATCAGCAGCACCCCTGCCGCATCGGGCCGCCGGTCCCCTGCTCAGCAAAAGATACAAAAAGCAGAGGAAACGGGTTGACAATCCAAACCCAATTCTATACAGAACCAGAGAGCCCTCATAACTGTAAATGCCATGAGTTTAAGTGGAAGTGCAAGCTCAATTCACCTGCCTTCCCCAGGTTTCAGCTTCCAACTCATACCGGTAGCGCATACGACTTTCAACCAGCAGGTTCCATCCCTTATTCCCTGACCAGGCGATTAATGTCCCAACACGGCGGGCAGGATTACCTGCCAGCTCGCGGGCGGTTCTCAGAGGGCGCGGTAGGGGGCATGGGCAGGTGGGTTTTCAGAGTAGCAGCCAGGACCAACCACGACCGAGTTGACGCCGGGTGGAGGGTTACCGTGCGGCAGCACCTGAACTCTGAATAAAGAGGGTCATCCGCTTTCCGCGGGTGGCATGCAACACCAACCGGACGATCTAAGAGGAGGATCTAGCCTTGGCTTTTCAACCCAGCAAACAAGTCTATTCGGGCCGCATCAGAGAAGTGACCTTGGGTCACGGGGACAACACCATAACCATCGGTGGGAGGACCTGCTACCCCTTCCATACCTTTGAGGGCGAAGCACCCCGTTTGCCGCGGGTGGCGATGGAGGTCTGGGACAAAGACCCCTCTGAGGATTGGTCGGAGGCAGCCAAGGCGCCATTCGTCGGGGTGTTGAGCGATTCTGCGGCATGGGCCAGGAAATGCGTTGCGGAATATGGCGCTGAAGCCATTGTAATTCAGACCAAGAGTGCTGATCCCAACAGTGACAATCGGCCAGCCGCCGAAATCGCCGAGGTGGTGAAGCGGGTAGTCGAGGCGGTTGACGTGCCCGTCGTGATCTGGGGGGTTGCGAATCACGACAAGGATGTGGAGGTCATGCGGCTGATCTCGGAACAATGCGTTGGCCAACACCTGGCGCTCTCTCCTGTCGAGGAGGGGGATTACAAGCAAATCGGGGCGGCATGCCTGGGCTATAAACATACCGTCGTCGCTTCTTCCCCCATCGACGTCAATCTTGCCAAGCAGCTCAACATTCTTCTCAGCAATCTGGGCGTGAACGCTCAGGACATCATCATTGATCCAACCACCGGTGGGCTCGGTTATGGTCTTGAATACACCTACTCGGTAATGGAGCGCATCATGCAGGCGGCCTTGACTCAGGAAGACGAAAAGCTGCAGCAGCCCATTATCGTCAACGTTGGCAACGAGGTTTGGAAAAGCAAGGAAGCCAACCTCAGCGCTGATGAAGCGCCCGAGTTGGGGGACCCCGAAACGCGGGGGATTTTGATGGAATCGGTGGCTGCGGTCGATCTGCTGCTGGCTGGAGCTGACCTGGTAGTCTTGCGGCACCCGGAGTCCGTCAAACGGATCAAGAAATTTATTGAAACAATGACCTAAGCGTGCCGTCGCCTGGAAGTACTTGCAGAACCCAATAACATCCCCAGGGAGGGGAAACGAGGTGCACCATGTCGGATGAGGAAAAAAAACTGAAAGCTGTTTCTGTAGAAGCCAAGAAGGGCAAAGAAATCAATTACCGGGACGCCACCACCTGTGAGTCAACCCTGCAAATGCTGCAGAAGATGGCTGCGGACGGCCAGGAGTCAGCGTTCAAGAGGGCTTTCGACATGAAGCCCTGCCCGATTGGGGCGGAGTCTGCCTGCTGCAAGCATTGTTTTATGGGACCCTGCCGACTCAATGCCCGCGATCCCTATTCCCGTGTAGGGGTCTGTGGCGCTACCATCGACACCATTGGTGCCCGGAATTTCGCCCGGATGGTGGCAAGCGGTGCCGCCGCCCACACCGACCATGGCATGGGGATGCTGGATGTCTTTCGGGAAGTGGTCAACGGCAAGATCGAGGGATTCCGCATCAAGGACGAAAAGAAACTCCGCGACGTGGCTGCCAGCATCGGCATCGAGGTGGCAGGTCGGGACACGGTGGCCATTGCCAAGGAACTCTATGAAGAGCTCGAAAGGACTTATACCCAGGTGGAGGGCGAGATTCCCTTTGCCAAGCGGGTGCCGCCCAAGACTTTGGAAACCTGGCGAAAGCACGGCATTGTCCCGCGAGGATCGATGCGCGAGATCATGGAAATCATGCACCGCACCCACATGGGCGTTGACCAGCACTACGAAAATATCGTGAAGCAGTGTTCGCGCACGGCGCTGGCAGATGGTTGGGGTGGCTCCATGGTCGCCACGGAAATCTCCGACATTCTGTTCGGCACTCCCGAGCCCCTGGTGGCTGGCGTGAACATGGGGTTCCTCAAGGAAGACCAGGTGAACATCATCATTCACGGGCACGAACCGCTGCTCTTTGAAGCCATGATTGCCGTGGCCAATGACCCTGCCAACCTGGAGACGGCTAAGGCGGCGGGGGCGAAAGGGATCAACTTGCTGGGGATGTGCTGTTCCGGGGCGGAAGCCCTCGCTCGCCACGGCATTCCCCATGCCGGGAACTTTCTCAGTGTGGAACCGGTGATTGCCACCGGCGCCGTGGATGCCATGGCAGTGGATGTACAGTGCATCATGCAGTCGCTGGCAACACTGTCGGAATGTTATGGGACCAAGTTCTTCACTACCAACACCCGGTGTAAGATCGAAGGTGCCACTCACATCCAGTTCGAGGAACATCACCCTGAAAGTGCTCCCAACCAGATCATCGCGATGGCCATCGAGCGTTTCAAGCATCGCCCGAATCGCATCGTCATTCCCCGCCGCAAGGACATGGGGATTCACGGCTTTTCCCACGAATACGTCAACTATATGTTGGGCGGTACCTTTAGGGGGTCCTACACGCCCCTGAATGAGAACATTATTAACGGCCGGATACGTGGCGTCGCAGGCGTTGTGGGATGTACCAATCCCCGCGTGAAACATGATTACGTGCATGTTGAGGTCGTGAAGGAACTGATCAGGAACAATGTGCTGGTAGTGCAGACGGGATGTTCCCAGATCTCCCTGGCCAAGGCTGGCCTGATGAAGCCCGATGCCGCGGTGCTGGCGGGCGATGGCTTGCGGGAAGTGTGTGAGACGGTGGGTATGCCTCCGGTTTTGAGCCTCGGCTCGTGCGTGGATAACAGCCGCATCCTCATTGCCTGTGCAGAAATGGTGCGCGTTGGCGGACTGGGCGACAGCATTGCCGATTTGCCCGTGGCGGGAGCAGCTCCTGAGTACATGAGCGAGAAAGCCATTTCCATCGGCCATTATTTTGTGGCCTCGGGGGTGTACACGGTGTTCGGAGTGACCTTTCCCAGCGTGGAGGGTACCAAATTCCACCAGCTGCTGTTTGAGGGTCTCGAGGAGCAGGGCTTCGGCAAGTGGGGCTTTGCGACCGACCCGTTGGAAATGGCCCACCTGATGATTGCTCATATTGATAAGAAGCGAGCCGCGCTGGGCATCTTGGGCGAACGAGAACGCAAACTCTTCAGCATGGAGGACCGGAGAGCCGCGGAAGCATGAGCGCCTGGCGGGGGCATGGGGCCACGAGGCACCATGCGTCCCTGCAAGAGGAGAAAGTCGGCATGAAGCCGATGCATCGCACCAAGCTATCAAGGCAACAAAGCCCTTAAGAAAAGGAGTCAACCATGTCCAGGTTAGTCGCTTTTGCTGCCATTCAAGGCGCCTATAATATTATTTCCAAGGCGGACGGCACGTTCAAGAAGGCGATGGATAAGTACGGTCCCAACCAGCCGCTGGCCTTCCCCAACACCGCCTATTATCTGCCCATCATCTATTCGGTGTTGGGTATCAAGGTGGAAAAGCTCGCTGACGCCGAACAGGTGATCACCCGCTGTAAAGAACTCCTGCCACCTCACATCAAGGGCAGCATCCATGTGCCCTACCTGGGACACACCCTGGATGCCGGAATGGCGGCGATTCTGGCGGAGGAAGTGGTCGAGGCGATCCGCTATGTGGAGGATCCGGATTTTTATCTACCCGGTGAAGATTGTGACGTCGAGGGAGGCCGGATCTGGCTGGGGGCTGCTGACGACACGATCATGCGCAAGCGCGGCGTCGAGTTCGTCGACGGTTCGGCACCGGGTTTTGCCGCGATCGTCGGGGCGGCGCCCGATGCGGAGACGGCCAAGATGATTGCCGAGGACTACCAGAAGAAGAACCTCTACGTCTTCATGTGTGCCAACCAGGCGGGGACCACCTTCACCCAGCAGCTCATCGACGCCGGTGTCCAGGTCGGCTGGGGTACCCGGCTGGTGCCATTTGGCCCCGATATTTCGGCGGCAGTCTTTGCCCTCGGTTTTGCCAATCGGGCGGCGATGGCCTTCGGCGGAGTTCAGCCAGGGGACTTTCGTACGGTCTTGAAATACAATAAGGACAGAATCTTTGCCTTTGTGAACGCGTTGGGCGAAGTGAATGCGGAATGGGCCGCCAATGCTGCCGGTGCCATCAACTGGGGCTTCCCGACCATTGCCGATACGGATATTCCTGAAATTCTCCCGACCGGCATCTGCACCTATGAACATGTCGTTTCGAGCGTTCCTTATGACCAGATGACGGCCAAATCCATCGAGGTCCGCGGCCTCAAGGTCAGTGTCACCGAAATTCCCATTCCCATTGCCTACGGCCCGGCGTTTGAGGGCGAACGGGTGCGCAAGGACGACGTTTATCTGGAGTGCGGCGGCGGTAGGACGCCCTGCTGTGAGCTGGTGCGAATCGCCGACATGGATGCGGTGGAGGATGGGCGGGTGGACGTCATCGGTCCGGATATCAAGGACATCAAGCCCGGCGACCGTCTCCCTCTGGCCGTGGTGGTCGAGGTGGCGGGTCGCAAGATGCAGGAAGACTATGAACCGATCCTCGAACGGCAGATCCACCACCTGGTCAATTATGCTCAGGGGGTTATGCACATCGGACAGCGGGATATCGCCTGGTATCGCATCGGCAAACAGGCGGTGGAAAAGGGATTTACGCTCGAACACATCGGCAAGATCCTCCATGCCAAATTCCACCAGGATTTCGGTGCGATCTTCGATAAATGCCAGGTGAAGATTTACACGGATGAGGCGAAGGTGGCGGAAGTGCTGCCCATTGCCCAGCACGCCTATGGGGCCCGAGACGAACGCATCGAAGGGATGACCGATGAGGCCACGGAAACCTACTACTCCTGCACACTCTGCCAGTCCTTTGCGCCCACCCATGTATGCGTCATCAGCCCGGAACGGACCGGGTTGTGCGGTGCCTATAACTGGCTGGACTGCAAGGCTTCCAACGAGATCAACCCCACCGGACCGAACCAGCCCATCCAGAAGGGCGAGACTATGGATGCGAAACTGGGCAACTGGAAGGGGGTGAACGATTTTGTTTTCAAAGCCTCCCGGCAGTCCATCTCCAGCTACAATTTCTACAGCATTGTGTACGATCCCATGACCACCTGTGGCTGTTGCGAGTGCATCGCCGCGATTCTGCCGATGTGTAACGGGATCATGACGGTCAATCGGGACTTTCCGGGGATGACTCCCAGCGGGATGAAATTCACCACCCTGGCTGGCACCATCGGCGGCGGTAATGTGACGCCAGGGTTTGTGGGTCACAGCAAGTACAATGTCACGCAGCGCAAGTTCATCCTGGGTGACGGTGGCCTGCAGCGGCTCGTCTGGATGCCGAAGATGCTCAAAGAGGAGCTGCGGGAAAGACTGCTAAAGCGCGGCGAAGAAATCGGGATTCCCAAATTTATCGATATGATCGCTACCGAGGAGCAGGGCGTCAGTGAGGATGAAATCTATGCCTTTCTGGAACAGGTTGGGCATCCGGCGTTAACCATGGAATCGATACTGGGATAAGGTGCGGTAAGAGTCTTGCAGCACGACAGGGTGGGTGAGGCGCGTCTGTTTGCGCCACCACCCACCGGCTGGCCAGTGTTGGGGGTTCCTTGGCCTGACCCGAATTCCCGGTATTTGACCACTATCTTTTACAGCGCTCAATCAAGATAAGGAGAGAAGCATATGGGCTTGACGGGTATTCAGATCTTTAAGCTGCTTCCCAAAACCAACTGCGGTGAGTGCGGGGTGCCCACGTGCCTGGCTTTTGCCATGAATCTGGCGGGTGGCAAGGCTGAATTGGATAAGTGCCCCTACGTCTCGGACGAGGCCAAGGAGAAGCTCGCGGCGGAATCGGCGCCACCGATTCGGCCGGTTACCATTGGAACGGGAGATTATGCGGTTAAGGTGGGCGGTGAGACCGTCCTGTTCCGGCACGAGAAGACCTTTGTCAATCCTCCGGGGCTGGCGGCGGTGGTCAGCACCGATGAGGATGAGGCTTCGGTGAACGGCAAGCTGGAACGTTTCAAGGCCTGCCAGTATGACCGGGTGGGGCTCAAGCTGCGAGCCGAGATGTTTGTGGTGCAGGACACGGCGGGAGAGGCGGATGGCTTTACCGCCCTGGCCCGCAAAGTTGCCGATGGAACAGGTGCCAGCCTCATTCTCAAATCGGACCGGGTGGAGGCGCTCAGGGCCGCTGCCATGGCCCTCAAAGACCGCAAGCCGCTGCTCTATGCAGCGACTTCGGCCAATGTCGAAGCCCTCGCCGAGCTGGCCAAAGAAGTGGCCTGTCCCCTGGCCGTTAAAGGGGACGGAAGCATCGACAGTGTCATTGCGCTCACCGAAAAGCTGATCGGTATGGGTCTCAAGGATCTGGTCATCGATACGGGCAACCGCGATCTGAAGAAGGTCTTTGAAGACCAGGTGCTGATCCGCCGGGCAGCCCTGAAGGACCGCTTTCGCCCGCTGGGATTCCCGACCATCATCATGGCCAATGAGATGGCCGACAATTTGATGGATGAGACGCTGGTTACGGCAACGTTCATTGCCAAGTATGGAGCGCTGATCGCCCTGAGCGATTTTCAGCCACATGCCCTCTTTCCGCTGTTTCTCGAGCGGCTCAACATTTACACCGATCCGCAACGGCCGATGACGGCCGAGCAGGGTATTTACCCGATCAACAACCCTGATGAAAACTCGCCAGTGCTGGTGACATGTAATTTCTCCCTGACCTATTTCATCGTCTCGGGAGAGATCGAGTCCAGCCGAGTGCCGTCGTGGCTCTGTGTGCAGGATACGGAAGGTCTGTCGGTGATGACGGCGTGGGCGGCCGGCAAGTTTTCCGGGGAATCGGTAGGGACCTTCATCAATAAGTGCGGCATCAAGGACAAGGTCAAGCATCGGAACATCATCATTCCGGGTTATGCCGCCGGGATCAGTGGGGAACTCGAAGAGGAGCTCGGGGGCTGGACGGTAACGGTTGGCCCGCGTGAGGCAAGTCAGATTCCGAAATTCCTGAAGGTCTGGAAAGCCTAACATGGCCGCGAGAACGGTCGGCGGGAAAGCGCGAAAGGGAGGGAGAAGGCAATATGAAGCTCATTGGTGAGAATCTCAATATTATGAGCAAGAAGTATGGCAAGGCGTTGAAAGAACGCGATGCCAGGACCTTGCAGGAACTGGCCGTGCAGGAAGCGGAAGCGGGCATGGATTGGATCGACCTCAATATCGGCCCGGCGGGAAAAACCGGCGAGGAACTGATGAGCTGGCTGGTGCCGGTGATCCATGAGGTCGTGGATTTGCCTCTGGCCCTCGATACCTCCAATATCAAGGCTATCGAAGCCGGTCTCAAAGTCCATAAGAAGGGACGCCCTCTGATCAACTCGATCATGGTCCGTCCCGAACGGATGGACGCCCTGCTGCCGCTTGCCGCTCAGTATGACGCTGACTTTGTGGGGCTGCTGTGGGGACCGGAGGGGATGCCCCGGGATGAGAACGAGCGCGGGGCGCTTTGTGCGGAGCTTGTATTCAAGGCCACCGGTGAATTCGGAATTGCCCCCGAACGGATGCTCATCGATCCCATTCAAACCCCGGTAAATGTGCAGCAGGGCCAGATCATGAGCGTGCTGGAGTTCATGAAGATGTTTGACGACATTGCCCCCGGCTGTCGCAGCACCATCGGCCTCTCGAACGTGTCCAACGGGCCGCCCGAGCACCTGCGGCCCATTCTCAACCAGGTCATGCTCATCATTTGGAAGCGCCACGGGCTCTATTCCGCTATCGTCGATTGCTTCGATACCCCTCTTCACGAAATCGCCCGCGGCCAGCGGCCCGATCTGGAAGCCCTGGTTGCAAAGGTGGAGGACGGTGAACCGCTTGATGTGTCAAAACTATCCAAAGAAGAGATTGACTTTGTGAAGACCACGAAAGTCATTCTTGGACATACGCTCTTTTCCGATTCCTGGCTTGAGGTGTAGTCTCTGCTTTTTCTGAGTTCGCAATCCCCTGGGCCTCCCCTTTGCCGGAGGGGGTAGGGGCATGAGGTCCGACTTGATCGGATATTGAACGCGCACCTGCAGCAGTTCGAAGAAAGGCAGACACCTTGACATCGAGCCCATTGCAGTATCGACTTCATTGCTGGTATGATGCCGAACCACGGAGAATCGATACTAACACCTGCCTGGTCGTCAGTTCACATGAAGAATGAATGCTCATTCGAGTAAGAGGGGAGACGAGAAGATGGCGCCTAAGTATGTCTACTTTTTTGGAGGAGGAAGTGCTGATGGCAATGCAGAGATGAAGGCCCTGCTTGGTGGCAAAGGAGCTAACCTGGCGGAAATGGCGAATCTGGGCTTGCCCGTGCCCCCCGGCTTCACGATTAGCACTGAAATCTGCAGCTATTACTATAAACATAATGGTGAGTATCCTCCGGAATTGAAGGGGCAGGTCGAGGAGGCCCTGCACAAGCTGGAGGAACTGATGGGGCGTCGCTTCGGCGACCCGGAAAATCCCCTCTTGGTCTCGGTTCGCTCGGGAGCAGCGAGCAGCATGCCCGGGATGATGGACACGGTCCTGAATCTCGGTCTTAACGATTCAACGGTCGAGGGAATCGTCCGGCAAACGGAGGACGAACGGTTTGCCTACGACTGCTACCGCCGATTTGTGAACATGTACGGGGACGTAGTGCTGGGGCTCAAACCAGAATCCAAGGATGAACATGATCCCTTCGATGTGATTCTTGAGGAGATGCGCAAGAAGCGTGGCGTAGAATTCGACAATCAGCTCAGCGCCGGCGATCTGAAGGAGCTTGTGGAGCGCTACAAAGCACTCATTCGGGAGCGCAAACACCTGGAATTTCGCCAGGACCCCATGGACCAGCTGTGGGGGGCGATAACGGCCGTCTTTGGCTCCTGGAACAATCCCCGCGCTATTGCCTATCGGGAGTTGAACAATATTCCTGAGCATATGGGCACCGCGGTCAACGTCCAGGCCATGGTGTTCGGCAACATGGGAGAAGACTGCGGGACCGGCGTGGCCTTCACCCGTAACCCGGCAACGGGAGAAAATGTCTTTTACGGGGAATATTTGATGAATGCCCAGGGTGAGGATGTGGTGGCCGGCATCCGGACCCCGGAGCCCATCAACAAACACCAGAAGGGTGACAGCAACGAAATCTCCCTGGAAGAGGAGATGCCGGAAATCTATAGCCAGCTCGAGGGCATTCGCACCAAGCTGGATCGCCACTATCGCGATATGCAGGACATTGAATTCACCATCGAGAGAGGGAAGCTGTGGATGCTCCAAACCCGCACCGGAAAACGCACCGGATTTGCCTCCTTCAAGACCGCCGTCGACATGGTGCGGGAAGGCATTATCAGCAAGGAAGAGGCTCTCTTGCGGGTTGACCCGGATCAGATGAATCAGCTGTTGCGCCCGACTTTTACCCCTAAAGCCAAACAGGAAGCGGAAAGAGACGGTGCCATGCTGGCTCGGGGGCTGGCAGCCGGTCCGGGTGCGGCTACGGGGCGGGTCGTGTTCAACGCGGCGGATGCTGAAGAATGGGCCAAGCGCGGGGAGGTTGTCATTCTGGTTCGGCTGGAAACCTCTCCCGATGATATTCGTGGCATGCACGCTTCCCGCGGCATCCTGACCGCGCGGGGAGGGATGACCTCGCACGCGGCCCTGGTAGCCCGCCAGATGGGGAAGGTCTGTATCGTCGGCTGCGGGGCGCTCGAGGTTGATTATCGAGGCCGCCGCATGACCATCGGCGACCGCGTTATTCGTGAGGGACAGTACCTTTCCCTGGATGGTACGGCAGGAGAAGTCTTTGCGGGGCAAATCCCGACCCGGCCGTCTGAAATTCTGCGGGTGCTCATCGACAAGAGCCTTGCCCCCCAACGCTCGCAGGTGTACCAGGACTATGTCGCGCTGCTCGGCTGGGCCGATGAATTCCGGCGCCTGGAGATCTGGACCAATGCCGACCAGGCGAACCAGGCCGAAGAAGCCATTGCCTTTGGTGCGGAAGGAATCGGGCTGACCCGAACGGAGCATATGTTTTTTGAAGGCAACCGCATCGACGCCGTGCGGCAGATGATTCTCGCCGAGGATCATGAGGGTCGGGAGCGGGCGCTGGCTACCCTCCTGCCCATGCAGAAGGAGGACTTTAAGGGCCTCTTCCGCGTCATGCGCGGTCGGCCGGTGACTATCCGAACCCTGGACCCACCGCTGCACGAGTTCCTGCCCCATGATGAACGCGATGTTCAGAAGCTGGCGAATCAGATGGGAATCTCCTTTGAGCAGCTCCACGCCAAAGTGACCAGCCTGCATGAAGCCAATCCCATGCTGGGCCATCGAGGCTGCCGCCTCGGCATTGTTTATCCTGAAATCACGACCATGCAGGCTCGGGCCATCCTGGAAGCGGCCTGTGAAATCGTTAAGGAAGGGATCGATGTGCACCCCGAGATCATGATTCCTCTGGTGGGTCATGTGAACGAATTGAAAAACCAGCGGGAAGTTGTTGATACCATTGCCAGGGAAGTCATGGAGGAGTTTGGTGTCCAATTGGAATACCGGGTCGGAACCATGATCGAAGTTCCACGCGGTGCGCTGACCGCCGACCAGATTGCGGAAGTGGCCGAGTTCTTCTCCTTCGGGACCAATGATCTCACTCAGACGGTCTACGGCATCAGCCGGGATGATGCGGGTAAGTTCCTGCCGCCTTATCTGACCCATAAAGTCTGGGAACACGATCCTTTCGACCGGTTGGATCAGGTTGGGGTGGGAGGCTTGATGGAAATCGCCGTGAAAAAAGGGCGTTCCATCCGACCCGATCTGAAGATCGGCATCTGTGGAGAGCATGGGGGCGAGCCCTCCTCGGTCGAGTTCTGCCATCGTATTGGCCTCGATTATGTCAGTTGTTCTCCCTACCGCATCCCCGTGGCAACTCTGGCTGCCGCTCAGGCTGCCATCAAGGAAAAGCGTTCTAAGAGTCAAGTGACCGGAGCTTAGTGACTGCAAGCATAAGGAGACGACTGTGGAAAAGCCCATTCGTTTGCGCCGTTCAACCCTCTCCGTGCCGGCCAATCGGGAAAAGATGGTCGTGAAAGCCTTCACCCTGCCCACCGATGTTCTCATGCTCGACCTCGAAGACAGCGTTCCAGTGCCGGAAAAGGAGGAGGCTCGCAAGCGGGTCATCGCTGCCTTCAAGGACCAGGACTGGACCGGTAAGGTCCGCTGCTATCGCATCAACGGCATGGATACGCCCTTTGCCTATCGTGATCTCGTCGATATCGTGGAAGCGGCTGGGGACGCCATTGATGTCATTGTCATTCCCAAGGTGAATGACGCCGCTGAAATCAAAGCCATCGATTATCTCCTGACCCAGATCGAGATGCGCATGGGCTTTTCCAAGCACATCGGGCTGGAGGCTTCCATTGAAACCGCCGAAGGGATGCTCAAGGTGGGTGAGATCGCCTTCAGTTCCCCACGCCTTGAAACGCTCGTCTTTGGAGTGGCCGACTACAGTGCTTCCCTCACCATGATGAGCAAAGGCATCAGTGGCCATGGCGACGTGGAGGATTTCTATCCCGGGCATCGCTGGCATTTTCCGCTCAGCCGCATGGTGATGGCTGCCAAGGCGGCGGGACTGGCGGCCATTGACGCCCCTTACGGGGACTACAAGGACCCGGAAGGGCTGCGACGCTCCTGTATCCTGAGCGCTGCCCTCGGCTACGACGGAAAATGGGTCATTCATCCTGATCAGATTGAAATCATTAATGAAATGTATACCCCTCCGCCTGACGATGTGGAGCGTTCGCAACGGATCCTGAATGCCTATCAGGAGGCTCAAAAAGCGGGATGCGGTTCCCTTGCCATCGATGGCAAGATGGTCGACGCCGCTTCCATTCGGGTGGCCAGGGTGACCTACTCCCAATGGGAAGCCATCCGCGCGCGCAAGGGTTAGGAGGTGTCCGAGAGACACCATCGATGCAGTTCGACCGCCTGACCATCGACGAGCGCTCACAAACGACTGCAGAGATGCATGCTGAATGCATGGCGCGTTTCTCGCAAGTAAAGAAACTGGTTTGTTTCTCAAATGCACTCAAGCCCAAAGCCAGGGGGCGGCAACCAGCATAACACGGGAGGCAGGTCCGGTGTCGCCTCCCGCTTCCGCTCCCGACTTGGGATGGGAATGGCTTGAAGGTGTCCGCTGTGGCTGATAGAGAGCTTTCTGGTCCTGGTTCCTTATCGGAAGAATCCCTGCCGCACCATCACGAACTCCAAATCCTGTTCCAGATCTCCTCCGCGCTCCAGAGTTCTCCGCGCCTGGAAGATGTTCTGCAGCGCGCTCTGGTCGCCATTCTCAGTACCCTCAGGCTTAAAATGGGGGCGATCTACCTGGTCAAAGACATCGCCGAGGATCAGTGGCTGCTGGAACTCGCCGCCCATTACGGATTTCCGGCGGCCGTCGTCAACGCCATCCAGGCCATTACCGTTCCTCCTGAGGTAATGAGTCGTTTCGGTTACCATCGAATGGTACACTGGGTGCCTGTGAGCAGGTTGTTCTTTGCTCAACTCCGGGAACGGATGCATGACGCAGGGGTCAACGAGGTTATCTGTATCCCGCTGAAGAACCAGCAGCATATCCTGGGCTTGCTCTACGTTACCAACGAAGGTCATCTTCAGATTCGGTCAGAGCGAAGCGAGTTCCTCACCGCCATCGGTAATCAGCTGGGCGTGGCCATCGAAAATGCCCAGCTGTTCGAATCCATCGAGCGGGCCCGGAGCGAGCTTGAAATCAGTTTCGATGCAATCCAGCACAGTTTTTTTCTGGTCAACAATCAACTGCGGATTTTTCGTGTCAATCGCACTTGCGAGCAGGTTTACGGGAGGAAGAAAGAGCTGATTGGCAAGAAATACACCCGGGTGCTCTACGGCCAGGACCAGCCTCCACCGGAATGCCCCATCTGGGCGTCACTCTGGGGAGGGCAGCCGGTGCAGCGGGAGGGACCTCATCCCCGCTGGGGGGGCTACTTTCACTACTACGCCTTTCCCGTCCTGAACACGGATGGTGATGTCGAGCGAGTGGTCTATTATGAAAAGGACATCACCGAAGAACGGAAGTTGGAGCATCGGCTGCAACAGACCGAGAGACTGAAGGCTCTGGGCACCCTCGCCGCCGGAATTGCCCATGAAATCCGCAATCCCCTGGCAACCATCAATTTCAATACTCAGATGTTGCAGCGCGAACTGAACCTGGACAGTGCCCAGCAGCAGATGTTTGAGGACGTTTTTCAGCAGATCAAGAAGATCGATCGCATTGTCCAGCAGGTACTGAGCTTTGCCAAGCCTCGCGAACCCCAGTTTCTGCCTTATCACATCAATGATATTGTGTCCTACTGCCACGACCTGGCTAAGGCGCATCTGCGCAAGACCAATACCGAGGTGCTGTTCGACCTTTCCGTGGAGCTGCCCATGTTGGTGGTGGATTTCAACCAGGTCAGCCAGGTGATCATCAACCTGATGATCAATGCCATTGAGGCCATGCCGGAAGGGGGAGTTCTGTCCATTCGAACGCGCTTCCAGGAGGAACCCGAGGCGATCGTGCTGGAGGTGGTGGACACCGGTCAGGGCATTCTCGAGGAAGACCGCGACCGCATCTTCGATCCTTTTTTTACAAGGAAATCGGAAGGGACGGGCCTGGGTCTGAGCATTTCCCGGCAGATCCTGGAAAAGCATGGGGCCTTCATCGAGATGGATTCCCAAGTGGGGGAGGGAACCACCTTCCGTATTATCTTCCCATTCACTTCTTATGCTCATGCCACTGAAGTTGACACCAAGCACTGACCATGGATGGCACTGAGGGTGACGATGAACACCAAGGCACGGCTCTTGATTGTGGATGACGATCCGGACGTGCTCAACATGCTCCGGGAGCTCCTGGCGGGCGATGGCTATGAAGTGGTCAGCGCCGTCAACGGCCGGGACGGACTGCACAAGGCGACCGAAGTCAACCCTGATGTCATCCTGTCAGATGTGATCATGCCCGAGATGAACGGCCTTGAACTATGCCAGCGACTCCGTGACGATCCCCTGCTTGCCGAAGTCCCTATCATTCTGCTCACGGGGCTGGCCAACAGTGAGGACTACGTGGCGGGGCTGCGAGCGGGGGCGGACGACTTCATCTCGAAGCCCTTCGAACGGGTCAAATTGCTTGCCCGGGTGGGCGCGGTGGTGCGCCTGAATCGTTACCGGCGATTGGTGGAAGAGCGTGCCCGGTTCGAACGGCTGATCGAGCTGTCTCCTGACGGTATCCTGATGGTGGCCCCGGACGGTGCCCTGGAGATGGCCAATCTGGCCGCGCTGAGAATGCTGCGCCTGTCCCGCGGCCAGAACGGTCTCCTGCAGGGGAAGAACCTTGGTGATTATGTTCTGAGAGCTCACGTCGGCGATCTTATGGGCTTGCTCGGCAAAGCAATTGCGGCACCGGAGGCGATCTTCCGGCAGGAAGCGATCCTGGCAGGGGCCGACGGAACTGAATTTCCCGCTGAAATAGCTGTCGGTTACTGTGCCTGGCAGGGTCATCCGGCGGTGCAGCTGGTGGTGCGTGACATCACTGAGCGCAAAGCTGCCGAAGAAGCAATCCGGCGTGCTCATGCGGAATTGACCCAGGCCTGTGACCACTCCCTTGATGGCTGGTCGCGGGCCCTTGAACTGCGAGACCGCAATATGGTTGGTCACGCCCAGCGGGTTGCGGAGCTCACTTTCCGCCTGGCCCAGGTGATGGCAGTGCCCGAGGATGAGCTCATTCATATGCGGCGGGGCGCGCTCCTGCATGATATCGGCAAGATGGGTATCCCCGACCGCATTCTCCAGAAGCCTGGTCCCTTGACCGACGATGAATGGGACATCATGCGCCAGCATCCTGCCTACGCGTTCGAGATGCTTGCCCCCATTGCCTATCTACGCCCGGCCCTGGATATTCCCTGTTACCACCATGAGCGATGGGATGGCGGAGGGTATCCGCACGGCCTGAAGGGTCGGGAAATCCCCCTGGCAGCGAGGATCTTCGCGGTGGTCGACATTTGGGATGCCCTCTGCTCGACCCGTCCCTACAGCAACGGTTGGTCCAGAAAGGACGTTCGCCAACACCTCCAGGATCTCGCCGGGACTCACCTGGACCCCGATGTGGTGAGGGAGTTCCTGAACCTCGAGGCGACCCTCACCGAGGCGCAGGAATCCCTCCCCAACACCCTGTGACGCCATCATTTGCCGATGCAGAAGTCAGAAAAAATGCGATCCAGCACCGCATCGTCCTGGACGAGCCCCGTAATTGCCTCAAGCGACCGGCGGGCGGTGTTGAGTTCGATGCTGACCAGTTCCCTGTAGCGGTCTTCCCGGAGTAGTTCCCGGGCGTTGGCAAGGGCTGCAAGAGCTTGTTCCAGGCATATTTTGTGGCGCTGGTTGGGAATGATCAGGGAGCGCCCTCTTGCCAGAGGATTCTGCAGATAGGACTTGGTCAGGTACCCCCGAAGAGCCTCCACCTCGGGCGGATTCAGCACTGACAGAGAAAGAATCGGCGCCTGACGGCCGAAACGCTCCTCAACCTCATCGAGGGACACTTGCGGTGGGAGGTCGGCTTTATTCAGGAGCACAAGATAGCGCTTGGAGGTGATCCGGGCGAAGACGGCATCATCTTCCCGGGTCAGGGGCCGGCTGGCATCAATCAGCCACAGGACGACGTCTGCATCCTCGACCGACTGGAACGTCCGTTCGATTCCGAGGGATTCGATGGCATCGGGTTGCTGACGAATTCCCGCCGTATCCAGGACCCTTACCAGAACCCCGGCAAGGATGAAGCTGTCTTCGACAATATCACGGGTTGTTCCCGGAAAGGGGGTGACGATTGCCCGGTCTTTCCTGAGTAGAGCGTTGAGGAGGGAGGATTTCCCGACATTGGGTTTGCCAACGAGAACGATGGTAAACCCTTCGCGCAAGACGCGCCCTTCCTGGTAACCGGCGAGAGCCTCCTGGAGGGGACGGAGGAGTTCGTCCTCGATCATTTCAACGAGCAGGGCCGACGGGTAGGGCTCTCCGTCCAGATCCTCGCTGAAATCGAGGGAAGCTTCAAGGGCGGCCTGCAATCCCAGGACAGTCTCCCGCCAGGCCCGGACCTTCTCGCTGAAATCGCCTCGCAACAGACGGTTGGCGACCATGAGTGCCTGTTCCGAGCGGGATCGCACCACCTCGATAACGGCTTCTGCCTGTGACAAATCGAGGCGCCCATTAAGAAAGGCTCGGCGAGTGAACTCTCCCGGTTCGGCAAGGCGGGCTCCGGCCGCCATCACCAGCGTCAGGATCTGGTTCAGGACCGCGTAGCCACTGTGGCAATTGATCTCAACCACGTCCTCGCAGGTATACGTGTGCGGCGCCGCCATGTAGCTCAACAGCACTTCATCGACCAGTTGGCGTGGCTCGGAGAGCTGGATCCACCCGTAATAGAGGTGATGGGATTGGAGGGGAAAGCCGGAATGGGCCGGCTGGAACAACTTTTCGGCAATCGCCGCCGCCTCGGGACCGCTGATCTTGATGATCCCAATTCCCCCCTCCCCGACAGGAGTGGCGATGGCGCAGATGGTATCGTCAGCCAGTTTCAGGTCCATCGTGCGAGCAGAGCCTGCCGACGGGACGGCTGTCATTCCTGGGCGACGGCTTTTTCAGGCTTCTTACCTTTTCTAACCGGATAGATGACCACGCGGCGCAGATTCCCCTCCCCTTTGCTCTTGGTTCGAACTTCGAGATCTTCCTTCAGAGCCAGATGAATGATGCGCCGATCCTGGGCATTCATGGGGCCGGTGGTCAAGGAACGATGGGATTTCTTGACCTTGTCGCAGAGTTGCTGGGCCAGTTCGGTGAGGCTGGATTCTCGTTTAGAGCGATAGTTCTCGGTATCGACAATCACCGCCACGTTTTCACCAACCTCCCGGTGGAGGATTTTGGTCACCAGGTGTTGCAGGGCGCCCAGGGTTTTGCCCCGCTTGCCAATGAGCAAACCGGTGCCGTTGCTGATGATATTCAGGTAGACTTGATCCTCACGCATCTCTGCTTCGATGACCGTTGGCAGGTCCACATGCTTCAAGATCTCCGCCAGAATCTCCTTGCCGCGATCGGCTGCGCCCTCGGCACAGAGCGCTTTCGTGGTGACCCGAATCCGGGCCTTCCTTGCGCCGACGATCCCGAAGATCCCCGACGATCCCTTGGAAAGGATTTCAAATTCAAGCTTTTCTCGAGGCAGATTGAGTTTTTGGCATGCCACTGCGATGGCATCCTCGACGGTCTTTTCTTCAATTTCAAGTACGGACATGCTTTCCTCCGTATGTTTTCCAAACCTGGCGCAGTGTCGCAACCGTGAAGCGGGGGAGATCGTAGATAACACCATCCGGAACGCCACTCCCCGTTCCCCTCGAGTCTGGTGGGGGCGACTGCCGAATGGCATCCGGCTACGCAGTGCGGTTGATCCAGTACTGCTGCACGATGGACAGGATGTTATTCACTAACCAATATAACACAAGACCTGAAGGAAAGTTGATAAAGAAAACGGTGAAAATCAGGGGCATCAGCAGCATGATCTGCTCCTGGCGCGGGTCTCCGCTCGAAGGAGTCATCTTCTGCTGAGCGAACATGGACGCTCCCATAAGGAGTGTCAGGACCGGGATGCCTCCCAGGTACGGAATCGGGATGCCGATGTCCAGCCGGTCCGGGGCGGTGAGATCATTGATCCACCAGAGGAACGGCTCATGCCTGAGTTCAACCGCGGCATTGAGCATGTTGTAGAGAGCGATAAAAACCGGGATTTGCAGGAGCATGGGGAGGCAGCCGCCCATGGGATTCACCTTGTAGGTTTTGTACAGTCCCATGAGTTCCTGGTTGAGCTTTTCCCGGTCGTCCTTGTACTTCTCGCGGACCTGGGCGATTTTGGGCTGGATCTTCTTCATCGCCTGCATGGACTGGAAGCTTTTCTGCGTGAGCGGCCAGAAGACAATCTTGATGAGGATGGTCAACAGGATAATGGCGACCCCATAATTGTGAACATAATTATAGAACCACTTCATCACATAGACTGCAGGTTTGGCCAGAAACCAGAACCAGCCGTAATCGACGGCTGCGGCCAGATGGTGTTCGGCCTGGTCCAGGTGATCCAGTTCCTTGGGACCAATATAGAGACGAAGCTTAAAGGTCTTCTCCTGCCCGCCTCCAAGCTGGAAAGGCTCGGTCAAATAGACTACCTGCATCAACCCGCGCGCTGCATCCAGGACCCGCGGAATCACCTCGTAGCCTTGTTCCTCCAGGGGGATGAGCGCCTGGAGAAAGAAGTTGTCGCCATATCCCACCCAATCCAGGGGCGGCTTGAAGATTCTTGGCGTTTTCTGAAGATCGCTCAGATCGAAGAGCTTGCGGGAACCCTTTTCGCCCGTCGCCAGCTGCGACCGATTGTACGAACTCTCGTTTTTGAGGTCGACCAGGGGCTGAAAGTAGAAGCTGATCCCCATTTGATCCGTCAGAGGAGTCAGGGAAAGATTCTTGAGCCGGAGGTCCAGATCAATGACGTAGCTGTCGGGCTTGAAGGTGAAAACCTTGGTGAGGCTGACTTCACCGGGAATTTCGCGGGATAGCGAGAGTTCCTCGGGGTTAGCCGACGGGGTCAGAGTCAGCTCGGAGGTGGCCGGACCGAGAAACGGGCTGGTTGAGAGCTGCCAGGCCTGATGGTGGAGAAGGTCCACCGACAGTGGCAGATAGCCGCTTCCTTGCGAGGAGATCATCTCCACGGGGGGGGCAGCAGCGTCCACCGTCTGCCGAAAGGTCTTCAACTGAAAGGAATTCAAGCGCCCGCCGGGGGACAGCAGCTGGGCGCGATAGAGAGGCGTCTCCAGGATCCATTTGTCGAAATGTTGATCAAGGCGAATGGTGTGCTCCTGGGGCAGGGCGTCGGGCGTAATGGCCGGAGGGAGTTCCGACGGTTGCACTTTGGGCTGAGTTTCAGCAGGGCCGGGAGTGACCGCATCGGTTTGCTGCTGGTGGCGTGGTTCCGGAGTTCGCAGCAGCCCTGAAAAGAAATACTCCCAAAACACCAGTACTAACAGTGAAAGGATAAAAGCGAGCAGCGCTCTCTTTTCCATCTAACAGCACTCCCTTTTTAAATCGGGTGAGGTATCCGGTCGGGGTTGGACTACCGGATCATAACCACCGGGGTGGAACGGGTGGCAGCGAGTCAGCCGTTTCACGCCCATGACGGTGCCTGTCAAAGGCCCATAGAGTCTAATCGCGTCATGCAGATACTGGGAACAGGTGGGGTAAAACCGACAGGAGGAGACTTTAAGGGGGGAAAGCATCACTTGGTAGATACGGATAAGAAACAGCAGCAGTCTTCGGATCATGCAGACCGACCATCCCGCTTCGCAAACACTGCGAGAAGCTCCTTTGCCATATCCTTTGTCGAAAGCCTTTCTGCCCCCGGTCGTGCAATGATGACCAAGTCCTTCCCCGGCATTGGCAGCAGGTGTTTGTGCAGGCGAAACCATTCCCGGAGCCGCCGTTTGATAAGGTTCCGCTTCACTGCATTCCAGAAGCGCTTCTGGACTACCAGTCCCAAACGATGGTGGGGCAATCCGTTTTCAGCATAATTGAACCCGAAGTGGGGTGTCTTCAGCCGCCTGCCGACGCTCTTCACCCGCGAAAAGTCGGATGATGACCGCAACCTCTCGTGAGGCCTGAAGCGACTCGGTCCGTTCAAGGACCCTCTCCTTCCACACGCTGCTGAGGTGGCCGAGCAGGCCGAATCGACACAAGGCCGTTCACGATACGCTGAGACGCTTGCGCCCTCGAGCCCGCCGTCGCTTGAGGACAGCTCTCCCCGATTTGGTGGACATTCGTTCCAGGAACCCGTGGGTTCTCTTCCTCTTAATATTGCTGGGTTGAAATGTCATCTTCATGGAATTTTACCTGGTAACTCCTGATTGATTGAAAACCTAATTATCGGCAATCGGCGCCTGTGGGCGATCACGACCATCCTGGGTCGAAGTCGAGCCATACAGCCCGGTTCCATCCTGCGAAAATGCATTCTATAGTCGGATTTTGCTTTTATTGTCAAGGTGCAAAGCAGCAGGGCTGGGAGTTATTTAAAAAAGTTCGGCTTCAGCACGGCCGTGGTACGAGCGGGAGGCTTCGAAAGAGCCATGAACCTCTGGTGCAGAAATCCGTTGCGCGGTCTTCCGGCGAAGCCGGCAAGGAATTTCACCAACATTCTTGAGATCCCGCCTTTTCCGAGAATGTCGGAATTTGAGCGTTCTGCAAACGGCGCCATTTTCCTAATTGAAGATACTGCCATCGCGTGCTATGAATTGGGCGCTCTTGAACCCTGTGCTGAAAGGAGATGGTGGCTGATGGTTTGGGATCGCATTCTGGGCTGGTTCTCCAATGATCTGGCGATTGACCTTGGTACCGCCAACACGCTTGTCTATGTGCGAGATAAGGGGATTGTTCTTTGTGAACCTTCGGTCGTGGCGGTCCGCAAGGATGAGCGGGGGGCCAACCGGGTGCTGGCGGTCGGCAAGGATGCCAAGCTCATGCTCGGCAAGACGCCGGGCAACATCGTCGCCATTCGTCCCATGAAGGATGGGGTGATTGCGGATTTTGAAGTTGCTGAAGCGATGATTCGTTATTTCATCAGGAAGGTCCATAACCGGCGCAACCTGGTCAGGCCGAGGATTATCGTCTGCATTCCCTCCGGGGTGACGCAGGTGGAACGGCGGGCGGTCAGGGAATCAGCCGAATCTGCAGGGGCAAGAGAGGTCTACCTCATCGAGGAGCCCATGGCGGCTGCGATCGGGGCTGGTCTGCCCATCACCGAACCCGTCTGCAACATGGTGGTGGACATTGGTGGTGGTACCACCGAAGTAGCGGTTATTTCCCTTGCCGGCATTGTCTTCAGCCGGTCCGTTAGGGTTGGGGGCGACAAGATGGATGTGGCCGTGCTGCAGCACATCAAGCGTCAATATAACCTCTTGATTGGCGAGCGAACGGCAGAGCAGATCAAGACCAGCATTGGCAACGCCTATCCCGTGGGCGAGCGGGAGACCATGCTCATCAAAGGCCGGGACCTGGTGAGCGGCATCCCCAAGACGGTTGAGATCAATTCCGACGAGATCAGGGAGTCCATTCAGGAACAGATCGACTCTATTGTTGAAACCATTAAAGTGGCGCTCGAGCAAACCCCTCC
Organism: Syntrophobacteraceae bacterium; assembly: GCA_040772705.1. Lineage (GTDB taxonomy): Bacteria > Desulfobacterota > Syntrophobacteria > Syntrophobacterales > Syntrophobacteraceae > JADGQM01. The sequence continues at coordinate 69,081 of JAXGXP010000004.1, forward strand.
CGAGCTGGCCGCCGATATTGTGGATCGCGGCATTGTTTTGACCGGTGGCGGGGCTCTTCTGAAGGGGCTTGATCATCTGCTGCGGTTGGAGACAGGGCTACCCATAATGCTGGTAGAAGATCCCCTTACCACTGTAGTTCTCGGGTCCGGGAAGGCTCTCGAGGAAATAGCTATTCTCAAGCAGGTGCTTACCTAGAATCCAATGCCCCACACGCATTGAGGCTTTCCAATTATGACGGATTGGTTGCGCCGTCTGCGCAGCGCCCTGGTGATCGTGACCTTTTTCTGTATCTTTCTCTATGTCCTCTCGCTCAATTTTCGGCCTGCCGAGCGCATGGACCTGCTGCAAAGAGCCGTGAGTGAGTCTTTCCTGCCGCTGTTCAAGGGTTTGAGCAAAGTTACGGCGTTTGCGGACGAGGTGATCGAGGACTATTTGCTGCTCAGGCAGATCCACGCTGAAAACGAGTCCCTGCGGGAACAGGTGACTGCTCTTGAACAGAAACTGATTGATTACCAGGATGCCTATCTCGAGAACCTGCGGCTGCGGCGCCTGCTGGATTTCAAGTCAACCATCCAGACTGAAACCATTGCTGCCCAGGTGGTCCTCCATGATCTTACCGGATGGTTTCAGACCCTGATGATTGATAAGGGGTTACGAGACGGTATTGGGGTGGATATGGCGGTTGTGAATGACGAGGGGGTGGTCGGCCGGATACTGGAGGTCTCCGACCGCTATGCCCGCGTCCTGCTCATCACCGATGCCGGCAGCTCCATCGATGCGGTGATTCAGCGGAATCGCGTGCGTGGGATTGTCGGGGGCAAAGACGCCAACACTTGTGTGCTCAAATATGTGCGTGGTAATCTGGATGTTCAGGAAGGCGACCTGGTGGTTTCTTCCGGCAAGGATGGGGTTTTCCCGAAAGGGTTGCGGCTGGGAACCGTTCAGGGGGTCTACAAGGACCCTCTGGATCTGTTCCAAAAGATTGACGTCAAGCCGGTGGTGCGCCTCAGTGCGCTTGAGGAGGTGCTGATCATCAAGCGGGACTTGAAGTTTTCAGATAGAGTTGGAGGGAACTGATTGATGTGGATGCTTGAAGTGAGCAGTGCCCTTGGCCTACTCTAAAAGCGCACTATCCTCGGGTTATGTCCTGAAGGTTGGCCTTTATACGCTGTTCCTCCTGTTTGTGCAGTCGGCCTGGATTTCACGTTTTCCACCGCCGGCATTTCGAATTGACCTGTTGCTGCCGCTGATGTTCGGGACCGCCATTGAGTGGCCTCCGGTATTGACTCTTGCCTGGGCTTCGGGGTGGGGCTTTGTCCTGGATACCCTTTCCGGGAAATTCTGGGGCTTCCATGTGGGGTCGTATGTAGTGGCGGTATGCCTGGTCAATATTGTGACGGAGCGCTTCGAACTCCACAGCCTGCTCTACCAGATGCTCTTTGTCGGAGCGTGTGCGCTGGGTCAATCCGCAGCGCTCGGCCTGTTCTTGTTCCTTGAAGCGCCAGCGCAATTCGAAGTGCCAGCGTCTTATCTGAGTCTGCTCATTCGCTCTTTCCTGACGGTGTTGGTGACGCCTCTCATCATTTATCCCATAAACTATGTCAGGGGGGGCAAGCTATGAGCAAGGTGGCTGGGGAGCGAGGCGCAACATGAGACTGCCGTTGCTGAAAAGAGGCCAGGAGAACGACCACCTGCAGCTTCTGAACTGGGAAACGACCGATGCGGCGGTCTTCCAGAGACAATACTACCTCCTCCTGGCAATCATGCTGGTGGTGCTGGCTGTCTATGTCCTCCGGATGTGGTATCTGCAAGTCCTGCACGGGACCAAATACCGGTACCAATCGGAGAACAATCGCATTCGCCTGGAGGAGGTGCCAGCGGCGCGGGGCATTATTTTTGACCGCAACGGAAACCCTCTGGTAGAAAACCGGCCAGCCTATCACCTGCACCTCATTCGCGAAGATGTGACGGATTTGGATCACACCGTCCGGGAGGTGGCGCGTCTTTGCGAGAAAGACCCGGACGAGCTGTTCGGAGTCCTCGAAAGCAACAAGCATGTTCCCAAGTTTGTGCCCCTTCGCCTGGTAAGCGATATTGATCGCGATTCCCTGGCCCGCGTTGAAGCGCAGCGGGTTCATTTGCCCGGGGTGTTTGTGCAACTGGAGCCAAAGCGTGAATATCGCTGGCCTGGAACGGCACCACATGTCATTGGCTACCTCAGCGAGATTACCGAGGCCGAGCTGAAGAGCGAGCAGTACGAGAGCTATTTCCCCGCCGAAGATGTGGGAAGGATGGGGGTGGAAAGCGGGTTCGAGAAATACCTGCATGGCAGGAGAGGGGGGCGGCAGGTAGAGGTGGACGCCATTGGCCGACGCATTCGCCTTCTCGATGAGGTGCTCCCGGTATCCGGGAAAAATGTCTGGCTAACCATCGATCTCCAGCTTCAGAAGGTGGCGGAATCCTGTCTTGAAGGTAAGATGGGGGCCATCGTCGCCCTCGATCCCCGGAATGGAGCGGTTCTGGCCATGGCCAGCAGTCCGGGCTTTGATCAAGAGCAATTCATTCGTGGCATGAAAAAGGAAGAATGGCAAGCCCTGACCCGTGATCGCAACCATCCCATGCTCAACCGCGGTATCAGTGGCATCTATCCTCCCGGTTCCACCTACAAGGCTCTGGTCGCCCTGGCGGCCCTGCAGGAGGGTGTGGTAACTCCTGGAACGACTTTTTTCTGCCCTGGATATCTCGAGTTTGGCGGCCGCAGGTATCGCTGCTGGCGAGACCATGGCCACGGGTCGGTCGCGGTGAGCAACGCTATCATCCAGTCTTGTGACGTCTACTTCTATCAGTGTGGCTTGCGGCTCGGAGTCGATCGCCTGGCCCACTGGGTCAAAGCCTTCGGGCTGGGAGACAAGACCGGCGTCGGCATGCCGGCGGAAAGCGCCGGCTTGATACCCACTTCGTGGTGGAAGAAGCAGGCGCTGGGGGTTCCCTGGCAAAAAGGGGAAACGCTTTCCATCGCCATCGGCCAGGGCTTTGTGGCCACGACTCCACTGCAGATGGCTCTGGCCTATGCGGCTATCGCCAACAATGGCAAGGTATGGCAGCCTCATGTGGTGCGCCGGATCGAGGGCCACGGTCCCGATGAGGTCGAGGAGATCAAGGGGCGGCTGAAGAATAGGATTCTCATTGACCAAAAGCACTTCGACGTGGTGAAGCGAGGATTGCTCGGGGTAGTGGCCAGCAATCAGGGTACGGCCCACGCCATCAGAGACAAGAACATCGACATTGCTGGCAAGACCGGTACCGCCCAGGTGGTGCAACTGGCAGATAACGTGAATCGCAAGTTGGCGGCCAAGGCGGCCAGGGAGAAGGAACGCGACCACGCCTGGTTTGTGGGCTATGCACCGGCCGAGGATCCCCGGATTGTCGTTACGGTCCTGGTGGAACATGGCGGTCATGGCTCGTCGGTGGCTGCGCCTCTGGTCAAGAAGGTCATCATGGCCTATCTCGGCGATGTCCCCGCCAGCGTGGCCCAGATCTCAGGACGCCAGGATGCGCCTTGAAAAAGAAAAGGATTGGCACCCATGATGGATCGACGGTTGATCGAAAACTTCGATTGGTCAATCGTTTGGATTTTACTTGGGATTGTCGGTATCGGTCTGCTGAGCATCTACAGCGCTCTGTATAACCAGATCCAGGCCCATCCCACCTACAATCTCTTCATCAAGCAGTTGATCTGGCTTACGGTCGGCCTGGCACTCATGTTCTGCAGTCTGCTCGCGGACTATCAGCGGCTGAAAAGGGTGGGGCTGTGGTTTTACCTGGCATCGCTCCTGTTGCTCGTGGCGGTGCTGCTTATCGGCAAGGATGTCAATGGTTCGAAACGCTGGCTGGAACTCGCCGGTTTTCAGTTTCAGCCCTCGGAATTCATGAAGCTGGCAATTGTGATTTATCTTGCAAGCTACTTCTCGTCGCAGGAGACTACCCCCTATCCTGACCTCAAGAAGCTCATAATGCCGCTGCTGCTCATTCTCATGCCGGTGCTGCTGATCCTGGCACAGCCGGACCTGGGCACAGCGATCACGATCCTGGCGATTTGTGCCACGATGATTTTCTTCGTGGGCATCCGATGGCAATATCTTGTCACCGGCGCATTGTTGGTCGTTCCGCTCCTGTATCCGGTCTGGGAGCATGTTCTGAAGCCTTACCAGAAGCGGCGAATCCTAATCCTCCTGCGTCCCGACCTGGATCCGCTCGGGGCAGGCTATCATATCCGCCAGTCGAAAATTGCCATCGGATCCGGCATGGTATGGGGAAAAGGGTTCCTCAACGGCACCCAGAACAAGCTGCGTTTCCTGCCGGAAAAACACACCGACTTCATTTTTTCAGTGTGGGCCGAGGAATGGGGCTTTGTGGGCTGCTTCGTCCTGCTGGTGCTGTTTGCTCTCCTCATTGTCCTGTGTCTCCGGGTAGCCCGCCGCTCCAAGGACCGCTACGGGTCGATGCTGGTGGTGGGCATGACCGCCCTGGTCCTGTGGCAGGTGCTGATCAACATTGGCATGGTCATCGGCTTGCTGCCGGTGGTCGGCATTACTCTCCCCTTCGTCAGCTACGGAGGTTCTTCGCTCATTGCCCTGTGCCTTGCCATCGGGTTCATTGAGAATGTCAGCATGCGCCGCTACATCTTTCAGTTCCGTTAGCCAGTCATCGCGGGGGTGAGGTTAATTGTGATTTTTATTACTTTTCACTTGCCATGGCTGGGATCTTGTGCTAACAAGCACGCCCGATTAAACGACCGCCGATTTGCCGTGGCAAAGCCCTGCGGCGTCCCGCGTGAGCGCCTCGATGCTCACCCAAGCGGTACGAGATCGTGCAGGTTTGGTCCGAAGTCCAATCGCCGAACGTAGCAACAGAGGAAGGGTAAACATGATCAGCATCGATGTAACGTTTTTCATCCAGATGGTTAACGTGCTTGTCCTGGTTTTCCTGATGAATCTTTTTCTGTACCGCCCCATTCGCCGGTTTGTTGCTCAGCGCAACCAGTTTGTCGCGGAGCAGCGGGAGGCGATTGAAGCGGCGGAAGCTGAGGCGGCTGGGGCCGTTCGGCAATTTGATTCGAGCCTTTTGGAAGCGCGCAAACAGGGACGGGAAAAGATTCAGGAAATCAAGGCGGCAGCCTACGAACAGGAAAAGGGAATGTTGCAGGCAGCGCTGGATGAGGCTGGCAAGCAGGTGCAAGCCACGCGCGCGGCGATCCAGGGTGACGTCCGCAAGGCGCGTGAGGAACTGACGGCGCAAATCGAGGCGTTTTCGGTGGAGCTTGCGCAGAAGATATTGGGCAGGAATCTCTAACTGGTCGACCGTGAGAGGGGGTATGAGATGAGGGAGAAGGGTGCGTTACCCCTCCTATGCGCAGCATCGCTCCTTGCGTTGCAGGGGATCTGCTGGGCTTCAGAGGGGGGAGGTCATGGACATGGTCTGAATTGGACGGATTTTGCGTATCGGCTGGTGGCCTTTATCGCGCTGGTGGCGATCCTGACGAAGCTTCTCAAGAAGCCGATCAGCAATTTTTTCCGTTCAAGGCGCGATGAGATTCAGCAGTTGCTGGCCGATCTGGAGGCCAAGCGGCTGGAGGCCGAACAGAGGAGCGCTGAATATAAGGCAAAGCTCGTTGCCCTCGAGGATGAGACCAAGAATATTGTTGCCGAGCTGGTTGCCGAGGGGGAAGCCGAAAAGCAGAAGATCATCGAGGCTGCCCACAAGCAGGCCGCCTACCTCCAGCAGCAGGCACAGCTTGCCATTCAGCAGGAACTCAAGGCTGCCAAAGAGAGTCTCCAGGAAGAAGCTGGCGAGCTCACCGTGACCGCAGCGGAAAAGCTCTTGCGCGCCAATCTTCAACCTGCGGATCAAGATCGCCTGGTTCGGGATTTCATGACCCGGGTGGTGGAGGCGAAGTAGTGAAGAATCTGATCATAGCCAAACGATATGCCAAGGCATTGTTCAATCTGGCGGAGGAGGACGGCAAGGTTGAGCAGTATGGTCAGGAGCTGAACGAGTTCGTTCGGCTCCTAGGGGAGCTTCCCGAACTGGCGAACGCCATGCAGAACCCTATGTATGCGGAGGCAGCCCGAAAAGCGGTATTTCATTCCATTGTGGGAAAGGTGGGCCTCTCGCCGATTCTCACGAGCTTCATCAATCTTCTCATCGAAAAGAAACGGCTTCAGAACCTCGCCGAAATAGCGGAATTCTATGGCAGACTCATCGACGCCCACGCCAATATCGCACGGGCTGAGATCAGAGCGGCAACAGAGCTGAAAGATGAGGTTGTACAGGACATTGCCAAGACTCTGGAGAAGATGACCGGTAAACACGTGGTGGTCGAGTTTCAGCAGGACAGCAGCCTGATTGGAGGCATTGTCGCGAAGATTGGCGACGTCGTTTTTGATGGGAGCGTTAGGCGACAGTTACTAACTTTCAAGGAAACCATGAAGAGGGGTGCATTAGGTTAATGGAAATCAGAGCCGAAGAAATCAGCCAAATTATCCGCGAGCAAATCAAGGATTACGAGAAGCAGGTCGAACTCAGCGAAACAGGCCGTGTGCTCTCCGTTGGTGACGGTATCGCCCGCGTCTATGGCGTCGAGAAGTGCATGTCCATGGAATTGCTTGAGTTCCCTACGGAACATGGATCAGTTTTTGGCTTGGCCCTCAACCTCGAAGAAGACAACGTCGGTGTTGCCATCATGGGGGAAGACTTCCACATCAAGGAAGGGGGAGAGGTCAGGCGCACCGGGCGCATTGCCGAGGTCCCGGTGGGAGACGCAGTTCTGGGCCGGGTCATCGACCCGGTGGGCACCCCGATAGATGGGAAAGGACCGATTGAAGCCAAGGAATTCGCCCGCATCGAACGGATCGCCCCTGGCGTTATCGCCCGTCAGTCTGTGAACGAGCCCTGTTACACCGGACTCAAAGCGATCGACGCGATGACCCCCATTGGCCGCGGCCAGCGTGAGTTGATCATCGGCGACCGGCAGATCGGCAAAACGGCTATCGCTATCGATGCCATCATCAACCAGAAAGAGACCGGCATCATCTGCATCTACGTGGCGGTGGGGCAGAAGAAGTCCACGGTCGCCCAGGTGGTGGAGGTGCTCCGCCGGCATGGTGCCATGGAATACACGACGGTGGTTGCCGCTAATGCCAGTGACCCGGCCTCTCTGCAGTATATCGCTCCTTATGCGGGATGTGCCATGGGTGAGTATTATCGTGACAAGGGGCGTCATGCCCTGATCATCTACGACGACCTGTCCAAACAGGCCGTGGCATATCGCCAGGTATCCCTGCTGCTGCGTCGTCCGCCGGCACGCGAGGCCTATCCCGGCGACATTTTCTACAATCACTCCCGCCTGTTGGAACGGGCTTCGAAGCTCAACAACGAACTGGGGGCGGGCTCCCTGACGGCGTTGCCGATCATTGAAACGCAGGCCGGTGACGTTTCTGCCTATATCCCCACCAACGTTATTTCCATTACCGACGGGCAGATCTACCTGGAACCCTCCCTGTTCTTCTCCGGAGTTCGGCCAGCCATCAACGTCGGTCTTTCCGTATCCCGCGTGGGCGGGGCAGCGCAAACCAAGGCCATGAAGCAGGTGGCCGGTCGGATGCGGCTGGACTTGGCTCAGTACCGCGAGTTGGAAGCCTTTGCCAAGTTCGGCAGCGACCTCGACAAGTCCACTCAGGATCAGCTGAATCGCGGCGTGCGCCTCGTTGAACTGCTGAAACAACCCCAATACAAACCCATGCCGGCGGAAAAGGAGGTCGTGAGCCTCTATGCCGGAACGAGAGGATATCTGGATCCGATCCCGGTGGATAAAGTGAGCGAGTATGAAACCGAGATGCTCGCCTTTATCGAGCGCAAGTATCCGGAAATCCTCGCAGAGCTCAAAGAGAAGAATGTTATCGGCGACTCGCTGGACGAGAAGATGAAAAAGGCCCTGCAAGAGTTTGCCGAGGTCTTTAAGGCTGCCTAGGCGTCAAGTTCAGGTAATCACATAAGAGAGCATAGAATATGGCTACCTTGCGGGATATTAAGAGGAAAATTGACGCCGTCAAAAAGACCTCGCAGATCACCAAGGCTATGAATATGGTGGCTGCTGCCAAGCTTCGCGGTGCGCAGGCGAATATGGAAAAGTTCCACCCCTATGCGCTGAAGTTCAAAGAGGTCATCGGCCGTCTTGCCGCGGGAGTGGAAGAAGGGGGGGAGTATGAACTGCTCAACCCGAGAGAACAGGTTAAGAAGATAGTACTGGTTCTCGTCACCGCGGACAGAGGTCTGTGCGGCAGTTTCAACAACAATCTAATCATCACCGCTGAACGGTTCATCAGGGAAAAGCAGGCAGCGGGAGTAGAGGTTTCGTTAATTACTGTAGGCAGGAAGGGTGCTGACTATTTCCGACGACGCAGTATCGAGATTCGCCGGAGAATGATCGGTGTGCTGAACAAGCCCAACTACGACGATGCCTTGAGTCTCGGCCGGGAGCTGATCGAGCTGTTTGAAACGGGCGAGTGTGATGAGGTGTACGTCGTGTACAGCAGTTTCTTGAGCATGGTGAGGCAGGTGGCGACGATGGTCCAGTTGCTTCCCATCGCTCCGGCAAGCCCGAGCGAGGAGCAGGAGGAAGGATATTTCGAATATCTGTTCGAACCTTCTCATCAAGCACTGTTGACCGATCTTCTGCCAAACTTCTTGTATATTCAACTGCTAGAGCACTTCTATCAGACGTCCGTGGGTGAGCATGCCGCCCGCATGGCGGCGATGGAAAATGCAACCAGCAACTGTAAGGAGCTGGTGCGTACTCTGACGCTGACATACAATAAGGCACGACAGGCGGGCATTACCAAGGAGCTCATGGATATCGTAGGCGGTGCGGAGGCCTTGAGGAAATAGGCATAGACCGCAGGCGGCGGTTCTTTCGGACATAGGAGGTAAGAAGCCCATGAATATGGGGAAAATCGTTCAAGTCATCGGCAACGTGGTAGACGTGGAGTTTGAGGAGGGCAAGCTTCCCGAACTCTTGACGGCACTTCTGGTCACCAATCCAGGGATTGACGATACGGAGGACAACCTGGTGCTCGAGGTTGCTCAGCACCTGGGTGACAATGTGGTGCGGACCGTCGGGATGGATATGACGGATGGTCTGGTGCGCGGCATGCCGGTCAAGGATACCGGCCAGCCCATCACCGTTCCGGTTGGCAAAGGGGTCCTGGGCAGGATTATCAACGTAGTGGGTCGGCCGGTGGACGGTCTCGGCCCGGTTGACACGGACAAGCGCTCGCCCATCCATCGCGCGGCCCCCGCCTTTACGGAGCAGGATACCTCCGTGAATGTGCTCGAAACCGGGGTCAAGGTTATCGACCTGCTGGTGCCGTTTCCCCGCGGCGGCAAGATGGGGATGTTCGGTGGTGCCGGCGTGGGCAAGACGGTCGTTATGATGGAAATGATCCACAACATCGCCATGCAGCACGGTGGTATTTCGGTCTTTGCCGGTGTGGGTGAGCGTACTCGGGAGGGCAATGACCTGTACCATGAAATGAAGGACTCGGGAGTCCTGCCGCGCGCTGGCCTGGTCTACGGTCAGATGACCGAACCTCCGGGAGCCCGTGCGCGGGTTGCCATTTCGGCCCTGACCGTTGCCGAATACTTTCGCGATGTGGAAGGCCAGGACGTGCTGCTCTTTGTTGACAACATCTTCCGGTTTACCCAGGCGGGCGCCGAGGTTTCTGCCCTCCTTGGCCGTATGCCGTCTGCAGTAGGTTACCAGCCGACGCTGGGTACCGACCTTGGCGAGCTCCAGGAACGGATCACCTCGACTACCAAAGGCTCCATCACGTCGGTGCAGTGCGTTTACGTCCCGGCCGACGACCTCACCGACCCGGCCCCGGCTACCACCTTCGCCCATCTGGACGGGACCGTCGTGCTTTCCCGCCAGATCGCGGAACTCGGGATCTATCCTGCCGTGGACCCCTTGGACTCCACCTCACGCATTCTTGACCCCAACGTCCTTGGCGACGAGCACTACTACACGGCGCGTCAGGTCCAGCAGATCCTTCAGAAGTACAAGGACCTGCAGGATATCATCGCCATCCTGGGGATGGACGAGCTATCCGAAGAAGACAAGGTAGTGGTGGCGCGGGCCAGACGAATTCAACGCTTCCTGTCCCAGCCGTTCCATGTTGCCGAGGCCTTTACCGGCACTCCCGGCAAGTATGTGAAGATGGAAGACACCGTAAGAGGCTTTAAGGAGATTTGCGAAGGGAAGCATGATGAGATTCCCGAGCAGGCCTTCTACATGGTGGGAGCGATTGAGGAAGCGGTTGCCAAAGCCAAGTCCATGGCTGGAGCATAACCACAAAGAATGGTGAGCATATGGCCGATAAAATTCTGCTAGAGATAGTGACACCCGAGCGGAAAGTCCTGAGCGAGACGGTGGACATTGTCGTGGCGCCGGGGGAAGAGGGCGAATTTGGAGCCCTCCCCAACCATATCCCGTTTCTCTGCAAGCTCAAGGTAGGTGAGTTGCGATTCCGGGTTGGCGCCACGTCGCGTCACGTCGCCATCATGGGGGGCTATGCCGAGGTTCTGCCCGATCATGTGACGATTCTGGCCACCGCCGCTGAAGAAGCCTCTGAGATTGACATCATGAGGGCGAAGGCCGCGCGGGAAAGAGCCGAACGGCGGATGGCGGAGGCCCGCGATCGACTGGAGTTTGCTCAGGCACAGGCTGCCCTGCAGCGGGCTCTGGCGCGCCTGCGGATTGCTGACAAACGTTAGGGGATAATCTGTAAATCGTCCTTTCGAGCTGTACCAAGGGCTTATCCGTCGTCCTCTCCCTGGAAGGGGCCGGAGGGCTCGGCGCTCTTTTGTGGCAGGCTGAAAAGGATTTTAATGGGTCGTTGGCGAGGCTCCTTACCCACAGCGGAGTGGGGCCTCGGGAGCTTAAGCCCTTCCTTCCGGGAAGGGCTTTTTCTATGCTTTACTCTTATCCTTGCTTGTTTGATAATCACGCCCACGGCACCTTGTGCGTTCGTCCGAGCTATCGTAGTCCCGATGAGAGAGGAGAAAACGGCGTGTGTGGCATCGTAGGCTATGTGGGGGGTAGTGACGGCAGCAGGATCCTCATTGAGGGTCTGAAACGGCTTGAATATCGCGGTTATGACAGTGCCGGAATCGCCATGATCGGAGCCGACCAGAAGGTCAAGATCGTGCGTTCCCAGGGCAAGATCGCCCTGCTGGAGGAAAGGCTGAAGAGCGATCCGGTCTCCGGCACCCTCGGCATCGCCCACACCCGCTGGGCCACTCACGGCAAACCTTCCGATCGAAACGCTCATCCGCATCGCTCAGGACCTTTCATAGTGGTTCATAACGGCATTATCGAGAATTACGCCGAGATCAAGGAGCAGCTCGGACGGGAAGGATTTGTCTTCACTTCAGAGACCGATACGGAAGTGATTGTCAAGCTGGCCGAGCGCGAATGGCTTAGGGGCAAGGACTACCTGATGGCGATCAGGGCTACTCTCAGGCAGTTGCGCGGGAGCTATGCGGTGGTTTTTATCAACGAGGAGCATCCCGATCAGCTTGTCGCGGCGCGCCGGGAAAGCCCGCTGATCCTGGGGGTTGGCGACGATGCTCTGTACCTCGCGTCCGATGTGCCGGCGATCCTCCCATATACAAATCGGATGGTCTACCTGGAAGACGACGATCTGGTGCGCCTGTGGCGTGGCGGGTACGCGATAGAGGGAATGGGCAGGGAACAGCGGGAGCGGGCGGTGGTAAGGATTGACTGGAATCCGGTGATGGCCGAAAAGGCGGGATACAAGCATTTCATGCTCAAGGAAATCCATGAACAGCCGCGGGCCGTCATCGATACCTTTCGAGGCTACCTTGATCTCGAACAGCCGGGTGTGCATCTGGAGCCATTGAACTTGGGGGAAGCCGTGGTGAGGGAAATCTCAAAGATTGTCCTCGTTGCCTGCGGCACTTCCTATCATGCCTGTCTGGCGGGCAAGTACCTGATCGAGGGCATGTGCCGGCTCCCCGTCGAGGTCGATTTGGCGTCCGAGTTCCGCTATCGGCGGCCGCTACTTGATGAACGTACCCTGCTGATGGCGGTGAGTCAGTCGGGCGAGACGGCGGACACGCGCGCGGCCCTCCAGGAGGGAAGGGATCAAGGGGCTGTTTGCAGGGCGATTGTGAATGTGGTGGGAAGCAGCTTGGCGAGAATGGCGGGAGGAGTGATCTACACCCATGCCGGACCGGAAATCGGAGTGGCTTCGACCAAAGCCTTCACTTCCCAAGTGACGGCGCTCTACCTTCTGGCTCTTTATTGCTCGCATATTCTTGGCCGTCTGTCGCAGGAAGACCTGTCCCGGCGTATCCGGGACCTGCTGGAACTTCCTCACAAAATGGAGGAAGCTCTCGGTTTGGGCGAGCGCATTGTCCAGTGGGCCAGGCGGTACCTGCATGCTTCGGATTTTCTCTACCTGGGGCGGGGCATCCTCTACCCCATAGCCCTGGAAGGGGCGCTGAAACTGAAAGAGATCTCCTACATTCACGCTGAGGGTTACGCCGCAGGAGAAATGAAGCATGGGCCTATCGCCCTGATCGATGAGAACATGCCCGTCGTGGTGGTGCTCCAGGAGGGGCCGCTCTATGAAAAGATCTTGAGCAACGTCCAGGAAGTCAAAGCCAGAGGAGGGCAGGTGCTGGCGCTCGTTGCATCACAGACCGACCCCAGACTGGGCAGTGAAGAACAACAATTGGTGCTGCCCCCGTCTTCGGAGTGGTTGGCGCCGATCCTGTTTGCCATTCCTCTGCAATTGCTGGCCTACCATATTGCGGTGTTACGCGGAACCGATGTCGACCAACCGAGGAACCTGGCGAAGAGTGTGACCGTCGAATAGTGGTTGGGAAGCCGGCTGGCTTCCCGAGAATCAGCTTGACTTGGTTTTCGATTTTCCAATATACTATGTATGTATAGGCCCTTGGGTGTCTTTGTGAAGCAGCTTGATGGGGTGAGCGGAAGGGCAGGGTTGCCTTTCCCGCGGTCGAAGCCGGGCCCCCCGAGGACCTTTGACGATAAATCGCAGGAAAAGCTCATAGCTATCGAAAGGTGCTGTGAACAGCGAGCGCTGGAGAGAGGCAAGTCTGTTGTTCTGGTTGATAAAGGATGGCACCGAACTGCGGAAGGTTGTGATCAGCGCGAAGTCGGGGCTTTAAAGTGATGTCTGGGCAGGACGCGCACACGGTCTGAGGACATCTCGGGGCCCGATGAGGATGTGACGCAACAGGGCGGCGGGGGAAGGTCTCCCTTTTTGGAAATGGCGATGGGCGGCAATGAACCCAGACCCGATAAGCCGTAGCAGGAGTCTGCCGGAAGACACCTGAACCCCTGCTGTGTTCGTGATTGGTAGAGCGTTTCTGAGCCAACATAAAGATTCACGGGGACCACCTCTTGTTCTGGTGTGCATACCGGGAACCCGGGAGCCTGAAAGAGCAATGCGGTGCCCACCTTGACCCTTCGGTTCACCACCGACTACCGACACGGCATAATGCGGGGGTTCTGCATCATCTCCAGTTATCTTCCTGGTCAAACCACAGCATGATGGTGTGGGCGTCAGCCGTGTGGTTAGGGTTGCTGATGACCGCCACAGTTCTTGTCAAATCACGCCCCGTGGTGAGCTTTTCCCACTAAGCAAGGCTTCTTTTTGCATACCGAGTACCTTCGGCTGAAATGTTTTGAGTGAGACGATTCGTGTTGGTGAGACGGAACCGTTCACCTCCGTGACTTGTCCGTGAGTAATGCGCACTGATGGTGGTGGAAGAGGGATAAATCGTCATGGGCTACATAACTGAAATGCTGTTGCTGGTGCTGGGGCTGCTCATTGGAGCTGGTCTCGGCGGGGTGGCTGCTCGCTACTGGCTGGAGCGGCAAAGTGGGCGTGTCAAAGATCGTGCTCAAGAGATGTTGGGCGAAGCTCGCAGAGAGGCTGAAACCATCAAGAAAGAGGCCATATTGCAGGCCAAGGACAGCCTCTTTCAGATGAAAGCCGATTTTGAAAGAGAGACCAAAGAGGCCCGCAAAGAATTCCAGAACGTTGAAAAGCGAATTCTTCAGAAAGAGGAGAACCTCGACAAGAAGGCTGAGACCCTCGATAAGCGGGAAGCAACCATCGCCAGGAGGGAAAAGCAGATCGGTCAGCAGGAAAAGGATCTGGAAGAAAAGGATAAGCAACTGCAGGCCTTGATTGAAGCGCAGCGCAAAGAACTGGAGAGCATGTCGGGATTGTCCTCGGAAGAGGCCAAGGACATGCTGCTGCAGGTGGTAGAGAACGAAGCGCGCCATGATGCGGCGGTGCTGGTGAAAAAGATCGAAGCCGAGGCTCGCGAGATGGCCGATCGCAAAGCCAAGAATATTATCTCGCTCGCCATTCAGCGCTATGCGGGGGACTATGTGGCGGAAAAGACGGTATCGGTGGTGACTCTACCCAATGAAGAGATGAAGGGGCGCATCATCGGGCGGGAAGGCCGCAATATCAGGGCCATCGAGGCCACCACCGGCGTTGATCTGATCATTGATGACACCCCCGAGGCGGTGATCCTCTCGGGCTTCAATCCCATCCGGCGGGAAGTGGCCAGAGTCTCGCTGGAACGCCTCATCTCAGACGGTCGGATTCATCCTGCCCGAATTGAAGAGATTGTGGAAAAGGTCAACAGCGAAATTGACACGGCGATTCGCGAAGCTGGTGAGCAGGCGGCTTTCGATATCGGAGTTCACGGCATTCATCCCGATTTGATCAAGCTCCTGGGCAAACTCAAATATCGCACCAGCTATGCTCAGAACGTGCTGCAGCATTCTCTGGAGGTCGGTTTTCTGTGCGGCATCATGGCGGCCGAACTGGGTCTGAACGAAAAACAGGCTAAGCGGGCCGGTCTTCTGCATGATATCGGCAAAGCCATGGACCATGAAGTAGAAGGACCCCATGCGACCATTGGCGCCGACCTTGCCAAACGACATGGTGAAGCTCCCGCCATCGTGCACGCCATTGCTGCTCATCACGAAGACGTTCCGGCAGAGGATATCCTGGGAGTTCTCGTGCAGGCGGCGGATGCTCTGTCTGGCGCTCGGCCGGGGGCCAGAAAGGAGCTTCTGGAAACTTATGTCAAGCGTCTGGAAGACCTCGAGCGGATTGCCTGCGGGTTTCAGGGGATCACCAAGGCTTACGCGATCCAGGCGGGGCGGGAACTGCGTATCATCGTCGAGAGCGGAGCCGTCACCGATGCCGACGTGGTGCTGTTGAGTCGTGACGTGGCCAGAAAGATAGAGAGCGAATTGACCTATCCCGGGCAAATTAAGGTGACGGTGATCCGGGAAATCCGTGCGGTGGATTACGCCAAATAGGGAGCACGCGCTGAAAACGACGACTGGCGAGAGTTTTTCTTAGCTCAGGAGAGTATCGTGCCGGAACGTGAAAATGTCTTTGATGTTCTGACTCTGAGAGGGTTTGTAGCTCAGGCTACCGATCCCGAAGAGATCAGGCAGCGCCTGGAAAAGCCTCTTACCTGCTACATCGGCTTTGATCCCACAGCCGACAGCCTCCACGTGGGGAGCCTGCTCCCCATTATGGCGCTGGCCCACATGCAGCGCCATGGCCATCGTCCTCTCATGCTGGTGGGTGGGGGTACCGGCATGGTCGGAGACCCCAGCGGTAAGACCGAGATGCGGAAGCTCTTGAGTCTCGAGGAAATCGCGACCAATTCGCAGGCCCTCAAAACCCAGCTCTCCCGCTTCGTGGACTTTGAGGGGGGGCGAGCCCTCCTCCTCAACAACGCCGATTGGCTTCTGGAGCTGCGCTATATCGAG
>JAXGXP010000004.1:90000-395000 GCA_040772705.1 Syntrophobacteraceae bacterium
GGGGCAACCTTGAGAAGCGCTGAACCGAAGCCCCAGTAAACGGCGGCCGTAACTATAACGGTCCTAAGGTAGCGAAATTCCTTGTCGGGTAAGTTCCGACCTGCACGAATGGCGTAACGACTTCCGCGCTGTCTCAACCAGGGACTCAGTGAAATTGCAGTCTCGGTGCAGATACCGAGTACCCGCGGCTAGACGGAAAGACCCCGTGCACCTTTACTACAGCTTGGCATTGGATTTTGGGCGTGTATGTGTAGGATAGGTGGGAGGCAATGAAGTGGGGGCGCCAGCCTTCATGGAGCCAGCGTTGAAATACCACCCTTATGCGTTTAGAGTTCTAACCTGGATGAGTGAACCCTCATTGGGGACAGTGCCTGGTGGGTAGTTTGACTGGGGCGGTCGCCTCCCAAAAGGTAACGGAGGCGCGCGAAGGTTCCCTCAGGCTGATTGGAAACCAGCCGTAGAGTGTAAAGGCAGAAGGGAGCCTGACTGTGAGAGAGACATTTCGAGCAGGGACGAAAGTCGGTCTTAGTGATCCGGCGGTTCTGAATGGAAGGGCCGTCGCTCAACGGATAAAAGGTACGCCGGGGATAACAGGCTGATCTCCCCCAAGAGTTCACATCGACGGGGAGGTTTGGCACCTCGATGTCGGCTCATCGCATCCTGGGGCTGGAGCAGGTCCCAAGGGTTCGGCTGTTCGCCGATTAAAGCGGTACGTGAGCTGGGTTTAAAACGTCGTGAGACAGTTTGGTCCCTATCTACCGTGGGCGCAGGAATTTTGAGGGGTACTGTCCCTAGTACGAGAGGACCGGGATGGACGAACCTCTGGTGTACCAGTTGTCACGCCAGTGGCAGCGCTGGGTAGCTAAGTTCGGACGGGATAACCGCTGAAAGCATCTAAGCGGGAAGCCTTCCCCAAGATGAGAATTCCCCTCCGGAGCGATCCGGGCTGAAGGCCCCTTGAAGACCACAAGGTTGATAGGTCGGGTGTGTAAGCACAGTAATGTGTTGAGCTAACCGATCCTAATGGGCCGTGCGGCTTGACCATTCTAAAAAAGGCAATTGGTCGAGATCAGGTGATACGCTGGAAAGAGACTCCTATTCGGAAGAACCCCTTTGGGGGGGTGGTATTAGCGAGGAGGCCACACCCGTTCCCATCCCGAACACGGTCGTTAAGCTCCTCAGCGCCGATGGTACTGCGGCCGCAAGGACGTGGCAGAGTAGGTCGCCGCCCCTCCAAAACCCTACATGAGCCGGGAAGGTGAAAACTTTCCCGGCTCTTTTGCTTCCAGTTGAAGGAATAGCTGTCACCTTGTCACCGGCGAGTTCAACCCCGATCGGCCACACCAGTACCAACTGAGCGCAAGCACGCTAATTTCTTTAATCCGGGCCTCGAGTCTGTCAAGAGGTGGCCGCAAAATGCAACGCTTTCTCAAGCCGCGGGCGGTAGACTACTTGTGCATTTCTCAGGGGATGAACATAAGGCTGAGGGAGGGAAAGAAGGTTATAAGGGCGAGGGTCAGGAGGAGGATGATGATAAAGGGAATCGAGGCAAAGTAAAGGTAGATAACCGATTTCTCGAAGCGGATGCTGGCGATGAGGAGGTCCATGCCAATGGGGGGAATCGAGTAGCCAATCTGGAGATTAGTGAGGAAAATAATCCCAAGATGGAGCAGGTTGACGTCATAGCTCTTGGCGATGGGGACGATGAGCGGCACCACAATGACCAGCGCGGAAAAGATATTGAGCACACAGCCGACCCCGAGGAGAAACAAGTTGAGAAGGACCAGGAAAGTGGTCTTGCTCTGCACATGAACGCGCATGAATTCCAGGATGCGGTTAGGAATCTGCTGGTCTATGAGGAAGCTGTTGAACGCAAGGGAAGCTCCCAGGATGACCACAATGGCGCCTACCATGACCACGGTTTTCATGATGGTGGACGGCAGCTCCCGGAGTTTCACTTCGCGGTGTACGGCCACTTCGATCAGCAGCACATAAACGGTGGTGATCGCTGCCGCTTCGCTTAGAGCCAAAAAGCCGCTGAAGATTCCTCCCAGGACAACCACCGGCAGGAGAACCTCCCAGATGGCTTCGCGGAAAGCGGCCAGGAGCTCTTGGATGCTGAACGGGGCATGGGCTCCGGCTGAACGGCTTCGCAGGCCCTGCAGCATGCTGTAGAGAGACAGCAAGAGCAGCATAACCATTCCCGGTACCACTCCCGCCAGGAACAGATCGGCGATGTTAATGTCGGCGACCATGGCGTAGATGATCAACGGAAGGCTTGGTGGAAACAGTAGCCCAAGGCTCCCACAGGTGGTGAGAAGGCCCAGGGAAAATTTTTCAGGATAATTATCGGCGATGAGTGCAGGGAGCATGAGTCCCCCCAGTGCGACGATGGTGACTCCCGACGCCCCGGTGAGGGCTGTGAAAAAAGCACAGGTGATCAGCGACACGATGGCCAGGCCGCCGGGGGCCCGGCCCATCAGAGCAGTGGAAAGCCTGACCAGGCGTCTGCTGGCCTGACTCTCCGCGAGCACGAAACCGGCGAAGGCAAAGAGGAGGAGCGCAAGCAACATGGGGCTGGCAGCCAGTCGATACATTTCGATAACGACTACGGACAGGTCGATGCTTGCCTGATGGAAGCAGAGGATGGCAGCTGCGAAGATGATAATGAAAAGCGGGGTACCCGAGAACATCATCGTCAAGAGGCTGGAGACCAGGAGGAAGTTCATGGCTCGGCCCCTTCGCGGTGGGATGGGGAAGTTCCCGGCAGCCTGGCGGCAAAGCGGATAGTCATCACCAGGAAACTGAACGGAAAAATGAGTTGCAGCATCCAGACCGGCAGAAACCCGAAGGCTAAGTCCTGACCGAGACGCTCGTTTTGAACAAACTCCCAGGAAGCATAGAACAGAACAACGCACACAAGCACGGGCAAGGCCCTGGCCAGGAAGGCGAGGGTCCGGGCCAAGGATGGCGGCAACACCTTCAGCAACAGATCGATGCGGATGTGGCGGTCCTCGGCGACGGCCCTGACTGCGCCGAGCATGCAGATCCAGAGGACGGCATGCCGCAGGAAAGTATCTCCCCAGAGCAACCCGGTAGAGAAGATGTTTCTGAGAATGATCTGAACGAGACCGAAACCGGTAACGAAGGCAACGAGAAGGATGATCACTCCGGTTTCGAGAAGAGCGAACCATTGGCTGATGCGGTGCATGCGATCGCGACCCTCACAAGTAACCACTGAAGGAGTTGCTTCGTTCCCTGCGAAAGACTCCATACCATCGCGGACAGGGAAAGGCAACTCCTTACCGGCGGGAGGCTTCGGCAGGCCTTGGCCTGGTAACTTTCCATGCCAAAGCTTCGGGGACCTGCGTTGCGCTGCCAGCCATAGTGAGCGCAGCTAAGGTCTGGAAACCAGCGCCTTCAGAATGACGCGGCAACAGCCGGGACGGTCAGCGTGACGGGTCAATTGGCGCTGTCCAGGAGCACAATCTGCTTCAGTGTTTCAGGTAGTTTTGTGGGCGTGAGCTGAGGTATGCCCTCCCAGCTCATCAGGAGCTCACGATAGAAGGTGACGAGGCTGATGTTCAGGTCCAGGGTCTGGCCGGAGTGAAGCTGCTTCACCCCGAACCAGGCGGCGGGGATGAAGGCTTCCACCACCATATGGGGCAGGGATTTTTCGATTCGTTGGACGTGCCCTGCCGGGTCAAGACGTTCTGCTGGCCGTCCTCCGGCATAACGGTAGAGCCGGGGCGCCACCTCAAACCCGTCAGGAAAGGCCGGGTTGGGCTGAGGAACGAGATGAATGACATATTGTTGCAGCTTGCCCCTCTTGCCTGAAGGCTTCACGCGCAGGTTGATCTGAAAGGTTTCGGCAAGAGGAAATTCTTGTCCATGGGCGAGGAAGGCCGGATCCACATAGGTGTTTGCCAGGGTTGCCAGGTAGAGGCCTTCCGGTGCCCAGGCCAGATGGACGTCTCCGAAAGGCACATAGGGCGAGGGGGTATGAAACCCGCGCAGCCGGGTCTGAGCCTTGTCCCAGTCAAGGAGAGACTGGTCGTTTACCTTGATGGACCGGGTAATGGCCGGGACGGGATAGGGATGGCGTGAGCCGTGAGGCGAGTCTGGGCTTGAGGGGGATTGAACTGGCAGGTTGGCGCTGGCCCAATGGATGTCATCGAGCTGCGGGTGCCATAGGCGAAAGCCTTCCGTGAGCTCTTTATAGGGACGGTTGGCGAGATCGATCAGCCCCATATTATAGTCTTCACCATCTTCTCGCCCCCCCACCGGTTCGTCGCAATACTGGAACCAGTGGGTGCCCACCACATTGGGAAAACCGGCAAAATTACGCAGCGCATTCATGGCGCCATAGGCCCTCTCCGTTTGTGTTTGGACGGTCATGAGGTGGCCGGGTTTGGGATGCTTGTTCCGGGCGGTTTCATTGCGATTGCCACTGCGATTTTCCTGGGCGGCAAAAAAGAATTCCGTTACCAGCACCGGCTTCTTGCTCAACCGGCGCAGGCCTTCGAAATAGTAGGGCGCCACCCAGCCATCGGGAACATCCACATTGTAATTGGTGGAAATGACATCCACCCAATCCTGCATGGCCAACACCGCATCCTGATGATAGTAGAGCGGTAGTCGGTCGCCGAGGAGGAGGACGTCGGGATGCGCCTGTCGCAGGGTCTCTGCCATAAGGCGGTAATAGTGCTGGCAGTAAAGGTGCATAAAGCGGTTGACCAGCTGAATGCCGTAGCCACCCGGACGAAGCTGCAATTTGGCGCCAGACTCCTTGAGACCGTCGAAACCGGTCACCGACCCTGGCGGGACCCAGTCCCGCAGAAGTCGGTCCCAGTGCCCCTGATAATGGTTGAACAGCAGTTGCCAGAGGAACCGCTTGGTGTGGTTCTCCCAACCCTTATCGAGATACCAGATGAACAGGGCTGAATTCCACCACCCCACTTCATTGTCGGAGTAATAGCCCAGCAGCTTGGGATCATTGCGATAGGGGGCGGTAAGCCTCTTCGCCCATTCGAGGGTCCTGGTCGGCTGGTCGGGAGCGAAGGGATCGAACCAGTGGAATTTGGAGTTGCGGCCGAGCTCAAGGTCTACCGTCAGAGCAAGGTCGAATTCGGGTGATGGGTCCGACCAGCCGCCGCGGGTATTGAACCCCCACTCCCGGAGTTGGGCGCCTGCGGCGCGACGCCATGCCTCGATGGCAGGATAGAAGTTACCCCAGTAAAAGGCCTGCTTTGCCAGGCTTTTTGGGCTTTCTTTGCCGGGGTCCAAGAAATTGACACCCTTGGAAAAGAAAAGCTGCCCTTCTGGTGTCACCAACCACTGGACTCCCTCCTTTTCGAGGGTTTGCCAGCGAGCAGGGGAGACCGGGAGAGCCTTCCGGCTATGGGGGGCTTGTGGTACCCTATCAGTCATGCCGCCGTTCAGAACTCCTCCGCCAGCCGCAACGGTGGTGCTGGCTAGAAGGGAGAGCATGACCAGGAGCAAGGCCAGGGAGCACGAAAAAAAACGTATCATCGGTCGGTCGTGAACCCTGTCAACTATTGGGCTGTTTGAAGGAGAGGGCATATTCCTGAGGGATGGCCAGAACCTGAGCCGGGTCCAGCCGGCCGAAGATCTCCTGATCGGTGAGGAAGATCTTGAAGAACCCGCCCAGGATCTGATGTTGTGACTGGTGGGCGGACAGTGCCCGCTCCTTGCCTTCCAGATCGTCATCGGTCAGCGGCAGTTCGAGCCATTGGGTGGAGGCAAGGGTGCCCGATCCCGTTGTCGACATGAAAAGTCCTGCTTTTCGGACCTCTTGCAGCCAGTCAGGCGATGTCGGGTAGTCTTTGAAATGAACCAGGTAGGTCAGGATTTCCAGGTTGTCCAAGGCGAGCTCTCTTTGTTGATTCAATTGACGCAGTGCCTCAAGCACAAAAATTCCGGTGGCACAATGGTCAGGGTGATAATCTCGGGGATCGGGCAGGATGATCCAGTCGGGACAAAATTCATCGATGATCCTGGCTATTTCGTCTTTGAGGTTGACTCCCGCATAGGCTGCCCATCGGCTGAAGGCGCCCGTGTAGCCGACCGAGCTGAACCTGGTGTGCGGGGAGGTGAAGGGTGTCAGCCGGGACCAATGGTCCTTTAGAAGATCATCGATTCCGCCGTCGGGAAATCCCAGAAAAATGATATCCTCGGGCGGTATGCCCAGCTCGCACATCGCCTGTAACGCCTCTTCGCGACGTTGCTTGCCGTATTCTATAAAATCCTGGGAAGATCCGGGCTCATCGCCCAACTGCTGTTGCAGGGCTTCTCGGTAGCCATCGCCGTTGGTGACAAAGACCACCCGCACCGCTCCTCCCTGTGCCACCACCTGGTTCATCAGGCCGCCAGCAGCCAGCGATTCGTCATCAGGATGGGGAGCGAAAACGATTACCCGCAGCCCTTCGGTCACCTGCAGGGCATCGTCCTCCAACCAGAGACAGGTCGAAATAGTGTTAGCCAACGGCTGGATCAGGCTGAACAAATAACTCGCCAGCTCCTCACCGCGCATTTCTGCTAAATCGCCCAGAAAACCGGGATCCTCTTTGTTCTCATCAGCAGGCAAATCAAGGTGACCAGCGGTCGAAACCGTCAAGCACGAGAATGTAATCGCTACCACCAATAAGAGCCTCGCCAGCATATTCCGAGTACCTCCTGTCAGCATCAGAATCCTCCTCCACAGGCAGAGGACACTCTTTCCTGATCCCTTCAATCAGGTCCTCAGTTCTTTCCTCGGCCACAGCAAAAGCAGGCTGCCGTCAATAGCCATCCAGGGTAGGTCCCGGGGATGCCCGTGTGCCTGGCTGCAGGGCGGAGCGCGCTTCGACGCCGGCAGCACAAACAGCGGCATCCTAACATGAGTTGCAACCGAGAAAAAGAGCCAATGCCGTGCCCTCGAAAGGTTTCTTATAGCAAAATAGATGCCTGTTATTGGCAGCGGCCCGGGGGAGCCGGAATGCGAATTGCGAACAGCTGGCAGTGGGAGCTTGGCCCTCTCAACATAAAGATTGTCAAAAACAGAGGATTAAACTAGATTATCGTCCCGCCTTGTAGCGGTGTGAGCGCGAATAGCAAGCGGGCCTGAGCGTTTTTCTCGGAGCGGCGCTCGCCGGCTGAGGTGGAACCATGGTCTTGGATGCGAACGGGAAAGGAGTATTCATGCATCTTCGTAAACGTTGTGCGGTTACGGGTGGGGCCGGTTTCCTCGGTTCTCACCTCTGTGAGAGGCTTCTCAAAGAGGGCTACGATGTCCTGTGTATTGATAATTTCTACACGGGGAGCAAGAGGAACATCGTTCACCTCTTGGACAATCCCTATTTCGAACTCCACCGCCATGATATCACCTATCCCCTCTACGTCGAGGTCGAAGAGGTCTTCAACCTGGCCTGCCCGGCCTCCCCGGTCCATTACCAGAACGATCCGGTGCAGACCACCAAGGTCAACGTACACGGTTCCATCAATGTCCTGGGACTGGCGAAAAGGTTGAAGGCAAAGATCATGCAGGCCTCGACCTCGGAGGTTTATGGAGATCCCAAGATCCACCCCCAGAAGGAATCTTACTGGGGCCATGTCAACCCGATTGGCCGCCGTTCCTGCTACGATGAGGGTAAGCGTTGTGCCGAGACCCTGTTCTTCGATTATCACCGCCAGCACGCACTGAAGATCAAGGTTGCCCGCATCTTCAATACCTACGGTCCCCGGATGCACCCCAATGATGGGCGGGTGGTTTCGAACTTCATTGTCCAGGCGCTCACCGGCAAACCCATCACTATCTATGGGGACGGCAGCCAGACCCGGTCTTTCTGCTATGTGGACGATCTGGTGGAGGGTTTCCTGCGTTTGATGGCGACCGACGATGGCTTCACAGGGCCGGTCAACTTGGGCAATCCGGGTGAATTCACCATTCTTGAGCTGGCCGAAAAGGTTTTGAGCATGACCGGGTCAGCGTCAGAAATCATTCACATGCCATTGCCTGCGGATGATCCCATCATGCGCCGACCGGACATCACCCTGGCCAAGGAAGCACTCCGATGGGAGCCTCGAGTGCCCCTCGATGAAGGGTTGCGCAAGACGGTGGATTACTTTGATGATCTACTGGTCACGGGAAACGTCGACTGAGGGGCTGTCCTAAAACAGCAGGTTTCCATTTTGGCGGTATGAGATCAGGATTCCTCACTCTCCCCGTCCGACCCTGACTGGTCCAGGAGAGCTTGCGGCAGTTCCTGCAGAAAACGGCTCGGTTCCATGTACTCATTCCGCCGAAATTCGGCCCGGGTCAGATGCAGGTGATCGGAGGCTCTGGTCATCGCCACGTACATGAGCCTCCGTTCCTCTTCAAGACCAGCGTCATAAGCCTGGTCGTCGGTGGCCCGCTTCTGCGTCATGGACCTGTGGTGGGGAAGAATGCCCTCCTCCAGCGCAACTACAAACACCACCTTGAATTCCAGTCCCTTGGCGGCATGAATGGTCGAAAGCTTGACGCCGGTTTGGGCGTCGGTCAAGTCCTGGTCTTCTCTGAGGAGTGCTGCGTCCTCGAGGTAAGCTTCGAGTGAATCCTTGCGAGAGGCATCGAACGCCATCTCCCTGATGTTGTCAAGACGGTTTTCGAAGTCTTCAAGATTGTCGGCTGTGGCTCGCAGGTGCTCTTCGTAGCCCATTTCAGCAAGTACTCGGGAGATGGCAGTGGCGGGTTTCTCCGATGCCAGGGTTTCCAGGAACTGCAGGAGGGTTTGCAGCGCCGTTGCGGTCTTGGGGGGTAGCATGCGGTTTTTCAGACACCGCCAGGCAGCCTCCTGGAGGGACAGGTTCGATTCTTTGCAGAGTTGGATCTTTTTCAGAGCGCCAGGGCCGATCCCGCGTTTGGGGACATTGATAATCCGCTCGAACGCGATTTCGTCGCGCGGATTGGCAGCGCTCAGCAGGTAGGCATTGAGATCCTGGATCTCCCTTCTCTGGAAAAAGCCCTGGGCTCCCGCCATGGTGTAGGGTATTCCCTCGAATCGCAAAGCGCGTTCAAAGGGAAGCGAAGTGAACTTGGTGCGGAAGAGGATAGCGATCTCTTCCAGATGGAGACCTTCATAACTCGCATAGGATCGGCATGTTCCCGCGACCCACCGGGCTTCCGCTGCTTCATCGGGAAACTCGATGACCCGGATGAGTTCGCCCTGACGACCGCTGAAGCATGTCTTCTTCATCCTGCGAACATTGTTGGCGATGAGCGTGTCGGAGGCGGTCACAATCTGGGCGGTTGAGCGGAAATTTTCTTCGAGCTTGAACACCTTCGCATCCGGATGTTTCTCGGGAAACCTGATGAAGTGGAGGGGTTCTGCACCCCGGAACTGGTAGATGCTCTGGTAATCATCGCCGACCACCGTCAGCCTGCCGTCTCGCAAGAGCAGATCGACGATTTCATTTTGGATGTTGTTGGTGTCCTGAAATTCGTCGATGAGGATGTATTGGAAGTTCTCCTGATAGCGTTTTCTGACCTCGGGAAACCGGGCAAAGAGGTCCCGGGTCAAGAGCAGGATGTCATCGAAATCGACCGCATTGCTGCGTTCGAGCAATTCGTTATACCGACAATAGATCTCGCGCTTCCTGGGCAGCTTCCCGTGGAGTTGGAGGTAGTTGAGCGGGTCCGCTGAGCTCTTGGCATGGGAGATCATGCTCACGGCTCCGGGGAGAAATTTCTTGTCCAGGTTGAATTCTGCCAGAACCTTCTTGAGGTGGGTTTTTTGCTGCGAATCATCGTGGATGGAGAGGGGAGTCCGATAACCGAGCAGGTGGCAGTGTTCCTTGAGGATTCTGAAACAGGCGCTGTGGAATGTGCGCACCCACGGAAAATCGGCTATCGGGCGACCGGTGATTTCCTCCAGCCGTCCTTTCATTTCCGCTGCCGCCTTGTTGGTGAAGGTGATGGCCAGGATCCTTGCGGGGTCGAGCGTGAGTTCATTTACGAGATAGGCAATCTTGTGGGTTAGAGTTCTGGTCTTGCCACTGCCAGCGCCGGCAGTAACGATGGCGGGGCTCGAGACCCACCGTACCGCGGCCTCCTGAACCGGTGACAGATGCTGGCGCAACATGGCCAAAGCCTCCTGTGAAGTAGCTTCACCGTCAGCGCCCAAGAAAAGGCTCGAACGCATGGGGCGAAGGGAAGCCTATAAAGCTTCCCCGGCGAGAAAGCAACCTCATTCCCTGAGTTCAGGAAATTTGCGGTGTAACCGGGTGCAGTTCCTGTATAATAAAAAAGAGTAAAACGGTATCGAACTGGTACTGTCGCGAACAGCATTGAGTGAGGAGATCCAGAATGAACCTGTCAAACCTTCTGAACGGCTGTACCGGAGCGGGGAGACTTGCGCTGATCGGCATGATTCTGCTGATGTGTGGATGCCGGTCGCTCATTTTTGACCCGCGTGGCCACTTGGTGCCGGAAGAGAAGTGGATTGCAGTTCCAGAGACGGGAGCGGAAACCGGCGTATTCGAAAATGAGGATTTGACGATTACCTACAAAATGGTCAGGAACTCTGGTGAGTTGCGTGTTCTGGGTGAGATTCGGTTTGCCGACCGAATCTCCAAAAACTTTCCCACCATTCAATATTTTCATCTGGGCGCTCTGCTGCTGAATGACCAGGGGAGGATTATCGAAATCAGCAACCTTGCCAGTGTTGCCTTCTATAAGACCCAATATGCAACGATACCTGACTACCCGCTGGTCTTCAACACGGTCCTGCGGGTGGTGGGAAACACTCGGTTCATCGCCTTCCAATATACCGGCAGGGGGCTCGATATGGGTGACCCCGAAGGCGGCGGAACGATGGATTTCTGGGAATATCCCGTGTATTAACGGAGACAGGCACCATACGAAAGGCGCTAATGGTAGGTGGGGCGTTCGTCCTGGTCTTTGACGATTGTTAAATGAGGCCTTCCTCTACGCTTAGAGGGAGGTTTCCCGCTACTGATTCTTGATTTCTGCAGCATTTTCGAGATCGGCATGAGGACGATGATTCCCCCAACCATTGCCATCCCGACGCCGGCATAGATATTAGTCGCAAACGACAGGATGCCGGCGTAGACGACCGTTACACCCATTAGAATCATCCCGATGGATTTGATATTCATAGCAGGATTATTCCTTTCCTCGTTGGCATTGGTAACGTCTGGAGCTTTGGGAGTCAATGACTCATGTGCCATGAGGTGGAGCGCCGCAGTGGAGAATACCAACGAATGGTTGCAGGTGTCAAATCCATGCGCCAACGTGATTCATGGAGCCAATCCCCCCCTTGAAGAGGGTGCCGGGATGGCCCGTCAGTGCTTTCGAGTATCAGATATGGCAACGGCTTTTCCGCTGTCAGGGTCATTGAAGTGACAGGTCATCGAGAGCACACCGTCCTCGAACAGGGTGTGGATCTTATACGGCATGGAATTGAAGAGTTTGGCCATGGCACGGTTCTGCATCGAAGTGTAGGCGACAAAACCGCTGATATGGTTGTCCTGGGCCGCCTCGATGAGCTTCTTCAGGATGATCTTTGAGAGCCCCCTGCCCCGCCATTCCCGGGCCACGGAAAAAGCGACTTCTGCAATGTTCGTTGCTGGATCCAGGGCATACCCTCCAAGGCCGATGATCTTGCCGAAACCGAATTCTCCGACCACGGCTACAATCGTCATATCATGCACGTAATCGATTTCATACATTGAGGCAACATCGTCCCGGATGAAGCTGGTCTTCCGGTGGAAGAAACGTGACACAATGTCGTCAGCGTCGAGATTGTAGAAGTGCTCCTGAATCCGCCGCTCGTCCACCGGCTTGGCCGGACGGATCGTCACCCGGTGTTCGCCAAGCTGCAGGATCTCTTCATATTTAAGGGGATAAACGGCGTGGACCGCTTCCTTCAGGCTGCGTTCGGGACCAACGAGGTCAAGTTTCCGGGCATTAAAGAAGAGCTCGTCCCGAAAATCAGGATGTGCAAGGCTGATCATGGCCACGGCCCGTTCTTGAAGGCTTTTGCCGAATAGATTCACCGCCCCGAATTCGCTCACGACATAATAGACGTCGCTTCGGGGAATGACTACGGCGGTGTTGGCCAGCATGGGCATGATCCTGCTGATTTTGCCATCCCGCGACGTCGACGGCACCAGCACGATCGATTTGCCGCCGGGTGAACGGGCTGCGCCGCGCACGAAGTCAAGCGTACCCGTCACGCCCGAAAAAAGATTCTGGGGACGGGCGTCAGCAGCGACCTGGCCGGTCAGGTCCATGATGGTTGCGACCTGGATCGAGATCATCTTGTTGTGGCGGGCGATGATGTAAGGATTATTAACATAGTCCGACGCATGAAATTCGATACTCGGGTTATCGTGGAGGAACTCATAGAGATTAGTCGTCCCAATAGCGCTGCTGGCAACACATTTCCCTTCGTTCCAGCCCTTCTTGCGGTTGGTAATGACACCCTTGGCCACCAACTGCATCATACCGTCAGTCATGAACCGGGAATGAATGCCAAGGTCGTTCTTGTCGGACAAGGCCTGCAGGATGGCGTTCGCGGTCGCACCCACACCCAGATGGAGGGTTGAGCCGTCTTCAACAAGTTTGGTGAGGTGTCTGGCAATCAAACGGGCGGCTTCGAAAGGGGTGTGCGGTTCGATGGTCAGCAATTCTTCCTCATGCTCTACGACCAAATCCACATCGTTCACATGAATGAAGCTTTGGCCCAATACCCTCGGCATCTTGGGGTTGACCTGGGCAATCACCAGATCGGCCGAAAAAGCGGCGGCCATAGTGATGTCCACGGAGATCCCAAGGCTCATCCAGCCGAAATCGTCGGGAGGGGAGACCTGGATGAGGGCCACGTGAATCGGGATCTGCCGGGTCTGAAACAGCCGCGGGACATCGGAGAGGTTGATGGGGGTGAAGAATCGACGGCTCCTGGCAAGGGGCTCAAAGATAGTGGAACCTGAGTAGAAGGACCTGATGTTGAAACTGTGTTGAGTGGCCTCACTGGCGATAAGAGTGAGCGGCGCGGTTTCGAGGCTCAACAGCCTCACCACTTCGAGGTCGGTAAAGCTGGGAGCCTGTGCCGCCAGTTCCTTGATGAGGTGTTGGGGTTCGCCGCAGGCTGTGCCGATAAAAATCCTCTGGCCGGACTTGATGGCACCGATTGCCTGACTGGCTGAACGCCGCTTCTTGACGTAGTCATCCGCCCAGTAGCTCGTAAGCATAAGGCCATTCATCCTTTATTCTGTGGTCTCTTTCCGGGGAAGCCTGTTTCCTGCTTTCGAAACGGTAATGAACGGACCTGACAGCATCCGGAATACAAATCCACTGGGGGGTGGGAACCGGCGACGCACGGTGATGAGTTCGGAGGATCATGTAAACCTGCCGGGGCTCTACGTCTGGAAGCAATGGGAAAGAGCTTGGCGGATGCGGTTTCGCAATCATTATACAAGTTTGAGCGCCTTTTTCCATCGCAAATGTTGAGCAACTGTCGGTTTTCCGATGGCAGATGGCTCAAATGCTATTGCTGGGGGAAGGTTTACTTTAAGGTTCACTCCGAGTTATACGAGAGGGCGCGTGCGGGTGGCCTGGGTTGAGGGTGGGTATGGAAAGAGGTCGACATGAATTACGGTGACAGACTGCTCATGGTGGTCTTGGTGGTAATGCTCCTGGGAGTTGGGGTACTCCGGGAAGTGATCTGGGGAGAGCATCCATCACAGCCTTCTGCAATTCCTCTGGCAGTGCCCTACTTCACTCCGCCGGAGCGGCTCGACTTTTGTGGCGAACCCGTACCGCTGGAGCTCCAGGAGGTGAAGGAGCGGTTTGACCGGGAGTTTACGGTCGTTGTCTACAGCCATGCCCAGGTATACCTCTGGTTGAAGCGCCTGCAGCGCTACTTT
The DNA here is from genome assembly GCA_040772705.1 of Syntrophobacteraceae bacterium. GTDB lineage: Bacteria > Desulfobacterota > Syntrophobacteria > Syntrophobacterales > Syntrophobacteraceae > JADGQM01. The sequence continues at coordinate 103,930 of JAXGXP010000004.1, forward strand.
CCCTGGCTGGAGAAAGAGATTGCCAGGAACCGCCTGCCGGATGATCTAAAATATGTTGCCGTGGCCGAAAGCGATCTTCTGCCCGCCGCATCTTCACCGGCGGGTGCGGTTGGGCCATGGCAGTTCATCCGAAGCACCGGGACCAATTACGGCCTGGCCCAGTCAGAGGCACTCGATGAACGGCGCGACTTCGAACGGTCGACGCAATCTGCTTTCCGCTATCTGCAGGATTTGCGCGACATGTTCCAAAATTGGACTCTTGCCCTGGCGGGTTACAATTGTGGGGAAAGACGGGTACAAGAAGAGATCAGAAGGCAGAAAGTGAATGACTATTATCTGCTGAAATTGCCCACGGAGACGGAACGCTATATTTTCAGGATTCTCGCAATCAAAGAGGTGCTCAGTCATCCCGCAAAGTATGGCTACGCTCTCCCGACGGGGGCTGGTTATCCTGAAGCAGCGGTGGACCGGGTTGATGTGGTAGTGCCCCGTGACCTCCCGATCCAAGCAGTAGCGGCGCTTGCCGGAATAACCTACCGGGAGTTCAGGAACCTCAATCCTGCCTTCATCGCCCACAGTCTTCCCCAGGGTACTCACTCTCTCAGGCTTCCCTTGAATAAGGGAAACGAGTTCAGGGTCCGTTTCGAAACCTTCAAGGCTGAATATCAGCCTGAGACTATTTCGCACAGGGTGGTAAAGGGGGACACTCTGAGTGGGATCGCAGCGCGCTTTGGCGTCAGTACCGCAGAGCTGCGGGCCTGGAACGGACTCCAGGGAGACACGGTGCACCCTGGTCAAGTGATCAAGATCATTAAGCCGTAACGGATGCTCGCGACCGAAAGCGGGGTGGTGCACGAGACGAACGAAGTGCTTGACAATGGTTGCGGGGAGTTCTACCATAGCAAACCCATAAGGCATTAAAAATTCACTATATTTTGGTGGGTAATGGGTATTTATCAACAGATGGCGGATCGGATCAGACGAAGCCAGTATGCGATTGCCCTGACGGGAGCTGGTATTTCGGTCGAAAGCGGCATTCCCGATTTTCGCAGTGCGGACGGATTGTGGTCGAAATATGACCCTCTTGAATTTGCCTACATCGAGTCCTTTCGAGCTAATCCCGGTAAGGTATGGAAGATGCTCGTAGAGCTTGACGAAATTTTGCTGAGGGCCAAACCCAACGGCGCGCATCTATCTCTGGCGGAACTCGAGAAGCGGGGTATTCTGAGGGCGATAGTCACTCAGAACGTGGACAGTCTTCACCAGCGGGCAGGGAGCAGGGTCGTGGTGGAATTCCACGGCAACAACCGCAGCCTGAGGTGTGATGTGTGCGGCTGGAGGGTTGCGCGGGAAGCTGTTTCCCTGGCCGCTCTGCCACCGCTGTGCTCCTGCGGAGGAGCTTTGCGCCCTGATTTGGTCTTCTTTGGGGAGGCTATTCCGGCCGCTGCCTACAACCAGGCCCTGGCAGTGGCCGAGAAGTGCGATTTTATGGTGATCATCGGGACCTCAGCATCCGTTGCCCCGGCTTCTCACCTGCCCCTGCTGGCCAAACGCAAGGGTGCCTTTTTACTGGAGATCAACCCTAGAGCCTCAGAACTTTCGAAGCATCTGACAGACGTACGCATTGCCGAGCCCGCCGGCGTTGCCTTGCCCGCTATTTTGACGGCAATTGATAACCATGATCACTTCTAGGGACTAATTGCGATGTCATGTACCTTGTCATTCCTGTCGACGCTTGCTTATGCCGCTCCTGAAGCCGTAACCCCCCCTTATCAGCGGGGCGGAAACGGGGTCTTGGAGATGGTCAGCCATGCCGGCCCCATGGTAAAATTTGTCCTGGCGGCCCTCCTCCTCCTCTCCATCGCCTGTTGGTGCGTGATTCTGCTGAAGGCGCGGCTGGTCCGAAGGGCCAAGAAGGAGTCCATCCAATTCATCGATCTCTTTCGCCAGCGAAAGAACTACGCCGTCTTGTACCGGGACAGCGAGGTCCTGGAGGACAGTCATCTCGCTCAGCTGTTCCGGGTAGGCTATTTGGAATTGAATCGTCTCAGCAAGTCGCTCGAAACCAAGAATATCCAGGAATTGAAAGTGAACCCGGAGGTCCTGCTCGAAAACGTGGAACGGGCCATTCAGGGTGGTACGATGGCCGAGCGGCAGCGTTTCGAGCGCTTTTTGCCGCTTCTGGCTACCACCGGTAGTACGGCTCCTTTTATCGGCCTTTTCGGTACCGTCTGGGGGATCATGACGAGCTTTCAGGATATTGGCCTCAAGGGCGCGGCAAATCTTGCCGTTGTTGCCCCAGGCATTTCCGAGGCCCTGGTGGCCACGGCCATGGGCCTTGCTGCGGCTATCCCGGCGGTTGTCGCCTTCAACCATTTTTCGAATCATATCCGCATGATCGAAAATGAAATGAGTCATTTTTCGGCAGACTTTCTGAATATGCTCAAACGAGATCTCATGCGGCGGGGACGGCAGGACGAAGGCGTCGGTGAACCACCGCGAGTGTCAGCCGTGTCGGAAGCCTAGCTCGATGGAAAAGAGGCTTGCGTCTTGCTGCGGCAATTGTCTGCGCTTTGGTGAATGCCAGCTGAATAGCAGCAATCTGCCCGGTGAGTCTTCAATGGCGAGTAGATGGTCGAAGGGGATTGACCATGGGAATGAGCACGGACGGTAGCAGCCAGAACGGCAGAATGGTTTCGGAAATCAATGTCACTCCTTTTGTGGATGTGATGCTTGTGCTCCTCATTATCTTCATGGTAACCGCTCCCATGATGACCCAGGGCATTGATGTCAATTTGCCCCAGGCTTCGGCACCGGCCATCCCGGCTGAAGAAGAGCGACTGATGGTGACGGTCACTCAGAATCGCGAAATCTTCATCAATGAGTATCCGGTCGATCTGGAGGGACTGGGCCCCAAACTGGCATCCATCTATCAAAACCGGGGCAATCGGCAGGGGGTTTTCTTGAGGGCCGACGAAGGAATCCCGTATGGCTTTGTCGTTCAGGTCATGGGGACCATTCGTGAGGTCGGAATCGATCAGATCGGGATGGTCACCGAGCCGCTCAAAGGCCCTGTGAAGCCAGCCAGACCGTAGTGGTTTCGGCAAGCGATTCAGCAACCCGCCGCAATTGAGGGTGTTGCCTTGGAATCATTGACTCTGTCATCCCGTAAGTTGGCACGAGAGGATGTCTGGAGCGGAATTGGAGGGTCTTTTCTGCTCCATGTTCTGATCTTTGCCGTTGCTATCGCTGGTCCCCTGACCACTTCGAAGAAGATTACGGTAAACTCAGCCTGGACAGTTGACCTGGTGAGCATGCAGGATCTTGGCTTGGGAGGCGAAGCGGCGTCGCGGGCGGCAGCACCCAAAGGTGCTGCGGTGGCGAAGAGTCAGGAAGGGCAAAAGAGGGAGTCCGGCGGGCGTGACAAGTCGGGTCCCCTGGTATCGGTCAAGCGATTGCAGCTAAATGAGCGTTCAGCAAAAGCGGACGCGGAAATCAAGAAGCTGGAGACCGCTGAGATCCCGAAATTTGCCAGCAGCGCCAAGAGCAGTGTGGCGGTGGAGAAGAGCCTCGATAGGCTGATTCCCAAACCGAAACCAAGGGAAGAGCGAACTGCATCAGCGCCGGAGGCCCGTGATGCCAACGAGAAGGGTGCTCCAGCGGCGGCCACTTCTTCCCAGAAGACGACACCGGTGAAGGCGGAAGGGGGGCAGGCGGGTGAAAAGTCGGCGGCTGGTTCCCGGGATGGTGCCAGCAAAGCGGGAGATAAGAGCACACCGGCCGTGGGACCGCCTGGCGGCAGCGATGGTGCCCAGGTTGGACTGGCGCGCCGGCTCTACTATACGGAAATCTGGAACGCCATACGCCGCCAGTGGGTTCTGCCCGAATATTTGAAGGCGCAGCATTTGGAAACGGTTCTGGTGGTGGTGATCAGACGGGATGGTAAGGTTCTGGATCTGCGGGTGGAGAAGAGCTCGGGCAATGAAGCGTATGATGAATCGGCCCGGCGAGCGGTACGCAAGGCCGACCCCCTGCCGGCCTTTCCCGCGATCTACAGCCCCGCCCAGGAGGAAATCGGCTTGCGCTTTCGCCCTGAAGACCTTTCGTGAGTCAGGGGTGAGGAGTGAGGAGAAAGGGGTTAGGCGTGAGATATAGGAAGACGCTGAGCATGAGTGAAGGGGGAAGAATGGGCTCTTCCTTCCTCAATTCGGATGTGGACTCCAGTTGGTGTGCTGCTCACATCTCGCGCCTCACGCCTTACGCCTCGTGCTTGGTCGGCTTGGCTGCTTTTCTGCTAGTGAGCGTCATGGCCTGGGCCTGGGTCGGTCCGGTTTGGGGACAGCGAGTCACTATCGATATCACCCAGCCGAGTTTTGAGCGGATACCTATCGCTATCCCTGATTTCAAGCGTCAGACGGCGGAACAGGCGCAACTGGCTCGGGAAATGGGGGAGACCCTGGCTAAGGATCTCGATTATTCTGGGGTTTTCCGCACTCTCGATCCCAAAGGCTTTCTCGAAGATCCGCAAGCCATGGGACTGACGGCAGCCGACATCAAGTTTCCGGACTGGCGCAGAATCGGGGCCGATTTCCTGGTGCGCGGAGCCTATCAGATCCAGGGTTCCAGCGTGAGGATGGAGGGCCGGTTATTCGATACGGTCAGCGCGCGGATGGTGGTGGGCAAAGTCTATGAAGGCGACACACGGAATTGGCGATTGATGGTCCACCGGTTTGCTGACGAGATTCTCTATGCGCTCACTGGAGAACGAGGGGTGTTCGACAGCAAGATTGCCTACGTCCAGGCGCAGGGCAATGCAAAAGAAATATTCGTGGTCGATTTCGATGGCAGCAATCCCCTTCAACTCACCCGCGACAACAGTCTCAACCTTTCGCCCGCCTGGAATTCAAACGGTACGCAACTGGCCTATGTGAGTTACAAAGATGGTGGCACCAAGGTTTATACTGTGAATGTGACAGATGGTTCCCAGCGGCTGGTGAGTGGCCACCCGGGCCTCAACATCGCTCCCGCTTGGCGGCCGGGAAGCAATGAGCTGGCGGTAACCCTGTCCAAGGATGGTAATCCCAGCATTTACCTGGTTTCATCTGCGGGGGGAGTCATCCAGAAACTCGTTCAGGGCTGGTCCATCAATGTGTCCCCGGCCTGGTCTCCGGACGGCAGACGTTTGGCGTATGTTTCGGATGAGACCGGCAATCCCCAGATCTATGTGCTCGATGTGGGCAGTGGCGCGAAGCGCCGCATCACCTTCAGCGGGAACTATAATACCGCTCCGTCCTGGAGTCCTAAGGGGGACTGGATCGCCTTCACCAGCCTGAGCGGAGGGAGGCACAATATCGCCATCATTCGACCGGACGGCGGTGAGCTGCGTCAGCTCACCCACGGTGAGGGTAATAACGAGGATCCCACCTGGTCTCCGGATGGACGCATGATTGCGTTTACGTCCACCCGCGATGGCAGCCGTGCTGTCTGGGTGTTGCAGACAAATGGGACGGGCGTACGACGACTTACTGCGGGTGGGGGGGGGCAGGAGCTTCCCGACTGGTCACCGCGCATAGGGGCAAGGTGAAGCGGCGGATGTGGGATGCCTTGAGTTACGGGACAATACGTTTCCGGGGCACATCCTGCGTGCGGTGCTGTCAGAACGGATAGCCAATTTCCCATTGTCGTTCTTCCAGAATGAGATAAGGAAGGGCGAGGAACATGGAGCTTCGCACATTGACCGGTATGGTAAGAAGGAGGATTCACATGAGGCATCGTTCGCTGTTGGGGCTGTTGTTGCTGGTTGGGTTGATGGCCGTAGGGTCCGGCTGTGCCAAGAGCACGGTGCCCCCTCAAGCGGGTTTTGGTCCCGAGGGCGGGGCTGCCGCCGAAGGCTACGGTGCTGGCGGGTACGGCAAAGCGGGAGGCGCAGGTCTCGAGGATGCTCGATGGCGGGAACTAGGGCTGACTTCCGAGGCAGAACAGACTGAATTTCTTGCCAAAGCACAACGCTTTGAAAACGAAGACATCTATTTCGACTATGATGCGTATACGTTGAGTGAGCCGGCCAAGCGAATTCTTGATGAAAAAGCGGCGTTTCTCAAGCGCTACCCCAAGGTCAAGGTGACGGTAGAGGGCCATTGTGACGAGCGTGGCACCACCGAGTATAATCTGGCTCTCGGAGAACGACGGGCTAACAGTGCGCTGCAGTACCTCAGCAATTCAGGGGTGGATCGGAGCAACCTTACCACTCTCAGCTATGGAAAGGAGCGTCCGCTGGCCACAAGCCATGATGAATCATCCTGGGCGAAAAATCGAAGGGCTCACTTTGTCCTGAATTATTGACCGGTCATTGAGTGCGAGACCAGGTGTTCAGGGGGCAGACCCCCGCTAAAGTTCTGGTTCGTGGCTGACCAACAGATCACGATTTACTGCCAGCGCTTTTGAATCTCTAGACGAATGTGGAACACTCATCCATGGGGAGGGCAGGTTATGACGACTGGCAAGACTTCAAGGGAATCGGCCTTCCGGACACTCCTGGTGATGTTGGCAATCCTCTGTTGCCATGCAGGATGTGCCTCAACCTCAATCCATGAAATGAACGCCATTCAGCAGAACATCTCGATGCTCCATGAACGGGTGCAAGCCCTGGAACGGCGCGTGGAAGGGGTGGATGGCGAGTCGCAGAAGAAGGCCGATCTTTATTCCCGTCTGGAAGAGTTGCAGGTCAAGGTTGGGGCGTTGAATGGGCGCGTCGAGGAGCAGAACTACAAGATCGAGCAGCTTAGCCGCGGTGCTGCCTCGCAACCGCCTTCCAGTCCACCTTCTCCAGCAGCGGCTATTGCCAGCACCCCATCGGTCGCAGCACCCCCTCCCGTACAGGCATCGCCAACGGCAGCAAAACCGCCATCTGAACCGCAACCCAGCATCACCATACCGGAAAAGGTTGATCAGGAAAAAGCGCAGTTCGACAAAGCCTCGCAAGCGTTCCAACAGGGCAAGTTTGACACGGCACGGAAGGAATACGAAGGTTTCCTCGCTAAGTATCCCAAGTCTCCCCTGGCTGATGGTGCCCTTTACTCGATAGGCGAATGCTATTTCTCTGAAAAACGTTATCAGGATGCGATTGAGCATTATCAGCAGGTCATCGAGCGCTACCCCAAGGGAAGTAAAGTGCCTCAGGCCCTCCTCAAGCAGGGGACCGCTTTTCAGCAGATGGGCGACGCAACGGCGGCGCGCATCCTCTACGAGCGACTGGTGGAAAAGTATCCTAACACGCCGCAAGCCCAAGCGGCACAAAAGAAACTGAAGCAACTTCAGTAACAGAATGCTTTAGCCGGTGTGTGCTGGAACGCCCGTGACAAAAGGGGCTCGATCTCAGGTGCGATGCTTCCTGCACTTCGGCCTGGTCCTGTGGCTTTTGTTGTTTCAGGCGCCGGGAGCAGCTGCAACCGAGGCACACACCGCGCCGGCCAGCCCGCCAGAGGTGCGTTTCATCAAATTCAAAGGGGTGCACACACTCCCTGTCAGGGATCTGAAAAACATCCTCAAGACCAAGGAAAAGTTTCTCAGCCTATTCACAAAGGCTCCGCTCGACGAAGACATCCTTGCTCAAGATCTGGAACGGATCAAAACCTACTACCAAAGTCAGGGTTTCTATCACACGGCAATCGAGTTCCCAAAGGTTGTTCCCCTCCTGGGACGCGAGGTGCTGTTGGAGATCCGGGTAGTGGAAGGGCCCCCCATGGTGGTTTCAGCCTTGAGTCTGGAGGTGGATGGAAAACCATCCGGCCCCTGGCACCAGGAACTGCTTAACGTGATGCCCCTGCGTCCTGGCGACCGGTTCAGTACCCCCGCCTATCAGGATATAGAAAAAGCGGCCGTGCGCTACCTGTCCGAATGGGGTTATCCCAAGGCGCGGGTGGACCTCAAAGCACAACTGGATAAACGAAGCAATCTTGCCGAGATTGTCGTTGCCATTCAGATTGGGCCAGCCTGTTATTTTGGCCCGGTGACGGTGGAAGGAAATGAGAATGTTGAGGCTCAGGTGATCTTACGGGAGGTTACCTTCAATCCGGGGGATCGTTTCAACGGTTGGAAGGTTCGTGATACTCAGCAACGCCTGTTCGGCCTGGATTTGCTACAGTTCGTTGACGTGTCTGTCGAAAACATGGATGGTAACGGCACCATCCTGCCCATTCACATTCTTGTGAAAGAGGCTAAGAAGCAGACCGTCAGAGTCGGATTTGGATACGGCACCGTGGAGGAATTCCGTGGCCAGGTGCAATGGGAGGTCCGGAACTTCATGGGGGACGGTCGTCGTCTGCGGGTCAACGCCAAAGCCAGCTCCCTGGTCCAGTTGCTGGCGGGGCAGTTTTACCAGCCCTACTTCTTGACCCGGCGAAGCTACCTCACTCTGGATGGTGGGATCGAGCACGAAGACCAGGTCTCTTTCGAGAACCGGAAGGAATACGTGAAGCCGGTGTTCAACTACCGGTGGAACGAAAGGCTATCATCCTATGTAGGGTATGATATGCAGGCCAACGCGCTGCGTGATGTTAAGCTTCAGCCGACGGTGGAAGGGCCTCAGGACCGCGAGAAGGAGAACTACTTCGTATCGTCGCTGCTCACCGGGAATGCATGGGAGTACGTGGATATCCCGGCTAATCCCCGTCAGGGCTTTCGCCTGTTCGAGACCTTCGAATGGGCTACGGGGAGCCTGGGTTCTCAGGTGGATTTCGTCAAACTGGTTGTGGAGGGAAGGGGTTATTTGCCACTCAGCAAGTATGGGGTGCTTGCAGGAAGGCTCAGATGGGGGGGCATTGAAGCCATTGGTAAAACCGAATACCTTCCCATTTTTGAGCGGTTTTTTGCCGGAGGGCCTGATAGCGTGCGTGGTTATCCCTACCAGAAGCTTGGTCCTCTGGACCAATATGGCAATCCCATCGGGGGGATGACCCTGGTTGAGGGCAGTCTGGAATGGCGTTTTCCTGTGAAGGTGCCTTTCGAGGGGGTTCTTTTCGCGGATTTTGGAAATGTCTTTGAACGCAGCTACGAAATCCTCTGGAGCAACCTCCGGTACACGGCTGGTTGTGGTATTCGTTATCTTACCCTGGTTGGTCCTTTGAGGTTGGATTTCGGATACCAGCTCAATCCTCCCGAAAAGAGCACCTTTAACCCTTATCAGATCTACTTCAGCATCGGTCAGGCCTTTTAGGTTTGGCTGATCGGACGCTGCTGTCAATCACCTGAAAGATGACAATGAATGATTTGGCCAAATTCAACGAACTGATTCAAGTTAACGATATCTCCATGAAGTCGGAACAGGTTGCGAGCAATCCTATCCTTGCCGAAGACAGCCAGAGTGAGGCTCTCAGACATTTTCGGTGCCTGCTGCTGGGTTCGGGGAAGCGGTTGGAGGTCTATCTTACCATCCATGCCGAAGACCAGCCATTGACCCTCTTCGACGTACTCTTCCTCCTGGCGCTCGATGCTTCCGGATGCGACATGATGGCGGGATATGAGGTTTATCGCGAAAAATGGAATGGATTGTTCGGCGGTATGGGCAACAAACCCAAAGAGATCGAGTTCTTTTGGGAAGAGCTGGCGGGGCGCTGCCGTCAGACCGAAGCACTGCAAGCATTCCTTGGCGACACCGTGTACCAAGAATTGCTCGCCCTGTTTGGGCTTGAACAAAGCCGCCCTCCGGCATCCTGACCGTCACCTGGTGACCGGACGGACGTAAGAATGCGCTTATGCCGAGCTGTCCTTGCTTGACGTACTGCGCTTCGAGGAAAGATAATTGCGAAGGCTGTACTGCGAATTGTTGAGACCCAGTTTCTTGCGAATGTTCTTTCGGTGAGTCCTCACCGTATTGTATGAAATGTGCAAATGTTCCGCAATGTCTTCGGTGCTCAAGCCACTCCTGATGAGAGAGGCCACCCGCATTTCGGCAAAGGAGAGGGATGTCGCAAGCTTGGCGTCCGTGCTGAAGCCCGAGGTCACATCCTCCATTTGCCTGATGAGCAGGTCGAGCCTGAATTTGCAGGGTGAACACTGTTCGTCGCGCCGGATCTTTTCGATGATGGGGTGAAGATGAGACTTGAGCCGAAAGGCCACTCGTTTCTCGATCTCCTCCCGTTCCCGCTCGATGTTCTGAGCAAGAATCGACAAGGCCCGGTTGGTTTCAATCAGCCTGCTGTTCAAGGCCTCCAGCCGTTGTTTGCTGACCAGCAGCTCAGCCTTCTTCGTTTCCAGGTCTTTGATGAGCGTCTTAACCTGACGGTCGGCCGCTCGAGCTTTGACGGCCCGGTTGAGAGTGTGAGAAAGGTGTTCCACTCCAAAGGGCTTCTCCAGGAAATCAAAAGCTCCTGCCCTCATGGCCTGAACCGTCATTGCCTTATCAGCATAGCCACTCATGACGATAATGAGCGTCTCGGGAGAATACTTCTTGATTTCCGGTATCAGGTCAAGGCCGTTCCCGTCTGCCAGGAGCACATCGAGAAACACGACATCATAATGAGTGCGCTTAACGCAGCTGAGAGCTTTATCCAGGCTGGTGGCACTCTCGGTTCTCAATCCCAGCGCCGCCATGATGCTCTGCATCATCGTGCAGATGGGCTGCTCATCGTCCAGGATGAAGATGGTGATGTCATCCGCCATTCCCAGCCTCTTCCGACTACTGTCGTCCGAAATCCTTCCTCCGGTAACCATTCAGCTTTTCTTTCATGGGGCAACCGTTGCATGCCATTGCTGCACATGTTCCTGAACGAGGCGACCTGCTGCAGAAAGCGGCCAGCATGCCATATGAGTCACTTCAGCAACCATGGCAAGTTCTGCCCCGAAGGGGACTGATTGTGCCGCCAAAGGTCCCACAGGAGCTTGTAGAACCACCAAGTTGCCTTCTTCTTGAGCATAATTACTAACTAACATCTAAGCCGTGAGCCTGGCAAGAAAGAATTGACCGGGGGGCATATTGGAGCACCGCGAATTGCTGAGATGATGCGGCAGGATAGCGCGTCTGCACGTTTTGTTATTGTCTTAATGACAAATTGTGTGATTAAATAAAAATTGTTTGGACATCTCCACATACCTGAATTGATTCATTCAGTTGGCCTGAGATTCGAAGGCTGGGAAGTCTAATGGCCGCAATTCTCATTATCGAGCAAGATGGAACTTGGCGGACACGCCTTGTGGAAGCGCTCGCACCGACTCACCGCTTGACTTTCTGCAAGAGCCCTGCGAAAGCCGTTGCTCCTCTGCGGAAGGCAGCCTACGAGGTCATCATCTGTGATCTGACTGCGGCTCGGGAGGAGGCCGTCGAGTTCATTCAGGATCTCGTTCAGGAAGTTCCTCAAAGCCGAATCATGGTCACCAGTCCGGAAGAAAAAGCAGAGTTTATTGTCAGGCTCATCCGCTTGGGGGTTTTTGATTTCATCGGCAAACCGTATTCGGTGGATAGAATAAGATTGGCTGTCAGCCAGGCGATGGAAAACCGCAGCCTGAAAAATGAGATCGACTACCTGAGAAGGCAGCAGGATGTTGTCTACGACTTCAGCAAGATCATTGCGAAGAGCCGTTCCATGCAACAGGTTATGGGCACGATGAAAAAGCTTGCCAATACCGATTCAACCGTGCTGGTCACTGGTGAAACCGGCACGGGAAAGAGCGTCCTTTCAGGGAGTATGCACTTTAACAGCGCCCGACGCGATAAGCCCTTTGTCAAGATAACCTGTGCCAACATTCCGGAAACCCTCCTGGAGAGTGAGCTATTCGGCCATGAAAAAGGGGCCTTCACGGGTGCGAATAAGACACGAGTGGGCAGGTTGGAGCAGGCCAATGGGGGGACGGTGTTTCTCGATGAGATTGGGGAATTGAGCCCGGCACTCCAGGCAAAACTGCTGCAGGTGCTCGAGGACAAATCATTCGAGCGAGTAGGAGGCAATCGCACCATCCGGTCCGACATCCGCATCATCACGGCCACCAACCGAAATCTTGAACAACGGGTCGCTGACAGGACCTTCCGGGAAGATCTCTATTACCGAATCAATGTCTTGCGGGTGCATCTGCCGCCGCTCCGGGAACGCCCCGATTGCATTGAACCGCTGGCTTATCACTTGCTCGAGAAGATCTGTCGATCGGTGAAGAAACGCGTGGATGGATTCTCACCCGAAGTCATCACCCGCTTCAAGAGCTATTCATGGCCCGGCAATATCCGGGAATTGTCCAACGTCATCGAACGTGCGGTGATCATTGAGGATGGCCTCACCATTGAGAGAGACAGTGTTTCTCTCCCCGAACCGGTTTCCGGCCGGCAGAGCGAGAGCCGGACAGATTCCCTCGAACTGAACAACAATGAGCGTAGTCTGATCCTCCAGGCCCTCGAAGAAAGCCTTTGGATTCAACGGGATGCGGCCGCTCGCCTGGGCATTACCCCTCGTATTCTCAACTATAAGATCAAGAAGTTCGGCATCACTCACCCCAGATGGCGTAAGAACAAGTAGCTCTCCTGCTGCCTCGGTCATGCCTTGGTGGTGTCAAAGGGTCTATCTTTTCAGAGTGATTCTGATGTGCTGGTTCCCCTCGTGGAATTGAAAAGCCTTCTTGACGGACTTGGGGAGGGATGACTGAGTGCAGAGCTGCACCATCTCGACGATGAATTTCCGGAGGACGACTTTGAATTCGGTGGGCATTGATTCATCGATCATCCAGGAGTCGATATCACCTACTACCTTGATTTCGAACGGGACGCTCTCCTGCTCCTGCGCCAGGGTGCTTGGAAAAGTGATATCAAGGTAACCGAAAGGGGTGAGAACATGCTTTTCGGTTTGACCGGAAAGACTCGTCTCCGACGACAGGACCATACATGGGATTGAAAGAGATATCCTTTCCAATTTCGCCTCCTTAACCAGGAAGAACGCGGGACCAGAAATGGTCACCGATGTTTTCTTAGCAATTATGGTACCAAGGGTGCAAATTTTTGTCACTCAGCCCCAGATGTTCACTCCTTCCAGGCTGCTCCGCTAAATCCCGATCCGAAAGTGCCGGCCTCGAACCGCTTTACAACGACGCCAGATCGTTATGGGCTGGGCGCGACCGGAACCAGCCTGCCCCATCCCCAGCTCCGCCGCCAATATCCCCTAGAAGCGGCGGTAGGGTTGCTCCTTTCGTGGAATACCCTGCCCGAAAAAAGGCTTCTTCCTTCGAGGAGAAGGCGTTCGCGGGGCAATCGAAGGCAGGTTGACGAAGCGCGACGGAGAGTGGATTTCCCCCCTTTCGTCTGACAGCCTGATGCGAGTTACGGTATTGCATCTCAGATTTCGCCGTTGCCAGTCGGTAATTCAGAGGCGGCTCTCTTCAATAGAAGAACAGCAATCCAAGTAGCTCATCCCAGAGAAGGCCCGGGTTCTCTTTTCGCGGGTTCGGCAGCTAACGTTTCGGGATTACTTTGGGACGAGCCTTGATTTGGCTGCCTGGTCATCTCCGCCTCACAGAATTCTCTGATGGCATTTTCCTTGCAAACTAGTTGGCTCGAAGTCCAGTTTGCTATGAAGAATTTCTGAGCTCGAAAAGGGCAAACCACTCGAAAGAGTGGGACGCAAAGCCACTGGCCTAAATCTCAGACACCTGAGACAGGGTAGCAGGGTTGCCGGCGGCGACAGTGCCTCCTTGGTGCTGAATCCCGCGCGGTATAGGGAGACAGACTAAGGAGGTCAAGACATGTTCAAGTATTTCCCACCCAATAGGTTTCAAAAGTGCAACCGGGTCCTACTGGGCCTTTTCTTATTTTCCCTGGCACTGGGTTCTTTCCATTGTGCCGTGCCCGAAACACAAGCCGCGGTACAGGTGACTCTGGCCTGGGACCCTAACAACGAGCCCGATCTAGCCGGCTACAAAGTCTATTATGGCACTTCAACGAAGGACTACGGGGTCAGCTACGACGCAGGCAACGTCAACAGCTATACGATCTCCGGCCTGCAAGAAGGAACGACCTTCTATTTCGCGGCCACTGCGTATGACCACTATGGCAATGAAAGCGACTTTTCCGAGGAGATTGTCTATATCGCTCAGCCCCTCAACCAGGCCCCGGTGGCTGAAAGCAGCACGCTAACCATCAATCAGAACACGGTCGCGACCGGAAGCCTGGCAGCCTCAGATCCTGACGGCGATGACTTAACCTTCAGTGTGGTGACGCAGGGTACCCTGGGTACGGTGACGATGACCGATGAGACAACCGGTGCTTATACCTACATGCCCAATGTTGGAGCGACGGGCAGCGACAGCTTTACTTTCCAGGTGCGCGATCCCGGTGGTTTGACCAGCACCGCCACGGTCGCGGTTACAATTGTTGCGGTGAACCGCGCCCCCGTTGCCCAGGATGGCATCCTCTCGACCAATCGGGACACCGTTGCGACCGGGACTCTGAATGCCACAGATGCCGATGGCGACGCGTTGACTTTCAGTGTGACCTCTCAGGGCGGTAAGGGTGCGGTGGTGATGACCAATTCGGCCACTGGTGCCTACAACTATACACCCCAGACCGGAGTGACAGGCAGCGACAGCTTTACTTTCCAGGTGCGCGATCCCGGTGGTTTGACCAGTACTGCCACGGTCGCGGTTACAATTGTTGCGGTGAACCGCGCTCCCGTTGCCCAGAACGGCACCCTCACGACCAATCGAGACACACTTGCGAGCGGGACTCTGAATGCCACAGATGCCGATGGCGACGCGTTGACTTTCAGTATGACCTCTCAGGGCGGCAAGGGTACGGTGGTGATCACCAATGCGACCACTGGTGCCTACAACTATACACCCCAGACCGGAGTGACAGGCAGCGACAGCTTTACTTTCCAGGTGCGCGATCCCGGTGGTTTGACCAGTACCGCCACGGTCGCGGTTACAATTGTTGCGGTGAACCGCGCTCCCGTTGCCCAGAACGGCACCCTTTCCACTCCTCAGGGAACCCAAGCGAACGGGGTACTGATAGCCAGCGATCCGGATGGAGACTCGCTCACCTATACCCTGGCTTCCAACCCGGCCAAGGGGGTGGTGGCGATCACCAATCACAGTACTGGCTCCTACACCTATACCCCTAATGCCGGTGCCATCGGCGATGACAGCTTTATGTTCCAGGTTAAGGATACCGGCAACTTGACCGGCACTGCCGCCATTGCGGTGACCATTACCCCGGTGAACCAGCCTCCTGTTGCCAGTAACGTCAGCCTCAGCATCGCCCAGGGTATCCCGGTGACCGCTAAACTGGCGGCAAGCGACCCCAATGGCGATGCCCTCACCTACAGCCTGGTCAGCGCTGCTCAGCTTGGATCAGTTGCGCTCAACCCTGGAACCGGCACCTTCACCTACACTCCCAATGCCGGCAGCAGCGGGACGGATACTTTCAGTTTCAAAGCGAATGATGGCAAGGCAGACTCCAATACGGCCACGGTCACCGTTGCCATCAGCGCTCACGTGAGTGTGAGGCTTGAGGCGGAGCAGGGCGAGCTCACCAGCCCCATGGTTTCGCTCAATGACACGACCGCCAGTGGTGGGGAGTGTATCTGGGTAGCCAACGGCAAGGGAAATCTCACCGACCCGATGAAGGCAGGCGGGCAGGCGGTCTATACTTTCGACGTGCCGGTAGCGGGCAACTATCGGGTGTGGGCGCGAGTGATGGCCAATACCACCGCCGACAACTCCTTCTTCGTGGCGATGGATTACGATCCCTACGTGACGTGGAATACGGCGCTCGCCGGCAAGAATACCTGGGCATGGGACGTCGTGAAAGACCGGGATCGCTCTGACGCCTCCACCTTCACGCTCTCAGCCGGGACCCACACCCTGGTCATCAAGCAGATGGAAGACGGCACCAAGATCGATGCCATCGTGGTTACGACCCAGCCCGCATGGATTCCGGAAACCGTCTACGGTGATGCCGAGGATGGTACCATCGACGGCTGGGATGTATTTGATGCCAGTCCCTCCGGGGCAACGGTCACCAATGTGTTCGATCAGGAGCGCATCAGCCACGTGTATAAGGTTAAGGGCTCGAGAACCAACAATGGCTATCGGCTGCGTTCGAACAGCTATAGCGACTGGGCCAATCAGAGCCAGTTCGTCATCGAGTGGAAGATGAAGTATGCGGAGGCTTTCATCCTTTACGTCGAGGTTCAGACAACCAAGGGATACCGCTACTTTCAGTATGAAGCGCTTTCCAAGGATTATCTCGGACGCTCCTCTCAGGTCCGGCTGGGTCTGGGAACGGACGTGAGGAATGGTCAGTGGCATACCTTTGTGCGTGACCTTCAGGCGGACCTGGACAGGGCCCAACCCGGAGTCAAGATTGTCCAGGTCAATGCCTTCTCCATTCGGGGCAGCGGCCTGATCGATGATGTGAAACTGAGGGCCACCAGGTGAGGGCTTGACGGTGACAAGCCAGCTCTTCCCGTGAAGGCTCGCAAACTATAAATCAGCCCCCGCTCTCACCGGCCCGGTGAAGCGGGGGGCGTTATTTGAGCGCTGACCGGAAGGCCTCCCCAGGAGGCTGTTTGCTGCCCGGCCATCTCATTGCTCTGTCAGTCTTTCCAGTCTGTCGATTTTCCCCGCAAGAGAAGCCTCGTTTCTTAATTGGTGACAGCCAATGCCTCTTATCGTAGGATTTGAAAGGGTCTGCGGGTGCTGGTTGAGCAGTCCACCGATTGAGCATTTTGGTTGTTATGAGTCGACGTGCGCAGCGGATGATAAGCTTATGCAGGTAATCGAAGTCGGTCTGGATGGCATGGCAATCGCGGATCTCGTGGTGATTGCCAGAAAAGGGGCAAGAATCCGTCTTTCAGAGGGATCTGAAGCGCGCATCCGCAAGTCTCGAGAGCTTGTGGAAAGATGGGTTGCGGAAGGCAGGGTCATCTACGGCGTTACAACCGGTTTTGGGGCCTTGAGCGACGTTATCATTCCTGCCGGAGATGCGCGGTTGTTGCAGCGGAACATTCTCATGAGCCATGCCGCCGGAGTTGGCGAGGCGCTGGAAGAGGAAGTTGTGCGGGCAATGATGGCGCTTCGAATCAAAGATCTGGCACGGGGGCATTCGGGAGTGAGGCTGGAAACGGTCTGCATGCTCGTCGAGTTGCTCAACCGGGGTATCGTGCCCCTGATTCCTGCCAAGGGTTCGGTGGGAGCGAGTGGTGATCTGGCACCCCAGGCGCATATGGCGCTGGTGCTGATCGGTCTTGGTACGGCTTGTTATGAAGGAAGGCAAGTCTCTGGGGCTGAAGCCCTGAGGGCATGCAAGTTAGAGCCGTTGCAGCTTGAGGCTGCAGAGGGGCTTGCCCTGATAAACGGCACCCAGATGACTACGGCGATCGGCGGACTGGCCGTCAACGATGCCCTGGAGCTCTCCCGGATGGCGGATGTGGCGGCGGCGATGAGCCTCGAAGTACTCCTGGGAAGCCGTACCGAATTCGACCCCAAAATCCACCTGGCCAGACCCCATCCCGGCCAACTCGCTGCTGCCGACAACATGCGACGCATCATTCAACACAGCGAAATCATATCTTCCCACCAGGACTGCAGTCGAATCCAGGACGCTTACACTCTCAGATGTTCGCCTCAGGTCCACGGCGCGAGCAAAGACGCCATAGCCTATGCGAAAAGGGTTGTGGAAATTGAGATGAATGCTTCGACCAATAATCCGTTGATTTTCGCGGATTCTGAAGAATTCCTGCTCGGGGGCAATTTTCATGGTCAGCCGGTAGGGTTGGCTCTGGACTTCCTTTGCATGGCGGTGGCCGAGCTGGCTAATATTTCCGAAAGGCGTATCGAACGCCTGGTGAATCCTCAGTTGAGCGGGCTTCCGGCGTTTCTTGTGAGTGAGGGGGGACTCAATTCGGGCTTCATGATCGCTCAGTACACGGCCGCTTCACTGGTCTCGGAAAACAAGGTGCTCTGTCATCCTGCCAGCGTCGATGAATAAGGAAGACCACGTCCCGATGAGTCCCATCGCGGGCCGTAAGTGCCGAGAGGTTGTAAAGAACGCGGAAGCGGTCATCGCCATCGAATTCCTTTGCGGCGCTCAAGCCCTGGACCTTTTCACGAACCTCAAACCCGGGGTCGGCACCCTCGCTGCCTACCGGACGATTCGTAATATCATACCACACCTGGAACATGACCGCATCCTGGCCTTCGACATTGAGGCGATGGTCGCTCTCATGAGGAGCGGGGAATTATTGCGGTCGGTGGAAGAAGCTATAGCCGGGAAGCTTTGTTGATCAGCAACAGCGGCTGACTGTCAAAGATGGGGATAGAGAGCTAGGCTACTTTTAGAGCACGAACCGTTTGGGTGATTTCTTCGGTACTGACTCCCTTACGGAGATTTTCCATCTGATGCATGAGCTTAGCGAAGCGGGTGCCTTCCGCGGCACTGATCCACTCGAGCTGGAGGCGTTCAGGACGGATGCCGAGCTTGGCCATCTTTTTCC
Organism: Syntrophobacteraceae bacterium; assembly: GCA_040772705.1. Lineage (GTDB taxonomy): Bacteria > Desulfobacterota > Syntrophobacteria > Syntrophobacterales > Syntrophobacteraceae > JADGQM01. Next base: position 122,397 of record JAXGXP010000004.1, read on the forward strand.
GGACCCTTTCCACGCGTTTGACAGTCCAGTGGTTCGCGTCGATGTAATGACAGTCTCCAATATGACAGCCGCTGACCAGGATCACCGGTGCTCCTCGGGAGAACCCGTGCCAGATGAAGTTTTCATCCACCCGGCCGGAACACATGGTGCGAATGAGGCGCACGTTCGGCGGGTATTGGAGGCGGGAAACTCCGGCATAGTCGGCCCCGGCATAGGAACACCAGTTGCAGGCAAAGGTGAGGATTTTCTCCTGAGGGCTGTCGGCCAGCATCGCATCGATCTGCTCGAGGATCTGCACGTCGCTGAAATGGTTCATGTGAATGGCGCCGAAGGGGCATTCCGCGGCACAGGTACCGCATCCGGCGCAGGCTGCGCTATTGACGACGGCGGGGAGTTTCTTGTTGGGGTCAACGGTGATGGCGTGATAGGGGCAGACTTCCGCGCAGCGGCCACAGGCTTTGCATTGTTCGACATTCACTTCGGACGTGATGGGTTCGGTGAAAATCTCCCCCTTGTGCATCAGGCGGATCGCACGAACGGCTGCGGCCGAAGCCTGCGTCACGCTTTCCTTAATGTCCTTGGGGCCCTCGGCACAGCCGGCGTAAAAGACCCCCCGGGTGGCCGCGTCTACGGGCAGCAGTTTAGGATGGGCTTCAAGAAAAAAACCATCCGAGGTCAACTGCAACCCGAGCATCTCCTGAAGCTTGTGAGTGCCCAGGGGTGGCTTCACACCAATGGCGAGAACCAGCATATCCAAATCGAAAAACTCAATGGCGCCGGTTGCGGTGTTTTCCACCGCAACCCGCAGGCTTCCGTCACTCGTCTCCTCCACCGTTCCAGGCAGCCCTCGGACATAGTGAACTCCGATTCGTCGGCTCTTCTTGTAAAGATCTTCAAAGCCTTTGCCGAAGGCCCGCATATCCATATAGAAGACCTTGACCTCCATCTCCGGATGGTGTTCCTTGAGTACCAGGGTGCTCTTGACCGTATTCATGCAGCAGACGTTGGAGCAATAAGGGTTTCCCTTTCTTGCCGAGCGCGATCCGACGCACTGCACAAAACCGATCGAACGGGGCTGGCGGCGATCGCTCGGGCGAACGATCCGCCCCTTTGACGGACCGCCGGCATTGACCAGCCGCTCGAGTTCGAGGCTGGTCAGAACGTTTTCGAAACGCGTATAGCCGTATTCATCCATTTCCGTGGGGTCATAGGGTTCCAACCCGGTGGCGACGATGATGGTCCCAACCTGTTCCACAATCTCTTCGTCGGACATATGGAAATTAATGCAGTGCTTCTGACAGGCTTCAATGCACTTGGCGCAGACAACCGGGTTATGCCCGAGACACTCGTTTGGGTTGAGCCGGTAAGCGGCCGGGACTGCCTGGGGAAAGGGTGAGTAGATGGCCTTGCGAGACGACAGACCGAAATTGAATTCATCAGGGCGAACAACGGGGCAGACCTTGGCGCACTCGCCGCAGGCGGTGCATTCCTTTTCGTCGACGTAGCGGGCCTTCTTCAGGATCTTGACCTGGAAGTTGCCCACACTGCCTGTGACGCCAACCACTTCACTGAGTGTCAGGAGCTTGATACGAGGATGTCGACCGACATCCGTCATTTTGGGGCCAAGGATTCAAATGGAGCAGTCCATAGTGGGAAAAGTCTTATCGAGCTGAGCCATGGTGCCGCCAATGGAGGGGCGTTTTTCGACCAGCACCACATTGTAGCTGTTATCGGCCAGATCGAGCGCCGCCTGAATGCCTGCGACCCCGCCTCCGATGACCAGGGTCTTCTTAACCAGGGGCAATCTTTCGGGTTCCAGGGCTTGCAGTTGCCGTACGCGGGCAACGGCCATCCGAGTGAGATCTATGGCCTTGTCGGTGGCCGGGTCCGGTTCGTTCATGTGCACCCAGCTGCAATGTTCCCGAATGTTGGCCATTTCCAGCAGATACGGATTGAGTCCCGCGTCCTGGAGCATTCTGCGAAAGGTTGGTTCGTGGAGGCGAGGGGAGCACGAAGCAACGACAATTCGGTTGAGTCCATGGGTTGCGATATCTTCTTTGATCCCCTGCTGTCCCGGTTCCGAGCAGGCATAGGGGACATCCCTGGCAACCACCACGTCATCAAGGCCCGAGGCGGAGTCTGAGACTTTCTGGCAATTCACGGTGCGCGCAATATTCAATCCACACTGGCAGATGTAGACGCCAATGCGAGGGGAGGGAAGCTGTTGAGTATCCATAGTCTTCCTTAGCTCATTCCCAGTGAATCGTTCTGGCCAGGACTGACGCAAGGTCCAACATCTCCATCTGCAATTCGCTGCCCAGGATCGGATCTTCCATGGCGCAACGCAAATGGACCTGGCATTTTGGGCAGGCGGTAACCAGTAGATCGCTGCCGGTATCCCTGGCCTGTTGCAGGCGCTTGACCTGAAGGGCTTTGCTGTAGCGGTCGCAGCCGGTCCATGCGCAATTGCCACAACAGATCGCCGCCTTGCCATGGTCCCGCATTTCTTTGAAGCTCTTAGGCTGCAGCCGGTGAAGCAGTTTTCTGGGCAGGCTGGCACCCTCTTCCAGACGGTTCAAACGGCAAGAGTCCTGGAAGGTTAGATTTCGATTCAGTCGTTCAAACGCCACGGCACCCTTGTCAATTTCTCTTTCCACCAGCTCGTAAAGGTGGGTGACCTTGAAAGGGACGTCGATGCCGTACGCGGCATAATCGCGACTCAGAGTCCAGTAGCATTCCGGACAGGCCGTCACCACTTCTTCAATGCCATCTGCTGCTATCATCTCCGCGTTCAAGGCAGCCAACCTGAGGAAATTGCTCTGGTCTCCTGACCAGAGCAGATCGTGGCCGCAGCAACGTTCACCGGCAAGGAGGCGGGGATGGATATCGAAAAAATTGAGCAACCGCAGGCTGTCCACCAGAATGTCAGTAGTCCGGGTTCCAAGGTGATGCTTGAAAAAAGCATCGAAATAGGGTGCACAACCGCCAAAGAAGAGCAGTTTGGAGTGCGAATCAGTATGAACATCGTCCGGAAGCCCCTGCCAGTGTTGAATTGTCAAACCAGGCGAGGCCATGGTGCGCATGAGCGACTGAAAAAAGCCGTCATGGGCTTGGTGGCCGTGTATGCCGGAGTTTGCCTGAAGCTCGCGCAGATCCCGGATGAATTCAGGAAAGGTAACGGCCGACGGGCAGCGGTCATAGCATGTGCCACAAGTGAGGCATGACCAGGTATCACGGATGACAGCGGGCGCGTCGACGCACCCTGAAATCACGGCGTTGGCCACGCCTCGGGGGGAAAACGGCTTTCCAACCAGCGCCAGAGGACAGGCGGATGAGCACTTGCCGCAGTCCTGGCAGGCATAAACGTCATGACGTGCCAGAAGTTGGGAGGCGATTCCCTGCATCTTCTCTCGGGTGCGATCCTTGTCGTCCGGGCTGTAACCGCTTGCCAGGGCGCATTCGTGACTATCGTGGGATCTGCGGGCAGCCGGGGGAGTGACAGGATTCTTTCCCAGACGCTCGATGTCACGGTGGAATTCGAGCAGAAAAGCGAGCAGTTTCTGGGATTCATCCGGCAGACAGGTGGCAAGTTGCAGGCGATCTTTCCCCAACCCCAGCAGCTCCAATATGCCACGAGTGTCATCGATGTTACTCACCGCCGCCGGCGTGCCGCTTCCATAACGGCAGGAGCCTGGCTCACAACCCACCAGTGCCACCCCGTCCGCACCCATTTCGAAGGCTCGAAACAGCAGTGACTTGCTGATCCGGCCTGTGCACGGAATGCGGATCATCCTGACCTGCGGGGGGATAGGAGCACAGTTGTCCTGGAGGGTTTGGAATGCCGCATGAGGTCCCCAGTTGCACATGAAGACAACCGTACGCAGCTCATTCATGGAGGCTTGATGCTCATCATTCATCACTGTAATACTTCATCAATCATCTGCTCCAAATACAGTCGGTCACGATATGGGCAGTCGGCCGCGCTGGAGGGACAGACGGCGATGCAGTTGCCGCATCCCTTGCAGAGGGCTTCGTCGACGATGGCATGCCACCCGCCCAGATCATTCCGGGAGAAGCTTATGGCATGATAGGGGCAGATCTGGACGCAGCGGCCGCATCCGCGGCAGCGGAGTTCGTCGATGACCACGGTGTAGCCTTTGCTCTGCCTGGGCCCACGGGGCATCACCGAGGCGGCCAGAATGGCTGCTGCCGTTCCTTTGGTGCGTTCGGAAACATTGATCCCGGATGGATTGGCAAGAAAAAGCCCGGGAACAGAGGTGGCTCCGGGCGTGAAAAATGGAATGCCGCTGACTCCCAGTTTCTGCATGGACGATTCTACCGGATGAGGGGCCAGTTCCAGGGTGGGTAGATAGGGGATGCGTTTGCGGGAATATTCGCCAAGGATTACCGCACCGACCTGCAACTCCTGCTGATGCCCGCCAATCTCGATCGTCAGCTGAAAGTTCCCGACCGTGCCACGCAGGCGTTTCACCATGGACCCAAGAAAGGAGTGAACGTTTTGATGAGGAAGAGGGTCGTTCAGGGGTCTCTCAATCGAGCCGAAAAGGAAGACTTCCATCCCTGCATCGGCCAAGCTCTGGGCACTGGTCAGGGTGGCTGGGGAATCGGTTATGACCGCTGTCGTGAAATTGTAGCGACGGGCGGGAGTGGGAAAGGACTTGAGGCGCGTGGTGCGACCCAGGGAACGTTGGATCAGTCCTTTAAAGCGCTGCATGGCCAGAACGGGGTCTTCCCGAAGGATGCGCAGGACTTCACCCCTCAGGTTGCAGGTTTCGACCATGGCCCGGCTCACGCCGGTGGCGTTAAAGAGGGTGCTTTTCAAGCGGCTGCGTTGATCCGTGCAGGAGCTGCAGATGAAATCAAGCGGGCAGCAGACGCATGAGGCCAGGACGACGCGAGTTAGCCCGTACTGGCGGATAGTTCTCAAGATCCCTGCGGTTCCCTCTGCCACACAGGCCGCTGGCACCGTCTCGACATGTACTACCGAGGGGGCACCCGCCAGCTGACCAAGGTAGTCGTCAAATTCTCGAATCCATCCCAGGGAATCGCTGCACCGACAGACAAAGATCCCGATGCGCAGGTCGGGGGAGAGTTGCGGATCGGGTGGTGAAAAAGAAAGACCATGCCCCTTCAGTCGTTGGGAACTGCCGCCCAGCATGAGCATCGCTTCCAGGGCCGCCGCCGAGCCTCGCAGCATCATGGCATAGACATCATCTCGCGAGGACTTCCTGCTGTATGCACGGATCACGTCCTCACCCCGAATGGGGGGTGCTGCTTCCGGGTCCGCAATGATCACTACACCAGCATGTTCAAAGTTGTTCTCGCCACTGCTCTCGTGCCGAATCGCGTGCTGCTGACCGCACGCCTCCACACACTGGAGACATTCCGAACAGGCGCCGCATTGCAGACAGCGTTCGGCTTCGGCCCTGGCCTGAGCCTCATTCAGGCCCAACGCCACTTCGACGGTAAGGTCACGGCGACAGGAGAAGTCTCTTTCAGCCATGCCAGCACGGGGCTGAGGGGGAAGATTCCGGGGAATCTCACGGAAATCCCTGGTCAAGGGACGGCTGGTGCAATTCTGAGCCGCTTTATGGCCGCTGAGGTCGCCGTGGACGGCGCGGGCGACTGCCCTTCCCGAAGCCATGGCCTGGATCACAGAGGTTGGTCCTCTGGCGACGTCGCCAGCGGCGTAGACCAGCGGGAGATTGGTTCGATAGCTGCCGTCAATACGGATGAACCCACTGGTGGTGGTGTTCAGTCTGTCACTCTTGGTAAGGCTGGCGGCCCCCCCCACCTGGCCAATGGCAACGATCGCCCGATCAAAGGCAAGGTCGGACGGTTCTGCTCCGGGTATCACAACCGGCCAGGGGACACCGTTTGCATCCGGTTCTCCCGGTTTCGTGGGCATGCACCGAAGACCCGTCAATTTGCCCCCGTTCCCGAGAAAAGTCATTACTTGCCTGGAACAGAGGATTTCCACCCCCTCGTCCCTGGCAGCCTTCACTTCCTCCGCAAGAGCGGGGATAAGCGATTCGGGAAACCAGGAGAGAACAGTCGTCTGCGCACCCACTCGCACCAGCGCCCGTGCCGCATCAAAAGCGGCATTGCCGTCCCCGATAACGGCCACTCTTTCGCGAAGGTCGTTGATTTCATCCCGATACAAGCGGGCCAGAAAGGCGATGCAGCCTTCGACAGCGTCGAGCTCTTCCCCTGGAACTCCCAGTTTGCGGTCAGTCCAGGCACCGGTAGTGACAATGATAGCGGCAAAGCGCTTCTTGAGGTCTTCCAGCCCCGTGGCAAAATCGATGGGGGTATTGGTCAGGATATGAACTCCCAGCTCCCGGATGACCCCGATTTCTTCATCCAGAATGTCCCGTGGAAGGCGGTATGGGCCGATCCCATAACGGAGCACGCCTCCTGCCCGGGGTTCCTTTTCGAAGATCGTCGGTGCATATCCAAAACGTGCCAGATCAGCGGCCGCGGCAAGTCCAGCCGGTCCTGAGCCAATGACGGCTACAGCAGGAGCATGCGGCTGGGAACGCTCTCCCTGCGGCGAACAGGGGGTGTTCCCTTCAGTCGGCGAATGCTGTCGCGCGGCTCGCCCCTGATCGGCGACGAACCGTTTGATATCTCTGATGGCCAGGGGCGCGTCCAGTTCACCCCGGCGGCAGGCCAGTTCACATGGGTGAGTGCATATTCTGCCGCAGATTCCGGGCAGAATATTATCCCGCCGAATGAGGTCGAGAGCCTCCTTGTACCGGCCCACCCGGGTAAGAGCCACGTAGCCCTGGACATTGACTCCCAGGGGACAGTTGGCCTGGCAGAGGGGTTGGCGGCGTTTTTCAATGGATGGCTTTCCGGGCAGACTCTGGCGGCCATGATAGAGCAACGGTTTCGAACCGTCTTCCAGCGTGACCGGACAAACATCGGCACAACAGCCGCAAAGGACGCAACGGTCGGCGTCGATGAACGTTTCAGTGCTTTCGAAATGAGCACAGAATCCCTGTGGGGTGTGCTTCAGGGAGCTGATTTCACCCGGGATGACGACACGGATCCTGGGGTTTCGCAAAATCCGGAGCAATCCGGGGCGCAGGGCATAATTCAATGAGACACCAGAATCCAGGCGCCATTCGGCTTTGGATAGCTTGCGGTCGAGATCAGGATCAGGGTCCACAAGGGTGACTGGGATGCCCATCTCACCCAGTTTGTTGGTTGCAGCCAGGCCAGCGGGGTTGGCACCGATGACCAGGACCCGATGCAGGCGATCCTTGGAACTCCTCATGCCTCGGTCCCCTTCCGTCCCGCCGCTTTCTTCCGCCGCCCCTTGAGGGTAGCCAGACCGTAATCGTAGCCTTTATCGAAGGCCGCCAAGTTCTTTTCCCGAGTGCGGGCGGGTACTGTTTCCGCGACGGTGCCGCGCAGTGCACCGGGCGACACGGCGTTGGTGATGGCGGTAAAGAAGCCGAGCATGACAACGTTGGCCATCATTTTGCTGCCTAATTCTTCCGCCATGCGGGTGGCCGGGATGACGTAAAGATCGTGGATCCCGGACATGATGCCTGTAATGAGGTCCTGATCCACCAGCACCATGCCCTTCTCCTTCATCATGCCATGGAACTTGTTGTAGCCTTCCTGGGAGAGGCATACCAGGATGTCGGGATTCCTGACGTAAGGATAATGGACGGCAGAGGGGGAAATAATGACTTGGGCGCTGCACGCGCCTCCCCGTGCTTCCGGACCATAGGACTGAGTCAGGGTACTCTCCTTCTGGTCAATGAGACTGGCTGCCTTGCCAAGAATCTGGCCAGCCAGCACGATCCCCTGCCCTCCGAAACCAGTGATGACGATTTCCTGACGCAACGTATCGGACATGCCTCAGACACTTCCTTCCTGGTTGGGCCTGCAGGTTCGGTCGTACCTTTCGCTGCAGGTTGGCCGTTCCAGGTCGATGAACTTGCCAAGCGTGATGCCTCTGTTGAAATCGAGCATGACCTCGGAGGGATGCGCACCGTTCCTGATGATGGTGCGATCCCGATAGATCTGCAGTGTCTCAAGAGGCTTTTCGCGGTTGCGGCGGCCGTAGCCGGTCGGACAGGGGGCCAGCACTTCGATGAACGAAAACCCGCGCCTCAGCAAGGCCTCTTCAAAGGACTTGGTGAGATCCCGGGTGTGCAGGATCGTCCACCTCGCCACATACGTGGCTCCCGCGGCATAGGCCAGGAGCGGGAGACTGAAAGGCATTTCCGGGTTACCATGAGGGGTGGTGGTGGTGTGGGCCATACTGGGGGTGGTTGCCGCTGCCTGACCTCCGGTCATACCGTAGTTGAAGTTGTTGACGCAGATAACCGTCAGACCGACGTTGCGGCGTGCCGCGTGGATGAAATGATTGCCGCCGATGGCGAAGAGGTCGCCGTCACCGCTGAAAACCACTACATTCAATTCGGGATTGGCGAGCTTCATGCCCGTGGCGAAGGGGATGGCCCGGCCATGGGTGGTGTGATAGGAGTCCAGCCTGATATACCCGGCGGCCCGGCCCGAGCAGCCAATACCCGATACCATGACCGTCTTCTTGAGATCGATCCCGCATCCCCGCATGGCTACCAGGCACGAGGAAAAAGCCGTGCCGATGCCACACCCGGTGCACCAGATATGAGGCATACGTTCAGTACGGAGCAGCTCGTCCAGAGGGTGTGCCGTATGCGGCTGAGTCCTTGACATGAGTTCGCGCTATTCCCTTCCGTCAACAATTGGATTTGATCGCTGCAATGTCTTGGAGCAGGGTGGCAATGCGCTCGGGCGGGATCACCGTGCCGCCGGCATGACCCACGAGAAAAGTGGGGGTGCGACCCTCCGCACAGCGCTGCACTTCGAGATGGATTTGACCGAGGTTGATCTCGACGGTAACCAAGGCCCTTACTCTCTCGGCAAGACGCCGCAGTTGCTCCTCCGGGAATGGCCATACCGTGATCAAACGTAAGAGACCTGCCTTGATGCCCAGCTGCCGCACCTCATCCACCGCCGCCAGGCTGCTGCGGGCCGAGACGCCATAGGAAACCAGTGCAATTTCGGCATCATCGAGGCGATAGCTTTCCGTGCGGACGATTTCATCAAGGTTGTTGCGTATCTTTTCAGTCAGCCGAGCAATCATCGCGACCTGAGCGTCGGCGTTCATGACCGGATAGCCTCTGACATCGTGGGTCAGACCGGTAACATGAATCCCATATCCCTCGCCGGCGATAGCCATGGGCGGGACACCCTTTGGGCCGGGGAGGAAGGGCTTGAAACGGTCTTTTCTCCCCTTGGGCCGGGGGCGTGACTGGAGCTTAATGTTCCTCGCCTCGGGGATGGTCACGCGTTCGCTCAGGTGCCCGGTGACCTCATCAGTCATGATCAGGACCGGTAAACGGTACGTTTCACTAAGATTGAACGCCTTGATGGTCTCGTAAAAGATTTCCTGGGGGGAAGATGGTGCCAGGGCGATGATTTCATAATGTCCATGAGACCCCCAACGGGCTTGCATCATGTCCCCTTGCGCCCCAAGGGTGGGAAGGCCCGTTGACGGGCCGGCACGCTGCACATTCACCACCACACAGGGCGTTTCGGTGCAGATTCCCAGGCCGAGATTCTCCATGATAAGACTGAAGCCGGGCCCGGAAGTGGCAGTCATGCTCTTCACGCCCGCGCAGGAGGCCCCGAGGATGGCAGCCATGGCCGCGATTTCGTCCTCCATCTGGATGAAAGTGCCGCCCACCTCGGGGAGACGTGCCGCCAGATGCTCGGCGATTTCCGTCGCCGGGGTGATCGGGTAGCCGGCGAAGAAGCGACAGCCAGCTGCCAGCGCCCCTTCGGCACAGGCGACATCACCGGTGATAAAATGATTGCCAGTCAATACGGCGGGTTTCATGAACCGGCTGGCACCTCCACGGAATAGATCGCCAAATCCGGGCAGATAATCTCACAGTAATGGCAATTCACACACGCCTCGGGGTTCTTCACCATGGGGGGGCGATAACCCTTCACATTGTAGGAATTGGACAGCTCCAGAACCTCCCTCGGGCAAAACGCGATACAGTACCCGCAGCCCTTGCATCGCTCCTCAACAAGGTGCACGATCCCCTTGGAAACCTGAATGGCTTCGGCATCGAGAGGGGTTCGCCAATATCTCATGGGCTGTGGTCCTTCGTCAGGATCAGGGGGGAAACTCCGATACCATTCACCCCACCCGACCAGGAGTCTGATGGTAGGTGTGGGTGGCATCTCCCGACAGATCACGGTGGACATTATAGAAAACCGGATAGTAAGTCAACCCATTTGAACCAGAACGGTCGTTCTTTTTTGACATTGGTCATATTTTTCATGGGGGGTCTGGGGCCGTCCAGAGGTGTCTAGAGATCGAATGCCAGGATTCTCCTTCAATTAGCCTGATTCCTCATAGCATCATTGAAGCTGCGATCATATCTTCCCCCAAAAGCCCTTATTACCCTGTGAATTCATTGGGGAGTATGGTATTGCGTAGCGAGCGATGAGCATGATAATCGCTGAATATTTGTTCCCCACACGGCCTGCTCGCCAATAATCAGGGTGTCAGGGCCCGCCCGAGGATAACACTTGACTTAAGTCAAGGAAATCGAGAGATTCCCTGTGTCATCAGGGATGCTTCCTTTTTCTGATCGGACCGGCTGCGTCCTGGTCGAGCGTGGTCCTCGGCGTTCGTGAGCAGCTGGTTCCGCGGGTATGAACTACATCGCCCCTGAAAGTCCTCTTATTCTTTCCTCTGCGGAGGGTTGGTTTTGGTGTTCGGTTGGTCATGAGGTGCGCAAACCTCTCGTCAATAAGGATGCCCTATGGGAATTCGCTCATTTTTTCGTGACCATCCCACGCTGACGCGGGTCTGCGGGGTGGCGGCCGTGGCGCTTGTGGTTGGAGGGTTTTACGTTAGTTTTGGGCCTCCAGGGCTTTTCGCCAAGTCCGGAACCCCAGAATTCTGTGCCCAATGCCATGTGATGGAGGCTCAGTACGAAAGCTGGTTCCATAACGCAGGACACCGGAGCTTGAAATGCATCGATTGTCATCTTCCCAATGACAACATGGTGAGGCACATAGCCTGGAAGGGCTACGATGGGATGTGGGATGCCTTCGTCTTTTACTCAGGCCGGGTTCCGGAGCCGATTGAACTCTCCAAGTCCGGCGCAGCCTTACTGCAGGAAAACTGTCGACGCTGCCACGCGGAACTGGTGGCAAGAATCAATGAGGATCGAAACTGTTGGGAATGCCACCGCCGCCTTTCCCACCGGCGCAGCGGGGCGATGTGATGGTGGTCGGATGCAGAAAAGGAGGTTTTTCATGAAAGGTACTAAGCGCCTTCTGGCCTTGCTGGTGGTGATTGTTTTGGCGGGTTGGGTGATTTTGAGCTCCTGTGCGCCCCAGAAGCCGGAACCAGTCAAGACCGTGACCATCCCCGATGGTGAAATCGATCCTGCCGTCTGGGGCAAGGCCTATCCACTTGAATATGACAGCTGGCTTCAGACGAAAGATCCGCGTCCCGCGGGCAAGAGCAGATACAAGAAGGGATATGACACTGACTTGATCATCTACGACAAGCTCAGCGAATTCCCGTACATGCCGCTTCTGTTCAACGGGTGGGGGTTTGGAATTGAATACAATGAGCCGCGAGGGCATCATTACATGATTATCGATCAGTTGGAAATTGATCCTTCACGCCTCCAGGCGGGCGGTGCCTGCCTGACCTGCAAGACCCCATTTGCCCCCAAGCTGCAGAAAGAGCTGGGGAAAGCCTACTTTGCCGATCCCTATCTCGCGGTACACGCTAAAATTCCAAAGGAGTTCCAACAGTTAGGAGCTGCCTGCGGCGATTGCCACAATAACAAGACGCAGGATCTTGAACTCTCTCGCTGGACCCTCCAACAAGCACTGGCCCACACTGGCAAGGACTACCGGCAGGTGAGCCGCCAGGAGGCCCGGTCGCTGGTCTGCGCTCAGTGCCATGTGACCTACATCGTCCCCAAGGATGCCGAGATGAAGTCCACCACCGTCTTCTTCCCCTGGCAGGGAAGCAAGCAGGAAGGCATTTCCATCGAGAATATCATTAAAGTCATCAGGAGCGATCCTGCCCACCTGGAATGGAAACAGGCGGTAACCGGCTTCAAGGTTGGCTTCATCCGCCATCCCGAGTATGAATTCTTTACCTACAACAGCGTGCATCGGAAGGCGAATGTCGCCTGCGCCGACTGTCATATGCCATATATCAGGGTCGGGGCTAACAAGATTTCAGACCATAATTTGATGAGCCCCTTGAAGAACGAGCTCAAAGCCTGCCAGCAATGTCATTCGCAGGCTCCTTCATGGCTCGCGGAACAGGTTCAGGCTATCCAGGACCGGACCATCTCCCTGATGAACCGGGCGGGCTATGGGACAGCGGTTACTGCCAAGCTGTTCGAAATCGCACACAAAGCTCAGGCCGAGGGAAAGGTTCTGAACCAGGACTTCTATGACCGGGCAAAGGATCTCTACCTGGAGGCCTTTTACCGCGTGATCTTTATCGGTGCCGAAAATTCGGTCGGCTTCCACAATCCCAGTGAAGCCGGTCGCATCTGTGGGGATGCCGTGGCCATGGCTGCTAAAGCGGAAGGGTTGCTGCGGCAGACCCTGGCCGACGCAGGAGTGGTCGTCCCTGCCGATATCAATCTTGAAATGGCGAAGTATCTCAACGACCGCGGCAATAAGAAGCTGAAATTCCGCCCTGAGCTCGAGTTCAAGGATCCTTTTACAAACCAGGATCTGATCACACCGGTGGGCAGCCTCGGGCTTTAGCTTGCAGCTGTTGGCCCAGCTTGAGACATGGTGGCAGGATTGTCTGGGGTCTCCGCGAACCCGCACGAAAGACAATAAGAAAAGGTGTTTTGTGGTCTTCGCGGCGGTCGTAAGGGAGAGGTAGCGCTCTGGCCGGGGAGTTGAGAACGGGCCTCCCACAATGATACGCCAGGGCAGGCACCGTGCCCGCCCTGGCGGTGACTCGTAAAGCTTCTGCTGGTCAGAATTGGGTGGGGGGGGCAGACCGTCGCGGCTCCCCCCTGGTCGATCATCGCTCAGTATCCGCCAACCGCCACCGGGGTCTAGGCACCGCAGCCTGAGCACCCGGAGGGTTCCTCATCCTTTTTCTTGGCCTCACCGTTGTCTTTACCAAATTGGCGGACGATTTCGGAAATCCGCGTAAGGCGTTCGTCCACCTTGTGGAACAGGGTGCCTTCGGGGTAGGTGCCGTCTTCCTGCAACTCACCCGCTGCCATGCCGGTCAGAATTTCAATGCCCTCTTCGATGGTTGCCACCGGCCAGATATTGAACTTGCCATCTTTAACAGCTGCGACAATCTCCTGCTCCAACATAAGGTTTCGGACATTCTTGGTGGGGATCATGACACCCTGTTTGCCGGTCAACCCTTTGAATTTGCAGATGTCAAACCAGCCTTTGATTTTGTGGTTGACACCGCCAATCGGCTGGATTTCACCTTTCTGGCTGACCGAGCCCGTTACGGCAATCTCTTGGTGGATGGGGACGCCGGCAATGCTACTGAGGAGGACATAGAGTTCAGTGCTCGAGGCGCTGTCGCCTTCAACCAGCCCGTAGCTCTGCTCAAAGCAAAGGGATGCGGTAAGTGACAGCGGTTTGTTCTGAGCAAACCGTTCCTTGAGGAAATTGCTGAGGATGATCAGACCTTTGGTGTGGAGGTTGCCGCTCATCTTCGATTCTCGGTCGATGGAAACCATCCCTTCCCGGCCGACACTAACAGTTGCAGTGATGCGGTTGGGCTTGCCGAACATGTGGTCACCCGTCATGAGAACCGCGAGACCGTTTACCTGCCCCACCTTGTCGCCATCCGTTTCAACCCAGAAAATATCCTTCTGGACCAGTTCCTTGACCCGTTCCTCGACCAGGTCTGAACGATAGATCCGCTTCTTGATGGCATTTTCCACGTGACTCGCCTGGATCAATTCAGCGCCGTCAAGGCCGGCAAAGTAGTTGGCTTCCTTGAGAAGATCACTGATTGAACCGAGCTCGAGGCTCAGTTTGTCGCGGTCTTCAGTCAGTTCCATACTGTACTCGATGACCCTGGCGACCCCGGAGCGATCGAGGTGACGGAGTTTGTTATCCTTGCAGAAGCTGCTCATCATTCGAGCGCACTCGAGCACGGACTCGTCCTTTCGCGTCATTTGGTCGTCCATATGAGCTTTGACTTTGAAAAGCTTTGGAAAACGGTCATCATAGGTGTAGAGCAGCTGGTAGATGTAAGGGTCGCCGGTCAGGACGATCTTCACGCTGAGCGGAATGGGCTCTGGCCGGATCGTCCGGGTGCTGAACAAACCATACAGTTCGCCCAGATCCTCGATTTTAATTTCCTCGTCCTTCAGAGCCCGCTTGAGTGCCTCATAGGAGATGAACCACCTCAGGAGGTCGAGCGCTTTCATGATCAGGTAGCCGCCATTGGCCTTGTGCAGAGCGCCGGCCTTGATCATAGTATGGTCCGTGAACAAGGCACCGAACCAGGCCTGGCGTTCAATGGAACCGAAAATGTTCGTATAAACCGGATTCGATTCGATGACCACGGGAGCGCCCTGAGTCTCCGAGTTATCGATGAGGACATTGACATCATACTTCCTGAAGAGCGTTTCCTTGGGAGGAACCGGAAAGGGAACGCCGGGCTGTGGTTGCTGCGCCTCCGGTTTCTTCTTGAAGTCTTCAATGTTTTCGAGGATGTCTTCCTGGGCCATTTTAAGGAACTCGAGCACCTGGGGGTCGTCCTGATATTCTTCTTCGTAGCGGTCCATGAGTTGGCCGACCACAAACAGGGCGATTTCGTTGTCGAGCTTGGTGTGCTTCTCCTTAAACTCGGTTTCTGCCTCCCGAATCTTCTTTATGGCATCTTTCATCTTTTCATGAAGCTCATCGCTTTTCTCGCGCAAAGCCTTGCGTTCCTCTTCCTCGAGGTGGCGCAGGTCTTCCTGCGTCATCGGCTCACCCTCTTTGTTGGCGGGAATGATCACCATGCCCACCTGGGAAAACTGCAGGATGAACCCCTGTTCCTTGGCTTCATCAGACAATTGATCAATGATTTCTCTTCTTACCCGTTCGAACGACTGGTGAACCTCACCCTCTTTGGCCCGATAGTCATCGCTGTCAAAGACCTCGGGGATCTTCGCCTGAAGGGTCTCCACAAAGTCGTGCATGTCCTTTTTGAGCTGCTTGCCTCTGCCTGCGGAAACCTTAATCCCTTTTGGTTTATCCGGCTCCTTGAAGTTGTAAACATAACACCAATCGGGAGGAGTTGGTTCCTTCTTGGCCTGTTCCTCGATGAAGGTCTTGGCGGTATACGTGAGACCGGCCTTGGATGGGCCAGCGATGAAAATATTGTATCCGTGCTCCTTCATACCCATGCCGAACTTGATGGCATCGATGGCCCGTTCCTGCCCGACAACTCTCTCCTGCCCGTCTTCCAGTGAATGGGTGCTGTCGAATGGCAGTGATTCAGGTTCAATTCGGGCTCGCAGATCGTCCACGGACAGCGGCGAAGGTTGTTTTGCCATGAGTTTCATCCTTCCTTCAAATATCGGTTTAGGAGTCAATGGGGAATAGAATGCAACCGATAAAGTTAACTGATTCGATCCTCAAATTAAGAATCAGGATAAACCTGTCAATGAACTCAACCGGCTCAGCTCACCACCTCGAGTTTAACCCGCTTCTTGTGACTCGATGCAGCAGCCTGGAGCACGGTACGAATGGCATTGATCGTGTTGCCGTTCTTCCCAATGATTTTGCCAACATCATCGGGTGAGATCTTCAGTTCCAGAAGGATAGAGTCATCTGTCTCGTGTTCTCCCAGGACGACTTCGTCAGGATGATCGGAGAGAGACTTAACGAGGTATTCAACCAATGCTTTCATTGAATTGGTCCTTTTGGGCTGCTGATGAAACAGGGGTCAGTCGACAGGGAGCACCTTCTACGATGAGGTGAGTTTCGACATGACCGAGTGGATCTTCTGCTCGGGACTGCCGAGTTTATCTCTTCGGTCGTCGATCTTGATCTGGGTGAGTACCCGGTTGACCTCCCCCGCAAAACAGGTCTCATGCATCGTCCGGACAATCTGCAGGATCTCGTCAAGATCGCCGGAGATGATCGTTCCCATGGCGGTCAGCTCAAACTGGAGCGAACTTTCCTTGAGTACCTTCAAGACGCGTGCAACATGGCCACTGAGACTGGTTCCCGGCACGCCAAGGGGAATAATGCTGACTTCTGCTACCGCCATGGTTCGATTCCTTTCTTCATCATCAATCATTTTATCGAGCTGTTCCGGCTTGGCCGAAAAGCCAGGCCTGGGATGTTGTGCCGGAAAAGCTCCCTTGCTATGCGATCATGACTCACTCGTCAATATCCATCACTTTCACCAATCCCGCAAGGCTTTCGGCAAGATGCTCCTCGCGATGGGGTTCCAGGGTGATCAGGGGCTGGATAGAGCGGGCTTGCAGGAGTGCGAAGAGCGATCGAAAATCAATGTTACCTTGGCCCACCGGCAGGTGATCATCATTACTGCCGCAGTTGTCGTGCACATGGAGTTCCTTCAGGAACTCTGCCAGAGTCTGGACCCAGATGGGCAGGGAGGTTCTCGAGAAGCTGTGCTGATGACCGACATCCAGGCAGAAACCGCAATACTGCGAATTGAATGCGGTAAGGAGCTGGCGATGGAGCTCCGGCCCATATTCCCAGACATTTTCGAACAGCAAGGGGGTTTTCAGAATCTCGGCGCGGGCTACCAGTGGTTCCCAGACAGCGAGGCTGCGCTCCAGGAAGCTATCGTGATGATAGCCGTGATGGCTTGGATCGAAGCCCGTATGACAAACCACCTGAATGGGCTGGAAAACCTCCACCAGGTCGAAGAGCTGATGGAGGCGAAACTGGGATACCTGGCGGATGAGAGCATCGGAGCTGCCGGCGCAGAGGTCCCAGAACGGGCCATGCAACGTGATGCCGCATCCCGCTTGATGAAGCTTTTTCGCAACGGAGTGAAAAAGCGTTCGCGAAACGCTGTCGAGGTGTTCCGCTTCCAGACCGAGTTCGAGGTTGATTGACAGCTCTATGACGGGGTCGAGATAATCAGGGAGGTGTCGCCACGGCATGTTCACGTGGACCTGTTTCAGAGTCTTGATCTGGGCCTCAGTGAGGGTTGCCAGCGGCCGACCGGTTTTGCCTGCCAGTGGGCGCCTGGTCTCCAGCTCATTCATTCGGGAGGTCATGACGCTTTGCCTGGCGGAAGAACTGGCGGCAATAGTCACGGGCCGACCAGTAGCTCAACACTACGGAGAGCCACAGAAAGATCATTCCCACGGTATCGAGCAGGGGTTGGATAGTGGGAACGGGAAGCAGCAGAAAGGACAGGCCAACGGTCTGGGAGATCATCTTGTTCTTGCCGGTGCGGCTGGCATTAATGATGAGTCCCTGGCTGGCGGCAATGGAACGGAGACCGGTAATGGTGATATCCCGCCCGATAATGATGAAGACCAGCCAGGCAGGGACTTTCCCATGGGGAATGAGCATGATCATGACCGCAGAAGTGAGGAGTTTGTCTGCCAGAGGGTCCAGGAGTTTGCCCAAGGGGGTCACCAGATTGTGACGCCGTGCCAGGATGCCGTCGAGGTAGTCGGTAATGGATGCTGCCAGGAAAATAAGGAACGCCAGGCCTTGAGATTCAGGCCACATGGGAGGGATGAGCAGCACCACAATGATGGGGATGGTGGCGATCCTCAAGTAGGTCAGGACGTTCGGGAGACTGATGAGCGATTTGCGCGAGAAAGCAGAGCGGGTCATGGCGATCCTAACAACCAGCAAATGGAATAGCGGTCTTTAACCAGTAATTGACAACCATTTCAGGAGATCCGATGAAGCGCAGGTGCATGTCCTTTCAGCTGTCGCTGCCGCCTGAAAGGCGATTGTTGGAACGGCATCAAGCATCCGGTTCCTGGAGCTTGGCGCCCTTGGCGGTAGAATCAGGGTGAGGAGCCAACATAAAATTCCAGCACCTTCTGCACATAATTACGGGTCTCTTCGAAGGGGGGAATCCCGCCGTGCTTTTGCACCGCTTCCGGTCCGGCGTTATAGGCGGCCAAGGCCAGTGGGACATTGTTGTTGAAGCGGTCCAGGAGAAACCGCAGATAGCGGACTCCCCCGTCAATATTCTCAACGGGATCGAAAGGATTCATCACCCCCAGATCGCGGGAGGTGCCGGGCATCAGTTGCATCAGCCCCATGGCCCCCTTAGGTGAAAGGGCACCGGGGTCGAAGGCCGATTCCGCGCGGATCAACGCTTTTACCAGGCGATGGTCCAGGCCATACCGCCGACAGGAGTACTGGATATGGGGATCATACAGACTGTGATTCACCAGATTGCACGCCGGCACCAGCGACCGATAGGGATAGAACGGACGGGGTGAGGGCGAGCGCATCTTATTGACCAGGTTTGCCGCATACGGCGGCATGGTTGGTGTCTTCACCTGATTGGGAAGAGTGGGTACGTTGGTGAAGTGAAGCACTCCATCCTTATCCACGTACCGGAACACCTGAGCCTCGGAGAGGGCCGGCAAGGGCAGGAAAGCTGCTACCAGCGCCAGCAAAACAAGCCAGCTGCCGGATCGTCCCGTCACTTTGGTCATCGCCTGTCCTTTCTTTGGGATTGCTACCGGGCGGTCCTGAAGAGCTCCTTTACGATTCCACTTTCTGCCAGTCTTTCAAAAACTTGTCGATACCGATATCGGTCAGGGGATGCTGAGCCAGCTGCCCGATGACCTTGAACGGGATCGTCGCGATATCCGCTCCGAGCCTGGCTGCGGCGAGAACATGCAGAGGGTTGCGGATGCTGGCCACGATCACTTCGGCTTCAAAGAGGTAATTGGCGAATATCTCGATAATCTGTTCGATGATCTTCATTCCGTCCAGGGATATGTCGTCCAACCGACCTACAAAAGGGCTGATGTAGGTCGCCCCTGCCTTGGCGGCCATGAGGGCCTGAAGGGGCGAGAACACAAGAGTCACATTGGTCTTGATCCCTTCCTGGGAAAGCTCCTTCACGGCTTTGAGGCCGTCCAGGGTCATGGGAATTTTCACCACCACGTGGGGATCGATTTCCGCCAAAGAGCGGGCTTCCACAACCATCTCCTCGCCGGTCAGGCTCACTGCCTCAGCGCTCACCGGAGCTTGAGTCAGTTCGCAGATGGTCCTAATATGTTTCTCAAAGGCATTTCGGCCACTGATGCCTTCTCGTGCGATGAGCGAAGGATTGGTGGTTACGCCATCAAGAATACCCAAACTATGGGCCTCTCTGATTTCATCAAGATTGGCGGTATCGATGAAAAACTTCATGTCCTCCTCCAGGCTGTAAAGGCATTTCTTCTCAACTTTCGCGATGACTCAAAAGATACTTCTCCCGACATGCTTCGCTGCAGAAGGTGATGGTTTTTCCCCCGATTCGCGCTTCAACTCCGCGCTGCTTCAGGAAGTAAGTTCCGCACTGAGGGTCGCGAATCAGGTCGGCTTCCTTGGAAGACGGATGGTTCTCGGGATAGGCCGGGTCGGAACTGCTCAGTGAGGCTATCCAGGGTTTGAGAAGGCGATAGGCGAGGTAGATGAGAATGCCGTAGAAGAGGAGTCGAATCATGAGGTCTCCAGTCTTTGTATCTCCTGGTCACCGCTGGCTGCAAGTGGCTGTAGAAGCTCACGGGCAGAGACTTTCAGGGTTGGATGCACCCAGTCAGGGACAAGTTCCAGCAGCGGCTCCAAAACAAAACGCCGCAAGTGAAGTTGGGGGTGAGGGACCGTCAGGGTAGGGAGGTTCACCGCATGGTTGCCGTATGCCAGCAGGTCGAGGTCCAGGGTGCGCGGGCCCCAGTGAATCTGCCGCTCTCTGCCGAATTCCTGTTCGATTTGCTGGATGACTTCGAGGAGATGCTCGGGGCTCAAGTCCGTTTCAGCCACCATCACTCCGTTGACAAACCAAGGTTGATCAGTGACCAGCAGTGGGCTGGTGCGATAGAAGGAGGAGGCTCTGCATCGCTGCAGGTGCGGATGGGCGCACAAGCGTTCGATAGCAGCAGTGCAGATCTCCAGAGAATCGCCTAGATTACTTCCGAAGCCAATCAGAACCTGCTCCATTGCTAGAAGGACAGCTTCCGTATGCGTGCCACGGCCTCACCAATCCGCTCTTTACCGACGGTCAGAGCCATACGCACATAGCCCTCGCCCGGCGCCCCAAAGCCGCTTCCCGGAGTGGTCACGATACCACACTCCTTCAAGAGAAGGGAGGTAAATTCAGAGGAACTGTAGCCTTGCGGAACCGGGCACCAGACGTAGAAGGTGGCCTTCGGGACAGTGGGTTTGAGACCCACCCCGCGAAGTCCGGCAATCAGCAGATCACGCCGTTCCTGATAGGTCTGCTGCATTTCCTTAACGCACGCCTGATTTCCCTCGAGCGCTGCAATGCCAGCCATCTGGATTGCGTTGAAAGCCCCGGAGTCGATGTTACTCTTGACTTGCCCCAGGCCCTGAAGGAGTTGTCTGTTGCCAACCGCAAACCCGAGCCGCCAGCCGGTCATGTTATAGGTCTTGGAAAGCGAATGAAATTCAATGCCGACCTCTTTGGCACCGGCAATTTCGAGAAAACTCATGGGACGGTAGCCATCGAAGGCCATCTCGCTATAGGCCGCATCATGGCAGACGATCACCTCGTACTCTCTGGCGAAAGCCAGTACCTTTTCGTAGAAGGCGCGCTCTGCCGTGGCTCCGGTGGGGTTGTTCGGATAGTTTATAAAGATCAACCGGGCACGCCTGGCGATGTCGGGAGGAATAGCCGCAATTTCCGGAAGGAACTCATTCTCATCCAGTAGCGGCATGAAATAGGATTCCCCGCCGGCGAAAAGTGTTCCCACATGATAGACGGGGTATGCCGGGGTCGGTACAAGCGCCAGATCGCCAGGGTTGATGAAAGCCAGGGGGAAATGGGCAATTCCCTCCTTGGAACCAATCATGGTTACCACCTCTTCGATGGGGTCCAATTCAACCCCGAACCGGTGGCGGTACCAATTGGCGACACTGATGCGGAAATCATTCATGCCGGAATAGGAGGGGTACTGATGGGTGGCTGGATCCTCTGCGGCCTTCTGCAGTGCCTCGATGATGTGCTTGGGGGTGGGCAGATCCGGGTCTCCAACGCCCAGATTGATCACGTCAACGCCCTTGCTGATGAGCTCTGCCTTAAGGCGGTCAATCTCCTGAAAAAGATAAGGGGGAAGCTGCTTCAGTCGTTCTGCTTTTTCAACTGCCATCAAGACCTCCAGAATCTTATTTTATTCCCAGCACATGCTGCATATCGTACAGGCCGGGTGGCTGCTGGACGACCCAGCGGGCGGCGCGCAGGGCGCCGTGAGCGAAATTGTCACGGCTATGAGCGCGATGGATGAGCTCGATGCGTTCCCCCAAGCCGGCAAACATCACCGTGTGCTCACCTACAATATCGCCCCCCCGAAGCGTCTGCACTCCGATTTCTCTGTCAGAACGCTCTCCGATGAGACCGTGTCGGGCAAAAACCCCTGTTTGGTCCAGGTCACGATCCAGAACTTGTGCGATAATTTGAGCCAGCTTGAGAGCGGTGCCGCTTGGTGCGTCCTTCTTGAATCGATGGTGAGCCTCGAGGATTTCAACGTCGAAGCCGGTGCCCAACATACGGGCTACTTCGGCCACCACCTTGAAGAGTACATTGACCCCCACGCTCATATTGGGAGTGAGGACGCAGGGGATCATCCTGGTGAAGGCCTGGGCTTCTTGAATCTGGCTGGGGCTGAATCCGGTTGATCCTATCACCATGGGAACCCTTCGGTCGGCAGCGACTTCGAGATGTTTCAGGGAAGCGGCAGCAGTGGTGAAGTCGATCACCACGTCTGCCTCCCCTAGGACCTCGGCCAGTCGCGCGCCAACCCGCCTTCCGGTAGGCAATCCGCCGATAGCCGCAGCAATGTCCTCACCTACTGCCGAATGCCCAGGAGCCTCGAAAGCTCCAATCAGCTCAAACCCCTCCGTCTCGTGCACCAATTGGCCAATCCGGGAACCCATCCGACCGCCGATACCGGCCACGACCGCACGCACCATCTCATCCTCTCCTTGATGCAAAACCGTTGCACAGTCACTTCAACAGGGATAGCGCCGGGAAAGAGCAGAGGAAAACGGCAGTGCGTCGCCTTTCCAGTGTCTCCCGACTACCGTCTCCTCTCGGTCAGAGCAGGCCATAGGCCTGCAAGTCCGCCCGCAGCCGCTCTCGGTTGGTTTCAGCCAGGGGTACCAGGGGCAACCGTACTTCATCACTGGCAATCTTCTTCATCATGGCAAGCGCCGCCTTGACCGGGGCGGGATTGGTTTCACAAAACAGCGCGTGGCAGATGGGCAGCAGGCGGTAATAGAGGTTTCTGGCCTCGGTAAGACTGCCTTCCAGGGTGAGTCGGCAGAGGTCTGCCATATCGCGGGGAGCCACGTTCGAGACTACCGAGATGACGCCCTTGCCGCCAACACAGATGAGCGGGTAGGTCAGGTAATCCTCCCCCGAAAGCATGACAAAGCGTTCGTCGCACAGGGCGACGATGTCCGTGATCTGCTTCATGCTGCCCGAGGCTTCCTTGACCCCGACGATGTTGTCAACTCTGGCCAGACGGGCGATGGTGGCGGGTTCCATGTTGACAGCCGTGCGACCCGGAATGTTGTACAGAATGATGGGGATGTCGACCTTTTGGGCGACCGTCTCAAAATGGCGGAAAAGGCCTTCCTGGGTGGGTTTGTTGTAATAGGGAGCGATCATGAGAGCCCCGTCCGCGCCTGCCTTTCGGGCATGGCGAGTGAGGCTGATAGCTTCTTCCGTATTGTTGGAGCCGGTGCCGGCGATGACCGGGACTCGCTTGTTCACCTGCTCCACCGTGATCTCGATCACTCGCTCATGTTCTTTGAAAGTGAGGGTTGCTGATTCCCCCGTCGTGCCACACGGCACGATTCCGTCGGTGCCGTTGGCAATCTGGAACTCGATCAATTGTCGCAGGGAAGCCTCATCCACTTCCCCGTCTTTGAATGGCGTTACAATGGCTACCATCGCCCCTTGAAACATGATACTCTCCTCACTCCCTTAAGGTTTCATCCCACAGTTTGCCGGTGCAAACCACCTTGGCATCTCCTTCCAGGTGGACTTCAGTGAATTCTGGGACACCAGGAGCCATTGACAGTCTAAAGTGAACTGCGAGGGTTTCTCCACTTTGCGTTAGAACTTCGACGGGAGAGGTCACCAGCTTGCGGGCGGCGGCGATGAGCGTGGCAGCAATGGAGCCGGTTCCACATGCCAGCGTTTCCGCTTCCACCCCTCGTTCGTAGGTCCGAACCACTAGGTGATGCTGGTTGCGTATCACCGCAAAATTGGCATTGGTCCCAGCCGGTTGAAAGTGCGAATGGTAGCGAAGAGCGCGCCCGAGGCGGAACACGTCAAGTCCTTCCAACATGGTCTTGTCCGCTACCAAATGAACCACATGAGGGACTCCGGTGTTGATGGCATGCAGGTCGAAAGGGCCATCTTCAAGCTGGAGGGAAATGTCCATCTGGAGGTCTCGAGGAGTGGTCATCTGGACTTTAACCCGCTCCTCCATGATTGTCGCCCGAATGATACCGGCCAGGGTCCGGAACGCCATATCCTGTTTCCGGACGATACCCTGAAGGTGAACGAACCGGGCTGCGCAGCGGGCTCCGTTTCCGCACATTTCGGCCTCACTGCCGTCGGCGTTAAAAAACCGCCACATGAAGTCCACTTCAGGATCGGTCTCGACCAGAATCAGGCCATCGGCCCCCAGCGACAGTTTGCGACGGCAGGCGAGGCGGGCCAGAATTGGCATCTGGTCAGTGGTGATGGACTGAGAACGGTTGTCGATGAGAATGAAATCGTTGCCGCTGCCGGTCATCTTACAAAACGGAATGGGATGTGCCAAACCAATCATGGCCAACGAGTACTCCATGGTTCACGCTGCGGTCAAATGGCCTCCCTGACGATGTCATCAGGCAAAATCGGGAATTTCCTCTCCCTGAATGAGGTCCTCCCAGGTCTCTCGCTTCCGAATAACAAAATAGTCCTCTCCCTTCACCAGAACCTCCGGAGGGCGCGGGCGCGAGTTGTAATTGGAGGCCATGGTAAAACCATAAGCTCCGGCACTCATCACTGCCAGGCATTCACCAGGTTTAACCATGGGCAATTCGCGGTCCCGAGCCAGAAAGTCGCTCGATTCGCAGATCGGACCGACGACATCGACGACCTGGGTTTCGCGGCTGGTTCGGGTCACCGTCAGGATTTGATGATAAGAGCCGTAAAAGCTGGGCCGCACGAGATCATTCATGCCGGCATCAGTGATGATGAAATTCTTGATCGCGGTCCGCTTCGTGTAGAGCACCTTACCAAGCAACACGCCAGCGTTGCCGACGATAACGCGGCCGGGTTCGAAAATCAAGGTGCAAGACAGGCCATCGAGTGCCTCCAACATGGCTTGAGCGTATTCTCGGGGGTGCGGAGGGGTTTCCTGGTCATAAGTGATGCCGAGCCCCCCGCCCAGGTCGAGGTAGCGGATCGGGATGTCCATCTCTTCCAAACGTTCGATGAGTGTTCGCAGCCGCTGCAGAGCATCCACAAACGGGGTAATCTCCGTAAGCTGGCTGCCGATGTGGCAGTCTACTCCCAGGATTTCGACAGCCTCCAGATGGCGTGCCTGCTCATAAGCTTTGACGGCGGTGTCGAGGTCGATTCCGAACTTGTTCTTCTTCAACCCCGTGGATACATAGGGGTGAGTCTTCGGGTCGACATCAGGGTTAACCCGGAGGGCGATGGGGGCCTTACAGCCGAGTACTCCGGCACGCGCATTGATGGCTTCCAGCTCCTGGGTGGATTCGATGTTGAACATCAAGATGCCCTGCCTGAGG
The DNA here is from genome assembly GCA_040772705.1 of Syntrophobacteraceae bacterium. Taxonomy (GTDB): domain Bacteria; phylum Desulfobacterota; class Syntrophobacteria; order Syntrophobacterales; family Syntrophobacteraceae; genus JADGQM01. The sequence goes on from JAXGXP010000004.1 coordinate 147,462, forward strand.
GCGTAGTCGATTTCGGACTCGGTTTTGCCCACCCCGGAATAGACAATCCGGTCAGCGGGTATACCAGCCCGGCGGGCTCGGAACAGCTCGCCGCCAGAGACAATGTCCGCGCCCCCCCCAAGCGATCCGATGAGGCTTAGAATGGCGATGTTGGAATTGGATTTAGCGGAAAAGCAAATCTGGTGGGGCACTTCGGCAAAGGCCTCATCAAAGATCCTAAAATGTTGACACAACGTGGTGTGACTATAGACATAGCAGGGTGTACCCACGGCCTCGGCAAGTTGGCGAAGAGGAATCCCTTCGCAGTACAGTTCGTCCTGGTGGTAATGAAAGTGGTGCATCGTGTCTCCCAACCTTTGCTAGGGACCGATCATGAGGCTCCTGATTTCCGTCCATTTGGACAGGAGCCCTTCCCGGTGGCCATTGGGGGTCTGTTGGCTGCTCACTGCCGATACCGCGTAACCATAGACGACGTTCTTCTTGACGGTTTGGTCAACAAAAGGAGGTGCCTGCACGGGCGCTGCCGTCAAGCGGACGATGTCTTTTCCCTCCCGTCGGTAGATGTGATACCCCTGTACCGTGCCTTCGCTTTTCAGCCAGTGGACTTCGAGTGCGCCCTTAGCCGGAATCACCCAGACGTTTCCCGGTGGTGGTGGCGGTACCGCATCCGGGGCCCTGGCCTGTCTAAAGACCGACGGCTCCCCAAGAATCAGGGATTCTTCGAAGAGGTAGGCTGGAGTTACCCGGTAATCATAGGCCTGCCCGCCAGCCACGGTGGAATCCACGAAGGTGGTCCCTCTCACCGGCAACGGGGAAAGCTGTTCCCAGGCCCCATCAGGACTATGGCGCTCGATCATGAATTGGGCCTCTTGCGGTGAAGGTCCTCCCGCAACACCCTTCCCTGTCCCCGGTTGCCATTGCAGGGAGATGCCCCGTGGATCGGAACCGGTGGCCAGCTTTCGGAGCGGCGGAGGGGGAGCTATGACTTTCACGACGGACGGGTTCGAGGTGGAAAGCTGACGACGGTTGCGGTCCCGCACCAGTACCTGGTAGCGATAGGCGCGCTGAGGAGAAACCACGGTGTCCAACCACATGAAGGTGTTTCCTTTGCGAACGGCTGGAGCGGGACTGGCTGGATCGAGAACCTGAACTTCCTGTTGGGACGGGACCGGACAGTCAGGACAGTTGCGGTTGCCCCAGTTCAGCTCAGCCTTCACCACCACCAATCGGTAGGGAGTATCCTTCAGGGCCTCGCTGAGTTCATTCGGCACCGACCAGGCCACTTCGACCGCTTTCACCCGGACCTGAGTCCTCAAATCCTGGATGGGAGGGATTGGTCCACCAGACATTGGTTTTGGATAGGTCTTGAGGCCGCAGCCGGAAAGTGCCAGCCCCAGTACCAAAACCGGGACCAGGCCACCCCAGCAAGGGTTCTCCGAAAGACGTTCAGCCTGCATATTCATGTCTGTCCTCTGAGTCAAGAGACTATGCTTGCGACTTCAGTGCCTGCGCTCTTGCCGACAAATCCTTCCAGGCTTGCTCAATCGCGAGCCGTACCCGTGACGATGCCGTCCCTCCGAGCGATGTCCGGCGATCGATGACACTGTTGAGATCAAGAAAAGGGAAAACATCGTGGTCGAACGCTTTGTGGAAGGATTTGAACACTTCCAGGCTGCATTCAGCCAGCTCCTTCCCGTGGTGGAGACAGTGCTGAACAATTTGTCCGACCACATGATGGGCTTTCCGGAAGGCCACTCCCTTCCTAACCAGATAGTCGGCCAAGTCTGTGGCCAAAGTAAACCCCTCGGCGGCCATCGCGGCCAGGCGTTCGCGATTGAAGCGGATTTCCGGAAGCAGCCGGGCCAGCAGGCGAAGAGTTGTCAGGACCGTATCCACGGTGTCGAATATCGGCTCCTTGTCTTCCTGCAAATCCCGGTTATAGGCGAGGGGCAGCGCTTTGGTCAGTGTCAGCAGAGCCGTCAGATTGCCGTAGACGCGGGCCGTCTTTCCCCGCATCAACTCGGGCACATCCGGGTTCTTTTTTTGAGGCATGATGCTGGAGCCGCTGCAGAAGGCATCGCTGATTTCGATGAAGGCAAACTCGCTGGTCGACCAGAGAATCAGTTCCTCAGCCATTCTGCTGACGTGCATCATGAAGATGGCGGCGGCTGCATTGAATTCAATGAGGTAATCCCGGTCGCTCACAGCATCGATGCTATTGGCCGTGACCCGCGGAAAATTCAGATATCTCGCAGTCCACTCCATATCGATGGGCAGAGTTGTGCCGGCCAACGCCGCACTTCCCAGCGGCAGCACATTGGTGCGCTGAAAACACCCGTCGAGGCGTTCATCATCCCGCCCGAACATCTCATAGTAAGCCATGAGATGATGGGCCAGCAGGACTGGTTGGGCGTGCTGCAAATGGGTAAAGCCGGGCATGACCACGTCGAGGTTCTGCTCTGCCATGGTCACCAGGACCCTTTGCAGTTCATGCAGAAGAGCACGGCATTGGACGAGGACGTCGCGCAGGTAAAGGCGCATGTCGAGGCATATTTGATCATTACGGCTCCGTGCCGTATGAAGCTTGCCACCCACTTCGCCGACCTTTTGGATCAGGTGCTGCTCGATAGCCATGTGGATGTCTTCCTGGGTGGAGGCGAAGTCGATTTGGTTGCGCTCGATTTCTCGCTGGATCTCTCCCAGTCCAGCTACGATCCGGGAGGCCTCTTCATCAGAGATGATTTTGCAGGCTGCCAGCATGCGACTGTGAGCAATACTTCCTTCAATATCATAGCGATAAAGCCGCTTGTCGAAATGAACCGAAGCGGTGTATTCTTCCACCTGTTTGTTCATTGGTTGTTCAAACCGCCCCTGCCAGAGCTTTTCTCCCATACGAGTCCTTTTCTGATCGTCACATTGGATTGCTGGTGCGGTTGCGTTTGATGAGCCAAGACCGGCACGAGTGAAGAATTGCCACCCGCTCCTCGCAACAAAGCCTGGAAATGATCAACCCTGGTTGCCCGGCCGCCCCACCAGCGAAGCAATGCGCAGCCGCAATGCATTGAGCCTGATGAAGCCGGTAGCGTCGTCTTGCTCGTACACTTCATCTTCTTCAAAGGTGGCGAAACTTGACTGATACAGGGAGCGGTTGGATTTGCGCCCGATGACCTGACATGTTCCCTTGTACAGCTTGAGCCTTGCCGTACCCCATACATGCTCCTGAGCAAGATCCATCATCCCCTGCAGCAGGCGCATCTCGGGTGCATACCAAAAGCCGTTGTAAATCATGCGTGCATACTGAGGAATCAGAGAATCCCGCAGGAACAGGACCTCTCGGTCCATGGTGATCGATTCAACCGCCAGATGGGCGGTGCGCATGATCGTTCCGCCGGGGGTCTCGTACACGCCGCGCGATTTCATTCCCACGAACCGATTTTCCACGAGGTCAACCCGTCCGATGCCGTGTTTTCCACCCAGCTCATTCAGCGTGTAGAGCAGGTTGGCGGGACTGAGCCGCTGGCCGTTGACCGCCACTGGATCGCCCCGCTCGAAGTCAATTTCGATAACCTCAGGTCGGTTGGGTGCCTCTTCCGGATCTGCGGTGAGCACAAACATCTTCGGGTCGGGCGCTGCCCAGGGGTCTTCCAGCACGCCCCCTTCGAAGCTGATGTGCAACAGGTTGCGGTCGCTGCTATAAGGCTTTTCCTGAGTTACCGGGACGGGTATGCCGTGCTTCTTGGCATATTCGATCAGCGAGGTCCGCGATCTCAGGGTCCATTCGCGCCAGGGGGCAATCACCTTCAAGGCTGGGTTCAGAGCCGAGTAGGTCAGCTCGAAGCGCACCTGATCGTTGCCCTTCCCGGTGGCGCCGTGGCTGACGGCATCGGCACCTTCCTCCTCAGCCACCTTCACCTGCTGTTTGGCAATGAGCGGCCGGGCGATGGAGGTCCCCAGCAGGTATTGCCCTTCATAAACGGCGTTCGCGCGAAACGCCGGGAAGACGAAGTCTCGCACGAATTCTTCCCGCAGATCCTCCACGCGGGCCTTCACGGCTCCGGTGGCGAGCGCCTTGGCGTGAGCTTCCTGAAGCTCCTCGCCCTGCCCCAGATCGGCGACGAAAGCGATGACTTCACATCCGTAATTCTCCAGCAACCACTTGAGAATGATGGAGGTATCCAATCCCCCCGAATAAGCCAGAACAACCTTCTTAACGTCCATTCCGGTCCTCTTTCCCCATTACCCATTCAAGCAATGCCATCTGAAGCCACATACGGTTTTCCGCCTGGTCGAACACAGCCGCTTGGGGTCCGTCCAGGACGCCTGCGGTGATTTCTTCGCCGCGATGGGCCGGCAGGCAATGAAGCACCATGGCGTGGCTCGGAGCAGCAGCCAACAGCTCTTCGTTGATTTGGAAAGACCGAAAAACCTTCTTTCGTTCGTCCTCCTCCCCTTCCTGCCCCATGCTGGCCCAGACGTCGGTGTAAAGGACGTCCGCAGAGCTGACCGCCGCTTTCACCTCGTGGACCAGGTGGATGCTTCCTCGCCCTTCCCGTTGTGCCCAGTCAAGGATCTCATTGTCCGGCGGGTATTCGGGAGGACACGCCAGGTAGAGGGTAAAGCCCAGCATGGCGGCGGCGTTGATCCACGAGTGAGCTACGTTGTTGCCATCGCCGATCCAGGCCACCGTCAGGTCATCGAGGCTGCCCCGCTTCTCCTGGACAGTCTGCAGATCAGCCAGCACCTGGCAGGGATGGTAACGGTCGGTCAGGCCGTTAATGATGGGAATGGTCGCATGACGAGCCAGCTCTTCCACATCGGCGTGAGCGAAGGTGCGGATGACCAGGGCATCCAGGTAGCGCGACAGGACGCGGGCGGTATCAGCCAGCGGTTCCTGCCGGGAAAGCTGAAGGTCGTTGGCGGTCATAAACAGGCTTTGACCTCCCAGGCGGCCCATGGCGGTCTCAAAGGAGACCCGGGTGCGGGTCGAAGGCTTCATGAAAATGAGACCGAGAACCCTGCCGGAAAGAACCTGCGGGAGATTCCCGGATTGCCGTTTCTGTTTCAAGGCACGGGCGCGTTCGATGAGCTGAAGGATCTCTGTAATGGTGAGATCACGTAGCGAAAGAAGATCGCGTTTCATGAGTTGTCCTCTCTTAACACCTGATCCAGAACCTGGAGCAACTGATCAATTTCCTCTTTCTCGACAATGAGCGGCGGGACGAAGCGAAGTACCGTATCGTGCGTACAGTTGATGACGAAGCCTCTTTCCAGGCACTTCTCGACTATCTTTGCGCCCGGAATGGTGAGGTCCACGCCAATCATCAGACCCCGCCCCCGCACCTCTTTGATCAGTCCATGACGTTGCTGGAGTTCTTCGAGACGCTCTTTGAAATAGCTCCCAACTGCTTGTACCCGCTGCAGGAACGCAGGTGCGGAGATCAGTTCGAGAACCCTGACAGCGGCCGCTGTCACCAGGGGTGTCCCTCCGAAAGTAGTGGCGTGACTCCCTGGAACAAACGCTCTCGCCACCTCATCGGTGGCGAGCATGGCGCCAATGGGGAGGCCGTTTCCGAGAGCTTTGGCGAGGGTCATGATGTCGGGCGTGGTTCCTTCCTGCTCGTGCGCAAAGAGGGTGCCGGTTCGTCCCATGCCCACCTGGACCTCATCAAAGATGAGCAGGAGATCATACTGGCGGCAGAGGGCCTTGAGTTCATGCAGGTAACCGGGAGCCGGAAAATTGATGCCGCCCTCCCCTTGGATGGGTTCCACCAGAACCGCACAGGTCCGGTCGGTGATCGCCTTTTCCACCGCTTCCGGAGAATTAAAGGGAACAAAACTGAAGCCGCCCACAAGGGGTTCGAATCCCTTATGAACCTTTTCCTGGCCGGTGGCCGACAGGGTGGCGAGGGTGCGGCCATGAAACGAGTCCTTCATGCATACAACATGGAAGCGTCCCGCCCCGTGGCGATCCCTGCTGTGTTTTCGGGCCAGCTTGAGTGCCGCTTCATTGGCTTCTGCCCCGCTGTTCGAGAAGAACACCTTGTCTGCGAAGGAAAGCCGCGTCAATTCAGCAGCCAGTTGTACCTGCGGGCGGGTGTAAAAGAGATTTGAAACATGGACCAGCGTCTCAGCCTGGTCACACATGGCCCTGGTCACTTCGGGATGACAATGACCCAGATTGCAGACCGCGATGCCAGCCAGAAAATCCAGGTATTCTTTGCCGGTTTCATCCCAGAGTCTGGTGCCCTGACCTCGGACAAACACCACCGGCAAGCGCGCGTAAGTGCCGAAGATGTGCTCCTGATAAGATGATGGTATATTTTCCATGAGTAGTCTTCCCGTTGAATAGAGCTAGTGTTCTTTCACGATTTCGGTTCCGATCCCCGCGTCGGTGAAAATCTCGAGGAGAACCGCATGAGGTAACCTTCCGTCCACAATATGCACCTTTTCGGCGCCCTCCTGCAGGGCTTCAACGGCACATTGCACCTTGGGAATCATGCCGCCACGCAACGTTCCCTGCTGCATGGCCGCCGCCGCTTCGGCGATGGTCATGCCGGGAATGAGCTCGCCCTCGGCGTTGAGCACTCCGGCGACATCGGTCATGAGCAAGAGCTTCTTTGCTCGAAGCGCCCCGGCAATGCGACCCGCCACCAGGTCTGCGTTGATATTGTAGGTTTCCCCGTGCGGTCCCACCCCCACGGGGGCAATCACAGGAATCATGTTGCTCCGTTCGAGAGTGCGGAGGACCTCCTCATTGATGCGCTCCACCTCTCCCACCAGCCCGATATCAATGATCTCCGGCGGCCGATCGGTGCCGTGGTTGCGATAAACCTGAAGCTTGCGCGCCTCGATGAGTTGCCCGTCCTTGCCGCTCAAACCGATGGCCTGACCACCGTGACGATTGATAAAGGAAACGATCTCCTTATTGATCTTTCCCACCAGGACCATTTCGACAATGTCCATAGTGTCCCGGTCGGTTACTCGCAGGCCCTGATGAAAGCGGCTCTGGATCCCGAGGCGCCCCAGCATTTCGCTGATCTGAGGCCCTCCGCCATGGACCACGATCGGATTGATCCCGATGTATTTCATCAGGACAATGTCCTGCGCAAAACTCTCCTTCAGCTCATCGGCCACCATGGCATGGCCACCGTATTTGATTACCACGGTGCTCTGATAAAAGCGACGGATATAGGGCAATGCCTCAATCAGGATCCTTGCCTTCTCCACCTCATTCCCCTCTTCTCAGGCCGGAGGCCTCACTAGAGAATGTACCGACTCAAATCCTCATCCTTCACGATATCCTGGAGCTTTTCCCGCACATACTCCCTGGTGATGGGGATGGTTTGCCCCTTGAGGTCGGGGGCACTGAAGGAGACATCCGACAGGAGTTTTTCCATGATCGTATGGAGCCGTCTTGCGCCGATGTTTTCCATTCTTGAATTGACCTCGTAGGCAATCTCGGCGATTTCTTCAATAGCCTCGTCGGCGAAAACCAACTCCACCTCCTCAGTCCTGAGGAGGGATTCATATTGCACAATCAACGCATTCTCAGGTTCTTTGAGGATGCGGACGAAATCCTCCCTGCTCAGTGAGGTGAGCTCGACCCTGATCGGAAATCGGCCCTGGAGCTCAGGAATGAGGTCGGATGGCTTGGAGATATGGAATGCGCCAGATGCTATGAAGAGGATGTGGTCGGTCTTGACCATGCCATACTTGGTGGTAACAGTCGAGCCTTCCACAATGGGGAGGAGGTCTCGTTGGACTCCCTCCCGCGAGACATCCGGGCCGCGGCTGGATTCACGGCCGGCGATCTTATCGATTTCGTCAAGAAAGATGATTCCGGAGTGTTCCACCCGCTCGATGGCCAGTTTGATGACCTTGTCCATATCGATAAGGCGCTGCGATTCCTGCTGCACAAGGATCTCTCGCGCTTCGGGGATTTTAACCTTACGGCGTTTGGTGCGTTGCGGCAGCATGGAACCCAGCATGTCGCGCAGGTTGAAGTCCATTTCTTCCATGCCGGTTCCGGCAAAGATTTCGATCATGGGGAAGTTACGGTCGGGCACATCCAATTCCACATAACGATCATCGAGCGAACCCTGCTGCAACAGCTTGCGGAGTTTGTCGCGGGTGGAGTCGGCCTGATTGGCTTCGTCCTGGGCCGCCTTGACCTCGGCGGGGGCTTCCAGGAGTTGCTCCTTGGGCTCCTGCTTGCGTTTGGGCGGGAGGAGAATATCCAGCAATTTCTCTTCGGCGAGCTCTTCCGCTTTGAGCTTGACTGTTTCCAGTTCTTCCGCACGAACCATGCTGACTGCCAGTTCCATGAGATCCCGGACCATGGATTCCACATCCCGGCCCACGTAGCCTACTTCGGTAAATTTACTGGCCTCGATTTTTAGGAACGGCGACTGGGCCAGCCGGGCCAGCCGACGGGCAATCTCCGTCTTGCCCACTCCGGTTGGCCCAATCATGATGATATTCTTGGGAGCGATTTCATCACGCAGATGTTCCGGTACCTGCTGGCGGCGCCAGCGGTTTCTGAGGGCGATAGCGACCATCCGTTTGGCGTCGTGCTGGCCGATGATAAATTTGTCGAGCTCCCGAACGATCTCGGCCGGAGTAAGCGGCTGCTGCATGGGCTCAAAGCTCCTCGAAAGTGAATTCCTGGTTCGTAAAGATACAGATGGAGGCGGCAATTTTCATGGCTTCCTCAGCGATCTCGCGGATGGGAAGGTGGGTATGACGCAGGAGCGCGCGAGCGGCCGCCAAGGCATAGGGAGCACCCGAGCCGACTGCGGCAAGGCCGTCGTCAGGCTCGATGATGTCGCCGGTCCCGCTCAGAATGAAGCAGTCGGTCCGGTCGGCTGCGACCAGCAGGGCTTCCAAGCGGCGCAGTGCTCGATCCATGCGCCAGTCTTTGGCGAGTTCCACGGCAGCTCGCTTGAGGTTCCCGTTATATTGTTCCAATTTCCCTTCAAGCCGTTCGAACAGGGTGAAGGCATCCGCCGTCGATCCGGCAAAGCCGGCCAGGACCTTGTCGTGGTACATTTTGCGAACCTTCTTGGCCTGATGTTTGATCACGGTTTCACCCAGGGTTACCTGGCCATCTCCGGCCATAACAACCTGTCCGCCTCTATGGATGGCAAAAACGGTGGTGCTGTGAATGGGCTTTCGGTCCATCTCAGGGTTTTCTCCAGGGAAAAAGTGGTGGCTATTGCTTCAGCCGGCTGCGAGGGTGGGTACGGTCATAGGTCTGCTGGAGCTGGTCGAAATGCACATGGGTGTAGCGCTGGGTGGTCGACAGCGAGGCATGCCCCAGCATTTCCTGGATGGCGCGCAGATCTGCAATGTCACGCTCCTCCCTCCCCGAATTCAGGATGTGGGTGGCGAAAGTGTGACGCAGCCCATGGGGGCTGAGATGCTGCCAGAGACCGCAGTGCTGCATTTCGGCCCGCAGAATCCGATGCACCGACCGGGCTGTGAGACGGCCACCGGAAGCATTGAGAAAGAGTTCGGAACGGTCTGCTCGAAAGCGCGGGACTTGGCGCTCCATGGCGTCAAGATAGGCCCGCAAGGCTTCCCTGGCTTTCTTGCCGATGGGAACCACCCGTTCTTTCTTCCCCTTTCCCAGAAGGCGCACCAGACCCTGTTCGAAATCGACATCCGCGACGCTCAAGCCCACCAGTTCACTCACCCGTGCCCCAATGGAGTACAGACACTCGTACATCGCCCAATTGCGATACCGTCGCCAGGAACTGCCCGACTGCCCGGCCCTTCGCTCCAGTGCGTTCAGGAAATGAAGGGTATCGTCGACGTCCAGGAAAGCCGGGGTTTTGGCTCTCACCTTAGGGCTGGCCACGCGTTCGGCCGGGTTGTCCGAACACCAGCCACGATCCAGCAGGTGGTTGAAAAAAGAGCGAAGGGCCGACAGTTTCCTGGCCCGGCTGGAGCTCTTCAAATCCTTGGGAAGCGCGAACATGAAGCTGCGCACCAAATCCGGGGTAACCTCCGTTACCGGTAGGAACTTGCTCCCGGTCTTATGCTGGAGATGGAGGCGGAATTGGTCGAGGTCATTCTTATAGGCTCGCCAAGTCTCGCTGCTGACGCTCCTTTCAGCGTGGAGGTAGCCAAGGAAATGCTCCTCCGCCTGCTCGACCGTGATCACCATCTCCGTCTGAATTCCCGTGCCCATCTGGCAATGCCCGCTCTCTTCCGATATCCCGGCATCCCGCAAAATAGCTGACTCTGTGATCTAAACCAAACAATACGGGAAAAAATTCCATTAACACAAGGAGTGAAAAAATCAATGAAAAACTCACAATGGTCCTCATTGTAGATGCTTCCGAGGGTATGATACGCGTTGCTTCAGGGCGGAATGAGGGAACGCTCGCGAATAGCCCCCATCATTAAGGAAGGTGAAAGCCCATATGCCTCAGCTTGAAAAGAATCTCCCGCAGGAAATGGAATCGAAAGCGGGGTGTTCCCAATTCCGAAATTATCTTGACTCGGGTTTCCTTCTTGCCTTAATTTTACAACTTGCATTCTCTTCCGGGGATTCAAGATTTCGCGCCCTTTTGCCGCAATGATTGTAGAAAGGACAGAATATGAAAGAAGACGTCTCCAAGGTTCGAACATTCGCCATCATCTCTCACGGTGGGGCAGGCAAAACCTCTCTCGCTGAAGCCATGCTGTTCAACGCGGGCGTAACGACGCGACTGGGCAAGGTGGATGAGGGTACCTCGGTGATGGATTATGAACCGGAGGAAGTGAAGCGCAACATCACCATCAGCACGGCCGTCAACACTTTTCCCTGGAAGAAGCATCAGCTCACCGTTATCGACACCCCAGGGGACTTCAATTTCATTGCCGAAACCAAGACCTCCATGCAGGGGGCGGATGCCGTCCTGGTACTGGTGGATGCCATCGACGGGGTGCGGGTGCAAACGGAGAAGGTCTGGGAATTCGCGGAAGAATTCGGGCAGGCAAGGATGATTTTTGTCAGTAAAATGGACCGCGAACGCTCTGACTTCTTCAAGGTCGTTGAAGATATTCAAAACAATTTCAGCAAGTCCTGTGTTGTCCTTCAAATCCCCATTGGCGCAGCGGAGGATTTCAAGGGGGTGGTCGACATTCTGAACGAGCAGGCCTATCTCTATACGAAGGGTGACAGCGGCCAGTTTGAGACTCAAGAAGTGCCGGAAGAGCTGAAGGGGCGTCTTGAACAATTGAAGGACGAGCTTGCCGAACGGGTTGCCGAATCCAATGACGAGCTGCTCGAAAAATATCTCGAAGAAGGAAGTCTAACGCCGGATGAGGTGAGGCAGGGCTTACGGCAGGCGGTGATGACCGGCAAGCTTTTTCCGGTGACCTGCGGTTCCGGGCCGCTCAACATGGCTATCCAGCCGCTCCTCGACCTGATCGTGGACTATCTGCCTTCGCCCCTCGACCGTGGTCCCCGGCAGGGAAAGCTGCCGGGCAAGGATGAGGTGGTGGAGAGGGTGCCCGACCCGGATGGCCCTTTTAGCGCGCTGGTCATCAAGACCATCAGCGACCCATATGCTGGGCGCCTTTCGGTCATCCGCATCTTCTCCGGGTCGTTGACGGCCGACTCATCCGTCTACAACTGCAGGGCACAGGCCCGGGAGCGTTTTGGCCAGCTTCTCCGGCTGAAGGGCAAGAACCAGGAGCAGATCCAGGAAGCAGGTCCCGGCGATATTATCGCCATTGCCAAGCTAAAGGAGACTACCACTCAGGACAGCCTCTGTTCGGAAAAGGAACCGATTCTATTCCCACCCGTGGAGCTGCCTCCGGCGATCTATTCCCTGGCGGTTGAGCCAAAGAGCAAGGGAGATGAAGAGAAGATCTTCTCGTCGCTCACCCGGTTGATGGAAGAAGACCTGACGCTCCGCCTCGAACGAAACGAAGAGACGCGCGAGATGATCCTCTCTGGTATGGGTGAGATCCATATCGAAGCCACCGTCGAGAAACTGAAGCGCAAGTTCGGCGTGGAAGTCAATCTGCGCCTGCCGAAAGTGTCTTATAAGGAAACCATCAAAGGCAAGACTCGGGTGCAGGGCAAATACAAGAAACAGTCAGGCGGCCGTGGTCAGTTTGGGGACTGCCATATCGAGATGGAACCGCTTGGTCGCGGCGAGGGCTTCCAATTCTTTGATAAGATTGTAGGTGGCGTTATTCCCAAGCAGTACATTCCAGCGGTGGAGAAGGGGATTGCGGAGGCGTCTCTCGAAGGAGCGCTGGCCGGGTACCCCGTGGTTGACTTCAAGGTTGATCTCGTGGACGGTTCCTATCACACGGTGGATTCGTCGGAAATGGCCTTCAAGATTGCCGGTTCGATGGCGTTCAAGAAAGCCGTGCTGGAAGCCAAACCGACTCTCCTCGAACCGATCATGCTTATGGAAATCACCGTCCCGGATGACTGCATGGGAGATGTCATCGGTGACTTGAACTCGCGCCGGGGGCGGGTGCTGGGGATGGAAAGCAAGGGTAAGAAGCAGATCATTCGGGCCAATGTACCCCTGGCGGAGGTTCTCAAGTATGCTCCCGATCTGCGTTCCATTACCGCAGGACGCGGCCTTTTCACCATGAAAGTGTCCCACTATGAAGAAGTTCCCGGGCCGCTCCAGGAAAAGATCATTGCAGCGGCCAAGGAAGAAAAGTAACGCGCAGGAACGGGAGCGACGATCTCCATCACAGACCCTTTAAAGCTCCATGACACCCCGGCGAGCGGGATTGTTGAGCAGTCCTCCGGTGAAGAAGTAGGGGAGGTAGTCCACACCCTGTGTGTGACTTCAAAAGAGGGCATCCTCGAAATCCAGTCGGAATGGGGTACCGGGAAGATTGCTTTGCGTTCAGGCCGGGTCGTTCAGGCCCAGGTCGCCAATCTCGAGGGGGAAGCAGCGTTTTCCAAAATGGTGAGCGCGAGTGTCGCGGATCTTCGCCTGTTGCCGCTGGAGACGCTGCCGACGGCCACCATTACCAGGCCATGGGAAGACATCCTCATCGAGACGGTTCGGAGCCTGCAGCCTGATCAGGAGCAAGACCCCAGGGCTGGATTGCAGGAGCCGGAAACCGAGTCGCTGCTCCAGATGGCTCGCAGAATGAAGCTTAGCGAAAGGGTGCGCTTTGCCCTGAGGTGCGGCAAAGAAGGGCGGACCCTGCTCATTCGCGACGGCAACCGGGCCGTCCAGTTGGCCGTGATTGGCAATCCCCGCATCACTGAGGGTGAGATCGCGCTCATTGCGTGTTCGAGGACAGTTGACGAAGAGATCCTGCGGCGTATTGCCGAGCAGCGTGAATGGACCAAATACTATCCGGTAAGGCTGGCGCTGGCCGGTAATCCCAAGGCCCCCCTTGCGATTGCTGTCAAGATGCTCCCGACGCTCATGCCCCAGGATGTTTCCCAGCTTGCCAAGAGCAAGGATATCTCGGCGATGATTGCTCTGGCTGCACGCCGCTTGATGCTGCAAAGGGGATAGGGAGCAGGGCCCGAGAAGTGAAGTGGGAGGGGGCTGGAGTGAGGTGTGAATGATGGAATCTGGTTTGGGCTGCAAGCGGACGGTGGCGATTGTGACCATGAGCGATAAGGGTGCACGGGGTGAACGGGAAGACCGTTCCGGACAGGTGCTGCGTGAGCGCCTGGTGCGCGAGGGCTACGAAGTGGTCTACCAGAACGTGGTTCCTGATGATGCGGCGGCAATTTCCGCAGAGCTGGTCAGGGTGGTCCAGACCTTGGGGGTTGCTTTGATCGTTACCACCGGAGGAACTGGGGTTTCTCCCCGCGATGTGACCCCGGAAGCGACCCTGGCCGTCATTGATCGAACCGTTCCCGGCATGGCGGAAGCGATGCGGGCGGCAAGCCTGGCGAAAACCCCGCACGCCATGATCTCGAGAGCGGTTGCCGCCATCCGGGGCCAAACCCTCATCGTGAACCTTCCCGGCAGTCCCAAAGGTGCCCTCGAAAACCTGGAAGTCGTCCTGCCGGCGTTGGCTCATGCCCTCGATAAAATCCAGGGTGATCCCTCTGACTGCGGGTCGGGATAGAAGGCGAGCGACAATAAAGAAGCGACCCAAACATCGGCCTGATTCATTCAGTTGTGTCAAATTCTCCTGGAGACTGCCGTTCTCACAAAATAGGGTGTACAGACGGGTCCTGGCTATTCATCAATCCAGATGAAGTCGCCTATCCGGGAGCGATCTTTCATGGGCAGGTCCATCAATGATTCTGCACAGACAACCACTGCAACCTTGAGCTCCGGATGGTTCTTCTCGAGTTGATAAGGTATTCCGAGGTGATAGTCGGAATGAAAATGACCGCAGCAGAATAGGATTCGGTGATCCAGAAACGGTTCAAGGGCAGCGGCCATGACGGCATCCTTCAGGACCTGGGCCTTGTAGAGCGCCTCAATGTTCAGGCTTTTCATGGGAACTGAGTGGGGCATTCTCACCATGAGAGTGGTGAAGTAACCATAATACTCTTCGGAATCAAGATGCCAGTTGGGAGGGAGGTAGATGCGGTCTTCCCGCACGACCTCAGCCGAAATCTCGTCCGCGGCGGCAACCGCGGCCGCGGCCCTGCGGGGGATATTGGCGGCAATAACGGGGATTCTCCGGGTCTTAGCGAGCTCTACGATGGGTCGGTAATCTTCCTGATAATTCGGCCAGGGGCGCGCCCGTTCAAGAAACCCATCTTCGTTGAGGCTGCCTTCGAGATAAGCGTCCAGAGCTTCCTGGACATCGCGTTCAAACATCTCGAGGGCCAGCACAAGATGCGAATCTTGCTTTGCGAGCTCGGTAAGGAGGGTGAGCTCTCCTTCGTGGGCAACTCGGGAATCGTGTTCCTCACCAAAGAAAATAACGTGGTACCGCAGCAGGCGATCGATGGCCTCATCAAGATCCAGGATGAATCCCTTGTTAGTCATCAGGTAAGGCATGTAAACCTCCAGTTTAATGAATTAAACCAGCCCAGAGACCTACTGGGTCGAAGGGTCATGAATCGCGGCGCGTTTCGCGAGCCTTCTCCGCTGTTACGGCCATCGCTTTCAGTCCACCAAGCCCACGAACCTCAGGAATTCGAAGCAGACTGCCGCCACTGCGGCGGCGGCCGGGATGGTCATCAGCCACGCCGTGGCCATTTGCCCCGCAATCCCCCACCGCACGGCCGACAGCCGCTTGGAAGAACCCACCCCCAGAATCGCTGCTGAAATGACGTGAGTGGTACTGATGGGGGCTCCGAACGAGGATGCCAGCGATATTACCCCGGCAGCGGAAGTCTCGGCCGAAAACCCGTGTACCGCTTCAAGTTTGAAGATCTTGTGGCCCATTGTTTTAATAATTTTCCATCCACCGATTGCCGTTCCCATGGCCATGGCCAAAGCGCAGACCAGCCGGACCCAGATGGGCATAGTCAGGTCAGGGATCTGATGCCCGATGAAAAGTGCCAGCGTTATAATGCCCATGGTCTTTTGAGCGTCGTTGGTCCCGTGGCTGGTGGCCATAAAAGCCGACGACAGGATCTGGAGCTTTCGAAACGCCTGGTTGACGCGGTGGGGATGAGCGCTGCGAAACAGCCAGGATAAAGCCACCATCGCCAGGTAGCCCGCCAGGAATCCTCCGAGTGGCGAAAGCACCAGCGGCACCATGACCTTGCGGAAAATAGAGGAGAAATTCAGCGCTTCCAACCCCCGGTAGGCGAGGGTTGCACCGATCAACCCACCGATAAGGGCGTGGGAGGAGGAAGAAGGCAACCCCAGATACCAGGTCACCAGGTTCCAGACGATGGCCCCGCAGAGACCCGCCAGAGTAAGGGCCTGGCACCCCTGGATCATGTCCGGGTGGACAATGCCGCTGCCGATGGTTTGCGCCACGTGAGTGCCAAGCAAGGCTCCGACCAGATTCAGTACGGCTGCCATCAGCACCGCTGTCCCCGGTGCCAGTACCTTGGTGGAAACAACGGTGGCAATGGCGTTGGCCGTGTCATGCGCGCCGTTGGTAAAATCGAATACCAGGGCCACGCCAATAACAACGACCAGAATCAAGGAAATCTCAGGCATTCTTGAGCACAATCCCTTCGATGGCCTTAGCCAGTTGCCAGGCCCGATTAAAAGCCTTGTCGATGCGGTCGTAAACATGGGTCCACTTGATGATATCGAGAACGTCCTCAGGCCCTGGCGTCGGGTCTTCATAAAGCTCGCCCAAGCCGCTCATCAAAAGCATTTCGCATTCCTTTTTGAGCTGTTTGACCTGGGCGACGGTCGGTGTGACTTCCTGACCGCGGCTCAGCATGGTGAGCAGGCTCCCAATACCCGTGACCATCTCTTTGATGTTGGAAATCATCTTCTTGGCCGGGAACCGCATCCTCGCGAGCCCATAGACGCCAATGCGGTTTGAAACCGCCTGGATATGGTTCAGGATGGTTTCCTGGGAGGAATTGATCTCGTGGATGTCCTCACGGTCGATGGGGGTAATGAAGGTGGTCGACAGCTCGCGGGCAATAGTCCGGTTGAGGACATCTCCCTCGGCTTCGAGGCGGTTGATTACCTGGCATTGATCCTCACAGTCCGAAAATTCCTCGGCGATTTGATGGAGTACCGTCGCCGCATCGACAATTATGCGGTTCTGTTCGAGAAACAGTTGGAAAAACTTCGGCGACTTGGGGAACAGGCTGAAACTCATGGCCCCTCCTTGATCGATATCGTAGCCCCAACTCGCTGGCCTGGGTTAACCTTTGAATATCTTGATGCCTGGATGCCGGTCCCGTTCGAGGCTCCCTTGCTCACCAGCGTGTGGTTTATCCGCAATCGTCATCACTGTTCGTTCCTGACCATCAGTTCAGTGACCTGCCAACCCAAGGCCCGTTCGAGACACCGCCGCATTCGTCCGGGATGGCTGCCGGGCCAGTAGATCTTCCGGCACCGGGGACAGCGGTGAAAGATCGTTTGGGTCCGAAAGATGTAATGGGGAACCTCGTCAAACACCTCATCCCGGGTTGTCGGCAGGAGTTGCTCGTTGCAAAGGGAACAGCGCTGCAGCAGGTGGACTTCCTGCGGAGTGACGGGCACTCTGGTGACGACCTCCCGGAGTTGTTCGAGGGGGGCATTGGCCTTGAGGAAGAGCACATTTGCCTCATTGAGGAGTTTTTGCCGGCGCGTGATCAGAAGATACCCCTGGGATCGGTGAGCCTCAAGCTGGTCCTCACTTTGCAGGGCCTCGTAGCGGGTGTCAAATCCCAATATACGCAGCCACTTGGCAAGCTTCCCCAGCATGCTGTCCACAACAAAGCGTTTTGCCGCACCTTCCCGGGCCATCAGCCACCGCCTCACTGCTTTGCCGGATCACCAGCCGATGGTGCCACTTCAACCCACCGCACGTCCCGGCCGAAGTTGCCTGCAAAGGCGGTCTCCGGCAGTTCCGCGAGGGACTGGAGTTCCTGCACCACAGCTTCAATCTGCCATTGGGCCGAAGTGAAAGTGATCTTTTTTGGAATCTCCTCCACTGCGAGCCCTACCGGGGGATCATACCGAATCGTGCAGTTCCAGGTCCCCCGTCGGATCTTTACCGAGGTTACGGCCTGAGGCTCGGACTGGAACTGCCACTCGGATGTCCAGTCCCCGAGGGATGGTCCGGCGAGGCCAACCCATTCCTGCTGCCGGGGCACGACCTCAAAACGGTCGAGCTGACCGGGAGGGACAATGGCGCTCAAGCTGTTCGCAAACTTGTCGAGGGGCAAAGCTATGCCCAACAAATGGTTGGTGAGATCTTCCGAACGCATGGCGCTCAGAACCATCTTCTCGGAAGGCACAAAAAGGCTGGACTGCTGATGGTTCAGGATCAGGACGGCAACGGTTTGTCCCATTCGGAAGGCCTCGAGCCGGAGTTGGTCAGGCAGGTTGGCAAGCAGGACCGCCTCGACAGTAAACCTCTTTTCCTCACTCAGGGCTTTGATCCGAATCTTGGCCTGAAACCGTTGCCAGTGTTCGGAGCGCTCGCGTAAGGCAGGCAGCCATTCTCTAAAGACCGCGGGGCGGGTTGGAGCGGGTAGGGACGGGCGAGGGGCACACCCTGTCACCAGGAACCCCCCCAGCGCAAGCACCACCAGCAGGGGTGAACATTGCCACATCCGGACGGCTTTCATTCTACCTGTCTTAGCTTCTCCTGGATTTTTTCCGGCTCAGTGTGCTCAAATTCCAGAGCACGCTGATAGGCTTCGGTGGCCTTGGCCTTCTTGCCGAGACTGAGATAGATATCCCCAAGATGCTCCTGGATCACCGGGTCTCGTGGCACCCGCTTGATTGCCTCCAGAATCACCTCGAGCGCCTTCCTGTGGTGCCCCATGCGATAATAGACCCAGGCCAGGCTGTCCATGATATAGCCGTCGCCCGGTTCACTTTCAAGGGCGGCCTTGATCATCTGCTTGGCTTCTTCCAGCTTGATCCCCATTTCGGCGTAGGTGTAGCCGATGTAGTTGAGGGCGTTGGCGTTCTTGGAGTCCGTCTCGAGAATCTTGCGCATCACCTCGATGGCAGCGTTCTTGTCCCCCTTTTTGTCGAGGAGCACGCCTTTGCGAAACAGCAGTTCCGGATCCTGGGGCGCCCTCTCGAGACCCCGATCAACGATCTTGATGGCTTCGTCGAGATTCTTCTCTTCCTCGTAAAGCAGGCCGGAGTAGAGGTAGAGGTCCGGGAAGTCGGGTTGCTTGGCAATGGCTTCCTGCAGCACCTCCTGGCCTGCGCGGTAGTCCTTCATTTTGGAAAAGATCAAGGCTAACCGGATCTGAGCGGCCGTCCAGACCGGGCTGGTGCGGGAGATCAGCCGTAAGTTCACAATGGCCTGCTCCGACTCACCTTTCTCTTCGTAAGTGGTGCCAAGATAGTAAAGAGCTTGGTCATACTGCGGTTCGTCCTTGAGCAGGAACGTGAAGTCCTGAATGGCATCTTCATAGTTCTTCTGCTGCAGGTGGATGATGCCGACTTTGAGGCGACTTTCCACATCTTTGCGGTTGTGGCGGAGCAGTTGGTCGAAGTGCTGCAAAGCCCGATCAAGGTTCCCCTGACGCATGAACAGGTTGCCCAGGCGGGTATGGGCCTGAACGTTGTTGCTGTCGAAGGCGAGGAGGCGCAGGTAGACTTCCTCGGCCGCTTTGGGGCGGTTGGTTGCTTCATAGAGATAGGCCAGATCGAGCAGGGCATGCTCGAATGACGGATCAATGGCAAGCACCGCGAGGTAGGCCGCTTCGGCCTGATCGTGCAGTTTCATATCAAGGAGGATGCGGGCCTTATAGTACAGGGCCATGGGATTGTCGGGGTATAGCCGCTGAAGCTGGTCAAAAGTCGCCATAGCTTCAGCCAGACGCCCCTCCTGGGCATAGAGTGTCCCCAGCAGCAGATAGGCTTCGGTATGCTGCGGGTTCATCTTGAGGAGATGCTGATAGGCTGCTACAGCCTTACTGTTCTGGTCTGAACTCGCATAGAGCTGGCCGAGCATCAGGTAGGCCTGCTGGTAGTCAGGCTGATTCGCAATGGCTTCCTCACTCAGCTTGAGGGCTGCGTCGATCTTCCCCTGACGAACGTATAGCGCGGCGAGTTCAGTGAGCAGCACGGCGGCGCGCGGGTCCTTTTTCAACGCCTCCTGGTAGGCTTCCACGGCCTTGTCTACCTGGTTGCTGCGCACGTAATGCTGCGCCCGCAAGTAGTCGTAATAGCAATCTGCCTTTTCGAGGGAGTCTTTGGAAGGGGTCGGCGAAGGCCTCAAAATCAGCGGGTTTGCAGGAACAGTGAGGTGGGAACAGGCGTTCAGAGTCAACAGCGCAAGCAGGATGATACACGCAGATTTCATGGGAATTAAGTTCATCCTTCCTCAATGAAAGCCGAAAATATTATAAAAAACGATAGAATAGAGTTTTTTACGATTAACATATCAAAACCGGTGAGTCAACGTTTTCGCATGGCCGGGGACAGCGAAAAACGAAGGTCGAAGGGCGAACCGCAGGATGCCCGGGATTGCACAGTTGAGTATTGATGGATGAATCGCGGGCTGTCGAATAGCAAAGCTGAACATCGCGGAAGAAGATTGTATGGCGAAGGTTTGAGGCTGGCCTGGCTTGAAAAATGGTTCGAAACGTCTGTTGGGGTTCATCGGCGGGCGCATCCGGCTTGTGCAGTTCCTCATTCCACATGCTGCAGGTCGCTTTTCAGAGCTTCCTGAGCCCATACCACAAGGTTCCGGTATGGACCGATAAAGCCTGTTTCGGCGGCAAACTCGCCGGTACCGGGATCGATGGCAACAAACGGTACGCCGTTCTGCCTGGCTGCCGCCAGGTCGCCTTTGCCATCTCCAAAAAAGAGGCATTCATGGCTGAGAAAGGGAACTTCCTCCAGGAGTCGCATTAGCGCTTCCGACTTGGGCCAGTCTCCCCCGCCTTGAATGCGGTCGAGCAGAAGATCAAGGCCATGCGCAGTCAGGGTCTCCGTCAGTTCCGACAGTGGGGTATTGGAGAGAGCGATACGCGTGATGCCGCGGGCGCCGAGTGCTGACAGCACCTCTTTGCACCCTTCTCGGAGGGGTGCCTCGAGCATGGCGACCCTTCCAAGCTGTTTGAACCTCTCCCAGCGCAGGGTAAATTCTCCCTCACCAAACGGAGCCCCGATGAGCTGCTTCTGAATGACCCGGATCTTGGTACCACGGTCGAGACCGGTGAGCTCGAGGTAGAGGTTCACGATCTTCTCCCGCAGCTGCCGGTTGCCGCCGAAAGTCTCGGCCATGGCCTGGGCGTTGGCGAAATTTGAATCAATCAAGACCCCATTGACATCAAAGAAACAGGCCCCGATCTGAGAAAGCCCTCCCATAGAAATCCCCGTTCCCATTCCTCGGTGTTCGGTTTTCCGGTTTCACGGTCCATTTACACAGTCCCTCTCTGCCACAATTCGATCGAGCCGACAAGCCGCATTTCGAACTAACCGAAGGGAAACCCCTACACGAGTGAAGTCATGTGCCTTCACTCATACGACAAAAGGGCAGCCGGAGGTCGGGTCGGAAAACATGGGTGCCGGGACAGGCTCGGCCGCGCCCTACTGTAGACTGGGCTCAGGCCAGAGATCCACAAAGGTGCCGCACAACCCCAAATCATGGCACGCTGCTTGCCAGACTGGCCCACCACCATCGCATGGTTCGTTTTGCGCTACGCAACTTTGCGTGATGTCAGCAGGCCTTCTCGCCCGATTGCCTGTGAAGAAGCGCTCTCGTTCTTGCTGATGCGCGATCTTCCATGAAGGAATGATGAGTACCGAGGATGGTATGGATCACGTTAGACCGCAAACATCCGTTCTAGCCTGTAAAAGCGGGAGGAGTAAGGCAGTGTCAGCATATTTCCCTGTTCGATGGTTCCTTTGCTGGGAGAGATTCCTGTTCCTGCAAGCCATTCTCTCATTGAGCCTTTGCGTGCTGCCAGTATTTGTCTCCAGCGCGCAAGCCGTCGAGGTGACTTTGGCCTGGGACGATAATCAAGAACCGGACCTTGCAGGCTACCGAATCTACTATGGCAAGGCAACACGCAACTACTCGTGCCACCATGATGTCGGCCGGATGACTCACCACACGATCGTCGGCCTTGAAGCGGGGATGACTTATTATTTTGCGGCAACAGCCTATAATAAATATGGGAATGAGAGTGGCTTCTCGGAAGAGCTGGTCTATCGGATCCCGCCGGCCAACCATCCTCCCATGGCTGCTGAAGGCAGCTTGGCTGCGGTGAACCGCGCTCCCGTTGCCCAGAACGGCACCCTTTCCACTCCTCAGGGAACCCAAGCGAACGGGGTACTGATAGCCAGCGATCCGGATGGAGACTCGCTCACCTATACCCTGGCTTCCAACCCGGCCAAGGGGGTGGTGGCGATCACCAATCACAGTACTGGCTCCTACACCTATACCCCTAATGCCGGTGCCATCGGCGATGACAGCTTTATGTTCCAGGTTAAGGATACCGGCAACTTGACCGGCACTGCCGCCATTGCGGTGACCATTACCCCGGTGAACCAGCCTCCTGTTGCCAGTAACGTCAGCCTCAGCATCGCCCAGGGTATCCCGGTGACCGCTAAACTGGCGGCAAGCGACCCCAATGGCGATGCCCTCACCTACAGCCTGGTCAGCGCTGCTCAGCTTGGATCAGTTGCGCTCAACCCTGGAACCGGCACCTTCACCTACACTCCCAATGCCGGCAGCAGCGGGACGGATACTTTCAGTTTCAAAGCGAATGATGGCAAGGCAGACTCCAATACGGCCACGGTCACCGTTGCCATCAGCGCTCACGTGAGTGTGAGGCTTGAGGCGGAGCAGGGCGAGCTCACCAGCCCCATGGTTTCGCTCAATGACACGACCGCCAGTGGTGGGGAGTGTATCTGGGTAGCCAACGGCAAGGGAAATCTCACCGACCCGATGAAGGCAGGCGGGCAGGCGGTCTATACTTTCGACGTGCCGGTAGCGGGCAACTATCGGGTGTGGGCGCGAGTGATGGCCAATACCACCGCCGACAACTCCTTCTTCGTGGCGATGGATTACGATCCCTACGTGACGTGGAATACGGCGCTCGCCGGCAAGAATACCTGGGCATGGGACGTCGTGAAAGACCGGGATCGCTCTGACGCCTCCACCTTCACGCTCTCAGCCGGGACCCACACCCTGGTCATCAAGCAGATGGAAGACGGCACCAAGATCGATGCCATCGTGGTTACGACCCAGCCCGCATGGATTCCGGAAACCGTCTACGGTGATGCCGAGGATGGTACCATCGACGGCTGGGATGTATTTGATGCCAGTCCCTCCGGGGCAACGGTCACCAATGTGTTCGATCAGGAGCGCATCAGCCACGTGTATAAGGTTAAGGGCTCGAGAACCAACAATGGCTATCGGCTGCGTTCGAACAGCTATAGCGACTGGGCCAATCAGAGCCAGTTCGTCATCGAGTGGAAGATGAAGTATGCGGAGGCTTTCATCCTTTACGTCGAGGTTCAGACAACCAAGGGATACCGCTACTTTCAGTATGAAGCGCTTTCCAAGGATTATCTCGGACGCTCCTCTCAGGTCCGGCTGGGTCTGGGAACGGACGTGAGGAATGGTCAGTGGCATACCTTTGTGCGTGACCTTCAGGCGGACCTGGACAGGGCCCAACCCGGAGTCAAGATTCTCCAGGTCAATGCCTTCTCCATTCGGGGCAGCGGCCTGATCGATGATGTGAAACTGAGGGCCACCAGGTGAGGACATGAAGCTGACCGTCCTGAACCGAGGTACAAGGAGTCCTACTTGGCATATACCTTCTTACGCACGAAGAAATACACCTTTCACCTACTTCTCAATGAATTGGTCAGCTGATAATCGACCATACTCGAAAGCAGGACTCGCACTTCAAGCGTACAACACCAAGCTGTCGGCATTCTTATTTATATTTTTCAGTGGTAGTTATCCTCAGAGGATCATGGACCGGCTGTTGCTTTCGCTGATTGGATTCAGCTGGTCCTTCTGTTTTGCCTGGGATAAGAGTATGGATTTACGGCGCAAAAGCGGAGCACGGGGCGGGGATGAATGGGCAGTATGGTATCACCAGTTCTGCATGCCTGGCAATGGCGTGGACCCTGGTAGCTTGTCCGGAAAGGCTCTGAGCGAGCACCTGGGGCGATCATGTCCCTTGCCGGGTTACGCGGGGGCTGTGCCGATGACTGCACTTTGTCGTGGGACGGCAGCAGTCCTCCAGGGGGACCTGCAGGCAGTCCTCGATGCGCTCCCTTTTAGAATCTTCTGGAAGAACGGGCATTCGGCGTATCTCGGGTGCAATCGCGCTTTTGCCACCGACGCTGGGATGGAATCGCCCCGGGCGATCGTTGGCAAGTATGACCATGAAATGTTCTGGGCTGATCAGGCTGATCGTTATCGTGCAGATGACCGATTGGTGATGACCAGCGGTCGGTCCAGGATTGATACGGAAACTATCCGGCCAACCCCCGATGGTCGCAAAATCTGGGTGCGTATCACCAAAGTGCCACTCTTTGACGGCGAGGGCTGTGCCATTGGGGTCCTTGGCGCCTATGAAAACATCACTGACCGCAAGAAGGCCGAGGAGGAATCTCTTAGAACCGAAAAACTGGAATCGTTGCGGATCCTTGCGGGAGGTCTGGCCAACGATTTCAACAATCTCATGACCGTCATCCTGGGAGGCCTGTCCCTGGCGCTCATGGATGATAAGCTCCCTGCGAACACGTATCGAATCTTGAAGGAAGCCGAAAGGGCCTGCGTCGGCTCCAAGCGCCTGACGGAGCTGTTAATGAACTCAGCCAGCGGTGTTCCCCAGTTCAAAAGGCCGGAATCCATCCCCGAGATCCTGCAGGATGCCGTAAACCTGGGATTGGCAGACTCTTCTCTCAGGTGCGAGATGCATGTTGATCAGGACCTCTGGCAGGTCCACTGTAATGCGAAGCAGACACTCCGGGCGCTCACCAATGTCATCGTCAATGCCAGGGAAGCCATGCAGCATGGCGGAGCCATCAAGATCAGCGCCCGTAATGTGCAGCTCGGGGAAGGTGAATTACCCCCATTGAGGGAAGGCAGGCATGTCCGGGTGTCTGTGCAGGATTCGGGCATCGGCATTCCGGAAGACCATCTCCCCAAAATCTTCGATCCGTATTTCAGTACCAAGGAACGAGGCAGTAAAAAAGGAATCGGGCTCGGGTTGACCGTCACCTATGCAATTATCAAGCGACAGGAAGGCCACGTCAGGGTCGAATCGCAAACCGGTGCCGGCAGCGTAGTACACCTTTACCTCCCCGCCTGCTGATTGTCCTTCGCGGCAGCTGAGAAGAACCAGAGAGAAGGATGATCGGGAAGACTATTCCGTGAAACTTGACTCCTGAAGCTGGAAGAACGTCGAAATTCCATCGGCCAGTTGTTCACCGAGTGCTTCGAATTCCAGACCACAGCGCCTGGTTTCAGCACCCTGCAGGATGAAAGCAGCCTCCTTCCGGATATCGTACACAACCCGGCAGGGGATGCGGGAGATGTAGAGCTGCTCAGCCGCTGAAAAAACGTCTACCTCAACATATTCTTCCACGCTGGACTCATCGAGCGCCAGATATTCAAAACAAATTCCTGTCTTGCTGATGTCTTTAACGTTGCCGATCCTGTCGAAATTAGGGCGAAAGGCAAGGAATACCTCTCCCGCTACCGGTAATCGCTCGCTCTGACGTCGCTCCACGGTCTTCCCCCAAACATCGGCGCAACAGTCTACAGCCGGGGATACAATCATTTGCTTCCTCCTTCGTTACCCAATCACCATTGCCTGAACGAAAGATGAAAAATCATATTCTGCACAAACAATGCCTGTAAGCGAGCTTTGTCCGGAAGATTCGGGCGTGCCCTGATATCTTGTTGAAGTTGCGAGGTTTTCTAATGAAAAAAGGATGGCACATGGCACGAACGGTGGGGCTCGGAAGGAGGATAACCGGCACGCGGAATGTAAAGAAATCCGACAGGAAACCGGAAGGATTTTGTTAAACCCTGATGGCGTGGGCTTTTACAGGACTTTAGAAATTGTAAAGAATTCCGACACAATGCCAATCAAAACGAATCTTGGACCTTCGCTTTTGGTCAGCTTCTTTCGATCCCCAGTTTTTCCATGAGTTCGTAAAGGGTTGGTCGGCTAATTCCCAGCTCGTCGGCCGCCTTGCTGAGGTTGTTCCGGGTTTTCGCCAGCGCCTGCAGGATCATCTCGCGTTCGAGGTTCTCACGGGCCTCCCGGAGTCTCACTCCCTGGAAGCTTACCTTATCTGTTCCCAGTTGCAGGTCTTCGGGTGTGATCTTCGTCTTGCGAGCCATGATGACAGCCCGTTTGATCCGGTTTTCGAGCTCCCGGACATTGCCGGGCCAGGCATAGCCCTCAATCGCCTGCATCCCCTGAGGAGTGAAGCCGGTGATCTTCTTTTTCTGCTCGGCGGCATAGCGGTTGAGAAAAATCGTTGCCAGCAGGGCAGTATCGCCCAGGCGTTCCCGCAACGGCGGCACCGCGATGGCAACCACGGCGAGCCGATAAAAAAGGTCCTCGCGGAAGCGGTTCTCCTCGATGGCCTTGTGGAGATCCTGATTGGTTGCCGCCAAGATTCTCACATCTACTGCCACTTCTTTGCGGCCTCCGACCCGCTCGATGCTATGTTCCTGCAGAAAACGCAACAGCTTGACCTGGAGGGACGGGGGAATTTCGCCAATCTCATCCAGAAACAGGGTCCCCTTGTGAGCGGACTCGATACGGCCTTTTCGCTGCGTGTGGGCGCCCGTAAAGGAACCCTTCTCATGGCCGAAGAGCTCGCTTTCGAGGAGATTTTCCGGAATGGCGGCACAGTTGATGGCGATGAAGGGACCGTCCTTCCTGGTGCTCCGTCGGTGGATGGACTTGGCGATCAGTTCCTTGCCCGTGCCGCTCTCGCCCATGATCAAAACCGGCACTTCCGTGGTAGAGACCCGGTCAATGGTGGCGAAGATGTCCTGGATCTGCGGGCTTGTCCCCAGCAGATCATCATGGGCTTTCTGAGAGGCGCGTTCCTGCAGTTCGCGGTTTTCCTGTTCCAGTTGAAAAACGTTAAGAGTGCGCTGGAGGACCAGCTTGACTTCGCTCATCACAACAGGCTTGCAGAAAAAATCAGAAGCTCCCTGACCGATCGCCTTGATGGCGTTCTCCTTGTCCTCCTGACCCGTGATGATGACGATTTTGGCAAAAAAGTTTTCGGCCAGGAGCTCGGAGAGTGTACGAAAGCCTTCCACATTGGTGTTGGGATGGGGGGGTAGCCCGAGGTCAAGGGTAACCAGGGGCGGTTCCTCCCTCTGGAACAGCTCCAGGGCCTGCTCCCGGTTCCCGGCCAGGAAAATCTCATAATCCTGAGCCAGTGCCCACTTCATGGAAAGTTGAATGTCTTCGTCGTCTTCAACGATGAGCAGTTTGGGCTTTTTCATGAGCTATCCTGAATAGGTGATCATTTTTCGTGGGTCGTCACGGCGCCTGTCGGGTGCTGACCAGCGGCAGGAGCACCCGAAAGGTGCTCCCCTCACCCTGTCGGCTTTCCACTTCGATGCTCCCGTGATGGGCTTCAACAATCACCTTGCTGTGATAGAGGCCGATCCCAAGCCCGCGTTCAAGGGCTTGTCTGGCGGCGGGTGCGTCACCAGGTTTGAATTGAGTCATGCCCAGGTGAAACTGCACCTCGGCATTGCTGGAGAGCTTGGCGGCACTCTCCTTCAGGTAGGAAAGGGCCCACTCATAATTGCCTTTCTTGTAGAGAATCCAGCCGAGGGTGTCGGCGATCTGGGGATCGTCAGGTCCGCCTTCTCCGGCCTTCTGAGCCAACCGAAAGGCTTTGTCCTGATCGCCCTGAATCTCCGAGTAGATCCAGGCCAGGTTGTTGGCTGCCGGCGCGAAGCCGGGGTTGATGGCAAGGATCTTTTCGTAGGCTTGCTGGGCTCTTTGGTGATCGCCCCGCTGTTGGCTGATCATGCCCGCGAGCATCAGGAGAGGAACGTTGTCCGGATTCGCTTTGAGGGCGGCCTCCAGCTTGGCCGACGCCTGCTCGAAGTTCTGCGATGCCGCATAGAGTTCGGTAAGTGCGACGTAAGCAGAGATCATCTTCGGGTCGAGTTCGGCACTTTTCAAAAACTCAGCTTCAGCGAGCGAACTATCCTTGCGGGCCAGGTGAACCCGACCCAACAGGAAATGCAGCCCGGCATCCTCCGGAAAGCGTGCCAGCTGCTTGGTGACGCGTTTGAGAGCGACCTCCGGTTTTTTCTCTGCCAGGTCGAGAGTCACCAGTTCCGCAACCGGCTCTGAGCGGTCTGGAGAAAGCCGGCTGGCTTCTTCAAAACACTCGCGGGCCTCCTCCTTCTTGCCCTGCTCGCGCAAGGCAAAAGCAAGCATAAAGGGACCCCGCGCATCGGCGGAATCCATTTCCATCAGCTTCCTGCTGGCTTCGACCGCCTTGGGCCACTCTTTGTTGCCGGTATAGGCGGCGGCAAGAAGATAATAGACCCTGGCGGTCTTGGGCTGCTTCTCGAAAAGTCTCCCCACCAGCTCGATCACGGGCTGGTAGTTGCCTTCACGCAGTTGGATTTCCGCGAGCCGCAGACCAGCTTCCGTGAAATTGGGTTCGGCGTTCAGAACTGCCTGGAGGTTGGTTTTGGCCTGAGCGATATCACCCGCCTGAATGGCAGCCAATCTTATAAGATACTGGGCTTGGGCGCCTTCCGGGCGAACCTTGAGCACGGCTTCGAGATCTTGGAGTCCTTCCGTGGTCTTCCGCTGCATGAGGTTGGCGCGTCCTCTGAGCTTGAGTCCTTCAGGATCGGAGGGATTCTTAGCGAATACCGGGTCGAGATATTTGATAGCATCCTCGGTCTTGTTCTGATCGAGAGCCAATGTGGCTAGTCGGTATAAGGCTGGGATAAAGTCCGGGGCCTTGGCCGTCACTCCTTCAAGCACCTGTTTGGCCTGATCCGGCTTCCCGGTCCTGAGATAGAAATCAGCCAGTTTCAATTGCGCCTGCGTGCCACCCGGTGCCAGGTCTGCCGCCGCCTTGTATTCCTGTTCCGCCTGAGCGAAGTCTTTCTTGATCAAATGGATATCGCCCAGCGCCATGTGTGCCTCCGGCACGTCGCTCTTGCCGGCTAGGGCATCCATGAAAGCGCTTTCAGCTTTGATCAGGTCCTTCTTCTTGAAATAAAGAGTGCCCAGGGCCATGTGGTACCGGGGCTGGTCGCGATGATCGGCCTCAACTTCCTTCATGCGCTGCAACGCCTCGTCCAGTTCCTCAGGCGACATGGCTGCTTCACAGAGCAGCACCAGGGCCTCGAGGTGTTTCGGGTCCCGCTCGAGGATAGCGTTCGCCTCCTCCCTGCTCTCTGCCGGTTTGCGGCCCAGGAGATAAAGTTTGCCAAGCTTGAGCCGCACTTCGAGGTTTTCCGGGTTGAGGTCCCGCGCCTTGCTCAGAAAGGCGAAGGCGTTAGCCGCTTCCCCCAGCTCCAGGTAGGCGAGCCCTGCACGTTCGAAGGCGTAGGCATTGCTGCCGTCAAGCTGGATTACATTCTTGTACTCTATGATTGCTTCCTTGAACCTCTGCTCCGCGAAATAGCTGTCGCTCCGTTCGAGGTGTTTGGCTTTCTTCACCTCCGGCGAGCCACTGCAAGAAATCGCAATAGGCAGCAGCACGGCAAACAGGATCACCCAAAAACGACGTTGGAACATGACGGTCAGCTGCCTTGGCATGGGTTATGAGTTATGGATGGTGGCTACTCATTTCGGCGAAAGCTGTTTCCCAGGGTCGGGGGACAATGCCGAACTTCCGGGTGATTCTGGAACAGTCCAATACCGAATAGGCCGGGCGCGGCGTGGCCACCGGATACTCGGTCGAGGCAATGGGCACGATGCGTTGAACCTTAACCTCGCCCGCGCGGCGGGCATGTTCGACAACGAGCCGGGCGAAATCGTACCAGCTGGTCTGACCGCTGTTGGTGAAGTGATAGGTTCCCCAGGCACCGTGAACGGCACCCGTAAGCAAGCCTGCGGATATTCTCGCGAGTGCGTCGCTCAGATCCCCCGTCCAGGTGGGGCTGCCGTACTGGTCGGCGACAATCCGCAACTCCTCACGCTCGTTGGCGAGGCGCCGAATGGTTTTAACAAAACTGTTGCCATGGATGCCGTAGAGCCATGCGGTCCGAACAATCAGATGTTCCGGAAGGTTGGCGCGGATCGCCTCCTCCCCCTCCCACTTGCTGTGGCCATAAACATTGATAGGATGAGCAGGATCATCTTCCTTATACGGTTGGGTGGCCTTGCCGTCAAAGACATAATCCGTAGAAATATGGATGAGAGGGAGGCGATGACGGCTACAAGCCACTGCCAGGTTTTCGGGACCCGTGCGGTTGACGGCATAGGCCACATCAGGTTCGGACTCCGCCTTGTCCACGGCGGTATAAGCGGCGCAATTGACCACCAGGGCAGGGTGGTAGTCTCCGAGCGCCGCCTCGACCTGGGCTGCCCGGGTGATGTCGATTTCCTGCACATCAAGTCCGATCGGTCTTCTGCCGTCTGCCTGCAAGCGGGCCAGGAAGTCGCAGCCAAGCATGCCACGATGCCCGATCACGAGAATGGGATGGCGATCCGCCCTGGTCATGGTTCACTCCTGGTAACGAGGAAGCTCCTCCTCGGACATGGCGGTAAGAATGGGAGCGCTGCCATCCTTGCTGGAGAGGATGGGATCGGTGATCGGCCAGTCAATGCTGAGGGCGGGGTCATCCCACCGGATGGTGCGCTCTTCCGCTGGGGCATAGTAGGTCGTGCACTTGTAGAAGACCGTTGCCGTCTCGCTCAACACGCAGAAGCCGTGGGCAAAACCCTCTGGAATGTAGATCTGCCGATGATTTTCAGAAGAGAGGATGGCTCCTGCCCATTGGCCGAAGGTCGGTGAACCCCTTCGGATATCAACCGCCACATCAAAGATTTCACCCGCGATGGCCATGACCAGTTTCCCCTGGGGACGCCCAAGCTGATAATGGAGTCCTCGCAGAACATGCCGTTTGGAATGGGAAATATTGTCCTGAACAAAGACTTCGGGGGCGCCCTGAAGCCGATAGCGCTCCCGGTGGTATGACTCAAAAAAGTGCCCCCGGTGGTCGTTGAAGACTTGGGGTTCGATGAGCAGAATGCCGGGCAGGTCGATCTCGGCAATGGGCCGGTGGCTGCTGGAATCTTGAGGAGAGTTGCGGGCTACCATTTGGG
This sequence comes from Syntrophobacteraceae bacterium, assembly GCA_040772705.1. GTDB lineage: Bacteria > Desulfobacterota > Syntrophobacteria > Syntrophobacterales > Syntrophobacteraceae > JADGQM01. The sequence goes on from JAXGXP010000004.1 coordinate 178,273, forward strand.
CTCATCCAACAGGTGTAGCAGGTATTGGCCGTATTGATTCTTCGCCAGCGGTTCGGCCAGCGCCCGCAGCCGGTCGGCGCCGATGTAGCCTTTGCGATAGGCGATTTCTTCGACACAGCCGACTTTGAGCCCCTGCCGCCGTTCAATGGTTTCGATGAAGGTGCAGGCCTCGAGCAGGGATTCCGGTGTCCCTGTATCGAGCCAGGCGAAACCGCGGCCAAGCATTTCCAGGTGAAGCTCCTCGCGCATGAGATAGACCCTGTTTACATCGGTGATCTCCAGCTCCCCTCGCGCCGATGGCTCCAGCCGGGAGGCAATCTCAACCACTTGGTTGTCATAAAAGTAAAGCCCTGCCACCGCAAAGGACGATTTGGGGACGAGCGGTTTTTCTTCAATACTGAGCACCTTCCCGCCGTCGGTGAATTCGACCACACCATACCTTTCGGGATCGCGCACCCAGTAACCAAAGATCAGGCCGCCTTTTTCGAGCTGGGTTGCCCGTTGCAGGGTCTTTCCAAAACCGTGTCCGAAGAAAAGATTATCGCCCAGAATCAGACAAACCCGGTCACTGCCGATGAAGGCTTTCCCGAGAATAAAGGCCTGTGCCAGCCCCTCCGGGCGGGGCTGCGCCACGTAGGCAAAGTGCACCCCCCACTGGCTCCCGTCTCCGAGCAGTTCGTGAAACCTGGGTACATCCTCGGGAGTGGAAATGATCAGAATATCGCGGATGCCCGCCAGCATGAGAACCGAAAGCGGGTAATAGATCATGGGTTTGTCATAGACCGGCAGCAGCTGTTTGCTCACAACCTTGGTTATGGGGTAGAGCCGGGTGCCGGCACCACCGGCCAGGATGATCCCCTTCCACGATGTGGCGGTTCCTTCACGTTGAGTTTCCACACTCATCACTCACCACTTGATTTCCGCATCGAATGTTCATCCCTTCCACGTGAGATCAAATCGATATCCCATGCCCAAGTTTGGACTTGCCAATTCTCAATCCTAATCCCGGAACAAACCACTGCTGACTCAAGAGAGATTCCCTTGACCCTTCACTTTTCACTCTTCCCCCTGCAGATACCATGCAATCGTCTTTCTCAACCCGGACTCGAACCCTTCTTTGGGTTTCCAGCCCAGGTGGGCCATGATCTTCGAACAGTTCACCGCATAACGCCGGTCGTGGCCGAGTCGGTCCTCCACGAAGGTGATCAGCCTGGCATGGGGTACATGGGGAGAATTGGGGAGCATCTCATCCAGAATGCCGCAGATGGTTTTCACCAACTCGATATTGGCTTTTTCGGACATCCCGCCGATGTTGTAGGTCTCACCCGGAATTCCGCGGGCCAGCACCAGGGCCAGCGCCTCACAGTGGTCTCCGACATAGAGCCAGTCGCGAATGTTGAGGCCGTCTCCATAGACCGGCAGCGGCTTGCCGTTGACGGCGTTCAAGATCATCAGGGGAATCAGCTTTTCAGGGTACTGCCTGGGGCCGTAATTGTTGGAACAGTTGGTGGTCAGCGTGGGCAGACCGTAGGTGTGATGATAGGCTCTTACCAGGTGATCGCTGGCCGCTTTGGAAGCAGAATAGGGACTGTTGGGGGCGTAGGGGGTGACTTCGGAAAAGGGAGGATCTTCGGGTCCCAGGGTTCCATACACTTCGTCCGTGGAAACATGCAGGAAGCGAAAAGCCTCCCTGCTGGCGGGCGGGAGTTCCTGCCAGTAGCGACGGACTTCTTCGAGCAGGTGAAAGGTACCCACCACGTTCGTTTGAATGAAAGCGGCAGGGCCGGTGATAGAACGATCGACATGGGATTCCGCGGCGAAATTGAGGACCGCCTCGGGGTGATAAGTCTCCAGAATGCGGGCGACCAGCGCCCGATCGCCAATGTCTCCGCGGATGAAGACATAGCCTTCGTCTTGGGCAAGAGCTTCGAGATGGGCCGGGTTTGCCGCATAGGTGAGGAGATCCAGGTTTACCACGCGCGCTTTGGCGCTCTGCCGTTGAGCCAGGACGAAGTTGCTGCCGATGAAGCCCGCTCCACCGGTCACGAGATGTGTTTCCATCGCTTGCCGAATCCAATCGCTTGGGGCTCTCAGGTGCCCTGCCGAGGTTCGAGTGATCCTGTCAGGTCCTTGTCCACGAAGAAGATCGCATTCCTCACCAGCATAAGTGCCAAAAGGCGCCGCCTGCCGGGCAGACTTGGGATAGTGATGAGGGTACCTTAGTTTTCAATAATTTCCAAGATTCAGCAACCCTTTTTCCCGGGCTTTTCAAGAGTCTCCGCAAGTCGCATAAATCCCCCCAAAAGACGCCTCGACAACAGTCCCAAGCCCACCCCTCCTCACCCCCTCACTCCTCACCCCTCACGCCCAAGACCTCACCCCACATGCCGGTACAGCAGTTCCCCCGCCAAGCGGAGGAGGGGTATGGGCATGGCGGCGAAAAGTCGGTTGTGGAGCCCAGTGACTCTTGGTGCCCCCTTCACATAGACCGAATGCCCAAGATCGTACCTGGCGTAGGACAGGCTCTCTTTGGTTGCGCCCCAGCCCCGCTTGAACTGCAGCAGTCCTGCGTTCTCCGGTTCAGTCCGTCCCAGCGACAGGTCCTTGAACCCGTGCCGAGCATACCATCGAATCGCTTCCCACATCACCAGGTTGTTCGCCCTCAGGTGCTGGTGTTCTATCTTGGAGGCGCCGTATTTGTAGACCGCCCGGTCTCGGAAATGGAGAAAAACGGCCCCGGCGATGAGCTCCTTGTCATGGAAGGCGCTCACCACCAGGCCGCGGCCCTTGGTAAGGAGATGAGTCCCGAGCTTCTCGAAGAAGGAATAGGGCTGGGGCGGCAGGCCACGCCGCTTGCGGGTCATACAATTGAGTCCATAGAACCCCGGCAGTGCCTTTTCCGAAGTTTCGAGCGTTACCTGCACGGCCTGCTTCTGGGAATTCCGAATATTCCGCCGGGTGCTCTCGCGCAGCCCCTTAAAGACCTGGGTTTCGCCTTTGGTGAGGTCAAGGGTGTGGTGATAGTAGTGGGCTGAAGCGGGAATGCCGGCCGGGAGTGTGCCACCGATCCGCAGTTCGACGGAACGCCATGCGGCTTTTCGACCGTACTCGGCAACCGCCTCGATGAGTTCATGGAAATCCATCTCTCCGGCCAGGATCGGCTCGCAACTGTCCGTGAAGGGTAGGGAAACCCCCCTCGTGCCAGTCAGCATGCTCCGGACCTCCATGCACGCCAGGAGCGCGCTGAAGCCGTGTTGTTCAATCGCTGCCAGGCAGCACGGCCGGTAACCCGTAAGCTTCGTGCAGGACCCGAACCCAGGAGGCAGTATGGAAAACCGTGGCTTCCGGGCGCCCGGCCAGTAGCCCGTCCCAACCGGTGAATTCCAGCTGATCGAAAACCTCGAGGGTCATCCTGTACTCCTGGCCCCTCCAGCGATGCAGCGAGGCGCGGCTCTGTCCGCCACCGACTCGCCAGGAGTTCACGCCGGGGAATCCTTCCCAGGGGACAATCCAAAGCGGTCGGGGCGCGTGGACAATTCATATATCCAAATTGCCGAAAAAGCTAAAGCAAAAGGTTGCCACATGAGCCCGACCATCGATAAATACATTGACGGATTCGATGACAGTGCGGCACTATCCGAACATGATGGGCCCGTCCCGGCGAAGGAATGGCGTTCATGATGATGGCGTGCGACACGACCGGTCCTCCCAAGCCGGCTTCTTTCCAGGAGACTTTGGTTGACAAGTGGTTTGAAGATACAAAAGTTCGCAAGGTTCACTCCGCATTATCTCTGATATTGACGGGTCAGCCGTTGAGTTGCAGGGGGGCTTCAGCGCATGGAGCGTTTTTTCGAGGCGAAGAGGGTGGCGGTGGTCGGAGTATCGGATGGCCCGGAGAATCTTGGCCGGGCCATGATCGGCAATCTGATCGAATTCCGCTTCATGGGAGCGGTCTACGCGGTCGGGCCGAAAGGAGGCTCGTTCTGGGGGCATAAGATCTATCCAAGCGTCCGAGACCTTCCGGAACGAGTCGATCTCGCTGCGGTGCTGGTTCCGGCCACAGCGGTCCCCGAAGTCCTTCAGCAGTGTGGGGAAAGAGGGGTGAAGCGCGTGGTGGTCGAGTCGGGCGGCTTTGGCGAGCTGGGGCCGGAGGGCCGCGAGCTGGAACGGCAGGTGCGGGCTATCCTCAACCAATACGGGATGCGGATGATCGGGCCGAACGGACTGGGCATTATGAACCGGAGGACCGGGCTGGCGGTACCCTTCATGCCGCTAAGAGCCGAAGCGCCGTTGGGCAGGATTGCCGTGGTGTCCCAGAGTGGCGGGGTCGGCGTCATGATGATCAACACCCTCGCCGCCATGAACCTTGGTTTCAGCAAATTCGCCAGCATCGGCAACAAGCTGGATGTGAATGAAGCCGACCTGGTGGAATACCTGAGCCAGGATGACGAGACCGGGATCATTTTCTGTTATCTGGAGGGCCTGGCTGATGGTCGCCGGCTCATGGCAATCGCTTCTCGTTCCCCCAAACCCATAGTCATTCAAAAGGCCAACGTGGGCCGCTCGGGTGCGGTCATTGCCCGCTCCCATGCCGCTTCTCTGGCCAGCGATGACCGGGTGGTGGAAGCCGCCTTCCGTCAGAGCGGCATCATCCGGACCCGTGAAGAGCGGGAAACGGTTGAAGTCCTGAAGACTTTTTCCCTGCCGCCCATGTGCGGCAATCGTCTGGCCATCATTTCGCGGTCGGGGGGGCACGCGGTCCAGGCGGCGGATGCAGCGGATGCCTTTGGGTTCCTGTTGCCGCTTTTTCCCGAAGAAGTGAAGGTCCGCGTGCGGAGCTGCTCCCGAGCCCGCGTGATCGAGCTTCAAAATCCCCTCGATTTGGGCGATCTATTTGACCTGGCGCTCTACCGCGAACTGGCTGAGATGACCCTGGCGCGGGAGGACATTGACGGGCTGGTGTTCATTCACAACTATCAGGACGACCTTGATCCCGAAGGTTCCCACCGCTTGATCGCCGGGCTTGCCGAATTGCTGAAAGCCGGTCAAAAACCGATCGCAATCTGCGTCTTCACCAGCGCTCAGGAGGTTCGTCTCAATCAGCAAGCCGTCGAGGTTCCGCTCTTCACCGAGCCAACGGAAGCCGTGCGTGCTCTTGCTCGTTCCCGTGACTACCGCTCGGCATCCCCCCGCCCCTTGGCGCAGGTTCGGCCGACCTGGTTGGAGGGCAGGACCGGGCGTCTCGACAGGGTCGCCCGGCCAGCGGGCCCTGTGTCTCCGGAACAGCTGGCGGGCATTCTTGCCCCATACGGCGTCCCTCTCGTACCGTGGAGAGTGACGGATAGCGAAACTGAAACCGTGGAAGCCGCACACGCCTTCGGCTTTCCCGTAGCCCTGAAAACGGCGGCCGTTGACGTGATTCACAAGAGTGATGCTGGCGGAGTGCTGCTCAACCTGGCCAACGAACAGGCCGTCCGGGCTGCCTACCGCGACCTCCAGCCCCTTGCGCCTCGGGTGATGGTGCAGAAAATGGCCGAGGCCGGTTTGGAATGGCTGGTTGGCGGGCGTCAGGATCCCACCTTTGGACCGGTAGTCGTCACCGGCCTGGGCGGGATCTATGTCGAGGTTTTTCGGGAAACCGTCATCCGGGTGGCGCCCATTGACCACAAAGAAGCCGGGCGGATGGTCGAGGAATGCCGGGGCGCGGCACTTCTGCGCGGCCTTCGGGGCCAGCCCGCCCTCGACCGGCAGGCTTTGCTCAGGGTGATCGTCGGAGTCTCCTGGCTGCTGACCGATTACCCCGAAATCACCGAGCTGGATTTGAACCCCCTGCGCATCTTCCCCACCGGCTGCCTCGCTCTCGATTGGCGGGCAGTGAAGGGTGAGGGGTGAGGGGTGAAGGGTGAGGGGTGAGGGGTGAGGGGTCGGGCGTGAGCGGTGAGGGCTGACCGTTGGCGCCTCACCCCTCACGAAATTCTTCTTGTACATGAATGCAGGATTCTGTTATCAACAAACCCCAAGATCGAGACGGAAAGGGAGGTGATAAGGGTCCGTGGGTAGTGAGAAAATAGCGTTTTGAGCAGCCTTCTTTCAGGGCGGTTTTCATCCAACGCATCATCAGTATGGGGGAATAACATCATGGCAACAAACCGTCATGGCCTGGTTTTGGTAATGCTGCTGTCATTCCTTGTTATTTTTGGTCTGGGGACCGTCGGTAAGTCCGCGGCGGTGGTGGCTGAGCCCGAAACGATTGCGGGAACGGTTATCAAGACGGATAAGGGAATCATCATCGAAGCGGAAGACGGCGATTACCTGGTGAAGGGTGCGGACCTTTCCAAGATGGTCGGCAAGATGGTGGAAGCGACCGGGATCATCACCGAAGGCGAGAAGGGTGATGTGATTGATGTGAAGTCGTTTGAAGAAATCCAGGAATAGGCGATCCAGACCTGGATGAAGAGGAATGACTCCCGGCAGGGTTTCCTGTCTTGCCGGGGGTTGCGCTCCGTATTCTACCTGTTTTCGCCCTCCCCGATCATACCGTCCCTGGCTACAAAAAAGCGCAACCTGATTTCATCGCGGGGTGGCATGACCCTGATGGACCATCTCACGCAAAAGCGTTGTCCAGGGATTAAACACCATCTTTCATCTCGAAGCACCCGAACAAGGCGAAATGATTTCTTGGCTTGTCTTCGAAATCTTCCGCTAACGCACTGGTATCGGTAATGGTTCGGTTTCTCGTCATCTTTCTTACGGTCTATACGGCGATGAATGCTCTCGTCTACCTTAAGCTGCGGGTGCTCCTGCCCGCGCGGGGGAGCGTGCAGGTTGCCCTGGTGCTGTTTCTGGCAGTCATGATTGTTGCTCCCATCGGGGTTCGGCTGATCGAACGAGGCGGTCACGAAGATCCTGCGCGAATGCTGGCAGTAGTCGGCTACTACTGGATGGCGTTCGTGTTCCTGTCGCTCTGGGCGTTCCTTGGCGTTACGGGGCTCGGGCTGGTTTGTCGGGTGGTCAATTCGGTGGGAGGGACCACGCTGCCCACCTTCACCGGGCGGGGAACGTCGCTGGCTGTGTTTGCGGGCGTGCTGGTCATCTGCCTCTACGGTCACCTGGAAGCCCGCTCGCCGGTGGTGGAACGTACCGTGATCAGGACCACTAAGCTGCCTCCAGGCGTGGATCGGCTCACCATGGCGCAGGTATCGGACGTGCACCTGGGGCTTCTGACAGGCAGGGAGCGACTCCAGCCGATAGTGGCTCTGATCCTTGCGGAACAGCCCGACCTGGTGGTTGCCACCGGGGATGTGGTGGATGGCGATATGGCGCAAAACGGTGAAATTCATGAGCTGTGGCGGCGCCTGCAACCGCCGCTGGGAAAATACGCCGTGACCGGCAATCATGAATACTACGCCGGTCTGGCACAGGCTCTGGAGGCCATCGAACGATCGGGGTTCATGATCCTGCGGGGAAAGGCGGTCACGGTCGAAGGCGTCCTGAATATTGTCGGGGTGGATGATCCCACGGGAGGATCGGTTGTGGCTGAAGCGCAGCTCCTGACCTCGGTGCGAAACGGCCTCTTCACGCTTCTTCTCAAGCATCGCCCGGAAATCGACGACTCAAGCCGGGGGCTGTTCGATCTCCAGCTTTCCGGGCATACCCACCGCGGGCAGATCTTTCCGTTCCGATTCTTTACGGGCATGGTCTATCCCCTGCAGGACGGCCTCCACGACCTCGGCGGGGGGGCCTTCCTCTACGCCAGTCGCGGCACCGGCACCTGGGGTCCGCCCATCAGGGTCCTGTCGCCCCCTGAAGTCACCATCATCGAGCTGACCCGGGTGGATCAAGGCGGGTAAAGCACCGGGTCTGTAACAAGGGTGGAACACCTATCGGGGTCGGTCTCGGATTCCGCCTGAGAGTTCTGCGACTGCCTCCTCAGTCTCCCGGTCGTCAGCAGCGTCCGTCTTTCGCTTTCGGGCTTCAGCCGTCCCGTGCCTCACGCTGCGTGTTCCGTGCCGTTGCCCTGCCCGATACGGCTTTGCTCCGGCTGGTTGTCACGATCGGTAGGAAGCATTGATCTTGACGTAGTCGTAGGAAAAATCGCAGGTGTGGGCAGTGAAGGAAGCGTTTCCCAGGCCGAGGTCCAGCCGCACCGTGATTTCTTTCTGTTTGAAGATCCGGGTGGCCTGTTCTTCCACTTCCTGACCGGTTACCGGTGTGCCTTCCCGGAATACACACAGGTCGTCGAAAAAGAGGGCGACCCGCTCGGCCACGAGGGGCACTCCGGCGCGGCCGGCGGCGGCGACGATGCGGCCCCAGTTGGCGTCTTCACCGAAAAAGGCGGTCTTGACCAAGGGTGAGTTGGCCACGGTGAAGGCCACCTCGCGGGCGCTGGCGGCCTCAGCGGCGCCGGTTACCCGGATTTCGATCAGTTTGGTCGCCCCTTCCCCGTCCATGACCAGCTGGCGGGCCAAGTCGAGCAGGACGGCCTGCAGGGCTTCGCCCAAGAGGCGCCCGTCGAGGCTTTCAGGATCCGTGATCGGTTCATTCCCGGCGGTGCCGCCGGCCATCACCAGGAGGGTATCATTGGTGCTGGTGTCGCCATCGATGGTGATGGCGTTGAAGGAGGTTGCCGTCGCCGCCTTCAGCAAGGATTGCAGGACCGGTCGCGCGATGACTGCATCGGTTGCAACAAACCCGAGCATGGTGGCCATATTGGGAGCGATCATCCCCGCGCCCTTGGCGATGCCGCCGATGGTCACCAATTTGTCCCCAAACTCAACCCGGGTACTGGCCAGCTTCGGCACCGTGTCGGTGGTCATGATGGCGCGGGCCGCCTCCGCCCAGCCGTCTGCCCGCAGTCTGGCGACAAGTTCGGGCAGCGCCTGCCCCACAACGTCCACCGCAAGCTGCATCCCAATCACCCCGGTCGAGGCGACCAGGACTTTCTCCGGGGTGGTCCTGAGCGCTTGAGCCGCAAGGCGAGCCGTTTCGCGGGCGCGCTCCAGGCCGGGCTCACCCGTGCAGGCATTGGCAATGCCGGCGTTGACGAGGATCGCCGAAATCCCGGTCGAGCGCTGCAGGTGGTCTTGGCACACAACCACCGGCGCGGCACAGAACCGGTTGGTGGTGAAGACCCCGGCGGTGACGGCGCCATCTGGACCATCCGCAGCGATCAGGGCGAGGTCGGCCCGCCCCTGGTAGCGCATCCCCGAAGCGGCGGTGCCTGCTCGAAACCCGGGGACTACGAAAGGTCCTCTACCTACCGTGACATTTCTTGTATTTTTTCCCGCTTCCACAAGGACAGGGGTCATTTCTGCCAACCTTTCCACTCTTCTTCGCGGCCTGCGGGCGAGGGGCGCTGCCTCCCCCGGCCGCTTCATAAAACATGGGCTGTTCTTCCTGCTCCTGCCTGAGTTGCTGCACCTGATCCTCGCGCTGGATCTGAATGTGAAAGAGCAAACGGACGGTTTCCTCTTTCACGCGCTCGATCATTTCCTGAAAGACTTGATGAGCTTCGCGCTTATAGGCGACCAGGGGATCCTGCTGCCCGTAGCCGCGCAGGCCGATCCCTTCCTTCAGGTGATCCATGTTGAGGAGATGGTCCTTCCAGTAGCTGTCCACGGTTTGCAGCAGGATGTAATTTTGGAGGTCCTGCATCACCGTCGGCCCGAACTCCCGCTCTCGCGCTTCGTAGCGTTGTTGCACCGTCTCGAGCAGATGGTCCAGGAGGTCGGCCTGGGTGGTGTCGCCGAGTGATTCAACGGTGAAACCCTTCTGGAGTCCGAATAACCGGGCGCATTCGACGTTCAGCTTTTCGAGATCCCAGTCCTCCGCATAGGTTTTTTCATTGCTGCATTCCTGCACCAGGTCTTCGACCAGATCTTCGATCATATCCTGGATGACGGGTTTCAGGTCACCGCCTCGCAAGGCTTCGCGCCGCTGCCGGTAGATCACCTCACGCTGCTGATTCATGACATCGTCGTATTCCAGCAGGTGTTTGCGGATGCTGAAATTCTGCGCTTCCACCCGACTCTGGGCGTTTTCGATGGCCTTGCTGATCATCCGGTGTTCGATGGGTTCATCTTCAGCCATCCCAATCCGCTGCATCAGCCCGGAGAGCCGCTCGGCGGCGAAAATTCGCATGAGATCGTCTTCCAGCGAGAGATAGAAGCGGGATGAACCCGGGTCGCCCTGCCGCCCTGACCGGCCGCGGAGCTGGTTGTCGATGCGGCGGGCTTCGTGCCGTTCGGTGCCGAGGATGTGCAGCCCGCCTTTCCCTGCCACGCCGAGTCCCAGCACAATGTCGGTGCCGCGTCCCGCCATGTTGGTCGAGATGGTGACCGTTCCCGGCTGCCCCGCCATGGCAACGATTTCGGCTTCCTGTTCGTGATGCTTGGCGTTGAGCACCTGGTGGCGCACTCCTTCACGCTTCAGGGCCTCGCTCAACCGCTCCGAATTCTCGATGCTCACCGTGCCCACCAGCACCGGCCGTCCCAGCTCGTTCAGTTCCTTGATTTCCTTCACCACGGCCCGAAATTTTTCTTTCTCGGTCCGGTAAATGCAATCTGGGTAGTCGGTGCGAATCATTTCGCGGTGAGTCGGGATCACCACCACATCCAGCTTGTAGATCTTGGCAAATTCTGCCGCTTCCGTGTCCGCCGTCCCGGTCATCCCCGCCAGCTTATCGTACATCCGGAAGTAGTTCTGGAAGGTAATGGAAGCCAGGGTCTGGTTTTCGTTCTCGATTTTGACACTTTCTTTGGCTTCCAGCGCCTGATGCAACCCTTCGCTGTAGCGGCGTCCGGGCATGATCCGGCCGGTGAATTCATCCACGATGATCACCTGGCCGCTCTTGACGATGTAGTCCACATCACGCTTGAAGAGAGCATGCGCCCGCAGGGCCTGCTGGACGTGATGGAGGATATCGATGTTGCGGGGATCGTAGAGGTTCTCCACGCCCAGCAGGTTCTCCGCCCGCGCCACCCCCTCTTCGGTTAGAGCCACCGTGCGGCTCTTTTCCTCCTTGGTGTAATGCGACTCGGGCCGCAACTGGGGGATGATGCGATTGATCCGGAAATAGAGCTCGGTAGACTTCTCCGCCGGGCCTGAAATAATGAGGGGGGTGCGGGCCTCGTCGATGAGGATGCTGTCGACCTCATCCACAATCGCGAAATGGAGGTCCCGCTGCACCATGTCGTCGATGCGAAACTTCATGTTATCGCGCAGGTAATCGAAACCAAACTCGTTATTCGTACCGTACGTTACGTCTGCCAGATAGGCTTTCTTGCGCTGGAGATCGTCGAGACCATGCACGATGCAGTCCACGGTCAGGCCCAGGAACTGGTAGATCTTCCCCATCCATTCACTGTCCCGGCGTGCCAGGTAGTCGTTTACGGTAACCAGATGAACGCCCCGGCCCGTCAGCGCGTTGAGATAGATGGGCATGGTCGCCACCAGGGTCTTGCCTTCACCGGTTTTCATCTCGGCGATTCGGCCCTGGTGGAGGACGATGCCGCCAATTACCTGGACATCGAACGGCCGCATGCCGAGGGCCCGGATGGATGCTTCCCGCGCCACCGCAAAGGCTTCCGGAAGAAGGTCGTCCAGCGGTTCGCCATTTTCCAGCCGCCGGCGGAATTCTCCGGTCTTGGCCCGGAGCTGCTCGTCGCTCAATTTGCCAATGGCCGGTTCGAAGTCATTGACCTCATCCACCAGCGGTACAATGCGCTTGAGGTTTCGTTCATTCTGACTGCCAAAGATCTTTTTTAGAACCGTACCAATCATTTCAACACATCACTCTCTTACTTCATCCACGAAGTCACACGAATAGAGGTCTTGGTGTTCTTCGTGGCAAAGGAGACTGCTTTCTTTTTGGACAAGAACCTGGAGCCAACCACACCCCCTCTCGGTTCCCGCACCAGGGCGAGTGGTATATAACTCATGCGACCGCCGGATGCAAACCATCCCCCCCGTCCGCACCAGCCCTCCGTCTCCTGCTCTGCCTCGCTAGTGGACTTCACGGCTCGTCTCCGGAGCATTTAGATCCATCACCAGGGCCACTTCGTCACAGTTGGGGAATTTTGGGCATTGCAGGCAATCGACCCAGATCTTTTGGGGGAAGATATTCTTGTCGACTACCCGAAAGCCCAGATGAGCAAAAAAGGCGGACTCGTAGGTGAGCGTGAACAGGCGGCCGATTCCGAGCTCGCGGGCCTCGACGATGCAGAAATCAACCAGCCGACGCCCCAGCCCCTGTCCCTGGTAAGGAGGTAGCACCGCCAGTGAGCGGATTTCAGCCAGGTCCTCCCAGACGATGTGGAGACCGCAGCAGCCGATGACTTCACCGGTGGTCTCGTCCATCGCCACCACCAGATCCCGCACATTGGTGTAGAGCTCGCTCAAAGGGCGTGCCAGCAACTTCCCCTGGGCGGCAAAGTCAGCCAGAAGCTTCTGGATGGCGGGAACATGGGATATTCTTGCTTTAGCAATCATGGGCCGGCTTCCTCATCGAAAATGGTGATGTGGGTTCGAGCTCATCGTCGTCTCCGGGACAATAACGATCGCAGGGCCTGCAGGAAATAATCAAGGTCTTCGACCGTGGTGCTGAAGCCGGGAGAAATCCTTACCGTCCCATGCGGCATGGTGCCGAGCGTTTGATGCGCCAGCGGGGCGCAGTGCAGACCGGTTCTTACGGCGATGTCAAAACCTTCATCCAGCACCGCCCCGATGTCCTCTGCCGTGAGCCCCTCAACGGCGAAGGAGACCACCCCCGTTCCCCGCACCTCGGGTGAGTAGACCGTGACGCCCGGCAGGGCCGCCAGTTCCTGCTCGAGGATCCGGGCTAACCGGAGTTCATGGTCGTGGATGGCATCCACACCCCGTTCGAGAAGAAACTCAATCCCGGCAGCCAACCCGGCAATACCGGGGAGATTGGGCGTTCCGCTTTCATACCGGTCGGGGCAGAATTCCGGTTGCAGGAAATGTTCCGAGAGGCTGCCGGTCCCGCCTTCAAGCAACGGTAAGACCTCGAGATCCGGGCGAAGGTAGAGGATTCCCACCCCGGGCGGCCCCAGCAGCCCTTTATGGCCCGAGCAGGCGATCATTCCAAGATTCCAGGCATCCGTCAGGATCGGCTGAATGCCGGCGGTTTGAGCGGCATCCAGCAACAGTGGGACCCCTTTCTCGGAACAGCTGCGAGCGACCTCGGCGATGGGTTGCAGCGCCCCGTTGACATTCGAAGCATGCACCATCACCACCAATCTGGGAGGAAGCCGGAGGGCTTGGTCGAGATCCGCCAGCCGGATCTGTCCCGCCGGAGTGCATCGGAGCGTTTCGACAACGATCCCGAGGTTGGTGAGACGGTGCAGGGGACGCACGACGGCATTGTGCTCCATCCCCGAAACCACCACGCGATCGCCGGGCCGCAGCCAACCTTTGAGGACGAGGTTGAGACCTTCTGTGGCATTCTTCGTGAATACCACCCGATCCGGGTCGGCAATACCCAGAACGTGTGCGGCTTTGGCCCTGGCCTCGGCGACTATTCTCAGAGCCTCACGAGCCTTGCGGTGAGCGGCGCGGCCCGGAGTGGCGCCCACTTCCGCCATTGCCCAGCGCACGGCTTCAATCACAGAGGCCGGCTTTGGATAGCTCGTCGCGGCATTGTCCAAATAGAGAAACATCTCTCAGCACCCAGTCACCAATCAGATTTTCCCCTTCACCGTTTCACCGTTTCACCGCCTCACCGCTTCACCGTTTCAATTCTCTCCCGCCCGCTATAGACGGTAAACTTCCCCGCCCGCGCATAGCCGATCAGAGTGATGTTCAGGTTTCTCGCCAGTTCCACCGCCAGGCTCGTCGCAGTGTTGCGGCTGACCACCATGGGGATCCTCACCTTGGCGGCTTTTATGAGCATTTCCGAGGTAAGGCGACCGGTGGTGATGAGCATTTTGTCATCGAGGCTGAAGCCGTTCAGGAAGAAATGTCCGACGATCATGTCCACCGCGTTGTGTCGGCCGATATCGTCCCGGAACAGCAGGATGCCGTTGCCGTCCGCCGCGGCGCAGTTATGCACGCCGTGCGTGCGCCGGTAGGTTTCGCTCAACCGCGTGAGCTCCTCGACCCGGTCCAGGATCTGAGCGGCGGAGAAGGCGACCGTGCTGGTGATGGGGCTGCTCAAGAGCGCATCCAGCGAGTAATAGAAAAGCGAACCCTTGCCGCAGCCGGAGGTGACCGTGCGTTTCATCCAGAGTCGTTCCGGCAGCGATACGTCGGTGCGGATGGTGGCGTGGACGTGCCCTTCGGTTTCGTTCACTTCCAGCTGGTCGAGATCGTCTACCCGTTCGAGAAATCCTTCGGCGTAGAGAAAGCCTGCCGCGAGTTCCTTCAGATGGTGGCCGGCGCAAAGCAGGGTCACCATTTCACGACCATTCAGGTGAATGGTCAGGGGTTGTTCCTTGATCAACCATTGGGGGCGTTCCCGGCAAGATCCTTCTCGATCGCACAACCAGGAAGAAACCGAGCTGACTTTCTCTTCAGGCAGATCAATCGGTGATCGCGCGGTCGATTCGTTCCTCGGGTTGTTCAATCGCTACCGTCCTCACTGCGAAAATAGTCTCTCAAAATTTCGGCATGATCGAATGCCAGCATGTCGGGGAGTTCTTCCGCCCGAAAGACCCCGACGCGTTTGGCGTCGTCAGCCGCCTTGGGAGTCCCGACGGCGACGGCGGTGAAGGCGACGCTCACCGTGTGATGGCGGGGATCCCGAGCAGGTTCGGAATAGACGCGAAACTGTTCGAGGGCTTCCACCTCCAGCCCGGTCTCTTCCCTTGCTTCCCGTTGTGCGGCCGTTTCCACGCTTTCCCCGTAGTCCACAAAGCCGCCGGGCAGGGCCCAGCCGTAGGGAGGATTCTTCCGTTCAATGAGAACCACCGTGCCCGGCTCCATGCGAATGATGATATCCACCGTCAGAAAAGGGTTGCGATAGATGTGGACAGCAGTCCCGCACTGGGGGCAGGATACCACGTTTTTGTCCGTCATGAATGACTCTCCAGTTTCGAATCTCTGCCGATCTTGCGCAGCAGGCCATGTTCCAGGAGCAAAACCAGCAGGATGCCCACAACCAAACCGTTCCCAAGGATCACCCGGGCACCGACCGGCAGCGAGGCCAGCAATGCTTCCGGCAAAAACCCAACGCAGGTGCCCAACATCACCGGCAGACCAACCACAAAGTAATCACGACTCGTCATTTCTCCCGAAGCCACAATGGCGAGCCCCGCGCCTACCTGCACGCCCATGGCGACGAAGAGGGCCGCTCCCACCACCTGGGCGGGAATGAGAGCGAGCAGGGCAGCCAGTTTGGGCACAAAGGCAGCGACCATGAGCAGGGCTCCACAATAAGCCGTAGCATAGCGACTGGCAACCCTGGTGGCCAGAATGACACCAGGACTCATGCTGTAGCTGACCATCCCGACCACCCCGGTGAGACCGCAGCAGATGCCGGCCACCCCGTTGACCAGGATGCCACGATCGATCGACTGGGGAAGCCGCTCCTGGTCGGTCAGGGTGGCAATCCCGTGGAGGCTGCCGAGGCTGTTCACCACCACCGCCAGGTAGGTGCAGGTGAACGCCGCCAAAGCCGGATAGTAGGCACTCGGCCAGGAGGGGACCACCTCGGTCGGCACGGAAAGCCAGCGGGCCGTCTGCAGTTCGTGCCAATCCGGCGGTCCCACCACGAAGAAGAAAGCGCTCCCCATGACCATCCCCAGCAACAGTGCAATGGTTTTCCAGAAGCCTTTGAACCAGTGGGAAAAGCTCGCCATGATCAGAACCAGCGAGAGGCTGACCAGAAAGATCGTCAGATCGCCATGGGGGTGTTGGGCGTCGACGCCTGCCATGAGTCGTGTCAGATGCGGGAGCAGGGAAAACACAATCAGCAGCAGGATGACCCCCACTACATTCGGCGTGGCGAGGGCAATGATGCGCTTCAGTTGACCGATTAGAAACAGTGCGATGAGAATGACACTGCCCGCAATCAAGCCTCCCTGAATGGCCTGGAGGCCACATGGGGCCAGCACGATCAAGGTAAGCAGCAACGCCGTGGACGGGCCCTCCAGGAGAGGGTAGCGATGCCCCCAAAGGCTTTGGGCGGTGGTGAAAAGACCGCAGGTCAGCAGGGTGAATTGAAAAAAGCGGACTTCCTTCTCGATTTCCAGCTGCAGGGCTATGCCGCTCAGACGGGCCACCACGATCAACCCCGGGAACATGATAACTGCCCACTGGAGCCCGTAGAGCAGAGCGTACTTCAACGGCAGGCGGTCGTCGAGGCCATAGACGAAGGCTGGTTTCATGTCACCGCCGACTACTCCCACTAGTGGAGTATTTCGAACAAGCCGCTGATGGAGTCCTCATTGTGAATATTTCTGATGGCGGCAGAAAACAGGCGGCAGGAGGGGAGGCACTCAATTTTCCGGCATCGGGCGGCTTCAGGGCTGAGCGGGATGGTATCGGTGACAATCAGACTCTCGAGAGCGCTTTGCTCCAGTCGAGTCACGGCCGGTCCCGACAGCACGGGATGGGTCACGCAGGCATGGACAGCCGTTGCGCCGCGCTCCAGCAGGGTTTTGACGGCCTCCACCAGAGTTCCGGCGGTGTCCACCATGTCGTCGAGCACGATAGCGGTCTTGCCGTCGACTTCTCCGATGATGTTCAGGGCTTCCGCCTGGTTCACGTCCGAGCGGCGCTTATCGATCACCGCCAGACCGGCGTGAAGCCGTCTGGCATAGGCTCGCGCGCGAGCCACCCCACCGGCATCAGGAGAAACGATCACGAGCTCGCTGTTGAAGCGCTCGCGAATATACGGCAGAATGACCGGTGAGGCATAGAGATTGTCCACCGGGATATCGAAAAAGCCTTGAATCTGGCCCGCATGAAGGTCCATGGTGAGGATGCGATGGGCGCCCACCCGGCTGATCAGATCAGCCACCAGCCGAGCCGTGATGGGCACTCGCGGCTTGTTCTTGCGGTCCTGTCGAGCGTAACAGTAGTAGGGGATGACCGCCGTGATGCGCCGTGCCGAAGCCCGCTTCAGGGCATCGATCATCACCAGCAGCTCCATCAAATGATCGTTGACCGGACGGGATCCGGACTGAACAATAAAGACATCCGCCCCTCGGACATTCTCACTGATTTCCACCCTGATCTCTCCATCACTGAAGGTGGAAACCATGGAGCGTGCCAGCGCAATCCCCAGGGACTCGCAAATCTGCCCGGCCAGTGCCGGGTTGCTGTTCCCCGCAAAAATCCTCAAACCATAAGTTGACATGGTACCCTACCCTCTTCGCGCAAGTTCCCAGGGAATCGTAAAGCTACAGAAATCATGGCACCCCGAGAGGTGCCAATTTCATATTACACGGCACTCAAAATCGCAACTCTTTTCCTGCTGTACTGATCCCCCCCAGTTCGATGGTACGGCATGTTCTCAGCACCCTCTTTGTTTGGAACTCAGGGGGAAGGCCGTCTCAGTTCGAAGGATATTATGCCAGTTGTTCACATATGAAATCAATATCTTAGTGGGGATCCAGGGGGAAAGAAATGATTCAATTCTTTAGACCCGCTTTTCGAAGACCGTCGAGTATCGCTTCGATCAGGGAGGGGGTCTTGACGTACATGCTGATCAGGTAGGAGCCACGAGAGGAAAAATCCGGCTTCAACGCAAGCAGTCTGTCGATTTCGGCTCGAGCCTCCGGTTCTCTTCCCATCTGACCCAGAGCTGCCGGCAGCAGGAGAGGGTCCCAGAAGAGCTGCGGCAGGTTGAATTGTCTGGCCGCTCCAAGCGCTTCCGGGTACTTTCCCTGCCGATAGTAGTCGAAATACGGTGCGGCATGATACCAACCCGGGCAATGGGGGTTCAGCCGCATCCCTCTTGCCAGCAGCGCAAGACCCGGCTCCCAATCCCCGTACAATGCCCTCGCCCATCCAACCCATGAGGTGCAGGAGGGATTGTTGGGGTTTAGGCCAAAGGAGATCTCCGCCTCCCGAAAGAAGCTGTCCCGTTCGTTCTGCAAGAAGAAGACAAAAGACAGAATGAGATGGGCCAGCTGGTTTCCAGGATCCAGGGCAACCCCTTTGCGGGCCATGGCCGCGGCCGTCTCAAAGGATTTGTCGGCCGGAGAGTATTCCAAAGCATAATTATACGCATAAAGGTGTGCGAGAAGGGACCATGCCAGTCCGTTTTCCGGCTCCTCGGCGACAGCGTCTTCCAATGCTCTAAATGCCGCGGCAAAGGACTCCGATGATAAGCACATATTATAGTGAAAATATCTCAGAAACGCGTCATACGTGTTCAGACTGTCGGGAGGTTTTTTTTGAGATTCTCGGGACATGCGCAACGAGATGACTCCGAACAGGTCCCCGATCTTGCCCGCCACCTTGCCGGCGATCTCTTCCTGCAAGGCGATCAGGTTTTCGGTTTTGAGCTCCCGCCGGTATTGCCCCTCCCAGACTTGCAGTTCGGTCGCCGTGTCGATCAATCGAACGGAAATCTTGATGGTATCGACATCCCTGCGCATTCCTCCCTCCAGAAGAAACCGAACTCCCAGCCTCTGAGCCATCTCCCTTGCGCCGGCTTTTTCATTCTTCAGCTGAATGGTCGAGTAACTGGCCACAACACTCAGGTACTGGAACCGTGCAAGCTCATGGGTCAACTCCTCCGTCAATCCGTCGGCGAAGTACTCCTGTCCCGGGTCGTTCGTCATGTTGGCCAGGGGCATGACGGCCACCGTCGGTCCAAGGGATTCCGTGGGTCTGGCTCCTCCCCATTCGGCCCAGGCTTTTCCCTTGCCGGGGTCACTGGCGCTGAGCTTGTGAAACGTCGGAACATAGCTTCCCTTGAGTATTTCGATCCTCACCGGATCGTGGCCGCTACAGGATGCATAATAACGTTCCAGCGCCCGACGAAGTCGCCCTGCCTGGATGCGTACAATGGAGTCCCTGGACGGGTCAAAGTTCTCCCTCCGGCCGAAAACCTCGATGGCCACCGTGTATTCCTTGACCTCATGAGCTTTCCCGGCCAGGACTTTCTCCACAACAAAGGAGAGAAGATTCCGCAGAACAGGCCTCCTGGCAAACTCCGGGCTTGCGAGGAGTCTTGCGAGCTGACCTTTGATGGCTTCCTCGGAGACCCCCACGTCTTGGGTAGCGACAGTTGAGGGGGCGTCCGACCGCTCTGAACTCATTGGCAATCCATGCTCGGGACAGACGTTGAGCCGTCAAGCTTTCACATCATGTCACAGGTTGTCACATGCATGTGCAGATCGAACTCTGTCGGTCAAAGTAACCGTTACATACCGTACGTAACCTTTGAATCGATTGACTCCTTATATATCCTCTTACCGCTCAAAGTGCGAAATCAAAAATAGGAGTGACCGACAGAGGGGATTGTCAATGAACAGAGGCACCTCGTCACTTGATCTCATCATGGCCCGCTTTCCGGAGCACCGTGAATCCCTGGGGCGCCTGTACGGCAGGAGCGAGTCATTTCGGTCCTTGTGCGAGGATGTTCGGGAATGTCTGGCTGCCCTCGAAACTTGGTCGCGGTCCATGGCAGAAGAGGCGCCGGCCTATCGGAACGAGTTTGCCACACTCCTTCAGGAGCTTGAGGAAGAACTTCTGGAGGAAGTGAAAAACGAAGGGGAGCTCATCGATTACAGGACTCAGGAGCGAGAGCTCTGAGCCATTGTCGGCGTGGTGTTGACCAAGGGGATTGAGAAAGGATTGAGTCTATGAAGAGAGTACTGGTTTTCATGGGCCTGGCATGGGGGGTCTGGCTTGCGACCGTGCAACCCCCCGTGGTCTCCGCGGCCGAGAATGGGATGGGCCACTATACCCCCGGCGGCATGGCCTCTTTCATCGATACCGCTCCCCCTGGATTCGTGGTTCTCAACTTCTTCAATTACTATAACGGGTCCGCCGGGGGTGGAAGAGAGCTTCCGGTCAGCGGCCTCGTCGCGGCAAACCTTGAGGTGACCACCTACGCCGACGTGGTCGGCTTCGCCTACAGGAGCCCGTTCGGCATTTTCGACGGCAAATTCGCGGCTGCGATGCTCGTTCCGTATGTTTGGGTCGAAGTGAAAGGGGACGTTGACCTGAACAAGAGGCTCCCTCAACGCGACCGTTCCGTCAGCAGGCGTGACACGGCGAACGGCATCGGCGACATCACGCTCATCCCCTTCTGGCTCGCCTGGAACAAGGACGATTTCAAATGGGACGTGCGGCTCAACATCTATGCCCCGACAGGTGAATACACCGAGGGCGAACTGGCCAACGTGGGGCTCAACTACTGGACCTTCGAGCCCGTCGTCTCGTTCAGCTACCTGAGCTCCAAAATCGGCCTGGAAATATCAGCCTTCGCCGGCCTGGGTTTCAACGCCGAGAACGACGCCACGGACTGCCAGAGCGGTGACGTTTTCCACCTGGACTTGACCGTTGCCGAGCACTTGCCCCTATCCAAGTACGGGGTCATCGGAGTCGGCTTCAACGCCTTCTACTGGGAGCAGTTCACCAGCGACCGCGGTTCCGGTGCCGTGCTCGGTTCCTTCAAAGGCCGCACCCAGGGCATTGGACCGGTTGTCTCCTACGTCTCTCCGCCAATCTGCGGTCATACCGTCTTGGCCGAGGTGAAATGGCTCCCAGAGATCGACGTCAACAACCGCCTCAGCGGTGACCACGTCTGGTTCAAGGCGGTGTTGGCGTTTTAGGAGCAAGAGACTTGCTTATGGCGCTGCCCACGGAGTGCCTTGCTTGAGATCGAAAGGAGATGGTTTATGAAGAAAAGAACAGCAATGGCCGCATTCATTCTCGCATTAAGCTTGGTGTGCGCGGCATCGGCCCTGTCACAGACGGAACCGGATCGCACTACGCTGCCGATCCACGAACCCCAGTACCCGCACAGCACCGTGCTCGATGTCCGGAATGCCCCTCCACCGCCTCCGCGGTTCGAGGTCAAGGCACCGGCTGGAGCGCCCAACGTCCTCATCGTGCTGATCGATGACATGGGATTCGGCCAGTCCAGCGCTTTCGGCGGGCCCCTCCACATGCCGACGGTGGACCGGCTGGCCAACAGCGGGCTCCGGTACAACCAGTTCCACACGACCGCCCTCTGCGCGCCGACAAGGATGGCGTTGCTCAGCGGCCGCAACCACCACATGAACAACATGGGCTCGATCACGGAAACGGCGACGGCCTACCCCGGCAACACTGCCCAGCGCTCCGACAAGGTGGCGCCGCTGGCGATGATGCTGCGCTACAACGGCTACACGACGGCGCACTTCGGCAAGAACCATGAGACGCCGGTGTGGGAGATCAGCCCGTCCGGACCCACCGACCGCTGGCCGACCCGCAACGGCTTCGACAAGTTCTACGACTTCATGGGCGGCGAGACCAACCAGTGGGCGCCGGCCGTCTACGATGGCATGATCAAGATCGAGCTGCCGGAGGGTCCAAACTACCACTTCATGACCGACATGACGAATCAGGCCATCAAGTGGGTGCGATCCGTGAAGTCCCTGACCCCTGACAAACCGTTCTTCATCTACTTTGCGCCCGGGGCAACCCACGCGCCGCACCACGTCCCCAGGAAATGGATCGAAAAGTACCGGGGCAAGTTCGACCAGGGGTGGGACAAGCTGCGGGAAGAGACCCTCGCCCGCCAGATCAAGCTGGGGGTCGTGCCCCCGGGGACGAAGCTCCCACCGAAGCCGGAAGCGATCAGGGACTGGGAGAAGCTCACGCCGGACGAGAAGAAGCTTTTCACTCGCCAGATGGAGGTGTTCGCCGGGTTCTCCGAGTACACGGACACCGAGATCGGCCGGCTCGTGGACGCCATCGGCGACCTGGGCCAGCTCGACAACACGCTGATCTTCTACATCGTGGGTGACAACGGCGCGAGCGCGGAAGGCGCATGGCCGGCATGTTCAACGAGAACACCTTCTTCAACGGGATTGTGGAATCGGTCCAGGATGTCTTGAAGCACTATGACGAGCTTGGCGCTCCGAGCACGTACAATCACTATGCCGCCGGATGGGCCGTCGCGGGGGACACCCCGTTCGCGTGGACCAAGCAGGTTGCCTCGAGCTACGGCGGAACGCGGAACGGCATGGTCGTCCACTGGCCGAAAGAGGTTAAGGCAAAGGGCGAGGTTCGTTCTCAGTGGCACCATGTGATCGATATTGCCCCAACGATCCTGGAAGCGGCGGGCCTTCCCGAACCGAAGGCGGTGAACGGCGTCGCCCAGGCCCCCATCGAAGGGGTGAGCATGCTGGGCTCCTTCAATGATGGGAAGGCGAAGGACAACCACCTGACCCAGTACTTCGAGATTTTCGGAAACCGCGCCATCTATCACGACGGCTGGCTAGCCGGCACCATTCACAAGGCGCCCTGGGAGCAGAAGCCCCGGGCACCTCTCGAAAAGGATGTCTGGGAGCTCTACGACACGCGGGCCGACTTCAGCCTGGCCAACGACCTGGCGGGAAAGGACCCGGCAAAGCTCAAGGAGATGCAGGACCTGTTCATGAAGGAAGCGGTCAAGTACAACGTGCTGCCTATCGATGACCGCAGTGTTGAGCGCTTCAACGCTGCTCTCGTCGGGCGGCCCGACCTGATGGCGGGCCGCACCTCGCTCACGGTCTACGAGGGCATGACCGGAATGTCCGAGAACGTGTTCATCAACACCAAGAACCGCTCTCACACAATCACGGCGGAGGTGGAAATTCCCAAAGGCGGCGCCAACGGCGTGGTCCTGGCCCAGGCCGGGCGGTTTGGCGGCTGGAGTCTGTATCTGAAGGACGGCAAGCCGACCTATCATTACAACTTCCTCGGGCTGGCGCGCTTCACCATTGCCGCAAAAGATCCGGTACCTGCCGGGAAGGCCACCATTCGCTACGAATTCGCCTACGACGGCGGCGGGCTGGCCAAGGGCGGCCTGGGGACGATCTTCGTCAATGACAGGAAGGTCGCCGAGGGACGGATTGAGCGAACGCAGCCCATGGTGTTTTCGGGTGACGAAGGCGCCGACGTCGGCGAGGATGGAGAGACGCCGGTCACCGAGGACTATGGCATTGAAGCACCCTATAACTTCAACGGGAGAATCGACAAGGTCACCATTGACATAAAGGAAATGAAGCAGGCCGACAAAGCCGAGGAGAGCAAGCTCCGCGCGGAAGCCGCTCATAAGAAGGCGATGTCGGATTAAGGGCTGCTCCACGCCAATACATGTCCAAATCGGCGCCGTAAGGAGCGCCGGTGGCTGACCAGAGCAGGCAGAGGCCGTTCCAGGTCAAGGACTGATGATGGAATGGGATCAAGAAGGACAAAGAATGCACGCCGCCAGGTCGAAGTTGAACATCGTTGCCTTGCTGGCTGTGGCCGTGGGTGTTTTGCTTTTCTGCGATTTGGCCGCGTGTCCCGCCTTTGGGAATGAGCCCCGGCGGAATGCAGAGGCCAAGGGATTCGCGGGCTCCCAGAGCTGCCGGGAGTGCCACGAGCGGTTCTACCAGCTCTGGTCCACCTCCTTCCATGGGCTCGCCATGCAGCCATACAGCGAGGCTCTGGCGAAGGAGAAGCTCACCCCGCAGAAGGAAGACCTGGTCATCGGCTTGTATCGCTACCGGGCCGAGATCGGCAAGGGGCAGGGATGGGTGCATGAAAAAGGGCCTGGAGGGACGAAGAAATACCCAATGGAACATGCCCTGGGTGGGAAGAACGTCTTCTACTTTCTGACCCCGCTGGAGAAGGGGAGGCTCCAGAGCCTTCCCGTCGCCTACGATGTGACCAGTAAAGAGTGGATCGACATGGCGGCGAGCGGCGTGCGGCACTTCCCGGGCGACCAGCGCCCGGAGGAGCCCTTCAACTGGAAGGAATGGCCCTACACCTCCAACACCGCGTGCTACAGCTGCCATGTGAGCCAGCTTTCCACGAACTACGACCTCAAGACCGACACCTTCCGCACGGTCTGGGCGGAGCCGGGAATCAACTGCGAGACCTGCCACGGCCCGTCCGCCGAGCACAACCAGATTGCCCGGGAAGCGCCAAAGGGACAGCCGCTATCCGACCCGAAAATCATCAGCACCAAGACCATGACCACGGAGCAGCGCAACCATCTCTGCGCTTCCTGTCATGCCAAGACAACCGCTCCCTTGACCCTGTCCTACCCTCCGGGGGGGAGGTTCTTCGACCACTTCGGCCTGGTCACCCTCGAGAGCCCGGACTACTACCCGGACGGTCGCGATCTGGGAGAGAACTACACCTACACCTCGTGGCTCATGAGCCCCTGCGTCAAATCGGGGAAGCTCGACTGCATGCACTGCCACACCTCCAGCGGCCGCTACCGCTTCAAGAGTGCGGAAGATGCCAACAAGGCCTGCCTCCCTTGTCACGAAGAGCGCGTGAGCAACGGATCGGCCCACACGCGTCACGAGGAGGGATCGGCGGGGAATCGATGCGTCTCCTGTCACATGCCGATGACCTCCTTCGCCCGCATGAACCGAAGCGACCACTCCATGCTGCCACCGGCTCCCGCGGCGACGATGGCCT
Source organism: Syntrophobacteraceae bacterium (assembly GCA_040772705.1). GTDB lineage: Bacteria > Desulfobacterota > Syntrophobacteria > Syntrophobacterales > Syntrophobacteraceae > JADGQM01. Next base: position 202,855 of record JAXGXP010000004.1, read on the forward strand.
ACCATTCGCCGAACGCCTGCAGCCTCTGCCACACCGAGAAGGACGCGGCCTGGGCCGACCAGTTGGTTCGGGAATGGCGCGCTCGCGACTACCAGGCGCCCCTGCTCCAACGAGCGGGTCTCATCGATTCTGCGAGAAAGCGTGACTGGAGCAGGCGGGAGGAGATGCTTCAATACATCGCCAGCCCGGAGCGGGACGAAGTCTTTGCTGCATCCCTCATCCGGCTGATCCCGGCATCGTTGGAGCCGAAGCTCGTTGAGACATTGCTCAAGGCGTCGCATGACCCTTCCCCCTTGGTCCGGGCCGCGGTCATGGAATCCCTCGCGGCGATCCCGTCGCAGGAGAATCTGCAGACGCTCGTCGCAGCTACCGGCGATGCGACCCGGCTCGTCCGCATCCGTGCCGCGGCGGCTCTGTCATCCTATCCCGATCTCAAGGTCGAGGGTCGGTTCGCGCAGAGCATCAGGAAGGCTGATGAGGAAGTCCTGGCATCTCTTTCGGTGCGGCCGGACCAGTGGTCCAGTCACTACAACCTGGGCAATTATTGTCTCAACCGTGGGGCTCTAAAGGAGGCGGTTGTCTCGTATGACCGGGCCCTGGGGATCGAGCCCCGTGCCGTCATGGTTCTGGTAAACCGTTCTATCGCTTACGCGCGGCTGGGGGAGGTCGAAAAGGCGGAAGCCTCGCTCCAGGCCGCTCTCGGGATAGCGCCCGACAACGCCGCGGCCCATTTCAACCTGGGGCTTCTCAAGGCGGAACAGAACGACCGGAAGCAGGCGGAAAGTCATCTCAAATCAGCTGTGAAACACGATCCCCAAATGGCCCAGGCTGCTTACAGCCTTTGCATCCTGCTCTCCGGGGACCGGTTCGAAGAAGCCGTCGGGTTTTGCAGGGAGGCGAGCACTCTTCGTCCCGACGAGCCCCGGTATGCGTACACACTTGCCTATTATCTGCACCAAAAGGGTGAGACCGCTGAAGCCGTCGCGATACTGAAGGCCATCGTCGGCAGGCATGCGGAGTACCGGGATGCCCAGGTGCTTCTCCGGCAAATTCTGTCCAGCAACCCAAAACCAAAAGCAAAGGAGACCACGATGACAGACAGAAAATTCCTGATTGGATGGGTCCTGGTGCTGAGCTTCCTGATGGCTCCGGTCGCGGCGATCGCGGCGCAGGAGAAGGGCTCGGGAGCTCCCGCCGGCTCGAGCGAGGCGATGGCCCTGCTCAAGCGCGCCGCCGATTTCCTTTCCCAGAGCGCACAGTTCAGCGTCACGATTCGCGATGGGTATGACGTGGTGCAGGCATCCGGGCAATCGATCGAGTTCGGGGAGATTCGCAGGATCACGCTCAAGCGCCCCGACCGTTTCCGGTCGGACATCGAGCGCAGTGACGGCGAAAGAGGATTTGTAACGTTCGATGGCAAAGACATTGTCGTGTTCCACGAAAAAGACAAAGTCTATGCAAAATCGTCCAGGCCGGGAGACCTGGACGGAGCGGTGACGCATCTCCTTTCGGACCTCAAGATGCGCTTGCCCCTGGCCATGCTGTTGCTGTCCAGGCTTCCCATGGAGATCGGAAAGCGCGTCCAATCCGTCGAAGAGGTGGAGCGTACGGTCATCATGGACGTGCCCTGCGCGCATCTCGCTGCCCGGACCCAGGACGTCGACTTCCAGATTTGGATCCCGTCATCGGGCGACCCGCTCCCCCGGCGTGTGGTCAAACCGCCTGCGGGCTATTGATGTGCCATGGATTCCGGTTGAAGGGGGCAGGGGGAAAGCGCCCGCTACCGGAAAGTGCAGTTTACCTGTGCGGCGTGGGCACGGTCGAACCGTGCCCGCCCTCTGAAATTGTCTGACGCCTATTTCTCATCGGGAGATTCTTATATGTATCCAGCTTGTTGCGATAATCCGGGCATAGACACTCGACCGCACTGGTGCCCGCGTTCCTTGCTCATTTTGGGTGGGCTGCTCCTCCTCTCCGTTGCCGTCGGTTGCGCCCACTACCCCGTCAATCAGGCCGTGAGACAGGTCGACCCTCAGGGCGGCTATCGGGGCAGAAACCTCATTGATCCTGCCAATGACGACCAGTTGCTGCTCATGCTCACTTTTTCCGGTGGGGGGACCCGTGCTGCCGCCTTTTCTTACGGCGTCCTCGAAACCTTGCGGGATACAGGCGTCACCATCCGCGGTCGGCAAAGGCGGCTGCTGGACGAAGTGGACTGGATCTCCGGAGTATCCGGTGGGAGCTTTACGGCGGCCTACTATGGGCTATTCAGGGATCGGACTTTCGAGGAGTTCGAACCCCGGTTCCTCAAGAAGAACATCCAGGGCGACCTTACCCATGCCACACTCTTCAACCCCATCAATTGGGGAAAGCTCTTCTCCGCATACTATGATCGCAGCGACCTGGCCGCGGAATATTACGGCAAGCATGTCTTCGAAGGAAAGACGTTCGGTGATCTACTCACGCTGAAAGAGCCAATGATTGTGATCAACGCCACGGACATGGTCCATGGTACCCGCTTCTCCTTTGTTCAGGACACATTCGATGCGATCTGTTCCGACCTTTTTTCGTTTCCCGTGGCTCGAGCCTGCGCGGCTTCCTCGGCCGTGCCCCTGGTGTTGAGTCCCATCACCTTGCGCAACCACGCCGGCGGGTGCGGCTACCAGATGCCGCCGGCGCTGGCAGAGACCATGGTCCCGCCCAGGGACATTGCCTCCCGCCGTTTGGACCTGGCCAACAACATGCTGCCCTTTCTGGATTCCAAGCAGAAGCCATACATCCATTTGGTGGACGGAGGCGTTGCCGACAACCTGGGTCTTCGAGCCCTGCTGGAGCGAGTCACGCTGATGGGTGATCCCTGGAGCACGTTGAAGGCCAACGGGATGGAAAACGTACACAAGATCGTCTTTATGGTGGTGAATGCCGAGACCGAAATCGATGACAAGTGGGACCGGTGGGAAAAGGTCCCCCCCTTTGTCGCCATGCTCGATTCATACTCGTCCATCGCCATCGAGCGGTACAACAGGGAGACGGTGGCGCTGCTGAGTGAAAGCTTCGGCCGCTGGGCAGATGAAATCCGACGGGGGCGTTGCGCCTCCGGTCCGATCTCGACCGAGCCAGGCGCTTGCGGAGACATCGAGTTCTACCTGATTGAGGTGAGATTCGACTCTCTGGAAGACGATGCGGAACGCAGTGCCCTCAAAAGGCTTCCGACTTCCTTTGCCCTGAAGCCGGAAGAGGTGGACCATCTGAAGGATGCCGCACATCGGATTGTCAAACAGTCCAGGGAATTTCAGCGGCTGCTCGCGGATCTGCAATAGGAGAACCCAAATGGAGATGAAACAAGTCAGCGACCACTGTTTTGCGGTGTTGAACGAGAAGAACCGCGTGTGTGACGCCAATTCAGGTCTCATCAATCTAGGCGGAGGGGTTGTAATCGACACGCAGTCGGACCTGCCCCATGCGCGGCAGATGATCGAGATGTTCAGCAAAGTGTGGCCCGCCATGCCCAAACGCGTCATCAACACCCACGAAGACGGTGACCACGTCTGGGGCAATCAACTCTTCGAGGGCGCGGAGATCATCGCCCACCGCTCGGTGCCCGAACGGATGAAGCACGTGGCCAATCCAGAGGAGACTCAGAAATTGCTGCACGGTGTGGCCGATGTCCACACGCGCCAGGCGCTGCAGGCGGTCCACCCCGGCGTCGCGGCTGCGGGGCTGCAATTGTTGGAAGACTATAACCTCGACGGCGTCGAACTCGTCCTGCCGACGACTCTTTTCGACACTCGCTACGAGCTCGACCTCGACGGCACCGAGGTCCACTTGATCTATGTCGGGCCGTGCCATCAGGTCGGGGACACGATCATCCATGTTCCCAGGGAGCGCGTGGTGTTCGCCGGAGACGTCCTGTTCCGGCAGTGTACGCCGATGGGCTGGACGGGATCATACGAAAAGTGGTTCCAGTGCATTGATCTGCTCGTTCAGCTCAACCCGGAAGTCATCGTCGCCGGCCACGGTCCGCTGTGCGGGATCGAAGGGGCCACCGAGATGAAAGCGTACCTTCAGTATGTCCGGGACGAGTCGAAGAAGTGCTTCGATGCCGAACTCACTTCCCTGGATGCGGCCAAGCGCATCGAGTTTGGCCCCTACGGCGAGTGGCGCGCCCCGGCGCGGCTATACATGAACGTCGAACGGGCGTATCGCGAGTCCCGCAACGACCCCCCCGACGCGCCTTGGGATACACCAGGGACTTTCGACGCCATCTACCAGGTGGCGAAGGCGAAAGGGATCGAAGTCGAATACTGAAGTCACTCAAGGAGCTAAGCCACCATACCCGAGAAGGATAATAGTTATGAAATTTCCCATGATCAGTGCGGACGAACGGGGCGAGACGCACTTCGGCGTCCAGGACATACCGGACCATGAGCTTGCCGTGGGCCCGCCGCCGAACCCCACGGGGCAGATGAGCGATTTAGGGGCTGTTACGACCATGTGCGTCATCTCGTTCCCCGCCGGGACGGAGGCGCCCGCCCACAACGCCCCCCAACCATACATTGTCGTCGTCCTGTCGGGCGAAGGAGAAGTGGCGACCAGCGACGGCGAAGCGCGGCGCTTCCGCACCGGCGAGGTGCTCTTCTGCAATGACCTCTCCGGCAAGGGGCATGTGACTCGGGCGATCACCGACTTGATCCTGGCATTCGTCAATCGGGCCTAATCCTGAGACATCTGTAGGCAGGATCCAAACACCAGGGAGAAAATACGCTATGACGTCTGACATCAAGACACTGGTTGATTCCACAAAGGGCCTCAAGTTCACGGAGAGTCCCCGTTGGCACGACGGGAAGCTGTGGTTCCTCGACATCCACGATAAGCGGATCAAGACTGTGGACCTCACAGGTTTCGTCACATCGGTACTGGAACTCCCATTTATCCCGAACAGCTTCGGGCTCACTCCCGAGGGGACGGTCGTGGTTGGTGACGCGTTTCAGCGCCGGATTTACCGCCAAGCCGAAGCCTGCCTGCAAGAGGCGGCCGACATCAGCGGATTGACCGAGTTCTGCTTGAGCGACGGTATCGTGGACGCCAAAGGCCGCCTGTACGTGGGGGACATCGGCTACAACTTCTTTGATCCGGCGGCCAGGCCCGTCGAAACCTGCGTGATCGTCCTCGTCGGTTCTGATGCTCGAGCGTCCGTGGTTGCCGACAAGCTCTTCTTCCCGAACGGCATGGTGATCACCCCCGACGGACGAACGCTCATCGTCGGAGAGACGCTCGGCCATCGTCTGACCGCCTTCGACATCCAGGAGGACGGCTCTCTCGGGAACCGGCGGGTCTGGGCGCAGTTGCCCTCGTCCGTTGGCCCCGACGGCATCTGCCTCGACGCCCAGGGGGCCGTGTGGTGTGCCAATCCCGAGGGCAGGGACAGCGTGGTGCGCGTCCGCGAGGGCGGGGAGATCACGGATCGGATCCAGGTGGACACCCACGCCTATGCAGTCATGTTGGGCGGGCCGCAGCGGAGGCACCTCTTCATCTGTGCGTCGGGCTCCCACGATCCGGCAGAAATCCACCGAAATCCGAGCGCGAGCTTCCATGTTGTCGAGGTGGATGTTCCGGGTGCGGGAATACCATGACGCAGCGAGTGCTTCGACGCCATCTATCAGCTGGTGAAGGCGAAAGAAATCGAGGTCGAACACTAAACCAGTTCAGACACAGAAAGGAAACCCATCATGAAACTGATTCGGTTCACCACCACCGATTCGCATAACCCTTGTCTCGGCGTCGTTGTCGGCGATCAAGCTGTCTCGTTCGACGTTTTGCAAAGCAAAGCGGGGAAGTCCTCCCCCCACCTGTCCGACAGCCGATCCTACCTGGCCAGTCTCCCCGAAAGCGAGCGGGGGGCCAGGGAGCTGCTTGCCTGGGGCCAGGAGCACCTCGGAGAGCTCGGTAGCGGCGAACGCTTCCCGGTCGAGACCGTACGCCTGTTGGAGCCGATTGAGGTCGCCGCCCTGTTCGACTTCGGCCTGACACCGAGGCATCTCAAGAACTCTGCCGAAACCCTCATGAAGTATGAGAAGGATAACCCGCAGACCGCGCCGCTGTTGCAGGCGTTCGCGAAAGCCGTCATGGCCCCGAAACCGAAGTCGTCTGCCGGTCAGCCCGAGCCGCTGTCCTATTACAAGTGCAACATGAACGCCATCGTGGGCGACGGGGAAACCGTTCCCTGGCCGGCTTACACGTCGCGGCTGGACGTCGAGCCCGAACTCGCCGTCGTGTATGGGAACGAAAAGCAACCGGTGGCGGGCTTCTGCATCTTCAACGACATCTCGGCCCGCGACGTCCAGGCCACGGAGTTCGTGGGCGGATTCTGCTTAACGAAGGACATGGCGAAGGGCAACCAGCTCGGGCCTTATCTGGTCACCCCCGATGAAGTCGGCGATCCTTACAACCTCAAGGTTACGGTCCTGGTGAATGGGCAACTGAAGTACCAGGGATCAACATCCGAGATCAGCCACAAGGCCGAAGACGTGTTCGCGTGGTTGGGGTTCATGGCTCCTCCCAAGCCCGGCTCCGTGATGGGCTTCGGCACCATCCCCGACTGTACCGGCCTGGACCACGACGACTTCATCGACCCGGGCGCCGAGATTCAGATAACCTTCGAGCGGCTCGGGACCCTGCACTGCCGTTTCGCCAAACCGGCGGACAAGCTGCTGCCGAGCCGCTGGCCGGTGCGCGAGCCGTTGCGGAAGTACCACGGGTAGTTGACATCCGTCTTCGACCATCACGGAGATGCTCACGGTCGCAGCCCTTACCGTCCTCGCCAACTGGCAGGCCGAGTTGAAGGAGCATATCCGAGGAGCGCTGAACGTCGGCTGCGCCTGACCCTTTGAGGGAGAATCTAAAATGCCATGGAATCGGCACTACCTCATCAAAAGCTACGTCAGAAACTCGCTGTGGCTCATGCCTTTTTTCGCTGTAGTGCTTTATTGGGTAGTCAGCAGTATCACATACAGAATCGATGGCTGGCTGCTGCAGACCGGGCAAATTGACGCAAAGACCGCATTTTTGGGTCTGACTATGGTGGGAGCACGGTCAGCGCTGGATACGATCGTCACCCTAAATCTTTCTTTCCTGGTATTCACCTTCGGTTCGCTGCTCATCGCGATTCAAGTCGCAGGGGGGCAGTACACGCCCCGGATCATAGCGACCACGCTTTTGCGGGACAATGCGATCCGCTTCACGGTCGGCTATTTTGTCTTCACCCTGCTCTTCACCGTGAGAACTCTGACCAGGATGGGCGGTGAGATCGTACACCAGTTCAATACCTTCATTGCCCTGTCTTTGGGGTTGTTGTCAGTTGTGGTTTTTCTTTATCTGATTGACTACGCTGCGAGATTCCTGCGTCCCGTGAGCATCGCAAAGCGTGTTGGAGAGTCCGGTCTGGCGGTCATCAAGAGCGTCTATCCGGAGTCAACCAGGCCCTCCCGCGCCGTGAAAACGTACGCCAGGCCGGTATCCCCTGACCGGATCGTCATCAACTCGGGAGCCTCGGGCATAGTGTTAGCCGTGGATCTGGATGGATTAGTGGCCTTGGCGCGGAACGCCAACGGCATAATAGAGTTCGTCCCCCAGGTGGGCGACTTCGTGGCGGCGGATGAACCGTTGTTGCGGCTGTATGGCGGCGCGGGCGCCATCGATGACCGTCGGCTGCGGGCGGCGGTCGCGCTTGGGTCCGAACGTACCGTCGATCAGGATCCGACCTTTGCCTTCCGCATCCTGGTCGATATTGCGATTAAAGCATTGTCGCCGGCCATCAATGATCCGACAACGGCAGTGCTCGCCATTGACCAGCTTCATCGTCTCCTTCGGCGGGTCGGCCTGCGGCTCGTCAGCTGCGAGGAGCTCTGCGATGAGGCGGGCGAACTGCGGCTCATTTTCCGGACGCCGAACTGGGAGGATTTTGTGCACCTTACTTGCACCGAGATCCGTCATTGTGGGGCGGGCAGCATCCAGATCATGCGGCGACTGCGTTCGATGCTCGAAAATCTCATGCAAACCCTTCCGCCGCATCGTCATGCCGAGTTACGCCAACAACTGGAGCTTTTAGATCGCACGATAGAAGAACACTACTCTTTTCCTGAGGACCAGGTGCTTGCCCATATCCCGGATTCGCAGGGTTTGGGGGGCTCGTTGGGCGTCCAGGCCGCAATCGAGACGACAATTCCCGAAGGCGGTGGCTGCGCCCAGTAAAAGCGTCCGCGATACGTGCCGCCATCAGCGGCATTCAGGGCATTTGGGTGCAGATCTTTTGGAACGAGGGCATTCAGTCGCCGGAACTTCACGACCGTAAAGAAATAGGGGCAATCCCTCGGATTTTCCCGCCGGTACGTCGCCATTCTTCCCCATCGTATGGTGCGCATGTTGCAAACTGCAATGGTAGGGTGCGTTTTACGCACGATCTTCAACCCAACCAATTCATTGGAGGGTGCGCTGAAATGCAGCATCGCCCGAACGGCACACCGTTTATGGCGTTCATCGGGGAAGCCATTCAACTGTGGCTGATCGAAATGGTGCATGGAATGCACCCTACCCGGCTATGAGATGCTCGAGCCGTTGAAGCGGTGGCGGTATCGATAAGTGAGGAGCAAGGGACGACTTGCCGGCGCCCGAGGCGCCGAGGATGACAAAGAGCTTCTTCTCGCCGCTGTCGCGCATCTCGCGCAACACATCAAGCCCACGCAGAATTTCCACGCCGCAGCCAAAGAAAATAGCAGCATCACAGGCATCCAGCGGTTCAAGACCCCGGTATGGTGCACGATTCGGGACATCAGTGCGACCGCCTCGCGTTCGTCGATGCTGGAATGGCTGAGGAAGATGCGGGACATACGATCACCAGAGAAGGTGCATGGGCAACAAGGTCGCCTTCACGCTTCCTGATTCAACTTATTGTCTATACAGGCAATTATCTTTTTTGGTTGCTGCCTGTTCTGAAGCAAGGTAGATAATAAATGAAAGACCATCAGCCTGGAAAAAGGATGGATCATGACCGACCCCGCAAGGAGGAGAGCCGTATACGAGGATCTCTTCGAGATCCCGCAAAACATGACCGGCGAAATAATCAACGGTGAGTTGATCGTTACTCCTCGACCGTCACGAACGCACACTATCGTTGCTTCCCGCCTGGGAGGCGAAATCTTACCGCCTTACGATTTCGGCCGCGGTGGTGGTCCCGGTGGCTGGATTATCATCGTCGAACCTGAAATATCTTTTGGTGAAGACGTTCTCGTTCCTGACCTGGCGGGCTGGAGGAAGGAACGATTCCCCATCGAAGAACCTCACAATTGGATCTCCGTGGCGCCTGACTGGGTTTGCGAAATCTTGTCGCCAAGCACCGCTCGAGTTGACCGAACCGAGAAGATGCCCATTTACTCTCAACACCACGTAGCGTACGCCTGGCTCATCGACCCGATCCTGAAGACCTTGGAAGTCTACCGGTTGGAACCGGGAATATGGATCGGTGTGGGAGCCTGGGCCAAATCAGCCAAAGTCCGTGCCGAGCCTTTTCCCGAGCTGGAACTGGACCTTGGCATGCTTTGGCTTGGGTGAGGTGATAGGAAATCGCTTTTTGAGCCATTTTCTTTATGAGTTCCCGCCAGGTCTTGGACGGTACCCGCCGAGGTTGGTGCTCGGACCCATCGAGCACGGTCGTCTCGGGATGGCCCTCGGGGGACGTCGACTCATCGCCGGGTCTCAAGACCCCAGCCTTAGTTCTTTCTCCTCTTCTACTTCTGCTTGAGTACCAGTTCCTTCGACAAGCTCAGGACAGGGTTCTTTTTGTTGCTCCCGTGGGTCATGGCGGAGCGGTAGAGGACTTTGCCGGTGTCCTCAATATAGGTAATCCCGGATCGGGGTCCGGGACGGGCCTTCTGTTCGGAGAAGGCGTTCCGCAGGAGGTATTCCGCCAGCGCCTTCTGCCCGTCCCGGTCGTCCCTGGCGATCTGATTTCCGGCATGTACGCTGAAACCGCTGTGATGCCGGGCCATGAGCTTTTCGATGAGCACGTCGCTTATTCTGCCTTCAGCCTTGAGCATGGCCGGGACCTTGGAGCGGAAGGCATGTCCTGAGCCTGCCGAAGGATCTCTTCCAACTCCTTCAGGTCCCTTTTGGGCAGTTGCTCATGTCCTTTGTGGACACCCGAAGACACGCGAAAAGGACCGCGGTTGACAGGCAACTGCCACTGGTAACTCGCAACTTTTCGAAGCAGGCAATAAAGGTCCCGTTCGGTCGAAACAGCCCATCGGCGGCGATGGCATGAAGATGGGGGTGGAATCTGGCGTAATCCCTGAAGGTGTGGATCACCATGATCATCCCGAGGATGCCCTCATTCAGACCGAGCACCGTGCGGAGGAACATCCGCAGGCCCTCGTTGGCGCAGTGGCAAAGCCTCGTCAGGAGCTTCCGGTCGTACTTGAAATAGATGCGAAGCATCTTCGGGATGCTTAAGACAAATTGCCGATGCGGGACGGGGTAAAGGAGGTTGTCGGGCACGTCCTCCCCGAACTGAACACCCCCCTTCTCCGATCAATCCGCTAAAGCTCTTCGATCTCATCATCGAAGACAACGTAGGCCTCATGCCCCGGCCAGTACATGAACCGATGGCAATTAGGACACTGCATGATGGACTCATCGCGCTGCAGCTCGATGAATTTCTGGGGCGGGATATTGAGATGGCAGACCTGGCAGACGCCTCCATCAACGGCCGCAACGGCGATTCCTGCCTGCTTTTGCAGCAGGAGCTCGGACCGCTTCCAGAGCTCGGGCTCCAATTTGCTCCGGACCTTCTCCTGCAACGTTTCGATCCGTCCAAGGCGGCTTTTCAGCAGGTCTGCCTCGTGCTGCAGGTCCTTCTTGTCTTCCTCGGCCTTATGCCGGCAGGCGGCGACTTCCTTTTCCAGCACCTTGAGTTCCCGGCCCAGATGGTCAATCGTTTCCAGAAGTTCCAGGGCACTGTCTTCCTTTTCCCTGATCTCGGTCTGAACATCAGCGATTTCTTTGAGAATCGCCTGGTATTCCTTGTTGTTTTTCACCTCGCCCATGCGGTTTTTGCTGCGCGTGATCTTCGCTTCGAGTTCTGCGATCCCCTGTTCCAGGGAATGATGCAGCTGCCTGGTGTGCTCATACTCCGCCTTCTTGCCGAGGTAAACCGACTCAACCTTCTCGAATTCCCTTTCAATTTCGGCAATGCGTTTGGGCGTTTCCTCACAGCTGCGAACCAACTTGGTCTTCTTGTCTTCCAAAATCTGAAATTGAATCAGGCATCTGAGTTGTTCCAGCAATTTCGGCCTCCTGTACCATGAATGAGTGACCCATGAGGTTATAATTCATCACCCGCAAGGAGAAAAAACCGCTCATGGGGGTGTTCTTTGAATCCTTCCCGGGATGTGTATGGTGGCTGGCAACCAGGGCACAAACGAGCGGCAATGGTTACGGTAGAATCTCCCATCAGCCATCATCACGCCCCCACCCGATACCAGAACGGGTCCTGTTCAACCGTGGCTTCCAGGATCTGCAGGGCCTTCCGGTGTAAGGCCGCCTGCCGTTGCAGGAACGCGGCCAGCGGGCGGACGATCAGCTGTTCTGAAGCAAAATGGCCCACATCGATGAGCGCTAAACCCGCTTCAACAGCTCGCTGGGCGTCGTGATATTTGATGTCGCCCGTAACGAAGACGTCCACCCCGGCCGTCAAGGCCTGCTCCAGGAGGCTGCCGCCACTGCCGCTGCAAAGGGCCACGCGGACAACCCGGCGCGTCCCATCGCCTACCACTCTGACGGCAACAGCACCGAGCGCATCCCGCGTTTTCGCTGCCAGCTCGGCCAGGGTCATCGCCCGCGGGAGCAGGCCCACCCGGCCCATGCCTCCGTACCGTTCTTCCCCTTCCCTGGCCGGGTCGCGTTCGAGTGGTTCCAGCTGGGTGAGCGAGAGTCTCTCGCTGAGTACCGTGTTGGTTCCGTCGCGGGCAGCGTCAAGATTGGTATGCGCGGCAATGAGGTGGAGTCCGCCAACCAGGGCCGTGATCACCAGGTTGCCCGGAAAATGGTCGGTGCGCACCGTCTTGAGGGGCTGAAAGAGCAGGGGATGGTGGGACACCAGACACTGACAGGCCAGGCTGCGGGCTTCCTCGATGGTTGCGGAACTGGGGTCCAGAGCCACCATCAGGCGGGTGACCGGGGCGTCCGGGTCACCCACCTGGAGGCCGCATTGATCCCACGGGGCGGCATAGCGAAAGGGCGCAAAACCATCCAGCCAGGCCAGAATATCACGCACCCTTACCATCCCGTCCCACCTCTAAAAAAAATCAGGGGTGTTCTCGTGAGAACACCCCTGATGTGATTCGCCGTGCTGCAAGCACCTGCAGCTTTCAGTCGCCAGTCGCCACCTCCGGTGGAACTGGCCTCCGTTATCAAGTCGGTCATATTCATTCCTCGAAGCGAAACCTGCCACCCGGTCCCAAGTGCTCCCCACACCATCACGATGGGCCCACCTGGCCTCGAACCAGGGACCTACCGGTTATGAGCCGGTGGCTCTTCCAACTGAGCTATGGGCCCTCGAGTGCAAATGAAATCAGTCGGGTTATATAAAAAGACCCATCCTGGATTGTCAAGCTATGTTTCAATAAAACTCTTCAGCTCCTTGCGGCGGCTGGGATGGCGGAGCTTGCGCAACGCTTTCGCTTCAATCTGACGGATGCGTTCCCTGGTCACCGCAAAATCCTGTCCCACCTCTTCCAGCGTGTGATCGGCCTTTTCTCCGATTCCGAAACGCATCCGCAATACCTTCTCCTCCCGGGGGGTGAGGGTGGCCAGGGCCTTTCGGGTCTGTTCACTGAGGTTGAGATTGATGACCGCATCCACCGGTGACGCCACCCGCTTGTCTTCGATAAAATCCCCGAGATGACTGTCTTCCTCCTCGCCGATGGGCGTTTCGAGGCTGATGGGTTCCTTGGCAATCTTGAGGACCTTCCTCACCTTTTCGACTGGGAACTCCATCTTCTCGGCAATCTCCTCCGGCGTGGGCTCGCGGCCCAACTCCTGGACCAGATAGCGGGAGGTGCGGATGAGTTTGTTGATCGTCTCGATCATATGCACAGGGATTCTGATGGTGCGTGCCTGGTCGGCAATGGCGCGGGTGATAGCCTGTCGAATCCACCAGGTGGCATAGGTGCTGAACTTGTAGCCGCGCTGGTATTCGAACTTGTCGACGGCCTTCATCAGGCCGATGTTGCCTTCCTGGATGAGGTCGAGGAATTGCAGGCCACGATTGGTGTATTTTTTGGCGATGCTCACCACCAGGCGCAAATTGGCTTCGATGAGCTCACTCTTGGCCGACTTTGCTCGCATGGAGCCCTCCTCGACCCGGCGGAGAATCTGCCGCAGAGACTTGGAGTCCATCTTGGCTTCTATTTCGAGCTGCGCGATCTCTTCCTTGGCCTTAACCGCCCGGGCGACGAGGTCGAGCAAGCGTTGGAGCGGCATATCCAGGGAGTTGGCGTAGCAGTCCAGATCCTGCTCCCCGTTCTGGGCGGCATCATAGAGCGGTTTCAATTCCTGGAAGGGCTTCCCGCACGTCAACAGGCAGTGTTCCAAGTCTCGTTCACACCCCTCGATTCTGAGCAGACAATGATGGAGCCGCTCAATAATGCGATCAATATGGCGCCTTCCCAGCTGCAAGCCTTTGAGGAGACTGACGATGCGCTCCTTGTTCTGCTGCACCTGGTGCTTGAGCGCAACTTCCTCATCGAGGGTGACGCCCTGCCCGAGAAGGGCGACCTGCATTTCCTTGTTGGCTTCATCCAGCTGCCGGACCTCCTCCAGCATGCTGATAACTCGGGCCTTGTGGGTTTCCTCCTCCTCCTGGCTCAGTTCCTCGTCGATTTCCCGCAGCACATCGTGCAAGCGCAATCCGTCGTTGCTCAGCGCTTCTTTGAGGTTCATCAGCTGCTTGATGCCGATGGAGGATTCCATGATGGCGTTGAAGATTTCCCGCTCGCCCAGCTCGATCCGCTTGGCGATCTCCACTTCCCCCTCGCGGGTGAGGAGGGAGACTTGCCCCATCTCCCGCAGGTACATCTTGACCGGATCGGTAATTCTGCTCGTAACGTCAGCCTCGAGCTGGAGGTCTTCCTCTTCCTCTTCAATCAGCACCTCACTGTCCGCCCCGGCGTTCTCCCGGACCACCTGCACCTGCTGTTCGGAATCGACAATTTCGATGTCCATTTCATCAAAAATCATCATCATATCGTCAAGTTTTTCAGGCGACACGAGATCCTCCGGCAAGGCTTCATTGACTTCATCGTAGGTGAGATAGCCCTTTTCCTTCCCAACGGTAATGAGACGCTTGATATCATCCATTTCCGGTTTACTGAAGGCAGGATCGCGTCTTGGCTTTGTTTCCTTATCCGTCATCGGTTCCTCTCTCTACGTATTATCTCCAGACTGAGCAGGATTCTGCCGGGAGCAATTGAGGCCCTGTATTTCGGCCAGGAGTTTTCGCATTTGTACCTGGTCACCTGCCTGCTCGGCCTGGCGCAAGGCCATCCGCAGGTCACCCTGACGTCGGCGGTGATCACGGTTCCGCACGGCAGCCAACCAGTCCCGCATCTGCAGGCGCACTTCACTGAGTTCGTAGGGGTCCAACAATAACCTGGTAAAACACTCTTTCAGATCGTTATCGGGCAACTGATTGTAGACGTTCCGGGGATTGAATTCCCCTGCGGGTGGAAACGGCGCTTGCACCAGTGCTTCGGCAAGAGCTTTGAGCTGTGTTTCCTGAAACCGGCAGATAGCCCCTGATGCGGAGACTTCTCCAATCAGGTCGGGATGTTGGATCATCACCCGGAGGATATTCTCTTCAAGCGAATGGAACCGGGAGAGCTCAACCGGCGCGGGTGGCCGAACACCGGGTCGGGAGGAGGAGGCTGGGCGCTGGCGAGGTTGCTGTTCGTGCAGTAGTTGATCGCGCACCGCCGTCTCGGAAAGCGACAGGCGATCGGCGATCAAACGGCGATATTCCGACCTCAGCAGCGGCTGCCGCGCACTCTGGTAAATCGGCTGCAAGTCGGCCAGCACTTGGGCTTTTCCGGGCAGGGTGCCGTCCCAGGTCGCAAGGCCCCGGCAGACGGCAAAAGCTCCCAACTCTTCACGTTTCTGCAGCAACGCCTCAAAACCCGCCAAACCTCTGGCGCGGAGGAAATCGTCCGGGTCCATGCCGTCCGGAAAGTGCACACAGCTCACTGCCAGGTCTTCCTGCTGAAAGAGCGGCAGGGCCCGCAACATAGCCCGCTCACCCGGCTCATCCCCATCGTAGGCCAGTACCACTTCATCCATGTGGCGCGCCAGCAGTCGCACCTGGTGAGAGGTCAAGGCGGTACCCAGGGTTGCCACCACCCGGTAAAAGGATTGGGCATGAAAAGCGAGCAGGTCCATATAGCCCTCGACGAGCACCACCTGTCGCACCTGCCGGCAGGCTTCCCGCGCCCGGCCGAGCTGATACAGCATCCGTCCTTTCTGAAAAGCGGGGTGTTCGGGGCTATTGAGGTATTTAGGCTCTTCCTGGCTGGCGGTGGCCAGAGTGCGGCCGCCAAAGGCGACTACCCGGCCGCGTTCATCGCGAATGGGAAACATCAGCCGGTTTCGGAACCGGTCATAAAGCCGGCTCGGATCGCGGGGGCTTCTCGAAAGCAACCCCGCCTTGACGGCCAGCTCGGGAGGGACCCCGCGGCGGTGAAGATACTTGACCAGACCGTCCCACTCAGGGAGAGCATAGCCCAGACGTTCCGCTGTCACCAGGGATGGCGGCAGCGCGCGACTGATCAGGTAGTCACGCACGGCTTTGCCGACCTCCCGGTCCTGCAGTTGTTGATGGAAGTAATCGGCTGCGAGGTCGAGCACCCGGTAGAGCTCTTCCTGCTCGCTGCGGGCAGCTTCAGCCGCCTGCGGATCATGCCTTTCCGTCCTGGGCAGATTGATATGGTATTGATCGGCAAGGTGTTGAATGGCGTCGATAAAAGGGAGGTTGTGATGCCTCATGACAAAGCTGACAACATCCCCTCCGGCGCCACAACCAAAGCAATGAAACAGCTGGCTGGTGGCATCCACATGAAATGAGGGTGTTTTCTCATGGTGAAAGGGACACAGACCTACGTGGCGGGTGCCCGAGCGGCGCAGAGGAACAACACGCCCCACCACTTCAACAATATCGACAGCCTGTTTCACCAAGGTGGCTAAATCAGAGACAATCACCTATGACCGCCCAATCCTGATGAAGTGTACCACAGAAGCCCCGGAGATGTTCTATGCGGCAAATCCGATTCCTTTTATCCGCTCAGATTCGCCAAATCAAGGGGGTAGCGGAAGAATTTTTGGATCATCACGGATTAACGTGCTTCGATGCACTTATCCCATGGTCCCTCCCCTGCGCCTGCGATATACTGTCGGTTGTGGTCAAGAGGTTACCGCAAGGCTTCTTCTGCTGCGTCTGCGACATGAACGCCTCGTTGCGGAACCTGAAGAAGAGCGACTCATCAGGGTCGGCCACGCGCCCCGGAGTCCGGAAGCGGCTGGCACGGTCCCGATGGCAATGCACACCCAAACGGCAATGAGGGAGACCGATGGCATTTCTCTGGAATGAAAAATACTATACCGGAATCGACGTTATCGACAAGCAGCATATCGCCTTTCTCGATCTGCTCAATAAAATGCACGATCACTATTCGAATGATGCCGATACAATAATTGGTGAAGACGAAAAGCTGCACATATATGGTGATATCCTAAAGTTAAGAGAATATGCATTGAATCATTTCTTTGTAGAAGAAAAATATATGATCAGCAATAAATATCCCAAATTTTTCGACCATAAAAATGAGCATGACACTTTTATTAAGAAAGTATTTGAATTAGAAGGAAAGCTCTTCAAAGATACTGACTTTGACCCTCGTGAACTGATCGAATTCATTGTAGAATGGTTGAAGAATCACATCATCAGGATTGACAGGCAGTTTGGTGAATATGCAAAGAGGCGCAATTCGGGTCTGGAGCCGACTTAGGTTTCTGAACCGCACCTTGTCATTCGGCCGTTCTTTCCGGGAATCCCGCCTCATCCCCATCGGGTTCAGCAGCGAACTGCTCAAAAAGCCGCTGCCAGGTGAAGTAATATGACGTCGTCACCCCTGGAGCCTGCTTCGCACCAGTTCGTTGACCTGCTTGCCGTCGGCGCGGCCGGCGACTTTCGGCATCAGGGCTTTCATGACCCTTCCCATATCCTTGGCGGACTGGGCGCCCAGTTCTGCAATGACCTCGACTACCAGCTTTTCCAGGGCTTCAGGGGTGAGTGCGGCGGGCAGGAATGCCTGGAGGATGCGGATTTCATCTTCCTCGCTGGCGGCCAGATCCGCCCTTTGGGCGAGCTGGTATTGGTCCACGGCATCGCGTCGCTGCTTGATCTGGGAAGCAATCAGCTGCTGCGTCTCCATTTCATCGAGCGCCCGCTTGAGCTCCTTCTCCTTCACTTTGACCGCCGTTAGCAGCAGTCGAATAGCATTGCGCTTGTTCTCGTGCTTCTCTCGGATAGCTTCTTTCAACGCTTGTTCAATGCGTTCCTGCAACTTCACGAAGAACCTCTCTTTCTACCATGTTCGACGCTCGCTTCAGGATGCCGGGAGGCCCGGCGCGGCAGGGTGTTTTCGCACCAGGGCGAGGGCTTCGGCCAGTACCAGCGTTCCGCTGTAGATCGCCCGGCCGGTGATGACTCCCAGAAGTCCGAGGGGCACGAGCGGCAGCAAGGTTTCCAAGTCCTTAAGAGTCGCTACCCCGCCCGAAGCGATCACCGGGATTTGAGTTGCTTCCAGGAGACTGCGGGTGGCTGATACGTTCACCCCGGATTGCATGCCGTCCCGGGCAATATCGGTATAGATCACAGCCGCCAGTGGGAGATGAGCAAAACGCTCGACCAGGGAAATCACATCGGTCCCCGTGGTCTCCTGCCAGCCTTCGATGGCTACCTGCCCGTCACGAGCGTCAATACCGAGGGCCACCCGACCGGGAAAACGGGTGCAGGCCGCCTCCAGCAACTGAGGTTCCCGCAGGGCGGCCGTGCCCAGGATAACCCGCTCCAAACCGGAACCGAGATAGTCTTCAATCACTGCGAGAGTCCGAATTCCCCCGCCCACCTGGACTGGAATCGACACCGCCCGGGCAATGGCGATCACCACTTCACGGTTCTTCGGGGTTTGGGAGAAAGCGCCGTCGAGGTCTACCACATGCAACCAGGGCGCTCCCTGTCCTTCCCAGTGCCGCGCCATGGCTACCGGGTCCTTACCGTAAACGGTAACCCGCTCCGGGTCCCCCTGCATCAGGCGGACACATAACCCCTCTTTGAGATCAATTGCAGGAAAGATGATCATCTTCGCTCCAACCGCGGCCGCTTCTACTCGCCTTGTCTCGCTTCCAGCAACGCTTTAAGGTAGTCAGGTGGTTTCACCACCTTGCGCAGGCTGCTCATGCAGGCATGTACAGTATAGCCGGTGGCGAGGTTTGTCTCCTCGCGCCGGATCTGGTAATCAAAACGGAGTCGGGCCGGGCCGGAGAACGTGAAGGTGGTGGCAATCGTCAACAGATCGTCGTACAAGGCGGGCTTTTTGTAGGAACAATGAGCTTCGACGACGGGCAGGTAGAGGCCCCCTTGTTCCACTTCCCGGTAGGTCATACCGCTGGCGCGGAACCATTCGGCACGTCCGATCTCGAACCATCTCAAGTAATTGCCGTAATAAACCTGACCCATGGCATCGGTGTCGCCGTAGGTGACTCTGATCTGTGCAAGTACCGGCATGCTGTGATCCTATGACTTCAGCCCGACAAAAGCTTCGAAAAGCTGGACGCCGCCAGGCAGCTGCCAGCCGGCAAGATCAGCGGTGCGTTCACAAAAGCGGGCCGCCGGGATGGCTGTCGATTCCAGGGCGTGCAGCTCTTCGACTATGAGAAAGGGGACGGGATCAGCAACGTGGGTTCGCACCCGGATCGGGGTAAGGTGATCGGTAACGACCATCAGACGCACTCGGGGCCACCTCTCGGCCCCCTTCAAGAGCGGTCCGATCACCTTTTCATCAAAGGCTTCGATGGCTTCCAGCTTCTTCTCGAGGCTGCCCTCATGGCTTGCCTCGTCCGGGGCTTCAATGTGCACGTAGACCAGATCTCCGGTCTCGAGCGCCGTTAGCGCTCCGTGCACTTTTCCGGCGTAGTTGGTGTCCAGGTAGCCCGTTGCCCCGGGAATGGTCAGGGGTTCCAGGCCGGCGTAGACACCCAGGCCCTTCAGGAGGTCGACCGCAGAGATCATGGCACCGGTCAGACCGAATCTTTCCTTCAGTGTGGGCATCGAAGGCGCTCCTCCCTGCCCCCAGGGCCAGACGGCGTTGGCTGGGCGCTTGCCGGCGGCCCGCCGTGCTCGATTCACTGGATGATCCGCCAGGATCGCAGCCGCTTTGGCAACGAAATCACGCAACAGTGCTTCCTGTTGGTAACACTGCCGGTACCGGTCAACGGGTTCTCCCGTGATGTCGTGGGGTGGGGTAGTCGGGAGCGTTGCCGGTCCACCCGGCCAAACCAGCAGGTGACGATAACTCACCCCGGGATAGAGCCGCAGCGGCGTCCCTGCCAGAGCCTCCTGAAGGGAAGCTATGAGGCGATGAGCTTCCTCGTTGGTAATATGCCCCGAAGAATAGTCGACCATGCGGACAATCCCGGCGGGGTCCGTTTCCAGGGTTACCAGGTTGCATCGAAACGCCACTTCCTCAGGGGTCAGGCGGATCCCCATGCTCGCCGCCTCCAAAGGTCCTCTGCCGGTATGGTACTGCCGGGGATCGTAGCCCAGCAGGCTCATGTTTGCCACATCACTTCCCGGTTCCATGCCGTCCGGGATGGTTCGCACCATGCCCAACCGGCCTTTCCCGACGAGCCGATCCAGATGGGGAGTGCGGGCCGCTTCGAGGGGAGTCTTGCCTCCCAGTTCATCGAGGGGGTAATCGCCCATGCCGTCGCCGACTAAGATGAGGTATTTGGTCTTCATCGTGATCTCCAGCCTGGAGGTGATTCCAATGCTGTTGAGTTATCGTTGCCCCAACGGCAGCCGCGGTCCAGAAAACCGCATGAGATCTGGATTGCGGCTTGCGCAGGAGTGACGTCGGAGGCCTATTTCAACGAGGCCTTGGGGGGTGGTTCCCGGTGTCTGAAAAGGCCCTGAGTCCATCGCGCTGCGAAACGGCCAATTCCATTCCCTTCGGTCTTAGCGACTTTGCGGGCTTCAGGCGGAAGGCTAGGCCACACTGCCGGTCTCCTCGTTTTCAATCCGGATGAGGCGCGTCGGGCCTGCTACCACATCCAGGCGGTTGATCTCCGCCAGCGCCTTCTGCACCGAACGTTCGAGCGCTTCGTGAGTGAGCATCACGATGGGAACAGCTTCCTCCACCTGACGTCCTTTCTGAATGACCGCTGCAATGCTGATTTGATTTTCACCAAGAATACCGGCAACCTTGGAAAGAACCCCCGGCCGGTCCAGAGCCGCAAAACGAAAATAATAGCAGGTGGTGATCTCAGTGATGGGTTTGATCACAGCTTCCTTGAGGGTTTCGCGGCGGAAGGCAAGGGGTGGAATACGCCCCGGGGTATTGCCGATGATATCCCGCGCCAGGTCGATCAGGTCACTCACCACGGCACTCCCGGTGGGCCGCATGCCGGCGCCCAGACCGTAGAGCATGATATTGCCAACGGCGTTCCCGTGGACGTGGACGGCATTGTAGGCGTCATTGACATTGGCCAGCACATGATGATGGGGAATGAGGGTTGGATGCACCCGCATTTCCACCTGACCGTCCCGGTTCCGGGCAATGGCCAGGAGCTTCAACCGATATCCGAATTCTTCGCCAAATTCGATATCAATGGGATCGATCCCGGAAATCCCCTCTACGTAGACCTGATCGAACTGGATCGGAGTACCAAAGGCAAGGGCGCTGGCAATGGCCAGTTTATGGGCGGTGTCGGTACCTTCGATATCCAGGGCTGGATCGGCTTCGGCATAACCCTTCTCCTGGGCTTCCCGGAGGGCCTCCTGGAATGCCAGCCCCTGCTGAGTCATGCGGGTGAGGATGAAGTTGGCGGTGCCGTTGAGGATCCCGAAGATGGTGTCGATCTGGTTGCCGGCCAGCCCCTCCCGGAGGGCTTTGATGAACGGGATGCCACCGGCCACGGCGGCTTCGAAACCGATGCTCAGACCATTGCGGGCCGCAACCTCGAACAGTTCGTTGCCGGCGTGGGCCAGCAGCGCCTTGTTGGCGGTCACGACATATTTCTTGTTTTCCAGGGCCTGAATGATGAATTGTTTGGCCGCGCCGAGCCCGCCCATCAGTTCGATGACGATCTGGATTTCGGGATCGTTCAGGACCTCCTCCGCGCGGGTAGTGAGCTTCGCCGACGGAACCGCCACCGGCCTTGGCCGAGCCAGGTCAAGGTCCGCCACCCGTTTGAGTTCAAGGCGCACGCCCAGACGATTTTCGATGGCTTCAGCATTCCTGTCGAGCACCTCGACCACGCCGCACCCAACCGTCCCCCATCCGATGAGCCCAACTCCGATTGTCTTCATTTCGACCTCATGTTTGCATCTGGAATCCGGAAACCCGAATGCTCAATAGCTGCACTCACAGTCTCCTTTGATCCTAATCACCCCTCACCCCTTACGCCTCACCCCTCACGGCATTTGCAGGGCGCGGCGGATTCCCCGAATGGCCTGCTTGATTCTCATCTCATTCTCGACAAGGGCAAACCGGACGTATTCATCCCCGTATTCCCCAAATCCCAGCCCCGGAGATACGGCCACCTTCGCTTCGCTGACGAGGAATTTGGAAAACTCGACGGACCCCATTTTGCGGTAAGATTCCGGGATTCGAGCCCAGGCAAACATGGTCCCTTTGGGCTTCTCAAGAGGCCAGTCGATTCGGTTGAGACCCTCGACCAGGACATCACGCCGCGATTTGTAGATGGCATTGATTTCATCCACGCACGATTGATCCTCATTGAGGGCGATGATGGCCGCAATCTGAATGGGCTGAAAGACGCCGTAGTCGAGGTAGCTTTTAATGCGGGTGAGAGCTGAAACCATTTCCGGGTTGCCGACGCAAAATCCCACCCTCCAGCCGGCCATGCTATAGCTCTTGGACATGGAAAAGAATTCGACCCCGACCTCCTTGGCGCCCGGTACCTGCAGAAAACTTGGCGCCTGATGGCCGTCGAAGGTGAGATCGGCGTAGGCCAGGTCATGAATGACCATGAGTTCATTTTCTTTGGCAAAGTCGACAATCTTCTGGAAGAACTCCAGGTCCACCACCTCAGTTGTGGGATTGTGAGGATAGGAAATGATCAGCAGCTTCGGTCGGGGCCATGTTTGTTTGGTGGCGTGCTGCAGGTCTTCCAGGAAACTTCGATCCGGGCCGATGGGAATCGACCGCACATCCCCGCCGGCAATGATGGCCGAATAAGGATGGATGGGATAAGTCGGATTGGGGGCAAACACCACATCCCCGGGACTCACCAGAACCAGTACCAGATGCGATAGCCCCTCTTTGGCGCCAATGGTTACCACCGTTTCGCTATCCGGATCGAGGTCCACGTTGTAGCGGCGTTTATACCAGCGGGTGATCGCATCCCGCAGCCGGGTTATGCCGCGGGATGCAGAGTAACGGTGATTGTGCGATTTTTGAGCAGCCTCCACCAGTTTGTCGATGATATGCTGGGGGGTTGCCAGGTCGGGGTTTCCCATGCCGAGGTCGATGATGTCTTCTCCGGCGCGCCGCCGTTCCATCTTCAGAGCATTGACCTCGGCAAAAACATAGGGTGGCAGTCGATACATGCGGCTGTTTCGAGCAATATTGAACTTCATTTTCCTCTCCATGGTTATTGAAATTTATGAAAGGTAGCCCAGCGCTCCAGGCATGTCAAAAGATTTCAAAAAGGGGACGCGCCTCGATGCCTTGGAAAGCGGTGCGGCCCGGGAGGGAAGCGTGGCTGACAGGGGGGCGGGTTCGGGGCTCATGGGGGTTACCGGGAGTCGGCAGGGCTGCATTCGGGCCGGAAAGAGTTTGCGGTCATCCCGGATACCGATTAGTATAGGGCAACGGTGCCGATGCGCGGGCACGAGCGGCCCAAGAACCTGGAAAGAGAGCTGGAAATGGCAGGGAGATTCCCATCATTCTCTGGGCATCCAGGGTCGACCGGCCTGGATGCAACAGACAAAGGAGCAGCCGATGAGGCGAATCAATCTTTACGAAGCAAACGATTTCAGTGACAAGGCCTTCAAGAGGCTTCTCGTCCATGATTCACCCTATTTCAAGATCCTCAATTTCAATTTCCGGGCAGGGCAGGAGCTGCCCGTTCATTCCCATGACATCGAAGGTCAGCTGAGCCTGGTAGTCCTGGAAGGGGAAGGGGAGTTTCTGGGCAAGGATGGCGCTTCCATGCCGGCGAAGGCGGGGGACGTAGTGATTGCGGATATCAGCGAACCGCACGGTCTCAAGGCAAAGACGGACCTGCGCCTGCTGGTCACCATTGCCCCTCCCATTTGAGGCTGAACGAGTGGGACTTCAACGCGACGGGAAGGGATGCCGCTTCCGACAGCGATTTAAGAAACCACTTTTTCTTGCGGAGGTACCAGATGACGCAAAAGACCCCAAGTGCCCACATGGTCAGTTGGGAAGTGTTCGACAGCCTGTATGAACATCACTTCGATTGTCTTCGGAAGATCGGGTTCCTGGTCAAAGCGGGAAGCGGCCTTGGTGAGGAAAGAACGGCCGTGGAAGTCATTGGCGAATTCATCGGACAGAAACAGGAAGAACTGGCGAAGGTGAGGCACGGCGCCCTGGCAGAGCGCGTTCGGGCGGAAGGTCTCGAGGCGGCAGGTGACCAGGAGGGACAGCGGGCCAGTATGGGGGCGGAAGTGGTTCGGCCGCAAGATCGGGTGACCTTCGGCAGGTTGCGTGAGATTTGCGCGATGGGCGGGGACGAATGGGAGCATCTGAAGGCCTACACTGAATCCGTCCATGCCATCCTGAAAAAGCGGCAGGAAGAGAACCGCTGAACCTTTCTCCAGCCTTGCCCGGGCCGACATGAAACTGCTCGCGGAGTATTTTGTGACAGCCGACGTGGACCCTTATCGTCTCAAATCGAAAAGGCTTGACCTGGGGCTCTCGCTTCAGGAGGTAGCGCATCGGAGCGAGCTCAGCATCACTCTCCTCAAAGCTCTTGAGGAGGGGCGACTCTCGGATGTCGGGTCACCTGCCCTCGTTCGTATTCACCTGCTGGCCTACGCACGGGCACTCGAGGCCGATCAGTTTCCTGCAACCGGGGAAAAGGAATCTCAAGCCGCACTCACTCACCCGAACCCATCCAACCCGCCCCCCGCTCGCAACCCTTTTCCGTCCGATGGCAGGGGCCTGGTGAAGCTGGCAGCGTTCGTGGGAATCGGCGTTCTACTGGTGGCCATGGGTTACCAGTTGGGGCAGTCCGCGCGGGAGGCCAGAGACCACGCCACCAGCCGATGGTCAGAACCAGCCAACGCGGCAGGCCCGGCTGCGGTTCTCGAACCACCCGCCCGGCTCCCCACCCTGCCGGATGCCAACGCGACCCTTGAAGAACGTCCGAACCCTGCTGCCGTTCCGGTTCCTGCGGGTGAGGTGAAGACCGACCCGCTTGCGGCAGTGGCGCCTGCGCCAGAGCTGGGGACGGCTGGCAGGGCGGAAGCGACGGCTTCCGAGGACCACGACGCACTCCGTCCGATGAGCTCCCCTCACCGATTTGAAATTGAGGCTTTCCAATCCAGCTGGGTCGAGGTCCGGGGTGACGGCGGGAGGGCGGAAGGGGTCCTTCTCCATCCCGGTGACAAGCGATCATGGTCTGTGGAGGAAGAGGTGCAAATCGTGGTGGGTAATGCAGGAGGGGTCCAGATGAAATGGAACGATGTGCCCATCGATCCTGGCGGCCGGCCGGGCCAGGTACTGCGTTTCCGCCTGCCCCAGGCGGTCATCACCGGCAAATACCGGTGAATAATAATATCCCCATATCACCTCTCACCTCAAGAAGGTTAGACCGTCATGACCATCAACGCCAAATACACGCATACCAACCTTGTTGCGAGGGACTGGCAAAGGCTTGCCCGCTTTTACGAGGCTGTCTTTGGATGCCTGCCGATTCTGCCGGAAAGAGATCTATCCGGCAAGTGGCTCGAAGAGGCCACCGGGCTCCCCGGTGCCCATCTGCGAGGCATCCACCTGCGTCTGCCAGGGCTTGGGGATCATGGTCCGACTCTCGAGATCTTTGAGTATGATCAAGAGGCGGAGGGACTCCCTCCAGCCGCGAATCGGCCTGGCTTTTCCCATATCGCCTTTGCCGTCGACGATGTCGGTGGCGCGCTTGCTGCGGCGCAGTCGGCTGGAGGCGGAGCGATCGGCAGCCAGGTGACGCTGACCGTTTCCGGTGCCGGCCGCGTCGAGATCGTCTATGCCACCGATCCTGAAGGGAATATCATCGAACTCCAGAAATGGTCCACCTGAGCAGAGAATGCCGCCATGCCTCCAGAAAGACCGGACGGAGGATTTTTTCCGCCGCCCAGGAGCGGCGGGCTGCCGCATAACCTTCCAGCCTGGTGCCGGCCATAGTGACTGAGGTTCGGTTTCCCGGCGATGCTTATTGGGGTCGCAGGATCCTCAATCACAATTCTTCGAGCATCTAAAATAGGACCCCCAGCTCTCCGAATCCTTCGAATCGATGGCCCGGATGAGTTGCACCACCGTGGCGCCGCCATCGAGAGCAGGGTCAATGCGGACCACAAATTCGCTCAGGCCCTCATGTCTGTCCCGGTGCGGCTCTCCCCAGTCATAGGTGTAGCCGAGTCGGGTCCAGGGGTAAGGAGCACAGACGTCCGGGTCGCTCTTATAAATGGTCTCGGCGCGGTACATATACCATTCCTTGAAGGTAACCGGATCGTTCTTCCATTGAGCGTCCTGGTAGAGGTTGTCGTCGTTGATGGTCATGAAGGGATTGGGATCTGACGGGAAATACCAATGCCCGGCGGCCAGTTGGGTGGCAACCTCCGCTTCGTGATCGGTGATCGCCGGATCGGCGCTGGGGCGGAAGAGATACTGGGGCTCGAGCCACATCTCGATGAAGACCTCTCCCCCGGAGTACGGGTTCAGCCCCAGGGCCTGCCGCACCCGCTCCAGACTGGGTGGGCATTGGCCCGCATCTTTGAACATCTTCCTGGTGAAGAAATTCCTCATTTGCGGGACCACCGTCACCCACAGGCTCTTGCGGAGCATATAGGTCTTCGCGTGCTGGTCCAGGTTGGGTTTGTAGATCGTTTCGTAGGTCTGACGATCCACCAGGGTGACAACCTTGAGGCGCGTCGGGAAACCGCTGTAGGTCGGGTCCCATTCCCACGCCAGCTTGCCTCCACAGAGTTCTGACCGGTTGGTTTGATCGCCGAAGGGTACCAAGGCCAGAAGGCGCTTGGAGATCTTCGCCTGGGTAGCCGACGAAGCATCTTCCAGGGCGGCCAGGTAGGAATCCGGCAGGGTGTCGCCGGGGCAGGCCCCAAAGGCAGGGACAAACATACCGGCCCCAACTGCCAGGAACCACAGCAGCGAGAGGCCGAGGATCACACCAAACCGCTTTTGCATGGAAAGGTGACGCATTGTGCTCTCCTTTAACGGCTGCCCGCCGTCAGTGAACATGGCCGCTGGCTTCTCCGCCCATCACCTGCCGAAAGCGGTCCACAGCCAACACGATATCCGCTGCGGTGAGGTGATAGTGGGTCACCGCGCGCATGCGCCGAGGAGCTG
The DNA here is from genome assembly GCA_040772705.1 of Syntrophobacteraceae bacterium. Lineage (GTDB taxonomy): Bacteria > Desulfobacterota > Syntrophobacteria > Syntrophobacterales > Syntrophobacteraceae > JADGQM01. The sequence continues at coordinate 229,788 of JAXGXP010000004.1, forward strand.
TGGGAAGCAGAAGAACGCCCTGCGACTGGAGTTTTTCGACCAGAAGCTGGGAAGAGAGGCCCTCGCGCTCGATGTCCACATAGACCATATTGGTCCGAACCGCTGCCTGCAGCGTCCTGATCCCGGCAATGTCGGACAGTCCTTCCGCCAGACGCCGGGCGTTGGTGTGGTCGTCAGCGAGCCGATCCACCATTTCCTCGAGAGCCACAATCCCGGCTGCGGCAAGCACCCCCGCCTGACGCATACCGCCGCCAAGCGCCTTGCGGGCCCGTCGCGCTTCGCCGATGAACTGGCCGCTACCGCACACCACCGAACCAACCGGGGCGGCGAGGGCCTTGCTGAGGCAAAACGATACGGAATCGGCCTGCGCGGCGAAGGCTCGGGCCTCGACCCCCAGCGCGATGGAGGCGTGGAACAGCCTGGCGCCGTCGAGGTGGATCTTGAGCCCATAGCGGTCGGCAAGTTTCCGCACTTCTTTCATGTAAGCCAGTTCGAGGGGGTTGCCGTAGCACCGGTTATGGGTGTTTTCCAGGGCAATCAAGCGCGTTCTTGGAAAGTGCACGTTTTCCGTTCTAATGGCTGACTCGATTGCCTCAAGCGCAAGGGTTCCGTCCGGCTGGTTGGGGAGTGGCCGGGGATGGATGCTGCCCAGCGCGGCCATGCCTCCCTGTTCGAACATATAACTGTGCGACTGGTCGCCCAGGATGACTTCATCCCCACGGCCGCAATGAACCAGCAGGCTGACCAGGTTGCCCATGGTGCCGCTCGGCACAAAGAGCGCAGCGTCCTTGCCAAGACGCTCGGCAGCCATCCTCTCCAGGCGGTTGACCGTTGGGTCTTCACCGAAGACATCGTCCCCCACCTCCGCTTCCGCCATCGCCTGGCGCATCCGGGGGGTGGGCCGGGTGGTCGTATCGGATCGCAGATCCACCACGTGCATTCACGCTCTCCTTCTCACAAATTGCCCATAATGAAAGCCAGCGCCCAACATGCCACCCATTTAGCAGGGGTGGCGGCAAAAAGCAAAGGACAGGATGAGCCAAGCTCATCCTGTCCTGGCACGCTGCCTCTCACCCTGTGCTTGCAGACTGTTGCTGTGATGGCTGTAACCAAAATGCCTGAGTGAGCGCTGGGGGTTCGAGGATCTTTCGGAGCCACAGCGCTTCCGTCGACCGCTTACGATCAAGGCAGGGGTCTCAAACCGGTGCCTTCAAAGGCGGAAATAAACGCATCCTCTTTTCCCTGGTAGCTGCCGTCAGTGACGGGAAAGTTGCTCGACTTGGTGGTCCCCACGACATAGAGGTTGCCGGTCGATACGACGGCCAGTCCTGACGGCCGATCATCAGCGGTCCCACCGAGATAGATCCACTCGGTGATCGGAGTAGAGACAGAGAGATTGTCATCAACGAACATGACGATGCCATCCTCTTTCCCATTGTAGGCGGTATAAGGCCTTACTGCAGGAGACGGTCTGGGTTTCGTCGGAAAGTTGTTGGACTTGGTATAGCCGACAACGACCAAACGTTCATTGGTTTCATCGAGCTTCATCGCCATGACGTAGTCGGACATGCTGCCCCCGAGCAGCGTTGCGGCATATTTGCTGCTGTCCTGATACTTGCCGGTCAGGGTCGGAGCCAGCCACGCCAGGAACATGTCTTCTTTGCCATTGGTTTTCTTGCCGCTCGTGTAGGCGGTCATAGTGGGGAAGTTGACGGAATTGCTGTATCCCGCCACATAGACCCCTCTGATGACCGTATCGTTGCCGTCCACGGCCAGGGTATAGGCCGCATCATCAGTGCTGCCTCCGAGAAAAGTCGAACCCTCCAAATGCCCCAATGAGTAATTGAGCCTGCAAATGAAAGCATCGCCTTTGGAACCGACCAGGGTTCGCCGGTAGGCGCCCGGGCTGGTCGGAAAATTTGCCGACAGGGTCGATCCGGCGACAAATACCTTATCGGCCTTGACGTCCAGGGCATAGGAAATGTCGGAAGCCGTCCCGCCCAGGAAGGTTGAAAAATGCAGCCGAAGATCCTGATCGAGGGCCGCCAGGAAGACGTCGTTGGTGCCGCTCAGGACCACACTGTAGGCTGAATCCGCCAGCACCGGGAAATTCTTGGACTGGGTGGGGCCGGTCACATAGATCATTGGAACAGGCGACGGACCGAAACTCTGGATCTGGGCAACCTTCATGGCGTAGATCTGTTCGGTCCCGGTCCCACCAAGATAGGTGGCCACTTCGAGGTCTGTCAGAGCGGGGTTGAGCCTGCACAGGAAGCCGTCCTGGACGCCGTTGAAGCGAGTGTCGAAGGCCGTGGTCGTGCCGTTGTCCGAAACCGGGATGGGAAAGTCGTTGGACTTGGTTGAGCCGGCTACATAGACTGCGTCAATGGTGCCGTCGCTGTCCAGGTCTGCCACCGCAATGTTCACGCCGAAATCGTCGGCACTGCCGCCCAGGAAGGTGGACGCCTGAAGCTCCAGGTCGAGGTTATACTGGGAGACGAATGCATCGTAGCTGCCGCCTTTGTGAATCGGGTCGTAGGCGCCTTCGGTGATGGGAAAATAGGCGGAATTGGTCCAGCCGGTCACGTAAATCGAAGCGTTGTCACTGTCGATGGCATAACCAATGTCGGAATCGGCTTCACCCAGGAAGGTCGATGCCAACAACGGGTCAATGATCAAGGGCAGCGACCGGTCGTAGCTGGCTACCTTGAAACCGTAGCTGTTTTTCGTCAGCTTGTGGTACCTGGCCTTGACGTATCTCCGTTCGCCATTCACTTCCTGGTAAGCAACCGGCGCAGTCATCCGCAGGGTCCCGGGACCGCTGCGCAGTTCCAGTTCACCGGTATGGTTGATCCGCAGATCGGAGATGCCGTCCACGCGAACCGCGATTCGGTGGGGATCGGCGCCGCTGGATACGGTGAAGATCTTCTCGACATTGTTGTTGTAGGCTTTCAAAGTGACGAACACGCCCTGGTACACCTGTCCAAAACCAACTTCCTCATAAGCCGGTACGTTCCGCTTCCACTGCCGCTGATCGGCGCCTTTGTAGAAGTTAAAGCGAGCCTTGGAGGGCTTTAGCCCGCTCACTTTGGCGGCCTCTGGTTTGATCCAGGTTTCCTTGATGGCGACGGTCGAGGGTTTGGTCCCTGCGCCCTGCTTGAGCTGATAGGTGACCCCCTGGTCGGAGGCGAGAACGGACCCGGCCAGCGTCTTGGCAACATACCTGGCTTCGGCCGCGGAGCCGCTCGTATCACTGGCAATAAACGGGACCTGCAGCGCCTTGATCTGGGCAGTCAACTGTGGCTGCTCGGCTGATTTGGGAGCTGAATTAGCTTCCCCTGTCTCGGAAGCAACTTCCATGTCGGCGGGATTGGAAGCAGGGGCTTCGCTGGCGTGAATCCCCACACTTCCTGCCAGCAGGATGACCAGGCCAATTCTGCAAAGGCTTCGTACCATGATGATTCCTCCCCTCGGGGTAACGGTGACACACTTGAAGTCTCATTCATGAGACCACGGCGCTGCGAGGTTATACCTGCCCACTCAACATACCTTTCGACAGATCGAGGCCGCTACTTTAAGGAAAAGATCATCTTCAAGGCAGCCAAATCCACAAAAAGAGGCGCAGCGACGTCAGTGTGGTTGATCTCCTGCCCTGACAGCCATAGAATCAGATCGTGGTTGTTGCCGAATAAGGCGATCCCAAACAGGCAGAAAAGGAGGGCAGGCTCTTGTGGGATTTGGAGGAACTGAAGGACCATAACGAGGTCATCGCCCAGTTGGACCTGGAGATGACGCCCGAAAAGGCTATCGAGACCTTCCTGGAATGGGGCACGGGATGGGCCAGAAAGGATGACTTCGTGCGCTATACCGGCCAGGAAAGTTACTACTTCGTGATCTACGAATGGGAACAGCCGCTCGGGCTCACCCTGATTCGAAGAAACATGGAAGGGATGGAGGAACTTGCCCGCATCGATGCGCCCCCTGACCTGATCGCACAGGCCATTGCCCAGGGGGGGCGCAAGCCGGGGGTGGGCGTGTACGCCATCAATGAGCCGCTCAAGGACTGGCTGAGAAGGGAGCTGAATTGTTGAGTTCGGGGTGGTGACTGTAAGAGTTCGGGCGGGCATGAGGCCCGCCCTTGGCTCGACGCCTGAGTCTCCGGATGAAAACGACCTAGATCAGGCTGCGAAGCCTGTTCCAAACCTCGGCAGAGTGTTCTTCCCTGAAACAGAACTGGAGCTCCTGGAAGCGCGCTCGCAGGGCCTGCACTTTCTCAACCGCTCGCACGTCTTTGGCTACAATCTCGTGAACGAGGACGGCAAGCTCTCTGAAATCCGCTTCTTCCATGCCGAAGCGGGTCATTTCCGAAACCCCCATCCGCAACGCTCCGGAAACCGTAAACCCTTCCTGGTCGGGAGTAGCTTGAAAGTTACAGATGATATTGTTGGCTTCCAGCCGTTCGGCCATTTCCGGTCCCCGGCTGTAGCCGACCCTCACGATCACCTGGTGGGTTTCAGTGAAATCGATGGCGGGGTCTCCGGCCACATCCAGACCGCACTCCTTCATGGCCCTGGCGAAGGCTTTGGCGTTGGCAATCACGCGCCGCTGGTATTCATCCTTGAAGTAGTTCATTTCATAGGCCGCCACCAGCAGGCCGAGAAGCGTTCCGAGATGGTGGTTGGAGAGGGAGCCTGGAAAGGTCCGGCGCACAAGCGCTTCCCAAAGCTCATAGCGTTCTTCCTCCTCCTGAAAACGACTCGCCACGATCCCTCGCTGAGTGCCGAAATAGGTCTTGTGAGTCGATCCCGTCACCAGGTCCGCCCCTTCTTGGAAGGGTTGCTGAAAATGCGGTCCCACCAGACCCAGCACATGCGCCATGTCATACATGACCACCGGATTGAGGCGCTGATCGTCCAGGAAGCGCCGGATTTCGGCCAGCGGTTCCTTGTGCAGAATCATGCTCTTCCCGAAGATGATCAGTTCGGGTCGGAATTCATCGATCAGCTCCAGGGTGGCCGGAACATCGACCTTGTAGGGGTTGTCCGGAAGAACCGGGAAATGGACCACCGCCGGTCGTTCGGTATGGGGATCCCGGGCCACAAAGTCTTTGAGCGCACCCATCGGCTGGGCGCTCAGGTGCCCGCCCTTGGCAAGATGGTGATTCAGCACCTGCCGGATTCTCGCCGGTTCGCTCTTCCGGTCCGTCCGATTGCGGTAGTCCACCAGGGCGCTGAACACGGCGGCGTTGGCCATCTGGCCGCTGACGAGCCGGGCTTCCACTTCGGTGCAGCCGAGGAATTTGCGCAATTCCTCCTCGATCGCTGCTTCAACCTCCTCGATGAAGGCCGTCCCCTGGTAGTAGTAGACCTCGGCATCGTAAAAGGCTCGGGTCTTCCGATGTTCCGCATAGCGGAAGGCTGGGTCCATGATCGAGAGGAGTCTCGTCATGGGTGATGCGGTCATTTCGGACGGGATGAGGTTGATGCATTCTTCCTGGCGCCAGATGGTGTTGCGCAAGGCCTTTTCCAGCAGGTCTCTCACCTTTGCGGGTTCGTCGCCAGTCGGCACCGCTTTGGGTTCCAGGGCATGATCGTAGAGGATTGGGCGGGCGAAGGGGGGCGCCTCATTTCTCAGATGATACGGCACCACCACCGCCTCGACCTGCTTGCCCCGGATATCAAGGCTGACCTGGTCCCCTTCGATGATATCACTGTCGAGGTAGGCCATACAGATTGAGCGCAACTGCTTCTCGTCCGTTTGTTTCGAGTTGATTCCCTCACCCTGAAAGACCCAGTAAGGCACCATCGTGCCGCTTGTCACCCAGCCGATGAACTTGCCGTTCTTAAACACCTTTGCCCCCTGGCGGGCAATGCCTCTTCCGGCCACCGCCAGAGACCGCGTAAGGCGGGGCAGCACCTCGATCATCGAGTAGTCGCGATACATGATCTTGCTCAGCGCCTCGAACTGCCGGGCCAGGGGGTCTCGGCCGATGAAGGGACCCTTCAGAGGGGAAAAGCTGACCCCGATCCTGGAAGTGAGACACGACAGCAGGGGCATGGGGCGGCCTTCTGCATCCAGTCCCAATTCATGACCATAGAGCGGCAGCCCGGCCTCCAGGCGAAGGGTGTCCCTGGCCCCCAGGCCCACCGGAGTGGCGCCGCTGGCCACCAGGCGGTCCCACATCGCCGCCGCCTGCTCCGCCGCAAGGAAGAGTTCAAAACAAAGGGATTCCCCGGTGTAACCCGTCCGACTGAGCCGCACTTCCGCTCCCTCAAGCGTGACGACACTCACTGCGTTGTGCATGGGTTCCGGGAGCCGGCCGGTGTCGATGAGCCCTTCCAGGATTGCTCGTGAGCGTGGTCCCTGAAGGGAAATCATGGCAACCTTATCGGTAACGTCCTCCATTTCAACCCCGGGAAATTCCTTCCGGCATTCCTCAAGATAGGCCCAGTCTTTTGCCGCATTGGCGGCGTTTACCACCAGCAGGTACCCTTCCGTCGAGAAGCGATAGAGGTAGGCGTCGTCGATGGTATGGCCCTGGTCATCGGCAATGAGCGTGTATTGGGCTCCGGTCATCCGCATGTCCAACGCTTCGGCGTTGTTTGTCAGGACATGATTCAGGAATTTCAGCGCATCCTCGCCGCGAATGTCAAACCGGCCCATGTGCGAAATATCGAAAAGCCCGGCGCCCTTGCGGGTGGCAAGGTGTTCCTCGACGATCCCGGTCGGATAGAAGACCGGCATATCCCACCCCCCGAATTCAATCAGCTTGGCCCCGAGAGCCCGATGCTTTTCATAGAGAACCGTCTGCCGCAGTGCATCCATCAACTTTCTCCCGTGTTTGATGATGAGTCCGGGGTGGTGAGCTTGGCTTCCTGACCGGGCCAGGCAACAGCCCCCCGACAACTATCCATTCGACCCTCCTGAGCAGCAGCCGGCACCCGGTTCCCGGCACTGCCTGGTAAGGAGGAGTTCAAGCTCCGACCGTTCGACCGGAGCCAGCTTCACCCGGAAAACCGATTCCAGGTTGTGTTTCAAAGACCGGCGGACCTCGACGAGAGACACTTCCTGCGCCGATTCAGAGGCCAGAGAGGTGACTCCGACCCCGGTGAGCCCACATGGGTTGATCCAGGCGAACGGGTCCAGCGCGATCGTGGCATTGAAGGCGAAGCCGTGAAAGGTTATCCCGTGGCGAACCGCAATGCCGATACTCCCCAGTTTGCGGTGTCCCACCCAGACTCCCCGGTTGAGGGGATTGCGCTCCGCCGCCACAGCCCACTCGGCCGCAGTCCGAATCATGACCTCTTCGAGTCCCGTCACATAGTCGACAACGCCGAGGCCGGCCCCCTGAAGCGCCACGATCCCGTAGCCGACGAGCTGACCAGGCCCGTGGAAGGTGATGTTGCCGCCTCGCTCGACATGAAACAGGGGAATCCCGGATTGTTCGAGAAACCCCTCGGTAACGCGGAGATTTTCCAACCCGCCCCGTCGCCCCAGGGTAAACACCGGGGGGTGCTCCAGCAGCAGAAAAACATTGGCCTCCAGCAACGTCTCTTTCCGGGCGGCAACCAGTCGGCTTTGGAGCTCCCAGGCCTCTTGGTAGGCCAGCAACGGAAGGTCCAGGCAAAGCCAGGATTGGCCGTTCGGGGCCGGCCGCGGAATCGCTTCCTCAATCTTCCCCGACGTCTCTTTGTCCTTGCGGTATGAAGACATGTCCTGTATCAACCAAGCGCCGTCTCTCACCACGAAGATGACAAACCGTATCCTTCGTGCCCTCTGGTCCTCGTGGTCGGCCTTTCGTGGTCAAAATGATGCAGCATTGCCGCTTGCTTCATTGCCTCAGCCAACTAACCCCTAAGCCTCAACCGATCCCGCAACCCGCAACTCGCAACCCTTCAAGAAAGGTCAACCCGTGAGGCAAGGATGCCGCGCCGCATGGGTTTCATCGAGGCGGGTCACCTTGGGTCGATGGGGAGCATTCAGAAGCAGTTCGGGACTCTCCCCGGCCTCTCTCACCACCTCCTTGAAGGCTTCGATGAAAAGATCGAGCTCTTCCCTGCATTCCGTTTCCGTGGGTTCGATCATGATGGCGCCATGGACCACCAGTGGAAAATAGATGGTAGGGGGATGGAAGCCATAATCCATCAGGCGTTTGACCATGTCCAGGGTGGTTATCTTCTGCGCCGCCTGATTCTTATCGGAAAAAACGCATTCGTGCATGCAGGGTCGATCGTAGGGCAGGTGGAGCAGGCCTTTGAGGTTCGCTCGCAGGTAGTTGGCATTGAGCACTGCCAGTTGACTGGCCTTTTTCAGTTCCGGACCCAGGCTCAGGATATAACTGTAGGCCCTGATCATGATCCCCACATTGCCATAGAAGGCGTGCACCTTCCCCACCGATTGGGGGAAATCTTCGGAAAGATAATAGGTTCCATTTTCCTCCAGCACGCGCGGGATGGGCAGGAAGGGTTCCAACCGTTTGGTCACGCAGACGGGGCCGGCCCCCGGACCTCCTCCACCGTGGGGGGTGGAGAAGGTCTTATGGAGGTTCAAGTGGAGCACATCCACGCCGAGGTCGCGCATGCTCACCATGCCCATGACCGCGTTCATGTTTGCCCCGTCGGCGTACACGAGGCCGTCGCGGGCATGGACGACAGCAGCGATCTTGACCAGTTCTTCCTCGAAAAGGCCGAGAGTATTGGGGTTGGTCACCATGATCCCGGCAGTCTCATCGTCGATGACCTGGGCAATGGTTTCGGCGGAAAGGATGCCGCGTTCGTTGGATTTGACGTTCACCGGGAGGTAGCCGCACAGCGCGGCACTGGCCGGGTTAGTGCCGTGGGCGGTATCCGGAACGATGATCTTGGACCGGCGAGAACCCCGGCTCTGGTGATAGGCATGGAAGATGAGGATGCCGCTGAGCTCGCCATGGGCGCCGGCGGCCGGTTGCAGGCTGACGGCTTCCATGCCCGTGACCTCCGCCAGAAAGCGTTCCAGTTCAAACATCATCCGCAAGAGGCCCTGCGACAGGGAAGCCGGCAGCAGCGGGTGCGCCCCGGTGAATCCGGGCAGCGCTGCCTGCCGCTCATTGGTTTTGGGATTGTATTTCATGGTGCAGGAACCCAGTGGATACATTCCCGTGTCCACTCCAAAATTCCAGGTGGAGAGGCGGGTGTAATGGCGGACCACTTCAACCTCGCTCAGGTCCGGTAAATCCGGACCGTTCCCCACCAGCGCCTCGTCCACCGGAAAAGACTCGATATCGCGTCGGGGCAGGGAAAAGCCTCTTCGGCCCGTTTTTCCTTTGTCGAATAGTACCGGTTCGTTGAGTATCAAGCCGCTGGTGCCAACGGAGCCCTTCATGATTCTACCTTTCTTCTCTTCGGCCAGGGTCGGCTGCCGAATGCGCAGCCGGTGATGACAGCCGGGATCTGCTCCCATCCTTGTTCACAACCATGCCTCGCGATGGCGGTCATCTTCTCAGGAGCTTGACCAGAGCGTCCATATCGCTCCGGCTCTTCGTTTCCGTCACTCCCAGGAGGTAGTGGTTGGGCAGTTCCGGGTAATAGGTCGCCAGGGGCAGCCCCGCCACGATCTTCTCGCACAAGAGCCGCTGATAGGTTCCGGCGAAGTCTGCTGGAAATTCCACCACGAATTCGTTGAAGGTGGTGCTGGAAAACGGGATCTTGAATCCTGCTTCCGCCAGCTGCTGCTTGAGGTACTCACTCTTGTCATAATTCAGGCGTGCCAGGTCCCGCAGCCCCGTTCCTCCCAGGGAAGCCAGATACATGGCCGCCGTGGTGGCGCAAAGACCGCTGTTGGTGCAGATATTGGATGTGGCTTTTTCGCGCCGGATGTGCTGCTCACGCGTGGCAAGGGTCAGCACGAAGCCGGTCTTGCCGGTTCGGTCCATCGTCTTGCCCACCAGGCGGCCGGGCATGCTTCGCAGGTACTCGCTGCGGCAGGCCAGCATGCCGAGGGCTGGCCCTCCATAACTCTGGGGGATTCCGAAACTCTGGCCTTCGCCGCAGGCGATATCCGCACCCTGACTGCCGGGGCTTTTGAAGAGCCCGTAGGCAAGCGGTTCGGTGAAGGAAGCGATAAAAAGAGTCTTGGTATCGCGGGTGAGATTACCCACCGCCGCCAAGTCCTCGATGCACCCAAAGAAGTTGGGAGACTGCACGGCAATGGCTGCCAGATTGCCCAAAGCCAACACCTTCTGAAGATCGGTCCGGCCATCGGCAAGATAGGGCAGTTCAATCATCTCGATCCCGGGTGGCTCCAGATAGGTCCGAATGACGCGCTGGTAGAGCGGATGAATGAGGGAGGACAGGGCAACCCTCTTCAGGCGGCTGGCCCGGGTGGCCATGAGCAGCGCCTCCGCCAGTGCCGAGGCACCGTCATACATGGAGGCGTTGGCGACGTCCAGTCCCAGGAGCCTGGCAACCAAGGTCTGGTATTCAAAAATAGCCTGCAGGGTACCCTGGCTGATTTCCGGTTGATAAGGGGTATAGGCGGTGGAGAATTCCGAACGGCCGAGCAGGTAGGAAACGGAGGCCGGAATGACATGTTCGTAACTGCCGGCCCCGAGGAAGACCTGATATCCCGGTGAAGTCGCCATGGTGCCGGCAAGGGCATTCATGTGGGCGTTCAATTCCCACTCCGTGAGGGGCTCAGGGAGCGTGAGCGAACCCTTGCGTCGGCAGTCCTCGGGAATGGTCGAAAAGAGTGCCTCCAGGCTTTCCGCTCCGATGACCTGGAGCATCTCCGCAATGTCTTCGGGAGTATGAGGCAGGTATCTCATGCTTCGTGGCCCTTCAACATCTCGAGGTAGGCTTCCTGCGTCATCAGGGTTTCCCATTCGGCCGCATTGGCGGGTGTGAGTTCGAGAATCCAACCGTCGCTGTAGGGAGATTCGTTCACCAGGCCGGGCGAGTCTTCAAGGGCTTCGTTGATGGCGACAACCTCCCCGCTCATCGGGATATACAACTCAGCAACCGCTTTGACCGATTCCAGCGTTCCACACACCTGGCCCTTTTGAAAGACCGCCCCGACTTCGGGCATCTCGACAAAGACGATATCTCCAAGCTGATCCTGAGCGTAATCGCTGATGCCTACCCGTACCTTTTCGCCGCCAACCTGCCGGGCGTATTCATGGTCCTCTGAGTAACGCAGCTCTTCCGGAAAACTCAACTCACTAAGTTCTTTCATGCCTTTTCCTCCTCCAATAGGTCATCTTCTCGTCAAAAGTGCTGACTATCGAGTAGTGATCATTGCGTATTGGGTATCTGGGTTGAAGCGGAACAGTACACGCTTTTGCCGTTGTCCAAGAGTGAAAGGCTGCATCTTAGTTTTACCCCTTGCTCAAAACAAGCGATATTTTTTGCCTGCTGATCTGATCTCCTGTAACATGAGCACCCATTCGGAGCGGCGGGATGTCTTGCCGCGGCCGACGGGAGAGATAGAAAAGATGGGTCAAAAACGATAGTCGAGGACGATCATCATGGGGTTGAGAGTTGCGGTCCTGGGAGCGGGGCCGGGGGGATATGTGGCGGCCGTCCGGGCTGCGCAGCTGGGGGCGGAAGTCACGGTCATCGAAGCGGACCGGGTTGGCGGAACGTGTCTGAACTGGGGATGCATTCCGTCGAAGGTCATGATCACTGCCGCCGAGATGCTCCAGAGACTGCAGCGGGTGCAGGAGTTCGGCCTCAAGCTGGAAGGGAAGGTCCTCCCCGACATGCAGCGGCTGATGGCGCGCAAAGAGAAAGTCATTCAGGATCAGGCCAAGGGCCTCCGCGATCTCTTCCAGCAGCACCGGATCCGGTATGTGCAGGGGCGGGGTGTGATAGAGCGGCCGGGGCTGGTGGTTGCGACCGGCGTGGACGGGAAGACTCTGGAGATTCCATGGGATAGACTCATCGTGGCACCTGGAACCCGCCCTCTGAATCTCCCCGAGCTCCCCTTCGACGGTGAGCGGATTCTCTCCAGCAACGACGCTCTGTCTCTGCAGGAAATCCCCCCTTCGATCATGATCCTGGGGGCCGGTGTCATCGGCTGCGAATTCGCATTTCTCCTGGCCGTTCTCGGGTCGCAGGTGACGCTCGTGGAAGCGATGGAACGCGCCCTGCCGCTCCCGTCGGTGGATGAGGATTGTTCCAAACTCATCCAGCGGGAAATGAAAAAGCTCAAGATCAAGTTCCTGCCGAACCAAACAGTGACAGGGCTGGAGCGTTGCGGCAGTAAAGTGCGGGTGATCGTCGGGGGTTCGCCGTTCGGCCCGGCATCCCCCGGTAAGACGCCGCTCACTGTCGAAGTCGACAAGATCCTGGTATGCACCGGGCGGCAGCCCAACACTGCGGGCCTCGGTCTGCAAGAGCTCGGAGTGAAGCTTGACGCGAAGGGCTGGATCCTCGCTGATGAGCACATGGAAACCAGCGTTCGAGGAGTCTTTGCCGTTGGCGATGTCCTGGGACCGTCCCGAATCATGCTGGCCCACGTCGCGTCCTGCGAAGGGCTGGTGGCTGCCGAGAACGCCCTCGGCGGCAGCCGCGCCATGAATTACGGTGTGGTTCCGGGCGCTATTTTCACCATGCCGGAAGTCGCCAATGTCGGCTTGTCCGAAGCGCAGGCGCGGGCGCAGGGGGTGCCCATTTACACCGACACTGTCCTCTTCCGAAACCTCGGGAAGGCCCAGGTGATCGGTGACTTTGCAGGCGAAGCCAAGCTCGTTGTTCATGCTGATACGGGAAAGATTCTGGGGGTCCATCTGGTGGGACCTCATGTTACCGACCTGATTGCCGAAGGGGTCCTTGCCGTCACGCAGGGGGTTACGGCAGCAGAATTGGCGGAGACCATTCATGCCCACCCGACCCTTGCCGAAATCATGCTGGAAGTATCACTCAAGTCTGCCCGACGATTCTCCCCGGCGTGAGGTGTTACCGCTACGGGTGGGCACTGTCCCGGAAGGTGGGGGGACAAGTGGATCAGCAGGGTGGTGGGTTGCGGCGCGGGCCGGTGCGCCTTCACTCACTCGACACCCTGCCGGGTGCCGCTGCCCCGAGTTGCTGATGGAATGAGGGACGATCTTTGCGGTTGATGCTGTTGATCAGGTTGGATGAGACTCATGTGGAGCTGAAAGGGACCTAATGGATACAGGGAAGACATTGGAAGCCAAGGTTGGCGAAAAATGTGTCATGTGCGACGGGACCGGGACCATCTATGATCCGCACTGCAGCTTTCCCGAATGCAACACTGCCTTTACCGAGGGCCAGATGAGCTGGATCTATGCCAGACCTGCCAAGCTCTTGCCGTGTGGCCATCGTTTCAAATACCTGCGGGAGCAGTCACCGTGCCCCGATTGCCAGGGCCGTGGGACCAGGGAGGAATGATCGCCCTGGCGGCACGATGGTCCGAATGCGATAAAATTGACACCCTGGGCGGCACGGGCGGCTGTGGCGAATGAAGATCAGCCGGGACCGAGCAGGCACTGCCGTGAGCGGAGCCGCTGCAGACGCAGGACAATACCGCCGCGCGGCTTCTGTTTGAACTGCTGATGCAATTCTGCAACATACATCAGGGCAAGACAGGCCAGGGAATCTGCCAGCCATTCGGTTTGATCAAGTTCCAAAGGCTGGTAGGCACGGCATTTACGGCAGGAAAAACTCACCCAGTTCTGCCTGATGGCTTCATCAAGGCAATCCTGATACCGGGTACACATGACTTTGCGTTCCACTTGGGAAGGTCGGTTGACAAGCCTCGATTCCATGGGATTAGCGCGTGTTGGCATATCGCAGGGACCTTTTCGTCGGGTGACAGCAGAATTCTTGACAGGCTGAGTGTCAACGACAGATCCTCCGGAAGCAACATGACCTCCCGCGTGAAGGACCCGCAGACGGTTGGCCGGTGACTCAAAACCGCCGCCTGCGGGCATCTGTCATGCCTCGACGCCAGCCTCGCATTACGCTTTCCTTTGGGTTCTTCTGCCCCGCTAAGACCAGGGCCAACCGGCGGTGATAACGAGCAAATGTTATGCCAGGTATCGGCAAAGAATGGAGTGAGTGGAGACTCATCACCCGTCGGCTGGCTCCCATGGAACGTAACATCTCACAATCATGTGATTTTAAGGAAGTACTGGGAGTAAGCCGCGTGACCGGGCCGATGCGTCCTGCAGCAAGCGGGAGAGAGTGCGTGGCAAGGGCCGAACCTCACTCCTTCAGAAACCTGACACAAAGTGTCAGCAACCACCTCGCACCGAAAAGGGGCAAAGGCCTTAGCCCTGCCCCTCTGGGTTCCGGTGGAGACGGCAACCGGACTTGAATCGGTGAAGAACGGTCTTGTAGAAGCCAAGATGCCATATATCATATTGTTTTTATAATATGCGAGTTCTCGAAATAGGCGGGTTTTTCGAGGTAAAACACACCTCATTCGCACCCAGTTGCAGCGCCTTGCAATGGCCCCAATGGGGGGTTAGAATCCGGTGGTTTTTGACACAACCCATGGAGGTGAATCGATGGAAACGCTGTATGAAAAGGACTTTTACGAATGGACGCAGAAAAATGCACAGCTCCTGCGCGAGGGAAGGCTTGCAGAGATCGATATCGACAACCTGGTAGAGGAACTGGAAGCCATGGGGAGAAGCGAGAAAAGGGCTTTTGTGAATCACCTTGCAGTGCTCATTGCCCACCTGCTCAAGTGGGAGCGTCAGCCGGTCCTTCGGTCAAAAAGCTGGAGGTTTACTATCCGCGAACAGCGGGCTCAGGTTGCTGACATTCTCCAAGACAATCCCAGCTTCAAGGATTCCTTCACCGATGCGCTGGCGAGGGCCTACGGAAAGGCAGTTGTCCGGGTTGTCAAAGAAACGGGATTGGATGAGGAGACTTTCCCGGAGAGCTGCCCCTACATGTTAGCTGAAATCATGGATTCAGATTTCTTTCCCAACTAGATTCCATTTGTTGGGGGACAAGAAACCATTATTCACGCTGAAAGCTGGATATGGAAATCAGAAAGAGCAATCGAAACGATCTTCAAATAGTACTCAGCATATACGAGTCAGCTCGAAAGTATATGTTGGAAAATGGTAATCCGAATCAGTGGAGCAAAGGTTATCCCGATGAAAAAATAATTCTTTTGGACATTGAAGACAGCAATCATTTTATTTGCGTTGATGGCAATAGATCATTGGGATGCTTTGCCTTGATTGAAGGTGAAGATCCAACATATAAGACAATTGTAAAAGGAAAATGGCTTGATAATGAACCATATGCTGTAATTCACAGAATGGCCGTTCTTGAACATGGCAAAGGCATCGGATCAAGCTGCATTGATTGGTGTTTGAGTCGATATAGAAATATCAGAGCAGATACTCATCCAGATAATACATCAATGCGAGAGCTTCTCTGTAAAAAAGGGTTTCAATATTGTGGTGTGATTTATAATCGGTGGGGCGATGAAAGGTTGGCTTTCCAGAGAGTATAAATTAAGTGTAATGGTATTGAACCTATATGCCCTCCAAAAATGCGCTTTCCTCGGAATTGTGTACCGCATTGCCCCACACAATTTGGTGAGCTTTAGCTATTCGTCCCCGGAGTGAGTCGTTCCGAACGAGGAAGGCGGATTCCTGAGCTGTCCCAGTTTCGTCTACCGGGTATGGAACAGGGCCCTTGAGAAATCGGGACTCAGGTGGCGAACACCCCACGATATGAGACACACCTACGCCACCCTGAGTTTGAGCAAGCGTGACAACCTGGCGGAGGCAGCCACGGAGATGGGGCATGCAACGCCGCAGATCACCTGCCAGACTATTACAGATGGCTCCCGACGGAGAGCAGATCGAACATCGAAGACCTGGAGGGCGCCGGGCATAACCAAGCGGGAAATGCCTTCGACGCACCCAAACGCACCCCATGCGCACCCAAAAATGCCGAAGGGGGCAGCCATGTCAGCTAACCCCCCTTGATTTCCTTGGAGGCGGCAACCGGACTTGAACCGGTGAATAACGGTTTTGCAGACCGCTCCCTTGCCACTTGGGTATGCCGCCTTGAGCTATTGCCTCTCTATCTACTGAAAACCCGGAATTCTGTCAAGGAGAACTTCTGCCCGACCAACAAAGCCAATCAAACCTTGCAAAGTCACCTCAGCTTTGTTATGTGCTCCATTGACTGAATACTGGAGGAAAAATCCTCTGATCCTTTCGGGGTGCGTCATGTAGCCGGCGGCAATGAAGGGATCTTCAGTGAATGATTTGGAGCAGGGCAGGTGATCGCCGGTCCGAGCGTGTGGGATCGGAGGAAAGTCCGGGCTCCGCAGGGCAGGGTGCTGGGTAACGCCCAGTCTCGGCGACGAGCAGGAAAGTGCCACAGAAAGCAAACCGCCTCGTACCGACGGGGTAAGGGTGAAACGGTGAGGTAAGAGCTCACCAGTTCCGGTGGCGACATCGGAAGCTAGGCAAACCCCACCCGGAGCAAGACCAAATAGGAGAGCGTTTGAGGGCGGCCCGTCCAAGCTCTCGGGTAGGTTGCTGGAGCCCCCTGGTAACAGTGGGCCTAGAGGAATGATCATCGCCTTCCTGTCGCCTTGGATGCGATAGGAAGGAACAGAACCCGGCTTATGGCCTGCTCCAAATTTTCTTTTCGATCTCTTTCTTGTGCGGGATCGTCTCATCATGCCCAAGACCTGCGCCATTGTTCCCGCCGCCGGGCGCGGCCGGCGGATGGGCACGGCGAAGCCCAAGCAGTTTCTGGAACTTTCTGGGAAGCCCATCCTGATCTATACGCTTGAGACGCTGGCGAGGGCCTCCTTTCTTGCCGAAATTCTGCTGGTGGTTCCCACCGACTCGGTGGCCGACGCCGCCAGCCTCCTGAGCGATCACGGCTTCCACGGCGAGACCACGAGTGGACCGTTGCCGCGGGCTCCTCTGGATGGCAGAAGCCGGCCGGACGGGGAAGGGACGGTGGGCGTTCGAGCACTTGCAGGCTCTGTGAGGGAAGGCCGGCAGGGACGGATCTGCGTGGTTGCCGGCGGGGCGGAACGCCAGGACAGCGTCTTCAACGGGCTCCAGGCCCTGCCCCCTGACTGCGACTGGGTCTTGATTCATGACGGGGTAAGGCCCTTTGCCTCCTCTGAGTTGCTCAAACGCACCTGGGATGCGGCTCTCACGAATGGCGCCGCCATTGCCGCGCTGCCGGCTTCCGACACGATCAAGCGGGTGCGTGCCGGCCAGGTGGTCGAAACCGTTCCCCGGGAAGAACTCTGGCTGGTGCAGACGCCGCAGGTCTTTCGCCGGGAAATCCTGTTCGAGGCCTATCGGGAAGCTGACCGCCAGGGCTGGGTCGGCACCGACGATGCCTTTCTCGTTGAACGCCTGGGGCTGCCGGTGGCGGTGGTAACCGGAGAGCGCTCCAATATCAAGGTCACTACCACGGAGGATCTGGTGTGGGGAAGCTGGTTTCTGGCGCAGACCCGCCCCCGCCGCGACCCTTCCCCGCCGTCAGGAAAGGCAGGATGCGCGTAGGATTCGGATATGACGTCCATGCGTTCGCCGAAGATCGCCCCCTGATTTTGGGGGGGGTGGAGATTCCCCATACCCATGGTCTCCTCGGTCACTCGGATGCCGACGTGCTGCTCCACGCCATCTGCGACGCCCTTCTGGGAGCGGCGGCCCTAGGCGATATCGGGAGTCATTTCCCCGATTCGGACCCGGCCTACCGGGGCATATCCAGCCTGGTTCTGCTGGAAAGAACGGTGTCGGTGGTGAGAGAGCATGGGTTTGAGGTCGTCAATGTGGACAGCACCCTGGTGCTGCAAAAGCCGAGAGTCGCTTCCTACATTCCCCGGATGGTGGCACGCATTTCCGGCGTTACGGGAGTTGCCCAATCGTGTATTAATGTCAAGGCGACCACGACGGAGCGGCTGGGGTTCACCGGCCGGGAGGAAGGGGTTGCCGCCTGTGCGGTGGTGCTGATCCGGGAAGTTGCCGGCTGAGAGAAAGTGTCGGGAGGCGACAGGCACCGCAGCAGGAGTTGCATCATTTGAGAGTATTTGTGCAGCAGGAGATCACAACGCATGGGATTGCGGGTCTATAATACACTCAGCAAGAGCAAGGAAGAGTTCATACCCCTGGAGCCGGGCAAGGTCAGGTTCTATGTGTGCGGGATCACGGTATACGACTATTGCCACATCGGTCATGCCCGCTCGGCCATCGTCTTCGATGTGATCTACCGCTATCTGTGCCATCTCGGTTACCAGGTTACCTACGCCCGGAACTTCACCGATATTGACGACAAGATCATCCGCCGGGCCAACGAATTGGGCACCGACTACCGCACCGTGGCGGACCGCTTCATTGCCGCTTTTTACGAGGATATGGATGCTCTCGGCATCCTGCGCCCTGATCTGGAACCGCTGGCCACCGACCACATTCCCACCATGATCCGGATCATTGAACGTCTCATCGCGAAAGGTATCGCCTATCAGTCCGGGACCGACGTCTACTTCGAAGTCGAACGATTTCCTGGGTATGGGAAGCTGTCCGGCCGCTCCCTGGACGAGATGCTGGCAGGGGCGCGGGTTGAGGTGGATGTCAACAAGCGCAATCCCCTCGACTTTGTGCTCTGGAAAGGCAGCAAGCCGGGCGAGCCGGTCTGGGACAGTCCCTGGGGTCCGGGGCGCCCCGGCTGGCACATCGAATGCTCGGCCATGGGCTGCGAGTACCTGGGGGAGACCTTTGACATCCATGGGGGTGGGAAAGACCTGATCTTCCCCCATCACGAGAATGAAATCGCGCAGAGCGAAGCCGCTTTTGGGGTGCCCTTTGTTCGTTACTGGCTGCACAATGGGTTCGTCAACATCAACAATCAAAAGATGTCCAAATCCCTGGGTAACTTTTTCATTATCCGCGATTTCCTGAAGCAGGTTCATCCCGAGGCTTTGCGGTTGTTCGTCTTGAGTAAACACTATCGCAGTCCGGTGGATTTCAATGACGAGAATGTTGCCGAGGCGGAAAAGGGAATCGAAAGATTCTACGGGACGTTGGCCGCGATCCAGGCGCGGACGCCGGCGGATGCAACGCCGAAGATGACCGACCAGGCGCTTCGCCAGCAGGACGAGGAGCTCTTCTCGCTGGCCGCAGCCCTCCCGGAAGCCTTTGAAGCGGCCATGAACAATGACTTCAATACGGCCTTGGCGATCGGTCATCTGTTCAGTTTGCAGCGCCGGCTTCAGCGCTTTCTCGACCAGTTCGGCCAGAAGCAACTGAAGGGTGCCGGGGCGGTCCTGGCGCGGCGGGCGGCGGCCGTCCTGGTGGAGTACGCCGGCCTTTTAGGCTTTCTCACGCGCAACCCGGAGAGCTTCTTCGATGAACAGCGGAAGCTCAAGCTCGGGTCGACGGGAATGACGGAGGCCGAAGTGGAAGGGTTCCTCGAACTGCGCCACCGGGCGAGGCTGGCGAAGGATTTTACCGAAGCCGACCGCCTTCGGAAGGAACTGGAGGCCCGGAACATCCTGATCGAGGATACGCCTCAGGGAACGCGCTGGCGGGTGGGCTCTCGAAGCGAGGCGTAAAGCCCGTGCTGACTGGTTGAAATGTCGCCTTATCTTGGCTTATAAAGGTAGGGAATCCAAATCCGGTGAAGCGAGAGGAGGCAGCTAATGAGCTCGAAGGATTTTGTGCAGGCGAACGAGGTCATCATCAAGACCGATCGCATTCAGGGCAACATGGTCATCTTGAAGGAATCCGAAGAGGCCAGCCAGTATTTCCTGATGTTTGTGGGGGATGCCGAGATCACTGCCATAGCCAAGGAAAAAGGGCTCGTGGAACCGAAGCGACCGCTGACCCACGATCTCTACCTTGCCATGCTCGATCGGGCGGGAGTGGTGTTCGATCGCATCGAAATCCACGCCATGCAGGAGAACACCTACTATGCGACAGTCTACGTCAACATTCAGGATAAGGAAGTAGCCTTCGACAGTCGTCCCAGTGATGCGGTGGCGCTGGCCCTTCATCGGAAGTGTCCGATCCTGATCAATCGGAAGCTGTTGCGGCGCGAGATGACCCAGGAGGAAATCCAGGAATACGAGATGATCGTGAGGACCGTGAAATTCTGAGGCAACCTGCTTGCCCCGGATGATGCGAGTGTTGTCTGTTGGGAGGCCGGAGCCTGCAGCGGCAGGCTGACGGTCGGATAAGCCGGAGTTCTACCCGGCTTTATTATTTGCCCGAGAAAGGATGAGGAGAGGGGAAGCGCTTTATGGCCAAACACAAGAAGACGGAACGAAAGAAGGAATTGGACCGCCGACGCCAGCGCAAGGAGAAGCGCGAGAAGGTCAAGCGTCAGGAAGAACGCTCACGTTCCCAGGCGTCCAAAAGAGGGAAAGTCGCGGGGCGTTAGCCGGTTCTCAGGCGGCCGTCAGCCTGCTGGGCGGCGCAAGCTCGGCAGTTTGACACGGGTTGCGTGGAGCGGAGTGAAACGCAGCAGCAGGATGGCAGGCAACACCGCTGCGGGGAGTGGCGTGGGACTTATGCCGCGATCCCTGTTATTGAAACGAATCATGTGAGGGTGAGGGTTTAATGGGTATTCAATCCGCTTCGGCGGCGTTTGTTCGATTCCTGGTGCCCGAGGTGGCAACTGCTGATTTCTGGGGCTTTATCGATGAAAAGCTGCGAGCCGGGAGTTTCAAGGAGCTTGATGAGGGCCAGGAGCAGGCGACGGGGTTCGTCTCGTGGGATGATTTGTTTGATCCTGCTTTTGACAGCGGCTCCTACCACCGGGGTGAGTACCTGGCGTTCCAATTCCGGTGCGATCAGCGATCGGTACCCGCGATCATCCGAAAACAGTACCTCCGCCGTCGGGTAGAGGAATACCGTGCCAGTAATAACGGCAAATGGCCTTCCCGGCAGGAACGGCTCGAGATTCAGGAGAACGTCCAGGACTGGCTGATGAACCGGATGATGGCAAAGCCTGCCGGCTGCGAAGTGGTGTGGAACCCGGCGGCCCGCTGGCTATTGCTGGGCGCCACCGGTACCAAAATGATTGATGCCTTCCTCGGCCATTTCGAACAGTACTTCCGGGTCTACCCCCTTCCGCTCTATCACATCCACTGGGCGTTGAACCTGGTGCCCCTGGAGGCTCGGCAGAAGGATGTGCTATCCTCCATGGTTTCGGTCGGCTCGGCGCAGGCCATGTATGAAGGGCGACCGCTGGGATATGAATTCCTCACCTGGCTCTGGTTTCTCATCGAGGATGGGGGTGGCGTGATCAGGCTGGCCGACGACCGATCGGCGGAGGTCGGCCTGGGTGAGCGGATGGTGCTGGTTCTCCCCGCTGACGGTAAGGAACGGGTGATTTGCACCACCCAGGCCAATGAACTCCATGAAGCCCGCACCGCGCTTCGCCAGGGAAAGCTGGTGGATGAGCTCCAGCTCTTCCTGCGCGTCCAGGACAACGAATACTTCCTGACCCTGGACAGCTTTCTCTGGGCCGTCAGGGGCCTCAGGACCCCCAAGCAGTTCCGTGATTTCGAGGAGGATGATCCCGAAGGCAAGTTCCTCGAAAAGATGTACTTTATAGAAGAGGTTGCCTCTGTTTTGAACGCCTGCTACGGTCAGTTTCTAACGAAACGTCTGAGTTCGGCCTGGGAGTCCGAGACTTTGCCGCGCCTTCGAAAGTGGGCGGAACAGGCCCGACCGGAGACTCAGGACCCTCATCATGAACAACCCCCTCGGATGGCAGAACGTCACTGACTTTTTCCAGCAACACTGGCTCAGTGCCTTCCTCCTGAGCGTGACCCTGGTCACCGTTGCGGTGCTATTCGCCGTGCGCTGGTGGCTCAGACGAAGGTGGAGACTGCTGCTCGAAGGAGAAGGGGAGGAGGACGCGTCACTGGCAGCGCTGCAACCCGCCAGTGACGAGGACCGGCGGGCGATGGAGCTCATCCGGGAATTCCGTCGTGAGGTCTGGCAGCTTCCCGACGCCGAGCTCCAGCTGAGTATCGAAGCGCTGGGCCAGCGCGCCGTCCGGATCGTCACTGCCATTGCCGCGGTTTACCATCCCGGGGCGGCGGTGCCTCAATATGAAGCTTCCCTGGGCGAGCTGCTCCAGTTGGTCCGACGCGTGACCGCCCGTCTGAACCGGGTCGGGGCGGCTGTCCCGTTCAGGTACCTGAGCAATCGCAAATTGAGCGACTATCAGCGCTTCTACCAGATTTATCAAAAGATCAACAGTCACCCCATCCTTCGGCTTTTGAAAAACAATCCCCACCTTTATCGTCTCGCCCGCTGGGGGCTTCACCTCAAGAATCTCACCAATCCGCTCTACTGGGCAGGCAAAGAGATCAGCCGCGAAAGCTATTTCTATCTCCTTCGCTGGTTCATCCTTGCCTTCATCAGCCAGGTTGGAAGAGAGGCCATGCGCGTCTACAGCGGCCGCCGCTTCCAGACCGACGACGAACGGGAAGCTGTGGTCGTGTGCCATCGCCTGTTCGCCCTGGCCCGCCGGTGGGGAGGACCGTCTGCAGCGGAATGGGCCGTCCTGGTGGAGCTGGTGAACAGCCACCCGGCCATGGAACCGGAGGTCAAACTGCAGGTGCTCGCTGCCTGGTCGCGTGGCCGTCTCCCCCGGGGCTCCGAAGCCCAAAAGCTGGAAACCCGCAGCGGGCAAAAGGCCTATCGCCAGGCTTTAAGGCGGTTGCAGGACGCCGATTCCGGATCTTCTGATGCCAAAGCCGAATTGATTGAAAAGGAGCTCGAATAGCCTGCCGTTCCCTCGCAGTCGACGCGGAGGTGAAACGGCCTGCTCGTTGCCGCTGTTGCCTCTCCCGGGTGCCCGGCCCGAGACAAGCCCTCACGTCGGGGAAGACTATGGCAGGGGTTGCTGGAGGGTGAAGGGGAATTGCAGCAGTTTTTTCATCTTGTTGAGCAGCCCCGCACCAACGGCGGTGGGCGGGAGGGTCACGACGCTGGGGTCCCGGATATCGCCAACCACCCGGACGGGGATGGTGACCAGCGTGCCGCCCAGAATGTTCCCGAGGAACGGGATACTGCGAATGACCGTGTCCACCGTCTTAAACGGCGAGACCAGCACGGTAAAGTCCACCGTCAAGGCTGCCAGGTCAATCTCTCCCGTCCACACCATCTTGGCACAGTGGCCGTCAAAAACCGCATCCGCGATCAGCACCCTGCCGTTCTTCACGACGCCGCCGACGTCGATGGAATCGTAAACACACCCTTCCTGCGTCAAGTTTGGCAGCTGTCCCCGGTAGATTTCCGTGACATTCAGCAGAGTGAAGATTTTCGATAAAACGGGGGAGTGATAGACACAGCCATCCCGGGCATCGAGGTCCAGCTTGCCCTGAAGGGTTTCGATCATCCTCTCGCTCTGGACCGTCGTCGTTAACTCACCATCGAGATCAAAAACGCCGGTGATGGTCCCTTTTCGGTCGAACAGGCAGTCAAGGGTGGCATCCAGGTCCAGGTTGCGGGCCGCCGGGTTGATGATGAGGACACTTCCCGTCGGATGGGGGATCAGTTTCGCGGGAGTCGGAATCGTGCAGAGGTTGCTCCGGGTGATGTCGACCGTGAGTCCGTCCGGCGCTAGGGTGAAAGTTGCCCAGAAGGGCTGCCAGGTGAAATGGGCGAGCGTGAGGTGATCGGCCTGGAGTCGCAGCGTTCCTCCCAGCGGTATTCCCAGAAATTTCATACCGTCACCGGCGGTGCCTCCAAAGACGGAGGTGCCCAGGTGTCCAAGGTGATTCTCGTCCTGCAGTCGGTCCCAGTCTAAGCCCTGGGCCTGGATCTGCCAATCGAGGAGGAGCCGGCTTTCCCCTGCGGTCATGGTGCCTTTGAGCTTCATGGGCTCATCCAACAGTCGCATGGCGGCACTCTTGATTTCCACTGCGTTTCCTCTGCCCTCCAACAAAGCCTCCTCGATCACCAGGACCTTGCCGGAAACAGGGAGATAGCTGAAATCGCTGATAATGAGCTTCCCTTCGGCTCGTGAGTCGGCCAGATGATCTTTGAAGAGTTGCAGGTTCAGATCCCCCGCAATCCTTCCCTTGAAGAAATGGTTGGTTGCCAGAAGCCGATCGAGGGTACGCGAGGTCAGCTCGCCCTGGAAGCTGCAACCGACTTCACCCGGTTTCAGGTTCAGGGTGATGAAGGCCCTGGATTCCTGATCTTGGACTTTAAGCTGTCTGATGGAAAGCTCTCCATCGCCGCGCTCCAGGTCAAAGACGAGTTCCGCGCCTTCTTCCGTGCGAAAGTTGCCGGAGAGTGCCGTGCGACCCGACCGATCCCGGAGAAACCGGCTTTGGGTAAGGGTAAGCGGGGCACGCAAGCGCAACTCGGGCGGGACTTCACCGAGCTCTCCAAGCCATGCGCCGGCCTGGGGGCCGAGCGTGCCCTGAAAGGTCAAATCCGCCAAAGGCGACTCCGCAAGGAGGTTGCTGAGCTTGCCCGAAACGGCCAGCGAGGCGTCGACCAGGGTGAACTCCCAGCTGGTGAGGTCCAGGCGCTGCGGGGTCCAGGATAGCTCGCCGGAGTTGATCTTCAGCGGGTCCTCGAACAGGCTCGAAGTGGCGGTGACGTTCTGGAGCCGGCCGGTGAGGGCGAATTGCCAGCGATCGGGTTTGGCCAGGGGCCCCTTGAAAGTCAGCGAGTGCAGCTCGAGGGCGCCTTCCAGGGTCTGGATCTTCCAGGGATTGTCGCGAACCGGGGTAAAGCTCATGAGCCACGGGAAGATTTCACCCAGGAGCAGGCGCCCCTTGGCGGGGCCTGCCAGTTCGAAGGTGAGCTCCCGATTCCAGGTGAGAGTTCCCGAAAGGTCGCTGACATTCGATCTGCCGAGACTCCCCTGAAGTGCTTCCACCGTGAGTTCATGGCCCTCATAGACAAGGCCCCCGGCTCTGAGGGCAACGGGGAAGGGCAGTCGTTCATGGAGCGCGGCCAAATCCCACTCCGCCACCTCGGCCCGGGTCTTGATGGAATCCATGGTGCCGTCAAGGATCAGTCGGCCGCTGGCGGCGCCGGTGACGTCCCGGAGCCGAGCCAGTTCCGTCAGGAAGGCCCGATGGTCGACTACCCGGGCCAGGATGGGAGGCAGTCGGGCAAGATCGGCGTCGATCTCGAGGTCGAGATGAAAGGGGCCGGTCTTGTCCATCAGAGCGACCGTCAAGGAGCCGTTCCGCCCAACGGACCGCTCAGCCCTTCCTTGAAGATTGTTCCCGGCAAGGATTCCGTTGGCAATGAGCACATCACCGAACACCTCGGTGACGGTGAGGGAAATCTCGGGAATGAAGACTTCGCCCTTTTCGAGACGACCCGTTACGACCAGGTTGCGCGCTTCCTGCAGGGCTGGCAACGATCGGCCCCGTGCCTCAAAGCTGACCAGAGGAACCTGGCCGCCTCTGATGAAGGTGAACACATCCTGGACCACCTCGCTTTCGCTCCCGAGTGCCAGAGCCACTTCCCGGACCGCTGCGGCGTCAGCGTTGCGGCATTCGAGCCGGTAAGCGGCCTCAGCTGAATCGGGATGAGACCACAGCCGACCGGTCAGATCGAGTTGCGGCGCTTCAGCATGAAGCCGGTCGAGCCGGAGCTCGAATCTTTCCCCCTGCGTTTGTACGAGGGCCTCGAGGGCGATATCCCTGAATACCGCCGTTTGTCCGCTCAGTTGGAGGGAAAGCGAGGGGCTTGAGGCGTGAATCGTTGCCTGTAATAGCCCGGGCCCCTGGCTCGAAAAGGCAACCTCCAAATCTACCGGAGACTCGCCGACGGGCTTCAAAGTGCCAGCCGGGAGGAGCTCACCAAGCAGTTGCGAACGGCATTGACGTATCCTCAAATGACCTGTGCCCTGGGATTCGACGAGATCAAACCGGCTGTTCACGGCTAGCTCTTCCCAGAGGTTGGATTGACCTCCGAGACGCAGAACCATTACATGAGGAGGAAGAATTGCCTGCAGGGAAAGATTGCGGAGTGAAAGCAACCCCTGTCCCCGATGAACGACCTCAAGACGGCCCTGTTCAGCCGTGAGCTCCAGCCCGGGCACCTTTTCCGACAGGGTGTTCAACACGGAATAGAGCGGTTCTTCAAGATTGAGCCGTGAGATCCAGGGGAAGTCGCTCCGGGCCATGGGCAAGGGGGCCGGGTAGGCGGAAGTGACGAGGGCGCCTTCCGAGGCAGAGTCGCGACTCTGCCGGTCCTGCTGGGGCGCAGAGGGATCTGCCGGGATCGAGCTGGGTTCAGAATCTCCCTGCAATGCCGGGGCCGGGGGGGAGATCGATGCATCGTCGGGAATCGTAAGCTCAAGCCGGGGGGCTAGAAGCTCAAGCCGGGCGGGCTCGAAGCGGCCGGACAAGAGCGGCAGCAGTTTGGGGACGATGACCAGGGATTGGACGGTTCCGGCAAGGATTCCGGGGTACTGGATCGAAATCGCGGAGGCTGTGAGGTGCGGGTGAGGCAGAAGCTCGACCTGCAGCCGATCGAAGGCGACCTGCCCCCCGGTTGCCCCGCAGATCTGCGCGGTGACTAACTCCTTGAGTCTCTCTGAAGCACTGGTGCGGGAGAGGATGAAATGCCCTGAAAAAACGAGCAACAGGCTGACCAGCACGGCTCCAGCGAGCCATAGTCCCACTGCTTTCGACCTTGCCATTCCTCCCCGACCCTGCACCCCGCCCAACCCGGTCATGCGCGGCGCTCGCTGAATTGCAGAGGCTTACCTGTTTGCCTTGGTTCCATCCCGAGCCGAATCGTATCACAGATTGTCCTTCCGTGACAAAGCCGCGCGACCGCCTCCATGAGCGCGGGAGGATGTGGCCCGCAATTCGCCGCTCGATCCGGTGCTTGACTTTGGGTGCTGATAGATTAAAATGCAGATACTGAAAAAAACTTTTGAAAAAGGGGGCGAAACGGGTTCGACGGGGGTAAAGAAGCTCAAGTTGCATGCCGAGGTCCTGACTGCTCGTTAAACGGCCAGGGCTAAACACAAACGCAGACGATTACGCGTACGCCGCAGTCGCTTAAGCGGCTGCCGTCCTTTTAGCCAGTTCTCACGGGGCTAACGGGGCGTCGACTCAGTGAGATGGTTCCTGGTCAGATGCCTGTGCGGCCAGGGATGAGATTTTGCAGGCTAGTTCCGGCAGGATCCTGCCCGTGGGAGCCTTCCGGGACGAACCTTAGAATACGGGATAAGCATGTAGGGGCTTGAGTGGAATGCTTTCGGACGCGGGTTCAACTCCCGCCGCCTCCACCAGTATTAAATCCGATAATATCCGCTGTCGTCTGTAAAGGCCTAAAAAATTAGGCCTTTTTCTTTTTGTGTGGTCCAATCACATCCATGCTGGTACAGAGAAATCCTGAAGGTTTGGGGGTATGTGTCGGGGTATCCGACCCAGGCCCCAACGGAGATACCCCCCAAACTGAGGGAGACGGCATGCTCCTCTTCTTAGACGATTACCGGGGTAGCATCATGACCCGTTGCGCCCTGCAGTTGGCTCCATTGGTTTTGTCCGCCCTGTAGCACTGCGACACGCTGAGTGGTCTGAATGCAATCTTGGGACGGCAGAATGGAGATGAAATGAGCGGACATGGTTTCAGGAGCATGGCCAGAACCTTATTGAATGAACAGGGGTGGAACCGGGATGCTATCGAGCGCCAACTTGCCCATGCCGAGAGAAACGGTGTGCGAGCCGCGTACAACCATGCCGAGTTCATGCCGGAGCGGAAAAAGATGATGCAGACCTGGGCCGACTATCTGGAAGGGATTAAGTCCGGGGCCAAGATCATACCGATACGCGCTGCGGGGTAAATTACCCGCTCAGAAGAAGATCACTCCTTCCACACCTCCGCGGTCAACGGCAGCTCATTGAGCTCAGCACGGGCTTCGCGCCAGTTTGGGTAATGCTCCTCAAGGATGGCCGTGAAGCGGTCGCTGTGGGTCGGCTCCAGCAGGTGCATCATTTCGTGAGCGATAACGTATTCGAGTGAGTCCTTTGGCTTCTTCACCAGTTCTGTATTGAGGCGGATATGTCCCGCCTTGTGATTGCAGCTTCCCCACTTGGTCTTCATCCGTTGCAGGTAGTAGCCGGCAACTTTTACCTCCAGCTTCGACTCCCATTTTTTGATCAGCGTGGGCACCACTTCGTGCAGTAGAGATTTGTGCCATTCGTGGATCACCGCTGCGCGTCTTCCGGCATCGCTGCCCGGCCGCACCGTCAAGGTGATGCGTTTGTGGTCGATCGTTATGCAAGGTTTGGCTTCCCGGTGAAGAACGGTCATAAGATAACGCCGCCCCCAGAGGGTGTGACTTTCGCGCTCGATGAATTGCCGGGGCGTTTCCCGCGCCTGCTCACGCAGCTTAGCCTGCTGATCACGAATCCATCTGAGCTTGGATACCGCATAGGCGCGAGCCACCTCAAGGCGCGTTCCCTCGGGTGCGACAAGCGTCACGCGTCCGCTCGGCGGGTGCACCGACAGGTGGACATGCTTGACGTCCTTGCGCGTCAAGGCGACAGCGATCTCGCCGATGTGGATCGTCTCTGTCATCATCAGTATCCCGGCTGGTTCTTGACGAGCTCGAACAGTGCGAGGGTTGCCTCGCGGTCCCGGTTGAGAAGCGGGAACAGCACATTCAGGACTTGCGCCTCTCGCGCCTGGTCCCCTTTCCAGCCAGCGGGAGCCCGCTCGCGCATCACGCGGTCGATCTCCAAGGCCAACCTGAGGCGCTCATCCCCGTATTCGGCGTGGGGCTCAGCTACCATGTCGGCGCCAGCACACCCCGCCGCGAGAATCCGCGGTAGGTTGTTGTAGATCACCGTCGCCTCCCGCTTGCCATGGAGCGCCGCGGGTACGCCCGCCTCGGGCTGCTTCGCCGCCAGCCGCTTCACCAGCGCCTCGGCCTTCCGGAGGAACTCTTCGTACGCGGCGGCATCCGCCCGACTCTGCTTGATAAGGTCGTCCAGCAACTTTGACATCTGTTCGTAGAACCGCGGGTCGGTGAGTTGCTCGCGGATGATGGTCTTGCGGACGTTGTTGATGATCCCTTCGGCTATGGCATTCTTCGAGAGCTTGCCCTTCTCGTTGAGCTTTCGGGCGATGGCGTCGTGGATGCCGGTCTCGATGATGAGCTCGGTCAGCGACATCTCGCCCAGCTCCCCCAGGTCCGCCGCCGGGTCGGCCTGAATGTACGTGTTGAGGAGATGGCGCATGTCCGCCTCGTAGGGCTTGATGTCGAGTTCCTCGCCGGAGTGCTTCTTGATGGCGGAACGGATTTCACCGTAGAAGGCGACCTCTTTCTGCAGGGCGGCCGAGTCGGCGTCGGAGTACCCGGCTTCGGTCAGGTCCTGCGCGATGGCGGCGTATGCGCGCACAAAGACGGCAACAGCCTTGTAGAACGACACCCGAAGCGCCTCGGTCTCGTTCAGCGCATTCGGGTTGGCGGCAGCGCCGCAGAAGTAATGCAGGAACTGCTCCACTTCGCGCGGCAGTGGCACCGGCTCGCACAGGTAGCGCAGCGCCTCGCGGGCTTCGTCGAGCTTCTTCTTGCCCTCGACCCGCCAGTCCTTGAGGTGGACGTTGTTGTCGCCGCCGTTTCCCGGATCGGTGTCCAGTTCGTCCGAGCTGTAGACGGCGATCGCTTCCTGCACCTCGCCGAACAGTTCCTTGAAGTCGACGATGTGGCCGTAGTCCTTGTCGTCGCCATCGAGCCGATTGGTGCGGCAGATGGCCTGGAACAGGTTGTGGTCGCGCAGCTCGTTGTCGAGGTAGATGTAGGTGCAGCTCGGCGCATCGAAGCCGGTCAGCAGCTTACTGACGACGATCAGCAGCTTCATGTTTGCCGGTTCCTCGATGAAGCGGCGCTTGGCCTCGTCCTCGTACTGCTTGGTGGTCTGCCCCTTCCTGAGGACGTGCTGCGTGTAGGTATCGAACTTATAGCGCTCGTCGCTGTTGGCGGGTTCGCGCGAGATCGCGTTGTGGTTCGGCTCGTACGACGTGATGATGCCGCAGTGCCGTCCGAAGCTCGTGTTCTGGAGCAGCCGGTAGTAGTGGCAGGCGTCGTAGATCGAGGCCGAGACCAGGATCGCCGTGCCGCGGTCGTTGTTCAGGCGCGGCTTGAGGCTGAAGTCCTCGATGATGTCGGCGATGATGCGCTGCTTGCGCTCGCCGGCGCTCATCAGCTCCTCCATCGTCGCCCAGCGCTTACGCAGCACCGCCTTCTGGAAGTTGTTGAGGCCCTTGGTCTTGTGCTCGAACCATTGGTCGATGGCGGCCTGTGAGGTCAACCGCTGCGGCACGTCGCGAGCCTCGTACTTGAGGTCCAGAATGACGCCGTCGGCTACGCCCTCGTGGAACTTGTAGGTGTGGATGTAGGTGCCGAAGACGTCCTGCGTCATCAGCTTGTCCTTGCGCAGCAGCGGTGTGCCGGTGAAGCCGATGAAGATTGCACCCTCCAGCCAGCGCTTCATTTGCTTGTTCATGTCGCCGCCCTGGGTGCGGTGGCACTCGTCCACGAACACGTAGAAGCGCCCGCTGACCGGGGGCGGTTCGCCCTTGAGGTCGGCCACGTCGAACTTGTGGATGAGCGCGCACAGGAGGCGCGGCGTGGAGCTCCCAAGCTTCTCCACGAATTCGGCCCGCGAGGTGATGCGCGGCGAGGGCGACTCGGCGCCGATGACTCCGGCGTTCTTCATCACCCCTTCGATCTGCTTGTCCAGTTCGTCGCGGTCGGTGATAACGAGGATGCGCGCGTCGGGATCGTGCTCCAGCAGCCACTTGGCGACCAGCACCATGACGATGCTCTTGCCGCTGCCCTGGGTGTGCCAGATGACGCCGCCCTCGCGCCTGGCGATGCGCTCCTGCGCGGCCTTCACGCCGAAGAATTGGTGCGGCCGCGGCACTTTCTTCTGGCCCGCGTCGAAGATGATGAAGTTGCGGATCAGGTCGAGCAGGCGGGTCTTGTCGCAGAGCTGCGCCAGCGGCCGGTCGAGCAACGCTCCCTCCTCCGCGTCTCCGCGTCTCCGCGTGAGATCCTCGTCCTTCCACTCCACGAAGAACTGCTCCGGCGTGCCGGTGGTGCCGTAGCGCAGCCCTTGCGAATCGCTGCCCGCCAGTACGAGCTGCACAGTGCCGAAGAAGCCCTTGTTGAAGATCTCTTCTTGATTGGTGATAAGCTGCCGTACACCGTCAGCCAATTCCACGGAGCTGCGTTTGAGCTCGATCACCGCGATGGCGAGGCCGTTGATGTAGAGCACGAGGTCCGGCCGGCGCTCATAGCCGCCCTTCAATGTTACCTCCTCGGCCAGTGCGAAGTCATTCTTCTCCGGGTACTCCCAGTCGATCAGGTGCACCGTCTCGTGCGCCTGGCCCGCGGCAATCTGCACCGGCACGCCGTAGCGCAGGAGCTGGTAGGTGCGCAGGTTGGCCTGATAGAGCGTGATGCCGGTCGAGTCGGCGGCAGTCTCCAGCTTCTGAATCGCCGCGGAGATGTGCGCGGGCGAGTAGCCGCGCGCGGTGAGATTGTCGCGGAGGAGTGCCGTCTCGATGGCGCGGTTGTTATCCCGCTTGTTCCATTCGCCGAGGTAGCGGTAGCCGAGGTTGTCGGGTCGCGCCGGGTCGGTAAACAGGGCGATGACGCGGTTTTGCGTTTTGCGCTCGGAGCGGGGTTGCTCAGCCATGGAAATCCCCTTTGGGATGGTTCACGCGGAGGCGCGGAGACGCGGAGGTGGGGAGATTGTTGACAATGCGGTGGAGGCCTTCTTTGAGGGTTGCGGCACCAAAGTTGATCAACAGGCCAACCTGAAGGTTCATCAGTCGGAGATAGGTGAGGACTTGCTTGCTGTGGACGGGAGCGAGCTTCTCCACAGACTTGAGCTCCACGACCACGCAGCCATCGACGAGCAGGTCAGTGCGAAAACCTTCCTCGAAAACCATCCCTTCGTATTCGAAGCGAATGACCTTCTGCCGCTCGACCCGAAAGCCGCGCAGTTCCAATGCCCGTGCCGGCACAACTTCATAGACCGACTCCAGCAGCCCCGGCCCCAGCCCCATGTGAATCTTGAGCGAGGCATCCACAACCGCTCCCGTGATGTCATCCAAGCTTTTCATGTTCTCGTCCTCCGCGTTCTCCGCGTGAGTATCCTTCGCTCAGGCATCGGGTTTCCTCGGTGGTTTCTGCTTTCGCGGTCGTGGCAGCTTTCTCAGCTCTTTCGCCGCCTTTTCGAACTCCGCGTCAATGAGCCGTGGCTGTGCGTCCAGGAGCTTCCGATACCGCTCATACTCGTTTTCGGCCTTCAGCCTCGCCTGTTCGGCGGAAACCCGGCCTGCATGGTCCAGCAGCTCGCGCCCGGAGATACTCATGAACTCATCCAGCTTCGCGATCCAGTCCCGCATCGTCATCGGCTTACGTTCCAGAGCCTGGAGCTCGGCGTATTCGATGTAGAGGTTCACGATGCGGTTTAGCACCCGGAGCTCGTTCTCCGTCAGGTAATTCTTGGCGACGGCGACATCATCCTTGCGCACGATGCCGCCGGGCCGCGTGGTCTGCAGGCCCATGAAGGGCCTGGCTGCATCCGCCCGTTCGGCGATGACCTCGGCGGCCGTATGGCCGTGCGAAGCCCAGTGCATCTTGTTCTGCACCGTGGCAAAAAACCTTTGCGACTGCTCCGAGTCCGGCTGGTAGTCCACGCTCGTCGCGTAGATATCCAGCACCTTCTGGTAGAAGCGCCGCTCCGACGACCGGATGTCCCGGATGCGCTCTAGCAGTTCGTCGAAGTAATCCTTATAGCCCCTGCCCGGCGGGTTCTTCAGCCGCTCGTCGTCCATGGTGAAACCCTTCACCAAGTATTCGCTCAAGCGCGCCGTGGCCCACTGGCGGAACTGAGTGCCCCGATGGCTGCGCACCCGGTAGCCCACCGCTAAAATAGCCTCCAGCCGGTAGTGGCGCAGACTGCGGGCCACCTCCCTCCCACCTTCCCGGCGAACTTGTAAGTAATCCTTACACGTTGCCGCTTCCGCCAGTTCGCCTTCAGCAAAGATGGCCTTCAGATGCAGGGTCACGTTCTGTGGCGTGGTCTGAAACAACTCCGCAATCTGCGCCTGCGTCAGCCAGAGAGTCTCGTGATCGAACAGGCATTGAATGCGTGTGCGCCCGTCCTCCGTCTGGTAGAGGATGATCTCGGATTTGGGCAGAGGCTCGTTCATCATGCTTTCACCTCCGTGCGGGTGGCGTCGTGGGTGTTTGGTTCACGCGGAGGCGCGGAGCCGCGGAGAAATGAAGGAACTGTTCTGCTGTATTCCTTCATCCTATTCTCTCTCCTCAGCGTTCTTCGCGTCTCCGCGTGAGACAAGTCTTGTTCTGCCAGTGAGCAGCTCCTGCATCATCGCCTGCTTGAGGGCGCGCGTCTTGTCGCGCCGGGCTTCGAGCGCCGCGAGTTCGGCGTCAATGTCGGAGAGGACGGCGGCGATTGCGGTTTGTTCGGGAAGGGACGGAGGTGCAGTCACAGAGTACTTCCCCACCTGGGGTGCGGTAAGCTGTGGCACGCCAGTACTCTCTATGGCGAACTCGACGCGATCATTTACCGCATAGCTGGTAAATCTTGCGTCCAACTGGCCAATCGGCTCTAGTACCAAGAGGCGAACAATCGGGAAGAAAGGCTCGTCTCGATATTCTGCATGTCCCAGATATCCGCGTGCAGTGATCGTTAAAGAGTCAGCTTTGGAACGGCGCTCGTTTGTGTATCCGTACAAGCCTTTGTCTTGAATTGCATTTGCGAAGATCGGGTAAGGATAGGAAGCGGACTGTGTCTGCGAAAGTGAATGCTTAGGCACATCTCCGCCTGCATAAATCTTGAAGTGCTCGGATAGCTTCCTAACCTCCCACTCGCCGTGGAAGCCGGGGAGACGGGTCTGGCCGGTCAGGAGCTGCTGCATGGCGGCCTGTTTGAGGTCGCGCTTCTTGGCGATGAGCCGATCCAGCCCGCCCAGTAGCGCATCCACTTCGCTCAATGCCGTCGCGATGGCGTGTTGCTCGGGCTCAGGTGGCAGTCTGACGGGAATCTCCAAGAGCTTTTCGGGAGACGTGTGCTTTACCTTGGTTCCCGCCGCCGTCTCATGAACTTTGGCGCGGTAGCTCGCTGAGTTGAAGACCCAGAAGAGATAGTCCAGGCTAACTTCTGTCGTCAGTGCCTGAACGCGGCCAAGCCGTTGGTTATGCAGGTAACCAGTCACGTTGGGAATGAATGCAGCGCTGCCCAAGAGACCGTCTGCTTGTTCAGTCATCGCAACAATCAAGTCGCCCGGTCTGAGGACGTAATCTGCCGGAACTGGCCCTGTGTAGAACTTCTGCTTCTCGCCAATGTCGCGAAAGCCACCTTCCTCGTAGAAGTGGCCCGGGGTAGTCAGACGAAATCCTCCGCTGCCAGCAAAGTATTGGCTCGCGAACGCAAAGCCATGTGCAATCGAAACCCTTCCCTTAAGCGGCTTTACGTCCCAATCCTCCGGAATCACCCCCACCTCAGTCAGCTTATATCCCGGCTTCACCTCCACGCTCATACGTCCTCCTCCGTACCAACTCCGTGTGGAAGCCGACGAACAGGGGCTGCGGTGAGGATCTGCATCTGACGAATGGCAATCTGGTTGAGCCGTTTCAGAGGTTCCCCTGGTGGGAGGTTCATGTGGATGAATTCCGCGTTCATGCCCTCGATATTGGCGAGCACCAGTAGTTGCTCCACCGTGGCATGGTCGCGCATGTTGCCATCAAGGTCCGGATTTGCGTCGCGCCACTCTTTTGCAGTGCGCCCGAAGAGAGCCATGTTCAGCAGATCGGCTTCGGTGGCGTAAGTGATGGCCGCCTGCGCGGGGGTGATTTCCGGGGGGATGAGGTGTTCACGGATGGCGTCGGTGTGGATACGGTAGTTGAGCTTGGAGAGGGTGCGGTTGAGGTTCCAGGCGAGGGAGAGGCGGCGGTTTTCGTCGTCCTTGAGACGCTGGAATTCCTTGATGAGGTAGAGCTTAAACTCGACGGAGACCCAGGAGGCAAACTCGAAGGCAATGTCCTTGTGGGCATACGTTCCGCCGTAGCGGCCTGTTTGCGAGACGATTCCAATTGCAAGGGTCTTCTCGATCCATTGTTTGGGCGTGAGTGTAAAGCTGTTCAGACCGGTCTGGATTCTAATCCCGTCGAATTCGACGGGATTAAAAGCAGGGTTGTTGAGCCGCTCCCAGACGCCGAGGAATTCCACAGTGTTCCTATTCCGAAGCCAGTTCCGGATCACATCGTCGGCGTGGTCTGGATTCTTGTATTTCGCGATGTCCGTAAGACTGATGAAATCTTCGCTTCCTCTGCTGACAATGCTAACCGCCGTACCTTGAACATCCACTTTGGATTTTTTTGATGCGCTCATGGGTTCATCCCCATTCTTCTGAGGTGTCCGTTCACTTCGGCAGTCAGCGCGGCCACTTCGTCAACAAGCTTCGGCAGGGGCGTGGCGTAGCGCTCAGCCAGCTCGCGGATGCGACCGCTCAGGGTCTGCGATACCCGGTCCAGTTCGCCCTGCACGGCAGTTGACAGACGAGCCATCCACTTGTCGTCGACCACCAGCGTCTTGATCTCGGCCTCGGTGAGCTTGGGGTACCTGGCGTCGATCTTCTTGTCCAGATCCTCTTGCGCGGCTTTGCGCCTGGCTTTGGCCGCCGTCTGCTGCTCCAGCAGGGCAGCGTACGCCTCAAGCACCGCCCGCTCGTTGGCGTAGAGGGGGTCGTTGCCGATCGCCTTCAGACGCGCCTTAACGGTCTTTGCGGCAATCTTCTGCTTGTCGCCCTCACCTTCGATCACCTCGCCAAGAAGCCCTTCCTCGTCGCTGTGCTCCTCGCGCATCTCGTCGAGTTGTTGCTCCAGCGTGGCGAGCTGGTTGTCGAGCGCTTCGATGGCATCGCGTTCAGCGGCGAAGTAGCGGGCGACGAGGATCGGCGCGGGAATGAGGTCCGACTTGAAGCGCCGCTTCCCTTTCAGGTAATCGTGCGCCTCCGGCCAGGTGAGCTTGTTGTTCTTGTCCTTGACCTGAACGATCTCGCGCGGCTGCGCACCTTTCACCCAGCCGTCGGCGGCGATCAGGTAGCAATCGTCCTGCATGGTCTCTGCCCAGTAATCCATGAGGTGCTGGAAGACGTCGTAGGCATCGAGCAGCGGCGCCTGGCGGAACGCGGCCAGGAGATCCTCGGCGATGGTCTCGATCAGCGCCTTGGGGTGACCGTCCTTGTCGAAGGCGGTGAGGCGCGGCGTCGTGGCCATGCGCCAGTCGGCGAAGCCCAGCGTCGCCTTCTGCTGGAAGGCGGCGAACTCGGCGTGGCCGAGGATGGCCGGCTTGACCTCGGTGAGCGGCAGCTTCAGGCGCGCATAGCCGGGGCGGCCCGCGGATTCGAACAGCACGCCGCGCACACTGGGGAGCACCTGCCAGTACGCGCCGAGTGCGTCCAGATCACGCTCCGGGATGCCGCCGCGCAGGTGGCCGTCGATGTCCTGAAGGTCTTCGGGCTCGGTGCTGTCGATGTAGCGCGGCAGGTTTAGGTTGAAGTCGTTCTTCGGATCGGCGATCTCGGCCAGCGGCACCATCCGGGAGTAGCGAGGAACGTCCACCTGCCTGGTGAAGACGTCGACGATGCGGTGAATGTCCTGCTCGCGCAGGCGGTTCTTGGGGCCGTCCTTCTTGAATCCCTTGGAGGCGTCGATCATGAAGACGCCCTTGCGGCCGGCGGCGTTCTCCTTATCGAGCACGATGACGCAGGCGGGGATGCCGGTGCCGTAGAAGAGGTTGGCGGGCAGGCCGATGATGCCCTTGAGGTAGCCGGAGCGGACAAGCTGCCGGCGGATCGCGGCCTCGGCATTGCCACGGAAGAGAACGCCGTGGGGGAGGATGCAGGCGCCTTTGCCCGTGCCCTTCATCGAGCGGATGATGTGGAGCAGGTAGGCGTAATCGCCCTGCCTGGCGGGCGGCTCCCCCCATGCGAAGCGCTGGAACGGGTCTCTCGCCGGCGTGAGGCCGGTGGTCCAGGTCTTGTCGGAGAACGGCGGATTGGCGACGACGTAGTCGTAGGTGCGGAGGTGCTCGCCGTCCTTGAATTTCGGCGCGGCCAGGGTGTTGCCGGAGACGATGTTGGCCGTCGGGAAATCGTGCAGGATCATGTTCATGCGGGCCAAGCCCGCCGTGGTGACATCTTTCTCCTGCCCTTCGAGAGTGATGCGCTTCCCGGCCCCGGCCTGGGCGGCCACCTTCAGAAGCAGTGAGCCCGAGCCGCAGGTCGGGTCGTAAGCGGTCGTGGAGGCCTTCGTGTTGTCCGGCGAGATGCCGATCACCCTGGCGATGACGCGGCTGACCTCGGCGGGGGTGTAGAACTGCCCCTTGCTCTTGCCGCTTTCGGTGGCGAAGTGCCGCATCAGGTACTCGTAGGCGTCGCCGAGAAGATCGTCGTGGTCGGCGCGGTTCTGGGAGAAGTCGAGCTGGGGGCTTGCGAAGATGTTGACCAGGTTGGTCAACCGCTCGACCTTGGCCTGTCCTTCGCCGAGCTTGTTGGAATCGTTGAAGTCCGGGAAATCGCTGCGGGCCAGCCGGTCATTGGCCTGCACGAGCGGCGCGATGACCTGGGTGTTGATCTTGTCGCCGATATCGCTCTTACCGCGGAGCGCGAGCATGTCCTTAAAGCTCGCGCCGCTGGGGATCGTGACCGGCGGGGCGAAGTCGGTGCTGTTGCCGTACTTGTCGGTGACGTACTTGATGAACAGCATGAACAGGACGTAGTCCTTGTACTGGCTGGCATCCATGCCGCCGCGCAGCTCGTCGCACGACGCCCAGAGCGAGGAGTAGAGGTCGGATTTCTTGATAGCCATGGGTATCCCTTGTAGAGACAGCTATTTTCAGCCTGTAACTAATTGTCGAGTAAGTACAGTAAAATACAATACTGTCCGGAATAATCCAAACAGATTGAAGTATGATCGTCGAGGGAGGAAAGAGCTGGCCCGTCACTACTCTGCCAGGGACTTCTTCCGCCGGATGACGAACGCTCTGTTCGCCCGCTACTTTCAGGCACAAGGGGTGTTCGGCGATCTTGATTTCGCCGCCGTGAAGGACGGTAAGCCGGATGAGCTTACGTCATATATTTCCGATAGGGTACTCTAGGTGACATGCTTCACCTTGATTGCATCCAACGGACAGGCTTCGATACAGTCCCAGCATCCCATGCACATATCTTGAAAGACTATTGGTAGTTCAAAAACGCCATCGATCTGTTTGATTACTTTATGGGTGCAAGCAGATGCTGCTGCGCATATTCCTTCTTCAGGATTACATTCTCTTGGATTGCAGCTTGCAAAATCCACAATTGCAAAGGTCTTTTTTGACTGCAGATTCATTGTGATCAAATCAGAAACTTGTCAGCGGGTGAATCACTGGAATTCGAGATGTGTCATGCCTGCGCCGCCGCGCTCGGGCGGCAGGCTGAGGGGCAGGACGTTTTGTTTCAGCCAGTCGGAAGCGGTGCTGGTAGTGGTCGAACCCCTCGACAAACCATAGGCCACTACTCCGGAGGTGATGGCCGCAGCCTGGGAAGTGCCGTCGCCCAGAACGATGAGGTCGGCGCCATAGGCGGACTGGATGCCGACGGCCGGCGCGGTCACGTCCAATCCTTTGCCTGAATTGGAGAAGTATGCCTGTTGATAGTCAGCATCCACGCCCCCAACGGAGATCACGGAACTGATTGCCGCTGGATAGGCCAGTTGATTGTTGGTGTGATCGTTGCCGGCGGCAGCGACGATTACCGCACCTTTGCTTTCGGCGTAAGCCACGGCGTCGCGCAGGACGGTGGCGTCACCATAGGACCCCAAGCTGATGTTGATGACCTGTGCACCGGCGTCCACGGCCTTTACAATGCCTTCGGCAAGTTTGAAGCTGCTGCTTTCGCCCAGGCTGTCCGCGATACGCACGTCGAGGATATGGCTGGCAGGCGCAACTCCAGAAGCTTGTTCGTCCCGCCCGCCGATAAGGCTGGCTACTGCGGTGCCGTGGCCAACGAATGGCTGGCCGTCATTCACCAAATCCAAATGCGTGAGCTGGCCCTTACCGAAGGTCGGATGGTTTTCTACGCCCGTGTCGAGAACAGCCACGGTGATTTCCATCCCCCATGTCGAGCGGTTGCTGTCAGCGCCGATGGCCTCCAAAAAAGCATCTCCGTCGAATGGGGCGGTACCGCTAACGCCGGGCCGTGATTCAGAATTCAGACAGTCGGGGACCTTGACCATAAAGTTTGCCTCAATAGCCTCATAGACGCTCTCGTCGCCCTCGATCAGCGCCCGCAACTCGCCCAAGTCGTCAAAACCGACGCGAATAGCCATCAGGCCATCCAGCCTGCCGAGTATCTTGAGTCCGCTCTGGTCAGCACGACTCAGGAAATCGCGCAGGGCTTCGGGTGACTTGAACTTTAGCAGAAGCTCATTTCCGATCGCACCGAAGCTGTTCAATCGGCGGCTTAGCAGTTTCGACAGGCGACCATCATTGTCCAGGGGTAGCTCGGGGTGGAGCGATAGCGACGACTCGGGAGGGACCATGTACTCAGGTGCTATAGAGGAGGGACGGCGCGGCGGAGATGCCGTGGAGGTTGCGGTAGTTCCAGGCCGAGAATCGATCACTGCTTTGTGCGGAGCCTCCCTCTCCCCGTGCCCGGCAAGCCAGGCAATCAGCGCCAAGGCAACGCCACCAACAAACCAACGCGAAAATCGGGGCTGGTTCATGACTCCATCCTCAGTAAACCTAAGCCGGTTAAGCTCACAAGCAAGCCATCAGTTTGGGTCATGCCCATACGCAAAAGGCGCTGCAATTGCAGCCCGAGGGGCGGCCTGTCTTCTTCACTTAGACCGTCTACGCGTTAACGAATCCGCCCCCCCCTTTTGTCTCAGGGGTGTTTCTCCATCAGGTCTTGTGTTGCCTTGAACGCCGAGGGCTTGTCATTTTTGATGCCTTTGGCAACTCGGCGCTTACGCCGCGTAGATTGTCGCTTTTCCTGAGCGAACAGCTCATAGGTAATCGCTTTTCGCGGTTTTGGCTAGCACTCGCGGTAATTTGTGTCGGGTTGAACCATCTTGGACCTCAACAAGGAAGCTCAGCACGAACTTGCCAAACCCTTGAAGGGGCATCCCCAGTTGGCTCGAGAACCATATGATTGGAACGGTTTACAAGACCGGCTGGCGGCAATGAAAGCCTCTGGGCGGCGATATCGGTTCTTCCTCGGGTTCCTCTTATTATTCCTTGAAGGCAACACGGCCTTCCTGTAATTGACCAACTGTGGGCTTATCGTTAATCTTTTCCCGAGTGCAATGCGATGACCATTTCAAACGAGAGGGAGAATCCGATGAAGATCGTTTCCGTCCTTGGTAGTCCGCGGGAAAACGCGAACAGTACCACCATCGCCAACCGGTTCTGCAAGTCCGCCGAGAAACTCGGTGCTGAGGTCAAATCCTTTGTCCTGAACGATCTCCAATTCCGTGGTTGCCAGGGGTGCATGGCATGCAAAACGAAGCTCGACAGATGCATCCTGGAAGACGATCTGACGGAAGTCCTGGAGGCGGTTCGGGAAACGGACATTCTGGTCTTGGCATCGCCGGTCTACTACTGGGATGTTTCCGGCCAACTCAAATGCTTCCTTGATCGCACCTTTTCATATCTGGTGCCTGATTTCATCACAAATCCCGTCAAATCTCGCCTTCCTTCTGGGAAGAAGCTCCTGATGATCCTGGCCCAGAACAATCCTGACGAGAAGAACTTCACCAATATATTCCCCAAATTCGATTATTTCTTCCGTGCCTATGGTTTCAGCGAAACTCTTCTCATTCGAGCATGTGGGGTTAGTGCGCCGGGGGCAGTCGCATCCCGTGAAGAGGTGATGATGCTTGCGGAAAAAGCGGCGGAGAAGCTGTGCCGCAGTTGAATCGTTGCCGGTGAAAGCGCGCTGCTCGGGGTGTTCGGGTTTCTCATCAACCTTCCCATCGTCAATTACTATGAGCACGGCACCTACCTCACCATGAACCATGGGCACGGGGCGCTCTTCGGGGTCTACGGGATGCTCTCCATCGGCCTCTTGCTCTTCTCGTGGCTGTGGCTGGCGCGCGACGCCTCCTTCTTCTCCCGTGATCTGGTGCACTTCATAGGGACCGTACGCGTCATCCCGGACCTCCTGATCATCCTGCTCGGCGTCGTGCCGCTGCTGTTTTTCCTGGTGAAGACCTACCCGAAGCTCAAAGCGGTGGAGATCAAGGAAGGAGAGTCCGTTTGGGAAAGGCTCGGCATAGAGCTCTGAGGAACATGGCATCAGAGTTGACGTTTTGCGGCATGGATCTTTACCATGAGCGGGATGTTATCATTCAAACCGAGGAGGGCGGCTGATGCAGGGACACCCGGAAGACTGGTTATACCGGCAGATTGTGGACGAAGCCCAGGATGCGATCATCTATGCCGACCGCGAGGGACGCATCGAGCTTTGGAATTCAGGGGCGGCTCTCATTTTTGGGTACCGCGCAGAGGAAGCAATCGGGCAAAGTCTCGATCTGATCATCCCGGAGAAACAGCGGCCCCGCCATTGGGAAGGCTACCGTCGGGTCATGGCGACCGGTGCCACCCGTTACGGCAGGGAATTGCTGGCGGTACCGGCCGTACGGAAAGATGGAGCCCGCATTTCTGTTGAGTTCTCTATGGTTTTGGTACGTTCCGGCCACGGCGAATTGCTGGGGTGCGCCGCGATCATTCGGGATGTCACGGCCCGCTGGCAAAAGCAACAGGAGAGCAGGAGCAGGGAAAGGAGATGAACATGGGGCGCACAGTGGTCCTCGATGAAGAATGTTGCGTCGGCTGCGGAGCTTGTGCCGAGCTCTGCCCCGAGGTCTTTGAAATGAACGAAGAGGCCATACCGCCCTCCTGGAGCAACACATTCTCAAGGAGAACAACGTCCTCTTTCCTCTAGCCGAAAAGCAGCTTCCCGAAGCGAAGCAATCCGAACTGGCGAAGGGTTTTGAGACCCTCGAGGTTCAAAAGATCGGCGTCGGCAAGCACGAAGAGTTCCATAGAATGTTGGAAAACCTGGAGCGCGTTTACCTGCAATGAGGCCGGGAACGTCCGCAAGGTTCACGCCGCGGCAGAGGATATTTTTCATCAGAGGTTGAGGGTAGCCGTACCATGAAAGTTCACGTTTTGCAGCATGTTCCGTTCGAGGGGTTGGGAAGCATCGAGTCATGGCTTGCCGCAAGGGGGGCGACCGTAGGTTACACGCGTTTTTTCGAGTCGGCTCGCCGGCCCGATTTGGCAGACCTGGATCTCGTCATTGCTCTGGGTGGACCCATGAGCGTCAACGACGAGGCCGAGTTGCCCTGGCTGAAGGAGGAAAAGCGGTTCGTCGCTGAAGTCGTCACCTCGGGAAAAGCCCTACTGGGAATCTGTCTTGGCGCCCAACTCCTCGCCAGCGCCCTTGGCGCCCGCGTCTATCCCGGTCCTCACAAGGAAATCGGCTGGTTCGACATCGAAAGCACCTCCGACCGCTCCGACCTGTTCCGATTCCCCAGGAAGGCAGCGGTCTTTCACTGGCACGGCGAGACCTTCGACCTGCCGCCTGGCGCAACGAGGCTCGCCCGCAGTGCGGGTTGCGAGAATCAGGCGTTTCAGGTCGGCTCAAGAGCGATCGGTCTTCAATTCCACCTGGAGACGACACCCGCGAGCGCCGCATCGCTCATTGCCCACTGCCGCAATGAACTGATCGACGGGCGCTTCATCCAACCCGAGGAAGAGCTGCGCAAGGCCCCGGCAACCACGTATGCTGCCGTCAACGCGCTCATGGCTGAGGTGCTTGCCTACCTGACCCGCTGAACGAGTACCAGAAGCATCCTGGTTATGGTTGGGGTTGTGTTGATACCCGCCAAAGAAGCTTCGTACTACTGACCGCAAGCTTTGGGAGCGGTCTTCGATCCTTGCTGAGAACGACAATCGCGGCTTAAAAGCCGTCCCCACAGAAATGCAGCGGGCAGTCCTCGGCAAGGGTGTTGCTCCCCGGAGTTCACGCCGGTCTTGAGAAGGAATAGACTCCATGAGTATTCCAGGCAACCTCCTCACCACGGCCATGGCGGTTATGCCGCACCGGGATGCGGACCGGGCCCTGGCGGCGGCGCTCACGCTGGATGTTCCCTTCTGGCCGCAGCTGCCCCTGCTGAGCTACTATGAAGACATGTATGTGCAGGCTTCGGAACACTTCCCCGGCATTCTGGTGGACATGGAAAAACGCACTATTCGCTTTTCCATGGCGAAATTCGCGGCCGAACTGGAGGAGGCCCTGGCTCATTTTGAAGAACCCGCCTATTTCGATATCAGCGAGACCTACTCCGTTGTGTACCATCGGTTTCTGAAGATGGACCTGTCAGACCGGCCCGCCATTCGAGGGCAACTCGAGGGCCCCATAAGCTTCGGTTTGAACGTGGTCGACCAGGACCAGAGGCCTATCCTCTTCGACGACACCGTGCGTGCTTTGCTGCTGGATTTCATGGCCCGCCGCATCAATGTCCAGCTCAACCGGCTCAAGCGCATGAACCCCAATGCCTTCATGTTCGTGGACGAACCCGGCCTCCAGTACATTTTCAGCGCCCTGTCGGGATACGACAGCATTACCGCGAGGCGGGACATGGAGAGCTTCTTTGCCGGGATCGAGCGGCCGCGGGGCGTGCATCTCTGTGGAAACCCGGACTGGGATTTCCTGCTGGGACTGGATCTCGACGTGCTTTCGCTGGATGTCTATTCCAACGGGGAGATTTTTGTTTCCTACGCCAAGCCGATTTCGCGCTTTCTGGAAAGAGGCGGCCGTCTTATCTGGGGGATCGTTCCGACGAACTTCGAACCGTTTGCGAAAGAAGACCTGAAGTCGCTGGAACAGCGTCTCTCAGGTTATTGGCGGGTACTGGAGCAGAAAGGAATCGACCGGCAACTCCTCCTTTCCCGCAGCATGCTCTCTCCTGCCACCTGCTGTCTGATCAATCCGGACGGCGAACTGACCGTGGAGCGAGCCTTCCAAAGCGTCAAGGCCCTTT
Organism: Syntrophobacteraceae bacterium; assembly: GCA_040772705.1. Lineage (GTDB taxonomy): Bacteria > Desulfobacterota > Syntrophobacteria > Syntrophobacterales > Syntrophobacteraceae > JADGQM01. Next base: position 273,872 of record JAXGXP010000004.1, read on the forward strand.
CGATTGCTCTTCGGGAGCGTTTTCACTTGAGCTGGCCATGACTCGTGATCTTGTCGCCGGCAAGGTCATTCTGAAGGCACTCTAAGCACTGCTCCACAGAATAAAGTGATCCCATGGTCCCGGACTTCATTCCCGCGAAAAGTCATGAGTCGGGGTGCGCCTGGGCTGAGGGTGCTCATTCCGGAAAATGCATTATGCCATGGTCCTCCACAGCCATTTTGCCCATACTCAACAGAATCGGTTCAACAAGTTTGGGCTCGGTTTTGTTTGACTGCCTCCTGCCGTCTGACAGCGATCATGGGGACAATTGACTGAGTTTCCCGGGCCGGGCAGGACGGGACCAGCGCAACCAACCAGACCCGATCAACGAAATATCATTGCGACCCGAGGCGGGACTGGCCGTACAGGAGAACCCTGCCTTTTGTGGTTTTGGCGTTTTCGGCCGGGATTCGTGCACATGACGCGCACACGAGCTATTTCCTGGGAGGCGTTTTTCGAGGATGCCTTTATAACTATACGGAAGCGCATGGGAATCGAACCCACCCAGGAACGCCTTCACGCCCCTGCACCGGATTTGAAGTCCGGGAGCCCCACCAGTGAGCTTGGCGCTTCCACCGGCAATGTACTCGATCCCGCCCTTCTTGGCAAGCCGTTCTTCAGCCCTTTCCGGGGTTCTCGTTTTGCCCGAAAAGGGAGCGCTCCGCGGTGCCTGCAACAACCCCGAGGCCGGCAGGGGTCGCCCCACCGCGCGGTTACCGGCGGGGTCCACTGTCCGGCCTTGGTCTCGTACTGTTGCGCCAAGCGCCAATGGCTCGTTTTCAGAGGGTTATCAGGTGGTAGGCCCGTTTGCCGAGTCCGATCTGCTCTGCGTACTTGAGCTGGTGCTGCCAGTCGACTTTGGGATAGATTGCCCTGATTTTGTCGATTCCGGCCTCAGGGTTGCCCGCAAGGCACGATGAGGCGAGAACCGGCTGGGCTTGCAGCAGGTCCGCCGAAGCCTGATCGATGGCCACCGGGTCCCGTGAGGCCATAATCCCGATATCGGCGACTATGGGGGTATCGGCAAAGGGATAGCAGTCGCAGGCGGGTGAAATCTGGGTGAGGACGTTGACGAACAGTGAGCGCTTTTCTTTCCCTTTGAGAGTTCCCACCGTGTATTCCACCATCCGTTCCATAAAGCCCGGCAGATCGATTTCCCAGTTGATCCCCAGGGCCCCCTGGGGGCAGGCATGGACGCAGCCGCCACACCCCACGCAGCGCTCAAGATTGAGATGCGCCAGCTTTTTCACTTTGGCGCTGGGCCGCGGCGTGTCAGGCGGGCGGGCAACGATGGTGATGGCCCCGTGCGCACAGAATTCGGCGCACGTACCGCAGGCGATGCACTTCTCGGGGTCGACCTGGGGCGCAACCTCGCAGTGCTGCGCCATCTTGCCCCGGCGCGAGGCGGAGCCCATCCCGAGGTTCTTGATGGTGCCGCCGAACCCTGACATTTCATGAAGTTTGAAGTGGGCAACGGAAACCAGCGCCTCCGCTCTCACCACCGCCGAGGCGAGGTAGGTTTCCTGAAAGTGCTTGAGTCCGACCGGGACCGCAATCTCGTCGCGGCCGTCGATGCCGTCGGCGATGATGAGGGGAGCGTCAAGGGCGGCATACGAAAAGCCGTTCAAGACAGCCGTCTGCAGGTGGTCCACGGCATTGCCCCGGGTGCCCACGTAAAGGGTGCTGGCGTCGGTGAGGAAGGGTTTCCCGCCAGCCGCCTTGATGGCATCGATAATCGGTCTGATCAGGAGCGGGCGGATGAAGGCGGTATTTCCCCGTTCGCCAAAGTGCAGCTTGACGGCGGTAAGCCCGCGTCGTTTGACCACCTTCCTGATGCCGGTGGCATCGACCAGCGTCCCGATTTTGCCCAGCAGGCTGTGCTTGTGATCCGTTTTCAAATCAATGAAATAGACTGAGCTTGCCATGGTCTGCTCCAATCCTCCCGGGCAGGTCCTCAAGCCAGAAGAACCGCCAGGATGCCGGTTAAAAAGATCCCGTCAAAAGTCCCGGCCCCGCCGATGGAAGCTACCGGGGCGTTAAGATGTTTCAGGTCGTCCAGGTGCAGCAGGTCGGCCCCGAGGAGCGTGCCCAGAGTGCCTGCCACGTAAGCGGTGGGGGCGGCCCAATGAGGGTTGATGAGCAGGGCGGCGAGGGCTGCCACCAGCGGTGGAATGAACATGGGGGTCGCGATCCCCACCCCGGGCACAGGCCGGGCGAGCCGATAGACCACATAAGTCACAATGGCCAGGGCGATCATCATCCGGATGGGGTTTTCAGCGTGGCTCAAGAGGTAGAGCGACAGGCACGAGGGCAGGATGGCGCCGCCCAGATTGACGGCCAGCACCATTTCCCGCCGATTGGACCAGGGGGGTGGGTGGAACCGCATGCCATAGAAACCGATGGTCGACAACTCCTCAGGTTCATTCTCCAGCCGAATCCGGTGAAGCGGCACGTTGATCAGGCTCCCCGCTATGCATAGAAAGAGAAAAGAGAAGAGGTATTCGGGAGGAATGCCGAGCCGACTGAAGGCCCATGCGAAGAGGCCAAACTGGACGAGGGCAAAGACGAAGAAAAGGAGAAAAAGGAAGCCGAAAAAGAAGAACAGGAGGAACGGAGGAAAAAACATGCCGGATCCTTTTCAGTTGGGTGAAGCACTATGGCAAGGCATGAGCAGAAAGCGTCAGAACCGCCTCGGTGAGGCTCCTGAAAGCCCTGACCCGCTCCCATGCGGGGTTGCGCTGCAGACTTTCAGCGGTATCCCCAACCCGATCGAGCAGGACGCCCCGGCATCCCGCCCGGCTTGCCGCCAGCAGGTCGGATTCGCGATCCCCGAGAAACCAGGTCTCGGCAAGGGGGATCCGGAACCGTGCCGCAGCAGCCTGAAGCATTCCCGGCAGGGGTTTGCGGCAGGAACATCCTTCGTCGGGACGATGCGGGCAATAGAACGCTCCGAGAATGGCCCCCCCCGCCCGCTCGACCCCTTCGATCAGGCAGGCGTGGATGTCCCAGAAGTCCTCCCAAGAAATCAGGCCGCGGTTCAAACCCGACTGATTACTGATCAGAATCGTACCGATATTATGGCGATGCAGCCATGCCAGAGCCTCGAGTGAGTCCTGGTAGAACCTGAATTCGCCACGATGCTTGATATAGTCGGGGTGATCCGCGTTGACGACGCCATCCCGGTCGAGCAGCAGAAAATGCCGGGTCTGCCAGTCAGCGGTACTGACCCAAATGAGCATCGAGTTCTCCTCGGGACTCCACTCCTGGGTCTCGCCCAGTCAATTCGGCAACGTGACAGCAAAGCCCCAATGCGGTCCTCCAGGGGTTCCGGAGTCGAAGCCGGCGTGCCGGTTTCCGGCTTGACATCGCCCAAAGACCGCGGAAGAATTGCTGCTTGAGTCGGGACTGGGCATCGTTCGTCCATGGAATCTCAACGTCGAGGTTAGCAAAAAGAGATGAGTGAAGCAAGCCATCTGGAAAAGCTGGAAAAGATACTGGGATATTCCTTCAAGAACCCGCGCACGCTCCATCAGGCCCTGATACATCGCTCCTTTTCCCATGAAAATCCGCACCTGGAGGAAACCGATAACGAGACCCTCGAGTTCCTGGGTGACGCGGTCCTGGGGCTGGCTGTCAGCCACCTCCTCCTCGAACGCTTCCCGCACCTCAATGAGGGGGAGCTCTCCCGGCTGCGCTCTTCGATCGTGAACGAGAGGGAACTGGCAAAGCTCTCACAGGGATTGAATCTCGGGGATTTTTTGCGGCTCGGCAAGGGAGAGGAACTCACCGGTGGCCGTCAGAAACCGTCGCTCCTGGCCGATACCTTCGAAGCGGTGCTGGCTGCGATCTACCTGGACGGCGGAATGGAGGCGACCATCCATTTGGTGGAACGCCTTTTCGAGGCCTTTCTGGGTGCTGAAAGGGACGCCGACCCGCTCAAGAGGTGGGACAAGGATTATAAAACCCAGCTCCAGGAGTTGACCCAGGGGCGGTTTCGAATGGCGCCTGTGTATCTGTTGGAAATTGAGGAAGGACCCGATCACGACAAGACTTTTCAGGTGAGTGTGGCTCTGGATGGGCGGATTCTGGCGCGGGGTTCGGGCAAGAGCAAGAAGGAGGCCCAGCAGCAGGCGGCCCGGCAGGCACTCGAGGCGCTCAGCGACGAGTAGCGGCGGGGAGGCGCGGTGCTGCGCCTCCCCGTCTCTCTCTTGCTGCGTGAGTCCGCTTTCGGGCTCACATTGCCTGGCTCAAGGCTGGCGATAGGTACCGGGTTCGATGAACGGTCCGTATACGGCCTTGGCATGTTGCAGGGTTTCGATGGTGTTCTTCCAGACGGTGAAGAAGCTCTCCGGGCAGTCCGGGGCGGTTCTTTCATAGAAGGTGACGGCCCTGTTCAATTTGGCGACCCAGGGATCGATGCGGAACTTGAAGAGTTCGAGATAGAGTTCTCTGGAGAAATCTTCCTCCAGGTATTCGCGGAACATGGGTTTGAGATCCTCGTAGCGCGGGATGTAGCCCAGAGGCGTCGAGTGGGCGCCCACTTCGCCGTGGACCCGCAGTTCCGCCCAGTGCAGCCACACCTTCTTGGCCAGTTTGCTGGTGAGGAAGTTGCCGTCGTCGTCCTTGAGGAAGTAATTGACGGTAAAGATGGGAGGAACCTTTTTGAGCCCCTGAACGAAGCGGATGTTATTGGTGAAATACCGGCCAATGGGGTAACTGATGAAGTCCAGGTTCGCCATCGGCTGGGGCGCGAGCAGCCCTTCCTGGCCGATGGTGGCGGAGGTGGTTTCGGATTCGAGGGTGCAGGCCTTGAGGATGATGCCGCTTTCCCAGTCCGGCGATTCCTCGATGGGGGTTGAGGTGTGGCTGTCCCGACCGCCGTAGACGATTCCCTCGACGAGCACGCCGTTCTTGTCGTTGAAAACCGGGTCGATGTTTTCCAGATAGCCCAGGCGAATGGTGTAGCGGGCATTGCTGTGCGCATGCGGAATGAGGCCGCCGTCGGTGTCGCGTTTGCCTTCGGTCCAGTCCCCTGAATGATTCCTGCCCCGGGTCGGAACAGGAATGCCCATTCCCAGCCAGTAGGGCAGGTTGTCAGGACCGGTGAGGATGTTGGAAAAGATGATCTCGAGCCCCGGCGTCTGGAGGGTTCGGTAGATCACCGGGTCGTCCTCGGCGTTGACGTCTTTGATGATGCCGAAAATCCCGTTCTCGACGTTTACCGCCCGGAATTCACCGTTGATATTACGGAAATAGGCAATATCGTCGCCCACAATCTTTTCGCCCGGAAGCATGGCCGTCGCGGTCTTGCCGCACGCTGACGGAAAGGCTCCACAAAAATAGGTGGCTCGGGCCTTCTGCTCATTCTGAACAGCCATGACGAACATGTGCTCGCAGAGCCAGCCTTCCTTGCCGGACAATCTGATAGCCAGTCTCATGGCATGCTTTTTCAAGCCGACGCTGTTGCCGGCATACTGGTTGTTGGTCGAGAGAACGATCATCTCCTCAAGATCCTGGTAGATCCTTCTCTTATCGAGATCGACGGAACAGCCCCGCTCGTCCAGGCGGCCCGCGCTGTGGACAAAGCGGAAGAAGCGGTCCTTCCGGTCCATTTTCATGAAGTGCTCATAGCCTCGGCGGTACAAGAGTTCTTCCGAATGGCAGACGTAGAAGGAATCGCTGATCTGAGCGCAGGCGATGGAAAAGGGGCTGAGGGTCGGTCCTTCGCAACTGAGTTTGACGACCGCCTCTTTGCCTTCCATGATGTCCTTCAAGATCTCCCGCACTTCGGCCAGACCAGCGTCGCGATCCATCGCCTGCAGGCTCTTCATGAGGGGCAGGTCGGCCTTGGAAACCAGATTCTTGGTAGCCCCCGGCGCTCTGCCCTGATCGTCATAGCCGTCGTAGTGAACGGTATGGCCGGGCCGCGCCAGAGGGGTCTCCTCTCCCAGTTCGATTGCTCGGCGGCGAAGATATTCCGCGTCTTCATCGCTGTCATCGCACATATAGACGGAGGCCGGTTGGCATAACGCTACGTATTCACCTACAAACTCAAAAAGGCTTTCGTTTTCGAGCGCCAACAACTTCTTGAAGCTTTCGGCCGACATTTTGCTTTGCAGCAGCGATGCGAAACGATTTCCCATGAGATCGACCATGCTGTGGTATCCTCCTGTTCGTATAAAAATCCACTTATCTGAAGTGTGTTAGCATATGATATGGTTAGACGCACATCAAGAACAAATGTTGGGCTTTGCCTCCTCTCGCGGTTACGGACGGTTGGAATTGAGGTGCTGCATCCAAAGAGAAGGGGAGGAAGGTGAAGGGGAGGCGATCGCTCTTTCAAGGTTGGCGGAGGCTGATGGGGTGATGATTCACCATGGCACCTAGGAAGAGGATCTATCCAATCTTTCTGGCCCATGCCGGCTGCCCGTTCCGGTGTGTGTACTGCAACCAGCGCGCCATGACAGCCAGCGCCGCCAGCCGGGAACCTGGGGTGATCCCGCAGGTTCGCAGGCAGCTCAATGGTCTGCTGCAGGATGCCCAAAGGCATGGGCACCCCGGCGAACTGGCCTTCTATGGAGGGACCTTCACCGCTCTGCCTCCCTCCGTCCTCAGGCAAATCCTGGAGACCGTTGCCCCGCTGGTGGAGCGGGGGATATTCAGTGGTCTGCGATTTTCCACCCGTCCTGACGGTATTTCCGAGGAGCTCTGTTTGTGGCTGAGGCAGTACCCTATCACCACCATCGAACTGGGTGTGCAGAGCCTGGTAGACGCCGTCCTGCAGCAGAGCCGACGCGGCTATTCCCGCGCCGCGGTCGAGTTGGCGGTCGGCCTCATCCGCCGCTATGAATGGCGCCTGGGTCTCCAACTGATGGTTGGTCTGCCGGGAGATTCAGCGCGGCGGTTCGCCGAAACGGTTGCCGGGACTCTGACCTTGCAGCCTGATTTTGTGAGGATCTATCCCACACTGGTGATGACCGGGACCGAACTCGCCGACTGGTACCGGGCTGGCTCCTATGTGCCGCTTGCGCTTGCCGACGCCGTCTCCTGGTGCGCAGCAGCCTATGAAGCCTTCTTTCGAGCGCAGATCCCCATTGCGCGCCTGGGGCTTCATGCCGATCCCGAACTGGCAAAGCCCGGGACCGTGATTGCCGGTCCGCATCACCCGGCGTTCGGCTATCTGGTTCGAGTGGAGTGGTGGAAGATGCGGGTGGACCGGCATTTGGAAGACCATCAGGATGAACTTGCGGGGAAAGCGATGACCCTGTTGGTTGCCGAACCGTCTGTGAGTGAAGTGATTGGTCCGAACCGTGCCAATGTTCGACACTGGCTTGGCAAGTGGCACCTCACCGCGGTCGCGGTGAAGGGCAGGGCGGACCTCCTTCCCGGAGAACTTGAGTCTATTCCAGACTGAAAGAAAGCAGCGTCATGCGATCAGGCTATATCGCCCTCATTGGGCCCCCTAACGTCGGCAAGTCAACCCTGCTCAATCAATTCCTCAGGGAAAAGATCTCGATTACCGCCCCCAGGCCGCAGACCACCCGCAATCGCCTGCTCGGCATCTTGAATGAACCGGACCTGCAGCTCGTGTTTGTAGATACCCCCGGGATCATGCGAGCCCGGGATGAATTCAACCGACTCCTGGTGGATGCTGCCCTGGCCACTCTCGATGAGGTCGATGTCATCTGCTTTCTGGTGGATGCCCTCAAGGCGAGCCGGGAAGAGGCCGAGCTTGCCCTGGACTGCCTCCAGCGGGTGCGGGCGCCGGTGATCCTGGCCATCAACAAGATCGACCTGGTCCGCAACAAGGGCGACCTGCTGCCCGTGATCGACAGCTACCGGCAGGTCCTCAGGTTTCACGCCGTCGTTCCCATCAGCGCCCTCACCGGCGAGGGCGTGGCGGATCTTCTCGCCGAGCTCAGGCCCCTCCTGCCAGAGGGACCACGCTACTTCCCGGAGGACCATCTGACCGATCAGCCGGAACGGTTCCTGGTGGCGGAACTGGTGCGGGAGAAGGTGTTTCACCTGCTGCGGGAGGAAGTGCCTTACGCGGTGGCGGTTACGGTGGAGAAATTTGCCGAAAGGCCCGACCAGGACCGGATCGATATCGAAGCCACCATTCACGTGGAACGCGATTCGCAAAAAGGCATCATCATCGGCAGAAAGGGCCAGATGCTCAAAGAAATCGGTAAACAGGCGCGACGCGACATGGAAGTGCTGCTTGGCTGCCATGTCTACCTGGGGTTGTTCGTGCGGGTGCAGAAGAACTGGCGGAAGGACCCTCGCGCCCGCTCCGAGTTCGGTTATCGTCAGCGGGGGTGAGTCGGGAGGCTTGAAAGGAAGCGGTCGGCAAGGAGTTGGGCAATGAGGGGGGCGTTGCCGCCAGCGCGGTTGTTGATGATGATGTGCAGGCGAATGCCCTGCCGGATTGCCTCCTCCATCAGGACCACGGTCTCATCGATCATGCCCGGTTGCAGCATGCCTTCCACCAGCTTGTCAAAAGGAAACGCTCGGGCATAGGCATCCTCGTAACGGGTACCGCGGGGGGTCATCAGGCGAACAATCCCCTGGCGTCCCGCATTGAAGAAGCGCCTTCCCACCCTGGCGAACTGCGTGGCGAGGGGTGGCAGCCAAGTCCAGTGGGAGAGTACCTGGCCGATCCCAAAAGCCGCCAGGAGCTCGACCACGGGCCGGTCCAGGTACGCTTCCGTGCGCAGTTCCACGTGATAGCGAGGGTCGGGCGGGATGGATTCGAAGAACTTGGTCAGGGCCTGGGCCAGTTGTGGCGAAGGGACTCGTTCGGTCTTGCGCTGATATTCCTGTTCGAAGATAAAGCCGGTGAGATGCGTTCCCAGCAGCGCCACCGCCGGGTGGTAGAACTGGTGCGTGAAAAGCTCCGGGTTGAGGTATTGTTCGTTGGCAAGGTAGCCACTACCGTGCCGCACCTTTTGGGCGAAGATCTGCTGCGGCACCTTGAGGATCACCGCGTCGCCCGGTTTCAGATGCTGACAGTAGCTCGCCAGGACGTGGCGGGCCTGAGTGGGCCGGCCATCGGCATCGAGCAGAAATTGATAGAAGGTGTAGTCAATCTCGATCACGCCGAAATGGTCGAAGTACTCCTCCAGACTGTCAACCGGGAGTACCGTTTCACGGTAGGATTTCCCCCCGACCTTGTGGGAACGGCTGAGCAGGCGCTCGAGGTAGCGCTCTTCCGAATAGATCTGGCCGATCCAGCCGGCATAGCGGTCACTGGCCGTTCCCAGAAGGATATCGGGATGAAGGCCGCGAAAGCGGAAGCGACTGAGATCCAGGTCATCCGGTTGGTGCATGGCTCTGGCCCATGTACAGTGATTGGCACTCTGAGAACGGCAGAAGGCGGCTGCTGGCGACACACCGCGCATTCTACCCAATTGACGGGCATGATGGAAGGCTTTGTGATCCGATCTGAACCGCGCAGGTACACGAAGAGTCCCGCCGGGATTCTTCGTGTGCCTCGGGTCGACTGATGCTGCCTCAGTCTTCGACAATGACCCACTTGCCTGGAGCCGGGGCGTTGGGATGGGGGCGCGGCTCGCCTTCATCTCCCAGCCGACTCACTCGGAGTCCAGCAATCCATTATGATACCATGCGAAGTTGGTAAGGAGCGGCAGGGTTGCCGGGGTCGCCCGATAATGACTGTAGCCGATCACCGGCTGCCGCATTTTCTCGACCGAGTACGCGTCCCAGCATGGAGTTTCCTCTTCGCGTGAAGCATCGTAGAACCAGACCAGTTCGCACAGGGTATGATGCATGAGCGCATCGTAGGGCAGGCGGCTGTTCCCATAAAGAGGTTCTTTGAGCCTGGTGATGCTGGCCTCGTCCCGAAACAGGTTCACGAGACTGTCGTCAACCGTCTCAACCATTGTCATCCTGCCGCCGTTGCCCCCGGCAAGATGCTCCATTGCCATCGGGTAATCTGCTGTTGATTCCTGATACATGATAGCACCTCCTGTTTCGACGCTCTCTGCGTGAGCGCCATCTGGGATTTGACCTCTCTACAGCCTTTGGTACCTGTCTATCATCCTGGTGGTTGTGGAAAAGTTAACGGAAGCACCGGCGATAGCCGTGCCCGGTGCGGAACCGGTGGGATGGTCGAGGGGAGAAATGACGGCGGCCGAGCAGGCGCTGCCAATGAGCTGAGGGTGGCGCCGGTCAGGCCGATTCGAGAGCCTTTCGGTAGAGGGAAGTGGTGAGGGTGTCGGGATCCGTATTCAGCTCCTGACGGAGAATCCGAACACAGTCGTCATAGGTTTTCAAAACCGAATTTCTCATTCCACGATTGGCATAGTTGCCCATCAATCGTTGGTAGGCGGCTTCCAGAGTGGGATCGATCCGCAGGACCTTCTGGTAATAGTCATTGGCACTCTTCAGGTGTCCCTGTCTTTCGAGGAGTTCTGCCAGGTGAAACAGAACGCCAAGGCAGCGATCCCGCAGCTCGTTCCGTTTTGCCTCGGCCCAGGGAGCGTAGAGATCTTCGGCCAGAAAATCACCGGTGTAGAGCTCGACAGCCTGTTTGAAAAGGGCGATGGCGCTCTTGAAGTCGCCCTCTTCCCGTTTCTTGTACCCTTGTTGGCAGAAGGTGAGAAAATCGTCAAGATCGATATGACACAGTTCCTCATCCACGAAGAGCAGATTGGCTTTCAGGTGCAGGTAGGACGAGCCGAACGCTCGGTCCATTTGCGGTTCCAGGCTCTTGCGCAGGCGATGGAGGATGACCTTGAAGTTTCGTTCTCCCGAAAGGGGCGACACTTCGGGCCAGAGCGCTTCGATCAAGACATCCTTCGGGACGCCGTGCGGGCGATGGGCAATGATCGCTTTCAGGAGCAGCTTGGGCTGGATGGCTTGCCAGGCGTTTTCTGCCATGAGAACTTCGTCTTTATAGATCTGGAACGTGCCAAAGGTTTGAATGGCCAGTCTTGGCACAACGGAGCGGTGGATCGCCTGCTTGACTTCGATAACCTTGCGGTGGGCGTCGGCAACGACATCCTCGCTGATCAGTTCCTTCTGGAACCTGGCAAATTCTGAGAGCAGCCGGATGCTTTCAATCCGCCTACTGTCCCGCTCCGTATCATCTTTGTGGATGCGCAGGAGGGTAGCCTGAAGGGCCGAGAGCACGCGCGCAGCTTGACGCCGTCGTCTCCGCATTTCCAGAATTCTTGCATTGTCAGCGTCGCGCAGGCGGCGGCTGAGGGTCCGCGCCATCTCCACCGCAATGCCGGGAAAACGGTGCAGCAAGGCCTCAAACACCTCTCGAGTGATTTCCAACAGGGTCACGGGCGTTCGGGTGCGCACACTGGCAGTGCGCAGGCCACTTGCGAGGAAGAAGCTCATCTCGCCGATGAAATCGCCCGGGCCTCGCACGTAGAGGAGCTTCTCCTCGTCCGTACCAAGCCCCTTGATGATTTCCAGGTGGCCCTCCAGCACAATATAGAAGCGATCGCCCTCATCTCCCTCGCGAAGCAACAGAACGTCCGAGGGGAAGGCCTGCTCGGTCAGTGTTCTGGTGAGGAATCTGATGCCGCTCGCCGGCAGTGATGCGAACAGCGGGATCTGGCTCACCATCAGGGTTTTCTCGCCAAGCCTCATGGTCATCGCCTCGGAGGAATCCGGAGCTTTCGGGGAACGGACTCGCCCATCCCTTGAAACCGGCAGTATTCTGATCACCAGCGTGGGTCGGAGGACAGCTGCGGAGGTTGTGCGGCCAGCCGTCGCGCGAACCCTGGTCGCTCTTTTTTACCTATCTAAACAAAATCATACCTTATGACCGCTCGCTGTCAAGAACCCGAACAAAGACCGCTAATGGGAATTGGCGAAGAAGCGGTTGAACGCGTTCAAATAGGCACGAGCACTGGCTTCGATGACATCGGGGCTGGTGCCGATCCCCGAATAAACCGTACCGTCAATTTCCACCCGCACCATGGCTTCGCCGAGAGCATCCTTCCCCATGGTGACCGCTTTCAGGTCATAGTCGCGCAGAATTCCCTGGCGACCGACAATCCGCTCGATACCATTGAAAACCGCATCCACCGGGCCGTTGCCGGTTGCGGCGTCGGTCAGTTTGGTGCCTTCCCTGAGGAGGGTGACCGAAGCGAGAGGCGTCATGGAACTGCCGCTCATGATCTGGAAATCATGAAAGGTAAAGGTCTCGGATACCTTGGTCACTTCGATTTCGACAATCGAAGTGAGATCGCGGCTCGAGATTTCTTTCTTCCGGTCGGCAACGTTCAGGAATCGTTTATAGACCCGTTCGAACTTGTCCCCGGAGAGGTCATAGCCCAGGGCAATGAGGCGGTGACGCAGCGCGGCGCGGCCCGAACGTGCCGTCAGGACGATCTTGTGTTCCCGGATGCCCAGGTCTTCCGGTTTGATGATCTCGTAGGTCGCCCGGTCCTTGAGGATGCCGTCCTGGTGGATGCCGGAGGAATGGGCAAAGGCGTTGGAGCCGACGATGGCCTTGTTGGGTTGGACCGGGATGTTCATCACGCGGCTCACGAGCCGGCTGGTGCGGAAAATTTCCTGGATATTGATATCGGTATGGGCTTGGAGGACAGCATGGCGGGTCTTGAGGATCATGACGATTTCTTCCAGGGAGGCGTTCCCGGCTCTTTCCCCGACCCCGTTGACGGTGCACTCCACCTGATTGGCCCCATTCTTGATTGCGGCCAGGCTGTTGGGGACGGCAAGGCCCAGATCGTCGTGACAGTGTATGCTCAAGATCACGTGATCCAGGGCGGGCACCCGTTCTTTGAGCCGGTGAATGAGGTCGCCGAATTCGTCAGGAATGGCGTATCCGACCGTATCGGGGATGTTGATAACGGTTGCTCCCGCCTTGACGGCGCCGTCGATGACCCGGCACAGGTAGTCGAAATCGGTGCGGGACGCATCCTCTGTCGAGTACTCCACGTCCTCACAATAGCGCTTGGCGTAGCGCACCGCTTCTACTGCCATCTCCAAGGCGCTGTCCCGGTCTCGGCGCAGTTTTTTCTGGAGGTGGATGTCGGAGGACCCGAGAAACGTATGGATGCGCGGTCGTTCCGCCCGCCGAACAGCTTCCCAGGCAATGTCAATGTCTTCCTTGACAGCCCGCGCCAGGCCGGCAACTATCGGTCCCTTCACCACTTCTGAAATCGCTTTCACTGCCTCCAGATCCTCGGGGGAAGAACAGGGAAAGCCCGCCTCCATGACATCAACTCCCAGACGCGCCAGCTGCTCGGCGATCTCAATCTTCTGTTTCTTGTTCAGTTTTGCCCCCGGTACCTGCTCGCCGTCCCTCAGGGTGGTGTCAAAAATGTGGATCTTCCGGCTCATGGTTTCTCCTCTCCTCGTTTTTGGATGATGCATGGTGATGATCCGGTCATCAGCCTTACGCGATCCGAGTGCTCAAGCATTCCGGCGACTCCCCGGATGAAGTTCGGGAACCGGGTGTAATGCCCCCTACCCGACAAAGCTGACCCGACCGAACTGCAGCCCTAAAAACAAAAAGGCCATGGGAGGGAACCCATGGCCTTGATTTGCATCCTGCTTGAAGCATTTATGGCGCTCGCAGCAGAACGGCATGAGCTTCCCCGGCGGGGTTCCGGAACCCCAGCAATAGCAATAGCAGGAGGGAAAGCATCATGGTGGTCTGCTGCATGGATCGTTCCTTATTAAAAGTCTGAATCTTTGTGCCCACTTTTGATGTCGGCATCCATCACGTCCTGCATTATTATTGAGCCGGGTGGAAAGATCAAGAGGCAATTGGGGGAAAAGTTGAAAACGGCGGGGATCGCACTGAACATTATCCCGGATGATTTGCATGAGGTCATGCAGCGGTTTGTGGCTGGCGGGTTTGAGGTTTGGCTTGTGGGAGGAGCACTCCGGGATATGCTCCTGGGGTTGCCTCCCCAGGACTGGGACCTGGCCTCGAGTGCCTCTCCCGAGGAAGTCATGCGCCTCTTTCCACGAGTGGTTCCCATTGGTTTCCGCCACGGCACGGTGCAGGTTCATACCCGGGTGAGGAGCATTGAAGTCACCTCGTGCGCCGGGGTCGGGCTGCAGGGCATCCGGGCGGATCTTCAGCGGCGTGACTTCACCATCAATGCCCTCGCCCTCACCTATCCCGACGGATTGCTGCTGGACCCGTTCCGGGGCCGGGATGATCTCGCGACGCGGACTCTCAGAGCAGTCGAGAACGCATCGGCACGGTTTCGTGAAGATCCGCTGCGGACGCTCAGGGCTGGCCGCTTTAGCAGTGTCTATGGGTTCAAGATCGAGCCCCTGACCTTTGCCGCCCTCCAGGAAACTGCCCCCCGACTCCAGGGCGTGGCCTGGGAACGGATTCGCGACGAGTTTTTCAAGATGCTGCTCGGCAGGCAGGTCCGCAAGGGTTTCGCGGTCCTGATCCGGGGCGGTATTCTGCCCGTGATTCTTCCTGAATTGAACCGGGACGCGGAGGAAGGAACCGATCGCGAAGAAGCGCTCGAACACCTCATCAACAGCGTGGCTTACAGTCCCCGCCGTATCCAGGTGCGGCTGGCTGCGCTGTTCCATCATCTGGCGGCTTCCGCTATCGAGAGCGCCCAGTTGGCGCAAGCCATCCTGAAGCGCTGGCGTGCCTCCCGGAACCTGACGCGGCAGGTAGTGTCGCTGGTGGCCGAACAGGTACCGGAGGGCGTTGAAGCGTGGCGTGATGGAGAGGTGAGACGTTTTCTGGCACAAGTCGGTCGAGATCAGCTCGACGATGTCCTGGCTCTGGCCCGTGCCGATCGCATGGCGCGGCGGGATCGGCGACGGGGATTGGCCGTGCTGCGTGACCTGCAGAAGAGAGTGGTTGACGAGCTGGAACGCAACCCGCCCCTGCAGCGGCAGGACCTCGCCGTCACCGGTCGGGACCTCATGCAGGCCTTCCACCTGCCTTCGGGGCCGTTTGTCGGCCAGCTGCTGCAGACCCTCTACCAGTACGTGCTGGAGCATCCGGCCTGCAACGAATACAAATTTCTTATGGATTTTCTGAAGAAAAAGTATACTTTAAAGTTCCAACTGCCGCCGACACCGGAAGGCAATAAGCAGAATCAAGGAGGATGACGATGCTGGTTAGGAACTGGATGAGCAAGAAGGTGGTCACCATTGAAGAAAAGGATTCAATGCAACACGCCGTGAGCCTCATGCGAGAGCACCAGATTCGCATGCTCCCCGTATTGCGGCGGGGCAAACTGGTCGGGGTCGTTTCTGATACAGACCTCAAGAGGGCTTCCGCATCCGATGCCACGATGCTCGATGTCCACGAAATGCTTTACCTGATCTCCAAGATCAAGATCAAGGACATCATGACCAAAGACCCGCTGACGGTTTCACCGGACTGCACGGTGGAAGAAACCGCGGAGCTTCTCCTGGAACACAAGATTTCCGGTGTGCCGGTGGTTGAACAGGGCGGCCGGGTGGTGGGAATGATCACCCGGGACGATCTGTTCAAGGTGTTGATCGCTTTGAGCGGGCTCGGGAAGCACGGCATTCAATTCGCCTTTCAGGTCGACGATCGAGCGGGAACCATCAAAGAGCTGACCGATGTCATCCGCAACCACAATGGTAAACTTGCCAGCATCCTGAGCAGTTACGAAGGAGTCCCGGCGGGATTCCGCAATGTTTACCTGCGAATCTATGACATTCCGCGGGAAGATCTGCCCGCTTTACAGGCGGAGATGCAAGCCAGGGCAAAGATGCTGTACGTGGTGGATCATCGTGATAACCGCCGCGAGATCTGCGATGGTGGTTCCGGCGCGTGAACTCCTGGGCGTCGTGGCGGTTGAGGGAGGTTTTGGACGGATGAAACACACCCTTGCGGTGCTGGTGGAAAACCGGCCGGGAGTGCTGGTACGGGTGGCCGGGCTATTCAGTCGCCGGGGCTTTAACATCGAGAGTCTGACGGTCGGACGTACCGAAAACCCCGATGTTTCCCGCATGACCATCGAGGTTGACGGTGATGATCGGTTGATCGAGCAGGTGACCAAGCAGCTCCATAAGCTCATCGATGTGATCAAGATCAGCGACATCAGCCGGGAAGAATATGTGGACCGGGATCTGGTCATGATCAAGGTAGCTGCCGAACCGAGCCAGCGAGTCGAGATCATGCAGATGGCGGGGATCTTTCGAGCGCGGGTGGTGGATCTTGGCCGCAAGACCATGACCCTGGAATGCACGGGCAACGAGGGCAAGATCAACGCCTTCGAGGAGTCGCTGCGTCCCTATGGGATCAAAGAACTGGTGCGCACCGGCAAAGTCGCCATGCTGCGCGGCAGCAAATTTGCCGGCGTCGGCACCCGAAGCAGCAGCGACGATGAATGAAACAGATCCGGGAACCTTTGATGATTCCAGGATGGGGGTGAGCAGCAGGAGAAGGGAGGACCGGGTTTGGAGATCAGCGCAGCAGAAGCCTTGATCCGTTGTTTGGAAAAGGAAAACGTCGAAATCATCTTTGGGTATCCGGGAGGGGCGAACCTGCCGGTTTATGATGCGCTTTACCGTTCTACGCGGATCAACCACGTTCTGGTGCGCCACGAACAGGGTGCGGTGCATGCCGCGGACGGTTATGCCCGGGTTACCGGGAAAGTGGGCGTATGCCTGGCCACCTCGGGACCGGGAGCGACCAATCTCGTTACCGGGATCGCCAATGCGTACATGGATTCCATCCCGCTGGTGGCCCTGACCGGGCAGGTTTCCACCTCCCAGGTCGGCACCGATGCCTTTCAGGAAGTGGATATCACCGGGATCACCCTGCCCATCACCAAGCATAATTACCTGGTGAAAGACCCGAGGAAGCTGCCTGCTATTGTAAAGAGCGCCTTTCATATTGCTGCCACGGGTCGTCCGGGCCCGGTCTTGATCGACCTGCCCCGAGACGTGGCCCAGGCCATGATCGAGTTCAAATACCCTGCCAGTGTCCGTCTGCCCGGCTACAAGCCGACCTATCGCGGCCATCCCACCCGGATCCACGAAATTGCCGGCCTGATCAAGCAATCGCAGCGACCGGTGATCTACGCCGGCGGTGGGATCCTCAGTGCCAACGCCGCTGCGGAATTGCTGCAACTGGCGGAGCTCATTTCAGCCCCGGTGACCAACACCTTCATGGGCCTTGCCAGCTTTCCGGGCGACCACCCGCTGTTTCTCGGTATGCTCGGGATGCACGGCACCCGCTATGCCAATCTCGCGGTAACCGAATGCGACATGCTGATTGCCCTGGGAGCGCGCTTCGACGATCGTGTAACGATGCACCTCCAATCTTTCGCTCCCGAAGCTACCGTCATCCACATTGACATCGACCCGGCGGAAATCGGCAAGAACGTTATCACCCATGTGCCCCTGGTGGGTGACGTGAAGCTCATTCTCAGAGCGCTGCTGCAGGGTCTGGAAAAGATTGACCGGTCGCCCTGGCTGGATCGCATCCAGGAGCTCAAGGCACAGTATCCTCTGACCTATTGCAGGGACGGGAGGTTGAAGCCCCAGTTTGTGATCGAGCAGCTCAGCCGCCACACCCAGGGCAAGGCCATCATCGCCACCGATGTGGGCCAGCACCAGATGTGGGTAGCCCAGTATTATCACTTTCGGCAGCCTCGAACCCTGATTTCCTCGGGCGGCCTGGGTGCCATGGGGTTTGGGCTGCCGGCCGCCATCGGTGCCAGCCTCGGAAGCCCCGGGGAACTGGTGGTGCTGGTGACGGGTGACGGGAGCCTGCAGATGACCATGCAGGAACTGGGGACGATGAGGGAACAGGGGCTGCCCCTGAAGATCCTCATGCTGAATAATTTCTGCCTTGGAATGGTGCGGCAGCTGCAGGAATTCTACTGCGAGGGCCGCTACATGGGGGTGAATTTCACCTTCCATCCCGATTTCGAGCTGCTGGCGAAGGCCTACGGGATGACCGGCTACACCTTCCGGACGGAAGAGGATGTCATCAAGCTGCTGCCGGAAGCACTGGCCACTCCGGGACCGGTCCTCATCAACTGTCTGGTGCCCCCCGAGGAGAATGTCATGCCCATGGTTCTGGCCGGGAAAGGTATTGCTGAACCCGTCGACCACTGAGCTGACAGCCGTGATCAGCGGCAGTGGCGGGTGACAAGAGAAAGGCAGCGGCTCAAACAGAGAACCACAGAACGTCCTGAAAGGAAGTTCTCTGACGTCCCACGGTGCGGCCATGCAAATCCAGCTGGATCCCTCGGAGCTCCTCGTCAGGTACGGGGGCCTCCTTCGCAGCGGCCTGGCCGGGCCGGTGCTCGATCTGGCGTGCGGCGAGTGTCATAACGGCATCTTTGTTGCGCAAGCGGGGGCGGAGGTCGTCTGTTGTGATCGGGCGGCCGAGCGCCTCGCCGAAGCCGAAAGAATTGCGCAGCAAGCTGGCGTCCGGGTCACCCTCTGGGCATGTGATCTCGAGACGCCGGGAGTGAATCCGCTTCCCGAAGATTGCTACGGCGCCATCCTGGTTTTTCGTTACCTCCATCGCCCTCTCATTACCAACCTCAGAAAGGCCCTCCGGCCTGGCGGCTGGCTGTTTTATGAAACCTTCACCGCTGACCAGGCCAGATTCGGGCGGCCGCGTAATCCGGCTCACCTGCTGCAGGAAGGCGAACTGCGAAAATGGTTCGAGGACTGGGAGATTCTGCATTATTTTGAAGGAATCGACGAAAACCCGCTGCGGGCTATCGCTCAGCTGGTCTGCCGGAAACCGGGGTACTGATGGTGGCGTGAGGGGTGAGGGGTAAGGCGTGTGGGGGGAAAAGACGATTGAAGTCGGGGATGAGGTGGAGAGGATCTGAGTATGGCTGAGGGGCCACGCTTCAAATATATGAGGGAGGACTTCGGTGATCTGCCGGCGGTCCTGAAGCATCTGACCATCCACCTCGATTTTCAGGACCAATGGGTGGAGGTCGGCAATCTTCTTGAAATGCAGGTGGCGAGCGAATGCCGGACACTGGAGCTCGATGCGGATGAGCTCGAGATCGTGGCCGCTGCATGGGCCGCCGGTGCGGCCCGCCCCGAACGGGAGGAGATCCTGCAGTCGCTGCCCTATGATTATCAGCGGGACCGCAAAAAGCTGATCTTGACGTTTCCGCGAACGCTCACTCAGGGCGAAACGATCCGGGTCAGAACGCTCACCCGCTGCTTTCCCTCGGATCATCTGCTGGAAGGGATCTACCGGGACTCAACGCCGCCGGGAGCCCCGCAGCAGTACATGTCGCAATGTCAGCAATGGGGCTTCCAGCGGATCATGCCGATTCTCGATGACTGTCGCGCCAAATGCACCATGACGACCACCATCGAGGCTGACGCCGCCTACACGCACCTCATCAGCAACGGGAATATCAGTCGTGCCGCGAATCCGGAAGGCCGGCCCGTCCCGAAGCCTGGGGACCCTTCACGACAGGTCATCACCTACCACAACCCGGTGCCGATGGCGCCTTATCTTTTTCTGGTCTGTGTGGGCACGTGGGATGCGCTGGTGGACGAAGTCAGCTACGACTCCGGGCGGTCGGTGCGCCTGGAATACCTGGTGCCGCCGGGGACGGTGGAAGGTGCCCGCATCCCCATGGCGATCCTCAAGGAAGCGGTGCGCTGGATTGGCCGGACTCAGGGCTATGAATACACGGGCGACACCTACCGGACCATCTGCATGACCAAGTCCAACTTCGGGGGCATGGAGAATGTGGGGAATACCACGATTGTGACCGATGCCGCCCTGGTCTCTGAGCACACCCTCGATCCGGCGCTGCTGTATGCTCACGCCGTGATCGTCCATGAATTCGAACACAACCAGTGCGGCAGTGAGACCACCATGGAAACCCCGTTCGATGTGTGGTTGAACGAAGCCTATACCGTCGCTGTGGAACGGCAGTTCATGGCGGCGCTGTTCGATCCTGTTTTCATCCGGTTGTACCAGGTGGACAGCATCCGCAATCCGTTGCTCGGACCCCTGGCCCTGGAAGATGCGGGCCACGTGGGGCGCATTGTGCGTGAGGGCTTCAATCACCCGGATGAGCTCATTGACAGTGTGACTTATGTCAAGGCGGCCGAGGTCATTCGCATGCTGCGCCTGGTGGTGGGCGAGGAGGCCTTTCTGGCGGGAAAGACGCGGTATTTCTCCCGCTATCGCCACGGTAATGCCGATACCGATCAGTTCTTTGCATGCTTTGAGGAAGTGTCGGGGGTTTCCCTGGAGCAGTTCAAACAAGGATGGCTCTACCAGATCGGCTATCCTCGGGTGACTGCCGACACAACCTGGGAAAGGGGGACAGGGTGCTTCCGGATCCATTTCGCGCAGGTTCTCGCCTCCGGTCAGGCCCCCTTTCAGATACCCATCGAGATCGCGTTGGTGGCTTCGAATGGGAAGGACGTGGCAGGCAGTGCGCGGGTGTTTCAGCTGACCGAAGCAACCGGCGAGGCGGTCTATGAGAACCTCTCGGCGCCTCCTGCTTTTGCTTCCATGAATCGTGACTACTCCTACTACGGAACCTTCCATTGGCAGAACGGATCGCAGGACGACCTGGTTCACCAGGTGCGCCTGGATCCTAACGCCTACAACCGGGTTGAAGCCATGCGGCAGCTTGCGGACCATCAACGGCTGGCGCTGCTGCGAGACCCGGAAGCGCGGGTGGACGAACGGTGGCTTTCCTTATACGGGGAACTCCTGGCGGATGAGGGGCTGCCGAATGCCTTGAAGGCCTATCTGCTCCGCATCGAGGAACAACCGCTGGCCCGGGATTACTGTACCTGGTTCGAGGAACTGGTGCGAGCGCGCGAGAAGTTGATGAGGGCCGTGAACGAACGCTATCGCCGGCAACTGGTTTCCCGCTTCGATCGGCTCGACACCTATATGCTGCCCTCGGACCGCTCCCCCCGATACGGTATCGAAGAGCGCCTCCTCAAACACGTGCTGCTGGATTTGATTGCGGTCGACGACTCGGCGGAGAGCCACCAGTTGATCCTCGACCACTTCCACCGGGCAACCACGGCTAATGACCGGGTGACGGCGCTCCTGGCCCTTAACCGGAGTTCCTCGCCCCATCGCCGGGAGGTTCTGGAGCAGGTCTACGCTGCCTGGCACGGGCACCTGACCGGCTACGCCAATTACCTCCGGATCGTGGCCAGTGGCACATGCCGGGACGTCTTCAGCATGATCGCGGCGGAAAAGAACCGCCCGACCTTCGACATCACCCAGCCCACCTGGTGCCGGGCGCTCTTTTTGCCCATGGCGGTCAATAACAAAATGGTATGGACCGATCAGGGAATCCAGTGGGTAACGGAGACGGTGATCGAACTGTCGCCAATCAACGCCACCACGGCGAGCCGGCTCCTCAACACCTTTCAGCATGTTGCCAGCCTGAAACCGACCCTGCAGGAAAAAGTCAGACCGGCTCTGGAAGAAATCGTCCAGCGGGTGCTGGCGAGCCTCAACCCGACCATCCACGGTCAGGCGACAGCCTACCTGGGAAGCTGAAGAAAAGCGAACCATTGAAAAGCAAACCGTAGAACCATTGAAAAGCGAACCGCAGAACCTTAGAACCGCAGAATATCGAACCGCAGAAGTCAGAATGAAGAAACCATGAATTGCGAACCATAGAACCGCAGAACCGGAGAAGGTTAAACGAAGAGGTCGTCTTCCATCCAAAGAGAGAACCATCCCTCCGATGGGAAGGAGATTCACTTGTTTCGTATTGTACGATTCTGCATTCCTGGTTCCGATATTCTCCGTTTCATCATTCCATATTTCCACCTTCTTGTATTCTATACTCGTGAAGGTTCAAAAGCTTCATTTTCACGCGGAGACGCAGAGGACGCAGAGTCTTATGCCAAGGGCTTCTTCCGGCATCTCCCCGTGAGGCAAAAATGATAACTTCTTAAGCTAAACGAGTATACATTCGTAATTCTGCATTCTGCGGTTCTGCGGTTCTGCGGTTCGCTTCTCCACGGTTCGCTTTATTCCTCCGGCTTTGCTTTTGTGAAAATTCGTGATCCTTCCTGAAGTGCCCCCTCGAGGCCGACCTGGAAGCCGTGGCGGTCTTCGATCTGCAGTTCCCCGGCAACGGCGGCCTGATACAGGCTCTCATTCAAGGCAATGAGGGCGTGCTTGACCTGCATCCCTCGGTAGATCGTAACGGGTTGGTCATTAACAAAGACAGTCAGGGTCATGTTCATGGCTTGGTAATCTCGATGCGGTTCTCAATTTGAGGGCGGACGGGTGATTTCCTTTCCAGATAGGCGGAAAAGACATCGCGGACCAGCTCCCCATAGACAAGGTTTGCTCCGGCCTTGAAGGTGGTGTAGGCATCGCCTCCTGCTGCCAGGAAATCGTTGGTGGCCATGCGGTAGGTCCTGACATCCTCCAGGGGTTGGCCGCCGACCTGAATCTCGGCGGCCTGGCGGCCCGCGGGTTGAGTCAGGTCGTAGCGCACAGTGAGGCCGGAGACCTGAAGCTTTTGATGAGTTGAAGAGGCATTCTGTTCGAGGATTTGCCTGATCTGTGCCCCAGACAAGTCCATGGTAACGATCTGGTTATCGAAGGGCAGGAGGGTGTAGACTTGTTCGAGGGTGATTTTGCCCTTGCGAATGTCGGTTCTGATGCTGCCACCGTTCAGAAGGGCCAGGTCGGCTCCGGAAGCCTCTCGGAAAGCGTCTGCCAGCAGATTGCCGACATTGGATTCGGTTCCGGGATTTCTGACCAGGTCAACCGCGGTTTCTCCCACGGTCCGGGCAAAGGCGGCTTTGATCTGTTCGTTGAAGCGGGCAACGATGGCGGCGGCCTTTTCGTCTACCGGATCAGCGGGCGCGGACAGCACGGGTTTGAGTTCATTCTTTCGGGAAAAGTCCACAATCTTATGGGTAGACGGGTCAATTTCAAGCTCGATCACACCCAGGTAGGCACCGTTGCTGCCAGCCTGAACGATGATGGTGTGGTTGACGCACAAGGGTTCGGTGACAACCGTGTGGCTGTGCCCGCCGATGATGAGATCGATCCCGGGAACCTCCGCGGCGATGGCGAGATCGGCGTCCAGGCCCGAATGGGAGAGGACTGCAATGAGATCGACGCCGCCGGTTCGAAGCTCCTGCACCAGTGGCGGCAGGATCGCCGCGGGCTGCTGAAAGATGAGTCCTGCCACATTACGCGGCTGAGTGGTGAAGGCGGTATCGGGGGTCGTGATGCCGATGACGGCAAGCTTGATACCCTTTCGCTCCAGAAGGATATGGGATTTGATCAGGGGAAGCCCTTGGCCGTGCAGATCCTGAAGGTTGGCTGCCAGGAAGGGGAAGCTGGCTGCCGCGGCCAGTTGGCGCAGAATATCGGTTCCCCAGTCGAATTCATGGTTGCCGAGAGCCATGGCGTCGAACTTGAGATAGTTCATGAAATCCATGACCGAGCGGCCGTGAAAGACATTGGATATGGGAGTGCCCTGAAACATGTCGCCGGCTGACAGCAGCAGGACCCCGTCGGGGTTTTTTGCCCGTTCGTCGGCAACCATCCGGGCCAGACGGGCGGCGCCTCCCACTGGTGAAATGCCGTCAATGGTCTTGTTAAAATCGGGCAGGAGATGGCCGTGAAAGTCATTGATATGTAGCACCGTGAGGCGGGTGGCTGGCAGCCCTGCCACCTGAGGCGGGACAAGCAACAGCAGCAGAACAAGAAGAATTGCTGATTTGCAGGCTCTCTTCATCCTACCCCCTCTGAAGAACGAACCGTAGAACCATATTCTACGGTTCTACGGTTCGCTCTTCCCGAGGACTTTGCTGACAATCGTTCGCGCTTCTTCCTGGATCAACTTGAGGTGTTCCTGGTTCTTGAAGCTTTCGGCGTAGATTTTGTACACATCCTCGGTGCCAGAGGGACGGGCGGCAAACCAGCCGTTTTCCGTTACAACCTTGAGGCCGCCGATGGCGGCGCCGTTTCCCGGGGCATGGGTGAGTCGGGCGAGGATGGGTTCGCCGGCGAGGGTCGAGGCCGTGATCTGCTCGGGTGAGAGCTGGCCGAGGGCTGCTTTCTGGTCGCGGGTGGCCGGCGCATCGAGCCGTTCATAAAGGGGACTGCCCAGGAGTTCGGTCAAGGTCCGATAGTGTTCACCGGGGTCACGCCCGGTAACGGCCGTGATTTCCGCCGCCAGCAGGGCCATGATGATGCCGTCCTTGTCGGTGGTCCAAACGTTGCCGTCCTTGCGCAGGAAGGAGGCGCCGGCGCTCTCTTCGCCGCCGAAGCCGCACGAACCGTCAATGAGGCCGTCTACAAACCATTTGAAGCCGACAGGGACTTCCGAAACTCTTCGGCCGAGATGTCCCGCCACGCGATCGATCAAACTGCTGCTCACCAGGGTTTTGCCCACTGCCGCGTCGACCGGCCATCGCGGGCGGTGTTGAAAAAGGTACCAGATGGCCACGGCAAGGTAATGGTTGGGGTTCATCAGGCCGGTGCTCGGCGTTACGATCCCATGGCGGTCAGAGTCCGGGTCATTGCCGAAGGCCAGGTCGTAGCGGTCCTTCAACCGAATGAGGCTGGCCATGGCATAGGGGGAGGAGCAATCCATTCTGATTTTGCCGTCCCGATCTAAGGTCATGAACCCGAAGGTGGGATCGACCGTCGGGTTGACGACTTCGAGCTTCAGGCCATATCGCAGGGCGAGCGGCTCCCAGAAGCCTATGGATGAGCCGCCCAGGGGATCCACGCCGAGCCTGAGCCCGCTGGCGGCGATGGCCTCCATCTCGATCACCTGCTCAAGGTCGTTGACATAAGGCGCCACAAAATCGTGAGCATGGGTGGTTGCCGCCCTGATTGCCCGTTCGTAGGGCATTCGCGTCACCGCCTTGTTGGCGGCGGCGAGCAGGTCGTTGGCCCGGGTTTCAATCCAGCGCGTGGTGCGGGTGTCGGCCGGGCCGCCGTGGGGGGGATTGTACTTGAAGCCGCCGTCTTCGGGGGGGTTATGAGAGGGCGTTATCACGATGCCATCGGCTGGGGTCGAGGGATGATGGCGATTGAAAACCAGAATCGCATGGGAGATGACGGGCGTGGGGGTGTAGCCGAAGCCTTCCTGCAGCATCACCTCGACCCCGTTGGCTGCGAGTACCTCGAGAGCGGTGGCGAAACTCGGTTCCGAGAGGGCGTGTGTGTCCATGCCGAGAAAGAGCGGTCCGGCAATGCCATTGGCCGCCCGATATTCGCATATGGCCTGGGTGGTTGCCAGGATGTGAGCTTCATTGAAAGTCCTGTCGAGCGAGCAACCACGGTGCCCGGAAGTTCCGAAGGCCACCTGCTGGGTTTTTTCCGACGCTTTCGGGGACCTGCTGTAGTAGGCGGTGATCAGGCGTGGAATGTTGACAAGCATGGACTTGGGGGCTGGTTTGCCCGCCAGAGGATGGAGTGCCATGGATTTTTCTCCTGGGTTTGAATGGTCTTAAGGCGTTCAGCGCCGAGGCCCTCCAGGCGGGCGGCCGTGACCGGGCGGGCCGCGGTGGCCATCGAAGTGATAAGAACAGCCCCGGCAGCCCCAACCGGGACGCCAGCCATACCAGGGGTAGCCAAAGTGATAGTAGGGATAGGGATATGGATAATAGGAATAGGCATAGGGATAAGGAGCTACGGCGAGTTCGGGGACCGGTACATAGAGACTCGTTCCGTATGGGGTCACGACGGCACAACCGGCAAAGAGCGACAGGGCGAATGATAAAACCAGTAGCTTTTTCATGAACGCCTCCTGCTACCGCTTTACCGTAACACAGTCGCCCCCTTCCGGACAAGGTTCCCGAGCGAGACTCACGCGGTTGCGCCCTTCCCGCTTGGCCCGGTAGAGGGCATCATCGGCGCGGGTGATGAGGGACTGCAGCTGCTCCCCGGCTTCCCGGCACAGGCAGGCGGCGCCGAAACTCGCCGTAAGGCGGGCCTCAGGGGGCAGGTCCGAGGCCGCAGGGTCAAGGGCTGCCACCTCCCGACGGATGCGTTCGGCGATCTCACCAGCCTGTTGTTCATTCACTCCCGGCAACCCGATGGCGAATTCTTCTCCTCCGTAGCGGCCGAGAAAGTCGTAGGGTCTGATGATAGTGGCCACGGATTCGACGAATTGCTGAAGCACCCGATCGCCCACCACGTGGCCAAACTGGTCGTTGATGCGCTTGAAATGATCGATGTCGGTGATGATGAGCGAGAGCGGCTGATCATTGCGGCTGGTACGATGCAGTTCGGCCTCCATCCGTTCCATGAACGCCCGCCGGTTGAGAATCCCGGTGAGGTGGTCGGTGTTGGCCAGCTGGAGGATGCGGCGCTCGAGGTTGATGATACGCTCCCCGATTCTGATGCGGCACAGCAGTTCCTCCTGGTCGAACGGTTTGACCAGATAATCGTCAGCTCCCGCTTCCAGACCTTTAACAATATCTTCCTTCCGGTCTCGACCGGTGAGAATGATGAGATAGGTGTAGCCGGGTCTTTCCCTGTTGCGGATGCGGCTGCAGAGTTCCAGGCCATCCATGCCGGGCATCATCCAGTCGGAAATGACCAGGCTCGGCGAGGCGGAACGCTGGAGCACTTCCCAGGCCTCTCTACCGTCGACGGCGGTCATGGCTTCGTAGCCCCAGCGGGTGAGGGTGAATTGCAGCAGGCGCCGGGTGATCGGTTCATCTTCGACAATCAGGATTTTCATCTCGCAACTCCGGCAGGGCGGCTTGCAGAGCCGTCCGCAACCGTTCGAATTCCGTCTCGAGAGCCCGCAGCGCTCCCGATGCTTCACTCAGTTCTCCATCCCGGCCGAGCTGTTCGAGCCGATGAGCGGCAGCAAAGGTGCTGCCGGTTCCAAAATTACCCAGCGCACCCTTGAGCGCGTGCGCAGCGCATTGCAGTGCCGGCGCGTCACGCGCCTCCACCGCGCTTCGAAGACGGGCCTGATGATCAGGCCAGCCGTTCAGAAGCAATTGCGCGATTTCCAGCAGAAACTCCCGGTCGTTTCCAACTCTTTCCAGGACTTCGGAGAAGTCGAACACCTTCTTGTCGGGTATGGGTTTGGGATGTTCCTGGGACGATGCCCTCGCACCGGTTTCGCTTCCCGCAGCGGGCGAGTGTTTTTCAATGACGGTATAAAGCTCGGCGGTGTTGATCGGTTTGGCCAGATAGTCGTCCATCCCCGCAGCAAGACATTGTTCCCGGTCACCCTTCATGGCATGAGCGGTCATGGCAATGATCGAGATATGCTGGCCTGTTCCCTGTTCCCGCTCACGGATCCTGCGCGTGGTTTCCAGACCGTCGAGCAGAGGCATTTGAACATCCATCAGGATCACGTCAAAATGCTCCCGGTCGAGGGTTTCGAGCGCTTCCCGGCCGTTGCCTGCGACCAATACCTGATGGCCGCGCCGTTCGAGCATTCTCACTGCGACCCGCTGATTGACCAGGTTGTCTTCGGCGACCAGGATGCGCAGGGCCCGCGCGGTTCCCGGAGGTGCCGCCGATGGCAGATCGCGGAGGGAATGGCGCGTAACGAGGAGTTGGTGGACGAGGTCTTTTGACTTTGCAGCCAGCACATTAGTGATGGCATCCAACAGATCCGACTGTTTGATGGGCTTGGTGAGGTAAGCAGAGATTCCGATTTCGCGACAGCGGGCGGCATCGCCGCGCCGCCCGGCAGACGTCAGCATGATGATCTTTGAGCCTCGGTCGTAGGAAGATTTCGTAATGTGTTTCGCAAGAGTCATCCCATCCATCTCGGGCATCAAGAAATCCAGAATGATCAAGGCAAATGGATTGCCGGCCCGGCTCGCCTGTTCGATTTCCTCCAGGGCTGCTTTCCCGTTATTGACGGTAACGGGCTTCATGTGCCAGTTCGTCAGCATATCCCGAAGGATCTGGCGATTGGTGGCATTATCGTCCACGATCAGGACAGGGAGGTCCTTGAGGTCAACAGGATCCAGGGTGACCACCTTGTCAGGTGAAGGTTCGGTCGGACGCTGAAAGCGGGCAGAAAACTGGAAGACACTGCCCTTGCCCGGGGTGCTCTCAACGTGAATCTGACCTCCCCCCATCAGCGCCACCAGGTGGCGGGTAATGCTCAACCCCAGCCCGGTTCCGCCATACTTGCGGGTGGTCGCACTGTCCACCTGCCGGAAGGGTTCAAAGACCACCTCGTGCTTATCGGGCGGGATGCCGATCCCGGTATCGGCGACGGTGAAACGCAGTCTGGTCGAGCCCTCCGATTCCTCTTCCGGTTCCGGCGCCACCGTCACGACCACTTCCCCCTGCTCGGTGAACTTGATCGCGTTGCCGACCAGATTGGTCAACACCTGTCGCAGCCGTCCAGGATCGCCTATGAGCATTTCCGGGATGTTCGGGACGGTTTGATAAGCCAGCTCCAACCCCTTGCGATGGGCCTCGACAGCGAGACTTCGGATCGTGTCGTCGAGCGTGTTGGTCAAGTTAAAAGGGGTGTGATCGAGGGTCAGCCCTTCCGACTCGATCTTGGACAGATCCAGGATATCGTTGATGAGGGTCAAAAGGCCGTGCGCCGAATTCTTGATCACCTCCACGCATTCTCTTTGTTCTTCGGTGAGCCCGGTGTCGAGGACAAGGTCGGTCATGCCGATGATGGCGTTCATGGGTGTACGAATCTCATGGCTCATATTGGCCAGGAATTGACTCTTCGCGATATCCGCCGCTTCCGCGCGGCGGCGCGCCTGAACCAGATCGGTCACATTGACCACATTCAGCAAAACCCCTTCGTAGGACCGGCCTCGATAGATGGGCTGCACCCGCAGGATCACTTCCATGTTGCCCATCGCCCGCTGGATGAACACGGGTTCCGAAGCCGATTGTTCGCGAAACCCCCCGATGATCCTCAGAACACCATACAGACTTTCGCCGGTATGCAATTCCTCGATGCTTTTCCCGATCAGCTCCTCCCTTTCCCGCTGTACAAACCTGGCAAACCATTGGTTGACCTCCACCACTACGCCGTTGGCATCAGCAAAAACAACCCCTTCCTCCATGCCGGAAAGCATGGCAGAAAGCTTTGCAGTCTCCTGCATGGCAATCTGCTCGGCTGATTTGAGGCCGGAGATATCCACAATGTTTTCCAGCAAGTACTCCTTGCCTCTCAGGGTGACGCGCGCAACCGATTTGAGCACCGGAATCTGCTGCCCGGCACCGGTGATCAGAACCCGCTCACTGCTGTCCACTTCCTGCCCAAGATCGGTTAGGGGACAACGTCCCTGTTCTGCCGGGCAGACATATTGGTGGCAAACCCTGTCCAGCACCTCTTCTTTGGCCTTGCCGATGATCCGCAGGATGGTGGGATTCGCTTCGGCAATCCGGTGTGTGACCGGGTCGATGATCAGAATACCGGTGTGGATCCCATCCAGGATCACCCGGAGTGACTCCTCCGATTCCTGCAGCTCCTTTTCGACGCGTTTGCGCTCGGTGATATCGAGAATAATCCCAACCAGGCCTGCGATCTCACCCTCGGTATCCACCACGGAAGCCTTGTAGCACAGGGCGCTTTGCAGACTGCCGTCAGCGATGGTGAACTGGGCTTCGTAGGCATGCGTTCCAGGCTGCCGGAACAACCCGGTATCCTTGTCTGAATGGATCTCGGCCAGATCTCGCACGGTCAGGTCGTGAATGGACTTCCCGATTATTTGTTCGCGTTTAAGACCGTAGAAATCCTCCAGGGCCTTGTTGCACATCCGGTACAACCCGTGTCTATCCTTATAGAATACCGGACTGGGAATCGCATCAAACAGGTTCTGGAGAAAAAAGAGCTGGTTCTTGAGCCGCTCTTCGGCCCCCCTGGATCCTATTGAGTCGGTGGTTGGGCGTCGCCGTCGCTGCTGGGAAACAACCCACTGCTGCAACGCGAAATAGGTGAGGAGTGAGGCAAGCGTTGCCGTAAGAAGAACTGTAAGAAGCTCGGATTGGAGGATCTGGCTGTCCGAAAAGAGGCGCCCTTTCGCCCACTGATATCCCGACATGAGGACAAAAGCTGCGCCGACGGCGAATAGCAGCGGTCTTATGACCCTCCGCCCCGGCTCCGCCATGGGCTTATCAGGAACATCTTGTCCAGGATCCAGCTCGGGTATTTCCGTTGCCCCTGTTGGTTGATTCATGCAGACCTTCTTTCCGCCTCAAGTCCGCTGCCGGAGAGATCGGACCGGTTCTCCGGAGGGGTGAGCTGCCGCCGGCATTCATCGCAGCTGATTGAGACCCACTGAGCTGAAGCAATAGAGCGCCACCCCCATTGCCAGGGACCACCAAATTCCAATTCGCTCACACAGAAAGGCTACCGTGCACACATACAATACCCATGGCGGCACCACATACACCAGGCTCTTGGCGTAGCCGACCACCGAGTCGTTTCCGCCCGCCCGGTAGAGCAGGAAAAAGATCAAGACCGTCATGGAAGGGAACATGCTGATGAGAGCGGCCGCAAAGCCTTCTCCCTTTGCGCCGTAATAGGTGGTGAGGCTTACTACCAAGCCTCCCACAACGAAATATGCTGCATATTCGATCATTGTCCGGTTCCTGCACAAAAGCCACCCCAACTCATGGTGCGGCGGGAAGTAGGACATCACTGGTGAGGACGCCGATGAGTCGACGGTCGTGACCGCTCGAATAGACCGGCATGGAATGTCGGGCCAGGCATGCGCCACCAGCCTGATCAAACCCGGGCGTGCTCCACACCGGCTTGCCCAGTCTGACCGCGCTACCATACCACGGATGCTCGGGGGCAGTGTAGTCGCAACTCGCGCCGAGATCCTTCTGGATGATTCGGTCGGCGTTCCGTTGGACATAGGGCGCAGATTTGACTTCCTCTCGACCGTTATCCACCGGTGCAAAGGCAAAAGCTGCCCCATGAATCTCCGAGTTCTTCCAAAGATGATTGGTCAAGAGGGCAAAGACCGTTTCGTTGTCGAGTCGATCCTGGGCGGTGAATTTTCTTGCAAGGGTGCGCACTTCCCATTCCACCTTCTTCTTGACGGCGGCATCCAGTTTACCACAGAGATTGGCCACCTCTGCCGCCAAGGCCGGGCGGGAGGCGGGCAAAAGAGTCAGCCAACTCAGGGTCCAGGTCAGTACCAGAACGGTGATCTTGACGCTTGTCACAGGGGGCTCCTTTTTCTGCTGGTCTTAATCAATCAACCGCCTGAGGGCAAGCTGTAACTCTCACCGCCATGGGAGCAGGACGTTCGGCCAGAAAGACCCCTGCCAGGATGGCGGCCCCGCCCCCCACCATGACCCAGGACATGGATTCATCGAGGATGAGAGTTGCTGCGACCACGGCGATGAGGGGTTCGAGATTCTGAATCACCGCCACGCGCGATGCAGAGATGATTTTCAAGGCATGGCTATTGAGCAGGTAAGCCATCGCGGTACTGAGGACCGTGACATAGAACATGGCCCACCAGCCATTGGTGGTGAGGTGGGACAGCTCCAGCCACCCTTTTTCGAACCAGAAAAGGGGTAGAGTGAAGAGTGTGCCGAACAGGAACATCCCGGTCGTGACCAGCGTTGTCGGGCGATGACGGACCAGCCCTTTGCTGAGTATGATGAAAACTGCCCATACGACTGCCGAGAGCAGAATGAGAAGGTTACCGGGTAGAGTGCGCCATCCTTGTTCGCCATCGAGGGCATTCAGGTCTCCCCCGATGGCCACGGTCATGCCTCCCAGCGAGGCCAGGCCAACGCCGATGAGCTGCCACCAGTGCAACCGCTCGCGCAGGCAGGCCGCCGCCAGCAGCACGGTGAAGGCGGGGGCTGTAGCCGCCAGAAACGCAGCCACCCCGGCATCGGCGGTAACCTGCCCGCTGACCTGCAGCAGTTGCTGGAGGGTAATCCCAATGGCGCCTACCAGCGCCAGGCCGGGGAGGTCAAAACAGGACAGGCGCGCCAAATCGCCCCGCTGCCAGGCAACCAGGCCGACCAGGAGCGTTCCTGCGGCGTAACGCAAAACGATGAGGGTTATCGCTGAGATTTCCCGAAGCGCGATCTTCACATAAATGAAGGAAATGCCCCATAAGACAATGGCCAGGAAGGCTTCGATAAGGGCGATCGTTTCACGGTGTTTCATAGCTTTCCGGTCCAGGTGGGCCTCGGCCTCGCAGCTGATTCGCGGTGGTTGTGGGTGAGGTCAGAGCGCTGCTGTCGGCCGGAGCTGACGTTGCCTTCGTTCGGTCGGAGTCGCCTCCTGGAGACGCTCGCTGGGTGGGTGGCAGGCGGGGCGGCGGATGACCGCAAAGCAGAAGCTCTCGCTCTCACCAGGACCACGCTC
Organism: Syntrophobacteraceae bacterium; assembly: GCA_040772705.1. Taxonomy (GTDB): domain Bacteria; phylum Desulfobacterota; class Syntrophobacteria; order Syntrophobacterales; family Syntrophobacteraceae; genus JADGQM01. Next base: position 306,196 of record JAXGXP010000004.1, read on the forward strand.
TGAAACCCTGGGCGGGAGGTGACGGGGTGGCCCTCATGGTTCAAGGAGCTTCTCGCGGAACTTGCGACAGAGCGGATAAACGAGAACCTCCTTGGGTATCAGCGGGTCCTTGGTGCGTCTGCGATCCATTCGGCCCCGCCCCGTTGTCTGGCCGAGGCTGATCCAGTTGGCGGCGCGGTAGCAGGTGCCGCGAAAGCGGCTCAAGTCCACCAGGGTTTCCATCAAGACTGGCCGGATGGCATACCTGGCTTCCCAGTCGCCCGGGATTCTACGGGCGATCCGAGCGAGAGCGGCGCTGGCCAGGTAGGGGACGCGCACCCACGGTACAATCAGGAACCGGCTGTTTTGAACAATCCATTGAAGGCGGCGGGTTCGCTGGGCTTGATCCCACCCGATCCAGTGATCGCGGGGGGCCATCATCCACGCCGGGCTCGAGAACTGGACGCAGCCGACTCGTTGCGGCCGAGGGCGGGTGACCCGGACAAAATAGCGCAGGTGAGCTCCGAACGGTACTTTGCAGCCGAGATAATGGTAGCGGGCGACCCAGTCGCGCCACTGGCGGCGGGCTTCCGGGGTTTCCACGAGCTCGAGTTCGAGCGGGCCGAGCTCGTGCATGGGCATGGCGAGCGGTTCCTCCTGTCTGAAGGGGTCGTCGCCGACGGGCTTGGGCTTTTCTTTGTAGGAGCGGACCGTACCCTTGAACTCAGGGAGTTTGAGCAGACCTTCGGCCTCGAGTTCTTCAAGGAACTGCCTGCATTCATGCGCCTTCAGACCCCCGTTGGGACGCCGCCATGCCAGCAGCTCGCAGATGGTGAAGGCGAGTTCAGTGCGGCTGAGCCCGCTGCAGTCGCGAACGGTCTCCTTGATCAGCTCGAGTTCGTCCAGCGCCACCCGTTGACCGCAAAACCGCAGGTTCGTCATTCTTCTCACCAGAACTTCACTCCCCGGCGTCCTTTCACTTATAAGCGCTGAAATCCACCCCACGCCGACGAGCCCGCTCTTCCAACCAGGCGTTGTCGTCCCCTGGCGGGCAGGTCAGTTCATCGGGGTTCTTCCGCACCAGGGTCACGGCCTTTTCGGGACAGCTCGTTGCACACAGTCCGCACCCGATACATCGCCGGCGATTGATCTGATAATGGTTTTCGCCTGCCATGATGGCGTCCACCTGACACCGTTCCGTAGCACAAGTCCCGCACCCGGTGCACAAGTTGGGATCAATCTCGGCATAGTACCGGGAATTAAGGAGATTGGGGGCCCCCATCTTCACGGCACGCAGTATTCCGCAGCAGCAGCCGCAGCAGTTGCAGATATAGTGATGGCCGCTGGCCACGTTATAGGTCATGTGCACAAGCCCTGCCTGCTCCGCGAGGCTCAGAACCTCGTAGGCTTCTTCCTTGGTGATGAGCCGGCCGCCCCACGGGGAGTTGTCGAAGATGCCCGGCAGCTGAGCCATAGCCAGGCATACTTCGGTAGGTTTCGAACAGGGATGACCCAGCAGTCCCTGACTCTTCTTGCAGATGCAGGTATTCACCATGAAGGACTGGGAGCTCTCGATGAGGCTCGAAACCTGCTGGTATGTCAGCGCCTCCTGGTTGACGGGAATCTCCCTTTCAACCGGAACGACCTGCATGATCTGGGGGCCGTGCTTTATGAACTGCCGCCCCCAGTGCCTCCCATACTGCTCGCAGAGTAAGGCGAATTCCCGGTCCATCCGGTTGATCTGCATTTCGTAGATGCCCACAATCCACGGCATCATTTTGAACAGCATGACCCCACCGTACTTGAATCCTGCGATTTCTCCCTTTTGCCACATGGTGATAAGGGTCTCTTCCAGACCCTCCAGAGGACGACCGGTGCGCTGCGCAATCTGTTCGGCCGTCTCCGCCTTCAGCCTCAAATCGCAAAAAAGGGCGGCTTCTTCAGGGGTGAAGATGCGTTCGAGGATTTTGATTTCAAGTCCGGACCTGGTTGCCGGAAACCCGTTTGGCAGCGTATCGAGCAATCTGGCCAGACGGGCGTAGACTTCATCAGCCATGGCTCTAAGCCTCCCTTCGCTCACTATTCCACGACCAACCGGTTGTTGTCGGCAGGCCCTGAACCGGGGCGGTCTTCCCCTTCCGAGCGGAGATCACGCAGGGTGACCAGATCGTCCACCGTCAGAGCGCACGAAAAGCGATAGCCGGCAATGACCTTCACCGGTCGCAGATCAGGAAGCTCGAGGTAGGGGTGGTCGAAAATCTGCAAGGTCGCCTCACCGGTCCAGATGGTTGACACATGCACGTCGCGGGACTTGAGTTGCACCAGTTCATGGACTGCGGGCAGGTCGTGTTTGCCGGCAGCGAGCTCCGGAAAATGGCGGGTGTTGACGGCACCGGCGAAACTCGGCGAGGGCAGCTGAGAGGTCTGCTCCCGAAGGGTGACGACCGCTTCGACCAAGCGTCGGTCTTTGACCGCGAGGGTGGCACCGAATTTGCCGCCGACACCCATGACCGGGGTTGCTTTTGACGGCAAGTCATAAGCGCGGGTGATCCAGGTCGACCCGATCTGCTTGGGCCACCCCTGGGCCAGCCCCCGCATGAGCGATACATCCTGGTCGACCCAGATGAAGGGGCAGTAGGCGCACGAGACTCCCTCGTGGCGGGCGGAGATGAGGATGATGGTCTCGCGGTATTGACTGCGCACCGGGTCGAGGTATTCTTCGCCGCCTTCACTGGCGTACTGCCATTCCACAAAATAGGCGGCACAGCGCGCGGAATCGAATTCGAGGCCCGGCGGCAAGAAGGCACGAACTGCTGTGGGGTCCGCTTCATAAGCCACCGCCAGACAGGTGCCCACATAGTGCCAGGGGGGTGTGGGGGCCAGGCTTGAAGTACCTTTTGGGGTTCGGGGTAAAGTGTAGCCTTTAAGCATGATGGTCTCCCAGTTATTCCACAAACAAGGAAGCAAAGCCGTTCATCAACTGATCTTACTCCAACACAGCCGCAATGGGGCAACCTTACTCCGTCGCCGAAGAGAAGACCCGCGGCCGCCCTTAATCAGTCTCCCAGAATTAGATCCTGCAAGGACAGGGGGCGGCCGTTCAGGGTGATCTGCCCGCCTTCATAGCTCGCCTTGGCGGAAAAAGTGCGGTCCTCCTTGACGAGGATCTTTTGCTCCGTCAAAGCCGCCAGCTGTTCATCGATTCGTTCGGCTACCAGGGCACGGATGTCTTCCTCACCGGGGAGCGTGCTCGCAAGCTCATCCGACTCCTCGTCCGGGATCTCTGTCTCCAGTTCCTCCAGTTCCGTCAGAACCTCAGCCTCCATGATGCCGGTGAGGGCGTTGCGCAGGAGACCTTCCCCGATTTTCACATCGACTTGGACGGTGAGTCCGGTGATGAGAGCCATGAAGTCATTTACGGCACCCGCTTTGGTGCCGTCAAAGGCGAGCCGAGCCGTGCCCGTGAGATCTCCCAGGGAGGTCTTCAGGGTCAACTGCTTGATTTCGATTTCAGGTGATTTCTTGAGCAGAGCCGGAAGAATCTCCATGTACCTGGCCAGCATCTTCATCTGATCTGTGGTTGCGGGCGGTTGACCGGCCTGGCCCGTTTCTTCACGAAGTGACTCCTGGAGCCGGGCGAGGGCGGGCGCATCGAAGTTGCGGAATTCGATCTCAAAATTGCCGGGGCCGTACCGGTGCTCATCGAATTTCAGCAGGTCCGTGCGGATGCCAAGCTGGGAGTTGATGTTGTCGCCAGTCGCGCTGGTTGCGGTATTGACACTGAAGCCCTGCAGCTGGAGGGACTGGGGCTCGGTGTCCTGGTCAAGGGTCACCTCGAGGCTCACCAGCGAAAAGGAGCCTTCGCCCAGCCACAGTCCGCTGATACCCTCGTTGGCAGTGAAGGCCAACTTCACTTCTCCCAGTTGCAGCGTCAGTTCTTTACTTCGTGCTTCCATGCCCGGCATGCTGAGCGAGCCGGAGAAATCCTTCAAGTCGTTGGCGAAGTCAACCTGCAGGGATAGTCCCTTCCAGTTCACCGCCACGGGTTCGTCGGGGCCGAAGGTGCGCTGAAAAGGTGGCATCACCAGTCGCTCCCGGCCCTTTCCATCGAGATAGAGCACGCTGTAGTCCCGCAACGTGGCGAGTTCCGGAAACTGGCTCCACAATCTGGTAAAATGGCTTTCCAGCTCGGACCCGGGTGCCAGCCTGGTCTCGATAACGGCCATCACCGGTTGCCACCGAGACTCACTCTCTCCCAGTCCGCTGATGGGGAAAGGACCATGGGTGATGTCCTGAATGAGAGGGACTTTATAGCTTTGAATCTCGCCGTTCGGTCCCATCGGCAACTGGATCTCCAGGATCGTCTGGGCCTGCGAATCCATAAAACCACGACGGTAGCTCTCATTCACAAATTTCGCATACTGTCCCTGAGAGGCATGCTCGAGCAAGGCATGATACTGCTGTTCCGCTTTCATCCCAAACCAGTAGGTGAAACCTGCCCAGAGTCCCATGATCACAAGGACCAGCAGGATAAGAATGGAAGTCGGTTTTCTCATTGGGGTCCTCCTTGTGATGGTTGAGATTCAACAGTGGAACCTTGAAACCTGAGACAGGACCACGGGGCCCGCATGAAATCTCTGCTTGAGAGATCGAAGCCGGGAAACGGTCGTGCTGCAACAGGAGGTAAGACCGTTCGGCAGGGCGGAACCGTCAAGGCGGCCTGGTAGCGAGCCCTCAAGTCCTTTGCGCGACAGCCTTGAAGAAAGTGTAACAGAAGACGCCATCCGCTTCCGTCGTTCGATAAAGATCTCTAATGCCCTGCTCAAAGGTGGCCTGATCAATCAGTCCCGCCTGCAGAGCTTCCTCCCGTATCCCTTCAATCATTGCTGTAAAAGTCTTCCGGGTAAAGCCATCGACCAGGTCCGGCCGGCTGGCATCCACATAGACCATCCGGGGCGAAACACGGATGGTGCCAAAGCCGGCCGTGGCAAGGAGAGGATAAAGTTCCCTCCCGATCAGAGCCTTTCCCCCGGCCTGTCGCTGCAGTTCCACCTGGCAGTGGATGGCCAGGCGGGCCGCATCGCTGTCCGGGTAGAAATAGGTGGAACCATGATCGCCTTCGATGACGGTGATGGTGCCGCCGCCTTTCAGGAGGTCCCTCAGCGCCTCCAGAGCCTGAACGGGCCGTGCCAGGTGTTCGAGAACAAAGCAGACAAAGATGTGGTCGAACGATTCCGGCTGAAAGGGCAGATGGTAGATATCGCCCTGCTGGAAACGAACATTGGTCAAACCGGCAGCGACAACCTTCCTCCCGGCTTCGGCCAGGGACGCTTCCGAGATATCCACCGAGATGAAGCTGGCCTGCGGGCTGTTTCGGCAAAGCGTGACCGTCTGTGCGCCCACTCCGCAGCCTGCTTCCAGGACGAGGCATCCTGCCGGGTAGGCGGTATCGGCGTGAAGGAGGTCCTCCAGGGTCGAGGCCTGGTCCTGGAGGCGCAGGTTTTCTTTCAGGTCGTAACCGTGGACATATCGACTCTTCATTTCTTTTACGTCCCGCAACCCCTGTTACCCGCGGCGACGCCGGGCGTCTTCCTGCGGCTTTGCCGCCGGGAACCTCTCACTGGCGCAGGGCGCCATGGTCCCTGGCGTTACGAGTTTTCTTTAGGTCATCCGGAAGCAGGGGTCAAGCGAGAAAGGGGGCTGCTTCCGGTTCAGACCAGGAGCCCCTTTCAGCTTCGCGAAACTGCTGGTGCCGGGGGCCAGGTCGAATGGCCAGGAGACATCTGTCAGCAGATTTCTCGAACCGCCCGGATCAGGCTCTCCTCACTCGGGATGTAAAAGCGCTCCAGGGGAGGGCTCACCGGCACCGGAATATCCGGCCCGGTCACCCGTCGGAATGGCGCCTTAAGCGAGGAAAAGGCTTCTTCAGCCACTACGGCGCAAATTTCTCCGGCAAACCCACCTGTTCGCGTGGCTTCATGGAGGACGATCAGCCGACCGGTCTTCGCTACCGATGCGAGCAGCGTTTCCCGGTCGAGCGGCACCAGGGTCCGCAGATCCAGGATCTCCAGATCGATCCCTTCGCGACTCAATTGTTCCGCCGCACGCAGAGCCACCCCGAGCATCTTGGACCAGGTTACCACCGTCACATGTGTCCCCTTGCGCTTGATTTCCGCCCGGCCGATGGGCGTCAGGTATTCCTCTGCAGGGACGGGCGCGGGAGCGAAGTACAGCATCATGTCTTCGATGAAGATGACCGGGTTGTCATCGCGGATGGCCGATTTCAGCAGCCCTTTGGCGTCGGCGGGGGTGGAGGGCATCACCACCTTGAGGCCGGGGCAATGAGCCACCCACGCTTCCAGGTTGTGGGAATGTTGGCAGCCAGCGCCAAAGCCAGCTCCCGTCTTGATGCGGACTACCATGGGAAAGGTGGATTTGCCGCCCGAAAGATAGCGCAGTTTGGCCGCGTGATTGACAATCATGTCCGAGGCCAGGGTGAAGAAAGGGTTGAACATGATCTCGACGACCGGTCGGAGTCCCAAAACGGCCGCACCAACAGCCAGCCCTGCGATGGCGGCCTCCGACACCGGCGTGTCCAGAACCCGTTCCCGTCCAAATTCTGTCAACAATCCGGCCGTAGGCAGCATCGGGCTATCATGGATGCTCACCCCCACGCCTTCTCCAGCGACGAATACCCTCGGGTCCTGTCGCATTTCTTCCTGCAGGGCCTGCTTTACAGCCTGTCCCATTCCCAGTTGTTGCATGGCAGAATCCTTTCCAAACGTGTGAACCAGACTCAGAGTGGTTTTCATCAGACCAACACATCCTCCAGCGCTTCCTTCACCTCGGGATAGGGACTCTCTTCGGCAAAGCGCACGGCATCCGCAACCGTTTTCGCGACGGCTGCCTCCATCTGTTGCAGATCCTCCCCGCTGATCAGACCGAGGGCGAGCAGCTCGTCCCTGAGCCTCGGAATCGGGCACTTTTCCTTCCAGGCGGCAATTTCATCCTGGGGCTGGTAGTGCTGGTGGTCGGTTTCACCATGCCCCCGGCAGCGGTAGGTCTTGCACTCGATGAGGGTTGGGCCAAGGCCCGCCAGAGCGCGTTCCCGTGCCTTGACGAACGCTCTGTAGACCGCCGGAGCATCATTGCCGTCGACCACCTCGCCAGGCATGGCATAGGCCACGGCCCGGTCGGCAATGTCCTTTATCCTGGTGTGCTCCTCGAAGCGTTGGGCCCCGGCGTAGACGTTGTTCTCACACACAAATACCACCGGCAGCGCCCAAAGGCTGGCCAGGTTCAAGGCCTCGTGAAAGGAGCCCTCATCGGCCGCGCCGTCTCCGAAGAAACAGACCGTGATATTGGGTTCCTTCCGGTACTGCTGAGCGAAAGCGACGCCCACGGCGATGGGAAGGCTTCCCCCCACCACGGTTGTCGTGCACAGCGCATTGATCTCGGGAACCGCCAGGTGCAGCGTGCCGCTTTTGCCCTTGTTGCACCCCGTCCGCTTGCCGTAAACCTCTGCCATCAGCGCCCCGGGGTCCGCCCCTTTGGCGAGTAGATGGCTGTGACTGCGATGGTTGGAGACGATCACGTCGTCGGGACTTAACGCCGCGCAAACTCCCGAACCCACCGCCTCCTGACCCGTACACAGAATCATCATACCGGGGATCTTTCCCTGAATCGTGCAAAGTTCCATGAGCGTGTCTTCAAAACGACGCGTGAGCAGCATCGAGTGGAGCATCTCAACTTGTTTTTCTTTGGAAATGTGCATGCCTTCTCCTTCTACCGCTTCGTGCAGAAAATTCACAAGCCGCGACCAGCCTTTTCAGCCGTACGCAGTCCACCATAAAACAAGATGGCACAAAATGAACGTTTTTTTTGGGAGGGAATGATCCGCTCACCAGCCGTTCAGGCACAGCTTGCGCTCATTCTGTGAAATCGGCAGCCGCGGCGTCAGCCGAAGGGCGGTTGAGATCCTGGCTGAGGAGTGGTCGGGAGGGGTGTCACCAGAGCGGGGCACCCCTCTCTGCTTACCGATAAGGGTTGATGGTGAGAACCGGGGCAGGAGAACGTTTCACGACTTCATTGGCGACGCTGCCGAACAGGATCCGATCGAGACCCTTCCGGCCGTGAGTGCCCATGATGACCAGGTCGACTTTTTCGGATTCGACATATTTAAGAATTTCTTCAGCGGGATCACCCTGCACCACGGCTGTCTTCAACTTCGAGAACTCGCTGAAGTTCTCCTCCACATACTCCACCAGCCTCTTCTGGCCGCCTCTCAGCACTTCCTCGCCGAACGTCTTAAGGGATGGATGGGGGATGTAGAAGGTCTTGAACTTCTCAAAAGTGCCGGTGACCAGCAGCAGATGCAGTTCGGCTCCAAACTTCCGTGCGAAGTCAATGGCATCAGGGGCAAGCTTGGAAGAAGCCTCCGAAAGATCGACCGGGAAAAGAATCTTATTGATTGCTTTCATGGCACATCCTCCTTTCTTGAATTAAGAGTCAAAGTTGCACACAGTGCAGAAAATGAAGGAATTTTTGCTCGCGGGTGAGAAGGAGCGTGAAGGCACCCCGAAGAATCAGAGCAAGATGTCGCATTTATTAACATTTTCAAATTCACTATAACCGGCAGCGAAGCGTGTGTCAATCGGGGTGCTAACGCGTCTCGCGAACGACCAATGCTTCCATCTTTTCCTTCCGGTTGAATTCAGCGGCAAACCGCATGGCTTCTTCCCGGCTGGCGAAGTAGCCCACGAGAACCCGATTCCACTGCCCGCTGCCTCCCAGGTTGACGGTTTCAACCCGCGGCGCATAGCCTTTTCCGCGGAGTTGGTCGAGGAGGCGCTGAGCATTGTCCGGCTCTTTCATGGAAGAAACCAGAAGACTGAAATGTTCGGCCAGATGTTCCGGAGGGCCGGCGTCGGTGGCGGCCAGGGCGTGGGGTGGAGTCGTCGCCGTGGAGGGGGAGGTTTGCGGTGATGCTGCGGTTTCCGCGGGGGGTTTGGCGGACGGAACGGGCATATTCGTCACGGTCCTCAGCGGTGGGGGACCGTCATTCTGCTTGCGGGTCAGGGAGAGGTAATAGTCAAGGGTTTCGAGCATGGTTCGGGGGCTGTCAAAATGTTCCTCAGCTTCCGGTTCCGCTTTCTTGGCGACTTGTGGACCCAAACCGATGAAACGCAGCAGGTGGGCACGCAGAGAAAACTCCTCCGAACTCACCAGCGGGATGCCACGCCCTACCAGAATCCCAAAAACAAACATCCAGGTGAGCGCCATGAATAGGCATAAACCGTAGAAAAACAGTCCCTTGCGGCCCACTTCAAACTGGTAGCGCTTTGGTTTCCCTGCGGTTTCGGCCTGTTCTCTGCTGCTTTCGTGGTCGGTCTTGCGGGTCATCCGGGCACAACCCCATCCTTCGAAAGAGTTCACATCTTTTCGGGGGCACTCACTCCCAGCAGCTCCATGGCGTTATGGATGACAATCCGGACCGCGTCGGCCATGGCCAGGCGTGCCTGGGTCAACGCGACATCCTCGCTGAGGATGCGATTATGGTTGTAGTAGCTGTGAAACAGCGAAACCAGTTCGTGCAGATAATAGGGAATGAAATGGGGTTCAAGGGTTGTCGCGCACTTCGTCAGCACCTGTGGGTATTCATCCAGCAGTCTGATGATGGCAAGTTCTTCCGGAAGAGTCAGCCGGTCGAGGGAGGATGGGTCGCTGCCATCAGGCCGCAGGTATGGGACACCCCGTTCCCTGGCCACTTCAAAGATGCTGCAGAGGCGGGCGTGGGCGTACTGCACGTAAAAAACAGGATTGTCGTTGCTCTGACTCTTGGCCACCTCGAGGTCGAAATCGAGCTGGCTGTCGGAGCGGCGCGTGAGGAAAAGGAAGCGGGCCGCATCCTTGCCCACTTCGTCCAGGACTTCCCGAAGGGTGACGAATTCTCCGGCGCGGGTTGACATGGCGACGGGCTTTCCTCCCCGCAGCAGGTTGACCAGCTGGACCAGGATAATCCTCAGGTCGTCCCGGTTGCGCCCGAGGGCCTGCACCCCGGCGAGCATCCGGTCCACGTATCCGTGATGATCGGCGCCCCAGATATCAATGACGGTGTCGAAACCCCGCTGGAACTTGTCCCGGTGATAGGCCAGGTCGGCGGCAAAATAGGTGCTGACTCCATTGGAGCGGATCACCACCCGATCCTTCTCATCGCCAAAGGCGGTGCTGCGAAACCAGCGGGCCGCTTCCCTGTCGTAGACGAAACCACCAGCCGCCATGGCCTCGATGGTCTGGTGGATCGCATCGGCATGGTGGAGACTCTGTTCGCTGAACCAGTGATCGAACTGCACCCCGAAGGCGTTGAGGTCATCCTTAATGCCGTCCAGAATATGGCTGCTCGCAAAGCCGGTGAAGAGTGGCAGCACTTCCTCCAGCGGGGTCTGCCGATAGCGGTTCCCGTACTGTTCGTGGAACTCCTGTGCCAGCTCGCGCAGATACTCACCCTGGTAATGGCCTTCAGGAAAAACAATGGTTTCGCCGAGCAGTTCCTGGTAGCGGTAATAGAGGCTCCGGCCCAGAGTATCCATCTGATTGCCGGCATCGTTGATGTAGTATTCGCGGGTCACTTGGAAGCCACAGGCGGCCAGAATGTTGGCGAGGACATCACCGGTGGCCGCGCCACGGCCGTGCCCGATGTGCAGGGGACCGGTAGGATTGGCACTGACGAATTCCACCTGGATCCGGCGTCCTTTGCCGAGATCCTGCCGTCCGTAGGCGACCGGATTCTGAAGGAGGCGCAGGAGTGCCTCATGCCAGGCTGTTGGCTGGATGAAGAAGTTGATGAAGCCAGGCCCGGCTATTTCCACCCGGTGGATGATCTGGTTGGAATCCGTAAGATTGTTCAGGATCTGGGCGGCAATCTCCCGCGGGCTGCGGCGCAATTGGCGCGTCAGCGCAAACGCGACATTGGTGGCAAAATCGCCGTGTTGCGCCAGGCTGGGAATCTCCAGGTCGACGGCGACAGCCTCCGGCGATCCTCCCATAACCGCCGGGGACAGAGGCAAGACAGCGTCAGCGAGCATTTCCGTGAGCCGGTGCCGAATCCAGGTCATAACGGGTCATATCTCCTCAGGTTGCGGTTGCGTGTGACCGTTTATATCCCAACGGCGCCCGCCCGCGCAAGCTTATGTTTTCAGAATTGCTGGGTTACTCGTCGTTGTCAGCGATCGGATGCCGGTGGATGAGTCCCTAGGCAAGCCGGTCAAAATATGTTAGGCGAATCCCGACAGAATGGGAAGAGGATCTTTGAAGAACGTGAGACGGAGGAATGGAGCAACATGCCGGGAGGGTACTTTCTGACGGTGCTGGGCTTGATCTGTTTTCTGGAAGGTCTGCCCTATCTTGCTTTTCCCAGTCAGCTCAAGGCCTGGCTGGAGAAGGTCATTGCCATGCCGTGCGGGCAATTGCGTCTTATGGGTGGGGTGATGATGGTTGCTGGCCTGCTGCTGGTCTATTGGGGGCGCCGACATGGAGGGTGAGAGCGGGCTGTCGTATCACCTTACGGCTTATGACTACCAGCTGCCGGGCCGTCTGATTGCGCAGGAACCGCTTGCGGAGCGACATGCGAGTCGGATGATGGTCCTTCATCGTGGCAGGCAGGCGCTGGAACACCGGACCTTCCGGGACCTCCCCGGCTATCTCCGGGCAGGTGATGTACTGGTGGTCAACGACACGCGGGTGGTGCCAGCCCGCCTGTCGGGCCGGAAAGCAACGGGTGGCCGAATCGAACTGCTGGTGCTCGAGCCTTTCCGTGCTGCCGCGCAGAATAATGGGAACGGCTTTGCCTGTTTGGTGAAAGCGGCGAAACCGCCCAAACCCGGATCGGTGATTACCTTGCAAGGCGGTTTGCTGGCAGAACTTCTCACCCCGATGGAAGCGGGCATGGTGCGGGTCCGTTTTCTCTCCCCGGAACCCCTGCCAGCCATTCTCGAGCAGGCCGGAGAAGTGCCGCTGCCGCCCTATATCTACCGCGAGGCCGCCGATGCCAGGCGGCAGGAGGATGCCCCTCGCTATCAGACAGTCTACGCTCGTGAACCGGGCTCCATCGCTGCGCCCACGGCGGGGCTTCATTTCACGGATGAGCTGTTCGAGGCGCTGCGGCGGCGGGGCGTCGAGCTCGTCGCAGTGACCCTGCACGTGGGGTACGGCACCTTTGCGCCCATGCGGGTAGACGACATCCGGGAGCACCGGATGCATCCTGAATACGCTGAAATCTCCCCCGCCTCGGCGGAACGGGTTGCCCGTGCCCACCAGGAAGGGCGCCGCGTGGTGGCAGTCGGCACCACCTCGGCGCGGATCCTCGAATGGGTGGCCCGAGAACGGGGAACCGTCACCAGCTTTGCCGGCTACTGTGATCTCTTCATCTACCCGGGATTCCGGTTTAAAGTCGTCGATGCCCTCATCACCAATTTCCATCTGCCGAAGTCAACCCTGCTGCTGCTCGTTGCCGCTTTCGCCGGTCGAAAATGCATTCTCGAATCCTACCGTGAGGCGGTCACCCGAAATTACCGCTTTTTCAGCTACGGTGATGCCATGCTGATCCTGTGACCGCGGCTGCTGCCCGAAGACGGGCTTCCCATGAGAAAGAAGGATGGTTGAAGTGGTTTTTGACATTCTCACACATGATCCCGATTGTGCGGCGCGGCGCGGGCGTCTGGTAACAGCGCACGGTACGGTTGAGACTCCGGTTTTCATGCCCGTGGGAACCCAGGCCACGGTTAAGAGCCTCACCCCGGACGAATTACAGAGCCTGGGAGCGCAGATCCTATTGGGGAACAGCTACCACCTCCACATGCGGCCGGGAGCCGACCGGATCGGTCGACTCGGCGGGTTGCACGCCTTCATGCAGTGGCCCCGGGCGATCCTCACCGACAGCGGCGGGTTCCAGGTGTTTAGCCTGGCCCGAATCAACCAGATCGAAGAAGCGGGGGTAACCTTTCAATCGCATATCGACGGCTCACGGCATCTCATCAGCCCGGAAACGGCCGTGCAGATCCAACTGCAACTCGGCTCGGACATCGCCATGGTCTTTGATGAATGCAACTCCTACCCGGTTTCCTATCAGTACGCCCAGGAATCCATGCAGCGGACGGTACGCTGGGCAGCCCGCTCGAAAGCCGCCCGGGAACATGGGGATCAGGCGCTCTTTGGCATCGTTCAGGGGAGTGTCTTCGTCGATCTGAGGAAGGCTTGCCTGGAGCAGCTTGAAGCCATCGGTTTCGACGGTTATGCCCTCGGCAGTCTCTCGGTGGGGGAACCCAAGGAGGAGATGCTGACCGTTCTAGGAACCATCACACCGCTCATGCCGGTTTCGCGGCCTCGCTACCTCATGGGCGTGGGTACTCCGGAGGATCTCGTCGAGGGTGTGAGGGCGGGGATCGATCTCTTCGATTGCGTCATGCCGACCCGCAACGCCCGCAATGGCATGCTCTTCACGGCTCACGGCAGTATCCAGATCAAGAACAGCGCCTACGCCGACGACGACGGACCGATTGAGGAGGGCTGTGCCTGCTACACCTGCCAACGCTTTTCCCGAGCCTACCTGCGGCATCTTTTCGTGGCTCGGGAGTTGCTCGCCTATCGCCTGAACACCCTCCACAACCTTCACTACTATCTGCAACTCATGGCCGCCATGCGCGAGGCCCTCGAACACGGGCGCTTCGAAGGCTGGCGGCGCGCCTTCCTCAAAGCGCGGCAGCGCTAGACGGTGAGGCGGAACATGTTCCTGGCATGGCAGCGATGCTGACGACTTTGGCTGTATCACTTTTTGGCTTCGTGGGCGTCTTGACGGTGGGGATGTTCCTGTTCCAGAACGCCCTGCTCTATCTGCCCGATCGGTATCCGGTGGATAGCCTGGTGCAGCGCACACGAGACGCTGCGGTCCAGCCCTGGCCCCGGGCAACCCGCGACTATCGCGGGTTGATGGCTGCGCCGCGGTCGGCCGAGGAGCGAGGGACGGTGGTGGTTTTTCATGGCAACGCCGGTTCGGCACTGGACCGCACCCCCTATGTCGCCGCCCTCACCCCGCTGGGATACCGGGTACTGCTGGCGGAATATCCGGGGTATGGAGCGCGTGACGGAGAGCTCGGAGAAAAGAGCCTGGTGGCCGATGCGGTAGCTACAGCCAAAGCGCTGGTACAGCAATATGAAGGTCCGCTCTACGTCTGGGGAGAATCGTTGGGGTGCGGGGTGGCTGCGGCGGTGGGGGCAGCGCTGTCACCCGCGATCGCGGGGTTGGTCTTGATCACCCCCTGGAAGAATCTGCCGGAACTTGCCCAGTCGATCTATTGGTTTATGCCCGCCAAATGGCTGGTGCGGGACAAATTTGACAATGCTGCCAACCTCCGGACCTTCTCCCGGCCGGTGGCCGTGCTCATGGCCGATGCCGATGAGATCATTCCGAATAGCCACACCATGGCCCTCTATGAAGCCATCCAGTCGCCCAAGCGCCTCTGGGTTTTCAGAAATGCCGGCCATAACTCCTGGCCAATGGCTGCCAACGAAAAATGGTGGCGGGAGGTGACCGCCTTTACCCGCGAGGCCGACGCGCCCCGTCCAATTCAGTAGACACCTCGGTCAGGAGCCGGCCCCCGCCTGCCCCATCCGCAATCCAGCCTCCAACATTCGACCTCGAACCTCCGAAATCCAGCCTCGAACCTCTGACATCCGACATCCCTAAAGCAGTCTGCCGATGCTGTCGGTGAGCTTTTCCCAGCTCAGGGGTTTGGAGAGTACCGCATCGACTCCTTCCGTCGAGACGTCTTCCTCTTCGTACTGGGTACCCCAGCCGGTCAGCAGCACGACGGGAAGCTTGGGGTTCTTGTCTTTCGCCTTTCTGGCAATGTCCCACCCGCTGATGCGGGGCATCCCGAGGTCGGTCAGCACGAGGTCGAACGTCTCACTTTCCAAGATCGCCAGTGCCTTTTCGGCGTCGGCCAGGGCGACCACTCGGTAGCCTTTGAAACGCAGCATGTCCTGAATGATCCAGAGCACATCTTCATCGTCGTCCACTACCAGGAGGCGATGGTTTGCCGGAGGCTTGGCAGAATCGCCCTCGGAAGCGAGGCGCGGTGAGGGGGTGGCTTTAGGCAGCCGGATGGTGAAGCTGGTTCCCTTGCCAGGTTTGCTCTTCACCTGGATTTCCCCTCCGCTCCGGGCAATGAGGCTCCAGGATACACTCAACCCAAGTCCCGAATTGCCGATGCCCTTGGTAGTGTAGAAGGGATCGAAAATCTTCGACGCCACTTCCTTGCTCATGCCAATCCCCGTGTCGGTCAGGTCGATCACCACCGACTCTTTGCTCAGTCGGGTGCGGATGGTAATGGTTCCTCCCTGGGGCATGGCTTCAAGGGCATTGAAAACCAGGTTGGTGAGGACTTCGCGGAAGTCGGAAACGTGAATCCTGGAAAAACACTGAGGCGCCAGGTCCAGTTCGAACTGAATGATGTGACCGTGCTTTTCCATGGCGTTCTTCCACCGCGGGCGCGTCATTTCCACGACATCCCGGATGGCGTCGTTGATATCGGCGGTGGCAGGTGCGAGTTGGTGCTGCAGATCACGCTCGGTAAACTTTTGCAGGCGCCGGACGGTATTGGCGCCATCGTGCACCGCCTTTTCGATGTTCTTCAGACGCCGCAGCGTCTCCTCTTCCTGAACGTCGGGCAACAGCAGCTGCAGGTTGCCAAGGATGGCCATGAGCAGGTTGTTGAAATCGTGCGCTACACCTCCGGCCATGGTGCCCAGGGCGGCCAGCTTTTCCGCCTGAAGCATTTTATCGGCAAAAGCCTTCTTCTTGGAGATATCGTTGATGACCAGCAGGAAACCCTTAGCCTCACCGTGATGATCTTTCATTGTGACCAGGCTGAGATCGGCGGTATAAACCTCGCCTTCGGCGTTGACGAGGGGAACGTCCGGGAGTTCCTCCATCTGCGATACGGCGACCCGCTCGAAAAGCCCCTGAAAAGTGCCGGGGTCGTGAAACATCACCGCCGGCGAGCGACCTGTCAATTCCGAGGCATTGCCACCAAAACTTCTTTCGATACTATGATTGACTCGGGTCACTTTCCCTTCGATATCGAGCAGGCAGATCCCCTGAGGCATGTACTCGAGCGCATCCTCGGTAAGGAGGCTGATGCTACCCGCTTCCCCGTTTCCCGCCCCGGCAGGCAGTACCGGTTGGGGGGAGGTGCCGAGCCTTGGCGGACCCGCTTTGCCGTTGCGGGTTTCGAGGCAAACGCCATGCAGGAGGTGACCGATGATCCTGCCGATGATTTCCCAGGAACGGCGGGCCTGGATGGTGAAGCACTGGGGCCGGTAAGAGCTCAAGTTGAGCACGCCCTCATCCAGCAACGGCAGGCAGGCCAGGGAAGCGGGTCGTATCAGAGCCCCTTCTTTGGGTGGGAGCGGGCGTTGTGAAGCATCCTCGATGAAGACGGGCTGCTTGCTGGCAAAAGCCTGCCCAGCCAACCCCTCGTGGGCCCCAAAGCGCAGGTTGCGATTGTAGCAGGCTGCCGAGCCCCCCTCGAGGAGACCCTCCAGACCTTCCGCTGCGGCCAAAGCGAGCGACCCGCTCTGGGCATCCCACAGCAGAAGCGAACAATTGTCAAAGGTCGTTTCCTCGATAATGATGCGGGTCAGTTCCCGACAGATGTCCGGGATGCCCAGTTGTCGAGGAAGAAGGTTGGCCACACGACCGATGATGACCAGGAACGGCACCGTTTCCTCATGCTGGGCCTGGGTCTCCATGAGCGTAGCTGCCATAATCCGATTGGCTAACTGAACCATCTTTCCCCTCCCCCGTCCCTTACTTCAGCATTGCCCAAAAGGCTTCCACCTGGTGCCAAATCGCGTTCGAACGTTCAATGCAGTGCTCCCAGTCCTCATCAGTGAAATGAAGCTGGTGGGCGCAGGAAATTGTCAACGGATCATTTAGATATTCGGCATATTCTCGAGAATTGACCAGTACATTCGCGAGGAAAATGAGAACTGCCTCGGATTTATGAGAAGGGCTCAGATGTGGTGCGTGATGGTATTTCATGACTCTCCCGAAAACTTCGGGGAGGGCCCATCTGTCACTCATCCAGCTGCCAATTTCGGTGTGGGCGATTCCACATTCGGCTTCGACCAGCCACGGGGGGATCTTGCGGGCCTTTGCCAAATCACTTACCAGTTGGTAATAATCCGCGAAGTGGACGGCCATGGCCAGCCATCCGAGATCATGGAAAAGACCGAGAACGGAAGCCAGTTCCTTGGTGAGCCAGGGTTTATGCCGCGCTAGTTCGGAAGCAACGAGGGAAGTGGCGAAAGCATGCTTCCAGAGCTTTTCACGGAGGCTGGCGGAGAGGGCTGGCGCATCGGCGTACAGTTGCATGAGGAGAACGCAGAGACAGATGGATTTCACCTGCTCGAAGCCGATGAGCATGATGGCCTGGCTGATGGTGTGTACTTTTCCTCGCGTCCCGTAGTAGGAGGAATTGGCCAGGCGCAGCAGCTTTGCCGCCAGGGCCTGCTCGTAGAGGATAATCCGCTCGAGTTCCCCGACCGAAGCCACTTCGCTGTAGATCACCTCCAGCAACCGCTGCAAACCACCGGCAAGGGGGGGGAGATCGGTGATCTGGGTGACGCGGTGGAAGGCTTCCTGCCTTCCCGGCACAACCGATAAGGTGGCATTCATCTCTGCCCGGTTGCCTTTCTCTGCTGCCAAAAGTCGCGAGTTACGAGTTGCCGGCTGCCAGTTACCCTCGGTCCTTGTTATCCGTCGTCGACTCTGCTCCGGAAAGCATGAAAATCTAAGGTCGCGCAGCTTCGAGCTACTTACCCCTCACGATGCGACTCACCGTTGCATAGTGAAGCCCAATGTGCCGACCGATTTCAGAGAAGGTATACCCGTACTCCAGGCTGGCCTTCTTCAGCAGGGCGTTGCGCACCTCCTTCCCGGAATCCCGTTCGCGGGCGAACAGTTCGGCCAGAGAAGGCCGAGCGAGTTTCCGCTGCAAGCGGCGGATCTCTCGTAAGGAGTTCTTGCCCTTAACAACCGGGCCGATTTCCGCCAAAAACTCCGGGCTTCCCAGCACGCATTGGTGCTTGAGGTCCTTCCAGACCGGCCTCTGCCCCAAACCGGCCATCACAAACTCGCGATAGCGCTGCTGTGCTTCTGCCCGGTTCGGACTAAACTGGCTCAGCAGCCAGGCGGTGTTGACCAGGGCCGGTGTCTCATCCATCCCACCCGTCGCCCGATAGCTGCTCCAGGGATAATCCTCCGGCTGCGCCACCAGGTGGGTGCGCACAGGATTGAGCACCACGTGACGGCACAGCTCCACGAGATAGGTTTCCCGCTCGATCAGGATCGCCTTGAACCTGCCCTGGAAAAGATGCCCGACGCGCGCATGGCTCCGATTGAAATTCTGCGTATACACCCCATTTATTTGGCGCATGCCGGCGGATAGATTGGCGGTGGTCGTTTCCACCACCAGATGGTAATGGTTCTCCACCAGACAATAGGCGTAACAAACCCACTTGAAGCGTGTTACTACCTGCTCAAACAGATCAAGGAAACACCTCCGGTCGGCATCGTCGCCAAAAACGGCCATCCCGGCGTTTCCACGGGCGGTCACGTGATAGATCGCCCCAGCATATTCAATGCGTAGCGGCCTTGCCATGACGCCTTCATACACCAGAATTTGTCACGTTGCAAGACTTGACCCTACGTGATTCAAGACCTGGCAAATGAGTTCGGTGATGCTGCGGAAGTTCAGGGGTTTGAGGGCAAAACCTTGAATTCCAATGGCTTTTGCTTTCTCTTCGGTGATGAGCTCACTGTATCCCGTGCAAAGGATGATGGGAATATTCGGTTTTATTTTTAAAATTTTTCGGGAGAGATCCACTCCCGTCATCCCGGGCATGGTCATGTCGGTGATGACCAGGTCAAAACTGTCGGGATCGGCACGAAAGATCTGGATCGCCTGGGTGCTGTCGGTGGTTGCCATGACCCGATAGCCGAGGCTCTCGAGCATCTCCCGGCCCATTTCGGCGAGAACCGGTTCATCGTCCACGAAGAGCACTCGTTCTGAGCCATGAGGGAGCGGTTGAGTGGGTTTGACCTCTGGTTGGGCAATCTCTTCAATGGCCGGCAGATAGACGGAAAAGGTAGTGCCGGCTCCGGGTCGGGTCTGAACCGTAATGGTGCCGCCGTAGCCGCAGACGATGCCGTAGACCACGGAGAGGCCGAGGCCGGTTCCTTCTCCCGGCTGCTTGGTGGTGAAGAATGGATCAAAAAGGCGGTGCACCAATTCGGGTTCAATGCCCGTTCCGGTGTCACTCACCGTCAGTTTCAGATACGGTCCCGGTCTCAACCCTCCCATCCCC
Organism: Syntrophobacteraceae bacterium; assembly: GCA_040772705.1. GTDB lineage: Bacteria > Desulfobacterota > Syntrophobacteria > Syntrophobacterales > Syntrophobacteraceae > JADGQM01. The sequence goes on from JAXGXP010000004.1 coordinate 325,600, forward strand.
GCCGCCATCCCTGGGGTGAGCTCGACATTTTCAACGGTAACCTGGATCATCCCGCCCTTTTCGCGCATGGCCTGAGCGCTGTTGGTACAAAGGTTGATTAGAACCTGATGGATCTGGGTCGGGTCGGCAAGGACGGCATTCAGTTCAGAGGCAATCCTGTGATGAATGATGATAGTGGAGGGAATGGTGGCGCGCAGCAGTCCAAGGGCTTCCTGCGTGACCGATGCGAGATCAATCGGTCGGAGCTCCTGGGCCGCGCTGCGGCTGAAGGTCAGGATTTGTCCAACCAGGTCCCGCGCGCGCTCGGAGGCATCGAGAACCCGGTCCAGGTATGTGCTCAGTTCCTTCTGGCGCAGCCTGCTCTTGGCGATTTCGGTGTAGCCCACGATGGCAGCAAGGATATTATTAAAATCATGAGCAATCCCTCCAGCCAGGGTGCCGATGGTTTCCATTTTCTGGACTTGCAGCAACCGGGCTTCAAGGACCTTGCGTTCGGTGATGTCCTGAGCCGAACCTTCCAGGTAGAGCATTTCTCCCACGCTGTTGCGGACGGCGCGCATGTTCAGATTAACCCAGACAACGTTTTGGTCCTTCCGGAAATATTCGACCTCGAAATCACGAACCAGCCCCTGCTTCTCCACCAGGTCCAGAAGCTCCCGGCGGCGTTCGGGATGGACATATAGTTCATGGGTAATATCGCTGAAGCTGCCACATAATTCTTCGGGTGAGTGGTAACGAAGGATACGAGCGAAGGCTGGATTGGCGTTGATGATGCGCCCCGTCGGGGTGGTCTGAAAGATTCCGTCAAGGGCATTCTCAAAGATACTCCGGTATTTTTCTTCCGCCAGCTTGCGGTCGGTGACGTCTTCGATCGTGCTGATGGCCCCGACGAGGGAGCGCTGGGAATCCCGGATCACCGCCGCCGTGCAGTGCAGCCACTTCCCTTCCTCACCCAGGTCGGGATAGAAGTCGGCAACCTCGATGGCCTCATCGATCAAGCCGGATCCGCGGTGCTTGCCTGCGTACCAGCGGTCGATAGCGGCGAGGTCCCCGTCCACCAGAAGGTCGGCGAGACACGGGCGTTCCGCGGAATAGAAGGCGGACCAGTGGCGGTTGCTCCCAACCATCTCAGCAGCCTTGAGACGGGTCAATTCCTCCAGAGCTTTGTTCCAGTAAATCACCTGATGATCTTTGCCAATCACAAAGGTGGGGATGGGCGATCCCTGGATGATGCTTTCCAGGCGCCGTTCACTCTCCCTGAGAGCCTCCTCGGCGACCTTTCGCTGGGTGATGTTGCGGATGATCACAATGATCTGGTTTCCAAGGAGAGGCAGTAGCCGGGCCTCAAACCAGTGCCTCTGATGCCGGTCGGTGAGGCAGTATTCCAGGCTGACCATGCTCTGAGTCCGCAGTACCTGGCCAACGGCCTCGTTGAAATCAAAGGCGGCGGCCTCGATGGGCAGGTCCTGGATCCTTTTCCCAAGAAGCTGTTGAGCCTGGAGGAGGAAGTCACTGGTAGTGCCGGTGGTGTAATCGAGGATGGTTCCCTCCCGGTCCAGGCGGAGCATCAGGTCGGGGTTGGCCTGAAACACGGCGCGCAGTTCCGAATTGGCCTCGAGCAGTTCCTGGGAACTGAGTTCCAGGGACCGTTCCAGCATGCCCCTATCGAGGTCGAACTGCCGATAGGCTTCGTTGACGGCGTTGACAAATGGCTGCCATGCTTCGGGGATGGTAAATGATTCACCAAAATACCGCTTCAACTGTCGCTTCAACAGGCTGTGCATCGCTACCACCGGAGAGTCCTTCCTCTATGTGCCTGGATACTTCCCGCCAGAGCGGTGAAAGAGTCTGATAACCCGCACCTGGGGATCACGCCGCGCTTTCGGAAAACGTGGTGATGGTCATGGTCTGGTTGTGCAGTTCACAGTTTTCTCCCGGGGTAAACGGACAGATTTCGCCATAGGAATAGAAGCCGGTCAGGATGGTGTCCTCCCCCAGGATTTCGCGAACCCCCTCGACTTCTTCCTCGATCCGCTGCTGCAAGACCAGTTTGCGGCCGACACAGCTGATGAGAATGGCCAGTTGGGGAGAGACCGAACCGGCGGCCTGGTAGCTGGTCCTGGCCGCTCCCACGGCGCCGTCGATCAAACGATCGAAATTGGCTTTCATAAGGCGGGCGTAGGAACCTTCCGGAACGTCTCCGGCAAAAGTCATGCTCTGTTCCTGCTCATTTACGGAAAGGATGGTACGGACCACTCCCGTTTCCCCCGCCCTAGTGCGGAGGCTCAAGGGGAACAAGAGACCGGCCGCCGGCAAACCGACGGCATGGTCGCCGAGGTATCTCTTGTAGAGTTCCAGGGCAGAATGGCCGTCCATCTCAAACAGGACGTTCCCCTTCGAGCGGGTGATGAGGCGGTCCGGGCCAAAAGGGTCCCAGCCTCCGAGCGAGCCATAGCCGACCTTCAGCTGAGGGCCGTAAAACCCCAGCACGGCAACCGTATCCCGAGCGGGGGGACTGTCCCAGAACGTGAGGGTTTCTTCAAACCGGTCACCGTCCCCGGCCAGCCCGCCGGTAACCGTGACCCAGCCTGGCAGGTACTTCTTGAGGCCGCGCACCAGGTCGCTGCCGTTCACCGTGAGTCCGTCCGAGAGCACGAGGATGTGAACCAGCCCGAGAGGGTCCAGCTGCCTGGCCAGGGATTCGCCGGCGTGAAAGCTGTCGCGCACCTCCGTGAAACGGATCTGGCAGCCGGCTATCCTGGTGTGCTCAAAGTGAATGGCCGTAGCCACCAGGGAATCATCGGTCACCTGGGTCCCGCAGATCTCGCCGGCAGTGGAGCAGCCCAGGAAATGGGCTGCGGGATAGGCGGATTTCAAAGGTTCCACGAGGGCAGGATTCCTGAGGGTGCTTCCGGAGCCGAAGAGCAGGATCAGCTGGGGGGCTTCAGCGAGGCTGCCGGGAGGCTGAGGACTCCATCCGGCGGCCTCGGTCCATCTACTTTGTTCGATTTGCATGGGTCATTCCCTCGAACGCATTGGCAGTGCCGGCATGGCTAACGGCGCGCCGGTTGGCGGCTGTTTCGAGCAGCGGTTCGATCTCGGCCGCCATGGCGAAGACGCCGAAAATGCCACCGGTATGGATGAAGATGATTCTTTCGCCGAACGCCGCCGGGTTGTGTTCCAGTTCCTGAACCATCCCGTAAAAGGCCTTCCCCGTATAGACGGGATCAAGAAAAATCCCTTCGGTCCGGGCCAGATCACAGAGCAGCGCCAGTTCTTCCGGTCGCGACAGGGCATAGCCGCGTCCCACATAACCGTCGATGATGTGCAGGTCCCGCTGCCGGTCGAAGGAAAGGGAGAGGTGATAGTCGGTGATGAGCCGTTCGCAGATGTCTCCCACCGCCCGAACGAAATAGGCCTCATCGTCGCAGACATTGAAAGTGACCAGCCGGGCGTTGAGTCCCGTGAGCTTGGCCCCCGTCACCAACCCGGCGGCCGTGCCTCCCGAACCGGTGGCATGGATGATGGAGGTCGGACGTTCGGCACCGCCCGGCAGGGCCGCGAGATCGCGGGCAAGCTCTTCTGCCGCCCGTATATAACCCCACGACCCGATGGGGTTCGAAGCCCCTTCGGGAATGATATACGGGATGTGTCCCCGGGCGCGCAGGGTGGCGGCCTCAAGCTCGAAGAGTTCCTGGCGATGCTGGTATTCCTGGGGGGAGATCCAGACAATTTCGGCTCCTGCCATCCGGTCCAGGAGGATATTGCCCTCCGGACGGGGCGGATGGGCCGGGTCGGAAGTGCGGAGCAGCAGCCGGCAGCGCAACCCTGCCATGGCGGCGGCAACGGCGGTGGCGCGGCAGTGGTTGGATTGAGCACCGCCGCAGGTGAGCACGCAATCGGCTTCTTGCGCCAGAGCATCGGCCAGGGCAAATTCAAGCTTGCGCACCTTGTTGCCCGAAAGGGCCATGCCGGTTAGATCGTCGCGCTTCACATACAATTCAACGCCTAGCCTCTCGCCGAACCGATGGAGCCGCTTCACCGGGGTCGGCAGACGGGCCAGGTCAAGGTGGGGGGGATACGGGATCTTTTCGATTTTCCGGATCATCGCTCAACTCGCCGATAGGGTTTATAGAACCGCTGCCAGCCATGGGGACTGCCATCGGATCGCATCTCTCCACAGGAAATGAGTGCACATTATACTTCAGATCGCGAAGGCAAGAAACCCCCCCCGAGACTTTGACGGGGACCTCCCTGGGAGCTTCCCTCCCATCGAATGCGCAGCTGACGGTGCAGGACTTGCCCAGGAACCCGAGGATCGAGCGCGGCGGGAGGCGTCTTCACCAAAAATCGCAGCTCAGGACCAGTTCGAGCTGGTTTCGAAGCTCCTTTCGGATGGCCAGGTTCCATTTCTTTGCGGCATTGGCGGAGCCGTAGATATTGCCGAAATAGAACGGCAGGCCGACCCCGCCGACGATCCCCGCGACGGCGTAGTTTTCCTGGCCGGCTGCGGTAACGATACCGGCAATGGCCAGGGCGTTGATAACGAAGGCGGTGATTCCGTCTCCATAGTGCTCGGCGTAGAAGTAGCCACTGCCGGGCACCAGCGCTGACATGAGGCCGGCCAGGACTTCCGATTTACGGGGAAGTGTTTCATATTGGTCGAGCAGCTTCAAGGCCTGGGAGGTCTTGGGCGCAACCGGGTGTTCGGGGTAGGAACCAGCCAGGGTTTGAAGGCTGCGCCGGCTGGTGGTGAGGTAGTCCTGTTCGAGCGCCAGCATCGCTGCCGCGATCAGTGCCAGCGGGGCCGATTCGGATTGGGGATAGGCCCGGACCACCGTTTCAAAGGCGTTGCGGGCTGCTCCAAACTGCCGGTTCTTCCAGTAGGTCAGCCCTTCAAGGTAACAGGCCTGCGGCGCATAGCCACTGTCGCCGAAACGCTCGTGAACATATCGAAAGGATTTGGCAGCCGTTTCGAATTCCTCACCCTGATAACAGGCCAGGCCGGTCTTGAAGTGGGCATAGTCGGCCCGCTCCGAGTCGGGGAACAGGATCAGGAAGCGTTTGTATTCGGTAACCGCCCGGAAATATTCTCCTTCCTCGAGGAACGCGTCCGCGACCTTCAGCTGGACGCTTTCGGTCAGCAGCACGCCCTTTTCCGCTGCCTGGGAAAGGGGCGCATGGGTTGTGCAGAGCAGGGCACAGAGCGCGATCACGTGGAACAGTGGCGTCAGGGGGCGCACAGGAGGTTGCTCGAGGGAGGATCGTAGAGCTTCCCGGTGGGGAGCAGCGGGTAATCGGCTCCGGGTTTCTTCCAGATGTGGCAGCGGGTCAACCGATCGGCGGTCATAAGGAGTCCGATCAGCGCTCCCTGTTCGCTGACGGCGCGGGCAGCGTAGGCGGAGCAGCTCGGACGAAATCCGCACCGGTCGGGACCGCCGACGGGGGAAACCCACCTCTGATAGAACCTTATAGCCTGGCGAAAAGCAACTTCCACACTCGAGGTGGGCTCATCCTGGGGTGGCTGGTGACAGGTCTTGAGGCGCGGACCCTGCATGCCGGCGTCGCAAACGCCAATCGTCCCGAGAGGCAGGAACAGGCCCCAGAGCAGACAGATGGTCACCGCGGTCGCTGCCCTGAAGAGTTGCCAGTTGCAGGTTGCGGGTTGCGGGTTCACAGCCGCTTGGACCTTTTCATGTGTCTTCCGGTGTCCCGAAGGGTCATGAGCTCCTGCTTTCAGCAGGCTGCCAGGCGCCCGGCGTCGCGCCGTAGCTGGCCTCAGGGTGCTGTTCGTCACGGTATCGACTACTTGGAGTCGGTTCGTTGCTTGATAAGCTTTTCCTTCGAGGCGTTGTATTCCTTCTCGGTGATGATGCCCTGATCGTAGGCGTCTTTGAGCGCTTTCAACTCGTCTCCCAGGGTCGTAGTGGTCGTGGTGGATTCGTTCTTGACCGTAGACCCCCCGCCGCAGCACCCGCCAAGGCCGACTGCGAGGATGATCAGCAACCCCATGAGACCGGCTTTGAAAAACTTTGCCATCCTTCCTCTCCTCTCAACGCGTGATTCTCCCCAACCCAACTTCCTCGCAGGGCAGACTCGCCTGCCAGCTTCGCCCGCTCACCGCGCCACCGCAGGGAGTACGCAGAACGCAGCCAGGGACGGCAAATCTTATAGCAGCACTGAGCGGATGGTTCAAAGGTAAATCATGGGAGCCCTTTTCATTTGACTTCTTTCCGTTCGCTCGTTATGGGATAACTGCTTCGCGGGGGCTTTGGGCCGACCCCGTCAGCGCGGGGTATCTCCGGCTTTTGAGGTTATTTCGATCGTTGGTCATTGACTGCCGACCGCCGATTGGTCGGTTACAAAAGGGACGTACAATCGTGGCACAAACACGCATTCTCACTGGCAATCAGACAGCAGCACTGGCTGCGAAGCTCTGTCGGGTGCAGGTGGTCGCCGCCTATCCCATCACCCCCCAGTCAAGTATCCCGGAAGTGTTGTCGCAGGACGTCGAGCGGGGGGATCTGAAGGCTGAATTCGTTCGCGTCGAGAGCGAACATTCCGCCATGGGCGTGTGTATTTCGGCGTCCCTGGTCGGCGCCCGGGTCTTCACCGCAACGGCCGCCAACGGTCTGGCCTACATGCACGAACAGCTCCACTGGGCGGCCGGTGCGCGGGTTCCCATCGTGATGCCGGTGACCAACCGCGGCTTGGGAGCTCCCTGGACGATCCTCAATGATATGCAGGACACGGTCTCACAGCGCGACACCGGATGGATGCAGTTCTACTGTATGAGTAACCAGGAAATCCTCGATCAGATCATCCTGGCTTACAAGGTTGCCGAGCAGGTGATGATCCCGATCATGGTCTGTTTCGACGGTTTCCGGTTGTCTCATACCATGATGCCCGTGACCATACCGTCCCAGGAGGAAGTCGACGCTTTCCTGCCTCCCTTCCGGTTGCCGTATCGCCTGGATGCGGAGGTCCCGGTCAACATCAATCCGGTGGTGATGACCGATTCGCTGCCCGGTGCCAACGGTACCCTCTGTCCCAGCTATATGGGCTTTCGACGACGCCTTCAGGAAGCCTTCGAGGCCTCGCCCGAAACCATCGCTGCGGTTGGCCGGGAGTTTGAAGCGGTCTTTGGCCGCGCCTACGAAGACCCGCTCTACCGCTACCGCGCTGAAGACGCCCGGTTCCTGTTCGTTACCATGGGGTCGCTGGCCAGTGAAGCCAGTGAAGCGGTGGACCTGCTGCGTGAACGGGGAACGCCCGTTGGCGTCATCGGCACCCGCCTCTTCCGTCCCTTTCCAGGCTCCGCGCTTGCTGAGGCCACAGCCCGGGCGGAAGCGCTCATTGTTCTCGAGAAAGCCATCAGCTATGGGTATGAGGGAGCATTGGCTACCGAATTGAAGGGCGCTCTTTTCAGCCATAACGGGCATCGGCCTGCGGTCTACAATTACATCCTGGGACTGGGCGGCAAGGATGTAAACCCGGTCGACCTGGTGGAAGCAGCCGATGACTGTCTGCTGGGGGTCGAACACGGCAGACCTCAGGCGAATCCGCGCTGGATCGGCTCCGGAGTATGATTCAAACCACCTAATTTAAGGAATATACCAGGGACTATGACAACGACAACCGCGCTTCTGGATCTCCCCGAACAAGAATACATCCAGCCTGGTACGCGAACCTGTGCCGGCTGCGGGTTACCGATCGCTTATCGCTATATGCTCAAGGCACTGGGTCCGAAGACCATCATGACCCACCCGGCCTGCTGTCTCACCATCCTGCACGGCATCTATCCCAAGACTCCCGTTGCCATCAATGCGGTGAACAACACCTTTGCCAGCACTGCCGCCTCGGCTTCGGGACTGGTGGCGGGCCTCAAAGCCACGGGCCAGGACGACTTCACCGTCCTTGCCATGGCCGGCGACGGAGGCACCTTCGATATGGGCATTCAGGCCTTGAGCGGGGCTGCCGAGCGCGAGACCAATTTCATCTATGTCTGCTACGACAATGAAGCCTATATGAATACCGGCGTTCAGCGGTCGAGCGCCACTCCGGCGGGTGCCATCACCACCACCACCGCCGTCATTCCCAAGGAACAGCCGAAGAAGGATTTCCTGCAGATCATGGAGGCCCATCACCCGGCCTATCTCGCTTCGGCCTGCTCCTCCTATCCCGGGGACATTTATCATAAGTTTCTCAAGGCCCGGAGCATAACCGGCACCCGGTTCGTCCATCTCAGCGTTCCCTGTCCAGCCGGATGGGCCTTTCCCACCAAGGATACCATCAAGGTCGGGCGGCTCGCGGTCGAGTCCGGAGTGGTCATTCTTTATGAGGTTGAAAAAGGGGTTTTCCGACTGACGGGAAAGACCCTGAGCATGGCGCGCAGCGGACGGAAGCGTCCTGTTGAGGAATACCTGCAGCTGCAGGGACGCTTCAAGAAGATGAGTTCGCAGCAGATTATCGAGCTGCAGCGCCAGGTGGATGAACGGTGGGATGAGTTCATGAAAAGGGCGGAAATGTGAGGAAGATGAACGCCCAAAGGTCAGTCGACATGAGGGCGCGGGCGGGTCTCCAGGCCTTTACGCTGGATTCCCGCCAGAAACCTGCGGGTAGGACGTCCCCAGGGAAATCATCATGCCAGGCGGTGGTGTTATAACCCAACCCTCACCTCCCAAAGTCTATCCACTATCCAAGAGCCAAGAGCCAGAAGCCGCCCGTCATCATTCCCACCAACGTGTGAGGACGCTGCCCCAGGTAAAGCCTGCGCCAAAAGCCGACATTACCAGGTAGTCTCCCTTTTTCACCTGTTTCTCTTCCACCACCACGTCGTAGAGACACAGCGGGATGGTGCCCGCCGTGGTATTGGCGTACCGGTCGATATTGACGACCACCTGGCCGGGGTCGAGGCCCATCCGGTTGGCACTGGCATCGATGATGCGCAGGTTCGCCTGGTGCGGCAGAAAGAACGCCACGTCCTTGCCGGTCAGACCATTTTTTTCCAGAATCTGGACCGACACGTTCGCCATTTCCTTTACGGCGAATTTGAACACCTGTTGCCCTTCCTGATAGACGTAGTGCTCCCTGTTCCGAACGGTTTCGAGGCTTGCCGGGCGGCGGCTGCCTCCCGCTTTCTGCTGCAGGTGCTTGCCCCCGGCGCCGTCCACGCGATGGATGAAATCCAGAACCCCGTAGCCATCCTCGGGGCAGGGTTCCAGAAGGACCGCGCCCGCCGCATCTCCGAACAGCACGCAGGTATTGCGATCCTCGTAATCGACAATACTGCTCATGACATCGCTGCCGATTACGAGCACCTTTTCATAACGTCCGGATTCGATCATCTGCACCCCTGTGGTGAGCGAAAAGATGAATCCTGAACAGCCGGCAGAAAGATCGAAGCCCCAGGCGTGGGTGGCACCGATACCCTGTTGCACCAGGCAGGCGGTGGCAGGGTAAAACATATCGGGGGTGACCGTTCCCACAATGATCGCGTCCACCTCGCTGGGAGCTGTTCCGCCCCGTTCGAGGCAGTCCAGAGCAGCACGAATGGCCATGTAGGAATTCCCCAGGCCGGGTTCCAGAATGCGCCGCTCACGGATCCCCGTTCGAGAAAGGATCCACTCATCGTTGGTGTCCACCATTTGTTCCAAATCTTGATTGGTGAGCCGCCGCTCAGGCAGGAAGCGCCCGACCGAACGGATGTAAGCATGTCTGTTTGGGATCTTCAAATGACCACACTCCTACATGATGCCTTTATAGTATCCTCCATCGATCTGGATGGAGGCTCCCGTGATATAGCCCGACCGCTCCGAAGCGAGAAACGTCACGAGGGCCGCGAAATCCTCGGGAGTTCCCAACCGTCCCATGGGAATCGTAGCGGTCCAGGCCTTGACAATCGCTTCCGGCGTGGTGCCTTTTTTTTGAGCGACATCGATAGCCAGTTTGCGAACTCTTTCGGTCATGGTGTAACCGGGGCAGACATTGTTCACCGTGACATTGAAGGGGGCGAGCTCATTGGAAAGGGTTTTGGCAAAGCCGATCACCCCGGAGCGAACGGTGTTGGAGAGGATGAGTCCATCGATGGGCTGTTTGACCGAGATGGAAGTCATATTGATGATGCGGCCCCAGCGCTTTTCCTTCATGATGGGAACCGCCTCGCGAGTCATCAAAATGGTGCTCATGAGGTTGAGCCTGATGCCCAGCTGCCATTGTTCCTCGTCCACTTCGAGAAAGGTCCGATCCGGTGGTCCGCCGGCATTGTTGACCAGAATGTCCACCGTGCCAAAATGTTCCATCCCTTTGCGCACAAATCCCTTGGCGTCTTCGGCCCTGCTCAGGTCGACCGGAATGCCAATGACCTCTCCTCCAGTCGCCTGCCGAATCTCCGCGACCGCCAGCGGCAGTTCGGGATCGTCCAGGGCGCAAACAGCAACCTTCGCCCCTTCACGGCTCAGTTCCAGGGCCACCGCCTTACCCAGACCCTGGCTTGCCCCTGCCACCAAAGCCACTCTGCCTCTCAAACCCAATTCCATCACTTCCTCCCTTAGGTTTCCGCGCAGCTTAATGATAGAATGCGTGGGACTCCTGTCGCCAGCAACGAAACGACTGTTCCCGGTACGCTCCTGCGAGCCTGCTGCAAAGGCCGCTCACGATTTGTCTCTACTTTCAGTTTCTCCCTCATACAGCAGGCGCATGGCCTCCGTATAGGACTGGTCCTCCCGGCGGATGAGGAAGGGTGGCATGATCCTGAGTTCTTCGCCAGCGCCTTTCCTGCCCTCCAGGCATACCAGGCAGGCCCGCGACCCGGCATTGGAATGGATCACCGTGAGCTGCTTCGGGCTGAACCCATATTCCTGTACCGCCGTCAGCAGAAACGGCAGCCGCGCTGCCGGATAAATCACCGACAGCCGTCCTCCGCAGCCGAGCAGGAAGCTCGCGGCCTGACATACGTCCATGATCGAAGATTTCACTTCATGACGGGCAATGGCGCGCTGGCTGTCGGGGTTGAGCCGGCCAGTGTGAAGACGCCGGTAAGGCGGGTTGCTCACCACCAGGTCAAAACTTTCCGCGCGGAGGCGGCTCCCAGGCTGTCGGAAATCATCCTCCAGGATCGTGATCTTCTCTTCCAAACCATTCGCCAGAATGTTCTGCCGGGCCGCTGCCGCCAATTCCGGCTGGATCTCGAGTCCCACGATCTGCCTTGCCTGACCGCGATGCGCCAGAATCAGCGGAATCACCCCGCAGCCGGTCCCCAGATCAACCACACGATCATGGCGATGAACTTTCGTAAGACCCGCCAGCAGGATCGCATCCAGCGAGAAGCGATACCCCCGCTTCGGCTGGTAGACGATCAGCTTTCCTTCAAAGAGCGTACCGCGCGTCAGCACCGACCACCCATCCTGAAAAAGACCACCATCAGGGATTGGCCAGGGGGTAAATGACGAGGCCGCTGCCGACTTTCGGATAGAAGTAGGTCGCTTTGTGAGGCATGATGAGGCCGGCACTGGCCACCTCCTGAACCTGTTCAATCCGGGTCGGGTTGACAAAGAAACCGGCCTCATAGTCACCCGCCTTCACCTCGGCAAGAGCTTCCAGCAGATCATGCTTGAAATGAATGTTGCGCTCGTTGGCCAGGAACGCGTCCGAGATCTCGAGTAGATGGCGAAGGATCAAACGATCCAGGATCACCACATCGAGTCGGTGCAGCAGCGGGTTGATCCCTCGCGCGAAAAGGTAGCTGGAGGTGACATCATGCCTGGCCTTGAGCAGGTAAAGGGCATCGCCCTGCCGCCAGTACAGCCCGACGACCGTTTCTTTGGTCTTCTGCCCGCTTTCGAGGTCTTCACACCACCGACGCTGCCCCTCGACGCTCAGCGGATATTCGACAATATCGAAATAGGCCGAGGCGTCGCGCAGGAACCCGCGAGGCTCCCAGGGTCCCATGAATCTGAGCAGGCGATGGGTTGGGAGAATCACCAGTCCCCCCTGGTCGAGATTGGATAAATACATCATGGTGAACTGGTGAGGAGCCTGGGGAGGGGAATTGCCGAGGTGCTGGCGCTGAAGGGCGCGATAATTGAGAGCGGTCTCGTAGCGATGGTGGCCATCAGCGATGAAGATGGGTTTCTCCAGCATCAGGGCATTCACTCGGTCGACGATTTCCGGACTCACTACCCGCCAGAGGCGGTGTTCCATCCCCTCGCGATCGGTGAAGGCAATGATCGGGGTTCGTTCCCTGCCGATCCGCAGGGTATGATCGATCACCATGGCCGGGTCCGAATAAAGGGCAAAGATCGGGCTGAGGTTGGCTTCGCAGGCCAGCATCAGCCCGAGCCGCTCGTTTTTCACGGCCTGAAAGGTCCTTTCATGGGGACGGACCGAACCCGAGCTGAAATCTTCCAGGCGCAAGGCACAGATAAATCCATAGCGGGTTTGCCGGACATGGGGCGTGAGGGCAAAGGTCAGTTCGTAGTAGTAGAGGGCCGGTTGCTCATCACGAATCAGGATATGGGTGGATTGCCACTCCCGAAACGCTTTAGCGGCGCGGATATGAGGATTGTCGTCGGGAGTATCCAGGGGGGTGGTTTTCCCCAGTTCCAAGTGAACCATATTGTAGGGACTGATCTGGTGGAAAAGCTCCTGCTCCGTTGGCGAGATAACGTCGTAGGGGGGAATCACCACATCAGCAAGCGATCCAACTTTCTCGGGATTATAGCGCAAGCCGCGGAATGGTGCGATTTCGACCATGGTTCAGTTCACTCTCACCTTCAATAATCGTGCAGTAACGGTTCAAAGCCCCGAAAATGACCTCTCCTGCTCAGGACAGCACGAAGAGCCCTCTTACCACGCAGGCCCCTTTTTTACAAGTCGGATAACAGTTTCAAAAGTGCGACATCTTGAGCCCCGGGCGGATGCTTGCCCTCCTGTCTCATCCACAATTTCTTCCCGCGGGTGATGGTGGTTTCATTGGCAGGTACACCGGGGCGGGGACGAACGCCTGCCATCAGCGTGTCCATTGGGTGACTTCAGTCTTCACCGGAGGGGCGCGAAGGAAGGTCCTGATGGGCCATCCTGGTGAGGATGAGTGGCGAAAAATCGTCGTAGAGTTGCAGGCGGTCGCTGAAGCTCAGAACCATTCCGGTCAGATCGACCCATTGGCTGGCTTTGTCCAGGACCGCCTGATCGCTGCTGGCAAGCAGAGCCTGCTCGTAGGGGAAGTCTCGTTCCGGCACGGGAACCGCCCGCGCCGAGCCGGGCAAACCGAGGGCACGCAGGCGGTTCTGACAGGCCTGGGCCAGGCGGCCGCTCTGGCTGATGGGCGCGTCGAACAGGAAGGAGGTGTGGGCGGGACGGAACCCTGCCAGAAAGCGAAAGATAAGGTCCAACGCCAGTTCGCTGGCTTCGGTCAGGCGGAAATTGGCGGATTGTCCCGCCAGGTCGCGGATGGCGCCATCGTTGGCCCGGAGCAGGGGCCGTCCGAGGACCGCGCTTTCCACGGTAATCTGGACATTGTGCCCATCCACCACCAACTGTTCTTCCCCCCAGCGAATGCCCCGCCTCCGTCGGGCAAGGCGCCTGAGAGCGGCGCCCTGGCTGAAAACGCCGCGATGGAGCAACTCCCGTTCAAGATGCCTCAGGGCATAGCGATTGCCAACCCATTCGAGAGCCGATTTCCGGGGATAACCGCGATTTTGGAGGAAAAAGAAATCACGGGCGGCCTGAGCCAGCGGCCGGGTGCAGGACTGGGGAAGGGAAGGAGCTTGCTGGTTGGTCATGACCTGGCAAGGCCCCGCTTCACGACGAAGCGGGCGGGTTCGCCTGGTCGAAGGCGGGTGAATCACTCTCCGGCGTCTGGGTATGACGCAGCATTTCCTGGCGTAGTTCCCTGCGGAACACCTTGCCCACCATACTCTTGGGCAGCGATTGGCGAAATTCAACCGTCCGGGGCACCTTATAGGCGGCTAGGCGGGTCTTGGTAAACTGGATGATTTCCTCCTCCGTGGCGCTCTCCCCCGGCCTCAAGACCACGTAGGCCTTCACCATCTCACCCCGATACAGATCGGGTACTCCAATGGCTACGGCATCGAGCACCTTCGGGTGTTCGTAGAGCACCTCATCAATTTCTCGGGGATAGATATTGTAGCCGCACGAGATGATCATGTCCTTCTTGCGATCCACAATGAAGACATATCCATCGTCGTCGATCCTGGCGATATCGCCGGTATAGAGCCAACCGTCACGGAGGGTATCCGTCGTTTCCTGCGGTAGCTGCCAATAACCGCTCATCACCTGGGGGCCTCGGACCAGCAATTCTCCCACCTCGCCGGCGGGCCTTTCTTCCACGCCCAGGTCGAGGTCGACAATTCGGCAATCGGTATCGGGCAGAGCGATCCCGATGGAACCAACCTTGCGCACTCCGCCAATGGGGTTGGCGTGGGTTACCGGACTGGCTTCCGAGAGCCCGTAGCCTTCGATGATGACACAGCCCGTAAGCTGCTCAAAGCGGCGCAAGACTTCAAGCGGCATGGGCGCAGAACCGGTGATGCAGAGTCGAATGGAAGAAAGGTCGTAGGAGCCCACCTTGGGATCAGCGAGCATGGCGACAAAGATGCTGGGTACCCCGGGAAAGAGTGTTGGCTTGGCCTTTCTCAGCAATTTCAGAAATTCCTGGACCTCAAAGCGGGGGACGATGATAGCCGTGCAGCCCGTATACAGGGTCAGGTTCATGGCTACCGTCATGCCAAACACATGAAAGAAGGGAAGAATCGCCAGAAACCGTTCTTCGCCCCGGCGCAGGTCCGGAACCCAGGATTGGAGTTGCACCACATTGGCCAGCAGGTTGCGGTGTGAGAGCATCACCCCCTTGGGGGTTCCCGTGGTCCCGCCGGTGTACTGCAGGACGGCCAGATCATCGAGCTTCCCGGTAAAAGGCTCGGGATGAGGTGCGGCGCGTTTCACCAGGCGTGGCAGGCTCAACACCCGGTCGCTGTAGGGGACCGCGGTGAACAGCTTCTTTTGGCGAGCCTTGAGGGGATACAGGAATTTCAGAACACCGGGCAGATAGTCGCGAATACTGGTGACGATGATGTTTTTAAGCTTGAGGTGTGGGAGGATCTTTTCCACCTTCGGGTAGAGATGGTCAAGCACAACGACAAAGGCGGCTTCCGCATCACTCCATTGGAACTCCATCTCCCGCTCGACGTACAGCGGATTGGTCATCACCACGATCCCTCCGATCCAGAGGGTCGCATAGTAGGCGATGATGGCCTGGGGACAGTTGGGCAGCATGATGGCCACCTTGTCCCCGGGTTTTACCCCAAGCTGGCTCAGGGCGTTGGCGAAGCGGAGGATCTGGTTCCAGAGGGCCGCGTAGGTGAGCCTGGCGCCGAAGAATTCGGTGGCAATGATACCGGGAAGGGTGAGGGCGTTGTGTTCCAGGGCAACGGGCAGGCATGCTTCCGGATATTCCAGCGAGTGCGGCACTCGGGGGTCGTAATGATGGTACCAGACTCGATCCATCTCCTCCCTCTAGGAACAGGAAGCTTTGTATTGGCGCACTTCCTCGGTAAGGGCCGGAATAAACTGAAAGAGATCGTCGACAATGCCGTAGTCGGCTTTGCCAAAGATGGGAGCATCGCCATCCTTGTTCACGGCCACAATGAACTTGGAGGACCCCATGCCCGCCAGGTGCTGGATAGCACCCGAGATCCCCACGGCAATATAGAGATTGGGGTTGACCACCTTACCCGTCTGTCCCACCTGGTCCGAATGCGGTCGCCACCCGGAGTCGACCGCCGCCCGCGAGGCCCCTACCGCTGCCCCGAGGAGCGCCGCCAGTTCTTCCAGCATGGCATAGTTGGCGGCATCCTTCATCCCCCGTCCGCCGGAGATGATGATATTGGCTTCGGTCAGTTCAATCTTGCCCGAGGTGTCGAGATCGACCCGCTTGACCTGCGAGCGCGCCTCGGGGATGGGGACGCCGATCACTTCCACCTGGGCTCCCCTGGTGGAATCGGGCATGAGACAGCTCATGACATTGGGACGGCAGGAGATGAACGGGATCGTGCCCTCCGTCCATTCGCTCCATGCAAAGCATTTGCCCGCAAAAATCGGCCATTTGGCCCTGATGTGACCATTTTCGCAACGGATTTCGACGCAGTCCTGAGCAAGTCCAACCCCGAGGCGGGCCGCCAGACGGGCTGCCAGATCCTTGCCGTTCACTGACGCAGGGAGAATGACCACACTCGGATCACACTGCTTGATCATGGCTGCCGAGACGGTCACGTAGGTTTCGGTGAGATAATGCTCCAGTGCCGGGTCATCCGTCACATACACCGTCTCCACCCCATAGTCTCCCAGTTCGGAGGCCTTTTCCGTTACCTCCGCGCCGATGACGATGGCGCACAGGTGCGCACCCAGGGCATCGGCAACCCGTCGGCCCTCGCTGGCAGCCTCGAAGGAAACCCGGCGGAACTTGCCCTCGCGGAATTCAGTGACAACGCATACAGACTTGGCCATGGCTTGCTCCTTCTCCTAGATCACCTTCGCTTCTTCATGCAGAGCTCGAATCAACTCCTTCGCTTTGCCCCGGGCATCGAGATCGCCGTCGATGATGCGGCCGGGTGCCCTCTGCGGCGGGGGTTCCAGCGCTGTGATGAGAATCTTGGCGGAGCTCCGGCCATAGTCGGCGGGATCGAGCCCGAGATCACTCAAAGACTTGATAACGAGGGGCTTTTTCTTGGCTTTCATGATCCCCGGCAAAGAAGCGTAGCGAGGATTCCAGATGGAATGCGACCCTCCGAAGGTAACCAGCACCGGCAACGGCGCCTCGAGGGTGACCATGCCGCCTTCGATGGGGCGTTCGATGGCCACTTTGGTCCCGTCCGAGTGAAGCTTCACCGCCAGGGCCAGGTGAGGCCAGCCCAGGAACTCTGCCATCATGGCGCCCCGCTGAGCCTGATCGTAGTCTACTGCCCGAGCGCCACAGCAGATGATGTCGGGATTGAGGTCCCGCACGACCGTTGCCAGCGCCTTCAAGGCTCCGAGCAGGTCGCCGTCGGCGAGGAGATGGTCGTCAATGAGAACGGCATCGTCCGCCCCCATTGCCAGGCCGGTGCGAATCGCTTCCACCACCCGCTGCGGCCCGTAGCTCACCAGCGAGACCTTGCCCCCATGCTGCTCTCGCAAACGCAAGGCGGCCTCCAGGGCGAACTCGTCATAGGGATTGATGATCCATTTGAGATCGTCGGTAACGATGGATTTGCCATTACTGGCGATGCGGATGACGGACTCCGTGTCTGGGGTTTGCTTGAGCATCACCACAATATTCATGGCTATCCTCCCTTTTCCTGATATTCCCCGCCCAGTGTTTGTTCGGGTTCAAGAATGGTGCAGCCTCGCTGCCGAAAGTGAACCCCGCTTTCCTTCAAAAAAATCCTTAGCATAACAGGCTTCGCCGATACAAGCGGAAACACCGGTGAGCTGGAAAAAGAGGCGGACTCACTGCCGGAAGGCGTCCCCCGGTGTTCAGACCCTGCCGCTCAGGGCTCGAGCGAGTGACTCTTCAGACATTCGGCACAGTGCCCTTGAAGCAGCACCTGCTGACTCAAAACCTTGAAACCGTTTCTCGCCTGCGGTGACAGCCTGATCTCCGGCAGGGGCTCATTGACGTCCTGCACGGACTTGCACTTGAGACATATCATATGGATATGAGGAGTGGTGGCGGCATCATAGCGGGCCACCTCGGTCAGCGGGCTCACCTTCTGGATCAGGCCAACCTCCTCGAAACGTTCCAGGGTCTTGTATACCGTGCCCAGCGAAATCATCGGAAAGCGTTTCCGCACCTGCTGAAACACCACCTCGGCACTGGGATGATCCTTGGAGTAATAGAGCGTCTGGTAGACCGCAAGGCGTTGATAGGTAACCTGCAAGCCGTATGTTCTGAGTAGCACGATAAAGTCCCTGTCTTCCATCACCTCCATACCGCAATCTCCTCCTCCTGATAGGCCGTCTTTCTGGATAGATGGCTGGGCCGCCCGCGACTTCGGCATTCCGTCGCGATACTACCCGGCCTTCCGGCCACTCGGCAAGTCCCTTTCACTCGGTAGTCACGATTCCCCGGCCAGCCAGGGCCTCCTCCGGCAGCCCCGATTTTTGTAGTTTCTTCAAGTAGATCAGCAGAATAGAGAGCGCTGCCGGGGTCATCCCCGGAATTCTTGAAGCCTGTCCCAGGGAAAGCGGCCTGATTTCCAGCAGCTTCTGCCTGATTTCGTTGGACAGCCCGGGGATTTTGTCATAGGCCAGTGTTTCCGGCATCATGACCTGTTCCAGCTTCTTGAATTTCATCACATCCGCATCCTGGCGCCGCAGATAGCCTTCGTATTTGCACTCGACTTCCACCTGCTGACTCACCTCCTGCGGCAAGGGCGCGGGTGGAGGGGAAAGGGCGGCAATGTCGTTGTAGGAAATCTCAGGACGCTTCAGCAGTCGATCCAGGGAAACCGGCTCGCCGACCAACGCCGAACCCCTCGCCAGGAGGAGTGCATTGACCGCCTTGGAGGGCGGCGCCGTGGTATGGCGCAGACGCTTGAGTTCAGCCGCCATCGCCTGCCTGCGCTCAAGCAGTTCCCGGTAAGCGGCATCGGTTTGCAGACCCAGCGCGTGGCCTTTTTCGAGCAGGCGCAGATCGGCGTTATCTTCCCGCAAAAGCAGCCGATATTCGGCCCGGGAGGTGAATATCCGGTAGGGCTCGTTGGTCCCCCGGGTGACCAGATCATCCACCATCACCGCCATGTAGGCTTCCGAGCGATCGAGCAGAAAAGGCGGTTCCTTTCGGATCCTGAGGGCGGCATTGATCCCGGCCCAGAGTCCCTGCGCGGCAGCTTCCTCATACCCCGAGGTGCCGTTGATTTGGCCGGCCAGATAGAGTCCCTGAATCAGCTTGGTTTCGAGGGTGGGGCTGAGCTGAGTCGGGTGGACGAAATCATATTCAATGGCGTAGGCAGGCCTCATGACCTCGGCTGCTTCGAGCCCGGGGATAGACCGGATAAGTTGCAGCTGGATTTCATAAGGGAGCGAGTTGCCTGTCCCGCTGGCATAGATTTCCTCCGTTTCGAGCCCCTCGGGTTCGAGGATGATCTGGTGGAACTCCCGGTGCGGAAACTTCATCACCTTGTCTTCCAGAGACGGGCAGTACCGGGCGGAAACACCGGTAATGGTGCCATTGTAGAGAGGAGACAGGTGAATATGGCGGCGAATCAGCTCATGAGTGCGGTCATGAGTCTTGCCGATAAAACACGAAATCTGCGGCAGTACGATGCCGTCGGTGCCCAGGGAGAATGGTCGCGGTTCGGGGTCGCCTTCCTGTTCGCGGAACTGGTGGAAATCGATGCTGCGCCGGCGAATGCGTGCGGGCGTCCCGGTCTTCATCCGGCCCAGGGCAAAACCCAGATTCTGCAATTGGTCTGCCAGTTGATTGGAAGGAAATTCGCCGGCCCTGCCGGCAGGAATTCGTGCTCGCCCGATATGGACCAGACCGTGCAGGAAGGTTCCCGTTGCCAGGATCACGGCCGATGCCTCGAAGCAGACCCCGAGTTGATCGACAACCCCCACCACCCGTCCGTTTTCAATCACCAGGGATTCCGCCAGCGACTGCTTCAACTCGAGCCGTTCCTGAACCTCCAGGCAATGCTTCATGAGGTTGCGATAGCGCACCTTGTCATTCTGGGTGCGCGTACCCCTCACGGCCGGTCCTTTCTTGGTGTTAAGCCAGCGAAACTGGATCGCGGTCCGATCCGTTACCCGTCCCATCTCTCCCCCCAAGGCATCGATCTCCTTGACGAGATGGCCCTTCCCGATTCCCCCGATGGAAGGGGAGCAGGGCATGTGGGCTACGGTATCCAGGTAGATGGCAAGGAGCAGAGTGCGGCAGCCCATCCGGGCAGCGGCGAGGGCTGCTTCACAGCCGGCATGTCCCGCCCCCACCACAATGATGTCATACTTCATGGTCATCTGCTCGATCCCCCCGCAATCTGGCGTAGCTTTGGTCGGCCCTGCCGCTCTGCAAAAGCCAACGCCAAAAAATCATCTCAAATCCCGGTTTCCGGTTTGTGCCGGAATGGCATGCAATGGTGAAGGTCACATGATATCATTGGTTGGGAGAGACTTCGAGTGAATCGCAGGGAATATTCCTGTCGCCGGTGGCGGCAGAGAAAGCGGGTCTGAAGGCTCACTGCCGCTGAGAAGAGTACGATTCGATCCTGTCAGGGCGCATCAAACCAGGATGGATTCCGGTTCCAGACCCATGAGCTGACGAGATGCAGGCAATCCGACGATATCGCGACTACAATTCTTATCTCCGCGGACTTTTTGGCTGTCGCGTCCAGAAGATCAGCGTTGACGCGGGACTATCGTGTCCCAATCGGGATGGCGCCATCGGCACCGGCGGGTGTGGGTACTGCAACGAGCGCGGTTCCGGAACCGGCGCTGCGCAACAGGGGCTGAGCATCAGGGAGCAGCTCGAACGGGGCAGGACGAGTCTCGCCCGGCGCTATCGGGCAAGGAAATTCCTTGCCTATTTTCAATCCTACAGCAACACGTATGGTTCGTTCACCGTCCTGCAGGCACTCTATCAGGAGGCTCTTGGCGTGGCGGACGTGGTGGGTCTGAGTATCGGCACCCGCCCGGATTGTGTTGCGGACGAGGTGCTCGATTATCTCGCGGAGCTCTCCAGGGACTACCTCATCTGGCTCGAGTATGGCCTGCAGTCCGCCCATGATGCCACCCTTGCCCGCATCAACCGGGGTCATACGGTCAGCGCCTTTGCGGATGCGGTTCGGCGGACCCGCTCCCGAAATCTTCCCATATGTGCTCACGTGATTCTCGGGCTGCCCGGCGAGAGTCGGCGGGATATGATGGCTACCGCCCGTTTCCTTGCCACCCAGGAGATCCAGGGGGTGAAAATTCATCTCTTATACATCGTCCGGGGAACGCTGATGGAGCGGTGGTACCAGGCGGGGCTCCTGCGGTGCCTTGAGGCTGAGGAATACCCGTCGCTGGTGGCAGAATTCCTGACCTGCCTCCCGGCCGAGATGGTCATCCAGCGCCTTACGGGAGACCCGCACCCGGCGGAGCTGGTTGCACCGAAGTGGGCCCTGGCGAAACAACAGAATCTCAAGGCAATCCATGATTATATGGATCGCCACGGGCTCTACCAGGGCAAGCACGTGCGGCCCGCGGATGCTTTCTGATCATTGCCTGCTGCTGGCTGACAGGCCTCAAGCTTGATTGACACATTGGTGAGACTCAGTTAAATATGGCCTTGCCTCCCAAGCGGGGGTGAGCGTCTTTTCTGAAGTTACTGCACGGGTATTCCGCTCGGTGAACCTGAACCAGCTTGGACGGAGCTTCTAGGAGACTACAATGGGTGAGGAAGTGAGGACCTTCGAACATCGCCGGCCCGTTCGCGAACGCAATTCGCAAAGGGGTTTTACGCTCATCGAACTGCTGATCGTTATGATCATTCTCGGGCTGCTGGCGGCCCTGGTGGCCCCGAAGATGTTCCAGAAGGTGGGTACCTCCAAACAGAAGGCAGCAAAGGCGCAGATTTCCATGATCGGGACGGCGCTCGATGCCTTTCGCCTGGATGTTGGCGGGTATCCCAGCAGTGAAGCGGGTCTCGAAGCACTGCGCAAAAACCCTGGCCTCGGGGGATGGGACGGACCTTACCTCTCTAAAGATGTGCCCAAAGATCCCTGGGGGCGCCCCTATGTTTACCGTGCTCCGGGAGACCATGGTGACTATGATCTCTACTCCCTCGGAGGCGACGGTCAAGAAGGGGGAGAGGGGGAAAATGCAGACGTCCTCGGGTGGGAGTAGTACAGCGCACATAAGTCTTAAACCACTTAGCGCAGGTGTCTTGCTGTTCCCCTTGCCGTTGCGTTTCATGTTCATTCAACGCAACCTACGGAGAGCTACGGAGAGCATCGGCCCTAACGTGAGGATAGTAGGTTGCGTTGAGAGGAGCGAAACGCAACATGTGTGAGGGTACCGAACTCTCGCCGCGCTGAGCTGGGTGCTGTCTGGAAGTTATTACCTTATGGCCGATCCGTCACCTTTGTTTTATCTTGACCTTTTTCCTGAGAAGTGATCATAGGAAGGCTTCTCTATTATGGTAATGGGTTTCTTGAGCGAGAGTGGCGGAACTGGTAGACGCACTGGACTTAGGATCCAGCCCTGGTGACAGGATGGGGGTTCAATTCCCCCCTCTCGCACCATCTACACCCCGGTTCTTGTTAACGGCTGAGCACTGACAGAAAGGTTTATGAACGTGGAGATGAACGTTTCCGTTGTCGATCTGAGTCCAAATCAGAAGAAACTGCAGGTGCAGATCCCGGCTTTGCGGGTGCAGGATGAACTGGACAGGAGGTATCGGGACTTGGCGAAGAACATTCGCATCAAGGGTTTCAGACCCGGTAAGGTGCCGCGCCATATCATCAAATCCTATTACGGGAAAACCATCGAGGACGAACTTTCCTCCCGGTTCATCCAGGAATCCTATCAGGACGCTTTGAGCGAAGCCAGCCTGAAGCCGCTGGTGGAAGCGGACGTCAGCGAGATGCGGTTCGAAGACGACGGGACCTTTAGGTACAGTGCCCTGGTGGATGTTGCTCCGCCGTTCCAACTGGAAGACTATCGAGGCCTTGCCCTTCAGCGTGCTTCGGTGGAAGTCGGAACGGACCAATTTGAGGCGGAACTGGAACGAATCCGCCAGCAGCATGCGCAATTGCGGACGCTGGAGAGCGGCAGACCGGTCGCCGCCGGTGATATCGTTCTGGTCGATATTGTGCCAACCATCGATGGGGCGATTTTCGAGAAGGGGAAACAGCACGATTACATGGTGGAAGTGGGGAAGCAGACGCTCCATCCCGACTTTGACCAGCACCTTATTGGCCACTGCTCGGGAGCGCAGGTCGCCTTTGAGTTGGAATTCCCGGCAGATGCCCCCAATCGGGAGATTGCCGGAAAGCGGGTTCACTTCGAGGTCACCATTCGGGACCTCAAAGAACGGATCGTCCCGGAACTGAACGATGATTTTGCCAAGGAAGTGGGGCATTTTCAAGGACTCGACGACCTGAAGCAGGCGATCCGCGAGATGTTGCTCAAGCGGGCCACCGAGCAAGCCGCGGCGGCGATCCGCGAGCAGATCATGGAGCAGCTCCTGGACAAAGTCGCGATCGAACTCTCTTCCAAGGTTATCGAGCGGGAAGTCGATCGGATGGTCAGCTTGTTTCGCCATCAATTTGAGAGCCAGGGCCTGAAAGTCGACTACAGCAAGCTCGACACCCCGGAGATTCGTGCCAGCTACCGCCCTCAGGCCGAACGGAACATCCGCTGGCGGATCATCTGCAGCTATATCGCCGAACGGGAACAGCTCGTCCTGACCGACGAGGAAATGAACGCGATTTACCAGGATGTGGCCCGCGCCGCCCGGATGGATCTTGAGACGGTCAAACGGGACTATGCCGACAATTACCTGGTGCTGCAGGCCAGAGAACGCAGGATGCAGGACAAGGTCCTGAAGCTGCTGGAAGACTCGGCTATTTTCGCGGAACCAGCCTTGGATGAGAAAACCCCGGATCAGGAGTAAGGCATGTCCCTCATTCCCATTGTCATTGAACAGAGCAGCAGAGGTGAACGAGCATTCGATATCTACTCGCGGCTGTTGCGCGACCGCATCATTTTCCTGGGAACGGCGATCACCGATGAGATGGCCAACCTGATCATCGCCCAGATGCTCTTTCTCGAATCGGAAGACCCTGACAAGGACATTCATTTCTACATCAATTCGCCGGGCGGTCTGGTCACCGCGGGACTGGCCGTCTATGATACCATGCAATACATCAAGCCCGACGTGTCGACGCTTTGCATGGGGCAAGCCGCCAGCATGGCGGCGGTGCTGCTGGCGGCCGGAGTCAAGGGGAAACGTTTTGCCCTTCCTCATGTGCGCATCATGCTCCATCAGCCCATGGGCGGGTTTCAGGGACAGGCCACCGACGTTGACATTCAGGCTCGGGAAATCCTGCGCCTCCGCGAGGAGTTGAATCGCATTCTGGTGGAACATACCGGTCGCGATGTGGAGCAGATTCAGCGGGACACCGACCGGGATTTTTACATGTCGGGCCATCAGGCCCAGGAATACGGCATGGTCGATGAGGTCATTGCCAGCAGGGCTCTTGCGCGCGCTTCCTCCGGCAAGTAACACATCTCACTCCGGTCTATCAGGGTTGCATGACCACCGCCTCACTCCTGCGGGCTGATGCTGATCGGGGTTCTGCCGGCCACTGAGCGGGAGGGCGGGGCTCTGCGCGATCTGCTCATGACGGGTGCGGACTCTGCCAGCTGAGTACCGCCCTACAGGAATTGATGTCCACCCTCCTTTCGTCATCCCGGCGGAAGCCGATATCTGGGCAATTTGCCGATTCCGGCCACCAGCATGCCGGAATGGCGCCCGTGGCTAATGGCCTCTTTATTCTGTGGAGCGGTGCTGAACGGACGGCTTTTGGGGGGATCGTCCCACTTTCTTTTCCAGGATTTGTGGTCTCCGCGCGATTCAAAGGGGCAAGAGCGGGTGGGTGATGATCATGCCGGTAACGGGTTTCATCAGGCAACTGACTGAGCCACCTGCTTAAAAGCATTTTGGGGGTGGCTAGCCGCGGGCATTGTGTTTATAATAGGGGCACTCACGGCGCTGTAAGGACGATCCGGATTCACCGGCTGAGGTGATCCTGGAAATAGCATGTGCGAGGTTTTGAGTGGTCGAGGAGGACCTGAATGGCTCGGAAACGGGATGATCGAAGTGGTGAATTGAGATGTTCGTTTTGCGGCAAGAGTCAGGACGAAGTCAAGAAACTGATTGCCGGTCCCACGGTTTACATCTGCGATGAGTGTGTCGAGCTCTGCAACGACATCATCGCTGAGGAGTATGAAAGGGAAGAATCGGTCCGGGCGACCAAAATTCCCAAACCGGTCGAGATCAAATGCATTCTCGATCAGTATGTGATCGGGCAGGACCGGGCCAAGAAGGTTCTGTCGGTAGCGGTCCACAATCATTATAAGCGGATTGAGCTGAAGCTTGACAAGAATGATGTCGAACTCCAGAAGAGCAACATCCTGATGATCGGTCCTACCGGCTCAGGCAAGACCCTGCTGGCTCAGACTCTCGCCCGCATCCTCAATGTGCCTTTCACCATCGCCGATGCCACCACCCTGACGGAGGCGGGATATGTGGGCGAGGATGTGGAAAACATCCTGGTAAGCCTCATCCAGGCTGCGGACTATGACATCGAAAAAGCCTCGCGCGGCATTGTCTATATTGACGAAATTGACAAGATCGCAAAGAAATCCGACAGCCCGTCCATCACACGGGATGTCTCCGGCGAGGGCGTGCAGCAGGCTCTGCTCAAGATCCTGGAAGGCACCGTCGCCAACGTGCCCCCCAAAGGCGGCAGGAAGCATCCGCAACAGGAGTTCATCAAGATCGACACCACCAATATTCTTTTCATTGTGGGAGGTGCCTTCAATTATCTTGAGAACATCATCCATTCCCGGATCGGCGTCAAGGGACTGGGATTCGCCGCCGAAATCCGCAGCAGGGAAGATCGCAACATCGGAGAAATTCTGGCGCGGATTCAACCGGAGGATCTCATCAAGTATGGCATGATTCCAGAGTTCGTGGGACGTCTGCCGGTTATCGCCACCCTCAACGAGCTCACCGAGAGCGAGCTGGTCAGCATTCTGACCGAACCGAGGAATGCTCTGGTCAAGCAGTACAAGAAGCTTTTTGAGCTCGAGGAGGTGCGCCTGCGGTTCACCGACGGCGCGCTCCGAGCGATTGCCAAGGATGCGCTCAAGCGCAAATCCGGCGCCCGCGGGTTGCGCTCCATCATGGAAAATATCATGCTCGATATCATGTACGACCTGCCTTCGCACCCGGAAATCGAGGAGTGCATTGTGAACGAAGATGTGGCCCTCAAGGGAGCAACTCCCCTCCTGCTGTATCATGGGCAGGATCAGGAGTCGGCCTGAGTGTGGGTTGTATCGGTAACACAGCCCGGCGCCCCGGTGCAGATGGTCTGCGAACGGCCCCTTCCCGGGCTTCGATCGGGTGAAGGTGCCGAATGGTCCGGAAGGATGATTGATCCAACTCATGACTCGTTGCAGGAGCGCGGCAGAGTGCGCCGCATCCTGTCCAAGCTGAAGAGTGCTTAAGAATTATGTTCAGAATAAACCGCAACCGGAATGATCAACCTGCTGCTGCGGCCTTTTTTGTTATGCCGCTGCTGCCCTTGAGAGACATAGTCGTTTTCCCGCAGATGGTCGTGCCTCTGTTCGTGGGGCGGGATAAGTCAGTGAATGCCCTAGAGAAAGCGATGCATTCCGACAAGAAGATCTTCCTTTCCGCTCAGACCAAAGCAAAAACCGACAATCCCACTGAATCGGATATCTACCGTCTCGGCACGGTCGCCAATATTCTGCAAATCCTGCGCCTGCCGGACGGCACGGTCAAGGTCCTGGTCGAGGGCGATTCCCGCGCGCGTGTCATGAACTTCATTGCCCATGCCGACTACTTTCTGGTCCAACTGGAACCGATGGAAGAATCGGGCGGCGACAGCCTCGAAATCGAAGCCCTGCGACGGGGTATCTGCTCTTCCTTTGAAGCTTACGCCAAGCACAACAAGAAGATCACCCAGGAGGTCATGGAGAACGTGGCCGCGATCGAAGACCCGTCGCGGCTCGCCGACACGATCGCGTCCTATATGCCTTTCAAGCTCGAAGTGAAGCAGGATCTGCTCGAAACCCTCGACGTGGCCAAGCGGCTGGAAGGGCTTTTCGGTCACATCCGCGCCGAGATCGAAATCATCCAGACCGAAGAGCGCATCAAAGGCCGCGTCAAGAAGCAGATGGAAAAGACCCAGCGTGACTATTACCTCACCGAACAGATGCGTGCCATCCAGAAGGAAATGGGCGAAAAGGATGACTTCAAGTCCGAACTGGAAGAGCTCGAAAAGCGCATCAAGCGCAAGCGGTTGAGCCACGAGGCTGCGGCCAAGGTTCGGGCTGAGTTCAAGAAATTGAAGTTGATGTCACCCATGAGTGCGGAAGCGACGGTTGTCCGGAATTACATCGACTGGATTCTTTCGCTGCCCTGGTTTGAAAAGACCAAAGACAAGATCGATATCGACGAGTCGGCCCGCATCCTGGATGAGGACCATTACGGCCTGGAAAAACCCAAGGAGCGGATCCTGGAATACCTTGCGGTTCAGGCCCTGGTGAAGAAAATGAAGGGCCCCATCCTCTGTTTCGTGGGACCGCCCGGAGTCGGCAAGACGTCCCTGGCGCGATCCATCGCCCGGTCCATGAACCGAAACTTCATCCGCATTTCCCTGGGCGGCGTGCGTGATGAAGCGGAAATCCGGGGGCATCGGCGTACCTACATCGGGGCGCTGCCCGGAAAGATCATTCAGAGCCTGAAGAAGGGGAAGAGCAATAATCCGGTCTTCTGCCTCGATGAAGTCGACAAGATGAGTATGGACTTCCGCGGCGATCCCTCGGCGGCCCTCCTCGAGGTGCTGGATCCCGAGCAGAATTTTGCCTTCAATGACCATTATCTTGACCTCGACTACGATCTGTCCGAAGTCTTCTTCATCACTACCGCCAACAATCTCCACGCCATTCCGCCGCCGCTGCGCGATCGCATGGAGATCATTCAAATGGCCGGCTACACCGAATTTGACAAGGTCAACATCGCCAGGAATTTCCTGGTAGCAAAGCAGGGTAAGGCAAACGGGCTCATCCCGGAGAATGTCACCTTCTCCGAAGACATCCTGTTCTACATCATCCGCCACTACACCAAGGAAGCCGGAGTGCGCAACCTGGAACGGGAGATCGCAACGGTCTGTCGGAAGGTTGCCAAGGAAGTGGTGCGCAAAGGACGTGAAACCAGCATCGACCTGACAGAAGAACTCGTCCAGGAGTACCTCGGGGTTCCCAAATTCAGGTTCGGGCGGGCCGAGGAAAAGGACGAAATCGGGTTGGCCATGGGACTTGCCTGGACCGAGTTCGGGGGGGACATTCTGGGCATTGAAACCGTGGTCATGCCGGGCAAGGGCAAGATCATCATCACCGGGAAACTGGGCGAGGTCATGCAGGAATCCGCCCAGGCGGCCCTCAGCTACGTTCGGTCCCGCGCGGCGCGGCTGGGAATTGAACCGGATTTTTATCAAAAATTCGACATCCATGTGCACGTTCCGGAGGGAGGCATACCCAAAGACGGCCCCTCGGCGGGAATCACCATGGCCACCTCCATTGTGTCGGCCCTGACCCGTATTCCGGCCAGGAGTGAATTGGCCATGACCGGTGAAATCACCCTGCGCGGCCGGGTCCTGCCCATTGGCGGTCTGAAGGAGAAGATCCTGGCGGCCCACCGCGGCTTGTTGAAAAAGGTGTTGATTCCCAGGGAGAATGCCAAGGATCTGAAGGAAATCCCCGAAAAGATCCTTCAGGAAATCGAGGTGGAACTGGTCGAACACATGGATGACGTGCTCCGCCAGGCCCTGGTCGTCAGCGAGGACACAGAGCTGTTCAAAGAATCCGCGTCGGCAGCACCGCAGCCGGTCATCTTTCCCGCCGGTGATGCTGCGCCGGATGAGATAAGCAGGCACTAGGGGCTGGTCCGAGGACACCCATTGAGCCTTCGCCCCCTCCGCGTCCTTTCCCCAACCGCGATTCTTGGGTACGGCTTTCCCGATGCGTCGTTCTGGAACGGCCTGAAGAAGCAACCGGATCTCATCGGTGTCGATGCCGGCAGCACGGATCCCGGCCCCTACTATCTGGGGGCCGGCAAATCCTTTACCACGCGACTGGCCGTCAAGCGCGACCTGGAATTCATTCTCAAGGGCGCCATGGCGCTTTCAATCCCCTGCATCATAGGGACCGCCGGAGGTGCGGGGGCCCGTGAGCATGTCCGGTGGACCGAAGCGATCATCGCCGAAATCGCACGGGAGCAGGGCCTCCGGTTTCGGATGGGGGTCATCGGGGCGGATGTGAGCAAGGATCTGGTGCTGAGGGCGATGCAGGAGGGAAGGGTGCGTCCTCTTTCGCCGGCGCCGGAGCTCACCGCGGACGAGGTCGCAGCGAGTGTTCGAATCGTTGCCCAGATGGGACCTGAACCCGTTATTGCAGCTCTCGAGAAGGGTTGCCAGGTGGTGCTTTGCGGCCGCTGCTACGACCCGGTAGCCTTTGCCGCCCCGGCGATCCACCGCGGCTATGATGTTGGCCTGGCCCTTCACTTGGGGAAGATTCTGGAATGCGCCGCCATTGCGGCAACGCCCGGCAGCGGGTCCGACTGTGTCCTGGGTACCCTCTTCGATGACTGCTTTGAATTGGAATCGTTGAATCCGCAGCGCCGGTTCACCCGGATTTCCACTGCGGCACACACCCTGTACGAAAAAACCGATCCCTACCGCCTGCCCGGTCCCGGCGGAACCCTCGACCTCAGCGCGGCACGATTCGAGGCGCTCGAGGGGGGACGGGTTCGCGTTTCCGGTACCCGCTTCGAGCCGGCGGTGCCTTACACGTTGAAGCTTGAAGGAGTGAAGCGCGCCGGCTTTCGCACCATCTCCCTTGCCGGCATTGCCGACCCGGTCCTCATCAGTTGTCTCGATGCCGTCCTCGACGAGGTGAAGGAGCGCGTCCGGGAAGGGATTGCGAGCAACGGCAGGGTACTCTTCCATGTCTATGGCAGAAACCAGGTCCTGAGACCGGCAACCGCATTCGAAGGTGCTCCGGCGCACGATCTCGGAGTGGTCATGGAAGCCGTTGCCGACGACCAGGAAACGGCCAATGCGATCTGTTCCTACGTCCGAAGCACCCTCCTGCATTTCGGGTATCCGGGCAGAATTGCGACCGCCGGCAATCTGGCCCTGCTCTACAGCCCCTCCGACATTCCCTGCGGCGAAGTCTTCGAGTTCAATATCTATCACCTGCTGGAAGTGGCTGATCCCGAGAGCCTTTTCCCCATCGAAGTGCGCGAGGTGGGCGCGTGAAAAGGGTGGCTCTGACCGAACTGGTGGCCGTCATCCGCAGCAAGAATGCGGGGCCCTATGAGCTCACCCTCGATATCCTGTTCAAGGAGGTGGAAGATTACCTTTTTCTGAAACGGATCAACTTTTTCACCAGAGAGCTCTTTGCGGAACTCTATCACGTCCCGATCACCAGGATCATCAACCTTGTCTATTTTGACCCGGCGGCGGCGGTCAAGTGCACCATGGTACGGGCGGTGGTTTCCGGCGCCGTTGGGGATACCGATATCTATGGAGCTCAGCAGCATACTCCCCTTCTGACCCTTCAGGTTCCGGCCCGGGAAGCCTGAGGGTCTGTCTTTTTCCCATAAATTCATGTTTTTCTTGACTTTTGTGAACCGCACCCTTTAAAAGCATATTTTCGTGTGAGAACCGGCGGTCGGCATCAGAGCGAGGATACTTTAATGCAAGCCATCCAGGCTATAAGAGGCATGAACGACATTCTGCCCGATCAGAGCGAATGGTGGCAGAAGGTTGAGGAGACGGCACGAAGCGTCTTGACGTGTTTCGGGTACCGGGAAATCCGGACGCCCGTGGTGGAGAAGCTGGACCTTTTTGCGCGCAGCATAGGTGAGAGCACTGATATCGTCGAGAAGGAAATGTACGCCTTTCCCGACCGCAAAGGGGAGCTGCTCGCCCTGCGACCCGAGGCTACGGCGTCGGTGGTGCGGGCGTTCATCCAGCACAATCTGCAGGCGGACAGCCTGGCCCGGAAATTCTACAGCATCGGTCCCATGTTCCGCCATGAACGGCCGCAGAAAGGAAGATACCGCCAGTTCCATCAGATCGATGCCGAGGCTTTCGGGGTGGACGACCCGATGCTGGATGCCGAAGTCATGTACATGCTCCGGCTCTTTCTCGAACGCCTGGGACTGACGGGGGTCGTTCTCCATATCAATTCCCTCGGGTGCCGCGAGTGCCGCCAAGACTACCGGGAAGTCTTGCAGGATTTTCTCCAGCGGAACGCTCCCGAGCTTTGTCCCGACTGCCAGCGGCGCCGGGCGACCAATCCGCTGCGGGTGTTCGACTGCAAAGTCGAGCGCTGTCAGGCTCTGCTCGCAGCGGCTCCCGTCCTGCTGCCCTCGATTTGCGGCCTGTGTACGGCGCATTTCGAGCGCGTGAAGAGCTATCTCGAGCTGCTCGACACGGCCTATGTGGTCAATCCGCGCATGGTGAGGGGACTCGACTACTATATGCGGACCACCTTCGAGGTCATTACCGACCGCCTCGGGGCGCAGAGTGCGGTTGGCGGCGGTGGACGGTATAACGGTCTGGTACGCGACCTGGGTGGGCTCGATTTGCCGGGCATCGGCTTCGCCATCGGGATGGAGCGCCTGATTCTGCTGCTGCAGCAGGAGCAGGCTCAGGCGCAGAGGCCTCCCAGGGTTTTTGTGGCCGCACTGGGTGAGGCTGCGCGCCGCGAGGGCTTTCTGCTGACGCAGCAGCTTCGTCGGCGGGGTCTCGAGGTCGAAAGCGATTACGAAGGGGCGAGCCTCAAGAGCCAGATGCGACGGGCGGACAAGCTGGGTGCCAGGCATGTGCTGATTCTTGGGGACGATGAAATCAGCCGCAGGGTGGTGCAGGTCCGTGATATGATCAACAAGACCCAAACGGTGGCAGAGATCACGGCCGTGGGCTCGGAACTGGAAGCAGTCTACCGTCAGGAAACGACCCGGCCCTGCTCGGGTTAGAGGAGAGGGAAGTGAACGAATTGGACGAGCCGCAGGAAGCCTATCCTATTACCTCCATTTTGCTGGATTCATTGGGAGACTGGAGCAAGAGCCACACGAATGACAGCCTGAGGCACAGCGACCTCGGGGCAGCCGTCACCCTCATGGGCTGGGTGTTGCGCCGCCGCGACCACGGCGGCCTGATCTTTGTCGATCTGCGGGATCGCGAGGGGCTCACCCAGGTGGTGTTTGATCCCCAGTATGAGGCGCAGGCCCACGAGCGTGCTCATTCCCTGCGCAGCGAATTCGTCATTGCCGTTCGGGGCAGAGTGCGGGCCCGCCCGGACGGTATGACCAACCCCAAGCTGGCAACGGGGGAAATTGAAGTGATCGTGAACGAGCTCAAAATCCTCAACTCGTCCAAAACTCCACCGTTTCAGCTGGAAGAGGAATTGGATGTCAGCGAAAACGTCCGACTGCGCTATCGCTATCTCGATCTTCGGCGGCAGAACATGTTCAAAAATCTCATCCTGCGGCACCGGGCGGCCCAGCTCACCCGCCGCTACTTCGACGAGCAAGGCTTTGTGGAGGTGGAGACCCCGGTGCTCACCAAGAGCACGCCTGAAGGGGCCCGGGATTACCTGGTTCCCAGCCGTGTCAATCCAGGCAGGTTTTATGCGCTGCCCCAATCGCCCCAGATCTTCAAACAGCTGCTCATGGTGGCTGGAGTGGAGCGATACTTCCAGATCGTCAAGTGTTTTCGGGATGAAGATCTGAGGGCTGACCGTCAGCCTGAATTCACCCAGGTGGATCTGGAAATGTCCTTCATTCGCGAAGAACAGGTCTACGACCTGATTGAAGGCTGGATCGCGCGCCTCTTCCAATACCTGCTCGGGATTGCCCTGCAGCCTCCCTTCCCGCGCATGAGTTACGCGGAGGCCATGGACCGGTTCGGGACCGATCGACCGGACACCCGGTTCGGCCTGGAACTGGTCGATATCACCGATCTGATGGCGGCTTCCGAAGTGCGGGTTTTCCGCCAGGCCATCGAACGCGGCGGGCTGGTCAAGGTGCTGCGCCTGCCGGACGGAAATCACCTGTCCCGCAAGGAACTCGACGACTTGATCGAGTTCGTCAAGATCTTCGGCGCCCAGGGGATGGCCTGGATCAAGATCCTGCCCGACGGCTGGCAGTCGCCCATTGCCAAATTCCTCTCCGAAGACCTCCGCGCCCGCCTGGCCGAGCGACTCCACCTGGCCGTCAACGATCTCATCTTCTTTATGGCGGACCAGGCCAGAATCGTCCACGCGGCCCTGGGAAATCTGAGAGTTCGACTCAGCCAGCAGCTTGGCTTGATCCCTCCGGATCGGTATAATTTTGTCTGGGTGACGGAATTTCCCTTGGTGGAATGGGATCACGACGAAAAGCGCTACACCTCGGTGCATCATCCCTTCACCGCCCCCCTCGAAGGGGACGTGGAGCTCCTTGCCGTAGAACCCGAAAAGGTCCGCAGCCGGGCGTATGATCTGGTTTTGAACGGTACGGAAATCGGCGGCGGCAGCATCCGGATTCATCGCCAGGACATCCAGGAGCGGGTATTCGGGGTCCTCGGGATCACCCCGGACGACGCCCAACAGAAATTTGGCTTCCTGCTGGAAGCACTCCAGCACGGCGCTCCTCCCCATGGTGGGATTGCCTTCGGGTTCGACCGCCTGATCATGCTCCTGTGCGGCTGCAGTTCCATTCGCGACGTGATTGCCTTCCCCAAAACCCAAAAGGCGACCTGCCTGATGAGCGGCGCACCGAGTTCGGCGGAACTCAATCAATTGCTGGAGCTCTGCCTCCGGGTGGAAGTCGATCGGAGGAGTTGAGTCGATGGCTCGCTGGAACAGCAACAAACGGGTTCTGGAGCATGAGCACTCCCGGTACTGGCAGTACCGGCTGCTCGACGTGCCGGAACCAAACCTGATGCGGGAAATTTTCCCCTATGATGAAGTGCCGCGGATCGATTTCGACCATAAGCTCTTGCCCATCGATCCGGCGGAAGACATGTTCATTACCGATACGACCTTCCGCGATGGGCAACAGGCTCGCCCGCCCTACAGCGCCAAACAGATTGAGGCCATTTTCGATTTCCTCCACCGCCTGGCGGGACCCAACGGCGTCATTCGCCAGTCGGAATTCTTCCTCTACACCGAAAAGGACCGCAAAGCCCTCGAACTCTGCCTCGCCAAGGGCTATCGCTACCCTGAGATCACCGCCTGGATTCGGGCGGTCGCTGAGGATCTCAAACTGGTCGTCGAGATGAGGCTGAAAGAAACCGGCATACTGGCTTCCGTTTCGGATTACCACATCTTTCTCAAGCTCAGGAGCACCCGCCAGGCCGTTCTGGAAAAGTACCTGGCCATCGTGCGCGCCGCCCTGGACCGGGGAATCGTGCCGCGCTGTCATTTCGAAGACATCACCCGCGCCGATATCTATGGCTTTTGCATCCCGTTTGCCATGGAACTCATGAGGCTGCGGGAAGAGAGCGGTATCGATATCAAGATTCGGCTCTGTGACACCCTCGGTTTCGGGGTCACCTATCCCGGCGCGGCGCTGCCCCGGAGTGTTCCCAAGCTGGTTCGGGCGTTCATCGATGATGCCGGGGTCCCCGGGCGATTGCTCGAATGGCACGGTCATAACGATTTCCACAAGGTGATCAGCAATGCCGTCACGGCCTGGCTGTACGGTTGCAGCGGGGTGAACGGCACCCTGCTGGGCTTCGGCGAACGGACGGGAAATGCGCCCATCGAGGGGCTGATCGTCGAGTACATCGGTCTTCGCGGCGATACCAGCGGCATCGATACCACCGCCATCACCGATATGGCGGAATACTTCAAACAGGAGCTGTCCTATCGCATCCCCCCTAATTACCCGTTTGTCGGTGAAGAATTCAACGCCACCCGAGCCGGCATTCATGTCGATGGGCTGGTGAAAGACGAAGAGATCTACAACATTTTCAACACGGAAAAGCTGCTCAAGCGGCCGATCAGCATCATCATTACCGACAAATCCGGGATTGCCAGCATCGCCTATTGGGTCAATCTGCGCCTGGGCCTGGAGGAAGACCGCCGGTTGGACAAGCGGCATCCCGGCATTGCGAAAATCTACAAGCGGGTCATGCAGGAATACGAGCAGGGGCGGAACACCTCGATTTCCACCGAGGAACTGGAGCGCTGGGCGCGGCGCTATCTGCCCGAGTACTTTGTGAGCGAGTTCGACCTGCTCAAACAAAAGGCCTATGCCCTGGCTGCCCACTTGGTGGAGGAAGTCGTCGAAAGCGAGGCTATCCGGAGCATGAATCCCATCCTGCAGGAAACAGTGCTCCAGGCCCTGTTGGATCTCAATCCTTTCATCCAATATCTCTACGTCACCGATCGCGAGGGCCGAAAGGTCACCCGCAATATCACCCACATCACCGACAAGGCCAAATACGAGAGTGCCCGGGTGGGCGAGGACCTTTCCGACCGCCCCTGGTTCATCGAGCCCATGAAGAATGGCAGGGTCCATGTCACGGACTTCTACACCTCCCGCTATACGGGGGCGCTGTGCATCACCGTGTCGTCACCCATTACCAACGAACTGGAAGAAATCGTCGGCATCCTCGGCATTGACATCCGTTTCGAAGACCTCGCCAAAATGGAGAAAAACGGCAATGTGTGGATGTGAGTGAAAAGTGAAGGGTGTACGTTGCAGGGTGAACGGTGCAGGGTGATGCGGGGGTGGGATGTGCTTTGACCAGGGGCGACTGGTGACCTTGCCGTTCCTAAGGCAGGTGGGGATCGGTCTCGTGGTGGCGCTGGTGATGGTTGGATGCGGCAGGAAGGTCCCGTCGACCAAGCCCTTCACGCCCTCCTCCGGCCTCCGCACGCAAATGCCCTACCAGATCAAAGGCGTTTGGTATTACCCCCTGCCCTCGGCCGAAGGCTATGTCGAGGAGGGGCTGGCGAGCTGGTACGGGACTGACTTCCATGGCAAACCAACCTCTTGTGGGGAACCCTATGACATGAATGCAATGACCGCCGCCCACAAGACCCTGCCCCTCGGTACCATGGTCAAGGTGACCAACAAGCGGAACGGCCGATCCATCATCCTGCGCGTCAACGATCGCGGCCCGTTTGTGGCCGGGCGTATCATCGACCTGTCCTGGCGAGCGGCGCAAGAGCTGGGGTCAGCCACACCCGGCCTCGCACCGGTGCGGGTGGAAGCGGTACAGGTGGCTTCCGCGCAGCACCTTGCGGGCAACACCTACTGGCAAGTGGCACCGGTTCCGTCGTTCCGCTACGGCCTGTTTGCCATCCAGATCGGGGCCTTCCGGGATCAGAACAATGCCAGTCGCCTGAAGGAAAGGATGCAGCCGGGCTATAACGCCATTCAGATCCTCCCCTTTGCCGACCGAGACGGGTATGGCTATCGGGTCCAGGTCGGTTCTTTTCGAGACATTCTGGTCGCTCAACAGGAAATGCAGCGTCTGCGCAGCACCGGTTTCGCCGACGCCTTTGTGGTGGCGATGGAGGGGAAGTGAGCAGGATGGTGCCGCTGGTCGGGTATCCTTCTGACCAGGCTGAGTTCAAACTGGGACCCAGCGCCTCCCGAAAAATGGGGTCGGACCCGGCCTTGGAAAAGGCTGAATGGGAAGGACCAGGGGCACGCGCCGCGTGTGTTCGTATCAGGATAACGCCATAGGGCCGGCTGCTGGAGCCTCAGTCTCCGGCGCTTTCTCTGGTGTTGTCGACCACCCAGCTCAGGTATTCGGCCAGCCCGGAAGCGATGGGGAAGCAAACGATTTCGGGTACTTCGTAGCGATGCAGGGCACGGATGCGGTTCTGGAGAATGGGAACGAGGTCCGACCGGGTTTTCATGAGGAGCAGCCGTTCCTCCTCGTCGCAGACCTCCCCTTTCCAGCGATAGATTGAGCGGATCCGGGGAATGATCTGCGCACAGGCAACCAGTCTCTCTTCCACGAGAGTCCTGGCGATGGTCAATGCTTCTTCGTCGGTGGCAACGGTGGTCGTAACAAAGGACAGGTCGATCATGTTATTCCTCTGCCGTGAGTGTTTGAAGAGAGCCCCACATGCCTGATGATCTGCGCGCCGGGGGGGTGCCGCCCACGCTGCCTGCAAGCTTCTTCGAAGGTCTGATCAAAGACCTTTCGGTAGAAACCTGGGGCGAGCTGCTGAGGAGCAATCCTACCCTGAAGGCAGCCGTTTTGGAAGGTTTCACGGTTCCTGCCAACAAGTTGAATCGCATTCTGCGGCAGCCGCAGATTGTGGCCCGGCTGCAGCGCCTCATCCGCTCAGACGAAGCGCTGTTCAACGATGTTCTGTTGCTCTGGGCTCAGGAACAGCTGACCACGGTGGCTTTTCTGGAGATGCTCGACCGCGACTTTCTGCTCGATAACCGGCAGAGCCTCAAGAACTTCATCGGTCCCGAGCGTTTCTACGCTGCGCTCACGATCCTCGGCTATCGGGACGAGGCGGAGTTTCAGGAGCTGGTCGACGAGGATTTCTGGGAGCGGCGGATTGAGAGCGAACTGGTGGTTCCCATTACCCCGTTCTGGGCCTTGTGGCTTGAGTTTGTGCAGCATTTTCCGCAGGCCGCGCACTGGCTGCCGCCCATCAAACCCGGCGAGGAAGGAGCTGCGGTAGACCGCCGCCACGGAGAGGCCCGCGGGCAGGCCAGGCAGCTGCGGGAACTCGAGGAGCGATGTGCGAAGCTCCAAGCGAAGCTGAACAAGACCGAAGAGGAAAAATTGCAGCTGCAACAGGAGCTGCTCCGATTTCGCAAGGAGCAGGAGGAACTCCGGGCACGACTTACTGAACAGGAAGAGCAGCAGGGCGAACAACGGCAGAAGGCAGTGGCGGACCTGCGCCGGGAGTGGTTCAAGCGTTATGAGCCGGTGTATGACCCGGTGCTGGGGGAAGCCGACGGCTCGCTCGAATCGGTGTTGCGGCGAACGGAGCAGGCGTTTGTGCTCCAGCGCCGGGCGGATGAGGAATACGGGCTGGTTGCGGCGGTTCGCCAGAAGTTGATCCAGGTGGACCTGTACCTCAGGGAAATCGAGCGCATCCATGCTGAATCCCTCGTCGTTCACAGTGCGGTGACGCGCTCGAAAGAGGCCCTCCTCCAGGCTAAGGAAAAGCTGCTCAAGCTGCCCGGCATCGACAAGGTGCTCCGGTTCGAGCCGCCATCCTGCCCTGTGACCGATCTGTCCCGGCAAATCCGACTCCTCGAGGCACTCCCGGAGAATCTGCCCCGTGTGATGGAGCTTCACACCCTCCTCGCACGACTGGCAGAGTTGGGATTGATCAGCGATCCGCAGGCCATCCTGGAGGATGTTGAACACAAGAAACGCCAAATCATGGAGCACCTCTATGCCCAATCCGAGGTGCGCCAGGATCGGTGGCCGGGACTCCGCCGCGCTGAAAACCTCGACGATCTGGTGAAAACCCGCGAAAGCAAGCGTTACGACCTTTTTGTGGACGGCTACAACATCCTTCTCACGGTGCATGGAAAGAGTCAAGCGCCCGCGGCTGCGGTGCTGTCTGCTGTCAGGGAGCAGTTCACCGCCGCGGTAGTGAGAAAGAGCCAGCACTTCCGGAAGATCTATCTGGTTTTTGACGGGCAGCAGGATTCACGAGACCGCCAGGGGAATACGGAAATCATTTTTACCGACAAGAACCTGGGAAATACGGCGGATGCGTATATCATTCAGACTGTCAGGAAGAGGAAAGACCGCCTGGTACTGATTGCGACGGCGGATCGGGAAATCATTGAAGCCGTTGCGGATCGGATCTATGCCTTGGTGGACCCTTACCATTTCTATCTCTTCGTGCATGACCTGCCGTTTCCCGAGCTGATGTGAGTTGATGAGGATTGAACCATGAATCTGGACCATGTGAGCGAGTACCAGCGAGATCAGTGGGTGAGCTTCAAAGCCATCGAGCAGGCGTGCCGCCAGCTCACCGACCTCCAGGGGCAGGAATTGCAGGAAAGCTTGAGCACCTATGTCGAGTTCCGCGAGGACTTGGCAGCCTTCCAGCAGCAGTATTTCGGCGCCTTTTGCCGGGCTGCCTGCTTCGACAGCGGGGTCAGCGCCTGTTGCGGGTTCGAGAGTATCATCACGTTCTTTGCCGACCAGGTCCTCACCTATCTGCTTTCGACTCCGGACCAGGTGGCCGCGCTTTTCCGCAGGCTGGAACAACCGAACCGCACCTCGAATTGCGTTTTTCTCGGGGATAGAGGCTGTATCTGGAGCCTCCCTCCCATTTCGTGCGCCATGTTCCTGTGCGATAAGGCTAAGCAGCACGGGTTCGACGGAAATCCCCATGCCTTGGCCATCTGGGAGGAATTTCTGAGGCGGGAGAAGGAATACACGCACCCAACGCAACCCGTGCTCTTTGATGACATCGAGAGCTACTTCATGCTGCTGGGGGTTGATTCGCCTCACATGTACTTCCATCGCGGCCCCGGTCTGCTCGAGCTGAAAGCCCGTGCGGGTCTTTGAGCGTGGCTCCCGGTAACGGATTGCGCCGCCGGGGGAAGGGACTCCAGTGGTGCCCGACCTTGGCAATTCCGGCCGGGGTGGTTCATCTTAAGGTTAAGTAGAGCGCCTGCCGATACTGTGTATGCGGGCAGTGCTGGCCATGGATTGGTTCCTGCGTCGGCGGCCGCCGGCGCGACAGGCCGCAGCGATGGGCCAACCCCTGTCAGCTGTGGTGATCATGCCATTTGAGGATGTTGGTCCATGACAGGTGAACCGGGCAAAGCTCCAGCGGAGAGAAAGGCAGCTGCGGCGGAAGGGTCGGTCCGTCACCAGTCGACGGCGCCGAATGGGGTCCGCCCTGAGCCTGCCGGTCAGCAGAGCCGGGCTGATCCGGAGCTGGTGGAGCAGCTCTACCAGCGATATGCCAAAGGCGGCGCACGCCTGGCCAGGTTCCGCGGCACAGCCTATTTCTATTTCAAGAAGTACAGCTGGATCTGGGTAACGGAATCCACCTACTTCGTAAAACGACTCCTCGACTTTGTGGTCTCCGCTGTCATGCTCATCCTCCTCATCCCGCTCTTCCTCCTTACGGCCCTGGCGATCAAGCTCGACAGCCCGGGCCCCGTCTTCTTCAAACAGACCCGGGTCGGTAAATGGGGACGGTTGTTCACCATGTACAAGTTCCGGTCGATGATCGTTGACGCGGACAAGATGAAAGAGGAGCTTCTTGACCGGAACGAATCGGGCGGAATCATTTTCAAGATGAAGCGAGACCCTCGCATTACCCGTGTCGGCGCTCTCATTCGCAAGCTGTCGGTCGATGAGCTGCCGCAGCTCTGGAATGTGCTCAAGGGGGACATGTCGCTCGTGGGACCGCGCCCACCGGTTCCCAAAGAAGTCGCGGAATATGAGTATACGGACCGACGCCGATTGGATGCGATTCCCGGCATCACCGGCATCTGGCAGGTCAGCGGTCGCAGTGAGATTGACTTCAAGGGGCAGGTCCGGCTGGATGTGCAGTACATTGAAAACCAGTCGTTCTGGGGAGATATCAAGCTTCTCCTGAAAACGATCCCGGCGGTGCTGCTCGGGAAAGGGGCTTACTGATGAAGGAGCCATCCCTTTGAAGGCGGTGATTCTCCCAACCACCAAGACCGCCGAGCTGGCCCCGGTCACGTCATGGCTCCCCGAATTCCTGCTGCCGGTCGTGAAGAAGCCTCTGGTGGAGCATCTCATCGAGCTCCTGGCGAGACATGAAATCAAGGAGATACTGCTGGTTCTGAAGCACAGGCCGTTTGAGACGGAAGCCTACTTCGGCGATGGTTCCCGCTGGGGCGTGCAGCTCTCCTATTCCCTGCTCAGCACTTACCGTGGGCTTGTCGATTCCCTGGGCCATCTCGACCCGTCCCGGCTCGAAGGCCACTTTCTCTGCCTGCCGTCAGACCTCGTTACCGACTTCGATCTTTCCAGCCTGGTCAACATGCGCCGCGAAGAGCTGGGGGATATCTGTCTGGTGCGACCCTCGACCGGGAGCAACGGCAGCGACCTTGAAACGCTCGCGGTAGAAGATTTGTGCAGCCTGGAGGGCAACCCCTTCCTCATGACCCGGCGAGCCTTCTGGTTGATGAAGAGCCTGCAGCCTGTTCAGGACCAGTCAGCGGGATGCGAGATTCCGTCGAGCCCCG
Organism: Syntrophobacteraceae bacterium; assembly: GCA_040772705.1. Lineage (GTDB taxonomy): Bacteria > Desulfobacterota > Syntrophobacteria > Syntrophobacterales > Syntrophobacteraceae > JADGQM01. The sequence goes on from JAXGXP010000004.1 coordinate 366,629, forward strand.
CCCTTTCCCTCAAAGTCTGTGAGGCGGCTGGCAGTTTGGAGAGGATTCAGTCTCCGATAGATCTTCACAGGGTCAATCAGCGCGTCCTGGGCGGCGAGTTCCCAGGCCTGATCATTCCTGGCAAGATGGTGGCAGCCGGGGTCTGGGTGGGCAGGCACTGCCGCATTCATCCCACGGTCCGGCTCGAGGCGCCGGTGCTCATCGGCGACCACTGCAATCTTCAGAGTGGTGCTGTCATAGGTTCCGGCAGTGTCGTCGGCGATGAGGTGATTGTGGATGAAGGCGCCGCCGTTCAGGGAAGCCTGGTGTTGGATCGTACCTACGTCGGTCCGCATACCGACCTGAAGGCGGTGATCGTCAGAAAGAACTGGATGGTCCAGATTCCCAGCTTGTTGAGCATCCAGCTGGGGGATGATCTGATTCTCGGTGACCTCGAGAAGAAGACCGTCTCTGCCCACGGAGACCGCCTGCTCAACCTGGCCCTGGCAATCGTCCTGCTGATTCCAGCCTTGCCGCTGATGGCGATTCTTTACCTTTATCATCTCGCTTTTCCGTCCAGGCGATACCTCGTTTTGGAGGAGCGCTTCGGGAGTGAAGAACAGCGGAACCTGGAAGGCAAAGTGCTCCCGGTGCCCTTCACCCGTTATGCCTTCAGGAGCCGCAATCGACTGGTGCGAAAGCTCCCGGGACTGATTAATGTCATTCGGGGTGAGTTGAGCCTGGTGGGAGTCTCGGCCCTGGCAGCGAGTGAGCTGGGCGAGCTGCCGGAGGAATGGCGTGAGATGAGGCGGAACGCTCCGGTCGGACTGTTTCACCTGTGGGAACTGGAGGCGCGGGAAGACCTCGAGTGGGAAGAACAGATGGTCATCGACAATTACTACGCGGTTTCCCGTTCGCTGTGGGGAGACTTGAAGATTCTGGGCAGAGGACTGTACGCTGCGGCGTTCCGATAGAAACCCTTAAAGGCTCACAATGACCGGCAATCAACCCCGTCTCTTTGAAGAACTCGATCATCGCCTCGGCCGGGATCACCTGGCGAAGCGGCTCAGGCTCCAGGTGGATCATTCCGCGAGGTTCTTTGGCCAGGGCTTTGGAGGCTTCCACTGGGAGAACAGTCGGCTGATACCGGCAGTTCTCGAAATGCTGCTGAGGGCCTTGAGGCTGTTAAGAGTGGGGAAGCGGAATGCTCTCGACTTTGAAATAGTGGAAGTCGACGTCATGCTGGAGAACCTGCCGGAGGCTTTCGAAGGTTTCTGTTTTCTACAGCTTTCCGACATTCACATCGACGGCATGCCCGACCGCGGAGAGAGGCTGATCCGAATCATCAAGAAGCTACGTTTTGACGTGTGTGTTCTAACCGGGGACTATCGCTTTCATACATTTGGTGATCATGACCGCTGCCTGACCGGAATGAAACGGCTTGCCGCTTCCCTCGAATGTCCCGATGGCATTTATGGGATCCTCGGCAACCATGATTTTCTGGAAATGGTGCCTGAACTCGAAGCGTGCGGTATTCGCATGCTGCTCAACGAAACCGTCCGCCTGGTGCGCGGGGGCGCTGTCCTTCATCTCCTGGGGCTGGACGACGCTCACTTCTATGGTGTTGCCGCCCTGGAGAGAGCCAACCGCGACCTTCCGGCGGACGAACTAAAAGTGCTGCTGGCCCATTCGCCCGAGCTCATTGCCGAGGCAGCCCGGGCCGGTATGGATTATTACCTTTGCGGCCACACTCACGGCGGCCAGATTTGTCTGCCGGGTGGCATCGCCATTCTGACCAATGCCAACTGCGCCCGCAAGTATGTGGGAGGCGTCTGGCAATTCGAACACATGCCCGGCTACACCTCGCGCGGGACCGGGTCATCGTGCCTGCCGGTGCGCTTCTTCTGTCCGCCGGAGATCACGCTGCACCGACTGATGCGGCTGCGCTGAACGTTATCCAGCTGACAGCTTATTGAATAAACTTACCGGGGACATGACGAAGTATTTCAGAAGATCGGCTTAAGATAAGGCTTTGATGAAAAAGGAGAGGCAATGATCATTCCGGTGATCCTTTGCGGAGGTTTCGGGACCCATTTGTGGCCGCTGTCGCGCGAGCTATATCCTAAGCAGGTGATTGCCGTGATGGGCGGGGAGCTTTCTCTGCTGCAGCAAACGGTGGTTCGACTTGCGGAATTTCAGGGCCTGGACAAGGCCATTGTCCTGTGCAACGAGAAGCATCGGTTCATGGCTGCCGCTCAGCTGCAGGCTGTTGGAGTGAAACCCGGATCGCTTATCCTCGAACCCATCGGGCGGAACACCGCGCCAGCGCTGGCGGCAGCGGCGCTGGAAGCCGGGAAGGGCGGCGAAGATCCCATCATGCTGGTCTTCCCGGCGGATCATTTCTTTGGAAATATCACTCCCCTGACAGAGGCTGTCGCCGGCGCTCGCAGTCTCTGCGAACAGGGGCAGATCATTGCTTTCGGCGTCCCCCCGAGCGAGCCTTCTGCCGGCTATGGGTATATCGAACAGGGCGACGAAATCCATCCGGGGTCAGCCACGGCTTCACCAACGTGCCGGGCTTATCGGGTTCTTTCGTTCGCCGCCGCTCCGACCGCCGCCTCAGCGGTGGCGTTCGTGAAGTCGCAACGCCATTTTTGGAACAGCGGCATCCTCATGGTCAAGAGCTCGGTCTTATTGGAGGAACTCGGGCAGTTGGCGCCGGAGATCTTGGACTGGTGCACACGGGCACATTCCAGGGCCTCGCGGGATATGGATTTTCTCCGCCTCGACCCGGAGTCGTTCGATGCCTGTCCGAGCGGCTCCATCGATGCCGTCCTGATGGAGAGGACCAGGAGGGGGGTGGTCGTGCCTTTGGATATTCAGTGGCGAGACCTGGGGGCCTGGAGCGACCTCTACAAGGTGCAACAGAAGGATGAAGCGGGCAATGTCCTGATCGGCGATGTCATCGCCCACAAGGTCAGCAACAGCTACCTGCATGCCGGCAGTCGCATGGTCGCTGCGGTTGGTGTCGACAACCTGGTGGTCATTGAAACCAAAGACGCGGTATTCGTGGCACCCTTCGACCGGGCGGAGGAAGTGGATGTTATCGTGGCCCGACTCCAGGCAAGCCGGCGGGAAGAGGCCAGAGTCCACAGCAAGGTCTACCGGCCCTGGGGGGCTTACGAGAGCATTGATTTGGGCGATCGCTTTCAGGTGAAACGCATCACCGTCAATCCAGGGGCCAAACTCTCCCTTCAAAAGCACTACCACCGGGCGGAACACTGGGTCGTCGTCAAAGGCACGGCCAGAATAACGAGAGACGCCGAAGAGATGATCCTCATGGAAAACCAGTCCACCTATGTTCCGCTCGGGGCCGTCCATCGTCTCGAGAATCCCGGCATGATTCCCTTGGAGCTCATCGAAATCCAAACTGGCAGCTATCTGAAAGAAGACGACATCGTCCGCCTGGATGATGTGTACGGACGAACGCACCAGGACCCTCCAGGCCCCAATGCTCTTGAAATAAGGAACTCGCCAAGGGCAAATTCCCCCTTTGAGGGGGGTGAAGGGGGGTGTTGCTGACGTGTTTACAACCCCTTATACCCCCCTAGCCCCCCCTCAAGAGGGGACTCACATCGCCTGACTCAATACTATTGCCCCCAGGCCGGGGGCGGCGATGATCGGGGCAGCACCTGTCGAGGCCGGTTCGGGAGATCCTGCCGGTTCGCTCCGTTGTCCCTGGTCCGGTAAATCGGCCTGAGGTGGCGTCAAGAAACCCAAACTGAGGGCCCATGCAGTGAATCCCGCAGGAACCCCCGAATCGTCATTCCCGCATGCTTCTGGCGGGAATCCAGGTTTTTTCAGGCATCCCCCCTGGACCCTGGCCAAAAAAATTGCCGAGATGGCGTATTGAGCGGCTTTTTGGACACCTTCTGTACCGCGAAAGGCTGGAATCCGGGATTCCTGTCATTTCGACCGTAGGGAGAAATCTTAAGATCTCTCACATTCGTTCGAGATGACAATAGTTCAGATGTTACCCGTGCGCAGTATAAACTCAATTGGAGGAAAGGCAGCAGGTCTGCCGAGAATGACACGGTGCAGGAAGGCGGTGTAGATTTCCGATTGTTCCTGACCGCTGCTGCATGCATCCCCTGGATCAGGTGAGAATATGATTATGCGAATCGACGGCGCCCTCCCTGTTGCGGGTTCCTTCCGGCGGTGGTTGACGTTCCTTTCGGCGGTCATCCTGGTGGCTGGCGGCTGGTGGATGGGCCACTTGTTCGAGCGGACGGCCGATGCCAGGGAGCGAGATCGACTACTCCAGCAGGCGGCACTTGTCGCCGGCACAATCAACATCGAACGCGTGCAGGCTCTATCCTTCACGGTGGAGGACAGGAGCAATCCCGGTTTTCAGCGGCTTCGCGGCCAACTGATGGCGTATGCTGAAGCCTTGCGGTTGCGCTGTATTTACAGCATGGCGCTCCATCATGGGCGAGTCGTGTTCGGCCCGGAAAGCCTCGATGAAAGTGACCCGATTGCCTCGCCTCCTGGGACGGCTTATGAAAAACCGCCCGCCGCCCTGATCAATGTTTTTCGGACCCGCCAAATCCAGAGCGTGGGACCCTATACCGACGAGTATGGGACCTTTGTCTCCGCCTTTGCGCCGGTGCTGGACCCGCGGACGGGGAGCGTGGTCCTGGTGGTCGGCGTGGACATGGAGGCGAAGGCGTGGCAGGCCGCCCTGACGCGCTCGTGGCTCGTTCCGGTCCTCACGACCGTTGCCCTGTTCGTGATTCTGCTGACCGGCAGTGTCATGCTGGAGCGCCGAAGGAGTGCGCCCATGGATCGCCAAGGGCGGTTGTGCCATGCCGAGGCGTGGGTGACCGCTGCCGCCGGGCTGGTACTCACCCTTGGGACTGCTTATTGGGCGCACGACAGTGAGGAATTCTCACGGCGGACCAGGTTTGCCCAACTGGCTCAGACTCAGGCGGAACGCGTCATGGGGGTCTTCCAGGAACTCCAGGATGACCAGCTTGAGGGGCTCGGGCGGTTCTTCGAGGCCGAGAAGGGAGCGGTGACGCGCCAGGAATTTGAGGTCTACACGGTTGCCCTGGTGAGGAGCGAGGTCGCTCAGGCCTGGGAATGGATCCCGGCGGTGCCCGGAACGGACAGGCTCCAGTTCGAGCAGGCGGTGCGCCGCGAGGGGCTGCCGGACTATGCGATCTACCAGAAGGACGCTCACGGTCGGCCGGTTTCCAGCGAAGCACGGGACCACCACTACCCCGTGCACTGCATCGTTCCGGTGAGAGGCAACGAACGGGCCCTGGGCTACGACCTGGCCTCGGAGCCTACCCGCCGCGCGGCCCTGGAACAAGCCATCGCAACGGGGCTGACCACGGCGACCGATCCCATCATTCTGGTCCCGGGAACCGGGGCTTTGCAGGGGGTGCTCATCCTTCGGCCGGTCTTTGTCGAAGCCGGATCGGAGGCGGCCATCAAAGGTTTGGTCGGAGTCGAGCTCCGCTTCGAGGCGCTGCTTGCCCATGCCCTGACCCGACCGGGCCAGGACAAAGCGGTCCTCACCCTGGATCTGCTCCAGTTAGACGCCAGACGGTCGCCGAGAATCAGAATCTTGTCGTCCTCGAGCGAGGCCTCGACTTCTGCCGTCGACCGCGACTCACTGCCATCTCATGCTTCCGGCCTTGCCGTCGTAGCGCCCGTCTTTGTCTTTGGCAAGGCCTATGCTGTGGTCGTCCAACCAGGACCGTCATTCCTCGCCGCCAATGTCAATCGGGCCGGGTTGGTGGCGGGCTTGACGGGTCTTCTGCTAACCGCGGTGATATCAGTTGTTGTTGGCCTCCAGAGTAAACGGCGGGCCGATCTCGAGCTGCTGGTGCGCGAGCGCACCAGCGAACTGCAGCAAAGCGAGGAGAAATACCGGGCGTTTTTTGGCACGTCCTTGGATTGCGTCTTTATTACCTCCCTGGACGGCCGATTTGTCGACTTTAACGATGCTCTGGTGGATCTCTTCGGCTACGACAGCAGGGAGGAGCTGTTTCAGACCCAGGTTGCAGACACCTATGCCAGACCTGAAGCACGGGCTGAACTTGTGGCATGTGTCCTCGAAGAGGGTTTCACCAGGGAATACCCCGTTGAGTTGTTGAAAAAGGACGGCACGCTGTTCAGCGCTCTCGTTACCTCGATTGCCCGGCGAGACGGCAGCGGGAGGGTCATTGGGATGCAGGGAACGATCAGGGACATCACCGCGAGCAAACGCGCTGAGAAGGCCCTGCGTGAGAGTGAACAACGGTACCGGGACCTGTTTGAAGGCAGCCGCGACGGCATTGTGTTTACTGAGATCAACGGCAGAATCGTGGATGCCAATCCCGCCTACTGCAAGATGTTGGGCTATAGCCTGGAAGAGCTCAAAGAAAAGCACGACTTCTACCAGCTAACCCCTGAACGGTGGTGGGTCTGGGAGCAGGAAGAGATTGTGCAGAGCGGTCTGCTCAGAGAGGGTTATTCGGGGGTCTACGAAAAGGAATACATTCGCAGGAATGGTGAAGTCTTTCCGGTAGAGTTGGAGGCCTATGTGGTTCCCGCAGAGGAAGGGAGCGCCCGGTTCATGTGGAGTGTGGTTCGGGATGTCACCGAGCGCAAGCGGGCGGCACACGACTTGAATGAGACGAACAAGCGCCTGAACGATATGATCGAGTTCCTGCCCGATGCAACCTTGATGATCGACCACGAGGGGAAGGTGCTCGCCTGGAACAAGGCTATCGAGGAAATGACCGGTGTTTCCAAGCGAGAGATGCTCGGCAAAGGCAACTATGAATATGCCATCCCCTTCTATGGCAAGCGCCAACCGATTCTGATCGATCTCGTCCTCATGCCGCAGGAGACGATCGAGAAGCAGTATGACAAGGTCGTGCGCAAAGGTGACGTTCTTTGGGGGGATATCTTTGTTTCGAAGCTCTACGGAGGCCGTGGGGCTCATCTCTATGGTACTGCCGCAAAGCTTTACGACTCCGCCGGCAGAATCGTCGGTGCCATCGAGTCCATACGGGACATTTCCGAGCGCAAACAGGCTCTGGATGAGGTTGTCGAGACCAATCGCCAGCTCGAAATGGCCATCGCCCGGGCCAACCAAATGGCGGTCGTCGCCGAACTGGCCAGCATTGCCAAGAGCGAATTCCTCGCCAACATGAGCCACGAGATCCGAACGCCCTTGAACGGGGTTATCGGCATGGTCGAGCTGCTTCTGGACACCCCTCTGACGGAAGAACAACGCCAGTTTGCCGCCCTGGCCCGCACCAGCGGCGAGGCGCTCCTTGCGATCATCAACGATATCCTGGACTTCTCCAAGATCGAAGCGCGGCAACTGGATCTGGAGATTCTTGATTTCGATCTCCGGTTGACCCTGGAGGATGCAACGGAATTATTGAGCGTCAAGGCCCAGGAAAAGGGTCTCGAACTGGTCTGCCTGATGGATCCCAACGTGCCTTCCCTGCTGCGGGGTGATCCCGGACGTCTTCGTCAAATTCTCGTCAATCTGGTGGGGAATGCGGTCAAATTCACCCCTCGCGGCTGGGTAACCATCCGCGCTGACCTGGAAAGCGAGGACGAGCGAGCGGCGCGGATTCGCATTTCCATTTCGGATACGGGCATCGGCATCCCCCGCGACCGGCTCGGGGTTATCTTTTCTGCCTTCACCCAGGCAGACGGTTCCACCACCCGGACGTATGGTGGTACCGGCCTGGGGTTGACCATTTCCAGGCAACTGGTTGAATTGATGGGCGGTCGCCTCGAGGTCGAGAGCCAGCAGGGCAGGGGGTCCACTTTCTGGTTCAGCGTTGAGTTCGAAAAACAGCCACCAGATGCACAGCCACCGCCGGTGGCCCTTGCCGCCTTGACCGGAGCCCGCGTCCTGGTGGTGGACGACCATGCACCCAACAGGCTGTTGATCACCACCTTGCTCGACCGGTGGGGGTGCCGGTTCAGTGAGGCGGCCGATGGGGAAACGGCCCTCGCCATGCTGCGGGAGGCGGCAGGGGAGGGCGATCCTTATCGTGCCGCCCTCATCGACATGCAAATGCCGAAGCTGGACGGGGAAGAACTCGGCCGACGCATCAAGGCTGATCCGGACTGCGGGGAAACGGTTTTGGTCATGATGACCTCGCTCGGTCTGCGGGGAGATGCCAGGCGGCTTAGGGACGTCGGTTTTGCTGCCTACCTCTCAAAACCGATCCGTCAGGCTCAGCTCCACGACTGTCTCGCGCTGATTCTGGGAGGAGAGCAGCGGGGAGAGCCATCCCGTCCCGCTGCTCTGATCACCCGCCACACCCTCTCCGAGACCTCGAAGCACCGAGCCCGCATCCTGCTGGCTGAGGATGATGCAGCCAATCAGCGGGTGGCCCTGACAATGATCAGGAAACTGGGTTACCAGGCCGAGGTTGCGGCGACTGGCAGGGAAGCGCTGCAGGCGCTGCAGGCCGTTCCCTACGATCTGGTGCTGATGGATTGCCACATGCCGGACATGGATGGATTTGAGACGACGCGTCGCATCCGTGACCCCCGGTCGGGAGTTGCCAACCACAAGGTCCCTGTCATCGCCATGACCGCGCTGGCCATGAAGGGAGACCGTGAGGAATGCCTGCGAGCCGGGATGAACGACTACCTTTCGAAACCGATCAAACCGCAGGCCCTGGCTGATGTTCTGGAAAAATGGCTGGCGCGGGAAACCCATGCCGATCAGGCGGAGCCGCATTCGTTTCCTCCCGATGGGCGGCTGCCGACGGCCGGTGATCCGGCAGCGCAGGCATTACCGGTTTTTGACGAGAAAGCCCTCTATGATCGGCTCACGGGGGACGAAGAAATGGTTGGGATGATCATTGAAGAATTCTTAAGCTATATGCCCGCCCAACTAAAAGAATTGCGGGAGCTCGTGGAGGAGGGCAAGGGGGAACTAGCGGGAAGACAGGCTCATAAGATCAAGGGCGCAGCCGCTACGGTGGGGGGCGAAATCTTGCGCAAAGCCGCTGAGGCGATGGAGCAGGCGGGCTGGGATGGCGACCTGGAGCAACTGCAGGGCCTGATTTCCAACCTCGAGAGGCAGTTCAGCCGTCTGGCAGCGGCGATGAGAGGACGAAAAAGCTGATCACGGAGGATAGCGCAGGGGGGAATGTGGAAGAAGCGATGGTTTCTGAAGATTTGAAAGAAGGACCGGGCTGCCATGAATTTCCGGAAAAACCATTAAGATAGAAGAAGATTGGGGTTAAGTCGGGCAGGACTTTATCCGATGAATACTAATAGCGTTCCTTAGGTATGGTTCCGGCGAGGCCGGTGACGAGCATTCATTATGGTTTTTGTTCATTATCTGAACTGGAGGACGACTGATGAGACCTTCCTTGAGCTGGATTTTCCCATTGTTGCTGGTTTTTGCGCTCATCACGGCAGTTCCCGCCGGCCAGGCGGGGAATAGCCCGCTGGAGCCGCCACTGTTGCCCGTCGAGGCAGCAGCGACCGTTCCGACCTCGGGACAGGTCTCCACGGCCGGAGCGGGGGCGGAGCCCATCGTCCTCGCGGCCGCGCGCAGCCTTCCGACCGGGACGGAGACGCCCAGGCCGAAGAAAGCGCGAAAAGCCAAAGGGCCTGCCGAGGGCAGCGGTTGCGAAGGTGGGAAGCTGCAGGTCGGCACTGGTGAGGATATCGTAATCGACAGCTCCTGCACCGTCGGCGCCGGGACCTACCATTACGGTTTTGTCAACATCGTTAATGGTGGAACTCTGAATTTTGAGGATCAATCCATCGATTTCTGGGCCAAATCGATCCTGGTTGAAAACGAGGGGAGTCTGATTGTCGGGAGTTTCCACAAACCAATAGGCAATACCGTGACCTTTCACCTCTACGGTGCGGAAAACGAGACCCCCGGGGCCGCCGGTATCACCTGCAAGACCACCGCCCCTGATGGGACCAAGATCTGCGGCGTCCCTAAAGAAAAATGGTCCAAATGGGGGCAATGGATGAGGCTGCCAAGTGGTGTATCGGATTACTTTTACGCATATTTGACACTCCCGGGAGATGACATCGACTACAATAACGGCAAGAATAAGAGACTATCCGGTGATAGCTATTTCGGCCTCAAGACCTTGGCGGTTTCCTTTGGCGGCACCCTTCAAATGTTTGGGAAGAAAGGGGCTGAGTCTCACGACCCTAACCCCCATGATGATGATTTTTCAGGGGAGAGCTGGGTCCGTCTCAACAAGAGCGTTGCCGCAAACGGAACCGAGCTGGTCCTGGACCGGAAGGTCGACACCTGGGAAGAGGGCGACTGGATTGTGGTGACTGCCACCGACTATATCCCCAACCATTCGGAAATGCGGCGGATCGACAGCGTCGGAACCGACGGCGACCACTCGGTGATCACTTTGAAAACCGCTCTGGACTATCCCCACAACGGCGAAAAATACGACCTCACCAAACATAACATCCCTGACCGCCTCAATATTGACAAGGAAAAGAACTACATGGAGGGGGTAGATACGAGGGCGGCGGTGGCCCTGCTGACCCGCAGCATCCGGATCGTCTCCGAGGGTGCCGCTTTCAATCAACCGCTCCCATCCCCGAATGACAGCAGCTCGGGGAGGTACTTCGGAGGCCACGTCATCGCCCGTCAGGGATTCAAGACGTTCCAGATGCGGGGCGTGGAGCTCAAACAGCTCGGTCAGGGGGGACGGATGACTCACAGCCCGGTGAACTTCCACATGGCCAGGAAGCTTCCTGCCGAGGGCCAGCCGAATTCCGCCTTTGTCGTGGCCTGCTCAGTCAACGAGTCGATGACGCGGATGTACGAGATCCGCGGCACCCAGGGCGCCATCCTGAAGAGCAACGTCGGCTACAAATCCATCGGGCACGGTTATTTCCTGGCGGAGGGAACGGAGACGGGGAATATCCTGAAGGCCAACCTCGGCATCTATGCCCGCCCGGCGGTGGACTACCGGGACAATCCGCGCAAGGTGCCCGGCATCCTGTCCGCATTTAGTTGGCAATCAAACCTGGGGAAATTTGCGACCGATGTCGTCCATCCCTCCGTATTCTATATCGCCAACGGCTACAACACCTTCGAAGACAACATGGCGGTTGGAGCTGGGACCTGCGGTGCCTGCTACTGGATCGCGCCGGTCGGAATTGGTGGGCTCTCGAAGCATAAGTCATGGGAAAAGTATGCCGGAATCCAACAGAAGACCCATGGAGCGGCTCCCCTGAAAAGGTTCCATGGCAACTCCTGCTCTACAGCCATGTTTTCCCTGATCACCATTGACTCCCCGGGGAGCTGCGACGGTGTTCACAACCCCGTGCCGCCAGGTTTTCCTCCTCCCGAAAAGACTATGCTCTACCCGATCATAACCCCCTTCGAAGCAGCGTACTTTCAACCAAACCCGGGTGATCCGGACAATGCCCTGGACCTTTACCCGAACATCAAAACGGGGGATGTCCTGAACGCGACGATCTGTCCCGACAACGCGACCGATTGTACCGACGTCACGCCGGCCTGCGATAAGGGTCGAACCGAGCATTGTGCGGTAAACGTCATCGATTCCTACACGTCTTCCTTTCACTGGGCTCCGCAGAATTACTCTGCCATCTGGCTCCGGACCAACTGGTTCCTTTTCACCAACAGCGCTCTGACCGACGTTTTGAACGGAGGCTTGACCATGGTCTCCGGCGGGGATTGGGAACAGGTGAAGAACAGATACTGGGCGCTAACGCGAAAGAGCGTCTTCATCGGCCAAACGCAGGACGACAAACAGAACATTTACGCCCAGAACCAGGGGCCGGTGAACCATGATACCATGGGGAAGTTGGCCTGCCTGAAAATGGTTGGGGGACGCAATAGTTTCTGCCGCGTTCAGGACGGGGAAGGGAAGGACGAGGGGATTCTGGTACCCAGAGAGAACTTCGCAGTCTATCAGCGTCTGTACAACATCTACGACGGTCCCGTCTATCAGGAAGCCAACGCTTTCCTCAACATCAAGAAGCGCCAGGTCTTTGGCTGCGATAACAACACGGGCCAGTGCCTTGACAACACGAATTTTCTCTATCATCTGTCCCCAGGCATTCCGAAAGCGACCGAGCACCCCTTGAAGGGCGAGTGCATCCTGCCCAATGCAGCGATCGGCTGGAAACAGCCCAACGGTTTCTACTATCCGCCCGCTTTCCATTCGAAAAACCTCTTCTTCGATGGTGTGGACATCCGCCACTTCGTGATCGTGCCCCTTTTCAAGCCCGGAACCCTCGAGGTGGATGTGGACGCCGTCACGAAAGCCTACTGCACCTATCCGCCCGGAGCTCCTGCAACCCTTTTTGCCGATTCATGGACCGATATCGACCGGCAGACGGAACTCAACGATGATGATGGGTCGTTGAGCGGTTTGGGCGGGACTGTCTCGGTCAATAAGGACCAATTCTATTATGCTCCCAAGTCACCCTTCGAGTGCCTCTCGGAACAGTCGTGCTATCAGTCTCCATACGACTATGTGTCGGCCGTGGTTCTTCCCAGTGGCAGACCGGACAATTGGGATATGCGGGCTAACAGCCGGACATGTTACGGGGTGCCCATCTACAGGCAGTACTTGAACGATGAAGAAAAGGTTGGCGAGCAACAAGGGATCAGAATGCTTGGAGCGGAATTGTACCAGCGAAGCACCATGATAGCCAACAAAGGGAAATATTATATCGATACCGCGGTGTCGGCCTCCAAGCAGCAAAGTGCGGCCTTTCGAAATGAATTTAAGGCGAATCAAAAATATAATTTCTTCTTGATTTACGCCAAGCCTACTACCAGGGTCACCTTCCAGATGTACGTGGGGGACAATAATACAGTAACTTTTGATGCTGAAACTGATCTGGAAATGGTTCGGGTCGGTATTAGGAGGGACGATCCGGCTAAGGTGCTGGTCGAACATGACTCGGCGCAATTCATCACCCCTGATGTCTGGCCTAAGGGGTGGAGCCGGACCTACAAACCGAGCACCGGCATCCTCGAAGTCACCATGGACTTGACACTGACAGAGTTTGAGGCTGATTTCAAGGAAGGTGAGGCAGACTCCTGTGGGCCTCCTTCCTTCTGCGAATGGAAAGGCGATAGGTGTGGATGTGCCGATTATCCGGATTCAAAGAAGAATCCGCTCATGTTCCCCTGCGAAGACAGCATCTGCGAGTGGTCGTCGCTTAGATCGGAGTGTCCCAAGAACGGTTGTTTCGGGTTCCAGGTGAAGTTTCCCCCTGGATTTGTGGCTGATGACAGCACCATGCCAGGCTCCAACGTCTCTTACAAACCGCTTCACCGGCCGGATCCGGAACTCTCCTTTCCTCCCGATTGGCATGTGACATGGCAGAGGGCTTCCCAAGACCTTTCCTGGGACGACTCGTTTTCAAAGTCGATCCTGCCATCGGAATATCCTGATGATGTCTACCCTCAGGGGCCTTGTTGCTACAATACCGACGGCAAACATCCCCAAAACGCCCCCCTCCCGAGTGCCAAGTGATACGAAAGGGCTCCAGTGGATTGCGAGCGAAGGAGACATTGGCAATGAAGAGAAAGTGTATGACCCTGGTGAGCATCCCGGCCGGCGTGATACTCCTGTTGCTCTTGACCGTGTACGATCTGGGCCATTCTATGGAGAGTGAGGCGGGTCAGGCCCTCCTTTCGGGGACGGTGACCGATGAAAACGGCCCGGTGGCCGGGGCCACCGTCCGAATTCAGGGGAAGACAAAATCAGTACGTACCGATGTGGCAGGCTTTTTCCAGCTCACAGCGCCTGCCGCCAAGGTCATCAACGTCGGTGCCTGGAAGCAGGGTTACTACTGTTCCGTCCTTCGGGAAGTGGCCGCTCCGGCCCAGGACCTCAAGCTGGAACTGAGACGCCACCAGACCAACGACAATCCCGCCTACCAGTGGATCCCCCCCGAGACCGTGAAAGGTGCCGGAGGATGCTCGGAATGCCACACGGCCATCACGGAGATGAGTCTGAAGGATGCCCACATGAAGGCCGCCACCAACCCGCGGTTCCTGACCATGTTCAACGGCACGGACCTGGAGGGCAACCAAAGCCCGCTAACCCGCTATGACTACGGCACGTGGTCGTGGAAATATATCATCATCCCCTATCCCCCGGACCCGACGCTACCCTATTACGGGCCGGGCTACCTGCTCGATTTTCCGGGAACGACCGGCACCTGTACCGCCTGCCATATCCCTGGGGCTTCGACGAATGGCAGCGTGGATCCCAACACCGTGACCGGCGCGGACCAATACGGGGTGCACTGCGATTTCTGTCACAAAGTGGCGAATGTCCGGCTGGATCCGGTGAACAAGATGCCGTTCCCCTCCCTGCCCGGAGTCCAGTCCATGGACCTGAGGCGGCCCTTTACCGATGACCCCGAGCGCTCCCAGCTATTTTTTGGCACCTTTACCGACGTCGACGGACTCGACAGCAACCTGCCGCTGCTCAAGCAGAGCCGCTACTGCGCCTCCTGCCACTACGGGGTGTTCTGGTCGACGGTGGTGTATAATTCCTACGGGGAGTGGCTGGATAGCCCCTACAGCAAGGCCAAATCCGGCAAGGCGAAAACCTGCCAGCAATGCCACATGCCTTCCCCGACCGTCTGGAAGGGTAAGACAGTCCGAAATATCGCGCCCGGCAAAGAGGGAATCAAGCGACCGGCCACCGCCATCCACTCGCACGACATGACCGTTGACGAAACCCTCCTTAAGAACGCACTCACCATGACAGCCTCGGCGGCGAGACAGGAGGGCAAGGTTGTGGTGAACGTGACCCTCACCAACGACAAGACCGGGCATCACGTGCCCACCGACTCACCCCTGCGCCATCTGATTCTTCTCGTCGAGGCCAAAGATGCCGAAGGAGAGGTGCTCAAACAGTCTGCGGGCCTGGAGCTGCCCTTTTGGTGCGGCGTTGGCGACCCGGCCAGGGGATACTATGCCGGGCTGCCCGGCAAGACCTACGCCAAGCTGCTCCGGGAACGGTGGACAGGAGCCTTTCCGACCGGGGCCTACTGGAACGACATCATCCTGGTGAGCGACAATCGGCTGGCGGCTTTTGCCAGCGACAGCACCTCCTTTGCGTTTGTCCCGCCGGCGGCGGGAGACGCCAACATCACGGTGACGCTCCTCTATCGCCGTGCTTTCATGCAATTGATGGAATGGAAGAAATGGGACGTTCCCGATATCGTCATGGCACAGGAACAGTTGGTGGTTGGTGAATAGTGGCTGGAGGAACTGGAGGAGAATGTCATGAAGTGGAAAACCCGAAGCTCGTTGGTGATCGTATTGCTGTTGTTTGCCTCCCAGGGCTGGGCCGATCCCCTGGATCAATGGCGCGTGCGCAATGAAAGCTACCTCAACGCCGTAACCTACGCCAACGACACCTTTGTCGCCGTGAGCGGCGGTGCCAACGGCACCATTCTGACCTCACCGGACGGCAAAGTCTGGACCGAAAGATGGTCGAAAGCGGGCAGCTATCTTTATGGAGTGGCCTTCGGCAACAGTACTTTTGTGGCGGTGGGCTGGGCCGGACAGGTGGTCACCTCACCCGACGGGGTGACCTGGACGGAACGGGACACGGGTACGGATCACGGACTCTACGCGGTAACCTACGGCAATCAGACGTTCGTTGCGGTGGGGTGGCCGGAGATCGTCATGACCTCCCCCGACGGCATCACCTGGACGCCAAGGTGGTACGGGATCGATGAAACCCTCTGGGGGGTGACCTATGCCAACAAGACCTTTGTCGCCGTCGGTGATTACGGCAGAGTTCTGACCTCGACCAACGGCAAGAAGTGGACGTCGGTATGGACCGGTATCGATTACCATCTCTCGGCTGTGGCATACCATTATAACGCCGCGCTGTTCGCCGCGGTGGGCCAGGGCGGCACCGTTGTGACGTCTAAGGACGGCCTCGCCTGGAATGAGCAAGCCAGCGGGGTTGACTCCTATCTCTGGGGAATCAAGCGTGCCGCCAGGACGTTTGTCGCGGTTGGTGACAACGGCACCATCATCACCTCGCCGGATGGCGTAACGTGGACGAAACGCCCGTCCGGGACGAGCAACGGCCTGTATGGAGCAGCCTTCGGCCGGAGGACTTTTGTCCTGGTCGGAGATTCCGGAACCATTCTCCAGTCCGCCCGGGTGCCGTTACCGGAGTAGAGCGGCGCGGCATAAGTCTCAAACCGCTTATGGCAGGTGTCCTGCTGTTCCCCTTGCCGTTGCGTTTCATGTTCATTCAACGCAACCTACGGAGGGCATCGGCCCTAACGCGAGGATGGTAGGTTGCGTTGAGAGGAGCGAAACGCAACATGTGTATAAGGGTGCCGAACTTTCGCCGCGCTGTACTGGAGCGGCAGGTTGGAGCCGGGCGATCGCCTTTCCTCACGACCCCCCGCGAAATCCTTTCTGCAGGTAACTGTACGGGTGAGGAGGAAGAGGAGGATGAATATTGATAGCGGTCCTTAGGTATAGTTGCGCCGAGGCCGGTGACGAGCATTATGGTTCTTATACATTATCTGAACTGGAGGACGACTGATGAGACCTTCCTTGAACTGGGCTTTCCCATTGTTGTTGATATTTGTACTCATCACGGCAGTTCCCGCCGGCCAGGCGGGGAATAGCCCGCCGGAGTCGCCACTGTTGCCCGTCGAGGCAGCAGCGACCGTTCCGACCTCGGGACAGGTCTCCACGGCCGGAGCGGGGGCGGAGCCCATCGTCCTTGCGGCCGCGCGCAGCCTTCCGACCGGGGTGGAGACGCCGAGGCCGAAGAAACCGCGAAAAGCCAAAGGACCTGCCGAGGGTAGCGGTTGCGAAGGTGGGAAGCTGCAGGACGGCACTGGTGAGGATATCGTAATCGACAGCTCCTGCACCGTCGGCGCCGGGACCTACCATTACGGTTTTGTCAACATCGTTAATGGCGGAACTCTCAATTTTAAGGATCAAACCATCGATTTCTGGGCCAAATCGATCCTGGTTGAAAACGAGGGGAGTCTTATCGTCGGGAGTCCCACGGACCCCATCGGCAATAAGAAACCCGGGAATGTCGTGACCTTCCACCTATATGGCGATGACAACCAGCCTGCCGGAATCACATGCAAGACGACGAACTGCGGGGTGGGGCCTGACAACTGGATTGATGATCCGCAGAAGAAGATCACCCTGCCCAGCGGCGTGAAGGATTATTTCTATAAATATCAGAGGCTCCCGGTGGATGATAGCACCACCGGAGGTCTGGCAACAGAGAGCTACTTCGGGCTCAAGACCCTGGCGGTTTCATACGGCGGGAGCCTGCAGATGTTCGGGCAGAAGGGGGCGGAGTATAACGATGTCAACCCCCATGATGACGCTCCTGGCATGAAATCGGGGCAGAGCTGGGTCCGGCTCAACGAAAGCGCTGCCGCGGATACAAAAGACCTGGTCCTGGACAGAAAAGTAAATACCTGGCAGGCGGGCGACTGGATCGTGGTGACAGCCACCGACTATATTCCCAACCATTCGGAAATGCGGCAGATCAAGAGTGTCGCAACCAGCGGTGACCACAGCGTGATAACTTTGGAGACCACCTTGAGCTATCCTCATAACGGCGAGAAATATGATCTCGCCAAACACCAAATCCCCGACCGCCTCAATATTGATAAGGAAGAGAAAGAAGACTACATGACGTCGGTCGATACCAGGGCGGCGGTGGCCCTGCTGACCCGCAGCATTCGGATCGTGTCCGAGGGAGCAGCTTTCAATCAGCCTTTCCCATCGCCGGAGGATAGCAGCACGGGGAGGTACTTCGGCGGTCACGTCATCGCTCGTCAGGGATTCAAAGTATTCCAGATGAAGGGCGTGGAACTCATGCAACTCGGCCAGGGGGGGCGGATGGCTCACAGCCCGATCAACTTCCACCTGGCCAGGCAGGTCCCCACTTCCGACAATTCCAAGCCGGGGACCCTGTCCACCTATGTCACGGCCTGCTCGGTCAACGAGTCCATGACCCGGATGTATGAAATCCGCGGCACGCAGGGCGTCACGCTGAAGGGTAACGTCGGCTACAAGTCCATTGGCCACGGGTATTTTCTGGCGGAAGGAACGGAGACCGGGAATAAGCTGGTGGCCAACATCGGCATCTATGCGCGGCCGGCAGTGGACTACCGGGACAATCAGCGCAAGGTGCCCGGCATCATGGCAAAGCAAATCTTCTACAAATACAAAGATAAAGACGGGGTGGAACACGAAGACCCTGACCGGGCAAATTATGGCGCCTTTGGCAGCGATTATATTCATCCCTCCGTGTTTTATATCACCAATGCCTACAACACCTTTGAAGACAACATGGCGGTGGGAGCCGGGACCTGCGGTGCCTGCTATTGGATCGCCCCGGTCAGAATCAGCGGTCTTTCCAGGGATCAGTCATGGGAGTCTTATGCCGGAATCCAACGGATCACCAACGGAACGGCTCCTCTTTACCGTTTTCATGGCAATTTCTGTTCCACGGCCCAGTATTCCCTGATCACCATTGATTCCCCGGGGGTCTGCAACGGTGTGCAAACCCCCAATATGCCGCCCGATGACCATGCCCTCCAGCCGATCAGCAATCCCTTCGAGCTGAACTACAAGGCATATTCCAAGGACCTGACTTATCGGGGACGCTACCCGGACCTGGATGTGGGGTCGTTCCTGCAGACGATGAAATGCGACACCAAAGATTGCGCCAACTTCGGACCGACATGCGGCAAGGGAAAGACCGCCAACTGCACGGTGAACGTGATTGATTCCTACACGTCGTCCTTTCACTGGGCTCAGCAAAATTTCTCTGCCATATGGCTCCGGACCTTCTGGTTTCTTTTTACCAACAGTGCCCTGACCGACGTTCTCAATGGGGGTTTGACCATGGTTTCCGGCGGCAGTTGGGACCAGGTGCCCAACCGGTATTGGGCCGTGACCCGCAAGAGCGTCTTCATCGGCCAGACCCAGGACGACAATAAGAACCTCTATGCCCAGGACCGGGGACCCGTGAACCCGGATACCCATTCGCAGCTGGTGTGCATGAGCGGTACTCCGGGGGCGTATTGCCGCGTCCAGGACGGAACCGGAAAGGACGAGGGAATTGTCATACCCACTGACAATTTCTCGGTCTATCAGCGTCTGTACAATATCTACGACGGTCCCGTCTATCAGGAAGCCAACGCTTATGTCCACATCAAGAAACGGGAAGTGACCGGCTGCAATGATCTCGGGGAGGTCTGCGACGGCACCCCGAATTTCCTCTACTGGCGAACCCCCGGCATTCCGAAGGCTACCGAGAATCCCCTTAAAGATAAATGTGTCATGCCCAATGCGGCGATCGGCTGGAAGCAGCCTAACGGTTTCTACTACCCGCCGGCCTTCCATTCCAGGAATCTCTTTTTCGATGATGTGGACCTTCGCCACTTTGTGATCGTGCCGCTTTTCAAGCCCGGCACCTTTGAGGTGGATGTGCCCGCCCTCAAGAAGAGCTACTGCACCCGTCCCGGAAATGCCGAGGAGCTTTTCAGCACGACTTTTACCGATATCGACCGGCAGACCGAGCTCAACGATGACGATGGGTCGCTGAGCGGACTGAAGGGGGCCGACCCGATCCAGATCAGCGAGACCAACGGGACCGTCTCGGTCAACAAGGACCAGTTCTACTATGCTCCCAAGTCACCCTATGAATGTCTCTCGGAACAGTCGTGCTATCAGTCACCCTACGACTATATGTCGTTCGTGGTCTATCCGGGACTCAGTGATAAGGGAGAACACGATCCTAATAATCCCCGCAATCATTGGTCTTTGAACGCTGACGGGGTTCTCTGCCACGGGGTGCCCCTCTACCGGCAGTACCTGAATGATGGTGAAGACCCCGGCGTGGCGCAAGGGATCAAGATGATGGGGGCCGCCACCGGCCAGCGGAGCACCATGATCGCCAACAACGGAAAGTATTATATCGACACCACCGTATCGGCAGCCAAACAATACGGGGAGGGCAAAAAGTTTGTGAGTGAATTCCTGGCTAACCACGACTACTACTTCTTCCTGATTTATGCCAAGCCCACCACCAACGTCACATTTCAGCTCTATGTGGGGCGCAACCTTCCTAAAGTCACTTTTGATGTGGAAACTCACGTGAGAATGATTAGGGCGGGTACCAACAATAACCCCAATAATACCAACAAGCTTGATAATGCCACCGTGCTGACCTATCCGCTGCATTGCGACAATATGACCTTACCGTGGGATGACAACTGGACCAGGACTTATGATTCTAAGACGGGCATCCTGGAAGTCACGATGAACCTGAAGGGACATAAGAATCTTTTCGACGATGCCAGAAAAGAATCCTGCGGGCCGCCTTCCTTCTGCGCGTGGCAAGACGGAAAGTGCGGCTGTGTCAAGTACGATGATCCAAAGAACAATCCGATCGGCTATTCCTGCGACGACACCCATTCCAAAATCTGTGAGTGGTCGTCCTACCGCTCGGAGTGTCCGAGCGGGGGATGTTTCGGCTTCAAGGTGGTCTTTCCCACCGGCTTTGTGGCCGACGACAACGCCAGCCATCGACCTGAGACGCACCCCTTCCCTGACTCCTGGGCTACGCCTAAACTTAAATGGGATAAGGCTTCCCAGGGCGATTGCTGGGACCCGGCCTGGAAGGATGGAACTTATGATCCGGTTGTCTACCCTGTAGGTCCTTGTTTCTACAGTAGCGATGAGCAGCAGCCGGTGAATGCTCCTCTGCCGACCGCCACCGTTGCCGAAAGCTCGGATGAGTGATCCTGACAGCTTCCCGGTGGATCGCGAACGAAGGAGGATCTGGGAATGAAGAAGCATTTCCGCACCTGGGTGGGCATTTCGGCTTTCATGTTGCTGCCGTTGCTGCTGAGCGGTGACGCTTTGAGCCAGGCAAAGGAAAGTGCGGCCGGGCCGGGCCTCCTTTCGGGGACGGTGACCGATGATAACGGCCCGGTAGCCGGGGCCACCGTCCGAATTCAGGGGAAAACAAAATCAGTCCGTACCGATGCGGCAGGCTTTTTCCAGCTCACCGCGCCTGCCGCCAAGGTCGTCACCGTCGGTGCCTGGAAGCAGGGCTATTACTGTGCCCTGCTGCGTGAAATGACCGTACCGGCCCAGGAGCTCAAGTTCCAACTGAGACGCTACCAGACCAACGACAATCCCGCCTACGAGTGGATCCCCCCCGTAACTCGGGAAGGGGCTGAGGGGTGCTCCCATTGTCACAATCCGGCCATCATCGAGATGTCTCTGAAGGATGCTCACCTGAAAGCCGCCACCAACCCCCGGTTCTTGACCATGTTCAACGGCACGGACCTGGAGGGCAACCAGAGTCCGCTCACGCGCTACGATTATGGGAAGTGGTCGTGGGAACATGCTCTCATTCCGTATCCCCCCGATCCGTCGCAGCCCTACTATGGGCCGGGCTACCTGCTCGATTTTCCGGGAACGGCCGGCACCTGCACCGCCTGTCATATCCCGGGTGCCTCCACTGCCGGCGGCGTTGACCCCAATACCGTCACGGGCGCGGACCAATACGGGGTGCACTGCGATTTCTGCCACAAGGTCGCGAATGTCCGGCTGGATCCGGTGAGCAAGATGCCGTTCCCGTCCCTGCCCGGAGTCCGGTCCATGGACCTGAGACGGCCCTTTACCGATGATCCCGACCGCTTCCAACTCTTTTTCGGGACCTTTACCGACGACAATGTGCCCAAGGAAGACACCAACCTGCCGCTGCTCAAGCAGAGCCGCTACTGCGCCTCCTGCCATTACGGGGTGTTCTGGTCCACGGTGGTGTACAATTCCTACGGGGAGTGGCTCGATAGCCCATACAGCAAGGCCAAATCCGGCAAGGCGAAAACCTGCCAGCAATGCCACATGCCTTCCCCGACCGTCTGGGAGGGCAAGAAGATCAAGAATGTTGCCCCGGGCAAGGGAGGCGTCAACCGGTCGCCCTCGGCGATTCACTCGCATGACATGACCGTTGACGAAACCCTCCTTAGGAACGCGCTCACCATGACCGCCTCGGCGGCCAGGCAGGAGGGCAAGGTCGTGGTGAACGTGACCCTCACCAACGACAAGACCGGGCATCACGTGCCCACCGACTCACCCCTGCGCCATCTGATTCTGCTGGTTGAGGCCAAAGATGTCGAAGGCAAGGTGCTCCAGCCAGCGGCGGGACCGGTGCTGCCGGGTTGGTGCGGGATCGGCGACCCGGCCGGGGGATACTATGCGGGTCTTCCCGGGAAGGCGTATGCCAAGCTTCTCATGGAACGCTGGACCAGTGTTTTCCCCACCGGGGCCTACTGGAACGAGACCACCCTGGTGAGCGACAACCGGCTGGCGGCCTTTGCCAGCGATAGCACCTCCTTTGCGTTTGTCCCGCCGGCGGCGGGAGACGCCAACATCACGGTGACGCTCCTCTATCGCCGTGCTTTCATGCAATTGATGGAATGGAAGAAATGGGACGTTCCCGATATCGTCATGGCGCAGGAACAGCTGGTGGTTGGTGAATAGTGGCTGGAGGAACTGGAGGAGAATGTCATGAAGTGGAAGACGCGAAGCTTGTTGGTGATCGTATTGCTGTTGTTTGCCTCCCGGGGCTGGGCCGATCCCCTGGATCAATGGCGCGTGCGCAATGAAAGCTACCTCAACGCCGTAACCTACGCCAACGACACCTTTGTCGCCGTGAGCGGCGGTGCCAACGGCACCATTCTGACCTCACCGGACGGCAAAGTCTGGACCGAAAGATGGTCGAAAGCGGGCAGCTATCTTTATGGAGTGGCCTTCGGCAACAGTACTTTTGTGGCGGTGGGCTGGGCCGGACAGGTGGTCACCTCACCCGACGGGGTGACCTGGACGGAACGGGACACGGGTACGGATCACGGACTCTACGCGGTAACCTACGGCAATCAGACGTTCGTTGCGGTGGGGTGGCCGGAGATCGTCATGACCTCCCCCGACGGCATCACCTGGACGCCAAGGTGGTACGGGGTCGATGAAACCCTCTGGGGGGTGACCTATGCCAACAAGACCTTTGTCGCCGTCGGTGATTACGGCAGAGTTCTGACCTCGACCAACGGCAAGAAGTGGACGTCGGTATGGACCGGTATCGATTACCACCTCTCGGCTGTGGCATACCATTATAACGCTGCGGTGTTCGCCGCGGTGGGCCAGGGCGGCACCGTCGTGACGTCTATGGACGGTATCGCCTGGAATGAGCAAGCCAGCGGGGTTGACTCCTATCTCTGGGGAATCAAGCGTGCCGCCAGGACGTTTGTCGCGGTTGGTGACAACGGCACCATCATCACCTCGCCGGACGGCGTAGCGTGGACGAAACGCCCGTCCGGGACGAGCAACGGCCTTTATGGAGCAGCCTTCGGCCGGAGGACTTTTGTACTGGTCGGAGACTCCGGAACCATTCTCCAGTCCGCCCGGGTGCCGATACCGGAGTAGAGCGGCAGGTTGTAGCCGGGCGATCGCCTTTACTCACGACCCTCGCGAAACCCTTTCTGTGGGCGAATTAATGGATGAAGAGAAGGAGAAGGCTTTCTTTCGGTATGTCCGTATGCCCTTGAACCTTGGAAAAGAGGCATCAGTCCGTGTACAATGCGGACCGTGACCAAAGGCGGGTGGGGTTCCCCAACAGGCAGTGACATGGTTGGGCGGCATGGGAGAAACAACGGATTGCGGAAGGAATGGCAGGAAGCGAGATGGACCAGGCGACGATGAATTTTTGGCAGAATCATTCGCTGTCGTTTCTCGAAATGGCGACGCGCACCGATCGGCGGCAGGTGCTGCAAAACGCGGACGGCCATGGCAAGCTCTCGAGGGAATGCGGTGACACCGTGGAGATCTTCCTGGCGGTCCGCAACGGGCGGATCCAGTCGGCCGCTTTCGAAACCAATGGCTGCGTGTATGCCCTGGTCTGTGCCAATGCCACGGTCTGCCTGGCCGAGGGCAAAACCCTGGAGGAGGCACTGGCACTCACCCCCGAGATGGTGGTTGCCTACCTGGAAACTCTGCCGCCGGAAGAGACCCATTGCGCCGAGCAGGCGATCCAGGTTCTGCGGCTGGCGATTCTGGACGCAAGAGCCACCGAAGGGCAGCCCTGGAGGAAATTCTACCCGAGGCGCTAAAGCATTTGTAGTGACTGGCGCTGAGCTGGCGAGTGAGTCGCACCGTCAGTGCTGGCAGATATCCTGGTCGCCGCGCAGGAGCTGCTCTTCGGCAAACCTCAGGCGCAGCCACTTCATCACCTTGTCAAATTCCTCGCGCAGCTCTCGCAGGGCCTTCCCGCGGTGGCTCACCTGGGACTTTTCCTCCAGGGTCAGCTCGGCAAAGGTCTTGTCCAGAGGTGGGTAGTAGAAAAGCGGGTCGTACCCGAAGCCGTGTTCGCCCCGAGGCGCCTCGCTGATCGACCCCTCACAGGTGGCTTCATAGGTGAGGGCCGGTCCTGAAGGGACGGCCAGGGACAAAACGCAGCAGAATCGTGCCCGGCGGTTGGGTTTTCCTGCCAGGGCTTCGAGCAGGCGGCGGTTGTTCGCTTCATCACTGGCCTGGGGGCCGGCATAGCGCGCCGAATGAACTCCGGGTGCTCCTCCGAGCGCTTCCACCTCGAGCCCGGAATCGTCGGCCAGGGCTGGAAAGCCCAGCACTTTGGCGATGAAGCTGGCCTTCTTGTAGGCATTCTCCTCGAAAGTCGCGCCGTCCTCGACCACCTCGGGGATCGGTCCAAAATCGTTCAGGTCCCTTATCTCCACCGGGAAGTCCTGAAGGAAGTCGCGAATCTCCCGCGACTTACCCCGATTCCTCGTGGCGACAATCAGCAGCAGCTTCTCGGTCAAGTGGTTGTACCCTCCTTTCCGGGGTTTTCCGAGCCGTCCTGGGCGGCGGCCGATTCGTCCTCAGCAGGCTCTTCCTGTTTCAGCTTTTCCTTCTTTTCACAGAAATGGACGATCCAGACACTGGCTTCGTAGAGGATCAGGAGTGGTCCGGCCATCATGAGCTGGGAAAAGACATCAGGGCTGGGGGTGATGGCGGCGGCAATGATGAAGATCGCCACGATCGCACCCTTGCGGACCCGTCGCATCAGGCGGGCAGTGATCAGGCCCAGCCTGGCCAGGAAGTAGGCAAAAATGGGCAGTTCAAAAACGACCCCGAAGCCGATGAGCATCCGCGTGGTGAAGGTGAGGAATTCCCGGGTGGTGGGCATGAGCGTGATGTAGTCGGTGGCAAACGAGGCGAAGAACTGAAAGCCGTAAGGGAACACACAAAAATAGCCGAACAGGGCCCCGCCGAGGAAGAAGAAGCTCGAGAAAAAAACCACCGGCAGGATCGCCCGCCGCTCCTGTTCGTACAGTCCGGGCGCGATGAAGCTCCAGAGCTGGTACAGGATGACCGGCACCGCCAGCATGATGCCGGCGAGAAAGGCCACCTTCATGTTGGTGAAGAAGACCTCGTGCGGCGCCGTGGCGATGAGTTTGATCTGCTGGTCTTTGGGGAGGGCTTCCAGCCACGGTTGGCAAAGGATCGCCAGAATCCTGTCAGCAAACCCGTAACTGACAACAAACCCGACCCCAATGGCAATGGCGCAGATGATGAAGCGCTTCCTGAGTTCCTGCAGGTGTGCGGTAAAAGGCATTTTTTCTTCGGACATTGCCGGGTTTCTTCCTGTTTCGACGGGTTCGGAAAAAGTCAGGAGGACTCGGGTCCGTCCCCGGTTTTGCCGGCTGTGGCGGGTTCTGAGGCCTGGCCGACGCTGCTGTCTGCGGCGCTGGCGGATTCGGAAGCTGTCTCAGCCTCACCGCCGCCCTCGACTTCCGCGGCCGAGGGCGGGGTCGGGGTGGGCGCTGTCGGGGGCCTGCCGTAGAGCACCTCGTGCTGGGCTTTGTGAAACTCCTGCTTGATCTCCCGGACGGTATCGTCCTGATCGAAGGTCTGTTTGAGCTCGTTCGTGGCTCGCCGGAATTCGGCATAGCCCCGCCCCAGGGCCCGCGCCAGGTCCGGAAGCCTATCCGGGCCATAAACAAACAGCGCCACCACGATGATCAAGAGAAACTCGTCGAATCCTATATCAAACATCCTGCTGCCCCCGAGATTGGCACAGACTTACTCCTGCTTTGGGTCGCGGCCCCGGTTCCCCTCGCCTCACTCCTCACCCTTCACTCCTCACCCCTAACGCCTCACCCCCCTACTTAGTGGCGTAGCTGTGCAGGCCACTCAGCAGAAAATTAACCCCAAAATAGGTGAAAAGGACACACCCAAAACCGGCCACGGACAGCCAGGCCACCCGCTTGCCGCGCCAGCCCTGCATCGATCGTGCATGCAGGAGAGCTGCATACACCAGCCAGGTGATCAGCGACCAGGTTTCTTTCGG
The DNA here is from genome assembly GCA_040772705.1 of Syntrophobacteraceae bacterium. GTDB lineage: Bacteria > Desulfobacterota > Syntrophobacteria > Syntrophobacterales > Syntrophobacteraceae > JADGQM01. The sequence goes on from JAXGXP010000004.1 coordinate 393,070, forward strand.
GTCCCAGCTCCAGTAGGTGCCCCACGCGGAATTCGCCCAGACCGAGCCGGTGATGATGCCGATGGACAACCAGAGGAAACCGAACACAATCATCTGGTAGTTGAATTCGTCCAGGTGGCGTGGGGTCGGGAGCATTGTGGCTATGCCTTTGGGATGAGGATTATCGCTGGCCGTCCTGCGCACCAGATAGAGGATGCTGATACCGGACGAGACCGCAAACGCGGCATAGCCCAGAAAGCAGGTCACCACGTGGGCGATGAGCCAGTTGCTCTTGAGGGCCGGGATGAGCGGCTGGATCTGCGAGTCCACCTGGGGTGAGAAGGAAGCGTAAGCCATGGCCAGAAACGCAAACAGGGCCGGAAAGACGCCGAGCACCCGCTGTTTGGTTCGCAGTTCCAGCAGCAGGTAGATCAGGATGATCGCCCATGCGGCAAAAACCAGGGATTCATAAAGATTGGAAAGCGGGGCATGGCCGTATCCCAGTTGGTACGATTCACGCCACCGCAGAAGAATGCCGGCGGTTTGAATCACCAGGGCCAGAACGGCCGCCACACTTCCGGAAAGCAACAAGAAGCGTTGGCGGAAGAGCACTCCCGAAAGATACAGCAGGGCGCACAGGAGGTAAGCAAAGGTGGTTATGCCAAGCAGCAACGAACTGTCCATGCGACCGTCTTCCTTATTGCTTTGTTGCGTTCAACTGCCCTTCCAGGCGGGCCCATAATCCGTTGAATTCGTCTTCAAAGGCAAGGGAATTCTTGTTGGCTCGACCGGCAAGGAGCAGGGTTGTCGAAGTCTTTTCAGCCGGGTCGGGAGCTGCCCACACCCAGATTTTGCGATGGCTGCTGTAGAAGGTCAGGCCCACCCCGATGAGCATCAGGGTGAAGCCCAGGTAAACGAACCAGATCCCTGGGTCCTCTTTCACCTGGAGCCCGGTATACTGGCTTTTCTCAAGCTGCAGGACCTTGATCCGGTATTCCTGGATCCGGTTGCCGTGAAAATCCGGCATATCGGCCAGAATCCACGAGCCCACCGGTTCCTGGCCTTCTTTGAAGAGCACAATCGCCACTGCCTGTCCGAAGTTGCCGAGGTTTTGCTGATACTGCATGATCTGAACGTCATCCTGGGAGTCCGGGAGGCGGATGATCTCGCGGAAGGGCAGCGTCAGTTTCCGGGTAATGCCGCTGTCGCGGTGCTGCAGTTCGACCTCGGCCTGCTTCAGAGTGGCGCCGTAGGATGCCTGGTAGAAGGTCACCCCCCGGTAACTCAGCGGATCATTGACGCGAATCGCCTGTTTGAGAACCTCCTGCCCGTTGTCGATGATGGTCAGATCGGAGCGATACTCCTCGGGGGCGCCGGTATCGTAAAAAGAAACACTGAAGTCATCGCAGCGGATCTGAAACGGCAGCCGGACGGTTTCCATTCCACTGGTCAGGATGACCTGGTTGGAGGTCTCTCCCTCGGAGAGGTTCATGAATCCCTTGAAGCCGAGGAGCGAACCCAGGAGCGCTCCTGCCAGGATCATCAAAACGCTCACGTGAATCCCGTAAACCATGTACCGGCTCCAGCGGCCCCTTTCGGCAACCGCGCGGAAGACTTCGGAACCGGTGAGGGGCTGCAGCGGGGCGAACTGATCCGCCAGCACTTGCTGTACCTTGGCCTGAGTCGCTTCGAGCGAGTGGGGGGTGGTGATCCGGGCATGGCAGCTGAACTTTTCCAGTTTCTCGGGGCTGATCTGCTCATCTCGGTGGCGCAGCAGCTTCACGGTCTTGGGGAGGCGCTGGATTGTGCAGACAATGAGATTGAGGCTGAGAATCAGTAGAATGGCGCGAAACCAGGTGGTGCGGTAGAGGTCGTTGACGCCGGTGGTCTCGATCCACCAGGAAAGGGTAGGCCCAAAATGCCGCTGCAATTCTTCCACGGAACTTCCCTGG
>JAXGXP010000004.1:400000-423760 GCA_040772705.1 Syntrophobacteraceae bacterium
AGCCGTAGAGTGTAAAGGCAGAAGGGAGCCTGACTGTGAGAGAGACATTTCGAGCAGGGACGAAAGTCGGTCTTAGTGATCCGGCGGTTCTGAATGGAAGGGCCGTCGCTCAACGGATAAAAGGTACGCCGGGGATAACAGGCTGATCTCCCCCAAGAGTTCACATCGACGGGGAGGTTTGGCACCTCGATGTCGGCTCATCGCATCCTGGGGCTGGAGCAGGTCCCAAGGGTTCGGCTGTTCGCCGATTAAAGCGGTACGTGAGCTGGGTTTAAAACGTCGTGAGACAGTTTGGTCCCTATCTACCGTGGGCGCAGGAATTTTGAGGGGTACTGTCCCTAGTACGAGAGGACCGGGATGGACGAACCTCTGGTGTACCAGTTGTCACGCCAGTGGCAGCGCTGGGTAGCTAAGTTCGGACGGGATAACCGCTGAAAGCATCTAAGCGGGAAGCCTTCCCCAAGATGAGAATTCCCCTCCGGAGCGATCCGGGCTGAAGGCCCCTTGAAGACCACAAGGTTGATAGGTCGGGTGTGTAAGCACAGTAATGTGTTGAGCTAACCGATCCTAATGGGCCGTGCGGCTTGACCATTCTAAAAAAGGCAATTGGTCGAGATCAGGTGATACGCTGGAAAGAGACTCCTATTCGGAAGAACCCCTTTGGGGGGGTGGTATTAGCGAGGAGGCCACACCCGTTCCCATCCCGAACACGGTCGTTAAGCTCCTCAGCGCCGATGGTACTGCGGCCGCAAGGACGTGGCAGAGTAGGTCGCCGCCCCTCCAAAACCTCATATGAGCCGGGTCGAGAACCATCTCGCCCGGCTCTTTCTTTCCCGGACACCCCTCACCCCTTCACCGCCCCACCGTTTCAACGTCTTCTGTTTTTCCGCTTCACCCCTTCACCCCTTCACCGTCTCACCGCTTCACCGCCTCACCCAAACGTCTTTCCAGTTCCCTTCTTGCCGCCGCCTCGCCGTGCACCAGCTTGATCCGCCCCGGCCTGGCGGGCATCGCCCGGACCCAGTCGATGAGCTCGCGCTGGTCGGCGTGGGCGGAATAGCCGCTTAGCACCTGGACTCCGGCGCGAATCGGGCAGCGCTCGCCGTCGAGCATGACATAGCCGTCGGGTCTGGCGGCATACCGCTGAATATCCCGGCCGGGGGTGCCCTCGGCCTGGTAGCCGACGAAGAGGAGGTCATTCCTGGGGTCATCAAGGCCGGCCTTGAGGTGATCGACGATTCTTCCGCCCGTGCACATGCCGCTCCCGGCGATGATGATGGCGGGGCCGGGCTGCTCGATCAGCCGGAGATGATCCCGGTGGGAACCGCAGGCGTAGAGCCCCTCGAAATCCAGCGGATGGTCCCCGCGCCGCATCAGGGTGCGGGCTTCCCGGTCCCAGTAGGCGGAAAGCTCCGAGGTGATCCGGGTCAGCGCGAGGCCAAGGGGGGAATCCACGACCACGGGAACGCGTCGCAGCCGCTCGAGTTGCGGCAAGTTTCGCCGGAGAGCGGGGTCGGTGACCAGCCGATCCAGTTCGTAGAGCAGTTCCTGGGTGCGGCCTAGGGCGAAAGCGGGGATGAAGACCCGGCCGCCGTCGGCCAGGGCCCGCCCGAGGATCTTTCCCAGCCGTTCGAGGCGATGGTCGCGGCTTTCGTGGAGGCGGTCGCCGTAAGTGGCTTCGAGCACCAGCAGATCGCAGGCCGGCGGCGGTTCGGGGTCCGGCAGGAGCGGGGTATTGCGGGCGCCGAGGTCGCCGGAAAAGACGATGGACCATGGCGGGTCCGTCCCCTTCAGATGAATGAAGGCCGATCCCAGAATATGCCCGGCCTGATGAAAGGAAAAGCGAACCCCATGCTTGAGGTCACACTCTTCGCCGTATTGGAAGCCCCAGCTCAACCGGTCAATGGTTGCTTCCAGGCGGTCGGCTGCCTTTTCGCCCATCGGGGAGAAGCTCATGGCGTCTTTCAGCATGGGCCGCAGCAGCGCCTTGGTGGGATGAGTCGCCAGGATTTCGCCGTCGAACCCGGCTTGAATGAGTTGCGGCAGGTTGCCGATGTGGTCGATATGGGCATGAGTCAGCAGCACATAGTGAATCGCCGCAGGGGCTACCGGCCACGCCTCCATGGGTATGGCCCGATCGTTCCCCTGCACGGCGCCGCAGTCCACGAGGAGGTTGAGTCCCCTGGTCTGCACCAGGTGGCACGACCCCGTCACGCAGGTCTCGCCGCCCAGGTGCGTCAACCGATAAGCTGGCTCTGGCATCATCAGTCTCCCATAGGGCGTACCCGATTTGCTTGCCCATCGGGGGAGATCAGGGCTTGCGTAAGGCATCGATTGTCAACCTGGCACAGATCAGAACGATTGACAAGAAGAGGCTTGCTTCTCCGAGAATCGCCCTTCTGCCGGACGAGACCATGGGGGCTGTGGATCGCGTGCTGAAGAACAGTCTCGGCCTTGTTTAGTGCTCCGCCGGTGAGGCCGCTTGGCAGACGATCTCATCCAGCGCGCCCCGTTTCTTCGTCCCCCGCCCCCCCGCTTCACCCCTTCACCCTCTCACCCCCTTCTCTCCCTTTGCGGCGAGCAGCTTTCTCGGGCCGCCTTTGGCCGACAGGGTGCGGGTATATTCACTCATGAGTCTGACGTCGCTCGAGAATACGATTCCGCCCACACCTTCCATTTCTCATTGATCGTCCTTACTTCGACTCCGGCTTTTTCGTCTTTTGCCATCTGGATGAGCGAGGTCATCTCCTTCTCGGCTATCAGGTTCGTCGGCTTCAGGTTCACCAGTGCCTGGATGTCCCTCTCGAGAACCTCTTTGAGCGTCTGACTCCTCAGGATTGCTGTCCGCAGGGTATCTTCCTTCATCAGAGAATTCCTCCTTCACGACAAATTGCCACAAGTAATCCCGATAGGCCTGTTCGAGCCATCGGGGGGACTGTAGCTTCAACTCTTGGTAACGGTATGTTTTCATCCTGTCTTCAGCGTCTCATTACTGAGAGAAAATAGCCATTGGCCTTGCCCGGCGATGCCGCCGCATCCTCCAGACACTGGGAAAAGAGGCTCCGAAGCGGAGAGCGGCCGGTGACCAATCGATAACACCGTCAAATGATGCCAAAGATTTTGAGAAGCACGCCAAGAACGCCCAAGAATGAAAGCGGCGCCCGTGCTGTTCACCCCCGCCGACTCCTGGTGAGCTGATTCCCCGCAGACCTTCTCCAGATCCAGTCCCGGGGAAGCTATTCTCAATGACTTATTTGTTAATTACCACAAACCAGCGCAAGAATCCACAGACCATGGCTCCGGTTTCGTGGTTGCACCACAGCGTCGTTTGTGCAAATCCTTATTGACCGCAATGACTCAGGATGCCTTCTTCAGCCGCTCCGCTATCCACAGTTTGATGATCGCCTGTCTGGGCACTCCCAGCCGTTTCGCTTCCTTATCCAATAACTGAATCATCCACAGCGGGAAATCGACGTTGACGCGCTTCTGTTCCTGCGCCGGCCTCCTCGACTTTGAAAGATCGAGATGCTCCGAAACATCTTCACCTTCATCAAACCTTCTTTCGAATTCCTCAGCTTTCATAGATGCCGATCTCCTCTTTCCGGGATCGCCGCACGGAGATTATCCTCACGGTGTTGCCCCGATACGTTATCACCCCTGACCAGGGTGTGTCTGCAATCTTGCCGATGACGATGAATCTCGGCTCATCCGCTGTTCTCGCCGGAATCTCAATCAAGTCAGGGTCATTCCACAGGGCTTGAGCCTCATAGAAATCGATCCCATGTTTCTCTTTGTTCCTGTCGCTCTTTTCCGAGTCGAATTCAAATTGCATAGTATATAGACTATACCTCTAATATACCTTACTCACAATGCTCTTTCTCTTTTTGGCGGCGAGTCTTGACCCGGCCACAAGTGGGGGATTTTCAAGTGGCCATCCGGGTTTCGAGATATACTCGTTTAGCTTAAGAAGTTATCATTTTTGCCTCACGGGGAGATCTTGGAAGAAGCCCTTGGCATAAGACTCTGCGTCCTCTGCGTCTCCGCGTGAAAATGAAGCTTTTGAACCTTTACGAGTATAGTTTCTGAATCACGCGACTTCCGGATGGGCCCATTTCCCGCCGCATGGGGGTCGGCTCTTTTTCCGCGGTGGTATTCACCCACCCTTGCCGGATACACGTTTCATGCTTGCGGCGTGATGTCGTTTCCTGGTAGAGTTTTGCCGAATCGACGAAGCCTGCCGCGCTTTGGGCGCCGCAAACACGGCTGAGCACGGAAGTCTCTCCCCGGAGGGCAATGACCTCGCCAAGGTGGCTGTTGTGGATCTCGACTTTCTGCGAACTCTGATGGACCAACAGGAGCTGGTGGTGTTTGCCTACCTCTTTGGGTCCCATGCGAGAGGCGACAGCAGCCCGCTGAGCGATCTTGACATCGCCGCCTACTTCAGGGGAGGGAGCATTCTTGCCTGGCACGAAGGGAGAATCGGTCTCTATTTGGCTCTGAGCCGCGGGTTGGGAATCAACGATATCGATATCGTGGTCCTCAACACGGCGTCCAACCTGATTGTTCTGGATGCGATCATCCGCTCCGGAATCATTTTGGTGGACCGGGAGCCCGACGAGCGAGCTAACTTTGAACTGAGAGTTCTGCACCAGGCGATCGATTTTAAAACGCAAAGAAGAGCATTTCTGGGAGTCTGATGGAGAGGATTCGGCAGAAATTGGGCCGCATCAGGGAATACCTGCGGCTGGTGCGCTCACTTCAGGATGACTGCTGCGAGCGCTTTCCCACCGATGCCGTCTACCGGGGAGCCTTGCTTCACTATCTCTACCTGCTGGCCGACAGCTGCATTGTGCTCGCCGAACTGGTCATCCGTTACCGGCGGTTGAGACTTCCTCAAACCTACGCGGAAGCGTTCGACATTCTCGGTGAGAACAACATATTGGATCCCACCTTTGCCTACAACTTTGCCCGCATAGCCGGTTTTCGGAACATGCTGGCTCATGACTATGAAATCATCGATCCCAAAATCATCTGCGAGGGTATCCTGCCTCGCTTGGCCGACATCGACCATTTTCTGGAAAATATCGAGGGGCATCTAAATCCCGGCTGCAGACGCCAAGACTGAGTAGCAAGGTTCTGACCGATCACTAAGCAACCGTCCAAGAATAAGTGTCACGGTTGACCGGAGCGTAGCAACTGTTTTTCTAAGGGGCGGCCGATGTGGGTGGGCTGTGCCCACATGTTGTCCCATGGTGGGCACAGCCCACAAAGCCGCAAGGTTGTTTTTCGACAGTCGCTAAGTCCAGCGGGATGTCTGGCTGGAAGTGCTGGACGCCGTCGAAGAAATAAAGGCAGGGGGAGGAAAGCGATATGTGCTGACCCCGCAGACATTGGTAGCGCGAGTGCGAATCCAGTGCGGGCTCTCTCAGGGCGAATTTGCGGCGCTGTTGGGGAGTGTCCCGGCGCACCATCGAACAATGGGAACAGGGAAGGCGCCAGCCATCGGGAGCAGCCAAAACCCTCATCAAGATCTCTGAATCTTATCCTGAAATTTTGAAGCAGTTGCTCATGACCCTTCAGGACACCCGAAGACACATGAAAAGGCTCGATTCCGACTTGTAACTCGCAACCCGTAACTCGCAACTTTTCAGGGCAGATTGCCGCCGGTCGATGAGGCCGGTCAGGCGCTCGGGAATCGGAAGGATGTCGCGCGGAAAAATGCCGCTTTTCGGCCGGGACGACGAAAAGGCAATCCTTTGCGGACTCACTGCGATCCTTTTCCGTACGAACCAACCACATAGGCGGCAATGATGGCTTCATCCTGAGAACAGAAAGCGGCAATCCTCCCGCCGATTTCTTACAGGCTCAAATCGCCCAACCTCTTTCACCCCTTCACCCTTTGACCTCTTCACCATGCTTCTATTCTCCCGATGGCAAGTTAAAGGACGCATTTCGGCCCCAAAATCGTGGTTCTAAGACGACAAAAGCACCCCTTGAGGGTGCTTTTCGAAAGATTGTAGCAAGTTGGCTTGGCCCGACCCCGGCTGGCGGCTGGCGACTCTCACCCTGCCCGCAGGGCCAGAAAAGGACGGAAGGGCGAGATTACTCCCGCCCTTCTTGTCGACCGCCTATCGGAGCTTGAACAAGAGCTTTAGACTATCCGTTCCTCTTTCTGCGTCCAAAGTAGCCCAATCCAGCGAGGCCCGCGCCAAGAAGCAGCAGGGTGGCAGGTTCGGGAACGGGCGCCACGGATTCTACCATCACTACCATGTCATCATAATCAAAGTCACCACCACCCAAAACATCCTCGAATCCCAGAATGTATTCACTGGTAGACCATATCCCAGGCGACAAGCCGGGAAGCTTGACAACATCGCTGTCGTTGCCTCGATAGGCAAGCATATGATCCAGGCCATCCTTATTTAGCAAGTCATTCGAGTAATAAGTGATAGGGGTTGTGGAATCACTCAGGTAGAATCCAAACGAGTTGCCGGCAAAGTCGACACCGGTATACGAAAAGTTGACAAGCACCCTGCCATCATCTGCGATCCCCAGCACAGCTTGCTTGCCCGCAACATCTGTACCGGCAAAGAGTTGAACTTTTTTCGTTGGATCGGAGGTGTCATACACTCCAAAGGTATTCGTATTGGCAAGGCCGGCAAGCTCAATAATCATCGTAGACACGGAGCCGCCTGATGCGCTGATCATCCAGTTTGCATCGTACTTCAAATAATCAGTATAAACATTTACGCTGCTATTCCCTGCGGGATTCACGGTAATCCCGTCCAGGACACCCTGCAATGGATCGAGAGTCCCAGGATCAAGATAGCCGGCGCTTGCACTCGTAGCCAGCGCCAGCCCAAAAACCACAACCAGCATTAAAACAGTTAACTTTTTCATTTTCCCCTGCCTCCTTCTCCTGACAAAGTAGATTTATAGTGTCTCACTCCAAACCTGAGCCTCTTGCCGGCCTACATACCATCGGGTACCTTGCCGACCTTATGAAGCAAACAGTGTGCCAGGAGGAGATTGATGCCAATGAAGCCTGCGCGATGTCATCAATAAGGCATTGTAGATATTAGGGATTATTGTTTGGTCAGAACTCATCCATCGCCTCCAAGCGAACGAAAAGCAAGCCTGGTGACCGGCTGGATATTGTAAAGATTTCCGACAGAAATTCGCTCGGTTCGGCGAATCGAAGGAATTGTAATTATAAAATCAACAGGATAGCGGGAACGGTCCCGGCATCGAAAGTTGTAAAGGATTCCGACAAAACCGCCGAGCCCACCTTGCGGCGGCTGGAGCGCAGATATTTCGCCAAGCTTTGGGTGCGGCGCTATCCAAAGGGGGGTCGAATTTCCACCTGTCGTTCCGGGCAGGTCTGTCGTCGCTGGTTTTGGCCTGGATGTGGGCCACCGGGCGCTCTTGTGGATTCCCGCCTGCGCGGGAGTGACGAAGGGGGGCAACTACAATTCGAGGCGCACTGGCAGATTATGGCAGAAGCTCCAGGGGGCTGAGGTTTTTTTTTCTCTGCGGCAGGCAGCCTCAGCCCCTACATGAATGTGTAAAGGATTCCGACAAAGAGGGTGGCGGCTTCCGACGACCGGTTCCTTTTTGAGGTTCATATGCCGGGCCGAGGCGGTTCTTCAGCGCGTGCTCTATACCCGTCATGGTCTCCCCAGATAGCGTGGCAAATCTCGGAGAGGCGAGCCTTCGTTTGTCGACAGTCCTGATTTGTGCAAGCTTCACAATGGATGCCTTCCTCAAGCCCTGGTCCTCGCCTGTGGACACGCAAATGGGAACTCGGGCACAAGCCTTGTGGGATGATCCCGACCTGATTGAGATTCCAGGAAGGACAGCGGATGAACCGAGATTCATTGTGATCGGAAAGACTGCCGGCTCCCATTGGTCAGGAGTGATAACCTATCGGGGTGATGCGATGAGAATCATCTGGGTACGGCGATCCCGTGAAGAGGAGTGAAGGCTGAGGAATTCGACAAAAGGTTTGATGAAGGGGAAGATATTTCGCACGTTCTTGAGGTTTCCAGGACCAGGAGACCGGCGCAGGAGCAGAAGCGCGCCAACGTCGATTTCCCGCTGTGGATGATTCAGTTGCTGGATAAGGAAGCGAAGCGGTTGGGAGTGGCCAGGCAGGCTATCATCAAACTGTGGGTGGCAGAGCGGCTGAAAAAGGTATCTTGAGACGGCAGGCAATTTCAGCACTTCAAAAAATGTGTAAAGGATTCCGACAAATCCGGTTTAAGCCCTCCGCATACCTCAGCCGCCGGTGCTCCGTTCGAATTTTCTATGCAAGGCCGAGGCTGTTTTTCAGCGCGCGGTCCACGGCCGTCATGACCTCGCCTGATAGCCCGACAACCCTCTGGCCCTTTATGAGAGCTACCAGAGCGACCACTGGCCGGTGGTTTGGACATACAGGGCGAGGGCAACGTTGGTGATGCTGTGGGCGACGATGCAGGAGATCAGATCTTTGCGGACGATCCAGAGCAGGGCCATCAGCATTCCATAAGCGAGAGCGGCCGGCCATTCCGGTGCTTCATGGCCGAGGGCGAAGACGAGCGTGGCGATGGTGACGGCCAAGAGACTCCAGGACCCTGCCGGAACTTGATTGATCGACTGCTCGTGGAAGGCCCGCTCGAAGGGTGCCTCGTAGCCGGCTTTCCTGGCTTCGTCCCATTGCCAGGCCAGCCGCAGCACATAGCCGCGCATGAGCAGTTCCTCGAAAATGGGCACCACCAGTCCGGCCGCAAGGAGGCGCAGGACAAAAGCCGCATCGCTCCAGGGAACGCCGCGCAGTTCATCGCTCCGGAAAAGAACCACTAAGCCAACCCAAAGGGCGGTGCCGACCAGTCCGGCGACAAGGCCCACGCCAATCGACAGGAAAGGACGCTCGCAACCCAGCAACGGCAGATAAGCCCGCCAAAAATAGACGAGCAGGCTCGGTACCACAAGCAGCCGCAGGGCATAGTTCCATTCCACCGCCAACAATCCGTCGGGCAGTGAAGCCAGGGCGACATAGGCAAGATAAGGGGCCACATAGGGTACCAAGAGGTCCTTGTTGAGGTCCTTCCGCCCTTCATTGTCGAAAGTATCGGTCAATGCGCGGCTGATGATCTCCATATCCATATTCGTCTTTTAAGATTCCTTGCATGTTTCATGGTAGACGATTCCCCCAGGACCTCAAAATATGAAAGCAGGTCCGCGAGACCTGCTTTCATATTTTACATCACAAGGGCAAGCTGCAACAGGCATTGGCTAGTTCTTCCCGAACTTCCTCCTGACCAGGCCCAAACCTACCAGGCCGGCACCCAGGAGCAGCATGGTTCCAGGTTCGGGAACGGGGTTCTGAACAAGATAGTTCTGAGGTACCTCAACTGGAATCTCGCTGGGGTTTGTCACCGGCGGGCTAATAGCAAGGACCCAGTTGCCGGTGCCATTCGTAGCAGCAGCATAGAAATCGTTAACCTCCTGGACAGTAAAATTGTTGTTGCTACTGAACCTAAAAGAACCGCCGGCTAAATTAAACGTATTATAGTCAGATATGATTTCCCAGACGGCAAGTTGAGCGACCCCTTTGTAATGCTCTTCGTTTGACGTTCCTTCATAGGTATCAAGGTAGTGCTGAGCAACCTTGGCGGCATCGGTGTACTTGGCCGCAATGCTGTCCAGCGTGAACAGGCTGTATACCTCGGAACTGCCTGAAGCAGACGCAAACTCAACACAAAAAGCTTCCAGTGAGGGCCCATTGTTCAGGCTGACATCATAGTCGAGGAGATAGGTTACGGTACTACTGCCTCCATTAATAGACACAGTAGCCTGTGGTCCCGACCACGTTACCTTCAGGTCATAGTTCCCAATCCACCCGGCATCCGCACCCAACGGAAACACAAAAAACGCCGAAATGATCAACAGCCCAATCAACTTTCTCATCTCCTGCCTCTCCTCTAACATCCCACCTGTGAAATCCCATCTGCTGGACTCCGTGCCAATAGCCATTGACACTGGAGGATTCAACATGGCCATCTGTTGCTCTGCATAGCAACTAGTGTGCCATTGTTGATTTGAAGCGAGGAGCTCTACTAATGATCGGAAGTTATTAGTGTTTTTAAGAGATCACCGCAGAACATGGGTCGCAATGCCCCGCGGTTTGTTGAAAAAGTGTAAAGATTTCCGACGAAAAAGCAGGGCTGATCGGATAGACGCTTTCCAACTGCCAGTCTAACCCACATGGTGTGTGTGTAAAGATTTCCGACAATAGCGAAAAGCTGTCGGCACCACCCTTGATCAGGCCGTGCCCACCGGCAGGAGCACGCGGAAGGTGCTGCCCTGGCCGGGTTTGCTCTCGACTTCGATGCGGCCGCGGTGGGCCTCGACGATGGCTTTGCAGTGGAAGAGGCCGATGCCCAGGCCGCGGTCCTTGGTGGTTTTGAAGGGGTGGAAGAGGTCCTTGCGGATAAAGTCTTCGCTCATGCCGCAGCCGTGGTCGCTGACCGAGAGCGCCACGCAGCTTCCCGCCAGGCCGGTGGCGATCAGAATGTCAGAGCCCTCCGGTGAGGCTTCGCGGGCGTTGAGGATGAGATTGACGAGGACCTTTTGCAGCTGTTCGGGATCGGCCCAAAGCATCGGGATCGTCCCAAGCTCTGTGGTCAGGGATTGGCCGGGCACGCCGTCGAGGGTGGCGAGCGTGGCGGTCACCAGCTCATTCAAGTCGCACTCGACCCGCTGCAGTTCGAGTTTCTGCCGGAAGAGGGACATGCGGCTGGTCATGGAACGGATCTTTTCCACGCTGTTGGCTATCAGACGCATGGCGTCCCGGCGAAACTCGGGGTCCTCGTAGTGAACCGGGAGGTTTTCCAGGGTCAACGACAGGGTCGAGGCCACATTCTTAAGGTCATGGACGAAGAAGGCGGAAAAGGCTTGAAAGGCCGCCATCTCCTTGGCTCGGCTGAGGCTTTCGAAGAGCCGGTGATTGAGGAGGATGCCCGCCCCCTGTTCGCAGAGGGTCTTGAGCAGGTCCAGGTCTTCGAAGGAAAAGGACTCGTGGGAGGTGCGGTCGTTCAGGGTCATCACGCCGAGGAATTCGCCGCCCACCGCCAGGGCTGCACAGTAGCGGATACTTTCGGCGGAAAGGGGAAGCGGGGCTCCCGTCGTTTCATTAGCGGACGACGTGGACCTCGTCCCTCCTGATGGCGTGGAGGGCGGTGAGTATCCTGGGTGGTTGGTTCCCGGTGACGGCGGGCTAAGAGGTGTGCCAGGAGCCGAGGGAAGGGTGTCCCCCTCCCGCCGCCGGAGATCCATGGGGGCGTTTTCCTTGCGCATGGTGTGCATGAGGACGGCGACTTCCTTTTCCAAAGCTTCGACCAGTTGCGGGTCGGATTCGGAGAGCGCGGTGGAGGCGGCCAGGGAAGGGCGGGCCTGCCCCTCGTCGGCCAGCCAGACGTTCACTGCCGAAACCCCGAAGGTTTCCGCTACGGTCCTGGCCAGCGCCTGGCAGATGTCCCGCAGGTCCACGAGGGAGGCGGTCCGCGCGGTAAAAGTCGTCCAGATGTGGCGGTAGTCATGGGTGGGCCGCTCGAAATGGCGGTGAATGAAGCCACGGGCGCGATGCCGCAGGTCGTCGGAGAGCAGCAGAACGGCCGCCCCCAGCAGTCCCAGGAAGATCAGCAGGGCGTTGTCGAGGAGCAGGCGGCCGATCTCGAAATACTGGGAGGCTTTGGCCACCAGGCCCAGCAGGAGCAGATAGCCGCCGACGATGAGCAGCGTAAAGGAGTTTTGCAGCACCTGTTGGGACACGTAAATGTTGGTGGCCTGGAGCCGGTCGCGCAGCATGGAGACGACAATGAGAAGATCCGCCATGAGGAGCACCATGCTGTTCAGCGTCGTAAAGCGGGCACTGGCGGCGGAAAAGAGCAGGGTTTCCGAAATGGTGTAGATGCGCACGGCAAAGACGAAGGCGACCCCGAGCAGGGTGAACTTGATGCGCCAGCGGGCGGAACCATAGGAAGCCCGCAGCGTCCTTTCGAGATTGATGAGAATGAGGACGGTATTGAGAAGAAACAACACCTGAAAGGCATAACCAGCCCAACCCAGCTGAAGGACCCATTCGGCATCGGCTTCGAGGGTGACGAACCGGGCATAGAGTGCCTCCCTCGCAAACAAGGCCAGCAGAAACGGCAGGACGCTCACCACTAAGGCATGCCACTTCCACTGCGCCAGGAAGTCCCGGTAATTGTCGCGGGCGAAGCTCAAGCTGAAGAACAACCAGGGGCAGGGAAGCAGGCCGGCCGCCAGAATGCGGAAGTACTCCCAGCGGAGAAAGGCGGCGGGGGTCACCGCTTCCATGGAGAGCACCGAGAACCCCCGTTCGAGCGCGAGAGCCGCCATGCCGCAGGCGAATGCCCGCCCGGCGAACGTTCTTCCGTCCCGCACCAGCACCGCCAGCGCCAGTACCACGCTCAGTCCGATGCCGGCCAGGGAGATGATGAGGTGGATGGTCATGCGATTACCTCAGGAGTGGGAGAGTGGGAGATGGGGAGATGGGGAGATGGGGAGAGTGGGAGATGGGGAGATGGGGGGATGGGGAGATGGGGAGAGTGGGAGAGTGGGAGAGTGGGAGAGTGGGAGATGGGGAGAGGGGGAGATGGGGAGAGGGGGAGAGGGGGAGAGTGGGAGAGTGGGAGATGGGGAGAGGGGGCATTAGGGGATGCTCCATTGTTCGGGGTGGGAAAGCATGCTGACCAGTTTGCCCAGAATGTTTTCATAACTAAGATAGAGATCCTCCGCCTGCTCGGAGACAAGGTAGCCGCACTTGACCGAAAACTCAAGCCAGACTTGTGTTTCAGCCGCTTCGGCCTCCGCGTCGCTGAGCTTGCTGACGAAGGCGTTGGGGTAGCGTCTTTTACGCCAGGCTTCGGCGATGTTGGAACAGACCGAACGAGAGGATCGCCGCATCTGGTCCGTCAAGGAGTACCTCTCTTCCAGCGGAAACCTTTTGCTCAATTCAAACAACTCCATGGCCGCCCCCATGGCCAACTGATAAACCTCCAACTCCCGGTAACTCTTAATCCTCCCCATCCACTAGCTCCCCCTCATCCTCTCTCTCCGCTTCTCCCTGTCCCCCGCTCTCCGCTTCACCGCCTCACCCCCTCACCGCTTCACCCCCTCCCCCTCACCCCCTCTCCCACTCATGCTCTCCCCCTCTCCCCATCTCCCCATCCACTAGCTCCCCCTCACCCCCTCTCCCCCTCTCACCCCCCTCCACTTCCTAAACGCGGCTGGAAGCCGCTCCTACAGCTCAGCGAGCGTCTTCCGCGCCTCCTCCGCCCCGGCAAACTTCGGGTCCAGTTCGAGGGCGCGCGCCAGGGCTTCTTTCGCTGCCGGGGCATCGCCCAGTTGGGCTTGCACCATGCCGAGGTGGTAGAGGACTTCGGCGTTGTCCTTGAGTTTGGCGGCGCTTTCCTTCAGGTAAGGGAGCGCCCAGTCGTAATTCCCCTTCTTGTAAAGGATCCAACCAAGGGTATCGGCGATCTGCGGGTCTTCGGGGGCGCCTTCCCGCGCTTTCTGGGCAAGGCGGAGGGCCTTCTCCTGGTCCTTCTGGACCTCCGAGTAGAGGTAGGCGAGGTTGTTCGCCGCGGGGGGGAAGCTCGGGTTCTTCGCCAGGATCTTTTCGTAGGCTTCCTGGGCTTTTTGGAGATTACCCTGGCTTTGGCTGACCATGCCTGAGAGCATGAGTGCCGACAAGTTCTCCGGATTGACCTTGAGGGCCGCGTCCAGCTCCGCCATGGCCTGGTCGTATTTCTTCGATGCCGCGTACAGCTGACCGAGCGCTACATAGGCGGGAATATAGTTGGGTTCAAGCTCGATGGTCTTGCGAATAGCCGCTTCGGCTTCCTGGGTCTCATTCCTTGTGAGGTAGACCCTGCCGAGGAGAAAGTGGAGGCCGGCGGCGTTGGGCGACCGTTCGAGCTGCTGCTTGACGCGCGCCAGAGCGCCGTCAAGGTTCTTATCGGCGGTATCCAGGGCCACCAGTTCGCTCAAGGGTTCAAAGGCCCCGGGGGCAAGCTTCAGCGCTTCTTCGAACTGTTTCCTGGCTTCATCCCGCTTGCCCTGCTCGCGCAGGGCCACGCCAAGCACGTGCGGGCCGCGGGCATCGGTGGGTGCTGTTTCCTTAAGCTTGCGGGCGGCCTCGGCGGCCTTGGCCCAATCGCGCTTCCCGAGGTTGGCTGCGGTCATCACGGCGTAGTAGCGGACTGTTTTGGGCTGCTTCTCGAAGAGCTTCTCGACCAGATCGATCGCCGACTGATAGCCGCTTTCACGGATGTAGATTTCAGCCAGGCGCAGTCCAGCGTCCATTAGCTGGGGGTCAGCGCTCAGGGCGGCCTGGAGATTGGCCTTAGCCTGGATGAGATCCCCAGCCTGAAGATTGGCGATGGCGAGCAGGTAAAGCGCCTGGGGTGTTTTCGGCTGCTCCTTGAGGATCTCCTGAAAATCCTGTGTGGCTTCCGCTGTCTTGCCTTTGGTGAGGTGCATGGTGCCGCGGCGGAGCAGCGCCTGCGGGTCGGCTGGGTCCTTCCTGAAGATGGGGTCGAGCGCCTGCATACATTCATCATACCGGTCTTCCCGGCAGACGAGGTTGGCCCGGCGATGGAGGGCGGGCAGATAGTCAGGATGCTTGGAGATGACTTCTTCCAGCAGTTGCCCGGCCGCATCCATTCGCTTGTCACGTACATAGAAATCGGCCAGATTGACTTTCAGCTGGAGATTGTTGGGGGAAAGCTCAATGGCGGTTTTCAGTTCCTGCTCCGCAGGCCCCGGTTCTTTCCTGGCCTCGAAGAGCTTGGCCATTGCCACATGGCCGTCGGCGGTGTTCGGTTCCAGCGCAAGGGCTTGTTGGAAGGCCGCTTCCGCCTCCGGGAGCTTCTCCTGCTTGAGATAGAGCGAGCCGAGCGCCAGTTGGTAGCGAAGCTTGTCTTTATAATCGGGCAGGTGTTCTTGCAGGCGCCGGAGGGCGTCGGCAATCTCCTGGGGCGTTGATGCCGCATCAGCCAGCAGGACCAGGGCTTCGAAGTTTTTCGGCGTCTTCTGGAGCAGCCGCAGCAGCTCATCCGTGGCCGAACGGGAGGCCCCGGTGAGAATGTTGAGTTCCGCCAGGTGTAGAATGGCGCCGGTGGCATTGGGATCAAGGGTGGTGGCTTCCTTGAGATTTGCCTTGGCCTGGCCGATATCGCCCGCCTGGATGCAGGCCAGGCCCAGCAGATAGCGGGCCTGGGCGTCCTCGGGGCGGGCCTTCACCACTGCGTCGAGGTCCTTCAAGGCCTCATCGGTCTTCCGCTGGACGAGGTTGGCGCGGCCGTGCAGCTTGAGGCCTTCAAGGTCGTTGGGATGCTTTTTCAAGATCGTCTCGAGGGTGGCCAGGGCATCGTCGAGGCGGTTCTGATCCAGCGCCAGGTGGGCCAGCCGCTGCAGCGCCGGGAGATGCTCCGGGGCCTGGGCGATGACTCCCTCGAGGATCTTGCGGGCCAGGTCAGGCTTGCCCGTCATGAGGTAGAAGTCGGCCAGCTTGATCGGGGCCGGTGTGCCCCCTGGCGCCAGATCGGCCGCCGCCTGGTATTCCCGTTCCGCCTGGGTCAGGTCCTTTTTGACCAGCGCGATATCGCCGAGGGCCATGTGCGCTTCAGGCAGGTCGGCTTTGCCGGAGAGGGCGTCCATGAAGGCATTTTCGGCCTTGGCGAGCTGCCGTTTCTTCATATAGAGCAAGCCGAGCGCCAGATGGTATTTAGGGCGATCACGATAATCGGACTCGACATCCCTCAAGCGCTGGAGCGCGTCGTCAAGCTCCTCGGGGGACGCCGCCAGTTCGGCCAGTAGCAGCAGGGCGTCGAAGTCCTTCGGGTCCTTTTCGAGCACCGCCGTCACTTCCTGCCTCGCCTCGGGGAGTTTGCGGCCGAGACGGTAGATCGTGGCCAGCTTCATGCGCACTTCCGTGTCCTCCGGGTCGATATCGCGGGTCTTGGCCAGAAAGGGAAACGCCTGCGGCAGTTCCCCAACGGCATAGTGGGCCAGCCCCGCCCCCCGCAGGGCCCGCAGGTTGCCGCCCTCGATCTGGATGACGTTCTTGTACTCGATGATGGCTTCCTTGTACTTCTGCTCGGCAAAGTAGTTGTCTCCCCGTTCGAGGTGCTTGGCCTTCCTGGCCTCCGGCGACTCGGAGCAGGAGAGCACCAGCGGCAGCAACAGAATCAAAAGCAGGCAGAGCTGAAGGCGTTTCATCATGTTCGTCGACTCCCTTGTGTTCATTGGTGTAATGGGCATAAGCATCGAACGTTGCCTACTCGACCCCGGAAATCTCCACGACGCCGAGGTATCAGTGCCGGAACCGCATCTTACCCCAGGCAGTTGCCATAGCCCTGGAGTTCGGAGAAGTATTTGACGTAAATCCCCCGATCACGCGTCAGAATAGCCTCGCAACGGGTCGAGGCAAAGCCCCCGATATAAAAGTCGGAGAGGAGGTGTTCCTTTTGAGGAAGCCGTTCTCCACAGTGAGGACAACGGCCGCGAGGCTTTTGCTGCAGGTATTGCAGCCAACCGCGGGAAGCTGCGGTGACGCTTTCCAGGTCCAGAGGTTCGATCTTGATCTTGTGCTCCTTCAAGAAGGTGCGGCATTGTGCGTTATCGCCTCCAAAGACGGGCATCAGTTCAGCAAACACGACAACCGGGGAGATCAATGTCTCCTGTGACGACAAGGCGGAGTAGAATAGCTCTTGTATAGACCGGAACTCATCCTTCAGGATATCGACAAGGACGACGGTATCAATACAGATGCGCATCAAATCGATCCTCGGACCTCATCCAGATATTGATCTGAAGAGATGCCACTCTTGAGTTTGCCCCGCCATTTCTTTTTCAGCGCGGCAATGGGATCCACCACCAGTTCAAAGGTCTCGCCCTTCTGGGTAATGGCGACTTCCATCCCGGGCAAGATCCCCAACTTCTTTCGAATCTCCGGCGGAATGGTGATTTGATATTTTGCGGTGACTTTCGACATCTCACAAGCCTCTCATGGGTATGCGCCATCTCCTCAACACGTATACTAACAAGGTTTGCTTGTCAAGGAAACCTGAAGCCGGTTTGAGGTAAAGCGGCCCGGTGCCGTCTCACCTCATCGGCAGCCTGTTCAATGCATCATTATAGCGACTCATGACTGCATTAAGAGACCGTCCAAGAACAAATGCCACGGTTGAAAGGAGCGTAGGGCGGGCTGTGCCCACCTGCCGTGCCATCGGTGAGCACAGCCTACAAAGCCGCAAGGCATTTTGAGATATACTCGGTAAGGATTCTCTTATTAACCGTGGTCAAAGGAAGAAATGAAGGATTTCAACCTTCATGAGTATAGTCAAGGTATTTGCAGCGCTGTGCTACAGCCAGGAGGCTGCCTGCCGGGCAAACCGTTCGAGGTCGTCCAGATCACTCTGAAGAAAGTCGTACACCTGGCTGTAATCGATGTCCCAGTATAGATGGACCAGTCGGTTTCGAAAGCGGGCCATGGCCGATAACCGCTCTCCCAGGTCCTGGGGAATCAGCCCTGCGTCGGCCAACAGCAGGAAACACTGCCCGTAGTCTTCGGGAATGCGCTGCAGAGTTCTTGCCGTTGCATGGTAGCAGATATTGAGCGAGGCTTCGATGGCGGTAAGGAGCCGGGATCGAGCAATGTCCTGACTGTCCTCGCTGGCCAGAAAGGCCTCCCGGCTCATGGTCCGGAGGTTGCGGAGGCGCACCAGGGAACGGGAGATATCGTTCAGTTTGGCTCGGATGCGATCATGGTCAAGTCTCACAGCCGTAGGCATCCTTCAAATAGTGACCAAGAAATGGGGCGAAATCGAAATAGCGGGCAAGGGTGTGGACCACGATGTCGATCCTGGCGGCTGAGTCTGTTTCGCAGAGTAAACGGCCCTGGAAGACGTGATACCGGAAGCTGACCGGAGCGCCGTTCAAAATGCGAACGTCGACTGGGAAAGCGAGCTTGAGTTGCCGGGCAAGGCTCGCAGCGAGGTCGTCCTCATAGTGGAAGGGCCGGTCGGGTGTCATTTCGGGGTACAGGTAGACTGCAAGGTCCAGGTCTCGGAAGGGACCTTCCCCCAGGAATGAGCCGTGGGCATAGGCAAAGAGGATCTCCTTACGACCGGCAAGCTCTTTGGCAATGCCTTCCAGCACGCTGCTTCGCTCCTGCCGGGAGAGATCAAAAGTCCTCATCTCTCGCTCCTCCATCCCGGATGACTTTTTCGACGGCCTTAATCCTTTCCCTGAGGCGCTTTCTCGCAGCGGAGCCGAAGAGTGCCAACAGCTCAAGATGAAACCTGATCGCAATGGGTTCGACACGTTCTCTCAGTTGCTCGATTAAAGTGTCAGCCATATCCATACGGGGCTTCTTTCACTCCCCTTTACGCTTCTAACCCAACCTGCGGCTGCGGCTGTCTCGGATTCTCCCTCGAGCACCTCGAATAGCTCCTGGATTTCCTGCTCGCTATATTTATCATGAAGCATAGCAGATTTATTCAGCACCTGGGAATAGTAATCCGCCTTCACTCCTTCCCCAAGAGTGCCGCCGGCTCCTGCTGGTCGGCGTGGGCGGAATAGCCCCCGAGGACATGAACCCCGGCGCGAATGCGGCAGTCAACCAGCAGGGAGACGTCCTCAGTCCGCACCAGGTGGCATGACCCGGTGACACAGGTCTCACCGCCCAAATGCGTCAAGCGATACGCTGTTGTGGTCATCATCGACGCCTGCTCCTCAAGGAGATAACTCGAGGCAAAGATCTCGGAGGTTCTCTTCCAGTTCTGCCATCGTCTGGAGTTGAAAGAAAAACTCCGGCGGATGGCGGCTGGGGAAGGAAAGAAGATTTCAGCTCTGGTGCGGGAATCCATTGAGCAAAAGGTGCTCGAACTGGAGCGGCGGCTTTTTGAAGAGAGGATGCGGGAGGCTTACCTGGCACTGGCCGACGAAAACCTGTTAACAGTGGAAGAGTTCAAGTTTTCAGATGGGGAAAATCTCTGAGGTGAAAAGGATTTGCCGGTGGATGTTCCGCAGATAAAGCACTGCTCGTAAGTGCCCATCAAGAAGGTCTGAAACTGCGGCAGGAAAAGTTTTATGTCAGTGATAAGCTGAATTGCATGGTGTATTGGGCTCCCACAGGTCAGGCTTGCAAGCCTTCCTGCGTCAGCTCGGGCACATACTCGTAGACAAAGAGGGACTGCAATGGGAACTTCCTTTTGACATCGAGTATCTCGATTCCTGCAATACCCCCCTCCGCAGTCAGATCGACATTGATCCCTTCGGCCACTTCAATGACTCCTGTGGGATGCTCCTCCGAGAGCCTCAAGTACGCGGCATCGACTTCTTTGTCGTAAAAAACTTTCATGGTTTCTTACGTTCCTTTATGAGGGGATATGCCGTGATCACAATCCACCTTCCCTGTTCTTCCTGAAAAACGACCTTCAAAGGAGCCTCTTGCAAAAGTCTACTGCTTAAGCGTGTTGAATCCTTCGATAACGAATTTCACCTTGCCCTTTCGGCCACCTTGGGCGAGTGGGCTAGCTTGGAAGATGAAGAGGCTTTCCATGATTTGTGAGCCGTGGGATGTTGTCGTTGTCCCCTTCCCATTCGTTGAGAGAGGAGCTGACAAGCGGAGACCTGCCCTGGTTCTTAGCCAGAATACGTTCAATCAAGCTGGGAACACTGTCCTGGCTATGATTACTACAAGAGTTTATCCGGCATGGCCTGGGGACACCCAGATAGATGGCCGTGCTGATGCAGGGCTAAGGTTGCCCTGTATCGTTCGCCTTAAGATCTTCACCCTGGATAATCGGCTTAATTGAAGAAGATAGGGCATCTCTCTCGAGATGACATTGCGAGGGTAGGCCGGAATCTTCGACTTCACCCATGTCTCTTTCTTCATCCTATCCGCATCTCCCCCTCTCCCCCTCGGCATTTTACCCCCTCATCCCTTTCTCATTCATTCACCCAGTATTATCCCTTGACGTTATTGTCTTTCCAGGATAACAGACAACCATGATCAAAACATTCAAGTGTAAAGAAACTGAGAAGTTGTTCCAGGGCAGGTTCTCGGCAAGGTTGCCGCAGGCAATCCAGAGGGCTGCGGCGATGAAACTCAAGATGCTGCATGCGGCGACCGTTCTTGACACTTTACGGGTCCCTCCCGCCAACCATTTGGAGGCACTGCAGCATGACAGGGAGGGGCAGCACAGTATACGGATCAACCGACGATGGTGTATCTGTTTTTCCTGGCGTGGGAGTGACGCATACGACGTTGAGATTGTGGATTACCATTGAGAGGTGACATGATGACCAAGCGTGATTTTCCGCCGATCCACCCTGGCGAAATCCTTCTGAAAGAATTTCTTGAGCCGTTGGGAATCAGCCAGTACCGGTTAGCCAAAGGCATAGCGGTGGCACCGCGTCGGATCAATGAAATCGTCCATGGGCGCCGTGCCATAACCGCGGACACGGCCCTTCGTCTTGGCCGTTTTTTCACCATGGAGCCGCAGTTCTGGCTTAATCTCCAGTCGCATTATGACATGGAAGTGGCCATGGAGGGGTTGCAGGACCGCCTCGAAAAAGAAGTCCAGCCTTTTACATGGGCGGCCTGAAACGCCGCCTTGCCTGCTTTCACTGCTCATTCACCGTCTCAGTTGTTCAAAGAAAGGGTTTGAAATGACGAAACCAAGCAGACTCTGGGGTTCAGGGTGAAGGAGTTGTTGTAACGATCGGCGTATTCCGGCGAATCCTTCCGGTCATCGATCCGCACCGTGATTTGCAGGACCTGCTCGGCAGGATTGTACAGGTCAAAGCGCAGCGTCTCGAACCCCCTCCAGTCTTTTTGGGAAAGGATGGGTTGGAACGCCAAACCCTTGCCCTTGCGCAGCACCTTCGACCAAAGGGAGGAATCAAGCCGATTACGAGGGGGGATCAGGTTACACCATGTTCTTTTTGACGTTATAAGCGCCTCCTTGAGGATGCGGAGTTTCCACGGTTCCATGTGACGCCGCCCAACATTCCTTCTGCGCGGTTCCTGACTGCCGGAAAGGTCTTTGCACCCTTTTTGCCAACTTTTCCAAACGTCTGATCAAGAGTCCCAAGCTCTATTTCTGGCGGGACAGGACGGGGCATGAGGTGGATGTCGTCATCGACATCGGTAACAAATTGATTCCCATGGAAATAAAAGCAAGATAAACAGTGTTCGGGTCCTTTTTCAAAGGTCTCCGCTATTTCATTGCTCTGGGCCCGCCCGCCGCTGACTTGGGGGTTTTGACCCAGGGCGGTGATGATCTGTATCAGCGTGAAGACTTTTCAGTTATTCCCTGGTTTCAGGTGACGTCGTGAGCTTGTCCCAACAGGCCGGTCAGTTGCTCTTCGCTTTTCCGGAGCACCCCTTCACCGTCTTTTGCGGCATCAAGATCTGAGCATGTTGATGATATGCCTTGCTAGACTCTCTTTGATTTCTCGATGCCGCGGGACGGGCTGAGAAGCCTTTGTTCCCGGATTTTGGTACCAATCGTGACGCCCGCCGTAGCGGACGAGCACACATCCCATTTCCTCCAACCTGCGAATCAAATCAGTCCGCTTCATGCGACCCGCAGGTGACCGACTCTACGAACATGGGGGATAGTCCCGCTGTTTAACTCGAGGTAAAGATCTCGGAGGTTCTCTTCCAGTTCTGCCATCGTCTCACCCTGAGTTCTGTAGTCGGGGTACTCTTCGAGCCATCCGACAAACATCTCTTCCTCCTGGTAATAGATGAACTTCCTTGTTTCCATGATAACCCCCTGCGGATTGTGGATATATGGAAGCCGGGTAACGCCCTGCTGTTATTGGTATCCTTTGGGCTTGACCCCTTGACCCCTTTCACCTTCCACGCCACTTCGACATCCTGCCGAGGGTATAATCCAGGAGTCGCTCAAGGTCAACCGGCGGTGAAGAGGTGACCGGCATGTGCATTATGATTGCCGCCTCGATTGGATGAGCTTTGTGAGCATGGCACTCAGTTTGGCGCATTGGTCTTCGAGAGAAAGGCATGACTCTTCCCGGATGAGACCCACCTCGGTGCCAATTTCGAGCTGAGTGATGAGTTCGCTGAGAGACCCTTTGGCTATAAGGAGGAAACGTATGAATTCGGCGTCGGACTTCCGCTCGTAACCTTCTGCTATGTTGCTTGGCACAGAGACCGCGGCTCGTTGCATCTGGTCTTTCAGTCCGAAGTCGCGCGCGAGGTCTCCAGAACCGGTAAGCCTGTAGATCTCAACCGCCAGCTTCTTAGCCTCCTGCCAAACCCTCAACTCCCTGAAACTCTGATACCCCAAAACCCCTATCCTCCTTGTCATTCCCGCTTCCCCGTTCCTTGCTTTTCCCGCTTCACCCCTTCACCCCTTCACCACTTCACCGTTCCTTGCTTTTTCCGCTTCACCGCTTCACCGCTTCACCCCTTCACCAAGCTTTCTCACCCCTTGACAATTCGTGCTGGCAGGGTATTTTTTCCACGTCAAGAGTCTACAGGAGATGAACAAAATGACGGAGTTGCTTAAGAGGGCATTTGATGCTGTTTCTGCCCTACCGCCTGAGCGCCAGAATGCTTTGGCAGAGCTGATCCTTGCGGAGATTGAGGACGAGGAGAGCTGGGACAAAGCCTTCGCTGGAACACAGGACCAGTTGGCCACCATGGCGGCTGAGGCGATAGCCGAACACAGGGCAGGGAAGACTCGCCCTATGAAAGAGGTCCTTTGATCAGTACGGCTTCGAGCGGATTTTGGAGGGCCTTTGAACGACTTCCTGAGCATGTCAAGACTAAGGCCAGAGAAGCTCATAGATGTTGATGGAAGACCCTCGGCATCCATCTCTCCAGTTCAAGAAGGTTCATGATCGGTATGATATATATTCGGCCCGTGTCACCTTAAACTGGCGGGCTTTATGCGCGAAAGACGGTGACCTGTACGTCTGGTTTTGGATCGGCACGCATGCCGACTATGAAAAGATACTGTCTCAAATGTAGACTGGCAGCATCCGAGAGAACAAGTTTCACCGTTTTTCTATATCACCTCTTGACCTTCTCACCTGTTACCCGTATTTTGCCTCCCCCTCTCCCCCTCGGCCTTTCACCCCTTCACCCCTTCACCGCTTCACCCCTTCACCGCTTTTCCCGCTTCACCCCTTCACCCCTTCACCGATCTTTTGTGAGCCTGACATAATCCAGGTAAAGAACAGTCTTTGCGGGCGGCCTGATCATGAAAACAAAAAGCCGCCGGATGGCCTGCAGGTCGAGCTTTCTTTCGGTTCCGGCGGTGGTGAGGGTGTCAAGAGGAATGCAAACGGTATTTGGGCCTGACCTGACGCTGTAGTAGTGATGACAGCAGTCTGTCAAATCTGGGCATTCGACCTGATCATCGATGCGCATGCCGATTTCCAGGACATGATCTTCATCGTTGAACACATCGAAGCAGACCGAGTCATACTCCGACCAGTCCTCCCTGGGTACTCGCTGCACGAACCCGGGGGTAGCGGAAGGATAGAGCGCCATTTGGAGGGCGAAGCGGCCGTGACCGGCGTGCATCTCACTCACGGAAAAGATCGTATGGCACTTCCAGGAGATTAGATCGAGAGTAGATTCGGATTCAAAATCGAAGAGAATGTATTCGGTGGGTTTATTGGCGGGACCACCCGCAAGGATGAGCAGGC
>JAXGXP010000005.1:0-389528 GCA_040772705.1 Syntrophobacteraceae bacterium
TAAATCAATAAGTTACAAGGCAACTTCACTTCGTGCCGAAGTGATCTGCCGAGGTGAGAAGCTGGAGGAGCCGTAAAGCCGCTTCAATGCAACCTCGGCACTTGGCATTTCCTGCCATGCCGAGGTGTCAATCTGCTCGTCATGCCCTTCCAACCTGCTCATCAATCTTGTCTCCCAGAGTTCGCCCCAAATCTTTCCTGCCTTCTCCCGGTATCCAAGGTCCGTAGGTGTCAACGGTCATCGTGATGCTGGAATGCCCGAGTTGTTTCTGAACCTAGCCAGGGCTGTAATGGTCCATGAGGTGGAGGTGGAGCAGGTGTTCCGCAAATCGTACAGATGACGCAAGCGCACCTTTCCTGAGGTGCTGGAAAGCGCCAAGGCGATTATTGCGGGCTGCGACCGGTCTCTCCTGCTTGAGCGGGACCTTGGGAACCGGCACGACCCCAATGCCATCCGGGTGAGACCGGTGGCGTGGCGCATCGGGCAGCGAGCATGCCATGCAGATAGGATGGGTACCCCGAGAAGTCGCGGCGAGGATTGCATTTGAGGCCGAGGGGGCCCCCATTTATGGAGTGCTTCAAACGTTGTTCAAACCCGACGAAGGAAGGAATCCCGGCATCCGGTTTGGGGTTTGGATGCAGGTGCGGTAGAATGAATGCCTGCTGGTTGGGTGCCGATATGTTAGTGCCGACATCGAGAAAGCAATGATCCATGCAGTATGACATGCAGAAGTGCGGTTGGATTCTAGATCGGACAAGGAAGAGGGCTGCGATATAGACTTTTCCGGGTTGAAGCAGTTTAGAGAGCAGACTTGGCAGCACGTTGAACAGGAATTCGAAAATGGATAATCATGTGATGTGACCGATACTCAGGGTGCCTTCAGAACTGGACGAGTGGAAAGGTGGAAGATGTCGGTGCGTGATGAGCAATGAAGTCGATAGCGTGAGCCGGCGTTCCCTTCCGTGTGGCAGCCTCTCCTTGCACACCATCGCGGCAATGCTCCTGCTTGCGGTCATGTGGGGCCTCTCCATCCCGGCCACGAAGCTCGGACTCCAAACAGTTCCTCCCCTGACCTTGACCGCGATGCGGTTCGTCGTTGCTGTGCCGCTGTTTCTGGTCCTCGTGTTGGGGAAGGAGCGCATGCCGTGGCGGGCGCTTCCATCCATCGCCGCGCTTGGGGTACTAGGCATCAGCCTGGGCCAAGTCGCACAGGCGTTCGGCGTCAAGGGCACGTCGGCATCGGTGGGAACCATTATCTCGGCTAGCATTCCAGTCTTTGTTGTGGTCTTCGCCGCGCTCCGCCTCAAGCAGCCGGTGACAGGCCGGCAACAACTTGGATTGTTGGCGGCCTTCGCCGGCATTGCCCTGGTAGCGGTGGGGAACGAGCAGGGGCCGGGCACTACGCCAGAGGGCAGTCTGACGGGCGCGGCTTGGCTGCTGCTCTCAGCCGTCTCCATCGCGTTCTATTATGTTTGGAGCGTCGAGCTCACCGACGAGTTCGGCACCATCGCGGTGGCCGCTTGGAGCACTCTGTTTGGCTTCATCGCCATGCTGCCTTTTGCAGGTTGGGAGATGTGGCACGCTCCGATCCACATCACGGCTCAGGCTGTCTGGGTTGCGGCCTATCTCGGGGTCGTGGTGACGGTCGCGGGACTGTTCTTGTGGCTGCATCTGCTGCGCACCGTTCCGGCCCGCGTAGCCGCCAGCGTCCAGTATCTCCAGCCGGTCGTGGGCATCGCCGCCGCGTCCATGATGTTCGGGGAACGGCTCGGACCGCTTTTCGCTCTCGGCGTGATCCTCATCCTGGGCGGTCTTGGTCTCGCCGTGGCCACCGGCCGCGCACCCGAGGAAGCCGTGCCGCACGAGTGAGGACGGTCTGTGATGGGCCACTGGCCAAACAGGTGAGGTTGGCTCCCAGGCCACGGCCGGCAGCCAACACGTCCAACGGATTACTGTAGTTTGGTCAAGTAGTGTGGTAGCTTTTTCTGTCGCCTGTGGAAGTATGTGCCGTTTTGGCCATGAGTTTATGTGACGGGTATGTAACCGAAAGACCATGGGGCGGCCTCGATACCATCCGGGTCATGGTGCAAACCGTTGTCTACCATGAAAGAGGACAGAGGGGTTTTATGTAACGGCTATGTAACTGGACAGCCGGGGAAGGCAGCGCCTCATAGTTTTGTCGACCTTTTGTGATCCGGCATGGAATAACGGTACAGATATATGTTTGCTTCCAAATGGGAGATGCCAGAAACCTGCTATTGATTCCTATACGGCGGCTCTTGAACAGAATCTGCTGGGACCGAGAGTTCGGAACAGCCTACTTTGAGATCGGATACCTGGATCATAACGCCAAGACCATCATCCGCATTCCCTCAACCCGAATCAATCTTCAGCGGGGAAACCAGTTCTCGTTCCAGTTGGAAGACGAAACGGGAGAGATGCTGATGATCCCGTTTCATCGTATCCGGACGGTGTACAGGGATGGAATTTTGATATGGAACAGGGACTCTTGACTCTGCTCGTATATTTTGCCGACAAAGGCTTGATAACCTGGAACTCTGCCATTCCTACTTGCTCGCAGACCCGTTGAACGTGTCATAGTAGAGCTGAGATTCTTGAATCGGACAGGCAAGCCCCTCGCAAGCAGAGGCACCCGGAAAAGGAGAAAGAAAGGTGTAAAATGAAGTGAGCATGTCAGACTATCAGTGCTGGTCATGAGATTGATGGTGCACCTTTTCGGTTCAACGCGTTATTCTTGACGTAATGCGGAAACCAGCCTAGGATGAGATCTTGATCGTGAGCGTCCTGCACAAACGGACACGCGGGTTCCAAGCGGAAAACCGGCTCAAAGCCTTTTTCGGCTTCGATCATCAGGCGGGCATGCAGATCGACTGGACTTGCCAAGCAACCGTCTCGAAACGAGCAATGACGTCGGAGAAGCCAATATATTATCCGCATATAGGACCAGTTGCGCGGCTTTGCTTCCAGTCGCCATAGGAATCGCCGGGCTAATCACCGTCGAAATCGTCGATTAACACTGAGAGGTACATCATGGGTCGTAGCGCCACACATCCCGGCGAACATCTTGCCCGAGAGCTCAAAGAACTGGGGATGAGCGCGGCTGAGTTGGCCCGCAATCTGAAAGTTCCCACCAACCGCATCACGGGAATTCTGAATGGAAGGCGTGCTGTTACCGGCGATACGGCCCTTCGCTTGGGGCATTTCTTTGGAACGAGTGCGGAATTCTGGATGAACCTGCAAAAGCTCTATGAGCTGCGTTTGGCCGAGGACAAGTCCGGAGAAATGATCAAGGATCTGCCGACACTCGCAAAGCTGATGAATAACCAGGATGGCAATTTGCATACAGAACCCATCTGAAGCACCACAGGGATGACTTGTCACGGAGTGGTCTTATGGCAACTCGGACCAGCCTTGCCACTTGAGGATATGAATGAGTCGACTCGAAGATCTCCAGCCCAATGCAGCCCTCCGTGGCATTCTGCCCGACTGTCTGGTCACGGTCGTAAACCTTCAATGGTTCGGGACTGAAGCTGTTGAACTCACCTATAAGGACCCGAGCGGCCGCGTAGCGAATACCCTGCTCTATCGTCATGACGAGACTCACATTGAGGTCGTGCAACAGGGCCGCCCATGGAGCTTCGATGGCGACGGAGCTCTGTTTCGCCTGGTCTCTGAAGCACATCGCATCCGCCTTGCCTATCTCTTCGATCCGGTACTTGCCGTTCACACGTCGCTCGTTGATCCGCTGCCGCATCAGATCACCGCGGTCTATGAGGCCATGCTGCCGCGCCAGCCGCTCCGTTTTCTGCTGGCGGACGACCCGGGCGCCGGCAAAACGATCATGGCGGGCCTTCTGATCAAAGAACTGATCGCCCGCGGGGACCTGCAGCGCTGTCTCATCGTCTGCCCGGGCAGCCTCGCCGAGCAATGGCAGGACGAGCTCTACCACCGCTTCCATCTGCCCTTCGAGATTCTCACTAACGACAGGCTCGAAGCCGCACGCACCGGCAATTACTTCCTTGAGACCAACCTCGTCATCGCCCGCCTCGACAAGCTCTCGCGCAACGAGGATGTGCAGCGGAAGCTCCAGGCGCCGGATTGCCGGTGGGATGTCGTGGTCTGCGATGAGGCCCACAAAATGTCGGCCACGATCTTCGGGACCGAAACGAAATACACCAAGCGGTACCGGCTCGGCCAGCTGCTCTCAACCCTCACCCGCCATTTCCTGCTGATGACGGCAACTCCGCACAACGGGAAAGAGGCTGACTTCCAGCTCTTCATGGCACTCCTCGACGGCGACCGCTTTGAAGGCCGTTTTCGTGACGGGGTTCATGTGGTCGACGTCTCGGATCTGATGCGCCGGATGGTGAAGGAGAGCCTCCTTAAGTTCGACGGTACGCCGCTGTTCCCCGAACGCATCGCCTACACCGTGCCGTATAAGCTTTCAGAAGCCGAAGCCCAGCTCTACAAAGCGGTTACCGAGTATGTGCGCGAGGAGTTCAACCGCGCCGATGCCCTCGAAAACGATAAGCGTGCGGGAACCGTCGGCTTTGCGCTAACCATCCTCCAGCGGCGGCTTGCCTCGTCGCCCGAGGCGATTTACCAGTCGTTGCGCCGCCGTCGCGAGCGGCTGGAAAGCCGGTTGCGCGAATTGGAGCTGCTCCAGCGTGGTGGCCGGGCAGCACCGGTGGTTGCGCCCACCCTGCGGGCGCTGGACGTCGAGGATGTCGAAGACCTCGAAGACGCGCCGGACAATGAGGTCGAGGCCGCCGAGGAAGAGATCCTCGATCAGGCGACCGCGGCACGATCCATCGCCGAGTTGAATGCTGAGATCGAGACTCTGAGAGGTCTGGAGTCGCTTGCACTCAAAGTCCGTCACAGCGGAGCGGACACCAAGTGGCGCGAACTGGCGAGTCTCCTGTGCGAGATCTTCACCACCACCGCCATCGCCGACTGCATGGCTGAACCGGTCAAACCTTACGGTGCCGGTCGGATCCCCCGGCCAACGCCATCCCCGCGTCAGAAACTCGTTCTATTCACCGAGCACCGCGACACCCTGAACTATCTTGAAACCCGCATCACTATGCTGCTCGGCCGAAAGGAAGCGGTCGTCATTATCCACGGCGGCATGATGGTAGTGCCGCTCGGTCTGCTTGCGGCCATGAAGGGCGCACAGGCGCCCGTGCCAACCGCGTCAACCGATACCCAGGCGGTGGCGGCAAAGGCACGTGCTATTGTCATGGAAATCGAGCGCAGCCTCGGCTTCGAACCGGTTGACCGCGAGACGGATAAGCTCGGGTACGACATCGAGAGCCATGTCACGGGCACCGGAAAGCTGCGATTCCTGGAGGTGAAAGGGCGTGTGACCGGGGCATCGACGATCACGGTAACTCGGAATGAAATCCTCTATTCGCTCAACAAGCCCGACGACTTCATCCTTGCCATCGTGGAGTTCCTCGACGGCGACTCACACCGCGTACACTACGTGCGCCAGCCTTTCCAGCGCGAGCCGGATTTCGATGTGACGAGCGTCAACTACGACTTTGCCGAGTTGATCTCTAGGTCCGAATCTATGGCTTGCAAAATTACACTAGTTTCATCAGACTCACCGCGCGGATAGGGTGCGAAATTCAGAACCGATCTTCGCCAAGGAGACAATAATGGGCAAATCCAATCTGCTCAACACACGAACGGCCAACTTTCTTGATCTTGTCGGCAATGGCCGCATCTACCGGGTTCCTCCTTTCCAGCGAGATTACTCCTGGGAGGAGGAGCAGTGGGAAGATCTGTGGAATGATCTCCTGGAAATGCACGGCAAGACCGAAGAACGGCATTATATGGGAGCGCTCGTTGTCGAGGGCAGAAGCGACCGGGAATTCTCTATCATTGATGGCCAGCAGCGGTTGGCTACCTTGAGCCTTCTTGGACTGGCAGTAATCGCCCTATTGATTCAACTTGCTGAGAAAGGGGTAGAACCGGAGGCCAATCGCGAGCGCGCAACAGCTTTGCGAAGCCGCTTCATTGGTGAGAAAGATCCTGCCTCGCTTGTGGAGAGTAGCAAGCTCTTTCTAAACAGAACCGACGATGCCTTTTATCAGGACTATCTGGTGCAACTGCGTAAGCCCCTCAATCCTCGGGGCTTGCCCAAGTCTAACCGACTGCTCTGGGAGTGTTACTGTTACTTCGCAAACTGCCTTAAAGAGACTCCCCCCGCCTCTTCAGGCGAGAGACTGGCAAAGCTGCTGTCAGAGACGGTGGGGCGCCAGTTGATGTTTATTCTGATCACGGTGGACGATGAGCTGAACGCCTACACCGTTTTTGAAACACTCAACGCCCGTGGCTTGGAGCTTTCTTCCACAGATCTGCTGAAGAATTATCTCTTCTCCAGACTCAGGGTCACTGCTGATCTCGAAGCCTTGCAGCGGCGTTGGCAGGCGCTTATGGCAACGATTCGCCAAGAGCGATTCCCCGAATTTCTCCGGTATCATCTCTTGTGTGAGCAACCAAAAGTCCGAACGGAACGCCTATTCAAGCTGGTCCGTGATCGCGTTCGCACGGCTCAGGATGTTTTCCGCCTGATGGAAGCGCTAGAATCTCGGGCCGAGCTGTTTTCAGCCATTTCAGACGTTACCCATGGATATTGGATCGAGAACCCGGGCTGCAGACCTTATATTCGCGAACTGTCTTTGTTTCGTGTCCGACAGATGATGCCACTTCTATTTGCCGCCTGGGAGCGATTCACCCCAGAGGATTTCGCGCGAGTGCTCAAGCTACTGAGTGTTCTCTCCTTCCGCTACACTATTGTTAGCGGCCTCAATACCAATGCTCTCGAACCGGTCTCTCACGAAGCCGCAAAGGCGATACTCGACGGGGACGCTCGCTCACCTGCTGATGTCTTTTCATATCTTAAGACCATCTATGTGGATGATGCCAAATTCAGGCAAGATTTCGAACACCTGGCCATGGATACAAGACGTAAGAAGCTTGCCAAGTACATCCTGGCCCGGCTTGAGTGCGATGCTTCCGGGCGTGCCTGCGATGCCGACACAGATCCGGCCAGCGTCGAACATATCCTTCCAGAGAATCCCTCCGCTGAATGGGAGAGCATGTTCCCAAGGGATCATTGGGACAGCGCCATATATCGTTTGGGAAACCTCTCACTCATCGAGCCGAACCTGAACCGCCAAATCGGCAATGCCTCATACCCCGACAAGGTTGCGACATACCCAAACAGCAACTACCAACTGACGCAGAGGATCGCAGAGGAGGCTCCGGATGAATGGACTCAGGCCCGGCTCGAAGCGAGACAGGCCCGCTTCGCTCAACGAGTTGTCCACCTCTGGCGCGCAGACTTCGCATGATGTGGGGGACTGCTTCTCATGGGAACGAGACTCATCAAGCTCGTTCAGCCGTACGAAGCCAGAGCCGAGACCGACGCAGAAAAAACGATGCAGAGGGTACATCCAAGCACAACGCATGAATGTTATGCTGTGATGGAGCTGACACGATGACCGCGACGCTTCGCATATTTGTAAGCTCGGTGCAGAAGGAGCTCGAGGACGAACGCCTCATCGTGCAAAACCTCGTCAACACCGACCCGTTTCTTTCTGCTCATTGCATGCCGGTGCTCTTCGAGTACGAGCCCGCATCGCCGACGAAAGCCCTGGATGGGTGCCTCGAAACCCTCGACGGCTGCAACGTGTATCTTCTTATTGTGGGTATCCAGTACGGCACGCTGGTGGGCGAGGTGTCCATCACCCATGCCGAGTACCGTCGGGCGAAAGAAAGCGGGCTTCCCGTTCTCGCCTTCATTAAGGGTGATCGGCAGGTACAGCGCGAAGGGGGGACAGAAGCCCTGCTTGCGGAACTCGATGCCGACGGCCCCAAATACAAGCGCTTCGGCAATGTTATCGAGTTGCAGAAGGAAGTTCGTGCGGCCCTGGTAAAGCTGCTCCAGGACCGGTTCGGCATCGCGCCGACCAGTGACGAGAATCAGATTGCCGAGCAGACCATCGAGGCCACCTCTCTCTTTGAATCCCGCATGCTCGACCGGGTAAGCTGGGAAGACCTCGATCTCAAGGTGATACGCAGTCTGATCGCTACGGCCGAAAAGCGCAAGCCGGAGGAACTCAAGAAGGAAGACCTGCTTGCAGGCGCCTCTCTGCGGGGTCTGGTGTGGCACGACCCCGCATCGCGTGAACATTATGCTACCGCAGCCGGAATTGTGCTGCTCGCCAGAGACCCCTCGGCAGTCTTTCCTCAGTGTCGCATCCTGGCCGATGCCTACCGCAGTACCGAGCCCGACGGAGACCCGCGCGATCATGAAGACATCCGCGGCCCGATGCCGCTCGTCATCGAGCGGGCAATCGCTTTCATCGACCGTAACACCCGCCACCCGATGCGCATCGTCGGGCTCAATCGGGTAAGGCTCGACGAGTATCCCGTCGACGGCCTGCGCGAGGCGCTCGTAAACGCGGCAGCGCACCGTCAGTACGAGGATGCCGGGCGCAAGGTCCTTCTCGAGGTCTTTGCCGACCGAATAGTGCTTTCCAGCCCGGGCCTTCCGCCAAAACCGATCACCCTCGCCAGCCTGCGCAAGGGAAAATACCGGCCATGCTCGCGCAATCCGGTCCTGGCCCAGTGCCTCTCCTACTTTCACCGCATCGAGGAGCGCGGCAGCGGCTTTCGCCGGATGCGGGACCAGATGCTCGACCATGGGCTCGATCAACCGATCCTCGGTACCGAAATGGGCTACTTCCAGGTCACCTTTCCGGGACCCGGCGAAAACATCGAACGCCTGCGCGTGCCGGAGAAGCGGCTCCTGGTAACCCCTGCAGTAGAGGCACAGCTGAACGACCGGCAGAGGCGGATTGTAAGGCATGTTTTGGAAACCGGCTCGGTTACGCGTCGTTGGTGTGTTGGCGAGTTCCAGATCGCGAACGATACTGCCGGGCGCGATCTCAAGGATTTGAAAGATCTGGGAATATTGACGGCGGAAGGCAAAGGCCGCGCCTTGTGTTATGTGATGCGATCAGCGCCGGAATCGTCCAATGATCGGGGAACCTGAAGCGGCAATCGACCGATAATCGACCGACAAATTCGTGTAATCGACCGATCAGTTCTGCAGCTGAGTACATCAGGATAATCGTCAGGTGGTATATGGCTTTTATCAACTATACTCGTTTAGGATAGAAAATTGTCTTCATGGTTCTGAATTTGCGGGACATGGCGGCTCTTCTTTGCTAGGGTCACAAAGGATTCCTTTCTATTTTCAGAAACTTTGTGCCCATAACGAGGAGCCCTCCAATGAGACGCATCCAATTTACGGAAGACGAGGTCCGACAGCTCAATGAAGGCCGTATCCATCATGAACATCCGATTGTGCGCCGACGCATGACGGCTCTCTATCTGAAGGCCATCGGGCGGCAGCATAAAGACATCTGCGATGAGCTTAACATTAGCGGTCTGTGCCTGCGGAATTATCTGGATAAGTACATGAATGAAGGGCTCGAAGGCCTCAAACACCTTGGCTACCGAGGAAAACGCAATCTCCTTGACGAAAACCGTGACATCATCATCGCTCACCTCGAGACACAGCCCCCTGGCACTTTGAAAGAAGCCCGGGCGAGAATCGAGGAGCTTACGGGAATCAGCAGGTCGTTGCCCCAAATTCGAGCCTTTCTAAAAAAAACGCCTCTTGCGGCGGAAAGTCAAGCAAGTTCCTGAAAAGGCTAACATTACTGCACAGGAGCTTTTTCGTGCTGAAACACTGGAGCCCTTGGTGGAGAAGGCGCAACATGGAAACATCGAGCTTTTTTTCATGGACGCTGCTCATTTCGTGCTGCTCCCCTTTCTTGGATATCTGTATTCCCTTGCCACAAGATTCATCAAGAGCTGGAGCGGGCGCAAGCGCTTTAGTGTCTTGGGTGCAATCAACGCTGTGAGCAAAGAGCTGATCATGATGACGGAAGCCACTTACGTTGACTCAATGACAGTCTGTGCTTTGCTCAAGGAGTTGGCAATCCGGTACTGGGATCGCCACATCGTAATAGTCTTGGACAACGCGCGCTACCAGCGTTGTCGGTTGGTATTGCGGACAGCGGAGAGTCTCCATATCCAGCTGCTCTTTCTTCCCCCGTATTCACCGAATCTCAATCTAATTGAGCGCTTATGGAAATTCGTGAAGAAGAAGGTCCTCTATAACCACTTCTATTCGGACTTCCAGCTCTTTTGCTCCGCAATCACAGACTGTCTGAACAAGACGCACACGGAGTACCGAAGTGAACTCGACACACTTCTCAGACCGAAATTTCAGTCATTCAAAAACGCAACATTCAACCCTTAACGAGTATAACTTATTCCTCCGAGGTGCCATCGGAAGAAATGGTGAAGACGGTGATTCAACAAGAATTTTACCATCATTTAGCGTGACCTCTCACAAAGAAGGCCGGGCTCTTTCGACCCAGGGATCTGGATTCCTATGGCATTCCTCGCGAATGCCTGATGAGGCTCTGCCGCAGGGGACTGAGCCAGCGCGTGGGAAGAGGTCTCTACACTCTGGCGGATGCCGAGGTGAGTGAGCACCAGAGCATCGCCGAGGCTTGCAAGAAAGTCCCTCACGGAGTTATCTGTCTCCTCTCGGCCCTCCGCTTTCATGGCCTTACCACTCAGGCCCCGTTCGAAGTCTGGATGGCCATCGACGTTAAAGCCAGAAAACCCAAGGCTGATGATCTCCCGCTGCACATTGTGCGCTTTTCGGGAGATGCCCTTCGCTCTGGAGTTGAAGAACATCTCGTACAGGGTGTGAACGCAGGAATTTACAGTGCCGCCAAAACCGTTGCCGACTGCTTCAAGTACCACAAAAAGATCGGCCTTGTGGTGGCCATGGAAGCGCTGCGGGAATGCTGGCGAGAACGGCGCTGCACCATGGACGACCTTTGGCATTACGCCAAGACCTGCCGCGTCGCCAACGTGATGAGGCCTTACCTGGTGTCGCTGCCGTGACCCGGAGCCGACCCCGCAACGTTGCCGCATCCGTTCGCCAGCATCTTCTCAAAATCGCGAGAGAAAAATCCGAAGCCTTTGATCTGGTGTTGACCCGCTATGCGCTCGAAAGGCTACTGTTCCGGATTGGCCAGTCCGAATGGAGGGCAAGGTTCCTGCTGAAAGGAGCCATGCTCTATACCCTCTGGTATGATGCGCCCTACCGCCCGACCAGGGATTTGAATCTGCTGGCATTTGGCGACAGCGATATCGCTCATCTGGAAGAAGTTTTTCGTGCCCTGTGCGGAGTGCCCATCGAGGATGATGGAATAGCTTTCCTGGAGGATAGCGTTCACGGCACTGAGATGCGTGGAGAGAGCGAGTATCAGGGAGTGCGCATTCACATGTCTGCAACTCTTGCTGGCGCCGTCATTCCTCTTCAGATTGATGTGGCCTTCGGGGATGTCGTTTTTCCAGCGCCGGAAGAAATCCTTTATCCAACCCTCCTTGATCTGCCTGCATAGCTCTTCCTTATGGTCTTCTTAGGGTAGTCGATAAGTAGGCGATTCTGTTATATCTCTTTGTATCCTTGTCATTACTTGTGCTATTCTTAAATGGTTGAACATCGGCAGTGGCGTGGAGAGGTTTTTCAGAACGTGAGTGTCTTCAGCGGCTCTAACCCTATACCGGTTATTGATCTCTTTACAGGCCCAGGAGGGCTTGGAGAAGGATACTTTTCCGGACAAATGTTTCTTTGAAGGATCCTCTTTGCGGGCTTAAATAATGGACACACAGCGCCGTTCACAAATCCTCGTGGAGATAGCCAAACAGACTGGGAAGCAGGTGACTGCAGCCTTCTTGAAGCGCACTGCCAGTTACATCCCAGGAATTGACCGATTTCACAATCTGATTACCGGCATTTTTAAGCCGGCATGGTCTGATTACGCCCTGTCCATTGTCATTAAAATGTCTAGTCCATACGACCACAAGGACGAAGTCATTTTTCTTGAGGATGGACGTTGGCTCATGACATATTCGCCCCGTTCTGGGGGGCTTGACATTTCCGACAATCGGGCATTGAAAAAGTGCATGGACGAGCGGGTTCCTGTTGCCGTCTTCAAACAGATGACGGAAAAGTGGGATCGACAGCATGGCTCCACCTACTTGGTATTGGGATTGGGGTTGGTTACGAACTACGACTCGGGTCAAGATGTTTTCATCGTGGAAAGCGTTGATCAATCTGCTCTTGAAGAAGTTACCGGAGTCATAACAGATGAGGAGTATCGGTATGAGGTTCAGCTTTACGCGAAGTTAACGCGTGAATTTCAGCCACTTGTGGAAGAATCCAGGGTCAGCTACACCGTAAGTGCCCTCAAAAGGGATGAGGCATTCCGCCAATTAGTGCTCCGCGAATACGACTATTGTTGCAGCAATTCCCGTAGCCATTGTAAAGCGTGGCTTGACGGGGTTGGAGCATCCAATCTTTCGTAAACGTCAGGGTAAAATGGAATGGGGTACGGTCACGCAAAAATTCTCGTCACCTTTGATGTTTTTCTGGACAAAGGGCGTGGAGATCTGTATGTTAAGTCTCGATGAGACCAAGACAATTCCAGCGACAGCAGCGAATCGAGCAAGAGAAGTGGCTCAGTGCCACGGTGCGCAAGCATTTGAGCGCCGATGCCCTGATCAGGTCGGTGCGGACCTCCTTTGAGCAAGTCGGGGAGACCCGCAAGGGCAACCCGCAAATCTCCATGGAAGATGCCTTGATGTCATCGTATGCCATGTTTTCTCTCAAAGACCCCTCCATGCTCGCCTTTGAACGACGGCGAAGGACCCAGGAACACAATCTCAAGACCGTCTATAAGTTGAAGGCAATCCCCTGTGACACGCAAATGCGCACGATCCTGGATCCGCTACCCCCTGACGAGCTGCGCCCCGCTCATAACACCGTCCTCAACGCTCTGCAAAGGGGCAAAGCCCTGGAGGAAATGCAATACCTCGATGAGGGTTACCTCATGCCCCTGGACGGAACGGGTTACTTCTCATCGGAAAAGCTATTCTCCGAGCATTGCCAGCAAAAGATCAGTGCTGACGGCAAAGTCAGCTACTATCTGCAAATGTTGGGAGCCGCCCTGGTCCATCCTGAACGC
This sequence comes from Syntrophobacteraceae bacterium, assembly GCA_040772705.1. GTDB lineage: Bacteria > Desulfobacterota > Syntrophobacteria > Syntrophobacterales > Syntrophobacteraceae > JADGQM01. The sequence continues at coordinate 13,155 of JAXGXP010000005.1, forward strand.
AAGGAAGTGATCCCCCTGATTCCCGAGATCATCTCGCGCCAGGACGGTTCGCTGAAGAACGACTGTGAACTCAATGCCAGCAGGCGATTCCTCACCAAATTCCGGGCGGAACATCCCCATCTCAAGATCGTTGTAGCCCAGGACGCGATCAGTCCCAACGGTCCCTACATCCGCTTCCTCAAGGAAAACGGTTACCATTTTATCCTCGGAGTGAAGGACTCGGACCATGCTCACTTGTTTACCCACTTTGATGAGATCGTTAACAAGCGCGAGGCAGAGCATCTCATTATCGAGGACCCCAAGCATCCTGACCGGTACCATTTTTTCCACTGGGTCAACGGGTTGGCCATCAACGCCTCACACGGGGATGTTCTGGTCAATCTCCTTGAATACTATCAGGTCACCGGTGGCGAGACGAAACGCTTCTCATGGGTCACCGACATCCCTTTGACCAAGGAGAGTGTCTACCGGATCATGCGAGCCGGCCGCGCTCGCTGGAAAATCGAGAATGAAACCTTCAACACCCTGAAAAACCAGGGGTACCATCTCGAGCATAACTACGGCCTCGGCAAACAATATCTGAGCATGATCTTTGTGAAAATGACGATGTTGGCTTTCCTGGTCGACCAAGCCCAGCAGCTCTGTTGTGCGTTGTTTCAGGCCGTTCTCAAAAAGGTTGGCTCGAAGAAAGCCCTCTGGGAGCAAGTGCGCTCCCTGTTTCACTGCTTCAGGCTCGCATCCATGGAGATGCTCTATCGTGCCATCCTTCATGGCTTCGAGCTCCAAGAACCTGTCATCACACAGGATACATCCTGATGGCACATCAAGGGTGCATGACATCGCCGATCAATCCCCCGCTTTATGGCCGCCAACCGGCAGCAATGACGATCTGTTGCCTCTCGTGGGCAACAAGCAGGGGGTTTAGACCAAATTCCGGCTGCCGGAGCGTTTCAAGCTGACGTTCCGGCCGCTCACTTGGCAACAACTGCTACATTTTCACCCTCATGCCACTGGGTGAATTGATCTTACTCGCTCCACCGGGAATTGCTGCTATTGTTGTGCTGTGTGTGAAATGAGGTTCCGTTTGGAGGGACTTGTTGAAGCGACTGCAGCGCATATTGTTCCTAAGTTCAAAAATGGAACCGACGACCCACGCAATGGTTTAGCTCTGTGTCGAACCCATCATTGGGCTTTCGATGTGGGAATTTTCTCTTTAGATACCGATTACAGAGTCCTTCTCAGTTCCAAAGCGAAGCAAGCAGAAACTCGGAACTTCGGACTCTTAACCCTTGCTTCACGAAAAATATTACTCTCATTTCGCTCATTTTGGGTCGAGCGTTCGAATTATGCCCGCCCGCCCGCATGAAGTTGCAGAAAGTGCGGGACTTTCTCGTGCCGAAGTGTTATGCGATGTTGTCAGCAACAACACCTTGGACGAGGCGGCAATATGCAACAGAGAGTCGAGAGGGTGGACGAGATTCCTCTTCTCATGCACTGGCTCGGTCAGATGGGCGTGCAGGAGAAGATCGACTCACTCTGGAAACCGCATGGGAACTGGGAAGGACTCAGCTATGGACAGTTGACCCAGCTTTTTCTTACCTATGTCCTGCATGCACTCAACCACCGCCTCTATCAAATGGAATCGTGGCTTGGCGACCACCAGACTATGATCGAGCAAATCACCGGTTGGGATCTCACCATCAAGGATGCCACCGATGATCGGCTGGCGAGGCTGCTTGAAGCCCTTGGCGCCGAAGACTCGGTCCGAATCGAATTCCAGCAACAGATGGGACAGCATGTTATCCAGGCTTATGCTTTGCCCACAGATGTTGCCCGCTACGACACCACCAGCTTCAGTGTGCATCACGCTCACTCGACAGCAGATCCCGATGGATTGTTGCGCTTTGGGCACAGCAAGGACCACCGTCCGGACCTGCTTCAATTTAAACAGGGACTGGGAACCCTTGACCCGGCCGGGATTCCTCTCTACAGCGATACGCTCTCGGGCAACACCGCGGACGACACGTGTTATGTTCCGGCCTGGCGAGAGCTGGCAAAAACCATTGGCCATGGCAACTTTCTTTACATCGCGGACTGTAAGGCTGCTGCGTTGAGCACACGTGCCATGATCGACCAGGAAGGGGGACGCTTTCTTTTTCCTCTCCCGATGACTGGGGAGACCCCGGTAAAGCTCCGTCGACTGGTGATGGAGCCACCTGAAGAGCCTCGGCCGATTCATCTTCTCCCCTCCGATGGTGCTCAAGAAACCGCCAGGGAGATCGGCAAAGGATTTGCCATTCAGGAGCCCTTGACCTTTCGACTGGAAAGTGGAAACGCTCACAACTGGATCGAGCAATGGTTTGTTGTCCAAAGCCATACCTATGCAAACACCCAGAAAAAGGCCTGCTTAAGCCGAATCGAAAAGGCCGAAGTCGAACTCCAACGTCTCAAGCCCAAAAAGAATGAAACGGTCGACCAGTTTGGCCAAAGAGCCGAGAAAATCATTAAGAATAGAAAATGCGAGGGACTCATCACTCTGGAAGTAGAACAGACGATCACGCACCAAGAAAAATACCTCGGTCGGGGCCGTCCGAAACCCGACAGTCCCAAAACGGTTGTGGAGGTAAGAGAGTTCAGTCTCCGCTTTCATCGTAATCCAACAGCCGTTGATGAGGCCATGACCCTTGCGGGTTGGCGGATTTACGTGACCAATGTGCCTGCTCACGACATGTCACTGGGTCAAAGTGTCCGTTACTATCGTGAAGAATGGTTGGTCGAACGAGGGTTTCATCGGTTCAAACAGGGCTCCTTGCCGGCCCTCCCGCTTCACGTGCGATTGCCGGAACGAATCAAAGGCCTGATGCTGCTTCTGACCATTGCTCTACAAGCCATTACTTTGATGGAGTTTGTCGCACGCAGAAACCTCGCAGCGACTCATCAGACCATCTCGGGCTTGGTTCCGGGTAACCCCAGGATGAAAACCGATCGCCCAACTACCGAGAGGCTCCTTGCTCAGTTTGAAGGTCTACACCTACTCATAGAACAAACCCCAAACCGCATAAAGCTCAGACTCATCGAAGAGCTCAATCCAATCCAGATAAAAATCCTCACTTTGCTCAATGTCTCCCTAAACATCTACCAACTATCCTCCACCAAACCAAAATTCAAAGACTCCAGCTGATTTGAGCGAAATGAGAGATATTACTGCCCAAGAATGAAATATTGCATCCGCATCCGGATGCGATGGAGTGGCATCGGTCCAACGTGATGCTGAAGTAGAGCCTGCCGATACGTGTCCAAAGAAAGTCTGAGCAGCTTTGAGCCTCTTCTGGTCTCCCTAGATCATCCTCGGCACGAAATTTAGATGAAAGTGGAAACCCACGCGCTATGCGCGTGGTAATGTGGACTGGCTATGCCGGTCCCGAATGGGTCTGGCCATAGGCCCACCCGACTGCTATCTCCGTTCCCGAGTTGTTGCCGCAACCTTTGGGACAAGGAGATAGCAGTGAGTAGGTTTCGCAAATTATCACATACGATTTGGCACTGCCAGTATCACATAATCTGGGTGCCAAAGTATCGCTATCGGGTGCTGGTCGGGGCAGTGCGTGAGGCAGTGCATGGAGGAATCCAGGCAATATGCGGATATGCGGGCTGTGAGGTGATGGAATTGAATGTGCAGAGGGATCACGTTCATCTGATCGTGATGATCCCGCCCAAAGTGGCGATATCGGATCTGATGGGGAGAGTAAAAGGACAGACATCAATGAAGCTCTTCAAACAGTTCCGTGAGTTTCGGAAAAAGCCTTACTGGGGAAACCATTTCTGGGCAAAAGGATACTGTGTGGACACTGTAGGCATTGATGCGGACATGGTCCGCAAATACGTCAAGTACCAAGAAAAGCAGGAACGCATCGAAGAACAGTTAACCATGAGCAGTTGATTCATCCAGAGGCGGCGCAACTAAGGCCAGCCCCCTCTGGGGGCATGGCCAATGCCCCCCTATGGGGGGTGAATTCAAAGCCCCACCCTTTGGGTGGGGTTGTTTACTCAGTTGAATCTGAATCCGTACCAGGAGAGAGGCTCCTTATGATGTATGATGTAAGCTTAGATGGTATGATTACATAAGAGGTGTCCTGGCCAACCATGAAGAATACCCAACGGAGGAGAACCGGCGTCTCCGGATGGTTCCGTGAATGCCTTCTAATTCCTCTCTAATCCCTCTCTAATCTTTCCTGCATAACTTATTCATCGAACATCACCGTGGCAGCCCGACCTACCGCATGGGCGGACAAGGTCGTTCGCTCTATCACGCAGTCAAGGGAGGATTATTATGTTCGGAGATGGGATAAACAGTAGTCAGAAGCCGCGCTTTGGGGTGAGGAGTCTTTCCGCTGTTGCTTTCGCCTTCTTCTTGGTCGGTCTGGTCGTGGCATCGGGAATGAACTGGACGAAAACGCTGTTGGCGGCATCACCTGCTTCCAGGGCCCCGGTCATTTCCGGGCAGGACCAGGACGTCTTCACCAGTCCATTCACCATGTTGGCCAGAGAACTGACGCCGACCGTTGTCAACATCAAGATCAACAAAGTTGAAAAGACCGGTTCCCCCTGGTCGAATCTGCCCCAGAACCCCTTCCGGGAATTTTTCAGACAACCGCCGTTTCCCGAGAGCCGACCCGTGCAGGGTGCCGGGTCGGGAGTCATCATCGGCAGCGACGGCATTATTCTGACCAACGATCATGTGGTGGAAGGCGCCAGGGAAGTCACGGTGACCCTGGTTGATAAGAAAGAGTACAGGGCCGAGGTCATCGGGCGTGATCCCAAGACCGACCTGGCGGTACTCAAGGTCAATCCCGACAGCCCGCTGATCGCGGCGACTTTGGGCGATTCCGAACAGCTTCAGGTTGGTGATTGGGTGCTGGCGGTGGGCAATCCCTTTGGGTTGGGCAACACCGTCACGTCCGGCATTGTAAGTGCCAAGGGGCGGGTGATCGGCGCCGGACCCTACGATGATTTCATCCAGACCGATGCTTCGATCAACCCGGGGAACTCGGGTGGGCCGCTCTTCAACGTGAAAGGCGAAGTGGTCGGGATCAACACCGCGATCATCTCCGGCGGGCAGGGCATTGGTTTTGCCATCCCGGTCAACACCGCGCGGCCCCTGATCCCGCAGTTGGTGGAAAAGGGGAGAGTGACCCGCGGCTATCTCGGCGTCAACATCCAGACCGTCACTCCCGACCTGGCCGCCGCTCTGGGGCTGGGCGACAGCAAAGGAGTACTGGTCGCCGATGTGGTACCCGGCGGGGCAGCCGACAAGGCGGGGATCGAACGCGGCGATGTCATTGTCGCCTATGAAGGCAAGCGGGTCGAGGACAGCCACGCGCTGCCCGCTCTGGTAGCGGCCTCACCGGTTGGCAAGGAGGTGACCATCACCCTGGTCAGGAGCGGCAAGGAGCATGCGGTTACCGCCAGGATTGCAGGAATGGATGCCGAAGAGCTGGCCGCCAATGATTCCGACCGGCCGACTCAGGGCAGGTGGGGGCTTCAGCTCCAGGATATCACCGCGGATCTCGCCCGACAGTTGCGGCTCAAAGGCGATGAGGGCGCCCTGGTAGCTTCCGTACAGGAGGGCAGCCCGGCCCATGAGGCCGGAGTGCGGCAGGGGGATGTGATCCTCGAAGTCAACCGCGAATCAGTGAAGTCGGTACATGATGTCAAGGAGAGGGTGGCCAGGGCCGACGACAGGGAGACGCTGCTCCTGCTGATCCAACGAGAACAGGGGAGCCAGTACGTTGTGCTGAAAGGGTAGGGGGCATCCGAAATCCGAAACCTGTTATCGAAGGTGGATGATCTCGATATCTCCCCACTTGTCGGCTAGGTATTCAGCGACGAGGCGGCGGTGGCAGTGATCAGGTGCCTCCTCGCTGCAAAGGAGGCAGCTGTCGGCCATGAGTGCTCTCGGGAGGTGCTTTTCGATTTCGCGTTTCGCGATGAGTTCCAGAAATCCCCGCCGGTACGCATCCCAGTCGCCGCCTTTGCGGTATGTTTCGAGGAGTGCCTTACTGGGGGCAAGGTCGGGCCGGTGCAAGCAAGCGATGCTGCAGATGGCCCCGAGGAAGAAGCGCAGATCGTCCCGTTTGGCGAATCCGGCCAGTTGCGAGACGTTGTTCAGTCGGATGTCAATGACCCGCTGAACGCCTGCTTCGCTCAGAACGGCGAAGAACTGTTCGGCAGATTTTCTGGTAAAGCCGATGGTAAAAAGCTTCATTCCTCCCATGCTGCATCTCCTGTCGATTCCACTTCACCGGAAGCGTCCTCGTTTCTCGTGTAAGCAATTCGGTCGCCTTGGGTGTCGTAGGCTCTTTGGATCAAGTCTTCGGGGCTCTCGAACAGCCTGAGTTGGCGCATCTTGAGTTCCTGCATGAGCCGCCTTTCGCTGGCGTCAAGGGGTTCGATGCCGCCGTCGTCCAGGATGTGCAGGATCTGGATGGGTTCTGAGCGGAGGGCGCGGCAGACCAGGATCATCCGGTGACAGGTGATGGGGTCTTTTTCAGCGCACATGAGAGCGATCCGATAGCGCTTCATGCCCGTCCACAGCCGTTCGATCCCGCGCAGGAAAAGGTCCGTCCGGGCGAGCCGGGCATACTGGACCTTGTTGTCCCGGTAGCAGGCTGGATCGTTGCTGCGCGGTCCCAGTTCGTTTCCGAGAAATACGTACGCAATGTGATTGACCGTCAGTGCGGTCTGCAGGGTCTCCCGGTTGAACTGGGGGTTGAATTGGCTGTATGGGCTCGATCGAACGTCGGCGACCGCGGTGATCCCATGCAGGTTCAGCAGGTGGAGGAAATGCTCAAAATCATGAGTGGAATGGCCAATGGTAAAGAGCTCAGTCATTGCCGGTTCCTGTCTGTTCCTCAGGTTGGAGGATCACCGCCGCGACCAGTTTGTAGCAGAAGCCGTCAAAAGGTTCACTGATACTGACAGTGAGGAACGATCGGCAGCCTTCCACCGGATAGTCACCCTGCCTCCTGCTGATATAGCGCTGTTCAGCGAGCGGGTCGGTAACCGCCAGCCCGTATCGCTCGCCCTGGTAGCTGAACCAGGCTCGAACGCGAGGCAATCCTCTGAGGTCTTCCTCGACCCTGATGCTCAATTGCTCAACCCGGAGGAATAGCAGGGAGGACGAAAGCCCCTCAGATGCGAGGTCGAGTGGCATCCGGTCGTTTCGCCCGGTACGGCTGTGATACCCGTTTATCCAGAGTTGATCAACTCCATCGCACAACGCCGGGATTTCGGCGGCGGGCAGCATGCCATGCCATGACCAGCGCTCGTCGGCCGCGAGACAGTTTTCGGTCTGGTAGGAATGTGGAAAGCGTTTCCGCAGGGGCAGGCGGATGACATCCAGCAGACGGGGCAAGCTGCCGTTCGAGAGGGTGATTTCGGCCAAGGAGAGTTCCCCATTGCCTTCCGCGCTCACCGGCCGAATCCATCCGCCAATGCGTCCGTCGCTGAATTCCTTGCCTGCTATGCACCACCCACCATACTTGCGCGAGCTGGCCAGGCAGATGAGGCTGATGGTTCGGGGCAGCTCCTCGGTGGCCGGTTGCATCGACGGTACGTGCTGTTCAGAGCGAAGAGTCAAACAGTGCAGGCGGATGACCTTGAGGTCCCGGTAGCTGATTTCCTCGTTGAGGGCCTCGAAGACGGGCCGGAGGAGGAAATCAAAACCGTGCTCGTCAAAAGCCTGCACAGCCCTTCGAAACTGCTCATCGGAAATCTGAAGGAGTTGGAGCAGACCGCCCGAGCGGAGTGAAGACCCTTCCTGAAAGTACCTGTAGAGATGATCCAGGATGGTCTCGTGTCTAACCTGCCACTCGTCGGCCAGCCGCTCGACCGACTGGCCGCTGTTGAAGGCTTTGCCGATCACATGATGGCGCTTCCCTCCTGTGAGCCGAAGGTCTTCCAGGGACCGTGGGGGGCGCGGTCGCACCTTGAGTTCGGGATGGTCGCGGCAATAGGTCGCAAGGATATCCAAAAAAAACGTCCCATATTTTTCCAGTTTAGCGGTGCCAATACCGTGGATCTGCAGCAGGTCTTCCCGAGTTTGCGGAAGGTCGGCGGCCATTTCGGTCAGGGTGCGGTCGGAGAAGATGACAAAGGGTGGGACGTTGGCAGCCTCGGCCAGCTCCTTGCGCTTCTGGCGCAAAACTTCGAAGAGCTGCGAAGCGTGCTGCGAGGACGTGTCTTCCCCTTCTTGATCAGGCCGTTGTGATGATGTCCGCGGTGGTCCCATGCTGCAAAAGACTTTTTGTTTGCCGCGAAAGACCTCCCAGGCGGCCGGGGCGAGATGTAGACCGCCGAATTGCTCATCCTTGGCCATGAGCTTCATTTGGAGAAGGTGACGTGCCAGCCGCTGCCATTGCTCGCGCGACAACTCCCGGCCAATCCCATAGGTGGACACTTTGTCGTGCCCATGCTGCAAAATCTTGGCAGTCCTCGAACCCAATAATACGTCGCTGATGTGCCGGACGCCGAACCTTTCTCCCGTTCGCTTCACACAAGACAGGAACTTCTGGGCGGGGATGGTGACATCGGTCTTCTCCCGTTCCCCCGTAAGACAGTGGTCACACATGCCGCAAGGGTGACCGGAAAAGGCTTCTCCGAAATGAGCCAGGAGGGGCAGACGACGACAAACCTCGGCTTCGGCGTAGGCGACCATGGCGTCGAGCTGCATTTGAGCCGCGCTCCGGTTGTCCGCTGCCTTGTTGTTGAGGAGTGGCCTGATTCGATGTACATCGCCATAGGAATAGAGCAGCAGGCATTCGGCCGGAAGGCCGTCTCGCCCGGCACGACCGATTTCCTGATAGTAACTTTCGATACTCTTGGGCAGATCATAATGGAGTACAAAGCGGATGTTTGATTTGTTGATCCCCATGCCGAAGGCGATTGTGGCGACGATAAGGGGGACCTCATCCTTGACGAACCGTTCCTGGTTGAGGTTCCGTTCCTCATCGGTGAGGCCGGCATGATAGGGGCAGGCGGCAAAGCCGTTGGAGCGCAGCGCAGCACACAGCGCTTCCACGCGTTTCCGAGTCCGGCAGTAGACGATTCCCGATTCACCGGGAAAACGGCGCAGAAAGGCTGTAGCCTGCCGGAAAGGCTCTTCCCTCGGTTCGACTTGAATGAGGAGATTTTCTCGATCGAAGCTGGCTACGAACTCACTCGCCTCACCGAACCCCAGGCAATGCCTGATATCCTCTCTGACGCGTGGCGTGGCCGTTGCGGTGAGGGCGAGACAAACAGCTTCGGGGAAACGCGCCCGCACCTCGGCCAACTGACAGTATTCGGGACGAAAATCCGGGCCCCATTCCGAGATGCAGTGTGCCTCGTCAATGGCGAGGCAAGCCACCGGCAGGGCTTCGAGCATGGCCCCCACGCTATCCTTGAGGAGGGTTTCCGGAGCCAGATGGAGCAGCTTGGCCTCTCCGCAGCGGAGCTGTGCCAGGTTCCTGCGGTAGGCTTCCGGAGAAAGGGAACTGTTGAGCAACACTGCCGGGATGGCGAGTTCCGTGAGTTGCTCAACCTGGTCTTTCATGAGGGAAATGAGCGGCGACACCACGATGGTGAGTCCACCCAAAACGAGCGCCGGAAGCTGGTAGCAGAGCGATTTGCCGCCACCGGTGGGCATGACCGCGAGGGTATCGCTGCCGCCAAGAACATTCGCAATCACTTCCCGTTGCAGGGAGATAAATTGGTCATAACCGAAGACTTCCTTGAGGATGTGTCCGGCCCGTTCGATCATGGTTCCCCTGCTGGTGAGTACAACCTCCTCAGGTACCTTCTAATCGTCCAGGGTCGCCAGGGAGCAGGAAGCGTCGGCGGGGTAGGTTAGACTCAGGTAGATCATCCCTGACCATAAATCCTTCCCTCTGAACCGGAAGAACCTGGGCTTCCAACTGATCTCGCACGGCGACGTGAATCCAAATGAGCCGCAAATTTCTCCTTCCGCAAAGTCCGTCTGGCGCTTGACGGTATCAAAAGACCCGCTTCTTTTCAAGAAATAACCGTGCGGCGCAAGGTCCACGGCGGCGAAAGCGGGCGTTGGGGCAAGATAAGCGTTTGAGTTACCGTACCGATAATAATGATCGCTCAATAGAAAGACCCGGTGAGACATCCCGGGTGAAAGGTTGGTGGTCCGGAATTCCGAGGGAGGAGGATACAGGGGAGTGGTCGTGGTATAGGGGAAGAACCGAAAGGAGACGGAGGTCAGATCGTGCGGGAAGATATCCCACTCGTTCGCGTCGACCATGCCGTTCTGATTGATATCGGCAAGCGCAATGGCATCGGCGCTGCCGGCCGTGAACCAGGAACCGTTGAGGCAGATCTTGTCCATGTTGTTGAAGACATCGAACGGAGTCGGTTCGCTGATGTCCTTGAAGCCCACGGCAATGGCACCCTCCTCGGCCCCTAGCCTGCCACGAAAGACAACCTGGAGATAGACGTCCGTCGCCTCGGCCGGGATGGGCTGGGGAAGGTCGAAGATTAGTTCCGTATAGCCCTCGGTTGGGAGTGAGCTGACGCCATTTCTTTCGCTGGCAACCAGGTAAGAAAACTCCTCGCTGATTGGAACCTCCTCTGAAACAAACGGATCGCTCAGGGCTACCTTGTGCTTGACCACCAGCTTGATCTCGCCGTCACTCATGGCTTCGACGGGGTTGCTCGTCGAATTGCGGGCATGCAGTTTGATGGTTTGGAATCCACCCGCATCACCATTGGTATTCCAAGGATCATAGAAGGAGTAAAGGCCGTTGGAACCAGGAAGGATATCGATGGTACCCCGGAAGAAGTAGTCGAGAAGCGCCGCGGCGTATCCCACCGCGCGCGGGACAAGGCGTGCTGCATAGTCCTTATGGACTTCATCATCCAGGACCCAGGTATAGCCCCAGCATGTCTCAGGTGGCAGACAGTCCACCGCAAAGTATGCGGCCGCCGCGACGCGGTAGGGCGTGGCAGCGGCGGTATGCTTCAAATAGATCTTCTTGTCAATCTTTCCGTCTTCCAGATCGACTGCTTCCGGGTTCTTCCAGTCAATAACCCAGAAATCAGTGTCGAGTGTGTTGGGGTGGGGATATTCACATGAGGGTGAAAGATATAGAGTGTCTTGGCTCGCGAAATACGCGTTCGTATATTCAGCCAAGCCTACCAGGCCTTCCGACGGGTTGGACCCATCGTAGACCAGCAATTCCCGGTGGAGCGAGTAAGATCAATTCACCCAGTGGCATGAGGGTGAAAATATAGCAGTAGTTGCCAAGTGAGCGGCCGGAACGTCAGCTTGAAACGCTCCGGCAGCCGGAATTTGGTCTAAACCCCCTGCTTGTTGCCCACGAGAGGCAACAGATCGTCATTGCTGCCGGTTGGCGGCCGTAAAGCGGGGGATTGATCGGCGATGTCATGCACCCTTGATGTGCCATCAGGAGGTATCCTGTGTGATGACAGGTTCTTGGAGCTCGAAGCCATGAAGGATGGCACGATAGAGCATCTCCATGGATGCGAGCCTGAAGCAGTGAAACAGGGAGCGCACTTGCTCCCAGAGGGCTTTCTTCGAGCCAACCTTTTTGAGAACGGCCTGAAACAACGCACAACAGAGCTGCTGGGCTTGGTCGACCAGGAAAGCCAACATCGTCATTTTCACAAAGTTCATGCTCAGATATTGTTTGCCGAGGCCGTAGTTATGCTCGAGATGGTACCCCTGGTTTTTCAGGGTGTTGAAGGTTTCATTCTCGATTTTCCAGCGAGCGCGGCCGGCTCGCATGATCCGGTAGACACTCTCCTTGGTCAAAGGGATGTCGGTGACCCATGAGAAGCGTTTCGTCTCGCCACCGGTGACCTGATAATATTCAAGGAGATTGACCAGAACATCCCCGTGTGAGGCGTTGATGGCCAACCCGTTGACCCAGTGGAAAAAGTGGTACCGGTCAGGATGTTTGGGGTCCTCGATAATGAGGTGCTCTGCCTCGCGCTTGTTAACGATCTCATCAAAGTGGGTGAACAAGTGAGCATGGTCCGAGTCCTTCACTCCGAGGATAAAATGGTAACCGTTTTCCTTGAGGAAGCGGATGTAGGGACCGTTGGGACTGATCGCGTCCTGGGCTACAACGATCTTGAGATGGGGATGTTCCGCCCGGAATTTGGTGAGGAATCGCCTGCTGGCATTGAGTTCACAGTCGTTCTTCAGCGAACCGTCCTGGCGCGAGATGATCTCGGGAATCAGGGGGATCACTTCCTTGCGTTCAGGATGGACCAGGGCGGCTCCCAACATTTGCAGATAGTAGCTGACTTTACCGTCAGCACTGGTCTTTTGCTGGCAATGTTCGGAGAATAGCTTTTCCGATGAGAAGTAACCCGTTCCGTCCAGGGGCATGAGGTAACCCTCATCGAGGTATTGCATTTCCTCCAGAGCTTTGCCCCTTTGCAGAGCATTGAGGATGTTGTTATGAGCGGGGCGCAGCTCGTCAGGGGGTAGCGGATCCAGGATCGTGCGCATTTGCGTGTCACAGGGGATCGCCTTCAACTTATAGACGGTCTTGAGATTGTGCCCCTGGGTCCTTCGCCGTCGTTCAAAGGCGAGCATGGAGGGGTCTTTGAGAGAAAACATGGCATACGATGACATCAAGGCATCTTCCATGGAGATTTGCGGGTTGCCCTTGCGGGTCTCCCCGACTTGCTCAAAGGAGGTCCGCACCGACCTGATCAGGGCATCGGCGCTCAAATGCTTGCGCACCGTGGCACTGAGCCACTTCTCTTGCTCGATTCGGTGCTGTCGCTGGAATTGTCTTGGTCTCATCGAGACTTAACATACAGACCTCCGCGCCCTTTGTCCAGAAAAAAACAAAGGAGACGAGAATTTTTGCCTGACCGTACCCCATTCCATTTTGCCCTGACGTTTACGAAAGATTGGATGCTCCAACCCCGTCAAGCCACGCTTTACAATGGCTACGGGAATTGCTGATCGTAGACATCCTGGTCCCAAAGGGCGGTGATGGGGACCAGATCGTTGAGGACGGCCTGGGTGAAAATTTGACGATCAACCGGGAAAGGTTGGTAATCAAGTATCTCACTGTTCAACTCCGCCCATTTTTCATAAATATCCCCCTCAGGATGCATATCATCCCTCGTGTGGGCGGGGCAGGCAAGGTCTGCAACCAAGTGCATCAAATGCCCTAAACCGTAAAACATTCTTGACCAAAAGCCTTCTTCCCCTTCGACAAGTGCAAGGTAGTATAGGTTCCGCAGCTCTTCCCAGCTTGTCCCATCGATGCCATCCCTTTGTGCCCAGATCGCAGACGAACTGCCCAAGATACTGTCATTGAGACCCGCCTTATGCCATGGTACCATAGGATCGTGAAAGTGATGTAGCCAGCGAGGGTTTTCATCTTCATCGGTGCCTCCCTCTTCCAACCATTTTAGGATTGGCTTTGCATATACGGATGTTCTTTCGATTCCACGGGGAAATCCAAGGAACTCTTTCGCGAGACAATCAAGTTTAAAAGTTTCAGCACTTAATGCGGCGTGATGATTGATTGATACGTGGACGTGTTTGGAATCATAGGCCCACGAAGGCTGATTGGCAATTGACACCATGAAAATGACAATCGAGAATATCTTTGGATGAGTTTTCATTCTTGTGAACTCCTGGGATTTTTGTATTTTACATAACCAAGGTTCTTCATCTCCATTTGAATCACTCTAGCCAGCTCTTTTCGCTTGTCTTCAGGAATGGTGTGGACAGATAGAAGACTCAGACTCTTCTGACGTTCTTCACGCGTGTTCAGTTTTGGTAAGCCGATTGTCACATGCTGGTGCTCAGGTATCGAAAAACCTGGATCATATCGTTTCCTCACGGCAGGATAAGATGGATAGCTTCCAAATCCGGGTTTGAAGACCATGATGTCACAGTTAGTCTCCCACTTGTGTGGAAACCTGAAGACCCATGCTCGATAGGCTTCTATATGAAATTCACCGTTATCGTTGGTCACGGTTTCGAAGGCATTCACGAAATGGCTGGTGAAGCCGGCGAGCGTGTGAAGGAGCGTTCGGAACTCTACCAACACAACCGCTCCCGCAATGGGTTCCCCTGAATCCTGGTCCACGACTTTGCCGTAGTAGGGGCCGAATTTGTGGGTGATGGTACAGGGACCGAGAGTGGCCAGAATAAACCACGCCAGCAGTATTCTGATTGCCCACTTGACTGTCTTGTTTTGCATGGAGTGTCTCCAGAGAACTTATTCCCCTGCATGGTCCCTTGCGTCTTACGAAAGCGGCAACCCTATGCTGCTTGTACAAGGGATGAACCGTCCGATCGCACGAAGAGCCTCAATCTTGCCGACCTCCACAGCTGCCGGGGGTGAGCGTCAAAATCGGTCGATCTTCCAAAATCCGTCCCGATCAACCCGGAAGTAGACAGAGTAAGTGATGGTTACCGGCTGACCGTCAATCCAATGCTGTCGATTGATGCGGTATTCGGCGGATTTGTCGCGGCAGTTGATCATCTCGATATCCTGCATTCCCGCGACAATCGAGGCTACCTTGCTGCCGAGTGAGCCAAAGATCACACGATACCGTTTTTTGGAAGAATCGACGAAGTACCCCAGCGCCTCCTCTACCTCACCCCTCTGCAACTGTTCTCTCATAGCGGCCCACTTCGTTTGAAGCAAGCCATTCAATTGCGTGCGGTTCAAAACCAGAATCGAAACGGTGTCCTCATGCACCTCCCCGTCACGATGGGTTGCCTGGACTGTGATTTGATAGAAGCCTTCCTGATGGATTCGAACTTTCCGATCCTCGGGATCATTCCCTGGCAGTATTTCGACCTCTCCCGGTCCGGTCCAGGAAAGAGCAGGCGTCGAGTAAGAGGTGTTAGTGTCGATGGAGAGCAAGGTGTCAAATGGCGCAACGCCGGTAGAGTCCATGGTGCTGATATTCAACGGCTTCAAGAGGTCCCAACTCGATTCCACGGCGACCGTCGCCGAGGCGGTGTTACCCTCGATATCGGTTGCCGTCACTGTAATGATGTTCTCGCCACGCAGCAGCGGGACCCTGTGGGCGAGGAAGAGCCCTTCGCTGACCACCGCTGGCTTGCCGCCGATCACCAGTGTGGCCGGAGTGCCGATTATGGCGCCGGTCTCAAGCCCCCAGGGGTTATGAACAGTTCCTCGGACTTCGATCTTCGGGAAGGAGAGCCGTTGTCCTTCCTGAGGCGAGATGATCTGGAGGGTGAGCTTGGGCAGGGTCCTGACCGAGATCGTAACAGAAGCCCGAGCGGAACCTCCATGGCCGTCACTCACCTCGTAGGTGAAATGATCGGTGCCCACAAACCCATCAACCGGAGTGTAGGTGACGGTTCCCTCGGAATTCAGAACCACGCCGCCCTGGCTTGCCTGGGTGACACTGACGAGGGTGAGGGGATCACCATCAGGGTCCGAGTCATTGGCAAGCACGCTAATGGTGACCGCTTTTCCTTCATCCGTTACAGCCTCGTCATCAAGAGCGGAGGGATCGCGATTTGCGACCGGCAAGATCGTGATGACGACAAAACTTCCCGGCTGTCCCATCAGGGTCGTCTCGATGACATTATGGAGGGAGAGGGAAACGTCGCGGTCAAATCCCTCTATTTGCCGACTGAAGTCATTGGGTCCGGCGATTTCCTGCCCGTTCACCCGAATCTTTCCACTCGTGACGCGATGCATTCCGCGGCTGTCACCATTAGCGAGTGTCAGGACAAAGCCCCCGCCGGTTACGGTACCGGCGAATACTCTCTGTTCTGTTACTGGTGCCCCCCGCTGACGCTCGAACCGCTCCGGGCCAAAAACCGGCAGCGTTTCTCCGCCAGCCGGGCACCCCGCCAGGATGAACACAACAGCCATCAGCATCACACAACAAGAATGGCTCCTCTTCATGGACTTTTCCTCCTTCGCTGATTTGCAGCATATCACGTTCGCTGATTCTTTTAGAGCTGTGGACAGCCGACTGCGAAGCCGGGGAACAGGTAACAGGCGGTGATTATTGATACAGGTGATAATTGAGGAGAGCCGTTGATGATTGAGAGGAATTCGGTATAGAAATTTCATGAGAACACCTTCATCGCCTGAGAGCTGTCCATGGCCCTGAAAAGAGCATGGCGACGAGGTGCCATGCCCGCTTGGCGGCCCTGCTGCCTTATCCCGCCGGGACTTAGGCCAGAAGCTTTGCGTCCCACGCTTTCACGTGGTTTGCCCTTGACAAACGAGATCCCCTGTCGAGGTTTTGTCACGGTTCATATAGGCTCATTGGTTGATGTACCTTCAATTGGCACTTGCAGGTAATTTGGTGGTAGGGAGGTTATGCTCGAAGGGTAGGGTAGGGCGGGTTTGGTGAAGCTGCCGTAGTAATCAAGAGTACCGCCAGGTGCGAAGAATACTACGGGGTGCGGTTTCCTGGCGCAATTCCAGAGGACGGTCAGGAGGGAATACTTAAAGAGTTCGGGGCCATTCGCCGCCTGCTTGCACCCTGAAGCTTATCAGCGTATGGTTGAAGTCTCACGCAAAGGGTGTCAGGTGGTTGCTTCGAATTCGGTACCATCCTTGGCGGAATCGATCTGGTGATGAAGAAAGGGAAGCTATGATGGAAATCAGGAAACTGGTGTTTCCCGTTGATCTTTCAGCCGTCTCGGCAAAGATTGCCCCGGCCGTCATCGCTTTCGCTGAGGCGTTTGACGCGGAAATCCACCTTGTCCATGCCGCGGTGACCATGGAAGAAATCGCCGGGATTTATGGTCCGGATGTCCTGATCGGCAACTTCGAGAAAGAAGTGGTGCAGAGCGCCGAGAGAGAGTTGGAAAGATTCGAGGGGAAGTACTTCGCCGCCTACCCAAAGCGGAAGCGGGCGGTGGTGCAGGGAGATCCTGTTGAGGCAATCATCGCCTACCTCGAAGCTGAGCTGATCGACCTGGTCGTCATGGGCACTCACGGTCGCAAAGGCCTCGACAAGATTCTCTTCGGCAGCACTGCTGATCGGATGGTAAGGACCTCCTCCGTTCCCGTCCTGACCATCAACCCGTATCGAGGAACCTGAGATTCTCCTTTTCCTGGGCTCAGCCTGAGGTGCCTTGTCGAATGAGGCTTTCTGGCAGCGTGGCAGCGAGCGGAAGGTTTCTTCCGGGCAAACAGCCTACAGGCAGGCGGCGCATCGCCGCCCGCAACCGGCTTGAATTGGTCTCTTGCCGCAACAGGGGGCGTTCTTTGTTACCGTGAGAGGGCCAGCTCAAGCCAGTCTTTCAGCACCGTTCGGTAGGCGGGGTCAGTGATCCGGGTGCCCGTCCGCTGGCCAGAAAGGGTTTGCATCAGGACTTGGCCTGCGGCCAGCCAGTTAATGCACTGGGCGTAGACTTCGTATTCCAGCGCGAGGCCTCGTCGGCGCACTGTCTCCGGGTCGTCCTCCGGCCAGATGGGATACACCGCCTGGGCAATGATCGGCCCGGTGTCTTCCCCTTCGTCCGCGAAATGGACGGTGATTCCTCCCCACTTGCAGCCGTAACCGATGGTGTCGTCATAGCCGTGCTGACCGGGAAAAGCGGGCAGCAGGGCAGGGTGGATGTTGATGACCCGCCATTGCCCGGCACGGTTATAGTGGCCGAGGAAATAAGGACTGACCAGCCGCATAAAGCCGGCCAGGCAGACATAATCCGGCTGATAACGAGCCAGGGCGCGAATCAAGGCGTCTTCAGCGAGCACGAGCCGGGCAAGGCGCTGCAGGAGCTTGTCGGAATCGGGCATTGTGAGGATCTTCTGGCGACGGGCCAACCCTTCCAGGTTTACCGGCAGGTCCAGTGCCAGCGGGCTGGGGAGCTCGCGTTGCAGATAAGCCCTGTAATCCACGACGTGAGTCGGAATGCCGGCCTGCCGGGCACGCCCCAAACCGAAGGCGTCGGCGCGGTCGCTTGCCACGACAACGACTTCTGCTGCCAATCGGCCCGCAGCCTGCCGGTCGAGAAGCGCCTGGAGATTGGTGCCGGAACCGGAGATCAGCACTGCCAGACGCAGTTTATCGGGATTTGATCGTTCGCTCATGGGACACTCGCCTGTCGGGAAATGAATCATCCACGAAGTCACACGAATGAACACGAAGAAAAACCGGAAGAGGGAACCCCGAATATCTCCTCTTCGGGTGCCTTCGTGGATCATTGAAAATATTCCACGGCGTTCCGGAACAACTGAATCCCATGCCCTTCTTCGGAAAGGGTTCGGCCCGCACGCCGCGATTGCTCTCGCCAGAGCGCCCAGTCGGGATGATTGGTAAGGTGGTTAAAAGCTTCCGGATGGGGCATGAGGCCGGCGATGCGCCCGGTCGGGTCGCAGATGCCGGCGATGTCGTTGAGTGAGCCGTTGGGATTATGCGGAAACTTTCCCTGAGCAGGGGTGCCATCCGGAAGAGCGTAGCGCATGAACACCTGGTGCTCCGCTTCGAGCCGCTGGAGGATCTCGGGTTCTGCATAGAACTTCCCTTCCCCGTGGCGCACCGGCAGGTCGATGGCAACCATCCCCCGGGTGAAGACGCACGGTGAAGACCGGTTGATGCTCAGCCCCACCCATTGGTCACGAAAAGTGCCGCAGTCGTTGCCGATAAGCGCGACATCCCGCCGCAGTTCGAGCGCCTCCCACCGCGGCAGCAAGCCCAGGTTTACCAGTACCTGGAAGCCGTTGCAGATCCCGAGGACCAGCCCGCCACCCTCGACAAAGTCATGCAGGGCATTACTCAGACGATGCTTCATCCGCATGGCCATGATCACTCCCGCCCCGTGATCATCACCCCAGGAGAAGCCGCCACCCACGATGAGGATCTGAAACTCGCGAAGGTCCCTGGCCCCCTCGATCAGGGCATTCAGGTGGACGCGCTCGGGACTGGCCCCGGCGGTCTTCAGGGCGAACGCGGTTTCGCCGTCACAGTTGAGTCCAAAACCGGTAAGAACCAGGGCTTTTGGGGGATGCATTCAGCGCTCCATCTGGTACCACCGCGTTGCGCAGCGCGGGCGGCACGTTGCAGGGAGGGGGATGTCGCTGGAGTGGTTCCACGGACGCATGGGTCATTGCCTCCAGGATTCTTTGAGAGCGGCGACGGGTTCGGCCAGCAGTCTTTTGCCGTCCAGCCCCAGAATGACCAGGTGCGGTTCGGTGGTGACCTGACCAACCAGGGCGTGGGGCAGGTTTTCAAAAACCTTCTCAAAAGCGGATTGCCGCGATGGGGAAACAGTGACCAGCAACCGGCCGCAGGACTCGCTGAAAAGGAGTTGATCGGAGGGCAGGCCGCCTGGCTGGGGGACCCTGGCCAGGTCGACGGTCAATCCCAGATTGCTGCCGAAGGCGATCAAAGCAGCATGAATGGCAAGACCTCCCCGGAAGACGCCATGGCAGGAAGCGACCAGGCCTGAGGCGATGGCCTGCTCCAGGGCGCGATACAGGGGCCGGGTCGCGTCTGGGTCCAGTTTGGGCACGTTGAGGCCGGTATAGCCATACAGGTCATAATACTCTGAACCACCCAATTCGTTCTGCGTGGTTCCCAGGAGGTAGAGCAGGTCGCCGGGCATTTTGGGTTCCATGCCGGGGCAGTTCAGGATGTCGGGCACCACGGCAGTGGCGGTAAACTGCATGGTGGGCAGACCGGAAACCTTATGCCGTTCCCCGAAAGGACCGGGAAGATGGCCATCCACGTACATACTGTCCTTGCCCGAGAGAAGGGGAATGCCGTAGGCGAGACAGGTATCGCGCAGGGCCCAGTTGGCCCGCACCAGCTGGGCTGCTTTGAAGTGCCCGTCGGGATTCTGGACGGGGTGGAACTGGATATTGGGCCAGCAGAAGTTGTCGACTCCGCCGATTTCGTCGAACCGGCCGCCGACGGCCAGCACCCGCCGCACGGCTTCGTCAATGGTAGCAGCCACCATGTCATAGGGGTCGATGGCCGCATAGGTGGGATGAAGCGCCTGGGCGACGGCCAGCCCCCGTCGGCTCTCGAGGATTGGGCGCAGGACCGCGGCATCGTTGGGAACGTCCCGCTCCCGCCCGGTCATGAACTTGACGGCACTGGTCCCCTGGACTTCATGATCGTACTGGCGCTGAATCCACTCGCGGGAGCAGACATTGGGGCGTTGCAGCAGGCGATGGAGCAAGAGCGCGTAATCGTGCGGCTCGCCAAGCACCGGTTCGTGCAGCCCTCTGGCCGCGGGCGCCTGCCAGTGAGCGTCGAATTCCCACTGTGGAAAGGCTTCCTTGAAGAAGCTGAGATCAAGGCAGGCACACGTCTTCCCGGCATAGGACAGGTGCAGCCTGCCGTCCGCCCGGTAGCTCCCGATCACGGTGCTCTCCACCTCGTGCTGTTGTGACAGCCGCAGAAAGCGGCTCAAATGCCGCGGGGGGACGGCAACGGTCATCCGTTCCTGCGATTCCGAGACCCAGATTTCCCAGACATCCAGACCCTCGTACTTTAGCGGTACCTTATCGAGCTCGACCAAAGCCCCGCCCGAGAACTGAGCCGACTCTCCGACCGAGGAGGAGAGTCCGCCTCCGCCGTTATCGGTGATGAAGGAGATCAGCCCTTCGTCGCGCGCTTCCAGCAGAAAATCGTGCATCTTCTTCTGGGTGTACGGGTCGCCAATCTGGACATGGCCAGCGGGCGTGCTCGCCGAATAACTCTCACTCGACGCCGTTACCCCATGAATTCCGTCCTTGCCAACCCTTCCGCCACACATGACGATCAGATCTCCGGGCTGGGGGCGCTTCTGATCGGCAGGTTCTCCGAGGACGGTGCGCGGCATGATGCCCAGCGAGGCAACGAAGACCAGGCATTTGCCAAGATAGGATTCGTGAATGAACAAATTGCCGAAGGGCGTTGGCACTCCAT
Source organism: Syntrophobacteraceae bacterium (assembly GCA_040772705.1). Taxonomy (GTDB): domain Bacteria; phylum Desulfobacterota; class Syntrophobacteria; order Syntrophobacterales; family Syntrophobacteraceae; genus JADGQM01. The sequence continues at coordinate 34,080 of JAXGXP010000005.1, forward strand.
GCTTGTTGCCACCGTCTTTGACGCCTTCGACAATGCCGTCAAGCAGCCGGCGGGGATGAAGGTGGGGGCGCAGCGGCCCATCGTAGTTCCTCGGCCCCACGCAGTAGCCATACAGTCCGGCCAGCAGGCGTGCTCCCTTGCCGGTTCCCATGATATCTCGATAGATTCCGACAATACCGGTCAGCGCGCCTCCGTAAGCTTCCATGTTGGAGGGACTGTTGTGGGTTTCACCAGTGATGGCATAATTGAAGTCATCGTCAAAACGGGCGACGCCGGCATTGTCCCAGAGCACCGAAACGACCCAGTCCTGCTCCTTCATGATCGCCAGCGTTGGTTCTTCGATGCAGGTCTTGAAAAGGCTGTCGATAACCGTGTCCTCGCCGGTGCCAAGATCCCGGTAGTGAAACTTCCCTCGGAAGGTGTTGTGGTTGCAGTGGTCGCTCCGCGCCTGGGAGATGGCTTCCAGTTCCACATCCGTCGGCAGGGAAAGGCCTACCCTCTGCCGAGCTTCAAGCACTTCCGAGCGAAGGAAGTAGGCTCGGATGACCGGAATATCACGGGGATTGAGCGCGAGATTGCGGGCGTCGCTGAGTTTCATGAGATCATCATCTGAAGCGATGGGAATTTCATGGACAACGGGCGTGTGGACCAGGGCAACCCTGGGCAGGATCAGCCCAACCCCCTGGGCAGAATCCCATTCGGCACGGGCAAAAACCCGCCATTGCTGAATGATGTCGTTTGCCAGCAATTCGCGGGCGATGATTTCTACCTGGTCGCGAGTCAAGGAACTATCGCTCAGAGTGACCAGCTTCGAGGTATAGGCCGCATCTGCGGCGCTCAGAGGATGTCCCAGATGGTCCGAAATCGCTTCGAGCGCTACGCTCCCGGCGGTGTCCCGCACTCCGGGGCGAAACCCCACCCAGATCGCCCAGTCAAAATCCCTTGCCAGCGGTTCGAAGCTCGAGGTCTGGGTGACGGGGTTGGTGAAGATTTCCGTACGGACCGCCTCCAGTTCATCACGGGCGAGACCCGTATCAAGGGTGAGCAGATGGATAACCCGGGCCGTGCCTGCCTTCCAGCCAAAATAGTCCTGGATCTTGCGGCAAAGGCTTGCCCCTTCAGGATCAAACAGGTTTCCCCGGAGGGCTAATTCCAATCTGACGGCCATAAAGTTCCTGTGTGATTTCCGATTTCGGATTTCCCATGCCGGGTGTCGGATTTTGGGTGTGGGTCTCCCCGCCAGCGGGCAGCTGGATCTTGCCCGGAAAGCAGCCCCGCCCTGCCAACCCCTTCACTCTTCACACTTCACAACGCCACGAGCTTAATGGCAATTGCCAGAAGAATCAAGCCGCCGGCGACTTCCATGCGACGACCGAATCTCTCCGACAGGCGATTGCCCAGCTTCATGGCCGTCCACGTCATGGCACAGGCCACTATGCCAATGATCAGAGCTGCCGTAAAAAGCCCCTGTTCGAGGATCCCCAGGCTGAACCCGACCCCCAGTGCATCCATACTGGTGGCGAGGGAGAGTCCCACGAGGCTGAGCCCCCGCGTGGGATCGGGACAGTCTTCAGCCTTTTTGGTCTCCTCTGATGGCCGAAAACTCTCATAAATCATCTTCCCGCCAATCAGGGAAAGCAGCCCGAAGGCCACCCACGGGGCCCAGTCACGAGCGAGGCCGACCACGTTTTGACCGATGTAGCAGCCCACGAGCGGCATGAGGAACTGAAACAGGCCGAAGTGGAAGGAAAGCCGGAAGACCTGGCGCGGCGAACAGAACCGGGTCCCCACTCCGAGGCCGACGGCAAAGGCGTCGCACCCGAGTGCCACCGCAACGAGAAAAGTTTCGAATGCCTGCAAGGTCTGCTGCTCGACAGTGATCAGTGCCAGCGATAGCCACAGCTACGTGTAGTAACAGCTGTAAATGTTCCCCAGGGACTCATAGTGCCTGGCGAGTTCCTGCAGGACATGTTCCGCAGCTTCGTCCAGGTTCACAAACTTAACCCCCATGCCTCTCGGAGAAAGGGAGTCGGCCGGGCCGTGGAGGTTGGTCCAGACAACCTCAGCGACCAGCTTGAGAGGGTTCTTAAGGCCGGGGAATTTCAGCGTCAGCGTCAGTTTACTGTAGAGCTGCGCCGGCTGATGGCAGAGAACCAGCATCCCCCCTTCGTTGAAGTGCAGCGACGTGCCGCTGAAGACCTGGTCTGCTACCATGAAGGTGACTTGACAAGGGCCCGGGGCCGGCTTTACCACTCCTTTGTCCCGCTGCGCTTCAGGTTCGATACGTACCATAACCGGCCCTACATCCTCAGCGTAGCATTAAAACGGTCAAGGACCTGCTCAACCAGGTGACTGTGCAGCACATTGACTTCCGAATCCGTCAGGCTGCGCTCCGACGACCGATAAACCAGGCGATAGCCGACGCTCTTCTTGGTCCGGCCGAGCTGCTGATGACGATAGATGTCGAAGATCTCGACCTGATCGAGCATGGGTTCCTGGAGGCTTCCAATGAAGTCCACCACCGTCCGTACCGGCACGGATTCATCCACGATCAGCGCCATGTCCCGCGATACCGAAGGGAACCTGGGCAGACTTTGATACCCGGGGTGATGGCCGCGCAGCCCGAAAACCTTTTCAAAATCAAGCTCAAACAGATATCCGCTCCTCTTCAAGGCGAAGGTCTCTTCGATGCTTGGATGGAGTCTTCCCAAGGCGCCAACCGCTTCCCCACTGATCATGACCACCGCTCCATGCACCGGATCCAGATAAGGGGGCAGCTGTTCGGCCGCAAAGGTGAGCTGCTGGCAGTGGCAGAGCTCCAGGAGCTCTTCCACGACGCCCTTGAGATCCGCATAGTCAATCTCTCCCGGTTCGCTGTAGAGCGTTTGCGGAGAGCGCCGACCGGTCATGAATCCCACCAGCTGATGAGATTCATCCGGCAGGGGTTCCCCGGCTCTCGGGAGGAAGACCTTGCTCAGTTCGAAGATTCGCAGGTCGTCGTTGCCGTGATCGAAATTCTGGGAAGCTGTCAGAATGAGGCTCGGTACCAGCGTGGTCCGCATTACCGCCTGGTCTTCACTGAGCGGGTTGACGAGCCGCACGGGGTGGAGCCTGGGATCGTCCGGTTCGAAGCCCAGTTTGAGCAGGGATTCGTGAGCGATGAAGGAATAATTCAGCACTTCATAGAACCCGGCTCCCTGGAGCAGCTCTTTCATTTCCTGGCGCAACGTGAGGTGGCGATCGGCCGGTTCCGTGATGAGTGATGCCTGCGGGTAGGTCACGGGCACCTGGTCATAGCCGATGAGTCGCGCCACCTCCTCGGTCAGGTCCACCTGCCGGGTGAGGTCGGGCCGGAAGGACGGTGCCGACACTTGAAGCCGATTGGCATCGACGGCTTCCACCGGCAGCTCGATCCGGCGAAGGACATCGGCGATTGCGGCCGGTTCAAGGCTTAGTCCGAGAAAGCAGTTGGTCCGATCAACCTCAAGAACCAGTTGCGGTGTTTTGATCGGAACTGGATAGACATCAACGCGGCCACGGACAATCTCCCCGCCGCCCAGTTCGCACATCAATTGCGCCGCCCGATCCAGGGCGCGAATCACCCCTTCCGGATCGATGCCACGTTCAAACCGATAGCTGGATTCGGTGCGCAGATTGAGCTTCTTGCTGCTGCGACGGATCCCAGGCGGGTCGAAATAAGCGCTCTCGATGAGAACTGCCGTGGTTTCCGGCATGATTTCGGAATTCAGGCCGCCCATGATACCAGCAATGGCGACGGGCCCCTGGCCGTCGCAGATGAGCAGGGTGTCGTCGAAGAGGGTGCGTTCCACCCCGTCCAGAGTTGTAAAGCGCTCTCCGGCAGCGGCTCGGCGAACCACGATGCGGTGCTCCCGCAGGCGGTTGAGGTCGAACGCGTGCAGCGGCTGTCCCAACTCCATGAGGATATAGTTGGTGATGTCCACCAGATTGTTGATGGGCCTCAGCCCGACCGCTTCAAGCCGCGTACGCAGCCACGCGGGAGAAGGGCCGACCCGGACGTTCCGGACGATTCTGGCAGCATATCGGGGACATCCCTGGGGATCGTCGATAGTCACGGAACAGATATCGTCAATGGGCGGTCCAGTCTCGGCAAGGGCAATCTGGGGATAGCGGAGCGGCTTCTGGCAGATTGCCGCCACCTCTCTCGCCACTCCGAGAATCGACAGACAGTCGCTGCGGTTGGGCGTCACGGCAATATCGAGGACCTCATCGTCAAGGCCGAGCGCTTGGCGGAGGGGAACCCCGGGGGGCGTATCCTGAGGGAGTTCCCACAGGCCGCCGGCATCCTCTCCCAAGCCGAGTTCGCGCTGCGAGCAGAGCATCCCGCGGGAACGCTGGCCCCGAATCTCCGTCTCCTGAATGGCCGTGCCGCTCGCCAGGGTGGCCCCGGGCAGTGCCAGCGGAACGATCATCCCCTGCCTCACGTTGGGTGCGCCACATACGACCGGGACACGGTCCCGGCCGTCGAAAACCTCGCACAGATGCAGGCGTTCGGCACCAGGATGAGGTCGCAGGGACTCGATCCTTGCCGTCACCACCCGCTCCACACAGCTGTTGGACCGGTGAACCGCTTCCACTTCAAGCCCGACCATCGTCAGACGATGGGCCAGTTCCTCGCTCGAAAGAGTGACTTCCACATAGTCCCGGAGCCACTCAAGACTCACAATCATCTCTCGTCACCTCATGCGTTTCATGGTTGCTCAGAGTTCGCCGGACATCATTCAAGGATGGTGATGCGTGGGGGGATTGCCGTTCGGCGCCCGTTGAAACGGCCTCAGGGAAAGGAAATTACCGCCGACATTCCTCGTGCCACGCCTCAGAACTGCCGCAGGAAACGAAGATCGTTTTCGTAGAAAAGACGCAGATCGTCGATTCCGAATTTCAGCATGGCAATGCGTTCAATTCCCATTCCGAAAGCAAATCCGGTCACCCTGTCGGGATCGTATCCGACCATCTTGAACACCTCGGGGTCAACCATACCGGAACCCAGGATCTCGAGCCAGCCGGTTTGGGAACAAACGCGGCAGCCCTGTCCACGGCACATCACACAACCGATATCCACTTCGGCGCTGGGTTCGGTGAAAGGAAAGAAGCTGGGTCTGAAGCGCAAGGCAACGTCCGAGCCAAACATCTGATGGACGAAGATCGTCAGAATGCCCTTGAGGTCCCCGAAGGAAATCCCTTCCCCGACCATGAGGCCTTCCACCTGGTGGAACATGGGGGTGTGAGTGGCGTCTGAATCACAGCGGTAGGTTCGGCCGGGGGCAATGATCCGCAGGGGAGGGCGGCGCTTCTCCATGGTTCGGATCTGGAGGGGAGAGGTGTGGGTGCGCAGCACCACGTCCTCGGAAATGTAGAAGGTGTCCTGCATATCACGAGCTGGATGGTCCCTGGGGATGTTGAGTGCCTCGAAATTGTAGTAATCCAGCTCAACCTCGGGACCTTCGACGGTGTCAAAGCCCAATGTACTGAAAATTCTAGATATTTCTAAAGATACCTGGGTGATGGGGTGGAGTCTCCCCCGCAGTGGGCGCCGGCCGGGGATCGTCACATCGAATTGTTCCCGACGTTCGAGCAGCGCTTCTTTCGTTCGTTCGACCGCTTCAGCGAGCCGCTTTTCCACCTCGATCCGGGCTTCGTTGAGGAGTCGGCCCAGTTCAGGGCGGTCCTGGTCGGAGACTTTCCCCAGGCCTTTGAAGAGCTGGGTCAGCTCGCCCTTTCTTCCCAGGTAGCGGATCCGAACCTGGTCCAGTCCCTGCAAATCGCCCTCTGCCGCTGCTGTCTCGCTGCTCACTGCGGCCAGGAGTCGGCGCACCGCTTCTTTCATGGTCAAGCTGCTTCCTGAGCCATTTGAGCCAGCTTGGCGAAGGCTGCCGGATCGGTCATAGCCACGAACGCCAGCGCCTTGCGATCCAGAGTCACATTCGCTTTCTTCAACCCGTTCATGAACCGAGAGTAACTCAAGCCATGAAGCCGGGCCGCCGCATTGATGCGCATGATCCAGAGGCTGCGGAAGGTGCGCTTACGGACTTTACGATCGCGATAGGCAAACTTGAGCGCCCGATCCACGGTTTCGGTAGCGCTTCTGAAAAGCTTGCCGCGGCCCCCGCGGAAGCCTTTGGCCATGCCCAGGATTTTCTTTCGACGCTGGCGTGATTTTACCGCCTTCTTTACCCTCGCCATGATTTTCTACTCCTGACTTGATCAAAAATATGGAGACGCACATCTCAGCCGGACCGGGCAAGCCCCCCCGCCACCATCTGAGGCCGGAAAGCCGCCATCAGAAGCCCGTTCCGAGGAAGCTCGCTAGAGATAAGGAAGCATCTTCCTTACCGCCTTAACGTTGATGGCGTCCACCAGAGTGGTCTGCCGCAGGCGACGTTTGCGCTGAGCGCTTTTTTTGGTCAGAATGTGGCTCTTATTGGCTCTGGCTCGCGCAATTTTACCGCTGCCCGTCACCTTGAACCGTTTCGCCGCCGCTCGGTTGGTTTTCATCTTGGGCATCGCATTCTCCATCCCACCAGGTACGAAAACAAACATTTAAAAAATCAGTATAGCTCCCGCCACCAAGCCTTAAGGCTGAACGGGCGCCGGAACTCAGTCGTTCTGAGATCGTTGTTGCAACCGGACGTTGGCCTTGTTATGACCGGCCCTCCCTCGGCCCGACTGCAAGCATGAAATGCAGGTACTTATTGTCATCAGCGCGATGTGTCAAGCTTTTTTTCTTGGAGTGTGACTACTTGGGGGCCAGGATCATGACCATGTTGCGCCCTTCCATTTTGGGCAGCTGTTCCACCACGCAGTCTTCCTTGAGCTCTTCCCTGATCCGTTCGAGGACCTTCGTTCCCTGATCGGTATAGGCAATCTCGCGCCCGCGAAAGAGGATGGTAACCTTGGCTTTGTCCTTTTGCCCAAGAAAACGCTTGATATGGCGTATCTTAACTTGCAGATCATGTTCATCGGTTTTCGGCCGGACTTTGACTTCCTTCACCTGGATAACGGTCTGTTTCTTCTTGGCCTCTTGGCTCCGCTTATTCTGCTGGTACTTGAATTTGCCGAAATCCATGATCTTACAGACTGGAGGATCGGCATTGGGGGCAACTTCCACAAGATCCAATTCATCTTGGACAGCCAGCTCCAGGGCCTTTTTCAAGGACAGAACCCCCAGCTGCTGACCTTCCTGGCCGATCACGCGGACTTCCGACGCGCGAATTTTCTCGTTGATATTGATCTGCTTCTCCAGGACTGGTACCTCCCTTTCGAGTGTTAAAAGCCTTATCTCCAGGTCCGCTACGTAATCCCTAACCCCACTTTTCCTCTAGTCGCTTCCAGGCATTCCTCGGCCACGAACGCGGCGAACTCTCTCGGGCTCATCATCTCCAGCTGCGCCCCGTCGCGCCGTCGCGGGCTGACCTGCCCGGCCGCCACTTCGCGATCGCCGATGACCAGCATGTAAGGGATCTTTTGAACTTGCGCCTCGCGAATCTTGTACCCGAGCTTTTCGTTGCGATCATCCAGTTCCACTCGTACCCCGAGATCCCGCAACTGGTCGAAGATGGTCCGGGCAAATTCCAGTTGCCCGTCGGATACGGTGACCACCACTGCCTGCACGGGTGCCAGCCAGGTTGGGAAGGCTCCGGCAAAATGTTCAATGAGCACCCCCAGGAAGCGTTCCATGGCGCCGAGGATCACGCGATGCACCATGACCGGGCGGTGGCGCTCACCGTCAACCCCAACGTAGGTCAAATCGAAACGTTCCGGGAGGGTGAAATCGCATTGAATGGTCGCGCACTGCCAGCGGCGGTCCAGGGCATCCCGCAGCTTGACGTCGATTTTGGGGCCGTAGAAGGCTCCTTCCCCTTCTCCGATGGTATAGGGAATCCCTTTCCCTTCGATGGCGCCAATGAGAGCGCTCGTTGCCCTTTCCCAATCTTCATCACTGCCGATGGATTTCTCAGGGCGCGTGCTGATCTCCATGTCGTAGGCAAAACCGAAGATGCCCATCACTTCGATGACAAAATCGATGATGTCCTGGATCTCTTGATGCAACTGCTCCGGGGTGCAAATGATGTGAGCGTCGTCCTGGGTAAATTGCCGGACCCGCAGAAGTCCGTGCAGAACGCCCGATTTCTCATGGCGATGCACGGTACCCAGTTCGAAGAGACGCAGGGGAAGGTCGCGGTAGCTCCTCAGTTTCGACTTGTAGATGATCATATGGGCCAGGCAGTTCATGGGCTTGATCCCGTATGACTGCTCGTCGATTTCCGTGAAATACATATTCTCGCGGTAATGGTCGAAATGGCCGGAGCGCTTCCAGAGATCGGTTTTGAGCAGCGTGGGGCCTATGACAATCTGGTACCCGCGGCGCAGATGTTCACGCTTTTCAAAGGATTCGAGGATCTGCCGAAGCATGGCGCCTTTGGGGTGGTAAATCACCATACCTGCCCCAATTTCGTCAGTGAAACTGAAGAGATCCAGTTCTTTCCCGAGACGACGGTGGTCTCGTCGTCGTGCTTCTTCCAGAAAATGGAGATACTGCTTCAGTCCTTTCGCATCGCTGAAGGCTGTTCCGTAGATGCGTTGGAGCATTCGGTTGCGTTCGTCCCCCCGCCAGTAGGCGCCGGCGACGCTGGTTAACTTGAAAGCTTTGAGATGCCCCGTATGAGGCAGATGAGGACCGCGGCAGAGATCAACAAAACCACCCTGTTCGTAGAGCGACACCTTGGGTTCCGAAAGCTCCCGGAGGAGCTCCACTTTGTAAGTTTCGCCACGCTGTTCGAAAAATTTGATGGCTTCCTCGCGTGCCATCTCCCGGCGGTGAAAAGCCAACCTCTGGGACACGATCTTCGCAATCCCGGCCTCGATTCGTGCCAGGTCTTCCTCGGTAAACGGCCTATCGACGTCAAAATCGTAATAGAAGCCATTTTCGATGGCCGGCCCAATGGCTACCTTCGCCTCCGGAAACAGCCCCTTGACCGCCTGGGCCATGATGTGCGAGGCGCTGTGGCGCAGGATCTCGAGGCCTACGCCCGAATCCGCCGTTAGGCCCTCGATGGTGGCATCCTCTTCCAGGGTTGTCGCGAGGTCGACCAGCTTTCCATTAACCCGTGCCGCAATCCAGCCATTGCCGGACCCCGCCGCTGACTCGAGCGCGCCGCTGACGGAGATGCCCCTGGGCAGGATACTCTGCCTGCCATCCTCGAATGTCACTTGAATTTTATCAGAACTCATGCTCTGCCCCGAAATCCACAATGATCCCAAAATGTTGTGTCATTGCAGACGATTTTCGAACAAAAAAGCATCCCGCTCCACTTGTAGGATAAGGATGCCCACTATTGAAAGACCCTCGGTTTCTTTGGAAGACTCTTTTCGCTAGCGTCTATCGCGTTCAATCGAGCCACTCGGGCGCCCTATTTCAATACTCCTTCCGCTCATGCACAAACCTAAGGGAGTTAATCTGGTAGGCACGGGCGGTCTCGAACCGCCGACTTCTACCGCGTCAAGGTAGCGCTCTCCCCCTGAGCTACGTGCCTACAAAGCTGAAACCTCTATAACGATCTCCCTGGACCATGTCAAGCGAAATGCTGGGATGCCGGTCTTTCACATTCTGGGTTCCTCGGAAAGGGAGTGGGATCTCAGCAGGGCAATCCCTCTCTTCACATATTGGCTGCCGCTGGCAATCGAGCACAGGGCGGTGAGCACGGCCAAAACCTTATGCCAGGGATCGATGCTGATGAGGGAGGAGCTCAACGCGACCAGTACGGTCAGCAGTTGGGTGAGGGTCGTGAATTTCCCAAGGGGGGTGGGTTGAATCTCCACGTTGCGGCGCAGAAGGAAAAGAGCGCTGGTTCCCGTGACGATTACGAGGTCGCGCAGGACCACAATCCCCACCAGCCAGAGCGGGATAAAACCCAGCCAACCCAGGATCAGAAAGGAACTGACCAGCAGGAATTTGTCCGCCAGGGGATCCAGGATCGCCCCAAAGCGTGATTTCTGATGGAACAGACGAGCGGTCAAGCCGTCGAGGAGATCTGTCAGACCGGCCACAACGAATACCACCAGCGCGGTATTGAGGCGATGATTGACCAGACACCACATGAGGAGGGGCGTCAGGAGAATGCGGGTAAACGTGAGGAGGTTTGGAACATTCATGGTTGGTGTCCACCCGGACTCATCGCTGGTTTCACCAGGCTGATACGCCAAATCTGACCGGCGGCATCAAGGCCCGCCACCTGAATCTTCGCGCCATTAGCCAAGGGTGTTCCGTGCAGGCTTTTCAGGCTGGCACCATCTACCCCCGTGAGCCTGACCCGGCTACCCTCGGGGCCGATTTCAAGACCTTTCAGCTGCAGCTTCGGGGCCTGTTCCCGCAGTTTTGCTTCAACGGCGAGCCAGTCTGCATAGGCTTCCCGGGACTGGATCTGCACCACCAGCTCTCCCTCTTCTTCGGGCCCGGCAACCCTTTCGCTGGTAGCTACCTCCTCACGACCCCCATGGTGCTCACCGGTGCCCGTCGCTTCTCCAATGCCTGCGGGCTCCGATGCCGCTGCGGGCTCGGATGCGCCGGCACGAAGCTGTCGATCCAGCTGAGGAACGAGGAGTGCTGCAAGCTCGATGGCCACCTCGTGGCTGGTCTCCTCACCCATTGTCATCTCCCGGTGGAGTTCCCCATGGTCCTTTCCGGAAACAGCATGGAGAAGGCGCAAGCCGGCGGTGATCCGGATCTCTCCCAGGGTATTCGCTTGCGAGCCCACCCTTCCTACTACTACATAAGGCAGTCCGAGGGCAGCGGCCCGCGCCACCGCATCACCGTTGCCGACTGCTCCATCCTCATCCGGAGTGAGCGTTCCAGCCTCGGGGAACCGCAGCGACCAGCCGTAATCCGAAAGCTCCTGGGAAACGCTCGCTGCAAAGGGCCCGTCCGGATCTCGTGAATCTGCGGGCAGGTGCCAGTCCTGCTCCCATTTCTCGGCAACCGCCCAAAAGAGTTCCTGGCCCGAGCCCGGAGCGGTGTCAGGCAGCTCAACCCCGGCCGCTGCTTCCTCGCCGACAACCGCGTCAGGGTGGGGCTCCGGCTTGGAGGGAGCCCCCGCTTCCCCCGCGCTGGGCCCCGCAGTCAAGGCCAGGAGATCCCTGTTCAGCACGTCCATGAAAATGGCAACCTGGCCGGTTATGAGGAAGAGCCCGGCCGCGTCCGGGGTCTCGAAGAAGATTTGATAAGTCTGGATGTAGCGTTGGGGTTGAGTCAGAATACGCTCCTGGATGAGGCCATAATGCTGTCCCAGTTCAGCTGGGGAGAGGTATACCGAGGCAGCCCGGACAATGCCCTCTTGCTGAAAACTGTGCAGGGCATCACGCCGACTCTTGGCAGGATCCTGGGGATGGGAGACGGCCTGGCCCTGGCTGAAGAAGACATTGGAAGGAGCTTGAGACTGGGCATTGACGAATCCAGCCGCAAGCCCCGAGATGAGAACCAGAACCAGGACGGTGGCCATCCTGGTGCGTTCTTTCCCACGATCTAGCTTCATGCTGTCAACTCCTCGAGCCGCCTTCGGTGGTTGGCAGATCCCCCTGGTTCAAGGTCACCCTCCTTTAACATAGAGGATCCCCCTTTCCCTCCGGTCGACTCATCTGGTACCATAGACGCTGGTGAAACAAAAGGGGAAATCCTTGCAGAAACGTTCTAAGACGTGTGTCAAGAAGCACTTCATTATCTCGCCCTCCCACATCCACCTGCTGCGATTTATTATCGAGGCCTATGAAGGCATCGGCGTGGTCACTACCATCGATGCCGGATTGGGTTTGATTGAACTGAGCATAGCGCCGGGGTGTGAAGAGGATGTGGCTGAAATCCTGAGGAGCGAATCCGAGAGACTCCAGTTCCGGCGGGTGAACTACCAAGGAGGGCCATTCGCCGGCCGTGATCGGGCGGAGCCTGATGTTCTGGAGGGAGAGCGCTTTACAAAAGGAAAATGACTGGTGTAGAATTCATTTCCAGGCGTGACCGGCATGCCATCTCTGGGGCAAATCGCCAGGCTTCTCTCCCAGCGAGGGAGGCAGGCTCACAGTCAGGGAATTTCTTAATGGAAGAGACTTCCCCAAGGGTCGATGAAAGACACTCATCCCGCCTGCATCAAGCTCGAGACGTCTATGGCTGTCAGCACGGGGATGAGCTGGTGCGGGAAGGAGAAGAATCATCCTCATTTTTTGTCATTTTGAGTGGTCAGGTTAAGATCAGCAAACGGGGAAGATTCATTCGACTGCTGGAGGAACAGGATGTGTTTGGATTGGAGACCATCCTGTTCAAGCGGGCCATTCCCTACACCGCAAGGGTGAACACTGTTTCCCGGATTGCCTCCTACGGACCGGAAGCACTGGATCACTTCTTTCGGGAGAACCCCAGGATGACGCGGAGCATCCTGACTTCTGCGCTGCAGCAACTCCTTCAGACCAGCGAGAATGTCCTGCAGGAAACAGGCACCTTTCGATTTGAAGAGGCCCGCGTCGACTTCTATGTAGATGGCGATAGGGTCGTCGAGGAAGGGGCGCTGGGTACGGATTTTTTTCGCCTGGTTTCGACCCAGGGAGGGCTAAGTGTCACCAAGGCGGGCAAAGAGGTGTCGCGCATCGAGTCGCCCGGGGAATTTTTTGGCGAGATGGCGGGCCTGCTGCATCTTCCCCGCCAGGCTACCGTCATCAGTGTTGGAGACAGCGTTGTGGAAAGATATGGTTTCGATGACCTGGAAGTGATCATTCGCGATTATCCGGAAGTCGCGCTTCAGATCATGAAAACCCTTGTCCTCCGCCTCGCGGAACTCTCCCGGAAATACGCCGAGGTCCCATGCTGAACGCCTCCGCGCCGGTGCTGCCCCTTCCTCTGTCGGCGGCTTCCCCTCGGTACTACATCAAGACCTTTGGTTGTCAGATGAATGACTACGATTCCGGCTGGGTCCGGCAGGTTCTGGAAGCGCAGGGCTATGTCCCGGCTTCGGAACTGGCATCCGCCGACGTCATCTTTCTCAACACCTGCTCGGTGAGGGAAAAGGCCGAACAGAAAGTCCATTCCCTGCTCGGTCGATTGCGCAGCCTCAAAGCACGTCGCCCCGAGCTGATCATCATTGTCGCCGGATGCGTCGCCCAGCAGCTGGGCGAGCAGCTCCTGGAGCGATTTCGGCAGGTGGATCTGGTCGTGGGAACCCGGGGCATTGCCAGAATCGGTGATCTGCTGGCAGAGGTCCGGAAAACGCGGCAACGCACCGTCTATTTGCCGGAGGAAGATGTTCCCCGCCCCCCTCTCAAGCCGTTTCAACCTGCCATCGCCGGCCCCCCGGCAGTGGTTGCCCCGGTGACCATCATGCAGGGCTGTAACAACTATTGTACCTACTGTATCGTCCCCTACGTTCGCGGACCAGAACGGAGTCGCCCGGCGCAGGAGATCATTCGAGAGATCCAGGAACTCACTGCCAGAGGGGTCCGGGAGATCCTGCTGCTGGGTCAGAATGTGAATTCTTATGGACTTGGGTTGGATGAGTCCATTTCTTTCGTCGAGTTGCTGCACCGCCTTCAGGCCGAAACCGACGTATGCCGCCTCCGCTTTACTACTTCTCACCCGAAAGACCTGACCGAAGGCCTCATGCAGTGCTTCGCCACCCTGCCCAGCCTCTGTACCAATCTCCATCTTCCCTTGCAGGCAGGATCCGATTCGGTTCTCAGGCGCATGAACCGAGGTTACACCGCTTCCCAGTACTTGCAGAAGATCCGTCAGCTGCGCGAAATCTGCCCCGATATTGGGCTGTCTTCCGACGTCATGGTTGGGTTTCCGGGGGAAACCGAGGAGGATTTCCAACAGACGGTGCAGCTCCTGCAAACCGTAGAATTCGACAATCTGTTTTCGTTTCGCTACTCTGACCGTCCCCGGGTACGGTCGGCAGCTTTTCCCGACAAGTTGGATGAGGCTGCCAAAGGCCGACGTCTGATCGCCCTGCAGAGCCTCCAGGCCGCCATCACCCTGCGGAAGAATCAGCTTGAAGTTGGCAAGGTTCGCGAGGTGCTGGTGGAAGGGCCGAGTCGGGCCGGCAACGGCCAATTCACAGGGCGAACGCAGCAGAATCGGGTGGTGAATTTTGAGGGTTCAAAGGAGTTGATCGGAGAAACCAGATATGTGAAGATTACATCAGCTTTTTCCCACTCGCTCACGGGAGAGCTGTGGCAGCCGCGGTAAGTCTCCCGAGCGTTTCGGTGGCTCCCGTACCGGTTCCCGGATGCGCCGCTTCCGCGCTTTCCGACTGCGGGAAACGCAAATTGATGAAATGGAGGCACCATGTACAGACAGATGAAAGTGGCAGCATTGGTCATGGACCCCCAGAGCAACACGCCCATCGTTATCCTGAAAGACATGCGGACCGAGACATCACTGCCCATCTGGATCGGTCTGCTCGAGGCGACCGCGATTGCCACCGAACTCGAAAACATCCAATTCCCGCGACCCATGACCCACGATCTCATCAAGAACTGCTTCGATTATCTCGCCGTCAAGGTCGAGCGGATCGAGGTCTGCGACCTGCGCAACAATACCTATTACGCCCTGATCTATCTCCGCAACGGCGAACAGATCAGCTCCATTGACGCCCGCCCGAGTGATGCCATTGCCATCGCTCTACGGGCCAAGGCCCCGATCTTTGTCAGCGAGGACGTGATCTCCAAATCGCAAAAGACGGAAGATGCTCCTCGTCCCATGTTTGATGAAGGAAACAAAGAAAAGTGGTCCGAGATCCTTGAGGGCCTTGATCCGAAAGAATTCAGCAAATACAAGATGTGATGACGGCTCTTGGTTCCGGTTTGTGGTGGAACGACTGACACTTCAGCGGACATGATGGATCGCCATGAAGGGATGTGAGAGATCGGCCCGTTTGAATAGTGAACGACTGGTGCAGCGCATCGAGGCGGCGCAGGGGAAGCGACGGGCGGACCTCTGCCTGCGCCGGGGTCGGCTGGTCAATGTGCTTTCCGGGACCATCGAGCAGGTTGACCTGGCCATCTACGATGGGGTGGTGGTGGGGTGGGGTGACTACGATGCCGAGCAGGTGATCGACGCTTCCGGCTGCTACCTCTGCCCTGGTTTCATTGACGGCCACCTTCACCTGGAAAGCTCGATGCTGAGCCCCTCACAGTTTTGTGCGGCCGTCCTGCCATGGGGGACGACCGCTGTGGTTGCAGACCCGCACGAAATTGCCAACGTCCTGGGTCTGGAGGGCATCCGCTATTTTCTGGAAGCGACGCGTGATCTCCCGCTCGAGGTCTATTTCAACCTCCCGAGCTGCGTCCCGGCATCTCCTCTGGAGACCTCGGGAGCGAGTCTTAGAGCTGCCGATCTCTTCTCGCTACTTCCCCACGAACGGCTCCTCGGGCTGGCGGAAATGATGAATTTCCCAGGGGTCATTCAGGCGGTCCCCGAGGTGATGGACAAGCTCGTCCTCTTCCAGGGACTTACCCGCGACGGCCATGCACCATCCCTCAGTGGCCTCCAGCTCAATGCCTATCTCACTGCCGGGATCGCTTCAGACCATGAATGCACCACGCTTGCCGAGGCTCGTGAGAAACTCACCAAGGGGATGCACATCATGATCCGGGAGGGCAGCCAATCGAAGGACCTGGCAGCGCTTCTTCCTCTGGTGGACCGGCACACCTGGCCCCGGTGCATGCTGGTAAGCGATGACCGTCACCCGGATGACCTGCTCCGGGAAGGCCATATGAACGCCATCGTCAATCAGGCCATGACCAGGGGGATGGAGCCGGTATTGGCACTCACTCTGGGCACCTTTACCGCTGCCAGATACTTCCGGCTGGACCACCTCGGGGCCTTGGCACCGGGCTTTCAGGCAGATTTTACCATGAGCCCCGGTCTCAAGCCGTGGGAGCCCCGCCGGGTGTTTAAGGCTGGCCGGGAAGTGGCGCGTGAGGGGAGACTCCTTGTGGACTCGCAGGCGTGGCCGCATCCATCCTTTCCTCCCAGCCCGATGAGGATCACCCGCCTGGCGCTTGAAGATCTGGCCGTTCCGGCGCAACCGGGCCGGTTACGCGTGATCGGAGTACAGGAGGGAACCATTCTTACCGCGAGCCGGCTTGTGCCTCCCACAATTGATGGGACCAGGGTCGTGGCGGACAGCAGTCGCGATCTGCTGAAACTGGCGGTTTACAATCGTCACCTGCCGGATCGCCGGCCAGCCGTGGGTTTCGTACAGGGTTTGGGGCTCCGCAAAGGTGCCGTTGCCACGACCGTGGCGCACGATTCCCACAACCTGATTGTCGCCGGCGGGAGCGATCAGGATATCCTGCAGGTGGTTGATGCGGTCCGGAGAATGGGTGGGGGCATGGCCATCGGTGCAGCCGACGGTCCTCTGGAAACACTCCCGCTTCCCATTGCCGGGCTGATGTCGGACCAGCCGCTGGAGCTCGTGGTGGAACGGCTTGAGACGCTCAAGACACTGGCCGCGGCCTGGGGTTCGACTTTGGCCAACCCCTTCATGGCCCTGTCATTTCTCGCCCTTCCCGTGATCCCTGAATTGAAGCTCACCGATTTGGGGCTGGTGGATGTATCTTCCTTCTCGTTCGTTTCCCTTTTTGAACAAGGGCAATAGACTTGCAACCGGACTTCGGGATCTTTATGTTGTCGGCATTGATCACTTGAGAATGAGAACCTGACTAGGACTTAAATCTTTTACAAGGAGAGGGAACCATGACCACTGTTTCGTGCAGCTCCGTCGATACCGTCATCAAGTTTGCCATTGAAAAAGAAGAGAAGGCCATGGAGTTCTATCAGCAATGCGCCGATCGGGCCAAGAATCAGGGGATCAAACAATTTTTCCAGGAAATGGTGGCAGAGGAAGCACGCCATCGCAAGCTCCTGCAGGAACTGGATCTTGCCGCTCTGAGTAATCTTAAACTGGCAAAGGTTGAGGATCTGCAGATCAGCGACTATATGATCGATGTCAAATTCCATGACCAGTTGACCTACCAGGAAGCCCTCGCGCTCTCCATGAAAAAGGAAGAAAAAGCGCACGCCTTCTATCTGGGATGGAAGGACAAATGCATGAATGAAAAGACTGCCAAACTTTTCGAGATGCTTGCCAATGAAGAACTGAAGCATAAGCGCAAGATCGAAACCATCTACGACGAGGAGATCCTGGCCTGGGATTGAGCGAGGATCTTGGCAACGCGGAAAGTGCTTGACACCCATGGGGCAGGCCTTCGAGCCTGCCCCAGTCTTGTCAACAAACAGGACCCTTCAGACCCACCGGGCGATCTTCCGATGATAGCCGGCACACGGTAAGCAGGATTGTTTCCCTGACTCCTTGCATCGATCAATTCCTCGTCAAATATAGCACGGCACGAGTGCCTTCATGGCACGGTGCAGCCAGTGCTTCCAAACCAGTGCTTCCAAAGAGGATGGCCTTCCCCGGAGCTTACCGGCGCCTCACGAGAATTTCTTCGCACGCCTCTTGACAACGTGACGGACTATTATAAAATCTGACGCCCTGTTCACGAAGTGAACGAAGATTGCAGGTCGGGAGATAACGCCATGGACCACAAGAAGCTCTCACGACGGGAACGAGAGAAGCTCGCGCAGCGCCGTGAGATGCTGGCCGCTGCGCTCGAGCTTTTCTCAGAGAAAGGGTACCACAATGTATCCATGCAGCAGATCGCGGAGAAGGCCGAGTTTGCCATCGGCACGCTGTACAAGTTCTTCAACAGTAAGGAAGACCTATACCAGGCCCTGATCCTGGAGAAGCACCTCAAGTTCCATGAGGCACTCACCAAGGCTGTTGCAGAAACAGACGATGAGATCGAAAAACTGCGCAAATACGTCCAGGCCAAGGGCGAGGTTTTTCGTGCCAACGTCTCCATGATCCGTATTTATTTCGCCGAGACCCAGGGAGCACGCTACAACGTCATGGCTGGTTCCAGTGCCGAGATTCGGCACCGCCGCAGGCAATTCATGGAAGACCTGACTGCGATCTTCGAGAGCGGCATGAAGAAGAAGCGCTTCAAGAGGATTGGCGACCCTCACCACCTGGCTGTTGCGCTCGACAGCATCAGCAACGCTTTTCTCTTCCTCTGGCTTGAAGAGCCCGAGCGTCATCCCTACCCGGAAGATCCGGATACGGTTTTGAGTATTCTCTTCAAGGGATTGTTGGATGGGTAACCCGGATCGGATTTATGCAAATGGATCCCTCAGCAACCGGAAAGCTACCCTGGTGGCGCATCGCGGTGAAGATGTCAGATACCGCGCCGGTTTCCCAGCTGGAGCTGGGGGACCGGCATGGAAGCAGAGCATGGTTGGTTTTCATGGTAGTCTCAATCGGATAATCTGGAGGTCTCGGATGCAGCAAAATGGAACTGTCAATAATCCGCCTAATCGCCATGATCCCCCAGGGCCACAACACAAGGTGAGCATTGCCTGTCGCTGGGCCGATTCACCTATTTGTAGACTCACCGCTTTTCCCGTGAAGCTTATTGTGGTTTTGATATCGCTGGCAGGCGGCCTTTTCCTGGGCGGCTGCGAAGAGCGAAAACAAGCCGCTCCGCCCCCGGTCCCCGAAGTCGCCGTGGTGACAGTGCAGCCGCAGCGGGTTGAGCTGACCACGGAATTGCCGGGGCGCACCGCCGCTTATCTGGTCGCGGAAATCCGGCCGCAGGTCAGCGGCCTCATCCAGAAACGCCTGTTCAAGGAAGGCTCCGATGTCAAGGGCGGCCAGATCCTCTATCAAATCGATCCCGCCCCCTTTCAGGCGACTCTTGACAATGCCAGGGCCGCACTTGGCAAGGCTGAAGCCAATCGACCGGCCATTCAATTGAGGATGCAGCGCTACAAGGAGCTGCTGGCCGACAAAGCGGTGAGTCAGCAGGACTACGACGACGCAGCCGCCGCCCTGAAACAGGCCGAGGCAGAGGTTGAACTCTGGAAGGCTGCGGTGGAGACCGCCCGCATCAGTCTGGGTTATACCAGGGTCACAGCGCCCATTTCCGGACGCATCGGCCGCTCCAGCGTGACGGACGGGGCTTTAGTGACGGCGCATCAGCCTGTCGCCCTGGCCACCATTCAACAATTGGACCCCATCTATGCCGATGTCCCTCAATCCACCTCCGAACTGCTGCGCTTGAGGCGCCGTTTGGAGGAAGGCCAACTTGACCAGAACGGCAGGAACCAGCAGAAAGTCAAACTCATCCTACAGGACGATGAAGTCTACCCCCTGGAAGGAACGCTCCAGTTTCGCGACATCACCGTGGACCCCACCACGGGGTCGGTCATCCTGCGGATTGTCTTTCCCAATCCCGACGGTGTGCTGCTGCCGGGGATGTTCGTACGGGCAGTGGTGCGAGAGGGCATTAACGAGCAGGCCATTCTCATTCCCCAGCAGACCGTGTCGCGTGATCCCAAGGGGAATCCCTCGGTGCTGGTCGTGGACGGCGAAGGGAAGGTCCAGCAGCGGCCGCTCAGGCTCGATCGGGCCATTGGCGATCAATGGCTGGTGGCATCGGGTCTTGCGGCTGGCGAGCGGGTGATTCTCGAAGGAATGCAGAAAGCGCGGCCCGGCAGTTCCGTGAAGGTCGTCTCCAGCGATGCGGGTCGGAAAGAAGCTGCAGCACCCGACACCGCGTCTCAACCGGCTGCGAAATCCAACTGACGGAGGCCTGTGATGCTCTCGAGATTCTTTCTGGATCGTCCGGTCTTCGCCTGGGTGATCGCCATCATCATGATGGTTGGCGGCGGGCTGGCGATTTACAACTTGCCCATCTCTCAGTACCCCCCCATCGCCCCGCCTTCCATCGCCATCGACTCATTCTATCCCGGCGCCTCGGCGGAGACGGTCGAAAACAGTGTCACTCAGATCATTGAGCAGAAGATGACCGGTTTCGACAAGATGCTGTACCTGAAGGCTACCAGTGATTCCGCGGGCGCTTCCCGGATCGAGCTGACCTTTACTCCCGGGACTGACCCGGACCTTGCCTGGGCTCAGGTCCAGAACAAACTGCAGCTCGCCATGGCGAGCCTGCCGGAGGTGGTTCAGCAATCGGGCGTGAAGGTCAGCAAATCGACCCGGAACTGGCTGATGATCGTGAGCCTGATCTCCGAAGACGGCAGCATGGACGGGACTGATCTGCGAGACTATGCCCAATCCAACCTCGAGAAAGTCCTGGCGCGGGTACCGGGGGTAGGCGAGGTGGAAAATTTTGGTTCCCAGTATGCCATGCGGATCTGGATCGACCCAGACAAGCTTACCGGCTTCAACTTAACGATTGAAGACGTTATTGTGGCTCTCAAAGCCTACAATGTCGAGATTTCCGCCGGGCAGTTCGGCGGGGCGCCGGCGGTGGAAGGCCAGCGCATGAATGCTTCCATCATCGTGCAGAGCCTGCTCAAAACCCCCGAAGAGTTTGCCGCCATCCCCATCCGCACGAATCCTGACGGTTCCGTTGTGCGGGTCAAAGACGTTGCCCACACCGAACTGGGGACCGAGACCTACGACATTGAGGGTGCCTACAACGGCAAACCTGCCTCCGGCCTGGCCATACGGCAGGCTGCCGGGGCCAACGCCCTGGACACGGCTAATGCCGTCAGGGCCAAGATGGAAGAGATGAGCCGCTATTTCCCGCAGGGGATGAAGGTTGTCTATCCCTACGATACCACCCCTTTCGTCAAGGTGGCCATCGAAGAGGTGGTCAAGACTCTGTTCGAGGCGATTCTCCTGGTGTTCCTGGTGATGTATCTCTTCCTGGGAAACCTCAGGGCCACTCTAATCCCGACCATCGCGGTGCCGGTGGTGATCCTGGGGACCTTTGCGGTGCTGGGATATTTCGGCTTCTCCATCAATATGCTCACCATGTTTGCCATGGTGCTGGCCATCGGGCTGCTGGTAGACGACGCCATCGTGGTGGTGGAGAATGTGGAACGCATCATGACCGAAGAAGGGCTCCCGCCCAGGGAAGCCACCCGCAAGTCCATGGATGAAATCACCAGCGCCCTCATCGGCATCGGCCTGGTGCTGTCGGCGGTATTTGGCCCCATGGCCTTCTTCGGCGGCTCAACCGGGGTCATCTACCGCCAGTTCTCCGTGACCATCATTGCCTCCATGCTCCTTTCGGTCGCCGTTGCCCTGATCCTGACGCCGGTCCTGTGCGCGTCGCTCCTCAAGCCGGTATCCAAGGGGCATGAACCGGCGGAGAATGCGATCTTTTTCCTGCGCCCTTTTTTCAGCTGGTTTGATCGCACCTTTTTCCGAATCAGAGATCTGTATGTTCGGGTGGTCGGGCATGCTCTTGCCAAAAGGTTGCGCTACCTGCTTATTTTCGGTGTGATCGTGGCGGCTTTGGGGCTCTTGTTTCAGCGCATGCCCACCGCCTATCTGCCGGATGAGGACCAGGGGGTGATGTATGTGCAGGCCATGCTTCCGGCTACTTCGACCATCGAGCAGACGAAGAAGGTCATGGATGGGGTGCGGGAACATTTTCTGGAGGGACAGAAGGATGCGGTGGAAGCGATTATGACGGTTTCAGGGATAAGCTTCGCCGGCAGAGGACAGAACATGGCCATCGCCTTTATCCGGCTCCGGGACTGGGAACTGCGCGACCGGCCGGAGCTGAAAGTTGCCGCCGTTGCCAGGAGGGCCAATCAGGCTTTTTCGCAGATCCGGAACGCCATTGTGGTGGCTTTCCCCCCACCGGCAGTCGTCGAACTCGGCAGTGCGAAAGGGTTCGATTTTATGTTGCAGGACCGTGCTGGCGTGGGCCATGAGGCCTTGATGCAGGCGCGCAACCAGCTTCTCGGCATGGCTGCGCAAGACCCGCGACTGATGGCCGTCCGGCCCAACGGCATGGAAGACGTCCCCCAGTACCGGATCGACGTGGATTGGGAAAAAGCCGGCGCCCTCGGGACTCCCATCACCTCCATCCACCGGATCATCTCGGCAGCCTTCGGCAGTTCCTATGTCAACGACTTCATCCAGGCCGGTCGGGTCAAGAAGGTCTACGTTCAGGCGGATGCCCCGGACCGCATGCTGCCCAAGGATCTTGAGAGACTCTATGTTCGCAATACCGCCGGGAAGATGGTCCCCTTTTCTTCCTTTGCCTCCGGACACTGGTCTTCCGGTTCCCCCACACTGGAACGCTACAACGCCTTTCCGGCCATCAACATCTGGGGTGAGGCGGCGCCGGGGAAAAGTTCCGGAGACGCGATGAAGGCCATGGAAGAGATTGCCGCGAAACTGCCCCAGGGAATCGGCTTCGACTGGACCGGGCTTTCCTACCAGGAACGGATGGCCGGTGCGCAGGCGCCCATTCTCTATGCTTTCTCGATTCTTGTGATCTTCCTCTGCCTGGCGGCCCTTTACGAAAGCTGGCCCATCCCTATTTCGATCCTGCTGGCCCTGCCCCTGGGGGCTATCGGCGGGGTGATCGGCTCAAGCTGGCTGAGCATGCCCAATGACGTCTATTTCCAGATCGGCCTGCTCACCACGCTGGGTCTGACTACCAAGAACGCCATCCTGATCGTGCAGTTTGCCAAAGCGAGGGTTGAGGAAGGGATGGGACTCATCGAGGCGACTCTGCAGGGATCCAAGCTGAGGTTCCGTCCCATCATCATGACTTCCTTGGCCTTTGGCTTCGGTGTGCTGCCGCTGGCGCTCGCGAGCGGGGCCGGGGCAGGGGCACAGAAGGCTATTGGTATCGGTGTTCTGGGCGGCGTGGTGACCGCCACCTTTCTGGTGACTTTATTTGCGCCGTTGTTTTATGTCCTGATCTATGAACAGTCTGGAAAACACCGGAAGGCGGAAGCCGCCAGAAAGTCGGCGGCACCTGTCGCAGGGGATCCATCACATGAATAAGCAGCAGTTTTTACTACTGAGTCTAGTCATCGTTTCATTGGGTGGCTGCACGCTGGCCCCCGAATACCTCAGGCCGGCCGCCCCCGTCCCCGCCATGTGGCCGAGTGGGCCTGCTTACGAGGACACCTTGACGGAACCGGGGGCGCCGACGGCAGCCGCCACCCACTGGCGGGTATTCTTTGCCGATTCACGGTTGCAGCAAATCATCGACACGGCTCTGCGGAACAATCTCGATCTGAGAATGGCGGCCTTGAACGTGGAGAGAGCCCGCGCCATTTACGGCATTCAGCGGGTACAGCTGCTGCCGACAGTCGACGCTGCCGGGAGTTATTACAAGGCAAGGATTCCCTTCGATCTTTCGGGTGATGAGGAATCCCCGACGGTCGAGCAGTTCGACGTGAATCTCGGGATCACGGCCTGGGAGATCGACTTCTTCGGCCGTCTCCGGAGCCTGAAGGACAAGGCCCTGGAGGAGTACCTGGCCACGGAGCAGGGCCGTCGGAGCGTGCGGATTTCGCTTGTTTCGGGGGTTGCCGGAGCTTATCTGGTCTACGCATCGGATCGGGAACGGCTTCGCTTGGCCCAATCCACCCTCGAAGCTCAGGAGGCCTCCTACAATCTGATTCAACGGCGTCACGAGGTTGGACTTGCCGGCGAACTGGACCTGCGCCAGGCTCAGACGAGAGTGGATTCGGCGCGAGTCGATACTGCCCGCTTCACCCGACTGGTGGCGCAAAACGAAAATGCCTTGAACCTGCTCGCGGGTTCGCCGGTGCCGAAAGAATTGTTGCCGGAGGACTTGAGCACTGTCAGCCTGCGTGCGGACATCTCTCCCGGCATCTCATCGGAGGTGCTGCTGCGCCGTCCTGACATCCTCCAGGCAGAGGGTCTGCTCAAGGCCGCTAACGCTAACATCGGGGCTGCCCGCGCCGCTTTCTTCCCTCGGATCTCCTTGACGGCCGCCTTCGGGACGGCGAGCGGCGACTTGTCGCGTCTTTTCAGGCCCGGGCAGGATGCCTGGACCTTTGCCCCGCAGATCGTGACGCCGATCTTCGACGCCCGCACCTGGTGGGCACTGAAAGCGACCAAGGTGGATCGGGAAATCGCCGTAACCCAGTACGAAAAGTCTATCCAGACAGCCTTCCGAGAAGTCGCTGATGCCTTGGCCACCCGCGGTACCGTGGATGATCAGCTGGCTGCTCAAGAATCCCTGGTCCATGCCAGCAGCGAAACCTACCGGCTCTCCAATGCCCGCTACCTGAAGGGGATCGACAATTTCCTGGTCGTGCTCGACTCGCAGCGCTCCCTCTATGAAGCCCAACAGGGACTCATCACCGTCAACCTGGCGCGGCTCGGCAACCAGGTGAGACTATACGCCGTTTTGGGCGGCGGAGCTGATTAGGCCATGTCGTGCAAAGGCGTGGCACCGTTCCCCCCGCTGGCTATTCTCAACACTTGCACGCCGGGAGCCTGGAAGGAAGTCGGGGGAATTCCGCTTGTTGCGAGGTCGCTTTTCCACCTCAGGGCGCTGGGCGTGACCCAGGTGATCCTCCTTTGGGATGCGGGTCACCCCGTCGCGAGTCTGGACAAATGGCGAGGCGGCATCCAGCTGGAAGCCAGGGAAGTTGCAGATGGGCTGGCGGCTGCACTGCGATCCATCGCGGCCCTTGATGATTGCTTTCTCTACGTCAATGCGAGTCATTTGATCGATCCTCGGCTTTTCCAGGCGTTGCTTTCCGCTTCCCGACCCACCCTTTGTCATAAGGATGCGGCGGACAGGGAAGAGCGAACCATCCGCGCCGGACTCCTCCACAAAGAAGACCTCCTGCTCTGGGCGAACCGGGGCGCTCCCTTCGTGGCAGACCGGGCCGCATCCCTTTTGCCCGGTGATATTGATCCATTCCGTCCGGAGGTGCGGGGTCCGCAAACGCCCTGTTTTCTGGAGATCCGTACCGAAAACGATGCCCTGCAGGCGACTCATCTCATCATTCGGCAGCAGCAGAAGCAGGTGATGGACTTTCCTGCCAGGTTCATCCATCCCCCGTTCGAGAATGCTCTCACTTTCTCCCTGCTGAAGACTCCTGTGTCGCCCAATGGCGTCACCCTCATGGTGGCCGTCCTCGCGTTCCTGGTCACCTGGCTGTTCTGGTATGGTCATTTCGTGGCAGGCGCCGTCCTCGCGTTGGTGGTCAGCATTCTGGACGGGGTGGACGGCAAACTCGCCCGCACCAAATTGCAGTTCAGTCGGCTGGGAGAGCACGAAGACGTTATTGACTACTTCTATGAGAACAGCTGGTATCTGGCGCTCGGAGTGAGTCTGAGTTCCCTGACCGTGAGTCCTTTCCCCTTGTTCTGCGCAGCGGCCCTGGTGATTGCGGACACTGCGGATAACATCTTCTATACCCTGGCAGGCAAATGGTATGGAAAGAGCATCGATCTCTTCAGCCGGTTCGATCGCAGCTTTCGGTGTGTCGCCGGCAGGCGCAACATCTACGCCACCTTGTTCCTTGTCGGGTTTCCCCTGGGCTATCCTTCGCAAACCTTTGTGGCTGCAACTTTTTGGGCCGTGGCGACGGCCACGATTCACGGGTTTCGACTTCGCTGGTATGGTCGGACCCGGAACAGGAAGCCGGTTGAGGGAAAGGGATCATTTTGAAGAAATTTCACATGGTGACCCTTGTTTTGGGAGCGGGTCTCCTCATCGTTTTAGTCTGGCAGATCGGACTCGATACCCTGTGGCGCGATCTCTGCCTGCTCGGTTGGGGATTGGTCGTCTTCATTTTGATGGAAGGAATCGTAGATATCTTCCATACCATCGGCTGGCGCCATTGCCTCTCGCCGCCTCATCGGTCGCTCTCGTTCTTTCGCCTGTTCGGCATCCGGCTGGCCGGTTATTCCATAAATTATGTTACTCCTACTGCCGACATCGGAGGCGAGGTCGTCAAGGGAACCCTTCTGGCTCTAAACCACGTGGGGCCGCAGGCCGCCGCCGGCGTCATCATCGGAAAACTCGCCTACACGCTTTCCCAACTCCTCTTTGTGGTCATCGGCTCCAGCCTCATTTTACTGAAGATTGAGTTGCCTGTCGCAGTCTCGGCGGCCATGTTCAGCGGCAGCATCCTCCTCGGGAGCGGGATCGTCGCGTTTCTGATCGTCCAGAAGCATGGCAAGCTCGGCGCCGTGGTGCGCTGGCTCGTGGCTCACAAGGTTGGAGGGAGAGTCCTCAACAGGGCCGCCGATCACATCACCCAGGTGGACCAGAGCCTCCGGCGCTTCTACCGGGAGCGTCCGTGGGACTTGCCGTGTGCCATGTTCTGGCACATGGTGGGGATGGGGTGGAGCATCCTGAAGACCTGGTATTTTCTTCTTCTCCTGGCAGACGGCTCTTTTTTTGCCGCCGCGGGTATCTGGCTTCTGGGCACCTGGTTCAATCTGCTCACCTTTGCCATCCCCATGGGCATCGGGGTGCAGGAAGGTTCCCGCGTACTCGCCTTCAAGATTCTGGGATTCGAGGCGGCGTTGGGCTTGACATATGGAGTAGCCCTTCGCATTGAGCAGCTCTTCTGGGCTGCCGCCGGGCTCGCCATCTATGGCGTCCTGTTGACCGAAAAGGGAGAAAGAAGGCCGTTCGTCAGGAAAGAAGCGGCGATCGACAACCCCGCTGTTGACTAGATCGAGCGGGAGAGGCGCGGGATGCGATTCAATTCAGCGCAGCGTCAGGATTTTCGCGGGTTGCCTGCTCTCACTTCCTGGCTGGGACGCCGAAGCTGATTCCTACCGCTACCGCCGTCTGTACCAGGGGGGAGTCGGGTGGAACCAGGGCCTGCCGGCCCATAACGCGTTCGATGGGAACGGCCACCATTTCACCTCCCTGCATTGCCACCATTTGGTTGAAAACCCCTTCAGTGGCCAGGGCGACGGCCTTTACGGCAAGCTGAGTGGCCAGCAGGCGATCGGCCGGGGTGGGGGTGCCGCCCCGCTGTACATGGCCAAGGATGGCGACGCGGCATTCAATACCGGTGGCTTCCTCGATCTGGCTGGCAAGGAGATGGCTGATTCCTCCCAATCGAATGGGATCGGGGCTGTCGGCAACCACGCGTTGGACCGTCTGCGTCCCTCCGATGGGTTTGGCGCCTTCCGCCACCACAATGATGCTGAAACGCTTGCCGAGGCGGCTTCGTCGGCGGACGGTGCTGATCACCTCCTTGATGTCGTAGGGAATTTCGGGAATGAGGATCATGTCGGCACCTCCGGCAATGCCGGATTCCAGAGCCAGCCAGCCGGCATTCCGACCCATGACCTCAACCAGCATCACGCGGTGATGGGACTGGGCGGTGGTGTGCACCCGGTCCAGGGCTTCCGTGGCTATCATCCTGGCGGTATCGAAGCCGAAAGTGATTTCAGTTTCCACCAGATCCTTGTCGATGGTTTTGGGAAGACCGATCACTTGCGCCCCTTTTTCGGCCATCTTCCCGGCGATAGTCATGGTGCCGTCCCCCCCGACACAGATCAGGGCATCAATGCCGAGATCCTCGTACAGTTCCAGACACTGGTCGGAAACGTCTAACCGACGGTTGTTTTCACCCTCGCCAAGGATGTGATCGAACGGGTTGGCTTTGTTGTCGGACCCCAAAATGGTACCGCCCTGGGTGAGAATACCGGCAACCATTTCCGACGTTAGAAAGACAAAGCGCTTCTCGATCATCCCCAGGAAGCCGTCGTAGAAGCCAAGAACCTCCATGTTGTATTCGTTGATGGCGCATTTGGTGACACCCCTGATCACGGC
Source organism: Syntrophobacteraceae bacterium (assembly GCA_040772705.1). Taxonomy (GTDB): domain Bacteria; phylum Desulfobacterota; class Syntrophobacteria; order Syntrophobacterales; family Syntrophobacteraceae; genus JADGQM01. The sequence continues at coordinate 61,785 of JAXGXP010000005.1, forward strand.
GTTGAGCCCCGGGCAATCACCACCTCCGGTAAGGATTCCTATCCGTCTCTTGGCCATGCAATTCCTCTCTTTCGCTCAAAAACTGTTACCGCCCCGTGCGCAAGGGCCTCACCGCCGGAGGAGCCCGGCTGTCCATGGCTCGGCGTGCGACCGCAAATCTCGCTGCCTGCCGTTTCCCAGGCGAGGTCGGCTGCTTTCATAAAAGCGTTTCAGAAATCCATGATTACTGTCGATAGACTAGTGGATGATTTTGGCTTTTGTCAAAAGAGATCTTCTGTGTTTGGTGCGGATTTGATATTAACTGCCCCGTGAGATTGCGGGGGTGCGGCACTGAACCTTCCTAGAGCCTGGTGAGGACCTTTGCAGGTGGTGAAATTATTTTTGCCCATTCGTCGAAAGCTTTTCTTCAGCCATTTTCTGGCCGTCTTACTGGTGTGCGGTACGGTCGGCAGCTATATTTATTTGAGCGCCGTGGACAACCTGAAGGGCAGCCTTCAAAGTCGTCTGAGAAACAGTGCGGCGCTCCTCAGCGAGATCCTGGATGCCGCCCGGTTGGACGAAATCCAGGGCGAAGCCGCGCCGACCCTGCCCGTCTACCAGCAGGATCTGGCGCTGCTTCGCGCCTTTCGCCGCTCCAACCCGGATATTGCCTACCTGTACGTCATGCGGCGGGTGGCCGACCGCGTCTACTTCGTGCTGGATTCCGATGAAACCGACCGGCAGGCATTGCCCGGCCGCGAATATACGGAATCGGTTCCGGCCCTGCTGGAAGGTTTCTCTCACCCCTCGGTGGACGACGAAATCGTCACCGATGAATGGGGGGCAACGCTCTCAGGATATGCCCCCGTGAAGAATGGGGCGGGCCGCTATCTCATCGGCATTGACATGGATGCCACCCAGGTTTGGAGCAAGTTTCAGAAATTGCATATTTCAGCCATCATCGCCCTGTTTCTGGGTTTCTTCCTGGCAGTTTTGCTGAGTCGTTTCCTCGCCTCACAGTTCACCTCCCGCATCGCTCTCCTGATCTCGCGCTGCCGGGCCATTGCTGAGGGTGGGCGCGACGAGCCGGTGGTATTCCGTCGTGGTGACGAAATGGACGCCCTGATCGAGGCCTTCAATGGGATGTCCCGCCGCCTGGCGGAGAGCCAGGAACGCCGCCGGCAGGCGGAAGAGGCCCTCACGCGGGCCAATGAAGGTCTCGAAGCTGGCATCAGGGAACGCACTCTGGATCTGCAAGAGCTCAACGGCCGGCTCCAGCAGGAAATCGAACGGCGCAACGAAACTCTCGGTGCCTTGCGGGCCAGCGAGGAACGCTACCGGGATCTGGCCGACCTTTTGCCGCAGCCGGTTTTTGAAGCGGACCCAGCCGGCCGTCTTTCCTTCCTCAACCGGGCGGCGTTCGATACCCTCGGCTACCTTCAGGAGGATCTTGACAAGGGCTTGAAGCTCCAGACCATTTATACGGTTTCCACAATGGATCAAATTGCGCTGGCACCCCGCTCGGGAACCAACGGCGACAGGATAGAATTTGCCGAACTGACCGCCCGGCGCAAGGACGGCAGCAGCATTCCTACCCTCCTGTACGTGAGCGCCATCGAAAATGGTGGTCAGCGGCTTGGGTTGCGCGGCATCATCGTTGATATGACGGAGCACAAGGTGCTGGAAGAGGAGCTCTTCCGTACCCAGAATCTCGAATCCATCGGGATCCTGGCCGGAGGCATTGCCCACGACTTCAACAACCTCCTGACAGCTATTCTGGGCAACGTTTCGCTGGCCGGCAACCTCATCGGAACCGAACCCCAGGTGAGCAAGCTCTTGAGTGATGCCGAAAAGGCGTCCCTACAGGCTCGAAATCTGACGCGTCAACTGATCTCGCTCGCCCAGGGCAGCGCCCCCGCCAAGACCATCTTCGCCCTCGGCGGGACCATCAGCGACGCCACCCAACTGGCGTTGAGCGGGTCCAATGCCGGCTGCCGCCTCCGCCTGGCCGATGATCTCTGGCCGATTCATGGCGATCCGGGACAGATCCATCAGCTGGTGACCAACGTGGTCATGAATGCGAGGGATTTCATGCCGGAGGGCGGGATCGTCGAGGTTAATGCCGAGAACGTGGCCCTGACAGGAGGTGAAGTGGCTTCCCTAGCAGTTGGCCGCTACGTAAAGCTGAGCATTAAGGACCACGGCCAGGGGATTGCCGAAAAGGACTTGCCGAAGGTGTTCGACCCCTACTTCAGTACCAAGGCAAGAGGTTGTCAGAAAGGCATGGGACTTGGCCTCACCATTGCCTATGCCATCGCCAGGCGTCATGGAGGACAGATCACCATCCAGTCAACCCCCGGGAAAGGGACAGTGGTCCAGGTGTATCTCCCGGCGTCGGCGGAAACGCCCCGCGCCGCCAGCCCGGACTCCCGGCGCAGGCCCCCGTCCTGCCAGGGCCGGCTCCTCTACATGGATGATGATGACATGGTTCGGGAACTGGCGGAGGAGATGCTCCACTACCTGGGCTATGAGGTCCAGGTGGCCCGCGACGGTCTGGAGGCGGTTCAGCTCTACCGGGAAGCAATGGCCAGAGAGCTTCCTTTTGATCTGGTCGTCCTGGATCTGACAGTTCGTGCCGGCATGGGCGGGAAGGAAGCGCTCAGGGTGTTGCAGGAACTTGATCCTTCGGTACGAGCCGTTGTCGCAAGCGGCTATGCCGACGATCCGGTCATGGCCGCTTTTGCCGAACATGGTTTTATGGGCGCGATCAGCAAGCCGTACCAGATGGAAAAGCTCAGCGAAGTGGTGCAGAGTGCGATTGGGAGTGCCGGGTGCTGATTACATGAGACCCTTTGCCTTGCGGAGCGATTTGCGGCCGACGGGAGACCAACCCCGGGCCATCACCGGGCTCACCGCGACCATCGAGGAGGGCATACGGGAACAGACCCTGCTGGGCGTAACCGGTTCGGGCAAGACTTTCACCATGGCTCACGTGATCGCTCGGGTCCAGAAGCCCACCCTGGTCATTGCCCCCAACAAGACCCTGGCCGCGCAGCTCTATGGAGAATTCAAAAGCTATTTTCCGGAAAACGCAGTGGAGTATTTTGTCTCCTACTATGACTACTACCAACCCGAAGCGTATGTCCCGAGAACCGACACCTACATCGCCAAGGACGCCTCCATCAACGAAACCATCGACAAGATGCGCCATTCTGCGACCCGGTCGGTGCTTGAACGCCGGGATGTCATCGTCGTCGCCAGTGTCTCGTGTATCTATGGTCTGGGGTCCCCGGAAGTTTACCGGGAAATGCTCCTTCAGCTTCACGTGAGCCTCGAGATCCCGCGTGAAGAGGTTTTTCGCAAACTGGTTGAAATCCAGTACCAGCGTAACGATTACGACTTCCACCGGGGCGTCTTCCGGGTGCGGGGAGACGTTCTGGAGATCTTCCCGAGTCACGAAGAAGAGCGGGCCGTGCGGGTGGAGTTTTTCGGCGACGAAATCGAGAGCATCAAGGAAATCGATCCTCTTACCGGGAGAGGGCTGCGCGCGCTGGAACGAGTCGCCATCTATCCCGGGACTCATTACGTTACCACCCGCGGGAACCTCGAGAGGGCCATCGAGGCCATCCAGAGCGAGCTCTCAGAGGCCCTCGCTGCTTTTCATCAGGAAGGCCGCCTGGTGGAGGCTCAGCGGTTGGAGGAACGCACCCGCCTGGACCTCGAAATGCTGCTCGAACTGGGTTATTGCACGGGCATCGAGAACTACTCGAGACACCTCGATGGACGGGCTCCCGGCACTCCGCCAGCTACCCTCATCGAATACTTTCCCGACGACTGGCTGCTCTTCATCGATGAGAGCCACATCAGCGTGCCCCAGTTGCGAGGGATGCACCGGGGCGACCGCGCCCGCAAGGAGACCCTGGTGCGCTACGGCTTCAGGCTTCCGTCCGCACTGGACAACCGACCCCTTTCCTTCGAGGAATTTCGCCGGAAGATCAACCAGGTGATCTATGTCTCCGCCACCCCCGGCCCTTACGAACTCGAGCGAGCGAGCGGCCATGTGGTGGAACAGATCATCCGGCCCACCGGCTTGATGGACCCCAAGATCGAGGTGCGCTCCGCCAGCTATCAGGTGGATGATCTGATCGGCGAAATCCGCCGTCAGGTGAACGGCGGCAACCGGGTCCTCGTGACCACCCTCACCAAGCGCATGGCGGAAGACCTGACGGATTATCTGAACACCCTGAACATCCGAGTCCGGTACATGCATTCGGATGTCGAGACCCTCGACCGGATCGAGCTGGTCAGAGACCTCAGGCTTGGAGAATACGACGTGCTGGTGGGCATCAACCTCCTGCGGGAAGGACTCGATATTCCTGAAGTTTCGCTGGTGGCGGTGCTCGATGCCGACAACGAGGGGTTTTTGCGTTCGGATCGGTCCCTCATCCAGACCGCCGGGCGCGCCGCGCGGAATGTGGACGGGATGGTCATCCTCTATGCCAACCGCGTCACCGACTCGATGCGTCGGGCCATCGAGGAAACCGAGCGACGGCGGCAACTCCAGCTGACCTACAATGTTGACCACGGCATCACTCCCCAGACCGTTCGCAAGGAGATTGCCGACATTCTCGCAGGCTACAAGGAGCGACCGGAAGTCGAACCTTTGGACCTGGTGATGGAAACCCAGGAACTGCTGGACCTGAAACGATCCGGCTTGGATATGGAAGGGCAGCTGCAGCGTTTGGAACAGTTAATGAAGGAGGCGGCGGTCCAGCTTGAGTTCGAGAAAGCGGCGGTTCTGCGCGACCAGATCAAGCGCCTGCGCCGGCAGCAACTGATGGTCGGGTAGCGGAACGGGAAGCAGAAGACGGAGGACGGAAGACGGAAAAGGCATGGGTGGGCAAGGACGCGGGTTTCTGGCCCCTAACCCACCAACTCACGCCTCACGTTTCACTCATTACGTCAAGTCGCTCAGTAAGGGCCCAAAATGAGTCTGATAGCGGCGGCGAAAGGCTCGCCAGTCGGTATAGTGTTCCTGGGTTCCGTACTGCTCGACGGCATAGGTTGCGGCCACGACACCCATCTGGCAGCTGATGTCCCAGTCGATGCCCATGCTCCGGCCCTTGAGCAAGCCAGCCCGGAAGGCGTCGCCGGCACCTGTCGGGTCGAGCGCTTCCGCCACGGGGGCAGCCGGAATGAGGAGTTTTTCCCCCTGTAGATCGAGGGTGGCACCGTCCGGCCCAAGAGTGGTGATGACAGCCTGCACATGCTCGTAGAGCGTTGCCAGGGACCATTCCACGAGCTGCAGGAACTGGGAGAGCTCATAGTCATTGGAGATGAAGCACTGGGCGCCGCTGACCGCTTGCCGCAGTTCATCGCGCTCCCAGGTATTGAGGCTTTGCCCGGGATCGAAGTAGTAGGGGACCCCTGTGCCGCGGGCTTTGCCAGCCAGAGCCATCATATCCTGTTTGTTCCCGGGAGCGATAAAGACCAGGGCTTCCCGCTTGATACCGTCAAGGGGGGGCAGGTCGGCGGCAAAGGCCATGGCGCCGGGATTGAAAGCCGTGATCTGGTTGTCGTCGTGATCGGTGGTGATGTAAGCCCCGGCGGTGAGGACTTCGGGGATGATCTTGATCCAGCGGTCAGAAAGCTGGTTTTTGGCAAGCCACTCACCGTATCGCGCAAAATCCTGGCCCGCAGTGGCGATAATGGTGGGTCTCTCTTCCAGCAGGGAAAGGGTATAGGCAATATTGCCGGCGGTGCCGCCGAATTTTTCGACGAGCCCGTTAATGTTGAAACAGACGTTGAGAACATGGATCTTATCTGGCAGAATATGATCTGCAAAGCGGCCAGGGAAGTCCATGATGCGGTCGTACGCCAGGGAACCTGAAATGAAAATATGCATGGTCGTTTTGTTTCGCTCCTCTCTCTGGCTGCCGGCAGGCTGCCGCATAGCTGCTGCCGGGAGAGCCCGGTTGGCCTCTTGAACCGCTGTCCTCTATACTAGAAACTATCCAGTCGGCAAAGCCAAAAAAGGATGAAAATGATAAGACTTCGATTCCTGGCTGACCTGATCAGGGTGATGATCCTGGTTTTTGCGATTACTCTCACGGCAGGCAGACCCGACGCCTCGGCGGGGATGCTCCGGATCAACGTCAACGACGGACGCTCGATCGAGGTACCTTACTACTGGGAGGAGCATGGTGAAATCAAATTTGAATTCGCCGGGGGAATTGCGGGTGTGCCCAAAGGTCAGGTGAGCTCCATCCAGGAAGTACTGACGGCGAAGGAATTTGATCCCGAGGTCCTAATCGAGGCCCCGCGGGAGGGCGGGACCACCGGCGATCCCGGCCGCAGGTTCCAGGATTTCATTGTCAAACAGCTCCCTCACAGGCCCGAGCACGAGACCCTGAGCCCCGAAGAGGGTCTCGCCGTCCTCCAGGCGGAAAGCCTTACCAGGAAAGGAACCAAGGCTGATGACCCTGTCTACGGCCCGCTCTACAATCTCGAGGCCAGTTTTTCGGAACTCGTCCGCCTCCGCGGTCAAGGGGTCCTGCTGGTCCTGCAGAATGTGCTCAGCAGTCGAACCGAACTGAGAGACCAGGCCTTTACGCTGATCGCCTACGACGGCGAAGGCCATGTCCTGCAGCGCAAGCCGTGCGAGATCCATAAAATCGCCATCGACCGGAAGGAAAAGAAGCAATACGAAATCCCCGGTCACCTCTACACCTTGATCGCCACCATCAAGCCGGACTCGAGGATCAAGCGCTTCGAGATCGTCTCCGCGAGGAAGTGACAGGCTTTCAGCTGTTGATATGCCTTGATGAGTGCCGGCGTAACTTCAGGCTTTTGTGAACCGGGAACCAAAGGCCGCGTCTGCCGGAGGGTGCGGCCGTGGAGGTGACATGGCGCATCAAACCGTGAAATCGGGATATGCGGCCCTGACAGACCGGTTGAACCGGTTTCCCCAGGGCGCAGTGTCATCGGAACTTCTCCGGAGCATTCTCAGCATGCTTTTCAGCGAGCGAGAGGCGGCCCTGGTCGCCCTCCTTCCCATCAAGCCATTCACTGCCAGCAAGGCTGCCGTAGCCTGGAAAATGTCCGTGGCGGCTGCCCGGGAAACACTGGACCGTCTGGCCGACAAGGCGCTTCTTCTCGACCTGGAGGAGGACGGCGAAACGACCTATGTCCTCCCTCCACCGATGGCCGGATTTTTTGAATTTTCTCTCATGCGGGTACGGGATGATATCGACCAGAAGGTCTTAAGCGAGCTCTTCTACCAGTATCTGAATGTGGAAGACGACTTCATCAAGGCGCTCTTTACCAATGGTGAGACCCAGCTCGGTCGAGTATTCGTCCATGAGCCGGCGCTTGATGCCGAGAATACCCTGCATGTCCTTGACTATGAAAGGGCGAGCGAGGTGATCCGCACGGCCAGCCACCGGGGGATCAGCATCTGCTACTGCCGCCACAAGATGTCGCATGTCGGCCGGGCCTGCGACGCGCCGCAAAACATCTGCATGACCTTCAACAGCTCTGCCTCATCGTTGATACGACACGGCTACGCCCGTGCCGTCGAGGCCGCGGAGGGGCTGGACCTGCTCCAGGCAGCCTATGGCCATAACCTCGTGCAGTTTGGGGAAAACGTTCGCCAGCAGGTCAATTTCATCTGCAACTGCTGCGGTTGCTGTTGCGAAGCCATGCTTGCAGCCCGCCGTTTTGGACTGCTCCAGCCGGTGCACACTACCAATTTCCTGCCGGCAGTCGATGACCATCAGTGCACCGGATGTGGTCACTGCGTCATGGTCTGTCCCGTCGCCGCGATGAGTCTCGTTCCGGCCGACGACCGGCGCCAGCCGGAGCTGGAGAAGGCCAAGCCGGACGAAACAACGTGTCTCGGCTGCGGCCTGTGCGTTCGCGCCTGCCCGAGCAGCGCGCTACGTCTGACATCCCGACCCCAACGGGTGATCACCCCGCTCAACTCGACCCACCGGATCGTCGTGATGGCGATCGAACGGGGGAAATTGCAGCACCTGATCTTCGACAACCAGGCATTAACCAGCCACCGGGCGATGGCGGCAATTCTAGGCGTTATCCTGAAACTGCCACCCGTGAAACAGGCCATGGCGAGCCGCCAGATGAAATCCCGCTATCTCGAAGCCCTGCTCGGACGGTTGAAGCAATGAGGAACGTTGCGGTGTTCGGGCAGCGTTGGTTAAATCGGGGACGACCGATCCCGCTCGAGCGTTGGTTGCCGGTCAAAGTGAAGGAGTACCCGGGAGCAAAGCGAGGCAAGGTGTTCATCGCAATCTTGAAGCGCACTCTCAAAGAAAAATCAAAAAGGCAAGCCTGACTTAAGATCGGTGAAAGCAGAGTATTCGTGCATCTGCCAACCCATAGGGATTGAGACGAGTCCAAGTTCTTGCGAGGTCGTTTCAATCCATGGAAAGTGGCATTCCCCCCTGAATTCTTCCTCAGATAAGGCCTCAAAGCAGGTTCCGAGTCGTGATAAGATCGCCTGTCTTGCTACTTTCCTGGAAGGGGCTATACTTCTGAGTAATGATCGGTCATTAAGAACAGAATGACCGTGGCTGCTGTGCGACCACACCCCCCAAGCATGGATTCTCTATGCCTGACGAGCTGACGACTGGAAAAGATTTTAGGGACGACATCCAGCGTGAAAGCGTGCGGGTTGCCATGATGCAGCTGCCGACGATGCAGACCGGCTCCTTCATCGTTGCCCTGGCACTCTCCTTTAGCGTGCGAGAGGTCGTCTCTCATCTGAACCTCGCGGTATGGCTCGTGATGGTCCTGGCCATTGTCGTGAGCAGGATCGTCCTCTATTACCGATTCCTCAGAGTCCGCGCGGAGCGGTTTGACGGGGACTACTGGGTAAAGAGCTATCTCGTTCTGACGTTCATGTCCGGAGCATTCTGGGGGCTGTCTGCTTTCCTTGTTTTTCCATCCGGCAGTCCCGGGCTCATTTCTCTATTTCTCCTTGCGATTGCCAGCCTGGCGGCTGTTACCACGGTGTCGCATTCCTCCATCAGGATAGCCCCCGCCAGCTGGGCTGGACCGGTGCTGCTGCTGTATACCATCCGTTGCGTCATGGAAGGAGGACAATTCGGGTATACCGTCGCCGCGTTGATCATCCTTTACCTGCTTGCCATCATACGCTTCTCATTTGCCCACAACAACACCATCATCTCCGGCATCGCTCTGAGGTTCCAGAATCTGGAACTGCTTGCAGAGGTGCAAACGGTAAACGAAATCCTTCGCCGGGATATCGCCAGGCGCAAGGAGGCCGAGGAGGCGCTTCGGAGGAGCGAGGAGCGGCATCGGCAGATTTCAGACCTGATCGCCGATTTTGCCTACTCATGCCTCAAGCCTGCCGGAGGCGTTTTCGTCATTGATTGGCTGGTGGGTGCGGTGGACGTGATAACGGGTTATTCACGGGAGGAGATTGAGTATCACGGGTGTTGGAAGTTTCTCGTTCATCCTGAAGATTTGCCGATTTTCGAGAAGAATGTGATCGAACTGGGCCCGGGCGATGTCAGTGAATGCGAACTGAGAATTGTCCATAAGGATGGCTCCATCCGGTGGCTCAGGGCCTTGTCAAGAGTTATCGAGAACGGCAGCAATCCGCCATCTCATCGCCTGCTTGGCTGTTGCGAAGAGATTACCAAGCGCAAGCTGGCGGAAGATCAGCAGTTGCGGGCTGAAGCTCAACTCAGGCAGTCGCAGCGCCTGGAGGCAATCGGAACTCTCGCCGGAGGTATTGCGCACGACTTCAACAACGTTCTGAGCATCATTATGGGATATATCGGGCTGGTAGAGATGGAGTCGCCGGAAAATGAAACAACCGGGGAGCATTTCAAAGAGGCAATGGCGGCCTGCCTCAGGGCGAAGGATCTTATCCGGCAAATCCTTTCCTTCAGTCGCGCCGATGATCAGACCGAGAGATTCCCGCTGGATCTTCGCCCGATTGTTAAGGAGGTCATTAAGTTCTTCAAGGCGTCCCTTCCTGCCACCATTGAAATTCACCAAAACATCTCCACCCTGGAGTGCACGATACTGGCGCATGCGACCCAGATCCATCAAGTGTTGACCAATCTCTGCGCTAACGCTGCCCAGGCCATGGAGGAAAGAGGGGGAATCCTGGAAATCCGGCTGGCCAATGTCGATTTTGGTCCTTTGATACTGGCGACACACCCGGATCTCAAGCCGGGCCCGTACGTGCGGTTGACGGTTGCAGACACCGGCCACGGGATGGACTCGGCAACGCTGGAGCGGATTTTCGATCCCTATTTCACCACCAAGGAAGCCGGCAAAGGAACCGGACTGGGCCTTGCCGTAGTTCACGGGATCGTTAAGAGTCATGATGGGGTGATCATGGCCTCCAGCGAAATCGGCAGGGGGACTGTTTTCGATGTCTATTGGCCGAGGATTGACAGCAATGTCGGGCCTCTTGGGGGGCCAAGACCGGCATTGCCCACCGGTACCGAGCGCATTCTGTTTATCGACGACGAAGCTCAGGTGACCGACATATGGCAAAAGACATTGGACTCATTGGGCTATATGGTTACCACCCGAACAAGCTGTCTTGAAGCCTTGGAGCTTTTCCGGCTTCATCCGGAGTACTTCAACCTGGTGATAACGGACTATACCATGCCACATATGAATGGGATCGATCTGGCCCGGCAAATGACAGCCATTCGACCCGATATTCCCATTATTCTCTGCACCGGTTTGGGCGAAGGAATCATCAAGGCCAGGCTAAAGGACACCGCTGTTCGTGTCTTGTTGATGAAACCGCTCGAACTGCGCGAGGTGGCTGAGACCGTCCGTAGGGTCCTGGATGAGAAGCTGCAGGATCAGGCCACCTCTCGTGAAACCCCGCCGTGAACCCCTGAACCACATCCAGACCAGGACCAGCGAGATGGACCCGACCATCGCGAAATACTCTTGAGCGCCGAGCTCGATACATGGTTGGCAGCGGCTGAAGACGGTGCTGAAGCGACAAGAGATCCTTCCGCCTCTGGCCCGTGGGGATGGGACTGGGGCAGGTCCCCTGGTCACGAAAACGCTTTGGCATTGCGGTGCGGTAGTGCATGCGTTGAAAGACAAGGAGTCTACGTGGAGTCCCAAGATAGCCGGCCTGCTCTGATATTGAGATGTGCGAAAATGCTGTTGTCGAATCTCCTATTCGTGGATATGCTTACAAAAATTAAGTGGCCTGCGGTTTTTTCTTGGATCATTTAGGAACCTTTTAATCGGAGGTGGGCTATGAAGACCGTAAAGCAGATTCTCGAGGAAAAGGGGAACAAAGTCTGGTCAGTCTCACCGAAAGCCACCGTCTTTGACGCATTGAAGATCATGGGAGAACAAGGGATCGGTTCAGTGATGGTTATTGGCGAAGATGGCAAAACTAAAGGGATCTTGACGGAGCGGGACTATGCCCGCAAGGTGATTCTCATCGGAAAGGCATCGCAGGCGACAGCTGTAAAAGACATCATGACGCCCTTCAAGAAACTGCACACCGTGAAACCGGAAACCGGTGCCGAAGAGTGCATGGTGATCATGACCGGGAAGCACATTCGTCATTTGCCGGTATTCGACGGACAAGCACTGGTCGGCATCGTTTCCATTGGTGATGTCGTAAAAGCGATCATTTCGGAACAGGAGAGCCTGCTCAGCCAACTCAGTGATTTTGTAGTTGGAAAATACGCATGACCTCAGCAGAACAGCAGAGCTTCGACTTCGCGACGGACCACCGGTCCCGCCCGCCAGCGGGTGTTCCCTTGCAGACCTTTCCGTTGTAGATCATTGAGAGAGGGGCGCTGCCGCCCCTTCTGTGTTCATGGCTATCTTTCACTGGTGGTGCGTGTGAGGGGCTGGCTCATACGCCATGGGCTGGTATCGATCGGGCAGAGCGGTCACGTTGGGCAAGCGGGCATGGGTTACGACCAGTGGCGAGAAAGCGGCAGGGTCGGTGAGGTTCTGCCTCCTGCCCGAGAGCTCCGGCCATTGAAGGTCCCGGCTTTGTTCGGGTTCGTCGTTCTTGGAGAAATCGAAGGAACCTGGTGCGAAGCAAAGTATTTGACCGACGGGCGGCCCGATCAAAAAAAGACCGAGCCGTTCGTCATCTCCATGCCGGACAACCGGTACTGGAAAGGGGGCAGGGACCTCGGGCAAGCGTGGGGCACCGGCACGAACTGGAAGAAAGAACCGATGGTAGGGAGGCAGGAGCAGGAGAAATGGCGGGTCACGAGGAAGGGCGCACAACTCTCAAGAGGGAAATCGGAAGGCAGCCAGTCTTTGACTCCTCCCTGCGTGTTGCCGCTCATGATGCGGACAGTGCCGGATGCCTCAGGGTGAGCTCGGTTTTCAACCACCTCCAGAACGTTGCAGCGATGCACGCGGGGAAATTGGGGGTCGGGATTACCGAAGTACTTGAACAGGGGCTTTTCTGGGTACTTTCCTGGGTGAAGCTGGAATTTTCCTTCCTGCCCCGCTTGGGCGACGAATTCACCGTCAGGACCTGGCCCAAATGTCGGCACAAGCTCTTCTTCATCCGCGATTTTCGGTTTGCGGGCAGCAACAGTGAGGTATTCTGCCGAGCCACCACCGCCTGGCTGCTGGTGGATGTCAAGACCAAGAAAGCGGTGAGCGGCCAGCGCCTCAGGGAAGGGATTCCCCAATTGGAGGCGGAACATGCTTTGCGGTGTTACCCCGAACGCTTCGCCATCGAGGATGCGGGCCGGAGCATTTTCACCAGGGTGATCCGATATTCGGATCTCGACGTCAACCGCCATGTGAACAATGCTCGTTTTGTGGAATTCATCATGGACTGCTATCCGCTGGAACACCATCGGCGCCACCGGCTTCGATCCCTGACGGTGGCCTTTATCGCCGAAGCCCGGTACGGCGACGAGCTCGACCTTCGCCTGAGCGCCATCCCCGGGGACGGCGCTGAAGATTTTATCGAAATCCGCCATAACCGCTCCGGCAAAGCTCTGGTGCAGGCTGCCATCCAATGGCAGGCGGTTTAAAAGGGCGGCGGTCAAGATCGTTGAACCGGGAACAGCCCGAATCTGTCGGTTTTCCTTACATTCTGAAACCATCCTTTTTATTTTGTTAAATCATATAGTTGCATCGAAGGTCCGGCTTTATTGTCGGCATTCTTTACAGATTCCCAACCTGCTCCGGCTACGGTTGGTTGGAAAGGGCAGGAACCCACGTGGAACATATGAAGAATAACAAGATATTGGACAAAATGGCATAGAACTCGCAAAGGCTACTGCCGATTGGAGCCTCCTTTATGCAGACCAGTTCCTTCAGGAAAGAGGCAGGAATGCCGCCGTTGCCGAGCTGCATGAAGCCCGGTAGCGGCGACGACGCTTCAGAGCAGCGACATCTGGTGATTCACGTTAATCTTGGATAGACTATCATGCGAGTCAGAGCGCCACCCTCCTGCTCAGGACGTTGGTCTCTTGGAATAACACGGAAGAGAGGTGATCGAAGCCGAGGGTTTCTGATAAGGTCTTGGCAAGATCAATACGAATCTGGACGCATCAAAATACCCATTGAATGCCAAAAGGAGAATCCTCATGAAGGGCAGAAAGCTGATCGTTGCATTGCTGACCGTTTTTTCTTTGGGAGTCCTGACTCAGACGATCGCTGTCGCGGCAGCGGGGGCGGAAGTGACCCCTGCATTTGAGTTTTTTTATGTTCAACATCGCACCTACCAGGATGGAACGGTACTCAACCGCTTGGCTTTTGGGTTCGAGGATGCCGACACTGGCGCGCGGCTGCTGGAAGATAAACTGGAATCGGTGACGCTTTTCGATCCCACGGGGGCCGAGGTTACGGTGCCTGAGCCCATCTTTTCCGGTGTCTATGAAGCAAGGGATGGCGAATACGACGGCAAGACCGGCATCTGGTGGTACGGCAACCCATACCCAACTGCTGACTACAAGGCCGATCTCGAACAGGAGCTCATTGAAGGCGTCTATAATCTGTCTGCCGTCTTTGATGGGAAAGAAGTCAACGGCTCCTTTAATTTCTCCGGCGCTAAGGCTCTGCCGATCATTCCGGGATCATCCATCAAGAGCAAACTGGATGCGTCCGGTAATCTCATCTGCACTTGGGCCGTATCCTATGACCTTTCCGAAACTGCTCCCTGGCTGCAAACATCGGTGCGAGTGTTGATAGACATCAAGAAGAAAGGGAAGATTGTAGCCAACATCTCCTATCGAGTGCCCACCCACCTCGGCCGACTCTTCATGCCCAAGGACATTGTCGATGCGGTCAAGAGTCTTGGCAGCAGTTATCTCATTACTATCCAGATGCGGACGAACGACAGCAGCACCAGGACCTACTCCAAATCTCGCAAACTGGTGTTGAAGTAAAGAATAGGGCAATCGAGGGAGCGTTCGGGTGCTTGTGAAGTGAGGCCTGGCCCCTGCACCGTGTAGGCGGTGATGGGGATGGCGAGGCCCTTGACGGTAAGGGGGCCGACCGGCTGGGTCGGAACGTCGGCTTTGACTAGTTCGTGGGTCCGTTCCGAGATGAGGATGCCGCCTACGGGCGCGTTGGATTCCAGGCGGGATGCCAGGTTCACTGCCGAACCCAGGACGGTGTAGGCGAGCCGCCGCGCCGACCCCATGTTCCCCACCACGACTTCCCCGGTGTTGATCCCGATGCGGATGCGGAGGGGGAAGCCACCCTGCTTGAGCCACTTCTCTCGGAGTTCGGCGGTGCGCTGCTGCATGGCAATGGCCGTCCGTACGCACCGCAGGGCATGGTCCGGCTGCGGTTCGGGATCACCGAAGAAGACCATCAGGCCGTCGCCGATGTATTTGTCCACGGTACCCTCGTGCTGGAACACGATCTCGACCATGGCTTCGAAGTATTCGTTGAGGAACAGCTGGACCTGGGCCGGGGTGAGGGCGGCCGAGTGGGTCGTGAAGTCCTTGATGTCGCTGAAGAGCACCGTCAATTCCTTCTTCTGGCCGCCCATGGTGAGGAAGGTCGGGTTGGCCATGATCTTCTTCACGATCAGCGGTGGGAAATAGGCCTCGAAGGTCCGGCGCAATACCTCTTTTTCCCTGGCTCCCACCAGGAACCGGTAGGCCGTGACCAGAATAGCGGCCACAACGATCATCACCAGGGGACCCATGAGGTCCAAAACCAGCCCTGCCTTCAGGAAGCTCGCCGCAACGATCACCACATAGGCCGCTGCCAGGAGCACCATGTGGATGGGATAGTAGGCGGTGGCAAAGCGCAATGAGAGCAGCACCACGATCACCCCCAGGCCGAGCATGACCAGCAGCCGTTCCCAACGCGAGGCCTCGCGCAGGAATTGTTCGGTGAGGATGGTGTGGATGGCGTTGGCATGAAAGCCGCTTAGCGGAAAATTGAGATCGGTCGGCACGGGGCCGAGGTCCGTTACCCCGGTCGAAACGTCCGAGACGAGAACGATCCGGCCTTTGAGCTCATCAGCCCAGTCTTCCATGGCATCATCCGTGGTCGAAGCCTGGTAGATGTCCACCAGGTTGTAGTGGCTGAAGCGGTCCCAGGGGCCGATGAAATTGACCAGCATGATGCCGCGTTCATCTATGGGAATGAGAATGTCGTGGGGGGCGTCCCCCGGCCTGGCGGCATTCTTGAGGGTGATGTGGCGGCCGGGAGTGACGATGATGTTTTCCGGGGCGACGCCGAGATAGTCGCACACGATCCGAAGCGCGAAGCTCGGATAGGAGCCGTCGCCGTATTTCACCAGCAAGGGGAGGCGGCGGAAGACCCCGTCGGGATCCGGGCGTAGGTTGAGAAAACCGAGACCGCGGGCGACCGATGCGAGAGGAATGAAAGTCACCAGCGGCTTCTTCCCCACCAAGAGCCCGTCCAGGGCACCGGTCGGCGGCAGAGGCCACCTGGTGCGGTCGAGATAGGAACGCACCTCGGCCTGATCGGTGCTCCTGCTGGTACTGGCGGAACCGCGGTCATCGGCCAGCGAGAAGGCAAGACCGTAATAGACCCGGCCCGCTGCCCGGGTGGCGTCGATCAGGGCCTGGTCGTCCTCGGGATTGAGCCGGGAAGCAAAAATGAAGTCGTACGCCTGGGCCGCCACGCCCATGGCGGCAAGATTACGTACCGTCTGGGCGAAGTGTGATCGACTGAGGTAGTAATTGTTCAGCTTCTGGATGGTGGTATTGTTCAGATCCACATGGATGATGGTGTCGTCGTATGGCAGCCGCAAATGAGGAACGCTCTGCCGCAGGCGGAAAAGATGGTCAAACATCTGCCCATTCCAGGATGCAAATAGTCCGGGCAGCAGCCACATCCCCAGGTGCGATCCCACCAGCGCGCCGGCCACCAACAACAGGATGACCCTCGTCTGGCGCTTCACGCTACTGGTGTTCAATGGTGAAAGTCCTGGCGATAAAAGCGGGGGCAGAAAGCTCGCGGGCGATAACGGCAATATCCGGACGGTTCATCCCCTGAGCCTTCTCGAACCCGCGTACCGCACCGCCTATGGTTTCCGGCCGCTCTGCCGCCGCCGCCAGTTCGCGGTGTTGTTTTTTCAGAGAGCGGATTTCCTCGAGAAGCTGCCGGCTGAGTTCGGTTTTCTGAGCCGAGTCGCCGTGTTCGTATTGATCGAGAAGGCGTTCCAGGCGGTCCAGGCGGGTGGCGGAGGCCAGCAGATAAAAGGTTTCAGGCCCACTGTGCTGATCGAGTTCAAACCATCGGTCACTCTGAGGGATGTAGTAGCGTTTCTCACGCAGATAGTCATCGGTCAGTTGGGTCAGGCTGTAGGGAAACAGCAACCGGATCTGGTTCTGGGAGCTGTGGTGGATCACGTACACGAAGCAGTCGCTCTGCCGTTCCACCATCATTTTGAGCTGGTCGCCGGTCTTGAGAGTCGAACTGGTACCAATGGGCTCGAGCTTCAGGGTGGTACCATCGTCGGTTAAGGCCCCAAAGGCCCAGCGGAACTTCACCGGGGTCTGCTCGCCCTCCCCCGCGGCAACTGCGGGAACCGTAGCGAGGAGCCCTGCCACCAAGAAGAGGCAGCAACCTCGCTTAACCCATCTTTCCAATATAGACTGATTGGATAAACGCATGGTTCTATCCTCCTGTTTCATTTCTCATCCACGAAGTCACACGAAGAAGGAAGCGTGAAAGAACACTCATCCCGCTTTCAGCCTTTCCTTGATGATTGTCCGTGTGCGGCATTCCCCAGAGATTTTGCCTGATCGCTGGATGCCAGGGAGGCAACGGCCTCGCTTCGTGTATCTTCGTGTGCCTTCGTGGATCGCTCTTTTTTCCTGTCAGGGTTCGCGCACCAGGCGGAACCCGAGATCATCGTTCATGGCTTTGGGAAGACCGCTGCTGCGCCGGGCGCACCGGACGCAACGCGGGCTTCCATTCCAGTTTCCGCCCCTGATCACCCGGTCGAGGCCATTGCTCTGATCGGTATACACGGGGCTGTCATGGCTGTGCTTGCTGTACGCGTCGACATTGTAGACATCGAGGGTCCATTCCCACACATTACCCAGCATATCGTTCAGGCCGTAAGGGTTGGCTTGAAAGCTCCCGGCCGGGGCGGTAGCGCCGTAGCCGTCGCTGCATTGGTGAACCTCCTCCCAATCCCACAGTCTCCTGGCGGTCAGGTCGGCGACGTTTTCATAGTCACAGGTTGGATTCGGATCGTCTCCCCAGTAACGGGAGGTCTCGGTCCCGCCCCGGCAGGCATATTCCCATTCCGCCTCGGTCGGGAGTCGGAACTTATTCACATCACCGTTCTTGGTGGTCAGCCACTGGGCGAAGCAGTCCGCGTCCTCCGCCGCGACATAGACTGCCGGTTGCGGGTCGCCGTTGAGGGAAACCTTCTGGAACTCCCCGCTGTTATGAGCCTTGTGGAAGGTGCGGTATTGGGCGTTGGTGACCTCGGTTCTACCCATCCAGAACCCTTCCACACAGACTTCGTGCACCGGGCCTTCATCGGTTTCGCGGTTGAGTTCGGTCTGGGGGCTTCCCATGAGGAAGCAGCCCCCCGGGACCCAAACGAATTCCATCCCGGTGATCGGCTCTTTCCACGTCTTTATGGACCGGGCGGGGCTGTCACTGCGGAGCGCCTGGCCGGCAGCGGGACTTGGAGGGGTGGTTGGAGCGATAGCGGTGGTCCGGTCCGGGGGGGTAGGGGGAACTGCTGCCGGGGGTGGAGGCGGGGGTACGAAGTAGAAGTCTCCTTCGAGCGACGAGGATTCCCAGGGGACCTGCTGGCCCTGGGTAGCTTCCTTGACGGCCGAGCGGACCTGCTTGAAGATGTCTTCGACCTTTAATCCCTGCACACCCATCGCCTTGACGAGTTCACCGGTATAAACCCCGTTCGCTCCCGGGCCATCATTGGCTACCGCCCCGGGGGCGGTGGCATAGGCCACGAGGGTCCCGCTCGGGGCGTTGATGGACGCCAGACCCTGCGCGCTCGAACGAAAGCTGCGGGCGAAGGGGTTGTCGCGGCAGGCGTCGAGTATGACGATGTTGAGGCGATTGCGGGCATGATCCATTTCCGCCAGCACCATGCCAACATCCACCGCTTCATACTCGACCTGCTTTTCATGTTCAATGTGGGCGCCGATTGGGATGAGATAGTTGCGTCCATTGACCTGAATCCCGTGGCCGGCATAGTAGAAGAGGCCGACTCCACCCTTGAGGAGTCGCTGACCGAAGGCCTGGATGTCCTTTTTCATCTCCTTCTGATCGAGGTTCACCTTCTCGATGACGTCAAAGCCTTGAACTCGCAGCAATGCCCCCATGGTTTGAGCATCGTTGGGTGGGTTGCGGAGGGGAGAAGTTTCATAGGCGCCGTTGCCAATCACCAAAGCCACGCGCTGCTCAGCTTTGGTGGTCGCACTCGGACTGGAAGGCATTCGCAGTCCCCGGTCATCGGCGGAAGCCCCATTGACAAGCAACAGCCCCGCCAACCCCAAACCGGCCGCCCAGATCACAATGGCTTCCAAAAAAAACGCTTTCCTCATGGCACGAACTCCAAAAGCAAAAAAGGGAGTCTCCTCCAAGGGTAACTCCCGCTCACCAGTTCTCATATCATCGAGCTTCAACCCGGGTTCATGGAAAAAGCACCCAACGTGTTGTATAAACTATATATAAGGTCAAAGCCAACGCTGTCTGAAGTTCTCAGCGGGGTCTATATCATTTTTGGTTCTCATTGGCAAAGTAATTTGGTTTCAGTCAGCTTCGGTCAAGTGATGACACTGGGACTTCCGACAGTCGGTGCTGCGTTCCGTGGCGCTCATCCTGCCTCTGGCGGTTCGGCAAATCACGCCGGGGTTGGCTCAGATGATTGGCATGATGAACGGCAGGTGTGATATATACGAGGGCGAGGTTGATCTGTGAGTCCAAGGTGCAAGGTGATGGACACACTCTTGAAGTTATCCAGGGCTTACATTATCCAGAACAGAAAGGGTTTCCGTCAGATGACTAAGACCGAATTTACGCCTCCTCCCAATTTCATTCGCAATATTGTTCTCGACGACATGAAATCCGGCAGATTCGGCGGCCGCGTCCTAACCCGTTTTCCTCCTGAACCGAACGGCTACCTCCACATTGGGCATGCCAAGTCGATCTGCCTCAATTTCGGCCTGGCTGCAGAATTTGGCGGTCTGTGCAACTTCCGTTTCGACGATACCAATCCGAGCAAGGAGGACGTTGAATATGTGGAATCGATCATGGCCGATGTACGGTGGCTGGGATTCGACTGGGGCGATCGACTCTATTACGCCTCGGATTATTTCAACCGGCTCTACCAGTGGGCGGTGCAGCTGATCAAGGCAGGCAAGGCTTACGTGGACCATTTGAGTGCCGACGAAATCAGGGAATATCGCGGGACCCTGACGGCGCCGGGAAAAGAGAGCCCCTATCGCAATCGGACGGTGGCGGAGAACCTCGAGCTGTTCGAACGGATGCGGGCGGGGGAATTTGTCGACGGGGCCTGTGTCCTGAGGGCCAGAATCGATATGGCATCACCCAACCTCAACCTGCGCGATCCGGTCCTTTACCGCATCAAGAAAGAATCCCACCATCGGACCGGTGACCGGTGGTGCATCTACCCCATGTATGATTATGCTCACGGCCAGTCGGATTCCATTGAAGGGATCACCCATTCCATCTGCACAATGGAATATGAGGACCATCGTCCCCTCTACGATTGGTTCCTGGACGAACTGGGAATCTATCATCCGCGGCAGATAGAGTTTGCCCGGCTGAATCTCAGCTATACGGTGCTGAGCAAGCGCAAGCTGCTGAAACTGGTTGAGGAAGGCTATGTGGCAGGGTGGGATGATCCGCGCATGCCGACCCTGGCGGGAATTCGCCGGCGCGGCTACACTCCCGAGGCGATCCGGAATTTCTGCGAACGGATTGGGGTCGGAAAGGCTGAAGGCCTGGTTGATGTGCAGTTCCTCGAGTATTGCCTGCGCGAAGACCTCAACCGGCGGGCGCTTCGGGTGATGGGCGTGCTGCGACCGTTGCGGGTCGTGCTTGAAAACTTCCCCGAAGGTCAAGTGGAGGAATTGGAGGCTGTCAACAACCCGGAAGACCCGGCAGCCGGCACCAGAAAGATTCCCTTTTCCAGGGTGCTTTACCTCGAACGGGATGATTTCATGGAGCAACCCCTGCCCAAATTCTACCGGCTCGCTCCCGGGCGGGAAGTGCGACTGCGCTATGCCTTTTTCATCAAATGCGTCGGCGTCGTCAAAGACTCCACGACGGGTGAAGTGATTGAGCTTCGTTGCACCTATGACCCGGCGACTCGCGGTGGTGGCGCCCCCGATGGGCGGCAGGTCAAAGCGACCCTGCACTGGGTTTCTGCGGATCATGCCGTGGAAGCGGAAGTGCGCCTCTACGATCGGCTCTTCACTAAAGCCAATCCCGGCGAAGACAAGGACGGTCAGGACTTCAGGGCGTTCCTCAACCCGAAGTCCCTGGAGGTCCTCAAGCCCTGCTACCTGGAGCCGAGTCTGGCCCAGGCCCTTCCGGGAACTCCTTACCAATTCGAACGGATGGGGTATTTCTGCCTGGATGCGAAGGACTCACGCCCCGCAGCCCTGGTTTTCAACCGTACCGCTACCCTTCGCGATGCTTGGGCCAAATCCCTGAATGCAGGCAAAAAGGGATGACGGGATCTTGGAATTGGAAATCGGGTGACGGTTGAGGGATGAGAAACTGGTGCTGCTCAGGGCTCATCCCTGGGAGAGTTGAATTTCTTGACAAAGTAAAAATGTCGTTGGTAAATGCAGGCTCGATTGGAGACGGGTGCCGGTGCTGATTTCCGGAAGCAGGAGAGGCCAACGGGCAGCGGTGCCGGGCGGTCCCGTTACCGGCGGCTGGTTGATTCGGGCGGTGCGGTTGGGTAATTTCGGATGTGCAGGAGTATGCAGCATGAGTTTCGGAAGGAAAGTAGCTTTCTGGGGACTACTTGTGGGTGTCATCCTCTGCTCGAAACCGTGCCTGCCGCAAACGGCTCAGGTATTGCCGCCAGGCAATTCGGGGTATGTGCCGGTTCCGGGGCAAGCCGCAGGAAGCGCATCGACCGTTCCGGGGATAGGTCCCGGTGTCGTCTCGCCGCCAGCTCTGCCTTATTACCCGGGCATACCTGCCCCCTCCGCGGCACCGCGTCCGGGACAACCAGCCAGTGCCGGGGCAGGGCCAACCATGGTGGGCCACCCCTCCTACGGGCAGGCAACACCGACCGAAGCAGCGGAACTGTCCCCCATTGAACAGTATGTTTCAGGAAAGATCCCGCAGGCACTCACTTTCGACATCAAGCAATTCGGGTACGACCTGTTCCATCCCAGCCCGGCACCTGCAGCTCCACTGAGGACTGCTCCCCAGGACTCAGAGCAGCAGGCGGGTATTACGCCGGGGTATGCACCGGGCTCGGTTCCACAGGGAACGGTCGTTCAGGGCGCTATTTCTCCCGGGGTGCCAGCCCAAAGGTATCCTCAGCCTGCTGCCGTTGCCCCCCAGGGGTACCAGCCGCCGGGCGGCGCGTCCGGGACTGGTGCTTCGCAATCCTACCCATCTCAGGGCACCCTTCCCCCACCGTATGCCCCCCAGGGATATGGGCCACAGGGGGTCCCTCCCCAGGGCTATGCACCTCAACCCCTCCCGCCTCATGGCACCGTTGCTCCCGGTTACACTTCTCCGACCGTACCGCAGCCGGGAGCGGTTCCGCAGAGTGGCCTCCAGCAGGGGCCAAGCTATCCCGGCCAAGCTATCCCGGCGGTACCGCCTGTCACTTTGCCAAGTCCGCGAGGCACTTCCCTGGCCATGCCGTATGGCAATGTTCCCGTTGGCCCCGACTATGTTGTCGGACCCGGCGATGAGGTCCGGATTGCAGTCTGGGGAAGCGTCGAAGGAACCTGGAGTGCGGAGGTGGATCGGGATGGGAACATCAATGTTCCGAAGATGGGGACCCTGAGTGTGGCAGGCCTCACGTTTCAAGAATTGAAGGAGGTCTTGCAGCAGGAGCTGTCCAAATATTTCAAAGATTTCCAGATGAATGTGACCATCGGAAACCTTCGTTCCATGACCGTTTATGTGGTGGGGAATGCTTACTCTCCCGGTGCCTATTCGGTTTCGTCCCTGGCCACGGTGATCAATGCCCTGGTAGTCGCGGGAGGGCCGAGCAAGGCTGGCAGCATGCGGAACATCGAGCTCAAAAGGCAAGGGGAGACGATCGCCCATCTGGATCTGTACGATTTCCTGATCTCGGGTGATAAGAGCAACGATCTCCGCCTGCTGCCCGAAGACGTCATTTTCATCCCCCCCATCGGACCCATCGTGGGGATTGCCGGCAACGTGGACCGGCCCGCCATTTACGAGATGAAGGGAAAGACGATGCTCTCCCAGGGCATCCGGTTGGCAGGAGGAGTTACGGCGGCGGCTCACCTGCAGCGCGTGCAGGTGGAGAGGGTTTTTCAGCGGCAGACCAAGGTCGTGGTCGATGTCAATTTTGAGAAGTTCAAGGGGAAGCAAGACATTACGCTTCAGGATGGGGATATCGTCAAGGTCTTCCCGATCGTCCCCCTGGTGACCAACATGGTCGTGCTGCAGGGAAACGTTCGCCGGCCGGGGGAATATGAATGGCGTCCGGGAATGCGTGCCAAAGACCTTTTTCCCCATGGTGACAGTCTTCTCCCGGATACCTTTCTCGAATATGCCCTGATCACCCGCCTGGTTCCTCCGGCCTACCATCAGGAGTACCGCTCGTTCGATCTGGGAGCGGTCCTGTTTCACTCGGACCACCAGCACAACATCTGTCTTGAACCGTACGATGTGGTGACGGTCTTCAACAAGTGGGAGATGGTGCCCAAAGAAAAGGTTCGCATTACCGGGGCGGTCAATCGACCGGGCGAATTTGATTTCCGGCCCAACATGATGCTGTCGGATTTGCTGAAGCTGGCGGGGGGGTTGAGCAAATATGCTTTTGGCGAACAGGCGGAACTGACACGAGTGACTCCCATGTCTTCGGGACCGCTGACCCAGCAGTTGCTGGTGAATCCCGAGGAGGCCCTGGCGGGCAGTATCGTCGATGACATCCCGCTGCAGGGAGATGATTACGTTTTCATCAAAACCGTCCCCGATTGGCGACTCTATCGAACCGTGGGCCTTTCCGGCGAAGTCCGCTTCCAGGGGAACTATGCGCTCTCCAAGGGTGAAAGGCTTTCGTCGGTCCTGGAGCGCGCAGGGGGATTTACGGACAAGGCTTATCCGAGGGGCGCGGTGCTGACGCGGATCAGCCTTAGAGAAGCTCAGCAGCAGCAGCTCAACGATATGATCGGCAGGTTGCAGCAGGAAGTCATGGCCGCCTCGGCGGCCGCGGTGAGCGGCGCAACAGATCCCGATGACGCCCAGATTGCCGTTGCCGAAAGCAAGCAGAAGCAGGCCTTTGTGGAGGGTTTGAAACAGATCAAGGCGACCGGCCGCATGGTGATCAACGTCGAGGAAGCCAGACGAGCGAGAAACAGCCCGCTGGATATTGAGATGGAGGATGGGGATGTTTTGTCCATTCCCACCAATCCCCAGACCGTCCAGGTGATTGGTGCGGTGCAGAATCAGTCCAACTTTGTCTATGTCCCGACCAAGGACTACTCCTATTACATTGACCGGGCCGGTGGTTTCAGCAGAGTCGCGGACAAGGGCGAAGTCTACATCGTCAAGGTTGACGGTTCAACGCTCATGCCAGGCCGGGGCTTTTTCTGGAACACCAGCGCCAACCAATGGGAAAATGGCTCACCGGGTCTTGTGGAAGCGGGAGACACCATCGTGGTGCCGCATCAGATCGAGAAAATTGCCTGGCTGCGCAATCTGAAAGACCTTACCCAGGTGCTCTACCAGTCAGCCCTGGGAGGCGCGGTGATCTGGAAGCTCTTCGATTAGGTTCCGGGGCGGATTGAGTCTCGAGGGATATGGCCATGAGGGCGATGATTCTTGCCGCAGGTCTGGGAACCCGCCTGCGTCCCCTGTCGTTGGTGCGCCCCAAGGTCTTGACTCCACTCCGAGGGGTGTCGATCCTCGAGTTCTGGCTGTGGCGCCTGCATCAGGCCGGAATAGAAGCGGTGGTGATCAATGCCTGGCACCTTCAGGAACAGGTGGCGGCAGCGATTGCGCACGAAACGTGGCCTATCCCCGTGCACGTTCTGGTGGAGCCCCTGCTGCTGGGAACCGGGGGAGGGATTGCCAATGCGCTGTCCTTCTTTGAGGGTGAACCGTTCCTCGTCATTAACGGCGACATCGTCTGTGATGTCTCCCTGGTTGAAGTCGTCCGCCAGTTCCTCGATTCCGGCGCCTCAGCCGGGCTCCTCATGCATGACTGCAATGAGTTCAATAACGTGGCAGTGGATGCCGACGGGCGGATTGTGGGATTCGGGCGGGAGGGGAGCGACTTCGTGAGGGACGGCCCGGAACGAAAGATCCTGGCCTTTACCGGGATTCACATGCTTGATCCAGTAGTCATGAGCGGAGTTCCTTCCGGCCGTCCGTGGGATATTCTGACCGTCTATCGCGAACTGATCCGGACCGGTAAAGCGCCCGCAGCACTGCAGTTGCCCCCTTTTTGGTGGCGGGAAACCGGTTCGCTCGAGAGCTATGTGAGGCTGCATGAAGAGCTGGGCCGTCTCGAGGCAAACGCCTTGCCACCGCTGCCAACCGGCCGAAGCATCACGGTTGATCCCAGGGCGCAAATCTCCCCGGAAGCGGAGTTGCGTGGGTCCGTCTGGGTGGGCGCCGGGTCACGAGTCATGGCCGGGGCGATCGTGGAGGATACGATCCTGTGGGAGGATGTTGAGGTTCTGGCTGAAAGCCGGCTGGTCCGGTGTGTGGTTGCCGATGGGGTTGTGGTCGCGGGGGTGCACCAGGATGAAATCATTACGGGCTTGCCCCAGTGAAGGCTGCGGTGGATGTTGGCCCGACACTGCACCAGCTCATTGTTGACATTGCCCGGGCCGCAGGCTTTTCAGAAGAACTGCCGAGCGTTGAAAAGCTGCTGGGCGATGGTTCCGAGAGGCGGTTTTTCCGCCTCCGGAACCGAACCCGCTCTGCGGTTCTATTGTTGTCACCTCGCCGGAACGTCCCCGGCCTTGATGAAAACGATTCCTATTGGCTGATCGGCAGGCATCTTTTGGAGCGTGGGCTGCCGGTACCCCACTTTTATTGGGCTGATGCGGCGCAAGGGATTTTTCTGCTCGAGGACCTGGGAGACGTTCACCTGCAAGCCCGTGCCCGGCGGTTGCGCGGGAATTTTTTGCCCCTTTACGGAGAGGTTGTGAAGCTCCTGGCGGAAGTGCACCTTCGAACTCCGGTCGGTTTCGAGGAAGGCTACTGCTTCGACCGGGCGGTCTATGATCCGGCGTTCGTCTATGATCGGGAGCTGGAGTATTTCCGGACGAGGTTTCTGAATGGGCTTCTTGGTCTTGAAGTTGCGCCGGATGACCTGCGCCGGGATTTTGAAGACCTCGCTGCCGCGGCGGGGACCGTCTCCCGGACGCACGTCATCCACCGTGACTTCCAAAGCCGCAATATCATGATTCGGGCACAAGCTCTGCGGCTCATCGACTTCCAGGGAATGCGCTTCGGCCCTCCCGCGTATGATCTAGCCTCAGTCTTGATCGACCCGTATGTGGGCATCTCTCAGGACTTGGAAAGAAAGCTCATTGGTCGCTACTGGGTGAAGGCCGGCAAGGACCTTGCCTGTTCTTTCGGGGCTTTCCTCGATTCCTACAGTGTTCTCAGGCTGAGCCGCAATCTCCAGATGCTCGGGGCCTTCGGCTTCCTGGGAGTGGTTAGAGGCAAGCGGCAGTTCCTGCGCTATATCCCGCAGGCTTGGCGGCAACTCCATTTCTGGGTGAACCATTTTGCTGGTGGCCGCTATCCGGCACTCCGGAGGCTGGTGAACCGGATTGATCGAAGGCAGCCGTGGGTGAGAGGCGAAGGCGCAGACGGAAAAGTTTTGCGTGACAAACTCGCGAGAAAAGGGCATAATGCTTTTTTTTCTTGATAAGTAAAGAGACCGATACAAGGAGAACGATAGCATGGCTTCGAAGACGCAAAAGACTGAAAAGATTCGTAAGCGCAAGGATAGTCCGAGCAAGCCCAACATGAAAGCCAACGAGAAGCGTTTGCGCAACAATCTGGAAGTCCTGGAAAGACTCTCTGCCGCGAAGGAATAGCACTCGGCATGGCGAGAGACGTCCGTTCGGGACAGCGCTTTGGCAGCTTCACGAATAAGGTTTTAAGTTTTGCCAAAGAATGCCCGGTTGGGCACGAACATCTTTCCCGGGTTGAGGATATTTAACGGGTCGAGCGCCATCTTGATCCGCCACATGGCCTCATAGCCCTCTACTCCAATCTCCCATTGCAGGAAGGGAGACTTGGTGATGCCGATGCCATGCTCGCCGGAGAGGGTACCGCCACGCTCCAGCACAATCCGAAATAACTCTTCCACCGCCCGCTCCGACCTTTCCAGTTCATCCGGGTTGTCCCGGTCCAGCATGATATTGGTGTGAATATTGCCATCTCCGGCGTGGCCAAAGCAGACGATGGTGAGGTCATACTTTTCGGCGAGCTGCTGAATGTCTCGAATGAGGGCGACAATCTCGGTGCGCGGGACGGTCACATCCTCGTTGATCTTGCCAGGCTTGATCTGGCCGAGGGCTGGCGATACCGCGCGGCGCGCTTTCCAGAGCTGCTCGCGTTCGCCTTCGGAGCGGGCAATGGTGACCTTCGAGGCGCCACACTGCCCGCAGATTTCACCAATCTTTTGCAGATCTTCTTCCGACAGCCTCTCCCGCCCATCCACCTCAATCAAAAGCACCGCTTCGGCATTGAGCGGCAACCCGAGTTGCAGGTAATTTTCGACCGCCCTGATCGTGGCCTGGTCCATGAGTTCCAGAGTCGAAGGAATTATACGTTGCCGGGTAATGGCGGAAACCGTCTGGGCCGCCCCTTCCAGCTTCGGAAAGACCGCCATCGCCGTGCGTACGCTTTCGGGCGCCGGCACCAGGCGAAGATTGATCTTGGTGAAGACCCCCAACGTACCCTCAGAACCCACCAGCAGGCGGGTGAGGTCATAACCCACCACACCCTTGACCGTACGAGTGCCGGTGCTGATAATGGAACCCGTTGGCAGAACGGCTTCGAGCCCCAAAACGTAATCGCGCGTGACGCCGTATTTGACGGCTCGTGGACCGCCGGCACACATGGCGACGTTGCCGCCCAGGGTACAGAACTGGAGGCTGGCGGGATCGGGTGGATAAAAAAGGCCGCACCGGAGCACCGCCTTCTGAAACTCACCGGTGATCACTCCCGGCTCCACGATTGCCAGGAGATTGTCCGGATCCAGCTCGATGATGCGATTCAAACGGGTAAGCGCCAGGACCAGACCGCCGCTCCAGGGAATGGCTGCACCCACGATGCCGCTTCCGGCCCCCCTCGGAAAGACCGGAAAACGGTAACGGTTTGCCAGCTTGAGCAAGGCCGCAACTTCCTCCACGCTGCCGGGAAAAGCCACGGCCTGGGGTGCAGCTTTAAGCTTGCTGGCATCGTAACCGTAACAGAGCAGGTCTTCTGGGGCTGAGAGGGCATGATCAGCCCCCACAATACCAATGATCTCAGCGAAGGGCAATGAAGGTTGCTGCATAGGATCGTCACCGTCCATGGTTCAACCTGATGATTGATGAGCACCGGTGCATCATACAATGAATAAGTGCTGCAGCGAACCAGAAAGATCTCTCATGCTGACCCACAGTGCCGCCGCTCATCCGGCAACTGGTTTCGAGACAGTCCTTGACCGAACAATTTTGCCTGTGTTATTGCCATAATAACAGCTTCCAGGGAAAAGGGTGAGGAATGGAGGATGTACGGTGCGAGGGAAACCGAGGCGGGTGCTGATCGTGGATGACGAGGAGGGTGCCAGAGAATCACTGGAGATTATTCTGGAAGAGTTCTATGAAGTCGAGGCGGTGGGTGACGGGATGAGTGCCTTGACACGCATCCGGGAAAAGCATTTCGATGTGGTGCTCCTTGATGTTAACATGCCTGAGGTGGGTGGCCTTGAGGTCTTGAAACAGATTAAGGAATACCGTGAGGCCATCGAAGTGATCATGGTGTCCGCGGCCGACCATGCCCGGGAAGCGGCGATTTCGATTAAGACCGGGGCCTTTGACTACATTACCAAACCCTATGAACCCCAAGAAATCCTCGAAGTAGTTGACAAGGTCATCCGCCGTCATGCCCGACCCAAAACCCCAGCACAGTGCAATGGCGGCGTGGGCCTCGAGCTTGGCCAGGTGAGAATCATCAGCCAGTCCGAGAAGATGGAGCAGGTCTTCAACGTTATCGAGAAGGTCGCCGGGACAGCCAGTAACGTCCTGATAACGGGAGAAAGCGGTACGGGTAAAGAACTGGTTGCCCGTGCCCTCCATGCCTGCAGCCCCCGAGAGCGCAGGCCGTTTGTGGCCATCAACTGTGCCGCCATTCCTCCCGAGCTGATTGAGAGCGAGCTTTTCGGACATGAGAAGGGCGCATTCACGGGAGCCCATGCCCGCAATATCGGCAAATTCGAATATGCCCACGGTGGCAGCATCTTTCTGGATGAGATCTCGAGCCTGCGGCTCGAGTTCCAGGCCAAGCTGCTGCGAGTGTTGCAAGAACGTGAGTTCTCGCGAGTAGGAAGCCATCAGACGGTTAAAGTGGATGTTCGGGTCATTGCAGCAACCAGCACCCCCCTAGAAGAGATGGTCAAGGAAAGACTGTTTCGCAACGATCTTTATTTCAGACTCAACGTTATCCCGCTGCATCTCCCTCCTTTGCGCGAGCGAACCGGAGATGTCCCGCTGCTGAGCAGGTTCTTCGTGGACAAGTATTGCCGTGTCCTCAGCAAGAAGGTGAGAGGGATCACGGTGGATGCCATGGAAGTTTTGGAAGCTTATCCCTGGCCCGGAAACGTCAGGGAATTGGAGAACCTTATTGAGCGCCTGGTCGTGTTGGGGGCTCCCGATGATTGGATCCGCGAGAACGATCTGCCTTTTGATCAGTTGCTTCGCGATGAAAGCGGAGACCTGCCCGGCCGGAAGGAAGCGCCGATGGACCTGGGGCTGCTGAAGGCGCGGCAGGAATTCGAGCGGGAATATATTCTGCGTGCCCTGAAACGCTGTCACTGGAATCAAACAGACACCGCGCGGATGCTTAAAATCCATCGCAATACCCTCATTCAGAAATTGAAGAGCCTCGAACTCCGGCCCCACGCGGAAAGCTAGTTCATCCTGCACCGCCTTGGAGCTCGGAACCCACCGGAGTGCAACATCTGAATGATTTCCCCCGCTTGTTGGCTGGGAGCTGCCCATAAATGTGTGCATCGCCCACAATAGTGGGCAAACGGACGCGAAAGCCAGCGTGAGTATCCCTTCGAGGTAGACCGTCCCTACCGTTTGCAGACCGCGACTCTGTGCAACCCGCAATCTCCGACTGCTGCCCCCGAACCAGTCGGTGTCAATAGAAACTAATTGAATTAACAAATACTTATGATCGATATTCGAAACCGCTTCCCCGGCTGGTACGGGGTTTGCTCAATTAAGTGCACGACATAAATGCGGATAATGGGTTTCATATAGGTGACGAACTTCATTCACACTAAGACTTCAAGACAACGAGAGGAGATTATTATGAAAAAGTTCATGGTACAGCTGTTTGTGATTGGGGCAATGATTGCGACTTTTGCGCTGCCGGTTATGGCTGCCGGGGGTGGTGGTCCCTAGTTTGTACCGTAGCAACATTTCCAAACTGATTTTCAGAGGAAGGGCACGAGTCTTTTGGTTCGTGCTTTTTCTTTTTTTGGCGCTTGGAGAAAAAAGATGTAAGATATAAGCTCGTCCCGCTTGCAATGGCAGATTTCACAGAAGAGAGGTGCGGTATGACGAGCTGTTGCCGATTCTCAACCGGCGTGTTGGTCCTCTTTTTTCTCCTGCATCCCTGGGAACTGGCTCTGGGAGCTGGTAAGCAGGCTCAAAAAGATGCCCCTTCCCAGGAGCAGCCCCAAGCAGGGGGTGCCTTCCGCATTCCTCTGCTCAATGAACCGCCCACCCTTGATCCGGCTCTGATAGAGGACACCTACGCGCTTCCCGTTGTGCAGCAAATCTTCGACGGCTTGGTGAAATTCAGCCCTGAGCTGTTCGTCATTCCAGGTCTGGCTCAAAACTGGCAGATTGAGGACGGTGGTAGACTCTTCCGCTTTTTTCTTCGACCCAATGTGCGGTTCCATAACGGTCGGCCGGTTACTGCTGAGGACGTGGTTTTTTCGTTGAGTCGTCTGCTTCGGGCGAAGCCGCCTCCGACCATCCTCCCCAATCTGCTCAAGATACATGGGGCGCAGGCCTACAGGGATGAGAAGAGTGAGCGGGTGGCTGGTCTTCAGGCTACGGATGATCGTACCGTGGTCATCAGGTTGGATGAACCCTACACTCCCTTTCTTGCGGCTCTTGGGATGTACCAGGCCAAAATTGTGCCTGGAGAGGAAGTGCGCGACAAGGGCGCTGCCTTCGGCAGGAACCCGGTTGGCAGTGGTCCTTTCCGGCTGGCATCCTGGGAGGAAAACCGCCGCATCCGGCTTTCGAAGTATTCCGACCATTATGCCGGCGCACCCTTTCTCGACGAGATCCAGTTTGTCATCTATTCCGGCGGCAGGATCGAGGACGTGCTAGCTGACTTTCGCCAGGGAAAGCTTGAGGGCATGCCGGTTTACTGGCAGTTTCGGGAGAAGCTCATGGGTCTCAAGAACCTGCATTGGGTGCACCGACCGTCTCTGAGCCTGCTTTTCTATGGTATCAACGGGGATCATCCTGCCCTCAGGAATCCGTTGCTGCGAAAGGCGCTTGCCGCGGCCACCGACCGGCACAGGATCATCACCGAGGTCTACAAGGGGCAATTCGATCAAGCTGTTACCGTGCTGCCGCCGGGTATGCCCGGCTATCAACCGCAGAACCGCAAGTGGCTCTACGACCTCGATCTGGCCAAGAGGCTGGTGAGAGAAGCGTTCCCTGCCGGTGAGAAGGTCCCGTCGATCGAGTTGGTTTCGAACAGTCAGTCTCCCTTGGCGCAGGCCGAGCTGAGCCTGGTGCAGGAAGCCTGGGGGAAATTGGGGATCAGACTGGAGTTGAAGTTTATCCCGGACTGGTCGCACTTTGAAGAGTATCTGAGATCTGATGCTCTGCAAATCTATCGTTACTCGTGGGTCGCCGACATGCCTGACCCGGACAGCTTCCTGCAGCCTCTCTTTGGCTCCTCGTCGCGGGTGAATTTCATGCGCTACCGAAACGAGGAGATGGACACACTTTTGGCGAAGATGAGCCGGCTCGTCGACCCGCTTGAACGTGCCAGGCTGTGTCAGCGGATGGAAGAAGTAGTTGCGGAGTCGGTGCCTCTCATTCCGCTCTTCTATTTGAGCGTCGATCGCGTTTACCAGCCATATGTTCGCGGTATTGAGGTGAGCGCCCTCGGAGAAGAGGCCACTTCTTTTTATCGTGTGTGGCTGAAGGCTTTGCCCAAACCGTGATGGCTCATTTTATTTGCTTTTTCACAGACCAGCCGCCAAATCAAAGCTCACCGCCAGAGCGTCGATTTATTCCCCTTCGTTATCGTTTTATCCTCCTTGCTTCCTGTCTGTTGATTCTTCTCCTGGGAACCCTCGGTTTTCTTCTGATTACCCACCAGGGTCGATTCATCCAAGAGCAGCTGGAGCGAAGAGGCCTGGCGGTGGCGCAAAGCCTCGCCGCGACCTCGAAGGCCTCGCTTGCTACCTACAACTACATCGCCCTGGAACAGACGGCCAACCAGACCCAGAAGGACGATCCGGACCTGGTGTATGTGGTCATCCACGATAAGGAAGGACGGGTTGCCAGCTACAGCGGGAGACCGGACCTCCAGGGCACCTTTCTGGAGGATGCTGTCAGCCAACTGGCTCTGGCCGGTGCTGAGCCACTCACCCAGATCGCCAAGTGGGGGCCCCTGGATCTGGCCGTGATGGATGTTGCGGCCCCGGTATTCATTCCCGGCTCCGATCACCGGTGGGGAACGTGCCGGGTGGGATTGACTCTGGAGCCCATGTATGAGCAGATCCGTCAGATCCAGATGATCATCGGCGGCATCGGTGCGGTTTCGCTCCTGCTGGGAATCGTGCTGGCCAACTGGGTTGCCGGCAGGATCACCCGCCCGCTCGGGCGGCTGGTTAACGCCACCATCGAGGCCGCTCGAGGCAATCTGTTGCAGCGTATTGATGTGGCCACCGGGGATGAGGTTGAAATCCTGGCCACCAATTTTTCAATCATGATGCAGGAGATTCTTGCTCAAAGGCAGCAGTTGGAATTGCAGCTGTCCGAAATACAGCGCCTCCAGCTGTACACAGAGAAGCTGCTGACAACCATGAGCGATGGACTGCTCTCGGTGGACAGGGAGGGAAACATTGCGGCCATCAATCCTGCCGCATGCAGGATTTTGGCTATTTCGCAGGCAGCAGTTCAGTCTCGGTCGGCCTCACTGCTCCTGGAACGGGTGCCCGGGGTGCGCGCCTATGTTGAAGAGCTGCTGCGTAAGCCGCAGGGAAGAGCCCAGCAGGAATTGCGAATCAGCCGTGGCAATGAAGACCAGATCATCCTGGCCAGCTCGAGTCTCCTGACCGACAATGCCGGGCAACCCCTGGAAGTGATTACCAACTTACATGATATCACCGAACTGAAGCGGTTGGAGGGACGTATCCGCCATACTGAACGTCTGGCGGCGCTGGGGACTCTGGCGGCGGGGATGGCGCACGAAATCCGAAACCCGCTCTCTGCCATCAAGACCTTTGTGCAGCTGCTCCCAAGGAAAGTTGAGAAACCTGATTTTCTGGCAAAATTCAACCGGACGGTACCTCGGGAACTGGACCGGATCAATCGTCTCATCGAGGACCTCCTCGAACTCTCTAGAACCCCCAAGTATCAGCGGCGGCCCTTGAGTTTGCAGCCCCTGTTGCTGGATATTCTCGAATTCTTTGAACCAGAGCTGCAATCGAGCAGGATCCATTGTGTAACCAGCCTGCCTCCCGATCTGCCCCCCATCCTGGCAGACGCCGATCAGCTCACCAAAGCCTTTCAGAATCTCTTTAAAAATGCCATTCAGGCCATGCCCGATGGCGGTCAGTTGAGAATTGAGGGCCGCTGCGAAGCGGAGCAGAACCGAGACGACCGGACCACGTCAGCTAGTCAGAATGGGTGGATTGCGCTGACTTTTGCCGATACCGGGGTCGGCATCCCGGAAGAGACCGTGAAAGCCATCTTCAACCCGTTCTTCACCACCAAGGATCGAGGAACCGGTCTGGGTTTGGCTATCACCCACAAGGTCATCACCGACCACGACGGACAGATTGAAGTCAGCAGCAGGATCGGTGAGGGCAGCTCGTTCATCATCCATCTCCCGGTCCACCGGGAAGAAACACGACGGATTCTCCACTGACCATCATTGCGGCAGATTTGCCCTCCAACCTGTGCAATATCCCTGCAACGGCCTCCTGTTTTCCTCTTCCAATACCGGAGCTATGGTGTCCCAGCAATGACCGGGAGGGTCTTGGCATCCTTTTTGTTTCTTTCTCATCATCGCGCTGCCCTCGAGGTTGCTTTCACTCGGCACAGGGTTGCAGCGGATGCATGCGAGGAACAAAATGGAACCGCAGGGGTCCCTCGGAGAGTTGGGATAGACTGCAACAGACTTGCAGGAGGAGCTGTGAATGAACAGATCGTTCGAAGGCGCGATTTTGGTGGTGGATGATGACCAGGGGATTCTTGATTCGTTTGATGCCATGCTGGGGGATGACTACCCCGTCACCATGGTCAGCAGCGGCAATCAGGCCGTTGAGCTGTTGCGCGAACACAGCCCGCAACTGCTCTTTCTCGACATCAAGATGCCGGGGATGAACGGCATGGATCTCCTCAAATGGATACACGATCGAGCGATGGCCACCAAAGTGGTCATCGTAACGGCCCTGCCCCAAGACGATTACGAACAAATGGCACGAAAATTCGGAGTGTACCGGTATCTTCGCAAGCCGCTTGATGTGGACGAAGTTGAAGATGTTACGCGTAGGGCGCTTCATTAGGGCTGGTTGCTTTAGGCTCGTAATATTGCAGAGGGAGAGTTCAGGCTGGGTGCCCCCGGATCTGACCGAGACAGCCCGGCGGATTCCGTCTCCCGCAGGCGGCAGCCACCTGCTGAGGGAGTGAGCGAACCTCTGCAAGAAAGGCTTTTTCCGATGCACGATACACCCATTTTGATTGTTGATGATGAGGAGTCAGTCTTGGAGGGATTGGGGGAGTTCCTCGAGGACGAAGGGTACAAAGTCTACAAGGCCCAGAATGGCAATGTGGGGCTCGAGGTGTTTCGCACGGTGAAGCCCGAGCTGGTCATGACGGATCTTCGCATGCCCGGCATGTCAGGAATCGAGCTCATCAGCGAAATCCGCAAACTCAAAGAAAACATCCCCATTATTGTCTTCACCGGCTACGGTGCGTTCGATACGGCAAAACATGCCATTCATCTGCGGGTATTTGACTTTCTTGAAAAGCCTGTGGAGATGGAAGTTCTGAAGAAGACACTCGACCGGGCCCGAAGAAATGTTGAGGCTGCGCGCAAGGTGCAGGATGAGATGGAGGTGCTGAGGGAGCAGTTGGCTTCCTTTCAAATCAGGCTGCAGGAACAGTTGGTGAAGTTTTCCGAGGTGGAGCCCTTGATTCAGACCGGCCGGCTTCTGGCTGGCATCTTACATGACCTGAATAATCCGCTCATGCACATCATGGGGCAGACCGAATTTCTGCAGATGATTCATCCCGAGATCGAGAACCTGGTATTGATTCAGGACCAGGCCCGCCGCATGGGGAAGATGGTCTCGGCCATCATGCAGAGGCTCAAATCGTCCCAAAGCCGCAAAATGGAGTGGATTCAAGTCAACAAGCTCTTGGAAGAGGAGGTCTTTTTCCTCGACTGTCAGCCTTTCTTCAAGTTCGAGATTGAAAAAGAGTGGCAACTTCAAGATAATCTGCCCTTGGTAAGGGGTATCCCTGCTGAGCTGAATCAGGTTTTTGGAAATATCATTCGCAACGCCGCCGAGGCGATGGTCGGGCAGCCGGTTAAGCGACTCACCATCAAGACCTGGTACGATGCTGCCGGTATTCACGTCAGCATCCAGGACAGTGGTCCCGGTATTCCCCGGCATTTGCAGCACAGGGTTTTCGAGTCGTTCTTCACCACGAAGGGCGGCGGAGCTGGCATGCTGGGGAGCATGGGCATGGGCATTGGCCTCTACCACTCCAAAGAACTCATCCAACAGTACGGTGGTAGCATTGATATGACCAGCGATGCCGGTGCGGGTGCCACATTTGTGGTGCATTTGCCGACGGCTTCTGACGCAAGGGACCAGGAAGACTGAAGCCGGTCTCTTGGCGTGGCGAGAGGGGGGTGGTTGGTTGGGAGTTTGCGGCACATGAGAGACAAATGGGGAACTCAGGATGGGACCTGAGGGTGTCATGGCGGGATGCGAGGTGCTCTGCGAGGCCCCCCCCACCTGGTTTGCCTCGCAACGGCTGGGGCTGCTGGCAAACCAGGCGTCGGTAGATCGCGCCTTTACCCCTGTGAGTCGCCTGATAACCCGCCAGGGAGGCAATCTTGCCTGTTTGTTTTCGCCCCAACACGGATTCTATGCGGAAAAGCAGGCAAACATGCGGGAATCCGAAGACAGTCGGGATCCTGCCCTGCGCCTTCCCATCTACAGCCTGTATGGGGCCGTGCGGGAGCCGTCCGGCGAAATGCTGGAACAGATCGATGTCCTGCTGGTCGATCTCCAGGATGTGGGCACCAGGGTCTATACCTACAGTACGACTTTGGGACTATGTATGGAAGCTGCTGCCCGCCACGGAGTCAGGGTCGTGGTGCTCGACCGGCCCAATCCCATCAGCGGCGAGGCGATCGAAGGCAACATCCTGCAGGCGGGCTTCCGTTCGTTTGTTGGGCGTTACCCGCTGCCCATGCGGCACGGATTGACCCTGGGCGAACTGGCACGCTATCTGGTTGCCGAGTGTAACATCGAGTGTGATCTGGAAGTGATCCCGATGAAGGGATGGCACCGCCGGACCTACCATCCCGATACCGGTCGTCCCTGGATCTTTCCTTCGCCCAATATGCCCACCTGGGAAACCGCACTCCTCTACCCCGGCATGGTGCTCCTGGAAGGCACCAACATCAGCGAAGGTCGAGGCACGACGCTGCCGTTCCAGTTATTCGGAGCGCCGTTTCTCGACCTCGATCGGCTGGAGGACCGGCTTGGCAGGGCCGATCTGGAAGGGGTGCGCTTCCGCCCGCTCTGTTTTGAACCTCTCTTTGACAAATGGGCGGGACAGACCTGCTACGGATTCCAGATTCATGTCACCGACCGTAACGCCTTCCGCCCCTATCGGATGGGCTTGACCCTGCTTCAGGTTCTTATTCAAACTCACAGGAACCAGTTCCAATGGTTGCCTCCCCCTTATGAGTACGAATGGCACAAGCTGCCCATCGATATTCTCCTGGGTGACGGCGCCATCCGGAATAAGCTCGAAAAGGGGAATGCCCTCGATACTCTCGAAGCAGGCTGGGCCTCGGAACTGGCAGCGTACCGGCAAGGTTCCATGCCTTACCGACTCTATCAGTGAAGCAGGCGACTGATCCGATTCCACCGAACGTAGCTTTGTGAGGGAGATAGCGTGAGTTCACCATCGCTGTTCCAGGACCAGTAGATGATGAAGGCTTTCCCCCTGAGCTCAGACATGTCGACAAACTTCCAGAAACGGCTGTCATAGCTTTCATCCCGGTTGTCACCCAGAACGAACAGGGAATGCGGGGGAACCACCAGGGGGTCCAGGTTGTCACGGGGACTTGCGCTGGCGGGTAGAATCCTGCTGTCACTGTGCACCGCGTAGGGTTCGACGAGGGGTTGGTCATTCACGAACACCTGCTTGCCCTGGATTCTCACCGTATCGCCAGGTAGGCCGATCACGCGCTTGATGAAGTCCTTGGAAGGGTCGACCGGATAGCGGAAAACCACTATATCATGGCGTTTGGGGCTATCGATGGGGATGATCTCGGTGTTCCAGTAGGGAAGCCGGATCCCGTAAATGAACTTATTGACCAGGATGTGGTCGCCAACCAGCAGGGTTGGTTTCATGGACCCTGAAGGAATCTTGAATGCCTGGATCACGAAAGCACGGATCACCAGAGCGAGCACCAGGGCGATGATGATGGCCTCGGCGTAGTCGCGTAGAACGCTTTTGGAGCGGGTCTTCTTCATGCTATTCTCAGTTGTGGCTGGCACGGCATTCTCCTGTTCAGGGGGATCGAAACGCGTGCTGATCCCCAAAAGGGTTTCTTGCTTATTGGCAACCTCGGATGGTAAAGTAGAATTGTGATGAGTTGTCAATGAAAACCTTCAGAGGGGTGGCTCTTCTCCGTGTTTGGCAGAAGGAAAGGGAACTTGGTCGGGCTGGACGTAGGGACCCATTCCATCAAAGTCGTGCAACTGCAAGTGCGCGACGGTGCCCTATCTTTGCTCAACCTTGGCATGGCAACCCTGCCGGGAAGGGCCTCCAGCGAGGGCCGATCTCCTAAACCGGAGGTGGTGGCCGGGGTGGTGCTGGCACTGGTGCAAAACCTTGCACTCAAGGGGAAGGAGGTCGCAGCGTCCGTCTCGGGCCATGAGGTCATCAGCAAGAAGGTGGAACTGCCGATGATGACCGAGGATGAGCTCGAGAATCGCATGCAATTCGAGTTGGGGCAGTTCATCCCATACAGCATCAATGAAGTAGACGTAGACTATCAAATCCTCGATGTGGTCAAAGATCGTCCCAGTTTTATGGAAGTTCTGCTCGTCGCCGCCAAGAAGGAGACGGTGAACGATCATTCAAATCTCATCCGGCTCTGCAATCTCCAGCCGGTGGTGATCGATGTGGATTATTTCGCGTTGAGCAATGCCTTTGAAGCCATCCACGGCTTTGAGGAGAAAAGTATTGCCCTCATCGATATCGGTGCCAGCAAGGCCATTATGAATATCATCTGCCAAGGCAACCCGGTATTCACCAGAGGAATTGCCATTGGCGGGTGGCAGATTACGGAGAGGATCGAAGAGCACTTCGCTATTCCTCTGGAAGATGCAGAACGGCTCAAGCTGGGAGAGATTCCACCCAAGGTGCGCCTGGAGGAACTGGAAGAGATCTTTGTGAGTGTCGTCAAAAATTGGGTGAGTGAGTGCCATCGGGCCATCAATCTGTTTCACACCAACTTTCCTGAGCACCGGGTTGAGAAAATTTGCCTCAGTGGCGGTTCCTGCAAAATCCCTGGGTTGGATAAGGTGTTCGGAGAACACCTGGGGGCCGAGGTGAGGATTTTCAATCCTCTTGCCGGGCTGGAATATGACCCTCAGCTGTTCGACCCCGCTTATCTGGATCAGGTGGGGCCGCAAATGGCGGTTGCCTTTGGGCTGGCATTGCGAAAGGCTAGAGAGAGATGATCCAGATCAACCTTCTGCCTCGGCGTGGTAAAAAGAGAAAGATCTCCGTCAGGCAGATCCTGCTGGGCTATCTGGCAAGCATTGCACTGGCCTTGATCATCATCGGCCTGGTATGGTTTCTACAATTGCGTGAAATTCAGGGCCTGCAGGCGCGTCTCGCCCGCGTGGAGGAAGAGGTTCGCCAGTATGCGAAATATGAAGCGCTGCTCAAAGAAGTGAACCAGAAGAAGCAGATTATTGACAAGAAGACGGAAATCATCAAGAGCCTGCAACGGGATCGTGACACCATGGTGCGGCTGCTGGCTCTGATCAGCGCTGAAGTGCCGCCGGAAAAAATCTGGCTCGAAAGGCTTGTGCAGTCGGCGAATTCGATGACGCTCAACGGAGTTGCTCTGAACAACGAGTCGATTGCTGAATTCATGCGGAATCTGGAATCATCACCATACATTGTCAAGGGGACCGTCAATCTCACGCATTCCAAGCAGACCGTCATCGCCGCCAAGAAGCTGAGGGAATTTCAGATTACCTATCAGTATGCCCCCTTTTCAGCAGTGGAAGCGTTAATGAGCAAGGGGGGGGGATGAATCTGGAACGCTTTTCCCTTGGAGCGCTCGAGGACAAGCTCGCCTCCCTGACAACTACCCAGAGAATCCTGCTCTTCCTGGGTACCTTTCTCTTTCTGGGGGCGCTCTTTTACTTTTTCCAGTACCAGCCTCAGGCAGAAACCATCACTGGCCTGCAACGGAAACTTGCCGAACAGGAAAAGCGGTTGGCTTCTCTCAAGCA
The DNA here is from genome assembly GCA_040772705.1 of Syntrophobacteraceae bacterium. Classification (GTDB taxonomy): domain Bacteria; phylum Desulfobacterota; class Syntrophobacteria; order Syntrophobacterales; family Syntrophobacteraceae; genus JADGQM01. The sequence continues at coordinate 101,689 of JAXGXP010000005.1, forward strand.
GGCGGCAGCCCAATTGCCAGCCCTCCAGGAAGCGCTGGCCAAGGCCGAAGAGGATTTTTCGCGCCTGCTGGCACTATTGCCTGATAGAAAAGAAATTCCAGCGCTACTGGATGCTATCTCTCAGCTGGGGGCTCAGGTCGGCCTCGAAAATATCCTCTTCCAACCCCAGCCGGAACAGGTGTTTGAGTTTCACGCCATGATTCCCATTCGGCTGGACCTGGTTGCAGGCTACCACACGCTGGGAGCATTTTTCGACAGTCTCAGCAAATTGAATCGCATCCTGAAGGTGGACAACCTCAGCATCACGCGTCCGAAAGGGGGTTCCCTGCTGCAGGTGGCCTGCACCATCATAACCTATCGCTTCCTGGACAAACCGGTTGAGGCAAAGAGTGATCCCAAAAAGAAGAAGAAGTAGGGTGGCGTAGCGGGAGGGGGAGATATGGGGCATTGGGGAGCGCAACTGGTCAGGTTGATAGCAATTTTATCCATTGTTCTGGTGTGCTCCCGGTGTGCCGAGCAGGGCTCCCTGGTGAGTGGGGCGAGAATCAGTCCGGCAGCATCGGTTCCGGGGCTTGCGCCGGGTGCTCCCGATGATGCCGCAGCGTTGGCAAACAAAGCCGATCAAATTGTGGATCTGCGCATCGAAGAGACTCAGGCAGCAACCCTGGTCCGAGTCATCGGGAACGCGTCGCTCCAGGACTATGAATTTCGCAGGTCCGGGGAAACCGGCTTCATCCTGGAGCTGAATGGGATCAACCGCGGCGGCGGCTTGACCCTTCTGCCCCTATCTTCCGCCAACGTGACCCTGGCCGACGGCGGAGCAGCGGGCCCGGGAATCGTACAGCTGGTCGGAAACCTGCGCCGGTCCCTTGACTACTATGTGTTGGATGCCACCGGGAATGAGCTCCTGCTGACCCTCTATCCGGCGAAAGAAGGTCGACCGACATTGGAGAGCGGCTCCCTGTCGGCCCCATCCCCCGGACCACCCGGGGAAAAACCTGCCGGGAGAACGGTCCGAACCGTGTCACCAAGCTCCGATCCCAGGCTTGGCGGGGGAGCCCTCGAACAGGGGCGGTCAGCCAGAGCTGCCGGGATGACCTCTCAGCTCAGCCCTCCCAGAAGCCAGGTGGTTGGTTCGCCAATGGCGACCGAGATTTCGCGCAGACAGTATACCGGAAAGCCGATAAGCCTTGATCTGCTTGACGCCGACCTCAAGAATGTCCTGAGGCTGCTCTCGGATATTACCGGCACCAACATGGTGCTTGAGCCGGATGTGGCAGGGCGGGTGACGATCAAGGTGGAAAAGGTGCCCTGGGACCAGGTGCTGGACATGGTGCTGGCGATGAACGACTTGGGGAAGGAAGAGGTTGGCAGCGTCATTCGCATTGCCCGCCGTGCCAAGCTGAAACAGGAATGGAACCAGCAGGTGGAGCAGATCAAGGCAAAGCAGGAACTGCTCGAGGTATCGCAGGACATCGGCACCCTCACCACCGCCTACTTGACCGTTAACTACGCTCAACCAGTCGAGATCGCGGCCAAAATAACCGAAATCAAGAGCGAGCGGGGAAAGATCTCAGTAGACGAACGAAGCAGCCTGGTTATTTTTACAGATTATCCCAATCGCATCGAGGCGGCGAGAAACCTGTTGAGCCGTCTGGATCGAGCCACGACGCAGGTGATGATTGAGGCGCGGATCGTTACGGCGACCCGGGAAGCGACGAGAGCGTTAGGCACGGATTGGGGTGTGAAATTCGTAAAATATCCTCTTCCCGGGATGACGGCCGGTCCCCCCACGCCGGTTCCAAGACAGTTTGAGATCAACAGTCCTGCCGACCCCCTTTTCGGGTTTTTTACGGGCTTTCTTTGGGGAGACACGCTTGCCACCATCGATTTCAAGCTTTCAGCCCTGGAAACGGCCAGTCAGGTCAACATTGTTGCTGCACCCAAGGTATTAACCATTAACAATGTGAAGGCCGTGATCAGTCAGGGGCAACAGATTCCCTACCTGGTTCGCAGTGATTACGGTTCATCCTCCACGCAATTCAAGGATGCCGTGGTTGAACTGCAGGTGACTCCCCATATTACCCCTGACCACAAAGTGCGCCTGGAAATCAACGCCAAGCAGGATGAACCAACCGCAAAGACTTATACCGTGGGTGACAGTTCGGTACCGGGGGTCGACACTCGCAAGATCACCACGGAACTCCTGGTTGACGATGGACAGGTGATCGTTATCGGCGGCGTCATGCGCGGTCGGGAGGAGGAGTCCAATACCGGAACGCCTGGACTCAACAGGATCCCACTCCTGGGTTGGCTCTTCAAGACCGAAACGGCATCGAGCCAAAAGAGCGAACTGCTGATTTTTATCAGCCCTCAGATAGTTGATCCGACCGGTGCTCGTCCCCGGATCTGACGGCGTGAGGGGATTTGTTTTCTGCTGAGACTTTCCCATGTTGCAGAAAACGGCTCTCCTCCGGGAAACGGTCAGTTGGTTGCCGAGTTCCAGCCTGGGAACATGACCGTGTCGTTCCGCTGTCCTGAAGAGGGAAGGGCCGTGCCGAGACCTGCAATTTTTTCTTGAAATATGGTTGATGACCATGTATCAAATGGGCGTTTATCGGCTTCGAGAGATTAGTGCCCGGCATGCTAATGAAAACTCAACTCGAGATAGAGATATGCTGATACGTCTCATTTGCAGCCTCTTGATATTGGCCTTACCCGCTTGTTCCATGCAGAAATCAGGGTCGAAGGTGGACTCGGCTCAGCCTGCATCGAACGCCAAGGCAGTTACGGAAATTAGTGACCAGGATAGGGCGCGAGAACCGGTTCCGCTCAAGATCGATTACCTCACGCCGGTGCGCGCCATCCAGAACCCGGAGATCTTTGTCTACAAAGAGAAGCGGCGTCTTTATGTTATGCAGTCGGACGTGCTGGTGCGGGACTATCCTGTAGGGTTGGGGTTCCACCCAACTGGTGATAAGGAGAAGGAAGGAGACGGACGTACCCCTGAAGGAAGCTTTTTTGTCTGTGTAAAAAAGCCCAACAGTCGCTTTCACAAATCTCTCGGGTTGAGCTATCCGGATAAGAAGCATGCTGAACGAGCGTTTTTTGCAGGGGTCATAACGCCAGTCGAATTTCGGGACATCCTTCTGGCTTTTGAGAAGAGGGTGACACCGCCCTGGAACACCGTCCTCGGGGGGCAGATCTTCATCCACGCCGGTGGCGCTCACAAAGATTGGACGGAGGGTTGCGTTGCCCTCTACAACAGCGACATGGAAGAGCTGTTTCAGATCGCCTCAGTCGGTACCCCTGTCTCCATTAGACCTTAGGGATGGGTGATCCCCAGCCCTGACAAGCAACACGTGAAAACCAACCCGGCTGGAGCCGGGATATCCTGCCGCAATTCCCCGGAAATTCGTCGTATGGAGTTCCCCAGATGATCAGTAGTGGCTTGATTACCCGGCTGTTTGATGCGGCCAGCATTCAAAGATGGAACGACCACGTGAGACCCGTGGAATTCACGGAACTCGATAAACAGGCGCACAAGATTATCATCGCCTATGTTCTTGGAAAACTGGAGGAACATGAACGAAAGGTGGTGGTTGACTGGCGCCAACTGATAGAAGGGGGGATGTTCGAGTTTCTGCAGAGAGTCATCTTGACCGACATCAAACCGCCGGTATTCCATAAAATGATGAGCGAGAAGGGAGACCAGATTAACGCCGTCGTCCTGGAAAAGCTGCGCGAGGATATTGATGCGGTGAAGGGCGGCTTTTCGCAGAAATTTGAAAGCTATCTCTTCGATAAAGACTATGCCCGATTTGAGAAAAGGCTGCTGCGTGCAGCTCACTATCTTGCTACCAACTGGGAATTCCAGATCATCTATCACACAGCGCCCTTTATCTATGGAATCGACCGAACCAGGGAAGAGATCGAGAATCAGATCGAGGATCATTACGATCTGATCGGCGTGCAGAAGATTTCCCTTCGCAAGAAGTCTTTCGGTTTCATTGACCTGTGCGGTCAGCTGCGGTTTCAGCAAAGATGGGCGCAATGTCCCAGGCTTCCCAAGACGTCGGTGTTGGGGCATATGTTGACGGTTGCCGTGCTCGCCTATCTCTGCTCAGTGGCGATCGACGCTTGTGGCAAAAGGGTCTGTAATAATTTCTTTGCCGGGTTGGTGCATGATTTGCCGGAAGTTTTGACCCGGGATATTGTCTCACCGGTAAAGAGCTCCGTCGAGGGACTTGAGGAGACCATCAAAAGCTACGAGAAGATGCATCTTGAGGCCACCATCCTGCCGCTCCTGCCGTCCTCGATGCGCGAAGAGATGGTCTATTTCCTGGAGGATGAATTCGCCAACAAGGTCGTAGCTGAGGGAAAGGTGATAAAGGATGTGTCTGACGAGGCGATGATGGTGGATTTCAATCACGATTGCCATTCTCCGGTCGACGGTCGCATCATCAGAGCCTGCGACAAACTGGCCGCCTTTATCGAAGCTTCCCTCTCCATAAAGCACGGCATCAGGTCCCGCAATCTTGAGGAAGGCAAAGCATATATCTATTCACAGTTCAAAGATCAAACGATTGGGTCGATCAACTTCGGCGAGCTTTTCACGTGCTTTCTATGATTCAGTTGTTCTTCCGTTTGGACCAACTGCGAGTGAGGCGTTACTTGTTTGTTGCTCCCCATCATAGAAATGCCGCAGCGCCGCAATGAATTGTCGCCGAAAGTCTGCCCGGACCTCATCAAGCGCCAGGCTGCCGTCTAGGACCAGGAATCGTTCCGGAGTCGCGCGGGCGAGTTTAAGATAGCCGTCTCTCACACGCTGGTGAAACTCTCGGTCTTCCTGCTCGATGCGGTCCTCCTTTTCTTTCCTGCCGCTCATCCGGCGGGAAGCGATCATCACCTCACAGTCGAGAAGGACTGTAAGGTGGGGCTGCAACCCCCCCGTCGCCCACTCCTGAATCCGCTCCAGAGTTTTCCGATCCATGCCCCTTCCATAACCCTGGTAGGCCAGGGTTGCATCGGTGTAGCGATCGGCCAGCACCCACATCCCCCGATTCATGGCGGGCCGGATGATTTCCTGGACCAGCTGGGCGCGACTGGCCGAATAGAGCATCACTTCCGCCTGGTGATTCATGGGTGTAAAAGAAGGATCGAGGAGCAGCTCGCGCAGTTGTTCCCCCAGCCGGGTCCCTCCCGGCTCACGGGTCCTGAGGAAAGCAATCGAAGCTTCCTCGAGCCAGCCCGACAATTCCTCGATGAGGGTGCTCTTGCCCGAGCCGTCGATGCCCTCAAAGGTCACAAATCTCGGTGCAAGGCGCTTTAGGATTGCCACCTCAGATCTCGAGAGCCTGGTTGTCATCTTCGGTCTTGGTGTCCTCATTGTAGTGGCGGTGCTGGCGCATGAAATTCAGCTGGTTCTTGGCCAGGTAGATCTTCTTCAGAGATGGAAAATCGAGGCCGAAGAGCCTGCAGCATCCGGCAAAGTGCTGCCAGAGTGCCTCGACGGCCGCTCGCGCACGGTCCGGTTTGAAGCCTCCCCCCTTCGCCCACCACTTCCATTTGAGGCTGTTTTGAAGGTCGTCCAAGGCAAGAAAGATCTGCAAGGCACAGGAAGAAAACGGCTGGGTCGCGGTGAGCGGTAAAGTCAGCAAACCCTGGCCGGGTTTCACCCCGACAATCTGCGACAGACTCACCAGAAAATGAAGGATGTCCACCACCTCAACCCTGCCATTCTGGGTTTCGAGGCCATGCTCGGCAACTTCCCGTACCAGCTCCGCGAGCTCCGCCGAGAGGGCTTTGCGGTAATTTTCAATCCAGATGAGGCTCTGCTCGGGATGGTGGATGGTCGCGTCGAAATCGACCCCAATCCGCTGCAACGTGAAAACATTGAGCTGCCGCTGACACTCAAAAATTTCTTCCATCTTCTCCCTGTGACCTTGAATAATCTCGAAACGATCCGCCGTCGACTTCCAAGCCCTTCGAGCGGGCCTGGTCAGGCACAGACCAGTCCCAGTGTTTCGAAGTGCGTTCTCACCTCACGAGCGATGTCGCGAATCCTGGGATGGGCCTGCGAAGAGTCTCTCAGGCCGATGAAGTGGGTCCAGCCGCTCCACCTGCCGCTGACAAAAATGTCGCTTTTGAGCAGGTTGGGAAGGATGTCCCGAGCGATTTGCGGCTTCAGTCCACGCTTCAGATCGTCCTGGTACCAGGCAAAAAGGGTTTCGGCGCGCTGCGTCCAAGATTGAACGAGGGGGTGGTCTGTCACAAACCGCTCCGTTGCCGGATCATAGAACTCTCGGAGCTCCTCGGGCAGAATGAGGGTCATGCCTCTGTTCTGGTAGTTCACGTAGCGGGTGCTTTCCTGGGTAAAGGAGAGAACCCGGTGTCGCACCACTTCATGGGTGATACCCCGATCGCAGACGAATTTGAAGACGAATACCGGGAGATCGCATCGAGGGTCCTGCTTGAGAAGGGTCAGTTGTTCCGTTTCATCCATGATGATTGCCTGAAGGCCAGGCTCTTCGGCTGGAACCGCGACGGGTTCGAAGAGCAGAGGATAGAACCGGTTGAGAGCGACGCCGCACAGTGCGAAGAGCTTTGGGGACGATTGTTCGAGATACCTGATGGTTTCAATCCAGCTGCGCAGATTTCCGGCGATCGCAACAGTGCCGGGGAAGGGCTCGCGCAAAGGGGTCACGCGGTGATAAGCGTTGCGCTCCCTGAGAGCGCATATGATCTTCTCGGTGAATTCCCCGGCGGCTGCAACAGGATCATCCCGCTGCGCTTCCGGCGAGATTGCGACCTTGAGGACAATGTTGCTGTGCTCGAGAACGGAGAGGTGACCATGCTTTTTCAGCATCAGCACAAAGGCCTTGGCTGAATCGGCGGTGATCTTGTCCTCCGACTTGTAAGCCGTTCTGCCGCAGACCTCGATGAGCTGCAGCAGTCGCGCCTGGTCGGAAGGGGCCGTGCCCTGAGGGAAAACCCCGCTTTCTTGAAAACGAACGCTCATGGACTTTTCTCCTTCGCTAAGGGTCTCTCTTTCCTCTTTTTCGTCGCCAGCCAATGCGCTATAGTGAATGCGGATTAGCGGTACCGCGCCATTTCCCCCTTCACCAGCGTGGTCTTCCGGTCACTGGTCAGGCAGGGCATTCCCAAGACTGAGGAGGGTGAACCATGAAAGTATTCTACCACGATGACTTTCGTCAAGTCTACGTAAGCGATCCGGCGGCGACACCAGGGAGAATCGAAGCTATTCTCGCCGCGATCAAGGACGAAGTGTCGTTTGAAGAACCCCTCCCTGCTGCCGCGGACGATATTGAAGCCGTCCACTCGGTCTACCACATCAAATATGTCACCCGCCATGGGCTCTATCATATTGCGGCACTGGCTGCGGGAGGAGCGGTGGAAGCCGCCTTGGCGGGCCTTTCCGAACCGAGCTTTGCCCTCATTCGTCCTCCCGGGCACCACGCGTCGGCGGACAGTTCGTGGGGGTTCTGCTATTTTAACAATATGGCTATCGCGCTCGATCATCTGAAGCGCAATGGCCGGATCAAGAGCGCCTATCTGCTGGACTTCGACCTGCATTATGGCGATGGGAACGTTAACATCCTTCAGGAAAAAGGCTACGTAACCATTCATAATCCCACCTCGCATGACCGCACCGGTTATCTTGCGGAAGTGGAAGAGGGCTTGGCGGCGGCGAAGGTTGACATTATCGGGGTTTCAGCAGGTTTTGACAATCATGTGAACGATTGGGGCGGCCTGTTGGAGACGGAGGATTACCAGACCATGGGGCGGATGGTGTGGGAAGCGGCGCAAAGGATGGGGGCGGGCTGCTTTGGCATTCTCGAAGGCGGGTACAACCACCAGGTGCTGGGACGGAACGTGAGGGCTTTCCTGCGTGGGTTGAGAGGCGAGTGAGAGGAGATGAAACGTGGCGAAACGAGGGGCACCTTCCGCCGTCAGAGTGCTGTATCCTGATGAAGCGAAGGCTTTCCTGGAAAATAACCCGGAGGGGACCTATACGCTGCTGGATGTCCGTCAGCCCGTCGAGTACGAAGAAGCTCACCTGCCGGGAGCCAAACTCATTCCCCTGCCCGTCCTTGCGGATTCACTGGAGAGCTTGGATCCGCAGCAGCCTGTCCTGGTCTACTGTGCCATGGGGGGCCGCAGCAGGATGGCGGCCCAGTTACTGGCAAACCGTGGATTTGACAAGACCTCCTACCTTGAAGGAGGAATCAACGCCTGGGAATTGCCCACCGCGTCAAGTCCAGTGGCCTTCCATCTGAGATTTGTCAAAGGAGATGAGTCGCCCCGGCGAGTGATCGAGATGGCTTATGCCATGGAGGAGGGACTCAAGCGGTTTCACCAGGAAATAGCATCACGCACTCAGCATCTCGACCTGCGCGAACTCCTCACCCAGCTCATCAAGGCCGAAGAACGCCATCAGCAATCCCTGGTGCGGCTCCTGGAAAAGGTTGCCGGGGAAAACAGAGAGCAAAGTCCTGAGGCTCACCTGCTGACGGCTTCAGAACAAAACCTCATTGAGGGTGGTGTCGATGTATCCGCCTTGTTGCGTGATAACGCACACTTTCTCCAGACTGTTGCCGGCTACCTGGAACTGACCATGATGATCGAAGCGCAGGCTCTCGACCTTTACCTCCGCATGGGAAGCGAAAGCCGCCAGCCAGTGACGCGGGACGTGCTCCTGCAGATCGGGGAGGAGGAAAAGCATCATCTGGTAATGCTGGCGGAGTTTCTTGAAAAGCGCTTCTCAGCCCCTATCACGCCTGCTTGAGTTCAGCCTCGAGCCGTGTGATATTGTCGCGGGCAAAGTCAATATCGGGGTCAAGCTCGAGCGCCATGCGATAGAGGCTGACGGCCTCGCGTTTGAGCCCCAATTCCCGTAGGTTGGAGCCGATATTGGCATAGTCGATAGCCGATCCGGGATCGATTTCGATGGCGCGTTCAAAGGCGGCAATCGCATCCTGATGCTGCTTGAGCTGATAGAGGCAGAACCCGCGGAGATTATAAAGCTCCTTCAGCTCGTTGTTGTGCTTTTCGGCGGCGGCGAGTTCAGTCAGGGCTTCGTGGTAGGCGCCGAGGTCTCTCAGGCATGAGGCAATATGGATATGAATGCTGGCGATGTCTCGAGGGTCGGGCTGCTGGTTGAGGGCGTCGCGAAAGAGCGTCAGGGCTCGAACGGGTTCACCCTGAAGCTCGAGACTGTGAGCTAGAAAGAAACTGAGATCGTAGCGCGGCCCGAAGTGGTGAAGGAGGCGCTGCATCTGAGGGGCGATCTGGTCGGGCGGTGCGCCTCGGATGAGAGTCCGGGCCGCGTGCTGGGCGAAGTCGGTGTCACGCGTCCGATCCAGGAAATGAGCGCCGGGGATGATGGTGTAGACGGTCGGAATGCCGAGTTCTGGATGGGTGGCGTTGACCACCAGGACTTCCAGGCCGATCCCTCCCAACGCCGCCACACACCGTTCAATTTCGACTTTCAAGTTGTCGTGATCCAGGTTGGGCAGGTCCTGAATGGCTACCATGGGGGCGCCATCCATCAAGTACCGCGCTTCCTCCAGGGTGGTGTATTTGGGCAGGGTAGGGCGGTAGGAAGTATGGCTCTCAAAATCGCCAGCCAGTTGGGCAATTTCGGTAAGTGCGCGACATAGCGATTTTTCGGGATTCGAGGTGGTTCCCGCGGTAAAGACCAGTTCACTTTTTGCGGGAAAGGTTCTGGGGTCATAGGCCAAGACGCCGACCGTGGGAATTCCCGTGTCGAGGGAAAAGTCACGTAGGTGAAGCTCGATGCCCTGCCTCTGGAATTTTCCGAGCAGTTCCAGAGCAGCCGGATCCCGCACGGAAGTCGGATCAATTCTCGGGGTTGGTCGTTGTTCATAGCTGATGATGGATCCGACATGCCTTTCCACGACTTCACAGAGGCTCTGTAAAATGGCTTCCTCCATGGAGTTGCCCGCGGCGGGGCCGTTGTATTCGTTGATGAGAAAGAACCAGTCGATGGGTACCCATTGAGGCTCGCCCCTGGTGAGGTTCTGAGCGGCAGCCCAGCGCATGGGGAAGTCCCTGAGGAACTCATCGCAAGCGGCGGGTGGGGATTGGTCATCGTGCAGTGAGCGCCTGAGCGTGGTGGGTGAAAGAGCTCGCTCTTTGATTTCACCGTAATCGTGGAGACCAAAGGGGTGGTGGTGGATGAACGAAAAGAAGCTGAAACGTTCGACGAGTTCCATGAGAGCGCTGGCTTCTGCCTGCAGAGGGGTAGCGCCCTTTCCCATCTGTTTCTTGGTGCCGATAAGGCGCGTCGCGTCTTCTCCGCAGAGACTGAGATAAACCGGAATATCGAGTCTGCCGGTATCGATGCGTCTTGTTTCGGTCAGTATACTGAGATTCACCCCCGCCAGGCAGTCTCTCACCCAGCGCACCGTGTCCGCTGGAGATTTCGCTTTATCCTGATCGTGGCGATAGGTCTTAAAACAATCGGCAATGGCAATTCCCGAATTCATGGCTTCTCCCGAGACTCAACTGGCGGTCCGGTTATTGTGGAGGTGAAACGGAATCGCCGCCACCACCGGCGTTCCTGCGGATGATGCCGAGCAGGCTGAAGGCAGAGCGCCCCTCTTGATAACTGCGCGGCATGCCCTTGACTCGTGAAAATTCTCGGATCGTTTGGGGTTGCTGCTGCGCGAGGCGCACCAAAGTCTCGTCGGTGAGCACCCGAAAGGGTGCGCGATCCCTCCGCCTGGCTTCCCGGTCGCGGTAGAGGTAGAGTGCTTTGAGAACCCGCTTTGCGGTTGGATCAAGGCTGCGCGCGCCCCGAATATGAAGAAACGCTTCAGGCTGGAAAGTCCGTTCCTGGAGTTCCTGCGCGGCAGCCTTGGCGAAGGCTTCTTGAGCCGTATCCCAGAGCTCGCGGGTGGTCAGTTCGGTAGCCAGAGTGTGGCGGAGGGGGATGAGGAAATGGGTATCGAGACTGGCATATTCGAGCTGTTCGGTCTCCAGCGGCCGCTTGGCCCAGTCGTGGCGCTGCCATTTCTTGTCCAGGACAACCCCGTAATGCTGTTCTAGAATCCGCGCCAGCCCCAACTGCTTATACCCAAGCAGCTTACAGGCAATAGCCGTATCGAACAGGTTGTCGACCTGAAACTGATAGTCGCGCTTCAGGCCAAGCACATCATTGGCGGCGGCATGAAAGATTTTTTCGATCTTCGCATCTGCAAGAATGCTTCCGAAAGCCCCCAGGTCCGTCAGTGCCAGTGGATCGAGAATGTAGTCGCAGTCACTGGTCGATACCTGGAGTAGACAGATACGCTCAAAATAGGCGTAGAAACTGTTGGATTCGGTATCGATGGCGATATGAGGAACGGTCGAGACGTGTTCGAGGAAATCTGCCAGTTGAGAGGCGGTCTCAACAACCACTGCTGAGTCCATGAATAACTTTCCCGAGAGCTCCCCGTATGATATGAAATGACGCACACTGAGGCGAAGTCATGGCTGTCAGAAAGGATCGCAGTTCCGGTTCGAAAACTCGCTCCTCCCACAAGGACCACCGTCCAGATGGTTTCTATACTCCCTTTCTTGGCTTAGATCAACATCTGCCGCGTCTCACGAAAGACCAGGGTGCTCCTCCACCGTCGGAAGGGGCATCGCCTCCCCAACCGGATTGTCCCGAGGATCCGGACCTCCTCTTCCGCAGTGCCATGGTCGATGTCAAGCCACTGTGCAGCAGCAAACCACAGCAGGTTCCGCCGCCCTCATCGACCAAGAGCGCCCCCCGGTTTCTAGCCCAGGAGGATGCCGAGGTCCGCCGGCACTTAGTCGAATTGGTGAGAGGTGAAGCTCCCTTCGAGCTCTGGTGTTCGGATGAGTATGTGGACGGCGCGGTTGTGGGACTTTCCCCCGAGCTCATCAAAAACCTGAAGCGGGGGCTTTTCAGCTATCAGGACTATGTCGATCTGCACGGTTGCACCTGCCAGGAAGCCCACGACACGGTGATCCGTTTTCTGAACCGGAGCTTCGCACAACGGTACCGCTGCGTTCTTATTGTTTCCGGCCGGGGACTCAATTCACGGGAACGCGAACCGGTGCTGAAGCAGGAACTGGTGCGATGGCTTACCCACGCCCCGCTGCGGCGGCTGGTGCTGGCTTTCGCCTCGGCGCGCTCCTATGACGGTGGTGCCGGGGCCTTTTATGTGCTGTTGCGCCGCAAGGAAGGAAAAGCCCCCTTTGTCCTTCCCGCGCGATAATGGCACGTGACAGGAGAACATTCCTCTCAGCAATCCATCAGGGCGGAACAGAGCGCCGAAGGCATTCCCCTCAGGGCGCGAAGAAAGGGGCATGGTTGGATGTGAAAAAAGGCGGATCGCGCCGGATGATCGGGGCGACTGCCGGGTGCCGTTTGAATTCCTTGTCCAGAAACTGCCTCACCTGAGCCCGGTGCCAGCCCCTGGGGTGATCAAACCCGACGTAGAGAGAGAGGTCGCCTTCGTAGTGCATCCTTGTCCGTAACTTGTCGGTTTCCGGTCCATAAATGGGAAGATTAAAGACAGCCAGGTTGAGAAAGCCGATTTCCGCAGCGTGAGCCACCGTGAATTGCAGGGTTTTTCGAGCTTCCACAATGGTCTCGCTGGGAGTCCCGAAGAGCAGGTAGACATAGGTTGCGATTCCCGCGGTCCTGAGGTTTTTCAGGGCTCGTGCCACAACACTCAGATCGATTCCCTTTCCTTCATGGTCGAGTACGCCCTGATCACCTGATTCGACCCCGAGCTGCAGCATGACGCATCCCGAATGTTGCAGCGTCCTGCAAAAATCCTCATCCACAAATTGTTCGGTGATCCTGGCAAAACCATACCAGGGAACTCCCATGGGATTGGTTGCCAGAGCCTTCAACAACGGGGGACTCAGAGCATTATCGAGCAGGTGAATGAGGACTGGGGTCGTTGTCTGGGCAAGGACCTGCAGTTGCGTGACGACGCGATCGACGGGAATTGGCAGGTATGGATTGGCTTCTGCCCGTTCGGGGCAGAAGGCGCATCGATTCCAGTAGCAGCCGCCTGCGGCGCTGTAGGGAAGAACGAAGCCCGGGGCCAGATAGGGTGAGCGAGGTGTGAGACGTGAGGCGTGAAACGTGAAAAGTGAGGGGTGGAAAGTGCCGGGTGCCGGGTGCTGCAAACCGGAATCTCCGCCGCTGTCCTTTTCAGTGTCGCGAAATGGGGTTGTGGCATAGTCAAAATTCGGTATGAAATGACGCTCTTCAGCATGCTGTAGGCCGGCAAGAGAGAGCAGTGCCAACTCTCCCGGTCCTGCCACCAAATGATCCACCAGACCGGAGAAGGGGTTCTTCCAGCCTGGTCTCCGTACCCAGGAAGTCACCAGTCCGCCGCCGAGGACCAGGCTCAAGCCAGGGAATCGGCCTCGCAGCAGGCCGATCAGGGCAAAAGTACAAAGGGCCTGACTCAGATAATTTAATGAGAGACCCACAATCGTTGGGTTTTTATCGCCGATCAGAGTGGTCAGGCGCAGTTCAAAATAGGGGAAGAAAGGATTCTCTTCAGGCACTTCCGCAGCCCGAAGGAGATCTCGGCTGTTCACCGGCGACAAGATGCGATGCTGAAAATTGACCAGGGTGAGATGAAACCCGGAGATGGCAGGCGTCTTTTCAATGACGCGATTCAAGTCCATCACGGAACGATGATAGCGATCGAAATTCCGGTAGAGATCGGGACCCCTCAGAGCGTCAAGGTTCGTCAAGCGATGGCGAAAGCTCCGCTGGGTCCACCGGTCGGAGTCCACCCGAGGGGTATCCATCAAGTTGAACAATCCCTCGAGATTCAAGTCTACCACCTTACACGGAATGCCGAAATGATGCAGGGCCCCGGCGAGTCGCGCCAGACCCGGCGGTGGTTCCGAAGGCTTGACCACCGGTGGGTTGAGCAACAGTACATGAGGCCTGGTGGCTCGGGCCATGATCGCTCTTCGTCCGCAATCCACGCCGTCCAACCGCTTACTCCCAAACGGGTTGTTTCCATCCTGTCAAATCGCTAGAATGCATAGCACATAATTCTTTCTTTCTCACTGATAACGTGATGCAATGATCCGTAATGGTACTGTGCTACTCTATTGATAATTTGCAGTCCCTGGGCGGTCATGTCAGTGGGGAAAGAAGCAGGGAAAGTAGTGGAAGAGGGGAACCTGCGTGCTGCCGAGAATTCTTTGGGGAGACTGAACATGCATCTATTCGAAGTCGATCAGCAGATCTGTCAGCAGGACGGAATCTGTGCCGCAGTGTGTCCGATGGGGATCATTGCATTTGAGAAGGGCGGGTATCCTGCCCCCGTCGCGGGGGCGGAGGAGTTGTGCGTGCGCTGCGGCCATTGCGTGGCGGTGTGCCCGACAGGCAGTCTGACTCATCGTGAGATGCCCGTTGCAGAGTGCCCTCCCTTTCGCAAGGATTTTCAGTTGAGCGCTGAGCAGGGCGAGCATTTTCTGCGCAGTCGCCGCTCCATAAGGGTCTACCAGGACCGGCCGGTGCCGCGGGAGGACATCACCCGCCTCATCGAGGTTGCCCGGTATGCTCCATCGGGACACAACTCCCAGTGTGTCGAGTGGTTGGTGCTGGATAACCGGGAAGAATTGCGAAAACTCGCGGCAATCGTGGTCGACTGGGCACGCTGGATGATTGTCAACATGCCGCAAGTTGCCGTCCCCATGCATATGGACAAGCTGGTTCAGCGGTGGGAGCAGGGGAAGGATGTCATTCTTCGAGATGCACCGGCGGTGATTGTTGCTCACGCTGGAGCAGGGAATCGGATGGCTCCTCACGCCTGCACCATTGCCCTGACATACCTGGAACTGGCTGCAACCAGCATGGGCCTGGGGACTTGCTGGGCAGGGTATTTCAATGTTACGGCGACCAGCTTTCCACCCATGCAGGAGGCCCTGGCTCTTCCCTCGGGGCATCAGGCATTTGGCAGCATGATGGTGGGTTACCCCAAGTTCAGCTATCATCGCCTGCCACTGCGCAAGCCGCCGGCCATTAGCTGGCGTTGATTGATGGCTGGGAATATACGGTGAGGGGACATTGGTGATGTGTCCCGGTGGGGCTCGCAAGGATGGGCTGAGGAAGCCGCTAAAGAGGAGGTATTTGTGAATATTCTGGTAACGGGTGGTGCAGGCTACATTGGCTCGCACACTGCCAAACTACTCAAGAGGGCTGGGCATACTCCCATTGTCTTTGACAATCTTTCCAATGGATGGGCGGAATGGGTGAAATTCGGTCCTTTCGTATACGGCGATATCCGCCATGAGGAGGCTCTGTTTCAGGCCTTGACGGCCTTTGAGGTGGGCGCCGTAATCCACTTTGCCGCCAAAGCCTATGTCGAGGAATCCACCAGGCTCCCGGAAGAATACTTCGACAACAACGTTTGCGGGACCATAGCCCTGCTCAAGGCCATGAAAAGGGCCGGGACCGGGAAGCTGGTCTTTTCCAGTTCGTGCGCCACCTATGGCAATGCCAAGAGTAAAACCATCCGCGAGAACCATCCGCAAGAACCGACCAACCCTTACGGGCGTTCTAAATTGCAGTGCGAGGAAGCGATCATGGCGGTAGCTCCGGTCATCGGTCTGCATTTTGCGGCCCTGCGCTATTTCAACGTGATCGGCAACGATCCGGAGGGGGAGGTCTACGAGCGGCACGAACCGGAGACCCACGTGCTGCCGAATTTGATTCGCGCGGTCCAGACGGGCGGCACTTTCACTCTGTTCGGCACCGATCATCCCACCCCGGATGGAACGGCGGTGAGGGATTATGTGTACGTTATGGATCTGGCTCTGGCACACATCCGAGCGCTCGACGTGATCGTGGCGCAGGAACGACTCGTCTCCAATGTGGGCCAGGGGCGGGGTACGTCGGTACGGGAACTGCTGACAACGGTTGAGGACGCTTTTGGGAAGAGCGTGATTGTGCTGGAAAAGCCGATTCGCCCAGGGGACCCGCCAGAGTTGGTGGCCGACGACACTTTCCTCAAAACCTGGTTCAAACATGAATTCAGGAGCGTCAGGGGGGTGGTCGCTGATCTGGCCGCCGCCCCGCGCTCATAGGATGTCCGGGAATCCAGTATGCGCCTGTGCCACGAAGAGCAGGAAGGACACAAAACGCTTCCTTTAACCTCCTACTCGTTACTATTCTTTCCGAAGTACCAGCTGATAGCTGATGGGCATCATGGCGTCCTCGGGGGCGATCCTGCCCAATAGCCAGGCGCATAAGTTCCTCGCCAGGAGAGCGAAGGGCAGCACCAGCACCAGGAGCGAGGCCGGGTGCCGCTTGGAAATCCAGTTGAAAACGGTTTTGGTCAGGGCGATGTTGCCGAGGAGAGCTGCCGTTTCCAGCGGGTTGCCGCTATAGTTTTCCTTTGCAGTCATAAGCCCGTGCTCGCCCGCCAGCTTTTTCAGGCCATAGACGCTCCAGCGTTGATAGTCGTGAGGGGCATCATGGATGGGATAGAGAAAGGGGACGATGAGGATCAGCGATCCCTTTCGAGCAAGACAGCGGGAAACTTCAGCAAGGGCCTGACGGGGATTGGGGATGTGTTCCAGAACATCCAGCATCAGGATCGTGTTCATAGTGCAGTCGGCAAACGGCAGATACTGAGCGTCGCCAAAGACATCCGGTTTTGCTTCGTACCACTGCGCGGTCTCGGGATAATCCAGTCCTACGTAGCGCCAGGATGTGGGCAGCAGCTCCTGAGACCATTTCGTGCCGCAGCCAAGATCGAGCACCACCGGACCCTGCATCGCTTCTGCCACCAATTGCCGGATGCGTCCCTGGTGTCGGGCTGACACCCACTGAGGGTGGAGTGGAGTGGAGCTCAACGGTTTGAGCAGGTTCTTGATTTTCCTCAGCATAGTAGTCCTCTCTTGCCATTATGGGGACTCTGGTGTTCAGTTCCTGTGAGCCTTTACCGGCTCTACTTTCCAGCGATTGCCGTCGGATATGCCCCGAATCGCTCCGTCGTGATCCGTGCGAAAATAGCGAATGCCGCGCTTCGCGCACTCTGCCAACACGGCCGGGCTTGGCAGACCGAATGGGTTGCGGTAGCCGCACGAGAAGATGACCGCCTGCGGTCGAAGCGCATCGAACAGGCGGGCCGAATTCGAGTGCGCGCTGCCGTGATGGGGGGAAAACAGAAGGAGCTGATCAGAGGGGGGCTGGTCCCGGAAGAGTTCCGCTTCTACGCTCTGGTCGATATCTCCCGGCAGGACCACACTGGTCCTGCCGCAAACGATGTGCAGCACCAGCGAAGCGTTATTCAGGTTAAGCCGGTCCCATTTTTCTGCCAGGTAACCCGGGTTGGGGTGGGTGACTCTGAGCTCGCATCCATCTATGCTGTGAGTTCCAAAAAGATCGCCCAGCGTTTTCACGGGAATGCGGCGTTTCGCGGCGATCCCGGTCAGTTCACTCACTCCTCCTGCGGCTTCGGTCAGCCCGCTTTCCCAATAGCATCCCACGTCGAAATGGGAAAGGATAAACCGGAGGCCGTTGCGATGGTCGGGGTGGTCGTGGGAGAGCACCACGTAATCGAGTTTCCGGATCCCGGAATGCCACAGAAAAGGCGCTAATACTCCCCGTCCCATATCGAACGAGTCACTGTGAAAGCCTCCGCCGTCGACCAGCATGGTGGTCCCATCTGGATAGCATACCAGCGTCGCGGTACCCTGTGCCACATCGAGGGCCGTTACCACAAGCATTCCCGGCTGCCGGAACCCCGGCTGGGCTGAGTGAATGAGACTGACAAGCAAACTGACAGAGAGCATTGCGGTGAGGCCGATTGCTTTCAACCGCCAGCGCCAGGGGCACAACAGCATCGCCAGCCCGGCATACAAGGCCAGCAGAGTGACCAGTGAGAACCTCCCGACCCAGAAGTAGCTCCAGGAGTGTTGACTGAACCAGATCACCAGTGCCTCGAACAGCTTGAGGAACCAGCCGCCGACCTGGAGGAGCGGCACCGCCAGGTTCTCATTCACAGCATAGATCAACAGGCTGACCAAGCCGGTGGGGAGCACCAGGAAACCCGTGAGGGGCACCAGGAAGATATTGGCAAGGCAGCCAGCCGCCGATATGCCCTGAAAGTAGTACGCTGTGAGGGGAAGGATCAGGATGTTCACTGCCACGGAAAGCCAGAAGGCTTCCTCGAAAGGGGCGATGAATCTTCCCGGAAAGCTGGTGCGGGTCAGACCTGGATGAGTGGAGGTGAGGTGAACGGGTTTAAACCTCGGATAGAGGATGAAGATGGCAAACATGCAAAGAAAAGTCAGCTGAAAGGACACCTGCCAGAGGCTGTTGGGGGCGACCAGCAGGATGAGCAGGGCCGATGCCGCCAGGACGGAAAATGGGTCAGGGGCGAGGTACCAGCAGGCGGCTCCGAAGCAGATGGTGAGCATGATCATGGAGCGCCAGATGGGAGGCGCCCCAAAGCCCGCGACGAAGGCGTAACTCGCGGCTGCCAAAAGGGCAGGAAAGACCGCCAGGCGCTTATCATCAAGCCGCTGCAAAACCGCAGGATAGAGCAGGCGGATGAGCCACCGCACCATCCCGAAGACGAGAAGACTGACCAGTCCCAGATGCAAACCCGATATGGAAAGCAGGTGGGTGACTCCGGCCCGGTTGAGATGTTCCCGCCAGGAGTCGGAGAGAAGGTTCCGGTAGCCGAGTAACAGGCCGGCATAGAAAGCCGCTTCATCCGGGAGAAGATGGTGTTGTAGCCAAATCAGAGCGCCCTGGCGGAACCGTTCCAGGCGTTCTCTTGCCTCCTGCAGCCAGGATCCAGGAAAAGCCACGGTTCCGTGTCTGAGCTTGACCATGAACCGCTCATCGGCAAGGTAGGCTCGTGCGAACAGCCCCTGTTCAGCCTGACTGCGAATGTAATCAAATCCGCCGGGGTTGCTGAAATTGCGGAAAGGCCTGAGGTTGGCGCGGAATAACAGCTGATCGCCCGGAAACCAATTGGGGTCTGCCATGGGAGCCATATCCAGAGTGAGGAGAATGCCCCCTGTTATCGGATGGCTTTGGCCGCCCCGGATGGCTGCCTCCAGCTGTACCGTGAGGCGAGATCGATCCGGATAGAAGTCGAGGGGCGAGCTGATCCTGCCGATAAGGGGAGTCTGCTGATTCTCGAAAAACGGTTCAAGGCTGGGGGGGTAAGGAAGTTCCGGGCGGTCCAGGTGCCCGGCCACCAATCCCAGGGTGAAGAAGAGCAGCAGGGAAAGCACCGGAGTGTGCCCCCAACGGCTCCGGCGAAAGATCCCGACCATCAGCAGCAGCATTGACAGGACAGCTGCCGACCAAATTCCCGCTGCCGGAACGGACCACGAGGATTCGTGTTCCGCCACAATCCCAGCCATGAAGGCCATGACGAGCCAGCAGAAGTGACGCGGCCAGGCATGGTGGACCAAAGGTTTCATCATCGGTCATTGCGACAGGAGCACTGCGTTTAAGAGACCGACTGCCTTTTCACCGCAGTCAGTGGCCATTGTCAGCCCATCGGCCGGGAGGACAAAGGACAAACCATCAGGCTTTTTCACGGCGAATTCGGGCGCCTACCGCCGCAAGTTTATTCTCGATGGCCTCGTAGCCCCGGTCGAGGTGATAGATGCGGTGTATTTCCGTAACCCCGTCGGCAGCCAACGCAGCGAGCACCAGCGAGGCGGAGGCGCGGAGATCCGTTGCCATGACCGGAGCTCCCGACAGCTTCGGTACCCCCCGTACCACCGCCGTTCGCCCTTCGAGTTCGATATCCGCGCCCAAGCGTTTGAGTTCCAGCACGTGCATGAACCGGTTCTCGAAAATCTGCTCGGTGATGCAGCTCGTCCCACGGGCTAGGGTCATCAGTGCCATGAACTGAGCCTGCATATCGGTAGGAAAGGCGGGATAGGGCTGAGTTTGAGCGTTGACGCTCTGGATTTCCGACCGGCGTCGGACTTCCATGCGATCTCCATGGCTCACAATCTCGAGGCCCGCCAGGGTGAGGTTCTCGATCACCGCCCCCACATGCTCGGGGCAGCAGGCAGTCAGCTGCAACCTCCCACCGGTAATCCCGGCTGCCACCAGATAGGTTCCTGCTTCAATACGATCGGGGATCACCGCAAAGCTATTCGGAATGAGCTCTTTGACTCCTTCAATCTTGATTTCCGAGGTGCCTGCCCCCTCAATGTGGGCTCCCATCCTGCCCAGATAGGCAGCCAGGGCTACGACCTCCGGTTCCTGGGCGGCATGCTGAAGGACGGTTACCCCGTCAGCGAGGGTTGCGGCCATCATGAGGTTTTCGGTGCCGGTAACAGTCACCTGTTCGAAGTCAATCACCGCACCCTTCAGCCTGGTGGCTCTGGCATTGACATAGCCGTGCTCGAGTTCGATGTTCACCCCCATCTGGTGCAGCCCTTTCAGGTGGAGATCGATCGGTCGCGCGCCAATGGCGCATCCTCCCGGAAGTGATACCCGAGCCCGGCCGTGCCGGGCAACGAGAGGACCGAGCACCAGGACCGAGGCTCGCATGGTCTTTACCAGCTCGTACGGGGCCTCACAGCAACGAATGTTCGAGGTATCGAGGTCGAGTTCGCTGCCGTGGCGGCAAACAACCCCCATGTTTGTCAACAGCACCTGCATGGTGCGGATGTCCTGGAGCCGGGGAACATTGGTCAGGGTATGCCGGCCGCTGGCCAGCAGGGCTGAAGCCATGAGGGGAAGCGCGGCATTCTTGGCGCCGCTGATGGCTATTTCTCCATCGAGCTTCACCCCGCCTTCAATGACGAGTTTATCCATTGGTTTCCTCAAAAAAGCAATGAGTTGTGACCGGTGATGGCATTGCTCAGACCTTGTCTACCTCTATCCCTGTTGTCAAAAAGCCATGAGCCCATGGCCTAAGAGTTGTGACCCTTCTGTAGATGTAGAATCCGGAGGATCCCGGAATAATCTCGCAGAAATTCACAATGAACAAAGCTGGAGACCTTCGCCAGTTCCTCACGAAGCTCTTCCGCATGTCCTGCACCAATTTCCAGGAGAAGAGACCCTTCGTTCTTTAGATAGCTTGGTGCTTCACCAATAATTCGCCGGATTACGGCAAGTCCGTCAGGACCTGCCATCAGAGCGGAATTCGGTTCGTATTCTATTATCTCTGGGGCGAGAGAGGGTAATTCTCTTTCACCGATGTAGGGAGGGTTGCTGACAATGATATGGAACGGTGCCGGGGCGGAAGCGAAACCCGTCAACAGATCGGTGGCAACAAACGCCACGCGGTGTTGGAGGTGATGGCGCAAGGCATTGCGTCGAGCAACCTGCAGTGCGGCAAGGGACCGGTCGGATGCGATGATTTTCAGATTAGGACGCTCATGGGCCAGGGCCACGGCGACTGCTCCTGAGCCGGTGCCCAGGTCGAGCACGCATTTGCCCGAATCACCTGCCAGTTCCAGAGTTTTTTCCACGAGCACTTCAGTCTCCGGGCGGGGAATGAGCACCGCCGGTGTGACTTCCAGCTCCAGTGACCAGAATTCCTGCTTGCCTGTGATGTACTGGGTCGGTTCCCGCGCGGCCCGCCGCTGAATGGTGGCGCGGTAGGCGGTGAGTTCGGCAGAGGTAAGGGGGCGATCAAAATTGAGATACAGCTGCAAGCGTTCCATCCTGAGGACGTGAGCAAGAAGGACTTCGGCGCTGGCCCGGGGTTGTTCGAGGTGCTTGCGTTCAAAAAAGGCGGTGGTCCACTGGAGCACCTTGAGTACGGTCCATTTCTCATCCATCCGTCACTTCCATGAGCCGGGCTGAGTCATTGGGGTGGCCTCGGTTTTTTCTCAGAGGCTGGTATGCTAGGCGAGATCGAGGCCTTTGAGAGCCTCTGCCTGAAAGTAGGTGTTCAGGGGATCGATGATATCATCGAGGGACCCATCGAGAACGGCGTCCAGGCGATACAGGGTGAGGTTGATGCGATGGTCGGAAACACGATTTTGGGGAAAATTATAGGTCCGAATCCGTTCGCTCCGATCTCCCGTGCCAACCTGACTTTTCCGGTCCTGGGCGATTTTGGCTTCCTGCTCCATCTGCATTTGGTCCAGGAGTCGAGCGCGGAGGACCTTCAAGGCTTTAGCTTTGTTCTTGAACTGCGATTTCTCGTCCTGGCAGATCACCACCAGGCCAGTGGGCAGGTGAGTGATGCGGACGGCCGAATCCGTGGTGTTGACGCTCTGGCCGCCGGGGCCGGAAGAGCGAAACACGTCGACGCGCAGGTCATTGGGATCGATATAGACATCGACTTCTTCAGCTTCCGGAAGAACCGCCACGGTAACTGCGGAAGTGTGGATGCGCCCCTGGCTTTCCGTTACCGGGACCCGCTGAACCCGATGCACGCCGCGTTCATACTTGAGCCGGCTGAAGGCGCCCTGACCGTTGACTCCGGCAATGATCTCCTTGAACCCGCCAATGCCAGTGGGGTGAGCATCCAGAATCTCCACCCGCCACCGGCGCAACTCGGCATAGCGGGAATACATCCGGAAAAGGTCGGCCACAAAAAGCGCTGCTTCGTCACCGCCGGTGCCGGCCCGGATCTCGAGGATGACATTTTTCTCATCCATGGGATCTTTGGGCGCCAGCATGAGCTTGAGCCCCATCTCGGTGGCGTCGAGTTCATTGCGCAAGCTGGTGAGGTCCTGTCTGATGAGCTCGATCATTTCAGGATCGGTTTCGGCTTCGAGCATCTGCTGGTTCTCCAGGATCTGCTGAGTCAGCTTGCGATACTGGCGATAGGCCTCAACCACCGGCGACATTTCTGCGTGTTCCCGAGTAACCTTCTGATATTCCTTCTGATTAGCCAGTATTTCCGGCTTGCTGAGCTCCTGCTCCAGCTGCAGGTATTTTTCTTCTACACTTTCCAGGCGGTTAAACATAGCAGTAGTGGCCCACCTTCACTTCCCAGGGGCTGTCAGTAAGGATAAGCTGGGTTCAGTTCGGGAGGATGTTCGGATGTCGAGACCTAGGCACCTTTAGACTGAAATTTTTCGTATTTCCTGCGAAACCTTTCGATGCGGCCGGCAGAATCAACCAGCTTCTGTTTACCGGTGTAGAAAGGATGGCATTTGGAACAGATTTCGACCCTGATTTCCTGCTTGGTGGAGCCTGTGGGTATTTCGCTGCCGCAGGCGCAGCGGATAACTGTCTGATGATAGGCTGGATGAATTCCTTCTTTCATAAACTCTCTTCCTCCTCACTCGGTCTTGGGCATTCGGAAATAACTATTATACTCCAAGCCGGAACTTACTCAAGCTCTTTTTCGAATCACCTGCTCGATCGTTCAGCGGTTCATGGACGCCAGGAAGTCGGCGTTATTCTTTGTGCCCTGCATCTTGTCCAGGAGAAACTCCATGGCATCGATGGGGTTCAGAGGGGAGAGCAATTTTCTGAGGATCCAGATCCGATTGAGATCGTCCGGTGGGATCAGCAGTTCCTCTTTGCGCGTGCCGGACTTGTTGATGTCAATGGCCGGGAAAATGCGGCGGTCCGCTAGCTTGCGATCGAGCACTATTTCCATATTGCCGGTGCCCTTGAATTCTTCAAAGATGACTTCGTCCATGCGACTGCCGGTGTCGATAAGGGCTGTCGCGATCAGGGTCAGGCTGCCGCCCTGCTCCACATTCCGGGCCGCACCAAAGAAGCGCTTGGGGCGATGCAGGGCGTTGGAATCCAACCCTCCGGAGAGGATTTTGCCGCTGGGGGGCACGACCGTGTTATAGGCGCGGGCCAGGCGCGTAATGCTGTCCAGGAGGATGATTACATCCCGCTTGTGTTCCACCAGCCGCTTGGCCTTTTCACTGACCATTTCCGCCACCTGCACATGGCGCTGAGGAGGTTCGTCAAAGGTAGAACTCACCACTTCGGCGCGCACGTTGCGCTGCATGTCGGTTACTTCTTCCGGGCGTTCATCGATCAACAACACGATGAGATAGGCTTCCTTATGGTTGACCGAGATAGCGTTGGCGATATTTTGCAGGAGCATGGTCTTGCCGGTGCGAGGCTGAGCGACGATCAGGCCGCGCTGCCCGAAGCCGATGGGAGTCAACAGGTCCATGACCCGTGTCGAGAGGTTGTCGGCAACGGCTTCCAGTTTGACCCGGCGGTCGGGGTAAAGGGGCGTGAGGTTGTCAAAAAGGATCTTATCCCTTGCCACCTCAGGGTCTTCGTAGTTGACGGCCTCGACCTTGAGAAGGGCAAAATAGCGTTCGTTGTCTTTGGGGGGGCGGATCTGGCCGGAGATGCTGTCCCCCGTTCGCAGGCTGAAACGGCGAATCTGGGACGGTGACACGTAGATGTCATCCGGTCCGGGGAGGTAGTTGTAGTTCTGACTGCGCAAAAATCCGAAGCCATCCGGCAGGATTTCCAGGACCCCTTCGCCGTAAATGAGCCCACTCATTTCCGCCTGGGCCTGCAGGAGCGCGAAGATCAGTTCCTGCTTGCGCATGGCGCTGGCGCCGTCGATATTGAGAGCCTTGGCGATGGTCATGAGTTCCCTAATGTTCTTGCTTTTCAGCTCCACCAGGTTCATCTCGTTGCGCGGCAGTTCGGGTGCTTCTCCGTCCTTTACCGGCTTTGGGGTGGTCTCCTGAGTGTTTTGTGTGGTTTGCGACATCTCGGTCAACTCCATCTAGGGGTGGTCTCGCATGCACCGGGACCCGATTCTCCCATCATGATGCGTCTTACAGCGGCATGATTCTTCGGGAACGGTATTTTCGAGGGACTGGGAATTGTTCTCTTTTTTCTTTATCTATTCAGAGGTTCTACCTGGTAAGAGGTCGAGGTTTCTCCCTAGGGAAGGGGGTCCAAGCTCCAATGGGAACCGCTCAACTCTAAAGGAGTTTTTTCGTTTGTCAATAATATAAAAATCTTCTTAAAATCCCCAGCGAGTCCAAAAGCTTGGTTTCTTGCCTCCCTCATTCACGCGGTTCTGACTGGCGGCAAGCATCCGGTTGACCTCCTCCTCGTATCCCAGATCCTTGACCGCTTGTGGATATTTTCGGCTGACCAGGTCCAACCGTTCCCGCGCTGCGTAGTATTCTCCCATGATGAAATAGAGTCGTCCAACATGGAATTCATGAGCAGTGATGCGCTTCTGGCATTCGTAGAGCTGTTTTTTGGCCTTCATTGCATATTCTGAATCGGGAAAGGCTCGAATCAGGCGTTGGAATGCCTCCATTGCCAGCTGTGTTTCCTCCTGATCCCGATCCACCGAGGAGAAAGAGAGGAAATGGCACATGCCGATTTGATACAGGACATAGGGAATCACTTCATTGCGCGGGTGCAGCCTGGCGAATTCCTCATAGGCAATAGCAGCCTCGGGATATTCCTTGTTGTAAAAGCGGGCGTCCCCGAGCTTTAGTTCCGCCAGCATGGCGTACTTGCTGTAGGGATAGCGCTCTTTCAACTGCTGGAAATCCTTGACGGCGTCGTCGTAGTCCTGCTTTTGCATCTTCTGCATACCGTCAACGGCCAGCTGTTCGGCACTCTTCTCGACGGAACTCGAGGATCCCTTGCTGAAAGTGTCACCGAAGTAGAAATTCACAAGATAGCTGTCGCAGCCATTCATTACAGGCAGCAGCATCAGCAGGAGCAGAGTTGCGGTGATCGGCCACAACTTCTTCACAGGTTCGGAGAAACGATGCATGAGGTTTTCCGATATCATGGAACTAAACCATCCCTGCCTCTTGGAAACAGGGAGGAAGCCGAAGGACCCATCTTGAGGGAGCACCGGCAGGCTGCAGCGATGCGCCCTTGTCGAATGTTGAGGCATGATTAAACATGAGGGCCCGGCATGGTTTTGATGAAGGGTCCGCAAATGAGAAAAACAACAAAGCCATGAGTTATCAATCAGAGGCCCGCTTGTGACCGGCACCTCACTCTCGGCGACCGCCCGGGTCAGGCGACAGCTTTGTCAATGGCGGCCGAGATCTGGGACTTGGCCACGGCCCCGGTAATTTGTTCACTCACATTGCCGCCCTTGAAGATGATCAGGGTTGGAATGGCGCGGATCCCGTATCGAGACGGCGTCTTGGGGTTCTCATCTACATTGCACTTGGCCACTTTGAGCTTACCCGCATAGTCTCCTGACAGCTCATCGATGAGGGGAGCAATGGCGCGGCAGGGTCCGCACCAGGGCGCCCAAAAATCTACCAGAACGGGTACGTCCGACTGCAATACTTCCTGCTCAAAATTGCCGTCGCTAACTTCCATGATGTTCTTTCCTGCCATCAGAAAAGCTCCTCTCTTCGCCCATCCATTCATTGCTGAACAAAACTTCCCATTTGCTTCAGAAAGCAGACTCAGCATATAAGCAATAGAGCACCTTTTGTCAACCAAACATCACTGAGAAGTCGAACAATGGATGGTCGGAGGAGAGGTCTCCATGGCTGGTCAGAAAACCGTCTTCCGTTGTCAGCAGTGCGGACATGTCAGCCCCAAATGGCTGGGGCGCTGCCCCGATTGCCAGAGCTGGCACAGTCTCGAGGAAGAAATTGCGGTTAAAAAGCCATCTCGTGACATGAATTTGAGCTCGGGTGGTGCGCCGCAGCTGCTGGCGGAGATTCCTTTTGACCTGGAAGACCGTCTTCTCAGCGGAATCGGGGAATGGGACCGGGTGCTTGGAGGCGGCCTCATGCCCGGTTCCATCATCTTGCTGGCTGGTGACCCCGGTATCGGCAAATCTACCCTGCTTCTCCAGGCGATGGCCCGCCATGCCGCCACCCGGCGGGTACTCTACGTGACCGGCGAGGAGAGCCCGCAGCAGCTCAAGCTCCGTTCTCTGCGCCTGGGTATCGGCGCCTCGAACCTCTATATCCTCGCGGAGAACACTCTCGAAGCAGTGCTTGCCGCGGTTGAAGCAAACCGCCCGGAAATCCTGGCGGTGGATTCCATCCAAACCCTCCACACCCGCGCCCTCGACGTCGCGCCGGGTGCCATCAGTCAGGTACGGGAATGCGCGGCGCGACTGATGCGGGAGGCCAAGGAGCGCAACCTTGGCATCTTCCTCGTCGGCCATGTCACCAAAGAAGGCGCCATCGCCGGGCCGCGGGCACTTGAACACCTTGTGGACACGGTCATTTACCTCGAAGGCGACCGCACTCACACCTTCCGCTTGGTGCGGGCCGTTAAGAACCGCTATGGCTCCACCAATGAGGTGGGGGTCTTCGAGATGAAGGAGACCGGTCTGGAGGAGGTTCCGAATCCTTCGCAACTGCTGCTTGCGGAGAGACCATGCGGGGTCTCGGGGTCGGTGGTGGCCTGCTCGGTGGAAGGCACTCGCCCGCTGCTCGTGGAATTGCAGGCCCTCGTGAGTGCCACCGGCTGGCTGCAGCCGCGGCGTACCAGCATGGGGGTGGACAGCAACCGCTTGTCACTCCTGCTGGCTGTCTTGGAAAAGAAGCTCGGCTTCAATTTTGCCCAACACGACGTTTTCGTCAATGTTGCGGGTGGGGTCCGACTGCTCGAACCGGCAGTCGACCTTGCCATGTGCACCGCTTTAATCAGCTCCTACCTGGATCGGCCGGTGCCACCGGTGCTGGTTATCTGGGGAGAGATTGGCCTGGCGGGTGAGATTCGGGGTGTTGGCCACACCGCTATCCGGGCAATGGAGGCAAACAAGATGGGGTTTAGCAAGATCCTCCTTCCCCGCAACAATGCCGATCATCTGTCCCGGGAACTGGCGGCGGGCTGTCTGGCAGTGCGCTCCTTGCAGGAGGTCTTGGAGATTCTGTTCAGGGATGGGTAATGGCGCCTGAAAACGGGTAGCCATCGTCCACGGAATCAGACCCCAGCAAACCGCATCTGTGTCCGACATCCGGCATTGTGTCAAATTTCCATGGCCTTGCGGATTGCCCTGCCAAAAGGCTTGTTCAGGATGCCCACCTCGGTAATGATTCCTGAGATCAGGCCATGAGGAGTTACATCGAAGGCCGGATTGAGAGCGCCAACCCCTGCTGGAGCAACGCTTCGCCCGCAAAAATGGGTCACCTCGCGCGGGTCGCGCTGTTCGATGGGGATAGCGTGACCATCGGCTATGCCGGGGTCAATGGTTGATCTTGGTGCCGCGATGTAGAAGGGCACGTCATGCCGGTGTGCCAGAACCGCCACCATGTAGGTGCCGATCTTGTTGGCGGTGTCACCGTTGGCGGCGATACGATCGGCCCCCACCACCACGACATCCACCTTTTGCTGTCCCATCAGGCTGCCGACGGCATTATCGGTGATCAGCGTAACCGGAATGCCGGCACAACGCAGTTCATAGGCGGTGAGGCGGCTGCCCTGGAGAAAAGGTCTGGTTTCACAGGCGTAGACCTGGATTGAGGGGTCGCTGGCAAAGGCTGCACGGATCACTCCCAGCGCGGTGCCGTAATCGGCAGTGGCGAGAGCCCCGGCGTTGCAGTAAGTGAGAATCCTGGCGCCCCGTGGAATGACCTGCCGCCCATGGCGGCCGATGGCCTGGTTACCTTCCACATCTTCGGCCAGAATACGATCCGCCATTTCCCTGATCTTCTGCTGCAGTTCCGCCACACTCGCAGCAGGGTTTTCCACGAGGACGGAATGGATCCTTTCAACCGCCCAGCTTAAATTGTTGCCCGTCGGGCGGGCATTCTTGACCCTTTGGCTGAGGGCCGCAAGCTTGCGTTTGAAAGCCTTGAGATCGCTGTCCGGCAGGTTGCGGGCGCCCAGGACCATGGCCATGGCGCCGGCGACGCCCACCGCCGGAGCCCCGCGGATGGCCATCGTGGTGATGGCGGTGATGACCTGACCGGGAGTGACACAACGAATGACCTTCTCGCGGTGGGGGAGGACCCGCTGGTCGACGATCGCTACGGCGTCTCCATCCCAGTAGATTGGGGGCATCCATGTTTCAGGCATATGCGGTTTCCCTATGACAGCTTCTTTAACAGAATCTCGTTGACCAGCTTTGGATTGGCCTTGCCTCTGGTCTTTTTCATGATCTGCCCGACAAAAAAGCCAAGCAGTTTCTCCTTGCCCGCCCGATAGAGCGTGACTTCGGCCGGATTCTCCGCAAGCACCTCCTCTACCACCGCCTCAATGGCGCTTTCATCCTTAACCTGAACGAGCCCCTTCTCCTCGACCACGGTTCTGGCTCGCTGGCCCGTGGCAACCATCTCCTCGAAAACGGTCTTGGCGATTTTACCGCTAATGGTTCCGCCGTCGATCAGGAGCAGCAGTTCCGCAAGGTTGTCGGGCGAAACGAGGCACGCTTCAATCTCGCGGTTGTCGCGGTTGAGCAGGCGCAGGAGTTCCGACATGATCCAATTGCTCACCACCTTGGGCTGCCGAAAAAAACCGACTGCCATTTCAAAATAGTCGGCGAGGGCCTTGGACGAGGTGAGCACCTGGGCATCGTAGGCTGGGAGACCATATTCCCTGAGGAAACGATCGCGCCTGGCATCGGGCAGTTCGGGCAGGGCGCTGCGCAGGGTTGTTACCCAGTCGCTGGGGATGGCAAGCGGGACGAGATCCGGATCAGGGAAGTAACGGTAGTCATGGGCCTCTTCCTTACCTCGCATACTGAGTGTGACATTGCGGGTGGCATCCCACAACCGGGTTTCCTGGACAATCACTTCCCCGCTCTGAAGCAGGGCCGCCTGACGGCGGATCTCAAATTCGAGGGCCCGCTGCACGTTGCGGAAAGAATTCATGTTTTTCAGTTCGGTCTTGACGCCGAGGACTTCGGTTCCGACCGGTCGGAGTGAAATATTGGCATCGCAGCGCATGCTGCCTTCTTCCATGTTGCCGTCACAGATCTCGAGGTAGCGCAGGACTTCCCGCAGGCTCTTCAAATACGCGACCGCCTCATCCGGAGTGCGCAGGTCCGGTTCGCTGACGATTTCGAGTAGGGGCACGCCGGTGCGGTTGAAATCCACATAGCTGATCGGTTGAAATTCGTCGTGGACCAGCTTGCCGGCATCTTCTTCCATGTGGATCCGATGAACCCGGATGCGCCTGGTGCCCGTCTCGGTGGTAATGTCCACCCAGCCGCCGCGGGCTAGAGGAAATTCATACTGGGAAATCTGATAGCCCTTGGGAAGATCGGGGTAGAAGTAATTCTTACGGGCAAACTGGCTGCAAGGGGCAACAGTGCAATGGGTGGCCAGGGCCATCTTCATGGCGAATTCTACCACCTGCCGGTTGAGAACGGGCAGCACTCCGGGCATTCCGAGGCACACCGGGCACGTGTTCATATTGGGACTGGCACCAAACTTTGTCGAACAGCCACAGAAAATCTTGCTCGCAGTCAACAGCTGCGCGTGGACTTCCAACCCGATAACGGACTCAAACTGCATGGCGGGTAATTCCTCTGGTGTTCTCCTCGTTTGCCTGTTTGCGTCGACTCGCTTCCAAGCTCCAGCTCGAGAAAAAAGTTACAGCCCCTAGATCAGGTCTGAACGAGGCCGCGTGCAATCTTCAAAAGCCTCTCAAACACCGACATCCACAGAAATGTATAGCACATGGCACGATGCAGCTGCAAGGCATATGACTTTTGTGATGGTGCCAAAAAAATGCAAACAACGTTTGACATTGTGAGAGTTTTCATTATAGGGTTACTTGAGCAAAGGGAAGCAGATTACTTTTTTATGAGGGCTCTCGTTGGTGAGCTGAGGTCTGCACAGATGGAGTTGTTTCGGGGATAGCGAGGAGAACTATGAAAATTCACGAGTTTCAAGCGAAAGAGTTGTTCAGGAAGTACGGGGTCCCGGTTCCTCGTGGGAGCGTGGCTTTCACTGTCGCCGAGGCTAAGAGCGTTGGTGCCGAGCTGGGGACTTTTCCGGTGGTGGTTAAGGCCCAGATCCATGCCGGTGGCCGCGGCAAGGGTGGTGGCGTCAAGCTGGCGAAGAATCGCGATGAGATCGAAGATTACGCTAAGAAGATCCTTGGCATGACCTTGGTCACCCATCAGACGGGTCCCGAGGGCAAGGTGGTCAAGAAGCTGCTGGTGGAAGAGGGTCTGCCCATTGAGAAGGAGCTCTATCTGAGTGTGCTTCCCGATCGCGGCACCGCCAAGATCGTGTTCATGGCGAGTGAAGCGGGTGGGATGGACATCGAAGAAGTAGCCGCCAAGACCCCGGAAAAGATTATCAAAGTCTACATTGATCCCCTGCTGGGCTTCAAGGGCTTCCATGCCAATGAACTGGCCTTCGGTTTGAACCTGAAACCCGAGCTGATCAAGCAGTTCAACACTATGGTTGCCGCGCTCTACAAGCTTTGTGTGGACTATGACTGCTCCCTGGTGGAAATCAACCCACTGGTTCTCACCTCGGATAACCGGGTGATCGCGCTGGACGGCAAGATCAACTTTGATGACAACGCCATCTACCGCCATAAGGATGTGGCCGAATATCGAGATCTCGACGAAGAGGATCCGTCCGAAGTCGAAGCATCCAAGTTCGATCTCAACTACATCAAGATGCCGGGCGGCAATATCGGCAATATGGTGAACGGTGCCGGGCTGGCCATGGCGACCATGGACATCATCCAACAGGCTGGGGCGGCCCCCGCAAACTTCCTGGATGTTGGCGGCGGTGCCAGCGCCGAGCAGGTGGAAAACGGTTTCCGGATTATCTTGGCCGACCCCGCGGTCAAGGGCGTTCTGATCAACATTTTCGGCGGCATTCTGCGGTGCGACCGGCTGGCCAATGGTGTGGTCGAAGCGGCCAAAAAGGTCGGCATCAACGTTCCCGTGGTCATCCGGATGGAAGGAACCAATGTGGAGCAGGGCCGGGAGATCCTGGAGAAGTCCGGGCTTAACCTGATAACGGCAAAAGACGTCTCAGACGCCGCCCAAAAAATTGCAGCCGTCGCAAAAGGGTAGAAGGGGGAGATCACATGAGCATTTGGGTGGACAAGAATACAAGATTAATGGTTCAGGGCATTACCGGCCGTGAAGGTCAGTTCCACACCATGAACTGTAAGGCTTATGGCACGAACGTGGTGGCCGGTGTTACCCCCGGCAAAGGCGGCCAGAACGTGGAAGGCATCCCGGTTTTCAACACGGTGGCGAAAGCGGTCAAGGAGACCGGCGCCAATGCAGCCATGGTTTTTGTGCCGCCTCCCTTCTGCGCGGATGCCATTCTGGAATCCATCGAGGCGGGCATTCCCATCATCGTTGCCATCACCGAAGGCATTCCGGTGATGGACATGCTGAAGGTCAAGAACTATCTGAAAACCAGCAAGAGCCGCCTCATTGGTCCGAATTGTCCTGGAATCATCACACCCGGCCAGTGCAAGATCGGTATTCAGCCGGGCCACATTCACACCCCTGGGCCCGTGGGCATTGTTTCCCGGTCTGGAACCCTCACCTATGAAGCGGTACACCAGATCGGCAGCATGGGCATCGGCCAGAGCACGGTTATCGGTATTGGTGGTGATCCTGTCAACGGCACCAACTTTATCGATTGCCTCTCCGCATTCCAGGCTGATCCGGAAACCAAGGCCATCATCATGGTGGGTGAAATCGGCGGATCGGCCGAGGAAGACGCGGCCGATTTCGTGAAAGCGAACGTAACCAAACCGGTGATTGGCTTCATCGCCGGCCTCACCGCTCCTCCTGGCCGCCGGATGGGTCATGCTGGCGCCATCATCAGTGGCTCGAGCGGAACTGCTCAGGGCAAAATCAAGGCCATGCAGGCTGCCGGGATCACGGTGGTCGAGAACCTTGGCGAGATGGGCAGGATTGCCAAAGAAGCGTTTGCCAAAGTCATCTAATCAGAACCTGCAACACCGATGGAGCACCAACATTAGCGTTTCGGCGGCGGCTTTCCCGCCGCTGAAACGTTGCCATGAGAGCCTCTCCGGAGGGGGCAGTCGCTAAAGGGTTATCCCCTCCGGGTGCATCCCGCCGGAATCTGCCCCCAGGCCCCTCCGCAGGTAGTGTCAGGAAGCCATCAGACGTGGCGAAATATTGCCTTCCCCCATGATCGATCTTCTGGCGAATTTGTTCTTGCTGTCGGCAAAGAAACGTTCTGAAGCAAGACATGACCTGAATAGAGGATGCAAACTCCAGGTAGCGGAGCGACCGGTATCAGGCGGCATCGGCAGCAGGTTACGGCATGGCGGATCCGGGACAGGTTCTCACGGTGTGCTTGGCGGTATTCCTCAGACCAGACAGCATATTGCATAGAGGATTTCGAGTATGACGCATTTTCTCAAGGTTAAGACAGTCGATGAAGTGCTGGAAATATTGGGTGAGATCGAGCCATTGCCGGTAGAGGGTCTGAAGCTTGATTTGGCCTGTCGACATATGCTGGCTGAGGAACTGAGGGCGCCCGAGCCGGTACCTCATTTTAACCGGGCGGTGATGGATGGCTATGCGGTGAGGGCACGAAGCACCTTCGGTGCCTCGGAAACCCTGCCAGCCCTGCTCGAAATCTGTGGGGAAGTGATCATGGGTGCTGACACCTCGCTCACGGTCGAGCCCGGCCAGGCCGTCGCCATTCCTACCGGAGGCATGCTGCCGGCGGGTGCCGATGCCGTGGTGATGGTCGAATACACGCAGCTGCTCGATGCTCAAACCGTCGAAGTGACCCGAGCGGTGGCGCCTGGCGAAAATGTGTTGAAACAGGGGGAAGACATCGCGCAGGGTGAAGTCCTGTTGCCCCGAGGATGGCGTCTCCGCCCGCAGGATGTGGGCATGCTGGCCGCCCTGGGGATCAATACCGTGAACGTCTTTCGCCAACCGCGGGTGGCTTTACTCTCCACCGGGGACGAGATCGTATCGGTTTCCACGGCCGTACTGCCACCGGGGAAGATTCGTGATGTCAACCGCTACAGCCTTGCCGCGGAAATCCAGGAAATGGGAGCGATCATCGGTTTGCAGGCGGTGGTAGAAGACCGCCTGGAAGCGCTGGTAGCGGCTTGCCGGGAGGCTCTGGCCGATCATGACGTGGTGATGCTTTCGGGCGGCAGTTCGGTGGGGATGAGGGATTTTACCGTGCGCGTCCTCGAAGGATTCGAGGAGGCGGAACTCCTGGTCCACGGGGTTGCCATTCGCCCTGGCAAACCAACCATTCTGGCCCGGATCGGCCGAAAGGTGTTCTGGGGACTGCCCGGCCAACCGGTTTCGGCGTTGATGGTCTGCCGCGCCTTGGTTCTGCCCTGCCTGGCGGTGTTACAGGGAATGGCGGAAGGCTGTACGATTCTGGAAGTGGGGCATACCCGGCACGGCGTTCTCAGCAGCCGTTTGCCTTCAGTTCACGGTCGCACTGATTATGTGCCGGTGGCGCTGGTTCGCGAGGGAGATGGCTTTCTGATCAGACCACTTTTTGGCAAATCGGCCATGATCAGCGTGCTGGGGCGTGCTGACGGGTATGTGATCGTTCCCGCTCACGTTGAAGGTCTCGACGCCGGCAGTCGGGTGGAAGCTCACCTTTTCACTCACTGAACGCAACCATGGATTGCCAGTCTCGATCATGGTCCCGTGACTCGGTGAATGCCCAATGATTACGGACTTGGCGCACTGATGCGCTCCACATCCTCCATGTCCAGTTCAACGCTGACTGAGCGGCAGATGATGTCGACACTCACGATCAGTCGGCCTTTCTTCGGGTTCTGCCGAAGGAGGATGCCCATGCATCCGGCCAGAGGCCCACGGATGACTTGCACCCAATCACCCTCCTTGAGATAAGGATTGAGCTGAATCGGCCGGGGTGAATGGAGCATGGTTTGCAGGCTTTCGATCTGAAAGGGTGGTATCGCTACCGGCCCTTCGG
The DNA here is from genome assembly GCA_040772705.1 of Syntrophobacteraceae bacterium. Lineage (GTDB taxonomy): Bacteria > Desulfobacterota > Syntrophobacteria > Syntrophobacterales > Syntrophobacteraceae > JADGQM01. The sequence goes on from JAXGXP010000005.1 coordinate 136,501, forward strand.
AGTTGCCGATGAGGACCAAGGCTCCGGGAGTCTTCAGGATGTGAACATGAGTGGGGTTGTCGAGTACCGTTCTGATGAAGAGGTACCCCGGAAATAATGGTACGGAGACTTTCTTGCGCCGGTCCCGCCGCTTACTCCAACGTTCCATGAGCGGCAGGAAGGCGTTGATTTCCTTTTGCTCCAGACGCTTCGTCACTTCGCGTTCGTGGTTGACCTGGACATACAGGGCGAACCAGGATTCCTCCGGAGGCGCCTCCTCCAGGGGCGCCAGGGAGCTTCCGGTAACGACAATCGAGGACGATGGATGGGCCGCGTCGCTTTCAGGTTCTCGGGAGATGCTCATGAGATCAATCTTTGGCCTTGTTGTGTTCAGAGGGCCGCGAAGTCCGTGGTCAAAAATACCCAATCCGGCTCAGTAAATAAGCCTTGTTGAAGCCTTATACCCTGATTACCGGTCGAACTGGAATGTCAGGAGCGGCCTCCTGCTGTCCAGTGTGCTCGGCGTAATCATTATAGATCAGCAGCCAAGAATTTCAATGTTGGTTGACAGGCAGGGCATGTCAACCTCATCTCTCCGGCCCGATGAATCAAAGAACCTGCTCAGTGAGCGCCCCCAATGCCCGTATCTGCGCTTCACTCGCTGCATGGTCCGTCCTTTTCAGCCTGAGTGACTGTCGCAGTGCCGACGAACGCTATTTAAGGACTCATTCGCTTTCTCTTTCCCCAGAACATGAAAAGCCTGGAAGATTAGTGCTGCTGGATGAGAAAACAGCAAAAACTGACGTTTGAGAAGATCAATTCCGAGCATGGGTGACACGTTTTCTGGTATAATCGTCGGGAATTTAAAGGGTTCTTCCTCGAAACCCTGACCACTCCCGGTGCGGAAAAGGTCTTAGGAACCGTCCAAAAATAAGCATTCGACAAATAGGCCTTGCTGACTGGCATGCACCCGTTTTACACCGGACGTAAATAGTTCGGGACATTTCCTCTAAATGTTGATAATTACTCTGGGGACCACTAATCATGGAGGTGCCCCATGAGAATGAAAAAAGATCGCGCAGCGCGGCTTGCCATGCAAGAACCAGAAATCCGTAAACGCTATGAGATGCTCAAACCCACATTCAATGAACGAACGCGGCGCTTGTGGGCTGCAGCCGAGGCCAAGGCCGCGGGCCCTGGCTCCATTTCCTTGATTGCCAAGGCCACAGGCGTATCTCATCGAGCTATTTTGCAGGGGATTCGAGAACTGGACAACCCCCCGCAAGAGCTTCGACCAAATGGAATCAGACGCCCAGGTGCTGGAGCCCCTACCTTGGTTGCCAAGAATCCGTCCATCAAGGATGACTTGGACCGTTTGATTGATCCTGTCACGCGAGGAGACCCGGAATCTCCCTTGCGTTGGACCTGCAAGAGCGTACGGAAGCTGGCTGACTCGTTGCGTGAGATAGGCCACAAGATTTGCCCACAATCGGTCGCCAATCTGCTTCACTCGATGGGTTATAGTCTTCAGGTCAACCGAAAGAACAAAGAAGGTGCCAACCATCCGGACCGAAACGAACAATTTGAACATATCAGTGAGACGACAAAGAGCTTTATTGCTGAAGGAGAGCCCGCCATCTCGGTGGATACCAAAAAGAAGGAACTTGTTGGAGCATTCAAGAACAATGGGCGGGAGTGGAATCCCCAAGGCAGCCCAGAGACGGTGAATGTCCATGATTTTCCGACCGAGGATGGAAAGGTGGCGCCTTACGGTGTCTACGACTTGGCCGACAATTCGGGGTGGGTGAGTGTCGGGATTGACCATGACACAGCTGCTTTTGCGGTCGAGAGCATTAGGCGATGGTGGTCCATGATGGGACAAGACAGATATCCCCGCGCTAAAAAGCTCCTTATCACTGCTGACTCTGGAGGAAGTAACGGCGCGAGAGTTCGTCTGTGGAAAACCGAACTCCAGCAACTGGCGAATGAGACTGGCCTGGCTATCACAGTTTCTCATCTTCCGCCTGGAACCAGCAAATGGAACAAGATTGAGCACCGCCTGTTTTCCTTTATCTCGATGAATTGGCGGGGACGACCTCTCACCGACTATCAGACCATCGTCGGGCTCATCGGCTCGACAAAGACCAGCACGGGACTTGAGGTGCATTGCCAACTGGATACCAGCCAATATCCTAAAGGAATCAAAATACCGGATAAGGTCATGGCCCAACTTAGGAACCGTCCAAAAATAAGCATTCGACAAATAGGCCTTGCTGACTGGCATGCACCCGTTTTACACCGGACGTAAATAGTTCGGGACATTTCCTCTAAATGTTGATAATTACTCTGGGGACCACTAATCATGGAGGTGCCCCATGAGAATGAAAAAAGATCGCGCAGCGCGGCTTGCCATGCAAGAACCAGAAATCCGTAAACGCTATGAGATGCTCAAACCCACATTCAATGAACGAACGCGGCGCTTGTGGGCTGCAGCCGAGGCCAAGGCCGCGGGCCCTGGCTCCATTTCCTTGATTGCCAAGGCCACAGGCGTATCTCATCGAGCTATTTTGCAGGGGATTCGAGAACTGGACAACCCCCCGCAAGAGCTTCGACCAAATGGAATCAGACGCCCAGGTGCTGGAGCCCCTACCTTGGTTGCCAAGAATCCGTCCATCAAGGATGACTTGGACCGTTTGATTGATCCTGTCACGCGAGGAGACCCGGAATCTCCCTTGCGTTGGACCTGCAAGAGCGTACGGAAGCTGGCTGACTCGTTGCGTGAGATAGGCCACAAGATTTGCCCACAATCGGTCGCCAATCTGCTTCACTCGATGGGTTATAGTCTTCAGGTCAACCGAAAGAACAAAGAAGGTGCCAACCATCCGGACCGAAACGAACAATTTGAACATATCAGTGAGACGACAAAGAGCTTTATTGCTGAAGGAGAGCCCGCCATCTCGGTGGATACCAAAAAGAAGGAACTTGTTGGAGCATTCAAGAACAATGGGCGGGAGTGGAATCCCCAAGGCAGCCCAGAGACGGTGAATGTCCATGATTTTCCGACCGAGGATGGAAAGGTGGCGCCTTACGGTGTCTACGACTTGGCCGACAATTCGGGGTGGGTGAGTGTCGGGATTGACCATGACACAGCTGCTTTTGCGGTCGAGAGCATTAGGCGATGGTGGTCCATGATGGGACAAGACAGATATCCCCGCGCTAAAAAGCTCCTTATCACTGCTGACTCTGGAGGAAGTAACGGCGCGAGAGTTCGTCTGTGGAAAACCGAACTCCAGCAACTGGCGAATGAGACTGGCCTGGCTATCACAGTTTCTCATCTTCCGCCTGGAACCAGCAAATGGAACAAGATTGAGCACCGCCTGTTTTCCTTTATCTCGATGAATTGGCGGGGACGACCTCTCACCGACTATCAGACCATCGTCGGGCTCATCGGCTCGACAAAGACCAGCACGGGACTTGAGGTGCATTGCCAACTGGATACCAGCCAATATCCTAAAGGAATCAAAATACCGGATAAGGTCATGGCCCAACTTAACATCGTCAGACATACATTCCACGGCGAATGGAATTATACGATTTCCCCAGTTGTGGATACTAAACCCTAACATTTATTTATGGACGGCCCCTTAACATCGTCAGACATACATTCCACGGCGAATGGAATTATACGATTTCCCCAGTTGTGGATACTAAACCCTAACATTTATTTATGGACGGCCCCTTAGGATGAGCGATCTAGCAGGAAACCGGTCTTATCGGGCCTTGGGGTGACTTCGCGGATGAAAGCGACTCGAGGTGACAACAAAGCGCTCGTGGACACTAGCCCCTTGGCGTTCTGGAGGATGGAGCCGTGAAAGTCGAGGAACTCTATCAGGATCTGCTGCAGCTCGTTTCCCCATGGCAGGTAAAGAGGGTTGTCGCCGATGCGACCTCCGGCAAGGTGCTGGTGTATCTCGAACAGGCAGAAACGACGGCAGCGAAATGCCCGCTCTGTGGAAGAAAGTGTGCGGTCTGTGGCAAAACCGAAGAAAGAAGCTGGCGCCATCTCAATACCTGCCAGCGGCAGACCCAGCTTTTTGCCAGGTTGGGCCTCGTAGACTGCCCCGAACACGGCGAGCAGTTTGCCGCCTTCCCGCTGGCGGAGGCGGACGCATCAGTCACCTTCGCCTATGCCCAATGGGTCAGGCAGTTGGGCAAGGTCGTTAAGAACGTCGCAAGACTCGCCGCAGTCGTCCGGCTCGAGGATGACCTCGTCAAGCGGATCCTGTCATCGCCACGAGATCGCTCCCCCGAGGAGAAGCGCTTTGCCGGGGGCAGCCGTGACAAGGTTGCCGCCGGGGTAGTACCGGAACCGCCCAGACAGCTCGGCCTCTTCGCCCAGAACGACATGATCCTGATCAATCAGGGGTTGCGCGCGCTCAGAATGCTCCAGCCGGAACAAGCCCTGGAGTATTTCCGGAAACACCGGCAGGCCTACCCCAACGGACCCGAGGTGGCCTCGAAAATCGCCCTGGCAGAATTCCTGCTGCAGGGCATGGCGGAAGCTCCGCCGGAGTTCTCTGCGCGTATCCCCTACCGGTGCCGCTTCTGGAAGAGCTTTGAGGACTTTGCGCAACCCCTCGGAATGAAGATCAGCGACAGCCTTATTGTGGATCTCCGGAACGTCTACTTCGAAAGCATCATCCGTGAGTTCGAAGGGGAGGTCGGGCCTGATGTCCCGATCCTGATGGAAGGAATCCCTTCGGGTTATCTATACCTTCGGGCGGGGCGAATTGACCGGGCCATTGAGCACCTCCAGGCACTCATCGTACAGGGTCCTGATCACGCCGCTCTCTACGGGTACCTGGCCGATGCTTACTGGCTGCGCGGGGATGCCAAAATCGCCCGGCAATGCTACCGGGAAGCCTGCCTCATCGACCCTGCCGCCATCTCCTGGCAGGATCTGCGAGACAATGAGCTGAAAGACCTGCTACACGATCTTCAGCTGCTGTACAACTTTGATGAGGTCCTTGCCGCGGCTTGGCTGCCGAGCCATGCGCGGGTTGCCGGAATCTTCGAACGCAAGGTCGTCGGTCTCGATGACGGCTTGAAGGAACTGGTGAACGACTATCTCGCCCGCCAAAAAGCCCTGGCCGGGCAATCCGACCGCGTCAAGGCGGCTGAACTGTTTTTCCGGGGAATGATCCTCTGTGAAAACGAGGAAAGCCTGCGTTTCGCGAAAAAAGTTGACCCCATTAAGGTCCGGCGGCTGATGAAACTGATCAACCCGGATCTTTTCGCCGAATTCCTGGCCAGGGTGGTTGCGGCCCGCTGACCGTATCGCTTCCCGGACTCGGTGGGAGCTTTGTCGAAGGTGCCTCTCGCTGTGGGTGCCTGCACGTGTCAGACGGTACCTGACGTGAGGGTCAGACGGGTTGGACCTTGTCACACATAATACTTGTGCACGTACTCCATGACCATCCGGTGGGTGTTGAAGACCGGCGTCAGGTCGGCGATGGAGTTTTTCATAATATTGAGCCACTGTTTCGGGTTGGCGTAGTAGGTGGTCACCATATCGTCGAGGTCCTGGTAGAGGTCGGCGGCGGCGGCCTCGTCGCTCTGGTCTTCATCATCGCCGATGGCCCACCCGTTGAGGCGGTTGCGGCAGCCTTCCCGCCACCAACCGTCGAGGACGCTCATGTTGATGCCGCCGTTGAAGCAGACCTTCATGCCGCTGGTGCCACTGGCTTCGCGGGGGCGGCGGGGGGTGTTGAGCCAGACATCGGTGCCCTGGGTCATGAGGCCCGCAAGCCAGATGTTGTAGTTGGAGACGAATACCAGGCGGATCTTGTTTTCGTATTGTTTTGCCAGGTTGACAATTTCCTTGATCAGGCCTTTTCCGGCATTGTCCTGGGGGTGGGCCTTGCCGGCGAAGATGAACTGCACCCGGTCGAAACTCAGGTTGAAAAGATACTCGAGATCCGAGAAGATGAGCGTCGCACGCTTGTAGGCGGCAGCGCGGCGGGCGAAGCAAATGGTCAGCAGTTCGTCGGTGAAGCCAGCCCCGGAAACCGAGTTGATATAGCTGATGAGCCGCTTCTTGGCATGGCGCTTGGCCTGCTTGATGGCATCGTCGGGAATGCTGTGAGCCTCTGCCAGGACTTGCGGCTGTTCCCTCCAGGTCGGCAGATATTCGTCAAATAAGGACTTGAATTCGTCGCCCGTCCAGCTGAGATGGTGGACACCGTTGGTCACATGGCCGATATTGAAGCCCGGAAACATCTCGCGGGACACCTCGCCGTGCAGTTCGCTCACCCCATTGTGGCCGCGTGAGAGATTCAAGGCAAGAACGGTGGTGTTAAGGAGATCCTGACCGGCAAGCGCGCGGATATTGTTTGGCAGGTAGGTACCGATAGTCTTCCCTGCCAAATCGTAGGAAAATTTGTCGTGGCCGGCGGGGACCGGGGTGTGGGTGGTGAAGACGCACTTCTGACGCACCACGTCTTCGTCGCCGTTGAATTCCTGGAGGAGCGCCAGGGTCAAAAAGACCGCGTGTCCTTCATTCATGTGATAGGTTGTGATGCCACGTTCCAGGCGCTTTAGAGCAAGATACCCGCCGATCCCGAGGACGGCCTCCTGGCAAATTCGAGTGTGATTGTCCCCACCGTACAGAAACTGGGTGATGAGGCGGTCTTCGGGCGCGTTTCCGGGCAGGTCGGTGTCTAGAAAATAGACCGGTACCCGTCCCTTGATGCCCACCTGATTGTGCTTCCAGACGCCGATGTGGACGTCTCGCCCGCTGATCTTAATGGTGACCTTAAAGGGGAGAGGCTCCATAAAGGCGCGGGGATCGAAATAGGGGTAGAGTTCTTCCTGGGCTCCCATGGGATTGATGGTCTGAATGAAGTAGCCCCGCTTGTAGAGCAAAGTCACTGCAATCAGCGGAAGACTAAGGTCCGCCGCGGATTTGATGTGATCTCCAGCCAGAATCCCGAGACCGCCGCTGTAGGTCGGGATGTTTTCGTTGAGACCGATCTCCATGCTGAAATACGCAATCTTCATGGGCAACCTTCCCTCACTTGGGGCTGTTTTCAGGATCCTCCATGGTAGAGAGGCTCCTGTAGCACTCTGGTGTTTTCCACTCCCGCCCCGTCTCACCGACTCCAGGCGAGGTGCGAGAACCGATAAGCGTTCCGTCCGACGGGGCTATCCGCATCCATGCCAAGGGCTATAGCGGATGGTTCAGGCGCTATCTCTTTAGCACATTCCCGGCTAAGATCAAAACTTATGCAAGAGCATGGGCTTCTTTTTGAGCAGGAATTTCTGGATTGATTCAGCAAAGATTCTTGTGATATATTTCTTGTGTTTTTATGGGATCGCCTATCATTGGGAGAATAGCTTGTAATTCCAGCTAGTTTCCCCCACATCGGGAATTGGGGCGGTTGTTTGAGAGGGCGGACCGTTACTCGCAAGAGGGCTTTGACCCTCAAGGCCCGCGCAGGGGTGATCGGATAGCTTGCCACGGATGCTGACCAATCAATTCTAGGGAAAAAGGAAGTCGGGAATGTACAAGATCTTAGAAAAGCAAGTTCTGAGTGACGTTACGAAGCTGATGGTGGTGGAAGCGCCACAGGTGGCTCGTAAAGCCCAAGCCGGCCAGTTCATCATCGTCATCACGCACGAGCGCGGTGAACGAATCCCGCTCACCATTGCCGACTACGACCGGGAGGCCGGCACCATCACCATGATCTTCCAGGAAGTGGGCAAATCGACCATGGAAATGGGATTGATGGAGGTGGGGGACGCCTTCAAAACCGTTGTCGGGCCGCTCGGACACCCTACGGAGATCGAGAACTTCGGTACGGTGGTGTGCGTTGGGGGCGGGGTGGGGATCGCTCCGGTCTATCCCATTGCCAGGGCTCTCAAAGAGGCCGGCAATAAGGTTATCTCGATCATTGGTGCCCGGACCAAGGATCTGCTGTTGTGGGAAGACAAGATGCGGGCCGTTTCCGATGAGCTCATTGTGACCACCGACGACGGTTCCTATGGACGGAAAGATCTTGTCACGGTCCCGCTCAAGGAGATTCTCGAGGCAAATCCCGGGAAAATCGCCAAGATCTGGGCTATTGGACCCGCCATCATGATGAAATTTGTCGCCGCAACCACCAAACCGTTCAATGTTCCCACCATCGTCAGCCTGAACTCAATCATGGTGGACGGTACCGGGATGTGCGGCGGCTGTCGGGTCCTCATGGACGAGGGTGCCCAGTTCGTCTGCGTGGATGGTCCCGAGTTTGACGGTCATAAGGTAGACTGGAACAATTTGCTGTCACGCATGTCTTTTTATCGTTCGGAAGAGCAGGCGGCGGTTCAACGCTTTCGGGAGACGCACAAGTGCAATCTGGACCGCATGGTTGAAAAGGGAGCTAAGTAAATGGCTGAATTGACAAAAAAAGAACGGATGAAGATCCCCCGTCAGGAAATGCCCGCGCAGACCGCTGAAGATCGGGTGGAAAACTTCAGCGAAGTGGCTTTGGGATATACTCTGGAAATGGCGCAGCGGGAGGCGGAGCGCTGCCTGCAGTGCAAGGAACCCCATTGTATGGATGGTTGTCCGGTGGAGGTCACCATTCCCCAGTTCATCGAGGCTGTGCGGGAAGGGAATCTGGCCAAGGCCGTCGCCGCCATGAAGGCCAAAAACAATCTCCCTGCCATCTGCGGTCGGGTCTGTCCCCAGGAAGTGCAGTGCGAATCACGGTGCATCCTGGGCAAGAAGGGCGAACCGGTGGCCATCGGGCGGTTGGAGCGCTATGTCGGCGATTTTGAGCTGGCCAACAAGACCTTTGCTGTGACCAAGGGACCGGCAACGGGCAAGAAGGTAGCGATCGTCGGGTCCGGCCCGTCGGGTCTTACCTGTGCGGTGGATCTCGGGATCATGGGGCATGACGTCACCATTTTCGAATCGCTCCAGACCCCGGGCGGGGTGCTCGTCTACGGTATTCCCGAATTCCGGCTTCCCAAGGCCGTCATCCGGGCAGAGATCGAAACCGCGGCCAATGCTCTCGGCATCAGGATCAAGCCCGATCACGTCATCGGCCGCACGCTCACCCTGGATGATCTGCAGGCGGAGTTCGACGCGATCTTCCTGGGTACCGGGGCTGGCCTGCCGATGTTCATGCGGATCCCCGGGATCAACCTCAACGGGGTTATGTCAGCTAACGAGTTTCTCACCCGCGTTAACCTGATGAAGGGCTATCAATTCCCCGAATACGATACCCCCGTGAAGGTTGGACACAGGGTGGCCGTGATCGGCGCCGGCAACGTTGCCATGGATTCGGCGCGCTGTGCCCTGCGCCTTCAGTCATTGCGGGCGAAGGCCAATGGGGGTGAGCGGGGCGAAGTCCATATTGTTTATCGTCGCTCACCGGCTGAGGTCCCCGCGCGCCGCGAGGAAGTCCACCATGCCGAAGAAGAAGGTGTCATCTTCGACTTTCTGACCAACCCCATTGAAATTATCGGTGATGGCCAGGGCGGGATCGCCGCCATGAAGTGCATTCGCATGGAACTGGGGGAACCCGACCAGTCTGGCCGTCGCAGTCCGGTCCCAATCAAGGGTTCCGAATTCGATATGAAGGTGGATCAGGTCATTTTCGCACTCGGTACCAGCCCGAACCCGCTGGTCTTCTTCAATGCCGAAGGTCTTCAGCGCTCCAAGCATGGAACCGTGGTAGCCCATGGCGAAAATGGTCGGACCACCATGAAGGGGGTATGGGCCGGGGGCGATGTGGTGACCGGTGCCGCGACCGTGATCAGTGCCATGGGGGCAGGTAAGCGCGCCGCGGCCGACATCGATGCTTATCTCCGCGATGATGGCGAGTGGTAGGGGACTCCAAACAGCCTATCCACGAAGTCACACGAAGAGCACGAAGCATTCAGGTCGTGCTCTTCGTCGTGAAAGAGATGGCTTTGGGTGAACGCTCGGCTGCCGCCCGCTGCCAAAGGGGGCAGAAGCCGGGATTGCAAGGCTCGCTTCACACATTGAAGCGGAAGTTGATGATATCGCCATCCTTGACAGGATAGGTTTTTCCTTCCAGACGGACGAGGCCCTGCTTACGGGCGGCGGGGTAGTCGCCGGTGCGGTGGAGATCTTTAAAAGCTACCACTTCAGCGCGAATGAAACCCTTCTGCATGTCGGTGTGGACCACTCCGGCCGCTTCCTGCGCGGGCAGATGCCGGGGGATGGTCCAGGCCCTCACCTCATCCTCACCAACGGTGAAAAAACAAGCCAGATCAAGCAGGGCAAAGGAACGACGAACGACGCGTTCGAGGGCGCTTTCGGAGAGTCCGAAGTCCTGCCGGAAGACGGTGGCTTCGCTTTCCGGCAGTTGAGCCATCTCCATTTCCAGCTTGCCCCGTACCACCATGATGTGCACCTCGTCAGCACCGATATCAGACGGGTGGTCGTCTTCGTCGGCATTGTTCAAGATCACCAGCAGCGGTTTGGCGGACAGGAGGGTGAACCCGCGCAATTCCGGAGCCACTGCCAGTTCGGGTTTGATCCGCAAGGGCTTCCCGCTATTCAGGAGCTCAAGGCAGGCTTCCAGCAGTTCCCTTTCCGACCCACCGATCTTCTTCCCTTTCTTCTGTTCGACAGCAAGCTTTTCCAGGCGCTTTTCAATGGTGCCTAGATCGGCGATGAGGAATTCGTCTTCGAGCTCATGGAAATCCCTTCTGGGATCGGGTTTGCCGAGGGATGGTTCCACAAAATTCCTGACGACCACCAGAAAGGCGTCCATGGGGCGCATGTGAGTCAGAAGGAGTGACATGTACTCCCGCTTACTGTCCGTGACCCCCGGCAGGCCCTGAAGATCCAAATAGGTCACCTGCGCCTGGGTGGTCTTCAATGGCTGGTAGAGCTGGCTCAACCAGTCGAGCCGGGAATCGGCTACAGGCACGACCCCCAGAACCGGCACCGCATGGCCCCCCGGAGGTGCGGATTCACCGTTCCTCTGGGTGAGCGCATTAAAGATGGTGGTCTTGCCCGACCTGGCTAATCCAATGATACCGAGTTTCATTGCTGGCTCCTTCTATGCCCTTCGCGCCTCACTCCCTGACTCATTCCTTTGTACACTTGACATTCGCGACAGGCAACCGGTACCTTACCGGAAACGAGTGGTTTCCGGTGAGATTTCATAAAGCTGGTCATTACCGGATGGAGTTTTCTCATATGTCCCTGGTCCTGCCTCTGGATACACAGGAACCTGCCGTGTTGCCGCGACTCCTGCGTCGTCTGCCGCAAGCCCAGACACAGCTTTTACTGGCTTTCAATGCGCTCCTCGAAAGGCGTCACAAGCTCGACGGACCATCTTTTCAGGCACAGCTCACCGCTCTCGTGCAAAGTGGTGTCCGGGATCAAAAAGACCTCAGGGATTGGCTGCGGGCAAACAGCCCGAGGTCTGAGATACATTGTGCGAAAGCCTTTTCGGAGGCGAAAAGGCAGGCCGAACTCTGGCTTGAGGAAGGACGGTGGGTTGCCTCATTGCTCGGGAGACTCCCGCCGAACGAGAGAGCTGTCCCATGCCCCAGGGTTCTCTTCGGGAAAGGGAAGTTCGACGTCACTCGGAAGTGGGCTGCCTTGTTCAATTCCAGGAAGCCGAAGCTTGTTTCCCCGCATGCGGAGTGGCTCCAAACCCTGCGCACCCTGCTGGAGCTCCTGCCCTTTCAGGGACTGGGCGTTGCCAGCAGTCTCGGAACAATTACCTATGACCTGGTGAGTGTCGAGGCGCAGCGAAAAGGTGCAAGGCTCCTCCTTTTGGTCCCGCGGCTGCTGGAAGCTGTCGGCAGAATAAGAGATGATTCCTCAGTAGCCCTTGGATCTGCTCCCGACATGACCTTGAGCTGCCTGACCGGGGCAGCCGACTGTCCGAAAGCCACCCGCATGGTCTGCCGGGATCGCCTCCTAGCTTTGATATCCGATCTGCACTGTCCTCTCGAAGTGCGGCCGGGTGGAAACCTCTGGCACATCCTCGAACGGCAGCCGGAAAAAAGCGCGCGTCTCCGCCTGCACCTCAAACCTGAAGAGGCCGACAGTCTCACTGTAACGAACTGGGATACAGCGTCAAGTCTTCTTAAAAGGCGGCCCGGTATTGCACAAAGGAATCCCGCCAGTGCCCGAAAAGCATTGGCAGAAAGCTCGACGTTGAGGCATGTTCATCAACCGCTGGATGTCGACGCCATTACCTGGGGCGATTATCTTTATCACTACACCCGCTCCTGCCCCGGACCCTGGCCCGGTCAATCCTACCGCGGTTATCTCGAAAGCCTCCTTGATGGGGATCCGTGTGCCGAGCACACCGCCTTGGCCACCCTCGGGCGGATTCTTGCCGAGGGAAGGATCAGGGCCGGTTCCAATATTGTGCGAGGCAACCAGGCCGTGGTGTCGTGGACCAGCCGACCGCCTCAAGAACTCTACGCCATTCGACACTGGAACGCGGCGCTCATCAGGTGGACCTTCGAGCCTTACGGCCTGGCGGTGAAGCGCTCAGTATTGCGGCAGATGGGCGCAAGTCCCGTCATCTACGCCGGCTCAGCGGTCTACGGCATGCTTTCTCGCCAAAATCGCTTCCGTTTTCAGCTTCATGAGCCACCCCGTCGGTCCTGGAAACACGAACGGGAATGGCGTTTGCCCAAGGACGTTGAATTGAGCGGTCTCGCGCCTGATGATGCCTTTGCGTTCCTGCCCACCCTGGGCGAGGCCCGGCAATTGGCGGAAGGAGCGGCTGCTGTTCTGCCCCTGGTGGCTCTCCGGTGGGGGCCATGAGCGAGGGGCGGAATAGCATGAGACCTTCAAATGAGAAGAAATCGAGGTGCTGCAGGAGGCGTTTCGATGACCATTATGATGCGTGACAAGCAGGTCCAGGCGGTGATCCTGGATTGGGCCGGAACCGCTGTGGACTATGGTTGTATCGGCCCGGTGAAAGCGTTCATCAGAGTGTTCGGCAGCCATGGGGTCGAGGTCACAACGGCGGAAGCCAGGACCCCCATGGGGCTCATGAAAAAGGACCACATTCGGGCGATCTGCGGAATGGAGAGGGTGGCAAGCCGGTGGGCGGAGATTCATGGCCGAATCCCCGCAGAGAGCGATGTGGACGCTATGTTCCTGGAGCTTGAGCCGCTCATGGCGGCGACGGTGGCCAATCATGCCGACCCGGTTCCGGGCTTGCTCGAGGCTGTCGCCGCCTTCCGTGAACAGGGGATCAGGATCGGTTCCACCACTGGTTACACCCATAGGATTATGGAACAGCTCATCCCGGCTGCGGCAAAGCGGGGGTATCGTCCTGATGCTATCGTCAGTTCGTCCGATGTCCCGGCCGGGAGGCCTTATCCCTGGATGTGTTATTTGAATGCCATCAAACTTCAGGTCTATCCGTTCGCTGCCATGGTCAAGATCGGGGATACGGTGACTGATATTCAGGAAGGGTTGAATGCCGGAATGTGGACGGTAGGGGTGACCCAAACAGGCAATGAACTGGGACTGACGGAAGAGGAAGTGGCCGCCCTGGATCAAGAGGACCTCAGACAGCGGCTCAACCTGGTTGAGCGGCGGTTTCAACGCGCAGGTGCGCACTTCCTGGTCGAAACCATCGGGGCCTGCCCTGCCGTCATCGACCGGATAAACCGCTGCCTGGCGAGGGGGGAATTGCCTTAGATGCTCAAGTACACGACGGCATAAGTGAGCATCCACTTTGTGCACATTGATGTAAAATAGGGCCGGACAAAGCGTCACTCCCCAGGTAGGGTCAGATTCCCGAAGACTCAAAAAGGGAGGATGACCGCTATGCCTGGACTCAAACTAAAACAAATTTCACTACCGGACAAATTTTAACCAACCCTCGCAGGCGTGAAGGCGACCGGTATGGTCAGACCTTCATTCAGTAAATGGTCGGGGAGCCGGAGTCCAAGTTGGAAGAGGCTGAGATCACACCGATGGGTACGGTGGATAACCGTGTTCAGACCAGTCTCCATGGCATATGCCCCAAGATATACCATCCAGTATGTCGCCAGGCAGGTGGCGATCATCAACCGAGACAGACGGTTCGGATCTGAAAGGTGGCTCTTGTGCAGATGAAATCCGCGGATCTTCTGGTCCGAGAAGAATGTCTCGATTTTGAACCGCTTGCGGTAGTACCCGCAGGCTTCTTCCGCCGAGCCCAGATTCGTAACCAGATGGATAGGCTCCTTGCAGTCGCTCCTCCACCATGTGAGAGCGAGAATGGGTCCGTACTCGCGCCGAGTGAACAACGCATTGGGTATCTCGAAGAGTTCTCCGGGACTGACATAAGCGAGCACATCGTCGAAGCGAAACTCCTCGCCCTGCCAGCTCAGCTTGGCGCTCTTGCTCGTACGGAGGACATACTCCCACTTGCATTCGTTGATCAAGGCTTGGAGATCAATGCCATCGAACTCACCGTCTCCGAGCAGCACGACCTGAGCCCCCTCGGGAATCAGCTGCCGCACCCTGGTCATCAGTTCGATGTGAAAGCGCTCCGGGAAGTGGCCCTTTCTTCTGTTGGCCACTGTCCAAGCGATGGGCAGGCCGCGTTGCTTGTAGACCAGGCTGATCATGAGCGTCATGCAACCGCGACCGACGATACTGCCATCGATTACCAGCACCAGCGGGAGGTGAGACAGGCTCAAAAGCAACGCCTTGGCGAAAGGGAGGAAGAAAGTCTCGGTTTCCACCGCGTCATTGCGGAGCCATCGCTCGAACCGTTTGACACGGCTGTCGACTTTCGTCCTCTGACCATTTGGACTTGCGTGAACTTTGCCGGCAATAGCGGGAAGATCCGAGCACTTGCTGCCCCCAATCCCGCTGACCAAACCGGCCAAGGTGTTCAGTCGACTGGCCACATGCCCAACAGGTTCAACCGGGAACAATGTTCTCAAGGTGTTGCGGACGGCCTAAAATCTTTTTGTTGTCGCTCATGTCAGTCTCCATTCAGTGCAGTTTTGGAAATATACACTGACAGATTTGAACCCGAATGTCCCGAAAAAAGGACAGGTTGGCCGGTCAACAAGAAAAAAAACCGCAGTTTGCCGTCGAACGAAAATGTGTCCGGTAGTGAATTCCCGCCTATCCCTTCGTCATTATGTTTGCAACGAGTACACAAAGGCGTACAATTAATCGAAAAGCACAACTTGCATTTATGAGGTGAGAGATATGCAAGAGACAAGCGTGGTTGAGCTGCGAAAGCGCATCAAGCATTATTTTGACGCAGTAGAAAGCGGTGAGGTCGTGCGTGTTTACCGCAACGGCAAGCCTATCGCCGAAATCCTGCCGCTGACCAAGCGAGAGGCTTCGTGGAAGCGAGAAATCCCACGACTGACCATTCCAGGCCTGTCGCTCAGCCGAGAGATCCTCAAAGACCGTGCGGAATCCGATACATGAGAGTCTTCTTCGATACCTCTGCGCTCGTCAAACGATACATCCAGGAACCAGGCACCGACAAGATCATCGAGATTTGCAGGCAGGCGGAACACCTGGTGCTCTGCGTTATTTGCCTTCCCGAGATGGTTTCCACCCTCAACCGCCTTGTTCGTGAGGGCAAGCTGTCAAGGGGTGAATACCGGATGACTCGGGATCGCATCTTGGAGGAAATCGCGGACGCCGAGATCTGCTACATCACCCCGGACGTGGTCACTCGAACCATACGGTGCCTGGAACGCAACGCTCTACGGGCCATGGATGCCTTGCATCTCGGCTGTGCTCTCGTTGTAGAACCCCACCTCATTGTGTCTTCGGATCAGCGACAGATTGAGGCCGCCAAAAGAGAAGGCCTGAAGGTTATGGAAGTGTGAGCAATGATACCAGGAACACCAGCCACGCTGGGCAACCTGCCATGGGGTTCTGGTTGTTGCGGATTTGGGAGGCATTCTTCCAAAAGTAGGGACAAATATCGCATTTTTCTAAATGGCAAATTCAAATGTGCCTCTAAACTGATGCCTGGGGCGGGAATCGAACCCGCACACCCACAAGGAGTAAGGGATTTTAAGTCCCTAAAATAGCGGTTTTACTCACCTTCACTTACCTTCATAAAACACCCATAAAACGCTTGACTGATAAGTGTTTATCCGCTATTCTCATCCCATATTGTTTCATTCATTTTAACGGCATTTCAGCAGAAAAGGTTGGGAAAAGGTTGGGAAAAACTGAGAGAGAATACAAGGGGGGGTGATCATGCCAAAGTTCCAAAAAACACGGTTCCCAGGTGTATTCTACTTCGAGAGCCAGACCAAGAAACACGGGGTGAGATTTGACCGCTGTTTCTACATCCGGCACAAAGTGAGTGAGGTTCAACCCGATGGTCAAGTCAAGACGAAGGTCAAAGACGAGCGCATTGGTTGGTGGAGTGAGGGTAAAACGGCCGAGGACGGAGCAATTCGGCTGAAAGAGCTCAAGGGAAACAAGAGGGAAGGAACCGGGCCTTCCACCTTGCAGGAGATTAGGCAAGAGAATGAGGCAAAGAGGGAAGCCGAGCAAGCCACGCTGAGGACTCAGACAGAAGCCAATAGAACGCTTTCCCAATACTGGATAGAGTCCTACTTCCCTGCGGCACAGCGATCCAAGAAACAGTGCTCATGGGAGAAGGAAGGGACTCATTTCACCAAGTGGATAGGGCCGCTCCTGGGCGGGTTGACCCTTCGTTCTATCGGGATCAGCCAATGGGATGAACTCGTCAAGACACTATCGGCGGCGGGCCTTTCGCCGAGATCCAAAGAATACATTACTGGCACCTTTCGACGGATCCTGAAACACGCCTACGACCGGCGCATGGTAGACGAGGCGCCGCCTTCGGGGAAGCGCGTGGGTGTTTCGGGGCCGGGGAACAATCGGCGGTTGCGCGTTATCTCCCATGACGAGGAAACCGCGATCATGCATTGCTTGGCCACCATGGACATGTGCGCCTGGCGCATAACCCGGTTCTGCTTTCTGACCGGCTGCCGGGCGTCTGAGGCTTTCAAGCTGAACTGGGCCAATGTGGATTTTGCCAGGAACGTGTTAATCTATCCCGAGACCAAGAATCACGACTCCCGCACCTTACCTTTGACCCCACCGCTTCTCGATCTGTTCAGTGGGATGACTCCCGGCGCTTCGAGTGACCGTGTTTTCTGCAAACTGGATGGCTCAGCCTACTATCAGGCCCCGCGAGCTTTCAAAACGGTTGTCGAGCAGCTTGGCCTGAATGAGGGACGCTCGAAGCGTGATCGACTGGTCTTTCATTCCATCCGGCATACGGTTGCCACCCGGCTTGCTCAGCGACTGGGGCCGCGTGACCTGATGGATGTTATGGGCTGGCGAACGGTTCAGATGGCCGTGAGATACATCCACGCAAACCAAGAAGCAAAGATGCGGGCGCTTTCGATGCTCGGGGCCGCTCCTTCCGATAACGTTCTGCCTTTTCGAGCCGCGGACGGCAGATAGCCAAAAGGAGCACGCGAAATGGCACGAATTGTACCGCTACGTGAATATGTCAGGGAGATTCTCAATACCGCAAAGTATCAACCTTGCGAGGATGGACCGGGCTTTGTGGCCGTAGTGGAGGTTCTTCCGGGCTGCATGACACAGGGGAGCACCTTCGAGGATACCCGGGAACTCCTCATTGATGCCGTTGAGACATGGTTGCTCTCTGCCCTGAAGGACGGCGTTTCCCTGCCTGTTGTCAATGAGTGCAGGCTGGCTATCACGGAATCCAGCGAGGAACCCGAGGCGGCCTATGGGTAGGGTCCCACCGTGCAGCAGACCGGAGCTTATCCGAAAGCTCAGGGAGCTGGGGTTTGAGGGGCCTTATCCTGGGGGCCGGCATTCCTACATGAAGAGAGGAAGTTACCGGCAGACCATCCCCAACCCACACGGCGGGCAGATAGACTCCGTTCTTATCGGAGAGATTTTGAAACAGGCAGGCATCAGCGAGAAAGAATGGCTGAACACTTGAAGACGTTTTCCAGGGATAGCTCCGGCCGGGTGAAAAGCGGCAATCCTCACCGCCTGCCCTGGAATACCTTGAGGACCGATGAGAGGAACCGAACGGATGGAAAACAATGGTATCACCAAGGCGGAACTTCTGTCCTGGCTGGATGAGGTGCAACAGGACGCAAGAGGTATTTTGGAGTACGATTCCGATGATACTACGGTGAGGGCTCTCAGAGAAGATTTTCTTGAGCGTACCGAGCGTCTAGACGAAAATCCGACCCCGGAGGAACGGTTAGAGTTTTATCGCGGCTCTGCAGTTGTAAGTGCAGACCACCTTCTCTATCTCATTCCGCGTTTGATCGAGCGTCTGCAGCGACCGGAGACCGATTGGAACGTGTGTGCCCTGATGTACGATATATACCAAGTGGGCATGTGGCATGGTACACTTGCTTTCTCTAGGGCAGCGTGTGCCCCTGAGACTATGGAAGCGTGCCGTTCTATTCTTGGCAGATGTGACGGCAAGCGTAGAAAAAGACCACCTGCGAAAAACCCGGAGATAGATAAGTTTACAGAAGCGTGTCGTGACCGGATCAGCAATGGGGGAGTCATACGGAACGTCCGTGCATTTGTTGACGGAGTGCTAGACACACTTCCCGAATTAAAGGAGATGACTAAAAACACAAAAGACCCCGAGACGAAGGAGGTAAGGAAGAAGGCAAGAGTTGGCATAAGACGCCTTGAGGACATCGTAAGAGGCGAGATTAAACCGAAACACCCCTCCAGCTAGTCACACCAAACAAGCCTCAGTCACTTTTTTTGCATTCAAGGCCCTTGAAAGCAGCTTTCGAGGGCCTTGAATGCACTTTTTCAGTCATTTCAATACTTTACCTTTTTATCGCCCTGCTTTATCCTTGAATCACCTTGAAACATTACACATGAAAGGAGATTCGAGGATGCCTGATATGTCAAGTGTTTTAGCAAGCCTGAAGAACAAATGGCCAAGCTCAATTGTTGCCCGCACAGACGTAGGCGAGTTTACCGGGGGCATGATTTCGCCGGGGACCGTTGCGAATGCCGACTGCCTAGGAGAGGGGCCGGAAGGGGCGATTCGGATAGGGCGCAATGTGGGTTATCCGGTTGACTCATTTCTGTCGTGGCTCAGCAAACGCGTTACCGCGGCAAAGAACGACATGTCGAGGGCGAGGGCGGCAAAGAGAACACGGAAACGGCGACAGGGATGAGCAGGCCACAAACGGCAACCGCCGCGCTGGGGCGCTTCCGGCGCGGCGGAGATGAGTGGAACCCGAAAACTGTCTCAAATTGTGAGTCTATTATGAAACAGCTTTCAGATAGAGTCAAGACCTTTCCGATTCCTGATACCCAGCTGAACGGGGCTGCTGTCCTGGCCTGTTCAATCGCTGATCACATGCAGAATGTCACGGATTGCGAGCGCTGCGCGGAGTCCCTGAACCGGGGCGTTTCGGAGTTGCGGCGGTTACTGTTCGAGTTTTCCGACCTCTTCGCCCGGCAAGACATGGCTCTTCAACTGGCCGTTGCCGCACGGGAGCATCCTTCGTTCAAGGTCCCTGATTGGTTTTTCGAGGCTGAAAGCGACGATCTGCGGGCGATGGTGACCAGGCGGGCGAAGTACCTCAAGGCCGCGAAACGAGACGTAGACCAGGCGTGGGACCTGTTGCGTGAGTTTTGCGAGTCCCGCCACCAGGCGATGACGGATGACGATCTGGCCGCGATCATCGAGGCGGTTTATGCCGGGAAGAGGGGGCCGCTGACATGCCAGCACCGGAGAGCCTGAAAGCCAAGCTCGAGGCGCAAAAGGAGCGGGAGCAGGGCGGCGGCGGACTGAACCTGCGACTTATGCCCGAAGGATGCCTGACTATGGCGATTCAAGAGAAGGTGAAAGTTGCCGCCGATGATGAACGGGTCGCGTTTCAACCACCTACTATTCCGGAACAAGCAATTCACGACCTATGGAAGGCCGTCAATTCCGGGGAAGACGGCGACGCGTGGCTTTTCATCCAACTCCACCGGGACAAGCTGGTTTTCGACCATGCAGCAGGGACTTGGTACGGGTGGGGCGGGCACTCATGGCAGGAAGATTATGTTGCCGAGAACGTTGTCGCGGTCAATGCCGTGACCGATGCCTATGGGGAGGCGGCACAGCGGGAGGCTTCGCGGCGGTTGAAGGCTTCGAGGGACGGCGTCGCAGAGGAGGCAAAGGAAGCCGAGGGGCGCGAAAAGGCTTACCTCGGCCGGGTGAAAGAGCTTCAAAAGCTGCATCGCAAGCGCAACGTGCTCACCCTCTCAGCGGCTGGGCGGCGGTCACTCGGGATCTCCGGGGAAGAGTGGGATCAGCACCCTTGGCTGCTGGCTTGCCCAAACGGGACGATTGACCTCCAAACCGGGAAGCTCCGACCAGGGCGGCAGGAAGACTACCTCAAAACAACCTGCCCGACAGCCTGGCGCGACCTGGACGCAAAAGCACCGGCTTGGCTCCAATTCGTCACCGAAATCATGGATGGCGATCAGGAGCTTACCGGCTACCTTCAAAGGCTCCTTGGGTACTCGATAACGGGGCTGTCAACGGAACACGTTTTCCCTATCCTGTACGGGAACCGGGGCAGGAATGGCAAAGGGACCCTCCTGCAAACACTGGCTGACGTACTCGGACCGCTGGCCGGGCCTGTCAAGAGTGAGATGCTTCTTGATCAGAGCCGAACTCGGTCAAGCGCGAGTCCCGATTCCGACATCATGGCGTTGCGTGGCAAGCGCCTTGTCTGGGCCTCCGAAACCGACGAGGGCCGCAAGCTGAACGCGGGGAAAGTCAAGTGGCTTGTTGGCGGGGACATCCTGTGCGGACGGGAACCCTTCGGAAGGCGGGAAGTGCACTTCAAGCCTACACACACTCTGTTGCTCCTGACGAACCATAAACCCAAAGCCGACCCTACAGATTACGCATTGTGGCAACGCGTGCACCTGATTCCCTTTGCTCTATCCTTCGTTGACGAACCCCGCCGCGAAAACGAACGGCGGCGAGACCCGCAGCTTACCGAACGACTTCGGGCGGAATCTTCCGGGATCTTGGCTTGGCTGGTCCGTGGGTGTTTAGACTGGCAGCGCGACGAGCTCAAGCCACCGGATACCGTAAAGGCGGCGACCGAACAATATCGGCAGGATGAAGACCTCCTGGGCCACTTCATAGGCGAATGTTGCCTCATTTCGGCGGCGGAAAGCGTCAAGGCCGGGCAGCTCTACAAGGCATATCAATCATGGTGCGAGGAGATGGGGCACAAGCCGATAAGCGGGACGCGGTTTGGCAAGGAAATGAAAGAGCGCTTTCGATGGGCTGAAGGAAGACACGTTGTTTATTCTGGAATCGGCGTCATGGCGAGTAATGCACCCCTTGCACCCCTTGCAGTACTTTTACAGTAACTTTTCTAACATGAAAATTGGGTTTCTCATAAGGGACTTTATAGCAAAAGGGGTGCAAGTACTGCAAGGGGTGCACAAGGACAATGGAGACAATGACCCTTCTTGACCTACTAAACCAGGACGGCGCAAGCCTTAAGCGCGTTTCGGGAACTCATGGCGGCGAGTATGCCGGGCCTTGTCCCTCCTGTGGGGGCACTGACCGCTTTCATGTCTGGCCGGAACAAGGGGACGGCGGGCGCTACTGGTGCCGTGGATGCTCCAAAAGTGGCGATGCTATCCAGTACCTGAAAGACTTCCGGGGCCTGCCATATCTCGAAGCCTGCCACCTTCTTGGACTGGAACCGAAGAGCAACGGCAGGCATTCCCTGAATTGGGACCAGCGATCACGACAACCGGGCAGCACAACGGCGACCTGGAAACCGAAGGAATCCACCCTGCCAGGCGATCAGTGGTCCCTCAAGGCCGGGCAGTTTGTTGAATGGTCAGAACAGCAGTTATGGACCACCGACCAAGGCAAAGAGGCGCTTTCCTGGCTCCATGGGCGGGGCCTGCTCGACGATACCATCAAGCGGTTTCGTCCTGGCTGGAACACACAGAACTGGTTTCCGAAGCGCGAAGCCTGGGGCCTGCCCACCGTCCGTAAGGATGACGGCAAACCCAAGAAGCTATGGCTTCCTCTTGGCTTGGTAATTCCGAAAATTGCCGGGGAGCGGGTTGACCGTGTTCGAGTCCGACAGCCTGACGGTAATCCGCGTTATTTCCTCGTACCGGGATCAGACACCGGGCCGCTTGTCATTCCCGGGGGGCCCGCCTGTGTGGTTGTCGAGTCCGAGCTTGACGCGATCCTCTTGCACCAGGAAGCCGGGGACCTGGCGGCTGTGGTTGCCCTGGGGAGTGCATCAATCCGCCCTGACCGGGAAGCGGCCGCAATCCTCGATGGGGCGGAAACCATCCTTCTTGCACTGGATGCCGACGAAGCCGGGGCAAGATCCGCCTGGGGCTGGTGGCACGAGCAGTTCCCGAAGGCAAAGCGCTGGCCAACTATCCAGGGGAAGGACCCTTCCGAGGCACGCCAAAACGGGCTGGATTTGCGGGCCTGGGTTATGGCAGGCCTTCTCCCTGCTGAGGAACCCGAAACAGCTCAGGATTGCTACCAGGACGTCAGCAGTAATGCCCATACTTCCGATGTTGCCGGGCAAGGTCAACCTGCTGGTGTCAAATGCTGCTGCTGCAACCACCTGACCGGTTACTTCTGCATGAAGGGCCACCAGCCGGACGGAATAGCGCTACTCAGGGAATGCTCAGATTTCAGTGAAGGGAGCCGGTCATGAGGGCCGAACTTATCCGATTCGACCGCTCCGGCCGCATTGAAAGCGTTTACCTCGTGGCGAACAGCGAGCGGGATCAGGTCCTTGTTGAATGGGGCCTGCGGCGAATCATGCGGCCGAACGTCTGGTCTTGGTTGCGCTGGTTCTTGGGCAGAAAGAAATCAGATGGCTTTCAGTGTTCACCGGGCAAGGCTTGCTGATGATCGTGATCGTTGACACCCGAGAGCAGACACCTTTCGACTTCGGCCGCTTCCCGGACGTGGAAACCAGGCGTGACACCCTCCCCACCGGCGATTATTCCCTGGCCGGGTTTGAGTCCGTTGTCGCCTGTGAGCGAAAAGAACTGAACGACCTGATAGCCTGCCTGCAGAACGGCAACCGAGAGCGCTTCGAGCGGGAACTTGCCAGGGGATCAGCGCTTCACCGCTTCTGTGTGCTTGTCGAGGGCACCCTTGAGGACATCAGCCGTCACCACTACCGAAGCCAGATGAAACCCGCGGCGGCATTGCAGAGCATCTTCGCCTTCCAGATACGATACGGGACAGCGTTCTTGTTTTGCGGCAACCGGGCAGGCGCCGAGTATGCCTGTTATTCCCTGCTGGCGAAGTACCTCTATGAGCTGAAGCGCGGGCTCACCATGGCGACCGGGGCCGGGCACTGCGGGACAGATGAACGAAAGGAATCCAAGAGATGACACCTGGCGAAGCCATACGGAGATTCTGTGTTGAGTGTGTCAGCGGCCTGGCGCATGAAGTTCCGAAATGCGGCGGGGACAAGTGCTTAAATGGTGGTTGCGACAAGAACGGCGTCTGTCTCCTCCACCCTTACCGCATGGGCCGGGGGCGACCATCGGTCAAGGTGATTCGGAAGACCTGCTTGTGGTGCATGGGCGATCAGCAAGTTTTCGTCCGGGAATGCAAGGAACAAGACTGCAAGCTCCACCCCTTCCGTATGGGACACAATCCCAACTTCTCGGATGAGACTCGACAAAAACGACGCTTGGCATTTCACAGGAGGGCTGAAAAACGTCCCGTCATGCAGGCATTTGGTCCGTAGAATCCATTTTCAGGGACAAGGGCACTGTAGGTGTATGGCAGGGCGGCAGAAAGTCAAAAACAGCGGCAAAATCCAAGTCCGAAGACACATGCGCCTGCTGGAGCTTGATTTCTGCGTCACGCCTCAGGCCGCCGCGGGCACGCCAAAGAACAAACCAGGCTCCTGATTGTGTCCTAAACCCGTATCGCATGGGAACGAATCCCAACTATTCGGAGGAGACGAGGGCGCGGCGGAGGGAGACGGCTATAAACCGCTTGTCTTGCGCTGGAAGCCCACACCACAGGGATGAGCGGCGACTGGGTATGGGGTAATTGTCCCCTCCCCGTCCCTCCCTGCGATGTTACGTCAGCATCGAAATCCCTCTCATCTGCAACGGCATGGTCGAGAGGGGTATTCCGAAATGATCGAGTATTGTGCAGGCCACATCCCGCATGGTTCCGAATGCCTTCTGCTTCTGCTGATAAACAAAAAGCGGATGAATCGGAAGGTCCGTGACCATCCATGCGTCCCACGGGGAGCATTCCGAGATTTTTATGAGGGCAATTTTGCGGGTTCTCGATGGGGTTTTTCCGAAGATCTCGGTGTTAATTCTAAGCTCGGGAATGGGCGACGACCAGGTTCGACCGCCGCCCGTGGATTATTCGGTCATGTCTCGGACGCAACGGACAACTATCGTTTCAGATTCATACCCCTTTATGTTCGAGGCCATCCTACCGTTGTTGCCTATGAGAATAAAGCCCTTTCGTTGTGACTGTTCGAACGTAACGATGGTGTCTGTCTGATACCAGTACCAAGCCCAGTGATCAGTCGGGGGGATAAGTAAAAGGCGGGTCAGAGGAGTAAGTGTTCGAAAATCGACAAGGGAGAGCAGCTCCTTGGCGTGGGGTAGCCTCCAGTCGTCATGACCACCGAGAACAAGTCTTTTACAGTATCTGGTGGCTTGCACCTGATCGCGTGCTTTTGCTGCTGTGCGGCGCTGCCATTGAACATTGAGCTCATAGTCGTTTACAATCCCTGATTCGATGCGCTCGAACCTCGACTTGGGCGGAAGCGGGGAATGCCCGATCTCTCCTCTTACGCAGCGGACTTGGACCCGGCCGGGGGCTGTCTTGCTTTTCCGATCCAGGAGCTCCCAGTTGCGAAGCCCTATCCAGGCTTTTTCTGTGTCGCCAGCAAACTCAGCTCCCCACCAGGACCGAAGAGCGTTTCCTGCGGGAATGATTACGGTCCCGTCGAGCTTGAAGAGGTCCACGAATTCATCCGGCTCAGGCAACCTCCAGTCGTCCTTCTCGTTATAGATCAGATCCGCGCAGTGCTGATTTGCCTCCTCCCATGTCATCCGTTCTTTTGGAATGTCTTCTTTCGACTGCCACTCCAGTTGAGCGTGAGCTTGCGAGATGCACAGCATGAACATAGCCGCCATAACCCAACCTACGAGCCTGAATTTCATGATTCTCCTCCTTTGGTTACCGTGAGGGTGTAGCCGACAAGCTGCAGCGGGCAGAGATGTCCGCCGCCAGCATCCATGAACCGCCGCAAATTTGGGAGCTGTCCCTTCTTCAGCATCGGCAGAACATTATTCAGCCCCGTCCCAGCCAACGATGAAGAGATTCTTTGGAGATTCACCCGATGCGTATGCCGGTTTCGAAAGATGCAGATTGGAGAGTGCCGGTGATGCCATGAGGGTTGCTGTGCCCGCGGCAAGTTGCTTCACGAAGTCCCGTCTGGTAGTTGACATTCCTTTCCTCCATTGCAGGGTGGTTGATGGGTGCCATTCTTGAAAGGATGCTGCCACAATTGCACGCCTAATGCAAGAAATGGTGCTCATAATCCAATTATAATAATGACTTGGCAAACTGCTGGCAAATAGAGTACGGAAAGCCTAATTTTTACATAGAGTTCCTTATATTGTTTTCTGAGCAGATTTTTATTGACATCAAGAGTCCTGGCCCTAATCTGGGCGCGCCGAAACATCGCTTACCGGAGAGCCCACCGAAATGGGTATTTCTATTTGTGCCGACAATCAAATGAGCGGGGTCCCGGATACCGTAAGGGCCGGGGGGTCTGTAAGTGGACCTGGCAGCCCCGCTACTTTTTTTTGGAGGCTACCATGAGCGAATCACAACAAGCGCAGTGCCGTGAACACCTGGACAAGATCATGCTCATTGGGAATTACCTCGATGCCTTGGGCACACTGGAGGAAGAGCAGTTGAAATGTATCTGCTCGCCCTATGCCTTCGAGGCTGCAGCGCGGTTGCTTCGAGAGTCCGAGCGCAAACTGTACGGATGCCTGGATGAGGACAGCGACGAGGAGCGGCAAGCCAAGCTCAGCAAAACTCCCGAGGAGAAGGCCAAGGAAGAGCGGTTCCAGGCTGACAGGGAACGGAGCTCGAAGGCCTTCAGTGCTATCACCCCGCTGCTTTCATCCGATCCTGACTTTTTCATCCAGCTTGCAGAGGCTTTCGAGAAGGACCCTGAGAGCATCCGGTATCGGGGCCACCGAGAGGGGATGCCATTTTGACCAGTGAGAAAGGAGTCCAGGGTTTCCTGTGAGGAAGGGCACCATACAATTTTACTTCGATCTTTTCCTTCCCATTTCGCCCACACGAAATGGTGTTGATTCGTTTTCTTCCGTCAATGCTGGAACAGGGGATGTGGCTGGCAGGCGGAGACGAGTTTCCTTGCTTGATTCTTCTTCCCTTTTTCTCCGACTTGCCCAGTTTTAGTGACCCGCGGTAAATCTCCTCCATTCTTTGACAGCCGTAAATCTTTCCTCAGCTGATCTCCGTAAGGATCTTCTTTATGGTTTCTCGGGGGAGAGAAATCATGAACAAGGTCTGTTGTGCCCATTGCCGCTGCTTGTTTGTTCCCAACCATCGCATCAAGAACCAGCGCTATTGCAACAAGAAAGAATGCCAGCGTGCGAGGAAGAGCGCCTGGCAGAGACGCAAGCTTGACACCGATCTCGACTACAAGGCCAACCAAAGGGAGTGCCAGAAAAGCTGGAGTGCTCGCAATCCCGACTACTGGCAAAGGTGGAGGGCGCGCCACCCAGAATACGGCATTCGAAACCGCGCCTTGCAGCAAGTCCGAAGATCCCGTCGCCGCAGGCGGATTGCAAAGATGGACGCGTTAGAGCTGCATTCCGAAATAAAGACAGGCACTTACTGCCTGATCCCAGTCACGGTTGAAGCAGTTGCAAAGATGGACGCGTCGGCACAAAAAGTCCTTTTGATTTCTAGTGCTTGAAGAGTAACCCCCGGCGTTGCAAAAGAGGACTCAATGGACCTGTCTTCCTGCTCCTCCTACACTGTCCCCGAAAGGAGGTAAAAGATCATGATCAACAAAATGATCCTGTGTCATGAGCGAGTCCGGAAGATCAGCGGAAGTTTTGCTTTTATCGAACACCGGTTCCTCCGGGACGGTTTTCTGGTGAGCCTCAACCATCATGAGATGCTCCTTTATTTCTTTCTGGTTCTGGCGGCTGACCGTTACGGGCTCTCTTTCTATGGTTACGACAAAATCTGCTCGCTCCTTCGGATTACCCTGGAAGGATTATCTTAAGGCCAGGAATCGGCTCGTGGAAAAGGACCTCATCGCCTTTAACGGGCAGCTTTTCCAGGTGCTCTCCCTACCCAGGCAACCGATGATCAGCGTTCAGGAGCTCCCCAAATCCCAAGCAGACTCGAAAAGAGACCACCCGGCAGCAATCTACGATATCTTTGCCAGGGCCTTCGGAGGCAAGCCATGATCGAGCAGCAGACCATTTTTGAAATCCACCGTATGAAAGGGTTAGGGCTGTCCCTCAGAGCGATTGCCAGAAACCTTAGAATCGGCCGAAAAACCGTCGTCAAATATCTTGAGAATCCCAACCCGGGCAAACCCACCATAAAAAGGCCCAGTATGCTTGACCCTTTCAAGGAGGAAATCGCCAAGATGCTGGATATGGATGCCACGGTCAGCGGCCAGGTGATTCGCCAGCGCCTGATTCCTCTTGGCTTTGATGGCGGAAAGTCAATTCTGAACCAATATCTGCAAACGATCCGAAAACAGCATCACAACCGACGTGCTTTCATTCGCTTTGAATCCCGCCCCGGAGAGCAGTTCCAAATTGATTGGGGGCACTTTGGCGCCCTGGAATACGGCAAGACCAAACGAAAACTCTACTGCATGGCCGTTATCGAGTGTTACAGCCGCCTGCTTTACCTCGATTTCACCCATTCCCAGCGGCAGGAGACCCTTCATCGCTGTCTTCTCAATGCCTTCCATTTCTTTGGTGGAACCGCCAGAGAGCTGGTTCACGACAATATGCTCACCGCCGTCATCGAAAGGGATGGCCCGCTCATCCGGTATAACGAAGCCTTCCTCAACTTTCTTCGCCCGTTTCAGCTGACCCCCTTCGCCTGCAATCCGGGGCAACCCCATGAGAAGGGAAAAATCGAGAAAGGAGCCATCCACTACATCCGAAACAGTTTCTGGCCGCTGAGGAGTTTCCCGGATCTCATTGACGTTCAAAATCAGGCCATTCACTGGAGGGATACCGTCGCCAATGTGAGGGTCCATCGAACCACCGGCGAGCGACCCGTCGATCGTTTCAGACCCGAAAGCATGAGGCCTCTGCCCGAGCTCCTCCCTGACTGTCGCGACGCTGCCGAAGTCAGGGTGTACTCGGATTTTTGCATTCACTTTGACGGCAACACCTACACCGTTCCCCGTGGCTCATCGGCAAACACGTGACCGCCAAAGGAGACTCTCGGACCGTTTGCCTCTACTTCAAGGGGAAACAGGTAGCCTCCCATAAGCGTTCTTGGGAGCGGGGCGAGAGAGTCGAACTTCCCGAGCATCGCGAAGCTGCCCGCAAAAACGTCCACAAGCACTGGCTCTCAAACGAAGTGGCCATCCTGTTCAGCCTGGGCGAGGAAGCCAAAACCTACGTGGAACGTCTCACTACCAGCCCGCACCCCTCAAAAAAACCGTCAAAAGACTACTGTACCTCATGGATGAATATGGAGCACCGGCGCTCATCGAAGCTATGAAAAAGGCCCTTGCTCACCATGCCTATGGCGCCGATTATATCGAGAATATCCTCTACCAGGAGATGACTCCCCAGCGCCGGCACCCGCCTCTCAGGCTCAACCAGGAATCACTCAACCACATTCGCCTGCAGGAACCCTCGCTTGCCGATTATGACGCCTTTGTGGTCAGAAGGAGAAAACGCCATGACCGAGATTGAATCCCTCAAAGAGAAACTCTTGAAGCTCTATCTCAAGGCCATGGCCCAGCAGCTTGA
This sequence comes from Syntrophobacteraceae bacterium, assembly GCA_040772705.1. Lineage (GTDB taxonomy): Bacteria > Desulfobacterota > Syntrophobacteria > Syntrophobacterales > Syntrophobacteraceae > JADGQM01. The sequence continues at coordinate 165,572 of JAXGXP010000005.1, forward strand.
GGCAGTGTTGCGAGAGGCCCAGGAAAAAAACCTCTCGGTGGTCAAATCCCTTCATCGCCTGGCCGAAATGGAGCTCGAAAGACGCTGGCAAAGCGCTGTGAAGCTTCGTTGGGAGCAAGCCAAACTCCATGAGCGAGTTACCATCGATCAGTTTGACTTCGATCATCATAAATCCAGGAAAGAACAAAAGAACCGCATCCTCACTTTACTGGATCTGGGGTTTGTTCACGAGCACATGGACGTGGTCCTCATCGGCAATCCCGGCACCGGCAAGACCTTCCTGGCCAAATGCATCGCCACCGCCGCATGCAACGCCAACATCAAGGTCCTCTTCACCAGTGCCATGGAGATGGTCAACCATCTCATTGCGGCCGATGCTGACCGCTCGCTCCTCAAAAAACTCCACTATTATCAATCTCCGGCCCTCCTCGTGGTGGACGAAGTTGGGTATCTTTCCCTCGGCCAGCAGGGATCAAGCCTCTTCTTCCAGGTTATCAGTGCCAGGCACCAAAGAAGGTCAACCATTTTGACTACCAATTTGCCGTTTGCCGACTGGGGGAAGATCTTTGACTCAACCACTGCTGCCGCAGCGATTGCCGACCGCCTCGTTCATCGCTCCGAGGTCCTGATTATGGAGGGAACAAGCTATCGAAGGAAGGATGTCTGAGCCCAACTAATCCCAATGCATGGTCATCGAAGGGTTGTCACTTTAAACGCTGGTAACCGCTTCGCCCCTTTTTGACTTCTTGCCGAAGGCAACGGCGCATTCCTACGCCCATCTCCCTACATGGCCCCTTTTATAACCGGCCATTTTGGCTCCCTTCCTCACCGGCGCCAATAAAGCCGAGCAGGATAACACAGCCGTAGTCCAACCCCTTGGCGCTGTGGATGGTGGAGATGCTCACCTTGTCGGTGGTAATGTCGTAGGCACGCTTCGCCCGGTAGTCTTCGGAAACCCATTGTGACATGATACCCCTCGATTCGAGGGTTGCCATGAGCAGTTCAGGAGCGGAAGCTTTTCCGTCTGGTCCCAGTGAACGCTTGGTGTAGAGCACGGCAAATTCTGACAAAGGGTATTCGCGCTGATCGTGCAGTTTTTTTATGGTATCAGCGACAAAGCTCAGGATGTGATCAAAGTCTTTGAACTGCCTGAGTTCGGGTTTGGGGCCATGGGTTTCGCAGTAAACGGGATGCCCCTGGGGATCGTTTTTTTTCCTCTTTTTGAGGAAAGCCAAAGCAAACTGTCTTATTTCGGCCGAATTGCGGTACATCCCTGAGATATCATCGGTCCGGAATTTATCTCGAGACGGTGAATGCCACAGGGCATCGCGGCCATAAATGTTTTGCCCCTCATCAACCGCTACAGTCAGATTCGGCATCTCCGGGTCAACAAGGGAAAAGATTATCTGCCCCATTTCCTTGCTGAAGTCCTGCCCCTCGTCCACGAGAACCGCATCATAATGCCTTTTTTCTTTCTGCAGCCTGGTGAGAGTTTCCTCCTCAAGGAGCTGATAGTAATCGCTGCCCTCCTTTTCGTAGTCGATCTTTTCTTCAAGGATCATGGCGCAGAGCTCATGGAAAGGGTAGACCTCAACCCCGCCAGACCCGAGAGCAACGCCCTTTCTGGTGAGCAGGCGCTTGATGAAGTTGACGAGGGTGATGTTGTAACAGAGAAAGAGAATCCTTTTGATTTCAGGTCGATAGTGCCTCAGGAAAGCCGCTTTATGAACCAGGATCAGGGTTTTTCCGCTGCCCGAGGGTCCCCTGATGACATGGTACCCGGAGCAGCAGTTCCTGGCCATCGCCTCCTGATTGTCATCGAGAACTTCGATCCGTTGCGCCGGGTCGATGTAGGCACACGTGTTTCTTTCAGCCTGGTCTATGCGAACCACAGGAAACAGGAGTTGTTTCAGATGGTGGTACTCGGTCCCAAGTAGTTTGAAGCGGAATTTCGGTGGGAACATCTCCAGCAGCGCCTTCCGGAAGCACCCGCCACTCCCGTCGCTGCAAATGTCTGATGCGAAGTGCAAATCATCCTCGAAAAAGGCCTTGTTCGTGCTGATCACCTTATCCAGACCTTTCTTTTGGTATTCGTACTTGTTGATATTCGGAAACACGACCCCGCAGTCAATGGGAAGTTTTGCCTTGCCATAATACATAGGATCTTTGGAAAGCAGTCTGCCGTCGTGCTTGAATCGCTCCAGCAAGGCGGTGAAGTATTCTCCCGCCTGTCTTAAAGGGTTTTTCAGGCGCTCTTCTTTGTACCCCATCATCAGCTTGAATTCCTCGGAGGTTGCCTCCAGAATCTGGCGGAGCGCCCAATCCTTCACTTCAAAGATGATAAGGCCAATCTCATCGCAAAAGAGGATAAAGTCGGGCTCCCTTCCTTCGACATGGGGCAGGTACCAAATGGTAAACTTTTGATCCGGCTTCGCCACCGACTCAAGAAACCGGTAGAATCGCTTCTCGCCCTCGGTTTTGAATTCACTGATATCTTTGGGAATCATCGTGGCCATGGCTGCACCTTGAGCCCGAAGTAGGAGGTTTGGAGACATTGATGTTCGTCCCAGTCAACACCGCTGTTGAAGATGACCTCATCACGGTTTGCCCCAACCACGGCGGTTGCCTGGGCCCGTGTTTGCTGGACACCCTGTTTCGAACGAGTTCCAAACTCGTGCGACCGGCTCCCTTCGTTGCCGAATTCCGCGCACAACTGCCAAAGAAAGCCCTCCCTCAGATCAGGATCGAGGGGGTTGGTATCGTTGCAGTCCAGGTAGATTGTAGCCATGCTTTCTCCCTGCAAGCTATGCTAGAATGGCAAGTAGTGGAACGTTGAAACCGCATTTGAACTGAAGGAATAGGGGTTAGATGCCCCAGGACAAACTACCATGAAAGCTGCACCGAAGAAACCGCCTTCCGGCACCCATCGGGTTTCTGCCTTTGAGGCGCTCGGATTTAACGCCACGCTCCAGGTGCTCCTCCAAGAAATCCAGGCTCTTTACACTGCCGACGAAATCCCCTGGATAATCGGGTACTCTGGCGGCAAGGACTCCACAGCGATCCTTCAGCTTGTCTGGACTGCAATTGCCGTCCTGCCCAGGGAACGGCGCCTGAAGAACATCTACGTGATTACTACGGATACCATGGTAGAGAATCCGGTCATATCGCTGTGGGTTGCGAAATCCCATGATCTCATGAAGCGAGCGGCCAAAGAGCAGCAGGTGCCATTTTGCCCTCGCCTTCTGAGACCCCAAATAGGGGATTCCTTTTGGGTGAACCTCCTGGGCAAGGGCTATGCTGCACCCCGCCACAAATTCCGATGGTGTACCTATCGCCTCAAGATCCAGCCGTCGAACACGTTCATCAAAAGTATGGTATCGTCGGGTGGAAAGGTGATTTTGGTTTTGGGTACACGGAAGGCCGAAAGCGCTGCTCGGGCGGCGAACATGGCCAAGCGTGAAAAGGGTCGCGTACGTGAACGGCTCAGTCCAAATTCAAGCCTACCGGGTTCGTTTGCTTATACACCAATTGAGAATTGGTCAAACGATGATGTCTGGTTTTACCTTATGCAGGTCAAGAATCCATGGGGAAACAATAACCGGGATTTGCTGGGTATGTATGCCGGAGCAACACCGGATGGAGAATGCCCGGTTGTTGTTGACACGTCTACGCCAAGTTGCGGCGATTCGCGGTTCGGCTGCTGGGTATGCACCATGGTCGAAGCAGACAAATCCATGTCGGCAATGATTCATAACGATATTGAGAAAGAATGGATGATGCCGCTCCTTGAGCTCCGTAATCTCATGGATTTTCGCCGGATGACGGGCAATGTCCAATTGATGCAAAATGGCAGGGAGGTTCCCGGCCCGTATTTGCAGTCAGTGAGGGAAGATTGGCTGGGGCGACTGTTGCGTGCTCAGGTACATATCCAGCGAAATGGTCCACCCGAGGTTTGGAAAGTTCAGTTGATAACAGTTGAGGAGTTGCGGGAAATCCGGCGAATCTGGGTGGTTGATAAACATGAGATGGAGGATTCTTTGCCGCGTATCTACAGGGAAGCGACTGGTAGAGAATATCCGGGACCGCCGTTAGATGACAACCTGGTCCTTGGAGAGATGGAGATGCGTGAACTTGAAGAGATATGTGGGGAAAACCGACTGCACTATGAGCTTGTCCGTGAGCTCTTGAGCCTCACTCGCCAGCAGCGCACACGAAGCCGGCGGGTTGGACTTTTTACACTGATCGAGAAGACTTTAAGCCGTCACTTCTACGATAGCCGGGAAGATGCTTTGGCACGCGCACACAGAATTGCTGACGAACGCAACAGTCCGGTGGGAGCGTGAAGTTCACAGATAGGAGTTTGTCTTTTCAGAGAGAGGGACCAACCACTGAGGGGGTAATTGTTTGAATGAAACGTCAACAGAACATCGACAGGTCTACTGAGTGGCTGGGCAAACTTTGCCATCTGTACGTCGCGAAAACGCCAGAGCGAGGACATGCACCTCACAAGCCCTTGTTATTACTGTGTATCATAGACATGATCGAGGATGGTACGGTCACAACCCAGTGGATTCCATACTCCCCGGAACTCTTCTTTCGTTTTCAGTGCTATTGGGCAATAGTCTACGATCGTCAGCGCAACAAACCCGATATGAGGCTGCCTTTTCATGCGCTCGGCGGAGCGCGTGATAGAATTTGGACTCGTTATATGGAGGATGGGGCACCATCTCGGTCAAGAGAGACGACTCGGCTTTGCTGCCTCGATGAGTCGCTATGGGAATGCCTCCAAGACGAGACATTTCGCCGAGAAGCGCGACTTCGCCTCATTACGACCTATTTTGTGCCTGCAGAACAGATTGCTCTCTGCACAAAACTTGCGCTGCCAGAACCTTCGAGCGAGGAGGTTATTACCATACGCCAGAGTGCTGATGCCTACAAAGACAGCATAAGGAAGGGGCGGGATTCCAGATTTCGCAGCGAAGTACTTCTCAATTACCAATTTATTTGCGCACTTACCGGTTACTCGCTCAATACAACCAAGGAAAACATGGTCGAAGCAGCTCATATTCATCAGCACGCTGTCAGCGGAGACGACGACCCCCGCAATGGGCTTGCCTTAACACCTGATGCTCACTGGACTTTTGATCGGGGTCTGTGGACAGCGGTACCCGGAGGAGATGGTTTCAGCGTAATTGTGGCGAGCAATCAGTTCAAAGACTCGTCACCGTATGGCCGTAGCCTTTACAATCATCATGAGAAACCATTGTTCTTCCCAAAAGAGACGGCATTGAGGCCTGACCCGAAATACTTTGCATGGCATCGGAAGAACCGCTTCCTGGGGTAACTTTGAGGGCTGATCTTAGGGCTGATGGATTATCCAAGAGCTTTGCCGGGAAGGCTGCCACCATCCTAACTACCCATTTTTATCATCGATGGGCCGGGTACCCTTACATTTCGGATACGAGACACAACCCCAAAATTCTTTGCCGGCATTAGCTCCTTGGCGGGCTACACGCTTTTTCATTTCGGAACCGCACTTGGGACAAAGCGGCACAGGGGTTGAAGCTGCAGGTGCTGCGGTGACGGCAGGTGGTGCTCCCTTGCTCGCAACGTCCATCATCTCACGAAGCTTCGGACCGTCTATCAACACCAAGTTCAGGCCCTCTGCAAATGCCTTTGCCTCTTTGGTATATATTCCAGAAGTGACAAAGTAGCCACCTGCAGCCGCCTGAGATGTCATCACTCCATAGAACTCTCGGACTGGCTGCGCGCCTACTTTGTAAGCCTTCCACTGCTTGCACTGGACCAAATACGTTTCGCTTTTCTTGCGTAAGACCAGGTCTATACCACCATCTGGGCCATTTCCTCCAACACGCGACACCTGGAAACCATTCCGCCGGAAGTATTCGCTCACGAGCCTCTCAAAGTCTTGCCAGCTCATCTGGTTGAGTGCTGCAGTACCAGTGCGAGAGGCTACGGAATCATAGATTCTCTTTTGACGTCTTGCAGTTATTGCCGACAGCAATGCACTGAAGACAAAAGCGATGGGGATGATGTATTGGCCAAATATGGCCAATGACGATGCAAAAGTCTTCGCCATCACATCACCCATCTGTTGCGGGCCGGCCAGAGGGGTTGGAGGGCGGGAGGCAATTGCATGCAGAACCAGATAGGTAACAAGCGCCAGCATCAGGCCGGCCCACCATGGCAGTTTGCTTACCAGTATGATCACATCTTCAAAGGTACTTGTCTTCTGCCGTGCCATTGCATCTCCATACTACATGCAAATTGATCACTGTTGATGAAAGGGCAGACCACGATGAGCGCCAGCGGTTTGTTTCTCTCCGCTACCTTGCTGGCGAGGACCAGTGCCGTAGCGGTCTTACCGGTGCCGGTCGCCATGGCGAAGATGCCCTTGCCGCCGGCTTTACTCCAGGCACGAATGGCATCGGCCTGGTACGGTCGCAAATCGAAGCCGCGAGGCGAGCGAAAGATCGGCTCAGGGCTCGGCTCTCTCAATTCCTCAATGGACAGACCGGGTGGCGGCTTTTGGGGGTCGCGGTAGCGCTCGATTAGGTCCCTCCCGGCCTCACTGAATTCGATGACCCGCAAACCGGGCGTGGAGTCGTTCCATAGCGATTCGAAATTCTCGATCTCCTCTTGAACGCGCCCTTCAGGGTCTTTCCAAAGACAGAATACCTTGATGCTTTCGAAATTCTCCACGAGCCCGCCGGCGGTTTCGTTGGAGGAACCGGAAAAGGCGACATGGTTGCCCGCGCTATCGGTAAAGACCCCCGCCTTTTCGTGGTAGATGCCGCGACAGAATTGCCCATTTTTGTCAAGACGAACAGCCAGCCTGATTTCCAGCAGACCGGCGGCAGCCAGCCAGGCAAGCGCATTGAGCCGCTCCTTGATCAGGGCGTCCTCGATATCGGCCAGACTTCGTGCAGCAACGCGTTGCAAAGCCTGTACCGGATTGTCATGGGCGGCCTGCAAGGCTTCAACATCGTCAGGTTCCAGATAGGGGGAGACGACGAGCTGCATTTTCCCGCCGCGGGAGGCCAGACTCGCTACACCACGGGCCGCCAGGGCGAGGCCGGCACTGGTGAAATACCCGGCTGCCCGACGATACATGACCGAGGACTCCAGACACGGGACAAAAAAATCCCTTACCAAGTCATCGCGGCCGGTCCGGTAGGAGAGTCGGAGCGGTAAGTCTGGGAGATGCCTCACCGTGGTTCACTCGAATAATCGATACGTCTCAACAAAATCTGGCGGCAGATCCGAGCCAACGCGTTTCACTGCAATACGATGCGCGTGGGTGCTTGGTTGCAAACGATTGTGGATTATGTCATTTTCGTTGCCTGATTGAAAGGAAAATGTAAGTCATGGACTTTTTGAGGTATTCCGAGGCCATTTCAAACCTGCCGTACGGGAAGCATCTACCCAACGCCGTGTACCTGCACATAGAGGGGCTTTTGGCTCAGGACAATGACCTGTCGCGCTTTGTAGAAGCATTCCTTCGGCGCTTTAGCGGGGGGGAGATCTACCACCTCGTCAAATTTCACCTGAACGAGTTCAAGCTCTCGTTTCTTTCCTATCCGGATTTTTTTGACGCCCCCCACCCGGTACTGTCTCAGTCCCTTATCGTACACTTAGCCACGGGCAAGGTGAGACAACACGACTACGCCAGTAGCCACAACCCTCCCATCCTCCATCGGAAAGAGACCTTCCTTCCGCCCGACCACTCCGCGAGTGAGATTTTCCGGTCGCTGACCCAAGCGGAAGAGGCCGCAGGCCTTTTCGAAGACGGCCGCATCATTGGGTTCAAGAGGAACTGGGAGGACCTGCTCCTGAGCAAGGGGCTCGCCTTCGATGGGCACAGGTTGGTGAGAGTGGATGGGACTGCACTGCCTGTTCCGGAAGAAGACTCTGTCGCGATAGCCAGACACAAGACGGCGATCCTTCGAAAGCGCCTATCCCGGCCGGTGCAAACGCTTCTTGAACACGACCTGCTCACCAAGGAAACCTCTTTTCTGGACTATGGCTGTGGGCAGGGGAACGACGCCGAGAGACTCCAGCAGATGGGGTACACCGTCTCGGCCTGGGATCCAATCTATCAACCGGACGGGTGCAAGGAGCCGGCAGAGGTGGTGAACCTGGGCTTCGTGTTGAATGTGATCGAGGAGCCGGTGGAGCGCATGGAAGTGCTGCGGGAGGCGTTCGAGCTGAGCCGCCGGGTGCTCGTTGTCTCAACCCTGGTCGCTACCTCGGAGACAGTGGCCCTGGGAAAACCTTACAAGGACGGGATCCTCACCGGGCGCAATACGTTTCAGAAGTACTTTCATCAGGAGGAACTGCAACAGTACCTGGAAGATGTGCTGGAGGTCTCCGCCGTTGCCGTGGGGTTGGGCATCTTCTACGTCTTCCGTTCCCAGGAGGAACAGCAGGCGTTCCTTTCCAAGCGCAGTCGCCGCCCCATCGACTGGCTCAAGGTGAGCGAGCGGCTCCGGCCACCGCGGGTACGGCGGGAGCGGGCCGTCCGCCAACCCAAACCCAACATCTATGAATTGCACGGGGAGATTCTGGATGCCTTTTGGGCCAGCATGCTGGATTTGGGCCGCTTGCCCCTTCCCGAGGAATTTGAACGCACCCGGGAGCTGAATGCCGCGATCGGGAGTCCCAAGAAGGCTCAACGTCTTTTCTTACGCCGGTTTGGAGATGATCTGCTGCGCAAGGCCTTCGATCTGCGGCGAAATGACTTGTTGGTCTATATGGCGCTCTCCAACTTTAGAAAGTCGGTCCCCTTTAAGCATCTCCCGGCTCCGCTCAAATTGGATGTGAAGACCTTTCTGGGAGGTCACAAGGCCGGGCGAGAAGAGGCCATGAGGCTCCTTTTTGCCGCAGGCAACCCTGAAACCATCACTCGACTTTGCGAGGAAACACCCTTCGGGCAGAAAACAGAGCAGGCCCTCTTTGTCCATCGGTCGCTGCTGTCGGAGCTGCACCCCATCCTGCGGATCTATGTGGGGTGTGCCGAAGTCCTGGCCGGCGACCTGGGTAATATTGACATCATTAAACTCCACAAGCGGTCAGGCAAGGTTTCCCTGCTTCGTTACGACGATTTCGAAGGGAACCCTCTGCCGGAGCTCATCGAGCGCATCAAGGTGGATCTCCGGCGGCAGACGGTGGAGATCTTCGATCATCGCTCAGAAGAGCGCCAAGAACTCCTGTATTTCAAAGAATGCTACGTAGCTGCCGAGCATTCCCACCGAGAAGCGTGGGAGGAATTCAGCCGCAGGCTGGAGGCCTTGGGGCTTGATCTCAGAACAGGCTTTGGACCAACGAAACAGGAGTTGTTGCTTAGCCTCGAAACCCTTGGCGCCGGCGACCTCCTCCAGCAAATGCAGGCCGATTCCTTTGCTACCGAACCAGAATGATGGCGCAATTCCCCGGTGGCACGGCATCGCCAAAAGCGTTGGCCAGGGTCGCCGGAACATTGATGTGGTATTGTTCGTGGAGTTGTCGGTAAAGATACGGGAAGGTGCATTCCCCTTTGGGGAGTCTGCATTCGGATGGCAGGCAGAAAGGACAGGTCATCGCAAATTTGAAAGCTTGGGCCGAGTTGAAGCTGGTGTCCAAGTATTGTTCAAGGCGCAGGAGGCTCTCCCACATCGATTTGCAGGTCGCGCGGTCCTCTTCATCAGGATTTTCGGCCATAACCAACACGGCGAACTTGAAGCGGTTCACAAAATCGGTGCTTTCCTCCAAAGACTTTTCCGTTTCATAGCCAGCCTCCAGTGGGCACAGCCGTCTCTTGTCTCCCGAGCATGCAGAACAGCCGCGCCTGGCATCGTCATCTATCGCAATATCCGCGATTGCAATCCGAAACAGACTGAAGCCATGGCGCTCAACCACAGGTAGAAGGTCGGGAGGGACCTGAAGCCTTTCAACCTGCCTGACCACGGGAACTTCAACCGGCGTTCTCGCCAGGGCCTTTTTCAGAACCCCCACTGCATCGGTTACGTCCCGGCCATAATGCACGGGAAGGCCGTATTCCTTAGCAAAGTCGAACGCGATGAGTTTGTTTACGGAAATCCCACCAAGGATCACTGGTATGCCGGCGCCTTGCTCCGACATGGAGGCCAGAAGCCTCCGGGCGTTGCCCAAGCATCGGTTGGTCATGCAGGAAATGCCAATAGCCGAGGGAACCAGCCGCACCATTTCCTTAACCCAGTCTGCCGGCGGAACCGTGTTGCCCAGGTCATGAACCTCGAAACCGGCTGCCTGCCAGACCAGTTTGATCAAATTCTTGCCAGCGTCTTGAATCGCCGGGGCCATGACTCCGATGGCAACCCTTTGCCTGGTTTCATTCTTCGCGACTGCCAAGCAATCAAAGCAATAGCCCGCTGCTATCGCAAACCCGTAGAGATCAGCGAGGGTGACGATGCTGCGTTTGCCGCTGCCCTTAGCCAGCCGAAACCCATTGTGCGTTTGCGTATAGAACGATTTGACCAGGCGCACGGAATCCTTCAAGGCGGCCAGCAAAACATCCATGGGATTATCGGCCAAGAACCCGGCGATCAGTGCTCCGGCATTCTTCCGAGTTTCGAGCTCATCGATTTCGGGAAGCTCGATAGAAGATGCCTTCACACGCTTCAGCTGGATCTTTCCTTCGGCATCCCGTCGGTAAACGACAGCCGAGCGGAGCTTGTCAACCAGGTCGATCATCACCGCACCTAAACCCAGCTTGCCCAGGGTTCCAGGGCATTCGACCAGATTTCGGCGGCCCCCCAGGAACCGGGTGAATTGTCTCCATAGCTCAGCTGGATCCCAATGAGTAGATCGATCCAGAAAAACTTTAAGCCGTCATGGATGCTCAAACGACGGCTTAGGTCACGCAAGTTTAGTGAGCTGTTTAATGGAGCAAGCGTTTTGCTGCTCTCCTGCTCTAAGTAAAGAGCCAGATCGCCTGACCTGACAGTGAACTGAAGCAGATCATGAAATGGAGGACGTTCTTCGTCGACAGCAGGTGGTTTGTTAAATTCGTAGGCATAAAGAGAGACCCAGACGGGGGCGCCACATTCAGCTAAAACCCGACTCAAACCAGAGTCGAGATCCCCTTTTTGGGCAAGATCGAGGAAGGTGTGCCAGTACCAATTCGGTTGAATAAGATGATTTCGTTTGACTCCCGGCATGGCCAAGTCAGCGCCAAGACCTTTTTCAACATAGAATCCCGCGTGAAGATGCTTCGCCGGATCAGAATCCGGCCTAAAGGTACTCACGAATAACTTGCTGTATGGATAAGCAGGCCAGGCGCGCTTGGCTGCCGGCGTGTAAAACCACCATTCCGTGAACTCAGGCTTGTGGTAGTTGTAGGGCCTTAAGGAAAATCGATGTGGTGCCAGGTAGTCGGAAACGGCGTGAGCGGCTTCCTCATTGGTCTTGAAAATGCTTGTCAGTCCTGCCATTTGATTACTCCCTGAACGATATAACAGAACATCGGAAAGCCTTGACGACTGCTGGTGATGATGCGAACCGTTCCCACTCCCTGATTCTTGGCGAAACTCATCGAACTGCCGTCAGTTAACAAGAGGTTGCCAGCCTTATCTCACTTCCTCGCCGCAGATCCGCGGGGTGTTTGCCGTTCTAGATCACGTGTGCGCTCAAAGCGAGTCTTTTTTCCCAAAACGTTGGAGCAGACTCTCAAATTCCTGCCAGGCGGCTGTGTCGCGGATCTCCTGGTCCCCTTCAACTTGGGCGACCAGGTTCATGAGCTGTTTTCTGAGTCTACATTCCCCGGCGCTCAGGATGTCATCGTAACGGGAGTCCATGAGATAGGCTGTGCCCGAGACCGATACGGATGTGAGATAATCGAGAAAGACTTCCTGCAGCCGATAGGCTTCGGAGGTTTCCTGATCACTGAAATTGAACCAGTCCAGATCCTTGTCCCAGAGTCGCTGAACAAATGAATTGGGAGCTGCGCTCAACACCGTCCCGAACTTCTCTTGAGACTCTGTCTCCTGCCCGCCGCCGAGATCACGAGCGTCGAGTGATCCACAATGCATGCAGCGCCCGTCACCTCTGACGGCCTTGCGGACTTCCTCGATGATCCGGTGGAAATTATCGTCAGTCATGGAAAACCCTACGAAAAGCATGTGTCGAGTGATGAGGAGGGCCTGCACAATCCCCTTGAGTGCTGCCCTGCGATCGTCATAGCGAAGATAATCAGATCGAGTCAAGACGATGTCTTCCGGGTGATTTACGCATCCGTGCAACTTCAAGATCCACCGGTTGCCCGGCGCCGCCGGATCGTACGGGAGGATTCGCGGCTTGCTATCTTGGGCGTATTGTGAGGCTATCTCAAACAGGGAATCGTAATTTGTGGTTACGACTTCAACCACCGGTAGAACCGCCAAGGCGGCATGGCTCACAGCGTAATGACGCCGCTGAGAGATGATTCTTGCAACTTCCTCACCGATCAGAAGCCCTCTTTCCTGAAAGCAATCAGCAATTAGGCGCGCTTGATCCAGATAATTGAGCTTTCTGAAAGCGCTCCGCAAAGAGTCGTCACGGTCTTCTGTACCCAGGAATATGCCGGCGATTTGTGAAAGTCCCTTAAGCAGCTCTTCCCAGGCAGGAAGACCAGCCCCCGCGCTGACTCCAGCTCCCAGGAAAAGCACCAGTTCCCCTTTCCTGGCTCGCTCTGCAAGTTTATTGGCTTTAGCCTTCAATCCTTCTGACAGTTCCCGCGGCCAGACCCGTGTCTCCGGGTATTTCTCTGCATAGGCTTTGCGGGCCTTTACAGCTGCGGCATAGGCCGGTCCTTCCTTGACACAGAGGGCAATGTCTACGTCCCATTTGCTGGCGGCCTCATAGAGGGTCGGAAGCATGGAACTGACGATATTGCCAGCGACGTTATGTGCTCCGCCCGCACCCGTACCCACCAAAGGGACGGCGACGAGAGGTTTTGCCCGGTTTTGCGTGAATCTTCGCTGGCGTATTGAGGGTGCTACCGCTTCAAAGAATTGCCGCACGCCCTCGGTATACCATGCCACGGGTCTCGATCCTCTGGCAGCCCCCGTGTTTACCAGCCAGGGCCTGGGTTCTTCAACGGGCCAGTCTTTGACCTCCATGACCCGTCTGGCAACGTTAAGCCAATCATCTGTGAGAGGGCTGGGCTTCCAGTCACTCCTGAGCCCCGGAACTCCCATTCGCCAATGCCGCATGACGTGGAGTTTGCGGTCGGTCGGCATGAGCCAAGCGTCACAATACAGTTTGGTCAAATCTCCTCTGAGAAGAAAGACATGCCCCTCCATGGATTTTCCTTTCTGATCAGTTATACGACAGAGTATCCTTCAAAGACATAAGGAATCCAGACTGGCGTGTGTAGTGATGGGCAACACTCCGAATCTCCGAGGATGATTTCCGATCAGTATTTCTCTCCAAACCTACCGGACGGTATTGCGATGTTCCACAACTTCATCGTCTTTTGCTGCCAGAGTGTTTGGATCCATTCGGTGTATTTTCGGCTGTAATCCTCAATACTGACGCTCTTGCGCCAGGACTCCCGCCACACTTCCCACAGGGTCTTCGGCATGTTCGCGACGCGAATTGCTCCAACAATGCCGGTGGTGCTGTCGATCAAGAGGAGGGAAACGGTGTTGGATTTGTCCCACCAGTCAATCCGGTCCTTCCACTCGATGGCCTTGTATCGGGTGGGGTCAAAAACGAGCTCGTAGATGAGCGGAGAAGCCTCGAAGCGAATGAAAGCCATGACCATGGTTTTGCTCTCATCGATGAGATACCTGGTCAGGATCTTGGCTTTCCGTACGATCTTCCTTTCTTCTTTGGACGGCTGGCCCATGTAGATGATGAGGAACCAGTCCCCGGTATACAGCTGTTCGAACCTGGCGCCCTCAGCCCCTGGCAAAGGCCAAAACGGCTCAGGGGCCTGCTGCCCGACTATGAGCTGAATCATGGTTGTTCCCTCTTCGATGGTAGACATACTGCAGCACTCGTTTTACCGCGTGTTACCACTCAATAAATTCCTGTTCAAGACGCATTGGGTTGTAGGGTGGGGAAATGGGCAGGAAGGTTTGTCGGGTCAAGAAAGATATGGGGGCGAAGCGTGGCAGTAACTAATGTGGATGTCAAGCTGGAGAATCTTGTTCCCATTCTTCGAACTTGAGCCCACGTGCCCGCTGGAACTCGCCGGTATTATGAGTAATCAGGACTGCGTTGTTGGCCAGCGCGACGGATGCGATCAAAAGATCGTTCGGACCGATGGGAGTCCCGGTAGCTGCAAGTTTGGTTCGGATCTTCCCATAGATTTTGGCGGCAAGATCGTCAAAAGTAAGCGATGCATAGATTTTGAAAAGGGTTTCAAGGAGGGCGAGATTGTCTCTCTTGCGGCTACTCCTGTATGCACCGAAGTAGAGTTCCGCCTTCACGACGCAGCAGAGCCTGATTTCCTTTGGCTTACCCACACGAAAACGATCCTAGACCGGGGTCTCTCCAGGGTTCAGCAGCTTTATCCACACATTCGTGTCAGGCACGATGATCACTGCAGCGGCTCCCGGGTTTCATATTCGCCCTGGCCTGGCCGGACTAGCGGCTTTCCCTTCCACGCGCCCACAAAGTCTTCAATAGGGTTTCTACTCTGGTGGGCTCGAGGGGTTGCGGAAACATCATCGAGCGGCAACAGAATGACTTCAACACGACGATTCTTGAGAGCGTCCGGCACACGGATGACCTTCGGAAGATTCTCATAAATCTTTCTTACCGTCTGCATAACATTTCTCCTTACTAGCAAGGCCGTAGATTCGGCCAAAGATCGGCAGCTTTCCTCAACTGGTGGGCTACCTAAAATCCTATTTATCATATTCCGCCCATTGTCTTGAAGACAAAGAGGGGCTGAAAGAGGGTACTGTCCCTCCGCGAAGTATGCCGAGATTTCATCCTCCCCGATTGGCCGCTTCGGGATCGGCTCATTCCGGGAGGATGAAGATCTTTCTCAATGAGTCAGCTCAGACCGGTTGTGCCGCTTCAATACGTCCGATAACCGGGTACGCCAACTTCCAGAGAGAGGGTGATGTGCTGGAGCTCCGGATCATCGCATCTGAAAAGAAATCTACCGGGCGCCATAGTCTCTCCTTTTCATGCTTGGGTTTTGGTTGCTTTGGATGGCGGATTCTGGCTGTCAGGGATTCGGCTGATTCACCGAACAAGGATTCTGAAATCAGTGGTTCTCTCGGAAAGCCAGCATCGGCATGGTGGTGGCAAGCCGCCCCCGCCCCCAAATGGCAAGCAGCGGGGCGACGGTGTATAAGGAGACTTCTAAGGGCCGGTACTGGTGCGAAAAAGGCGTCCGGCGATTTCATGCGCGTGTCCTGTAGCTGTGGGACTTACTCGATTCAAACAGAAGCGGGATTGGAGACCAAGCTCGCTGAGGGAGCCGAGACGAACCAGGTCGAGATGATCATCATCCGGCTTCCGGTAGATCAGATTCAGATCCGGTTTGATGTGGCAGTCGCGATGATCCGAGCATTCACCGGAAAGGGGATGATCGAGGTGGCGCTGGGCTAAGGGCGTATTGGTCGCGAGTAGATTAACGATTTCCATCAGGGAGGCGTCAAGCTTCTTGCCGTGCCGTCCCGATTCCTCGCACTAATAGTCACGCTTGAAACAACTGGTGTAACTAATCGTCCGCATTCAGACTCTCAAGCAGGTCATCGGGGTGTCCGACCTTGGTGAGCTTTCCGCGCTGGGCGGCCTTCATCGCCTCAATCGTTTCCGCATTGGGAATCAGTGGTTCAAAAGGCAATGCCTTGATCTGCATACGGAACTGAGGGACATGGTGAAGCAGTTGGAAAGGCCGGCACCCGAGGGGAGTGCGTGACGACCGGGTTGAATGAGATTGACAGCATATCTCAAAAAGTATTACTCTTTCAAAGTGTAATACCATCATGGAAAGATGAGGTAACCAGTCATGGCGACTCAGGCAGTGAGAATCACCCGAAAAGGGCAGGTGACCATCCCGAAACAGATTCGCGAACGACTACGGGCAAACGCAGTCTATTTTGAGGTGGTCAACGAAGAGGTCGTGGTGCGGGCCGTTAGAGACGCCGCCGGTTCTCTCAGCGAATACGCCGGAAATGTGCAACCGGGAGTTTCCATACAGGAGATGAAAGATCGAGCATGGGAAGAGGCGGTGCATGAGAAAACCAGGAAGAAGTCTGCCTGATACCAATATCCTCATCCGATACCTCTTGAGAGATGACGAAATCCTTTACGCCAAGGCGAAGGAATTCTTCGACAAGGTGAAGGAAGGAAGCACGAGGGCGGTCATTCTCGATAGCGTGATCGCCGAATGCATCTATGTCCTGACAAAAATCTACAGGGTTCCAAAGAACAGGGCGGCGGAGAGCCTGAGCGACATTCTTCACTACAAGGGCATTGCCAATCAGGATCGGCAAGAACTCATCCGTGCCCTGGCCCTTTTTTCAGAACGGAACGTCGATATTGTCGATTGCATCCTCTGCGTCAAAGCTGCAAGCCCCAATACCACTCTCTTTTCTTTCGACAGCGAGCTCAATAAATTAAGCGATTCCCATCGACGAGGTTGAACTCGAAGAATACCAGCCGGTGAGGGGCATGGCGAAGAAGCTGGAAAGGCCGCCCACCAGAAAGGCTAGACAGGGAGCCGATCTTCAAGGGTTGGCTCTCTTTTTTTGCCGGTGCAAAATCGGTCCAGCCGGTGGAGGATTTCTTGTCATCTCGTAGCCGTTTCTCAGCTCCTCAGCCTCGATTACCAGATAACGATCCAAGGCCCGATCTTTGCGATGAAGGCCGAGGCACTTCACTCCTTCGACCGATACCCGTTCCCTTAGGAGCCGGATGGTGCGGTGCCGGGTCCCGCCATAGAGATTGACTCCCTCAATTGCCCTTCTGAATTACTGGATCTGTTACCGTAGTGCTACCTCTGCCACTCTCACTCGAGGCGCTGTGAGGGTGACTCCCCGCCATCTCGTCGCAGGGGTCTTTCTTGAATCCGCAGAATAAAACGGTCATAATGAAATTTGTGGCATATCATTGAAGAGAACTGGTATCGTTCGCTTCACTCACCTGCACAAAGCTCATACACAAGATTTGGGATTGCGCGATTTCAGCGCTCATTGAGCGTCAAGGCTGAAATGCCGCCGTCTGCATATGAGGAAGCACGACATGAAGGACGAAGAGAAAACCAGAGAGCAATTGCTCGACGAATTGAGCCGGATGCGGAGCAGGATTGCCGAACTTGAGGAGATAGAAGACGAGCACAAGCGGATGGACGTTGCGCGGCGGGAGAGTGAGGATCGCCTTCGATCCCTTGTACTGAACTCGCGGGACATCTCCGAGGGCAAACGGATGGAGGAAGCACTTGAAAAGCGCATCATGGCATTGACTCAGCCCCTGGATGATATCGAAAACATCGCCTTCGAGGACCTGTTCAACCTGTCCGACCTTCAGCGCCTCCAGGATCTGTTCGCAGGAGTCTGGGGTGTAGCTGCCCTCATCACCTACCCGGACGGCACCCCGATCACCCGACCAAGCAACTTCTCTTGTCTCTGCAGCGAGATCATCCGCAGAAACCCGAAGGGACTCAGGAACTGCCGGCTGTCTGACGCCATGATC
The DNA here is from genome assembly GCA_040772705.1 of Syntrophobacteraceae bacterium. Taxonomy (GTDB): domain Bacteria; phylum Desulfobacterota; class Syntrophobacteria; order Syntrophobacterales; family Syntrophobacteraceae; genus JADGQM01. Next base: position 183,248 of record JAXGXP010000005.1, read on the forward strand.
GGGCGGCACAATCCCTCCGGGCCCACTATTCAGCGGTGCCTGAGCGCTGGTTTGTCCAATGCGGGAGCCAGCATCACCGTCGGTGGCCGCCACCTCGCCAATTGGTTGATTGGCCAGGTCCGGAACGAAGCGCAAAGCGAGGAGCAAATGATGGCATACGCCCGGGAGATCGGCGCCGACGAAACCGCCTTCCGCGATGCCTACCGCAAGCTGCCCACCATGCCGCAGGAGAAGTTCGATCAAATCGCGCACGCCCTTTTTGCACTGGCCAAGCAGCTTTCTACCACCGCCTATCAAAACATCCTGCAAGCGCGGTTCATCGCTGACCGCAAGCAGACGGAAAAGGTGCTGCAGGGTGAGAGACGGAAACTCACCGAACGGCTCAAGGAGCTAAACTGTCTCTATGGCATTTCCCATTTACTGGAGCGACCTGATACGACCATTGAAGAGTTATTGGAGGGTATCGTTGAGATCATTCCTCCGTCATGGCAGTATCCCGAAATTGCCTGCGCTCGGATCACTCTGGATGGACGGGAGTACCGAACGGAAAACTTCATTGAAACGCCCTGGAGACAGGCTCAGGACATATTCGTACACGGGGAACGCGCAGGTGCGGTTGAGGTCCTCTATCGAGAAGAAAGGCCGGATGGTGACGAAGGACCTTTTTTGAAAGAGGAGAGAAGTCTCCTCAATGCCATGGCAGAACGGATTGGACAAGTCATAGGAAGAAAACGTACTGAAGAAGCTCTGCGAAAAAGGGAGGAGGAGGTAAGGAAGAACGAGGCTGTGGTGAGGAGCCTCCTCGAGGCAACCCCGGTCGGGGTCGCCCTGCTGGTGAATCGGGTGCATGTCAAGGTAAATCCAGCGCTTTGCCGGATACTGGGCTTCTCGGAGGAAGAACTGATCGGAAGCTCTACGCGGATTGTCTTTCCGGACGACGAAGAGTTCGAGCGGGTGGCCAGGGTTGGCTACGGGCAGCTGAAAAGAGAAGGCCTGGCGATTCTTGATGCACGTTTCAAGCGAAAAGACGGTGCCCTCATCGACGTTTTGGTGTGCATGAGTCCCTTTGATCACGATGATGCGGCAGCCGGGGTAGCAGTGACGGTGGTGGACATTACCGAGCGCAAGCGGGCGGAGGAAGAGCGCCTGCAGTTGGAACAGCGACTGCATGAGGCAGAAAAGGCGGAAAGCCTGGGTCGCATGGCAGGCGCCGTTGCCCATCATTTCAATAACCTCCTCGGCGCCGTGATGGGACGTCTGGAGTTGGCACTTGGCGATCTGCCGCAGGCTCCAAGACTTCTCAAGCACCTTACCGAAGCCATGAAGGCTTCTCAGCGGGCAGCTGACATCAGCCGTCTGATGCTGACCTACCTCGGTCAGACCGTCCAGATGAAAAAGCCCTGTGACATTGTTGAAACCACGCGAAGAGCACTCGTTGAGTTGGGCCCGTCCTTGCTTAGAAGGGTGCAAGTGACAGCAGAGCTGCCTTCTGGGGCCATCATGATCCAGGGAGATGAGGCGCATCTCGAACAGGCCCTGGTCAACCTGCTTCTCAACGCGGGAGAAAGTATTGGGGATGGTGACGGCCAGATCACGGTTGCCGTCCACATCCTGACGGCTGAAAAGGTTCGTGAGTTTCGCCTGTTCCCTTCAGACTGGGAACCCACGGAAAACAGCTATGTTGCCATTTCGATTTCCGATACCGGCGCCGGGTTCGACCCTGCCACGATGGAGAGGATCTTCGACCCATTCTATTCGACCAAGTTTCCTGGCCGGGGTCTCGGACTGGCTGTTGTCCTGGGCATTGTGCGGGCTCATGCAGGAGTGCTGACGGTAGAAAGCCAGGTCGGTCAGGGTTCTATTTTCCGCCTATTCTTTCCGCTGAAGGATTTGAAAGCAGCTCTTGGTGAGCCGCAGAAGCCATTGCCTGCCGCAAGCAGAGCAGCCTCGCAGGCAGAGCAAGTATTACCGATTGAACGCAAACGCCGATTCTATGCACCGAAGTGAGATAGCCAATCGCCTCATGGACTCGTGGACCAAACTGGCTTTGGGCAACTTCCGGAGGAAGCTCAGCGCTTGTTGTGCGGCCACATGTATCGGGGCCACCGAGAGGGGATGCCATTTTGACCAGTGAGAAAGGAGTCCAGGGTTTCCTGTGAGGAAGGGCACCATACAATTTTACTTCGATCTTTTCCTTCCCATTTCGCCCACACGAAATGGTGTTGATTCGTTTTCTTCCGTCAATGCTGGAACAGGGGATGTGGCTGGCAGGCGGAGACGAGTTTCCTTGCTTGATTCTTCTTCCCTTTTTCTCCGACTTGCCCAGTTTTAGTGACCCGCGGTAAATCTCCTCCATTCTTTGACAGCCGTAAATCTTTCCTCAGCTGATCTCCGTAAGGATCTTCTTTATGGTTTCTCGGGGGAGAGAAATCATGAACAAGGTCTGTTGTGCCCATTGCCGCTGCTTGTTTGTTCCCAACCATCGCATCAAGAACCAGCGCTATTGCAACAAGAAAGAATGCCAGCGTGCGAGGAAGAGCGCCTGGCAGAGACGCAAGCTTGACACCGATCTCGACTACAAGGCCAACCAAAGGGAGTGCCAGAAAAGCTGGAGTGCTCGCAATCCCGACTACTGGCAAAGGTGGAGGGCGCGCCACCCAGAATACGGCATTCGAAACCGCGCCTTGCAGCAAGTCCGAAGATCCCGTCGCCGCAGGCGGATTGCAAAGATGGACGCGTTAGAGCTGCATTCCGAAATAAAGACAGGCACTTACTACCTGATCCCAGTCACGGTTGAAGCAGTTGCAAAGATGGACGCGTCGGCACAAAAAGTCCTTTTGATTTCTAGTGCTTGAAGAGTAACCCCCGGCGTTGCAAAAGAGGACTCAATGGACCTGTCTTCCTGCTCCTCCTACACTGTCCCCGAAAGGAGGTAAAAGATCATGATCAACAAAATGATCCTGTGTCATGAGCGAGTCCGGAAGATCAGCGGAAGTTTTGCTTTTATCGAACACCGGTTCCTCCGGGACGGTTTTCTGGTGAGCCTCAACCATCATGAGATGCTCCTTTATTTCTTTCTGGTTCTGGCGGCTGACCGTTACGGGCTCTCTTTCTATGGTTACGACAAAATCTGCTCGCTCCTTCGGATTACCCTGGAAGATTATCTTAAGGCCAGGAATCGGCTCGTGGAAAAGGACCTCATCGCCTTTAACGGGCAGCTTTTCCAGGTGCTCTCCCTACCCAGGCAACCGATGATCAGCGTTCAGGAGCTCCCCAAATCCCAAGCAGACTCGAAAAGAGACCACCCGGCAGCAATCTACGATATCTTTGCCAGGGCCTTCGGAGGCAAGCCATGATCGAGCAGCAGACCATTTTTGAAATCCACCGTATGAAAGGGTTAGGGCTGTCCCTCAGAGCGATTGCCAGAAACCTTAGAATCGGCCGAAAAACCGTCGTCAAATATCTTGAGAATCCCAACCCGGGCAAACCCACCATAAAAAGGCCCAGTATGCTTGACCCTTTCAAGGAGGAAATCGCCAAGATGCTGGATATGGATGCCACGGTCAGCGGCCAGGTGATTCGCCAGCGCCTGATTCCTCTTGGCTTTGATGGCGGAAAGTCAATTCTGAACCAATATCTGCAAACGATCCGAAAACAGCATCACAACCGACGTGCTTTCATTCGCTTTGAATCCCGCCCCGGAGAGCAGTTCCAAATTGATTGGGGGCACTTTGGCGCCCTGGAATACGGCAAGACCAAACGAAAACTCTACTGCATGGCCGTTATCGAGTGTTACAGCCGCCTGCTTTACCTCGATTTCACCCATTCCCAGCGGCAGGAGACCCTTCATCGCTGTCTTCTCAATGCCTTCCATTTCTTTGGTGGAACCGCCAGAGAGCTGGTTCACGACAATATGCTCACCGCCGTCATCGAAAGGGATGGCCCGCTCATCCGGTATAACGAAGCCTTCCTCAACTTTCTTCGCCCGTTTCAGCTGACCCCCTTCGCCTGCAATCCGGGGCAACCCCATGAGAAGGGAAAAATCGAGAAAGGAGCCATCCACTACATCCGAAACAGTTTCTGGCCGCTGAGGAGTTTCCCGGATCTCATTGACGTTCAAAATCAGGCCATTCACTGGAGGGATACCGTCGCCAATGTGAGGGTCCATCGAACCACCGGCGAGCGACCCGTCGATCGTTTCAGACCCGAAAGCATGAGGCCTCTGCCCGAGCTCCTCCCTGACTGTCGCGACGCTGCCGAAGTCAGGGTGTACTCGGATTTTTGCATTCACTTTGACGGCAACACCTACACCGTTCCCCCGTGGCTCATCGGCAAACACGTGACCGCCAAAGGAGACTCTCGGACCGTTTGCCTCTACTTCAAGGGGAAACAGGTAGCCTCCCATAAGCGTTCTTGGGAGCGGGGCGAGAGAGTCGAACTTCCCGAGCATCGCGAAGCTGCCCGCAAAAACGTCCACAAGCACTGGCTCTCAAACGAAGTGGCCATCCTGTTCAGCCTGGGCGAGGAAGCCAAAACCTACGTGGAACGTCTCACTACCAGCCCGCACCCCCTCAAAAAAACCGTCAAAAGACTACTGTACCTCATGGATGAATATGGAGCACCGGCGCTCATCGAAGCTATGAAAAAGGCCCTTGCTCACCATGCCTATGGCGCCGATTATATCGAGAATATCCTCTACCAGGAGATGACTCCCCAGCGCCGGCACCCGCCTCTCAGGCTCAACCAGGAATCACTCAACCACATTCGCCTGCAGGAACCCTCGCTTGCCGATTATGACGCCTTTGTGGTCAGAAGGAGAAAACGCCATGACCGAGATTGAATCCCTCAAAGAGAAACTCTTGAAGCTCTATCTCAAGGCCATGGCCCAGCAGCTTGAGGCAGTGTTGCGAGAGGCCCAGGAAAAAAACCTCTCGGTGGTCAAATCCCTTCATCGCCTGGCCGAAATGGAGCTCGAAAGACGCTGGCAAAGCGCTGTGAAGCTTCGTTGGGAGCAAGCCAAACTCCATGAGCGAGTTACCATCGATCAGTTTGACTTCGATCATCATAAATCCAGGAAAGAACAAAAGAACCGCATCCTCACTTTACTGGATCTGGGGTTTGTTCACGAGCACATGGACGTGGTCCTCATCGGCAATCCCGGCACCGGCAAGACCTTCCTGGCCAAATGCATCGCCACCGCCGCATGCAACGCCAACATCAAGGTCCTCTTCACCAGTGCCATGGAGATGGTCAACCATCTCATTGCGGCCGATGCTGACCGCTCGCTCCTCAAAAAACTCCACTATTATCAATCTCCGGCCCTCCTCGTGGTGGACGAAGTTGGGTATCTTTCCCTCGGCCAGCAGGGATCAAGCCTCTTCTTCCAGGTTATCAGTGCCAGGCACCAAAGAAGGTCAACCATTTTGACTACCAATTTGCCGTTTGCCGACTGGGGGAAGATCTTTGACTCAACCACTGCTGCCGCAGCGATTGCCGACCGCCTCGTTCATCGCTCCGAGGTCCTGATTATGGAGGGAACAAGCTATCGAAGGAAGGATGTCTGAGCCCAACTAATCCCAATGCATGGTCATCGAAGGGTTGTCACTTTAAACGCTGGTAACCGCTTCGCCCCTTTTTGACTTCTTGCCGAAGGCAACGGCGCATTCCTACGCCCATCTCCCTACATGGCCCCTTTTATAACCGGCCATTTTGGCTCCCTTCCTCACCGGCGCCAATACACATGGGCATTCCAGCTCAGGGCAGCGGTGCTCGTTCATTATCGGTTTGATCTGCGGGATCTCAAAAGTCTGATATCGCTCGGGATCAGACGTCTCTTCACAACATTCCGGGTCCAAAGGGGCGCTGCACTTCGCGCAGAAAGAAGGGTAATGGTCAAAAACTTCGTTCAGCTTCACAACGGGCAGCAGCTCCCGCTTGTATCCTTTGTGACCCTTCTGGCCGCCTGCAGAGCGTTTGGACTTCTTCTTTTTCGGTTTGGTCACGAGGGGACCATCAGATGAGGGCGGCTTAGACGAGTTGGTTGAATTGCTTGAAAGGGAAGCGATCTTTTTCTGAAGCAGGACAATTTGCTGCTCAAGGTTTCTAATCCTCGCATCCATCGCCAGGAGTGCCTCGACCACGGCATCCTTGTCCGCTGCGAAAATGAGCTCCGCTTCCCGTCGGTCCGTACATTCTCATCGAGTCGTAATCTGACCAGAGGTGCTCAGTCATACTGTTGCACCTTTCCATGTCAGATTACGGAGAGAATGCCCCGTCCGAAATGGGGGGAGCGCGAAGATTTCTTTACTATGCCCTGAACGGTTACAAAGAAAGGAGATGGCCAGGATGATCAAGCTCATAAAGATGCTGCTCATTTTCGGCATATTTATCAGCTGTCCCCCTACTGGTGTATGCCAGCCAGGCGATGGCGCGAAGCACGTCACCGTGGCGATTCTTCCCTGCTATGACATCGTTATGACTTTCAAGAAATTCCATCCGCTGATCACCTACTTGAAACAGGAAACCGGTCTGCAAATCAACATGGTCGTGCCAAGGGATTTCGGACAGCTTCAAGTTTCACTCAAGGGAGGTGAAATCGATTTCGCGCTCCAGGATCCTCATACCTACGTACTGCTCGCAAACCTGCTCAACACCGATGCCATCATCAAGGCTCTTACATGGGAAGGATCTGTTTTTCAGCATGGAGTGATCATTACTCGAAAAGATAGCGGCATCAAGAGCGTAAGTGATTTGAGGGGAAAAAGCCTTATGTTTGGACCCAAGTTGTCTTTCAGTAAATGGATAGCGGCAAAAGATCTCCTCAAGGATAACCATATCAATATCGATGAAGATCTAAGAAGTTACCAGAACGGAGGGTGTTGCCAGGACATAGCCTTCAACGTCTATCTCAAATCCGTGGATGCGGGAGTGGTCTGTGACCATTTCCTCAAGGAGCAAGCAGAAAGCGACAACGATCTTGGGCTGGATTCCAATCAGCTGATCGCCATTGCAGAAACCGGGTCCGTTCCCACAAGAGTATTTGTGGCGCGGAAGGAAACAGATCGCGACCTGGTTCACAGGGTTGATGAAGCGCTGTTGAAACTTGACAAACAGAACCCCGTGCATGCCGCAATCCTTTACCCTGTGGAACTCGGCGGATTTCAGAGAGCCAACGATCACGATTACGACAGCGTGAGAGTCCTTATGGAAGAGGGTTTCTGAGGCGAAAGCACAAGTCTCTGCTAAGGAACCGTCCAAAAATAAGCATTCGACAAATAGGCCTTGCTGACTGGCATGCACCCGTTTTACACCGGACGTAAATAGTTCGGGACATTTCCTCTAAATGTTGATAATTACTCTGGGGACCACTAATCATGGAGGTGCCCCATGAGAATGAAAAAAGATCGCGCAGCGCGGCTTGCCATGCAAGAACCAGAAATCCGTAAACGCTATGAGATGCTCAAACCCACATTCAATGAACGAACGCGGCGCTTGTGGGCTGCAGCCGAGGCCAAGGCCGCGGGCCCTGGCTCCATTTCCTTGATTGCCAAGGCCACAGGCGTATCTCATCGAGCTATTTTGCAGGGGATTCGAGAACTGGACAACCCCCCGCAAGAGCTTCGACCAAATGGAATCAGACGCCCAGGTGCTGGAGCCCCTACCTTGGTTGCCAAGAATCCGTCCATCAAGGATGACTTGGACCGTTTGATTGATCCTGTCACGCGAGGAGACCCGGAATCTCCCTTGCGTTGGACCTGCAAGAGCGTACGGAAGCTGGCTGACTCGTTGCGTGAGATAGGCCACAAGATTTGCCCACAATCGGTCGCCAATCTGCTTCACTCGATGGGTTATAGTCTTCAGGTCAACCGAAAGAACAAAGAAGGTGCCAACCATCCGGACCGAAACGAACAATTTGAACATATCAGTGAGACGACAAAGAGCTTTATTGCTGAAGGAGAGCCCGCCATCTCGGTGGATACCAAAAAGAAGGAACTTGTTGGAGCATTCAAGAACAATGGGCGGGAGTGGAATCCCCAAGGCAGCCCAGAGACGGTGAATGTCCATGATTTTCCGACCGAGGATGGAAAGGTGGCGCCTTACGGTGTCTACGACTTGGCCGACAATTCGGGGTGGGTGAGTGTCGGGATTGACCATGACACAGCTGCTTTTGCGGTCGAGAGCATTAGGCGATGGTGGTCCATGATGGGACAAGACAGATATCCCCGCGCTAAAAAGCTCCTTATCACTGCTGACTCTGGAGGAAGTAACGGCGCGAGAGTTCGTCTGTGGAAAACCGAACTCCAGCAACTGGCGAATGAGACTGGCCTGGCTATCACAGTTTCTCATCTTCCGCCTGGAACCAGCAAATGGAACAAGATTGAGCACCGCCTGTTTTCCTTTATCTCGATGAATTGGCGGGGACGACCTCTCACCGACTATCAGACCATCGTCGGGCTCATCGGCTCGACAAAGACCAGCACGGGACTTGAGGTGCATTGCCAACTGGATACCAGCCAATATCCTAAAGGAATCAAAATACCGGATAAGGTCATGGCCCAACTTAACATCGTCAGACATACATTCCACGGCGAATGGAATTATACGATTTCCCCAGTTGTGGATACTAAACCCTAACATTTATTTATGGACGGCCCCTAAGAGTCCCGTATGGCACTTTTTTTAAAACCGATCCGATTGAGTCTGAAGGCGAAGCTTGCCTTGATGATCGAGGGCTGGGTGGTAGTATTGGTCCTGGTCACAGGGGGTATCACCACCATGCGCGAAAAAGAGACTCTGGAAGACGAGCTTCGCAAAAGGGGGCTCGCTCTGGTCTCCGACCTGGCCAGGTTCATGATAAGGCCCATGCTCGGCAATGACCTTCCCACGCTCCGCAGGTTTGTCAATCACTCCATGGAAGAGGAGTATGTTCGCTACGTCATCGTTTTGGACAAAGACGGTAAAGTGATGATGCACAATGACCTTTCAGAGGTTGGAAAAGTTTACACGGACGCCTTGAGCGTTGCTGCCATAAGATCGAAAGGACCGGGTGAGACGGGAGTCCACGCCACGAGCAGGGAGGAACTGCATTGCGATATGTATGCTCCCATTCAGATTTCCGGAGTCTCATTGGGAGCGGTTCGGCTGGGTTATTCTCATTCTGCGATCGAAAAGGAAATAGCTCATGCCCGAAGGCAAATTCTCATCGTAGGTCTTTTGACCACCATCGCCGGAGGCGTTGTAGCCTATCTCCTGGCCAGGTTCATTACCTTACCCATTGTCGAGATAACCGCTGCCACGGCGAAGGTTGCCGACGGCAGCCTCGATGCGCCGCTTGTGACTGCAAGAAACGATGAAATCGGCGCCCTGACCAGGGCTTTCAACAAGATGACCGAGGACCTGCGAAGAACGACCGTCTCCAAGGACTTTTACGACAGCATCATCGAGAGCATGAGCGATTCCCTCATTGTGGTCGGGCCGGACGCCAAAATCAGAAGCGTCAACCAGACGACCTGCGCCATGTTGGAATACCGGGAAGACGAGCTCATCGGCAATGACATCAACGTCATCCTCCCTGCGGGGGAACCCCCCTTCCGACCTTCCGACCTCGAAAAGCTGATAAAGGAAGCGACCGTAGCGGATCAGGAAACAGCCTACGCGACCAGGAGCGGAAAGAGGATTCCCATGCACCTTTCCCTGTCGGTGCTGAAGAACAAGGATGGGAAGGTGGAGGGAGCCGTCTGTATTGCGAAAGATATTACCGAGCGGAAGCAGGCCGAAGAAATCTTGCGGAAATCGGAAAGAGAGCTCCACTACCTGTCTTCCAGGTTGCTCACTGCTCAGGAACGAGAGCGGAAACGACTTTCGAGAGAGCTCCATGATGAACTGGGGCAGTCTCTTATGGTCTTGAAGCTTAAGCTCAGATCTATTCGCGAGGGTCTGCCGCCCGACCAGGACACATTGAGGGGGGAATGTGACGAAGGATTCGAGTATATCAACGAAATCACCGAAAGCGTCCGCAGGCTGTCCCGGGATCTGAGCCCCGCAATCCTCGAGGATCTGGGCCTGTCTGCGGCCATCCGGTGGCTCGCCGAAGCTTTCTCCGGTCACGGCCGAATTGAATGCTCGCTTGACATGATGGAGTTGGAAAACGTCTTCTCGCAGGAAGAGCAGATCATCATTTACCGGATTATTCAGGAATGCTTCACCAATATTGCCAAGCATGCCGGGGCTACCCGTGTGTTCCTCAGCATCAGAGAAGAGGATGGCTGCGCTTTGTTTAAAGTGGAAGATAACGGACGAGGCTTCGATGTGCAGGCGGCCTTCGGCAAGGATCCCGCCAAGCGAGGTCTGGGGTTGGCTGCCTTGCACGAACGCAGCCGGATGCTTGGAGGCTCTGTGAACATATCGAGCCGGAAAGGCACAGGAACCCGAATCATCTTCAGCTTTCCGCTCCAGTCGGGTGGATCCTGCTCATGACTCCATATCGCATCGTGCTCGCTGACGATCATCGCATGTTCCGACTGGGCATAAGGAAAATACTGGAAAAGGATCAGGGGATCGAGGTCGTGGGCGAGGCCGGCGATGGCCTCAAGCTCCTAGAGTTGCTCAGGACCGTAACGCCCGATCTCATCATCCTTGACGTATCCATGCCGAATCTCAGGGGAATCGAGGCAACCCGGGAGATTAAAAAAATCCTGCCGAACGTCAAGGTGCTGATCTTGAGCATGCACCGGGACAAAGAATACGTGTGTTCGGCGATCAGCGGCGGTGCCGAAGGATACCTTCTCAAAGAGGATGCTGATACCGACCTCTTTGCCGCCATAGAAAAAATCCGCCGGGAAGGGCATTTCATATCCCCTCTCCTGGCCAGCGAGTTGACGTTCGATGTGCTGCAAACACATCTCAAAGGGCGAACGACGCCTGAAGCCGAGCCCCTGAGCACCCGGGAACGGGAGGTCCTGAAGTTGATTGCCGAGGGGCTCTCCAACAAAGAAATCGCGGACCTCCTGTCCATAAGCGTTCGTACCGTTGAAAACCATCGTGCCAACATCATGAAAAAACTCAACCTCAAAACTACCGCCCACCTCACGAAATACGCCATCCGCATGGGGTACACTTCAACCGCCCCATAGACCCCCAGCCCGTTTTGCCGGACATCTCACTCGTCCTAAGTAATTCTACGCACCCATAATTGCGTAGTCCCGCTGATTGTAGCGTCCAAGCCCTTCAGATAGAAATAAGGTCAAGGAAGGTGAGGAAAAACAAAGAGTCGAACGTTGCAGGACAAAGACCAAACGGCCACAAATGATCAGAGAAGGAGGAATTGGTCATGAAAAACAGATTCAAAGGAAAAAAAAGGCAATGGCTTGTTGTGTATGGACTTCTTTTGTCAATTAGTATTACTTCCGTCGGCTTCGTGCAGGCTGCAAGCTTGAGCAATGACGAGACATCTTGGCTCACGTATATGCGCGAGGAAGAAAAGCTGGCAAGAGATGTTTACATTACGCTATATGAAAAGTGGAGTAAAAGCATCTTCACTAATATAGCGGTGAGCGAGCAGAGGCATATGGATGCCATAAAGAACCTCCTCATGAAGTATGGAGTTCCAGACCCGGTGACTGATGATACCGTGGGCGTTTTTACGGATAAATTTAAAAACCTATACGAGACACTGATCTCAAAAGGAAGTGAATCACTGGTTCAAGCACTCAAGGTGGGTGTTTTCATAGAGGAGACGGATATCCATGACTTGGAGCAGGCGATCACATCTACAACGCACAGAGATATAAACAAGGTCTATACCAATTTAATGAATGGCTCATATAATCATCTTGCTGCATTTTGCTCTCAATTGGAAAATCGCGGAGTCGATTGCGAGTCAGACAAGCTTATCACAGAAGAATTGTATACCCAATTTTCCGGACCCGGCTCCGCACCGAACTCAGGCGACGGTATTCCTGACGGAAGCGGGTGGGAATTGCCACCGAAAGGAGCAAAATAGTTCTATATTTGCAGTGAGGGTTATCTAACTTCGTAACTGTTCTTTGAGACTTATTCCAACCAAAAAGACAGGATAACCAAGCCTGTCTTTTTTTAGGGTCACGGCGGGATTGAATGAAGGAGTAACAATGAGACATCTGAGACTAGTGGTTTTGGTTGGATTGGCGACCTTGTTCATTATGGCAGGCACGACCTTTGCCCAAGGTGGTGGTCAGGGGAAAGGGGGAAAGGGTGCTGCTCCAGGGATGGGCTGCCATCAGCGTTTTGATACCCTGGATACCAATAAAGACGGCCAGGTCACGAAAGAGGAGTTCCTGGCGGCCCCACATCACAAGCGCGATCCTGAACAGGTGTTCAACTCAATGGATGTCAATGGACAGGATTATTTGACGAAAGATCAGTTCTGCGCTGGCAAGGGCATGGGACAGGGCATGCGGTATCGTCATGGACAAAGCACAGGAACGAGTCAATAGGGCGATCGAGCAAGGGGAAGGTGATGAACAGCCATCACTCCCATCTCTGAAGGCCATTCGCCTATCCCATCTCAAAACCACCCCGTTTGCCGAAATTCACTCAGTATAGACCATGCACATAAATATTTGGCAGCGCTAACGAATTTACTGAACTCGAACAGATTTCCCTAGTTGTGCGGGACACGTTATGGTTATCCATTGAATATTGAGAAAAACAGTAGCCTGTCACCTGGTGACGGCTGGATAATGGGAACCACACAAGGAGTTGACGCATGAAATATCCCGTATGTCCCAATGTGGATTTACTCATGGCAGAACGACAAGGAGGTGCAATTGACTACTGCCCCAACTGCCGTGGCGTTTGGCTGGATCGTGGAGAACTGGATAAAATCGTCGAGCGCGAACAGGGGTTGGTGGCGAAGCATCAAAACGAACCGCCACGCTATACGCCACCTCAACCCCAATACGTCTCAGGCCGCGACCGGCAAGACCGTCCGGGTCAAAACGGCAGATATGAAGAGCGCCGTTAGCACTATGATGAACATAGAGGACACGGGTACGGACATGGACAGGGTCATGGGCAAGGGCACGGAAAGCAGGGGAAGAAATCGTTCTTCGGGGAGCTTTTTGATTTTGACAGGACCCTTGAAGCACGCGGGATAGCGCTTCGGCACCTGCTATTTCAGTAGTATCTCTCCAGGAATATCTGCCGCTGCTCAGCTTTCATGGCGGCAGATGAGCAGGCCCGCTTTCAAGGGCTCATTAACAACCTTTAACCACTGACCTCTCTCTGACGACTCTTTGAATTGGGCGCTTGGAGGATTCGATCATCCGCCTGGAAATCGACATGGAGAAAGTGGTCAGAGCATGATTCTGCCTGGTCAAAGGGAGAAAAGTAAAAGATGAACTCGGGATTTCAAACGAAAGGTCTGTTTCTGTGCATAGCAGTGATGCTCTGCTTCTTTCTGATTTCATTCGGTCAGAGCTACGCCGATGGTCACAAAGAGGGGAAGCATGGCATCAAGAAGGCCTATGAGAAAACACTCCAAAAGGATGATCACGGGAACGAGACTACTGGCGAGATTGCGGCATGGATGTTCGGGGTGGCAAATTTCCCTGTGGCCTTGAGCATCATCCTGAAAACCCTGGCCAAGTTCCTTTCTCCGAAATTGAACCTTCGCGATCCTCTGACAAAATATAATCGACAGCAGAAGAAGTACCTGATGAAGTTGCACTACTGGGTGAACCCTATTGCCCTCGCAGTGGCTTTGATCCATCTGTCATTGTCTTCGTGTATGTCGACCGCGTTTCCAGAGTGGGGGTTGGGTGTCATGCTGGTCGCCGTTCTCCTCGGTTTGATCATGAAATTGAAACTGTCACCAGCATCCATGAGACAAAGTATCTTGAGATTCCACACCAGTCCCGTTCTTCTGATCGTTGCCGTCTCGATCCTGCTGGTTGGTCACACCATTGTTGATTGATCGGTCTAGATGGTTGATTCCAGTTCGAGCAACATTTGAGCCGGGATCTGGACTTTGACTGTAGGAGCGAGCCGAGTATGGCAGAGATATTTTATAGGTTGGGTCCATACCAGATTATTGAAAGGGATAACGGAGAGCTCTGGTGGAAGTCCCACGGTGGATTTGCGTCTGTCAGATCTGGACTGTGTTTTATTGAAGGAAATATCCTTTTCATGGGACCCTCAGAGAGAGAGGAGCATGGTCAATTAAAAAACGAATTTCTTGCTCACCTTCGTAAGTTGCCGAAGTGGACAAAAACCCAATACTATTGCCCAAGAGCTACCTTGTTCCAATGCAGAACAGGGAAGCTTCGTAATTCTTAAGAATCTTTCTCAGAAGTCCGTGACCGACATTCATCGGTTTTGTGCCCAGCTGTATTGGGTTCGCTTCAATAGGGTCTGCCGGGGGATCCGCACCTCATGATATTATGAGACGTTGTTTCTTCTTTGAAGGAATTCATTGTGTCCGCACCCTCTGTTAAAGCCGAGCCCCCCTTCTGGCAGCTTCCCGTTACGGCGCTTATGGAGCGTCTGGGCTCCAGCCCTGAGGGACTGAGCAGTGCGGAGGCCGCTGCTCGGTTGATCCATTTCGGTCCGAACCTGATCCATGCCGAGCGAAAACGGGCATTGCTCCTTCAGTTTCTGGCCAAGTTCCGCAATCCCCTGGTCATCATTCTTCTCGCTGCCAGCGCTCTCTCTGCCTTAACTGGAGACACCGTCAGCTTCTTCATCATTAGCACCATAGTCCTCATCAGCGTGACCCTCGATTTCGTCCAAGAACACCAGGCCGGACAGGCGGCGGAACGTCTGCGCCAGTCGGTAGCGGTGCGCGGACAGGTACTCAGGGAAGGCAAACCTCTTGAGATACCTGTCGCGGAAATGGTGCCTGGAGATGTGGCACTCCTTGCCGCCGGCAACTTGATTCCTTGTGACGGCCGGGTGCTTGAGGCCAGGGACTTTTTCGTAAATCAGGCCCTGCTAACCGGCGAGCCGTTTCCGGTGGAAAAGGCTCCTGGTGAATTTCCTGAGGAACTTGATGTCCTCACGGCCGGCAACACCGTGCTTTTGGGGACATCGGTCATCAGTGGCTCAGCGAAAGTGCTGATGTGCCGTACCGGGCAGAATACACAGCTCGGCGAGATTGCCGATACACTTCTTGCCAAGACTCCGCCCACCGCTTTTGAGCAAGGGACTCAACGTTTCGGATACCTCATCATGCGCATGACGGTTCTCCTTGTCTTGTTTGTACTCCTGATCAACGCTTTCTTTCACCGTCCATGGCTGGAATCGTTCCTCTTTGCCGTAGCCCTGGCGGTGGGACTCACGCCGGAACTTCTCCCCATGGTGGTCTCTGTGACCCTGTCGCGGGGAGCGCAGCGCATGGCGGCCAACAAGGTGATCGTCAAGCGGCTGGCCTCGATCCATAACCTGGGAAGCATGGATGTATTTTGCACCGACAAGACCGGCACCCTCACCGAGGCCCACATCCATCTGGAACGCCACATTGACTCCCTTGGACAGCAAAGTCAGCGCGTCCTGGAGTTGGCCTATTTCAACAGCTATTTTGAAACAGGATTGAGAAGCCCTCTGGATGACGCCATCCTTGAGCACCAGGAAATCGACGCAACGGGGTGGCGCAAGATCGATGAAGTGCCCTTCGACTTCGAACGCCGCCGGGTTTCGGTGCTTCTTGAAAACGGCACGACCAGGCTGCTCGTCGTCAAGGGGGCACCCGAAGATATCCTGCGTCTATCGGTCAGCTATGAGGCGGAGGGAGAGGCAGACCTGCATCCTCTGGATAAGAAGATGCTCGGAAAGGTCAATGCGCAGTTTGAGGAACTGAGTAAAGAAGGCTTCCGAGTGCTGGGGATCGCTTCGCGTAAGGTAGGCCTGGATCACCCCCACGCCGTAGTGAGCGATGAAACAGAGCTGGTCTTTGCGGGTTTTGCCGCATTCCTCGATCCGCCCAAGGAAAGCGCTCAAGAGGCTTTGGCCAACCTTGCGGCGGACAGAGTCGGAGTCAAGGTCATAACGGGCGACAACGAATTGGTGACCCAGCATGTCTTCGTTCAACTTGGCCTTCCCGTAAGCGGGGTGCTCGTCGGCACAGAACTCCAGCAGATGGATGATCAGGCACTATCGGCCAGAGTGGAGCAGGTGAACCTCTTCTGCCGCATGACGCCTACCCAGAAGAACCGGGTCATCCTTGCCTTGAAACGGCGCGGCCATGTGGTGGGATATCTCGGCGACGGCATCAATGATGCTCCATCGCTTCATTCGGCTGATGTCAGCATTTCCGTGGAGAGTGCCGTAGACGTGGCGAAAGCGGCGGCGGACATGATCCTTCTGAAACGCGACCTGAAGGTCCTCCATGCAGGCGTCATTGAAGGGCGGCGCACCTTCGGAAATATCATGAAATACATCATGATGGGCACCAGTTCCAATTTCGGAAACATGTTCAGCATGGCCGGGGCCTCGCTCTTTCTCCCCTTCCTGCCCATGCTGCCGGTCCAGATCCTGCTCAACAACCTTCTCTACGACATATCCGAACTCCCCATCCCCCTGGACCGCGTGGATGACGATTACCTGAGCCGCCCACGGCACTGGGATATGGCATTCATCCGCAATTTCATGTTGATTATCGGTCCGATCAGCTCGGTTTTCGACTATCTCACGTTCTACATCATGCTGGCGGTTTTCCATGCGGGTGAGGCGCTGTTCCATACCGGCTGGTTCATTGAGTCCATGGCCACGCAGGTGTTGGTCATCTTCATCATCCGCACTCGCAGGAACCCCTTCAGAAGCCGTCCCAACCCCTGGCTGATTGCCTGCTCGCTGGCGGTTGTGGCGGTGGCTGTTCTTTTGCCGTTCACCCCTGCGGGGGTTTATCTCGGGTTTGTGGCCCCGCCCGCATTCTTTTTCCTTATCCTGACCGGCATGCTGCTGGCCTACCTGTTGGCGGTTGAGGGAATGAAACAGTGGTTTTTCCAGCGCTTTGCCACGGAGCTTGGGCGCTCAGAGAAGTTGACCCACTTTCGCTCAACATAAATGACCCAGGCAGTGCGCAACAGGTTTTCAGAGACATGACAATGAGCTGCTGGGGTTCTGTGTGTAGCCTCTTCGTTTTGATACTTCCCTGTGCACCTATCCAGAATAGACCTTCTTCCGAGCATCTGATTTCTATTCTTCCTTGCGGTGGACGGTTTCGCTGGGTGGAATTATACTCGTTTAGGATAGAAAATTGTCTTCATGGTTCTGAATTTGCGGGACATGGCGGCTCTTCTTTGCTAGGGTCACAAAGGATTCCTTTCTATTTTCAGAAACTTTGTGCCCATAACGAGGAGCCCTCCAATGAGACGCATCCAATTTACGGAAGACGAGGTCCGACAGCTCAATGAAGGCCGTATCCATCATGAACATCCGATTGTGCGCCGACGCATGACGGCTCTCTATCTGAAGGCCATCGGGCGGCAGCATAAAGACATCTGCGATGAGCTTAACATTAGCGGTCTGTGCCTGCGGAATTATCTGGATAAGTACATGAATGAAGGGCTCGAAGGCCTCAAACACCTTGGCTACCGAGGAAAACGCAATCTCCTTGACGAAAACCGTGACATCATCATCGCTCACCTCGAGACACAGCCCCCTGGCACTTTGAAAGAAGCCCGGGCGAGAATCGAGGAGCTTACGGGAATCGGCCGGTCGTTGCCCCAAATTCGAGCCTTTCTAAAAAAAACGCCTCTTGCGGCGGAAAGTCAAGCAAGTTCCCGAAAAGGCTAATATTACTGTACAGGAGCTTTTTCGTGCTGAAACACTGGAGCCCTTGGTGGAGAAGGCGCAACATGGAAACATCGAGCTTTTTTTCATGGACGCTGCTCATTTCGTGCTGCTCCCCTTTCTTGGATATCTGTATGCCCTTGCCACAAGATTCATCAAGAGCTGGAGCGGGCGCAAGCGCTTTAGTGTCTTGGGTGCAATCAACGCTGTGAGCAAAGAGCTGATCATGATGACGGAAGCCACTTACGTTGACTCAATGACAGTCTGTGCTTTGCTCGAGGAGTTGGCAATCCGGTACTGGGATCGCCACATCGTAATAGTCTTGGACAACGCGCGCTACCAGCGTTATCGGTTGGTATTGCGGACAGCGGATAGTCTCCATATCCATCTGCTCTTTCTTCCCCCATATTCACGGAATCTCAATCTAATTGAGCGCTTATGGAAACTCGTGAAGAAGAAGGTCCTCTATAACCACTTCTATTCGGACTTCCAGCTCTTTTGCTCCGCAATCACAGACTGTCTGAACAAGTCGCACATGGAGTACCGAAGTGAACTCGACACGCTTCTCAGACCGAAATTTCAGTCATTCAAAAACGCAACATTCAATCCTTAACGAGTATAAATAGAATCGGAAGAGGTAACATACCTACTCTCAGGCTGCCCGCTCAGCCTTCCCCTTCAGCCAAAGCTCTGATTCCGCCAAGTCAATGTCATCAGTCCAGATCACACCATGACCATGGACGTCAGGCCGCACATTTCGAAAAAAGACATCGTCCTTGAGAGCACGAAAGGCGGGCAGCTCCAGCAGAGGACTACAGTCGTAGTGGCGGGCGGCTCCATTGTCAAAAACGACCTTCAAACGTTTGCCAGGCAGGGCTTCCACCGACCTAACCTTTGGATACTTTTCCATCCTGTTACTCCAAGCCGGGCAAGTTCTTGAATTCTTGTGTTTCCCACATTGCCATCAGATCCTTCCGGTAGATCTCGGCCCACTCCTTGACCAACGGCACTGAACGACGAATTTCGGCGATCTGCAATTCCCCGTTATGATTTCTCGTCCGGGTTTCTAATACGTGACGGCCACAAATCCCGCCGTAGCGCCTGGCGGAATGGACGAGAACGGACTTGAATTTATCGTGCTGCTGCGTATTTGAGCCAAAACCCATGAGGCTCGGCAGTCCGTTGGTTTGGTAAGGAAAGAACAGGTGAGGCGGGTTGGACTTGGTGGGTTGAACCTTTTGGCGATACCGGTAGAGAGGTTGCGCTCGGGGGCTGGCGTCAGCTCTGAAACAGGTCATCGAGGTCGATTCCGTATTTTTTCAGGCGGTGCCAGACGGTGACTCGATTTACCCCCAGCAGTCGCGCTGCCTGGGTTTGATTGCCGCGGGACTTGCGGAGGGCCTCCAGCAGAGCTGCTTTTTCTTCCTGCGCAGCCGAGCCGGCAGGGAACTCTCGATCTTTCCGACAGCCGGTCGGAGATTTCATCGCCGCTGGCAGGTGGGCGGGGGTAATCGGACCCGTCTCGGCGACAACAAAGGCATGCTCCAGGACCCCTCTCAGCTCCCTCACGTTTCCCGGCCAGGGACGGCGCGCGAGAAGCTCCATGGTCTCGGCGCTCACCCCCGAGAGACGCTTCCCGCTCCGGGTCCGCAGTTGCTGCATGAAATGCTCGACCAGCAACGGGAGGTCGTCGAGTCGTTCCCGAAGGGGCGGCAGGTGGATCGGAATGATGTTGATGCGGAAGAAGAAGTCTTCACGAATTCGCCCCTCGGCGACCAGCTGGGCGAGGTCGCGGTGGGTGGCGGTGATGATTCGGACGTCCACGGTGACGGGGCGATTGTCGCCGACCCGCTCAATCTGCTTCGACTCCAGCGTCCGCAGGAGTTTCACCTGGATGGAAGGAGGGATATCGCCGATCTCATCCAGGAAGATATCCCCGCCGTCAGCGGCTTCGAATCGTCCTTCCCGGTGGCTGGTCGCCCCGGTGAAGGCGCCCTTGACGTGCCCGAAAAGCTCGCTTTCCAGCAGTGCCTCATTCAGAGCGGCGCAGTTGAATTGAATATAGGGGCCTTCGCGCCGCTTTCCCAAATTGTGAATGGCATGGGCGACCAGCTCTTTGCCGGTCCCCGTTTCACCCTGGATGATCACGGGCGCGTCGCTCTGGGCGGCTTTCTGGATCATTTCGAAAACCATCCGCATCCCCCGCGACCTCCCGACCATTCCCTGAAAATCGGCATTGCCGTCGAGAAGCCGCGAGAGCTGCTCGATCCGCCGGTCCCGTTTATCGAGTTCTGAGATGTCGGTTACCGTTTCGACCGCTCCCAGGACTTTCCCTTCCGAATCCCTCAGGAGCGAGGCGTTCTTGAGCACGTGGATGTAGGAGCGGTCCTTGCGCTGGAGAAAGCAGGATCTGCGATGCGCATGCCCTTCCTCGAAGAGCCCGCACCAGTGCCCCTTGCCCTCAGAACGCGCCTCTTCGCACACATCGCAATGAAAGATCGAGCAGGCCATGCCGAGAAGCTCGTCCCGCCAGTAGCCCGAAATCTCCTCCAGGGCCCGATTCACCATCAAAATCGTCCCATCCGGGGAGACCAGCATGACCCCATCGTTCATGGTATTGATGATTTCTTTCAGGTAGCGATTCATTTCGTGCTCATCCATCACCCGGCCTCCTGGTGGTGTTGTGTTTAAACATGGTGTTTAATCGTTTCAATAGCACGCCCACGCCAGGCAGACAAGGCTCACTCCGTATCCATGATACAATCTATTGGAAGCATTGGTTTTATATGGATGGTATGAAAGCGAGAGGAGTTGGCATTGCTCTTGCCTTACGAAGAACAGCGGGATGAAAGATGCAGCAGGACCGCCAAGGAGAGAGTCCATGATCAAAGCGGATGAGCAGCTCGATCTGTGCGGCATGATAGCCCCGTACTGCCTTCTCCTGTGTAAGGCGACGCTCGCTTCCATGCCGCCCGGAGCGATCCTCGAAGTGCGCGTCTGTGACCCGGAGACCGCCAGGGACCTGCTTACGGTGCTCGATCGTTCGGGAGAAAAAGTGGTGGCAAAGCTGCAGAGCGAAGACGGCACGCAACTGTGGGTCCAGAAAGGCTTATCCGGCCAGGCACCGAATTTAATTGCTTATCAAGGAGAGAACCATGGCTGAGTGCAGGGTGCTCATCCACCTTTCGGACCGGGACAAGTGGTCTCAGGCGCTTGCCCAGGCCCTTTCCTTCGCCCGAGAAACGGCCCCCAGCGGGCTCGAGTTGGTCATTGTGGCGGATATCTTTGCCGGTGCGGTTTGTATCGCCTGTGACCGCAAGCTGCGTGAAACCATGATCGAGTTCGTAGACGCGGGTCACCGGATTGAGGCCTGCGAGGAATCGCTGCGCAGACTGAATATTCGTCCCGAAGCGCTTCCGGATTTCATCCGGAGGGTCCCCAACGCCCTGTCCGAGATCATTCGACGGCAGCGCGAAGGGTTTCACTACATCAAGGTCTGAGGTGCCCCGGCCCCTCACAGACCATTGTTCAGGAGGAGGGTTTCAGAATGGCCAAGATGCTTTTCATCATTTCCAATGGCTTCGAGAAGGCCGGGCGGGCGACGCGCGCCTTTCAGTTCGCCAAGGTCGCCTGCGAGAAGGGACACGACGTGAAGGTCTTTCTCATTGACGACGCCATCCATTGGGCGCAACTGGGGATGGCCGAAGGGGTGCGGGCCTCGACGGGCGAGGAGATGAAACCGTTCATTGATCACCTGATGGGAAATGGCGGGGAAATGTTCGCCTGCAAGGCCTGAGTGGACCACCGGTATTTATCCCCCGATGAGATGATTCCGGGGGTACGCATCGAAGGAGCTCCCTTCCTCATCGACCTGATGAGCGAATATCAGACATTAACCTTCTAGGAGAAAGCAGTCCCAAGGCGACACCGGTTTCTTCAAGGCGGCAGCCCGGCGAGGATGGTGACCGTGTTCAGGAGATCTTTGGAACCCACCACTGGCGCCAGAAGGCGAGTCACGCGATTCCTCGGGCTCACAGTCATGCTTGAAACAACTGGTGTGCCCGATCGCCCGCATTCAGGCTCTCATGCGGGTGATCGGCACGTCCGACTCTGGTGAGCTTTCCGCGCTGGGTGGCCTTCATTGCTTCAATCGCGACTCCATCCTTCATTGTGGAGGCTCGTGCGGGGTCGTGTCTCCTGGATGCTTTTCGGAACCGAACCGTTCCCAAGCACCTTATTGCGGCCGGGTCATGCCGGGCTGTTCGTGGCGATGGGGGTCCGATTCCACCTTTCTTGAGCTGTTTGAAGCTGGTGGATCAGTTCGAGCGCCTCGGCGGGTGGGCGCTTTTCAACCCGGCGGTATTCGCGGCCGTCCCGGGTCCTGCTCATCATGCCGTAATCGCAGAGCCATCTTCGCAGCAGGGGATGGTCGCCAAAAAGGTGATGGTCGTTTAGGAGCAGGTTGATCTCCTTTTCGGTGAGAGTCTGGCGGGCAGGGAGTTTCGACCAGATGACCCAAAGGCAGAGTTCCTGCTGGCTGCGCTTCGAAGGCCAACGCAGGAGCTTTCCCTGAGGATCAAACATCCGAAGCAGCCGCTTGACCTTGACGAAGTCGACAGGGGTGGGCGTCGGCGTGGGCGGGCAACTCTCCAGCTGGCTTCGGGCGGCAAGCTGTGCCCGATAGTGCTGAAAATTCCGGTAGCCGTTGGCACGCGCCAGCATGTTCAGCAGTTCGAGATGGCTCGGCTGAGACGTACCATGGGCAAGCTGGCCCTTGAGGGACCGTGCCAGGGAGGAAATATCGTCCGAATGAAACGGCAGGGGTGTTTTGGACATCGCTTATCCTTGCAGAGCGTGCCGATCTGGGTGGGATAGGGTCAGTGGTCGCCGTCTTCCGACTCGGCACGGGATTAAGGTGTCCGATCAAATAGGTGTCAAGGCAGGTTTAGCATCCCTCACGGGGCGGCGACGCCTGGGTGAACTGCCGACCGTGGCGGAATATAGGGCAGGCTTCGGGATCCTGTCAAGCTGTTTGATGGAAGTCACACCGTCTCGTCACAATGCTGAGTTCGTGGCCACTTACCGGGCGAATCATTCCTGACGGCAGCGCCCGCGCTGCGTCTCAACAGACAGCTGGAAGAGTTGTTCGCCGGGCAACGCCATCAGAAGACAGCCTCATCGCCGCTACCCCCATGGAGATCGCTCTTAGGAACCGTCCAAAAATAAGCATTCGACAAATAGGCCTTGCTGACTGGCATGCACCCGTTTTACACCGGACGTAAATAGTTCGGGACATTTCCTCTAAATGTTGATAATTACTCTGGGGACCACTAATCATGGAGGTGCCCCATGAGAATGAAAAAAGATCGCGCAGCGCGGCTTGCCATGCAAGAACCAGAAATCCGTAAACGCTATGAGATGCTCAAACCCACATTCAATGAACGAACGCGGCGCTTGTGGGCTGCAGCCGAGGCCAAGGCCGCGGGCCCTGGCTCCATTTCCTTGATTGCCAAGGCCACAGGCGTATCTCATCGAGCTATTTTGCAGGGGATTCGAGAACTGGACAACCCCCCGCAAGAGCTTCGACCAAATGGAATCAGACGCCCAGGTGCTGGAGCCCCTACCTTGGTTGCCAAGAATCCGTCCATCAAGGATGACTTGGACCGTTTGATTGATCCTGTCACGCGAGGAGACCCGGAATCTCCCTTGCGTTGGACCTGCAAGAGCGTACGGAAGCTGGCTGACTCGTTGCGTGAGATAGGCCACAAGATTTGCCCACAATCGGTCGCCAATCTGCTTCACTCGATGGGTTATAGTCTTCAGGTCAACCGAAAGAACAAAGAAGGTGCCAACCATCCGGACCGAAACGAACAATTTGAACATATCAGTGAGACGACAAAGAGCTTTATTGCTGAAGGAGAGCCCGCCATCTCGGTGGATACCAAAAAGAAGGAACTTGTTGGAGCATTCAAGAACAATGGGCGGGAGTGGAATCCCCAAGGCAGCCCAGAGACGGTGAATGTCCATGATTTTCCGACCGAGGATGGAAAGGTGGCGCCTTACGGTGTCTACGACTTGGCCGACAATTCGGGGTGGGTGAGTGTCGGGATTGACCATGACACAGCTGCTTTTGCGGTCGAGAGCATTAGGCGATGGTGGTCCATGATGGGACAAGACAGATATCCCCGCGCTAAAAAGCTCCTTATCACTGCTGACTCTGGAGGAAGTAACGGCGCGAGAGTTCGTCTGTGGAAAACCGAACTCCAGCAACTGGCGAATGAGACTGGCCTGGCTATCACAGTTTCTCATCTTCCGCCTGGAACCAG
This sequence comes from Syntrophobacteraceae bacterium, assembly GCA_040772705.1. GTDB lineage: Bacteria > Desulfobacterota > Syntrophobacteria > Syntrophobacterales > Syntrophobacteraceae > JADGQM01. Next base: position 207,343 of record JAXGXP010000005.1, read on the forward strand.
CAAATGGAACAAGATTGAGCACCGCCTGTTTTCCTTTATCTCGATGAATTGGCGGGGACGACCTCTCACCGACTATCAGACCATCGTCGGGCTCATCGGCTCGACAAAGACCAGCACGGGACTTGAGGTGCATTGCCAACTGGATACCAGCCAATATCCTAAAGGAATCAAAATACCGGATAAGGTCATGGCCCAACTTAACATCGTCAGACATACATTCCACGGCGAATGGAATTATACGATTTCCCCAGTTGTGGATACTAAACCCTAACATTTATTTATGGACGGCCCCTTACTGCCGTGCCTGGCTGTTCCTCTTGCCACGGGAATACCTGCCCAACGCGATCATCTTCTCAAATGACTCGTACTGCTCTGGATCTCTAGCCAACTCTTCAGCGTTTTTCAAAAGAGAAAAAGTCGACGCAACCGCTCAAATAAAAATCACGATGCTGAAAGTCCGATTGACCCTCGGAGATTGAGGGACTATAGTACCGGCCGAAAGGTTTCCCGAGAGTCTCTTTCGGTGCCGGTTACCCTTGCCGGGGCCCGTCGAGATGGTCGGCCCACGAAGGATTTTGCAGACCTTTGTGGGTTATTTTTTTGCCTCATGGCTTCAGGAGCTTGATGATGAAAAGAAAATGGATGATGGGTGCGGTGGGGCTTTTGGTCCTCGTGCTGGTGGCCGCTTTTGCGGTCTCGGTTGGCACTGCCGCCGGGGAGAAGGATGCCAAAAAGGAAAAGGTCCCGGCTGCTGCCAGCGCGGACTCGAAAAAGGAGAAGGCGGCTATGGCCACCAGCGGGGGCAGCAAGGAAAAAGTGGCGACTGTGAACGGTACCGTGATCACCCGAGGGGAATACGATGCCGAGATGAGTCGCTACGAGAGGCAGATGGCGATGAGCGGCAAAGCACCGGACCCGAGCGAGACTTCGGAGATGAAGAAACGGGTCCTGGAGGGCCTGGTGGACCGCGAACTGCTCAAGCAGGAGAGTAAGAAGCAGGGAGTCAGTGTTGACGAGGCCGAGGTCAACCAGCAGGTTGCGGTGCTGAGGCAGAAGTTTTCGAGCGACAAGGAATTCACCGACACGCTCAGCAAGATGAATCTCTCCGAGGCCAGTTTGAAAACCCAGTTGCGGCAGGATCTAATTATTAGAAAACTGATCGACCAGCAGGTGGCGGCCAAAGTAACCATCACGCCGGAGGAAGCCAAAGCGTTTTACAGCAGTCATCCCGAGCTCTTCAAGGCATCGGAAAGCGTCCGTGCCAGTCATATTCTGATCAAGGTTGATGCGCAAGCGGGTGCCGACGAGAAGGCCAAGGCCCGCGAGCGCATCAAGGCCATTCAAGAGCGGGCCAAGAAAGGTGAGGATTTCGCGGCACTGGCCAAAGAGTCTTCCGAATGCCCCAGTGGTGCCAACGGGGGAGATCTGGAGTATTTCCAGCGGGGACAGATGGTCGGTCCTTTCGAGGAGGCGGCCTTCAGTCTGAAGCCGGGAACCATGAGTGACATTGTGGAAACCCAATTCGGCTACCACCTGATCAAGGTTACCGACAGGAAGGAGGCTTCGACCGTCTCCTATGAAGAGATCAAGGGAAAGCTCGACGACTATCTGAAGCAGCAGAAGGTCAACGAACAACTCGCACAGTACCTCGGCCAGCTGAAAGCGGGTGCCAAGATTGAAACGTTCATGAACTGAGCAATATGGAGAAAATCCGTTTCCGGGAAGCCGATCGCCAGCAGATTCAGGCCTTCGGCATTGATGAAGCCCAGGTGCGGGCCCAGCTCGAGCTCTTCCGGCAGAACGCCTCGCTCGTTGAGCTGTGCCGGCCCTGCACCCTGGGTGATGGGATTCATCGGCTGGACGCGGCCGCCATCGAGGCCTTCCACCAGGAGCATCAAGAGGCTGCCGGCAAAGGCCGCTTTGTCAAGTTCGTGCCGGCCTCCGGGGCGGCCACCAGGATGTTCCAGTCGCTCCTCCAGATCTATCATCTACCTCATTATCTGGACCCCTCTGAACTGTGTCGGAAGGCAAAATACGGGGTCGCGGTGACCTGTGATTTTCTGAGATTTCTGGACGGGTTGGAACGATTTGCCTTCCGCGATGACCTTGAGGGGGTGCTGGCGGAAGATGGCCTGGCGCTCTCCAAGCTCGTCAGCGACCGGGAATACCGCACCATTCTGGAGTATCTACTGACCGATCGCGGTCTGAATTACGGCAACCTGCCCAAGGGCCTCCTGAAGTTTCATCGCAATCGGGATGGATGTTGCACCGCCTTTGAAGAGCATCTGGAAGAGGCTGTCCAGTACGTTGCCGACCGCAATGGGACCTGCCGCCTCCATTTCACGGTATCGCCGGACCATGAAGCGCAGTTCCGAGCGCTCCTGGCGCAGGTCCGTTCCAGCCATGAAGCGCGGCACGGGGTGAGGTACGAGGTGCGCTTTTCGCACCAGCGATCCGCCACCCACACCGTTGCCGTCGATATGCGCAACCGGCTCTTTCGAGACCGCTTCGGCCGTCTCGTCTTTCGACCCGGTGGCCACGGGGCGCTCCTCCACAATCTGCAAGGACTTGACGGCGACCTGGTCTATATCAAGAACGTCGATAACGTGGTCCAGGATCGCTTCAGAAATACTCTCGGCTCCTGGAAGCGCATCCTCGGCGGATTCCTGGTAACGCTGGAAAAGGCTGTTCATGAACGGGTGCGGGCCTTGCGGGCCGGGATCGCCGCAGAGTCCGTCGCGAGGGCCGAAGCGTTTGCCCGCGATCAGCTCCTCGTGCAATTCCCTCAAGGGTATGCTCAATTGCCGCTCAGCGACCGGCACGGCTTCGTCCTCAGCAGGCTGGACCGGCCGCTGCGCGTCTGTGGGGTGGTGCAGAATGTGGGCGAACCGGGTGGGGCCCCGTTCTGGGTCAAGGACGCCACGGGTGAATGCTCGATCCAGATTGTGGAAAAAGCCCAGGTCGATGCCAGTTCCCCGGAGCAGTTGGCGATCTGGAATTCATCCACCCACTTCAATCCGGTCGATCTCGTCTGTTCGGTTCGCAACCACGAAGGCAACCCTTTTGACCTCAAAGACTATGTCGACCCTCATGCGGTCTTCATATCGAAGAAGTCCATGGAGGGCCGCAGCCTCAAAGCTCTCGAACTGCCGGGCCTCTGGAATGGCGCCATGGCCAGCTGGCTGACGGTGATCGTGGAGGTCCCCAGGATCACCTTCAACCCGGTCAAGACCGTCTTCGACCTCCTCAAACCCGAGCACCAGCCGGAATAGAGCTCTGCTGCGGTAATCAGGCGGTCGCGCTGGACCGGCCAGAATGAGCCGGCCGGAATTCCTTTGCAGACTTGCTGTCGAGCTTGCGGGACACGGCGGCAGGGAACTGCAGAATCAGAGAAGAGCCAACTATTTCGTGACATTTTTGTAGTAATGCGCTATCACGCCCGAGGATTATATACAGGAGTGGTGAAGCGGTTGGCTACGACGAGTGCCCATTTTGGTTACCTTGAGCTGCGGGCTCTCCATGAGATTGCACGGGTGCTGGCGCGCCCGAACGACCTGAAGGATCAGCTGCAGCAGACCCTCGATATTCTGAGCACCTGGCTGGGGATGGAACGGGGAATGATTTCCATCCTCGATCTGCAGACCGGTAAGGTCTCGCTGGATGTTGCCCGCGGGGTGGCTTTTGAAGCGGGCAAGATTTCCTATCAGCCGGGAGAGGGGATCACCGGCAAGGTGGCGCAAACGGGCCGTCCTCTGGCCCTTGCCAACCTGGGAAATGAGACCCTCTTTCTCGACCGGACCGGTGCCCGAAAATCCCTCAATCGTGATGAGCTTTCCTTTCTCTGTGTTCCCATCTTTTATCAGGACCGGGCCGTGGGAGTGCTGTCGGCCGATAAACTGGCGCACCAGGTGGAGGATCTCGACCGCGAGCTCGAAATCCTCAGCGCTGTGGCTGAATTGCTCGGTAAGGTGGTGCATTTCCGGGTAGTAGAAGAGGAGAACCGCCGGCTGCGGCGGATGCTGGCCGAGGCCCGGCGCCCCAAGACCAATATCATTGGCCGGTCCAAGGTCATTCAGGAGGTGCTGCGCCTGATCGACCAGGTGGCCGACACCAACACCACGGTGCTGATCAACGGTGAGACGGGGACTGGCAAAGAACTGGTGGCACGGGCGATCCATGAAAACAGCCGCCGCCGGCAGGGGCCGCTGGTGCAGGTCAATTGCGCCGCCATGCCCGACACCCTCCTTGAAAGCGAGTTGTTTGGCCATGAAAGAGGCGCCTTCACGGGGGCTGTCAGTCGGCGGCGGGGGCGTTTCGAGGAGGCTCAGGGCGGTACCATTTTTCTCGATGAGGTGGGGGAGTTGTCGCCCATTGCTCAGGCCAAGTTGCTGCGGGTCCTTCAGGATCGAGAGTTTCAGCCGCTGGGGTCGTCGCGCCAGGTGAAGGTCGATGTGCGGGTGGTTGCCGCCACCAATAAGGATCTGGAAAAGGAGGTGGCGGCGGCTGCCTTCCGCTCCGATCTCTTCTACCGGTTGAACGTTTTTCCCATCTTCCTGCCGCCGCTGCGCGATCGCGGACCGGACATCCTGATGCTGGCCGACTTTTTCGTGCTCAAGTACGCTCAGGAATTCGGGAAAGATGTGAAGCGGATTGCCACCAGCGCCATCGATCTGCTCATGTCCTACCACTGGCCGGGGAATGTGCGGGAACTGGAGAACTGCATCGAACGGGCGGTGCTGCTCGCCACCGGCGAAGCGGTCGATGCCCGGCAACTGCCGCCGACCCTGCAGATGAAGCCCGAGGAGATGCAGAACGTGAGTCGCGGGAAACTTGAGGCACTGGTCGGGGCTTTTGAACGGGACCTCATCACCGACGCCCTCAAGGACGTTCGCGGCAATCAGGCGCAGGCGGCGCGTCTGCTGGGCACCACCAAGCGGATCATCCAGTACAAAGTGACTAAGTACAACATCGATCCGCGACGTTTTCGTACCAAGGTGCCCACCTGAGCGAAACAGGCGGCGAAGCGGGGCAAGGGGCGAGGCGGCAGAGAAGCGCTGGGGATAACTGGAACAGTTTTTGCTCCATAGATTCCTTAGCGCCGAGGCGTGCGAATTGCCCGGACGAGGCGGCCGGTGGCGGCGTGGAGGCTAACCCGACCGCTCGGCCGTTTCCGGCGCAGGAAAGGGCGCTTCCACCCAGCCGGGCACTTCGCTGATAACAGCTGCCTTCTGCCGGGGAATGGCGCTGAGCGGGAGGATTTCGTGGTGACCCACCGGGAACTCCCCTGGAACATAACGGAAGAGTGATTCGAAGCGGGCGAAGGCCTAGGGCTTGAGGTGCTGAGGATGCGGATAGCACTGGTACAGATCGATCCCCTCATTGGGGATTTTGCGGGGAATCTGAAGAAGATCGTGGCGTTCATTGAGCAGGCCAGGAGCAGGGGGTGTGATCTGGTGGTCTTTCCCGAAATGGCGCTCATTGGCTATCCGCCGCGCGACCTGCTCGACAAGCCGAGCTTCGTGCGGGCCAGCCTGCGATCTTGGGCCGGAATTCAGGAAGCGAGTTCGGGCCTTGGTGTCATCTGTGGGGCGGTGTCGGAAAATGAAACAGCCCCAGGCAAACCATATCGGAATACGGCGCTTTTTTTTGCCGACGGCAAGCTGATTGCCCAGGCTCACAAACGGCTGTTGCCTTCCTACGATGTCTTTGATGAGGAGCGCTATTTCGAGCCCGGTGACCACGCCGTCACGGTCGACTTCCGGGGTGAGCGGCTGGGACTCACCATTTGTGAAGATATCTGGAACGTTGCCAATTATCTGCCGCGGCCCCTGTATCATTGTGATCCGGTCCGTGAAATGCGGGAAGCCGGCGCTGATACCGTGATCAACATCTCGGCGTCGCCCTATCACGTGGGAAAGGTGTCGTGGGTCAGCGAGTTGCTGCGGATCCAGGCCGCCAAGTCGAATCAGCAGATCGTCTACGTCAACCAGGTTGGCGGCAACGACGAACTGATCTTTCAGGGGCACAGCATGGTCTGGGACCCGGCGGGGAGACTTGTTGCCAGCGGCGCTGATTTTGCGGAAGACCTGATCATCTACGATACCAAAACGCGCCAGGGCGATTTCCACCATGCGAGTCTGGAGCCTCCCGAAGAGGTGATTGAAGCGCTGGTCCTGGGGCTGCGCGACTATGCCCGCAAGACCGGCTTCAAGAAGGCAGTGGTGGGGCTGAGCGGGGGGATTGATTCGGCTCTGGTGGTGTGCCTGGCGGTGTTGGCGCTGGGGCCCGAAAATGTGTTGGGGGTCGCTATGCCGGGCCCGTACAACGCCCCGGAAAGCCTGACTGATGCCCGGGAACTGGCGGCGCGGCTGGGGATAGCCTTCGAGGTGGTGCCGATTGGCAGCCTCTTCATCACGGCCCTCGACACCTTGGCGCCGGTTTTTGCCGGACTGTCGCCGGATGTGACCGAAGAAAACCTCCAGGCCCGTCTGCGCGGTCTCATCCTGATGTCGCTTTCCAATAAGTTCAACCGCCTGCTCCTCAGCACCGGCAACAAGTCGGAGGTTGCCGTGGGCTACTGTACCCTTTACGGCGATATGAACGGTGGTCTGGCAATGATCGGAGATGTTCCCAAAACCATGGTCTACGAGATCTCCCACACCTTGAATGAACGCTATCACTGGATTCCCGAATCGATTTTGACCAAAGCGCCGTCGGCCGAACTGCGCCCCAACCAGAAGGATCAGGATACCCTGCCGCCCTATGAAACGCTCGATGCCATTCTGGCGGCTTACGTGGAAAAGCGCCTGCCCGCCGAAGAAATCATGGCGCAGGGCTGGGAGCCCGGTCTGGTGCAATGGGTGATCCGCCATGTCGACCAGAATGAGTACAAACGCTGGCAAGCCCCGCCGATTCCGCGGGTGACCACCAAAGCCTTCGGCATGGGCCGGCGCAATCCTATTGCGCATGGGTATCGGGAGGAGGTGGAAGGTGGGGCGTGATGGGGGATGCGGGGGTGCGGGAGTAGGGATGTCAGGTCCGTTCCCGGGAGCCATCAACCAGCACAGCCAAGAGCCAAGTTCCGGGCTCCAAGAATAGGTGTCCAGCCGCTCATGACGTGACACAGGCTTCCAGCCTGTGAGATGCACGGGCAAGACGCCCATGCCACAAATAATGGTCACTGATTTCTGTGGCGCAGTACCAAGAGCCAACAGCCAAAGGGGAGCTGGATGAAGAAGGTGGAGGCGGTAATCAAGCCGTTCAAGTTGGATGATGTCAAGGAAAAGCTTGCCGAACTGGGCATCAAGGGTATGACGGTCACTGAGGTGAGAGGCTTTGGACGGCAGAAGGGGCACACGGAGATTTACCGGGGTGCCGAATATGTGGTGGACTTCCTGCCGAAGATCAAGATCGAGGTGGCGGTGTCGGACAACCAGGTGGCGGAAGTGGTGGACGCGATTCGCAAGGCGGCCCACACGGGAAAGATAGGTGATGGGAAAATTTTTGTCCTTCCCATCGAAGAAGTCGTTCGCATCCGCACCGGTGAAATGGGGGAGCAGGCTCTTTGAAGCGGTGAAGGGGTGAAACGGTGGTGCGCCGGACAAACCGGTGAGGAGTAGTGAATGAGAGAGTCATACAGTGAAGGTGTAGCCAGCCACACTGGCCCCGAGTCATGCGCAGGTGCTCGTGAGGGTCCCGGCGAAGCGTTGACAGGGGTACACACAGGCCAGGTATTGAGCTGCGAAATCAACCGCTCCGGGATGCCGACGTTGTCACCGCAGGCGGAAGGCAACACTTTGCAGAGCGATAGGAGCGAGTTCTGCGAAGGTCCCGCGCAGTCTGAGACCCTGTGCATGTGTGGAAACTCTTCGCACGGGAACCGGGAGATCCCGGAGACACCCGGTCTGGATGCTGGGCCGGGTCGGTCGGAGAAGGCTGAGTGCCGTACGTCCGATATGCACGTTTCCGGGAAGTCGGACGGTTGCATAGTACCGGCGAAGCCGCCGAACGAGGGAAGTTTGTCCTCGGAGGCGGTGGAGGGAAGGCGACCGACTGAGAGGAACATCTTGCAGACGGCCACGCCCCGGACGCAGGGCCGGACCAGTGTGTCGATCGGAGTGCAGGGTGTGCGTGAAGCGGCGCGCAAGCGACCGCAGGTGCGATTTAATGCTCTACTGCACCACATTACGGTTGATCTCCTGAGGGAGAGCTTTCACGAACTCAAGCGGAAAGCAGCACCGGGAGTGGATGGAATGACCCGGCAACAGTATGAAGACGGGCTGGAGGGCCGCCTGGCGGACCTCCACGAGCGCGTTCATCGCGGGACCTACCGGGCTCAGCCTTCCAGGCGGACCTATATCCCCAAAGGAGACGGCAAGCTTCGGCCCCTGGGGATCGCGGCCCTGGAGGACAAGATTGTCCAGCAAGCCTTGGTGAGTGTGCTCAATACCATCTACGAGGAAGACTTCCTGGGTTTCTCCTATGGTTTCCGCCCCCGGCGCAGCGCACATCATGCGTTGGATGCTCTTTATGTCGGGATCACCGAACGGAAGATCAACTGGGTGCTCGACGCAGACATCCGGAGTTTTTTCGACACAATCGAGCACGGATGGCTGATGAAGTTTCTTGAGCACCGGATTGCCGACCGAAGGGTCCTGCGTCTGATTCGAAAGTGGCTCAGGGCCGGAGTCATGGAGGAAGGCATCTGGTCGAAGACGGAGCTGGGGACTCCCCAAGGGGCCGTAGTTTCGCCTTTGCTCGCCAACGTCTATTTGCACTACGTGCTGGACCTTTGGGTACAGCAGTGGCGTGGGCGACATGCCCGGGGTGAGGTGATCATCGTTCGCTACGCCGATGATTTCGTCATGGGGTTTCAATACCGGGAAGAGGCGGAACGGTTTCTCGGGGAGCTCACCGAGCGCATGGGCAAATTCGGTCTCAGTTTGCACCCGGACAAGACCCGACTGATCGAGTTTGGGCGCTTTGCTGCCGCGAACCGGAAGCAGCGTGGCCAAGGGAAGCCCGAGACTTTTGATTTCCTTGGGTTTACTCATATCTGCACGACAAACCGCAAGTGGAAGAGCTTCACCATCAAGCGCAAGACCATGGCTAAGCGGCTTTGCCGCAAGCTGAAGGATGTGAAGCAGACGCTCATGCGCAGGCGTCACGAGCCCATCCCCGAGTTGGGGAAATGGCTCCGGTCGGTCGTACAGGGTTTCATGAACTACCATGCTGTTCCGGGCAACTTTGCAGGCATCAGGGCCTTCCGGACTCAGGTCGCCCGGCACTGGTTCCGTGCCCTGAGGCGCCGAGGACAGCGCGACAACCATCTCTGGAGCCGTTTTCGCCATGTAGTCGACCGCTGGCTTCCCAAGGGTCGGATTTTGCACCTGTATCCTGATGTACGTTTTCACGCCATATACTCGAAGTAGGAGCCGTATGCAGGAAATCTGCACGTACGGATCTGTGCGGGGGGTGCCGGGTAACCGGCATTCCTACCGCGACAAGGGGTGGAGGGGAGTGGCTTCCGCTCCGCCCCGGCAGCTTTCCACCCTCCTTTCCTTATACCAGCGAAAGCCGGTACCCGGGCAATTGATGGATTCCGGCCAAAGCTTGTCCCTGCAGGCTTAAGGCCGGGAGCATGCCGGAATGGCGGTTTGGGATAACGGCCACTCTATTCGGTGGCGCAGTACTGAGAACCATTAGCCAACAGTCAAGAGCCAATTCAAACCATGGTCCAAAAGAGCTTTTCCAGCCTGCTTCGCAAACTGAACGAGCTTCGCCAATCTTTTGTGGAGCTGGCGCGCAACGATGTTCCGGGCTTGCTGGCGGCGCGGACCTACGCTCATGGGTTGGTGACCCACCTGGGGACGGCTTTGAGGGGCGGGAATGGCCCTCGGGAGGGCTGGTGCCTGGTGGCGGTGGGTGGCTTTGGCCGGGGTGAACTGAGCTTTGCTTCCGATTTGGATCTGCTGTTTCTATACCAGAATCGACTCGTCCCAGCCCTGCAGGAGATGATCCGTGAGCTGACCTATGGTCTTTGGGATGCCAACTTTGAGGTGGGACATACGACGGTTTCTCTGTCCGAAGCCAAGAAGTTGGTGTGGGAGGATTTTTCCATCCTCACCAGCCACCTGGAAACACGCTTCGTTGCTGGGGATAAGGGGCTGTATGAGGCCTGGCGCCAGACGTTCCTGAAAAGTCTTGGTTCCCAGCGCCGCCGCCGATTTCTGCAGAAACTTGCCGGCTACCGGGAGGAGCGGTTGCGTCAGTACGGCGAGACCTCCTATCTGCTCGAGCCTCATATCAAAGAAGGAGTTGGCGGGTTGCGCGACCTGCAGCTCATCCGCTGGGCGGGTGCGGTTTTTCTGCAGAATCCTGACCTCAACACCATGACGGACCACGCCTGGCTGGCGCGCCAGGAGGCTCTGTGGCTGGAACAGGCCTATGATTTCCTGTGGCGGGTGCGCCTCCAGGTGCATCAGCTGACCGGTCGTCGCCAGGACCAGCTGCTTTTTCCCGAGCAGGAACCGGTGGCCGGGCGCCTGGGCTATACGGACAGTCAAGGGGGGCTGGCGGTGGAGGGCTTCATGCGCCTCTACTACCGGCACACGGCCCGCATTCGGCGTACGGCCACGTTCTTTCTCGAACGCCTCGGGGAGTCACAGCGGAAATTCCCTCGCGTCCATCTTCGACGACGCGTCCTGCCCGGTCCCTTCCTCCTTGATGGGCGCCATCTCCATTTCCTCGAGCCCCACTTGCTGAACCAGGAGCCTCGCTTGCTGATGCAGTTCTTCTGGCAGGCGGCCCAAACGGATGCGCACTTTCATCATCAGGCCGGCGGTGTCATTCGCGACAACCTCGGTGCTTTCAACGAGGTGGCCAGAAGAGACCCCACCGTGGTCAGGCAGTTTTTCGACATCCTGCTGCACGCCGGTCAAGCTTTTCGTGTGTTGCAGGTGATGCTGGAAACAGGATTCCTGGAGGCCTTTCTGCCGGAATTCGTGGCGGTGCGCTTTCGAGTGCAGCACGATGTGTATCATCTCTACACGGTGGACGAGCACCTCCTGCGAACCGTGCGCCGGTTGCACCGCCTGGAACAGGATGAGGACCCGAGTTTGAGCGGCCTGGGGTTGAGCAGCCTCTTTGCGGGGCTCGACCATCGGCGCATCCTCTACCTTGCCGGATTGCTGCATGATATTGGGAAGGGTCAGGGCAGCAATCACGCCCTTCGCGGGGTGCCACTGGTGCAGTTGATGGGGGAGCGGCTTGGCCTCGAGCCCGAGGAAGGGTCTCTCCTGGCGTTTCTGGTCGAGCACCATCTGCTCCTTGCCGAAACCGCCCTGAAACGCGACCTCACGGATGAAAAGCCGATCCTCAACTGTGCCGTCCTCATCGGTGACCGGGAACGCCTGAAAATGCTTTTCCTGCTGACGATTGCGGATTCTCTGGCGACTGGCCCAGGGGCCTGGAGCGCCTGGAAGGGCGCGCTTTTGAGTGAGCTCTACGCCAAGGTCGACCGCGTGCTGGCGCGTGGCAGCTGGCAGGGCGAGAACCTGCAGGAGCGTTCGCAGGCGGTTCAGCAGGCGGTCCTGGACCTGGTGGAAACTGGTCCGGAACGGGAAAAAGTGGCCCGCTGGCTTGACCGGCTCTCTTTCCGCTACCTCCTTTCCCAGTCGGCGGCAGCCATCATGCAGCACTATGCCATGGAGAGGGACCTTGACGGCTGTCCGCTGGTCTTCACGAGCTGCCAACTGGAGGGGGAAATGTGGCAGCTGACGATCGCCACCCATGACCGCCCCGGTCTTTTCGCCATCATTACCGGAGTGTTGTGGTTGCGCGGCTTGAATATCCTGTCGGCGGATATCTTCACCCGAGAGTCGGGGGTTGCCTTGGACGTGCTCCTTGTTGATCGGCTCCCGGACCCCATTCATGCCATCGAACTGTGGCACAGGATCGAGCACGACCTGGCCCAGTCACTGAATGGCCGCGCCTATCTCGAGGAGTTGCTGGCAGAGCGTCGCCGGCCGTCCCTGTTGCAGAAGAAGGGGTTGCCGCGCAAGGACGACCGGGTGGTGATCGATGAGGAGGAGTCGGACTTTTATACCATCATCGAAGTCTATACCTGGGATCGTCCGGGCATCCTGCATGCCATCTCGCAGACCCTCTATGAACTGGGGATCTCCATTCAGCTGGCCAAGATTTCCACCCCTGGAGCGCAGGTGGCCGATGTCTTCTATGTCACCGACATGACCGGGAACAAGCTCATGCTGCCGGAACTCCACGAGAATCTTCGGGAGCGCCTGATCGCCTGTCTGGCGTCTGCCAGCTAACGGATCGGCACCGCAGAAGCGCGTGGGGGGCGGAGGGTAGCGGTGCCTGAAAAAGCCCGGTGAATTTGATGCAAGCCTTCTTTTCTGATAGACCATTTTTCAAGAAAAAGGTAATAGTACCCAATTATTATGAGACGTTGAGGTGAGGGCCGCGCGGGGCTTCGAGAGAGCTGTCGCCGGCTGGTGGATTTAGAAAAGAATCGGGGCACCCCACCGGTTTTGATTGATTCCGGGCCATAGCCCCAGAGGGTCATGTTCGGCGCCATGAATGCGGTTGCACCGAATCCTGCTCAAAGCATTTTGATAGTCGATGACGAACAGGCTATCCGTGATATTCTGGCCGAAGCGCTGCGGCTCATGGGGCATCATGTGGAGACGGCCGGAGATGGGGTGGAGGCCGTCCAGAAGATTGAACAGAAGGATTTCAGCATTGTCATTACCGATATGATGATGCCGCGCATGGACGGTATGGAGCTCATCGAGTACCTGGTGAACAACCGTAAAGGGATCGATATCATTGCCATCACCGGCCATACCATGAGTTACCAATACACTGATGTCATCGCCGCCGGGGCTGCCGATTTCATTGCCAAGCCCTTTACCATCAATGAACTGGAAGCCAAGCTGAAACGGATCTTCCGGGAACGGCACCTCCTTGAAGAACTTGAGCGGCTCGCGGTCAAAGACCCTCTGACCGGTTTATACAACCGCCGCCTGTTCGAAAAAACCGCCCGCAAGGAGGCTGGCAGGGCGGCCCGGTATAACCACCCATTGTGCCTTTTCTACATCGATATTGACAATTTTAAGGAATACAACGACCTTCACGGGCATCAGGCGGGTGATCAGGTGCTCAAGGAAGTGGCCAGGATCCTGACCACGATCGTCCGGCAGAATGTTGACACCGCCTATCGCTTTGGGGGTGATGAATTCACCCTGCTGCTCCCGCACCTCACCTGCGAGGCCGCCAGGAAAGTCGCCTCCCGCATTATCGAAGCCTACAACCGTCTTCAGTTGGAGCCCACCCATCTCTCCATCGGGGGGGCGCTCTATCTGCACAAGACGGACAACGTGGAGCAAAACCTCGACGATCTGGTGCGGCGCTCCGACCGAGCACTTTTCTTTGCCAAGCACAGTTTGGGCGGAAATGGCGCCCATTTCGATGAATAATCCACTCTTAGGGTGGCTCAATAGCGTTTTTCCTTTCATTTTTTTCTCTTGAATCGTGACTTTCTCGGGCAATCTTTTGCACGTTTCTGCTTGACACTCCAAAACCTCTCCTTTATATAGGGCTCACCCTCGATGGGGGGCTGGCCGACACGGCTAAGCGATGGAGAATTCTAAAAAAATATACCCAAGTCGGACTCGAACCCGGGGGCACTTTTGGGGTTGCGCCGGTACTCCAAGCTGTTGGAGCGACAATGAGAAAAGGTGATAGCTTGCAAGGACCAGGTCTTCAAAAGGAAGGAGGTGGCTGCCATGGGTGCGGTTAAACCTGAATTTGGCTTTGGAGTCCATCTGATGATGGATGGGTATGGCTGTGACCGGGTTGCCCTCGAGGATATGAATCTCATCTACAACTTTCTGGATGAATATCCCGTCGCGATGAACATGACCAAGATCATGCCGCCCTATGTCTTCCGCTATAACGGTTCGGTTCCCGAGGATTGGGGGATTTCGGGGTTTGTGCTCATTGCCGAGAGTCATATCAGCATCCACACCTTTCCGGAGAAACACTACCTGAGTGTCGACATGTTTTCCTGCAAGCCGTTCGATACGCAGGATGCGGCACGGGTGATAAAGGACACCTTTCGAATCCAAAAGTGCGAAATGAATATCCTGGATCGAGGCCAGGAGTTTCCCAACAATATCCGTGCATCGGCCCAGGTGGTGCGGATGGATCGGATGTTGCTGCAGCGTTCTCGATGAGACCCGGAGATGAGCCATCTTAAAAAGATGGGGTCCAGGTTCGTGCCAAGCCTGGGGCCCCATTCTGCTTTTTTGGGGCAGCGGACCACCGAAGAGGCGTTTGCCCGAGCGCGGGCGGTAGTTGTCCCGGTACCCTACGACGGCACCACGACCTTCCGAACCGGTACTCGGGAAGGACCGCGGGCAATTCTGCACGCCTCGCGGGAGCTCGAATTCTTTGATGAGGAAACGGGCAGCGAGGCGTACCGCCACGGTATTGCAACCCTGGAAGAGCTGCCGGTAACGGTTTCCTCACCTAAGGACATGGTGGGGCTGGTGCGGGAGGTGGGCGAAGAGCTTTTTGCCCTCGAGAAACTACCGGTATTACTGGGAGGCGAACACCTGCTTTCCCTGGGAATGATCGAAGCGGCGGCGGCACGCTACCCGGAGCTGACGGTGCTGCATCTGGACGCTCATGCCGATCTCCGCGCGGAGTACCAGGGAAGCAGCTACAGCAACGCCTGCGTGATGCGGCATGTGATCGCTTATGCGCCCCTCGTGCAGGTGGGCATCCGGGCACTCAGCCAAGAAGAATACGACTTCATTCAGAGCCGTCGCATCCCCTGCTTTTTCGCCTACCGGCTGCAGCAGGAACCGGCACTGTGGGATGCGGTGCTGAATGAGCTCGAGGGATTCGTCTACCTCAGTGTCGATCTCGATGTCTTCGACCCCTCGTGCATGCCGGCCGTCGGCACTCCGGAACCGGGGGGACTCGGCTGGTATGAGGTGCTGAAGCTATGCCGGCGGGTCGTTCAGAAGTGTACCATCGTTGGCTTCGATGTCATGGAACTCCTCCCTGCCCCCCAGAGTGTGGCTCCCGATGTTCTTGCCGCCCGCCTGGTCTATAAGCTTCTATCCTACATTTTTATGGACAAGGTCTGAGCCTCTTGTTAAATACGGTAGCAGGTGGGCAAGAGCAACGCAGCTGTAACCTGGACAGTGGCCTCAAACAGAAAAGAGAGCGGATTGGAAGAGGAGTCAGCCAAAGGCTTTCGACATTGGCTCAGAATGTGTCTTCGCCGCCTTGCCAAGGTGGAAGACAACGAGAATATCGAAAAAGAGATACAACAGCTGATTGATGAAGGAGAACAGCAGGGGCTGATCTCGGAAGATGAAGGGGAAATGATTCAAGGTATCTTTTCGTTCCGGGATACCATTGCCCGGGAGATCATGGTGCCGCGAACCGATGCCGTCTTTGCCAGTGCTGAAACTCGACTCTCCGATATCATCCAGCTCATCATTCAGAGTGGTCATTCCCGGATTCCCATCTTTGAGGAGAATATCGACAACATCATCGGCACGGTTCATGCCAAAGACCTCCTCAGTCATTGCGGAATTGCCGACCTGGACGTCCGGGAGATCGTCAGGGTTCCCTACTTCATTCCCGAGACCAAGAAGATCAGTGAAGTCCTGCAGGATCTGCGGGACAACAAGTCCCACCTGGCCATCGTCATCGACGAATATGGCGGCACGGCCGGCATTCTGACCCTCGAAGACATCATCGAAGAGATCATCGGCGATGTAATGGATGAGTATGATGCCGACCAGAAGCTTCTCGTGGAACATGACGACGGGTCCATCACGGTGAACGCCAGGCTCGATGTGGAAGAGCTGGAAGATTACCTGAACGTAGAGTTTCCCGAAGGTAAGTTCGAATCGGTGGGCGGCTTTGTGATCAGCCTTCTGGGGCGGGTGCCAAGCGCCAACGAAGAGCTTATCTATCATGACCTCCAGATGGTGATCGAAGCGGCGAGCAGCCGCAAGATCGAACGTATCCGCATTCGCAAAGTCACCGGCGACGATGTTGAAACTTGAATTGGCTTGCCTTTTCACCTTTTCATCCCTTCCGCGTTTTTTGCCTCGATCAGGATAGATGTCGAAGAACATGTGGATGAGTCTGCTATTGAGTGGTGCGAGCGGGGTTTTGCTGACGCTCGGGTTCCCGAAAATTGGCCTGCACAGCCTTGCCTGGGTAGCCTTGGTGCCTCTGCTGCTGGCGGTGCGCGACCGAACCGGACGAGAGGCCTTTGGGCTGGGCTGGTTTTGCGGATTGATCCATTATCTTGGTACGCTCTACTGGATCACCATCGCCGTCCATCAGTTCGGCGGCGTCCCCCAGTCCCTCGCCATCGTTGTGCTGGTGCTGCTCTGCGGCTATGTAGCACTCTACGTCGGTGTTTTCGCTCTGGTTGCACGCACCTGGCAGGCTCATCCATGGTGGTGGGTTATGGGGCTGCCTGGGGTATGGGTGGCGTTGGAACTGATTCGGGCGCATCTCATTACCGGTTTTCCCTGGGCCAATTTGGGATACACCCAGACGCCTCTGGAGCCGCTGATTCAGGTGGCCGACCTGACCGGAGTCTACGGAGTGAGCTGGCTGGTGGTGTTGAGCAGTGCGATGCTGACGGCTCTGGTGAGGCGCTCGCGGGGCGGAATGGCCGGGCTGCTGCTGTTCGTGGCCTGCTTTGGAGCGGCCTGGGGCTACGGTGCGTGGCGGCTGGAAGTGGTGGGCGACCGGCAAAATGCGGCTACCCCATGGACGGTGGGCGTGGTTCAGGGTAACATTGATCAGAGTCAGAAATGGGACCCGGCTTTTCAGCAGGCGACGCTCAAGCGCTATGAGGCGCTGTCCCTTCAGGCCAGCAGGAACAATCCCGCGCCGGAGCTGCTGGTATGGCCGGAGACTGCGGCGCCCTTCTTTTACCGTAGTGAGGAACGGCTCACCGCCGAGCTTAACGCCATCGTTACGGCAACGGGAATTCCCCTGCTGTTCGGGAGTCCGGGTGTGACCCTGGTGGAAGGTGAACCGCGCTTGCAGAATCGGGCTTACCTGGTGAATGAGGCAGCCATCCTCGAAGGGGTTTATGCCAAGCAGCATCTCGTCCCCTTTGGCGAATATGTGCCGCTGCAAAAGCTCCTGTTCTTTGTGAGTCGTCTGGTTCAGGCGGCCGGGGATTTCGTGCCGGGCGACGACCCGTCTCCTCTCATCCTGGGGCGTCAGCCCTTCGGAGTCCTCATCTGTTATGAGGATATTTTTCCCGAACTGGCGCGGGCTGCGGTGGAGCGAGGGGCAACGGCGCTCATCAACATCACCAATGATGCCTGGTATGGGACCAGCAGTGCTCCCTATCAGCATCTGGACATGGCTCGGTGGCGGGCGGTCGAGTTTCGGGTGCCGCTGATCCGCGCGGCCAATACCGGGATCAGCTCGATCTTCGATGCCACCGGTCGTGCGTGTGGTGCCATATCGTTGAACCAGGAGGGATTCCTGGTGTGTTCCGTGCATCCTTTTCGCACGCTGACGTTTTACGCTAAGTGGGGAGACCTTTTTGCCTGGTTGTGTGGTTTGGTCACGGCCGGCGGGTTGCTGTACGCGCTGCTGCGGCGACGGTCCACCCCCGTTGTTCCTGGAAGGAGGGTATTGACATGACAACCATCGACCTTGCCGAACTCAAAGGCACCCTGAAAGAGCTTTCCCAGCGGGTGGTGAATCTCGGAGGCCATCTTTGACATCCAGGGAAAGCACCTGCGCTTGGCAGAGCTGGAAAAGGTCCTGCTGAAACCCGATTTCTGGGAGAAGCCGGAAGAGAGCAAGCATGTGCTCAAGGAACGGTCCGACCTCCAGGAAATTGTCCAGAAGTGGCAAGAGCTTGCCAGTGACGTCGAGGAGTGTGAATTGCTCCTGGATATGGCGGTTGAGGAGGCCGACGAAGCAACCCTCAAAGAGGTTTTCACCGAGGTCCGCACCCTGGGAAGGCGATTTCGGGAACTCGAATTGCGCGAATTGCTCAGTGAAGAAAACGACCAGCGAAATGCCATTCTGAGCATCAATGCCGGTGCCGGCGGCACCGAAGCCCAGGATTGGGCGGAGATGCTCCTGCGGATGTATCTTCGCTGGTGTGAGAATAAGCAGCTGAAAGTCGACATGGTCGACCTCCAGGAAGGGGATGAAGCGGGTCTTAAGAGCACCACGCTCACCGTCGCCGGTCCCAATGCCTACGGCTTGCTCAAGGCTGAGTCGGGGATTCACCGTCTGGTGCGGATTTCGCCGTTTGATGCGAGCGGCCGGCGGCATACCTCCTTTGCGGCCGTCCTGGTGTTCCCGGAAGTCGATGATCGCATCGAAGTGGATATCAAAGCGGCGGATCTGCGCATTGACACCTATCGTGCCAGCGGGGCGGGTGGTCAGCATGTGAACAAGACCAGTTCGGCCGTTCGCATCACGCATCTTCCCACGGGCATCGTGGTCCAGTGCCAGAATGAGAAATCACAACACCGCAACCGCGACATTGCCATGAAGATCCTGCGCGCCCGGCTCTATGAACGGGAACGGCGGGCACAACAGGATAAACTGCAGGAGCTTCACGACAATCTGGATGAGATTGCCTGGGGCAACCAGATCCGCTCCTATGTCCTGCAGCCGTATCGGCTGGTGAAAGACCATCGTACCGGGTTTGAAAAGGGCAACATCGAGGCGGTGCTTGATGGAGATCTCGACGATTTTATCGAAGCCTACCTGTTCCATTGCCTCACCGAGCGCGAAAAGGAGCGGGCGGTTTAGGTGGGCCGGTGGTTGCGAACTGTGTCATCCTGCTTAGGGGATGGAACTTGAGAGTTCTGCAAGAGGCTCCATTGAATGAGCGATCACCGTTTACGGTTGTGAGCTGTTGACGAGGAGGACCTGCTATGTGGTTGATGAAAGGCCTGTTGTTGTTGGTGTGTGGCGGTTTGATTCTTTCAACCGGCAATTTTGCCATGGGAGCGGGAGAGAAGATGGAACAGACGGGAAAACGCATGGTGACTATGAAGACCTCGGAAGGAACGATCCGTATCGAGTTATGGGAGGACAAGGCCCCCATAACCGTCAAGAACTTCGTTCGCTATGTCGATGAAGGGTTCTACAACGGCACCATTTTTCATCGGGTGATCGACAATTTCATGATTCAGGGAGGTGGTTTTACGGCCGATATGGTGCAGAAGAAACCACACGAACCGATCAAGAACGAAGCGACCAATGGGGCGAAGAATGACGCGGGCACCATTGCCATGGCCCGGACCAACGTCGTGGACAGTGCCACCTGCCAGTTCTTTATCAACGTCAAGGACAATGAATTCCTGAACCACCGGGACACCACTCCCGCAGGATTCGGCTACGCGGTCTTCGGCAAAGTGATCGAGGGCATGGAAGTGGTGGATAAGATCAAGAAAGCCCCAACCAGCAACGTCGGTCCTCACCAGAATGTTCCCGTGAAAGCGGTGATAATCGAAACCGCCAAAGTCGACAATTAGGCGGTCAGGGTCAGGAGGACGAGTTCGTAGGCAATCAGCAGGCAATACATGATGGCCACCCCGATAAGGATTGCGCGTACGCTGAAACGCCCTCGGAAAAGCGGATAATTCTTGTGAAGGAGCAGGCAGAGCAGGCCGAAGGCGGTCAAAGCGTATTTGATCAGGAAAAACGAAAGAGGACTTTGGCGCAGGTAATAGTCCATGACCACGTTATACTCTGACAGGCCGCGACCGATCAGTTCCAGGGTGAAGAACGCGTCCGCAACGGACAGCAGCAGGATGCAGGTAAAGAGCAGTCCATCGGCGCGACTGTAAAGATCGACATAATAGTGAACATGCCGGTCTTCCAGACGTCGCACGCTTTTTCGGGAACCACGCAGACTGGCCATGCTGAACGGGGAGGTCGGTTGGCGGCGGCGATCCTGCCCCGCTCTTCGGCGGGCGGGAGTGGCGGCAGCGCTGTCAGGTTCGTTCATGGTCCCGGCTTTCTTGTCATGCAATGGTCCCGCCTCCAGGGGTGCCCACAGGACTGAGGCCGGTAACTTACCCAACCCTGCCCCAAGGGTCAATCGCTATTCAGCTGGATGCCGCGTCCACAGGGCTGAGGCGCTGTTTTATTGGCTCTGGAGCCGGGCATCGGGAGGAGTGTCGACCCGTGGAGACTTACCGTTCTGAGCCTTGGTTCACGGGCATGTGCCATCGCCTTGGGCTGCTGGTATGGTTGACTGCCGCATTGTGGGGCTGCGCCTCGTCAGGCGTGACGCCGCCCTCGCCGGTACCGGAGAAGGCTGTTGGGGAGGCATCCCCGGTTGGGTGGTGGTATGCCCGATTTGCCATAAACTGGCCTGAGGGCGCGGAGCCCTCCTGGTATCTTGATCCCCTGCTGGCGCACCAAGTGATCGCGCCAGTCCTCCAACACCATCGAGATGAGCTCAAGCTCTGGCGTTTTCACCGGCGAGCGGCTCGCGACCAGGCGGGGCATCAGTTCAGTTTCATCTTCTATGCCGGCCCTGACGCGGCCCGGCGCGTCTTCACCGCTCTCCAGGCCGACCCCCTGCTGGGTGAGCTCAAGCAGCGAGGGCTTGTGCTGCAGAGCGCCTGCGACGAGCCCGACACCGTGAGCCGCCCCAACCTGGAAGATACCAGCGACCGCCACTGGCCGCTCTCGGTCCAGAGATCCTGGCCGTACTATATCCAGGGCGTGAGCGAGATGTGGCTCAACCTCATTGCCGAGATCGCGAGCCAGCCCACAAGCGGCAAGCCTCCCGCCGGTCTTGACGAATTGCTTCATTTCTATGAGCAGCTCAACCGGGTCATCAGCCAGCTATGGCGGCAGGAAGGGCACCACGCCTTCCTCCATCACCTCAATGCCCTCTTTGGTTATGAACCGCTCATGGTTCGGGAACGGCGCCCGATGAACTTCTGATTCGGCGGCTGCCACCCGTCGGCTCGAGGTCGCGGTTGCTCTGGCCGGAGATCTCCCCGGGGGGACAATGAGAAAAATCCACCTGAGTCATTCCCGCCGGCTTGCGGCATCTGGTTACCGGCTTCCGCCGGTTGGACGAAGGGAGGGTAGCCACCTATTTCTATGGCGCAGCATAGCGCGGCGAAAGTTCGGTACCCTTACACATGTTGCGTTTCGCTCTTCTCAACGCAACCTACCATCCTCGCGTTAGGGCCGATCCTCTCCGTAGGTTGCGTTGAATGAACATGAAACGCAACGGCAAGGGGAACAGCAAGACACCTGCCCTAAGCGGCCTACGACTTATGCCGCGCTGCTAGGCTTCGATGGGAGTAACCATGAGCGTCACGCGTCGGTTCAGCTGCCGTCCGGCTTCAGTATTGTTGCTCGCAATCGGCCGCGAGGGGCCGAGGCCGACGGTGGTGAGACGCCTGGCATCCACGCCGCGAGCCATAAGGGAGTCTGCCACAGCCCTGGCCCGTTCTTCCGAAAGGCGCATGTTGTAGCTCTCTGAACCCTTACTGTCGGTGTGGCCCTCGATGGTCACGCGGGTTTCCGGATAACGGTTGAGGATCTCGGCGATGCGGGCGATTTCGTCAGAGCCGCCCGGCTTGATCGAGGACGACCCGGTGTCGAACAGCACATCGGATTTCATGGTGATGGCCAGGTCGTTCTGGTGGCGTTGCACGGTTGTGCCTTCGCGGCCTGCTACAGCTAATTGGAGGTCCTGTTCCTGCTTGTCCATATAGTTGCCGATCATGCTGCCGGCGATACCACCCACTACCGCTCCGGCAGCCGCTCCCAGAAGGGTGGAGCTGGTATTCCTGCCAATCGCCTGGCCTAGCAGAGCGCCCGTAGCCGCTCCCAAACCGACCCCGGTAGCCGCTCCCTTCTCCTGGCGCGTCATCGGGGTGGCACAAGCCGATACCATAAAAGCCATCGCAATCCCCAGAATCAACAACCTTCTGTTCATTCCCCTGCTCCTCTTTATAGTGTCTGAAAGACTGAAGTCCTTCCTCCATGGTTTTCCGAGCAGCGTAGCCACCCTCTCGCCCGAAGATGACTGATCCAGGGAGACGGCGGTGCTCGGAATGACGATTCATACGCCCCCGCTCAGTTCTAAAAGAGTGCGCCTTAAATAACAAATTCAAGCCCTGATGACAATCGCCAACGGCTGGACCTTTATGGGGCCATGGCCCTGCCGGAGGCCGGCCAAAACCGCTCGCACTCATTTCAGCCCGGTTCAGGCCACCAAGAACACAAAGAGCAACAAGATATCACTCTGTCCGTTGCGCTCCCCCAGAGGAATCGAACGCCATCAATCAACTGTTGAACCGTCGGTTGCCGCGGGTTGCCACCAGGCTCCGTGCGACCATGCGGGGTAAGAAAAAAGGCCCATTCCCGACCGGAGAATGAGCCCTTCATCTGCAAGTCAGCGCCCGAGGGGATCCTCAGGCAGCCATCGGCGGCTTCAGGCCACTTCTTCTTTGACCGAGGTAGCGATCTTGTAAAGGACGGTCAGAACGAAGAATCCTGTCGCCCAAACCCCGATAGCGATCATGATCTCAGGGATGGTGGGCGAGTATTCCCGGACCTGTTCGAAGGGGTTGGGGATGAAACCGGCGACGACCAGCCCCAGGCCCTTTTCCAACCACATCGAGAAGAACACGCAGGCACAGGCGATCTTGAGCTTCTTTTCGTTCCGCTTGGTGTTGGGATTGAGCAGCAACGCCAGTCCCGCTATCGCGAGGAGTGCGAAGAGCCACATGAAGGGCACCAGGAAGCGATGGCCTTCAAGCCCCTTGAAGAGGTAGACCAGCGAGTGCATATGGCCGGGAATCTGGCTGTAAAAGGCGGTGAAGAATTCAAGGCCGACGAAAAAGACACTGATGATCATGGCGTAGGTCATGATCACGGACAGTTTCTCGATCGCTTCCTGACCCGGATCGAACCTGGTGTGCTTCTTGACCACATAGGCCAGCAGGATCAGCAGAGCAGGGCCGGAACAGAAGGCCGATGCGAGAAAGCGGGCGGCCATGATCGCGGTCAACCAGTAGTGGCGGGCGGGAAGGCCGGCGTACAGGAAGGCCGTCACGGTATGGATGCTGACGGCCCAGGGGATCGAAAGGTAGATGAGCGGCTTGACCCAGTTGGGATAGGGCACCCCTTTGCGTTCCGCTTCGAGCACGTTCCAGCCGATCAGAATGTTGAGGAAGAGGTAGCCGTTCAGAACGACCATGTCCCAAAACAGGATCGAGTTGGGGGTCGGGTAGAGGAGTACGTTCAGGAGGCGCATGGGTTTCCCGAGATCGACGATGATGAACAGGAGGCACATGGTCACCGAGGCCACCGCCAGGAATTCACCCAGGATGGTGATGCGTCCGAAGACCTTGATGTTGTGCAGATAATAGGGCAGGACCACCATGACAGCCGAGGCGGCCACACCGACAAGGAAGGTAAACTGCGCGATGTAAATTCCCCAGGAGACGTCCCGGCCCATGCCGGTGATGGTGAGGCCTTTATTCAGCTGCACCAGATAGGTGGCGAAGCCCAGCCCGATGAGCACCATCAGTCCCAGGAGAAAGCGGTTATATTTTTGGCTTCCAGTGAAGGCTCTATCAAGCATAACCCACCTCTCAAATGATGTAGTAAACGCCGGGGTCAGTCCCCAGTTCGGGTTTGCGGCGGATGGTAAAGTGGGTTGCCAGCAGCTTCCGCACTTCCGAATTGGGATCCTCCAAATCGCCAAAAGTCAGTGCACCCACTTTACAGGCTTCAACGCAGGCGGGGGACTTGCCCACGGCCAGCCGCTCGTCGCAGAAATTGCACTTTTCGACCACCCCGCGTTCCCGGGTGGGAAAGGTCATGTTCAGGTCGGTCTTGATGAAGTCGCGGGGGTCCTTCCAGTTGAAACTGCGGGCACCGTACGGGCAGCCGGCCATGCAGTAGCGGCAGCCGATGCAGCGGTGGAAGTCCATCATGGTGATGCCGTCCTCTCGCTTGAAGGTCGCCTGGGTGGGACACACCCGCACGCAGGGCGCGTTCGCGCAGTGGTTGCAGAGCACCATGAACGGTTTGCCCTTCATGGTTTCGGGCGGGTAGAGGCTTTCCTGGCCGGGAAAGGCATGCTCATAGTGTTCGGTCCAGAGCCATTTGACTTCTTCCTTAACGGAACCGATCTCAGGGACGTTGTGGGTGGCGTGGCAGGCAAGGATGCAGTCCTCGCATCCGGGCTTGCCCTTTTCCCAGCACTTCTTCATATCCACGACCATGGCCCACCGCTTGCCGACCAGGGCCTTGGGATCAGGGGTCACTTTCGGCAGGTCGGTTTTCCCCATGGCATTGGCAACCGGCAAGGCCCCAAGCCCCAAGGCACAGAGTCCGCCGAGTTTCAAAAAGCTTCTTCTGCTCTCTTCCATTACTTGGTCTCCTTCGGGGCGATGTGGCACGTCCAGCAATAAGGCACACTGTTCAACTTAAGGCCGGCATAGGTGTGGCACTGATCGCAGAACTGGCTCTTGTTCGAATGACAGCGCATGCACTCGTTCTGCAGACTCATGTTGTATTGCTTGCCGTCCTCAGCGACGTAGACCCGTTGATTGTTCCGCACCACTTGCGTCCGCCAGTCATTCAAGAGCTGCATATGGCCGGTCCGCATCTCGGCTTTGGGCATGATGCACTGCTTCACTTCCATCACCTGGATCACGGGGGTATCGATCTTGATCTCCGGCGGAGGAGCCGTCTTGCCCATGGCGTACCAGAGGGGAAAGGTGATCAATCCCAGAAAGACGATGAGCCCCGGGATGATTTGTTTGGCATTATAGATCTTCATCTTCGCTTTCCTCCATGCCGGCTAAGGGTT
The DNA here is from genome assembly GCA_040772705.1 of Syntrophobacteraceae bacterium. Taxonomy (GTDB): domain Bacteria; phylum Desulfobacterota; class Syntrophobacteria; order Syntrophobacterales; family Syntrophobacteraceae; genus JADGQM01. The sequence continues at coordinate 232,253 of JAXGXP010000005.1, forward strand.
CACCGCGAAGGTCGGTGGTGCGCTCCGTTTCGCCCTCCATCACCATGGCGTTCGCAACCAGTTCGTGTAGGCCGGTGACCCCTACGCCGGGCACCCAGTAGTTCATCGAGGTGGTGAGCACCGCCCGGTCAATGGCGCAGATGCAGGCCAGCATGTTGACATCATGCTTTTCCTGCACGTGCTTGACGGCATTCGCCCGGGGGAGACCCCCGCGCATTCGCATTTCCATGTATTCGTCGGTATTCAGGCCGGAACCCGAACCGCAGCAGAAGGTCTGTTCGCGAATCGTGTTGGGCGGCATTTCGTAGAAATAGTTGCACACATTCTTGAGGACATAGCGCGGTTCCTCCAGAAATCCCATCGCTCGAGCAGGGTTGCAGGAATCATGGAAAGTGACCCGCAGATGGTCGTTGCGGCTGGGATCCAGCTTCAGCTTGCCATGGCGGATAAGGTCGGCCGTGAACTCGACGATGTGTGCCATCTTGGTGCTCCGGGCATTGTCGAAGCGGGTCCCGGTAATGGGCGAAACCGGCACTTCGAGAAAGTCGGCGGGACCGTTCATGGTGTCCATGTACTGATTGATGACCCGCCACATGTGGCCGCATTCGCCACCCAGGATCCATTTCACGCCAAGACGTTTGGCTTCGGCATACATTTTGGCGTTCAACCGCTTCATCGTCTCATGGGATGTGAAGAGCCCGAAGTTCCCGCCCTCCGAAGCGTAGGTGCTCCAGGTGTAATCCAGCCCGATTTCATGGAAGAGCATCAGGTAGCCCATGAGGGTGTACGTACCGGGGTCGGCGAAGACGTCACCCGAAGGGGTGATGAAGAGGACCTCCGCCCCTTTCCGGTTGAACGTCGGCTCTACGCGGACCCCATTGACCGCTTCGATCTCCTCCACGAAGAAGTCGATCATGTCCTTGTAGGCGTGAGGCTGAATGCCCAGATGGTTCCCGGTATGGTAGCAGTTGGCAACCGGCGCGGCGACCCAGTCGATGTTGCAGCCCACCAGGTTGAGCAATTCACGGGCGATGATCGTGATCTCCGCAGTGTCGATCCCATAGGGACAGAAGAGCGAGCAGCGACGGCACTCGGTACACTGAAAGAAGTAGTAGAACCACTCCTTGAAGACGTCCATGGTGAGCTCGCGGCTGCCGGTGATCTTGCCCATGAGCTTTCCGGCGAGGGTGAAATTGTTGCGATAGACCGATCGCAGCAACTCCGCCCGAAGCACCGGCATGTTCTTGGGGTCACCCGAACCGATAAAAAAATGGCATTTGTCGGCGCAGGCACCGCAGCGGACGCAAATGTCCATGAAGAGCTTGAAGGACCGATACTTGTGCAAGCGCTCCCGCATTCCCTCGAGGATGATTTCCTTCCAATTCTCGGGAAGCTTCCAATCCTCGTCAGGTGGCGACCATTCTCTTGGGTTGGGTGCATCGACCGCATTGAGGTTTTTCGGCTTGGCGGCATAGCACCAGGTGCCCGGCCGAAAGGTGACGGGAGTCTCCATCCAGCCGGTTTGGGGCGGTTTGTGGTCGATCGTCAGTTCCTGTGGTTTTGGGACTGTTGCCATAGCTGCTATTGCTCCTTTTCTACGGGTAGTCCGGCTTCTATCATCTTTTCCCGGAAATGGTCCTCATATTCCGCATAGGTGTGTATTTTCACCGGGTAATTCCACGGATTGATATGTCTGACCATGCGGCTGTCGTTACGCATGTTTCTGGTCGGACTGAGGAAGACTCCTCCAAGGTGCATCAGCTTGCTGAAGGGGAAGTAGGCGAACAGGGTGCAGACCAGAAAGAAGTGAATGTAGAACAGGACGCCGATGCCCTCCGGAACCGTCGGGTGGAAAGCGGCCAGCCCCATCGTCAGTTCCTTCACTTTCAGGAGATCGACCTTGAAAAAGTAACGCATCAGGACGCCTGTGGTGCCCAGGGCCAGGAGCAGAAACAGGGGGAAGTAGTCAGCGGGCAAAGAGATGTACTTCATCTGGGGAATGACCACGCGCCGGATAAAGAGGTAAGTCACCGTCACCAGGAACAGCGCGTCGGTGAGGTAGACTCCCGGAAGCCCGAGCTGCAGGATGCCGTCCAGGGTTTCCGTCAGGTGGATAAAACCCGGCACCGGTTCAGCGAAGAACCGGAGATGCCGGATGAAGATGATCAAAAACGACCAGTGGAACAGGAGTCCCGCCAGCCACAGCCATTTTTCCCACTGGTAGGAGAGCTTCGGCCCGTCGCGCAGTTCCGTCTTGGTGTTGCGGAACAATGAGCGGAAGAGCAGCACCTCGAGCGCCATCCTGCCGATCACCCCGAGGGTGGTGGTGGGGTTGTCGAGCTTGTTCTGTTTGATCCATGATAAGGGAGTATACTGTTGCCCTGCCGTTGTCGGAATACAGAAGGGAACCGGGGAGCGTGCCCAGTCGAAAATCCGGAGCACAAATCCGCCGATGAAGGTGAAGATGGCCAGATAGGGGATGATGACCCCGAATAGATAGTAGAGACCGAGCCCCTTCACTCCCAGGAAGACAACGGCAATGAGCGCACCGACTACCATTAGCGAAAACTTAATGCCCATTTAGCAATCCCTCGCATCCAAAGAGTAACGTTTGTTATTGGTCAAAGCCTTCAGGTTCTGCTTGCTTCTCCGGAATTTCGGCCAGCAGATTGGCTCTCTGCAACAGCCGGTTGGTCCGGTTCCGGTACTCGCTGAGGCGCACTTCAAAGAGCCTCTCCCGACACTGAGCATAGGTGTTGAACGCCAGCAGGGCGAGTTCATCGACCCTGGCGTCAAAAGCGGCAAGTTCGGAAGAGGAGATTCGATGCTCCTGAATGTCCTGCTTCAATTCCTCCCGGACAATCGGCTTCAACAGGAACACGAAGGAAATCGCCTGAGCTGGCGAGAACTCCTGCACCGCCCTGATCCGAATGATGGGGTCCAGATGCGGTACGAGCTTCTCGGGTTCCAGCGAGTGCAGGAATTCGTCATAGACGGCCTGGATCCCGTGACGGATGGTATGGCCTACGGGATTGGCAAACTGGTTCGATTCCTTTTCAAGCAATCTGGCGGTTTCGGGGGCGTATGTGCCCACGATGCCGGTGAACCACTTCTTGACGATGGCGTTGCGATGGTGCGATAATAGCTTGTAAAGACTCATAATCCTTCGGATTCCCTTGGCGATCATGGTGATCGCGGAGCTGTTGTTGGAATGTCACATGCGTACCAGTGGCGATTTATCCCCTCCTCTCTCTTGGATTAGCGCCGGAACCACGTGCGCGGGAACTGGAAGCACCGGAAAAAGCGAGCAACGGCGGAACAACTGCTCGAGATGAAGCAACGTAAGCAAGAGACCGACCTGTTAGTCGAAATGGGCGGACCTGTCAAGACGGAATCATCACTTGTGCACCAATTCTCATTTTTTTCCTGTCATTTCGGGAGGTGTCGGATTCCGGTTGGCACTCGGGCGGGTTGTGAGTAAAAGTGAAGGGTGAGGAATTGCAGGGTGGGGCAGGGGGCGGGAAGCCGGGCAGGCGGAGGGTGCGTTGGCAAGCGTTGTTCATGTTCCTTCGGGACACTCTGACACCATGAAAAGGACGGAGCCTAACGGACAACCCGCAACCCGCAACTTGCAGCCCGGAAGCAGCTTATAGGATTAACCGATAGCAGAGGAAAACCGTCATGATCCAATTCACCGGTATCCATCATTTGGCCATGGTCACCCGCGACATGGACGCAACCATCCGGTTCTGGCGTGATCTGCTCGGCCTGAGACTGGTTGCCGGGCTGGGCAAACCGGGCTACCGGCACTATTTTTTCGAGATTTCGGCAACCGACATGCTGGCATTTTTCGAGTGGCCGGAGGTTGAGCCCGTGGCGGAAAAAGACCATGGCTACCCGGTCAAGGGACCTTTTGTGTTCGATCACATCTCCTTTGGCGTAGAAGCCGAGGAATCACTCTGGCTCTTGAAGGAACGGCTGGATGCAGCCGGTTTTTGGGTGTCGGAAATGATCGACCACGGCTTCATCCATTCCATCTATGCCTTCGATCCCAACGGCATCCCCATCGAGTTCAGCTGCCCTGCGCGGGGGATGGACCTCCGCAAGACCCCCCGGCTGGTCGACCGGGCTCCTTCCGCCATCACTCTCGAAGGTCCCGACCCCCAGCCCGGCCATTGGCCTACACCGCCGGCAACCGACCCTGCCGACCGTGCGGTCTATCCGGGTGAAGGTCTCGATCTGCTGCAGGAAGTGAAGAACAACTGGCGGGATCGTCGCCCTTGATGCTCCTGCCATCCTGCCTCGTGGCCGGTTGTTGCCAACGAGGCCGCGTTCCGATATTGCCTCATGCTGAATCATAGCTCGCCATGGCTGCCTCAATGGCGCCCGGGCGGGTTTTGAAGCCCTCGGCCGTCAGCACCGCTGCCAGCGCCGACAAGAACAGCAAGACATTCTTGCGCTGGCCGAATTTCAATCCACGAGCGCTACCCTGAGCCTCCCCGGCCGTCCTCTGGTTCGTACCCGAGGAGAAGATTCAGGGCCGCGGCCCTGGCCTCATCCAGTTCGGGGAATCTCACCGAATAGCGATGCCGGGATACTTCAGCAGCCACTACCTTGACGTCGATCACGATATCCTCCGCCGCTGGCCCTGGGATCTCGATCCGGAGGGGAGCAAAAATCGCCAGCGCCAGGTTCGTCTCCAGTTCGGCGCCGGTGGCTGAGAGTTGTATCAGTTTCCCGTCATGGGAGGCGGCGCTGACTTGTTTGTCGGTTATGAGACGGATTCGGACCGGTACCGGGGTGGCAAGCCGACTGAGCTTCGATGATGAAGGGAGCAGGTTTTGGTCCGCACCATCTCGCACCCCCCGTACTTCCCAGAGGCGGATGACCGACTCCACTCCCTTGCCGTAGTGCTCCAGCGGGCCGGCAACTTCAAACCGATCGGCAACGGCCTGGTGGGTGGCTTCGGAGATCAGCACCTGGCCGCCCACGGTGAATGATTCAATCCGCGCTGCCAGATTGACCGCATGACCCACGATCCCGTACTTGATACGCATCTGTGAGCCCATGTTGCCCACCACGCAATGACCGCTGTTGATCCCGATGCCCATCTCCATCGGCGGAAGACGGGCTTCTGCCTGGTCGTCGTTCATCTGGTGGCGGGCCCGCTGCATGGCGATGGCGCAGGAGACCGCATGGTCCGCGTGGTCCGGATCACCTTCTGGGGCTCCAAAGACCGCAAACAGGCAGTCTCCCAGGAAGTCAACCACGTAGCCCTGATGCCGGGTGATGATTTCGACCATGGCGCCGAAGTGGTGGTTCAGAAGCTTGACCACCTGTTCGGGATGGGTCTGTTCGGAGAGGCGGGTGAAGTTGCGCAGATCGGAAAAGAGGAGGGTCACCTCCCGCCGGTCCCCGCCGAGCATGGTATCCTTGCCCTTGACCACCACTTCCCGGACGATCTGTTCCGGGGCAAAGCGGGTGAAGGATCGGAGACTGGCCTTCATGCGATCGACCGCCCCCCGTAATCGCTCGATTTCGGCAATCCGGGTCCGGAGGTGAAACTGGCCGTCCAGTTGAAAGTCTCTGATCCGGTCGGTTTCGGCAGCCAGCAACAGAATGGGTTTGGAAATACTTCGAGAGAGCAGCACCACCATCAGTGTTGCCACCACGAGGATGCCCAGACAGATGACGATGACACCCTCGTTGATTCTTTTCACTTCGCCGATGAAGTCGTCTTCGGGAACCACCACGATCACCTGCCAGGGCTTTTCGAAGGACGAGGGAAAATCATGGAAGGTGGCGAGATAGTTTTGCCCGTCGGCCATGACGGTAACACGGGCGGCACCCGAGCGGCGCTGCTCCTCGAAGGCCTCGGCAATGCCGGGAAATTGCAGATCCTCTGCCGCGACCGTTTGGAGGAGACCGTGCTCGGCCCGGTCGTCAATGATCCGGGCAGGATCGGGAAATGCCACCAGTTCCTTGTTTTCATTGACGATAAAGGCCAGCCCGTGATCGCCGATCCGAAGCGTTCGCAGGAACGTCGATAGTCCGCTCAGCTCGATATCACAACCCACGACCCCCAGCACTTCGCCCTGAGCGTCTACCACTGGATACGAGACGGTGATGCCGGGTACCCGGTCGCTATAGAAGATGTAAAGATCCGTCAGGTAGAGGCGATGGTGTTCGCTGGCCCCCCGGTACCACGGACGGGTGCGGGGATCGAAGCTGTCGGTGGTGGTGGATTCGGTTTTGACGAGGTTAAAAGCTTTGTCCCGGGTTCTCCAGGTTGTGAGCGGGGGAGCCGTCGTGCGATCCATGATCTTGGTCACGGTGGAGCCATCCGGCAGGCGTCTGGCCATGAGAAAGTTTCCCGCCTGGTCACCGACGATGAATCCGGCCACCATCGGGTAGGTGTTCAGGGCTGCAACGGCATAACGTTCCAGGCCGTCGGCGTCGCTGAGCGGAAGCACCTCGGCGGCGGCGGCCCGGGCGCCCATCTCGATCAGAGTCGTGACGGGAGTGAAGAAGCCAACCGTGCGATGGATCACCGCCTGGGTGGTCTGTTCCATGAGATCGTCACAGAGCATCAGTACCACCCGTGAACTGTTGCGGTAAAAGTAGCCGATTACGACCAGTACCGTTACCAGCAGCAACCCCCCGAAGGCGGTGAGGAGGTCCACGTGCAGGCTTCTTCGGACGGCGAATGAGGGACGCAGCGTGGTCATCATGGGTGGCTCTCCAAAGACCGTTTCGATCGCAGAGTCCGGAAACATTCCTGAGCAGCCCGACAGGGAGGGCACCGGTGGATCATTCTCTGCACGTATCAGAGATTGTCGCATTCCCAAGGGAATTGCAAGCATCAGAAGGGATTGAACGCGGGGCAGCTACGAACGGCTATGCGATCAAACGAGGTGGCGCAAGGCTTCGGCTTTCTGTAGTCGCTGCGCCTGGTTGCCAGTCAAGGTGCGTCACTCCAGGGGGCTTAAGGGGTAAATCGAGAAAGGAAGCCTGGTTACCGGCTTTGGACCGTAGCCTCCGGCGTCAGGTCGAAAAAAAACAGGAGGCTGTGAGCAGCATCGCTACAGCCTCCTGCTATGGAAAGGGGGGGCTCTCAGAATGTTTGTGAACAACTTCAGATGGAACCGCTACGCTAGATTCTGGTTTGAAGTTCCGCTTTCCCGCACAAGATTTTCCGCTTGAATCTCCACTCGACCATCCGCTCAACAAAAAACCAGCACCATCATTGCCACTCGAACGACCACCGCAACTTTCAATCCCACTGGAACATGAACCCGAACCGCAACTCCCACTCGAGACCAGCATTGGAAATGAAACAGTTACTTCTGAGAGTTCCCTGTGTTAAGAGTGAGCCTGTTATACCTTCGAAGTCGCTTTTCATCTTCTTGTGAAAATCCTCAACCAGCTTTAACTTCGCTTTCGAGCGCGCGGAGGACACTGAAATTTCCGGTTCAACGAGGTCGAAAGGTCCCTTGAGAAACGACCGAACATGCACATGAGGCACACCTTTGTACCGCCTGATAGTCTAAGTCCGCAAGAAGGGTCACCGCAACACCAGACAACATCGATTCAGCTTTTCGAGCAGTGCCAGGCCATTGGAACGGGGAAGGTGATATTCCGCAGCCACACCAGGAGTAACGAGTCTCTCCACCAGCGCTAACGCATCGCGAGCGGTCGAACCACAGTCAAAAGCATAACCGGCTCATTTTAAATGTTTTGTCAAAGAGCACCTTCAGGAAGCCTGACCTCGATCCCGCGTCACCCACACCCGGGCACTCACTCACCGCTTCCGACCGTCTATCTGAGCAAGCTCCGTGCCAATGTCTAGCATAATCCAATTTTAATCAGTATTCCAATTGGTTGGAGTTCCCATGCGATGATCAGGGACGGCGAAACCGAATGAACAATAATCTCCAATCACCCCCCACAGAATGCCAGGATGTGGAAGGCTTATGATAATTTATTGTGTGATTCAGGTTTATTATGAAGATGAGTAGAATATTATGCATAACAATCAAGGATTGGATACTATTCACCACCTCGGGTGGCGAAATACCGCCCCACCCAAACAGGTGTCCATCCTCCCGTCGTCATAGCGGCGGGAGCCCGTAGCCAGGCAATGCATGGATTCCGGCCGGAAGCATGCCGGACTGGCGCCCGGGGATAATGGTCACGCTATTCTCTCGAGCCGTACCGGGGAGTGGGCCGATAGAAGGGGTGGTTCCAGCGGTTGTCTCAAAATGATCTCGCGGGCCGACGCTGGTGCCGGATGCCCAACTGTCTTCATTCGAATTGGCGGGCACCGGCTGGGATGTGGGTTACAGCCGGGCCGAGGGCGTGGCTGCCGATCCTGTCCGGGCAGGTGAGAGCGACCGTTCGTGCGGCTCGCAAAGCGGTTGGCTGATCGGCCCGAAACTGGTAACTTGGGCAGCGGCAAAGGACGGCGCCACAGAATGAGTGTCTGCCCTCCTTTGGTCATGCCGACGGAAGCCGGTATCCAGACAGAGTGTGGATTCCTGCCGTAAGCACGCCGGAATGACGCCCGAGGTAATGGCCACGCTCTTCTATGGAGCCTTGCTGAGTTCTCATCAGGGGAAGGACAACGGCGTTCTGGAGGAGGATCATGACGATTTTCGGTATTGGTCCCAGGTTGGTGGGGCTCTCCCTTGCGTACGCGATCATCCCGGCCGCTCTGACGATGGCCTGGCCGGATTATTTCATCATCACCTCGGCTCCCGCGGTCTTCAACTTCTGCGGGGCTGTCCTGCTGTTATTCGGGGTGCCTCTGTGGCTCTTTTCAATTCTTCCCCTGCTGCAAGGGTTTTCCGAAGGAAAGCTCTGCACCACCGGGGTCTACTCCATCGTCAGAAACCCCATGTACTCGGCGTTCATTATCTTCATCGTACCAGCGGTCGTATTGTTTCTCAAAGCATGGCTGATGCTCACGGTCCCGATGCTCATGACCCTGGTTTTCAAAAGACTCATCAAGGCCGAAGAGCTTTACCTTGAGGAGCAATTCGGGGAGGAGTATCTGAAGTACAAGTCGGAAGTGAATCTGCTGGTTCCCAGCTTCAAGTCGTTCAGATTGAAGGTCGGTTTTCCATAGGGTCTGACAAAAGGGGCTCGCTATTCAAGCCAGCCCCTTGGTTTGGCTGGTGCCGGAGGAGAGAATCGAACTCTCACGGCCGCAAGGGCCACTGGATTTTGAGTCCAGCGCGTCTACCTGTTTCACCACTCCGGCTTCTAAAGGGAAGCAATTGCTTGTGAGGCTACCGGCGTCCTCTTTGACGATTTGGCCAACCACCGGCCCTGAACGTCATTGGCTCGTTCTGTCAATCGATGCCGCCAAAGAGCTCAGGCTCACCTCGACACTGCCTCTTACCAGAAAAGGGTGGGAATCGTCAAGACCTTCCATCAGCGCTTGGTTTGGCAGGGATCGGCTGTTGTCAATTCTCCCGGTGAACTTTCATAAGACCATGATCGGGTCGCGGTCGATAGCGAGTTGCACCCGGCGCAGCAGGGGAGAGTGCCGACTGCGCTCTTTCACGCTTTCGGTAAACTGTTGCAGGGTCTGACTGGTCCAGGCCTTCACCAGGAGGTGCCAGCGAAACCGGTTCTTGAGTTTGCTCAGGGGGGCTGGCGCGGGGCCGAGGATGGCCAGGTGCTGCTCCTGTAACCGCAGTTCACCGGCTACTTCCCGGCAGAGGGCCGCCAGGGCGTGGGCGGCCTGGGCTGTCAACGGTTCCTCGGGTGAGGTCACCAGCAGGCGCAGCATCCTGGCATAAGGCGGGTACTGTAGTTGCTCCCGCGAGGCGAGTTCCTCCTCGCAGAAACCGAGGTAGTCCATCCGAACTACCGATTGAATGGTGTAATGCGAGGGATTGTAGGTTTGCAGGAGCACCCGCCCGGGTTTCTCGCCCCGGCCGGCGCGCCCGGCAACCTGCATGAGCAGCTGGACGGTCGTTTCACCGGCTCGAAAGTCGGCAATTTGGAGGGCGGTGTCGGCGTTGACGATGCCTACCAGGGTGAGGTTGGGGAAATCATGGCCTTTGGTGAGCATCTGGGTGCCAATCAGGATATCCACCTGCTGCTGGCGCACGGCTTCCAGCCGCTCGGCAATGGTGCGCGGCCCGGCCACGGTGTCCCGATCAATCCGCAGCACCCTCGCTTCAGGGAGAAGCTTTTTCACCTCCTTTTCGATTCTTTCCGTGCCAAAACCATGCAGGATGAGCGCCGGGTGATCGCAGACGGGGCAGCGTTCGGGCAGTTTTTTTTCCAGTCCGCAATAGTGGCAGCAAAGGAGCCCTGTTTTTTCATGGTAAGTGAGACTGACGCTGCAGTTCTCGCACAGGAGGACCTCCCCGCAGACATTGCAGAGGGCGAAGGAGGCAAAGCCGCGGCGATTGAGGAAGAGGAGTGCCTGCTGGCCGTCCTTGACGGTGCTGGCGAGGGCTTCCTGGAGGCTGCGGGAAAGGATCCGCTGGCGCCGGGATTCTCTCCGCATATCGATGATTTCGAGGTCCGGCAGGGGGCGGTCATGGATGCGCCGGGGCAGCGAAAGGAGGGTGTAGCGTCCGGTTCGGGCATGGTAGATGGACTGGAGCGACGGCGTCGCGGAGCCGAGCACCACCGGGATATTCATCATTTGGGCTCGCATGAGGGCGACATCGCGCGCCTGGTAGCGCAGGTGGTCGTCCTGTTTGTAGGATGAGTCGTGTTCCTCATCGACAACAATCAACCCGAGCCCGGCAAGCGGCATCAGGACCGCGGAGCGTGCCCCCAGCAGCACTCTTCTTCTGCCCGTCAGGAGGTCGTGCCATTGGGCTTCCCGGGCACGGGGGGAGAGACCGCTGTGCCATATGGCCAGATGCGGGCCAAAGCGCCGGCGGAAGATGGCTTCGAGCTGGAAGGTGAGGGCGATTTCCGGGACCAGGATGAGCGTTCCCAAGTCCTGCTGCAGGGCGCTTTCGATCAGGCGCAGATAGATCTCGCTCTTGCCGCTCCCGGTCACGCCATGGAGCACAAAGGCCTTGAACGCAGGCTTGATGAGATGGGGCCGGATCGTATTCAGGACCTGCTCCTGATCGGCGGAAAGATCGAATGAGGCGGCGACCGGGGAGGGCGGCGGGCATCCCTCCGGGCAGGGATCTTCGGCCGTTTCGACTTCGAGGCATTCCAGGTCCTCGAGTCGCCGGAGCCAGTAGCCGACATTCTTGAGGTGCTGTTGGAGCAGTGAGCGCGGAGCAGAACCACCCTCGCGGTCGAGGAGAGCCAGCAATGCCGACAGGTGTTGACTCTTCCGCAGTTTTTCGGGAGGAGGGGCGATGAGGTGAACTCGGGCGATCTGCCTCGATGGGCGCCGGCTCGTCCCGCTCTCCGTTGAACGGTCCTTGCGGGCGCCTGCCGGGACTGCCAGCTGCAGTACTTCGCCCAGAGGATGGAGATAGTACCGGGCTACCCACGAGCACAGGGTGAGCAGCTCCGGAGGAATGGCAGGGGTTTCATCGAAAGCGGCGAGCACGGAGCGGAAGACGACCGGTCCCGCCAAGGCGGGTGGCTCAGCCGCAAGGTGGACTACCAACCCCATCGCCTTTCTTTTCCCGACCGGTACCAGCACTCTTACGCCAGGCCGCACCCGCTCTTGCAGCGCGGGGGGCACCAGGTAATGCAGGGTTTTGTCGAGGGCGTTGAAAAGAGCCACTTCGGCATAGCTGCCACCGATCGATTCGCCTGATTCCATGGGAACGAGATGCTTTCCTTTGGGTGTTCCAAGGAGCTGCCGGGGCTGCCAACAATCCCATCTTTTGCCCCCTCAGCATAATACCTTCTTCTATCGCGAAGCGCACGCGGGACTCGTCCTGGTGGAAGTTTTTCTCCTACCCCGAGGGCACCCTTCGAGGATGGGCGGCCCGGCGACTAATGATAGACAAACTTGGCAAATTCCGTACAATCAGCAGCGATGAGTCACAGCGAGAACTGGCCTTGCGGGGGATGATCCCGGGAGTTGCAGGAATGGGAGAACAACCGGTTGCGGCGGCTGAGAACCAGGCCGTTATTGAACCGCGCCGAGGGAAGCGGGAGGAACTGCTGCCGTCACGGGCCATCCTCGCTTTCACCCCTCAGGATGTGGAGTTGTTGCAGCACCAGGCTCCCCTGCTTCGTCAGGGTCCGCAAGGGATCTACCTGACAAAGCTGTTTGTCGGTTCCTGTCGAGGCGTGCCGCTGGTACTGGCCGGCCCCATGCTGGGTGCGCCGCAAGCTGTACTGGTCCTGGAAAAGATGATCGCGCTGGGGGTTAACGAGGTCATCGCGGCGGGCTGGTGCGGTTCTTTGCAGCCACAGGTCGAGATTGGCCATCTGGTCCTGCCGACAGGCGCTTTTTCCGAAGAAGGAACCTCCGCTCATTACCCCATTGCCACTCCTCGGCCGGGGCCTTCGCCAGAGCTCTTGGCACCGCTCCAGGCAGCCCTGAGCGGGCAGGGAGGGACGGTTCACCAGGGGATGGTATGGAGCACCGACGCTCCTTTTCGGGAGACCGTCGGCAAGGTCATGCAGTATCAGAAGGCCGGGGCGCTGGCGGTCGAAATGGAAATGGCGGCCATGTTTACCGCGGCTGTGTTCCGCAGGGTTCGCCTGGCGGCGGTGCTGGCGGTTTCGGATGATCTGTCCTCGCTGGCATGGGTGCATGGTTTTCGCAAGCCAGCATTCAGGAAGGCGCGAGAGGGGATGATCGAAGCGATCATCACGGTTGTTTCCCGGGAGCAAGAGATGAGGGGATGAGCAGCAAAGACGAACTCCGAATTAAGGTCGAACAACTGCGGGAGCAGATTCGCCACCACAACTATCGCTATTATGCGCTGGACCAGCCGGTTATCAGCGATGCTGAGTACGATGCCCTGTTCCGTGAGTTGAGCGCGCTTGAACGGGCGCACCCCGAGTTTCTTGCCGCCGACTCGCCCACCCGGCGCGTGGGGTTTCCGCCGCTCGAAAAGTTTGCGCCATTCGAACATGTGGTCCCCATGCTGAGCCTCGAGAACGCCATGGCGGAGGCAGAGGTGCGGGAGTTCGACCGGCGGGTGAAAAAAATGCTGGGGGTCACCGGGGAAATCGAATACGTGGCCGAGCTGAAAATGGACGGCCTGGCGGTGGAAGTGGTCTACGAGAAGGGCCAACTGCAACGGGCGGGAACGCGCGGGGACGGCGACCTTGGCGAGGATGTTTCGCCCAATGTGAAAACCATCCGTGCTCTTCCCTGGCTACTCCGCGTGCCGCTCGAGGGCCCGGCACCGCCGGCCATGATGGCGGTGCGGGGTGAAGTGTACATGGACAAAGCCGACTTCGAGAGCCTCAATGCGGCACGGCAACAAGCGGAGGAACCGCCTTTCGCAAATCCCCGCAACGCTGCCGCCGGCTCGCTGCGGCAGCTCGATTCCAGCATTACCGCGTCGCGCCCGCTGAAAGCCTATTGCTACGGGGTGGGGCTGGTCGAAGGGGTGGTTTTTGAGAGCCACTGGGAGACCTTGCAAAACCTCCGCCGGTGGGGGCTGCCGGTCAATGGGCGGTCGCAGCTCTGTCCCTCCATCGAGCAGGCGATCGCGTTCTTCGATGACCTGACGAGCACTCGCGAGCAGCTGCCCTACGAGATCGATGGGGTTGTGATTAAGGTCAACCAGGTGACATGGCAGAAGGTGCTGGGCGAAAAATCCCGGAGCCCGCGCTGGGCGATTGCCTACAAATTTCCACCTCAGCAGTCCCGGACGAGCGTTCTCGACATTACGGTGCAGGTCGGGCGAACGGGGGTCTTGACTCCGGTGGCGGTCCTGGAACCGGTCACCGTCGGGGGTGTGGTGGTGCGACGTGCCACCCTCCATAACGAGGATGAGGTCCGCCGGAAGGACATCCGGATTGGGGATCAGGTGGTGGTGCGACGGGCTGGCGACGTCATCCCCGAAGTCGTCGAGGTGGTCGCGGCAAACCGCAGCGGGAGCGAACAGGCCTTCTTGATGCCCTCGCAATGTCCTGCCTGTCAGGGGGAGGTGGTGCGCCTGCCGGACGAAAGCGTGCATCGCTGTCTCAATCGCAACTGCCCGGCGCAGCTCAAGGCCGCCATTTGGCATTACGCCAGCCGTGGCGCCATGAACATCGACGGCCTGGGGCGGAAGCTCATTTCGCTCCTGGTGGACGAGCGGATGCTGCGTTCGGTTGCCGACCTTTACCGGCTGCGCATCGAAGACCTGGAACAACTCCCGGGGTTGGGGCGGAAGTCCGCCCAGAACCTGATCGAGGCCATCCAGAACAACAAGACTCCTGCCCTGGCCGACTTCTTGTTTGCTCTTGGCATCCATCACGTGGGAAAACACCTGGCGGAAATCCTCACCGAGCAGTTCTCCTCCCTCAAGGCCCTGCAGCAGGCGACTCCAGAGGCCCTGCAAGCAGTTGCCGGCATTGGGGAGAAGGTTGCTTTCAGCGTGGTGCGCTATTTTTCAAACCCCTCCAATCGAACCCTGATCGAGGATTTGCGTCAGGAAGGGGTTGTCCCCGTGCCGCCAACCCGCATGCCAGCGGTCGGAGATGCCTTCTGGCAGTCGAAAACGGTCGTCTTCACCGGTACCCTCGCGTCCATGACCCGGCAGGAAGCCAGCCGGAAGGTCATGGCGCTGGGAGCCGGGACCAGCGACAGGGTGAGCAGGAAGACCGACCTGGTGGTGGCCGGCAAAGATGCCGGATCGAAATTGGAGAAAGCCCGAAAGTTGGGTATCATGGTCCTGAGTGAGGAAGCCTTCCTGAATCTGCTCAAGCTTGAGCCGTCTTCGGACTCCTGACAAGATGAGGGGTGACCATGGCAAAGAGACGTGTGCGGGTGCGGATCAGAGGAATGGTCCAGGGGGTCTGCTTTCGATCATTCGCGCGGGATGCAGCCATCGCCGAAGGAGTTGCCGGATACGTGAGAAACCTCCGGGATGGGAGCGTTGAAGCGGTTTTCGAGGGGGAACCGGAGCAGGTTGAACGCATGCTCGCGTGGTGCCATAAAGGCAGTCCATATGGCTTTGTCGACCAGGTGGAGGTCAGAGAGGAACCCCGTGAGGGAGATCTCAAGCGTTTTGAGATTACCTACTGAAGGGAGCGGCCTTGGAACAGCTCAAACAGACGTGGGAAGCATTTCTCGATTTTCTCAGAACCTATGATTCCTACAAAATCATGGAGATTGTGCACGAGCTGAAATGGGAAGACCTCTCATCCAACCCGTATGTGTGGCTGGTCGGGATTCCCGGTGTAGGCTACCTGCTGGTCAGGAGGAGGTTCAAAGCCTTGATCCTGCTGTCGTCCATGGGAGGGTTCCTCTACTTGCTGAAAATAACCCTCCCTGCCTCGGGAGAGTCGATCCCCTTCGACAAGCTCATGACGTTCATCGGCGGATGCGTAGCGCTGATAGCCCTGAACCTCTACGTCCTGCTCATCCGTGGCGATTGAAGGCGGAGCAGGAAAGGCGCGTTTTCCCCTCACTTCCGGTCGTCATTGCCGGAGGAGGCTGCATTCACCCGCTCCTTCAGTTCCTTCCCGACCTTGAAGAAGGGCAGCTTCTTGGAACTGACTTCAATGATATCCCCAGTCTTGGGGTTCCTGCCCCGGTAACCGTCATACGCCTTGACCTTGAAGCTGCCAAAGCCTCGGATTTCCAGGCGATCCGATCTGATGAGCGCCTGCTCCATGCTCTGGAAGGTCACATTGACTGCGATCTCGGCAGCCTTCAGGGTTATTCCTTCAGCTTTTGCCAGTGCTTCGATGAGCTCACTCTTGGTCATGACGGAAGCTCCTTGTCAGTTAGAGAAAACCTGGTCACGATCGGTAATCTTATCAATGTTTCTCACATACGGGCGCAGGGCCGTGGGAATGATGACGCTGCCGTCGCGTTGCTGGCAATTCTCCAAAATTGCCACCAGGGTGCGCCCAACGGCCAGTCCGGAACCGTTCAGGGTGTGCACAAAATCCGTCTTGGTCTGGCCCTTGCGGCGGTAGCGAATATTCGCCCGCCTGGCTTGAAAGTCCTCAAAATTACTGCAGGAAGAAATCTCTCGATAGGTCTGCTGGCCAGGCAGCCAGACCTCGATATCGTAAGTCTTGGCAGCCGAAAAGCCCAAGTCGCCGGTGCATAGCGACACCACCCGGTAGTGCAGGCCAAGCTCCTGCAAGACGGCCTCAGCATTGGCCAGGAGGCTCTCCAGTTCATCGTAGGAAGTCTCCGGATGGACCAGCTTGACCATTTCCACCTTATTGAACTGGTGCTGACGGATTAACCCGCGGGTGTCTTTGCCGTAGGAGCCTGCTTCCGACCGGAAGCAGGGGGTATAGGCCGCGTAATATCGGGGCAGGTCGTCTTCTTCGAGGACTTCATTTCTGTGAATATTGGTCACCGGGACTTCCGCGGTGGGGATCAGGTAGTAGTCGGAATTCTCGAGTTTGAAAAGGTCCTGCTTGAATTTGGGGAGCTGGCCGGTACCGGTCAGGCTGGCCGCATTGACGATGAAGGGTGGGAGCACCTCGAGATAGCCGTGAAGGCGGGTGTGAAGATCAAGCATGAAACTGATGAGAGCCCGTTCCAGGGCGGCCCCAACCCCCCAGTAGAGGGCAAAGCGCGCCCCGGTCATCCGCGCCGCCCGCTCAAAATCGATGATCCCCAAACTTTCCGCCACATCCCAGTGGGGTTTGGGTTGGAAGTCGAATTCCGGAGGCTGACCCCATACCTTGACCACTGGATTGTCATGCTCATCCTTTCCCACTGCCACCGACGGGTGGGGCATGTTCGGGATGAGCAGGAGAATTTCGTCAAGCTTTTCCTGGACCGCTGCAAGTTGCTGATCCAGGTTCTTGATCCGCTGGGACACCTCGCGCATTTCCTCAATCTGGGAGGTTGCGTCGTGGCGTGCTTGCTTCATCTGCGCGATGCCGTCCGAAGCGAGGTTGCGCCGGCGTTTGAGCTCTTCCACCTCCCGCAGGATCTGGCGCCGTTCTTCATCCAAGCCCAGGAACGATTCCAAATCCAGGTCCACCTGGCGGTCGTGCAGCATCCGACGCACCGGTTCGATATGGTCACGGACGAACTTCAGGTCCAACATTTGCGCTACACCTTTGTATGGAAGTCTCCTGCAACGATTGCTTATCTAAACTTTTCGAGAACTTGAGATTGCCTTCCTGTAACATCGAAGGGCAGGGCTTGTCAATTCGTTTTGTTTCTTCAATAGGTTGGGGTTCCTCTGGGGGCGACCGGTCCGGGATGCTCCCTGGAACCGAGCCCGGGAAGCCGGAACCAGAGACTCCGGGTGCAGGATGCTCACTCGAGTCTGGAGCTGACCACCTCGACACTATAGTCGCTCAGGGCCTTAAGCTCCGGCAGGTTGTGAAAAACCAGCGTGAAAGGAACCCGCTTTCCTGGCGGCACTTTGACATTAGAGAGGGTCTTCCCCTCACGGTTCATCATGCGGTTCTGGACTTCAGTCATATTCAGTTGGGTGAGTTCTTCACGGGTCATGGCATTGCCCGCAAAGCATTTCTGGGTGATGGCAACACGGTTGGCCGTGTTGTAGAGCTTGCCCTCCAGGAGGATGAAGCTGACGGCGGCGGCCGAGTGATTCTCGACTTCTCCTTCCACGACAAAGATCTGGCCAGCATGAGCGTTTTCCAGAAAGAAGGCCTGCGTGCTGTCCAGGACCCGCAGTTGCGGGGTTTCCGGCGGTCCTGAGCCCACCTTGTCTCCGGTCTGCGAGCTCATATAGCTCATGATCCCGATAGCGCCGAGCACCACGATGAGCGCCAACCCAAGCCAGCCAAGCCAGCGCGGCCAGGGGCGTCGTTCCCTGGTTTTTGGAAGGGAGGATGGCGTTGGTGAAGGGGAGGCCTGGGGCGAAACGCTGGCGGCCGGAAACTCGGTGTCATCCGCAAGGTCAACGTGCCCCAGCTCTTCTTGCTCCTGGATGGGCTGGAAGACGTGCCCGCAGCGGGAGCAGCGGACCTTGCTTTTCGGTCCTTTAAGTCGCTCCGGATCGAGCCGAAATTTGGCATTGCATACATCACAGGTGACAACCATGAGCAAACGATCCCTCAAATCTTGGATCCTAAGACAGGAACTCTACCTCGTGAATGGCGGGCAGATTTCGGTGCTGCTCGGCAAAGTCCAGACCATAGCCCACAAGAAACCCTTTATCTACACGAATTCCCACATAGTCAAGAGGTACTTCGACTTGCCGGCGTTCGAGCTTGTCCACCAGGGCACAGAGTCTGACCGATTCCGGCTGGCTTCGGTGCAGGTGCTCCAGAAACCAGACCAATGTGGTGCCGGTATCGACAATGTCTTCCACCACGAGGATATGGCGGCCCGCGACGGGCAGTTCGAGATCCTTGGTGATCGTGATCGTGCCGCTCGATGCGGAGCCCGTGCCATAACTGGCCAGGCGGACGAAGTCGATTTCCACGGGCATGGTCAAACGCCGCACCAGATCGCTCAGAAAAATGCAGGCCCCCTTCAGGATTCCAACCACCAGCAGGCTCTTTCCTTCATAGTCCCGATTGATGCGATCAGCCAGCCCTTTGACGTGCAGCTCCAATTCTTCTGCGGAAAACCGGGGAACCAGGCGATAGGGTTTCATGAGGCTCCTTTCCTGATTGAGTGGGCAGCAGGTTGTGTTCGACGTATGACCCCTGCATGGTAGAAAAAAAACAGGGAAAGATCAATGCGATTGTTTTCTAACTACTCAAAACCATTACTCTTCAACGGAAGGCGCCGGAGCTCTCGAAATCGTCCCCCAATTGAGTTCTGCCAGCAATGTGCTGGTTTTCGTTGCTTTTGGGACGACAACTGGATATAGGACGTCTACCATAAATCACTAGGCGAAAAGGAGATCAGCATGCGAGAAGAAGTTGAGAAGGCCCTGGGAAAGATCAGACCGATGCTTCAACGCGATGGTGGCAGTGTGGAACTGGTCGATGTCGTGGGTTCGGTGGTGAAGGTGCGCCTGACTGGGGCCTGTCATGGATGCCCCATGAGCCAGATGACCTTGAAGGCGGGCATCGAGCGCGTCATCAAGGAGGAAGTCCCCGCGGTTACGGAAGTGGTCGCGGTCTAACACCGGCGGCCTTGCTCATTGCTCACTTGTGGTAGGCTTCTCCCTTGAGGATGGTAAAAGCCCGGTAGAGCTGTTCCATGACCATCAGGCGGGCTAAGTCATGGGGAAAGGTCATGCGGGAAAGCGAAAGGACGAAGTCTGCACGTAGCAGGAGCGTTTGGGAAATACCCAGCGGCCCGCCAATCACCATCCACATTCTGGATGTCCCCCCGGTCCGGCGCTCTTCCAGGAACTCGGCAAGGGCGACCGAGTCGATTTCCTTGCCGTTTTGATCCCAGATCACCAGGCAGTCTTTTTTTTCCACCAGTCGCAGGATCTTCTCAGCTTCCTTTTCCTTGACATGCGCTGCCGTCCCTCTGGGGGGTACTCTCTCCTCCTTCACGATATGAATCCGGGTGGGAATATAGTGGCGAAGGCGGTCAAGATACCGATTGACCCCCGTTTCCAGGTCGGCAAAGGCGGTTTTTCCAATGAATATGAGATGGAGATTCATACCGGGGTCACTCAAGGCTGGCGTACAGCAGGTATTCCACATTCCCTTTGGGGCCGAGCAGGGGAGATGGAACAAGCCCGTGCACTTCGAACCCCGACGCCCGGCAGAAATCCGCGATGGCATCACAGACTGCCTGGCGGACTGCTTCATCCCGGACCACCCCTCCTTTCCCCACATGGCTCCGTCCCGCCTCAAACTGCGGCTTGATGAGCGCGATCAGCCCGGGCTTAAAGGGCGTTGCGGGGTGCGTACCGGCTGACGAGGGGGCATGCAGAAAGGGTAGCAGCGCTGGAATGACGAGTCTGAGGGAAATGAACGAGACATCGACGGTGGCCAGCTGAATGGGTTCCGGGATTTGATGGGAGTCGAGGTGGCGGATGTTCTGCCGCTCCAGGACCACCACCCGGGAGTCGTTCCGCAACTTCCAGGCCAGCTGGCCATAGCCGACATCAATGGCGTAGACTCGTGCGGCGCCGTTTTGCAGCAGGCAATCGGTGAAACCGCCGGTGGAGGCTCCCACGTCCATGACCACCCGGCCGGTGACGTTCAGGCCAAACGTGTCGAGCGCATGTTGCAGCTTTACCCCGCCGCGGCTGGCGAAAGGATGATCTTCCCCCACCAGGCAAAGGTCACTGCCGACAGGGACTCGCTGTCCCGCCTTGGTGACCGCCTGACCGTCCACCAGGACCCTGGCGGCAAGGATGAGGGCCTGCGCCCGCTCGCGGCTGGCAGTGAGCCCTCTAGCGACCAGCAGTTTGTCCAAGCGCTCGGAGGTGTTGCCCATGGCCGGTCTCCATCAGCTCGTGGGCGGCAAGCTCGATGGCATCGGCGTCGATGCCGTAGAGGTTACGGAGGAGGGCCTGGGTGCCGTGAGGAATGAAGGCATCGGGCAGGCCGAGCCGGATGAAGGACCGAGGAATAAAGCCTTGCTCCTGAAACATCTCCAGTACGGCACTGCCAAACCCGCCCTGGAGCACATTCTCCTCGATGGTGATAACCCTGCCGGTTTTCCTGGCCCATTTAAGCAGCAGGTCTTCATCCAGCGGTTTGACAAACCTGGCGTTGATCACCGTGGCGTGGATGTCTTCCTGTGCCAGCCGTTCGGCAGCCTGGACAGCGGCCTGGGTGGTGGAGCCGATAGCGATCAGAAGGAGATCCGCCCCTTCCCGCAGGACTTCGCCCCGCCCCACCGGAAGCGCCTGGAATTCCTCGTCCAACAGGGTCCCGACGCCATTGCCGCGAGGATAGCGGAGCGCCACGGGGCCGGGATGGTCGATGGCTGTTTTCAGCATATGCTGCAATTCGTTTTCGTCCTTGGGCGCCATCAGCACCATGTTGGGGATGTGGCGCAGGAACGACAGGTCAAAGACGCCGTGATGGGTGGGGCCGTCATCACCGACGAGGCCGCCGCGGTCCAGGGCAAAAACCACCGGCAGATTCTGGAGGCAGACGTCGTGGAGGATCTGATCGTAAGCCCGCTGTAGGAATGTCGAGTAGATGGCTACCACCGGTTTGAAGCCTTCCGCCGCAAGGCCCGCGGCAAAGGTTACGGCGTGCTGTTCGGCGATGCCGACATCGAAACAGCGATGCGGAAACCGGCTTGCGAAGGGTTCCAGGCCGGTTCCCTGGAGCATGGCGGCGGTGATGGCCAACACCTTGGGATTGCTTTCGGCCAGTCGCACCATGGCGTCACTGAAGACTTTGGTGTAGGACGGCACACGAGGCGTGTCAGGAGGCGGAGTGCAGCTCTTTCCCGTACTGATTTCAAATGAGCCGACCCCGTGAAAACTGGCCGGATCGCATTCCGCGGGAAGATAGCCCTTGCCCTTTTGCGTCAGAACGTGGACCAGCACCGGCCCGTCGAGATGGCGCACGTTCTCGAAGGTGCTGATGAGTCGATCCAGGCGGTGGCCCTTGATGGGGCCGATGTAGTGAAAGTCGAGCGCCTGGAATAGCATGCCCGGGGTGAAGAGTGCCACCAGCATGTCCTCACTGCGCTTCAGAAGGTGGAGCAGGTTTGGACCGAGGCCGGGGACGGATTTGAGGAAATTCTCGAGCTCCCGGCGCAGGTTCATGAGGGTCTTGTTGGAGAGTTTGCGGCTCAGGAACGAGGAGAGGGCTCCGACGTTGGGTGAAATGGACATCTCATTGTCGTTCAGGACCACAATGAGGTTCTTGTCGAGGTCGCCGGTATGGTTGAGGGCTTCGAATGCCATCCCGCCCGTCATGCTGCCGTCGCCGATGACCGCAATGGTGCGGTTGGAGCTGCCTTTGAGGCAGTTGCCCACCGCCAGTCCCAGGGCGGCGGAAATGGAAGTGGCGGAATGGCCGGTACCAAAAGCGTCGTACTTGCTTTCAGAGCGCTTGGGAAAACCGCTGATGCCGTTGAACTGGCGCAGCGTATGGAACTGGGAACAGCGTCCCGTGAGGATCTTGTGGGCGTAGGCCTGATGCCCGACGTCCCAGACAATCTTGTCGTACGGGGCGTTGAAAACGTAATGGAGGGCGATGGTCAGCTCGACGACTCCCAGGCTCGGCGCCAGGTGACCGCCGTTCTTGGCTACGGTGCGAATGATCAGGTCGCGGATTTCCCCGGCCAGTTGCTGCAACTGGCCGGGAGTGAGTTGCTTCAATTGGGAAGGACCCTCCAATTGGGAAACCAAGGTCTGGTTGTCCTGGTCGTTCAACGGTGTCATGCTCCTCATCGAAGATGGTTGCTCCTCTGTACGATCACGATTTGCGGATCAGCAGATAGCGGGCAATGGCGCGCAACGGTTCGGCCCTGCCATCAAATGCGGCCAGTGCCGCCACTGCCTGCTCAACCTGCATGGTTGCAGCTTCCCGAGTCTGAGCAAGCCCCAGGAGCGCCGGGTAGGTTTTCTTGTTCTTGGCGACGTCCGACCCCGAAGCCTTGCCCATAACCTCGGGATCGCCCTCGATGTCCAAGAGATCGTCGGTAATCTGGAAGGCCAATCCCAGATGGTGTCCGTATCGGGTCAGAGCGGCGATCTGCTCCTCGGAAGCGCCTCCGAGAATTGCTCCCGCCTCCAGGGAGGCGGAAATAAGCGCGCCGGTCTTGCGCAGGTGCATGTATTCCACTGTGGCCAGGTCGACCTCACGCGACTCGGATTCCAGGTCGATGACCTGGCCCCCGACCATTCCCCGGTATCCCGCCGCGCGCGCGATGACGGCAATCACGCGGATGAGCCGTTCGGCCGGAACCGTCCCGCGCGCTCCCGCGTCGGTCATGAGGCTGAACGCCTCGGTCAGCAGGGCATCTCCGGCCAGGATCGCCATGGCTTCCCCAAAAACCTTGTGGTTGGTGGGGCGCCCGCGCCGAAAATCGTCGTTGTCCATGGCCGGCAGATCGTCATGGATGAGGGAGTAAGTGTGAATCATCTCGAGCGCGCAGGCTGCCGGCAAAACCGTTTCCTGAGCACCACCAAAAACATCGACGGCTGCCAGGCAGAGAATGGGCCTGAGCCGTTTGCCACCCGCAAAAAGGCTGTAGCGCGAAGCTTCTGCGACACTCCCCTCGAGCCCGGTCGGTACCGGGGCAAATTGCGCCAGGGCCTCATCGATGACCTGCTTACGTGCGGAGAGATACTGTTTCAAATCGAATTCGGGCATGTTGCGATCATCCCTTGACAGGTATCATCATCAAGCAAAGCAGTTTAGCATGCCTGTGCGGACCTTTCCACATATTTGAAAAACCGCACTCTTCAAGACGCATCATCGGCGTTGTCGCGAGCACCGGGGGCAAAGGGCGCCGTGGTGAAAACCCCCTGCTGGTTTTCAACCAGCAGCTGGATCTTCTTCTCCGCTTCTTCGAGCTTCCGATGACACAGTTGGACCAGTTGGATGCCCTCCGTGAATGACTCCATGGCTTCTTCCAGGGGTAGTTCCCCCCGTTCGAGCTTCTCTACAATCCCCTGGAGCTTGCTCAATGCCTCTTCGAACTGTTCGCTCTTCCTTTTACTCATCAGAATCTTCCTCATCCAAAGATTTATCCACGAAATCACACGAAGTGACACGAAGGAAAACCCAAAGCACTTCTAGCAAGTTATGCTCTTTGATGGTGAATTTTAGCGCCCGCGAAACGCTTCTTGGCCAGAGGGAGCCCGTAAGAGCCGCTTTCCGGCCGCGATCCAACTCCTCGTGTTTCTTCGTGTGACTTCGTGGATAAAAAAGGCTCTCCTTCAGGCCAACGGATCGTCCTCCACCCTTTGCACAGTGCATGCCAGGGACCCGTGACCGACTTGCACCAGGATCTCCTCCCCCGCCTGAGTCTCGGCCGCCTGGCGGATGATCTTCTTTTCCGGCAGGCGGAAGGCAATGGCATAGCCGCGGGCCAGCACCGCCAGGGGACTGAGGTTTTCCAACCGGGACAGGCAGCCCTGCAAGTGAATGCGGCGACTCTCGAGGTGCCGCTTGCTGTGGCGAACAAGGTCCCGGTAGAGCTGGCTCACGACGTTGTGCAGGTGTTGAATCGTTTTGGTGGGCTGAACCAGCAGCAAGCGGCGGGCAAGGTGAGCGTGGCGGGTGAGGAGCCGTTCCAGGTGCCGGGTGTAGGCCAGCTGCAGCCGGTCGAGGCGATCGTCCACCAGCAAACGCAAATCCTGCAATCGTCGCCTCGGGTCGATGAGGCGTCGGTCCAGGAAGTGGAGCCGCTGTTTCTGGTGCTCAAGCTGGTGCCCCATCGACCGCAGTAGCCGATCCCAGTGATTGGCCAGCTCCCGCTGCAGCCCCTCGAGGCGCCCGACGATCCATTCCGCTGCCGCCGTCGGCGTCGCCGCCCGCAGATCGGCGACCAGGTCGGTGATGGTAAAGTCAATTTCATGACCCACGGCGGAGATGATGGGAATCCGGGATCCGACCACGGCCCTCGCGACAAGCTCCTCGTTGAAGGGCCAGAGATCCTCGATGCTGCCTCCGCCGCGCCCGACGATCATCACTTCCCACTGAAACCGAGGCTGAAGGGCGTTGGCGCGTTCGATGGCTGCGGCAATCTCCCGACCGGCTTCGACCCCCTGTACCCTTACCGGCAGCAGGGTCACCGTCAGGGGATAGGGACTGCGCTGCAGGGTCTTGATGATATCCCGAATCGCAGCCCCGGTCGGCGAGGTGACGATGGCAACGGCTTGCGGGCAGTGGGGGAGAGGGCGCTTGCGGGACGGGTCGAACAGGCCTTCGGCCTCGAGTTTCTGCTTCAGCTGCTCGAAAGCGAGCTGCAGGGCGCCGCGCCCGTGGAGTTCCATGATTTCGACGATGAGCTGGTATTCGCCGCGCGGTTCGTAAACGCTGATCCGCCCCTGGCAGATGACCTGCAGGCCGTCTTCGGGAAGGAATCGCAGATGCCGGTGCTGGGTCCGGAAAAAGACCGCCCGAATCTGGCTCTGTTCGTCTTTCAGGGTGAAATAGTAATGGCCGGAAGCAGGAGTCCTGAAATTGGAAATCTCCCCTCTCACCCATACAACGCGGTAGTTGGCTTCCAGGAGCGCCTTGAGGCGCGCATTCAGTTCTCCGACGGAGAAAACCGACGGTTCCTGCTCGGGGAGAGGCGCCAGTATCAGCTTCAGGGGCGGACTCCTTTCTATTCGAAGAGCTTCGGGTCCATGGCGTCGCGGAGACCTTCTCCGACCAGGTTGTAGGCGGTGATCGAGAGGAAGATGGCAAAGCCCGGAAAGACCGTCAGCCACCAGGCAAATTCGATATAGTCGCGGCTCTGGGAAAGAATGTCCCCCCAGCTGGGGGTTGGAGGCGGGACGCCGAAGCCGAGGAAACTGAGGCTCGATTCAGTCAAGATCGCCCCGGCAATGCCGAAGACCGCCGAAACCAACACCGGCGCCATCGCATTGGGCAGCATGTGCAGCAGGATGATCCGCGCATGGGAAGCCCCGAGGGCACGCAGGGCCAGGACGAAATCGAGCTGTTTGAGTTTGAAAAATTCCGCCCGAACGAACCGGGCCACTCCCGTCCAGCCGGTGAGGCCGATTACGACCATGATGTTGTAGATACTGGGCGGCAGGAAGGCGATGATGGCGATAATGAGGAAAAAGGTTGGGATGGTCAGGAGGATCTCGATGATCCTGCTGATCAGGTGATCCACCCAACCACCGAAATAGCCCGCCAGGGAGCCCAGCAGAATTCCGATCACCAGGGCGATTCCCACCGCCACAAAACCCACCGAAAGGGAGATGCGAGAGCCATGGATCATGCGGCTGAGCACATCGCGGCCGCTGTCGTCGGTGCCGAGCCAGTGCCGCCTGGTCGGCCCGGAGAGGCTTTCCAGCAGATCGTATTCCGTGGGCGAATAGGGTACCGGCGGCCAAATGGCAACATCGCCGCTTCCTTCAATGTTTCCCTGGTAGAGGAAGGGCGAGCCTTTCTTGAGGTCCTTCCAGAGGTAGGGTCCGACCGCGTCGGCACCGGAAAAGACCGGCCAGTACCACTGGCCCCGGCAGGAGAGGAAGAGGGGGCGATCATTGGCCAGAACCGGCGCCAGGAGCGCGACCAGAAACAGGACGAGCGAAACCCCGAGACCGGCTACGGCCAGACGCTTCTTCTTGAAATGATGCCAGACCATCTGCCAGTAAGAACGAGGCATGGCGGCGGTGGGGTCTGCAACCATGGGGGGCTCTCCTTCTCCGCTCTCACTCGAGCTTGATGCGCGGATCGAGCGCGGCGTAAAGCAGATCCGAGAGCAGCAGGCCCACCAGGGTCAGGAGCGCGGAGATGGTGGTGATCGCCATGATCACCGGATAGTCGCGGCTGAGCACGGCCTCGAAACCGAGCTGACCCATGCCGGGGATCGAAAAGATGCTTTCGATAATGACGCTGCCGCCGAACATGGCGGGCAGAAGAAAGGCCAGCAGCGTCACAATCGGCAGGAGCGCATTGCGGAAGGCATGCTTGAAGATCACCAGCCGTTCGCTCAGCCCCTTGGCGCGGGCGGTGCGGATGTAATCCTCGCGCACGACTTCGAGCATGTTGGCGCGCGTGAGCCGTGACAGATAGGCGAACCCCCCGTATGTCAGGCAGGTGATGGGGAGAATCAGGTGCCAGAGCCGGTCGCTCAGCCAGGCAAAGAACGACCAATCTTCGGCCCCGATCGACGAGATGCCGTAGACCGGGAGCAGGTCCCAGAAATCGCCCCCGCCCAGGAGCATGATCAGCAGCACCGCCACCCAAAAGCTGGGGAGGGAATAAAGGAAGAAGAAAAAGAGGGTCATGATGCGATCGGGCAGCGTGCCAGGGCGCGTTGCCGAATAGATGCCGCAGGGGATGGCAATCAGGTAAACCAGGAGAATCGAAATCACGTTGAGCTGGATGGTGATGGGGAGACGCTCCGCAATCTTGTCCCACACCTTGCGGTGGTCCTTGTAGGAAGTGCCGAAATCGAACGTGAATACCCGCTTGACCCAGAGCAGATACTGAATGGGCATGGGTTTATCGAGGCCGTAAAGTTTCTTGGTCTCTTCGATGATCTGCTGGGACATGGTGCGATCGCTCATCTGGCCCTGGGCGCTCATCTGGAGTTTCAACGCGGCAGGATTACCCGGTGCCAGCTGGATGATCAGGAAGGTGATGAAGGTGATGCCAAGGAGAGTTGGAATGATCTGTAAGAGCCTCTTGACCAGATAGGCTTTCATGGGTGTTGCGTTCCTCTTCTCATCGGTCTCTGGATCCCGGCTTCCCCCAATCGGTCGCCGCACTCTACCCGCCTGAGGGACTCCGGTCAAGTGTGTCGCTGGATCTCAGATTCTCCAGATTCCCGGAATCGGCAGGCCGCATTGGGCGCATGCCCCGTCTCGAAGCTGCAGCATTCGAATGCGGTAGCCCGTCCGTTCGATTACCCGTGACTGGCATTGAGGGCAGGTGGTGTGTTCCGCTTCATGACCGGGCACGTTGCCGATGTAGACGAAGTGAAGGCCCTCATCGAGGGCGGTCTTTCGGGCCGCTTCGAGGGTTGGTATCGGCGTCGGCGGCAGACTCTTCAGTTTGTAGAGCGGGGTGAAACGGGTGAAATGAAGCGGCACCCCGGGGCCGAGTTCGGTCCTGATCCAGCGGCTCATGGCGCGGATCTGCTGCAGGTCGTCGTTCCTGCCCGGTACGACCAGATTGACAATCTCGGTATGAATTTTCCGGTCCCTGAGCTGCTTGAGGGTGGCCAGAACGGGCTTGAGGCTCCCTTCGGTAAGGTCGCGGTAGTATTCGTCCGTGAAACCCTTCAGGTCGATGCAGGCGGCATCCAGGACGTGACATAGATCGTCGAGCGGTGCGGGATTGATGTAGCCGTTGGAATGGACGATCTTCAGGATTTTCTTCTCACGGGCCAGACGTCCCAAATCGAGCATGTATTCAATGAAGATGGTCGGTTCGACGTAGGTTGAGGCAATGGAGCGGCACTGGTTGTGGGCGGCAATCTCGACCGCCTGTTCCGGAGAGAGCCGGTAGTTGAGGGTATCGTCCGGCTTAGCCTGGGAAATCTCCCAGTTCTGGCAGAACTTGCAGCTGAGGTTGCAGCCGGCGGTGGCCAGCGAAAAGGAAAGGGTGCCCGGCAGAACATGGTAGAAGGGTTTCTTCTCGATGGGGTCGACATGCACGGCACAGGGATTTCCGTAGACCAGGGAATAGTATCGACCGTCACTGTTCTCCCGCACGCGGCAGGCACCACGCTGGCCTTTTTCCACCTCACAATGGTGAGGACAGAGTTCACAGCGAATGCGCCCGTCCTCGAGGGGGGTGAAATAGGGTGACAGCTTGCGCCCGAGAAAGCCCTTCTCCAGGGTCTGAGCATGGCTTATCGAAGACAGGCAAGGCACCTCGAGTGCCTTCAACCCGGAAAGAACCATCGCGCATCGTCCGCACTGCAACAGAAAATCACGCCTGGTCAAAGGTTTTACCATGAGCCGCGCTCCTCTTGGGATTGTGGTTCCGGCTGACCCTGTCCGCTGGGCCGACCTGTCCCTCTGTAGAATCAAAAAACGTCTGCGGAAAAGGTGTAGATTTCGATGTCCCTGTCCTTCCAGACCCCTTTAGGTAGCCCCGCCTTGTGACAGGTATGCTCCAAGAAGGTGGTGCGATCCCAGCCATAGTCGGTGGCGACCTGGGGCAGGAGGAGACCGGAGGCGGCCCCTCTCTTGATGAGAAGGCCATGTTTTCCCACCTGGATCTCTTCAACGTCGGTGATTTTTCGGAACGGCGTGAGGACCGAGATCTCGATTTCGAGATCCTTTCGTTCATCGGCTGTCACGGGGCTGAATCGCGGGTCCCGAAAGGCTGCCGCCAGAGCCATTTCCGCCACCACTTCGGCCAGCGGGCGGTCGGCGGCCAGGTGTCCGATGCAACCCCGCAGTTCGCCGTGTTTCTTGAGGGTGACAAAGGCGCCCCGCATTTGTTTCAGACCGGCGGGGAGCTGATCGGGAGCGGGGAAAGAGGTGCCGAGCAGCTTTGCTTCGATGCGGTCTTGGGCAATCTTGCGCAGAAGAGCCTTTTCCTCGGAGTTGAGGCCCAGATCCACCCCGACTTTCGACGGACCGGCGGCCGATGATCGCTCGCTGGGGCCCGCATCGCGCCAAAATGCGGCCGCCATGTAGCCGACCACCCTGCTCCGATCCCCGGTGACATCACCGGAGTTGGCCGCCACCAGGACCTTGCTCCGGGCGGCGCCAAGACGGCGCGCCGCCATCATGACGGTAGCCATCGGGCCGCCCCCGCAGGCCTCGCATCGGCGGCTTTCGATGTTTCGCAGGAGTCCTTCGGGATCGAAGGCCGTTACCCGGTCGAGCACCACCTGATCCAGCCATTTGGCTTGCTCGGAGGGATGAAAGTGCGACAGATCGGAACTGGCCACCAGGAGCACCGGTTTATCGCCGATGCAATCGGTCAGGGCTTCCGCCAGCCACTGGCAGGTGGTCAGTTCCTGGTCTCCCATCACCAGCGGGACGAGTCTGGCATCCGGCATGACCGTTTGCAGAAACGGCACTTGGATTTCCAGGGCATGCTCCTTGGCATGAGCTTCGGGAATGAAGCGGAGGCGCGGGTCACGTTTCCCCAGCGCCGCGATCAGGTCCTGGTCGAGGGGCATAACCCCTAACGGCGTGCGGAAGCCTCCCCGATCATAAACCGAGACTCCCGCGAACCGGGCCTGGTGGCTGGGAGCAATCACGATAACGGTCGGGATTCGCTCTTGCTCGAGGAGCTTGTAGGCATGCGCCGCCACCTGACCGGAATATTCATAGCCCGCATGGGGGGCAATGATTGCGACGAGTTGCCCGGGTGGGGCGGAGGGCGGAACGCGGCGGAGAAAACCCTCGATCATCTGGCGCAATGCGTCCGGAGCTGCCGGGTACCAGGTCCCGGCCAGAATCGGTTCGCGAACCTTCTCTGGTGGTGCCGGGGGAGCTCCGGCGAGGACTGGCCAGATGCTTCCCACCAGGCCGACGAGGCAGCCGAAGAGGGGAAGCAACCAGGAACGGGATCGATTTCTTGCACTCATATGGCCTTCCATACTATTCTCACGGCAAGAGGTTGGTTTGATATGAGCGGCTGAACACCGCACCGCAAAAACCACTGTCCATGATGCGGGAAAAGTAAGGTGGGCAGAGGCGTGGTTTTCTGCGCCGGAATCCACCAATGAATTACGATACCATTATAATTGCCAGGAGACGGGCGTCAACAAACAGGACATAACGCTGGGCAGATGACGGGTCGGGGTAGGGTCCCCGGCTCCTGGTGCGCAGTTGCTCGGTCACGATTCCGGGAACGCCGGAACAAGACCCGAGGTGGCCAGGGAGACCGGCAGTCAGGCCCACACCGAGAGGGGATTGAAAATGCGGATCGTGCGGTTTCTGGATGATGACGGGAGGGAACAGTATGGCCATGATCTCCGTGATGGCCAGGCCGAATTGCTCGAAGGACAGTTGTTCCACGGTTTCAGAGAATCGGGGACGCGGGTTTCCGTGAGGAAACTCCTTGCCCCCTTGGAACCACCGGCCATCCTCTGTATCGGTCTCAACTACCGGCAGCATGCGGCCGAAACGAGGATCGAGATCCCCCGATTCCCGGTCCTTTTCATGAAGAATCCGGCTGCGGTTGCCCATCCGCATGATCCCATCGTCCTGCCGGCAGTCTGTTTGAACCAGCCTCAGGTCGACTACGAGGCGGAACTGGCGGTGGTGATCGGCAAGCCGGCCCGAAACGTGCCGCTGGCCGAAGCACTGGATTATGTCCTGGGCTACACCGCCGGCAACGATGTTTCGGCCAGATGGTGGCAGCAGCATGCAGGGGCCTCTCAGTGGGTTCGCGGCAAGAGTTTCGATTCCTTTTGTCCGCTTGGCCCCGAGCTGGTTACGGCCGACGACCTTCCTGATCCCCAGAATCTGCGCCTGCGCTGTGTCCTCAACGAGGTGGTGATGCAGGACGGGAATACCTCCGATATGATCTTTTCCGTGGCGGAGCTGATAACCTTCCTTTCGCAAGGGACGACGCTTCTTCCAGGGACTGTCATCCTCAGCGGCACGCCCAGCGGGGTTGGGTTCGTCCGGCAGCCGCCGGTCTTTTTGCAGCCCGGGGATGTGGTTTCCGTCGCCATCGAGGGCCTCGGAACCCTGACCAATCCGGTGATACAAGAACGGTAGCGGGTTGCGGGTTGCATGCGAGTTGTGAATGGCGAGGTGGGTTTGGTCGTGGCTGCAGATGAAAGGCAGCGGTTAGGGACGGCTCACAGGCCGGGATGATGACCCAAAAAGGAACGCGGCGCGGCGGAAGCGCTGGACGCAATCTATGGGGGTCTGCAATAGGCGTCTCTGTCGGGTTTCCGCCAGAAACGGACGGGAAAGACGCCCGGTGCTGATCGTCACTCAGGGCGGGGAGGGTTGCAGCGGGTTACTGAACAAGCAAAGCCGGAACCCCTGAGAGCTCCGGCTTTGCCGTGTTTGACCAGTCTGGAATATGCTCTGGCTAGAGCTTTCTCACCTGGGTTGCCTGCGGTCCCTTCGCGCCTTTTTCTTCAACGAAACTGACCCGCTGTCCTTCGCTCAGGGTTCTGAAGCCTTCTCCCATGATGGCCGAGTGGTGAACAAATACATCATGCCCACTGTCACTTTCGATAAACCCATAGCCCTTGCTGTCATTAAACCACTTTACCGAACCTTCCGCCATTTTTTGCATCCTTCTCTAAATTTAAATTGGTAATCTTTTTCACTGCTTTCTTGGTGCGTTATTTGGAGCTGCCGTGAAACCGAACCATTGGTGTGGCGAAAGACCGATTTCCTGCATGACTCAAAATATCGTACTCAACCAGCATGCGCGCATATTAACGGTAAATTTTCGAATGGCAAGGAAAAATTTCAAGGTCCTGAAAAAAAGTTCTTAGGATACCGATATCAATATTAAAAACATAAAGACCCCCGGTCTCGATGCCTCATCTCGTGCTGTCCCGGCGGCAGCCCATTTCCTCCAGGCGGGTCCGGATGTGCTCGATAGTAGCCTCATCCGGAGCAAAGGGGAGTCGAGGGACGCTCGGCAGATTCAGTCGGTGGTTTTCGGCGAAGGGGGTTTCAGCCGTTTTCCGGTTGTAAGCCAGGACCATCAGGGTTTCGAGGTTGATGGCATCGAGGATGTTGTAGGCAAGCAGGGTTTCCAGTGCCTGGCGGTTGTGGTGACGCCGGTATTCATCCCAGAGGAGGACTGCAAAAAAGCCGTCCACCCCGTCCAGCTCGTTCCTGCCGATGCCCAGTTGCCGTTCACAGCCCTTGAGGCCGCCGCGATAGCCCAGGCTTGCCAGAAGGTAGCGCAGGTCGATATGCACCTGGTCCATGCGCAGGTTTAGGGTACTCCTGATGAAGGGGAGGTCAAAGCACTTGCCGTTATAGGTGACGACCACCTGATAGTTCTGAATGTCGGCCTTGAACTGTTCCAGATTACGACCTTGCACGTACCATCGGACGGTCTTGCCGTCATAGAGGGCAAGGGTGGTGATAACATCAAATGGCGAGCCCATGCCGGTGGTTTCGATGTCAAGGTAGGCAACCTGTTCACGAAAATCGGCAAACAGGCGCCAGTGCTGATCGGGGGGCAGCAGGTCGGCGAAATAGCGTGGAACCTGCTGTTCCAGGCGGATCCTGGAAAGGTCGAGGTGTTCGGCAAGGATCCGGCGTCGCTTGTGGCCCATGGTCAGGCGAGTTGCTGCGACCTGGCCGAAGTCGTCCCATGAATGCACTCCCCGGTTCCAGAAGAGCCGCTCGGTGCGGATACCAATCCCCGGTATGTGGCAGAAGGTGTTTCTGATCATGGGCCTAATTGCCTTCTTCGGTGATGAACCAACGGTCCAGGACGGTCTTTAACATGTCGATACGGATGGGTTTGGGAAGCAGATCGTCCATGCCCGACGCGAGGCAGGCGCGACGATCATCCTCGGAAGTCAAACCGGTGATGGCGATAATGGGTACGTCCCTTTTAGATTGGCCGCGGATTTGCTCGTCGTTTCTGATAAGGTGAGTGATCTCGCAACCGTTCATTCCCGGCATGCGGTAGTCCATGAAGATCAGGGCGAAGGGCTGCCGGGCAAGTTTTTCCAGGACTTCTGGCCCATTCCCGGCAACGGTTACCTGGCAGCCCAGGATTTCAAGCATCTCTTTGAGCACCTCCTGGTTCACCGGATCGTCATCGGCAAGCAGTACCGGCCGGCTTGAGGCGGCAGGGACCTCTTCCGGGGCCGCTGCCGCGGCCCCGGTGTTGCGGTCGGCTGTCGGCAGGACTTCTTCTCTGGCGGCCCAGGTCGAACTGGGCGCATTCTTCTTGGCCGCAACCCATCGATTCAGGATTTTTTCCAGCTGCCGCATATTGAAAGGTTTACTCAAATAATCGTTCATTCCCGCCGCCAGACAGAGCTCACGGTCTCCTTTCATGGCAAGAGCTGTCACCGCGATGATGGGGAGGGTGGTTGTGATACTGGCGCGAATCAGGCGGGTTGTTTCAAACCCGTCCATTCCCGGCATCTGGCAGTCCATCAAGACCAGATCATAAGAATTCCCAGCCAGTTTCTGCAGTGCCTCCTGGCCGCTGGCTGCAATATCCGCCTGAAAGCCCATCGTCTCCAGCATCTCGCGGGTGACATCCTGATTCACCGGGTTGTCTTCCACCAACAGCACGGTAGCTCGGAAAGGAGTCGCGAGAGGCACACCTGGCTGCTCTCCGGAGCGGGCGGGAGGAGTCGTTCGGGTGCGGAGCTGCATGATCCTGGAAAAAGATTCCAACAGCTTCCGTTGACTGATGGGCTTGGTGAGGCAGTCATCATAGCGGGCTGAACGGGTTGGGTCGACATAGGTGCAGGAATCCACGGGCCCGATCAGAATGATTTTGACCGGATCGAGAGGTGTGCTTTCTTTCATAAGCCCCGCAACGTCCAGGCCATTCATGTCGGGCAGAGTCATGTCCAGTAACACCGTGGAAAAAGGATTACCTGCCGCCACGGCGTGGCGGAATTTGGCGAGCGCCGTCTGTCCATCTTCGGCAGCGTCATGGCGCGCTCCCCAGGAATGGACGAGGCTGGTAAGCGCGTTCCGACAGCTTTGATTATCATCCGCAATCAAGAGGTACTCATGCTCGAGGAAACAGACAGACTGATATGGCGGCGGGCTCACTCCAGGAGGCTTGCGCAGACTTGCGGTGAAGGTAAACGTGCTGCCCTTGTCCAGCTCGCTTGTGACGGCGATCGTGCCGCCCATCAGCTCACAGAGGCCTTTGGAAATGGCCAGCCCGAGTCCCGTGCCTCCAAACTTTCTGGTCATGGACCCATCAGCCTGTGAGAAATCCTCGAAGATGCGCGCTCTCGCCTCACTGTCAATGCCAATGCCGGTGTCTTTAACTTCGAACTGCAGCAAGACCTGGTGTTCCTGTTCCCCCGCCACTGTCGTCCGGATCAGGACCTCACCCTGCTCCGTAAACTTGACCGCATTGCCGACGAGATTGGTCAGGACCTGACTCAGGCGTTCGGGATCACCGATCAAAGGCGACGGTACCTCAGGGGCAATCTCGCAGATCAGCTCCAATCCTTTTTTGTAGGCATTGCCTGCGAGTGTTTCCACGGCCCGTTCGACAGTGGCGTAGAGATCGAATTCATGCAGGTCGAGTTCGATCTTCCGCGCCTCAATTTTGGAAAAATCGAGAATGTCATTGAGCACCCGCAGGAGCGTCCGTCCGGAACGGCTTACGGTCTCCGCGAGCAAGCGTTGCCGCTCGTTGAGGCCAGTGCGGAGCAGCAGTTCCGCCATGCCCAGGACGCCGTTAAGCGGGGTCCGGATTTCGTGGCTCATGTTGGCCAGGAACTGAGATTTGGCCTGGTTGGCCTCCGCCGACTGCCGGGCCAGGCGGGTTTGTTCCTGAACCCTTTCTTCCAGTTCGCGTTGATAGGCATTTACCTGCTGGCGGTAGTCCCGAAGGCGCTCAACCATTAGATTGAAGTCCCTGGCGAGGTCTTCGATCTCATCATGCGTGCCGATGGTGACGGTGTGGTCGATCTTACCCTGGGCGATCTCACGGGTAATGCCGGCCAGTTGCTTGATGGGCGATGCAATACGCCGGGTCATGGCAACAGTGAGACCGACTCCCACCAGGATGATCAGGCCGGTGAAAAGCGCCGTGGAGACCAGGAACGCGCTGATCTGTTCCTGCAAAGCCGCCATGTCAATCCCGATCTGGATATAGCCGATCAGAAGATCATCGGTTTGGGCCGGTCGCCGTTCGAGTTCGAGAATCCCGCCGAAATCGTCCGGCCTTGCCCCATATATCGGGGATGTGATGTCCACGTACGGTTTGCCGGTATCACTGTTGGTAAATTGCCTGAAGCTGGGTTTCTCTTTCTCTCGAGAGGACTGTTGAAAGTCGGGGAGAGAAGTCTGAGTGCTGAATATCTGTTTCAGGAGGATGAGATGCCGGGCATCCCGAATGACCACATAAGCTATGTCGGGGATGGATGACAGGCTGTCGGCAATCTCTGTCAAAGCATCTGGATTTTTCGTATAGATGGCATACTCGCAACTCTCTGACACCAGGTTGACCATGGCCGTGCCGTAGTGATACAGTCTCTCATGCTGACTCGCCCGTTCGTGCCGGATTTGAAAGAAGGCACCTCCCAGGGCCGTGATCAGGATCACTAAGATAGTCAGTAGATTGAACTTGGTTGCCAGTCTGGGTGACCAATACCGTCGCACTGAACCGAACTCCCGCCTACTTGTAGACTTCCTGAGCACTCTGCAGGACCGCCTCGGGGATGCTGATCTTCAGCTGCACCGCGGTCTTTAGATTCAACACCATGCCGACTTTTCTGGGATGTGCCAGGGGCAGCGCCTGAGGGGGTGTCCCCCGCAGGATTTGCGCCGCCATCTCCCCGCACTGCCTCCCCAAATCCTGGTAGTCCCAACGCAGCGCAAAAAGCGCCCCCGCTTTCACCCACGCCTCGGAAATGCCGACCACCGGGATCCGATTACGGAATGAATAGAGAAGAATCTGTTTTGCCGTGTGCGGATTGAAGACCATTTCATCCGGCAGCCCCCAGAGGACTTCGGCGCGACTGGCCAGGGAATCCATGGCCAGCGGCAGCTCCGAGGGGCTTTTGACAGGCACCGCCCACAGCGCCATTCCAGCCTGTTGGGCGGCCTGCTGGGCCTGCTCGATCTTCTCCGCCTGGAAGGCTCCGTAGATTGTCCCGACATTCCGGCAGCCGGGCAGCACCCGGCTGATCCATTGAAGCTGGAGCTCGAGCGGAAACTCCATGGAAACCCCCGTGATGTTGTTCCTGGCTTTGAGGAAATGCCGGTCGAGGAAGAGACCGGCAACCACGGGGAGCCCATTCCCATGGTCTGCGACCACTCTTGTCGCCAGGGAGCCGAAGGTTGCAAGCAGGTTCACGCTCTTTCGGTCCAACTCCGAGAGCACCTTGGTCGCGTATTGTTGTTCACCGTTAAGCTGGATTACCTCGTGCTGGACCCGAAGGCCTTTGGCGGAAAGAGCGTCCAGAAATCCTTGCAGGCTGTCTTCGTAGGGCGCCCCGGGGTGGCTGAGGAGGATGACGAGGTGGGGGACCGTGTCCTCAGCGGCAAACCCTGCCCCGCCAGCGGCAACAAGCCAGGAGAGCAGACAGGAGATGATGAGAAGAATTCTGGATGACTGCATAAGCCTCAAAACGAATACGTCGCTTTTACCCGAAAACTGATACCGTCTTGAAAGATGATATCCTGTCGATGCTCCTCAGAGCCCGGCTCGCCGATCTTCTGATCGAGGGTGTTGTAGAGTGTGCCGGACAGGTCCAGTCCCTTGACAACGTTGGCCCAATAGAGGCTGAGATTGAGAAGGTAGGCATCCTCGGTCTCTCTCCCCCTGAGCGTTTTGCGGGGACTGGTGTAGATCAGCTCGGTCCCGAAAAACAGCTTGTCGGCGACGATGGGCACCAGCCCGTGGAATTTCGCCTGATGCCCGGGTGAATTGGTCAGCTGCTGGTCGGTCTGCTCATCATGAGTATCCTGATAGGCGTAGCTGAGTCGGGTTTCGATGCCCCGAGGCCATTTGAGGTTCAATTCGGCTTCGAGTCCCCTGGCCGTTACCCGGCCAGCATTGGAAAAAAAGGTTTTCCCATCGGCCGGATCGGTTTGGAAGTTGATCAGGTCGTCCATGTCGTAGAAGAACCCGGCCAGGGTGAATTTCACACGGCTACCCAGCAATTGCTCCCATACCACTTCATAGGTCCTGATGGTTTCAGGGTCCAAATTCGGGTTGCCCTTGGCGGTGGCGCCGTCGTCGTAATAGAGTTCGTAGGCGTTGGGAACGCGATAGGCCTGCCCATAGAGAAACTTCAGGAAGGTGGTCTGGAACGGTTGAAGAACGAGGCCCAAGCGAGGATTGAGGGAACTCCCAAAGCCGTCGAAATAGTCGTAACGGAGCCCGGCATTCAGGAGCAGATACGGGGTGATGCGGAACTCGTCCTGAGCGAACACGGAAGTCGTGGAGGAAGAATGCTTCATATCCTGGTAGACGATCCGGGGCTCCTCGTCATAATTGCACTGGTCTTCCCGGGAGTTGAAGCGGTATTCCCCCCCTACAATCACCTTGTGGTGCTCCCAGAGGTTCTTGGTCAGCTGGAATTCCCCGCCGAACCATTCCCCTTGAACCAGGTCCTTGTTCAGATAGGTGCCCAGAAGAGGCTTCCGCTCGTCGAGATGAAATGGATAGGTGCCTCGGTATTCAGAACGGTCGTAATAGGCTCGAACCATAAAGCCGAGTTGGTTCTCGAAGATGCTATCGTACTTCAGGTCTACGAAACCCCGGTCGTCGGTGCTCCTGGTACGCGGGTCATTGAAAATCACACCCCAGGGGGCGGTTGGGATCTTCTTGTCACGGGACTGAAAAGCCCCCGACAGGGTGAGGCCCTTGAAGCCCAGCTTGGTGAAGAAACTGCCGTACTGGTCACTATCGAGATTTTCAGCAACGCCATGGTTGGTGGCGGGACGATCGTACTGCTTGTAGGTGAGATCCCGGCCGCCGCTGCGGTAGTAGCTGCCGGAGATCAGGCCCTCCAGGCCGTTGGAGAAGCGGTCGCCGTAGCTGAGGCTGCCCTTGTAGGTATCAAAACTCCCGGCCTCCCCCGACACCTCTACCCCCTTCAGGTCCCGGCCGCGTTTGGTGATCACGTTGACCACGGCAAAAACCGCATTGGTGCCGTAGATGGATGAGCCTGGCCCTCTGATGATTTCGACCCGGTCGATGAGGTCCACATCCACCGGAAAATCGGTTCCGACAGCTGCCTGATAATAGACACTGTCGTTCACCCGGTGGTATCCATCAAGGAGCAGGAGAATCCGGGTATTGTAGTCTCCCGGCCTCCCAAAGCCACGCACCCCAAGGTACGAGTAATTCCGATCATAGGTCGTATAGAATCCTGCCACACTGCGCAGAATATCGGCGATGGTGCGATAGCCGAAGAGCTTGATCTCGCGGGCTGTCACAACGGAAACGAAAGCCGGGGCTTCGCTGGCCCTCTGTTCATAGCGGGAAGCTCCGGACACGGCGGGAATGTCTTGAAACAGCAGGCTTTCATCGGTAATTGCGGAAATCTCATGGGATTCCAGCGACTGGGCCGCCCCCGCCGGTGGCAAGGCCAGTACCAGCAGCAAAAATACCATGACACCCCTCGAATAACGGCGTCCGATTGGGCTGAAAGTGCTCCGGTCATGACAATATACCCACGAACGCCGGGCAGAATGTTTCACGGTCATTCGGTAAGGACCCCTTACGGATCGAAATCGATGGTGCAATCTACTATCGGCCGGTGATGAAATTATCTACAGCAATATTGCGCACCTGACAAACCGATTCCTCAGCCGGGCGTG
Organism: Syntrophobacteraceae bacterium; assembly: GCA_040772705.1. Taxonomy (GTDB): domain Bacteria; phylum Desulfobacterota; class Syntrophobacteria; order Syntrophobacterales; family Syntrophobacteraceae; genus JADGQM01. Next base: position 271,273 of record JAXGXP010000005.1, read on the forward strand.
CTGAGCCAGGAAGGGACGAGTTGGCCGGCTTGCTTCATTTCTCGGTCCAGGGCCCGGCAGGCAGGTTCAAAGGCGGCCAGAAAGGTCCAGAAAGCCTTGGAATGATTGAGATGCACTGTATGGCACAGCTCATGGACCATGATGTAGCGAACCAGATGGGGTGGCAGGAACAGCAGTCGGTAATTCAGGCTGATGGTTCCCCGGCTGGAACAACTCCCCCAGCGGGTCTTCTGGCCACGAATCTGGATGGTTCGAAAAGCCAGGCCGGTCTCGCGACTGAGCGTCGCCAGCCATGGGACCAAGTGAAGGCGGCCCTGCCTTTGCAGCCACCACCGAAGCAGATTCAGGCAGCCCTGGTGATAGTCGGTATTGCCCCTCAGCTCGAGACCGAAAGGGGAGGATTGGCTGATCTCCAACCCTCTCCCCGACCGCTGGATATAGGAAACCGTGAAGCGCTTTGCGACGGCTTCCAGGACAACGGTTCGCGGGGGGATTGCGGAGCGCCCGGAACCCTGAGTGAGGTCCCGGCGCTCGGTCTCAGAAGCCAAGGCTCTCATTGATGAGAATGACCTTGATCCGGCCCTTGGGAAAGGACTTTTCCACAATCGACCAGGCGTTGCAGATGCGGTCCGGACTCTTGCAATCCTCGCAGTAGGAGGTTTCGACGCAGGGGGTTTTCTTGTCCAGACGCATGGCATTCACGGGTGCAGCGTAGTTCTTTACCCGGAACATGGCATCATCGAGATCGGTCGCGAGCTTGTTACGGCCGACGAGGACAATCACCTGCTTCGGCCCGAAAACGATGGCCGCCACGCGATTGCCGATCATGTCCAGGTTGACCAGTTCCCCCGTTTCCGTGAGGGCGTTGGTGCCGGTGATGAAGAGATCGACGAGCAGCGCGCGGCGGCGGCGTTCGAGCATTTCCTCGGGCGGAATGGTGCGGTCATAAGTGTCAATCACCTCCAGCTCCGGCCGCTGTTTGAGAACCTCATAGAGCCCGGTTGCTCCAAAAGTCAGCGACCCGCCCCAGGCAATGCTCTTGGGGGTGAGCTTGGGCAGGATCTCCTCGAGGACAATCTTGTGGGCTTCGGCGGCATTCTCCGCCAAATATACTTCAAAATTGTTCCCCTCCAGGGCCTTCTTCACATCGGCCAGGCGCCGGTGCCAGTAGTGCTCAATGGGCTTATCCATGGTCTCCTCCTCTGATTCAAGCTCGTCGTTCACCAATCCGTGATGGCAATGAAGTGTCTTAGCCTAACATACTCAACCCCTTGACGCTGCAATAATATAGCGCAGGGGCAGCCCCTTGCTGCCGTTGGTGGCACTCGGGGGGGTGTCGAATATCGAGTATTGTGACGATATTTCATCAACTGTACCACTGGCGCGCTCTGGCCAAGCTGGTGCCACAGAACTCGAAATCGAGCCCGAGCGCAGGTTCATGGCCCTGGCACGCTGGTTGCTTCAGCATCCGGGTAATAGCAGAAGGAGCTTGAGATGGCTAGCGTGGTGCGCATTCTTTTCGGGTTTGTGGTTGGCTGCATCGGGTTCGTCGAAATTTCGGAAAACCCGGTCCAGGGTTGTAGCGCCCTGCTCCTTGCTGGCTTTGTGATCCTCGCCGGGCTGGATCGGTCGACCGATCTCAATCGATGATCGCTTCTAAGGAAAGCGATGGCCTTCTTTCACGCCGTTCTCGGCACTCCAGACGGCTGCCGGGATCTTTCCCCCGGTGGCCCCACGAACGCTGGCCACAACCAGCCGGCTTGAGGTGAGGGCGATCTGGATGCTGTCAGGAGTGATCGCAGCGATGGTTCCCGGTGGTTCGGCGGCTGTTTCGGGCAATAACCTGGCGCCGAAAAACCGCACCTTTGACCCCTGGAAAATGGCATAGGCACCCGGCTGCGGGTCGCAGCCACGGACCAGGTTGTAGATTTCCCCGGCTGGTTTGGACCAGTCAATGGCTGCCACCCGGTCATCACAGAGCGGTTCATAGGTGGCTTGTGATTCGTCCTGGGGAATTCTCGGGGCGCATCCGTCTCTGATCAGCTGAACGGCTTCCGTGATGGCCTCGATCCCCATCGGGAACAGATGATTGAAATAGAGGGTGCCGGTCGTATCATCCGGGCCGATGGCAACCTCTTTTTGCAGCAGCATGGGACCGGTGTCGATCCCGCCGTCGGGCCAGAAGATGGTGAGGCCGGTGCGGGTGTCCCCCATCATGATGGCCCAGTTGATGGCGCTTCCCCCGCGGTGGCGCGGCAAGAGGGAAGGGTGATAGCAGATGGCCCCCCTGCTGGCGGCTTCCAGGTAGCGGGGCGGGATGATATCGGTCACAAAGGCCAGAATCGTCAGATCCGGCCGGAGGTCCCGGTATTGAGAGAAGACTTGGTCATTCTTATAAGTGGCGGGCTGGAAGACGGGAATGTTCGCGGCCTCGGCCAGTTCCTTGAGCGGGTCGGGTCTGCCGCGGGGTTTGTCGGGGGGAGGGTAGACGGCAACGATGGATTCACCTTTGGCTGACAAAGCTTCAAGGGTCTTGGCGCCGAAAGCGGCCTGACCGATCAGTACGATGCGCATTGTCTCCTCCTTGCTCGAAAAGTGAAGGGTGAAGGGTGAAGAGTGAAAAATAAAGGGCAACGAATGACGAGTTCCGGTGATTCAGAGCCAACGATCACCCCCGGTACGGGTCTTTCTCGTTGTGTTCCAGGTCGTGAGGGCATCCCGGGAGCTGGTCGCGTTCTTTGTCTTCCGAGGGTGAGGTCAGCAGTTCGGGACGCCAGATGCGCTGCCGGCATGCGGGTTCCTGCCGCAGGCGACAGGGGTCGTAGCCGCAGATGGGGCATTCCTGTTCGATGCAGGGTTCGGCATGAATGACGGCTTCGATGGTGCCTCCGAGATGGGTCTCGAGAATGTCCTGCAGGATGGAAGCCTCTTTGTGAGCGGCTTCCAGGGTCATATCCCGCGGCAGGATCAGGTGAAAATCGGCATGGATGCGGTTTCCTGCACGCCACGCGCGGAGCCGATGAATCTCGATCCAGTTGGGTTTACGATGGCTGGCGATGACTTCTGAGAGTTCCGCCAGCAGTGCCGGGTCAGACGCATGCATCAGCCCGGAAAAGGATTCGGTCACCAACCTGAGGCCGACCACGAGAATGTTGACGCCCACCAGGCAGGCAACGGCTCCATCCAGCCAGTACCAGCCGGTGTGATGGACCAGGAGCAGGCCCAGGAGGACCCCGGCGGAGGTGACCACGTCCGTCAGAAGATGCTTGCCGTCGGCGACCAGGACCAGCGAATGGGTCTGTCTGCCGGTGCGCATGAGGCCCAGGGACAGGGCCAGATTGATCGCGCTGGTGCCCAGCAGAATCAGCAACCCCATGCCAAGATGGGGCAGCTCCTGGGGGTGACGCAGCTGCGGCCAGGCTGCCCAGAAGATCCCAAGAGCGGCAAAAACGATCAGCGCCCCTTCGAAGCCGGCCGAGAAGTATTCGATCTTCCCGTGGCCGTATGGGTGGGTGGGGTCGGGTGGTTTGGCTGACAGGATCACGCTGCCCAGGGCAAAACCGCTGGCCACCACGTTGATTATGGATTCGAGAGCATCCGAGAGCACCGCTGAAGAACCTGTCAGCCAGAAGACGTAGAACTTTGCCAGCATCAACGCCGTACCCACCGAGAGTGACAGGCTGATTGCCACCAAACGCAGTCGATATTGAGCCCGTTCCGTTGCTTCCAACGACCCAGTCCTCATCAGAATTGAAGAAAGCCCATTATCCCTATCCCGCTGAATAACGCGTATGGAACAGTGCCGAACATTTAAGCTGAAACAGCTCTCCATAACAAGCGAAACCATACCCTCCAAGCTCCTTTCGTCTATCATGCCGATTGCCAAGCGCTCCTACTAGTGTTATGGTCCCGTTGGCTGGCGGCCTGACTCATGGCTGTCCCGAGAGCGTCCGGGAAGGCCCCAAACAAGCTGGGGGTGCCCCGGCGAGGTATCTGCCCGGGACGCGGCGTTGCGCATTTTCTCCGCTGGGGATCGGTTATGCACGAGTTGGCCATTGCCGAGAGCCTCCTGGCAATCGTGACGGAAGAGGCTCGACGGCATGAACTCGAGAGAGTCCACGTAATTAGACTGCAGATTGGGGTGCTGGCAGGGATTGTGCCCGAGGCCCTGACCTTTTCGTTCGAGATGCTGAGCCAGGATACCGTTGCCTCGGGAGCTGTCCTGGAAATCGAGACGCCTCCGGTGGTGGCTCATTGTTTAGAGTGCGATCTGCGTTTTGACGTTGTAAATGAAGTCTTTCTGTGCCCTCGCTGTGGGCGGCCGGATCTCAAGCTGGTAAGCGGAAGAGAGCTTTCGCTGGTGAACATTGAAGGTGAAACGAGGGATGGTGATGGCGGAAATTAAGGTTCCGGTGGTGCGAAATATCCTGCAGGCCAATGACCGGCTGGCGGAGGCGAATCGTAGGCGTTTTGAGGACGCCGGCATCTTTGTCTTCAATCTGATGAGTTCGCCTGGGGCGGGTAAAACGTCGTTGTTGGAGAGGACGATCGAAGGTTTGGCCGATCGGATCCGGATGGCCGTCATTGAAGGCGATCTGCAATCGTCCTATGATGCCGAGCGGATTCAACGGAAAGGGGTTCAGGCCGTCCAGATCAACACCGACGGCGGATGTCATCTGGATGGCAACATGATTCAGATCGCCCTTGAATCATTGGACCTGCAGGCGCTCGACCTGCTGATTATTGAGAACGTCGGGAATCTGGTGTGCCCCGCCGAATTCAATCTGGGCGAAGATGAGAAGGTCATGATTCTGAGTGTGACCGAGGGTGATGACAAGCCGTCGAAATACCCGCTCATGTTTCAGCTTTCGTCGGTGCTCCTGGTCAACAAAATCGATCTTCTGCCCTACCTTGACTGTGATGTGGCCAAAATTCGAGAAAGAGCCCGCCAGCTCAATGGGCGGCAGGACATTTTCGAGATTTCCTGCCGCACCGGAGAAGGCCTGCCGGCCTGGTTGTCGTGGCTGGAACAGAAGGTTCGAGACAAGCAACAGGCCAGGACTCGCTGATCACAAGTGTGGTGGCAATCCTTAGCACGGGCTTCACATCGGAGCAGTTGCCCATGTCCCGATGGGACACCCTGGACTCGGCCAAAAATCCGGATGGAACCGCAATGGGCAACCCGCAGCCCGCACTCCACAAGGCGTCGGCCCTGAGCCCGGACCTGGATGCAGACCGTAGCGCCTCCCAGCGGCGGGTGACGATCCGAGTTCGAGGTATCGTCCAGGGCGTGGGGTTTCGCCCCTTCATCTTCCAACTGGCTGATCGCTACCGGCTCACCGGTTGGGTGCGGAATCAAACCGACGGGGTCGAAATCGAAGCGGCGGGGCAAACGGCAGCGATCGAGGCCTTTGTCCGGAGTATTCCGGCGGAAGCTCCGCCTCTCGCCCGGGTGGTGCAGGTGGAAGTGATCGAGCAGCCGTTCGCGCCTCTCGACCGCTTTTCGATCGGTTCCAGCCACGCCGAACAAGCTCGCGCCACCCTCATTGCCCCCGATGTCGGCACTTGCCCGGATTGTCTGCGCGAGCTCCTGGATCCGTGCGACCGGCGCTATCGTTATCCCTTCATCAACTGCACCAACTGCGGACCGCGCTATACGATTATTCAGGATATTCCCTACGATCGTGACCAGACCACGATGGCGCATTTCACCATGTGTCCTGCCTGTCGGAAGGAATACGACGATCCGCGGGACCGGCGCTTTCATGCCCAGCCAAATGCCTGCTGGGATTGCGGGCCCGAGGTGTGGCTGGCATCTCCCGGTGGCGTGGAACTCGCCCGGCGTGACCAGGCGGTGCGGGAGACGGTCCGCCGGTTGCAGGCGGGGTCTATTGTGGCCATTAAGGGTCTGGGAGGGTTCCACCTGGCGGTGTTGGCCGCCGACGAGCGCGCGGTGAGTCGCCTGCGGAGTCGCAAGATTCGCGAAGAGAAACCCTTTGCCGTGATGTTTGGGAGCCTTGAGGCGATCCGGGACCACTGTGACGTGAGTGAACGGGAGGCGCAGCTGCTGCAGGACCCCAGGCGGCCGATTGTGCTCCTTCGGCGCAAACGAGTGCGCGGCCGCAGGGACGGTGACCTCGCTCCCAGCGTGGCGCCTTCCAACCGCTATCTCGGGGCATTTTTACCCTACACCCCACTGCACTTCCTGTTGTTCCAGGAAAGCCCCTACGACGCCCTGGTGATGACCAGCGGCAATCAAAGCGACGAACCCATCGTCACCGCCAATGCCGAGGCTTACGAGCGGCTGGAGGAGATCGCCGACGTTTTTCTGCTTCACAATCGCCGCATCCTGCAGCGCTGCGATGATTCGGTGACCCGGGTGCTCCACGGCGAGCCCCGGCCGTTGCGCCGAGCGCGGGGCTACGTGCCGGTTCCGGTTTTTCTGGAAGAAGCCGGGCCATCGGTGCTGGGGGTGGGGGCCGAACTGAAAAACACGGTATGCCTCACCCGGGGGAAGGAAGCCTTCCTCAGCCAGCATCTGGGCGATCTTGAAAACCTCGAGACCCTCCATTCCTTTGAACAGACCATCGCTCACCTGGAAAAAGTGCTCGAGATCACTCCCCAGTGCCTCGCCCACGACCTTCATCCGGATTATCTCAGCACCCAGTGGGCGTGCACGCAGGAACATGTCCCGCGACTGGCGGTTCAGCACCATCACGCCCACATCGCTGCGGTCATGGCCGAACGCCACCTCGTCGGCCCTGTGCTGGGGTTGGCCATGGATGGCACCGGCTACGGTCCCGACGGCACGATCTGGGGGGGAGAAATCCTGCGCGTAGCGGGTGCCGGCTTCGAACGGCTGGGCCATTTCCGCACCGTCCCCCTGCCCGGGGGGGCCCAGGCCATCAAGGAACCCTGGCGCATGGCTCTGACCTACCTGTGGAGCCTTGATCCCGAGAATCTTTCGCGACGGTTTGGGGACTTTCTGGAGCGGTGGCCTCAGGAGAAGACCAGGATCGTCGTGCGGATGCTCGAACGTAACTTGAACGCTCCCCGGACCTCATCCTGCGGCCGCCTCTTCGATGCCGTTGCGGCCCTCACCGGTCTGCGCTCGACCATCAACTATGAGGGTCAGGCAGCCATCGAACTCGAACAGGCCATGGCAGAGGACCCCGGCAGCTATGACGGGAAAATGACGAAGGATGAGGGAACCTGGATTCTCGACCCCCTTCCCATGATCGTTGAGGTGATTGCCGAAATCCGCAAGGGCGTTTCGCCCGGCATCATCGCCTCCCGCTTTCACAACGGCATGGTTGCGCTTCTGGCCGATGCCGTGACGGCCATCGGACGCGAAACCGGCCTGCAACTGGTGGCCCTGAGCGGTGGGGTGTTTCAGAACGCCTATCTTTTTGAACATTTAGTTAAGATCCTGGGTGCGCGAGGATTCCGGGTACACAGCCATGTGGAAGTCCCGGCCAACGATGCCTGCATCGCGCTCGGTCAGGCTCATATCGCCCGTCAATGGCTCAAGGAGCGGAATCCGACCCCAGTGACTTGAGGGAGCACGCCACTTGAAATATCTCGACGAATACCGCGATCCCCAGCTCGCCAAGAGCCTGCTCGAAACCCTTCAGCGGCGCGGTGCCGGGCTTCGCCCCTGCCACCTGATGGAAATCTGCGGCACCCATACCGTCGCCATCTTTCGCCTCGGCCTGCGGCAGCTCCTGCCACCCTCGGTCCGACTCATCAGTGGGCCGGGTTGTCCGGTGTGCGTCACTGCCAATGAAGACATTGACCGGGCCATCTGGCTGGCGCAGCAGCCACACGTCACCATCACCACCTTTGGCGATCTGGTGCGCGTCCCGGGTTCCACCTCGTCGCTCAATGCCGAACGCAGCAGAGGTGCCGACGTCCGGATCGTTTACGGGAGCCTCGAGGCGCTGCAAATCGCCCGCGACCATCCCGAGCGACAGGTGGTGCTGTTGGGGATCGGGTTTGAAACCACGGCACCCACCGTGGCCGCCGCAGTCAAACAGGCGGCTGCCGAAGATCTCCAAAATTTCAGTATATTTTCTGCTCACAAGCTGCTTCCACCGGCCATGGAGGCTCTGCTCGGGACGGAAACCCTGCGCCTGGACGGCTTTCTCTGCCCCGGCCACGTGAGCACCGTCATCGGTGCGGCAGCCTATGAAAAGGTGGTCGGCCGGTATCACATCCCGTGTGTTGTCACCGGCTTCGAGCCCCTTGACCTGTTGCAGGGCATCCTTACCCTCGTGGACCTGTTGGCTGGCGGGCGGGCGGAAGTGGTCAACCAGTACCGAAGAGCGGTCAGTTGGGAAGGGAACGTGGCGGCCCAACGGCTCATGAACGACATTTTCGAACCTGCGGATGCTACCTGGCGCGGGTTGGGAACCATTCCCCAAAGCGGTCTTAAAGTCAGGCCGCGGTGGGAACGCTACGATGCCGCCAGACGCTTCACCCTGCCGGAGCTCCAGGTCAAGGAACATCCCGGCTGCCGCTGTGGAGAGGTTCTGAGAGGGGTGCTGACGCCGCCCGAATGCGGGCTGTTTCGAAAACACTGTACCCCTCAGACCCCGCTGGGACCCTGTATGGTCGCCAGCGAAGGCACCTGCGGCGCTTACTATCGCTATCATGAATGACAGGAGGCGGCCTCCAGGCATTGGCTGCGAAGAAGAACTCGCTTATCTACGAAGTCACACGAAGCAACACGAAGATAGTTTTCTCGGAGGCTATGTCAAATTTCCTGAGATTTGTTGCCTGCCGTAACCCTGCAAGTGGGAATCATGGCGTGCCAGGTTTCCTGGCCTACGGCTTGTCCGGGGGGTAGCGAGCAGGAGGTGAGAGGATTTCTTCGTGGTTCTTCGTGTGACTTCGTGGATGGAGTATTTTACGGGTGATCCTGTGAACAACATTAAGGTGGAACAGAATGCGGGAAGGAACGATCCAGCTGGATCAGGGAAGCGGCGGTAGGGCGACTCAGGAGCTCGTTGGCGAGCTATTTGTAAAATCACTGGACAATGAATATCTCCGCGAACTGAACGACAGTGCCGTGGTGACGGTGCCGGGCGGCCGGATTGCCATGACGACGGATTCCTACGTGGTTGACCCGATTTTCTTCCCCGGCGGCAATATCGGCAGTCTTGCCGTCCACGGCACGGTCAACGACCTCGCCATGCGCGGTGCGAAGCCACTTTATCTTACCGCCGGCTTCATTCTCGAAGAAGGGCTGTCCCGTGAGCTGCTCGCGCAGATTGTTGCTGCCATGGCGGCAGCCGCCCGCGAGGCCGGGGTCCTGATTGTGGCAGGAGATACCAAGGTTGTGCCTCGAGGGAAAGCGGACAAGATCTTCATCAACACGGCGGGGGTTGGGATTGTACCGCCGGGGCTTGAGATCGGAGGTCAGTATGCCCGGCCCGGTGATGCCGTGCTGATCAACGGCACCCTTGGCGATCACGGCCTGGCGGTGCTCTGTAAACGGGAGGGATTGGCCTTCGAAAACGAGATCCGAAGCGATTCGGCGTCGCTGTACGGGTTGGTGGCGGGGATGCTCGAGGTCTGCCCCACCGTTCATGTCCTGCGCGATCCCACCCGTGGCGGAGTGGCGACGACGCTCAATGAAATCGCCCAGCAGTCAGGAGTCGGGATCAGGCTTTTCGAGGAGTCCCTGCCGATTCGCGAAGATGTTGCCGGGGCCTGCGAACTTTTGGGTCTCGACCCGCTCTACGTTGCCAACGAAGGGAAGGTGCTGGCGTGCGTTCCATCTGCGTCGGCAGCGGCGGTGCTTGACGCCATGCGCTCGAACCCGCATGGGAAAGAAGCCTGCCAGATCGGGGAGGTCGTTGCCACCGACGTCGGCCGGGTCTTTCTCCGCACCCGCATCGGTGGTCATCGCCTGGTGGACATGCTGCGGGGCGAACAGCTGCCAAGGATCTGCTAGATGCTGATCGGTGAATGGCATGATTCGGACCGGACGGATCTTGTCTGCCATGTGTGCGGTCGCAGGGTGGCAGGAGTTGGCTGGGGCCTTGGGGTTTGTCCGGATTGCATCGTGGCGCGGTGGGATGATAGCCGACGGTGCCTTGAAGCTCTTCATGCCGAATCGCGGGAGGCCTTTGGACTGCCCATGGAGCCACCGGCATCTCCCGAGGGCTTATTGTGTCATCTCTGCCCCCATCGCTGCCGGATGAGTCCCGACCAGTCGGGTTTCTGCGGCATTCGATGTGGCACCAGGGAGAGTCTCCGCCGGGATGGCCGCTCCCGTGCCCGGGTTTCCTACTACTACGATCCGCTCCCCACCAACTGCGTGGCCGATTGGGTGTGTCCCGGCGGGACCGGCGCGGGGTATCCGACGTTCGCCCACGAGCGTGGTCCGGAAGCCGGCTATTACAATCTGGCGGTCTTTTTCGAAGCCTGTAACTTCAATTGCCTCTTCTGTCAGAACTGGTCGTTCAAAAAAACCGATGGTTCAAGTCGGGCCTGGCGGCCACCCGAAGTTCTCACCGAGGCGGTAACCGAGAAGACGAGTTGCATCTGTTTTTTCGGAGGTGACCCCACGCCGCAGATCGCTTATGCCGTTGAGGTTGGCCGCCGGGTGCGCCGGGAAAACCCGGTTCAGATTCTGCGGATCTGCTGGGAGACCAATGGCAGTGTCCATCCGTCCTGGCTGAAACAGATGGTGCGGCTGTCCCTGGAATCGGGAGGCTGTATCAAGGTGGATTTGAAGGCCTGGGATCCGTGCCTCCACCAGGCCCTGTGCGGCGCTGACAACCGGCAGGTCCTGGCCAACTTTGCTCTGTTGGCCAGCTATGCCGCCCTTCGTCCGGACCCGCCGCTCTTGGTGGCCAGCACTCTGCTGGTGCCGGGCTATGTTGGCAAGGAGGAGGTGCGGCAACTCTCTTCGTTCATCGCCCGCTGCAATCCCGAGATCCCTTACACGCTCCTCGCCTTTGCTCCTCAGTTCTATCTGGATGATTTCCCCACCACCTCCCGAAAACAGGTGGAAAGCTGCCTCGAAGCCGCGAAGGCGGCTGGTTTGCGCCGGGTCCATCTGGGCAATCGCCACCTTGTGGGAGCCTTGAGTTAGACAGGGGAATGGCAGCCGTTTCACAATTTGGAAGAGATCTTCGGCTCTGCTGCCGGAACTGGAGAAAAAGGCCGGATCGATCCCATTGAGCACCAGATCGAGCCTCATCTGAACATGGCCGAAATTGGCTGAAAAAGGGGAAATCATGGCTAGCCCTTTTGTCCGAGGGTGTCTGTGAGTCTCCTCTTCCAGTCCTCGACCTCGCTGGCAGTGATGATCTCGACGGCTCCTCCCTGAAATTCCCCTTTCACATCTCCCATCTGTTCCTCGATCCAGCCCTCGATCTCGAGATAGACATCTTTGAGGGCTTCTTGCACATCGGGGGCGGGGTCCCAAAGGCCCCGTTCAGCCGCTTCGATGAGGCGCCGGGCGATCTCTTCCAGGGCATACGGGTTGTTCTCCTCGAAGAACCGGCGGTTCTCCTGATCCATCATGAAGGTCCGGGCAAGGTCGTCGAAGATCCAGTCATCGACTTGGTCGCTGGTGGCATCCCACCCGTAGACGCGCCCAATCCGCTTGCTCACCTCGCTGGCGCCCTTATAGCCGTGCTCTTTCATACCCTCGATCCATTTGGGGTTGAGGAGTCTGGTCCGCACCACCCGTCGGATCTCGTCCGCCAGGTCACGCACCTGCACCTCGCCCTGTTCGCGGGTGTCTCCGTAGTAGCTTTTGACCGGGTTGCCCGAGACGACCTGGGCTGCATTGATGAGGCCGCCGTGAGTGCCGAAATAGGCGCAGCAGCCCAGGAGATCATATTCATCGGTCACGGTCTTGTTGAAAGTGAGAGCCACCGTTTTGAGGCTGTTTTTCAGGGCGGTGTGGGCCGGTTCGCCGAAGATCCCCTTGCCGTAGGCGTAGCCGTTCCAGCTCAGAAAGACGTCTGCCAGGTCGCTTTCATCCTTCCAGGCCGAGGCATAGACTGCCAGTTGCGTTCCCGCCTGGTAGACTCCGGGCATGCTGGCAAAAATGCGGTAGGTGGCCCTGCGGAATTCGTCATCATCGGTGAGCGCCGTCTGGGACTCAGCCAGCTGTTCCAGCAGGTGTTTGCGAACATAATTCCGGTCGGCCGGTTCATCGAGCCGGGCGACGGCCTGGACCATTTCATCGAGGAGTTCGATCGACGCCGGAAAATTGTCGCGGGTGATGCCGGAGACGCGGATGGTGATATCAATGCGGGGCCGGCCGAGTTCTTCCAGGGGGATGATCCGGAACCCGCTTACCCGGCCGTTGGAGCGCCAGGTCGGCCGCACGCCCAGGAGCACCATCATTTGCGCCATGCCTTCCCCTTCGGACCACATGATGTCGGTGCACTGCCAGTAGAAGGCGATGTTTTCGGGATACTTGCCTTCTTCGCTGAGATATTTTTCCAGGGTTTTGCGAGCGAGCTGCTGTCCCACTTCCCAGGCGACTGGCGACGGCACCTTGTGGGGGTCCAGCGAGTAAAAATTGCGGCCGGTGGGCAGGATATCGCTTCTGCCCCGGGTGACGATGCCGGACGGGCCGGGTTCAAGGTAGCCGCCGTTCATCCCGTTCAGAAGCGCCTTCAGTTCGTCGGAAAGCAGGGTCTTGGTCCGCACCTCGTCAATCTTGGCCTGAACCGCCTGAGCCAGCTCGAAATAGCGGCTGCCATCCTTCTTGGGGAAACCGGAAGGGAGCGCGAGCAGGCTCTCGATGAGTGGTCTGCCCTGCTCGAGGTAGGAGGTGCAGGCCTCTCTTGCCTTCCGGTCTACCACCTCCTTCAGCGCTGCCTCGTCCAGCGCCGCCGATTCCGGGTTTTCGGTCAGCAGGCTTTTCACCAGGCCGCGCAGAGAGTCCGGGGTGTTGTCGTAGCGGACGATGGCGTAGATGAACTCAGCCAGGCGCTCCCCCGCCGGGATCTGGCCGAAGACGTGCATCCCCTTGGGGATGTAAGAATTCTTGAGCAGTGAGAGAGCCTCATGAGTCGCCTTCACCACCTGGTCGAAAGCTGCTCCCGGCGGCGTCTTGACCATGCTTTCCAGGTTCCCCTCGCGCAGCCTGGCTTCGATCAGGTGCTTTACCGTATGCGCCTTGCCCGGTTCCAGGTCCTTCAGCTTCTGGTACTCGGCGAGCAGCCGTTCAATTTCTTCGAGATCGCCGTAGAGTTCTCCCTGGACCATCACTGCCTGCATGTGATCCACCAGCGTGCCGTAACTGCGTCGCTTGGCGATGGTGCCCTCGGGAGGATTGTCCGCATTGTAGAGATAGAGGTGAGGCATTTCGTCGATGCCCGCATCGGGAAAGCAGCCGCCCGAGAGGCCGGTGGCCTTGCCGGGGAGAAATTCGAGATTGCCGTGCGTGCCGACGTGAATGACGGCGTCGGCACCAAACTCCCGCGAAAGCCACTTGTAGGTGGCCAGGTACTGGTGGGGAGGCGGTACTTCGGGATCATGGAGGATCTTACAGACCCTGCCGTCACAGCGAGCTCCGGCACAGCCGCGTTTGGGTTGCACGCACACCACCGCATTGCCGAAATTCACCCCCGTGATCAGGAGTTTGCCCTCGTGGAGCATTGCGGCTGGAACGCCGTTCCGTTCCTCGCCCGGCGGCTCACCCCAGGCCTCGATCATACGCCGGCGGGTGGTCTCGGGCAGTTCCTCAAACCACGGCAGGTAGCGCTCTTTCTCCAACGCGACCAGCGCCCCTCCTTTCGTGGCGATTTCATCGGTGGTGGTCCACCGGAATTCGGAAAGGGCCTTACGGCTGAGAATGGCATCAATGAGGGCTTTGCCGTTTTCCGGTGGGGTCACCAGATAGCCTGCTTCCTTCATCCCTTTGAGGATGTGGGCCACGCTTTCGAGGGTATCAAGATGGGCGCCTCCGCCCACCGTGGCTTCCACCGAGGCGCAGGGGTTGTTGTGCAGGATGAAGGCAATCTTCTTGTCGCGGTTGGGCTTGCGCGACAGCTCCACCCAGCGGGCCACGCGGGCGGCCAGGCGTTCCACGCGATCGGCAATGGGGGCGTAGGCTTCTTCTTCAGGATTGCTAAGGCCGCGCGTCGCTCCCACAATGAGCGGCTCGATAACCCCCTCAAACTCGGGCAGCGCCATGCTCCACGCCACCTGCTGACCCAGTCCCTGCGGGTCTTCCAGCCAGGCCTGCTGGTCTTTGTAGTAGGAAATGACCGGACCCATGAGCGGCACGTTGAGCCAACGAAGCAAGCGTGCCCCCGCTTCCGCCTGCGAGTCGCCCAGGTTGTTCCCCTTCTGCCCGAGAAAGAAGACGGTGAGCTTGACGAGGGCTTTCACCAGCGGGGTCTCGTCACCCTTTATCAAGAATTTGCGGATGGCTTCCTCACCGCTCAGGTTGCCCAGGTTCTGGTCCTTCAAGGAGTAGAAGAAGACCGGCACAACCCCCATGTCCCGGTTTTCCAGGGCCGCAATGAGGGCTTTTTCGACCTCGAGGTTGCCGGTCACCCAGTTGGTTCGCGAGCACAGGACCCCAACCAGCGGGCGGTTTCGATGCGGATAGCGGTCGAGGAAATCCGCGGTATTGGTAAATGGACCGCCCCACTCGGGGTGAAAGACCCCCTCCCATACGGTTTCCTGGGGAGGCTGGAACGCCATCCCCGGGGAAAAGAGCGACGCTGCCAGGAACTTCAGCATCTCCTCGAAATTCTCGATCCCGTTATAGAGAAGGTAGCGATACGTCGTGCCGATGATTTCCGGGCTTACCGTCGAGAGTCCCCAGTACGTGGGATCAGGCCCCACCACCACCAGGGGAATCCTGCCCCCTAACCCGCGGAGCTCTTCTTCCAAAACCTCCCAGAACCCGTCCGCGGTGCGGTAGAGCAAAATGAGGTCCGCCTGTTTCAGGTCGCGCCTCACCCTTTCAAGCAGTTCCGGCTCGACCGTGAGCTGCTTGGTCGAATAGGCCTGGAGGCAAAAGATTCCCGTCCTTTGGACCGCCTCTTTGAGAACCGGCACATAACTGGCCCACATGATGGAAAGCAGGTTCATGACTTCGCTCCTGTGTCCTCTCTCCCGACTCCTGGATTCGCGAGCACGCTCACTTCTGCGTCTTTACTCATCTCTTCTAACCCCTCACGTCTCACCCAAGCTTCGGACAGACCATCTCCACGCCGTTCCCCGAAAGGAATTCCACCTGGAGGCCGTAGACCGCTTGGAGGTTTTCTTTGGTGATCACTTCCCGCGGCGGGCCTTGAGCTGCGGTGCCTCTGCCGTTCAGGAGCAGCACTTGGTCGGAAAAGAGCAGGGCGAGGTTTGGGTCGTGGAGATTCATTATAACGGTAAGCCGCTTGTCGCCGACCAGAGTTCTGATGCTGGAGAGCACCACCACCTGGTTGCGAAAATCGAGGTGTGAAGTCGGCTCATCCAGCAGTATGGTGGACGCTTCCTGAGCGAGGCAACGGGCGATCAGGACCATTTGCCGTTCGCCGCCGCTGATTTGAGTGTAAGGCCGATCCGCCAGTCCCTCCACACCCATGGTGGCCAGAGCTTGGCGGGCCACCAACCGATCGTGCCTGGAGGGGGATGAAAAGAGGCCGATATGGGCGGCCCGGCCAGTCAGCACCACATCCATAACGGAATAGGCAAAGGGTGGCTGATGGTCCTGGGGCACCACGGCCACCCGCTTTGCCACCTCACTTCGGGGCATGGACCTGGGTGAAGCACCGTCTAGGAGCACCTCGCCGCAGTCCGGCTGCCACAAGCCGGTCAGGCATTGGAAGAGGGTGGTCTTACCCGAGCCGTTCGGGCCGAGCACGGTCATGATCTGGCCCGGATGGATCTCAAACTCAAGGTTGTGAAACACCGGGGTTTTCATACCCTGGTAAGTGAACGAAAGGTGTCTCACTTGAATCATCTTCCCCAACTTTCCCGGCTCCCCTTGTTCATCAGATAAATGAAGAAGGGAGCGCCGCTCAAAGCGGTGATGATGCCCACCGGAAGATCGAACGAAGTGAGGTTTCTGGCCAGGGTATCGGCAAAGACCATGAAGGTGGCTCCCGCCGCCATGGCATAGGGCATGAGCTGTCGATGGTCCGGGCCGATGATCATGCGCACCAGGTGCGGCACCATGAGTCCAACCCAGCCGATGATGCCGCTGACGGAGACCGCCGAACCCACCGCCAGCGAGGCTGCCGCAATGAGCAGCAGCCGGTCGCGTTCCACATTGATTCCCAGCGCACGGGCTTCCTCATCGCCCATGGAGAGCGCGTTGAGGCGCCAGCGGGTGAGGAAGAGCACCAGGCCGCCGGCACCGACGCCCAGCGAAGCGGCGAGAACGGCGGACCAATCGGCGAGCGAAAAACTGCCCAGGAGCCAGTAGACGATACTCGCCAGTTTATGGGGATCGACGAGGAACTTGAGAATCGAGACCAGGGCGGTGAAGAAGGCGGATACGACCACTCCCGAAAGCACCAGGGGCAGGCGGGACACTTCTCCCTGGTGTTTTGCCAGCCCGTAGGCGATGAATGACGCGACAATGCTGAAGAGGAAAGCGGAAACCTGGACCGGCAGTGCTGGCAGGAAGGCCACCGAGAGGGCGCAGCCGAACGCCGCTCCCGCCGAGAGCCCGAGAATGAAGGGGTCCACCAGCGGGTTGCGAAAAACCCCCTGGAGGGTCACGCCGGCTGCCGAGAGGGCGGCCCCAACCAGGCTCGCCAGCACGATGCGGGGCAGCCTGATGTTCCAGACGATTGCCAGCTCGGGCAGGTCTCCGCCGACTGCCCCCACCCCCAGGATCTTGGACGCCATGATCTGGGCGACCAGTAAGGGCTGAACGCTGTATGCCCCCCAGAAGAGCGCCACTGCGCCCACACCGAGCGGGGACAGGGCGATCAGGAGGGGAATTGCCTTCCGCTTCAACATTTACCGGACCGTCTCTGCTATGAAGAGTTTCGAGTTATGGGTTGGGGGTTCCCATTAATCCGCCATCCTGCTCAAAGATGCCCTCGGCCAGCGGTATGCCAAAACAATCCAGGTGGAACTTCCGAGCCTCCGCCGCCAGATCCAAATCCCGGAACGCCTCCGGATAGATCTTCCGGGCCATCCAGAGCGCCAATACAGCCGTTGACGGTGACCAGGAGTCGGCCAGGGGGGCTTTGTAGATGCGCCCCTCCTTGACCGCTGTCACCGACTGCCACTGACGTCCCTCGGTCAGAGTTTCGGGCCCGTAGCCGGCATGACCCCAGATGAAAACCACCTCCGGATTCCAGGCCAGGATCTGTTCGAGGGAAACCTCGGCATGGGCCATCTCGACGTGTTGCGCCGGGTTGACGGCCCCAACCATGGCAAGCAGGTCCTGTTGGAGTCCATAGCGGCCCGTCACCCGGGTGGGCTTCTGCCAGAGCCACAGGACCCTCCGTCGCTGCTCGGGTGGTATCTGAGAAACCCTTGATCGAATAAGGGTAAACAGGTCATCCATGAGCTGCCGGACCTCTTTTGCCCGCTTCTCTCTATCAAAGAGCTGCCCGCATAGCTCGATCACGCCGTAGAGCTCGTCGAGGTGTTCGGGATAAACCGCAAGGACGCGCAGGCCCTTTCTTGCCAGAAACTCAACCACCTCCGGCCGATAGCTCCAGGTGATCACCAAGTCCGGATGGCACGCCAGAACGGCCTCGGCGTTGACCTCGATGCCGGTGCCCACCGCCGGGATGGTTTCGATCCGGGAAAAGCGTTTGAGAAGCTTGTTATCGAGTGCCCAGCGGTTGACCCCAACGACCCTGTCCCACAGGTCGAGGACGGGGATGAGTTCGTATAACGACAACAGGACCACCCGCCGGACCGGCACCGGAATCTCGAGCCGCCTTCCCAGTTTATCAGTCACTGCTACCGTTGCGGTAGTGCCGTCGTTACCCCATCCCACCGTTACCAGAGTTCCGATGAGCATCAGGAGCACCAACCCTGTCAGGGTCTTGTTCCTCATTGTCCTCGACGGTTCCCTTCGCGATGCCCGGTCTTCAGCCGCAAGTCTCCCCTTTCAGAATTTGAAGGTCAGGCTCCCGTAGAACTTTCTTCCCGGTGCCAGGTAGTAGGAAAAATAGTTTTCATCGAAGAGATTATCGATGGCGAAAGCCAGAATGGCGTTTTTAGTTACGGCGTAACGAAGGTTCAGATCGGCCACAAAATACGGATCATAGGAACCATAAACCGAATTGATGTCATCCAGGTTCTGATCGTCACCGAACTGCTTGCTCGCGTAGCGGCCGGTAAGCGTCAACGACGCCGGTCCATAGGTGACTTCCCCGCCAAGGTTGACCATATTTTTCGGAATCCCCGTGAGCTGTTTCCCGACGCTGTCGGGGTTGGTCGGATTATCGAGCATCTTGCTGTGGGTGTAAGTATAGTTGGCAAAATACCGGAACCACGGGGTGAGCCTGTGGTCCCATTCCACCTCAATGCCGTCGGTCTCTGCAGCGGCTGCGTTGTCCCACTGTTCGGTGGTCTTTCCGTCGGTACCGACCCCTATAGTGCGCCGATAAATGAGATCATGGAGCCGGTTATAGAAGTAGCTCACACGGAAGGCGGCCGACTTGAAGAGCCGCTGTTCTATCCCGACATCTCCGGAAATGCTTGTTTCCGGGTCGAGCATGGGATTGGCAGCGTAGGTTGTAGAAGTCCCTGCCCAGGTTCGGTATAGTTCATAGACATTGGGCGGACGAAAGGCTTTGCCGATGGATCCCCTGAGCGTCGTGTTCTCGAAAGGCGTGTACACCAGCGAGCCTTTGGGGCTCAAATCGAAGGCCGTGCGGGAATCATAATCCGTGGGGACTCCCGCATCTCCTTTGGAATTCACCATCCCGTCATAGGTCTGCCACCAATCGCCGCGAAGCCCAAGGTAGGCTTTCAGGTTTTCCAACAGGGCAATCTCGGCCTGAGAATATAGCGAATAGACATTGTCTTTGCCGCCGGCTTCGTAGGTGAGGCTTCCCTTAGAGCCTGTATCCTTCCAGTTGGTGAGGTTGTGAACTTCGGTGTTGGCATGATCGTAGCGATATCCGCCGCCAACGATAAGCAGGTGCTTCTCGAGAACGGGCACCGAGAATTGCAGGTCTGAAGTGAAAGCTTGTGAAGGGGTTTCGTTGAGCGTACCGGGGCCACCCGACAGCTTGGCGGTGGAGCTGGCAGAAGTATACCAGTTGCTCGTATTGTCGATAAGGCCGCAGGAGATCTTCATTATGGCCTTACCGAAGAGACCGGTCTCGAACCCTGCGTTGTAGATGTTCTGAGTCACCGAACCCTCACCTGAAAGAAAATTGGATTCGGAAACGGTGAACTTTTGGCCGTTAAAGAGCGCACTGCCTGACCAGAAGGGATTCCCGCCGGAAGTTTGCAGGAAGTTGTTGGGGTCGCTGTAGCCGTAGCCGTAATGATTTCTGTTGTACGAGAAGGTGGCCTTGGAATCATCGGTCAGGTCGTAAGCCAGTTTGAAGATCCCGGAATCTCGATACCAGTTGTTGTCTCCGGTATCGCCAATGACAAGCGTCGGAGCCCCTCTGCTGGTGGTCGACGGTTGCGCCCCGGTGACAGGAGTACCAGTGGTACCGGGGGTGGGGGTCTTGACCACTGAGTTGCTGGGATAGCCATTGCTGCCCTGATAGCCGTAGCTGGCGAACAGGCCTAGACGCTTGAACAGCTTGTCGCCATAGGAAGCGTACACGGTCATTAAGCCGTCGCTTCCCGCACCACCTGACACGTTGATTTCCCTCTTGGTCGGCATTTTGGTGAGAATGTTAATGACGCCTCCCATGGCATTGCCGCCGTAGAGCGACGAGAACGGACCGCGCGCCACTTCCACCCGGTCGAGGTTTTCCGGCAGCATGCCATTCCAGTTGACGACGCCGGTATAGGCATCGTTCATCGGCTGCCCGTCCAACAGGACCAGGGTTCGTTTCTGTTCGGGCATACCTCTGAGGACGACTGCTGCGGTTGTGTCCAGAGGTTTTGCGTGCTTGTTGAAGAGCCCGGGGACGAGGTCCAGAGCGGTATCAACCGACTGCACATGGCGCTTTTCGATATCCTCCTTGGTCACCACCGAGACTGAGGCGGGAACATCCGAGAGCGGCGTAGCGGTACGCGTGGCAGTCACGACAATTTCGTCAAAGGTGTGATCCAACGAAGCCTTCCGGTCTGTCGCCTCCTGGTATTTTCCCTGTTCTCCGGCGGCCGAAGGGGATTTCACCGGTTCCTGGGCACGCCCCACCACGGGAAACGAAAGAGAGAGGATCAGCCCCAGCATTGCCAACTGCCTCAGAAGCTTCTTTGCTCTCCCACCACCTGCCGCTTTTCTCCTGACTCCTGACTCCTGGCTCTTGTCTCCTCTCTTCCTTTTCCTTTCACCCGCTTCCTCTTCCGCTATCGCTCCAAAACCCTTAAAATGTTGCATGGCCATACTGGTTTCCTTCCTTGGCGTTCCTTCCCCGGTATGTTACACAGGAAAGGGGGATTTGCATGGTGAGGCGACTCCCTGGGGGCGGGTCTTTTTCCTTGGCTGGGGAAGACCTGCCCTTCCCGTTCCTCCGAGCCCTACTCTTGTTACCACCTCCCTTCAGTCCGAACCCCTCAGCTCAAAGCGGATGGGCACAATCGCCCGGCAGATGACCGGCTTCCCGTTTCTTTGCGCCGGGTGAAAGAGGGACCCTCGAATGGCTTTGATGGCTTCTTCATCGAAACCGGCCCCGGCCGTTTTAACGCTTTCCACCGTCATCGGACGGCCGCACTCATCAATCGTTACCCGGAGTACCACCGTTCCTTCCTTTCCCAACTGTCGGGCGAGTCGCGGATATTGGGGTAAGAGCCGTCGGGCGAACCGGGGGCCGTTGGCGGCCCCGAATTCCGCGTCTACGATGCCGCCGCCATGACCACCCCCCTGGTGTCCTTTGGCGGGACCACCCCCGGCCGCACCAGACCCCACCTCCCTCGATTCCCCTAAATCCGGCAGCGGATCGCCACTCGTGGCTCCATTCGCGTCGGCTGGCTGAGGGGGGGCGAGGGCGGCAGGTTTCGCCTCGAAGGGATGCTGACGGCGAGGCGCGGTTCTTGGAAGCTCCTTCGGTTTGCTCTCCGGATGGGGGTGGGCAACGGCCGGGTTGGCCGTGGCTTTGGCCTGCTTTGTGTAAACTACTTTAGCCGGCAGCGGCGGTGGCTCCGGAGGCGGAAGCACTGCAGCCGGTGGCTGATCGGCTGAGGGCAACGGTCCCGTGACGAAGCTGGTGATTATTCCATCTTCCTTGCCCGACCCGTGAGCAGGCTCTTTGGTTTCCAGGGACACCAGCTGCACCGAGACCCAGGGAGTCATCACACGGTCCGCATGCCTTGGGATGAACAGCAGGATGGCACAGAGAGCAAGGTGGACAAAAAGGGAAAGCGCTGCGCTTTGGAAGATGGCAGCCCGGCGCCATTGACTCCTCCGGTGGAGCCAGCCATGACCCTGATCTTCCAACGCGCCGCCGGGGTCGGGAAGATCCAGCCCATCATTAGCGCATGCCCATTGCATCCCGCCAACACTCTCCAAATGACCGTCCTGCCTCACGTTCTTACGTTCAATGAGCGCCTCTCTCAGCGGCATGAAATAGAAAAAGGCCACGATACCAGCTCCGGCCTTCATCCGGATACAAGGCATTCATGGCCTTATTGACAATCGAAAGCGGTCTGACAAAATGCGACGAGCACGGTAGGCCCGCCGCCTGGGGGTGATGTCCTCAGTACAGCTCCACCCGAATAGGTATCCGCCCTCCTTTCGTCATACCGGCGGGAGCCGATATCCGGACGATTTGTGGATTCCGGCCGGAAGCATGCCGGAATGAGCCGCGGATAACGGTCACCTTATTCTGTGGCAGCGTCCTCAGCCAGGGCTTTGCACTTCAACACCTTCTTTGTGTCATTGAGCAGCCCTCAAGCCTGTTCCATATCTATCTTCGTCTGCCCCTTGCCGTCAAGAAGTATCTTGCCAGCTCCTGCCACCCGTCGTGAACTTTTCGATCAAATCCTCCAAGTCTATTGAAGCAGTTACTCATGACCCTTCAGGACCCTCGGAGGCACGTGAATAGGTCCAAGGGGATCTGTGAACCCGCAACTCGCAACCCGCAACTTTTCAGGCCAGGGACTTGGCGGCTTTCAGGGCGGCATCGTAGTCGGGTTCATGAGTGATTTCCTTGACCAGTTCCACGTACCGGACTTCCCCTTTCCGGTCGAGTACGAAAACCGCCCGCGCCAGGAGTCGCAGTTCTTTGATGAGAACCCCGTAGGCTTCGCCGAAGCTGGCGTCCCTGTGGTCTGAAAGGGTGGTCACGTGACTGACCCCGGCGGCACCGCACCACCGGGCCTGAGCGAAGGGCAGGTCCATGCTGACCGTCAGGACTACGACGTCTGGACCCAGAGCGGCCGCTTCTTCATTGAAACGACGGGTTTCGAGGTCGCAGACCGGAGTATCCAGAGAAGGAACCGAGGAAATGATAACCACTTTCCCCTGATACCTGTCCAGACTCGCAGGCGATAGGCTGTTATCCAGCACCTGAAAAGCGGGGGCCTTATCACCCACCTTCAATTCCTTGCCCACCAGCGTTAGGGGATTTCCTTGAAACGTAACGGCACCAGGGCGCTCTACCATGTCTTCCTCCTTGGTTAAGTCAAGCGATGAGTCAACAAGCCTGCTACGGTCACCATGTTCAATTACCTGTCGTACTGACGTGCTGGCTTAGAATATTGGGCAGCAGCGATCGATAGTCAACTGGCAGCTGCAAAATAGCCCGCGCCGCTCCGTTTCAATCTCACCGCCGCGTGCTGTGCCGCCAGCCTTCAAGGAACCTGAGGGGGGGTTGCGGTCTGTCTCGAAAAGTTGCGAGTTGCGAGTTGCGGGTTGCGGGTTGCGGGTTGCGGGTTGTCCGTAATGAGGGAATCAGGCCGCACTGACCAACAAACTTGAGAGGAGGGACGGTGTGTGCTCACCGGGTGGGCCACCGGTGAGCACAACCTTCCCGGCATGATGATCCTGTTTGTCCATGGCTGTTACGTGGCTCAGGCGTTGGTGCCCTGCCGGTGCTCTGCAATCCGCCGATCAAACTGCTCGACCGCCCGGATCAGGTCCTGTTGATCGAGTTTCTTGCGGTCCTGCAGCAGAGCGTTGAGGACCGCTTCGCGAACCACCAGGCGAAGGTCGGAGCCGGTGTACCCTTCGGTGAGGCGGGCGAGTTCGATCGGTTCGACGTCAGCCTCCATCCGCTTCAGGACCTTCTCCAGAATGCGACGCCGCATGTCGGCATCCGGCCGGAAAAAGCCCAGTACCTTGTCGAACCGTCGCCAGGCAGCATAATCGAGGAGCTGCGGATAGTTGGTGGCGGCGATGAGCAGGACGCTGTCTTCGATCAGGCTCACTTCATCGATGGCCTTCAGCAGGGTATTGACGGCCCGTTTGATAGCCCCGTGATCTTCGGAGCCTCTCGTCTTGGCCACGAAGTCAAACTCATCGATGAACAG
The DNA here is from genome assembly GCA_040772705.1 of Syntrophobacteraceae bacterium. Lineage (GTDB taxonomy): Bacteria > Desulfobacterota > Syntrophobacteria > Syntrophobacterales > Syntrophobacteraceae > JADGQM01. The sequence continues at coordinate 294,832 of JAXGXP010000005.1, forward strand.
GATGCAGGGGCTGAGCTCCTTGGCCAGCAGGAAGACCTTGTCGATATTCTTGGAAGTTTCCCCCAGGTAGTGGCTGGTGATCATGGAAAGCTTCACCTCAACGAGGGGCAGTCCGAACCACCGGGAAAGAGCCCTGGCGGAAGAGGTTTTGCCAGTGCCCGGCGGACCCACCAACAGGATTTTGCCGATTTCAAAGAGACCCACATCCTTGAGGTACTGTCGGTGTTCCAGTGCCTTGCCCGCCTTGGCGATCTCTTCCCGCTGTTCCGGGGTCAGGACCAGATCGTCGAGCTGGTCCCGCACGTCCTCGGGAGCCCGGATGGTTGCCAGCTTGAGGAGTTCGTCCGCTTCTTTCTTGTCGGCGCAGAGTTTTCTGATCTTGGCCTCGATCAACTCCCGGTCGGCGGAAAAAGGCTGGTTCTGAGCCCGTGCCTCGGCATAGCTGACCTCGAGCGTGCCGTAGTGTTCATAGAAAGAAGCAAGCACCGGGTTCGACTTGATGAGAGCGAGCGAATCATGCCCCGCGAACCATGCCGCCCCGGTATCGAAGTTCATCAACCGCAGCAGCAACCCAACTTCCTCGTAGACTACGAAGGGCAGCTCCTTGATAAGTCTCCTGATATTATCCCGGCCTGATATCTTTTCGGCGGCCTTGAGGGTAACATTAATCGGCCGCTTGATGCTCTTCGTTTCGGGATTGAAGTAGTATTTCCGAATTTTGGGCGGCAGGTCATCTTCGGTGAGGTTTTCCGACCGGTTGTAAATCTCGGCAGTGAGCAGCAATTCCACGATCTCCATGGTATTCGGCTTTTCGGCGCCCATCGTTCCAACTCCGCGTGCATGAGGATTCTCCAAGGCTCAAAGGAGCCAAACCGCTGTGCTTCTCGACGGGGGGAACTTAAGCTGAAAGCCGAAGCGTGTCAACGAAAAGCAGGGAGGATGGTCCCGGGCTAAGCAGGACCTGGGAGGAGAATGCTATTGCGATTTCCGGAAGACCTGATGGCCCCACAGCCACTCATCGCGCCAGACTTCCTCAAAACCCAGTTCACGGAGACGGTCGAGAGTCGGCTGGAAATCCTGAACAATGTGGTGAGGGCGGTCTTCGTCCACTTCCGAGTGAAAGCGGCCGAAGAGAAAGCCACCGGGCTTCAGGCACTGCCACAGGTCCGTCACTGTTTTGGCGGGATCCACCAGATGCTCAAAAACATCCATCGCCGCCACCAGATCAAAGGCGTTGGCGGGGAGGCTCGTGCTTTTGAGGTCGATGAAGCGGCTGGTCAGCCTGCGTTGGCAGAAGCGCCACTGGCTGAAATCCAGCATCGGCGAGCTGATGTCGGCCAGCGTCACCTCCAGCCCGTGCCGGGCGAACAAAATAGCACCGGAACCAACCCCGGCGCCGAAGTCAAGATAGCTCCTGCAGCCATGCCGGCGGGCGAACAGGAGTGCCACCACATAGGCGAGAGGTGAATCGTCGTCAGCGAGAGAGTGCCAGCCCATCAATTCATAGATCATGGCTTCACTCTCGTTGTAGAACTTGGCCACACTTTGATCATCGGCTCGGTTCACGCCCCCGCACCATTCGCCTTTGACGTCGGCCAGGGCGGAGGCACAGCGGCGCTCGATTTCGCCCAAATCCCGACAACCGGAATACCGGGCGAGTTCCTCATGGAGGCTTTGGCGCAAGTCCGTACAGCCACCACAGATCAAAGCCTCGTCCCATAGTCTTCGGTATTCCGCCAGACCCCGTGCCTGCTCCTGGAGGAACTGTTCATGGGTGAGCAGCCTGTGCTCGACGTCCTGCCACAAGTCTTTGAGTCGATCCGGCAACAATTTCTCCGCCAACGGGTGCCTCCTCCCTCTGATAGCCGTGATGGTGCCAATGGCGCAGTCCTGCCGTCAGTTCCAAAATAGTGTTCGGGTAACCGACCGCAGCCGATGAGCTGCGCCAGACCGGTGCTTAACGGTACCGCACTCTCTCGTGGGAATCCACTTGTTTCTGCGTATCTTTCAGAGCGAGGGCGCTAATCGCCGATAACCCCTGAAGACTTTGCCGCCCACATGAGCGCCGCCGGTCTGGCGGGTGAGGAGGGTGCGTCTCATTCTGCGGGGCGCCGTCGGTCGGCTAGAGGACCGCTGACAGGACATCGTTGCAGGTGTTGATCATGAATTCAAAGCAGGAAAACTTCCTGGCAGTGAGGAACTGATGATTTCTGCCGCAATCGGCGCAGATCACGCCAATGACGGCTCGCTTCACGATGATCGGGGCGGCGAAGAAGTGCTGGGTACCCATACTGGCGCTCACTTCCTCTGTGAGGTGGTGAGTCATCCGCGCCCGAGTACCATTGACCCAGGTCGGCGTCTTGGTTTCGATCACTTCTGAAAAGATGTTGGGATAGGAAGGCTTGAGGCTGATTTGAAACTGTTCAATGGCATCCTGTTTCCAACCCACGCCAAAACGCGCGTTGACCGTCTTCTTGTCGGGTGAGAGGATCGTTAGGATGACCCGGGCAAGCCCGACCCCCCGCGCGAGACCCTCGATCAGGCTGATCATGAACAGGTTCAAATTGAACTTGGGATCTTTGATCAGGGCGTTGAGCTCACTCAGGATCTCCAGTTGCACCATGGCGTCGAGCTCGGGAGCGCCTACCGGGGTGGCCTCCTGAGCATCCTGGAGCGGTTTCGACTCAGCAGGAAGCAGTTCGATTGCAGCAGAGAGGCCATAGTCCTGGGCGGTTCTAACCGTCAGTTCGGTATTCTCCTTGACCAGTCGGGTGACCTCTTCTTCCGAACGGTTGAGGAAACTGGCGGTGTTGGCGATGGCCTTCTGCAGATTGGGCGATTGCCAGCCGCGGTCGATCCCATCCGCCAAAGCGTGGCCCAGCAGGACGTTGGCACTCCATTGACTCGTTTGGTGGGGCGAGAGGCTGGTTTCGAGCAAATCGCCGAGTCCCCATTCCCGGGCCAGACCATAGCTCAATTCCTGCAGGGAAAAACCCAGAACCTCCTTCTCGATTTTCCTTGAGGGCTCCTCCGGACGGGCTCTCAGGGCTTCTGCAAGGAGCTCCACGCCTGCCCCGCTGGAACTCCAGAATGCGATATGCCCAATCCGGTAAAGCAGCGTCGCGATGAAGATCTCTTCCACGGCCGGATCTCCCCGGTTGATGGCGATGGCTCGAGCCTGAATGGCCGCATGAAAGGATTTGACCATCTCCGCCACGACCTTTTCCCGCTGGGGGCCGTTGGCCAGTTTTTCAATCAGCAGTGAGGTGATGCAGATGCTCCTGACAACTTTGTAACCCAGTTGCAGTACCGCCCGGCTGATGGTTGTCGTTTTTCCCGTATTCCTGCTGTAGAGGGCACAGTTGGCAATCATGAGGACCTTGGCCGTCAGGGATGGGTCCTTCAGGACCACCAGCGAGAGGTCCGACAAGGGACTGTCCAGCTTGTTGGATACATCGAGGATGTTCTTAACAGTCTGGGAAAACAGCGGCATGTCTTCCCGGTTGATCTTGCGGATCAGGGCTCCCAGGCCACTATCTTCCCGATCTACGGCTGCGGTCATGAGCTCCTCTTTGCCGAATTTGCATCATCCCCCCTCCTTTCCCCTTATCGGTCAGGAGAACACAATGGATGAGGAAAAAGTCGCTCATCTGCGCTCGATGACATGACATTTGCGTAGCAGGCGCGCATGTGATAGGGTTTTGAATAATCTGTCATGCGCCCCGGCCGCCGGATGGTGTGCAGGTCAGCGGCCAGGAAGCGGAAGACCGATACGAACGGGAGGGTCTGAGAGCGTCCCTATGGTAAATGATGAATTACTGACAGAATCAAGAGTGTACGGTGCCTATCAGGTGCTTTTTGTTGACGCTGGCCGGGCGACGGGGAGTCTTCTGCGTTCGGTGCAGTTGCCGGAAATCAAGAAGGCGTATCGCCGGAGAGCCCTTGATACGCACCCTGACCGATTTGGAGGGAGTGACGCACTTCACCGCAAGCAGTGCACGGAACGCTTCATCGAGGTTGCCGAGGCTTACGAAATCCTGAACAGCTATCTCGCTCTCCGGGACAGGGGGGTTGTTCTTGAATGGGAAGTGTCGGGCGCATGGGAATCGGCACCAAAGGTGCGGTCGGCTTTCCGGTCTCGGCCCGGACCTGCTGCCGCTTCCCGCAGTAATGTCCACAGCCCCTTCTCCTTCAACTACTGGGGAAGAGGCATGCCGGACCGGCCGTTGCGTTTCGGTGAATACCTCTACTACTCGAAAGTTATTCCCTGGAGATCACTGATTGGCGCTCTAGTGTGGCAGAGACGACAGCGTCCCCGAATCGGTGAAATTGCTCAGCGATGGCGATGGCTTACCGAACCCGACATTGCCTGGCTGCTGCAGCGCCGGCGGTCCGGGGAACGGCTCGGTGAAGTCCTCCTTCGACACCGCCTGATAAGCCCGTTTCAGCTCGATGTGCTACTCTGGCAGCAACGGAGATTTCAGAAACGTATTGGGCAATACTTTCTGCAGGAAGGGTTCCTGACAGAGGCCCAATTGTGCCGTCATCTCCAACAGCAGCGCCAGCACAATGTTCGTTTCCACTTCGATTTGCCCCGAACTTGCCATCGATGGCAGACCGGTTCAAAATGACGACGGCCGCACTCAGACCATGGTCACGAGATTCCTTGAGTCCCCGTGATGGGGCAGCGGGTCGCCGGGAACGAACGTCCCGAGTCATTCTCCTTCGAGTTTCAGACCCTCGGGCGTCACAACCACCGGAGTCACACCCATTTCCCGGAGGTGTTCTGCAACCATGAAATCCTGCAGGATGGCACCGATCTGGTCTGCTGCAAAGCTTTCCAAAAATCCCTCGACGACGATCACAAAATGGGATGGGCCTTGACGGGAGATCTGAAAGCGGTGTATCTGCGTCGCAGGCTCTCTTTTGATTTCTATCTTCCCATCCGGGAATTCGGCCTGGAGATACGCCGCAACAGCTTGCAGCTTTTCCTCATGACTCATGATGAGCTCCTTTTTTGCTTTTTACTTTTTACTTTTGGCTCTTGGTGTCCGGCTGCCGGTCATGGCTCTTGACTTTTACGCAGAGACCCTCTGTCTCATATAGCCCCATGACGGTGGCACGCGCTTCTGTGATTCGATATGCTATTTAATTCGGCGCTCTTTCTTTTCGTGTTCCTGCCCGGGGCTTGGGCTGCCTACCATCTGTCGTGGCGAAAGGCCCGCACTCCGATCCTGCTAATGGCAAGCCTCGTCTTCTACCTATGGGGTGGCAGGGATCAGGCTCTGGTACTGCTGCTGTCAATCGTCATAAATTACCTGCTCGGATGGTTGTTCCTTTTGCCGGGCCAATCGAGGAAACTGGTCCTGATCCTGGGCATTACCCTCAATCTGGGCCTCCTCGCCTTCTACAAATACATCGGCTTCCTGGCTTCAAACCTCAATCCGATCCTTGCCCGGCTTGAATTCGCGCCGTTCGCCGGGAGCGAAATTGTTGCCCCCCTGGGAATCTCCTTTTTCACCTTCCATGCCCTTTCCTACCTGGTTGACCTGTACCGGGGGAGGGCCGCGCCTCAGCTGAATCCATGCAAGTTCGCTCTCTACCTGGCAGTATTTCCCAAGATCCTGGCAGGCCCTATTCTAAAGTACCAGGATGCAGAACACCAGCTTGGCGACAGGACCGTTTCGCCAGATTCGTTCCTGATGGGCATCAGGCGCTTTATCATCGGTTTGGGGAAAAAAACCCTTATTGCCAATCCCCTGGCCGCAGTGGCCGACAAGATTTTCGCCATCCCCGGCCACGAACTCAGTCCCGACGTTGCCTGGCTTGGCATCCTCTGCTACACACTGCAGATCTACTTTGATTTCTCAGGATACACGGACATGGCCGTTGGACTGGGAAAAACCTTCGGTTTCGAATTCCCGGAGAACTTCAACTACCCCTATATTTCACAGTCGGTCCAGGAGTTCTGGCGCCGGTGGCACATGTCCCTCTCGACCTGGTTCCGGGATTATCTCTACCTTCCCCTGGGCGGCAATCGCTGTACCCGAGCCAGGCACTACCGGAACCTCATCGTTGTGTTCGTGCTATGCGGGTTCTGGCACGGGGCCAGCTGGAATTTCATTGTCTGGGGTCTGTGGTACGGCCTTTTTCTGGTGCTGGAACGGCTTGAGTTCGGACGGGTGCTCAGAAGGGCCTGGCGCCCGCTGCGGCACGGCTATGCCCTGACCGTCGTGGTGGCCGGATGGGTGCTGTTTCGGGCCGAAGATCTGAGCCACGCGCTGCACTATTATGCCTCCCTGGTCGGGTTGAACGGGCCCGCCTCGGGGCAGTATTACCTGGATCTGTATGTGAACAGCGAGGTGCTGCTCGCGTTCATTATCGGAATGATAGCGGCCATGCCCGCCGCGGCCGTGCTGAAGAACCTGACAGTGGGCTTGCCCGCATACGGCACCAGATGGGCGAGAGCAGCGGCCTGGAGTTTTTCCCTGGCGCACCTGCTTTTCCTGAGCTCGCTGTTTCTGTTATCCTGTATGGCGGTGGCGGGAGGCACCTATAACCCGTTCATTTATTTCAAGTTTTAGGAGACGCCAAAACCGTGGCAACAAAAACCGTGACCCTTCGTCTGCTGCTGATAGGTGTTTTCTTTGTGCTGCTCTGCCTGCCGGTGTTGCAGATGCAACTTCGATTCTGCCCGGAACCGGAGAATTATGAAAACCGGGAGCTGGCTCAGGCGCCGTCAGAGGATTGCTCGCTGATGGAATACGCTGCCGGCTGGGAGCGCTACCTGGCTGATAACTTTGGCTTTCGGCCTTATCTCATCCGCTGGAACAGCATGCTCAAGTTGACCTGCCTGGGGGTTTCGCCGGTCGCCAGCGTCATTCTGGGCAAGGATTCCTGGCTTTTTTACCATTCCGAAGCGCTGGCCGACGGTAACACCGTGAACGACTGGCGTGGGACCATTCCCCTGTCATCGGCGGAACTGGTGAAGCTCCAGGAGCAACTGGAAGCCAACGAGAGGGTTTTTGCCGCAAGAGGTATTCCCTATCTGGTGGTGATTGTGCCCAACAAAAACACCGTCTACGGCGAATATTTTCCGGAGACCATCAGGAAATTCCGCTCCACTACCCGCCTCGATCAGTTCATGGCGCATATGCGGCGCCATTCCCGTCTCGCCGTGCTTGACCTTCGGGAGGCCTTGTTCAGAGCCAAACCTGAAGGTCCGCTCTACTGGAAAACCGATTCCCACTGGAACAGCTACGGCGCCTACATTGGCTACCGGGAGATAATTCGCTGCCTTTCCGCTCGGCTTCCGGTGCTGCAACCGATTCCCATCGCTGGCGGTGAGGTCCGCGTCGAACCCTCACCCACCGGGGGCGACCTGGCACAGATGCTGTGCCTTCAGGATTCGTTGCAGGAAGAAAATGAAACCCGCCTCAGCCTCGATTCCGCTTCCGTCCAGTCGCTGATGGACACCCTGATCCTCCGCCATGATTCCTTTGGTGATGCTCTCCACCCGTACTTCCGTCGCCATTTCCGAAAACTGGTCAATATCGCTCCCTTTGCCCCCTATCGCTTTGACTCTCTTTTCGCTCAGAATCCGCAGGCGGTGGTCCACGTCTTTGCGGAACGCTATCTCACCCAGGCCATTCACGACGATTTCTATTATGAGGAAGAGAAGTCCTGACCCCATTGCACGACGCCCATGGTTTGGCGAAGAAGGATGCTCAGCTGGTCGAAAGCCGATAGGGCAAGAGTTTCCGGAAGTCAGAGAGCGCCGTGGTCAGGAGAGGCCTTCAGAAGTGTGGCCAACCGCCGCCTGCTGTGACAGGAACTCCACGGTCCGGGTTTCGGACCAGTATTCGCCGTCCCGGTTGAGCGAGACGAAACCCACATGGCCGCCGATGGGAGGCGTTTCGAGAAAGAAACGAGGGTTGTTTTCAGCTTTCGCATAAGGGTAGCAGGAGGGGCTGAGAAAAGGGTCATCCAGGGCATTGACCAGCAGCGTGGGGACCGTGATCGCCTCCAGGAGCGACTCACTGCTGGCCTGCTCCCAGTAGTCTTGAGCACTCTTGAAGCCGTGGAGCGGGGCCGTGTAGCGGTCGTCGAATTCCTGGAAAGTGCGCAGCCACTGGTAGCCGTGGTCGTCAATGGCGCCCGGGAAGGTTTCCATTTTCGCTCGAATCTTGGCGTGCAGGAGCTTCATAAAGCGTTTCATGTATAGAAGATTCTCGAAGCGGGCCATCTGGCGGGCACTACCGGCCAGGTCGCATGGAACCGAGAAGACGACGGCGGCGGCAACCCTGGGGCTGACCTTCCGGCCCCGTTCGCCGAGGTATTTCAGGACTACATTGCCGCCGAGGCTGAAACCGATAAAGGCTATTTTCTGGTAGCCGTCCTGCAGGACCCGGGTCAGCACTGTCTGAAGGTCCGGGGTATCGCCGCTGTGGTAAAAGCGGAGCTTGCGGTTGGGTTCCCCACTGCAGCCGCGAAAGTTCCAGGCTGCCGCATCCCACCCGTGGCGGTTGAGGGCGCGCACCATCCCCAACACGTAGCTGCGGGTGGAATTTCCCTCCAGACCGTGGGCAACAATAGCAGCACGGTTTGCCCCTATCCTGGACCAGTCCAGATCCACGAAGTCGCCATCCGGTGTTTCCAGCCGCTCACGCTGGTACCCAACCCCGTCCACGCGGCGGAAAAAGTTGGGATAGATGGTCTGAAGATGACCTTGCCTCAGGAGCAGTGGCGGGCGGTAGGAAGAATGAGGGATCACCGGCATGGTTGCTTGAGCGTCCTTCTGTGAATTACAGTTGCCACGCCGTGGTCTTCAGCGCGCCAGCAACTGGGTGATGAGAATGCCCCAGAATTCGGCAGGCCGGACCTGCCGGTCAGCGGCTGCATACCGCCATCCCAGATGCAGGCCGCAGGCGCGGCAGAAAGCAAGCTGCCACCCGTAGCCGTCAAACCAGGAGTACTCCTGGGTCGGAGTGCCCGTAGCCATGGCGCCGGGACAGGAGGCAAAGGTGTAGAAGCGGCATTCAATGCCTGCCGGGTTGACGAACTGATGGCGCTGTTGGTCGCCGATAGCCAGCAGGCGATCGGAAGAACTGACCAGACCGCCGCAATTCGAGCAGTGATAAGCTTTGGCGCCGTTTCCGCCGGATCCTGCAATAGGCGTGTGCATGAGCACCTCCGATGACCTGCCACGAGATGAGCGCTGTCTGGAAAAGCGCTTGCGGGGGAGTGACTACTATCCCGAGGATTATGCTATATTCCAGCGGAATGTGAAAATCAACCGGCCCGAAAGCGTAGCCGGCCTCAAAGGAGAGACTGGATGGCGGAAGTCAAGAGTACCCTGGAACTGGTCATGGAAAGAACGCGGCATTTGACGCTGACTGAAGATGAGAAGCGGGAACAGGCTGTGGCGGAGTTCAAGGGAAGCCTCGGCGGGCTGCTGCAGAAGGTTCAGGATGGAATCATCAGCCCGGAACGCTTCAGGGTCGACCTGCGCACCCTCGAGGAAGGCTCGCGGCTGAACGGGTCGGCCATGCTCATCGAGGAACTTTCTCCCCGCCTGGACCTCGATGGCGACAATGCCTGGGCGCTGAATCTGATCCACGACGTTTTCGGGGTAAAGACCGATGAACTGACTGCGATTTTTCGAGAATACCGGGAGGCCCGTGACCGCCTTACGGAAACCCTTAGCCGCCAGATCCAAAGCTTGCTGGCAGAGCGGCATGGCATTTCGGGCTCGGCCGTGGTCCCCAATTGCGATGCCGCTCCCGACTGGGCGGCTGAATCCGGGCACCTCCGGGAACGCTTCCAAACCGTCCTGAACCAGGCCCTCGCCACGCTGAAAATGGGGTCGCCCGGCTGATCGGGTCTCCCGAGCCTCACCGCTGCGTCGGTCCCGGCCGGCTCAACACGGCGATCCCACGGAGAGGGTCCGGTTCATACCGGTACTGTGGCTCAGATGTACGCAAACCAGGTCTGTTCGACGCGGCGGAAATTCATCTGAGCCTGTCTGGCATCCTGGATGATGTCACCATGGCCCGGCAACAGCTTCTCGACCTCGAGTTCCGCCAGTCGTTGGATGCTTTCCTTCAGGGTGTGGCCGTTCCCGCCCGGAAGATCGACCCGCCCGAGACCCTCTTTGAAGATCACATCGCCGGTGAAGAGTCCTTTTTGCTCCGGCCAATAAATGGAAATCGATCCCGGCGAATGGCCGGGGGTGTGAAAAATCTGGAAATCCAGGCCTTTGATGGAAAAATCGCCCTCGCTCAGGAAAAAGGCCGGTGTGTAGGCATCCATGTCGAAGGCTGCACCCAGCACTCGCCCCATTGCTTTCATGAGGTTATAGTCCATTTCGTGCACGGCAAACAGGGCGGGACGGTCTTTAAAGAGCTTCACCGCCTCCACATGATCGGGGTGACAGTGGGTGGTGAGCACCAAATCGATGTCGTCCAGGCCGAGATCGAGCTCCTTGAGGCTCCTTTCCACATGTCCGAAGAGGTGCAGATGTCCCGGATCGATGAGGATGCGGGCAGGACCGTCTATGAGGTAGGTATTGCAGTTATTGGCCGACATAGATGTCCACAGAAAGCCGTGCAGGTTCGACGTAATCTTCATCCGTTCTCCTTCCTGCTGGTGCAGGGCTATTCCCCGATAATCTTAACGAGCACGCGCTTCTTGCGACGCCCGTCAAACTCGCCATAGAAGATCTGTTCCCAAGGCCCAAGATCCAGTCTTCCCCCAGTGACCGCGACGACCGCTTCGCGGCCCATGATCTGGCGCTTCATGTGGGCGTCGGCGTTGTCTTCGCCCACATTATGCCGGTACTGAGACACCGGTTCGTGGGGGGCCAGCTTCTCCAGCCAGAGCTCATAGTCATGGTGCAGACCGGATTCGTCATCATTGATGAAAACGGACGCGGTAATGTGCATGGCATTCACCAGCACCAGACCCTCCTTTACGCCGCTCTCGCGAAGACTGTCCGCCACCTGCGCGGTGATGTTGATAAATGCCCGGCGAGCCGGCACATTGAACCACAATTCCTTGCGATACGATTTCATCAAACATCCTCCAACAGCCAACAGCCAGGAGCCAGGAGCCAGGAGTCAAATTCTAAGCCGGCCATGAAACCTGGATGATGGTCCCCTGATCGCTGCTCGAAAAGATCCGGAAGGAGCCGTTGGCGTGCTCAGTCCGCTCCTTCATTCCCGAAATCCCAAGCCCCTTGGGATAGCTGGTTCTGGCCAGGGTGGTTTCGAGGTCAAAGCCGATGCCGTTATCTTCCAGCGTCAGGTGAATCCGGCCATTCTTCCTTTCCAGGCAGAGGTTCACCAACTCCGCTTTGCTGTGGCGGGCAATGTTGTTGAAAGCCTCCTGGAGGATTCGGAAGATGACAATCTTCAGAGGCTCCGGGATGTCGTCTTCGTTCAGGTTGATCTGCTGTTCAATGGAGATGCCGGTGTAGGTCTTCTGAAATTCACGGCAAAACCAGCCGATGGTGGCAATGATGCCGAGATCGTCAAGGATCGATGGTCGGAGTCCGGTGTAGATCCGGCGCGCTTCCTCGATGGCATTCTGGACTACCGGGATGATCTGTGCCAGGGCCCTGACCCCAGTCCGGGAATGTTCCCGGGTCAGCGCGTCCAACACACTCTCAACATTGAACTTGATCGCAGCCAGCGACTGGCCGATGCTGTCATGGAGTTCCCGTGCGATCCGTTTCCGCTCCTCCTCCTGGGTGGTCAGCAACTGAGAGGACAAGAAGCGCAGCGCCCGTTGAGAATCCAGCAGGGCGTGTTCGGTCCCCCGGCGTTCGTTGATTTCCTGCTGAAGGAGGTCGTTGGTCATGGCCAGGGTGGAGGTGCGGTCGCGGACCAGTTCCTCGAGATGTTCCCGGTAGCTGCGAAGTTCCTCCTCGACCTGCCTACGTTCGGTCATGTCTCGAGCGACGGCGCAGACGCCGAGGGGCTTTCCGGTGCTGTCCCGGAAGAGCGAGGCGTTGCAGAGCAGAAAGATGGTGCGACCGTCCGGCTGTCGGATTTCCAATTCATAATCTCGCAGCACCCCATCCGTGAGCACCCGGTGAAAGCCTTCCATGACCTTCTCCGGTTCCTGGAAATAGCGTGCTACGCGGCTCCCGATCAGATCGGCGCGAGAATATCCGGCTACCTTCTCGGCCGCGGCATTCACATCGCTGATCTTGCTCTCAAGATCAAGGACAACGATGGCATCCATGGTCGTTTCGATGATGTTCCGATGATAGGCGCTGGCCAGTCGCAGCGCTTCCTGCGACCGGCTGAGGTTGTCGAGTTCATGGTTCAATTGCTGCGTCCGAGCCTGGACCTGGTGCCTCAGCGAGCGGTTCCACAGCAACATCCCCAAAAGGGCGCAGGCAACCAGCCCAAGGCCCAGCAGGAGACTAATCCAGAATTGCCGGTTGGGGAACAGGCTCGAGTGCTCGAGGTTCACCCATTTTTTGAGAATCGCGGCCCGTTCCTGAGGTGAGATCTGGCTAAGGACTTTATCGAGAATTGCTGCCAGCTCGGGCCAGTCGTTGCGGCACCCGAAACTCAGCCGGAAGACATACCCCGTATTGCCGGCCACCCGCAGATTGCCAATACCCTCCCTCTCAATGACGTAGGTGGCCGCTGCGAGATTGCCCACCAGGGCGTCCACTATGCCGAAGGAGAGCTTGCGCAGGCCGGTATCGACCGCAGGCACCAGATTCAGGTCCAGCTGCGGGTAGTGGTTGACGACATAATCATGATCGGCATACCTGGAAACCATGGCTATCCGCATTCCGGCAAGCTTGTCGAGCGTTAGCGAGGTATTGACCGTCTGGCGGACAATGATGACCGACGGAAATTCGATGAAGGGGCTGGTGAAGAGCATGTATTCCGAGCGCTGCGGGGTCGCGGCGGCAGCGCCGAACATGTCCACCTCTCGCCTGCGCGCCGCTTCCAGGATGTCGTCCCAGTTTTCCAGTCGTATGATCTTGAAGCGAATTCCAAGCTTCTGCTCGACCAGCTTGATATAGTCAGCAGCAATCCCCAGATAGCGCCCTTCCTGGTCGAAATACTCGATGGGAGGATAAGCCGGGTCAGGAGCAATTGAAATCACCGGATGAGCAGCCAGCCAATCTCTTTCCTGCTGGGTCAACAGCAGATCCTGGGCGGCTCCGTGCCCTCGGAAGACGGCACACGCCAGGAGGAAGACCAGTAGCAGCGTTGCCCGTTGGCCCGGCCGGGCGCACGTGGAGGCAGTAGAGTGCCGGGTCGCTGATTTTCTGACAACGGTGCGCATAGCTGCTGCTTTATCCTGGCCTGTAGTCGGGAGTGACTGTCAGTGGTCCGCCTTTGCCAAAGATTTATCCGTATTTTACGGCCCAACGCGACCCTCAAAGCGCCCGCACATTATCACAAACTATTAAATCTATCAACATGTTAGCAACCCATTGGGGGCAGAAAACTTTTTCGCCTTGACACGTTTTCGGAAATTGGCTAGGTTTCGGGCGCTGAAACGATCTACCCGCAGCGTTCTGCAGGTCGACCAATTCGACTGATGCAACCGATGACGGGTTAGAAGGGCCGTTAGCTCAACTGGCAGAGCAGCTGACTCTTAATCAGGAGGTTCGGGGTTCGAGTCCCTGACGGCCCACCAAGGAAAATTCAATGGCTTACGGTTGGCAGACTGTAAGCCATTTTCGTTTAAGTCATCAATAAGTCACTACCATTTCGATCTGGAGGAATTCCCGCAAGACCTTGTTCATCCTAACAGTTTATTCAGGATCTTTCGGACGTTTGTCTTGAACCTCCTGCCAGCAGGCTTCGAATAGGCTAAACTTGGTGTATGCGCGCATTGATGGTATGACCATGCCAAACTACCCTGAGAATTCTCCGCGAGCCATCCTGCTCACCCGTTTTGGTTACGACAACTTCCGCGATCATCAGGAAGAGATCATCAACCAGGTGATATCGGGCCGGGATGCCTTGGTCCTGATGCCGACAGGCAGCGGGAAATCGATCTGCTACCAGATTCCGGCGATGATCCGACCCGGCGTGGGGGTCGTCATCTCGCCTTTGATTGCCCTGATGCAGGACCAGGTAGATGCCGTGAGACAGCTCGGGATTCGAGCGGAATTCCTTAACTCCACTCTGAGTCCGGAAGAAGCTCGGGCAGTGGAGCGGAATGTGCTTTACGGTCAGCTGGATCTTCTGTATGTGGCGCCGGAGCGGCTCATGATGCCCGGTTTTCAAGCCCTCCTTGACCAATCCCGGGTGGCTCTCTTCGCCATAGATGAGGCCCACTGCGTATCCCAGTGGGGGCATGACTTCCGGCCCGAGTATCTTCAGCTCTCAATCCTTCCGGAACGCTTTCCGAAAATCCCCCGCATCGCCGTCACGGCTACCGCCGATCTGGTGACACGAAGGGAAATCATCGAGAAACTCAAACTCGAGAACGCCGGGCAATTCATTTCTAGCCTCGATCGTATCAATCTCTACTATCGCGTGGAACTGAAGGAAAACGAAAAGGTTCAGCTGCTGGATTTCCTTCGGACGGAACATCCGAACGATTCCGGAATCGTCTATTGCCTGAGCCGCCGAAGGGTTGATGTCATTGCCGATTGGCTCGCGGGGAAAGGTTTTACGGCGCTCCCCTATCATGCGGGAATGGAGAAGGAACTGCGCCTCAGGCACCAGCGGCGATTTCTCCGTGAGGAGAGTGTCATCATCGTTGCCACCATCGCTTTTGGCATGGGCATTGATAAGCCGGATGTCCGTTTTGTGGCTCATCTGGACCTTCCCAAGACCCTCGAGGGCTACTACCAGGAAACCGGTCGTGCCGGCCGCGACGGCGAAAAATCCGACGCCTGGATGCTGTATGGGCTGGGGGACGTCGTTACGCTCAGGCAGATGCTTGCGGCTTCCGAAGGGGACGAGCAGTTCAAGAGAATCCAGCAGCGCAAGATGGAAGCCATGCTTGGCTTCTGCGAAACGACCCGATGCCGGAGACAGGTGCTCCTCAGCTATTTCGGTGAGGACCTGCCGGAACCCTGCGGGAACTGCGACACCTGCGCCGGTAAACTCGAGACCCGGGATGGAACGATCGAAGCGCAAAAGGCTCTCTCCTGCGTTTATCGAACCGGCCAGCGTTTTGGGGCCTCCTATCTCACCGATGTTCTTTTGGGAAAAGACGACGAGCGCATCCGCCGCTTCGGCCACGACATAGTCTCCACCTTCGGCATAGGGAAAGAACTCTCCAAGCAGGAGTGGAAATCCGTATTCCGCCAGCTCGTGGCGGCGGGACTCCTTAGTGTGGATCTTGAGGGCAAGGCAGGATTTCACCTTGCGCCGAGGGCCTGGCCGGTTTTGAGAGGAGAGGAAAAGTTTGCTCTCCGAAAAGACCCGGAGCCGGTCACACCCGAGAGAAGGTCGCGCATGAGGCCGGATCGCAGAAGGCCTGACCTGCCATCCGCTCCCACGTCCGGAGAGCTTTGGGAAAAGCTGCGCACGCTGCGCCTTGAAATTGCGAGAAAGCAAGGTATTGCACCTTTTATTATCTTTCACGACAGCACGCTAAGGGAAATGGCCAGGACCCTTCCGCGAACCATCGAGGACATGAGCGAAGTTTCCGGCATTGGCGAAAGAAAGCTTGAACTCTACGGCAAACAGTTCCTCGACCTTATTTTGGATCACCTCCAGAAGCACGCCGCTCCCTCTCCTGAAGCAGAACCGGATGCCGGTGAGCAAGAGGATTCACTCGGGATTGGACATCCCCTTTCAACCCCAAACATTGTGATCGAACAGATCCCCGATGGCGAACTGCCGATACCCGGTTTGAACGAGCTGGTCGACCGTTTGCCGCCCAAGAGGCCAGACGAGTCGTTCACGGAGGAGAGGCTCATCGAGATCAGAAAGAAACATCCCCGGGCCTATGAGCCCTGGAGCGACGAGGAAGATAGAATGCTCACCAGGCTATACCATGAGGGCCAGAGCGTTGCCGTACTGGCGAAGATCTTTCAGAGGCAACGCGGCGCCATTGCCTCCCGGATTCGGAAGCTTTCCGGGGCGTGATTCGGCGCTTCCCCGAATCAGCCCCTTCGTCAACCGCCTTCCTGCTAAAATGGTGTCTAAAAAGCCCGCCCACCCCGTTTCTCCGGCGTGTTTTTGGCCGGGGTCCGGGGCACCTGCACCGGAAACAATTCAAAATGACGAAACGCGAATCGTGAGAATTTTCCGACATGCACCTAAGCCGCATCGGTCGCTGAGGTAGGTTTGTCAGTCGATCACTGGTCGACGTGGCAAAACATTGGGTGTCATTAGAGTGGTGCGTGAGATCGGCAGATTCTCAGATGATTCTGGCGAAGTGTCAGATGATTATCGGATGATTTCCTCGTCAACAGCCCTTTCCCGCAATACGTAAGCCGTCCCGCGCCCCGAACCCTGGCGTATGACAGTGTGTGCAGGGTCATACCGGCCGAGAGACCTTGTGAGCTCATCCGCTATTTCCTTGCGCATCTCCTGGGGCTTTAAGACCTCCGCGTGCATCCCGTATGAGAGCGCCCACCGTTTGACATCGAGCCAGCCACTGGTCTCCATCTCGAGAATGAGCGAGCCATCGGCCTCGTCTTCCGTGAGGCGCTGATTGGGTGCCCAGATGCGCTCCCGGATATAGGGGGCGACTTCCCTGGAGAACCGGATCCTCACCTGGAACGGCTTGTCGAAGATGATGCCGAAGGCCGAGTTGAGCAGTGTTTCAGGATCGAAGTTTTCGGGATACCCGAAGGAGTTGTCGGTTACCTGCAGCCGTTCGATCCGTTCCACGGCAAGGGTGCGGATTTCCTCGTACTCAGCGATATAGGCAAAGATATAAAGGCCGCCGTTGTTTTCGAAGAACCTTAGCGGGTCAAGGTCATAATTCCTTATTTTACCGGAACGGAAGGAGTGGTATGTCACCGCGCACCGCTTCTGCTCGATCATTCCCCGTCGGAGACCATCGATGATCTTCTCCTTGCCGGTGTAGTCCTTGGCAAACTTGGTGGACGGCACGAAGAGCGTCTGGATTTTCGCCAGTTGCCGAGACAGGCCTTCCGGCATGAAGAAGGAGAGCTTCCGAAAAGCGGAGTCGGCCAGCTTCTCGATCTCGGTGCCGTGAAAGAGCTGGGCTTCTCCCTTGACCAGGTAAAGCGCGATGAGTTCCGGCAGCGTCAGCCGGATGTCGGGAAGGGTGATATTGGGCAGCTTCATCACGTAGGTGTCCACCATCCGCCAGGTCTTCTCGCCGGAAGGGCCGTCCTGTTCGTCGTACACGGGGAAATTCAGTTCCTCCAGCAACCCGAGCAGCCGCTGCACGGTCCTCTTGTCAACTCCCAGGTGATCCGCCAGTTCCTGCTTGGTCGCCCCCGCCGGGGTGCTCAACAAATCGACCGCCCTCAACATTCTCACCATCTGTTCGCCGTACATAAGGTTCTCCTGCGGCTGGGAAGCGACAGTTCAGAAATCTTCCGAGAATCGTCCTGAGCTTGAAAAAATCTTACCAGATTTTTCCCATCGTTGGACAGGATTTGTCCCACCCGCGCGGTAGAGGTGGACCGTAACCAGGCCGTGCCTCATTCCACAAGGAGGATGCCATGTGCCTGGACCAAGTTGTTCCCAGCAATACAATTCTTAAGGAGGCAGCTCATGAAAGCGAAATCTTACGCTGTTCTGTTTTTCATCCTTCTCTTTACCGTCTGCCCCGGGTCCACGGTGCTTGCCGGCGGGCAAAAGACGGTCTTCGCAACCTTCAGAACCTGTGTTTATTGGGTTCATAAGGCTGATTTCAAGGCCGCGTGGCGCGGTCGCCTGCGGAACCCCGACAGCGGCCCGGCGCTTGGGCTGGGAAACAGGGGGCGGGACGGCCAAGAGAAGAAAACCAGGAAATTCTTGCATATTTGAATGGCTGCAGCCGCAAAGGCTTCTCGAAAGAAGAGTCGGCCGAAACAGGGGAAAGCCGTGTGCTACTTCGTATCCAGGACCCTGCGGACGGTTTCGGCAAAGTCTCGAATGGTGAACGCTTTCATCACAAAGGCCCGAATTCCCATTTCGCGGGTTTGATGTTCCGTGATCCGCTCGTTGAACCCGGTCATGATAATGATCGGAACATCAGGCCGAAGCTTCATCATTGCTCGAGCAAGATCCGCTCCCGTCATTCCGGGCATGGTGTAGTCAGTAATGACCAGGTCAAAGTGGTGTGGTTGCTGACGGAAGAGAACCAGTGCGTCAAGGCTGTTGGTCATGGTGCAGACCCGATAGCCAAGGTGTTCGAGCATCTGCTTGCCGGCATGTGCCAACTCCTCTTCATCATCCACCAGCAGTATTCTTTCCCTGCCCCTGGGGATCTGACCGAGACCCATCGCCTCTGACACATCGGCCCTGTCCAACCTTGGAAGATACACGTGGAAAGCCGATCCCCTCCCTGGTTCACTATAGACCTGGATTGCCCCTCCCTGGCTTTTGACAATGCCATGAACGACTGCCAACCCGAGACCCGTTCCTTCTCCCGGATTCTTGGTGGTGAAATAGGGATCGAAGATTCGCTCGACGGTTGTCCGGTCCATACCGTGACCGGTATCCTCAACCGTGAGCTTGAGATACTCTCCAGGATGGAGCTGCTCAGGCCGATCACCGCCTCCAGGGTCGAATCCAACACAGGCAAGCGTCACGGTCAGCAGGCCGCCTCGTTCGCGCATGGCATGCGCGGCATTCGTTACCAGATTCATCAGTACCTGGTGAACCTGAGTGGCATCCGCCAAAATGAGATCATCACCCCTTGCGGATTCGATCTCCCGGCGGATTTCGATGGAGGAGGGCAGCGTCGCTCTCAGCAGTTCCATGACTTGCTTGATCAGGGGTATGAGATGCAGCGGTTGCGGCTTCTGCTCACTCACGCGGCTGAAGGTGAGGATTTGCCTGATCAGATCCCTGGCCCGGTGAATTGCTTTCAGGGTGACATGAAGGTTCTGCCCAATGGGTGACTCGCCGCCGAGTTTGAGCTCCGCAAGCTCCACATTCGTCATGATTATCGCAAGAATATTGTTGAAGTCGTGGGCAATGCCGCCGGCCAGAGTGCCGATCGCCTCCATCTTCTGAGCCTGCCGCAGCTGGGCTTCCAGCTTCTCCCTTTCTTCCTCCATCTGCTTGCGCTGCGTGATGTCAGTCACGAATGCATCGTAGAAGGCTATCTCACCGTTCCGGGCGTAAACGCATCGGGTGTTGATCGAGATCCAGAAGGTATCGCCACTCCGCCGGCGCATCTCTGCTTCGTGGCCGAATATCTGACTCTCACGGCGCAACCGTACCAGCAGCCTCAGCCACTCCTTGGGGCGGCGATACAGGTCCGCCCCGATACTGCGAACCTCCCGGACCATCTGTTCGGGGGACGCGAATCCAAACATCCTGGCAAGGGCCGGATTCACTGACAGAATACTCCCATCTGGGGCGCTGCGCAGGATGCCCTCGACCGAATTTTCCACAATATCGCGGTATTTCTCTTCAGACTGCCGAAGCGCGATCTCCGCCCGATGGCGCTCGGCGACATCCTCAAACAGCCCGACAGCGCCCAGGAACCGGCCATCTTCCGAAACCATGGGCCGCAAAATGGCTCTCATGGGAGTGATTCTCCCGCCAGTAACAGACCGATAGTCTCCGACGTAGTAGCCTGGCTGCCCATTCATGACATCCTGGACCGCTTTCAACATCCCGGGATCCTTGACTTCCCTGAGGATGTTGAAACCGAGCAGCTTCTCTCCCGGTCCCCCCATAATTTGCGCGAAGGTGTCGTTGAAGTCTCGGATGATCCCGTCGGCGTCGCAATGCATGATGCCGAGAGGGGCATGATTGAATATCGTTCGATACCTTTCTTCACTCTCCCGCAGCGCTTCCTCCGCCAGGGCGCGTTCGACGACTTCCAATCGCAACTGCTCGTTCAGCCGGGTCAGTTCGGCCGTCCGCGCCTGAACCACGGTTCCGAGGTGATTGCGATGCTGTTCCAGTTCATCTTCCGTCTCCATTTCTTTGGAGACATTTGTCAGAAATCCGGGTGACAAGCAGATCCGATCTGCTTCAAAGCACTCTATCGTGGCCTGATCCTTGAGCCAGATGACATGGCCCCTGCGTACGGCAATCTTGTATACCGCCTCGATGGCACCGGCGGTCTGGCCCTCTTCGCGCAATTCCCGCCAGGCGGCGCTCAACTCCTCGCGGCTCTTGATCTCTTTGCTGATACCAACTTCCGAGTTCATGGAGCTATAAATGCGGCGATCCACAACACAATCACGGAGAACTTCGGCCACCTCCGTCAAGCGACAATCGAGCAGATCCGCGAGTCGCTGGCCGGCGTATTCATACCAGATGGTATGGCTTTCCTGGTGCCATGCGGCAACATAAGGAATGGCGAGGGTACCGGTTTCTTCGAAAGCATGGTATCGTTGGCAGCATTCGACCACGCGCCGCTTCAAAGCCTCGCTGTAGTCTTCGCTCAGAATCCGGCCACAGTAGTTCGGCGGCCGCGGGAGGCGCTGGTCATGGCGGCGCGTCATCGTGCTCACGGTCTCTTTGAGTCCTGCAGCTGGAAAGCCGGGCCTTCAGATCTGCCATAGCTTCTTTCATTTCTCCAGCATGGGTTCGATGGGGTGGTAAGTGATTGCAATTTAAAGAACTTTTTGGTATCACCTGTGCCGGATGTTGTCAAGCACATATTGCCCCCGGTTCAGGTCGCCGCCTCAATGCTTGACGCTCATGGCGCCGCAATCTCAGCCGACAATTCCTGGACGTGAAAGAGATGGTATGGTCGAACAAGCTGTAAAATGGTACATGCATGCTGTTCAGCCCATCCGCGGTCGGGTCCGGTTCGCCGGTTTCGCCCTGAAAGCGGCGAGGCAGGAAAACGGCCGTGGCGCCAGTGCGTCCTGGGGCCGCAACACCCGCGCTACACCCGTTGGTGATGACGGTCGAGTATTGTTTCCCATGCGGAGACTGGCCCCGCACACTTGTTGAGGGCAGCGGCGGCGCCCCTGGTAACGGTGTTGAAAGGATCAGCGAGCCGATGAAGAAAGACGGAGTAGTGACTGAGACTCAATCCACCGGACCGCACCGGTTCCAGATGGACGGCTGGATCAGTTGCGCGCCCTTTGAGCGGCTCCTCAACATGGAAATCCTGGAAGCGGTCGACGGGCGGGCGGTCCTGACCATGCCCTTCCACGTCGACTACGCCCAAGGCGCAGGTCTGATGCATGGGGGAGCACTGGTGAGTCTGGCCGATACGGCTACGGTCATGGCCATCAAGAGCATTATCGAACCGCGGTCGCATTTCGCGACCATCCTGCTCGAGGCGAAATTCCATGCCCCCATCAGGCAGGGGATGGTGACCGCGAAAGCGAGGGTTGTGCACCGGGAGGGACGGACCCTGAAGGGGCGGGCGGAGATTCGCGACGCTGAGGGTCGGGTTGTCATGGAGGTTACCTCAACCTTCAGGATCGCCCGGGATGCCACCATTCGAGGCGTTATCTTCGATGAGGAAGCCACCTGAGTCCTGGTTGACAGGACGTTCGGCGAAGGACTGACGAAGACAGGACCCCGAAGATGATCCATTCTCTGACAATCGGAGCCGCCTTGGGCCTCTCGGCCGGTGTTGCGCCTGGTCCTCTTCTGGCCCTTGTTATCTCGGAGACTCTGCAACATGGAGTCAAAGCGGGCGTCAAGGTTGCCCTTGCTCCCGTTATCACTGATTTGCCGATCATCGCGTTGGCTTGTGTCGCCATCGCAAAGCTGTCCAGCTTTCATGACGTGCTGGGAGTCCTTTCTCTTGCCGGCGGTTTGTTCCTCGTCTTTATGGGGTGCGACACCATGCGGCCGACGCAGTTGGGGCCTGCTTCTCCTGCCGCCAAACCAGGGTCCCTGGCGAAAGGGATCCTGGCCAATGTCCTCAACCCACATCCGTACCTTTTCTGGTTCAGTGTGGGGGTCCCCACCATGGTCAAAGCATTCCAGCTGAGCAGTATGGCTCCCCTGGCTTTCATCGGCGGCTTTTACACCATGCTGGTTGGCTCGAAAATCCTGCTCTCCATGGTGGTTGGCAAATCAGCCACTTTTCTGGCAGGAAGCGGGTATCGGTACACCATGCGTTTGCTGGGGCTGCTCCTGTGGGCTCTGGCGGTTGCCCTGATTCGGGACGGTCTCAAACTCCTGGGATGGCTGTGATCCTCACCAGGCTTCCGGGGCAAGCGTCGGCAGTGCGGACTGCCGCCACCAGTTCTAATTGAAGCATTCACCTCAGTCTGGCTTGACTTGAACCGTTATAATCGGGTTGGAAGGTTGCTGACAGTGAGTGATTGTTAAAGACCGCATGTGCCTATGATATGGACGAAATCGTTTCCAAGTCGGTCAATGCTCGCGGTCTTGGGTGGATTGATTGAATCTCTTCACAATAGCTGGAATTTAGCATGACATCCTCAGATTTCTCTCAGGCAGCATTACGGGAACTCGCTTCCAGATGGTTACCTCAGGTGTCGGGACAGCGCTTCAAAGTGTACAAGGATACCACCGATTATTTCCGTATCGAATATGGTGATATCGTTATCCTTGATGGGAGTCCTTTCCTGATCCGCCATAATGCGAAAGAAGGGCGATTTGGGCTCGATGAGGAAGAAAAGTTCTGGGTCAAACGTTCAATCGATCTACGTTCAGGAATGACAAAAATCATCAAACTGGTATTTTTCGAAAAATTCATCGCCCGGATCGGCGGGATAGAATTCGAGTGCTTCCGAAGTCCTCGAAAAGAAGCTCGGATACTCAATCTGGTAAAGGGTCATCCCAATTTCATGCAAGGTTATTCAGTACAAGACGACCATGACAACATTGTCCGTATCCTTGAATTCATCTATGGAGTATCGTTGGCAGAACATATCAGCGAAATTTCAAGGACCATGAGTCATGAGACCTATTTTTATGAATATTTTCCAGGGGTATTGGACCATTTTATGTTCTGTGTCGAAGGCATTCGCATTCTCCATGATCATGGAGAAAAACATGGCGACATCCGAAGAGATCATATTTTGATCGACCGTGAAAGCAAACAATATCGATGGATTGATTTTGATTACAATTTTCGCCACAGGGAAAACATGTATGGATATGATCTTTTTGGTCTTGGCAATGTGTTGATGTAT
This sequence comes from Syntrophobacteraceae bacterium, assembly GCA_040772705.1. Lineage (GTDB taxonomy): Bacteria > Desulfobacterota > Syntrophobacteria > Syntrophobacterales > Syntrophobacteraceae > JADGQM01. Next base: position 318,050 of record JAXGXP010000005.1, read on the forward strand.
TTGGTCGGTATGGGAGACATTGTATATCAGGATCTGAGAAGGTCAGACGACCCTTCACTCGCTCGCTTGATGGACGAAGATGTTAATATTGTTTTCAAAAATCGCATTGCCAACCTGAAGAAAGTCTATTCCTATATCCCAGACAATCTCAACCGTATCCTGATGCACTTCTCAAAGGGTGCCAACGTTTTCTACGATCATACGACACAATTGATTGACGATCTCCGCGAAGTCCAGTCAACATTGCCAAAACCGGCATGACAACCTGGAATTGAATGTTTCCATGGCATCTTGCTTGATGTGTTGACAGAGAATGATCAAGCGGGAGGGTATCCTGTGAGATTGTTTCTCAGAAGAGGAGCTGGAGTCAATGAGCTTTGAAATCAATCGTAATATCTTGATTGCGGTCGATGAATCGGAAAACGCCCAACGTGCCGTAACTTATGTTGGAAAACTCCTGGGAGGAATCAAAGGATTTAAAGTTGCAGTATTGCATGTGATCAGTGAGCCGGAAGAGGACTATTTTCAATCTGAATCGGATAAGGACAAATGGTATAAAGAATATCGCCAACGAGTCGAACAGATGCTTGAAAAATATCGTAATATTCTAATCGATACCGGATTCGATCCTGGAGATGTATTGGTGAGGTCGACGGTCCGTTATTGTCCTTCGATGGCAGAATGTATTCTCGCCGAAGTTGACCAGACGGAATATAGTACTCTGGTCGTTGGAAGAAAAGGACTCACCCATAAGGAAGAATTTTTGTTCGGAAGCGTTTCAGGAAAAATTGTCAGGACTGCCAAGAATTGTACGGTATGGGTAGTTGAATAGTCCCTGTCATTGAAACTGGTATCCGCCGGCCCTATTTACGCCAGAACTCCGGCACCAAAAGGACGACCACGGTGTAGATTTCAAGCCGCCCCAGCAGCATGCAGAGCGAGAGCAGCCATTTTCCGAGAGCCGGCAGGTGGGCGAAATTGTCCGCCGGACCAACGCTTCCCAGCCCTGGACCGATGTTCCCGAGAGTGGCTGCCACGGCGGAGCAGGCGCTCACCAGGTCCACTCCCATGGCGGACAGGAGGAATGAGGCGACAATGAAAAACCCCAGGTAGATCATGAAGAACCCCCAGATGCCTTTCATGACCTCGTCTGGTACGATACGTCGGCCCATCTTCACATGGAGGACCGCTCGGGGATGAATCAGTCTGAGCAGCTCGAGATAGGTGTCTTTCAGCATGAGCATGACGCGCATGCACTTGATGCCGCCACCCGTTGAACCCGCGCAGGCCCCTAGAAACATGCAGAAAGCCAGGATCAGCTGGGGAAGCGGGTGCCACTTTTCGTAGTCGGCAGTGACGAAGCCGGTGGTGGTAATGATTGACGCCACCTGGAAGAGCGAGTAGCGGAGTGCCGCGCCAAAAGAGTCATAGCTTGAGCCCAGGACACTCACAGTGCAGGCCAGCGTGAAGATGGTGACCGCGCCGATGAAAAAGCGGGCCTCGGGGTCCTTCAGGAGCGCCGAGGGCTTTCCGAGGAGGGCAAGGTAGTGGAGCGAGAAATTGAGGCCGGCGATCAACATGAAGAGAGTGATGACGATGTCGAGGTAGGCGCTGTTATAATGGCCGACGGAACCGTTTTTGGTGGAGAAACCGCCGGTTGCCATCGTTCCGAAGGTGTGGCAGAGTGAGTCGAAGAGATTCATCCCGCCGCCCATGAGGAGTACGGTCAGAACTACGGAGAAGAACAGGTAGACCTTCCACAAAACCATGGCAGTGTCGCGGATGCGGGGCTTCAGCTTGTCCGGGGCAGGGCCCGGGACTTCGGCCTTATAGAGCTGCATACCGCCCGCTCCTAAAAAGGGCAGAATGGCAATCGAAAAGACAATGATCCCCATGCCTCCCAGCCAGTGAGTGAGGCTTCGCCACATGAGGAAGCCCGGTGCCACCACCTCTATGTCAGTAAGAACCGACGAACCGGTAGTGGTGAACCCCGACACCGACTCGAAAAAAGCATCGGTGAAGGTTTCAAAGACATTCCCAACATAGAAGGGCAGGGCGCCGATCAGGCTGGAGCCAACCCAGCTCAGAGTCACAATGGCCATTCCCTCGCGGTGGTTGATGGAGAGGACCCGCTCTCGTCGGAAGGGAAGGAACAGGGATGCGCCCAGTGCGACGGCAAGCCCGAGGGATTCCAGGAGAGGGAGCTGGCTATCGTCTCTGTAATAGACGGCAAAGCCCAGGGAAAAGAGCATGGTCAGCCCGATGCAGATGATCAGAGCCCCTACGACTCGGAGGATGCAGCTCCATCGCATCTCAGAAGTACTCCAATTTCACCGCCAACTGCTCTTCGACGCTCTGGATGCTCTGCCGCGTGGCAAGAATGACAACCCGGTCCTGGGGGTTGATGACCGTGCTGCCGTTGGGGATGAAACTCTCCTTTCCTCTCAAAATCGCCAGGACAATTACCCCGTCTGGGAAATGCAGATCTTTGAGGGGTCTGCCGACAATTTCAGAAGTCTCGAGGGCGATCGCTTCGAGCACTTCGGCTTCTTCGCCCTTGAGAGAAACCGCTGAGATCACTTTGCCTCGTCTGACGTGCTGCAGGATGGTGCCGATGGCGGAAAGCCGGGAGCTCACAATGGTGCCGAGGCCAATGGCGGAGGCTATTGGAATATAAGCAAACTTGTCGATGCGGGTAATCGTTCGTTTCGCTCCCAGGCGCTTGGCAAGCAGCGAGAGCAGGACATTGGTCTCTTCGTTTCCGGTCACGGACACCACCACATCCATTCTCCGGATATTCTCTTCTTCGAGGAGGGCCTGATCGGTGCCGTCGCCGTTGATGATGACGGTGCGATCCAATTGCGCGGCAAGAACGTTGCATCGTTCCCGATCTCTTTCCAGGAGCCGCAAGTGGTACGTTTTCTCAAGGCTTTGTGCCAGTCGCAGACCGATGTTCCCGCCCCCGACGACGAGAATGTTTCTCGGCACCTCAGTGTGAATCCCGAAGATCGAGAGGATCTCCTGCATCTCCTCGGTGCCGCAGACAAACAGAACCGTATCTCCCGATTCGACGGAATCCTGGCCAAAGGGGATGATCAGTCGGTCATTTCTGAGAATGGCTCCCACGATGAATCGCAGCTCGCCGGTGCGCTTGCGCAGGTCCAGGAGGGTGATGCCTCGGACGGGACTGTCAGATGCAATTCGAATGCTGATGAGCTTGATCCTGCCGTCGGCAAACTCGCTCACGTCGTCGGTGCCGGGAGTGGCGATCGCCCGCTGGATGGTCTTCACCACTTCCACTTCGGGGTTGATGATTGACGAAATGTCCAGGATGCGCTTGGTCAGCTCCGGCTCGTACTGGAAATAGCCTTCATCCCGGATTCGAGCCAGTTTGTTGATGCCGGGTGAAAGGCCGTTGGCGAAAAGACAGGAAACCAGGTTTGTCTCATCACTGTCGGTGACCGCGAGGAAGGTTTCCGCATCCTTGACGCCCGCTTCTTCCAGCACTCTCGGATTGCTGCCGGAGCCGTGAATGGTCTTCACGTCGAGAAGGTCGGTGAAGCGGCGCAAAGCATCGGCCCGCTTATCGATGACAACGACTTCCTTGCTCTCCTGCGCAAGCCTCTGGGCGATGTGAAACCCGACTTCACCAGCACCGACAATAATGATTTTCACCTGTTTGGTCCTCCTGACGGCGCATTTGCATCTGCACTCAGAATGGTGTTTGCTTATCACACAATCCGCGCCCGGATTCAAGCTTGGGCATGAGTTCCCCTGAGCATTCGGGGGGGAGGGCAGGTTCGGTTCAGAGCCTGCTTGCTGGATGGATACTGAAAGCATGGGGTCAGCATCGTTCCGTCTGCTCATGGCCGGAATCGGCTCCCTGCCGCCGGGCTTCCTCGATTAGCGGCAATCGCCCTCGAGGCCCGAGTTTCAGCTATTGACCAATTTTCTGCGCTAAGCTATACGACAGGATCATTTTTCACTCATTTTTAACAAGCAGGGTACGGCAGGGGTTCGTCTAATTCGGATGATTCAGTCGTTGCAGTTGAAGAGATTTTGGCTCATCGCAAATTAGCGTGAAAAATGTTGTCGGAGTTCAGTTTTGACGGGACATCGAGGTCAAATGAGTATAGATAAGCATGGGATAACCCTAACCGCGAGGTGTTCCCATGAAACTGATTCCGTACATTATTCCATTCGTAAAGGATGCCGCCCGGGCCGTGAAACGAATTTGCCAGGCAGATTTTAGAGCGGTTGCGGATGAGACGCTCACCGAGTTGCTGGGCATCGCGACGCTGATCGTTACGATGTATGCAATGCGGCGAGAAGGGGAGCATGAAGTGCTCCATCTTTGGTGTGCTCATCGCGAAGAGATCGCACGGTGCACTCGTTGTGGCGCTTTTTCCACGGCGGTTCACGAGGAAGAGCATCGATGCATCCGGCACCTGGATGTATGGGGTAAGAAGACGTTTTTGCATTTTATGGCCCGCCGGTTCCGATGTGAACAGTGCGACCGCACTTTTGCCGAACAGTTGTCGTTCGTGGATTCTCACCGGAGGCAATCCACAGCTTTCGAGAGACACGTTTATCAATCATGTCTTGGTGGTACCTGCAAAGCGGTTTCACTCCGAGAGGGACTGAGCCACGCCACGACTCGCCAGATCTTCAGTCGTTGGGCTGCCGCACTGAAAGGGAAGGCCTCTGGGGCAGCAACCATAAGGGTGCTGGGTATTGATGAAATCTCCCTCAAGAAGCGCCACAGGCAGTTTGCGCTGGTCATTTCAGACATCGACCGGAGGTGCATTCTGGCAGTCCTTCCAGATAGGGAGAAGAAAACTCTGGAGACCTGGATCGATACCCTCAGCCCTGAAGACCAAAAGTCCATCCGCTTCGTTTCAATGGACATGTGGGCGCCCTATCATCAAGCTGCACGAAATAAGCTTCCCCATGCGAAGGTGGTGGTCGATCGCTTCCATGTCATGAAACAACTGAACACGCGATTGACGCAACTTCGCACCGCGCACCAGAAGGAGCTTTCAGCCGAAATGCGATCCGAAATCAAGGGTAGCCGTTGGCTCCTTGTGCGGAATCGATCCGACTTGTCAACTTCAGAGGAAGCGCAATTGATCCGATTGCTCAATCTGTGTCCGGAGCTTCGAACCTTGTACCTGCTTAAAGAGGAATTCCGGAGGATCTTCGATAAAGTCCACGACAGACACAAGGCCGAGCGGTTCTTTTCTGTTTGGATTCTCAAAGCCGGCTGGACCGGCAACAAGTACTTGGCCAAGTTCATCATCACCCTCCGCAATTGGTGGGAGGAGATCCTCAACTACTTTATTGAGCGAATTACCAATGGATTCGTCGAGGCCCTCAACGGCGTGCTGAGGGTCATCATGCGCATCGCTTTCGGATACAGAAATTTTCACAACTTCAGGCTCAGGGCTTTCGCTGAGCTGGGTACCTCTCACGCTAATGTGCGATGAGCCGAGATTTTTCCCACAGGAGGGTTGTTTGCCATATGGTTTCCATTGGTGATGTTATGGATTCCAGAACAAAAGTTCTGTTCATCACCGGCGGGGGGCGAAGCGGCAGCACCCTTCTGGACAATATTCTCGGGCAGCTGAACGGTTTTTTTACCGTTGGCGAATTGTGGTTGTGGGCAAGGAGGTATCGCGAGAATTTGTTCTGTGGATGCGGCACGCGCATTCGTGCCTGTCGAGTGTGGCGGTCAATTCTGGCGGATGCTTTTGGCGACCCGGACAAACTTGACGCTGAGCAGCTGTTCCATCAGTTCGAAGCCGGCTGCAAGCTGCGGCATTTCCCTCTTATCTTTGCTCCAGGCGGGCCGGCACTGCTGAGGAGTCTGGTCGGTCCTTACCTGCATGCGCTTGGGAAACTGTATCAGTCGATTCAGTCAGTGACATCCAGTGCGGTGATCATAGATTCATCCAAGTTCCCTCCCTACGGCTTTTCCCTGGGATTGATACCGTCCCTTGACGTTTATGTGGTCCATCTTGTTCGGGACCCGCACGCCGTTGCCTACTCCTGGTTGCGGCAATCGGCGAAAGCAAGGAGCGGTCTGGCGCAGGAGGATCCGCTCTACCGGCGCCAGTTCAACGCCAGCCAATCCTCTTTACGGTGGAGCACGGTCAATGCCATGGTAGAAGCACTGTGGGGCCGATCCCGTGGCCGCTATATGATGCTCCGGTACGAGGATCTGATGGGCGATCCTCAACGGTCTATCGGGAATATTCTGAGCTTCATCGGTGAAGATCCAGGAGAGCTACCCTTTATCGGCTCTGACCGGGTGGTGCTCAAAGCGAATCATACCGTCTCGGGAAACCCGGTACGTTTCAACCACGGGACCGTGACCCTCCGGTTGGATAATGAATGGGAATCAAAAATGGGAAGAGCGGACAGGAAGAGAGTCGGACTGCTGACTCATCCGCTGCGTGTTAGATATGGATATCCGTGAGATTCTTTGCGGGTCTCCACCCACCCTTTGGCGACGAGCATGAAGCGCATACTGGCGAGAATCGGTGATCTCGACATTCACATGCGGGAAGTCTTCCGGGGGGCTTCCATAGCCTTCGTTGCAAAGGGGCTTGGCGCCGGCGTTGAATTCGCGTTCAGCCTGTGGCTGGCGCGGATGCTTGGAGCGGATGGTGCCGGTGTCTTCTTTCTGGCCCTGAGCATCGCGGCCATCGCCACGGTGGTGGGGCGTGTGGGCCTGGATGCCACCCTGTTGCGCTATATCGCTGCCGGTGCGGGGGTGGGTGACTGGTCAATGGTCAAGGGAGTGAGTCGCAAGGGCATGCTGCTTGCGGTGGCGGCCGCCACGATTTCTTCCGTAGGCATGTACTTGTTCGCTCCCACACTGGCCGAGACGGTGTTCCACAAGCCTGAATTGATACTGCCACTGCGCTGGATGTCCCTGTCGGTCGTGCCCTTGAGCCTGACTCTTCTATATGCTCAAATGCTAAGGGGTCTCAGGTATATCCTCGCCTCGGCCATTGTCGATCAGCATGGGCTCTGCCTGTCCCTCCTTTCCCTGCTGGGGCTCTGGCTGTTGGGTCGGGAGTGGGGAGTAGAAGGTGCTTTATGGGCATACCTTGCAGCGGCGGCCTTGACATTCCTGCTTGCGGCGTTCATGTGGCGGGCCCTTACCCCGCAGCTCCGAACCGCCAGGTCGTCGTGCAATCTGAGAGAAATGTTGCGGAGTTGCCTCCCCCTTTTCTGGGTTTCCTTAATCAACATGGTGATAACATGGAGCAGTTCTCTTGCGCTGGGCATCTGGGCAACCAGTGCCGATGTCGGGGTCTTCAATGTTGCTTCCCGCACGGCGGCGCTGACCAGTTTCATCCTGCTGGCCGTCAACAGTATTGCGTCACCGAAATATGCTGCGCTTTATCACAAGGGCGATATGGCAGCCCTGAGCTCGCTCGCCCGGAACGCAGCCGCATTGATGACTCTGTTTGCGGGACCGGTCTTGCTCTTCCTGGGGTTGTTCCCTCAATGGGTGATGGGTTTGTTTGGTCCTCAGTTTGCCCCGCATGGCAGGGTGCTGGTCATTCTGGCGGCCGGCCAGTTCGTTAATACCATAACCGGGTCGGTCGGGCAGCTCCTCCTGATGAGTGGACATGAGCGGCCCGTGCGGAACAATGCCCTGTTTGCATTGGTGTTGAATCTGGCTTTGAATGGACTTTTGACGCCGGTGTACGGAGTGGTTGGCGCGGCCTGGGCATCGGCTGTTTGTCTGGCGTCCAGAAACCTCGCAGCTGCCTATCTTGTCCGGAAGCATCTCGGGATCAGCACCATTTCTCTGGGATGGGGACTCTGGAAAAGACGTGGTGCCAAAGGAGCGACCCTGCAACGGAGCTCAGACAGCGTCGTTCCGAGCCAAGAGGATGGCGGTAAGGTCGCTGCCAGCTCGAACCTGCTAAGGTAATAGAACATATTGCAGCATTCAGCAGCTACTCACACCATCTTTCTGATCGACTGCCATCATCGGCAACCAATGGTGGGCCGACTCGGCGATCGTGCATGGGCTGAAAATGAGCTCGACCTGGCTGGAGCATCCAAAGAATGAGTGGCATTGTTTTCGTGCTCACCCATATGCAGGATCTCATCCCCAGCACGGTAGTGGTAGGGCTTTTTGTCCTATTGGTTCGCTATTCCTGGAAGATGAGCGTTCCTCTGCGCATTCCGCGTGAGTTCCTCGTAATCGCGTTGTTTTTGCTCTATTTATCGGTAAACATCGCCATGAACAATACGCTCCAGGGGATAACATTAATTGATTTTGGCAAGAAGCATCTAAAGATCCTTTATACATTAGCGCTTCTCCCCTTGATCTATATGATCAAACCAACCGTCCGATTTGAAAATGCGCTATATCGATCAACCATCGTTGCGGGTTTTCTCGTCTCTTCTGTTCTGCTGTGGTGTTATTTCCTTATGCCGTCTTTTTCAGTTATGGGGGTCAAGTTTGTTCAAGGCGACATCATTCGAGGCCCATTGGACGGGCACGGACCGATGGCCGGCAGTTTGGCGCTGCCTATCATGCTCTTCTTTGTCGCAGTGGTTGAGAAGTATCGAGGCAATCAATTTGTTCCGGTAAAAGTGGATTTGCTGACGATAGGCATGGTGATCGTTATTGCGCTCGCGTTTGCATTCACTAAATCGCGGGGACGAACGTTAGGGTTGTTGTTCATCGTGTTTTTATTGGTCATGCCGTTCATCTGGGACGCGGTGAGCAAATTCAAACTCTCCTTGAAAGCGTTAGCTTTTTGTGTCCTGGCGTTCATCATTGTGCTGCTTTCCGTCATTGTCCTGAGCTCCAGGCTCACCGATCTGGAGGAAGACGAAAATGTACTCTCTCGCTTTCTGTTGTGGTCACGGGCCGTGCAGTTCATAACGACCAGCCCTCTGACGGGGCTGGGCTTAGGGAGTTTTGAGCAGGTCAATGTGAAGGTTCAGAAGCTGATCCCGGGTCTCATTGCGATCAGAGTCTCCGGGACCTATCCCAAGGAAATCACTCGTCATGTGGCCGAGGGCGGGCAGCATTCCCACAATACCTACCTGCAGTTGCTGTGTGAGCTGGGATTGATCGGTACCCTGCTTTTCCTGCTGGTATTGACCCTGGGTATCATGCGATTTCTACCTGACCGGTCCAGAGTTCCCCCGGGAACTGACAGCGGTTTTGATTATGTGTTGGGACAGGCTCACTTCAACCGCAAGCTGGCCGCAAGTCTGTTTGTTTTCCTGAGCATTTCGGGAATGACGACGGGCTATACGTTGAGTTCTCCACCGGCGTGCTGGCTTCTATATATTTGTGTGGCGAGGTTTATCAGGCAACATGCCTACATACGGAAAGTACTGGCCAGGACGCCGGGTGGCTACTCGGTGGCGTGAGATCACCCTTCACCAGGAAAGAACAGAATCCATGCAGGATCGAATCAAGATTCTTTACATCGTTGGGCGCGGCCGAAGTGGCAGTACCCTCCTGGATAGCATCCTGGGACAGCTCGAGGGCTTCTTCTCCGTTGGGGAATTGAGGAGCATCTGCAAGATTGGGCTGATTGAAAACAGGCAATGCGGATGTGGTCTCGAATTCAGAGAGTGCGGCTTGTGGACCGGGGTGCTGAGAAGTGCTTTCGGATCCGCTTCGGGCCCCGATATTCACCAGCATGCGACAGAATTGCTGGGGAGGTATCCCAGGTATCAGCATATTCCATTCTTTGTCCTGCCATGGAGGGAATGGCTTGCTCGGGATCTTTTTTCCGACTATCTCGAAACCTTGAGGAAGCTCTATTGGGCGATATGCCAGCAGACGGGTTCACGGGTGATCGTGGATTCCTCCAAGTCCCCGCTTTATGGTTATCTGTTGAGCCTCGTGCCATCGTTCGACGTGTACTATATCCACCTCATCAGGGACTCTCGGGCGGTTGCCAATTCGTGGGCGCTCAAACAGCGGCAGCCAACCGGTTTTAAAGTCAAGTACATGCGTCAGGAGAATCCCATCCGCAGCGCTCTCATGTGGAACCTGTGGAACATTATGGCTGAGATGTATTGGAGCGATATGCCCGAACGGTACGTAATCATTCGGTATGAAGACCTTGTCAATGAACCTCGCGGGGAGCTGCGGAAGATTTTAAACCTGGCCGGAGAAGACAACGCCGAATTACCACTGGCGGCAGAGAAAACGCTCCAGCTCAGGCCGAATCACATGGTTTCCGGGAATCCCAGCCGTTTCAGAACAGGAACAGTAGCACTGCGAGGTAATTACTCCTGGAAGACGAGTTTCGGGAAAAGAAATGCGATATTGGTGACGCTGCTCTCGTGGCCACTGCTTCACCGGTATGGGTACCTGCGTTCTCAGTGAAATCAGAGCTGAGCGTGCTTGAGGCTGAAACCGGAGCCTGGATCAAGCAGAATCGAACTTGCAGGATTAGGCTGCACGATGTCTCTTGTGCGAAAGCATGGATTCGGATTGAGTATCAAGGTGGAGTGAAGCCGCCTGACAGAAGCTGGCCGGGTTTCAGGTTGACTGAGTCGGCCATGCCAACTTTCACAGGGAAAGGTCATGACGTTGCCCAGCCTTGTCACGAAGGCTTATTTCTCAACTGAAGGATGAAACGGTTATGGAACTATCACAAAGCGTGCCGGTTCAACAGAAGACCGTGCTCGACGACGGTGAGATCAATCCGCTTGATCTGGTCCTCGCACTCCTGGAACGGAAGCGGATGATCGTTGGGGTTACCTTGGCTCTCGCCTTGATGACCCTGATTATTACCTTCATCATGAACCCCAAGTATCAGGGTATTGCGCGGCTTCTAGTTCCGGCGCAATCGGCCGGTACGGCGTCTGCCATGCTCTCCCAGCTTTCGGGTGCCGCCGCCATCCTGGGAGACGTAACAGGCCTTGGCTCATCGCCCGTTGAGATGTACGTAGGGCTTACCCAGTCCAGGACCGTGGCCGATACCATCATCAAGCAGTTCGGTCTTGCAGAATTCTATAAGAATGATCGGTTCCTTGGAAGGTGGCGCAGCTTTACGGCCGATGATGCCAGGCTCGCGTTCTTTGATCAGCTCATCGTTGAGAGTGATACCGCAAGTGGTATCATTTCGGTCAGCGTGCTGGATAAGAGCCCCCAAAAATCCGCGGATATGACCAATGCCTTTGTGAAAGAACTGCAAAAGCTGGTGAATAAGCTTGCCGTCACCTCTGCAAGCAACCAAAGGCAATTCTATGAGCAGCAGGTGAGAGAAAGCTTCGAGAAGTTGACTCGCGCGGAAGATGCCGTACAGAGGTTCCAGGAAACCACCGGGGCGGTTCAGCTGCCGGATCAGGCAAGAGCTTCCCTCGAGGGCATTGCACTCCTTGAGGCGCAGCGTGCCGCCAAGGAGATCCAGTTAAGGGTGATGAAGACTTATGCCACCGAGCAGAATCCGGATTTGAGAAAGGTTGAGGAAGAGCTGAACGTCTTGATCGAACAGCGTAAGAAGCTGGAAAGCCAGGGAATCTCCGATCAGTCAAATCCGGTTATCCCAACCGCCATGCTACCCGATTTGGGGACTGAATACCTCAGGCGACTGCGTGAGTTGAAATTCCAGGAAGCTCTTTATGAAGCTTTATTGAAGCAGTATACAACGGCGAGGCTGGAAGAGGCGAAGGATACCTCAAACCTCCAGATAGTGGATGAAGCGGCAGTTCCCGAGAATGTCTACAGCCCGCAAAAGGTGCTTTGGACGGCAATCGGAGGGGTGCTCGGGTTCTTCTTTGCCATCGGTTGGGCCGCGATGATGGGATTGCTCAATAAATCGTCACTCGATCCGATAAACAGGGAGAAGATCGAGCAAATAGTGCGAAGCCTGAAAACCATATGATTCTTTGCGCCTGCGCCGTTCTTGAAAAGATGCCCCAAGTCTCTCAGAGGCAGAATTCGAGAGGCAAGTGCTCGCTCTTTTCAGCCTGGCAATCGGCCCCGGGCCGCCATATGATCGAACCCTTCCGATAATGCGTGCGACCGTGTTGTGGTCCCTTGCTCTTTCCGCAAGAAGCGTGATAGATAGCTGGCAAAGAGGTGAAGGAATCCATGAGAATGCCTGTTTCTGGCTGAAAATCGATTGACCACTAGATCCGGAGGAACAATGACGAATATCAAGGCGACCAATATCACCTGGCACAGCACTCATGTTGCTCGGAAAGACCGCGAACGACTGCTCAGGCAGCAAGGCTGCACCATCTGGTTTACCGGACTGCCATCTTCTGGCAAGAGTACCACTGCCTTTACCCTTGAACATGAACTGATCAGTCTCGGTTATCTGGCCTACGTGCTCGATGGCGACAATGTGCGCCATGGACTGAACAGGAACTTGGGCTTTTCGGCGGAAGACCGCGAAGAGAATATCCGGCGGATCGGCGAGGTGGCCAAACTGTTTGCCGATGCCGGGCTGATCACTATGACCAGCTTCATTTCTCCTTACCGCCGGGAGCGGGAGTTGGCTCGCGAACTGCACCGGGCGGCAGGACTCCGGTTTGTCGAAGTGTTTGTCGATACGCCCGTCGAGGTCTGCGAGGAACGGGATCCGAAAGGTCTCTATCAAAAGGCGCGGCGCGGAGAATTGAAAGGTTTTACGGGGATCGATGACCCTTATGAGCTGCCCCTTGCCCCGGAACTGGTGGTGAAGACGGCGGAACATTCTCCCCAGCTGGTCTCGGCCCAGATCCTGTCTTTTATGGTTAAGAATGGCCTGCTGGTCGTTGATGAGAAGAACTCCTGTATCGACAGGATCAACACGCTGAGCTGCCAACCGACGGCGACATGTGACTGCGGGGTCGACGCACGATGACATGCTGAGACGGGATTATGACCCATGAGGGGATGAAGGAATCCGGTCGAACCCGGCCTCAGCAATGATTGAGCGGGTTGCGGGGTACTTCGGACAGGCTGGCAGGCTTCGGCCTGGGAACCTGGTGAACCTCGGTTGCGGTCCTCAGTGGTCCGGGCTGGCCATGGATTTCAGATACTCTATTACCAGCATGGCGGTCGGACGGTGATAGAGCATGGTCACGTGACTTATGGGAGCGGTCTCGTGATGCACCCAACCGGCTTCGGTGGTCTTCAGAGCCTGGCTCGGAAGTACCATATTGTCAATGGGTGAATAGATGGCGATACAGGGGAAGTCGGGTGCTCCAGCGGCGCGTTCGAGGGCCTCGATGAGGGGGCTGCCAAATAGCAGGCTCCGGGCCAGCTTGCCCACGCCGAAGGCTGCCAGCCTGCTCCCCCTGTGGGGAGTGCCAAGCGTGATCACCCCCGCGAGGTGAGCGGTCCCTTCTTCTGAATGGGCACAAGCCCGGGCGAGGAGACCGCCGAGACTATGTCCGATCAAAATCGGCCGCTGGTCGGGGAACTTTTCATTCACCTGGATGAGCAGCTGCTGCAGTCTATTCACCAGGGCAGGAAAGGTCTGGTTCCAGCTGCTGTAACCCAGGCAATAGACGTTGGCAAAACCCGAGGCCTGAAGCCACCGCCGGTAGAGAGTCCACGCACTGACATTGTGATAAAGCCCGTGGACAAGGATGACGGGAGGCTGGAGGCAATCGGCATCTGGTGCGGGCTGCCGCTGTCGGAAGCTGGTCGGAAAGAGGATCACGGTGAGCAGCATGCTGAGATAGGAAGAGACGATTCCTTTGATCAGCAGCCGGCCAGCCTTGCCGTTGGTGAGGTTGGCCAGGTATTGTCGATGAGGACTGCTGGCGGTCTCATACCAGAAGAAGGTATAAGTCAGCAGACTGATGGCCAGCGGGATGGCCAGCAGGATCAGGATGACGAGCATAACGGTCCTTTCGCGGTAAAGTATGCCATGATTTCGCCAAGATGGACAACCGATGAGTCCGGAGGCGGTTTGTCTCCCCGCAGTACCTGAGCCAGGAGCGTGGGCTCCTTTTCCGGGTGGCGGAGCACCCAGATTGCGTGCATGCCTGCCATCAGAGCCGGTTCGATGTCAAGTTCGTAGGAATCGCCGATCATCCAGCACTGTTCGGGCGGGGCGTTGGCTAATGTCAGGGCGTGGCGAAAGATCTCAGCGGATGGTTTCTTCCATCCCAACCGGTAGCTCAGGACGAGATGGTCGAGGAGTGAAGCCATTTCCGGATACCGATCGAGAAACGCCGTATGCAACGGATGCCAGGTATTGGAGAGTAGCCCCAGTCTGAATCCTTTTGACTTGAGCGTGGCCATAACCGATGGGGCCCCGTCAATAGCCCGCAGGCACCGGTGTTGTTCTTCCCAGACTTCTTCCAGGACCCTTTCAAGCTGCCACTGCTCAACATCGGCCAGAATCTTCTTCAGGGCCTGAGCGAGCGAGGATGGTTCCGTGGCCGGGTGCGTCATGATCAGCCGTCCCACCGTTTTTGTCTGCTTTTCGGAGAGCCCAAGCCTGGAGGCCACCAGGCGACGGGGTGAGAGGGCGGTGGTGGTTACCAGGGTCTGTGCCAGATCAAAGAAGATTACGGAGGGGCTGGCGTTGGATGTTGGATATCGGATATCGGGTTTCGGATACCGGCTGTGGGATGTGCGATGTTGGATGTTGGCTGTGGGATGTGCGATGTTGGATGTTTGGTTTTGAATATCGGATGTCAGAAGGTGGAAATCGGATTTTGGACAAAAGGCAGCGGATTGAAGGCTGAGTGGGTGAGCAGACGTTACCGGTTGCCCCGTTCCGGATGGCAGGGAAAAGGGTGATTTGCCCATGCGCAAGCTCGAGATTTGCCGGGTCTGGGTCTGAAGTTCAGGCATGGTTTCGCTCCCGTTCGAGGTTCATTCCCACCGGGGGGCGCAACTCCGCTTGGTCCATGCGGGTGCGATCACTCTACCTCATTTCCGGTGTCATGGCCATAGCCAGACTGTTGATGAGTGCAATGGATGCGCGGATGTTGGCCACTGTGGGGGATAGCTGTGCAACTGAAGATGAAGACAACGGATGCCGGAATTGCGCCTGGTCAGGATGAGGAGAATGAAAAGAGAGTGAAAAGGATCGCGTACTACATTACTCCCCACGGCTTTGGCCATGCCGTGCGTTCGCTTGAAGTCATAAGGCATCTCTTGTGGCAAAATCCCTCGCTCGAGATCACCCTGGTTTCCGACATTGCTGAGTTCCTGGTCGAGCAGCGGCTGGGAAAGCTCCTGCCATTCCGGAGAAAGCAGCTGGATGTGGGACTGGTGCAGGAGGACAGCATCCGATTCGACCTGCCGGCGACGCGGCAAGCGCTGCAGACGCTCTATCAAAATCGGAAGGCACTGGTCGCTGAAGAAGTCCGCTTCATAAAGGCTGAAGGGATTCAGACGGTGATTTCCGACATTGCCTTTCTGCCTTTCCAGGCGGCCTCTCGGTGTGGAATACCGGCCATAGGCCTTGGCAACTTCACCTGGGATTGGATTTACGGTGGCTACGCTGAGGCGGACCCTTCATGGCACCTGCTCATAGCCTGGATCAAAGAAGGTTACCGGCAGTGTGATCTACTGCTCCAGTTGCCCTTGCACGGAGACTGTTCCTCCTGTCCCAACCGGCGACAGGTTCCGCTCGTGGTCCGAAAGGCTGAGCGAACTCCGGCGGAGACGCGCCAACTGATCGGGTGGGAGCCGGACAAGAAACACTATCTCATCGCTTTCTCTCATCTGGACCTTTCGGGGAGTGCCCTCAACAGGCTTGCCGCAATCCCCAACACCATCTTTCTCTTCAAGCACCCACTCTCTTTTCGGTTCGCCAACGGCCGGTCCCTGGATGCGTACGATCTGTCCTACAGCGACGTTGTCGCAGCTGCGGATGGGGTGATCACCAAGCCTGGCTATGGCATTGTTGCCGACTGCCTCGTTCATGGGACCCCTATTGCCTATACCGATCGTGGTCCTTTCCCCGAATACGACATCCTCGTGGAGGCAATCCAGCAGCATTTACCGAATGTGCATCTGCCCTCCGAAGATCTCTATGCCGGGCGCTGGAAAGGCGTCCTTTGGGAGCTTGCCGGGCAACCCAGGCGCCCGTTCACCATACGGGATGATGGCGCGGCGGTCTGTGCCCGACTGATCGTTCAAAAGGCGAGAGGAGTAACGCATGATGACTGACGATCCGGAGGAGGTTGTGGTCCTGCCCGTCGAGGACACCCTCGACCTGCATTCCTTTCAGCCCCGCGAGGTTAAGGAACTCCTCGACGATTACCTCCAGGCGGCCCATGAAAAGGGTTTTCGTGAGGTCCGGATCATCCACGGCAAGGGGCGCGGGGTACTCCGGCAGCGAGTCCATGCCATTCTCGAGAAGCACCCTCTGGTGGCGGAGCTGCATCAGCCAGAAGCCTCGGGGGGAGGATGGGGGGCTACGGTGGTGGTTTTGAGGCGTGAGATGGGAGGTGACAGCACCTGCTGTTAATGATATTTTTTAGTAATTGAGGTGTGAAACTTGAACCGAAAGGACAGTAGGGAAGGAGCGTGATGATCTTATGCTGACCGCCAGAAAGCTTGTGATGGTTTTGGGGATGGTGATAGGGGCACTCTTCCTGAGCGGTTGTGCGGGGACTGGTGCACCCTTGACTCGGCAGCTCAATATGGACCGCCTTAAATCGGTTTGGAGTGGCCCTTCAGCAGAGTTTTACGTGAGCGCTCCGACCTCGCTGCGCAAGGCCCCGTCACAGTCTGCCGGCGTGGTAAGCAGGCTTGGGCGCAATGCCAGGGTCACCGAATTGGAAAGAGATCAAAGAGGTTGGAGCAGGGTCAAGGTTAGCGAGAGTGGTGCGACCGGATGGGTTGCCTCTTACCTGCTGTCTGACAGTCCGGTTGCCTCTAAGGCGGCGGAAAGCGCTGCCAAATCTCAGGATAGAAGAAGATCGGCTCCAGAGGTTGTTCCCCTGAAAGACGACCAACCGGTTCGACAAGGTGAGGTCCCACCAGAGACTGCCACGACTGGCGTCAAACAGGCCGACCCAGTAGCGGAGGAATCCCAGGCCGGAGCAGAATCGGGCACGGGGACCACTCCTTCAAAAGGGTCCTGGCCTTCACTGGTCTCGCCCGCGGAAGCGGCTGAACCCCCCGCCGCTGATGTGCCGGCCAGGAAAGAGCCGGCTGAACGGCGAGGACGGCCGGAGATGTTCGATCCTTTCTGATAAATTCGATCTTCGCTTCTGCCTGCGGGATTGTCGGTCGGCTTCGAGGCAGTCACCAGGCGGAAGATCCGCCCGCTGCGGGTCTTGACCGGGAGTCCACTCCCGGTAAGGATCCAGCCTGGCAACGAGACCGTTTAAACTGGTTTCACCAACTGAGCGTCTTGTCACGACTCTGTTCCCACAATTTGGCTCCAAGTCACCACCATGGATGTGCCTGCCCGGATCAGTCACTTATCCCGGTAACCGGAATATATCGCCCAGTGGTCGGGTCTGGGGAGAAGCAGGCCCAGACCGGGACGACACCTGTCATGATCGCTCATAGGCCGGTATTCCCCGGTCTGGGCCGGGAGGGCGGACAGAGCGAATCGTCGGCATGGATTTGAGCAGCGAAATCTGGTAGGGTCCCGCAGGCGTAGCTGCTGTCGACGTGTTTCCATATGGGAGGAAGAGAGCCATGCAGGGAAGATTTCACTGGTTGAGCACTTCTCCGGAGCGTTTGGAGAGAGTGGTACAGGACGTCAGCTACGGGTCTGAACCCAAACTGAGTTTTTATGCCCTGCTGGCCGCTGCCACTCTCATTGCCAGTTTTGGCCTGATTGCCAATAGCACCGCAGTGATCATTGGTGCCATGCTCGTTTCTCCGCTGATGACTCCCATCATTGGGATTTCGCTGGCACTGGTGCTGGGCGATATGAACCTGCTGCGGCGCGCAACCCAGGCCGAGCTCCTCGGGGTGCTGCTGGCTGTGGGGTTGGCGCTGCTGTTGGGACTCTTTCCTCTCGGCCTGGAGGCAACATCGGAGATGCTCTCCCGCACCGAGCCCAATCTACTGGACCTGCTGGTCGCCGTGTTCGCCGGCTTTGCCGGAACCTATGCCATGATCGATGAACGCCTCAGTCCGGCTCTGCCGGGGGTGGCCATTGCCACGGCCATTGTGCCGCCTCTGGCCAACTGCGGCCTTTGTTTGGCCATGGGAGCCTTTTTGGGGGCCTATGGATCGTTCCTGCTGTTCTTTGCCAACTTCGTGGCCATTCTCCTCGTTTCGTCCGCCACCTTCATTGCGGCGGGCATGGCGCCCACCATCAAGGCTCTTCCCAAGTGGGACCTGTTTCGAAGGTTCGGAATTGCGGCCCTGAGTTTCCTGGCGGTTACGGTCGTATTGACCCATGCGCTGGTGCGGATGGTCAACGATCGCACCCTGAATCATGCGATCAAAGCGGGAATTTCCAACGAACTCTCCCAGATTGCCGCAACTTCTCTGGAGAATACGCTGCATCAGGTCTATGAGGGCACTCTCTACATTCTGGCTACCGTGCGCACCCCGACGGTTATTTCTCCGGAACGCGTGAAAAGCATCCAAGAGATGCTGGGCAAACAGCTCGGACTGCCGGTGGAGTTGATTGTCCGCTGTACCCTCGCCAAGGATATCAGTGCTACCGGTTCGACCAGCCAGGTCACGGCTAAGAATCTGGACGGGTTCTTTCTGGCGCGGACCATTAACCCGGAGGTATTGAAGGTGCAACTGGCGGAACAGGCCCTGAGGGAATCCTTGAGCGCCAGACCGGAACTCGGCCTGTTGGAGGTCGATCTGCTGAACTTTCCGCGAGGGGCCGTCATTCTGGCCACGGTTCAGGGGACACGGGCCCTGATTCCCATGGAGATTGAGGCCCTCGAAAAGTCGCTCCGGGAGCGCCTCCAGGATCCCCAGGTGCATTTGGTGGTCCGCTGTCTTACGACCGTTGATGTGGACCGGGAGGGGCGGGTCCTGTTTGGATGGTCCCATTATGCCAGCCTCACCGACGAGCAGAAAGTGCTTATGACGCGCACCAACGAGGCTGTAAAACAGGAAGCCCGGAAATTTCCCGACCTCTTCGTGACCAATGTGGACTCGGCGCCCCACGGGGATTCGTGGGCGGTGCGCATGGAGGCGGTCGGACCACGGGTCCTGACGGCCGGGGACCTCTCCCGGCTGGAAAAGGATGTTTCCCAACGGGTGGGGCGGGAAGTGCAAATCACCGTCTGGTTCAAAAGCGAAGTACTGATAACATCGGGAGGCTATGCCTCGACCGAGGATTATACCCGCAGACGCCTGGAGGGCCGGGAGGCTGACCCTGTGATCCAGCAGTGAAGCGGTTGCATTGCCGGGAAGCCACTGAACCTGTCCTAATCCCGAGGCTCTTTTGGCAGTTGCCGGCCGAACGCTCGTTCGAGCAGGGCTTCGTCGATGGAGCGAAGATGAAGATCTTGCTGGGGGAAGGGGATTTCAACGCCGGCTTCGTTGAAGCGTGCCGCAATCTCCTGGCAGAGATGGCTGGTCACCGCCAGCCGTTCCTTCACATCGGCAATCCAGGCGTGCAATTCAAACTCCAGAGCGTTATCCCCAAACCGAAGGAAAAGCGGAGTCGGGGCGGGGTCGCGGAGGATCCTGCGATCCGTTTCGGCAGCTTCCTTGAGGAGCCGCAAGACCAGCTGAATATCACTCCCGTAGGCTACGCCGACCGGTATCCTGACCCGGGCAAACTGGCTGGAGCGCGTCCAGTTGGTAACTTTGCCCGAGATGAACTGTGAGTTGGGAACGATGAGTTCGGAGCGATCGAAGGTTTCGATGATGGTGGAACGCAGACCGATCCTTCTTACGGTGCCGGTTTCGTTATCCACCACTACCATATCGCCCACTTTGAACGGTCGTTCAAACAGGAGCATCAGCCCGCTGACGAAGTTGTTGACGATGTTTTGCAGGCCGAAGCCGACCCCAATCCCGACGGCACCGGTCAGGAAGGCAAAACTGGTCAGGTTGAGGCCAATGAGGCTGATGGCCAGCATGATGCCGACAAACAGAAAAGAATAGTGGATAAGCTTGTTGATGGCATCGCTGGCGCCGCGATCGAGCTGCCTGCGGGGGAAGACTTCTCCTTCAAGAAAGGCGCGAATGAACCAGGAACCGGAAACAACGATGTAGACGAGGAAGACGGACAGGAGGATGCGCCCCAGGCTCAGGGTCAGGTCGCCGATGGCGAACCGGAAGTCGAAGATCTTCTGCCACGCCTGCCCGAAGGATGGGTAAATACCCCACAACTGAAAGAGGACCAGCAGGAGAAGAAACAGCAGGCCAGCCTTGAGGAGCTTTTTTAACCGGATTTCAACGGCTTCCCCGAACCGGCTGATCAGCCCCAGCCGGGCTACCAGGGGTTGACGCAGCAGCATTTCGATACCGCCGTTGCCGAGGTGGAGCAGGAGGTAGCAGACGGTGCAAAGGAAGATGCTCCCGCCGGCAGAGCGCACCAGGTAATGGGCCAGGTTGCTGTAGCCGGCCATCAGGAGCAGCAGGGCTGCCCCCAGAACGAGCGGCCCGGTCCGCAGGCCGACCGAGAACAAATCCAGCTTCCCGTTCTGTTCGGCCAGATAACGTTTTGCCTGGCCAACGAAAAACCAGATTCCCACCATGCAGACGACTGCCAGGGCGAGACTGAAAAGGGGTGGCGGAAGAGAGACCAGCTTCAGGGACGAGGTGATCGTCAGGATCGCTGCCACAAAGAAGACCACCCGGCCCATTCGCTGGTGGGGAAGCATAGCGGACATCAGAAAGGAAGTCGAGAAGTACACCAGGATGAGGTTGAGGAACGTCCAGGAGAGAGCCTGCCCTGTGTAGAGAAGCAGGGCCAGGGATTGAACCGCAAAGATTGAAAAGGCGCAGGGATGCTGCCGGACAAAATGCCATTCCTCGGTATTCTCGGACAGGCGCCGCCGCCGTTGCAGGAGGGATATGAGCGCAATGGTGGCCAGGAATTGCACCAACAGCATCCACCCATAGTTGGGAAGGTATTCCCATTCCAGCCTCAAGCTTTCCACCAACCGCTGACGCATCGTCACCCACAGCGCCTGGTTGAACTGCTGGTAGAATTCCACGCTGAAAAAAGACGGAGTATTCTTTTGAAAGGTCTCGCTGTGCACCTTCCGGAGTGCTGCCTCAACAGGGGTGTTCAATTGCTGCAGTTCGTCCAGTAGCTTGGTCAGCCTTTGCTGCAGGACAAGGAGGGGCTGAGACGCATTGGAGACGGATCGGACCACGGCAGCGACAGTTTCATGGACTTTCCGAAAGTTCTCGAGGGGGATCTCCGTTTGCGCCTCCCGGAGTGATTCTTCCCATTTTTTCCAGAAAAGGTGTTCCTCCCCCCACTTCTTGCCAATGGTTTCGAGTTCCGACAGTTTCGGCGAAATCTCGTCAAGGAGTGCTTCAATCCTTTGTTTTTCGTTCAGAACGACCTGCTGGATTTCGATCAGGCGATAGATATTCCAGGAAGCTGGGTCCCCCATCCCTGCAATCCTTTTGCCGAGCTGACTCAGCCGGTTTTCAGCCTCGCTGATTTGCTTGCCGTAAGCTGAGGCATCGCCCAGGGACCCAATCGTTTCTTCCGCTCTGATTGCCCTCTGGCTGAGATCGGCCGTACGGGGAACCACTTCAGCCAGCCCTGAAAAAGGAGACGATGTCCCATTGCTCTCCTTCGCCGGGTCGGTGCTCACTTCGGTGGTAAAGACTTTTGGGACCAGCTGCGGAATGCCGGCCTGGCCGTCACTCTTCTCCTGGGCGGGAGAGGAGCTGGCAAGCAGCCATAAGACTGACAGGAGTGCAGGAAAGAGTAGGCGTTTCATGGTTTATATGGTTCGCCTTCATGATCGGTTGGGCTGAGGTGCCGAGCCCAGGATAAACGCAAAGCAGCTTCATAGCCAAACGGTGCGTCCGGGCGAAACAGTGCCGTGAGGCTCCTCGACCGATGGTGCATTTGAATTTTCCTCGTCGCTCAGGGGCGAAGCAGCAGGTGGCGGGTGCTGGCGAGAGCGAAGGCCAGACCGCTGTATAGGAAATAACAGTAATGCCAGCCCATGCCCCGGATGGCGAACCAGGGCCCTCCTTTTCTGCAGAAGAAGAGGAGAAGTCGGACGTTGAGTGACAGAACCATCAGAAAGAGTCCTGCGGCGACAATGCCCAGTTGCGGCCGGAAGAGCGCCGCGCCCAGGCTCGCGATCATCCCAAAAGTCAAAAGCACACTGATACGACTGGAAATACGCAGATTCAGATCGTTGATAAACCTCCGGCGGTGCAGGATGAGCCCGCTCCAGGGGAGTGCCCGGTGTAAGAAATCGGTTTTGAGCAGGGAGAGCATATCCCAGCGCTTGAGATGTTGGACCTGAAGTGATTTATCCAACTTGATCCGGTATTCTGCAGCGGTCATACGATAGCCCAGCTCGATATCCTCGATGGAGGGGGTGCGATAACCTTCGTCAAAACCACCCAAATCGAGGAAGATCTGCCGTCGAACGGCCCCACATGCTCCCCAAAAGCTGGAGGCATCAGTCTCGGCATGCTGGTGCGTGAAGTGATGCAGGAGGTTTTTGTAGCGGGAAAAGAAGTTGAGGGCGGCGGGTTTGTCATCATAAGACCCAATGAGGGCGGCAAGTTCTGGTTCCTGGGCGAAGATATTGGCGATCCGGCCAAGGAGGTCGGGCGGAATCACCACATCGGCGTCAATGAAGAGAATAATCTCCCCGCTGGCCTCGCGAACCCCTCGGTTGCGAGCCTTGGCAGGACCGCCGCAGGAGATCTCACGAATTACCCGCACACCTGCCGCTTGCGCAACCTTCCAGGACTCATCCTCGCCCCCGTCCACCACCACAATGATCTCCCCGGGAGGAGGCGAGGCTGCAAGGAGGCTCCGCAGGCACTTGACAAAGTTGTTGCCCCCATTGTTAACTGGCACGACAAGGGAGAGGTCTTGCGCAGATGTTACCAATCCATTCCTCCAAAAGAAGGGCCGGATGCTTCCCGCTCGTCAATTCAAGCAGCTGCGCAGAGGGTATGAATATAGCCCGACTCCGCTTCCCGCAAACAGCCCCGCGAGGGAAGCGAGGCTACCAGCAAAGTCTTCCGAAGTCAATCATATGGACAACAACGGGGCGCTGACATGAGTCCCAGGGTTCCCAGGCACAGCGGCACGCGCCGAAAGGAGAAGCGATCCTCAGCCTCTTCGGCGAGTGCCAAAGAGGGCGGAACCCCTCCTGATAGGCTCAAATCGCCTGCCAATCTCGCTTTTGGGTCCTCAAAACTCCAGCCGGCGCAGTTCTTGTCCGTGCTGATCTTTATGGGCGCCGCAATTGCGGGAACGATGCTCATGCTTTCCGCTACGAGACAGGGGATCAGTGTTTTTACCGACTCCACCATCTATCTCAGGGTCGCTCGCAGCCTCCTCCAGGGACAGGGCTTCGTGCAATCGGGAGGGGCCCCGCTGACCCATTATCCGCCTCTGTATCCAACGGTTTTGGCGTTGTCCGGCAGGCTCGCGGGCGATCTCCTGACAGGAGCAAAATGGCTCCAGACCATTCTCTATGTCGCCAACCTGCTGCTCGTCGGGTTGCTCGTCTATCGTGGTACCAATGGTTCCCGGCTGGCTGCAGGCTTTGGGCTCCTGTTCGTACTCACCTCCCAGTCCTTCCTTTACTGCCACGCGCTGGTCCTGTCGGAAGGATTGTTTCTCTTCTTGACTCTCGTTGGATTGCTGTTCATCACCCAGTACCTTCAAAGTCGCTCATTTTTTGCTCTGATAATGGCTACTGTCATCATCGGGTTGGCATGCCTCACGAGATACATTGGTGGAACGCTCGTTGCTGGGTTGCTGTCAGCAATTGTATTGCTCGACAGATCCGATTGGAGGAAGAAGATTGTTGCCTGCAGTGTGGTATCAGCTGTATTCTTTCTCCCCATTGTGGTTTGGCTGGTCCGCAACCTGATGCTCTCCAGCGGTCTGGTGAATAGAACCATCACGTATCATCCCATCTCGACGGCACCGATTCAGTACGCTGTAGAAACCCTCTGGTTCGCATTTCTCTTTCCCTCAACGCTTCACATCGTTCCCAAGGCACTCATACTGCTAACTTTCACTTTTTTTGTCATTGTTGTCATGGTAGAGAGCATTAACCATTTTGGCATTCATGCAGAAGTGAACAGGGTTCCATTGATATGTGTATGCTTCCTGTTTGTATACGCTGGCGGTCTTGTTCTTGCAGTCTTGTTTGTCGAGCCAAAGCTGCCGTTCAATGCTCGAATCATGCTGCCCTTTATTATCCTTCTCGGCATTGGGCTCATCACGCTTTGGATGAACGCTTTTCACCTGCCCTCGAAGCGCAAGGCCCTTGCGGTAGCCGTCGTTGCCCTGTGGGCAATCCTCCTGATCGGTCACGGGCGCGGGACCGGTCGTTTTGTGGATGAGTTGCGCCGGGACAGCATGGGTTTTGAATCACGAGAGTGGCAAGCTTCCAAAGCCATCGAGTTCGTGAAAAAGCTGCCGGAAGACAGTCTCATTTACAGCAACGGTCCCGATGTCATCGATTATCTTGCCGGCAGACGATCGAGGATGATTCCCCACAGCCATGGTCCCGCCGGAGAGTTAGAGGACATGGTGCGGCATCTGGAAGAGGCCCAAGGGTTTTTGGTCTATTTCGACAAGATCACGTGGCGGGGATACCTTCTTAGAATTGAAGAGCTGAAAGAATACGCCGAACTGCAAGCGGTCTACCAGGGACGGGATGGGGCCGTCTACCGGGTAGTGAAGACCGGCAGATGACCGCAACAATCAGGGAGGGCAGCACCGACCGCAAGCGATTCAGCCCTCCTGCAGGATGCCTCAATCAGCCGATCATTGTTTCCTGGTATTCCTGCTCCTCATTCACGTTCCAGAGATCGTTGCTGGCGCCCAGAATGTTTTCTACAGCGAGCATTGCGGTCAGCATCGAATGATCCTGATTGTTGTATTGGTGCATTCCGTTGCGACCGACAAACTGCAAGTTGGTGAGCTTTTGCAGAAACTGGCGGACGATGGTCAGCGACTGCCGGTAAGTTGAGTCGTAAATGGGATAAGCCTTGGGCATTCTCACTACCACCCCGTCTTCCACCTCACAGGCCTTCACCAGGCCCAGGATTTCCAGCTCCCTTGTCCCCAAATCCAGCAGCTCCTTGTCGGACATACTCCAGAGGCTGTCGCCTTCAAAACAGAAGTACTCCAGCCCCAGGCAGGTCTTTTCCTGATCGGGTACCATATAGGGGCTCCAGTTCTTGAAGTTTTGGATCCTGCCAAGCTTTACGTTGGGATCATGAATGTAGAGCCAGTTATCGGGGAAGATCTCAGAGCGGTTCACAATCAGTGCTATGGTCATAAAATCTCTGTATCGAAGATTGCTTGCCGCCCGAAGTACGGCGTCCGGTACCGGAGGTTTGAACTTCGCAATAGCCTCCTTGATAGGCATACTGCTAATGAAATCGGTGCCGTGAATCAGCCCAATGCTACCGTTTCGCTCGACCTCAAGCCCCTCCACCCGGTCTCCTGCCCACAAAATCCCAACAACGTCCGACTCGAGCAACACCTCCGAGCCGCTCTGCCGGGCAATAGCCGCAGCCTGTTCCCACATCATGCCGGGCCCCAGTCGAGGATAGTCGAATTCCTCGATCAGTGTTCTGACGGTTGCTCTACCATCGTGGCGGCACATGAGGGCATTTTTGACAGCGGATAGGAGGCTAAGGCCTCGAATGCGCTGAGCCGCCCATTCGGCACGGATTTCGTGGCAGGGAATTCCCCAGATCTTTTCTGTATAGCTCCTAAAAAAGGTTTGATAGAGGCGATACCCGAAACGGTTGCAAACCCAATGCTCGAAGGTCTCTTCATCCTTGAAAGGAAACAGTTGAGCGTAGAGGAAACTGAATGAGATCAAAAGACTGTTCCACACCCCTAAGTTGAAAAGGGTGCTGGCCGGGCGGAGAGGATAGTGAAAAAACTTGTTGCGGTAATATATTCGAGAAAGCCTTTTGCGACGAAGAAGGCCCTCACCGAGCAGTTCGCGCCAGAGGTTGTACACTGACCGGACCTTCGTAAAGAAGCGATGTCCGCCGATGTCAAAAAGAAAGCCTCGATAGTTGACAGTCTTTGAGATTCCTCCAACCGCCTGATCCTTCTCTAGAACAACCGACTTGAGGCCAGCCTTGCCGAGGACGTATGCTGCGGTGAGGCCGGCAGGCCCGGCACCCACAATGACAACTCTTCTGGGGTCCGATCTCCGTAAGGGAGGCGTGGTTGCAGGGGAGCTGCGGGGAGAGGTTTCACGCATCATCACGATACCTTATCCGCGATCGCCAGAGATCTCAGAGGCTATCCCCGGCTCGCTGCCTGGCTGTTGCTCCCGGCGGAGTAATCCCGCGAGCCGGGCGAGCTCTGCGGTAGTGATTTCACCCAGGAGCCAATAGAAAAAGATGATCATGAGGACAACGACCACCAGTTTCACCGCGAGCAGCATGCCTGAAGTCGGCCAACCGCTGGCCAGCGCAAAGGCCGCCCCCGAAACCAGGAGGCTCCGGAACAGCGTTGCCGAGGGAGGGAGAAGACCCCAGAGGCGATGAACGGCAAGGACTCCCATGAGTGCTCCTCCCAGCGCACCAAGGGTTGTCGCAAGCGCCGCGCCCAGGGCGCCGAATTGCGGTATGAACACCAGGTAGCCGACTGCCGCCAGAGGAAGCAACGGGCCTACCACGAGCAGAAGCCAGGCAGGCTTGCCGCCGGCAGTCAGAATGGCCCCCGTAACGGAGACGAAGACCAGCGCCAGAGCTCCAAAAACCAAAACGCCCAGTAGTTGCGATGCCGAAGCATAGGCAGTGCCGTAAATTAGGACCGTGATTTCTCCCGAAGCCCCGCTCACCATCGCTGCGAAAGGCAGGAGTGCGACGACTGCGCGCAGGGCGCAGAGGCTCATACGCTTGGCAGGGAGTTCCTGGCCCGCGATCAGCAGGCGGCTCAGGGTGGCGAACAGGAGGGGCGAGAAGGAGACAGCCAATATCCCGGGAGGGATCGTTGAAAGATTCTGGGCCGCGGCATAAACGCCCGCCAACGCTGCCGTGCCGCCCATCGCCGTCAGGACAATAAGGTCCATTCTTCCAAAGACCTGGAGGACCATGCCACAGGCAGAAAGGGGTGCTGAATAGCTCAAGAGCCGCCGTATCGGCAATAGCGCGCGATTCAAGAATGGGGGACGTACATAGTAGCGGCAGATTGCCAGTTCCGCCAGAGTTGCGCCAATGTTGCCCCAAATGGCTCCTGGTATGGAGAATCCAAGCTCCACCAGGAGGGCTATGAGTATGAATCTCGCCATGAATCGGACACCACTGGTCACGGCTCGTTGTCTGAACTCGCCGAGGGCAACCAGGATACTCTTATGAGCCAAAACTAGAGCGAAGATCGGCAGGTCGAGAACAAAGAGTCTCAGATAATCGGTCAATTCCGGTTCCCCCATGAGGGTAGCGATGGGAGTTGCCAGCCCGAAGAGCACACAAGCCAGAAGGCAACCGGTCAGCAAATGCATCTGGGTAAGCCCTGCGCCGACCGGTTTCCAGTCTTTGGCTTCACTGACCAGTTTGATGGTCGTATAGTGAAGCAGAGAGCGCACAAATGCTTCGATCCAGCCAATCAGAACGGCGGCCAGAGTATAGAGACCGTAGCCATCCGGTCCAAAACGACGAGTCAGGAAGACAACGATCAAGAAACCGGTGGGCAAAGCCAGAGCCTCGCAGAGAAAAATCCACACGGTTCCGTCCACGGTGTGTCAAACCATTTTCGATAAAGATTGGTCAGAGCTTTGACCCATTTCACCCATTCGCTGCTGAGCAGAGCATGACGGCGAAGTCCAATCTGTCCTCCAGCTTTGTTATGGATTGTTCGATCGATTCCAGGATAGCACACAATCGAGTTGGACGGCGACCTTGTTTCTGGGGGGTGAGGGGGTGATGGGCCGCTTTGAAAGTGCCGGAAGGCAGCGAAGCAAGAACCGTCTAGCCCGAGGTGAGGAGGCTCTCGGTGGTATTGCGATGGAAGGTGCTGCCCTCCTGGGAGGATCGCTGCTGGTGATTTGGGAAGAGTCGAAAAACCTGGCCCCGAGGGGCATTAACTGCTAGTCTGGCACTTCAAACCTGACCTGCGAGGCGAGAGATGGTTGATCCTATGGGCAAGCTTGCCCTGCTTCTGACGTTCCTTCAACAGAGCCGGTTTTAAGGTCAAGCTCTTTACCAACGGGACGCTCTTCACCGAGGAATTATCACGAGGGCTTGCGAAGAGAGGGCTGGATGTGTTGAACGTTACCTTCTGGGCCGTCAACGAACGGGAACATGAGCTCTGTCACCCTCAAACCAGCCTCAAGCTTTTGCCGAAGCGGCGGGAAGGGTTAGCGTTGTACCTGAAGCACCGGCAGGAAGCCGGGCTGTGCCGAGGCGCTGGTCGTTCGCCACCAAACCCAACCGCTGGCTGCTGTCGGTCCTGTCATGTTGAATGCAAACCCAGCCAGCGCAGTGAGCTGGGGGACCTTTCTCGTTTTTTACGGGCAATGGTTCGGTAATAACCTGCCGACCGAGGTCCACCACCTCCCTGCCAATCACTCCTGTTACCGGCATGAGATCCTGATGGCGTATGGTGATCAGCTTGCCGACATGCTGGAGGTTGAGAGCGTTCTTCACTGGGATTTGATCACAAAGGGGGAACACCTCTACCTTGACCCTGCCGCCAGGGTCTATCACCTCAATTACTCCTCCGTGGCTCCGTTGTTGAAAGAGTATTTTTATGCCTCCCGGGTCTTTGCGGCAAACCGTGCGGCGTTATGGGGAGCTGGCCAGAGAACTGTTTATGCGCTCGGTTCGACCCTTCTCCCCCTGATCCGTTGGCGGCGCGTAGCCAAGCAGGCGGCCCTCAGCCGACTGGCGTCCGACCTCCTGGTGAGATCCTCTCCCGTTCTCTTTCTCAACCTGTGTGCCGGAGCAGCAGGCGAGCTGCTTGGCTACCTGCTGGGCACGGGTCGCTCGGCAGAGTGTCTGGCAAGGTTCGAGAAGATGGAGAGGGGCAATACCCACAAGCTGATGTGAAGGCAGCCGCCGAGTTGCTTTCTTCTTTTGGCCCGCGTCCCTGATCAGCAGGTCCCATGCCCGTGAATCTCCCGCCTTCCATTTCCATCGTTGTCCCGACCTACCAGCGTCCCGATTCATTGACCCGCATCCTCCACTCTTTGACTCGTCTGAAATACCCGACAACCCGGTTTGAAGTGATGCTGGTGGACGATGGTGGGGGGCTCTCCTTTGGAGTCATTCCTGAGCGGTTTGAACCAGCCCTGCGCCTCGAGTGCCTCAACCAGAGTAATTCCGGCCCGGGCTCAGCACGGAATGTGGGGGCAGAAGGAAGCGAGGGAGAAATCCTGGCTTTTACCGACGATGACTGCGAAGTGGATTCGCTCTGGTTGGAAGAGCTCAGCAAAGGTTTCGAGACAGGCACGGAACCTCTTTGCGGGGGCAGAACAGTCAACTCGCTGCCGCATAATCCCTATGCCTCGGCGAGCCAGCTGCTGGTCGATTTCCTGTACGAACATTACAATCCGGAGCGCCAATGGGGGGCTTTCTTTCCGACGAACAATGTGGCACTGCCGCGAACCCGCTTCCTCGCCCTGGAGGCTTTGATCCTACTCTCCGATTTGGTGAAGACCGCGAGTTTTGCCATCGTTGGGCCATGGCCGGGGGCGGGTTTCGTTCCCTCCCCAGGGCGCTGGTCTACCATCATCAGACCCTGGATTTCCGTTCTTTCATCCACCGCCATTGGTGTTATGGCCAGGGAACCTGTAATTATCGCCGGAAAACCCGCGCCCATGGTTCCAGGCCGGGCCGTTTAAGCCCGCCCTTCTTCTCTGTCTGATTGGTGCTCAGTGGGCTTCGTCGCCAGCTGGATGCCAGGGGTCTGCTGCATAGCGCGCTCATCCTGCTCAGTCAAATGGCCAATGCAGTTGGCCAGTTGCGGTGAGTCATCGAGGCTGTCATCCAGCCCCCTCCTGGGCAGAGGGAGCGGCAGGGGCTGAGCGGGTCGGCCATGGAACGGAACCCTATAATAGGTCGGGGGAGTGGTCCGGTTCGATTTTGACTTTTACATCCAGCCCTTGGCCGAAACCCCCCTTTTTTTCAAGACATTTTATGTTTTGACAGAGCGCTCTTTTTTCCTAATGATGAGCCGAAATCATTCGGGGGGGCTGCAATACATTTCAGATATCGGGCTGATGTCATTCGCTCCGGAACAGGATAAGGTAAAAATGCTGGACCAGGAATATTTTGTTGAAACACCCACCATGGAACATCAGGGGCCTTCTATGAGTTCTGATACGAAACGCCGGTCGCGAGCACGGAAGGCGTCGTCGCTGTCTTTGTCGGGGAACGCTCTAGTCGTACTCAAGAAGCGTTACTTGAGGAAAAACGAACTGAACGAGCTCATCGAAACACCGGAGGAGCTGTTCTGGCGGGTTGCGCGGGCCGTTGCGGCGGGCGATGCCGCCTTCGAGGGAGAGGAGAAGGTCGAGGAGACGGCTGACCGCTTCTTCCGTCTCATGGCGTCCCTCGATTTCGTCCCCAACTCTCCCACCCTGATGAATGCGGGGCGCCCCTTGGGCCAGCTGTCCGCGTGTTTTGTGCTGCCCGTGGAGGATTCCATCGACAGCATCTTTGATGCCATCAAACACGCCGCCATGATCCACAAGAGCGGAGGGGGTACCGGCTTCTCGTTTTCGCGCATTCGCCCGGAAAACGACCAGGTACTCACCACTCAGGGCGTGGCCAGCGGACCGGTCTCCTTCATGACCGTTTTCGACGTGGCGACGGAGACCGTCAAACAGGGTGGCACCCGCCGGGGGGCCAATATGGGAATCCTGAAGGTGGACCACCCCGACATCGAACGCTTCATTACCTGTAAGGCTGACAACGATCGCATGACCAATTTCAACATCTCGGTGGCCGCCACCGATAAGTTCATGCAGGCGGTGAAAGACGACAAGGACTATGACCTGATCAATCCGCGCACGGGAGAGCGGGTGCGCAGTCTGTCCGCCCCGCAGGTTTTTGATCAGATTGTCCAGTCGGCCTGGAAGAATGGTGAACCGGGGCTGATCTTTCTGGATATGATGAACCGCAACAATCCCACCCCTGCCGTCGGCCAGATCGAGAGCACCAACCCGTGCGGCGAGCAGCCGCTGTTGCCGTACGAGTCCTGTAACCTGGGTTCCATCAACCTTGCTCACATGATCAAAGATGGCGAGATTGACTACGATCATCTCAAGGAGGTGACCTGGGATGGAGTCCATTTCCTCGACAACGTTATCGAAGTCAACCAGTACCCGCTCCCCAAAATCGAGGAACTGACCCGGTCGAACCGAAAGATTGGGCTCGGCGTTATGGGTTTTGCCGATCTGCTGATCGCCCTTGGCATCCCCTATGACTCCGAGGCCGCAGTGCAGACCGCTGAAGCGGTCATGGCCTTCATTCAGCAGGAATCCAAGGCCGCCTCTGCCTATCTGGGAAAGGCCCGGGGCAACTTTCCCAATTATCGCGGTTCGATTTTCGACCGTCCCGATACCCCCTTGATGCGCAACGCCACCACCACCACCATTGCCCCAACGGGGACCATCAGTATCATTGCCGGCTGTTCCAGCGGTATCGAGCCGCTCTTTGCCATCAGCTTTGTGCGCAAGGTGCTGGATGGGCAGGAACTGCTCGAGGTCCATCCCCTTTTCCAGGAAACTGCGAAGGCACAGGGCTTCTATTCCGAAGAGCTGATGAAGCGTATTGCCGAAAAGGGAAGCATCCGAGGATTTCGGGAAATCCCGGAAGAGGTGCGCCAGGCGTTCGTCGTCTCTCACGACGTCACTCCCGATTGGCACATCCGCATCCAGGCTGCTTTTCAGAAATACACCGACAACGCGGTCAGCAAAACCATCAATTTCCCCTTCAGTGCCACCCCGGAAGATGTCCGCAATGCCTACCTCATGGCCTATGATCTTGGCTGCAAGGGACTGACCATTTACCGGGACGGCAGTCGGGATGCGCAGGTGCTCAACATCCAGCGCAAACCTCAGTACCCGCAGGTGGAACCACGCCCTCGCCCGGACACGACTTCCGGCATTACCGAACGGGTCAATACCGGTTGCGGTAAACTCTATGTCACGGTCAACTGGGATGAACACGGGTTCTGCGAAGTCTTTGCGCAGATGGGTAAAGCCGGCGGTTGCGCCTACTCGCAGATTGAAGCCACCAGCCGCCTGATTTCGCTGGCCCTGCGTTCCGGGGTCAAGATCGAATCGATTATCCGCCAGTTGCTGGGAATCCGTTGCCCGTCGCCGCAGTGGCAGAACGGGGAACAGATTCTGTCGTGTTCCGACGCCATTGCGAAAGTACTCAATCACAATGCGCATGCCGATATTACCGCCGTCTACAGCCTCATGGGCGCCTGTCCCGATTGCGGCAGCGCGGTGGAACACGAGGGCGGCTGTATTGTGTGCCGGGCATGCGGCTTTTCCCGGTGTAGTTAGAGAAGTGAAGAGTGAAAAGTGAAGCACCCCTGGGATTTGAAACCGGCCGAAGCCCGGTCGTTGCAGCGGGAACTGGCCCCGAAGGTCCTCCTGCAACCGCTTCCCGAAGCCTTCCGAGTGCTGGGAGCAGCCGACCTTGCCTATGTTGCCCCGGCCAATCGGCTGGTCGCGGTGGTGGTGACCTTCCAGTGGCCGGAACTCAGCTTCCTGGAAAGCACGCATGTAGTCACTTCCATCACCTTTCCGTACATCTCCGGCTTACTCTCGTTCCGCGAAGTCCCAGCCGTGCTGGCGGCCCTGGGCAAGCTGCAGTATCCTCCGGATGTTTTGCTTTGCGACGGGCAGGGCATTGCCCATCCCCGCAGGTTCGGCCTGGCTTCTCATCTGGGTCTGTGTCTTGACCTCCCCACCGTCGGCTGTGCGAAAAGCCGCCTCTGTGGGGATTACGAACCGTTTGCGCTGCAGCGGGGAGCTGGGGTACCGCTCCGCTTTCGGGACGAGGTGGTCGGATGGGTCTTTTGTTCGCGAACCGGAGTGAAACCCATCTACATCTCACCGGGACATCTGAGCGACCAGGAAAGCTCAAAAGAGTTGATTCGGCGCTGTCTGGGCGGCTTCCGCATCCCGGAACCTCAGAGACAGGCTCACAAGCTCGCGACCCAACTGCGCAATGCCCTGGCCGGGTCCGCTCAGGCTCCCACGGGGGGATGACCACCTCGAACCATCCCTGCCTCGCCTTTCCCGATCGACTTTTCTTTCTTGACCACTGCCGGGCACTATCCGTAAACTCACAACACGCACAGCGCCACACAAATGACTGTCCGCTCTTCATCCGTCATGCCCGCGACTGATGGTCACTTGATTCTGTGGCGCGGTAATATAAGAGGGAACTCCCGCAGTGGATCACAACCTTGGGAAAAAGGAGGCATATGGATATCGTCAAACAATACGAAGAATTGCTGAAGATTGACCCCGGTTCCATCGCCTTTGCACCCTTGGCTGAAGAGCTCTGCTATCGCGGGTTTTGGGAAGAGGCTCTGAAAGTCTGTCGCCAGGGACTGACCTACCATCCTCACCACCTTCGCGGCCGGGTGCTTCTCGGATGGGCTCTCAAGGAGCTGGGTGAGCACGAGGAAGCGGAACAGGTGCTCGTTGCAGTTGAAGGAGAAATCCAGAAGAATGCCCTCCTGTTCCGGTTGCTGGCTGAATTGGCGAGGAAGGGTGGAGTTCCCGAGCGGGCTGAACGGCTCATGTTGATCCACCAGAATCTGCAACCGGGGGAACGGGAGCGTGGTTTTCCCGCGGAACGGGAAGGCGAGCCCGCTTCCCGGCCGGAGCCGCCGACCGCTGCGGCACCGGTAGAGCCGCCTCCCGTGTCACCGGCACAGGTTCCGCCGATAGCGCCGACAGCGTTGTCGGCAGAGCCTCCAATAGAGCCTCCAGGCGAGATGGCAGCAGTTCCGCCGGCAGCGCCGCAGGCGACTCCCCCCCAAGGGCCTCCTGAGGCAGCGCCTGCGGAACCGGTAGCTGAGGGGCCCACGGTGAGTCCAAAGGAGGAAGCGGCAGGGTTCCTCTCCAGGCTGCTCGATCGCTATGAAGCGCTGCCGGCAAAGAGCGCCGCCGAACAGCAGCTTTTTTCGGAAGAGGATCGCCTGACCCTGTCGCGAATCCTTAAGAATCTCAACCATTGAGCCGCCCCCCGTGTTCATTCTGGCGCGGTACAGTTACCGCAATCTCTGGGTGCGGCGGCTGACCACCCTCTTGACCGCAGGGGGGATGGGGCTGGTGGTCTTCGTATTTGCGGCAGTGCTGATGCTGGCCCTGGGATTCGAAAAGACCCTGGTGACCACCGGTGATAGGGATAATGTGGTGTTCATCCGCCGTTCTTCGGAAACCGAGGTGCAGAGTATTCTCGAACGGGACGAAGCTGCCATTCTGGAGACTCAGCCCGAGATTGCCGCTACCGTCGAAGGGCGAACATTTGCTGCCCGCGAGGTTATCGTCCTCATTTCCCTCAATCGAAGAAGCGACAATAGTCCGGCCAACATCACGGTGCGCGGCGTCGATCCCGGCCGCTCCTTCGCCCTGCGACCGCAGCTGAAGATCATTGATGGTCGTGCCTTCGCGGCGGGAACCGCCGAACTGGTTATCGGCAGGAGCATTGCCCGCCGTTTCACCACCGGCGGTCTTGGGGAAAGCCTCACGTTCGGCACGCGCTCCTGGACCATTGTCGGTATCATGGAAGCCGAGGGCAGCGGGTTCGAATCGGAAGTGTGGGGAGATGTGAACCTGATCATGAATTCGTTCCGTCGTCCCGTCTACTCGTCGGTCATAGGGCGCCTGGCAAACTCGTCAGCCTTCCCAGCATTGCAGAATCGTGTCTTGAAAGATCCTCGTCTGACCGTGGAAGCGTGGCGGGAATCGGAATATTATGCGGCCCAGTCCCGACTCATGGCTCGTTTCATCCGGATCCTCGGCCTGACCTTGACGCTCATCTTCGGGCTCGGCGCCGTTATCGGCTCGATGGTAACCATGTACGCCGCGGTCTCCCATCGGGTTGCGGAAATTGGTACCCTGCGGGCACTGGGATTCAAGCGGGGAACCATCCTTGGGGCCTTCCTGCTCGAATCGCTTTTCCTGGGATTCATGGGCGGACTGTTCGGTCTCTGTGCCGCCTCTTTTATGGATCAGTTTACCGTATCCACCATGAACTGGCAGACCTTCTCCGATTTGTCCTTTCGCTTCACTCTGACCCGCACCATAATCGGTGATGCCTTGGCCTTTGCGCTGGTAATGGGCTTGGCGGGAGGAATCCTCCCGGCCTTCCGGGCTGCCCGTATGAATATCGTCTCCGCCCTGCGGGCAGGGTGAGGAGGAGTGGGCACCTTGGTTTTTCTATCCACGAAGTCACACGAAGTCACACGAAGAAGCGAGGGCATTGCTATGCTGGCAATTTCTCTTCGTGTGACTTCGTGTGATTTCGTGGATGGTTGGTTCTCTGGAGAAAGCCTATGCCGCGACCTTATCTGAACCTTGCGATGCTCATTGCCGGGGTTTGTCTGGTCTGGTTGCTGACGGCGCTGTCCGGAGGAGCCGCTGCCATGAACCTGGACGAAGCCATCGCCATGGCCAGGGAGAATCTCCCTTCCTTCAAGGCAACGCAATATAGAGTCCAATCATCGGAGGCGCTCTACAGGGCATCGCTGTCGCCCTATCTGCCGAGCCTGGATGCCGGTGGGGCCCAGGAATGGCATGACTCCACCCTCGATGACTACGACCAGCGGTCCTATAACGTCGCCCTTTCTTACACCCTCTTCGACGGCGGCAAGCGGAAGGCTAACCGCAATATTGCCCGAGCCAACCGGGACATGAACAATGATGACCTGGCAACCAGTTCTCTGCAGCTCGAGTTCGCCGTCAAGACGGTCTTTTTCGGCACCATGGCCAGGCGGGAGATCGTTGATGAGCGCCGGACGCAGCTGCGGGATGCGGAGAAGGATTACGAGGTCGCGCAGGGCCGGCACCGGCTGGGGGTGGCCAAACTGTCCGATGTGCTCCAGGCTTCGGTGCGACGGGAACAGGCAAGATTCAACCTGGTGCAGGCCGAGGGCGATCTTGCCAAAGGTCTCACGGAACTGAATTCGCTGCTGGGAAGATCGCTCGAGACGCCTTACGATTTGGATGGCTCCCTGGATCTCGAGCCGCGCGTGCCGGACCGGAGCACCTTGTCCGACGCGGCCCTGGCCAGGCCCGAACTGAAGCGAGCCGAGAATGCCCTCATTATTGCCAAGAACAATGTCTCCCTGCAGACGAGCACCTTCTATCCCGTCATCTCGACCAGTGGCGCCTATTCCAAAATCGACGGCGGCCTCTACGGCACCCTTCCCAACGATACCGACCAGTCTATCGGCCTCTACGCCACGTGGAACATTTTCGAACTGGGAAAGTTCTACAAGACCCGGGCCGCGCAAATCGATATCAGGGTTTCGGAGGAAAACCTCAATGAAACCGTCCGCCAGGTCCTGCTGGAAGTGGCCAAGGCGCATGAGGATTTTGTGACGGCCGCCAGGGACGTTGCGGTAGCCCGGGAACAGTCCCGGTCCGCCAACGCAAACTACGCTCAGGCCTTCGGGGAGTACAAGGTCGGGAAGGGCGACATCCTTTCGCTGGTGACCGCCGAGGCCGCTCTGGCCCGTGCCCAGGAACAGCTGACGCTGGCAAAGCTCAATCTCGTGCTTTCCAAAGCGCTGCTCGAGCGGACGGCGGGAGTCGAGAAACTGGAATCCCTGGTCCCGTGACGGGATGGCGGATGGCGGATGTGGGGGGTGGGGTGTGGTTGGCGGGCTGAGCCCACCCTGTGCGAAAATGGCATATTGGTTTCCGGACGATCATCGAGGAGTGAGAACCCTGTGAAAAGACCCTGGATCATCCTGCTGGTGCTCACAGTCTTGATTGGCGGTGGGTTCCTTACCTATCGGAAGTACTTTGCCGTGCCTGAAGTGCAGGTTCTCGAAACGGCCAGGGTTGAAAGAGGAGACATCCGGGGGGTTCTGGTGGAAACCGGGATCATTAAATCCCAGGTGGGGGCGGTGGTGAAGATCGGCTCCCGGGCAACCGGAACGATCGTCAAGATGAATGTGAAAATTGGCGACCGGGTCAAACAGGGCGATCTGATCGCCCTCATCGACGACCGGGAGACCCGTGAGAAGATCCAGCGGCAGCAGGCCGCTCTCGAAGGGGCGCGCAAGACCCTGGCCCAGGTCGAGTCGACCTATCCCCAGCGGATCAAGGAGGCTCAGGCCAACCTCGAGTATGCGAAGATCAATCACAGCCGCGAAAAGGAGCTTCTGAAATTCGAATACACTACCCCCGATGCGGTGGACAAAGCCGAAAACCAGCAAAAGGCGCTTGAGGCTAACTGGCGGAAGCTCCAGAAAGAATACCAGACCGAGGTCGAGATCACCAGGGCCAGAATTGCCGAAATCACCGCTCAGATCAAAGAACTCGAGGTCACGCTATCCTACACGAAGATCTATGCCCCGATTGACGGCGTTGTCTCGGACGTCACCCTCCAGCAGGGAGAAACCATCGTGGCGGGACTCCAGGTCGCTAATTTGGTTACCATTCAGGATCCCTCCCGGCTCGATATGCAGATCTACGTCGATGAAACCAACATCGGCAAGACCAAGGTCGGCCAGCAGGTTGAATTCTACGTTGACTCGTTTCCCGACAAGACCTTTCGGGGAAGTATCGATAAGCTCTATCCGCAGCCGCAAACCAAGGACAATATCGTCTACTACCTTGCCATCATGAGTATCCCCAAGGAAGACGCGGCCTTTTTGAGGCCGGAGATGACCACCCATGTGAAGGTCATCTTTGAAGAAAAGCGCGACATCCTTACCGTTCCCAATGCTGCGGTGAAGTTCGAGGAGGGCAAGCAGATTGCCTACAAGGTAGTTGGACCCAACAAGGTCGAGAAACTCGAATTGAAGACCGGTCTGCGGGGAGAAGAGAAAACGGAAATTCTGGCCGGTGCTGAGGATGGTGACGAAGTGGCAACCAGAATCATCCTGCCGGTGGTTGCCAGACAGTAGAACATGGACCTGGAGAGCGCTCAGAGCAAGCGGGAAGTGAGCACGATGCCCCTGTGTCGATTGGCTCAGGTCAAGAAAAGCTATCACATCGGCGAGGTGGATGTTGAGGTCCTCAGGGGGATCGATTTGGAGATCGAGCAGGGCGAATTCGTGGCAATCATGGGTCCGTCAGGTTCCGGGAAGACCACTCTTATGAATATCCTTGGCTGTCTCGATGTGCCGACCTCGGGAGAGTATATCCTCGCCGATCAGGAGGTTTCCCATCTTACCGACGATGAACTCTCGGTCCTGCGCAACGAACATATCGGCTTCGTTTTTCAGAATTTCTATCTCATGCCCTATGCGACCGTGCTGGATAACGTGCTGCTGCCGACCCTTTATGTGGAACGGCAGAAGGAGAGTGCCAGCAGGAAGCGGGCGATGGAAATCCTCGAGTTGGTGGGATTGAGGGAGCGGGCCAAGTTCAAACCCAACCAGCTTTCCGGGGGCCAGCAGCAGCGGGTTGCGATAGCCCGGGCCCTCATCAACAACCCGGAAATGATCCTGGCCGACGAACCCACCGGCCAACTGGACAGCAGGACTGCCACCGAGATCATGGAGCTGCTCGCCCGGATGAACGAACGAGGCAAAACCGTTATTGTGATCACTCATGACCCGACCACCGCGGCATATGCCCGAAGGATCATTCAACTCAAGGACGGCCTGATCGTGGCGTGAGAGGTACATGGACCGGTTTACAAAAATCCTTTCGCAATCACTGCGGGCAGTGATTGCTTTCAAGCTGCGCACCGTCTTCTGTCTCACCAGCGTCGCCCTGGGGATTGCGTCGATAACGGTCATCGTGGCGGCAACCGAAGGAGCCTTCAAGAAGGCCTATGATATCGTTGCCATCTTTGGGCCGGATTCGCTGCTGGTGGTATCTGGCAGTGACGAAGCGAGAGCGGTCGGGCAGAGGCAGAAGACCCTCACCCTCGATGACGTCGAGGCGGCGCGGGAAGCCTTTCCCAGCGCTTATGTGGTTGTTCCCCTGACCAGCAATATGAACATCCCGATCAGCTACCAGGACAAAAAGACTCAGACCGTCGTGGTCGGGACCACCGAGGATTACAGTCAGGCCTGGACCTGGCCCGTGGTGCAGGGTTCCGATTTCACCGTGGACGACATCAGAGGGTTGCGTAACGTGGCCCTGATCGGGCAGCACCTGGTGGATGAGCTGTTTGGGGAGGAAGACCCGGTCGGCAAGTATGTGTTCGTCCGGAGACTGCCCGTTCAGATTGTAGGGGTGCTCTCGTCGCGCGGAATGACACCGACCGGTGCCAATCTCGATGATCGCCTTGTGATGCCGATCACCACCATGATGACCAAGCTCCAGAATGAACGAAAATACGTGCCGGTCTTCAGGATTCGGTTCACCGATCAGCAAAACCTCGAATACTACGCCAACGAACTGAAACTGTTCCTGCGGGAACGCCATCGCCTGCCCCCTGGGGAGATCGACGATTTCAAAATCATCTCACCCAAGGAGATCATCACCTTCCTCGTGGCCTTGACGGGTTCCCTGGTAGTGTTCATCGGCATTGTGGGGGTGATTTCGCTGATCGTGGCGGGATTTGTTCTGGCAAACCTGTTCCTCCTGTCGGTGAAGGAGCGGACGGTGGAAATCGGCATCAGAAGATCGGTTGGCGCCAGGAAGGGTGATATCCGTCTGCAGTTCCTGGGCGAAGCGGTCATCATCACCACCCTGGGAGGATTGATTGGCTTCGTCCTCGGGATCGCCGCCTCCCAATTCCTGACCATGGCGGCGCAGTTCCCGATCCACTTTTCCTGGAAGGCCTTCGCGGTCGGTTTGCTGCTTTCATGGCTGGTGGGCATCGGTTTCGGTCTGCAGCCGGCTGCGCGGGCGGCTAACCTCAAACCCATCGAGGCCATTCGCGGATGAAAAGGGTTTTCCTCAACCTCCGCATTGCCCTGCGCTCACTCTACAGCTTCCGAGTGAGGACCGCCCTGGCCGTGCTGGGTGTTTTCCTCGGCACCTTCTCGCTCATTCTCGTTTCCAACCTGGCCGATTCCCTGGCCCGGAAAGGTCAGCTCGAACTGGACAAGCTCGGGAAGAACTTCCTGGCCATTCGCAGTGGGACGGCCGTCGTGCGGCCGGGTCATGCCACCAGGCTCTTTACCGAGGCGGCCAACCTCTCCCTCGATGATGCGCGGGCGATCGCAGCCGGGGCGCCCCTGGTCACGGCCGTTTCACCGGCCTCCTCCAAGAACTTTCCGGTTCGCTATGGTGGTGTCACGCTGTCTTCGATCCTGGTTACCGGTGCCTCTCCCAACTATTCGGAGGTGAGGAATTTTTACCCTCAGGAAGGCAGCTTCGTCACCGATGAACAGAATCAGCGACTGGAGCGGGTCGCCGTCATCGGCAGGAAGGTCGCGGAAAAGCTCTTTAGTAATGAAAGCCCTCTCGGGAAGACCATCCTCATCTGGCGCGTTCCCTGCCGGGTCATCGGGGTGATGGAGGAGAAGGGCGTCGATGCGTCGAATGTGGATCAGGACAACCAGATCTTCGTGCCCCTCAATACCTTCCTCCGTCGGTTCGTCAACAAAGACTATGTGAATTACATCTTCGTGCAGACCGCCGACAGCAGCGCGCTGATTCCTGCAAAGGCCCAGAGCGAGGAGATCCTGCGCCTCAGGCACCACCTCAAGCCGGGCCAGAAAGACGATTTTACCGTTATCAACCCCAAAGACATGCTGGCTTTGAAGAGCCAGGCGACGGCCCTGATTTCCGTCCTGGGCAGGATTGCCGCCACGGTTTCCTTTCTCATCGGGGCCATCGGCATTCTCTCCATCATGATCCTCATCGTGAATGAACGCCGGGTCGAGATCGGCATCAGACGGGCCGTGGGGTCGCGCAAGCGGGACATCATCCTGCAATTCTTGTTGGAATCATCCTTCATCTCGCTCATGGGAGGACTGGCGGGGGTGGTCGTGGGTCTGCTCATCAGCACGCTGGTTTTTACTCTGTCCCAGCTGCCTTTCAGCATTTCGTCAGGGGGCCTGATGGCATCCTTTGCTGCTTCCGTCATCGTTGGCATCCTGGCAGGGATCTATCCGTCCCAGAAAGCGACCACCATTCAGCCCGTGGATGTGATTCGTTCATGAGGATTCTATTTTACAGCCAGCATGTCTTGGGTATCGGCCATTTCTTTCGAAGCATGGAGCTTGCGAGGGCCTTGCACCAGCATGACGTCCTGTTTGTGGAGGGAGGCGATCCCCCGCCGGGTTTCAGCGCGCCGCGGCATGTGAAGCGTTTCCTGCTGCCCCCCCTCATGATGGATGCCGAATTCAAGGCCATGACCGCCCGGCAGGGGAGCCTCGACCAAGTCAAGGCGATGCGGGCCGGGCTCCTCCTGGAAACCTTCCTGGAGTTCGCGCCGCAGGTGCTGATAACAGAATTATTTCCTTTCGGGCGGCGCCAGTTTCGCTTCGAATTAATGCCGGTGCTGAGAACCATCCAGGAGCGACGGTTGGCGACGAGGGTGGTCTGCAGCCTGCGGGATATTCTCGTTGAGAAGTCCGATCAGGCCGCCTACGAGGCATGGGTTTTGGAAGTTATCAATCGCTATTACAGCCTGCTCCTGGTGCACGCCGATCCTCGCCTGATCTCGCTGGACGAAACTTTTTCGCAGGTCGATAGAATCACTCCGCCGATCCGCTACACGGGGTTCGTTACCAGGCCCCTGCCATCGGTGGCGCGGGAACCCGGCTACACGGTGATTGTGGCCAGCAGTGGGGGCGGCAAGGTGGGCGCGGACCTGCTTGCGGCAGCCATTCGGGCGGTCCGGAGCCTGCCTGCTCCGGACCTGCTCCTGAGGGTATTTGTCGGTCCTTTCATGGCAGCATCGGACCGGGAGACTTTGCAGGACCTGGCCGTTGGCGATCCCCGCGTCGTCCTGCTGCCGTTTTCATCGGACTTCGTGGCCGAACTTCTGGCTGCGGACCTCTCCATCAGCATGGCGGGTTACAACACCTGCATGGACCTGCTCAGCACCGGGGTCAAGGCGATCGTCTATCCCTTCCGGCAGAATCGCGAGCAGGGTCTCCGTGCCAGGAAATTTGAAAGCCTCGGGTTATTCCGGGTTATCCACGAACTGGAGGTAGCGCTTCTTGCCCGGACCATCCAGCAAGCCCTGGCCTCGCCTCCTCTCGCGCGGGGCTTCGATCTTAACCTCGACGGCGCTCGCAATACCGCATTGCTGCTGGGTGAGCCCGTTTGATGGGGTGCTTGCGAACCCCGATAGCGGGCCTTTCGCGGACCCGAGCGGGGTCGGTATCCTCCAGGGTTGGGCAGTTTGCTATC
This sequence comes from Syntrophobacteraceae bacterium, assembly GCA_040772705.1. Classification (GTDB taxonomy): domain Bacteria; phylum Desulfobacterota; class Syntrophobacteria; order Syntrophobacterales; family Syntrophobacteraceae; genus JADGQM01. Next base: position 360,575 of record JAXGXP010000005.1, read on the forward strand.
CAGAGTGATTCAGGTTCGCACTGACTTCTCGGATGAGGTCTCGTAACCATGTGTGCCCTCGATCGGGGTCGTGCCGCTTATGCCAAACCTGGGTCACTTCAAATGGTGGGATGTCGACGGGTGGAGGGATGAGCTTCAAGTTGAGCAATTTTCCCAGCGGCTCCATGATTCGCCGGGGCTCTGTGGCTACCGCATCGGTGGATGACAGCAGGAACGGGGCTAACAGGAAATGACCGACGGTCACCACCACCTGCCTGCGAAGTCCGCGGGAACGGATGATGTCGTCGAGGTAGCCTTGAGGCTCCCCTTTGAGCGAGACATGCAAGTGACGCAGGGCGAGATAGGCCTCAACACTCAGGTTATCATTGAGGTATGGATGATCACCGCGACCTGCGCAGACAAATTCTTCCAGGCACAGCAGTTCTTCGGACATGTGCGCTGGTGGCTCCGGAAAATTGCCGGCAATCAATTCAACCTCATTCGCCTCAATCATCGCCAGACCCAAGACGTGACTTGTGCTCCGGACCACGAGCCGTACGTTCGGGGCACGACCTTCGATCCGTTCGAGCAGTCCGGGAAGCAGCAGGAAAGCTGCATAGTCGGACAGGCCGATCGTGAAAACCCGGTTCGATTGTGAGGGTTCGAACGGCCGTTCTGCCGTCAAAACTGACTCCACTTGATCGAGGGCCGAGCGGATAACACCCGCGATCTCCTCAGCCAGGATTGTTGGCACCATCCCTTTCGGCGTTCGGACGAACAGCTGATCATTGAAGAGACCACGCAGTCGCGTGAGCGCATGGCTTGTGGCGGGCTGGGTGAGCCCGACCCGCAAAGCCGCTCGGGTGACGTTGCGCTCTGCCATGAGCGCATCGAAGATCACCAGCAAGTTAAGATCTATTCCGGCTAAATTAATGGTCTGCATAGCGGCCATATTAACTATCTATTGGACGCATGACAAGCGGGTTGATAGGGTCCTTTGCAGCGTTCTGAACCCTTGTGCACTTGCTAACTGCAGGAAGGAGAGGATGGTTATGGCAGAGACACGTTATGATCGGGGATTGCGGAAAGTGTCCGAAATCGACGGGGAGGCCGGGGAACGGGTCATCGAAAGCCTGGCCGACATTGCCCCCGACTTCGCACGCTATCTTATCGAGTTCGCCTTTGGCGACATTTACGCGCGGCCCGGCCTTGATTTGAAGTCACGCGAGATCGCAACCGTTGCCGCCCTGACGGCCCTCGGTACGGCGCCGGCTCAGCTCAAGGTGCATCTTCACGCGGCTTTGAACGTAGGCTGCGCCAAGGCCGAAATCTTGGAAGTCATCATGCAGATGGCCGTCTACGCGGGGTTTCCGGCGGCCTTGAACGGTCTCTTTCTTGCTAAAGAGGTGTTCCATGAGCGAGGAAAGTGAGCACAGACAAGTCTTGCGACAGGTTGCTACTGCGATTTGCACGGTCAGCCTCGTCTTTGCCTCCCTGAGCCTGGCTCTGGAACCGCTCTACGACGGTTTTCGTTCACCCGTGGGCCTTGCCTGCGATGCGCAAGGCACGATGTACATCACTAATTGGGGCGGGAACACGGTCGAGCGCATCACCAGGGACGGCAGGCGTTCGGTGTTCATTGACGATATTGCGTCGCCCGCCGGCATTGCCATCGACAGGGACGGCAGTATCTATGTCTCCTCCTATGCCGGCAACTACATCATGCGGTACTCTCCCGACGGCACAAGCCGACGGATGGCCGATGGTCTGGCAACCCCCGCCGGCATTTCCCTGGCGGAGGACGGCCGACTGCTCGTGGCCAACCGCGCTGCCAATGAAATCCTGGCGATGGATGTCAAAACGGGTACCTGCACGGTCCTGGCGGATGGTTTCGCGACACCGGTCGGCGTGGTTGAGATGGCCGACGGCAGTATCGTCGTTTCTCAGTATGGTGGCCGGGTGACTCGCGTTACAAGCACTGGCAAGCGGCAGGAACTGGGTCAGGATTTTGTGAGACCCGGTGTCGGTATAGTGGCTGACGGTAACGACGCCGTCGTCGTGGTGGATTATGGCGGTGGGGTCGTCCGCAGGGTCTTCTTCGACGGTCAAACATCGGTTGTGGTCCGCGGGGTTTCCGGCAGCCCGGTAGCGTTGGCCCGCGACCATCTGGGAGCACTCCTGGTCGGCACCTGGGAGGCTGGCCACGTGTACCGGGTGCCTGGACAGTAGGTCCGCAGCAGGCTTCGATCCGCTGATCGAGGACCTGGCAATCTGACCGGGCGGCTGCTCCTCTACGCCTTACCTGATCAGGCCATGAGCACCTGGAGCAGCTATCCCAAGGGGTGGGAAGCCACCCCGGGTGACAGCAGGGTGCGGGGAAAACCGAAGGCCATGCATGGAGGAGCGGACTACTTCACCCGCTGCAGGGCGATATTGATGGCCTCGAGGTTGAAGGCTTCCGAATCGAATTCGCCGTCAAACCATTCCTGATAGCTTTCGTGCTCTTCGTGCCCGGGATCGCCGAGGGCTTCCAGGAAATTCTCATAACCCCACACCCCGCCCACATCTTCCGGCGGGCAGGCACGCTTGCCTTTGATGCAGATGGGGTATTGACGGCCAGCCTCCGCCGGCAGGATCTTCTCGACCAGAACGATATGCTCCCAGCTGTCACCAAAGTCGTATTCGTACACAAACTTCATCTTCTCATACGGTGCGATCCGACTCAACACATAGCGCCGCTCATCGATTACCGGTTCCCAGTCATCCGGCGAGGGAATGCTGTAGTATTCGCCTTCGATGATAAACTGATGCAGGTGACTGTCATCCCACCCCATGGCAACTTGAATCACCTGATGCAGCTGGTAGAGATTGAAAGTGGCGGGCACTATCACCCGCCGCCAAATAGGAGGCTTGCTGCCCCGCAGGGTGATCTTCAGCTGATAAACCCGATCGGATATGGCTTTCGCCTTGGCTGCCATGTGACATCACTCCTTCCTGTTATACTCGGTGAGCATTAAAGGATTCTTTGCGGCAGGAGCGGTTTTCATCAGCGATAACGTCCATCACGGCTGGAAGCCTCTCCTACGGCCTTGAGGACTCTATATCCCCTTCCTCGAGATGCTGTCTCCTGACCGTAACTGGTATATCATCAACCCTGGCCCCATTAAAGTTCTCGCTTGGCTGGAATGACCAGTCCGGAAACTATCCTCCCGGCCGCCTTCCCTTGTTTTCACTTTCGGTGACACACCATAATGAACTAAAATCAAGCATCTTGATGACTGTGACGGGGAGATCCTCCATGAAGATCACTGAAGCGATCAGGAATGACGTTAGAGGTCCTGTGGTTCTGGAGCGGGAGTTGAAGGGGGAGCGGCGTCGACCCGCCGTCAGGAGCAGATCGAAAGCAAAGGCCCCTCCGGGGAAAGAGCGGTTTGTGGTACTCTTGGTCGTGATTGCCCTGCTGATCACCGCTGCGGCCGCCTCGGCCATGCAAACTACCGTCCTCGAAAAACGGAATGAATATGGCGGTAGAACGGAAGAAGAAAGGTATTCGACGGAGGATGCCAGGTACCGGGAAGGGCTGGCGAAACTGGTCCTGTACTTTGATGGCAATGACCGTATCATCAAACTGGAATCGTTTCTTAACGACCGCCATGCCGGTATGGATGGTGTCGAGCGCACGGTTCAATACTTCGACAACAGGTTCTTGCGCCGTGCGGTCCGTACCCGGGTGGAATTTCACTATTCGGACGCCTACGCTGGCAGCGAGGGCCTTGCCAAAGCCGTGGAGTACTATGACGACGCCGGGAAAAGGACGAAAATCGACTATTTCTACACCGGGGCTTACGCCAGGAAACGGCAGGCAGCCCACCTGGAGGTGGTGTATGATCCCAACGGCCAGATGGTGAAACGCACCTATCGCGACAGGGACGGGCAGGTGCTTGCCACCGAGTCCCGGTAATAGCGAGGACTACTTCGGTCCGAAGATCTCCGGAGTGTCACCTGCGGGCTGGCGGGCCGGCGACGGCCTTTTTTTGAGGCTTTTCTTGCGAACCTTCTTGACCGGCTTCTGCAGTTGCGTTGAATGATCCGGCTGCTCGTGGTGCGCAACCGCAAGGAAGAGCGGGACCTTAACAATATCGCCCGGCCTCAGGCCAGCCGGGTTGAGGTCGGGGTTTTCCTCGAGCAACCGTCCCGCCATGGCTTCATCTCCCGCATACCATCGGGCGATGTCGGCCAAAGTCTCTCCTGCAATCACCCGGTGAAAGATGAACGGCGGGCTATCGAGGGGCGGAGGAGTAGGGATGGCGGCGTCTTTTTTCCTGGCCTCCTCCATCGAGGTGCAGGCTGCCGCAAGTGACAAAAGCGTGAGGGCGAACAGAACCGGCCAGATCAGCCGACGACTTTTTTGCATTGCCGATTTCCCCGAAACCCTATTTCTCAGGGCCAACCGCGCTGTTCAGGATCTTCCGATAACTTTGCGCCAGCTCATTGTTCGGGTTCAAAGCCAGCGCCTGTTCGAGAAGCAGGCGGGCCTGAGGCGGATTGTTCTTCTGCCAATGACATACGGCAAGATTGGTCAGCACTTCGTCCCGATAGGGTGGTGAAAGCGCCAGGCAGGTTTGGTAGTTCTCAATAGCCTGGTCCAGGTCACCCTGCGAGAGAAAAATGTACCCCAGATTGAAGTAGATATCCGGCGCTTGATCGTTCATCCGGAGCGCTGTTCGGTATTGCTGGATAGCAGCCGGAAACTCCTTTCTGAACGTCAGGAAGCGAGCGAGTTGAAAGGCGGCCTCGAAATGATTGGGATCGAGGGCTGCTGCCTGTTCCAGGAGCTTCTGGGCGGTCTCGGGATCACTCTCCCAGAGACTCTTTGCCTGATCGATCAGGGCGGCCACCGCACTCGCGAGTTCACTCTCCGCCGCACCACCCCGGCCGTTTTCCACCAGGGTTGCGGGGGGATCGTCACTCTGTGACGTTGCCTGCTCGACGGGAACGGCAAGCATCTGCCACCCTGCCAGACCGGCACCAACCAGCAATCCCAGCAGAACAGCAAGGCAGCTCAAGGTCTTGCCTGTGGACCAGGCCCTGCCGCTTGCAGGTTCCGTCCATGGGGATGTCGCGGTCCGAGCTGTGACTGTCGACTGAATCCCCGCCACGGTTGCCATCGGCGGTGAGGGACGGGGCAAGCAGGCCGGCTCCCGATCCTTGAAATCGGCCGAATAATCGGCTTCAGACCGTTCCGTGACATTAGCCTGCGGCGACGGCCGGCTGTCCTGTGCAGCTCCTTCGAGAGAATTAGAAACGGTCCTGAGGGCCGTCAGCATTTCGGTCGGATTTTGATAGCGTTCGGCGGGGTTCTTGGCCAGGGCCTTCCTGACCAGGTTGTCGAGTGAGTCGGGGATGTTGATGTTCAGCACCCGGGGCGGAACCGGTTCCACCTCGAGAATCTGGCGTCGCAGGGCCGCGGCACCTTCCGCCGGGAACGGCGGTTCCCCCGTCAGAGTTTCGTAGAGCACCGCACCCAGCGAAAAAATATGCGACCGAAGGTCGACCGCCTGGCCCGAAATCAGTTCGGGGGACAGGTATGCAGAGGTTGCCGGGTTGGGGTCGACGGTAGGCGACCCATGGGCCAAGACCCCGTCGCTGCCATAACCCATAACCGTCACTCGACGGTCATGCCCGATGACGATGGCGGGCGGCTGGAGGTGGTGGCGGAGGACGGCATCCTGGCCAGCCAGTGTCATTGCCTGGAGAATCTCGTCAAAGATGGGCAACGCTTGCGCCAGGGGCAGCCGCTTGTGTTCATCCAGAAGCTGCCTCAGGGTCCTGCCGGTGACCGCTGCCATGGGGTTGGGGACCTCACTGTGAGGGGGGCAACAGAGCGCTCTGCTGTACGCAGAAATCCTTCCAAAAAGTGGTCACCACTATAGACGATCCCGCCATCCCGCGCAACCCCCGCACAGCAGCTCGCCCTTGCGGGAGCATGAAGAAGGGCGAAGCGTTGCCAGCCCCTGCGTTCCAGTTGAAAAAGCTGTCGACAGGCAGTAAGATAGCAGCCTGAGAGCCTGGTCGGACGAGGTATTCCTCCTTCCGGACGGTTTTGGATGTTGCAGCAACTGGGGCTCCTGAGCGCACTGAGCGAGCGCTGATCGCTGGTGCTCGGACAGCCTGGTAGGCGGGTGGGAGAGCGTGTCGAAGTCGGTTGAAAGACAGGTGGTTTTACCGTTTGGCCAGGTCTTGCGGATTTCCTTCAATTCCATGGTCGTGCGCCTCTCCCGGTCCTTGATCACGACCGCTACCCTTGCGCTCGCCATCGCCTTTGTGGCCTATATCTGGTCGGGCTACGAAATCTTGAATTCGGTCTGGGCCCAGGCCGAATCCGCTCTCCGCGAGCGGATCCTTGCCAGCGGCCATGAAATGATCGAGGGGCAATTTGGAAGCAGCCCGAAGGATCGCTGGTTGGCGATTCTATCCCTCATCGTCTGTGTGGTGGGGATCGTCAATGCCCAACTCATGGCGGTTACGGAGAGGTTCAGGGAAATCGGAACTTTCAAGTGCCTTGGGGCGCTGAACAGTTTTGTGGTTCGCATTTTTGTGTTCGAGGGAATATACCAGGGACTCCTGGGAGGAGTCGTCGGGAGTGTTGTGGGCATCCTGGTGGCGACCCTCTCGCTGGTTCTGAAGCTGGGGTGGATTGCCATCCGCTGCTGGCCGCTGCCGGGAATGGCGCTCACCGTGCTGTGGGGATTGCTCCTGGCGGCCCTGCTTTCTCTGCTGGGAGTAATCTACCCCGCATTGGTGGCAGCCCGGATGGAACCTGCGGTGGCCTTGCGGACGGAACAATAATAAAGGGACCCTATGGAAACACCGGGCGACCATAATGTCGTCAGACTCTCGGAAGTGACCAAAATCTTTCGCATGGGCAATAACGAGGTTGAGGCCCTCAAGGGGATCAATTTCGCCATCAAAGCCGGTGAATATCTTTCCATCATGGGTCCTTCCGGTTCCGGCAAATCCACCCTTTTCAACATGATCGGCGCCCTTGACAAGCCCACCTCGGGGCGGGTTTTTATCGACGAGGTCGACGTGGCTCAGCTTGATGCCTACGAGCTGGCGTGGCTGCGCTGCCGAAAGATCGGGTACATTTTCCAGACCTTCAATCTGATTACGGTCATGACGGCCATCGAAAATGTTACCCTGCCCATGATCTTTGCCGGGATGAACCGCGATGAATACATGGCCAAGGGCATGGAGCTGTTGAAGCTGGTGGGACTGGCTGAGCGATTTCAGCACAAACCTTCGGAACTCTCGGGCGGTCAGCAGCAGCGGGTGGCCGTAGCGCGTGCCCTGGCCAACAGCCCCGCCATTATCCTCGCCGACGAACCTACCGGCAATCTGGACCTCATCACCGGCGAGGAGATCATCACCCTTCTGAAGGAGCTTTCCACCGAACGTGGGGTGACGATCATTTCGGCTACCCATGACATCAAGATGCTGAACGTGTCCGACCGCATCGTCTGGATTCGGGACGGGCGTATCGATCGCGTTGAAGAACGCCGTGATCTGAAGATCTCCATCGGTGAGGTGAAGAAATAGCCATGATTGGAGCGGGGGGCAGGGGTCAGGGGCCAGAGGTCAAAGGCTGCGTCGGGAAGAGAGGTGAGGGCCGTTTCCGGGCCGAGGCCTGGCTCCTTCTTATCATCCTTTTCCTGCCTTTGTTTCTTTATGGGCCTGCTCATCCGGCAACCGCTCAGGACGCGATGCACGACCTCGAATTTTTCAGCAGCTTCAAGGATCGTTCGACCGGCAGCGAGGGTGCGGAAGCGGCGGCTGATTACATCCTGACACGATTTTCCGAAATGGGCCTGGTGGACGTTGGTGCGCAGGAGTTTCTCGTCCCGGTTCCGACGGTCGGCGCGGCGTCGCTCGAGGTGGACGAGGAAAGCCTGGAGCTGTTTCCCTGGGGGCCCAACCTCGTGTACCTGTCCATGACCCCTCCGGAAGGCCTTCACGGCCCTCTCCTCTATGCTGGTGACGGTGACCTGGAGCGTTTCAACGGCCGCAACGTCAAAGGGGCGGTGGTTCTCATGGAGATGTCTTCCTGGGAGAAATGGACCAATGCCGCCATGCTGGGAGCCAGCGCGCTGATCTTTCTTGGCGACCGAGATTCCATTCGGGGTGAGTTCACCCAGAAGAGCATCCCCACGCCGCTGGCTTTCCCGCGCTTCTGGGCTGCGCCCGAGGTGGCTGAAAGACTCAAGAAACTGGCTCAGCAGGGGGAGCGGGGGGTGAGGGTGAAGGCCAGAACCCGCTGGCAAAACAAGCTGGTCAGGAATTGCTACGGCTTTCTTCCTGGAAAACATCCCCAGCTCAAATCCGAAATCGTTGTGCTGGAAGCTTTCTACGATGCCTCGTCAGTCGTGTTGGGGCTGGCTCCCGGTGCCGATGAAGCCACCTCCATCACCTCCCTCCTGGCAGTTGCTCGCGACCTGGCACGGGCCCCCCCGGACCGCAGCGTCTTGTTTCTGGCCACGGCCGGAAGTGGGCAGGCGCATGCGGGCACAAGGCAGTTCATTTGGTCGGTCACGGCTCGCAAGAAGCTGCTGCGCAAGGAATCCAAGCAACTGCAGGAACAGCGGCAGCGCATCGTTCGTCAGCTCGAATTGCTGCAGCAGGACCAGCCGCTTGCCGTGACAGATCCCAAGGATCAGGAACTGGTGCAGCAGGTCCTGCTGGAAAAGGCCAAAGACCAGGCTGATGCCCTGATCCGGGAGAGCCAATACCAGATGACCCTGCGGAAAGAGGGTGTTACCGCCACCATTGACGAAGCGCGGCCCTATCGCCACCTTTCCTGGATCACCAGCCTGCAGGACCTGACACCCGACCAGCAACCCCTGGCCCTGGAGCTGCTCAGAACGGCCGGTCCCGGCTTGAAGGCCCGTCAGAAGGAACTGAGACTCCGGCAACAGGTGATCAAGTCCAGTGAAGCCCTGAGAAATCGGCTGGACGAATACACCCCCGTACTCTACCTCAGCCTCCATCTCTCTTCGCATTCTTCGTATCTGGGGCTGATGGAAATGGGACAAACCTACCCCCTGCGGGAGGGGGTCAAGCGCATGACGCGAGCCAGCCGCCTGAATAGCCTGCTCAGTCAGCTGGCTTCAGCGGCGGCGCCCGGCGAGGGTCTGCCGACCATCGTAGGCGACGCAGGGCGGGGTGGAACTGGCGAGGAGGGTTTCAGCAAGATTCTCACCCCAGCCTGTCTTGCCTGCGATGTGGGACTGCTGGCCGGTCTTCCGGCGGCATCGCTCACGACCGTGGATGATGAGCGCGCCCGCTGGTCGACCCCGCATGACACCCTGGACCGGGTGAACCGGCAGAATGTCATCGCGCTGAGCCAGTTCCTCCCGCCGCTCTTTTCCAGACTCTTTTCTCATCCGTTGCTCCATCAGGGGGTTGAAGCCGGGCTTGCCGGCCTGGCGAGCCTGGAGGGCAGGGCGATGTTCATTCGCCAGGGAGAACTCTTTCCTGACAAACCAGCGCCAGGGACCATCATATCGGTCGTTCAGGGCGGCAGTGTCTTTCGCACCATGGTCTACGAGGACGGTACGTTCTTCCTGCCTGGTCTGGCGAATAAACGGGTATCTTTGGAGAAGCTCATTCTCGAACCGTACGGACTCGATCCGGCAACCGGGCGGGTAGCCTGGACCGCCGACAAGGTCCAGACCCGGAAGGTCAACTATCGGATCAAGGTCAAGGGGGATCTGGCGACGACTTCCCTGGTCATGTTTCACTGCGACCAGACCGATGTGATCAACGTCTTCAACCCTCAGACCATGAACTACCTCACCAAGCCAACCCTGCTCGACGCCGCCACCGAAGCGACTCCTCTTCGCTACTGGTACAGCCGCGTGGACGGTCGGGACACAATGGCCATTTCGGTGTTCCTGGAACGAGGCACCCGCTTCAAACTCATCATGGCCGAATCGCTCCTTCGCAAGGAATTGCTCCTCCTCAACAACAGCCCCGAAAGCACCATCGGTAAAGGCTTTCTGGTGGGTGATCCGCCCACCATTTTCATTGCGCCCTATCAGGCTTCGAACGACATGAAAAATCTGGGAGCAGAGCGGCTTGGCAACCTGCTCCAGCATGGCATCGTGAACTGGTATCTGGAAGCGCTCTACCAGACCTCGGCCCGAGGTCTCAACGACGCTCAAAACGGGCTCATCCAGAAACAGCACGGGGTCTTCTGGGAAAACGTGGTCGCTTCCTGGGCGAGACTGAACGCGATTTACAGCGAGATTGAAGCAACCCAGCGGGATGTTCTGACCGGGGTCATGTTCTTCATTGCCCTCTTCGTTCCCTTTGCCTACTGCATGGAACGTTATCTCTTCTGCTTCCGCAATGTTTATAAGCAGCTCGTATCCTTCCTCCTGATCCTGATCATGACCATTTTTGCCATTCGCGGCCTCCATCCCGCCTTCCAGCTTACGTACAGCCCGATGGTGGTGATCATCGCGTTCTTTATCGTGGGATTGTCGCTCCTGGTTTCCTGGATCATTTTCGTGCATTTCGAAGAAGAAATGGCCAATGAACAGGGCCGGGCCGATCCCGGCACCCCCCAGGCGAGCAAGTGGAAAGCCTTCGGGGCCGGATTTGCCATCGGGGTTTCCAACCTCAATCGACGGAAGCTCAGGACCGGTCTGACCTGCATCACCCTGGTCATTCTGACCTTTACGGTCATGTCCTTCACCAATGTGAAAAGCCTGCACAAGACCACCGACACCCGCATTGCCGATGATGCTCCCTATGAAGGGGTGTTGCTGCGCCACCAGTACCGGCTGCCCCTCACGCCGATCACCCTTGAAACCATGCAGACCCGCTTCGGTCGTGAGGCAAACCTCTGGCCGAGGGCCTGGATCGATCCCCTCGGCACCTCCGAGCGGACCATTGCCAGAATTCATGCCGACCGAAAGCGGGCCAACGTGCAGGGTATCCTCGGGTTGGGGCCGAATCCCCCCGAGTACTTCCAGCGGATGGTGACTCGGGGACGCTGGTTCCAGAGCGGGGAGGATGAGAGTCTCCTCATGTCCTTTGCCATGGCCCGGCAGCTGGGGCTTAACCCGGAGCAGGACCGGGAACCGGTGGTCCGGTTGCTGGGAATTCCGTACAAGGTTGTCGGCTTTTTTGACGGGACCCTGATGGCGTCCTTGAAAGATCTCGATCAAGCTCCCATTACTCCGGCTTATCTTGAAATGAGCCAGAGTGAAGAGCTTTCGGAGGTGGAGATCGAAGCGATCCAGTCGGGAGAAGAGGTCCTCCCGAAGACCGAACGCTTTCGCAACGCCAGCGCCGAAGGCACGGTCATCATACCCTTCAAGAAATGCATTGACCTCGGAGGTACCCTCAAGACCGTCACTCTCATTCCGACTCACGGCCAGAACCCGCTCGGCATCGCCGCGGACCTGTCGACCTGGCTGGCATTCCCCTTGTTCGTGGGTGAAAACGGGGTCTGGTATCACAGCGCCAGCACCACGGTGCGCTACCAGGGAGTGGCCAATCTGATCGTTCCGATCCTGATCGTGGTTTTCATTACCCTGAACACCATGATCGGGCATGTCCACGAGCGGCAGCGAGAGATCGCCACCTACACTTCAGTAGGGCTGGCCCCGGTGCATGTCGGATTCCTGTTCATTGTCGAGGCCCTCTCCCTGGCGGCTATTTCCACGGTCATCGGCTATATCCTGGCCCAGCTCAGCGCCAAGTTTCTGGGGAACACCGCCCTGTTTTCCCAGCTGACTTTCAACTATTCCTCCATGGCCAGCGTTGCCTGCATGTTCCTGGTATTTTCCGTGGTCTTCCTGGCTGCCCTCTATCCGGCCCGGCTGGCCGCTGAAATCGCCATGCCCGATGTGAATCGTTCCTGGAATCTGCCCGAGCCGCAGGGGGACCTCATTGCCATGAACCTTCCGTTTCTCCTGAAGCACGAAGAAGAAGAAGGCGTCATGCGCTTCCTTTTCACCTTCTTCAAGTCCCACCAGGATGCTGCCCAGGGGACCTTCATCGTTGATGATGCCAGTTTCGATATGGAAGTGCCCCAGGCCAGACCCGGTCAGATGCCGGCCCCCCTGTGTCCTCTGCAGCGGATGAATGTCTGGCTGGCGCCCTTTGATTTTGGCATCAAGCAACACCTCCAGCTGCACTGCTGTCCATCGGTCGATAATCCCGGCTATCTGGAAATCAGCCTGATGATGACGCGGCTCTCCGGCGAACGGTCGGCATGGGTTCGCGCTAACAAGAACTTCATCAAGGTGCTGCGCAAGCAGATGCTCCACTGGCGCATGCTGGACGCCAAAGCGAGGCAGGTTTACCTGAGTGATGAATGGGCTGTGGTGAGTGGTTAAAGGAAGTGCTGCATGGGACAAACCCCGATACGGTATAGGGCGCTGCTGACGGGCCTGGTCTTGGTCATCCTCTTCTGCGCGTTCACCCCTTACAATAACGTTAAACTCCAGAACAGCCCTCTGGCTGGCGGCCATTTTCCCCTGGCATCCTTTGGCTGCCTGCTGTTGCTGCTCGTGGTCATCAATCCCCTCATTGCCCTCTGGAAGAAGGAATGGCGCTTCCATCTGCATGAACTCCTGCTGGTATGGTCCATGGTTACGGTGGCCACGGGGATTGCCTACACCGGCCTGATGCGGACTTTCATCATCAACATCACGACCCCGGCCTGGTTTGCCAAGACGACCGGCAACCTCGGCCAGCTGCTCCCGCCGCTCCTGCCTGCTCCGCTCTTTCCGCAGGACCCGGACCTGGTCAATACCCTGTACGGAGGGCTCGAAGGCGGACTGGATCTGGGCTGGTGGCAGGTTCTCACTCTCATCCCCTGGCACAGCTGGGTGCTGCCCATGGTCTGGTGGGGGATCTTCATCCTGCTCGTCTATACGGCCATGCTGGGCATGGTTGGGGTTTTTTCCCACCAGTGGGTTGAAAATGAGAAGATGAACTTTCCGCTGCTGCGGGTTCCGGAAATCCTTGGGAGTGAAGCCGAAGCGGGCCAGCTTTTCCAGTATTTCACCCATCGCTATTTCCTGCTCGGCTTCGGGATCCCTCTGGTGCTGCATCTGCTAAACGGTCTGAACACCTATTTCCCCCAGGTCCCCCAGATTCCCACCCTCATGCTCGCCCAGCCCTACATCCCCAAGGAAGGACTGCTCTCCGGCTTCTATAAGCTGAAGATCTACATTTATCCCGCCTTTATCGGCTTTGCCTTTCTGACTTCCAAACAGGTCTCTTTCAGCCTCTGGAGCTTTTTCATCCTCGGCGGGCTGCTTCCCGGCCTGCTCCAAACGCTCGGCTGGCGTCTGCCGGCGGCGGCTCTGGGCACCACCTTTGGGCCGGTCGTCTCGCGGGTGGAAGAGATGCAGATGGTGGGCGCCTTTGCCGTCTTCTTCCTGTTTATTCTCTGGCTGGCCCGCGATCACCTGAGACTCCTTTTCCTGTCCGTCTTTCGCGGTCGTGAGATGATTCAAGAATGCCACGGCCTGCTTTGTCCGAGGATTGCCCTCTATCTCTTTCTGGGCGGTTTTGTCGGCGTGGTCCTCTGGTTGAACCTGTTCGGGATGGATCTCCTGCCCGCCATCCTGTTTCTCGTCATCTGCTTCATGCTGCAGCTGGTCAACTCGCGCCTCATCTGTCAGGGGGGGCTGCCCTATCTCACCCTGCCGCTGGCTCCACCCGACGGTTTTCTCGCCTTTTTCCAGACGCGTTGGATCGCCCCCGCAACCCTTTATCTCGGGCTGGTGGTCCAGAAGGTCACGTTTCTCGATATCCGGGAATCCTTGATGCCGTCCCTCTTTCATTCCACCAAACTCGCCGAAGGCAGCTCTCCCAGGTCTCGATTTCTTCTCGGCATTCTCCTGGCCCTCGTCGTGGGGGTGGTCGTCTCGTTCGCGGCCTACCTGGCACTCTATTACCGCTTTGGCCTGAATACCCTCCCTGATGAATGGGCGGTCGAAACCACGCGAAGAATTCACGAAAACTTTGCGCAACTGCTCAATCACCCGGAAGATCCCAAGCGCTGGAGCATGATCTTCAGTATCATCGGGGTCGGCGTGATGACACTGCTGGTTGCCGGGTACCACCTTTTCATCTGGTGGCCGCTCCACCCCATTGGCTATCTGACAACCTACACGTCGGCGATGCAGATTCTCTGGTTCGGCTTCTTCATCGGCTGGCTGTGCAACACCATGGTTTTGCGGTATGGCGGGATGAGCCTTTTTGGAGAGGTGAGGCGCCTTTTCATCGGGTTGATCGTGGGTGATATCACGATGGCCATTTTCTGGCTGATTATCGGCATGTTCACCCCCATCAGTTACCATGTGCTGCCGTTATAGCGATTTCGAGGTGCTCGATGTACGAGGATAAGGAACTCAAGGAATACCGGGATCTCCTCAAGCCGCCGGAGAAGTTTGAGGAGGGCTTCGGGTGGAAGTCCATCATCGGGGCCGTCTTCATCGGCTTCCTGATGATGCCCGGTTCCATGTACCTCGGGCTGGTGATCGGCACCGGCATCGGTCCGGCAGCTCGGTGGGTCACCATCATCCTGTTCGCCGAGATCGCCAAGCGGGCTTATACGAAGCTGAGCCAGCAGGAAATCTTTGTGCTCTATTATATGGCGGGAGCGGCCATGGCTTCGCCGTTCTCAGGGTTGCTCTGGAACCAGTATCTGGTGCAGTCGGAAGCGGCGCGAATGCTGGGGCTCACTCAGCACATCCCGACCTGGGTCGCACCTGCGTTCGGCTCCGACGCCCTGGTGGATCGCACCTTTTTCCACCGCGACTGGCTGATCCCGATCCTGTTGATGGTCGGCTTTGAGATCATCTCCGCGGTGGATCACTTCGGCCTCGGTTATGCCCTCTACCGGCTCACTTCCGATGTGGAAAAGCTCCCCTTCCCCATGGCCCCGGTGGGAGCTCTGGGCAACATGGCCCTGGCCGAATCCACCCAACGAGATGAAACCAGCTGGAAATGGCGGATCTTTTCCATCGGCGGCATGATCGGCCTGGTTTTTGGGGCCTTCTACGTCCTGCTCCCGGCGGCGTCGGGCGTGATTCTTTCTGAACCCATCCAGATCTTTCCCATCCCCTGGATTGAGCTCACCCACGTTACGGAAGACTTTTTCCCGGCGGTGGCCACCGGCATTCAGCTCGATCTCGGACTTCTCTTTATCGGAATGGTGCTCCCCTTCTGGGCGGTGATCGGGGGCGGCATCGGCTTCCTCATCACCCTCCTTGCCAACCCGATTCTCTATGAACACGGCATCCTTCATCGCTGGCACAAGGGCATGGCCACGGTGGAGACGATCTTCGCCAATAATTTCGACTTTTATATGAGTTTCAGCATCGGCCTGGGCTTGGCCATTGCGGCCATCGGGCTTTATCATGTTTTCTTCAGCTTCAAGCAGAAGCATCTGGGGCCACTTCGCGAGCGCCTTGCGGTGCTCTTTTCGCCGCCCAAAGGCCGCGGTGACTTCAGCATCTGGATTGCACTCGGCATCTACGTTGCCTCAACCACCGCCTACATTGTGATCTCATCCATGCTGGTGCCGGGATTTCCGTGGATCTTTCTGGTAGCCTATGGTTTCATCTATACCCCTGTTATTTCATACGTTTCTGCCCGCATGGAGGGGATCGCCGGCCAGTTCGTGAGTCTGCCCATGGTGCGCGAATTCAGCTTCATCGCGGCGGCGAGGTATTTCGGGTACAGCGGTATTGCCATCTGGTATGCCCCCATCCCCTTTCACAACTATGGCAAGGCCACGCAGCGATGGCGGGAAATCGAACTGACCGGCACCAGCTTCCGGAGCATTATCAAAGCAGAGATCCTGGTCATTCCGGTAGTCCTGATCGCCAGCCTGCTCTTTTCCCAATACATCTGGCGGCTGGCGCCCATTCCCTCCGCCAACTACCCCTATGCCCAGGAATTATGGCATCTCCAGGCCCTCAACACCCTGCTCCTGCAGAGTGCGACTCTGGAGGGGAACTCACCTTTCTTTGAGGCGCTGAGAGCTAATTATGTGGCCCTCGGGATGGGACTGGGAGTCGTCACCTACTATGCGCTGGCGGCAATGAACCTGCCCATCATGCTCATCTACGGGGTGGTCCGGGGGCTCAGTCAGTCGAGCCCCCACGGGATGATCCTGGAGCTCCTCGGGGCCCTCCTGGGGCGCTACTATTTTGTCAAGAAGTACGGACTGGCCTGGCGCCAGTATGCCCCGGTGCTGCTCGCCGGGTTCTCCTGCGGCATGGGGCTCATGGGGATGCTCGCCATGGGCTTCACCCTCATCCTGCGCTCTTTGCGGAGCCTTGCCTACTGACCCCGCAGGTCTCAATGCCCCGTATCGGTCACCCCGGCCTCGGCGAAGGTTTTGATTTCCATGAGCACTCTGGCGGCGGCTTCGATGATGGTCATCGCCAATACCGAACCCGTGCCTTCCCCGAGACGCATCTGCAGGTCGAGGATGGGTTCAAGTCCGAGCAAGCCGACCATGGTGCTGTGGCCGGGCTCCTGGCTCCGGTGGGAGACAAACAGGTAGTCTTTGGCTTCCGGCACCAGCCGGCAGGCGAGGAGGGCCCCGGCGGTGGCGATGAAGCCATCGCAGACGAGAGGAGATTTCACTGCCGCGGCCCCCAGGAGAGCCCCGGCGAGGGCGGCGATTTCAAAGCCGCCGACCTTGCTCAAAATGTCAAGGGGATCGTGCGGATTGGGCTGGTTGATCGCCAGGCCCTGTTCGATGACGGCAATTTTACGCGCCAGGGTGGCGTCGTCGATGCCGGTGCCCCGGCCGGCCAGTTCCGCCACCGGGTAACCGCTCAGCACGGCAACAATGGCAGTGGAGGGCGTCGTGTTGGCGATCCCCATATCACCTGTCCCGACCAGGTTATAGCCTTCCACGGTGTACGCCTGTTCGACCAGGTCGGCGCCAAGGAGGAGGCCGGCGATCGCTTCGTCACGGCTCATGGCCGGCCCTCGAGTGAAGGAAGCGGTCCCTTTGCCGATCTTTCGGTGAAGGATGGGCCAATCCTGCGGCAGATCCGTCGCGACGCCACAATCGACCACCTGCACGTCGGCCCCGACATGGCGCGCCAGGACGTTGATGGAGGCCCATCCCTGCACGAAGCTGAAGACCATCTGCGGGGTGACCTCCTGCGGATAGGCGCTCACCCCTTCCGCCGCCACCCCATGGTCGCCGGCCATGGTGAAAACGAGTTTTCGCGAAAGGTCAAAAGACAGGCTCCGCCGCATCCCCGCCAGTCGTGCCGCGATGTTTTCCAGCAGGCCCAGCGAGCCGCGCGGGCGAATCTGGGCATGCAATCGTGCCCATGCCTGCTCCCGCCAGGTCTGGTCCGCCGGCTCAATGCGCGCCACAAGTTGATCGAATCGGTCCACCTTGCGCTCCTCTCAAAAACACAAAATCCTTCAAACCTCTCCCCGAGGTTGGAAGGATTGCTTCATGGTTTCGGCAATCAGTCAGCCTGGTCCCGGCCGATGCCGGGCATCCTTTTCACGGCAGGTCTTCTGACTTGCGGATCACTTTACTCTCTGAGCCTTCCCATTCCCGGGGCTGCCCGAGCACCCCCGGAACAGTGGCCGACCTTCAGATTTTATCCCCGCTCACAGCGCTGACCAAACGTGCCGGTCTTGCACCGGCTTCCCTCTTAACCCGCACCCGGGCACCGCGAAAAGGCGAACGACCGATACTCCCTGCTGCAGTTAACCCGCCTTCTTGGTCTTCTTCAGGAACTTCAAGGCTTTTTCGGTTTCCATAACCGGAATGACCTCCGCTATGCCGAGGTCGCTCCAGTTAAAGACTGAGGAGGCCAAGTGGACATCATCGTCGGTCTCGAAGAGGCGAAAGATGCGGTGACCGGAAAGGTCAAGCCATTCACCCTTGATGGTCACTCCCACATCCTTGTCCATGCCCTTTATCCGCCGTTCGATGACGACGTTGCGATCTGCCGGATCGTAGTTGAATATTCCCAGGAACAGCATGATCGATCTCCTTTCATACGGCTGCTTTGCTGCCGGTCAGAGAATGAATAAAAGCAATCGGTGGCCACCAGCCACCTTGCCAGGATTGTGAAGTATTATAGATGAATCCCACCCCCCCTTGCAAGGCTTCAGGTTGGGTACCGCAGCCCGGCGCTCAGTAAAAAATGGTCCGGCACCGATGGTAGGGTCTCCTTCTATAGGGCGCCAGCTGCCCGAGCTGCCACAACCACTGGTCAATCGCCGCGCTCGTCACCGCCTTTCCCCGGCGCCCCAGAGCGCCCTTCAATGCTTCCACGGCCCAGATGGTCATAGCTCGGATTTCGATCTCTTCGTCACTTCCGGCGGCCAGCTTCACCAGTTGGTCGACCCGATTTGCCAAGTCCTGATGATATTCAATAACACCCATTTCCCGCAGGACCTGGGGCAATTTGTAGTCGGCGAAAGCGGTCAGATTGCCAAGGTCGTCGAATTTCCCCCACCCCTTGCCGTCGAATGCGGCGTGCACGTCGGCGACGAAGAGCTGCGCCCGCTTCCAGAAATAAACCGTTCGTTCCCGGTAATGCGCCTCATCCCGGAAACTGCCGAAGGTGGCAACCACCTGTTGCACGGTCTTAACGGCGCTGCCGCGGGTCTCTTCCAGGAGATGCACCAGGTTGCCCCGCCAGCGGCTCAGAATAACCTGTCCCGCCTCTCTCAGGCAGGAGAGTCGTTCCCCCAGGAGAGGGATTTCCGCTTCCCGGGCACCCCTGAATATTTCACGCAAATCCCCTTCAGAGAGCTCGGCCAGGTATCCCGGATCGGTGATGGGAAAACCTTCCTCGCGGGCCCGTTTGAGGCTTGCCGCCAGTCCCCAGTACCCGGAATAGTCCCGGCCCTGGTAGCGCACCGTCCAGGTGGGCCGGCCCTTATCCGGCCAGAAGCAGTGATTGAGCACATCTACGACAAAAATCCAGCGAACCGTTTCCGCCGTGCCGTCGAAGAAATGGCAGGGATGGTGCCAGGTGTGCCGTCCGGCAAGGGAGTCATCCCAGAGTTCAACGGCCGCTTCGAGCCGTTCGGGATGGAAAACAACCCAGCGGCACCGGCCGATGATGGGCTGCAGGGCAGACAGAACCGGCAGACTTTGCGAATCCACTCGATTACCTCTCGCTGGAACGTGTGCGATATGGGGTGCTCCGGGGAGAGCGCATCGCTCCCCCAGGCACGCGGTGCTCGACGACAACCATGAACCGATAGCGCGACGACGCGGTATGGTCAATTGCAGCTTGACTTCCCGACCTCTTTCATAGTAGGAGTACCCTCGTACCATCGGCAAATCCGACACCTGATTATCCCATCATTTGCTTTGTTCTACCAGTATCCATGAAGCGGCGGCCTTGGGTCTGAGGTCGGCTAAGCGCCAATGCGCGAGAGGGTTAAAATCTTTCAATGGAGGATGGGCAATGAAGAAACTTTTCACGTTGGCGGTTGCAGTATCGATGGTCTTAACCTTACTGGTACCCCCTGTAATAGCCCAGGACAGTATCAAGGTGGGGATTATTCTGCCGGTCACGGGCGACAAGGCGAAATTCGGTGAAATCGAAAAGAAATCCTTTGAAATGGCCCTCGAAGAAATCAACGCCGCTGGCGGGGTCAACGGCAAGAAGCTGGAATTCCTGTTCGAGGACGATACCGGACGTCCCGATGTAGCCCGGTCGGCGGCCGAGAAGTTGATCACCAAGGACAAGGTCGTGATGCTGGGGGGCGGCTACGGCAGTTCTGAAACCTTCGCCATCGCCGGAGTGGCCCAGCAGAATCAGATGCCTTTCCTGGTGAATACCGGTTCCGATGACAAGATCACCACTCAGGGCTGGAATTATATCTTTCGCCTCAACCCGCCGGTAAGCGAATACCCCAAGGCGCTGGAATCCTTCCTGACGGACGTGGTCAAGCCCAAAACCGCCGCTATTCTTTACGAAAACACCAATTTCGGTTCGGCCGGCTCGAAGGAGTTCCAGGCTACCTGCGAACGCCTCGGCATCAAGGTGGTGGTATCGGAAGGCTACGAACACGGCGGTGTAGACTTCAAGCCGCTCCTCATCAAGGTCAAGCAGTTCAAGCCCGACCTGGTTTATATGATCTCTTACATCATGGATGCGTCCCTCCTCATGCGGCAGAGCATGGAACTGCGGCTCAATCCCAAAGTTTTTGTTGGTGGGGCGGCCGGCTTCACCCTGCCGGAATTTCCCAAGAACGCCGGTAAAGCGTCGGATCTGGTCTATTCGGCGACCCTCTGGTACCAGACCCTGCCATTCGCCGGGGCCAAGGAATACTATGACAAATTCGTCAAGAAATACGGCGTTGAAACCGAATATCACGGTGCCGAAGCCTATGCTGCCGCCTATGTGATCGCCGATGTTCTCAAGCGCACCAAGTCTCACCAGGCTGACGATGTCCGCCAGGCACTGCTTGCCACGGACATGATGACCGTGTTCGGGCCGGTTAAATTCATCGCCTACGACAAGATGACCAACCAGAACAAACTTCCCACCTACCTGGTGCAATGGATTGACGGCAAGCTCGAACTGGTCTGGCCCAAGAATGTTGCCACGAAGCCCTATGTGTTTCCCATTGAATGGGACAAGGTCTGGAAGTAGCAGCAGGTATCGGTTGCACTGCCAGCCACCCGGCAGGGTGGAGGCAAGATGGGGCGGGTAATCACGCTTCTTGGCGTTGAACGACTGAGGGCAGGCACACCATGGAAGTTTTTGTCCAGACGTTGGTCGCAGGGATTCTCATCGGCGGTATTTATGGGCTCGTTGGCCTGGGGATGACTTTGATCATGGGGGTCATGAAGATCATCAACCTGGCTCACGGCCAGCTCATGATGATTGCGATGTACATCACCTTTGTACTCTTTGAATACCTTCACCTGGACCCCTATCTCTCGCTTCTGGTGGCGATGCCGGCCCTTTTCATTCTCGGGGCCATCATTCAGAGGTATTTCCTCAACCCGCTGCTCAAGGTAGATTCCATCCTGCCGGAAAACCAGGTCCTCATGACGGTCGGGATCGGGATGGTGCTGACGGAAATCATCCGTTTCATCTTCCAGTCCGACTACAAGTCGGTCGTCACTTCGTACAGCTCGGAATTCATCTATCTCGGCGAAATCTCCTTCAATCAGGCCATGGTGGTGGCCTTCTTGATTGCCGTGATCCTCACGCTGATCCTGTTCTTCTTTCTGTTGAAGACCGATATCGGCCGGTCGGTGCGAGCGACGGCGCAGAACAAGGATGCGGCGCTGCTGATGGGGATCAACGCTGAGTGGATCACCATCTTCACGTACGGCCTGGGATCGGCCCTGGCCGCCGCCGCTGGGTCGCTCCTCCTGCCCATCTATTATCTCTTTCCCGATATAGGCGGCCCGTTTACCCTGAAGGCTTTCATCATCACCATCCTGGGTGGTATGGGCAGCACCGTGGGGGCCATTGTGGGCGGCGTTGTCCTTGGAATTGCCGAGTCCATGGGCGCCACCTATATTTCCATGGCGCTCAAGGACGCGGTCGGGATGGTTATTTTTCTCCTGGTATTGATCTTCCTGCCGGGCGGCCTCAAGGCATGGACAAAAATTTAAACAGGTTTCCACCATGAAAACAATGCGCTGGTCAACCCTCGTTCCCCTCGCCCTGCTCGTCGTTTTTCCAGCGATCGTGCAGTCGGACTACTACCGCCATATCTTCATCATTGCCCTCATGTGGGTGGTGATCGGGTCCTCGTGGAACCTTCTGGCAGGGTACACCGGGCAGGTTTCCTTCGGCCATGCCATCTTCTTTGGCACGGGAGCCTATACGGCGGGTTTGTGCGTCACCAAGCTCGGTATTTCGGCCTGGTGGGGGATGCTCCTGGGAGGTCCCGTGGCCGCCCTGGTAGGGCTTTTCATCGGCTGGGTGTGCTTTCGTTTGCGGGGCCCTTATTTTGCGCTGGCAACCATTGCGGTGGGAGAGATCTTCCGCATTGGGGCGACCGTCTGGCGTGACCTCACCGAAGGCATGCAGGGGATTTTGATCATCCAATCGTTTCGGAGCAAAATCCCTTACTATTACTTGGCACTCCTGGTGGCGGGGGCCTGCGTCTACGCCATCTATCGGGTGATCAATTCAAAATGGGGCTACTATTTTGTCGCCATTCGCGAGGATCAGGACGCCGCTGAGTCCATGGGGATCAGCGCGTTCCGTTACAAGAGTCTATCGCTGCTGGTCAGTTCCTTTTTCACCGGGCTTGCCGGCGCTTTCTACATGAATTACATGGCCTTCATCGATCCCCACGTCGTCTTTTCTCTCCACTACATTTCGATCATGGCCATCCTGGTGGGCATCATCGGCGGGGTCGGGACCCTGTGGGGACCGCCGGTCGGCGCCTTCATCATGGTGCTGCTCCAGGAAACCTTCCGCAGCTCCTTCTTCGGCCTTCTTCCCAAATGGGTCAGCGAGGGCCACGTGCTGGTGTTCGGCTTGCTCGTTATCGTTGTCATTCGCTACCTGGCCAACGGTATTGTTGGTGACTGGCCCAAGATCAGTCAACTCTGGTCGAAGGGAAAACCGCTGCCCTCTGCGACCGCTGGAAACTGACCATGAACCTTTTTGAAACAAGTCATCTCACCAAGGCCTTTGGCGGCCTGATCGCCGTGAACGATCTGACCTTTCAGGTGGAAAAGGGGCAGATTTATGGGCTGATCGGCCCCAACGGTTCCGGGAAGACCACGGTCTTCAATCTCATCAATGGCTACTACCCGATCACATCCGGGACGATTCATTTTGAAGGGCAGGAACTGAACGGGCTTCCCACCTGGAAGATCTGCAAAGTGGGCATCGGCCGCACTTTTCAAATCGTTAAACCGCTTCGCCGCATGACCGTGCTCGAAAATGTGATGGCCTCCGCCTTCAGCCTGACCGCCAAGCAGGAGGTGGCCCGGGACAAGGCCATTGAGGTGCTGGAATTCTGCGAGCTGGTCAAGAAGCAGGACTACCCTGCCAAAGGCCTGACCATCGGTGACCGCAAACGGCTCGAAATTGCCCGGGCCCTCGCCACCGGCCCGAAACTGCTCCTGCTGGATGAGACCATGGCCGGCCTCACGCCCCAGGAGCAGGCCGAGGGCGTGAAGCTCATCCGCAAGATTCGTGATTCAGGTGTGACCATCATCATCGTCGAACACATCATGCACGTCATCATGAACCTCTGCGACCTGATTCTCTGTATCAATTACGGCCAGGAGATCGCTCAGGGCACACCCGCAGAAGTCGCCAACAACCGGGCTGTCATCGAAGCATACCTCGGGAAGGAATAGATACCATGCTCAGGGTGGAACAGGTCAACGCCGGCTACGGCGATATTCAGGTGCTTTGGGACGTATCCTTCCAGGTCCGGACGAATGAATTCGTCGTCCTGGTGGGGGCCAACGGGGCAGGCAAGAGCACCATCATGCGCACCATCTCCAGCATCATCCATCCCACGAGCGGCGCTATCTGGTTCGAAGATCAGCGGATCGATCAGATCCCCCCGCACCGCATCATCCACCATGGGATTGCCCATGTGCCGGAGGGACGACAGCTTTTCCCGGAAATGAGCGTGGTGGAAAACCTCGAAGTTGGCTCCCTGACCCCCGATGCCAAAGCCCACCGGAAAGAGACCCTCGAGTGGGTCCTGACCCTGTTCCCGAGACTTCGCGAACGTCAGAAGCAAATGGCGGGGACCCTTTCCGGCGGTGAGCAGCAAATGTGTGCCATTGCCCGCGGCTTGATGTCCCGCCCCAAGATGATCCTCTTCGATGAACCCTCCCTGGGGCTCTCCCCCCTGCTGACCCAGGAGATCTTTCGCCTTACCCGCCAGATCCACGAGGAAGGCATCACCATTCTCATGGTGGAACAAAACGTCAAGCAGACCCTCGCCATTTGCGACCGTGCCTATGTGCTCGAAAACGGTCGCGTCGTCCTCGAAGGCAAGGGCCGCGAACTACTGGAAAACGAACAGGTCAAGCAGGCCTTTCTGGGAATCTAGAACCGCTGCCTGAAATCCGATCACTTGTCGGTTTGATCGGAAGCGTCGCCGAGCCTTGCGGAGGAACCCCCAGGTCGTGGTGTCATCGCAGTTGGCGTGAGCCTGGTTTGACATGACCTTGTGGATCACTTTACTCAGTTCGCAACGATCGCTTTCACCTTCGGATCGATCTTGCGCACTTCCTTGATCACCTCTTTCCCTCAGCACCCGCCGGGAATGGTCAGCTGATCATACCCGTAAGCCTCAGGCCGTTTCATGTACCCTTGCCGGAAAGGCGCGTTCAATCAGTTGGCTCCACCGACCTGCTTTCGAGCCGATCCAGCGGACTCGTCACCGCCGTGAGGTCCTTCCTCATCACATGCGTATAGATTTCGGTTGTCTTCACGTCGGCATGGCCCATGAGTTCCTGAACCACGCGGATATTGACGCCATTTTCAAGCAAATGGGTGGCAAAGCAGTGCCGGAAGGTATGGCAGGAGACCCGTTTCGTGATGCCGGCACGATCGACCGCCACCTTCACCGCTTTCTGCAATCCGGATTCGAGTACGTGGTGCCGCCTGACCAGCCCGGTGCGAGGATCGGTGCTCAGTGCTTTGGCTGGAAAACTCGGCCCTGGGTGGCCAGGTCACTCAAAAAACTATCGATCTCGCTCTTGCCCATGTCTTTCGGATGGGTCTTGCAGCCGTGGAATTTGATGAACCTGAGAATCCAGTAGCAGTAGGTCTGCTCCGTACGGTAGGCATAGTGGTGATATCTGAGGACCTGGCGGACCTGGTCCATCAGCCGTAAGCTTGGATCAGGCCTGAATTTTTCCTTGCTTTCCATGTTTCTCCGGCATATCCTCCGAACACGGAAACAAGAGGCATCCTTTTTCCATGTTCCATGCTCTGTTGTCATCAAACACGGACACTTTATCCTCATATAGGGGCGATATCAAGGAAACATTTCCACCCAACCAGAATGTTAGCATGTGAAGAATGGCATAATGTCTGTTGCTACCTTGTTTATCATGAAGAAAGTAGGAAATTATGGATCTACGGGTTCTAGTTGACTTCGACAACATTAGCAGCACAGATCAGAATAGAGGATTAATTTATATAGTCGATAAAATCGTGAGCCAGTTGCCATATAATGAAATCGGCCAATACAGAAGGCTCATATTTAGATTATATGGTGGTTGGTACGAACAGAACAATATCACAAGAAAAGCTCAGATGCTATCGGCTGAGGTGCAGAGAGATTTTCCGAAGCGTTCGGCTCTCGTGCACCCTACGACAGGAGCAATGCATTACTTGATCAGCAATATTGAGATGGCATATAGCATGATTATGAATCCATCACGGCATCTTCTAGCTACCTACCGCCGCCGTGAGATACCTAAAGGTTTATACTGTCTCCACCCTAATCAGCTGGGTTGTTCAGATCCTAACTGCCCAACCAAACATGTATTTGATTTTATAAACGGCGGTCGCTGTTTATCTGCTCGCTGTACGATTAGATCGTCTGACATCATACATAAAGGCCAGCAAAAACTCGTTGATACTATGCTGGTGTCCGATCTCATACATTTGGCCGTAGCCGGTGCACCAATAATAGGAATCGTGTCATCAGATGATGATTTTTGGCCTGGCATAGAAACTGCGGTTGCGATGGGTTCAACTATAATTCATTTACATACCAGAAACCGCAACACCCCCATCTACTATTGTGGCCACATTACCAGCAACTACTACCAATGCAAAATCTAGGAGCCAACATGAATGCAAATGAATTTATCAAGCTGGTAAGATCTTTTGCTGACAACCCTCAGGCAATCGACATTTCTAAGGGCAATATATTAGTGCAAGTCAGGGATGAAGATATATATATTCAAGCCATACAAAAAGATATGAACATATATGTAATTGAAAATAATAACCAATTAAAAGCTGAGACTTGGATAATTAACAGGCTTGCGCGGTTGCCACAGTTAGCAGATAGGCTGATAGATTATACGTCAGTAGAGCCCAACTTTGTGACACCGAAAGGTAAGTTATTGGATCAGTTAGAGTCTAACCCGGATGAAACCACTATAAACATAGACAATGCTGTTTTGTCCGTCACAGATGTCTTGGACCGTAGGTCTGCATTTTGCTCCAGCGTTCTGTATGTTACATCTGATGCTGGAGAAGGGAAGACTACTCTAATTAATCAGATAGCTAAGAAACAAGCCTTAGCATACAAGAACAAGGCAACTGACTGGCTTCTTATTCCAATTCCGCTCGGAGGAAGACCATTTCTTAGATTTGATGATATTGTCATTGCGTCTCTTGTTAACAATTATCGATTTCCTTTTCTCTATTGGGATACATTTCTTGAGCTGGTTAAAATCGGGGTCCTGATACCAGCTTTCGATGGTTTTGAAGAGATGTTCGTCGAGAGTTCAACGGGTGAAGCCCTATCCGCCTTGGGAACTCTTCTGAATAGACTTGAATCTACAGGAACCATGCTCATTGCTGCCAGAAAGGCCTATTTTGATTTTAAAAGCCTGGCCTCACAGGCCAGACTTTTTGACACCATTCATGCAGACAGCGTTTCATTCGCACGGATCGCAATAGACAGATGGCAGAGGGACCAATTTTTGCTCTACGCTAAAAAGCGCAGCATAAAAGAACCGGAATACCTATTTGAGAAGGTATCGCAAAAAGTTGGGTCACAACACCCGATTCTCACAAGAGCGGTCTTAGTGAGACGTTTAATAGATGTTGCAGAAAAGACAGATGATTGCGATGACCTCATCCAAAAACTTGGTGACTCGCCACATGACTTTTTCTCCAATTTTGTTGACGCCATTATTGAAAGGGAAGTACGACTCAAATGGATAGATAGGACTGGGGAAGCGGCAAAGCCTCTACTTACACTTAATGAACACCACACACTGCTTTCAATGATTGCGCAAGAGATGTGGTGTACAAATACTGAAAGTCTGAAAGGGGATATTCTCGATTTGCTTTCTGAAATGTTTACAGAATCCACGAAAAAAGATCCTCGAATTGCCCTCCAGATCAGGGAAAGACTCAAGCAACACGCTCTGTTAGTGAAGTCGAGTAGCAGCAAAGATGAACTTTCATTTGATCATGAAGAATTCAAACAATTCTTCCTTGGCAAAGCTTTAGCAACCATGATAGCTCAAAATAATACTGCAGAAGCCAAGAGCATATTAAGGGTCGCGACACTTCCGAGTCAAGCGGCTGAATCTGCCGTGCATTCACTTAAGCAGGCCCGACCGGATATAACCGAACATGTTCTCTTCCTTCAAACCATTTCGAAAGGAGAGCGACCTGTTTCATTTATTAGAGAGAATTGTGGGCTCCTCATATCTTTATTCTTGGACATAATGGCTGGAAAAGATTTTATACTGGAAGACATCTATTTTCCAGTCGACTCTCTTTGCTGTAAAAAGCTTTCACAACTACGTTTCAAGAACTGCTACTTCAAGGCTACATCATTAGAGCAATGTGAGCTCAAGGATTGTTCTTTTGCCGACTGTACCATTGAAAGAGTTTCGCTTAGTGATAACTGCATAATGGAAAATGTTAATTTAGAAAATACCATTATAGAGAGCGTAGTGTTAATCGATAGAGAATTAGAACTATTTGACCCTGGAGATATAAAGTTAATCCTTAAGAACAAGGGCTTTCAGATTTCTGATACACTTGAAAAAGAGGTTGCTGAACCCGAAGGAGAGTTGACAGTAGATGAGGATCTAGTCATAACGGAGAGGGTACTCAGAAGATTCATCAGGTCAACGCAAATCAATGAGAATATTTTCAGAATGAGGCTCAGCCACCATGCCGCTCATTTCTTTGATAACATTTTGCCTATTCTGCTTGAGAATGGAATATTATCTGACGTGCAATACCTTGGTGGAGGCAGGCAGAAAAGGTATAAATTATCTGTTTCAATGAATGATGTAAATTGCGCATTAGCAAAGAGTAAAGGAAACTTCAACTCCTTCATTTCTTTCTTTAAAGAATTGAACAAACAATAGTCGTATGTAGGTATCGCTAACAACCGCATGAACCGGACGCCGATAAAGCCTGGCGCCGGTTATGCGGCGCGTTGGCCTTTCCCTCAGTTGCAGCAGGTAACACACTCTGGGCGATAGTGGTAACGCTATGCGCCTATTCAAAAGGAAAATATTGATGGCTCGACTTTTCTTTTCATACTCCCACAAGGATGAAGCGTTACGAGACGAGCTGGAGAAGCACCTTGCCGGCCTGAAACACCAAGGCATCATTGACACTTGGCATGATCGGCGCGTCGAAGCGGGCGAGGAATGGGCAAAGCAAATTGACGACCAACTACGTACCGCCGACATCATCTTGTTGCTGGTCAGCTCCGATTTCATTGCCTCCCGATATTGTTACGACCTGGAAATGAAAGAAGCACTGCGGCGTCATGAAACTAGGGAGGCCAGGGTAATCCCTGTCATCCTTCGGCCATGCGATTGGCATGATCTACCCTTTGGCAAGCTCCAGGCAGCAACTCGGGATGGCCGTGCAGTGGTGAAATTCCCCACTCTGGACGATGGGTTTCTGGAGGTGGTTCAGGCCATCAAATCTGCTGCGAAATCTATCCATGGTAGTACTGTCCAGCTATTACCCCCCCAGAACTCCGAACAACCTGGTAAAAATAAGGCTATCCCAAGCTTCTCTGGCCCGAGGTCGAGTGATCTTCGTGTCCGGCAGTCCTTTACGGATCACGATCGCGATACGTTCATGATGGACAGCTTCAAATACATCGCAGCGTATTTTGATAATTCGCTCGCTGAGTTGGCCACGCACAACCCTCATCTGAAGACCCAGTTCCGGCAACGGGATGCAAATAGCTTCCAAGAATATAT
>JAXGXP010000006.1:0-365908 GCA_040772705.1 Syntrophobacteraceae bacterium
CCGCTCCGGAAATCAGTCTCTCCGCCAATTGTTGTCCCGCCGATCTTGGCGCAGTAACTTGCGAGAGCCTACCAAATCGGGATGCAGGCTGTCAAAACAATCCACCTCAGAGGGTTCCTTCATTTCTTCTTTCTCCATTTTTTCAAAGAACTTACCGGCCAGCGAGCGGTGGCCGGTAAGTTGTTGCCACCTCAGCGCTCGCATGGGTTAGGCAAAAGAAATCACACAATGACGGCGTTGTGCTCAATGGGTTGGAACGGCTTCCCCATGCTTGCCACTCGCAGTTTGATGGTTTCTGCCGGTCCCAGATCGATAATGATGAGGTGATCTTCACTGCGATTGATCATCTCGCCAAGGCGGTCTTCCATGCGAAGCCGCTTTTCCTTGGTCAGGCGGCAGTGAAACACCGACAACTGCAACCATTCTCCAAACCCTTTCATGGTCCTGTAGACCCGGCGCCAGCGCTGTTGATTTCTGATATCGTAGCAAACCAGATAAGCATGCTCCATGGGAATCACCGTGTGAGGAAATTCGGATACCTGGGGATTTCTCCAGCCAAATAACGCACGAGCAGCCGCGCCTGCACCTCGAACAGACGGCGGTAGCTGATGCGATACTTGAAGATCGGGTGCGTGGCTTCCTGGGCCAGTCGCCGTTCGAAAGCAGCGATGAAGCTCTTGCGCCCACCGGCTTTAAGGTTGCAGCCAACGGCGGTGCGAACAAAATCGGTTGGCCTGACTTCGCCGTTGTTGATCACCATGACCACGGTCGAGTCCGCCACGAGGGGGCGAAAAGGCTCCATCATATCCAGAGCCAGTGCCGGGCGGCCATGCCGCATTTGGTGGAAGAAACCTCGATAAGGGTCCAGACCAACCGCCGATAGGGTGACCGTCCATTCGCGGGTCAGCATGGCGTAGGCGAAGGAAAGGAGGGCATTGACCGGATCTGTGGGCGGTCGCCGATTGCGCCCGCGGAAATCGAAGCCCAGCTTCTCATCCCGCTTGTCCGGTGAAATCATCGATGGAAGATGCTCAAAATACCGGCGTGCCGCGTTGCCCTCGACCCCGAGCAATTCCGGCATGCTCTCAGCCCTTCCCGCTTGGGCAATATCGTTCTTCATGGCCTGCAGCAGCTCGACAGGCGCTTTGCCGGCTTCATCAAGCGGGTCCTTCCAGTTTCGTCTGAGCAGCGTGCGACAATTCTGGATCTTGCCTGCTACCAGCTTGCGGGCCAGCTTGAGGCAGATTTTGTGGTCGAAACTGGCCTGGTACTGCAACGTGCGGGTCATGACATTCTTGTGCCCGGTCCCGACCGTATGGCCGAGAAACCAGCCCCCGTAGGTCATAAAAGTAACCGGAATGTCGCGCCGAAAGCACTCGTGCAGGGTGGGAGTGCTAATGCCCGCATGGCCGAAAAGCACCACCTGGGAAATGTCCATATAGCGTGCTGCCGCGACCCGTTGCCGATTCTCCTCGATGACGATTCGGTCGGCATCTTTCTTCAAGTAGCTTGCCGGAGACTGAACATACAAAGGCAGGCTTTCCGCCGTCCTGGCGAAGATCGGCCGCACCTCGAGGGTGGCGTGGTTCATGAAACCGATTTCGTCGGGCAGGCAGATGCCTGCCAGTGAGCAGCGTGCGCACTTAGGGCTGTCTTCGAGCGGAGGAGGAGGCTTTTTCGCCGCGGCCAGCGCCCGGAACTCTTCCATGCAAGCGATAGTCAGCGAGACCAGTTCTTCATCGAAGACTACCTTGACGCGCTCCTTTGAACCCACGAAATAGAGATAGCCGTACTCCACGTTGAAGCCGTGCTCCTTGAGCAGCAACCCCTGGGCGCAGAGCTGGACGCGCTCAGGGTCCCAGGCCCCGCCTGCCACGTGGGGCCGCTTGCCCTTCTTGTAGTCCACGGGTTGGACCCCGTCGGCATCGCCTTCCACCAGATCGATCCTGGCGGTCAAACCCAGCTGCTCAGAACTCAGGTGCACCGAACGGGCATGGATCTTCTCGGTATCCTCCCCGCTTTCGGGTAACGGACCCGAAGGCTGATCCACCCGTTTATGCCGGATGACCCCCTCTACCGTATCGGCGTTGTGGGCAAACTCGCCATCGACCCACATTAGATATCCCAACCGCGGACAGTACACGTACTCATTGAGCATCCGGACGGGGACAAGCGGAGTGCCGGTTGCCTTTTCCAGACTCGGCGACAAAGTATCGGATCCTTCCATGGACATTTCCTGGCGTTTGGAATTAGGAGCTCGCCCCGAAGGGGCCTGCATATCTCAGCCCAGGGTCACTCACCCTGGGACAGAAATGCCCGCACCGATGTTTACCCTGAAAGGGTTACACAAAAAATTCCCCAGTGCCCCCGGCCAACCAGCCTGTGAGCCTATTGCGCCAATCCTCCTCAATCCCACACATACTGCTCATCAAATTCGATCTGGTGCTTGACCAACAGGGCCCGGACCTCATCCTGAAACGTCATTCTCTGATGATGCTGCTCTTGGTAAGCAATGTATTCCCTCACCACCGCCACCTGCGAATAGCTCACCGAAAAGGCGCCATACCCGTTTTGCCACTGGAACCCAGCATATTGACCGCCCTTGGTCTTGATCCATTTCGATGAGCCGCGTTTGGCCTCGCCCACGATTTTCGCCAGGGTGACCGTTCTCGACAGGCGACAAAGAATGTGCACGTGATCGCCCATGCCCCCCACGAGCAGGGCGGGGGACTCAAGCGCTTTCAGAATGGACGCCAAATAGGCGTGCATCTCCCGGCGGATGGCCGCATCGGCCAGGATGTTCCGCCGGTGCTTGGTGGAGAACACAATGTGCACGTAAACCTGAGCCAGGGACTGGGCCATGAGGTGATCATCCCTTATGGAACCCTTTCAGGGTATGGTTGATGGTGCCGCTCTCGTTGCCCAGGGTATCGCTCTCGCTCACCCTGGGCTGGATTATTGAGCCCCTCCGGGGGCATCGGCCATCCTGAATCCCATCAATGTGGCGCTTCATCTCCTCCCCGCAACGCCAACTCGAGGACCTTGTCAGCAAGCACAACAAGGTTGCGGGGTTCTGGGCACTTCACATTATCTGTTTTGCCGACTCCTCCAGCACCCTCTTCCCCACTGCCGTCAGCCGGTATTTCTGAAAGCGGCTGCGCGGCTTGTCCGGGCTCGTGCGCTCGATAAGACCGCTCGCCAATGAGGGATTCAGATACGCCTTTTGAAAGTGTTTCCGATCCGACAGGCCCAACTCCTCCTGCAGCTCGACCATGCTTTTCGGCACCAGACACGCTGCCAGCAACCGCCTAACTTGGGGGGTAACTTGGGGGGTAACTTGAGGGGTGAGTTGGGGGGTGACTTGGGGGGTGTCCAGGCCGTTACCCGCATCCGGCTTCCGGCCATAGACGGTTACCCTGAACCCCCCGGCGATTTCCTCGAAACGAGGCTTTGGCAGCCCGTATTCCGCAACCCCCTGCAAAATGCGCCGAATGCCCGTACCGTATTTTTCGATCAGACCAGCCTCTTTGAACATATCAGCGATCTTGCGATTGCGGATGATGGACACGTAGTCGCCCGCAAGCAGCTTCTCCACGGTCAGCCCATTGGGAAGGCCGCCGGGATTAAATATCTCGATCCGATCTTCGAAGACCTTTACAATCGAGTCCGAGGTGCTTGTGTAATCTCGGTGCACGACAGCATTGATCACGACCTCGCGCAGGGCCTCCAAAGGATACTCCCACCTTTCCTCCCGTTGCGGTGCACCGGTGATGATATAGGCCTTATTCATGTGCTTTTTGAGGAACGCCATGACCCCTTCGACCTCGGAAAAGAGGTCGCTTTTGAGGCGGGCGCCGTCCTTGATCAGGGTGGGTGTCTGGAAACGGCCCATCTCGATGGTGGTGAGGCCGGTTTCGGTGGCCGAAAAGAGCAGGAATGCCGCCCGCGTGATCCGACCATCCCGCAGCAGCTCAAACTTGCGCAAGAGGGTAAGCGGGTCTTCGAGGACTGCGGAATCGCGCGTGCGGTTAATCCGCTCGATGAAGGCCTGGACCTTTTCCAGCGAAATGTCGGCTTCTGAATGACCATCGTCGATGGTGCAGTCCCAACTGGTGTTGATGCTTTTCAGGTGTTCGTTTACCACTTCCGAGATTGTCATCTGGTGGTTTGCGTTATTGGCCCGCTTGAAATATCTGCCCCGGCAGGCAACGGGCTTGATGGGGTATTCTGGGACCGACATTATGACGACAGTCTTCCCCTCCAGGACAGCCGCTTCGACATCGGGAACGAGAGTATTGGCAGTAGCCACCTTGACCTGGTTGATCCAGTTCTGAACCGTTTCTTTGCCGATATCGACGCCCAGTATGTCACCGCTGTCGGAGACCCCGACAAATAGACTGCCGCCCTGGCTGTTGGCAAAGGCGGCCAGCGTCTCAATGGCCTCCCGGTCGAAGGTGCGTTTGAACTCGACGGTGCCCGACTCTCCGTCCTGAATATTGGCAAGAATGCTCTTGTGCTCCATCAGAGGCATGACTCCTCACTCCAGTTTTGCCATGACAAGTACCCACGGATCACAGAAATGGGTACTCCCGTTTTGTGCGGAATACCCTCTAGAGGCCCGATCGCGCCCATTTCTTTCAAATTCACGAAGCACCAGCGTGCCTTTTACTTTCTGTCTTACACAGGCAATCCTGGGGTGAAGTTTTTATAGTATTTGTTTGGAGCAATCCGCTCGCAGCGATAGATTTCGGCAATTCCGCGGGCGGCAAGCTCCGTACGATTCGGCCTATCCGCATGTAGCTCCGGAATGGAAAGGAGCGAACGCACCAAATCGGGGCTGACTGGACACTGCCAGATTGGCCATGTGAAAAACTCATGCCGCCCCGAGCGGTGAAAGCCGGTGGTGACAACGGTTTTTGACGTCGGTATGACTGGAAACAAAACAAGAGATTCCAAAGCTAAGGCATTAGCCCCTAGCATGGACTTGATTTGCTTCTTCTGTTTGTCTTCTGGGCTGTTCCAGACCAACGCATATCGCTGATCATCGACTGGGTCCCAGCGCAAGAGAGGACCATCATCTTGATAGCTCCATATCTCGAATAGGGTGCGTCGAAGTGCGGCAGCATCGACAGACCTTCGAATAGTAACGGCGTAGGCAAGCAGACCCTGGCCAACGCTGTCCCCGCCACGTACCAGCCGGAGTGATGTGTCGTTGAATGCCTCTTTATCGCCGTAGACCTCGGTCCCAAAGGCAGCCAGAAAGTCCGCGAAACGACGATCCTGGAAAGTTCCCCGTGTCTGTGCGTCTTTCAACTTTGTTACAAGAAAGTCGACCGCAAATGGCAGTTTTCTCTCGGCTTCAAAGGGCTCTAGAGAAGCGCCTTTCAAGGCACTAAAAAGTGTTTGGATGAATGCTTCCCTGTCGGTCGTGCACCCGTGGACGACGGGTTGCCAAAATCCCCCCCCGATGCGCCATGATAATCTAATGCCGGGGTACATCTCCCGCATGGTAAGGGTAGTGCCCAAAGCAGCTAGAAACCCCAGTGGATTGCTCCCGTTAATACCGGTCAAAACAAGCTCCATCAGGAATTTGCCTCCTCCCATTCACTCCGTCTGTGATCAGAAAGCCTTAAGATAGCCTCCAAATAGGCCAAACCCCACCAGCCATGGCGGCGAGTAAGGCTCCAGAAGCGTTCTGCGACGCCTGAATCAATTCGATACAGTCCCGTGAAGCTTGAGTGACTCAACTGTCGTTCTTTCCATTCGAGCCAAACCTGCACGGGCTCATCATCGTTGACAACCGGCGCAAAGGGTCGGCAATGGCCGTGATGGCTCGCCACCAAGTGCAGAACCAAATCCCTCAGCTGCGCGTCTTTTGGAAGGAGTTCCGGTGCGCTTTCCACCAAGCGAACAGAGAGCAATTCGTGCCGCCCACCCGGAGGATACCCCGCCATTTTGCAGGCTCGTCGGTAAGCTGATCGTCCTTGTGGAATTGCACCAGATTTGGCCAGGAGTTCGCCCCTTGCCAAGGGATTGCCGCCACGTAGCAGCGCCTGGAAGCGTGGATCGGCCTTGCCCGGATCATGAAGCAACCCGGCAGAGGAAACAGCTTCCGTGAGCTCAGCCGTGAGACCACATCCTGAAGCGAAGTGCCTGGCAAATTCAGCAACACCTTCCAGGTGGGAAGCAAGGCTGACCTGCACCGTCCCGGAAGCCACGGAATCATCCTCATCGCTGAAGCAGTCCGCTTCATCAAGCTGCTCAGGGAGACGTCGCGCGGAACGTACCACAATGCCCTCTCCCGACGGGTGAAGGATGATGCCCCGTCTCAATTGTCGGTCCTGCAGAAGATTTCGGGCGATGGGCTTCAACCACAACAGGGATAATGGTATTGTTTCATCTTCCGCAACTGCCTTGAGCACGCCACGCAAGGAAGCCAGCAAATCATCCGGATCGGTCTCGAAAAGCATCTTTGCCTGGTTGGCGAATTCTATCAAGGCAGGCTTTGATTTGAAATCCGGCCATTCCGCAACGGTGGCGGGGTGCAATCTCAGCATGGCTTTGGCCCGCGCGGCAGCGTAGGCTCGATCACCCCAGTCCAGCACAGGAGAGCTTGCGTCTTTACGGGGCAGGTCTCCCAGCACATCCCACCCCCCAAGTGAAGAAGGAATCACGATCACGTCGCCGGGACGGAGCATTCCCCAGTCACTGATCACTTGGGCTTCGTCGCGACCGCGCCATCGCACCACGCGGCGGGCCAGTTTCGGCTGTTTCGAGCCGGGAGTCTCGTCATCTTTCGTACCGACAGCTTCCACGTCTGACATCGCTGCAACAGGCGGTGGATCTCCAGCCAACCAGCGACGCATGAACCAGATGGGTACCGGGAGGCATTCACCCACTGCCGGTGGGCAGAGCGTCAAGATCTCCAGCGCCGCGTCTTCCGAGTCATCCAAATCGAGATCGGCACGCCAGCATACCTGAACATCCGATGACGCGCGCTCTGGGCCATGGAGAAAGACGGATACGTCAGGTGTCGGTACCGGTTCCGGGGCGGTTTGCACCCAGCAGTCAATATGGGCCGGGAGCATGACGGGAGCATGAGTTGTAGGGGCGTTTAGCTGGCGCAGTTCCTCCTCTGCCGGCAATCGTTCCTCTAAGGACGCGATACCCATGTCAATCGTATCATCTTCATCCACCTGAGCTTTGAGCCAGTTCCAGGTCCGCCCCAAGGCAGCACCGTAAACGGGATCGTCATCGCTGGTCCCTGCCTGATCAGCACGAATCAGGATAGCCGCGACGGAGTTGACCCGACGGCCCACCAAGGCCTCGATCCTGCGGCCCATGCGGTTAAGCCGCCCGAAGCGCTGGCGTAAAGCGTCCAGGCTGGCGCATTCGGTTACCAGCACGTCAAAATCAAGATTGGCACCTACCTCCAGCGTTTGTGTGGCGATCACGAAAAGGGGGGCATCCAGTTTGCGGATTGCGGACTTGGAAGCCGACAGTCGCTCCAGGTCTTCCCGCACCGTATCGTCTTTGTCGAATGGTCGCATACGTCCCGTGAGCAGGATAGCTCGGTCGCCATGCTTCTCGGCGAGGATGCGGTGAGTCAGTCGGACCGTGGCCACCCGATTGGCGAAGGTGATCACGGCAACGGGTTTCCCGTCGGCGAGCATCTCTGCCGTCTTTGCCAACTGCTTTGCGAGTTCGTCCAAGGCCTTCGATCTGCTCGCCTTGATTGGAGAAATAAGGCTCGTGGGTTTTGAAGTCATCTGCCGGGCACCGAGGGGATGTTCCGGCATCCTGGGTTCATCTGAGGTGTCTCGAAAGACGTCGGTTACCCCGGCGGGCGGGGTGGCAGACATGACGGTGACATGGAAAGGGGTGAGCAGAGGCTTTTTCGCCCAACCCCGGTATTTTCGGACAGCCTGGAGCGTTTCGAGAAAAGGGACTGCGCAATGGGCTTCATCGAGCAACACCAGCGAGTCGTTACCGGCAAGACCTGCCTGGATGGGCCAGGCTTTGAAGGAGCGGCCGTAGGCACGGAACAGCAGGCGTGATCCCAGTTGGTCCACCGTTGACGCGACAATAGTCGGCTGGAGTGGGCTCCTGGCCCACGAATCAGACCGGTACATACCTCCTCTTAGCTGAAAGTAGGCAAGCGGGATATGTGTACCCCCAAGATGTTTGAGCCGCTCGCCGACTTCCCACAAAATGCCCTCTCCGGCGGTGCGCAGTTTATCTGCGAGACTGTGGGCCCGCTCGTACGCCTCATCGACGATCACGCGCCTGTCTACCACAAAGAAGATGCGTCTCGGTGCGGTGCGGCACTGAGTAGATTCACCCATTTCAGTCTGGGCGGCCAGGGCATAGATAGCAATATCGAGACACGCTGTCTTACCTGACGCGGTGGGAAGCGCAATGGCTTCAGGCCAGGGATGCTCAAGATTCTCCAGGACGCGGGATGCCAGGTCCTTTTGCCATGCGAAGGGCTCCCGCTCTTGCCCCCACAACGCCCGGAAGAATTCGGGGAAACGTTCTGCGGTAAGATCAGGCATGGCCTTGCCCTCCTTGATCAAGCGGGCGACACAAGCCATACCCGCGGAAACGGCCTGCACCGATGACCACCGGCCCTCGGATTTCTTGCTCGAAGACGATCACCGCGTGACTGTGGTGCAGCCGCCCACCGTCCTTCTTGCGGGTTATCCAAGGGAACTCGTTGGCTTTTGGGACTCCTTCAAACATCGATATGGGATCGAGGAGAACTTCAACCGGGCGTGGTAAATCGATCCGTTCGCAGCTGTCCTTGAGCGACTCGGCGGCCTTTTCCCATCTGTCCTTGCCGTCGAAATGGCGGTCGAGTACCACAGGTGTCACGGTGGACCACATGCGAGCCGGCCCCGTCCACGTCTTGGGCTGCAGGTTCCAGGGAAGCGACTCGCGGAAATCAAGCTCCACGCTACATTCCAGCCATTGGCCATCGAAAAGTCGAATTTGCCGTGGCATGCCGTGGTGATCTCTCAGCAACGCTTCCAGGATTGGAGATGTCTCCCCCGGATCAATCTGCTGTGGTACCGCTAAGGCCACACCCATGAGTCGTCCGTCGGCATGGGGGCTGCCGACGAAAGGAAGGGGAAGCAAGGCCAGGTGGGGCCTGCTGCTCCGCGAACCGTCCGGAGCGTGCCCGGAAACCCACTCGGGTATCGGCTCGGGGCACGCTTTGAGCAGAGTATCCCGCAGAGCTTGGGTGAGTTTCAGAGTGGAGGGAAGAGACAGCTTCTTCCCCGACAATGAAAGAATAATCATGCGAGGGTCGAACAAGCTGCCCGGTATGGTCGCGGGACTATCAGGAAGGGGTTCGCTGTAGCCCTGCCACAAACCCGGTTCAGGGCGCAGGCTCACGGGCCTGCCGTTGGGAAATGTAGTTTGCAGCTGCAACTGGAGCATTTTCTTTTCCTTGCCTTTAGCCTCTTGAACACGAGAATACATGTCGGCCCATTCAATTACAGCTTGCCGATTGCAGCGGGTCTCGAGATATTCCAGCCGGCCCGGTCCAAAGATTCGCAAACGGTATTTGGCAAAACCGGTGGCTGGAACCAGGTTGGGTGGTGGCGGGCTCTCGGTCAGCCACATTTGTACTAAGGAACTGGAGTGGCCTATCGACACGACTTTGTTGCACAAGTTCATTAGAGCCGTTCTATAGAGCTCGGGTAGCTCGTCAGGCCAAATCAGGTGCACAACAGGGTTGCGAGGTATGGCTAAAGGAAACGAGCGCGGCTGGCGGTTGCGCCCGATTGATAACCCCTCCAGGTTCTGATGCCTTTTCCAAGTCCTCTTTCCGGGAACTTTCTCTATCGGTGTGCTGTTGTCGTTAATCGGAACAAAACTGGTCACCACCATTCGATGTGTTGCTTCCGATGCAGCGATCTGAGGTGGCTTAAGCCCTTCCAGCCAGTGGAGAGACTGACCCTCCGCCTCGTCCTGCCCGGTCTCAAACCAGGCAGCGGACAGAGCCATGAATACCCGGTCCGGGTGCGGTGGCCATTCGGCTCGTTGCTTTGCAGGTCCGTCTGCCGCAGCCATCGCCCACCCCATGAGGTAGCAGATGCCAAGAGCAAACATCACTCATCCTCCCCAACAGTCTGCTCCTTAACCAGATCTTGACTTCTTTTCACCAGCTGAAAAAGCTTGTCGGTGGGAACAAGCTCAATCTTGCCATCCCACGGCAACCCGGCCTTTCTTGCCTCGGACAGTGCATCGTTGAAAAGCTGTTCAGCTGCGGTGCCGTCGAGTCTGTATTCAATATGTGATTGTCCCGGCGTGTCCAACAATTCCCAGAGAAAACTCTGAACA
Source organism: Syntrophobacteraceae bacterium (assembly GCA_040772705.1). Classification (GTDB taxonomy): domain Bacteria; phylum Desulfobacterota; class Syntrophobacteria; order Syntrophobacterales; family Syntrophobacteraceae; genus JADGQM01. The sequence continues at coordinate 10,351 of JAXGXP010000006.1, forward strand.
GGAAAGAGCTGGCAGCGAGAGCGCAAATCACCTCCTTCTTCACGGTTTAGCGCCGCTGCGCAAAGCCCCAAGGCCGCGAGCACGGTTCGCGCTTTATTATCGACCTCAGGGTCTGATGGTGCTGCGCCATCCAATGGAAACCGAAGACGGCGGAGAGCGGCCAGAGATAAGACGGTTATCTGGGTTGCTTTCGAGATTGTAAAGCCGCCAGGGTACGGCTGACGTGTGTCGGGATTATCGAGTGACGGAGGGATGTTCCCATGGTTGATCTTTGAGGGGTTCCCAAGTTCTTGGTCCTTTTGTGGATCGTAAGGTACCAGTTCACCCTTCTTGGTTCGCCCATAGAGCGCAGGTTTTCCATTAACTTTAACCGCTTCCTCCGGATTTAGTGTCCAGCTATTATCAGCTGTTCGGAAGACTGGTCCCGAGCGCTTTTGAATACCAAGAGGGTCAAGACGACTACTCGGCCTTACCCCTGCGACGGCATTGATACCGACTATTTCAGACACAATCGCTCTCTGAAACTTCGCACCCAGCCCGCCTCGGGGGCCGGTAGAGTCCCATAGGCCGAACAAAAGCGCGGTCGGGCAAATCTGAAACAGACCTGCTGCATTACGCGCATCAGCCTTTTCCAATATCTTACCTATTCTTGATTTCGGCAACTCCTCACGAGTGAGCTTGAGCAGACTGTCGCGAAAGATCGCGTCCGCAACCCGATGGGGGGCTTCAAGGCTTGTAACGGTGATGGTCTTCCCGAGTCCTTCTTGATCGAAGGACACAGCCATCAACGGTAGCTGAATTCGGTTGGCCCGCACCGCCTCCAGAAGCGCCAATTCCATCCTGTTAGCCTGAGACTGGACCGAATCCAATAACACGCATTTGATGGACTCACCATTAATGGTTCGGGTCTCTTCAGCATATCTGCCTCCTTGATAAGTGGGCGGAAAGACCTTGTCCCCGGGCCCTCCTACAGGTTGATATTCGGTCACACAGCGGAATGCCGCTGCTCTTCCAGCCACAGCTTTCTTTACGACATCGAGGGTCAAAGAATTGTCTTTGTCGGACATGATATTTCTCCTTTCGCTTCTGCATTAACTGTGAACAAAGAGACCCTTTCGCTCATCACATCAAAATCACCACGTCATTTGAATTGCTCCTCTCTATTCTCCAAATGTCACCTGCCACAGCGCACCGCGCCCCCGTCCCGTGAGTTTCACGGCACCTTCCTGTTTCAGGGCTAGAAGGACGTTCTTGACCAGTTGGGGGCTGGCGGTAGGGACCAGGGCGAGGATTTCCGCAAGAGTGAAGGGGACGACCTGATCCAGGATGGCCTGGCACAGCAGGTCGCTTTTGGTCGGGCGGCCCGAGGCGCTATCCACCTTTTGAGTGAAATCCTGGTAAGCCTGACGCACGATGGAGAGGAAATAGTCCCACCAGCCGACGATGTCGTTCTCCCTCAAGTGCCATCCAACCGAGCATTGCGCGAGCACGCTGTAGTATTCCTCCTTGCGTGTTTCCACCAGGCTATCGAGACTGACGTAGCGACATACCGCAAAACCTTCTTGCTCGAGCAAGAAGGTCGTCAGCAGCCGTGAGACACGACCGTTGCCGTCCCGAAAGGGATGGATGCAGAGCAGGTCGAGCACAGAGGTGGCGCCATGGGGTAAGACAGTGATCCCTTCGATGCGGTTGGAAGACTCAACGCTCTGGATGCTCGCCTGCTCGCACAGGACTTTTAGCACCTCGGGCCGTTGCCTTACCCACATCTCCTGCTGACCTCGGGCCTGCATGCACTCGCCCAGCAGCCAGGCGGTGGCCGTTGGCACGGGCAGGGACTCCATTCTGGCTGTTGTTAGGTTCGCCATATCCATGGATTATCACTGATAGTAGCCCAAACGTAGCTTATTCATTCAGGCAGTAGCCTGATATCGATTTGCAGGGTTGAGCGAAAAGACCCACCCACCATTCGACCGTTGGGCAGTCCACCTGTCCATGCGTCGCGCTTTGACGAGCGTCTAAGGGCCTCGCATGCCCGGTGCCGGCGGATTCTGATTCCGTTCCGGCTGCTGCCGGACCACATAATAAAGTGTTGCTGGTTGCTTGTTTGAAGCTCTTGCCGACGTGAAGGATTGCTCTCTTCACGGGAACACTCTTGACTGAGCCGGGATTCCGGCGACTACTCAGCAGAACTTATAGCACAGGTGGTAGGACATCCGACGACCCAGGTCCGAAAAAAATTCGAAAACTGGAGGTGGGGATGGTGTCTGCCGAGCGCACCACCAGGAGACCGATCCGGCATGCAAGGGGTGACGGGCAAACACTTCTTATCCACGAAGGCACACGAAGGCACACGAAGTCACAGGAAGTTACACGAAGAAGCCTTCCTGTTCCAGCAGCGACGGGAGCGTTGTTCACGGCTGGAAAGCCGCTCCCGCATGGTGTCATTACTGCGGGAGGGGTTTTCAGGAACACCGCAATTCAACTAGAAATAGAGCTCTTTCATGCGGGCCACTTCCTCTCGCACCTCCAGCCACAGTGCCTTCGGCGAGAGCACTTCGACGTCGGCGCCGAACTGGAGGATCATCATCCTGACCTCGCGGAAGTCGGCCACCGGGAACGAGAGCTCGAGGCCGCCGTCCGGGGTGGGGCGGACTTCCTGCGCCGGGTGCCAGAGCTGCTCGCGTACCCAGCGCGCGCGGAACGGGGTGAAGCGCAGGGTGACGGGAATCGCGGCCGGGCCCTGGAAAATGCCGAAAGCGGCGTCCAGCAGGGGAGCCCACTCGCTCCGGGGGCGGGCCCGGAACGTTTCATCGTGAAGACTCAGGACGGCGATGCGGGCGAGGTGAAACTTGCGCCAGTCGGCGCGCAGACGGCACCAGGCGATGAGCACCCACGAGCCCATGTAATGCTGCAGGTGATGCGGTTCGACAAGACGACGGGTGGTTTCCCTGGAACCGGGCGAGTGGTAGGCGATCTCGATCAGACGGTTTTGGACAAGGCCTTCGACCACTCCCTGGAAAATTTTCCCGGACGCCGGGCTATGGCCGTGCCAGGAGGCCGAAAAGGCTTCCCCCAGACGGGTGTCGTCCAGGCCGAGGGTGGTCGCCGTGTCGCGCAGCTTCAGGCTGAAGCCCCGGATGGCCTCGCCGAAAAAACCTCCGGCAGTGGTCTGGAGCAGGCGGCGGGCGATGAGCAGCGCCAGGAGCTCTTCCTGAGTGGCGGGCAGTCGGGGCAGTTCGAAGCTGGCCCTGGTGTAATAGTAGCCTCGGCGTGCTGCATGGTAGGCGATGGGTGCCTGCAGCCGGTCGCGGTAAAGGGTGATGTCGCGCTGGGCGGTCTTGGGGGAGATTTCAAACTCGGCGGCAAGGTGCGAAGCGTTGGGGAAGTGCTTTCCTCGCAACCGGCCGTCAAACCACAGAAAACGTTCGAGCTGGGGAAAGGTGGCCATGGCTGAAACCTCTTGAAGGGTGAAAAGTGAAGAGTGAAGAATGAAAAGTGAAGGGTAAAAGGTGAGGGGGTGGGCATGGGGGCGCTCGGAGTTTGAACCGCTCAGATGAACGAACTGAGCAGGACGACCAGGAGCATGGCTACGGGATAGTAGCAGGCGCGGTTGAAGAGGGCGGCGGCGGCGGGGGCCGCCGGAGCGGCGGCGAGCCTTCCGGCCGGCGGGATCAGCAGGATGAAGCTGACCACCAGGGCGGCCGGCAGGTAGAGGGGGTGCAGGGCGGCCGGGGTGGCCCAGTAAAGCAGCTGGCTGCAGCCGACGGTGCCGACAAGGCTGAGGAAGGCAATCCGGGCGGCGCGGGCGGCGCCGAAATGGACCGGCACGGTGCGCGCCGCAAACTCCCGGTCTTCATCCAGGTCGGCGAGATCGTTGGGCACATTCTGGCCGCCGACCTCCCACGAGAGCAGCCACAGAAAAAGGACGAGCAGGAAGCCCGGCGACGGGTCGGGTTCCACCGCAAAGACCGCGGCAATGCCTCCCGCCGTCTTCACCACGCCGCTCAGCAAAATCCGCAGATAGCTGACTCGAAACATCAGGCAGTAGATGGTTTCCGCCAGGCAGCCGGCCAGAAACACGAGAGCGCAAACGGGATTCAGCAGCAGCGCCCCGCAGAGCGCGAGTGCCGCCCAGCCCGCCGTCCACAGCACGGCCTCTGTCAGGCTGAGCAGGCCCTGGGCCAGCGGGTGCCGCACATAGACGGCGTCCAGGTCGTAGGCGGAACAGGGGAGACCGCATCTGGCGATTTTTTCCCGATCGGTCCGGTAGTCCACCAGGTCGTTCAGGGCATAGACGGCGGTGTAGCCCGCAAAGGCGGTCACGAGCCCCAGGAGGATGATCCGTGGAGACGGGATGCGGCCGAGCCAGAGGAGGGCTCCCAGGGCGGGGGTGGTCATATCGAGCAGGGCATGCGGGGTTCGCGAAAGCGCCAGAAAGAGCGTGAGGCGTGAGGGGTGAGGCGTGAGGGGTGTGGGGTCAGGCGTGACGACGGGAGACGATGGTCTCATTCTCATCCTTCCTGAGCTATTCTAGAAACTACGGATCTATTGGCCTGGTCAGATCCTTAACTGACAGACTATGGGGAAGCATCCGCATAAATCCTGGAGAGGGCCTCTTCGATTGCTTCCGGGGACAGGTCTCCCCGTTGAAGGGCGACTTTGCGGATGGTTTTTCCTGTCCGGTGCGCTTCCTCGGCGATTTCCGCCGCCCGGTCGTAGCCGATGAGCGGGACGAGATAGGTGGCGAGGGCCAGGCTTTGCTCGATGCTCGCCGCGCAGCGCTCGGGGTTGGCGGTGAGGCCGTCGATGCAGGTGCGGGCGAAGAGGGTGGCCGCCGAAGTGAGAAGCTCGATCGATTGCAGCAGATTGTAGGCGATGAGCGGCAGCATGGTGTTGAGTTCGAAGGCACCCCCCTGGCAGCCGACGGTGATGGCGGCGTCGTTGCCGATCACCTGGGCCGCCACCTGCAGGACCACCTCCGGCATGACCGGGTTGACCTTGCCGGGCATGATCGAGGAGCCGGGCTGGAGGGCGGGGAGGTTGAGTTCGCCCAGACCGCACCGGGGCCCGGATGCCAGCCAGCGCACATCGTTGGCGATCTTGCCGAGGCTGACGGCCACCGTTTTGAGAGCGCCGCTGGTTTCGGCGGCGGCGTCCTGCGCGGCCTGGGCTTCGAAGTGGTCTTTCGCTTCGACCAAAGTGCACCCGAATTCAGCCGAAAGGAGCACGCTCATCTGCGGCGCAAACTCGGGATGAGCGTTGACGCCGGTACCCACCGCGGTGCCGCCGAGAGCCAGTTCGGAGAGTGAGGCCGTGGTGGTCTCGAGCCTTCTCCGGCCCAGTTCCACCTGGCGGGCATACCCGGCAAATTCCTGGCCGAGCCGGATGGGAATCGCATCCTGCAGATGGGTGCGGCCCATCTTTAGAATCTCGCGAAACTGGTGGGCCTTCCGCTGGAGGCTTTCCTGGAGCAGGGTGAGTGACGGCAGGAGGCGGTTCTTGATTTCAGTCAGGGCGGCGATGTGGAGGACGGTCGGAATGACGTCATTGCTCGACTGGCAGAGATTGACGTGGTCATTGGGGTGCACCGGCGATTTGCCGCCGCGGATGCCGGTGAGGATTTCATTGGCGCGGCCGGCGATGACTTCATTGGCGTTCATGTTGGTGGAGGTGCCCGACCCGGTTTGAAAGACGTCCACCGGAAACTGGTGATCGAACTTGCCCTCGGCGACTTCCATGGCGGCCTGGTGGATAGCGTCGGCGAGCCTGCCGTCCAGCAGCCCCAGGTGGCGGTTGACCTGCGCGGCGCATTGCTTGACCCGCCCCAGGGCGCGGATGAAGGGGGGAGGCAGGGTGAGGCCGCTCACGGCAAAATTGGCTACAGCCCGCTGCGTCTGAGCTCCATAGTAGGCGTCCTCCGGCACCGACACGGGGCCGAAGGAGTCTGCTTCCCGCCGTTCAGGGTTCATTGTCAAGCCCGCCGATGATCATGGTCTTGGTGTTCACGAAGGCGAGCAGGCCGCAATGGGCCATCTCCCTCCCCAACCCGGATTTCTTGACTCCGCCGAACGGGAGTCGGGGGTCCGATTTGACGATGTGGTTGATAGCGATGAAACCCGCCTCGATGGCTCGGGAGAGCTCCCTGGCACGTTCGAGGTTGTGGCTCCAGATCGAGGCCCCCAGCCCGAACTCGGTGGCGTTGGCCACCTCGACCGCTTCCGCTTCGTCCCGGACGATGACGATGGGGGCGAGAGGCCCGAAGACCTCTTCTCGAAGCACCCGCATCGCGGGCGTGACCTGGGTCAGGACCGCGGGCTGGAAGAAATAACCCCGGCCGGCAGGAGGGCGGGGCCCGTAGGCGACCTTCGCGCCCTTGCCCAATGCGTCGTCGAGCTGGGCCGTGAGCTCCTCGACCAGGTCCCGCCTGGCCAGGGGGCCGAGATCGGTGGTTTCTTCCCGCGGATCTCCTATCCGAAGCGCCTGCAGGTGGGCCAGGAAACACTCCTGGAACTCCGCCGCCACCGCTTCCAGCACAATGAAGCGCTTGGCTGCCAGGCAGCTCTGACCGGTATTGGAGGTTCTCGCCTGCACCCCCTTTTCGGCGGCCAGGCGAACGTCGGCATCATCCAGCACGATGAAGGGATCGGACCCCCCCAGCTCCAGCACCAGCTTCTTGATCTGCCTGCCGGCGAGGGAACCGATTCTGGAGCCGGCCGCGACACTGCCGGTGAGGGAAACGCCGTCCACCCGGTCCCGGTCGATGAGTTCCGCGGCGGTTGCGGCATCGGTCAGCAGGGTCTGGAACAGGTGCTCGGGCAAGCCCGCGTCGCGGAACAGCCGCTCCAGTTCCAGGGCGGCCACGGGAACGTTGAAGGCATGCTTGAGGAGGCAGGCGTTGCCCGCCATGAGGGTCGGAACGGCGAAGCGCAGGACCTGCCAGAAGGGATAATTCCACGGCATGATGCCGAGAATGACGCCCAGGGGTTCGTGGGTCACATAGCTTTCCTGGGCTTCGGTGGGGATGAGGGTGTCTCTGAGGACCTCCGCCGCCTGGTGCAGGTAGTAGTGGCAGAGCTGGAGGCATTTATCGATTTCAGAACGAGCCTGCCGGATGGGTTTTCCCATCTCGCTGGTGATGAGCCGAGCCCAATCGGGCTTGCGCCGTTCGAGTTGGTCAATGATTTCCTTGAGAAAACGCAGCCGCTCGACCACCGTAAGCCGCTGCCAGGAGGGGAGGGCGGCGCGGGCGCGGCTGACGGCAGCCTCGCACCGGTCGATTCCAATACCTTCAAAGGTGCCGTTGATCTCTTCCGTATAAGGGTTGATGGAAACAAGTTGCATTAGCTATATCCTCACGCACCACAGGGAGCAGGGAACAGGGAACGGTTTCAGGCAGTCGCTGTCTGCCTCTCGTCGAGAGGCTGAAACACGCAGCCGATCGGGCCGCAGTAATCGCCCACGTATTCGGCCGAGGGGCGGTAGAGGGCGGGTTTGCCCTGAGCTTCGCCGAATTTTTCTTCGATAATGTGAGCACACCAGCCCGAGACCCGGGAAATGGCAAAGATGGGGGTCATGAGGTCGATCGGGATCCCCATCATGGAATAAACCGAGCCGCTGTAGAAATCCACGTTGGACTTGATGCCGGCTTTCCCCATGCGGGCGAATTCCCGCTCTGCGACCTCGTCGATGCGAGTCAGAAGATGGTACCAGTTTTCGTGTCCCGTTTGCCGGCCGAGCTCGAGGGACATCTTCTTGAGGATGACCGACCGGGGATCGACGGTCTTGTAGACGGCGTGGCCCATCCCCATGATCTTTTCGCCTTTCGCCAGGCGTTGCTTGACCCAGGCTGCAACCTCGTCGGGGGAGGCAACCTCGGCTTCAATCTGCTCGAGCATTTGCATGACCCGCGCGTTGGCTCCGCCGTGCAGGCTTCCCGACAAGGCCCCGATGCCGGCCGCAACCCCCGCGTACAGGTGCGCCTGGGTGGAGACCACCTCTCGACAGGCAAAGGTCGAGGCATTGAAGGTATGATCAGCGTGGAGGACGAGACAGACATCCAGCTTTCGGGCCATTGCCTCGTCCGGTTTGCGGCCGGTCAACTGCCACAGAAAATTGGCGGCATGGGACAGACTGTCGTCTGCCGGCAGGGGCTCGCAGCCGTTTCTGATCCGGTGCCAGGCAGCCACCACTGCCGGCAGGCGGGCTATGAGCCGAATGGCCTTGCGCAGATTGGCCTCCTTGGTTTCGAGCAACAGCTCAGGGTCGGCCAGCCCCAGCAGGGGTACGGTGGCCTGAAGCACATCCATGGGTGCTGCCGTAGGCGGCAGCCGCCTGAAGGTGTCATGGATGAATTCCGGGACCTGCCGGGCGGCCAGCGCCTGCCGGTTGAATTGTGCGAGCTGCGCTTTCGTCGGCAGGGTGCCGTCCAGCAGCAGGTGGGCGACTTCCATGAAGGTGGCACGTTCTGCCAGCTCTTCGATGCGGTAGCCCCGGTAGATGAGGATCCCGTTTTCACCATCGATGTAGCTGATCTTCGTGTCCGCCACCTTGACACCGCGCAGGCCGGTATTCTTCAACCGCACTTCGGTTGCCATATCGTCCTTCCTCCTGACTGCCCCGGTTGGAGCAGACTTCGCTTTTCATCCACGAAGTCACACGAAGCGACACGAAGCAGGAATCAGCCGGTCTCCGAGTATCGAGTGGTATTCGTGGGGTGTGGTACCGCATCATAGACCGGAGCATTTCCTTCGGCAGTTCCGCTTCACCGCTTCACCGTTTCACCGCTCTTTTCTTTCACATAATTCATGGCACTGCCGGCCAGGAGGTATCGGCGTTGCAGAGCGGAGACCTCCAGCAGGGTGATGATCCGCTTCCCGTCGACCTCGACCGGGATTTCGCGATCGCCTTCGGCGACGCGTCGTCTCAGTTCGGGGAAAAGCAGCAGGCTGCCGGCAGTGATGAGCTGGTAGTCCTGAGCGTCCTTGAAGCTGAGCGGCAGAATGCCAAAATTGCACAGATTGGCTTTGTGAATACGGGCAAAGCTCTTGGCCAGCTTGGCGCGAACCCCCAGAAAACGGGGCGCGAGGGCGGCATGTTCGCGGCTCGATCCCTGCCCGTAATTGTCGCCCCCAACGACAGCCACCGTCCCGTAGCTTCGACATTCGCGGGCGAAATTCGGAGCAAGCCGGGAATAGACGAACTCACTCAGGGCCTGAATGTTGGAGCGTAGCGGCAGAATCTTGCTGCCGGCGGGCATGATCTCGTCTGTGGAGATATTGTCTCCCACCCGTATCACAACCCTGGCTTCGAGGGTTTCGGGGAGCGGGTCCATGACCGGCAGGGGTTTGATATTGGGGCCGCGAACGACTTCCGTGGCACGCAGGGCCTCAGACGGGGAGATGATCGCGGTGGTATCGATCAGGTACTTTTCGGGGTCCGTGACCCGCGGGTAGGCCATCTCGCGGGCGAGCTCGCGGGGGTCCGTGATGACGCCCATGAGCGCGGCTGCGGCTGCCGTTTCCGGAGAGCAGAGGTACACCTGGTCACCTTCCGTCCCGGACCGTCCGGGGAAGTTGCGGGGCATGGTGCGAAGACTGACTTCGCCGGTCCCCGGCGCCTGCCCCATGCCGATGCAGCCAAGACAGCCGGGTTCGTGGAGCCTGGCGCCGGCCATAAACAACATGATGACGCCCCCGTGGGCTGCCAGGTTGACAACGACCTGGCGACTGCCGGGGTTCACGTGAAATGAGGTGTAGGGATGGGCATGGCGACCTGCCACGATCCTGGCCACCACCATGAGATCGCGAAAGGACGAGTTCACGCTGCTGCCGACGATGACCTGATCCACTTTCAGTCCTGCCACCCGGCTCACCGGCACGACGTTGCCGGGAGACGACGGGCAGGCGATGAGGGGTTCCAGGGCAGCCAGGTCGATGGTATCGTGCTCGTCGTAAGGGGCCTCCGCGTCGGCCTGCAACTCCTGCCAGACCTCGCCGCGTCCCTGTGCTTCGAGATACCGCCGGGTGTTTTCGTCGGCAGGAAAAATGGTGCTGGTAGCCCCCAGTTCGGTGCCCATGTTGCCGATGGTTTCCCGATCGGTTGGCGACAGGCTGGCGACGCCGGGGCCATGGTATTCCACGATCTTGCCCACACACCCCTTCACCCCGTAGCGTCGCAACATCTCGAGAATGACGTCCTTGGCGCTCACCCAGTCGGGGAGAGCCCCCGTGAGCTTGACGCCCAGTACCCGGGGGCAGGGAAAGTGATAGGGATAGCCGGCCATTGCCATGGCGATGTCAAGCCCACCGGCACCGATCCCGAGCATGCTGATGCCGGCGGCGCCCGGGGTGTGACTGTCTGCCCCCAGAAGAGTTTTGCCGGGAATACCGAACCGTTCCATATGGACCTGGTGGCAGATGCCGTTGCCGGCGGGGCTGAAATGGAGTCCGTAGCGAGCTGCTGCGGTTTGGAGATAGCGGTGGTCGTCGGCGTTCTTGTGGTCCGTCTGCAGGATGTTGTGGTCGACATACTGCACGGCCAGTTCCGCCTTGACCGTGGAGATGCCGAGGGCCTCGAACTCGAGCATGGCCATGGTCCCGGTTGCATCCTGCAGGAGGGTTTGATCGATTCGGATAGCGATTTCTTCGCCCGGTACGAGCCGTCCTGAGACCAGGTGGGCTTCGAGAATCTTCTGGGACAGATTGCGTGCCAACGCTTTCCTCCTTCTTACCAGGGGAAATCAAAAACCCTTGCTGCTCCACCTGGAGCCAGGGTCGCTCCTCAGGCGGCTGCCGGACAGCCTGCAAACCCCGCTCAACCCTATGATCTGGAAGGGATAATGTCAATCAAACTTTGCGCGAAAGAACGCTGCGTTCCCACGCCGGGGAAAGAGCGAGGCGGTCCCGCACCGCATGATGCCGTCAGCGCGAATCTTCTCTTAAAGGGTGCCCGATTAAAGCAGGGGGGCGCGGGAAAGCAGGAAAGTGGGGGTCCGACCGTCATCGGTGTGCGGGAAACATCCCCGGAGAACGGTCAAACCCCACACCAAGGTTGTCATTCGGTGGTGAGAGGGAGGTACACGATCTCGTTGGCGAGACCTTATTTTACCTTTTCGCTCAAGCTCTTGCCCGGCTTGAACTTAACCACTTTGGAGGCAGGAATCGTAATCTTGTCACCCGTCCGGGGATTACGTCCCTCGCGTGCTGATCTGGTGCCCACACTGAAAGTCCCGAAACCGACCAGAGTCACCTTTTCACCCTTGGAGAGCGCGGCCGAAACTGCGGCGACAAAACCGTCAACCGCTTTTTCCGCCTGGGCCTTGGTAATTTTACTGTCACCGGCAATCTTCGCTACCAAATCTGCCTTTGTCATTTTCTTTCCTCCTCCGTTGTTTCCTCTGATACGTTCCAATGAACCACACCCACTGACAAGATCTTCTCACCTCATCACCTGCCACCGCTGTCGTTCAGGTGCATCGTGAGAGCTGACCGGTCACCCCTGCCCACTGCGCACATTCGGCGCCTAATATGAAACCTGATATATGAATAATGCCAAGGGCTTCGTGCCCCGCACCGAGTAGCTCAACCCCTCCTTAACCGCTAACCCCTGAGCCACCTACCAATGGCGCTGAGTCCTTCTGCTTCTAAGTTTGAGGGCATTCTAAAGAGAGTTTTTTTAAAAAACAACTGTTTTTCTGAGGCTGGAAGCCCATTCAAGCATTTTTTTGGGTTCTGGGCCCTGATTCCGGAAGGGTTAAAAGCGTCAGCAAGGTTTTTAATTGACCAAAGTCCTAGATATATGGTAGAATTACATCAGTCAGTGGGGTCATATTCATCTACTTTTAACTTTAGGATGAAGGAGGGAACCATGGCTGTTCGAGTGTTTATCGAGAGGGAGATCCAGTCGGGCAACGATCTCAAACTTCACAACCTCCTCATGCAGCTCCGCACCAAAGCGATGCTGCAGAAAGGCTACATCACCGGGGAGACGCTCAGAGATGTGAGCAACGCCAGCAAGTTTCTCGTCATTGGTACCTGGAACAGCGTCGAGGATTGGAATGCGTGGCAGGCCAATGCGGAACGCCAGAAGATTCAAGCCGAACTCGACAAGCTCCTGAAAATTCCTGAGAAGATCACCGTCTACACCTACTGATCCTAGCGACCGGTTCCAGAGAAGCAACAACGCACTTTTGCCATTTCCTAAACCATACCTGCCCCTGACGCGCCCGGTAGAGGCCGTTATCATCTCTACCGGGTAAGCCGTCCGTGACTCTTTATTCCATGTATCGTCGTACCTGATAGACTCCTTTTTCACCTCTGAGGGCCGCGACCACCCGCTTCAGGTGATCGGTGTCCTTCACTTCGATGGTCAACTTGCACACATTCAGGCCATTCGCGCGGGGATCGACCCGGATCCCGACCACCCGCGCATCGGTTTGGCCCAAGACGCTGCTGAGGGTTGCCAGCATGCCCTTCTCGCCGGAGTAGACCACGCGAAGGTCTACCGGATAGCTCTGGTCCTTGCCCGAATCCCACTGGACTTCGATCTGCCGTTCCGCATCACCCTTGTCGAGGTTCTTGCACGCCAGGCGGTGGACAGTGACGCCTCGGCCCCGGGTGATATAGCCTACGATCGGGTCCCCCGGCACCGGATTGCAGCACTTGCCCATGCGGATCATCACATCGTCGACTCCCCGAACCTTGATTCCCTCATCCGGCGGCGCGCCTTTGGGCTTCTCCACCGGAATCGACTCTTCTCGCGGCGCTTCCTCCTCGGCGGCCAGGGAGGGCAGCCGGCCCAGCACCTGGTTGGGAGTGATTTTCCGGTAGCCGATGGTTGCCAGAAGGTCGTCCACCGAGCGCAGGGAGAGGCCGCGAGCCACCTCGAGCAGTTCCGCGGAATTGACCAGGTTGGTGAAATTCAGTCCCTTTTTGCGAAACTCCCGCTCACAGAGTTCCCGTCCCAGGCTGATCGAGCGGGCCCGCTCTTCCGCTTTCATCCAGTGACGGATGCGGTTGATGGCCTTGGTGGTTTTCACGAACTTCAGCCAGTCTTTGCTGGGGCGCTGGTTGGCTGAGGTCATGATTTCAATGGTGTCCCCGTTTTGCAGTTCATAACGGAGGGGCACCAGCTTCCCGTTGACGCGGGCGCCGACGCACCGGTGGCCGACCTCGCTGTGGACCTCATAGGCAAAATCCAGTGGCGAAGCCCCCCGCGGGAGGACCTTGACATCGCCCATGGGGGTAAAAACGTACACCTCATCCGGATAGAAGTCGAACCCGGCGACTTCGGAGAGCCCTTTCGGATCATGCCATGCCTTGTCCCATTCGAGCAATTCCCGCAACCACGAAAACCGCTGGGTTTCCTCCGTAGCCGTTGCGGTCGGGCGTGATCCCTCCTTATAGAGCCAGTGCGCGGCAATTCCTTCGTTGGCGATCCGGTCCATGTCTTCGGTGCGAATCTGGATTTCCACGGGCTCATGGTGAGGGCCGATCACCGTGGTATGAAGCGATTGATACATATTGGTCTTGGGCTTGGCGATGTAGTCCTTGTAACGCCCGGGAACCGGCTCCCAGGCGGCGTGGACCATGGCCAGGGTTTCGTAGCAGGCGGTTACGGAGTCGACCACGATCCGAAAGGCGATGAGGTCATAGATGCGACGGAGATCCATGTCCTGCCGCAGCATTTTCAGATGGATGCTGTAAAGGTGCTTGGGACGGCCGCTGACCCGTCCCCGGATGCCGTTTTCCTCCAGCTTCGCCGTGAGCAGTTGCCTCACTTCATCTATATAGCGGCGCCGCTCCTCCTGAGTCTTGGCCAGTCTCTGCAGGATCTGGTCGCAGGCATCCGGTTCCAGGCAGCGAAAGGCGAGGTCTTCCAGCTCCTGTTTGATCCAGTCGATGCCCAGGCGGCCGGCCAGCGGCGCATAGATGTGGCGAGTCTCTTCCGCCAGGATGCGATGAGAATCGTCGAACCGGTGCTGGAGGCTTCTGATTTGGTGGAGTCGCTCCGCCAGTTTGACCAGCACCACCCGAACGTCGGGGGACATGGCGAGAACCATTTTCCGGATGTATTCGGTCTGGCGTTCCTGGCGATTGCTGAAAGTCAGCTGGCTGAGCTTAGTCACCCCCTGCACAATCCGGGCGACGCCCGCGCCGAATCTTTCTTCCAACTCCTCCGGGGTGACGGTCTCTTCTTCCAGCACGTCGTGGAGCAGCCCGGCGGCGATGGTTTCCTCATCCAGTCGCATGCGGGCCAGGAGTCCGGCCACGGTCAGCGGATGGTCCAGATACGCCTCACCCTCCCGCCGCACTTTGCCCTGGTGGACCTTCGCGCTGAACACGTAGGCTTTCTCGAGTAAAGCCGCATCGGCTTCGGGATGGTAGCTCAGCACCTGATCAAGGACTTGAAAATAGCGCACACCGACCGTCCTGCTGATTAGTGGATCTTCTCACCTGTCATTTGGGCAACTTCCCGCAGCAGATGCTCGAGCAACTCGGATTCGGGAATCTTCGCAACCCGCTCCCCTTTCTTGAACAGGATCCCCTGGCCACGCCCGCCGGCAATGCCGACGTCGGCTTCTCGAGCCTCACCGGGACCGTTCACCACACATCCCATGATCGCCACCTTCAGCGGCGTTTGCACTTTTCTGAGCAGCCGTTCGGCTTTCTCGACCAGGGGAATGAGATCGATCTCGGTTCGTCCGCAGGTCGGGCAGCTGATCAGTTCCACCCCGCGGTCACGGATTTTCAAAGCCCGCAGAATGCTGTAGGCAATCGGGATTTCCTCTTCCGGGGCGCTAGTGACGGATACCCGCAGGGTATCGCCGAGTCCTTCGAGCAGCAGCACGCCGATGCCGAGGGCCGACTTGACGGCTGCGTCCACCACCGTTCCCGCTTCGGTAACCCCCAGATGGAGTGGGTAGTCGGTCTGTGAAGCCAGCAACCGATAACAGGCGATGGTGTTCAAGACGTCGGACGATTTCATGGAGACTTTGAGGAGATCGAAATCAAGATCCTCCAGCAGGCGGATATGCCGCAAAGCGCTTGCCACCATCGCTTCGGGGGTGGCGTGGCCATACTGCGCCAGCAGGTCCTTTTCCAGGGAACCGCTGTTCACCCCGATGCGAATGGGAACCTGACGCTCCCGCGCTGCGGCGACGACCTTGCGGACCTTTTCGGCCCCGCCGATATTGCCGGGATTGAGGCGCAGACCGTCGACTCCCGCCTGCAACGCCTGCAATGCCAGGCGATGGTCGAAGTGGATGTCGGCAATGAGGGGGATGCCGATGGCCTTCTTGATCAGTGGGAGCTGTTCGGCGGCTTCCCGATCGGGAACTGCAACCCGTACCATTTCGCACCCGACTTCCGCCAGGCGCTTGATCTGGGCAATCGTGGCCCTCCCATTGCGGGTGTCGGTGTTGGTCATGGACTGCACCACAACCGGCGCCCCGCCGCCGATGGGGACGCCGCCGAGGATGATCCGACGGCTCTGCTGCCGCCCTGGGAAAACGTTCAAAACAGATCCTTTCGGTCACAGCGCAGGGATCATGCTGTCTGACCCTTTCTCAAAAAAGTGCTTCCATAACGGCTTGTGCCATAGTAAGGGAGAACGGTTTGAGCTGGCAAGCCTGCCATGACCAAAAACCCTTCATTCGGTTGCTGGGTAAGAGAGCAAGGTAATGAAAAATCTTCGGATCCTGTTTTGTGCTTCGGAAGCGGCACCTTATGCCAAAACCGGCGGCCTGGCCGATGTGGCCGACGCCCTCCCTGCGGTTCTGAAAGATCTTGGCTGTGACGTCCGACTGTTCATCCCTTTCTATCGCTGCGTTCGGGACTGGGTCAAGGCGCCGAAGCTCCTGCCCGCTCCCTCACCCATTTCGGTCGGAATCCACGACTACCGTGTCAACCTCCTGGAAACCCGCGCCTTGTCAGGGATTCCCCTCTACCTGCTGGAAAAGGATGAATTCTTCGATCGCTCTTATCTCTACGGTTCGCCCGGTGCGGGCGACTATGAAGACAATGCGGAGCGCTTCATCACCTTCTGTCGTGCCATTCATTCCCTGTGCCATGCGCTTCGGTGGAGCCCTTCCATTCTGCACCTCCATGACTGGCAGACGGCCCTGGCCGCCGCTTACCATCGCACTCAGTGGCGGCACGACCCCCTTCTGGCCGATGCCAAAACCATTCTTACGATTCACAACCTGGCCTACCAGGGGGTTTTTCCACCCCATTATTTTAGCCTCACCGGCCTCCCTGCGGAAGCCTTTTCCATTCACGGCATGGAATTTTGGGGGAACTGCAACTTTCTAAAAGCCGGCCTGGTCTACAGCGATCACCTGACTACCGTCAGCCGTCGCTACAGCCGCGAAATCCAGGGTGAAGAGGCGGGGTACGGGCTTCATGGGGTGTTGATGAACCGGGCCGACCGGCTGTCGGGGATCCTCAACGGGATCGACCAGACGGTATGGAATCCTGCAACGGATTCCTTCATTGCCCAGAACTTCAGTGCCGCCCGCCTGGCCGGAAAGCGCCAATGCAAGGCGGCGTTGCTGGCCGAGCTGGGATTTCCGGACCATGTCGAAAACCTGGCGCTGGTGGGAATGATCGGTCGCCTGGCGACCCAGAAGGGTTACCACCTGGTTTCTGAAATCGTGGATGACCTGATGGCGCTCCCCCTGGTGCTGGCGATTCTGGGCAGCGGCGATGCCGAAATCGAAGAGATGCTGCAAGCGATGGCGGAACGCTATCCCGAACGGATCAAGCTGGTCCTCGAATTCAATGAGCCCCTGGCCCACCGCATTGAAGCCGGCGCCGATCTCTTCCTGATGCCTTCCGCTTATGAACCCTGCGGCCTCAACCAGATGTACAGCCTCCGCTACGGGACCATCCCCGTCGTCCATGCGACGGGCGGCCTGGACGATTCGGTGGTGGACATCCTGGCGGAGCCCTCCCTGGGAACCGGGTTCAAGTTCTACCGGTATGAGGGCCAAGCCTTGCTCGACAGTGTCAAGGCGGCCCTCGAGCTCTTTCGCAACCCGGAGAAGTGGCTCGAACTCCAGCGCCGGGCCATGGCCCAGGAATTCTCATGGCGGCGGTCCGCCGGGGAATACCTGGAAGTCTATGAGAAGGTTCTGAACGGATAGTGGCGAGGTGTCGGCGCCACCGCGTACCCCCGGATTCCGAGCGCGCCTGTGACCATGCCCGGGCACATCTCCTTGACTTTGGGCGGCGGAAGCTCAAGAATTTCGTTCGGACCCAAGTCGATTCCCCGCTCTTCTATGAAGGTTGGGCGTATCATGTGGCGTCCCTGCCGGTTGAGGGTGGTGATGAGGAACATCCCGGGGACCGGCTGGGGGACCAGAAGCGGCGCCTCTGGCGGACCGCCCGCTGCCAGCACGATGCCGGTCGGCTGGCGGCCTGCTCGGTCCCGCCAGGATGGCCCTGCGACTGCGGGTGACCACTCCGGAACCGGTCGAGGCCTTGACCGCCCACTCGAGGGCGGTGTGGACGGCCTGTTCGGCTTCGGTGCCGCACCGAGCTGTTGACTATCGATGAAGGAGCATACCTCATGATCGTGCCGTCCAAGGCTTTTTTCACCAAGGGTGTAGGCTTCCACAAGAATGAGCTGCAGTCCTACGAACTGGCGCTGCGGGATGCGCGGATTGAGACCCAGAACATTGTGAGTGTGTCGAGCATCTTCCCGCCGAACTGTGAGATTATCGACATCGAAGAAGGTCTGAAACTCCTTCGGCCCGGCCAGATCACCTTCTGTGTCATGGCGAGGCTCAGCGCCAATGAGTATGGCCGGATGATCGGGGCCTCGGTCGGCATTGCCTTTCCCACTGAGAGAAACCAATATGGATACATCAGTGAACACCATGCGTTCGGCCAGGAGGAGGTCGAGGTCGGAGATTTCGCGGAAGACCTGGCTTCCACCATGCTGGCAACCACCCTGGGCGTCGAATTCGATCCCGATAAGGACTACGACGAACGCAGAGAAATCTACCTGATGAGCGGAAAGGTGGTCGAAGCCCTCTCTTTTCCCTGTGTCGCCAGGGGCAGGAAGGGAGGCTATGTGACCGCCATTTCCTGTGTGGTCTTCATCGAATAGTGAGTGATCGTTGAACATTAGGAAAGAGGAGGTACGCCATGCTGAAAAAGATTGGCATTATCCTCGGCGGGGGCATCCTTCTGGTCGTTGTGCTCTTCGGTTGGTGGATCTTCAGTCGCCCCGACCGCGGCACGACGGGAGAGGTCAGCACCCGCTTTCGGTGGCTTGGTCCCAACGACAAAATTGTGGTGGACGCTTTCGACGATCCCAAGGTTCAGGGAGTCACCTGCCACATCTCGCGGGCGGAAACGGGCGGGGTCAAGGGCCAGCTTGGGGTGGCCGAGGATACGAGCGATGCCGGCATCGCCTGTCGCCAGGTGGGGCCGATCAAGATCCTCAGCGAATTGAAAGAGGGTGAGCGGGTCTTCGACGAGCGCCGCAGCCTGTTGTTCAAGACCCTTCAGGTGGTGCGCTTCTTTGACCGTGAGCGGCAGGTGCTGGTCTATGTTGCCTACAGCGATCGGGTGATCGAGGGGAGTCCGAAGAACAGCATCAGTACCGTGCCGATCATGAAGTGGCCGTCGCCGTAGCGCTGCCCGCAATACAGTTGTTCGAACGGGAACGGTGGCATGACCGGGTGCGAGCCGCCGCCGCGTCGAGTTCCTCGGTGGCCGGAGTCATTCCCCGTTCGCCGTTAAGACCGCGGTTGCCAACTCGAAGAATGGGCGGTCCCATAACGACAGCATCTGCCTGGGCAACGGTCTTTGCGATCGTATAACCGAGGCCGACCACGGTTGCGGAACGCACAGGGAATGCCCTCACCAAGCATCATGCTCGCAATGCGCGCATCCAGGGGTTCTGCTATTGTTTTTCTCAAGGGCTTTGCCCTTTGCGGTGGGATCGGCGGTTTCGTCCTCGGTATGAACAGCGCTTCGGTGCCCCTCAGTTTGGGTGAGACTTCTCTTCATATCGCTCCTCTGGCCGCCAGGGCCTCGATCTCTCCAGGTGACAAGCCCAGTTCCCCCAAGATGGCATGGGTGTGTTCGCCGAGTTCCGGCGCGTGACTTCTGATTGTCCCCGGCGTCAACGAGAACTTTGCGGCAATTCCCAGTTGCTGATAAGCGCCCCAGCTCTCGTGCACCATATCGACCACCATCTGCCGGGCGCGCATCTCCGGGTCATTCATGACTTCGGCAAGATTCATGATGGGCTCACAGCAACAGTCCCTGCCCGTGAAAAGGTCGGCCCATTCGGCCAGCGTCTTCTGCTTGAAGAAGGACGCAATTTCCTGCTGCAGGACCTGCTGGTGCGGTCCCGGTTCGAAGTATTGCGGTTGGTTCCAGTGCGGCTGCTCTGCGGCTTCACAGAAATTCTTCCAAAACTGGGGTTCAATGGCGCCCAGACTCATGTGTCGACCATCCCGCGTTTCATAGAGATTGTAGCAGGCAAAGCCATGATTGAGGAGGTCGTCCCCAGGACGAGGGACCTTGCCGTCGCCTAGGTATTTTCCCCAGCGCAGGCATGTTGCCGAGATGGGTGGGGAGCCGAGCCCTTCGATGGCCCGAACCAGTACGGGGAGATCTTCTGCGCCAGCGGATCGGCCAGGATCTGCGGGTATGGGTGGTGCATGAGCCGATGCGGATGGTGCCATTCTCCCTGTCGGCTGATGCCTTTCAGCTCATCGAGACGATCGAGGCAGATCAACGAGGTCGGATGCCGCAGTCCGCTGCGGATCTGTACCAGAAGATCGGTCCCCCCGGCGTAGACGGAAGCTTCTGGGTGGGTATCCAGAGCCTGCCACAGTTCGGCCAGAGAGCCCGGCAGCAAGACTTGATTCACAGCGATTCTTTTCTTTTCCTGGGAGCCTCTGGGTTTCTCCGCGGGCAGCGGCAGCCGCTACCGCGCCAACAATCTTCACGTATCCCGTGCACCGGCAGAGGTTACCGCTCAGGCCCCGGCGAATCTCCTCCCGGTCGGGATCGGGGTTGCGTTTCAGCAGGTCAATGGCGGCAAGCACCATGCCGGGGGTGCAGAACCCGCACTGGATTGCACCGCGTTCAATGAAGGTCTCCTGGACCGGGCATGGAGCGAGCCGTCCTCCGGCTCGCGCCAGGCCTTCGATGGTGGTGATGGAACGCCCCTGCAGCTGGGCTGCCAGCATGAGGCACGAGACGGCTTTCGCCGTCAACCAGAATCGTGCAGGCCCCGCACTCACCGGCGCCGCAGCCTTCCTTGGTACCGGTAAGGCCCAGATCTTCGCGGATCAGATCCACCACCCTGCGATCTGCCGGTACTCTCGACCTGGGTCGTGCTGCCGTTCAAAGAAAACCGTATCTTCAAGTTCGAGCTCCTCAGTCTGAGTCGTTTTTTTCCTGTGGTCTCGGGACCAACCTCTTGCCTGGATGGTTCACCCAGCAGTGCCAGGAGATGCTCGGCCGTCAAGGGAGAGCGGCTCGGGCCGTGCCCGAAGGCGTCCCGGATGGCGTTGGCGACGGCCGGCAACGAGGCGTTTACACCCACTTCGCCGATACCCTTCATGCCGAAGGGACCGGTCGGTTCGATGGTTTCCACGGCAAGGACGGCAATATCGGGCAAGTCCATTGAAGTGGGCAAGAGGTAGGTAGTGAAGTTGGGATTCAAAACCTCCCCGTCTCTCAGCAGGAGTTGTTCCGAAAGGGCGTAGCCCAACCCCTGGGCCACCGCGCCCTCGACCTGCTGCTCGAAGCACTGGGGGTTGATCACACGTCCCCCTTCCGTCACCGCGAGATAGTGCTTGACGTCGCTTTTGCCCGTCAGCTCATCCACTTCCCACATAAGCCAGATGCGCCGCATAGGAAAAGAAGACGTGGGGAAAACCGATGAAGAATTCTTTGCCGGTATCGAGCCCATCCTGGGCAACGGGCATGACAAACTGGCTGATGCATACCCGGTCGGATTCGGGAAACAAGCGGCCCAGCACGTCGAGGGTGACTTCCCTGCCCGTGGGCAGATGTCTCACGCAGCCGGGCAGCAGCACCAGCCCTCGTTCCTCATCGAGCATCAGGAGCAGCGCGCTCCGGTGGAGAAGCTTCTGCTTGAGCTCATGGCAGGCCTGGACGAGGGCATTGCCGTAGGTGTAGGTGGTGCGGCCGGCTGAAGATGATCCCGACGGGTGGGTCCGGTCGGTATCGGGTTGGATCAGTTCCAGGCGGGATGCTTCCTGGCAGAGGATTTCGCCGGCCATCTGCATGAAGGCGGCGGCGTTGCCTTGGCCCATATCGCTCACCCCGTTGTAGACGCGGATTTTGCCTTCTTGGGTCAGTTCCACCCTGGCAATGGCGGAATCGGGAAGTCCCCGCGGCCGTAGCCCATGGCGTTCCACACCGCCGCCAGGCCGACGCCCCGGCGCGTGAACAGTCCGGCGGCCCGTTTCCAGGCTTCGCGCTCCGTCCAGAGGGGGTGTCGGCGCAGGGCTTCGAGACAGGGCACCATCCCCGTCGAATGGACCATGGTGACGCCGACACCGTTCTTGTCGCCGCGCTTCAGTCCATTCTTGAGTCGCAGTTCGAGCGGGTCCAGGTCCAGCTTGCCGCCAGCCGGTCCATCATGCGCTCGACGGCAAAGGCCACCTGGCAGACGCCGAAGCCTCGCATGGCGCCGCCGATGGGGTTGTTGGTATAAACGCACCATCCTTCGATGAGCGTATGAGGGACCCGATAGGGACCGGCGGCATGTTCCATGCCCAGTTCCATCACTTCGCCCCCAAGATGGGCGTAGGCGCCGGTGTCGTAATGAAGGCGGCAGTGAAGGGCATGCAGGACGTGCCGTCGGCCGTCGCTCCCAACCGGTAGACCATACGGGTGGCATGGCGTTTGTAGCCGGCGAGAAAGCTCTCTTCCCGCTCCCACCACATTTTGACGGGCCGCCCCTTGGCATGCAGGGCGGCGAGGGCCAGCAGGCACTGGACCGTGGCGCCGTCCTTGCCGCCGAAGCCGCCGCCGAGATAGGGGCTGATGACCCGAGAGAAGCGGGATCAAGGCCTAGTGCATGGCCGATCTCGAACCGGTCCCGGAAAGGCGCCTGGGTGGAAACGATCAAGGTGATCCTGCCATCCGCCTCCTGCCACGCCACACCGTTTTCGGTCTCGAGGAAGGCATGCTCCTGAAAGGGCACCTGGAACTCCCCTTCGACCACCACGTCGCATTCGGCAAGGGCATCCATGCCGCTGCCGCTCCTGATGGTTGGCCCGCAGCAGCAGGTTTCCGGTTCCCTCGTGGAGGCGCGGAGCTTCGGGTTGCAGGGCGTCCACCGGGTCGAACACGGCGGGCAGTGGTTCGAGGTCAACCCGGATGAGGCGCACCGCCTCCTTGAGAATCCTCCTGTTTTCGGCAAGCACCAGCGCCACGGGATCACCCCGGTGCCGGACCTGCTCGTCGGCCAGTACCGGCTGATCCTTGTGGACGATGCCCTGCCGGTTGGTGCCGGGAACATGCTTTGCGGTCAGGACCGCCACGACGCCCGGCAGGGCCTCGGCGGCGGACGGGTCGATGCTTCGATCCGTCCGTGGGGAATGCCGGCCCGTTTCACCCCGGCCCAAAGAAGATGATCGGGATAGTGATCGACGGCATATCTTCTCCACCCCGGTGACCTTGGCCTGAGCATCAAATCTTGGCACGGCATATCCCACTGCAGGTATTTCTCTTCTCAAGGCCCTTTCCTCGTTCCGCCCCTCAGGATCTGGCCAGTTGATGAATGCCAGAGGGGAATCGTGCTCCCGAGATGGTTGCGCTCAAGATGGCACGTAGGCGCCTGTGCGGGGCAACGTTCGATGGGCGAGTCTTCAGGCGCATGGCAGATGATCGTCCGGCCAATCCCTCCATCCGTCATTCCCGCATGTTCCCGGCGGGAATCCAGGAGCTTTGCGCAGCCTGGATTCCCGCTAAAAGAACGCGGGAATGACGGAGAAGGTTCGATCCCGGATAGCCATTTTTGCTTGCACCTTATACTGCGCCTGGACGCCAATGCCTCGATGTCGCCAGGAGACAGGCCCAACTCCTCCAAGGATGGCATGGGTGTGTTCGCCGAGTTCCGGAGCGTGGCTTCTGATCGCGCCCGGCGTCATCGAGAACTTGGCGGCAATTCCCAGTTGCCGATAGGCCCCCCAGCTCTCGTGCACCATATCGACAACCATCTCGCCGGGCGCGCATCTCCGGGTCATTCATGACCTCGGCAAGATTCATGATGGGCTCACAGCAACAGTCCCGGCCCGCGAAATGGCCTCGCCCATTCGGCCAGCGTTTTCTCTTGAAAAAGGAGGCAATTTCCTGCTGCAGGACCTGCTGGTACGGTCCAGGTTCGAAGTATTGCGGCTGGTTCCAGTGAGGCTGCTCCGCGGCTTCACAGAAATTCTTCCAAAACTGGGGTTCAATGGCCCCCAGACTCATATGTCGACCATCCCGCGTTTCATAAAGGTTGTAGCAGGCAAAGCCATGATTGAGGAGGTCATCGCCGGGATAAGGGATGTTACCGTCGCCGAGGTATTTTCCCCAGCGCAAGCAATTCCAGGCAAGCGCCCCATCCATCATGGGCACATCGATGAATTGCCCCTGGCCCAGGCGCTCGCGGGCCAGCAGGGCGGCGACGATACTGAATGCCGCCAAAAGGCCGCCACCTCCAAGATCGGCGATTTGCACGCCGCTCAGACTGGGTTGACCACTCCTGCCACTGTAGGAAAGGATGCCGCTGAGAGCAAGGTAGTTGATGTCATGGCCCGCTTCCTGGGAACGCTTGCCTTCGCAACCATAGCCGTTGATGGAACAGTAGACAAGCCGGGGATTGACAAGCTTAAGGAGGTCATATCCCAAGCCCAGCCGAGTCATGACGCCGGGTCGGAAACTTTCGAGGACGACATCTGCCTCTCTGACGAGTCGCTCGAAGAGCTCCTTGCCCTCCGGAAGCTTAAGATTGAGGGTGAGGGAGCGTTTATTCCGGTTTAAAACCACGTGAAAGCCGCTGTTCTTCCCAATGAGCGGCGGCCACTGCCGGATGTAGTCTCCCTGTTTCGGGTCTTCCACCTTGATCACGTCTGCGCCCAGGTCGGCAAGCAGCATGGAGCAAAACGGCCCGGGAAGCAGACGCGACAAATCCAGTACTCTTATGCTTGAGAGTGCACTTTCCATGTTCATCTCTCCCAGGGAATCATCACCGGCGACAAGGGGCCTCCCATCCGGTCAACAGGCCCCTCGTAACTCTTGACTGCACGCTCGTTCCCAGTCCCGAGCCACCAGCTGCAGGATGCTGCGGGCCCGGTCGGTGTACAGCGCGAGAGACTGCAAATCGGGGCGGCACCGAAGTCGCTGCATCAGCAGGCCGTCCGTGTCGAACCATCGCGGCAGGATCCCACCGATGAGGTACCCCTTTGACCGCAGGGTAGCCACCGCCGCAGCGACCCCCGGATTATCCAGCTTGAGCCAGACCTGCAGGACCAGCACATCCCTGTCGAGCGCCTCCTGCTCGAGTTCGGCCAAACGGGAGGCCAGTTCCTGACCGGCGCGGGGTATGGCGATCCTTGCCACCTGGGCAGCGTCATACATCTGCATTCGGAGTTCGGTAGGCACGGCCTCCGGAGCAACTTCCGCCGTCGGCACCAGCGTCCTCTCGTCATCCAAAGCCGAGTAGAGGAAGCGCAGTTCGTCCTCGTACACGCGAGGCAGGAAGACGGTATGGGGCTTTGGTTTGAAGCAGCGAAACTGCAAGAGCGTCGACATCCTCTCCGATCCGGGTTTCTTCCGGTCGTAAAGGTTGGCGGGCACCAGGCACAACTCCAGAGCCGTCTCAATAAACCCGATGCCGGCGCTCAGCTTTTGCATGGTGACATGGGCGCAGGTTGGTTCGCCGAATACGTCTTCAATGCCAAGCCGCGGGACCACCTCGTCCATCAGGTGTTTGGCAATGCCTTCCGTTATTCCCAGACACCGGTATTCCTTCAGCACCAGGCCGGCCCCCCATTCATGGATGAACTCGCCGAGCTCTGATCTGATGAGATGATGAACTCCCACAATCTGACTGTCCACGGTCCGGGCCAGTACGGAACGGCAGTCACCGGTGCGGTTGCCTCCTTTAGCTTTTCGGGATCGTAGTATAGTTTGACAGGATAGTCGTCTCCATAGACTGCCTGGAAGAGGCGAACTACCCCCCGGGTATCTTCGGGACGGAAGAGATCCACTGTAAACGTGATATCCTTTGGCGGGGTCTTATGCTGCATGTGGTTGCTCCGTCATTGCTGGGTGAGTTCAAAAGGGCTAACGCCTGCCTGATGGGCTGGCGCCTCCTCTCGCTTGAACCATCCAGTGTGCCTGGAGTTTACTCTTCTCCGTCAAATTTTGCCAGATCGTGGGAAGGTGCAACTTGGACGTCTCCACGTTTCACAACGTCAATGGGTTTTCGGAGATGAGACGCACGCGCGACCGCCACCGATAACACCGTCATTACGATCAATCACGTCTGCAACACTGCCGGCACCTAAGCCGCCACCTCGAAGTCCGCAAGCGTTATGGTTCTTCCCAACCGGGGACGGGTGATCGACCTTTTCTCCCACGCCAATCACAAAATCGGCATCGAGTCCCTTCATGTCCTTTTTCCTCCAGTGCCCACAGCCCTGACCGGCTGGGGTCGATCCCCGCCTGCCTTTTTTCCTTAAATCAGTTGGACCGCTACCGACGGCGAATGGTACAGCTTATTTAGGGTGGGGGCACCGGTCGCTGTGCCCAACCCGTGAGTATCGTCGCGATGTTCGGCTCCGGTCTTTCCAGTCTTCCATGAGACTGTGACAGGGAAAGCACACCCTCCGTAGAGGCGCTTCCCGAAACCCACCGTTGCGCGCAGGAGCAGGACCGAGATATCACTGGAGTGTCGTCAAAAACGCGCCAGGGAAGATTGTTTTCATAGTCGGGATGGACCTTAAAAAATCGTCTTTGATGCTATTAAAGCTATCAATAAAACGTTGAGCAACTGTGACGAATTTACCGTTTATATAAGCGTCATCAAAGGCATCCAGAATTAATGAAACTCTACTAACGCACTCTGACATATAATAAAGGATAATGCAAATGAGGGATCAAATGGCGGTGGGGGCGCTTCTTGTCGTGTTCCTTTCTCTTTGCGGATGTGGACGCGTTCATTATCAAGATCCGGGGATCGGAGCTCGTGGCGATCCAATGCTCTGTGCGTCAGGCCACGACGAATACAGCGATCAAGTATTGCGTCTCGAGAAGGAGCTGGAATCCCTGAGCAATGATATTGTAAAGCAAGAGGCTTTCCTGATTGCTAATACGGCGATAAGGTTTTCGATGGTTCTTGCAAACCAGTACGAATTAGTCCGCCCACCCCTGTGGCACAATCATCTCGTGAACTCAGGGCTAAAGAAGAGAGGAATATGTTTTCATTGGACGCAGGATCTGATCAAATGCCTCCGTGAACTAAAGCAGAAAAGCTTTGATTTCCACCGCGGCATTGCATACCCCGACTCATGGTGGAGAATTACTCATAGCAGCGTAATCATCTCTGCCAGGGGGCAGGCCTTCGAGGATGGAATAGTTCTTGACCCATGGAGAAACTCTGGCAAGCTCTATTGGATCTCAGTAAAGGAAGACCGATATCCATGGCAACTGGAACCTCCCCGGAAAGAGCGAACTTCACTCGGCGAATGATCATTCGTCATTGCTGCGGAAGCAAGAAGCCAGGAAGATTAACCCACCTCCTGGAGGCAGGCTTTCGCCGGCAGGAAAAAGAGGGTTAATGTGAGAATCGCTCAATGCAAAAGGCCCTGGCCGGCGTGTCCCAGAGGCGGAGAGCGCTCGAAACCCAGGGGCCGCTGCAGCCCTATGACAATATCATGCTCCGCTTCACCTCCGCCGAATTCGGTTCTCAAGCGCCTGAATTCTATGCGAAAGTGATCTGCAGGGTCGTCGGACCGGGAGTTCGCTACCTCCTGCACTTCACCTTGATCCCGCCTATAGTGCGGACCTGGCTGAAGCAACTCACAACCAGCGCCAAACCTCATTGATCGGCTGCTTCAATTTTGGGCACCCTCTCAGGTTCAATCAACGATGGAGGTGAAATTGAAGGTTCTTACTATTATCGGAAGTCCTCATGGTCCCAAGGGCAACACCGCCAGGCTGACCCGCCTGGTGCTGGAAGGTGCGGAGAGCGAAGGCGCCCGCGTCGAAACCCTGTACCTGCCGGGGAACACGGTGCTGCCCTGTCTTGGGTGCGACGCCTGTCACAAGAAGGGACGCTGTGTGCAGAAGGATGCCTTCGAGGAGATTCAACAGAAGGTCAGGGAAGCTGACGGGATTGTCCTGGGGAGCCCCAACTACATTTTCAGCGTCAGTGCGCAGCTGAAGGCCTTCATGGACCGTTGCGCGGCGGCGATCCACTGTCTGGCTTTTGAGGGCAAATACGGAGCTTCCGTGGTAACTTCGGGCGGCGGTGATGAAAAGGCCATTGCCGAGTACCTGAACCATTTCCTCATGATTACCGGGATTCAGTCGGTGGGCTCGATCTGGGCCACCATGGGGTTGCTCATCGGGGATGAGTTCCCGGCGGAACTTGCCGAGCGGGCGCGTGCTCTTGGGAAGCGGCTGGTCCTGGCCTGGAGGACCAAGGAATCGTTCCCGGAGATCCTGGATAAAATGGCCAGTTTCAGGGAACGCATGCGGCGGCTCATGGAATACCGCAAGGAAGAGTGGCCGTTTGAGCACGACTACTGGAGGAAGTACCGAGGGCTTGCGTAAAACTCCAAGACGTTCTCCCATGGTAAGCCGTTATCTTCTATCGCGAAGAGCACGGAAAGCGGCGGGTCTTTCCATGGAAGATGCCCTTGGAAATATCCGAGCTCTGCCAGGTGAGGTGATAGGAAAT
The DNA here is from genome assembly GCA_040772705.1 of Syntrophobacteraceae bacterium. Taxonomy (GTDB): domain Bacteria; phylum Desulfobacterota; class Syntrophobacteria; order Syntrophobacterales; family Syntrophobacteraceae; genus JADGQM01. Next base: position 38,302 of record JAXGXP010000006.1, read on the forward strand.
TGCTTTTTCATGGCTTTTGGGTAGCAGGGGATGCTGAAAACGAACTGTCGATGCGGAACGGAATAGAGGATATTGGCGGGAATATCTTCCGCATTTTACCCCCTCTGCCGCCTCAGGACGATGAGCAGAACCAGGCTCAGTGCCAGCAACCCGCCGCAGAGGTCGAAAAGCGTACCGAAGGAGAAGCCGGCCGCCAAAAACATCCCGCCCACACAGGGGCTGACAAAGAATGCGGCGTCCATCGTGAAGAGGGCGAGGTTGGTGTTCAGGCCGCGCAAGTGCTCGGGAGAGGCGAGGAAGAGGGCCGCATTCAGGAGCGGCAGGGTGACGCCGATGCAAAGACCGTAGTAGCCTGCCAGGAGGTAGTAGATGGTTGGCGAGCGAATGAAGCCGAACGAAACAAAGCACAGGACGAGCTGAAAAGTGAAGACCTGCAGCATGCGAACCTTGTCGACCCGATCGAAAAGCGGTCCGCTCAGCACGCGCACGGCGATCATGACCAGCGTCGCGATGATAAAGAACGTGCCGCCCTGCCCCAAGTGAACATGCATAGCAAAGCTCTTCATGAAGAAGAAGACCGTGGCGTAGGCGAGGTACACCAGCAGGTTGACGCCAAGCAGGAGCACAACCGGCCTTTGCCGAAGGTTTTGTCGCAGTTCGGCCAGGCTCGGGCGCATCATGAGGGTGCCGTCGATGCCGGCCGCCTGCTTTGCCACCCGCCTCCTCAAGACTTCCAGGAGGATCAAAGCGGGCAGGGCCATGACCGTGACCCCCGCGTAAAGGTAGGCCTCACTGGGCAGCATGGGCAGCAGGAGGTCCGTCACCAAGGGCATGACCGCGTAGGGGACCAGCACGGTGACGCTCATAATGCCGAAGCCTTGGGCGCTCCGGTCCCGGGGAATGAGATGGACCAGCAGGGACATGCTGGCCGAGACCAGGAGCACAAAGGCAGCGCCGTGGAAGACCCGCAGCAGGATGAGACCGGGAATGGTCAGTACCCACAGATACGAGCACAGGGCCGCCACCAGCATGACGAGGGCCAGCATCATCACCCGAACCGCATTCCCCAGGTGCAGCAGCGGGATGATGGCCAGCCGCAGGGCGAAGGCGCTCATGGGCTCGAGTCCCAGCAGCAGGCCCCGCCATTCCACCGGGATGCCCAGCCTGGCCAGGTAGCCATAGAAACTGAAGAATACGGCCATGTTGCAGAAGGCGAAAAAGGACACGAAACACAGGGAAACAAACTCGAAGGTGAACAATTTCCTGGGCTCTGCCAACGGGGCCTCGCCATTCCGTCAACGTACCATGCGGTTTATGGGCGTCGGACTGTGGTTCTTGCGACGAAGGACCTCAAGCTGATGGCCATCCCATGAGGGTGGAGAGGTTCCCGCCGCCGTGGCGCTTTCAAACTTCAGGATTGGCCCTGCGCTTCCTTCCAATCTGCCCTTACCATCTCGAGGATCCGGACTGCCTTATCAGCGAAAAGGTGAATGCTGTCCCAGTGGGGCAGGCCGAACACCTTCTGCATGAGCAGGCCGTCCACGTCGAACCAGCGGGGCAGGACGCCCCCGATGAAATACCCGCGGGCGCGCAACAGCGCCGCCACGCGCCCGACCCACGGCCAGGAAAGCTTCAGCCACACCTGATGGACGATGGTGCCCCGGTCGCGAGCCGCCTGTTCCTGTTCGTCGAAAACCGACGCGAACTCCGCCCCCGCTTCATGCACCGCAAAACGAGCCACCCCGGCGTAATCAAAAATCTCGACCGCCACGCGAGTCTTCGTCCCGGCGGGCAGGTCCCCGGTGGCGGGCACGAACCGGTTCTCCTGGCCGAGGCCGCGGTAGACGAGCCGCAGCAGCTCTTCATAGACAACAGGCACATGGATCGTCTGTGGTTTGTCAGCGAGGATGTTGAAGGTCAGCAGCGTCGCCACCCGCCCCGAGGCGCTTGTTTCCTGGGTGTAGGCCTCGGCCGGCATCAGGTCGACCTCCAGGGCACAGGGCTCGGACTTCAATCTGACAGCGAATTTCTGCGTAATGATATGATTACAGACAGATTCTCCAAAGACTGCTGCAATCTCGAATTGTCGAGCCACGACGGTGAGGCCGTGCTCAACCAGCCTGAAACCGAGCAGGCCGCCCCGGCAGTGGGGGTCGACAACCTCCGCCCCCAGTTCGAAGAGCCCCTCGAAGGGAGCGCTGGGGTAGAGGGCCGCATGGCCGACGACCTTTCCCTCGGGCGTGCGTGCGACCACGGAAATGGTCCTCCGGGCCGCGTTCTCAGCGATCAGTCGCTCCGGGTCCGTGAAGGTCTTCATCGGGTAGCCGTCGCCATATACCTTGCGAAACAGGCAGGCGATTCCCGGGGCGTCTTCAGGCTGAAACAGAGCGATTTCCCATTTTCGACCTGGTTTGATGAGATGCTCTTCCGATTCAGCCATCAGCTTTCCTTTCCTGCTCTGTCGAGCATTTGGCCAAGGGCCCCCACCAGGGCCACCATGGCTTCTTGGTGGGATATCGTCACCCGGATCCAGTTGGGAAAGCGAAAAGCGGTCATGGCGCGCACCATGACCCCGAGGGTCATGAGCTTCCGGTAGGCCAGAGCATCGTTCATGGGCAGCTTGATCATCATGAAGTTGCCTTCGCCCAGGACAAAGGGAAGCCCCAGGTTCGCGATCTCCTTGGCCAGAAAGGTCTTACCCCTCCTGATCAGCTCCCGGGTACGTGCCACGTGCTCGCCGTTGTCTGCGAGGGCGGCGAGGGCCGCCACCTGCGCGAGAGCGTTTACCGAATAGACGACACAGGTGCGGCGGATGATGTCCACCACCTCCCGGCTTCCTGCCAGGTAACCGATGCGCAGGCCGGCCAGGGCGTACATCTTGGAAAAGGTCCTGAAAACCACCAGGTTGGGGTATTCCCTGATCAGAGCCATGCCGTCGGGGTAGCTCGGGTCCTCGACGAATTCCGCGTAGGCTTCATCCACCACCACAATCTGGCTCCCATCGATACGATCGAGAAAACGCCGCAATTGCTCCAGCGACCAGAAACTTCCCGTCGGGTTGTTGGGGTTGCAGAGGATGAGGATTTTGGTGCGTTCGTCGATTTTCTGCAGCATGCCTTCCGCGTCGAAGCCGAAATCCTTCAACGGCACGAGTCGAGCCTCAAAGCCGGAGAACTCCGCAACCCATTCGTAAACCGCGAAGGTCTTGTCCGCCGTGATGATGTTATCCCCCTCCTGGCAGAAAGCCTTGATCACGAAGGTGATCACCTCATTGGCGCCGTTTCCCACGAGGAATTGCTCCGGAGCCATGCCGAAGCGTTCAGCCAACTGGCAGCGCAGATAGTGGGCGTCTCCGCTGGGGTAGATTGAAGCCTGGGGGGGAGGAAAAGCGCGAATGACCTGCTGAGCCCCGTGAGGCGGGCCCAGGGCGTTTTCATTATTGTTGAGCCGGTAGAGCCGTGAACAGCCGTAAAGCTTCTTCAGTTCCTGGTCGGGCTTGCTGGGAATATAGGCCTGGAAGCGCCTGATGTAGGCAGGGACCAGTCGGTCAAGGGGAGGTGCCTTGCTCACGGGGAGGTCCCCTCCAGGTGCAAGATGAGCTGGTCCGCTACTCCCGCATAGGGAAGGATGATACCCGCCCTGAAGCCGTGGCGAAGCAGGCCCGGGACGAGTTCCGCCTGCCAGGACTGCCCGAGGTCCATGACAAAGAGCACATTCTGAATGTGCTCTTTCCGGAAAAGCTCCTTGTGGTGAAGGAGATTCTCGTCGAAATCCGCTCCCGACCAGATGGGCTGGAGGGCGACGAACTCCAGTGAACGGTTGAAGTTGCTCAAGAGGACCGAGTGTGGTGAGTGCCGTTCTCCCTGATCCGTTATGAGCCTGATCTCCCGGGGCAATACCAGCCGGGCATATTCCCTGGCCAGAAATCCATGAAGCTGGGGATGGGTCCAGACGACACTGCCCAGATCCTCCCGGAGCAGGCGAGCCCATGCTTCTATGTGGCAGAGCGTGCCGTCTTCCTTGCGGTTCGGCAGTTTTCCGAGAAACTCGAATTGCGCTCTGGGAAACTCCGGCGTAGGAAAATGGTTGATGAGCACGACGGCGGAGCTTCGGGCAATAGCCGCGAGACAGTGGTCGAGGAGGGCGACGGCCATCCCGGCTTCCGGGTTCTGGTTGAAAAGATAGGGACCAAACCATTCCACTGCTTTGTCCGCACGCCTGTGCCAGAATGTCCCGCCGCCGATGGCGCCCGCAGGGCTGACTGCCACAGCCGCCTGGTATTCTCCACTGCCCACCATGTCCACGAGCTTGCCGGGAGTGTTGAACACCGCTGGGATGATCTGATCACAATAGGTCGCGTGCACGAGTTCCGCAAAGAGCTTCAATTCTCCCGTATCGGGCGGTCGCACGGAGAATTGGGCAAAGGCGGGGACTGGCGGGAGTGGTAGTTCCTGGAACAGGGGATAGGTCTTTTCCTTGATGAGGGTGAGTCTCAGCCGGTTGCCCTCGGCTGGCTCCATCTGGAACCGGTCCACCGATCTGGACGCCAGCAGCAGTCCCATCTGGTCCAGATCATTGTCGTCGGCCAACGATAAGGTTGCCGTGATATTGAACATTCTCATATCGAGAGCAGCGGTCGGAAAAACGAAATCCAGGCGGACGTAATAGCCGACCCCCGAGGAATGAATCTCGATTCCGCCAGCTTCCGGAGGAACCACCCGGCAAAGATAGCTGAACACTTCCTCGGCTGCGAGAGTGAGGGCAAGCGCCTCGGGTTTACCCAGCCCTTGGGCCTTCGCTGCCTTTTCGGTGAACGAGGTTGCCAGCGGGATGTAGGTTTCCCTGCCGCAAACCCGCAACGACGCCTGATCGTTCTCCACACCTTGTTTCACCATATTCTCCTGCCTCGCTAAAGGGAGATGAAGGATCATGGGATCGGCCTGTGGGAAACTACGAATAACAGGTCTCCTGAAGCCAGACAAGAATGTTCTTGCGGGGGGAAGGCCCTTGCCGCTTTCCTCTTCTCGCGATCTGGCTTCCTCCCATGGCCGGGCCAAAGACTCCCTCTGAACGGCCTGGTTCGGGGTGTCTCATGACACACAACTGTCTCGCCCGAGATCCCGAGACAATCTGAGGAACCTGCCCGAGAAGACCGGGTTTGCTGGTGTGAGCTCGTATGAGCAATCGACCCTCGACCGGCTGGGCTCAGACGAACTGAGTCTGCCGGGGCTTCCGAAGGGTGGCCATGCCTCACCAGCTCGTCCGCCGCCCCACCTGCTGACCAGGTCTGTGTCGCGCGCTCGGTCAGCCTGCTCGGATGGCTCAACAGTGTCTCAGGTTGTGGTGGGGGCATCTCGGCGGAGTCCGGGGGTGTCTTGAAAGATGTTGATATTTCAAGCTGTGCGGAGGGGTGAAAGGAGTGTCTTCCAGCTGGCATGATTCTTGGGAGTTGCTGTCGGTGGATGAGGATGTCCTTTGGCTGGTGCAAAGCGTACAGAAGGAGAAACCTGTGGCAAAACCTGAAGAAATCTATCAGTGTCAAACGGTAAACTGCGGCTTCCTGTATGATCCCGACCGGGGCGACAGGAAGGGGAAGATTCCCAAAGGGGTTAAGTTTGAGGATCTTCCCGAGGATTGGAAGTGTCCCGTGTGCGGCGCCGGCAAGAAGATGTTCCGCCCGCTTCGCGGTCCCGGTGCGGTGAGTGAGTGAGTGCAGGATCGGAGAGGCTTATTAACGGTTCAGCCTGTAGGGATGCTAAAGCCATGAGCAGTCATGATGTGACAGTATTCAGGCCTTATGAGTTTGTGGTGGGGGAGCGAATCACCATTGACCAGGGGCCGCGTGGGGGCGACTGGGAAGTAGTCGGTGTGAGCGAACGCAAGGTCAGGTTGCGATGTCCCATAAGCGGGCGGGAAGTGGAATGGGACCGTTTCTGCTATCTGATCGAAAAGCGGACCGGCGTTTCCTGGCCCAGTCGCGTTTGACATGGGGGAGAGGAAAGCCGCGGCTGAGCGAGGGCCATGCTGCGGTGTGGAAAACGGAAGCCTGAAGGAGGATGACATGGAACTACCGGAATACATCACAGTGGCTGAGGTCAAGCGGGTGTGTGAGGCGCTCAAAATCAGGGACTGGACGGCGTTGAGTGAGGCCACGGTGCTGCCTGAAGAGGCCGCCGTGATCCTGGGTGAAGTCAACGAGGAAGGGATGCCTATCACACTCGAGCGTTTCATCATGGGCCTTGAAGTGGAGCTTGAACACGGCATCCGGTTCAAGGACGCCAATGTGACCAACAATCACCCGATCCTGACGGGCAAGATTGTACTGGCGCACTTCAAGGAGATGCTGGACTACTATGAGCGTCTGGAGGTGGCGGAATTGGAGGGCGATCTGCTGAAGGCGATGGTTGCCGGCAATGCTCAAAAAGTTGCCGCATATTACAGGAAGCTGGTGGCGGCAAAACTTGCCCTGAGTCAGGCGGAGGCGGCAGAGCTGCAGTGACCGCGGCGGGCAGTCAATCAGGGGGATAGGTTCTTTCGACAGCAGCCAGGATTGATTGTTCCTTCTGTATCAGGTCGGCTTCGATCATCTCCACCCTGTTCAGGAGATGTTGACCAAACGCCTTATCGCCAATGGAAGCCAGGTTGATGCGGACGTTGTAGAGGGCCGAGAGGCCTGCCGTGCGCGCCAGCAATGCTCCTACCACGCCGTCGGTCACGGCGTTCGGGTATCCCCCGGTGATGACCGTGCCAGCAAGGTCCAGGACGGCCCTGGCTTTCTCGGCAACTTCAAGGGGCACCGTGGCTGCTTCCTTGAAAGCAGCTTCGATGGCTGCCCGGCGAAGTTCCCTTGCTTCCTCGTTCGCCTTGGGCAGCCGGTAGGCTTCGAGGACCCGCGTATACGCCTCGGCGTCCCGGTCCATATCCCGGATCAGGCTTTCGCGGAGAGTGCGAGCGCCGTCAGCGATTGCCTGCATGGCCTCGGCAACACTCTCGAAACCCTTCTTGCCGAATGTCAGATTGGCCACCATCTCCACGAGGCCGGCCGCCGTAGCAGCGCTCAGCGCAGCCACGGGGCCGCCGCCGGGAATGGGGGTGGCGGCGGCAGTCTTGGCCAGAAACTCAGCTATGGGCAGGTTTGCGAGCAATGCGGGCCTCCATGAGTGTCTTGTCGTAAACCAGGGTTCCGTTCTTGAACACCTTTTCGACGGTGCTGACCCCGATATGGTAAGGGAGGTACCGATAGGACGGGAATTCGTGGATGACGAGGTCTCCCTGTTTGCCCGCCTCGATACTGCCAATGGCCCGGGCTCGGCCCAGGGCAGCGGCGCCGTTGATGGTCAGTGCCGTGATGGTCTCTTCGGGGCTCATCCCCATGTAGAGAGTCGCGAGGGCGATGATCAGGGGGATCGATTCGGAAAAACAGCTGCCCGGATTGAAGTCCGAAGCGAGTGACACGGCACAGCCGCTGTCGATCATGAAGCGACTGCGGGCGTACGGTTCCTTCAGGCTGAAAGCCGTCAAGGGCAGCAGGGTGCAGACCACGCCGGCCTGTGCCAGGCGGCGGATGCCGGTGTCCGAGGCGTGCAGCAGATGGTCGGCGGAAACGGCGCCGAGTTCTGCAGCCAGTTCGGCGCCGCCGAAGGGCACGATTTCATCGGCATGGAGCTTGATTCCCAGACCGGCTTGCCGGGCCTCCAGGAGCAGCCTCCGGGACTGGTCGATGGAAAAGACGTCCTTCTCGCAGAAAATGTCGCAGAAATCAGCCAGCTTCCGTTCGGCAACCACGGGCAACACGTCGCTGCAAAGGAAATCGATGTAGGCCTCACCGCAGTCGCGGTATGCTGCGGGAACGGCATGAGCACCAAGGAAGGTTCGCACCACCTCGACGGGATGGATGGCGTCGAGCTCAACCATCGCTTCCAGTTGCTTGATTTCGGTATCGAGGTCAAGCCCGTAACCGCTTTTTCCCTCGACCGTGGTGACTCCAAAGGAGAGCATGGAGTCGAGCCGTTTGAGCCCCGAGGCGACCAGTTGGGCGCTCGATACCGCGCGGGTTGCCGCAACCGTTCTGGCGATACCGCCCCCCCGCTGCATGATGTCCATGTAACTGTCACCCCGGAGCCGCCAGGAAAACTCGTCGGCCCGGTAGCCGTCGAACACCAGATGGGTGTGCGAGTCAACGAACCCGGGCAGGACGGTCCGGCCTTCAGCATCAATCACCGTAAAACCGCGGGTATCGATTTTGCCCAGGATGTCACGGGTCTTGCCGACGGCGCTGATGATCCCCTCGTGCACGACCACGGCGCCGTCGGAGATCACGCCAAGACCCTGCATGGCCTCTCCGCATCTGGCTGCAGTTCCGCTGCAGGTGACCAGTTCGGCGGCGTTCCTGATGATGAGATTCCCTTTCACCGGCCTTCCTATTCCATCATCCGAGCTTCGATCACCTGCTTCATGGAGAAGCCCTCGAGCCTGAGGTAGTAGGCGGCCGAGTCGATCAGGGCTTCCATGGGGACCAAGCCGACGATCTCGCTGCCGACGACATTCACCCCGTACCGCCTTGCTTCGACCCGGATCATCTCCAACACCCGATAGATGGAGGTCTTGGAGGTGTTCGTCAAATTCATGGAAACCTGGACCATTCCTCGGTCTTTGAGCTCGATCCCGAGCGCCTTGCAATATCGGAACCCGCCGCTGAGATGGCGGACCTTTCTGGCAATGCTTTCGGCAATCTCCAGCCGATCGGTACCGAGGTTGACGTTGAAGGCCACAAGCGGCATGCGGGCTCCGATCGCAGCTACGCCGGCGGTGGGATGAATCTGAGCGGGGCCGTAGTCGGGGCGCCAGTCCGGATGCTTGATTTTCTCGGCCATCCCCTCAAACTGACCCTTGCGGATGTCGGAAAGGTTCCGGCGCTCGGCCCGAGACGCCGAAGCCTCGTACAGAAACACCGGCAGGTTGTACTTTGCCGCTGCCTCGCGCGCGACCTCCCGGGATATCTCCACCGCTTCCTCGATGGTCATGTTGCGAATGGGAATGAACGGGACCACATCGACGGCACCCATGCGGGGATGCTGACCCTGGTGGTGGGTCATATCGATCACTTCGACGGCGATCCCAATGGCCTCCAGCACCGCTTCCTTGATAGCCGCCGGCGCACCGACCGCCGTGATCACGGAGCGGTTGTGGTCCTCGTCGGTCTGGTAGTCGAGGAGCTTCACCCCGACCTTGCCCCGAAAAGCGGCAACAATTCTTTCGACCTTGGCAAGGTCCCGTCCTTCGCTGAAGTTCGGTACCGTTTCTACCATCGTGCGCAAATCGGCCATGCCACCGAGTCCTCTTCAGAGTCCCTGCCTGAGGGCCGCCGTGGTGGAAGGGGGCGCTACCCTCTTGTCTTCGAAAAAGCGTTCGCGACCAGGTCGTGGATCATGGATTCGTCCGTCAGGTACGGAAGGGTGATGTGATCCGTTTCACCGTGCGTAAGGTTGTATTCCATGCCCGTCAGGATGGAGTTTTCATTTCCGGCCCACGCGCGGCGGGCAACCCCGCCCATAACATCCCAGGGAATGGCTTTGCGAATCACCCGGTCAATCCGCTCGCTGCCATCGAGGACGAGGCCGAAACCGCCGTTGATGGCATTCCCGATCCCGGTGCCGCCGCCGTTGTGCAGGGCCACCAGGCTCATCCCCCGCGCGGCGTTGCCGGCGAAGCAGTGGGTTGCCATGTCCGCCATGATGTTGCTGCCGTCTTTGATGTTGGAGGTCTCCCGGAAGGGGGAATCGGTGCCGCCGGTGTCGTGATGATCGCGGCCGAGCATCACCGGACCGATTTCGCCGGTGCGGACCAGGTGGTTGAACTTCAGCGCGATGTTCCTGCGGCCGGGTGCGTCCTGGTAGAGAATGCGTGCCTGGGTCCCGACCACCAGTTGGTGTTTGGCGGCATTCTTGAGCCACAGGTAATTGTCTCGATCCTGGAAACGCCGGTCGGGATCGATACACGACATGGCGGCCTGGTCGGTCTTGGCCAGATCTTCCGGCCGGCCGCTCAGACACACCCAGCGGAACGGTCCGTATCCGTAATCGAACAGCAACGGCCCCATGAGGTCTTCCACGTAGGAGGGAAAAATGAAACCATCCAGGGGATTAACGCCGTTTCGGCAAATCTCCTTGATGCCGGAGTCAAAGACCGCCTTCATGAAGCTGTTGCCGTAGTCGAAGAAGTAAGTGCCCCGCTCCACCAGGGTTCTTATCAAGTGGAAGTGGCTGGCGAGGGAGTGGTCCACCAGTTCCCGGAACCGGGCATGATCGGCGCGCAGCAGTTCGGTGCGCTGAGCGAAGGTCAACCCCTGGGGGCAATAGCCGCCGTCATAAGCCGCGTGGCAGGAGGTTTGATCGGAGAGGAGGTCGATGGGTACCTCCCGGGCCACGGCATATTCGAGCAGATCGACGATGTTCCCGTAATAGGCGATGGCTGCGCCCTGCCGTTTGCGCTGGTATTCTTCGGCCAGCTGGAAGGCTGCTCCAGGATCGTCACTGACCTCCCTGATCCATCCCTGCTGGCGGCGCGTCCGGATCCGGGAATCGTCCACCTCGGCGATGAGGCCGACCCCGTTGGCGATTTCAGCGGCCCTCCCCTGCGCTCCGCTCATTCCGCCAAGGCCCGACGAAACGTAGAGGACCCCGCTCATATCTCCTCCGCTCGTCGCCAATCCCAGCTTGAGACGGCAGGCATTGAGCATGGTGCTGTAGGTCCCGTGGACAATTCCCTGCGGACCGATATACATCCACCCGCCGGCGGTCATCTGGCCGTAGTTGGCAACCCCGAGGGCGGCCGCCCGGTGCCAGTTCTCCTGGTCGTCGAACCGGCCCACCATGAGGCTGTTGGTAATGATCACCCGCGGTGATTCCGGGCCGGAGGCAAAGCTGCCCAGGGGGTGGCCGGAGGCCACAACCAGCGTCTGGTCGCGCGTCAGGAGCTCCAGGTAGCGCTTGATCAACCGATACTGCAGCCAGTTCTGGCAGACCTGCCCGGTTTCCCCGTAGGTGGTCAGCTCATATGGGTAGAGGGCGACGTCGAAATCGAGGTTGTTGTCGATCATCACCTGGAAGGCCTTGCCTTCGAGGCAACGCCCCTGGTACTGGTCGATGGGCTTTCCCTTGATGTGGCCCTCGGGGCGAAAGCGGTAGGCGTAGATTCGCCCGGTGGTGATGAGTTCCTCCAGGAACTCCGGGGCCAGTATCCCGTGCCATTGTTCCGGGACATAGCGGAGGGCGTTCTTGAGGGCGAGTTCCGTGTCCGCCGGGCTGAGCTTGAAATCCCTTTTGGGTGCTCTGCGGATCCCTTCTACAAAGGGCTGTTTTCCCGGCAGTTCGGGGAAGATCGCTGCCAGTTTGACCGTCATGGCCCTGGCGATCTCAGCATTGGACACCATCGTTCTGCCTCCTTCCTGGGAAACCGGGAGATCTGTTGGAGACAGTATGCCAAGATTTTGCCTGCCAAAAAAGACAAACTTTAGGGCAGGTCACACCTGAAATTGCTTGCCGGCGGCAGGGTAGGCGGCGATCCCCTCCCGCAATTGCCCGTCATGGGGACGGGTTCGGGAGGGGGGCAACGGGGTGTCCTCGGATGAGCCGCTAGTCCCTGCACTCGGCCAGATGCCCGTGGTGATTCAGCTTGCGGAGTTTTTCCATGGCTTTCTTCTCGATTTGTCGGATACGTTCCTTCGAGACATTGAAACTCCGGCCGATTCTTTCCAGGGTTTCGGCAGGCTGCCCTTCGAGGCCGAATCGCATTCGGATGACTTCTTCCTCTCGGGGGTTGAGATTGGCCAGCAGCTGGCGTATGGCCTCCGTCAACTCGCCGTGGGCACAATGATTCACGGGGGACGGAGTGTGCTGGTCTTCGATCAGGTCGCCCAGAGGCTGCCCGCGATCGCCAATGGGAGAATCCAGGGAAACCGGCTGCAGCGAGAGACTCAGCACCTGCTGCATCTTCTGGACGCTGAGCTGGGTTTTGGCTGCAATCTCCTGAGGGGTGGGTTCCCGCCCGAGTTCCTTGAGGAGTTCGTAAAAAACCTTGAAGAAGCGGTTTTTCATTTCCACAAAATGGACGGGCAGCCGAATGGTACGCGTCTTGACGTAAATACCCCGAATGATGCTCTGCCTCACCCAGTGGGTGGCGTAGGTGCTGAAGCGCGTTCCCCGGGTATGGTCGAAGCGGCCCACGGCGGTGAGCAGACCCAGGTTGCCTTCCTGAATCAGGTCATCGAAACTCATGCCCCGCCCGCGGTAGCGTCTGGCGATGCTGAGGACCAGCCGCAGATTGGCTTTGATCATTTCCTGCTTGGCGTTATTGATGGTCGCCGTGATCGCTGCGGCCTCTCTGAGCATCGCCGAGTAGAGCGGGTGCTCCGGGTGCTCGTGAACCAGCCGCTCGAGCGTAACTCGGATAAGCCTGAGCGCCTTATCCCGCACCCCGGGGAAGGCCTTTTCGCGGCTCAGCAGGCGCCGAATTCTCTCGTTCAACCGCTCGATCAAGGCGTCCTCGAGGGCGTGCCTCGCAACCAGCTCAGTGAGACGATTCTGACCCTCTCGCAGCGTGGTGGCGAGTTCCAGCTCGCGCTCCCTGGTGAGGAGCGGATACTGAGCGACTTCTTTAAGGTAGCAGGCCACGGGATCTCTCTCGAAACTGTCGAAGGCCGGCTGGCCGAAGATCTGTCTTCGCTCTTGTCGATCATCCAGATCTTCCGACTCCTGCTCGCTCCTCTCCGCTGCCGGGCATTCCTGGACAATCCTGCCGACGGAGAGTTCCGTGGCGAACATATCTTCCAGCCCGGGTTCACCGAGAAAGCTGCAAACTTCCCGTTCGACCCGACGAAGACCGGCGGTGTCGAGGGTGATGGTCTTAGGGGTTGCATCCATTTTCATCCTGATCCTCCTGTACCGACATGTCCTGAGCCAACGGTGACGAGGGTAGGCGGGCAACATTAAGGATCGATTAGCGGTGCATTAGAAAACTCTCATGGATGCTTTTCCGTGAAATCTTCCATCCCTGCCGGCCGGGTTTTGGTTTCCGCTTGCCGAATGAGCAAAAGAGCGGTAGTAGTCAGAGGCAAGTTCAAAGCGAAGACTCCCCACCCTGGTGACAGAGGCGTTAAGGATGAAAGGTCTGGAGCTGGAAAGCCTGCTGGCTGATAAACGAAACCTGGAACAAATCCTCGATAACCTGATGGAAGGGATCATTGCTCATGACAAAAGCCGACGGATCCTCTTTTTCAACCGGGCGGCCGAGACGATCACCGGTTTTCGAAAAGAGGACGTGGTTGGCAAAGACTGTCACGAGGTGCTTGGAGGGCCATTTTGCGGCAGTCGCTGTTCGTTCTGTGGGGAAGCTCCTGCCACCCTCACTCACCTCAGCTATCCCTTGAACATCCTCACGAGAAGCGGTGAACCCCGTCGGTTGGAAATGTCGGTTACCGGCATGACGGACGAGAAGGGGTGCTTTGTGGGGGTGCTTGCGGCATTCCGCGATCTGACGGATCTTATCGGCCTGAAAACCCGCCTGGGAGAGCTCACCAGCTTTGCCGGCATCATTGGCCGCGATCAGAAGATGCTCAATATCTTCGAGCAGATCCGGGATCTGGCGACCAATGACTTTCCCGTGCACATCCACGGTGAAACAGGAACCGGCAAGGAACTGGTCGCGGCTGCCATTCACCAGGAAAGTCATCGCAGCGGCGGCCCGTTTGTTCCCGTCAACTGCGGGGCACTCCCGGACGGACTGCTGGAAAGCGAGCTGTTCGGCCACGTAAAGGGGGCCTTCTCGGGGGCGATTCGGGATAAGAAGGGCCGGTTCGAGCTGGCCCATGGGGGCACGATCTTTCTCGATGAAGTGTCGGAGCTCCCTCGGCCCATGCAGGTGAAGCTGCTCCGAGTGCTCCAGGAAGGGACCTTCGAACGGGTCGGGGGAGAACGCACCGTTGCCGTCGACGTGCGGGTTATCAGCGCCACCAACCGCGAGCTCAAGCGGGAAATGGAAAAACAGACCTTCCGGGAAGACCTCTACTACCGTCTCAATGTGTTTCCCATCCGCCTGCCGCCCTTGCGTGAGCGCAAGAATGATATCCCGTTGCTCGCCGCTCATTTTCTGGGCGAGGCCGCGGAGCGGGGCCAGAAATCGCGAGGATTCTCCAAGGAAGCCCTGGGCGCACTGATGGACTACTCCTGGCCTGGCAATGTCAGGGAGCTCCGCAATGCCGTTCACTTTTCCCTGGTTACCGCCAGAGGGGGAGTGATCTACCCTGACAATCTGCCTCTTGAGTTGCGCCAGGAAGCCTGTTCGGGAGTGAAGCCGGGTCCCTCGAAGAAACTCGAGGCCGGGGCGGTCGCCGTGGCCCTGCAGCAAGCCGGCGGCAACAAGTCCAAAGCGGCAAAACTCCTGGGTGTTGGTCGTGCCACCCTCTATCGCTTTCTTGCGGAAAGGCACGCTGTTTCATAATACAATAGTGTCTCAGATTGCTATCCGAGACAGCTCTTGCTGCTCTCTGTCGGTCCCTCTTCGGGTGAAATCCTGAATCTCGGCCGGAGCCTCGGCAGGGCTCTGCATTGCGAACTGTTTCATATCTGTCTCATCCAATCGTTCCCTATGGCCTGCGGTAATTTCGCCTGGCGACGGCAAGGAATTGCGGCGGTGCCGCCAAGACTGGGGTTTTGAGGAGGTGGCCCGATTGGATGGAGCTTGGTATGGACTTTGCCATGGGATAGGGTCGAGATCAGAGCGTAGGGATATTTCTCCCGGAGTGAGGAGCATGACCAGGCCATGTAACGATAAGATATGCCAGACCCTCGAGCTGGTGGCGCGGATGATGGAGATTGCCGATGAGGGCGATCTGGTGCGCGAGGATAATGGCTGTGGGGTCTTGTATGGCGTCCTCAGGGATTCGGCCTTCAAGATCAAAAAACTGGCTGAAGCAGAGCGGGAAGCCCACCGGAAAAAAGGCTGGTGGCAGGATTGACTCAGCGGGAAACAGATCTCATTGAAATCTGAACCAAACCTTAACGAAAAGGAGAGCACCATGACGAGAACGGAACAGAATCTGATGGATGCGTTCGCCGGGGAATCGCAGGCTAACCGGAAGTATCTGGCCTATGCCAAACAGGCGGACAAAGAGGGTTTGGCCCAAGTCGCCAAGCTTTTCAGAGCAGCCGCCGATGCCGAAACCATTCATGCTCACGCCCATCTGCGCGCCCTCGGGAAGATCAAGGACACTGCTGAAAACCTGAAGGACGCGATTGCCGGGGAGACCTACGAATTCAAGCAAATGTACCCCGCTATGATCGAGGCGGCTCAGGAGGAAGGCAACAAGCCCGGCGAGCGCACCCTCAGCTATGCCAATGAGGTGGAGAAGTACCACGCGGTTCTCTATCAGAAGGCCCTGGAGAAGATGGGAAGCCTCGAACCGGTCGATTACTATATATGCTCAGTCTGTGGCTATACCTGTGAAAAGGAACCGCCGGGAACGTGTCCGGTCTGTAGCTCGAATGCCAGGGTATTCTACAAGGTTGACTGAGAGGAGGCCAAAATGGCGAAAGCACTGGTAGTCTATGCGACCAGGACCAGGCAGACGCAGAAGATTGGCGAGCTGATCGCTGAAGGCATGCGCATGGACGGTCTGGAGGTGACGGTAGCAAACGTCAACGAAATTGAGAAGAAGGGGATCAAACTGGACGACTACGATGTCCTGGTCCTCGGTTCAGCCACCTATCACGGCGAGATGCTCCAGGGCATGAAAACCTTTCTTTTCACCCTGGAAAAGGCCAATACTGCAGGCAAAGTCGGGGGAGCATTCGGAGCCTTTGGCTGGAGCGGCGAGGCGCCGGGTCGCATTTTCAGCACCATGCAGAATGTCTTTCAGATGAAGATGGTCAGCGGGCCTTTGCAGCTGAAGTCGGCGGCCCTGGGAGGCGGAGCCAAGATGGCCCAGGATTATGGCCGGCAAATTGCCAAAATGGTTTCGTCAGATTAATTATAGGGACATTAAGGTGATTTGCCCTCGCGGTGGGAAGCACTTTCCGGCGGTGGAGGGGGAACCACCCTGTCACAATGTCCGAGTTGGATCCCTGACAAGAACAACAGAACAAGGAGATTATCATGGCAGAAAGACTGGAAGTTTACAAATGTGACGCTTGTGGCAACATCGTCGAGGTTCTTCATGGGGGTGCGGGAGAACTGGTCTGTTGCGGGCAACCCATGAAGCTGTTCAAGGAAAACACCGTTGATGCCGCCAAGGAAAAGCACGTACCGGTGGTCGAAAAGACCGACCGCGGGGTGAAGGTCAGGGTCGGCAGTGTTGCCCATCCCATGGAAGAGAAGCACTACATCGAGTGGGTTGAAGTCATTGCGGGAGGGCAGGTCTACCGGCAGTTCCTGAAGCCGGGTGATGCCCCCGAAGCGCTTTTCTGCATCGATGCCTGGCCGGTAACCGCGAGGGAGTACTGCAACCTGCACGGGCTCTGGAAAGCCTGATCCAACCGTCCCCGCGGAAAGGGGTCGAGGAGCATGGTCAGTGATGACTTGGATTGAATGAAACGCAGCCTAATTCGGGCATTCAGGTGGGTTCGGCGCCAACCGCTGTGCCGCACCCGCCTTTTTGTTTGCCTGGTTCAGTAAGAGGCAGCACAGGGGGAATCCGATGGACGTTCTCTGGCTCTCGCGGCTGCAGTTTGCGGCGGCAACGTTTTTTCACTTCCTCTTTGTCCCCCTCACCCTGGGGCTTTCCATCCTGATTGCCATCATGGAGACGATCTATGTCAGGACGGGAGACGAAGACTATAAGAGAATGGCGAAATTCTGGGGAAAACTCTTTCTCATAAATTTTGCCATCGGGGTGGTGACCGGTATCACCCTCGAGTTCCAGTTCGGTACCAATTGGTCTCGTTATTCGCGATACGTGGGTGATATTTTTGGGTCGCTCCTGGCCATTGAAGCTTCTTTGGCCTTTTTTCTTGAATCCACCTTCATTGCCGTCTGGGCGCTCGGTTGGAACAAGCTTTCCGCCAAGGCTCATGCGGTCACAATCTGGCTGGTAGCGGCGGCCGGCAGCCTGTCCGCGGTGTGGATCCTCATTGCCAACGCCTGGATGCAGCATCCGGTCGGCTATGTCATCCGCAATGGACGGGCGGAACTGAACGATTTCTTCGCCGTCATCACCCAGTCGGCGGCAGTGCACCAGATCATCCACACGTTGAGCGGGGCTTACGTTCTGGCCGGGTTCTTCGTTATGGGGATCAGTGCCTACCATCTCCTGCGTAAACAGGAAACGGTCCTCTTCACCAAATCCTTTCGAATGGGCCTGTTCTTTGCCCTCATCTTCGCCGTGCTGGCCGTCGGTCAGGGCCATGCCAACGGCGCCAAGGTAGCAGCCATTCAACCGGCGAAACTGGCGGCCATGGAGTCGCTCTGGGAGACGACGAAGAGCGCGCCGCAATATCTGCTGGTCATTCCGGATGAAAAGAATGAACGAAATGTTCTGGAATTTGGCGCTATGCCGGGAGCTTTGAGCCTGCTGGCCTATCATGATTCGGAAGCCACCGTCCAGGGAATAAAAGACTTCCCCCCGGATGAGCGGCCGCCCGTCATGGTTCCTTTCATTGCGTTTCGGATCATGGTCGGGCTCGGCTTTCTCTTTCTGGCCCTGACCGTCTACGGCTGGTTCCGGCGCAACGACCTCGAAGGCAATCCGGGTTTCCTCAAAGTCATGCTGTTTGCCCTGCCCCTGCCCTATATTGCCAACGAAGCGGGCTGGATGCTGGCAGAAGTCGGGCGTCAGCCATGGGTGGTCTACGGCGTGATGAAGACCGCAGAGGCGGTTTCGCCCATCAGTGGTGCCCAGGTCATGACCTCGCTGGCTGCTTTTGTGCTGGTGTATTCCCTGCTCGGCGCCGTGGCCTTTTATCTCATGGTCACCTATGCCCGCAAAGGGCCTGAGCCAGTGCCGGTAGCTGCAGCAATGGGAGGGACTGAAAATGCTTGAGTCGATCTGGTTCATTCTGTGGGGAGTCCTGTGGGCGGTCTATTTCATGCTCGATGGGTTTGATCTGGGCATGGGCACGCTCATGCCGTTTCTGGCGAAGAACGAGACCGAGAAGCAAATGTTCTATCAGGCCATGGGACCGTTCTGGGACGGCAATGAGGTCTGGCTGATTACCGCCGGAGGCGTTACCTTTGCGGCCTTCCCAACCACCTATGCGGTGATGTTCAGCGGGCTCTACTCGGCCCTCATGCTCATCCTCTTCGCCCTCATCTTCCGGGGGGTGGCGCTGGAATACCGCAACAAGGTCCAGCACCCTACCTGGAAGAAGGTCTGGGATTATTGCCTGGTGGGCGGGAGTTTTCTGCCGGCACTGTTGCTCGGAGTGGCTTTTGCCAATATTTTTCAAGGAATCCCCATCGATGCGGAAGGGATCTTTCAAGGATCCCTGGTGACGCTTCTGAATCCTTACGGACTTTTTGGCGGCGTCTTGTTCGTGGCGATGTTTCTGCTCCACGGCTGTCTCTGGCTCATGGTGAAAACCGAGGGCAGCGTGCACGACAAGGCCGCCGCGGTTGCCCCCGGCCTGTGGACGGCCCTGGCGGTCATCGCAGTCGGCTTTCTCGCGGCCACCTGGTATGCCACCCGGCTCTATGACAACTACCTTCAGAACCCTTTAATGTATGTTGTTCCCATCATTCTGATTCCCGTGATCGTCGTGGCGGCGCTGGTGATGATCCGGGTCTACCTGGGAAAGGGACAGTGGTGGCGCGCCTGGTTCGCCTCGAGTGCGCTCATTGTCGGGGTGACCCTCTTCGGAGTGGCGGGTCTCTACCCGAATCTCCTGCCGTCCAGTCTCAACCCGGCTTTCAGCATGACCATTTACAATTCGGCGTCGAGCCAGCTGACCTTAAAGATCATGCTCGGCGTAGCTCTGACCTGTATCCCTGTGGTCATTGCCTACCAGGCATGGGTGTATAATCTGTTCAAAGACCCGGTGAAGGAAGCGGAAGTCGAAGAGGCGTATTATTAGAGCGAACCGCAGAATATCGAACTGCCGAATAACGAACCGCAGAACCGTTGGTAATGAAGGGGTGACCAGGCGAACCGCCTGAGATTTCCGTGTTAGACCTGCTGCGGCTGGTGCTTCGATATTCTGCGGTTCTTCCTTCGCTCTTGAACTCCTCGTCAGGCCGACCGTCGACCTGAGCGACCCTTTTAGCGCACTTTGCGCAGGAGGGGGATGAAGTCTTCTTCGGTGGTGCCATCGTCACCGATCTCGTCGTCATGCTCAGCCAGGATGGAGGTCCATTCGGGAACCGGTCCTCTGGCCCGGCGGGCCATGGCTGTCCCTCCGGTTCAGGACCGAGTGGCCCGATCCCGTGCGCCGTCCGCCCGTCCGCTAACCCAGACCGTGCTCGTTATCCCATCTTCCCGCAGGACTTTCAGGCAATAAGCCGGGCAATATCCTGATATGTCACGAGCACGGTGAGTATGAGGAACAGCATGAGGCCAACGGTGGTTGCCGCCTGGTATACTCTCGGGTGCAATGGTCGCCGCCGGATGGCTTCCAGGGACAGCATTGCCAAATGGCCGCCGTCAAGGGCCGGCAAAGGGAGAAGATTCATAATGCCAAGGCTCATGCTCAGCACTCCCGTAAAGTAGCAGAGGCTCAACACGCCTTTGCCCGCTGCTTCGCCTGCCATGACCGCGATCCCTACGGGCCCGGACACTCCTTCCATGGCAGCATGACCGGAGAACGCCTGCATGAGGAACAGGATTGTTCCTGACAGGATCTCCCAGACTGTTTTGGCGCTCAGCACCAGGGCACTCGCAGGATCGAGCTGCTTCCCGACAACCAGGACTGCGGCGAATACGGCAAAAGCGAAGACCATGTTGAACAGGGAACCGGCAGCGAGAATGAGTGCTCTCCTGTAATAAGATACGCCAAACAGCTCCATATCATCTTCGCCGTGGTCCTGAGAGAAACTCACGAAGCCGCCGAGGGGGAGAAGTCTTACGGTGAATACCGTTTCCTTGTGGCGGAACAGGGTGAATAAGCGTGGGCTGAAAGGGAAGCCGATTGAGAATTCATAAACCTTTACCCCGAACCTGCGGGCAGCCAGAAAGTGACCGAACTCATGGACAAGCACGACCAAAGTGAACACTACTGCGAACGCCAGCAAAGCAACCATCCTTGTCAATTCCTCCATCTACGTCATAACAGACAGGCAATGCCGCTCTCGGGCGGCGGAGCCGATACCCCGAGCCGCGGCGCGGTCGGCAATAGCTGGCGGGCTACTGCAGCAGAAAGCCCGCCACCTTTTCCTCTTTGAGAGCCAGCCGGGCAAGTGTATCGTCCCCGCCGTCCTTGTAGGTCAGCTTCCACAGCGTGACCTGACAGCCCTGCTGTTTCAGCTCTCCCAGGTACGTGGCATCATATCCCTTTTTCATGCGGGGTGCCATTTGCGAATTCACCCCTGCCAGCATCTCGTAGCCAAGTCCCTCATAGAAACCTCTCGACGGCAATGAAACGCTCAGTTCGGGCTCCTTGCAGCCTCGTGCCTTTCCCCTGTTCTCCAACTGGCGCATGAGAGTTCCACCGTGCCCACGGCGTTGGAACTCAGGGTGAACGAAAACGCCGAAGATATCGGTACCGACGATGGCTCCAGTCGCAATCACCTCACCATCCTGCTCAACAACGAGCATCTCTCCGTTCCGATGTCGTTCCATGATCTTCTCTTCGCCATGGAAGCTCTTGAAAAACTGCACGGCACGAGGAGGGTATACCCCCGAATAGCAGACCTCAATGGTCTGCTGAATCAGCCGCTGCACGGGAACCAGGTCGGACTCGCGGAACTCGCGAATACTGGCATCGGGATGTCTGCTCATTCTGGAATCCTGATCGCGGCGCTGAGCTGCGGAACGCACGACAAGCCGCAGGCTTGGCGGCCACCCGAGCCGTCACTTGATGAAAACACCTGGCCGACCCCCATCTGAACTGACTCACAGTTGCTGGCAACACCGGGATGATTCGTTGGTCAGCGACCCTTCGCTCGGGCTCAGAAGGTTCCTTTTGATAGCGAAATTATGAGGATAAGCCCTTGAAAAGCCTCTTCCGGGACTGATTGCTCAATACATTCAATATGTTCACTTGGTCCGACCCCTGGTGCCTGGTGCTGGTGCCTAGTGATCAGAACGGCGCCCCACAAAGAACTCGTAGGCGTAGTAGTCCGAGTATCTGCGGTGCATTTCGGGCTCCCGTGCGAGGTGGTCGAGCGCGAGAAGCGCCTCGGCATCGTTGCCATACTTCCGGCGCAATTCCATGATGCGATGTTCCATCGGCGAATAGAAGTCGTCCCACCATGCCGCATCCGGCACCGTGAAGCGCCCCGTAAACTCAAAGTCGGCGAGTCGGACGGCTGCCTCCACGTCAGTCGCCGTGCCCATGGCTGGGTAGTCCAGGTCGAAGCTTGCCTTGACCTCCGGGGGCGGGTTTTCCTTGCGCCAGACCGCATCGGTGAAAGCAAGATAACCGCCGGGGCGCAGTAATCCGTGGCAGATGCGCAGGGCGCTCCCGATTCCGATATTGTAGAGCGCGCCTTCGGACCAGACCAGGTCGTAGCTTTCCGGCGGCAGTTCCAGATGAGCCATGTCACCAACCTGCGCCTGGACTCGTTGCGAAAGACCTCGCGCGGCGAGCGTCGCCTTTAGCCGCTCAATGCTGGGGGCATGGCTATCGACGGCCACGATGGAACCAGTCGTCAGGTCGGCGAGATGCAGCGTTTGCCCGCCGACTCCACACCCCAGATCGACAATCATAGGTTTACGGGGAAGTCCCGTGCAAAGACGGAGAGCTTTTACGGCACAATCGCGATTGCCCGGCCCCTGCCTGGGCAAGTTCTCAAACACCTCAAAGAATATCTCCCAGAAACGGGGATGGTGCTCGTTCATGGGTGCTCCGTGTATCCATCTGGCCGAACGCCAAGCTAAGCCGCCATCAACCGCTCGCGGCAGTACTCACGGCTCTAACGGCGGGGCTAGGTCGCGCCCCGCGATACACTACGGGGCTTGAACTCCTAGAGCCTGACTTTGCATCGCCCACGGATTGCGGCGTCTGCTGGAGCCCGTGGTTAGCGCCCCTTGAGAATTCTCTCGTACTCGTCATGTGTGCCCACCCAAACCCATATGAAATCCCCACCGTCCTCGACAGCCAACGCTCTATAGGCCTGATCCATTCTCGCTGACCATAGTTCACCGATCTTCTTGAACTGCAAGGAAGGATGGCTTGGATTCTCCTTCAGGAGTTTGAAGTTCTTGTCAGCGACTTTCCGGATCTCGCCAGGCAGACCATGATAGCAGCGCCAGAAGCGGTCCGTCGTTCTGTGATTCACAGGTTCCTCAGCTTGTTTTCCTTCTTGGCATCAAGCGCTTCTTTGAGCAGGAAGTCGAGTTTGCCTGTTTTTGCATCCTCAATGATCTGCTTATCCCACCTTTCCCAGTCTCTCTCCAAGAACCAATGACGAAACTGACGGTACTCATCATCTGGTAAACTGGCAATCGTCTTTTCCAGTTCCTCTAAGCCGGCCATTCTCTCCACCTCTTTGGTTCGTCGGGAATTATGTTAATACTTACTTCGATGACAAGGCTAACCTGTTGAGGATTCGTTTGCTATGAGCTTTCGGAGTCTCAACACCAACCCCGAAAGTGTTCTCACGTGGGCACTTGGCACAGCGCCAACAAGTAATTCTGTAGTTTCTGTTCATCTTGACGACTTGGGGAGGTGTTCGAGAAAGCCCCACAACGGATGTCAGGTCCAATGGGGGTCAGGTGTTGTCTCGACTTCCCACATCACTGTGTTTTTTCAATATCTTAAGCTCTTACTTCATACAAGGATTTTCTCAACGCCGGAACCACCTTTTTCAGGCTATCACGAGAATAAAGAATTATCCCGCAAACTGGAGAGCTCCGGATACCAACCATCCCTTCTGCCCGGTCGGCACAAGTCGAAGTCGCTTTTCTGAAGATGGCGGTTTCGAACGAGGTTCATCGCGTCAAACCGATTCACTTCAGCTCCTTCGTGTTCTTCGGTGCTGATGATCCTCCCTTGGCATGACCGCTGACCGCAGAAGGATCGGCCTGGCAGGGGGAGCCGAAGGTCGGGTTGGTCAGGGCAAGGAGGATGTCTTCGCCCATGATCCAGAGGAGACGGGTGCGGGCGATGAGGTATTCAGTTCGGGCACGGGCAAGATTGGTGCGGGCGGTGAGGAGATTGGATTCGGCGTCGTCCACTTCCAGGCGGGTTTTTACGCCGTGCCGATAGCCGGTCTCGGCCATCTCGAGGAGCCGCTCCGCCTGCGTGGTGACCGCTTCCAGCCCCTTGACGATATGCACCGCTTCATCCACCCGGTTGAGGGCGCTGCGCGCATCGAGGGCAATCCGGTCGAGCAGCTGCTTCATCTCGAGTTCCGTCGTGGTGAGGCGGCTTTTGGCCTGCATGACCTTGCCCTTGGTGAGGAACCCGTCGAAGATCGGAAAGGAGAGGTAGAGGCCTGCATCGAAGCGATAGCCGGGATAGTCCTGAATGAAGTTGTCGTCGCGGCTCCAGCCGGCATTGCCCTTAGAGTCCAGGCGCGGTTTGTTTCCCGCTTGGGCGACGGTGACCAGCTCCTTGAACACCCCGACCCGGCTTTCATAGTAGGCAACCTCAGGCCGGTTGGCCCTGGCGCTTTCGAGAATGCGGTCGAGCGGTTCCGGAGGGGTCGACCGGCAGTTGAGGCTGCCGCTCGCATCAAAATTCCCTTCGATGCGCATGTAGTAGCGCAGGCGGTCCTTGGCCAGGCGGATATCGTTTACCGCCTGAATGAGAGCGGGTTCGACGTTGGTCAAGGCCACCCGCCCGGCCAGGACGTCATAGTCGGTCGCTACCTCGATCTGGAACCGCCGCTCGCTTTCGTCGAGATGGCGACGCTTTTGGGCCACATTGTCGCGAGCCGCTTTCTCCAGTTCCAGGGCGAGCAACAGGGTGTAGAAGCTCGTTGAGGCCTCTCTCAGGGCCAGTTGCCTGGCCTCCCGATACTGCTCTTCCGCGGACACTTTGTCGTAAGCAGCCGCCTTGATGGCCGCACTGATCTGCCCCCACGTGAAGAGGGCCTGGGTCAGGCCCAGGGTGCCGCCGTAGCTGTTGTAGTCCGGCGGCACGCCGAAGATTTTCATCGCCTCGTCCCTTACCCGGACCGTCCGGCCCTCCGCGTTGAGCTGCGGCAGAGCCGCCGCCCGCTCCTCGAGATAGCGGCCTTCGGACATTTTTTTCCTCGCCGGCGATGAGCAGTTCCCGACTGTAGGCCAGAGTCTTTTCGAGGCAGTTGCTCATGTACCTTGGGGACACCCGAAGTCATTCAGTGTGATCACTCTCTCGGCGGTGGCGGGAGCGGCAGGTGCCAGGATTAGTGCGGCCAGCAGCATCACCGCCAACACAGAAGACGTCCTGCGTGTTGCGTTGCCGGCTGGGGTGTTCGGAGGGCTCACGAGGAAATAACACAGTGCAGCGTGAATAGTCCCCACTAGTCGCCTGCTTGCTGGTTCCCAGGCGCCGGCTTGGGAACCCTGGTAAGCCAAGCTCCAGCTTGGTGTGACTCGTGGCCACTGGAGGCTGGAACTCCCGAGACTACGTTCCCAAGCTGGAGCTTGGGAACGAGCGGAACGAGAGGAAACGAGAGGTATTTCCTCTGGGCTATTTCTCAATGACCCCTTAGCGGTTGGGGCCGTATGCTTTCCAGATAACATCTTGGCAAAACCTGCACTCTGACAGGAGTCACGAAAATGACGAGGACGGGCCCGCATCGTTCGTGGTGATCCCCGATCAAGGCGGTTGGCCGGATTCTGGAGAATGACCGTGGATACCGTCCTGCGCGGCTAGGACGGGTGGTGAATGGAGGCCAGCCTGGGTGGCGCTGTCGCCGGTGATTGCGGGCACTTCATTCATTGCCTGCCTCTTCAGCCGACGCCGGAACCACCCTTCGAGATCGTCCAGTACCGTGAACACCACGGGAACGACGATGAGGGTCAGGAGCGTCGCGGTGACCAGGCCGCCGATCACGGCGTGGGCCATGGGGGCGCGCATTTCGGCGCCGGGGCCGAGACCGAGCGCGTCGAGATGGACGGGATCAAGCCAGACATTGACTTCACGCTTGGCGCTTCCCACCAGGTTCACCACAGCCTGCTAAAAAAGGCCGGGCGGAAAATGCCGGCTGGCATCTGATTTGCTAATTGGGACCAGGTGACATTGGTTTCGGCAAGATTTCTGCTTTCGAGACTTGGTTTCCATCGCTTCCGGCGGGAACCGGCAAAGATTTGGAACAATGACTCCATCCTCGGATTCCAGGTTGCCCCTTCGGAAGCGGCAATTCGAGCAAAAAGGGCGAAATGATGAGAATAGAAGGCATATCGACAGGGTCAGGGCAAAATGAACTGGCAGTGGGACGACAGGGGAAGGCCGGGAAGAACGATGAGGCTTTCAGTACCCTGCTCGATCTCAGTAGTCCCATGGCTGCTTCGGCCTCGACCGTTCATGAGACGCTGCTCAGCTCGGTGGGTGCTCCAGATGGTGCCGGGTGCTCCGGGCCGGGTGTGGGGGTGGTGGATCCCGGCAAAGCTGCCGTTGTCTATCAACATAATGCCGCTCGCTACGGGCCTGGAGAAGGGGTTCCGGTTGCTTCCAAGGGCGACATTGCGGTTCACTCCCTGAAGGATTGCCCTTCTGCCTTGGAGGTAGAGAAGGCTCCGACCCAGCGCCCAACAGAGGGGGCTCTTCCGCGTGCGTCAAGCGGTGGTCTTTCGCAGGTGATGAGCGAGATCAAGGGGTTCTTCGTTCGCTTCTTCTCGCCGCAGGGTCCTTCAGCGGGCGACCCCCAACCCGCTGCCCGCGAAAAGGCCTCCGAAGCGGGCTCAAAAAATCCCGTCGCCGGATTCTTTGGCCGCCTGGGGACGATGCTGAGCTTCGGTCTATGGCGACCTGAAGAGCGTCAAGAATCCGGCAGGGGTCTGCAGGACGCAGTGACCAAAGCTTCCGCAGCAGGAGTTGACTCGCTTGAACCCGATCATCCCGCAAGCATCTCCTCTCGGCAAGAACTGGGGGCTGGAGCGGGAGAAGCCACTGGCTCCGCGGTTGTAAAAACGATTAGAAACCTCGCCCTCGAGGTCCCGGCAAAGATCCGGGAAGCCATTGAGGAAGCGGCGCACAAGTATGACCTGCCTGCCGATCTGATTGCCGCTGTCATCAAGGTTGAGTCTAATTTTGACACCGCCGCGGTTTCCAAAGAAGGTGCCGGCGGCTTGATGCAGTTGATGCCTGCCACGGCACGAGCCCTGGCGGTCCGGAACCGGTTTGACCTTGGGCAGAACATCGATGGGGGCAGCCGTTATCTGAAATCTCTCCTGGAGCGCTTCGACGGGCAGGTGGAACTGGCGCTGGCAGCGTATAATGCGGGTCCGGATGCTGTTGAACGTTATGGTGGAGTCCCGCCTTACCGGCAAACCCATCAGTATGTCAAAAAAGTGTTGGCTCATTGCTGAGGCAGGTTTCCTGTCAGTCCATTGTCACCTCACCATCTCACCATGGCCTTGTTTGCTCTGATATGATATGATTACAGGTGATTGAGCGTTGTTCTCTCTGAGGCGGTAGATGAGCCCTGAACCATTGCAAAAACCTGATGTGCCGCGCTTTCATAAACGCTTCACGATCTATTTGCTGGGTGTTTTCGCCATTCTGTTTTTGGCGCTGCTGGTGTTCGTGGCGAAGCAGTACCGGTCCAATGAGCTGTACCAGCAAACCTCCCTCCTGATCGATTTCCAGGAACAGGTCACTCACATCGAGAATCTGCTCGCCATGGTGACCTCGCGTGTTGAAGGAATGAGGATCAGAGCAGAATCCGATTTGCTGGAGATGCACCGAGCTGAAGAGCTCGTCCCTCCTCTCGCCTTTTATTCCCTAACCGAAACTGAAGAACAACCAGGTCCGGCGTTTCATCTTGACGAGATTCAACCCCCATTGACCGTTGCCTCCGTGGGTAACCTCACTGGTCTTGGAACACTCCGGAACAGGGATTCCGCCTTTTACAGGGAACTCTACATGGCCCTGACACTCAACCCGGATTTCCGTGCCATCTCCCAAACCATCAAAGATGCGGCATGGGTCTACTACACATCCGCTGCCAACTTCATCAACATCTATCCATGGGTATCCTCCACCAAGTCCAAGTTCTCTAAAGAACTCCATACCCATGAATTCTTCCGACTGGGTGCTCCTGACAAGAATCCGGAAAGAAACGTCTTTTGGACGGAGGTCTACGTTGATGAGTACGGCAAAGGCCTGATGACCACGTGCGCAGCTCCCGTTTACGACCAGGACCGCTTTTTGGGAACTGTGGCCATTGACCTGACCGTGGATTTCCTCAAAAGCGTCGTCGGGAAATTTCACCCCCAGAGCGGCGAGATGTTCCTGGTCAACGAGCGCCTGCAGATTCTCGCCCACCCATCCCTGATCACCTCGGCGGACAGGCACACCAAGTCAATGGAAGCGGCCCTGCCGGTGGCGTTGCGGCAGCATGTGCCGGGGATTATGAAGATCAATGAGGACGAGCTCGTCGCCATAGAAGGGTACGAACTGGTTCGCCGACAAATCGGCAACGCACCATGGCAGGCGATCTATGTGAGACCTGCCCGAGCCGTGCTGGTGGAATTTGTCAGCCATGTTGGAGTCGGCCCTTTGCTGCTGATAGCAGGTTTGCTGCTGATGGTCGTCACGGTGTTACGGGTCACTCACCGCAAGTTCATTGTTCCGTCCGGACTGCTGGTCGATTTCATCATGAGGCGAAGCCATCAAGAGTCTACAGTGGGCACGGAGGCGGTGCCGTCCTTCTGGAAACCCTGGTTTGAAGCCATTGATGGGGCTTTCCGGGAGAATGAAGAATTGACCGAAAAGATCCGCAAACAGAATGAAGAACTGGAGCGGAGAGTGGCAGAGCGTACCGCCAGCCTGGAGGAATCCAATCGAGCTCTGCACGTTCAGTTTGAAGAACGGCGGCTGGCTGAGAGGGAAAAAGAGAGATTGCGGCTTCAGCTGCAGCAGGCCCAGACCGCGGAAAGCCTGGGGCGCATGGCGGGAGCCATTGCCCATCATTTCAACAACAAGCTGGGGGTGATCATGGGCAACCTGGAGCTGGCACTGCTCGGGCTGCCGAAGGAATCCAAGATTCGCGGGTATCTCGACTCCGCCATGGTTGCCTCCAGTCAGTCCGTTGAAATGAGTCGCCTCATGCTCACCTACCTGGGTCAAACGGTTGGGGAGAAGAAGCCCCTTGACCTTACCCGAACCGTCCGCGAGGCGCTCGTCGCCCTGGGTGCTCTGCTGCCCGAACAGATCAGCCTCAGAACGGCTGATCTTCCTGCCCAGGGTCCCACCATCCTGGCGGATAGCGGGCAGATAACGCTGATGCTCACCAACCTGGTCACCAATGCCGTGGAAGCTATCGGCGGCCAGGCCGGAGAGATCGTCTTGGGAACAGGCGTGAAGCCGGCGTCGGTATTCGGAAATTCAAGGTATAGCCCTCTGGACTGGGAGCCCGTGGCCGATCGTTATGCCTGCCTGTCGGTTTCCGACACGGGCTGCGGCATGGCTGCCGACATTCATGAGCGGATCTTTGACCCATTTTACACGACGAAGTTCATGGGCCGCGGCTTGGGCCTGGCAGTGGTCTACGGGATTGTGAAGGCTCATGAGGGTGCCATCATCGTCGAAAGTCAGCCAGGGCAGGGTGCCACTTTCCATCTGTTCTTCCCCCTGCTCCCCGATGATGGAAGTCCAACCCTTGCAGGGGAACAGGGTGACAGTGAAGACCCATGAAAAGAACCAATGGGAACGCGCAACTCGCAACGCGCAACTCGGCACTCTTCAGCCTAGGTCGCTCCTGATATGCCGTGACGGAGGCGGGCAAACCTTGCTGCAGGTTCTCGCAAATGGGTTGCGATGGGCGAGCGGTCGGGGTATGATCCGGAGCGTTGGCAGCAGGGTGGATGGTGTCTTGCAGCCTGTAGTAAGAAGTCAGAAAGAGCATACGATGGATCGGGTGGAACTGGCGGTATCCTTGTTCAAACAGGGCTTTTCCTGTTCCCAGGCAGTCTTGGCGGCCTACGGCGAATGTTTCGGTCTTGATCGTGACCTGGCTCTGCGGGTTGCCGCCGGCTTTGGCGGGGGAATGGGGCGGATGGCGCAGACCTGTGGCGCGGTTACGGGAGCGTTCATGCTCATCGGGATGAGGTATGGGAATGTGGACGCCAGAGCGCGACAGGAAAAGGAAAGGACCTACGAATTGGTGAGGGAATTTGCCGACAGGTTCCATAATCGGCACGGTTCCCTGATTTGTCGGGAGCTGCTCGGGTATGATATGAGCACCCCCGATGGCTTTCAGGCTGCCGGGAAGAGGAAGTCCTCC
The DNA here is from genome assembly GCA_040772705.1 of Syntrophobacteraceae bacterium. Classification (GTDB taxonomy): domain Bacteria; phylum Desulfobacterota; class Syntrophobacteria; order Syntrophobacterales; family Syntrophobacteraceae; genus JADGQM01. The sequence goes on from JAXGXP010000006.1 coordinate 67,822, forward strand.
GCTCCCGTTTGTGAGCAGCTGGTCCGGGATGCCGCGACCCTCATCGAGCAAATGGTGTGATGCAAGGGTATGCCGGAGATGCCGAACGATTACTTGCTGCCTAGAGGAGATGTGTCATGAAGCCCATCAGGATAGCCCTTTGCTTCATCTTGTTGGGATTGCTGGCAGTGCCCGCCAGCGGTTTCGCCCTGACCGTCGGCAACCCGTCCAAGAACGGCAGCCTGCTGGTGTTTCCGCTGGTTGACGTCTCCGGCGGTAACGACACGGTCATCGCCATCACCAACACCTTCTATGCCACAGTCAATCTGGCCTGCTACTATCACAGTCATTCCGGGGATGTGGCTGGAGGGATCTTTGCCATTGACGCCACCAAAACGGCCTGGTTCAGCCTGAAGACGGGTGTCGGCTCGATGCAGTCACCCTTGTATATTACCGGCATGGGGGATTTGAAATGCTGGGCGGTGAATGAGGCTGGCAGCCAGCAGATTTCGTGGAATTACCTGCAGGGGTTTGCCGAGATCACCAACAGTGCCGGCACCTGGGGCTATACCTCCTGGAACTTTGCGGCGAATAAGGCGCGTGGTGAACCGGTGGGTGAGCCCGGCGTGATCAAGCTCTCCGGGTTGCCGGACGAGTACGACGCCATGCCCAAGATGCTTCAGTTCACGGTACCCGGCACGGTGAGTCAGGCCATCCTGACGCTCGTTCTTGGCAAAGAGGATGTGACGCAGGATCGCGAGAAGATCTACTCCAAGGCGAAATTCAGGTATGCCGCATGGGGTTCTACCGGAACCAAGTGCATTGACCACCAGGCACAAACGGGGATCAGCTCGGCAATGCTCGGGAGCTTCAGAGTTCAGGGGATTGCCAGCACGGTGTGTGACACCGAGTTCAAGATACCCAAGAAGACCACCCAGAACTCACCCCTGCTGGGCGTTCTTCAGGGTCGGAGCAAGATATCGGGCTCCAGCTACGGCATCATGCCGAGCGGGAGTGGGGCGGACGGGTCTGGATATATCCTGTGGGAGCCGGACTTTGAGGTGCCCGAGAAAGATAAGCGTTAGAGAGCGACTTCACTTATCCGCGTGCCTTACCGGGTATAGAGCCAGGTCCCTGCCGACGGAGGCAGGGGCGTAGGTTTTTCTTGCCTCCTCCTGGAGCAGGGGGAGTTCATCTTCGCTGTAGCGGGGGCTGATGTGGACCAGCACCAGCTGCCTTGCTCCCGCCCGCCTCGCCAGCCTCGCCGCCTCCGCCGCTGTCAGGTGGCCCTTGGCATCGGCATGCGCGGTGTCTCTCGCCAGGAACATCCCTTCCATGAACGCCAGATCCACGTCGCGACAAAGGGTGTAGACGGTTCTGGTCGGTCGGGTGTCGACCACATAGGCCACAGTTCGGCCCCGTCGTTCCGGACCAAGCACCTGAGCGGGGCTGATGGTCCTGCCATCGGCGAGGGCGATCACCTGTCGCTGCTGCAGTTTTCCCCACAAAGGACCTTTGGGGATCCCCAACCGCAACGCGCTTTCGGAGTTGAACTTCCCGGGGCGTTCGGTTTCTTCCAGGCGATATCCCAGGCAAAACCGGGTGTGTTTGAGTGGGTGCCAGAGGATGCGCACCCGGTCGTCCTGGTAGGCGAGGCTGCCGGCTGTATCGGACCATTCCACGAGTTCGAGCGGGTAGTTGAGAAAAAACTCGAGCGTCTCCCTGATTGCGCCGAGAAAGGCGGCAAGTCCCGGCGGTCCGAGAATGGTGAGCGGGTCCGGTGCGTCCATCTGGGCTCGGAGCATGAGCAGGCCGGGCAGGCCCAGGCAATGGTCGGCGTGAAGGTGGCTTATGGCAAGCAGATTGAAGCCGCGAAGGCCGAGTTGCGCCTTTTTCCAGCCCAGTTGGGTTCCTTCACCCGCATCGAAGAGGTAAATCCGACCATCGAGCCTTACCGCCAGCGAAGTCAGCAGACGGTGGGGCAGGGGCATCATACCGCCCGTTCCCAGCAGGATGCAGTCCACCGGGATGATCCTAGTGCCTGATTGCGTTTAGCATGGATATCATGTCGACCTCACCCCTCGTCATGCCGATATGCTTTACCCGGAATCCAGTCTCAGCGTGTTTCTTGGACCCCGACCGGAAACCCGCCGGGGTGACGGTTGGTTGATTTGTCAAAGACTTCTGCAATCGAGCCCTAGAATCGCAGCTGGTGGGCGGTCTGCTGGTACGAAAGGCCCAGATGCTCGTAAGCCAGGCGGGTGGCCAGTCGTCCCCGGGGGGTTTTGTGGAGGAATCCCACCTGGATGAGGTACGGTTCGTAAACATCTTCGAGTGTGTCCCTTTCCTCGGAGACCGCCGCTGCCAGGGTTTCGATACCAACCGGGCCGCCGTCGTATTTCTCGATGATGGTGCGGAGGATCATGCGGTCCATGCGGTCGAACCCCTTTTCATCGACTTCGAGCATGCCCAGGGCATGATCGGCCACCTCCCGGGTGATCCGCCCGTCGGCCCGGACTTCGGCATAATCACGCACCCGCCGGAGCAGTCGGTTGGAAATACGGGGGGTTCCCCGGGATCGTCGGGCGATTTCCAGGGCGCCCGCATCCTCGATGAGGATGCCAAGGATGCGCGCCGAGCGGGTGACAATGACCTGCAGCTCGGAAGTCTCGTAGAATTCCAGCCGCAGACTCACCCCGAAACGGTCGCGCAGGGGCGGGGAGAGAAGCCCGGCCCGAGTCGTCGCCCCGATCAGGGTGAAGGGCGGCAGATCGAGCTTGATGGTGCGGGCGGACGGTCCCTGGCCGATGATGATGTCCAGCTTGAAATCCTCCATCGCCGGGTAGAGAATTTCTTCCACTACATGGTTCAACCGGTGAATCTCGTCAATGAAGAGCACATCGCGCGGTTCCAGGTTGGTGAGGATGGCTGCCAGGTCTCCCTGCCGTTCAATCACCGGACCGGAAGTGCTGCGCATGTTCACCCCCAGTTCGTTGCTGATGACGGTCGCGAGAGACGTCTTGCCAAGACCGGGATGGCCGTGGAAGAGCACGTGGTCAAGCGATTCGCCGCGTTGCCGGGCGGCTTCGATGAAGACGGTCAAGTTCTCCTTGACGCGCTCCTGGCCGATGTAGTCTTCGAGACGCCTCGGGCGCAGACTGTTTTCCGCGGGAAGATCTTCTTCCGTTCTCGTTGGTTCGATGATGCGGTCGGTCATGTCGTTGGACTCTTGTCAGCAGATCCCGGCATTGCCTGACAGTGGTCAGCCGGAACAAAACTGGACAGCGCTCTCGGGATCAGGCCAGCAGGCGCAGGCTCTCCTTGAGCAGGGCTTTCAGCGACGGTGCGTCGCCGAGGTGTTGCTGCGCGGTGCGGACGGCCTTTTCTGCCTCAGCCGGTCGATACCCCAGGTTCACCAGCGCCGAGAAGGCGTCACCGAAGGCGCCGGCTTCGGGTGCCGGAGGCCAGGGGTCTGCGGATTTTTCCGGCTTGATCTTGAGCCTGTCGCGCAATTCGAGGATGATCCGGTCGGCGATCTTCTTGCCGACGCCGGGAATGTTCCGCAGGCGTTGGTGGTCCTGTCCCTGCACCGTCTGCCGCAAGGTATCCGGGTTCATCCCCGACAGGATTGCCATTGCCAGCCGCGGCCCGATGCCGTTGACCGTGATGAGATGGAGGAACATCTCCTTTTCGGCGCTGCTCTGAAAGCCGTAGAGCTGCAGGGTGTCTTCTCGGAAATAGGTATGAATGTTCAAGGTCACGGTCGCACCGGGCTCAGGAAGGTCGTAGAAGGTGCTGAGCGATACATTGACAAAATATCCCACACCGTGCACATCGATGATGAGGTAATCCGGTGACTTGTGTTTGAGTTTTCCTTCCAGATAGCCAATCATGAGCGCTCGGCCAGACTCCAGCGCACTCGCGAGCTCTGGGTATTCAGGTGACAGATGGCAATGGCCAGAGCATCGGCAGCGTTAGGGTTGGGTGGCTGGTTCAACTTGAACAGGTATTGGATCATCTTCACCATCTGCTCTTTGCCGGCCTTGCCGTAGCCGGCTACCGACTGTTTCACCTGGAGGGCGGAATACTCGAAGACGGGAAGTCCCGCGTTAACGGCTGCAAGAATGGCCGCCCCCCGTGCCTGCCCCAGACTCAAGGCACTCTTGACGTTCTTGGCAAAGAAGACATCCTCGATGGCCAGGCAGGCGGGCCCGGTTTCACCAATGATGACCCCCAGTCGCTGATAGATGCTGCCGAGGCGCGCGGGGAGCGGAAGTGAGCCGGAGAGACTGATGATGCCGTTCCTGACATGCCGGAGCAGGCTGCCGTCACCCTCCACGACCCCGTAGCCGGTGTAGCGGGACCCGGGATCAATGCCGATAGCGCGAATCAGATTCATCTCACGCCAGCGCGTTCAGGATCTTATCGGGAATATCGAAATTGGCATAAGCGTGCTGGACATCGTCGCAGTCCTCCAGCGCATCCATCAACTTGAGGACCTGGAGGGCCACTTTTTCATCTTCGATGGCGACGGTGCTCTGTGGCACCATGGTGATTTCAGCCAGTTCATAGGTCAGGCTCTGGTTGTCGAAAGCGGTTCTAACGGCCGCGAAATCTTCCAGGGAGGTGGTCACCTCGAAGAGGTCCTCCTGATCCTTGACATCCTCCGCTCCCGCCTCGAGAGCCACTTCGAGGAGCGTTTCCTCCGAGACCGCATTCTTGGGAAAGACGATGTTTCCCTTCTTGCTGAACATCCAGGAGACACACCCCGCCTCGCCCATACTGCCGCCATGACGGCTGAAAATATAGCGCACGTCGCTGGCCGCGCGATTACGATTGTCGGTCAGTACCTCTACGAGCACGGCCACTCCGCCGGGACCGTACCCTTCATAGGTGACTTCCTCGTAAGAGACTCCTTCCAGGTCACCGGTGCCCTTCTTGATAGCGCGTTCGATATTGTCCTTGGGCATGTTTTCAGCCTTGGCGGCAGCGACTGCCGCCCGCAGCCTGGGGTTTCCGGAGGGATCTCCCCCTCCCATGCGGGCCGAGACGATGATTTCTTTGATGATCTTGGTGAAGATCTTGCCCCGTTTGGCATCCGCCGCCCCCTTCTTATGGCGGATCGTACTCCATTTGGAATGTCCTGACATGAATCAGCCTCCTTCATCCGTTTTCTTGAAACTCAACGCCAGAATATAGACCTCTTTGCTCTGTTTGCGGGATGCTGCGGGTTTCACTACTTTCACCTGGTGGAAGGCTTTCTTCACTTCGGGCAGCAGGTCATGGAAATCAGTCCCCTGGAAGATCTTGGCCAGGAAGTGACCGTTGGGCTTCAGGGTCAGGCGGGCCACCTGCAGGGCCTGTTCAACGAGAAGAGCTGAACGGGCACTATCGGCCACGCGGATGCCGGACGTCGCCGGTGCCATATCGCTCAATACGACATCAAACGGTGCGAACCGGTCTGCGAGTTCTTCCAGGAAGCCCGGTGCCATGACATCGCGCTGCAGGCAGACAACGTGAGGCGGGAAGGTGTGGGTGATCTGTTTGAGGTCCACTCCCAGCACCAGGCCCCTCGGCCCCACCAGGTTGCTGCAGAACTGAAGCCATGAACCCGGGAATGCGCCGAGGTCGAGCACGCGATAGCCCGGTTTCAGGAGTTTGTAGCGAAGCTGAATTTCTTCGAGCTTATAAACCGCCCGGGCCAGAAAATGCTCCTTCTTGGCCCGGTGAAAGTAATGATCCTGATATGCATGTGTCATCGAGCAGTAACCTGTAGGATATCGCCAAGATTTGAAGTGTCATCTATAGCATAGAATAGTCAGGTCTGTAAACAGAGCCAATAAGCGTGCTAGAAAGTGGAATACTCACCGAGAGTCAGCCATTTCGGTCTCATTGCCGCGCCATGGCGCTTGAGAATTGTATTGACAGAGAGCGATTCCAGCCCCTAGTGTGACCTGCGGCCAGAGACCTGAAAGAGGCGCAATCGTTATCCCGGAACGTCACCGGGGGGAAGGAGGGAGGTGATGGAAAGAACCGTAAAGGGCAAAAGGATCAGGCTTATCCAGGGAGACCTGACCGAACTTGCGGTTGACGCCATTGTGAATGCAGCCAATACCGCCCTGGTCTTGGGTGCAGGCGTGGCGGGAGCCATTCGGATGAAGGGGGGGCCGACCATCCAGGAAGAATGCGACCGGATCGGCGGGACCACGGTGGGGGAAGCCGTTGTCACCGGTGCCGGCAATCTGAAAGCCCGCTACGTCATTCACGCGGCAGGACCACGCTATGGTGAAGGAAATGACGACGAGAAGCTGTGTAGCGTCACGGTGAACAGCCTGAAGCGCGCCACCGAAAACGGTATGTCCTCGCTGGCTTTTCCGGCGATCAGCACGGGGATCTTCGGCTTTCCCAAAGATCGCTGTGCCGACATCATGCTGAAGGCCACCAAATCCTTCCTGGAAAACGAGACAACCAGCCTGCAGGAGGTCATTTTCTGCCTGTGGTCCAAAGACGACCTGGACCTCTTCGCCCGAACGCTCGAAGCGCTGATGCCTGCCGGACAATGAAGTCTGCCGCCTGTTTGATGCCCAGGGCAACTCTGCGAATAGGCAGGATGCAGGGCCGCCAACCACTGCGCGCTCTTTTCAGGTTGGCGGTCGGTGGTTTGGTGGTGGCGCTGGTGGCGGGTTGTGCGGTGGGGCCAGATTTTGTGAGACCAAGCTCTCCAATGCCCGAAAAGTGGTCAGAAGCAACCCGTGATTTGGCGGGGGTGGAACCGCCGAACCTTGCCCACTGGTGGACGATCTTCAGGGACCCGAAACTGAATTCGCTCGTCGACCGAGCGGTACAGTCCAACCTGGACCTGCGACTGGCCGAGGCGCGGATCCGCGAAGCGCGGGCGCAACGGGTGGTAGCAGGCGCTGCCCTCTACCCCGAAATCGATGTTTCAGGGGAATACTCGCGCAGCCGCAACAGCCTGAACGCGGGAAGCTCGGCGGCGAGCAGCGTGCCGGAAGGAGTGAATCTCTACCAGGCCGGCTTCGATGCAGCGTGGGAGATCGATGTCTTTGGCGGGGTGCGCCGATCGGTGGAAGCGGCTACTGCGGATCTGGCGGCGACCGAGGACCACCGACGCAGTGTGCTGGTGACGCTGCTGGCCGAGGTGGCCAGGAATTACCTCGAAGTGCGGGGCAGTCAGACCAGGCTGGCAGTGGCCGAGAAGAACATCTTCAGCCAGCAGAAGGCCCTCGAAATTGCCCAGGTTCGTTACCAGGCCGGGTTGAGCAGCCAACTGGACGTTGCCCAGGCCCAGGCTCAACTCGCCACGACAGAAGCCGGTGTGCCGCAATTGGAGACTGCCATGAGGCAGGCCATTCACCAGTTGGGAGTGCTCCTGGGACAACCGCCCGAAAGTCTGCTCGACGAGCTTCTGGCTGCCGCCGCCATCCCGGCTGGTCCTCCGGCTATCCCGGCGGGCCTCCCTTCGGATCTGCTGCGTCGCCGTCCTGATGTTCGTCAGGCCGAGCAGGAACTGGCCGCGGCCACGGCGCGGATTGGCGTGGCGACGGCGAATCTGTTTCCGCGGTTCTATCTGACCGGGGCGGTCGGTCTGGCGAGTGGCGACGCTTCGGATTTCTTTCAGGATTCAAGCCGGTTCTGGTCGATCGGCCCAACCATCAGGTGGCCGGTGTTTACCGCAGGGAGACTGCGCGCTCAGGTAGAGGTGCAGAACGCCAGGCAGGAACAGGCTGCCATCCGCTACGAGCAAACCGTTCTCACCGCCCTCCAGGATGTGGAGGGTGCGCTGGTGGCCTACACCAAGGAGCAGGTCACCAGGGATTCGCTGGTTCAAGCCGTGAAAGCCAACCGGCAGGCGGTGGATATTGCCAATGAGCTCTACCTGCGCGGTCTGGTGGATTTTCTGAACGTGATCGTGAGCCAGCGTTCCCTGAACAATTCGGAAGATCAACTGGCTCAGAGCGCCCAGCGGGTCTCGGAGAACCTGGTGGCGCTCTACAAGGCCCTCGGTGGTGGCTGGGAAGTCAATTGAGACGAGGCGCACGAGAGGGCGGATGTAAGGGGGATGAGCACGACAATTCGAGGCAGTGGTTACGGCGCGTCCTCTTTGGGCTGGTGGGTCGCCTTTCTCGGAGCGATCGGGGCGGTTCTCATCCTGATTTTCCGGTGCCCGGAACCCTGCCGGCAGCTCCTCGAAGTCCTCCCAAACGGCCTTCTCGTAACCTTCGAGATCACGGTTGGTGCCTTCAGCCTGGCCGTTCTTTTCGGACTGGCGGTGGGGTTGGCGTCCATTTCCAGGCATTGGGTCATCCAGGTTATTGCTTCAACCTACGTGGAAGCGGTCCGTGGGATTCCAGTGCTCGTGCAGCTTCTCGTGATCTTCTATGCGCTGGAACGGTTCGGGCAGCTCCCCCCGCTGGCGGCTGCCATCATCGCTCTGGCGTTCTGCCATGGTGCATACCTGGGAGAGGTGGCTCGAATCAGCCTCGAGACCGTCGACCCAGGCCCGAGTGAAGCGGCCCGAGCGCTCGGGTTCAATTCATCGCAGACCATGATTCACGTTATTCTCCCCCAGGCATGGCGGAACAGCCTGGTACCAGCCGGCAGTCAGGGGATCGCCTTGCTGAAGGACACTTCCCTGGTCTCCATCCTCGCGATTGCGGATTTGCTGGGCCGGGGTCGAGAATTCGCGGCCGAGGGCTTCGCGGTTCTGGAAACCTACATCCTGATTGCGCTGCTCTATCTGCTGATCACCTTGATTCTTTCCAGGCTATTGAGGGTCCTGGAGGCGAGAGTATCCCGCAGTGTACGCTCCTGAAGCCATTATTCGGATAGAACGGGCAACCCGGTACTTCGGCCGGCGGCGGGCGCTGCATGAGGTGTCATTGACGGTGCAGTCCGGTGAAATGATTGTGATCATCGGGCCGAAGGAGGCCGGCAAAAGCACCCTGCTGCGAACCATCAACGGCTTGGCGGCGATCGATTCCGGACGGATTGTGGTCGGCGGGTATGACCTCGGCAACAAGCCCAACGACCTCACCCGGATCCGCAGGGAAGTGGGGATGGTTATCGAGCGCCTCAGCCTCTTTCCCCACAGAAGGGTGTTGGAGAACCTCACCCTGGCTCCCATCAAGCTGCAAGGCATCCCAACGGCGGAGGCCGAAGCGGAGGGCCTGAGGCTGCTGGCCAAGGTGGGGATGCGGGATAAGGCTCGTTCTTACCCGGCAGAGCTCACCCCAGGTCAGCAGCAGCGCGCGGCCATTGCGCGGGCACTGGCCATGCATCCCAGAATCATGCTGTTTGATGAGCCCACCGCGGCCCTGGAACCCGAGATGAGCGGGGAGGTGCTCGAGGTCATGATCGAGCTGGCGAAAGAGGGGATGACCATGCTGGTCGCGTGCCATGAGACGGGGTTTGCGCGGGCGGCGGCCGACCGGATTGTGGTTATGGATCGGGGAGAGATCATCGAGACAGGGCATCCGGCCCGTCTGCTTGAACAACCCAGCCATCCCCGAACCCGAAGATTTCTGGCGGATCTCGCAAGAGCGAGATCCTGTCCTTTTCCGATGTGCATGCTATAATCCGACCTCGGGGTGAGCCATCGTCATTGCCTGCGAAATCATGCTTCCAGCGTTCAGTACGACCGTGCGTGAAAATGGGCCATCCTGGTGGGTTAGCGGCATTCAGGGCGCCGTGGAGTTTGATCGGGAAGGCCACGAAGTCATAACGAGGCGGCCGCTCCTGGTGTGACCTGCTTGTGGGCGTTGGCTCGAGGGCCGGACAGGGAATGAGAGAATGAAGCAAAAGAGACCGCTTGGTGCTTTCGGGTGCTTCGTGGCAAAAGTTGACGCACCGGTTCCGGACTGCGACTCAGGAAGAGCATGAGGGTACCTGTCATACGCAAGTTATGGGGGTTTGGCCTTCTGTCACACGCCTTCCGGGGGCTGGCGTTGATGATGGCTGGGGTATCCCTTTGGGCCTGTAATGATGTTTCCGGGACACCGAAGATCGCCGATCCACGGAAACAGGCGGTCGTTCCGGTAACGACTGCCGCCGCCATCGTCAAACCCATGCCGAGGGAATTACGTGCCATTGGCAATGTCCAAGCATCGGCAACGGTGTTCATCCGATCGCGGGTTGGTGGTGAGCTGCTTGCGGTTCACTTTAAAGAAGGAGATGAAGTAAAGGCGGGGGACCTGCTTTTTACCATCGATCCCCGCCCTTTCGAAACCGCTCTCAAACGAGCGGAAGCCACTTTGGCCAGGGAGCGGGCGCAACTGGCGCATGCCCGCAAGCAGGCGGAACGATATGCCTCGGTGGTGAAGAAGGGGTACGTCTCGGAGGAGCAACACGATCAGATCCTGACCAATGCCATGGCGCTCGAGGCGGCGGTGAAAGCGGATGAAGCAGCGGTTGAAAACGCCCGCCTCGATCTCAAGTACTGTTCCATTCGTTCCCCAATCGGCGGTGTCACCGGACAACTCAAGGTCGATCGGGGAAACCTTGTCAAGGCCAGCGACAGCGATAGTCCCCTGGTCGCCATAAGGCAGACCAGCCCGATCTATGTGGTCTTTTCGGTTCCTGAAGCCAATCTCCCGCAGATAAAGAAGCATCTGATCACCGGGCCACTCCCGGTTGAGGTCAGCATTGCGGGAGAGGAGGAACTACGCCGCAGAGGTGAAGTGGCCTTTCTCGATAACACCATTGATCAGGCTACGGGGACCATTCTTCTGCGGGCGACCTTTGGCAATCAGGAGCGAGCGCTGTGGCCGGGACAGTTCGTGAACGTGACCCTTACTCTCTCGCTGCAGCCTGATGCGCTGGTGGTCCCGACGCCGGCGGTGCAGACCGGGCAGCAGGGCCAGTACGTATTTGTGGTGACACCGGCCGCTGTTGCTGAATATCGGCCGGTGACCGTCGCCAGAGTTGTCGGCAACGAGGCGGTGGTCGATGAGGGGCTCAGTCCCGGCGAAAAGGTGGTAACCAGCGGGCAGTTGCGCCTCACCCAGGGGGCTCAGGTGACAATCGTGGCGACCGGTCAGGCAGAGAGTCGGGAACGGTCGCAATGAGCATCCCCGGGCTCTTCATCCGAAGGCCGGTCACGACCACCCTGGTGATGGTGGGGATCATTGTTTTCGGCCTTGTCAGCTATCGACAGCTTCCGGTAAGTGAACTGCCCAATGTAGACTTTCCGACCATCCAGGTCACCTCGCGCCTGCCGGGGGGCAGCCCGGAGACGATGGCCGCCTCCATTTCCACCCCATTGGAACGGGAATTCTCGACCATCGCGGGACTGGATTCGATGACCTCCCTGAGCGGGTTGGGGGTGAGTCAGATCACGCTCCAGTTTTCCATGGAACGCAACCTCGACGGGGCGGCCCAGGATGTTCAAACCGCCATTGCCCGGGCCCAGCGGCTGCTGCCTGCGGACATGCCGACCCCTCCATCCTATCGCAAGGTCAATCCCGCCGATCAGCCGGTTCTCTATTTGGCCCTGAGTTCACCCATCCTGCCGCTGTCGGTGGTTAACGAATACGCCGACACCCTCATGGCGCAGCGCATCTCCATGGTGAACGGGGTCGCCCAGGTACAGGTCTATGGGGCGCAAAAATACGCCGTGCGGGTGCAGGTCAATCCCAAAACCCTGACTTCCATGGGAATCGGGCTCGACGACATCAGCGACGCCATCGCCCGTTCCAACGTCAACCTCCCCACGGGAACCCTTTATGGCAAGCACCAGGCCTTTACCGTTCAGGCAACCGGCCAGCTTACTGAAGCCGCCGCCTACCGTCCGCTCATTGTGGCCTATCGTAATGGTTCGCCGGTGCGTCTCGAGGATCTGGGAAAGGTCATCGACAGTGTGGAAAACGACAAAGTGGCGAGCTGGTATAATGACCAAACCGGCGGCACCCGCGCCATTGTTCTGGCCATCCAGCGTCAGCCGGGAACCAATACGGTGAAGGTGGTGGAGGCGATCCGGGAACTCCTGCCGACCTTCCTTGTCCAAATGCCGGCTTCGATCAACCTGAATGTACTCTACGACCGCTCCGAATCTATCCGCCACTCGATCGAAGACGTTCAGTTCACCCTCTATCTCAGTATCATCCTGGTCGTGCTGGTGATCTTCCTGTTCCTGCGGAACCTTTCGGCCACGATCATTCCCAGTCTCGCCCTGCCGGCATCCATCATCGGCACCTTTGCGGTCATGTATCTGCTGGGCTACAGCCTCAATAACCTGTCCCTGATGGCACTGACCCTATCTGTGGGCTTTGTGGTCGACGATGCCATCGTCATGCTCGAGAATATCGTCCGCCACATGGAGATGGGAAAGGGAGCCATGCAGGCGGCTTTCGACGGTTCGAGAGAGATCGGCTTCACGATCATCTCGATGACGCTGTCGCTGGTGGCGGTCTTTATCCCATTGCTCTTCATGGGCGGCATTCTCGGGCGGCTGCTCCATGAGTTTGCGGTAACTATCGGGGTGGCCATCCTGGTCTCGGGGCTGGTCTCACTGACACTCTCCCCCATGCTCTGCAGCCGGTTCCTGACCCCGTCCCGAGCGATTCGACGGGGGCGGGTTTATACTGCTTCCGAGCGGTTTTACGAAGGGATGCGGCAAGCCTATGAAGACAGTCTGAAATGGGTTCTCCGACACCAACGCGCCACCCTGCTCGGCTCCTTCCTGTTCGTGATGGCCACCGCCTATCTTTTTGTCATCATTCCCAAGGATTTCATTCCAAGCCAGGATACCGGGCAGATCACAGCCACCACGGAAGCAGCTCAGGGCATCTCTTTTGAGTCCATGGTCGAGCATCAAATGGCCGTTGCTGAGGTGGTGCGGCAGGAACCGGAAGTCGAGGCTTTCATGTCAGCGGCAGGAGCAACGGGGTTTACCCCGATGGGCAATACGGGGCGGTTGATGATCAGGCTGAAGCCGCGGGAGGAGCGAACGCTGGATGCGGACGAAGTGATTCAGAAACTGCGCCGAAAAGTGGCCCAAGTGCCCGGGATCCAAGTCTTTCTGCGGAATCCGCCGGCAATCCAGATTGGTGGGCGCGTGACCAAGGGCCAGTACCAATACACCCTGCAGGGTCCGGATATGAAGGAGCTCTATTACTGGGCCCCGTTGGTGGAGGAGAAACTGAAAGAGCTGCCGGGTTTGCAGGATGTCAGCAGCGATCTGCAAATCAGCAATCCGGAAGTGTGGGTGACGATCGACCGAGACAAAGCCCTGTCCGTGGGGGTTACCGCTGAGCAGATCGAGACCGCGTTGTACAATGCGTACGGCTCCCGGCAGGTGTCAACGATCTACACGCCCATCAACCAGTACCAGGTGATCCTGGAAGTGGAGCCGCAGTATCAGATGGATCCGGCAGCGCTCTCCATGCTGTACGTGCGGTCGGTCAATGGTCGCCTGATTCCCGTTGAAACAGTGGCCAAGCTCGAACAACGGGTGGGGCCCCTGACCGTCAATCACAGCGGTCAGCTGCCCTCAGTGACCGTCTCCTTCAACCTCAGGCCCGGTATCAGCCTGGGAGAGGCCGTGTCCCAGACGGAAAGGGTGGTGCAGGACCTGCGTCTTCCGGCGACCCTGTCGGGCAGTTTTCAAGGTACCGCCCAGCAGTTTCAAGCCTCCATGCAGGGCATGTGGATTCTGCTCATCATGGCTATTCTGGTCATCTATATGGTACTTGGGATCCTGTACGAGAGCTTCATTCACCCGCTGACCATCCTCTCGGGACTGCCGGCGGCAGGGGTGGGAGCCTTGCTGACGCTGCTCATCTTTCGGACGGATTTGAGCATCTACGCTTTTGTCGGCATCATCATGCTGGTCGGGATCGTGAAGAAAAACGCCATCATGATGATCGATTTCGCCTTGAATGCGCAACGGGAGGAGGGAAAAGGCCCGGCGGAAGCGATCTTTGCCGGCTGTATTCTGAGATTCCGGCCGATCATGATGACCACCATGTCGGCCCTCATGGGCACTCTGCCCATCGCGCTCGGGATTGGCGCGGGCGCGGAGGCACGGCGTCCGCTGGGGCTGGCGGTGGTTGGCGGCTTGCTGCTATCCCAGTTCCTGACACTCTATCTCACTCCGGTCGTGTATCTCTACCTGGAGTCTTTTCAGGAGCGCCTGCGATGGGCCGGATACTGGCTCCGTTCGCGCAAGGGATGGGCGAGCGCAGACCACGCCGCGACGCGGGAGGATGGGATGCGCTGAAATTGCCGGTGAGGAACGGCGCGACAACATCTGGTGTTTTCTGATCCACGAAGTCACACGAAGTTACACGAAGAAAGCGATTTTTTGGCGATTTCATGATAGAGACCAGTGAATTGTGTGCTGACCTGACCACGGTTCATGACAGCAAGAGAACAAAGCACTTCGGCTGTTTGACTCGGAAGGGCTCGAAGAACAAGAAATGAATTCTTCGTGTGACTTCGTGGCTGAGAGGAATTCTAAACGGCTTGCCGGCGGCTCTTGGAAGGACCTTGGGTGGTGGTGATTCTTAAATGAGTGGAGAGAAGCTTGATGTCTGAGCTGGATCGGGTGATGGAGCAAATCGGGAGCAAGTTTGCGGTCGAGACCATTCCTCTCAAAATCGGGGAACGTGTCCTCAAGATCGTTCAGATCAAGGATTATGAGGAATTCATCCTGGACCGGATTGAAGCCGACGATCCCAATGTGACCGAGGCTCCTTTCTGGGCCAAGCTCTGGGAAGCCAGCTTCCTCCTCGCCTATTTCCTGGGAAAACAGCCGGTCAGGCCGCACCATCATCTCCTGGAAATCGGTGCCGGGATAGGTATTGTCGGCATTTACGCCGCCCTTTGCGGGCATCGCATCACCGTTACCGATATCAACGAGGATGCCCTCCTGTTTGCCCGGGCCAATGCGTTGCTGAACGGGTTGAGCGACCTGGAGATTCGGAAGCTCGACTGGAGCGATCTGGGGGAGACCCGCCGCTACGATGCCATTGTCGGGTCGGAGGTGGTCTACGACCGGCGTTCCTATCCGCTGCTGGTGAGTTTCCTGAGTCGCTCGCTGGCTCCTGACGGCGTGATTTTCCTTGCCAAGCACGCTGATTTACCTGCTCCAAGCTTCTTTGAAGAGCTGACCAAGTGCTTTGTCTTCAAAAAGACTTCGCAATCCTTGCGTATGGATGGCGAAGCGCAGCAGATCGAGCTCTTTGCCGTTCGCCACAAAACCTCAAGCAAGGCCTAGGAATGCCGTGAACACTTCTTTTGCGGTCTCAATTCCCGGCCCTGACGGATCGGTCCCGACGGTGGTCCATTTGCCGGAACATCCGCCGGGAGCTGTTGTCGTGTGCTGCCACGGTCTGCTCAGCTACAAGGACAGCCCGAAGTTTGTGGCCATCGGCGACCAATTCAGCCGCAGGGGCTTCGCTGTGGTTCGTTTTGATTTTACCGGCTGCGGTGAGTCCCGTGTGGTGCCTTGGGAGAGTCTGCTGTTCAGCAGGCTGCGTGACTTGCGGCTGGTGCTCGACTTTGTCCAGAAACAACCCTGGGCAGACGGCCGAATCGGCCTGCTGGGGTCCAGCCTCGGCGGCTACCTCGCCCTCCTGACCGCCGCAGCCGATCCCAAAGGTATCAAGGCGGTGGTCTGCTGGTCGAGCCCCTTTGACCTGTCGCGGATCAAGCTTGGTCTGGAGGAAGTGGATGAGCTGAAGAGCCTGTTTCCCCCGGGCTTTCCCCTGGGCGAGCCCGAAAACCTGCAAGACCTGCCGTCGGTATCCGGGGTCCTGATCATCCATGGCCAGGAGGATGAGACGGTCCCATGGGCTGAGGCTGTGGCCAACTATCGCCAGGTGGGCGAACCAAAGCGGCTGCTGCTGATGAAAACCGCCGATCACCGCCTGCTCGATCCTCATTGGCGGGAGATGGCCATGGGGGCGAGTCTGGAATGGTTTCAGACATACCTTGCTGCCGGCACGGCCACTCCCGGATAGACGAGGAGGATTTCAATCAGTGCTCACCCAAGCAGTTACGACCTTTGCCGTGAATTGTCTGGATATGACCGGCTACTTTGGAGCCGGCGTGCTCATGGCCCTGGAGAGTATGATCGCCCCGGTGCCGAGCGAAGCGGTCATGCCGTTTGTTGGGTTTCTGGTAGCCGATGGGAGTTGGAATCTCTGGTGGGCAATAGGAGCGACCAGTCTCGGTTCACTCATCGGCTCGCTCCTGTCCTACTACATGGGCTATTACGGCGGCAAACCGGTGGTTCTTAAGGTTGGCCGGTATCTGCTGCTGAACCCCCACGATCTGGTGATCACCGAGAGATTCTTCAATCGCCGGGGAGGATTGCTCACGGTTCTTGTCAGCCGCTTCGTGCCGGTGGTGCGACACCTCATCTCGATTCCCGCCGGCATCGGTCGGATGCCACTCGTTCCTTTCCTGGCGGTCACCCTGGTCGGGGCCACTCTATGGAATACGTTTCTATTGATTTGTGGGATGAAGCTGAGAGAGCACTGGCAGGTGGTCCAGACCTACTCCCACCAGATTGATGTGGTGGTGGGAGTGCTCCTCCTGGGAGGAGCCGGATGGTTCTTAAAATCTCGCCTTACGGCTTCCCGGGGCCATGAAGAAAAGGTGAGGAGCGCGTCCTGAGAGGCAAACAGAGAGGGGGCACGAACATCGTACCCCCTCATACTGCGCCTGGTTCTACTAACGATTAGTCGTGTCTTTCGGAAATCTCGACGAGCACCCCGTAGGTGGCTTTGGGATGAAGGAAGGCAATCTTGGCGCCGCCGGCACCCATGCGCGGCTTTTCGTCGATGAGAGCAACCCCTCTGGACTTCAATTCAGCCAGCGCCTCCTCAATGTTTTCCACCCGGAAAGCAAGATGCTGAACCCCGCCCCGGCCACCATTCTTTTCAATGAATTTGGCAATGGGACCATCAGGTGCCGTTGATTCCAACAGCTCTACTTCGGTATCACCCACTGGAAAAAAGGCGGTCGTGACCTTTTGCTCCGCCACGGTCTCACTGCCGGCCATAGGCAGGCCGAGGACGTCGCTCCAGAGCTTCTTGGCGTCTTCAACTGAGTTGACGGCGATACCAATGTGGTCAAGTTTTAGAACCTTCATGATGTCCTCCTGCTATTTTGGGGAAATTGAAAGCCACTTACTCACGATTTGACGCATGATAGAGTAAGGATCCAGCTTGCGATCCAGAATCTCCTCTACGATATGGTCGAGTTGCCCGCTATTTTCGAGTTGTTCCCGCACGATTCGAAACAGCTCACTATGGATCATGCGCAGGGTTTCCCGGTAGGTGCGTTCACGACGTTTTTCCTGGAGCTTGCCATTCTCCTCCAGATGGGCTCGGTGTTCTTTTACCGCTTCCCACAGTTGATCCACGCCTTCATCGTTGACGGCTACCGTCTTGACCACCGTTGGGGTCCAATCGGTGGGTTTGATGTGGGCATCCTGTTCCACCCGATAGGTAACCTCGGCCAGCAACTGATCGGCTCCGGCCCGATCCGCCTTGTTGATGGCAAAGACATCGGCGATCTCCATGATCCCGGCCTTCATGCTCTGAATCGCATCACCCAGGCCCGGGACCAATACGAGACAGGTGGTATCGGCGATGCCGATGATGTCCACTTCATCCTGCCCCACCCCAACCGTCTCTATAATAATAACATCTTTGCCGAAGGCATCCAGAACTTTGACGACATCCCCGGTCGCTTTGGACATTCCACCCAGAAATCCCCTGGTGGCCATACTCCTGATGTAGACATCCTCATCCAGGTTGTGCTCGCTCATGCGCACGCGGTCCCCCAGAATGGCTCCACCCGTGAAAGGGCTGGAAGGATCCACGGCGATAATGCCGACGGTCAGTCCCGCTTTGCGAATGTGCCGGGTCAGTTTATCGGTGAGGGTACTCTTTCCGGCCCCTGGCGACCCGGTGATCCCGATAATATAGGCTTTCCCCGTGTGGCGATAGAGTTGCACCATGCACTGGTAGGCTCGCTCATCCTCATCTTCCAGCCAGGTGATCAACCGTGCCACCGCCGTCGTTGATCCCGCTAGGATCTCCGCCGCGTAATCCTTAGGCATTGTGCTATGCACTGCGTTCCCTTTCAGTACCTACCCGCTGATTTGATTCTGGCGGCAGGGTTTCAATAAGGATGTGGTCGAAGGCCTCGTTCCAGCATCCCGCGGTGCCCACTCAGCTGATTGCTTTCCCTTTGCAGGAAGCATGATGCCGGTTGGAAAAGATCCTGCCGATTTCCTGATGCTTCTGCCTGGAGGAAGCATCAGGAGCATTTTTTTAAGGGAGATCGGGGAGTCTCACCAATGTCTCAGGCGTCTCTCCCCGATCTTGGACCAACCATGGCTTGCCACAGGAACCCCTCAAGGGCTCGGCAGCTTAGCCACGGGCTTTGACGTTGTTCTGGATGAAATCCACGATTTCCGTGGTTGAGGTTCCCGGCCCAAAAATGGCCTTTACGCCGGCTTTCTTGAGACCGTCGTAGTCCTCCACCGGGATGATGCCGCCACCCACCAGCAGAACGTCGTTAAGGCCCTTTTCGCGAAGAAGCTCCGCTACTCTGGGGAAGAAATAATTATGTACTCCGGAAAGGCTGCTCAGTCCGACTACGTCCGCATCTTCCTGAATAGCTGCCTGGACGATCATCTCCGGGGTCTGGCGAAGGCCGGTGTAAACCACTTCCATTCCGGCTTCCGCAAATATTCTCGACAAAAGCTTGGCGCCTCGGTCGTGTCCATCCAGACCAGGTTTTGCCACTATCATCTTGATCTTCTTTGCCATGGAAAATTACCTCCGCTGTTCGAACAGTCCGTAAATCTGAAGCCTGATCTTCTAGACAAATTCTTTGGGTCGATATTCGCCGAAAACATCGCGCCACACATTGCAGATCTCGCCGACCGTGGCTTTCGCCTTGACCGCTTCGATGACTGCCGGCATGACATTTTCGTTGGTCTTGGAGACTTCGCGCAACTTGTCGAGGGCGGCCTTCCATTTGGCCTGATCTCTTGACGCGCGGAATTTCTTCAGCTCTGCGGCCTTTTCGTCTCCCACTGACATATCCACCTTCAGAAGACCGGTTGGAGGGGGTTCTTCCATGGTGTATTTGTTGATCCCGACGTAGACGCGTTCTCCCGATTCGATCTCTTTCTGGAACCGATAGGCGCTGTTCTGGATCTCTTTCTGGATGTAGCCCTGCTCGATGGCGACGAGAGTGCCGCCCATGGCATCGATCTTCTTGATGTAATCATCGATCTCGGCTTCGATCTTATCGGTCATGGCCTCGACGTAGTAGCAGCCGGCGAGCGGGTCGATGGTATCGGTGGCGCCGCTTTCTTCGGCAACGATCTGCTGGGTCCGCAAAGCCACCGTCACGGCCTGCTGGGTCGGCAGACAGAGGGCTTCGTCGTAGGAGTTGGTGTGGAGTGACTGTCCTCCACCCAGAGCCGTAGCGTAGGTCTGCAGGCCCACGCGAACCACGTTGTTCAGCGGTTGCTGGGCAGTCAAGGTTACGCCGCCGGTCTGGACATGGTAGCGTAGCATCATGGAGCGTGGGTCTTTTGCCTTGAAGCGGTCCCTCATCACTTTCGCCCAATAGCGACGAGCAGCGCGGAACTTGGCAACCTCTTCCAAAACGTTGGTGAAGGCGTTGAAGAAGAAGCTCAGGCGCGGTCCGAAAGAGTCAACGTCCATGCCGCGATCAACGCACGCCTGGGCGTAAGCGATGCCGTCGGCAATGGTGAAGGCCATTTCCTGGGCTGCCGTGGAACCCGATTCACGGATGTGGTAGCCGCTGATGCTGATGGTGTTCCACTTGGGGACATTCTTCTGGCAGAACTCGATCAAATCGACCGTCAGCCGCATGGTGGGCTTGGGGGGATAGATGTACTGGCCGCGGCAGATGATTTCCTTCAGAACGTCGTTTTGCACCGTGCCGCTGACCTTGTCCCACGATACGCCCTGCTCTTCGGCCAGGGTCAGATACATGCCCAATAGAACCGTTGCCGCGGCGTTGATGGTCATGGAGGTGGAGACCTTGTCAAGGGGGATACCATCGAACAGGACCTTCATGTCCTCGATGGAGTCGATGGCCACCCCGACCTTGCCGACTTCACCCATGGAAAGCGGGTCGTCACTGTCGTAACCGGCCTGCGTGGGCAGATGGAAGGCGACGCTCAAGCCGGTCTGGCCCTGATTCAGCAGGTAGCGGTAGCGCTCGTTGGTTTGCTTGGCGGTCCCAAAACCGGCGTACTGACGCATGGTCCAATAGCGGCCGCGATACATGGTCGGCTGTACCCCACGGGTGTAGGGAAACATCCCCGGATAGGCGAGATCCCGGTCGTAATCCATCCCGGCCACATCCAGCGGGGTATAGAGCCGCTCGACGGGAGTGCCGGAAATGGTGGTGAAAACCGGTTTCTGTTCCTTGGCTTTGGCCAGCGTCTTCTGAACAGGCCCTTGGTCCCAATTTTGCTTGCCAGCTTTGATCTTCTCTAATACCTTTTCATCAAACATGCTTACCCTCCTCAACACAATTTCCACACGATGCCGCCCGCTGAGGGCTCCCAACGGGTTCTGTTAAAGAAAGCACGAACTCACGCGTTCGGGCAGTTTTGGCTCACTTCCAGCACCCCCGCCGCAGGGGACCGGGAAAAGCGAACCAGAGCAGGATGAATAAAAGGAGATGGGTTAACGAGACTCTAATGTGCTTGCCTTACCTCCACCTGTCAAAAGAGTGAATGGATCCAGGGCCCTCACAAGGTATCTCAGGAAGGTCTATATCAGCAAGCAGGAGAAGATGCAACAGCAAACACCGGCAAATGAGAAAAATTGAACGCAGTGCGGCGAGGGAGGAGCGGCATGGACGTCCGGTTGGTGTATCCGATCAAGGGCTCGGGCGGACCGCCGCAAACCGGCGCGGTGAAACAGACTTGACAGGCGATATAGCATACGCCAATATGCTCTTAAGCGTTAGCGGATGGTGGTTCCGGTGGAAGCCGGGGTTGATTCGAGCTGGTGGAGGGTGCGAACGATGGCCGCTAATTATGCAAGAACCATAGAGAGTCCCTGCCGTAATTGTGAAAAAGTTCATGCCAGCAAGGAAGAATGCAGCAGAGATTGTGACCGGTTGCAGGCTTTTCAGGATGCGATTCTGCGCAATGACGAGGCCAGTATCAAGCATTTTGCCATGAAGTGCAGCTTTTCCAGAGACTGAAGATGGGAGGCGCTGGCGGCGCAGCATGACGCGTGACAGTTGGGAACTGAGCGAACAAAAAAAGGCGGCTGAGAGCCGCCTTTTTTTATGACTTAACTGCGTCCTGTGGATCCGAGCCTAGATCGGCAGAGCCTTGACGAGTTCCTTAACGGCTGCTACGGACTTGTCAAACCCGGCTTTTTCTTCCGGCGTGAGCTTGATTTCGATGATCTGCTCCACCCCGTTGACCCCGAGCTTGGCCGGTACGCCGACAAAGTAGCCGCCTACGCCGTATTCCTTGTCACAGTAAACACAGCAGGGCAGGATCCGCTTCTTGTCTCTTAACATCGACTGGGCCATCTCGACCGCCGACGCGGAAGGAGCGAAGAACGCACTGCCGGTCTTGAGCAGGTTCACGATTTCGGCACCGCCATTGGCAGTGCGTTTGCACATGGCTTCGATCTTGTCCGCCGGAAGCAGATCCGGCAGCGGGATCCCGGCCACCGTGCTGTAGCGCGGCAGGGGCACCATGGTGTCGCCATGGCCGCCCAGCACAAAGGCATTGACATCTTCCACCGACACATCCAGTTCCATGGCAATGAAGGCGCGGAAGCGAGCCGCATCCAGCACCCCGGCCATGCCGATAACGCGGTTGGCGGGGAAGCCGCTGACCTTGTGGGCGACGTAGGTCATGGCATCCAGCGGATTGGAGACGATGATCAAAATGGCATCGGGAGAATACTTTACAATGTTCTCCGTTACCTCTTTTACGATCTTGGTGTTGATGGCGAGCAGGTCATCACGGCTCATGCCCGGCTTGCGGGGCACCCCGGCGGTGATGATGACGATGTCGGAACCCGCAGTGTCCTTATAATCGTTGGTGCCGAAGACCCGGGAATCGAAGCCTTCCACCGGAGCTGCCTGACGCAGGTCGAGACCCTTGCCCTGAGGCATGCCTTCGATGATATCAACGATAACGACATCGCCGAGCTCTTTGGATGCTGCCCAATGGGCCGCGGTAGCGCCTACAAACCCGGCGCCGACAACGGTGATCTTGCTCTTTTTCAAAGCCATGCTTGTTCCTCCTTCGAGTTCGTCCACTCTAGCTTAAAAGGTATTCGATTCGCTTCCGTTAGCCAATGACCGCCAACACGTCACCCTTCTGTACGCTCTGTCCTGCCTGGCAGCAGATTTGCTTGATCACGCCGTCAGCCGGGCTGGTAAGGGAGTTTTCCATCTTCATAGCTTCGAGGACCATGACCACGTCACCAGCCTTTACGGTATCGCCTTCCTTCACTTCATAGCGAATGACCATACCCGGCATGGGGGATTCCATCTTGGTTCCGCCGGCCACGGGCGCTGCCGGAGCGGCGGCGGGAGCGGCGGCGGGAGCGGCGGCGGCAGGCTTGGGAGCCGGCGCTGCAGCAGGTCTGGGAGCGGCAGCGGGCTGGGCCACCGGCGTGATCGAGGTGATCATGGGGGCGGCGCCGCCGACCTGTTCAACTTCAACCTCAAAATAATCACCGTCCACAAACACGTTGAAGGTGCGGATCGCTTCGCCCTTTTCGGGAACGACCTTTTCGGGCTTCTCGACGAGCTTGCCGGCGAGAGCTTTCTTGATCAGTTCCTGTTCACGAGCGCAATCTTCCAAGGTCTTGGGCATGACTTCCTTGGGCACCGGCTCGACGCCGTATTTCCACTTGAGGAAGCGCATTCCGGTCATGGGGTACATGCCATAGATGATGACATCGTCGATGTCTTTGGCCAGACCCTTGGTATCTTCCCAGTTCTTCTCCATTTCGGGCGGGATGATCTCACCGGGGCGGCAGGTGATCGGCGTTTCGCCCTTGGGATAACCCTTGAGGGCCTTCTTTTGGATCTCGGGATCCAGGGGCACCGGGGTCTCGCCGTAGAGCCCATAGAACAGGTCTTTGGACTGGGCGGAGATCATCTTGTAGCGCTCTTCGGGAGTATCGAAGAGGACGTTGTTGACGGCCTGAATGCCGACGATCTGGCTGGTTGGCGTGACCAGGGGGACCTGGCCCATTTCACTACGAACCTTGGGCAGGGCTTCAAACACGTCGTTGAGGCGGTCGGAAGCGCCCATTTCCCGCAGCTGGTTGATGAGGTTGGAAAGCATGCCGCCCGGGGTCTGGTGCAGCAGCACGTTGATGTCAATGGTGGACATCCGGTCATCCAGGAGATGACGGTACTTGGGCGAGACCTTCTCAAAATGCGCACCACACTCGGCCAGCTTGTGGAGGTCAAAGCCGGTGTCGCGGTTGGTGCCGCGCAGCGTCACGACCAGGGGCTCAATGGCCGGGTGGGAACTGCGGTAGGCCCAGGGCGCGAGACAGGTGTCAACGATGTCAACGCCGGCTTCAATCGCCTTCAGGAGGGCCAGATCCGCCATGCCCGAGGTGAAATGGCTGTGGAGGTGAATGGGAACCTTGACGTTGGCTTTCAGGGCTTTGACCAGGTAGTAGGCATCGTAAGGGGCGATGAGTCCGGCCATGTCCTTGATACAGATGGTGTCGGCGCCCATGTCCTCGAGTTGCTTGGCCTTCTTGACATAATAATCAAGATTGTACACCGGGCCACCCATGCGGCGCAGGGTCAGGGAGTAGCAGATGGTGCCCTGGAAGTGCTTGCCGAGCTTCTTGATGGGTTTGATAACCGCTTCAAAATTGCGGAAATCGTTCAGCGCATCAAAGGTCCGGAACACATCGATCCCATTGATCGCAGCACGCTCGACGAAGGCCTCGGCGAAATCGTCCGCGTAATTTCTATACCCTACACAATTCTGCCCACGGAGCAGCATCATCATGGGGGTCTTGGTCAGGAGCTTCTTGAGTTCGCGGATGCGCACCCACGGGTCTTCGTTCAGGAAGCGATGCATGGTGTCGAAGGTTGCTCCCCCCCAAACCTCCATCGACCAATACCCCACCTCGTTCATCTTCTCGGCGATGGGCAGGAGGTCCTCGCTTCGGCCGCGGGTGGCGAAAAGCGATTGATGACCATCACGCATGGTCAGGTCACCAATTTTAATCGGATTGTCTACTGCAGGGGCTGGATCATCGACAAGCTTTGCAATCAATGACGTGCCATGAAGAAATTCGTTGTTTCCCATCCGTAGTTCTCCTCTTCTTCCGTTTTTTTTCCGTTCGCGAGATCCCACTCCACTCAGCCCAGCTCAGCGCCCAATTCCGCTTTCTCCGGACGGGCTATTTTCGCCTGAACATTAGACTCCGCTTCAGGTTGTTGCAGCCAGGACTTGATACCACTCACTCAGGCTCTATCACTTGATGCTTTATTGCTTTCCAGAGCCATGTTCATCGCAACTGCGTTGCGAAAGAAAGCACGAAACCAGCCGTTACCGGACCAAGCGCATCTGCCACATCCACCTTGCTTCCATCGAGGCCTGCCTTCCGGCCATAGCGTAGGGAATATACGTTGGACGGGGTCTTTCCGCAAGCGCTTTCTGCTGGAGGGCCAGGAGCGCCGCTTCCTGTTCCGCCTGGATATAATAGCCCAACGCTGACGATATTGCTGCAACCACATTCTTCTTCAATTCCATCAAACCCTCCTGATAAAGTTCAGCCTAGCCCGCAGTACCATGCTCCTTTCAGAGTCCCAATTCGTCGCTGACGGAAGCCATCGCGCCAATACTCAGGGTGATGAAATCCATCAACGGTATATTAATACGCTCGCAGAGGGCAACATGATCCCGGTTCACATTGCGAGCGAAGTCCTTGCTTTTCATCCGCTTCCTGACCGAAGAGGCCTTGAGGCTGTGGATCTTCCTGTCCGGGTGGACCAGCGCTGCCGCGACAATGAGGCCGGTGATGGTCTCGGCGCAGGTCAAGGCATAATCCAGAACGGTTTCCCGCTGCAACCCCAGGGCTTCGGCATTGTGACGCAGCACCGCGTTCAGAGCTTCGGCAGGAAAACCGCAGGGCGCCAGCAGTTCAACCGTCTTTCGACCGTGGGTGGCGGGGTCATCACGGGTGTACTCGAAATCCAGGTCGTGCAGCAGGCCGATATTGCCCCATAAGTCGCGATCCTCATGAAGGTGGGCGGCGAGTTCCCGCATCACAGCCTCGGTGGCGAGACCATGCTTCTTGAGGTTGTCGGCCGTGACATGGCTGTCATGAAGCTTCAGCGCTTCCTCTCTGGTCATCTCGAGTCTTCCCGGAAGCTTGGTGGCTGCCGTTCCGCATCTTTCATCTAGGCCGCCCGGCGGGTCTTTTTCTTCAAGTTGCTGATGCGTCTTCTGAGAGCATCGGCAAGCCTGTTGTTGTGAGCATCCTTGGCGGCAACCCGCTTTTCCTTCAGGTCCTTGATCTTCACTTTGAGACTGCGGACATCAACCTTAGCCTTGCCCGTCTTCTTTTCGTCAACAATCCCCTTGGCTTCTTTGATGGCCGCAATCAACTCATTCTTGTTCATAGCGTGAACACCGACAATGCCCTCGAGGGTTAACGCCAACTCCCGGAGGTCTTTGGCGGTGAGCTTCTCCAGCGGCTTTTCCTTCTTTTCCTTGGTCTTTTCTTTACCCATCGGTCCGCTCCTTAGGTTGCTCCTGGCTCTTGCGGTACTGCTCTGCCAAAGAGATGAAAGGTTTAAAGAGATCTATGGGGACCGGGAAGATGGTGGTGGAGTTGTTTTCTGCCGCAATCTCGCGGAGCGTCTGCAGGTAGCGTAACTGAATGGCGATGGGCTGCTGCTGCATGATTTCGGCGGCTTCCGCCAGGCGCGATGCCGCCTGGAATTCCCCTTCGGCCCCAATGACCTTCGAGCGCCTTTCTCGCTCCGCTTCCGCCTGCTTGGCCATAGCCCGCTGCATTTCAATGGGCAGGTCGATCTGCTTCACTTCAACGACCGTTACCTTGATCCCCCATGGTTCAGTATGACTGTCCAGGATTTCCTGAATATGAGCATTGATTTTATCACGCTCCGCGAGCAGGTCGTCCAGTTCGGCCTGGCCACAGACGCTTCGGAGCGTGGTCTGAGCGAGTTGGCTGGTGGCATAGAGATAATTTTCAACGGTAATGACGGACTTCACCGGATCCACTACCCGGAAGTAGATCACGGCACTCACCTTCACCGATACGTTGTCGCGCGTGATCACATCCTGAGGGGGGACATCGGTCGCGATAAGACGAAGGCTCACCCGCTGCATGCGGTCAACATAAGGGATGAGAATGATCAACCCCGGTCCCTTGGCACGAATCACCCGCCCCAGCCGAAAGATCACCCCGCGCTCGTATTCATTGAGAATACGGATCGCATTGGCTAAGAAGAGAACCACCAGGATGACCACCACTGTGATGCCATAGATCGGCATGCCTTCCTCCTCATTGCTTTTACCTGCCCCTGGGGGAGGCAAAAATGAAATAATTCACTACTCTCTATCATCGATTTTCTCGACTTTCAACCTTAAATTCTCGACCGCCACGACTTGCACCTTTTCTCCGACATGCAAGTCTTGATCCGACACCGCATTCCAGAGTTCCCCGTGAACGAAAATCTTTCCTGCCGGCTGGAGGTCCTGCTTCACTTCGCCGATCATGCCGAGCAGTCCTTCCGCGCCCGTTTGGGGTTTGCTCACCTGGGCGCGAAAGGCCAGGGTTGCCACCGTCACGAAAAAGGCGGAAATAACCCCCACTGTCGGGATGAACACCGACCAGGCCAGGCGGATCGTGTAACCGGGGACCCGGAAGAGCATGAGCGAGCCCAGTACCAGGGCGAGGACCCCGGCAAAGCTGAGCATCCCGTGCGAGGTGACCTTGATTTCGAGGATGAAGAAAAGTACGGCGAGGAGAATGAGAAGAATCCCGGCATAGTTGACGGGCAGGGTCTGAAGAGCATAAAGGGCAAGAATCAGGGCGATGCCTCCAATCACGCCGGGAAAGATGGCGCCCGGTTGTGAGAGTTCAAAATAAAGCCCGGCGAGGCCGATCATTAATAGAATATAGGCAATATTGGGATTGCTGATGCTCCGCAGAACCTGGTGCTGCCACCCGGGGAGGATGGTCCGCTGTTCGGCACCGGCCGTGCGCAAGGTTCGGGTGGTTCCTTTGCGCATGGTTTCCCAGCCGTCCAGTTTCTTGAGCAGGGCCGGAAGATCGTCCGCGACGAGATCGATCACGTTAAGGGCGTAGGCTTCTTCGGCCGTGATCGAGACGCTTTTGCGGATGGAATCTTCCAGCCAGTCCCCGTTCCTGCCGCGCTGGGCGGCAATGCTGCGAACAAATGCCACGGTATCGTTGGTTATCTTCTCATCCATGGTGGACGGGACCTCACCACCGCCGATGGAAACGGGATGAGCGGCGCCGATATTGGTGCCGGGCGCCATTGCGGCAATGTCGGCGGCGACCGTCACGAACACCCCGGCCGAGGCCGCCTGGGCACCGCTGGGAGAGACGTAGACGACGACGGGTACCTCTGAGTTCAAAATGGCCTGAACAATACCCCGGGTGGAGGTCATCAAGCCTCCGGGAGTGTCGAGGTGAATAATCAGACACTCGGCACCTTCCTCTTCCGAGCGCTCGATGGCATATCTCAGAAAATCCTCTACCCCGGGATTGATGGTATCCTGGACCTGGACCAGGTTCAGGTGCAACGCATCGGCACCGACCACCCCGCCAAGCAGGAGCATTGCCGCCATCAGGATGCTGTATGAGAGCCGGATTTGCCTTTGTGAGAAGTTAGGACTCATGGTCGTAGACCTCCTTGTCAGCGTGGAGGATTCTTTGAATCACCAGCAAATCCTGCCAGCTGGAAGCCTTCTGGGCTGGGTTTCGCAGGAGATAGGCGGGATGAAAAGTGCAGACCAGAGTAGTGCCGCGCCAGCTGAGCGGCCGGCCACGGAGGCTGGAAATGGCTTTGGTGGTGGCCAGAAGCGTCTGGGCGGCACATGCCCCCAGGGCACAGATGACTCGTGGCCCAATGGTCTCCAATTGACGGAACAAGAAGGGCGAACAGGTCTGAATTTCACCCGGTTCCGGGGTCCTGTTTCCGGGAGGGCGGCATTTGACCACGTTGCAGATGTAGACTTCTTCCCGCTGCAGTCCCAGGGCCCGGATCATGTTGTCCAGGAGTTTGCCGGCGCGTCCGACAAAAGGTCTTCCCTGCCGGTCCTCATCCAATCCCGGCCCTTCCCCGACAAACACCAGTCGGGCCTGCGCGGCACCCTCTCCAAATACAAGGCTGCTGCGGCCGCGATGGAGCCCGCAGCGGCGGCAGTCCCCCAGTTCTTGCCTGATTTCCAGGAGGCGCCATGAGGCATCCCCTCGGTCGGACCTTACCTCGGTCTCAGTCGTGGTGGTTGCTGCTTCCTGCTCTTGCGTTACAGGCCAATCGCTGATTCCAGCCAGCTGCAGGCTGGTCAGGGACCATCGCAGAGTTTTCAGAACGGCCGCCATTTGAGCCCCTGCCCGATCATTGGGTTCCATTATCGCGCAACCCTGTCCAGCAACGCTTGAACACGGTCCAGCAACAGTTCGGCCACCTGCTCTTTGGTCAGTGACGGCAGTTCGGTGACGTTTCCCCGGCGATCGATGATTTTCACCTGATTGGTGTCCCAGCCAAAGCCTGACCCGGTTTGGGTGAGGTCATTGGCGACAATAAGATCCAGGTTCTTCTGAATGAGCTTCTCCCTGGCGTTGGCGATCAGATTCTCGGTTTCCGCCGCAAAACCAATGAGGACAGGACGTTCGGATGCTCCTCGGCAATGGCCGAGATGCCCAAGAATATCAGGATTCTTGACCAGAGCAACTTTTTCTTCGGCCTTGAGCTTCTTGACCTTCTGGGGCGCAGGCTGGCGCGGTCGATAGTCGCCCACCGCCGCCGCCATGATCACCGCATCCATCTGCGGGGCAAGCGGTACAATGACGTCGTGCATCTCCTGAGCAGTTCGGACCTTGGCCAGGTGAATCCCGGACGGCGCGGAAAGGGAACTGGGGCCTGATACGAGATGGACCTCGGCGGCCCGCCGATGGGCAACCGCAGCCAGCGCGTAGCCCATCTTGCCACTCGACGGATTACTGATGAAGCGTACCGGATCAAAGGGTTCCCAGGTCGGCCCGGCACTGACCAGGAGGTGTCGACCCGCAAGGCTGGGGGGGGTCAACAGGCGGTGTGCGGTCTCCAGGATCACCGGCGGGCTCACCAGTCGTCCGGCCCCTTCCTCTCCGCAGGCGAGGTCGCCCACTTCCGGTTCGAGGATGACGTAATCGAGTTGCCGCAGGGATTGGAGATTCCTCTGGGTGATAGGGTGCTGGTACATCCGGGCATTCATCGACGGGCAGATCAGGACCGGGGCAGTGGTGGCGAGCAGGATGGTGGTGAGATAATCGTCGGCGATGCCGGCTGCCATCTTGCCGATGAGATTGGCGGTGGCGGGCGCCAGGATGACGAGGTCGGGTGCTCTTGCCAGGCGTATGTGGCCAATCCGGGATTCTCGCTCCAGGTTGAACAGGTCGGTCCCGACCGGGTTGCCGGACAGCGTCTGGAGGGTAAGGGGCGTAATGAAGCGTTGCGCATTGGCGGTCATTACCACATGGACCTCGATCCCTCCTTTGACCAGTAGCCGAACCAACTCAGCCGCCTTGTAGGCGGCAATCCCACCGCTGATACCCAGGAGTACGGTTTTCCCCTCTAACATCATGCCGTCACCTCAACTGCTCGCCGGGGTCACAAAGATCTCCACATAGGTGTAAACCATTCCTTCATACAAGCGAATGACACAGGTCTTGTCCGGTTTTTCGAAAATGAGCACGGAGCGTTGATAGCGAAAATATCCCTTAGGTTTCCAGTTCTCTCGAGGCATGGCCATCTGGAAAAAGCTGATGAGCGAATTGAGGTCCACCCTGCCGCGCAGTGTCAGGATGCCGGCCTTGACCGTTCCGGATTGGACGGTGTAGGAATCCTTTGACTGCAGTTCGAGTTCCTGGGGAGTCGGGATATCGGGAAAATCATAGAAAACCGGGCGCGGCGCCGATCCGGACGGGACGGGGGCCGGGGTAGCTGCTGGAGGACTGGACGCAGCCGGGGCAGAGCCGACCGGCGGTTGCTGGCCAACCGGATTGGGTGGAGGGCCGCTCTGGGTTCCCGTTGAACTGCACCCAGCAGCGATCAGCAGCCAGGAGACCGCCATGATCAGTAACATCTTGTGGTGGGACTGGTTGATTCTCATCTTCGGATCCTTCCATCACGAACTGGTAACTTGAAACTGGAACCTTGCCACTGGTGAGCTGCATCGCGGAACTGGCAGGCCAGTCACCGGGCAGGTGGTTTCACCCTATTTCTCAAACACCACCAGCTCCTCGATCGGCTTGCGATGGGAATTCTGGTTGCGGTGAAGAGGGTGACCGAGGGCCACCACGGCCATCAGTTCGAGGCGCTCCGGCAATTCCAGAAGTTGCCGAACGCGTTCTTTGTTCTTGAGGATTTCTCCGATCCAGACGGCACCGAGTCCCTGGGCATGAGCGGCCAGGAGCAGATTCTGGATGCAGGCACCGATGGCCTGGCAGTCCTTGACATAATCGTAGGAATTCTCCCGATCGAGGAAAACGGGTACCAGAACCGCGGCACTCTTGAGGACGGTCGCATACCGGGTGAGCTTTGCAAGTCCTTCCTTCAGGCCCTGATCCCAAACCACCGCGAACCGCCAGGGCTGGTTGTTCAAACCGGAAGGGGCCCAGGAAGCTGCCTCCAAAAGGTCGACAAGCAGTTTACGGTCTACCGGCACCTCGGCAAAATTCCGGACGCTTCGTCGCTCGTAGATGGCCCGCACCACCTCCGAATCAGTTCTTGGAAGAATCATTGACACTCCTTTGCCTCAGAGATAACGACAACCCTTCTCCCTAAGCGACTGTCCAAAAACAACCGTTACTCTTGATCCCAGGGTGGGCTGTGCCCACATGCTGCGCCATCGGTGGGCGCAGCCCACTACGAAAACGGCACACTTGTTTCTGGACGATCCCTAACCGGTTTCATGGGCGAAGGCGACCATCGTTTCACCCATGCCGGCCGGCTCCCGGTCAATCCCTCCAGATGCATGGTGTTGCCTTTTATAGCAGAGTTTGCGCCTGAAGAAAAAACCATCTTTAGACTTGGCATTTTGGAGTGAATGTGGTTAACGGTCTATCCAGATGGCAGGTATCAACTCCGTGGTTTTGCCGGAGAGAGTCTTGTCTCGGCGGTGGAGCGGGAGCTGGGCGGTTTGTTCCGGAATGAGGACAGGGTGCCTATCCCCTTGCGCTGCTGAGCGAAGCCAGCAGTCTTAAACCTCCATGGCAGGAGCGGAAGGCAGGCATGGCAGCTCCAGTACTGCCCAGGAAGCCATTGATCAGGGATGGCGTGGTCACGGTTGTCCTCGAAGGTCCGGTGGATCTCACGTCCGTTCCGGGGCTCCGCAACCGCCTGCTTGGTTATGCAAAAAAGCGAGAGACGCGAGTATTGTCCCTGGATATGGTCCGGGTGACCCAACTCGATACGGCCGGAATGGCGATGCTGGTGGAGCTCTGGAGGGGCCTTGTGGCTCATGACGCAAGTCTGCGTCTGACGGGCCTGAGTGAAAACGCACGGAGGTTGCTGCACCTGGCGGGCCTCGATCAGATCATGACAACTGAGGATGCCCCCCATGAATGACCTGTCCAGACCGGCCCCCGACCTCATCACGGTAAGGGGATTGAACAGTACCTATCATCGTCAGCAGGTGCTCTTCGATATCAGCTTCGGAATCCCGAGCCAGCAGATCACGGTCATCATGGGCGTGAGCGGGTGTGGCAAGACCACCCTCCTCCGGCATCTGATCGGATTGAAGCCGACCGGACCGAATCAAGTCCTGGTGGACGGAAGGGATTTGGGCGCCTTCACGGAAGAGGAACTGCGAACCTATCGGCGTCGCATCGGGGTCCTCTTTCAGAGCGGCGCGCTTTTCAATTCAATGAGTGTTGTCGATAATATCGCGGTTCCTCTCAAGGTTCACACCCGTCTGGCGGATGAGACCATTCGGATCATGGCCCTGATCAAACTCAAATTGCTCGGGCTGGCGGATGTTGGAGACTACATGCCATCCCAGTTGAGCGGCGGCATGCGCAAGCGGGCAGGACTGGCACGAGCGCTGGCCATGGATCCGGAGATCCTGTTCGTCGACGAACCGTCGTCGGGCCTCGATCCGATTACCGCCGCCGGCCTGGATCGACTGATTCTCGAACTGCGCGATACCCTCGGCATGACGATTATCGTGGTAACCCATGAACTCGAAAGCGCCTTTCACATCGCCGATCGCATGGTGGTCATGGACCGGGGACGGTTGCTGGCAGCGGGCAGCTCCGAGGAAATCCGGGCGAGCAGCGACCCGAGGGTGCAGCAGTTTCTGGGTAGAGCTGCCGATCCGGTGACGGTGAATCCTGCCGGCTACCTGTCTCGTCTTGCTGGACGCGAGAGCGGAAGGGTGTGATGACGGATGACGGATGACGGATGATGGATGACGGATGATGGATGACGGGTGATGGGTGATGGGTGATGGGTGTCGGAGGGTGGATGGTGGAGGGCGGATTGCGTGAGATTGCCGATAATAATGAAGGATAATATGATCGGGGCTGTTCTATGAGCCGTCTGCTCCAGTCACTCGGCGCGTATACCCTGACGCGGCTTGCTTACCTTGGCCGAATGGGCCTCTTCCTGGGCTATATGATCCGGGGAATCTTAAGACCACCGGGTAAATACTGGCCGGTGGTGAAGCAAATTCATTTCATCGGCACCAAATCTTTCTTCGTCATCGGTTTTACCGCCGCCTTCACCGGGATGGTGCTTGGCCTTCAGGGGTACTACACGTTGGCCAAGTTCGGTTCCGAAGGGTTACTGGGTTCCGGGGTGGCCCTCAGCCTGATCCGGGAACTGGGGCCGGTGCTCTCGGCGTTGATGGTCACGGGGCGGGCCGGGTCGGCGATGTGCGCCGAAATCGGGATCATGAGGATCGACGAGCAAATCGATGCCCTCGAGTGCATGGCCATCGACCCGTATGCCTACCTCATCACCCCAAAGCTGCTCGCGTGCCTCATCTGCCTGCCGCTGCTCACCGCCTTTTGTGATGTTGTAGGGATCTTCGGCGGTTATGTGATTGGGGTGGAGCTGCTGGGCGTGGGCCCCGGCGCCTACCTGGACGGGGTTTATCAGAGCGTGGTCTGGGAGGATGTCTACATGGGGATTGTCAAGTCCCTGTGCTTTGCCGTGGTGATGATCTGGATTTGCACCTACAAGGGATACTATGCTGGCCTTGATGAAGGTAATTTCGGGCCGGAAGAGGTGAGCCGGGCGACGACCAATGCGGTGGTACTCTCTTCGGTCACGATCCTTGCGGGAGATTATCTGGTTACCTCGATTCTGCTCTGAGCAGTAAAGGATTGAGCAAATGGAGAGAAAAGGTCTTGAGTTAGGGGTCGGCTTGTTCTTGTTAGTCGGATTCTTATGTCTTGGGTATCTTTCCTTCAAACTCGGCGATGTCAAGTTATGGAGGACATCTGACTATGATGTTCTGGCCACGTTTTCCAATGTTGCCGGATTGAAGAACAAAGCCATGGTGACCATGGCCGGAGTGACCATCGGCCAGGTAAAGGATATCCAGCTGAATGACGGCCGGGCCCTCCTGACGCTCAATATCCACAAGGGGGTAC
Source organism: Syntrophobacteraceae bacterium (assembly GCA_040772705.1). Lineage (GTDB taxonomy): Bacteria > Desulfobacterota > Syntrophobacteria > Syntrophobacterales > Syntrophobacteraceae > JADGQM01. The sequence goes on from JAXGXP010000006.1 coordinate 101,703, forward strand.
TGATTGAAGAGGATGCCATTGCCAGCATCAAGACCATGGGAATCATTGGCGACAAATACGTTTCAATCAGCCCCGGCGCTTCGGACGAGTATCTAAAAGCCGGTGGTACGATCCGGGACACGCAGCCGCCGCTGGATCTGGAAAACCTCGTGAGCCGGTTTGTTTTTGGGAATGCTGAAAAACCCCAGGAGCCGTGACGCGCGATCCTGGCCTGGGATGTTGCGCCAACCTCTCGCGCCGCCGCCTGACCGGTTATCGGAGAACTAAAAAAGCCGCTGAGTATTCGTTCAGCGGCTTTTTCCTGCACCTGGATATTATTGCAAAGAAATACTTACTTCTTCATCTTCTTCATGAAAATATTTTCGCACTTGTCGGCTGCGGCTTCAGCCCGGCGAGCGGCAGCTTCTGCTTTCATGGCTGCGGCTTCAGCCTGCTTGGCATAATTCGCACAGGACTGCTCGACCTGCTGAGCCTTGTCCAGAGCTGTCTGGCAGAGCTCGACACACTTCTTCTCTTCTACACACGCGCAACCAACCACGGTGAACGCAAAAGCCACCAGGAGCAATACTGACATTATTCTCTTCATAACTCTTTCCTCCTTCGATCCTTAATCTTGCCCTTGTGTTGATAAAACCAACCATTCACACGAAAAACCGATTGACGTGCCTCCTACCACCCCCTCCCTTTTTCATTGAATCCACCGCAAAAGCTCTTGGGAACTGCCTTCGCTTCCCGCAACTTTTTGAGAACAATTTCAGGCTACTCTAGGCGTTTTAGAAAATCAAGAAGTTTTTTCTTGACCCGCTGCATTCTCCCGCCTTGTGATTGGAGTTAGGGCATGTTCTCCACGAGCTTCAAAGAGACCTCATCCGCGGCAAACCGTGAAACATTAGTCGGAACGCCATTTTGCAGCTTCACGGCCATGAGGAATTGCTTCTGATCGACAGTTTTTGCCAGCGGGTGTTGGGCCAATCTGCTGAGGGCATACTGGTTATAGTCAGGAATTTTTCGATACACATCGGGATGCGCTTCGATAAACAGCTGCCCGTTGCGCTGTCCGAATTTAAGGGGCTCATAGATGATTTCCAGTTTGGTTCCCATGGGCACCTGGGGATACAGGATCTTGATGTGTTCCGGGTAAAGTCGAATACAGCCGTGGCTGACCAGGCGACCGACCCCCCACGGCATAGCCGTCCCATGGACTCCATAAGCACCGGCGGAAAACTTCATAACATAATCCCCCAGTGGATTTTCCGGGCCGGGAGGCATGGACGCCATCCCATACTTCTCCTGCAGTGAGGCAGGAATATACCACGTTGGATGATCCCTCTTGTCGTTGATGTGGAAGGTTCCCAGGGGAGTCTCCCACCCTTCGTCGCCGATGCCGATGGGGTAGGTCTGGACCGTGGCGGAGCCTTTCTCGAAGTAATACAGTCTGAGTTCCGGCAGGTTGATTACCAACTGCTGATGCTGAGTCGGGGGGAGCACCCAGAACGTGGGGATGGAAACCTTCCTGCCGGTGGGAGGAATCCAGGCGTCCATGCGGGGAAACAAGAGATCCACCTCATTATACCCGAGACCATGTTTTCGCGCGATATCGAGCATTGTTTCCTTCTCGCCGATTTTATACCAGAGCGGTGCTCCTACGACGGTGTTATCGGGGATGCGATATTCAAACCGGCGCACGACGGCGTGGTATTCTTCGTCATCGGCGACCACGGGTGACCCAAAAATCCAACAGCATCCGGCAAGCAGCAGTGCAAAACCCAGAAGTCTCGTTTTCATGAATTCACTTCCCACCACTCCAAAATGCAAAAAACCCAGCCGATTTAGCCCTCCGGCGGAGAGGTACCATAAAGCTTCCAATGCTCCATATCAAGCTTTATTTCCGGCCTCATTTCCCGCCCTGACCAGTAATCAGGGCTTTTTGTTTTTCGGCAATTGGTCGAGGTTCCATTGCATGGGGTTGAGCAGGGCAAAGCCGAGGCCTTCCAATTTGGCCTTGACGCGGGCCACATTGCTCGTAAGGAGGTACGGGAACACGGCGCGCTTGCCCTCCTCCCAATACCGGGCAACCAGGATCGATCCAAACGAGATGCGTTCCTCGGTGATGGCGTCGACGATCTTCTTCAACTGTCCGATCTTGTCTTCGACCACAATGCAGAGCAGCGTGCCAGGTTCTTCGATCCCCAGCACGTTGATGAAGGCTCGCATGAGGTCGCGAATGGAGATGATGCCGAGCAGCAGGCCGTGGGCGTCCACTACCGGAAATCCGCCAACTTTCGTTTGCTGCATCAAGAGCAGCGCATCTTCGAGGGTGTTCATGGGCGAGACCGTCACGACTTTGGTGGTCATGATGTCCTTGACCTGGCGCTGGGCAACCCGTTCCCGCTCCTTTTCCGCCTCTTCTCCGGTCGCCACGCTGGAGGGCATGGCACTGCGGATATCCCGGTCGGTGACGATTCCGACCAGCTTGCCGTCGCTCGCGGTCACAGGAAGATGGCGGATACGGTGCCTGGCGAGCAACCCTGCCGCTTCCGCAATGGTGGTTTCGGGGTTGATGGCGATGACCTCCCGCGTCATGCTTTTGTCGATGAACATCGTGTCCTCCTTTGGGTCCAATGATCTGAGGGATTCATTTCCCGAGCAGGATTTGCAGGTGGTTCCTGATCAACTCAGGCAGGCGCTGGATGGCATAGCCCCCTTCGAGCACCGAAAGAAGGCGTCCCCCGGCATACTCATCGGCGAGTTCCATCATCCGGTGCATGATCCAGGAGTACCCCTCGGTGGAGAGACTGAGATTCGACATATCGTCGTCCCGGTGGGCATCAAAACCAGCTGAAAGCAGGATCACTTCGGGCTGGAAGGAAACAAATGCCGGGAACAGATCGCGTGCCAGCACCTCCTGGTAGGCTTCATCGCCCTGGCCGGGGAGCACCGGGGAGTTGAGGGTATAACCATGACCTTCGTCAACGCCGCGCTCGAAGTCCCGCCCGGTTCCCGGAAACGAAAAGGATGGATGCTCATGGATGGAATAGTAAAAGACACTGGCATCACCCAGGAAGATTTGCTGCGTGCCGTTGCCGTGATGGGCATCAATATCAACTATGCCCACCCGCGGAACCCCCCACTGTTCCTGCAGGTATCTGGCGGCGATGGCCACGTTGTTGAAGTAGCAGAAACCGAGGGCGCGATTGATTTCAGCATGATGGCCGGGAGGTCTGACCGCGCAGAAGGCGTTGTCGAGGGTCCCTTCCATGATGAGATCGATGGTTTTGAGAATGCCCCCGACGGCCAGCAGGGCCACGTCATAGCTGTCTTTGCAGATCTCATTGTCAGGGTGGTCCAGTTCCCCGAGTTCAAGCAGGCATGCTTCTTCGAAGCGATAGATATGTTTAGGGGAATGCACCCGTTCGATCCATGTCAATTTCGCTGGGGTTGCCTGAATGAGAGTGAGTTGCGCCAGCAGGCCATCTTCCTCCAGCGCCCGGTAAGCGGCCTCGAGTCGGTCGGCGCGTTCCGGATGAGCCGGACTGGTGCAATGGCGTAAAAACCGCTCATCATACAACAGACCTGTTCTTCGCATGAGCTCCTTCCTCATTTCGCACGTGTCTGCCGCTGCTGCTCGACACGCTTCAGGTAAGAGACCAAATCTGCTCGTTCGGTTGCCTCTGATGCAGGTCAGAACCAGAAACCCGGCAAGGATCTTAACCCGTTTCAAGTCCAGCGGACAAGTCAAGGTTTGGATCCCGCTAATGGGATTGGAAGCAAGCATTCCGGGAGCTCGGGCGGGTATGCCTTGCTGGGTGGAAGTCAGAAGGTTTGCGCCGTGGCCGGTGAGAACCCGAGCCTTCCGGTAGGGACGAGACTTCCAGGGAGCCAGCAAGGCTGAAACCGAGGAGGGTGCTCCCCCTCGGTATAGTTGGAGGTTCTACCCCTGGGCGGCCTGACGGTTCTTGATGAGATCCTCAACCACCGCCGGTTCAGCGAGCGTGCTGGTGTCGCCCAGATCCGCAATGTCATTGGCCGCGATCTTGCGCAGAATCCGTCGCATGATCTTGCCCGAACGTGTTTTGGGCAGGCCGGGTGCCCATTGAATGAAGTCAGGTGCGGCAATAGCTCCGATTTCTTTCCTCACCCACAAAATGAGCTCTTTGCGCAGCTCATCAGAGGACTGGCGGTCGGCGTTCAGGGTCACATAAGCATAGATCCCCTGCCCTTTGATCTCGTGGGGGAAGCCAACCACTGCCGCCTCAGCGACCGCGGGATGAGCCACCAGCGCACTCTCCACCTCGGCCGTCCCGAGGCGGTGGCCGGAGACGTTGATGACATCATCGACCCGCCCGGTGATCCAGTAGTAGCCGTCCTCGTCCCGGCGGGCGCCATCACCGGTGAAGTAGAGACCCTTATAGGCCGAGAAATAGGTCTGTTTGAAGCGTTCGTGATCGCCGTACACGGTGCGCAGCATACCCGGCCAGGAATCGGTAATGACCAGGTTACCCTTTCCCGGCCCCTCGAGGAAGTTCCCCTCGGCATCGATGATCGCCGGCTTGAGACCGAAGTACGGCCGGGTTGCGGAACCCGGTTTGAGAGCGGTGGCGCCGGGCAGAGGGGTGATCAGAATCCCGCCGGTTTCCGTCTGCCACCAGGTGTCAACGATGGGGCAACGTCGTTCACCGACCACATTGTAGTACCATAGCCAGGCTTCGGGATTAATGGGCTCGCCCACGGTGCCGAGCAGGCGCAGGCTTTTGCGCGAGGTCTTCTTCACCGGTGCTTCGCCCTGTCGCATCAGGGCTCGAATAGCCGTCGGCGCGGTATAGATGATATTCACCTGATGCTTATCAACCACGTTCCAAAAGCGAGACCAATCCGGATAGTTGGGCACACCCTCGAACATGACCGAAGTGGCGCCGTTGGCCAGAGGGCCATAGACGATGTAGCTGTGGCCGGTCACCCAGCCGATGTCTGCGGTACACCAGTAGATGTCGCCATCGTGATAATCGAAGACGTGCTGGTGGGACATGGAGGTGTAGACCAGATAGCCGCCGGTGGTGTGCAGGACACCTTTGGGCTTGCCGGTGGAACCGGAGGTGTAGAGGATGAAGAGCGGGTCCTCGGCGTCCATCTCTTCCGGTGGGCAGTCGGCAGAGGCTTCCGCCATGAGCTTGCCCCACTCGAGATCCCGTCCGGGCGTCCAGGGGACCTGACCACCCGTATGCTTCACCACGACAATCTTTTCGACGACGGGACACTTCTGGACCGCTTCGTCGGTATTGGCCTTCAGCGGGATGGGTTTGCCTCCGCGCAGCCCTTCATCAGCGGTGATCACCACCCTGCCCTGGCAGTCCTGGATGCGTCCCGCCAGGGAATCCGGCGAAAAACCGCCGAAGACGATGGAATGGATGACGCCGATGCGGGTGCAGGCCAGCATGGCTACCGCCAGTTCCGGGATCATGGGCAGATAGATGGTGGCCCGATCACCTCTCCGAAGCCCCAACGACTTCAGAACATTGGCAAACTTGCAAACTTCTTCATGCAATTGCCGGTAAGTGATGAATTTGCTGACGGCCGGATCGTCCGCTTCCCAGATGAGGGCGATCTGATCGCCGCGTTTTTCCAGATGGCGGTCCAGGCAGTTGTAGCTCACATTCAATTTGCCGTCGGTAAACCACTTGATTTGAACATCGCCCTCAAAAGAGCCTTCTTTCACCTTCGTCCAGGGTTTGAACCAATCCAGACGCTTGGCATGCTCACCCCAGAAGCCTTCGGGATCCTTGACCGACTGTTCATACATCTGCAGATACTTGTCGTTGTCCACCCAGGCTGCTTTAACCCAGGCGTCCGGAACGGGAAACAACTGATCTGACATGGCTTCCTCCTTCATAGGGGTTGATTAATGGACCAGTTAACCTTATACCGCCCGCCGGGGCGGTCCATCACGATCAGCAATTAGGATGACAACCGGGGTGAAGGAAAAAGCAATCCCACTGGCAGCCGCCAGCTTGAGGAGTTCGTATGATGAAAAAAGATTGGAGTTCGAATTGCCGCAGGCGATTGAGAGGCTAAAACCAACGCTTCGATTTTCTTGTATCAACCCGAAATTCGTTTGTCAACAGAAAGCTCTGAGAAAACTGGAGGTGATTCCCGACGAAGGGGAAAACGTTTACCCTTTTCCCGGCTGCGAGGGGATAGGGTTGCCAGGAAGCAGCCTTTTCCATTATGCTTCATCGTCAACGCCCTGGTTACGTGGCAAGAACCCCTGAGCGACCGGCGTATGCCGCTCCAGGCGCTTGGTGCCAGGGATCTTTCAGAGGTTTGGGAATTTCGGTCCGGGTGGTGCAGGTGATGCCTCCCGAAAGGCATAATCAGTCCAAATAGATCTGTGGAGGTGAAAGACATGAGTACCCTGAAAGTGGATGGTCGTCCGGCGAACGTCAAAAAGCGTTTCCCCAACAGTATCGTACCCCTTTTCAATGCCCGCCCGATGCTGGAAGCCGCCAGAAAACACAAGGCCATGATCATGGCGTGCAATATGCGCTGCCGCCTGCCGGTGGAGGGCATCGTGCTCGCGTCCATGGCCGCCAAAGCCCCGGTCATGTACGAGATCGCCAAGTCGGAACTGGGCTATACGGAATTCACTCCGGCGTCCTTCGTCGAATACATCGTCCAGGAAAACGAGCGGCTGGGAAACACCGAAGTTCCCTTCGCCGTTCATGCCGACCACATCACCGTGAAGAAGCTGGAAGAGGTGGAAAGCGTCGGATCGCTCATCGCCCGGCAGATGGAAGCAGGATTCACTTCATTCGCCATCGATGCGTCACACATGGAAAACCAGCACAATCTGGCTGCTACCTCAACCCTCGCCCAGCCGATCATTCAAGCAGGGCTGGCGCTGGAAGTGGAACTGGGGGAAATTGGAGCCAAAAGCGGCAGCGCCGAGGGCTTTACCCAGCCCGAGGAAGCGGAGTGGTTCATCGGTGAGTTGGATAAAAAGAAGATCCGGCCCAATCTCCTTGCCATCAACAACGGCTCCATCCACGGTACCTACTTCGGCACCACTCACGAAGGCATTCAACTGGACCTCACCGCCAGCATCTGGAAATCCATCCAGCCCTGGACCGTAGACATCGCTCAACACGGCATCACCGGCACCTCTCTCGACAAGATTTCCTCCTTCATCGAGTACGGCATTCGCAAGGGCAACGTCGGTACCCTGTGGCAGAACATTGCTTTTGGACTGGCCATGAACCAGAACGGCAACGCCGTCACCACCGAGAACCGCGAGTACATCAAGCGCCCCTACCGCGGCATTCCGGATGAATTGTGGCAGGAAATGATGGCCTGGGCCGTGGACACCAAGAATACCGGCGGCAACATCAAGAACGCCAACAAACCCTTTGCTGCCAAGCTGAACGCCATTCCACAAGCCTGCAAGAAGCGGATCTCGGATCACGCCTACGAAGAGGCCCTGCGACTCTTCGAAGCCACCCGCTCCGCCAGCCTGGCCGAAAGCGTGTGGGACTTTGTCTAGATGAGCTCGGGTTATCCCATGGGTCGGCGGCGAAGAGTTGCGGGGGGCCGGTTGCAGGTTACCTGTCAACCGCTTTCAGGCATTTTGACCACTTTCATCCACGAAGTTACACCAAGACCTCCGAAGACATACGAAATACTCACTTCATACGGTTCGTGTGCTTCGTGGTGAAAGCTGGCGGTTGTTTGTTGGGACTGAGTTAGAGCCGTTCCCAGCGGGTACCGGTGGTGGTATCGATCACCCGCAGGCCGCGGTAGGCGAGTTCGTCCCGAAGACGGTCGGATTCGGCCCAGTCCCTGGCCTGGCGGGCTTCCTCGCGCTGCTTGATGAGCGACCGTTCCTCGGTGCTCAAGGGTTGCAGTTCCATGTCAAAAACGCCCATGAGCCCGTTCAGCTTCTTCAACACCTCCAGAATCTGAGTGCGTTGCGCTTCGTTGAAGGTGCTTTGATCGAGAATGGGATTCACCTGGCGCACGAAGCGGAAGAGTTGCGCCAAGGCCGGCGGGAGGTTCAAATCGTCGCCCAGCGCCTCGAGAAAGCTCTGTTCCAGGGTGAAGACGAGTTCGGGGAGTGCTTCGTTCTCGCGGTTGCCGCTTTGGGCGTGCTGCACGCGGCTGATGAATTCCTTGAGACGGTTGTAGCCGCGCCGGGCGTTGAGAATGTTCTCGGCGGTGATGTGGATCGGTTTACGGTAGTGGGTGGTCAACAGCCAGTAGCGGATTTCCATGGCGGTGTAGCCAGCGGCCAGGAAATCACCGATGGCGAGGTTCTCATCGATCTGGCCAGACTGCTTTTCAGTCTGGGCGGACCAGATGCGTTCGCAGAGCATCCAGATATTGGCGAAGGGCTTGCCGGTTATAGCTTCGCCGATCTCGCGCAGGTTTTCCAGATGCGGAAAGAGAAAGTCGACACTGCTCACGTGGATGTCGATGGGTGAGCCGAGATCATGGATTGCCACCGAGGCGGCAGCGATATGCCAGGTCGGCAGGACGTTGCCCCAGTCGGTCTTGAGGAAGACCCCCTGCTTCAGTTCGGCCAGGGTGGAGCGTTTGAGCAGGGTGAAATCTCGGGGGTTGAGCTTCTCGTAGGCCTCGAGGTCGACGGTCTTGCCGAGATGGATTTTCTTGGGATCGACCTTCGAGAGCACTCCATAGTTGCTGCTGGTCGAAAGGTCGAAGTAGACCGACCGCAGCTTCTCGTAAGCCGTGCCCTTGTTGATGAGCGTGCGGGTGAAGTCGATGATCGTGTCGACATGCTCACTGGCTCGGGGGCAGCTGAACGTGCGCTGGATTCCAAGGGTTTGCAGGTCGTTCAGGAAGCGGTCCAGCTGCTGCTGCGCATAGACGGTATGGTCGAGACCGGCCGTTCGCGCTTCCTGGATGGCACTGCTGTCCAGATCGGGGACCAGGATCACGGCATTGACGGCGAAGTCTTTCAGGTGCAGAAAGCGAGTCAACAGGTCAGCCAGCAGAAAACGGCGTAATTCCTGGATGGCAAGCGGCTTATCGAGGGGCGGGCCGGTGACGAAGATGCGCGCCTTGCCTTCCTGGAGCGGCTTGAAATCCACCTTCTGACGCTGCATCAGGTTGTAGAACCGAAAGTCGGGTTCGAGCAGGGTGGTGAAGAGGTTGGTGCTGAGATAGCGGTCACCGCCGTCGGGGAGAATGGTCACGATGATTCCATCGGTACGCTGGGCCGAAAGGCGGGCGGCCACCGCCATGGCCGCCCCGGAACTCATCCCGGCAAAGATGCCTTCCTCCTTGGCCAGTCGCCGAGCCATCTCGAAGGCCTCTTCATCCTTGACATTCTCGATTCCGTCCAGGGCGTGGCGCTGGAAAATTCCGGGAACATAGGATTCCTTCATATTCTTGAGGCCCTGCACCTTGTGGCCGGGGTAGGGCTCGACGCCGATCACCTGAATCGCCGGGTTGCGTTCCTTCATGGCCTGCAGGATGCCCATGGCCGTTCCCGTAGTGCCGAGCGTCACCACCACGACGTCGACCTTGCCATCGGTCTGATCGTAGATTTCCGGACCGGTATGAAAGTGGTGGGCGGCAGGATTCGCCGGACTGTTGAACTGGTCGGGCATGAAATAGAGGTCCGGGTGCTCGCGCACAAGATGATACACCTCTTCAATGGCGCCGTCCGTCCCCTTGTTGCCCGGCGTCAGCAACAGCTCTGCCCCGAAAGCCTTGAGAATTTTCTGCCGCTCGAGGCTGGCCGTTTCCGGCATCGCCAGGACAATGCGGTATCCCTTGACCGCCGCCACCATGGCCAGGCCGATGCCGGTGTTGCCGCTGGTGGCCTCGATGATGATCTTGGTGGGCGTCAGGATGCCCTCCCGTTCGGCGGTCTCGATGAGGGTGAGGGCTGGTCGGTCTTTTATCGAGCCACCGGGGTTCTTGGCCTCCCATTTAGCGTAAAGCGTGACCTGCGGGTTGGGATTCAGACGATTGATCCGAATCAACGGTGTATTGCCGATGGCTTCTAGCACATTGGAGAAGACGTTTTTCATGATCAGGGCAACCCCGCTCTGGCATTTCCTTTTCCTGCCGCAATCGCAACGATGATGCTCTTTATAGGCAGTCAGGCGAGGCGCTGTCAAAGGCTTTCCTCGGCGGAGGCGTCATTGTTTTCGAGGGTGGTTGAAGGCGAGTTTTGCCATTGACCGCGACATGAATCTTTGCTAAACGTTTCACGAATTTCGTGAGCTGCCCATGATCGTCTTTTCAACGAGGAGTTTGGCTATGTTACCTTTCGGTGAATTTCTGTGCGCGGATCTCAAGCGCAGCGTTGCCAGCATGCTGCCCCACGACATCCCCTGGTACGATCCCAGCCATGCCATTTTCTTTGTCGCGCTTTATGCCGCTCTCACGTTCATTGGGGTTGGCCTGCTGGCGGCGGCAGTCCTCACTTTCAAGCGTTTGAAGGAAGGGGGCGACGGGGGGCATCACTGATCGAACACTTCTCCCGTACCACCGCTCGTCGGCGCAGCATGCGCTGATCCCTGTCATCTTGCCGACTTCAGGTACGGGCCGTCCGGAGCAGCGTCCGAGGCCTACGACCATCGCGCCTTGCGGGCGGCCCGTGCCGGCAGTGCCACCTCCGCTCAAGGCTGCCGGGTCTTACTGAACCCGCAGTGCCGCTTCCCCTCATCATTCAAGGAATCATTGCCGGTCGAAGGAGATGCTCAATGGATCCTAACACCTTTCGTGAATACGACATCCGGGGCATCGTCGGGGAAGAGATTCAAGAGGAGGATGTGGTCCTCCTCGGAAAAGCTTTTGGCACCTACCTGGCGCGCCAGCAGAAACGATACGCGGTGATCGGCCGGGACTGCCGCCTCAGCTCCGAGCTTTTCCGGGATTGCCTGGTGGCAGGCATGCTGACCACCGGCCTTGAGGTGATTGACATCGGGGTTGTGCCGACCCCGGTTTTCTACTTCGCCATCCGCCATTTGAACCGGGACGGCGGGGTCATGATCACCGCCAGTCATAATCCGCCCGAGTACAACGGCTTCAAGATCTGCAACGGGTTCGACACCATTTACGGGGCTGAGATTCAGAGCTTTCGCACCCTCATGGCGGAAGGCGATTTTGCGACCGGCGCCGGTCAGTCCTCGCCGTACGATATCCTTACCCCCTATATGGATTTCGTGGTGGGCAATATTCAAATGCCCCGTCGCCTGAGGGTCGGCGTGGATGCCGGGAATGCCACTGCCGGTCCGGTGATCCTGCCCGTACTCGAGCGGCTGGGCTGTGAGGTGTTTCCGCTCTATTGCGACATGGACGGCACCTTCCCGAACCACGAACCGGACCCCACCGTGCTCGACAACCTGGTTGATCTGCGCGCTCTGGTTAAGCGTGAAAAGCTCGAAGTGGGGATTGCCTTTGATGGCGACGGCGACCGGCTTGGAGTGGTTGACCATCGCGGGGAACCGGTTTTCGGCGACAAGCTGATGCTCATCTTCGCCCGCGAGATTCTCTCCCGCCGCCCCGGCACGACCTTCATTTCGGAGGTGAAATGCTCGCAGACCCTTTACGACGACATCCGGAAGCGCGGCGGAAAGGCCGTCATGTGGCGTACCGGCCATTCTCTGATCAAGGCGAAGATGAAGGAAGTGGACGCAGTCCTGGCTGGTGAGATGAGCGGCCACATGTTCTTCAAAGACCGCTATTTTGGCTTCGACGATGGGCTGTACGCCGCCTGCCGGCTCCTGGAAATCCTGGCCAACAGCGGGAAGACCATCCCGGAGCTGCTGGAGGGGGTTCCCGTTACCTGTACCACCCCGGAAATCCGGGTGCCCTGCCCCGATCCCATCAAGTTCGAGGTGGTGGAACAGGCCAAGCGCCGCTTTCGGGAGATGAACCTGGAGATCATCGAGGTGGACGGCGCCCGCATCGTCTTCCAGGATGGCTGGGGCCTGGTCCGGGCCTCAAACACTCAGCCGGTGCTGGTGCTCCGTTATGAAGCGGGCACACCCGAGCGGCTGAACGAAATACGGGCACTGGTCGAAGGTGTTATCGAGGCAGCCAGGGAGGCGATTTCGCCTTGAGCGCAAAAGGCGCTGGGCTGGAGGCAGAAGGTATGATGGGGCCGTATCCAGGGGCGCGGTGTCTGGTCACCGGGGTGGCGGGGTTCGTCGGGAGCCATCTGGCTGAACGATTGCTCGCTGAACAGCACTATGTAGTGGGGGTGGACAACTTCTTTTCCGGCCACCGGGAGAATCTGGACTCATTCCTGGAACACCCCAACTTTGCATTCCATGAACGGTCCGTCACCGAGAGCGGCCTGCTCCACGATTTAAAAACCCGGTATCGCGACCTCGAAACATGTTTTCACCTCGCAGCCATCGTCAGTGTGCCATATTCGGTAGAGCACCCCGAAGCTACCATGGAAGTGAACCAGCAGGCCACGGTGAACCTGCTCCACGAGGCGGCGGGGCTCGGGTTCAAGGCCTTTGTGTTCGCCGGTTCCGCTGCGGAATACGGTGACGATCAACGATTGCCGCTCCTGGAAGAATATGCTGCGGATGACACCCATCATCTGAGTCCCTACGGTCGGGCCAAATATTTGGCATCCCGGGAAGTGGCTGCGAGTGCCTGCGGAGCGGCACTCCGCTGTTTCAACATCTACGGTCCCCGGCAGGACCCCGGCAGTCCCTACAGCGGCGCGATCACACGGTTCGTCTCGCTGGCCCTGGCCGGAAAGCCGCTCACCATCTTCGGTGATGGGCGGCAAATAAGAGATTTCATTTATGTGATGGACGTGGTGGAAGCCTACCTTCATGCCGCGAGGCTGTGCCGTGCCGGCGAGGGCGGTTCGAAAAGAGTGTACAACATCGGCACGGGCCAACGGACGAGCATCCTGGAGCTGGCGGAAACCGTGAATGACCTGGCGGGAAATCGCGAGGGCGTGGTTTTCGGCCCGGAACGTCCCGGCGATATCCGGTTTTCCCTGGCGTCGACCGCGGCCTTTGGCAGGGCCACGGGCTGGGAGCCGCGGGTATCCCTGCGAGAGGGCTTGCGATGCACCTGTGAGTGGGCGCGGGGTGGTGGGGGGTGACGGGTTGCGGGTTGCGAGTTGCGGGTTGATGCGCTGCCGACGGGGGAATTACGGTTAGACGCCCGCTACCGCATGGCCTTTGGCGCAGCCTTGCGGCCGCAACCCGTGATTCTTTCTCACCAGGTTTTGCGAACCTTCACCCCGCGTTCATCGAGGAATTCCTTGATTCCTCTGATGGTATAGGTGCCATAGTGCACCATGGAAGCGATGAGGGCGGCATCGGCTCGGCCCTGGGAGAGGACTTCGAGAAGATGGTCGGGTTTGCCGGCGCCGCCGGACGCGATGACCGGGATACCCACACGGGTGGAGATGAGGCGGGTGAGGTGCAGTTCATAACCGTCCTGGGTGCCGTCGGCATCGATCGAGTTGAGACAGATTTCGCCCGCTCCGAGCCGTTCGGCTTCCTGGGCCCACCAGAGGGCATCGATTCCCATGGCTCTGCGCCCGCCGTCGATGACGACCTCATAGCCGGATGGGATAGTTGTTGAGCGACCTACCTGTTTGACATCCATGCCGAGCACGATGCACTGGCTGCCGAACGCCCCGGCTCCCTGCCGAATGATTTCCGGGTTACGGACGGCGGCCGAGTTGACACTCACCTTTTCGGCTCCGGCCAGGAGCACGTCGCGCATGTCATCGAGGGTGCGGATGCCTCCACCCACGGAAAATGGAATGAAGATAGTGGCCGCGACGCGGCGCACCACGTCGAGCATGATCGGCCGCCGATCGCTCGAAGCAGTGATATCGTAGAATACGATTTCATCGGCGCCTTCCTCGTAGTAAAACCGCCCCATTTCGACGGGATCGCCGATATCGATGTTGTCTCGGAACTTGATCCCTTTGGTCGTCCGGCCTTCCCGCACGTCCAGGCAGGGAATGATGCGCTTGCTCAGCATGAAAGCTCCGTCAGGAGAGTAGGGAGGCGCCGGGAGCCAGGAATTGGGACCGGGCCGGCCGGTGCTCCATCTCGGTTGGTTTCTGGTTCATGAAGTATGGCCGTCCCACTGACAGAAGTTGCGAAGGATCTGCAATCCAGGTGGGCCGCTCTTTTCCGGATGAAACTGGACTGCCGCCAGGTTGCCCTGAGCCACGACGGCTGCAAAGGGAAGCCCATAGTCTGTGCGGCCCAGGACATGGGCCGGGTCAGCCGGATCGGGATAGTAGCTGTGGACGAAGTAGAATTCACTGCCGGCCGGTACCCCGGTGAATACCGGGTGAGGCTGCGTGAAGACCACCTCGTTCCACCCCATGTGCGGGACCTTCAGCGGTTCGTGCCGTTCATTCCGGAGATCCCTGGGAAAGAGCCGCACGCGGCCGGGAAAGATACCGAGGCAGGTGGTGTCATTCTCCTCGCTGCTGTCAAACAGCACCTGCAACCCCACACAAATCCCCAGGATCGGAACTCCGGCCTCGAAGCGCTCTCTAAGCAGAAAATCCAGGCCCAGTTCCCTGAGATCATGCATGGCTTTGCCGGCGGCCCCCACGCCTGGAAAAATGATGCGTTCGGCGGCCCTGATGTGCTGATGGGAAGCGGTCACCTCACACGGAAAGCCAAGGAAATCCAAGGCTCTTGCCACACTGGTCAGATTGCCGGCCCGATAGTCCAGGATCGCAATCACAGCCAACTCCTCATTTCGCGGCCGTTCCCCAAACATGCCGAGGCGTGTTCGTGGTGACCATGAGTAATACCAAGACTTCACTCATTACCGGTTGCGGATAATTCTTTTGACATGGTTTCCCTGGCTGTGCAAGATGATTGAAAGGTGCTTTGTGGAACCTGATAGAGCCTGGCACGGAGAAAGGAGCCAGGGACCTTCGCTTGCCCCCTTTCCTGCAAGGGGCTGCAAGTTTCTGGCTAACCCCCGCGCGAGAATGAGGTAAGCGGCATGCAGAGCCTGTTAGAATCACTGAAAAATCAGCGGGAACAAATCCTCAGCGACAACAGCGAGGAGATGTTGAGTCGGCATACGAGTTTTCTCGAGATCGCCGTCATTTCCCTCTACAACCGCGTAGCCAACCGGATGAGCCACAATGCCGAGCAGTTTCGAGCGAGCGGCGCGGTCCTGGCCGCCGGCGGGTTTGGACGCGGCATCCTGGGTCCCAATCAGGCCGTGCCCATTCTGTTCTTGAGGGCGGAGGCGGCGGCCGGCCGCGAGTCGTGGATCGAGGAGATCTCGTCGCCGCTGGTGGATGCGGGGTGGACGGTCGAGGTCCACCAGGGCGGCATCGACTCCCTCTTGTCGCGGGCCATCGAGGATCTTGAGTTCCTCCCTCTTCTCCTGGAGTCCCGCTATATTTCTGGCAACCGCCAGCTGGCGGAGCGCCTGGATGAAGCCCTCGATGGGTTCCTCGGGGAGCGCCAGGAGCTTCTTTTGAGTGCCCTCTGCGCCGCTTCCCAAGCACGCCTGGAATGGCTGGAGGATCCAGGCAACTGGATGGAACCGAACCTTGAGCAGAACCCGGGGGGGCTTGCGGAAATCTCGGCGATTCGCACTGCCTGCCGGGTCGTTTCGAATGTGCGGAATCTCGAAGACGCCATTTTCGGAGGCTATCTGACGCGCCAGGAGGTGGACATCCTCCAGCAGGCTGAAAAGACTTACGCTCGCATCCTCAACCTGCTTCGCCTTTTGACTGGCCGTTCCACCAGCACTCTCAGCTTTGAGCAACAGGAACGCCTCGCCGACAAGCTCGGCTACCAGGCGCGGTCGGGATTTCTGCCGGTGGAGAGTTTCATGCAGTCGGTGTATCAGCTGTTCCATGGGGTCGCAGCGGTTTCGCAGGAATTCTGGGAGCGTTTGCGGGAAAGTCGAGAAGATCCCGAGGAGCAGGGGGAGCCGCTGCCGGGGGTTGAGGAAGCCGGCATCATCGTGCGCTCCGGGCGTATCCATGTCCAGACCGATCGCTACCCCGCCGCGGCCGCCCAGCTCATTCACCTCTTTGCGCTGGCGGCAGCAACCGGCAAACCGCTGGCAAACGTTACGAGGCAGTGGATTCGGCACCATCGCAATGTCCTGGATGCGGCGGCGGGTGACCCCATGGTGCGCGACAGCCTGCTTGAATTGATTCGCCGGGATCATCCGCGGTTGCCTTTCGTGAGAGCCTTCTACAATCAGGGGCTCATGGTGTCACTCATTCCCGAACTTGCCGCCAGCCATGGGCTGGTCCAGCACGATGCCTTCCATCTCTACCCGCTCCAGGAACACCATTTTCAGACCCTCACAGAACTGAAGCGCATCTTCCTGGGCGAATACCGTGAGGTCGAACCCGAGTTGACGCTCATGGCGGAGGGATTGGACGATTCCACCGTGCTTTATCTGGCCGCCCTGCTCCACGACCTTGGCAAGAGCTCCGGACGGGGCCATGCCCGCCACGGAGGCGAGATGATGCCCGCCGTGGCCAGGCGCCTGGGATTGCACGAAGACCAGGCCGAGTTGCTGCAGTTCCTGGTCGCGCAGCACCTCCTGCTCATGGATAACGCCTCCATGCGGGATCTGGCCGACGAGGAAATGGTGGCCAACTGCGCTGCTGCCGTCGGGAGTGCCGAGCGGTTGGACCATCTTGCCCTCCTGAGTCTGGCCGATATGGCCGCCACCGGTCCCAGAGGCTATCAAAAATGGCGGGATACTCCGGTTGTGGCGCTCTATAAGAGGATCCGCCATCTTCTGGAAAAAGGCGAACCCAGTTCGCAGGCGATCACCGAACGCCTGGTGCATCTTCGCAGTCTGATTGCGAGGGAGGCGTCGGATCTGCTGAGCCCCGCCGAGCTGGAAGTCTATCTAGCCAACCTGGCCCCTCGTTATCTCCTCTCGATGCCCTCGGGAGCGGTAGCCAGGCACCTCCGGATGGAATGGCAGCTCCGCCGCAGCAATGAACCGGTTGTTCTGGAAGCTTCGGTAAAAGAGGGGATGGCTGAGATCACCCTGATGAGCCAGATGACCAACGGCCTGGTATTCCGCTCCGCCGGTATCCTCACCCTCCACCATCTGGACATTCGGGGCGCTCAGGTGTTCGCGATGACCGACGGGGTCGTCATCCTGATCTTCCAGTGCCGCTTTGCCGAACCCTCCTCCGGCGAACCCGACTGGGATGCGGTGAGAAACGATCTCAAGCGGTTGCTGCAGGGTCGGCTGGCTTTGCACTATCGCATCGCCGCTCATGCCGCTGCCCGTCGAAGCGAGCAGCTGACGGTGCGCCGCTCTCCGAGCAAAATCCTGGTGGATAACGAATCCAACGCCAAATATACGATCCTCGAGGTCTATACTCTTGACCGGGTCGGGCTGCTCTACACCATTGCCCGCACTCTCTTCGAACTGCAGATTCGGATCTATGTGGCGAAGATCACGACCAAGGTCGACCAGGTGGCCGATGTCTTCTACATCCGAACCAGCCAGGGTGAAAAGGTGGTCGATCCGGAACAGCTCGAAGAACTCGAAAACGCGCTGCTCTTCTGGCTGGATAGGGGTGAGGAGTGAGGCGATCAGGCAACCATTCCCATTGCCCTCCCAACCTCCTCGCGCCTCGCGCCTAGGGAATCTTCAGTTTCTGACCCGGGGTCACGATATCGCGCTTGAGGCTGTTGGCCCGACGGAGCTCCTGGAGGTTCACCTGGTACCGGCGGGCGATACCGGACAGGGTTTCGCCCTTTTGCACGGTGTGCTGCTTCACTGCCGGCGCCGGGGCGGGCGGTTTTGAGGGGGATTTCGCGGCAGGCCCCGGTGAGCTTGTCGGACGCTTGCTCTCTGTGGGTATGGCGGTTTCCACCGCGACCTGCGGTGCTGCCGTGGAACCGGCGGACGGTCGGGAGGCACTGAAGTTTTGTTCGAAGTTCTTGCCGTATCCGGAAGGGAATTTCAGTTCGTGACTTCCTGCCGGGACATCGTCCGCGCGGAATTCGGGATTGAGGCGTTTGAACTCACGGTAGGTAATCCCCGCCGCGCTGGCGACGGTTGTGATCATCACCGGACTGTCCAGGTTTACCCTTACCCGATCCAGATTGAGTTCGGCATAGCCGGCCCCTTTGGGCAGGTGGTAGCCGTACTGCCCGGGATTGCCCAGGACTGCCTTGACGGCCAGGATTCGGAAGACATAGCGTTCCGTTTCCAGGGGCAGCCTCAGATGGTAGTAATCGGTTGCACGCTGGCTGCGCATGGCCTCGTAGATGCGCCCGTCGCCGCAGTTGTAGGCGGCAATGGCCAGGGCCCAGTTCTTGTGGCGGGCGTAGAGGTCGCGCAGGAGGCGGAAGGCGCTTTCGGTAGCCCGCTCGAAATCATAACGGCGATCGCAGGACCCATGCTGAGCGAGCCCGTAAGCGGTGCCCGTGCTGGGCATGAACTGCCAGGGACCGGCAGCCCCCTTGGGCGAGCAGACATTGGGCTGCAAATCGCTTTCGACTATGGCCACATACTTCAGATCTTCAGGCAGACCATACGCGCGCAGGCGCTCTTCAATCCAGGGAAAATAGCGTTCCATCCGCTTCAGCCAGAGATAGACCTGGGCGTGGTTGTAGACGATGAGGGTGAATTCCCGGTCGAAACGTTCCTGTACGTCCTGGAGATCGAGGGGCACCGGTTCGCCGCAGAGGTCCAGGCGGTCGGGAGGAGGGAAGTAGGGCGTCACGACCTGAATTGGCCTGTCAGCCACCACGGCCTCCTCGCTGGGAGGCGGCGGAAGGGAGCATGAGGAGGGGGGAGGGGGCGGCGTGCTGGCACAAGCGACCAGAGTTCCGACCAGAACCATGACCCAGAAAATGACACCAAGTGACCGAATGCGATGCTGCAGCCTGACCATACCTGCTCTCTCCTGCGTTTCGAGGTTCATCGGTGAGTCGCCTATCCCTTACCATCAGTGCTCCTGGGATGTCCATGCAAAAGCGCACGCCAGCCCGCTGGACTCCCGCGCCTCCCACCTCGAGGAGGAGTCCCAGGGCGAACGACCGAAAGCGGCTCAGTCGGATTGTGCCCGTTGAACTGATCCTTGTAAACCGCCCCCTTCCTGCGGCATAATGAGCCTGTTCCTGCGGAATCCGGGAGGTCGGGGAAGGCGTCGTTTGCCTCACCGGGCCTGGTGACTCAAGGACAGTACTGCCGGGACCTGATGATCCCCGCGGCGTTCCCGTTTTGCCGTTCCTGCCATGAAAGGAGTAGCTATGCCCCAGACAATGCAACAAACCCTGGTGCTGATCAAGCCCGATGCCTTGAAGAATTCTCTCACCGGCTATGTGCTCTCTCAGCTGTCCGAATTCCATACCGGCCTGACCTTTGCGGCGGCCAAGGTGGTTCATGTGATCCGGATGCTGGCGGAGGAGCATTATGCTGAACACCGGGGCAAGTTCTTTTTCGAAGCCCTTATCGAGATGATCACCGGGCAGCTCCACTATCCCGGCGAGCTGGATAAACAGCGCGTTATCGCCCTCGTCTACCAGGGGCCTGATGCCATTACAACCGTCCGGGGGATCTGTGGACCCACCAATCCTCATGTCGCCAGGGACGAAAAACCGGGTTGCATCCGCTCCCTGGGCACGGTGGTACCGATTTTTGACGACCAGGGGAAAATGGTCGGCGATCGCATGGACAACCTCATCCACGCATCGGCTACGGTTGAAGAAGCAGAGCGCGAAATCAAGCTTTGGTTCAAGCCGGACGAGATTCCTCCCGGAATGCGCGCCTTCCCGACGGTAGACACCGACGACCATTTCTATTACAGGGACAACAGGATCTCAAAAGCGTATGAGCCCGGCAGCCTTTGCGTGCTGGCGCCCGGTGATGTGGCGTGGGAATCCGACCTGAGAATTCTGCAGGATCTTTACCGGAATGAACCCACCCGGGATTCCCTCCAGTCGGTTGTGGCCAAGTACCTGCTGAATCGAAGAATCTCTCTCTCATGGTGAGTGCCATCCGTGCTGAAGAGAGGGCGGAAGACCCGCTGCGGCTTCGAGCCGACGAATAGAGGTGGGGAAAATGCAGCCGGAGATGGATCAGCTGGGCCTCCTGTTCAAAGCCATGGTTTTTTCCGCCAATCGGCACCGGAACCAGCGACGGAAGGGTGCTGATGCTTCACCCTATATCAACCATGCCCTGGAAGTAGCCGATGTCCTCATTAATGTCGGCAAGGTGGAGGATCTGACCATTCTGACTGCGGCCGTGCTCCACGACACCATTGAGGATACCGGGACCACTCCTGTAGAACTCGAAGCGCTTTTCGGGCGCCGGATTCGGCTGCTGGTTGAAGCCGTCAGTGACGACAAGAACCTCCCCAAGGCGGAGCGCAAGCGACTCCAGATCGAACATGCGCCGCACCTCTCGGCACCGGCCAAGCTGCTCAAGCTTGCCGACAAGATCTGTAACGTTCGTGACGTGACGCAGAATCCGCCCACCGGCTGGTCGCGCCAACGGCGAGACGAGTACCTCGAGTGGGCGGAACAGGTTATCGATGGCTGTCGCGGGGTCAACGAGGCCCTCGAACGCTGCTTTGACCAAGTGCTGCAGGAAGGACGGAAGGTGTTGTCACCGGAAGCGGGGGGTGCCGGGACATGATCGGAGCCGTTGCCGGCGATATCATCGGGTCGGTGTACGAACATCACCCCATCAAGACTGCGGATTTTCCCCTGTTCCATCCCAGCTGCCGGTTTACCGATGATTCTGTCCTGACGGTCGCGATTGCCTCTGCCATCCTCGACCAGGTTGACTATGCAAGTGCTCTCAAAGCGTTCGGCCGAAAATATCCTCACGCCGGCTATGGGGGAGCATTCCTTGGCTGGCTCTTCGCCGCCGAAAACCGCCCTTACAACAGCTGGGGAAATGGGGCGGCCATGCGCGTCAGCCCGGTCGGGTTCGCTTTCCCTGACGCAGACCGTGTGCTGACCGAGGCCCAACGGAGTGCTGAAGTGTCCCATAACCACCCCGAAGGGATCAAGGGTGCCCAGGCCACAGCGCTGGCGGTGTTCCTGGCTCGTCACGGCGAATCCAAAGCCGGTATCCGCCGCGAAATCAGCCGCCGCTTTGGCTATGAGCTTCAGCGAACCGTGGCGCAGATCCGCCCCGGCTATCATTTTGATGTGTCCTGTCAGGGAACGGTGCCGGAGGCGCTCATCGCTTTTTTCGACTCCAATGACTATGAGGAAGCGGTCAGGAACGCCATCTCGCTGGGAGGCGACAGCGACACCCTGGCCTGCATCGCGGGCGGTGTCGCGCAGGCCTTTTATCGCGAGATTCCGGAACCCATTCTCGAAACGGTCTACGGCCTGCTCCCGGCGGAGTTCGTGACGGTCATCGAGAGGTTCAATCAGACCTACGGCCTGTGATCACGCATTGATGCACACAGTGCTGGGGCAGGCTTTAGACTACCCTCATTGGGGTGGGGTTCTGCCAAAGGAGACATGGTCATGGACATCCGTTTGATCCCCGGCATCATGCGTCGTCATTCCTGGCTGAACGGTGCCCGTTTGATGGACATCTGGTTCAGCCGCAGCCCGAACGCGGTTCCGCAGGCAGGAATCCCTGAAACATCGACCATTCGGATGGATTCCTGGGCCCTTACCTTTGCGCGCTGCGCCCAGGTTTACCGTCGGCTGGTGAGCGAACAGGTCTGGTGCACGGCAGAGGCTCAACGGCGCATCGGGAGGCGGCTCCGGGAACAGGGCCTGGTCGGTTCCCAGCATGTCTCCTTCGGCAACCTGAACCGTCCCGTCCCCCAACTGGAGCGCGACGCCATCTGGCAAGAATCGGTAGGTGGTCTGCTCGATCCGCTCGATGACATGTACGCCGCTCTTGGACGATTCACCCTGCGGGTGGTGGTCGCCGGTTCGGTCCTGCGCGGCCAGGTCCCGGTCCCAACCATGACCCGAAGCGCTCGTCCCGCCACGACGGTTCCGCAATACACGGTGCAGATCGAGCAGGTCGGATTCTATCTCTTCGACAGCTATGATTTTAACGGCGATCAGCCGCTCGGGTTCTGGAGCACGACCGGCGTCAGCCGCCTGCCGGCGATCGGCTATGATTATGTTTCCAACGAATCATTTCGCAACTGGCGGGCACAACACGGGCGGGGCGGAGATTTCCTGGTTTATTCCGATCTCAAGCTCATCCGGCGGAATCCACCGGACTCCTTCGCTCTTCCGATTATGGGATGAGTCTTCTTCCGATGGCGGAAACCAACCCAAGACATCTCAAAGAGTCCAACAGACGACTTCGGACCTTGACTGTGGCGGCTGTGGCGGGGCTTGCGGTCGCCGGTGTCCTTGCCGCCGCCTGGACTTTGTATCCTGCGGCTTCAGAGTATTCCCGGTTCACCAGCCCGGACGGGCGCTATGCGGTGGTTGTTCACCGCATCCCATCTCTCTTCTCGATGATGCCGGGCCAGGGAGGCGATGCCAGAGGCTTCGTCCGGCTGGTCGATGGTGACGGACGCATTCTGCAGGAAAAGCCGGTGGCGATGGTCAATACCATCAGCTACGTCGAGTGGAAGCCGGAGCTCGTCCATATCGGACTTTTTGCAGATTGGCGGCTGCCGCCTCCCCCTTCATCCGGCCACTGAAGGGATTCGGACATCTCAGAGCCGAGCGAGCCCTCAGCGTGAAAACATGAGAGGGAGGCTGTCTGCCACGAGAAAACCCCTGCGGGTGGGTTGGAGCCTGTCGTGGTGTACGGTTGCCAGCCGAGACTGTTGCAGCATCGCAATGGTCCGGCTTCCTCCCGGGCGGTTCCCGGCCAGCGCCAGGGCGACGCCCCGGCTGGTCCTGAAGCCAATGGCGAGGGCTTCCAGGCTGAGTTGTTCGTGCGTGAGCGTTTCGGAGGCTTCTACCGGCGCCTGGCCTGCCGCCAGGAGCTGGCAGTAGCGGGTGATCGACCGCACGTTCCACCAGCGCCTGCCGGCCCGGAAGGAATGGGCTGAGGGTCCCAGCCCGAGGTAGGGAACATGATGCCAGTACTTGCGGTTATGACGGCACATGGTTTCCCGGTTGCGGGCGAAATTGGAGATTTCATAGTGACGGTAGCCGTATCGCTCAAGATAGCGGGAGGTGAAGATGAAGAAGGCCGCTTCCCACCTTTCGCCAATGGCTCGAACCCGGCCATCGGCCTGCCGCTTCCCCAGGGGGGTGCCCGGCGCAAGGGTCAGCTGGTAGCAGGAAAGGTGTTCCGGGCGGAAGGAGAGCACCCGGTCGAGGGTTCTTTTCCATGCCGCAAGCGTCTGCCCTTCTATCCCGTACATGAGATCGACACCAACCTGGGGCCACCCAACCGAGGGGATCAGTTCGAGCGCCCGCAGGGCCTGGTCGGCGCTGTGCTTCCGGCCGAGGTAGGCCAGGTCGCGATCGTCGAGGGACTGCACGCCCAGGCTGATGCGGTTCAGGCCGAGTTCCCGGAGGGTCTGCAAGGTGGGCCGGGAGAGGTCGTCCGGGTTGGCCTCGATGGTCATCTCTGAATTGGGATGAAAGGTGAAATCTCGGCGAAGACACGTCATGAGGGTGGCGAGTTCCGCCTCACCCAGGATGGTCGGCGTACCGCCGCCGAGATAGAGAGAATCGAATACCGGCCAGGCTTCCCGGTACTGCCGCACTTCCCGCTTGATGGCCTGCAGCCAGGCGGGAACGGCCGCACGGGAGGCGACCGAATAGAAGTCGCAATAGTGGCATTTGGAGCGGCAGAAAGGGACGTGCAGGTAGAGTCCGGCGGGTTCCCCGCTATTCATCGCGGGCCTTCAGGACGGATACGAAGGCGCTCTGAGGGATCATCACCGAGCCCACCATTTTCATCCGCTTCTTGCCCCGCTTCTGCTTTTCCAGGAGTTTCCGCTTTCGGGTGATGTCCCCGCCGTAGCATTTGGCCGTCACGTCTTTGCGAAAGGGGGAAATGGTGGACCGGGAGATGATCTTGCCGCCGATGGCACCCTGGATCGCGATTTTGAAGTTATGTCTCGGGATTTCCTCTTTCAACCGGTCGCAAACCTGTACCCCCCACTCCCGCGCCCGCTCCCGGTGGACAATGAGCGACAGGGCGTCCACCTTTTCCCCGTTGACCAGGATATCCAGCTTGACCAGGTCGCTTTCCCGGTATTCGCTCAGCTCGTAGTCAAACGAACCGTACCCCTGGGTGACCGTCTTCAACCGGTCATAGAAGTCAAAGACCACTTCTGCAAGCGGCATATCGAACTGGATTTCCACCCGTGCCGGAGTCGGATAAGTGATCCTGGGATTGACCCCGCGGCGTTCCAGGCAGAGCTTCATGACCACCCCCAGGTGGCGCTCGGGGATGATGATGGTAGCCTTGATGAAGGGTTCCGCCGAACTCCGGATGAACACCGGATCCGGATAGTACTGGGGGTTTTCCACGGTCACGGTGGCTCCATCAGCCAGCGAGAAGCAGTACTGAACGCTCGGCACCGTCATGATGATGGCCTGGTTGAACTCACGTTCGAGCCGTTCCTGGACGATTTCGAGGTGCAGCAGCCCCAGAAAGCCGCAGCGGAACCCCTGGCCCAGGGCGGCGGAGGAATCCTTCTGATAGACCAGGGCGGCATCGTTGAGTTTATATTTCTCGAGGGCGTCTGCCAGCGACGGATAATCATCGGAGGAAATGGGATAGAGCGATGAGAAGACCACCGGCTTGATTTCCTTGAAGCCGGGCAGGGGGGAGGCGACGGGATTGGCATCCAGGGTAATGGTGTCACCGATGCTGATATCGGCCACGGTCTTGATGCCGGCAATCACGTAGCCTACGGAACCCGCTGGAAGCTCCCTGCGGGGTTCTCTGGCCAGCCGAAAGACCCCCACCTCCTCGACCTTGTGGGCGGCACCGGTGGACATGAGGCGAATGACGTCGCCGGGTCGAAGGACGCCGTCGAAAACGCGACAACTCACCACCGTCCCCCGAAAAGGATCGTAGTGAGCATCGAAAATCAGGGCGCTGAGAGGTTTAGCAGCATTTCCCGAGGGGGCCGGAAGGCGATGGACGATGGCTTCGAGAATCTCCTCTATGCCGATTCCCTCCTTGGCGGAGCAGAGCACGGCCTGTTCGGAGTCAAGTCCCAGATCGTGTTCGATCTGTTCTTTGACGCCGTCGATATCGGCCGACGGCAGGTCGATCTTGTTGATCACGGGAATGATTGTGAGGTCGTGCTCCATGGCCGCATAGAGGTTGGCAATGGTCTGAGCCTGAACGCCCTGGGAAGCGTCGATCAGCAGCAGGACCCCTTCGCAGGAAGCGAGCGCGCGGGACACCTCATATGAGAAGTCCACATGCCCCGGGGTGTCGATGAGGTTGAGCGAGAAGGCTTCACCTGCGCGGCTGGTGTAGGAAAGGACCACGGTCTGGCTCTTGATCGTGATCCCGCGTTCCCGTTCAATGTCCATGTTATCCAGGATCTGATCGCGAAACTGGCGCTCGTTCACCAGCCCGGCGTACTGGATCAACCGGTCGGCCAGGGTGGATTTGCCGTGATCGATGTGGGCGATGATGCTGAAGTTCTTAACATGCTGCATGGTCAGTCTCTTGCAAAGAGTTGCAGGTTGCGGGTTGCGAGTTACAGGTTGTCGGTTAATCCTGGTCATGGTCATGCGTTTATGGGGGTCCGATGATGGACCGATTTTGCTCGGGCCCTTCTGATAGCATGATGCACCAGGTCGTGCCAAGTCCCTCGAGGGACGGTGAAGACCCCGGAAGAGAGGCTGCCGCCTTTGCGGTTTGTTACGGTCCTGCCAACTGCTGCAGGATCTTCTCGGTGATGCGTTGATATATCTCGTCGGGACTGATGCCCGCGGTTTTCGGTACCTTGAACGAATGATCGGCACCCTCGATGACTTCCAGCTGCCAGGGAGCGTCGAGGTGTGACAGAACCTTGCGGAGCAGTTCCAGATCACAGAGGGGGTCCCTGGTGCCGGCAAAGAAGTGCATGGGAATCCTGATTGCCGAAAGATGCCGGTCGCGAAGGCGCTCCTTCCGGCCGGGAGGGTGGAGGGGATAGCCAAGGAAGATGAGCCGTCCGGCCTCGAGCTGGCCTTCGGCGACCATCTGGGACACAATTCGGCCGCCCATGGATTTGCCGGCGGCGATAATGGGCGCGGGTGGGCACCGGGGATGCTCCCGGAGAAAGTGGTGAGCTGCTTTCCAGGCCTGGTAGAGTTTTTCCGGTCGATCCGGGGCTGTTTTACCTTCCTGCTTGTACAAAAAGTTGAAGCGGAGCGTAAGATACCCGGCCTGAGCCAGGTGGTCGGCGAGAAAGACGAGCATCGGCTGGTGCATGTCGTTGCCGGCCCCATGTGCCAGGATCAGGCCGGTTTTGACCGGCTCCGCAGGAACGCTCAACACTCCGGAGACTTCGCCGGCTTCCCCGACCGGAAACCTCACCTCCAGGGTTGAGCCGCTTTTACCGCCTGATCCCGGGGTCATCATGGGTTGGGTTCTTCTCCCTCATAGCCGTAGGCCTTGAAAATGTCGAGGATCGTGCCGCTGACGTAGGATTCTTCCCGGTAAAGGAAGGCCTTGTTGAAGGCCCGGGTCACTTCCGAAATCCGTCCGTAGGCGCCGGAAACGCCCTCATGATAAGTGCGCAGGTTCTCCATGACTCCTTTCATCCGACCGGCAATTTCCTGCGGCGGGGCACCGCCTGCGAGTTCGTCCAGCAGCGCTTCCGCGGCCTTGAGTTCGTCGCCCAGAAGTGCCTGTGAACCGTCGAGCTGCATGAGATGGGTATTGAGGTAATGACACATGGCCCCGGCGGCGTTGCGCAGCACCCGGTTGCGCTGGTCTTCGAGGGCCTTGGTGATGTTGTGGGCGATGCCCTCGTAGTAGAGGAGATAGCCGGCATCATCGGTCTTCGCTCGAGCCGTCACGGCAACCTCGATGATTTCACCGGCCTTGTTCCTGAACCTGACCCGCTTGTTCTCGACGTGCCCTTCTTCGTTGAGTTCGGCCAGGAATCCCGCCCGTTCCGAGCGGTCGACATAGAAAGTCTTCAGGTTGCTGGCGAGCGCTTCCTCTTTGCTCTCGAACCCGAGCAGCTTGAGGCCGGCGTCATTGATATCGATGAAGATCCCTTCAGGGGTTACCGCGTAGGCCATATCGTGGGTTGATTCAAAGAAGTCGCGGTACTTGGCTTCACTTCGCCGGAGTGCGTCGAGGGCATTCTTTTCGTCGGTGATGTCCCGGATCACATGATCCATCCGGCGGATCGTGCCCTGGTCGGAATAGACCACGTGGCCTTCATCGAGTACCCATTTGACCTGTTTGTTGGCGCTGATGATCCGGTATTGAGCTTCGTCGAACTCGGCTTCGGGCAGGTTGCGGTAGAACTGCTCCATCAATTCGGCATCTTCGGGATGCACAAACTTCATCAGATGCCGTCGGCCGCTGGTGAAATCGCGCAGCGGTACCCCATAGAGTGCCTCCGCGGCTGGATTGATGGCCAGGATGGTGAAGTCTTGGGGGGAAAGGGAAACGACCACCTCGTTCATCGCCCGCAGGATGCTTTCAAGGCGCCCTTTGATGCGTTCCATTTCGATGCGGGCCTTGCGCCGCTCGGTGATATCCGTGAGGGCGGCGAGGATGGATGGGGTGCCGCCGCACTCGACGATGCTGACCTTCATTTCAATGAGCGCATCGCAGGGTGAGCGCGGCATGGTGAACTCGATCCGGTCGCCGAGTTCTTCGGCAAATAGACGCTCGGTCAGATAACGGGTCACCTTTTCCCGGTCGGGTGGGGCGATGAACTGGGCAAAGTCGGTCTTAATGACCTGCTCTGCACTCATTCGCGAGATCTCGCAGAAGGCGTCGTTGGCGAACACGATCTTGCCCTCCCGGATGATCACCACCCCTTCGTTGATGTGTTTGATGATGCCCTGATAGTCGATATCGCCCCGGCATATGCTGATGGGTTCAGCTTCTTCATAGGTCTTGTGGTTTGCCATGCAGGTCCTCTTGCTTCAAATGGAAAAACTGATCAATGGTCAGCAGCCAGTGATCAAAATACGATTGGTACCACACCATCCGGCAGCGAAACAGCGGGGTCTTGGGGCTTATTGGCGGCATCCGATGGAATTCCCACAGCCAGTGAAGGGCGATCATAATCAAATCTGAGGAAAATTTAAACCCGCCTGGCAGAGAAAGATGTGCGAAGTTGGAATCCTGAGTACCACTCCACCCAGTTGGTGCCCGCTCTTCTTTCGTCATAGCGGCGGAAGCCGGTATCCAGACTGTTTATGGATTCCGGCCGGAAGCATGCCGGAATGAACGCCCGGCGCCAGGCGATAATGGTGACTTGATTCTATGGAGCGTTAATAAGAAGACTATCGATCTCGGTCTTACCCATGTCCTTCGGATGGGTCTTGCACCCATGGAATTTACTGAATCTGAGAATCCAGTCGCAATAGATGTGCTCGGTACGGTAGGCATGGTGGTGATATCTGGGAACCTGGCGAACCTGGTCCATCAGACGTAAGCTTGGATCAGTCCTGAATTTTTCCTTGCCTTCCATGTTTCTCCCGCATATGCTGCGAACACGGAAACAAGAGGAATCCTTTTTACATGTTCCATTGCCTGTTATCATCAAACGCGGATAAATTACCCTCATATAGGGGCGATATCAAGGAAACTTCTCCACCCAACCAGAATGTTCGCTTTCCGACTTGCCCCTCGCTGTCTGCCCTTCGGAGAGAGCGGCTTTGGCTTATGATGGGAGCGCTGGT
The DNA here is from genome assembly GCA_040772705.1 of Syntrophobacteraceae bacterium. Lineage (GTDB taxonomy): Bacteria > Desulfobacterota > Syntrophobacteria > Syntrophobacterales > Syntrophobacteraceae > JADGQM01. Next base: position 130,478 of record JAXGXP010000006.1, read on the forward strand.
TGGTCATGGTCTGCGCATGACTCTCGCTCATCCCTTGCCCTGTCCGTCCAAAGAACAATGCGAATTTAGAGTGTTGCATTTTGCTATTGTATGATATATATTGCATGCAATCACAACAACAAGCATGGAGGTAGCAAGATGCCAACCGCGGTTAGAATCTCAGACGAATTGCTTAGCGAAGCCAAGAAATTCAGTAAAATCGACCACAGATCGTTAACAGGTCAGATTGAACACTGGGCCAGGGTTGGTAAGTGCGTAGAGGAGAACCCTGATCTCACCTATGATTTGATAAAGGAGATTTTGATAGGAATGACAGAGCTGGATCAGGGCGAGAAATCAGAATATGAATTTGGTTGAGGGAACCATGAAAATCTATCAATCAAGTTCCTTCGCAAAAAGAGTTAAGAAACTTGAAAAAAACCAGAAGCTGCAATTGGATACTGAAGTCAAAAAGATTATCCAAGACCCGTCAATCGGTTCTGAAAAGAAAGGCGATTTGAGGGGAGTTTTTATTCATAAGTTCAAGATCCAGAATTCATTATATCTGTTATCGTATCGTATCCTTGGAGAAGATATAGAACTTATAATGATCGGTCCCCATGAAAATTACTATCGTGACTTGAAGTCCTACCTGAAGGGGCGATAGTCAGCGAACCAGCAAATGAACCCGACAAGCAACCACTTGGCAAGTCTATCGATGTCTTATGTAATTCCTTGGCCGTGGTTGCTTGCGGGTTATCCGTAATGTTAGCGCGCAAGAATGAAGTGTCTTGGTAACTGCGCGAAACATCCATTAGGCGGTTATCGAAGTCACAACAATGAATGCAGTGAAATGCCAGGAGGCAGCTGAGGAGATGTTCAATTATGTGCTCTACAGAATCAAGCTGCAGTCGCAATGATGACGAGAATTGCGGTAGTGCACAAGGTCACATGGACGGCTGAGGAGTGGCTACGGTTGGAAGCTCTGGGCGAGGTGCGCTATTGTCCCAGCCTTCCGTCGAGTGAAGAAGAGCTACTCGCGCGCATCGACGACGCGCAGATCGTCATCTCAGCCACCATCGTGCCATTCACGAGCCCGGTCATTGAACGCAGCCCGGCACTGAGGCTACTGTCCATCTTTTCAACCGGGTACAATAACGTGGATCTGTCCGCGGCCAGGCGTTGTGGCGTCACCGTCACAAACGTCCCCGGTTACTCTGCCCATTCAGTCGCAGAGCATGCTTGGGCCATGGTACTGCACCTAGCCAAGCGACTGGGACAGGCCGACGCGCACGTGCGGCACCATGAGTTCGACTGGTCGGCCATCAAGGGGCTGCAGATCCACGGATTGACCGCAGGTATTATCGGGACTGGAAACATCGGGGCGCGTTCGGCGGCCATTGCCACCGGCCTGGGCTGCAGGGTGTTGGCGTTCACGCGGCATCCAAGCCCAGAGCGGGCTCAGGCCCTCGGCGTTACCTTCGTCGAACTGCCGGAGTTGCTGGCCCAGAGTGATATAATTCTGGTCCACGCTGCCCTCGACGCGAGCTCGCGCGGTCTGCTCAACCGTGCCGCGTTTCAGGCCATGGCCCAACGACCAATCCTTGTCAACGTTGCCCGTGGTGATATTGTAGAGTGGGAGGCACTGTTGGAGGCCCTCGAATCTGGACACTTGCGCGGGGTCGGCCTCGATGTGCTTTGGGACGAACCGCCGGACTGGAGCAGCCCCTGGATAAAGCGGCTCTTGGCCGCCGAGAATCTGCTGTTGTCTCCCCACTGCGGCATGCACACGGATGCCGCTTTCCGGGCCCTGACCAAACAGTGCATCGACAACATCGAGGCGTTCTTGAAGGGGAACCCCACGAATGTAGTGTCTGGGTAGTCGCCACGGTGTCCAGAAAGCCAACTGGACCAATATATTGCGCTAACCCGTCGCTCCAGCGGACGGCTCGGACCCGAGTGTCGCTTTTTCCTGAAGTCCCTTGGCGCGCCGCCGCTGGCTGGCGCGGTTCAGGCTTGGCGTTCGGCGTGACGGCGGGATGGCAAAGAACGGTTGACTCACACGCAGGCACTATCGGCACCTTGCCGGCAGCCCTACCGGTTGGAAGCATGGTATGATTCCTTGGAAGGCAACCATTACCCGGCGAACCCGGTGTGGCTGAATTCTGATTCAACAACACGGGGAAGGGGCAGTATTGTTGGATTAGGCGATGTGATTCCCCTCAAGGGGAAATTTGCCCTTAGCGAGTTCCTTGTTTCAACAGCATTGCGGGGAAGGGGTGGGGCGCTCTCGATGGCAACCGATAGGGGGGATGAGGGATGATGGCACCACGAACCGACTGTTTGGCGGGTCAGTTCGATCCTCGCTTTAAGCTGTTTCACGAGCTTATGGCCCGGAAGGTGCGGGAGATTCTCTTGATCTCGACGCCCTACGACGCCTGGGTGATGGAAGAAGACTGCCGCCTCTCCGAAGCGATCATCAACGACTACCGGGGGCTCAACCTGAGCCACCCTCCCCGTCTGAGCTGGGTTTCCTTTGCTGATGCGGCGGCGCAAGTCCTGGACACCGGTCACTTTGACCTGGTGATCATCATGCCGCGAATGGTGGACCCGGAAGTCGTGGCGACCGCAGAAAAGATCAGAGCCACGAACCCTCGCCTGCCGATCATGCTGTTGTGCCACGGCCTCGAGACGGCGCTGGAATTTCGAAAGCTATCGAGCGAGTCGCCGGCGCCGGCGTTCGATCGCACTTTCGTCTGGGGCGGCAATTCGGATCTTCTGCTGGCGATGATCAAGAGCGCCGAAGACCGGATGAACGCGCCTCATGACACGGGTTTTGCCGGTATTCGGGTAATCATTCTGGTGGAAGATTCACCGGACTATCTCTCCGTCCTGTTGCCGGTCCTCTATCGGGAGCTGGTGGTGCAGACGCAGGCCGTGATGGAAGAGGGGCTCAATGAAGCCCATCGCCTCCTGGCGATGCGGGCGCGGCCGAAGATCCTGGTGACCGATACCTATGAAGGAGCCATGGAGCTCTTCCACCGCTATGAGCCCTGTGTGCTGGGGGTCATCTCCGACGTTCGCTTCCACCGCGGCCGCCGCTTTGACGAGCATGCCGGGATCGATCTGCTCATGGCCGTCAAGCGGGAACGGTTTGATATTCCCCTCCTGCTCATGAGCAGTGACCCGGCCAATGCGGCAAAGGCCGCGAAGATCCCGGCGGTTTTTGTCGACAAGAATTCACCGATGCTCCTTTCGGAAGTGCGCTGTTTTTTCCTCGATCACCTGGGCTTTGGTGATTTCGTGTTCCGTTCGCCTGACGGCCGGGAAATTGCCCGCGCCGCCAATTTGAAAATGCTGGAAAAGAAGCTGCACCTCATCCCTGACGAGTCGTTTGCCTGTCACAGCAATCGCAACGACTTTTCCCGCTGGCTGTTTGCCCGGTCCGAGATCGAACTGGCCATGCGGGTGCGCCCGGTGCGGGATGATGATTTCGCCGACAGCGACAGCCACCGTCGCTTTCTGCTTGCGATGATCCACGAACGGCGCATGGAGCGGCAGAAGGGGGTGGTGGTGGACTTTGATCCCCGGGCCTTTGATGAAGATGGGGAGTTCTTCAAAATCGGCGCCGGGTCGCTGGGAGGCAAGGCCCGGGGCTTGTCCTTCGTTTCCGCCCTGTTGTGCCGCCACCGCGAGCTGCAAACGCGGTTTGAGACGGTGGCTATCTTTGTGCCGCAGACCCTGGTGATCACCACCGAAGTCTTCGAAACCTTCGTCCGGGAGAATGGTCTTGCCGAGCTGGCCAGGGAACAGCTGGCCAACGAGGTTGTCGCTGAACGCTTCATGGCGGCAACCTTTCCGGAATCGTTCAAGAATCAGCTGGCGGGATTCCTGTCGCATTGCCACTACCCTCTGGCGGTGCGCTCGTCCAGCCTCCTGGAGGATGCCCAGTTCCGGGCCTACGCCGGTCTCTACAGCACCTACATGCTGGCCAACGACCACCCCGACCTCGACTGCCGGCTCGAGCTCCTGATCAATGCCGTCAAGATGGTCTATGCCTCGACCTACTATGAGGGTCCGAAAGCCTTCTCGATGCGGGTGGGACAGCGCACGGAGGAGGAGCAGATGGCGGTGATCGTCCAGCAGCTGGTGGGCCGGAAATCCGGCAATACGTTCTACCCGGCCATTGCCGGGGTCGCCCAGTCTCATAACTACTATCCCTTTGCCCGGCTGAAACCGGAAGATGGGATCGCCACCATCGCGCTCGGCCTGGGGAAAGCGGTGGTGGATGGAGAAAAAGCCCTCCGCTTCGCGCCCCGCTATCCGGAACTCCTGCCCCAGTGTGCCACGGTCGCGGACACCCTCAAGAATTCACAGCGGTTCTTCTACGCCCTCAAGCTCGACGAACCGGTGTGCAATCTGAGCACGAACGATGCCGTAACCCTCGTCAAACGGGAAATCAGTGAAGCCCTCGACGAACCGCCAGTCCGGGCCTTGACCAGCACTTATGTCCCGGAAGATCAGTCGCTGCGGGATTCCGGCAATCTTCCCGGCTACCCCGTGGTCACCTTTGCCCGGGTGCTCCGATACGGGTCGTTTCCCCTGGCCGAAGTACTCGCCGAGGTGCTCGAAATTGGCCGGGAGGGGATGGGGTGTCCGGTGGAACTGGAGTTCTGCGTCGATCTGGACTTCGAAGGGACGGGCCGCCCCCGCTTCGCCATCTTGCAGCTCCGGCCCATGAGTGCGCGGGAAGAAATGGCGAACGTCCGCATCACGCCCGAGGAACTGGCGCACGCCGTTTGCGTCTCCCGGCATGCGCTCGGCAACCGCCTCGAACGGGGCATCAGCGACCTGCTCTTCGTCAAGCCGGAGGCTTTCGATCCCGCCCAGACGTCCGTAATCGCCTGGCAGATCAGTCAGTTGAATGGGCGGTTGCTGAAAGAGCGCAGAAAGTATGTCCTCATCGGACCGGGCCGCTGGGGTTCTGCCGACCGCTGGCTGGGCATTCCGGTAACCTGGGCCGACATTTGCGGGGTAGCGGCCATCATCGAGACGGTTCATCCCAAACTACCAGCAGAGCCTTCCCAGGGTTCGCATTTCTTCCATAATCTCATTTCCCTGGGGATCAATTATATCACCGTGAATGAGAATCAGGGCGACCGCATCGACTGGCGGTGGCTCAACTCGCTCCAACCAGCCGACGAAACCCCGTTTGTGGCTCGGGTCTCCTTCGCTCGCCCACTGACGCTCAAGGTCGACGGACGCCACTCCCAGGGCGTCCTCATCGCTGGCTGAAGCGCTGTCCAGAAACGAGTTGCACTCATTGTGACCACCTCTTCATCCACGAAGTCACACGAAGGACTGCAAAGCGACTCGAAGAACTCATAGCCTGCCGCTTCATAGTCCTTCCGAGACCACACTTTCAACTGCCAGGGCAAAAGAATGAAGCCCTTTTAAACTCTTCGTGTGACTTCGTGGATCAAAGTCTTTCAAGCCGCGGGATCGTCATTCAAGCCCGTTGCCGAGGTCGAGATCCGGAAGCATGGTGCCGTGTTCCATCAGGTTGAGGTGCAGTTCGTAGCAGGTTTCGAGGTCGTGGCGGATATGGCCGACCCGCGCCTTTTCGAGATAGTGGTGGAGATAATCCCGATAGGCGGGGTGAGCGCAGTTTTCGATGATGGCGCCGGCGCGCTGCATGGGACCCAGGCCGCGTAAATCGGCGAGACCCTGTTCAGTAACGACCACCTGCACCGAGTGCTCATTGTTGTCGATGTGCGGGCACATGGGCACAATGGAGGAAATTTTTCCGCCCTTGGCGATGGACGGGCACATGTAGATGGAGAGATACGCGTTGCGGGTGAATTCGCCACTGCCGCCGACCCCGTTCATGACATCGGTGCCGAAGACGTGGGAGGAATTGACGTTGCCGTAGATGTCAACCTCGAGGGCGGTATTCATGGCGATGACACCGAGACGAAGCACGACCCCGGGGTGGTTGGAAATTTCCTGCGGGCGCAGGACGATCCGGGGGGCAAAGAAATCCATGTTGCCGTAGACCTGTTGGAGAGCGTCCGGGGTAAGGGTAAGGCTGGTGGTGCTGGCGGCCATCAGTTTTCCGCGTTCCATCAGATCGACCAGGGAATCCTGAAACACCTCGGTATACATGGTGAAAGGCGGAATATCGGGGGTTTCTCCCAGGACCGCCATCACGGCGTTGCCGACGTTCCCGACTCCGGACTGGAGCGGCAGGAATTCTTTGGGGATGCGCTTAGCCCACATCTCGCCCAGGAGGAAGTTCAGGACATGGTCGGCGATTTTGCGACTGCGCCAGTCACCCGGAGTGAAGGGCTGGATGCGGTCGGGTTCATTGTTTTCGATGATGCCGATGATCCGGCGGGGATCCACCACGGCGTAGGGCATTCCGACTTTGGTCAGGGGGTCGTGAAGGGGCACGGGAACGCGGTGGGGGGGAGGAGGAAGGATGAGAATGTCCGCCATTTCCCGCAATCGCTTGGAATGAAAGTGGTTGATTTCGATGAGAACATAGTCGGCATATTTGAGATACGCCGGGGTCGCCCCCACCGAGGTGGTGAGATAAACCCGGCCGTCGGGGGTGACTTCCGTGGCTTCCACCACTGCGAAGTTGAGCTTGCCGTGAAAACCCGACAACATGGTCTGGGAGAGCTGTGAGAGGTGCATGTCGACATAGTCGACTTCTTCGTTGTTGATCTGGCGGCGCAGGCTCGGAGCGCTCTGGTAGGGCGCGCGCCAGGCGATGGCGTCGGCGGCCGCCAGAGGTTCGTCGATGCTTTCGCTGCTCGAGGCTCCCGTCAACACCCGGATCTTGTACGGTTCGCCCCACTTGTGCAGGTCCCTGGCGCGGGCGGCAATGGCCCGGGGAATGAGCTTGGCGGCGCCGGAATTGGTGAAGCCGCTGAAGGCCACGGTCGCACCATGGGGAATGCGGGCCGCCGCTGCTTCGGGAGTCAGATCGGGAAAAACGCCAACGGTTGACATAAAGATATTCCTCCTGAGCCTCACCAGCGCTGTTTCAAGCGGCGCTGATCCCGGCAAGATCGAGTTCCGGCAGCATCGCACCGTACTCGAGGTAATTGCGGTGCAGGCGGTAGCACTCTTTGAGGTTATGGCGGATATGACCGACCCTCGATCCTTCCAGATAGCTTCGCAGGTAGTCCCGGTAGGCCGGGTGGGCACAATGCTCGATGATCGCCGTCGCTCTCTGCCTGGGGCCGAGCCCGCGCAGGTCGGCCAGTCCCTGCTCGGTCACGATCACCTGGACAGAATGTTCATTACTGTCGATATGCGGGCACATGGGAACCACGCCGGAGATCCTGCCGCCCTTGGCAATGGAAGGGCACATGATGATGGGCAGGAAGCTGTTGCGGGTGAATTCGCTGCTGCCCCCAACCCCGTTTACGATATCGGTCCCGAAAAGGTGGGATGCGTTGGCATTGCCGTAGATATCGACCTCTACCGCAGAATTCAGAGCGATCACGCCCAACCGTCGGATGATGGCGGGATGATTTGAAATCTCCTGCGGACGCAGGACGATGCGCGGCACGAAGAAATCCATGTGACGGTAGACCCGGTTGAGCACGTCCGCCGACAGCGACAGGCTGGTGGCGCTGGCTCCCACTACTTTGCCCTGTTCCATGAGTTCGATCATGGGATCGAGAATCACCAGGTTGTAGACTTTGAAGGGGGGAATGTAGGGATTCTTGCCGAGGGCGGCGAGAACCCCGTCGGCGACGCTGCCGATTCCCACCTGCACCGGCAGAAAGGCTTCAGGAATGCGCCCGGCATGCATTTCGTCGAAGAGAAAGCGGACCACGTGCTCGGCGATCCGGTCGCTGGTGGCATCCGGTGGGGAGATGGGATCCAGGTAGTCCGGTTCGTCCGTTTCCACGACCCCGATCACGCGCTTCGGGTCCACCACCGCATAGGACCAGCCGAATTTCGTCATGGGTTCGAGGGCGGGGAAAGGATTGCGGTGGGGTGGTGAGGAGAGGAGGAAAATGTCGGTCATTTCGCGGAGCCGTTTCGAGTGGTAACGGTTGACTTCGATCAGCACCCGGTCTGCGCATTTGAGGTAAGTCGGCGAGGCGCCCACCGAAGTTGTCAGGAAGACGCGGCCGTCGGGGGTGATCTCGGTTGCCTCGATCACGGCCAGATCCACCTTGCCGAGAAAGCCGGAAGAAACGGTCTGAGGGACGTGGGAGAGCAACAGGTCCAGATATTCGACTTCCTGCCGGTTGATTTGCTTCCGCAGCGTTGCGGCACTCTGGTAGGGGGCTCGCCAGGAGACGGCCCGAGCCTGGGCCAGGGCTTCATCAACATCGACGCCGGCGCCGGCGCCGGTGAGCAGGCGAATCTTGAACGGCTCACCCCGGCCGTGGAGCTTGCGGGCCCTGGCGGCCAGGGCGCGGGGGATGGCCTTGGGGGCGCCGACATTGCCAAAGCCGCTGAATGCTACGGTGGCCCCATCGAAAATGCTCGTGACGGCCTCTTCGGGGGTCAGTCTCGGGTATGGCTTAAAGGGCATCGCTCCGGTTCTCCTGAAAGTGTTCCTGGCAAAAAGCTACGGTTCCAAAAGCTCGACGAGATGTTTCACCATGATTCTTCGGCCGCTCTTACGGTCCATGCCGCCGCGCAGTTGAAGCACACAGCCCGGACAGTCGGTGGCGAGGAAGTCAGCGCCGGTGGCTTCCGCCCTGGCCAGCTTGCGCTGCAGGAGGGCGGCGGAGAGCTCCGGAAAATCGATCGAGTAGGAGCCCCCGAAGCCGCAACAGACTTCCTCATCCTCTGCGGGAAGGTAGTTCATTCCTGCCGTGGCGAGCAGTTCGCGAGGTTCACGGGTCACCTTCAGGCCGCGACAGAGATGACAGGGGGCATGATAGGCAACCTTCGTTCCAGTCGGGCGAAACATCTCGGCCCGAACACGCAGTATATTCACCATGAAGGAACTAAAATCAACCACCTTGTCGGTGAACTGGCGAAGCTTGACTCCAGGACTGTCAGTTCCGGTGCAAAGCCTCGGCATGTTCTCCTTCAGATGCGAGCCGCAGGAAGCGCACAGGGTGAGGATGTAATCATACCTGGCCGGAGCGATGGCGTCGAGGTTCTGCAGCGCCACGGCCCGTGCCGTTTCGTGTTCCCCCATCATCATCGCCGGCAGCCCGCAGCAGGTCTGGCCCATGGGATACTCGAGCTGTACCTGGTGGGCGCTGAGGAGACGCAACAGGGCCAGGGCCTGTTCCGGATAGACAAAATCCACCAGGCAGCCGCCGAATAGGGCCACCCGGTAGCGGGGGTTTTCCAGCCGCGGATTAAGCCGGTCCCAGAGGTCCCGGAGGGGGGTCGGGGCAAGCGCTGGCAGGCTGCGGAAGCGGTGTTCGCTGGTAAAGAAGAGCGGCAGATGACGCAGGTATTGGCCTCGGGTGAGGGGTTTCTGCACCAGGGAGGCCCGACGGAGGAGGAAATGAAAGAGCCGGCGGTTGCCGAGCACCCTCTTCAGCAGCAGGTTCCTGGCAGGCCGTCGCCCCTCGGCCTCGAGAATAGCCCGATGGACTCCCTTGATCAGGTAGGGAAGATCGATGCCGGCAGGGCAGACGGCTTTGCAGGCTTGGCAGTTGAGGCAGTTGCGGACGATCGCCCGGGCGTTGTCGCGGCCGTGATAGAAATGAGTGAGGATGAGGCCGATGGCCCCGATGTAGACATGACCATAGTGGTGCCCGCCGACCAGGCGGTAGATGGGACAGACATTGGCGCAGGAGCCGCAGCGGATGCAGCGGAGCGCTTCCGCGAACAGGGGGTCGCGGGCCAGCGCCAGGCGCCCGTTATCGAGGAAGACCAGATGCAGCTCTTTGCGACCGTTGGGAGCGGACCGGCATTCGGTGGGGCCGGTGATCCAGGTCACGTAGGTCGAAATGAGCTGGCCGGTGGCGCTGCGGGGCAGGGCCCGGAGGATTCGCAGGGCGCTTTTGAGATTCGGCACCAGCTTGTCATAACCGATCAGGGCCACATGAAACCGTGGCAGCGTGGTTACCAGGCGGCCGTTGCCTTCGTTGGTGACGAGCCCGATGGTGCCGGTCTCGGCGATGGCAAAATTGGCCCCGGTGATGCCCATATCCGCCTCGAGGAAAGCTTGCCGCAGCTTCCTCCGCGCCACTTTGACCATACCGTTGATGTCGTCCGGGTCCTGGACCTGCCCGGTTACCGTTGTGAAGAGTTCCGCAACCTCCCTGCGGGAGAGATGGATGGCGGGCATGACCATATGGGAAGGGCCTTCGCGCCTGAGCTGGATGATCCATTCGCCGAGATCGGTTTCCGTCACGAGAAAGCCTTCCTTTTCCAGATGATCGTTGAGGAAGGTTTCTTCGGCGGTCATGGATTTGCCCTTGACGATCTTCCTGACTCCCCTGGTGCGGGCCAGGTCGGCGATGATCGTGTTGGCTTCATGGGCGGTGCGAGCCACATGAACAGTGGCTCCGGCGGCTTCGGCGCGCCCCTTGAAGGCGGTGAAGAGCTCCTCCAGGTAGGGGATGGCCGCATCCTTGTCCCGGGCGATTTCGGCGGTGAGGGTAGTGAGATCAATGCCTTCGAAGGCTTTGGTCCGGGACGCGCGATAGGCGGTGGCGAAATGATCCAGGGTATTGCCCAGAAACTGATTCTGCAGCGCCCGTTTCAGATCCTTCCGGTAAGTCTTGAGGTCGCTCGGGGTTGAGATCATGATAGCTGCTCCTGCACCAGTAGCAACAGGTGGAATTCCTGAGGCCCATGGACGCCGATGGTGAGCACCCGTTCGATGTCGGCGGTACGGCTGGCCCCGCTGATGAAGGCAAGGTAGCGGGGGGCGTCGGTCATCCTTTCGCACAACTCTGATTCCAGCTCCATGGCATCGGCCCTGATGCGGGAGACTGGGAGCACGGCCACATGGGTTTCACTCAGCATGGTTGCGAGGCGCAGGTCTTCCGACGATGAATCGAGCACCAGGGTGGCCGTTTCCGCAATTCCCCAGCCGCCAAGGGTGACGGCGGTATGGAACCCGCCGGGCTGTTGCCGGAGGTTTTCCATCAGCAGGGCCACCCCGTGTTCGCGGCACACTGCCGCCAGTTGTGACTGTTCGGCTGCTCCCAGGCCCGGCGCCGCGATGGCGGTCCCTCCCTGGTTTCCGGTCAGTTCGACCGCATAGCGAAAGGCTTCGGTCAGGCTGTGCACGTCAGCAACGATCGTTTGGACCGCCGCTGCCCGTTCTTTCATCGTTGCCACTCGGGTGTCACCTGTCATCGATCTGGTCTCCCGGCATTGGGAAGAGGACTCCACGAAATTTGTCAACACGCCAGCAAAAGTATAGATAATAGATGAGGTGGAGCAAGGGAAGAGCGCCATCAACGATCACCATGATTTTCAGGAGGGGTTATGATCAGCAGGGCGCTGCTGAAAGATTTCGCGGCAATCGTCGGGGAGGCTAATGTCTTTCAGGACGAAACCGATCGCCTGACCTATTCGTATGATGCCGCGGTCCTCGAACCGGTCATGCCGGGCGTGGTTGTGCGGCCGGTATCGAGTGCCGCGTTAGGCCGGGTCGTGCGACTCTGCAACGACCATGGCTTGCCCCTGACCGTTCGGGGGGCAGGAACCAATCTCAGTGGCGGAACGATCCCCCGGGCGGGTGGAGTGGTGGTGCTGACCAACGCCTTGAACCGCATTCTCGAAATCAATGAAGAGGATCTCTACGCGGTGGTGGAACCCGGTGTGGTGACTGCCCGCTTCGCTGCGGCGGTTGAAGCGCGAGGCCTTTTCTATCCTCCGGATCCCGGCAGCCAGGCGGTTTCGACCCTGGGCGGCAACGTCGCCGAAAACGCCGGCGGCCTGCGTGGATTGCGCTACGGGGTGACCCGGGACTACGTGATGGCACTCGAGTTCTATGACGTCAACGGCGAGTTGGTCAAGGCCGGCGCCCGCACGGTCAAATGCGTTTCAGGGTACAATCTGGGTGGGCTGCTGGTGGGTTCGGAAGGCACGCTGGGGGTATTTGCCGGGATCACCCTTAAACTCATCCCCAGGCCGCCCGCCAGCAGGGCGCTCATGGCCATTTTCGACGATATCAACAAAGCCTCGGAAACGGTTGCAGCAATCATTGCCGGGCGTATTGTGCCGGTGACTCTCGAGTTTCTGGACAACTTCACCATTCGGGCGGTAGAGGCCTTCAGCCGGGTGGGGCTTCCCACCGACGCCGCGGCGCTGCTGCTCGTGGAAGTCGACGGCCACCCGGTGCAGGTGGCGGAGGATGCCGCAATGATCGAAACGCTCTGTCGCCGGATGGGAGCCATGAGCATCCGGGTGGCCCAGGATGCCGCCGAGCGGGACAAGGTGTGGGAGGCTCGGCGGGCTGCGCTCTCCGCCCTTTCGCGCATCAAGCCCACCACGGTTCTGGAAGATGCTACCGTTCCAAGGAGCAAGATCCCGGCGATGATCCGGGCGATCGAAGAGATTGCCACCGAATTCCATTTGACCATTGGGACCTTCGGCCACGCCGGGGACGGCAATTTGCATCCGACGATTCTCACGGACCGGCGCGACCGGGAAGAGTGGCGGCGGGTGGAGGCAGCCATCGAGGCCATTTTCGACCGGGCGCTGGCACTCGGCGGGACGCTCTCGGGCGAGCACGGCATCGGGCTGGCCAAGGCGCGCTATCTGGAAAAAGAAACGAGCCGGGCGACCATCCTCTATTCCCGACGCATCAAAGCGGCCCTGGATCCCAAGAATATTCTCAATCCCGGCAAGATCACAGGAGAATAGCGATGCACGATATGAAGCGGCTGGCGGGGCTGATCAGGGAACTGGAGGAACAGCTCGTTGTCTGCATGCGCTGCGGGATGTGCCAGGCGGTCTGCCCGATCTATGCCGAGACGGGGCGCGAAGCCGATGTTGCCCGCGGCAAGCTGGCCCTCCTCGACGGCCTGGGCCGGGAGCTGTTCAAAGACCCCCAGGGGGTCGACGAGCGCCTCCGGCGTTGCCTGCTCTGCGGCGCCTGTGCCGCCAATTGTCCGAGCGGCGTCAAGGTGCTGGAGGTGTTCCTCAAGGCGCGTGCCATCCTCACTGGCTACAGAGGGCTTCATCCCGCAAAGAAGGTCATTTTCCGCGGCCTCCTGGCGCATCCCAAATTCTTCGACAGCCTCCTGGAATGGGGGGCACGGGTTCAGGGGATCTTCGTGAAACCGGCTGACGACCTCCTGGGAACCTCCTGCGGACGGCTCCTTTCGCCCCTGAAGGAACGCCATTTCAAGGCCCTCGCCGCCGTCCCCTTTCATCAGCTGGGATACCCGGTGACCTGTGGCTCGGGCGCTTCCGGGTTGAACGTCGCCTTCTTTGTCGGGTGCGTGATCGATAAGGTGTTCCCTCACGTCGGTCAAGCCGTTATGCAGACCATGGCTCATCACGGGGTTGGGGTTTATCTGCCGGAAGACTTTGCCTGTTGCGGTATTCCAGCGCTTGCCGACGGGGATATCACCACCTTCAAGCGATTGCTGCATTACAACCTTGACAGATTCAGCGCTCAGCCGTTCGACTTTCTGATCACGGCCTGCGCCACCTGTACCGCCACCATCAAGAAGCTCTGGCCGCTCATGGCCGGGGCTCTGCCCCTGGACCAACGCCAACGGGTGGCGGCAATCGCTCGGAAGACCATGGAAGTGAGCCAGTTTCTGGTTGATCAGGGAGGTGCCGGGCGGGTGGCAGACCCGGACCGGGAGGAAAGGGTGGTGGTCACCTATCACGATCCGTGTCATCTGAAAAAGTCACTGGGAGTGGCCGTGCAGCCGCGTGCCCTCCTGCGGGCGAGCCCCGGATATCGTTTTAAAGAGATGGTCGAGGCAGACCGCTGCTGTGGTTCCGGGGGGAGTTTCAACCTGCAGCACTACGAACTTTCCGCCGCCATCGGCCGGCGGAAGCGTGACAACATCGTGCAGTCGGGCTGCCAGGTTCTCGCGACCACCTGTCCCGCCTGCATGCTTCAGATTTCAGACATGCTTTCCCAGGCGGGTGATCACATCCGGGTCAAACATGTGATCGAACTCTACGCTGAATCCCTTGAGGAGTCCGCCGGGAGACGATCACGCGATGCTTTGCCGGTTCCCCCGTTGGAGCCCGGGAACCAGCGCGTTGATTGACAAGGGCGGTTGGCGCCTGATAGAAGTAGTGCTGTTTTCTTGAAGGTCGGCCGTTTTAGAGACAGCTGAAAAGGCTTTGATCTTCCGGGTTGCGGACTTGAGGCAGCAGATGTGAGGCCTTCGGTGCCGCTGTCAAGGAGAGCCTGGTTGAGTACATCCCACGGAAAGCGAGTGATTATGACAAAAGTGGTGGTAGTGGTGCTCGTTGCCACGTTGCTGGTGGCGATTGGCGAGATCCTGCTGAGTGCCGGGATGAGGCAGGTGGGAAAGGAAGGGCACGAGGGGTTTCGAATGGTGCTGGCCGCCGGTGCGAATCCTTTTGTCTGGGGCGGGGTCTTTCTTTCGGCGGTCTTTTTCGGGATGTACCTGCTAACCCTGTCCTGGGCGGATATCAGCTACGTGATGCCCTTTACCGCGTTGAGCTATCTTTTTGTCGCGATCATGGCCAGTCGCTGGCTGCATGAGGATGTCACTCCCACGCGCTGGATCGGTACCGTACTCATTGTCGTTGGGGTCATCATCATCGGCTTTGGCGAAGGATCTCAGAATTGACTCCATGAACCCGGCAAATCGACTGCGAGGGTGAGCATGAGCGAGTCGCAGACCGTGTGTCCGGTTAATTCCCACAACGAGTGGGATCCCCTGGAAGAAGTCATCGTCGGAAGCCTGGATGGCGCGAATATCCCTTCCAACCACGTGACGGTAACCTTCAATGTCCCGCCGTTTACGGCCAGGCTCTATCGGCTGGCGGCCGGAAGCCGCTTCCCCCGGTGGATGACCAGACGCGCTCAGAAAGAGCTCGAGGACTTCATTCACATTCTCGAAGCCGAAGGGGTAACGGTCCGGCGGCCTGATCCCATGAATTTCCATGCCCGTTTCAAGACCCCGGACTGGTCCTCCCGGGGGTTCTGTGTGGCGTGCCCCCGAGACGTTTTTCTGGTCATCGGCAGCGAAATCATTGAAACCCCCACCTGCTGGCGGTCGCGGTATTTTGAACCCTATGCCTTCCGACGGCTGTTCAAAGAGTATTTCCTGAAAGGCGCCCGCTGGACTGCCGCTCCCCGGCCGCAGTTGAGCGACGAGCTGTTCGATGACAACTTTCGGCTGCCTGAAAGTGGCGAACCGCTCCGATACGTGATCAATGAATTTGAACCGGTCTTCGATGCCGCGGACTTTGTGCGTTGCGGGAAGGATCTCCTGGTAACCAGGAGTAATGTCACCAACGCCATGGGGATTGAATGGCTGCGCCGGCACCTCGGAGGCACCTACCGCATCCACGAGATCGAAAGCCGCTGCCGCCAGCCCATGCACATCGATTCCAGCCTGCTGCCCCTGGCGCCCGGCAAGCTGCTGGTCAATCCCGAGTACATCGACGTGACCCGCCTCCCGGCGATCCTGAAGTCCTGGGATGTGCTGATTGCTCCCCATCCCGACCCGGTTGACGGCATCATGACGAAGATTTCGGCCTGCAGCCCGTGGGCGAGCATCAATGTCCTCATGCTCGATGAAAAGCGGGTGATTGTTGACAAATCCCAGGTCTCCCTCATCAAGGCGCTCAAAGACTGGGGTTTCGAGCCCATCACCTGTGCCTTCGCCAACTATGGCCCGTTTGGGGGTTCCTTCCACTGCGCCACGCTCGATATCCGCCGCCGCGGGGCCTTGCAGTCCTATTTCTGAGAGTCGCCCGCCACGGAGGGACCATCAGCGCTCATAGTCCCGTTCCTCCGGCTGGTTCAGAAATTTCTGAAGGCCTTGAAGGCGTTGATCAGGCCGTTGGTGGAAGCATCGTGGGACGTTACCGGCTGTTCGTCGGCCAGTTCGGGCAGGATCTTCCGGGCCAGCTGCTTGCCCAGTTCAACTCCCCACTGATCGAAGCTGAAGATATTCCAGATCACTCCCTGGACAAAAATCTTGTGTTCATACATGGCGATGAGACTCCCCAGCACGCGGGGCGTCAGTTTGCGGAAGAGGATGGAATTCGTCGGTTTATTGCCTTCAAAAACCCGGTAAGGGCAGAGACGTTCGATCTCGTCGGCCGTCTTTCCTTCCCGCTGGAGTTCCTCGACGACTTCCTCCCGGGTCTTGCCGTTCATGAGCGCTTCGGTTTGGGCAAAGAAGTTGGAGAGGAGGATCGAATGATGGTCGCCCAGGGGATTGTGGCTGATGGCCGGGGCCAGGAAATCCGCCGGGATCAGCTTGGTTCCCTGATGGATGAGCTGGTAGAAAGCGTGTTGGCCGTTCGTGCCGGGTTCTCCCCAGATGATGGGCCCGGTTTCGTAGGTTACCGGATTCCCCTGGCGGTCGACGGACTTCCCGTTGCTTTCCATGTTGCCCTGCTGGAAATAGGCCGGAAAGCGATGCAGGTACTGGTCATAGGGCAGGATGGCTTCGGTCTGGGCGCCGAAGAAGTTATTGTACCAGATTCCCAGCAGCCCGAGGATGACGGGGAGGTTTTGCCGAAAGGGCGTGTCCCGAAAATGCAGGTCCATGGCGTGAGCCCCCCGCAGCAGTTCCTCGAAATTCTCGTAACCGATGGAACAGGCAATGGACAGGCCGATGGCCGACCACAGGGAATAGCGTCCGCCCACCCAGTCCCAGAAGACGAACATGTTTTCCCGGTCGATCCCGAATGCTTGAACCTTTTCGGCATTGGTGGAAATGGCTGCGAAATGGCGGCTGATGTGGTCTGGATCCTTGGCGCTCTCCAGGAACCAGCGGCGCGCCGAAAATGCGTTGGCCATGGTTTCCTGGGTGGTGAAGGTCTTGGAAGCAATCAGGAAGAGCGCGGTTTCGGGATCGAGCTGCTTGAGGGTTTCGACCAGGTGCGTGCCATCCACATTGGACACGAAATGGACGGTGATTCCGGGTTTGGCGTAGGGTCTCAGGCATTCCGTGACCATCATCGGCCCGAGGTCCGAGCCGCCGATGCCGATGTTAACGATATCGGTGATGCGTCGGCCGGTGAACCCCCGCCAGTCACCGGTGATGATCCTGCCGGAAAACTCCGCCATCTTCTTCCTGACGGCCTCCACGCCGGGCATGACATCGGTCCCGGCCACGAGCATCGGCTGCCTTCCGAAGTTCCGCAGGGCGACGTGGAAGACCGCCCGCCCTTCGGTTTCATTGATAGGATCGCCGGCGAACAGCTTCCGGATGGCATCGCCGAGATCGACTTCCTCGGCCAGGCCGATCAGCAGGTTCAGGGTTTCCGACACCATACGGTTCTTGGAAAAATCCACCAGGATATCGCCGAAACGAATACTGAATTGTTCGAATCTCGCCGGATCCCGTTGGAAGAGGGTTTTCATCGAGATGGGCTTCATCTCTTGATAGTGGTCGACAAGTCTCTGCCAGCTTTGCGTCCCGGTGGGATCGATCTTTTTGAGCATGGGAGTTGCCTCCGT
Organism: Syntrophobacteraceae bacterium; assembly: GCA_040772705.1. GTDB lineage: Bacteria > Desulfobacterota > Syntrophobacteria > Syntrophobacterales > Syntrophobacteraceae > JADGQM01. The sequence continues at coordinate 148,053 of JAXGXP010000006.1, forward strand.
CGGGAATGAGCGAGGTTATTTTCTTGCTGATTTGACCTTCACCTTTGGCGGCTGGTTGAGGTGAGCCAGGGAGTCGACGATGACCACAACCGTCTTGTCATCGCTCCAGTGAAACAGATGTTCGGCAGGATCCATGGGGAGCATGACACAGCCATGCGAGCAGTAAGGGCCGGCGATATCGCCCGCGTGGATCCAAACTGTACCATAAATCCGCATGGCCCATGGCATCCACGCCGGTTCTCCGAAGTCGTTCCGGTAACTGAGAGAGTACTTGTCGGCCGCTTTGTCGAGGATCTGGTAGACCCCTGCCTCGGTTTCCTCTCCCGGTCTTCCCAGACTCACCAGAGAATCGCCCGCCAGCTTCCCGTGCTCGTACCAGCCGATAAAGGGAAAGTCTTTTACCACCAGAATGGCTTTGGAAAGGTGCGCGAGGTGGTCCGTCTGCCGGGGCAGCGGGGTCCACCCGGAATAGGCCCGGAAGTCGTTGGGGACGCGCAGCGGCCTGCTCTTTCTGATGTCTTCATAGATGTAGTAGTCAGCTTTGCCGTTAAGCCGCGCCAGGATCCGGTGGGTCGCGGACGGGTTGAGGTTCGGGTCCGCCAGCTCCATCTGGTTCAGCTCGTCCTCGGTAACCAGCCGTTCGCGCCAGCCCCAGTCAGAAATCTCTGGCAGGGGCGGCCGGATGCTGCCAGTTTGCGCTGGCGGCGGGCTGGCAGGACGGTGGCGGAGCCCCTGATTTCCTGAACAACCCCAGAACATAAGACAAAAGACCAACACTACCGGCCACCGGCATTGCCAACGATTCATCGTACTCAGTTCCTCCCAAAAAGCTTCACCTCAAGGTCTGCCGACATTTTTGCGGCAGACGACCGACAAGTCTCCCGACATTCTTTCAAAAGGGCAGAAAAACGATCAGATGATTCCCATCCGGCGCGGCTTCGAACTCGAGGTGGCCGCCGTGGGATTCCACGATCTTCCAGGCTTGCAGGAAATCCCATCCCTTACCCAGGGTTCGGGAGGAAAAATCGGCATCCAGGAAGGTTTGGAGCGAAGCGTCCCGAAGGGCTTCCGGTCCGGCCCAGTAATCGATCAGCACAAAATCCCGGCGAGGGGTTTCCCGGATTCTGATCACGATTTCGGTCTTGTTCTGAGGAGCGCTCGCGAACTGGACAACCGTCTTCAGGGTGTGCTGCAGAGCCTCCTTCATCGCCACGGGATCGAACCGCACGAAAATGCGCGCCGCCGGTGGGAAGCGCCGGAGGACCGTAACGTTGGCAAATTCGGGTGAACCCTCCACGTCACGAATGGCTTCTTCGATGGTTACGGTCAGGTTTCCCACATCCGAATTGGGCGTGAACCCGTGAGAAAAGGAGGAAACCTCGTGCAAGACCTGCTGGAGTCGCTCCGCCTCCTGAATGATGATGCTGAGGTAACGTGAGGACTGGCTGCAGTCCCGGGTCTCACGGGCAAGGCGGTGCGCAAACCCGCCGATGGCCATCAGCGGGTTTCTGATTTCGTGGGCAACCGCATCGAGTACATTACCGACCGTCTTCTGTTTGGCCTGAATGCTCCGGGTGAGCTCTTTCTCTCCCTCTCGGGTGCTTTCGGCAAGGAGTTCCATGGCTTTCGCGAGATTGGCTTGAAGCGAGTGATTCATCTCAACCAGGGTGCGATTGGCCTTTTCGATGACCTCCACCATGTCCTGGGTGGCGTCCACCTTGAGTTGAAAGTGCCGGGCAAGGTCTGCGACCTGGGCAAAGGAGGTGCAAAGGGTCTCGGTAATCTGGTCGTACTGGAGGTTTAACAGGGGGGCCTGTTCGCGGAGAATCTCGAACCGTTGCTGCTCGTTGAAGAACACCTGGGTTGCCAGGCGCGCGAATTCAAGGACCCGAGCCAGCGCCGGCCGGTCATCGAGCAGAGCGCCGGGACCGTAGTGTTTCTGGCACTCGGTAATGGTTTCGGGGAAGCCCCAGCGCCTCAGCACGTAGTGGCCGACCTGACGGTGGTTGATGTCCATGGTCTGCTCCTCCCACGCCAATATGTCTTCCAGGGGCAGGGAACCTGCCGGGAAGGAGGCCTGTAATGGCGCCGGGCAGACCTGGTAGAGCATCAGCATCCCAATTTCCTGAAGCAGGCCAGCCGTGAAGACTTCATCGGAGGGAGCCGTTGTGGGCTCCGGTAGCTGCTGGTAGAGGTCCTGGGCGATCAAGGCCCGATAGAGCGAAGCTTTCCAAAAGTATTCATAGTCCAGACTATGAGCCTTGCCGAAAGGAAAGGAATCCCGCAGGGAGAGTGACAGGGCCATGACGCGAAGGCGGGTATGCCCCACCAGGAGGATGGCCTGGGCTACGGATGCGGCCTTTCGTCGGCCGGTGAACAAGGCAGAGTTGGCGACTTTGAGAAGGCGCGTGGTCAAGCCCGGGTCCTGTTCGATCACGGCTGCCAGATCACCACTCGATGAGCGCTCATTGGCTGCCAGTTCGAGCAGGCGAATGACGATGGGTGATGCAGACGGGAGACCTTCCCCCTGGGCGATCTTCTGCAGGATCCTGGCTTTTTCAGGTTTTTCCGACAGCATGGCTGACCTCCCGATCCATTGCCCTCAGTCCCGGGAACGTTTCTTGCCCGAGCACGCCGGTCAATCCGGCAAATCATCATAGCAGAGAAGTCCTCCCGATCACAGGTTGTTTATCACTGATACACGCCAAATTTGTTCTCCCTTAAGGGCAGTCGCTCATGGCCCTTGGGGACACCCGAAGACACATGAAAAGGACCAAGGGGATCTATGAACCCGTAACCCGGAACTCGCAACTTTTCATTGTCTCAGCGTCGATTGCCGGACTCTGATTTTGTTTGCCGTAGGCTTCGTTCCAACGTTGCAGGGCGCGGTCGAGGTGTAAGGGATCGACTCGGATGAGGACATCACGACTGACGTACTCGCTATTATGAGCTATTTGAGAACAGGTTCACCATGGAGTTCTTCCTTGCTTTCCATGTTTCTCCCGCATATGCTGTGAACACGAAACAAGAGGCATCTTTTCTCCATGTTCCATTGCCTGTTACCATTAAGCACGGACCAATCATCCAAATATAGGGGTGATATCAAGGAAACGTTTCCACCCAACCAGAATGTTAGGGTGCAAAGGAGCGGGTATCGCTATGAATTCTCATTCAACGGCAAGCGATGATTCCAAGGCCTTGTGTGATAAACTCTTTGCAGCCTTGGGGGAACTGATCCCGAACCTGCAGAGAAATTCCACGAAGGGTTCCTGTGGAATATGGCAGACAGGAAGAACCAGATTCGCGTACGTATACCATTCAAAGACGCAATCACAGGTTGAGGTATGGTGTCGAGGCGAGGCTAACGAGTTGTTGGCGAACGATCCGGGCTTGGATGTTCGCGCCAGAGACAATCCGAGACCGGGCTGGGAGGAGTCATTCCCAGCCAGATTTCGTGTTTATCGATCACAGCAGATATCCAAAGCTGCCGAATACCTGAAGAGAGTATCGTATATGGCATCCTCTCCGAAGTGAAAAAAGATGTCCTAATTACGGGATCGAGGCCGGATTAGGCATTCGCCGAACCCGTAAGGGGAGTCGAAGGGATCTCGCTCATGGAACCAGTCCGCTACTACCTCGAGGAGTTCGGTGCAGAGCTTCAAAAGGTTTACCGTGCATCGAGTTCTCGATGCATTTCGATCGTGAGTCTCCTGCCAGACCCGATCCCTGGAGGTGGAGATGGCCCACACACCAGGTGCGCCGCCGCCTTTCGTGAGGTAAGGTCGAAGCCGCTTTTCCTATTCTGCTATTTCTTCACCGCACTAATCGACCAAGCCATTCACGCCTCGTTACGCCAAGAGCACGCTCACTTCGACCGATTAGCCGGATATCCCAAGCTCGTCGGCATTCTTGCGACGGCATGCACGAACCTACATCCGGCCGTTCTCCTGCTGGCGGCCACCTTGTATCTGCGCGACTCTGACGTCGATGAGGCAACTCGCCATTTCGGGTGCTTGGCGGACTTCTTCATTGAAGACTACCACGTGTTCCTCGAGGCCAAGTATCCAGCACTGACTGGACGCCTGGTTGACCCCGGCGAGCGGCACCAGGCCTTGCATCAACTCTTCAGAGAACTGAGTTCAGCGCTCGCGCTCCTATTCGTGCCGACCTCGCTCGGTCCATACAGCTGCAAACGCCCTAATCGCCAACTCTACGAGTCATGGGTGCGGTATCTCAACCGGGGCGTCAATGCACACTTGAGGCACCTGGAGTCAACCCAGCTATGACGAACGGCCCCTAACGATGGCATCCACGCGGACACGCAACCACGCGGGGCACATTTTCGGCGCTGTATGGGAGTGCATCGGCCGCGTGGTTGCGTGCCGGTGATGCCAGTTGTTGTAGCGCGGAGGAGCAATGTCAGAACGATGTGCAATCTGTAATTGACTTGTCCATAGGATGCCAGACATCTATGCGCGGCCAACGGTTGAAGGCCGAAGTCATGGAACAGAGCATCACTTTGTTGCAGAGAGATTGTTTGGCCGCTCAAAGAACCACAGCGGGACGAAGAAGGAGGGGGTGTTTGCATCCTGTCCGTGGAGTCAGGAAGGAAAGTCAACTGTCTTCTGCTATGAATGTGACGAGGAATTGTTGCACAATCCTGTCCTCCTGTCACAGGATATGGCTGCTTTCGCTGCACTGGTCAGAAGCCGTGGACTCGATGAAGAGCATAAGTCAGGGGATCGCCAGAAACTTGGCGCGCGTATCATGCTTTTCCATGAAGTCATAGCCAAGGGTATTGCAGTCTTATCGCAGGACGAAAATGAGCGTGACGCTAACGAAGGGCTCAAGACGGACCTAAAACCACGCGGCGGACATTCATGGGTGTTGCCTGAAAATGACTACCCGCGCGGTTTTATGCCGGTTAGGGTATCGTTGCCGCTCTGGCTTCGGTGGGTTGCGGCAGTACATTCAGACACAGAGGCATTAGGGTATCCATGAAGTGGTACAATATGGCTGAGGTGATCCGAGATGGAAAAACAATTTAGTGTAATCATAGAACGTGACTTGGAAGGCTACTACGTGGCGTCAGTTCCTGCTCTACGGGGCTGTCACACCCAGGCAAAATCTCTCGATGAGCTTCTTGTTCGCATTAGAGAGGCCATCGAGTTGTGCCTGGAAGTTGAGGGCAAGGATATGGTGCCTCTCGACTTCGTTGGTATTCAGCAGGTGAGTATCGCAGTATGACGAAGCTGCCAGCCTTGACAGGCAAGACTCTGATTGCCGCGCTGGCCAAAGCAGGCTTCGAAGTCATCCGCATCAGAGGAAGTCACCACTACATCCGACATCCTGACGGACGCGCGACAACCATTCCAGTGCATACGGGTGAAACTGTAGGTTTCGGGCTTATGGCCAAGATTCTGAGAGACTGTGAGCTTTCTCGTGAGGACTTGCAGCATCTCTTGTGAGGTAAGGCCTCGAAGAGTTGTTCATGCGCTAACCAACAAGGATTGAGACGACTCCAAGCTTTATCGGGATCGTTTCAATCCATTGTTCAAGAAGGCCGCAGCGGCATGCTGACTCTATATAGGGGGTATTGCTTTAAAGTCTGACGAGATCGAGAAGGCTGCGACCGTTAAGTCCCAGCCTCCTTGGGTGAGAAGACGATGGAGGAGCAGGAAATGATTAGAGAACTGGCATCCATTGTAACTTACATTCCGCACCCGAGATAGCCGGATAGGGGGTATTTTTCGCTTCCCCTCGCGCTCCGCTCATCCGGCCCTCGGTTGCTCGGTGAAGATGGTTGGTTTGAGGCCGAGGGCTTTCAGCCAGTGAAGCTGGACCGGATTCAAAGGACGGTTGAGTCTCCGTTGTGAGCCGATCCTTATGACCGTGATGTTCCTGAACTTGCTGGTGACCATCAGAGCCGTCGGACGGGTCGTCGGTTTGTTGTCCCAACCGATCAAGGGGTGACCAGTTTCTTCGACATGTCTTCTGAGGGATCGTTCGATGAGTCTCCAGATCAGAAGGGAGATGAGCAGGATAAGACCCAGCGCCTCGATGCGTTTCTCATTCTTGAGGAAGATCGCATTCACGACGGCTGGGTCCTTGAGGAAAGCAAAGTTCTGCTCCACCCCGTGCTGCTCTTTGTAGAGTGAGAGGATCTCTCTGGCATCGGCAGCACCTTCGCCTTCCGTGGCGACATTGGTGAGCAGCACAAAGCATCCGGCTTCCATTTTCATCTGTTCCAGCGCTGAAGCGTTTTGCTCCACATGGGCCTTGACCCGATAACGGGTCTGGGTGACTTGCCTGGGCTGGTCCTTCTTGGGACGCCCCCGGGCGTAGGTGTAGACGGGTTCTATATCGGAGGAGAGGTCGTGGTAACGGCATTGCTGGGAGGCCCAAGCTTTTGCCGCTGCTCTGGCATCGGCTTCGCATGCATACTCCGAGAGGCACTGCTCCTGGAAACTCTTTTCAAGGGACGCCCGTTCTTTGGTCAGTTCCCGTTCGATCTTCTTGTGCCTTCTTTTGTCGTGGGCGCTTGAGTGGGCACCCACGGCGCGATAAGGCTTGCCGTAGAGCGTGACCGCCCCTTCCGCGGCACGGTAGAGAGCAGCGGGGCGATTAGCCGTGGGTTTGGTTCGCGAGAGCTGACCAAGCTCTTCCCACTGAGTGGCATGGACCGCTTCCGAGATAGCCCGCCCACACTCGGCATAGGTGGCCGGCAGGCGCGTGATGAAGGGTTGCCCCGCGCTCAATTCCTGGAGGTTTTTGGGGGTCACCAGGGCGGAATCGGCGATATAGATGAAGGCCTTCTCACTTACTCCGAACTGGGCCATGTGTGTGCTGATCTGAGTCAGGATGGTGTTGTTGATCTCTTTGTCGGAACGGTTGCCGTCTTCATTCTTGCCGAATATGGGGATCTTATCACCGACACAAAGGGTTGAGATCAAGAACTGCTTGAGGTCTGGCCGGTGATCCTTGCTGTAGCCTTCTGTGATCACGAAGGGCGGGGGATGGGCTTCCTCATCAATGCGATATTCCCCGTAGACACTGACCGAAGTGGTGTCGAAATGCACGGTACGAGTCGAGATCCGGTGTCTTTGAAGCGCCTTCATGGCCAACTCGGAAAAGACCCGTTGCGTTCCCGTCTCAAAAAGAAGGTCCAGAACTCGACCCACCGTGTCATCGTTGAAGACGCTCGCCGGAACACGCTCGCCCAGCAGCACTTCCGTGTCGCGGCCCTCAAAGAACTCGACCAAACGATACAGAGGGGATCGCCCGGAGAGCGTGTCCAAAACCAACCCCAGAACGATGGTCCCAGGCTTGACCTCCATCTGCGTCGGCGCAAGGCGATTCACCGTCGCTGCCAACTCCAGATCGTCCGCAAAGGACTTCATGATCAGAAGATGGTCCACCTGCTGGGCCTCAATATCCAGACCGCCTGATGGATCAAAGGAAAGCCCCGCCCCAATGGGCTGGCTCAAATTGGATTTATTGGCATCCGCACTCATCCAGCCTCGGATAACACACTCGAATCCATTTGGCCAGAAGAAAATTCATATCCAAAATTGTGCTCTACTCACTCAGTAGGATGCGGAATGTAAGTTTGATCTGGCCCTTCCCGAGTCCGAGCTGGAGCCTCTTGCACCCATGGTCTGTCCCAAGTGCGGTGGGACCCTGAAGCTGCTCTTTGTGTCTTTTCCGTACCTGTACAACCATTCTGCAGCGTCTGGATAGAGGCTGCTTCCAGGCCGGGACTTACGATTGAAGGTTTGTCCATCCACCGGAGGCCTGTGACTCAGGTGGCACAGCACGGGTGCGTCCAGATGAGCCTAAAACACAATCATGGGAGCCGTTCTCAGCCATCTTTCGGCTGGGAACGCTCAATCCAGTTGACGGAAATGACCGCATTACCCCGCCAATCCTCGCCCAAAACCGCTGGGATTTAACCGACACGCCCCCCGCAATGTCCTCAATCTTGAAACAATACCCTATATGGCGGCGTCATGCCGCTCCGGGCTTCTTGAACAAGGGATTGAAACGACCCCGATAAAGCTTGGAGTCGTCTCAACCCTTATTGGCCAGGGCAATTTATCAAAAGCTAACCGGACAGCAGTGACCTTGCACATTTCCTGCATCCCTTCCATCATTTATCGTGACCTCACCCCCCCCTTTCTGGTTGAAGCCCTCACCTGCTCGTTCCAAAACAAGACCCCTGACGTTTCATGGATTTAGGGTACCCCCTGAACAGTTACGAAGGGAGGCCTTTGTTTTCAAGCAAAGAAATGTTGCCCATTTGACCCAGATTGCTTTTCAGACAACAGCATTGTTCTCAGGGGTGGCCGGTTTTCTGCTCACCAGGAAGGTCACGCAGGCCAGGAACAGCAGGCAGGAGGTCGGATTCAGCCAATAGTTGTGGCCCCGCGTGAGTTCGTAGCTGGCACTCATGAAAACCGTTAACGCCGCCAGCAGTGCGCCGAGCGGCAGCCGGCGAGCTACCAGGAACGCGTGGGCGGCGAAGAACCCCAGCGGAATGGCGAGCAGCACGTAGGTGTTGTTTTCCGTTCGGGGATTGAAGAGCAGGATATAGCCGGCGGTATAGGTCAGCAGCAGCAGACTGCCCGCCAGATGGCCCCACCGTCTCAACCCGACCCAGCACATCGCCAGCGTCAGCAGCGCGGCGGCGCCGCGCAGCACGGTCTGCCACGACACCGGGACATGGAGCCCAAGGGATCGGGTGATCCCGAAAAGATCGCTGTAGGGTTCATTGCCGGGATTTCCGGCAAGCTGCATTTTTTCGAGGAAGAGCAGGTACTGGCTGCCGACGTAGGCCGGGTTCTGAGTGAGAAACGGCGCCAGCAGCAGCAGGGCGAAGGCCAGCGGGAGCCGTCTCCGCAGCGGGCGGTAGAGTACGCCGCAGAGGAGGAACATGCTGATCATCAATGGCTTCAGGGCGACGCCCAGGGTGAGCCACAGGGCGGCCGGGGTCCACTGCCGGTGCGCCAGGTCGATGCCGGCGTGCGCCATGAGCGCCGCCAGGACGATATTCATCTGGCCGTTGCGGGCACTGTTCATGGCCAGGGGGATGGTGAACAGGGTCATCACCAGAAAGAACAGGGGAGCCTGCTGCTCGCCCTGAAGGCGTGCCAGCCGCCAGACCGCCGCGGCGAGCAGGGCGATCCCGAAGGCGCGCCACAGAATTTCACCCAGTTGGTGCGGAAGGAGGGCAAACGGCAGGAACAGGATCCCGGCCTGGGGGAGGTAGAGGTAGCCGTGGATCCCTTCGCCGTAGATGTTTTCGCCGGCAAGCCAGTTGAGCGAACCCGACCGATAGGCCCCGGTGACGGTCCGCGGGGAGGACGCGAGCAGGACCATCACGGCGATGACGACCGCAAAAATAACCCAGATGAGCCAGGTCTTACGAGCCAGGGATGCCATCGGTAGTACCTCGTGCGCGACCCGGTGATGCCGTCGGGTCGGGCGGACCGTCGAGACCCTCGAGGTCCCGAATCAGGTAAAGCGGCCGCTGCTTGGTTTCGTTGTACATCCTGCCGAGATACTCGCCGATGACGCCCAGGAAGATCAACTGCACGGCCCCGAGGAAGAGAATGGCCACCATGGTCGAAGCGTAGCCGGGCAGGTCCCGGCCGAACAGGAGGGTGCGAAGGACCAGGAACACCGAATAGGCGAACGAGAGCGTCGCCGTCACACATCCCAGGTAGATGCTCAACTGCAGGGGCACATAGGAAAAGGACGTAATCCCGTCCAGGGCAAGCGCCCACAGGCGCCGGTAGTTCCACGAAGTGCGGCCGGCAACCCTGGGTTCCTGCTGGTACTCGATGCCGATCTGCCGATAGCCGACCCAGGCGAACAGGCCTTTCATGAACCGGTGCTGTTCCCGCAGGAGCCTCAGGGCCTTCACCGCCCGCCGGCTGAGCAGCCGGAAGTCGCCGCTGTTCTCGGGAACCTCCACCCGCGAGAGATGCCGCATGGTTCGATAGAAAGCTTTGGCCGTCAATTTCCGGAGAGTGCTTTCACCCTCGCGGCTGGTGCGGGTTCCATAGACGTTGTCGTAACCCTCCTGCCATTTTTCCACCATCCTGGGGATCAGCTCGGGAGGGATCTGCAGGTCCACATCGATGATCACCACCGCGTCGCCGTCGGCGAAATCAAGACCGGCTGTCATGGCGGTTTCCTTGCCGAAATTGCGGCTGAGCGCGAGCAGCTTGATTCGGGGATCCCGGGCGCGCAGCGCCATGATGCGGTCGCAAGTGGCGTCGTGGCTGCCGTCATCGACGAAGATGATTTCATGGTCCTCGGTGATGGCCTTCAGGACCGGTGAGGTCCGCTGGTAAAAGGGCAGAATGCATTCCTGTTCGTTGAAAACAGGCACCACCACCGAAATGTAAGGCCCCGCATGGCTGGCGTTACGCATCAATTTAAGGCTCTCCATGAGTTGGCGTTACGCATTTCCATCACGCTGGGTTGACTCCCCCCGCAGGATTCGGTTACCGGCCGCCTGCCGCCTAGAAGGCCCAAAACCTGCTCCACCCAAAATTCCAGAACAGCACCAAAACCGTTGCCACCGCCTGGGCCAGCAGATAGTGGAGATGGAGGATTTCGAGGCCGATGGCCATGAAGGCGATGTTGAGAAACAGGCCGATGGTGACCAGGATGAAAAACCGGGTCATGGCCACGCGGTGCTTCTGCCTGCTTTTGAAGGTGAAGGTGTAGTTCATCCGGTAGTTGAAGAGCGCGCCGACCACGGCGCCGGCCGCTGAGCCGACCAGAGGATCGAGCCGCGCCAGGTTGACCAGCGCGATCAACACGGCGTAGTGCAGGGCCGTGCCGCACAACCCGACTCCGGCGAAGGAAAAGAACTGGCGCAGCAACCGCAGCATCCCGTCCTGATCGCCAAGAGCGGCGATGAGCCCCCTCAGGCGCCCGAGGGGCGGTGGTTCGGGCAGGGCCTGATCGTTTCGCACCGCTTGTCCCATCAGCGTCCCTTCTCTGGAAGCCTCATGGTGCGGCCGCCTCGAACTGAGAGAACTGTAGTTCATAGAGCCGCCGGTATTCGCTGTCGATTTTCAGGAGCTCCTCATGCTGCCCTTCTTCGACGATCCGCCCCTGGGCCAAAGCCACAATGCGATCGGCATTCTTGATGGTGGAGAGGCGGTGGGCAATGACCAGGGTGGTGCGTCCGACCATCAGGTTTTCGAGGGCCTTCTGGACTTCCAGTTCCGATTCACTGTCCAGGGACGACGTGGCTTCATCCAGGATCAGGATGGGGGCATTCTTGAGGAGCGCCCGGGCGATGCAGAGACGCTGTCGCTCGCCGCCGGAAAGGATCGTGCCCTGCTCGCCGATGACCGTGTCGAAACCGTGCGGCAGCTTGTTGATGAACTCGAGGGCGTTGGCCGCACGGGCTGCCTCGATGATTTCCTGCTCGCTCTTCTGAATGTCGCCGTAGGCGATGTTGTTGCGCACGGTATCGTCAAAGAGGATGGTCTGCTGGGTGACGATGCCGATCTGGGCCCGCAGCGAGGCGATGGTGACGTCGCGGAGGTCTGTTCCGTCGATGAAGATGGCGCCCCGGGAGACTTCATAGAAGCGGGGGATGAGGTTGACGAGGGTGGTTTTGCCGGAACCGCTCACCCCCACGATGGCGATCAGTTCCCCGGCCCCTACCGTGAAGTGGATGTCCTTCAGCACCGGTTCGTTGCCGTAGTGGAAATGGACATGCCGGAATTCGATGCTCCGGGCAATGGGGGGCAGTGGGAGGGCGCCCGGGCGCTCGACGATTTCCGAGGGCGTGTCGAGGATGTCGTAGACCCGGTGGGCGGCGGCAATGCCCTGCTGGAGCGTCAGGTTCATGCCGCTCAGGCGCTTGATCGGTTCGTAGAGCAGGATCAGGGCGGCCAGGAAGGAGAAGAAATTGCCCGGGGTCGAGATCCCCTGGATCACGCTGTAGCCGCCATAGCCGATGATGGCCACAATCCCGATGCCGCCGAAGAATTCCATGAGCGGCGGCAGCAGGGTGTTTACGGAAGCGGCTTTCATGGCGTAGTCGAACGACCGGGTGTTCTCTTTACCGAAGCGCTTCTTTTCGTATTCTTCCATCCCGAAGGCCTTGACGATGCGATTGCCGCCAATGGTTTCGTGGAGAATGACCGAAATATCGCCCATCGCCTCGAGACTCTTGGTACTGATGGCGCGGAGCTTCTGCCCGAATTTGACGATGGGGAGAAAGGCGAAGGGCAGGATGAAGACCGCGATGATGGCCAGCTGCCAGTCCCGGTAGAAGACCACTCCGACCAGCCCGACCACACTGAGGGCGTCCCGGATGATGCCGGTGGCGCATTCCTTGACGGCCGACTGGATCTGGCCGACGTCGTTGGTAATGCGTGACATCAGGATGCCGGTGGGCGTCCGGTCGAAAAAGGAGAGCGAGAGCCGCTGAAGATGATCATAGAGGAGCTGGCGCAGGTCGGCGACGATCCGATTGCCGACATAGCTCATGAGATACCCCTGGCCCCAGGCGCAAAGCGATTTCACCAGGAAGATCAGGAGCACCACCAGCGGCAGGATCTGGAGCATGGCCACCTTCTTCTCGATGAAGATTTCATCCAGTACCGGCTTGATGAGATAGGCCGAAGCGGCGGTGCAGGCCGCGACTCCCAGCATGCACAGCACGGCCGCCGCCAGCCGCCGCCAGTGGGGCGCAACCAGCTGGATCAGGCGCTTGATGATGGTCAGGGATGATGACGATGAAGTCATGCTCAGGCCTCTAGGGAATTCTCAGGAGAGCGGGCAGGAGGCCCGCTGCGTGGAGTCGGTCAAGGAGCTGGAGCAGCGCGTAGATCCAGACAAACCACACCGCGTCCAGGAAGGCCCGGCGGTAGGTCTTGGTGTTGACCGGGTAGATTTCGCCTTCGTGGAAGAGCGCGAAGTTGGGAATGAACCGGGGGGTGCGGTGCAGGTAGTCGGTGTAGGCCTGCCCATGAAGGGCGGCGAGGCGCTGTTCTTCGTCCAGGGTGGTGAGCGGGTAATAGAGGAAGAAGCCGAGGATCAGCAACCCGATGAGGACAAGACTGCCGGTGGCGCACCCCACTCCGACCGCCCCGATGAAGCTGAAGAGGTAGAGCGGATTGCGGACGATGGAGTAGGCGCCTTCGGTGACCAGGGCCTGCTCCTTGTACCCGGAAATGTACATGGCGGCCCAGACCCGCCCGAGCGCGCCGATACCGACCAGAATCAACCCGAGGGTATTCAGGAACGCCAGGAGCAAGCCGGTCCGGGGCCAGGCATGGTCGGTTATCAGGAGCAGGGCGGCGAGCACCAGGGCAAATTTGCGCGTGGTATCCGTTCGCGACCGGGCAAGGCGCGCAGCGAATCGGCTGAAGGCCGACGGCGGTCGACTGGGGTTCATGGCTGTCCTTTCAGTAAGCTGCGGGCCGCTTCCACCACCTGGGACACCGTCACTGCGGTCATGCAGCGGTGATCGGTGGGGCATTCGGTTTTCAGACACGGGGCACAGGCGGTTGGCTGCCGCACAATCCGGCATGATGGTGACAGGGGTGAGGTGGTGGTGTGATCGGTGGAGCCGAAGATCGCGACGATGGGCACGTCGAAGGCTGCCGCCACATGCATGGGCCCCGAATCGTTGGTGACGAGCAGACGGCATTGGGACAACAGCGCCATGAGCTCCCGGACGGAAGTCCGGCCAGCCAGGTTCAGCGGTTGGGTGTGCATTCCTGCGGCCACCTCCCGGCCGATGGTGGCCTCGTTGGGCCCGCCGAGGATGAGGATCCGGGCGGAAAAGTCGGCGGCGATCAGATCCGCTGCCGCCGCGAACCGTTCGGGTGGCCAGCGCTTGGCGGAGCCGTAGGTGGCGCCGGGATTGACGGCTACCCAGAACCCGTCCCCCAGCCGTTGACCGGCCCAGGCGCGTTCTTCTGCCGTGCAGCAGAGATGCAGCCGCCCGCTGCCGCCGGTGATGCCGAGACCGGCCAGCATGGTGAGGTAATACTGCGTATGGTGAAGGCGGCGGGCCCGGCGCCAGCCCCACACCCGGTGCGTCAGCAGCAGGGCGCGGCCGTCCGTGGTGTAGCCGGCCCGTCGCGGGATGCGGGCAAGGGTGGTCATGATGGCGGCTTCGATGGCGTTTTGGAACAGGATCGCGAGATCGAACCGTTCCCGGCGGAGCTCCCGGCAGAAACGCAGCAGCCCGCCAAGCCCCCCATGCCCCCCCTTCTTGTCGTAGCACAGCAGGCGATCGCAGGCCGGGTGATGGCGCAGCAGTTCCGCCACGACGGGGTTGGCGGCAACCACCACTTCCGCGGCGGGAAAAGCGGCCCGCACCGCCGCCAGGGCGGGAGTCGTCATGACCGCGTCGCCGATCCAGTTGGTGGAACGAATGAAAATCTTCCCGATTCTGTCCGAATCAAAAACCGTCATAAAACTCTGAATCGAAAACCCTGCCAAGCCCGCCCCTGCGTAAAGCGTTGTCTTGCATCGTAGGGGCGAGGTTTATCCCCGCCCGGGAGCTTCTCCGAAACCCCTGATTCAACAACATTGTCCCCAAGACCCGCGTCAACTCCGTCCTCCGTCTTCCGTCCTCCCTCTCCTGTCCTCCGTCTCCCGTCACGGCTGCAGCAGGACCCATTTCCCCTGTTCGACTTTCACCATCACCAGGGAATCGGTCCCCAGGCCGTTGTGATCCTCCGGGGTCAGGGTGTAGATGCCGCTGATCCCGACGTAGCCCTTGGTCTGTTCGATGGCGGCGCGGAGGGCTTCCGGTTCGGTGCCCACCCGGCGCATGGCGTTGGCCAGGAGATAGATGGCGTCCCAGGCATAACCTGAGTGGGTATTGATGGGGTACTGCTGATCAAAGTGGTAGACATCCTTGTAGAGCGCCAGGAAGTCTTTGATGACGGCCTTCTGGGGGTCGCTGTCCGGGAGCTGGTCGGCCACCATGAGCTTGGTCGAGGGCATGATGCTGCCTTCGGCCGCATCCCCGGCCAGTTCGACGTATTTCGGGTCGGGCTGACCATGGCACTGGTAGAGCGGGATTTTCAATCCCAATTGTTTGACATTCTTGGCCACGCGCGCCCCGGCCGGGCCGATGGTCCAGCAGATGACGGCCTGAGCCCCGCTTTCCCGGATTTTGAGGAGCTGCGGGGTCATGTCGGTATCGGTTACCGCAAAGGCTTCCTTGATGGCGATTTCAATCCCGAATTCGGGGGCAAGCTGCTCCAGGGCGTTGAGGCCGTCCTTGCCGAAGCCGTCGGTGGCGGTGAACAGCGCGACCTTGACCTGCTTCTGGTCCTTGAGATAGCCGTAGAGCTTCCTGGCGGCGACGGAGGTGCGCTGTGGGGTCTTGAAGGTCCAGCGGAAGGGCCCGAACTTGCCGCCCGCAATCACCGGATCGCCGCCGATGGTCATAATGATGGGCCGATGGGCGGTATCCTCGAGGTAGGGTTTGACCGCCAGGCCTTCATCGGTGCGGGTGGGGCCGATGAGCGCGACGACTTTGTCCTTTTCCACCAGCCGCTTGGCTTCCATGAGCGCCTTGGTCGGGTCGCTTTCCGTATCTCCGGTGGCGATTTCCAGCGGTCGCTGGTTGATGCCGCCTTCCTTGTTGATCTTATCCACGACCATCTGCGCCACCAGTTTGGTGGGAGTGCCGATGGAAGCCGCCGGTCCCGAAAGCGCAAAAAAAGCCCCAATCCTGATCGGCTCCTCGGCGCGGACCGGGCTCCCATTCAGCAGCAAAGACCAGGAGAGCGAGATGACAAAACAAACGAGTGTGACCCATCGGTGTTTCCTGACGCTCATGGTTTCTCCTCCTCTTGACTGTTAGCTCTTAGCTCCTCGACCATTTCACCGCCTCACCGCTTCACCACTTCACCACTTCACCGCCTCACCGCCTCAAATATTCCGCTGATCGAACACCCGCTTGCTCTTTCGTTCGGTACGAGGCAGGCTGCCGTAGTCGACCAGTTCGACCTGGGGGCGGACCAGGATTTTGCTTCGGATTTCACTGGAGATGAGATCCGCCAGCTGGCGATCGGCATCGGGGGATTCACCGCCGATCCGCTCCACTTTGAGGAGCATCATATCGCGCCCGTCTTCCCGGTGGTAGAGGTGGACCTGGTATTCGCTGCCCACCTGCGGGAGCTGCGACAGGATATGGTCGATCTGGCTGGGATAGATATTGACGGCGCGGAAGATGAACATATCGTCGGAGCGGCCGAGCAGGTGATCGTGCCGGGGCAGAAGATTGCCGCAGGGGCAGGGTTCGGGGATGAGGCGGGTCAGGTCCCGGGTGCGATAGCGGATGAGCGGGGCTGCTTCCTTGCGCAGGGTGGTGACCACCATCTCGCCCGTCTCCCCCGGTGGCATAGGTTCGAGGGTGTCGGGATCGAGGATTTCGAGGATGTAGTAGTCGGCCCAGTAGTGAATGCCTAGGTGAGCGCTGCATTCCAGGCCGGAACCGGGTCCGTAAAGTTCGGTCAGGCCGGGAATGTCGAAGAGTTCGTCCACTCCCGTGATTTCCCGGACCCGCTGGCGCATTCTCAGGCTGTGGCGTTCGGCCCCGAAGATCATCTTCTTCAACGCCAGCTGCTTCTGGATACCGCGCCGCTCGATCTCTTCGGCGATGAGGAGTGCCATGGAGGCCGTCGAACAGAAAACGGTGCTCTGCATATCGACCAGCATCTGGCAGTGGATTTCGGTATTGGCGGGGCCGACCGGGACGGCCATGGCTCCGAACCGCTCACAGCCCGCCTGAAAGCCGACCCCGGCAGTCCACAGGCCGTAGCCGACGGCGATCTGCACCCGGTCCAGAAGCGACAGTCCGGCCATTTCGTAGCAGCGGGCGAACATATTCGCCCAATCGTCGAGATCCTTTCGAGTATAAGCGAGGACCTTCCGTTTGCCGGTGGTCCCTGAAGAGGCGTGGATGCGGCAGATGCGCTCGAAGGGCACCGACCTCAGGGGGAAGGGATAGTCGTCCTGGAGGTCCTGCGCGCTGAGGCAGGGCAGGCGGCGCAAATCGTCCAGGGAGCGCACTTGGTCGGGGTGGACCCCGGCGCCGTCGAGCCGCTCCCGATAGAATGGCGAATTATGGTAGGCATGGGCTACAGTCCATTGCAGCCCCTGCAGTTGCAGGGCAGCCAGTTCCTCGCTGGACGCCAGGACCGGCATGAATGAGACGGTCATCTAAACTCTCCTGATTGCATCCTGATTGCATCCGGAAATCGCAACGGTCGTTGGTCGGGAATTCAAGTCCTTGCTGCAAGCCCTCCATAACACAAAGGACAGGTTTTTGCATAAAAAGAATGCAGGCAGCTCCGCCTCCCCCCCGGCATGACGACCCGCTTCGTCACCCCGGCAGGCCCTTGGCCGGGGTCCATGGGTATGCCAAAACCTGAATTCCGGCCTGAAGCTTGTCGGAATGACGCCGGCTGAGTGTTGCCGGAGGCTCAAAGCGAAAGCCGCTTCCTATAAAAGACTCGGTGCGGTCTCTGGTGCCTGCTGGGGCGCGGGGGGCAGGGTGATGGTGAAGCGGATGGCGTGGTCTTCCTCGGTGACGGCAAGGAGCCCGCCCATGTTCTTCAGGAGGCGATAGCTCAGCGGCAGGCCGCCGCTCTCTGCCCCTTCCTCGAACGGCAACAGCAGCCGCTCGGGATCCTCCATGGGTTTGTCGGCCGGCACCGGGCTGTGGAAATCCACCTGAATGTGCTGTTCGCTTTTGTAGGTCATGATCGTCAGGATGCCGTTTTTATCCATTATCTTTGCCGTGTGGGTCACGACATGAATGCAGGCTTCGACCAGGATATCCGGGTCGACCCAGGCCGGGGGCAGGTCCGGGCTGAGTTCGAGGGTCCAGACCACCCCTTCCCGTTCCAGGTCGGGAGCGAGCAATCCCACGCATTCGGCCACCACGGTATTCACGGAGCATTCCCGGGGACGCATTTCGACGGGTCTGAGGTATTCTATAATCCGGTCGAGGATCTTCTCCAGGCGCCGGGATTCCTTCAGGATGATCTCTACTTCGGGAAGGTCGGGGTATTTCTTCTGGAGCCGCAGGGCAAAGCCGCCCAGCGACATGAGCGGGTTGCGGATTTCATGGGCCACCTCGGCGGCGATTGCCCCCAGGGTCTTGAGTTTTTCCTTTTGCACGAGCGCTTTCTGGGCTGCCTCGAGCTCTACGGTCCGATCCCGGACCATCTGTTCGAGATGATCGCGATAGTTTTTCAGTTCCTCTTCGGCCTGCCGGCGCGCGGTGATGTCGCGGATGATGGCCACGTAGGCCGTGGGCGTACCGTCGGGGGCGCGGATGGCCGAATAGGACCCCTCCATGGGAAAGATGCTCCCATCCTTGCGGACCAGGTTCCACTCGGTCCAGAAGGCAGATCCCTGCTCGATCTCTTGCTGTGCCCTCTCCCCAAAGGCAACGAAGCTCTCTTCCGAAGGATGCACAATCTGAATGGACTGCCCTTCCAGGTCAGTGCGCTCGTAGCCGAACAGGTCCAGGAAGGCCTGATTGGCGGAGACGATTCGTCTTGCCCGATCCACCAGCAGAATGGCGTCGGAAGTGCTTTCCACCAGGGTCCGGTAGCGTTCTTCGGACTCTCTCAGGGCCCCCTGGGCCTCTTTACGCTTCTTGACCTGTTTCTTCAGCTCGGCCACCTTCTTTTCCAGCTCCAGGGCCTGGTGAAGCAGGAGTTTCTCTCTTTCCTGGTAATAGTCGATGCGCTCGGTCAGCTCGCTCGGCATGACCTTCAGGTCCGCCAGAATTTCACCATAGACTTCCGACAGTTCCTGGGCTTCGCGGGGAGTGAAGATCGTCCCCTGCTGCAGCGCCTTGTGGGCCGCGGCGGACCCGATAGCCCCGGCCAGGCACCGCTCGACTTCGTTATGCAGCTCCACCAGCTGTACAATGGAGACCTGCTCGGTGTCCTGCATGCCGGTCCGAATGAGGCATTTCTGCACCATGGCGGCCGTCTCGAGTTCATTGAAGTACTGACCGAGGACCTTCTCGATTTCGCTGATTTTCGGGGCCAGACCGATATAGGCGTCCCGACGGCGGGCGTGCCGCAGGGGGACGGTGGTGTCCAGAATCCCCACGAACTCTTCAGCAAGGCCCCGTTCCTCGTCGCTGTCTTCGGCATAGAGCGAGCCTGCTACATAGAGGCCGATATTGACGACCATGGTCCAGAGGACGGCGTGGCTCAACGGGTTGAATCCGGCCAGGCCGAACAGCGCTTCCGGTCTGAGCAGGTCGATTCCCCAGGGGCCTTGATCGAGCAGCCCGCTGGGCAGCCAGCCGCTCTTGACAAACGATGGCAGGAGCAGCGTGTAGCACCAGACGCCGAACCCCCCGGTAAGGCCCAGCAAGGCGCCGCCCCGGTTTCCCCGGCGCCAGAAGAGACCTCCCAGGATGGCCGGCGCAAACTGCAGGATGGCGGCAAACGAAATGAGGCCGATATTGACCAGCATATGGGACTCACCAATGCGCTCCTCGAACCAATAGCCGATGAGGATGAAGCCGGCCACGGCGCCCCAGCGGCATTTCAACAGCTGGCGTTTGACGAAAGCCAGGCGGGGCAGCCCCTGTGCCAGAGGAAGCAGGAGGTGGTTGGTGATCATGGTGGCCATGGTGACCGAGCTGATCATGATCATGCCGGCAGCCGCGGAAAAGCCGCCGATGAAGACCAGCAGCGACAGCCAGGACTTGTCGTGATGGAGTGGCAGGTGTAGCACAAAAGTGTCGGCCTGTTCGATCGGCAGCCCGTCCAGCAGGCCGCCGGCCGCTATCGGCAGTACGAACAGGCTGACCAGCAACAGATAGAGCGGTAGGAGCCACATGGCTGTGAGGATGTGTTTTTCATCGTGGTTTTCGACCACCGCTACGTGGAATTGACGGGGGAGAAAGAGAATGGCCGACATGGAAAGGACCAGGTATCCTGCCCAGGTGACATAGGAGGTCGCATCCCGGCCGCCAAACTGGAGCAGTTCCTGAAAGGGACTTGCAGCCAGCCGCTGCAGGAGGTCGCTGAAGCCGTCATTGAGAAAATAGGTGACATACACCCCCACGGTGAGCAGCGCGACGAGCTTGATCACGCATTCCACCGCCAAGGCCATCATCATGCCTTCATGCCGTTCCGTTGGTTCCAGTCTCCTCACCCCCAGAATGATGGTGAAAACCACCATGAGCACCACGACGATAGGGCCAACGTCCGCTCTGATCCAAGAGGCGGTGCCAGCAGCGGTGATGATTTCGAAAGTGGAAATGATGGCCTTGAGCTGGAGGGCGATATAGGGAGTGATGCCTACCAGGGCGATGACCGTGACCAGCGCGGCAATGGCCTGGGATCGCCCGTAGCGGGCGGAAATGAAATCGGCGATGCTGGTGATCCGACGAGTATTCTTGAGGTGGACCAGTCGCCGCAGGACGGACCACCAGAGCATGATGGCAATGGTCGGGCCAAGGTACATGGGCAGGAAAAGAAAGCCGGAAGTGGCCGCCTGGCCTACACTCCCGTAGTAGGTCCAGGCTGTGCAGTAGACTGCCAGGGAGAGCGAGTAGACGTAGGGATTGTTGGCCGGGCTTCGGCCTGCTGCCGATTTCCGCTCGACCCAGAGGGCGACCAGGAACAAGACCGCCATGTACAGGCAGAAAACCGCCAGCACGATTCGGGAATCAAGCACCGTGTTCCTTCCGTGGTTGACTGTCGTCGCCGGAAGCCGATTCCCGGCCGATTCTGCTCACCAGGTAGAGCAGCAGGATGGCCATGGCCCAGAGCACATAAAGATAGACCAGGAAGTTGGCCGGCGGCTTCGCGCGAAAGATCGAAAGAAACGGCCAGTTGAGCAGAATGAACCCAAAGGCGAACAGCAGCACGTGAAACTCAGACTGCCGCAAAAGATTTCTGAACCGTTTCAACAGGTTCGTCTCCTTCCGCAATTGGTGAAGGACTGCCCGCTCGCCGCCCGGAACCGACGACGGCAAGCGGCGCAGACGCGGGCCGCCGATTGTCGCGGCCGACCGCGTTGGTCGTGCCGGGGCCATGCCACGCCTTGCAGACAGGGTCAGCGCGATGCCTGCATCGTGATGGAGCTATGAACAGGATAGATGTCAATATTCTTGGAGGTGACTTAACGATATAGAATCTCGCCAGGCAGGTCAAGAAGTCTGCCGAAGGCAAAGCCTCCGTCCTGCAAAACCGGATCCCCCGGAACCATGGTTCCAGTTGGCAGTAAGCTGAATGCAATTGTTTGGACGAAACCGGCAGGTTTATGCGAAGATGACCGGGTAGAAGTCAGATCGGTATGTTTTGCAGCTCGGTGGCGGCTCGCCGGAGGTCACCTCAGCTGGAGTGTCTCAAGCCATGGATAATCTCCGCGTTGGAGTTAAAGAGCCAATCCTCCTGCTGTCCAGGGCAGCGGACAAGGTTGTAAGCCTGCAACCGGGAGCGACGATCCGGGCGCAGGTGGCGGAGGTGCTCCCGGGAGGTGAAGTCAATCTGCGCATTCAGGGCAATCTGTTTCGAGCCAAATCTTTCCTGCAGCTTCCTGAAAACGCCAGTCTCCTGCTCCGGGTAGTCGGTCAGAAAACGGGAGAAGGAGCCGCCGAGGTCCGCCTTCAGTTTCTGGAAGTGCTTCCTTCTGGCCCCGATGCCGCCGGTCAGGTGCTGCAGAAAGCGGTTGCGGACCCTTTGGCGCTAATGACCCAGGAGCTGGCATCCAGGCTGGCCGTCAAGACCCAGAGTCCGGCAGGACTGGCGGCGACTGTGGAGAATCTGCTGAAGGCGCTTCCCGACACTCCGGCGAGAATCCCGGCGGAGACTCGCGAGCGCCTCATGACTCTCCTTCAGACAAGCCTGAGGACTACCGGAGAAAGCATCGAGGAGCGGATGACGGCGCTCCTGCGCCAGTTTGGGGACCGGGATTGGCCGCCGATGCGCGAACTGGCCGGCATCAAGGCGCAAGTCTTTGCGGATATCGAAACGATTTCACAGTTCTCGCTGCAATCGACTCTGACCAATACCGGCGTGGGCCTGGAGGCGAGGCTGAGGGCCCTGGCGGAAGGCACTGCCCTGATAAGCGAACGATTGCCGGGGAAGCCGCCGAGCGCATTGGGCGTCGAGCAGGCCGCCGGGTCCGGCCCTCTCCCAGCAGAAGTCAAGGAAGCGCTGGTGCGGCTGAACCAGCAGGGCGTGCCGCTGCCGCCGGAAGTGAAGCAGGCGTTGGTGCAGATGGACCTGGCGGGTCCGAATCTGCCGGTGGAGCTCAAGGAAGCGCTGGTGCGGCTGAACCAGCAGGGTGTGCCGCTGCCGCCGGAAGTGAAGCAGGCGTTGGTACTGATGGACTTGGCGGGTCCGAGTCTGCCGGTGGAGCTCAAGGAAGCGCTGGTGCGGCTGAACCAGCAGGGCGTGCCGCTGCCGCCGGAGGTGAAGCAGGCGTTGGTACTGATGGACCAGGCGGGTCCGAGTCTGCCGGTGGAGCTCAAGGAAGCGCTGGTGCGGCTGAACCAGCAGGGCGTGCCGCTGCCGCCGGAGGTGAAGCAGGCGTTGGTGCAGATGGACCTGGCGGGTCCGAATCTGCCGGTGGAGCTCAAGGAAGCGCTGGTACGGCTGAACCAGCAGGGCGTGCCGCTGCCGCCGGAGGTGAAGCAGGCGTTGGTACTGATGGACTTGGCGGGTCCGAGTCTGCCGGTGGAGCTCAAGGAAGCGCTGGTACGGCTGAACCAGCAGGGCGTGCCGCTGCCGCCGGAGGTGAAGCAGGTGTTGGTGCAGATGGACTTGGCGGGTCCGAGCCTGCCGGTGGAGCTCAAGGAAGCGCTGGTGCAGCTGAACCAGCAGGGCGTGCCGTTGCCGCCGGAGGTGAAGCAGGCGTTGGTGCAGATGGACCAGGCGGGTCCGAGCCTTCCGGTGCAGCTCAAGGAAGCGCTGGTGCGGTTGAACCAGCAGGGTCTGCCGCTGCCGCCGGAAGTAAAGCAGGCGTTGGTGCAGCTTGAGCCTCAGGCTCCGCCGCTCCCGCCGCCATCACTGGCTGACCCCCTCCAATCTGATTTCAAAGCGAGGTTGCTGCAGGTCCGGGAGATGGTCCTGGATCAGCAGGCCCAACTGCTCAAGCTCGACCTGTCTGATAGAATCGCGAGGGCCGGGCCGTTGCAGGAAGAGAAGACGGTTCTGGACCAGATGCTGAAGTCCATCGATGGGCTGCTGCAGGATGTGGAAACCTTCCAGCTGCTGTCCAGACTCACCGATTCGTTCTACACCTTCCTGCCCTTTGTCTGGAAGGGACTGAAAGAAGCGGATCTTGCCTTCAAACGCAGCGGCGGCGGCCCCGGTGGCCGATCCTACTACTGCCTCGTGCACCTCGAACTCGAAGAACTTGGCAAGCTCGAGATCGTTGCGATGATGGCCGGCGCCGAATTCTATGTGACCTTCAAGAGCGACCATGACTCATTCCGCTCGGCTTTAAAGGCCCATCTGAACGAACTGCAGGAACAGTTTGCCGCGAAGGGGCTCAAACTTGGGCTGGTCAGCTTCCATGACATGGAGGAAAAGCAGCTTGCGCCGTTCGAACGGCTCGAATCGTTCGAGAGCCTCGTCAGCATCAGGATCTGAGGCTGGAGACCATCCCGTGGATGAAAAGCGAAAGAAAGCGGTTGCGCTCCAATACCGGCACCAGGTTGATCGGGCTCCCAAGGTGGTGGCCAAAGGTCAGGGGATCATCGCCGAACGGATCATCGAGATTGCCGCGGAACACAACATTCCGCTGAAGAGAGATCCGGCCCTCATTGAAGTCCTGTCAAAAATGGAGCTCGAACATGAGATTCCACCCGAGCTCTATCGGGCGGTGGCGGAAATCCTGGCCTACGTCTATAAGATGACCGGGAAGCTCTAGCGATACGCATCTTTCCTGTGGCGGATGGATATATGCTCGTTTATAACATCAATAAGAAGCCCTTGGCATGCCGCCTTCGTCATCAATCGCATACAGGACTGGGTACCTCTCACGCTAATGTGCGATGAGCCGTTTTCACCACGCAATTTGCGGGAACCCCGTGGACGAGGTGCTCGCGCCAGCAGTTCTATCTTTGGAAAGAGGCTGTTTACCGTTGAGGCGTCAAAGGATTCAAGCTCCTTTCGGGCACTGCGGGCAAAGGTAACCTGATACTCACGCATTGAGTTTACCCTGTTTCTGCAGTCTCTTTCTTACTGCCGCAAGGGACTCGCGGGGTTCCTTCCCCCTCTTCTCCGCAATCAGCATGTCGTAGATATCTTCCCAGAGATCACCGTGCTCTTTGAGGTCAATGAGAACTGAAGTTTTGTCTCCCCTTTCGTTGACCATGAACTGAATGCCCTTCATTGACATTGCCTCCTTTCCAAAGCGTGTCTCCGTTGAAAAAAGCTCGCTCCACCGCGGCCCTGCAGGGGGGCGAGAGCGCTCATGCCGCTGGTGGAATGCCTTGTTCGTCCCAGCCGCGCAGGTGGTAGTAGTCCTTGAGCATCCGTTCCAGTTCCGCCTCCGTCAGGGCCTGGCCGGTGGGGAGGGTTTCCCGGTGGAGGCGCTTGGGCAGGCGGTCCTGCTCGGGCTGAAGGCCTTCCCGCAGATTGAACTGGCGCGTCATGGTGGCGATGGCGGTGGCCTTCTTCCGCAATTCTTCCCTGGAAGCCGGGAGGCCGGTGACCAGGCCGATGACTTTTTCGAGTTCCTCCCAGGTATAGAGGTCACGGTAGAAGCGGCATAAAATCAGGGTATCGAAGATCGTCAGGCGGTCTTCGAACTCGGTCAGCAGCTCAGCCTTGCCTTCAACGGCATCGGCGGGAATCATGCCCGACAGTTCAGGCTTGTAGAAAGTGGTCCGCAAATGGCAGGCGCCGCGGTCGGAAGTGGCGTAGGAAAGGCCCATGCCCTTGAGGGTTCGCGGATCATACCCGGCCGGTTCCATGCCTTTGACATGGATGGCAAGGTCCTCCAGACCCCAGGTTTTGGCGGCGTGCACGATGCCTTCCGCCAGGATATCGCCGATGCCGTCGCGCCGGCTGATGGCCTGCAGCAGTTCGGCCACCTTTTCCGGACGGCCGTAATCGATGTCATAGTCAACCTTGCCGCGCCGTACGGCCTCGATGGTGAAGGCACAGAGGTTGCCGGCGGTGATGGTGTCCATGCCGAGACGATCGCAGAGGTCGTTGATATGGATAATCTCCTCCATCTCATCGATCAGGCACAGCCCGCCGAAGGCGTAGATGGTTTCGTATTCAGGCCCCTCCAGCACCAGTCCGGCATGTCGGCCCTTTTTGACCGTAGTCAGGCGGCCGCAGGCCATGAGGCACTTGGCGCAGGCGTTGGGCTTGACCTCATGTTCCTGGTGCAGGGTCTGGCCGCTGATCTTTTCCCAGTGTTCAAAGGTGCCTTCCGCCCAATAGCGGGTCGGGAAGGCCTGGGCCTTGTTCATGACGGCGACCATCATGGTCGTGCCGAGCGCCTTATAGGCCTTGACTCCCGGATGCTCGGCGTTGGTCTTGCCGAAGGCTTTGGCGTATTGAGCTACCCCCTCGGCGTCATGGAGGGGACGACGGGCATCCCCCTGAAACACGACAGCCTTGAGCAGCTTCGATCCCATCACGGCGCCAACCCCGGTACGGCCTGCCGACCGCCATTTGTCGTTTTCAATGACGGCGAACCGCACCAGGTTCTCCCCCGCCGGACCAATCACGACCGCCCCCGGTTTGCGCTCACCTTCCCGTTGAACCGTGAAACGCTTCTTGACCTCCACTTCGGTTTCATAAGTGTCGGCCCCCCACAGGTCGGAGGCATCGAAAAACTCAGCCCCCCCGGGATGAACCGACACCACCAGCGGCTGGCTGGCCCGCCCGTAGAAGAGTACCGCATCAAAACCCGCGGCATCGACCGCCTCCGGCGCTTTGCCACCGGCATAGGATTCGGAGTATAGCCCGGTCTGGGGCGATTTGGTGAAAACCCCATAGCGGCTGCTTCCCCAGATGCGGCTCCGGCAGATCGGGCCGGTCGCGAAGATCAAATGGTTCTCCGGGGCAAAGGGGTCCACCCCCGGCGGATTTCTGTCGAGCAGGAGCCGCGTCGCCAGCCCCTTGCCCCCGAGGCAGGCCGCCTGGATCTCATCGGCCACCGGCTCGATCCGATAACGCCGGGCCGTGAGATTCACCAGCAGGATGCGTCCATAAAAGCCGTCCATGGCTGACTCCTTTTGTAAGAGTGAAAGGTGAAGCGGTGAAGCGGTGATGCGGTGGTGAGTGATGGATGCGGACCAAGGCGTAACCGGGATGGTCAGCCAACCCTTGAGATTCCTCACCAACCCGCAGCTCGCAACCCGCAACCCGCTAAATGCCCAGATACGCGGTTTTGATGTGCGGATCGTCCAGCAGCTTCTGAGCGGGGCCTTCCATGACCGCGCGCCCGTGTTCCAGGACATAGGCACGGTCGCTCAGGCTCAGTGAGTGCATCACATCCTGTTCCACCAGGACCACCGTGGTGCCCTGATCGGCGATCTTGCGGACGGTTTCGAAGATGTTCCTGGTCAGCAGGGGTGCCAGGCCCAGGGAAGGTTCGTCGAGCATGAGCAGTTTGGGTTTGGCCATGAGGCCCCGGCCGATGGCCACCATTTGCTGTTCGCCGCCGGAGAGGGTCATGGCCAGTTGCGATTCCCGCTCGCGAAGGCGCGGCAGCAGCTCGTAGACCGCCTCGATGGTGGTTTCCTTTTCCCGGTCGGCCCGGCTGTTGTAGGCGCCGACCACGAGGTTGTCCTTGACGCTCATGAGCGTGAACAGGCGGCGCCCTTCGGGTACCTGGACCACGCCTCGTTCGACGATGGCTTCCGGCGGGGCCTTGTGGATGGGAGCTCCCTCGAAGCGAATCTCGCCCCGCCTGGGCGGCACCAGGCCGGATATGCAGCGCAGGAGGGTCGATTTGCCGGCCCCGTTGCCGCCGATGATGCTCACCACTTCGCCTTCGTTGACTTGGAGCGACAGCTCGAAAATGACCTGAACATCGCCGTAGAAAACGTCGATATTCTTGACTTCAAGAAACGGCATATTCTTCTCCCAGGTAGGCCTTGATCACTTTCTCGTCCGAAGCCACTTCCTTGGGGAGGCCCTCGGAAATCTTCTGTCCGAAATGGATGACCACAACTCGGTCGGATAGGGCCATGATCGCGCGCATGATGTGTTCGATGATGAAGATGGTGATACCACGGTCGCGCAACCCTTGGATGATCTTGACCATTTCGTCCACTTCCGTCGGCCGGAGACCGGCCATGACCTCGTCGAGGAGCAGCAGTTTGGGGTCCGTGGCCAGGGCCCGCGCAATTTCGAGGCGTTTGCGGTCGGCGATGGTCAGGTTGCCGGCTTTGACGTCCTTCTTTTCGTACAGGTTCAGGGCCTTGAGGGTCTCGACGGCCTTGCTTTCCGCGGCCGAGCGTTTGTCGGTGGTTACGTAGCTTCCCACCATGACGTTATAGAGGACGGTCTTGGAGGCGAACGGTTTGACAATCTGGAAGGTGCGGGCGAGGCCCTGTCGACAAAGGTCCCAGGGTTTGACGTTATTGATGCGGGTGCCGTCGAAGAAGATCTCTCCTTCGGTCGGAGGATAGACGCCGGCGATGCAGTTGAAGACGGTGGATTTGCCCGCACCGTTGGGGCCGATCAAGCCTAGAATCTGACCTTGCTCGATGCTCAGATTCAGACTGTCCACCGCCCGCAGGCCGCCGAAATCTTTCACCAGGTCTTTCAAATCGAGCATCATCATGGCTGCCTCCTCAGTCAGCGCGGGCGGGTTGGGCCGTCATGCGGTCGAGGAACCGATGGTAGAGCTTGGTGAGGGGTTCCTGGAGGCCACGGGGTTGGAAGATCATCACGAGAATCAAGAGCACGCCGAAGATGATCAGGTGCAGGCCGGGCAGTTTGTCGCCAAAATAGATCCGGCAGAGATCGCTCACCGGTCGCAGAATGATGGCCCCCAGTACCGGTCCCGCAATCGAGCCGCGCCCGCCGATGAGGGCGATGAAGGCGATTTCGAAGGAAACGTCGAGGGACATGACACTTTTGGGGTGGATGAAGAGGGTGAACTGGGCCCAGAAAGTCCCGGCGAGGGCGGTCAGAAAGGAGCTCATGGCCATGGCGATGAGCTTGCAGCGGGCGACGTTGACCCCCAGCGCCATGGCCGCTTCGGGTTCTTCGCCGCCGGCGCTCAGATAGTAGCCCAGCTTTGACCGCGAAATGAACCAGGTGAGGGCCAGGACGGCGATGAGCATCACCAGGATGATGTAGTAATAGGGCTCCTTCTCGGCGAACATGAAGTTGGCCAGGCCCGTGTTGAGCGGCGGGATCTGCAGGCCGCGGGGACCGTTGAGCTTGAACGGCCCGAGATACTCGATGTTTTCCACCATGACCCGGATGCCTTCGGCAAAGGCGATGGTGGCCAAGGCAAAATAAGCCCCGCGCATCTTGAAGGTGGGCAGGCCGATCAGCACGCCGACCACCACCGCCAGGCAGCCGCCGACGATCATGCCGAGCCAGGGGCTGATGCCATACTGGAGCGCCAGCACGGTCGAGGTGTAGGCGCCAATGCCGACAAACGCGGAATGACCCAGGGGCAGTACGCCGGCAAAGCCGCCGACCAGGTTCCAGCTCGTGGTCAGGTAGGCGTACAGGAAGAGGAGCACCAGGATATGGAGATAAGTGGGACTCCGCACCACCAGGGGCAACCCGAACGCAATCACTCCTACCAGCAACAAAGAAAGGGACTGCAGCTTTGCTCGTGTCATCCGCTCCCTCTACCAATCGTATTTAACGCCGAACAACCCCGACGGCTTGACAAACAGGACCACGAGGAACAACGCATAGACAATGGCTTCCGTCCAGGTGGCTGCCATGAACTGAGGTCCCACGGATTCAATCACCCCGACGATGATGCCCCCGAGGATGGCTCCGCCAATGCTGCCCAGGCCGCCCAGGACGACGATGATGAAGCCCTTGATGTCGAACAGGACGCCAACGCTGGGGAAGACATTGTAAAACGGAACCAGGGTTACCCCGGCAATGCCGGCGATGGCGGTGCCGATCCCAAACGCCACATTATAGATGCGGTACTGGTTGATGCCCATCAGACTGGCCGCTTCCCGGTCGAGGCTGGTGGCACGGATGGCCCGCCCCAGGCGGGTTTTCTGGAAAAACCAGTAGATCGCCGCCGCCGTCACGAGGGCCGTGACGAAGCCCCAGAGCTTGGGTACCGATAGCATCATGCCGCCAAATTCGAGCATCTTGCCGCGCAGGGGGTTGTCCTGCAAGGTTCGGTACTGAGGACCGAAGATGAGCAGCGACAGATTGTCGAGTACGTACCAGACGCCGGTGGTGACAATGATCACCGTGATGGGCTCACGAACGTCTTTTTCCGCCTTGAAGATCGGTTTGATGATGAGGTCCTGCAGGTAGTAGCCAAAGCAGTACATCACCGGCGCGACCACGATCAGGGACAGATAGGGGTGGACCCCGGTCAGAGCCACCGCCCAGTAGGCGGCGTACATGCCCACCATGAGCAGCGAACCGTGGGCAAAGTTGATCACCTTGAGCACACCGAAGATGACGGTGAGGCCCATGGCGGTCAGACCGTAAATAGAGCCGATCAGGATGCCGTTGATGGCGTCCTCGAGAACATACAGCATATGCGTCTCCAAACGGCCGGCGTAGGACTACAGCTTGATCCACGAAGGCACACGAAGGCACACGAAGAAATGATCCGGTGGTCTTCGTGCGCTTCGTGTCCGTGGTGGCGAAAATAGCTGTTCCGGCCAGGCACCTACTTCTGGGGGGCCGGAAAAACCGGGGTGTAACCGGTGCGGCGGGCCGATTTGGGCCAGACCGTCAAGCGCTCGAGGCCCTTCCCGATATCATTGATCTGCACGATGCAGAGGGCGGCGTTCTTGTTCTGACCGGTTTCGTCGAACTCGATGGCATCGTAGGAAGCCACCATGGCAGGGCCACTGGACAGCTTGGTTGCCGCCAGAGCGTCGCGAATGGCTTTGGGGTCGAGCGAGCCGGCGCGTTCCAGGGCGTCTGCCAGGACGTACATGGCCACATAGGCGTCGACTGATTCACCGGCGGGATTGTAGCCGCACTTGGCCCGGAACTTTTCGTTGAAGGCCGGGACGCCGGGCTTGCCCACATCCATTTCCCACTCAACGATATCGAACACATACTGAGCGTTCTTGCCGGCCGCCTGCATGAAGGACGGGTCGGCATGACCGCCGCCGCTGCCGATGATCGCCTTGGGTTTGACCTTGTACTCGGCGAGGGTGTTGGTGAGCAGGATGGCGTCCGCAGCATTGGACGTCAGCAGCAGGACGTCGGGGTTGGCGCGCTTGATCTTTTGGACCACCGGGCTGAGATCAGTGGCGGTCGAAGGGTAGGGTTCGTCCAGCACCACCTTGTAGCCGTCTTTCTCGGCGAGTTTTTTCCAGCCCTCGGCGAAGCCTTTTCCCCAGTCGCCGTTCTCATATACCAGCGCCACCGTTTCGATCTTGGTATTGGTTTCTTTCGCCATGTCCTTCAGGAACGCAAACTGGTCACGCGTCCACCAGCTGTCCTTGGCGGCGATCCGGAAGACCGTCTTGAAGCCCTGTTCGGTGATTTTGTCGGCTACCGATACGGGGACAATGAAGGGAATGCCGTAGCGCTCGGCCACCGCGGTGGTGGGATAGGTGACCGAAGAATTCCAGCAACCGGTCAGGACGTGAACCTTTTCGGTGTTGATCAGCCGTTCCGCTTCGGCCACGCCCTTCTCGGGCTTGGACTCGGAATCGGCATAAATCATCTCGATCTTGGCCCCTCCCAGCGACTTGATGCCGCCGGCAGCGTTGATTTCCTCGACGGCCAGGTCACGCGCGCACTTGCCCTGCTGTCCCACCGAGGCGGAAGGTCCCGAAAGGGGTTCGATGTTGCCGACCTTGACCACCTTGTCGGCCGCCAGCACCGCCGGGGCATTCCCCAGCAAGCCGATAAATCCAATAACCGCAACCATTAAGAAAACGCCTCTCCAAAACGCCCTGCTTGTCATAGAATTCCTCCCTGTTAAGATAATTGTTTCCTTTACCATTAGCCCTGCCTTTCCTCTAACACCAAATATCGTCGCATCCTAGTACAGCACGGCAAAAGTTCGGCACCCTACACAGGTTGCGTTTCGCTCCACTCAACGCAACCTACCACCATCTACCATCCTCGCGTGGGGCCGATGCTTGCCGTTGCGTTGAATGAACATGAAACGCAACGGCAAGGGGAACAGCAAGACACCTGCCCCAAGCGGTTTAAGACTTATGCCACGCGGTACTAGTCCTAACCGCTGTGGGACGCCCCCCCTCACGCCTCACGCCTCACGCTTCACCCCTGGCTTCCGTAGGCATAGAAGGTGATGTCTTCCGGCAGCCCAAGCTCCAGGACGGCGTGCATGATTTTGTCGCTGCGGCCGGGGCCGAATTTGATAATGAGCACCATGCACCCACGGGCCTGGTCGCGCAGCACCTGGCGCTCGTAGAAGCCAAAATCCATCTGCGCGAGCGCCTCAAAAACCTCCCGGAAAGCCATCTCCACCTGCCCCTCACTGCGCCTTTCGAACACCATGTAGCTGTAGGCCGGATCAAGCCCTCGCTTGATCTTTTCGAAAGTATCGGGGTGAGGTTTGGCGCCGGCCGTTGTCATAAGAAGCACTCTGCTTGGTCCTGGGTGCAGAAAAAAGCGCCTGCGATCACCGCCAGGAAACGAGGGTCCCAAAATGGTTTCTTCATGTGACTTGAGGGACGAGATCAAACCACCGCAATGGCCGTCACCATGGCCCTCACCGCGAAAGGACGGTCAGCCCTTCCTCCATGATGGCCAGGCCGCGCTCCAGTTGCTCGTCGGTGATCACGAGCGGCATCAGGGTGCGGATCACATTGCTGAAATTACCACAGGAAAGGATGACCAGCCCCCTTTCATAACAGAACTTCACCAGCGCTTTGGCCACATCACCCGCCGGCTCCTTGGTCTCCCGGTCTTTGACCAACTCGAGGGCGAGCATGGGGCCAAGGCCGCGCACGTCGCCGATGATCTCCAGGCGTTGCTGCATCGCGTCGAAATGCTGCCGCAGTTTCCGGCCAAGCGCCTGCGCCCGGTCAAGGAGCCGTTCTTCCTCGAAGATCTCCAGGACCGCCAGGGCGGCTCGACAGCAGACCGGATTCCCACCGTAAGTCCCCCCCAGACCGCCCACCTGGGGTGCGTTCATCATTTCCGCCCGGCCGACGACGGCGCTGAGCGGCATACCGGCTGCCAGGCTCTTGGCGCTCAGGACGAGATCAGGTTCAACCCCCCAGTGTTCCATGGCAAACATCTTGCCGGTGCGGCCAATGCCGCTTTGAATCTCATCGGCAACAAAGACAATGCCATTATCCCGGCAAATCTTGAGCAGCCTGGGGAAGTACTCGGGCGGCGGGGTAATGAAGCCGCCTTCGCCCATGACCGGTTCCGCGATCAGGGCGGCTGTGCTTTCGCCGGCCACCTGGCCGATGAAGAAGTCCTTGAGGTAGTCGGCGCAGGCCACGTCGCAGGCCGGGTAGGTGAGGCCGAACGGGCAGCGATAGCAATAGGCGCAGGGCATGCGGTAGACGTCGGACATGAAGGGGCCGAACCCGAATTTGTAGGGCTTGACCTTGCTGGTGAGGGTCATCGCCAGATAGGTCCGACCATGAAAGGCATTGTCGAAACAGATGACGCCCGCTCGCTTGGTATAGTGGCGAGCGACTTTCACCGCATTCTCCACGGCCTCGGCGCCCGAGTTGGCAAATATAGCCATTTTGGGAAAACCGCCCGGAGTCAGGCCGCACAACTTTTCCGCGAGCCTGACGTAGACTTCGTACATGACAATGTGAAAGCAGGTGTGGGTAAACTTCGCAGCCTGGTCCTGGATGGCGGCGACGACTCGAGGATGGCTGTGGCCCACATTCATGACGCCAATGCCGCCCGCAAAGTCAATCAGCTCCCGGCCGTCGACATCATGCAGCAGAGCCCCCCTGGCCTGACCTGCAAAATACGGGGTGACGTTGAAGGGGCCCTGGGGAACGAAATTCGCCCGCAGCTCTGCCAACTGCGCACTGATTTGGGTACTGGTCATAACAACTCCTGTCGATCTCTGATATGGCATACTATGACGAAAGCCCGGCCGAAGCCCGGCGCGGGTGACGACCCATCGGAGGGCAATTCGCGTGCCAAGCTATGCTGATTCGAAGTCCCGGCATCCTCGGCCAGCTTGTCGCCGCCGCAGCAGCGGGAAAATGAGTTGCTTCTGATTCGTTAATGAATCAAAAGCCACGGCAAAGGAAGTGTTTATCGGCAGGGAAGGGAACCCAAAGTGTGATTCATTCATGCATCGGACGCGGAGAAAGCTCGTATTTCTTCAGCTTCCGGACGACGGTCGGCTGGCTGATTCCCAGATGCCGCGCGAGTTCCCGGGTCGTCTTGAACCGGCTTAGAGCCTTCTCCAACAGCTCTCTTTCCACCGCGCAGAGGCCGTCGCTCAGGGTCCCTGCGCCTTTCCCCCCGCCCTTCACGGTGGGCGCTGAGGGAGGAGGGGGGGGCAAGCTCAGGCCGAGGCTGCTGACGACAAAATCATCGACAACCTCCTTCTCGCCCATCAAGACCGCCGTTTTCAGAATATTCTTGAGTTCACGAACGTTTCCGGGAAATGGGTAGGATTGGAGCAGCTTGAGGACGGCGGGCGAGAGCCGTCGCTTGAGGTGGTAGGCGCGGCTGAAGCTGCGCAGGTAGTGGTTCACAAACTCGAAAACATCCTCCGGCCGCTCACGCAGAGGCGGGATGCGGATGGTGAAGGTATTCAACCGGTAGAAGAGGTCCTGGCGGAACTGGCGGCGACGGGTGAGGTCTTCGAGGTCCCGGTTGGTAGCAGCAATGACGGTGCAATCGATTTTCCGCAGCTTGAGGCTGCCGATGCGCATGATCTCCTGGTCATCGAGGTATTTGAGGAGTTTTGCCTGAACGGAGAAGGGGAGGTCGCCGATCTCATCGAGAAACAGGGTCCCGCCGTGGGCCAGTTCAAAGAGGCCGATTTTGCCTTGTTCGCGGGCGCCGGTGAACGCTCCGCGTTCGTAACCGAAGAGCTCGGCTTCGAGCAGGTTTTCCGGGAGGGCGGCGCAGTTGATCTGCACGAAGGCCTTGTTCTCGCGTCGGCTGTTCTTGTGGATGAACTTGGCCAGCAGGCCCTTGCCCGTTCCCGATTCTCCCAAGATCAGGATATTGGACGCTTCGAGGTGGGCCAGCTTCAAGGCGATGCGCAGAACCTGCCGCATCGAGCCGCTGTTGGCAATGATTTCCTGCTTCTTGAGTTCGAGCAGGCTCAGTTCTACCAGTTCCTCCTGGTATTTCTCGGTCACCAGGCGGGATTGCTCGAGTTCTTCCCGGATGGCATTGAGCTGCGTCATGTCGCGTTCGTTAACCACTACCATGGAAATCTTGCCGGTTTCATCAAAAACCGGGGTGCCCGTGACCAGAAGGATCTTGCCGGTCCGCTTAAGGTCCTGGATGATGCTGACCTGACGTTTGGTTTCCAGCACCTCCAGGGTGACGGAACGGTCGAACCATCCTTCAGCAAGGATCTCCTCCACCTTCCTGCCGATGACGTCGTTGGCCTTGATGCCGTTGAGCCGTTCCGAGGCTTCGTTGACATTGATGACCCGTGCCTCCCCGTCGCAGACCCAGATGCCGTCCGAAGAAGATTGAAAAATGGCGTTAAGCTGGCGGTTCAGGTGTTTGTAGGATTCGAGCTTGCGGGCTGAGACTTCCAGCTGCTCCATCCGCTGAAAACTGCAGAGGGCGCCGGTGATGCTGCCGCCTTTTCGAATGAGGGTGATGTTGAGCAGCAGGTCGCCCGACTCTCCCTGGACCAGGCGTCCCAACTGGGGTTTGCCCGACTGGAGCGATACCTGCACCAGTTCGCCGGCATCGGCCAGAACCCGGCCGAGGGGGGCCCCGGTCAACTCCACGGGACTCAGGTCAAACAGCTGTTCAACCTGTGCGTTGGCGTAGACGATCTGCCCCCGGCAGTCGGTTGCAATCAAACCGTGGCTGCTGGCATCGAGGATTTCAGCATGGGTCACGCGGGCTTTCATCAGCGTCCTGCCATGGCGTCGAGCCGGTATGGGCCCCCCCGCGGCCCGGAGCTTCCTCATACGGCCCGTAAATCATTCACGATGGTACACAAAGGGGTGATTCGCGGTCCTTAGTCCGTGGTTCTGATTCGATCTTGAATCAAAAACATCCTTACACCTCGTCTGAGACGGCTGTCAAGGCGCAACATGAACCACTAGAATCTTACCGCGAAGCAATTGGTATATCTCTTGCCTTAGGAAGGCACCAGTTTCGAGGGGTACTACCTGAGAGAAGCACGCCGGGACCCTTCTGTGGGTGCGTGGCGGGTCGCGGGGTGGCTTCTTGTCTGCAATGAGGGTTTTAGAGGGCTCTTAACGTCGACTGCAGGAGGAGGCACTGCATCATGGACCAGAAATGCTATGACGTAGTCTTGGATCGTTTGCCGGAGGCCGATTCACGGCCTGAGGTGCTGTTCCGACAGGCCGGGGACGGCTTTCTTCAGGTTGAATACGGGTCGGTGCCACGCTTCAACCTGGTGGACTCTTTCCGGACCCTGACCATCAACGATGCCGTTAAGGCGAAGCGCATCAACGGCCTGTATGAGACCGTACCGGGCATCAGGACCAATCTTTTCCACTTCGATCCGGAAGCCCTCACCTTCACGGAGTTGATTGCGGCCATCGAGGAGGAAGAGGCGAAGCTCGCTCATGTGGAGGACATCGAGTTTGAATCGCGACTCATTTCGCTTCCCATTGCCTTCGAGGACAGTGAAACGAAAAAGGCGGTGGCCAAGTATGTGAAAGAGGTACGGCCCGGCGCGCCCAATGTGATCAATGACTATAACATCGAATACATGGCCATGTGCAACGGCGGGTCGGTGAACGACATCAAGCGGATGGTCTGCGGCACCGAATGGTACAACAGCGGCAACGGCTTCTGGCCTGGCGGCGGGTTCTTTTGGCCGCTCGACCCCCGCTGTGCGATTGTCGTTCCCAAGTACAACCCACCCCGCACCTGGACGCCCGAATCCACGGTCGGGATCGGAGGGCCCTGCCTCTACGTCTATCCAACGCCGACCGGCGGCGGCTACCAGCTCTTCGGCCGCACCATCCCCATCTTCCAGTTTGCCCAGAAGCACCCGCTCTTCAAGGACAGTCCAACCTTCTTCAAAGCCGGTGACCGGATCAGGTTCCACGAAGTGACGGAACCCGAAATTCTCGATATCCATCGACGGGTGCACGAGCTTGGCGAGTACGAATACGACATCAAGCCCGGCAAGTTCGTCGTCAAGGATTGGCTGGCTTTCTACCAGTCTGGGGAAGTTCAGGTGGAAGTCAAAGCTCTGCTGGCCAGACAGGAGGCGGGAACGAAGCTGGCGCCCAAAGTGTGAGGGACATGGTGAAGGGGTGAAGCGGTGAAGGGGTGAAAAGGTGAAAGGGTCTTGCGCCTGGCCAGTGATGGTTAGGTCCGTGGCGGAGCGCTTCAGGGTTATAGGAGGGAATGCGTATGTTGAAAGTCATCAATGGTGGGATTGAGACGGTCGTTGAAGACTGGCCGGGAAGGATTGGTTATCTGGACAACGGGATGGCGTCTTCCGGGGCCTTCGACAATGTTGCCCTGGGCTTTGCCAACCTGCTCGTGGGAAATGTTCCGGGCGAAGCGGGCCTCGAAATAGCAGGGGGCTATTTCGAAGCGGAATTCGGGGTCGACACGGTCATCAGCCTGACCGGGACGGACATGAAGCCCGCCGTGAACGGCCAGGCCGTCCCCCTGTGGGAGGCGGTCGCGGTCAGGAAGGGCGATGTCCTTAAGGTTTCCCATTTCGGCGAATATGGATTCCGATCATACCTGGGCGTTGCCGGCGGCATCGACGTTCCGGTTTACCTCGGCAGCAAGTCCACCTGCCTTTTCGGCAGTTATGGCGGGTTTGAAGGGAGGAAGCTGGAGCCCGGCGATCTCATCAAATTTGGGAAGCCTTCACGCGAGCTCTCGACCCTCGTGGGCCGCCGGATGAAATCTGAAGCCATGCCGGCATACGGCCGCGAATGGGTGCTGCGCGCAATGCCCGGTCCCAACGCGTCGCCGGATTATATGACCAAAGAGGGGATGGATTTCCTTTTCTCCAATTCTTTTCGAATTCAGCACAGCTCCAATCGGTCTGCGTACCGTCTGGCGGAAGCCAAGGACCTCGCCTTTGCCAGGAAGGATGGCGGGGTTGCCGGGAGTCATCCCTCCAATGTGCTGGATCACGCGTATGCCATCCGGGGAGCACTCAATATCTGCGGCAACACCCCTATTCTGCTCATTGCCGATGGTCCCACCCTGGGCGGCTACCTGTGTGCCCTCACGGTCATCAACAGCGATCTGTGGCAGATCGGCCAGGGGACTCCGGGAAGAGACTATATCCGGTTCGCTTACTGCTCTCAGGAGGAGGCGACGGCCGCCCGGAAAGAGCAGCGGGAGTGGTTGAGCGAAAAGTCGCTGGCGTAGCGCCGGCAGGGAGGGATAACCGATGGACCTCAATGTGGATATGGGTGAGAGTTTTGGCAGATACAAACTGGGGAACGACGAGGCGGTGATGCCGTTCATCACATCGGCCAACGTCGCCTGTGGGTTTCATGCGGGCGACTCGCTGGTGATGCAGGAAACCGTGCGGCTGGCGAAAAGGTACGAGGTGGCCGTGGGCGCTCACACCGGCCTGCAGGATCTGCGGGGCTTCGGCCGGAGGCGCATGGAGGTGACCCCGGAGGAGCTGAAAAACGATACCCTCTATCAACTGGGAGCCCTTGACGCGATCCTGCGGGCAAACGGCATGCGGATGCAGCACGTCAAACCTCACGGGATCCTCTACCGCATGGTGTCGGATGATCCGGGCTACGCCGAGGCTTTTCTCGAGGCGGTGACGGCTTTCGATAAGGGGCTGTTCGTCATGATCCCCCGCGACACGCTCATCTGGAAACGCGGTCAGGAAATGGGCCTCCAGATGGCAGCTGAGATCCTCATCGATCTCAGCTACGACGACGAGGGCAACTGGGTGCTGGAACGGACCAAGAAGGCCCGGTCGCCCGAGGAAGTGGCCGCGAGGGCGGTTATGGTGGCCAGGGATAAGCAAATCACCACCATCAGCGGCAAACAGATCCCGGCCGAGGCCGATACCATTTGCTGCCATGGGGACTCCCCCAATGCGGCGGAGGTGGTTCGGACGGTCCGGGCGGGCCTGGAGAAAGCAGGAATATCCCTGAAGAAACTGGGGGCTAGATAAGGTCGGATGAACTGCGGGAGCAGAGGAGGACATCATGGAAATTGCGGTGAAAGCTCATATGCCGGGACTGGTGGCCCGGGTGGTGGTCAACGCCGGCGATAAGGTCGCCAAAGGCCAGGAAGTGGCGGTGATCAACTGTATGAAAACGGAACTCTCCGTGCGCACGGAAGAGGAGGGGGTGGTCAAGGACATTCTCGTCAAGGAATGGGACGAAATGGAAATCGGCACCCCGATGGTGGTGTTGGAAGCGTGAAGAAAGTGAAAAGTGAAGGGTGAAGGGTGTGGGGGATTGACCGGCCTGCTCGGCGCACCGAGGGACAGACCCGCAACTCGCAACTCGCAACCCGCAACTCGATAGAAGGCTGCGACCGTGATCAAGAAGCTGCTCATTGCCAACCGGGGAGAAATAGTCGTCAGGGTCATGCGGACCTGTCGGAAGCTTGGCATCAAGACCGTGGCTGTCTACTCCGATGCTGACCGCAATATGTTTTATCTCAGGGAGGCGGATGAGGCCTGCCACCTTGGGGCCTCGAACCCGGTCAAGAGCTATCTCAACAGCGAAGCCCTGCTGGGCGCGGCCAACGCGACCGGGGCCGACGCTGTTCACCCGGGTTATGGTTTTCTTTCCGAAAACTCCCTGTTTGCGGAAGCCGTGACGGCGGCGAGAATGACTTGGGTGGGGCCGCCGCCGGTGGTATTGAAGGCCATTGATTCCAAGTGCTACTGCCGCCGGATCGCCGCCGATGCGGGCGTGCCCGTCATCCCCGGTACCATCGAAGCGATCGCGGAGGTGGGGGATATTGCTCGATTTGCCGCGGACCAGGGCTATCCGGTCATTTTGAAGCTCGATAAAGGCGGCGGCGGCAAGGGGATCGAGGTGATCCGCGAGGAGCTGCAGGCCCGGGAAGCGTTCGAGCGGCTGTCGCGGATCGGCCTGCTGGCTTTTGGCCATCCGGAAAGCTACCTCGAAAAGGAGATCCTCAACCCTCGCCACATCGAAGTGCAGTTCCTGGCCGATGGGGCCGGTCACTGCGTGTGCCTGGGAGAGCGGGAATGCTCCATTCAGCGGCGTTATCAAAAGATCATCGAGGAATCGCCATCGCCGGTGGTGGCTGAAGAGGACCGGGCCATGCTCTATGACTATACCTCCAGGCTGGTACAGGCAATGGGGTATGTTGGGGCGGGGACGATGGAATTCCTGCGCTCGCGGGATGGGCGTTACCACTTTATGGAGGTGAACGCGCGGCTCCAGGTCGAGCATCCGGTGAGTGAATTCCTGACCGGCCTGGATATCGTCGAATGGCAACTGCGGATCGCCGCCGGTGAATCCCTGGCGCTGCCGCAGGAGGAGGTGAGGTTGCGAGGGCATGCCATCGAAGCGCGGGTTTACGCCGAAGACCCCGTTTCCTTCTGCCCGTCCCCGGGGACGATTCATCATCTGCAGCTTCCCGCCGGCGATCCGGCGGTACTCCGTGTTGACCACGCACTCGAGGCCGGGGCAGCTGTTCCGCCCTACTACGATCCTTTGCTGGCGAAAGTGATCGCCTGGGGGGAGAACCGCTCGGAGGCTACCGAACGACTACTGAAGGCGCTCTCCGAGTTTCAGGTGGAGGGCATCAAGACGACGATTCCGGCCAATCTCTATATCTTGAGCAGCCCCCGATACCGCAGCGGCGATCTCGATACCGGTTTCATTGATGACCTTTACGCCGGGGTCGGCCCCGATCATTTTGACGGCAGGCCGCTCTGGCCCAATATGTAAGGAGGAGATCAAGCCCATGGGAGAAGCGACGAATGTTAAGATAGCCGATGCGGGACCGGCGGGGTGGATCGCCTATGCCATTGCCACCTGGATGGCCTGGGCGTTCCTGTGCGGTTTTGTCACTCCCAAAGCGCTGCTGTTCATGGCGTGCGTGTCGCTGGCCTGTACCATCCCCTACCTGGGCGCGGCCATCACCCAGCTCAAACTGGGGAACGTTGCCGGGGGCGTCACCTGGCTCTATTTCGGCTCCTTCTTTGCCTTCGCCTCCGCCCTGAACTACGCCGTGACCTATTTTGCGGGCATCTATAACTGGGAACTGGACCCCCGTATCCTCGGCTACGAATGGGCGGTGCTGGGCATCGTGTTGATCCTGACGACGCCCATCTTTCTCAAGTATGCGCCGGCTGCGGCTTCCATCTCGGTCATCGGGGCCGACGTGGGGATTGCCGGGCTCGCCCTCATCTACTTCGGCTATGCCGGGAGTGCGGTCGTTGCCATCAGCGGCTGGGGATTTTTTGTGGCGGGACTCTTCGGCGTCGTCATGGCCGCCGGCGGCATCCTCGAAGGTGCCGGCATGAAATTCCCCATGGGCAAACCGCTCATGGGATAGGATGGGTTGGGGACCGGCTCCGCAAACTGAAAATCCAACATATGCCGGCATGCCGAGGTTTGGCGTACAAGATGCCTGGATGAAGCGATAGTTCATGACTCGCGGTGGTGGAGGTCACCCAGGTGCCAACCTGGTAACCCCGGTTATCGTCTCGGAACCTGTGTAAAGACGGTTTTGTAGGTGAGTCCCTCCTGTGGCAGCTGTTCGGGAGCGACCAGCTGGATGCGGGCGCCGAGGCCCAGGGCGCGGCGGATGTGGCTGCGGACCAGGTCGAGATACTGAGGACGGCTGCCGCCGGGGAAATCGTGGGTGGCGGTTCTGGCAAGCTGGAGTTCCAGTTGTTCGCCAATGCCGTAACGCGTGGTGACGATCAGGCGAAAGTCGTCGAGGAGCGGGTCGATCCCCCGGAGCAGA
The DNA here is from genome assembly GCA_040772705.1 of Syntrophobacteraceae bacterium. GTDB lineage: Bacteria > Desulfobacterota > Syntrophobacteria > Syntrophobacterales > Syntrophobacteraceae > JADGQM01. Next base: position 189,290 of record JAXGXP010000006.1, read on the forward strand.
GCTTCCACCTGTTCCGGGTAAAGCGGGATGCCGCGGATGGAAAGCCGATGGTCAGTGCGGCGAAGAATCGGGGCGATGCGTGCTGAGGTGCGGCCGCACGAACAGGGCGCTTCCCGGAGGACGGTGATATCCCCGGTGCGGTAGCGGATGAGCGGGTAGGCCTCGGCGGTGAGCGTTGTCAGTACCAGCTCCCCTTCATGGCCATCCGGTACCGGCTCACCGGTAGCCGGGCGGACCAGTTCTGCCAGAAACTGATCTTCGGCGAGATGCAGACCATCCTGGGCGGGGCATTCGCCGGCCACCCCCGGCTCGACCATTTCGTTCACCCCGTAGAGGCCGTAAACCGGCACCTGAAATACGGTTTGGAGTCGTTCTCGGGTGCTCTCGACAAGAGGGTCGGGCCCCAGGAGGATCAGCCGCAGGTGGAGGCTCGAGGGATCGAGTCCCTGCCGTTCGAGGGTTTCGGCCAGGTGCAGGGCGAAAGCGGCGGTGGTGGCCAGTACGGTCGAGCGGAAGTCCTGCATGATCTGCAACTGGAGGGTGGCCGAGATGGTGGCCGAGGGGGCGAGAGTGGCGCCGAGCAGTTCGGCGGCGTGGTTGAAGGTGAAGGCTCCGGGAAAGAGGCTGAAGTTGAAGGCCACCTGGACGATGTCCCGCTCCCGGATTCCCAGCTGTTCGTACAGACGCACCATCAGGGATTGCCACATCCCGACGTCATGGCGGGTGAAGCCGACGACGATGGGGCGGTCCTGATCGAGCCATGTCGGATTGCTGATTTTCAGCCGGACGATGCTCTTGAGCGGTTCGGCAAAGAGGCCGTAAGGGTAGTGGGCGGCAAGGTCCTGACGGGTGGTGAAGGGGAACCGGGCAAGAGCGTCGACGGAGGCAACATCCTCGGGCAGGAGCTGCAGTGCGTCCATCCGCCGACGGTAGAAATCCACGTTGAAATAGGCGCGGTTGAGTGTCACCTGCAGCTGTTCCATCTGCAGCTGGCGGGTTTCCTCGCGGGACCGGTATCCGATCGTTGCCTGGGCCATGTGATCCCCCCTTAGCGTTCCCACTTGTGTTGATAATCCCTTCCCAGGTAGGCCCGCTGCACATCGTCGTGGGCCATCAATTCCCGGGCATCCCCGGACAGAAGGATGCGGCCGGTCTCGATAACGTAGGCGCGTCCGGCAATTTCCAGGGCGCCCATGGCGTTCTGTTCCACCAGGAGAATGGTGGTCCCCTGTTCGTTGAGGGCTTGAATGGCCCGATAAATTTCTTCCACCACCAGCGGGGCAAGCCCCAGCGAAGGCTCGTCGAGAAGCAGCAGACGCGGTTTGGCCATGAGTGCGCGGGCGATGGAAAGCATCTGCTGCTCGCCGCCGCTCAACGTTCCCGCTTTCTGCCGCTGCCGCTCGTAGAGGATGGGAAAGCGGTCGAACATATCCGGCAACGATGCCGCAATGTGCTTGCGCCCGAAGAGATAACCGCCCAGCTCGAGGTTTTCCAGCACCGTCAGGTTGGGAAAGAGTTGCCTGGCTTCGGGCACCTGCACCAGGCCCAACCGGACCACCCGTTCCGGGGCCAGCTGGTGGATCGGTGCGCCGGCAAACTCGACCGTTCCCTCCGAAGGCTTGATCAGCCCGCTCACTACCCGCAACAGAGTGCTCTTGCCGGCCCCGTTCGAGCCGATCAGAGCGACCACTTCCCCCTCCGCCACATGAAAGGTCACGCGCCGTAACACCTGAATGGCACCATATCGAGCCGATAAGCCTTTAACTTTCAGCAATGGAGTCCGACCCCCTTAAAAAGCGAACCGCCTTTTCTGCCCCAGATAGGCGGCGATGACGCGATCGTCCTGTTGAATTTCACGCGGGGTGCCCGAGGCGATCTTGGAGCCGTGCTGGAGCACCTCGACGCGATCGGCCAGGCGCATGACCACGTTCATGTCGTGTTCCACCAGAATGAGCCCGAGCCCGTGATGGCGGAGGCCGGAGATGTATTCCACCAGCAGGTCGCTCTCCCTTGGGTTGAGGCCGCCGACGGGTTCATCGAGCAGGAGCACCCGCGGGGAGAGTGCCAGGGCGCGAGCCAGTTCAAGCAGTTTCTGGTCCAGAAGGCTGAGCTTTTCGGCGGTTGTGGGAGCCTGGTCAGCCATGTCGAAGGCTTTCAGGAGGGCAAGAGCCTTTTCTCGCAGGGTTGCCTCTTCCCGGCGTTCCTTCCAGGAATGGCCGCAGGAGGCGAGAAATCCCGCCCGGCCTTGCCGGTGAAACCCCAGCAGGACATTTTCCAGCACGGTGAAGTGATGGTAGATCTGGGTTGTCTGAAAGGTCCTGCCAATGCCGAAAGCGGCGATTTGATGGGGCGCGAGTCCGGTCAGTGCGGTCGTTCCCAGCTGGATGGTGCCTTGTTCAGGTTTGAGGAGCCCGGAGATGATATTCAGCAGGGTGGTCTTACCGGCACCGTTGGGGCCGATGAGGGCGACGATTTCCCCCGAATGAACGGTCAGATCCACTTCATTGAGGGCCTGCAGGCCGCCGAACGACAGGGAGACATTCTGCACCGCCAGAAGAGGTGGTTTCACCCCGGCTGGTGCCGCTTCGAGGGCTGGAGAAGCGGGAGCCTCGTTGTCGTGGGCCGTCGGGAAGGTCAACCGGGATGCCGCTGTTCCTGCGGCGAGCCTCCTGGCGGCGGATGCTGTATCGTCGGGGGGGGGATTCCCGGGGTGCCGTCGAGTGCTTGTCAGTTGAACCAGGGTTGGCACCAGTCCCTGACGGCAGAAGACCAGGACCCCGGTCAGGACCAGTCCATAGACCAGGACGTGGAAGTCTTCAAACCGATGGAGCATTGCCGGCAGGCCGGTCAGCAGCACGGCGCCGGCCAGGCCGCCCCAGATGCTTCCCATGCCTCCCACCACCACCATGGTGAGGATTTGGACGGAATAGAAGATATCGAAAGTCTTGGGACTGATGAAGGTGACGTAGTGAGCGTAACAGAAGCCCGCCAGGGCGGCGTACAGAGCGCTCAGCACAAAGGTGGTCACCTTGTAGCGGAAGGTGGGAACACCCAACGCCTGTGCCGTCAGTTCCTTCTCGTGGATGGACCGGAGGGCCCGGCCGATGCGGGAGTCGACCAGATTGACGGTCAGGGCGAGCATGATCAGAAACAGGGTCCAGATGAAATAGTAGAAGCTTCGATCGGTGCCGACCGCCAACGCTCCCAGGTGGAGCCGGGGAATGCCTGGAAAGCCCGAAGGGCCGCCGGTGGCGCTTTCGAAATGTTCCAGCAAGATGCTCACGATGATATTGAACCCCAGGGTGGCCATAACCAGGTAATTGCCTTCGAGCCTCAGGGTCGGCAGGGCGAGTAAAAAGCTGATGCCGCCGGTCAGCACCAAGGCAAAGAGCAGGGAGGCGGCAAGCGGCCACTGCCAGGTAGTGCTGGCGATGGCCGAGAGGTAGGCGCCCATGGCATAAAAGGCGGCATGGCCGAGGGAAACCTGGCCGGTGGAGCCGATGAGCAGGTTGAGGCCGAGGACCACCAAGGCATTGAGCGCCATGATATTGAAGAGGAGCAGAAAATAGTCGTTGGGCATGGCCTGAGGGAGGAGCCAGACGGCGGCCGCCAATACCAGCAAAGCCCGCCAGTCACGAGGCAGCAGGGCCATGAGCCGCAGTTGCTTTTCTGATGATTCTCCGCTCAGGTTTTCCAATGTCGCACCATAGTCAGACCGGGTTGCGTTCTTGCGCTCTGCTGATAACCTTGCGTACCCGATACTGCTGTATTGTCACCACGAAGCGCCAGGTTCGTCAGAGCCGCCGGACGGACACCGCTCCAAACAGGCCGGACGGCTTCACAAAGAGAATGAACAGCAGAATGACAAAGGCAATCGCATCCTTGGAAGCGGACGAAATATACCCGGCGCCCAAGGCTTCGAGCACCCCCAGGAGCAGGCCGCCGACAACCGCCCCGGGAACGCTGCCGTATCCCCCCAGCACGGCCGCGGCAAACCCCTTCAAACCGAGCATGACTCCCGCATCGTAGCTCATACTGGTGATGGGGGTGATGAGAATCCCGCCAATGGCGCCCAGCGCACCACTCAGAGCGAACGCCAGGGCGACGATGCGGCGCACTGAAATGCCGACCAGGACCGCGCCGAAGGGGTTATCCGCTGCTGCCCGCATGGCTTTGCCGACCAGGGTGAAGTGAAAGAAAAGATAGAGCAGCCCCAGGATGGTCAGAGAAAGGCCCAGGATCCACAGGGATTGAGGCAGAATGGCGGCGTTCAGAAAAAAGATCGGGCTGTCTCCACCGAGGGGCGGCAGGGTATGGGCATTCTTGCCCCAGACCAGCATGGCCGAGCCTCGGAACGAAATGGAGGCGCCGATAGTGATGATGACGAGGGAGAGCAGGTCGCGATTGCGCGAATGCCTGATGGGCCCCCTTTCCAGCGCGACTCCCAGCAGGGCGACGGCCGCGATGGCGAGCAAGAATGCCAGCGGCATGGGCAGCCCGGCAACCTGGTAGAGGGTGATCGTCAGCAGGGCCCCGATCATGACGAAATCACCCTGCACGAAGTTCACCAGCCCGGTCGCATTCTGGATCAGGCAGTATCCCAGGGCGATGAGCGAATAGATGCTCCCGTTGGTGATCCCTGAGACAAAAAACTGGGGAAAGAGATGCAGCAGCATGGTGGTCAGTGAAGGGTGAAAGGTGAAGGGTGAAGAGTGGCAGGTCGTTCTCGATGAAATCTCGTCTGTCTCTCTTGGCCAGAGGAAGCGGGGGGGCTTTCATGCCTGCTTGCGGCCCTTGCGATCATGGCGGTCGGAGCGACCGCGGCGCACCGGTAAGGGGGATGAATCAGCAGGGCAGCTTTACGACAAATCAACTCTCTCCTCCATTCCGGTCCTGGGGTCAGGGCGGGAAAGCCGCCACTCCTGCTCGAAAGGCCTTGAGGTTGAGTTCCTGACGGTTGCCACCAAAACGGGTCAACTGGGCTGCAACGTCTTCCCGGTGGCAGAAGAGAAACCCCGAAGCCGCAGCAAAACCGAGCAGCACCAGGTTTGCGGCAACCGGAGCCCCCAGTTCAATGGCAATGCTCGTTGCCTCGAGCGAGCAGTGACACGCCCCGGTGGACCCGTTGCAGAAGGCCCGGCCGCTCTCTTTGAGGTAGAATCCATGCACCATGAAGGAGTCGGGATGAAGCCCGAGAAAAACATCCGCCTGCCCGGGCCGGATCAGCGGACTCACCAGGCCGGAATGTCCCACTTTGAGATGGCTGATCACGTTGCCGCCGCGCTGGGCCATGCCGTGGGTCTCGGATATCATGATCGAGTGCCCCAGGGCCAGCGCCGTTTCCGCCAGGAGCCTGGTTGCAAAGAGCACCCCCTGCCCGCCAATGCCGCTCACAATAATCTGCTGCGTTCCCATTTTCCCCACTCTTTCCTCCACCCACCGCTTCACCGCTTCACCGCTTCACCACTTATTCCCCCATGCGGGCAGACCGAAACGCACACCCCGCACCCTGAACAGAGGGCCGGATCGATGCGGATGGGTTGTTTCTTCCCCTGCAGCTGCAGGGCGGGACATTCGAATGTTTTGACGCACAAGCCGCAGCCTTTGCACTTTTCGGTGATGGTGACCTGCTTTCTCGTCCAGGTCTCGGGCTGGCTGCGGTCCATGAGACAGGGACGTTTGGCGATCACCACCGCCATGCCGCCCTTCCTGGCCCGCGTGTGCTTGCCGGCCTTGCGGAGCAGTTCGATCATGGCTTCCAGTTCGTAGGGGTCCGCTTCGGCCACCAATTGGACCCCGCAGGCGCGCACGATCTCGGGAATGGCGACTCGGGGCGCCGCAAGGTTATTAAGGGTTTTTCCCAGGGCCGGCGTGGGCTGATGGCCGGTCATGGCGGTGGTGCTGTTATCGAGGATGACCAGCACAAAGCGAGCGCCCTGGACGACGGCGTTGATCAGAGCGGGGATGCCGGCGTGAAAGAAGGTGGAATCCCCGATGGTGGCGCAAAGAGGGGGAATTCCCTCGCCACCTGCCGCATGGGCGTGGTAGAAGCCAGTCGCCTGGCTGATGGAGGCTCCCATGCAGAGCACCGTATCGACGACTCCAAGGTTCAAGCCGAGGGTGTAGCAGCCGATATCGCTGGGATAAAGCCCTTTGGGGAAAACCTTCTTGATGGCGAAAAAGGTGGCCCGGTGAGGGCAGCCGGCGCAGAGCGTCGGGCGTCTGCCGGGAGCGGCAGGGGCTGCCGCCGGAGGCGCTTCGGGGAGCTGCAGAAAGGGGCGGAGGATGCTCTCTACCACCTCGGGCAGGAGCTCCCCTGACGATGGAACCGCGCCCGTTGTCCGTCCGCAAACCTGCGACCGGTTCTGGAACTGGAGTTCGATCACGGGGTAAGATTCTTCCAGCACGAGGATGCGCTCATAGCGGGCGAGCAGGTCGTCACGAAAAGCCGGGGGAAGCGGAAAAGGCATGGGAACCTGGTAGACCGGGACCTGGTCCCACAGTCCGAGGTCTTGAAGGATTTCCCGGGCGTAGGCCAAAACGACGCCCGAACCCACCACGCAACGGCCGGGCGGTACGTTGGAGGAACCGTCTGCAGCCTCGTTGAGCAGGCGGGGAGCACAGTCGGGTTCATTGGCGAGCTGCGCCAGCTTGTCGTTGAGTTGGCGGTGAAGGAGCAGGCGAAACTTGGGAGTTGCCGCCCAGCGGCCGGGGTCCTTATGGAAAGCTGGAGCCTGTTCGGTCTGGGAAAACGGCCGCAGTCCCATATCCTGTCGGCTGTGACAGACTCGCGTGGTGGGTCGCAGGAGCACCGGAAGCTGGTATCTGTCCGAGAGTGCCATCGCGAGCCGGGCGAATTCTCTGGCCTCGATGGGCGAAGAAGGGTCGAGCACCGGGAGTTTGGCGGCCATGGCTAGGAAGCGGCTATCCTGCTCCGTCTGCGAGCTGTGAGGACCGGGGTCGTCCGCCACGACCACCACGAAGCCTCCCGTAACGCCGGTATAGGCGGCGCTCATGAGCGGATCGGCGGCGACGTTCAGGCCCACCTGCTTCATGATCACTGCCGATCGCCGACCGGCATAACTGTTGGCCAGAGCCACCTCGAAGGCCACTTTCTCGTTGATGGACCATTCCAGATGAAGGTTCAGATGATGCTGGCCCTTGAGCCGTACCAGGGTGCTGAGGACTTCCGAAGCCGGGGTCCCCGGATAGGAGGTTGCCATGGTACAGGCAGATTCGAGCAAGCCGTGTGCCATGGCTTCATTGCCAAGGAGAATCTGGCGTTGTTTCACGGTATACTCCAGCGGTGAATCATCCCGAGCGGCAGGGTAAGACCCTCCCCACCAGCAAACAAAAGGGCCGTGGGCAGGCAGGCGCCACCACGGCCCGGTCATTGCTCGCCACCTTCTAGCAGAGCTCTCGCTTGCCGGTCAAGAGAAAGGATGGGTAGAGGCGGAAGCGCCGACTGTAAAAAGCGGTGGGCCTATGGTAGGATGATGCTGAGGACCGAAGGGGAGCGCATGTTCCTGAGGGACGCCGTGAACCGTGAGAATGACTGCTGCTAACCCGCAACCCGCAATCTGTCCGTCAGTCAGCCGGATGAAGGGACCGGAATATGGATGATTTTCCCAAGCTTCGCCAGGGGCTGGAGGCACTGCCGTTCGAGCATGAGGGGCAGCGACTGATTCTGCTTCGTGATCGCCTGGGGTTTGCCCAGGATTCGCTCTTAATCCCTCCGCATCTGGCGGCCCTGCTGGCCCAGATGGACGGTGAAAACTCGCTGCGGGACCTCCAGAGCAACTACATGCGCATGACGGGCAAGCTTCTTTACCTGGAGGATCTTCAAAATTACGTGCAAAAGCTTGATGAAGGTCTCTTCCTAGAGAGCGACCGGTTTCTGGCGCTGGTCGCTCGGGAGCGGCAGGAGTTTTTCGATGAGCCGGTGCGGCGGATGCAATTCGCCGGTACCAGCTATCCGGCGGACCCGCCCCGACTGCGCACTCATCTTGATGGGTTCGTTGCCGGAACGGCCGATGCCGCAAGTGCGGTTGGAGCCAAGGGCAACCGGCTGGTGGGCCTGATGGCACCGCACATCGACCTCAATGCCGGTGGAATCTGTTTTGCCCGTGCCTATCGGGTGGTGCCAGCAGCGGAGCCGCCGTCGACCTGGGTGATCCTGGGGACGGGGCACGACTTCATCGAAAACTACTTTGCTCTGACGCTGAAGGATTTCGAAACCCCCCTGGGGCCAGCGCGCCATGACCGGGAGTTTTGCCGGGAGCTGGCGGCGCGTGCTCCGCGCAATCTGCTCGCCGGCGAATACAACCACCGCAAGGAACACACCATCGAATTCCAGACGGTCTTTCTGGCGCACACCCAGCCCTCATTCTCGATCGTTCCGCTGCTCTGTGCCTTTGGCCTGGAGGAGTGGGAGAGCGACGGTGCCTACATTGATGAGGTGGCGGCCTTGCTGCGGCAGTTGGCGCACGAGCGCAAGCCTGGAGTGAAGTTCATTGCCAGTGTCGATCTCGCCCACATCGGTCCCCGCTACGGTGATTCTTTTCGCCCGCACCGTGGCACCCTCGAGGAACACCTCGAAGCCGACCGCCAACTGCTGGAAACCCTCTGCCGCTGCGATCCGTCTGCCTTCCTGAAAGAGGCGGGGCGAGGGCGCAATTGCCGCCGAATCTGCGGGCTGGCGCCGCTCCTGGTGCTCGCCAAGATCTTCGAAGGGACGGCCGTTGGTGTGGTCCTCGATCATTCGTATGCGGTGGTCGACCAGCAGAATTCCTTCGTCACCTTTGCGAGCATGGCTTTTTATGAAAGCGGCACGGGGGATAGCTAGTCATAGTGCGACCACATGCGGATGATTTTCACCGTTCTGAGGTCGTCCAGGATCTGATAGACCAACCGGTGCTGAATGCTGATTCGGCGAGAATAGGCCCCGGCAAGGTCGCCCACCAACTTCTCATATGGTGGCGGGCATTGGTAGGGGTCAGTATGGAGGATGTCCAAGAGGCGGCTAGCTTGGGGTTTGAGGCCTGATCGTGCTATTTTCCCGGCGTCTTTTCGAGCCTGCTTGGTGAAAACCAGGCGCCAACTCACCAGCCCGGATCCTCATCACATTCCTCGACGGGAGTTTCAAGACCAACCCTGATGGAATCGCGCATACCCGGGATGGAGGAAAGATAAAGGGTCTCCTGGAGGGCGCGCCAGTCTTCCTCCGAAACCAGGACCGCGGAATTTCTCTTGCCAACGATCTGAACCGGTTCGTGACTTTCTCTTACCTCGTCAACCAAACTGTACAGCCTCTTTCTGGCTTCTGATACGGACACTATCGTCATCTCGCTTGCCTCCCCAGTACGTACGATATAGCGTACGATATTAGCGTCTTTAGGTCAAGTCCCTTGAGCCAACGGAAGCAAAGATCTACGCTGGGTGATGACGGATCTCGATCTTTTACAGGCAAGACGGCCACTAGATTCATGGACCCTCAGTCAGGATTCCGGCGGGAAGGCAACGACGGCATCGAGGCAGTCGGCGTTGGTGAGGAGCATGATCAGCCGGTCCAGGCCGAAGGCGATGCCGGCAGAGGGCGGGAGGTGGGGCATGGCTTCCAGGAATTTAAGCGGGAGCGCACCGGGGGAGGTACCGGCCCGGCGACGCTGCTCGATGGTGGCTTCAAAGCGGCGCCGCTGTTCCCAGGGGTCGGTGAGTTCACTGAAGCCGTTGGCGAGTTCGATCCCGGCCCAAAAGAGTTCGAAACGTTCGGCTACCGTCGGATGGCCGGGCTTGAGGCGTGCCAGGGCAGCCTGGGTGGCGGGATAGTCCGTGAGAAAGCAGGGCTGATGGAAGCCGAGGCGGGGTTCGACCTTCTCGACGAGGTCCAGGTCAAACCGGGTTTGGTCGGGATCATCGCCGGGGTCCCAGTGCGCGAAGGTGCGAAAAGCCTCTCGTACGGTATAGCTCTGCCACCGCCCCCGCACCTCGAGCCACTGTCCCTGATAGTGCCAGCCCTCCCATCTTCCGGCGGCTTTGCAGCAGGCCGCCAGAAGCGCCCGGCAATCGTGTTGGAGGACGCGGTAGTCAGCATTGGCGCGATACCATTCGAGCAGGGTGAATTCGGGGTGATGCCGCCGGCCCCGTTCCCCGCGGCGAAAAGCCGGGGTGATTTGAAAGAGCTTCTGGTAGCCGGCGGCCAACAGGCGCTTCATGTAAAGTTCGGGACTGGGTATGAGGAAACCCTCGGGGTCGGCGGGGATGGGGTCGATATGAGCTTCGGGAGCCACCTCGCGGGTAAGAAGCGGCGTTTGCACTTCGAGAAAGCCCTGCTTTCGAAATAGGGTACGCACCCGGTGCAGGACCTCCCCGCGCAACCGAAGCGGCCCCTGCTTTGCCGCCAGGACTTCGCGTTCGGTCATGGCAGAGGCTATTTCACCCGCTCGACGTAGGTGCCCGTGCGCGTATCGATTTTAATCACTTCTCCGTCGACGACGAAGAGCGGCACCTGCAGGACATACCCCGTTTCCAGGGTGACGGGCTTGGTGGCTCCGGCCGCGGTGTCGCCTTTGATCCAGGGGTCGGCCTGAATGACGCGCAGGTTGACGAAGTTGGGGAGGCTGATGCCAATGGGGCGGCCGCTGAAAAGAAGCATGTCCACGAGCTGGTTCTCGATCAGGTAGTTGACGGCATCGCCCACCTGTTCTTCGCTCAGTTCGAGCTGGTCGTAGGTGCTGGTGTTCATGAAATGGTAGCGTTTGTTGTCCTGGTAGAGGAACTGCATCTGCTGCTCCTCGAGGTCGGCGGCAGTGAATTTGTCGCCCGACCGATAAGTACGGTCGAACTGGGACCCCGTGATCATGTTTCGCAACCGACAGCGATAGAGCGCCTGCCCTTTCCCCGGTTTCGAGAATTCGAAGTCCACGACCAGATAAGGGTCTCCATCAATCTCCAATTTCAAACCCTTGCGCAAGTCTCCCGCAGTCAGCACTGTTCCCATAAGGCCTTTCCATCCTTTCTTGGAATTTGAATCACGAACAAAGTTGCCTCATTCTAGGGGTACTCACATGAGCCGGTCAAGACAGATCGGTAAAACGACGTGCCGCTTCGCCCAGTTCGCAGTGGCCGATCAGGCCGAACGGTCGGCAAGCGAGCAGCACGGCGTCAGGATACTCCAGGCTGTTCATTGTTGGCTCCTGGCATGGCATGGTGGGCAGGCGGGGCGCTGGAGCCCGGCGGCCGCCGAACGGAAGCGAATCTTGCGCCAGGAATACCTCGTGGGTCTTGGTGTGAGTGTTGGATGCAAGAGAGGCCCGAGGGAAGCCGACCGTTGCCGGGCGGTTTCCTGAGGCACACGAGTCAGATGGTATAATAGGTTGACCGATGGCGCTTGCGGCTGCGCGAAGTGAGCCACCCGAGGAACCACCCGAACAGCAGCACCAGCGCACCGGCAATGAACCATTTGATGCGGGCTGAGAACTTCAGATCCTCATTCTCCTGAATCAGCGCCTGAATGTTTTCTTCCGCCGATGCCAGGGCGGCTTTGGCGGCATCGGCTTCCTCCTTCATCCTGAGGACGTTGGCCGCTCCGCTCTTGAGTGATTCGTAGGCCGTCTCCGTCTTTTTCAGCTTATCGGAGAGCTCCTTTTCTTTCTGGCTGAGGTCCGCCTTTTCCTTCTCCAGGTTGCTGAGTCGCTCGTTGAGCTGCGCGTTTTCCTCCTGCAGTTCCTTGATGAAGACGCTTTCAGGAGGGAATGGCGCTACCGATGAGTTTTGGACCCAGCCGTCTTTGGTCTCTCCCGCCGCCCCGGTATAGCGCACCTGAATCCATTCGGCGGTTTTGAGCACTTCCAACCCGGTTCCGGAGGGAATCATGGAGAGGACCTTGTAATTCTTGCCCGGCCCGGCACGCAGGGCCGCTTCCTTGGGATCGGTGACATAGGCTCTGGCACCCCAGCTACTGGCAGGAAAGCAGGTGATAGTCAGGAGGAGCACCGCAATCGGCAACAGAAAAGATCTCTTCATCTTGTTTGGTCCTTCAGCATGAATGATTCTCCAGACGCTGCCTCCCCTCAGGCCTGTCCGGGGTGATCCCGAGTTGATGACCGCAAACGAAACCTTTCCACGCAGTACGGAAAGTATTATAGAGGGAAGGGGCCGAGTACGCAAGCCAATTTGGGTCAGGCGGAAGCCGTCAGAGGAAAGGACGAAGATGTTGATCGACACTCATGCTCATCTCGATTTTCCCGAATTTGCCAACAATCTTGAGGAGATTCTCGACCGGGCCGGGAAGTCCGGCGTATCCGAGGTGGTGACCATCGGGATTGACCTGGAAAGCAGTCGGAAGGCGGTGAGACTGGCTCATGCCCACCCTGAAGTTTACGCCACCGTCGGCATCCATCCTCACGACGCTTTCGTCCTGGCGATTCACGAACGGGAAGCACTCGAAGCCCTCGCGGGACAGGAGCGGGTGCTCGCGATCGGCGAGATGGGGCTCGACTACTACCGCGACCGCCAGCCTCGCGCCATCCAGCGGGAATGTTTCCGCCAGCAGCTGGAAATCGCCTGCCGAACGAAGCTGCCAGCGGTTTTTCATGTGCGTGAAGCGCATGCGGAGTTCTTTGAGATCGTGAAGGATTATGCCGCGGAGTTGGCCGGAGGGATACTGCACTGCTTTTCGGGAGATTGGGAGGTGGCGGAGCGGTGTCTCGAGATGGGGTTTTTCCTCTCGATCCCGGGTACGGTGACCTTTCCCAAGGCCGAGGTGCTCCATGGGGTGGTCCGCCAGACCCCGCTGAACCGTCTCCTGCTCGAAACCGACGCCCCATATCTGGCCCCGGTGCCTTTTCGCGGGAAGGTCAATGAGCCGGCCTTCGTGTTTCACACCGCCAAGAAGGTAGCCGAACTGCGCCGCTGTGCTCTGGATGAAGTGGCGCAGCAGACAACGGCTAACGCGCGAACGGTTTTTCGCCTGCCGTCCGCGGCAAAGTGTTGAGATCGAGGAGGTTTCTTGTGGCAGAGCGGTCAGCGGAAGCGGTCTTTTGCACTCGCCAACCCTTAATCCTGGCGTCTGCCTCGCCGCGTCGCGTCCAGTTGCTGCAGTCGCTGGGCCTGGCCCTCAAGGTTGTGCCGAGCGGCATCGAGGAAGAAGACGATCTCGATACGGAGCCCGGTGCTCTGGTCCGCTGGCATGCCAGGGAAAAAGCTGAAGCGGTGGCGCGGCAGCATCCCCGCTCCTGGGTGTTGAGTGCCGATACCATCGTCGTTTACCGTCGCAGCGTGCTGGGCAAGCCGGGAAGCGCCGAGGAGGCCTTCGCCATGCTGCAGAAGCTCAGCGGGCGGGAACATCAGGTTTACAGCGGACTCTGCCTGAAGCGGCGGGAACCAGCCTATCTCCGCCTGGAAAGCTTCAAGACCGACGTCCGGTTCAAGGCTCTCACCGCTACCGAAATCAAGGCCTACATCCAGACGGGTGAGCCGCTCGACAAGGCCGGGGCCTACGGTATTCAGGGGATGGGGGCCTTCCTGGTCGAATCGCTGCATGGTTCGTATACCAACGTCGTTGGCCTGCCGCTGTGCGAGGCACTGTCATGGCTGCTCGAAGAGGGGATTGTGGCGCCGGTGGGTGAAGCGTGAAGCGGTGAAGCGGTGGTGCGCCGGACAAACCGGTGAGGAGTAGTGAATGAGAGAGTCATACAGTGAAGGTGTAGCCAGCCACACTGGCCCCGAGTCATGCGCAGGTGCTCGTGAGGGTCCCGGCGAAGCGTTGACAGGGGTACACACAGGCCAGGTATTGAGCTGCGAAATCAACCGCTCCGGGATGCCGACGTTGTCACCGCAGGCGGAAGGCAACACTTTGCAGAGCGATAGGAGCGAGTTCTGCGAAGGTCCCGCGCAGTCTGAGACCCTGTGCATGTGTGGAAACTCTTCGCACGGGAACCGGGAGATCCCGGAGACACCCGGTCTGGATGCTGGGCCGGGTCGGTCGGAGAAGGCTGAGTGCCGTACGTCCGATATGCACGTTTCCGGGAAGTCGGACGGTTGCATAGTACCGGCGAAGCCGCCGAACGAGGGAAGTTTGTCCTCGGAGGCGGTGGAGGGAAGGCGACCGACTGAGAGGAACATCTTGCAGACGGCCACGCCCCGGACGCAGGGCCGGACCAGTGTGTCGATCGGAGTGCAGGGTGTGCGTGAAGCGGCGCGCAAGCGACCGCAGGTGCGATTTAATGCTCTACTGCACCACATTACGGTTGATCTCCTGAGGGAGAGCTTTCACGAACTCAAGCGGAAAGCAGCACCGGGAGTGGATGGAATGACCCGGCAACAGTATGAAGACGGGCTGGAGGGCCGCCTGGCGGACCTCCACGAGCGCGTTCATCGCGGGACCTACCGGGCTCAGCCTTCCAGGCGGACCTATATCCCCAAAGGAGACGGCAAGCTTCGGCCCCTGGGGATCGCGGCCCTGGAGGACAAGATTGTCCAGCAAGCCTTGGTGAGTGTGCTCAATACCATCTACGAGGAAGACTTCCTGGGTTTCTCCTATGGTTTCCGCCCCCGGCGCAGCGCACATCATGCGTTGGATGCTCTTTATGTCGGGATCACCGAACGGAAGATCAACTGGGTGCTCGACGCAGACATCCGGAGTTTTTTCGACACAATCGAGCACGGATGGCTGATGAAGTTTCTTGAGCACCGGATTGCCGACCGAAGGGTCCTGCGTCTGATTCGAAAGTGGCTCAGGGCCGGAGTCATGGAGGAAGGCATCTGGTCGAAGACGGAGCTGGGGACTCCCCAAGGGGCCGTAGTTTCGCCTTTGCTCGCCAACGTCTATTTGCACTACGTGCTGGACCTTTGGGTACAGCAGTGGCGTGGGCGACATGCCCGGGGTGAGGTGATCATCGTTCGCTACGCCGATGATTTCGTCATGGGGTTTCAATACCGGGAAGAGGCGGAACGGTTTCTCGGGGAGCTCACCGAGCGCATGGGCAAATTCGGTCTCAGTTTGCACCCGGACAAGACCCGACTGATCGAGTTTGGGCGCTTTGCTGCCGCGAACCGGAAGCAGCGTGGCCAAGGGAAGCCCGAGACTTTTGATTTCCTTGGGTTTACTCATATCTGCACGACAAACCGCAAGTGGAAGAGCTTCACCATCAAGCGCAAGACCATGGCTAAGCGGCTTTGCCGCAAGCTGAAGGATGTGAAGCAGACGCTCATGCGCAGGCGTCACGAGCCCATCCCCGAGTTGGGGAAATGGCTCCGGTCGGTCGTACAGGGTTTCATGAACTACCATGCTGTTCCGGGCAACTTTGCAGGCATCAGGGCCTTCCGGACTCAGGTCGCCCGGCACTGGTTCCGTGCCCTGAGGCGCCGAGGACAGCGCGACAACCATCTCTGGAGCCGTTTTCGCCATGTAGTCGACCGCTGGCTTCCCAAGGGTCGGATTTTGCACCTGTATCCTGATGTACGTTTTCACGCCATATACTCGAAGTAGGAGCCGTATGCAGGAAATCTGCACGTACGGATCTGTGCGGGGGGTGCCGGGTAACCGGCATTCCTACCGCGACAAGGGGTGAAGGGGTGAAGGGGTGGTGCGCCGGACAAACCGGTGAGGAGTAGTGAATGAGAGAGTCATACAGTGAAGGTGTAGCCAGCCACACTGGCCCCGAGTCATGCGCAGGTGCTCGTGAGGGTCCCGGCGAAGCGTTGACAGGGGTACACACAGGCCAGGTATTGAGCTGCGAAATCAACCGCTCCGGGATGCCGACGTTGTCACCGCAGGCGGAAGGCAACACTTTGCAGAGCGATAGGAGCGAGTTCTGCGGGCTCATCGCGGATTAGCGTGAAAAATTATCTGATCGTTTTCATTATGGACGGGACATCCGGTTGAAATGAGTATAAATAAACATGGGATAACCCTAGCCAGGAGGTTTTCCCATGAAACTGTTGGAGTACTTCATTCCGTTTGTAAAGGATGCAGCCAAGGCCGTGAAACGAATCAGCCTGAAGGATTTCAAAGAAGTCGCAGATGAGACCCTGACGGAATTGTTGGGTATTGCGACGCTGGTGGTAAGGATGTACGCCATGCGGCGAGAAGGAGACCATGAAGTTCTCCATCTCTGGTGTGCCCATCGGGAAGAGATTGCGGTTTGTACCCATTGCGGGGCCCTTTCAACAACAGTCCATCAGGAAGAACAACGGTGCATTCGCCACCTGGATGTATGGGGCAAGAAGACGTTTTTGCATTTCCTGGCTCGTCGTTTCCATTGCGAAGAGTGTGGCCGTACGTTTGCGGAAGAATTGCCGTTCGTGGATGCTCACCGGAGGCAATCCATGGTCTTTGAGCGACATGTCTATGAGTCATGCATAGCCAGTACATGCAAGGCCGTTGCCGTCCGCGAGGCTCTGAGCCACACGACCACTAAAGAGATCTTCAACCGTTGGGCAGCACTGAAAGGAAAGTCTTCCGTTGCAGGTACCACACGGGTGTTGGGGATTGATGAGATCTCCCTCAAAAAGCGTCATAAACAGTTCGTACTGGTCATCTCCGATATTGCCCGAAAATGCATTCTCGCAGTCCTGCCCGATAGAGAGAAACAGACTTTGGAGCATTGGATAGACACCCTGAGCCCTCAAGAGCGGAAGGCTATCCGTTTCGTCTCGATTGACATGTGGGCCCCTTACCATCAAGCAGCACGGAACAAGCTTCCCCTTGCAAAAGTGGTGGTTGACCGATTCCATGTTATGAAACAATTGAACACTCGCCTGACCCAGCTTCGCACGGAATATCAGAAGGGGCTCTGCCCCGAGATGCGCTCGGTAATCAAGGGGAGCCGTTGGCTCCTGGTACGAAATCGATGCGAATTGTCGCCAGGTGAAGAGGATCAGCTGACCAAGATACTGGAACTATGCCCTGAGCTGCGAACCTTGTATTTGCTCAAAGAGGAGTTCCGCCGTATCTTCGAGAAAGTTCATTGTCGAGAGAAGGCCGCCCGGTTTCTCTCTGCCTGGAGGCTGAAAGCCAGGTTGGCTGGCAGCAAGCACTTGGCTAAATTCGTCACAACTCTCTGCAATTGGTGGGAGGAGATCCTCAACTACTTCATCGAACGAACTACCAATGGGTTTGTTGAGGGCATCAACGGCGCCTTGAGAACGATAATACGAGTTGCCTTCGGATACAGAAATTTCGTCAATTTCAGGCTTCGCGTATTTGCTGAGTTAGGAGCTTCTCACGCTAATCCGCGATGAGCCGTTCTGCGAAGGTCCCGCGCAGTCTGAGACCCTGTGCATGTGTGGAAACTCTTCGCACGGGAACCGGGAGATCCCGGAGACACCCGGTCTGGATGCTGGGCCGGGTCGGTCGGAGAAGGCTGAGTGCCGTACGTCCGATATGCACGTTTCCGGGAAGTCGGACGGTTGCATAGTACCGGCGAAGCCGCCGAACGAGGGAAGTTTGTCCTCGGAGGCGGTGGAGGGAAGGCGACCGACTGAGAGGAACATCTTGCAGACGGCCACGCCCCGGACGCAGGGCCGGACCAGTGTGTCGATCGGAGTGCAGGGTGTGCGTGAAGCGGCGCGCAAGCGACCGCAGGTGCGATTTAATGCTCTACTGCACCACATTACGGTTGATCTCCTGAGGGAGAGCTTTCACGAACTCAAGCGGAAAGCAGCACCGGGAGTGGATGGAATGACCCGGCAACAGTATGAAGACGGGCTGGAGGGCCGCCTGGCGGACCTCCACGAGCGCGTTCATCGCGGGACCTACCGGGCTCAGCCTTCCAGGCGGACCTATATCCCCAAAGGAGACGGCAAGCTTCGGCCCCTGGGGATCGCGGCCCTGGAGGACAAGATTGTCCAGCAAGCCTTGGTGAGTGTGCTCAATACCATCTACGAGGAAGACTTCCTGGGTTTCTCCTATGGTTTCCGCCCCCGGCGCAGCGCACATCATGCGTTGGATGCTCTTTATGTCGGGATCACCGAACGGAAGATCAACTGGGTGCTCGACGCAGACATCCGGAGTTTTTTCGACACAATCGAGCACGGATGGCTGATGAAGTTTCTTGAGCACCGGATTGCCGACCGAAGGGTCCTGCGTCTGATTCGAAAGTGGCTCAGGGCCGGAGTCATGGAGGAAGGCATCTGGTCGAAGACGGAGCTGGGGACTCCCCAAGGGGCCGTAGTTTCGCCTTTGCTCGCCAACGTCTATTTGCACTACGTGCTGGACCTTTGGGTACAGCAGTGGCGTGGGCGACATGCCCGGGGTGAGGTGATCATCGTTCGCTACGCCGATGATTTCGTCATGGGGTTTCAATACCGGGAAGAGGCGGAACGGTTTCTCGGGGAGCTCACCGAGCGCATGGGCAAATTCGGTCTCAGTTTGCACCCGGACAAGACCCGACTGATCGAGTTTGGGCGCTTTGCTGCCGCGAACCGGAAGCAGCGTGGCCAAGGGAAGCCCGAGACTTTTGATTTCCTTGGGTTTACTCATATCTGCACGACAAACCGCAAGTGGAAGAGCTTCACCATCAAGCGCAAGACCATGGCTAAGCGGCTTTGCCGCAAGCTGAAGGATGTGAAGCAGACGCTCATGCGCAGGCGTCACGAGCCCATCCCCGAGTTGGGGAAATGGCTCCGGTCGGTCGTACAGGGTTTCATGAACTACCATGCTGTTCCGGGCAACTTTGCAGGCATCAGGGCCTTCCGGACTCAGGTCGCCCGGCACTGGTTCCGTGCCCTGAGGCGCCGAGGACAGCGCGACAACCATCTCTGGAGCCGTTTTCGCCATGTAGTCGACCGCTGGCTTCCCAAGGGTCGGATTTTGCACCTGTATCCTGATGTACGTTTTCACGCCATATACTCGAAGTAGGAGCCGTATGCAGGAAATCTGCACGTACGGATCTGTGCGGGGGGTGCCGGGTAACCGGCATTCCTACCGCGACAAGCGGTGGTGAAGCGGCGGTGAAGCGGTGGAACGAACGGGCCTTGGTGCCGTGAGGGAGAGAGTGGCGATGAGGTCAGGTTTTCGGGTCTCTTCGTGTGACTTCGTGGATGAAATCGTTTTGGGGCCTATGACTTGGTGGATGAAATAGTATTGGGATAACGGGACGTATGGATTCCATTGCGCGAAATCTTCTCGAAATCAACGAACGGATTCAGGCTGCCTGCGGTCGGGTGGGCCGGGAGGCGAATGAGATTCGCCTCATTGGGGTGACCAAAATGGTTCCCGTCGAGCGCATTAGGGAAGGGATTGAAGCGGGCCTCAGGATTCTTGGGGAAAACTACGTGCAGGAAGCCCGGAGGAAGATCGAGGGGCTGTCAGACCTGTCCGTTTCGTGGCATTTCATCGGTCATCTGCAGTCCAACAAGGCCAGGCTGGTGGTGGAGGCGTTCGACTGGATTCATACTGTGGACCGGGAAAGCCTGGCCCGTGAAATTGACCGTCAGGCCCAACGGCGGGGAAAGCCCGTGCCCGTGCTCCTGCAGGTCAATACCGGTCAGGAAGACAGCAAGAGCGGTTTGCCCCCGGAGGAGCTCCTGCCTTTTTTTGAGCGGCTTTCAAGCTGGGATGGGCTCGAGGTGCGCGGGTTGATGGCTTTGCCGCCCTACTACGATGACCCCGACCAGGTCCGGCCTCATTTCCGCAGGCTGCGCGAGCTGCTCCAGGAACTGCGGGAGCGGAGTGCTACTCCCGATAAGCTGTCTGAGCTTTCCATGGGGATGAGCCACGACTACGAGGCGGCCATCGAGGAAGGGGCCACCATGGTCAGGATTGGTACCGCCCTGTTCGGGACGAGGCCTCTTTCCTAGCTGTCCTTTGCTGGCGCTGCACCTCGGCGAGAGCGATCGCCCCCGCGGTGGCCGCATTCAGGGACTGGATCGGGCCGCCGGCGGGGATCTGGACCAGCAGGTCACAATGCTTGCGCACCAGAGGTCGGAGCCCCTTCTGTTCGTTTCCCACCACCAGTGTCAGCGGCACGGTAAGGTCCGTTTCATAAAGGTCCCGAGCGCCGGCAAGATCCAGGCCGACGATCCAGAGGCCGCTCTCCTTCAGCCGCTCCAGGCTCTGAGCCAGATTGACGACCTGGATGACGGGAAGATGAGCGACTCCTCCGGAGGCGATCTTGATGACCGTGCTGCTGATCCCCGCCGCCCGGTCTTTGGTCAGAATCATCCCGGCGGCTCCAAGGAAGCAGGCGCTCCGGATGAGGGCCCCCAGGTTTTGCGGATCCTGCACGGAATCCAGTGCCAGCAACGGTTGCCGTTGTTCGGAGGGGCGCTGGAGGAAGGTTTCGAGCGGGGTGTAGAGGAATTGCGGGGTCTGCAGCGCCATCCCCTGGTGGTGGGCATTTCCGACCAGCGTTGACAGTGCCTCGAAGGTTTCCCGGCGAACCGTCACGCCGCGTTCGCCTGCCATGGCCGCAAGTTCCGCTGCGCGCTGGTCGTTCCGCGCCAGGAGCAGTTCATAGGGGAGGGAACCGGCGCTGCCAAGGGCTTCCTTGACCGGATTGTAGCCGGTAATCCAGACGCCGCGGCCGGTGTGCGGTTTTGCTGTCATGCCGGAGGACCGGCGGCGAGCAGCACCTCGAGATGGTGGGCCTGGGCCTGGCGGCGGCAGCGAGCGGCGCGGACGATCCCGCTGAGATCGGCCGCAGCGTCCTGGAGCACGTCATTGACCACCAGGTAGTCATACCATCGGGCTTCCTGCACTTCCTTGTAGGCGGCAGTCAGGCGCGCCGTGATCTGCCGGGGCGATTCCGTGCCGCGCGCCTGGAGGCGCTCAACGAGAACATTCCAGGCGGGTGGCAGAATAAAGATGAAATGAGCCTGAGGATAGCTCTGCCGGACCTGGCGTGCGCCCTGCACGTCAATGTCCAGAAGCACATTGTCCCCCGTGGTCAGCCATTGGTCCAGAGGTGCCCGGTCAGTCCCGTAGTATTCGCCGTGGACCTGAGCCCATTCCAGAAACCGGTTGGCCTGGATGCCTGCCTGGAAGGCCTGACGGCTGATGAAGTGGTAGTCCTTGCCGTCGGTTTCGCCGGGCCTCGAAGAGCGCGTGGTCGAAGATACGGAAAACCTTAGAGTGGGCAGCTCCCGGAGCAGAGATTGCACCAGGGTGGTCTTACCGACGCCCGAGGGGGCTGAGATCACGAATAACTGTCCCGCAGGGCCAGGGCTTGTCATCGTGCTATTCTTTTTCTGCCTTGGAGAGGTTGCCGTCTTTGGAGTGACTGTCCGAAACCAGCCGTTGGGCAATGGTTTCGGCCTGGACGCCCGAAAGGATGACATGATCGCTGTCGGTGATGATGATGGCCCTGGTTCGTCGCCCCATGGTGGCGTCAACGAGCTTGTTGGCCTGTTTGGCATCTTCCTTGAGGCGTTTCATGGGTGCCGAGGCAGGCGACACGATGGCTACGATGCGGTTGACCAGAACAGTATTTCCAAATCCAATGTTCAGTAATTTCGGTTCCATGGATAACCTCACTCGGTGGTTGACAGGGCTGGCAAGCGAAAGGTACCGATCGGCCCACCCGGTTTCGACAGGCAGTCTGGGGAAGTAACAACACCCGGCTGTAACTCTGGATATGAAACAGGACAAAAACACCTGTATTAAGAGGCTCAGTCACGCAAACCCTACGTACGATCTCATGATCACCCCAATTCTGCGATGGAACGGTTTCAAAGGCAAGGATTATTAGCATTTGCCCGGCCCCGCAGGGCTTAACCGAGGTTCAGGGCTGAGGCTCCTGCTACTCGACGTTCTGCACCTGTTCCTTCAGTTTGCCGATTTCAGTCTTCATGCCGATCACGGTGCGGATGGTTCCCAAGTCCCCGGTCTTGCTGCCCAAGGTGTTGACTTCGCGATGCATTTCCTGGGTGAGGAAATCCAGTCTGCGGCCGTCGGCCTGGCCGGCGTCCCGCAGGAGGCTCTCCATCTGTTCCAGGTGGCTGTGAAGGCGTACGATTTCTTCGTTGATGTTGGACCGGTCGGCCAGGAGTGCGACCTCCTGGAGCAGCCGGTTTTCATCCAGCTGGGTATCCCCGAGAAGCTCCTGCACCCGTTGGCGAAGCCGCTCGTGGTAGTCCGTGAGGATGGTCTCCAGCTGCCCTTCAATGACGCCCAGTTCGCTTCGGAGGGTTGCGATGCGGTTCAGACAGTCCTCCTGCAGGGCTGCCCCTTCCTGCGCTTTCATCTGCCGGACCTGCTGAAGGGCTTCGCGCAGGGCCTCGCTCAGCAACGCCTTGAAGGTCTCCCGATCGATGAGTGTTTCCGAAGATTCAAAGAGATAGGGGATACGCAGGAGATGGTCCAGGGTCGGGGGACCGGTTTGCGGCAGCTGCCGGTGGAGTGCCTCGAGCTGCTCCCAGTAGAATCGGGCGTATTCCGGATTGAGCTGAGGAATCCTGGTCTCAACCGCTTTGGTCACCACCTGAACGTTGACCTCGACGCGTCCGCGCCGGATGTTTTGAGAAACAAGCTTGCGGCAATCATCTTCTACCTCGACGAAATTCTTGGGCAATCTGAGTGCCATATCCAGACCGCGGCTGTTCAACGTCCGGATCTCGATGATGATCGAAAACCCAGCATCCTCAATTTGACTGCGACCGAAGGCGGTCATACTCTGGATCAAAGGCAACCTCCTGATAACTGGTAAATCGGTGAATGGGTGAATCGGTAGAACGGTGCACCGACTCAAGACATGCCGTTTCGCAACTGGTGCCGCGCCCGCTGAGGCAGGATCATGGGGGCAGGGGATATTTTGCCGGATATCGTCCGTGTCGCTGAATTCTCAATTTTTGCCGGAGCACCCATAAAAAATGCAGCAACCCCGGCTCCCGGTAATCGGGGTAGGTCCAGGGGAGAGGATGATACGCGCCTTGCCGATAAATGAGGGTAAGATCGGCATAAATGCCGTCACGCAGGTACACCCGGTGAGTGTAATTCTTGCCGGTCGCCAGGATGAGCCGCTCCTCACTGAGCAAGCCGGGGTCAATGTTGATCGATCGCTTGCCATCGATGGCGAGCGTGGCCTCCAGCTGATTGGTGGTCAGTTTGACAGCGGGGAGGTGTTCGACCGATACCAGGTGGAGGAAGCTGCAGACCTGACGTTGGAGGTCTGCCCCCATCTCCTGCTCGTAATAGCTGGTGTAGGTAAAAGGGTGCGGTTGAGTGAGAAAATCAGGGGGACCGAATTGTTCGAAGAGGGTCTCCAGGGCCTGGTCACGGACGGCGAAACTGCCGAAGAGCAGCCCCACAATGAGTTTCGCTGGGAGGGGTTGGCGGGGAAGGCTCATGTAGCGATCAGCAGTCTTGAATTATGGCGAGAAGTTGCGCCGACGAAACGACGGCGGTTCCCACTTCACCTACCACCACGCCGGCGGCGAGATTGGCCAGCAGGGCCGCTTCTGCCGGTGACAATCCGGCAACCAGGCCAAGGGTTACGGCGGCAATGACGGTATCACCGGCGCCGGTCACATCATAGACCCGCTGCGCGACCGTAGGAATGTGCACCACCGGGCCATGACGTTGGAAGAGGCTCATGCCTTCTTTGCCCCGAGTGATCAGGACGGTTTCGCAGTCCAGCCGGGCGAGCAATGACTCACCAGCCTGAAGGAGGCTCTTTTCGTCCCGAATGGGAATCCCCGACATCTGCGAGGCTTCGTGGTGGTTGGGGGTAACCATGGTGAACGAGCGATAGAACTCAGCATGCTGCACCTTGGGATCGACCACCACCGGCAGCGGCCGGCCGGCCAACAGGTCGCGGAGGGCATCCAGGAAGTCCCGGGTGACCACGCCTTTGGCGTAGTCCGAGACAATGATGCCGTGCAGGTCAGGGAGGCTGTTGTGAAGGAAGGCCAGGATGCGCGCCCCGGTATCCGCCTGGAGGGGCGCTCGCCATTCCCGGTCAAACCGGACCACCTGCTGGTGATGAGCGATGATGCGGGTCTTGACCGTGGTCGGGCGGCCGTCCTCGGAGATGAGGCCGGCAGTGGGTACCGCAATCTGGTTGAACAGCGTCACCAGGGCCTGTCCTGCCGGATCCTGCCCGACGACCCCGGTGACCAGGACCCGGCCTCCAAGGCTGGCGAGATTGTGGGCCACGTTGGCCGAACCGCCCAGGAGTTGCGATTCTTCACGAACCTCGACCACCGGTACCGGAGCTTCCGGGGAAATGCGGTTGACTTCGCCCCAGATAAAGTTGTCCAGCATGAGGTCGCCGACCACCAGCACCTGCCGCTCGGGAAAACGGGCGATAGCCTGCGCAAGGCGCTGCTTCTGCTCTGAGGAGAGCCGCAAGCGGTTTGCCATGGGAGGTTGCGATCAATCCTGAAGCGGTTTGGCTTCGTCAATGAGCATGATGGGAATGTCGTCGCGAATCTCGTAGAGCAGTCGGCACTGACGGCAGATCAGGCCATCTTGTGATTCGTTCAGAACGATCGTCCCCTTGCACTTGGGGCAGGCCAGAATGTCGAGGAGTTCTTTACTGATGGTCATTGGTTACCTCAATTAGCCAAATGATCGGTCACCGGCGACCGACAGTTCCTGGATATTTGCTCAGCGGTTCAGCAGTTTGACCCTGCTGGCCGGTTCCTCTTCCCGCTCCTCCTCCCCGTCCAGATCCAGCAGCTTCTGATAGGTCTCGAGGGTAGCGCGCAGCCTGGTTGCGAGCTGAATTCGATGGCGTTTCAGTTCCGCCACCTCATTATGGAGTTGGGCCAGCCGCTGATGAGCTCCCTGCAGGATCTTTTCGGCCTTCATTTCCGCTTCGGCCACGATGAGCTTCGCTTCCTTCTCCGCGTTGACCTTGAATTGCTCCGCCGCTTTCTGCGCATTGATGAGCACGGTGCGAATCGTCTTCTCCCGTTCCTTGTGCTCTTGCAGCTCCTTTTCCTGGTCCTGCAGCTTTTTTTGGAAATCGGCGTTCTCGGCCTTCAGTTGCTGGCTCTCTGCATTCAGTTCTTGACAGAAGAGCTCGACCTCTTTCGGGTCGAGACCCATCCACCGGGTCCGAAATCGCCTGGGCTCAATAGTGCCAGCCCCGTCGCTCATGGGCGCACCCCTTCTGAAAACCTACATTACCATCCGCTGGGCGGTCTGTACCAACGATGGAACGAGAAAGCTGTCCAGGAACAGAATAGCCAGAATCACGAGCATGGGAGAGAAATCGATGCCCCCGAAAAAGATCGGAACCCGGCGACGAATGGCATACAGCACCGGTTCCGTGACATTGTGAAGAAACCGGACGATGGGATTGTAGGGGTCGGGATTCACCCAGGAAAGCAGTGCCCGAGCGATGATCACCCACATGTAAAGATTGAGGACAATGTGCAGGATGTGCGCTAAGGCGACGAGCAAATTGTTGATGAGATACATCTTTCTCCCATTCCTGGCGCTTGAGGAACTGCAAAAGGACCCTGTGCGTCGTACCGACGGGACAGAAACTACTTATTTTCTCGAATCCTGTCAACTTCAACGCGAATTCACCGGGAATCTGGGTGGAGCGCCGAAAGGTTCCTTTTTGCTCTCAGCGTTTGTGTGATAAGCTGATACCAAGGAGGTGCGGAAGGGTTTGAATGCTATTCCGGCAGAAGAGACGATGGTGGCCGAGACCTTCGAGAGCCTTGCGGCGCTCTGGCGGGACTCCCGGCTGCTGCTGCGGTGGGATTGTCCTTTTGTGCTGCCCTCCTGGTTGAGGGTATGGTGGGATTTTCATTCGGCTGGGATGACGCCCCTCTTGACCGGCATCAGACACCATGACGAGCTCCTGGGCATCGCCACCCTGATGCGGCAGGGAGACGAGGCGTTGTTCATGGGCAGCCCGGAGGTATGCGACTATTTCGACTTTGTGGTGGTTCCCGGCAAGGAACCCGAGTTCTTTCGAGGGCTCATGGCAGGCGCGAGACGGATTGGGATCCATCGCCTGGATCTGGGGCCGGTGCGAGCGGACTCAACCGTGTGCAGGGATTTCCTGCCAATGGCCCGGAATCTCGGCTGCACCGCCACCGCCGAACCGGTGGATGTCACCCTGGAACTGGACCTGCCATCCACCTGGGATGATTTCCTGCTCGGTCTCTCCGGCAAGGAACGCCACGAGCTCCGTCGCAAGCTCAGGCGCCTCGAAGGTGCCGCTGAGGTTCGACTGCGGGTTGTGGCAGCGAGCCCGGCCGTGGCCGGTGAAATGGATTGTTTCCTGGAACTGATGCGGCTCAGCCGACCGGACAAAGCGGCCTTTCTGACGCCCGAGCGAGCCGCTTTCTTTCGGTCACTCGCTTCTGCTATGGCAGAGGTGGGGCTGGTCAGGCTTTTCCTGCTTGACCTCGATCACCGGCCGGCCGCGGCGGCCCTCTGTTTCGACCATGATGGCACGGTGTTTCTCTATAACAGCGGCTATGACCCGTCGTTTCGACGGCTGAGCGCCGGGTTGCTCGATAAGGTCTTCAGTATCCGGGAAAGCATTGCCTGGGGCCGGAAAAGATATGACTTTCTGAAGGGTGCGGAACCTTATAAGTATCGCCTCGGAGGCCGTGAGGTGGCCCTGTATCGTTGCCGCCTCGAGCTGGCCTGAATGACTGGGCAACCCAGCCGAAGCAGCTGCCGGAAAAGGCTCGGACGATGATCCTGCGGCAAGCTGATTCTGCAATCTATTGAAACGGGAAGATGGGTTTCAAGGAACAGCCGTTCACCATTGCCATGCTCAGTATCCATTCAAGCCCCATCGGGGAGCTGGGGAAGCGGGATACCGGGGGCATGAGCGTCTACATCCGGGAACTGGCCCGGGTCTTGGGGCAACAGGGACACCGGATCGATATCTTCACCCGTCTGCAAGACCCCCGAGGTGCGTGTCGGCTCGAGCTGTGTCGGAATGTGCGGCTGATTCAGCTGCCGGTCGGCACCCATGGTGCCATGCCGATCCTGGCGCTCTACCCCCACCTGCGGGAATTCGCCCGTCGGCTTGAACAATTCCGGGTCGCCGAAGGGCTCCATTACGACCTCATCCACAGCCATTACTGGCTGTCCGGCCAGGTGGGGCGATGGCTGCGCGAGTGGTGGCGGGTCCCTCATATGATCATGTTCCACACCCTGGGCGCGCTCAAGAACATGATGGTGAAGGAGGAGCGGGAATCAGAGCTGCGGGTGGCCAGCGAACGGGACCTGGTTCAGACCTGTCAGCGCATCCTGGCGGCCACCGCCAGGGAAAAGGAGCATCTGGGGCGCTACTACGGCGCCCGCTCAGAGAAAATCAGGATCGTTCCCTGTGGCGTGGACCTTGACCGGTTCCATCCCATGGACAAGAAACAGGCGCGCCAGCGACTGGGCTTTGCCGGTGATAGCGCCATCGTGCTTTTTGTCGGCCGTCTCTCCCCCATCAAAGGGGCCGATCGGCTGCTGCATGCCATGAGCTGCCTCAAGGGTCGGAACGGGATGCGGCTGGTGGTCGTTGGGGGGGACGACGTTCAGACTCCGGCATCGCAAAAGCTGCGGTGCCTTTCTCGGGAACTGGGTTTGCACGACGCGGTGGAATTTGCGGGCAGGGTCGAGCACGAAAAGCTGCCGCCGTATTATTGCGCTGCCGATGTGGTGGTGTTGCCCTCGCATTACGAAAGCTTCGGCCTGGTGGCTCTGGAAGCCCTCGCCTCCGGAACACCCGTGGTTGCTACGGCGGTCGGTGCCATGGACTCCATCATCCGCCAGGGGGAATCGGGAGAAATTGTCGCCAATGGTTCGCCGCTCCTGTTGGCCGCAGCCATTGACAGGTTCCTTGCCAGGCGGCTGAATGGCGGAATATCGGCAGCTGCCATTCGGGCGACGGTGGAAGGCTTTGCGTGGAGCCGGGTGGCATCGGCGGTGGCTCGGGAATATGCGGCGATGGTGGGAGATATAGTGAAAGGTGAAAAGTGTTGACAACAAGAGCAGCGGCTGTGCTGGTGGTGGCGCCGCATCCGGACGATGCCGAATTCGGAGTGGCGGGAACGGTGGCGCAGTGGGTGCGGGAAGGAAAAACGGTGGTATACGTGGTTTGCACCAGCGGCGAAAAGGGTACCAGTGATCGCAGCCTGCAACCCGAGCGACTGGCTCGCATCCGCGAACAGGAACAGGAGGCGGCAGCGAGGATGCTGGGCGTCCGGGAGGTGGTTTTCCTGCGCTGCCAGGATCAGGGACTGGAAGAGACTCCGGGCTTTCGCCGGGAAATCGTGCGGCAAATCCGCACCTTTCGCCCGAGCCTGGTGGTGACCGCCGACCCCTACCGGCGCTATCTCTGGCATCGAGACCATCGCGTTACCGGCCAGGTGGTGCTGGATGCCGTTTATCCCTATGCCCGGGACCATCTGGCCTATCCCGAACTGCTCGACGAGGGCCTGGAACCGCATAAGGTGCGGGAAGTGTGGTGTTGGGCCGCCGAGGACGTGAACCATCGGACGGACATCACGGACACCTTCGAGCTCAAACTCGCCGCCCTGCGTTGTCATGAAAGCCAGGTGACAGGATTCAGCGTTCCTGACCTGGAAGAGTGGCTGCGGCAACGCCATCGAACCATGGCCGAAGGGACTTCATTCCAACTGGCGGAGGCTTTCCACCGGGTCGAAATCACCTGGTAGGGCCGAGTGGCATGCGCTTGATCGGGAGGCCGCGGTTCTGGTCGATAATCGCCATGCTTTCCCGGTTCACCCGAGCGGGGCATGGGGGTTGGTGCCATCAGTCAGGGACATTGCAGAATCCCTGTTTCACCCACCGAGACGCACGCAGGTTGCCGGGTTATCCCTTAGCGCTGAAATCGTCCCCGGCGTTGGCGCGGAGACGTTCCTTCAGTTTGGGAAATAGCCCGAGGTCGGTGTGCGGCAGGAACAAGGCAGCCACATAGTGCTGCATATAGGACGGAGTCTCTGACAGCTCAAAATTGGTTGTCTTCTTCATGACTTCGACCACGTCTTTTCTGATACGGTTGGTGAGACAGCAGATTCTCGCCCCCATCATGGAACCGTTGCCGATGTAGGTTATGCGCTCGGGGTCAATCTCCGGCAGGAGGCCGATGGTCATCGCCTTGTCTACATCGACATGGCTGCCGAACCCCCCCGCCAGGACAATCCGGTCCAGGCTGGAGAGGGTCAACCCGACCTCCTCGAGCAGGGTCTGGCACCCGCTGTAGATGGCACCCTTGGTGCGAATGAGATTGTTGATATCGATCTCCGTCAGGACGATATCCCGGTCGACCTGGGTTTCGTGTCGCCAGGCCAGCACGTATTCACTCACGCCATCGATGTCGCGAATGCGGGGTGAGTCCAGGTCCTGGTTGAATTTTCCCCGGTTGTTGATGACTCCCGCCTCAAACAGAGCAGCCACCATGTTGATCAGTCCCGAACCGCAGATGCCCTTGGGTCTGACATTGCCGATGGTCAGGTTCATGGGTTCCAGGGTGCGGGGATCGATGGAGAAATACTCGATAGCTCCTTCCATGGCCCGCATCCCATACTGAATCCCGCCGCCCTCGAAGGCCGGCCCGGCCGAACAGGCGGCACAGGCAAACCAGTCCCGGTTGCCGATCACGATCTCAGCATTGGTCCCGATATCGATATAAAGGGTCAGCAGGTCGGAGAGATAGATGCCCGAGCCCATTATCCCGGCAATGATGTCGCCCCCCACGTAACTCGAAATGTTGGGATAAACGAGGGCGGTCGTGTGATCCGCCAGGTCGAGCCCCAGATCCACAGCGCGGATGAGAGGATAGAGCGTCGAGGCGGGAACGTAGGGGGAGCGGCGGATGTGGCGCGGATCAACTTTGAGGAGAATCTGGGTCAGGGTGGTGTTCCCGGCGAGGGTGATGGTCGAGACTTCGGTACGGTTGACGCCGGAGCGGTTGACAATTTTGTAAATGATCTTGTTGATGGTGCGGGTGACCACTTCATGCAGCTTATCCAGTCCGCCAGGTTTTTCGGCATACATGATCCGGCTGATGATGTCCTCACCGTAGCTGATCTGACCGTTGAAATCGCCGTATTCCGCGAGAATGTCGCCGGAGATGAGATCGATCAGTTGGCCATAAACGGTGGTGGTGCCGATATCGACGGCAATGGCGTAGTTCCGCTGGCTGGTATCGCCGGGCTCGACATTGATGATCTGGTTTTTTCCTCCTTCCACTACGGGCCTGGTGAGGGTGGCCGTTACCTTGAAATCGGCTTTTCTCAAAATATCGGGAAGCTTCCGAATCACGGGGAGAGAAACCACCAGCCGATGTTCGTGGTAACGTTGCTTGAGAAAGCTGATGAGGCGGCTGGTATCCGCAAGGTTGTCGCGCGCGGAGGGGACAGGCAGCTCGAGATACCGCTTTTCCACAGGAGGTATAAACAGGCCTCGATCCTTCAGATCATCCAGATTGATCTGCTGGATTTTAGCCGTATGACGGGAGGGGTGGGGGTGGTTCAGGACGCGGGCATCAAGCTCCGACTCGACCGGAATGCGCACTGCCAGATCGCTCTTGATCCGGGAGAGGCACGCCAACCGGTAGCCTTTCTGCACGTCTTCCTCGCTCAGTGCTTCCGAGGTCCCCCCTTCCACCGTCCCGGCTTCGATGATCACCCGGCACTTCCCGCATTGTCCTTCGCCCCCGCAGGAAGCATTCACGTGGACCCCTGCTTCCATGGCTCCCTGCAGCAGGGTTTCGCCATCGGGAAGCATGGTTTGTCGGTTTCCGGGCAGGAATGTAACCCTATGCATGGCCATGGCGTTATGTTTCCTCTCATGCCCGGGATAGCGAGCACAAACTCTCCAGGGCCATGGAAGAGTCAAAAAGACTCGGCCCAGCCGACCGTCGACATCTGGTACACAAACCTTGTTTTATATTTATAACATGTGATGGCCGTTACCTTAAGCCCGTCTTTCGCCATGACTGACCGGAGCTGCCTTTGTCGGTCCCGCCTCATGGCAGCTGCCGGACTCAAACCCCGTATCCGCCTGAGACGCTCGGCAACGACGGCCTGGCCCGGTCGCAGCCCGGCGGTCGTTGCCGCTACAGAGACAAATTTCCGGGATGGCCGATGTCCTCAAGACGGGAGCAATCGTTGACTATGTGTCTGGGATCGGGAGAAGACAGATAAGGTGCCGCAGGCGAGGGGTGGCGGCGATGGAACTGAAAAAAGAGTCAGGAAGACAATAGCAGATGGAACAGCGTATTCAGGGTCGATCGTAGAATAGTCAGGGTACTCCGACCGGTGCTTCTTTGAGCAGAGGGGGCTTGGTCTCGACCACCCGGAAGAGCAAAGTGGGTACGGTCGCATGAGAGAGGACCTTCTCGGCGGTGCTCCCAAGGACCCAGGCGACTTCGCCTCGGCCGTGGGTGGCCATGGCGATGAGATCGAACCCCTTGGCGTCGGCGTAACCGATGATCTCCCGCGCCGGCACACCCTCGAGGCAGGTGTGGTTGACAGTCAACCCATGGCTCTGCATTTCCTTCGCGGCTTCCGCCAGGAACGTCTCGCACCATTTCACCGCCTTCCGTTCCGTATCCGCTTCCATGTCGGGAGGGGCGACAACGTCGCCGGTGGTGACCGGGAAATAGCAGACATGGATCAGAGTGACCTCGGCATTCGTGCACTTTGCCAGGTCGCTGACAGCGGGAAGAATGCTGCCAGCCAAGGCCGACCCATCCAGCGGGACTAGAATTTTTTTGAACATGTTGACCTCCTTTTGCCATCCAACAAGGTTTCACGGCATATCCCGGATCCACCCCCTCGAGGCTGCATCCGAGTCCCAATACATCCCATACCATTAAGCTAAGGTTCAGGGTTCCCGTTCGCAAGAACTCCCCGGAAACTGGAGCAGACGTGGCAATTGGCGCCCGCCTTCACGAAACGCGAGAACTGGGTGCCGGTCGGTTGTCACCTAATCTGGAAATCACGAAAAACACCGCGGAGCGGCCCCGGTTCCCTTCGGTTCCGTGGCAGCAGAGCTGCCAGAAATCCGTTTGAATAGGTTCGCGACTCTGGTATGTTTTATCCACAGTGTTCTCCAGGTGTCGTCCGGTCACCCGGCGCGCCGCTGACGATTGGTGGCGGCGGGGCGTCGGTTGCTACGCTTCCATTCCTGCAGGCTCCAGGCGGAAATCCAGCCCAGGGGGGGCTATGAAGTTCTTCAGAAAAGCGCTCTTTGTGATGCTTCCAGCGATTGTGGTCGGAGCTGGCTTTCCATGCCCGGCTCACGGGCAGTCGGCGAGAGAGACCGTCATGGTGCTCAAGAAGCTCAAGACCCGTTGCGAAACCGGTGTCTCGTACCGCGACTACCCGAAGGCCCTGGCAGATGCTAAACTGCAGGTGAGGCGTTTCCTCGAAGGCAGGGAAGCAGTCCGCGATCCTCTGTTGGCCATCAAACTGCAGCGAATCATCGAACTCTACGAAGAAGCCAGATTGACCTGGGGGCTCAAGTTCCGGAAATCCAGCACCCCTGCTGACCGTTTTCATCGGGGCGGGCTGCTGGCTTTCGCCGATGAGGAGGATCTGGCTATCTGGCTGGCGTTCCTGGCTGCCTACCCTGCCGCAGATAAAGACATTGGTGCCGGGGGGGCCGTGGTTGCCGGTCAATCGGCCTCCATTGATGCCATGGTGCGAATGATCTGGAGTAGAGCGGCCGAGGAACTGGGAGAGGCAGAAAGCCTGCTGCCGGGAGTCGGTACCAAGCCCAAGTCCTGATACCGGGAAAGAGGAGGGTGGCGGTGAGTGACGTTCGCGGACCGGATCGAGCAAGTTCTATTGCAACGGGGGTTAGAATCTGGCCCTCCAAGCGATACGCCAGGATGCATCGGGATTCCATCGAGGATCCGGAGGGCTTCTGGGACCAGCAAGCCAGAAAGCTGCACTGGGTCAAAACGTGGGACCGCGTGCTGGAATGGAGGGAACCCTACGGGCGCTGGTTTGTGGGAGGAACGCTGAACGCCTGTTATCAGTGTGTTGATCGGCACGTTCACACCTGGCGACGCAGCAAGGTGGCCATCTACTGGGAAGGTGAGAATGGCGAAACCCGGGTGTTGAGCTATTCTACCCTGTTCCGCGAGGTCAACCGTTTTGCCGGAGTGCTGCTGAGTCTCGGCATCAGGAAAGGGGACCGCGTTGCCCTGTATCTGCCGATGATTCCTGAACTCCCCGTAGCAATGCTGGCCTGCGCCCGGATCGGCGCGGTCCATACGGTGATCTTCTCGGGTTTCAGCGCAAAGGCCATTTGCAGCAGGATCGAAGATACCCAGGCCAAGCTGATCGTCACCGCCGATGGCGGCTTTCGGCGGGGCAAGATCGTACCGCTCAAAGAGATTGTCGACCAGGCACTGCCCACCTGTCCAAGTGTGGAAAAGGTCGTCGTCGTCCGGCGGACCGGCCAGCAGGTCAGGCTCCAGGAGGGCCGCGATCATTGGTTTACCAACACCATCGTTGGTACCCATCAATTTGTCGAGCCGGTCCCGGTGGAGTCGTCGCATCCGCTCTACGTGTTGTACACGTCCGGGACCACCGGCAAGCCGAAAGGCATCGTCCATGGCACGGGCGGGTATATGGTATTCAACTACGCAGCCTATCAGTGGGTTTTCGATATTCGGGAAGAATCCGTCTACTGGTGCACCGCCGATGTCGGCTGGGTCACCGGGCACAGCCAGATCGTCTACGCCCCGCTCGCCCATGGGGCGGCGGTTGTCCTCTACGAGGGGGCGCCCG
Organism: Syntrophobacteraceae bacterium; assembly: GCA_040772705.1. Lineage (GTDB taxonomy): Bacteria > Desulfobacterota > Syntrophobacteria > Syntrophobacterales > Syntrophobacteraceae > JADGQM01. The sequence goes on from JAXGXP010000006.1 coordinate 222,974, forward strand.
ACTACCCGGCGGTCGATCGCTGGTGGGACATTATCGAAAAATATGGAGTCAGTATCTTCTACACCTCACCGACTGCGATCCGGATGTTCATGCGTCATGGCGAAGAATGGCCGGCGCGACACGACCTGTCCAGCCTCAATCTTCTGGGCAGTGTGGGGGAGCCCATCAACCCGGAAGCCTGGGACTGGTACTACCGGCACATCGGAGGGGAGCGGTGTCCCATCGTTGACACGTGGTGGCAGACCGAGACCGGTGGGATCATGATCTCGCCTACCCCGGGCATTGATCCTTTGGCTCTCAAACCGGGTTCGGCCACCTTTCCGCTGCCGGGAGTCGATCCTGCCGTGGTGGATGGCCATGGCCGCGAACTGGGGCCCGGTGAAACCGGCTACCTGATCGTCCGGAAACCCTGGCCCGGCATGCTGCTCGACGTCTACGGCGACCCGGCGCGCTATCAGGAAGCCTATTGGTCGCGTTTTCGGGGTTCGTATTACACGGGCGATTTCGCCATGCGGGATGACGACGGGTACTTCTGGCTGCTGGGCAGGGCCGATGAAGTCCTCAAGGTGGCGGGACATCGGCTGGGTACGGCCGAGGTCGAAGATGCTGTCATTGCCCATCCTGCGGTGACTGAGGCAGGGGTCACGGGTAAACCGGATGAAGTCAAGGGTGAGACGATGGTGCTCTTCATCACCCTGAAGAAGGGCATCAGCCAGTCAGAGACCCTGAAGAAAGAGCTTGCCGACCTGCTGCGGGAAACCATCGGACCGGTGGCGGTGCCGGATGCCATCTACTTCGTGGATTCGATCCCCAAGACGAGAAGTGGCAAAATCATGCGCCGGGTACTCAAGGCTGTGGCTTCGGGACAGGATGTGGGTGATCTGACGACCCTCGAGGACGAGGCCTCGGTCGATGAGGTCCGCAGCGCCCTGGAGCATCTCAGGCATCCCGCATCGTCCTGAAACCTTGGCGTTCTGCTCGGTCCGCTCGTCGCAATCACGCCTGTGTCGGCCTCCAGTAACGCTGGCCCCGCTACCGGTCCGTCAGCGCCCTGCCCGCGTGGTACGGATCCTGCTCCATCACCAGCCCGGTCATCAGCAAGCCTTTGTTCAAATGCCAGGCCCGCTGCACGGCGGTTCTTACGCCTCCCTTCGTCACAGCTGCGATCAACGTGGAAAAAGTCAACCGTGAGTGATGTCCCGCAGATTAATATGTCAATATTGACATATTAATCTGCGGGAGTATAGTGACCCCGATGTTTGGCCAGCAACGGACGTTCACCACATCTAACGGGAGGTTATCTGACCATGGAATTCAAATCAGTGCTCACGACGTGCCCAATTTGCGCCTGCGGTTGTGGGATGTGGCTCGAGGTGTTGGATGGACAGATCGTCCAGACATTGCCGTCCAAGACCAGCCCTACCAACAAAGGCAAGCTCTGCATCAAAGGCTGGAATGTCCATGAATTCATCCAGCATCCTGATCGGCTCAAGACCCCCCTCATTCGGGAAAACGGAGCCTTTCGGGAAGCGTCATGGGATGAGGCGCTGGGTCATGCAGCAAAGGAGCTGCGCAGGATAAGGGATGCCCACGGACCGGACAGCATCGGCTTTCTCAGTTCAGCCCGGTGCGTCAATGAAGAAAACTACATCCTTCAGAAGTTTGCCCGTACCGCGATTGGCACCAACAACGTCGACCATTGTGCCCGCCTCTGACATGGCCCCACGGTGGCAGGTCTTGCCCTCGCCTTCGGAAGCGGTGCCATGACTAACTCCTTCGACGAACTGGAAGACGCCAACTGCATTTTCGCCATCGGTTCCAATACCACGGTCGCTCATCCCATCGTGGCGACGCGGCTTATGAGATGCAAGGCGAAGGGCGGTACGCTGATCGTCGTCGATCCCAGGAAAAGCCATGTGGCCAGATTGGCGAACATTCACGTACAGCACAAGCTCGGATCGGATGTGGCCCTGATCAATGGCATGATGCACGTCATCTACAAAAACGGCTGGCATGACCCGGCCTTTATCAAAGAGCGCACGGAGAATTCCGAAGCTCTGATTGCGATGATCGAGCAGTATCCCCCCGAACGGGTGGCGGATATTACCGGAGTGCCTGAATCGACCATCATCCAGGTTGCGGAGATCTATGCCAGATCGAAAGCCAGCTCCATCGTCTACTGCCTGGGCATCACCCAGCACTCGACGGCGGTGGACAACGTCAAAAGCCTGGCCAACCTGTCAATGTTCTGCGGCCAGATCGGGCGTCCCTCAACCGGGGTCAACCCCTTGCGGGGGCAGAACAATGTGCAGGGAGCCTGTGACATGGGGGCTCTGCCCAATGTCTATTCCGGCTATCAGGCAGTAACCGTGCCGGAAAATCGGAAGAAGTTTGAAACGGCCTGGAACAAAGAGCTGCCGCCTAATGTGGGATTGACCATCATGGAAATGCTGCAGGCCTGCAGCGATGGCAAGATCAAGGGGATGGTGATCCTGGGTGAGAATCCGGTGATGAGCGATCCCGATTCAACCCATGTGAAGCACGCGCTCGAAACGACCGAGTTCTTCCTGGCCATCGACATCTTTCCCACGCCGACCACGGCCCTTGCGGACGTGATCCTGCCGGCAGCCTCGTTTGCCGAGTGCGACGGGACTTTCAGCAACTCCGAACGACGGGTGCAAAGGGTGCGGAAGGCGATCGAGCCCATGGCCGGCAAAGCCAACTGGCAGATCATTCAGGAGCTTTCCACGCTGCTCGACTACCCCGAGCACTACGAGAGTTCGGAGGAGATCTTCAATGAGATGGCCGGTTTGACCCCGTCCTTCGCCGGCATAAGCTTTCCCAGACTCGACGGCGATGGGATTTGCTGGCCGTGCCCGACCGCGGATCATCCCGGAACGCCCATCCTGCACATCGGCAAATTTGCGCGAGGGCTGGGGCACTTTCATGACATCGAGTGGAAGCCTCCCGCGGAAGTCCCGGATGATGAGTATCCTATCTGGCTGACCACGGGAACGGAGTATGCACATTACCTCACCGGCAGCATGACCAGGCGCTGCGAAACCCTTGACCGCGAAATGCCCGAGCTCATCACGGATCTCCATCCCGAAGACGGCAAACGGATGAAAATCGCCAACGGCGACTATATCAGGGTGACCAGTCGGCGCGGGACTCTCGTGTCAAGAGTGCAGCTCACCGAGCGGGTAAAACCAGGGATGATCTTCATGCCGCTCCATTTTGAGGAAGCTGCGGCCAATTTGCTCACGAACCCGGCTTTGGACCCCATCAGCAAGACGCCTGAATACAAGGTGTGTGCGGTCAAGCTGGAGAAGGTTGCTTAAAGGCCGCCTGTGATGAAGAACTCTGCGGTATTGGCGGACAGCGTCGCCGTTCGAGCAGCAGAAGAGGTGGCGGCTGGGCCTCATACGTTGGGGTTGCTGCGGCGGAGCAGGTCCTCCAGGCGCCACGGGGTGGGAATCCTGAGCTTTCGGCCCTGGCGGTCCTGATAGAGCAGGTGGCCGGTTTCGAGCGCCCGATAGAAGAGATCTCTGGTCAGCTTGACATCCATTTTGCAGTATTCGATGAGGGCCTCCCAGTTCCCTTGGCGGAACCAGGCTACAGCCTGCAGACCGTCGGCCATCTTGGGCTGCCCCAGGTTGTGTTCTGCCAGGTGAGCCAGGCTCAGGCGAAATCCCAGAACCTGCCGAATCTCCTGCAGCAGGTCGAAAGTCGGCAGCTGGCGCAGCTTGAACGGGCTGTAGGCGCGGAGCACTTCGTAGTCAAAGCTGATGAGGTTGAAGCCGACCACCAGGTCCAGGTCCTGTAGCCGCTGCAACAGGGTGGTGACCTCATTTTCCCGGAAAACCTCGAACGTGTCGGTCCGGGTATCGAAGAGCACCCCCACGGAAAGCCTCATGAGGTGTTTGTTTTGCCATCCACCCACCTCGTCTGCCAGCCGCTGGGTCTCGATGTCAAAAAACCCGAGGCGGGGCGGGGGCGATGCCTTGGGCACATGGAGCGGCGAGGGTGTGACGGGTTCATCGGGTTCTTCGGTGGGTCCGGCGGCAACGGCAAAGTTCCATTCCCCCAGCAGATATTTTAGGATCGAGAGGGCGGCTTCCTTGTCGAGGGGTTTGTTGCCCGAGCCGCATTTGGGGGAGTGGATGCAGGCGGGGCAACCTTCGGCACAGGGACAGGAGGCGACCAGGTCACGGGTCTTCTCCAGCAGCGGCTGGATGATTTCGTATCCTCTCGCAGCCAGCCCGATTCCTCCCGGGTAGCCGTCGTAGATGAAGATCGCCGCCTTTTCCACCTGGGGGTGAAGCGGAATCGAGATCCCGCCGATGTCATTGCGGTCACACAGGGCGAACAGGGGAAACATGCTGATCAGGGCATGTTCCACCGCATGAATACCACCCATGAAGTGCCGCTTGGCGGCCTGGATACGCTTGACCACTGCGGGTTCGATCTCGATCCAGAACCCTACCGTCTCGAAGGTCTGGGGCGGCAGCTCGAGGGGATTCATGCCCAGCAGTTCCTGCGAGAACAGGCGCCGTTTCTCATAGCCGATAATGGTTTCGGTTACTTTCACCCGTCCCAGGCGGGTTAGGAAATTTGCCACGGGCTTCGATGCCGCGATCTCGAGGATTTCGGTTTCCTTTTCACTCTTCACGCGGGTGAAATAGGAGGCTTGCGATGGCTCCACCCGAATCACCCGGTTGGCCAGATCGATGCTCTGCACCTGGTAAGTCCCGCCCCGATGCAGATAGATGGCCCCCGGATGGCATTCCTTGAGTGCCCGCAGACCCTCACTCTTGCCCAGCGGTAGATGCCGGTCGCTGTCGGCATTCTTCAGAATCACGTAAGCCGCGCCCGCCGAACGAATGTCGACCTGGCGGTGAGGATGGTAGAGCGCCGCGAGCCACTGTCTGCCATCGGCGGTCTGAAGGAGCTTCCCGTTTGCGGTCAAGGCTGCCACCTGACTGGCCAGGGCTGGTTCCTGCCCGTCGATCTCGCTCCTGTCGAGCGGCAATTCAGCGGCGGCACAGGGCAGATGGGCTTTGAGAATTTCCTCGTTGAGCGGGTCCGTTACCGCGATTTCATAGTGAAGTTGGAGGAATTGTTCGGGGTGGCGGACGATGTACTGGTCCAGAGCGTCGTACTGGGGCAGCAGGACGATCGCCGATTCCCGCCCGCTTCGCCCGACTCGCCCTCCCCGCTGCCAGGTGGTCATCACCGTGCCCGGATAGCCCACCAGAATACACAGGTCGAGCCCTCCAATGTCGATTCCCAGCTCGAGAGCGCTGGTGGAGATGACGGCGGCAAGTTCCCCGCTGGTCAGCTTCTGCTCGATCACCCGCCGTTCCTCGGGCAGAAAACCGGCGCGATAGGAACTGACCCGGCCGGCCAGTTGCGGCGCCATGCGCAGGACACTCATGTGAATCAGTTCAGTGACTTTGCGGGCCTGGGTGAAGGCGATGGTCTTGAGCCCGGCCTGGGCGGCCCTGGTGAGCAGTTGGGCCGCCAGGGTCGAGGCGTGGCCGTGCTGCCCTTCTTCGGCTTCGAGGAACACGAAGTGGCGCCGGGCCTGCGGGGCACCGCTGCGGTGAATGACATCCAGGTTCTGTTCCTGCCTGCCGATGAGTTGCTGAGCGAGTTCCCGGGGGTTGGCAATGGTTGCGGAAAGCATGATGAACTGGGGACGGGACCCGTAGAAATGGCAGATTCGCTGCAGCCGACGAAAGATCTGCGCCACATGACTGCCGAATACCCCCCGGTAGGTGTGCAATTCGTCGATAATCACAAACCGCAGCTGCTTCCAGAAGGCTTCCCACTTGGCATGGTAAGGCAACAGCGCGTAGTGGAGCATATCGGGATTGGTGAGCAGAATGTGCGGGTGGTGGCTTCGGATCTTGGTGCGCTGATAGGGGGTGGTATCGCCGTCATAGACCGCCGCCTGGAAAAGAGTGCTGGCCTCGCCGTCCCGAACCGCCTGGAAAAACAGGGTGAGCGCCTCCAGTTGATCCCGAGTCAGGGCCTTGATGGGGAAAAGATAGAGCGCCCGCTGGTCGGAATTCTGAAGCAGCGCTTCACTGACGGCAAGGTTGTAGATGAGTGATTTACCGGAGGCTGTCGGCGTGGCCACCACGACGTGATGTCCTGTGCGGATGCACTCAATGGCTTCGGCCTGATGGTCATAGAGGGCGGTTACACCAAGTCGCAACAGGGCTTGTTGGAGGATTTCAGGTAGCGGCACGGCAAGTCTGCCATAGGTTGCCTCCTGCGCGGGAAGAATGGCATGGTGGGCAATCTTGAACCCCTGCCACCGGCGTTGGCACAACATCTCCAGGAATTGCTGAATCACCAGCTGGATACCCTCTATCGGCTGCTAACGGCAACGGTTCCGAAAGAATCTGAAAAGGAACCTTGACAAGCTTTTGAGCCCCTTGTTATCGAGGGTCAGGTTAACTCAAAAGCATTGGCACGGGCAAGGATTCAGGTTCATAATAGAACATCGGAGAAAGGATGGGAAGAGCCACCAAGTGCGGGAGGGAAACCATGAATATTGGAGAAGTTGTCAAGAAAATCCACTGGTTAGGCCATGATGCCATCTGGCTGGAAGGAAGCGTCGAGCTCTGCATCGATCCCTTCCAGATCAACACCAGCCGGGCCGCCGATCTTATCCTGATCACCCATGACCACTTCGATCATTGCTCGCCGGAGGATGTTGCGAAGATTCAGCGGCAAGGGACGGTCATTGTGACTGACTCGGGGTCGGCCAGGAAACTCCAGGGCGATGTCCGGATAGTCTCGCCGGGGGAGAAGCTTCAGGTCAAGGGCGTTGATCTTGAGGTTGGCCCGGCCTACAATCTGAACAAGGACTTTCATCCCCGGAAAGCGGGGATGCTCTCCTTCGTTGTGACTCTGGACGGCGTTCGCTACTTTCATGCGGGTGACACCGATCTCATCCCTGAAATGACGGGCCTCAGGGTGGATGTTGCGTTTCTGCCGGTCTCGGGAACCTATGTCATGACGGCCGAGGAAGCGGTGCGGGCAGCCCGCACCATCAAGCCCGCTCTGGCCATACCCATGCACTATGGGGCCATTGTGGGCTCCCAGGATGACGCGGAGAAGTTCAAGAACGCCCTTGAGGGTGAAGTGGAAGTGGTCATCCTTGCCAGGGAAGAATTGTAGCTCGGCATTTCCATCGCCCGTCAGCGGGTCTGGAAATGTCTTTACAGGGGAAGGAAGCGGTGGCGGCGGCGGTCTATCTGGAAACGCATCGTTCCGGGCGACTCGCGGAAAAAATCCGCCGGGGGCAACGGTGGCTGAAGCGCTGCACCCTGTGTCCGAGGATGTGCCGGGTGGACCGGATGGCCGGGGAGAAGGGCTATTGCCGTACCGGCCGAGCAGCGGTGGTGGCGAGCTACGGACCACACTATGGCGAGGAACAGCCGCTGGTGGGCCGGAGGGGCTCGGGAACAATCTTTTTTTCTCACTGTAATCTCTTTTGTCTTTTCTGTCAGAACTTCGACATCAGTCACGGGGGAGCGGGAACGCCGGTTTCGGCGGAGCAACTGGCGGCCATGATGCTCGAACTTCAAGCGCAGGGATGCCACAATATCAATTTTGTCACTCCCACCCATGTTGTGGTCCAGCTGCTGGAAGCCTTGCCGCTCGCCGTGGAAATGGGCCTGAAGATACCTCTGGTCTATAATTGTGGTGGTTATGAACGGGTTCCGGCGTTGCGGTTGCTCGACGGGGTGGTGGACATCTACATGCCTGACTTCAAGTTCTGGGAAGGGCAGGTGGCCGAGGAACTCTGTGCCGCTCCCGACTATCCCGAACGGGCGCGCCTGGCAGTGCGGGAGATGTACCGTCAGGCAGGAGATTTGCAATTGGATAGCGCCGGCGTTGCCGAGCGGGGGCTGCTGGTCCGACATTTGGTCATGCCGGGTGGTCTGGCGGGGACGCCGGCGGTGATGGCCTTTCTTGCCACCGAGATCTCGCGCAATACCTATGTGAATGTCATGGACCAGTTTCACCCCTGCGGCCAGGCGCGGAAGCTTCCTCACCTGGCCCGGCGGATCACGTCCCGTGAGTTCGCCGAAGCCCTCGACTCGACGCGGCAGGCTGGCCTATGGCGCCTTGATGAAAGACACAAGCATTGGTTAAATTTGGAATTCTAGGCCACACGATCACGAATGAGGACCCTTCATGGCACGCATCGATGCGTTTTTCAAACTGATGAACGAGCAAAAAGCTTCGGATGTCCACCTGATTTCGGGGCAGCAACCGGTCTTGCGCATTCGGGGAGACCTCGAACGGGTGAAATACAAGGTGCTGGATGACAACGAACTGAGGGCCATGCTCTATGAAATCACCCCAGAGGAGAAGATCAAGGTCTTCGAGGAAACCGGAGATCTCGATTTTGGCTATGAAATACCCGGACTGGCCCGCTATCGTGCCAATTACTTCAGGCAGAAGTATGGGATTGGGGCGGTCTTCCGCGAGATTCCCAACGAGATTCAGACGGTGGCGCAACTCGGTTTGCCGGCGGTGGTCGGCAGCCTGGCCATGCTTCCCCGCGGGCTGGTGCTGGTTACCGGCCCAACGGGAAGCGGCAAGTCCACGACTCTTGCCGCGATCATCGATGAAGTCAATCGCCGGCGTAAAGACCACGTGATCACCGTCGAGGACCCGATCGAGTTTGTCCATACCAGCAAGAACTGCGTGATCAATCATCGCGAGGTCAACACCCATACCCGCTCGTTTGCCACCGCGCTGCGCGCTGCCCTGCGCGAGGACCCCGATGTCATCCTGGTGGGCGAAATGCGTGATCTGGAGACCATTCGCCTGGCTATTGAAGCCGCCGACACGGGACACCTGGTCTTTTCCACCCTGCACACCTCGAGCGCGGCCAAGACCGTGGACCGGGTCATCGAAGTTTTTCCGGAAGGCGAACAGGCTCAGATCCGCTCGACCCTTGCTGACAGTCTGCGGGCCATCATCTCTCAGGCGCTCTTCAAACGCATCGATGTCAAGGGTCGCATCGCGGTGCTGGAAGTCCTGATTGCCACTCATGCCGTGCGGGCCTTGATCCGGGAGGGCAAGAACCACCAGATCCTATCTGCCATGCAGACCGGCAAAAAATATGGGATGCAGACCCTCGATGACGGCATCGCGGAGCACTTGCAGGCGGGTCGGATCAGTCCCGAGGAGGCGTACATGAAATGCGTCGATAAGGCCCGATTCCGGTCCTACCTCACGGCACCGCCCGCTGATTTCACCGAAGTCTAGGCTGGGAGGGAGCTATGCGAACGAAAGATCTTCATGACCTGCTCGATCACATCGTTACTGAGTATCCGCACCTCTCAGACATCAATTTTACGGCGGGAAAACCGCTCCAGGCCGAAGTGGACGGTGAGCTCGTGCCTGCCGGGGATGCCCTGGGGCTGCAGCGACTGCTGCCGTTTCACACTGAAATGATCATGCTCGGCCTGATCGGTCATGATCGCCGCAACCTGCAACAACTCCTGACTCATGGTTCGTGCGATCTTTCTTACGAGTTGCCGGGCCTGGCCCGGTTTCGCGTGAACATCTTTTCCCAGCGGGGGAGCTATTCCATTGTCATGCGGCAGTTGCCCACGGTCATTCCGTCCGTCGATGAGCTCGGGGTACCTCAGGTTTTAAAGCAGGTGGCCGAGGAAAAGAACGGCTTCGTGCTGGTAACGGGAGCCACGGGCAGCGGCAAAACGACCACCCTGGCCGCCATGCTCAATGAAATCAACCGAAAGCGGGCCGTGCATGTGATCACCCTCGAAGATCCGGTGGAATATGTCCATACCCATCAGACGGCGACCTTCAATCAGCGGGAACTGGGGATGGACTTCGATTCCTTTGCCAACGGCCTGCGGGCTGCCTTGCGGCAGGCGCCCAAGGTCGTGCTGGTGGGGGAGATGCGGGATCGTGAAACCGTAGAGATTGGTTTGAGCGCCTCGGAGACCGGTCACCTGGTGTTGAGTTCGGTCCACACCTCGGACGCCGGTCAGACGATCAACCGCCTTGTCGGCATGTTCGAGCTGGAGGAAGAGCGTCTGATCCGGACGCGGTTGGCTGATTCGCTGCGCTGGGTGGTCTGCCAGAGGCTGTTGCCGAAGGTTGGGGGCGGCCGGGTAGCGGCCTTCGAGATCATGGGTACCAGCATGCGCGTCAAAGATGCCATTCTCAATGGTGAAGCCGAAGGCAAAACCTTTTATGACATGCAGCAGCAGGCCAGACCCTTCGGGTGGACCACTTTCGACGACTACATCCTGGAGCTCTTTCTGGATGGGCAGATCACCGAGGAGACAGCGCTGGCCTACGCATCGAAACGGCCGGTGGTGAAACGCGGCATCGACCAGGGAAAGGCTGCGCGCGGGGAACGGACGACCGATATTGAAGGGCTGAAGGTTGATGCGGGGTACTCGCGAAAGATCGAACGAGAGCAGATGGCGGCCATGGGACAGATCCAGTCGCTGCAGATGGATGAGGAGTATCCGCGCAAAAAGAGATAGCCTCAGTATGCCCCTCTATCCCGGGGGCGGCGTGGTGGAGCGGGATGGACCGAGAGCTGATGGGACGGGTAGCGGAAGTTGACTGGACGCTTTATGTGGCCACGGATTCGCAGCTGGTCGCCGAGGACGCTCTCGCCGAAGTTGTCGAAGCCGCCCTCCGGGGTGGCGCCGGGGTTATCCAGTACCGGGAAAAACAGGCCGATACCCGCCGGATGGTAAGGGTGGCAAGGGACTTGAGCCGAGTCTGCCGGCGCTGGGGGGTGGTCTTTCTGGTGAACGATCGGCTGGATGTGGCTTTGGCGGTCGAAGCCGATGGCGTTCATCTGGGGCAACAGGACATGCCGGTGGCTCTGGCAAGGCAGCTGCTCGGTCCTGACAAGCTGATCGGGGTTTCGGTGCAGAATGCCCGGGCCATGGCTGAGGCCGAAAAGGAGGGCGCCGACTACCTGTCGCTCTCACCGGTTTTCGCCACCTCGACCAAACCCGATCATGAAGCACCCCTGGGCCTTGAAGGTGTGAGAACCCTGGCCGGGGCATCCCGTCTGCCGGTGGTGGCTATCGGCGGCATCAACCGGACCAACGTGGCCGAAGTCATTCGTGCGGGAGTGCAGGGGGTGTGCGTGATTTCGGCGGTTCTGACAGCGCCTGATCCGGAACGGGCGGCAAGAGAGATTTACAGGCTGGCAAGAGCGGTTCACCAGGAAGGGAAGCGTGCGGCGTGCGCATCAGTGAAGTCGGCGAATTCGGTCTGATTGAACGCATCAAACGGGCCCTGCCCCAACCCGGGGCGGAGGTGGTCGTGGGGATTGGCGATGATGTGGCGGTGCTCAAGAGCGGCGGCCCGGAATACCTGCTGGCAACCTGTGATGTGCAGGCCGAGAATGTGCATTTCCTGCGGTCGGCAATCACTCCATACCAGTTGGGTCGCCGGATTGCAGCAATTAATCTAAGTGATATCGCTGCCATGGGAGGAGTGCCGCAATGGGCCCTGGTGTCCCTGGCGCTGCCGCCGGAGCTGGAAACAGAGTTTGTGGATGCGCTTTATCAAGGCATGCAGGAAGAACTCGGGCGCGGGGGGGCGGCCATCGTGGGCGGCAATCTTAGCCGCATGGAAAAGGATATTGTCATCGACCTCTGCCTGCTGGGTAAAGTCCTGCCGGAACACCTCCTTCTCCGGAGCGGCGCCCGCCGCGGCGATCTCATCATGGTCACCGGTGCCCTGGGGGATTCCCGGGCCGGCTGTGAGCTCATCCGGGACGCGGGGTTGGCCGTTTCGGAGGGGTGTCGGGAGCAGGCACGGGAGCGCCATCTGACGCCGCAACCGCGGTTGCAGGAAGGGCAGGTGCTGGGCCGTTCGGGGCTGGTGCACGCCATGGCGGACGTCAGTGACGGAATGCTGGGCGACTTGGGGCACATCTGCCGGGCCAGTCGGGTTGGCGCCGAGCTCTGGCTCGGCAATATCCCGGTGGGGGCTGCCGCCCGGGAGGTGGCTCAGGCTGCCGGGCAGGACGCCGTCAACTGGGCCCTGACCGGTGGGGAGGACTACGAACTCCTCTTTACCGTGGCCTCGGAATGTGCCGCCGAGGTTCAGAAAATGCTGAAGGAAGAAACGGGAACGCTCTGTCACGTGGTGGGGCAGGTGATAGGGGAGCTTGAAGGGGTCCAGGTGCGGCTGGAAGATGGAAAACGCACAGGGTCGAGCAAAGGGGCAGGGGGATGGGATCATTTTGCGGGGCGGTGAAGGGGTGAAACGGTGGTGCGCCGGACAAACCGGTGAGGAGTAGTGAATGAGAGAGTCATACAGTGAAGGTGTAGCCAGCCACACTGGCCCCGAGTCATGCGCAGGTGCTCGTGAGGGTCCCGGCGAAGCGTTGACAGGGGTACACACAGGCCAGGTATTGAGCTGCGAAATCAACCGCTCCGGGATGCCGACGTTGTCACCGCAGGCGGAAGGCAACACTTTGCAGAGCGATAGGAGCGAGTTCTGCGAAGGTCCCGCGCAGTCTGAGACCCTGTGCATGTGTGGAAACTCTTCGCACGGGAACCGGGAGATCCCGGAGACACCCGGTCTGGATGCTGGGCCGGGTCGGTCGGAGAAGGCTGAGTGCCGTACGTCCGATATGCACGTTTCCGGGAAGTCGGACGGTTGCATAGTACCGGCGAAGCCGCCGAACGAGGGAAGTTTGTCCTCGGAGGCGGTGGAGGGAAGGCGACCGACTGAGAGGAACATCTTGCAGACGGCCACGCCCCGGACGCAGGGCCGGACCAGTGTGTCGATCGGAGTGCAGGGTGTGCGTGAAGCGGCGCGCAAGCGACCGCAGGTGCGATTTAATGCTCTACTGCACCACATTACGGTTGATCTCCTGAGGGAGAGCTTTCACGAACTCAAGCGGAAAGCAGCACCGGGAGTGGATGGAATGACCCGGCAACAGTATGAAGACGGGCTGGAGGGCCGCCTGGCGGACCTCCACGAGCGCGTTCATCGCGGGACCTACCGGGCTCAGCCTTCCAGGCGGACCTATATCCCCAAAGGAGACGGCAAGCTTCGGCCCCTGGGGATCGCGGCCCTGGAGGACAAGATTGTCCAGCAAGCCTTGGTGAGTGTGCTCAATACCATCTACGAGGAAGACTTCCTGGGTTTCTCCTATGGTTTCCGCCCCCGGCGCAGCGCACATCATGCGTTGGATGCTCTTTATGTCGGGATCACCGAACGGAAGATCAACTGGGTGCTCGACGCAGACATCCGGAGTTTTTTCGACACAATCGAGCACGGATGGCTGATGAAGTTTCTTGAGCACCGGATTGCCGACCGAAGGGTCCTGCGTCTGATTCGAAAGTGGCTCAGGGCCGGAGTCATGGAGGAAGGCATCTGGTCGAAGACGGAGCTGGGGACTCCCCAAGGGGCCGTAGTTTCGCCTTTGCTCGCCAACGTCTATTTGCACTACGTGCTGGACCTTTGGGTACAGCAGTGGCGTGGGCGACATGCCCGGGGTGAGGTGATCATCGTTCGCTACGCCGATGATTTCGTCATGGGGTTTCAATACCGGGAAGAGGCGGAACGGTTTCTCGGGGAGCTCACCGAGCGCATGGGCAAATTCGGTCTCAGTTTGCACCCGGACAAGACCCGACTGATCGAGTTTGGGCGCTTTGCTGCCGCGAACCGGAAGCAGCGTGGCCAAGGGAAGCCCGAGACTTTTGATTTCCTTGGGTTTACTCATATCTGCACGACAAACCGCAAGTGGAAGAGCTTCACCATCAAGCGCAAGACCATGGCTAAGCGGCTTTGCCGCAAGCTGAAGGATGTGAAGCAGACGCTCATGCGCAGGCGTCACGAGCCCATCCCCGAGTTGGGGAAATGGCTCCGGTCGGTCGTACAGGGTTTCATGAACTACCATGCTGTTCCGGGCAACTTTGCAGGCATCAGGGCCTTCCGGACTCAGGTCGCCCGGCACTGGTTCCGTGCCCTGAGGCGCCGAGGACAGCGCGACAACCATCTCTGGAGCCGTTTTCGCCATGTAGTCGACCGCTGGCTTCCCAAGGGTCGGATTTTGCACCTGTATCCTGATGTACGTTTTCACGCCATATACTCGAAGTAGGAGCCGTATGCAGGAAATCTGCACGTACGGATCTGTGCGGGGGGTGCCGGGTAACCGGCATTCCTACCGCGACAAGGGGTTGAGACGGGCCGAGATGAAGAGGGGGGGCTGGTTTGGCGAGGCCTCAGCGGGGGTAACAGAGGGTGAACATTGTCGGAAAAGGGAGGCATTGAAGGAGCGATGAACGGCATTCCTCGAGCGTTGACCATTGCCGGGTCGGATTCCGGCGGCGGAGCGGGCATTCAGGCTGATCTCAAGACCTTTGCCGCGCTCGGCGTATATGGCATGAGCGCCATTGCCGCCCTGACCGCTCAGAACACCCAGGGTGTTCGAGGCATTGTGGAATTGGAGCCGGCCTTTGTATCCATGCAGATCCGAATGGTGGCCGAGGATATCGGGGTTGATGCGGTGAAGACCGGCATGCTCTCCAATGCCGCGATTATCGGCCAGGTGGCTGAGGACTTGAAGGCGCTGGGCCTGCGAAACCTGGTTGTTGACCCGGTGATGGTGGCCAAGGGCGGTGACCGGTTGCTGCGCACGGATGCAGTGGCGGCAATGATTGAGAAGCTCTTCCCGCTGGCGCTGGTGGTCACGCCCAATCTTCATGAAGTCACTGCTCTGACCGGTCTCGAGGTGACCTCGATCGAAGGCATGGAAGAGGCCGCCCGTGCCATCAGAGCGATGGGACCGCACTATGTCGTGATCAAAGGCGGGCATCTGGAGGGTGCGCCCCTCGATCTGCTCTACGACGGGAGCGACTTCCGCCCCTTCGTCAACCGCCGCTGCGAAACTCCGCACACCCATGGTACCGGGTGCACCTTTGCTTCAGCCATCGCCGCGGGTCTGGCTCGGGGCTTTGTCGTCGAGGAAGCCGTGGCCCGTGCTAAAGCTTATATCACGGCGGCCATCGCGCAGGGTCTCCCTCTCGGTCGAGGGCATGGACCGGTCCATCACTTCCATAATCTCTACCGGTTGGCCGGATGGCAATGGCAAGACGGGTAATGACGGGCAGCAACCCGTGTGGAGAAGGAGCATCTTGTAGAAGTCCCTCAGGGCGTCATTCCCCCCCGTTTCCGAGTCCTGGCTCACGACTCCTCACGCCTCACTACTTGCTGATGAGGCCTTTTTCCATGGCAAAGGCGGTCAGAGCGGAGACGCTGTGCAGGTCCAGTTTTTTCATGAGGTTGGCCCGGTGTTTTTCCACCGTCTTGATACTGATGCACAAATAGTCGGCAATGGCTCGGTTCCGGTAACCTTCGGCAACCATTTTCAGGACTTCCTGCTCGCGCTGGGTCAGGGTTTCCCATGGCGCATGGCTTTTCAAGGTCTTCCGGCCCTCCAGGTAGCCCTCGATGACCTTTTCGGAAATCGACGGGCTGAGATAGCATTTTCCGGACAACACACAGTTGATGGCGAGCATGAGTTCGCTGTGGGTGGCGTCCTTGAGCACATAGCCGTCTGCTCCTGCCTTGAGGGCGGCCAGGATGTATTCCTCGGTTCGGTGGACCGTGAGCACCAGGATCTTGGTCTCAGGGCACTTCTTCTTGATCTCCTGAATTGCCCCCATACCGCTCATCCGAGGCATGGAAAGGTCCATCAGAATCAGCTGTGGCCGCAGTGCCTCGACGCAGCGGATGGCCGCGAGGCCGTCCTCCGCTTCTCCCACTACCTCGATGGCAGCACTGGATCCCAGCAGCATCTTCAGTCCTTCCCGAAGGATAGTGTGGTCTTCGGCGATTACCACGCGCTGTTTTGCTCCCATAAACGCTCCCACAGTGAGGCGGTGATTTGCTGACAAGACTTATGACCCACCGGCAATGTATCAATGTGCGACGGCTGAACTACGGTGACGCCCTTTTACCATAGCATGGGCCGAGGCTACAAGAGTTCCGTGGGCGGCTTGCAGGTTGCGCCAAGTGCAGTTCCACCCAAACAAGTGACCGCCCGCCTTTCGTCATACCGGTGGAAGCCGGTATTCAGACAATTTCTGGCTTCCGGCCGGAAGCATGCCGGAAGGACGCCTCGAGAGTTCGCTCCCGGCCCTGTCCGCGTTAATCGGTGGCGGTCAGGGGCTGCTTATCTTCCATGGGGATGGGCTCGCGAGTTTCAGCCAGGCGGTTGATGACGGCTGCCTGGTAGCCGGCCCCGAAGCCATTGTCGATATTGACCACCGACACTCCGGCGGCGCAGCTGTTGAGCATGCTCAGGAGCGCTGCCAGACCGCCGAAGCTGGCCCCGTAGCCGACACTTGTCGGCACCCCGATCACCGGGCAGGCGACGAGCCCCCCCACCACGCTGGCCAATGCCCCTTCCATGCCGGCCACAACGACTGCCACCCTGGCGTCGAACAGATCGCTGCAAGAATCGAGGAGTCGGTGAATCCCGGCCACTCCCACGTCATAGATGCGTTTGACCCGGCCTCCGAGCATTTCCGCCGTCACCGCCGCTTCTTCGGCGACGGGCAGGTCTGAAGTCCCGGCGCTGACCACGGCGATCTTGCCAACCTGCGCTACCGGCCGGGGCTTCACCACCACCAGGCGCGCCAGCTCATAATAGCGGCAGTCCGAAATCACCTCTCGGATCCCGTCGAAGACGTCACGTTCGGCGCGAGTGGCGAGAACATTGTGATGATATTGCGAGATTCGGAGGACC
This sequence comes from Syntrophobacteraceae bacterium, assembly GCA_040772705.1. Taxonomy (GTDB): domain Bacteria; phylum Desulfobacterota; class Syntrophobacteria; order Syntrophobacterales; family Syntrophobacteraceae; genus JADGQM01. Next base: position 239,778 of record JAXGXP010000006.1, read on the forward strand.
ACCTGTTGGATCTGAGCGGTGGTCTTGCCCTGGCAAAAGATCACCTCGGGCACACCGGTGCGGAGCGCACGATGGTTGTCGATCCTGGCAAAACCGAGGTCTTCGAAAGGGAGAGCTTTGAGGCGTTCGAGCACGGTTTCAGTATCCAGAGCGCCATTCTTGAACTGCTCCAGGAGCTGGCGAAGGGTTTCGCTACGCATGAGCGGTTTCCTGCCACCAATTGCGGTGTATTCGCTCCTGCCGGAAGCGATCTTGAGCGGGGAGGAGTTCTGCCGGATAGCCGATTACCACCAGCGCCAACGGTACGACCCTCTCAGGCAGGCGGCAGAGCTTCTGAAAGCCGGCAACGCGGTCGGTGAGCGGGAAGATTCCCGTCCATACGGCTCCCAGCCCATGGCTATGGACTGCCAGCAGAAGATTCTGCACCGCTGCTGCGCAATCCTGGACCCAGAAGCCCGGGAATCTTTCGAGGGCCAGATCACCGCAGACGAGAACCGCCAGGGGAGCCTTCCCGGCCATTGCTGCATAAGGGTTGATGCTCGGCACCTGCCCGAGGAGCTCCGGGTCGGTGATCACAACGAACTGCCAGGGCTGCTGATTGCCGGCCGAGGGAGCGCTCATGGCCGCCGCCAGGAACACCGTTACCAGCTCATCGGGTACCGGTTGTGATTGAAACTTGCGGATACTGCGTCGGGTGTGAATCGCTTCAAGGACTTCCATTGTTATCCTCCTCCCTTGGTATTGGGAAGCAGGTTACTCTATCCTGCAGGAAGGAGTCAACGCCCGACAGCGCCGACGTTCGGGCGGGAAGTCTTGCCGATCCAAGGCTCTGTCATCGTGACAGCCGGGATTCGAGGTGGCGCTGGAAACCTCGATTATAGCCTCTATTCGCTAAGGCCAGCCTGACGGAACATCAGCCGGAGCCAACGTTATCTTACCGGGTTCCTGCACAGCCTGGTGTTTGCAGTTGAACCAGCGTCATGAATGCGATAGAGTGAAAAACGAGTCTTTCGCATATGGTTGCTCATTAATCTCGTTCACCTTTCAATCACCCTTCCTTCTCCAGTCGCAGTCACCCTGTCCTGCTCCAATGCCAGGCGTATCGGTCCCGTTTCCTGGTGTTTGCCGTTTGCAGAAGTGCTGAGGCCCGGGAAACAGGCAATGAGTCCCACAAACCCAATGATCCTGTAGGGGGAGGGCTCCGGCCCGAGGAGGATGTGACATGATTGAAACCCACGACGATGTGATGCTGCAGAAAAGTCTGCCGCGAGTCGGCCAAACGGTCCGCAGTAAGAAGCACGGGACCCTGTGGCGGGTTATCGAGAAGCGCGAGATCTGGGTGCACACGGTCGACGACCCGGAGACCGGCGATCCCCGGATGCTGCCAGCGATCTATCTCTGCTACTGGGAAGTGCAGGAGGGCCAGCAGCCGGGCATCGGCAAGATGCAGGGATATGCCTATACCTTGCATGATACGACCTTTGAAACCAACTGGGAGGTTGTCGGCGAATAACGCGATAGAGCCTTTTTCAGGATCATGAAGCCAGCCCATTGACGGCTGCTGGCAGACATGCTACTCAGGGTTGCCTCTTGCCGGCGGCACCACAATCCTGCCGCATGGTACCCAAGGCAGGCGCTCGCCCTTCTGTGCCGTTGGGGTTGTCCAACCGGCTGATAAGGGCAGGGTTCCCAATACCCGTGGGTTTTCCTCCCGGGGCGTGCCCCAGGTCATCAGCAGCATTCTTTGGCCGAGTGTCATGATGCACGAGCGCGACCTTCGACTCAATCGTATCGAGGACATGATCCGGCGGCTTCTGCGTCGTCAGGCGCGGCCCCATCTGGCCAAAGCCCTTGCGAAAATGCATGCTGCCGAGATCGCACAGATTTTTTCGCACCTGATTCCCGAAGAACGTGAACAGGCCTTCAAGGCGATCCAGCAGGCCGAGCGGCGGGCTGCCGTCCTGGCCGAATCGGACCCGCATATTACCCGGGAGTTGCTTGAACCGCTCTCCAACGAAGAGATTTCCGCACTCATTGTCGAACTCGACAGCGATGATGCCCGCTACGTCCTGGAAACACTCCCGGAAGAGCGTTCGGCTGACATCGTACAGCTGCTCAGCGCCAAGCAAACCGAAGCTCTCCAGGACATGCTGGCCTATCCCCCGGACACGGCTGGCAGCATCATGTCGCATTCGTTTGTGGCGCTTCCCGAGGACATTACCGTTGAGGATGCCATTGCCAGTGTGCGCAATGCCAGTACCGACGTCGAATATGTCTTCTACGTCTATGTGGTAGATCAAGACCATCACCTGCGGGGGGTGATCAGCCTGCGCCAGTTGCTGCTGGCCCGGCCCGCCGAGCCCCTGGCCGAAGTCATGACGCCCAACGTCTGGCGGGTGAACGTGCTGGCCGACCAGGAGCAGGTTGCTCAGCTCATTTCCCGTTACAACATCCTGGCCATCCCGGTGGTTGATGAGGCGGGGGTGTTGGTGGGGATCGTCACCGTGGACGACGTGCTCGATGTGTTGCGGGACGAAGCCACCGAAGACATTCTCAAGATGGCGGGCACCCACTATTCCGAGGAAATCACTTCACTTTCTCCGCTCAGGCTGGCGTGGGTGCGCTTTCCCTGGCTGGCGGTGAGCTGGCTGGGGAGTCTCGTTTCCGCCTTTTTCATTGCCCAGTATTCCAATGAGCTGAGCAAGGTGATCGCCCTGGCGGCCTTTATTCCGGTTATTAACGGGACCGCGGGCAATGTCGGTACCCAGGGCGTTACCATCATGGTGCGCGGACTCGCCACGGGAAAGCTGAATCCCGGCAACTGGCTGCGGGCCGTCGGCAAGCAGGCGTTGGTGGGTATCCTCCTCGGGGTCTTCTTCGGGATCCTGCTCTTTGGCTTGGCTCACTGGCAGTATCCTGAAGTGGCCTGGCTGGGGCTGATTGTCGGGCTCGCCATCAGCATCTCGATCCTGACCTCGGCTATTCTCTCATCCCTGCTACCGTTCATACTACACTTTCTGCGCCTTGATCCGGCACTCATGACGGGGCCCTTTGTGGCCACGAGCATGGACCTGGTATCGGTACTGGTCTATTTCAATATTGCCCGGTTCTTCCTCTCCCAATCCCCGTAAGGAGAAACCGTCGTGAAGTATCCCGAGATCATAACCCCTCTGCCGGGTCCGCGCGCGGCGGCGCTCATCGCAATCGACCACCGGTTCGTGTCGCCTTCCTACACGCGCATCTACCCGCTGGTCGCGGAGTCGGCCGAAGGGCTCTGGATCCGCGATCCGGACGGCAACCGTTTTCTTGATTTCACTGCGGGCATCGCGGTTTGCGCCGCCGGCCACTGCCATCCCCTCGTGGTACAGGCCATCAAGGACCAGGCCGATCAGCTCCTGCATATGTCCGGTACGGACTTCTATTATCCGCCCCAGATCCGGCTGGCCGAGAAGCTCGTCGGGCTGGCGCCGGGTTCGGGACTGCACAAAGTCTATTTTGGCAACTCGGGCGCAGAAGCCGTCGAAGCAGCATTCAAACTTGCCCGGTGGCACACCCGCCGGGAGTTGAACCTGGCCTTCTTCGGGGCCTTTCACGGCCGTACCATGGGGGCGCTCTCGCTTACCGCGAGCAAGACCATTCAAAAGAAGCACTATCATCCCCTGGTGCCGGGCATCACCCATGTTCCTTATCCTTATTGCTATCGCTGTCCCTACCAGCTCTGCTACCCGACCTGCGGCACCGCCTGTGTGACCTGGATTGAGGACACCCTCTTCCGCACCACCGTTCCCCCGGAAGAGGTTGCCGCGATCTTCGTCGAACCAATCCAGGGGGAGGGCGGCTATATCGTCCCACCACCCGAATTCCACCAGAAGCTATCCCAGATTGCTCGTAAATACGGCATTCTCTACGTAGCCGACGAGGTCCAGTCGGGCATGGGACGAACCGGCAGGATGTTCGCCATGGAACACTTCGGGGTGGCTCCCGACATCATGGCCTTGGCCAAGGGGATCGCGTCCGGAATGCCGTTGGGAGCCATGGTAGCGCGGGCGGAAATCATGGACTGGGAGGCGGGTTCTCACGCATCGACTTTTGGCGGCAACCCGATTTCCTGTCAGGCAGCCCTGGCTACCATCAGACTGCTGGAACAAGGTCTCATGGTTAATGCTGCTCAGCGCGGCGAGCAGCTCATGAGCGGCCTGCGGGCGCTGCAGCAGGAGTTCGAGTGCCTTGGTGACGTCCGCGGCCGGGGGCTGATGGTGGGGGTCGAGCTGGTAAAGGATCGCGAAACCAAGGAACGCGCCGGGGACTGGCGGGACCAGGTGGTGCAGGCGGCCTTTCACAAGGGCTTGCTGCTCCTCGGATGCGGCCTGAATACCATCCGCTTCTGCCCGGCCCTGACGGTCAGCGCAGACGAAATCGAGGTCAGCCTCGAGCTCTTTCGCGACGTCCTGCGGCAGATCGCCTGATCAGCGGGGGGCGCGCCGCTTCTCGGGCCAGGGGCCGCACCGGGACCGGTCACCGTAGGCACTTTTGTTTTTACCTGCCGCCAAAAGCCTTGAGACAGACGTTGCTGTTCTTCCAGGCGGTGCCCGTTGCGGTCCAGCTGGTGAGGTCGCTCCATTGCTTGCCGTCAGGGCTCAGGTAGCTTTGATTCTTCCAAGCCTTGGCGGCGCTGCTGTAGCCCGCGATGGGGGTCTCGATGGCCGCTCCGTAGGCGGTCCCTGGCGTCACCAGTCGCACCACCACGGAAAAATAGGTGCCGGGGGTGACCCTGACCGGATTGAATGGAATGGTGTGATAGCCGGGATTCGGGAGTGACGATTTGACGGTTCTGGCCAGGCTTCCGCTCCTCGGGTCAGTGGGCGTGACGTTCTTGTAGATGTAGACTTTGCAGGTGCAGTTGATCTGCGGGGTATAAAAGGCGACGGCCTTGATCTTCGGGGCGTTTTCGCTGGCCATAAAGACGTTGGCAAACCAGACGGTGTTGTTGTTGTTCTCATAGCCGGCACACTTGGTCCACCCCAGCGGATCCCATTCGTAGATGCGGGAATAATTGGAGGCCGGTTCGACGTTGAGATAAATCGCCTGGGGCTTATAGGAGGTATCGTAGTAGGAAAGATAGAAGTAGCCGTTGTCACCCCAATCCTTGCCCCAGCTGTTCTTAACGATGAAGGCGCCGTCGCCTGGAGGGGTCTTGAGAAAATTGGCGCTGCTGTAACTATCGTCCCAGCCGACCACCACACCGGCATGGTTGCAGGTGGTATCTTTGTTCTGGTTGTAGTAGTAGGATGCATTCTGGCTGTTATAGTGACTGCCTAGATATCTGAAGCAGGCGGTGACGGCGCCGTGGCTCATGACCGCCTGTTTCACGTTGTCATTGTCCAAAAATCGGGATTTGGCGGTTCCACCTCGTTCAGGGAAAAAGATCACCTCCTGGATGTGTTTGGCTGCCCACAGTCCGGCGGGAGCGCTCAGGAGATAGGGATAGGCATAATCCGCTTCTCTGACCGGGCCGTCCCAGCGTGCCAGATAGGCGGTGGCCATCCGGTCGGACCCCCCTCCGTTCTCCCAGCATGAGGCATTGTCGAAACCGTTGTAGTCGATGAGGTGGGCTTCGGCAAAATCGGCGTTCTGGGGCACGCTGAAATTCATCATACAGGATTCAAGTGAAGCAATGGCCGTAAAGGCCCAGCATGAAGCGCATTCCCCCTGGGTTCTAACGGCTGAAACGCCGATACGGTCACGAAGATCGAATTTTGAGGGCAGGTCATCGGCGAGCAGGGTCGGCAGCCGCTTTCCCTTCAAATGGGGGAGGCTGACCGGATCGGGCCGAAACCCCAGAGGATGACCGTCGTCACTGAGCATGCTCATCTTTCCGGCTTTCGCGCTTTTCCGATACTGCACGAAGGCCGGATTGAGCGGCTGCGACTGAGGGCAGACCAGGTTTGAGCCAGCTGCCATGGCCTTACCACGTTCCAGGGCAGGTGGCAAAAGACCCTGAGCTGCAACCAGCAGCAAGATGGTGAAGACCGCTGTTTTCCTCCGGTACGGCATGCTGGTTCTCCTTGAATGGCCGATGCGAAACCTTTCCCGGCCTGCGCCGGCAGGCGGGTGCCAAGCGGTGCCTTATAGTAGAAGGGATTCACGCAGTTTTTCAAACCTTTTCTACAATAAGCAAGTAGATCCAAGGGGTTGCGCAGGAAGAAGGGACACTGACCATGGGGCTCCTTTTCATCGACGGTAATCAGGCCGTGGCTATGGGTGCGGTCCATGCGGGCTGCCGATTCTTTTCCGCCTACCCCATCACCCCGGCGAGTGGTCTCTTGGCGGCGATGCTGGAACGACTTCCGGCGGTGGGCGGGATCGTCCTGCAGGGAGAGGATGAAATCGCGGCCATCGGATCCTGTCTGGGAGCGTCCATGGCCGGAATGAAGGCCATGACCGCCACCTCGGGACCTGGCATCAGTCTCTACAGCGAGAATATATCGTTTGCCATCGGTGGTGAGATTCCTCTGGTGATTGTCGATGTCATGCGGCAGGGGCCCTCAACGGGGGCAGCTACGCTGGGAGCAGACGGGGATGTGCAGTTTCTGCGCTGGGGTTGCAGCGGTGGCCTGCCCGTGATTGTGCTGGCACCGGGCGATGTGAGGGATTGCTTCACCCTGACGGTCCATGCCTTCAACCTGGCAGAGCGCCTGCGGTGTCCGGTCTTCCTTGCGTCGAACAAAGAAATTGGCATGACACGGGAAACGGTTGCGTTCGAAAGCATCGACAAGCCATCCGTGAGCGGCAGAAAACACCACCAGGGCGGCCCGTTTCTGCCTTTTGGCGTGAAGGATGGAGAGGAGGTTCCGGCCTTTCTTCCCATCGGCGGCCCGGTGCCGGTGCGCCAGACTTCTTCGACGCATGGTGCCGACGGCTTCATCACCACCGACCCAAAGCAGATCCAGGCCGGGGTTGACCGGCTGCAGAGGAAGATCGAATCCCACGCGGCCGACTTTACGTTCCATGAATTTGAAAAGCGGGAAGGGGCCGGGACGCTGATCGTGACCTACGGGGTCACGGCCCGGGCGGCCAAGGTGGCGGGATCGATGGTGCTGCGAGATCCTGGAAAGCCGGTTTCCGTCTTGGTTCTAAAGACCCTCTGGCCGGTTCCCGAGCAGCTCCTGCTCCAGGCGGCGGAAGGGGTGGAACGGGTCTTGATGGTGGAGATGAATCTTGGTCAGTATGTCCATGAGGTGAGACGGGTGCTTGGCCGAGAGCGGGTGCACTTCCTTGGCAAGATGGATGGACGGCTGATCTCTCCCGGGGAAATCGCCAAGGCGGTGGTCCATGGCTAGTCTCCTCAATGCCGGCCGCCCGCCCGCTTTCTGCCCCGGCTGTGCCCACGAGCGTAGTCTGCACGCCCTTGACAGGGCCTTCGAGACGCTGGCGCTGGGACCTGACGAGGTGGCCATGGTGAGCGATATCGGCTGTTCCGGGCTCTTCGACACCTTTTTTGCCACCCACGCTTTTCATGGCCTGCACGGCCGAGCGCTCACCTATGCCGCCGGCATCAAACTGGCGCAGCCCCAGCTCAAGGTGGTGGTCACCATGGGAGACGGCGGGATTGGCATCGGCGGGGCGCATCTCCTGGCAGCCTGTCGGCGCAACCTGGACCTTACGCTCCTGGTGCTGAACAACTTCAATTTCGGGATGACCGGCGGTCAATGCTCCTGCACCACACCTCCCCAGGCGATGGTGGCTTCCGGGTTCCTCAATGCCCTGGAACAGCCTGTCGACATATGCAGTGTCGCCGCCGCGGCGGGTGCTCCTTTCGTGGGGCGCGCTTCTGCTTACCAGCCCGAGTTGGCCCGCTTGCTGAGTGAGGCGATCGGTTACGAAGGGTTTGCCGTGGTGGATATCTGGGGACTGTGCACCGGCCACTACAGCCGGCGAAACCGGCTGACTCCGGATGAGATTGAACGGGATATGGCAACACTGCCAACCTTTACCGGTCTGGTGGCCCGGAACCAGCGTTCGGAATACGGAGCACGGTATCGCCGGGTACGGGATGCAAGCGCGGCGGGCGATGGTGAAGAGTATGAAATGGCAGCCATCTTTCCGTTACCCGTGAAGGACCGGCGGGAAATAGCCCTCCTCGGTGCCGCCGGCGACCGCATCAATTCCGCCGGAAGCCTGCTGGCCCACGCCGCCATCCTTGGGGGGATGCAGGCAACCCAGAAAAACGATTACGACATCACCGTCATGCGTGGCCCGTCGGTGAGTGAGCTGATCCTTTCACCGGAACCGATCGGCTATACGGGCGTCGAACGGCCGGACCTGGTGGTGGCGCTTGCCCCGGAAGGGGTGCGACGCAAGGCCGAACTCTTTGCCAAAATGGCCCCGACCGGCCGGGTGCTCTGTGAAAAAGGCCTGGTCCTTCCGGCTACGGCCGCCCGCCTTCTCGAAGTCGACTTCAAGCGGCATGGCTTCAGACGAACCGAACGAGCCCTGGCAGCCCTGGTACTGCTGGCCCGGGGTGGAGACCCGATCACCCTCGCCATGCTCGAAGGCGGCCTGCGGCGAATCTCTCGGGGTGAGATCCTCGACGCCGGTCTGGACCTCATCGAGCGGGCAAAGACGGTTCCATGGCCTCCCCGGGAGTCTCAATAATGATTTCCTGGTGCCCCTTCGGGCAGCTTTGGGGAGGCATAACTGACTCATCGTCATCCCCGCCAGGGTCAAAGCCCCGTCAACTGCCCCTGGGGGCAAAGGCATCAAGGCCGGTGATATCGCGGCCGAGGATCAGGGTGTGGATATCATGAGTTCCCTCGTAGGTGTAGACGGACTCAAGATTCAGCATATGGCGGATGGCGTGGTAATCGAGGGTGATGCCGTTGGCCCCGAGGATGTCGCGAGCGGTGCGAGCGATCTTGAGCGCCTCGGCCACATTGTTCCTCTTGGCCAGAGAGACCTGGGTATGGCGGGCCCGGCCGGCATCCTTGAGACGGCCGAGCTGGACGCACAGCAGCTGGGCTTTGGTGATTTCGGTCAGCATCTGCACCAGTTTGGCCTGCACCAGTTGGAAGCTGGCAATGGGAACCTGGAATTGGATGCGGCTCTTGGCGTATTCGAGGGCGGTCTCGTAGCACGCCATGGCGGCGCCGACCGCACCCCAGGCAATGCCATAGCGGGCTTCGTTGAGGCACGTGAGGGCGGATCTGATGCCATCGGTGCCGGGCAGCACGTTTTCCGCCGGAATCCGGACATCATCCAGGGCCAGTCCGGAGGTGACCGAAGCGCGCAGGGAATACTTCCAGGGAATGGGGAAGGCCTCGAAGCCCGGGGTGCCCTTTTCCACCAGAAAGCCGCGAATGCCGCCCTCCGTCTGCGCCCAGATCACGGCCACGTCAGCCATTTCCCCGTTGGTGATCCACATCTTGCTGCCATTGAGCACATAATCCCCGCCCTTGCGGATGGCACGCGTCCGCATGTGCACGGGATCTGACCCGGTGTCGGGTTCAGTGAGGCCGAAGCATCCCACTGCTCTTCCGCAAGCCAGGGCGGGCAGCCACTGTGTTCTCTGGGCTTCGGAACCGAAGGTATAAATGGGGTGCATGACGAGGGAATTCTGCACGGATACGAAAGAGCGGAGTCCGCTGTCGCCGCGTTCGAGTTCCTGACAGACGAGGCCATAGACCACATTGTTCATGCCCGGGCAGTCATATCCCTCGATCTTGATTCCCAGGAGTCCCAAGTCAGCCAATTGGGGAATGAGATCCCGGTCGAACCGTCCTTCGTCGAAAGCTGTTCCTATGCTTGGAAGGTACTGCTCCTCCACCCAGCGGCGGATGGTGTCACGGACATTCCGCTCATCGATGCTCAGCAGATCTCCGGTCTGATAATAATCAACACCCTGGAACGGTTTCATGGCTCATTCCTCCTTGTTTGGTCGGGGTCTTGCTCTGGGTGCCGAATGCCGGGTTGTCGCCGGCAACCTCATGCACGTCCCCAACCTTCGGGCCGGGGGGTGTTGAGACAGGACTCGATGGCTGCCAGAATCCTCCCAAGAAATAGTGGACACCAGGCAAGACCCCTCGTATATAGTGTCATTAAGGAGTCCCTGAAAAGGGCGATTAAAACCCGTCGTTTGGTCATATGTGCCCGGCACTCCTGGCGAGAATTCCACCTGATCACGGATGGGCCATGGCCGGTCGGGTTGTTGCGCCACCCTCATGGGGCTGTGGTGAGCAAGATTGCCGGCTTTAGAGTCCCCCCAGGATCCAGGTTCACTATTATGGTACGAATGAATCACCGATGCAAACGAAGGATGACGACAGGCTCCGGGCAGGGATCGGTTGCTGGTCGTTGCCGAACTGGTTCGTTGAAAGGTGGCAGATGAGAGCACTGATTGTGGATGACGACACCATCGGCAGCAGAGTGCTGGCTAAATTCCTATCCCCTTATGGTCAATGCGATCTGGTCACGGACGGGCTCGAGGCCATCAATGCCTTTGTTTTGGCCTCAACCGAGAAACGCCCCTATGACGTGGTTTTTCTCGACATCATGATGCCCGTTATGGATGGACACGAGACCTTGCGGATGATTCGACAGTTGGAGGATAAATACTGCATTGCCGAGCGGAATCGCGTCAAGGTCATTATGATAACCGGGAGCACCGAGCGTGACCACATCATCCGGGCGGCGGTGGACAAGTGCAGCGCCTACCTGGTGAAACCCGTCCAAAAAGGGAAGGTGTTGGAGAAGCTGAAGACCCTGGGACTGGTACCCGACGATTCCGAGAACGGTTGGTTCGAATAACCTGGTGCGGCTTGAATCTCCAGGTCCCGATGGGTGGGGCCGGGCAGGGATGAATGAGGGAAAGCCATGGACCAGCAGGATTACATCGACCTGGAAGACGATTACGGGGCTCACAACTATCGGCCGCTCGACGTCGTCTTGCAGCGAGGCGCGGGTGTCTGGGTGTGGGATGTGACGGGCAGGCGCTACCTGGATTGCCTTGCTTCCTATTCCGCAGTCAATCAGGGCCACTGCCATCCCAGGATCCTGGTGGCCATGGTCGAACAGGCCGGCAGACTCACCCTTACTTCCCGGGCTTTTCGCAACGACCAGCTCGGTCTGTTTTACAAGGAGCTCTGTGAACTGACCGCGTCGCACAAGGTGCTGCCCATGAACAGCGGCGCGGAAGCGGTCGAAACCGCCATCAAGACGGTCCGCAAATGGGGCTACCGGATCAAGGGGGTGCCTCCGGACCGGGCTGAAATCATCGTGTGTGCCAACAATTTCCATGGCAGAACCATCACCATCGTGGGGTTCAGCACCGAGGAGCACTCCCGGGCCGATTTCGGTCCCTTCACTCCCGGTTTCAAAGTGATTCCCTTTGGCGACGCCGATGCCCTGGAGCAGGCTATCACACCCAATACCGTGGCCTTTCTGGTGGAACCCATTCAGGGGGAAGCGGGCGTGATCATCCCTCCCGCAGGGTACCTGAAGCGGGTGAGAGACATCTGCACGCGGCAGAAGGTGGTGCTCATTCTGGATGAAATCCAGACCGGCCTCGGTCGAACCGGGAAACTCCTGGCCGAGCAGCACGAAGGCATCGAGTCGGACCTGACCCTTATCGGGAAGGCGCTGTCAGGAGGTTTCTATCCGGTCTCGGCGGTGCTTTCCAATACCGAAATCCTCGGTGTGTTACGTCCCGGCGAACACGGCAGCACCTTTGGCGGCAATCCCCTGGCCTGTGCGGTGGCGCGGATGGCCATGAAGGTCCTGGTCGAGGAAGGCATGATCGAAAATTCAGCCCGTATGGGAGACTACTTTGTGTCGGCGCTCCGGCAGCTTGGAAGTCCCCTGGTCAAGGAAGTGCGCGGCAGAGGCTTGATGATCGGACTCGAGCTGTTCGCCGCGGCAGGGGGGGCCCGGCGCTATTGTGAAAAGCTTATGGCGCGGGGACTGCTCTGCAAGGAAACGCATGAACACACCATTCGCCTGGCGCCTCCCCTGATTGTCCGGCAGGAGGAAATTGACTGGGCGATGGAGAGGCTTGCCGCGGTCTTGAAGGAGCCCTGACGAAGCGGTGCCGGTCCATACCAGGGGGCCGATTCCCTGGGTGGTCCGCGAAGGGTACGGACGGTGTGAGAACCTCTCCCTGAGGTGCCCGTGCCGGCACCCAGCACTCAAAACCTGGCACTCAGCACTCCCCAGCCAGCATTTCGTGGAGCGTACTCACCATGGAACGGGTCATCATCATGGGAGCCGCTGGACGTGACTTCCACAACTTCAACGTCTACTTCAAAGGCAATCTCCGCTATCAGGTGGTGGCCTTCACGGCGGCGCAAATCCCGGCCATCGACAATCGGGTTTATCCTCCCGAGCTGGCCGGAGATCTCTATCCGGAGGGCATTCCCATTTACCCGGAGAAGGACCTGTCATCGCTGATCGAACGCCACAAAGCGGATCTGGTGGCATTTTCCTACAGCGATGTGCCTCACGTCGAGGTCATGCACAAGGCATCGCTGACCATGGCCAAGGGCGCGGATTTCATCCTCATTGGGGCAACCTATACCATGCTGCGCTCCCGCCTCCCGGTCGTTGCCGTGTGCGCCGTCAGGACCGGGTGCGGAAAGTCCCAGACGACCCGGCACGTGGCGCAGATCCTCGCGGGACTGGGAAAGCGAGTGGTGGTCGTACGCCACCCCATGCCCTATGGCGATCTACGCCGGCAGATCGTTCAGCGGTTCTCCACCTATGAGGATTTTGAACGTCAGCACTGCACCATTGAGGAGCGGGAAGAATATGAGCCGCTGGTAGATCAGGGCATGGTGGTCTATGCCGGGGTTGACTACGGGCGGATTCTGAGCGCCGCCGAAGCAGAGGCGGACGTGATTGTCTGGGATGGCGGCAACAACGACACCCCCTTCTACTTTCCCGATCTCCACCTGGTGTTGGTTGACCCGCATCGCCCGGGGCATGAACGCCTTTACTTTCCCGGGGAGACCAACCTGCTCATGGCCGATGTGGTGATAATCAACAAGGTGGACACGGCCCCCCCCGGCAATGTGTTGCGGTTGCGCAGGAGCATTCTCGAGATTGCTCCGCAGGCGGAAATCCTCATGGCGGAGTCGCCGGTAGTGATCGGCAATCCCGAGTTAGTCAAGGGCAAGCGGGTCCTGGCGGTTGAGGACGGTCCGACCCTCACCCACGGTGGGATGGCTTTCGGGGCTGCCAGGATTGCCGCCGAAACCTATGGTGCCAGCGGCCTCGTGGATCCAAGAGCGAGTGCGGTCGGGTCCATCGCCCAGGCGTACCATGATTATCCCCACATTGGTCCGGTGCTTCCCGCCATGGGGTATAGTGATCAGCAGATTCGCGACCTGGAACAGACCATCAACGCCGCGGACTGCGACGTCGTATTGTTTGCCACACCGATCCAGCTGACCCGCCTGGTTGCCATCAATAAACCCACCCTTCGCGTTCGTTATGAATATCGCGACCATGCGAAACCGACCCTCAGAGAGGTACTGCTGAGGCGGTTTGCGGCCATTGAGGAAACAAAGGCAGGCCAATTATAAAGGAGTGCTGCCATATGGAGCAGGCGCCAGGACCGGAGATACTGCTGGTGGCCCTGGGCGGCAACGCCCTGATCCGCAAGGATCAGCGAGGGACGGTGCCGGAACAGTTCGAGAACCTGAACGTTCCCATCCGGCAGGTTGCGCGTCTTTCCCGGCGCTATCGAATCATCATCACCCACGGCAACGGCCCCCAGGTGGGCAATCTGCTGCTCCAGCAGGAATGCTGTGACGCTGTGCCGCCGCTTCCCCTCGAGATCCTCGTTGCCCAGACCCAGGGGCAGATCGGCTACATGATCGAGTCCACGCTTGACAGTGAGTTGATGGCCCTGGGCGTTCAGAGCGGGCAGTTCCTGGTCAGCCTCATCAGCTATGTGGTAGTGGACGTCAACGACCCGGCTTTCAAGGAACCCTCCAAACCCATCGGTCCCGCTCTGTCGCCGGAGACGGTGGCCTCGGCACCTTATCCCGTCATGCTGACTCCAAAAGGCCACCGCCGGGTGGTTGCCTCTCCGCGGCCGGTCACCATCGTCGAGAAGGGAGAGATCAAACGTCTGATCGAGACCGGGTTTATTGTCATCTGCTGCGGCGGCGGCGGGATCCCCGTGATCCGGGAGGGCCGGACCTTTTGCGGCGTGGATGCGGTCATCGATAAGGATCTGGCCAGCGCCCGCCTGGCGGAAGAGGTCGGAGTGACCATCTTCCTCATGGCGACTGACGTTGAAGGTGTGGCCCTCGATTTTGGCAGATCCTCCCAGCGCTTTCTGCGCCGCCTGACGGTTGCCGAGGCCGAACACCATCTAAGAGCAGGCCAGTTTCCATCGGGTTCCATGGGCCCGAAAGTGGAAGCCGCCGTGCAATTCATCCGCCAGGGAGGATCGCGAGCGGTGATTGCCTCTATCGAGGAGATCGAGGAGGCGGTCGCCGGCCGCGCGGGAACGGAGTTTGTGCCGTGACGAGATGGCTCGACGGGGGCGGTGTTGCTGCCATCGCCAGGGATAGAAGGACGCGAGGCGATGTCGTCGCATCCTTCGGAGCCTGGGTGTTCCTGGTGAGGCCGGCAAGGGCTGAAACGAGCGCCGGCGCGGTTACATTATTTGGAGAACTTCTCTGGCCGGCCTTTTCTAACCGTTGAAGAGGCACGCCGCCCCGGCCACGGCCAGCAAGGCTCCGAGCCATGCCCCGGGGGCGGGAGATTCACGGGTGACCAGCCAGAGGATGGGCAGGATGAGAATTGGGGAGGTGGCCGAGAGGGTCGAGACGAGCCCTGCGGGCCCGTGGGCCAGGGCGATGAGGAGAAAGGTCATACCCAGCCCCATCCCCACCAGGCCGCTCAAGGCTACCTGCCCCAAGAGCTTCTTTGATACGCGGGTGGGAGGTCTTACCACCTCCGACCGCGTCAGCAGGGTGGCGATGAGGGCCACCGCCCCCGTGCCCACGCGCAGCGCCGAAGCGGCTATGGGATCGACCCCGGAAGCCAGGATCGGGCGCATGATGATGACCGAGATCGCCTGACAGAACGCGCCCATCAGTCCCAGTCCCACCCCCACTGCCAACGGCCCGCGCACCTGTTCAAAGCTGTGCCGTTGGGTGGTGGTGCTGTGAAAGACCGCCAGAAAGACTCCGGCCATGATCAAGGCACAGCCGCCAATTGTGGCCGGGGGCAGCCGTTCGTCCAGCACAAGAAATCCCAGTAGAGCGGCAAGAGGAGCATTGGTAGCAAACAGAATGCCGGCTCGGCGGGGACCTACCCGCTTGAGCGCAGCATAAAAGGAGGTATCCCCCAGAAAGATGCCGATCATGGCCGAGACCATCAGCAAAACACCGTCCCGGAGGGTCAGGGTCTGCCAACCTCCCGTCACGCATGCCATGCCCGCCAGCATCACAAAAACAAGGCACATGCGCAGCCGGTTGAAGGTGATGGCACCGAGGGTGCGCACCGGGTTGGTTGAAATAAGTCCGCCGAAGGACCAGCAGAAGGCCGCGCCCAGGGCGCAAAATTCAGCGATGTACATGGTTTGCCCGAGCAACCTCGTCACCGACTGCCGGCGAATGGAGCAAGCGGCATCCGGTCAGTGCGACCTCCATGGCAGCGGTTGGAAGCTTGTGAACCTGAGCGATGAACCGGCAGTTGCATCTCCTAAGCAGCCCGAACCGCACCTTACGGTTACCGTTGACGAGCGGCGGGTTCCCGGGAGCGGAGGCTGCAGCCAGGTGACCGGTAGCTTCGAGCGCGACGGTGACCGGCTGTGTTTCAGTCGCATGGTGTCGACAATGATGGCGTGTCCGGATGGTATGGACCAGGAGAAGCGACCTCTTAGCGAACTGGAGCGTATACCACGCTGCTGCAGTCGCGGCGGCCGCCTCGAGCAGGTGGATGGGATCGGCACTGCCATCGCACGGTTCGACGCAGTTCGGCTGAAGTAGCGAACCCACCGGCGGTTTCCAGACAGACCCGTAGCCACCCAGGTGATTGCGGTCCCGATCCGTTAACCGAAATTCTAAAGGAAAGGGCAGGACAATCTGCCTGGACCCTGCGACCAGATCAGCAGGAATACGGGACTATCGTCACCGGGCAGGGGGTGGCATGCAGAACCCCCGTACTCACACTGCCCAGCACGGTTCCGAGGATGGCGTTCAGCCCGCGCGACCCCATCACGATGAAGCGCACGCCAACGGTCCCGCATGCCGCCCCTTCTTCACCGCTGTCGCCCCTGGCCTCCTTACAGATCTGCTCTCGGGGATCGCCGACCCGCAGTTTATGAAGAAACTCCACACCGGACTGTTTCAAAATATCCACACCCGGTTGCATTGCCTCATCTGCCATTTGATTCTGGAAATCCTGAATCTGAGTTTTACTGAAAAACCGCTTGGCATGCGGGGTTTCGTAGCTGGGCTGAACATTGAGTAGAACAATCTTCTCACTGTAGGCCTTTGCCATGTCGATTGCCACTCGCAACGCCTCAATGGCGTTGGCTGAACCGTCAAAGGGAACCAGTATATTTTTTTTCATGTCCATTCCTCCAGGCCAGGATGGGTGGGTCTATTGCGTTATTGCATCTGCAGAGTTTGCTTAAGATTCCTTGCCCTGCAAGAGCCTTTTGCCTCATGAGGGTACCACAGGATATTCAGCGTACAAGAAATCATTAGCCCCAGCCAGGTGGTCACTCGATGAAGAGAGCTCGCTCCAGGGAAACAGGTGATATCGCTTTTCCTGCGTTCGCTCACCATGGCAGGGGAGTAGCCAGAGACCTCCCCATACCGAAAAAGGTCCTGTGGTGTCAAGAGGCTTTCCGGATTTGCCTGGTTGCCGCGGGAGTGATGGTGTGGCCCTATTCACGCAGCCCCGGTCCAAACCGCATCCTTCCCGGTCCACTTGTGGCCGGGGCCGGGCCTGTTCCACCGAATCACGAGGCAGATAGACCCCTTCGGTGCCCTTTCCGGTACAGGGCAGCGATGCCCTGCGATCCCAGGTCGGGGATCATGACTTCGAGATGTTCATAGCGGGGCAGGATGCGGTTGAAGCCGTAGACCAGGTAGAGGGCGCCCGGTTTGGCTTCGGCGGCGATTTTTTCGGCAAAAACATCGTGGAGGGTGATGTAGGTATAGAAGAGATCGATATCGGAAAAGGAGATGTCATGTTGGGCCTGGATTGCCGCATAGGTTTCCGGGGCCGGTGAGCTCCCATGGAAGAGCGCCAGATTGCCGGGTGGCGGTTCGAGCCCGGCCTGCCGTAGGCGGGATTCGAGCTCGGCCTTGCGCGGGCCGTACTCGGCCAGAATCTCGCCGTCGATTTCGATGCCGAGCGAGAGTCGGACGAAATAGCTCATGAGGAGGTTCACCCGCCCGTCGGCACAGCCCAGGTCGGCAAACACGGTCCGATCGCAATCCAGCAGACCGAGCGCCTCGAGCTCCTCAATACCTCGCGATAACTTGAACAGATCCGTGGACTTGCGATAGCCCTCGTGACCCTCATAACCGTGGCGGCATCCGTCATAAAAGTTGGCGATCAGGGCCATGGTCTGCTTCAGGCGCTCAGTGATCATGCTCTCGCTCGACGAGAAATTGCTTCACGGCTTCGTGCAGCCGAAAGACGGTTTCCATTTCTTCGCCGGTTGTGGCCTGGAGGCGCACGAGGTTCTCATGGGCGAGTGATCGCTGGAGGTTGGGGCACAGGTAGTTGATACACAGGATGTGCCGAGCTGTGAGCGTACAGCCGTCCGTACCGAGAAAATAGCAGCTGTCGGAGAGGCGGCGGTCGGGGGGAAGGGTCCGCCCCAGAAGGAGGTTGATCAGCAGCAGATGGGGAGTATAGTGATCCTCAATGCCTGCGCCACAGCAACTACCGCCTTCTTCCTCCTCACAGTGCTTGCAGGCTGCGACGAGCCCAAGCTCACGGGCCACCCTCCCGGAGGCTTCCACCTTTTCCCGCAGGGCCTCAAGCAGCCCATGAATCCGCGAATCTGCCAAGAGCTCTTTCCCCCATCGGGCAAAAAGACATTGGGCCACCTTCATGTTTTCGTTGCTGGTCATGGGGTGGCAGCCTCTCGCCGGGACCCGGTGAGCCAGCGGCAGAAGAACGGCGGGCAGGAAGAGGACGGGAGGAGAAAGGGGGCGAGTTTCACGACAGTCTGCTCAGCCCCAGTCGCTTGAGTCTGGAATCAAACGTCGAGCGGCTCAATCCGGCTTCCCGGGCCGCGCGGGTGATGTGCCAGCGATGCTTCTCCAGCAGATGGAGGGCGTAGGCTTTTTCCACCTCTGCCCAGGAACGACCGTCAAAGAGCAAAAAAGATAGCGACCCGGCATTGGCCGCCTCCCCGCAGTCGACCTGGCGGAGGGCCTGAGCGGCGGGGGCTGGCGGTTCTTCCCGGTCGAGGGCGAGACAGACGGCAAGGTCTTCCAGGTCGATCATGTCGGTGCTGATCACCACGGAGACATGTTTGGCGAAGTTTTCGAGTTCCCGGATATTTCCCTTCCAGGGATGGTCCAGGGCGTAAGCGAGCGCGCTTTTCGAGAGCTTCTTGGGAAGGATGCCCAGCTTCAGTGCTTCCCTTCGGAGAAAATGGTCGAGGAGCAGGGGGATATCGTCGCGTCTTTCCCGAAGCGATGGCAGGCGCAAGGGGAGAACGTTGAGGCGGTAGAAAAGGTCCTCCCGGAACTGCCCTGCCTTGATCGCTTCCTTCAGGTCCTTGTTGGTGGCGGAAATGATCCTGACTTCCACCCGCTTGATGCGGGTAGCGCCGACGGGCTTGACCTCACCGCTTTCGAGAAAACGCAGGATTCTCGCCTGCAGGTGCAGCGGCATATCACCGATCTCGTCAAGGAAAAGCGTCCCCCCGTCAGCGGCTTCGAACAGCCCCAGGCGATCCCTGACGGCCCCGGTGAAGGCCCCTTTGGCATAGCCGAAGAGTTCACTTTCGAGGAGGGTGTCCGGGATGGCGCTGCAGTTCTGAGCCAGGAACGGTTTTTCCCGCCTCCTGCTGCGGTAGTGCAGTTCTCGGGCCAGGACTTCTTTGCCCGTCCCGCTTTCGCCAGTGATCAAGACCGGGAAATCGGTTCGAGCGTAATCCTCGGCAGTCCTCATGACCGCCTGAAAGGCCTGGCTTCGGCCAATAATGGTTTCCTGCTGTTGAATGCTGTCGAGGGCTTGCTTGAGCCTGGCATTCTCATTCTGCTGGTCGCTGAGAATGAGAGAGTTGCTCAAAGCGATCGAGCCCAGATCAACCAACTGCTGGAGCAGGCCGAGGAAGGAGGGTTCAAGGTTGAGGCGATTCCCCCCGGAACTGGTATCAATGAGTTCTACGGCCCCGTAGACCTTGCCGTTTCTAAGCAGGAGCGGGAAGCACAGGATCAGTTTGCTTTTAAGGGCCAGGCCTCGTTCGGCGTCCTTAAAATGTCGCCGGTCTTTGCCCGGTTCGGCGACGGTCATTTCGCCGTTTTCTATCACCCAACCGACAATACTGGGTCGATCCGCAGGAACGACCATCCCTTTGATCAACTCACTCTGGGTTCCGGCCGCCTCCAGACACTCGTAGCCCCTGGCCGTTTTCACCCAGATAGAACCCCGTTCCACCTTCTGGAGGTCGAGCAGGGAGGTCAGGAATTTGCGCAACAGCCTCTCCGGATCGAGCTCTTCCGACACAGCTTTACAGAAATGGTAGGATGAATCGGCCATGCAGTCTCTCATCAAATGACGGATGCTACCGGAGAGGGTTGGGCTGCTTCTGTTGAAATTCAATCAGCAGCTCATTTTCGCGAACCCAGCCCAACCCTTCCCGCACCATTTTCTCCTGAGCCCGCGGGCTGTTCTTGAAGGCCTGAATCTTGTTGAACAGCCTCTGATTATCTTCTTTGAGATGCCTCACCTTGGTTTCCAGTTCTTCGACCAGAGCACACTGGTTGCGAAATCCCGGGATGCCCTGAGACGAAAACAGAATCCGCTGGAACAGCAGGACATTGAGCAGCACGAGCACGCCAACCAGCACCGGCAGAAAATGGATGCTTCGGAAGAAACTGCGTCTCCCTGCCATGAGGACGTCTTGTGGATTCTCATCAACCAGCCTTCTATTCGACATGGCGTTCCTCCCGCTTCAACCCAGGGTCTTCCTGGGGATGGTCACCGATGGAAACAGTCGCGCGTCCGTGTGGGGAAGGAACAGCGCGCCGCGGAACTCGTTCATGAGCTCCACATTGACGTTCAATTCGACGTAAGTGATCTGGCTACAGATCCTTTCGATTGCTTGCAGCAGCTTGCGATCGCAAAGCAGCATCGCCGCTCCGCAGCCGACGGTGTCCCCGAGCGCCCGAAAGGTTTCGGGAGGCAAATCGGGCAGCATGCCGATTTTGATCGCCATCAGGGGATCGATACTGGTACCGAAGGCTCCCGTGACATAAAAGCGCTTGATATCGCTAAAAGTCAACCCCACTCGGGCCACAATAACGGAGAGGATGGTGTACATGGCAGCCTTGGATTTCAGAAAAATGCCGATTTCCAGCTCGCTGATCGCCAGCTCTCGGCCATCGCTGGCGTCTCTTGCGGGCACCAGGAGGTAAGCGGGGCCGTCGGGGCCGTCAAGGATGCGAGGGAAAGCAGACTCGCGGTCGATCTTCCCCTGCACGGTCAGAATGCCTGCCATGAACAGCTCCGCCAGGAGGTCAATCAGGCCGGAACCGCAGATACCGGCGGGCTTCCCGCCACCAATGACATGATAAGCGGGTTCCAGGGTTTGGCGATCGATCCGCACCCGGTCGATGGCTCCGGGGACAGCCATCATCGCCCGCGCTACTACGCCGCCCTCGAGGGCTGGGCCTGCCGCCCCGGCGCAGGCCATGAGCCAGTCGCGGTTGCCGAGCACCACCTCGGCGTTGGTGCCCACATCCACCAGGATGCTGAGGTCGCTGGTACGATGGAGGCCAACGGCCAGGATATCGGCGATGAGATCGCCGCCGAAATAGGAGCCAACGCTGGGAAAGAGGTAGGACAGAGCCCGGGGATGAACGGTCAGTTCGAGATCCTCCCCGGCCATCAGCGGAAACTGGTTCACAGCCGGAAGATAAGGCTCCCTGCAAAGAGATGAAGGATCGAGTCCCATCAGGAGATGACTCATGGTTGTGTTGCCGGCGATGGCCAGGGCATAAATGTCAGCGGCAACCCCGCCCTGCTCATGGGCCATCCCATGAGCGGCGGCATTGACCGTGTCGCGCAGGAGTCGCTGCAGGCGCCTCAGCTTAGCCGGCTTGCGGGCATAGAGAATGCGCGCCAGGATGTCTTCGCCGCAGGGCACCTGGGGATTCGGAAGGGATTGCTCGCTTAGCAGGGTCC
Source organism: Syntrophobacteraceae bacterium (assembly GCA_040772705.1). Lineage (GTDB taxonomy): Bacteria > Desulfobacterota > Syntrophobacteria > Syntrophobacterales > Syntrophobacteraceae > JADGQM01. The sequence goes on from JAXGXP010000006.1 coordinate 261,171, forward strand.
CCCTCTGCAGGTCGAGGAGGTAGAATGCCAGGCGCGACGTTCCCAAGTCGATGGCCAACCCGAATACCGGCCGCTCCGCGATCCCGGCGTGGACGTCGATCACCTCCCAGTGACAGGGATGATATCCCAGGATCGCCGTAACCCGGTAATTCCCCCGGCGGATCTGCCGCACTGCGTGGTTGAGGCGGGAAGGATGAATCCATATAGGGCTGAATCCCTGGTGGCGCAGGAAATGGGCCAGCCGATCCCAATCCGCCGTATTGTCGGCAAGGCTCGGGGGTGTCAGTTCACAAAACCGCAATTCGACCAGCGGTTGCCGGGTCATCGAGGAAGGGAGAGCCAGCGGCATCGGGTCAGGGCTCCCAGTGAATCCTGGCAAAGCGCATCACGTTCACCATCAATTCCAACAGGCCACAGATCATAACACCAGAGAGGTTCAACTGAAAGCGATCTTCGAGTTTTTCGAGGGCGTCGATCACGCATTTTCCCGGCTCCAGGTTGAGACTCAGGGCGTAAGGGTGTTGGAAATGGGATGGCCGGCACCAGGGAGGGGGGGAAAGGCTGAAGTGCATGCGACATGCCAGCGGGCGAAATGGATAGATCTGGCAAAGGTTGGCCGCGAGGAAGGGGCAAGGCTGTTCGAGGCGGCCATAGCTTTCCGAGAGGGCTTCGACCTGGTCGTGCAAGGCGCTTTGGCGGGTTGCATCGGGCGCCCGGCGGCGACAGAGCTCCGCCCGGAGTTCCTCGACTTCGAGACAGCGCCGAAAAAGCTTCGAGGCGGCACCGCTCTGCTGTATGCCATGGTAGATGAAGATCAACTCCGCCGAACTGACCCCGGTAGGGATTTGGTAGCAGCAATACGGGCATCCGAGTCGGCATTGCACCGTGAATCCGACCTTCCGCAAACGCCGCCCCGCCGCCCGCACGGATTCGTCGAAAAGCTCCATCACCTTTCCCATGCGTGCCCGAAAAGCACCAGGCAGGCGCCCGGTGGCGGCGAGTTCATCGAGTCCTTCGAGGCAGGAGATTTCGAAAAGAAGTCGTGCCATGCGATCCTGATAGTTGGTCAGCGCGGTCAGCGTGGGCTGAATGAGATCAACGATCTTACTTGCGGCTGCGTTTGCAGGAAAGCTGCCAGGTGAATCAACCATCAGTCTTCTTCTTCCGTAACCGTCACGGCCGGGGAGACAGATACTTCACCCCTGTATCCAGGTAATTAAATAAAATTATTATAGCATTTTGGCGCTTGACACAAGCTTCGCTTTTCCTTAAGCTCATTTTCCACCAATTGAATGCTGCCCGGTTTCCTGCCAGCTTCCTGGCGTCAGCAGCTTTTCATCATTGGCATTGTGGGGCGCTGAATCCCAATGAGTCCGCTCCGGCCGTAGCCGGTCGAAAGCGGTGGCATCAATGGGATTCGGATCTCGTGTGATATTCGGTTTCCTGTCCACCAGCGCCGCCTGGATTTCCCCCCCGGCTCAAGCCCCTGGGTTGGCTTTATGTCTATGGATTGCTTGTTAACAGAGGAGCAGTAGCAGCATCGTTCTGTCGGATGCTCGTCGGGAGCGGAAAGAAGCTATGGAGCACATTCAGATCAAAGAACTGGTAGAAGTCATTGCTCGCGCTTTGGCGGAAGATCCCAATCAGGTGGAAGTGAGCGAGATTATCGGTCAGCAAATCTCGGTGATTGAGCTCAGAGCAGCAAAAGCCGATCTTGGGAAGATCATTGGGAAAGAGGGACGTAACGCCCATGCCTTGCGCACCATCGTGAATGCTGCCGCAACCAAGCTGCGCAAGCGCGCGGTCCTGGAGATTCTCGAATAGGGATTCCGGACGCGCTTCAGCAAGAACAGCACCGAAGATGTCCAAAACAACCTGTGAGGCAGTGCCGGGCGATTCCGGCCAGGATTGCCGGCCTACGTGCTTTGGAGATCCAAGCCGGGTTTGTCCCAAGGATGCTGATGGCATCATCCAGCCGCAGGCGACATGCGTTGCGTGCCGCGTCCTGAAGGATTGCCTGCAGCAGGCTCTGCGGCAAGAGGGCCTGATCAGTCCTCCCAGCCCGCAAAGCCAGGTGGTCTCGAAGGCGACGCACTTTCTCAGGCGGTGGTCTCATAGAAAGCTTGCCGGTGCAGCCCCTGAAGACGCTCCGGACCTGTAGCTGAATGGCAGGATCGAAAACCCCGGGGCAGGCAGTGGCTGCGGCCGGCAGTGGCAGTGCGGGCCGGGAGAACAGCAGTGAGCCGCCACAGGGGTCATCCATGGCCGCTCTGGCTCCGACCCTGACAGGACGGATTGTGGCAGTGCATCAGGGGGCCCTGGGCGATTGCCTGCTGGCGTTGCCCATTCTGGAGGCCCTGCACCGCTCATGGCCCCGCATTCATTTCGATCTCTGGTCGAAACCCGAACATGTCGCACTCCTGGCCGCCAAGCCCTTCATGGGAAGCACGCCTCCACCCGACGATTCAACCCTGGCTCGCTTCTTTCATGAAGATCTCTGGCGAACGGCACCAGTCCCGCCTTTCCTCGAGCAATCCCGGATGGTATTGATCTTCGGACAGACGGGTAGTCGGGTGCTGGCCGAGCGGCTCGCCTCCCGGCTTTCCTGTCCCGTCACATGGCTGCAATCATTTCCGGGCCCAGGCGCGTGTCAGCACGTATCTCAGTTTCTCCTGGAGCAATGTCGCCGCTTTGGATGGCATCTTGAAGAATGCCTGCCGCGCCTCGAACCTGCCCCCCAGGATCTTGCGGCTGCCAGTGCCTGGCTTGCGCAGCACCATGCAACCGGCCGCAACCGGCCCATTGTCATTCACCCCGGCAGTGGCGGCCTGCGCAAAGTCTGGCCTCTGAGCAACTGGTGGCGGGCCCTTCAGTGGCTTCGCGAAGCCTTCCCCAACCCCATCTTGTTATCACTGGGACCGGCTGACGAACGGCTCCGGGACTTTGCCCGGGCCGCGGAGGCCCTGGGCGTGGCAGCCCTCGAAGGGCTGCCCCTGCCTTTGCTGGCGGCGATGCTTTCCCAGGGCCGGCTCTTTGTTGGCAGCGATTCGGGGGTGAGTCATCTGGCCGCTGCGGTCGGAACGCCGACGCTAGTCATCTTTGGGCCGACCGATCCGGGTGTCTGGGCGCCGCGTGGCCCCCACGTGCACATTGTCAGAGCAGGCTGGGAGGAATCCGAAGTCCTGGCGTGGTCACCCGCACCATCCGATACCGCAAGTGTCACTCTGGTTATCAAGCAGGTGAAAAAGATCCTTGCCGCATCCTGACCCGCAAGAGGCCAGGGTCATGGCAGGAGTCACGCAATGGAGGAGACCACCATGATGCCCTTGGCCTTAAGGGCGGCCACGATGGGCTTCAGGTCGATCTTTTTCGTGCGGATCGTGTAGGTGAGGGTATCACCCTCCAGGGTGGGTAGATTGCAGATGCTGATGATCTCTGCCCCATGATCCTGGAGCAGTTGGGTTATCTCCTGGAGGGAAACGAGGGGGGTGGAGATTTTCACATCCAGCCGGGAGGACTGCGAGAAAAGCCCCATCATGGTGATGAAGGTCGACAGCAGATCGGTAGTGGTGATGACTCCCACCAGCCGCTCTCCATCCACCACCGGCATGCCGCCAATGCGCTTCTCGAGAAGGATCCGGGCTGCTTCGTCCAGCGGCATGTCGGGATGCGCCAGGTAGGGTTTGCGCACCATAACATCTTCCAGGGTCAACTCCTCGAGCATGGAAGCTATCAGAACGCCTCGGAGGTCCGCATCCGTCACCCAACCCAACAAGGCCGATTGAGCATCCACTACCGGGAGATGACGGATGGAGTACCGCTTCATGACCGCCAGGGCCTCCTGAATGGAGGCTTCCTTGCTGATCGTCACCACTTCTGCTGCCATGCAATGGCTTACAATCATGGGCCTTGTTTCCCAAGGTGAAGTCTAATAAGAATTGACTTTAACCGAACATCGTCTACTATTAGCAAGAAGTTTGCCAATATCTCGAGCCCAAGCTATGCGATATTGAATTAAAATGCAACAGAAAATTCCTCGCCGGGAAGCGGTTGGCCCGAGAGGGGTCTGTGGAGGCTAGGGAAGAGGGTGCTGGATTGACTTTGAAGGGCTGTTTGCTATAGTGCCGACGACTTTCCGGAAGAGATGGGGGGAGAGATCCGGGATTAGCCAAACCGCAATCGAAAAGGAAAGATTCCTTGCGTCAGCCAAAATACATTTTCATCACGGGTGGGGTTCTTTCGTCTCTGGGCAAGGGGCTGGCCGCGGCTTCCATCGGTGCTCTGATGGAAAGCAGAGGGCTGCGCGTGACCATTCAAAAGCTTGATCCTTATATCAATGTTGATCCAGGCACCATGAATCCGTTTCAGCATGGGGAGGTGTTCGTCACCGATGACGGGGCGGAGACCGATCTGGACCTGGGCCATTACGAACGCTTCACGCATGCCGTCATGACGCGCCGTAACAACTACACCTCGGGGAGCATTTACTACTCCGTCATCACCAAGGAACGCCGCGGCGACTACCTCGGAGGCACGGTTCAGGTGATTCCGCATGTGACCGACGAGATCAAGGCCTGTGTTCGCAGCCTGGCGACCGACGTCGATATCATCATCGTTGAAATCGGCGGGACGGTGGGCGATATCGAGAGTCTGCCGTTCCTGGAGGCCATCCGCCAGCTGCGGAGTGATATCGGCCGGGAGCATGTGGCCTATGTTCATCTCACCCTGGTGCCCTACATGAAGACTTCGGGGGAGTTGAAGACCAAGCCTACCCAGCACAGTGTCAAAGAACTCCGCGGAATCGGAATTCAGCCGGATATCCTGTTGTGTCGCACGACTCACCCGCTTGCCCCCGACATCAAGGGCAAGATCGCCCATTTCTGTAACGTCGAGCGGGATGGCGTGATCACGGCCATCGACGTTGACTGCATCTATGAGGTGCCGCTGCTCTATCACCAGGAAGGGCTCGATGACAAGATCCTGCAGCTGCTCAACGTGTGGACCCGGTCGCCCGTCCTGGAACCCTGGGAAAACCTGGTTCGCACTCTCAAACAGCCGCAATTCGAGACCCGCATCGCGATTGTCGGCAAGTACATCGATCTCAAGGAATCCTACAAGAGCCTCAACGAAGCCCTGGCGCACGGTGGAGCGGCCAACAACAGTCGGGTTGTGCTGGACTATATCGATTCCGAAAATGTTGAAAAGGATGGCGGTGAGGCATTGCTCGAGGGGGTGGACGGGATTCTCGTGCCGGGGGGGTTCGGCCAGCGGGGAGTGGAAGGAAAGATCAAAGCCATCCACTATGCCCGGGAAAACCGCATCCCGTTCCTCGGGATCTGTCTGGGGATGCAGCTGGCTACCGTTGAGTTCGCCCGCCATGTCGCCGGCCTGGAAAAAGCGCAGAGCCTGGAATTTGACAAACATACGCCCCATCCGGTGATTTTCCTCATGCGGGAATGGTTCGATCATCGGAGTGGCCGGATCGTGCGCCGGGATGAGGATTCCAACCTGGGCGGCACGATGCGCCTGGGAGCCTACCCCTGCATCCTGGAACGGGACAGCCTCGCGCTGGCGGCCTATGAGTCCCAGGAGATTTCCGAGCGGCATCGCCATCGGTATGAATTCAACAACGATTACCGGGTGCGTCTGGGTGAGCACGGGATGCGCTTCACAGGCCTGTCGCCGGACAGGAACCTGGTGGAAATCATCGAACTCCCCGATCACCCGTGGTTCCTTGGCTGTCAATTCCACCCCGAATTCAAGTCGCGCCCCATGAACCCGCACCCGCTTTTCAAGGCCTTCATCACGGCCTCGCTGGCAGAAGCCAGACGCCTGCACCCTGAGAGGTTCTCCGGGGTGCCGGAATGTTGATGGGCCGGGAGAACAGCCGTGACTCATTTTGAAATACTCGGGCAGGCGTTCGGCACGGACCGCCTGTTTCTCATTGGCGGGCCCTGTGTGCTGGAAGGCCGGGAGATGGCCCTGACCATCGCCCGGTCCATGCAGGCAACCTGTACCCGTCTGGGTATTCCCTATGTTTTCAAGAGCTCGTACGACAAAGCCAATCGCACTGCCTGGAACTCGTTCCGCGGCCCCGGCTTGAAGGCGGGGCTCGAGATTTTGGCGGCGGTGCGCAGGGAAATCGGCGTCCCTGTTCTGACCGACGTGCACACAGTGGAAGAAGCCAACGAAGCGGCCGGAGTGGTTGACATTCTCCAGGTTCCCGCCTTTCTCGCACGACAGACCGATCTACTGACGGCGGTCGGCAAGACGGGCAAGCCGGTCAATCTGAAGAAGGCCCAGTTCATGGCCCCCGAGGACGTAAGGCACGCCATCGAGAAGGTGCGGCAGACCAACAACCGGCAGATTCTGGTAACGGAACGGGGAACTCAGTTTGGCTATCACAATCTGGTGGTAGACATGCGGGCCATCGCCATCATGGCCGGTTTCGGGCTGCCGGTGGTCTTCGACGCCACTCACAGCGTGCAGTTGCCGGGCGGGCAGGGCACGAGTTCGGGCGGAGATCGGCGGTTCGTGGCGCCCCTGGCGCGCGCGGCGGTGGCGGCAGGGGCTCATGGGATCTTCCTCGAAATGCACGAGGACCCCGACCGAGCGCTCAGCGATGGCCCTAATTCCCTGCCCCTGGCGCAAGTGCCGTCGCTGCTGGAAGAATTGATCAAGATTTACCGGGTAACGAACGATAGGTAACTTAGACGGTTGGGGGGGGATGGGTGGTCGGTGCTCGGACTTTCGGAGGTGGAAGCGTGTGGGATGATCTTGAGGCATCACTGCGAGCTCGGATCCTGCCGGTGCGCCTCATGGCTTTTGATGTGGATGGGGTCCTGACCGACGGGCGTATCATCTATCAGGACGACGGTTCGGAGATCAAGGCCTTCGACGTTCAGGATGGACACGGCATTAAACTGCTGCAGCGGGCGGGTCTTGAGGTGGCGCTGATAACCGGCCGCTCGTGCCGGGCGGTAGCCCACCGGGCTGCCGGGCTGGGGATCAGCAGGGTCTACCAGGGCGCTATCGATAAGCTGGAAGCCTATGCCCGCCTGCAGGCGGAAACCGGTTTGCGGGATGAAGAGATCGGCTTCATGGGGGACGATCTCATCGATATCCCTCTGCTCCGTCGTGTCGGCTTTGCCGTAGCCGTTGCCGATGCGGTCTCTCACGTGTTTCCTTATGCCCATTACGTGACTCGGGCGAGGGGTGGGTATGGGGCGGCGCGCGAGGTGTGCGAGCTGATCTTGTGGGTCCAGGGCTTGTGGGAGAAGGTCACCGGGCGGTTTTTTGGAGACGATTGGCGGTGATGAGAAGCGCCTCCAGGAGCCGTGATGAAACTGGTGCGGCCGCGATTCGGATAACCTTCCCATGACGGTGCCGCAAAAACTCATTCAGGGTACCGCGCTGGCCTTTGCGCTGGGCTTGACGGGAGTTCTGATCGTCGGGATCTGGCAGGGAGGCAGCCAGAAAGCTCAGCAGGCTGCCGTTCAGACCGCCGCCAAGAGCGACGCGGAAGTGACGCTCAAGGACATGGAGTATACCGAATTGCAGGGAGGGAAGCGCCTCTGGACGATTCGGGCCACGGAAGCAAGATACTTCCAGGGCGAACAAAAAACGCTCCTTTCGACGGTTCGTGTTGCCTTTTTCCTGGAAAGCGGCGATGAGATTCAACTGGAGAGTCGAGAAGGCTCCCTGCACACCGGGAGCAAGAACATCGAGCTGTGGGATGCGGTGCACGCAATGCTGCCAAAGGGCTACGAGCTGTCTTCCGAATATGCCCGGTACGATCATCAGCAGCAGACCATTTCCTCGGAGTCTCCCATCCGCCTTGAAGGCCCCGATGTGCGGCTGGAAGGGACCCGCTGGGAGTACCGAATCGCGGACTCCCGGGCGGTGCTTGAGGGGGGAGTCAGGGGGACGCTGGTTTTTCTGCCGCCAAGGGCGGGTAAGGGACCATGAGGCGAAGACCATGAAGTACCACGGAAAGAACTGGCTGGTGGCTGGGATTGGACTGCTGTGCCTGGTGATGGTGCCGGCGACTGGCTGGAGCCAGGGAAGCACAGCCAAGCGTGGTTCCAGCCCCGTTCCGCCCAAAATCCTGCAGAGCGATTCCCCTCTGCGGATAGCCAGCGACCGCATGGAGGCTCATCAAAAGGAGCGGACCATTCTTTTTGAGGGCAACGTGGTGGTCCAGCAGGACGATTTGACCATAACCGGCAGGAAGCTGTGGGTGTATGCGGCGGAGGGCGGGCAGGATCCCGCGGACCAGTCGGCCATGGTGGACAGAATTGATCGGATCGAGGTCGAGGGGGAGGTCAAGATCACCCAGCAGGACAAGGTCGCCCTGGCCGACAAGGCCGTTTATTATCATAATGAGAACAAGATCGTTTTGAGCGGTCACCCCAGTGTGAGCCAGGGGGAAGATACCATCCAGGGGCGGCTGATCACGCTTCTGCTGGCAGAGGGCAGGAGCATTGTGGAAGGGGGCGCGCAAACCCCGGTGCAGGCGGTTCTTCACCCGGCGAAGAAGGACTAGGTGGTGGCTTCAATCCCGAAGCGCCTGGAGGTGCGAGATCTGGTGAAGACTTATAAGGGGCGCCGGGTCGTCAACCAGGTGAACCTGGCCGTTGAGCCGGCCCAGATCGTGGGCCTTCTGGGGCCCAACGGCGCCGGCAAATCGACCACCTTTTACAGTGTGGTGGGGATCATCCGCCCCGATCGCGGGACGGTCCTCCTGAATGGCGAAAATATCATTCAGATGCCCATGTATCTGCGTGCGCGCAAAGGGGTTACCTATTTGTCGCAGGAACCGTCGGTGTTCCGCAGACTCACGGTCGAGGAGAACCTGCTGGCGATTCTGGAGACCATGAAGATCGGCAAGCAGGAACGGCAGGTTCGGCTGGAAGAACTGCTGGCGGACCTGAATATCGCGCACTTGGCCGGGAACCAGGCCGATCGACTGTCCGGGGGGGAGCGGCGGCGGGTTGAAATCAGTCGCGCGCTGGCCACTCAGCCTGATTTTGTGCTGCTGGATGAGCCCTTTGCCGGGATCGATCCCATTGCTGTCCTGGAAATCCAGGGCCTGATCCAGTCGCTCAAAGCCAGGGGGATTGGGGTTCTCATTTCCGACCACAACGTTCGCGAGACGCTGAAGGTGTGTGATTGGGCCTACATCATGCACGAAGGAAAGATTTTGGAGGCGGGTGATCCGATGACGATCTCACGGAGTGATCTGGCTCGCAGAACCTATCTGGGAGATCACTTCAGTCTCTCGTGATGAGGCAACAGCATGGCAGCACTTGAACTGAGACAACAGCTCAAACTCAGCCAGCAACTGATCATGACTCCCCAGTTGCAGCAGGCGATCAAGCTTCTCCAGCTTTCCCGTCTGGAATTGCTGGAAACCATTCATGAGGAACTGGAAACCAATCCTCTGCTGGAAGAGACGCTGGATGATGGGAGCGAACGGGAGGTTGTCGGGGAGGACCGCGGGGAAGCTGCCGAGGAGCTGGCCGAGGGCTATAAGGAAGTCCAGGTCGTCGAAAAACTGAGAGAAGATTTTGACTGGGACTCATACTTGGAAGAGTACAACACGAGTACTCCTGTTCTGATGGAAAGCGATCCCAATCGGGAGTGGCCTTCCTATGACCATCGCCTGACTCTGCCTGCTACCCTCGATGACCATCTGCAATGGCAGTTGCGGTTTTGCGACCTGAGCGACCGGCAGAAAGAAATCGGGCTCGTCATCATCGGCAACCTGAATGGTGATGGCTACCTGGATGCCTCGTTGCAGGAGATTGCGGTCATGGCCGACGCCACACCCGAGGAAGTGGAACGGGTGCTCGTCCAGATTCAGGTTTTTGATCCCGTGGGCGTGGCCGCTCGCAGCCTTCAGGAGTGCCTTCTGATTCAGGCGAGAAGCCTGAACCTGCAAGACGACCTGGTGGTTTCGATCCTGGAAGATCATCTGTACTATCTGGAAAACAAGAACTTCCAGGGCCTGATTCGCGCTGTAAAACGCTCTCCCGAGGAAGTCAAACTGGCCGTCGATCTCATCCTGCAGCTGAATCCCCGCCCGGGAAGCGCGTTCAACGAAGAATCGGTCCAGTACATCAGCCCCGATATCTACGTGTTGCGGGTGGACGATGAATTTGTGGTGCTCTTGAACGAGGACGGCATGCCGAAACTGAGGGTGAGTTCCTACTATAAGGAGGCACTCGATCATAATGCCGCTATTCCGACCGATGCCAAGGATTTCATTCACGGCAAACTGCGCTCGGCGGCCTGGCTGATCAAGAGTATCCATCAACGGCAGCGGACTTTGTACAAGGTCGGACAGAGTATTGTCAAACTGCAGCACGACTTCTTTGAAAAGGGGGTGGCGTTCCTCAAGCCGATGGTCCTGCGGGACGTGGCCGAAGACGTTGGCATGCACGAGTCGACCATTAGCCGGGTCACGACCAACAAGTACATGGATACCCCGCATGGGATTTTTGAGTTGAAATATTTCTTTAACAGCTCCATAAGTAGCGTTCTGGGTGACGCGGTGGCCTCGGAAAGCGTGAAGGAGAGGATCCGGCAAATCATCAAGGGCGAAGACACCACCAAGCCTTACAGTGATCAGGAGATCGTGGAGCTGCTGGCAGGTGAAAACATCAAAATCGCCCGCCGAACGGTGGCTAAGTACCGGGAAATGCTGAACATACTCCCTTCAAGCAAGCGCCGGAAAACGGCCTGGGGCTGAGCGGCAAGCGGTTCCTCAGAGGCTCTGGCCGGGAGCAGTCGGTCAGCCACTGCGAAATATCATTTCAAGGAGGAAGGCAAGCATGCAGATTAACGTGACTTTTCGTCATGTGGAGCCCTCGTTGGCGCTCCGAACCTATGTGGACGACAAGGTTTCTCGAATCAAGAAGTACCTCGAAGAACCCATTGAAGCCCATGTGGTCCTGAGGGTTGAGAAATTTCGGCATATTGCAGAAGTGTTGATCTTGGCCAATGGCATGCGGGTCAATGGCAGGGAAGAAACGGATGACATGTATTCCGCGATCGATCTGGTGGCGGATACCATCGAGGGGCAGGTTCGCAAGGGCAAGGACAAATCACGGCGCAGGAAGCCGGTCAATACCGGGAAGGACCTCACGACCCCCGTCGATGTGCCGGTTGCGGCAGCGACGGTCGAGGATAAGGAGTCGCGGGTCATCCGGGCCGAGCAGATTCATGCGAAACCCATGGATGTCGATGAGGCGGTGATGCAGTTGAATCTATCCAACGGGGAGTTCATGGTTTTCACCAACCGTGTTACCAACCAGATCAATGTGCTCTATCATCGCAAGGATGGTCATTACGGTTTGATTGAAACCATGTCCTGAGAGGCAACCGACCCGGTTGCACCGGCCGGAGAGATGAGAATCCGGGGGCGGAGCCCCCGGAAGGCCGGAGAAGGGGGCTGCAGGGTGCCCGCGAAGAGCCTTAAACGAGCATGAGGAATTGATGAAGATACTGGATATCCTGCCCAAGAGTGCGATTGTGCCGGAACTTGAAGGCAGAAATAAAAAACAGGTGCTCGAAGAACTGATTGAGGCCATTCTGCGGGTGAAACCCGATCTGGATCGACAGCGTCTCATGGCCGTGCTGCTCGAACGGGAACGCTTGGGAAGCACGGGTATCGGCGATGGGATCGCGATTCCCCATGGAAAATTGAAGGATCTTGATCAGCTCCTGTTGTCCTTCGGAAAGTCCAGTGTGGGCGTGGATTTTGAGTCGATGGACGGCAAACCGGTGCATCTCCTGTTTCTCCTGGTCGCGCCGGAGAGCTGCACCGGCATTCACCTGCGAGCCCTGGCCAGAATTGCCCGCCTGCTCAAAAATGCTCCGATGCGAAAGCGGCTGCTTGGGGTCTATACCCAGGACGAGATTTACGATGTGATCCAACAAGAGGATGAGGACTTCTAGGCGACATAATGGATTCGAATGGCTGAGGAACCGAAGGCTGAGTCCCCCGCACTTCCCGCATTCCCCCTCTTGCTGACTTTTACCGCGCATTGGCTCCTGCTTTTCCGCTTTGTTCCCTGCCAGGTTTTTCGATCGAGTAACGGTTCCCGGTGAATGACGTTTGAGCTTCAATTAGGAATATGGTCCATGACGCAGCGAAATGTTCACGTGGTGGTGGTGACCGGCCTGTCGGGCTCGGGCAAGAGTACCGCCATCAAAGCCTTCGAGGATCTTCATTACTTCTGTATTGACAACCTGCCGGTGCCGCTGCTTCCGGAATTTCTGGCCCTGTGTGAAAGGGATATGCCGGATATTTCCCGGATAGCGTTGGGGATTGACATTCGCGAACGGAAGTTTCTCGATGACTACGATCGGATCTTTGGGGCGCTGGAGGAGGCCGGCTACCGGTTCGAGATCATCTTTCTCGAAGCCGCCACCGAAGTGCTCCAGCGGCGCTACAGTCAAACCCGCCGCCTGCATCCGGCGGCAGCCTCCGAGGCCCTGCTGCTCGATGCCATCCGTCATGAACGCGAGCAGCTGCAGGCGCTGCGGAATCGGGCCACCAGGATCGTCGATACCGGCACGCTCTCCGTCCATCAGCTCAAGGCACTGATCACCCGCACCTATTCGGGGGTGAGCGACAAAGAACGGTTGAACATTCAGGCGCTCTCGTTCGGCTTTAAATATGGCCTGCCCCTGGAAGCCGATCTGGTGATGGATGTGCGCTTTCTGCCCAATCCCTATTTCGTCGAGGAACTCAGGCACCTGGACGGATGTTCGCCCCAGATTGAATCCTGGGTGCTCGAGGTGCCGGTGGCGAGGGAATTCATCGAGGATTTCACCTGCCTCATGTTGCGGCTGATTCCCTGGTATATTCAGGAAGGAAAGCGCTACCTGACCGTCGCGATCGGTTGCACCGGCGGGAAGCATCGGTCGGTGGTCCTGGCCAAACAAATCGGTGACAGGCTGCGAAGCAACCACTACTCAGTCAGTGTCTTCCATCGGGATATCCATTTGGAGTAGGAAGCCGCAATGGCGAAAGCAGATGAGAAGGGGATGATTGGCATCGTAGCGGTCTCTCATTGTGGAGTGGCGGCTGAGATGGTCTGTGCCGCAGAACTGATAACGGGGCCGCTGGAGGCCTGCAGGGCCCTTACGCTCCAGGCCGGGCAGCCGGTGGAAGAGATGGTGAAACAACTGCGCGAGGCGATCAAGGAAGTTGACCGGGGGCACGGGGTTCTGATCCTGACCGACCTTTTCGGAGGGACGCCGGCGAATATCAGTCTCTCTTTCCTCGGGCCGAAGGTCGAGGTGGTTTGCGGGATGAACCTGCCCATGCTCATCAAGCTGGCCGGATGCCGTGCGGATTCCTCTCTGGAAAAAGTCGCCGCAATGGTGAAGGAGTACGGTCAGCGCCATATTTCGCTGGCCAGTGAGGTCTTGGCGCGTTCTTGATTGTTGCCGCAAGAGACTGCCGGGTCACTTTTTGGGGGGCGTTCGCGCCCTGCTTCGTCAAAATGGGTTACAATGAGATGCCGGTTCGCTGGAGCCAACGACAGACCAAAGTGCAGCCTCCGGCCAGGGAGTTGCGGATAACAGAACTGCTTGCCTCCGACCTCCCGGAGGTGGTGGCCATTGAGCAGCGCAGCAATCTCGAACCGTGGACTCGGGAGTCTTTCCTGGAGGAACTGCTCAAACCACACTCGTTTCTCCAGGTCGCGCGGGTTCGTGAGGGCGGACGGGAAATGGTGGCAGGTTTTATCTGCTTCTGGCTGGTTGCCGATGAGCTTCAGATCCTCAATGTGGCGGTGCATGAGGCCTATCGGCGGCAAGGGATCGGGATGGCCCTGATGCTCGATTGTCTTCAGTTTGGTTTTGCGCGGACGGCGGGCCGGGCGGTGCTCGAGGTCCGCGCCGGCAACCTGGCGGCGCAACGCCTCTATCGCCGTCTTGGATTCAGGGTTGTGGGACAGCGGCCCGATTATTACGGGGGCGTGCGCGAGCCGGCCCTGCTCATGGAGTTGGACGCTGTCGCTGCCTCTGTCGAAGTCGGGCGTACTGCGCCTGGCGATGGAGGAATTGAGGAAGGGTGGTTCACCTGTCCGGGTGCCAAACAATACAAGCATTGAGGTGATCTTTTCAATGATGGAACTGCAGACTGCTCCAATGGTTTACTCCGATGCGCTGAGCAAAAATTTGGACCTGACCAAGGTTGAGGTCAACATCCCGGAGTTCTCGGAGGTCCTCGAAGAGGCTGTCCGGGGTTATGCCGGAAAGGAACAACAGGCAAGGGAGCTTCTCAGAGAGTATCATCATCGGTACCGCAACTGGCAGTATGTAGTTCAGGAGGCCTGGCGCTATGCAAACACCAATCTGCGTCTGTACAGCCGCCACCCCCTGAATGGCAGCGTTGCTTACCTGTTGTCCCAGATCTTCTATGAGGCCCTGCGGCGCTCGGAACGCGCCGGGGTCCGCAGCCTCGCGGCCGACTATCTCATCGGGTTCTGGACCAAACTGGTCGACGAAGTGCCGGAGGAGATCGCCCGTCCCGTTTCGGAGGGGGTGTCGCTGGGCGAGATGGATCAGTCCGTCAGGCTTGATAGCGCTCTTCATGAAGGGATCCTGCGTTATTTCTTCCTGCTATTGCATGATCTGCGCCAGGTTCCTTTTTCATACCTCATGAAATGCTTTTATCCCCCCCGGCGGCTGGCGGCGAAGCTCATCGAGGTGTGGCCTGAGCCGGCCTCGTTTGGGGAGCTTCGGGCGCTTATGGAGCGTCTGCAGAAGGGGACCTACGAATTCTGGCTGGTCAGGGACGACCCCTGCCAGTGGGTTGCCCAACAGGAGGGGGTGCTGCCTTCCAACCGGCCCTGGTCCTCGGTCTGCTATCCCCTCAGCCATGAACATTACCGCCTTTATCTGGAAATCATGAAGACGGAAATTCAGTCGGAAGCCGATCACCGAAAGGCGGTCCTCAGGCTGGCGGAACTGCCCGATTTCAATGAAATGGTCAGGCTCTATCTGAAGTTCCCGGAAGAACTGAAGGCCTATGAAGACCCTGCCCAGCCAACTCACCTGGACACCCTCATGCGCTTCAAGATCATGGAAACCAGGGGTCTCGAAGCCATTCACGAAGAGACTTTGCGGGAGATCAATTTCGATATCAGCAAATGGATTCGGGAAGAGTCGGTCGAGGGTCTGGAGTCTTTTCTGGCAAGGATCTTTGATGTAATCGAGGGCTGCATGCAGAGCTATCCGGAAGCGGCCCTGCAGATCCTCAAGACCATCGGCCTGGAGGTGGTCCAGACGGAGAACAAGCCTCTCATCTCCTTCTTCCTCAAGCGGTTGATCCGGCTCGGGTTCCAAACACCTCAACTGGGCAGCGTTACCCAGCACTGGCAGATCGAGACGAACCCGGCACACTTGCCCAATGTGCGTATCTGGCTCGAAATCATCAATAAAAATCCCATGCGGACCAAGCTCCTCCTGTCCGCCCTGATCGTCAACCTGTCCCTCGGCGGAATCTATATTCGTGATACCGATCTCTTTCAGCGAGATGTCAGTCAGCTGCTCCACTCGCCCATGCGGCCTTCCTATAACCTGGTCAAGCAGCTCGCCAAACAGTTTCCCGTTTACTTCAACCAGATCGGAGCGGAAGGGCAGCTGCGGGCGGTTTCCACTGAAGTGGATGAACAGACGGGAAGAGACGACCGTTTGGTCCACTTTCTCCGCAAGCAGAGTCACGTGGAAAGCAACAATGTCATCGTCTTTTTTATCGAAGCCATTGTTGACTTCTGGCGCTATCTCGACAAGAGTCGGCTCGCCGATCTCGTGCCCGTTGAAATCTACGAGGAGATTTCTGAATCCGGCCCGCTGGTGGATGAGATGCATCGCATTTTCGCCACCATCTTCAATTCCCAGGCGGTTCACCATATCGAGGATTTGCTGGAGCTGTCGGAAAAGGAAATCCGACGGCTCATTCAGAATGTTCCCGAGGTGTCGGAGCGCGAATGCCACCGGGCCTTTCTCATGATTCAGTTCTACCAGCTGGTGCACGAGAAGTATGCGTTGAGCTTCAAAGACATTCAAGCGCACCTGCAGCGGGCGGCAAATCTGGGACTGCCCGACCCGAGCTCGCTGATGGCAGACCTTGCCGGCCCGGACCCGTTCCGCAAGCTCGAATCCATTCTGGACTATCTGCTCGCCCTCAAAGAAGTGATCGTCACGCCCTGTGACCTCAAGGTTCTTGAAAACATCTACTATAAGCGCCATATCGCCGTCGATATTCCCTCCATGTACGGGTCCTATAACGAACGGAAATTCGACGCCCTCGGGCTGACCTTCCGCCTGGAAAACTTAGCCAATGTGTTGTTTGAGGAGCTCATCCTTTCTTTCAATCTGACCTTCATCACTCGAGCATCCTTCTTCCGCATTGCCAAGTTCCTGCCGCTCTTCATCAAAGCCCTCGACATTGACGGCATCACCTCCTATCGTCTCAACCGGCAGCATGAGCTGTTTCAGCGGGCGCTGGAGGTTCCCCGCTTTTCCCATTCTCAGTACATGGATATTTTTCGCGGCTTTTCCGAAGCGATCAGGCAGATCATTCATACCAATTACCATTCCCTGCACGAGGAGAATCTCGAGGTCATTATCCGCGACTTGGCGAAGGGCAAGCTGCTTCCCCGCTATTTACGCGAAGTGGATAAGGAATCCGCGTCCGAGTGGATTCATCGGATTTCGGAGAGCTTTCTGCGGGACCTCATCGCCCGTACTTTTGGGCTGCAGTATTTTGACCATTTCATTGCCAGTATTATGACTACCCTCGCTACCCAGAAAGAGGAGCTCAGTGCCGACAAGCTGGACCTCATGCTGAGCTATGATCCGCAGAAGACCATCTCCCTCATCCACCGGCCCGAGCCGAGGACCTATGACCTGATCCATCTCGGTAACAAGGCCTACAACCTGGCCAAGCTGCACGCTATCGGTATCCGGGTGCCTCCGGCCTTCGTCGTCACCACCGAATACTATCGCTGCCGCAGCGTGATCGAGGGATTTTCTCACGCCCGCATGGACTTTGAAGAGCGGGTCATGGATCATATCCAGAAGCTGGAAGAGGCTACCGGGAGGCGCTTTGGAAGCCCGGAAAAACCGTTGCTGCTTTCGGTGCGCAGTGGTTCGGCGGTTTCCATGCCGGGTATGATGAATACCTTCCTGAACGTAGGAATCAATGAGGCCGTGGTGGAAGGACTCATCAGGGAAACCGGAGAAGCCTGGTTCGCCTGGGACAATTATCGCCGTTTCATCCAGTCCTGGGCCATGTCGTTCGGGATGGCCCGTGATGAGTTTGACGCCTTGATGATTCGCTACAAACAGAAGTACGGCAGAAAGGTGAAGCGGCAATTTCTGCCTGGGGAGCTGAGTGAGATGGTGCGTGCCTATCGGACGGCGGCGCTGGAAGACCATGGCATCCGCGTCGCCGAAGACCCTAAAGAGCAGCTCTTCACGGCCATCGAGCAGGTGACTGATTCCTGGATTTCGAGCAAGGCGAAAACCTATCGCGAAATCATGGGCATTTCCGAAAACTGGGGTACGGCAGTAGCCATTCAGGCCATGGTCTTCGGCAATCTGGACACCCACTCGGGCGCCGGGGTGATGTTCACGCACGATCCGCGGCAACCTGAGGACCAGGTCGAGCCCGTTGGCGATTTCACGTTGGGCAACCAGGGCGAAGATATTGTGGGCGGTCTGGTGCAGAGGCTGCCGCTTTCCGAAAGACAGCGGCTGGGTGAAGGGGAGCTCAAGGAATACTCCCTCGAGAGTCTCTTCCCCAAGGTTTATCGGCAACTGGTAAGGGTCGCCAAGGATCTGGTGTATGGCCATAACTGGGCCCCTCAGGAGATTGAGTTCACCTTTCAGGGCGATGGCGAAGAGGGGCTCTATGTCCTCCAGTCCCGGAACATGACGGCTCGCGTTAAACGGAATTATCCCGTATTCAAACCCTCGGAAGAACTCACCGCAGATTACCTCGGCAGCGGAATCGGGGTGAGCGGCGGCGCCCTCTCGGGGGTAGTGGCCTTTGATCTGGAAAGCATTCAGCGGTTGCGCCAGGAAAAGGTGCCACTGCCCATCATTCTGATTCGAGCGGATACCGTGCCCGATGATATTCGGGAGATTTCCATCGCCGACGGCATTCTGACCGGTAAGGGGGGAGCCACCTCCCATGCGGCCATTGTCGCTCACCGCCTCGAGAAGATCTGCGTGGTGGGGTTCAGCAAGATGAGAGTATGGGAAAAGGAACGAAAGTGTACCATCGACGGCCGCATCATTCGAACCGGCGACATCATTGGAATTGACGGTCGCAGTGGGGGAGTTTATCTTGGCCAGCACGAAACCGAAAAGGTGGATGTCGTCGTCTGAGACTTAAAAGCTGCAGGGAGAGGTTATGAGTGAGCAGGAGAAAATGGTACCGAAGAAGCTGGGCATCAATGGTTTGGGACGTATTGCCAAGCTGTCCATATGGCACCACGTGGAGCGGCAGTACTTCTCCGAGCTGTTCGTGAACATTGGCCGCAATGTGGGAACCAGTCTCAATGACATCGCTCATTTCATAGAACGGGACTCGACCTACGGCGCACTCCATCATTTTATCCATGGGTGCCGAGCCGGCCGGGTGGTAGAGGAGGTGAACGAGCGCGATGGAAGCATGGTCATCAACGGCGTGAAGACGACCTTTTTGCGGCAGCATCGCAATCCCAGTGCCATTGGCTGGCGCGATCTGGGGGTGGAACTGGTGGTGGATGCCACGGGTGCGTTTTTGGATCCCACCACCCCGGCCGATGATCCGAAAGGTTCGGCGCGCGGGCATCTGCTGGCGGGTGCAAAGAAGGTCATCGTGTCTGCTCCCTTCAAGATCAAGGACAAGAGCAGGGAGATACCCGCCGATGCCGTTACCACCGTGATGGGAATCAACGACGCCGAATATGATCCCAAGAAACATGTACTCGTGTCCAACGCGTCCTGCACGACGACGTGCCTTTCCTACATGGTAAAGCCGCTTCTGGACTATTTTGGGGCCGACCGCATCCTGTCCGCGGCGATGACCACGGTACACGCCGCCACCAGCTCTCAGCAGGTTTTGGATCATTCCCCCAAGTCCGGGTCCACCGACCTTCGGAAGACGCGATCTGCTTTCAACAACATCATCCTCACGAGCACCGGCGCGGCCAAGGCGCTGAGCCTGGTGATTCCGGAGATGAAACGGATCGGATTTCACGCTGAATCGGTGCGGGTGCCCGTGGTTACGGGCTCGCTGATCATCCTGACCATGATGATTCAGGATGAGAGCCTCACCAGTCCCATCGGCAGGGACAAGATCAACGGCATCTATAAGAGGGCCGTTGAACATTATCCGGAGGGTTATCTGGTCTATTCGGACGAGCAGAATGTGTCGTCGGACATCATCGGGCTGCCGCGCGCGGCCGCTGTCATCGAGGGGCATGAGAACCACACCCGTACCTCAGCCGTCCACATCAGCATGGAGGCTGCCAGGAAGGCGGGACTGCCCCTGGATCAGCTACAGGACCTGCGGACCCTCGAAATCCCCATTACTCAGGCCGTGATCTACGGCTGGTATGATAATGAGCTGGGCAGCTATACCAACATGCTGGGCGACCGCACGGTCAGCATCGCCAAACTGCTCTGAACCCTTACAGGGTAACAACAACCCGTCACCAGGGCCTGCCACTTGCATCGCCAGGCCGCGGCCCATCGCGCCTTGGTGCTTTGGTTCGGATGCCGCTTGGCGGGGCGTGCCGAGTACGGTTCTCTCGCTGGCGGACGAACTCAGAAAATCCAAAGGAGGAAGTAATCATGGCAATTCGTGTCGCAATCAACGGCTTCGGTCGCATCGGCCGGACCATTTTCAAGGCGGCCATAGATCGCAAAGCGCCTCTGGCCATCGTGGCAATCAACGATCTATCAGCACCTTCGGAACTCGCATATCTGCTGAGGTATGACTCCGTTCATGGGGTCTGGCCCCATGAAGTCACTGGCACCGACAATGAATTGATCGTTGCTGGCAAAGCGTACCAATGCTTGAAAGTGACCAATCCGGCCGAGTCGCCCTGGCATGAACTGAAGGTGGATGTGGTGTTGGAGAGTACCGGGCGGTTTGCCGATCGGGACGGATGCCAGAAGCACCTCAGCGCGGGTGCCCGCAAGGTCATCGTTACCGCCCCCGGCAAGGGCATGGACGCGACTTTTGTGATCGGGGTCAATGATAGTCAATACGATCCCCGTAACCACCATATCGTCTCCAATGCTTCGTGCACGACCAATTGCCTTGCGCCCATCGCTTCTCTGCTGCACGACCGGTTTGGGGTCGAATACGGTCTCATGACCACGATTCACTCCTACACCATGGACCAACGCCTGCTGGATTCGCTGCACAAGGATCAACGCCGCGCCCGCGCCGCCGCGCTGTCCATGATTCCCACCACCACCGGGGCGGCCCGGGCGGTTGCCGAGGTCATCCCCGCTCTGAAAGGCAAATTCGACGGGCTGGCAATCCGGGTCCCCACCCCCAACGTGTCCCTGGTGGACCTGGTTTGCACCCTCGGCCAGGATGTGACCAAAGACCAGGTGAACCAGATCTTTGAAGAAGCTGCCAACGGTCCCCTGAAAGGGATCCTGCAATATGTCACGGAACCGCTGGTGTCCGCCGACTTCAACCACACGGCGTTCTCATCGAGTGTCGACGCTCCGCTCACCAGTGTTATCGGCGGTCGCATGGTGAAGGTCTTCAGCTGGTACGACAATGAATATGGCTATTCCAACCGGGTTGTGGATCTCGCCATGATGATGGGGCAGACGATGGACTGAACCACCTCGACTGAGGGGGTCACAGGCAATCAGATGATTTCCCCGTTTCCTCCTTTGCTTCCGGGGGGCGGGGGGACTGCGTGGGGCAGGCGTCTGACAAACTCGAGTGGGGAGAGGAGTCCGGAGGATCATGAAAACGCTGGATGATGTTGAACTGACTGGAAAAAGAGTGTTTCTGCGGGTTGACTACAACGTCCCCCTGGACAGTCAGCGCCAGGTCCAGGACGATCTGCGAATCCGAGCCACCCTGCCGAGTATCGGGAAGATTATCCAGGCGGGTGGCAAAGTTATCCTGGCATCGCACCTGGGGAGACCTAAAGGGAAGGTTGCCGGAGAGTTTTCGTTGAAACCGGTGGCAGACTATCTAGGTGGGCTTCTTGATCGGTCGGTGACGATGGCACCGGATTGTATCGGACCGGCCGTACTCGACCGGGTCTCGGCCATGCAGGCCGGAGACTTGCTGCTGCTGGAAAATTTGCGGTTCCATCCCGAGGAAGAACAGAACGATGATGGTTTTTCCCGACAGCTGGCTGAGCTGGCGGAGGTCTACGTCAACGACGCGTTTGCCGTATCCCATCGGGCGCACGCTTCGGTACACGGCATTACCCGGCACCTGAAAATTTGTGCTGCCGGCTACCAGCTGCAAAAAGAGGTGGAGTATTTCCGCAAAGCCATGCAGGATCCCAGGCGCCCGCTCGCCATGATCATCGGTGGGGCGAAGATCTCGACCAAAATCGAGCTCCTGGAAAACCTCATCAACCAGGCTGACTGCCTCATCATCGGCGGGGCCATGGCCAATACCTTTCTGAAGGCTCAGGGCCGTGCCGTGGGCAAGTCGCTGGTGGAGGATGACCATCTCGAGACCGCCGCCCGCCTGCTCGCCAAGGCCGACCAGCGGGGCATCCGAATGCTGCTACCGGTGGATGCCGTGGTTGCCGGGGGCCTGGAAAAGGGCAAAGAAGCGCGGGAAGTCGCCATTGACCAGGTCCCGGCGGAAGACCTGATCTTCGATGTCGGTCCCAAGAGCTTGGCAGCCTTCGAGGCCGCTCTGAAGGACTGCGGGACAGTGGTTTGGAACGGTCCCCTGGGAGCCTTCGAACATCCTCCTTTCCATCGGAGTACGTTCGCCCTGGCCAACTTCCTGGCCCAGCTGGCAGCGCTGACGGTGGTGGGTGGGGGAGATTCGGCGGCCGCGGTCCGGCAGGCGGGTGTCGCCGAAAAGGTCAGCTATGTATCCACCGGCGGTGGGGCTTTCCTGGAAATGCTGGAAGGCAAAACCCTGCCGGGCATTGCCGCCCTCGAGGAATGCTCGAAGCAGCAGTGAAACCAGATTTTACCACCGCGGCCCCTTCTTTGATGCAGTCATCGTGGGAGCGGGGACCCGTTGGGTCATGAATTGTGAGAGGAAACCATGGAACAAAGAAAAAGCCTCATTGCCGCCAACTGGAAAATGCACAAGACCATTGCCGAGGCGGTCGCGTTTGTTGAGTCGCTGCAGCGGGAAGCGGGTGACTATAATGACCGGGAGGTGATCATTGCGCCTCCCTACACGGCCCTGAGCGCCGTCCGCAATGCCCTGTGGCGCAAAGATTTCAAGCTTGCCGCCCAGAACTTCCATTGGGAGGAGAAGGGAGCTTTCACGGGCGAAATTTCCGGCGCCATGCTCAAGGATGTCGGGTGCGATGGGGTGATCATCGGGCATTCAGAGCGCCGCCAACTGTTCGGCGAAACCAACGAGATGCTCCTGAAGAAAGTTGCCGGTGCCTTCAGGGGAGGGTTTTTGCCGATTCTTTGTGTCGGTGAAGTCCTCGAGGAACGCGAAGGGGGCAGGACTTTCACTGTCATTGGCAGTCAGCTGGAACAGGGGCTGGCGGGGTTGCCTGCGGATCAGGCGCGGCAACTGGCACTTGCCTATGAACCGGTGTGGGCTATCGGCACCGGCCGGACCGCTACCCCGGACCAGGCTCAGGAGGTCCATGCCTTCATCAGGGAACGTTGTGTGGCCCTATGGGACAAAACGGTTGCCAACAGCATGAGAATAATGTATGGAGGGTCGGTTAAACCGGACAATGTGGACAGTCTGATGGCTCAGCCGGACATCGACGGGATGCTGGTGGGCGGGGCGAGCCTGGAGGTGGCCTCGTTCAAGCGCATTGTCCAATATCAAACCTAGGAGAAACGAACTGGCCGATGTATACTTTTGTAGTTCTCTTTCACGTTCTGGCATGTTTGGCTCTCATCCTGATCGTGCTCCTGCAGACCGGGAAGGGGGCGGAAATGGGGGCAGCCTTTGGTGGTGCCTCACAAACGCTGTTCGGCGGGTCCGGGGGTACGACCTTTTTGGGGCGACTCACCACGGGGGCCGCCATCGCCTTCATGATCACCTGCCTTGGTCTGACGTATCTTTCCACCGGCCCCTCGACCAAATCCGTGATGGAAGATGTGCCGCTCACCACCACGGAAGTGCCCTTGCTGCCCGATGCCAAACCGGTGCAACCTGGTGCTGAACCGGCGGCGCCACCAACAACCGCCACGCCGGAGGCGAGCGCCGTGCCGGGCGACAAGCCGGTGGCGCAGGGACAGGAAGCAGCCCAGGCTCAGCCCTCGGCCCAGGAAGAAGCTAAGCCCGCAGCACCGGCCAAAGCTCAGGAAAAACAGCCGACGAAGCCGCCCGCCGGAAGCAAAAAGCAGTAGCTGAAGGGAATTTGGGGTTGCCAGACGGAGAGTTTTGACTATAATCAGCGACACGTGCCGAAGTGGTGGAACTTGGTAGACACACCATCTTGAGGGGGTGGCGGGGCGACCTGTGCCGGTTCGAGTCCGGCCTTCGGCACCATGCTTGATTTCATTAGGAAAATTGGCCCTAAATAGCCTTTTTGTCACAGAATTTGTCACAAGAACCGGTTTTCCAGGGATGGCCCCCAAGCAAAATAGCGGTTCTTGAGTCTGTGACAGTGTGACAAACTCTTGTCACAAACCCACTTGAACCCTTGCCAGTTCGCGGCTGACGAGGGTTTATTGTTTTTCGGGACTGTACTCGATCTCTTGTCACCTCTACTCGTCCTTCTTCTTATCAAATGGGCTGCCCTTCAACTTCAACAGCGGGGTTGGCCCCTTCCTGCCGCAGAAGGTTTCGTTGAGGTGTTCCTTACCCTTGCCTTCTCCAGGCAGCCAATGGCCATAGATGTCGACTGTCATCGTGATGCTGTGATGGCCGAGCTGCTTTTGGACATAGGCAGGGCTGACATTTCCCATCAAAAGCAATGAAGCGTAGGTATGTCTCAAGTCATGCGGGCTCCTCACTCTGAGCTTCGCAGCATGACAAGCGCGTTTCAGAGCATTTTGAGCGATCCGCTGGGTGATGCCCAGAAAGATGAAACTAACCTCTTTGCCCTCCCTCAAGGCAGCCTTGCGAAGCTCTCTAATGCGTTTCTCCAACTTGGCAGCAAGGAAATTGGGTATGTCAATCAGTCGCTTACCGGTCTTGGGAACATCATATCGTTTGTGCCTTACCGCTTCAGAAACCATGTACTGTCGGTTTAGTGCATCGAAATGGTTCCAGCGCATGGCAAGGCATTCTCCAAGCCTCATTCCGGTGTATGCCAGGGTTTCAAGGACCAGTGCCAGAGGGTCGGCGAGATGTTCACGTGCGGCATCGAGCAGCAGATCGAGATCGGCATTGGAGAATGGGTCCGGTGTGCTTTGGTTCCGTTTGCGTTTTGGCGGCAGGACCTTTTTCAAAAGACCATGACAGGGGTTCGATTCGATATAACCACGTTCAATCGCCTCACCGAAAATGCCACTCAAAACCGCATAGAAAACCTCTACCGATTTTGCGGAACGAATGGCCAGCGTATCGACCAGCAGGTCTCTCACCTGGTTCCTATCGATCCTTTTGACGGGCATCTTCCCGAATCTTGGTAGCAGGAAGTCACGGGAAAGAGAACTATAACGTTCGATGGTACCGTATGACCATCTCGAGCGGTTCGCTTTCATCCATTCTTCTGCAACCTGAGAAACCGTTATGAACTGCTCTTCCATGCCGGTTCCCTTGAGGCCAAGCTTGGCGACGTAAAGTTCGGCAGTCTGAATCGCCTTCTTCAATCCTTCCTCTCCTCTTTCAAAAGCTCTTCTGAGTCTTTCTCCTTTCTGGTAGGCATCAAGAATCCAGTAACCATCATTTCTCGGAATGATCTTGACGCCTTCCGCTATGTGATAAATTGATCCGTTCTTGCCTTCACTCGTTGGATAGTTCATTGCAGCACCTCCTGAACAGCCTCCTTCAATGCCTGCTTTCGGCGGCTGTTTCTATCGGTGCCGGCGGCTCGGAACTGCTCCAACCAACCATCGAAATCATTTCGCTTTATCCGGATTGAGCGTCCCAGTTTGAAATGAGGCATACCAATTCGGAGCCACTTCCGCAAGGTGCTTCTTGACATCGACGAATAGAGTGCCAGTTCTTCCAACGTCAGGTATTCCGGCTGGTGTCCGTTCGATCCCGGGTTTGCCATGAGTTTTTCTTTCGAAATTTCGGACGACTGGTTGGCGGAATCAAAACAACCTGTCAGCTGAATCCCACCTTCAGGAGATTTCCTTTCCTGCCTTCAAACCCTACCTTCCTCCTTCTGGATTTAACCACCGATGCATTCCTCTCCTTCCATCACAGAATTCCATCAGTAAACCTAACGCGGGCCGCCCGCCTAATTTGTACATACGAGAAAACTCCAATTCCTGACCGGAAGTTTTTCAGGGTTTCCGAAACATCCATGATCCCTCCGTGATTTTCTCCGCAACTGCAGAACTCTAATCTGACTCTAAGCTCTTTTGAGACGCCTCTGAGCACGGTGCGGAGGTGTCTCGGTGAGCCAGAACTACGAAGGCCTGTTCACCAAGTGGGAAATTGGAACAGCCCAGCGGCTGATCCGTGAGTTTCAAAGGCAATGGACGTGCTTGAGTAAGGAGGATTTCGATGATTTGCTCCAGGAATGCCTAAGCCATTGGCACTTTTCCAAAAACTATCATGACCCGAAAGGGGAGGCGTCTCAAAGGACTTTCATGGTCCGTATTATCAGGAACAAACTCACTGATCTTATTCGCAAGAGGGAATCCGGCAAACGGCGAATAGCACTCCTTACCGTATCACTCAATGCGCCGACGGAAGTCGACGAGGACTTTCAGCCAAGCCACCACATCCTCAGTGAATGTTTTACCAGCGATGGCCTTGTTGATCCCTGCGTGCAGATCGACCTCCGGATTGACCTGGAAAGTGCAATGCGAAGGCTCACGCCGCGGCAGGTGAAGCTCTGTCATTTGCTGGGAGAAGAGGGTTGCAGCATCAGGGAAGCCGGCAAGCACCTGCATATTTCCCGAACGACGCTGCGCGATGAAATCAAACGCATCCGGAAGATTTTCAGGACGGAAAGCCTTGAGGAATACATGAAACCATCCCCCGCCATTTCTTGGAAATCTTACGTATGTACCAGGTAGGGGAACACGATTGAGAGAACAACAGGGAGGACAAATCATGCCGGCGGTATGTCGATTCAGATTTCCGGAGGGTCTGGACGGGGAGACCATCGAGGGGCACCTCGCCCTTGCCATCATTGCGGCCGAGTGCACCTTCGGAAAGCCCCGGGTCCGGATCTCCGCCGCCTACTGCATTTCGAAAGATAGACCCGAGATCGCCATCGATGTGTCCACCGAAGTCGGAGAACACATCGCACAGGTCTTCACCGGGTTGCTGATGCGTGAATTTGGCGAGGAAGCGTTTGTTGTGGAGCGGATGACTGACGGCTGCTGAAACACAGCGGCTGCGCGTCAACAACAGTCACATTTTCTTTCAAGGCGGCCTCACAAAAGCTTGTCGCGTGAGGGAACGCATTGAACGCAGATCTTCAGAGATTTCCATCGGTTGAAACAGCGGGTGAAGGCTTTTCGCCCCGAGTTGGGCGGAGCCTACCCTGAACCCTGGCGCCGATTTCCCCTGGCACCACAGGAGCAATGCAGTGTGTAACTGTCTCTCGTTTTCCAGATTCAGGAAAGCATACCGGCATTTCCTCGTATGGCTTTTGAGACGCTCCTTCGAAAAAGAGATCGTCTGGAACCGCTTCGATGAAGAGCTTTCTCGGAAGCTCGACTGCCTGGCAATCCTCGATGAGTAGGGTAATGCGCCCATGAACTCCGATATCAGAATCTCGGTATCCTTCAAAGGACACCGCAAAAGGAAGAAACTCCAGGCCATCCTGGGTCCGGGCTCCACCGATTACCTCATCGACCTTTGGATTGGCGCTGCCGTTACCAGGCCGGTAGGCATTCTGCACGGTTTTGACGCTCTTGATATCGCCATGGAAGCAGGATGGTCGGGAGATCCTGAAGTGTTCAAGGATGCCCTGATCAAGGCAGGTTTTCTTGATGTACTTCAAGATGGGACCTATGCCCTCCACGATTGGAAGGAACACCAGCCCTTCGTAATCCATGCAAAGACTCGGTCGGAGAGCGCCAAGAAGGCTGCCAAGGTGAAATGGGAAAACCGTGATGCGTCTCGTCTGGAACCCGGACACCTTGGTCATGCGACACCACTGCGCGACGCATGCGATGCGGATGCGTCACCCATGCGACCCGCAGACGATCCGCATTGCGGTTTGCATGCGGAACCGATGCGACCCGGATGCGAAGCGCATGCGACCCGGATAGCAGGCGCATCTGATCCGCAATGCGGAATGGATGCGTCGCGCATAGATAATCGATGCGACTTCGATGCCCCTTCTCCTACTCCTATTCCCACTCCTATTCCTGTACCAGGTATATATGAAAGCATTGTGCAAGATACACCAAAGAGCTCTTGTTCACCGGCGGTGAACGAACCCGATTCCGACTTTGAAACATTCTGGCAGGACTATCCCGCCAGAGGAGTCCCTCCCCGAAAGCAGGGCAAAGCCCGAGCGCTCAAGGTCTGGAAACAGCTCAGCAAAAAGCGGGAGCTTCCGGACTTGGCAGTGCTGCTGCGCCTTCTCGAAACAGAGAAGGAATCACGCCAGTGGAATGATCCTCAATACATTCCCATGGCAACCACCTGGCTCAATTCAAAACCCTGGCAGGATAGCACGCCGGATGGAGAGGAACGGCCAGGTTCCGGGTCCGTCCTCCTGGACATGTACTACCGGGGTGACCTGAAAGATACTCCCAAATAGTCCGGAGCGCAGCCTTGCCAGTCCAATACGCACGATCCAAGAACTGGGAATATCGGGAAAGGGGCAGTCAACTCAATATCAAGACCTGTCCGCTTTGCGACGATTCCGGCTGGCACTTCTACATGAATAAGGAAACCGGCCAGTGGGACTGCAAGAAGTGCCAGGAATCCGGAAGCCTCTTCCGGCTCAAGAAACACCTCGGTGATATCGAGGAAGCCATTCATCCAGCCTACCGGAAAAGCACACCCAAGAAGCCCAACACCTCGGCCGTAGTCCAGTATCACAAGGCGCTTCTCAGTGACATGGATGTCACCGGTTATCTTGCCGACCGCAAAATCGGAGTGCAGACCATCAAGCGGTTCCAATTGGGCGTGCGCACCATGAACGGCGCCAAATGGCTCTGTATTCCGCATTGGGAAAACCAAAACGTCGTAAACATCAAGTACCGGTCTCTCCCCCCGGCAAAGAAAGAGTTCCTGAGGGAGCCAGGGTGCAGGAGTGTTCTCTTCAATGTCGACGCCCTTGCGACTCACCGGGAGATCCTCATCACCGAGGGCGAGATCGATGCCATCACCCTCGTCGAACATGGCATTGAAAACGTCGTTGGTGCAACCAACGGAGCCGGAGCCTTCGACGCGGAATGGGTCAAAGACCTCGAAAAAACGGAGCGGATTTACATCTGCTTTGATGCGGATGAGGCCGGCCGGAAGGGAGCACTCTCCCTTGCGAAACGCCTTGCCTACAATCGCTGCTGGAATATCTCACTGCCGTGCAAGGATGTGAACGACTTCTTCCTCGATCACACCAGGGAAGAATTCGACCGCCTCATTCATAACGCTACTCAATTCAGCCTGCCCGGCGTGATCGATGTTCGCGCTGCCCTGGATCTCCTCCAGGGAGAAGAAAGCCGGGAAAACGAGACAACGGGTCTCCAAACCCCATGGGAAAACGTCAATCGCATCATCCACGGCTGGAAGGCAGGGGACCTGGTCATTGTCACGGCCCTTCCCAAAACCGGAAAAACCACCTGGATGCTCGATATCAGCCGACACCTCGTCCTTCGCTGGGTTCCGGTCCTCTTCTTCTGTCTTGAGATGCGGCCCGAGCGGCTCATGCGAAAAGTCATTCAGGCACAATATCGGGTGGAACGCCCGACGCTCCAGGATATTCGGAATGCTCGGATGCTCTTCGAGAACGTCCCGCTCTACTTCGGCTATTTCTATAAGCATCAGAAAACCGAAGACGTTCTTGGCCTCATCCGGGAAGCCATCCAACGGTATGGAATTCAGTTTATTGTCTTTGACAACCTTCATCTTCTCTGCCGCTCAGACCGCGTAAACGAACAGATCGCGCAGGCGACTCTCGCGTTCAAACTCCTTGCGGAAGAGATGGAAGTCCCGGTCGTTCTCATCGCCCAACCCAGAAAGCGGGAAAACAGCGCCACGGAAATCATGAGCGCCGAGGATGTGCGGTATTCCAGTGCCGTCCATTCCGATTGCGACCAGATGATCATCTTGCACCGCAATCGGACCGCCAGCAAAGTCAAGGACATCAACGCCCAGAAGTTCATAGCCAGGGAAGAATCCATGGACCCCGTGACGCTCGTGCGTGTGGAAGCACACCGGTACGGAAGCGGCGGCGAAACCCTTCTCTATTACAACGGGGCCTTCAGTCGCTTTGATCTCCTGGAAACAAACGAATCGAGGCAGCAGAGGCAGCGATGACAGCAATCTACAGAGTGAAAATCGAGAAGCATGCCCATCGAGAAGATGTCGGCCGGATGGTTCTGAATCGCGACGGAACCGGCTTCATTATTCTCAAGGACCTGCTCCCGGGCACGATCCTCTATGTGGAACCCCAACGGAACAACACACTTCGAAAAATACACAGAACCGAGATTGAGGCTGACCAATGAAAAG
Organism: Syntrophobacteraceae bacterium; assembly: GCA_040772705.1. Classification (GTDB taxonomy): domain Bacteria; phylum Desulfobacterota; class Syntrophobacteria; order Syntrophobacterales; family Syntrophobacteraceae; genus JADGQM01. Next base: position 291,160 of record JAXGXP010000006.1, read on the forward strand.
AAAGAACCGCAAGGCCCCTCCGATGATCATCTGTGCATGTGACCCCGATACCACGACGCCGGCGTTTGCCGTCTTTTCGGGTGAGAAGCTTTCTCACTGGGAGTTGCTTCGGGGAACAATCGGCAAGTTGCTCCCGGAAATCAAAGGCATCATTGACACATGGCACCCTGATCTTCTGGTGATTGAAAACCAATACCTCCCCATGTCGATCGATGCCATCAGGCGCTTCCGCTCCCTTTCCAGCCTGATTTCGGCCAGGGCGATGATCACCGCGGTCTTTGTCCTCTCGGGAGTGAATTACGAGCTCGTTGAACCCTTTTCGTGGCAGCAGACACTTGGCGGTTCCGCCCTCGGCAGGGACCGGCTGAAAGCGCTCTCCGTTCTCAAGGCCACCGGGATTGCCGGACAGAGGATCGACGATCACAACCTGGCGGACGCCATAAACCTCGGTTTCTGGTGGGCGAAAAGCCATGGCGCATCCAATGCCAACGCCTCCAGCAAGCGCTCTTTTCGGCAGCGAAGGCCATGAATCTCGACAGTTTCTCCAAAGCCTATTATCGCCCTGACGAGGTTGCTGACCTTTTCAGCATCAGTAGGAGAACCGTCTATCGGCTCATCAACCAGCGAAAGCTAAGAGCCATCAAGGTTGGCGGCTCGGTAAGGATTCCCGAAGAGGAAGTCCAAAGGCTCAAGGACAGGCGAAAAAAGAGTGTCAACCTATGACAGCGGATGACAACCCTACATTGCCCATTTCCAGGGGCAAGGATTATCACGGGCAAACCAGTGAGGCTGTACCAACAACCAAGGACCAGACACTCAAGGAAGGAGGCTTACATGGTCGCTACCGCCACTTCGCAGGCAGGCAAAACGGAACTCGTCAGGGGTCTTGCCGACAAGGCAGGGACCTCCCTTGTCGAGGCTGGCAGGCTGGTCGATGCTTTTCTCGATCTCTTGCAAGGAATCGTCAAATCTCAGGACCTCAAGCTTGTGGGCTTCGGAGCATTCAAGCGGGTGACGCTCAAGGCCAGGCAGGGAAGAAACCCAAAGACCGGTGAGGCTATCAGCATCCCGGAGAGGACGGTTGTCCGCTTCAAGCCATCCAAAACGCTTCGAGCGGTCCCGGTCAAAGCAAAGCGGTCCGGGAGTCCGGCAAAGAAGACCGGCGCAAAAGAAAATGTTCGGGGTAGCCAGGCCCCGGTGAAGCGAAACCGGAAATAAGCAGGGCGGACGAACCTTTTTTCGTTGTTCGCTCAATCAGGAAGGGAAACTCGAACCAATGGCCATGAGCAGCGGTCAAGTACAACTGGATAGACTCACGGAGCCCCAGCTTCTCGCCCGTTGTATCTGGGGGGAGGCAAGGGGAGAGCCCATTCAGGGAAAACTGGCTGTTGCTCATGTCGTTCTGAACCGCGTTAAAGCTCAATCCTATTACGGCAAAACGATCAGGGACGTCATTCTGAAACCCTGGCAATTCTCCTGCTTCAATGAAAACGATCCCAACCTATTGGCGCCGGTGAGGAAGGGAGCCAAAATGGCCGGTTATAAAAGAGGCCATGTAGGGAGATGGGCGTAGGAATGCGCGGTTGCCTTCGGGAAGAAGGCAAAAAGGTGCGATGCGGTCATCACCGGTTGAAGTGACAACCCTTCGATGATCATGCATTGGGTTTCGCTGGGTTCAGATATCTTTCCTTCGATAGCTTGTTCCTTCCAAGACGAGGACCTCGGAGCGATGAACGAGGCGGTCGGCAATCGCCGCGGCGGCAGTGGTTGAGTCAAAGATCTTCCCCCAGTCGGCAAACGGCAAATTGGTAGTCAAAATTGTTGACTTTCTTTGATGCCTGGCACTGATAACCTGGAAGAAGAGGCTTGAGCCCTGCTGGCCGAGGGAAAGATACCCAACTTCGTCCACCACAAGGAGGGCCGGAGATTGATAATATTGGAGTTTTTTCAGGAGCGAGCGGTCGGCGTCGGCCGCAATGAGGTGGTTGACCATTTCCATGGCACTGGTGAAGAGGACCTTGATGTTGGCGTTGCATGCAGCGGTGGCGATGCATTTAGCCAGGAAGGTCTTGCCGGTGCCAGGATTACCGATGAGGACCACGTCCATGTGCTCGTGAACAAACCCCAGATCCAGTAAGCTGAGGATGCGGTTTTTCTGTTCTTTCCTGGATTTATGATGATCGAAGTCAAACTGATCGATGGTGACTCGATCATGGAGTTTGGCCTGCTCCCAACGAAGCTTGACCGCGCTTTGCCAGCGTCTTTCGAGCTCCATTTCGGCCAGGCGATGGAGGGCTTTGGCCACCGAGAGGTTTTTCTCCCGGGCCTCCCGCAACACTGCCTCGAGCTGCTGGGCCATGGCCTTGAGGTAGAGCTTCAAGAGTTTCTCTTTGAGGGCTTCAATCTCGGTCATGGTGTTTTCTCCTTCTGACCACAAAAGCGTCATAGTCGGCAAGGGAGGGTTCCTGCAGGCGAATGCGGTTGAGTGATTCCTGATTGAGCTTGAGAGGCGGGTGTCGGCGCTGGGGAGTCATCTCCTGGTAGAGGATATTCTCGATATAGTCGGCGCCATAGGCATGGTGAGCCAAGGCCTTTTTTATGGCATCGATGAGCGCCGACGAACCATATTCATCCATGAGGTGCAGCAGTCTTCTGACGGTTTTTTTGAGGGGGTGCGGACTGGTGCTGAGACGCTCCACATAGGTTTTGGCTTCCTCGCCCAGACTGAACAGGATGGCCACCTCGTTGGAAAGCCAGTGCTTGTGGAGGTTTTTGCGGGCAGCCTCGCGATGTTCGGGCAGTTCGACCCTCTCGCTCCTCTCCCAGGATCGCTTATGGGAGGCTACCTGTTTCCCTTTGAAGTAGAGGCAAACGGTCCGAGAGTCTCCTTTGGCGGTCACGTGTTTGCCAATGAGCCATGGAGGAGCGGTGTAGGTATTGCCATCAAAGTGAATGCAAAAATCCGAGTACACCCTGACCTCGGCAGTGTCGCGACAGTCGGGGAGGAGCTCCGGCAGAGGCCTCATATGTTCAGTTTTGAAACGATCGACGGGCCGTTCGCCGGTAGTTCGATGGACCCTCACATTGGCGACGGTATCCCTCCAGTGAATGGCCTGATTTTGGACGTCAAGGAGATCCTGGAACCTCCTCAGGGGCCAGAAACTGTTTCGGATGTAGTGGATAGCTCCTTTCTCGATTTTTCCCTTCTCATGGGGCTGCCCCGGATGGCAGGCGAAGGGGGTCAGCTGAAACGGGCGAAGAAAGGAGAGGAAGGCTTCGTTGTAGCGGATAAGCGGGCCATCTCTCTCGATGACGGCGGTGAGCATATTGTCGTGCACCAGCTCCCTGGCTGTTCCACCAAAGAAATGGAAGGCGTTGAGAAGACAGCGATGAAGGGTCTCTTGACGCTGGGAATGGGTGAACTCGAGGTAAAGCAGGCGGCTGTAGCACTCGATAACGGCCATGCAGTAGAGCTTCCGTTTGGTTTTGCCGTATTCCAGAGCGCCGAAGTGTCCCCAGTCAATTTGAAACTGCTCTCCGGGGCGGGATTCAAAGCGGATGAAAGGACGTCGGTTCTGATGCTGCTTACGGACCGTTTGCAAGTACTGGTTCAGAATGGACTTGCCGCCCTCAAAGCCGAGAGGAGTAAGGCGCTGACGAATCACCTGGCCGCTGACCGTGGCATCCATATCGAGCATCCTGCCGATTTCCTCTTTGAAAGGGTCAATCTTGCTGGCTCTCTTTATGGTGGGTTTGCCCGGGTTGGGATTCTCAAGATATTTGAGGACGGTCTTTCGAGCGACCTTAAGGTTTCTGGCGATGGCTCTCAGGGAGAGCCCCAACCCTTTCATGCGATGGATTTCGAAGATGGTCCGCTGCTCGATCATGGCTTGCCTCCGAAAGCCCTGGCAAAAAAGTCGCGGATCGCTGCCGGGTCGTCTCTTTTCCAGTCCGCTTGGGGTTTGTGGAGTTCCTGAACACTGATCACCGGTTGCCTGGGCAGGGAGAGCACCTGGAAAAGCTGCCCGTTGAAGGCGATGAGGTCCTTTTCCAAGAGCCGATTCCTGGCCTCAAGATAATCTTCCAGGGTAATCCGAAGGAGCGAGCAGATTTTGTCGTAACCATAGAAAGAGAGCCCGTAACGGTCAGCCGCCAGCACCAGAAAGAAATAAAGGAGCATCTCATGATGGTTGAGGCTCAGCATAAAACCGTCCCGGAGGAACCGGTGTTCGATAAAAGCAAAACTTCCGCTGATCTTCCGGACGCGCTCATGACACAGGATCATTTTGTTGATCATGATCTTTTACCTCCTTTCGGGGACAGTGTAGGAGGAGTAGGAAGACAGGTCCATTGAGTCCTCTTTTGCAACGCCGGGGGTTACTCTTCAAGCACTCGAAATCAAAAGGACTTTTTGTGCCGACGCGTCCATCTTTGCAACTGCTTCAACCGTGACGGGGATCAGGTAGTAAGTGCCTGTCTTTATTTTGGAATGCAGCTCTAACGCGTCCATCTTTGCAATCCGCCTGCGGCGACGGGATCTTCGGACTTTCTGCAGGGCGCGGTTTCGAATGCCGTATTCTGGGTTTTGCGCCCTCCACCTCTGCCAGTAGTCGGGATTGCGAGCACTCCAGCTTTTCTGGCACTCCCTTTGGTTGGCCTTGTAGTCGAGATCGGTTTCAAGCTTGCGTCTCTGCCAGGCGCTCTTCCTCGCACGCTGGCATTCTTTCTTGCTGCAATAGCGCTGGTTCTTGATGCGATGGTTGGGAACAAACAAGCAGCGGCAATGGGCACAACGGACCTTGTTCATGATTTCTCTCCCCGGAGAAACCATAAAGAAGATCCTTAAGGAGATCAGCCGAGGAAAGATTCACGGCTGTCAAAGAATGGAGGAGATTTACCGCGGGTCACTAAAACCGGACAAGTCGGAGAAAAAGGGAAGAAGATTCATGCAAAGAAACTCATCTCCGCCTGCCAGCCACATCCCCTTTTCCAGCATTGGCGGAAGAAAACGAATCAACGCCATTTCGTGTGGGCGAAATGGGAAGGAAAAGACCGAAGTACATTTGTGTGGTGCCCTTCCTCACAGGAAACCCTGGACTCCTTTCTCACTGGTCAAAATGGCATCCTCTCTCGGTGGCCCCGATACCAACCTGGCAAAGATTCTAAGCCTCAACTCGATCAATCCGGATCTTGCCTACTGCCAGGCTGTTGCCGACGTTGCCCTGCTGGCTGACAACCCCGATCCCACCGGCGGCGGCACTCACTATCACGCTCCTCAGGTCAAGCCATCCTGGGCTGGCAGCGAACAAATGATCTTCCTCTGTCGTATCGGAAATCACCTCTTCTATCGGGAAAACCTTTGCCGCCATTGAGTGTGCTTGGTCTCTCGTCAAAATAAGAGCCAGGGATTGAGACGAATTACCGGAGGTGAAAGATGAAGAAGGCATTATTGGTTGGCATCAACGACTATCCCGGTACCTGCAACGATCTCATGGGATGCGTGAACGACGTGCAGAATATGCAAAATCTCCTGCTGTCGATGTTTGGTTTTGCCGCTCAGGACATTGCGACCCTCACCGACCGAGGGGCCACCACCTCGAACATCCTGAAGGGCTTGGAAGCGCTTGTCTCCAAAGCTCAGCCCGGTGACCTGCTCATCTTCCACTACTCCGGCCACGGCTCCCAAGTAACGGATACCGAAGGCGATGAACCCGACAAACTCGACGAAATCCTTTGTCCGTACGACCTGGACTGGAAATCGAAAATGATCCGGGACGATGACCTGAGCAAGATCTTTGGCTCGATACCCGCTGGCGTTCACCTCGAGGTATTTCTCGACTCCTGCCATTCGGGCACCGGCTTGAGAGTCACTCCGAGCCACAACGGGAACTATCGCCGACTGCGTTTTCTGGCGCCGCCGGCAGAACTGGTGAAACTTTCCTCTGATAGGCCCGCACGGGTTGCCGCCATCCGTCCAACCAAGGTGCGCGTTCTCTGGGCGGCATGCCGATCCAACCAGTATGCAAGCGATGCCCTCATCGATGGCCGATACGGCGGAGTCTTCACGACGTTCCTCTGCAATGTGGTCCGCCAGGCCGAGGGAAACATCACGAGAAGCAACCTCGTCAAAACCCTTCGCTCCGAGCTGAAAAAGAGCGGCTTTGAACAGGTTCCGCAACTGGAAGGCACGACTAAACCCAGAAAGGCCAACTTTCTTTCGATTTCATAGCCGGGATCTGCATGCCGGTGAACCATCTCTCAACGAATCGTGAGGTAACAAAATGGATGGCGATGATTTCTTCACGGTCCAGGAAGTGAAAATCCTCATCTTGTCGGCTTTGCTCGCCATCTTCGGCGGGTTTGCCAAGCTCTTCATGTCTCCAAGGAAACTGACGATTTCCCAGTTCATCTCGTGCTGCATAGTCTCGGGATTCACCGGGGTGATGGCGAGCTACCTTTTTCGCTGCATGAACCTGGAACCATTTCTTCAGAGTTTTCTCATTGGCATGTCGGGCTTTGCCGGGCCAGCGGCACTTTCGGCTTTCACGGCCCTCTATGAGAAGAAGCTCGGCATCAAATCCATCCCGCCGGGAAGCGGAAAAGCTCGGCCTCCTTCAGACCAGGGATAGCATTGCACGCAGCATGGAATGCCAACACTTCAAGACCTGCAGCGCCAATCTCTGTCCCATCGATCCTGGCCTTGAGGAACGCACCTGGTTTGTCGGTGAGCCGGTCTGCCGGAGAAAGGACTACGCCACGATGCCCATGATCAGGCGGCAGAGGCAGCTCAACAAGAGGAAGCCGAAGGAATACACCGGGAAGTCCCTGCGTCCTCATGAGCTCAGGGAGACGGCCCCCAGGGAGCGATCGCTGTCCGATGAACACCGTTCACGTCTTGCAGAGGGGATGGAAAGGGTAAGGCGGAAGGTTGGGCAAAAAAGCGCGGTCTGACTCTCCCCCACCCTTACCCACCCACCCCGGTGAGTTGGGTCTTGGAACCCTGGTAATTTTGGCATCTTTTCGCGCGGACGGGTCCAATTATCGACATGGTGACATTCTCACGCCTCCCCCCGGATCACCCGGTGCTCCTCTGCGAACCAACCCGGAAGAAACCTCGGCGCGAGCATTCCAAATGCGTCTGGATGCGCGTCGAGTGCAACGCCTGGCGCTGGCATTATGGACCCATGTGCGGGCTCACTGCCATGCATGAACTCAAGGAGTGCAAATGGCACGAGTTGCGAAAAAGGCTGCTCCAAAGAAGGTGATGGAGCTGGAGATGCTGATCGATGAGGCGGTCACCTTCATCATTGAACATGCGCCGCCGGAAGGCTATTTCGTTGCCTTCTCGGGCGGCAAGGATTCCATCGTAACCCTCGATCTCGTCCGCCAGGCCGGAGTGCATCACCAGTGCTTTTACAACGTGGGTATCGAACCGCCCGAAGTCGCCAAGTTTGTGCGGCAGCATTATCCGGAAGTGAAGTTTCTTTATCCCAAGCACAGCTTCTTCGAGATGGTTAAGCGAAAATTCCCCCCGCTTCGAACCAAGCGGTGGTGCTGCGACTACCTGAGAAAGCTCCCATCACGACACATCCCTCTGAGGCAACGAATCATGGGCATCCGCGCGGAGGAGTCCCGAAAAAGGTCGGAGCGGCCGCGAGTCGACCACAACAAACGCGAGCAGACCCACATCTACAAGCCCATCTTCGACTGGAAGGAATGGGCGGTTTGGGAGTTCATCGAATCACGGAATCTGCCTTATCCAAGCCTCTACGATGAAGGCTGGAACCGGGTCGGGTGCGTCATCTGCCCTTTTATCTGCTCACCGAACATGAAACTCGTCAATCGCAACAGGGAGCGCTGGCCTGGAATGTACAAAGCCTTCGAACATGCCGTGCGGACATGGTTCAACACGAGAAAAGCACAGGGTGCCAGGTTCCGGGAAGAGACCGCCGACGAGTACCTTCAAAGATGGTACAGGGGCATCGCCTGAAAGGGCTCGTCAACACGGAAAGAGCGCCAGTGATCGAGCAGAAGAAGCAGAATCCTTTGGCAGGCAGGGTAAGTAGACGCCTTATCAATGTCCATTGCCACCTTTTCAACTTCAACTTCATTCCGGACAACCTGATCAAGAAGCGGGCTCATGTGCGTGAAAAGATGCTTCGAACCCCCCTCACCCACAATCTTGCGCTCCTGGCTACTCGTCTTTGGCCGGGAATCAAATACGATCGGATCCATGAAGCCATGGATATCATGAATTCGCAGATTGCAGCCGTAGCAGACCAACTGGTGAAAGAGATGGTCGAGGCGGGAATCATCCTGGCCACACCGCTCATTATGGACCTGGAGGAAGCTTTCGAGGAGAATGCGGAAATTCCTTACCATTTCCAAATCGAGATTATCTCCCGACTGATCGCTGGATTCTATGCACGGCACGAGGGGATGCTGCTGCCATTCATCATGTTTGACCCGCGCAAACCGAACGCTGTCACCCTGGTCCAAATGGCGTTGGAACAAATGGGCTATTTGGGGGTGAAGCTCTATCCGCCCTTTGGGTATCACCCGGCCCCCGGTTCGCTTTACAATTCCGTCGATGTGTCTGCCGCGCTCAATGAAATCTACGACTACTGCGAAGCCAATGAAATTCCCGTCACCGCGCATTGCAGCCGGGGTGGTGCTTTCAACCTCCAGTTGATGAGGTGCCGGGAACTGGTCGAAAGCCTGGCCCACCCAGCAAACTGGTCCCCGGTTCTCAAGAGATACAAGCGGCTATACCTCAACTTGGCTCATTTTGGAGGCGACGTGCACAACTACCCCGAACAGACCTCGTGGGCTGCCGTAATCGAGAGGCTCATGATGGATCACGAGCATGTCTATGCCGACCTTGCCTACAACGATATGGCCCTAAGCAGGGAGACGGCCGGTCGATACTTTAAGGGCTTACTCGAACTTGCTCGGAGAGACACCATCGGGGATCGCATCCTCCTTGGCACTGATTGGCCCGCACCACGGCACACGTGGACGGAAAAAGCCTACCTTTCCCCGTTTATTACCAAGCTGCCACTGCCGATTCTGGCGAGGATCGGGTTTGAGAACCCGATGCGGTTTCTCTTTCATAACAAGGGCCTCCCCCTGAGAATCAGAAGTTTTCTCGACAGCAGAGCTTTGCCGGTTCGAGATGTGATTCGGAGAGAGGTTCCATGATTCAAGTAGGAATGCAAATGGTTCTCCAACGCTCCAAATTTCAACCGCGATGGTCAAGCGGCATGGGGCAAGGGGGCGGGGCGGCCGGCCACCACTTAGTCCGGAGGAAATCACATGGGTCCTGGTAGATTTCTTTTCAAGTCCGACGATCCTGAGCTTCGGCACATCTCCCTCTCTCTAGAAGTCGGCATAGCCGCTTACGGCACATATGAAGCGAAGGTCATCAAAGTCATCGACGGGGATACCATCAAGGTGTCCCTGAGCCCTCTTGCCATTGTTGATACGATCCGACTCCTTGCCGTTGATGCTCCCGAGACGGGCAGCGACGACCATGCGAAGCAACAGTGCGGGTATCTTGGCGTAGATATGAGCACCTTACACACTCTTGCAAAACTTACCGCTATTCACCTTCAATGGCTTCTTCCCAGGGGAGCTGCAATCATGCTGAGAACTACGGGCAGATCCCGGGATGACCGCAACCGCATCCTGGCCGGAGTTTTTGTTGAAGACGCTTGCATAAACCGCCTCATGGTCGAGCATGGCTACGCCATCTCTTATCAAGGCTATTCCGACTGGGAGAGCTATTTCGACCTGGAAACTGCTGCGAAGCAAGCTAAGAAGGGCATTTTCGGCTCATGCGAAGAATACTTCTACCTTGCATCATCCAAGCTGTATCACCGGCCAGGATGCAGCAGCGCCCAGCGGATGACCCTGGAATATCAAACCACCAGTGACGCAAGGGCAGCGGGCCTTAACCCCTGTTCCTCGTGCCTCCCCGACTTCAGGAGAACCTGATACCTTCTCCTCCTATCTCTCTACGTCCATGCCTCCCCATCCCGCCATCATCGCCTCCCTTCCCGGCCGGGCAGCAACTTCCAGGCAGGCCATGGGTAGAGAGGGGGGATTATAGGGGGGAGAGACCGGTATTGGATTCCTGTTTCAAGGAGAGTCAATGAAGGCTTCTCATCTGAAACGGATTCTCATCGTGAACTGCTATTTCGATGAACTGCGAATCCCTGTCAGGCGCCAAAACAAAATACCTCATCAGATGACAATCGCCTATCTGGCAGGATTGTTCTCACCCGATCTCTGCGACATCAGACTCTATGACGAGGTATATAGCGGGCCACTGGAAGATGAGAAGCTTCTGGCCTTTCCTGACATGTTGGTCTTGACCGGCCTCAACACGGCTTTTGATCGAATGCTTCACATAACGGCCTACGTCAAAACCAAGAACAAAAAGGCTGTTGTCGTTGCTGGAGGCCCCGCAATTCGTGCTCTTTCCCGCTATTCAAAGCAATTTTTCGACTATTGCTGCACCGGAGACATCGAACAGTTGAGTGAAGTAATCGAAGAGGCTCTGGGAGAAGAATACGTCGCACCGTCTTTCCGTGAAAAAGGTTGGGCGCTACCGCGCTACGATCTTGCCTACTGGCTGAAGCCGCAGATTGTAACCTACGCAGAATCCAGCAGGAACTGTTACTTCAGCTGCAATTTCTGCTCACTCACCGCGGAAAAGGCCAAATACAGGACCTATGAGGTGCAATACCTCCGGGAACAGCTTGAGGCGCAGTTCGCAACCTATGGCAAACAAGGAGTCGTCAATCTTCTGGACAACACCTTCGCCTCGCCTGTCAGGAGGCACCTGGTCGACAAAATCACCCTGCTTCGAGAATTAAGGGAAGAGGGCTACTTTCGGAAATGGAGTGCTCTGGTGACGAGCGATTTCTTCGTCCGGGATGACAATTTGGACTTGGCGGTCAATTCCGGTTGCCTGGCACTTTTCAGCGGCATCGAAAGCTTTGATCACAATGCGCTCGTAGGTTTTGGAAAACTTCAAAACACCCGGTTTCGCCAAGGAAAGATTATCCACCAGTGCCTGAACGCAGGTATAGCCTTCTTGTATGGTTTGGTTCTGGACCCGACATCCAGACCCATCACCGAACTCAAAGCCGAGCTCAATTTCATTGTCGAAAACCATGAAATCACGCTTCCCTCTTTTGTTTCTGTAGTAATACCCCTCCTGAAAAGCCCCTTCTTCCATGAATGCGTTCACCATAAACTCTTTCTCCCTGATATCAAATTGAGAGACATGGACTCGACGACCGTTGTTCTCAAGCCACTGGATCCCATTCCGGATGTCGTAGAATTCGTGAGAGAAATCCAAACTCTCCGGGGTTACAGACTCAGAATCGTCAAACGCACCAAGGGATTCTATTCCCTATACAAGAAGAAGCTTTCACCCGGGGCGATGGCACTTGCCCAATCGAATGCTTTTCTCCTTTGCACCCTAAGACTTCTGACAGCCAGGCCTGATCCAAAAATACTTCTCGCGAATGGCCATCGCGGATGCCGTCGAACATATCTCGGCTCGACCGAGCCTCTGGATTCAGTCTATAAGCCGGCCTTTCCCATCGATCCACGCTATCAGAATTATTTCGAACCAACCATGGTCACAGACAAAGTCGGGAACATCTCGGAAGCGTTGCAAGCGGATTTGCTACGGTGACGCCTGGCATTATAGGCTCACCAGGCACTGTGCTGTGACACTGATCATCCCAGGCGGCAACGGAACAGCCGACATTCATAAGTCGAAGGTGGAATGAACCTTTGGTTCCTGGTCCCTGACCTCTGTTCTCCCTCACGAATCCAGAGCCATCCGCACTTTCGCTGCCAGGTCCTTCATGCTGAAAGGCTTCTGGATGAATTGCACGCCTTCTTCCAGGACACCGTGGTGCGAGATAGCGTTGGCAGTGTAGCCCGACATGAACAGGCACTTCAGCCCCGGCCGGCTTGCCAGAAGCCTTCCCGCCAGCTCCCGGCCGTTCATCTCGGGCATGACCACGTCGGTCATCAGAAGATCGATCTTGCCCGCGTGTTCTCCAGCCAGGCGCATCGCCTCGGTCGGTGTAGCCGCCGCCAGGACGGTGTAACGCAGCGCTTCCAGTAATCGCTTACTCATTTCCAGCATTCTCTGGTCATCCTCCACCAGAAGCACCGTTTCTCCGCGGCCTTGCGTGAACTCGACCTCCCTGGCAGCCCCGGTCTCGACCATGCCCTCGTGCCGCGGAAGGTAGATCTTGAAGGTGGTCCCCCGGCCGGGTTCGCTGTAGACATTGATGAACCCGTTGTTCTGCTTGACGATGCCGTACACCGTGGAAAGCCCGAGACCTGTGCCTTTGCCCATTTCTTTCGTGGTGAAGAAAGGCTCGAAGACGTTTTTCCTGGTCTCCTCGTCCATGCCGCAACCGTTGTCGCTTACGGCAAGGACGACAAACTCCCCCGGAACAAAGCCTACGTGAGCGGCGCAATAGGCCTCATCCAGCACGACGTTTTCCGTTTCGATGGTGACTTTGCCCACATCGGTTATGGCATCCCGGGCGTTGACGCAAATATTGGCCAGAATCTGGTCGACCTGGGTCGGGTCCATCTTGACCGGCCAGAGGCCCTTGCCGGGCAACCAGGCAAGGTCGAGGTTCTCGCCCATGAGCCGCCGCAGCATCTTCAGCATGCCTTCGACGGCCGCGTTGACATTGAGCACTCTGGGATCGATGATCTGCTTTCTGGCAAAGGTCAGCAGTTGACGGGTCAGGTCGGCGGCGCGAGCGGCGGCTTTGCGAATTTGAGTGAGGTTCTCATGGAGAGTTGTATCTTCGCCGGCCTGCATCAAGGCTATTTCTGAATAACCGAGGATGATGCCGAGCATGTTGTTGAAATCGTGGGCCACACCGCCGGCCAACCGTCCTACGGATTCCAGCTTCTGCGCCTGCTGAAACTGGTCGGCCAGGCGCAGATGCTCGGTGATGTCGCGACTCACGACCACATAGTTGACGATAAGGCCCGAGGCATCGCGAACCGGCGAAATAGTGGCATCCTCGGTGTAGAATGTCCCGTCCTTTCGCTTGTTGACCTTACGCCCCTCCCAAGTTCGCCCTGAGGAGACGGTTTCAAAGATATGGCGGTAGAACCCCTTATCCTCCATGCCGCTTCTGAGGATCTTCGGGCTTTTCCCGAGGACCTCCTCGCGGCTATACCCGGTCACTTGCTCGAAAGCCGGGTTGACGTATTGGATCGCACCTGCGGGATCGGTGACCATGACGATTTCGCCCGCCTGCTCGATGGCCGCCATGAGCCGTTCCCGTTCGGTTTCCGCCCGCTTTCGCAGGGCAACCTCCCAGGCTACATCTGCGAGGAATGAAACCGTTTCAGCGTCCTTTTCGGTGTAATCCTCAGGTTTGTTGCCAATGCCGAGGATGGCCACGATCCTGCCCGATCTCATTATAGGCACAACCAGTTCCCGGATGACAGCCGCGTGTCCTTCCGGCATTCCCTTGCGGTGTGGCAGTGAAGCGTAATCATTGTGAATGACCGCGCGTCTTTCCCTGATAGCGTCCGTCCAGACGCCCCCCTGATCGACCGGGTAGTGCAGACCTTCTCCTTCCGCCGTGCAGAACTCTTTCATGGTCCAGGTCGACCACACTTGCAGGTGAATGCTTTTCTCATCCTCGCTGATAAAGTGGTAGAACCCAATGGGACTGTTCGTCAATGACCCTATTTCGTCCAATGTTCTCTGAAGCAGCTCGTCAAGAGAATGCGTGGCGGAGTATTCCAGCAAGCCCATACGTATTCGGGTAAGTTCCTCGGCTTTCTTGCGGTCGGTGATGTCAACAATGCTTCCTAAGATGTCTCTTGGGTTGCTCTGTTCATCTTTCACAAGTTTCAACTCGTCATAGGCCCAGCGCCAGGAGCCATTTTTGTGTTGGAACCGATATTCGTGCTTGTGAAATCCATGATCCAAGAGTTGATTAAGCTCTGCAAAAACGCGTGTTTTATCTTCGGGATGAATCTTGCTTGCCCAAAAGCCTTTTTGTAAGAATTCGTTCGGCGTGTAACCAAAGACCGTTTCAACATTACCGCTGATGTAGGTTGCGTCAAAATCACCGAAGGCTTCGCAACGATAGAGAATATGGTAACTCGCGTTGAGAACGAGGTCGATATTGTCTAAAGAATCCCGAAGCGAGAGTTCCGCCCGCTTGCGCTGGCCAATCTCCATTTCAAGGCTTGCATTGGCTTTGACCAAGTCGGCGGTACGCTCCTGCACCATATTGTCCAGATGTTCAGCATATTCCCTCAGTTTATCCTCGGCCTTTTTCCTCCTCCGCCGCTGCAGCAAGAGTCCAGCTATGAGTAATGACTGTGCGAGAACAAACCCGGCGGAGCCAATCACATACTTCTTGTACCGTTCCCAGAACGAAGGGCTGTAGTTGACCAGGACACTTCCCGGAGGGAGCTTATCCTCGGTAAGCCCCCAGCGCTTAAGCTCACGCCAGTCAAACATGGGTGTCTTCCCGGCATCGAGAACCGTTACGGGTTCTGTAAGAACAAGGTTCCCGCCCAGAATGTCCAGCGCCAATCTCCCGGCTCTTGCAGCCTCCGCCTCGAAACTCAAAAGAGAGCCCCCGACAATCCCCCTGCCGATAAGCGTGTCATAGAAGCTGAAGACAGGCGCATTGGCGGTCTTGGCAACTTTTTCACCGATCTCCCTGCCGATAAAGGTCCGCCCCGTCTTGTCGGTCCAGACATTGTTGTACATAACAACACTGCCGGGAGGAAGTTCTGATACCCGCTTCAACATCTCCTCCACGGTGAGGTTGCTCGTAAACTCCAATTCCAGTTTCCCCTGCCAGGGCGCGAAGGCGCTTTTAGCCTCGGCTTCCAACCTCCTTTCTCCCTCGCCAACCCCCAATATGTACACGACCCGTCTGGTCATGGGGAAAAACTCCAATGCCACCTCCAGAGTCCCTTGATTGTCTACCTGCATCGGCAATAATAGAAACCGGCGATCTGTGCCTTCTATCCTGGTTGTTTCATAGGTCAGGTAGGACAGAACGGGCGCCCCGGCAAAAAGCTCCCTGCCTTCGTTGACGAGGAAATCCACGGCCATCCCGTGCAGAGTGACAACCAGGTCGATCTTTTTCTCGGCGTATTTGTAACGGAGCAGTTCAGCCACGTTTCGGCGATACTCTGCGCCTTTGTTGCGCGTCAGGTCCAGGTATTCGAAGAAGAGGTCATCCCGGCTCACGCCCCCGGCTTCCATCGCGGTGATAAAAGCGGGGCTGGTCTTTTGATAAACCGGTATCTCATCTCCATAGGCGTGAAGGAGCACGATTCGTTTGTGTGAAGGAGAAATCTCCGGCGGGATCTGAGGATCTGCAGCTACAGCAAAAAGAATCGTCAGGAAACACGTGATAGAAACA
Organism: Syntrophobacteraceae bacterium; assembly: GCA_040772705.1. Taxonomy (GTDB): domain Bacteria; phylum Desulfobacterota; class Syntrophobacteria; order Syntrophobacterales; family Syntrophobacteraceae; genus JADGQM01. The sequence continues at coordinate 306,618 of JAXGXP010000006.1, forward strand.
CTCAGAACCCTGGCTATAGAAATCTTCTCTTGTATTGATTTGCGTCTGCGTTTGCTCATGGCTGGTTGAGCTCCTATATTCACCAATCCATGGATTCCCACCTTCTTGACTGTATCTAAAGATTCTTCAATATCTGATGCAATTGAATCGGCCTTGCTCTCTATAACCGCATTGAGCGCCCTTCTGATGGGGGAACACCTTGTCGAAGTCCTGCTTTATGGGTCGGCTAAAAACCCACCGGATAGCACGTCCAGATCGAGGAGAACTCAATATGGATAATGAAATGATTCTCTTTGCATCGTCTACATTCCAAGCGGTTAAGGAAGAAATATTGTGATCGCAATGTGTGCAGTAGTAGAACCCGAACGAGGATGCTTCCATGCGGGAATCCTTTTTCCACCTCCTTTCAAAGCTTAAACCCTCCACTAAGCTAACGTTCGGATTATAGAAAAAAAAATAAAAACAGCAAATAGAAAACACTCTTAAGCTCCCGTACCTGTGTAAGGCATTACGCCCATCAGCACCCCCGGTTTGCATCGTAATTACTGGCTCTGAATAACGTTGGAGAACACGAGAAGCGGCTTTTCAAAAGCGGGAAAAGGTTGCAAAGCACCCACAATTCAATGTCTTATGTGGATCTGTAGTGGGGTCCCAGGCGCGACGGGCTTCGGGCGGCAGTGGTGCCGCCCTTGCCCTGCGGGATAGTCCGTCGGTCTATGTAAGTCTGTCCTCCCGCCGGCGCAGTTTTCGCTCTGACCTGACCCATTCCAATAAAGTCGAAATCCTCGGCAGTTCGCGCCGGCGCTGCGGGGTGGAACAAGCAACCAGCGCGGCATTTCCAGCTTCTTCTCGATCAATGCCAAGTTCCCGGCTCCCGTGCTGGTTGCAGTGGAACAAGTGCTTCGCACAAGAGTGGTCCCCGGTTCTTCGGTGGGCGCGGCATCCTCCCACTAGCGGTCGTCGCGCCAGTGCTGCAGGCTGGGTTGCAAGGCGCGCCGCAAACCGCCGCGGCACGGCCTTGCTAGGATTTCCAGCCTGCAGCCCCGTCACGCCGCCTCGCAAAGTGGGAGGTCCGCGCTTTACCACCACACACAACTTGCCCCAGTTTACCAGCGGGTCCCCGCCGTCAGTCAAGGGGTGGATGGGCTGGCGAAAAATCTTCCTTTTTTTGCCCGATAAAGCGCTAGCCAAAAAAAGAGTATTTTTCCCCAGCCCAGCATGGATTCTAAGGCCTGCGGGCATTTCGGTTTACCTCAATCGTCGCCTTTTGAAAGATGCCCGCAGACCTAAGAACCATGCCCCCTTGACAGACGGCCCGCCACGCTCCCCGCTGGTGGTGGTGGAGAGTTTTCATCTCGTGTGTGTTGGTTGGTCGGGGTTCATCTTTCATGGGAGGTGTCATCATGGTCAAGGTTGTGAACAGGCGGTTCGGGGGTTCCGAGGAGGGCGTGCATGTCGTCAACATTCGCAGGCCGTTCGTGCTGGGTAATAGGTTCAGGATAGGCAGGGATGGGACCAGGGAAGAGGTCATCGAGAAGTACAGGCATTGGCTCTGGCAGTCCATCCAGGAGCGGGGTGCGGTTTATCGGCTCTTGGCTCAGTTGGCTCAGGTTCATAAGGCAGGCGGGCGGGTCGTGCTCGTTTGTTGCTGTAAGCCGCTACCTTGTCATGGGGATGTCGTTCAGCGGGCTATTCAATGGCTTGCGGGTTAGGGAGGTGCGTCATGTCAGGTCGTTTGGTCGCTGTTGTCGGTTCTCGGGCGCTGCCGGCTTCGTGGGCTGGCAGGGTGTCACAAGTCGTCTCTTCCTTGGTCGCTCGCGGCTGTTCGGTCGGCTCGGGCGGTGCGTTGGGTGCTGATCTGTTCGCGCTCCAGGCGGTTCTTCGGTTGGGTGCGGTCAAGGGGGCGCGGGTGTTTCTTCCGGGGTCGCTCTCTCAGGCTCCTGCTGCGTCTGCTCATCTGCTTCAGTCCTTCCTGGCGCGCGGCGGGGAAATTGTTACGGGTTTGGCGGTTCCAGGTTGTTCGCGCCGGGATTACGTTGCGGCTCTCTTCTCCCGGTCTCAGGTGCTCGTTCGGACCTCCGTCGGGGTTGTTGCGTTTGTCGTCGGCCAGTCCGTCGGCACCTGGTTCACGTGTCAGGCGGCGGCGCGTTTCGGGCGTGCCGTCATTGTCTTCCCGGTCGAGGGGCCTCGGGCTCTTCGCTCGCTTGGTTGCGGGTCCTGGCAGCCTCTTCCTTGTTGGCCCGGCAGTTGGCGCTGGGTGCCTTCGGTCCAGGTTGGTCAGCGTTGTCGCCACGGTATCACGGTGCAGTGCTGCGCCGGGGTGTAAGCATCTCGCCTATACTCACTTACTTTTGCCGCGCCGATAAAGCCTGGCGCGGCATTTCATCCCCGTCTGTCATCTTCGAATCTATTACGGCTTTGCCGAAGAAAGGAGGCTGTCATGTATCCCGGTCTTTCGCCATCGATTCACTTCTGGCCCGAGTATTCCGTTGATTGCGCCTCGGTTGAGGCGGGTTTTCTGGTTGAGAGCGATCATCGGCCACGGTTCTATAGGCAACTGGATCGCCAGGTTTGGGAAGGTATCCCTCGGGAAATGCACGAGGTCGTCGCGGCCCATGATGTCGGCGACACCTGTCCCCGGCATCTGCGCCCCGAGCATATAGCCGCCAAAGCACGCTGCAGCCATCAGGAAGCGATTCAACTTGCCGATGCCCTCGTGGTGCTCGATGCAGATCAGCGGGTTGCGGCGGAAATCTTCCGCTGGGTCCAGCATCGGGGAGCTGAAGCTACCCTCGGCTATCTGCACAAGTTCCTGGTTGCCGTCGCCGAGGTCGAAACCGAAAAGCAGGATGACTTTGCCGACATTCCCACGGCGAAGCTGCGTGAATATGCCCGGGCCCTGGGGGAACCGCCCCGTTTCGGTCGCCACCACGTCGTCGCAGCGGTGCAGCGGGCCGAAGAGCGTCTTAACGATCATACCGAACCCGAAACCATCGGGTATCACAAGTTCGGTGACGACGGCACGGAAGACGATTGGATTTCCCGGCAGCCATCATGGTTTCAGATGCTGCTCGCCAAGGTCAGGGCCTGCGGGTCGGTCGATGACCTTAAAGAAATCGGCAAGGCGGTTTTCGCCTCGAACGTCACGGGCGATCGCGCCAGTGTCTTCTGGTCCTTCTACAACGTCCGCAAACGCTACCTTGAATCGCGGTTGCGTCTTTCCAGGACCACGCAGAACTTCATCAGCCGCATCCGTACCGCCATTCCGACGCAACTGAGCGCCTTGGGTCGCAATCTCTACAAGCTCCAGCGCGGCCTCATGAAGGGTCCGGCATTTCGTGCTCACGAATGGACGGCGATCTGGGCGGCATACAACGAGGCCAAAGCGGCATTGCCCGCCAGGGCGGCGTGAGGAGGTGCTCCATGAAACGATCCGCGCTGCAGCATCAGTTCAATGCTTTGCACCTATACTGCCGCTTGTGCCCGGTCCTCGGGCGAAGCCTCGCTCGCCTTCTAGCCACCCGCTGGGAGCGCACCTGGCTCTATCGCGCTCTCTATTCGCCGCGCTTTGCTCGCCCAGCTTGGGGGCAGGGGGCGGGGCGGACAGCCACCACGTAATCCCAACCGAGGGAGTCGGAAGCTCATTCTGGCCTCCGGCTCTCTCCCCCTTTTTTGTGTTCACCCAAATCCCTCGATGTGTCGTGGGGCTCACCATCGCAGGCTCGGTTCGCACGCATGGGGGCTGTGGGGCTCAGCTTCACCAGTCCGCCTCGCCCCAGCGCCCTCCGTCTCTCCGAGGAGAAGCCCTGTGCCCTTTGGTCAAGCAATTTGTCGGTGGTGCTCGCTTGCGCAGGCACAGCTCGCACGGGACCCGACTCTGCGGCCTGTCAGGAACCGTTTGCCGGTCTCGGGTAGTCAGCGGAATGGGTGGTGGCGATTTTTCCACCACTCCGCGGCATTGGGGAAGTCCGCTGAGCGGTGGTGGCCTCGACCACCCCACCGTGAATCAACCACAGGCGGAATTGAGTTTCTGTCTGTCGCTGGTGAAAGGAGGTTTTCCATGAAAGCACGATTCACTGTCGTCATCCTGCTCGGGATCATCCTCAGCCTCTTTCACCTGGTCGCCGGAATAAAGCCCGTCCTTGATCCGTCGCCGACCCGGTGGACCTTCAAAGAGACCTGTCGCCGGGAGCCCCGTCCCGACTGGTGTCGGGAGTTTTACGAAGACCTTGAACTGGGAAGGAGGTGATCAACCAAGACCATATGAATGTAACAGAAACCACGAACGACAAACCCGAACCAAAAAGCCAACCATCACGAAAGGACAATCCATGAGAAGAATCACCACACTGGCCCTGATTATTTCCCTTCTCATCCCGGCCTTCGCGCAAGCCGAGGATGTTCTGATCAACACCAAAGCAAACAAGGTCCTGGCCGACAAGATCGACAAAAATGGCAACCCCTTCAGCGTGATCTTCATCCAGGAGGAGAGGACCCTTAGCGGTGTTGCCTACACGGCCGAAACTCCGGTCTTTGCGATGGGTCCGGCAAAGGATGAGGCCACCAAGATCACTGCGGGTGAGGCCTTCAAGGCGATCGTCTCCAAGAGATTGGCCAACGGGGATGTGACCTACACCTTGCGCAAGGTGATCAAGTGATCTGGAGGTTTCGCAGGATCTGGATGAGAATCACCAGAAGGGGAAAAGCGATTCTCTCAGTGCTCGCTATTTACATTTCAGTAACCGGCCTGGTCACCTTTTCACTTTTCATCCTGGAGGAAAGTATACAGACGGCCATGTTCGGGACCTGGCCGGCTCAGGATGCCAAGGACTGGGAACTGGTTCGCTTCGGCTGTGAGAGGATGCGCGACGCCAACAACACCATGAAGGCCATCAACTACTCTCTCGGCTGGATTCAGCCGTTGGCGTTTCTCGCCTACAAGGCTTTTTCCGAATCGACGGAGTCCTACATCCAGAGCCTTGAAGCCAGAATCTTCGCGAACGCTCCGGAGATCTTTGCCGGAAAGACAATGACCTTTGCCTTCACGCCGCAGATAGTCGCGGAAACTCCAGACGGACTTTACGCTCACATCAATCACCGGGTCAGGTTCCTCTCCTCCGAACGACTTCCAACTGGACGAACACAGCGCGTGAAGGGAACCATTTCCGATGAAGGCCAGCAGGTCGTCATCCGGGAAACCCGCTAGCGCGTGAGGGGGAGACCCGGAGACCCGGGGACGCGGAGATGAAGGGGCAGGCGACCCCGGGAAGTCAGGGATTTCTGCATCTCTCCATCACCGTGTCACCCCCTCTCCGCGTCAGATATTTCATTGCTGTCTGTCGGAAGTGAAACAGTTCAATCGATCGCTGGCTCTCCCTTCGGCGCGAGTTGCGGCTAGAGTGACCGGAGGTCGTGCTCCCCGCCGCCACGGGCCGAGAAATTGGGCCAGGGCAGCCTGAGAGACGGTGAAGCGAGGAATGGGTGAATCGGTCAAGGAATCCAGTAATTCCCGATTCACCCGTCTCGTCATCCCGGTAACAATTCAGATCGATCACCCAACAAAGGAGAAGCAACCATGCTCAATTCCGTTTCGGTCATCGGCAACCTCGGCCAGGATCCGGATGTGCGGTACACCCAGCAGGGCCTGGCCGTCGCGAACCTCAACATCGCCGTCTCGGAGCACTACCGCGACAGCAACGGCGAGTCCCAGAAGCGCACCCACTGGTTTCGAGCGGCGGCCTTCGGGCGTACGGCCGAAATCGCCGGGGAGTACCTGAAGAAGGGCTCCAAGGTCGGGATCTCGGGCCAGCTGGTGCAGCGCACCTGGCAGGACGACCAGGGCAACAACAAGAGCTCGGTTGAAATCAGAATCAACCAGTTGGAGCTCATTGGCGGCAACGGCAACTCCCCGCAGCATCACAGCGGTGCTCAGGAACCCCCTCGCCAGCAGCAGCCACCGGCTCGACCGCCTGCCCAGAGACCAGCAGGGTCGCCCGATCCGACGCCGCCGCCTCATGTGTATGAGCAAGACGACATCCCCTTCTAATCGCCTAATCCCCCCGCCATCGGCTCTTTCCCAAGGTGGTGGGGGGATTGGGTGGTGGCCCCTTTTACCCCACCCGAGGAGCAACATGCATGGCCTACACCCCCCAACTCACCAAGGAAGAATCCCGGATTTTGCGCCGCCTGGCATGGGCCATCGGCAAGCCCATGTCGATCACCCTGAGGCGTCTGATGCAGGTGGCGGCAACCCATGCCGATCCAGCGTGTATCTGCCCCCACTGCAAGGATCGAAGTATCTGCACGCAGTGTCCCTTCTACAGGAGGCTGAATTATGCTGAGCCCATATCTTAGAGCCGGATATCCGGCGATCTGCCTGCTCACCCAGGAACCGCACCGGGCCGAGCAAAGTGTTGTTTGCGAGGGTTGGAACTTTTTCGTCTGGGACTGCCTCCAAGGCTTTCGAGAGGCTGGCAAGCATCATGTTGTCGACGAAATCAGAGACCCGGTGGAAGCCGTGAACTGGCTCGACCGCAAACAAGACACGGTGCTCCTCGCCCACAATCTGCATCTCTTCCTGGAGATTCCTGAAGTCATCCAGGCCATCCAGAACGGGGTGATGAACTGGAAGTCTCACGGTTCCTGCCTGCTGATGATCACCCCGGTGGTGCAACTCCGGCCGGAAATCGAAAAACTCTTCCACGTAATCGACCTGCCGCTCCCAACCGAATCCGAACTCTTTCTCATGCAGGAGGACCTTGCCAGGGGCGCCAGCGTCCTCGACGGGGAAGGCCGAGAAGTGCAGGTGGCGACCGACCAGGCCAGTGCCAGTGCGGCGCGCGGGCTTACCGAATTTGAAGCGGAAACCGCCTTCGCCCTGTCCCTAGTCCGGGAAGGGAGGTTCAGCCACCGGGTCATCACCGAAGTCAAAGCTCAGATGATCCGCAAATCAGGGCTCATGGAGTTCTGGGAACCTGCGGACATCCGCGATGTGGGCGGCCTTGGGAACCTCAAGGCCTACATCGCCAATCGTGCCAAGGCTTTTGAACCGGGACAGGAACACCTCCCCAGGCCAAAGGGCATCCTTCTGGTCGGTGTCCCCGGCACCGGAAAGTCGCTCAGCTGCAAAGCCACAGCATCGATTCTCGGCTGGCCGCTCATCCGCCTTGACGTGAGCGCGCTCAAGCACTCCCTGGTGGGTGAGAGCGAGCGGCGCATGCGTGAAGCAACGCGCGTGATCGATGCCTTCGGCGAATGTCTGGTCTGGTGCGATGAAATCGAAAAATCGCTCGCCGGCGCTCAGGCGAGTGGAAACACCGATGCCGGAACCAGCGCCGCGATGCTCGGGACGCTGCTCATCTGGCTTCAGGAGACCAGGTCTCCCATTCTGGTCATGGCTACCGCCAACAACATCGACCAGCTTCCACCTGAATTTCTGCGGGCAGGGCGCTTCGATGCCATCTTCTTTGTGGACCTTCCCACCATCGAAGAGCGCCGGGAGATCATTGGGATCGTCAACCGCAAATACAATTCGGCAATCCCCGAGGATGCAGCAGTGATGACATTCGACGGGTTTACCGGGGCAGAAATAGAACAGGTTGCCAAAGACAGCCTCTTCGATGGGTTCGATGCTGCTATCGGAAACATCGTACCTCTCTCCAAGACTATGCGTGAAGGAATCTCTTCCCTTCGCGAGTGGGCAAAGACGCGGGCGCGCCTTGCCAACAGTCCCGAAAACAAAGTCCGCGAAGTACGAAGAATCAGGACCGCTTAATCGCGTCGATCCGAAAATGAAGGAGCACGCCCATGACCATACACATCCGTGACCTCGGCAACGAAATGACCATCTATTATATCTGTCCTCACTGCAAGGAAGCGTCGGGAATCACAATCAACAAAGAACCGATAGAGTCCAGCCGCACGCAGGAGCTTTTCCGCTGCGAACACTGCGGCAATATTTCGGAGATCTGGATTCTGCCCTGCAGGGAAGCATCAAGAATCCGGCGCCTCCTGAAGGAAGATTCTCTCATCTGAACATCCTCACGCAATCAGCGTGCCGCACAGGAGCCACAGCCATCTGTGGCGTCTCTGCATTCCGACCATGTGTTTCCCGTCTGCCACTTTTGAAATCCGGGGGTAGGGGGCCGGGCCGCCAGCCACCACCCAACTCCAGAACCTCCCCATCTTCCTACCTCACCAAGGAGGTCCTATGCACTCTCTCATTCCACCACGATCCCTGATTCGCCGAGCCATGAAGAATCCGGGCTCCAACACCGCCTATGCCATCGGTGTGCTCCAAGGGCAATTCACGATCCATCGAATTCCCTTGAAACCTCACCTCGAAGCCCTCTTTGAGGTCTACCTCACCGAACACTGCCGAACTTATCGGCAATCCAGTTTTCTGGAATTCGACAAACGCATCAAGGAACGACAACAGCATCAGAAGGAGGATCTCTCATGATTTTCGTTGCCTTTAACCTCAGGCAAATTCTTGTGCCCAGCAGGCATGACCCCCCCGCCTGCGGGATGAGGATCATCGAAGCCGGAAACCTCGATGAAGCAAAAGCCCTCATGCGGAAGTGTCACCCGGGCTATTGGGCCATCATTCCCAAGAAGGTTTACGACCAGGGTGTGATCAACCCACCGCTGCCAGTGGTCAGTGATCAGTGGACAGAGAAACGCGAAAATAGGCTACCAGTGACCGGCCACTAGAGGAGGACTCATGTCACACATTGCCAGAATAGAACTGGAGATCAACGACATGGATGCCCTCAAGGCGGCCTGTGGACGCCTGGGTCTGGAGTTTCGCTGCGGCCAGACAAACTATGCCTGGTACGGGGAATACGTGGGCGATCATCCCCTGCCCGAAGGGCTCACCGTCCATGATCTCGGCAAATGCGACCATGCCATCCACGTGCCCGGCGCCAGCTACGAAGTCGGCATTCTCAAGCGAAACGGCAAATACCTTCTCCTCTGGGATTTCTGGCGCGACGGTGGGCTTGAGCGCATCCTCGGTCGCAATGCCGGCAGACTCAAACAGGCTTACGCCATCGAGCGCACCCGCCGAGAAGCGTTGCGCAAAGGCTATCGCTTCACCGAATCCAAAACCCGGACAGGTGTGCGGTTGGTCCTGACCGGATAACCATTCAAGAGGAGGTGCAGTGTGAATGAACAATTCAACGTGCCGGAACCGGTTGAAGATCTTGTCCCAATCCGTCGGGCCTATTTCAGCAAGAAATTCTGGCAGAGATGGGACGGCTTGATCCAGCGACACAGGGATGCCTACATCCTCGGCTGGATTGCGGAATTGGAGCGGCTTCTCGGTAGGGTCGAGCGCCGCATGGAGAGAATCGAAGACCATGAGGAGGACGACTGACCATGAAACAGATCATCATTGACATCTCCGAGGACGGCGAGGTGAAAATCGAAACCAGGGGGTTTGCAGGCAAAAGCTGTGTCGCAGAATCCCAGTTCCTGAAAGATCTCTTGGGCAAAGAAACAGCCCAGCAGCTCACGCCCGCCTACTACCAGCGCCAGGGCCAAAAGGAAGACGTGAAGAAACATCTCCCTCTTTGTGGATGATTCCAGCGAAGCCCCCATGACTCGCCATTTCACACAAACCGAAAAGGCGGGATCTCACGGATCAGGCTTGTCCATTCACCCATTTACCGATTCACCTACTCACCGATTTCTTTGGAGTTGCCATGGAAGCAAACATCTTCCAACAAGCTTGTCTCATTCAACTGAGCACCTCCTGCTGGCAGGGATCGCGCATGCTCGATGCCGCAGTCATGGAGCAGATCGGCAGCAGCGAATGGCTCAAAGGCAGGAAGTACCTGGTCAATCCTGAAACCCTCAATTCCATTCGCGCCGTGATCAGTCGTGCCCGGAAAGATCTCGAGCGCAATGCGTTGCCATTCCCCCTGTCCAGCCTGACTCTGGTACCCAGGGAACGGATCACGGTGATCGAGGAAATTCTCGGCCGGTATCAGTCGGAATTCTGCCGGGAAGTCGAGACATTCGTTCAAGGCTATGAGGAAGCTCGGGACCTTGCCCGGCAAAACCTCGGCGACCTTTTCAGTGAATTGGACTACCCGCTCGATATCCACGGGAAGTTCGGCTTCGAGTGGCGGTATTTGGCCATCGAAACGCCCGGCAAATACCAGATTCTCACTCCCGAGATCTATGAAAGGGAGAAGGAAAAGTTTCAGGCCATGATGGAGGAGACTCGGGAACTCGCCACAGCGGCCCTCAGGCAAGAATTCGCCGAGTGCGTCAACCACATGGTCGAGCGCCTCACCAACGATCCGGAAGGTAAGCCCAAGGTTTTCAAGAACTGCATGGTAGAGAAGATCCAGGGGTTCATCGAATCCTTCGATGGCAGGAACCTCTTTCAGGATGAGGAGCTATCCAGGATCGTCGACCAGGCCCGCTCGGTCCTCAAAAGGGTTGATCCCGGAAGCATCCGTGAAAACGTCTGGCTGAAACGCCGGATCGCGGACGAAATGAGCAAGGTCAAGACCGTCATGGACGAATCCATCACCGACATGCCCCGCCGGAAGGTGCGCCTGGCTGTGTGAATTGGATTTCTGTCTGCCCGGTGGTGATGGGGGATTTTTGAGTTCCTGGTGCGTGGGGATTCATTTCTTCCCAACCAGGAAGGTTGAACATTGAACAAGAAACGAAAGGATTCAGGTCATGCAGTTCACCAACAAGTACAATATTCCAGGCGAGATCGTTTCAGCGGTCGTGCGCGACCCTTATTTCCACGATGGGCGGATCAGCGTTACGTCTCTCATCGGGCCGCCGCGCATCTACCAGCTTCAGAAACGGTACGCCGATCAGATTGTCCAAGACGTGAGCGAAAGACTCTTTTCCCTCTACGGGCAGATCGCGCACGGCATCCTGGAGCGGGCCGACGATTTCGAAGCCATCCACGAGGAGCGCCTCTCCATTGAAGTCGAGGGCTGGAAAGTGACCGGCCAAACGGACCTGTACAAGCGGCGCAGCAACGGCGAGCATGTTCTCAGAGACTACAAATTCACTTCCGTTTACGTCAGCAACTTCGATCTCAAGCCCGAATGGATCGCCCAGGTGAATCTGTACACTCTCCTCTGGCTGCATCATGGATTTCCGGTTGACCGCGCCCAAATCGTTGCCGTCTACCGTGATTGGCGGAGGATGGAAGCGGAACGGCGGGATAGCTACCCACCGCCGGTGCAGCTCTTTGACGTCCCATTTTGGTCCTTTGAGGAAGCCACCGATTTTGTCAGGCAGCGGGTCCAGTTGCATCGGGAAGCCGAAACCCTTGCCGATGCCGAACTTGCCCTCTGCACGTCAGAAGAGCAATGGCGGCGAGGGGAAGCCTGGGCGGTCATGAAGAAGGGCCGGAAGACGGCGGTCCGGGTCTTTGACAGCCTATCTCAGGCTGAAAAAGCAGCGGAGAAGGTCCCCGGCGGGTTCATCGAACACCGTCCCGCCGAACCCATTCGCTGCAAACACTTCTGCTCCGTCAATCAATTTTGTAACCATCACAAGGAGAACAAGCATGTTCAAGAAAGCGCAGCGTAAATCCGCGAAACTCCGGCTCGCCCTGGCGGGACCGGCCGGTTCGGGAAAAACCTATTCGGCCCTCCTCATTGCCAGGGGTCTTGGCGGACCGGTGGCCATGATCGACACGGAACACGGCAGCGGGGAGCTCTATGCGGACCTGTACAATTACGATGTTGCCACACTCACCCCGCCCTTCTCGCCCGAGCGCTACATCCAGATTATTAAAGAAGCCGAGAAAGCCGACTACAGCATCATCATCATCGATTCACTCTCGCACGCATGGGCAGGCGAAGGGGGCGTGCTCGACATTCACGACCGGGCGGCCAGGTCCACGCGCAATTCCTTCACCGCATGGCGCGAGGTGACCCCGCAGCATAATGCCCTCGTTGAAGCCATGCTCCAGAGCCCGTGCCACATCATCGCGACGGTGCGCACCAAAACGGCCTATGAAGTCCAGCAGGAAGGGAACAAAACGAAGGTTGTCAAGGTGGGACTGGCTCCCATCCAGCGCGATGGGCTTGAATTTGAGTTCAGCGTTGTCCTCGACCTTTCCATCGAAGGACACGTTGCCTGTGCATCCAAGGACAGAACTCGACTACTCGACGGAAAGTACTTCACCCCCGCGGAAGAAACCGGCCGTCAACTCCTGGAATGGCTGAACATGGGGACAGGTCCCAAACAGGGAATCATCCAGCAAATTAAGGCCCTGTTAACATCCCTCGATCTCGGCGCTACCACTGATGCCTATTGGATCTATGCCGGGAACAAGTACCGGGCAGCCACGATGGACCAGCTCACAGAAGCTCAGCTTCATGAGCAGTTGAAGCTCCTCACCCAATGCCAGCAGAACCCATCGAAGCTGGGTCAATTCCAGAAGCTCCTGGCTGAACTTGCCAATCAGCAGATGGTTTCCTCGCAAGGTCTCCACCAGGAGACTGCTCATTGAGAGGGTGTCCCGTTTCAGACGGAATTGAAATTTTCCTTCTATTGAGCCAACAACAAGCAACGGAGGAAACCCCTATGCTGAAGAAGCGCAACAACTTCAGTGCCCAGGAGAAAGTGGTGATTCTCAAGCGGCACCTGCCCTGAAAAGTTCTTTAGGCGGCCCTTTGACAAGGCACCAGGTTAACCTCGTAACCAATGTTTAAGTCTCTCTTGAAAAAGTTCCGGTCTCGGATGTGTATGAAGAGCAATGCAAAGTGGAATAAGAAGGCCGATAGCTGGAGCCTCCCGCTATCGGCCTTTGAATAGTCTACCATCCTCGCTGTTCGAAAGGACGATTATGAAGTAAGAACTTTGATCTTGCGAGGTTTTACAGCCTGGACTTTTGGCAGCACCACCTTGAGGACTCCATCCTTCATGGTGGCCTCAATCTTTTCACGATCGATGGCTCTGGAAAGAGCGAACTGCCGGTAGTAATCACCGTAGCGATACTCCCTTAAGAGTACCCTTGCGTTGTTGTCATCCCCGAGGAGAACTCGGCCTCTTACCGTAAGCTGATCCCCCTGCACATCGATCTCCACGTTTTCCAGGGGAGTGCCGGGCATGTCCGCGAGGAGCATCAGCTCATTTTCCGACTCGCAGATATCCACGTCCGGAGCGAAGACCGGCACGTTTCGGATATTTTCAGCACTGGTCTCAATCTCCCTTTTGTCGACAACCTGCAACTCTTTTTCAGCCATGGTATCACCTCCAAACTATCCTATGATGAAACATCCACGATTGAACTTGAGTTGGAGATCGCCTCGCCGGTTCGAACCGTGATCTTCTTAGCTTTGACGTGCTCGGCTTTGGGCAGGGTGAGCTTGAGCACACCGTGCTTGCATTTTGCCTCCACTGCTTCAGGGTTGATTTCCACAGGAAGCGTCAAAGCCCTGTGAAACTTTCCCGTCGCTCGCTCTTGGCGATGATAGCTCACCTCACCCAGATCGTCGCTCCTGCGCTCTCCCCGAAGATTCAGCGTAGTGCCTTCGATGGAGATCTCCAGATCCTCGGGCTTGACCCCTGGGAGTTCGGCATGGACCACAAGGTTGTCGCTGTCTTCCATAACATTGAGCGCCGGGAAAACGCCGGCACCCGTCGCAAGCCGGCTTTCGCCCATAACACTGGCAAAGATGCGGTCCATCTCGTTCTTCATCGTTTCCATTTCCTGGAAAATCTTTGGAAGATTGGCGTAACTTGGAAAGCGCACAGATGCCATTGCGCAGTACCTCCTTTCCCGTCGAATTATCACAGGGGCACCTTAGGTTCCGGTAATTTCAGCGACATCCCCTAATAGTGCCCTCTGCCCAACTATCATGCGGCCCTGGCCACTGACGAATGCTCATCCGGCCCGAAAAGATCCGCATATTCCTTGATCAGCTCTTTCAGCCCCAGGATTGCTTGCCGTTCCTCATCGGTTAAGAGCAATGATTCCGCCTGGAGCCGGTCCCGCCTGTAACTCCGGCAATACTCCCTGAATACCCTTGTGGCGCGATCGAAATCCATGGTCCCATTCCTCCTTTTGCGGCAGCCGGTCATGTTGTGTTACCGGTCTTCATTGTTTGTTGATGGTGATCTGCTTTGCTTTGGTAGCCGCCCTGGCTTTCCTGGGAATGGTGATCGTCAGGACGCCATGCTTATATGAGGCGACAATGCCGTCCTGTTCGGCATCTTCGGGCAAAGACAGGACCCTCTGAAACGAACCGTAGGAGCGTTCCATCCGATAGTAGTTTTGTTCTCTTCTCTCCTTCTCCTGTTTCTTTTCACCTTTGATGATCAGGGTCTCATCCGAGAGCTCCAACTCCACATCCTTCTCATCCACTCCGGGCAACTCGACGGAAATCGCGTACTCCTTGTCATTGGCTGCGATATCCAAAGTGGGTTTGAGCCAATCTGTCTGAGCCAGAGGTGCAGACTCTCTGCCGAAACCCATAGAGGGAAAGCCGAACCCGCGGAAGAAACTGTCGAACAGCCGGTCGATATCCTGGTGAAATTGGGCGATAGGACTTGCGTCACGTGGGTGACCGTAGCGCTGTACGGGGAGGGTTGCGGGCTGATGCTCCTCTTCCTTTCTAAACCAGTTCCATGGTGCAAGCTTTTTCAGGTCCATAACGTCATCCTCCTGGAAGTTAACCTTGGTTCCCTGAATTGAACTTCCGACGTTGCCTCCGCCGCCACCACCAAAGCTGCTTCCAGAAGTGTCAGGCTTCCGGCGTGCCGCTTTGGCGGATGGGGGCAAGCAGAGCGGACGTTGAACCGATCCCGTAAACGAATTAGGGCTAGTACATGTCGTCCATTCCGCCGTGGGGCATGGGCGGAGCAGGCTCCTTCTTTTTCGGTTTTTCGGCGACCATGGCTTCCGTGGTGAGCATCAGGGCGGCGACGCTGGAAGCGTTTTGCAGGGCGAAACGCACCACCTTGGTCGGGTCGATGACTCCAGCCTGAACCAGGTCCTCATAGGTTTCGGTTTCGGCATTGAACCCGAAAGCACCGTTTTCGTTCCTGACGCGCTCCACCACGACGGAACCCTCCAATCCCGCATTGATGGCGATCTGGCGCACAGGCTCCTCCAGGGCTCGTTTCACGATATTGAGCCCAAAGACCTCTTCGCCCGAAGCCTCAATCTTGTTCAGAGAAGGGACGCAGCGCAGGAGGGCCACCCCGCCGCCGGGTACGATCCCTTCTTCGACGGCCGCTCGGGTCGCATTGAGCGCATCTTCGACACGGGCTTTCCTTTCCTTCATCTCCACTTCCGTAGCCGCTCCGACTTTGATCACGGCAACGCCGCCGACAATCTTGGCGAGGCGCTCCTGGAGTTTTTCCCGGTCGTAATTGCTCGTGGTCTCCTCGATTTGGGTCCGAATCTGTTTGATACGGCCTTCGATGGCTTCCCTGCTGCCGGCCCCGTCGACTAGGGTGGTATTGTCTTTGTCCACCCTGACGGTCTTGCACTGACCGAGGTCCTTCAAGGTCACGTTTTCCAGTTTGATCCCAAGGTCCTCGGAAATCAGCTGCCCACCGGTGAGAATGGCAATGTCCTGCAGCATGGCCTTGCGGCGGTCGCCGAAGCCGGGGGCCTTTACAGCGCAAACTTTCAGGGTGCCCCGCAATTTATTCACGACGAGTGTAGCCAGGGCTTCGCCCTCCACATCCTCGGCAATGATGAGGAGCGGTTTGGACATCTTTGCAATCTGTTCAAGGAGTGGAAGCAGATCCTTCATACCGCTTATTTTCTTCTCATAAAGAAGTATGTACGGCTCCTCGATCACCGCTTCCATCCGTTCCGGATCGGTTACAAAATAGGGAGAGATGTATCCGCGATCAAACTGCATGCCTTCGACCACCTCGAGGGTCGTCTCCATGCTCTTGGCTTCCTCGACCGTGATCACCCCTTCCTTGCCGACCTTGCTCATGGCTTCGGCAATGATGTTCCCGATGGTCGCGTCATTGTTGGCGCTGATGGTCCCGACCTGGGCTATTTCCTTCTGGTCCTTGGTAGGCTTACTGATATTCTTCAGTTCCGAAACAGAAGCCTCCACGGCCTTTTCAATACCGCGTTTCAGGGCCATGGGGTTGTGGCCCGCAGCAACCAGCTTTGAGCCCTCGCGGTAGATGGCCTGGGCCAGAATGGTTGCGGTCGTCGTGCCGTCACCGGCCACGTCCGAGGTTTTGCTCGCCACCTCCTTGACCATCTGGGCGCCCATGTTTTCAAACTTATCGGCCAGTTCGATCTCTTTGGCCACGGTGACCCCATCCTTGGTGACGAGGGGTGCGCCAAAACTCTTTTCAATGACCACATTACGGCCCTTGGGTCCCAGGGTAACCTTGACCGCATCGGCGAGAATGTTGACGCCGTTGATGATTCTGTCCCTGGCTTCGGAAGAGTATTTGATTTCCTTTGCAGCCATTTTCTCCATACCTCCTTATTCTCGGTCCGCTTTTTCGTGTAGCCTACTCCACAATGGCCAGCACATCGTCTTCACGCATGATGAGCAACTCTTCGCCCTCGACCTTGATATCGGTTCCCGCGTATTTGCTAAAAAGGATGCGGTCACCCACTTTGACATCAAGGGGACTTCGGGTGCCATTGTCCCGAAACTTGCCGTCCCCTGCCGCCATGACTTTACCCTGTTGAGGTTTTTCCTTGGCGGTGTCGGGAATGATGATGCCTCCCGCAGTCTTCTCCTCTTCTTCCAAACGTTTGACAACAATCCGATCGTGCAACGGCTTAAGCTTCATACCATCACTCCTTTGGGCACTGAGTCATGCCACGATGCTTTTTTTGGGTTTTAGATTACGTCGAAAACTTCGACCTGAATAATTCTGGCACTCTCCCGAAGAGAGTGCTGACAATTATTTCGATAATCCGATAGCGCAAGTTGTCAAGGGGGGTGTTCTGAAAATTTTCTTCGTGGTTTCATGGCGAACATATGTTGACAAATTAGACAGTTAACGCCTCTAAACATCTCAAAACGCAGAATTTCCCAATTCACCAACCTCTTCATCTGTCAAGGTTTCTATGGAGTCTCCATCATGAAGCCGGTGGTCAGGGGGCACGAGCATGCCGTTGACTCTCGCCGGCAACTCCGGCGAGGAGTCCGGGTGATATCTAGTTAAGTAGTCCCTCACTGTTGTACCCACTGACAGCTTAGCAATCAGGCCGGATCTGCCGAAAACCACCAGGTGATCCTCCTGAACCTGCCGCTTGAGCATTCGGATGAATTCGTCCGAACTGTGCGTTTTGCTGTGCCTTCCAACGAGACTCTTGAGCCATTGTGAGTCCGAGGCGGCTCTCTCGGAGCCATTGGTGCCGGTTTTGTAGCGCCAATGAGCCGCCGCGCCATATTGAGCCTCAATATGCATAAGTCTGGTGCGAATCTGAAACTCGATGGGCTTGCGAGAAATGTCCCGCACTGGATAAACGCACGTGTGAAGAGACTGATAGCCGTTTTCCTTAGGGAGGCCGATATAGTCATCGAAAGTACCGGGCACGGGCTTGAAATGAGTGTGCACAAGACCGAGCACACGGTAGCACTCCGCCACTTTCGCGACCACTATGCGCAGGCCGATCCGATCCATGATGGCATCCAGACTTGCACTTGTCCGGATCATCTTGGAGTGGATGCTGTAGAGGCTCTTGGTTCTGCCCTCGACTTGCCCCTGGATCTCGTTGTTCTTCAATAGCAGCCTGACTCCTTCAAGCAGAATCTTCAGGCATGCCTCATCTTCGGCCCGAATCGGTGCAACCTTATTCTCCAGGGCTTCGTATGCAGGTGCGTCAAGGATATGGAAGCTGACGTCTTCCAGACGCTTTCGCAACTCTCCGAGACCAAGACGGCTGGCAATCGGTACATAGACGTCCAGCGTCTCCCGAACCTTGTCATCCCAACATTTATTTGGGCTCAGCAAGGCGCATTCCAGTTCGGCCACTCGCCAGGCAATCCTAAGAATTGCCTGGCGAGTATTGTTTGCCAAGGAGTTCAGAAGGCAGCGAAGGTCGCAACGTCGATGAGTTTCCGTATCCGTGCGAAGGATGGTAGGCGGCTCAAACTCGGAGACCGCAGCAGCAATGTTCGAACCGAAGATCGCCCCGATTTCGGGAAGCTTTGCACGGGCATTCCAAACCGTCGGGGCTAGCAGGGCGACACTTACTGTGAGTGGGTCAGCGCCCTGGTCCAGGAGGAGCTGAGCGGCACTGAAAGCTAGGTTTCCATCGGAGATCAGCTTACGCCCCGCAAAATGCGCCGCCCGAGCGACCAGATCCGCTTCTTCGGGTCCAAACGCTTTCCCGGCCCGTTCAACCAAAAGGGTACTCTTTGTCAACTGCAGATCATGAGATGTCATCGTTGCCGAAATCCACAGAATCGAAGCAGTCATAAAGAGCGAGCGCCCTCTCCGTGTCCTAGAAGAGAGCAGCTACCTGTTCCTATCCAGCCAAGCGAACTTAACAGCCGACATCCACGTCATACCATTTGGTAAATCCACAAGCGGAGCCCCCCGGACGCTCCGTTTCATAGTGGGGCTGATCGTAGAGGTTCCTCCGGCGACAGGGGCAACCGCTGGGCTTGGCAATCCCATGGGTCGGGTACAGGGCAAATCCATTCATTAGCGTCTCTCGATGGCAAAAGAGGCCCCGGCGCTCCCGGGAGGAACATCCTGCGCGGCTTCAAAGGCCGGCTTGCCGGTGGCAACCTTTTCCTGTTGTCGTTTCTCTTCCGGACCTTTCAGCCCATAACCCCCTTGAGGAAGAGCGGCTGCGATCACGTTACCCGGCAGGGACCCCGCAAGATCCTGAAGTTCCAGCCTGATTTCCGAAAGGCGCAGCATCCGGGGCTTGAGGCCATCCAGGCTTGACTGCTCCTCCTTCCTTCGAGCGAGTATGTATTGGCGGGCGCTTTCATCGATCCCGTCGCAGAGCTTTCCATTCAACAGCTCATCAAAAACCTTGAGCAAGCCCTGGTGCATCAGGGTATCCGATTGAAGCGCCCACATTGCATCGAGCTCGGAGAGGATTTCCTCTGAACGGCAAAGCAAACGGGCGCCATGGCCATCGAGCCCCCCGCCCGATGCTGCCCTTTTCACGTCAAGCGCGAGCTGTCTCAACCCGTCCAGATCCTCGCCCGCTGCGCCGCTCCGGCAAATCTGCAGCGAGTCTGAGCGCAGCTCCTTGTTGGGAATATTGCTCATGGGTCTCTTGCTGCTTCCGACTTTCCGACATGAGGAGCTACGCAGGCGGGAGTCAATGCCGTTCGGCTTACATGGAGCGGCCTCAGGACGCCGACTGCCCCTGGTTTTTCACCTCATGTTCTGGCATAGATGATACTGTCCTTTTGGAATTCAACGATGATCTCATCGCTAAGGGACGGCCGAACCCTGGTTATGACCTGCATGATGCCGTCGGTCGTCACTTTAAAGTCACCCTTGCTCTCATACTCCTGTTCGAAGGCAGCCTGGGCTACCTGTTCAAAGAGGTATTCGATATCGGCGGGTGTAAAACGGGAAGTCATCTCCACAATCCGGCCAAGATCGACTTCTCCCGCATTGACCCTCTGGAGGTGCCGTTGCAGGATGCTCCTGCGCCCCTCCTCGTCCAGTCCGCCAACTGGAATGATGCAGTCGAACCTTCCCGGCCGCAGTAACGCATGATCCAGTTGTCGTATGTAGTTGGTTGCGCATACGAGCAACACTCTGTTCGTCTGGCTTTTAAAGACCGGGATTTGCTTGAGGAATTCGCTTGTAATGGACTTATTGATAAGTGAGCCCGTCTCCCGGCTGGCTCCAATCTCTTCAAACTCATCGATGAAGACGACCGCTTTATCTAGTTTTCGAATCTTCTCCATAAGGGTGCGGAGATTTGCGCCCATTTTCTCGATGCCTTCCGCCATGAGTATGCTGAGAGGGATTTCGATGTAATGCCAGGAGAGAGCCCCGGCTATAGCCCTTACGAAATGAGTCTTTCCGGTCCCGGGGGGACCGAAGAACATGATCGCCTTGGGTGGGACGGCTCCATGCTTTCTTGCAAGGCCTTCCTCTGTCAGGGGCAGAATGATTCTGCGCTGGACCAGCTGCTTTGGAGGCTGCGAATTGGGTATGGTATCCCATACCTCCCGGTCGATGGTTTGCGCCCCCATTTCCTTCATGAGATCATCCTGCCCGTAGGAAATGTACTCATCCAGGGCCTGTTCCATGTTCTCGAGGAAATCGATGCACGCGGTTCTGATGCCCACCTCGCGGCCCAACTTTTTCGAAAGAAGCCATTTGTGCTGAAGGACCCTGGGCCAAACGTCGGCTGCAATCTCCGGGTCGCAGCTCTTCCCACCGATCCCGAGGCTTTTGCTCGCATGAATATCCGGTGAAAGGTTTTCCATGACCATTTGCCTCATGATATTCCTCCTCATCACAAGTCAAATGAAACATTCGCTTTCTGTTGCGAGATAAAGTAAACACAGCCTGGACGGCCTTCATTCTTCCTCAAGGTCAAGATACCTGTAGTAGGTGGCGCGCGATATCCGAAGGGTGGAGCAGATTTCGCCCACCGGGATGTTTCCATTGACACTCATTGCCTTTGCAGCCCTCACTCGGGGATCACTCGATGCAATGGGTTTTCTTCCCCCCTGTCTTCCCCTGGTGCGGCCCGTCCCGACCCCTGTTCTTGCGCGCTCCTGGAGCAGCCGCTGGGAGAACCGGGCAAGGCAGGAAAAAACCTCTGTCACGAGATCCCCTGAATCAGCCGTGGTGTCGATAATCAAGTCGCAAAGAGATCTGAAGCCGACACCTCGCCGGTGCAGGTTCTCGATGAGGTCTATTAGGCGGGGGACGGATCTTCCGATCCTGTCGATTTTCCAGACGACCAGGGTGTCGCCTGAGAGCAGCTCGCCAAGGCAGGCATTGAGCCCGTTCCACTCCGCGCTGGGCTCGATCGTATCATCCGTAAAAAGATACCTTTCCTCAACCCCGGCCGCTCTGAGCGCACTCACCTGCGGCTGAAGATCTGCTTCCAGCACCGACATCCGTGCATATCCAAGGATTCTTCCCAAGGGTCATCTCCCTTATGTCTGCGGAGCTCTTCCACATTTGATTTATGAGACGCGATACCGGATCGCAACGAGCCAAAAAATAACACATGATCCATCACATTGCAATGGCGTTGCTTCATCGCCAGGCGCATTTTTTCGTTGGATAAACTTGTTTTATGGAGTTGTGTGAGGCGCATGGCGCTAGCATGCTACATCTCATCCATTTAGATTGTGAGACTAATTGCTTGACATTTTCTGCGCTCGGGCTATCATGTATTCTGAGCTTGAGAAGATCGACTGCTGCGGCTGCAACAGCGTGGCTCTCACGATGCCTTGAGCTTTCCCTACCGCAGCAGCCCCGGTTTTTTCTGTGCTCCATCGGATTCCGTCTGTGGAGGTTGGATTCTGCCGCCCTCAAGGGTGAGTTCTGACCTCGGGACACCCTGGATGAATAATCCATCCCTGGAGACCGTATCATGGATAATGCCAGCCTTTTCCCTCCCAATTTGCACAATGTTGCGCTGATCGGCAACTTCATTCCCCGGCAGTGCGGCATTGCCACCTTCACCAGTGATCTCCTGGAGGCGGTGAGAGCTGAGGCACCGGGCATCAACTGCTGGGCGATGGTCATGAACGACATCTCTGAAGGTTACCCGTACCCGGAGCAAGTGCGCTTCGAGCTGAACCAGAAGAATCTCTTGGATTATCCGCTGGCAGCCGATTTCCTGAATATGGGACAGGTCGACGTGGTCTGCCTTCAACATGAATTCGGCATATTCGGTGGGAACTTTGGAGGGAACATCCTTGAGGTGCTTCGCAATCTGCGTATGCCGATTGTGACGACTCTTCACACTATCCTGAAGGATCCCCATCCCCGCCAGAAGGCAATAGTCCAGGAGCTGGGACGACTCTGTGAACGCCTCGTGGTCATGAGCAACAAGGCTCGTGAGATACTGTGCGATGTTTATGGTATCGCCCATAAGAAGATCTCCTTCATCCATCATGGCATTCCCGATGTGCCTTTCGTCGATCCGAATTTCTACAAGGACCAGTTCGGTGTCGAGGGACGGAGGGTCATTTTGACCTTCGGACTCCTTTCGCCCGGCAAGGGAATCGAGCACATGATCGACGCCTTGCCGGAAATCGTGAGTAAGTACCCGGATGTCACCTACGTTGTGCTGGGCGCCACTCATCCTCATGTCAAGAACGAGCGCGGTGAGTCTTATCGTCTAGCCCTGCAGCGCCAGGCTCGAGAACTCGGTGTCGGCGATCACGTCATCTTTCACAACAGATTTGTGGAATTAAAGGAGCTCTGCGAGTTTTTGGGAGCAGCCGACATTTATGTCACTCCCTACCTGAACAGTGAGCAAATTGTTTCAGGCACCCTGGCCTATGCGCTTGGAGCAGGTAAGGCGACCGTTTCCACTCCCTACTGGTACGCTGAGGAGATGCTGGGAGAGGGGAGAGGGAGGCTGGTGCCCTTTCAAGACTCGGAGGCACTGGCCCGGGAAATTACCGATCTACTCGACAATGAGACGGAGCGCCATGCCATGCGGAAGCGCGCCTACACCTTTTGTCGCGGCATGGTGTGGAAAGAGGTGGCTCGGCAGTATCTGACGGTCTTCAGCGAGGTGCGGCGAGAGCGCGAGCGGAGCCCGCGGCGCACATTTCAGGCTAAAACGCTTGAAGCTGCTCCGCTTGAGCTCCCTCAGCCCAACTTCAATCATCTTCGGCTTCTTACCGATGATACGGGGATTTTGCAGCATTCAAAGTACATCGTCCCGGACCGTTGTCATGGGTACTGCACTGATGACAACGCCCGGGCCTTGATTGCCGTGCTCTTAGCCCAGGATATGACTCCGGAGGACAAGGAGTTAGATCGCCTTACCATCCGCTATCTCGGTTTTCTTCATCATGCTTACAACAAAGCAACCGGCCGCTTTCGCAACTTCATGACCTACGATCGCCGCTGGCTGGAGGAAGAAGGCTCGGAGGATTCCCATGGACGGGCCATCTGGGCTCTGGGCGTGGCGGTGTCTCTTTCCGTATCAGAGCCCCTCACCTCCATCGCTTTGAACCTCTTCAATGAAGCGCTGCCGATCATGACCGGCTTTCAGTCCCCCAGGGCGCTAGCCCTGGGGTTGGTCGGCATTCACCAGTATCTTGGCCGCTTCGGCGGAGACAGCGAGGTGCGGAGAATCCGCTCGGTAATGGCAAACAGGCTCTATGAGCTTTATCGGGGCAATGCCGACGACGACTGGCCGTGGATCGAAAATACGGTAACCTACGACAACACGAGGATCCCTCACGCCCTGTTGCTCTCCGGATGGGGTATGCGACAGCAGAAGATGTTGGAGGCAGGGCTGAAGAGCCTTCAATGGATCGTCCAAGTGCAGACCGACCCAGCAGGGCATTTTATCCCCATCGGCAACCGTGGCTGGTTAACCAGGCAAGGTAACAGAGCCAGATTCGATCAACAGCCGATTGAGGCTCAGACTCTCATTGAAGCCTGTGTGGATGCTTACACCATAACCGGCGATAGGATCTGGGCATTGGAAGCCAGGCGCTGCTTTGAATGGTTTCTTGGCGCAAACGACCTGAATATTCCCCTGTATGACTATGGCACCGGAGGCTGTCGAGACGGCCTGACAGCTGACGGTGCCAACCAGAACCAGGGTGCGGAATCGACACTGGCCTGGATTATTTCTCTTCTTAGCATGCATCGGCTGAGCGGTCTGGAGACGGAGGCCGGCAGCGTTCTCACTTTAGGAGAAGCACTCTTTTCCACTCATTATGAGCCATTGGAACTGGACACGGTAGCAGTTCAGTACGGCCCAGCGCCAATGACCCACGGGGACAATGATGTCGAGCGACCCGATTATCCTTATCAGTTCGTATCCTCCGAGGCTTTGCGGGATAGCGACCTTTGCGGAGGAGGCTCGTGAATTCATCCGGAAAACCAATCCCGGTCGGGAGGTATTGGTCATAAGCCATCTCGATGGCGAGGGCGAAGGGGTCTTGCCCCTCATCGATATAAGCCGGCACGACTGGTGGCGCGCGGTGGCCAAAAAGGTTAGAGAACTCAATCCTTTTGCCGTCCACCTCCAGCACGAATACGGTCTTTATGAGCACAGGGACGCCCGGGGCATAGGTGACCGCAACGAGGGCTTCCTCACCCTCCTGGAAGCCATAGGCGACTATCCCCTGGTAGTCGAGCCCCACACCGTGCACGGGCGTCTTCATGACTTTGAGGCGAACTTCCTCTATGAGCTCTGCCGGAGGAGCCACGTCGTACTTTTCAAGTGTCACTACCAGAAGTGGCGCATCGACTGGACCTTTCCTGGCTACGGCTGGGAGACGCCCCGAAACATTATGGTGATACCTCATGGTGCAAGGCCTGACAGACGCTGGGGAGTCCACGAAATCCCCGGCCTGAGGAAGGAGTTGGGGTTGGATCAGATCGGGCTTGC
Organism: Syntrophobacteraceae bacterium; assembly: GCA_040772705.1. Taxonomy (GTDB): domain Bacteria; phylum Desulfobacterota; class Syntrophobacteria; order Syntrophobacterales; family Syntrophobacteraceae; genus JADGQM01. The sequence continues at coordinate 331,138 of JAXGXP010000006.1, forward strand.
AGATCATGTCGTAGGCATGATTGGCTGGATCCAGACCAATAAGCGCTGGGACATTCTGCTTTCCATGTGGGAGGAGATCAGGGGTGAGATATGCCAGCGAACCGGCCTGGAATGGGATCTTCTGGCCGCCGGTGCCATGCGCGACCCCGAACACAGACCTGCCTACGAAAAATGGAAAGCCGATGCTCTCGAACTCGAGCGGAAAGGCTTCGCCCACTATTACGAATTCGTTCCCAGGGGTGAGATCTACTACAAAATGATGGCGGTCTGTGATTTCATCGTGCTGCCGTCGACAGATGAGACGCAGTCGGGAACCCTGGCACGGATCATCGCCCTCAACAAACCCTATATCACGACCGCCCCCATGGAGGGCCTCACGGCACAGACTCTCGAGAGCGAAGGCGGGCTTCTTTTCACTACCAGACAGATGCTCAGGGAAAAAGTCGTCAAGCTGGCCTGCGATGAAGAGCTGCGCCTCACCCTGGGTGGAAACTTGAGGCGGTATCTGGATGAGGTCGTATCCTGGGAAGTGGTGGCGAGGCAGTATAACGAAGCCTATGCGCTTGCCCGCGATGCCAGGCAAACCGGCCACCCGGCGGTCTTGGAACTGGAATTCTGAGGCGAGGGCCGCGAAGCAGAATGAACACTATGGTGACCGGACAAGACCTTTTTCAAAGATATCCTGGGAATCCCATTATCACATCGGCGAGTCTCCCCTACCGGGCCAACTCTGTTTTCAACGCCGGAGCAACCACCATCGACGGTGAAACGCTCCTCCTCATGCGGGTTGAGGACCGGAGGGGGATGTCCCATTTCACGGTCGCCCGCAGTCGTGACGGCCTGCATAACTGGACCATCGATCATCAACCGACCCTTTTGCCATCGCCCGGAACGCACCCCGAAGAGGCATGGGGGATTGAAGATCCGAGGATCACTTACGTCGAGGAACTGGGCTTCTGGGCCATAGCGTACACGGCCTTTTCCGAGGGAGGCCCATTGGTCGCTCTTGCCTGCACCCACGACTTCATTAGGTTCGAACGCTTTGGACCGGTGCTTCCGCCCGAGAATAAGGATGCCGCTCTTTTCCCGGTACGCTTCAGAGGGCGCTGGGCCATGATCCACCGGCCGGTATCCCAATGGTCGGCTCCGAGAGCTGATATGTGGCTCTCTTTTTCGCCTGACCTCAAGCACTGGGGTGATCACCGTCTTCTTCTTGCGGGAAGAAGAGGAGGCTGGTGGGACGCGAACAAGATTGGGCTTTCCCCTCCGCCTCTTCTCACCGATGAAGGGTGGCTCATTCTCTACCACGGTCTCAGAACCACTGTGAGCGGTGCGGTCTATAGGCTGGGATTGGCGCTCTTGGAAACCGACAACCCCTGTAGGGTGATCGCACGCTCCGACGAATGGGTGTTATCGCCTGAAGAATGCTATGAGTTGATGGGTGATGTAGACAAAGTGGTATTTCCTTGCGGGTGGATTCGGGATGACAAGGCCCTGCGGCTGTACTACGGCGGAGCTGACAAGTGTCTGGCCCTTGCCACAGCCGACATCGATGAGCTTCTGGTTTGGCTGAAGGAACATCAAACAAATTCGGAAGGGTAGTCTCCCATGCGCATAGCGATGCTTTCACCGATTGCCTGGCGTACGCCGCCCCGACACTACGGGCCGTGGGAGAGCGTTGTTTCGCTGCTGACCGAAGGCCTGATTCGCAGGGGCATCGAAGTCACTTTGTATGCAACCGCGGATTCCCTGACCTCGGGCAGGCTCAAGGCCATTTGCCCGACCGGTTATCAGGAGGATCCAAGGCTTGACCCCAAGGTGTGGGAATGTCTTCATATCTCCGAGCTATTCGAGTGTGGAGACCAATTCGATCTTATTCACAATCATTTTGACTTTTTGCCGCTGACTTACCTGGGAATGACAGCGTCGCCCGTCCTCACGACCATTCACGGCTTTTCCTCGCCCAAGATCCTTCCCGTTTACCAAAAGTACAACGGTCGCGCCTATTACGTCGCCATCAGCCACGCCGACCGCCATCCTGATTTGGACTATATTGCGACAATCCATCATGGCATCGACCTGGAGGCTTTTCCTTTCATTCCCGACCAAGGTGAGTATCTGCTCTTCTTCGGCCGTATTCATCCGGACAAAGGCGCCAAGGAAGCGATAGAAATAGCCGGAATGGCCGGGCGGCGGCTTATTATGGCCGGCATTATCCAGGACAGGGACTATTTTGAAGCCGAAGTAAGACCTCATCTTGACGGAACGTATGTCGAGTATGTCGGCAGTGTTGGCCCCGATAGGAGGAAGGATCTGCTCGGTAGAGCCTACGCCCTGATTCATCCTGTCACTTTTGATGAACCGTTCGGACTGTCCGTAATCGAAGCGATGGCCTGCGGAACACCGATCGTGGCTTTCAGGCGGGGCAGCATGCCGGAAGTGGTAGTGGACGGCGTCACCGGGTTTCTGGTTTCCTCGGTCGAGGAGGCGGTGAGGGTGCTGGCCAGGGTTTCCGAAATCCGGAGAATTGCTTGCAGGACATGGGTCGAAAAGAAGTTTGGTGTGGACAGAATGGTCGATGACTACGTCCGGGTTTATGAAAAGATCCTGGTTGAGCGCAGGCGTGAGGATCTCCGCCCGTGGGGATTCTACAAGGTGTTCTGTGATAGTCCAACCCAAAAGATAAAGCAGATCGTAATCTACCCCGGGCAGCGGCTAAGCCTCCAGCGCCACCGACACCGGGATGAACACTGGTTCATGATCCAAGGATCTGCAGTGGTTACTCGAAACAGCGAAGAGCTTCACTTGAAGGCAGGAGAGTCGCTGGACGTGCCGCGCGGCACTTGGCATCGTGTCATGAATCCCGGCATGGAGGACGTGATTTTTATCGAAGTGCAAACCGGAGATTATTTCGGCGAGGACGATATCGAACGTATTGAGGACGACTATGGGCGGGCGGCATAGTAGTGAAGTGGTGCAGCGCTATGAAGGCAATCCGATCCTCACCAGGGCTAATGTCCCCTATCCGGTGGAAACCGTTCATAACGCCGCCGTAGTAAAGCACGGCGGCGAGTACGTCATGCTCTTTCGTTCCCACCTGCGAAACGGGCGCTCCATCATCGGATTGGCTCGCAGTGACGACGGTTTTCGGTTCCATGTTGCGCCCCGGCCTTTCCTCATTCCTGCAACTGAGGGGATTTTTTCAGAATACGAGGAATACGGGGTGGAAGACCCGCGCATCTGCCCCCTCGATGGAGCCTACTTCATTACCTACAGTGCCTATTCGCGCCATGGCGTCCGGAGCGTCCTGGCCCGAACGCATGATTTCACCGGGCTTGAAAGGCTTGATTTGATAACTCAGGCCGATTGTCGCAACGTAGTTCTTTTCCCTGGGAAGTTTGGGGAGCGTTACGCTCGACTTGACCGACCCCACTCGGAGATCGCCCCCTGGTCCATTTGGCTTTCCTACTCCCCCGACCTCATTCACTGGGGTCATTCCAGAGTGTTAATCAAACCTCTTCCCTACCATTGGGACGAGATGAAAATCGGTCCCGGGGCACCGCCCATAAGAACTGAAAAAGGCTGGCTCAACATCTATCACGGGGTCTTCAAGACGATGGATGGAGCGATATACCGGCTCGGCGTCGCCCTGCACGATCTTGCCGATCCCGCACGGGTCCTTGGGGTATCCGATGACTGGATTCTCCAGCCCGAAGATCCGTGGGAGGTGGTCGGCTACGTGCACAATGTCGTCTTCACATGCGGAGCCGTAGGTGAGAAGGACGGCACGGTAAAGATCTATTGGGGAGGCGCCGACACGGTGATGTGCGCTGGCACCGCTAGGATTGATGACCTTGTTGACCTCTGCCTCGCAAAGGGAAGGAATGTTTAACGAAGAACTGACTGAGAATATGGCAGCGATCGCAAAATACTATTATAGCATGAACTAATCTCGGCGACTGAGAAGGATCTCCAGCATGCTGATGAGAAGAGAGAACCTGATCGTCAATGGTAAAGGCAGTCCAATCGCTCTCGTCAATGAACACAGCGTTCTTGTGAATCCAATCCACTGGAACGACCGAAAAATGCGTGCCAAAGTGAGTGAACTTGCGGGAGGAACCAGAAAGCAAGTCAGGATGCCTTACGAAGTTTATATGGAGCTGCGCGGATAGGCAATTCTGGGACCGGCAATGCCTTCACACCTTGCAGAACAGCAAGCGGTGCCCGCTGTTAATGAAAAGAAGATCACTCAAGATTAAGGTCTGCCCAGGTTTCCTGGATCTCGTTCCGATTCATTAGCACAATTTGTTGCGATTTTGCCGGCCTGTCCAAATCCCCCGCTTCGAGGCGAAGCCCCCAGATGAGATAAAACGCCAGGGCGGCCTGTACTTCGATTGTTGCCACACCATCCTGCATCCGATAGTCACGCTCGATGATCCTTTTCTGGGCAGCGGTGAGCCCGGGATGCGGACCTATTCTGATCGTCACGTTGCGGCGCCAATCGACGTCAAGGGATGGGTCGATCTGATGCGGCTTTTCTCCGGTGATCGAAAGAATCCTGCCCAGGAGAAAATCCCTGAACCTGTCATCCTCGTGGCAGTAGGCCCGGACGTGCCATCGGAAGCCGTCAAAGCCGAGGGCATGAGGGGTTATCCACCGCATGGCAGATTCCGGCCGATTCATGGATTGATATTCGATCTGCAATGCTTTTCCAGATCGGATGGCGATCAGGAGGTGACGGAGCACCTTCGCGTCAATGGATCGCGTCGGCATTTTCACCATCTGCACCACGGATTCCAGTTCCTCCACGGTGCCGCTCTTCAGCCCCGCATCAGGTGCGTTAGAACGAAGCTGCAAAAGGTACTGCTCCGCATCAGGGGTGATCAGGACGGGCTTGAAGTTCGGTGTCGCAAAATAGTACTTGGCGCTTCTGTCATAATCCATGTTTCCCGGCGCCATCTCGAGATATTTTGTCAGGTCAGCCGTGGCTTGAGGATTTGAAATTCCAAAGGCGCGGGTGAGGTCCCCCCGGTTGATTCGTCCGTCCCAGAACAAATGATACTCGATGAATTCCAGGCGGCGTTCCGCACTCCAGCGCAAGGTTTCGCGTTCTACCGGCATCTTGTTTGCCTGCGGCATCAAAGGGCTCCAAGGTGGGTCATGTGGGTTAAAAAACTTGATTGACAAACTAATTTTACACACCTATGCTTAGCAGCAAAATTAGAATGGATCAACATCTATTCTCTGGATCGGCGAACAATCCCAATCCTGCTGTTGCAAAAGAGCTCTCCCTGTGAGTGACCGTGCCGTTCGACCTGTTGCCATCCGGAGGAGCAGTGTAATCTTGATTGAGTTTAACGTCCATTTATGGAGGTTGACCTATGCCGCAGCATCGCCGACTGAATGTCAAGAAGTTCCTGGACTCCCTTTCCGAGTCCTTGATCAGAGAATATTTCAGCCGCTTTTTTGAAGGGCAGCTCCAGCTTGATGCCTGTGACTCCGCCTCCGTGATGGCTCTCATGGATACCCTGGAGGACGAAGCCCTGAAGAGCACCATCCGGGAGGACTTCGGCCGTATCAACGATATCAGCGAAACGGTGATGAATCACCTGGTTAAGGCAGCTCGCACCTATGGCGTCGAAATAATGGAGAACGAGCCAAGAGAAAGCCTGGCGATGCGGGTCTTTCTCTTCCACCCGGTTGCGTTCGAATACTCGTATGACAAGTTCTGCATCTTCAATGCCGAAAACAAGGTGAGCGAACACAATGTGACGGCCACCGACCTCAGGGTTACCCCTGAGAAGCTCGATGCGTTCAAATCGAGGATCAGTGATTACTACGCCACCCTGGCGAAGGGGCAGGAGTGCATCGTGAGGCATCACGACGAGAACGACAGGACCTACATCGTGGTCTTTCACGGATCTTACAGGCGGTCCGTGCCCACGTGGGACGGGCACGAGATCAGGACGCTCTTCTTCCGGCCGGCCACCGAGGACGTCCTCATCTACGACAAGAAGGCCGGCACTCTTCTGATCAAGGCGCCCTACAGGCGGGACAAGGAGAATTACATCAAAACTTTCACCGAAGTGATCGTTGAAGACGGCAACCAGGCTACCCGTCCGGACAGGGACTCCACCTATACGCTGGAACCTTTGCGCAACGGTACGTTCAGTTTTGCGGGAAACGAGTACATTACCGGCGTAACCCTCCTTGAGGTCAAGATGTCGTTGAACGGGACGACCAGCCCGGAGGTGGCCTTGAAGTCGCCGGACCTTCTAAGAACGCTGAAAGATGATGTCCCCGGCAGGATCACGCTTGATTCGGGAGATTTGCTGCATGCCAAGTTTAGGTTCAATATAAAGGTCGAAGGCAAACCCAGGAGGGTGACTTTCGTGATCACCCCGCCCAATGTGACCAATCTCCACAGGAAGAAGTATGCCGACTTGATCGGGGCCTATCTGAAGGAATTCGGAGTGAAACTGGTGTGATCGGATTTCTGCTGAAAGAACTCGAAAGAGCGCCCAACCCGGTCTTCAGCAAAAGAGAGCTCCTCGCCATCTCCCCTCATGACTTCGAAGACCTGAAGCGCAGGAAAATCCTGACCTACTATCGCCCCCCGGGGGACGACATGGAAACGCTGAGATGGCCACGCTGCCAGCACGGATGTCTGCTCACTGTTCAGAAGTTCGGCGAACTCTACGAGGCATTTTGCCTCAACCATCCGGGAGAGGATGCAATTCTCGTCGGCGAAGATGAGCTCAACCGTTATGCATTGTCAGTTAGCGGGCTTCTTGAAGGATTTCGCTCCGCCAACCATATGGATGGAAAGGTGAGCCAGATCGATAGGACTTCCTGTCATCTGGGCTTCAAGACCTTCGGGAGTTTCCGGGTGGATTTTGTTTTCACCACCGGCATGGCTCCCGGCAAACTGGTAAATTTGTCTGGTCTCAAGCATGTTTGTACTGATGCCCACATCGTCTGCGTGCTCACTCCCACGTCCCAGATCGAGGATGTCTTGCTTGAAGGCAGATTGCGCCGGGATAAGGTTGTCTCCATTGCACTTCTTCCGAACATGGACCCTCATACTTTTGTAGTTCCTTTCGAGAGACTCCTCTCCGGGTTTCTGGAGTTCGGACCTGGACAGACATCACCCTACCCGGAGCTTTCTCCAAAGCAGGCCGATGACTACAAGACATTTGAGTACAGGTGCTTTGACAGGGTACACATTCCCGGATCGATCCCGATGAAACGCAGCAATCTGATTGTAGTGAACGGGACGGAGGTGGCTATCCCGGATTACACATTCCCGCTTCTTCTTAGCCTTGTTTTCGAGCTAAAAAGAGGCAGCGGCGGATGGATCGACCGATATTCCATGGCGGAGAAGGGCATCCTCGATGATCCCGACAGACTGCAGATTTTCAGTAATCTCAGGAATGCGTTGAAAGGAGGTCTGCAAGGCAGGGATGCCAAGGAATTCATCCAGAGCGACAGGTCGAAGAACCATCGCATTTCAACGCATCCCGATTTTGTCAGCTACAACAAGGATAAACTCCTCAACCATCCCACCCGGCAGATCAGAGAGCTGGCTGAAAGACTGCCGTAGACATGACCGCCTGGCTTTCTTCTCCAGGAACGACTTCGGGGGGATATTCCATTACATTCAAGCCGCCAGGGAGAAAGATCGGTTGACTTCTCGTGCACCAGGTGTTACGCAACGTCGGTATATAGTGATAAACACCGACGTTTGGTAATAACATCAGAGGGATTTGACATGGCGCAGGCAGCAACAGAGCAGGTCATCGATCTTGTAAAGAAGGCCGGGCTCTTTCGACCCAGGGATCTGGATTCCTACGGCATTCCTCGCGAATGCCTGATGAGGCTCTGCCGCAGGGGAATGATCCAGCGCGTGGGGAGAGGTCTCTACACTCTGGCGGACGCCGAGGTTAGTGAGCACCAGAGCATCGCCGAGGCTTGCAAGAAAGTTCCTCACGGAGTTATCTGTCTCCTCTCAGCGCTTCGCTTCCATGGTTTCACCACTCAGGCCCCATTTGAAGTCTGGATGGCCATCGACGTGAAAGCCAGAAAACCCAAAACGGATAACCTCCCGCTACACATTGTGCGCTTTTCGGGAGATGCCCTTCGATCTGGAGTTGAAGAACATCTCGTACAGGGTGTGAACGTAAGAGTTTACAATGCCGCCAAAACCGTTGCCGACTGCTTCAAGTACCGGAACAAGATCGGCCTCGACGTGGCCATGGAAGCGCTGCGGGAATGCTGGCGAGAGCGGCGCAGCACCATGGACGACCTCTGGCGTTATGCGAATGTATGCCGTGTCGCCAATGTGATGAGGCCCTACCTGGAGTCGCTCTCGTGACCCGGAGCCGACCGCGCAACGTTGCCGCATCCGTTCGCCAGCGTCTTCTCAACATCGCGAGGGAGAAATCCGAAGCCTTTGATCTGGTGTTGACCCGCTATGCGCTCGAAAGGCTACTGTTCCGGATTGGCCAGTCCGAATGGAGGGCAAGGTTCCTGCTGAAAGGAGCCATGCTCTATACCCTCTGGTATGACGCGCCCTACCGCCCGACCAGGGACTTGGATCTACTCGCTTTTGACAACAGCGATATCGCTCATCTGGAAGGGGTTTTTCGTGCCTTATGCGGAGTGCCCGTCGAGGATGATGGAATAACCTTCGTGGAGGAAAGCGTTCGGGGTACTGAGATACGTGGTGAGAGCGAGTATCAGGGGGTGCGCATTCACATGTCTGCAACTCTTGCCGGCGCCGTCATTCCTCTTCAGATTGATGTGGCCTTCGGGGATGTCGTTCTTCCAGCACCGGAAGAAATCCTTTATCCGACTCTCCTTGATCTGCCCGCACCTCAAGTTCTTGCCTACCCACGATATTCGGTTGTCTCCGAGAAATTCCAGGCCATGGTCATGCTGGGGATTGCCAATAGTCGGATGAAGGATTTCTACGATATCTGGGAAATGGCGCGGCGGTTCGAGTTTGACGGCCTGATCCTCAGCCGGTCGTTGGCGGCCACCTTCGAGCGGCGGCAAACGGCGTTGCCCGCCGAAGTGCCACTCGCACTCTCCGATTCTTTCACCCAAGATCGTGGAAAGGTAACCCAGTGGGATGCCTTCATCCGCAAAAACCGACTGCCGACGAAAGCGACCTTGATGGAGGTAGCCGCTTTCCTCAGGGGTTTCCTCATGCCCCCGGTTCATGCCATCCTGGAAGAAAGAGAATTCAGCACGACCTGGCCTGCTCTTGGTCCCTGGAAGCCTGGCCAGAAATCGTAGCACACCAATTCGCAGCCGGACCTTTACTTTTCCGTCAATCTTACCCGGCAAACGCATTCAGTTTTGATAACGCCACAAGCGGTGTCCTCGGGAAAGTGGTTTGCTCAAGTCTTCGGCATTCAGCCCATGGCAAAAGCAGTTTACAAGCAACCTGTGCCAAAGTATTCTATAAGATGGCATTGATTGACAGAAAGCGGTTATGGCGAGCCTATCCATCCCTTTTCGCAAACGTTTCAAACGACTCCTTCACTCATTGGCAAATAGAGAAATGGCCCAGTGATGTCGACAGGATATGGAAGTTGTACCAGTGAGCTACAATCATGCAGAGAAACCGCCTGTTGAGCGGTTTTCCTTCTCCGGCCACGAGACATTTCCCCTCCGGGTAGCCTGGCTACCGAAAGCCGTGATTGCGGTATCCCATGGAAAAGATCCTTTCTCAGATCCCCGAGAGGGAATGCGAATCCTGGGGCTGGGTAAAAACATGGTCACGGCGCTCCAGTGCTGGAGTGATTACTTCGGCGTGATTCGTCGTGAAGATGGTCAGTGGAAGGTTACCGAATTGGGCAAGACTATTTTCGGCACCAACGGTATTGATCCGTTTCTCGAGGACAAACGCACGCTTTGGCTCCTCCATTGGCGAGCATCGACCAATTGCTCCCGACCCTTTTACGCTTGGCACTGGCTTGTTAACCTCTGCCAGGAGCCTGAATTCAGTATGAGTGAAGCACTTCAGGCATTCCATGCCGAATCCGACACCTACGCGAGGCCTCTTTCTCAGGTTACTTTGCGCCAGCATTTAGACGTATTTCTGAGGACCTATGTGGCATCGGAAATCATTGGAGACCGGGTGCCTGAGGATATGCTGGATAGCCCGCTGTCCAGTCTAGGCTTTATACGGAAGCTTGGAGAACGTCGCGGGGAACGAGGGCGCGATCCTCTGTTCCTGCTCGATGTTCGCAGGAAGAATTCTATCCCCAATGATCTTTTCGGGTTCTGCTTGCACGATTGGTGGAATCGTTTCATGGGAAATGAGCAAACGGTGCTCTTCTCGGATGTGGCCTTCGGCCGATGCAGCCCGGGACGGGTGTTCCGGATGCCGGAGGGGGAGATTCGAGATCGGCTTGTCCATTTAGCTCAACAGCGCCCCAATGAGTTTGCTGTCATGGAAGGTGCGAACCAAAGGATGTTGCAACGGCAATATCAGATGAGTGATCCTAATGCTCTTTTGCCGGAAGTGTTTGGGGGGGCTTCGTGATCGACCAACAGCCTATCTCGAGCTTTTTTCATATCCGAGGAGCCTTCCTTCGTTCTGTTGACGTCGCACAAGACTATGATGATCCTCGCTCAAGTGAGCACTTTGTTGTGACCAATCTGGTTCGGGAGACACTTTGGCGGATATCGAGCGGTCTTCAACCGTTTTCTTCGCAGCGTGCCTGGCGTGTGACAGGAGATTATGGAACAGGCAAGTCAAGTTTTGCTCTTGCCCTGGCCCGCGTCGCTGCGGGGCGTCACGAAAGACTTCCGCTGGATCTCCGGAACTGGATGGACGATCAGGTGAGGCTTGAGCCGATCCTGGTGACAGGTGACATGGAACCCCTGCACAGAAGTATCCTGCGGGGAATCCAAGAAACAGAAAATAGAGTTTTCGGCGAAAGCGATTGCCCATCGAGGGTCCGCTCCAACGATGAGGTCCTGGAGCTTATGAACAGCCTGGGTGACCGATTCAGAGCCGAGAAGGTCTGTGATGGCCTGCTGCTTGTGCTCGATGAGTTGGGACAAAACCTTCGCTATGCCGCACAGCACCCGGCCGAGGATGACATCTATCTATTACAGCGTCTTGGCGAGAAGGCTGCCCGCAGCAACCGAAAACCACTCATGGTAGTGGCTCTGCTGCATCAAGGTTTTGCCTCCTACTCTGCGGCCGCTGATACCGTTGCCAGAAAAGAGTGGGACAAGGTAGCGGGCAGATACGAGGAGATCGTATTTGCGCAACCGATCGAGCAGGCTGCCGTTTTGCTGGCTGAGACTCTGGGACTTCAGGAGGCGCTGTTACCAAAGAAGGTTCGGCGTTACATGCGCGAGATGATGCAAGGAGCTCTCAAAAGCGGCTTCTTTGGATCACTTGCCGCCGAGAAATTTCTCGCTACCCTTGCCCCGCGTCTGTTTCCATTGAATCCAATCGTATTGCCGGTTCTGGTTGCACTGCTTCGGAAATTCGGCCAGAATGAGCGATCAATTGTGAGCTTTCTGACATCCTTTGAGCCATTCGGTCTTCGGGCCTTTGCTGATCGTGCCACAGTTGGGGACAGGCTTTACCGGCTTTCGGACCTCTACGACTACTTTAAAGCAAATCTGTCGCAGTTATCCGCCGGACCACACCGTGCACGTTGGGAGATTGCGGAATCCGTCGTGCATAGTGGTATGGCATACGGCGAGACAGTGGAAAAGCTTCTTAAGGCTGTGGCTCTTTTGAACATGATCGATGATCCAGGGCTCCCATCGACACGGGAAGTTCTTCTTGTCTCCGAATCCGAACCGGAAGCTGCCGCAGCCTTAGAGCGATTGGCTTCTGAGCTGCGGTTGCTGCACGAACGAGGGACGGCAAAGGGGCTGTCTTTGTGGCCACACACCAGCGCCAACCTTGAGGATCTGTTGCGGCTGGCTGATGAGGCTCTCGGTGATTCCATCTCCTCACCCTCGACCCTGTTGGGTTATCTCCCAAAGAAAAAGCACCTGGTAGCTCGACGCCATTACGTTCAGACTGGGAACTTGCGACATTTCGTCGTTCGCTACGTTCATGCCAAGGATGCGGAGAAAGGGCTCCAGCAGGCTGCTGGAGAGATTTCTGCAGATGGAACGGTGGTTGTCGTCGTCCCTTTCTCGATTGAGGAACAGCTTTCGACAACCCTGTTGCCAGCAATCAAGTCAATGCCAAAGCATGTCGTCTGCGGTGTCAGTGCTCCCGTTGCCGGTGTTTCCCACCTCCTTTCAGAGCTAAAACGCTGGGAGTGGGTGAAGAAAAATGCTCAAGAGCTCTCTTTTGACCAATTCGCTCGCGACTATGTGCGCGATGAGATCGAGCGCCTGAAAACCTCTCTTGGCCGAGAGCTTGAGTTCCTTACAGAATTGGCGGTTGACCATAGACGTCCGATTCGTTGGTTTCATGGAGGTCGAGAGATCGAGATTGAAGAGCATCGCGGTATTGCAGGCTATCTGAGCGTTGTCTGTGAAGAGCTTTATCCAGAGTGCCCCATTATCTTGAACGAGCTCATAAACCGCAGAGTGACCCAGTCTGCCGCATCTCGTGCCAGAACTCTTCTTATTGAAGCCGTGGCTACTCACTCGACAGAGGAGAACCTTGCCCTGAATGGTGATCGTAATCCACCGGAACTGGCGATTTACCTCTCCGTGCTCAAGGAGGGCAAGCTTCATGTTGAGGATGGGGACTCATGGCGATTTGTTCCCCATTCTGAGCTGAGTGAAGATCCTTGCCGGCTGGCGCCAAGCCTTAAGCGTATTCACGATCTGCTGCTGGAGGCAGATTTGGATCGTGTGCCGGTGGACCGCATTTACGACGAACTTCGTCGGCCGCCGTTTGGAGTGCGAGACGGTCTGCTGCCTCTTCTTGTAGCGGTATATCTTGCGGCACATTGGCAGGAAACATCGGTTTATGAGGACGGCACATTTCTGCTGAAGGTTGGCGGAGATGAGTTCCAGAAGCTGAATAAGGAACCCGAAGCCTTCACACTCCAGCATTGCTCAGTGAGCGGTATCCGTCTGGAGGTGTACCATCAGTTGGCTAAGATACTCAGATCCGAGACGGATCAACGCCCGGATGTTCTGACAGTGGTTCGTCCGTTGGTCTCATTCGCTGTATCGCTTCCAGAATATGTGAGATACGCCCGTGAAACTCTCTCTTTGCAGGCACGCAATGTCCGAGATCTCCTTTTTGCAGCTCGACAACCCGTGACCTTGCTTTTCAGAGACCTTCCGGAAGCGCTGGGGCTTCCTGAAGTAAAAACAGAAACCTTTAGAAGCGAGCGAACAGCAGATTTCGTAAAAGGACTTACGGAGGTGATAGCCGAGCTCCGTGATGCCTACCCGGCTCTTTTGGCTCGCATTCGTGAGGGGTTTCAAGAGGCTTTCGGATTGAAAGGTGACTTCGAGCAGTTTCGGAAGTCTATTACCGGAAGATCAATGGCAGTCGGTGACCACATTGTTGATATGGACCTCAAGGCCTTTGTCTTCCGCCTGAGAGACTCAGCCCTTGCAGATGTTCAGTGGATCGAGTCAGTGGCAACTTTGGTTGCCAAGAAAGCGCCTGAGCGGTGGCGAGATACGGATGAGATGTTCTTCTTCGAGCGCTTGGCCGTGCTCGTGCCTCGATTCAAGCGTGTAGAAGCAATCAGCTTTAACGGAGATGCTCGGGACGCCGAGAAATCCAGACGCTGCCTCCGGCTCACCGTGACACGTCCAGACGGTTCCGAAGCCGATGAGGTTTTGCACTGGAGCCCTGAAGAGGACCATAACTTGCATTCCGTTGAGAAGGTTTTTAGCAAGCTGATCCAGGACCATGGCAAGATTGCACTGGCCGCCGCCGCCCGCTTGTTTTGGTATCAGCAAACCGTCAATGAAGAAGGCTCCGAAACTGAGGAATGAATGCAAGATCTTAAGGATAGCAAGAAGACAAGACACATCCTTAGTCTCTCCGGAGGAAAAGATTCTGCTGCCCTGGCCGTCTATATGCGAGGTAGTGTAGAGGGGATGGAATACATTTTCCATGACACTGGAAAGGAACTCCCCGAGACATACGAGTATCTGGATAGGCTTGAGGCCTATTTAGGTGTGAAGATTGTCCGTACCACGTTCGGCACCACCTTTGATGACCTTCTGAGGCGATACGGAGGCATGCTGCCCTCAAATAACAGAAGGTGGTGTACCAAGATGATGAAGCTTAAGCCTTTCGAGGATTATGTTGGCTCCGATTCCTGCATCAACTATATTGCCATACGGGCTGATGAAGATCGCGTTGGCTACATTAGCCACAAACCGAATATCACAGCCGTTTTTCCATTTCGAGATAATGGAGTCTCCTATCCTGAGGTTGTTCGAATTCTGGAAGAGTCAGGGATCGGGGTGCCTCTGTTTATGGAATGGGGGCGTAGCCGGTCTGGCTGTTATTTCTGCTTCTATCAGCAGAAGATCGAGTGGGTCAGGTTAAAGCAAAAACATCCTGATTATTACGAGATGGCCAAGGCCTATGAAAAGCCAAACCGAGTCAACGGCAACGTCTTTTTCTGGTGCAAAGATGAATCCCTTGAAAGTCTTGAGCGCCCTAGGAGGACTCAAGAGATCATCGAAAACTGGAATAAGGTGCAGGAAAGAGAACGCCAACGCAGAAAGAATTTTCCGCTGGCGGCGGTTCTCGCCGGAATGGATTATCAACCGCCCGCCCGCGAAGGCTGCCTGATCTGCCAAGTTTAGGTCGAAGAAATGAGCGAGCAAACCTTAGGTCAGCGATGGATTCAGTTTCTGCGAGGGTACACCCCAACGACGCGAAACGACAGTATGGTCACCGAGAAGATCGCGAATTTGGCGTCTCGCTACCAAGTGGACCCAATAAGTTTCGAGCACCCCTTGGAGTCTTCCCTGCTGCCTTTGTTCTTTGAGAAGGATGGTAGTCGCAAACCATTCGATGCCCTGAAGAACGTAATTTTGACTGGTATGGCTGGCGACGGCAAAACCGCCTTGTGCTATGCTTTGTGGAAAAAACTTTTCGGTTCGGAACCTCCAAAGGGGAAATCTGCCGAGCGAGATCTGGATTGGGATGGGAATTCCCTCTCCATCAGCTTTATTTTCGATTTCAGCGCCTTCTTTACTCCGCGAGACAATGAACAGCTTCCCTCAGAAGTTCTGTCATTCCTTGAAGATTTTTCGAAGTCGGTTTTCAGCGAGGAAGCTTCCGATACCGTTTACGTTATCGCCATAAATGATGGGCAGTTTGCCGAACTCTGGAGACGCTTGCCCGAGTCTTCACCGGTAAATCGGCTGGCTACCCTGATTACGGAACTGCATGCGACGAATAGACGCGACTCAGAATATCGAATGAGTTTCTTCAATCTGAGTCTGATCTCAACTCGAAAGCTTTTTGCCAGTGTTTATGAAGCCTTTACCTCCCGCCCAGAATGGGAGGACTGTTTGGCCCACCCTGAGTTCAAGGAATTTGGGCCCTATTCACCGGTCATACGAAATTTGCGCGCGCTTCGCAGTCTTCCGTATAAACGTCGTTTGTACGATCTGGTAAGCCTCTGTGACGGCTGTAAACGGCACATCCCCATCCGAGAGTTGCTCATGTGGATGGCTAACGGACTTCTGGGGTTGAAAAAGGCCCCACAGGGAGTAGCTCGCCTCAATGAATTACGAAGTTGCCTTACGGTGGAGGACGCCTACCGCGGCGCTCTTCATCGCAATCTTCTTGGTGAAAATTTAACCTATAACCAGCGCGACCGCTTTGCAATATTTCGTTTTCTCCAAGGTCTAAAATTGGGCAATGAAACAATCAGCGACTTGGACGAACTCATCATCTTCGGGGAACACTTGGATAAGCTCCGCGAAGCCTATCAGTCGTTGGTAACGCATGATTCCTTGCAGCAGCGAGATCCTTCTCTGGAGCACAAGCTGAAGAGCTATATCCAAGGCGGCACGGAGGATTACACAGAGGTCTTGGATGCTCTTTCTTCCGAGCGAAGAAGGATCTTCTTTTCAGCTGAAGAAGAGGTTTTAGAGAAAGCTCTGCCAAATCGATCAATTTGGGCGACAACGGTTTTCCATAGTGCCGATGACTACCTGAAGCATCTCTTGGATGGTGAGTTGCCAGATCCTGTTCCAACTATACTGATTCGGAAATTGATTCTCGGGCTGAATCGGGTGTGGACGGGCCTGCTGGCTGAAGACGATGAGCGGCTCTTCCTTGCAAAGGGGCTCAACCTGTCATCTGCAGCCATCAGTGACATCTTTGTTGTGGGTGTACCGATAACGGACGACTTTGGCGAGTCACTGATCTCGATTGTGAAGCCCGGGCGGACTCTATTAGTCCCCCAAATCCAGATTATCTGGCGGCCAGGGCAAGAGCCCTTTGAGTTCGACCTGACACTCGAAAGGTTTGAGTTTCTAATGCGAGTTGCTGATGGCGTGATGCCGAATGCCTTCTCAAAAGAATGCTGGGAAGACATCATCACGTTGAAAACGAAGTTTCTAAGGCACATGCAACGAGCTGGATTCAGACTCACGGGTATTCGCACCATCGAAACCGATTCGGGCGGCAAACTGAAGTCGGTTGCGATCGTCTAGGACGAAGCGATGAAGATTCTCGAATCCCATGCGATTCTTGGCTCAAGCAATCTTCTGGACTATCCGCAAAGTCCCCGGGGGATGTGGATTGATGAGGCCATTTGGGGGCATCGGATTCGTTCAACATCGTCTATCGGGAATTTCCAGTTTTTGGAGTTCCTTTCCGTAGTTGAGAGTCTCTTTCGTCAGGACCCCACTATTCTCTTTTCCCATGGCGGTGATGGCAAAGCCTTAACATATGCACCCCGAAGAAGCATTCTGCTTCGTAACCTGATTTTCAACAATGCTGCCTTGAACCGCCTGGAGAACAGATCTCTTCCGGATGAAGAGAAATGGACGGAATGGGTCACGGGCTTCCGTGCCTCCTTTCAACCGACGGACAAGTTTCCGGACTTCACATATCTGCGCCAACGCTTCGGTAGATTCGACAACTTCAAGGAACACGTCCGGCTTCTTCAGCGTCTCTCGCTCGATCCAAACACATCAATTCGCTGGACTTCGCGATTCATCTTTCCCATTGGCATGGACGCCATGTTTACGGATCTGGGCAAGGATCTCACCAGGGAAGCGGTAAACTTCACGCGCAACGGCGAAATCATCTATCTGATGCTTTCGCGGTCTTCAGCTGCCACCGAGCTTCGAGCGGGCTTCACAAAGCTGCTGGAGGCTTCCAAGGAGAAAAACAAGCTCCTGGAGAGGCTGCTACCGGACGATGAGCAGAAGAATCCCGATACAGCAAAGGCGGGTGCAGGAAATCTGCCCGCATTCCTTCCATACCTCAAGCATCCCGCCTATGACAGACTTGCCGAGGACGTGCTTGCACTGTTGGCATTGGATCTTCCAGACCAGGATTCTTTTGAATTCCTGATCCCCCTCTTCTCACTTCATCTTGTTCTCTTCTACTTGGAGACCGCACGAGTATCCACAGGAAAGGAAGGGCTAGGAGCCATTGTCTGCGAAATTGTAGCCCCTCGCCCAGACCAGGTGCGCCAGGCCTCTTTGGAATCGTTTGCAGACAATGATTCAGAAGGTGTTATTGCAGTAGAGGCATTGTTGAACGAGTTTTTCGGACGAGAAGAGATCCTCCAGATCACAGGCGCTGCAATCTCTCCCATCGACAAGGTGAGGGAACTGGCTCAACTCTTCAATAAGGCACCATCACAATCCTGGCGTTTTTGCTGGAACCTCGATGAGGATTCGATACCAGAGAATTCTCCTGAAGAATTCTTCCGGGAGTTCATCAGTGATGCGAAGCTCGAATTCAAAAACAAATCCGGCGAGATCCACCGTGGCTTGGGAAAGGAATGCGGGTTGGTGTCACGCCGAGGGACCCGGAGCCTTAGATATGCACCAACTGATGACTTCCTGCGGATGCTTGTGGTTACCCGTGTGCGAGGGCGCATTGAATTGAACGAGTTTCTTGCAGAGCTCTTCGCTCGCTACCGCCTTGTCATTGGCCACAAAGAAGCGTTGCGGTCTCCAGAGATCCAAGACAGCCACAAGTCGGAGAATCCATTTCGGAGAAATACGGATCGGTTGATTCGACGCATGGAAAGCATGGGCCTGGCTCGTCGAATGTCGGACGGATGCACCTATGTTGAGAATCCATTTTATGAATTTGAAAGGCAATAGCATTCCACGGACAACGCTATGAGCACCTCAGTCTACCAACCAAAGATCGCGACCAGGTTCATCGGAACGGTAGCCTATCGGTTGCTTAAGGAGAAAATCATCTCCGATCAGTCCGGTGGGGCACCCGAAGGAAATCTCATTTTATCACGCCTCGAGAAGGAAGTGGTTGCTGCTCTGGTGCTTGCAGCCGAGGCCGATGATGAACGTCCCAGCACGTTACAGTTTTGCCTGAATCGTGAGGAAATGAAAGGCTTTGGTCTTAATGATCAGCACCTGACGGACGTGAATGCAGTTGAGGTACGTGGTTGGCCGACAAATGGTCGTTTCTTCGTCTCATCAGAGTTCGAGCATGAAACCCAGTCCAGCGGATCTACAGCAAGCCTGGATGCACAAGACCTGGAGGATCGCGCCAACGCAAAGGCCTGGGTAGAGGCGTTCAAGGAGCTCAGCCCCAGCATCCTGAGCGAAAAGGCTTTCGGCTCACCCGAGCAGGAGGGACAGGCAGAGGTTCTGGTGCAAGCGCTGTTTGGCCTCTACAGAGTGAGTCTTTCAGTTGCGGCACTTTACCTGTGGGAGGTTTTCAAGGGTGCCCGGAATGACTCACTTCCGAATGTTGCAGGGCGGCATTTACCGATCCTTTCAATTCCTCGATTTGACAAATTGTTTGACAAAGTAATCCCCACTCAACCGTCAAGCTGGGCAAAGAAGCTGGTAAGCCACTGGCGGACAGAAACCTATTTGCGCAAACGGGACGAGCGGTCGAATCTTCTTGAGACACAGGATTTGGAGGAAGCCCTTCAGAAGTTCGAGGAGGAAGGAGCAATACAGGATCAGTCCTTCCGGGAAGCTTTCCTCGAATATGCTCACTCGAAACCGGAACGAACGCCCGTTGGCACGCGCCTTTTCTCTGAATATGATTGGTCAACGGTTTCCGCGATCCTGAATCGGCGGAAAAAGAAAGCATCTCAGAAGCTGGGTCAAGCTACCAAGCGCGTCTTTGAAGCCGAAGGACTCGAGCTGGATGCCGGCGATGAGGATATGCTGGATCGCCTTGATACAAGACGCAAGCTGGTGGAGCCGGATGAAATGCACGAGTTTTTTGAGCAGCATCGTCTGACTCTGGAACAGGAACCGACGGTCTTTCGCCGCTGGGAGAAGGAGATTTACGAGAAGGAGATTACCTGTGACGATCTGTGGCAGGGGCTCATCGAGTGCCTGGAGCAATCCCCGGGAGGAACCGAGCACAAGGGTAAACAGCTCTCAATCCTTTTGATCGGGCATAAACAGCACAAACCGAACCAGTTTAAGGCAATGAACCTGCGCGCCTGCAAGTTCTTCGAGCACCAATACAAGCAGCTGGAAGCTTTTCTGCCTGACATGATCTTCTTCAAGGAGACTTTGGCACCTGCTTTCTCGGACAAGGTCCTGCCTCATATTGAGAAAGAGAGGATGGCGTCTTCATCGAAGGCCGCCAACACTCTTGAGTTCACCGTCAGGATACAAGCACGGGAAGGCGAAACATATGAGACGGTCTCCGAACACAAACTGACATGGCGATTTCAGTTGTCCTCGGTTTATTCCGAGTACTTGGGCGATCTAGAGCGTCTGGCCCGAAATGACTCCGGAAGCGCTCTCGTTAAGTGTTTTGCCGACCGGGATGCAGCCGGTGCAAAAGGAGTTCCTGCTCCCATTAGCTTGGCCGAAACGGCTGGATTCCAGACCGGCGCCGGAGGGAAAGGCTCATTCGTTCCAGCAAAATCCAAAGGCAAAGCTCACTCCTTGTCTCTCGGATGGAAGAAGGAAGTAGATGAGGCTGTTCAGCAAGGTCTTGATGAGAAATGGGCATGCAAGGCCAAAGAGATGTTTGACCAGTTCGATTCCGAATACTCTTCAGCCATCAAATCCCTTGTGGAAAGCGAACTGAGCCCGATCGACACTGAGCGCGTTGCAGAGCTCTTCGGAAATCTCTTGAAACGTGTCGCATTACTTCCGAATGAGTCTCTCCGTCGTCGTCTGTTGAAGCCAATCCTGCAGATAGGGGTCGTTCAGCTTCCCGCCTCTTTGGGTGAAGGTAGCGCATCTATTATCTGCCCATGGCATCCGCTACGCCTCCAGGCAACCTGTGCGCGACGTGTACAGCTTAAGAAGATCATTAAGTCATTGCTTTCGCCTGAGAGAGGTGAATTCAGCGACGAAACGGGAAACCTCTTTTTCGCTGATACAGGACAACTTCTTTCCTATCCATTGCGTCCCGAGATCTCAATCAGCTGGGAAGGTGCCAACGAGCAGAAACCGGTTGAGCAGGTCGTTAGCCAATCTTTGGGCGGTTACTCTCTTCACGAGTACCCTTTTTCAGAATCAAAGAAAAAGAATACGCTGCACGACGACCCGAAAAAGGCGGCCACGGTGGTTCGAGACCTGGTCGAAGAATACTTGCGTCTTCAGCCACACGAGCAGGACAACCTCTCAGTAGCTTTATACAACTCCGATTCCAACGCTTTGCCATTGGCTGTCGTGGAGGAAATCAACAAGCTCAATCAGGAGCGAAAGAAAACAGTCAGGGAGAATGGGGATTCAGACGAGATCACTTGTCAGGTGGTGATGACTCATCGGGATACGAATCGTTTGCGGGACGCCTACAAGACGCTGATAAGCCACACATCCGATCCTGACGAAATACTGGGAACCGAGGTTACTGGCGAGTTCCTCTCCCGTGTTCGAATCAACATTGTCGCTGCAGCGAACATTCCCTCGCCGGGAAACTCAAAGCCAATCGATATCGTGCTCTGCAAAGACGTGGTCTCCCGACTGGCAAAGCCCGACTGGCATCGAATCCCGCGGTCCACTCTCTCTGCCCAATCCATTATGCCTCATCAGTGGGGTCGCCGGGAGCCTGTCGCTGCGGCAAGTGATGTGTCAAGACTTTACCTGACATGTCCTGCGCAACCATCGGCAGGCTGGCAATATCTGCTCGCAGTCGCAGCATTGTTCAAGAATGAAGCAGCCGATACCTGGCAGAATAGGCAATGCCATATCCTCGCACGCAAAATCGATTTTACCGAGGAAGATCTTGGCAGTATTTTTTCGGATACCCACCGCATCGGTGCCTGGGTTGCAAATTACGATGAGCTGTTGGACCGAAGGCTCCTGGAGGAGCAGGGTGTCAGGGTTATCCGCTACGAACAGAACGCAACCCATGGGCGCAATCTGGTGATTTCTTCAACGGATTCCAATGCCTTTCTGGAAGCATCCCTAAGAGAAAAGATTGCAGATCTCTTGGATGTGACAGCGGTTGATCCACTCGTGATGCCGATAGTTCAAAAGATGATGACCGACGCCAATCAGCTCTCTGGAGGATTGGTACTGAAAGCAGCCCGCCGGTTGCGCAATACCCAGGAGTTGATAGGCTGTGTCTTGAGCAAGTTCATCCTGGAACAGCAGATTGCGGGAGCGGGGATCGGGACTGCCTGGTGCATGCTCGATGACTATGCGCGCTGGCTCGGAAAGAGGCCCGAGACCGGGGTTGCCGACATTCTTTCACTTACCCCTGTCATCAGCGACGACGGAAAACGGCATCTGGAAGTGCTGGTGTCCGAGGCGAAGTTTGTCGACTACGTTGCGCTTGCTGACTCAAAGAAGCGATCAGAAAGGCAGTTGGTCGATACCGTGAAGCAGTTGCACAGGTCGACCGATCCGAACCTGGCCATACTGGATGGCGCTCTGATTCTGGCTCGTTTGTCCGAGCTTTTGGCAAATAACCTTCGGTCACAGCAGTTTTTGGATGCGGAAGAATGGAAGGCAGCTATTCGCACGGGCAAATGCTCGATCCGAGTCCGCGGATACTCACACATTTTCTGCCACGGACCGAAGAGTCACTTGTCTCAAAGGCATGAGTTCACCATGTGCCCGCGTTCTGACGGGACTGAGAGCTATCAAGAAGTGTTCGATCATCAAACACTTGCACAACTGTTGCGGATTTACGCCGGAACTTCCGAGGAAGCACCTGCTAAAGTGTATCAACTTCGGCTTCAGGGAAACGCAGCCCCAAAGGAAATCGAGGGAGTCAAACCAGCCGCAGGGCAGGTTCCTAAGGTCGAGTTAGCAACTCCTGGTAGCCAGGAAGAGCCTGAAGAGGATGCAAGCAGCGAGGATTTACCATCGACGAACGTGGAGGTCATCGAACACGAGCCTCAGGAGCCGACATCACCGGGAAAGCCTGGACTATTCGACACCGAGGAGGAACACATTACTGAGAGCACCGTGTCAGACACGGACAGAACAGTGCCCAAGAAGCAACCAGCTCATGGACTTGTCTTGGAATTCTTGTCCTCTAAGGCTGCTGTCTTGGAGAAAAGCTCGTCGGAGGCAGTGATTTGGGCCAAAGAAATGGCTGAGAAGACGCGTTCGGCATTTATCAGCCGCGGCATGCCCTTTCACCTGGACTGCGACCCGATTCTCTCCCCTAACTCTTTGATCTTCAAGGTCAAGGGCTCATCGGATGTCACGGAATCGACCATAAACAAATACCGCTCGGAGATTAGAACTACGGACGGTGTAGACATCCTTTCCGTAGTTGGTGAAGTCGGCAGGATTTCAGTTGCGATTCGCCGTTCGCCCCGGACAATCATTCATACGGCGGAGATGTTTCTCCGTTACCTTTCAGAGGTAGGGGAAGGCAAAGCTGCTGCTCACGACATACCGGTGGCCATTCGAGAAGATGATAATTCGCTCGTCTATCTAAAACCTTTCGAGCAGCCCCATTCGTTGGTTGCCGGCGCAACGGGAAGCGGAAAGTCTGTTCTGCTGCGAAACATGGTGGCCGCTATTTGTTTGGCACAGGGTCCTGATGAAGTTCAGGTGACTTTGATCGATGCCAAAGGCGGGCTCGATTTCAACTGTCTCTATCCCTTGCCTCATGTTCTCGAACACGAAGGAAGCAAACTGGTGGACGATCCGGGTGTTGCACTCCAGTTGCTGCAGCATATCAACGAGGAAATGGACCAGAGGTATGCACTTTTTAAGAATCATGTTGCGGACAATTTGAAGAGCTATCGCAGAAAGACAGGTAACAAGCTCCCGATCCGCTGGCTTATTTTCGATGAGTTTGGGATCTGGGTACAGGATGATGACTTCCGAAAAGCCATAGAGCCCCTGATCAACACTCTGGCAAAGAAGGCACGTGCTGCCGGAATCTTCCTGGTGCTTGCGGATCAACGTCCCGACAACCGCGACTTTCCAATGCAGACCCGCAGCAACTTGGCCAATCGGCTGGCTTTGAAGGTGGCGGACAAGGGTACGTCCAAAATAGCCCTGGAGGAGGAAGGAGCTGAGAATCTGCTGAAGCACGGCCATATGATGGCGAAGACTGCCGACTACCCGTATCCCGTTTATTGCCAGGTGCCCTTCATCGATACGGAAGAGATGAGGGAGCTGGCTGAGACGATCAGTGCGCAGTTTACAGAGCTGAACACCGCAGTACCGCCGGCCAAGTTATGATTTACCTGGATAACAACGCGACTACGAAACCATTCGCGGAAGTGATGGAAACCATGGCCACGTTCATGACCTCCCGCTTCTGGAACGTCTCCTCCGCGTATGGGCAACTGGTTGGCTTAGAAGGAGTTATCGAGTCTGCGAAGGCAGCGATTCGAAGACTGAGCGGGGTTGGGTCCGATGATGAAGTCATTTTCACTTCAGGCGCAACAGAGTCCAACGCATGGGCGGTGGGCGAGGGTGCCCGAAGAGCCGCTGGTAGCGGTTGGATGCTAAGCTCGGAGATAGAGCATCCCTCGGTCAGAGAGGCCCTTGAGCATTTTCAAGAACAAGGTTTGGATGTGCGTTGGGTCCCGGTGACCAGGGACGGCTCAATCGATATCGGTGAACTAATGGGGATGGTTGATTCGGATCTCCGGTTCGTCTCGCTGGTATTTGCGCATAATGAAACCGGCGTGATTCAGCCAGTAAGAGAGGCTGCATCCCTAATTCGGAAGCGTTCACCAGAATGTCTCATTCACACCGATGCAACCCAGGCATTAGGAAAGATACCGATTTCGTTCTCGGATGATCTGGGTGGGGTAGATCTGATCTCTTTTTCTGGTCACAAGTTTTATGGCCCAAAGGGGATCGGCGGCCTGATTATTCGAAAAGGAGTGCTTCTCGAACCCTTGATCAGGGGTGGAGGCCAGCAGAATGATCTTCGTTCCGGCACCCTGAATATACCTGCAATTGCGGGGATCGCAGTGGCTGCCGATAAATGCTGGGAGCTTCTCCAGAAGAGGCAGCATGAGCCCGTTCGAGCGGTCCGAGATCATTTTGAGGAGCGCATCTGCTCGGTATTCCCAGGGTCGTTCATCCTGGGAAGACAGGCTCCGAGGCTGCCAAACACCAGCTTTTTCGGGATTCCAGGAATCGATGCCGATGATTTAGTTCTGGCTCTGGCCGCCAAAGGAATCGCCGTCAGCAAAGGGTCTGCGTGCTCCGCTCAAAGTGTCGAGCCATCACGGACGGCAGCCCAGATGGGGTACAGCTATGAGGAAGCTTCCTCGTTAATTCGATTTTCCGCTTCATGTGACACGACATCTATGGATGTGCATCTGTTTGTCGATGAGCTACAGAATCTCTGCCGCCAGGCGGGAATTCCGGAAAAGTTTGAGTAGACACCGGTAGAGACCAAAGAAGTGCAAGATCAAAAAAGGCAGAAAGCCTGTGACAAACTCCATGACACTCAGTAACGCTCAGTGACACTCCATGATATGAACTGGGACACTCAAAGCCGGAAAAGCTAATAATATCAATAGTGGCACCAAATCCGGCCTTCGGCACCATACCAATAATATCAATAAGTTAGCCGTTCAAAACTCCAAACGGTCAAGATTTCGTCAAGGAAAGGTGATTGAGTGGTCTGCGAACCCTTGAAATCATCACCTTGACGCCTTGACGAAAATCCGTCAAGCAACCTTCCAATCAAGAGTTCTCCTTCGTTTTTAGCGACTCATCCAGGTTTGTTTTTTTGGCATTGGACATCCACTTGCCGTAGCAGTCCACTGTGATCGAAATGGATGAGCACTCATATGTTCCGTCAATGCTGGTCCTGACTCTCACCCCCTTTGCTATTTTCCATATTGGGCCGGTAGCCCCTTGCATCACCGGATAACCATCTGCTCTGCTCATTACCCATATCACACCCGCCTCGACTGCATCGAGAGAGGTCAGCAACACCTGGAGGGTGTCGCCGTCGATGATAAGGATTCTGGAGTCATTGGTCTTTTCAGAAAGCCAGCATCCGCATGGTGGTGGCAAGCCGCCCCCGCCCCAAATGCCAAGCATCGGGGTGAGGGTGATAAGGAGACTTTTGGGGTCCGGTACTGGCGCGAAAAGGGGAGTCAGGTGATTCCTTGCGGGTGTCCCACAGCTGTGGGGCTTACTCAATTCAAAGCGAGGTGGGATTAGAGACCAAGCTCACTGAGGGAGCCGAGACGAACCATGTCGAGATGATCATCATCCGGTTTCCGGTAGATTAGAATCAGATCCGGTTTGAGTTGGCAGTCGCGATGATCCGACCATTCACCGGAAAGGGGATGATCAAAGTGGCGATGGGCTAGGGGCGTATCGGTTGCGAGCAGATTAACGATTTTCATCACGAGGCATCAAGCCTCTTGCCGTGCCGTCCCGATTTCTCGCACTTGTAGTCATGCTTGAAACACCTGGTGTACCTAACCGTCCGCATTCAGACTCTCAAGGAGGCCATCGGGGTGTCCGACCTTGGTGAGCTTTCCGCGTCGAGCGGCCTTCATCGCCTCAATCGTTTCGGGATTGGGGATCAGCGGTTCAAAAGGCAACGCCTTTTCGGTTGCAATGCGGACCATCATCATGCGGAAGGCTTCGGAGACAGTGAGCCCCATGGATGCGAGCATGGCCTCAGCCTCCGTCTTGATGCGCTTGTCGATTCGAGCGCGTACCACAGGATTGGTAGTCGCCATAAGATTTCCTCCAGGTGAGCTACAATGTTGCACAGAAATGGAGGGAATTCAATTCAGCATGGCCAGATGACGCTTCAAGCAACAGGAAGACCTTGTTCGGTCAGGCGATTCCCTTGTTAACAACACCACTGTCATTTTGTAAACTGATCATGGATTAGGTCCTTAGTGCTACGCTATTTTATTGTTTACAGGCCATTCTTGTGATGGTATGGCCGGATCGTGTTAACGATCACCGACCAAAACTGTAAACTTGACGGCATTCCCTACACTGTTCGCTGGCTTTTATTCGATGATGGTGAACGATTCCCCATCCTTGTTTACTCGGCGAATGGGCAGCCTCTATTTCATCCGACGGTTTACACGATTGCACTGCTGCGGGGACGCGGAGTTGCGAGCAATACACTTCTGGCAGACTCGCGAGCTATTCTGCATTTGTATGTCTGGGCCGCGTTGGAGAAGCTCGATCTGGAGGAGAGCCTTCGTTCGGGCAAGTTTCTGACCCTTCCTGAGATCGAATCACTTGCCCAGGCAATGAGACAGCCCCTCAGGGCGCTTTTGTCCGAGCAGGCCTATGAGAGGGTTGGCTCCAAGAGGTCTGGAACTGATTCTCTTGAGCGGTTTCGGAAGCGCTCACCGGATGGCCGCGGAGTCCAGGTCGCTTTGAACACTACAGGAATGAGGCTCAGGTACATCTGGGCCTATCTTGACTGGTTTACTCTCGACCATCTTGCCGTCGTGAAGGAAAGTGATCGTACTGCCTATGAATCAGGGCGCAAGAGGATGCTCGATGCCATCGGAGCCAGAGTGCCCACGTTGCGTGTGCGGCCTCATGAGGATGCTCGCCAGGGTCTTGCGCCACAAATACTGACGAAGCTTCTTTCCATGATCGATCCGAGCTCTGCTGAGAATCCATGGAAAGATGAGGGCGTTCGGACACGCAACCAGTTGCTTATCATGATCCTTCTTCAGCTGGGCATTCGCCGTGGGGAGGCGCTCGGCATCAGGATCGAGCATATCGATTTGAGGCAAAACACACTGCTCATTCTGCGCGCCGCGGACGATCCGACCGATCCCAGGAAGTACCAGCCCAACACGAAGACAAGGGACCGCAAGCTTCCTCTCTCCGATGGTCTGGCGGACATGATCCATCACTTCGTCACACGGGTGAGAAACAAGGTCGAGGGAGCCAGGTACCATAGCTTTCTCTTTGCTGCCCACGACTCCGGCAGGCCAATGTCCCTAACGGCTTTCGCCAAGGTATTCCACATATTGCGGAAGAGCGTACCGGATCTTCCGGATGATCTCTGCGCTCATATGTGCCGGCACACATGGAACGACCGTTTCTCGGAACTGATGGATTCCCTCGGCACGTCTGAAGAAAACGAGAAAAAGCTTCGAAGCTATCTCATGGGGTGGTCGGAATCCTCGGAGACGGCAGCCGGATATACGCGAAGATACACTAAAAGGCGCGCAACGGAGCTATCGATCGAGATGCAGAAGAGTCTAACGGGAGAAGAGGACAAGGATGAGCAAGGAGGAGAATGAAGACGTCAACGCACTGATCATGCCCGATCGGGCCTATACCCGTGACGGGGCCGAGCTCTATCCAAACAGGAAGTGCTGGACTATTGCATGCCTTGGTGAAAAGACTCGTTTTAACTTTGAGCGCTTTTCCGTTTTTTCCTCCGACCGCTTCGTTGTTTCATTGAAAGGCCTGGTTCTGTGGTACCTCAGGAACAGATCGACCGTGTATGCACACAGTGTTTTTGCACATCTGCTCTATTTCATGCGGTTTGTTTCCGGCTACCACTCCCCTCCCATCGAGCTCATTTCTTCTTCGGATGTGATCAACTATAAGGCCTCTTTGCCAAGGCGCCGGGAATGGCGTTTGAAGGTGCTTGGCGCAGCCTTGAAGCAATGGTTTTCCTTGGGATATCCGGGGGTGGATGCACCCGTGGTCGATCTTTTGAGCGAGTTTAGGATTCGCGCTAATCTCTCAGGTGAAGCTGTACGAACTTTGGATCCCGAGAGGGGACCGTTTTCCGATATCGAGATCGAAGCAATCCACAACTCCATAAACAAAGCCTACGCCACAGGCGGGATCAGCCTCGATGAGTACGCGCTCGTATGGCTCTTTAGCGCTCTCGGCGCGCGTTCCATTCAGTATGCGGCACTGAAGATCAGGGACTTCATCGCCTTAAAAGAAAAGGATGGAAGACCGCTTTATCTACTGAGAGTGCCGCGTGCAAAACAACCTGGTAAGCTGTGCCGAACCGAGTTCAAGGAAAGGAAGCTCATTTCCCAGATCGGAGAGCTTGTGGCAAAACAGGTCGAATCGGTAAGGGCAACCCTGGGGGAGCTCGTTGCCGATCCATCCGATCTTCCTCTTTTCCCCTCATGGGAGCACTCCGTTGAGACTCCCGGCTTCAGGTTTCATTCTTCAGGCAAAGAACTGGGAATACGCCTTCAGAAGATTTTCGATAAAATCCAAGTCACATCGGAGAGGACCGGGAAGACCATAGCCGTTCATGCGCGCAGGTTCCGCTACACCCTTGGAACACGGGCGGCCATGGAGGGTGCGGGAGAGCTTGTCATAGCAGAGCTTCTCGACCACTCTAATACGGAAAATGTTGGTGTCTATGTTGAAGCGAGACCGGAGATCATCGAGCGGATCGATAAAGCGATGGCCATGTACCTGGCGCCGCTTGCACAGGCTTTCCAAGGCATCATCATTGATTGCGGGAGCAAAGGGGAGCCGGCAAGCCAGGTGATCGATCCGGAATCCGATCCCTCGATGCATCCGGTTGGCAGTTGCGGAAAGTATGGTTTCTGCGGCTTCGCCGCTCCTGTCGCCTGTTACACCTGCCGGAGCTTTCAACCCTGGCTCGATGGGCCCCATGAGGCCGTACTTCAGCGGCTCATCAAAGAGCGTGACGACATCCTCTTCCGTACGGGTGATCTTCGGATTGCCGGGGTCAACGATCGGACGATTCTTGCCGTTGCTCAGGTCGTGCACTTGTGCCAAGGGTCTGGTGAGGTGCGCTCATGAGCGGGACCGTCCAGTTCATAGCCCGAGAGCAAAGGGATAAAGGGACAAACCTTGAAGATTTTATCCGCTTATGCCGGGAAGAGCTCACGGTCTTTGGCAAGACCCTCGATTTTGACTCAAATAAGTGGGATGTGACAGACTCTATTGAGTACAGGGGACGGGGCAATGAACGGGTGCACCTCCTGTTCTCGGACTTTGACTCATCGAGCCGACATCCCGGCGATCCAATGCATGAGCCGTTTCTTTCGTTCGCAAAAGCCTATATGCGCTATATGCACGGGATGCACCCGACGAAACAGCTACACCACCGCCTTGGGGCGCTCAGGGCGCTTGAGCGTGGGCTGGCTCAAAGAGAGCACCGCCTCGAGAGGGTCGATGCGGCGACGTTTACTCAGGCCTCAATCCTTGTGGCCCAAAAGTACGGCGCCATGGGATACCATGTGGGTAGGCAACTGGAAGCCATCGCCTCGTTCCTTACGAAGCACCGCCTCTCAGAGCAGCCGATCCTGTGGAGGAACCCCATAAAGCGTCCTCAAGACAGAAACCGTATAGGAGCCGATGCCGACAGGCGCAGAAAAGAGAAGCTTCCCTCGCAAGCGGCGCTCGGTGCACTGGCGCAAGCATTCCAAATGGCGGAGCACACCCCGGATATCATTGTGACCTCTGCAGCGGCCATTCTCTGTGGAAGCCCCGGTCGCATCAATGAGCTTCTGGCCCTGCCCGAAGACTGTGAGGTTGAGCAGACTCGATCCAACGGTACAAAGGCCTATGGACTCAGATGGTGGACGTCCAAGGATGCCGAGCCCATGGTGAAGTGGGTCATCCCCAGCATGGTGGAAGTCGTTAGGGAGGCGATTGGTCGCCTGCGGGAGCACACGCACGAAGCCCGCCGCATGGCACGGTGGTATGAGAAGCATCCCCAAGAGATCTATTTGCCCGACGGGCTCGAACACCTCCGTGGAAAAGAGCGTATCCACTTTGACGACATAGCAGCATTGCTTGGAACACAAAAGAGATACGTGACAGGTTGGCTCCGTCGGAGGGCGATAGCCCATCACAACTCGAGCTGTTCTTTCGGAGCGATAGAGCGGGCAATTGTGGCGCTCCTGCCAAGAAACTTCCCGTATCTCATTCGAGAGACGGGCCTAAAGTACAGCAAAGCCCTTTTTGTCGTCCGCGTAAATGAAATGCATCAGGGATGCCGGCCGTACCGTTCCATGCTGGAGCCCATTACCCCTTTGACCATCAATAACGGACTTGGAGGCAGTATAGGGCATGGGGTCTCGTCGGTTTTCTCGCGCTTTGGGCTGCAAGAGCCTGACGGAAGCCCCATCAAGATCACCAGCCATCAGTTCAGGCACTGGTTGAACACCCTGGCACAGGAAGGAGGACTCTCTCAGCTTGATATCGCCAAATGGTCGGGAAGAAAGGACATCCGGCAAAATGAAGCTTATGACCACATGAGTGGAGATGATCTGGTCGCAAAACTTCGGGAGATTGCAGGCAAGGACGTAAATCTCTTCGGGATTCATCGTAAAGTTGCCGGACTCATTCCGATCTCCCGCGATGAGTTTATCAAACTTCAGATTCCTGCGGTTCACACAACAGAGCTCGGATATTGCGTCCATGACTGGACCCTGCTCCCCTGCCCGTTGCACAGAGACTGTATCTTTTGCAGCGAGCACTGGTTCATCAAAGGAGACAGCAAGCGAATGGAACGGATTCGGCAGTGTCTCAAAGTGGCCGAAGAGCAGCTTGTCATGGCTGAAGATGCCGCTGCCTCCGGCTACGCAGGTGCCGATCGCTGGAGCGATCACCAGCGTGCCGTAATCGATCGACTGCGCAATCTGGTCGAGATCTTCGATGACCCGAAGGTGGCGATTGGTGCCATCATTCGCCTCGCAACCACGCAGACCGCCGGGCAAGTGCAAATCGCCGTGGAAGAGCGCGCACGCCATGATGCGGCCTTCCTTCCGGGGTTGACAGCATGAAGCGCCTTAGAGATCGGGATATCGAGCAGATTTGCTCCATCCTCGACGGTTGGAGCGGGAAACTTACATGGGATTTCTTGATCGAAGCCATAAAGAACAGGCTTGGCCACCAGTTCACCCGACAGGCCCTGGATCGTCACGAGCGGATAAAGCTTGCCTTCGAAACCCGCAAGCGCGCGCTCAAGAATGGGACACTAAAACCGGAGGTGCAGACGGTCGAGATGCAAAAGGCCACCCAGCGCATCGAGCGGTTGCAGGCCGAAAACGAACGGCTCAAGGCTGAAAATAATCAGCTCCTCGCACAGTTTGCGAGATGGGCCTACAATGCGTACGCAAAGGGTCTTACAGAAGAATACCTGAACCGGCCTCTGCCGGCAATCGACAGGGACAGGACGAAGCTATGAGCCGCGAGATTGGAAGCGAACACGTTGCAGCGCTAAGGAGCTACCTCGAGGGACTGCGCGCAAAAGGTGAAAGACTGCCCAGCCGGGGCGGCAAGCTCAACATCTCGGCCGTGGCTCTTGCCTGCGGGTTCAACCGGGAAGTGATCTACCAGAACCCGCACTGCCGCGTACTCCTTCAGGAGGCGGCAAAGACTATCGGACTGCGCGGGGTCGAGTGCCGGGACGAGCAGGATGAAGCGGGCAAGGTGCAGCTCGAGAGGCGACTCACTCAACTCGAGCAGCAGAACTCATCTCTTGTGGCCGAGGTCTTTGAGTTGCGCCGCAAACTCGATCAACTTCGCCACATCGAGGAGATGCTCGAAGAAGGCAAGAGGGTGATTCCCTGATGCAAAGCGTCATTGTCAAATCGATCCTCTGGCAAGGCCGGCAGGGAGGTGCGATATTTAATGCCTGTGCCCTCAGCGGCGACAAATACCGCATAGTGGCCGGAGCCAAAGCTATGCCAAGGCCACCGGTTGCAGGTGAAGTATGGGAGATCGAAGGCATTATCCGAAGGCACCCTGAGTTCGGAGAACAGGTCGAAGTCAAGAGGGCCGTTTTGCAAAAACCCTCGGGCCGCCTCATTATCCAAACCATTGCGGCATCGAAAGCCTTTCCCGGCATAGGTGAGGGAAAAGCAAAAGCGCTATGGGACGCATTTGGCGAAAGGCTCTACGAGCTTCTTTCAGCCGAATCTCCCGAACCGTTTACGGCAATCCTCGGGCCGGATCTTGCCGGGGTGCTCGTAGATGGTTGGAAAGGGCTGGAGACAGAGGCCGCGATCTTCCATTGGCTCGACCTTCACGGCCTTCCGGTTTGGCTTGCACGAAAGCTCCTTACAATCTACGGCCGTGAGGTCACCTCAAAGCTTGAAGAAAACCCTTACCGCCTGCTGGCATTTACCTCCTGGAGCCAGGCCGACAGAGTAGGCCGGGCCATGGGAATCGCGCGGGAGGATCCAAGGCGTCTTGTAGCCGCAGCCGAGGCAACCTGCTACGAGCGTCTCGCCATGGCGCATACATGGACTTCGAGGGAAGGCTTTGTTACGGGAGTCGGCCGCATTCTTGGCTGCGGCCGGTCCATGGCCGCAAAAGCCACGGAAAAAGCATTGGATGCCCATGCGATTGTCTTTACAGGAGAAGGCATCCAGGGGCTCGGACCTTGCTCCATGGAACGTTTTATTGCAGCAAGAATCCTCGCCATGGCCGAGGGCGGGATGAGCCCTCACCACCCGGAACATCTCGATCGCATTTTTACTGCTTTCACCGCACAAACCGGTTTTATCCTCAATGAAGCTCAGCGCAAGGCCGTTTCTCTTGCCGCAACAAACCCCATTGCCTGCATCACGGGTGGCGCCGGAGTGGGCAAGACCACCGTGCTCAAGGCAATCCACCTGGCTTGCGAGCTTCTTGGGCTTGGTGAAGTACACCAGATGGCCCTGAGCGGCCGGGCCGCGAAACGGATGAGAGATGCCACGGGCCGAGAGGCTTACACGATTGCAGCCTTCATCAAGGCCGCTGATTCCATGCATATCAAGCTCGATCACAAATCGCTGCTGGTAGTCGATGAAGCTTCGATGCTCGATTTGCCTTATTGCTACCGCATCTTGCGCCGCATGACGCCCGAATCGAGGCTTCTTCTCGTAGGGGACTCGGCTCAGCTTCCCCCCATCGGGTTTGGCCTCACCTTCCATGCTCTCGTGGGCAATGTTCCAACCGTTGAGCTTACCGAGATTCACCGCCAGGCGGCCGATACCGGTATTCCGCAGGTGAGCGTCGAAGTGCGAAGAGGCGAAGTGCCATTACTTGCCAGGTACAGCAGGTATGGCGTCGGAGTGAGCTTTCTCGAGGCCGATCCCACAAAGATCGTCGACCGGATCATGGACGTTGTGGACGATCTCGGAGGGATAGGAAACTGTCAGGTGATCGGCCCCATTAAGAACGGACCCGCGGGCGTCCGAACAGTCAACCAGGTGTTTCATGACCTGATTACAGCCGGCCGTGCCCGGAGGCAAGGCTTTGCCGAAGGAGAGCCCGTGATCTGGACGGTTAACAACTACGAACTTGGGCTCTTGAATGGTTCGTTGGGGAAGGTCAAGGCGGTTCAAGAGGGTCTTCTTGTTGACTTTGATGGCGCCGAGCAGCTGCTTGAGGATGCGGAAGCAAAAGATATGGAGCTTGCCTATGCAATTACAGTCCACAAGTCCCAGGGCAGCCAGTTCGAGCGCGTGGTGGTTCCCGTCTTTGAGAGCAGACTGCTGGATAGGACCCTGCTCTACACTGCCATCACCCGAGCAGAAAAGCAGGCTGTGCTCGTCGGCAGTAGGGACGCTTTTGAACGGGCGGTTGTAGCGGCTCCGAGCCCGTCACGCCGCGAAACAGGCATGAAGATCCATTTGTCTCCCGCAAGCCGAACTGAAGGAGGGAGTTCTCGGGGCGGTTCGGCGCTATCACAAAAAAGAATGAAAACCACATGATCACTGCATCCATCTTACCTGCAAAAGGGGGATAGCCATGGCAAAGCTTGGAAGCGAAAAAAGGCCGGCTGTACTTCATGTTCGGACGCAAAAGAGGGCTGCTGAGCTGGCATCGATTTGTTCAGAGCATGGTTGGCGTTACATAATCGGCATCGAGCCCGACAAGCCTGAGAATATCTCCGATCTCGAGCGACTTCTCAATGCCCCTCTTCCCCTCAGGGCCGAAGAGAAGCCTGGTCGCAATGATCCCTGTCCATGTGGAAGCGGCAAGAACTACAAAAAATGCTGTGGGAGGTAAGAGCAAAGTCCAGCCTTACCGTTTCTTTTCTTTAGCCCGTTTTCTTTGACGTCGTTTGATCGAGATCTCTCAGTAGCGAAGTGAGCCCGGAAAAACCGCTAATGTCACTCGGGCTGAAAGGTCTTCAAATGCGGTCTTCGGCCCTCCCTCAAAATGTAAACTTCTGGCGGGATTTCGGGGCGATTTAGCAGCTTAAGTTTACCATTTTAACCTTTTGACTGCTGGATCTTCGCCTCTATCTCATCGGAATCCT
>JAXGXP010000007.1:0-247599 GCA_040772705.1 Syntrophobacteraceae bacterium
TTAGCGATGGCGGTGTCCTTGCCGTATGACCGATTCCTGCTGCGAAGCTGGGCAAAGTGGGCTCGGCATTCATCGATACTGCCCTTTTTCAGGAGAAGTTCCCCCAGTTGCAGCGACCGGTCCGTATCGGTCGGGCTTATCTGCTCAGCCGCTTTAAGCAGGACGATGGCATCCTCCGTTTTTCCCAGTTGAACATTGACATGAGCACAGTTCTTATAAGCGGCGATCATCAGATCACACATCGCAATGGCGTGCTCAAAGGTCTCGATCGCGGCTTCCTGCTGACCTGCCATGGCCAGGCATTCCCCTTTCAGATTGATCCAGCGCGCCATGTTGAGCCGGTTCTGGACTTCTTCCCGGTTGATCAGGTTCAGGGCGTCGTCAATTCTGCCCGCTTCCTTCAGAAGGCGAATCTGCTTGTACAGCTTCTCCTCAGTGTACCCGGCCCGTTCCAGTACCCGCAAGATGCGCGATTCGAGCGTTCCCAGAGAAAAGGGTTTAACAATGTAGTCGTTGGCTTCCCATTCACCCAGGGCCGATGCCATGCCATGAGCATCGGCTTCATTTCCCATCATGATGAAGGAGATGAACCGATAGCCATCGGTGGTGCGACAGCGTTTGATCAACTCGAGGCCGCTCATATCGCTCAGTGTCAGATCGCAGACCACGAGGTCATATGGGTTGGACTGAAGATAGGTCCAGGCGGTTTCAACCCCGGTCGCCTCGTCGATATCGGCAAACAGGTTCATGGAATTGAGCTTGCGCCTGACGATAGTCCTGAGTGAGGAAAAATGCTCGACAATCAAGACCCGCATGATCGACCTCGATTTCGCTCGCTGTCAGACTTTCGACCCACGATCAGCGCCTATGAGTCGGCTGCCGGTGTCTAATCTTTGGAAGCGCCTGGAGGCAAAAGCCTCTTGCAGAACTCTCAAGTTCCGTCCCCTGGGCCCGATGACACCCTTCCTCCCCCCGGCGTGCCTTTGGCCGGGGTCCAGAAACTGCTGGAAAACCTGGATTCCGGCTTCCATCGGAACGATGCCCAGGGACTTCTGCAGAAGGCTTGCTGCTGCGCCACCCGCGGCCTGCCGTGTCGGATCAAATGGCTTCGATGGTTGACGGAGGCTTGGGCGCGATGTTGTAGGTGACGCTGACAACCCCCGGGACCGTGCGGATGATTTCCCGCGCCAACTGCCGGAGAGTGTCAAACGGGAGTGGTGTCGGTTCCGCGACTCGGGCATCGACACTGTCCCAGCACCGAACTTCAATCTGCTGGCCGAAATCACGCTGACCGTCGCGCATTCCCGTCACCCGGTCTTCATGCAGAATCGCGAGGTACTGAAAGGCGTCGGTGTTCCGGAGCAGGTTCTCGACCACCACCGTGGCTTTGCGAACCGTCTCGAGACGTTCCGGGGTCACCGCCCCGATCACCCGGGCCGCCAGGGCCGGTCCGGGAAACGGGATGCGCGAAAACACCTCCGGAGGAAGCCCGAGCGCCTTGCCAACCGCCCGCACGCCGTCCTTGCGGAGCTCGACGAGCGGCTCGATGATGCGATACCCAAAGGCTTCCTCGGGATTGATCCCGAGCTGTTCGAAGACATTGTGCTGCCGTTTGATCCCGGCGATGGTCTCGTCGATATCGGTCAGGATCGTGCCCTGCAGGAGAAAATTGGCCCCGCTTGCCTTGACAAGGCGCCCGAAGACCTGGCGGTAGAAGGTCTGGGTGATGGCCTCGCGTTTCTCCTCGGGGTCGGTGATCCCGACCAGAGCCGCAAAGAATTCGTCTCGGGCATCGATTACCTCGACCGCGACCTTGAGAGCGCGAAACCAACCTACGACCTGTTCCGCCTCTCCCTC
Source organism: Syntrophobacteraceae bacterium (assembly GCA_040772705.1). Classification (GTDB taxonomy): domain Bacteria; phylum Desulfobacterota; class Syntrophobacteria; order Syntrophobacterales; family Syntrophobacteraceae; genus JADGQM01. The sequence goes on from JAXGXP010000007.1 coordinate 1,858, forward strand.
GCGCATCAGGCCGTTTTGGATGAAGACGGTCTTAAGCCGATTCCCCAGGGCCTGATGGCCGAGGAGCGTGACGGTAGAAGAATCGACGCCGCCGGAGAGAGCATTGATGGCGATGCCTTCGCCCACTGTTTCTCTGATGGTTCTGACTTTTTCTGCAATAAACTGCCTTGGATCGAGCGCCTGCAGGGTAATCTCGTTAGCCATGGGTCGGGTTTCCTTTCAAGAGGTGGCATTCAGGGCAGCCAGGGGTGGTCCTGAGCTGCCGTCACTGACATGGGGAGCGGATGCTTGCCATGACAAGCCCAGCCTTCGCCGAAGCGGGTTGGGCGTTCAACCTCTGCTAGTATATCATCAAAATCGGTCCGGGAGGCAAGCCGTGTCGGCGGAACCGGGCACGGTCGGCGGCTGCCCGGAAGGAAAAGGATTTCATGTGCTGCAACGCGGGCTTGACGACTCGGTGTTTTTGTTGATGATGGAAGGTGAGGGGTGGCGCGTGGGTGATTTGCGCGGTTTGTGATGCGGCAAAGGGGAGGGGGGCAGGCAGGCGATGCGGTTGCTGTTGGTGGAAGACGAGAAAAAAGTTGCCGGATTTGTTAAAAAGGGGCTTGAGGAAGAAGGGTATGCCGTGGATTTGGCCGCGGACGGCAAGACCGGCCTGGAGCTGGCGCTCGATCGAGTCCATGACCTCATTATCCTCGACATTCAACTGCCGAAGATGGATGGGTTGAGTGTCTTGAGCGCCCTGCGCCGTGAGAAGGTCGCCATTCCGGTATTGCTGCTGACGGTCAGGGCTACGATCGAGGACAAGGTGCTGGGCCTGGATGCCGGTGCGGATGACTATCTTACCAAACCTTTCGCATTCCAGGAGCTGGTGGCTCGGGTAAGAGCGCTCCTCAGACGGCATACGGAAGCCAAGCATCCGCTGCTCCGGATTGCGGATGTGACCCTTGATCCTGCCCGGCGGATCGTCTACCGGGGGGACCAGAAGATCGATCTCACTACCCGGGAGTTTGCCCTGCTCGATTACTTCATGCGCAATCCGGGCCGGGTCCTGACCCGGACCATGATCGCCGAGCATGTCTGGGATTATGATTTCGATTCCGAGACGAACGTGATCGATGTTTATGTCAACTACCTGCGCAAGAAGATCGACTCCGGTCGCGAGCGGAAGTTGATTCAGACAGTCCGGGGCGTGGGTTATATGCTGAAAGCGGAGTGAGCTTTGGCGCTCAAGTCGATTCGGGCACGTCTTACCTTCTGGTATATGAGCCTTCTGACCGTCACCCTGGTGGTGCTTGGGGGGACGGCCTACGGGCTCCTTAGCTACAGTCTCGCGCGCGAAGTGGACGCGGCGCTCGACGGAGTCGGCCGGACTCTGGCCGAGCGGGCCCATGGCGGGGCGGTGGTCATTCCCCCGGCCGAAATCGAGGAAATGTTCCGGCGATTCTTCGGGTTTTCGCCTTGGGATCGTTATTTCCAGATGTTCGATCCGACCGGTCGTAATGATTTGCAGGAGGCGCCATCCGCGCGCAAACGGCCACCCCTCACCCGGGAAGCATTCATTAACGCCTCGCAGGGCCTTCCCACCTTCGAAACCGTCGAGGGACTTGGAACCTATCCCGTGCGCCTGCTTACCATGCCGGTGATGGAGGGCAACCGCCTGATCAACCTGGTCCAGATCGGCATGTCGCTTCAAAACTCCACCGAAACACGCATGCGATTCCTGTTGATCATGGCCGGGCTGGTGCCGCTCGCTCTGCTCCTGGCCGGGTTTGGTGGCTGGTTGCTGGCACGGCGGGCGCTGCAGCCGGTGGCGCGGATGACGGAAGCGGCCCAGCGTATCGGGGCCGAACAGCTGGCCGAGCGGGTAGAGGAATCGGGGACCGGTGATGAACTGGACCATCTGGCCAAGACCCTGAATCAGATGCTCGGCCGCCTGGATGCAGCCTTCAGCCAGATCCGCCAGTTCAGTGCCAGCGCTTCGCATGAGCTGCAAACGCCGCTCACCATCCTCCGCGGGGAACTGGAGGTGGCGCTGCGATCACCGCGTTCCCCGGAAGAATACCGTATCGCCCTGCACAGCTGTCTCGAGGAAGTGGAGCGGATCGCCCAGCTGGTGGAGGGCTTGTTGCTCCTCTCCCGCGCCGAAGCGGGAGTTCTGAAAATGGATCGGCAGGTGGTTGACCTGGCCGATCTCCTCCAGGAAGTCTACTCGCGGATGAAGGTCCTGGCGGCAGCCAGCTCGGTCGCTCTGCGCCTCGGCCCGGTGGCGGCGGTGTCGGTGGTGGGAGATGGTGCGCACCTCCGGCGACTCCTCCTGAACCTCACCGACAACGCCATCAAGTACACCGGGGAAGGGGGGGTGGTGGAGCTTTCCCTGCAGCAGAACGGCAGGGAGGAGTGGGCCTCCATTGTGGTAAGAGACACCGGGATCGGTATTGCCGAGAAAGACCACGAGAAGATCTTCCAGCCGTTCTTTCGCACCATGGAAGCCCGCTCCCAGGCCACTACCGGCACCGGCCTCGGGCTTGCCATTGCCCGCTCCATCACAGCCGCCCATGGCGGGGACCTGCTGGTTGAAAGCGTGCCGGGCGAGGGCAGTACCTTTCAAGTCCGACTGCCCTGCGTACCTGCTTAGAGACTGTCCTGCGTATTTGACCGGGAGGAACCTTCAGTGAGGCCACGGGTAGTAGCGCCTCAGCAGCGGGTCCCTTTTTTGGATAGAATAGTCCTCCCGCTTGTTCATGCTCAGCGATCGAGGTCATGAAAGGCAACAATCTCGAACCCGCGTTCGGGGAAATGCGCATCGAAGGCGAAGGCGGTGGTGATTTTGCGCACCTCCATGATTTCGAAGCTGAGGCAATCCGTGAGGCTTACGGCGCGATTGCGCTCGACATGCAGCCGCTGCAGGGCTCTCCGCTGCCAGGTCTCGTCCACCCAGACTACATCCAGCAGTGGCATGAGCTTACGGCTGAAATCCCACACGGCCTCCATGCCGACGCGGCGCTGCAGCAGGCTGAGGGTTTCAGAAGCACATACGAGCTCGTGGCCAACTGCACGTCATGGGCGGCAAAGTGGTCGAAGTTGCGTTTTGCCCGCACGTGCATGAAGTCGTCGTGAACGAGCAGGGCGAAGAACCCCGACGTATCACCGAAAACGATCATGATCGGAACTCCTCCTCAAGATAGCCGGTCGTGTTCCAGAGCCACGTCGTGAATCCCGATCCGGTATTTGCCCACCACTCCGATTGCCTGCCGGTAAAGGGTGCGGCGGTCAGGCTCCTGTCTCGAGAGATACTGATCTAGGGCTTTGCGGATGACGGCGGCAAGGGATTCGTTGCCGGCATGAGCAAGCTCTTTTAGGCATGTGGTCTGATCTTCAGATGAAAGTGGAAACCCACGCGCTATGCGCGTGGTAATGTGGACTGGCTATGCCGGTCCCGAATGGGTCTGGCCATAGGCCCACCCGACTGCTATCTCCGTTCCCGAGTTGTTGCCGCAACCTTTGGGACAAGGAGATAGCAGTGAGTAGGTTTCGCAAATTATCACATACGATTTGGCACTGCCAGTATCACATAATCTGGGTGCCAAAGTATCGCTATCGGGTGCTGGTCGGGGCAGTGCGTGAGGCAGTGCATGGAGGAATCCAGGCAATATGCGGATATGCGGGCTGTGAGGTGATGGAATTGAATGTGCAGAGGGATCACGTTCATCTGATCGTGATGATCCCGCCCAAAGTGGCGATATCGGATCTGATGGGGAGAGTAAAAGGACAGACATCAATGAAGCTCTTCAAACAGTTCCGTGAGTTTCGGAAAAAGCCTTACTGGGGAAACCATTTCTGGGCAAAAGGATACTGTGTGGACACTGTAGGCATTGATGCGGACATGGTCCGCAAATACGTCAAGTACCAAGAAAAGCAGGAACGCATCGAAGAACAGTTAACCATGAGCAGTTGATTCATCCAGAGGCGGCGCAACTAAGGCCAGCCCCCTCTGGGGGCATGGCCAATGCCCCCCTATGGGGGGTGAATTCAAAGCCCCACCCTTTGGGTGGGGTTGTTTACTGGAAGGTTTCTTCTCCGGTGCTCAGCCCAGAACTCTTCGAACCGCGGTGAGCATCTGTTGGATGTCGTAAGGCTTATTGATGAAGGCCTTCGCCCCGCTCTTCGTCACCTGCTCGATCTCCCTTTCGACCGCACAGCCGCTGGCTATGATGACCCTGGCCTCGGGATCCATCCCAAGAAGCTCCTGCAGACATTGCGTGCCACCCATTTCAGGCATGATCAAATCGAGGATGATCAGATCAATGTGGTCTCTTTCCTTGCCATAGATGTGCAGGGCGCTTGCACCATCCGGTGCGGTGATCACGGTATACCCAAACATCTGCAGAGTCTTTTCCCCCAGCTCTCGAACAGCGTCATCGTCGTCCACCAGCAGGACGGTCTCACTCCCCCGTGGTGGCTCAGTTGCCGCCGGGACGATTCCGGGAGGTGCGTCGGGTCTTTCGATCGCGGGGAAATAGATCTTGAAGGCCGTTCCCGCCCCCGGATCGCTGCTGCAGAGGATAGTCCCTCGGTGATTCTTGACGATGCCATAGACCATGGCAAGACCCAGGCCCGTGCCCTTCCCGACTTCCTTGGTGGTGAAGAAGGGATCAAAGATATGTTCCAGGGTCGTCTTTTCAATTCCCAGGCCGGTGTCGCTGACCGTGAGGAGCACATAACTGCCGGGAGTCAACTCCGGCTGGCTGGAGCAATCCTCCTCAGTCACGATGACATTCCGGGTTTCGATGGTGAGCGTGCCGCCTTTCGGCATGGCATCTCGCGCATTGACGGCGAGATTCATCATGATCTGTTCAACCTGCGAAGGATCGGCCTTGATCCAATGAAGGTTGCCCATGAGATGCAGTTCGATCCTGATCATTTTGGGAATCGTTCGCTCCAGCAGCAACCTGACCTCGTTAACCGTCCGGTTGAGATCCAGCGGCTGAAGCCTGGATTCCACTTTGCGGCTGAACGCGAGAAGCTGGCGGGTGAGCTCACCTCCTCGTTTCGCTGCCCGGCTGATCTCCATCAGGATCTGGTATTCCGGCTCCGCTTCCGTCTTCTTCAACAGCAGCAACTCCGCATAGCCCTGGACAGCCTGCAGGAGGTTGTTGAAATCATGAGCAATGCCACCGGCCAACGTGCCGACGGCTTCCATCTTGTGGGCTTGGCGAAGCTGTGATTCGAGCTTCTTGGTTTCCGTCATGTCAATGACAACGCCTCGCAGCCCCACCGACTTACCGTCAACGACCTTGGCGGTCGAATGCATGATGGCGGGAAAGGTGCTCCCGTCCTTTCTCAGCAGCCTGTACTCGGTGAGTCCGATCTGCTCGCCGCTCATGATTCTGCCAGCGTTCTTCAAAGCTCTGGCGCGGTCTTCGGGAGCGACCAGCTCGAAGCCGTTGAGGCCGCGATCGAAGTCCTCCTGATCATACCCAAAATGATCAAAGGCGTTCCGGTTGACAAAGGTGAGCTTCCCATCGGCGTCCATTTCATAGATCGTTTCAGGCAGCAATTCGGCCAATTTCCGGAACCTCTCCTGACTTTCCGTCAGGGCTTCCTGGGCGCGTTTGCGTGCCGTGATATCCAGGGCGGTGAAGGTGACCCAGGCGGAGGGACCCGTGGGATCGAGAGGAGTTGAGCTCAGCAAGACGTCGATGGGGGTGCCGTCTTTCTTCTTCCAGAGCGTCTCGATGGTTCCCGTCCCCCGTTCTCTGATCTGAGCGTATTTGACTCTGCCGACCCGCTCGAATTCTCCCTCGCTCGCATAGAGTTTTCTCGCACTCTCGCCTACCAGTTCCCCCCTCGAATAGCCGACCATCTCGCAAAAACGATCGTTCACCTGTTTCAGAGTCCTGTCAAGGACCAGACCAATCCCGATCGGTGCCACCCGAAAGATGCTCTTCAGAGTGGCCTCACTTTCCCGCAGGGCCTCTTCCGCCCGCCTGCGTTCAGCCTGGGCTTCAAGCTCCCGGCGCTGCAGGGTGTGCTGGAAGATGAGCAGCAAAACCATGGTGAAGGTGATTGCCCCGGCCACCGCGAAGAGCAGATTGACACTGACCAGGAACTGGTCCAGCCGGTGGCGCTGTTCGTTAAGAATCTCCCGGGCCTTGATCTCAGAGGCGTGGTTCAGATCCCTGGCCTTTTCTAACGCCTTTGAGAGCCGCAGCAGGACAATGTCGATGGTGATGTCCGTTTCCGGGCCAAAGCCCGAGACTCCTTCAGTCAGCCAGAGTCGGGCGTCGGCCAGGGCCGGAGCAACTACGGCGTGGATCGCGGAAGCCTGAATCAGATTGTCAAAAACGTAGGTGTCTCGCAATTTGATGACCGCATCACTGGCGACGGCCACCTGGTTGCGCAGCCGCAGGAAATTATCTGAACGCGGCATGGCCTTCGTCAGCTCAACAGACGAGACGACTGCTGCGAGATCCTCGACGAGGAGGGCGACGGCATGGAGCTGTTCGAGCAGGGTGTTGGGAAGATTCTTCTCAACCGAGCGGAGCGTGACGTTGGTCAGTATTCCGGCCCCGATGAGGGCGACAAGAACGACCACCACGGCACCCCATCGAAAAACCCTCACAAAACGGCGCGGCGGTTTCATGGGGTCGGCGTCCCCTTCACCGCAATCCCCTGCTCTCGGTAGAACCTCTCCGCTCCCGGATGGACCGGTATGGAAACGCCGTCCAAGGCGGTCTTCAGGGTGATCATCTTTCCCTGGGGATGCCCCTCGTTCAAGAGTGAGAGAGTCCGTTTGCTCCACAGGGCGGTGGTTACTGCGTACACAAGCTCTTCAGGAGTCTCCGAACTGACCACCAGGAGCGCATAGACCTGCAACGTGGGCGTGGCGGGAATCCCTGGATACACCTCCGCGGGAATCTCGCCCGGAACGAGGTAGGGGTAACGCGCGCTGATTCGCGACGCAATTTCGGGAGCAATGGGGACCATGGAGATACCGATGTCGGATATTCGCGTCACCGCTTCCATGGGGATTCCGGCCATCATCACAAAGCCCTGCAGCTCACCGCTGACCATTTTGTCCTGCGTAAAGACGGGTTTCAAATAGACGGGCAATAGATCCTTCTCCGTCAAACCATGAGCCTCCAGCACGATTCGCATGACCGACAGCGTCCCTGAACCGATCTCGTCGATGGAGATGCGCTTGCCTCGAAGCTTGGAGACTTGGTGAATATTGGCGTCGCGACGGGTCACGATCTGGAATTTTTCCGGATAGAGGCTGGCCACCGCCCGCAGGACGCGAGGGCTCTTGTCGCCGGCAAAGACATGCTCTCCCTGAAACGCCCAGGCGGCAACATCGGCCTGGACCAAGCCGGCGTCGATCTCACCGGTAACGACCGCCCGCACGTTTTCTATTGATCCAGCAGAGTTCTGGGCCACACCGACAAGGCCGCGCACCCCGCCGTTTCCCTTGTCGGTGCCGTCCTTTCCTCGGTCGGGTTCGGTCAAGCCGCTCGCGATCAATTTGCCGATCGGGTAGTAGACACCGGTGAGCCCCCCGGTCCCGATGCGAAAAAAACGCCTGGCTTCTTCCGCATGGGAAGCGGGGCTCACGGATGCCGACAAAACCAGGAAAAGCACAAGAATGGGGAAAAGTTGTGGGTAGCGGCAACGCCGCCTGGATGCACTTGGGGCAAGCCGGGAGTCTTCTTCTGCTTGACAAAGTCTGATAAAAAGTTGGGGTTGTTGCCTGGTCAATTCTCATCCTCCTTTCCATCACGCTGGAGAGATCCTTTCGAGCCGGCACCGGCATTTGCTGCCGAGGTTGTGCTTCTGACCGTTGCCGTGCGGCAGCGGGAAAAAGGAGCGGACACAACCATAGACTGGAACGAGGATCGGAAATTCAGGGTCAATCGGTCTTATCTTCGCGTGAAGATGAATGTACCATTCCCTCGCTCCATGACCAATGGATTTGTTCCCAATGTTTTCGCCACTCATCTTCCACGAACGCCGGGATGACAGGTTCTCCCGGTGAAGCCGAGATGAGGTGACAGGGAATCGCTTTTTCAGGGTTTTCCGACAGCAGGGGTAGTCGATATGGGATTGCGAGGTCTCGCCTGTTCGGGTAGACTGATGATTGATCGGTTGAGCAGATCAGGCCCTGGTCGATTGCCGACTACCTGGATCATCTCCGTACTTACGGTCAACCTGGAAGTGCTGGAACACAGCGCCACGCTTCGGCGCGGAGGTTGCTGTCACGTGCAATCAGCAATCTCAGAAAACCGTCCTGCGCGCCTCGAACAAACCGTTCGACGTCCGATATCACATCCATGAGAGAGCAGGCAGACTCCAATGACCTCATTTCGTTTCGTTCATACCGGCGACATTCATCTCGACAGTCCTCTCAAAGGCCTTGCTGATTATGAACGGGGCGCTGCGGAGCGGATTCGGAGGGCAACGCGGGAGGCCTTTGACAATCTGGTCAGCCAGGTGATCGACGAGGAGGCCTCGTTCGTTATTATTGCCGGGGACCTCTATGACGGGGATTGGCGCGACTATCAAACGGGGCTCTATTTCATTCGACAGATGGGCCGGCTCGCCAGGGCCAGGATCCCCGCTTTTCTGCTCTACGGGAACCACGATGCGGAGAGCCAGATCACTCGCCGTTTGACCCTGCCCGACAATGTGAAGGTGTTCTCCACACGAAAACCCGAAACATTCGAATTGAAAAGCCTGGGCGTTGCCCTCCACGGCCAGGGCTTTCGGCAGCGGGACATTGACGTCAACCTGGTGCTCTCTTATCCCGAACCGATTGAGAGCATGTTCAATATCGGCGTTCTGCACACGGGTCTTGGCGGCATGGGGGGGCATGCCAACTATGCGCCGTGTGCCCTCGATGACCTCGTCAATAAGGGCTACGACTACTGGGCCCTGGGCCACGTTCATCAGGGCGGTATCCTCCACGAGCGGCCTCACGTGGTGTTCCCCGGCAATCTCCAGGGACGGCACATTCGCGAGACCGGACCGAAGGGAGCCTGCCTCGTCACCGTTGCTGAACGCGAGGTCGCCGACGTTGCCACCCTTCATGTCGAGGTGGTGCGTTGGGCCTCGATCATCGTCTCGGTGGAGGGCTGTGAGCGAGCAGGGGACGTCGTGGAGCGGGTGCATGAGGCCATCGCGGAAACAGTCGCTCATGAAGCAGACGGGCGACTGCTCGCCTGCCGCATCCAAATCAGGGGCCGTACCGCGATTCACGCTCAGCTGCTGGCATCCCGGGAACATCTTCTTGCCGAGGCGCGCGCCGCCGCCCTCAGCCCGGGAGAAGAAGCCGCCTGGGTCGAGCGGCTGGTCATCACCACGGAACCTTTATACGAGCAACCGCTGTCGCCCGGTCGGGAGGATGCTCTGGGCTACCTCCAACGCCTCTCCGAGGATCCTGCCGAGCTTGGCGCGGTGTTGGCGCAAGTAAGCGGTGACATCGGTGAATTCGTCCGCCGGTTGCCGCACGAGGTCCGAACCGACACGGAAGATGCGCTCCTGGAAGCGGCCATTGATGGTGATTATGAAGACTTGATTAAGAGAGCGGGCGACTATCTGACTTCGCGGATCACAGAGGAAGGGGAGTAACCCATGCGCATCGGTCGCCTTGAGCTCCTCCGCTATGGTCACTTCACCGACGCCGTCCTTGAGCTTCCCATGCGTCAACCGGATCTGCACATCGTGTATGGACCGAATGAGGCCGGGAAATCGACTGCCCTGTCAGCCCTGGAAGACTTCCTGTTCGGCATCCCGCAGCATTCTGCCCTTAGCTTCCTGCATGATTACGGCAGTATGCGGATCGGTGCAGTCCTGGAAACGGAAGGGAGCACCCTGCGGGCTCGCCGCCGCAAGGGCAAAAAGGATACGCTGCTCACTCGCGAGGAGGTTCCCATTCCCGGCGGCGACGGCACTCTGGCGAAATACCTCGCCGGCGCCGATCGAAATTTTTTCGCGCGGATGTTCAGCCTGGACCATTCCCGCCTGCGCCAGGGAGGGCGTGAAATCCTGGAAGCTCGCGATGAGGTCGGCCAGATTCTCTTTTCCGCGGGCGCCGGCCTTGCCGGGCTTCGGCATCACCTGCAGGCTCTGGAAGGGGAAGCCGATGGCCTCTGGAGTTCCCGTCGGGCCTCTCGCAGGAAATATTACCAGGCCGATGATCGATTGAGGGCGGCCGAAAACGCATTGCGTGAGCATACGGTGACAGCCGCCAGGTGGCAGGACCTCAAACGAGCCTATGAATCTGCCCGGGAGGCTTATGATGTCCTTGAGCAGGAAATTCAGGGCAAGTCCGCTGAACTCCTGAAGCTGAGTCGGATTCGTCGCGTTTATCGGGACGTGCGGCGAAAATCGGAGTTGGAATCAGATATTCACTCGCTGGGGGAGGCGATGCTGCTGCCCGAAGATGCCATGCACTCTCTCGATCAGGCTGAGTTGGAAGATGCCCAGGCGAGGGCGCGTCTTGAAACCCTGACAGAGCAGCTCGAAGCGGTTCGAGAGGAACGGGCTGCCCTCACCTGTGACGAAGGGCTGCTGCTGCGAGCAGAAGATATTCAGCAGCTTCATGAGCGGCGCATTCAAGTGCGCGCTGGCAAATCCGACCTGCCGAAACGCCGGGCTGAGCTTGCCGGCGCCGAGGCGGACCTGCGGCGCCTGGCCGCCGAGCTCGAATGGGAAGCTGAGGATCTCGATCGGCTGCTCGCACGCCTGCCGGCGCGCTCGAAAGTGACCACCGTGCGCACGCTGCTCAGCCGCCGCGGTGCCCTGTTTTCGACCACTCAGAGCGCACAGCAGGCCCTGGAAGAGGCCGAGCGACGTTCCGGTGAGGCAGCGCAGCAGCTGGCAGCCATGGGAAGTCCGGTTGACGTCTCAAAACTCGCGGCGCTCCTCGAGGCAACACGCGAAAGCGGTGGCCTGGCTGCTCGGATCAAGGTTGCGGAAAGCGAGATAAGGGAAGCCCAGGCGGCTATCCAGCGCCAGCTGAGGCTGCTCAGGCCGGAAGTTGCGGAGGCGGAAGCACTCGGCTCGATATCGGTGCCGCCCCGAGACATGGTGCAGCATCATCGTGATGCGTGCCGTGATCTGGAGCAGCGCCACATGGCCTGTGGCGAACGCCTCGGCAGTGCCGAACAGGATTTGGCCCGGCAGCTGAAGGCCTATGAACGGATCGCCCGTGACGAGCATGCCGTTTCGCCCGAGGAACTTGCCCAGGTGCGGCAACACCGTGATTCCGGGTGGTCTCTGATCCGGCGACAATACCTCGAGGGTAAACCCATTCCTGAAGCTGAACTGCGGGACTTCATGGTCCTGGATGGCAATCTCCCCGAGGTCTACGAGGCGGCCGTGCGCGCAGCCGATGAAACGGCTGACCGGCGCTTTGAAAAAGCCGAGGCCGCCGCTCGACTGGCTGTGATTGCTCGCCAGATTGAGGATCAGCAAGAGGTTCTGGAGGGTTTGCGGATAGAAGAGAAGATGCTTGGTGAAGCTGGCCAGACACTGGATGCGGCGTGGGCGGAAATGTGGAAAGGGGTGCCGTTTTTACCACAGGCCCCCGACGTCATGCTCGAGTGGCTCAGGGTCCGAGCCGAGGTGCTGGATGCCATCGAACGCCGGGCCGCGGCAGAACGGCAGCTCTCCTCCCTGCGCCGCGAAGAAGCGGAGGCTGCCGCGCAGCTCCTCAAAGAGCTCGAGGCGTTAGGAATGGAATCGGGGGCTTTAGCGGGGCAGCCTCTGCGGGTCGTTATCGAGGCGGCTGCCGAAGTGCTGCGCCGTCACCAGCAGGATGCCGAGGATAGACGCAAACTCGAGGAAGGATTGCGCAGGATAAGGACTGAGACTGAAGGCAAGCGCAGGGAGCTGGAAAAGGCCCGCCGCGCGTGGTCGGAATGGCAGGGGCGGTGGGCGGAGGCCCTGGCGGCGCTGGGATTGAATGAGAAGGCATTGCCTGAGGCGGTGGCCACCCAGGTCGACGTTATCGATGAAATGCGTGAGATCGCTGTCAAAGTCAATGAACTGCGCCATGAGCGCATCCACAAGATTGAGCAATTCGTAGCCGCCTTTGATCGTGATGTCGCGGACACGGTGAAGGTACTTGCCCCTGACCTGACGACCGTGACTCCGGATGAGGCCGTCCTTCAGTTGGAACGCCGCCTCGATGAGGCGAAGCGGGTCCGGGAACTTCAGAAGGGAAAGGATGAAATCATCGGTTCCCTCGAGAAAAAGATCCAAGAATGCGAGGATTTGCGGCGGGGGGCCGGGGAGGTGATCCTGAACCTTCAGCGTCTCGCTGGAGTCGAAGGTGCCGATCAGCTCAGGATTGCCATCCAGAAGTCCGATCGCCGGAGGGACTTGCAGTCCGAGCTGACACGAGTGACGAACAGCCTCATCGAGGGCGGCGACGGGCTTTCGGTGGCTGAACTGCACGGGGAGTGCGACCTCGTTGATCTTGATCAGGTGGTCGTGCGCGGGGAAGGGCTCGAACACGAACTGGCCGCGCTGCGGGAACGTCTCATGGAAGCAAGGGAGCTGCGCAGTGACGCGCGAAAGGCGTTCGAAGCGATCGGTGCGGATGATGCCGCGGCAAAAGCAGCCGCAGATCGACAGGCCGCCTTGACGGAGCTGAAAGAGGTCGCCGAACGGTATGTGCTTGTCCGTTCGGCCGCCTTGTTGTTGCGGTGGGCTATTGAGCGCTACCGGCGCGAAAAGCAGGCGCCGTTGCTCAAACGTGCCGGGCAGATTTTCATGACCCTCACCGGTGGTTCGTTTGCTGATCTCACCCTCGAGTTCGACGAGGATGACCAGGTGCATCTGACCGGCCTGCGTCCGACCGGCGACAGGGTGGCCGTAAGCGGGATGAGCACAGGCACCGCTGATCAGCTATATCTCGCGCTGCGCGTCGCCTCGGTCGAAGACTACCTCGAGCGGGCGACTCCGCTGCCCTTTGTTGCCGACGACCTGTTCATCAACTTCGATGATGCCCGCGCGGCGGCCGGCCTGGAGGTCATGGGGCAGCTGGCGGAGAAGACCCAGGTCCTCTTCTTCACGCATCACGAACATCTGGTGGAGATTGCCCGCAAGGCCTTCGGGCCGTCGCTTTCCGTCATCTCGCTGCTCCAGGGTACTGACGACGGCTTGATCTGACAGCGGCAGCGATGGTTTGTTCGCGCACTGAGTGAATGCCTGTCCCGATCTTCTGATTCCTGCCCTTTCTGCAATCCCGATCATTCGTTTCCGATTTAAGTAGATCGAGCCTTTTGCCGATACAAGGGGAAAGGCCAAAACGATAGCGTGATCCGGGCGGGGGAGTGAGGGAACGGTCGATGGCGGAAAAGACTGAAGCGAAGACGCCCAGCAGTGAGAGGCGAGAGTACTTTCGAGTGACGGACGTTTTTCCGATCACGGTGAATAGGATTCAAAGCATGGTCGGGAAAAAGGCCAGAGTGCTGTCGCAGTATTATTCGGCACTGCGGTGTGCCGCTCTTGCCGAGGAATTGAGTGATGGCATGACCAATCCCAAGCTTGTGAAGATGCTGTGCGAGATGAATGCGAAGCTCGATTTGATCCTTGAAAAGCTCTCCGGTATTCGTGAGGAGCTGGACCATGTCGAACCGCAAGAGGTCTCTCTCAGTGCTTCAGGAATCAGCTTCCACACTCCGGATGAATTCAGCTTGGGCGATCTCGTTGAAGTCAAGATGCTGCTGCCCCTGCGTCCACCGACGTGGATCGTGTTGTATGGGAATATCAGCAGGACTGTCATGGAACAGGACGGAGGGCACGAAGTTGCGGTGCACTTCGCCGAGATGGAGGATGAAGCAAGAAACGTGCTGTCGTATTACACTATTAAGCGGCAGCGAGAGATAATCATGAAACAGAGAGGGATGGGTCTGTGACATGTTATGGAGCTTCCATACTTTGTTATTGATGAACATAATAGGCTATAACCAAACCGATATGCTAACCCGGTATTAAAAATATGATGACCGTTGTAGGGGTTTTAATTGTTATTGGATCTGTGATCGGTGGCTTCCTGGAAGCAGGAGGGAATCTTGCGGTTCTCGTACAACCGGCAGAGCTCATCATCATCGCCGGGGCAGCGATTGGAGCCTTGGTCATTGCTTCTCCGGGGCATGTTCTGAAATTGGTCATCAGGGATTTCAAGAACATCTTCGGTGGACAAAGCACTACCAAAGCCGGCTATACAGAGGTTCTGCTGCTGCTCAATCAGCTCTTCTGGAAGATCCGCAAGGATGGGCTGCTCGCCATCGAAGAAGATGTGGAGAATCCTGTTCAGAGCGAGGTCTTCAAGCGATACAAATCCATCATCTCCAACAAGCACACCCTGGAATTCATCTGCGATAATTTCAGGATGATTCTCACCACCAACATGCCGGCGCATGAACTGGACAGTCTTCTGGAAATTGACATTGAAGCTCACCACCATGAGAGAATGGTCCCATCCCAAAGCATTGCGCGGGTTGCCGATGCCCTGCCGGGTCTGGGCATCGTGGCCGCGGTGCTGGGCGTGGTGCTCACCATGGGCAAGATCAACGAACCGCCGGCGGTCCTGGGGGCGAGTATCGGCGGGGCGCTGGTGGGAACCTTTCTTGGTGTGTTGGCCTGCTATGGCTTTGTGAGTCCCATGGCGACCAACCTTGAGCACAAAGCCATCGAGAAGTCGACTTTTTATAATGTGATCAAAACCTCGCTGGTGGCGTTTGTCGGCGGCGCGGCCCCCCAGGTTGCCGTGGAATCGGGCCGGCGTGCCATTCCCAGCGAAGGAAGACCAACCTTTCAAGAACTCGAAAAGGCGATCAAGGAGTGGAAGGACAAAACATAATCATCATCAAGAAGGTCAAGAAAGGCGGCCACGGCGCTCATGGCGGGAGCTGGAAGGTGGCCTATGCCGACTTCATGACCGCTATGATGGCCTTTTTCCTGTTGTTGTGGCTCATCAGCATGGTGGCGCCCGAGAAGCGGGCCAGGGTGGCGCATTACTTCAAGCACTTCAGCATGTTCGATAAGAGCGGCGACAGCATGATCGATGCCCATAAGGAGCCGGTAGCGGGGATCATTATCGGCGAGGACGGAATGCAGAAAAGCAGCGAAGGGTCTGCGGACGAACAGGGGGAGTCATCCGATGGGCAACCCCCTGCCGAACACTTCAAAGAGATGCTCGAGCAGAAGGTTGAACAGGAACTGGGAGAGATAAAAGATCAGGTGCTGGTCGAGGCCTTCGACGGCGGGGTGCGCATCGAACTGGTTGACAGCGAAAGTAGCCCCATGTTTCATCTGGGCCGTTCGGAAATGACCCCTGAAGGCAAGAAAGCACTCAAGGTGGTTGGGGAAACCCTCCTCACCAGTGGCAGCAAGGTCGCTCTGGAAGGACACACCGATGCTTTCAGCTATTCCACGAGACGCTACAGCAACTGGGAACTCTCCACCGAGAGGGCGTCAGCGGCCAGAAAAGAACTCGAGCTCGATGGGCTGCCGCCGGAACGTCTGCTTCGAGTGGCGGGTTTTGCCGCAACCGAACCTCTGATCAAGGACGATCCCTTCGATCCCCGGAACCGGCGGATCAGCATCGTCGTCTTTGAGCCGCAGCCCTTGCTGTCGAACATGCCGGCAGAACCGCTGGTTCAGCCCATCCCCAAACCGGTACTGGTCGAGGAGCCGAAATCCCAGGTGAGCATTCTGGAGGACCCGCGATTTCGCAGCCCCGCCCACCACCAAGCGGCGGTCGACCAGCCATCATCGGCGATGGTACCCAGCGAACCTCGTTTGCAGCTCAGCGACAACCAGGCGGATGCTCACCATACCCTGCCTACGGGCGAAGTGCGCAGGAAGATTCCGATGGATCCGGTGCACCAGTACCTGTTTGGACAATAAGCGGGGCTCGACCCTTGGACACGAGCCGGGGGACCCGCTGGCCGGTTTATGCTCCCGTGATCGGTTGCCATGGTTCGAGGCAGGTTCCCTGGAAGCACCGTCACACTTTTATCTGACGGGCATCTCGCCGGTATCGAGAAAGGTCTGGAGTTCCTCCTGGTTCAGTCCCTCGAGGCCCAGGGCGGCCAATGTCCGCCTCCCCTCGCTGCGATAGGGAATGCCGGAGATCACCTCGCCCATTCGCACAAACGCCTCGCAAGCCGGAGTCGGTACCCCCAGGAACTTGCCCAGTGAGCAGAAGGTCACCAGGCCCATCCCGATATCTTCGTGAAAATACCGGCAGTCCAGGCTTTCAGGGCTGGTGAAAGCAATGAATCCGGGGCCTTTCCCATAGCATTCGAAATAGTCCGTACTCGTTGCATAACCCTGTTCGACGCAGGTCACCGGATCAGGCTGGGCGGGATAGCCGAGGGCCGTTAACAGTGCCATGCGCTCTTCGTCCAGCTTTTGGATCGTCCGTGCCACCGTCCGCGTTACGCCATCCCCATAAAACCGCATGGACGATCCTTCCGCTTCAATGCGGGCAGCGTTCAGGAGCGTAATCGGCGGGTGGATGACGGGATTGGCGTTATTCAGGCCCGCCTCAAGGACCGATGCGCCGCGAACCAAACCGGGATAGAGGGTTTCCAGAGCGCTGCCGACTCGAGCTGTCGCCGACCCCGGAAAGACCCCGTAGAGGACTCTCTTCACCTTGACTGCCACCTCCACGGATGCTCCCCGGGCGCGGCAGCCATAGGTGAGGGTTGAAGTCTCAACCATGGTGGGCAGGCTTTTGACGCCGAGGCTGCGGAAAACGTGCAAAAATTCCAGGGCACCGCAGGTGGAGCCGGGGTTGAGGATCAGGAGCTGGTCCGGTTGGATCAACGGCGCCAGCTCACGTGCGACCCGCTGGTGGGCCAGGGCCTGAGTGCAGACCATCACGGTATCCACCCCCTCCAGGGCTTCGTTGAGGCTGGTTGTCACCCGTTCGAGGTTCGCTTCGCCGCTTATTGCCCCGGTGGCCTTCACCGTTCGATTCCGCCGCAGTTCCTCGAGGTTTTCAAGGAATTCCGGGAATTCAAAGAGATGGACCCGTTTGCCCTGCAGGGTGAGGTCGACTGCCGCTGTTTTACCGCCGTTGCCGGCCCCGAGAATGGCGATTCGTTCGATCATTGCCAGCCTCCTCCTGGAGTGAAAGGTGAAGCGTGAACGGTGGAAGCGGGTCAGTGGGAGAGGATCTTGCTCAGGAAGAGCCTGGCCCGGTCCGTCCGGGGGTTGGTGAAGAAATCATTGGGCGGCGCCACTTCAATGATTTCTCCTTCGTCCATGAAGACCACCCGATGGGCCACTTCCCTGGCAAAACCCATCTCATGAGTGACCACAATCATGGTCATCCCTTCTCTGGCGAGAACCCGCATAACATCGAGGACTTCGTTGATCATTTCGGGGTCGAGGGCCGAGGTGGGTTCATCGAAGAGCATGATTTTGGGGCGCATGCACAAGCCCCTGGCGATGGCCACGCGTTGCTGCTGGCCTCCTGAGAGTTGCGCCGGGTAGGCCTTTTCCTTATCCTCGAGACCGACCCGCTTGAGGATCTCGCGGCCCAGGGTTTCCGCCTCCTCCCGTGGCATCTTGCGAACCTTGATGGGCGCGATGGTAATGTTTTCGAGGGCCGTCATGTGCGGGTAAAGGTTGAATTGTTGAAAGACAAAGCCGATCTCGGCGCGCAGGCGAGTCATGTTGGTCTTCCGGTCGTGGACGTTCATGGCGTCCACCACCAGAGCTCCTTCCTGGATGCCCTCGAGACGATTGATACAACGAATCAGAGTGCTCTTGCCCGAGCCGCTGGGACCGCAGACTACCACCACCTCTCCGGCCTCGATGTGGAGATCGACATTCTTCAGAACATGCAGTTTGCCGAACCATTTGTTCACCTTCGAAAACGTAATCATGCGAATTTCCCCTGTGCGGCGGAGCGCTCCCGGCAACGTTTTCTTACAACCTCACGGCCGCCACGCTCAAACGTTTTTCCAACCGGTTCGACAGCCAGATCAAGGGGTAGCAGATGAGAAAATAGAGCAACCCCACCAGGCCGAAAACCATGATGCCTTCAGGTATTCTCTGGACCGTCAGCCAGCCGACCCGCGTGACATCCAGCACTCCGATGACGGACACCACCGACGAATCCTTGATCAGGAGGACATACTGTCCCACCAGGGGCGGCAGAATGACGCGCATGGCCTGCGGCATGACCACATGCCGAAACTGATGATAGGCGGAAAGCCCCGATGACGTCGCCGCTTCCCGCTGCCCGCCGGGTACCGCCAGGATGCCGCCGGCGACAATCTCACAGATGAAGCAGGCAGCCAGATTGCTGAGGGCGATCACCGCCGCGGGAAGGGCTTCGAGGTGGAGCCCCAGTTCGGGGAGGATGAAAAAGGTAATGAAAAGCTGAACCAGAAAAGGGGTGCCGCGAATGAGATCTACCCACAGGCCGATGACGAAGCGGAGCATTCTATGCCTGCTGGCGCGCATGATGCCGAGCATGAAGCCGACGAGCGTGCCGATGAACAGGCTGAGGCCCGAGACGAGCGCGGTCATCCCCAGCCCCTTGAAGAAAAAGGGCAGGGTTTGCACAATTTGCTCGAAATAGAAGCCCCACATACTCCCTCACCCTCCTCAGAATGCTTCGCGAAAGATCAACCGCTTCTGGGACCATTCGGAGAGCGTCTTGAGAAGGTAGTAGATGACAAGATAGAAAAAGGCCGTGGTAATAAATCCCTCTGCCGGCATGAAGCGTTCGGAGTTCAAAATCTGTCCCGCCCGGGTCAGTTCCATGATCGAAATGAGTGACAGGAGGGCCGAGTCTTTGACCAGGACAATGGCCTGTCCCAGCAGCGGCGGAATGGTTGCTCCCAGGGCTTGCGGCAAAATGAGATGGTACAGGCGCTGAAAATAGTTGAAGCCGAAGGCGATGCCGGATTCAACCTGGCCGTGCGGAATGGACTGGATTCCGGCCCGAATGATTTCCGCCATATACGCACCGCTGTTGAGCGTGAGAGCCGTGATGCCCGTAATGGTTTCCGAAATCTGGAAGCCCAGCGAGGGCAGGCCAAAATAAAGAAAATAGATCTGCGCGAGTAACGGGGTCGAACGAACGGTCTCGATGTAAATCCCGGCCGCCCGCGAGATGAGCCGCGACGGACTCAGGCGCATGGTGCAGGCGATGATCCCCACCCCCATGGCGCCGACCAGCGACACCCCCGAAAGCCACACGGTGGCCCAGAAGCACTGCAGGTAGAGCGGGAGGTACTCCAAGATGATCCTGAAATTGAAGGTCTCGAGCATGCAGTCTTCCGAACTTCATCCACGAAGGCACACGAAGACCCGCGAAGCAATCATTCCCCCCGCTGCGCGTCCTTCGTGCTCTTCGTGGTGAAATATGCCGCCATAGGTTGCGTAATGACCAGGAGCGTCAGAACATTTCCCTGCTAATGGTCCTTCTTCCAGTCCTCGGAATTGACCCAGTAATTCAGGTTCTGATCGAGTCGTCCGTTGAGGGTCTGGTGGAGGAAGAAGAGGTTGATCCAGGCGAGCAGATCCGGCGAGTCATAGCGCACGGCGAAAGACAGGGGTTCTTTGGAAAGCACCTCCGGGAGAATCCGGATGCTGTTGGGTGGAAACGTGGCCGCCTGGCCTTTGACGGCAGAGGCATCATTGACCCCGAAATCCGCATGGCCCTTGATAACGGCATCGATCAACAGCGGTCCACCGCCTTTGTAGGATTTCTGGGTCGCATTGGGAAACGCTTTCTTGGCGTCGGCTTCGCCCTGGGCTCCCAGCAGCACCGCCACGTTGAGTCCCGGCTTCCTGGCGTCCTCAATCGTCTTGATGGGGCTGTCCGCTTTTACGAAAACGATACTGCCCGTGTACATGTAGGGATTGCTGAAGGCGATTTTCATGGCGCGCTTGAGGGTCGGCGTCATGTCAGCTGCCAGCATATCGGCCTTCTTGGCGAGCAGAGCCGGGATCAGCCCATCCCAGTCGAAGTCGAGAAACTTGATCTTCACGCCCATTTCTTCGGCCATCAGTTTGCAGAGTTCCACCGAACTGCCGGTACGGTTGCCGTGCTTATCGATGAAACTGAATGGCTGGCCCTGAGTCTGTACGGCGACGATGAGCTCACCCCGCTGGGCAATGTCCTCCAGCGTGCCCGCTGAAACCGACGATGCCAGACCCATTGCCAGGACTACCGTCAAGAGCCATCTCAAACCTTTCCGTGGATTCATACCTCTGCCCTCCTGTGCGTTGCGGATGAAAAATGATGCACCATCGACCCTCTTATCCCCCTCGCCCCGGCCGCCCGGGGCTTGCAGGCCCAAAACGCGCAATTGTCAGAAGTCAGGAGTGGAGTGGGGAGCATGCCGTGCTTCCCCCTCAAGAAAAGATGATGCTTCTAATCACGGTCATTGGGAGAAAATGTCAAGCCTAAAATGCGCCCCAGACAGGATTCGGGATAGGGATGAAAGGAAGCGGGGGAGGGATTTCGCGGCAAAATTCCCGGCAGGCTAGGCGAACTCCTCGGACTCCTCACTCGTGTAAAACAGGTGCAGGTCATCCCTGAGGATGCGGGTGGGATCGTTGTGGAGCAGGTGCTGCTCTGCCTGCCGCCGGAAGTCTGCGGCCCGAATTGCCATCGCCTCCAGTTTTTCCACCACCCCCCATGCAACCAGCATCCCTTTGATCTCCTGGAACAGGCTCTGACTGCCGAGAAGCAGTAAGCCCTCGTGAAGGATCTTGCAGGCCACCATCCGTTTGAAGGTGTCGAAGTGCAGCTGCTCTTTAACACGCTCCAGCTTCTTCACCACATAGTCGATTTCTTCTCTCACATGCGGCGAAATCAGGGTACGGTATTTTTCCTGGTAGATGCTCCGGTCGAGTTCCTCAATAAAATCAGTGGAAACAGTGTCATCGGCGACTACCACCAGATCGAGGTCGGACCCGTTCACCAGTTCCCCCGTGCTGAACTCCGGCCGGGGAACATCATGGGCCATATCGTAGACGATATCACCCGCAATGATGAAACAGATCCGTCCCGCTTCGGGCCAGCGCGGGGCGAGCCGGCGCTGCAGCCCGGTGGCGATGGCATGAGCCAGGGCAAGTTTGGCCTTGCTCACTTCCCTGATGTGCTGCCGAATGAACGCCGCTCTTTCCTCAAGCGCCTGTTCGGACCCTGGCAGACCCACCACGGTATAGGTCATGAATTCCCGAAGGATGGAGGGGGAGAGCCTCGCATAGCCGTCCACTCGCTCGTCCAGCCGCAGGTAGCGAGTTCCGAGCACACGTTGGCGCAGCTCTTTCGAAAGGCAACAGGTCCTCCAAAGCAGAAAGTTGCCGCCGCGGATCTCTTCGAGGAGTTCGGAGCCCGTGAGCGGACCTTTTTGAGCAATGAGTCGGATGATTTCCTGTTCCACTATCCCAGCCGGCCCGATTCGGGATCGCGTACAAAGACCAGACTCTGAACCCTTTCAAAGGGGGCAGTGCGCATATCGATGATGTCGTAGCCTTTCGCCCTGACCTCGGCCGAACGCTGCAAAAGCTCGGCCGCGGCAACCTCATCGAGCACGTAGAGCATCGTCCCGCCTTGGGCGGCATACCTCTGGCCATAGCTGATGGGAACGTCAGGAGTGACAGCGCCCAGGACGGCTTCCGTCACCGGGCCGGTCTTGCGGGCGCCGTTGGCCACCAGCAGAACCGTCCCCGCCCGATACACCTGTTCCGCACCCATGGAAATGGCATACCAGGGGCTTTCTTCCCTGCTGACAAAATGCCCGTCGGTCACCGCATTGGCCACCGTATTCTCGTCCAGCTTGACCAGCAGGACCTTGTTGCCTTCGAACGGAATGCCGCTCTCATGAAACGCCACATGCCCCCGCCCGCCCACTCCCACAACTTGCAGATCGATGCCGCCGCAGGCATCGATTTTTTTCCGGTAGGCATCCAGGATTTCATCCTTGATGAACTTCAGGTAGCCCCGGGCCGTGTCCTTGATGGCAATCGCCTTGCCACGATCGGTGCCCTGCAGCTCATAGTCGTTCCGGTTGCGCTCGAGCGCCTCCACGAGTTGATCCTGGTCGATGAGCGTTCCCCAGGGGACATTGGTTTCCAGGAACTTTTCCCGCAACAGCCCAAAGAACTCGGCGATCATGAAATAGCTGTAGGATTCACAATGCAGGGTCCGCTGCTGGGGATTCTCTCCCGGAAGCCCGACGTATTCGTCCAGATTGAAGGTGCGCACTCGGCGGGCGTCAAGCCGGCCGGCATTGAAGGCCTTGGCAAGATGTTTGTAAACCCCGGTGGGCGAATTGCCGGTGGCCAGCCCGAGCACGTATTCCGCCTTATCAGCGTGCTTCTCTGTGATGTCTGCTTCGATCAAACCGGCGGCGACCTGGCTCATCTGATCCCAGTCCCTGGTGATGTAAATCTTGAAAGCCATCTCCCCTTCCTTTTCCGCAAAGAAGTTTTTCTGCCCGTTCGGTGGCTCATTCCAGCCATCCGGGGGCGAAGCCCTGAGCTTGTCAGCCAATGGCCGCTTTCACAGCTTCGACGATCTGCTGGCAATACCTTGCCGTCACTTCATCGCTCGGACCTTCGACCATCACCCGGCACATGTTCTGGGTCCCCGAATAGCGCACCAGAACCCGCCCCTGATCCCCCAGCGCCGCTTCGACGTCCTTGATCGCGGCCACCACCTGCGGCAGGCTGGAGAGCTCCGGCTTGCTGGCAACATCGACGTTGATCAGCTTCTGCGGGAAAATGTCCATCAACTGCGCAAGCTCGGAAAGCGGCCGGCCCGCTGCCAGCATGGCCGCGATGAGCTGCAAGGCGGTCAGAATGCCGTCACCGGTGGTGTGATGGTCCAGAAAAATAACATGGCCTGATTCTTCCCCACCCAGGATGCCGCCCAGGCGCTGCATGTCCTCGAGCACATACCGGTCGCCGACCTTGGCTGCGTGCTGTTTGAAGCCGTACTTCCGGCAGGCGACCGTCAGCCCGAGATTGCTCATGACCGTGCTCACCAGCAGGTCGTTCTTCAACCGGCCCTGCTCCTTGAGCATTTTTGCGCAGATGATGAGGATCTGATCTCCGGTGATCTCACGTCCCTTCTCATCCACCGCAATCAGCCGGTCGCCGTCCCCGTCAAACGCCAACCCAATGGCGGCACCGCGCTCCACAACCCGCTGGCGGAGATCCTGGGTGTGCTGTGAGCCGCACTTGTCGTTGATGTTGATGCCATTGGGGGTATTGTGAATGACGTCAACCTGGGCGCCGAGTTCGATGAAGGCCTCGGGAGCAACCCGATAGGTTGCGCCATTGGCGGCATCGATGACAATCTTCATCCCTTCCATGGACAGCTGGCGCGAGAAGGTATTCTTGAGAAAAACGATGTAGCGGCCGTGGACGTCGCCGATGCGGTAGGCCTGGCCCATCTGGTGGGCGGGAGGCACCTGTTTTGGCAGGTTTCCCTCGAGAATCAGCTTCTCGATCACCGCCTCCTGTTCGTCGGAAAGTTTGTAGCCATTTCCTCCGAAGATCTTGATACCGTTATCCTGATAGGGATTGTGCGATGCCGAGATGACGATGCCCGCATGGGCGCGCATGCTTTCGGTGATGAAGGCAATTCCTGGAGTCGGGAGCACCCCCACCAGATAAGGGTCGCCGCCCATGGAGGTGATGCCTGCCAGGAGTGCGCTTTCGAGCATATAGCCGGAGATGCGCGTATCCTTGCCGATGATGATCCGTGTGCGATGCCCATCCCGTTTCAGGACGTGAGTTATGGCCTGCCCGACCGAAAAGGCCATCATGGCATCCATCGGATATTGATTCGCTACCCCCCTGATCCCGTCGGTCCCAAACAGAGTCCCCATACTCGTGCCTCCCTTGATCGAGTTCCTGATCGTGAAGTGTGGTCTTCCTAAAAAAGGCGGAACGATGGCAGCAGGGCGCCGGCCTTGCTGCACAAATCATCAATAATGTGTTGAAGCCAGCTGCTGCCAGCCTGTGAAAGCTCTGCCGGCATGCTTTGGATGACCTGAAGATAATCTCCGTCCCCGCCGCGGTGCGCTTCGAAGGCCTTCAGGAACTGCTCGCCGAGCTCACTGCCCGGGTGGTCCGGGGTTGCTTCCTGAAACAACTGACAGACTTCCCCGAAGTTGGCGTGCAGTTCCCCCCGGCGCTGTTCGGCGGCCGGCTGACCGTGAAAGGCTTCGTGGGTGCCCGGCACCTTGTCGGCCATGGCTGTGAGCCGACTGGTGCGTTCCTTTCGGGCCAGTGCCAGTTTGTCGAGGACTCCCTGATAGAAGAGCTCGCCGAACTCCATGGCGGTAAAAAACTGACGGCGTACCTGCCTGTACCAGTATTCGAGGGCGACGAGGTTGGCAAGATAAATGATATTGTTCTTGAGAATCCGGCTGAGATTCGGATAGCGGTGAGGAGTGAAGTCGACAACGGCTGCGGAGTGGGTTTTTGGAATGATCAGCTTGCGATCTGCCAGCACGTCGTTCCGCAGGATGGTTCCGGCGGCCGTGACGTTGCCGAAGCCGAGGCGCACCGGGCCCACCATCCCGCCCTGGCCTCCCAGGAAGATTGGCGGCTGATTCAGCATGACCCCGCGGGGGACATCCCCCAGGAGCGAGGGAGTCGTTTTGTTGCCGTCGGGAGTGAAATTGAAATGGATATAGGAACTCCCCACTTCACTGTGATCTTTCCGGCTTTTGCCTCCTGCCATGAGGCAGTCACAGAAATTGATAAGGCTCCCGAGGGTCACAAAAGGGAAGAGAATGGTCTGCTTCAAGCCGACGCAATGAGCCCCGTTCGCCTCCTCCTCGAGAAGGCAGGCCTCGCGGACGTGGGCGCCCAGCCCCAAATTGGCCCTGGCAAGGAAGACCGACCCTTTGCAGTATCCCCCTTTGAGCTCAACCATGGGGCCGACCTGGCAGTTGTCGATGGTGACCGGACCTTCGGCTCCAATCTTCGCCCCCTGAGCAATCACGGTTGCCTTCCCGTAGATGCGACATCCCGGATAGATCTTGACCCCGTTACCGGAGATATGGTCGAGGTCAACCTCATCGCCTAGGTCAAGGGTCAGAGGGTTCGGGATATCGACTCCCTTGGCCACTAGTTGGGCAATCTTTTGATAGCTCCTGGGTGTGAGTTCCATTGCCTCCTCCATCTTGCGCCTGCCTCCCCCCGGCAGCTGCCGCCCGGCCGGAGACTCCACGGCGGAGCAACCGCGTTCCTGTCAGAAAGGTGGGGGGAAGGTCCACCATCGCCGCCGCCGATCCTTTCTCGGGTCTATTGTGCCGGTTCTCGTCGGGAACAATGGCGTGCTCTTGTCTATCACGATGCCGGTTCTGATTTCAATCGGCAGCCGGATGAGTGCTGCCGTGCAGCAGCCTTGCCAGGCCCGCCCGGGCAAAGCGGGCGGTTGCCGGCGCCCCCCGCCGCCATCTAAAGAAAACGGCCTGTTAGAAATACTTATTGAATCGCGAGCTTCTATTAGGTGAGCTTATGGTGCTTGTCAAGCACTTTCAGTGATGCTCTGTGCGAGGCGGATTGTGTGCCTCCCGTGATAAGGATTCAAAGCGGGTCGGGGATCAGTAATCAACCCGGTAGTTGACGCCGATCCCGGTGCTCCTGTCGGTCCGTATTTCACTTTCGAGAGAAAGGCGCGGGGTCAGTTCAATTTCGATGGAAGCCCGGTCCGGGTCTCCGCCCAGGCCTTTCTGGAGATCCATGTAGACCCCCTCCGTGAGGTATTTCCCGATCCCCACCGACCCCTGACTGACGCCGTTTCCGGAACTCTCGAAGCGGAGATCATCCACGCCGAGCAATTCCCGGGTGCGGGAAATGAAATCCAATTCCCGCCCGCCTCCCAATGTCAGCGATTTGGCCACCATGGCCAGCCGCAGGGCCTGCAGCGGGGTGATTTCGTTAGCCCCGCGCCCGAAGAGCAACCGGGCCAGGACTTCATCCTGCGGCAGCGGGGGTTCCGATTGCAGGGTCAGCTTCGGGTTCCGGGAGGTGCCCGAAATAATGAGCAGGGCTTTGATTTCCCTGGTTTTGCATTCCGCGGTAAGATCCAGGAACGGTTCCGGCGGAGTGGCCCCAAAGAAGCGGATGGCACCCGAGACAATGTCAAAGCGCTTGTTCAGGAAGTCCACCCGACCTCGTACGGGTGAGATATACCCCGACACCTGCAGCTGGCTGCCGGTGCCACCAAGGTGCAGCTTTCCCTGCCATTCGGAATCAAGCCCCCACCCGCGAACAAAGATTCGTGACGGCAGATTGCTCTGAATGTCTAGAACGATGGGCAGGGCCGATGCCCCGGGCGCTTCGGCCTCGGGGAGACCGGTGCCCTCGGGCCGATTGATTTCAGTCACCTCCACGCTGGTCATTTCGGGCGGCAAACGCTCGGGGAGAGTGATTTCGACCGGTCCCACCTCGAGGTTGCCCGAGGCTTTGAGGGCGTTGGCAGCGCCTCTGAGGGTAAGATCTCCGGCGACGGTGCCGGTCGCCTCGCGACGCCGGACCAGGGTCGCCTGGGACAGGGTCAGCCGGATTTCGAGCGGGAAGTAGGCCGCGGGGTCGAGCTGTACCATCCCTCCGGCGCGGATCTTCCCGCTCCCGCCGTCGCTTGCCTGAAACCGGGTAATCTCCAGCCGTTCGCCGGTGGCCTCCGCCTCCAGGCTCATCTCCTTCAACACCGTCCCCGTCAGGTAATTTTCATACAAGCCGTCCTGCAGGACAACTTTCCCCTGAATCTCAGGCGTTTCCAGGGTCCCGCCCAGAGTGAGATCGACCGAAAGCTTTCCCGCCAGATTTTGAGCGTCCAGGGGTACGATGCGGAAGAGCCTGGCCAGGTCGGCGGCAACCTTCAGTTCGCCCTGGCACGGCTTCCGGGTGGCCGGTGCCAGCGTAAATGGGGAGAGTGCGTAGTTGACCGGGACCTGCACGGCCGCGCGGGCGGGTTCCTCGGTGAGTCCCTCCAGGGCGGCATTCAGATCGAGGCGACCTCCCGAAACCACCGTCCGGGCGGTCATGATGAGCGGAGGAAGGTCCGCTGTCGCCCCGGCGAAACGCATCCCCTCGAGCTGCACCCTGGCTTCCCCCTGCAGGCGATCCGGGAGGCCGTTCAGCCTGATCTCGCCCGCCGCCGTTCCCATCATGGGAGGCCCCCCCACCAGGGTTGCTGCCTCCAGCGGCAGCGCGCGGAACGACGCATTCAGCTGGGCATTCCGCGGGTCGAGCCGACCCGAGGCGGCCAGGTTGCCTTTCCCAAAGGTCATTGCCAGTTGCTCGAGCGAAAAGCCGGTGCCGGTCCGTTCCAGGGCGAGCGGTTGCGTGAGGGCAAAGGGATATGGTCCGGCTTTGCCCTTGAAGGTTTCGAGGCGAAGCCGCTGGGTGCTATCCGAAAGCAGACCGCGGCCGCGCCATTGGATTTCAAACGGGCTTATGGCTCTGCCTTTCGCATCGCCCTGGAACTGCAGTTCCCGCTGATCGCCCATTGCCTTGAGAGTCAGGGAAGAAACCGCCAGGCCCTCGCTCTGGAAGCCGGTCAGGGAAGCGTCGAGAGTCCCCCTCGGGAGCTTGAACACATTCTGCAGATCAGCCGCAAGAGAAGCGCTGGTAAGCGTCCTTTCGGGCATGCTCAGGTTCTTGCCACTCACGCGGAGACGGACGTTTTGCGCTCCCCTGTCGGTGGCAAATACCGCCGCCGCGGTGCCACTGCCGGTCATGCTTGTTTGGAGGAATTTCCCAAGCTGGGCAAGGTCTCGGAGCTTCCCGTCGAGTTGTCCCTCGGTCAAATAGCTGTCACGATCGATCCGCAGATGACCGCTCAGCTCGCTCCCCGGTGCCGCAAACGACAGGGCCGAGAGTGCCAGCTTGCGTTCACTCAGGGCGTAGCCGCAGGTGAGCTTGAGCAGCCCGTCGGGGTTGTGGAGCACCAGAGCAAGCTCGCCTCGGGGAGTTCCCGGCAACTCCCGGCCCGTCACATCCAGTACCACTCGTTTGAGCGGGAGCTCATCCAGAACGAGCTCCTGGCCGGACGCGGAGAGGGTCGCCGTAAAGGCCTCGAACTCCCCTTCGAACCCGCCCGTGATGCGACTGCTGCCAGCGAGGCTCATGCCGGCCAGGACGCTCAGGGGTGCGAGGTCGGGAATCGACAGGGCCAGGTCCCCTCGCAGTTTGCGGTGCGTCAGGTCGAGGAGTCCGGTGCCGGTCAGCTCGAAGACCGGACTTGAGATCGTCAGGGCGGGCACCGTGAGCTGCGAGCCCTCGTGAAGGGTGACGGTCGTTCCCAGTTTCACCTCGGCGCCAAGGAGGGAAGTGATGGCCGCTGGCAAATCAGCGGACGGGACCAGGTTGCCATCGATTTCAGCAGTGAGATTGAGGTGCTGCAGGGCACCGGCAAGCTGGGCCTTCACCCGGACGGTCCCGGGGGATTGCTTTGCCGTCGAGGGGGCTGCGTCCCCGCCGGTGAGCGGCGTAAGATTATCCGCACTCACCTCGAGATTTGCCCTGAGCGCGTTGGTTGGCAGGTCAAGGTCACCCTCGAGGAGAAGCCGGCCGGCTTTGCCCTCGAAAGAGGCGTTCCTGACGACCAGTTTCTGCTCGGGCTGAAGGGCCAGCTCAAGACGGAACCGGACGGCGCTGCCGATCAGCGGTTGCCATTGCGCCGGAATGAGGTTCTCGTTGGCCGAACCTTCACCCTCAAGCACCAGGGTGATCGGGTCGGCGACCGAAAGGCGAAGGGTCGAAGCGAGCGAGCCGAAGGCTGCGGCACGGCCTGAAACCTCTCCCGTCCATGCCGCAAGGGGGCCCTTCCCGGCCACTGACCAGCTCAACAGACCGGCCTGCTCCAGGCCAGCCACCTGGGCCAGCCAGCCGTCTGCTTCCTCGTTGAGGGTCGCGTGTACGCCCAGCTCTTTAGGTTGGCCATCAAGGCTTACCTGCAGTTCGAGACGGGTTGGTGGCCCTTCGTCCGTGCGAATTGCGGTGAGAGCGGCGGCAAGGCCCTCTTCGCCCGGAGAGGGGCTGAGCTTCCCGGTCATCTGAAAGACCGCCCCGTGCCCGGCCACCTCCCGGTCGAGAATCAGTTCCCCGATGCTGAACCGGTCGATTGTAACGGGTGGAAGCGAGTCAGGCAGAGCAAACGGTTCAACTGCTGCCGGCTCCTGTTCCGCTGCCGTCTCGGCAACCGGCAGCCTGTGGAGGCGGACCGTCGCCGCCCCGAGCAGGGCAACGGCGATCCTGCCGCGCAAGAGTGCCTGGGGCGACCATTGCAGCGCCAGGTCCCGGACTTCCAGCCACCCCCCCCGCTTGTCGCTGATGCTGACTTCCGCCACCCGAAAATCGAAGGGAAGCTGGCCGCTAAGCTTCCCAAGCCGTATTTCCCAGTCGGGGTCGGTGCTCAGAAGCGCCGATAAGCGCACGCTGATCTCGTTCTTGACGGCTTCCGTCTGCACCAGGAGGAACAGGGCGCCGACCACCAGTATCAGGGCGGCTGCGGCTATGCCAATCCATTTGAATAATCGCATTGGTTATTCTTCAATCCTCAAATCACTTGAGCATGATCTACTTCATCTTAGCAGACCCTGCCATGCGTGGCCACTCAGTCGGTGTCCGAGTGCCGACCATTAGCCGAGAGCAATTGGTATCGACCATTCTACTCCATTCCCCAGGAACGCGAATCGGTCAGCTTGGCGGCGAGCCCGCAAGCGGTTTTTTGACAGTATCAGGTTGATGTGTTATTGGTGTTTCAGTACCGGACAGTGTTTCCGGACGGTACCAACAGGAAAGGACATCCCCGCTCATAGTTGCTGCCGATTATGATCAATTAGAGCTGTACCCCGCCTTGCGACAGATCCTGGCGTGAAGCCGAAGCGCTCTTCCCCTTTGCGATGACCCCCTGGACAAAAGACGCCT
Source organism: Syntrophobacteraceae bacterium (assembly GCA_040772705.1). GTDB lineage: Bacteria > Desulfobacterota > Syntrophobacteria > Syntrophobacterales > Syntrophobacteraceae > JADGQM01. Next base: position 31,807 of record JAXGXP010000007.1, read on the forward strand.
GTCCCTTTGCAGTGAGGCAGGCGAGGGACGAGCATGGCATGACCGGCGTTCGCCGGCAACTCATGGAGACCTGCGCCGCAAGCGTTGTTGAAGGGAGAGAAAGTGAGGATTGTTGAGGTTGTCGCCGATACAACCAGCGCCGACACTATCGCGGCAATCGCCGAGAAGCATAAGGCTTATGATCTTCGGCGGCTATGCGCGGGAGAGGACGGCCGGCAAACCACTCAAATCCTGGTCCGCGATGACAAGGTTCAGGCAGTGCTCGACACTCTGCAGGGCGTACTGGGGGCCCAGCCGTACGCAAGGATTCTCGTCATACCCGTGGAGGTGGTTCTACCACTGCCCCCGGAAGAGGAGCGATCAGAGGAAGACTCGGCATCGGCGGCGCGCGAGAAGCTCTATGAGGAGATGGAAAAGAGTGTGCGGCTGGATTTCAATTATCTTCTACTGGTCATACTTTCAACCATTGTGGCCGCTATCGGCCTGATTGAGAGCAGCGTGGCCGTGGTGATCGGGGCCATGGTCATCGCGCCGCTCCTCGGCCCCAATCTTGCGCTCGGTCTGGGCACAGCCCTCGGGGATATCTCCCTCATGAGGAAGTCGCTCACGACCAATGCCGTCGGGATTGGCACAGCCATCCTCTTTTCCATCGGCATCGGGGTCTTCCTGCCGTTCGAGTTGACCAGCCGCGAACTCCTGTCGCGGACTGTGGTGGGGCTGGATTCAGTCGTCCTTGCGTTCGCCTCGGGGGCGGCCGCAGCCATGTCACTCACAACGGGACTTTCCAGCGTCCTGGTGGGAGTCATGGTGGCAGTGGCCCTGCTTCCGCCGGCGGTGACCGTCGGCCTGATGGTGGGGCATGGCGAATTCAACCTCGCAATCGGTGCCGGGCTGCTGCTGGCGGTGAACATGGTATGTGTGAACCTGGCAACCAAGATCGTCTTTCTTGCCAAGAAAGTGAACCCTCGTACCTGGTGGCAGAAAGAACAGGCCAGGCGCGCCATGATGGTCTATCTGATCATTTGGCTGGTAACCCTGATCATCTTGATATTCGCCATCTATATGCGACAACCCTTTCACTGATTCATGGAGGAGCAGCATGGAGCACTGAAACGTGAAAAAAGGGGCCGTAGGGAACGTATCTCGAAAAGTTGCGGGTTGCGAGTTGCGAGTTGCGAGTTGCGAGTTGCGGGTTGTGGGTTGTCCCTTGGGCTCCTTCATTTTCATGGTTTCAGGGTGTCCCGAAGGGACATTGATTACTCTTGCAGGAGGTGCCAATTGGTGGTTTTGAAATGTTGCCATAGGAGGACAGTATGAAACAGGACCATGGGAGCTGGAGCCCATATCTGGCCGGGGCGCTCAGCGGGCTGGTGGGGGTGTTGTCGGTCTGGTTCGCCGGACAGTATTTCGGGGCGTCCACCTCGTTCGTGCGCACTGCCGGCATGATCGAACAGCTGTTCGGGCCCGAGCGGGTGGCCCAGATGGACTATTTTATCAAGGTCGCTCCCCGGATCGACTGGCAATGGATGTTCATGGTGGGAATCTTTGTGGGCGCCATGATCTCGGCGCTCACCTCCGGGTCGTTCCAACTGCAGGCTGTGCCCGACATGTGGGCTTCCCGCTTCGGGAAAGAGAGTATCCCCAAACGCGCCGTCACGGCCTTTGCCGGCGGGGTCGTGGCCATGTTCGGGGCCCGCCTGGCCGATGGGTGACCCAGCGGGCACGGGTTGAGCGGTTCGCTCCAACTGGCTGTCAGTGGTTTCATCGCCCTGGTTTTCTTCTTTCTCGGCGGGATCATCGTTGCCCGCCTGGTTTACGGGGGAGGTGACCGATGAAAATGCTTCTTTATGGACTGGTGACCGGCCTCCTGTTCGGCTTTCTGCTGCAAAAGGGGCGGGTGCTGCGATACGATAAACAGCTCGGAGCCTTACGGCTGAAGGATATGACCATCGTCAAGTTCATGCTCTCGAGTGTGATCGTGGGCATGGTGGGGATTTATCTTTTGCACGATCTGGGCCTGGCCAAACTCTCCATCAAGGCCACCATCCTGGGGCCGGTGATTCTCGGTGCTCTCATTTTCGGTCTTGGCTGGGGCCTTCTGGGTTATTGCCCCGGCACCTCCATGGGTGCTCTCGGCGAAGGGCGCTGGGACGCCCTGTGGGGCATCCTCGGGATGATCGTGGGAGCGGGCCTTTTTGCGGAAGCCTTCCCGGTGCTTGAAAAGACCGTCTACACCTGGGGTAACCTCGGCCGCATCACTTTGCCGCAGGTCCTGGGAGTCAGCCACTGGGTCATCATTCCCCTGTTCATCCTCGGCGCCCTGCTGCTGTTTCGGTGGCTGGAGAAAAAGGGATTGTGACAAGTCTGCATACCGACTACGCCAGCCGGGAACCAGTCGGTGTCCAAGGGCCGATAATCAGGTCAGAACGCCTGCCCGATGCTGAGGTAGATCTGAAACCAGTCGGTGACATTTGACGGTGGGTTGATGGGGAAACCGACATCCAGGCGCAAAGGGCCGAAGGCGGTGTAATAGCGCAGGCCTGCCCCTGCTCCCCACCGGATGGGTTCGCTTAAATCGGGATAACTGTTCTCGTAGGCATTGCCGCCGTCGACAAAGGCCACCACCCCGATGGTTTCGGTGACCTTGAATCGGAACTCGGCACTCAGTTCCAGGATGGATCGCCCCCCGATGGGTTCGCCGTCCTGCGTGGGACCGACTTTCTGATATGGATAGCCGCGGATGGACCCACCGCCGCCGGCGTAGAATCGCAGATCGGCGGGGATGTCAGCGGCCGACTGACCGGAAATGGTTCCCATGCCCGCCCGTACGGCTAAAAGGACGTAAGGTTCCGCCAGTATTTGGTGGTAATGGCTCGTGTTGAAAGAAGCCTTGAAGAAACCGAGGTCGGTCTTGACGACGTCGTAATAGGGAGCGACCCGGACGGCGAATTTGCTGCCGCGGGTCGGGTCCAGCAGGCTGTCGGTGGAATTCCACTCCAAACGGGCCGGAAGGTAGAGCAGGCTGTACTCATCCGCTTGATCGAGCTGCGTGACGCGTGCCTGCCTGAATCCCAGGCCTGCCCCGAACAGCACCTCCTCGGTGAGTTGCCGGTCAACCATGACGGCACCGTCGAGGTTGTTGCTGGTGTAGACCTCGGTGTCGTCCCGGGCCATGCGGAAAGTGGCATCAAGCGTTTGTCGGTCCGAGAAGAAATAGGGTTTGTTGAAACGACCCTGGAGCGCCAGCGCGATCTGGGAAGCCTCTACCCCCAGCGTCAACCGTTCCCCGTGCCGAAAGAGGTTGCGATGCTCCCAGGAAAACCTGCCGCCGATGCCCTCATCGGTGCTGTAGCGCAAGCCGGCCTTGACGGTCCGCTGCTTTCGTTCGGTGAGTTGGATGGCAATGGGCAGCAGGCCGTCTTCGTCCAATTGTTCCCCGTGGGTCACCCGGACAATGGCAAAAAGCCCGGTTTCGATCAGCTTTTGCTGAAACCGGGGCAGCAGGTCGCCGTCAAACGCCTGCCGCTCCTGCCAGGGGAGCATCCTCAGGACATGGTCCCCGGCCACCGACTCCAGCCCGGTGAGCTCGGTGGCCCCGAAATGAGCGAACGGTCCGGGCTGGACTTCGAAGGTGACGGCAACCTGGCGGGTTGCATGGTCCACCACTACCCGCCGGTCGACCACTCGGGAAAAGGGAAAACCTTCAGCGGCGATTCTGGCGCGCAGCTTTTCCTCTGCCTCGAGAATGGCCCGTGCCCTGGCGGGGTCGCCCTCTTTCAGGCCGAGCTGATCGGCTGCGGGCAATTTGACCTCCTGCTTCGCGGCGTCGGTATCGACCAGGATGATATCCACCGCCGAGAAGACAAAGAGGGGCCCCTGCTCGACCCGGAAGGTCACGAGGAGGGGGCGGGCCGCTTCCTCGAGGTCAACCGCCGCTGTTGCGGCATAATATCCTCGAGCCCGCAGGGCTTTCACGATCAGCGGCAGGTCCTCCTCGGCACGATACCGCAACAGGTTGACCGTGGGCGGAGGCCGGTCCTTCAGCTCGAAGGTGGTCAACGCCAATTCCAAATCCATCCGGAACGATCGCTCGTCGATCCCTTCGATTGCCGCCTCATAGGGCAGACCCTCCTGGGCCCCGGCGGGAGCAATGAGGCAGAACAGGCACAGGAGACCGAGAACAGCACAGATGTGCCCGGGCTCAATGGCTTTCGGCGTCATGGGGAAGTTGGGTGTCACCTGGAAGAACGCCTCTGTCTTTCCCGGACAATCGTCCGGACGTTAAGCCACCCTCGTTGCCTTGCTCCGTCTGCTCCGACGACCTCCGCCGGGGTTTTTCCGCAAGTCCCGGCAGGGCGGGAGTCCCGGGTTGCGGCAGGCGATCAGGATTGGTACCGCCGTAGCATGCGGGATGAGGGACCGGAGGGGACAAGGAGCGCTGCCTGATACAGGCACTTCCAGCCTCTGTTCATACTGCCCTCAATGGTCGGCATTGTCTAGACTTTTGCGGCCGGCAGGTTCGGACGATCCTTCCGAAGTCTTGCCAGCCGACCGGGGTGTTTCGGGGGGCTCGTCCAGGTCCTTTCTCCGCAAATAGATTTTGACCGTTCTGACAAGGAGCGAAAGGGAGAGCCACCCGCAGAAGGCACTCAGCGGGAGGATCACCAAGAGAGGCCAGATCAGGCCGACCAGGGTGACGCCCAGCAGCAGCCCACCGGCCACCCCGGTGATCCTGGCCTCGGCATGCCCGAGCAGGCGACGTTCCGTCAAGACCGCGCCGACGCTGTAACCGAGGCGAAGGGTGCCCGCACCGGCGCGGCTGAGGCTGCCGTGGGGTCCCGGCCCCTCCCGCATCGCCCGCCGGGGTCTTCCCCGCGCCAGGGAAACCCTGCTGCGCCTGTTCAGGATCACTTCCGTGCTTCGTTCCAGGTCCCTCAGAAACATCTCTTCCATGGATCGGGCAAAGGCCGCATCCTCCACCGCCACATCGAGTTCATAGTTGCCCATCCAACTTGCGATGTTGAGATTGGTGGAACCCACCCTGGCCCACGTCCCGTCGGCAACGGCGGTCTTGGCGTGCATCATGGGACCGTTCCATTCGAAGACCCGAACGCCGGCTTCGAGCAGCGGCACATAGCCGGCCCTGGAGAGCGCCCGGAGAATGGGGAGGTCGGTGGTACCCGGAACCAGCAGCCTCACATCCACTCCGTCGAGGGCTGCTGATCGGAGAGCCTGCACATAAGAACTCACCCCGATGAAATACGCATCGCTCAACCACAGCGACCGTTTGGCGAGGGCGGCCACCAGATTGTCGAGGCGGTAGAGGCCGGCCGTATTGGGCACCCCGGCAATGACCCGCAGAGCGATATCCCCCGCCTTTGCCAGGCCTTCCCGAGAGGGCAGTTCCTCTGGGGGGAGGGGGGGGCCCGCAGCGGCCCAGACCTCCGAGAAGGCGCTTTCAATGTCGGCCACCGCCGGTCCCGATATTGCCACGCCTGTGTCCCTCCAGGGCTCGATCCCCCGCTCGGGATAGCCGCGCCACATTTGACCGATGCACAGTCCCGTGACAAAAGCGGTGGCGCCGTCCACCACAATCACCTTGCGATGATCCCGGGAAAGCCAGCCGAGGGGGCTGTCCCAGCGCGGAGGATTGAAGCACCTGACGTCCACCCCTGCTTCCCGGAGACGCTGCCAGAACCTTCTGGAGGTCTTGAAAAGGCCGCCTATCCAGTCATAAAGCACGCGAACCCGCACACCTGCGCGCGCTTTCTTCATCAGCAGATCCGCAAATTCAAGACCGGCCTCGTCGTCATGGATGATGTACATTTCCAAATGAATGGCATGGGCGGCGGCTTCGAGACAATCCAGCCACGCCGGGTAATTGTCCCGAGCGTCAATCAGGAGGCGGACCCTGTTACCGCCCAGAAGCGGGGCTCCCGCAGCCCTGGAAAAGACCTGTTCTGCGAGCAGGCGACTCGCTAACCATGTCTGCCGCCGAGGACCCGAGGAGGTGCAGGAAGCCATAGGTCCACCATCCTTATTCTCTGTTCATGTCTTGAGTCCTGCGAAGAACCCCGGGAACCCTTCAGGACTCAGCCTCCACAACTTCAGTCAGCTTATTGAGAGATCGCGTTTGCGACAAGTAAATAATCTCAATAGTAAGCCCATGAGATAAAGCCCATGGGAAAGGGAAACGGGAAACGAGGAAAGGGTCCTTTCAATCCCTTGCATGTCTAACAGTTTCCTGTAATCATGGATCGACGAGGAATGACCATGGCTGACGTCTTGATTATCGAACGGGATGAACCTTTTTCCACCGCCCTCGAAGGGATCATCTCCCGCATGGGACACAGGGTGTCCTCAGCCCGCAACCTTGATGAAGGGTTCCGGCAGTTGCAGGCGGATAATTTCGACGTTGTCTTTATCAACGCGCAGATGCCGGAAGGGGAAGGAGTTGAGATCCTCTCGAAGCTTCACGAGGAACCGGCGTCACCCGAAGTAGTCATTCTGGCGGACCGGGGTGATCCCGACGAAGCGGAGCGGGCGATCAAGAATGGCGCCTGGGAATATATCGAAAAAGGCACCGACCTTGCGGCAGTGGTGACTTCCTTCGTCCGGGCCCTCCAATATCGTGCTCGAAAGACGGCCGACAAGCCCTCTGCCGACCTCAAGACCGAGACATTTCAGGATATTGTGGGAAACAGCCGGCGGATGAAATCCTGCCTGGAACTGCTGGCCATGGCCGCTAGAAGCGATGCCAGTGTGCTCATCACGGGAGAAACGGGAACGGGAAAGGAGCTCTTTGCCTGGGCCATTCACAACAACAGCACCAGAGCCGATCGCCCATTTGTGGTGGTCGACTGCGCCTCCCTCCCGGAAACACTCGTGGAAAGCACTCTCCTGGGCTATGAAAAGGGGGCGTTCACCGGTGCCTTCCGAGACCATGACGGCTTGGTTAAACAAGCCGATGGGGGAACCTTGTTCCTGGATGAGGTGAGTGAACTTCCACTCGCCGTGCAAAAGTCTTTTCTCCGGGTTCTCCAGGAACGGCGCTTTCGCCATGTGGGAGGCGCGAAGGAGATTGAAAGCGATTTCAGGCTGATAGCCGCGTCAAATCGGGACCTTGATGCCATGGTCCAGCACCGCCAGTTTCGGAAGGATCTTCTGTTTCGACTGCGCGGCTTTACCATTGAGCTGCCGCCCCTGAGAGAACATCCCGAGGACATAGCGGCGTTGAGCGATTATCACATGGCACAGCTGTGCGGCTGCTACGGAATCAAGAAGAAGGGGTACTCGCCCGAGTTCTTCGAAGTCCTTGGCCGGTACAACTGGCCCGGCAATGTCCGGGAACTGGTCAACGCCCTGGAGCGGGCAGTAGCCGCGGCCAGGCATGAGCCGATTCTGTTCCCCAAGCATCTTCCAACCTACATCCGCGTCCAGTTGGCGCGATCCTCGGTTGCTGCCGATCAGGAATCACAGCAGGCTGCCAAAGGAACACACGGGCCCGACCACTCCTTCCCCAGGCTGGCAGATGTTCGCGAAACGGCAATCGCTCACGCCGAAAGAGGTTATCTCAAGGAACTCATCGCCCAGTCCAAGGGGGACGTCCAGAAAGCCTGTCGCATTGCGGGCCTCTCCCGTTCGAGGCTGTATGCACTGCTGAAGAAATACCAGATCTCCACCTCCGTCATGCTGTCCCGATAGGCGTTCTCAAGTCATTCCCGGCAAGCAGGACACATTCCTTCCAAAGCGGAAATAGTCCTGCGATGCAGGACAATCTCCGTTTGCCTGGCGTTGACTGAGTGCTCCCGGAAAAGCTGCTAACTCATCAACATTGCATTCAGAAATCACCTTCCGCTACGAATGGCACGATTCCTGTTTGCGAGAGAAGCGGCCCTTCAGCTGATTCGAGAGTTTCCTGTTGGCGCCGGAACAGAGGCAGAGTCAGAGAGTTACTATCAGCCCGCGTTGTAAGGAGAGATGTCTCATGCATAGAGTCTTTTGTTTAACCCTGGCAATTGTGCTGGGCATGGCGATAGATGGGTGGTGCGCCTTCGGGAGCGTCGGCAAAGATCAGGTCAATGTGCGATCCGGGCCGGGCCTCAAATACCAGGTGCTGTTTCAGGCGCCTATGGGCTACCCGGTAAAGATCGTCAAGAAACAGCAGGACTGGGTGCAGGTCAGAGACTGGGAAGGACACACGGGGTGGGTCAAGAACTCGATGCTCTCCAACATCCGGACCACGGTCGTCCTGCCGGAACGGGCAAACGTTAGAGATAATCCAAGCACCGGCGGCGGCATCGTGCGCAAGGTGGAAAAAGGCGATATTTTCAAGGTTATTGCAGTGAAAAAGAACTGGCTCCGGATCGGTTATTATTACGATGATGAACCCGTTGGATGGATAAGGCAGGACCTCGTTTTTGGCAACTAGACCTCAATTGGGGCAAGCTTTGAGAACAAGTTGTGGTCTCCCGCCGTGATTCCAGCATGTTCATGACCCGAATCCGGATCCATACATACTCACCGGCTCAGTGATCGTCCAGAAATAAGTGTGCCGTTTCGGTAGGGTGGGCTGTGCCCACTGATGGACCAGCATGTGGGCACAGCCCACGATCCTTTCAACCGTGACATTTATTGTTGGACAGTCTCTCAGCGGTTGCGCGTCAGGGCATCGATCCGCTCTTCCAGTGGGGGATGGGTCATGAAGAGCTTGCGCATGCCAACCCCGCGTGACCCGGAAATGCCGAAGGCAGCCATCTGGTCGGGCAATGGCTGCGGATTTGCGACCTTCTGAAGGCGGCGCAGAGCGGCAATCATCTTTTCGCGACTCTCGATGGCGGCGCTCCCCGCGTCAGCCCGAAACTCTCGCTGGCGACTAAACCACATGACGATGACGGTGGCAAGGACTCCAAATATCAGCTGAGCGACCAGGGTCGTCACAATGAAGGCTGGTCCGTGACCGCGCTCGGTCTTGAACACCATCCGGTCGACGACATGCCCCACGACTCGGGACAGGAAGATAACGAAGGTATTGACGACTCCCTGGATCAGCGCCAGGGTCACCATATCGCCGTTGGCAATGTGGCTGATCTCATGCCCCAACACCCCCTCCACTTCCTCGCGAGACATAGCGCGAAGCAATCCTGTGCTGACCGCCACCAGGGAGCTGTCCCGCCGCATTCCGGTAGCAAAGGCGTTGGGCTCGGGCGCCTGGTAGATGGCTACCTCAGGCATGGCGATTCCCGCCCGCCGCGCCTGGCGTTCGACCGTGGCGACCAGCCACGCTTCGTGGGAACTTTGGGGCGTAACAATGACCTGTGCCCCGGTGAGGCGCTTGGCGGTCCACTTGGACATGGCCAGTGAGACCAGGGCGCCCCCGAACCCGAACACCGCCGCGAAGGCAAGCAGGCCGGTCAAGTCGAGACCGACGCCCTGTTCATCGAGAATCCGGTCGACGCCGAGCAATCGGAGGACGACGCTCAACACCAGGATGACGGCAAGGTTGGTGACGATAAAGATCAGGATACGTTTCATGGGAGAATCCTCCTTGACAGCCACCGCAGGCGATGGCACATCCGAGGGCAGCCGGGAGGCAGAGCCCACCCTGCGCTCCAGTTAACAGTATTGTCCGGTTTTGAACGGTTCCCGAGCGGCCCGGCGCACTGCACTTCCGCCGGCGCCATAATGCGCGACACTCGATCCACAGACGCTCGAATTCTACACCAGATGTGCGTTCAAGCCAAGACTTGCCAACATGCACCGGAATGCCGCTCCGAGGAGTCTGTCTCGAAAAGCTGCGGGTTGCGAGTTGCGAGTGCCGAGTGTGATTCGAGACTTTTCATGTGTCTTCGGGTGTCCCGAAGGCAGACAACCTGGTTGTGTCGGGCACTTGCCATCGGGACTCGTTGGGGTCGGACCACGGCCACAAGTTAGAGTTGATGAACAAGCTTTGAAAATAGAGCTGAGTTTGAGTTTTGGACGTCATTCTTGGTATGAAAAATGGGCAACTGAGGTATAAAGGGCTTATGGCTTGGGCTACCGTCACTATTTGCCAGGGTTGCCCCTGGCCATATCCCTTACGGCCGTCATGGGAGGGGATTGCCGTGGGCAGTGGGGCAGGGTCCGGGCGGATGCAGGTGTGCAGGGTTAAGATACGGCATCATGTTTGAACCTGATTGAGCGGGTGGCTTGATCCCGTTCGAATTGCTGGTAGTGGTGGTGTTATCTGGTTGCCCGCGCCCTAATGTTCGCAGGCTTTACGCTGCGTCCGGGGGCCGCGATTACCTGAAAGACTGACAACACACAAAGAAAGGAGCATGACCATGCCGGAGTTTGGAGCACCTTTTTCTGGGCTGGCAAATGACAGAAAGCTGACGAAGGCGGAACTTGTACGAGCCATTCGCTTCATGATCGCTGCCGAATATGAAGCGATCCAGTTGTACATGCAGCTTGCAGAGTCAACGGACAACCAGCTCGCCATTGAAGTTCTTAAAGATATCGCCGATGAAGAACGGGTTCACGCGGGAGAGTTTCTCCGGCTTCTCTACGAATTGGAGCCCGAGGAAGCCAAATTCTATGCCGAGGGTGCCGAGGAAGTCGAAGAAGAGATCAAAAAGATGAAGTAGGAAATTCCCTGTAAACCCGTTCATCCAACAAGGATTGGGACGACTGGTGGGCCTCTCCGAGGCGCCTCGATCCTTGTTCATCAAGCGTAGGCAGTGGCCTGATCCGGAGCTGTCAGCGGCGCCCGGGGTAGGTTCTTGACCGGTGACCAAAGTTCGGCTATCGATGGAGCGGGTCGCGCTGGCGGCACGGGGGGCCTGCGGTGTGAAAGCCAACGGCCGTCGTGCCTCTCTTTCCACAAACCATAAACCTGCTGTCCCGATCCTGATGCGGCGCCTCTTGTCGATCATGCTGATTCTTTTCCAGACCGTCTCCGCGGGAGGTCCACTGCGGGCCGACAGTCCCGCTGACAACGGTTTGCAGGAAGCGCGGGGGGCTGCGAGTCAGGATGCCGGTGAGAAACGCCGTGAGGTTGCCATGACCGACAATGCCACAACTGATTATTCGCTTCTGGACCGGCCGGAAGTGCTCATGAACCTGTTTCACCCCAGACCGGAATGGGGTGAGCTGCAGGGCCGCACGGCCGCCGTCGAACGGCTGATTCCCGTTGCCGAAGGGGTGGTCATCGGTGGCCGGTTTCATATGGTTGCCAACACCGCGGCCAACATCTTATTCTTCCATGGCAACGGTGAGATTGCCGCCGATTACGATGACTTGGGGCCGGTCTACAACCGAATGGAGATCAATTTCCTGGCAGTCGACTACCGAGGCTATGGGCGCTCGACGGGCAGGCCGACGGTCACCGGCATGATGCAGGACTGCCATGCGATCTACCGGGATGTCCGCCGATGGCTCAAGGACAACGGCTATACGGGCCCCTTCGTCGTCATGGGCAGGTCCCTGGGCAGTGCCTCGGTCGTGGAGCTGGCGGCGGGCTATCCGAGCGAAATTGACGGGCTCATCGTGGAAAGCGGGTTCGCCTATGCGGAGCCGCTCCTCCGGCTCCTGGGGGTCGATGTCCGCAGCCTTGGCTTTCGGGAAGAGGCGGGCTTTCGCAATGTGGACAAGGTTCGCGCCTATGCCCGGCCCACCCTGATCATTCACGCCGAATACGATCACATCATTCCCTTCTCGGACGGGCAGGCCATGTATGACGCCTCGCCTGCGCCTCAGAAGAAGCTCGTTAAGATCCCGGGCGCCAACCATAACGACATTTTCGCTCGCGGCTTCCATCAGTACATGACGGCCATCCAGGATTTTGTGGGAATCTTGAGCGATTCCGATGGATACTGAGGGAACGGGGGACCTCATGACAATCAAAATGCCCATCAAATTCTTCGGCAAGTACCAGGTCAAGGTCCGCTCCGGCGGGACCGAGAACCTCGACCGCTGTCAGAAGCTGACCATCATCCCGCTGAGCTCCGAGGAAAAGGAGGGCTCCTCCCAGGAATCGGGTGAGGCGGGGAGCTACCAGGTCATTTTTCATGACGCCGGCTGCCGTCGCATCATTACCGGCAAACTGAAGGAGAACCTGGAGGAAAGAGTCGTTTTCCAGGTGGACGATAAGGAATACGAATTCTCACCCCTGTGAAATCTCGCGCTTCTCCTCCAGTGGGAAAAAGCGGAAGCATTTGCAGGTTGCGCCCGTCGCTGAATCTTCATTCAGACTCTCAGCGAATGGGGTTGGCTTCTATGCGACCGCTTGCTTCTGGCCGGGCACAATCCATGAACCCGCATCATGAAATCGGAGATGCAACCGGTAATTAGGGAAGCTTAAGAGGCAGGAGGAATGGCAGCATGTCACAGCCAGCCACTAAGAGGGCAGTCTACGAAGATCTGTACAAGATTCCGGAGGACTCGATCGGTGAGATCATTGACGGTGAGCTCATAGTGACTCCGCGCCCGTCCCGGAGGCATGTCATCGCTGCCTCATACCTGGGCAGTGAGGTAATACCTCCATACTGTCGTGGTCGTGGCGGTGGTCCCGGGGGATGGATCATTCTCATCGAGCCCGAAATCGGACTCGGGGAAAGCATCCTCGTGCCAGACCTGGCTGGGTGGAAGAGGGAACGTTTTCCCGACGCGGAAGTAACAAATTGGATCTCGGCGGTTCCAGACTGGGTCTGCGAGGTGATTTCGCCCAATACCGCCCGCAATGATAGAATTAAAAAAATGCGCGTCTATGCCAGGCACGAAGTGCCTTACGCCTGGCTGCTTGATCCTTTCCTGTTAACCCTCGAAATCTTCCGGCTCGAGTCCGGCCGCTGGCTTCTGCTTGACTCGTTCAGCGAAGACGATAAGGTGCGCGCAGAACCATTCCAGGATGTCGAGATTGACCTTGGTGGCCTCTGGCTGCCGGAAGGAACGGAACAAACCGGGCAAAGCGCAGGAGAAACCCGCGAATCAAACTGATCGGCCTCCTCTTTGGATGGGAAGGTAACCCTCAGTGCCGTGGTTCTCGGCAGGTTCGTTGGAGGTCACGGCGCACCCGCCTGCTTTCCGCGCAGCAGGGATTCGGGATGACGATCGAGGTAGTCTGCAAGCACGCGGAGCGATCGGGCCGCCCTGGTGAGCTCCTGCAGGGCACCACGAAACTCCTGCTGGACCGGGGCATTCTGCCCGAGGTAGGCTTTGTCGGCCGAACTGAGGGCGCGCTCCGCCGCCTCCAGGGTACGGCGCGCTTCGGCCAGGGCGCTTTTGGCTTCGGGAGCCACCTCGGTGGTGACTCGCCGGGCCAGGCCACCGACATCTTTGAGCGACTGGTCGAGAGTGGCAAGGGTTTTACGGAGATCGCCGGCAATGGCTTCGAGCGGCAATTGGTCGAGTTTTCGCACAATGCGCATGAGGCTCTGCTCGATCTCCTGAAGTTCGCCGGGGACCGTAGGCAGGACAACCGGCTGCTGCGACCAGTCGACCTTCACTCGAGGCGCGTCGGGGAAGATGTCGAAGGCAATGTAGAGTGCACCCGTGATCAGGTTTCCCGTGCGCAATTGGCCTCGGAAACCGAGTTCGACGAACTTGTCGACGATCTGCTGCGAATCGGGGCGCACTGTTGGCGAGTTCCCCTGCGTCAGCTTTTCAAAGAGCATGTCCGGGTAGATCCTGATGGTGATGGGGATAGCGATGTCATACGTTTGGGGATGGAGATTCAGACCGATGGACACTACCTCCCCGAAATGGATTCCCGAGAACTCGACGGGTGCACCCACAACAAGCCCGCGAACCGACTGTCTGAAGATGAGCACGAAAGTGCGCGGCGCGCCTTCCGGCGGTTTCATGGCCAGGACCCGGTTTTCGAAGAGGGTGAAGGCGGTATTGGGTTCCGCGGGCGGCAAGGGTGGTCCGATTTCCGGGGTCTCGAAAGCGATCCCGCCAATCAGGACCGATACCAGCGACTCGGTGTGAATGTTGATCCCGTTTGCTGCAAGCGAGACGTCTATCCCGCTCGCCTGCCAGAACCGGGTCGCGGGGGTGACATACTGATCGTAGGGAGCATGAATGAAGATGTTGGCGGTGATGGTCCGACCGTCCTGATCGAGCTGATAGGCCACGACCTGCCCCACCTGGATGCGGCGAAAGAAGAGCGGGGTGCCGTAGTCGAGGGAGCTGAGATTGTCGGCTCTGAGGATGAAAAACCGCCCCGGAACGTCTCCCGTGACCACGGGTGGCGCTGCCAGAGCCCGGAACGCGTGCTGTTTTTCCATTGACTGGCCGACCTCCATGCCGATGTAGGAGCCGGACAGGAGCGTACCCAGGCCGGAGACGGTGCCCCCGGAAATGCGGGGCCGGACGACCCAGAACTGAGTGTCTTCCACCAGCATGTCGCGGCTCTCCGCTGCCATCGCGGCGGTGGCGATCACCCGTTTGCGGTCTGGCGACAGGGTGATGGCGGTCACGGTGCCGACGTCGACCCCATTGTATCGGACCTTGGTCTTGCCTTCCTCGAGACCCTCAGCGTTGTGAAAGCTGATGGTAATGGTCGGACCTTCGCTCAGCATCTTCTGCACCGCGACCCAGCCGCCAAGGACGGCGGCGACCAGGGGGATGATCCAAACGACGGAAAGACGCCGCTGCTTCCGGGGCATACAGGTCGCCTCGGGCAGGCCGGAAAGATCGGTTGGTTCAGGAACTGGTTCGGACATGCTTCGCCTCCTGCTGGTCCCAGATCAAGCGCGGGTCGAAAGTCTCAGCGGCGATCATGGTGAGAACGACCACCGCGGAAAAGAACACTACCCCTGATCCCGGCGCCACCGACATGAGGGGCTGGAGCTGAACCAGGGCAACGACAAAGGTGGCAACGAACACATCGACCATCGACCAGCGGCCGATGAAGGCGACCAGGCGGTAGAGGCGCGTGCGTTCGCGGTTGCTCTTCAGGGAACCCCGCTGCACGGTAACCAGCAGGTAGCTGAGGGCGATGAGCTTGGCCAGCGGAATCGTGACGCTCGCGATGAAAACAATCACCGCCAGCGGCCACGAGGAGGGCGACCAAAGGAGTACGACCCCTTCCATGATGGTGTCCGAAGACTTGCTGAAGGGGGTGGTCGTTACCATTACCGGCAGGAGGTTGGCGGGGATATAACAGATGGCGGCTGCGATCACGAGCGCCCAGGTGCGCTGGATACTGTTCGGCCGGCGGAAGTGAAGTCTGGCTCGGCAGCGCGGGCACCGCTGGTCGTGTCCTCCGGGAGCGGCCCGCGACAACAGGCCGCAACCCTCGCAATGCAGGAGGCCGTAACGGGCTGCGGCAGGCCAGCGATCGCTCACGGTGGGTCTCCTCCCGGCCGGCTGCCGCCCGGTTTCCGTCCTGTGGCCCATTCCACCCGCTGCCAGACCTCATGCGGATCGAAGCTGGTCGACATGGCTGCCAGCAGCACGATGAGCGCCGCCACCGCCCACATGGCGATGCCCGTAATCACGGTGGCCAGTTCGGCGATCTTGATCAGTGAAACGAGAATGCCGAGCAGCATCACCTCCAGCATGCGCCACGGGCGGATGAGCTGGGAATAGCGCAGCAGGCTTCCAATCCACCACGGGGCGGGCGGCCGTCTCACGGCCAGGAGAATGATCAGCATCAAGACAATATCGAGTGCCGGAGCGATCACGGCGGCAACCAGCATGATGCCGGCAACCACCCCCTGGCCCTCTTCCCACATGACCTGGACGCCGCCAAGCACGGTGGTGCTCGCCTGCCGTCCGGCGGCGGCGAGCCCGAGCAGGGGGACGGTATTCGCTACCAGGAAGGCGACGGCGGCGGCAAGGGTCAGGGCCAGGGTGCGGTTGAGCGAGTCCGGCTTACGCGCCGCTACCGCATTACCGCAGCGCGGACAGCGGGCGGAAGTCCCCGGAGTGAGCTTCGGCAGCCGCTGGAGCAGGTCGCAGTCGGGGCAGGCGATGAGGGTCGTCTCAGCCATGGCTATCCCTTCGTCCGTCCCTCGGAACGGGTGCGGCACACCCTGCCGACTCTCGTTTCACAGCGGGGTGCAGCACTTCTGAGCGCCAATCCTGTCCCCGGTTGCCCGGTGAGGACCGTTACCAGTTGAAGACCTCATCCAGATCTTCGTCCTTGACCTCGAAAGTCACGTTGTGGGGCGCGAGCGGCTCCTTTTTGAAGAATTCCGGCAGGCGGTCGTGTTGAGCCGTGAAGCCGGCACGGGTATTGAAATCGCGTTCGATCGTCAGGACCTTTTTGCCGAGCGCCGCCACGTCATCACCGGTGAGCTTGAGCCCATAGAAGGAGTTGAGTAGATCGAGCAGGGCCTGAAAGGTTTCCGGCTGATCGAGCAGGGCGAAGGCAATGAAGAGACACATGCCCGTGGCATCGATCGCCGCCGTGGCGATCTGCAGATCGCGCGAGAGCTGGATCTGGCCTTCGGGTTTTACCGGATCGACGAAGCCGCCCACCTTGAGGATGTTGGCGGTCACGGCGTAGCCGGCCGTATGATCGGCCCCCATGGGGCTGGTGGCGTAGGTCACGCCGATCCCCTGTACCGCGCGCGGGTCATAGGCCGGCAGCGCCTGCCCCTTCACCACCGGCACCCGTTCCACCCCGAAAACCTTTCCGGCAACCGCCGCTCCGGCTCCGAGTATGCGGCCCAGCGGCGTTCCCTGGCCCACCTCGTTAACCAGGTTGATGGCGCCTTCTGTGTCGCCGAACTTGATCACCCCGGCTTCCATGGCCACCCCGATCGTTACTCCCATCTCAATGCTGTCCAGACCGTAGTTGTCATCCAGGAAATCGAGGGTGGCAATGGCATCCAGGTCGGAAATGCCGCAATGCCCGCCATGAGCCCAGACGGTCTCGTATTCGGGTTGCTTGGTAACGTACCTGCCCTCCTTGTCGAAATACGTCCCGGAGCAGCGGATGACACAACCGTGATGACAGCCGTGGGTTGCCGAGCCGGCACCGCCACGTTGGTTTTCGGTTTCCGCCTGGGTTTCCCCGCTGATCTTGTGGGCGTCCTCGAATCGGCCCTCTTTGAAATTGCGCGTGGGATAGCCTCCCGCTTCGCAGAGGATGTTGGTCAAAATGTTGGTACCGTAGGTCGGGAGTCCCTGGCCGGTAACAGGGTGGTTCCGGAGACCTTCGACGAATTTGCGGTTCGCCTCCTTGAACCTCTCGGGGTCTTTGGGTGAGCGCATGCTGCAGCCGCGATCGTCGAGGACAATGGCCTTGACCCGTTTGGCCCCCATGACCGCTCCCACCCCCCCGCGCCCGGCATGGCGGGTGGGCCGCTGTTCCATATCGGTTACGGCGATGGAGGCCGCGGCCATCTTCATTTCCCCGGCCGGGCCGATCGAGATGCAGGTGATCTTCGCCCCGTATTGATATTTCATGCGTTCGACCAGGTCGTAATTGGGAAGCAGCTTTAAGCTGTTATCCACCGTGATTTTGACACCATCCTTGTTGATATAGAGGCGATACAGTTCGTCCTTGAGGGGTTTTCCTTCGAGGATGAGGGCGGCATATCCCAGTCGTGCCAGCACCTGGGCCGCCTGCCCGCCGGAATTGGCCTCCTTGATGCCGCCGGTGAGCGGGCTCTTGGTGCCGATGGAGAGCCGTCCCGACATCGAAGCCGCGGTGCCGCTCAACATTCCCGGCGCAATCACCAGTTTGTTGTCCGCCCCCAGCGGGTGGCACAAAGGGGGGACCTCCCTGGCAATGATGGTTGACGTCAGGGCTCTGCCCCCCAGCCCGGCATAATCCCCCAGAGGCTCTTCGGTCAGCCTGGGACCACCTTCAGCTCCCATGTCGATCCTCAGAATCTTCTCCATGATGGTTCTCCTTGCATGATTGGAAGAAAAAGCGGAAAAGTAATGACAACCGAGTATAAAACATCACTGCAGGAAAACGGTCAACGAAGAATTGAAGAATAGCCGCATGACACACTTGCCGTGCATCCGCGAGAGCGGTCAGGGAACCATCCTGGAGGTCGCCGTGCAACCCCGGGCCAGCAAGGCGGAACTGGGCGGAATCCATGACGGGGTTTTGAAGATCCGGTTGACGTCCCCGCCCGTTGAGGGTGAAGCCAACCGGGAATGTCTGAGGTTCCTGGCAAAGCTGCTGCACCTTCCCAAGTCCCGGCTGGAACTGCTCCAGGGGCACAAATCCCGCCGCAAAACCATCCTCGTTCGGGATATGGCGGTCAACCAGCTGGCAAGCCTGCTCGACGGGGCCGGGATCGGATAGGCAGCTTGCCGCTGCGCGGGAGAAACTCTTTGCGTCTCCTGAGACAATCTGCTAGAGACAGGAGAAGTATCTTTCCAGGCGATCCTCGACAGAGTGAAGGTCTTGCTTTTCAAGGAGGCAACCATGCGGGAAGCGGTGATTGTCAGCGCCGTCCGGACTCCTCTGGGCAGCTTTAACGGCTCGCTAACCTCGGTTGGGGCGACCCGACAGGGTGCCATCGTTATTGCCGAAGCGGCGCAACGAGCTGGGATTGCAGCCGAGGAGGTGAATGAAGTGGTGATGGGCCAGGTTCTTCCCTGCGGCTATGGGCAGAACCCGGCCAGGCAGGCGGCGGTGCTGGCGGGTCTGCCGCCGGAGGTCGAATGCCTGACCGTCAACAAGGTTTGCGGTTCCGGGTTGAAAGCGGTGATGCTGGCCGCTCAGGCCATTCAGGCGGGAGATGCGGAAGTGGTGGTGGCCGGCGGCATGGAAAGCATGACGCTGGCTCCGTACTATCTCGAAAAGGCCCGGTTTGGCTACCGCATGGGAGATGGCACGCTCCTTGATCATATGGTCCATGACGGGTTGTGGGATGTGGTCAATGATTTCCACATGGGAATCTCCAACGAACTCTGTTCCGAGCGTTACCACGTCACCCGCGAGGACCAGGACCGCTATGCCGCGCAATCCTATCGCCGAACCCTGGCTGCCATGGCTGCCGGAAAGTTCGAGGACGAGACTGTACCGGTGCCGATTCCCGCCCGCAAAGGAAATTCCGTACTCTTCAAGCAGGATGAGTGCCCGCGGGAAACGTCACTGGAAGCCCTGGCGAGGATGAAACCCGCCTTCAAGAAGGATGGGGTAACGACTGCCGGCAACGCTTCGGTGATCAGCGACGGGGCTGCCGCCGTGGTGGTCATGGCCAGGGAAAAGGCGGCCGCGCTGGGCTGCCGCATCCTCGCGACGATCGGGGCTCAGGCCTCGGCCGGGATCGATATGAAGTATGTGCTGGTGGCACCAATCCTGGCCATTCCCAAATGTCTGCGCAAGGAAGGTCTCGGGATCGAGAATGTGGACCTGTTTGAGATCAACGAGGCTTTCAGCGGGTCGACCGTAGCCGTGCTGAAGGAACTGCAGCTCGACCCCGCGCGGGTCAATGTGAATGGCGGCAGTGTCGCCCTCGGCCACCCCATTGGCGCCAGCGGCTGCCGCCTGCTGGTCACCCTGCTCTACGAGATGATCCGTCAGGACCGGAAGACCGGGCTCACGTCCCTTTGCCTTGGGGGCGGGGAGGCGGTGGCGATGGTGGTCAGGCGGTGAGTGCTGGTCCAACCATGAAACGTCCTTTTCCCTGGGGAAACCCCCTGATGATTGCTTCGTGTGTCTTCGTATGACTTCGTGGATTATAATTGGATGAAAAGCCAGGGAGGCATTTTTCGACAACACCTGACGACCGGCAGGAACCGGAATCAAGCTACAGATTTGCAGGGCACGCAGGAAAGGAGGAGACCATGGAGGTGAAGACCTTCGGTGTGGTAGGGGCGGGACAGATGGGCAACGGCATTGCCCAGGTGGCGGCGATGAGCGGCCTGCAGGTAATCATGAATGATATCAAGGAAGAATTCGTCCAGCGGGGGCTCAAGAACATCACCGGCATACTGAGCAGGAACGTCGAAAAGGGAAAGCTGGATGCCGCCGAGAAGGAGGCGATTCTCGGACGGATCAAGACCAGTGTGCAGCTCCAGGATATGGCGGCGGCCGACTACGTCGTGGAAGCGGCTACCGAGAATGAAGCCATCAAACTGCAGATCTTTCGCGAGCTGGATGTAATCTGCCCCACAACCACCGTTCTTGCCAGCAACACCTCATCCATTCCCATCGGCCGGATTGCGGCCCAAACGCAACGACCCGAGCAGGTCATCGGCATGCATTTCATGAATCCCGTGCCGGTTATGAAACTGGTGGAAGTGATTCGCGCCCTGCGAACCTCCGACGAAACGTTCAGACTCACCTGGGACCTCGCCGCCAGGATGGGGAAAACCCCTGCCGAATCCAGCGACTATCCCGGCTTTATTGCCAACCGAATCCTCATGCCCATGATCAATGAAGCGGTCTATGCGCTCTATCACGGGGTGGGAACCCGTGAGGACATCGACACCGTCATGCGCCTCGGCATGAACCACCCGATGGGCCCCCTGGCCCTCGCCGACCTCATCGGCCTGGACACCTGTCTGGCGATCATGGAAGTGCTTTTCCAGGGTTTCTGTGATTCAAAATATCGACCGTGTCCCCTCCTGCGCAAGTACGTCGAGGCAGGCTGGCTGGGCCGCAAGACCGGACGGGGGTTTTACGCCTATTGAGAGCGACTCCGGCCAGGCCCGCGAAAGGTTCGGCAGCCGGTTGCTTCAGTGGGGCCGCACGCAGACTGCGACTCGGCTCTCGGCATGGTTTTTCCTGATGGAACAGGAGGGACTCAATGGACTTTGAACTGACGCAGGAGCAACGAATCATTCGCGACACGGCCGCCAGGTTCGCCCGCTACGAATTGGAACCCATCGCCGCGGAGCTGGACCGGACCAAGGACCGGGATAAGCTCAAGAGTATTCTGAAAAAGCTCGCAGAGCTTGGATTCATGGGCATCAGTGTGGCTCCCGAATACGGTGGAACCGGAGCCGGGGCGGTGGCTTTTTCCCTCGTCATGACGGAACTGGGCCGAGGCTGCGCCTCCACCGCGGTAACCACCTCGGTGACCAACATGGTGGCGGAAGTCATCCAGGCGGTTGGCAGTGAGTACCAGAAAGAGAAGTATATTCCACCTCTTTGCAGTGGTGAGTATGTGGCCGGCAGCTTCGGCCTGACAGAAACCAGCGCCGGCTCGGACCCCGCCGCCATGCGCATGAGCGCCGTTGCCGATGGGAACGACTGGCTTTTGAGCGGCCGCAAGATCTTCATCACGAGCGCAGAATTTGCCGATCTGTTCGTGATCTGGGCGGTAACCGACAAGACTGCGCGCAAGGGCAGGGGCATCAGCGCTTTTCTGGTGGAGCCATCGTTTCCCGGCTTCTGGGTGGGTAAAGATGAAAAGAAGCTGGGCCAACTGGCTTCCCCCACCAACGAACTGATCCTGGAAAACTGCCGCGTTCCCGGGGAAAACCTGCTCGGGACCATCAATGACGGCTTTCGCATCGCCGTCGCGGAACTGGCGGGCGGGCGCATCGGCATCGGGTCAATGGCTCTTGGGATCGGACTGGCTGCCATGGATTTTGCCACCAGCTATGCCCGTGAGCGCATCCAGTTCGAGGTTCCCATCGCCCACCACCAGGCTATTCAGTGGAAAATCGCCGACAACTATACCAGCCTCGAAGCGGCCCGGCTGCTGCTGCTGCGGGCCGCCTTCCTCAAGGATCAGAAGAAGCACTACGCCAAGGAAGCCTCCATGGCCAAGGTCTATGCCACGGAAGCCGCCAATAAGGCCTGTTATGATGCCCTGCAGATCCTTGGCGGTTATGGCTATAGTCAGGAATTTCCGGTGGAACGCCACTATCGCGACGTCCGCGTGACGACCATCTACGAAGGCACCAGCGAGATCCAACGGCTGATCATCGCCCGGGAGCTGCTGCGGTAGGGTTGATCCGAGAAAATGCTGCCTAAGATCGTTTCATGGGTCCGTGCCAGGCTCGGAGGAGAAAGGTCGTGAACGAGCAGGACATTCTGACTGCAGTCAAGGACTTTCTCGGTGTCAGCGGCAGCCCGGTGGTGGGAATCTCACCGGTCTCCCGGCTGCCGTCCGTACCGGTTGATTTCTCCCCTCAGCATATCCTTCATCCCGCAAGAAACGTCATCTGCTATGGTCTGCCGATTCCAAGAGGCATACTGCACGCAGAGAACCACTCGCTCGCTTTGTACTGGCGCTACTGCAATATGGTCTACCGGGCTTTGGACACCTGTGCCAACCGTCTCTGTCTCTTCCTGGAAGAGCAAGGGCTGGTTGCGAGTCCAATCTACGGATGTTTTCCATGGAAAGTAGTGGGGCGTGAGTTCTGGGGCCTCTTGCCGCTGGTCTACTGGGCAGAGCAGGCGGGCTTGGGCAGGCTCGCCAAGTGTGGCTTGCTCGCTCATCCAAAGCATGGCACAAGGTTGCTGTTGGGAGGACTCATTACCTCACTTGAGTTGGAGGCCACGGGAGAACTTGCGGAGGTTCCCTGTCCGCCTGCCTGCACGGAGTGCGTGGATGCCTGCCCGGTCGAAGCCATAGGCAGCACGGGGAAGGTCAACCATAATGCATGCCTCCGTTATTCTGGAGCTAATCCCCTTCTTGTGCACCTGCTTGAAGACCGGGCAGTCAAAGAGAAATTCTCGTTTGAAACCTGCCTGAATACCGTGGGGGTAGACGATCACGGGATCTATACTTGCAACCAGTGCCTGAAGGTCTGTCCTCTCAACCATTAGAATGTTCTTTCCGGAAACGAGGGGAAAGCGGCGTCAGGGTCCGGTCCCGCCAGGACTCAGGCCGAGGATTTGTCTAAGCTTGCGCAGGAGCTCCAGGGCGTCGCTCCTGCCGGGCTGCACCGGCAGGTGAGCCAGAATCCCCAGTCCTTCACTCGCCTCGTGGAATTCCGCATCCGACAGCGGACTGACCACAGCGGTATTGACCATGGCGTTCACCGTCAGCAACTCCTGCACCAAAGGCAGCGGTTCGTGGTCCGAGAGGTCACAGTCGATGATGGCGAGGTGCGGGGGATTGGTACGGATCGCTTGCAGCGCGTCGGTGCCGGAACCAGCCGCCTCGAGGGTTACCTCGCCGTCTGCGGTAAGGCCTTCGACCAAGGGCAGAAGGGTTTGCGGGCGGGCACTGACCAGGAGAATGCGCAGCATAGATGCTCCTATTTTACCGAGAGAAAGAGGCAAGCAGCCGGAGCGCGGGGGCACGGCTCCGGCAATTGCCTGCCAACTCTTTCCCTCTCATCAAGTTAGGCCCTTGGTACCGAGCGGGCCGTCACAGCATTTCGATAATAATCGGAAATAGCCTCTCCCAGGGTGTTCACGGCCAGCCGCGCACAATGCAGGTGGTCCTCCGGCAGGCCGCCAAGGGCCGCTACCACCTCTTGCGGGTCCAGCTCCAACGCCCGGTCCAGCTCGCGCCCCCTGGCCAGCTCGCTCATCGCACTTGCGCAGGCCACGGTGTAGATGCAACCGTGCGGGGCAACCCTGATATCGGTGATGATGCCGTCGTCGACGCGCAGCGCCACATCCATGGAATCTCCACACTGACCGACTGCGGTGCCCCGACCGCTTGGGTTTTCGAGGAAACCCAGGTTTCTCGGCTTCCTCACGTGTCCGATAAACAGCTCGCTCACCTGGTCCGGCAAAGAGAAATCATCGGTGGACACGTTACTTTCTCCTCCTGCTGGTGATCACATCCTGCCCATTGGTTGCCCGCCGCCACCCCCGCCGCAGGTGAATTCACTGGTAAACTGCGGCAGGGTGCCGTTGAGGAAAGCCTTCACAGCGTCGCCCACGGTCTGGGCATCGGCGCCGTAGAGAACGGCGATTCCCACCTGGTTGAATCCCATAAGCGGTCGCATTCCCATCCCACCGGCGATGAGAATCTTGACGCCGTGCTGAGCCAGGTGATTGACCGGGGCCATGCAACCTCCCTGCTGATGCGGGACGTTGGGAAGGGTCCGAACCTTTTGCACCTGGCCGTCGACAACCTCAACCAGGGTGTAGAGGTCGCAGTGCCCGAAATGAGCACCGATGGGAGAGTCAAGCCCGCCCGGATGAATAGAGGGAATAGCAACAACCGTAGTCTTCATGGTACTTTCTCCTGATTCGTCTGACTTTCTTGGGGGGTCGTGAGACGCCACCTTTCACCTTGAAACTGCTCCTGGTTCCGGCAACGGGGGAGAGTCCCCGCCGTCACCGTCCCAAAATACCTTCATTGAACGACAAAATCTCGCTTCCTGGCCCTCCTACTTAACCCCGTTGACCAGTCTGGCAATCCGTTCCCAGGTCTGGTGGAGCTCCCGGCTGAAGGCATTCTCGGGAAGCTCGGTGACCACCAGGCCCTGGATCATGGCCTGCGTAACGACGGGATCATGCGGAAGGCGGGCGAGCACCGGGTAACTTTTCTCCCGGCAATAGGCCTCGATTCGGGCCGCCTCATCCGGATTAAGGTCATGCTTGTTGATGATAACCGCGAACGCCACCTGGAAGTGCCGACACAGATCGGCTACCCGTTCCAGGTCATGCCGCCCCGAAGGTGTGGGTTCCGTAACCGCTACCGCGAGATGGGTTCCCGACAGGGAGCTGATGACCGGACAGCCGATCCCCGGGGCACCGTCGCAGAGCACCAGGTCCAACCCCTTCGCCTTGGCCAACTCGCGAGCCTGTTGTTTTAGCACCATGACCAGCCGGCCGGAATTCTCCGCCCCGGGGATGAGCTGAGCATGTACCATGGGCCCAAACCGGGTGGAGGAGACATACCATTCCCCACAGTGTTTCAGCTCGAACCGGATTGCATCGACCGGGCAGAAGGCCACACACACCTTGCAGCCCTCGCATCGGATGGGGTCCACGGTGAAGCCTTCTTCCCCCTCCCGGATCGCTCCAAAACGGCAAAGCGCGGCGCACTGTCCGCAACGGTTGCACAACTCGGGGTCGATGCGGGCTTCGTAGCCTGAGTGAAACTCCTCGGTCCGCTCCCGCTCCGGCCGAAGCAGCAGATGGAGATCGGGAGCATCCACATCCAGATCACAGATCACTTTGCTGGCCGCCAGATGGGCGAAGGCGCCTGTCAGCGAGGTCTTGCCGGTGCCGCCCTTGCCGCTGATGATGACGATCTCACGCATG
This sequence comes from Syntrophobacteraceae bacterium, assembly GCA_040772705.1. Lineage (GTDB taxonomy): Bacteria > Desulfobacterota > Syntrophobacteria > Syntrophobacterales > Syntrophobacteraceae > JADGQM01. The sequence continues at coordinate 56,891 of JAXGXP010000007.1, forward strand.
AGCCACCTCCCGCATCCGGCTTTCTTCGGCCAAAGTGCGGATCTTGTCTCGCAGGGAGCCAAAGGTCGCCGCAAGGGTCGGCGACACCTCCGCTATGACCCGGCCTCGGGCGTAGGCCTCGGCGATGCCGCGGTCGTAAGGGATCTCGGCGAGAATCGGCACTGCCTTATCCCGGCAGAAGTGATGGATGTCGTCATTGCCGAGACCGGCCCGGTTGATCACCGCCCCCATTGGCTTTTCGAGAGGGGTAAAGGCTTCCCAGGCAAGCTGAAAGTCATAGAAACCGAAAGGAGTGGGCTCAGTGACCAGAAGGATCATATCGCTGTCAAGGACGGCATTGACCGCCGGACAGCTTACCCCCGGTGGGGCATCGATGATCGCATCGCGGGGGCTCGCTGCGAGCATTGCGTTCAGCTTTGCCTTGACCAGTCGCATGAAAGGCGGACTCATCGCCTCGCCGACCCGCAGCTGCCCCATGAGGAACCCGACCTGCCCATCCCGCCCGGTCCGGCCCCAGCTGATTTCGCCCAATTCTCGGGTGCCCGGCGAAAGCGCCTTCTCCGGGCAGATGGCGATGCAGCCGCCGCAGCCATGGCACATCTCGGGAAAAGTCATCACGATTTTCCCCATCACGCTGATGGCCTTGAACTGACAGAGCTCGGAACAGGCCCCGCAGAAGGTGCAGCGGGATTTATCAAGGACAGGTATCTCGAGGTGAGCCAAGTCACTTCCCTCCAGGGTCGGGTGGAGGAAGAGGTGAAGATTGGGTTCCTCGACATCGAGATCCACCGCCACCAGCGGTTCATTCCAAACCGTTGCCAATGAAGCGGTTACCGTGGTTTTTCCCGTCCCACCCTTGCCGCTCGCCACCGCCACAATCATTTCCCGGCCTCCCGGTTGGAATTGTCGGCCGCCTCCAATGCCCCGCTCCGGAACCGTGCCACCGCCTCGCGCACCGTCATCCCTTCCAGATTCTGTCCGATCTTGATTCCGGCCGCAGTCAACGCTTCGAAGGCCTTAGGGCCGACATAACCGGTCAGCAGCCAGCTGACGCCAGCCCGGGCAACCCGTTCCGCCGCCTGGATGCCGGCACCCTGGGCCATCACCTGCGACTGGCCATTATCGAGATACTGGGTTTCCATGGTCTCGAGGTCCACGACCACGAACCCGGCAGCCCGGCCAAAGCGTGGGTCTACCTGATCGTCGAGACCGGGACCTTCACTGGTCACGGCAATTTTGGTCATACTGTGCTCCTTATCCCACTGGATTTCTTGAAACTATTGTCAAAATGTGATGATGTCAAACCCTGCCTCACGGAACCGAGCCATGCTCGGATGACCGCGCATGTCATCGAGGAGAGTGAGATCTTGGGCCTTGGCCGCCTCGATGGTGCCCATCTTGGTGGCGCAAGCCCGGCAGGCGCCGGCCACCAGACCCAGGGTCCGGACCTTCTGGTAAAGTTGCATAAGAGGGCTGCCGTCCTGAGTCAGTTCGGGTATCAACCGGGTTGCAGCACCCTCCAGGACGATGGTTGCCTCGATCTGTCTTTCGTGCATGTCCAGGGCGTTCAAGAGCACGTGGATAAAGCACATAGCGTCACCGTTGAAGGCGAATAGGGCAACTTTTTTCATCTGGTTTTCCTCCCTGATTGTCAATCGGTCTCGATGCCCGCCTTCCTCGCCGAGCGAGCCGACCCTGGCCTGGGCACGTCCCCGGGCCGACCGTCCTGAGCAGGAGGCTCTTTCAAGGGAGACCTCCCAAACTGCCGGGTTCTAGTTCTCTTGCGAAGAAGATGCCAGATGATGGCGATGCTCCGGTGCTGCTATGTAATTGTGAAGCGCCGTCTGCAGGGTCCCCGCGGCGAGATAGGCACAGTGGCGATGGTCTTCGGGCAGATTGTCGATCATCCCAAGCAGTGTATCACCCTCGACCATGGCCGCGTCATCAAGGTTTTTCCCTACTGCCAGCATCAGGGCAAGCGCCCCGCAAAGCCTGCTGGCGCCGCATCCGTCAGTAAAAAACGAACCGTCCTTGATTTGCTCTCCCTCAATCTGGAGATAGATCTCCATTGTCTCGCCGCAGGGCCCGGTGACCCTGGCGGAAGAGGTTGCTTCCGGCAACCTCCCGAATTTGATCGATTGAGAATTCGTTGCCGGTTCCTTCGAACCGTAAGATTTTTGTGTCTGGTTGCTAATCAGGTTCCCCAAGTCACTCATTGGTCGTAATCCTTTGTGCATGATTCCCCACTTGACTTCAACTTTGTTCCTGTTGCCTCTTGATCAGATTGCCACACTCACGGCCGACAAGCCTGGATGCTCCCAGCGGGGACCCAGGCATGGGGTCCTGAAGCAATCCTTGTTCCTGTCCCACCAACTGGATCGCAATATAATGCCTGGCGGTGCCAGTGGCCGTAGGCTGATCTTCAAACGCGATCGAAGCGGGTGCAAACGCGACCGATAGCGTGACGCAGGCGGGAACAAAATGCCCCTTTACTCACGGAGGCAATGAGACGTTCCCCCGTTACCTCTGAGAGGGAGCCGTAATCCAATGCCCCTTCGTCAGTCCGGCGAAGGCCGGAATCCAGGTCTTTCGCGCTTTCCTGGAGCCGGGCTTGCGGCAGGGTGACCGGTTCGGTGGGCTAACCAGCCACGCTCTAACAGCACCTGCCCCGCGCTGGGCTCGCAACCTCCAGAAGTTCGCTGCCTGCGGCCTCCTCTCCTCGGCACTCAATTTGCTTATACAACACAAGTGACTTATTGGCGAGTGCCCTGCCGCTAACCTGGGTGAGCTGGCGGGGTGCTGAATTTCTTCGTAGGGAGGGGCCTCGGCGTTGGGGCGGGAAAACTTCCCTGGCATTTTCATCGCACCGATCAAGGCTGTAAAATCAGCACGCTATATGCGTTCAAAGCGCTGTTTCCCGGTTCTGCTCACTTCTGCTGGCTCGAGTTTTCAGGAATACCTTCGCTTGGCGTTTTCTCGCAGGACCACGGTAGTTGGGCCTTGCAAGGGAGGTAGAGGCCTCTTCCAGCGACAGCCTGAGCTTTGCTGCGCAGGCGTTTGCTCTGGTGGTGATCAACTCTCAACAAGGAGGAAGAGCCATGAAGAAACAGGCACTCAACTATGACACTTTGTTGAAGATTACTCGGGTCATTTCACATTCGAAGGATCCCGAGGAAGTGGTGTTGCTGGCTGTTGAGAGCATAAAGACAGCATTGGGCTTCAAAGGGTGTGCAACGTTCCTGGTTAACCGCCAGACCAATGAGTTGGAATTGGCGGCATCCTTTGGGTTGAGCGAAGAATACCTCAGCAAAGGCCCGCTGAGTGCCCTACGGTCAATCGCTCAGTCTCTTGAGGAAGGGCCGGTAGCCATCTATGACGTAACCGACGATCCAAGAATTCAGTATCCCGAAGAAGCAAAAAAGGAAGGAATAGCCTCCATGCTTTCCGTGCCTATCGTGATCGGTGGGCAGTCAATCGGAGTGTTGCGGGTCTACACCGCGGAACCATGGGAATTCACCCTGGATGATGTGAATTTTATCCAGGCTATGGCCTCCATGTCCGGTATGGCCATAGAAATGGCCAGGAATTATAAGGGAATGAAAGACAGCATCGAGGTGCTGAAGCAGCTCAGGGATCCAAAGATCATTAAATACAAGAGACGAACGCCATACGAGGGAGTTCCTGTGAGTGTCAGTCGAGATAAGAGCTGAGCAGGGCCGGCTGGTGCGACGGGATAGGGGAGGATTCAGGATGATTGGGCGCGCAGGTTAAGATGCTGCAGGGATGGTGTTGGTGGACAAGAGGCGCGTGAAGAATTATCGACGATCCTATTACAACCTGTTCTCCCGCTTCTATGACCGATTCGTTTCGCTCCACGCAAGCGATGCCCAGCATATTGCGCGGCGGTATCTGGCCGAATTGGTACCCATCAACAAAGGGGGAAGGGTTTTGGATCTCTGCACGGGTACCGGTTCCCTCCTGCCCTACCTTTGCCGGAAGGTGGGAGGAGACGGTTCCGTGGTGGGCGTCGATTTTTCCCGGGGGATGCTGGCAGTGAATCGCCGGAAGGCAAGTGGCTTCGGGAACATTCACCTGGTGGAGGCTGAAGCGGCGGCTCTGCCGTTTATCGAAGGCAGCTTTGATGCCGTGACCTGCTCCCATGCTTTCTACGAGCTCAAAGGAAAGACCCAGGGACAGGCGCTGCGGGAAGTCTTGCGAGTCCTCAAGCCCGGCAAGGCCTTTCTCATGATGGAGCACGATATCCCCGCGAATTCCCTGGTGCGCGCCCTTTTCTATCTCCGCTTGCTGTCCATGGGCGCCAAAAGAGCGTTTGCAATCCTCAAACACGAAAGCAGTCTGCTCGGAAGCTATTTCCGTCTGGTCGAGCGGGTTGCCAGTCCCTCAGGTCGCTCCAAGATCCTGATCTGTTGGAAGTGATCAGGCCCTTGTGGTCCAATACAGATCATTGTTTCGGCCAGGGAGGAGGAGACCATCGGCCAACGGTGGCCGATAGCCTCTGCCACATCACATCAATCATTCAGAATCAAGGTGGAGGGATTATGAAGATGAGTAACGCAATACGGGTTATAGGTTTGGTGATGGTGGTGGTTTTTGCCGCGGGAGCGGGACTGGCAGGTGCTGCTGAATACTGTCCCGACAATTTCATCTTTCTTGTTGACCAATCGGGCTCCATGTACATGCATTTCGGGAAAAGCCCCGAGCACGCGGGCCTGATGCCCGAGCAGCTGAAAATCGCAATTGGCAAGAGAGTCCTGTCGGGTATCAATGATCAGATTCCGGCGACAAACTACAAGGGGATGACCTTCACGGCAGCCCTGGAGCTGCTTGCCCCTGTGCAGGAGCTTTACCGGCCGGCACTCTATGACCGTGCTGCGATCGCCAAAGCGCTGAAGAGCATCAAAGAGAAGCAGGACATTTACGGTCGTCAGACGCCGCTGGGCCCTGGTATTATCTCTCTCGATCCGGTGTTGGCTAGAATGAGCGGCAATACGGCGGTGATTCTGGTGAGTGACGGTGAGGCGAACCTGGGGAGCGACCCGGTGGCGGAAGCCCGGGCCATTTACAGCAAGTATCCCGATACTTGTATCCACATCGTCTCGCTCGCTGACACTCGAGATCAGAAAGGCAAACGGATACTCTCCTCCATCCACCAGTTGAAACCCTGCAGCATCATGGTTGAGGCGACAGTGCTGGATACGGACCGGTCAGCGATGGAGCGGTTTGTGCGCGACGTGTTCTGCTCGGGGAAGAAAGAAGCGCCCCCCAAGGAGGAAGTCCTCATTCTGCGGGGCATCCAGTTCGACTTCGATAAGTCCAACATCAAACCGGAATGGCGAGTGGTGCTGGATGAAGGCGCACAGACCCTCGCAAAGCGCCCGAACGTCAAGATCATGATTGAAGGCCATTGCGACGGCATTGGTACCGTGCCGTACAACCAGGCGCTGTCAGAACGCCGAGCCAAGGCCGTGTTCGACTATTTTGCCGGCAAGGGCATCAGCCCGGCGCGGATGCAGGCGCTCGGCCACGGCAAGCTGAGGCCCAAAGCTACCAACGACACGGAGGAAGGACGGGCTATCAACCGCCGAGTGGAACTAAAAGTCACGCCATAGCGGCGCTGTCCGAAAATGTTGGAAAAGGGGAAGCCATAGGACTCGAAGTGGGTCTTATGGCTTTTTACTTATTGCAGGATGTGCTAGAAGCTCAGTTGGTCATTTTTGACTGGTACCAGCAGAAGATCATGGGGTGGACACTATCTTTCGGACGCGAATGGCCATGGGCAAAGCAAAGGCATTTCAATCGTTATCATTCGGTTTTTGGCTTCTGGTAATTGTGCTGACGGCCTTCTCGCACGCTTCGGCTGCCGATGAAGAAGCCGTGCGCAAAGCCTTCGAAGCCTTTCAGGTCGACTGGATAGCCAAAATGAACCACCATGGGCGGTTAGGCGTCGATAACATCAAGGTGGAAAAAGACTCGCAGGGTCTTTACCGCGCGACGTATCGGGTTATTGCAAAGGATACCGAGCGTGAAGTGAAAGCCACCGGTGACAAGGTGTCTCCCTATGTTGGCCTGCTGAAGTACGAGGAGCACACTTATGCCTGCCGTGCCGATTCCCCGGAACTGGCTCAGCAGGGTCCTTTCGAATGCGAAAGACAGGTGGCGGTCACGGAAATTTTTCGCTATTCCCGTGGAAAATGGCAATACTAACGATCCACCATGGGCGTGAGCAATGGAGGGTGAGGGCTCCTAAAGCTAGAGAGCCTGACACATCCCCGGCCGAGAGCATTTCATAAACCTGTCCCTCGGTTTCCGAAAAGGGAACAAATGGTTCCCCTCCGGAAACACATGCCTTATTTGCGACGGACGTTATGTTACAGACGAGGATCGATGTTGTCTGAACCTGGCCCTCCACATTCGGGTACGTAACAGGTAACATCTTTGAAACCCTTTTTCGATCCGCATTCGGGACAAACCTCTGGTGGAAGCGCAGCGGTAACAAGATAGCCGCATTCATGGCATTTCCAGTAAGTAAGTCCGCATCCGGGACAAATGTCTCCTGAAAAACGGCCCGAAGCGGTGTAGCCGCAGTGGGCGCATACATACTTATCTGGTTTGCTTTCCATCTTGTTCTCCCATCGATTTAGGGTTCAGTTGTTGGGCGAACCGAAAAGATCGCTCCCTGCCTGGTTTCTGTTCTCAGCCTCCTGCCTGGATGGCTATGAGCGACTTGGTTACGCCTGGGAATCGGCCTCTATGGCGATTTTCATCCCCTTTCTCCCCTCCGTTCCGGGAAAAAGCTAAACAAGGAACTTTGGCCTGCCATTATTTTTAGCAATAAGCATACCACAGTTCCTCAAGAGTCCCCCCAGATGGGGGTCTTGACCGAGGTCTCCCGGTCCTTTCTCCCGGCAGCGATGACGACCCTTCCGCTTCCGCTCGGCTGGCCGAGGGATTAGACTGAAATCGGTTGACCACTGTTGATCCAAGCCTTCATGCCACCCGCCAGACTGTGTACGTGTTGGAAACCCTGGCTCTGCAGAAAGCTGGCGGCAATATTTCCCCGGTATCCGACCCCGCAGGTAACGATAATCTCCTTGTCTTTCGGGATTTCCGGTGGGTTTTTCAGCAGCATTGTCAGCGGCAGCGAGGTTGCCTCCTGGATATGACCGCCTGACCATTCCGAGGGCGTTCTCACATCATAGAGGTAATCGAATTCTCCGGTCTTCAGCTTGCTGTTCAGCTTGTCCGCTGAAATCTGCCAGAGCTGGCGAATCGGGTATCCGGATTCCTGCCAGGCTGTGATGCCGCCATAGAGATAACCAATGATGTTATCATAACCGATTCGGTGCAGTTGCACCGTCATGTTTTCAAAGGCTTTCTCGTCGGTAACAATCAGAATCAGCTCGGTATTCGGGTCGATCACCATACCGATCCAATTGGCCGTCTGTCGCTCAAACCCGATGTTAATGGACCCCGGAATATGGACCCCGCCGAAGGCGGCCGTATCCCGAGTATCGAGAATAAGCGCACCGCGCTCCACCTGCTCCGTAATTTGCTGGGGACTCATGTCTTTGGTCACCGGGCAGCGATCCAGCAGCGGTGGCCCCTTCTTGTTCGTCTCGATAATATGGGAGAAACTCTTCGGCCTTTCCGGGAAGCTTTGCTTCATCTGTTTCTCAAAAGCCTCAAAGGTGAGGTTCAAAACAGGATTGTTGTTCTTCTCGAAACCGATCGTCGAACTCGATTTGGAACTCATCCCCTTGCCGCACAGGGAGCCTTCGCCGTGCGCAGGGAAGACTTCGAGGTTGGCAGGCAGCTTGCCCAGTTTACGATAGAGAGAATCGTACAGATTGCGCGTCTGTTCATCGAGAAGCTCTTCGCCGGCCAGGTCCGGCCGGCCGATATCGCCGACAAAGAGGCAATCGCCGGTCAGGATCAACCAGGGTTCCTGGCTGCGGAGCATGTCGGTGACCAGGATTGACATGGAGTGAGGAGTGTGCCCCGGCGTCTTCAAAAACTCGAGCATGGCATTGCCAAAAGCCATTTTCTGGCCTTCCCTGAGTTCCGTATGGGGAAAGGCAACGGGAGAATTCTCCATAAAACAGATTTCGGCGCCCGTTCGGGAACGCAATTCCTGGTTACCACTGACGTGATCGGCGTGAACATGGGTTTCAAAGACATGCGTGATCCTCATTCCATTCTCACGGGCCAGATTGAGGTAGTCCTGCACATCGCGCTTTGGATCTACCGCACAGGCGACTTTGGCCTGAGGGCAACCGATGAGGTAGGAAAGACAACCCATTCCTTCAACCGTGATCTGTTTAAAATACATATTCCTCCCTCCATTGAGCAATCGTGGTGCGGAGTTGAGCCGATGGCATGAGCTTGCAGCTACCGGCGCAACTCCGCCCTGGTGGCGCGCTTCGCGGCCGCCAAGACGAGTTTCGAACTACCATCAATCAAATGCCATATTGGTTTTCCAAACTTTCCAGACATTGCCAACCAGGTCAGGTCCGGGATACAGAACGGGCTTGCCGGGGCGCCAGCCTGATGGTGTGGCCTGGGTTCCTTTGCTCTCCCTGACCAGTTGGAAAGCATGAATCTCGCGCAGACTTTCCCCAATGTTGCGCCCAACTGCCGGCGTCAGAACCTCAAAACCTTGAATAACCCCATCCGGATCGATAAGAAAGCGGCCGCGGGTTTCCACCCCGGCGTCAGCATCGTAGACCCCGTAGGCTGCTCCTACCTTGCCGCCGGCGTCCGACAACATGGGGAAAGGAACGCCACCATCGACCATTTTAGAAAGCTCATGATCATTCCACATTTTGTGGACAAAGACGCTGTCGATACTCATGGACAATACTTGAACGCCCAGTCCTTCGAATTCTGCATGCTTTTCGGCAACTGCCGAAATCTCGGTGGCTCAGACAAACGTAAAATCTCCGGGATAGAAACAGAGCAAGACCCATTTCCCGAGAAAATCAGAAAGCTTCACGGAACTGAATTTTCCATGGTGATAGCATGGTGCGGTAAAATCCGGGGCTTTCTTGCCAACCTGTATCATTTTAGCTGCCTCCTGTCCGATGGTCTTGGGCAAATCTTCCGGTTTGGCTTCGGCGGGGTCACCAACCAGCCCGCCGGTGGGCCGGGCACAACCAACCTTGATCTCTTCTGCCATCAACTCCTCCTTTCCTGTGGTGGCAATTGTCCTTGGATGGTCAGACATCATCATATCTTGGATATCATGATCCCTGGGCTTGCCTCGATAACTTCGGGTGAGCTTTGCAGGGGCCATCAGTCCTCGGGTTCGCAGCTCTTTTCGGCCCTGAGAGCGATTCCGTCCTCAACCGGTCTTTCTGAAGTGATCCGGCCGCCGTTGCGAGCGATCAACTTGATGATGTTCTCGTATTGATCCTTTGAAATAATGAAATCGAAGGATCTCCCAATGGGCAACAACCTGAGACATAACCCTACGTCTTGATACGCCCTTCAGCAGTCCCCCCGGTAATCAACCGGCTCGGTGCCTGTTTTTGGGGAAGAGCCGCGTTTGGATGGGAGCAGGTTTTCCATATGAATCCTCAAAGCAATTCCTGGCTGCTTGAAAAGTCCTCCGGGTTGTCGAAGCCGCCCCCCCCGGACTCCGCCATTGACGACCGCCGGTTTGTCCCCGGCACGCGGTTGGGTGCCCGGGAGCGGAGCCCAGCCTGGACCATAAGCGGGTTAGGGCCCAACCAGACACCGGTGATCCTCCCAAATGCTCATGGCTGGCAGGGGCGGCTCCCCTGCGAGGTCTCGCGGTCTCTGGAAAATTTCCGGAGATAGAAAAGGTGGCCATCGTGCTCTATTTCCGTGAGGTCCCCCCTGGCCACCAACCGATCCACAACCTCCCACAAAACTCCAGCGCGAGACAAGAAAGCCGTCACTGCCTCCTTTCTCATCGGATGAACGGCGGTGATGCCGAGAAGGTCTCGCTCGATATCACCGGTAACGGCAAAGTCATTGCCTTCATAGCCGATGAGGTATTCTACCCGCTTCACTTTCTCCGCAAAGAGCTGGTAGGCCCGGTTGAGAATCTCTTCTGCCGGGGCACACACCGAACTCATCGCCGGTGGCCGGGTGGGAACGCTCAGATAAGAGCGAGACGGCTGCAGCCTTTGGATAAAACCAGCCACCTCCCTCAGGCAGTCGTCGCTGTCGTTAAGACCGCTCACAAGCATCGTTTCCGTTACGAGTTTGCCATCGAAGGTTTTGGAAAAGGCCTGGAGCCCATCCAGAATCGAGGACAGCCGTAACGCTTGGTGCGGCCGATTGACCCGCCGCCAGAGACCTTCCTCAAGCGCATCAATTTTCACCGAAACCCAATCAGCCTCGCCCAGTTCTTCCTTCACGTCATCGCGCCAAAGCAGCGAACTGTTCGTGATGACTGCGACAGGGACCTCCAGCGTCTTCAACAGCTTGATTTCGTTACCCAGGTTCACGTCCAGAGTGGGCTCCCCATCCGGCACGAAAGCAAGGTAGTCGACTTGTTCCGAAGCCTGCTTCGCTTTTGCCACCCTATTCCGCACATCCCGAAAAATATCTTCGGGCTTATAGAACGAGCGGCGCTCATCTTCCATCTGGGTGGTTCTCCCAACCTGGCAGTAGACGCAGGAATAGCTACATACTTTAGCCGGAATGTTGTTGATTCCCAGGCTCTTTCCCAACCGCCGCGACGGAACGGGCCCGTAGGAGTAGATGAGGCTGCTGGTACTCAACGTTCTGCCCCGCACGGAGGTTTCCCGCAGCGCTCTTCCCGCCCACAACAGGTCCTGCCGATCTGCTCCAGGGAGCATCCCTGCCGGTCTTCTCCCATCCGGCCATGGCTTGCTCCCTTGAGGATAAACCCGGCACCGCCGCTGACCAGTCGGTGGACTATTCCGCTACAGTCAGGGCATTCCGTGAGCGGCGGTTCGGTGATGCCCTGGTGGCGCTCGAACCTCAAGCCGCAGGTCTCACACTCGTATTCGTAGGTCGGCATGACTCAAGCCTCCATGCGATGTCTCGAGGTCATCTCAGTTCCTCGATACAAAGCCATCACGCACTTCTTGTGGCCACCTCTCCTCCGAGGATTACGAGGCGTCCTCAGTTAGGGCCAGCGTGGGGCCACTTCCCCACCGGTGTGACCGGGCGCTTCACCCGGTTCTCATCTGACACTCTCCAAGGCCGAGAGGCGCCGCTCGATATCCTGAAGGGCAAGTTGGATGCGACGGAGGATGAGCCGAAAGGTGACAAGGTCGGCGGTCGATAGATCGGACCGGAAGCGCAACGGTCTGCCAACCAAGCCGGCAAAACCGGTGAGGGGCTCGTCAGAGGCTCCGGGTAGTTTCAACATGCAGTAACCCATGCCACCACCTGTCATGGGACCCTGACCCCGTGGTCCCTGGCCATCATATCCTGGCATGTCATCCCTTTCCTGAATCTGCGAATCCCCCGAGAGACCACATCAACACATGTGCTCCCAGCGGTACTCGCGCGTGCTCCGCGATGACGGGGCATTTTGCCTTGAAAAGAAAGACGATGTTGTCGGGTTGCTCACTGAGCGTTTCGAAGTTGCCCTGTCCCTTGGCGAGGATCAGGTCAGCCGAGGCGAAACGCCGTCGGAACTCCTGGCTGCAATCCGCCAGCACGGTGCCTGGTGCATCCGAGCCGTTGTCGATGACCTCGACGATTTCGCTGAGGCCGACGGCCAGCGCGTCGACCATGGTAGCGTCGTTGAGGATTGGGGCACCCCTGACCGCCACAGTCACCCGCTCGGGCACAAGCTGTTCGATGAGCAGGCGGTCAAAGACAATCTCGCCCGCATTATCAGCCAGGTAGAGTATCTGTCGAGCGTCGCGGATGGCTTTATGAAATCCATTCTGCTCCCCAAAGAAGGGTTCTGCCAGAGCTTGCCGGAAGGAATCGCGTACGCTGGACTCCGTCACCTTGGTGTTTATGCCCATATCGATCACATTCCCGGCAATGGCGATGCGCACCGCCATGGTCAACGGGTCCGACGCAGCTTCAATTTCTGCCTTCAGTCCGGGCAGGAGATTCATGGCCAGGCGGTTCTGCTGCGCTTTGGCATCGCGATAGGGGTCCTCCCGGCCAGCGGTTTCGCGGAGAAACCGATGAATCCGCTGTGCCATCAGCGGGGGCGGTTGACGCATATCCATGTCGGTCGCCCAATGCAGCACTTCCCGAAGCATCCGCTCATGGACGGCGGCAACCGGCGACACCAGCCTGGCAGCCTCCAGGGCCTGCCGGATAAAGCAGGGAATGCAATCCAGAGAGGTCTTCATCCGTCGTATCCCCGTCGACCGCGTCGCCGGGCAGTCTCCTCGTCCACCTCGTCCTGCCAGCTGTTGCGCGTCGTCTCGAGGCGGTCGAACTTGGCCGTGCAGGGCTTGATATCCAGCAGCGGGGTGCCGTCCCGAATGTCCACTCCGTCAAGATGGAGCACATTGCCTTTGCGATTCACCAGGTAAACCTCGCTCGGTCCGGTGGCGTTGGGACGGCAAGGCGCTCGGGTCGCGAATACCCCGCTGTGGATCACGCCAATGGGTTGGTAGGTGATAACGGTCTCACTCATGTCCAATGTCCCTCGACAGTCGCCGCCCTGGCCTCTGTCAGGCGTCCCGCCCGATATTGTTGAAGAGCCTCGGCGACGGTCGGAGCATCGGTGGTGAATACCTTGATCCCGGCCGCCTGCAGCATGCGGAACGCCTTGGGACCGCAATGACCGGTCACCACCGCCTTCACTCCCAGCCGGGCGACGGTTTCCGCCGACTGGATACCCGCGCCGTGGGCGGCGGTCAGGCCCTGCTGATTATCAACCATCTCGAAAGTCCCGCCTTCGACATCGTAAACAAGAAATCTGGGGGCCCGACCGAACCGGGGGTCCAACGGGGCATTCAGATCATCACCGGATGTGGAAAAGACGATTTTCATTGTCTCCCTCGCTCCATTCTCTCAATTGTAGGCAGCCTTGATCTCGCCAGGCTCTTCCAGAAGCAGTTGGGCGATCTCCGCCATGTTGTGTTCCTGCCAAAAAGGCAGTCGCTGGTGGGCATCCATGTATTTCTGCGGAACGGGATGGGTTCCGACGACCACCGGCAAGCCATATACGGTCTCGATGAAGGTCTTGAAGCGGCGGATATTCGGGCATGGTGGGTAACCGACGACAAGCCCCGTGGCCAAATGCACGACGGTGGCGCCGTTTTTCAGAAATTCGGCCGGGACGTATTCCACGTTACCGCCCGGACAGCCTCCGCAGGTCGAATAGCCGACAATCTCTACCGGCTCGTCAGTCCGGTAGCGAGAAAAGGCCCCGACCCTCTCCCGCAACGATCGGAAACACTTTCCACCACCGCAATCCTGATAACGCGCACAAATGATGATACCGATCCGGGTCAAATCATCTCCTCCATGGTTGAAGTTCTTCAAAATTGATAGGTCATTCCGGCCGCTCCAGGGATTACCCGTTGCCCCAGCCCCTCTCGCAGCAGCGCGACGGCGGGCTGACCGGTGCAGTGACAGGGCACCATCATCTCCAATTCAAACGGTCGCAAGGCGGCCAGAGTCTGCACGAGGCGTTCGCGGTCGGCGTTGACCAGATGGAAACCGCCGATCACGGCCCGGATCCTCAAGCCGGGGTTCAGGTGTCGGATGTAGTTGAGAGTGTTCACCAAGCCGGCATGGGAGCAGCCGACGCAAACGATCACCCCATCGTCCATGCCAATCCAGAGGGCCTGGTCATCGACAATGGGGTCGGCACGCTGTCGCGTACGATCGAGAAAGAACGGTCCGCCAGCATCCTCGAACGTTGTTTCACGGGGAACATGACCGGTGAGGCCGATCTTTTCGCCCAGCATAACCGGTTTGAGAACCCAATGGAGCTGTTTCGACGGCAGCATGTCAAGGGCCGCCATGGATTCAGGTGGCATCTGAATCGGTTTTGCTATTTCGTTTCTGATGCTGTAGCGGGGGAGCACAATGCCCGGATGGCAGTAAACGTTGATGTTTCGTCCATGCGCAAGGACTTGAGCCACCCCACCGGTGTGATCATAATGCCCGTGACTCAACGCGAGGATATCTGTCTTACCCAGATCGATACCAAGGGCGCGGGCGTTGGCTGACAGTACCCCGCCCTGTCCCGTATCAAAGAGAATCCGCTTGTCGCCAATCTCAATCCACAGCGAGAGGCCGTGCTCGGCAGCAAGCCCTTCCGTGACCTGGTTGTCGACCAGAATGGTGATCCTTACCTGAGCAGAAGTCATGACGGTAACTCTTTCCGGGTCCCTAGTACAGCACGGCGAAAGTTCGGCACCCTCACATGTTGCGTTTCGCTCCTCTCAACGCAACCTACCATCTACCATCCTCGCGTTAGGGCCGATGCTCTCCGTAGGTTGCGTTGAATGAGCATGAAACGCAACGGGAAGGGGAACAGCAAGACACCTGCCCAATCGGTTTGAGACTTATGCCGCGCTGTACTAGTACAGCACGGCGCAAGTACTCACTCACTTTATTAGCAGGCGAGAGGGCGACCTTTGTATGTCCACTTGAAAGGCTTTGCCATCGTCTTGTTGAAATAGTCAATGAAAGTGAGAATCCGCTTGCGCAGCTCACCTATGGAGGTAAAACTTGCACGGCGCAAGAGCTTTCGCACCAAGATGCTGAACCAGATCTCCACTTGATTGAGCCACGAAGCATGCTTGGGCGTATAAACGAAACGAACCCGATGCGTCAGACACCTCAAGAAAGCCTCGCGGGTTTCCAGGGATTTGAGGACACCCGATTTGCCCTTTACCCCGAGGTCAATGTTCAGTTGGCACTCTTGGTCAACCAACCGGACCAAGGCCTCTGATTTATGGGTATTGAGTTGATCCATCACGAAAATCCACTGGGCCTGAGGGTCGGTTTGGATGGTCCGCCTGATATGTTCGACAAAATCGTCTTCGGTACGTGTTTGGCCGACCGAGGGAGTAATCACCATGCCCGTGGCGATTTCGAAATTGGCGATCAGGGTTTGAGTTCCGTGCCGTATGTATTCGAATTCAGGCCGTTCCGGCTTGCCTGGCTCCATGGCAAGCGCGGGGTGTAAGCGTTCGAGGGCCTGGATGCCCGTCATCTCGTCGGTGCTCACAATATGGACTCCGTCTTTATGCGCACTCGGAGCCAAGGCGTAAACATCACAGACTTCGTTGATCTGTTGGTTGAAGGTTTCGGGATCATCATAGTTGGCATTCAACCAATAATAGGATTGATGCGGTTTAAGGTCTGCATCTTTTAAAAAAGCGCCCCACGGTACGGGGCGATATGCTGGGCACGATGCCGCGATTGATGGCCTCATCGGCCACCTCCCTGGGTGTCCAGTGACTGATGGGACGTTGCGAATCCTCCGGCTTTTCGCAGGCCATGGCCACGATCTGGCAAATCTGCTCCGGGGTGAAGGTGGCTGGCCTGCCGCTGCGCTTTTCGTCGCTGAGCGCTTCGGCCATCAACTGCTGCAGTTGCTTGTCGTCACCGTTTTCTTCCGCGGTGAGCATGGCTGGCTTAATTTGTTGCCAGCGTAGGCGCCACCGACGGACAGTCTGAAGGGTGAGATTCAAGCGTCTGGCAATGGAGCAGTTGTCCCAGTCGTCGGCGGCAAGCAGCACGACGCTGCAACGCCTGACTTGTTGTTGCGTGCTTTTCTCTCGTCGGAGTGCACGGTTGAGAAAACCACGCTGTTTCTCCGAAAGCACAATGGGAGCAGGTTTAGGTCCGGGCATGATCGGTCATCCTCCATGTTAGGGTCTTCGGGAGAATGACCCTACACGGAGACCAAACCCTTGTCCAGCCTATAATTCTTGCCTGCTTAGTTAATTGGATGACCATTTTAGCCACGCTGTACTAGACTGTGAGGACTCTGTCCGAGACACGCACGATGAAGAGGTCAAACTGGGTTCTTGTTGGCCGTTCAAGGATTGCCCGACAACGATTCGGTTATTGCCTGGTCATGGCAGTTCCGCACTTCGGGCACTTGCGTTCGTAGCAGGGCACGCCGCGTTCGTGTGGTTCGGTCTGCCCGCATTGCGGACAAACGCAGGTGCCGGCCGGCCCACCTGCCCTGGAGCCGCCCATGCGGCCGCCCCCCTGTCCTTGCCCTTGCCCTTGTCCTCTACCTCCGCCTCCGCCTTTTCCTCGTCCTGGATTCATGGCTTTTTCCTCCTGATTTTCATTAAGTAATCGTCCGACCTGCCAACCATGCTGCCCGCAGCAGAGCGGGCTGGCGGCTTAGAATTCCGTGTAATAAACTTCGTCACCGTCCTTAACGCCCCTGGCAAGCTCCATGTGCCGCAGAGTGGCGAAGTTGCTTTCAAACTGAGTTGCAGTCAACTTCAGCCGCGCGCAAATGGTGGACGCTGGCAGGGGGCCCTGGGCTTTGAGCAACTTAAGGATCTCCTCCTGCACGTCGGTCAGTTGCCGGGTCTTGCCACTGGTTTTCCTGGCTCCGTATACCGCCCAGGGATCGCACGCAACGGGCTTTATTCGTTGCTCCAGGTAACAGTCCTCGCACCACGATTGCCCGGCAAACTCATACGTGTCCGGCCCTTCCAGTGGCTCGCCGCACTTGGCACAATGGCTCATCACTGCCGTTTTTCTCCTGTATGTTCCCGACCAGCCTGCGGGAACCCGTCTATGTTACCGTTTCGTATTTGAACAACGGACAACCTTTACATACATCCATTCCCGGCCAGACCTCCCCGCCCTGGCCCAGGACGGAAGGGCCACCCATCTCGGTGACGCGCTTCAGCAATTGGGCGGCGCTGTCCTTGATCTGGGTTCCCGGGATGAAAAGATTCACCATCGACATGTCACTCTTGCCGGAAGTCTTGCTGCCGGCGCACATCGTCGTCATATTGGCGGTACTGTGATTGAAGGCCCATACCGAGCCGGAACACACGGCGGAATTGGGAGTGTGATTGAAGGTGAGGCTGCTGCGCCTGGTGGCGGCCATGTAATCGTTGAGGACGTGATAAGCTTGATAAGGTAGAAGCATGAAAAAGACAATATCCGGATCGCTTCCCGAGTCATCGAACAGGGCCAAGGGGGCCGTGTAGATGCCACGATATTTCTCCCTTGGCAGCTTGGCTTTATCCTGGGGTGCCTGCCAGGCCAGGTCCTCGTTCCGCAGGTACTTCATATGTCTTTTCGTGTCCTTTTCCTTGTCCAGCTCGCGGAAGCCGAACACCGGTTCCGCGTTTTCGCACAGCAGCATGTCCGCTGGCATGTACATGGCCTTGTGGCCGCCGCGGGCCATGGCCAGTTGCTGGCAGTAGGTCAGCCTGGCCTTTGCTTTGGCATTGATTTTAAGTTGTGAGAGTTCCGCTTCACTCGAGCAGAATTTAATGCCCACTGGATCGAAATCGACTCGGATGTAATAGATATATGCATCGGCCACGTCCGTATAGGTCAATTGGTTTTTGCTCTTCCCCGCGATGGCTGCCACCGCTTCTTTCAGTCCCATGCCTCATGCTCCTTCGCAGATTCGAAATGAAATGGATCGGTACCGCACTACCAGCGTCTCCTCGGTTTTCAGTGGCCACAGCCGCAGAATCGTTCCCACCCCATGAGGAATGCCGCACCGGCGATGGTGGTGCCGTAAAAGATGACCGGCTTTGGGGTGAGAAAGGAGCCAATGGTCCCATTCACCAGGGTTGAGCCGGTGACCAGGAGAAGGTCCGCCCAGCGGATTGCATCGTTCGTCGCCTCCGGTCCTTCGATGGCCACGTCGAACGGCCGGGTGCCGATATTGTCGGGGTCGAGATCAATGACCCGGAGGGAAAACCTGCGGCTCACCGCCTCAATCATCCGGGGTTGAAACCCGATCTGAACTATCCCAGCCCCCTGGTAGTGCTCTTCGAGATAGCGTACCAGGTGGCCCGCGCACACAGTGGGTTCGTTATCGCGGCAGTGAATGGTCTTGTCGGCGAGGTCAAGGCCGCGCAGCATGGCATTCAGGGTGGCCACAAAAACCGCGCGTCGGAAGTTGGTTTCCGGCCGGGTTGAAAGGACCTCTGCCAGGGTTCCCTCGAAGTCACCGAAACGGTCCGTAAAGGCCTGGCCGCGGGCCCCGAGAAACTCCGCCTCCATGAGCCGTTCCTTTCCTTTCTGGAGCGGGAAGTCATCCTCCTCCGGGTTGCCGATAGCCTCTTCCGTTGTCAGTACTTTTGCCTTAACCCTGACTTTGGCCCGTAGCAGCTTGTTGGCGGCGGCCAGCTCGTGAGCCCTTTCCAGTAGCGCGCGGTAGACATCCTGCATGCTTCCCCAATCCTTCTCGCTTGTTGTTATTCCTTTTCCAGCTGCTCAAGGCGCTGCCTGATACGGGTGAGCTCGTCGGCGAGCCGGTTGGCCTGCTGCCTGAGAAAAGAAAGCTCCTCCGCCTCACCTGGCGGTCTCATGCTGTCGGACCGAGGTTCGGCGTTCCAATTGCGAGGAGCCATTCTGCCGGCACCGCCGCCGCCCATGCCCATGCCTTTTCCGCCGCCACATCCCATGCCGCGGCCCATGCCGCGCCCGCCGCCCATGCCACGACCGCCGCCCATCCCCATGCCGCGCCCCATTCCCGGAACTCGCTGCATTCCTGCACCTCCCTCGCTTCCCGCAACGGCGCCCCCTTCCGCGTTAGCCACCAACCTGCCCGCCTTAAAGTCTGTTACCGCATCACGGACAGGCCCGCTGACTCCCGTCAGCATGCGGACTCCGGCAGCCGCCAGCGCTTGATGAGCTTTGGGGCCGATTGTGCCGGTGATGACCGCCGAGGCACCCTTGTTGACGACGAGTTCAGCAGTACTGATACCGGCGCCGCTGGGAGCTTCGATATTGGGATTCGTCACGCTTTCGTACTGCAAGGTCTCCGGGTCAATAATGATGAAATACTGACTTCGACCAAACCGAGGATAAACCTCGCTCTCCAAACTTGGTTCTGCAACTGATATGGCAATCTTCATTCACGCTCCCTTCGGAAAGGGTGAATCCTTTCCACAATCATAATGAATAATGGCTGATGTGACCCAAATGGGTCCGGAAGCCATGCTGCGAAGGCTTCCGGACCATTCAACAGTGATGGTCACTCACCCTTTTGGGTCTTCTCGAGCTCAGCCATGCGCGTTTTGGTAGCATTGAGGGCCTCTTCAAGCTCCTGCGTGTAGCTTCTCAAATAACTGAGCTCATCCTGCGGGGGCTGGGGTAAATAGCCTACCCCTCCAAACCAGCCCCTGCCTCCCCTGGCCCAGCCGGGAAGTCCTGTTGCATAGTAGCAGTGTCGCCAGCCTCTGCCCCTGCCATAACCATAACCATAGCCATAGCCGAAAGCACGGGGGGGCCCGAAGCCTCCTCCAGGCACTCCACCCTCCCAGGCACCGCGACACGAGCCCAGACCTCTGCCCGTCATGGGTCCCAGTCCTCGCGGACCAGTCCTGTCTCCACCCGGCATGTCTGTTCCTCCTTGTGTCAAAGGGTTCTTCTAATTAGATGGGCTTGCGCAGCAAGCCGTACCAAATCCCAGGCCTCAGGGGGACTCTTGGGGCCGCCGCAAAGGGCAATACGGCAGGCGTCGGCACCTCTCTCCCAGCTAAAGCCCGCTAATCCCAATGGGCAAATTGCATGCCAGCTGTTGAGATCCCACGATGTTCAATGAGACTGGTATTTGGCAAATGAGCGGCGATCATCGCCGATACCAGCTGCCGAAATGTTTTAGGATGCCGTCGCGCTCCGTCCCCGCGGAACAGGCCAATATCTCGCGGGGGCACAATGACCCCTCTAAGGATACGGATTGTTCCCCCCCATAAGCCGAGGCTGATGGTCCTCCCTCCCATGCTTGTTGCGATTGAAAGGCTTCGGCTCTGATGACTCTCTGTCCTGCCGCAGGAACGGCATCCTGTCGCGACGGCAAGCCACTCGCGGCTCCGGCCCACTGCCCCGGTGGTGTGATCGATGCCGGCTTTACAATTGACTTTTCTTTCCAGCCGACAACGGGCAGAATGAGAGCGGAACCCGAGTTCGGGCGCCACCGAGGCCCAAGGCGAGATTCTGGGAAGGTTGCGGCAACGATACTCATTCAGCAATCGGGGAGGACAAAATGGAATTCAAAGAAATTCTGTTTCAAGTGGACGAGGGTATCGGCACTCTGACCCTCAATCGGGCCGACATTCGCAACGCCCTCACTCACCCTGAAATCATTAGTGAAATCAAATCAGTATGCGACTACGTCAATTCCCGCATGGACGTGAGGGTGCTCATCGTCACCGCGGTCGACCCGGCGTTCTCGTCCGGGGGGAACGTCAAGGACATGAAAGAGCGGAAGGGGATGTTTGCCGGAACCCCGGCGGAAATCGTGGAGCAATACCGAAATAACATCCAGGATGTCCTGATGACGGTGCACAACGTGGAAATCCCCACCATTGCCGCGATCAACGGTTCCGCCGTCGGGGCCGGCTGCGGCCTGGCCCTCATGTGCGACATTCGGGTGGCTTCACGGAAAGCCACCTTTGGCGAAACCTTTCTCAATGTAGGGCTGATCCCGGGCGACGGCAGCGCCTTCACCCTGCCCCGAGCCATCGGCATGGCCAAGGCGTGCGAATTGATCTTCACCTCCGAGACCATCGATGCCGAGTCGGCTCTGGCCCTGGGTCTGATCAATCATGTGGTCGACCATGAAGAGCTGTTGAAAAAGTCCCGCGAAATTGCCGCCAAAATTGCCGTCAGGCCGCCTCAGGCGCTGCGCCTGACCAAGCGGTTGCTGCGCCGCGGGGTCCATTCAACCCTCGAACAGACCATGGAGAATGCGGCAGCCTATCAATCCCTCTGCCATTTCACCGAGGATCACATGGAAGCCCTCTCCGCCATGTTCGAAAAGAGAAAACCGGTCTTCACGGGCAAGTAGTCGGCCAACCGCCTGGAGCCTGCGTCCCGGTGGTCTCTGCCGCCTCGACCCTGAGACCATCGGGGAGCCGGCTCGATGAGGCCTTCTCGGAACCGGAAAGACATGACGCTCGATGGCAACCAGCCAGGCGGTCCCCATTGCTCCTCCCCTGCTCCGGGGCGCTTCGGTTGTGCCTCCGGACCAGCTCAGCTGCCCGCTCGAGGCACCCTTGGCCCGTTTCCTTGTCGTTAACGGCAGGTCCGCTTCTTCCTTACCCCTCGCACGGATATTGCACAACACGGACTGGAAGAGCCAGGCGAAAGAGGAGAAAGCAAATGATAACGCAACATGAGATCAGAGAAGCGCTGCAGGCAGTGCAGGATCCGGGGCTGAAACGGAGTATCGTCGACCTGGGGATGGTCCGTGAGATCCGCGCAGGGGAAGACGGCGTGAAGATCAATCTGGCGCTGACGACCCTTGGATGCCCCATGAAGAAGAGCATCGTCGAGGAGGTGAAGCAGGCGGTGCAAGTGGTTGCCGGAGCCGTCCCCGTCAATGTGGAGCTGTCGGTAATGAGCAGGGAGGAACTGGATCGTCTCTTCCCGAAACACCCCTTGCGCGGCATTGAAAAAGTGCGCCGGTTCATTGCCGTGGCCAGCGGCAAGGGCGGCGTGGGGAAGACGACCGTGGCCATCAACCTGGCCCTTGCTCTCTCCCGGGAAGGTCTGCAGGTCGGCCTGCTGGATGCGGATGTTTATGGACCGAGCATTCCTACCATGCTTGGCCTTTCCGACCGACCTCGGGCCGAATCGGGGATGCTGCTGCCCCCTGAGAAGTTTGGGTTGAAGATCATGTCTTTCGGCTTTTTCGTGGAAGGCAAAAAGGCTCTCATCTGGCGCGGACCGTTGGTCTCCAAGACCATCAAGCAGCTGCTGGATGACGTGATGTGGGGGAATCTCGATTGCCTGATAGTGGATCTGCCTCCAGGTACGGGAGATCCTTCCATCACGATCGCCCAGTCCATCCCCAGTGTGGCCGTGGTCATGGTGACAACCCCGCAGGAAGTAGCGCTTGCTGATGTGCGGCGCGCCATCCACATGTTCGAAGAGATGAACATCAGGATCTGCGGCATCGTTGAGAATATGTCCTATTTCCGCCATGGCGACTCTCAGGAACGGATCGCCATCTTCGGCAGCGGCGGGGGTGAGACCCTAAGCCGCGAGACGGGGCTTCCCCTCCTGCGTTCCATTCCTATCGACGTCGAGCTGGGAAAGGGAGCCGATCGAGGCGAGCCGCTCGTGGTCCACCTTCCCGATTCGGAAACCGCCAAAGTTTTCAAGGACCTCGCCCAGGCCTTGAGCAGCAGGCCGGCACGCCCGCCAAGGGGAGGCTGACGTAACCGGTGCAACAGCCTTCACGGGAAGCGTCCATGCAAGGAAGTTGCACGCCGTTGCCTGAAAGCCCTGCCCTGAAAAGTTCCGAGTTCCGAGTTGCGAGTTACCAGTGGCAGTTGCCTGTCAACTGCGGTCCTTTTCATGGGTCTTCGGGTGTCCTGAAGGGTCATGAGCAACTGCTTCCGTAGAAATGACGCACGGGACTAATTGGTCACTTTTTGCTGTGGTGAAATTCCATGAACGATGAGCTCGTAAGACAGTTTCACTGTCGGAAGTGTGACCATCGCTGGGAGGTGCCTTTTGGGGGAGGCCGCCAGCTGGTCTGTCCCAAGTGCGGCGGGCAGGACATCTATCGTACCAACCCGGGAGAAATGCCGTCGTGTCGGCGAGGACGACATCGAAGGTGCTGGGTGCCACGCAAAGAACCCTTGATGCCATGAAGACCTGCGTAAAGGTGGCCCTTTTGTCGTGTGTGGTCAACGGGTTTCTCATGACCGGCAAGTACTATCTGGGGGAAGTGTCGGGAAGCATGGCACTCAAGGCTGATGCCGTGCACTCCCTGGCCGACGTGATATCCTCCCTGTCGATCCTCGGGGGCATTTTGATTGCAGATCGCAAGACCAAAACCTTTCCCCTCGGCTTGTATAAAGTGGAAAATCTGGTCTCGCTGGTGTCTTCCCTGTTCATCTTCTTTGCAGCCTATGAAATCGCCAATGAAGCCATCCATGCAGGCCCCCCGGAGGCGATCAAGAATCCTGGCCTGGTCATTGGCGGCGTGGTTTTTATGCTGATCGTGGCCTACGGCTATTCTCGATATGAACTCAGAGTTGGCTTGAAGGCCGGTTCTCCCAGTCTGGTGGCCGATGCCCGGCATTTTGCCACGGATATGTTTTCTTTCCTGGTCATCCTTGTGGCAATCCTGGGGACTTATCTGGGGTTTCCCCTGGACCGCTATGCGGCAATTGCCGTTGTCGCCCTGGTTGCCTATATGGGGCTGACCATCCTGGTCAGCTCGTTGAAGGTCCTCCTGGACGCCACCCTCGACTACGCGACCCTGGATGGGATTCGAGCCGTGTTGGCAGATCACACCTTGGTCAAGGGCGTTACCGGGTTGGGCGGCAGGAGTTCCGGGCGGTACAAGTTCGTGGAAGCCAATGTGAAGGTGGATGCCCGTCTCCTTCGCGATGCCCACGAGGTCGTGTCTCATTTGGAAGAAGACATTCTCGACCGATGGCCGGACATCGACCGCATCCTCATTCACTACGAACCGGAACAGAAAGAATCCATCCTCGTTGCCGTTCCGGTGGAGGTGCTGAGCGAAGCTCAGTCGGAGCTCGACGCTCCGCTTTCGGAGCATTTCGGGGAAGCTTCTGCCTTTGCCCTGCTGCGAAAAGAGGTGCGCAGCGGCAAGATCACTCTTGAGACGTTGGCAGCGAACCATTTCCAGGGTCTGGAACGGCACCGGGGGGTGAAGGTTGCCGAGTTCCTGGTTGAACTGGGGGTAGATGAAGTCTGGACGCGGGTGGAGCTCGAAGGGAAGGGGGCCGGCTATGCCCTGGAGGCTCTCGGCATTGACGCCCTCACCGTGCCGGCAACAACCCTGAGAGAGTTGGTGACGGAGATTGGTGAGGCGGCCGATGCTCCTGAAATCACCGCGGACCAGCCGTCTCCTTGAGGCTGCCGTCAAGTCACGGAGGAAGGGGAGGGTGCTGGACGCATTTCGGCCAGCGTCCCAAGCACGGCCAGCACGATGCGGATCTTCAAGGGCAGCTCCAGCCACCACTCCTGGAACCGGTGAGGGTCTTTTTCGTACCACAGAGAGGTGGTCACCCCGATCCGGAACCTGCCCATGGCCCCTCGCTCAGCCCCGCATCGGAGATCCCCGACGGCGTTCATTCCTTTAACGAAGTTCGCTATTTTTTCCGGATCTTCTTCCGCGTGAAATCGGAAAATAAGAAAGGTTGGCCGGTCCAGCCCCGAGCCTTCGCACGAAGCCCGCAGCTCGATCGCTTCGATGGCGGCCAGTTCATCCAGGGCCTCGACTGGCAGGTGCTCGTCAACGGAGATGTCCCGCCACATTTGCTGGCCGTGACTATCGGTCCTTCCGGGCAGGAAGCGCGGCTCACCATGCAGGATCTCATAGATGAAGGAAGGAGCATTCTTTCTCATTGCTCCACCACCGCTAACCATTTCAAGATTGGACATCGGATTCAATCCTTTTCCCCCCGCCTTCCGGTACGTTGTAGTTGCTGACGGCCTCCCGATCTGGTGGAGGAGGGACGCTCGAAGTGACCCCATTCCCGGTCCGCAGGAAGGCCCGGATGTCACTTGCCAGGGTCAGGAGTTCCCGGCGCGGCGGAAGAAGAGCCAGGAGGCGCTCAGGATAGGATCTTTCCAGTACCGCCCGACGGCTGGCCGGAAAATTGAGGGTTGGGAGCCAGCCCAACAGCATCAGTTTGAA
The DNA here is from genome assembly GCA_040772705.1 of Syntrophobacteraceae bacterium. GTDB lineage: Bacteria > Desulfobacterota > Syntrophobacteria > Syntrophobacterales > Syntrophobacteraceae > JADGQM01. The sequence goes on from JAXGXP010000007.1 coordinate 81,690, forward strand.
ATCGTTCACCCAGAACATCTCGCTCATAGCCACTGGTTGACGGTCGACAACTTTCCGGTAGACAGCATCCGAGTAGCGATCCGAGTCGGGGGCAAGTCCCAGGGATACCACACGACTGGAAGGGGCTGCGGGTTCCAGATTGGCCATTACGGTTGGGATAATATCGAGCTTGTCGGCATCTTGGATAATCCGGAGGATCAAGGATTGGGTTGCAGAGAGCCGCGCGGGAAGAACCGGGCGGTTGTGCAGGAAAATTGCTGCCAGCACCAGCTTTCGATCCGCTGGCGCAAGCCTGCGCAAAATGTCGGCACGGTGCATCACGGCGACTCCCGAGCAAGCGTGATTCAGCGATTCGCGGTCATTGTAGGTCTTGAATTGCCGGTACTGAGGAAAACGCCCCACATCATGGAAAAGGGCACCGATATGCACGACATCGGCCAACGGCGAAGGGAGCTGAAGGGAGGTCGTCAGCATCCCGGCCTCCCGCAGCACCCTGAGGGAATGATCCTTCTTCAGATCGATGTTGGCAACATCCTCCTCTGTGCCGAAATAGAACCCTTTCACGAAGGATTGAAACCAGCTCATATACTGCGACAAATCGTAGACACTCATAACCTGTGGCCTGACCGGTTCGATTCCCGAAGTTAACGCTTCGGCAGACTGTCTGGGCGCCCCAAAGAACCCGCCCGTTTGCTTTCTTTCTACCCATTATCGAAATGGAACTCAACTCAATTGATTTGCTCGAGACAAACCTTGAGGCATTCTCGACAGCTCAGGTCCGGTGCCCCTCTCCGGCAGTAGAGCGCAAAGCCTTCCAGCCATTCCAGGTTGGTGCGCGGGCACAATCTGATGAATTCCAGGAAATGGACCAGGCGATCAACCGCAACCGTGTCGATGGCATGCTCGATGCGGCAGGCGTTTGCCTCAGCCTGTTGCGGATCGAGCTGCAGAGTGGTGACGAAGAATTCTCTCAGAGTACTGTGACGACGCACAATGTCCTGCGCCACATGACGTCCTGCAACCGTGAGCGTGATATGGCTGTAGGGGCTGTAATTGATAAGTCCCCGACTGGCCAGCGCCTTCAGGGCTCCCGTCACCGAAGCGCGCTGTACTTTCATCTGAGCTGCGATCTCTTTGGCGCGAGCCACCCGATGCGATTCTTCCAAATGGAAGATCACCTGGAGGTAATCTTCCAGGCTTGCCGACAGTCTTTCGATGACCTGCGAACCCGTATTCTCGCTTCTGTTTCTAACCGGCTTTTTCATGGCACCGACCCCACTTCGCAAGCGGCCTGCTCTCGGCCTGGCAGTTCTCTCCCCGGAAGCAAAAAGACCCGCCCTGCCACTTCACCCATGGGGAAGTTAGCAAAGCTTGCGCCACCTTCAAGCCCGCCGGGCTTGATTCATTGGTCCCATTGGTCGCAGGCCTTCTTGGGCCGTCAGGATGAGCCTTGTTTCATGGCGAAAGTCGGTTTTGAGCAGCAAGGAACAATCTGCACTATGCAAGGCCTGCTGGCGGGTGCAGATTGCTCCGAGTCGTGACCGCGATGCTCGGATCAAATCGATAATATCATTTGAAAATAATGAGTTAGCTTGCTTTCCGGCGGGCTGTGGCTGCGGCACCGCTGTTGCTTCACAGCCGGTTGAGTTGCTCGACTTTCAGATCTTGAACTGTCGCTGCAGTGATTCTCGATCTTCAGGAAGGCGTGGAGGCTTGTGGGATTTGAGCGTAGCGGCCCGAACTGGCGGCAGCCACGCTCAGTTGCTCTCTGCTCGCAACAGCAGCAAATGCCGTCCAGTAGTCCTTCCGACTGTCGTCGTGCCAGGGAGCTGGCACACCAGCACTCTGGAATCGGGTCAGGGATTGAGACCTGGTGCGTGTTCGGGTCACAGCTAATCCCGGAAATCCAAGGACTTCCTCATGCTCTCAACAATCGAACTCAGTTGGCCCGGTTCTGCTGAGACATGGTAGACTTATGCAAGTGGTACGCGGTGCGCAATGAAGTATCTCCTAACCTAACCTGCAAGCCAGGAGGGAGCCATGGCAACCATCGAATTGGAAGGCAAGCAATACGAGGTTGATGAAATGGGTTTTCTGGTGCATCGGAAGCAATGGGATGAAGATTTTGCCAAGGGGCTGGCACCCCTCGTCGGCATCCCTGCTGGGCTGACCAGCGAACATTGGTGTATCATCTCGTTTATCCGCAATACCTTTGCCGAAACGGGCAGATGTCCCATGATGCATGAGATAGGGAAGGATTGCGGGCTGAGGCTGGCCGATTTGAAGAGACTGTTCCCGTTTGGATACCTTCGGGGAGCATGCAAGTTGGCGGGCCTGACGTACACGGAGGAAGAGGTTCATTCTTCCTGGCTGCCCGCTGAAGGCCTCTTAAAGAAAGCACAGCCGCTGCGGGAGAGGGTCTATCGGATAAATGCATGGGGGTTTCTGGTGGATCCTGCCGAATGGGATGAGGAATATGCGGTGCTCCGGGCTCGAGAGATGAAAATGAAGGAGCTCACAGAAAACCACTGGCGCATTATTCGGTTCCTCCGCGAACAATTTGAACGAACCGGGAACGTGCCAACGTTCCATCAAACGTGTGAAGCCCATGAGCTTGAGATCGAGGGATTTGGGGAGCTGTTTCCTGATGGATACCACCGGGGGGCGGTAAAAATCGCCGGTTTGCGACTGCGGTGAGTTGAGCCGCGCCCTGGGGAGTTGGGAAACCAAGCATGCTTTTTGGGGTGGATAACAGGACATCCCCGGAAGACAGCAGAGTTTCCTCGCCTGAGCTGCCAGAGGCCATGTCATAGTCATGGCCACGGCCGGGATTGGCCCCGAACATGCGGTTGAGCCGGGTCTTGGATGGCGAGCGCTGCCTCAAGGCGGCAACTCATCCCGCTCTCCGGTCTTTCGGGTTGTGGGCGCCATTGATCTTTGCGCCTCCCGGCACCTCCTGCCTCTTCCAGACGGCGTTGGCCGTGGGGAGTGTTCGCTGGAGGTTGAAATGTCTCATTGCTTTCTTCGACCGCGGATAATGCGGCTGAACGCTGATACCCTGTTTGATTGGTGTTCATCAGCATCTATCCGCGATCAAAGAGAAAGTCCTCATCTTTGAAGCATTTGCTCCGGTTGGTAGCCCTGAGGTGCAGGAGCACTGAGGGATGTTTATCGGCAATCACCATCAGGAGCCGCTCTGCAAAAAAAAGGGCAAATCGCAGCCGTCCCTGCTGGGGTAAGGGTGCATTCCGTTCCCTTGCGACTTTCTCATGCTCTCGGCAGCAGTTCCCTCCATTGTCATCCTGCCGAAAGAAGCCGCTTGTCAACCAGATCTATCCACTTGGCACTGTTCTTGTTTAAGAAGGATCGTGATCGGGTGGGCTATCCCTCCCCAGGTGCTCATCCCGATTCCTTGGTCACTCTCCACCTCAACCGTCGGGAGAGGCGAGGGCAAGTTCAACCTGCGGTGGATGCGCGACATCACCCTTGTGTTCTCCCGACCAATGGTGGAAGGCGGGTTGCTTATGAGATTATTGCTAATACCGAACAGTGGAGCGCAATGAAATGGATTCATGTCAAGGAAGTGCAGGGAATGCCTGCGATCACGCCCATCATGAAGCAGCGACTGACGATACCCAGCGAGTTCAGGATCGACTCGCTCACATCCGGCACAAGCTGATTGTAATGAGCGGCAAAGGCGGCGTCGGCAAGAGCAGTGTCGCCACCTACCTGGCCATCGGCCTGGGCCATCTGGGACACCGGGTGGGACTGCTCGATGTGGATTTCCACGGCCCCAGTATCCCCCGGATGATGGGAATCTCCGGGATGTTCCGCTTCAACGACCAGCAACAGGCTTTGGTGCCGCATGACTATAACGACCGGGTGAAGGTCGTCTCCATTGAATGTCTTCTGGAAGACCGGGATTCAGCGGTTATCTGGCGCGGTCCGGTGAAACACGGGGTCATCAAGCAGTTCATTGCCGAAGTTGATTGGGGAGAGCTGGACTACCTGGTGATTGATTCACCGCCCGGTACCGGCGACGAACCGCTCAGTGTCGCCCAGACCATAACCGGCACCCGCGCGGTCATCGTGACCACGCCCCAGGAGATCGCTCTGGCGGACGTTCGCAAATCCATCAATTTCTGCCACCAACTGGGGATGCCGATTGTTGGCCTGGTTGAAAACATGAGCGGTTATGTCTGTCCTCACTGTCAGCAGGAGAGTCCTCTGTTTGGCCGGGGTGGGGGCAAGAAGACCGCCGAGCAGATGAACGTCCACTTTCTGGGGGCCTTGCCCTTTGATCCGCGCCTCGTGCAAGCCTCGGATTTGGGACGCACCCTGGTTGAAGGCGAAAAAGCGAGTCCGTTCACTTTCGCCTTGGCCAATTTTGTCAGCGATGTCATCCAACGTTCCGAGGCTTTGGCGGACGCGCCGCAGCCCAAGGTGTAAAGGAACCATCGAAGAAGCTTGAGCAATCGTTGGTTTCGGCAGTTGCCCGGGTTGCAGAAAAAAAGGCCCGAAACCAATTCGACTCTTATGACTGGATGGCTATGGTCCCTCTTTGCGTACCCTTGAAACGCTACTGGCTGGATGAATTCTGTAGGACCATAGCCATTGTTCCCAGCCGGGGAGGCCGGAGGAAGTAGCAGAGTGGTATCTATGGGCCTTGCTGATAAGGCCTTCAGTTTGCTGGAAGCACGCATCAAGCCTGAGAGTCATACGGGAAGAGGCCCCTGAGCTATGCCGCCAAACGCTTCGCCGTCCCTTGCCGAACTCTACCATTTGGTTGTCCATCATCTTCCGCTGGGGGTGCTGGTGCTGGATGCCGACCGCAGGGTCACCAGGATCAATGCCTGGGCGGAAAAGATCACTGGCTTTAGCGCTGAGGAGGCGGTAGGGCATTTTTGCGGCGAGATCCTTCGGGGGGCATTGTGTGGCGGGGAATGCCCCTTGCGGACGGTCATCGACCGCACCAAGCCGATAGTTCGGGTCAAAACCAGCCTCACCACGAAATCCGGCGACCTCATCTCGGTTCTCATGCACACAGCTGGCTTGTTTGACTCTTCGGGAAAACTTGTGGGGGCGGTGGAAGCATTTCAGGACATTTCTCACGAACTCGCCCTCGAACGCGAACGTGCCAACCTGATTTCCATGTTCGCCCATGACATCCGATCTTCCCTGACGGGTATTCACGGGCTTGGCTTGAGGCTAATGAGGAAGCACGATGAGATCAGCGAAGCAAAGCGGCGGGAATACCTCAGAGCAATCACGCAGGAAGCGGCCAAACTGGAGACTCTGGTTGATGATTTCCTGGAATTCTCGCGCCTGGAAACCGGGCAACTGCGGTTAAACCTTAGTTCTATTTCACTCGACAAAGAGCTCGAAGAACTCCTTGAAGTGTATACACTGAAGGCGGCCCAGCACCAGCTCAAACTCGAATTGAGAGTTGACGGCTTTCTCCCGGTCATCAAGGCGGATGCGAATCGCCTGCGCCGGGTCCTTGCCAACCTCCTTGACAATGCCATTAAGTTCTCAAGAATCGGGGGAACGATCACCATAAAAGCGCGGGAGACCCGGCAGGAGATCATTGTCAGCGTTGCAGATGAGGGCGTCGGCATTCCGCCAATGGAGCTTCCCTATATCTTCGATCTGTTCTACCGGGGAAGTGCCACCAGTATGGGCAGTGGGCACGGGTTGGGCCTGAGCATTGTGAAATCTATAGTTGAGGGGCATGGGGGACGGGTTGCGGTCTCCAGCAGCAGGAATCAGGGCTCTACCTTCATGGTCTATCTTCCCAAGCCGGGTTAAGGACCGGACAAAAACGGGCTGATCAAAGATGATTGCCATTCCGCTCCATCAATCGCGCGTGGCGCCAGTCCTGGACTGGTGTTCGACCATCGTTCTGATTCCGAAAAACGTCTGCAAGTCATGGCAGGAAGCAGAACGGCTCTCTGTTAAAAGCAACGTTTTCGACCTGTTGCGGCTGCTCCACAGCAGGGCTGTCTCACCCGTTATCTGCGGCGCGGTGAGCCCGCACGCTTTGTGCTACGGCCAGCACCTGGGCCTGGAATTCATTTGCGGCATAAGCGGCGCCATCGACGAGGTCGTCGAAGCCTACCAGGCCGGGTCGCTCGACCAGCCGCGGTTTCGATTGCCGGGGTGCCGCTGCCCGCTGCGGCTCCGGCCCGTGGCCGGGACGCCTCCAGGTCGCCCCGGGGCAGCGCCGGGAACCGGCGTTGTGCCCGAAAATCGAGGAAAAGGCAGAGTCACGAATCATCGCGGGGGACAGGGCCGGGGGCATGGTTGTGCTGGCAGGGGAACCAAACATCCCAGGGGAGTTGCGGTGTGTTTCTGCCCCCAATGCGGCAGAGAGGTGCCGCATCGCCGCGGCGTGCCGTGCAACCAGGCAGTCTGCGAGGCCTGTGGCACGCCGCTGGTCCGCAAGCCACCCGCACTAAAGCCTTCCTTATGATCATCCTGCAAGACCCTGCCATCGATTGTCTCTGTCGAGGGTGAACCAACAGTCCTGCCCGGCAGCATTTCGCACGGGCGGCTTGTGGTTCACCCTGGTGCCCCGCCTCCCACCCTCCTGCTCACTGAAAAAGACCCCCTGGCGCAGGTTTTTCGAGCCTGCCGGCATCTTTCCCTCACCGTCGGGGCGGTGAGGCGGGGAGGGGGGCGGAGCTCTTTTTGGGTGAAGTCTGGTTTGGAAGAAGGTATACTGATTGCCAGCGGTCGTCTTCGCCAGGGGGCGGGAAACGGGGAGGTGCATCGCTGGTATTGCAGCCATGAAGACAACGGGTGGAGAGGAGCAGCAGGATGCCGACATTGAACGATCTGGTTGAGAAGATCAAGCGGGAGATGAATCCGCTGAAGGTTGGGATGATTGCCTGTCACAACGGGATCGCGCGGGGGACCTCCCGTGATGGCAAGCTGGCGGAATACCTCGATATCGATGTCGACCATGCCGTGTGGGATAAGGTCCTGCAGGAAATGCGCGCAGAACCGGGCATTGCCGCCGTGGAGGCCTACCTCTTTACGGGACGGCGGCGGGTGGGAGATGATGTGATGTTCATTGCCGTTGCCGGCGACATCCGGGAGCATGTTCTGCCCGTCCTCGAAAAAACCCTGAACCGGCTTAAAAAAGAAGCCGTCAAGAAGCAGGAGAAGTTGCTTGGACGGTGACAATGCGCTGGCTGGAGAACCCAAGAGGCCGGATTTATCGCCACAGACCCAAATCATACTGAACAGTATTGCCGACGGTGTCTTCACGGTAGACCTTTCCTGGAGGATTACCTTCTTCAATAAAGCCGCCGAGGAGATCACCGGGATTGCAGCTGCCGAGGCCGTTGGTCGACCCTGCTGCGAAGTCTTTCGCGCCAATGTCTGCGAGAGCACCTGTGTGCTCAGGCACACCATGGAGACCCTGAAACCGGTGGTGGACAAGCCCATTGCCATCCTCCATGCCGATGGTCGCGAGCTGCCCATCAGCATCAGCACGGCCTTGCTCAGGGATGAAGACGGCCGGATCATCGGCGGTGTCGAAACCTTTCGCGATCTGACGCTGGTGGAAACCCTCCGCAAGGAAATCGACCGCCGTTATCGGTTCCAGGACATCATTTCCCGCTCCCCCCTGATGCAGAGGATCTTTTCGATTCTCCCCGATGTTGCCCAGAGTGACAGCACGGTCCTCATCCAGGGGGAAAGCGGTACCGGTAAGGAGCTGTTGAGCCGGGCCATCCACGGTCTCAGTACGCGTGCCAACAGTCCCTTTGTGGCTGTGAACTGTGGCGCCCTTCCCGACACCCTGCTGGAATCCGAGCTCTTTGGGCATGTGGCGGGAGCGTTTACCGATGCCAAGCGGAATCGTTCCGGTCGATTTGCGATCGCCGAGGGCGGCACGATTCTTTTGGACGAAATCGGCGATGTTTCTCCGGCATTTCAGGTCCGGTTGCTGCGGGTCCTGGAAGAACGCAGCTACGAGCCGCTGGGCTCCTCCAAGACGATCAAGGCCGATGTGCGTGTCCTGGTAGCATCCAACAGGGATTTGGCCCAACTGGTGGAAGAAGGGGTGTTCCGCAAAGATCTCTACTATCGCATTAACGTGGTGAAGCTGGAACTCCCCCCCCTGGCCCGCCGCAAGGAGGATATCCCGCTGCTGGCTGAGCACTTCATCGCAAAATTGAATCGCCTCCGCAATCGTCAGATCCTTGGTCTCAGCCATGAAGCCCTGGCCATGCTCATGCACCACGACTGGCCCGGCAACATCCGGGAACTGGAAAACGCCATTGAGTATGCTTTCATTCTGTGCCGCGACGGCTTCGTGGGTCCCGAACACCTTCCCCATCATTTGCGCCTTGCGGTTTCGCCGTTTGCCGATGCTGCGGGCATGACTCTCCAGGATATCGAAAAGCGTGCCATCCTGGAGGCCCTGGAACGAAACCAGTGGCGCCGGATGGCAACGGCGAGAGAACTGGGTATCGACAAAAACACCCTGCGCCGCAAGATCAAGCGGCTCGGGATCATTGCCCCGCAGCCGACGCCCTTTTCCGATGAATAGGGAGCAGACACTGCTGGGACGGCGATCAAGCGTGCCGACGGCATGGGCCCGGGACAGGGACAGCGCGGAAGGAGGTCCATGAACCGTCAATGGGTATGCATCGACGTCGGGTGCGGCGCCGAAGCGGCCGACGAACTGGCGGGTGCCATCGCCGATGCCTTCGGGGTGGGCGTGGAAGTGCTGGCCGAGGGGGTTCGACTCTACCTCCAGGAGGATTTCTTCCGTGATACAGGGCGGCAAGCCCTGGAGGACCTGCTCAAAGCCTTTCAACCCTTTCCCAACAAGCTGGCAGCGCCTTTGAGCTATGCGCTTTCGCTGCTCGCAGAAGAGGACTGGCTGGAGCAGTGGAAGCGTGACTTCAAGCCGCTGCGCGTGGGAAAGCGGCTGGTCGTTGCACCGACCTGGGAAGTAGTGGCACCCCGTGACGGCGATCGGATCATCCGCATCGATCCGGGGCAGGCCTTCGGTACCGGCCATCATGAGACCACCCGCCTCTGCCTTGAATGGCTGGAAAGCTGGACCGAAAGCCGGCCTGAGAGCAGTTCGCAATCCCTGTTGGATGTGGGTACGGGTACCGGTATCCTGGCCATTGCCGGGGCCTTGTTGGGGTTCGACCGGATTCTCGCCCTGGACCATGACCCGGAAGCCATCCCGGTTGCCGGAGAGAACCTCGCACTCAACGGGGTAAACGACCGGATCGCACTGCAGCTCGGGACGGTTGAAGCGGTATCCGGGCACTTCGAGGTGGTGCTCGCCAACATCCAGGCGCTGCCTCTGGTGGCCATGTCGTCCCACCTGCAACGACGCCTGGCAGATGCAGGGAGACTTGTCCTCAGCGGCATTCTCATCGACCAGGCAGCGCTGGTCCAAAGCGCTTACGAACAGGAAGGGCTGGAGCTTCGGAGGCGAGAGGCGGCGGGCGAGTGGTGTCTGCTGGAGTTTGCCCGGTCGCAACGGGAGAGGCGGGAATGACACCGCACGAGGGAGAAGGCACCTGGGTTGTGCCGGGAGCAGAGGGGGCTTTGAAGGTTCCGCCTGATCCCCGGCTCGGTTACATCGAAGGCGATGGGGTCGGCCCGGATATCTGGGCGGCCACCCGGCTGGTCATCGAGGCAGCGGTGGCAAAAGCCTACGGAGGCGCCAGGAAGATTAACTGGGTGGCCCTGCTGGCCGGGGAAAAAGCCTATCAGGCGACCGGCAGCTATCTTCCGGAACGCACCATCGAGCTGCTGCGCCGCTGTGGGGTGGCAATCAAGGGACCCCTGACCACCCCGGTGGGGGGTGGTTTTCGCAGTGTCAATGTGGCGTTGCGGCAGGTTCTCGATCTTTATGCCTGCATTCGCCCGGTGCGCTACTTCCCCGGCCTTCCTTCGCCCGTGAAGCACCCCGAAAAGGTGAGCCTGGTTGTCTTTCGGGAGAATACCGAAGATGTCTATGTGGGGATTGAATGGCCCGCCGGATCGCCGGAAGCGGTAAAACTGACGAGGATTCTCGGCGAGCAGTTCGGGGTGACGCTTCCCCCCGACGCCGGGATTGGCATCAAGCCCATGAGCCGCTTCGGGACCGAGCGTTTGGTGCGGCGCGCCATCCGGTACGCCCTGGCCCGGGGACTGCCCTCGGTGACCCTGGTGCACAAGGGTAACATCATGAAATTCACCGAAGGGGCTTTTCGAGAATGGGGTTACGGGCTGGCCCGGGAGGAGTTCCCGGACGTGACGCTCAGCGAAGACGAACTTCTTGAGAAATATCATGGGATTGTTCCCGGCGGGCGGGTGGTGATCAAGGACCGCATTGCCGACAGCATGTTTCAGCAGGTCCTGCTGCGGCCCGAGGACTACCATGTGCTGGCAACCCCCAATCTGAACGGGGACTATCTTTCAGATGCCTTGGCCGCCCAGGTCGGGGGGCTGGGGATGAGCCCCGGGGCCAACATCGGCGACACCTGTGCCGTCTTTGAAGCGACTCATGGGTCAGCCCCCAAGTACGCCAACAGGGACAAGGTGAACCCCGGTTCGCTCATTCTCTCGGGCGCCATGATGTTGGAACATCTTGGCTGGATGGAAGCCGCCGAGCTGGTTCGAGGCGGCCTGGAACGGACCATCGCCGACAAGCTGGTGACCTACGACCTGGCGCGCCAGATGGTCGGGGCGAGAGAAATCAGGTGCTCGGAATTTGCCCGGGCCATCGTCGAGCACATGCCCTAGAGGGCGTTTGCAAGGGAGGTGTCTGACTTGCGCTATCGTCTGCTTGGCAACACCGGTCTGGAAGTATCGGAGGTGGGCTTTGGGACGATCCCCATCATCCGCCTGAGCAGCGAGGAGGCCGTGAAGGTGCTGAACCGGGCTTATGACCGGGGAGTCACGCTTTACGACACCGCGAATATGTATCTGGACAGCGAGGAGAAAATCGGGCGGGCCTTTCGCGACAAGCGCCACCAGGTGGTACTGGCTACCAAGACCATCAGGCGTGACCGCAAGGGGGCCGAGAATGACCTCGACCTCAGCCTGCAGCGCCTGCAGACCGACTATATTGACCTCTATCAGTTCCACCAGGTTTCTCAGGAGCAGGATTTCCAGACCCTTGTCGGGCCGGACGGAGCGCTGGAGGCGGTCCTCCGGGCCAGGGAAGAAGGTAGGGTGCGCCATATCGGCGTCACCTCGCACAGCCTCGAGATGGCCTTGAAGCTCATTGCCACAGGACTCTTCAGCACGCTCCAGTTCCCCTTCAACTTCATTGAGGAGCGGGCGGCGCTTGAACTTCATCCCGCGGCCCGTCAACGGGGACTGGGCATCATAGCGATGAAGCCCTTCGCCGGGGGCATGCTGGAAGACGCCCGGCTATGCTTCCGGTTCTTGCGGCAGTGGTCCGATGTCATTCCGATCCCCGGCTTTGATGCGGTGGCCGGAGTCGATGAGGTGGTCGCCCTGTACCGCCGGGAAAACGTGGTTACGCCCGAGGACCGGAATGCCATGGAGGAGCGCCGCCAGGAGCTGGGGGAGAGGTTCTGCCGCCGCTGTGAATACTGCCAGCCCTGCCCTCAGGGCGTCATGATCACCCCCGCCATGATCTATCCGGTGATCGCCCACCGTATCTCTCCGGCCATAGCCTCCACCTTTTCGGCCAAGGCCATGGAGTCGGTAAAGAACTGCATCGAATGCGGCGAATGCCATCAGCGGTGTCCCTACGGCCTGCCGATCCCGGAAATGCTGAAGGATCATCTGGCCCAGTGGGAACAGCATCGCACCCTGGCCTAGCCCGGCCGGCAGCAGCTCAGAGCCGGCTCGATTCGAACACGCAGGTTGGCGAAGCAAGCCTCGACCATCCCCTCATCCGAGCCGCAGTCGGTCCCCGGCGGGCCATCCAGAATCCTGCATGCCCGGCCATTCGGCCGCCAATGCCGATGCCGGAGTGCAAACTTCAGGCTGCCAGCTTCTACCACCCCAAAACCTGCCGACGCGTTCCGCTGGCCTGAATCCGGCCGCGCTCGAGGTGCAAGACATGGGTGATCGCGTTGGGCATTTCGGCGAAATGATGGGTCACGTAGATGAGATTGACCGCCATGCTGGCACAAAGCGCGTCCAGCAGCGTCAAGAGGCAGCGGCGATTGTCCGCATCCAGGCCCTGACACGGTTCATCCAGAATCAACAACGATGGATGTTTGACCAAGGCACGCGCCAAGAGCACCAGCCGTTGTTCGCCGACGGAGGCCGCGCCGAACGGCCGATCCGCCAGATGTGCCGCGCCGAACGCCGCGAGCCATTGCCGTGCGGCGGCGGCTTGGGCCGGTGTATAAGCTTGATAAACGCCGATGGAATCGAAGAAGCCGGCGCAGACCACCTGCTGACACGCCAGGTCGCGCTGATAGTAAAGCTGTAGTTCCGGCGATACCCAGCCGATGCGCCGTTTGATCTCCCAAATACTCTCGCCGGAGCCGCGGCGGCGGCCAAAGAGGGTGATCGCGTTGCCGTACCCCTGCGGATTATCAGCCAGAATCAAGCTCAACAGCGTGGTCTTCCCTGCGCCATTCGGCCCCAGCACCGCCCAGTTTTCACCCGGCCGCACGATCCAGTTGATCCCATGCAAGACGTTGACGCCCTGGTAGGATACCGACGTGCTCTGTAATTCAAGCAGCAGCGTAGGCCGGTCGCCAGGCGGAGGCGCATTTTCCGGGAACGGAAACGCCGAGCCATTGCAGCGCAGCGCTGATGTCGCACCGGCTGTTGGGGGCGTCGCCGTGGGCGGTGACGATGGCTTTCTTCCTTGGGCGACCATGCGCCCGGCCGCCACTTCGAGAACATGCGTGATGCCGGCGGGAAGCTCTTCCGACCGGGGCGTGATCAGCAGCAAACGGGGCTGCCCGGCCGCCATCAGATCGGCCAGCACGCGCTGCAAGACTTCCCGCGAACGAGTATCCAAGCCCCGAAATGGGTCATCCAGAATCAACAGTTTCGGCGCTTGCATCAGCGCGCGCGCCAGCAGGACCTTTTGCGCTTCGCCATTGGAAACGTGAACAATCTTTCGTTCCAGGAGATAGCCGATTCCCAACAGCGCCAGCGCGCGTTCGCGGCGTGCCTGATAGACTGCCGGCGCAACTTTCAATGGGGTGACGTCATAGGGATTGACGCGTTCCAGGCTCTCGCCGGTCAACAACTCCGCGACGGTCGCCGCCGCCTGGCCTTCGAAGCTCTGCCACCGCGCTTGATAATAGCTGTCATGGGCTTGCAGCAGGCTGCGCTGCGCCTCCGGCGAAATCTTGACGATTTCGCCGCGCTTGAAATAGGGGCGCGCGGGCGACCCGACCTCATCGAAGAAATACCGAATCCGGCCGCGCACGACGTCGACTTCGTGGCAGAGCGCTTTTGCCAACGTGGATTTCCCGGCCCCGTTCGGCCCGATGAGCGCCCACTGTTGATCTGCCCGGATGGTCCAGTTCAGCCCTGCGAACAGCGTGTTGCCGCCGACTCTCAGCGCGACCTCTTCCAACGTGAGAAACGGCTGGGCACCTTCGTTGCTATGACTCACAAGTTGTTTCCTCATTGAATGCCGGTCATGGCGCATGACAAGGATTATGCTTAGCAAAAATTGCCACTGGGTGGAAGCGGCTGAAAGACTCTTGTAGCCTGCGAACTGCCTCAATCTGTGTAGCCTCTTGCAAAAGTCTCAGATTCCGCCACCCCGGCGTGCTTCCAGCCGGGGTCCAGAAACCTTAAAGCCTGGATTCCGACCCAAAACCCTGCCGGAATGACACCCTGAGGGACTTTTGCAGGAGGCTCTGCGGTTTCCTGACGCCCCCGCTGTCTCCTTCTCCGAAATCAGAAGGGGTGGAAGGGGTGAGGCTTTCCGAAATACAGTCGGTTTCAAGTATATACCCATCCACAAGAATCGAAACCGTCTCTATTGAAACTAAACGTCTTATGAATAAAAAGTGGCTATTGAACAGCGTGACTTAACTAATACATACTGATAGATTCGTCAACACAATCCTGTTTTATTGTTGACAATCCCAAGACATCCTGGCATTGGAAGGAAACTATTCAATAATTTGTTAGGTCCTTAGGAGAGACATATGAAGTGGCTATTCGGTTTTAGGAAGAAATCCTCGCCAACAGTTGAGGACATCCGAAAGGTTGGCAGCCACATGGTCCGTATCCAAAGTCTCGATATGTTCGGACCATACTCTGAATCGGAAGACGGACAATATTTGTTGATTCGCCAAGATTCAGATCGAGAACGTGGTATTGGTGGCTATCGAGATTCAGGTAATGGAAGGTTTGCCTTAGTCAAAAAAGGGCAAGTCATCTATGTGGGTGAATGTGAACGTCCCACAGAAGGAGAAGTGTCAAATACCGGAACATTCGCAATTACTGACACCCTGTTTGGAGATAAGCTTGGTTCAAAACTCTACGTGTACTCGGGAGACGGGGCATTGTGCCTTTCGCACGTGTTCACAGCGAACACGCTGAACATTGGTATTTCCATCGAAGGTACTCATGTAGTAGTGCAACTGTGTAACAGCGACAGCAAGGATTCAGGCAAGCTTTATTTGTTTGATGTCAGCCAGTCCAAAATTATCTCCGCCTTTGTTCCAGAAACCGGATGGGCCGACAAATACGAATTCTCTCTACCGGAAAGAATCGTTTATCTCTGCTATAAGAATAACAGGCGCTATGCATATTCATTTGATGGTACCTTCCTTGATAATCAGCGCTACGATCGCGAGCGAGTTGAAGATGCTTCGCCGACCGATTTGGTACTTATTGTTCGCGAAAAGTTGAGTGGTGCCACGCAAGAACAACTTCCCAGCCTGCTTTCAATGATCAACAAGGCTTTCGAGGGGAACCTTTCTGTCTGCCATGACTATCGTGCTTTGGCATACAGGCTAAAAGGTGAAATTCAGGAATCTTTGGATAACGTCGAACAAGCGATATCCGCCTACCAAGAAGCTCTTAATATCGACCCTAAGATTGGCGTTAGGCAAAGACTCAAGAAATTGGAAAAAGCGATCAAACCCGAAGGTCCTTCTGAGTCAGCGAAGCGGCGCACGAAACCAACCTCGAAGTCTCCTGAACTCAGTCCAATTTCTTGTGCAGCAGTCCAGGAGGTGTTTTACAACTTCACTCAGTATGCATTCATTGGTGGCGCAATTAAGGCCGAGCCTTTAGATGTCACGCACTTTCCGACGGTACTGACCATTCTTCGGTCAGGAACATTAACGCAACAGGGTCTGGCTGCGCAACCGTTGCAAGTGCAAAGGGTTTTGTATGAGTTGTTAACGCAATACATTATGTTTCTTACTATGAATCCGGAACTGCCTTTCCCGTCGGATTTTTTGGCTCAGTCAAGTGCGAAAGCTCTTGGCCCTCAAGTAGCGGCATACATGGCTGAACATGAATGGCCTTTTCCGCAAATGTTGCAGTAGTGATGAAAATAGAACCTAACCAGGCGCTCCACTGGACGCAAATTCCGCTGCGCTCCATTTGCGCCAGTGAGCTTCGGCGTTGGGCAACCGCGCACATATCGGGATGAACCAAGTGGAGGAGAAGAAAAGGCATCTACTCGCCATACATCTCAGTGATGATTCTTCGCAGTTGAGAAGCGTGTGAGGCAGGCAGTTGATCTATCTTGTCTTTCAAACGCTTCTTGCTGATGGTTCGTATCTGATCAGCCGCTATTTCGGCTGCTTTTCCTGCACAGGTTACCTGCAATCGAGAGCGCCACTTGGGATGGCGTTCTGATGTTAAGGGGCAAACAACAACAGTCTCTAAATACTGGTTCATGGCATCCTGGCTGACAATAACAACCGGACGAACCTTGCTGATCTCACTGCTCATCGTTGGCTTCAGATTGGCAAAATAGATCGCATACCTTTTAGGGTTCAGTGCCCTCCTCCTCCAGGCCGTCTAGAAGTGTAGCATCTAAATCCGTCCAGTCTTCTCCTTCTTCGGCCATGGCCTTAAAGGTATCTTCCCATGAGAGCTTGTCTTCTCGCTTCTTTCTCAAGAGAATCCCTTGATCGGTCTCCTCGAGAACCAACGAGTTCGACAAATCATATTTCTCAAGGAGCGCCTTAGGGATACGAACACCCTGAGAGTTACCGATTGGTACCAATTTGACGTCTCTTGAGCGTAGTTGCTTTTCCATAGCAGCACCGTCTTGTTGAGGTAAAACATGTTGCGTAATCACGGTAATCACATTATGATACAACATGCAGAAAAAACAAGGAGATTCTATCGCCCAACCAAACGATCCAGCAGACGGCGGGGGACGCACTTTCTTTTTCTTCTTCTCTATTGGCCGCGTGGTTGCTTGCCGCTCAACTTTTTCGTCGGGGTGCGTCACGATGTCGCATAGTTGAGTATACTATGGTTGTTACGTTGTTCCATCGTTCAGCCATGGAACTTTGACAGGGGCATCCTCATTAGTGATTCAGGGAGGGCGATCCATGAGGCTTTTCTTGTCCATATCATTGATTGTTTTGTCGTTGTTATTGCTCACCTATGGAAATGGACGAGGCTATCGCTCATTTCGAATCAAACCACTGCACGTCGGCATCCTGCTTTTATGCTTCTGCTGGATTTGCTTTCACTTCATCGGAGGTGGGGAGACCGATCGCACTGAGCTGGTGAGCCGACGGATCGCTGACCTCAAGGAGGCTGATAAGTACGTCCGGATCAAAGCGGCCAACGCGTTAGGAACGATTAAAGACTCCCGCGCCGTTGAACCCCTGATTGCCGCCCTCAAGGATGAAGATCGGGACGTCCGGATAAAGGCGGCCTTGGCGTTGGGAGACATCGGAGATCCCCGCGCTATCGAGCCCCTGCTCTTTGCCCTTCAGGATGAAAGCATAGAGGTCCACGCATATGCGGGCCAGGCGCTCGGAATGATAGGCGCGCCGGCCGTCGAGCCGCTGTTGGCAGCCTTGAAGTCCGAAGATGGATCAGTCCAGGGTGATGCGGCCAGGGTTCTGGGAATGATCAAGGACCCCCGGGCCATCGAGCCCCTGCTCTTTGCCCTTCAGGATGAAATCCTGGAGGTCCGCGAGTCTGCGGGCCGGGCGCTCGGAATGATAGGCGCGCCGGCCGTCGAGCCCCTGATCGCCGCTCTCCGGGATGCCAATCAGGACGTGCGTCAGAATGCGGCCCTGGCCTTGGGCATGATCGAAGATCGCCGCGCCGCCAGCGTTTTGCAGTCCGCAATGAAGGAAGCTGACCTGGTCGTGGTTGCCGGAGCTTATTGGTTCTTCATTCAACAGGGTGAACCGGGCTCGGAGAATACCCTGATCCAAGCGCTGAATGCTCATGGCAAGTCGGAAATGGCCCAAGCCTTCCTCAACTGCGGGAATACGGAGTTGGAAGCGGCAGGAAGAAAATGGGCAACGGCGCAAGGCTATTACACCATCCCGGAAATTCGACATTTCCAGCCCGGCCGTTGGGGCGGGCGCCGATGACGGGATCGGAAGGAGTATCGGAACCAACGCCCAAAAGACCGGGTATGGCCCAACTGGTCGTTGCGAGTCGAAACCAACGTGATAGGTCATTTTGAACCATCAGATATGGATGATGTCCTGGATATTCGGCTGAAGTCCGCAATTGAAGCGCACGGTTTTATCGGAAGGCAGTTCTGAGAATCCGGAAGCGACGACATGCGAAATGCGCACCCCCTCGTCGAGGAAGAAACCGCCCATTGATAACCAAAGAAGGTTGCCGAACACTCGGAGCTTCGCTTTTGGAGCTCTTTTTCCCCAGACGCTGTGCCGGCTGCGAGAAGAGCTGGCTTCACAGCGGGCAAGGTTTCTGGTGTGACGCCTGCCTTGCTGAGCTGCCGTGGATTGCCTCCCCAATGTGCCCCCAGTGCGGGCGGCCCTATCCCAAGAGCCCCTCATCTCCGGATCACCGCTGTGGCGACTGCCTGCAGTCGGTGTTTCTGTTTGACACCGCCCGCTCGGCTACCTATCACGGAGGGATGGTGCGCCAGCGGATCCACCAGCTCAAATTCGGCGGTCAACTCCACTGGGTGCGGCCACTGGCCGACTTGCTGGTGCGGATGGTCCGGCGGGAAGCCGTTGTCTCAACGGTGGACAGGATCATCCCGGTCCCCCTGCACCGGAAAAGGCTGCGCCAACGCGGCTTCAACCAGGCGAGCCTGCTTGCCCGGATGCTCGGTTGTCAGCTGAGTCTAGCGGTTTCCTACGACGCCCTCGTCAGAAGCTCCTGGACCGAGCCGCAAACCCGCCTGAAGCGCGAGGAACGTCTGCAAAACGTCAAAGATGCCTTCGATGTTGGTGAACCAAGCAAGGTACGGGACCACCACCTCCTGCTCGTCGATGATGTGTACACTACCGGGACTACTCTCAACGAATGTGCCAAGACCTTGAAGGCAGCGGGGGCGGCGGCCGTTCACGCGGTGACGGTCAGCCGGGCCTTGCCTGACTGGAGCGATGATTCGGAGACGGAGAGCGACCAGGGTCAATATCGTTATATTAAGGCCTAGCCTGGCATTCGGTCGAGCGGTATTCAGCCTCTTCACCCCATATGCATTCTCATCGCCTGGTCGAGTATTCCCGATTCTCTCAGCCAGGCCAGGCTTGGAGCCGCCAGGAAGGGGCCGTTGACAAGGTTGGGTTTGTTGTAGGGGAACGGGGTGCCGTCGGGAGCCACCATGACGCCCCCGGCGGCGGTCACAATCGCCTGCCCGGCGGCGGTATCCCATTCCCAGGTGGGGCCCAACCGAGGATAAAAATCAGCCTCGCCGGTGGCCAGGGAACAGAACTTCAAGGCGCTGCCCCGGCTGACGGACTTGTAGGCCGGGAGCGGCGCGAGCAGGGCTTCGAGGTCGGGAGAAGGATGGGAGCGGCTCTTCACCACTCTCAGAGGGGATGCCGGAGGCGAGATACCCATGACCAGTTTTCTGGTTCCGCTTGGCAGGTATTCCCAGCACCCGTGATGGATATCGGCGAGGTAGAGGCGATCCGGTACCGGCAGATAGATGACACCCACGGTGGGCACGGTTCCCTCGATCAGGGCGATGTTGACGGTGAATTCGCCGTTTCTCCTGACAAATTCCTTGGTGCCGTCCAGCGGGTCCACGAGCCAAAAAACCGGCCAGCCTCGGCGAACGGCGTAAGGGACTTCCCGGCCTTCCTCGGACAGCACGGGAATCTCGGGATAGCGCGCCTTCAGCCCGCTGCTGAGGAGCTGGTGAGAGCGGCGGTCGGCCAGGGTGAGAGGCGAAGCGTCGGCCTTCTGCTCCACCGCAAAATCGGTTTCATAGACCTCCAGAATGGCCCGGCCGGCTTCCCGTGTCAGCGTGCTCAAGAATTCAAGATCAATATCTCTTGCTGCCATCATCCCATACTCCAAGAGCCAAGAGCCAAAAGCCAACCACCGAGGTCAGCGACTGGCCCTGGTGTAACAGCTGCGAATCAATTCAAAGTGATTCCGGTGATTTCGAATCTTCCACCAGGTGCTGCCCTGCTCATCGACCCTCCATGACGGCGTCAGTTCCCCGGTCCGGCCTTCGAGGAGGGTCCGCAGGTTGTCCTGGCCGTTGCCGGCAAAGCGCCCGCAATGGGTGCCTCCCAGCCAGTCTCGCTCGTTTGCCCATTCGGTCGACCAGGAGAAAGGGTCCGAAATGAGGAGTTGAGCGTCCTGCTTCCGAGCGGTGCGGCTCAGTTCCTGGAGATGATAAAGGGGCTTGGGAAGCTTGTCCAGCAGGTTGAGCGAAGCGGACCGAGCCGAGAGATGGCTCCGAACGGGTATGGCCTGGGCATCCGCCATGATGAATTCGATGTTGCCGACCTGCCATGCTTCGGGCAGATGAATCGTACACTGCTCGAACAGGTGTCCCTCCTGTTTCACCCGGAAATCCAGTCGACGCTCGCCCAGCAGTCTTCTTGCCGCCGCAATGAACGGACGGGAATAATCAAAGCCGATTACGAGATCGCATTTCCGGGCCAACTCGAAGGTGAAGCGCCCTACCGCACAGCCCGCATCGAGCCCTATCCCGCCGCCGGCGCCCAAGAGCGCGGCCCACTGCGTGTAAGCCCCGGTGGCCTCCTCGTCTCCGGCGAGATCGGCGTAGTGGCTCCAGAGATAGGAAGAAACCATGGTTGGGGCCTCATACGGCATCCCCGCCGGCCGGGCGTGGTCGGGCGGCTCTGGCAGCAGCGCGGCGATGCCTTCAGCAATCGGATACTCGGTCCGGCATTGCGGGCAGCGCAAGGTGCCGTTGACCACCTCACCGCCGTCGCTGTCGTTGGCCTCGAGCATCAGGTCTGTTTCGGAGGGCAGGCAGCGGGGGCAAATGAGGAATTCGACAATGCGAGATTTCATCGTTCGTCGGGTTGCTCCTTGGTATCGGCCCTCTCAAGAGCGGTTCCTGGAATCCCCAAGGGAGTGATGAGGCGCTCCTGGATTTCCGCGATGGCCCATTCCGGCGGTTTCCCGCTGCCTTTCTCGTGAATTTCGACCAACTGGCGGGCGAGCGATGCTGCCTTGGCATAGCCGTTGGAACGAGCCTCATCGATCACGGCCCACTGTTCGGCCAGCCTGAATTGCCGAAACGCCTCGGTGATTTCGGGAAAAACCGCTCGAGTGAAGGGGCGCATGAAGGCCACATAGAAGCCCAGGGTCGAGTGCCGGCGATGGCGGATGATATGACCCAGCAGACCCTCAGGATGAGTGTCCGCGAGGAGGTCCTTGGTGACTCGAGCAAAGATCTCGACGAGGCTGTTGGCATAGGTTGCGACAATTTCATGCCATACCTGGCCGTCAAAGGCCTGTTCGTGGACCTCGCCGACTTCGTGGTAAATCCAGGCTTCGAGCTCCCGGGCGGCCACGTGGTGCAGTGCGGAGGCCAGTCGTGCGGGCTGCTGCCGAAGCGCTTCGGCCTCGAGACCATAATGCCGTAAGGCAAAGACCAGTGCCTCTCTGGTCGACGGGCGCAGTTCCAGAATCTGATCCCAGAGGAAGAAGAGCATGGCTGAGGTTCTTGCGAAGATCTGCGGTCCCTGGCGCATCGCTGGGGTGGTGTAGATATCACGTGCCAACTCGCGACCGATGACGTCGATCTGCAGATCTCCCAGGGTCCGCGAAGCGGTCACTTCTCCAAGGAAGAAGGAAGGCTTCATACCCATGACGTAGCCTGCCCCGTAAATCACTCCCAGAGGGCGCAGCCGAAGGTTGATGGTTGCCACGTCGAACGGGTCGAAGCTTTGGTTGTCCACCTTCAAGGCTTGGAATTCGTGCTGAGCAACGGTTTCCCAATGCGTTTCGCGGGTCTCGACCCACTCGAGCAGCACTGCCGGGTCGGGTTCCTGCCAGGGCAGCAGGGCATGTTCCCACTTGTAGAGGTCGCGGAGGCGGAGCAGAAGGCCACACAGGGAATACAGACCGGCATGACGGGCGTCCGAGATGTCGCAGTTGGTCTGAATCTGCTTCTGCAATGGCGCAAGGTTCATCGTCGCAGGTTGTCCTCATGGGCCGAAGAGACGAAACCAGTTATGATACCACCAATTCCGATTCTCGCTCCAAAGTAATTCGTTAAGCACGTTGACAAGTGCACCAAAATATCGTTTATTGACGCGTCATTTTGGTGGGGTGGGCTGCTCTGGACGGCGAGCCTGCCCGAATTTGACCGAGAACGGGTTTTCAAACAACGCGAATTTTAATAGTTATGGTCATGGAGGACAACATGGATTGGGTTGGGATAGCTCATGCTATGGGAACCGCAGGGCAGGGAGGCGACGCTTCGGCTGGCAGCCAGTTTGCCGCCTTTATACCCTTGATCTTGATGGTGGCAATCTTCTATTTCTTGCTCATCCGACCGCAGCAGAAGAAGCAGAAAGAGCATCGGCAGATGCTGACCAACCTGCAAAAGGGCGATGTCGTGGTCACTCAGGGCGGGTTACAGGGCAAGATCACGGGTATCACCGAGACGGTAGTGACCATGGAAATTGCCGAAAAAGTGCGCGTGAAAGTTCAGCGTGGCTACATTGCGGCGCTGGTATCCCGGGGTGAAGTCGTAGAATAGCCGGTCTGGCTTGCGAAGCGGGTCGGCTGGACTCCTCACCGGGCCGGACGAGGCACTGCCCAACAATCAATCATTTTCCCGCAGCTCCCTTGATCTGCCTGGTGGACCAGGCTCTCGAAATCTTCAGGAGGATGCAACTTGAACGACTTGAAATGGCGAGGACTTCTAATCGTGGTGATCTTCATTGGGGCGATGGTCTACCTGACGCCCACTTTGAGTCCCTCTCTGCCAGCGTGGTGGAAGGGGTTTTTGCCAAAGGAAAGGATCCACCTCGGTCTCGATCTCCAGGGCGGCATGCACCTTGTGCTGGAAGTGGAGGCTGACAAAGCGGTCGACAATCATGTGGAACGCCTTGCCGATGATCTCAAGGAGACCCTGCGCACCGAGAAGGTGCCCTTCATCAAGGTGGAGTATGCCAGGGGTTCGAAGATAGCAGCTCAGTTGGCCAGCCCGGAAGACCAGACTGAGTTTGCGAAAGTCGTGGAAAAGATCTTCCCCTTCCTCAAGATTGCCGGTGCCGAGATGCTGGCCGAGGGCGTTACCGTGAACCTCATCCTTCAGGATACGGAAGCACAGCGGGTTCGCAAGATGGCGGAAAGCCAGGCGCTCGAAACCATCCGCAATCGAATCGACCAGTTCGGGGTGACCGAACCGGACATTCGGCTGGAGGGAGAAGATCGGATCCTGGTTCAGCTGCCGGGCATTCAGGACCCGCAGCGCGCCATTGCGCTGATCGGAAAGACCGCCCTGCTTGAATTCAAACTGGTGGCGGAAGAGGTCAGTCCCCAGGCCGCAAAGGAAGGCAAGCTGCCGGTTGGGACCAAGCTCTACCCCATGCGCCAGACCGACTCCGGCAAGACCCGCACGGGGGAAAACCAGATTGTCCTCAAGGACCGAACGCTCCTGACCGGCGCCACCATCTCCAACGCCGAAGTCCGCATCGACAGCCAGTACAACACCCCCTACGTGGCCCTCGATTTCGATGCCCAGGGGGCGAGGGTGTTCGAGCGGGTGACGGGTGAAAACATCAAAAAGCGGCTGGCCATTGTGCTGGATGGAGTGGTCTATTCCGCCCCGGTCATCCAGGACAAGATCAGCGGCGGAAAAGCCACGATCACCGGCAGCTTCACGGATCAGGAAGCCAAAGACCTGGCGGTGGTGTTGCGCGCCGGCGCCCTGCCGGCCCCGGTGAAGATCCTGGAACAACGAACGGTAGGGCCGTCCCTGGGGAAGGATTCCATCGATCAGGGGATGCTCGCATCGCTGATCGGGGCGATCGGGATCGTTCTCTTCATGATTGTCTACTATCGGCTTTCGGGAGTGATTGCAGACCTGGCCCTGGTCCTGAATATCCTTCTGATCCTGGCCGGTCTGGCCGCCTTTGGCGCGACGCTGACCCTGCCGGGCATTGCCGGTATTGCCTTAACCATCGGGATGGCAGTGGATGCCAATGTGCTCATCTATGAACGCATTCGTGAAGAACTCAGGCTTGGCAAGACCTCCAGGGCGGCCGTGGAGACCGGCTACAGTCGCGCTACCGCTACCATTCTGGACGCGAATGTGACGACCCTCATTGCGGCGGTGGTGCTCTTTCAGTTTGGCACGGGTCCTGTCAAAGGCTTTGCCGTTACCCTGTCGATTGGACTCCTTGCCAACCTCTTCACCGCCATCGTGGTGACTCGGGTGATCTTTGACTACCTCCTGACCCAGCGCCGCGTCCGGACTTTGAGCATCTAGGTGAAGAGTGAAGGGATGAGTGATGGTAAGACCCAGTTCCGGGTTTCGAGTTTCAAATAAAGGATAAGCGGGATGGAATTCATCAAGCCTGGTATCAACATCGACTTCGTGGGGTTTCGCTACAAGGCATTCCTCATTTCCGGCATCATGATTCTGGTGGGCGTGGCGGCCATCCTCTGGCGAGGTGGGCTGAATTTGGGGGTTGATTTTGCCGGCGGCACGCTGATCCAGGTTCAATTCACCAAACCGACCACACCCCAGGACATTCGGGAGGCGCTGCAGGACATCGTTCCCAAAAGTATGATTCAGCAGATTGGCAGCGGTGATGCGAATGAATTCATGATTCGCGCCGACATCACCCCATCCGAACTGCAAAGCCTCTCCGACGAGGTGCAGGGAGTCCTGTCCAAGGTCTACGGAGAGGGGCAGACCACCGTCCGCAAGGTCGAAATGGTTGGGCCCAAGGTTGGCGCCGACCTGCGACAGAAGGCCCTCAAAGCCATCTATTACGCGCTGTTGTTCATCGCCGTGTATATCTCCGGTCGCTTTGAGTTCAAATGGGCAATCAGCGGCGTCATGGGCGGGGTTCTGCTGGTGGGGGTCTATCTCCTGGAAGCCATGGGGTTGAATGTCGTTTACCTGATTTTCGGCGCCCTGGTCTTCCTGCTCTTGCTCTGCTGGTTTCTGAAACTGCCTTATGCCCTCGGAGCGGTGCTTTCACTGGTCCATGATGTGATCATTACGGTGGGCTTGTTCGTGCTCTTCGACAAAGAATTCACCCTGGAAGTGATTGCCGCCCTCCTGACCCTGGTCGGCTTTTCATTGAACGACACCATCATCGTTTTTGACCGCATCCGCGAAAACCGCCACAAGGATCGCAAACAGCCTTTCGCGGAAATGATCAACAATTCCATCAATCAAACCCTGAGCCGGACGATCCTCACTGCTGGCACTGTGCTGTTTGTGCTGGTCTGTCTCTTCGCTCTGGGCGGCACGGTCATCCACGATTTTGCCTTTGCCCTCCTGGCAGGGGTGGTTGTCGGGACCTACTCATCCATTTTTGTGGCCAGTCCCATTCTCATCCTCTATGAGGAACTCACGAAAAGCAGGCGAAGGCTACAGAAGGCTGCGGCCTAGAAACCAGCTCAAAATTGCGGTTGCGGCAGCTAACCACAGCGGGACTCTATTCGGGAAACGAGTCGTAGATCACATCCGCCGACTGTAGGAGGGAAACCGGGACCTCGATGCCCATCAACGCGGCGGCCTTGAGATTCACGTGAATCCGAAAATCTTCCTGGGATGCCACCGGGATGGCCGAAGGCGCTTCTCCCCGCAGCAGACGCTCCGCCATGCGCGCCGTCTGCCGACCCATGCTGTAATAGTCGATGGCCAGGGAAACGACGGCTCCACGCGGTACGGAGTCCACATCGGCGGCATAGAGGGGGCGGCGGTTCCTGCCGCAGATCCTGGCCACGGTATCGATGGCCGAAACCACGGTATTATCCGTCGGCACATAAATGGCATCGCTGGCCGCCACCAGGTCAGCAACGGCTTCGGCTACCTGTTCCTTCTTTTCCACCGTCCTGGGGACCATTTCCAGCCCGCGCTTCCGGCATTCCTCCTGAACGAGCCGGACCAGACTGAGTGAATTGGCTTCACTGGCATTGTAGAGCACGCCCAGCTTTTTCAAGGTTGGCTGCAGGTCCTGAATCAGCACCATATGACGCTCGACGGGACTCATATCGGTCATACCCGTGATCTGGGGGCCCGGCTGCTCGAGACCGGCCACGAGGCCGGCAGCGACCGGGTCGGTGACTGCGGAAAAAAGGATGATGGCATTCGGCAGGTGCTTGTGGCAGGCCTGCGCGGACGGGGTGCTGAGCGCCAGCACCAGGTCGGGATGTTCGCTCGCGATCCGCTTCGCGATCTCGACGTTGGTGGCGTCATCCCCGTTGGCAACATGAATGTGATACCTGACCTGGAAGCCGTCACTCTGCAGCGTCTCGCGGAAGCCTTTGAGCAGGGCATCCAGCGCAGGATGGAGCATGAACTGGCTGACCGAAATGGTTCGTTCACGGGGTTGGGCCGACAGCACCGGCGGGCACAATCCGGAACAGACCAGCCACGGAAGTATCAAGAGACCCACAAGCAGTGTGAAAGACGTTTCTCTCATACCTCACCTCTCTACAGGTTATGCAACTCCGGTCAGCCCGTCATCGGCGACGGTTGTCCTCAGATGAGGAGAATGGAAGGCCCGGATAAGGGCTTGATAATTCATAATAAAATCCATAGAATCGCCCGGTTTCCACTTCCGGCCCGTTGCCGTGGCATCGATAATCGTATAGTCGGAATTCGAATTGATGAATTCCAACCCCGCCATCACTGCTGTCAGTCCTTTTGGGTAGGTGTCAAGAATGCCAAAATCAAGGATGCAGCGCAGCCGCCTTCCCCGGTCCGTGAACGTCTGCGCCTGTCCGAACACATCCCTGCCCTGCCGACCTGTCGGCATGGAGGCCTTTTCCCTGGCCTCGAGCACGGTCCCTCGGAGAAGGAACACGTCAGGGAAGAGGGCTTCATGCCTCTGGCCGAGAGCGGGGATGGTTCCCAGCAGAATCGCCTCACCCATCCGCACCTGATTGATTCTTGAAGGGAGCAGGCCTTTCTCGATCCAGGGAATGATGACGGAGCCGCCGATCGAGAGCGTCTTGATGCTGTGCCCCGTGCAGCGTTCCGTCTCCAGGGCGAGTTCCTGAAGCAGCCCCAGGTTCTGGGCGTCTGGAAGGGTCCCCGAGCAACAGCCCAGGGTACCGCCGAGCCCCCACAGTTCGAGCAAGGGGCTTCTCATCTCCAGGATCGCCCGCACCGTCGGGACAACCTCGTCAGGCTCCACCCCCTCTCGCAAGTCCCCGATATCCGTCATCAAGATGATCCCATGAGGTTGTGAAGTCCGCTCGGCAGCGGCTGCTGCAGCCTGAATCGTGAGGAGCTCAGAATGCAGGCTCGAACCGAATTGTTGGACGATTGCTTCAGTCTGCTCGGGGGAGGGAATCGAAATGAAACACGGCCGACGGGTGAGCACGGGCGCTGCCTTTATGGCATCAGCGAGCCGCGAAAAGCCGACATTGCTGACTCCGCATTTCTGGAAAACCTTGATGACGGGCAGAACCCCGTTGCATCCCTTGGCGACCGCCACCAGGTCGAGGCGGTGTCGCGCACAGAGTGCTTGAATAACCTCAAGATTGTGTTGGAGCTTTGAAAGATCGATAATCAATTCAGCCAAGGATAGGATTGCTCCCTTCTGCCTGCATTAGAAAATGGACTTGCACGGGCACTCTTCTTCAAAAGCTGCTGGTCAGCAGCATCAGGGGTCACTCCTTTATATCACAGAGTAATGGTCTTGCAGGTGCTGGAAAGACGGTTGGGTGAGACAATAATCCTTTATCTTCGCTGGCCAATTGATTATGAAGCATTCAAGTGTTGCAAAGGTGATGCAGAAATTTGCCACCATGCTCAAGGACAAGGGTATCAGGGTGTGCCGGGGCCGGGAAATGGCCGCATGGTAGAACAGTCACTGGCTGCCTGGCCATGGTTTCATTAACTGGCATGGTTGTCCGGGAGGTTGGAATGAAGAGAATCGCCAAGGGTTGTGTGATCCTGTCAGTCTTGTTGTTGCTGGTCCAGACGCTCGGATTTGCCGCTGACAAGGGGGATTTCACTGTCACTCCAAAGTTGAAAAATGGTGCCAAATGGCGTCTTGGCTACTATCAGGGGGGCGATTACCCTGACTATCAGGCATCACTCACGGCAACCGTCAGGGCCCTGATGGACCTCGGATGGATCGAGAGAGCGGAAATTCCGGCGCAGGAACCGAAGCGGACCGGGGATCTCTGGAACTGGCTCGCCACCGAGGCGAAGAGCAACTACCTGGAGTTCGTCAAAGATGCCTGGTACTCGATTTCGTGGGACGAGACGACCAGAAAGCAGATTGCGTCCGAGATCATGAAGCGGTTGCGCGAGCAAAAAGATCTGGACCTGATGATTGCGGCCGGCACTTGGGCGGGGAAAGACCTCGCGAACGATGACCACGATACCAACACCCTGGTGATTTCGACGAGCGAGCCGGTGGCTTCGGGGATCATCAAGAGCGTCGACGATTCAGGGTATGACCACCTTACGGCACGGGTTGATCCTTCCCGTTTCCAAAGGCAGGTTCGCATCTTCCATGATATTGTCGGATTCAAAAAACTGGGTGTGGCTTATGCGGATACCGATTCCGGCAGGAGCTATGCGGCCCTGGAAAAAGTCAAAGAAGTGGCGGCTGAGCGCAACTTTGAAATCATCGAGTGCTACACAAAGGATGACATCCCTGATTCGAAGATGGCTGCAGAAAGTGTTGTGCAATGCTTCCGCGAGTTTTGCCAGAAGGCGGATGCCATCTATGTTACCAAGCAAAATGGGGTGAACCGGAAGAGCATTCCGGAACTGGCGAAGATTGCCATTTCCTGCGGCGTCCCGACGTTTTCTCAATCCGGTTCCGACGAAGTCCAATGGGGGTTTCTGCTCAGCATCTCGCAAGCGAGCTTCAAATACGTAGGGCGCTACTACGCTGAGACGATCGCGAAAATCCTGAACGGCGCCAAGCCGCGGCAACTGGACCAGGTCTTCGAGGGCCCCCCCAAGATCGCCATCAACCTGAGAACCTCAGCCCTTATCGGTTTCGATCCCCCGGTGGACACCCTGGGAGCTGCTGACGAAATCTTCCAGGAGATCGTCAATCCATGACTTGAAGCAGCGCTCCCGTTGTCCTCTAACAACCACCGAGATGGTGGATCATCCTCATCAGTGAGTGCCCGGCTCCTCGCTTCGGTCGTGGTGGTATCATCGGATCACGACCTTTCCCTCGAACAGGGCGGAACAGGCATTCGCCAGCTCCCTCCGCCAGTTGGCCATCCGCAATTCAGGCGGAAAAGCGTCGGGAACCGTCTCATACAGACCGGCCAGATGGGCTTCGGAGACTGTCAGCGAGCCCATTCTCGCAATGTCGTCGGGAGTCAGGCCGCCCCCTGCGATGATTTCCAGCGGTCCTGCGGGAACCAGGCCACCATCCGCGGTGCGGCTCATCACCGCTGCCATGCCGTCGAAATAGAGGTCTGTCGGTACCCGGAGAATTGTGCGGGCGACATCACCGTATCCCGCCGTCCCCCTGAGGGCGGCCGCCAGACCGCGCTGCATCGCCGGCAGGTATTCTCCCTGGTAGTAGCCTCCGATGCAGGAAACGCCACGCGCCAGGGCCAGCACTAAAAAGGAAGTGAAAAGCGAAGGGTACAGCCGGCGAACTTCGAGAGAGTCGGCAAGCGTTTGCGGAGACCATGGGATCTCCGTGATCCTGCCGCCGTCGTCCCTGCCACGCAGGACGGTCTTTCCTGATCCCGAGGGGTACAGATCAAGAGGAATGCGCCGGCCCGCGGCGTCCCGCCCCCAGAAGAAGACCGTCCCGCAGGGCGCAGCCGCTCCGGCTGCATGGCCTTCCCGAGGCTCGGCAGCGAACCTTCGGCCGAGCGCCCCCCGGTTCCAGCAACCCCTGATGCCATCCAATGCTGCCAGCACTCCCTCCCGCAACTCCTTGCCAAAGAAGACTCCATGGGCAAGGCTCTGCCGATCGACCAAATCCTGCCGAAGGAGTTCGGAGGCAAGGTACTCGAGTTCAAGATAGACCATTTCGGGAGGATTCAGCCCGCGGGCAAAAAGCCTCTGCCAGATGAGACGGTTGACCGCCGTTGCCTGCTGGAAATAGCTCGGCAGTGCAGGTCGGATGACGGAGCGATAGTCTTCTGCGAGCACCATTTGAGCGGCAAGGGCGGTATCGGGAGCAAGCCTTCCCTGGCGAGCCAAACCACGGAGCCGCGCACGGGCCTGGGAAAGCAAGGCGGCATCCCAGGCCGGCGTGGCAGCAACCATGGTCCTCTTCAGCCGATCCGGAAAGAGCGGGAAGCGATAAGGTCCGTCCGCCTCTTTACCGGCCGCCGGGCGATAGAATAACAGGCCGCGTGGGTAGGTCAGATTATTCAAAGGGATATTGCCGCAGGCGAATACCGGAAGCGTCTTCGCCGGGGACAGCCCGCTGATATTGCGCAGAGCCAGGATGAGGCGGCTTTGCAGGGTCTGAGCGTAATAGTCCACCCCGTGATGATTGGCAGTCAGGACGAGCGGTTGTGAGGCCAGGTCGTCCGCCACCCGCTTGGCGACGGCGGCTCCCAGCAGCGGTTCCGCGCACCGGTATACGATGTGGAGGAGCGGCTCACGGCTCTGAAGGGCGGGTTCGACCGTGGCGGAGAACTGTCCGAGATAGTCGAGGAGCGAAAGCCGGCCGTAGTGGGCCAGGGCCCGATCGAGGGCGGGGAGGTTTGCCCGCACCCGGTCAAGCAGGGATTCCAGGAATTCGGTGGCCCTTTGATTCAGATCGAGATGCTGCATTTTAGCCATTCCAGGGATGCACGGCGGTTGCCAGCACGAAGACCGCCGAAAACGTCATCTTGTCTCCTGCCTTCGAAAAGTTGCGAGTTGCGAGCTGCGAGCTGCCGGTCAACTGCGGTCCTCTTCATGGGTCTTCGGGTGTTCCTGGGGTCATGAGCAGCTGCTGTTCTGATATGGAATGACCTCTCACTCATGATGACCGGCCCTCAGCTCCCTGCGCAGCACCACGACCAGGATACCATCCCCGGCACCCGCTCCCAGCGCCTGGGCAAGGGCGTCCTTTCGCCCTCTCTGCTCCCACGGGAGGGTATCATAGCGTTGGCCATAAACCCCTTTCCTGACCAGCAGGGGCGAGAGGCCGGCCACGGCCCGGTCGACCTGCTCCTGAGCCCCGTTGGCGACTCCCAGGTAGAGCCGGCGAAAAGCGCCAACGGCAAGCTCGAAGAGGGTGGCCGGGAGAGGCTGGAGCGTTTCCTGTTCCCAGTGGGGGAAGGCTTCGAAAGTCCCTGCAAAGGCCTGCCGAACGACGCGAATCCAGGAATGGAGCGAGGAGGACTGGGTACAGGTGGTCATGAGGATATCCGGCTGAAACTGAACGAGGATTTCCGCCGCCATGTTTTGCCCCAGACCGCAACCCTGATATGCCGGGGCAACCGCCCGGTCGACAATGTAGATGCCCTGCAGGGTCCTGCCGCCGCCTTCGAGCGGGCCGCAATCGAAAAGGGTGGTGGCAGCGAGCTGATCGGCGTCATCGGCGAGCAGCAGAGCGTGCCGCTGCAAACCCCGGGCAGGTGCTGCAAAGTAGTCCCCAACCCAGTCGTGAAGCTCGCCCATGGGCATCCGCACGAAGGCTTCTCGAAACAGCCTCTTCAGCTCCAGCCTGAGTCTCTGGCGGTCTTCATCAGGCCAGCGAAGGATCTCCGTAACCGGCACCGCCGCTACTGCTCGAAATGCTCTCCCATTGCGGGATAACGCGCAGTCAAACAGTCGTTTTGCCATCATTGCGAGCTACCAGTAGAAAAAGGACAGTCAGCACCAGATAGGCAACGCCAAAATAGCCGATCCCCGCGTTGATGCCTGTTGCCACCATCAACCAGCCAAAAGTTATCGGTCCAAGCACCTGGCCAAGACGGTTGGTGGAGGAATAGATGCTCAAAGCCCGGCCCCTTCCGAGTTCCTGACTCACCTCCAGCCGCAATACATATGCGCTCTGGGAAGCGAACCCAAAGCTGCTGGAAAGTCCCAGCAATAATACGGATAGGGCAATGCCCCACACTCCTTCCAGGAAGGAGAAGATGATGACGGCCACTCCTCCGAGAGCGCCGCTGGCGACGATAAACGGTTTGCGGCTCGGCCAGGCGTCAATGTGCCGGCTGAGCAACGGCGCCACGTAGATCAGGCAAATTCCGTAGACCATGAGGACCCGTCCGATGTTGGACTGGGTGGTGCCGATCCGGTTCAGGTAGATGGGGATGAAGTAATTGAGAAACCCCACCAGTGCGACGGCGGTAGGGAAGCTGCTGAAAAGAATGAGACTCAAGAGGCTGCGGTCGGATACGAACGCAAAGACCTGACGTCCGGTATAGGCTCGAGGTTCGGGTTCGCGCGCCTCGGCTGGGGTCCTGCCGGTGGTTCCCCGTAAAAATATCAGCGTATAAGGCACGATCATGAAGAGAATGAGGGCGCCCACCAGGAAAATCGGGCCGTACCCGATCCTCTCGGCAAGCATGGCGCCCGCGGCACCACCGCAGATACTTCCCGCATAGACTCCCGCCCACAACTGGGCAAGGCCGCGCGCCCGGTTCGTTTCATCAGTGCAGGCGATGATAAAGCCCTGTGAAGCCATCAGCGAAGCACCGTAGCCCAGCCCGAAAAGCGCCTGTGAGGCGATAAAGTGAAACGCGCCGGGCGCCAGCCAAGCGTAGAGGAAGCCGATCCCGGCCAGCACGAGCCCGCTCACAAACGGCTCATGCCATCCGCGACGGTCGCACCAGGCTCCGGCAGCCAGCATCGAGATTCCCGTAAAAAGCATGCGTGCGGAGATGGGAAGCCCGATAACGATCTCTTTCGACAGCCCGGGAAGCGGTGTGTACAGTTGCTCCATGTATAGCGGCAGAAAGGAAATGCAGATATCGACGCCAAAGAGAAACAGGAACGCTGCTGGCCGCATGGTTTGATAATGAACCGCAGCAGACCCGTCACCACGGCTCTGCCGCTCGATAAAGGGGAGCAGGAGCACCAACATTTCCACCAAAAAGAGCAGTGAAATGGCGAGAACCGTTGCCGAATCCAGGAGCACTTCCTGGATTTTGGTGGTGATGGCCTCCTTCGAGATCGTGCCCACGATGCGGCCTTCAGGGCCCGCGTCGCCCACCAGCTCAACCTCCAGTTGATAGGCGGCGGTTTCGGCAGGGCCGGTTGCCGGGAGTGGTATGGCAAGCGCTTCCAGCGTCTTCTGAAAATCCATCATCCCTTCACGGGTGGCACGGTAGAGAGGCTTTCCCGTCTGATTGAAAATCGTCAGATCATCAAGTTCCGGCGATGCCGCCAGGATCTCACCCATCACCACATCCATCTTGACCAGGCGCTCGATTTGAATGCCCTTGCTGAAGAGGTATTCGACGTCTTGTTTGAGAAACAGGATCAGGGTGTGGACTTGTTCGCGGGTGATCTGGAGGAGGTAGGTGCGGTAATCGTTCATATTGAAAGCAGAGAAGAAGATCTGGGCGGACCCGACAATGACCATGAGAACCGTGTAAAGCTTGATCCTCGAATACCTTCGGCCATTGAGAAGAGCCGAATCTCTCAGCAGGAAACCGAGCGCCGGCAGCAACATGATGGTGCAGAAGGCGGTGATGATCGCTATGATTCGGAGATCCCGGGCCACCAGTTGGCGAAGGAGGGATTCCACCTGTTCTTCGTCGAAGCCCATGATGATGTTTGCCACCCACTTTTTTTCACGGTCCCGAATCGGCAGGTTGATGAAGTATGCGTGCCCGTGTTGGGTATAAGCCGCGGCCTGTTGGTCGACCGCTGGACCGGAGGAATCGTGGGGGAGCCAGACCTTCGGTGGGATGCGCGTGCCTACGAGGTCTTCGTCAGCGCTGTAAAGGATGGTTGTGTCGGGCAGAGCCACCGACACCGCAACGTGGTGCCGTACAGGTTTCTGCTGGGTTTGCAGGCCCGCGAGGGTGGCATCCCGGGCCTCGATTCTGGCGGAAAGACGGTTTCTGGTTTCTTCGAGCAGACTGTTCATCCCGATGAATTTCTGGATGCTCTTGCCGAAGCGTAAGGATTGCTCGATCTTTCGCTGCAGATCCTTGCCCACGACCTGATAGCTTGAAACGATGGAGGCAACGTAGAGTTTTTCGAGCGATCCGTAGCTGAGCAGGGCATTGAAACTGAGGGCCAGGACGAGCAGGGCGAAACCACCTGCAAAGAGTCTCATCCCAGCAGCTCGCATGCGCGGCATATGCCCGTCTCCCGGCGTTATCGGCATCCCTGGTCCTAGTCTATTCGTAATCTCTGGCGGCATATTCTAACATGGTCGCCAGCCACCGGCAGACGGAATTTCCAGGGACGCCCGGGACTGCTGGTCACTTTCCTCCGACGAGCATTACCGGGCGCTATGGCGCCGCTGCCGGCAGGCTGTCAGTCGGCTGCGGTTCTTTCCCTCCACGGCGCAAAATGGGGCAGGAGCAGGATCCCGGGCAGGGCTCCGAGGATGCTCACGGCAAAGAACATGGGCCAGCCCAGGGCGTTGACCATGAAGCCGGTCGGGGCCCCGGCCAGCACCCGGGTAACGGCCATGAAACTGGTGAGCAGGGCGTATTGGGTGGCGGTAAAGCGCTTGTCGCAGAGGCGCATCATGAAAGCCACAAAAGCTGCCGTGCCCATGCCTCCGAACAGGTTTTCGAGGCCGATGGCCGTTACCATCACCGCGTAGTTTTTCCCAACCAGCGCCAGCGCCGTGAAGGCAAAATTGGAAAGGGCCTGAAGAAAGGCGAAAATCCAAAGCGACCGATTGATCCCGATCTTGGCGATGATGCCGCCGCCGGCCAGCGTTCCCAAAACCGTGCTGGCCAGGCCGAACGCCTTGTTCACCGTACCGACATCGGTGCGGCTGAAGCCGACCTCGAGCAGGAACGGGGTCGTCATGGCCCCGGCAATGACGTCACTCAACTTGTAAACCATGATGAACACGAGCATGGCGACCGCGCCCGAGCGTTGGAAATAGGTCAAGAGCGGTTCCCATACTGCATCTTTCAGCGTTTTCGGCGGGATTGCCCGGTCGGTGGGTTCCGGAGCCGCTACGGTGAAGAGGATATTGGCGAGCATCAGGCCTGCCATGGCGAGGTAGATCTGGTGCCAGGGCAGGTAATCGGAGACGATCAGGGCAATGGCGCCCGAGGTCAGCATGGCCAGGCGATAGCCCACCACCGTGGTTGCGGCGCCGGCGCCCAGTTCCTTTTCATACAGCACATCCGCCCGATAAGCGTCGATCACGATGTCCTGGCTCGCACTGGCAAAGGCGATGGTCAGCGCCAGGGCTGCAACCACCCATGGCATGAGGCTGGGAGACGAGAGCCCGAGGGTGAAGATGGCTACCGCCAGAACGAGCTGGGTGAGGACGATCCAACCTCGGCGTCGTCCCAGCCAGGGCAGCGTGAAACGGTCCATGACCGGTGCCCAAAGCACTTTGAGGGTGTAGGGCAAGCCCACCAGCGAGAAGATGCCGATCACTCGGAGGTCAACGTCTTCAACCGTCATCCAGGCCTGCAGCGTGGTGCCGATGAGCGCCAGGGGGAGTCCCGAGGAGAAACCCAGGCCGAGCAGACCGAGCACTCGCCGGTTTCCATAGACGGTCAGCCAATCGTGCATGATGACTCCCTGGAGCAGTTGAACCATTGTGGGGCGCTGCCGTCGCACCAAGGCCCGGGCGCGGTGAGCGATCAATCCAACCGAAGGAAAGGCAATCTAGCCCATCCCGGTGAGGGTTACAAACGAAAAGGGATGTGTTAGGATGCCGCACTTTGCGGGGAAGGCATGCGGGACCAGGGTATTATGGGAACATCCGAGTCATCGCTGAAAGAATTTCTACGCGGCTGGCACGTCGGGGCTGAGCTTCTCGACGGGGTGGAGCGGTACTATCCCTTCCGTTCGACCCGCTATTACGCCGGGCTCATTGGCGCCCCGGGTGATCCCATCTGGCGGCAGGTGGTGCCGGATGCCGTGGAACTGGAAGATCGAACGGGCTGGGAAGATCCTCTTAATGAGGAAAACCTCTCACCGGTTCCGAACCTCGTGCATCGCTACCGCAACCGGGTGCTCTGGCTGGTGTCGTCGGAATGTGCCGTCCACTGCCGCTTCTGTACCCGCAAGCGCCGCTGGCAAAACCCGCAGCCGCTGACGGAAGAAGGTTTTCAAGAGGGTTTGAAGTATATCGCCGCCCACCGGGAAATCAGAGACGTGCTGCTGTCGGGAGGCGACCCGCTCCTGCTGCCGTTCCCAAGGCTCGACGCGATCCTGAGCAGTCTCCGGCAGATTGCCCACGTCGAGGTGATCCGGATCGGCTCCCGCCTCCCCTGCGTGCTTCCTCATGGCATCACCACGACGCTGACGGGGATGCTGGCTCGCTACCATCCCATCTATCTGAATCTTCACTTCAATCATCCGCGGGAGCTCACCCCGGAAGCGAACCGGGCTTGCCACCTGTTGGCCGATGCCGGGATTCCGCTGGGCAGCCAGACGGTCCTCCTGCGAGGAGTCAACGATCAGGCGGAGGTGCTCGGAGAGCTCTTTCAAAGCCTGCTCAGAGCGAGAGTGCGCCCCTATTACCTGATGCAAATGGATCTCATTCAGAGTGCCGCTCACTTCCGCACGCCGATCCTCACCGGCCTCGAGATCCTCGCGGCTCTTCGCAACCGGATTTCGGGAATGGCGATCCCTCACTTTGTGGTCGACCTCCCGGGGGGGCGCGGCAAGGTACCGCTGCTACCGAATTCGGTGGAAAGAATCGACCGGGAGGAACTCACCTTCCGGGACTACCGGGGAGAGGTCTGTTCCTATCCGTTGCTGCCAGGAGAACATGAGGCGCTGGCGCGAGGGCTGAGAAGATTGGAGAAGCCGGCCAGTGCCCCGCCACCGGGAATCGAATGCGGATAGACGGTTGAAAGGCAGCCCCTCAGTGGACCGTTACCCTGAAGGAAGCACGGTCCGCAGGTGCCACGTCCTTTTCCCAGGGCCGCACATACTTGAGCTCGATGACCGTCTCCCCTCGCCCGACCGCCTTGAAGGTCCAGATTTCCTCTCCGCCGGCACCGAGCAGGCCGGTGGCCGGCGCCTGATAGGTGCTGTCCATCAGCTTTACGATGCCTTCGGCCAAGGGTGCCGCCAGCTCCCAATGATAGCCGGTTGTGGGGTTGGAAGGCAAAGTCACGCTAAATTCCCGCTCAACCGCCACTTCGATCCGACCGGTCGTGGGCTTCTTGCTGGGGATTGGAGCCGCCACCTCAGCCTCCGTTTTTGCTGAAGAGCTCACCAGGGACCGCCCGGCATGCTGCGATCCACCAGGCGCCACGCCGATTCTGCTCTCATCCGGGAGGTCAGACGCCGCCTGCGCCGATACGGCGAAAACGCCCAAAAGCACCGATATCAAAAGTATCACCAGCTGTTTCTTCATGCCTGTTCCTCCGTCACGTTGAGGTCTTGTTACAAGCTTAACAGAAAACCGACGAATTCTTCCAGTTTCTAATGAGTGCCAATGTGGGGGCTACAGCATCCTGGGGAACTTCGAGGTGCTTTGCTGGCTGCTGCGCGTGACCGTTGCCCTTCGTACGTGAGAACCCGTCGTCATGCTTGCGCGGTTCGTTTTCGCTGAGTTTCCGGATAGCTTCTTTCAATACTAAACCTCGATTGCCATTCACATTACCGATTTGCTCTCGCCGGTCTTTCCTTTTATAGGGTGACGGCGGCTGGGTGTCGCTTGAGCTCCCTCCTTTTATGGATACAGGAAGAGAAAATGAACGTTCATGAGACTGTTGCCGGCATCGACATCGGCTCCCGGTCCATTGAGTTGGTGGTATTTGACGGTGCGAATCCGGTCCGGCAGGTGAAGGTGCCGACGACCTTTGATCCCCTGGCCCAATGCGAAAAGCTCCTTGATGGGTTGAACGTGAATCGGGTGGTTGCCACGGGCTATGGCCGCAAGCTCTTTGCCGACTCCCTTCACAAGCTGAACGTGACGGCGATCACCGAAATCCAGGCCTACGCGCTGGGAGCCCGCTATCTCTTTCCCGAAGCCCGCACGGTCCTCGACATCGGCGGTCAGGACACCAAGGTGATTTTGCTCGCCCCTCACGGCAGGGTGGCCAAATTCGAGATGAACGACCGCTGTGCCGCAGGCACGGGGAAGTTTCTGGAGTTCATGGCGACGGCCCTGCAGATCCCCGTCGAGGCCTTCGGAGAGTATGCGCTGCGTTCGGACAAGCGCATTCAGATCAACAGCATGTGCACGGTCTTTGCGGAGAGCGAGGCGACCTCGCTCATGGCCCGTGGGGAACGCGCGGAAAACATCGCCATGGGCCTGCATCTGGCGATCATTCAGCGGACGGTCGGCATGCTCCGCCGGGTGGGGATGCAAGCCCCGCTGGTCTTCGCCGGAGGGGTGGCTCACAATCCGTGTGCCAGGCGGGTCCTGGAGGAGTACCTGAAGGTCTCGGTCGTTGTTCCCGCCGAGCCCGATATGGTGGGGGCTATAGGCGCGGCCCTCCACGGCATGGCCAGGGGATAGGAAAGGATTATCTCGCTTCCGACACCGAGCAGCTGAGAACCAGGATCGAGGCTTTTCTGGAGCTGGTTGCCTGATAGCGGGCACTGTCCCGCCCGGCATCAAAGGTAGTTCGGATCGGCAAATACCTATAGCAAAGCGGCTCATTCATTGTGATTTCCGATTTTATAATGAATTGGGTTTTCAATAGAATTCCATGGTTTTCTGGATTGAACTCGGGCTGGCTCTTAGGAAGCACTGGATTCGTGGTTTCGGAACCGCACCACTTCAGTTGCTCAACCAACAGGGAAACGCCCTGTAGAAATGGATAGAACCGCTGGAGCTCTATTTTCGGTGTCCCCGGACAGGGAAAGACTTCTTCTCATATGACTGGCACATCGTGGGTGAGCTGCAAATTAAGGAGGGCATTCAGGAGATGAGGACAGTGACGGGTGAAGTGGCGGTTCCATGCCCTCACTGCCAGAGCAGGCATGTCTATCGAGCGGAGGAATTAAGCTGTCCTCTGACCCGAACCTGATGACGAGAGCATTCAACGAGGAGGCGGAGAGTGGAGAAGACTGGGAATTGGTTTGCGACGCGAACGGGCATGATCGCGGTGGGAGCGCTTATCGGGGTGTTGGCGGCATTGCTGCAAAAGCTGGGCAATCCCGGTAACATGGGAATTTGTGTGGCTTGCTTCGATCGGGACATCACCGGTGCCATCGGCATGCACCGGGCGGAAGTGGTGCAATATTTGCGGCCGGAAATTCTCGGTTTTGTGCTGGGTTCGTTCGGTGCGGCCCTGGCGACGGGCGAATACCAATCGCGGGGCGGTTCGGCGCCTCTGGCCCGGTTCGTGCTGGGCATGACCGCCATGATCGGGGCGCTGGTGTTCCTGGGTTGCCCGTGGCGCACGCTGCTGCGGCTGGCGGGTGGCGACGGCAATGCCCTTTTGGGGTTGGCCGGCTTGGTGGTCGGGGTGTGGATCGGCACCCTCTTTTTCAAACAGGGTTACAGTCTGGGCCGCAACCAGAAACAGAGTTTCGGCACCGGTCTGCTCATGCCGCTGCTCATGCTCGGGTTGCTGGTGCTGCGGATCATTTATCCTCCGGTGGAAGGTCAGACGCAAAGTGGGGTGCTCTTTTACAGTGCCAAGGGGCCGGGAGCCGCGCACGCGCCGCTCTTCATCGCCCTCGGGATCGGCCTGCTGGTGGGTTTTATCGCTCAACGCAGCCGATTCTGCACCATGGGAGCATTGCGAGACCTCATTCTCTTTCGGCAGATGCACCTCTTTTCCGGCTTTCTCGCCCTGCTGGCGGCTGCCCTGGTCACCAACCTGGTGCTGGGGCAATTCCATCCCGGCTTCGAAAAACAACCCGTTGCCCATACGCAGGCTTTTTGGAATTTCGCAGGCATGCTGGTGGCCGGGTTTTCGTTTGCTCTGGCCGGAGGCTGCCCCGGACGGCAGCTCTTCATGTCCGGAGAAGGGGACGCCGACGCCGGGGTGTTCGTTTTCGGGATGATTACCGGGGCGGCCATTGCCCACAACTTCGGTCTGGCCAGCTCGCCGGCAGGCATCGGTCCCCATGGGATGGCCGCGGTGGTGGTGTGCCTGGTATTCTGTCTGGTTATCGCGTTCGGCAATATCGAACGCGCTCGCGCCTGATCGGGCGAAGGAGGATGCAATGAGTGAGATCGTCGATGCCCGGGGCCTTTCCTGCCCGCAACCGGTGCTGTTGGTGATGTCAAAAATACAGAAAAAGGCAAGCGGTGAGATCGAGGTCATCGTTGACAATGAAGTCAGTCGGGAGAACGTCAGCCGTGCTGCCCGCGCCAAAGGCTGGGAAGTGCGCGAAGAGCGGCGGGAAGGTGAGGACCGCCATTTGATCCTGGTTCGTTGACAGAGCTTACGTTGCTTGACTTGTTTTGCGGCATCTGAAGAGTCGTGGTAAATAGGCATGTTCTGGAAAAAGCTTGCGGCAATGGCCGGCAACGTTGTCGGCGCCAAACACAAGACTGACGGTCGCTCGGAGAAGGGGATTCTGGTCTTCCACCACACCAGCGAGGTGATCCGGGCCGAGTCGCTGCTCAAGGAGGCAGGCTTTGCTGTTTCCGTGAAAGGCCCGCCTCCCGATCTGCGCACGGGGTGCGACCTGGTAATCGAATTCCCGCTGGTTTCCCAGTTGAAAATTGCAGAGCTTCTGGCCGGGGCGAGGATTACCCCGCTCAAGATCCTGCCCCTGCAGGACCTGCTTCTGGAACCCGTGGGACTGTTTCACACCAAAGATTTTGGGGACTATGTCATGGTCCGGGCGGCCAACATGAAGATCACCATCGATAAGAACGATCTTCGCATTGTGAATGTTTCGGGGGGTGGCTGCCCGGATGTGCCCTTTCTGGCGGAGAGCCTGGTGGGTAAATCCCTGCATGAGGCCCCCCCGCCGCGCAGCATCGGCCACACGCTGTGCGGCTACGCGCTGCAGTTGGCCTACGAGGAACTTCTCCGTCGATGTCCTGGTTGATTGTCGGCACCATCCCCCGGGACGATTTTCCTCTGTATGAAGGTCCTTGCCGGTATAGGCAAGGTGACCTGCGTCTCGACCAGCAGCGCATTCCCATCGGCCGCGGCACGCCCGCGCTCCTGGCGGCGGCCGGCATCGCTGCGCAAGTCCTTGGGATTGAACCGCCCCTGGCCTTGCTCGCCGGCGATACCGGGCGGGGCCAGGGGTCCATCCGGATCTATCAACACCTCTGCCAAAAGCTTGCCGCTATCTCCCCGGAAGTGATGGTCTTTCATTACCTGCAGCCGGATTTGGACTGGCACAACCGGGTGTTCATGCACCTCGAAGAGCTGGCCCCGCGACCGCTCCTCGTCGCTGACGCAGGATTCATGTACGTGGCGAAAATGAGCGGCTTTGCCGCCTGCTATGACCTCTTTACCCCCGACGCCGGCGAGCTGGCTTTTCTTGCCGACGAAAAGGCCCCGCACCCCTTCTACACCCGTGGGTTCATCCTCCAGGAAGAGGAACGCGCTCCCGAGCTGATCCAGCGGGCGTACCAGCACGAAAACGCCTCTCGCTACCTCTTGGTCAAAGGCCGCTGCGATCTCGTGGCCTCCTCCGAGGGCATCCTGGACCGCATTTGTGAGCCCTCGGTGGCAACCATGGAACCCATCGGCGGCACGGGAGACACGCTGACCGCCCTGGTGGGGACTTTCATTGCCGGGCGCTACTCCATTCCTCAAGCCTGTTCCCTGGCCGCAAAAGTGAACCGGGTCATGGGAGCGCTCGCCAGGCCAACGCCCGCCTCACCCATCGGTGAACTGCTCGCTTCCCTGCCGCAGGCCATGGAGACCGTGCTCCAGGAGACGGCCGAAGCCCTTCGCACCCGACCCGTGCGTTAGAAACCGCCCAAAAATCTCGAGGCATCTTTTCGACCCTGTTTTGCCGCTGTGTTAGACGAAAAGACCATCCTCCTGCTCTCCAAGCTCTTATTTCCTGTGGTTTCTTCCTTTGAGAATGGCTATTAGCCATTGATATTTCCAATTTTACAAATGAGACCCTCTTCAGTACGTTCATCGTCATAATCGCCCTGTCCCGGATCCCTCTCCACCGGTTCCCAAACTTAGGCTCTTGGGAGCCGGGTGGGAGACGGGATTTCTCATTTGCGGGCGGTGAGCGGTTGGTGCTGTTGGTGAGCCTTGGCTGAGCGCCAGGACGATTTCTTTCAGATTGGAGCATTTCCCATGCAAAGGTCTTTCGGCTTCGGGTGAAGTGGCTTGAGGGGCCTGCCGGGCTTCGGCGGGTTCAGAGCGAGGCTGATGGACTCCTCCCCTTCTTTTTGACTCTAAATCTCCGCGGTTAACTCACAGCCGCGCTCCCTGGCCCAAGTGCGGGAAGGGCGGCGAATGG
The DNA here is from genome assembly GCA_040772705.1 of Syntrophobacteraceae bacterium. GTDB lineage: Bacteria > Desulfobacterota > Syntrophobacteria > Syntrophobacterales > Syntrophobacteraceae > JADGQM01. The sequence continues at coordinate 123,670 of JAXGXP010000007.1, forward strand.
TCCTGTCGTCCCTTGTTCGATTCCCGCCCGAGAGGTGCCCACTTCCAGAGAGGTTGCCATGGAAAAGAGTTTTGAACCCGTCATCGTTTGTTACTGTTGTCATTGGTGCTCGTATGCGGCGGCTGACCTGGCCGGTTCGATGCGACTCCAGTACCCGACCAACATCCGTATTGTGAAGGTGCCGTGCACCGGGAGGGTCGATGTTCTGTTTATCCTCAAGGCCCTGGAAAAAGGTGCTGACGGCGTCATGGTGTCAGGTTGTCTCCTCGGCGACTGTCATTATGTCTCCGGCAACTACCGGGCGGCAAAGCGCGTGGCTTACGTCAAGAACCTGCTGGAGCGGATCGGCGTGGACCCGCAACGCGTGGAGCTTTACTACAACTCTGCTGCCATGGGACCACAGTTTGCCCAGTGCTGTCATGAGTTCACCGAGCGGATCCGCTCTCTTGGACCCGGAGTGAGGAGTAGACGAAGGGTATCCGGTTAAGGTGCGGCAGAATGAGTCTGAACACGGTCAAGGCTCGTGGTTGCCTCTGAAGGCGAAACGCAAGAACGGCTGGTTCTGTAACATTCTGAGTGGTGACCCGGCTTCGGGTTGAGCGATCTTCGAATGAATCAGGATGGGTGATCATGGGCAAGGTGATTTCATTGCTATCGCACAAATATCAGAAGGCTGCGGAGGTGGGTTTCCAGGAATGGCGCCGGCTCTTCGAACCGGTCGCCGACTTTGACCGGCACACCCGCTGGGCCGACCTGCCGGATGAGGTCGTGGCGTTCCTTTGCGAGGAAAATCCGGACAGCAAATACAGCTTCTACGATCTCATCATGCGTGCCCTGGGGTTGGGAACCGGCCATGACTTTGAAAAACAGCCGTTTGAGCGGTTGACGCTGCTCATGAACGCGTATTTTTTTATCATGGATCAGGCCCGGTTCGAGTGTATGCGGCGCCTCGGATGGCTGGAACGGATTCCTCGGGAAGGGCAGGCTATCATTGAAGTCATCATGGAGTCAGAACATTACGACTATCCCACTCTGCTGGAGACACCGGAGCCAACTCCCGCGCATCCCGCCTACCCCGATTACCTCACCATAACCCTGGACCTCGAACGCTCGGTGTTGATCAGAAGATCGTTTCCTGAAGCAATCAGGCGGTTCAAAGCGGAGCTGGTGGGAAAAAACAGTGGCAAGAGAAAGGAGAGTACATGGAAGAGTTGCTGGTGAATCCCCAAATCACGAACTCTGTTAAGGAGTATCTGCAAAAATTCGATCTCAACCTTTGTCTCACCTGCGGGACCTGCACCTCGGGCTGCCCGATCACCGGAATGCCGGGCATGGAGGGCTGGGATACCCGCAAGGTGCTGCGCATGCTGGCTTTCGGGCTGGTGGAGGAGGTGGTGCAATCGAAATTCCCGTGGCTCTGCACGGGCTGCGGCCGCTGCGTCCACGGCTGTCCCATGGCGATCGACATCGTGGGTATCATGGGGCACATGAAGCATCTGCGGCCCCGCGACCAGGTCCCGGGCATCCTCCACAAAGGTGTGGCGAATGCTTTGGCGACGGGCAACAATATGGCCATTCCCCAGGAGGACTACTTCTTCCTCATGTCCGACCTCGGGCGTGAGCTGGCCGAAGAGGAATGCCCCGGCTTTTACGTTCCCATCGATAAAGACTACGCGGAAATCTTCTTTCTGCCCAATTCCAAGGAAGTTTTCTCCGACAATGAGGACATGAAGTGGTGGTGGAAGATCTTCTACGCTGCCAGGGAAAACTGGACGGTCCCGTCGGAAAACTGGGAAGCGGTCGACTGGGGACTCTTCACCGGCAACTACGAAGCGACGAAGATCCTGGCCCAGCGCAAAATCGATTTCATGAGACAGCATCACGCCCGCCGTATGATCATGCCCGACTGCGGGGGCGGCTCCTACGGCTGCCGCAAAGGGATGAAGGAATGCGTCCTGGAAGACCCTAACAATCAGATCGAACACATCTACCTCTACGACTACCTCAAGGAGGTGATCGAGAGCGGCCGGATCAAGCTCGACAAGAGCCGCAATGCCGGCAAGATCTTCACCTGGCATGATTCCTGTAAACACGGCCGGGAACTCGTCCGCAACTTCGGCAAGGGCTACTTCGACGAGCCCCGCTGGATCCTTGCCCAGTGCGTGGATCAGTTCGTGGAAATGGTGCCCACGCGCATGAACAACTACTGCTGCGGCGCCGGCGGTGGCAACTGGCCTGGGCCCTTTGAGCAGGAATCCGTTTACCATTCCCGCCACAAGTATCGGCAGATCAAGGAAAGCGGCGCCAACGTGGTGGTCGTGGGCTGTTCCAACTGCCGCGATCAGATGATGAGACGCATGCCCAAGTTCTATCCGGATTGCGACTACGAGGTGAAATACATCTGGCAGCTGGTAGCCGAAAGCCTGGTGATCGACCCCTGGAGCGACGAGGAAATCGCCCGGGCGGAAGAGGAGGCCAAGGCTCAGTGGGAACGATTGGGCGTCGAAATGGAGGAAGAAGAATGAATGCCCGGCGCTGCTTTTGAACCCTGAGGCGGATCTATCGCTGCCTTACCGCCCGGCACGGAGAGCAATCGGGAGGGGATGAACCCCTCCCGTCGTTTCGGCAATTGCATTACCGGCCACCAGATGCGAAAATATAATGAATGGCTGGGTGAAGATGTTGGGGAGGCGGGAGAGATGGTCGAACAGGGTGTGATTCATGGGCGCTTTCAGGTCCTTCATAATGATCACCTGAAATACCTGCTGGCCGGTAAAGCGCGCTGCCGCCACTTGATCGTCGGCATCACCAATCCCGACCCGACCTTGACCCGCTATGATCCCGCCGATCCCGGGCGCAGTGCTCCCCGAGCCAATCCCCTCAATTATTTCGAACGCTACACCATGGTCCGTGAGGTGCTCCTCGGCGCCGGCCTGAAGTACCCCGACTTTTCGGTGGTGCCCTTCCCCGTCAATTTTCCGGCCCTGTACCGCTATTATGTACCCATGGATGCGACGTTTTTCCTGACCATCTACGATGAGTGGGGCGAACGGAAACTGGAGCAATTCACGACGGCAGGTCTCAGGAGCGAAGTCCTTTGGAGGAGGGAGCACCGGGAGAAGGGCATCAGTGCTGAGGATGTGCGCCGGCGCATGGCCTGCGGGGAACCATGGGCCCACCTGGTGCCGTCCGAAACCGAGGCCCTGATGGTAAGATGGGCGGTGCCTGAGCGGTTGCGGCGGCTCTGCGAAATGGGTAAGTCTCCCGGTCCTGGTTAGGGCGCCGACACCAGCGCACTTCCCTTCATCCCGCCTGGGGACTGTCCTGAATATTGGCTTTTGCGCTTCTCCAGACGGCTGCTCAGGGTAGCCCCCAGGGAACATATCGCCAGATAGACCAAGGCGGCAAACAAATAGAGCTCGACCGACCGGAACTCCCGCAGGTCGGTGATGCTCACCCGCCTCAGGAATTCCTTGAGGCCGATCACATAGGCTAATGAGGTGTCCTGGCAGATGATCACACATTGCGTGACAAGGGGGGGAATCATATTCCTGAGGGCTTGGGAAAGGACGATATATAACATGATCTGGTGATAACGGAGACCCACGGAATATCCTGCTTCCATTTGCCCCCTGGGGATCGATTGAATCCCGCCGCGCACGATTTCGGCAAAGTAGGCCGCCTCGAACGCAATGAAGGCGATGATCACCGAAAGGAAATCTCCGAGGGGTCGGCCGATGATTAAGGGCGCCAGGAAATAGAACCAGAAGATGACCAGAAGGAGCGGAAGACTGCGGAACAGGTTGACATAGAGGGTGGCCGGCACAAAGATCCATTTCCGCGATGAAAGACGGGCGAGACCCAGGATGATGCCCAGCAGAAATCCTCCCACCATGCTGACGACGGCCAACTGGAAGGTGAGCCCAAGACCCCCGCACAGGTTGTCATAGAGACTGTAAAACTCCCCGCTCTTGATCAGGTGAACCAGGAACGCATTGACAAAATCCCGCCACTGGGAATCATTTTGGGGAAGAATGAAGCCGTAGGGCTCATATGAGAGAAACGGGCCGACGATCACCCAGTCATCAGGATTGGGAGCTTTCTTCTTTTGGCCGAAAAGCTGGCTTTCATCGGTGAAATAGGCATCGACCTTCCCCTGGGTCAAGCCAAGGAATCCTTTCGCGTGGTCTTCAAACTGTACAATCTCGCACTTTGACTTGATCAGCCCCTTGCTCACGGCCATTTCAAGGTTCTTGGCATGGTGGGTACCCTGGGCAACCCCAACCCGCTTTCCTGCCAGATCGCCGACCTCCTTGAGGCCGTTCCCCTATAATAGGTTGGCATGGGTAAGGGTATGGGAGCCGCCTATCAGTCAGTTGGAATCACATTCATAAAACCGATTAGACTTCACTTGGCTGCAATGCTAAGAGCAGCGACGTTCAGTGTTATCGGGGTGTTTTGAAAAGCGCTGCCGACTTGCCCAGGAAAAGAGTCCAGGAAAAGAGTGAACCCGACCCCGGCGCATCAGCCTTCAACCGCGAATAAGGGAAACCGATGACTGACCAACCTCTCTCGATGATCGCACCAGGAGATGAGGCCTCGCAGTGGGGTCAGCTCTTCGCGCAGCATCAACGAGGATTCCTGCCAGATGCAAGAACTCTTCCGGGCAGTACTGAGCACGAACAACATCGACAACTGTGCCTGGGTCTGCCACGCGCCGACGGTGGCCGGTCTGGCAAAGAGCTTTGGTTCGGGAGCCATGAACAATTCGTTCAAGGATTTCGCCAAGGCCAAGATGATTATCGTGATCGGGCGCAATATGACCGAGGCTCATCCCGTGGCGGCAACCTTTGTCAAGAATGCCGTAGACGATGGCGCCGAGCTCATTGTCGTCGATCCCCGGTACCCAGGGGGCTGGTGTGGATGGCCTTCCATTTCCGGGAGACCTGTGCCAACTGGCTCACCAATGCGGCTTTCGATGCGATCACCCAATCGGCCGAGTACAAGGCGTGTGCCGTTCGGGTGGAAAAGATGAGGTAGGATTCAAGAAGCGCTAACCGATGGAATAGGCTGGGAATCTCTGGTTAGGAGAGCCCCAGCTTGGCCACCGCCTCCACTTGTTCAACTCAGAGTTGGCGCCGCCTGCGGCGTCGCCAAGGTGGCGTTGCCCCTATCGGGTCCCTGTCCCGGTTGGCTCCGCCTCCGGCTCTGCCAACCAGGCCATTGGACACCGATGTCACTCGCTTGCATGCCCCTGCGGCTCCGCAAGCTTCGCGCCACGGGTCAACGCCACATTGTTGGACCGCTGTTGAAGCCGGAGGGTGAAAAGAAGTTGGGATATACCATCATGATAAGCCATGTCGTTCTGAGCAGACATCTTGCCAGGCAGTTGAAACGCCTGCGCCAGGTCGGCGGGATGGTGAAAGCCGTAGCAGAGCATGCTGAAGCCATCATTCAGCAGTGGGTTTGCGGTGACGTGAAAAGCCCCAGGCAGCTCACGAGAAGTACCCTCTACGGTGAAGGTCGCATCAAAGACTGCCGGAAGTATGATCTGGTTGATGCCTACCGCCTCCTGACCGTCATGGCGGAAGACCATTTGATCTTTCTTTTCGTCGGGACCCACGACGAGTGCGACCAGTGGATTCGTCATAACACAGGGTGGGAGCCGGAGGGCAGAAAGAGAGGCGACAGGATCCTGCCGGTTCAGAAGGCCATCCTGCGGACGGCCGATGAAGATGCAGAGCCGAAGGAGGATGAGACGGCGGAAGATTGCCATTTGAGGGAAATCAACGAACGGGACCTTCGAATCATCTTTTCGGGCATCTGCCGTTCCAGGGTTAACCAGCAGCGCGCTGAGCCTTCTCAAAACCTGGTACGGCGACAAGGCCACCAGGGACAACGGCTTCGCCTATTCCTACCTTCCCAAGATCGATGACGGCCAGGATATGACCATTCTGGACATGATCGACAGGATGTATGCGGGAAAGGTCAAGGGCTTCACCTGCGTCGGCCAGAACCCGGCATGCAGCAGCCCCAACGCCGGCAAAACCCGGAAAGCCCTCGCGAACTTCGACTGGATGGTGCACATCAACATCTTCGACAACGAGACGGCTTCCTTCTGGAAGGGTCCCGGAATGGATCCGAAAAAGGTCAAGACGGCGGTCGTACTCCTGCCGGCGGCCATGGAGGCGGTGCTCCAGCAAACGAAGGTGTCCGTGGAGATTTCTGGTATGCAATGGACAATTGAATAATATCTATCGGGAGCATTCCACAAGCCCGTGCTCCAAATGGGATTTCAGCTCATCAGTCAGCCCATCCAAGCCGCCAGGGTAATTCCGGACGCAATAATAGATGTCCCAGGCGTCTTTCTCCTTCAACCGATCATCCAGGGCCATGTCCTTCATGACGAGAAAGGTCACCAGAGATGCCACCTGGATTTTGACCGCATCCTTGCTGCCTCCGGGAAATTGCCCCTCAACGGTGATTTCTATGGGATCAACAAAGGCGAGATCACATCCGCGGACTTTCCTGGGCCTGAATATCTTGAATTCGCTGATGGCTGCGGCTCTTGCCCGTTCCCTGATATTCGCCGGCCAGGAGATCCACCTGCACGGTGATTTCGAGATCGCCCGTTTTCAGCTTTCGCAGAAAAATGAAGGGCTGTTTACCCTGAAGATATCCTCTGCTCAGAAGTGATTCCTGGATGGTTCTGTATCCCTCGGCCTGAATGGTTCGGTGATCCAAGGCCAGGTCAACATCGATGTTACTGACGTGGGGTTTATCCCTGTTGGGCAAAAGGAGTTCAGGAACCCAACCGCCGTTGAGGACCAGGCTCTCGCGGTATTCTCCGAGGAGATGCACCAGTTCAATCATCACCGATCGAGCCGCTGCCACCGTGTCATCGCGATAGTTTCTTCGGGTCACCATTGCGGTCGGATGATCTCCTCGAGAAGCGTGGCAGGAGCTTCTTCTCCACGGCCGCGAGAGCTTGAGAGGTCCAGATAGATCTGGATGGGAAAGGCAATAGGGATGGCATCGATTTCTCTCGCACCATAGAAAACGCCCTCATCGTAAGGCGTGAGGAGAACTACGTTCCCCCCGCTGGGCACTTCCTTTAGACCCAACAGGGACACCAGCTCCACGCTGCCTTCTTTTACGTAGGCAACAGCCCTCTGCTGGCGCACGGCGGGAGCTATGCGGGCGGCTCCCGAAAAACTTGTGAGAGCATATGTCAAGTTCTCCCGCATACAGACTGAAGCCAAGTCGGCCTCGATTTCTGGGGCTGCTGTTACCGTGTAGAAACCGCGCACGCGGTTCCTCTGATACTTGAAGTTCTCGGCCCATTCCAGCAGGAGGGCTTCCGGTTCAGTCAGAACGAATCCTTCCGGTTTGGTCCGAACCCATTCCCGATCGGCCAGCAGTTTTTTGACGTTTGAAACCTGCCCGAGACTGACTTGAGCTTCTTCAGAAAGATCTTTGGTTTTCCAGGATTTCTTGGGGTTGGATGTCACCGTAATCACTTCGCTCGTCAGGGGTGATGAGCGCACTTTTCCACTCGAATTGGGCAGCTTCCTCAAAGGAAATTCCGCGCAATTCAATGTTTCGGGCATTCTTTTCGGGATCGAACTCGATCTTCATCATCTTTATTGTATCGACAATAAGTCAACTATGAAGACATATGCACCACCAGACATGAAGCATGAAGTGGTACTACAATCCCGTGATAACATGGCCATGCACGCGGACCCTCAACCACGCGGCGGGTATTTTTGGCGTTTCCCTTGAGGGGGGCCCATGACGACGCGTTCAGCGCATGACAACGTCATTACGATTGGACGGAGAGGCTTCATATGCAAAGGCGTTGCAGGGGTCGTTGGCCTCCTCTTTAGCGAAGCCCTCTTTGGCTCTTCGGTGTTCGCCGAGTCCTTGATCAAAGAGACATCGATCAGCCTGCATGATCCTGCATGTATCAGAAACGCGATCAAACTTCTTTGGGAAGATCGCCGCCGGTGCGGCGTGACGCCGTTGTTGCGGCTTGTTCCGCCTTTCAACCAACAAAGATTGAGACGGCTCCAATCTTTATCGGGGTCTTTTCAATCCATTACACTGGAGCCGAAGGACGTTCGCCCCATGTACCCCAATGAAATACTCCATGCGCGTGAAAGCAAGGCCGCATAGATCCTGGCTCGGGGGCACCGAATAGGCTTCCACACGTTCTTCCCGATGGTCGTTGGTGTCGCCCTCCCTGACCGATTGGGGCTCTGGCTCTGCCAGAGACAGCTCCTCAAAGGTTTTCATGAGCGAGTCCATCTGGACGAGAGAGTGGCTGGAATGATCATACCCATCAGCAGTGGAGAACCGGTTTGCAGAGGAATCTGATCTCTGCGATTCTTTCAGAGCGACTGGCAGGCATTTCGGGGTTGACATTGAGGCGGGTTCGGCGCAGATAAGCGGTTGAGGTTAGCATCCAGCAGGGAAAGAGCCCGAATCACCGTGAAGAAGACGCTTTTCTTAAATCCACCATCTTTCGAAGGTTTCGATGGCGGTGCCGGGGCACGCTTCCCCGCCAAACGCGAAATCACCTCATACTGGTACCCAACCTGGTTGGCGCAGCCCGCCGCCCTTGTGGCGGGGAGCAAATTGATTGACGCGCCGCCGGAGCACCTTGCCTTTGAGGACCTCCTGCAGGCCGCTGCCGACTCAGAACTCATTATTGTTTACGCCAGCACCCCTTCGCTCAGGAATGACATCCGGTGTGCCGAAGCGCTCAAGGCTCACAATCCGGAGGCGCAGGTCGGCATCATTGGGGCACACGTCACGGTATTGCCGACGGAGACTCTTCGTGACGCGCCGACGATTGATTTCGTATGCCAGGGCGAGTTTGACTATGCGTGCCTCGAACTGGCTCAAGGCAGGCCCTACGACCAGGTCAAAGGTCTGAGCTATCGCGCCGGGGACGGTTCGATCTGTCGCACCCCGGACCGCGAATTGCTGGAAGACCTGGATGTCTTGCCAAGCGTGTTCCCGGTCTACCAGCGGGATCTCACCATCCAGAACTACTTCGTCGGATACCTTTTGCACCCTTACATTTCCTTCTATACCGGGCGTGGCTGTCCGGCGAGATGTTCTTTCTGTCTGTGGCCCCAGACAATCAGCGGCCACCGGTACCGGGCGAAGAGCGCCGGCGCAGTGATCCGTGAAGTGGAGGAAGGGAAGGCACTCTTTCCGCAGGTTCGGGAATGGTTTTTTGATGACGATACCTTCACCGCGGCTCCGGAGCGTGCGGTCGAGATCAGCCGGGGGTTGAAGCGGCTGGGGGTCACATGGTCGTGCAACGCCCGTGCGAATGTGGACTATGATACCCTCAGGGAACTTCGGAACAATGGTCTGCGCCTGCTGGTCGTCGGGTTTGAGTCGGGCAATCAGGAAATCCTGAACCGGGCCAGAAAGGGCATCACCCTGAAGCGGGCCCGGCAGTTCATGAAGGATTGCCATCAACTCGGGATCAAGGTCCACGGCACCTTCATCATCGGCCTGCCCATCGAAACCCGGGAGACCATCGAAGAAACGATCCGGTTCGCCCAGGAACTGGATCCCTACACCATCCAGGTCTCTATTGCCGCGCCTTTTCAGGGGACCGAACTCTACCGTCAGGCTGAGCAGAACGGTTGGATAAAAAACAACATCCTGGTGGCGGACAGTGGCATCCAGACTTCCACGCTCAGCTATCCGAACCTCGGCATTGACGACATCGAACAGGCGGTCGAGCGCATGTATCGCCGCTTTTACTTTCGTTTAAAACCGATCTTTCGCATGTTCCGCGAGATGTCCACCGAAAAACACATGTTGGCACGACGTCTGCGCGAGGGCCGGGAATTCCTGGACTATCTCAACATCCGCAAAGGAAACGGCCTCAAGTGCCCGGCACCGCAGGAACAACAGTGAAACGCCATCCGGGTCGACGCGGGTTGCCCGGATCCGAGTAGTGGCAGCTGTTCGAGTTGGGGAGAGACAAGGCACCTTGATGAGAAGACCGGATTTTTCGGAATGCCGGGCAATCTTGTTCGATTTTGGAGGGACTCTGGATTCGGATGGGGAACACTGGTTGGATCGGTTTTATGACCTTTTCGAGCAGGCGGGGTTCAACCTGCCCCGGCCGCAAATCAAGGAGGCCTTCTATCATGCCGATCAACAGTGCTGTGGTGACCCGCAGGTCGTTTCCATGGGGCTTCGAGCCTTAATGAAGCACCACGTCGGTCTGCAGTTTGCGGCGATGAACTTAACCGACCCCATGAGAGAGAACGAAATAGTCGAGCAGTTCTGCGTAAAAACGGAGCGTGCCCTCAGGCGGAATGAAAGACTGCTCAGGCGCTTGAAGCCGGTTTATCGACTGGGCGTCGTTTCCAATTTCTATGGAAATGTGGCTACCCTGTGCCAGGAAGCCGGACTGGCGGATTCTCTCGAGGTGATTCTGGATTCCGTAAAAGTTGGGGTCAGCAAGCCGGATCCGGAGATATTCCGGATGGCCCTGCGGGAACTCGAGGTGACGCCATCCCAGGCCGTGGTCGTGGGTGATTCCTACGAGCGGGACATCATCCCGGCCCGGCAGCTTGGTGTGAAGGCCATATGGCTCAAAGGCCCCAACCCTCGAACTCCCGACCATGCCGTTCCGGCGGATTGTGAAATCTCAAGCCTCATGGAACTGGAAGCGATAGTCCTATGAAAATGGGAATCATCGCTGCCGGCACCGGTGAGCGCCTCGCTGCGGGGGGAGTAGCAACTCCCAAGCCGCTCCTGCCGATCAGGGGAAAGCCCCTGATAATGCGAATGATCGAAGCGGGCATTCGCCTGCAGGTCTCTTCGATTGTCTGCATTGTGAACGATCTCAACCCTGCGGTGGCGGCCTTTTTGCGTTCCACGCAATGGCCGGTGCCGCTGGAACTGGTCGTCAGGACGACACCCAGTTCGATGGAGAGCCTTTTCTGCCTGGCACCATACCTGGCAGATGAGCCTTTTCTGCTTTCCACGGTGGATGCGGTATGCCCGCAAGCGACCATGGAGGATTTTGTCAGCAATGCCCGGAAGGTGCTCGACGCCAGCGGAGCCCTCGCCGTGACCCGGTTTGTTGACGACGAGAAGCCGCTCCGGGTTGCCATGAACGACCTCAACCGGATAGTGGCCCTGGGAGATGCCGCCCAGGCCAGTGGCCTGGTGACGGCGGGCTTCTATTATTTCCGGCCGGAGATTTTCGCTGAGATTGCTTCCGCACGGGCGAAAAACCTGACGGCGCTACGCCAGTTCCTGGCCCACCTGATTGCGCGGGATTACCCGATCTACGGCATTCCCGTGTCCAAGACCATTGATGTTGACTATCCCGACGATATCGAGAAGGCTGAAGTCTTCCTGATGGAACTGAACGAACCATGAAACCGCTGGCCTTGCTTGGCATCTACCGTGAGCGAGTCTATTCTCCCGGTAAGGTCGAAGATGATGCAGCCATCATGGATGCAACCCTGGAAGAATTGGCTCGCCGGGGCTGGGCAGTTGGTGCGCTGGCCGCCGAGTCGCTGACCGGTTCTTCCCCGAGGCCCCAGCAGGTCCTGACCATGGCCCAGTCGGAGCAGGCTCTCAACGTCCTCAAAGACTGGAGCAGGCAGGGAACCCGGGTGATCAACAGCGTCCCTTCGGTGCGCAACTGCTATCGCAAGTCGTTGACGCATCTCCTGGCCCTGGCCGGTGTCTGCGTGCCGCCCAGCCGGATAATGAAGTTGGAGGAGGCGGAGCAAACCCTTTCCGTGGCTTCGGCGGGGAGGCTCTGGTTGAAGCGGGGCGACGTTCATGCCATGGAACCGGGGGATGTGGCGTCCGTAGCGTGCCGGAAGGAACTGGACCGGGCGCTGGCACATTTTGGCGGCCGGAATATTCGCGAGATCGTTGCCCAGGAGCACGTGCCGGGACCGGTGGTGAAGTTCTACGGGGTTGGGGAAGGCGGATTCTTCAGGGCCTATCCGGCTGCTGGTGGTGATGAGGTTACGGTGGGGCTCGGGCCGCTCGCGGCCCTGGCCCGACAGGCTGCCACGGCTGTGGGGCTGGAGGTGTACGGAGGGGATGCCGTGTTGTCGGAAACAGACGGCCCGGTTTTGATCGATCTGAACGACTGGCCGAGTTTTGCTCGCTGTCGCCTCTCTGCGGCCAGAAGCATCGCCGCCTGCGTCGACGGCGAACTCAGACAAAGATCTTCTTGAACGAATTCCAAGAGGAGTGCAGGATTTCTCACCTCACGGGGGGATTTCAGCACCATCATCAGGTAACCCCCAAACGACAGGAAAAGAGACGAAGATGCATTTTCAAGGTGTGCCGGAAAGGCTGGGCCAGGCTCTTTCCACAACAATATATGAGGCTGAACAACAATATGTGGCCCCGGGCCTACAGGAGGTCAGCCAGCTTTCCCGACTGGTGATCAAGCAGGGCAGGGGATGCCGCCTGATCGACGTGGAGGGGAAGTCGTACCTGGACTTCATGGCGGGGGTTGCGGTTTGCAGCCTGGGCCATTCCCATCCCTACTACATTGCCGCCCTCAGGGAACAACTCGATCGCGTGACCGCCGGGAGTTTCACAACCGAGAACCGGGTGGCGTTATTGCGGCTGATCGCCTCGTTGACGCCGGGCGACCTGAACCGAACGCAACTCTACAGCGGGGGGGCCGAGGCCGTCGAAGCTGCCATCCGGCTGGCGAAATCGTATACCGGGAAATTTGAAATCCTGAGCTTCTGGGGAGGATTCCACGGCAAGACTGGAGGCGTGCTCGGGCTCATTGGTGATCCATTCAAACAGCATTGGGGGATCCTTCATCCCGGCCTGCATCTGGCTCCTTATCCGGACTGCTACCGCTGCCCCTTTAACATGGACTATCCGGGATGCAGCATGTTCTGCCTGGATTTTGTCCGCAAAGTCATCGAGAACAATACGGCGGGCAGCCTCGCCGCGATCATTGTGGAAACCATTCAGGGCACGGCCGGCAACATCATCCCGCCTCCGGAATTCCTGCCGGGCCTGCTCGAAATCGCGCATGAACACGGCGCTCTGCTCATCGCCGACGAAATGATCACCGGCTTTGGCCGTACCGGGATGATGTTCGGATCGAACCACACCGGCCTCGTCCCGGACATCATGACCATCGGCAAAGGAATGGGGGGTGGCTTTCCCATTTCGGGATTGGTTTCCACCGACGAGATTACGGCAAGCAGACCGTTTTCCAAACCCAGTTCGTCTTCGAGCAGCTATGGCGGGAATCCGCTGGCCAGCACTGCTGGGCTGGCAACCATTCAAACGATTGTAGACGAAGCCCTCGTCGAGAATTCGCGGGAGGTGGGTGCCCATCTGCTGCAAGGGCTGAGTGCTCTTCAGGAGAAATATGAGTTCATCGGCGATGTCCGAGGCCGCGGCCTTTTGATCGGCGTGGAACTGGTGAAGGACCGGAACACCAGGGAGCCGCTTGACAAGGCGGTGACCAGGCAGATCTTTCTTGAGACCCTCAAGAGGGGCCTGATCTGCATGAATTACAAGCCCAACTTCCGCATCAATCCCCCCCTCATCCTCAGCCGGGCAGAAGCCGATGAGGGGCTGGCGATCCTTGATGAGGTCTTTGCCCATGTGACTCGATCCATTCCTTACCGGTAGCCGGGGCGAATGATGAACGACGGCGGCAACCTTCGCAGGCCACTCCGGGGCGCTATCATCGGCCTCGGCAATGTGGCGGTTTACGCTCACCTGCCGGTATGGCAGAGGAGCGAAGACTTTACCATCGATGCGATTGTGGAACCCACCGCGGAGCGCGCTGAGATCGGGAAGAGACTGCTCCCGCAGGCACGGATCTATCCCACCATGGCGGCCCTGCTCGCGGAAAATGGGGTCGACTTCGTCGACATCTGCACTCCCCCCTGCTTTCACAGCGACCTGGTGCTGGCCGCCTGCCGAGCCGGGCTGCATGTTTTGTGTGAAAAACCCCTGTCGTTGTGCCCGGATCGATTGAAGGAGATCCAGCACACGGCCGAGCACACCCAACGAGTGGTGTTCACGGTGAACAACTGGAAATATGCCCCCCTCTGGATGAAGGCCAGAGAGCTCATTCGTGAGAATGGGATCGGCAGGATTCAAGCTATTGCGTTGAACGTTTTGCGGTCGCCCAATTCCGGCGGAGGTGCCTCCAACTGGCGGAAGTGCCTCGAGGTAGCGCAAGGCGGCATTCTGATCGATCATGGCTGGCACAACCTCTATCTTATCCTCTCGCTCCTCCGGCAGACTCCAACCTCGCTGGCGGCCAGAATGGAACCTTCCTCTGAAAATGGTTCGGGCCTGGAGGAGACCGTTGACCTCATGCTGCGGTTTGATGAGGCCGAAGCCCGGCTGCATCTGACCTGGCAGGCTTCCTGCCGCCGCAACTTTGGAACGATCGAGGGCAGCAGGGGAAGCCTGATGGTCAATGACGATCATCTCGTGCTGCTTTCCGAGGACTCACGTCCCCTCCGTTATAGCTTCCCGGAGGCTCTCTCCGCAGGCTCCCATCATCCCGAGTGGATGGAACCGGTGGTGACGAATTTTGCGCGGGAAATCGTGGAAGCCGGGTATCGAGGCACCAACCTGAGAGAAACGCAATGGTGTTCGCACCTCATCAACCTCGCCTACCGCTCCGGCCGCGACGCTCTGGGCGCCGTTGCGATCCTCGGTCCGGAGGCGGTAAAGGAGGACCATGTCCCGTACCCTGACGCGCTCGGAAATGGTGATTGGCGGTTATAGATTCTTTCGCTATCTGGTTCGAGGCGGACTCTTCAACATCAACCTGGAAGTCACCAAAAGGTGCAATGCCCGGTGCGATTTCTGCGACTACTGGAAGGAGAAGCGGACCGGAGAGCTCACGGACTACGTGCCGGTGGTGAAGCAGCTGAACCCCCTTTCAGTCAGCCTTACCGGAGGCGAGCCGTTGCTGCGGGAAGATCTGCCGGAGGTGATCGCTTCATTGCGCCGCAATTTCGGCTTTCTCTACCTTTCCCTCATTACCAACGGTTCCCTGCTGACCCGGGAAAGGGGCCTTGAGCTGTGGGCGGCGGGACTGGACGAACTCTCCATCTCTCTGGATTACCTGGATGAGAGGCACGACGAAGGGCGTGGCCTGCGGGGCCTTACCAAACACATAGTGGCGGTGGCTCCCGAGTTGGTCGCCGGTGGGGTCAACCTCTGTTTCAACCTCGTCGTCAAGCGCGGCAATTACCGCGAAGTTCCGCAGATCGTTCGCGATTGCGCAGCAATGGGGATCAAGGTCTCGGTGAGCACCTACAATGCCTGGCGCACCAACAACTCGAGTCATCTGATCGGCGAAGATGAGCTATACGCTCTGAGGTACGTTATCGAGGAATTGAAAGACCTCAAAAGGACCCGGGGAAACCTCACCACCAGCGACGCCTACCTTGAGAGAATCCCGCAGTTCTTTGAGCGAAAGAGCATTCCCGGATGCACGGCGGGCCTGAACTGGGTTCAGGTCACCCCCGATGGCATGATCAAACGCTGTTCGGACCACCCGGTGGCCATGCCTTTCAGGAAGTGGCGGGAGGGTTGTTTCGAACCAACCAGCTGCGGAAACTGCTGGTATTCCTGTCGCGGGGCAGCTCAGGAACCCTGGACATGGAAGCGTTTCATCGCCATGGCCAAAGACGCGCTGACTCCCTGAACCCGTCACCGCCCGGCCTTTCCGGCAGAGGTGCCAGGACCGTCGCCAGTCGGCGACCGGGAGGCTCTGGATCGCTCGCGGTAGCTGATGAGCCATAACCCAATGGCAAAAAGGTAGGAGCCGACGGCGGCTCCGATGAGAAACCAAGGCAGTCGGTCGATGAGCGCGAGAGCGAATATCAGGTAGGCAAAATCACGGTTGGTAGCCAGCGTCATGATACGCAGTACCTGAGGTGAACGGCTCAGGGTGTCGGGGTCGAGCCTCAGAATGCATTGGTAAACGGCAATCAGACACAGGCCGAACCCTCCCAGGAGAACCCAGAGGAAATGGAGATAGCCTGCGTTACCGGTGTCATGATACAGACCGAAGGCTATTCCCGCGAAGACAGCAGCATGGACGATATTGTCGGTCACCACGTCCAGGTAATGCCCGAAGCTGCTTTCCATCAGTTTCAGACGTGCCACCTCGCCATCTACGCCGTCGACGATGACGCACAAGACAAACAGCAGGGAGCCGATGAGCTTGGGCCAGTACCCGGGGAGGGAGAGAAGAAACGCGCTGAGGAGGCCCATGCTCATCCCCATCAGGGTGATCTGATTGGGTTTGATCGGCGTGTGGGCAATGCGCCGGCTGATGAATTGCGAGACGTGTCGGTCAAAGTGGCGGGCGATGAAGCCATCGTCTGCTTTGGTCTGAAGGCCGAGTGCCCTGACCAGCCGCTCCTCCGCGAATTCTCTGTCGGTCTTCCTGGCATGGAGCGTACAGGGAAGGCCGGTGACGCTCTGGAGGTCTTCGATCGGGCCCGGAAGTGCCGAATCGACGGCGCTGTGGGACCACAACGCCTGGAGGAGCGGTATGACTTGGTCGCGGCTAACCAGGTAGAGGGCATCGTCGGCCTCATCGGCTGAGACTGCCTTCATGCGGCACAACCCCGAGTCAGCACCGCCTTTTAGGAACTGCGCGAGGGTATAACGGTCAATGACATGATTGGCCTTCACCACCATCACGCGTTCTGCATCGAGGGTTCCCAGGCTCGCTGCGACCTGTTCCAGGGAGCCGTCTCGGTCAAGCGCATGGAAGAACCGGTCCGGGATAAGGCCGGAAAGGGCGGGAAGGAGGGAACTCACTCGTCCGACCACGTGAAGTTCGCTGACGGCCAGCCGGTGCAGGATGTGAACCAGGCGGCGGACCGCCGGAATGCCAAAGACCGGCTCCAGCCCTGCATCTTCCAATGCTAAAAGGATTGCGGTGTTGATCATATCCTGGATCCAGAGTGAGTGAGTTCGGCGCCTGAATAAGGCCCGGAGGGTAGCAAACCGGTATTTCTCACGTCAAGCGGAAAGCTGATACAGGTACGGCGAGCCTGGCCTCAGATCATGAACAAAAGAATCCGCTTCGCTGCGACCTCCTTAACCAGTCCCTTGCCCACCATGCCCGATCGAAACTCTCTCGCTGGCTCCTGCGGCCAGGTTTCCAGCTGGTTTTGCTTCCGGGCGGGCAACAAAAAGCGAGCTTCTTGAGGGCGAAGCTGCCGGTATGGCGGGACGCAACCTGCCTGCAGGAGAGATTGCCCGTGTTCGCGATTCATGCGCATTGATCCGGTTTCTGCTGACTTCCCATTCAATTGCCGGGCAAGGCGTGCTAGAATCCTGCCATCAGACCGCCGGGACCCCTAACGGCTGCGGCATGCCGGCCCGCCAGCACGGATCATGATCGCCATGGTGGTCCAGGGCTGAGCGGTCCGGGAGAGAAAAACCCCGGCGCCAATACGGGTCTGGAGCGGCAACCGGATGAAGGCCTTGAGTTTTGGTCTTGCCTGTGTGCAAGCAGAGATAAGGAGGAGGTAAGCCTGTGATGAGCGATAGGATTCTGAAAGGACTGCTGCACCGCAACGATCGGAAGATCGTGCTGCTGGTGATTGACGGGTTGGGCGGATTGCCGTCCGAGAAAGGGGGCAAGACGGAACTCGAGAGTGCCCGGACTCCGCACCTGGATCGGCTGGCAGCGGAGGCGGAATGCGGTCTTCACCTCCCGGTCGGCTATGGCATCACCCCCGGGTCGGCCCCCGGCCATCTTGCTCTGTTCGGGTATCAGCCGACCGAATATCCCGTGGGCAGAGGGGTGGTGGCCGCCATGGGAATCGCTTTTCCCATGCAGGCGGGCGATGTGGCGGTGCGGATCAATTTCGCCACCCGCGACGAGCAGGGGAGAATCATTGATCGGCGGGCAGGCCGCATTCCTACGGAAACGTGCGCCCGCCTGTGCGAAGTGCTGGGCGCGGTGAGCATTCCGGGGGTCGAGGTCTTTGTCCGTCCGGTGAAGGACTACCGAGCGGTGGCGATCTTTCGGGGGGCCGGTCTGAGCGCTCAGGTCGAGGATACCGATCCCCAGGCTACCGGCGTCCCGGCCTACGATCCGCAGCCGATTGCCGCGGAAGGAGCCAGAACGGCGGAAGCGGCGAAGGAATTCATCCGCCAGGCGATGGCCCTGCTAGAGGATCAGAAGCCAGCCAATGCCATCCTCATGCGTGGTTTTGCGGAGCTGCCCGTCATTCCTTCCATGGGCGAGCGGTTCGGGTTGCGGCCGGCGGCGCTGGCAGTCTACCCCGATTACAAGGGAGTGAGCCGTCTGGTGGGGATGGAGGTCATCGAGGGGCTGGCAAACCTGAGCGACCAGGCTGAAGCCCTGAAGCAGTACTGGGATCGGTATGATTTCTTCTTCGTGCACCACAAGTATGCCGATTCCCGGGGAGAAGACGGTGATTTTGCCGCCAAGGTGGCGGAAATCGAAAAGGTGGATGCCTTCGTTCCAGCGGTCATGGACCGGTGTCCCGACGTCCTGATCGTTACCGGCGACCATTCCACGCCGGCCGTGATGAGGGCGCATTCTTACCATCCCATCCCATTCCTGATCCATGGTCACCGAACCCGCCCGGACGAAGTGACCGAGTTTGGTGAAAGACCCTGTGCCAGAGGAATGTGGGGAATCATTCCAGGCGCTGTGCTGATCCAGCTGGCCCTGGCCTATGCCGACAAACTGCAGAAATTCGGCGCTTGATGTCATTCCAGCAGGTAATGAGAGAGGAGAATCGCGATGAGGATGAGGACATGGGTAGCGGGTGCGGTGGGATTGGTCATGATGGTGGGCAGTGCCACGTTCTGCCTGGCAGGGATGCAGGAGGACGTGGACCAGGCTGTTGCGATTCTGCAGCGCTTTCAGGAAATCCCGGAGAAATCCATTCCCCCGGCAGTGTTGAAGGGCGCCAAAGGGCTGGCCATTCTCACCATCACCAAAGCGGGTTTTATCGTGAGCGGCCGCGGGGGTACGGGGGTGGTGGTGGCCCGCGCCGGCAAGGGTTGGAGCGGGCCTTCGGCCATTGGCACGGGCGGTGCCGGCTTTGGTTTCCAGATTGGCGCGCAGGTGTCGGAACTGGTGATCGTGTTGAATACGCCGGACGCGGTCAGGGCCTTCTCGCGCGGCGGGAATGTGTCCCTTGGGGCCGACCTGAGCGTGGCGGCGGGGCCGGTTGGGCGGAACGTCGCGGCGGACGTTTTGCCGACGGCTGCGGTCTACACCTACAGTCGCAGCCAGGGACTGTTTGCCGGAATCTCGCTCGAAGGCACCGTCCTCATGTCACGCGATGACACCAACCGTGACTACTACGGGCGGAAGGTGACCCCTTCCGATATTCTTGCCGGCAAGGTCAAAGTGCCCAAGGGTTCGCAAGGGCTCGTGAAGGTGCTCTCACGCTACTGATGGCCGGGTGGAAAGACTTCCCGGGGCTTTATGATCGTGTTGGAGAGACTCGATGCGCAACGAAGCCAAGGAGGCACCGCAAGGCCGCATCCTCATTGTGGATGACGACCTCAGCAGTCTCCGTTTACTGACAGAGATCCTGACCGAGCGGGGCTACGTCGTCCATCCGACCTCCTGCGGCGAGATGGCGTTGCGGTTTGTCGAGTCTTCGCTGCCGGACTTGATCCTGTTGGATATCAAGATGCCCGGTCTTAACGGCTTCGAGGTCTGCCGGCGGCTGAAAGCTGACGAACGGACGCTTGCCATGCCGGTCATCTTCATCACCGGCCTGGGCGACCTGGCAGATAAGGTGAAGGGGTTTCAGGCGGGCGGGGTCGACTATCTCACCAAACCTCTCCAACTGGAAGAAGTCCTGGTAAGGGTGCAGACGCACCTGACGCTGCACGCCCTGCGCAATGAACTATCCCGCCAGAATTCTCAGCTGCAGCAGGAAATCAGCGAGCGCCAACGGGCGGCCGAGGCGGTCAGGCAGCAGCTGAACTTTCAACAGACCATGATGGACACCATTCCCAGCCCAATCTTCTACAAAGACCGGCAAGGTCGGTACCTGGGGTGCAATGCTGCCTTTGAATCCTATATCGGCCGGCCCAGGACGGAGGTCATCGGCAGGACCGTCTATGACATAGCACCGAAGGAGCTGGCTGACCTTTATCATGAAGCCGACCAGGCTTTGTTCCAGACCCCCGGCGTTCAGCGCTACGAAGCTCAGGTTCGCTATGCCGACGGCAGCTTCCATGAGGTCTTCTTCACCAAAGGCACCTTCACGGACCTCGAGGGCAACGTTGCCGGACTGGTAGGGGTGATGCTCGATATTACCGAAAGGAGGCGGGTGGAACAGGAATTGGAGCGTTACCACGATCACCTCGAGGATCTGGTGGCAGAACGCACCGCCGAGCTGGCCAGAGCCAACGACCAGCTCACGACAGAAATAGAGGAGCGGCGGCGGGCGGAAGCAGCGCTGCAGGCGGCATCTGAAAAGCTCAAATTCTTTGCCTATTCGGTGGCCCACGATCTCAAGAGCCCGGCTATCGGGATTCACGGCCTCACAAAACGGCTCAGCAGGCACACCCGCGACGTTCTCGACGACAAAGGCAAGCTCTATTGCGACCAGATCCTGAGGGTGTCCGAGCATATTGCCGCGCTTGTTGATAAGGTGAATGTATACATCAGTGCCAAAGAAGCCCGCCTGTCGATTGAGAAGGTGAACGTTGGCGAGATCCTGCAGATGCTCAAAGAAGAGTTCTCGGCCCAGCTCAGCCTGCGGCGCATCGACTGGCGGGTGCCGGAAACAACCGTCGAGGTCAACGCCGACCGGCTTTCCCTGATGCGTGCCTTTCGGAATTTTGTGGACAATTCCCTCAAGTACGGTGGTGAGCGGCTGAGCAGGATCATGACGAGCTATGAAGAATCGGAAGACTTCCATATTTTTTCCGTGAGCGATGATGGCAAGGGATTGAAAGCAGAGGACTGCGAGAAGATCTTTGGAGTATTCCAGCGCAATGAGACCTCGAGAGGGGTCGAAGGCGCAGGCCTGGGCTTGACCATTGTCAGAGAAATTGCGGCGCGGCATGGCGGCAGTGTGTGGGTAGAACCGAGAACCAGAAAGGGGACCACGTTCTACCTCTCGATTGCCAGGAAGCTGTGAAATGACCCTTTCCGGGCCCCTTCCGGGAGAGAATTCAGCGGGGAGCAAAAGGAATGGCGATACCAAACCATAAAACCAAGATCGTCTGTACCATTGGTCCCGCCTGTGACCAGCCCGAGACCCTCGAGGAGATGATTCGGGCAGGAATGAGCGTGGCTCGCCTGAACTTTTCTCACGGGGATTTTTCGATCCATGCGGGGAGCATCCAGCGAATCCGGGCCGCCTCCCGGTCGGTCGGCAGGCGGGTGGCCATCATGGCCGACCTGCCCGGTCCGAAGATGCGGATTGGAAAGCTCAGGGAGGAGCCCATCGAGCTCAAAGGCGGCGATCCCTTTATTCTGTCGACGGAGAATTTTCCCGGCGATCAGGTTCGAGTCTCCGTCAGCTATGAGCGGTTGCCCCAGGCGGTCAAGCCAGGAGATATGCTCTTTCTCAACGATGGGGTCATTCAGTTGGAGGTGAGGTGTGTTGAGGGCTCGGAGGTGCACTGCCGGGTGGTGGTGGGGGGGGAGCTGCGCTCGCGCAAGGGACTCAATCTGCCGGGAATCGATTTGGGGATCAGCGCCTTCACCCACCGCGACCGGGAGTGCCTCTGCTTTGCCCTCGAACAGGGTGTCGATGCCGTCAGTCAATCCTTCGTGGAGAGTGCTGCCGATCTTGAGGCCGTGCGGGAGGCGGCGGCGGCGCTCGGTCATCCGGTTTACCTCATCGCCAAAATAGAGCGGTCGCGGGCCCTCGCTAATCTAGATGCGATTCTGGCTGCTGCGGATGGTGTGATGATCGCCCGCGGCGATCTCGGCGTCGAGGTGCCGATCGAACAGATCGCGATAGTTCAAAAGCACCTCATGCACCAGGCGAACCTTTTGGGCAAGCCGGTGATCACGGCCACCCAGATGCTTTTGTCCATGGTTGATCATCGGCGTCCCACCCGGGCCGAAGCAACCGATGTTGCCAACGCCATCCTCGATGGCACGGACTGCGTGATGCTGTCGGAAGAGTCGGCCATGGGCAAGTATCCGGTTGCCGCGGTCGCCATGCTTGCCGGAATTGCCGGCGCCGTTGAACCCCACTGCCGCGGCCACTTACCCGAGCAGGAGTGCGAGCAGCCCCTGGCGGGTGGCGCTACCCCGGCCCTCCCCGAAGTGATTGCCGCCAGTGTCTTCACCGCAGTCCGACGGGTAACCCCCGCCATGGTCTTCGTGCCCACCCACGGTGGCTTCACCGCCAGGAGCATCAGCCGTTTCAGGCTGCCGGTCTGGATTGCGGCCGTGAGTTCCGAGGAGCGTACCTGTCAGCAGCTGGCTTTTTCCTATGGCGTCCATGCCGTTCATGAACCCGATCATCCCGTTGCCTGGAAGTCTTACATTCAGAATTGGCTGCAGGCCCAGGGGCTGGGCGGGGATCTCGTGCTGCTCACCGAAGGGCCTTCCACCAAGAATCCCGAGAGCAACAACCGCATGGAAATCATTGATCTCCGCCGTTCCTGAAGGGGCCATAAGTGCTCAGTAAACATGGTCTGCTCATTGGCGGGACGCACAGCGGATGCGGGAAGACAACCGTTGCCCTGGCCCTCATGGCAGCCTTCAAGAGGCGGGGACTGCGGGTGCAGCCTTTCAAGGTGGGTCCCGATTTCATCGATCCCGGCTTCCATACGCAAATCACGGGATTCGAATCGCGTAACCTCGATGGTTGGATGCTTGACCGGGAGTATAATCAGGCACTCTTCCGGCGGCGGCTGGAACGGGCGGATATGGGGCTGGTCGAAGGAGTGATGGGGCTCTTCGACGGTTACGACGGCCGCACCGAATCGGGAAGCAGCGCTGAGATGGCAAAATGGTTGGGGCTGCCGGTGGTCCTGGTGGTGGATGCGCGCAGTATGGCCAGGAGTGCGGCGGCACTGGTCTATGGGTTCCGTCATTTTGATCCCGCTCTGAGATTCGCCGGCATCATTTTCAATCGCATCGGGGGGGAAGGGCATCTGACATACCTCAAGGAGGCCATGGCGGCAAACCTTCCCGAGGTGCCGGTGCTGGGCGGTCTGCCCAGGGAGGAGCCCATTCGAATCCCCGAACGGCACCTGGGCCTGGTGACGGCTGATGAAGTCGTCATTGACCCGGTTCGAGAGCAGCGTCTGGCAGAGTTGGTCGAACAACAATTGGATTTGGATTCCATCCTGCGGCAGACTGCATGGTGCGAAGAGCGGGCAGAAGGCAAGGGACTTGCCCCGGTGGGCGCGAAGGGGGCTGTCCGCGATGGTTCCCCGGCGGAAGCGGGAGTGCGGATTGCCGTCGCGCGGGATGCAGCCTTTTGCTTTTACTATCCCGACAACCTTGAGCTGTTGCAGCAGGCGGGGGCGGAACTGACTTTTTTTGCGCCGCTCAAGGGCGAGAGCTTGCCAGAGAATGCGGCTGGGCTCTACCTCGGCGGGGGGTATCCGGAAGTCCATGCGGAACCCCTTTCCTCCCAGAAAGCGTTCCTGGCGGCCATCCGTGCCGCCGTTTCCCGCGGGATGCCGGTTTATGCCGAGTGCGGAGGGTTGATGGTCCTCAGCCGGTTTATCGACCTGCTTGACGGCCGGCGCTACCCGATGGCAGGGATTCTGCCTTTTGGCACTCGTATGTTGCCAAAGCTTAAGGCTCTGGGGTATACGGAGGTGCGCCTGACCGGCAGCTGTCTGCTCGGCGGGCCGAACCAGCTGATGCGCGGCCATGAGTTTCACTACTCGGAGATTATCGAAGAGGAGGATGACCCGGCGCTGACCATGGTCTACCGGGTTCGCGGGCGAAAATCCGGGAGCGATCGCCTGGAAGGTTACCGAATGGGATCGGTGCTGGCAAGTTATGTCCATCTCCACTGGGGGAGTGCGGGGCGGGCGGCAACCTCGTTCGTCGAGGGCTGTCGACGGTTTCGGATTTCGGATAGCGGATGTCGATTGTCGGACGGCAAATGAGATGCGATGGTCGGTTGCGCGTTGGTTCGAGGGTTCACCCCTGGCGAGGGAGTATCGAGGTTGAGTGACGGGCAGGAGGACCATGGCGAAGCGGTTGATGTTTCTGGGAACGGGGTCGGATGTCGGAAAGAGTATACTCGCTGCGGCGTTCTGCCGGATTCTCAAACAGGATGGATATCGCGTGGCGCCCTTCAAGGCCCAGAACATGGCGCTCAATTCCTTCATCACTCCCGAAGGGGGCGAAATGGGCCGGGCCCAGGTAGTGCAGGCGGAAGCCGCCGGCATTGCGCCGCATGTGGATATGAACCCGATTCTCCTCAAGCCGACCTCCCTGATGGGATCCCAGGTTATCGTGCACGGCCGGGTCATTGGCAACTTCCAGGCGAGAGAATACTACGAACACAAGAAAAGCCTGGTGTCGGCGGTTCGCGAGAGTTTCGAGCGGCTCGCCCGGCAGTACGAGGTGGTTGTGCTGGAAGGGGCGGGGAGTGCCGTTGAGCTCAACCTCAAGGAGCACGACCTGGTCAACCTGGCCATGGCCGACATGGCGGATGCTCGCTGTATCCTGGTTGGCGATATCGATCGGGGCGGCATTTTTGCGGCACTCCTGGGCAGCTTCATGCTCATGGCCCCACCCGAGCAGGAACGGATCATCGGTTTTCTGGTGAACAAACTGAGGGGCGATCCGCAACTGTTCGACAGGGGGGTTGAAATAATCGAGAGCCATGCCGGGCGCCCGGTTTTGGGGGTAATCCCGTATCTGGATCACCTGTCCCTGCCCGAGGAGGACAGTGTGGCGCTTTCGCGCCGGATGCGGGCCAGGGCCGGAGCCGCCGCCAGCAGCAACCTGGCGGTAGGGGTGGTGCGGCTGCCGTTTGTTTCCAACTATACCGACTTCGATTGTTTCGAACAGGAACCGGAAGTGGACCTCGAATACTTCGACCGCCCGGAGCAGGTATTCAATTATGATGCCGTGATCCTGCCGGGGAGCAAGAATACCATCGAGGACCTGGCGTGTCTGTCGCGCACCGGAATGGCGGAAGCCATTGTTGCCTACTACAAAGCGGGCGGGACCGTTGTGGGGCTTTGCGGCGGCTACCAGATGCTCGGTCTTCGCGTGACGGATCCCCTCGGGGTCGAAAGTCGTCTGCGGCAGGTGAGCGGCCTGGGACTGCTGGAAATGGATACCGAAATGGTTCTCGACAAAATCACCTCCCAGGTCGAGGCCGTCTTCCTCGCTCACAGCATGTTTTCCTTTCAGCCTGCGGAGCCTCTTTTCGGGTACGAAATCCACATGGGAAGGAGCGTTGCCCGGGGCGCAGCGCAACCACTCTTTCACATCCGCCGGCGCAGTGGCCGGAGGGCAGATGAGCTGGACGGGCTGGCTCAGCCCGATGGGCGGGTGTGGGGAACCTATGTCCACGGTATTTTTGACAACGATCAATTCCGCCGCAGCTTTTTGCAGGACCTGCACGAGCGGTCAGGACGCACCTCCGCTCATGCCGCCTCAGCCTTTTCCTACCGACAGTGGAAGGAAGAGCAGTATGACCAGCTTGCCGAAGCGGTACGCCGGCACTGCGATGTCGAGCGCATCTACCGGCTCGTGGGACTGTGCTGATGGTCTTTCTCCCCTGGCATCTGGCGCTGGCATACCTGGCCGACCTCGCCGTCGGTGATCCTCGCTGGCTGCCCCATCCGACCCGCTGGATCGGGAGCTGGATCGGCCGCGTGGAGCGCATTTTCTATGACAAAGCGGCTTCCCCAGACCTCCAGCGCCTTGCGGGCGGTGCCTTCTGGCTTATCGTACTGGCGGGTGTATTCTTCGCGGCAATGTCGCTCATGGAACTCGCGGCCTATTTCGACCTGATCGTTGCCCAGGCGGTTGCAGTCTGGCTGGCCTATACGACTCTGGCGACCCGGAGTCTCCACCGGGAATCTTCCCATGTAATCGCAGCCTTGCGTGACGGTGACCTGGTGCTGGCCAGGGAACGGTTGGCCATGATTGTCAGCCGGGATACGGGAGAACTCGAAGAACGGGACATCCTGCGTGCGGTCATCGAAACCGTGGCGGAGAACATTTCCGACGGGATTGTCGCACCGCTGGTCTTCCTGGCCCTGGGGGGGCCGGTGGCGGCGCTGCTCTACAAAGCTGTGAACACCATGGATTCCATGGTGGGATACGACAACGAGCAATACCGCTATTTCGGATGGTGTGCAGCGCGGGTGGATGATCTGGTCAACTGGGTTCCGGCCAGAATGAGCGGCCTCCTGCTGGTGGTGGCGGCGGCGTGTCTCAAGCTCGACTGGCGCAATGGGTGGCGGATGATGCGGCGTGATGCCGGGAAGATGAAGAGCCCCAACGCGGGATATCCGGAGGCAGCTGCAGCGGGTGCCCTGGGAGTGCAGCTTGGAGGCAGGAACGTCTATTTTGGGCAGGTGGTTGAGAAGCCTACCCTGGGGGAGGCCGGAGCGCCAATGACGATGGATACCTATCGGCTCATGATCCGCCTCATGTACCTGACGTCGCTGCTGGCTTTCGCTTTGGCGCTCGGGGGGCGTTATCTGATCATCATGCGATAAAGGAAGACCTGGAAAAAGAGAATTCATCTCAAATCCGAGATTCGACATCCGAAATCGAGTGAGGCCTATGACTCTCGTTCATGGTGGCAATGTCTACGAAATTGCGTCGCAGTTGGGCTGTGCTCCCGAGGATGTGCTCGATTACAGTGCGAGCATCAATCCTTTGGGACCGCCGGCAGGTTTGGCGGAGCTCTTCACGCAGAGCTTTCATCGTCTGGAACACTACCCCGATATCCAGAATCGGCTGCTGGTGAATGCCATTGCGCGCTACCACAACGTTTCCCCCTATCGCGTGGTGGTTGGCAACGGCTCGACCGAACTCATCTACTGGCTGCCAGGAGTGCTCGGCATCCGCAAGGCGCTCATGGTGCTCCCCACCTTCTCCGAATATCAGAAGGCCTTTGAGCTTCAAGGGGTCCAGCTGGCGAAGCTGATCACCCGGCCCGAAAGCAATTTTCAGCCGGAAGTGGAGCAGTTGGAAGAACTTTTCCAGAAGTTCTCCCCGGAAGCAATCCTTTGCACCCATCCCGGAAGCCCCGCCGGGACCCTTCTGCCCCCTGAGGTGCGAGCCTGGCTGGTCGACAAGAGCCGAACCCGAAAGGTCTTTACTATCGTTGACGAGGTTTTCATCGATTTCTGCGAAGAAGAATCGTTAACGGGTTTGCTGGGCGAGTCCGATAAGCTGGTGATCATCCGGTCCATGACCAAATTCTATGGGCTTCCCGGGCTGCGCCTGGGATATCTGCTCACCTCGGAGCATCTGGCTCACCGGGTGGGGCAGTTTCTGCCGCCCTGGTCGGTCAATACGTATGCCCAGGTGGCGGGGCCCTATTGCCTCGAACAAGAGGAATATCGGGCGCAAACGCTGGCCTTGATCGGCCAGGAACGGGAGCACATGAGGGAACGGATGCAGGCATTGGCTGGGTGCCGGGTCTTTCCCGGGCGAGCCAACTACCTCCTGTTGGGACTGGGGAAAGACTTGGCGCCGGCTGCGAAGCTGCAGCAGGATCTGTTGACCTCGGACCGGATTCTGGTTCGGGACTGCAGTTCGTTTGAGGGCCTTGACGGCCACTATGTGCGGTTTGCCATCCGTCGGCCCGACCAGAACGCGCGGCTCCTTGCGGCCCTTGACCGTTGGATGCGGATTCAGGGCTGACGCTATCCTCAGCAGTGGTCGTCCATGGTACCGGTGTCTTTAAGGAAAAGGCTATGGTATTCCTTTTCGACCAGGTGATTGTGCATGAGCCGGTTCATGATCTCGAAGAGTTCGTTGATCTCATTGTCACTCAATCGCGGCACCAGGGCTTTCGCCATAGTATCGTCCGAGAATTTTTGCAGATAAAAGATCAGGGATTTCTCGTCCACTTCCCGGGACAGGCCGAACGCCACTATACCATCGTACTCATCGACAAACCGGTGTTGATGTCGCGCCACTTTAAACCTCCTGATGAAGTCGTGTCCCATCCCACATGCCACATCTCAAATCCGACATCCCACATCGGAAACCCGACATCCGAAATCACTCCGTGCTATTCAGATAATAGTCCAACCCGAAGTGGGTGATCTGTTCCTCACCCATAAAGTAGCGCAGGGTGTTCTTGAGTTTCATCAATTGGATGGCAAGATCGTGTTCCGGGTATAAGTTTTCCTTATGCATCGGGCTCTTGAAGTAGAATGAGAGCCACTCTTGGATACCGCTCATGCCGGCCCTCTGGGCGAGGTCCATGAACAGCACCAGGTCGAGAATGATGGGAGCTGCCAGGATGCTGTCGCGACACTGGAAATCGACCTTGATCTGCATTGGGTACCCCAGCCATCCAAAAATATCGATGCAGTCCCAACTCTCCTTGTTGTCCCCCCGTGGTGGATAGTAGTTGATGGTCACCTTGTGATGGTAGTTCTTGTAGAGGGTAGGGTAGAGATGCGGCTGCAGGATGTATTCGAGAACGGCCAGTTTGCTCGCCTCTTTGGTTTTGAAAGAATCCTTGTCGTCCAGTACCAGGCCGTCGCGGTTGCCGAGAATGTTGGTGGAATACCAGCCTTCCAGGCCCAGCATGCGGGCTTTGAGACCAGGTGCCAGGATAGTTTTCATGAGGGTTTGCCCGGTCTTGAAGTCTTTCCCGGCAATGGGTACTTCTTTTTCAGCAGCCAGCTCGATCATGGCTGGAATATCGATGGTGAGGTTTGGCGCCCCGTTGATGAAGGGGATATTACTTTCGAGGGCGGCCAGGGCATAGAGCATGCTGGGCGGGATGTCCTGGTCATTCCGGTCAATGGCCTCCTGGAGGTTGGCGTAGGACTGGTGGACGGTCCTGGGAGTGAGATGGATTTCGGTGCTGCCGGCCCAGATCATGACGCACCGAGCCACGCGCTGTTCGGAGCGGAAGCGGACGATGTCATCCTTGAGGGCGTTGACCTGGTCCCGGAGTGACGAGGTCGTCTTCACATGAGTCCCGTCCAGATTACGCACGAACCGACCGTCGAAAACCGCCGGCATGGGGCGAATTTCCGTGAGAAAGTCCTTGATGGGTTCGAGGTGGTCGCGGTTGAGCACACGCGCGTAGAGCGCAGCTTCGTAGGTGTTTGCCGCATACAGGTCCCAGCCTCCGAACACGAGGTCGTCCAGGGAAGCCAGTGGGACGAATTCCATGATCTTTGGCGATCGGCGTTCAAAGCGTTTTCCCAGACGAATCGTTCCCAGTTGGGTGAGGGAGCCGACAGGTTCGGCAAGGCCCCGGCGAACAAGCTCCACGCCGGCAATGAAAGTCGTGCTCACGGCCCCACCCAGGCCGGGCACCAGCACTCCGAGCTTGCCTGCCGGCGCCTCGATCTCTTCTTCAAATTTCAGATTTTGTTCCTTCAAGATTGAACCTCCGCGATTGGCAATGAAGGGTTTGATTTCAAGACAGCGTGTCAGCGACTCCCCTGCCCTGTTCCAGGGCGAGCAGTGCTTCTTTGATCTGAATGCCTCCGGAAAAGCCTCCCAGCGTGCCGGTCGCCGAGATCACCCGGTGACATGGAATGAAGAGCGGCAAAGGGTTCCTGCCACAGGCCTGCCCCACGGCCCGCGATGCCCGGGGCCGGTCGACGGCGCGGGCGACTTCCACATAGGAGCGCGTCTCCCCAAAAGGAATCCGGCGCAACGCTTCCCAGACCTGCCGCTGAAAGGCAGTGCCGGCCGACAGATCGAGCGGCAGCTCAGGAAGCGGCTGGCAGTGATGGAGATAGTCCTGGATCGCCGCTTCAGCACGCTGCAACAGTGCGTGGTCCGGCGAAAAAACAGCGCTGAGGCCGCCATTGGCTTGCTCGATAAGGGCACGGCAAGATTCTCGGGATGGCTCTACCGACCCCCAGAAATGAACCAGGCAGATGCCCCGGTTGCTGGCGGCAAGCAGCAACCAGCCCAGGGCTGACGGCAAGGGCTGGAAGGCGATAGCCGGTGTGGTAAGCGGATTATTCATCCGTGAAATCCGTGAAGTAGGGATTGGTCTTCATTTCATAGGCTACGGTCGAATGCGGACGGTCTCCGTAATCGTGGCCGGGCCAGACAACGGTCTCGGGAGGAAGGGTGGTGATTTTACGCTGGAGGGAATGGAGCAGCGCTTCGAAGGAAGCCCCTGGAAGATCGGTGCGACCCACGGCACCGACGAACAGCGTGTCCCCGGTGAAAAGATTGCCGTCGATGAGGATGCAACACGCGCCCGGAGTGTGACCTGGGGTCAGGATGAATTTCATGGTGAGATCCCCGAAGGTCAGTTCGTCTCCATCCTGGACCCGCACATCGGCCGGTCCGGCAGGATTCACCCCGAGCATTCGCGCCCATCCCGAAAACTCGGGTTTCTGAAACAGGTCGTCGTCCAGGGCATGCATTACGACTTTGGCTCCCGTAGCTGTTCGAAGACGGTCATTGCCGCAGGTATGGTCGGGATGGCCATGAGTGTTGACAATGTAGCGGAGGGTGATGGCGCGTTCCTCCAGGAGTTGCAGGAGTTGCTCCTCATTTCCTGCAGGATCGATTAAAATACCCTCCTTGCTCTTTTCGTCGTAGACCAGATAGCAGAATACTGCCATGTGCCCGACAAGTATCTGTTCAATTTTCATCATCTCCTCCAGAGATTTCAGCGGGCCAGGTGGTGGCCGGTTCCCAAGTCGCACTCAAAATGGACCATCTTGGAAAAAAAGTCAAAGCCACAGTGCCATGACACCGACGGGGAGAGCCCAATGACAACCTCGAACAGAAGACGGGAAGAACTCCTGGTCTATGAATTCCACGGCCTTCAGCCGTCCCGTGATGAACCCGATGACAGTGCCTTCCTGGGAATTTGGCCGGAACCCCCCTACTACTATCTGTTCTTTGCCGGTGAACCCGGCGAAGGCCTTTGCCGGTGGGTGAGCATGCAGCAGGGCTGGGTGGTCCGGGATACCTATCGGGTTGCTTATGAGGACTGGCAGCAGGTCGGCCGGGGGTGGATCGAAGTTGGTCCCTTCAGCATCGCCCTGGGGCCGGAGGCCATGTCTTCCTCGAAAACCGGAGGGGCTGAAGGAATCAGATTGTGGATCGACCCCGGGTTGGTGTTCGGGTCCGGCGTGCACGGCTCGACCCGAGGTTGTCTGCTGGCGGTTGCCGACCTCTATCGCCGGGAACGGCCCGCAAGGGTGGTCGATATGGGAACGGGAACCGGGATTTTGGCGGTATCGTGCGGAATGCTGGGGGCAACGCGGGTTGTTGCTGTCGACAGGAACCCCCTGGCGGTTCGGACGGCAGCGAAAAATGTTCGACGGAACCGCCTGCAGGGCCGGGTGACGTTGCTGGTGGCCGAGGATCTGGGGATTCTCCGGGGATCTTCAGACCTCCTCATTATGAATCTCGAATTGCCTATCCTGAAACAGCTGCTGGCTCGCGAGGAGTGGCTTGCCTATCCAAAAGTGATTTTGAGCGGGTTCCTCGAAAACCAGTGGCATAAGCTTCAGGAGTATATTCCCTCCGCCTATTATCTCCGAGGACGAAAGACGATCGATGGCTGGATGACCATGACACTTGCCAGGGATGCTTGATTTTGGAAAGAACAGAGCTCCTCCAGGGCTGATAGAAATGCCTGCTGTGGCTATTTGTCAATGCCTTCATCAAGAAGAATATCATTACGCCTCCCAGAGAAATCTTCAACAACGAGCGCGAATATTCTGTTGACCTTGAACTCATTCGGTTATAGTAAACAAGATCGAATTAACGAAAAGAGGATTAAAAGGTGTGGTTTGATGCTTTTATTGCTGTAATTTCAAATCTGAAATAGAAGAACGAATTCATCACAGCATTGGAGAAAGACTATGGCCAAGAAACTCCTGGAAATTGCTGCTGAGATTGTGCAGGCACAGGTTTCCACCAACCAGCTGGCAACCGAAGAGATTGTCTTTTCCCTCAGGCAAGTCTTCGGCGCCCTCAAAGACATGCAAAAAGCGGAACTGGAAGATGCGCCGTTCGATGCGGGCATATCCTTCGGCGAAGGGATGATGGAGGAGACCGTCGGCGAGAAGATGGACCCCAGGGATTCAATCCAGTACGACAAGGTCATCTGCCTGGAGTGTGGTGCGGAAATGCGGCAGCTGACGGCCAAGCATCTCGATTCACATGGCTTGACCATCCGTGAGTATAAACGAAAATACGGGTTTCCTCTGCGGCAGTCACTGTCGGCTCGGTCCTTGTCCGAGGCTCGCAGCAAAGCGGCAAAGGAACGGGGATTGCCGGAGAATCTGCAGCTTTATCAAGCAGAACTGAAGAGGCGGAAGGAATTGGCGCTTCAGGAGAGCCTGGAAATGCCGGGCGAGGCAGTTCCGGAAAAGGCAGCGAAAGCGCCCAGGGGCCGTCGCAGCAAGAAGGCCGCAGAATAGCGTAAGCTGGAAACTCAAACCCGGGCGGCCGGGGTGAGAACGCCTTTCCCAGGTGCTGGAAGAGCTGAAATGCCTTTCCAAGAAGGAAAAAAGCCAGGACAATGCTCCTGGCTTTTTTGTGAGAAGGAAGAAACCAACTCTTTATGGTTCTTCTTCTATCGCCCTCCTGGCTGCTGCGGCAATGGGGTGAAACAAGTATTTTCGTGATGGTAATACGGTAGGGAAAAGGCAGGTCGATCTTATGAAGATTTTCATCTGGCGCCACAGCAAGCTCTTTTCCAGTTGGTCCATTTTTGATGAACCGCACGTCTACCAGGATAATTACCTCCAGGCGGAGATCATGGTGCTGGCGAACACGGAAGCGGAAGCGCTGAGCCTGATCGCCGGAGAAGAGAAGTGGAATGTCGACGAATTGAAACGCCTTCGCCCTCGCATTCTGCCGCTCCAGGAAGCCGCCGTAATCGGCAGCTTTGTCCAATACTGAAGACCTGCGGTGGACTATCGCCGTGATCGGCAAACCCATGTTCCAACGATTCAGTTCCTGAGATTGCGCAGCAGCTCTGCGAGAGGTTCGCGAGGAGGGCCTGCAAGGGGCACCTGAAGGTGGTCGTGCGGGCTTCTGAGAAGAACGATCAGGCCGTTCCTGACCTCCCCTGGCCATGTTTCCAGGAATGGCAGCCGATGTTCTCGGAGGAATCGGGCCAGGGCCATGGTTTTTTCCTCGCAAGGCGATCCTTCCGTGTAGATGTTGACGAAGAAACCCGTCCTTGATCGCTTGAGCAGCCACCCGCCGAAGATGTAGAGGTCTTCGTATAACCCGTCCAATAAGACCACCCCCTTGATTCGCTTATCTGTGCCACCGCGGTCCAGGGTGCAGGCGAGGGGTTTGTAGCCGCCACTGAAGGCCGCCAGGATGATGGGGGCCTGCTCCAGTCGCTTCTGATGCTTCTTGCCCAGTTTGGCTGTCAGAACGAGGGCTGCTTCCGCCATGAAGGTTCTGAAGGCTTGTGCTGTGACAAACTTGCCAGGACTCGAATCGGCAGCATTCCTGGCCAGCTGCGGCAGCACCAGAACCACGTTCTTTCCCGAGCGGTTGACCTGCTCCGTGAGACGGTATTCCGTAACGGTCTGCCGCACATCACTCCGGTTGCCGTGGAAGAAAACCACATAGGAGAAGGGTTGGTGTGGTTTGAACTGCGTCGGGAGATGGAACAGAACGCTGTTGTCATGGTAGTGTTCCCTTTCCGACAGAGGCTCCAGGGAGCGTGAGGTGCGGAAGCGTTCTCCTGTTTTCGGATCAACCATGTCAAAAAAACAGGGATTGGCGTCCTTGCCGGTCAAGGGGAAAGGGGCAGTCTTGAGACCCTCCACAAAGGTCAAGGGGAAGTGAGTGCCGGGTGTGGGGCGCGGACTGGCTGGCCGAACCGGCTTGGATCGGGTGTCCGCTTCCGTGAAAGAGGGATATAGCAGGATCAGGCCGGCGATGCCCGCCACGAAGACCAGCCATAGGAGCTCTGGAAGGAAGACGCTGTTGGTTCTTAGCAAGCGCTTTGACTCTTTCCTGTCAATTCCAGGGTCTCGACCCGCCACCGCGGCCGGCCCCCCAGGACCACCGGGTATCGCTCTACCCACTGTCAGGAACCCTGAGGTGCAGGAACGCGGGCAAGGCCAGAAGATAGATAACCGCAGCGATCACGATCACGGTCGATATCCCCAGGCTCACGGAAACGATCGGTACGAGCACCGAACCAGCCACCGAAAATGAACCGTTGATCCCCCATGCCCATACGAAGAAATGCTCCTTCCGCAACCGGGAGAGGGTCGACATGCCGATGGCAAACGGGAATCCCATGAGAAAGGCCAGGGGAAAGAGCAGAAACAGGCAGAACACGATCTTGAAGCCGTAGGGCCACAATCCGGCCAGGGCCAGGATCCGATCCAGCCAGGCGGCACAAAGAAGGAGCAACAAGGTTATCGAAGAACAGAGGATGACCATCGCCTTCCCGGCATTCGGCACAAACCGCGGCGACAGATAGCTGCCCAGGCCCGAAAACAACAGCATTCCCGTTACCAGGATGGTGACCGACAGGGTGGGATTGCCCAGACAGAGGATGAACTTACTGATCATGGCGATTTCGACGAAGATATAGCCGACTCCCAGGCAGAAAAAATAGACCATGACGCCCAGCTTGCCTCGATGCCACTGGAAGAAGACCCGCCAGCCGAAGATCATGGGCAGGAGCATGAGCACGCAACCGAGGATGAGTGACAGGAAGAGGGTTGCCCAGAGCAGGAGGTAGCCCCATTCATCGGAGATCGCTTCCAGCTTGTCCAGGAATTTTGGGATATCGGGGACTTTCAGATAACCGGCAAAGTACGGACGTTCGCTGGTCAGCGGTTCCGTGTTGAAAACATACCCGTTGGCAACCTTTTCCAGATCGCCGCCGATCAGGCATGCGGCAACCAGACGGTACAGGGTGCCAACCGAGACGTCATGGCCGTCCCCCAGGCTCTCACCCGGTTGGGGCGAAAAGTACATATTGCGATATGCTTCGAATACCTTGTCAAGGTCGCCCGCAGGGGGTTGTTGACCGGGCGCATAGACAATCTCGAAACTCATCCGTTTGCAGTAGCGGGTGAGTTTCTGCACCTCTTCCTCGGAGAACCCGTTGTTCTTGTAGAGCACGGAGAAAGTGGAAAGATAGGTATGAGATATGAAGAAGTTCCGCGAGATAGCGGGTGCGCCGGTGGCCTGGGCGGCGCCGATCAGGGTGGTCATGAGCTTCATCGTCGATTTGGGAGG
The DNA here is from genome assembly GCA_040772705.1 of Syntrophobacteraceae bacterium. Lineage (GTDB taxonomy): Bacteria > Desulfobacterota > Syntrophobacteria > Syntrophobacterales > Syntrophobacteraceae > JADGQM01. Next base: position 159,074 of record JAXGXP010000007.1, read on the forward strand.
ATCCTCTTTGTTCCAGACCGTGATCGAAAAGATGCCGTCCAAGGTCAGAGCCCGCATGCAGGCGAGGTAGGTTTCCTCGGTGTAGGTGTATTTTTCATGGATCGAAGAACCGCCGGGCATGGAGAGGCCCGTGGAGTCGGCCAGGCTCAGATCGATGATCTCGAATTCCCTCCCGGCGGCCCTGACGTAGATCCTGCCGTCACTGGGAACCAGAGTGACCCTGGGGTGGTCAAGGATATGCCCGGTGAAGGGGGCGATAGTGTGCGGGTCTTTCACGGCGTCGATGATCATGGGATTGCCTTCCGCCACCGTGACGCGGCTGGCTCCCAGCTTGAGAGCAACACTGGTGGAGATCCCACCCCCAAACTGGACCACCAGGACCTCGGAATGGGGTTTGAGGAGGTAGGGCATGGAGAGGGGCAGAAATCTCACATATTCGCTTTCATCCGGCGGCAGATCCTTCATGATGCCGATGGGGCCGTCACCATCGACAAATAAACCAAGGTAGGCGTTCTCAGGCATCCGGTCGAGATACAGAGCAGCCGTATCACTCAGGCCGGGTGCAAAATGAAAGTAGGAACTGGCATAAACTTCGACGTAGCCGAAGGGGCTCGCGGCCTGGTAGATTCGTTTGGCGTCGGGGAAATTGCGGGCATAACTGACCCCCTTGTAAGGGGAGATGGTGATCTGGCTGAACTGCCAGCCCAGCACCAGTGACAGCGCTGCGGTGGCGAGCAGGGCCGGGATGAGTCTGAGCTGCTGCATGCTGATGAACCAGCACAGCGCTCCCGCCAGCCAGAGCGCTACCGGGATGAGATAGAGGGATTCGGGCAGAAGCTGATACATCCCCGCAAAGAGGATCAGACTGCCGATGCCGGACCCCGTCATATTCGCGAAGTAGGCCTTTCCAAAATGAGCCTGTCCCATCAAGAAGAACAGCCCGAGGAACATGGCGCCGAGCAGAAAGGGGATGAAATACAGTAGAAAGTAATACGCGAGGTAGAATTTCTGGGCCGGATCAGAAACCAGAAAGATTGGGTTGAACGGGATTTCCTGTGCCAGTGAGTTGACCGCCAGCATTGCCGGTCCGAGCAGCAGGAGTGCCAGGTTGATCCAGACCACCAGGGTTTTGGCGAAGAAGTTCTTCCAGATACAGAGGGCTGTGCTGAACACTCCGAACCCAAACATGGCGATACTGATAACAGTGGAACCGAAGTGGGACCAGCCACCGATCCCGAACACCCGCATGATGAACAGTTCGTAAGCGAGAATCGACCCTGACACAAATGCTACCGCCAGATAGGCGGTAGCGGGTATGGCATCGTGTTTTACGGAACCGGCAGGGTCTTTCATTTGTTAAAGTGGGTTCCACCTCCCTTTTTGGTGAACGGTACAAAAGGTACCTTTCGCTGGCCCTGGTAAATATCTTCCCGAGCGATCACGACATTTCCATCGGCGTCGGTGTTCTTGGTGACTTTCATGACAATCTGAGCACCTGGCGGACCGACCGGGATGACCAGGGTGCCTCCCAGCTTAAGCTGCTTCAACAAGGGCGGGGGGATGTGGTCGATCCCGCAGGTGACGATGATTTTCTCAAACGGGGCATGTTCTTCCCACCCATAATAGCCGTCGTCGGCCTTACGCTTGATCTGACTGTATTCAGGATAGCCCGCAGCCGCGAGTTCCTGGTAGAGCAGGTCCGTTTCAGCCGCCAGCGGCTCGATGATCTCAATCGTGTACACCTTGTCGGTGAGATAGGAAAGCATCGCTGCCTGGTAGCCGGAACCGGTCCCAATTTCAAGGACCTTGTCCCCCGGCTGGACATCGAGGGAGGAGGTCATCCGGCTGACCAGGTGGGGGCCGGAGATGGTTACCCCGTACCTGATGTCAAGGAAGGCGTGTTCGTAGGCCCTTTTCAGGTTCCACTTGCGGCAGAATCTTTCGCGAGGAGTCAGCAGAAACGCCCGCATTTCTTTCTCCTGCCATACGTCCCTGCGCTCCACCAGTTGCAGGAAGCGGTCATAGCGCTGCGCCAGATACCCGGGATCTTCGTGACGCTGTTCTTGCATGAACTGGATGAAGTGTGGTTCTGAATCATGGGGTGGCGCCAGCGTGTCTGCCAGGGACCGGCCGGAGGGAGGGGGTTGCATTTCGTCGTCGGCCGGCGGCGCTGGCTGGCCGCTGGGAGTGCCTGACGCCATCTCGGGAGCCGCTGCCCCGAGAAGTAAACCGATCACCATCGCAGTGAACAAGACTTTGCCGGGTTGCGCCAGGCTTTGGCAGATGGCATGAGCAAGACAACCTGCATTTCTCACAAGCTTTTCCATCCATTGCATCCTGTGAAGACTGACAGTCTCCTCTAAAAGGTTTGGGGTTTCGGCTCGTTCCCTGCGGCCGGGAGCACCTCCGGTCCTGACGGTCGGAGTCCAATCGAGCCATACGTAGCGGTTCCGGCAACGGATCGGAAAAAGCACAATAGGTGCTCAAGAGGGTCACTCCTGATTCGGAGCAGAGGATTGGGTGAGTCGTGCCTTGGTGTAGATAGGGCAGGCGTTGATCGCTGCCTGCTTTTCCTGCATTTCCTGCTTCGTTCGAAAAATCCAGGTGCTTGATTCAGAGTAACAGTAAGTTGCCAGCTCACACTCGTTGCATTCCTTCATCGTCCTTGTCCTGTTCTGCTGCTGCCGCGTCAGCGGCTCGCGATGAGATGGCTGAGGTCAGTCTCCTCAGGTAGTCGTCCCATTCCATCGGCAGGAGATATTTTTTTCGGCTGTTGCAGCTCTTGCAGGCGGGTGCCACGTTGCCCCTGGTGGATTGCCCCCCCCTCGCCAGGGGCACGATGTGGTCCATGGTCAGCTCCTGAGGCGGGACCTTACAGTGGCAGTAATAACATTCCCCTCTGGCCAATCGGCGCTGCCACCATTGGCTCCGGCGGAGCACCCTGGCCTTCTCCTTCTCACGCTGAATGACCTCGGGCGGGACATCCACCAGGAAAACAACCTCGTGGGAGGTGGTTTTCACGGCCCCCAGTGCCCCTTCAGGAACAGCCTGCAACTGCCGACCAACCGTGCTGGCCGGGGCAGGCTGCAAACCCGCCCCTTTCTTCCCTTGACGCCTCACGCCTCACTCTTGCTCCTGAGAAGATCCTTTGAGCGCGACGTAGAAAGTATTCTGGCCGCGTTTCACCAGCAGCAGCAGGCTTTCATTCTTTTTCATCTTTTGGAGGGCTTGGTTATAGTCTCTGATATTTTGAATCTTCTGACGGTTTACTTCCTTGATCAGGTCTCCCGGTCGCAGTTTGCCTTCGCCTGCCGGACTGCCGGGTTGAACCTCAGAGATCACCACCCCGCCTTCTTTTTCATCCAACCCGAAGCGCTGTGCCAGATCTGCTGTAAGGTTCTGAACGGTCATGCCCCAGGCACTCTCCTTGGTGACAGCAGGTGCTTCGGCAGTCTCCTCAGGCATGGTTCCGACAGTCACCTTGAGATCTCTGCTTTTACCGTCGCGAACGAGCTGCATGGTGACCTGGGAGTTGGGGGCGGTTGAGGCCACCAGGCGCGACAGGGCGTGGGCGCTGTCAACGTCTTTACCGCCTACGGAGGTGATGATATCGCCTCGTTTCAAGCCGGCTCGATCGGCGGGACCATCCTTGACCACATCGCCGACGAGAACGCCCCGGGTCTGTTTGATGCCAAAGGATTCAGCCAGTTCCGGCGTAATATCCTGGATCATCACGCCCAGCCAGCCGCGTGTTACTTTGCCGGATTTGAGCTGGGGCAGGATTTCCTTGACCAGATTGATGGGGATGGCAAAACCGATACCCTGACCCTGAGCCACAATGGCCGTGTTGATGCCAACCACTTCGCCGTTCATGTTGAACAGTGGCCCGCCACTGTTGCCGGGGTTGATGGCGGCGTCGGTCTGGAGGAAATCGTCATAGGGCCCGGCGCCAATGACACGCCCTTTGGCACTGAGGATGCCGGCGGTAATGGTGTGGCCCAGGCCAAAGGGGTTGCCCGAAGCCATGACCCAGTCGCCTACCCGGAGGGAGTTCGAGTCTCCCAGTTGGGCCGGTTTGGGGAAATCACTGCCAGCCTTGACCCGGATCATTGCAATATCAGTTTTTGGATCCCGGGCCACCACCTTGGCATCGTATTCCTTCCCTGCCTCGGTCTTGATCTTGATCTCGTCGGCCTTTTCCACCACGTGATTGTTGGTGAGGATGAGCCCCTCGCTGTCGATGATAAAGCCCGAGCCGAGCGCGTGAGTCTTCATGGGGCCTTGGGGAGTATCTCCAAAAAAACGCCGAAAAAACTCGTCACCAAAAAAGTCCTTGAAAGGTGAATTCGGCCCGATGAACGGCTGCATGGGACTCTCTTTGATGAGCTTGGTGGTAGAAATATTGACCACCACATGGTTCACCCGTTCCGCCAAATCGGCAAACGAAGGCGGGCCCTGGGCGCTCGGACTGGCGAAGGTCGTCGCCGTTCCTCCCGCCGTCACAAGAGCGTGCATGAGCACGCAACCGATCACGATACAGCAGAATTTCGCCATTTTGGACTGCGGTTCCCGATAGTTCATAGAGCTCCTTTCTGAATCGAGGGATGATCCGAGCTGGGGGTCCTCCCTGTCATAATCCGGTGACCGATTGTACCCTTACCCGTGCTCAAAGCAGCTGCCGGATGGCACCTGAGACCAGCGATGCAGAGCGGTAAGAGCATAATCAAGTCGACAAAAAAAGCAAGGTTAGGTTGGGGGCAAGGCAGGGCAAAGCCTATTCAAAAAGGAAGCGGTCGGCTGGCTCAGGGTCTCCCTGTCCCTCATCGCGCCCGTAGTCTTCAATGGCAACGCGGTTTTTGGGGAGACACAGAAAAAACCGTTGGGCTTCGGCAAAGTCCCTGAGTTGCACGGTAAGCCTCACCAGCGGCTGGTCATTGCGGTCGACGCCACTCTCGAGGTGGCGGATCAGGACATTGGAGGGGGCGCGGGCGATGGCGGGAATCAGCGAATGGACGGTTTCGAGTGATACCTGGATGTGAAAAGAGAGGGGATGGCGCCAGGGCTGCTCTTTGTTCCAGACCACATCGAGCAGCTGCTGAGGCTGGAGGTCGTGTTTCAGGACCACATCGCGGCAGCCCCTGCGATGAAAGGTGGTCCCGCGCTCGCTCAAAATGGCGACCACCTGATCCTGGCCGGGGTAAGGGTTGCAGCAGCGGGCAAATTTGTGGACGGCCTTGTCGAGCTCGGAAACCGCAAGGATATTTCGCTCGGATGGATGGGGGCCGATGGCGTCCCCGACCTGGCCCTGATTGGCTGCCGAAAATGCTGGTTTAAGGTAATAGAGGATCAGATGAGGAGATATGAGATCTTGTCCCAGGCGCGTGTAGAGGTCCTCCAGATCTTTTGCCGGGATCACTTCCAGGAGGTCGCGGAAGTCTTCTCTTTCCACAATGTCTTCCGACAAACCATGGCGCCTGAATTCCTGCAGCAGGATTTCTTTTCCCACCTGCTGGGCGTATTGCTGGCGTTTCTGGTTGAGCTTCCGATTGATCGCCGTCCGGGAACGGGGCGTGCGGCAAAGTTTTTCCAGGTCCGGATCCACTTCGAGGGGCAGGGAGGAGGTGAGAATTTTGACCGTCTCTCCGTCTTTCAGAGGCTGGGTCAGGGGTGCCCATTGACCGTTAATGACGGCTCCACTGCAGTAATCCCCCAGCTGGGAGTGAATCTTGTAGGCAAAGTCAAGGACGATGCTGCCCTTCGGCAGCGGGTAAGTGTCCCCCTTGGGCGAAAAGACGTAGATTTCATCCGCCTGGGAAAGCCGAATCAGGGCTTTGCGTTGAGGTCCGGCGCCACCGTATTCACCGATGGTGCGCAACAGATCGCTGATCTCATCGCTCATGGGTTCCTGGGCACTCCAGTCCGTCAAGATCCCGTAAGTGGCCCATTCGTCCATGCTGGGGGTGCGAACCTTGATTAAATAATTCTGGTCGCCTTCGTGGATTCGGACGTGCAGGCTGCGGTAGCCGGAGTTCTTCGGATGCGCGATGAAGTCCCTGAGGCTGCGCGGAATGGGAGAAAAGGTGGTACAGACGATGCCCAACGCAGTGTAGCAGGGGACCAGTTCTTCGGTTTGCAGGATAATGGCGAAGTCGATGCTGTTCTCGCTGTTGGCTACCTCCAGGGTCCGCTTTTGAGGGTCATAGTAGTTGCCTAGTCCCTTGGCGCGGGGTCTGAGAAGGATCGGGCAGGAGGCATGGGCGAAGACGTCCTGGAGGGTTTGCACGATCTGCTGGTAATCTGCCGTGTGGCGAAGGGCCTGGATGTAGTGCAGGATCTTCTTACTCTTCCGGGGATAGAGATAAGAGAGCGCCAGGTGGTAGAGTTCGCGCTTGAGGGGGTAGATGTTGAACTTGGCGGCGATGGGAGCATAGACATCGATGGTTTCCCGGGCAATGCTGTGCCGATTTGGTTTGGCGAGATGATGGAGGGTGCGCAGGTTGTGCAGCCGGTCGGCGAGCTTGATCAGGAGAACACCCAGGCGCCGGCTGGCGCTGAGGAAGATCTTGCTGTGGGTCAAATCCTTGACCGTTGCCCGGTCCAGATGACGGCGCTCAAACTTGGTACAGCCGTCGACCAATTCGGCTACCACCTCGCCGAACAGCCGTTCGATATCCTCCAGGGTTACGGTGGCAATGTCTTCCACCACGTCATGGAGCAGGGCGGCCGCCAGCAGGAGAGGATCACGGAATTTCAGCTCACGCGCAAGGATTTCCGCCACCGCACAGGGATGGCTGATGTACGGGGCGCCGGACTTGCGCCGCTGTCCCTGGTGGAGTTCGTGGGCAAATTCCAGAGCGTTGAAAAAGACCCGGTTTTCTTCTTTATTTTCATCAATATACTTGGCCATACGGGTACGATAGTGAGCCAGGTCAAAACTGTGCGGTTCGGTTCCAGTTCCTGCTGGAAAAGCGTATGGCAATTCACTCTCTGCAACCTGCAGAGCCGCAATCTCCTCGCCCATGGATCCTTTTCTCTTTCTATCCGACCTCGGTGACCCTGCGGGATCGCACAGCTTTCTTGAAGGTTTGTTATAGCATAGAGTCCCCAAGGAAACTGTCAATTGCTATTTTAGACAAGCGTGGCAGTTCAAACAACCCCTCAAGTCTCAAGAACCAGATTTACGAGCTGGATGGGGAGAGCTCGAAGCTTTGGGCTTGACTTGACGGGCGATTTTTATTAGGTTGCCGACGTCGCTGGGGAATCGTTCAACGGTAGGACTGCAGACTCTGGATCTGCCTATCCAGGTTCGAATCCTGGTTCCCCAGCCAAAGAGGTCCCATCGTCTAGTGGCCTAGGATACTGGCCTCTCACGCCAGAGACACGGGTTCGAACCCCGTTGGGACTACCAGGAAGATCACGCACTTACCTCCTCCCGCGACCGCCCTGCTGATGGTCACAACACCGCTTGATTCTCTCTCCCGGGCGAGATCTCAGTGCGACAGGGATGCCGGGGATGATGACTCCCCGCCACCCAGTTGTGGAGTGTTCCGGTCAAAGAGCCGCTCCCTGCGGTTTTCGAACAGGCGATCCAGCTGCCCCGGTGGATATCCCCCCCTGGGCGGAGACGATTCGACGAGGAGGGGCGCTCGGGAAAAGCCCGAATGGCCCTCCCTATTTGATCGAGATTGGCCCGACTGAAACCGATTCAGTAGTTCCCAGGTGTCTGTCATAAATTTTTTAATATAGTAATTGCAACTAGTTGTGATTAATGGCCCAAGTCGAGAAAACAGGCAGGTAGCCTTATGCGGGATGATTTCTTCAGAAGGATACTGGTAGTTGATGACGATCCTCCGATGAGGAAGACCATCTGCAGCTTTCTCCGGAAGCTCGGTTATGCCGCTGACGAAGCCAGTGACGCCGCCACTGCCCTGAGCATGCTCGGTCAAAAGCAGTTTGATCTGGTCATCTCCGATGTGGTCATGGAGGGCAAGGACGGTGTCACCCTGATGCAGGAGGCTCGGATACTTTATCCGGATCTTGAATTCATTATCGTTACCGGCTTCAGTCAGCTTTATTCATACGAAGATATCACAGCCGCCGGTGCTTTCGATTATCTCATCAAACCCTTTGCCATGAGCGACCTGCAAACCCGGATCGAGCGATGCCGGCGGCAGAAATGGACGCAGGAAGAGCTCAAGAAGTATCAAACCCAGTTGGAAGAACTGGTGAAGGAACGGACCGCAAAACTCGAACTGGAGATCAAAGAGCGCCGGCGGGCTGAAGCAACCCTGCGGGAAAGTGAAGCAAGGTTTCGCAAATTCTCTGAGGAAGCTTCGCATGAGGGGATTATCTTCCAGGATGATGGCAAGATCATCGATGTGAATGAGACTCTCGCCAAGATGTCCGGCTACAGCCGGGACGAGCTCATTGGAAGGGATGTGTTGGAGCTGGTTGACCCGGAGTACTGGCCCGCCATCGAGGCCCACATGACCAGGGATTGTGAGGAAGAATATGAGATCGTTGCCTGCCGCAAGGATGGTGTCAGGGTTCCCCTGGAAGTCCATGCCAAAGTCATCCCCTATCTGGGTAAGATGATGCGGGTGGCGGCGGTACGGGATATCACCGACCGGAAAAGGAGCGAGGAGGCCCTGCTGACGGCTCACCAGCGGTTGCTCGACATCATCGAATTTCTTCCCGATGCCACCTTCGTTATTGACCGGGATGGGCGGGTGATCGCCTGGAATCGAGCTATGGAAGAGATGTCGGGAGTGAGGAAGGATGTGATGCTGGGCAAGAGCAACTATGCCCATGCCGTTCCTTTCTATGGCCTCCCAAGACCCATGATGGCCGATCTTCTGATTCGCCATGATCCGGAATTGGAAAGCTCCTATGAACATATCGACAGAACGGGCAATACTCTTTGCGGTGAAGGCTTTGTCCCCGGAATTGACGGCGGGAAGGGCGGGTACGTTTGGGGAACAGCCTCGCTGCTCACCGATCGGCAGGGAAACGTTGTCGGGGCCATTGAATCGATTCGCGATATGAGTGACCGGAAGGCGATGGAATCCGCCCTGCGCCAAAGGGAACAGGACCTCGAGACCAAATCCCGCGACCTCGAGGAGATCAACACAGCGTTGAAAGTGCTCCTCAAACGGCGGCTGGAGGACCAGCAGGAATTTGGAGCCAATGTGTGGTCAAATATGAAGGAACTGGTCTTCCCTTATTTGGAAAAGCTTCGTCGCAGTCGACTCAATGAGCTCCAGAAGAGCTATCTCGAGATCCTGGAGGCTCATTTGCAGGATATTGCCGCCCCGTTTTTCAGGAACCTTTCCAGCGAGTTTGCCAACCTCAGCCCCATGGAACTCCAGATTGCCAGCCTCATCAAAGCAGGCAAACGAAACAAGGAAATCTCCGAGATCCTGGGTGTTTCGGTGAATACCATCCTGACCCACCGCCATCACCTCCGTACCAAGCTGGGCGTGAAGAACAAGGGCATCAATCTTGTCGCACACCTAAAGAGTATGGGGATTTAGTTAGAATATATAACTAACTTCTCGTTTATCATTCACTATCAAGTTTCCCGGACCGAGTGACGACAGATCAAGCAAGAGCAACTGCCGATGACGTGTGGCGGCAGGCCTGGGCCCGGCTATGGAGGGCGCGAGGGACTGATCTGGGTGGAGGTGGCGAGCGAGGGCGCAGCCTCCTGATGGGAAAGAAAGGGTGAGAACAAAGGAGACAGCGGCTATGAGAAAGATGAGCTTGGGGGCGCGACTGACACTTGGGGGCATTATGATGGTGGTCGTGCCGTTGACAATCGTTGGATTGTTTGCGGTGATGAAGGCATCGGATGCGTTGACCGCCCTTTCCAGGGGGCAGGCGACCAACCTTGCGGTCAAGCTGGCGGACATGACCCAGGTGGCAATGTCGGAGGAGATCAAAGTCCTTAAAGCGCTCGCAGCGGAAAAGACGGTTGCTGAAACCGCGGCCAGGATGGCGAGCCACAAGCCGGAGGAGCTTGCCGCCGAGCTTGCCGGGTTGAGTGACCGTTTGGCCGACGTTATGAAGCAAATTGGCAGTGAGTACGAGGGAATCATCTTCGCCAACGCCGACGGGATAGTGTTGGCAGATGGCAGCAATGGGGAATACAAGGGTTCGAACATTGCCGAGCGCGACTACTTCAAGAGCGCCAAAGAGGGAAAGGTTAATCTGGGGACCGTGATCAAGTCAAAAGTTACCGGCAACCCGGTTGTGCCGATCAGTGCCCCGTTGTACGGAGCGAACCGAGGATTTGCGGGAAACCTCACCCTCCTTTTAAAAATTGACTTTTTAGTGGAGAAGATTGCCGGGACGAAGGTGGGGCAGACCGGCTATGCTTTCATGACCGATGCAAAGGGGCTGTTCATTGCCCATCCCAGGAAAGAGCTCATTCTGGAAGCGGAACTGAAGAAACTGCCAGGGATGGAAGCGATCACGGCCAGCATGCTGTCCCACAAGACGGGGGTTGAATCCTATGTTTTTGAGGGAATCGAAAAGATTGCGGGCTTTGCCCCGGTAACGCTTTCGGGCTGGAGCGTCGCGCTCACTCAGAACAGCGACGAGTTCCTTTCCTCAGCGAACGCCATACGCAACGGGATCGTGATGGTTGGCGGCCTGTTCCTCGGTCTGACCATCATAATCGTGCTGTTTTTTGCCCGCAGTGTCTCGCGACCGATCACACGGGTTGCCGATGGCTTGAGCGAGGGTGCCGAACAGGTGTCGGCAGCATCGGGCGAAGTATCGGCCAGCAGTCAGTCTCTCGCCGAGGGCGCTTCACAGCAGGCGGCGGCACTCGAGGAAACCTCCTCCTCGCTGGAGGAAATGGCCTCCATGACGCGTCAGAACGCGGATCATGCGAATCAGGCCAACACCCTCATGGCGGAAATGACCCGCGTGGTCAAGGAATCCAACACGGCCATGGAGCAGCTTGACCGTTCCATGCAGGATATTTCGAGTGCCAGTGAAGAGACTTCCAAGATCATCAAAACCATCGATGAAATTGCTTTCCAGACGAACCTCCTGGCATTGAACGCGGCCGTCGAGGCAGCGCGCGCCGGGGAAGCCGGGGCCGGTTTTGCAGTGGTTGCTGATGAGGTGCGGAATCTGGCCATACGGGCGGCCGAAGCAGCCAAAAATACCACCAATCTGATCGAGGGGACGATCCGCAAGATCAAAGAGGGTACCGAACAGGTGAACAAGGCTGGCGGTGCGTTTCAGCTGGTGGCGACCAGTACCGGGAAGATGGGCGAGTTGGTGGGAGAGGTTGCCGCGGCTTCCAATGAACAGGCACAGGGAATCGACCAGATCAGCAAAGCAGTAGCTGAAATGGACAAGGTTGTGCAACAGAATGCAGCCAATGCGGAAGAATCGGCCGCAGCCTCGGAAGAACTGAATGCCCAGGCGGAACAGATGAAAGGCTATGTAAAGGATCTGATCGAAGTCATTGGTGGCAGTAACGGGAAGGCTGCGGGGACCGGCTTGCTCGCCAAGGCCAAGATGAAAATGAACCGCGAACGGGCCAAGAGCCTCCCGCCCCCGGCGGCTCTTGCCAGGAACCTGCCAGCGGGACCGGAGCGAGGCAGAACGGTTGGCGTGCCCAAGGCGGTGAAGCTGCGGCCCGCTGAGGCGATCCCGTTTGATGACGACATGAAGGATTTCTAGGGTCAGTCCTATGAGTTTGGACAGGCAGTGGCGGCTGGTTCCAGAGCTCCAGCTCGGGAACCGGCCGCATCCGGCGTTTTCAAAACGACAAGGCGCCATCGGCGTCAGGTTGAGGGAGGGGGTGCAGGCAGGGCCTCCTTCCGCTTCCCGTTATCGTCATGCGGTTTCAGCCAGAAAAGCCCTGGTATCTTCGAGTGCCACCAGAAGGGTTGCCATGAACCGTTCTACCATCCGGGTCGTGATGCCCAGCTCCACAAACACCTGGTCCTGATTGGGTTGCAAAAAACCATCCAGACCGCAGCCGATCCCCATCGCGGAGACCATTCGGTTGGCGACGTACACGGTAGCAGCGATTTCGCGCGAGTCTGTGGCTTCGTTGGGGTAGTGGTGATAGCCGATGGCGGTGATGACTCCCGGCGGAAAGCGCCAGCGGCGCGCAATGGTGGCCCCCAGGCTCTGGTGATCGATGCCAAAGACCCGGCGTTCAGCCTCGACAAAAGGCAGTTTCTCGTTCTGGACCAAGGGCAGGATCGCGTCGTAATAGTTCTTGACGTAAAGGCTCAAGAGCGTCTTCCCGATATCATGCAGTAATGCTGCGGTGTAGACCGCAAACGGATCGCCCAGTCCCGTGCGTTGGGCAACCAGCTCGGCCATCAGGGCTACGGCTACGGCGTGCTGCCATAGTTCGCCCTCACGGAGATCATAGCCGCTGCCGTCACCACGAAAATAGCGGGACGAACAGGCGAGGGTGATGATCTGGATGAGCTGCCTTTGCCCCAGGCTAATAATGGCATCCCTCAAGGAACGTACCGGCTGCCGCACGGCATAGTAGGGAGACTGGCTCATGGCCAGGACGCGGGCAGTAATAGCCTGATCAAGCTTGATAACGGTTTCGATTTCATTGACCGGAGCCATTCTCTGGATCAAAGGCAAAACTTTGCCGACCACATCCGGAAAGGGAGGGAGCTTCTCCGCCGATGCAAGTACTTTCTCCAGAATCTCGGTTGAAGAGGGTTCTGTCATAATCTTGTCCTCTGTTTTCTGGGTGATGAGCCGGCAACAACAGTTCCCAAACCTGCCACCGAAAATGCCCATGCATGCGTCTTCCCGGTACGGGAAAACACTATCAGCCTTACCGAATTTTGTCTACCCACGGACTGATCTCCACTCTAGTTTTCGTTCTCAGGCGGGCGCGGACTCAGGGGGCTCTTAACAGGAAGAGGCTGAGTCGGAGGTTCGGGAGGTGGAGTCATAGCCTTGACAAGCTGCTGGGCAAGGGCGCGGGCCAGGACTTGATAGGACTGAGCGCCTTGCCCCTCATAGGTATGCCACACCAGATCGACATCGGCACCTGTCTCCGAAGTTGCGTCGAGCCTCACGAACCACAGCAGGAATCCGGTCGATACGGTCATGATCTGGATTTCAACCGTCAGTTGACTGGGGGTATTACCTGAACCGGCCAAAAGGTGAACGATCTTTCCCCTCAGCGCCAGATCATAATCCGTTAACTCCGTGGCGACCAGGAGATCTCCGGGATCATGCTGAAGTTGGTTGCTGAGCGCAATCTGACGGAACAGACCCGACCTCATGAGTTCCTGGTAGAACTCGCGGGTGACGATGCTTCCGGTTCGGGGCGCATACATTGGATGGGTGAAGGGATGAATCAGTAATCGGGAGCGCTCATGACTGAGAAATGGGGGTTTCAGAAAGACCTGTGTCTCCATGGTGGTCCTGGGCTGGGTCAGCATGCTCATGGGCGTTGCCAGGCAGCCGGTTTGAACCGGAAGGATAACGGCCAACAGCAGCAAATTCCAGCTGAAGTGAAGACGGTGCATGGTGCGTCCCCTTTCCAAGGCAGCCGGCAGCAGTGCCAGTGATATCGCCTGATCCCAGGCGGCGTACAATTCTTACATATCCACTAACATGCAATGAACAGGCCATATTCTTCCGATGCAGCGGGAAATGGTGGCCGATTTCAATTTTTTATTAATGATAACCAAACAGTATGCCGATAGAAATGGACAAGTGAGGGCAGAATCGACTCTTTCTGATGCTGCAGATTCCGAGAGTTGGCGTTACAGGCTGGGATATTCGAACGGGAACCGCGCCTGCCAGGCGGGGACGGCTGGTAGAAGTGGCATGCGAAAACGATCAGCGAGGGAGGGTGGTATCCTCCTTCCGTCACCGGTTGCATTCCGAATATGGCTCAGAACTTGAATTGGCAGAAGGCGGCAAAGTCGCGAGGCGGTCTGCCGAGGATGACCGGACATGGAAGCAGGAGGTGGTCTCGAACAGGAGCGAGGCCAAGGACGTGATGTTGATGGGGGAATTGGAGGACGTTACCGGTGATCACCTGAACAGGGGGAGGGTACAAAGCGATGAAGAGATTCAATGCAGGGGTTGGGACGAAGATCTTCGGGGGCTTCATTTGTGTGATCGTGATTGGAGCGATCATCGGGGCGGCGGGCTATTTCAGTCTCAATCGAGTGATTGGAGCGGGGGAGCTGAATGGAACGGCCAGGGAGACCCAGGGCAGGGTCCTCGAGGCCAGAGCCTTCGAGAAGGACTACATCCTCAAAAAGAATGAGGAATCCTATCAAAAGCTCACGAAAACCCTTGATGAACTGACAACGTTAACCAATGCGCTCAAGGCCGGCATGGATCAGACCAAGGAGGCCGACGAGATTGCCCAGGCGGTGCAGGTCTACCGCAATGCTGCAACGAACCTCAAACGTCTGGAGGAGAATGATGCCGCGGTGTTGAAAGAGTTGCAGCAGGTGGCGAGTGTGATCACGACCATTGCTGACGAAGAATCATCGAAAGCGGCGGTGAGCACAAAGGAAAACATTCTACAAACCAATGCCAAAACTTTGAACGATTATTCTCGGGAGCGGATCAAAGACGTAGTAGCGGTGGGCTATGATGTCCTGAAGTTCCATCACGACCGGTCCATGCCTAAGGAAGCGGCCCTGGAGGCTTTGAGAAACCTCCACTTCGAGGGTGACAATTACTTCTTTGTGGTCCAGGAAGATCTGATCCTGGTTGCCCACGGGAGCAACCGGAAGCTCGAGGGACAAGACTTCGGCAAGATCCAGGACAAAAAGACCGGCAAGACTTTCATGAAAGAACTCGTCGACAGCGCCCTGAAAGACGGCGATTCCTTCACTGAGTACTTCTGGACCAAACCTGGGATGGGCGATGCGGTATTTCCCAAGGTGACCTATGCCAAGAGCTTCAAGCCATGGGGAGTGATTGTCTGCGCCGGGGCTTATACCGATGATGTGGAAAAGCAGGTGGATAAAGCTGCAAAGCTGATTGAAGCCGGTCTTGACCGACTTCATCAGGCAGAAGCGATCAAGCAGCTGAGCCAGCAGGCCAGAGTCAATGCGCTCTACTACTTTGCCTACGGCCAGCATGCCGACAAAGTGGGTGAGTATCTCAGCCAGCTGAAAGCCCTCCCGGTGGCCACCGAGGCGTTGAAAACGAATGCCGATTCCTACCTGGAACGGTTCACGGCTCGTGTGAAGAACAATGAAGCTCGCATCAGGGATATTGCCCAGATTGACGAGGTGGCGGGCAAGGTTCAGAAGATTACCGGCGGAGTCAGCGGCGACGCCATGGCCGCTTTTTCCAGCACCGCAACCACGGGAAAAGCTGCCATTATCGGCTTCATCCTGGTTGGCCTGGCGGTCGGGCTGGTATTCGCAACCCTCCTGGGGAGGGCGATTATTGTACCGATCAAGCGCGCCATCAGCGGTCTTGATGAGGCTTCCGACCAGGTGGCGGCAGCCTCCGGCGAGGTTTCGTCGGCCAGCCAACAGCTGGCGGAGGGTTCGTCGGAGCAGGCCGCGTCCCTCGAGGAGACTTCCTCGGCACTCGAAGAAATCACATCCATGACCAAGCAGAACGCCGACAACGCAGTCCAGGCCAATCGACTCATGATGGAGTCCGGCTCGATCGTGCAGCATGCCAATCAGACCATGGCCAACTTGACCGCATCCATGACCGAAATTTCCAAGGCCAGCGAGGAGACCCAGAAGATCATCAAGACCATCGACGAGATTGCCTTTCAGACCAATTTGCTGGCGCTCAATGCCGCCGTCGAGGCGGCGCGGGCCGGGGAAGCGGGGGCCGGGTTTGCGGTCGTTGCCGACGAAGTGCGCAACCTCGCCATGCGTGCGGCTGAAGCGGCCAAGAATACCGCCATCCTGATCGAGGGCACGGTCAAGAAGGTTAAAGAAGGAAACGAGTTTGTCGGTAAGACCAATGAAGACTTCCAGAAGGTCTCGGTGAGCGTTACCAAGTCGGGAGAACTGGTCGGCGAGATTGCGGCCGCGTCGCAGGAGCAGTCCCAGGGGATTGGTCAAGTTTCGACGGCGGTGGCGGAAATGGACCGGGTTGTGCAGCAGAATGCAGCCAATGCCGAAGAATCGGCGGCGGCGGCGCAGCAGATGAGCGCTCAGGCGGAACAGATGAAGGTCTACGTGAAGGATCTGGTGAGTCTGGTTGGAACCACCACAGACAACAGAAATGGCAATGGCGAGGTCCGGACCATGTCGAAAAGGCTCCGTCAGCTGGCAACCCGCAACCAGGCACAGAACGCACCAATGATTGCAGGTGCGGGGGCATCGTCATGGCAGAATCCGGCGTCACCGGGAAAGCAGGGCCAGATTCCACCAGAGAAGGTGATCCCGCTTGAGGAAGCGCATCTGAAAGAGTTTTAGGAGACTGTTCCGTGGACGAGCTGGAGCGAACCGTGAGACTGCACCCAGCCTCTTCAAGGATTCAGGCACCGATGCCAGTTACTCATCTGGTCGTAACAGGGCCGTGTCGAAGTCCGCCCGCGAAGGCGCCCCGGTTCTCCCTCCGAGGAGAGCCGGGGGTGAAGGACGCTCACCTCACCATTCTTGATGACTCGAGAACAAGGGGATAAGGAACATGAAGCAGAAACTGTCACTAAAGCTCAAGCTCTTATTGGTCTCCCTGCTGATGGTCATAGTGCCGGTCGTTATCGTTGGATTGCTCAGCTATTATCAATTGATGTCATTTTCCCGCGAAACCGTGAACCAGTCTTTCTCGGGTCTGGAAAAACAGGCCCTCGATCTTCTCTCGAGCGGCATCAGAATCGATAGCGAAAAGGTGACAGGATTCATCGCCCGCACTGAGGGCGACGCCCGAAGTCTTGCCGGTTCTTTTCGTCTCGCCAATTATCTGGAAAATGAAGATGGCCGGAACCAGCTGCTGAATGCCATGGTGGAAAAGGAAGTCGCCCGTACCGTCGAGGGCATTGTCGATATGTGTAAGGTCCAGCAGGAGTTGCTCGAAAAGAAACTTGACGGTGACCTTGCCGTTACGGAGCATGTGCTGGCCGCCTATGGCAAACCGGTCCTGCTGGGGGCCAGTTCGGAGTGGGTTGCGAGCAATCAGTTTTCCCAGGAAAGTCAGAAAATCTCCCTGCCGGTGATGCGGGTGGGCGAGGTCTCGTTGGCCTCGGAGCGGGCTCAGGATGAATTCGTTCCCATTGCCGATGAAGTCCAGAAGATGGTGGGAGGAACCTGCACCATCTTTCAGAAGATGAATGACCGTGGGGACATGCTGCGGGTAACCACCAACGTGAAAAGAGGCGACGGCAAACGCGGCACCGGCACTTTCATCCCGGCCACCAACCCTGACGGCAAGCCCAATCCGGTGGTGGCTAAGGTGATGAGAGGGGAGATCTTCAAAGGTCGCGCTTTTGTCGTCGATGCCTGGAACATTACGGTCTACAAACCGCTTTTTGACGCAACCCACCAGTTGGTCGGCATGCTCTATAACGGGGTCAAGGAACGCGAGGGAGAAAGACTCAACAATGCCATCGCCGGCGGCAAGATCGGTCAGTCCGGGTATACCTTTGTGATGGATTCCAAAGGAACGCTGGTCATTCATCCCCAGGCCGACCTGGTGGGTCAAAACGCCGGCAAGACTCTTGGCATTTCCAATCTCGATGAGGCGCTGAGCCGAAAGCAGGCGGGGGAGACGCGTGCCGTCAGTTTCGGCAACGACCGAGGCAGGATGCTCCTTGTCTACTACTATTTCCCGGAATGGGACTGGGTGGTCTGTGGCCTCGGCAACTGGGCTGAGCTGACCCGGGAATCGACCGATGCTTCCCTCACCGCCTTTCGGCGCGAGGTTCAGGATGTATACCGTTCGAGCCAGCTTGAGCTCGAGGGCAAGCGTCACCCCATCTACAACCAGGTCCGCTACATCGATGAAACCGGGCAGGAGCGGCTCAATCTGAAGCTTGGTGAGTTTTCGCCCGAGTTGGTCTCAAAAGCCGGCGAGGCCTGGTTCAAGGAGTGCCTGGCGCTCAAGAAGGGGGACCTTTACAACTCGGGGGCGGTCTTGGCCGCAAACACCGGGTTACCGGAGATGCGCCTCGCGGCGCCGGTTTTTCTGGGTGAGAGCTACAAGGGAATCGTTGTGTTGAGTGCTGACTGGCAACTGGTCTGGAAGCAGCTCAGCAGCCACATTTATGGCAAAACAGGCTATCCCTTCATCATCAACGAAACGGGCGTGCTCATCTCCCATCCCAAGTACGACCTCAAAGCCTCGTTAAACCTGAGCGATTCCAAGTTCGGTGCCCTCGCGCAACTGGTGCGCGACGGCATGTTGAAAGGGGAGGAGGGATCGGGCCAGTACACCTTCGAAGGGAAGGAAACCTACACTCATTTCATACCGCTCAAAGTGGGTGCCAGGATCTACTCGCTGGCTGCCACCTGCCCCGCCGGAGAAGTGCTCGAACTGGTGGACAGTATCCGGTACACCGCGGACACCGGGGCTGCCAGGTCGGCCATGCTGATTGGGGTGGCCACCCTGGTGATGTCCTTTCTCGGCGTGCTGCTGGGACTGGTTCTCAGCAGAAGCATCGCCGCCCCGCTTACCCGCATCATTGGGGGGTTGTCAGCCGGCGGTGCGCAGGTGGCCAATGCTTCGCGCGAAATTGCGGCGGCGAGCCAGACCCAGGCTGAAGGGGCCTCCGAGCAGGCGGCGTCGCTCGAGGAGACTTCCTCGGCTCTCGAGGAGATGGCTTCCATGGTCAAACAGAATGCGGGCAATGCGAGCCAGGCCAAGCAACTGATGCAGGAAGCCATTCAGGTGGTGCAGGAAGCCAACCGCTCCATGCAGGACCTGATCACGGCGATGGATGAAACCTCGAAAGCCAGCGAGGAAACTCAAAAGATCGTCAAGACCATCGATGAAATTGCCTTTCAGACGAATCTTCTGGCACTCAATGCGGCCGTTGAAGCAGCCCGGGCAGGAGAGGCGGGTGCAGGATTTGCCGTGGTTTCCGAGGAGGTGCGGAACCTGGCGCTGCGCGCTGCGGACGCCGCCAGGAACACGGCGGTGCTGATCGAGAGCACGGTCAGTCGCGTCCATCATGGTTCGGAATTGGTGAAGAAGACCGGAGAGGCACTCTTCCAGGTGAGTGGCACAACCTCCCGAGTGGATGGACTGCTGGCTGAGATTGCGGCCGCCTCCAATGAGCAGGCCCAGGGCATCGACCAGGTCAGCAAAGCCGTTGCGGAAATGGACGGAATCGTCCAGCGGAATGCGGCTCAGGCTGAGGAGTCGGCATCCGCTTCGGTGGCTTTGAGCGGTCAGGCGGAAGAGACCTCGCATTATGTGGGGGAATTAGTGGTTTTGGTCAATGGCAGCAACCATGCTGCCAATGGCAAGAAGGAGCAGAAACTCCAGCAGGCGGGTGCCGGCATCTCACGCTTTCTGCCACACGCCTCGAATGGTGGAAGGGAGAAGAGCCGAAGGGAGGCAACGGTAGCGGCAACGGCAGGTCGGGAAGCTGCCGCGAAGCCGGCGCTGCCCGCTGCAGAGAAGCCATAAAAGGCAGTCACAACGATAAGGGCAAGAAGCAGGCCCAGAGTGAGACCGGGGTTCCCTGGCAAGACCATGGAGTCCCCGGTCCGGAGGTCCGTTTTGACGGCCGAAGGCCAGCTAGGCTACGGCTTCCAGGGCATCGAGTTCCTGGGAGCTCAGGACCCGGTCGATCTCGAGGAGGATCTTGACGCCTCCGCCCATTTTTGCCATGCCGAGGATGTAGTCGGTATTCAGCTTGGTGCCGAAGGTTGGGGTGTCCTCGATGTCCGAGCTCTTGATGTTGAGGACCTCAGAGACGGAATCCACGACAATCCCGGTGTGAATCTTGCCGGAGTTCGTATTGATCTCGACCACAATGATACAGGTGCGCTCATTATAGTCGATCGATTCCATCCCGAAGCGCAGGCGGAGGTCAATGACCGGGATGACCTTGCCTCGCAAGTTGATCACCCCCTTGACGAACTCGGGTGTCTGGGGGACCGGCGTGATGCGCATCATGCCGATGATTTCCTTGACCTTCAGAATACCGATGCCATATTCCTCCCGGTCGAGCGAAAAAGTCAGGTACTTGCCTTCCCGGTCGGCCATCTTTTTGACTGCCTGGTCCATCACTTGCAGATCTTCTCTCATGGTTTTGTCCTTTCCCTCCTTTTCTCTGGAAAATCATCGTGCGTTTGGGGTGTTGAGGTACGCCCTGCGGTTTCGACTCATTGCTTTCACTCACCGGTAGTGCGGAATGACGATGCCTCAAGATCTCCTTTACCGACCGACAACCCTCAATCACCAACGGGGCCTCCGGGAGGCAACTCGGAGAAGCGGGCGCAGGCCTATCCTCAGCAGTAGGCCAGGACCCTTTTCACATACTCCTGGGTTTCCCGGTAGGGAGGGACCCGACCGTATTTTTCAACCGCCCCCGGGCCGGCATTGTAGGCTGCGACAGCCAGTCGCAGGTTGCCGTCATACCTTTCCAGCATATCCTTCAGGTAACGGCAGCCGCCGGAGATATTCTGGGCGATATCGAAAGCGTTCCTGACCCCAAGGCTGGCGGCGGTTGCGGGCATCAGCTGCATCAACCCCCGGGCGCCTTTGGGTGATATCGCCTGAGGGTTGAAATTGGATTCCACCTTGATGATTGCGGTGACCAGCTGCACGGGCAGTCTGAATCGGCGGGCATTCTGTTCGATGGCCTGCTGGATGTGTTCGGGCGCATCGAGCTCCTCCCTGGGCGGCCGTTCGCTTTTGGCCGCGGCGAACTTGGCCCTGAAATTTCTAAGGCGCACCGGACGTGCCTGATTGCGATAATCATCAAGTGTCATGGGAGTCATATTTTTGACTTCGGGTGTTTCTTTTGGCGGGTTCTGTTTGCCGAATGCTCCGACCAGAGCGGCAAACTTTGACCGGTTCTCGGCGTTTGGCAGCAATTTCTGCCGACTGGCCAGGTTGTTGACGGTGGCGGCAAATTTTGCTTTTTCGGTTATCTTCACAAGGCTGCTCCCTTCCTTCCCTGGCGGTTGGTGCTGCGCGAAACATCACTCCTCATCCGGCCCCGTGTTGGGCTGAGCCGAGAAAGTGGCAGACGACCGGATGCCCCAGGCGGCTGGGGAAACGATCTGGCAGCGTCACCAGGGAAAACGTCGGTTTTCCGGGGAACATTAGAGCAAGAAGCATACCACACCACCGGGCAGGCCTCGGCCAATGATTTCCTGGTGGTGTTGAATTCACTCAAGTTGGAGTCAATTCTTTCCGAAGTGTTGAGTATGGGAATAGGGCTTGATCTCCAAGAGAGAGGAGAAGGATGATGGAGAGCAAAATCCCCGAGATCAAACCGATGGCTCTGGAGCCTTGGGTGATGCCGGATACGGTTGTCAGAGAGCCCGCTTTGATCAGACCGGTTGCCAGGAACGAAGGGGCTGCTTTCCGGAAGTTGCAGAAAGAGCCGAGCAGGGACCAAAAGGACCGGCGGGGCTTTCTGAAACCTCATCAGGCCAGGCAGATAGGCGAACAGATTGAGCAGTATCTTTCGGATATGGAGCTCGGCATCAGCCTTGAGATTTACGATAATATGGGAGATCTGGTGGTTAAGATGATCAACCGGGAGACCCGGGAGGCAATTCGGCAGATCCCTCCAGAGGACCTGTTGGACCTTCGCAACAAACTGGAAGAACTACGAGGCGTCTTCTTTGCCGGCAAGGCGTGAGACCAAAGATTCCCGTGCTTACTGACCACTCTCTGAGTTCTCGGTTCAACCTAAGGTATTCCCTGGTTCGTCGCGGGAACCGCGACCGCCGGGCGAAGCGGCGGCTGATCCTGTGCGCCTTGCCAACGAGAGCGAAGTTGCGACACCGGGGCAGGATCGGGTGGTTGACGGAGAGTGGAAAACGTGGTGTTCCGTATTGCTGGTGAGTGTTAAAATGGATGAATTCTGAGCACCAAGATTTTGTGTCAGGCGATGGCTTCGGGGTATCCGGTGAGTGGGGACGCCGATGACCGGTTGACAACAGGGAAGGACGCCGTTTGCAGGAGTTCATCGAGGATTTGCTGTGGATCTTTCCATTAAGGTGCTGATAGTAGACGACGATCAGATTTGCCGTGAGATCTTGCGTGAGACGCTCGAGTCTCAGGAAATCACGGTGGCTCTCGCCGGCGACGGCCTTGAAGGCCTGGACAAGCTTTCCACGGAGCCTTTCGACATTCTGATTACGGACCTCAACATGCCGCGCATGGATGGTCTGACCCTGCTGCAGGAAGCTCGGGAGCATTACCCGCATATCCTCACCATCATCATCACCGGGTACGGTAGTCTCGAGTCGGCCATCGAGGCCATTCGAAAAGGGACCTACGACTACATCCAGAAGCCGTTTAAGATTGAAGAAATCCAGATTGTCACGCGCAATGCCATTGAAAAGATCAAGTTGGTCCGTGAGAAGCAGCGGATTCTCGAAGAACTGAGATCGGCCTACCACAAGCTCAATCAGATCGAAGCGGAACAAGGATCACGAGAATCCTCTCCGGCCAGGGAGAGCGATGACGGGCTGGGGCACACCTTGAATACCATTTCCCTTTTTCCCCGGCACACGCTGCCGCTCGCCCTCTTTGAAAAGCTGCCGGAAGAATCGGGAGGGGTATTGGCGGTCCTGGAGCGTTTGAAGGATTTGAGGCAACAGGGCATCATCAATGACGGGGAGCTGGATCTTTTGAAGAAGAGGGTGCTTGATCGGCTGGATCGCCCACGATCCGGTGCTCTATGAGAATTCTCATCGTGGAAGATGATATGTTGTTGGGGGAGTGCCTCCGGGACTTCCTGCTGGATCTCTCCCACGAAAAGGTCCAGGTTTGCATGACTGCCGAAGCGGCTCAAAGTGCCATCAGGGAAGAGAGCTTTGACTGTGTCTTTCTCGATTTGAGGCTTCCCGACATTGATGGTCTCGAACTGCTCGACCGAATCCGGATCATCAATCCGGTACTCCCCGTGGTCATGATGAGCGGCTACCCGACCACCGAGAACGCCATCGAGGCCATGCGTAAAGGAGCATGCGATTTTCTGGCAAAACCCTTCAACTTCAAGGATCTGGCCCTGACGGTTGAACGCGTGGCTCGAGAACGGAGGTTGCTGCTGGAAAACCTCAGTTTGCAGCTGGAATCGAGGGCACGCCGACATGTGGAACAATTGAATCAGGAATTACAGGAGAAGGTTCAGGAGCAGACTAAGCTATTTGATATCTTTAAAGAAATAGAATCAATCCGGTCGAGCGAGAGTCTCTATCATCGCATTGTCAGCCTGGCCTCCCGCTTGACTGCAGCGGAAAAGGCAGGCTTTTTCATCCTATCCGGCGAGACCAACACGCTGATGCTCATCTCCGATCATGGGTTCAGCGAGGAACAACAGACGGAGAGAATATACCGGCTGCAGAATGATCTGATGGAGAGCCTTCGCCGTCCGGATTTGAGCCACGTGCTGATGGATGCGGAGATGCTCCAGAGCGAAGGGCACTTCAAGGAGCTGCTGGATCATGGCGGGACCCTTGCGTGTTGGCCTTTCCGCATTCGAGGACAGCTCTTCGGGTTCCTGATAACCTGCTACAATGGCAAATCGCAGCTGCTTTCCGAGAGTGATGCCAATCTCCTGGACATGCTGGTGAAAAAGGCGGTCCTGACCATCGAAAATATGGCTCTCTATGAAAACCTGGTCAGCAATTTCTACGGTATCCTCAAATCCCTGGTGAATGCGCTGGAAGCAAAAGATCCTTACACCAGGCACCATTCTGAGCGAGTGACAACCTATGCCATTGCCATTGCCGAACGGTTGAATTGCTCGGCTGAGCAGGTTGAATCGCTGCGAACGGTCGGCTATCTCCACGATATCGGAAAGATCGGCATTGCTGATCGCATTCTCAACAAGCCAGCCTCGCTCACTCCCGAAGAATACGAGCTGATCAAGCGCCATCCCATCATTGGCGAGTCCATTGTGTCCGAACTGGGACTGAATGCCGAGCAGCGGGCCATTATCCGGCATCATCACGAACGCTGGGATGGTAAAGGGTACCCCGATGGCCTGGCGGGAGAGGAGGTGCCGCTGTTGGCAAGAATTGTGGCGGTGGCCGATGCCTTTGATTCGATGACGTCCCTGCGGGCTTACCGGGCTGGCATGCGGGATGCGGATGCCATCGAGGAATTGCGTGCAAACCTGGGCCGCCAGTTTGACCCCAGGGTCGTTGCCGCCTTTCTCCAGGGGTTGCCAACTATCAGAAGGTCGTAGATCGATACGTGGTCTGGCGGTTCGTGAGCCGGATCGGGATTCTGCCCGGGTTTCGGGTTGGTTGCCCATTACCTTCACTCTAAATGACAACCGGGTAAAGGGATGTACCAGAAAGATCAAACGCAGCATTTAGACCCCCGCTGGCTGAACTTGATGCTCGAAAGAGAAATGCTGAGCTGTTATGGAGGATTCATTCAGGGTCTCATCCATAATATCAATGGTCCTCTGCAGAACATTTCCATGCTGGTTGAGCTCATTCAGACGGGGTTGGCGCGGTTGGACAGGGTGACGACCGGTGACGGAAGCGTGCCGGCCGAGGAGAAAAAGCGGGTCCTGGAGCGGGAAAAACAGCGATTACAGAAGCTGGTCGAACAGGTGGGAATGCTCGATGGCATTTTGCGAGACCTGAGGATGCTTCACGAAATTGAGCGCAATCCAGGTGAGGTTGATTTGAATCTGCTGGTTCTCAGTTTGGTCCAGACCCTCCAGTGTGATCTCTTTTTCAAGCATCACGTGCAATTGGAGCTCAGGCTCGCCAAGGATCTGCCACGCATTTCGGTCCCCGCCCGCCATTTGATCCCGCCCCTGGTTCATCTCTTTCGTAACGCCATGAGTGCCCTGCGGGAAGCACCCGAAAAGCGCCTGACCATTGAAAGTCGGGCGGAAGCGGGCGCGGTCCGGCTCTCGCTCCGGGATACAGGCTGCGGTCTCAAGGTGGGTGAGGAAGAACGCTGCTTCGAACCATTCTATTGCGGCTGGCCGGAGGCGGCACGCGAATCGGAAGCGCATCATGGCATCGGCCTGTTTCTGGTCTCCGCTTTTCTTGAACCCTATGCCACCAAGGTAGCCCTGAGGACTCACGGCCGTGAAACGGTCGCTTCTCTGGAGATCCCGACGTGAGCGAGGGATGGGGGGTCCGTGCCAGGGTTGAAAAGGTCCGGTTTCTCAATGCGACCGGCAAATTTTTCCCTCTCTCCTCTGCCTGGGCGAGGGGTCTGGTCGTTGGCTGGTGTTGATCGCGGTCCCGGCGATTTCGCCGAATGCTTGCAGCGAGCTGGTTTATGGTTTTGCGGGAGGTTTTGCAGGAAGAAGCGGGGAAGGTGACAGAGACTGGCAGGAAGTTTGCTAATCGTTATTGCCGCATCGTGCTTCGCCCTCCCGATGGGGGCGGCTGTAAGGTTTTGGACGGTTCACGCGTCAACATTGAAGCAGGGGAATGACCATGAAGATTTCTGAAGTCCAACTGGGCACCGTGGGTCAGGAGGTGCAGAAGGCGAAGCCGGCTCGGGAGACACCGGCAGAGTTTGGCCGCCTGCTGGCTGAAGAGGCTGGGAAGATGACGGGAGCAGCCGGTGAGATCAGCCGCGGCCCGGAGCTGGCGACTCTGTCTTCGGCAATGCCGCTGCAACTGCTTCCGGTCCGCAATGACTTTTCGGATGAATACCGGCAAGCGGCACTTGCGGTGGAAGGTGCTATCTATCGCATGGAACAGCTTCAGGCGGCGCTGGAGGATCCTGGCGGGGGACTCAAGCAGGTTGGCGCAGCCATTGACGATCTGGCCGCCGGCACACAAGCACTGGGGCAGAGTGTGGCGAGTCTGCCGGAGAACCATCAGCTGCGGCAACTGGCGGATGAGTTGGCGGTGCTCTCTCACGTTGAAACGGTGAAGTATCGCAGAGGAGATTATCTCTAACCCATGGGTTTTAAGTTGCGAGGAGTCACAAGACGGTTTTTCGCCGGGGGAATGCTCCTGACGCTCTTCGCGGTCGTGAGCACTGAACCGGTGCCCTTGGCCGAGGGCTATGGGGTGATGAGCGAGGGGCGATTGGCGTTCGGCCTGGCTGGGCCGCATGGGCCAACGAGCATTCGCCTGGCGGAGATGGAACAGCGCGAAGACAGCGTAGTCTATCGGACTGACGGCAAAGACCAGGAATATCTGCAGCGACAGCGAGATGAGCGCGACAAGGAGAAGAAGTCCTGGAACATGCTGAATAATGTCATTATTGACGGAAGACAACCACCCCGTCGATTTTCTGATCCTCGGGTGAGCAATCCCCCTCAATAAGTGCCAATCCTGAGCGAGCGCCTGCCTCCTTGTCCCTGGGGGAAGGCCAGCCTCTGCATTTTCTCCTCAAGTCATCAATCGCTGCTGCCGATTTAGGCAAAGGGAGCATGTTCCCGATAGGAGTTGGGTCTGGTATGCGGGCAGGCACCTGTCCGACGAGGGGTTTCTGGCAGCCCGAAAGGGACTTGGTGGTAGTCGGAATGGCAGCAGATCACAAGATGATTACGGATCAACTGTTTGAGAAGTTCAGTCGCCTGGTATACCAGGAGTGCGGCATCAATTTGACCAGTGGGAAGAAGGAGCTTCTGCAGGCGCGGGTGAACAAGCGGCTGCGGGCAACGGGGATTGCCTCCTATCGCGATTACTATGACTACATAACCTCATCGGACAACCAGGGTGAGATCATCCATTTTCTTGACAGCATCTCCACCAATCTCACCTATTTTTTCCGCGAACCCAAGCACTTCGAGTTTCTCGAGCGTACGGCTCTCCCCAAGCTGATTCAGAGCAAGATGGAGGAGCGAAACCTGCGTCTCCGGATCTGGAGTGCCGGTTGCTCGACGGGTGAAGAACCCTACAGCCTCGCAATGTGTGTCCTCAGTCAGCTGCCGGATGACGCTAAGTGGGATTTCAAGATCCTCGCCACGGACATCTCCACCAGGGTTTTGCAGGTGGGAATCAACGGGGTTTATCTCCGCGACAGGATTGCCAAGGTTCCTGCCAATCTTCAAAAAATGTACTTCCGCAAACAACGCCAGCAGAATGGGGAAGTCTATGAAGTCAGCCGCAAGTTGAAGGATATCATCACGTTTCGCCGTCTGAACCTCAAGGAGAGCTATCCCTTTTCCGGCCCGTTTGATTTCATCTTCTGTCGCAACGTCATGATCTACTTTGACAAAGAGACGCAGCAGCATCTCGTCCAAAAGATGGCCAACTACTTGTCGGTGGGAGGGTATCTGATGGTTGGCCATTCTGAGAGCCTCACAGGGCTCCAGCATGGTCTATCCTACGTGCAGCCCTCGGTCTATCGAAAAGGAAAAGCCTGAGGCTGAAAGATGGTATAAAGAATGCAGTGGAGTATGTCGGGGGCGGAGAGGTGTTGCTCCGTCTCCTCCACCCATGGCACCAACTGCTCTGAGAAATGACTTATGGCGACAGTAATTGGCGTTGCGGATATGGCGGTGAGCAACAAGCCGGAAGAGAGTCTGGTCACTTATTCTCTCGGTTCGTGCATTGCGGTGATCACCTTCGACCCGGTAGCCAGGGTGGGTGGGATTTTGCATTTCATGCTGCCTGAAGCGTCCATGGATGTGGAAAAGGCGAGGAAAAAGCCCGCCATGTTTGCGGATTCCGGCATCCCTGCGCTGTTCAAGCAGACCTATCAGTTGGGGGCAACCAAAAAGAACACCATCGTCAAGGTTGCCGGTGGTTCCCAAATCATGGATGAGAATGGGGTCTTCAACATTGGGAAGCGCAACTATTTGGCCATGCGCAAGATATTTTGGAAAAACAACGTACTGATTGCCGCCGAACACGTTGGGGGGAGTGTGAATCGGACGGTGCGTCTGGAAATCGCAACCGGGCGCGTTGTGCTCAAAGTCTCGGGCTTTGGAGAGGTGGAGTTGTAGCCATCATCCGCTGGTTGCTTCAGCCTGTTTGGGGAGCTAACAGAAATGCTGAGGTCGGATCACCTGTGAGGCAAGAAGGGCCATGTCATACAACA
Source organism: Syntrophobacteraceae bacterium (assembly GCA_040772705.1). Taxonomy (GTDB): domain Bacteria; phylum Desulfobacterota; class Syntrophobacteria; order Syntrophobacterales; family Syntrophobacteraceae; genus JADGQM01. Next base: position 187,190 of record JAXGXP010000007.1, read on the forward strand.
TACTGATAGTTGACGATTCCAGAACGATGCGCCAAGTCATCAAGAAGGCTTTGAGTCTCTCAGGGTTTAGGGTTGGCGAGTGTCTTGAGGCCGGTAATGGGCGGGAAGCGCTTGAGGTGCTTTCCCGGGCCTGGGTCGATCTGATTCTCTCGGACATCCATATGCCGGAAATGGATGGCTTTGGCCTGCTTCAGGCCTTGAGGGAAGACGACAACTGGCAGGATCTGCCAGTGGTGATGATCACCACCGAGGCCAATGAACAACGCCTTCAGCAGGCAATGGCGCTGGGTGCGAGGGGCTACATTCGAAAACCCTTTACCCCTGAAAACATCCGATCCTTTCTGGCACACGTTATGGGAGACCGGGTTGATGACGCAATTCTCGATAATGATGAGGGATGCGATTTCTAACGTGCTGGAAACCATGTTTTTTCTGGTTCCAGCCTTTGAGGAGGGGCAAGATTTACAGGGGTCTGATGTGGTGCCCTTCCTGCTCGACGCCAGCATTACCATAACAGGTGAGAAGCAGCGACTCAGGCTGCTTTTCAGGGCAACTCAGGCCTTTGCCGGCACCCTCACCGCCAATTTCCTCGGGGTTGGGCAGGAAGAAGTTGCCCCGGAAGAGATGGAAGACACGCTGAAGGAACTTGCCAACATGGTGGGGGGCGATTGTCTGGCGCGCCTGCCGGCCGATAACTGGCAACTGGGAATCCCGACGATCGAACCGTCAAAGGCCAGTGTCGAGGAATACTCGGCGTCTCATATGTGCTCGCTCCTGCTGTTGCTGGACGAAGAACAGATGGCGTTGATCCATCTTTACGTGGAGCCTTGAGCAGAGCGGTCATGAAGGAAGCCGGTGGCGCCGGAGGGGAACCAGGCCGCTGCGGGACCAACCCGGACCGGGTCAGTCCCGGGTTACGATAATGTCCTTGCCAAACGGGTGTAATTCCCACGGGGAACGAGAAACCAGAGGAAGAGATGGAACCAATCAAAGTCTTGGTGGTTGACGACTCTGCGATTGTCCGCAAGATCTTTGCCCAGGAGCTTTCCAAGCATCCGGATATTGTGGTAGTTGGCACCGCCCCCGACCCCTATGTGGCCAGGGACAAAATTGTAGAACTCAAGCCCGACGTACTCACGCTGGATATCGAGATGCCACGCATGGACGGGCTGAGTTTCCTGCGAAAGCTGATGAAGTATCACCCCCTGCCGACCATCATTGTCAGTTCCTTGACGCAAAAGAACAGCGAAATGGCTCTGGAGGCAATGGAGTACGGTGCGGTGGAGGTGCTTGCCAAGCCTGGAGGATCGTATTCGGTTGGCGACATGAGTGTGCAGTTGGTGGAAAAGATTCGTGCCGCAGCCCAGGTGCGGCTGGGCCCGGCGCAAAAACCTGAAAAGGCCCTGGCCCGCGGTCAGGTGACCAGGACGGGGCTGCTGAACAAGTCTTTGAGTCAGACCACGCATAAGATCATTGCCATTGGTGCCTCTACCGGAGGCACAGAAGCTTTGAAAGCCGTTCTGACCCAGCTTCCCCCCAACAGTCCCGGGATTGTCATTGTGCAGCACATGCCACCACGTTTCACTACCGCTTTTGCCAACCGCCTCAACAGCTTGTGCCAGATTGAAGTGCGTGAGGCCCGCAATGGCGACACCCTCCTGCCCGGCCTCGCGCTGATTGCCCCGGGAAATTACCACATGCTGGTCAAACGGAGTGGGGCCCGGTATTACGTTGAGGTCAAGTCGGGGCCGCTGGTCTGCCACCAGCGCCCCTCGGTGGATGTCCTCTTCCACTCGGTTGCTCAGTATGTTGCGACCAATGCCGTGGGAGTCATTTTGACCGGGATGGGTGCTGACGGGGCCAAGGGGATGCTCGAGATGCGGCAGGCGGGGGCTCGTAATATCGCTCAGGACGAGGCCAGCTGTGTGGTGTTCGGTATGCCCAAGGAAGCCATTCGGATGGGAGGAGTGGAAAAGGTGGTGCCTCTGATGCAGATCCCCCAGGTCGTGTTTCAGATGCTGGCGCAACCGGTCAGCCAGAGGGAGCAGCCGGCAAATTGAGCGGAGCTGGCGATGAAGTGGAAAGTGGCGCAGAGAGAGGGCGGAGAGCGTGTTGCCCGTGCTCATGGCGCAGAGTAGAAAAGAGCTTGTTGAGGACGGCAGGATATTTTTACTAAGGGAGGCTTCTCGTGGCCTACAAAGACATGACCGTATTGGTGGTGGATGATTTCTCGACCATGCGCCGAATCGTTCGCAACATTCTGCGCGAACTGGACTTCAAGGACATCCTCGAAGCTGATGACGGCAGCAGCGCGGTGGAGATTCTGAAGACCCAGAAGGTGGACCTGATCGTTTCGGATTGGAACATGCCCAAGATGACCGGGCTGGATCTCCTCAAATTCGTGCGTTCGAATGAACCGACCAAAGATCTTCCTTTTCTGATGGTTACGGCGGAAGCGCAAAAGGAAAACATTGTGGAGGCGGTGAAAGCGAAGGTGAGCAATTACATCATCAAGCCCTTCACAGCCGTAACGCTTTCAGAGAAGCTGGCGAAAATCCTGCCCAATTAACGGTACGCATTGTGACTGCACACCAGCAACGTGGCGAGCATCGGGGTAGATGATGGTGAAAGAGATCGTCGAGCAACTGAGAAACGGGATCATTGCCGGGCCGGATGACCTTGCAGGAATCGGTGAGTGTATCAACCTGATCGAGGCCCTGGAAAACGAAGGCATTGATCCGGCTGCCGCCGAGATCACGAAACGAGTCAAAGAGCTTTTCCGGCGGATCATTCTTGAGGATAGTTCCGATCTGGACCAGGACTGGGCTGCGGTTCAGAGACTTATCGAGGGCCTTGGCAGCCAACTCCTTGAAGGTGTGACGCCGCCTCTGGTTCTGACCGACCTGCCGGCGGGGGGGGATGCCCCCCTTTCCGTTGTTGATGCCGCTGACCCCTGCGACCGGCAGGAGGAAGGCGAATCCATGGAGATCCAGGACCCGGAGTTGCTGAAGGATTTTATTGAAGAAGCCAAGGAGCACCTGGCCAGTATCGAGTTGAACATGATCACGCTCGAGGCCGATCCCGGTGATGTTGGGGTGATCAATGATATTTTCCGACCCTTCCACAGCATCAAGGGGGTGGCCGGCTTCCTCAATTTGAAGCAGATCCATGAACTGGCCCATGAAGTTGAAAACTACCTCGACCAGGCCCGTTCCGGGAAACTCTTCATCACCAACACCGCTATCGACGTGGTGCTGTCGGCGGTGGACGCCCTGAAATCGCTGCTGATGGACCTCGAACGGCCCCCAGGCAGCCCTCCTGAGACGTCGCCCACCCAACTCAAGCAACTCCGGGAGCGTGTCAAGCTCATTCAGCAGGGTGAGGTGGAAATCGTAGCGGCGCCGCCCGTCGACAAGCTTGGCGAAATACTGGTGGAACGAGGAGTTGTTGCTCCGGAAGTGGTGGACGCAGCCCTGGAGCAGAGTCGAGTGAGCGGGACAAGACTGGGTGAGCAACTGGTCAAGGAAGGGGTGGTAGAACCGCGCGAGGTTGGCAGTGCCCTGCGGGAACAACGCCAGATGAAGGAGAACGCCGCGGTTGTCCGGATCGATACCCAGAAGCTGGACAACCTGGTGGATATGGTGGGGGAATTGGTGATTGCCCAGTCCATGGTCATCAACAATCCGACCATTGAAATGATCAAGGACCAGAAGCTGCAGAAGGACAGCGCGCAGTTGCGGCGCATCACCACGGAGCTGCAGCGGATCAGTATGTCCATGCGGATGGTGCCGATTAAGAATACCTTCCAGAAGATGATTCGGCTGGTGCGGGATCTCTCCAAGAAATCCGGCAAGGAGGTCACCCTGGAGATGAAGGGTGAAGAGACGGAGATCGACCGGAATATGGTGGAAGAGATCTACGAGCCGCTGGTGCACATGATCCGGAATGCTCTGGACCATGGGATCGAGATGCCCGCAGAGCGCGTCAAGGCAGGTAAGGAAGCCCGCGGGACCATCACTCTTACCGCTCAGCAAAAGGGTGGCAATATCGTCATCGAGATCCAGGATGACGGACGCGGGCTCGATGCAGCCAAGATCCGAGAGAAAGCGGTGAAAGTCGGACTCGTCGCGCCTTCCGACACGATTGAGGAGGGCGCGCTCTATCAGCTGATCTTCGAGCCCGGTTTTTCCACCAAGGAGGTGGTGACCGAAGTCTCCGGGCGAGGGGTCGGGATGGATGTGGTTAAGAAAAGCATTGATCGGCTGCGGGGCAAGATCGACATAGCTACCACTGCTGGCAAGGGCTCGGTCTTCACCTTCAAATTGCCCCTTACCATGGCCATCATTGATGGCATGGTCATTCGAGTTGGCAAGGAGCGCTACATTGTGCCCACGGTCGCGCTGACGGAGTCGCTGCGGCCGCTGCGGGAATCCTATGTGACGGTGCAGGGCCAGGGGGAGCTTATCAACGTTCGCAATCGCTTGATGCCGCTCATTCGTCTCCACGAAATCTTTGGCGTCGAACCGCGCTATCGCGACCCGTGGGATGCCTTGGTGCTGGTCGTCGGTGAAAACAACGGGGCTTTCTGTCTGCTGGCCGACGAGATCGTGGGACGTCAGGAAGTGGTGATCAAGAGCCTGGGCGAGTCCATGAGGCAGGTGGTGGGGGTCTCCGGGGGCGCGATTCTGGGTGATGGCAAGGTGGCACTGATTGTCGATGTGAAGGGTGTGGTCGGGCTGCACGAGGGGAACAGGAAATGATGACGCACTATGAAAAAGAGGATCTCGCAGAGCTGGCCAAACTCCTGGAGAAGGTGGGCCACTCTGCCAGCTTTCTGACGGATGAAAGCAACCGCGGGGAAAAGCTTGAAGCGGTGCGTCTGGGACTGCAGTCTTTCCATACCACTGCGGCGATGCTGGGCATGAAAGCCGTCGAAGAGTCGGGGCTGGCCCTGATGGATTTCTTCACCAGTAACATCGCGGCGGTCGACTCGATTGACCCCAACCTGTTGTTTCCATTTGTCTCGACCATCAAGGCGATTGTAGGAGAGCTGAAGAGCATGCTCAATGGCGATGGTGAAGCCGGCTTCGAGGCCAAGCCGATCATCGAAATTCTGCATTCGATCCCCGGAACCATGTCTCAGGAGGAGGTGGCCGGGGAGCTGTCGGCGGAGGACTTCCCGGCCGACATGTCCCCGTCTGACGTCGACGCTGCGGCAAAAGTCGAGATTGGAGCGGCGGCGATGGCCTTCGAACAGAACGACGAGACCGATGGCAACGCTGGCCCAGGCGGCCTGCCCGATCTGAAACGGATCACGGAAAGCCTGGGGGGGGAATTCCTGTCCGAGTCCGGCAATGGAAGCCCCGCTTTGTTTCAGCTGGCGTTCCCAGCGTCACCGGTGATCGTCAATAGAATCGTCTCTTTGCTTGGTGCCTCCGACCTGAAGACCACCTTTTCGGCAAGGTTGAGCCAGGATGAATGGCAGCAGGACAGCCGGGTTGAAAAGATCCTCCAGGTCTTCGAGGAGTTTGTGGAAGCCTTCAGCACCGGGGATATGAAGCGGGCCCAGGATATCCTCCTGTCGTTGGCGGAACAACAGCAGCAGGCAGGGCTCTACATGCAGGTTGGCGTTATGGCCCGGCAGCTTCATGATTCCTTGAAGGGATTCACGGAATCGCTCGACCCGACGCTCATCGATATTGTCGAGGATAAAATTCCCGATTCGGGTAGTCGGCTCGAACACATCCTCAAACTGACCGAGAATGCTGCCAACACCACGCTCGACCATGTGGAACTCATGCAGAAGCGGAATCAGGCACAACAGGTCCGTCTCGCTGAGCTCACCGCCATGCTGAGTGGAATGAAAGCCCTGGGAGAGACGGCGCAGAAGCTGCTGGGAGATTCGCAGTTGTCGGTGAACGAACTGCAGGTTTCGTTGAATCAGAGCAGCGAGGACCTCATCACCATTCTGACCGCTCAGGACTACCAGGACCTGACAGGTCAGATCATCCAGAAGATCATTGTCCTTCTCAAGAACCTCGAATCCAACCTGGTCAACGTCATTCGTACCTTTGGCGTTCGTCTCGACGGCAGGAAGGAAGATGTCGGAGAGGAGCTCTACGGCCCCGCGCACGAGGGCCGGGTCAGTGCCATGCATTCCCAGGACGACGTGGATTCACTGCTGGCCGAGTTTGGTTTCTGAGGAATGAGTTGCGTCAAGCTTGCCAGGCTAGCCCCGGCGGGTTTGGTTCCGGCCTTCCTTCTTTGCCTGGTACATGGCGGTGTCCACGCGCTTGAAAAGCGCTTCCGCATCCTGGTCGGTCGGTAGCGCCTGGGTCAGGCCGACGCTGATGGTCACCGGCACTTCTGCTCCCTGATAGAGAAAGCGCGTCCTTTCGATCAGGTTGCGGACCTTTTCGGCCACCCGATGGGCATCCTCTTCGATCGTGCCGGGCAAAATGATGGTGAATTCTTCACCGCCATAGCGCGCGAGGAAATCGCAGTGGCGCAAAGATGGTCGGATTCGTGCCGTGATTTCCCGCAGGCATTTGTCCCCGGCCTGATGACCGAATTGGTCGTTGATCTTCTTGAAGTGATCAATATCAAAAAGAATCAATGAAAATGGCTGGTTATACCGTTGAAAGCGGGACAGCTCCTCCTTTATGCGCATTTCATAGGCACGCCGATTGTAGATTCCGGTAAGACTGTCGAGCAGGATTTCCTGTTCCAGGATGCGAGTCTTCTTGTGAACCTGGCCGATCTCCTTCTTCATTCGTTCAAAGCCCTTCTGCAGATTGCCCATTTTCTCGTGAGCATGCTGCAGGTTGCTTTCGTCCTGTTTTCGTTTGCTCTCGAGAGCCGATTTGATCGCTCTCAATTTGCTCAGAACAAAGCTCCGAGCCTCCTCCAGGCTCCTGCTGATGCTGAAGGATTCCCTGATGTCGTCCAACTGGCCGGTTAGAGAACGGTTGAAGGCTTCATTGAACTCATAGGTTTCTTCGGAGTGAGTGAGAGAGGTGACCAGCTGACTCTCCATCTCCAGCAAGCCGGCTCCCAATTCCTTCACGAAGCTGGCCACTTCGTTGCGCTGCTGGGTCAGATCGCGCATGTAGCCCTGGATCATGCCAATGAGCTCTTCGGTTGGCTCCAGGAGTGTCGTCACATCTGGAGAGGACTCGAACCGGGCCTTGAGGTCTCTGAAACGCTGGTGATATTCATTGCCCAGGCCGAGCTGAAGCTCATTGATGATGGCCAGGAGGAGATGCTGCAGGCGTTGGAACTCAAAGTCAGGTTCTCCGGGCGATCCTTCCGGCTTCCTCTCCGGCTTCGACCGCCTCTGCCAGAAGCTCCAGAAGGATGAGCTGCGCTGGGATTTGGAGCTGGGAGTATCCAGGGCTTCTTTGATGATGAGGTTCTTGATTTGCTGAAGACTCCGGTCGAGGGTTTCGAGGTCGGTGCTGTTGCTGAGAATCAATGACCGCATGTGGTCGAGCGAGGTCGCCAGATTCTGGTTCTCTGTTTCTTGAACGAGGGTGAGCAGGGCCAGGATGGATTTGCGGTAAAACTCGGACAGGCCCGGAACATCGTCCTGGGCCGGCCAGGGGGCCCCTGAAACCGCTCCCGGGTCGCTGCCGACGATGGTCACCGGGGCGGATGACGAAGCGGGCAGGGGAGGTTCGTTCTGGGTGGTGACGGCTGAGTCCGCACTCTCTTTACCGTTTCCCGGGAGCGTCTGCCAGAAGTCCTGTCGCCCTCTGAGAGCCTCAGAAAGCGACTCGGGGGTGAGCTTCTGCTGTTGGGTGGAAAGAAGCTTGAGGGCATCGATGATGACTTCAGAAAGTCGTTCGAGGCGCTTGGTCGACATTCTTACGGGTGCTGCTGGGCGAGGGTCCATGATGCTCTTGTCTGCTCCTGGCGATTCGCATGTGCCCCTTGAGTCCGGGTCCCAAATCTGTTGTGTTGTTTTCTATCCTTCCTGGTTTCCCAAATTCTGAGCCATCCACATCCAACCAGCGTTAAGAAGTTGACGTGAAGCCTCTAATGCATGACGGCCCCAGAGGGAGGCGGCGCCCGCCCCAATTCTTTTCAAGATTAGTGCCAATGTTGGCAGGAAGCTCCTGGATGACGGGTGGGAAGGGCAACTGGAGCGGTCCTTTGGATCCTCATGAAAAGAAAAAGGACCCCTTCGACATTTTTTTCTAAAGTTCAGGGCTCGGCAGGTCGAAAGGATGTGTGAAGGGGCAAGAGGACCATGGAGATCACAGCGCAACATGTGGAAAGCGTACTTCGAACCTACAGTCGTCAGCTCCAGCGGTCCCGGCTGACCGCTCCCATGGCAGGTGAAGAACGGCCCCTGCCCTCGGAACGAGTGACGATCTCGGAGGAGGCCAGACAATGTCTGCTGATGGAGCGAATCAAGTCTCAGGCGCTGCAACAGGTTAACTACAGCGAGGCTAAGGATCTGGTGGGAGAGTTGCTGCCCTGAAACAGGTTTTGAGATAAACTACCAGTCTACTGAATGAGAACTCTTCAACGGGTGCGAGATGGACATCAAAAAAGTATCAGGATACAGTGACCAAAAGCTGCCCATGGTGCAGGAGACCGAACTCAAAGCGGCCGAGCAGACCAGGGCGCAAACCTCGAAACCGAATACCGCGGGGGAGAAATCCGATCGTGTGGAGCTCTCTAAGGGATATCAGGAAGTTGACAAGCTCAGGAAAGTGGTCATGGAGATGTCGGATGTTCGGATGGAGCGTGTAGACCATATCCGCAACATGATCCAGAGCGGTACCTATCAAGTTGATCCGGACAAGGTCGCCGGGAAGATTTTAGACGATCTGGCGTAAGGTTCTGAACGGTTTCTCCGCCCAGCTGCCGTCAGGGTAAACACCATCCGAGTCAGTGCCCTGACGGCGGCCCTCCCTATCTCCGCTCCATCCGCCCGACAGCATCCATGCACAGAGAAAGGCGTGGCGCCCATTGGCGTCGAATCCACGGGAGTCTTTGGAAAGGCTGCTCGAGGGGCATAGCTGGCGAATGAAGAGAGCCGCGAGGTCACGTGGCATTGCTTTCCTCAGCGACGTGGCAGAAGCGTGTCAGAGAATTGACGATCTTCCTGGCTCCAGGCCAGGGCCGCAGGACATTAGCTCTTTTTCTCAAGGCCGAGAGGTGTTTTCCTGGCGGTCAGGCCGGGTTCCAGTTCGTGGTAGAGAAGTTTTGCCAGTCCGAGTCCCTGGTTCTGACTGAGCTGACCTGCCACGGCTTCCACCATCATCCCTTCGTAGAGATCCCGACCGGAGCCGAAGGCCTCGCTTTCGGCTCGCAGTACCGTGTCGTTCATTGACTTGAGCAGGTAGGTGGTCATGATCGCCTCGAAGTCTTCACAGGCTTTCTTCAACTTCTGCTTTTGCAGCGCCAGTCCTGTTTGGCCATCGACGTGACCGGCTGGGATCAATTTCATGGGTCTGAGCCTTCACTGAAATAACCGGTTAGATGATTTCCAATTCTGCCTGCAAGGCCCCCGCTGCCTTGATTGCCTGAAGAATGGTGATGAGGTCTCGAGGCGTTACCCCGATGGAGTTCAATCCCTTCACGAGTTGCGCAATATTGGTGTTCCCGCCAACCACACTGAGCGCTCCTTTGCCCTCCTGAACCTGGATCTGGGTTTCAGGCAAAACCACCGTCTGCCCCCGGGAAAAGGGCAGCGGCTGGGAGGCGGTGGGGGTTTCGGTGACCTGTACCGTCAGGCTGCCGTGAGCGATGGCGACGGGGCTGATACGGACGTTTTCTCCCATGACCACGGTCCCGGTGCGTTCACTGACGACAACTTTGGCAATCATTTCCGGTTGCACGTGCAGGTTCTCGACCTGGCTGATCATTTCAATGGCGCGGTTCTCATAGTGGGGGGGCCGTTCGAGCTTAATGGTGCCGGCGTCCATGGCCTGGGCATAGCCGCCGCCCAGGGCCGAATTGATGGTCTGGGCCATTTTGATGGCGGTGGTGAAGTCGGGATTTCGCAGGGAGAGCTGCAGCTGATGGCCATCTCCGAGATGGGAGGGGATTTCTCGTTCCACCAGCGCGCCTTCGCTGATGAAACCAACGGTGGGATGGTTCTTTTCAACCTTGCTGCCGCTCTGGCCGCCGGCGCTGAAGCCGCCGAGGGTTATGGGCCCCTGGGCGACGGCGTAGATCTCACCGTCAGGACCATGCAACGGAGTCATTAACAGGGTCCCACCCTGCAAGCTCTTGGCATCACCCACCGACGAGACCTGACAGTCGATCCGGCTGCCGTTCTTCACAAAAGGCAAGAAGTTTGCGGTTACCATGACCGCTGCAACATTCTTCACCTTGATATCCTTCGGCTCGACCTTGATCTTCATATTGTCCAGGAGATTAGCCAGGGTGCTCACCGTGAACTGAGTCTTGTCCTTGTCTCCGGTGCCTTCCAGACCGACAATCAAGCCGTAGCCGAGCAGTTGGTTGGCGCGGCCTCCCTTGAAGTAGGCAATATCCTTGATCCGGGCTGCCTCGGCGGCCGCAATGGAGCCCCCGAGAAACGTTAGAAGAGCGCTCAGGAACCAGATCGAAACCTTCTTAGCCATTCTGTCCTCGCTAGAAAGGATTGATGATGTCGAACAACTGTCCCAGCCATCCAGGGCGCTGTTGGGTACTTACCGGACCCTTGCCCACGAAGAAGATCTTCGCATCCCCGATTTTCTGGGAGAGGATTTCGTTATGACGATTGATGTCCGTAGGGCGGACGACCCCTTCGAGGACAATCTGCTGGAGCTCCTCGTTGACCTTGGTCCAGCGCGCGCCGCGGATGAAAAGATTGCCGTTGGGCAGAATGTCCACCACCGTGGCGGTCATGTAGGCGGTCATCTTGTCAGTCTTGGTCGTAACTCCGGAACCTTTGAAATTATTGTCGAATTTGGCCGAATAGCCGGTCTTGGCAGGTCCGAGGACGTTGGTGTTGCCAGCGGTGAGGCCTGCAAAGCTGGCGTCGGCGGAGTTGTCGCGGGATCGGCCGGTATTGGTGGAGGCTTGCTTCGAGGCGTCTGAGTTCTCTCTCACGGTGATGGTGAGCACGTCGCCGACGCGTTTGGCCTTGAGGTCCTGATAGAAGGAGGAGCTGGCGGAAGTCCAGAGGGAGCCGGTAGTGGCGCTTTGATCGGGTGCGGGACCGGCGGCCGGAAAGGCGACGGGGGGTGGAGTGGGGCAGCTCCCGGGGGGCACCTTGGCCATGGCCTCCGGGGTGGCACCAGCAGGATCGTAAGGCGAGCCATCCACCCTGGTGGTGCCGGTAGTCGTGACGCAGGCGGTTGGCGCAACCAGCAACAACAACAACAGCAGCAGGACCAGCTCGGTCCGCCGGTCTCGTAAGGGCGGGCGTGCCGCCAGAGCCATGTCCGCAGAGAGCCGAAACCATCCGCGGATGGTAACAGGCCGTGGCCTGGTGAGAAAGATGCCGGAGGTGGTCGTTTTCATTTGCCGTCCTTCAATGCTAGGGTAATGCTTCTACCGTTTGCGAGTCGATGATCCGACCCTGGATGTTCCTTTTTGAATCGAGGTTTCGAATGCGGATGCGATCACCGAGCCCGCCCTTGTCTCTCGCTTCGCCTCTGGTGCTCAGGCGGATTCCGTCCTGCTGATAGAGAATGGTTACCGGATCGCCTCGCTTGATCAGGTGAGGCTGATCCAAATCGCGCGGACTCAAGGGCCTATTGGGGCCGATACTGGAAACCAGCCGCTTGCCAACCACGTGGTCAGGATCGAGCAGGTAACGGTCGGGACGGGAGGTGAGATTGATCCGTACGGCCTGAATGTCAGCCTCGGTGATCACCTCGTCGCGTTTCATTGCCCGAACGCTGTGGATCACTTCGCAGTAGCGCTCAACCCTGCCAACAACCCGCATAGTCGCCGCGTCTTTGCCGTCCACGCGGAAAAGCAGGGTGACTTTGACCTCCCCAAGGAAGCGCTCCCGGGGGGAAGCGCTGACTTCGACGGTCACTTGACCGGGAGGTAAGGTGGGCAAGGAGTCGAAGGAGATCTGCCCGATGACCAGGTCTTCCGCTGGCCAGGCCCACCTCTTCAGTACGAATTCGCGGAAATGCTCTTCGATTTGCTCACGGGTGATCGCCGCTTGCCGCGACGGGGCGGGGCTGACTTCGGTCACGGCGGAGTGGGCATAAGCCACCCCGGAGGATAACCCGAAGGGACCCGGCCACCAGCAGAGCGACCTCCCGGGGGCGGTCGGACTGCTGATGCAAGCCAGGAGGATGCCTCGCAGCAGCGCTCGGAACAGGAGTGATTTCACGCCCTATCAGCCTTTGACATTGTTGGCAATGTGGAGCATTTCATCCGAGGTCTTGATGATCTTGGAATTGGCCTCATAGGCACGCTGGCCGATGATCATCTTGACCATTTCCTCTACCACGCTGATGTTGGAGTTCTCGAGAAACCCCGAGAGAAGCGTACCGAAGCCGTCGATCCCAGGATCTCCTTCCTGTTCGTCCCCCGAGGCATCGGTAGCTTTGAAGTAGTTGCGGCCAACGCTCAGCAGACCCGCCGGGTTTTGAAAGCTGAAGAGCTTCAGCTGTTCGGTGGCGATGACCGTTCCGGCCTGATCGATGACGCTGATCGTTCCACCCGGATCCACTGTCACATTCACAGCTTCCTCGGGGATGCTGAATTCCGGCTGAAGACGGTTCCCTTCTGCATCACAGACGAAACCATCCCGATCGAGCTTGAAGGAGCCGGCGCGCGTGTAGACTTCATCGGCGCCGTTCAGGATTTTGAAAAAGCCTTTGCCCTCGATGGCGATGTCAAGAGGATTGCCCGTTTCGGCGAACTCACCCTGCACGAAGACCTTCTCTACCGAAACCGACTTCGCCCCCATGCCGATCTGAAGACCCGATGGAATCTGACTGTCGTTGGCCGTTTGTGCACCGGGAGCGATCAGGGTCTGATACATGAGGTCCTGGAAATTGGCGCGACTGCGCTTGTAGCCGGTGGTGCTGGCGTTGGCCAGGTTGTGCGCGATCACATCCATATTGAGTTGCTGGGATGTCATCCCAGTGGAAGCGGTCCAGAGTGAACGAATCATCCTGATACTCCTTTAGGTTGAGGCCAGCTTGGTAGTCAGTTGCTGTTTCATCTGATCAAAAGTCTGCATTATTTTGTAATGAGCTTCAAAAATTCTCATGGTGTCAATCATCTGAGTCATTTCCTGCACCACGTTAAAATTCGCTTGCTCCAGGGCTCCCTGCTGCACGGTGCAATCGGTCGCTGGAGTTGCCACAGCTTGCGGGATGGCAGGCCTGAAATAACCGTTCGCAGCCCGGAGGAGCGATACTTCTGCAGGAAAATCAACCAGATCTAGAGTTCCGACGGCTTGCTGGCCGTCAAACACCTGACCATTACGCTCGATTCTCAGCGCGGCATTACTGTTGTTCGTGGTGATGGGTCCTCCAGTTCCCAGGACCGGCCAGCCTTCCTGTGTCACCAGTTCCCCTTGCCGGGTCAGGGTGAGATTCCCCGTTCGGGTGTAAAGCACACCCTGGTCCGTCTGGACTTTCAGAAAGCCCTTGCCGGACAGAGCAATGTCCAGCGGATTCCCGGTGCCTCGAATAGGGCCCTGTTCCAGATTGGTTGCGGTTGCCTGAGAAAGGAAGTGCTCGAAGCGAACGATCTCCTTTTTGAACCCTGCGGTGCTGCTGTTGGCAATATTGTTGGAGATGACTTCCAGGCGCTTCTGTTGCTCCCTTGCTCCCACCGCTGCACAATTGATTCCAATGCCCATGATGATGTCTCCTCTCGACCTTTCGATGATGCAACGGCAATGCCAAAAACAGGATGGTCGATGGTCAAGGCCTGACCGGGTAGAGGGCAACGCCTGATAGAGGTTGATGAAGGAGTTTTTGGCCGGCTTCGGCAAAAAATTCCGCCGGTATCGGCGCGCTGCAACGAGGATCATGGTCCACCAGGGGGCGCTGGCGGGAGCGTTGCCTTCAGCTGCCGGACAGCTGATTGAGCTTGAGGATCAGCTCCACCTCGCCAACCGGCTTCTGCAATTGCCTGGCGATAGCCTCGACCTTGAGCCCCTTTCTCGCCAGGCGCAGGACTTCATGGTGATCGGCATTACGCTTCACGGGTTCTGGCCGGGCCATCAGCTGTTGGGCACTCTCCTGGAGGCTTGCGAGCTGAGTGCACATTGCCCTGGCTTCAGTCAGGCGAGAATCCAGTTCTCCGGTAACCTGCTGGATCAGTTTGCGCCGCTCCGTCAGATTCGCCTCAAAATCTGAGCCCAGCTCCCTGGCTTCCTGGATGATCTTGTCCAGGGAAGCGGTGAATTCCTCGCCAACCGATGGGTTGACGACTTTGGGCTTTCTCACCAGCAGCGTAACCACGAGGACGGTGAGCGCCAGTTCCAGGGTAATCTGAAACAGGGTGAGAAGGTTGGCTTGCCCCTGCAGCCATTCAAGGATGAATTGCATCAAGGTCGCTCCTTACGATGGACTTCCGGGCGCCATCCCGATCAGAGCCGCTGCAGGCCCTTCATCCGGACAGTGCTCAAGCGCGTTTCGGGGTAGTTGCGGCTCAGGCTTTCCAGCAGGTTGGTTTGGAGGATCTCTTCCCAATGCTCAAAGGAGTTTTCCGGCGGTTCCTGTTTGCGCAGGAACCGATAGATCGCGTCGCAGAAAAACACCTGCCTGCGCTTGAACACTTCATATCCCTGGGTACTGGAGAAATCCAGTTCCAACTCTACCTTGAGGAGGTCCTTCTGCTTTCCCGAAGGTCCCACAAAAAGGAGAAAACTGGCACCGTGCCGGTGACTCGGAACCACTATCGGATGGCGGACGAACTGGGTCGGCGGCTGCGCCTCCAATCGCCATTTGAACCAGTAGAGGGAACCCACCCCGGCGGTAACAGCGAGCAGTAGAAAGCCAACTGCTGCCAGGAGCATCAATTTGGCACGAACCACTTTGGCGACAGCAGCCTGGCGCTTTTCGGAAAGGTCCCGATCCTGGGTTTCCGATGACGGGCCGGTCGGCGTTCCCTGGTCGAGGGCACCGTCTGAAGGCGTCACGGCAGCTTCACCACCCGCCGCCGGTGTCGCCTTACCGGCCTTCGGCTGTGCTTCTTCAAGCGCCTCGGAAATGGGAGTGCGGACCAACTCTGCTTCAATTCTGGCGAGCTTGCCCTCGTCGAAGTCATCGCCGAAGAGCAGGTCGTCACTGATGACTTTCTTCTCTATTTTGCGGGCCATAGCGCTCCCCCAACCGCTGCTCCGGCACTGCTCGCGCCCGGTCGCGGGTCGAGTCTAGGAGAAATCAAGGAGGTCTTCCTTATTGAAGGAGCGGGCGAGGCGAGCGCGCAAACGCAGGACGGCCTTGGTGTGGATCTGCGAGATGCGAGACTCCGTGTACCCCAGAATCAGACCGATCTCTTTCATCGTGAGTTCTTCATAATAGTAGAGCGAGAGGACCAGTTGTTCATTCTTGGAAAGAGAACGAATCGCTTCGGCCAGTTTAGCCCGGACTTCTGCGTGAAAGATACTCTGAACGGGGTTCTCGGAACAAACACCCAGCTGGTTGTCACCCTGACTCTCCTGCAAGGCTTCCAGGATTTCAATGGGGAGCACGGAAACGCTTTTGACTTCATCGAGAAGTCGGAAGTATTCGTCGAGGGAAATCTCGAGGTCGGCAGCGACCTCTTCATCGGTGGGCTGGCGGCCAAGCTTTCGCTCCAGGGCGGAGAGGGTGGTTTGCAGGTTGTTGCTCTTCTGCCGTAGAGAGCGCGGGACCCAGTCCATTGCCCGCAGTTCGTCCAGCATGGCACCTTTGATGCGGATTTTGGCGTAGGTCTTAAACTGGATTTCCTGTGATGGATCAAATTTGTCAATGGCATCCATTAGACCGATGATGCCCGAGTTGAACAGATCGTCTACTGATATATCGGCAGGGAGGCGTGGCGTCAGGCGCAAAGCGATGTACTTAACCAGGTCCAGATGACGAAGGATGATTTCTTCCTTGGTGGCAGGTGCTTCACCACCGTCACCAACATGGATTTGTCCGCTGTAACCAGCGTTGCGAGAATAGGCTTGGGTCAGCATACTCATGTCTTTTGTTGAGCTCCTCGGCTCACCTGCAATCCTTCCCCTGCAGGGGGAACCTGCTCGCCAGCCAGTCTTGGAGGGTTACACATGGAGCAGTCTTTTCCAGAAAAACTGAATGTTGCCATGATTCAAGTGAGAAGAAGACGCCTTTTGCAGTTGGCCGGCCAGAGTGGCGAAGGCTTTGGCAGCTGGAGAGTGAGGAAAGAGCTCGAACAGGGGGCGCTGCTGGATGACCGCTTTGGACATGCAGGGGTCATGTGGCACGGCGCCGAGATAGTCCAGGGACAGGCCGTCCAGGAAATGATCGGTAACGCGGCAAATTTTGGCGAAGATTGCCTTGCCGGCAGCGTCATCCTTGACGGCGTTAGTCAAGATTTTGAAATGGCGTTCGTTATGACGGGTGTAGAGGATCTTGATCAGGGCGTAGGCGTCGGTGAGGGAGGTTGGTTCCGGGGTCACCAGGATGATCTTTTCCTGAGCCGCAAGATTGAAGTACACCACGGTATCCGAGATGCCCGCCGCAATGTCGATCAGCAGAATGTCGATTTCCGTCTCCAGGCCGTCGAGGAGTTCGAGGAAGATCAGCTTCTGCTCATCCGTCAGCTTCGTCAGTTCCTGCACCCCTGAGCTCGCCGGCATCACGCGAATCCTCCCCGGGCCGCTCACCAGAACGTCTTCCAGGCGCTTGCTGCCATTCAGGACATGACTGATGTTGTATTTCGGGGCCAGCCCAAGCAGGATATCGATGTTGGCCAGACCCAGATCCGCATCCAGAATGAGTACCCGTTTGCCAAGTCGATCCAGGGCCAGAGCCAGATTGACCACCACACTGGTCTTGCCGACGCCGCCCTTGCCGCTGCTGATCGCTATTACCCGGACACCTTGAGCCGCAACCGGTGGTTTTGGCCATTCCAGAGGGGTGCTGCTGAGACTCGATTGAGGATTGTTGCCCATTTTGCTCCGTAATCCCTGTGCTTGATCCATCTTCTGGTGGTGAGACATGCTCTTATTCTTCCTTGACCGTTCTACCCGAAGGGAAGAGAAAAGCCAGCAAGTTCTTGTGACTTGCCAGGCGGATGTCTTCCGGCACACATTGGCCGATGCCCAAATAGGAGAGGGGATGCGAGAACCGGAGGAGTTGGTTGAACATGCTGCCGGGGCTGAGTGTTTCGTCGAGCTTGGTGAAAATCAGAGACTGGACCTTAATGGCGCCAAAGTGCCTGATGGTCTGACGCAAGTCTTCATCCTTGGCGGTTGCGCTCAGTACCAGCAGGTGCTGAATGCCCTTTGCGCCGTTCATGATGGCCAACAGGTCCTGAAGGTGCTGCTTGTGCAGAAAGTTCTTGCCGATGGTGTCGATCAGCACCACGTCGTAGTGTTTGAAATGGTCGCGGGCCTTGGCCAGCTCCTGAGAGGTCTGGGCAACGGCCATCGGCACGTTGAGGATTTCGGCATAATGCTGCAGTTGGTCTACCGCCCCGATCCGGTAGGTATCCAGGGAGATCAGGGCGACGTCCAGGCGCCGTTTGATCTTCAGGTGGGCTGCCAGCTTGGCGAGGGTAGTCGTCTTACCCACCCCGGTTGGCCCCAGGAAGGTGAAACACTTTGACCGTGCCAGGGCGTCACCGCGAAAGGGGTTGCTCAGGTGCACCCTGCCCAGCAGTTGCTGGCAGAAGGCATCAACGATGTCTTTCTTTCGGAGCGGCCCTTCCTTCGCTTCGGACAGCGTCTTCCGCAGGAGCAGGAAGGTTTGCTTTTCATCCAGACCACGGGTGAGCAAAGTGTGGTAGATCTCTGCCAGGGGTTGCTGAACCTGCAACTGGCTGAAATAGTCCTTGGAAGAGATGAGCATGGAGAGCAGGCTCTTGATCTCTCTGATATCATCGTGGACTTCAGGTGCCGATGGGCTATTTGCTGGGCTTGGGGCGGGAGCGTGAGGCTCGGGTTCGATGGCGGCCATGATTTCCACGTAGGACTGAGTCGGGGAAACCGTGACGCGCTCATTCTTGAGGATAACGGCGTTGGGACCCAGCTCTTTCTTGACCAGCTGCAAGGCTTCGTTGATGGTGGCGGCTTTAAAGGTTCTAATCTGCATGGGGTAACGCAATCGTGCCGAGTGATTTGATTTCGAGAGGGCTTGACAGCTCACTGTGAGCAATCACTGCCAACTCAGGCAAAAACCGTTCCAGCAGCTTCCTGGCATGCCGTCGGACCAGAGGGGTGGTGAGGATGACCGGGTGATGACCCAGGTTCAGGATCCGCTTCACTTCCCGGCTGGCTGTCTGGATAAGGCGCTGGAGAAAGGCAGGATCGAGCGAGAGGAAGCTGCCTTGATCGGTTCGCTGAATCCCTTTACTGATGCGCTCCTCGAGGTCCTGCTGGAAGGTCAGAACGTACAGCAGGCCCTCATCGGTCTCGTAAGGCTTGGTGATCGTCCTGGCCAGTGCCTGGCGCACATATTCGGTGAGAATGTCAGGGTCTTTGGTGATCAGAGCATGGTCGATCAAGGTCTCGCAGATGGTCTGCAGGTCGCGGATGGAAACCCGCTCCCGGACGAGATTCTGGAGCACTTTCTGGATGACCCCGAGGGTCAGGAGCGCGGGGGTCAGTTCGTCGACCAGCTTCTGCTGAGTTTCTCCCAGGTTCTCCAGCAGTTGCAGCACCGTCTGGCGCGAAATGAGCTCATCGGCGTGCTTTTTAAACAGTTCCGTGAGGTGCGTTGCCACCACGGTGGAGAGATCGACCACCGTGTAGCCGGCCCTGACGGCCTCCTGCTGACGGCTTTCAGGAATCCATACTGCGGGCAGGCCGAAAGCGGGGTCGGTGGTGGGGATGCCGCCGATGTCCTTTTTGTCGTCACCGGGACTCAGCGCCAGGCAATGGCCGGTGAGCAGTTCGCCCCGGGCAATCGGGTTGCCCTTGAGCAGCAGGCGGTATTCGGAGGGCTTGAGCTGAAGGTTGTCCCGAACATGCAAGGCCGGGATAATGATCCCGAACTCAAGTGCCAACTGGTGACGGATGGCCTTGATGCGTCCCAGCAAGTCTCCCTTCTGCTGCTCGTCAACCAGTGGGATTAACCCATAGCCCAGCTCGAGTTCGAGGACTTCTACCGGCGGCGGCAGTTCACTCACCTCGGCAGCGCTTTCCGGCGTGGGGGGCTGGGCTTCGAGTTCGGTCTGCTGCTGCGCCCGTCGCTTGGTGAGACGCCAGCCAAACCCACCCAGGGCGATACTCACCAGGAGAAAGGGAAGACCGGGGAAACCGGGAATGATGGCCAGCACCAGGAGCATCCCCGAGGCAATCAGCATGGGCCGCGCCTGCAGCCCGAACTGGGTCGTGAACGCTTGGCCGAGACCCAGATCGGAGGCGGTTCTGCTGACGAGCATGCCCGCCGAGGTGGAAATGACCAGGGCCGGAATCTGTGCCACTAAACCTTCCCCAACGGTCAGCAGGGTGTAGTTTTGGAGGGCCTCCATGAGGTTCATCTGATTCTGAAGCATCCCGATACTGAGACCGCCGATGATGTTGATCAGGGTGATGAGGATGGCGGCGATGGCGTCCCCGCGTACGAACTTGCTGGCACCGTCCATAGTGCCGTAAAAATCAGCCTCCCGGGTGATTTCAGAGCGTCGCTGGAGCGCCTCCTTTTCATTGATGAGGCCTGCGTTCAGGTCTGCGTCAATGCTCATCTGTTTGCCTGGCATCCCGTCCAGGGTGAACCGCGCGGCAACCTCCGAGATGCGCTCGGTGCCTTTGGTGATGACGATGAAGTTGACAATCACCAGAATGATGAAGATCACCAACCCCACCACGTAGTTGCCCCCGACTACGAAGTAGCCGAAAGCATGAATCACGTGACCGGCGGCGGTTGTGCCTTCGTGGCCATGGAGGAGGATCAGGCGCGTACCGGCGACGTTCAGTGAGAGCCGGAAGAGGGTGGTGATCAGCAGGATCGAGGGGAAGATGGAAAAGTCCAGGGGTTTGAGGGTGTGAACGGCGGTCAACAGAATGACCAGGGCAAAGGTGATATTGAGCACCAGCAGGATATCGAGAAACCTTGCAGGCAAAGGCAGTAGCATTACCGCGAGAATGACCACCACCCCGATCCCCAGGATGGCGTCACTGTCCGAGGTCTTCTTCATACGTTCCCAAAATGAACTGGTAGTACTTCCTGCTGCTTCCACGGTTTCCTCACTGAGCGCTCAAGCCCGGCCCGGAAGTCATGAGGACTTACCTGCCCGCGGCATGACCACGCTGGGTCAATGGCGGCACGGGATGGTGCTCAAGGACCGGTTTGTCGCTGCTGATAGACATAAGCCAAAACCTTTGCCACGGCTCGATAGAGCGAAACGGGAATCTGTTCGTCAAGATCAACCTGATGATACAAAGCGCGTGCCAAAGGTGGGTTGGGGACGATGGGTATCTGATGCTTGCGGGCGATCTTAATGATTCTCTGGGCCATCAGGTCCTTGCCTTTCGCCAGCAGTTGGGGTGCCGCCATGGTGTCGTTGTAGGCGAGCGCTACCGCAAAATGGGTGGGGTTGGTGATCACCAGATCCGCCTTGGGTACCTGAGACATCATCCGCTGGCGCCACATGGTCCGCTGGATGCTTCGGAGCCTGGATTTGGTCTGAGGGTTTCCCTCGGACTGCTTGTGTTCTTCCTTCACCTCGTGTTTGGTCATCATCAGGTTCTTCCGGTGCTGCCAGTGCTGATAATAGAGGTCGAAGAGACTGATGGCGAGCATGATGCCCCCGACATAGATGAGAATACGGAAAGTGAGGCTGCCCGTGAGGCGAGCGAGGTCCGTGACCTCGGCCTGCACGAGCGACAGGAAGAGGAGGCTGTGATCCTGGATGACGTAATAGATCACATAGACCATGATCATCAGCTTGAGGATCGATTTGCCGAGTTCCAGGAAAGAACGCACGGAGCAGAAATTACTCAAACCCTGCAGTGGACTCAGTCGGGATAGCTTGGGTTGGATTGCCTCCCAGGCGAGCAGGAATCTCACCTGGGCCAGGTTGACTACTATGGCCGCGATGAACAGCACGGCGAACAGGGGGGCCAACATCATGAACAGGTGGTAAGAGACCTGGAGAAAGAGAGCCTGGTTGAGGCTGGCGTCGGCGGCAACCTGAAACCCTCCGCCCCAGAGTTCGTGCAGGAGTTGCCGAGTATGGTCGTGAATGCTGTCGACACTGAAGTAGATGGCCGCACTGCCGCCCAGACAGCTGATGGCTGTGTTCAGGTCCCTGCTCTTGGCAACGTTGCCGCGCTTGCGGGCATCCGAGAGTTTCTTGGCGGTGGGTTTTTCAGTCTTATCATCTTTGCCGCCTCCGGCCATGCTTGCCTCCGTCCGCTCCGAGCGTCAAATGCCCAAAGGGCTGTCAAATTCTTGTCCCGAGATGCTTCCCCCCTCGTGGGCGTTCTCCCGCTGACAGTTCCCGAGGTCCCGGCGCACGCTCCTCAGAGCATCGAGGACTGAATCTGCACCAGGGACTGCATGAATCCCAGCACCTGCCGGAAGTGCTGCAGAATGACCGGCCCCCAATAAGGCAGGGCCAGGCCGGTGAAAAACAGTCCGAACAGGATGGTGATGGGAAAACTGGTCATGAGAATGTTGATGTTGGGGACAAACTTGGAGAAGACCCCCAGGCCCACCTGAATCAAGAACAGGACTACCAGCACCGGTGCCGAGAGTTTGAGGGCGATGATGAAAAGCCAGCCGGCGCCGAGGACTAGGTGATCGATGGTGGCAACCCCTGGAAAGAACTGCCCAACCGGCAGAGTCTGAAAGCTTTCGACCAGAATCTTGAGGATCACGTGGTGGCCGTTGAGGGCAAAGAACAGCAGCAATGCAAAAAGCTCAATGAGGTTACTGACCACACTGATCTGAAAGCCACCCTGGGGATCGACCACCTGCGCCATGGACATGCCCGCCTGATAGCTGATGAGTTCCCCGGCAAATTCGAAGGCACCCGTAATGATGAGGAGCGACAGGGAGAGGAGCAGGGCAAAGAGGATTTCGCTGGCAACGGTCAAAACCAGCGCCGCCGGGTGGAACGAGAGGGGCGCGACGTGATCGCGGAGGAGCGGAAAGAGCATGGTAGTGAGGAGCATGACGAAGAGCGCCTTGGCGACGGCGGGGTAGCGCGGGCTATTGAACGGCGGGATGAGGAAGACGACCAGGCTGAGACGCAGGAGGATCGCCAGGTACCTGGCAACATCGACCGTCTGGATCTGCAGGTTCAGCATCCGGTCGGCCCTTCAACGCGCCCAGTAGGGCAGGTTCAGCAGGACCTCGCGCATGAAACCGGTCATCCTTTCGATCATCCAGGCTCCGAATACAATCAACGAGAGAAAGGTGGCGATGATCTTGGGGACAAAAGTAATGGTCATCTCCTGCATTTGCGTGACCGACTGGAACAGGCTGATGATAATACCCACTACCAGGCTTACGAGCAGGACCGGCAAGCTCACCATGAGCATCGTCTCGAGGGCGCTGCGGGCGAATCCAATGATAAAATCCTCAGTCACGGCAGTCCTCACTGAAAGCTTTTTACAAGCGAGTGAATAAGGAGGTTCCAACCGTCCACCAGTACGAACAGCATGAGCTTGAAGGGCAGGGAGATCATCGCTGGCGGCAGCATCATCATGCCCATGGAGAGCAGAATACTCGAGATGACCATGTCCAGAATGATGAAGGGAATGTAGAGCACAAAGCCAATCTGAAAGGCGGTTTTCAACTCGCTGATGGCAAAGGCGGGAATGATGCTGACAATGGACAGCGCTTCGGCATTCTTGGGCTTCTCGTCGTTTGCCAGCGCCACAAAGAGCGCCAGATCCTTGGTGCGGGTATGCTTCAGCATGAAATCCTTCAAGGGTTTTACCCCCCGTTTGAGGAATTCATCGCCCGAAATTTCGTGTTTCTGGTAGGGTGCGAGGGCCTCATCATAGATCTGCTGAGCAACCGGTTGCATGATGAAGAAGGTGAGAAACAGGGCAAGACCGATGATCACCTGGTTGGGGGGAGACTGCTGCACGCCGAGTGCATGCCTGAGAAATGAGAGGACAACGGCCAGCCGGGTGAAAGAAGTGGCCAGCACGAGGATGCCGGGCACAAGGGTGAGGACGGTCAGGAGAAAGATGATTTGCAGAGCGCCGGAAATTTGCTGCGGAGCGTCATAGTCGTCGAGGTGGAACCGCAGTCCCGGAAGGTTTACTTCTGCTGCCGGGCAGGTTGCCGCAACGCCCAGGGTGATGGCGAAAACCACCAAAGAGAGAACGGAAAGAGCCCGGAACCTGCGCTTCCTGGCGACCTCCGCCTCGGCAGGAAGCTCCCGGCCAGTAACTGGCAGGCGCATGGCTGAGGCCGGGATCATCTCAGGCGCTCCCCCCGGTCAGTTGGTGGACGATATCAGCGAAAGCCGGTTGCGGTTCTTCCGTCTCCAGCGCGGCTGACTTCCTCTGAGGATCGGCCGTGACCGTCCCAAGCGGACTCAGCAACCGGAGGCCCTCAGGAGACAGACCGAGCAGCAGCAGGTGATCGGCCGCTTCCACCATGATCAGCTGATGGCGCGGTCCGACCGCCTTCCTGGCCACCAGCCGGATCCCATTCCCGCTAATTCCCTGGGCAGGCAAACGACCGGTCTTCTTGCAGAGGTACCATACCGCCAGCAGCGCGGCCAGTACCAGCGCCAGGCTGCCGACGACACGAAAGAGAAGGGTACTGAAATCGAGCGTACTTTCCATGATGGCTGATATCCGTCCGTCCCGATCGACACGGCTGACTATCCATGTGACCGCAGGGTAGAGGCGCGCTTTTTGGCGCCGTGACCCAACACCTCAGGCTAATTGTTTGATCCGTTCCATGGGGCTGATGACATCGGTGAGGCGGACGCCAAACTTTTCGTTCACCACCACCACCTCGCCGCGCGCCACCAGCTTGCGGTTGACCAGAATTTCGAGAGGCTCGCCGGCCAGCTTGTTCAGTTCGATCACCGAGCCCTGCCCAACCTGCAGCAGATCATTGATCAACATTTTCGTGCGCCCCAACTCCACTGACACTTCCAACGGAATATCGAGAATGAAATCGAGATCCCGAATACTGTCCTGGCGACGCCGTTCATGCTCCATATCAATGAGCTGTTCCCTGCTGTCGGCAGATGTTGCCCGGTCCTCACCTGAAGTATCATCCATGAATTGTTCCTGGGTGGGCACCTGCTTCCTCCTTGGCTGCAAATGATCCCCAGCTCCCGGTGCAGGTCAGGGTGCCGGGGGGTTAAGAGCGCTGTCGGCCGTGTTTCCCTGTTCCTCAAGGTGGCCGCGATCAGTGGTCCCGGCCGGGCCGTATCCCGCCTACGTGTTCATCATCTCGATCTCGCGGTCAATCTTTACCGCGTGAAGGCCCTTGGAGTGACCCGCAAAGCCCCGGTATTTCGATACGCCCTCGATCTTTACCGTGAGCGCATCATCCACATATTGATCCAGCAGCACGGTATCACCCACATCAATCTGGAGCAGCTCGCGGCCGGTCATCTGTCCTCGTCCGAGCTCCACCAGAAGTTCCACTTCAACCTCGCGGAGCTGCTTCTTGACGCGGGCGATCCATTCCAGGTCCACCTCGAGCTGTTCACTCTGGTAGCGCGCGTAGAGTTTCTGACGAATGGGTTCGATCGTGGAATAAGGCAGACAGAGTGTGATCTTGCCGATGAGATGGTCCAGTTCGAGGTCATAGTGGATGGCGATCACCAGTTCCGTGGGCGGCACGATCGTGGCGAACTGCGGGTTGATTTCTGAACGCGCCGGCTGAAAACTGATCGGGACCACCGGCTTCCACGATTGCTCCAGGTCCTTTAGAACCATCGTTACGACCTTTTGGATGACCCTCTGCTCGATGGCGGTGAAGTCTCGACCCTCGATCTTGATGGTGGCTTTGCCGGTCCCTCCGAAAAAACAGTCCAGAAGGTTGAAGATCAAACGGCTCTCGACCACCAGCAGAGCATGCCCGCGCAGCGGCTCCATCCTCAGGATATGCAGGCTCGTCGGTACCGGCAGCGTGCGTATGAACTCGCCGAATTTAACCATTTCCGTCTGTGTCACGGTCACATCGATGACTTTTCGCAGTGACCCCGACATGGTGTTCCGAATGAGTTTGGCGAAGCGGTCGTTGATGATCTCGAGGGTGGGCATCCGCCCGCGGATGATCCGATCCTGGTTGGTGAGGTCATACGACCGAATGCCGTCTTCTTCTTCCGGCGCTTCCTGCTCTGACTCGATCTTCCCGTCCGATAGCCCTCGCAGGAGGGCGTCGACTTCGGCCTGAGAAAGGACTTTTTCCATGTTGCTGCACTTTCCCTACGGGTTTATTGAACCAGGAACTCGGTGAAATAGACTTCCTTGACCTGTCCCTCGCGCAACATCTTATTGAGTCTCGAGACAAGTTCACGCTTCAGGGTGATTTTGCCGGTGGCATTGCCGATCTCGTTGTATTCCTTGCTGGACAGCAGCATGATGATCATGTCCCGCAGCTCGACATTTCGCTTGGTGACTTCTTCGTTCAGTTTCTGACCGCTGAGCTCGAACTGCATGGTGATCTTGAGATAGCGCTTGCCTCCGGGATCGGACAAATTGACGAGAAAAGTACCCATATCGACCGCAACACTCTGTTCGATCTGCGGTTCGGCTGGCTGCGCAGCAGGCTCCTTCTTCAGGAACTTGACATATCCGAAGAATCCTCCTCCCCCTAAAACCGCCAGCAGCACCACCAGGATGATGATCTTGACCAACGGTGATTTCTTCTTCTTCTCAGGTTTATCCTGGCTCTCGGTTTCCGTGTCTTTCCCCGCCATTGACTGACATCCTCTTGAGATGGCTTGGTGAATGCCGACTTCCGGGATCGATGCCTGGAACGTGACGGCGCCTGCAACAGCCTCCCCGGAGGATTCAGCGCAGGTGCTTTGCCTGGGGGAAACGCCAAAGTCTGTTTTAGAGTCACGCGCAGAAAGAGCAATGACCGTGCCATGCTTTCAGACGGGGGCCGAGCGGTGGCGGGAAGCCAGAAGCTGAGTTAAGGGGAGAATGTCACTTAGTACCACGCCCCAAGAATAAGTGTCCAGGCGCTCATGAGGTGGCACAGGCTTCCAGCCTGTGAGATACACGGACGAGACGTCCATGCCACAAATAATGGTCACTGATTTCTGTGGCGCAGTACTCAGGTGCCTTCAGTGACAGTGGGAGGCGGGTCTTGTCAAAAGGGGTGCGCAGTGGTCAATCTTTTGACTAACCCCGGCACCCCTTCCGACGTGGCAGTTCCGGTTGCTATCTCACCATATTGACCACGGTATCCAACATATTGTTGCCCGTGGTGACCGATTTTGAGTTGGCGTTGAAGTCCGCCTGGTAGATGATCATGTTCACCATTTCATTGGCCAGATCCACATTGGAGCCCTCGATGTTGCAGTCGATGATCGATCCGTTGCCATTGATGTTGGCCTGACCAAGAATTGGGGCGCCGGACTCGGGGCCGGGCATAAATAGGTTGTTCCCCTGCCGGATGAGGCCGTCCTGGTTGGGAAATCTGACCATGGAGATGATTCCCAGTTCCATCGGGTCAGTCCCGGCGGCTGGGTCAACCGGGGTGCCGTAGACCACCCCGCTCGAAGAGACGTTGAAATTGGAGTAGGCAGGGCTGGTGGGATCGTCGAGCACCTGGATCGCATTCCCATCCGTGTTCAGCAGAGACAACCCCTGGCTGTTGACGATAAAGCCGTTCTTGTCCACATGAAAACTGCCGTCCCGAGTGTAGTAGGTCTGAGCCGTGTCGACCGGGGCCCCGCTTTCGTCACAAAGCTGGACTCGGAAGAATCCCTCACCGTTGATGGCCAGGTCTGACCAGGTTTCGGTGGTGAGGGTCGGTCCCTGGGCGAAACTGGTGGCGATCCCGAGGATAGTGCTGCCGCACCCGGCCCGGTCAGTGTCCATCGACTGGGTCGCGAGATAGCTGCTGACCATGTCCCCGAATCGGGCCTGGCTGGCCTTGAAGGCAGTAGTGTTGGCGTTGGCGATGTTGTCGCTGGTCATGGACATTGCCTGGGCAAAGGTTCTGAGACCGCATGCGCCGATGTATAAAGTTGAATTGACACCCATTTTGATTCTCCTTTGTGATGTTGAAGTGACTGTTGGTAATCCTCTTGAACCGAATCCACGGGATCACAAGCGCAACTCGCGCGCAGTGATCAGGAAGCTATTGTCTGCGTAATGGCCAGGATGTTGCCGGTTGGTACTCTGACTCCACCCGGACCGCCCAGAATCAGATAGGGACTGGTCTGGTCAAGACGATATGAATAGGCAAGGCCGGTCACGGTGCTGGTGACATCGAGCGCGTTGCCGATGCTGTCGTAAGCTTTCACGGCAAAGGTGTAGGGGCCGTCAGGGGCCTTGTTGCCGGCATCGTCCAGGCCGTCCCAGGCCACTTTATGATCGCCGCCGGCCTGCCCGGTCAGGGTTTTGGTGCGAACGACGCTGCCGTTTTCATCGGAGATGGTGATGGTGACGGTGGCGGGATCCCCTGAAGCAAGGTCGAAGGAGTAGGTGGCCTCCGAGGCGGTGCCGTCGGTTACCTGGAGCGAATTCGATTGCGCGACCACTTCCTTGCCGATGAGGCCGACCATCTGCGCATTGCCAAGAGAAGAGAGAGCGGATTCGAGCTGACTCAGGGTGGTGTTGATGCCCGCCAGCTTCTCGACGGAGGCGAACTGGGCCAGTTGGGCCGCCATTTCATAGGATTCCATGGGATTGGTTGGATCCTGATACTGCAACTGGGTGAGAAACAGAGTCAAGAACGCATTGCCATCCAGCTTGGAGCTGAAGATGTCGTTGTCCTTTGCCGTGGCGGTGCTGCTCGCGGCGGTGGTGTCGTTGGTGGCTGTTACGGTCGGTACTGACATGGCTTTCTCCCTGTTCTTTCACAGTAGTGTTGCAGGTCCTGGTCATCGGCATCATTGCGGTCAGACGAACAGGCTGATCAGATGGCTCGTGTTACCGATCCGGGACGTTCTTGCCCCCGGCTCGGGAAATCCTTGGGCGGTGGCTGTCTCCTGTCGAGGTTTGCCACTGCGCCGGGCGCCGTCACCATGCCTGTCAAAAGGCTGACCATGGGCTGTGGCCTGGTTGTTTACGTCAATCTGCAGCTTTTCCAGAACCAGCCCCTGCGATGCCAGTTCCTGGCGCAGCAGGGCTGAGCTCCTGGTCAATAACTCCTTGATTTGTTCACTTTCGGTGGAGATCAGAGTGCTGACCTGGTGGTCGTCGGTGCCGATCCGGATGCGCAATCGGCCCAGGTGCTCCGGCTGCAATTCCAGAGTCAATTCGTGGCGGTTCTGGCGGTGGAGTTCCTGGATGCGCTCCGCCAGTTCGACCGTCAGGGACGAGGCGTAGCTGGAAAACAGTGCTGTCTCCGGGTCTGCTGCCGGATTCGCCGAAAGGTTCAAGGTCGGCACATCGTTCCTGAACCAGGTTGGGGAGTGGTCGTGCTGCTGGCCTTGTCCCTGCCAGTGAGGCGGGGATTCCTCGAAGGTCGGGGCTCCTCCTGAAATCGCTCTCTCCCCTTTCATGCTGGTAGCAGACTCGCGGGTGCTGCTTTCCGGGGTGGTTTGGCGAGAGGCTGATTCCGCCAGTTCCGGCGTAACGGGAGCAGGTCTGGCGGTGGTTGCCTCGTTGTCAACCGCCCCTTTGGCCAGAAGCTCCACGCTATTCTGGAGGTTGGCCCTGCCTTCCTGTTCAGAGAGAATAACGGAATCCTTACCCCTCAGGACCTCGGAACTGGTAGCGGGCTCCTGCCGGGCAGTGGACAGGCGGACTTCCTCCTGGACAGTCTTTGAGATCTGTTCGCCACCGAAGTCCCTGGATGATTCCGCCTGATTGAGCGCGGTGCTGGTCAGTGCTGCCGGACCACGGTTGCCGACAGGGTGTTCAGTCGCCATGGCCGGCATTGCCGGGGATTCTGGGATGGCCGCCCTGGGGGCTGAGGGAGCGAACCGGGTCGAACCCGATGGCGACTCTGCTGCGCCCTGTGGCCCGATGCCCGCAGGGCTCTCACCCCGGTTGTCGGCCTGGGCGGGGATCACGGGTCGAATGATCGGGGAATTGTCACCGGCAGAAAAGCGCTTTGCCATCGAATTGCCAGCTTCCTGAAAGGAGGCAGCAGCTTCCGTCTTCAAGGAAGCAATGGAATCCCTGCCTCCCCTGAGCTCGGAACCAGGGACCGGCTCCAGTCGGGTATCGAGGGGGCGAGCTTCACTGTGAGTCGGCTTCGGAGTCTGTTCGCCGCCCAGGGCCCTGGATGGCTCTGTCTGGGTCAGTGCCGGATCGTTCATGGTTGCAGGGGTGCTGCTGACAGCGGGGCGGTCGGCTGTCATGGTTGGCATTGCCGGAGATTCCGGGATGGCCGCCCTGGGGGGTGAGGGAGCGGTCTGGGCCGAACTCGATGGCGACTCCGCTGAGTCCTGTGACCCGATGCCCGCATTGGTCTGAACCCATTTGGCGGTCTCTGTGGGAATCACCGGTCGAGTGAGCAGGGAATCTTCCCTGGCGGGAAAAAGTTTCCCTCTCGAGCCACCGGCCTCTTGAAGGGGAACGGCAGCTTCCATCTTCGAGGAAACAATCGAATCTCTGCCTCTAAGGGCCTCAAGACCGGTTGCGACCGGTTCCTGAGCAAAATCGGTGGCGCGAACGTCGCCGAGGGCCGGCTTCGGAAACAGGTCGCCGCCGACCCCTCTGAGCAGCTCAGCGAGGTTGGGTGCCGGTTTGCTCATCGTTGCCGGACGGCTGTTGGCAACGGGGCGTTCGGTTGCCATGGCCGGTGGTGCCGGGGATTCAGCGGCGGCTGCGCCGGGTGGTGAGGGAGCAAGGCGAACCGACCCTGCTGGAGACTCAGCTGCCCCCTGGGACCCGGTAACCGCCGTGCCCTGAGCCCAGGTGTCGGCTTGTGCAGGGACCACGGGTCGAAGCGGCGAGGCATTCTCCCCAGGCGGATCGAGAGATGACATTGGCTGCCGGTGATTGAGCGCGGAATGAGGCTCGGCCGGGGTCGGCGGGTTATTAGAGTTGTTCGTGGGAGCATCCGTGCTCGTAACGTTAGCGGGCATCGATGGGTGCGGGCGGGCGCCATCGCTGAAAGCGGCGCCTCCCATGAGCCGTCCGAGAGGTTCGGTAACCGCGCTGGTTCCGGTCGCTTCCGTGGCAACGGCGGCCATGGGCAGTTCTTCCGCCGCGTGGGCGCTGCGTGCCTCGGCCCGTTCCGCTGATGCTACGGGTAGTTGACCGGCGATGAAGGACCTGGCGAAAGCCATGGCAGGGTGCGAGGGGTTGTGGTGGGCGTGCCTGGCAGCGCCGTTCGAAGCAGCGTTCCAGCCCGCTGATGACGGTGAGTCCTGAGCAATGAAGCCGGCGGTTACCGGTGCGGCGATTCTATCCACCACCGGAATGGCAGCGCTCGCGGTGATGGTTTGCTCGACCATATGGCTTTCGGGGATAGCTTCGGTTGGTGCCGAGCCGGCGCGTAATGTCCGGAAAGCGGCAGCGGCACTGATAGAGGCGTTCACCATGGCGCCGACCGACGAGGGGGGCATCTGCAGGGGGTCAAGGGCGGCGGGTTCAGGACCCGGCACAATCTGAATAACCGGGCGGTCACTTGCGATCCCCGCCGGTGGTTCTGCCATCGCGCTCGCATCAACAGTGAGGATGTTGCCGGGCGAGGCTTTCGGGGGAGTAATCGAGATGGTTCCGGTAGTCAATTCCTGCAGCGCATGAGGCCATACTCCCACCCCTTCAATCCTTGCCGTCGCGCTCCGGGCATCCTCCCATCCGAAACCAACCGCCCTGCTATGGAGCTGATAAACTGGTGGCTGGTGGTTCTCAGGCAATTCCCTGCCGCCGCTGTCATCTCCAGCCGTTGCCTCGGAGCGAGGCGTCCCGCTGCCTGCGGGGACCGTTCCCGCCGGGTTTGGCGGGGAGCTTTGGGGAGGTTCGAAAGATCCTCTGTGCTCCCGCAAGAACGAGGGAATCAGGTTTGCCGCCAGCGACTCTGTGTGGTTGGGCAACTTTGCCCTGGCCGGGGAAGGAACATCGGCTGCCGGTTTGACTGGTTCGGCATCTGTTGCCGGGGTTTGGGGCAGCGGTGAGGTTGCGGACTGATTCGCCTGCTTGAGACTGGTCCTGGCCACCTGCTCGACAAACTGCTGCATGAGTTGGCGGAATTCACCAAAATCATAGGCTGCCTTGCGCCGGATCGCCAGATCGTCGAGGATCTGCGCGGGCAGCTGCTTCTGTTCCAGCACGGAGCCGAGCAGAGATTGAATGTCAGCCGCTGCCGCCGTGCCTTCAGGAACGGGATCATTGGTGCCGCTCGAAACGCGAGCCAGGATCTGATTGAGCTTCTTCAGCCTGATCTGACCCTGTCCGTCGAGGGCATCGCCGATGGCAGCGTTGACCGAGGGCGCAAGCTGGTATTGAGAGAGCACCCGATCCAAAGCTGTGGGATCGGTGAAGGTCAGGTTTTGTGCGATTCTCCATTTGCCGAGCGCAAGGTCCCTGGTTGAGCCGGAAAGCTGAGGGTTGTTCCTGGCCCCCTGGTTGGCAGGGGTGTGCGGTGGCGACAGCCTGGTGTTGGTGCTGGCACGCCGGGCGGAAGGGGCCTGCCGGGACGCGGCGGCTGGGGTTGAGGTCGAGACCTGCGGTTCCTGCATCGTTGGAACGGATGGTCCCAACGGCGCTTGCTGCACAAGCTGATGCTGCTCATGAAGCTGCTGCGAGAATTCGATCCGGGCGATCTCCTGCCCAATCTTATCCTTGGCGCTGGCCATGACTTCCATGAGCAACTGTGCTGGTTGAATGCCTGTCGGCTGCATGAACCTGATCCCCATTTGCGGTTGTTGAATGTCCTTGCTGCACGGCGTCTGCTATGAGCAAGATGGATACCAAATGGGAGTAATGAGAAAAGAAATATAAAAACAATATGTTAAGATTTTGGCGAGAAAGATGGAGGGGAAAGGGTAGGGAAATTTTTGCTGACTGACGGCGCAAATCTTGCCGCCGGCCGAGAAGGGTTGGTGGCTGTCAGCGTTGCGTCAAGGCTTCGGAGATTTTCGCCGCCTTCTTGAAGTCCATGGTGGAGAGAATCTCTGCCGCTTCGTTGGCTTTCATGGTCGACAGCAGGCTCACCACCAGTTTCTCATCCATATTTTCGAGCAGCTTTGCCGCTTCCTTGGGTTTCATGGTCCCGTAGATCTGGGCGAGGGAGCGGATGCTGGCATTCCTGGCTTCGTTTTTCTCATTGCGGAAACTCTGGATGTCCTTCTGAACGGCAATGAGGTTCTCAAGTTTCTCTTCAACTTCCTTCTGCATCTGGAATAAATGCTTCTCCTGCTCATTGAGGCGTTGCTCTTTGCGCCTCAGTTCGAGCTCTTTTTGTTCCAGGTAGGAAAGCGTTTCCGCCATGGCAGAAGGGTTGGTTTTGGCAGTCCTCATTGGTTCGGCGTCCACCTTCCCTTGCTCGGACTGCTCCTTATCGGTCGGACTGGGGGTCTGCTCTTGGATGTGGTGAGAGGTCTTGCGCTGGTCGGTGGCCATCACTTCGGGAATGGAAAGGAGGGACTTCAGACCCTTGTTATGGATCATCAGGTGTCCTGTTGCCACGAAGATCTTCAAAGAGACGATGGCGAGCATTCCCACCACGAGCAGTATACCAATGGCGAAAGCAACCTTCTGCTTCATGCTGCGGGTTCCTCCTGGTTTCGTCTAGAGTGGGCTTCGCTTCTTGAATTCGCTCACCCCGGACCTCTCGTCCAGACCTGCCTGCTCCCTCTTGGCCTGCTCCCTGCGATAAGCAGCACGGTCCTTGTCATCGGTGACTTCGAGCATCTTGAGCTCCCGTTCCCGCTGCCGGAGGAGGTCCTTCGCATCAGCGACCCCTTTGGCCAACTCCTCCAGTTCCCTGTTCAATTGAAGCAATTGTTGTTCCATGGCGAGGAAATAGTCCTGGAAAAGTTGGTATTCGGAGGCTTTTATCCCAGCCTGCCGTTTGGCCTCCAGGGAAATGACGGCCTGCTCTTTGTCGGCCGTTGTTTTCTCGATGAGAGTGTGCAGTGCCTGATAGTGTTTCAGGGCGGCGGCGAGTTCGGTTTGTGCCTGAGTCAACAGATATTGACGATACTTCAACAGGGCGTGAAAGCGAAATTTGTAAGCCATCTTACACTTTGCTACCCGGCGGGTCAGCTTTGGAACAACGCCGCCAGGGCCTCCCGGGCTTCGGCCAGGGAGCAGTTTTCGTCAACAGGTTGGCGGAGGAACTGACAGAACTTTGCATACATGGCAATAGCGTAGTCGGTGTCGGGGTTGGTGCCGGCAGCGTAGGCACCGATATTGATCATATCTTCATTGGCTTCATAGCGGGCCAGGGTTCGCACAAAGCGGGCGAGGGGTTCCCGTTGCTCTTTGGTCAGCAGCGCGTCTGTCAAACGGCTGACGCTCTTCAGGACGTTGATGGCGGGGTACTGGTGTTTGTGCGCCAGCTTGCGATCGAGCACGATATGACCGTCGAGGATCGAGCGAAGGGCATCGGCAATAGGATCTTCAAGATCGTCACCTTCGACGAGAACGGTATAGAGTCCGGTGATAGAGGCGCTTTCGAAGTTGCCCGCGCGTTCGAGAAGGTTTGGCATATGGGTGAAGACACTGGGCGTATAACCTTTGGTCGTGGGCGGTTCGCCGGCGGCCAGGCCGATTTCCCGGCCGGCCATGGCAAAACGGGTTACGGAATCCATCATGAAGAGCACGTCCTGCCCCTGATCTCGGAAGTACTCGGCGATGCTGCAAGCCAGGTACGCCCCGCGCAGGCGAATGGTGGCCGGCTGGTTGGAGGTGGCCACCACCACCACGGAATGACTCAAACCCGCGCGGCCGAGCTCGTTTTCGATGAATTCGTTGACCTCCCTGCCGCGCTCCCCGATGAGGGCGATCACGTTGACCGGGGCGGTGGTATGGCGGGCCATCATCCCCAGCAGGGTGCTCTTGCCGACCCCCGAGCCGGCGAATACGCCCATCCGCTGTCCTTTGCCCACGGGTAGCAGGCTGTTGACGCTGCGCACGCCGACATCAAGCTGCTCGGTGATGAGTGGTCGGCGGAGGGGATTGACGACCTTGGTCAGGAGCGGGTAGGGGGTGCCCGGCGGCAGCGGGCCCTGGTCATCGATGGGATTTCCCATGCCGTCAAGGATTCGGCCCAGGAGGCCGGGGCTGGCGGGAAGGGTGTGGGCCTGGGGACACCATGAGACGAGGGCGCCCGGCTGAATCCCATCGAGAGCGGTCAGGGGGCTGAGCTTGAGGCGCTTTTGATGGAAACCGACCACCTGCGCATAAATGGGAGAGTGTCTGTCGCCGTAGGTGATGCGAAAGATATCTCCCAGAGCTGCATCCACTCCGCCGACCTCGATCATGTTCCCCACCAGCTGAACCACTTTGCCGGATATCTCCCAGTGGGCACAGCTTTCGATGGCCGCGGCGCGGCCTGCAAGGCCCAGGCAGTCTTCAGACAAGGCTGTGGTCAGGGATTGACTCATCATTTCTCAGGGCCTGCTCGATAAGGCTGAACCGTTTTTCCAGAGAAGCGTCAAAAAGCTGAACATCACTTTCCGCCCGACAGCCACCCCTCTGGATATGGGGCTGTGCCACCAGGGTGAAGGTACGGCCCGTCCGCTCGCTCAGGCCTTTCAGGTCGAGGTGTTGTTCCAGCAGGGCCAAGTCGTCGGCGTGAACACTGATCGTGAGAGTGTGGTTTTCGGCCGTCTCCTGCAACAGGGTCTCGATGAGCTGAGCCAACTGGGTGTGGTCTGTTGACAGTTCTCGTCGAACGATATGGCGGGAAATCGTGAGACACATCTGGATGAGCCAGTCCCGATACTGGTCAAAAATGGTCTGCGGGGTTTGCTGCAGGCTGTCCAGAAGTCTTTCGAGATGCTCCTTGACGATGGCCATGCTGCGCTGGCCGACTTCAAAGCCATCCTTCTGTCCCTGCTCATAACCTTTCCGATAGGCCTCTTCTTCCAGTTCCTGGGCCTTCCGTTCGGCATCGAGGAGCAGCGTTCGGACGGAATTCTCGGCCTCGGCAGGGCCATCCGGGTCCCGCAACGGCGCCGCGGTCTTGCTCAGCTGATTGGTCCTGTCCGGCCGGGAGCGCCTCTGCTGCTGTAATTCAGCAAACCCGAAAGGCAGCACGGATTCCGGTTCCTCGACCTGGGCTTTGATGATCTTAGACAAGAGGATCTCCGCCTTCACCCGCCATGAGCAGGAGCTTGCCCTCCTTCTCCAGACGCCTTGCGGCATTGATGATGTTCTGCTGGGCCGATTCCACTTCGCTCAGGCGGACCGGACCCATCACGCTCATGTCCTCTTCGAGGATTTGCGCGGCGCGCTTGGACAGGTTGCCAAGAATCTTCCGCTTGAGCTCTTCGGACGCGGTCTTGAGCGCCAGGGTCAGATCTTCACTCTTGACTTCCTTGAGGAGCTCACGAATGCCCTGATCATTGACACCGGCAAGATCTTCGAACACAAACATCAGCTTGCGAACCTTTTCCGCCAGCTCCTCATCAAAATCTTCCAGGGCTTGCAGGATCTTCTCTTCCGTTCTCTTATCGCAGTTGTTCAGAATTTCGGCTGCCACTTGAACTCCGCCAAGGATCTGATTGCTGCCCTTTTCAACCGATAGCAGCTCTTCCTGCAAAACAGCGTCCACTTCGCGGAGGAGGTCAGGTGGCACCGTCTCGAGATGGGCAATACGATTCAATACCTCAAACTGGAGCGGTTCGGAAAGCAAAGCCAGAACCTGGCCGGATTTCTCGGAACCGAGGTGTGCCAGGATGATGGCAATGGTCTGTGGGTGCTCGCTATGAATAAAACCGGCCAGGACCTTGGGGTCAACGTCCCGCACATTCTTGAACAGGATCTCTTCTCGCTCTTTCTCAAGCTTCAGCCGGACGGCTTCAGCCTCTTCCCGGTCGAGCACGCTGGGCAGCAGGGTGTTGAAGAAATCATCGCCGGTGGTGAAGATAGCATCGGTAGAGGTGAACATGTGACCGAATTCCTCCATCACCTCCGCGAGGGTTTCCCGCTTCACGTCCTGCATGTTGCACATGCTCGACCCCAGCTGTTTGATTTCGTCCGGACTGAGCGTCTTCAGGAGCTGGGCAGAGGTTCTTTCGCCAAGATACATCAGGAAAGCAGCAGCCTTTTCGGGACCCGTCAACTTGGCCATGGTTTAGGTCCCTTCCCGGAGCCACGTCCGAATGATTTCTCTCGCCTTGTCAGGGTCTCGTTCGACGAACCCTTCAATCCGGTCGCGCATGGACGGGAAGCCCTCCGGCTGGCCTTCCGGCGCTCCAAGGAGGCTGCCCGGCGCTCCCGCAGCCGCTCCCGGCAGAGCGGGGTGCGATTGAGGAGGAGCCAGCGCCGGTTTTTGGAGCGGCATCTGCTGGAACTTCTTGATAATTGGTCGGATCACCAGGAAGAATAGCAGAATCAGCAGTAGCGAATTCATGAGCAGCTTCTGATGGCTTTTCAACATTTCCAGCCAGCGGTTTTTCGGGCTCACCTCCTCCATGAGGCCCAGATCGGCCGTGAAGGGCACATTGGAGAGGGTGATCTGATCGCCGCGGGCATCGTCATAACCGACTGCTTTCTTGACGATTTCTTCGAGGGATTTCAGTTGTTCAGGGGGACGACCCACGAACACCGGTTTGGCCTGGCCGGCGGCATCCGGTTTGGTTTCGTAGGCGCCATCCACCAGCACCGCCACCGATAGTTTCTTGATGGTTCCTGGAGCCTGCACGACCTTGCGGCTGATGTGATTCATTTCATAGTTGACGATTTCCTGGTGACGATTCTGCTTCTTCTGCGGGTCCTTGGGCTGCCCTTCGGTCAGCTTGGTTTCAATGTTGACCGGGGTGTCGGGGTTGCCTCGGGGGGTGGCATCCTGCCCTTCGTGGCTTTCCACCCGGCGATGATGACTGCGCACCACCGAACTGTCAGGGTCGAAGGTTTCCTGTTGGATCTGGGTTTGATTGAAATCCAACTCGGCGGTGACCCTCGAGATCACCCGCGACGCGCCAAGCACCTGTTCGAGCATGGTCTGGACCTTCTGCCGCAGGTTCTCTTCCATCTGGTGTTTGTATTCGAGCTGGGTGGAGGATGCCTGGAGGGGACTGTCGGAAGGGTTCTTCTTAAAGATCACCTGGCCGTCGGTACTCATGATGGTCACGCGATCTTCCTCCAAACCTTTGACAGCACTTGCCACCAGGTGAACAATGCCCTGCGTCTGACGCTGGTTGAGACGGGCTCCGGGCTGCAGCTTCAAGACCACCGCGGCGCTTGCCGGCTTCTCATCTTCCAGAAAAAGCGAGTCCTCGGGCAGTACCAGGTGCACGCGGCTCTCCAGGACCTCGTCCATCTGGTTGATGGTGCGGCCCAGTTCGCCCTGAAGGGCCCGCTGATAGTTGATTTTCTGCACGAACTCGGTGCTGCCAAGCTTCTGCTGGTCAAAGATTTCGAACCCCGAACCCGAGCCCCGGGGGATGCCTTCAGCGGCAAGATTCATCCGAATCTCATAAAGCTGGTCGCGGGGTACCGACAGCGTTCCGCTCCCAGAAAGCTGGTAGGGCAGCTTCTTCTTCTTCAGGGTTTCCACAATCATTCCTGCTTCGCCTTCGGAAAGCCTGGAAAAGAGCGGCACGTAATCGACCTGGTTGGTGAGATAGATGGTGTAGACCAAGCTGGCTGCAACCAGCAGCCCGGCACTGGAATAGAGCATCTTTTGCGGCCGGGGTAGGGCCGAAAAGGACTCCTTCAGGCGTTGCAGTGAGTCCAGAATTGCTTTCATGGAAGGCCTTCCTTATCCCGTGACAGGTTCATGGGAAATCATGTTGGTCTTTGCCGCCGAAAAGTGCTGCTAGAACGAACCATGCTGAACGATGAAGCGCCCCTAGAACTGCATTCGCATGATTTCCTGATAGGCATCCAGGACCTTGGTCCGGACCTTGGTCAACAAACGCAGGCTGATTTCGGCTTCTTCCATCTTGATCATGGTTTCATGGATCTGTTCCACACCGCCATTAGCGGCGGTGGTTGCAGCCCTGCTTGCCTCATGTTGCAGGCTGACAACCTGTTCCAGGCTATTCTTGAGCTCGTCGCCGAATGAGGCCTTCGGTTCAGCGGTCTGCGACGAAGGGAAGGCGGTCCTTAAGGCATCGATCTGGGATGACCGAATCGCTTCATTGCGCATGGTGGCCTGACCTTTCCTGGGTCCTATTTGCCGATTTCAAGGGCCTTGAGAGCCATGTGCTTGGCGTTGTTAAGTGCTGCCAGATTGGCCTCGTAGGATCTGCTTGCCATGACCATGTTGGCCATCTCCTCGACCGCACTGATGTTGGGCATGCTCACAACGCCCTTGTCATTGGCGTCGGGATGGCCCGGGTCGTACACCTGCTTGAATTCGCGGCCGTCAGGAACAACCCCTGCCACTCGAACCGCCTGCAGTTCCTCCTGCACGACGCCGTCGAGGACCCGGTCAAAATGGTTGTCGACATCAACCGCTTCGACAATGGTTGTCTGCCGCTCGTAAGGTTTGCCCGATTCGGTTCGGGTGGTGTTGACGTTGGCCAGGTTGGCGGAGATCACATTCATCCAGGTGCGTTGCGCACTGAGTCCCGACGCACTGATTTTCATCGAGGTTTCAAAATCCATGATCAGCTCGCTCCTTCCGCAATGGCAAGTTTGAGGCTGGCAAACTTGCGGTTGAGGATCGTCACCATGTATTGGTATTCAACACTGTTTTTCGCCAGTTTCATCATCTCGTCCTCAAGACTCACCGGGCCCTTTTCCTCGACCTCCGCAGCCATCGGGAGCGCCTCTGGAGCCAGATGGCGGGCATGGGTCTGAATCGGCCGCACCTGTTCTTCCTGGATGGATCGCTGAAGATGGCTTTCAAAGGAGAGGTCTTTTGCCCGATAACCAGGAGTGCTCACGTTGGCCAGATTGTGGGCCGAAAGCTTGTGGCGATGAGAAATGAGACTCAACCGGTCTTGAATCTGGCTGATGGTTCGATCGAATACTGCGGCATTCGCCATGAGAAAACCTCCATTCTCGTCAGTTCGCAGCTACTGCAAAGCAAATCTTGTACCATGGTGAGCCAGCTGGTGGGTGTCAGCTCTCAGTACCGCTCCGCACAAATAGCTGTCCGCCCATCTTTCGCCATACCGGCGAAAGAATGAGTAAGGCCTGCTAATCGTCTGATTCGGCCTGTTCCTGTCGGTATTCGTTGAGCTTGTTGCGGAGCGTCCGAACGCTGATTCCCAGGATCTCCGCTGCTTTGCTGCGATTGCCGGCGACGGTTTCCAGGGCCTTGCCGATGAGGAGCTTTTCCATCTGGCTGATCGACATGAGATCGAAGTCACGCGGTTCGTCACGCGCTTCAGGCTGGCTGTCAAAGAGCAGGCAGGCAGGTGTCAATTCACAGTCGGTAGTCAACAGGACGGCCCGCTGGATGAGGTTTTCCAGCTCCCGCACATTCCCGGGCCAGCGGTATCGCTGCAAAAGCTCCATGGCAGCAGGCGTGATCGCGGTAAGGCTGCGCTGGTAGAGGCGGTTGTATTTTTCCAGAAAGTGGTGGACCAGGGGGGCCAGGTCGTCGGGCCGTTCCCGCAGGGAGGGGATTTTGAGTGGAATAACGTTCAACCGGTAGTATAGGTCTTTGCGAAAGCGGCCTTCAGCAATGGCCTTCTCCGCTTCCACATTGGTGGTGGCAATGACCCTCACGTCAACCGCAATGGGATAACGCCCCCCGACCCGGTCGATCTCCCCTTCCTGCAAGACCCGCAGCAGCTTCGCCTGCAGGTGGATGGGGATCTCGGTGACTTCATCGAGCAGCAGGGTGCCGCCATTGGCGAGTTCAAACTTTCCTTCCTTGCACTTGATGGCCCCGGTGAAAGCACCCTTTTCATGGCCGAATAGTTCACTTTCGAGCAGCCCCTCCGGCAGGGCGGCGCAGTTGAGGGCAATGAAAGGCCGGTCTCGCCGGTCGCTGTGCTGGTGGATGTAGCGAGCGAACATTTCCTTGCCGGTACCGCTTTCACCCTGAATGAAGATAGCGGCGCTGGTGGCGGCAACCTTTCTGACCATCTCTTTGAGTCGAAGCATTTGCGGATTCTGGCCAATGATGGTCCTTTGGCCCCTGGGAGCAGCACTCTCCTGTGCTCTCGTTTTAGATTCGAGGAGTCCGATCGATAGTGCCAGGCGCTCAGGCTGAACCGGTTTGATCCAGAAATCATGAGCGCCCAGCTCCATCATCTCCGTGGCATCGCCGAGGGACGCTCGTTCGCTCATGATGATTACGGGTGGGGCGGAAGCCGACGCTTGCTGCATTTGCAGCAGCCCCACCACTTGACTCCGGTTGCCGTTGAGACTCACCAGGACGAGTTCCGGCTGTTCTTTGCGCAGGATATTCAGAGCCGCTTTGACGGAGTCCGTGGTGAGCGGGATCCGCCCCTGGGTCCTAACGGCCTCTGCCAGGTTCTGAGCGTGCCTGGGATTGGGTTCAATGATCAAAATGGCCATGGTCATTCCTGTGTCCGCTCGGGTTGGCTTTCACTGGTGCTCGAGCTGGATATATTCGAGCTGCTGTTTGGCAGCCGTCTGCCAGAAGGTCTGGTTGGAACCCATCAGGCTGGTCAGCTTCTCGATGGCTCTTTCGGTCTGTCCCAGCTCCAGGTAGTGTTTGGAGATGTCATAATGCAGCTGGTCCCTCTGGTGTGCTGTGCCGGCAATGGTGGCAGCTTCCTCGAGCACGGCGATGGCCTTGTCATGTGCTCCTGACTTTCGGTAACAGCCAGCCTGAATCAGATAGCATTGGACGAGGTCGTCCGAGTGGGTGTCTGTCTGTTCCATTTGTTCCGAGGTTTTCTGAAGCCATTGGGCCGCCTTGTCGCATTCCCCCAGGTGTGCCAGGCTTTCAGCCAGGATGGCGGAGAGACTTGGATTGCCGACCGCCGTGAGTTCAGTCTCGGGCAGGCTGCCGAGGTATTCGACCGCCCTGGCGTACTGCTGTTGAGCGAAGGCCATGCGGGCCAGAAGCCGTTTCTTCCCGGCCTCGTGGTCGGCTCCCTGAACTTGGTTACAGAGATTCAGCACCCGCTCGAAATCTTTGGCCAGCAACGCTGTTTCGGCCGTCTTGAGGATAAGTTCCGCCCCCGCCTCGGCTCCCTGCTTTGCCATGATCCCTTCATAAAGGGAGATAGCCTTCCGGTACTGTTGGATCCCAGAATAGCTGTCCGCAATCATACGCTGAAATTCCACCGTATGGGCATTGGGAAAAGCATCCTGGTGGGGTTCGTAGAGGACGATCACGGTGCCGTAGTCCCGGTTCTGATAGGCGGAATGCAGCCAATCGCTGATCACTTGCCGCCGCAGGGCCAGGAAGTCCTCGTTGGAGGCTGGCGGCAGGCTTTCCTGAAGATGTCCGTCGATGACACCAAGACTGGCGTCAAAGTTGCCGTATTCATGTTCGCGCAGGGCAAGCTTCAAATGGATCAGCTTGGTGAGCTGGGGTGAAAAGGATTTCCGGGCAAGTTCCCGAAAGAAGCCAAGGTCCTCTTCGGGGGCGAGCTTCCCTTTGCTTTTCAGCAGTTCCGCTCTTCGGATCTGGGCAATGATGTCACCGTCGGAGTTGGGATGGTCGCTTTGAATATGATCGAAAAGCTTGCCGGCGAATTCCGGTTCATCCTGGGCTGAAAAGATTTCGGCGATCTTGGCGAGCACCAGCGCTCGATGAGGAGCTTCGGGCTGCAGATTCAGGTACCAGAGCAGCAGGTCGCGGCTCCTGTCATATTGTTTCCGGAAGAAGTGGCAATCCCCCAGATACTTCAGAATGAGCGGTTGAGCGAGATAGTACTTCGGGTCTTCCGTCAGGCATTGTTCGAACGTTTCCACGGCGGCATCGTATTCGCCCATACCGTGCTGGGCAGTTCCCAGCAGCCAGAGGAGGTTGAGTCTCTGGGCTGGTTCCAGGGGCAATTCCAGGGCTGCTCGGAAGGCGTTAACGGCTTGCGGCAACGAGCCGGTCTTCTGGTGGATGGCGCCCAGTTCCAGCCAGCAGAGCAAGGCAACCGGGTGGCCAGGATAGTCTTGAACGGCTGCCTGGAATGCCTTGAGCGCCTTTTCAGGTTCCCCTGCGGCGGCATGGGTCAGGCCCAGCCGATAATAGGCCCACCCTGCCTGGATCAGAGTGGGGTCCGCCTTGATAGCCGCCAGGTATTTAGTGCTGACCTCCTTGTAGGTCAAATCCAATTCCTGCTGATTCAAGAAAAAGGCGCTGTCAGCCAGACCGTATGCTGCCACCGCGGATTCATCCCGTGACAATCCGGGCTCCTTGAGGAGATGGGCGTATTCCGCATGGGCCTGCTCATACTGCTGCTCCGCCAGCAACCGGTTGGCCTGCCGGAGTGGTTCCGAGAGGCTGCCTTCGGCGATCTCCCGGTATCTTGGCGCGGCGGGCGCCGTGGGCGCAGGGGAGGGCTCGGCCCTGGGCGCTTGAACGGGTTTGACCCCGTTATTGGCAGCGGCGCTGGAGCCGCTGGCAGGCTCTGCAGGGGCTTTGGACGGATGGGGGGCAACCTCCCCGGTGGGAGTAGCGGCGCTTTTTCCCGATGGACCGGCGCCGGCCTTCGGGGCTTTGGGGTCTTTGCCTCCACCCTCGGCCGTTTTTCCTGGTGCCGGTGGGAGGATGTCAAGCATCAGCCGATAGACGCCCGGAGCGGGTTTTTCCGGCGGCAGGAAGCTATGGCTCACCACACAGTCCGGGGTCCGGAAGTGCACCTGAACCTGGGAGCCGTTCGATGAATCGAGTACCTTGATGGTCGTCACGGTTGATGTCGGGTCGGACATCTGGATTTGCGGTTCGAGCCCGGTACGCAGCTCCTTGAAGGAGATGACCAGCTGCTCGGAAGAAGTCGCTTCAATGCTGGTGGGACGTTCGCCTTTGACTTCCAGGACCAGGCGGGTGAAGGTCACGACAGAGGTCTTCTGCACGCCTCGCCGCAACCGAAGCAATTCGGAAAAACCGGTACCGGCAGCAGTCGTGGGGAGTGTCAAAATACCGACGCTGCCCAGGTACAAGACCAGGCAGAGCGAGGCCAGCTTGTGACGGGTGTTCATCCTGTGGCGACCGCCGAGTGAAATCGTTGGGTGTCTATGCCAGGCTGGTGAGCGAGGCCTGGAGCCATCTTCGCTTCTCCTGCCGCGCAACCGGAAACGGGAGAAGCCCACGAGCGGGTATGAAGGCAAAGAACATGCCAGGCCTGGGGTGAGGAGGTGGCAGGGTGGAGGGGAAGAGCGGCAGACAGACTCAGCCGTCCAGGGTGGGATAATGGATTCGCTTTTTCTTCAGCTTTTCGATGAGGGTTGTGCGATTGAGACCAAGCAGACCGGCAGCCTTGTTCTTGACTCCCCCTGATTTTCTGAGGGCTTCGAGGATCAGGTGGTTCTCGAGGTCGTCCAGGATCTTCTTGAGATCGATACCCTCCTCCCCTATCTCCATCAGGGGGTGAGCGCTGGTGGCTTCCTGCCGCCGCATGCGCTGGGGCAGATCCTCCACCTGGATCTCATCGGTTTCGACCAGAATCACCAGACGTTCAATGACATTTTCCAGTTCCCGGACATTACCGGGCCACTCATAGTGGAGGAGGATCTCGAGGGCGTTGCGCGCCATCGTCTTCAGAGGGATTTCCTTCTTCTGACAGTGTTGCTGGAGAAAGTGATGAACCAGCAGGGGAATGTCGCCACTGCGCTCGCGCAGCGGGGGAACGAGCATCGGAATCACGTTCAACCGGTAGAACAGGTCCTCGCGAAACTTGGCTTCGGCAACTTCGTGTTCGAGATCCTTGTTGGTTGCGGCAATCACCCGCACATCGACCTCGATCGTCCGAGAACTGCCTACCCGCTCGAATGTCCGTTCCTGGAGAAAGCGGAGCAGCTTGACCTGAAGCTTCTGACTCATTTCACCGATTTCATCCAGGAACACGGTGCCCCAGTTGGCCAGTTCAAAGCGCCCCTTGCGCTCCTTGAGGGCGCCGGTAAACGCCCCCCGCTCGTGACCGAACAGCTCGCTTTCCATCAGCTCCTCAGGAATGGCGCCGCAGTTGATGGGCACGAACGGCTTGTCCCGACGGGGACTGCTGAGATGGATGGCGTTGGCGATGAGTTCCTTACCGGTGCCGCTTTCACCCAGGATCAGGACGGTCGAATCGGTCTTGGCCACCCGCTCGATCATCTTGTAAAGGGCTTGCATCGGATGACTCTTGCCGATGATCCGGTCAAATCGGCAGAGTTCCCGGAGTTGAGAGCGCAAAAGCACATTTTCCGCCCTGAGGGCGGTCAGCTCCTGGGCTCTTTTCAGCACCAGGACGATTTCGTCCAGCTTTGCCGGTTTGGTGAGATAATCGAAGGCCCCCCGCTTCATGGCTTCGACTGCCGTTTCAATGGTGG
Source organism: Syntrophobacteraceae bacterium (assembly GCA_040772705.1). Lineage (GTDB taxonomy): Bacteria > Desulfobacterota > Syntrophobacteria > Syntrophobacterales > Syntrophobacteraceae > JADGQM01. The sequence goes on from JAXGXP010000007.1 coordinate 231,894, forward strand.
CATACCCCGTCAGAAGAATGACTATCGTTTCGGGATAGTGCTCGGCGAAATGGGCCAGCACTTCCATGCCACCCGCCTGGGGCATCACCAGGTCGGTGATGACGATATCGTAGCTGGTTTGAGAGGCCCTGGTGAAGGCTTCGGCTGCGCTCGAGGCGCAGTGTACCCCATACCCCTCCTGCTCGAGTCGCTCACCGATGAGCTCCAGGGTTGCCCTGGAATCGTCCACCAACAGTATTCGGGAAGGCAGTGACGCTGACATGGGTCCTTAATTGAGTTGTATTAGCGGGTTCTTTCAACCCGGTCGGTCTGGTCAGACCTCAAACAACCACCTGACACGACGGAACGAGGCAATCCCTTCCAGTTGACGGGTTGGTGCGCGTCAACTTCTTAACCCTCCGTGAACCATATATGCCACCCCAAGTAATAGACCACAAGGGCAAAATCGACTTTCCTGCGGAATTACCGGGAAATGACGGCGACCTATTGCTCAGCGAGGGAATCAGGCGGGACGTATTTGAGGAGGCCGGAAGAGTCCGTCACGCTGCGGACCTTGCCGTCGACAAAGAGGATGTCCGAGAGTTCGTAAGACCAGAGATTGCCCTGCACCATGGTCGGGGTACCCTGGAGGGCGATCACTTCGTCCCGGCTGGAGCCGATGGTGAAATAGCCTTTCCGCACGGCCGTCTCGAGCCCCTGGGAGGGCTGCATGGCGACTCGCAGCTTCTTGAAGAAATTGTTGTACCCGGTTACCACGCCGTCCTTGAAATGGACCTCGCTGAACCCGTAGGACCATTTGTTGCCATTCACATGGGTGGGGGTTCCCTGAACCCGCAGGACTTCATCCCTGGTGGCGCCGAGGCCGAAGGAGCTGGCGGCCTGACCGTCCGTGAGGGGTTCAGCGGGCAGGATCTTGACCTTCAGACCACCGTCGAAGTTGTTGTAGCGCCACACCCGGCCGTCCTTGAAGGTGACCTCCGACAAGCCGTAGACCCACTTCTGGCCATGGACTTTACGCGGTCGGCCCTGGACCCGCAGTACCTCGGCCTTGGTGGAGCCGAGGGTGAAGAAGGTTCTCGCCGGGCTGTCAGGTGCCGAAGCGGGAACGGGTGGCCGGGGGTCTGGATGCTTGGCAGGGGTTAACGAAGATGGCATGGCTGAGTCCGAAGGGGGAGCCGCGACCGATACCGGTAATGGTGAAGGGATTGGAGCGACAGCGGAGGGCGGGATCGGATTTTGGCTGGAAGCGGGTCCCGGAGGCGGCTTAGGTGGTGACGATGGATCGAGCTCGATCTGGAAGGCGAGGAGTGCCAGCACCAACAGCAGAAGCCCCGGCCAGGCCCGGGCGAGGCTGATGGGGAGCCGCAGGCTGCGGATCTGAGCTCCGAGTCGCTGCCAGGGAAAAGCGAAGAACGAGTCGGAGGCACCGGGCCGGGTGGAGACCGCCCGTCGGCGGTTTCCTTCCGGAGGAGCGGGTTCCGGCTGACTCTCGACCGGCTCAGCTCCCCACTGGCTGCGAATTCGCCGATAGGCGGCGGTGACTGCCTTCAGCCGGTCCTCGGCCTGCCGCTGCCGGGTCGAACCCTGCGGGAAGCGGTCTGGATGCCAGGTCTTGACAAAGGTTTTGTAGGCTTTTTTCACCGCCTCCGGAGGGGCTCCATACGGCAGCCCGAGAAGTTGGTAGTCCCCCGGGGATACTTGTTCTGCGTTGCCTGGCATAACCTGCTTCAACCTGTGGCTGGCGATCTGATTATTGAACCAATCAATTATAAGTCGAACGGCTGGAATCCGGGATTCATGTCATTTCGACCGTGGGGAGAAATCTTAAGATCTCTCACCTTCGTTCGAGATGACAATAAACCAGATCATACTCGTACTCAGTATAACTGAATCGTCCCCGCCCACTTCGGATATGGATAACAGATTTGAAAAAAATCGTTAAGCCCCTTGGAGAGGTCTGTCGAGACAACCTATCCCCGGCACCTCCTGAAAAAGCTCGAAGCACGGGGGATGACGGTTGGAGGAGCCCTTCGGCCCCCTGCTAACGGGCTGGTGGCGGCTGCGCCTTGTCGGTCGAACTCTCGAAGTAATAGTTTACTCGCGTTCGCGGATCAAGATACGCAAATACTTCCGGCTTCAAGTCGGCGGGGCGGAGGCTCCGGTCGATCTCGAGAGCGGGAAACTCATCAAGATCGACGATCAGGGCTTCGCTCTTGGGGACGTTGGGATCATAGAGCAGCAAACTGGGGCGGAGCGGTTTATTGGGATTGATCGAGACCACCATGCCGATCATTTCGTTTTTCAGCTTTACGATGGTCCCCGGTGGATACACCCCCATGCAGCTGATGAAGCGCTGCATCAGGTGCCCATCCAGTTGCTGCTTCTGGCGGCAGAAGAGATGACAGAGGGATTCGTAGGGCGTCATGGACTCCGTGGGATCGAGCTTGTTGCAGAGATTGTCATAGCTGTTGGCAATGGCGGTGATCTTGCTCAAAATGGAAATATCGGCGTCGCGCAAACCCTTGGGATATCCGCTCCCGTCAATGGCCTCGTGATGGGTCAGGATGATGGGGAGGGCGGCTTTCGGAAAGGCCTCGATCGCCGACATCATCTGGTGACCATATTGGGGATGCATCTGGAGCAACTTGGCTTCAGCCGGGGTCAAGGAACCTCGTTTGTAGAGCAGTTTCTTGGGGATCTTACTCTTCCCGATATCATGGAAAAGTGCTCCCATGCCCAGAAGTTTCGCCTCCTCCGCGCTGATGCCGTATTCCCGTCCCAGGACCAGCGCTAGAATTGAAACATTCAGGGTATGGTAGAAGGCGGTGTCATCCTTGCTCTTGACGTTGACCAGGTGCACGACGGCTTCCTGGTCCATGAGCAGGGAGTCCACAATGTCTTGAATCAGCCGATCAGCTTCAGCCGCAGACTCCTCGGAACCCGTGAGCAGCTTTTGCATGACGACCGAGACCTGTTTGATGGTGCGCTGGTATTCCTTTTCGCACTGCTGCAGTTGCTGCCGGCGCTTCTCGAGCTTTTCAATCTGCTGTTTCTTGAGTTCCCACAGCGCATCGTGAGCCGGAGTCGGGGCGGCGCCGGGCGGTGCCTTATCCTGGGCTACCGGGCCCTTGGAAACGGCGGGGCGGCAGTCGCTCTTTTCGGGGATGTAGAGGACCTGCTTGACTCCCAGTTCCTTGAGAGTCTGGATCTGGTCGTCACTCTTGATCTTGAAGCTGTTGAAGATGAAGGGATGGGCCATCCATTTCAGGTTGAGTTGAATGAACAGGCCGATGCACAGAGAATCTACCGGGATGTTTTGGGGCGGCATGGGAGGGTTCTCTCAATCGCTACAAGTATTATGACGCGTATAAAGCTATCAGAAGGAGCCTTCCGGGTCAATGCGATTTTCCCTTTGATTGGCGCGAGCCTCTACAGAAATTTGGCCAGACTCAGATCGTCCAGCATGGCAGTGGCTTGCAGAGCGGCCTGGAGAGCAGTCTGGTTCTGCTGCATCAGGATGATGGCCTCGGCCGTATCGGCGTCCTCGAGCTCGCCGAGCCGGTCTTTGCTGTTGGTTTGCAGGGTTTCCAGGGCCGACTTCTGGCCGTCGAAATAAGACATGCGCAAGCCGGCCAAGGTGTTTTGGCCCGTGATGTGATCTCGAGCCCCTTCCAAGGCCGTGATCTGGTTCTGGACTTCGGTCATGTCCTCGTCTTCGAGAGCCGTCTTGAGCGCTTGAAGCATTTTGAGAACGTTCGACTCGTCGGGATCGGAACTGTCCACAATGAAAGCGGCTTCGCCGGTGATATTGATCACCTGGCGATTGTCCGGGCCGGTCCGAATTTCGAAATCCGCTTCATCGCCCGTCCCCCCCTGATAGTCAAGGTTCTCATCGAACGGAGGAGTGGAAAGACTGCGGCCGCTGAAGAGGTAGCGGCCTGCATACCGGGTGTTGGCCAGATCGAGGGCCTGTTGGCAGATCAAGTCCACACTCTGGATCTGCTGGGCGCGGTCCTCGGTATTGGTGAGCGCGGCATTTCCGATCTGCATTGCCTGGTCCAGGAAACCGGCAAAGCTGTTCAGAGTATTGACGGTGGTTTGGTTCCAGGTGATGGCAAAGTCCAGATTGTCTTGAAAAGTCTCGATCTCTCTGAGACCCTGTCTCAGGTCCATGGCCTGCGACCAGGCGCGGGGATCTTCCTGGGGTTTGCCAAGCCGTTTGCCGGTGGCGATCATGTTCGCCAGGCGACCGGCATCTTCGGTCTTGGTATTCAGGTTCAGGATCATCCTCTGATAGGTCATGGCAGTGGTGACACGCATGGCAGGCTCCCTCTGGTTATACCATCTCCATGATGGTTTCCATCATGGCGGACGTGTACTGCACGATTTTGGCTGCCGCCTGATAGACCTGCTGCAGTCTGAGAAGATCAACCAGTTCTTCATCGAGAGAAACTCCCGATACCGATTGCTGTTGGTTTTCGAGCTGCAGGCGGAGGCTTTCATAAAAGGAACCCTGGGCGGCAGCGTTCTGTTCATCCAGTCCTAGTTGCTGCTGTATGCTGCTCAGGTATCCGCTGAAGGTTGAACCGCCCAGTTCGTCAAACTTGTTCTCTTGAAGCGCCGCAACACTCAATGCCAGATCGGCGTCAAGGTCGGGGTCGAGGGCAAAACCGGAATCAAGCTCGATATCGGTCGCATCGGTGCCGCTGAAAACATCGGCGCCGAAGGCATCGTTGACTTCGGTGATGAGCATTGAGGCGAACGCATTCAGGCGATCGGCATAGGTAAGGTCGGGGGCGTCCGTGTTGGCAAGAACATAAGCGAGGTCGTTCGCCGTGCCGGTAGCCCGGTACTCGGTCATGAGGCCGTTCAGCCGCCCTGCGGAAAGCTCGAAATCACCATAGGTTGAGTCCTGATAGTCGGTGTAGTTCAGCTGATGCTCCGTCGTGTCGTAGCCCAGTTCGCCGTACTCATGACCGGAAACGAGCGTTATTTCCGTGGAGGCATCCTCGATGGTGATCGTGAGGGTGCCGTTGGTTTCTTCCTGATAGCTTATGGGAAGCGATTCGGCCAGGTTGGTCAGGGCTTGGTAGCGCAGGTCCCGGAGGTCGTTGGCCGACTGACCGCCACCTTCACTGAGGCGGATTGCTTCGTTGAGGGAGGCGATCCTTTCCAGCAGGCCGTTGACCGTGCCGACTTCACTCCGGACTTCCAGTTCCAGATCGGCGGCGGTATCGGCCAGTCTGCTGCTCGCATCGCGAATAACCGAGGCCAGGTTGGTGGTGGCTTGAGTGACGGCGGTACGTTCCGAAAGCCCCGAGGGGTTCTGGGAGAGCGCTTCCCAGGCGTCCCAGAAGGTGCCAAGGGCGCTGGAGATTCCCTCGTCGCCATCGTCCAGCAGTTGCGCTCCAACCGTGGCCAGAGCTGTGGCGCGGGCCTCATAGTCGGACTGACTGGCAATGCTCCTCATGAGCGACCGCTCAACATATTGATCTCTTTGCTGGATGATCTGGTCCACTCGTGCTCCCGTGCCCAGGTAACCGGCTGCTGTTTTGAGGGCCGGGTTGGTCGCCAGGAGTGCCTTTTGCCGGGCGTAGGCGGGGTTGTCGGCATTGGCAATATTCTGAGATACCGTTCCCATCTGGACCTGGGTGTTGAGCAGGGTGCTCCTGGCGACTTCCAGGGAAATGGTCAGGCTTGACATGTTAGATTTCCTTCCTGAAGGTGAGGCCCTTGAAGGCTGCCGACTTCTGCCGCTCGTTTGAATGGCGGGGATGGTAGCTGGAAGGACACAGGCAATCGATGAAATGCCGATAATGGGACAGGGTCCCTTCGATAAACGCCTGGTTCGAACGATTCAGCCGCTCGATCTCTCCCAAACAGGTCTTGAGGGACCGATATTGAGGAGCATGGCTCACTTCCGGGTGTCGCTTCCTCGCCATGTGAACAACGCTCACCTTGTCGGCTAGCTCGCGAACCAGCGATTCCTTGCGATGCAGGATCGTCAGCAGCTTCCCATTGTCAAATTGTCGCAGGGTTGTCGCTTCCTGTCCGAGAAGCCGCTCGAGCTCCGCGGCCAACTCATGGGCTTCCAGGAGCTCCCGTTGAGGAGTGGCGGCGGCCTCGCGGCCCCTGCTGTGGTCGGAATGTCGTATGCCGGTTTCTCTTTCTCTATATTCCATAGGGGCCTGTTCCTTAATCTCGTTCTTCAACAAAGATCGCTGTACTCTTATCGGCATCGGTGAGAGATTACTTTAAGCTCTTCTGCCGAGACCGCACTTTGGTGACCTGGAACACCAGGCAACCAAGATCTGAACCAGGAATTGCCATGGGTCCAGTCAAACTGTTGACTACCTCCTGAGAACCTGCCACCCACTGCTACAGCAAACTGGATGCCAAATTGAGCGATAGCTATAACATATGCACATTCAAAGACTTATGATGCGTGCTCGTTTTCCGATTTTTGAGAAGATGCTTTCGACAGGGAAAGTTTTTCTGGGCTGGGGTCAGTTTCTGCCGATCACACAAATCTTCATCTTGCAGCCTCATTCAAAAGTCTCAAGTTCCTTCACCCCGATCAGGAAGACTTTGATTCATCCACGAACCTCCACCCACATGCTCCCGCCACGCTCGCGCCAATACAAGGCGTCACGACACAGTTTCCCTCACGGGCAGCTCAGGCCGGTCTTCCTCAAAGAGGACCACGTCCTCCTCGCTGGCTATCCCTTTCATGGTCTCGGTAAATCCTTTCCTGCTGAAAAGGCAGAAACGCTCTTTTCTCTCCTTTGTACCCCACGCCACCTTCGCCGCCTTTTTCCTGAGAGACTCAAAGACATCCGTTCCCACAGGCTTTTCGGTCCACTTGGCTTCGGCGAAAAGGATCATGTTCAAATCCGGGTTCACGGCGACAAGGTCGATCTCTTCGTGGCGATCCCACCAGCGCCCCACGGCGGAAAAGGGGAAGAAGAGGTCCATACGGCGCCACAGGGTTTCTGCAGCCACCCCTTCATAGGCCCGGGAAAGGTGCTGGGGAAGGGTCTTTCGGATGCCGTCCAGGACCTCCTCCACACGTCCCATCTCCAGTTCTCCACGCCGCGGGAAGACGTAACGGAACCAGAAATGAAAAAAGGCATCGCTCACGCGGTACAGCCCCTTTTTGCTCTTGAGCGGCTTTTCTTCCGTAACGGGCAGTTCTCGTTCGGCGATTTTGAGATCGGCCAACACTCCCAGATACTTGTTGGCAACGGGTTGAGTCAGACCCGTGGCGTTGACGATTTCTGAGAGTTTGCGCTTGCCCTGCGCCACCGCCTGGAGCAGAGCGAAGTAGTACCGGGGTTCGCGCAGTTCTTCGCGCAGGATGAACTCCACCTCATCGTAGAGCATAGCGCCCTTGCTCAGGACATGATCCGCGAGGTTTCGGAAGAAATCTTTTTCCGCATGGAATTGGAGCCAATAGGCAGGCATGCCGCCAGCCACGGAATAGTGCGCCAGAGCGTCCGCAAAAGATCCTTCCGAACGGAACCAACGGACGGCGGCAAAGCCCATGGGGTCGATGCGCCACTGACCGGTCCTGCGACCATAAAGAGGGGAACGGTAACCGAGGACTTCGTTTTCCATCATGGCCATGCTGGACCCTAGCAGGATGAGGTAGACCCTGCTTCTCGCCCAGTATTCGTCCCATGCTTTCTGAAAGAGGCCGGCTATGGCCGGGTTCGAGCCCATGAGGTAGGGGAATTCGTCGATGGCCAGAACAAAGCGTTGCTCCTTGCCGCGGACATACGCAAAACTCTCCTCCCACCCAGCAAAGCCCCGCGTTTCCAGGAGGGGTTCCCGGAAGAACCTCCCCAGCGCCTGGGAAAAGCGGTGAAGCTGTTCCCGGTCGCTGGTGCTTTCGGAAAGGAAGTAGACATGGGGCTTATCTTGGAGAAACTGTTTCACCAGTTCCGTCTTGCCCACCCGCCGCTTTCCCCAGAGCACCACCAGTTGAGAGCCGGGTTCGCGCCACAAGCCTTCCAGAAACGCCAACTCCTTCTCTCGATCAATGAACGGCATGAAGCTCCTCCCTGCAATATTTCAATATATTCGCCATGGGCCTAACACTACAACGAGAAATTGATGGCCTTGGCTTCCTGTCATTCCGAGCGGAGCGAGGAATCTCGGGACTCCGCCTTTTGGTTCTCAGATTTCTTGCTCCGCTCGACATGATAATGTTGGTCAAAACCTCGGTGCAGTAATAATCAAGCCCTACCTTACTGAAATGATATACTCACGGGTATTATACGTGTAAGTATAACCAGCCATCAAGCACCAATTGGTGCTTGATGATGGAAGGCTGTACTCATCTAAACCGACAACCCCTGCCACCTTCCTCATCGCATGGGCAACTCGACGCAATGCATTGACGAGAAGGAGTCTCCCGTAGTCATTCCCCTGGCACTGCCTGTCAACAGCTAGACGTCCCAGCCTGGCTGCGGGAAGACGTGATTGAGTAAGTTTCTTCCCGAAGCTCACAGGTATTTCCGATACATCCACCTCAAAAAATGAGAGGGTGAAGAATCCCAAAATCTTTTCAGGCTCCGCCCGTCGAAGCAGAACGTACGTGTTGGCGATCCCCTTTCTCAGGTGCTGCCAGGCAGTCCGCAGCAGATGGTCATTGAGGCCTGCAGGACTATTGGCCCTCGGGATCCGTGATTACCGGGAGGTCTTTTTCAAGTCCTACCGTGTCATTTATCGGACCACCTGCAACGCGGTTCACCCTATGCTGGTCGCCGACGGGCGACGAGACATGATAACACTGTTACAGCGAAGGCTGCTGTGGGCGAAATAGCGGCGCGGATTATCGAGATAGACAAACACCTTTTTGACAGCTCCGCTGGAAGTGACAGCATTCTGACGCTGTGACCCATCCTGGGGCGACCACTCCGATCTACCTGTTGCCCAAATGTACTACGGGCGGGTAGAATGTCGAGGTGACCTCACATGGGGCGATTTGATCGATTCCCGGGGTCCCTGACGATGCTCAGCTTGTCCGACGAATTGCCCAAGCATTATGTCCGGAGTCGATGCCACCTTACTCGTGCGGTTGCCAATGGCTGTGCAGCCAGCGGCGGTTGGCAAAGCGGCTCAAGAAGGCGCAACGCGTTGCTTATTGGAGAGGCAATGAGATGAATCTGGAAGCACTTAAGAAGGCCATACGCCGGGAACTACCTGAAATCCTCCGCCTCGATCCGGATTTTCGGTCCGCTATTATGGAAATAACACGCAACGAATATGCCGGCCGAAAAGAAACCGAGAACTGGTTTCGTGAAACGCTCGATGAGATGCGGCGGGACCGGGAAGAGCAGGCGCGGAAGTGGGACGAGCATCTTGATCAAGAACGGCGATACCAGGAAGAGCAGGCGCAGAAGTGGGACGAACATCTTGATCAAGAACGGCGATACCGGGAAGAGCAGGCGCGGAAGTGGGACGAACATCTTGATCAAGAACGGCGATACCAGGAAGAGCAGGCGCGGAAGTGGGACGAACATCTTGATCAAGAACGGCGATACCAGGAAGAGCAGACTCGACAATGGAATGCGCATCACCGCCAGAACGACGAGGAATTCAAGCGGGTACATGAAGCGATCATGGCAATGGCCAAACGGCACGACCGAGCCATCGGGGCGCTGGGAGCGCGGTGGGGGATGCAGTCCGAGCGATCCTTTCGCAATGCCCTGGCGGGTATTTTGGAGAAGAATTTCGGGGTCGAGGTGCTCCATGTAAATGAATACGACGAGCAGGGGGTGGTATTCGGCCGCCCGGACCAGATCGAACTGGATGTGATCATTACCGATGGGTTACTGCTGATCTGCGAGCTGAAATCATCCATTGACAAAGCTGGCATGCACATCTTCGAGCGGAAGGCGCGGTTCTATGAAAGCCGCCATCAGCGGAAAGCGGACCGACTGATTGTAATTTCGCCCATGATTGACCCGAAGGCGCAGAAACTGGCTGGGCGGCTCAACATTGAAACCTACAGTGATTCGGAGGAGGTTGACCTGGAGTCCGGCCCGACAGTGGCATGATATCCCCGCCTTTTCACCATTTTCCCCTTTCTGAATGTGTTCTTACGCTGTTTTCCGGGAGGAGATCCCGCGAAACAGCTCTCTCACCTCCAAGAGGCATGACATTTGCTAAACAACGAAAACTGAAACCGTTATCCTCATTCGGCGCCATTATCGATGAGTTGTTGCTTTGTTCACCAATGAGGTCAGGCTTCGCGAAGCATGATGAAGCCACCGGACAAGGGATGGCGGCATCGTAACTTTTGAGATACCGGGACGGTTCAGGGAGCGACTGTTTTCTATTCGAGAGTGTGGAGTCAGCGTTGATGATTCGGTCCTTGGAGCGGGGGAATTACCTGCCATGAAAGTAGTCATATTCGCTGGGGGGATTGGCACACGGATATCGGAAGAGTCGTATCTCAGGCCAAAGCCCATGATTGAAATCGGGGAGAAGCCGATCCTGTGGCACCTCATGAAAATCTACGAAGCCCAGGGTTTCAGCGATTTTGTCATTTGCGTCGGCTACAAAAGCTTCATGATCAAGGAATATTTTCTCAACTATTATATCTACAATTCCGATGTCACCGTCAATCTTCTGACGAATAGCTTTGAGGTCCACCGGTCCAACACCGAGAAATTCCGCGTTACCATCGTGGATACAGGGCTCAACACGCAGACGGCCGGGCGCCTGAAACGGGCGCAGCACTATATCGGGAACGATGATTTTATGCTCACTTACGGGGATGGCCTGGCCGATGTCAACCTCAGGGAATTGATCGACTATCATCACCAGCATGGAAAGATCGCCACGGTCACCGCCGTCCAGCCGGCTGGCCGCTTCGGTCTTCTTGGTATCGAGGATGATGGGCAAGTGTCGAGCTTCAGCGAAAAACTGCTGGGCGACGGCGGCTGGATCAACGGCGGCTTCTTCGTGTTGAAGCCGGAGGTGTTCAACTATTTGCCCGATGATTCCGACCGCCTGATGTGGGAGGAATATCCCTTGGAAACGCTTTCCAGAGATAACCAGTTGGTTGCCTACAAGCATTACGGATTCTGGAAATGTATGGATGCCCTGCGCGACAAGGAAGTGCTCGAACAACTCTGGAAATCCGGCCAGGCCGGCTGGAAGATTTGGGAATAGAAGATAGATAGACGATGTTCGGTGACATTTATCGAAACAAGAAAGTGCTCATCACCGGCCACACCGGTTTCAAAGGCTCCTGGCTGGTGCTGTGGCTTACTCGGCTGGGCGCCGAGATCACCGGTTATGCCCTGCCGCCGCCGACCCAACCCAGCCATTTTTCGCTGCTCGATCTCGACGTCGAATCTATCATCGGTGATATCAGAGACAGGGATACCCTCAGACAGGTATTCAGGGAACGGCAGCCGGAGATAGTCTTTCATCTTGCCGCCCAGGCCATTGTCAGGCGCTCTTACAATGATCCTGCAGGGACCTTTTCCAGTAATGTGATGGGAACCGTGAATGTCTTGGAGGCGGCCAGGGAATGCCAGGCGGTCAGGGCTATTGTCAATGTGACGAGCGACAAGTGCTATGACAATCGGGAATGGGAGTGGGGTTACCGCGAAAACGATCCCCTGGGGGGGTACGATCCCTACAGTGCCTCCAAAAGCTGTGCGGAACTGGTCACAAACTGCTGGCGGGACTCGTTTTTCAATCCCGCTGACTATGGCAGGACCCATGAAACGCTCTTGGCCAGCGCTCGTGCCGGGAATGTCATCGGTGGCGGTGATTGGGCCGCGGACCGCCTGGTCCCGGATATCATGCGTGCTGTCAGCAACAATGCGAAGGTCAAAATCCGAAACCCCGAGGCAACAAGACCCTGGCAGCATGTGCTGGAGCCCCTGAGCGGTTATCTGCTGCTGGGCCGGAAGCTGCTGAAAGGCCGGAAGGAATTCGCCGAAGCATGGAATTTCGGCCCCGCTGCTGCATTCCATCTGACGGTTGGGGAGATCGCAGAGCAGGTGAAAAGGATCTGGCCGAAAACTGATTTCGAAATCCGGGAGTCACCCGATCAGCCGCACGAGGCTGAAAAGCTCCATCTCGACTGCTCCAAAGCAAGGAGCCTGTTAAAGTGGTCACCTGCGTGGGATGGCAAGACGGCCCTCGAAAAGACTGTGGAATGGTACCGGACCTTCTTTGAATCCGGTGCAGTCAATAGCATGGACGACATCCACTGCTATATCGATGACGCAAGGAAGCAACCATATGCCTGGGTGGATCCATGAAATTCACAGAAACGCCACTCCAGGGGGCCTACCTGATCACCCCCGAGCTTCTTGAAGATGAACGGGGATTTTTTGCGCGGTCATTCTGTCGGCACGAATTTGCGGACCATGGTTTGAATACTGATTTCGTTCAATGCAACATCTCATTCAATAAAGTGAAAGGGACTTTACGGGGGATGCATTACCAGACAAGCCCCCATGAGGAAGTGAAACTGGTCCGCTGCACTGCCGGCGCGATTTACGATGTGATCATCGATCTGCGTGCCGAATCGCCTACCTTCATGAAGTGGTTTGCGGTGGAATTGACAGCCGAGAAGTATCAGCATCTCTATGTTCCGAAGGGCTTCGGTCATGGGTATCAAACCATGAAGGACCGTACGGAAGTATCCTACCAGGTATCATCGTTCTATACGCCGTCGAGTGAACGCGGCATTCGTTGGAATGATCCGACATTCGGCATCGCGTGGCCTTTGTCGGTGAGCCTCATATCCGAAAAAGATGCAGCCCATCCGGACTGGGAGGTGAGTTGATGAAAGTCAGACTTTTTCAGCCCTCTTTAGGGCTGGAAGAATTAGAGGCGATTCGAGAGGTTTTTGACAAGGCATGGATCGGTTTGGGACCCAAGGTTGCGGAGTTTGAAAGCAAGTGGTGTGCTTTTCTCGGCAGCAAACATGCCGTTGGCATGAACTCGGCGACAGCCGCTTTACACATGGCTTTGGCAGTCTATCGCTTTCCCCAAGGGAAAAAAGTGCTCGTACCCGCGGTGACCTTTGTTGCGACTGCGACTGCGGGTCTGTATTGCGGATTAGAACCGGTATTCGTCGATATCCGTAAAGACACGTTCGGGATGGATCTCGATGATCTGGAAAGAAAAATTGACAAGGATTGTGTTGCTGTCATTCCCGTACACCTTCTTGGTCATGCCGTTGAAATGGACAGGCTGTGCGATATCGCAGACAAAAACAATCTAAGAGTGATCGAAGACTGCGCGCATACCGCGGGGGGAATGTACAAAGGAAAAAGATTGGGCACATGGGGCGACATCGGCTGCTTTTCGTTTGAAGAAAAAAAATGCATGACAACAGGCGACGGCGGTATGTTTTGCACCGAAGACGACGATCTGGTCGAGCCCGCGCGAGCTATGCGCTGGGTTGGAATCGACAAAGACACGTGGAAGCGAACTGCCAGCTACACGTGCGAGGGCATCGAAGATCGTCACTGGTACTATGAGATATCCCTGCTGGGTTATAAATACAACATGAACGATCTGGCAGCGTCGATCGGTCTGGTTCAATTGAAGAAGCTTCCCTCCATGAACGCAAGAAGAAATGCAATTATCGCACGCTACCTGGAAGGTATTAAGGACCTTGATCTTATCCAACCACTGATCCCTTACGACATGTCCGGCGAAAGTGTCTATCATATTTTCGGCGTGAGGACATCCGCCGACCGGCGGGACAATTTGATGCGTTATTTGAAACAGAATCACATCTCGACGGGTTTGCATTACACTCCCCTGCCGCTTCATCCTCTGTTCCGCGCTCATACGGAGGCAGTTCCAAACGCGTTTTCGGTCTATCGTCACATCATGACTCTCCCGCTTCATGCAGCACTTGCCGACCGGGAAGTCGATTACGTCATTGAAAAACTCCAAGCGTGGAACAAAACCCAGCATGTTTAACGGGCGCACGAAATAGATGAAAAGTAATGTTACGAGCGGGAAGCTCCCCATAGATCCTATTACCTCGGCCATGAAAGCGCATTACGAACTCGGGCGCATTCCCTGATTTTTAATGCAGGGCATTTGCCGCCGCTGTCCCCCGTTTCTTTCGCTTCCGGATAGCCGGGACTGGATGACGCAGACGGTGCAACTCCATCACCCTGTCGAAAGTCCCGTTGTATTTGGAGCAACGAAGTTTGAGGATGTTGTTGACACATGAGGGGTACCACCAGGCTCCCGTTCTTTTGAGCCTCCCATGGCAGATCATTTTGTTGGCACTCTCGATCGCGCCGCTGCCGATGTGATAGCCTCCCCGTCTTGCCGAAGCATAGTTGACCCGCCCCGAATGTTTATCGAGATGGATGATGGCCTTGGCTATCAACTTCGAGGCTTCAGCCGAGGTGGGTTTCATGGTCTCGAGTTCTGAGATGACATCGCTGATCTCACCCAGGGAAAGTCTCACCAGCGTGGCCATGACCCATTCCATCGCTTGCTCTGTCCCTTTACCGAACTGAGCCGCTGCCACGGTATGGAGGTACTCTGAGCAATGGTAGAAATCGAGCACTTGTTTGGCGGTCGGAAAGAGCTCCTCGATCCGATTCCAGATCCAGTCAGCTCCATCAGCCACCACACATAGACGGACCTTCTCCTCTGGAATAAGGCCGGCCTCCTTGATGGTCCTGAGGGCTGCGGCAAGGTCGTGGCATGATCCCATCTGATGCCAACTCAGCACATGATCGATGCGCTTGTCGTCCAGAAGATAAAGTCGAAATCCTTTGACCTCCTTCCAATCGCCTTTCCCGCGCTTCCCTTTGCGCGGAGAAGGTTCCGGGCGCACCGGTTCCTGAGCACCATCGGCAGTCATCATCATGATCGGTCGCCAGCGTTTCCCAGCTCCGATGCGGGCGATCTTTTCCTCCACCTCGGCTTTGCTCGGACATACCTCCAAGATATCAAGCTCTTCAGCCACCCGATTGACAGCCTCATGGAGGCTATGACTGCTAAACTGTGCCCCCGTGCAACGCTGGTAGGTCTCGCTCGCCAGCTCGTAAGGAAGCTCGGTCGCCAGGAAAACACCGACGCTCTGAACGTCGTCTTGTTTGATGGCCGGGCTCAACCCCAACGCTTCGTCGAGTGGGTATAGACCAAGGGAACACTGACTGCAGTAAAAGTAGGGGCGAGAAATCTCAAACGTTCCCCCCAGCGTCTCCACCGGCCGTTTGTGCATGCCTCGCTTCTTGAGTACCCGCTTGCATTCCGGGCAATCACAATACTCCTGTTCCAACAAGGCACGGTGGCGCTTCTCGATCAATGCCAATGCCAGCTGGCCGAGAATGTCCGCCTTATGCCTGAAGAGGGACCCGGTGATCTCGGTCAGCTTGGTCATGGAAAATCCCTCAAGGAACTCTTCCAACAACGTTCCGATGTACGCAAGACAACGATTCCTCCAATCTTCTTGCCCGTCGACATCCTTCCTGTTTCGAGACATGGGAATAACCGTCGCTGCCATAATGCCCTCCTTCGCAGATTGGTTGTTCCCATGTTCATTTATACTGTTTTGAACCGAATGTCCCGTCCTATTTTCAGGGCACTCCGTGAAGACCACGCCGGCAATCGAGAATTCTGCCAAAACTCAGAGTCAGCCGCTCCCGTAAAAAACGCGGAATGCTCCCATTACGAACTCAGCTTCGAGAAA
>JAXGXP010000008.1:0-233928 GCA_040772705.1 Syntrophobacteraceae bacterium
GTCTTCCGAGGTCTCGAGGTTGGAGAGCATGCGCAGGTTCTCGAGGGTCGCCACCGGCATGTTCTGGGCTTCGTCAATGATGAGCACCACGTTCCGGCTGTTCTGGTATTCGTCGATCAGGAGATGATGGAGGCGGTTTACCATGACAAAGGTGTCGTCGCCGTCGGCCGCCGCCCCGAACTCTTCGAGGATCAGCCGCAGCAGCCCGCCGAAAGAGACGGCGGCGTTGAAAATGTAGATAATCCGGTGCTGTTCGTGCCCGGTCTTTTCAAGATACGCGCGCAGGATGGTCGTCTTGCCCACCCCGACCTCGCCGGTGATGGCGAGAAAGCCCTTCCGTTGTTCAACACCGTAAAGGATCGCCGCAAAGGCCTCCCGGTGGCTCGGGCTCAGAAACAGAAACTCCGGGTCCGGCGTGATGTGAAACGGTTTCTTGCTCAGATTGTAGAAGTCGCGATACATGGCTCGGGTTGCGGGTTGCGGGTTGCGGGTTGCGGGTTACGGGTTACGGGTTACGGGTTACGGGTTACGGGTTACGAGTTACGGGTTACGGGTTACGAGTTGCGGGTTGCCAGTCTCCAGTTTCCAGTGTCAGCTCTTATAGGGGACGGCGACCAGGACCGGCAGGCCCAGGCGGCGTTCGGCCTCGGAGGGGGTGGTAACCCCGCGCTTGAGGAATTCGAGCAGGAAGCACAGCCCCAAAGCCGTGCCGATGCCTACTACCAGGACGATGCCCACGAAGAGGATGGTCGGTTTCGACGGGTTGGCCGGGACCATGGGAACTGCCGCCGGTTCGATGACACTGACACTGGTCATTTTCTGCCGTTCGAGTTCGTCATAAATCCGGGATTCCTCCAGCCGATGCCGGTAGCTGTGATACCTTTCCTCATTATTGGTCACGTCCCGCTGCAGTTCCCGGTACTTGCCTTCGTGGGAGGCCAGCGCGTCCAACTGGGTGCCCAGTTCTGCAAGCTGCTGGTCGAGGGTGGACTTACGCACTTTGAGCGCACTCAATTCCGCCTTGCTTTCGAGGACCTGCTTCTGCAGATCCTGGTAAACCGGGTCGGCGGAGGTGGTGCGATTGCCGGCGTTGCGGGTGTTCTGCTTCTCGAGGTACTCCTTGACCAGCTGCATCTGTTCGCGCACGTTGGTGACCAGGCGATTGTCCTCCTTGTACTTGGACAGCAGTTCCTTTTCCTGGAGCTGGAGGGCCAGCAGCCGGGAGTCCGCTTCCGCCTGCCGTTCGCCGGCCGGGCCGCTCAGCACGTTCTTGGGGGTGGCCTGCATCTGCCGCTCCAGTTCGGTCAACCGTTCCTGTACTTCCAGGACCTGACTGACCGTGGCGTTGACCGAGGCGATGAGCGTCATGCGCTGATTGAGGAGGGCTGTCCGTTGGTCATCAAAGGAGACGATCTGGACCTGGTCCTTGAAAGCCTTCAGCCGGTTTTCCGCGTCGGCGAGTTTCTGCCGGTATTCTTCGGTCTTCTTGTCAAGAAACATGAGCGACTTGGGGTCCTTGTAGACCTCCGTGCGCCGGTCGATGTAGAAATTCACCAGGCTGTTGACCACTGAAGCCGCGATGGCGGGGTTTTCAGTCTTGAACGCCACCTCAATGACATTGCCCTTGGGTGCGGCATTGATAGCAAGGTCCTTTTGCAGCCTCAGGATCGCCACCTCGGCCGGGGTCACGCCGGGAGGGGGGTTCTTGGCCAGCACCGGATAGATGTTCTCGGCCTTGATGGTGTTGACCACCCGCTCCTTCAGATCACGGCTCTGCAAAATGCGCACTTCGGAGCTGACGATCTCGGTCGGGTTGGCTCTCGGTGCCTGTTTGGGATCGAGGGAGAGATCCGGGCTGACATTTTCCCAGCCGAATTTGACCAGCACCAGTGACCGGGCTTCATACAGCGGCACATAGAGGAACTTGAGATAGCCAACCACCCCGGCTGAGGCGAGCAGGGTCATCACCACAAAGGTGATGAGGATCTTGTACTTGTGCTTGAAAATGGTTGTCAGGTAGTCTCGCACCCCAGGCGTGTTGTTGTATCGTCCGATCATCAGGGCCGCCGCGTCGGGCGAAAAGGGGGCGGGAGGCGCTGAAGGCGGCCGGGGGGCAGGGTATTCCCCTTGGGGCGGCTGGGTGTGTGCCATAAGATTGCTCATTTTACGATGATCCGTGTCCAGTGAGCAGCGACCGGTGGTCAGGCCGCGTGATCAGGTCAAGCATGCTCGCGCAGTCCCCTGCGTGAGGCTATCGCAGCATGAGATACCAGGACCAGAAGGGGTTGAACGGGGCCAGCGTGTTGCCGATGTACTGTTGGGTCCAGGTATTCACGTCGGCGATGTTCGTCTTGGGGACGAGCACCGTGTCGTAGGGCACCAGATAGATGTCCTGGCTGAGGTCGGTGCCGTCCATCGCCTTCTCAAGGTTGAGAGCGATGATAAAGGGCTTGTTTTCCGGGCCGCGGCGGACCACGGCGACCTCTTCCTTGCGCGCCGTGTCGCGGAAGCCGCCGCTGGCGGTAATGGCCTGAAGCGCCGTGGTCGGGCCGCCAATCTCACGGAGCCCCGGGGTGCCGACTTCACCGCCGACATAGATCAGCTGGCCGCCGAAGGCATTCACGATGACCGTGATTTCGGGCTGTTCGAGGTGCTTGGAATAGCCCGTGATGAGCTCCTCGGTGAGTTCCGACGGGGTGCGCCCGGCCGCCATGACTTCCTGGACCAGCTGCAGCGAAATGCGGCCGTCAGGCCGCACCACCACTTCCTGATTGAGGTCGGCGTTGTAGAAAAACTTCACAGCCAGGCGATCCCCGGCGTTGATGCGATATTCCACTGCCAGGGGGGGCTCTTGCGTGCCCGATGCACCCACCATGATCGATTTCTTAAGTGCCGGCCCGCAGGAACAGAGCAGCAAAAGAACGGACAAAGAATGAACCAGTAACCGCATGCTCCCCATTGCCGGTCTCATCCTGCTGACATTCATGACCCGCTGCCGCCCTCCATGAAAGAACTCAGCCATCTCATCCACGAAGGCACACAAATACCCGCGGAGCAACTCGGTTCGGGTGCTTCGTGACAAAAAAAGAGGATTTTTCGGTTTGGGATTGCCGCATCACCCGGGAAAAGATCATAGTCGATTTTATTTCAAAAGGATAGCTGTAATTTGCGGCCCGCTTGGGAATATTGCCGGGGCGGCAGGAAGATGACCGTCAAGGTCGCGGGCTCAGCCACTAGAAAGCTCCGCCAACTCGATTACATCGCTTCGAGCTGGATTCAAACAGGATATTGAGAATAATGAGGAAAAACTCTACCAGAGCAGCTTTTCCGGGAACCCGGGGCGATCCCCGAACCCGGCTTTCTGCCACCCTACCCCTATTAACCCTTACCCAGGGTCAAGGTCACCGACCCTTTGGCGCTCATCGATCTCTCTTAAGTGGTTATTATCACGATTCCACTATTGCTTCGCCGGTACCAGAAGACAAGGAGGATTTTAGGGGGTACAAAGTGGGTAGAAGGACATACCCCATTAACCATTTTATCCTTGTCACATCCAATAGTTATCGACAAGATTCTCTGCTCCCCATACGGAGGAACCGATCCCCTTTGCCCCTTATCGGTCTGTCTTCCCGACATGTATTACTTCGGATAATTAGTGACGAAACATGAAAGAAAAAACGATCAGTTCACCCTCTCCCGGCAACCCGGCTATCTCTGTCACCGCGTGAGAGATCCGTGGCTTTCCGTCCCTGCCTCGCGGCAGGTTTGGCTTTTCGTGGATGTCGCTATATGCGCCAAATGCTCAAGAAGGGCAAGGGGTATTTTAGGGGGGACAAAACTGGGTAAAGAATTACCCTAAAATGATATATCTGCATATGTATTAGTATGTTATAATTGGGTCAGGTCTTGTATTATCAGGTGGGGCATCCCCGCAGGTGCCAGAGCACCAGCTTTCCGTACCCTCGCAGCCGGCGTCGCAGGTTCGGAACGCAGCCACCGGTGGCCAGGACCGCGAGGCCCGTCAGGAGGGTGTTCATCAGCAGCCGGACGATGATCGCGGCATGGAAGACGGGGTAGCTTCGGGGATACCATTTCCTGAAATACTGGTAGCGGGAGCGGTAGAACAGCTGCCGGCCGGCGGTCTCATGACCGACGCTCTGCCCCTGGGCGTGGAAGATGCGGGCATCCGGCACAAAGAAGATCTTCCAGCCCCCCTCCCGCATGCGCCGGGCCCAGTCGGTTTCCTCAAAGAAGAAGAAATAGCGTTCGTCCAGCAGCCCCACCGCCTCCATGGCGGTCCTTCGCACCAGAATGCAGGCGCCGATGCAGGATTCGACCGGAATGGGGGAGGTGGCGGGGCGCAGCTTGCCGGGGTACTTGCGGGGGAACAGCAGCTGGAGGAGGGCTTCATTGGTAAGCAGAAGCGCCAGGGACGGGAAGTTGGCGATGGAATTCTGCCTGGTCCCGTCAAGGTTCAGCAGCTGGCCGCCGGCCATTGCCGCCTGCGGGGTCCTTTCCATAAACCGGAACAGGGTCAGGACCGCGCCGTCGGTGAGGAAGGCATCGGTGTTGAGCAGCAGGGTGTAGCGCCCCCGAGCCTTCCTGAGGGCGAGGTTGTTGGCCATCGCGAAGCCAAGGTTCTGCGGGTTGCGGATCACCTGCAGGTCGGGAAATCGATCTTGGGCTGCCGCCACACTGCCGTCCGTGGACGCGTTGTCAACCAGCCAGACCTCGAAGGTTAGGCCGCGGATGGTGGTGTAAACGGACGCCAGGCACTGGAGCAGAAGTTCCCTGGTGTTCCAGTTGACGATGACGATGGAAAGATCCAGGTTCGGCCCTCCTTGATGACTTGGGGTTTTCAACCATTACAACGAGAAATCCATTGGGTCATTCCCAGTGTATCGAGGAATCCAGTAGAGCGGGGCGGAAGTTCGGCATCGTTACACATGTTGCGTTTCGCTCCTCTCAACGCAACCTACCATCTACTGCCGCGCGTTTGGGCCGATGCTCTCCGTAAGTTGCGTTGAATGGAACATGAAACGCAACGGCAAGGGGAACCGCAAGACACCGGCCCTCGGCGTTTTAAGACCTATGCCGCGCTGTACCGGGTGACCTACTGGGTCGCTCTGAGATTTCTCGCTGCGCTCGAAATGACAGCCCTGCCCGCCACCTCATCCAGGATGCGCAGCAGCTCCCGGTGGTTTTGCTGGATGGTGCAGGTGCGGGCGCG
Source organism: Syntrophobacteraceae bacterium (assembly GCA_040772705.1). Taxonomy (GTDB): domain Bacteria; phylum Desulfobacterota; class Syntrophobacteria; order Syntrophobacterales; family Syntrophobacteraceae; genus JADGQM01. Next base: position 5,231 of record JAXGXP010000008.1, read on the forward strand.
GGCGGCAGCGGCGGCGCTCATGGCGGCCCGTTGCCCCGGGTCCAGGAGCAGGGCCATCCGGTCCGCGAGCGCCGCCACCTGGGGGGGATGGTCCAGGATGTAGCCGTCTACTCCGTCGGTGATGATTCCGGCCGAGCCGTTGGCCCGCGTGGTGATGCAGGGTACCCCGCTGGCCATGGCTTCGATGACGACCAGGCTGCAGGCATCGTAATAGGTGGGGTGCACCAGCACGTCGCTGTTGGCATAGCATTCCACCATATTGCGAATCCGCCCGGCAAAAACAACCGTTTCCTTCAACCCGAGCCGGGCCAGGTGCCGGGCTTGCCGGAGGGAGGGGCAGCCTCCGGCCGCCACCACCCGAAAGCCGTCGCCGACGCGTTGCTTGAGCATTGCGGTCGCTTCCATGAGGGGGATAATGCCCTTCTTCTTGAGGTCGTAGGCGGCGAACAGGAAGACCACCTCGTCCGGGGCCAGCCCGAGGGTCCGCCGAAACGGCCCGCGGAGCCGTTCCCGCTGTTCGGGATGATAGCGGGCGGAGTCCACCCCGTTGTAGACCAGGTCGATCTCGTGGCGGGCCACGCCAAACGAGCGGACCATATCGTCCGCAACCATCTGCGAGATGGCGATGATGCGCGGCAAGGGGGTCCTGCGGAAGGGTGCGGATTCAATCCAGTGGCGCATCCACTGCTTGAGCGAGACCGTCCCGATGACTTTTTTGAGGCCTCGCAGAAGCGGGCTGGGTTCGGCCTCGAGCTGCCTTGCGGCGGAGCACCAGTGTACTCCGCCGTGGCTCTGATAGACGTTCATGGCGATCGTATTGCCAAACCCCAGCACCACATCGAACGGCCGGGAGCCGGTGCGGCGGCGATGTTCCAGGGCGAAGCCCAGCATCCGCCCCCAGCGGGGCCACCAGCGGGGGACAGGCATCTGGTGAAAGACGGCCCCGGCAGGTTCTCCGTCCCAGGATTCCCCGAACAGATGCACTTCCCAGCCAGCCTCAACCAGGGTGTGAGCCAGGGCTACCGCATAGGATTCCGCCCCGCCGGCAAAGCGGCTGAAGTGTTCAAGCGCCAGCGCGATCGTCTTCATTCAGACTCATTTCCCAGGCTTTGGCGTGCTTCAGGAAGACGTACCAGGCCGAGTTCATGGCGATCACCAGCCCGGCCAAGCCATCGAGCAGGCCCAGTTTCCAGAAATAGCATTCGATCAGCTTGCCGACCGCATGGCCCAGGCCGGCAAGCACGTAGAGACCCGAGGCGCGGCCTTTTTCCCTGGCCGCGATGTCGGAAAAGCGGTCGATGGTGGCCAGTTGGTCGGAGATGTTCCGATAGACGGCGTGGAGGATCGGCTGAGAGAGCTGCACCACCCGGCCGTTCACTTCCAGCTTGTCGTGAGGTTCAACTCCGCCCCACCGTCCCCGTACCCGACGGACCAGCCGGATCTTGCGGTCGGGATACCAGCCGCCGTGGCGAATCCAACGCCCGAGATAGAAGGACAGCCGGGGCATGGAAAAGCCCGCCACATCCGGCGCCGCGGCTTCGAGCGCCGTCCGGATCTCGGCCTGCAGCCCTTCGGAGAGGGCTTCATCGGCGTCGAGGCTGAGCACCCACTCGCCCCGCGCCCGCTCCAGCGCGAATTGCTTCTGGGCCGCATAGCCCAGCCACGGGTGATCGATGACGGCGGCCCCCCAGCGGCGGCAGAGGGCCTGAGTGCCGTCGGTGCTGCCCGAGTCCACCACCACGATTTCGTCGGCGAAGGCAACACTCTGCAGCAGCCGTTCGATGCGGTCCGCCTCATTCTTGGCAACGACCGCCACGCTCAAGCCGGGCGCGTTCATGCCGTTGGCCCGGTTGTCAGTCAGTTGTTTGTCAGATTTTTCGTCCACGAAGTCACACGAAGTCACACAAAGCCTACAAAGTTGGCAGGGCCTATCGTTACCCTTCCGGTCGCGGCCAGGGTTGCCAGGGACGGGTCTTCCAGCGCTGGTGCAGCCAGAACCACTGTTCGGGATGTCGGCGTACGTAGCCTTCAATGATCCGGTTGAAGAGTGCCGTGTTTTCTTCCACATCCGCCAGCAGTGAGTCTCCGGTCCGGATGAGTTGCACTTCCGGTTCAAACACCATCTGGTAGCGTCCGTCCGGGCGCCGGTAGTTGTAAACCGGCAGAACCGGCAGGCCGGTCCGCAGGGCGAGGGTGGCCAGGGCCTTGTTGGTGCAGGCGATTTCCCGGAAGAAGGGCACGTAGACGCCTTCATACCAGTCCGCATTTTGGTCGATCAGGAAGGCAACCGCCTCGCCCTGGCGCAGCAGGCGCAGGATGTTCATTGCCGAGTTGCTCTTGGGAATGGTCCGGTTGCCGCCCCGTGAGCGAATCCGGTCGATCCAGCGGTCCAGCGTGGGATTGTCCAACGGCCGAACAACCACGTTGAAAGGCCAGAATCGGAGCGAAACGGCCAGCGCCATCAATTCCCAGTTGCCGAAATGGGAAGCCATGACCAGCGCTCCCGTGCCTTTTGCCTTGACCGCATAGAGATGCTCCAGGCCGGAAAACTCGATGTATCGGGGCAGGTTGCTGCGGTTGAGCTTGAGCAGGCTGGGCAATTCGAGGAGGACACACGCCAGATGGATGAAGGTGTTGCGGCTGATGGTCTCCCGCTGTGCTACGGTCAACTCGGGTCCAAACGCCATCCTCAGATTGTTCCGGGTGATCTCCCGGTGCCTGGCATCGAGCCGGAACCACAGGGTACCAAGCAGTTGTGCAAGCTTCCATCGGAAAAATCTGGCCATCAGGTCAACTCGATCCTTCTCCTGTTACATTCCAGCGGTTCTTTGCTGCTAAAAGGGAGGACATCCTATCCTTTTCGGTGGAAACTGGGAAGGGCTTTTTCCCGCTCCCGGTCATCGGCGGGAAAGACAGGCAAGCCAACGGCCGCCATGTTTTCGGTTTGACCCCAACCCCGGCTATCCGCTACAGTGCGAGGGATGAAAATGCCGTTGAAACCACTCGCGCTGGTGCCCGCCGGGGGACACCCCAAGACCCACAAAAAGGATCCAGGGAAAATGGCCATCCGCAACCCGCAACCCGCAACTCGCAACTCGCAACCCGCAACCCGGAAAGCCTGACATGAAAATCATCCCCCGCTACATCCTGCGGCATTTCTTTCCGATTTTCGGTTTGGCTCTCGCCGCTATCGTCGGCCTCTACCTGGTCATCGACTTCTTTGAAAAGGTTGACAATTTTCTGGAAAAGCAGGTCCCGGCGGCTGAGATCTTTGCCTATTTCGTTCTGAAAATACCGTTCGTGGTAACCCAGGGCATTCCCATGGCGGCGCTGCTCGCATCGCTGGTCGCCCTCGGGATGCTCAAACGGAACCGCGAGCTGATTGCCCTCGAAACCGCCGGGGTCAGGGCCATCTACTATGTCAGTCCCATCCTGGTCACTGCTCTGGCGCTGTCGCTCTGCCATTTCCTCGTCGATGAAACCCTCGCCCGCGCCATGAATCAAAAGGCCCAGCAAATCTGGGAAAGACAAGTGCTCGACCGGAAAGGGTCCCTTTCCTGGAGCCATGAAAACTTTTGGTACCGGGGGCGGGGTGCGATCTATCAGATTCGGTTGTACGACAAGGAAGCCCAAAGCCTCGAGAAGGTTTCCCTCTTTTTCCTGAATCCGCAGTTTGAATTGACGGAACGGTTGGATGCCCGCCGCCTTCGCTGGCAGGACCCGCATTGGGTGGCTGAAGATGGGCTGATTCTGAAGATCGATGGGTCACGGATCGAACAGGAATGGTTTGCCGCGCGGGAACTCAGGCTCGCGGAAACCCCCCGTGACTTTTCCCAGCTCGAGACCATCCCCGAAGAATTGAACTGGCTGGATCTCTTTTCTTACACCCGCAAGATCCGGCAGGAAGGCTACAATCCCACCCCCTATGAAGTGGAACTGCACATGCGCCTGGCCCTGCCGCTGACCACCTTCATTCTCGCCCTGCTGGGCGTGACCATCGCGCTGAAGCAGGGACTGCACGGAGGAATCGCGGTGGGCGTGGGACTGGCTCTCATCGTTGCCGCGCTCTACTTCATGACCGTGCACCTGGGATCAGCCCTCGCCGCGGCCGGCATCCTTCCCGTGTTCCTTGGCGTGTGGGCCGGAGATTTCATCTTCGCCACCCTTGCGGGGTATTTGTGGACGGTGAAACGGTGAAGGGGTGAAGGGGTGCGCCGGACAAACCGGTGAGGAGTAGTGAATGAGAGAGTCATACAGTGAAGGTGTAGCCAGCCACACTGGCCCCGAGTCATGCGCAGGTGCTCGTGAGGGTCCCGGCGAAGCGTTGACAGGGGTACACACAGGCCAGGTATTGAGCTGCGAAATCAACCGCTCCGGGATGCCGACGCTGTCACCGCAGGCGGAAGGCAACACGCACGTAGCAGTGCGAGGTCGCAGTTGGACCTGCATTAACTTCGCAACCAATCGGCACGTCTGGATGCTGGGCCGGGTCGTCGGAGAAGGCTATCGACGTCAATGCGTTTCGGGAAGTCGGACGGAAGTCGGAAGCCCCGCGAGAAGTGTCTCAGGCGAGAAGGCACCGAGGAACATCTGCAGACGCCACCCGACGCAGCCCGTGTGCGACAGCAGGGTGGAAGCGGCGCGACCGCAGGTGATTTATGCTCTGCACCCATTCGGTGATCTCTGAGGAGAGCTTTCACGAACTCAAGGGAAAGCAGCACGGGAGAGGCACAGAGAAGACGGGCTGGAGGCCGCCTGGCGGACTCCAGACGCGTTCATCGCGGACCACGTCAGGGCGGCCCCAAAGGGCTTCTGGATCGGCCTGGCGTGTCAGCGCCTGGGGTGTCAATATCACGAGGAAGACTTCTGGTTCTCCTATGGTTCGCCGCGCAGCCACATCAGTTGGCTTTATGCGGGATCACCGAACGAAGACAAGTCGACGACATCCGGTTTCAACAATCGAGCACGGATTGATGCTTCCGGATTGGACCAGGGTCCTCGAAATGGCTCGGGCCGGAGTCGGGGAAGGCATCTTCAAGACGATGACCCCGGGGCCGGTTCGCCTGCTCGCCACGTCTACCTACGTGCTGGACCTTGACAGCGGGGGCGACATGCCGGGTGGTGATCATCGATGTTCTCATTTCAATAGAAGGGCGGAACGGTTTCTGCTACCGAGCGATGGGCAACGTCTCGTTGCGGACAAGACCAGATCGAGTTTGGCGCTTGTGCCAACCGAAGCAGCGTGGCAGGCCGAACTTGATTTGGACCATATCTGCACGACAAACCGCAAGTGGAAGGCTTCACCATCAAGAAGAGGGCTGCCCGAGAGGAACGCTCATGCGCAGGCGAGCCATCCCGGTTGGAAGCCGGTGTCTGGTTTCTGCTCCATGCTGTTGCCTTTGCAGCATCAGGGCCTTCGACTCAGGCGCCCGGCACTGTCCGTCGAGGCGCGAGGAAGCGCGAAACCATCTCTGGCCGTTTTGCCGGTCGACCTGTTCCGGTCGTTACCTATCCTGTACCACGCCACTGAAGGGGCGGCAAAATCGCTCGATCGTGGTGCAACCGGCCCTGCGATGCGCCGACAAACCGGTGAGAGAGTGAAAGAGAGATACAGAAGGTGAGCCGCCATCGAGTCAGGCAGTCTCGGAGGGTCCGGCGGCGTGACGGGCCACGGAGGTGCTGAAATCAACGCCCATGCCGACGTTTCACCGGCGGAACAACACTTTGCAGAGCGATAGGAGCGAGTTCTGCGAAGGTCCCGCGCAGTCTGAGACCCTGTGCATGTGTGGAAACTCTTCGCACGGGAACCGGGAGATCCCGGAGACACCCGGTCTGGATGCTGGGCCGGGTCGGTCGGAGAAGGCTGAGTGCCGTACGTCCGATATGCACGTTTCCGGGAAGTCGGACGGTTGCATAGTACCGGCGAAGCCGCCGAACGAGGAAGTTTGTCCTCGGAGGCGGTGGAGGGAAGGCGACCGACTGAGAGGAACATCTTGCAGACGGCCACGCCCCGGACGCAGGGCCGGACCAGTGTGTCGATCGGAGTGCAGGGTGTGCGTGAAGCGGCGCGCAAGCGACCGCAGGTGCGATTTAATGCTCTACTGCACCACATTACGGTTGATCTCCTGAGGGAGAGCTTTCACGAACTCAAGCGGAAAGCAGCACCGGGAGTGGATGGAATGACCCGGCAACAGTATGAAGACGGGCTGGAGGGCCGCCTGGCGGACCTCCACGAGCGCGTTCATCGCGGACCTACCGGGCTCAGCCTTCCAGGCGGACCTATATCCCCAAAGGAGACGGCAAGCTTCGGCCCCTGGGGATCGCGGCCCTGGAGGACAAGATTGTCCAGCAAGCCTTGGTGAGTGTGCTCAATACCATCTACGAGGAAGACTTCCTGGGTTTCTCCTATGGTTTCCGCCCCGGCGCAGCGCACATCATGCGTTGGATGCTCTTTATGTCGGGATCACCGAACGGAAGATCAACTGGGTGCTCGACGCAGACATCCGGAGTTTTTCGACACAATCGAGCACGGATGGCTGATGAAGTTTCTTGAGCACCGGATTGCCGACCGAAGGGTCCTGCGTCTGATTCGAAAGTGGCTCAGGGCCGGAGTCATGGAGGAAGGCATCTGGTCGAAGACGGAGCTGGGGACTCCCCAAGGGGCCGTAGTTTCGCCTTTGCTCGCCAACGTCTATTTGCACTACGTGCTGGACCTTGGGTACAGCAGTGGCGTGGGCGACATGCCCGGGGTGAGGTGATCATCGTTCGCTACGCCGATGATTTCGTCATGGGGTTTCAATACCGGGAAGAGGCGGAACGGTTTCTCGGGGAGCTCACCGAGCGCATGGGCAAATTCGGTCTCAGTTTGCACCCGGACAAGACCCGACTGATCGAGTTTGGGCGCTTTGCTGCCGCGAACCGGAAGCAGCGTGGCCAAGGGAAGCCCGAGACTTTTGATTTCCTTGGGTTTACTCATATCTGCACGACAAACCGCAAGTGGAAGAGCTTCACCATCAAGCGCAAGACCATGGCTAAGCGGCTTTGCCGCAAGCTGAAGGATGTGAAGCAGACGCTCATGCGCAGGCGTCACGAGCCCATCCCCGAGTTGGGGAAATGGCTCCGGTCGGTCGTACAGGGTTTCATGAACTACCATGCTGTTCCGGGCAACTTTGCAGGCATCAGGGCCTTCCGGACTCAGGTCGCCCGGCACTGGTTCCGTGCCCTGAGGCGCCGAGGACAGCGCGACAACCATCTCTGGAGCCGTTTTCGCCATGTAGTCGACCGCTGGCTTCCCAAGGGTCGGATTTTGCACCTGTATCCTGATGTACGTTTTCACGCCATATACTCGAAGTAGGAGCCGTATGCAGGAAATCTGCACGTACGGATCTGTGCGGGGGGTGCCGGGTAACCGGCATTCCTACCGCGACGAAGCGGTGAAGGGGTGAAGGGGTGGTTCGTGGGTCTTCTCAGGGCTTGGTGTGGCCTGGTGGATAAAACGGGGGTCGCATGGTACTGGTCATTGCCAATGGATCCCCAGGGGGCAATATTGTTGAATTAGGCGATGTGATTCCCCCCTTGGGGGGGCTATGGGGTGTAATGAGCTGTAATCACGTCAGAAAAACCCCGATTTACAGGGGCAGGGGGGTGTTGTTGCAGTGTTCATCATCCGCCTTGGTGCCATTGCTGGGAGGGAAGCCGGTTTTTGGCTCTTCATAGCTCAAGAATCGTGCCCTTGACGACGAATGGCCAGCTGGTGCTGCTTGCTTTGTGTCTGCGTTTATTACAGCATCAAGTCTCAAAGCAGTTGCTCATGTCCCCGTGGGACACCCGAAGACACATGAAAAGGACCGCAGTTGACAGGCAACTGCCACTGGTAACTCGCAACTCGCAACCCGTAACTCGCAACTTTTCGAAGCAGTCTCTCAGGTGAACTGCGCAAGGGGGCGGTTGGCGCCGATGCCGGGCTCTATTTGGAAGGAGTGTTGCCGTTGTATCTGAGACGGGTCAAGAACGAGGATGGTCTTCACCATGTAATCCGATCCTCCTACCGGGAAGGGGAGTGCTGGAAAAGCCGGGATCTGCTCGATCTTGGGCTCGATCCGGGTGAGTATATCGTCTACCCGGGTGGCAATGGCTTCTATTTCGAACCCGATCTGGAAGAAAGGCTGCTGGCTCAGGGAGAGGTATTTACGAGTGACGATCTGGAGCATCTTTTTCTTCCGTTCTTACGCCCGGAAGTCCGCCGCGTGGTCGAACGCTACCGTCGCCGAGGCGGTTCCAGGGACACGCAGGATGCTCGTTCTTCCGAGGAGGTTGCCCAACGGCAGCGCCATCTCCACAGTTTTGACAAACGTCGACTGCACTTCCTGCGTTGTGGGCGAGTGGATATCGGCGATCTGGATGGGCGGCCCTGGGGGTTCCTCAAGGTGCTCATGGAAAAAAGCCGTGATGAGATCGAGCATGTGATCGAGGGCATGGAGAGGGTGCTGCGGCCCCAGGAAGTGTGCTCGTACGTATTCACGGCCCTTCATCTGCAAACGAAATTCCCCCACCATCCTTGGCGCAACCAGCCTGCCGCGCTGGATCAGGATGAGGTGGACCAGTGGGTCATGAGCGCACTGTGCGACATGAACGCGGATGAAACCTACTTTGCTGGAGTCGACCGCCATGACGGCAGCAGACTCCATCCGTATCTGGTGAAATACCTGGTCCTTTATTTCGATGCGGAGACGGCGGGTGGCCTCCGGCCCGAGGATTTGCGCGAAATCCTGCGGCGGCAAAGGTTTTCCCCTCCCAGGCCGGCAGTTCCTCGAATGGGTGTCGACGCTGCCTGCCGACTTTTCGGGATCAGCCGCGAGAGGATGGTGGCTATGGAACGCAAGGAATTGGTACGACTTTACCGGCGGAAGGCCAAAGAGCTCCATCCGGACCGCGGTGGTGACCAGGAATCGTTCATCCGCCTGAGCGAGGCTTTCACCTGCCTGGTCGAGGGCAAGAAAAGATAAGAGGGCTACGAGATATTATTGGCTGCCGGGAGGCTGGGCCTGGGTTGTGGCCTCCGGGCGCAGTTCGGCGGCCAGAATAGTGTTGACCAGAGAATAAGGATCAGCCTCTTTGGCGAGGATTTTCTCGATGAGGGAGTCTAGGGAGACAGCCCGGCTTGCAAGCCGCTCGAGAATGGCACGCAGGGCCTGGTCCTTGAGCGCTTCCACGAGTTGATTGCGGGCTCGCTTGCGGAGCGCTTCCCGCAGCTCTTCGGGGTGGTCGAACAGGTATTGCCGGTGCCGGTGGATACTGTGGTAGAGGTCCTCGAGGCCGCGGCCCTTGATCGCTTCCGTTTCGACAATGAGCGGCTCCCAGCCGTTGTCCTCCCGTCGCCTGAGACCCAGTTCGATGAGGTTGCGCAGCTCGCGCACGGTCTTACGCGAGCCTTCACGATCCGCCTTATTGACCACGAAGATGTTGCCGATTTCCATGATTCCGGCTTTCAGCGCCTGGACCTCATCCCCCATGCCGGGTACCGTGACGAGGACGGTAGTATGCGCGCTGCTCGCAATATCGACCTCATCCTGGCCCACACCGACGGTTTCTACCAGAATGACGTCTTTGCCCATGGCGTCCAGGACATTCACCATGTCGTTGGTGGACCGCGTCAGGCCACCGAATGCGCCCCGGGTTGCCAGGCTGCGAATGAACACGCCGGCATCGAGGAAATGGCGCTGCATGCGGATACGGTCACCCAGGATGGCGCCCCCGCTGAAGGGACTGGTGGGATCGACCGCCAGAATGCCGACACTGGCACCATCCCGCCGAAAAAGCGCGGTAATCTGATCTACGAGCGTGCTCTTGCCGACTCCCGGGGAGCCCGTGAAGCCAATCACGTGAGCCCGGCCGGTATGGGGGTAGAGCGCTTTGAGGAGGTCTCGGGCGCCAGCAATCTGATCGTCAATATCACGAAGGAGGCGCGCTGCCGCCCGCAGGTCTCCGGAAATGATCCGTTCGGCGATGCTCATGCTGCGATGGCCTCCCAAGGGGTTGGCGATCCGCAAGGGACGGTCCCGGCCGGCACGACCGGGCAGTCGCCCCCTTTGTCCTGCTCCTATCCTCCACGAAGTCACACGAAGCGGCACGAAAAGAGCATTTCGAGTTTTTCCTGTCGCCTCAGGCTCGACTCAGGCCGTCAGAGCCTCCCGCGGTTTTACATGGTCGCGGACCCAGGCTGTGATATCCTGGAGTTTGGCACCCGGTTCAAAGATCTCCTTGATCCCGATCTCCTTGAGTTTGGGAATGTCTTCCAGGGGAAAGATGCCGCCGCCGATAACGGTGATATCCTCGGCCTGGTTCTCTTTCAAGAGTTCCAGCACGCGGGGAAAGGAATAGGTGTGAGCCCCGGAGAGGATGCTCAGGCCGATCAGGTCCACGTCTTCCTGAATGGCGGTGCTCACGATCTGTTCGGGAGTCTGGTGACAGCCGGTGTAGATCACTTCGTAGCCGGCATCCCGAAAGGCCCTGGCGATAACGCGCGCCCCCCGGTCATGGCCGTCAAGGCCCGGTTTGGCTACCAATATCCGCAGCTTCCTTTCATTTGCCATGAAAACCCTCCTCTTCTCTAATCGACAAGCCCTGATACCGCCTGCTAGAACGAGCCGGGATCCGAATAGGTGCCGAAGACCTGCCGGTAGAGGTCGCAACATTCCTGTTCGGTGGCTCCGGCTCGGACTGCTTCGAGCAGGGCCGGCATGACATTGTTGTCCCAGCAGGGTGGTCCTTCACACCGTCTCCGGAGCTCATCCATGGCTTTCTGGAAACGACTCTGGTCGCGCCTGGCCTTATAGGCATGGGTCCGCTCGATCTGCCGTCGTTCCAGTTCCTCATCGATCTTCAGGACGAATTCGAGTTCGGGGCGATCCGAGGGGTATTTGTTGACGCCGATAATGACCTTGTCACCCTGTTCGAGCTGCTGTTGGTAGTGGTAGGCGGCATCGGCAATCTCCATCTGCGGATAGTCCCGCTCGATGGCCGCCACCATGCCGCCGAGTTCATCCAGTTTGCGGATATAGACCCTGGCTTCCTCTTCCATCTTGTTGGTGAGCGCCTCGACGAAATAGGAACCGGCGAGAGGATCGATGACGCTGGCCACCCCGGCTTCCTCGGCCAGGATCTGCTGCGTGCGCAGAGCGATGAGGACTGCTCGTTCGCTGGGGATCATGTAGACCTCGTCCAGCGAATTGGTGTGAAGGGACTGGGTGCCGCCAAGGACTGCCGCGAGGGCTTCGGTGGTCGTGCGAACGATGTTGTTATAAGGTTCCTGGGCGGTCAGGGAACAGCCGGCGGTCTGCGTATGAAAGCGGAGCAGCATGGAGCGTGGATGCTTCGCCTTGAAGCGGTCTTTCATGAGGCGTGCCCAAAGCCTGCGGGCGGCCCGCATTTTGGCAATTTCTTCAAAAAAATCGATATGAGAATTCCAGAAGAAGGAAAGCCGGCCGGCGAACTCATCCACGTCGAGGCCGCGTTTCATGCATTCTTCGACGTAGCAGACGCCGTCGTAGATGGTGAAAGCCAGTTCCTGGACGGCGGTGGAGCCGGCTTCGCGGATGTGATAGCCGCTGATGCTGATGGTATTCCAGCGAGGCACCTCCCGGCTCCCGTATTCCACCGTGTCGACCACCAGCCGCAGGCTCGGTTCGGGGGGCAGCATCAGGGTCTTCTGGGCAATGAATTCCTTGAGGCAGTCGTTTTGGATGGTGCCCCCCAGCTTCCTCCGGTCGTATCCCTCGTTTTCAGCATTGGCCAGATACATGGCCCAGATGATTGAGGCGGGCGGATTGATGGTCATGGAAGTGGTCACTTCTTCGAGATTGATGTTGGCAAAGAGGCGCCGCATATCCTCGATGGTATCGATAGCAACCCCGCATTTTCCACACTCGCCGCGGGCCAGCGGGGAGTCCGTGTCATATCCCATGAGCGTTGGAAAATCGAAGGCGGTACTGAGCCCGGTTTCGCCGTGGCTGATAAGATAATGAAAGCGGTTGTTGGTGTCTTCAGCGGAACCGAGCCCGGCGAACATGCGCATGGTCCATAACCGTGCCCGATACATGGTGCTTTGTACGCCCCGGGTGAAGGGGTAGCGCCCCGGCAGGCCGATGTCTTCAAAGTGGTCCCGCTCGTTCAGGTCCAGGGGGGTGTAGAGGGGTGCGATGGGCATGTCCGAAACGGTAGAGAAGCGCCCCAGCCGTTCGGGCATTTTCTGCACGGCTTTCCGGTACTCGGCGAGCCATTCCCGGTACTCTTGTTCCATCCTTTCCAGTGCTGTTTCAGAAAGCATTCCTTTTCCCATTTTGCTCACCTCCTGGATATTCTGACAAGAGACCATTGCCGGGACGAAAAACGAAAGCCGAGCACGGGTTGTGGTGAATGAATATCCGTGCGATTTCAGTATGGAAAGACTTAAATCAGAGGCTCTCGCCGTGTCAATAAAAATCTGCTTGACCAGCTTGGGAGAAGTGCGCTATGGGTGATTCGCTGTCGTAACTCTATCCAAGCAGTAATATGCGATGCGCCCGTTCTCTTCATTGTCGCTTCCGGTTGGAGCGGGGTGGGCTGGTGCCGGCCCGTGGCCTCGCGACCGAAAGTGATCTCACGTTATCGTTCCATGATAAGTGTTACCGCACTACCTATAGAGGCCTCCAGCTGAGGCTGTCATTTCAGAGTTGGTCAAGGGGCGTGCCGGGGCTGCCCGGCCGGGCCAGTATTCTGTTTCCTGCGGTATCTGCTCTGCTTTAGAAAGTTCCGAGTTGCCGGTTCCCATTGGTCCTTCTCAGGTGTTTCCAGGTGTCCTGAAGGGTCATGAGTTTCTGGAATCCAGAATCGGAGATAGGTCCAAGACTGCACCGTTAACCAGTATAACTACCATTCAGAGAGGAGGAAACAGAGATGGCAGAGCAGTTACGACCTCGTTGGGGGCAGCCCGTCACCGGCATCATCTCATCCATGGTTTTCTTTCTGGTAGCATGGCTTACTTGGTATATCTTCAGCGATCCGCGGGGGCCCGTCGGAGGGTTTCCCTACCCCTTCGTCATGTATCTCGCCATGATGATTCTGGTCGGCCTCTGGCAGCACATGTTCCTGGGGGATTGGCCGTTTCAGGACATTGGCCAGCCGTGGCGAGGGATTATCGAGACCGTGGTCAATTTGATCGTGGTCTGGTTTGTCATCCATGTCATCTTCTATCGCATCCTCGGGCTCGGCTTCAATTTCTTGAGCCAGTGCAACCTGGAGAACCTGGCTGCTACGGGAGCGACAATCCTGCCCGAGGCTTGCGGCAAGACCCTCACGCTCGAAGTGCTGACCGACCCCCACAAGGGCCTGTTCGCTCAGCGAGCCATCGTAACCTTCGTGCTCATCGGCTTTTATTCCTACCCTTTCGTTACCATCCTCTACGGCAAATGGCCGATCCGTCCCAGCAATCTGACGCAGCCGCAGGCAGGTATTGCGGACATCGGCTGGTGCAGTCTGCTGACCATGTTCTTCTATGTGGTACTCATTGTGCCCTTTTGGGGATGGCTTTGGGAAGTCAATTTCGGCAAGGCCTATGCCATGAATACCCCCTGGTGGGGCGGTATTGCCGGTACGATTCATGTGCATTGGGTCTTTGGCTGGTGGGAGTGGATGATCATCGTCCTCTTCATGACCCCCAATGTCTGGCGCATGAAACCCTGGACCCTCATCACCCTGCCGCAACCCTGGAAAGGCAATGTTTCGTTCATCGGCAACGTCCTTCTGGGCTACTTATTGGCCTGGCTGTGCGTGGTCCTGGCGCCGATCTGGATCAACATGGAGCAGGTCGTGCACCATCTGGCGGGGGGGGCGAAGGAAGTGCCGCGCTTTCTCTGGTATCACGCTGCCGAAATTGCCGGGTTCACCCTCATTCCTTTTCTGGCCTGGCATCACTACTTCGATGACATGTGCCCGATGGCGGACAAGGATTCCTGGGGTGCCTTCTGGTATCGGACCATCGGGGTGCTGGTCCTGATGGTGATCAATTACATCCTCTATTACCTGGTCAACTTCGGCCATTGGGGGCTCGGCATCCATCACATGGCGGGCGACCTGGGGGAGCGCTACATCCACGGGGAGTCCCTCATCTGGAATTTCTGGTGGATCATCCCGCTCCTGTGGAATGAATGGTTCTTCCATAAATGGCCGTTCTATGTCCATGAACATCATTAGCGTTGCCTGTTAGCCAACACGAGAAGGAGGTGGAACAATGCCGCGAATTCGCGAGAAGACCAAAAAGGTGGAGGTTTTGACCCTCGAAGAGGCGGTCAGGAAGTACATGCACGATGGGATTGTCATGGCCTTCAGCGGTTTTACGGGGTTCAACCGCAACCCGGTGGCATTTGCCTGGGAAGTGGTGCGGCAGGGATTCAAGGACATCCACGTGCTAGACCGGCACGGCAGCGTCTGCACCTGGCTGCTGAACGCGGTCGGGGCCATCAAGATCTACGAAACCGACTGGATGGGCTGGGGTGAGATGGCGGGCAAGCTCGATGTCAACCTGGAAAGGAATTACAAGGCCGGCAAGATGATCCTCGAGGACTACTCCCACGGGGCCATGGCCATGAGGTTCCTGGCGGGAGCCATCGGAGCGCCGTTCATTCCCTACTACGCGCCTCTCGGTTCCGACCTCTACAACCCGGACTATGATGCGCTGGGGCGGGCCGGTCTGAGAGACGGCAAGAATCCCAGAATCGCCAGGAAGAAATTCATCCAGATGGAAGAACCCTTCTACGGCGATGGGGAACTGGTGCTGCTCCCGGCCGCCCGCCCTGAACTGGCGGTGATCCATGTGGCACAGGCCGGCGATAAGGGCACCGCCAGATGGCGCGGGATCGGGACCATCGACAAGGAAATCGCCTTTGCCAGTGACAAAGTGGTGGTGATCTGTGAGGAAATCGTTCCCGAAGCGGAGCTCCGCAAGCAGTCCGAAGCCAATCAGATTCCTTATTTCACGGTCGACTGCGTCGTGGAACAGCCATGGGGAGCCTTCCCCAGTTCAGTGCCTTTCTTCTACGACTATGACGCCCCTTTCATGCGCGCTATGGACGCCGCTTCGAGAAACCAGGAGGACCTCCGGAAGTGGCTTCAAGAATGGGTCTATGAGCCGGCATCATGGGAGGACATGATCACCAGGTTAGGGGCCAAGAAACTCCTGGACCTCAAAGCCGACAGTGTTACCGGCTACAGCACCCGCATCATGCGAGGGAAAAAGCCGGCCCCCAGGATGAAGATGCCCCTGTCCGTCGCGCGCGGCGGCTACTAGGAAGGAGGGAAGCGAACATGGCCAAATCAATGGAAGACTTGATGGAGCTCATCGACCGGATTCCCGACGAACCGGCCAAGCCCGGGGAGTTCATTCTGCCGGAGCTGATGGCCATTGCCGTGGCTCATGAGGTCCGGGACGATGATATCGTTTTCGCCGGCACCGGGCTGCCCATGGTCGGAATCATGACGGCGAACTTCCTCAATGCGCCGCACGCCCTTCTCATCTACGAGTCGGGGGTCTGTGACGGTAAGACCATGCATGTCCCCATGTCGGTCTGCGATCAGCGGGCGGCCAACATGAGCTCCAGCCTCGGAGGGCTGGTTGACACCTTCGGCTATTACCTCCAACAGGGCTTTGTCAGCCTCGGCTTTCTCGGAGGTGCCGCCATTGACAAGTATGGTGGAGTCAACGTCACTTCAATCGGGGACTATTTTCAGCCCACTCACCGCTTCACCGGTTCGGGTGGTAATTCCGATATCGGCACCATGGCCCGGCGCACGGCCTTCATCATCCTCCAGGAAAAGAGGCGGTTTCTGGAGCGGAACGAATACACCACCACGCCGGGATGGTGGTGCTGGGACTTCAAGACGAGGGAATGGAAGCCCAAACGGGAGGTATGGAAAGGTACGCCCTTCGCCGACAGCGGGCCGGTAGCGGTGGTAACCAACATGGGCGTCTATCGCTTCGATGACCATGGCGTCATCTATCTCGAAACCGCCCATCCGGGGATTACGGTGGATCAGATCAAGGAGAACTGCGGATTCGAGTTGAACGTTTCACGGGTCACCGGCGATACACCCCGGCCGACCTACCGCGAGCTCTTCGTGCTGCGGGAATTTGTCGACCCGGAACTGATCTTCCTGCCGCAAAAGGTGGACTATCCGGCCGATATCCAGGCCCTCATCGACAGCTGACAGGCGGCTGAATCGGGCAGTGCGAACGCCCCCTGGAGGGGGCAGTTGTAGTCTTTCCCAGGATGGAGATTTGCCCCGTGGGGAGGCGCTATGGCAGCACTGCTGAACCCGCGCCCCTGCCGGTATTAGTGCTTCCTGGCCTCAAAGTGGGCAAGCTTTTCGTAGAATTGAATGATCCCGCCATGGTCATGGTCGGCCCTGCCGTCCACTTTCAAGGCCTGCATGATCTCCATCACCTGGCTTGTCAGGGGGAGGGGAACGCCGACTTCATGGCCGGTTTCGAGGGCGTTGGCCAGGTCTTTCAGGTGCAGTTCGATACGGAATCCCGGTTTGAAGTTGCCATTCAGCACCATGGGGGCTTTGGCATCGAGCACCATGCTGCCGGCAAGTCCTCCCCGGATTGCCTGGTAGATGGTTTCGGGGGCCACACCGGCCTTTGCCCCGAGCACCAGCGCCTCGGACATGGCTGCAATATTGAGGGCGACAATGATCTGGTTGGCCAGCTTGGTGACGTTTCCCGCGCCGATGTCGCCACAATGGACGACCGACGTGCCCAGCGTGCTCAGGAGCTCGAAGCAGCGGTCGAAGATTTCTTGCTTGCCGCCCACCATGATGGAAAGGGTTCCATCGATCGCCTTCGGTTCTCCCCCGCTCACCGGCGCGTCCAGCATTTCGATCCCCTTTTCGGCCGCCGTTGCAGCAATCTCCCTCACTGCCAGGGGCGAGATCGAGCTCATATCGATGATGACCGTCCCGGGCTTTGCGCCTTCGAGAATGCCGTTCGGACCCAGGACCACTTCCTTGACATGCGGAGAATTGGGTAGCATGGTCACGATGACACCGCATCTGGCGCCCACTTCCCGGGGAGAGGATGCTGCCTCGGCTCCGGCGGCGACGAGTTCTTGTACCGCTCCCTGGCTTCGGTTACAGACCACCAGCTGATAGCCTGCCCTGAGAAGGTTTCCGGCCATCGGCTTGCCCATGATGCCCAGTCCAATGAATCCTGTCTTCATTCCCTGCTACTCCTTTCCTGAGACTGGTGCCTGATTGTGTTAATGATTGGTATTTTGTGACCTCCCCCCCTCGTTATTCCGGCATGCTCTTGGCCGGAATGGAATTTTATCATGCTTCCTCGACTCAGGCCAAAGACCCGCCGAGGTGACAGTTTGTTAATATGTCAGAGAATTCGGCGATCAAGCACTGGGGCGGCTGCTTTGACAAGCTGCGAGTTGCGAGTTAGGAACCGTCCCAAAACAAGTGTTATTTTTTTGGTCAGTGTCATGCCCCTTCGGGACACCCGGAAATACCTGAAGAGCACCAACCCGCAACCCGCAACCCGAAACGCGCAACTACTGGCAACAGGGTTTAGGAAGCGTTCAAGGTTGGTACAGCCGGTCGCCTTTGCGCTCGCGATCAAAGCAGTAGACTTCCAGACCGGGGATGATCACCCGCACGGTAGGGATGCCCAGTTCCGGCCGGGTGAGGGGGACGACCAGAGTCTGTTTGATTCGGCATCGTTCGAGGGTCTCCAGCAGGGTCTTGATGTCCTCGCGAAGGTCATGACTGTACCGGCTTGGCATCTCTCCAAGCGGCTTCAGTTCGGACGCATGGAAGCGCGGGTCCTCGCCGTCCGGTTCACCATGGCGAGGCGAAGACGGTCTTTGCAGCCTTTCCCGGCCGTGCTTTTGCAGGAACCAAGCGCGGGTCGCGGCCAGTTCGAGCAGGGCGCGCGCCATGGCGACGCGGGGGTCGAGATGGGCGCCGAAGCCGTCGCAGGGCGGCAGCCCGGGATGGTGAAGGTCCTCGGCAAAGGCTGCGATGACGGGGACGCCGAGATCGGTGGTGAGGTCACGAGCGGTGACCTCAATTCCTGCCCGCTCATACTTCTCGATGATTTCGAGAAGAAACCGGTGCTCAGCCCGGTCCTCAACGCTCAGAGCGGCGTTCATATCCTGGCGAAACCTGGCGATGCTCCAGGCATCCCGCTCGATAACCTCCGTCATGCCGTGGAAAATGGCTTCCTCGATAGTGTTCCCGGTGGCGAGGCCGTTGGTATGAGTCCGGATCAGGGGATGCTCGTCAAGAGCAAACGGGTGATAGACCGCACCCGCAGGAATCAGGATTTCCTCACGGGCGCTGAGGTCAAAGCCCCACACCCAATAGCGGGCGTGATCCGGCCGGTAGTTGGAAAACGCAGGGAGGATCAGGTTCTCAGGGTCCAACAGGTTGAGGTGTTGGCGGAGTTCCCGGTAGCTGCCGAAAACGAGGCGGTCGCGGTATTCATCGCGGAATTCCGAACAGTAGCGTTCGATGGCCTCCATCGTGAGCGACACTTGGGCCTGAGTTTTGGAAATGCCCTTACCGGTGTGGGTAGTGCGTGAACCATCAGGGCGGATCCGGTCACAGGTGAAGACCGGCAGGCCGATGCGGTCCAGATCGGTGACGTCGCGGGGCGATATCAGGTCCAGCTGGTTGCCGGTTCTTTCGATAACCCGCAAGGTCGCCTCGGGGGTTTTAGAACGATGAGTTTCCAGCAGATAGACTTTCGGGCACTCCTGAAGCGTGATGCTCGCCACGCCGATGCTCCTGTTCAGGGCAGTCAAAAACCACCCGCCCCCCTCTTGGCCACTTTTTCATCCACCAAGTCACACGAAGTCACACGAAGAAATCATTCAAATGTTGGTTCGCCAGCTGGAGTTCAGGAACAAGCGGGGCAGCATCTACCCCACGGCCTCAGCCCTTCTCCCTTCTGCGGTTCGATATTCGACATTCGACATTCATCATTCGCTTTTCATCAGATATACTGATCCCCCAGTTCCGTAATGATCTGCTCCAAATCCTTCCCCGACTTGGCCTCCAGGTCGCGGCGCGCTTCCTCGAGGCGCAGCTTCAGATCGGGGTTCTCCAGGTCGGCCAGTCCCTGGACGGCGCCGCCGCGACGACCCAGCCGGTAGAGCAGCCGGTCCTCGGCTGGAAGTTCCAGGTATCGGTCGATCACCGCCAGCATTGAGTCGAGGTCGCGTGGCAGAGTGCCCTCGACTTCCGGCAGCAGGTTCATGATGTGATCCGACGTGAGGGTGCTGGTGATGCCGTCCAGGGATTGCAGGAACAGTCTTATTTCGCGGGCGGTATCGTCGTCGGAAAGAGGGATGAAGCAGCCCGCTGTGAGATCCTGGTAAAGCGGGGCGCGATCGGGGATGCGAAGGCTGCGGAGACGGATGAAATGAGGGTTGATGGCGTTGAGGACCCGGGCGGTCTCCAGCGCATGGTCCCGTGACCATTGCCTGCCTCCCAGGCCGGGCATGATGTATTCAGAAAGGGTCATGCCGGCGTCGAAGACCCTTCTCCCGCCCGTAATGTGCTGTTCAGCAGTGCAGCCCTTCTTAACTGATGCGAGCACTCGATCCGAGCCGCTTTCCAGGCCGACATGGACGCGGTCGAGGCCGGCCTCGTGGATTTGTTTCAGCTCGTCGAGACTCTTTCGCGCCAGGGTGCTGCTGCGGGCATAGCTGGTCACCCTTGCGATGCCGGGAATCCTCTGCCGGAGATAATGGATGGCCGCCACCAGGAGGTCGGTGGGCAGGATGAGGCTGTTGGCATCCTGGATGAAGACTCGCCCGGCTCCTGTGAAGGCCCACATGGCGACATACCGGTAATGCCCACCGTAGGCCGGGCTGGTCAGGACCCGGTTCATGACCTGTTGGTTGACCTGGCCTGCTAGTCCCAGCGACCACGACAGCTGCCGCAGGTCGTCAATGATGTGGGCAACCGCATCGATGTCCCGCCGGATTTCTTCCAGGCTTCGCCGACTGAACGCCTGCCCCTTGTAGACCGGGCAGAAAGTGCATTTGTTCCACGGGCAGTTCCGGGTGAACCGGAGCAGCAGACTGCCCGCTTCGCTGGGTGGCCGGATCGGTCCCTGTTCAAAGTGGCAGGAGGCAGCTGGAAACTTGCAACCCGTCAAGGCGAATCCTCCAGAACTAAGCTGGTCGAAATCTTGTTTCAGCAAAGCGTCAAGAGTAGTCAATGCTCATTATACGGTGCCTTGAGAACCCTGCAAAGTTCACAGGTACAAAACAAAGCACAACTCTGGCGAGTTAACAAGAGGGGTATGCAAATTTATCGTGGGACCGAGAGTCGGGAGACCATTATGGTGAGCGGAACGGACCCAAGTATCGAACCGCCGCAGGGGTTGCGTCATGGCTACGGAGCGGAATCGCGGTTCATATTTCGTTGAAGCCCGCTCACGGCTACGCTCTGGCTGCGGCGATGATACTTGATCCTTATTGCCTCTCCTTTCCAGGAGAAGAGGTTTAGGGGTTACTGTTCTTCCTGGTTGATGCGGCGAAGCTCTCCATCAATCTCTGAAATTGTTCGCCTTGTTTTTGGACCAGCGCTTCGAGCTGCCCGGCCACCTCCTGGTATCCTTCCGGATTGCCCTGGGACAGCAGCTGGCGCAAGTGCTGGATGGTCTCCTCCTGTGATGCCACTTTGGCTTTGAGTTCTTCGTATTTCCTGACCAGGGCCAGGTATTCTTCGCGGGGAACAACGCCGAGCAGGGCGAGGTATTCCCTATAGGATTTGGTGAAGTTTTCCTGAGCCGCTGCCCACGCTCCCCCGCCTTCCGGATCTTCTTGACCTCGGTCTCCCATTCCGTAGACCTCCTGGAAAAGGGAGGAAAGCTCCTCGAAGCCCTTGAGACC
The DNA here is from genome assembly GCA_040772705.1 of Syntrophobacteraceae bacterium. Classification (GTDB taxonomy): domain Bacteria; phylum Desulfobacterota; class Syntrophobacteria; order Syntrophobacterales; family Syntrophobacteraceae; genus JADGQM01. The sequence continues at coordinate 26,173 of JAXGXP010000008.1, forward strand.
CCCCTTCAACCAGGCCGTAAGGTCTTCAACTTGTTTTTGGCTCTTGGCTGCATTGAGCATGAAATTGCCCCAGAATTCCAGAAACTGTCGGTCCATGGCTTGGGTCCTTGTCAGTTCGGCTGTGAGTGGGCTTCATCCAGATCCAGCTGGTACCGGACCGGACCCCGACACGGCCCGTCGGGGCGGGAACCCGGGCGGGCATGGGGGTGGCTGAAACAGGCATCCAAGGCACACTCCGAAGTCGGCAAGGACCATGAGGTCGCCATGGCCGTGTGCCCCTTGGGAAAAACCGTTACTTCGGCGTCCACCCAGTCAAGAGGGGCAAGGCTCGCCGCTTCGTCGACCAGATCGTCCTTTTCGGCAATGCAGATGAGCCACGGGACATGCTTTTCCTTGAAACGCTTCAAGTTGAGGGGACGATTGAACAGCTTTACCGGAAGAGTCCCATCCTCGGTTATGGGGATGGTGTAGGAAGCGAAGCTCGCCTGAGTGATCGCAAGGGGAAGGTCGGTCTTGTCATAGAGCATCCAGTGATTGATGGCTGCTGCGGTCTTGTTGATCCTGGCCACTTGTCCCGGCTTGTCGAACATCAGGAGATCCCTCAAGAAGGTGTAAACGGGAGCTTCCTTGTCAATGCTTTTCAGTTTGTAGACCCAGCTCAGGATGCTGCCGTCAACGACCGGAATGCCATTGGGAAGACTCTTCACCGAATAACCCAGATCCCGGAAGCGGATCGGGGTATCGCTCATGAATTCGACCAGAGACGTGCTCCGCGAGCCATCGATGGGGGCTACGGAGGTTATATGGGCATCCGCGAGACCGTCCAGCTCTCCCGAGAGGATCGCTACCGTCGTCAGGTAGCCCCCCTGGCAAAACCCGTTCAGGGTAACGGGACGGCCATGTTTGGCCACCACCCTCTCACAGAACAGGCGGGTGTCCAGGGTGTCGTCCTCCAGAGTCATCAACTGCACCGCTTCGTTGGTCTCAATCTCCTTCATGATGCGGATGTAGGTGGGGATGCCCTGGTTGGCGAAACAGTGCGAGTAGCTCTTGTTCTCCCCTGGCAGAAAGGCCAGGATGTTTGCTCCCAACACATAGGGGGGGATGATGATGACGGGCTTGCCGTCTTCTTTGACCTTGACCCTGGGGTCCCAGGGAAGGACCTGATACAGTTCAAAGCGCTCGGTCTCGCCAGCTTTGACATAACGGTCCCGGTCGAAATGAAAGCCGTACTCCGCTTTTATTTCCGTGATGGCTTTGGGGTAATCGTTCACTACCAGATCCAGGAGCTGGGCCTTTCGGCCGGTGAACTGCGCAAGGTCCTCCCCTTCGCGGTCGAAGAGGGTATTGAGCATCGCCAGGAAGGCCTCGTTTATCTGCCGCAGGGCGTAGTCGTTAAGCGCCAGGGGGCTGAGGGCCGCCTTTGCGTACAAATTAGCATTGAAGCGCCCAAGGTCTGCGTAGTCGCTGAGGCTCTGAACCACTGGAGTGTGTTGGAGCTTTCTGCGTTCCGAGCTCAAAAAGCAGCCTGCGGCATTCCAGGCCGGAGCCATGAAGTCGCTCGTGTACCTGAGAAGCCCGTTTCCGAAAATGATGACACCTTTCAGTGAATTGAGGAATGCTTCGAAGGTTTGGGATTGCCACTTTGAGGTTCTCTGAAAAGATTCCAGCCAAATATTATAATCTTGTACGGACGAACTGCCTGACTTGTCCATCAATGATTCTCCCCTTCAGACACGGCAATGTGGTGGTACGGATGCTTCAAGTTAGGGTGGCCCGGTTCCCTCCGAAATGCTGTTGACTTAACGAAAAGCGCACGGAGAACTCCCCCTTTGAAGGGGATTCAGGGGGATGTCTTGGTGCTTGACACCCCCCTGCCCCCTCAAGGGGGGAATCCGCTGAGCTTGAACAACAGCAATGGGTTCCCCCGGACGCGACAAAACCGCGCCGGGGGGAGTCCTGGCACTGCCCGGTCCCATTGAAGGCAATCCTATGCGGCGCCGCTGAGAAAGTCTTCGACCTTCTTATAGCCCTCGTCCACCACCTTCTTGAAATTTTCACGAGCCGTTTTACACGCTTTAGTATACTCTTCCACGACCTTTTTGCCTTCCGCGGGCAACCATGCGGCCTGTTTTATGAACATCTCCATGGTTTTCTCCATCTGATCCTGAACCATGGTCAGGCCGGTGAAGGCGTTTTCAAAGGCGGTTCGGTGGTACTGAAGCATCTGCTTGACGATCTCTTTCTGGTCCATTGCCCCACTCCTTAGGTGCTTTTGCCTGCCTTCGGCCCTCAGCCTTCTAACCTTCAAGCCAACCGGCACCAGTTTTCTGAACGATGCTATTTTGCCGCCTGGGCAAAGTAGGATTCCACCTTGTTGAAGCTCTCATCCACGGCTTTCTTGAATTCCTCGCGGCCCTTCTTGAAGGTCTGAACCCAGTCGCGTACCATCTTCTTCCCTTCCTCGGGGACGAACGCGGCTTGTTCCATGAAGGTTGCGAACATCCTTTCCGTTTGGTCCTGCAACAAGACCATGGCCTCAAAGGTATTGTCGAAGGTGGCCTTCTGAAAGTCGATCATTTGTTTTGCCATCTTGAGCGGTTCCATGTTTGTCTTGCCTCCTGTATTTTTGGTATAAGCGATGCAACTTCTCCCGCCCTTGATCAAAGGTGAGCCTATTCTAATGGCTGGGGCAGCAATGTCAAGGGCAAAATGATGCAATGCAACATTGTTATGGTCTGTCCGTTAAATGAGAGAATAGCTGGATTTATCATGGTAAAATGTTTGCATTTAGGGTGTATTCAGGCAAAATAGAGTTTGTTTGACATCCATTTTGTTGCGATGTGATAAAAACCGTCGGGCCGCTGCGGTCAGGAGAAAGAGATGCCTGAGAAAGTTCTGCTCAAGAAGTACCCCAATCGGCGCCTCTATGACACGGAAAAGAGCGCTTACATCACCCTCAGCCAGGTCTCGGACATCATCCGGGAGGGCCGTCAGGTTCAAGTGATCGATGCCAAAACCGAGGAGGACATGACGGCCTTCATCCTCACCCAGATCATCGTGGAGGAAGCCAGGAAGAACAACAGCCTCCTGCCGGTAACCCTGCTGCATCTGATCATTCAATACGGCCAGAATGTCCTCGGCGAGTTCTTCGAAAAATACCTGGAACTCACCATCAGAAACTACCTCGCGCAGAAGGCCGCCCTCGACCAGCAGTTTCGAACCTGGCTCAATATGGGTAAAGACCTTTTTGCCCAGCCGCCCAACCCCATGGTCCCCTTTGCCACGCTGGACTCTTTGTTCGAGCTGTTTCCGGGTCTTGGAAAAGGCACCAACCAAGATCCCCCTCCCGAAGAGTAGCGCTCGGCCTCAAAAGACGATTTTACCGTCGCTGTCCCTGCTCTTTCGAAGTCGAGGTGGAGTTGTCGCTCAGTTCCCATCAACCCCGCCCTCGGAGGCGCACTCGGCGCTTGAGCTTACGGCGGTGAAGCTGGTCCATGAGACTGCAGTTGAAGGGTTTCAGGATGGAAGTCACATCCCACAGCGGCCGGCTTTTATCCTCCAACAGCACCTTGATGCTCCTCCAACAATCAAAGGGGGCATAGTCTTTACAGCTGTCGCCGTTGTTGAAGAGTTCGCAATGGCTCTGGCTGACATATCGGTTGTATTTGCGGCAAAACATGATCCTCATTGCGGTTTCCCCATGCTCCCCTACGCAGGTTTCAAGGCCTTCCTCGGACTTTTCCCAATTCCGCAGCAGTCGTTTGCATGAGCCTGCCCGACCGGGAACGGAACATTCCGGAGAAGGTCTCTTGCGCTGGTTAATGTCCATCTGAAAAGTGGCTGCTCATCTTGTGGGAGGGGCTTTAAGCCCCGATCGCGGCAGCATGCCCCTCCCACAAAGTGAGGGTTTCCGGATGAACACTGGCTAGAAATAGGCGCGATGCGTCCAGATCTCGTCCCGCAAATCGGTCATATCCTTCTCGATGACCAGATAGAGGGAGGCATTCTGGATGGCGATGCCACCCAAATGAGCCAGAGCGGTGAGCAACTTGATTTCATCCTCACTGTACTCCCGCATCGTGGCGCTGTAGAGCCGCAGCACCCCGATGATGCCCTGCTTGGTTTTGACCGGCAGAGAGAGGAGGGAAGCAATCCCTTCCTTCTTCTTTTCTTTCTTGTGCTTCACGCGGGGGTCGCTGGCGACGTCGCGAATCAGGACGGGGTTGCCTTCCAGCGTTTGCTGAATGCTTCCTTCGATGAACAACGGTCCCCGACCGAGGTAGCGGTCGCTCAAGCCATAACTTGCCACCGTCTCGAGCTTTTTGGTCTTTTCATCCAGGAGCAGCAAAGCCGAGCCTTTCACATTCAAAGTGTCCGCCACATGCGCAGTGAGGGCATGCAGCACCTCCTTGACATTGAGGCTGGAATTGATGTCCACGGCCAGCTCCAGAAAGAGATTGGTGTTACGTCGCAGCTGTTCGAGCAGGCGGGCGTGCTCGATGGCCATGCCGCCCTGTTCGGCCAGGGCGGTACCGAAGTCGATTTCCTGCCGCGAAAACTCCCGGGGACTATCGGTAAAGAGGGCCAGCCCACCAATGAGCCTGCCTTTGACCATGACCGGGACGATTAGAAGGGAAGCCAACCCTTCCGCCTTCTTTACCTCGCGGCCGTCCACCCGGCTGTCGGCGGTACAATCGCTGGCGTAGAAATAACCCTCTTTCTCCATGATGGGCACCAATTTGCCCGGCTGGGTGAGGCCCTTCTTGATATAGGTTTCCGATAAGCCGGTCTGGGCGGCGGCCCGGAATTGGTCCCGCTCTTCGTCGTGTAGAAAAAGCAGGGCGGCCTTCACCTTCATCGTTTCAACGGCGCTGGTGACGATCAGCTTGAGCAGTTCATCCCTGGCGAGAGTCGTTCCAAAGGCCCTGCTGACCTTGCAGATGGCCTCGAAGTAATCGTTCTTTTCCGCAGCGTTCATGATCATCCTCCCTGGACTTGCTGTTTTTCTTTCTTGGTTGACGCAGTTCGGCTTTTGGCGTCGGCCTCGGGTTTCGGCTCATCCTTGCCGGCTGGGGCGGGAACCGCCGCCGCCCCTTCGCTGCCGTCTCTCGCCAGCAGCCAGCCGGCGATCTTGGGGGCCAGCTCCTTCTGGCACTTGCCACTGACGTAAATGCCTATGTGGCCGGTCTCCAGGCACAGGTCTTCAGTGTCCTTGCTGCCCACCTTGCTCGTCAGTTGCTCACACGCAATAGGCGGGACCAGATGGTCAAAGCGGCCGTAGATGTTGAGCAGGGGCGCGGTGAGGTTTTGCAGATCGACCCGCTTGCCGCCCAGTTCCATCTTGTTCTGAATGAGCAGGTTGTCTCGATAGCAGTCCTTGAGGAACTGGCGGAAGGTTTCCCCGGGAACATCGGGGCTGTCGAAGATCCATTTTTCCATGCGAATGAAATTCTCTACGAAAGTCTTGTCGTGGACGTTTTCAAAGTAGCCCACGTACTTGTCGAGCATCAGCCGGGCCGGGTTGAGCAGGAGAAAACCCATGTTCAGCATGTCACCCGGCATATTGCCGTGGGTTTCCACCACCAGGTCCGGGTCGATGGCCCTCGCCCAAATGTTGAGCAGGCCCTTGTCGTGGGCAAAGTTGCTGGGAGTAACTGTGGTGATGAGGTTCTTTACCTTCTCCGGATGCAGCGCCGAATACATGATGCAAAAGGTTCCCCCCATGCAGATGCCCATGAGGTTGATGCGGGGCAAGCCATGCCGCTCGCGGATGACATCGACGATGTTGTCGAGATAACCGTTGACGTGGTCGTCGATGTCCAGGTAGCGGTCCTTGCGGGTGGGATAGCCCCAATCGATCATATAGAGGTCGATTCCTTCCTTGAGGATATTCTCGACCACGCTCCGGCCCGGCTGCAGGTCGAGCATGGTCTCGCGGTTGATCAGGGCGTAGACCATGAGCAGCGGGGTTTTTACGCGAGCTTCGGCCACGGGTAGATAGTGTTTGAGCTTGACGCGGTCTTCCTCGTAGACGATCTCGGCGGGGGTGGTGGCAATGTCCGTTTCCAGCGGGCCCAGCAGGACGTCCCTGGCCTTGAGGACGCGTTCCTGCGATTTTTCCGCATCCTCGGCCAGTTTCCCCATGATCAGGTCGATCGGGATTCCAGATGCATTCATATGAGTCCTCCGTTATGTCGTCGACTCCAGCTTCTTAAGCTTCTTTGCCATTTCCTTGACGGTTTTCTTCAGGACGTGAATCTCTTTATAGAGCTCGTCCATCTCCTTATTGTTAGGAATGGGAAGGAACTGGAGGAGATCCGTGAGCACGTTGTCCCGGGCGATCTTGTATTCCTCGACGGCGCGGAGCGCCCGGCCCAAGGAATCAATATACTCGGGGGTTTTGTAGAGGGTCATGTAATCCCCCTCCATAATCTTGATCCACGTGTTGTAGTAGTCCTTAAAATTCTCCGAGAGTTTTCCCTCTTTAGCCTGTTCCTCGAGCTTACCCTGCATCGCCTTGACCGATCTTTCAACCGGCCCGTTGAGATGATGGAGGAATTCGCCCACCGCCGCCTGCATCTCATTAAACTTGTCCAGGGCCGTGTTCGTCCGTTCCTGATACAGGCGGGTCAAGCCCACCTGAGGCATCTTGAAGAAAGGCTGCAGTTCCTTTTCATAGAAGGCCGTCCACTCTTTGAACGTGCCCGCTTCAAGTCCTTCAAAACCTGGTGGTTTTGCGGCTTCCCCAACCTTGCCGGCCTTCTTCAGCCAGCTCTGATAGAGCAGGGAATAGCCGTCCCAGGTGGTGCGCAACATTCTCATGGCCGTTTCGGGCGAGGCGGCAGCCCCCTTGAAGACGGCTTCCAGGGTCTGGGGAGAACCCAGCGCCGAAGCCGAAGTCTGCCATATATTGAGAAGCGCCTGCCAGCCTTCCTGCATCTTGCCGAAGTCGGCTCCCGAGAATGCCGACGAGGTTTTGCCACCCTCGGGGGCGGCCGGAGCCCAGCTCCTGGCCGCCGACAGCCAGAAATCCGCAGCGGATTTCATCCACTCGGCGAACATCGAGCCGGGGCTTCCCCCTTGTTGGTCGTCGTGATCCATGGTTTGTCTCCCATTCTTCATTGAATTAAACCAAGTACAGCTTGGCGTGGGTGATCACCCTGTCCGGCATGCTTTGAAATCCCCCGTGGAAGGGGAATTTAGGGGGATGTGCTCTTGGCTTGACACCCCCCTACCCCCTCAAGGGGGGAATCGTGCTACGCCATGGGGTGAGAATTTATGCCATCCTGCACTTGCGGTCATCCTTCGCTGGTTCCCAAGCTCCACTTTACCCTGCTTAAGCTGGTACCCAAGCTCCAGCTTGGGTACCATTGGCCAGTGAAACCAGCCGGGGAGCCATGAAAGTATTCCATCAGGGTAAAAGATCCTTTCCTCCTCCATACAACGGGCTCCCCATCGCCGGCAACCGTCCCGATCCCCCCTTTAAACTCTCTCCAGGATGGTAGCCATCCCCTGCCCCCCACCGATACAGAGGCTGGCCAGTCCGAATTCCACGTTGTTGCGCACCATCTGGTTCATGAGTGCCAGAATGATGCGGGCACCGGTGCAGCCGACCGGGTGGCCGATGGAAATACCGCTCCCCAGAAGGTTGGTCTTATCCAGATCGCACTTCAGCTCACGCATGCAGGCGATGGCCTGAACCGCAAAGGCCTCGTTCAGTTCAATCACGCCCATCTCAGCGATGGTCAGACCGGTTTGTTTAAGAACCTTTCTTACCGCGGGGATCGGACCGAGACCCATATAGGCGGGGTCCATCCCGGCCGAGGCATGGGCCTTGATTCTGACGAGCGGCTTCAGCCCGAGTGCTTTTGCCTTTTCCGCCGACATGAGCAAAAGGGCAGCCGCTGCGTCGTTGATCCCCGAAGCATTGCCGGCCGTCACCGTCCCGTTCTTCTTGAAAGCCGGAGGCAGCTTCGCCATTTTTTCAAGAGTGGTATCCATCGGCCTTTCGTCGACGGCGAAGACAAGGGGATCGCCCTTTCGCTGGGGGATGGCCACGGGCGCGATTTCTGCCTTGAGCGCGCCTTCGGCGATGGCCTTCCTCGCCCGTTGATGGCTCAAAACTCCCAGTTCGTCCTGCTCCTGGCGGGAAATCCCGTATTTTTCCGCAATGTTTTCCGCGGTGATGCCCATGTGGTAACCATAAAAGATCTCGAACAGCCCATCCAAGACCATGATGTCGACCATGCCGGCATCATTCATCCTTGCGCCCCACCTGGCTGAAGGCAGGACGTAGGGCACCATGCTCATGTTTTCCATGCCGCCGGCCAGGATGATCTCGGCATCGCCGGTGCGGATGGCTTGAACCCCCAGGGCCACGGCCTTCATGCCGGAAGCACACACCTTGTTGGTGGTGAAGGCGGGTGTTTCCTTGGGAATGCCTGCCCTGATGGTAGCCTGTCTGGCAACATTCTGGCCCTGCCCGGCCGGCAGCACGTTCCCCATGATGACTTCGTCGATCTGCACCGGCTGCAGCGACGGATCATAGTCATGGGCTTGCTTTTCCAATTCTACCGGCCCCGTCCCGCGCAGAGGGTCGGGAGCAAAACTTGCCAGCTCATCCGTTACCACGGGCCGCAGACCGGCCTTTTTCAACGTCTCTTTAAGAACCAGTGCTCCCAATTGGACCACCGGAGTCGTCTTGAGGGTTCCCCCGAAAGATCCGACGGGGGTCCTTGTTCCGGATACAATGACTATATCGCTCATTTTCAACTCTCCTTCAGAGTTGACCAAAAACAGATCTCTTTCTAAACCACGAAGAGCGCGCAATGACTTTCGTTTGTCTTCGCATTCCTTCGTGTGACTTCGTGGACGAAAAAGAGTTGTTCTTAGACGTCTCCCTGGATGAAACCCCCGGTTTATCCTCGCGACCCCAGCCGCAGTCCCCCGTGAATGAAATAGACATCCCCGGCCATGGCTTCATTCCGGTAAAGGTCACCCACCAGCTGGGCCACTTCCTCGGGTTCCACCAAACGCCCAATGGGCACATCCGCCAGGATCCTGTCCAAAGCCTTCTGGTCCATCCCCTTGACCATGGGGGTGGCGACATAGCCGGGAGCGATGGCCACGCAGCGAAGCCGGTTGGCAAGGCCGCGCCGGAAGAACTCGGCGGTGATCACCTTGGGCATGACCGACATGGCCGCCTTGGAAGAAGAGTAGTTGAGCTGCCCGGCAGTGCCGAGGGAGCCCGTCGACGAAACCAGGCAGATCAGTCCCCGGCAGTTCTCGTTAATCATGCGTTCGGCACATTCCCGCACGGTCAGGAAGACGCCCGTGAGATTGATGTCGATGACCAGCTGGAACTGCTCCAGGGTCATCTTGCGGGTGACTTTCCCGGTATCCTTGTCAGGGGAGAGCATCATGGCGTCCTTGATGATCCCGGCAAAAGGGGCCACGAGGTTGATCTGCCCGAATTGCTCGATGGCGGTGTCGGCGAGACGGGCACAATCCTCTTCCTTGGTCACGTTGCAGACCACCGTCGCCACCTTGCCGCCGAGCGCTTCCAGTTCGGCCTTGGTCTGGGCCAGGGCATCCTGGGCCATATCGCCCAGCACCACCTTGCCGCCGTTCTGAACCCAAAACGTGGCGACGCACTTGCCGATCCCCATGGCGCCACCGGTGATCACCGCTACCGAATCCTTGATTTCCAGCATGGTCTTTACCTCCAGATCATATAGGTTCGATTGATTCACTCTGCCGTCCATCCGGGTCCAGGATGATCCGGCAATCGGCTACCACACTACCTTTTCCTTTTTCGAGAACCATCAGCGGATTGATGTCCAATTCCTTGATTTCGGGGTGGTTGGTCACCATCTCCGAGAGACTCACCAGCGCCCGCTCCAACGCCTCCGTGTCAGCTGGGGGCTTGCCCCGAAAACCTTTGAGGATGTTGAAGCCCTTGATCCCTGTGACCATGCGCCGGGCTTCATTGCGCCCGATGGGGGCAAACCGAAACACCACATCGCGAAACACTTCCACAAAAATCCCCCCGAGGCCGAACATGAGCAGTGCTCCAAAATCTTTGTAGCGGCTGGCTCCGACGATCACCTCTTCACCGGGAGGAGCCATCTGTTGGACCAGGACGCCCTCGATGAGAGCCTCCGCGTTAAAGCGCCGGGCTCGCTCCACGATCCGGTCGAAAGCTTCCTTCACCGCCTCGCCGCCTTTGATGTGGAGCTCGACCCCGTTGGCATCGGATTTGTGAATGATCTGCGGGGAGACGATCTTCATGGCTACCGCGGTACCGAGCGCCTCGGCGAATTCGGCGGCTTCCTGCCCCGTTTTGGCAAGCACCGCAGGCAGTCCCTCGAAACCGTAGCACTGGACTATTTCCTTCCCATCGAGCTCACCCAGGCAGGTTCTGCCCTCGGCCAGGCATTGGGCAATGATCTGCGATGCACGCTCCCGATCGTGCTCAAGATTAAATTCGGCAAGATACTGCCGGTTCAGCCACCGTGAGTACTTGTAGAGCCCTCCGAACGATTTGGCGGCGTGTTCGGGAAACCGAAACACAGGGATGCCGTGACTTTGCAGATGCTTTACGCCTGCGGAAACGTCGACGATTCCCATGAAGCAGCACAGGATCGGCTTGGTGGTGCGGTCGGCAATGCGTCCGATGGCTTCCGCCGTCCCGAGCGCGTTGGTCATGGATTGAGGCGTCAGAATGACCAGCGCGCCATCCACTCCTTCATCCCGGATCACGGCTCCCAGGGCATTTTCGTAACGTTCCTGAGAAGCGTCTCCGATCACGTCCACCGGGTTGTGCAGGTTGGCGGTGGGAGGCAGATGGCTGGCAAGGACCTCGACGGTTTCTTCCTTGAATTTTGCCAGCTCGAGACCCGACGATACCGTCATATCGGTGGCGACGATTCCCGGCCCGCCGGCGTTGGTGACAATGGCCACCTTGTTTCCAAGGGGGATCTTCTTGTTGGAAAAGGCCCCGGCGTAATTGAACAATTCTTCGATGGAATCGGCCCGAATGATGCCCGATTGCTGGAACAGCGCGTCGTAGATCCCTTCCCACCCCGCCAGGGAACCGGTGTGGGAGGCTGCCGCGCGGGCGCCTTCGGAGGTTCGTCCGGATTTGATGACCAGGACTGGCGTGGGCCGGTCTCCCGAAGTGATCTTCTTGACGGCCTGGATGAATTCCGGGCCTTTTTGGCGCAGTTCTTCCAGATAGATCATGATGACCTGGGTGTTGGGGTCTTCGTGGAGGTACCGAAGGAGGTCCAACTCGTCCACATCGGCCTTGTTGCCGATGGAGATGAACTTGGAAAAACCGAAATCGCGATCGGCGGCGAAATCCAAAACCGCGGCGCACAGAGCCCCGCTTTGGGAAATGAAGGAAATGGGACCAAAAGCCGGCATGCGGGCGGAAAAGCTCGCATTCAGCCGCACGGCGGGATCAGGGTTAATGACCCCAAGGCAGTTGGGCCCCACCAGGCGGATGCCCGCTTGCCGGCATCTAGCCGTGATGGCCTCTTCAATGCGACGGCCTTCTTCACCCACTTCCCGAAAGCCGGCGGAGACAATGACAATGCCCTTGATGCCCATTTCCGCGGCATCATCCACCGCCCTGAGCGCTGCTTCCGGCGGGAGGATGATGATGGCCAGGTCGGCCGGTTCCGGCAGGTCGGGGAGGGACGGGTAGGCCTTCACCGATTTGATGGCCTTCGCTCTGGGGTTCACGGGAAACAGCGTCCCCTGATAGTCTCCCTTGAGGATATTCACAAAAACATCATGTCCCGTCTTGCCGCTGGTCGTGGACGCCCCGACCACCGCCACCGATCTGGGGGATAAGATCGCATCCAGATTCTGCATCGATTCTCTCCTTGAAAAGGCCTCTGAGTTCGCTGCCCATGAAGGGCTTGTGAGCCACCATTCCCCGTTGCTCAAGGGTGAGGCTATCATAGTCGCGCAATCGGCCTTGTCAAGCAGAAAATGTTGCATTGCACTAACACCAGTTGTGCTGATTGAATAAACTCAATAATAAGATAATATATAAATAATAAATATTTATATAACATATCCCATCATTGTTAAGGTTGTATGCCGCAATAATATATTGCAATGCAATATGAAATGTCCGCTGGTTCCCGAGTGGGGAAAATGCCTTCTCCCCCATTGTATCGACTCATGAGCCTCTTGCAGAACTCTCATCTTTTGTCCCCTAAGGTGATCACACTTCGTCACCCCGGCATGCATTTGACCTGCGTCCATGGGGATGCCAAAAGCTGGATTCCGGTCTGAAGGTTGCCGGAATGACGCCGGATGACTCTTGCAAGAGGCTCTCACGGCAGGATGTTCCTGAAAGTCCCCCTCTGAAGGGGATTGAGGGGGATTAGCATTGCCCGATACCCCCCTGCCCCCTCTGAAGAGGGGAACCTGCGGGCCCTGGAGGCTTTCCAAGAATAGCATCTTTCAGGGTTCTTGCCGTCGTAAGTTGCTAAATTTGAGACCGCCACCTTGTAAGAGACGATCTCAGAACACACCCAAGCCGTCACCCCCACGAAGGCTGGGGTCCAGAATCCTGCCGAAAACCTGGGTTCCCGCTTTCGCGGTCATAACGGACAAAAATCGGGCACCCATTGGTGTGGAACTGTCCTAAAGCAGCGTTTCGATCGGGCTGTGGTCGAGAACGAAGGCGTCGGCGGCGGCCTTTAAAATCGCCTTGCCGGCGACGATATTCGCGCCGCGTCGGAGTTCAGCATTGTCTTTCAACGCATCTTTCCAACCCTTACCAGCGAGTTGGAGGGCGTAGGGCAGGGTGGCGTTGGTGAGTGCGACGGTTGAAGTCCGGGGGAGAGCCCCCGGCATGTTGCTCACGGCATAATGGACCACATCGTCTACGATGTAGGTTGGCGCATCGTGGGTGGTCTCTTTTGAGGTTTCAAAGTTTCCCCCCTGGTCGATGGCGACATCCACCAGCACCGTGCCCTTTTTCATGGTCTTGACCATGTCCCGGCTGATCAGGATAGGGCATTTGCCGCCGGGGGTGAGGGTCGCCCCGATGATGATGTCGGCCCTCGTGATCAGATCGCGGATGAGCGCCGGGCTCGACATGAGGACAAAGCAGCTCGACGGCAGGATGTCACTCAGGTACCGGAGCCGGTCGAGGTTGATGTCCAGGACGTAGACTTTGGCCCCCCAGCCGCATGCTGTCTTTGCGGCACTGAGGCCCACCGCGCCCCCGCCGAGAATAACCACCAGCCCGGGGTCCACCCCGGGCACCCCGCCCAGGAGCACCCCGTGGCCCCCCTGAGCCATCTCCAGGTACTTGGCCCCTTCCTGAACGGCCATCGCCCCGGCCACCTCGCTCATGGGCGTGAGCAGCGGCAGGGACCCGTCAGCCTTCTCAACGGTCTCGTAGGCCACAAAGGCCGCCCCGATCCGGATGAGCGCGCGAGTCAAAGCTTCCGAGGTCGCCAGATGGAGATAGGAGAAGTAGAGGTGATCTGGCCGCAGAAACCGGTACTCGAAAGGCTGCGGCTCCTTCACCCGGAGAATCATCCCGGAGCGACGAAAAATCTCTTCGGGCGCTTCGGAAGCCGCAGGCGTATCCATGATTTCCGCCCCCTTTCCGGCGTAGTCGGCGTCTTCAAAGCCGCTGGCCTTACCGGCACCTTTCTCCACCAGCACGGTGTGTCCGTGTTGGCGCATGACCTCAACCCCGGAGGGGGTTATGGCGACGCGATACTCGCCCGCCTTTCTCTCTTTGAGTACTCCGACAATCATGATTCCTCTCCTCTCAGGTGACACAAGCAAGCGGCCTGTGCCGGCTTACGGAAAAGCGGGTGGGTTGGGTAGACCGGCCACCCGCGGGCTTTGCGCTAGAGGAGGTCGTCGATGGGAGTCAGCTCCATCCCAAAGGCATCGGCTACGCCCTTGTATGTGACTTTGCCGTTGATCACGTTGGCGCCCAGCTTCAGCTCGTTGTTCTCCTTCATGGCCTGTTTCCAGCCCTTGTTAGCAATCTGGACGGTGTAGGGCAGGGTGGCGTTGGTCAAAGCGAGGGTAGAGGTCTTGGCAACCGCACCGGGCATGTTGGCCACGCAGTAGTGCACGACGCCGTCGACAACAAAAGTGGGGTCGGTATGGGTGGTGGCCTTGGAGGTTTCGAAACAGCCGCCCTGGTCGATGGCCACATCCACCAGCACGGAACCCTTTTTCATGGTCTTCAGCATCTCGCGGGTGACCAGTTTGGGAGCTTTCGTACCCGGCACGAGCACGGCCCCGACGACCACATCGGCCCGCGAGACAAGCTCGCGAGTGGTGGCCGGACTGGCAAAGAGACAGAAGCAGTTGGCGGGCATGATATCGCTCAGGTAGCGAAGGCGATCGAGGCTCATATCGAGGATGTAAACCTTGGCTCCGAGGCCGCAGGCCATCTTGGCTGCGTGGGTGCCCACCACGCCGCCCCCGATGACCACGACCATACCGGGATCAACTCCGGGAACGCCGCCCAGGAGCACCCCGTGGCCACCCTGGGCCATTTCCAGGTACTTGGCGCCCTGCTGGATGGCCATCCGCCCCGCCACTTCGCTCATGGGGATGAGCAAGGGCAGGGACCGGTCGGCCTTTTGCACGGTCTCATAGGCGATACAGATCGCATTGGATTTGATGAGGGCCTCGGTCTGTTCCTTATCCGCCGCCAGGTGCAGATAGGTCCAGACGATCTGATCCTTCCGGATGAGCCCATATTCAGAAGGCTGAGGCTCCTTCACATGCATCACCATTTCCGCCCGTTCAAAGATCTCCTTGGCCGTGGCCACAATCTCGGCTCCCGCCTGGGCGTAGGCTTCATCCTCGAACCCGCTCCCGGCACCGGCGTTCTTTTCCACCAGCAAGGTGTGCCCGTTCATCTTCATTACTTCTACTCCCGCTGGCGTCATGGCCACGCGGTTTTCCTGTACCTTGATTTCTTTCAGAATGCCTACGATCATTGCAGTTCTCCTTGGTTTGTGGACGGAAAAGATGGTCAAATTAGCTCGTACCACCACCCTCAGCAGATAGCGTGCCAAGGAGGGGGGAGGGCGAAAAAAGGTCGCCTCGTAATGGCCTTGTCAGCCGGGTGACCGACCTCGGATTGCTGAAAAACAAGGCCCCTGTGCGTTCAAGGCTGTCGGGCGTCGCCGGATGCACCGTTCTCGCGCGAGTCAGGCGAAACCCAGGACCGATCCGGGTGCCTTTCAACTGGTAACAAAAAATAACAGACCACCCCCTGCAATAAGGGAAAGGTCAAGAAATAAGGGGAGATCCAGGCCGGTAAAGCTCATTACCATCTGGTTTGATTCGCTTCCGCCGAGATCATTGGAGTCTCCAGGGACGTCGGTAACAGGCTCCGCATGGCCTCTGACCGGCCTTCTTGGGCAATCTCGGTCCCATAAGCAAAAAGGCAGAGTCGGCGGAAGAGACTCTGCCTGAGTGGAGGGGATTAGGAGTTGGAACAAACTTTTATCCTGCATTTCATATGCCAGCGGTTCGTGGACAAACCTCGAAATTCTTGGCAACGATTTGCATGGCATAGCTGCAAAGCCTCTGTTCTGCCGCGATCCGGGTCGTTTGGGCGAGTGCTTGAAGCGGCCACAGGGCATTCGGCTATCGGAGCCGGAAGAGGGGCAGACAATCACCAGAATGGAATGAAAAGATGACAGTCCATCCCTTCGCATTGAGGTGATTCTTAGAAAACAAAGGGAGATGCAGGCCGGTAGGGCTCATTACCATTTGGTTTGACTCGCTTCCGCCATGATCACCGGAGTTTCCTGGAGATTATACCCCGGATGATTAACGCCAATACTCAACAGTTGATTATTCTTGGAAGAAACTCACCTTATGGACGTCGGCGGCAGGTGAGGTGGCATCATTTATCGCCACGTGGTTTGTTTCCCCTCCATGACGATCTGGTGTTTCTTGACTTTATTTAGCAGTGCGGTATGGGAAAGGCCGAGTGTCTTGGCGGCCTTCCGGATGCTGTTGGCCTTCTCCAGCACCTGCTGGATGATCCGCCGCTCGTAGAGGTCGAGAAGACCCTGGAGCGACTGGTTGCCTCTGGTTCCCGGCAGGCGGGTTTTAAGGGTACCATTCCCCTTTCCGATTTCGAAGCTGAAGAATACGCAATCAATGTCAATTTCATCGCCGTCGGAGAGAATGGCAGCCCTTTCGATAACGTTTTTCAGTTCCCTCACGTTGCCCGGCCAGTGGTGTTGAAAAAGCTTGTCCAACGCTTCCCGGGTGAGAGATTGGGGGCCCTTGCCGAGCCTGCTGTCGAGCTGGAACAGGAAATGCTGAACGAGGAGTGGTATGTCGTCCATGCGCTCTCTCAAGGGAGGGATATGGATCGGCAAGACATTGATCCGGTAATACAGATCTTCTCGAAAAAGCTTCTGCTCGACCATTTGTTCCAGATTCTCGTTGGAGGCGGTGATGATCCGGCTGTCGATGGGCATCTCCACCGTACCCCCGAGCGGCCTCAGGCTCCTGCCCTCGATTACCCGCAGCATCTTTGCCTGAATGCTGACCGGCATCTCGCCGATTTCATCCAGAAAAATGGTGCCACCGTCGGCCAGTTGGAAGAGCCCCGGCTTTCCGTCTTTTTTGGCTCCGGTGAAGGAACCGCCCATATAGCCAAATAGTTCGCTCTCCAGGAGGTTTTCCGGTAGCGCGGCACAGTTGACGGCCACGAAGGGGCCTTTGCGGTCGCTCGCGGCATGGATGGCCCGGGCAAAAACTTCTTTGCCCGTCCCGCTCTCTCCCCTGATAGAGACGATGGAATTGGTTTTGGCGATCTTTTGAGAAAACAGGATGGCTTGTCGGATAACCGGGTTTTGCCCGACGAAATCGGCGAACGTCATCGGGTTTGCATGCGCGATTGACTGCGCAAGCATCTTGATCTCCTGCATGTCTTTCCCGATTTCGACCGCACCGACAATGCGACCTGCAGAATCCTTAATGGGCCTGCCGGTTGCGAAATACTGGAACCGCCCTTTGGCACTGGCAAAATCCTTCTTGACGTTGCTGAACTTCTTGTCTTTGAGGCATTCCAGAAGGTTGTAATCAGGAAGATGCAGCTCCTTAATATGCTTGCCGATGATTTCCTCGGCCTCACAATCCAGTAGTCTTCTGGCAACCTTGTTGATCGTGGTGATCCGCTCATCCGCATCGATGGAAATGACTCCATCGCTGATATTGTCCAGAACCACGCGGAACCGGTTTTCACGGGATTCCTGAGGCAAGGTCTCGATGAACTTCATCTCGATGAGACCGGGTACCTTTCCCAGGAGTTCGAGAAGCTTTTCCTGACTGAATTCCGGCCGCCCGTTTTCAAGCTCGAGATAAAGTGCCGCCAGCTCGTGCTTCCTTTCCACCTCCATGGAGGTGATACTGGCGCGGGCTCCAGCAACTAAGGTGGAAATGTCGGCCACAATCCCCAGCCGTTCGTTGAACAGGAGATAAAGCTTCATTTTCATACCCATAGCTCTCCCTGGCGAGAGAGAAGCAAGAACCACCAGTTTGGCTCTTTTCCGCGCATCTCCCAAGTGCACGGTAACGCGTGGTAACACGTTTGAAAATCAGCGAAAAACGGTAATCTGGAGCGGTCGGGGGATGAAAGCCAGGTAAGACTTTAGGTCCAGAGACTAAGACTATGGATGAGGGCTGCGCACCTTCTCCCGGAACTTCGGACCGGATGGCCTACAGGCCATCTCAAAGGCTCAAGTTGGCGTGTTTTTGAAGAACAAGGCAACCGGTGTTATGGAATGCCGCCTGTCCCAGAAAGCAGGCCACGGCCGTTTTCCGAGCGATGCAACAGGGCGAATGCCGCTGCAAGGTCAAGCCCGCTGAGTTTCCGAGGTGCTCACAGAAAGCCGGCGAGCACGTTCTTGATGGCCTCGAGGTCTTCAAGATGGTGTTGCAGAACGTCATGCACGATGCTGCGATCGATCTCGAGATAGTCATGGACAAGGGTGTTTCGAAAACCGATCATGCGGAACCACTTCTCCTCCAGATCTCTCGGCAAATAGCCGGCCGCGGCCATCAGCGAGGGGATGTCGCGATAGCAGTTGACCACACCAAGTTCGAGATCCGCAACGAGGTGATTCCCCATATCGGTAACCGCTTCGATGGCCAATTGCAGAAATCGCTCGGCGCTGCCGTACCGCTCCGGATTCTCCAGGAATTCCTCCAACCGGTAACGCTGCAGTCCTGAGAGGATGGCCAGGTAATCATCGAGCTTGTTCAGACGCTTACGAAGAACTTCCCGTCGCACCATGGAGGATCCTCATTTTGTAGGCCTCACGCTGCACCTCGAGGTAAGGTTCGAAATCGAGATATTCGCCGACAACCTTGGCATAGAAGGCACCGCGGTCGAAATCCTTGGTGGAATAGATGAGGCGGTTGTGACGGACCGCTTCATATCTGAGCACGACATCAGGCGTATCCAGAAACACCAGGCTCACCTCACAGAATCCAGTGCGGGCAAGATCGGTCAGGAGGTCGAGCTTGAGCCTGCGGGCATCGGAATTTGTAGGCACCACGGCCAAATCCACATCGCTCTCAAAGTGGAGCCGCCCGGTGGCATGAGACCCAAAAAGATAAACCGCCTGAATCTCAGGATAACCCTGAAAAACCTTCCGTAACGCATCCCAATCGAGACCTTTGACGGTTGGCATTGACGGTGATCGCATTCCACACTCCCCTATGTGCTAACCCAAAGCCTTTGAACCTCTTGCAAAACTATCCCCGTTCGCGGTTCGATACCTCACCACGAACGGAAATTCAACATTTGTAGCTGCAAGAGTCCGTTCGCCCTGAGGTATCGAAGGGTGAAAAGGACTTTTGCAAGAGGCTCCTTTTTATAGATTATTTCCAGCGGACCAGCAACATGCATTCAGCTATGCCCACCCACGTGAGCGCAGTTGGGCCCCGGTGAGGGTGATGATGAGGCACTCGCGGCAAGGAAGCGAGTCTATAAAGGCTATCCCCGACTTGGGGCCCATGACCATGACCGCCGTGGCCAGGGCGTCGGCCTCCATGGCGCTGGGGGCCAGGACCGACACGCTCACCGAGGTCTGGGGTGAACCCGCCGTGGTCGGGGTGACAATGTGATGGTGGACCCGCTTACGATCAAAATAGGCCTCGTAGCTTCCCGAAGTAGCCACGGCGCTGCTTCGCAGCGAAACAGCAGCCGGGTAGCGACCGCCTTTGGCCGGGTCCTCGATGGCCACCGTCCAGGGTTGACCCGGACCTTTGCTCCCTTGGGCTCGGATGTCCCCACCGGCGTTGACCAGGTGGTTTTGAACCCCACAAGCTGAGAGAACTTCGGAAGCGCGGTCGGCGATGTAGCCCTTGGCGATGCCGTCCAGGGTTACGGCCATGCCCTGGCGCCCCAAAGTGATGCGGCCGTCCTGACACCGGATCTGGCGGGCATCCACCAGGGACAGCAGTTCGGCCAGTTCGGCCGGGGTCAAGCTCAGGCTGAGGCCGTCGGCGGCACGGCTGCGGAGGGCATCCACAATCGGGGCCACCGTGGGGTCAAAAGCGCCCTCGCTCAGCGAATGGAACGACAGGCTGTGTTCCACCACCGTGTTCAGTTCGGGAGGCGCACTCGCAAGCCGCCCGTCGCGGTTGAGTACCGCTACGGCCGTGTCCCCGCGGTGTCGGTCGAAGATGCGGATGAGCCGCTCCATTTCCTCGAAGGCCCGCCCCACGGCCTCTTCGCTTAGAACTCGAGATTCATGCACGGCGGTAACGGCCACAAAGGTGCCCATGAGCGGCAGCGTGCGGGTTATGGCGATGCCGGCGCGACCCTGCCGGACGGCTGCTTGAGCCAGGGAGGGGACTGCACTGCAGGCGGCCAAACCCAGCCCCGTGAAGCCGCAGGCGCGCAGGAACTGCCGACGGGTGGGGGTGATGGTGATGATCCTTGCCACTTTCATGCGCTTGCTCCCATTGTCGCCCTCGGTTCCTTTCATGAGACGCGAGGGTTTCCGTCTGACTCTTGATAGCCTTTGAAAGTCCCCCCTGCCTCCCTTTGCCAAAGATGGGGAAAGCTCTACCGAATCAAGGTTGCCTGGTTCCCAAGCTCCAGCTTGGGAGCCCCCATCTGCCAGGATGTTCCGGCTTCCTGTGACGTGTGCATATGGCTTGATCATAAAACTTCACGTTAGGCTGACGCTTAGCTGCATGCGTTCCCAAGCTGGAACTTGGGAACGAGCGTAAATCGGTGACTGGTTTCCGTCGAACTCCAACGGGGACATGCTCACCGCACGTCATTCCGGTGCAACCCGGAACCCGGAAAAAGCCTGGATAACCGGCCTTCGCCGATATGACGAACTGAATGCAGATTCCTATCCGCGTGGAGCCGTACTACGCTGCTTCCCCCCTGACCGCGGCGGCATCACCCAGTCGGCGGATGATGCCGCGCGGACATTTCTCGGCGCAGGCTTCCAGGCAGGAAGGGCCGTAGGCGAGGCAAGCCGCGTGATCAATGCGGATGACCCCGCCCTCCAGCTTGATGCACTTGCCCGGGCAGTCCTTGAGGCACCTCATGCAGCTGATGCAACCGACCCCGCAGACCTCCGAGACCGCCTTGCCCTTGTCCCGGGATGAGCACAGGACCATGACTCGCGCCGCCAGGGGGATGATCTCCAGGATGTTGTTGGGGCAAATGCGGGCGCATGTGCCGCAGCCGGTACACTTGTCCAGGATAACGTGGACCTGGCCGTGGGCCATATACATGGCGTCGAAAGGGCAGACGCGCAGGCAGTCGCCCAGACCGAGGCACGAATAGGCGCAGGCGTCGGGGCTGCCAAGCTGTTTTGCGGCCTTGCAGGTTGGAAGGCCCTGGTAGTCGAAGAGTGCGCGCACGTGGCCTTCGGTCTTGGCGCAGCGCCGAAAAGCGACTGTGGGTTCGGCCGAGCCCGCGGCCTTGCCAGTGAGTTCAGCCACTTTGGCAGCCACCTCGGATCCGCCCGCGCAGCAGCGGTCGGCGGGGGTGTCGGGGTCCCGGACGACTGCGGTGGCGTAGCCCTCACACCCGGCGAAGCCACAGCCTCCGCAATTGGCTGCGGGAAGGACCTCGAGGACCGCCTCCACCCGCGGGTCCTCTTCGACGGCAAGCAACTTGGAAGCCGCAGCGAGGATCGCCGCGCAAGCGAGCCCCAGACCAAACATGACAAGGAGTGACGATGTGATCATGATCTATACCTCTGGATTACCTTGCGACGCTTTCTTCTTCACTCTTATGTTCGTGTCCTTCGTGCTCTTCGTGACAAAAGCGCGCCCGCAAGGCCCCTACTCGATCATTCCTCGGAACGCCATAAAGGTCAGCGACATAAGCCCCGCCATGACGAGACCGATGGAAGTTCCTCTCAGCGATTTCGGCAGGCGGGTGATGACCAGGCGTTCCTGGATGCCGGCCATGAGCATGAGGGCGAGCATGAAGCCGAGCGAGGCCACGAAGGAATAGTAGAGCGAGATGCCCAGGTCATATTCCTTCCGCTGCACCAGAATGGCAATGCCGAGCACCGCGCAGTTGGTGGTGATGAGCGGCAGGAAGATGCCCAGGGCGCGGTAGAGGCCCGGCAGCATCTTTCTTAGAAACATTTCCACGAACTGCACCAGGGCGGCAATGACCAGAATGAAGACCAGCGTCTGCAGGTAACCCAAGCCAAGAGGGTCAAGAGCGTACTTTTGCATGACCCAGGTGCACCCCGTGGCCATGACTACCACGAAGACCACTGCGGCGCCCATGCCGAAGGCTACGCCCTTATCCCTGGAACAGCCCAGAAAGGGGCAGTTGCCCAGGTACTGGGCGAGCAGGATGTTGTTGACGAAGATCGCCGAAAGGAACATCAAAAGATAGTCCACGGCCTAGCCCTCCTGGAGAAGTTGTTTGGATTCGCCGATGCTGCACGCGCGGCACCCGCTGCAGGAGGCGGCCAGTGCCGGCTCGGGCAAGCCCCGGCGCCGGCTTTGCCAGACGGCGAGGAAGTTCATGGCGCCCAGGATCAGCCCCAGGCAGACGAAGGCCCCCGGAGCCTCCACCATGAAGGTGAAAGGCTTGAAACCGGATCCGAAAACCGATGCGCCGAAAAGCTTGCCGTAGCCGAGGATCTCGCGAATGGAACCCAGGAAGGTTAAAGAGAGGGTGAAACCGAGCCCCATGCCCAGACCGTCGGCAGCGGCGAGGTGAACGGGGTTTTTAGCCGCAAAGGCTTCGGCCCGGCCGAGGATGATGCAGTTGACCACGATCAGCGGCACAAAGATTCCCAGGCTCTGGTACAGCGGGTAGGCGTAGGCCTGCATGAGCAGTTCCACTGAAACTACCAGCGTGGCGGCGATGACGATGAAGCAGGCGATTCGCACTTTCTTGGGGATGATCTTGCGTACCAGGGAAATGAGAGCGTTGGACAGGACCAGGACGAAAACGACGGCGGCTCCCATGCCCAGACCGTCAGCACCCGTCTTGGTAACGGCCAGGGTGGGACAGATACCGAGCACCAGCCGAAAGGGCGGAAGCTCCTTCCAAAGACCCTTGGTGAACTCATTGATCACGGATGACATGGATGGTTCTCCTGGTTGCGCCCTAGAAGGCCCCTTCCAATTTGGGTTTCAGGTTCTTATAAGTTTCGATGGCCTTGTTCACCGCCGTCACTGTGCCCAGGGAGGAGATGGTCGCTCCCGACACGGCGTCAATGCTCCCGCCCTTAGCGGTGAGGCCCACCTTGTCCAGGGCCAGGTCCTTAAATTGCTTTGCATACCTGGGCTCGGTAACGAGCATGCCCAGGCCCGGGGTTTCCTTGAGGGTGGTAACCCCGATGCCGACCAGCGCGTCCTTGCTCAGGTCGATGCCCACGATCACCCCGATCTCCCCGCCATAGCCCGGGCCGAACCCCTCCAGGGCTACGGCGGTGACCTTTCCTCCCCGCTTGGCTGGAAAAACGGTGACCGGCCCCCCATCGGTTTCGAACTTCCGGCGATCGGCAATCGGGTCATTCTCGGCTGTTGCGAAAACACTCTTGATGGCGGGCCCCTGCACGTAAAAGAGGACCTGCTCCTCAATGGGCTTGGCCGTCACCTCCTTGAGTAAGGCCAGGGAAAGGCCGGAAGTCCCGCTGATGAGCGAGAGCACCGCGATCATACTGATGATTTCACGCATGGCTTATCTCACACCGAAAGGTTTGGGCTTGATGAGGTCGAACATCGGCGTGAAGAGATTCGCCAGCAAAATGGCGAACGGCACGCCGTCCATGTAGATACCGTAGACCCGGATGACCACGGTCATGATCCCGCAGGTGAGCCCGAAAAGGAGCATGGCAGTTTTGTTGACGGGAGAGGAATTGGGGTCAGTGGCCAGAAAAAAGGCCCCGAGCACGGTGCTCCCGGCAAACACGTGAAAAATGGGGGTAGGGTGAACGAACACGTCCTTGGCCATGAAGAATTCGGCGGCCAGAAATACGCCGATCAGATAGGAGAGCGGGATGGTGAGCTTGAGGTGGCCGCGGGCTGCGAGATAGGCTCCTCCCGCGAAGAGCGCCGCCACCTGCGTCCCGCCCAGGGGACCAAGTTGTCGACCCACGAACATGTCGGCGAAATTCACCTTCAGGGCGGCCAGCAGGCCCATGTATTTGAGCTGGGTGAGCGGGTTGACGAGATCGGTGTTCAAGACCATGGCGTCAGGGTCGATCAGGGTTTTCCAGGAAATCGCCAGCACGGTCCACCCCACGATGGGGGGGCAGAGAGGGTTGCCGCCCAGGCCGCCGAAGAGCATCTTGCCAAGGACGATGGAGATCGTTGCGCCCACCATCACCAACCACCACGGCGCCGTCGCCGGCAACAGGAAGGCGAAGAGCAGCCCCACGAGGACGGCATGGAAATCGTCCACGCTCGACTGCCGCTCCATCACCTTGCAGCAAAGGGCTTCCGCCGCTACGGCCGTGGCGCAGGAGAGCGCCATGACCCTGAAGGCGGGCAGGCCGTAATAGTAGACGGCCATACCCGCCGCCGGCAACAGGGCAAGGATGGTCTCGATCATGACCAGCGTCACGGTGCGGCCGCTGTGCCAGTGCGGCGGTGCAGCGACGGTGAATAGTCTGGGGGCGGTTGCCTCGTTGACCATAAAAGCGTCCTCTCTTGTCGGTCATGCGCCCTGCAGGCGGCAGGACGACAGGACCGAGGCCCGGATCTCCAGGACCTCCTTGCCAAGTCGGATGAGCTGCAACAAGGGGCGCCGGGCCGTGCACACATAGCCGCACAACCCGCAGTCCATGCAGCTGTCGATATTGAACTCCCTTGCCTTTTCGTACATCTCGAACTCCACGTACCGGGCGACAAAGCCGGGCATGATTCGCGCGGGACAGATCAGGGTACACTCCCCGCAGTTGATACAGGCCTTGTCGGTAACGGGCGGGAAGGCCCCGTGCGGCACGACCAGCAGCGCGTAATCGTCCTTGCTCACCCCGACATCCAGAGACGGCACGGCCCTGCCCCGCATGGGGCCCCCGATCACCACCCGGTCAAGGGGGGCGGCAGTCACCCCGGCATGCTCCAGGACCATCCCTACCGGCGTGCCCACCTTGACCCGGTAGGCGCCGTCGCCAACCGTCAGGACCGTATCGGTCAGGGGCATGCCGGTCTCAGCTACCCGGCCCACCGCGTAAAGCTCCATAACACTGGCAACCGTCACGTCCCGGGCTGACTCCCGGCCGGTGAGGGCCTTGATCACCAGGGGATTGAGGCTGTTGGGATAGGTCGCCGGAACGGTTTTCACGGGGCCGCCGTTGCCGCTGGCGGCGCTGCCCTCAGCCACGGCCAGGAGCGTCTCTGAGGGTTCGACCAGCTCCTCGAACACGGAGAATCCCCTCTCGAGGGTTTGCCGAAAATCCCGCAGAATGAGTTCAGCGATTCCGGTGCCGGGTTCGGGATTGAGGCCGTTGACGATGAGCATCGAAGCCTTGGGGAACGGCCGGGTTGAGACTCCCAGCATCTTCAGGGCTCTCTTCAATTCCTCCCCGGCAAGTTCGCTGAGGTCCAGCGGGGTCACCGGGGCGGCCGCAGGCGGCTCTTCCCCCTCCTTGGCCGGCGGAGCCAAACCGGCGGCAATGACCACGGCAGTTTCGGTGACCTCGGTCACCACCCCCGCAATGGGCGAATGCACGTCCCCCACGTCCGGGTCGGGATGCTCGGCGACGAGGGTGCCCGGGGCCACCGGGCTCTTCTTCTTGATGGACTTGGTGGAATGGCCGCGCAGCGGCACACAAACCGTTAGAGGCTCGGGACCCTCCTGCAGGGACCCGCTGATGCCCGCTAAAAGATTGAAGTTTGGTTTGCTCGAAGTCATGGCAATCACCGATTATGGCACATGCTGCAGTGTTGGGGACTGTAAGGCCCTGCACCCTTCTCCCGGTGGCAGTTGATGCAGCGCTGATGGTAAGCTTCAAGCCTGGTCGGAATGGGGAGTTTCTTGGAGTCGAAATGACAGGAGGTGCAGGCCGGATAAGCCGTTCCGTTCTCGGTCATGCCGTGGCAGCTCGTGCACCCCTTGAGCTTCCCAGCAAACATCTCTTCGTGGCAACTCGTGCACCGATTGTGGACGGCATCGCGCAAGGGCGGCATGCCCTCTCCCGCCTGGGCCCCGTGGCATTCTCGACAGGAAGTGGGCTCGGGCTCGACGGAGGAGTCGTGGTGGCAGTCCAGGCAGCCTGAGGTCAACTCCTCATGGCCATCATGGTCGAACTTGTTCCGGCCCAGTTCGACATGGTGACAACGGCCGCAATATTGCCTGTCGATGACCTTCTGGTGCTCGGCCGCAAACCCTTCCTCATAATGTTTTGGATGACATTCGGCGCAAGCCACCGGTTTTGGTGAAGGCTTGTCGCTCTCGTGGTGACAGTGTTGACACGTTATCCCGTACCCCTCCGCGTGCACCTTGTGAGTGAAGACGATCTTGCCTCCGGCGTTCTCGAAGAGAAACCGCGTGGGCACCTGCTCAGTGGAGCCGGGGGTCAGGTACCCGACCACCCCCAATATCCCCAGCAGGACGGCAACGATCGCGATGGGCTGGTAGCGCTTTTGCACGGGAAATTTCCTCTCTGCGTTTGGTTGAGCTACAATCCGTATGGACCGGGTGCCGGCTTGTGGAAATGCCGACCCGGCGGACTGCCCGGTTTCCCCTCTTTGGCAAAGGGCGGTCAGGGGGGATTTCAGAACAGGACTTCCGAAGAAAATCCCCCTAAATCCCCCTTTACAAAGGGGGACTTTCTGGTCTCCCTACACCGCCATCTCCGCATCCCGTGTCCCAAGATCGTGCCCAAGAAATCATGTCATACTTCGTCGACCCGGGACTCGGGGGACCGAAGGAGGGGGGAGGCAGAAGGGGTTGATAAAGCGTCGACCTCGAGATCACCTTTCACCCCCGTCAAGCCTCCCCGGATGTCAATTCTCCACGCTCGCCACCACTTCATCGAAAGCGTCGCCGATGTCCTGCTTGAGAAACGGCCAGACCTGTTCCCGCACTTTTTGCATCGTTCGCGCAAACTCGGCCTCACTCAGGGTGATGATCTTGGTCCCCTGGTCGCTCAAACGCTTGACACTCGCCTGTTCCTCGGCTTCGGCCACCTCCCAGCGACGCCTTTCCATGTCGCTCACTGCGCTCTGAACAGCGGTTCTCTCCTCACTGGAAAGCCCCACCCAGAGATTGAGGTTCATATAGACGAACCAGTATTCGAAATGGTCCTTGAGCGGGATGTAATACTTTGCCAGTTCTTTGAGTCCGGCGTACCCCTCGGCGCCGCCACCCAGCAGACCCTCAACCATGCCGGTTTTGAGCCCCGTCTTGGCGTACGCCCAGGTGATGGGGTAGGGGGTGTAGCCCAGCGCCCGCGCCGTCAATTCGAAGGATCGAATGGGGGGCACCCGGAGGATTATGCCCTTGGCAAAATCGGGGTTCCCCGGACTCAGCGGTTCTTTCCTCAGAACCATCCCGCCGAAGTAAACCGGCCAGCCTCCGAGGATCTTGATGTTCTGTTGCTCCAGGAGCTCACCCATGGTCTTCAGCATGGGACTTCCGGGTGCGAACGCCTTCCTGGCCTCGGCCCAGTTGGTTACCAGGTAGGGAGTGAAAGGCAGGGCCGTTCGCTTGTCGACCGTAGCCGCGAAAGGCCCGATGAACATCTGCACGTCCCCCACGGACACCATGTCCGAGACGATGGAGTAATCCCCCAGTCTGCTTTCAGGGATGATATCAAAGGTGATTTTGCCCTTGGTGTCTTTGGTGATCGTCTCGGCAAGCTTGTTGGTGTCTTTGTCGATGGCGCTTCCCTTGGGGCGAACGTGCCCGATCTTCCAACGATTCTTCTGGTCTGCATGAGTTTCGACACTCAAGAACAGCAGTCCCAGGAGTGACGCCACTACCACACCAAGCACTCTTTTCATGACTTTAACCCTCGGTCGGTGAATCGGTGAATCGCGGTGAGTCGGTGAACCGACTCAGCGGCAACCTGATCTTTTCTTTCGCTGCGTCAAGTCCCCTTTTGAAGGGGAGGTTGCTGTGTCAAATTCCCCCTTGAAGAGGGATGCCTTTACTCTGCCCCCTTTGAAGGGGGATTGCCTTGCCAAGTACCCCTTTGAAGGGGGATTGAGGGGGATGTCACTCAGCGGGATCACACCCCCCTAACCCCCCTCAAGGGAGGAATCGCATCCTGAGAGTCTGGGCCAATTCCCTTGAGAGGGGGGACGGCGGGTGTGGGAAAGAAGACCCTCCCTGTCATCCCCAATGCCGCCCAATCGCTATTTGGTCAATTTGTCCAGGATCTTCTGACCCCAGTCCTTACCCACGTCGTCCAATACCGGCGGCCACACCAGCTCGCGGGCTTGCTTGGCATTGGCGGCGATATCCTCGGGAGTAATGGCAACGATTTTGGTTCCCCCATCAGCAAGTTTCTTCTCGTTGGCGGCCTGATCGGCGACCACGGTTTCCCAGCGCTTCTGCTGGAAGCGATCGGCGGCCTCATCGAGCGCCTTTTTCTGATCGGCGGGCAACCCCTTGTAGAGCTCATCCGTCATGATCAGGTACCAGACTTCGAAATGGGTGTTGATGGGAAGGTAGAACTTGGTCACATCGCGAAAAGAGCTGTAATAGCCCTCAGCGCCGGAGCCCATCACCCCGTCCACTACTCCGGTCTGAACGGCCGTGAAGGCTTCGGAGAAGGGCATCGGGGTACCGATGTAGCCGATGCTGTCGGCAAGGAGTTGGAAGGTTTTCATGGCGGGCACGCGCAGCTTGATCCCCTTCTTCTCGGTGGGTTTGCCCGGTGACTTGGGCTCGGTGTTCAACGATATACCGCCGAAATAAACCGGCCACGCGGCAAGCACCCGGATGCCCTGCTTGGCGTAGAGTTCCACCGCCGTGTCATACATCACGCCGCCTTTGTTGAAATGCTTCTTGGCGTCATCGAAGTTCAGCACGAGGTAGGGAAAATTGAGGAGCTGGAAGCGCTTGTCGGCAGCGGTGGCCGGGGGCTGGCAGGCCATATCGATGGCCCCCAGGCCGATGC
This sequence comes from Syntrophobacteraceae bacterium, assembly GCA_040772705.1. GTDB lineage: Bacteria > Desulfobacterota > Syntrophobacteria > Syntrophobacterales > Syntrophobacteraceae > JADGQM01. Next base: position 54,786 of record JAXGXP010000008.1, read on the forward strand.
GTTCCTGCACCACGGTGTAATCGCCCAGGGCACTTGCCGGGTAGAGCTTGATGTCGATCTTCCCGCCGCTGGTTTCCTTCAGGTTCTTGACGAATTCGTTGAGGTCCTTGTCGATGGCCGTGTCCTGCGGGCGCACGTGGGAGAGTTTCCAGGTCTTCGCTTCCACCTGCCCGGCGGCAAAGGCGAGGACCGCCATTAAGATTGCCAGAGTGGTCCAAACACGCTTTTTCATGGTGATAATCCTTTCTTTGTCAATGAGGGTTAAAGGCCATTGGTTAAACGTAGCCAAAAAGCCTGGGGATAAAGAGCGACAGATCCGGCCAGAAAGCGGTGAGGAAGACGACCGGGACGTAGCCGATGATGAGCAGTCTCATGGCCGGCCCGACGATTTCCGAGAATTCCACCTTGCCGATGCGCATACCCAGGTAGAGGATACTCGCGTACGGGGGGGTCACCCCGCCCATGGCCGTATTCACGCCCATGATGGCGGCAAACTGGATGGGGGTCACGCCGATGGCCGACATCAGGGGCAGCAGCATGGGGCCGATCAGGATGACGGCGGTGATGTCGTTGACGATCATCCCCACGACGAAGAGGAGCAGGTTGACGAGGATGAGCAGGAGGACCTTGTTGGTGGTGATTTTGAAAATCACCTCGACCAGGGCCTGGGGAATGTCTTCCATGACGAAAATCTGGCTGAGCATCAGGCTGAAGACGATCATGACCATGATGGAGCCCACAGCGGTGGCCGATCCGGAGGCGGCCTTCAGGAAGGTCTGCCTGGTAAGTCCCTTGTACACGATGAAACCGATGGGAATGGAGTAGACGGCGGCCACGGCGGCGGCTTCCGTGGGGGTCATGATGCCCCCGTAGATGCCGCCGAGGATGATCACGGGCATGATCAACGCGGGGAGGGCACTCCAGAAGGCGGATGTCGCTTCCTTGACCTTCTCGCTGATGTGCACGGGAGGATCGAGCACGAGGGGCATCTTGCGGACCATGAAGAGATTCAGGATGCAGAAGGTGAAGGTGATGACCAGGCCCGGTCCCAGGGTGGAGAGGAAGCAGGCCAGGATCGAGGTGTCGGTGACCCAACCGTAGACGATCATGGTTACGCTGGGAGGAATCAGGAGCCCCAGGACGGAGGAGTTGGCGATGAGGGCCGACGCATACCCGCGGTTGTAGCCCTTTTGCGCCATTTCAGGAATCAGAATGGGGCCGGTGGCGGCGACGCCCGTCAGGCCGCTGCCGGAGATGGCCCCGATGATGGCGCAGGTGATGGTCGCCACACACCCGAGACCGCCGCGAATGCGCCCGACAAAAACGTTGACGAAGCGGAGCAGGCTGGCGGCGATGCCGCTTTCCGCCATGAGGGACCCGGCGAAGACGAAGAGCGGGATACAGAGCAGGACGGGGTTCGAGAGTTGATTGAAACCCCAGAGCATGGTTCCCTTCATGGTGGCGCCGCCGAAGACACTCATGATCAGCAGACCGCCGCCAAAACAGTAAGGCAGCGGCACCCCAAAGGTCAACAGGACACACAGAACCAAGAGTGCGATGAGAGAAAGGGTTACCATTCTTAGGCTCCTTGCTGTTTCTGGGTTGGGGTGAGCAGCGACTTGACATTCTTCACCAGGTAAATCGCCCCGTAGATGGCCATGGCCGCTATTCCCAGGAACACGAACGCTTCCGCATAGAACATGGGGACATAGAGCGTGGGGCTGTCCTTCCAGACCCTCAGGGCATAGAGGAAATACAGCCAGGCCCAATAGGCGAGCCAGAGCGCCACCAGGAGGCTCAGGACGTCGGCAACCACCCTGACCTTGAGAATTGACCGCGGGCTTTTCAAGAAGACGTCCAGGACGTTGGCCTTGATCTGGGTGTCTTCGCGCGACGCATTGGCGCTGCCGATGAAATAGAGCCAGATGGCGGGATAGACGAGGAGTTCTTCAAGGCCCATGATCGGGATTTTGAAAATGTAGCGGGAGATCACCTGGACGAGTTCCATCAGGGCCACCAGGGTTATGAGAGTGGTTAGCGTATAATTAAAAAAGCGGTCCATCGTAAGTTCTCCCTACTGAAGAGGGTTTGTGTTTTCGCTACAGGACCTTGGCCCTGACCTCATCGGGACTCAGGCCCGCAAGACCCAGCTTCTCCAGAGAGCGGCCTTCGACCCAGAAATCGCGCTCCAGCAAAATATTTCCGAGCTGCACGACGGCGTTCATGGTCGGGGTGGGCACCCCTACGGCCGCGCCGAGGGCTGACAGGGGCACCAGTCCGGTGGGGAGATCCTCGAAGATGTAGCGCGTGTTGATGCTGGTCGGCCCCTTGATGCCGACATAGGCTTTGACGTTTTGCAGCTGCTCGTGGAGGTTCTTGCCAAAGGCGGCGTAGGAGGTCCGGTAAAAATCATGGATGGAGGGCACTTCGACCCCCATGGCCTTGCCGATGGCCAGCCGCTCGGCGTCCAGGGTTTCCACCACCCGGGCGAGGGCGGGAGTCACGCCCTGGAAATAGTAGTCGAAGGATTCTTTGCACTCGATGCGCCCGGAATTCAGAATGGTCGGGGCCGGATGCATCATGGCGTTGGCGTTGTTGAGGCTGGTGATGAGCACGCTGGAAACGGCTTTGAACTGAGGGAAAGCCTGGTTGAGGCGCTCAAGGACCTGCGGGGTATCTTTGGCCGGCAGGGCGGCAAGGGAGAGACCGTCCTTGATGCCGCCGATAATGGCCTCGCCCGGTTTCGGGCTGCGGCAGGCATAGAGGAGGGTGTCCGTCTCCGCCACCAGGACCTGGGCGGAACAGCCTTCCTCTTCGAGGGTGGCTCGCGCTTCGAGGGCGCCGCCGGTGGCCCCGGGATTCAGCACCAGAGCCTGGCCGTCCTTGAGGTAGGGCGCCATGGCCTTAACCGTGGAGCGCTGGTAGACGGTGGGGATGACCATCATGATGATGTCCGCCCCTTCGACCGCCTCGCCGATGTTGCCGGTCACCAGGGGAATTTCACACTCACCGGTGACCGCCCCGGAGACGACCATCCGGTTGGTTTTGCGCAGATCTTCAACCCGCTGCGGATCCACGTCCCAGAGGCTGACGGGAAACCCGAGCAACCCGAGGTGCCCGGTGAAACTCTGTCCGCCGTTGCCGGCGCCGATAATGGCGAATCGCAATTTATTCATGAAAATTCCTCCTTATGTGACTCTGATCGACTGCCTTTCCACCCCGTTGAAACCCATGACTCCAATTTCAAACCCACCTGCAGATCGTCCCTGATACCTGCTTTTGGGGGCAGCTTACCGCGCGATCATGGGCGGGTAAATCGGCCTGAAACAGTAACTTAAGAGGTATGACGGATGAAAATGAGCTAAGAACTCGGGTCCGTGAACTAAGACAAAGGATTAGGGCCAAAGGCATTGGTGCTGAGGTTTGTGCGGAGGGAGTGGTCAGTGATCAGCAGAAGCTACGAACAGTTGACCGCTCTGTTTCTCGGTGCAAGAATGATTTCCTGGTGTGGCTTGCCAGTATTTCGAGAGACTTCGTGGCTGAAAAAACAGTTGCGCTGGTTCCCAAGATCCAGGTTGGGAACCAGCGCAAGCTTCACAGGACAAAGTGATCATGATCTTCGGGCGTTATTCCGGGCAGGCGCATGCCCGTCAACTTAAGGAACCAGGCACCACAAATTCCCCCTTTGAAGGAGGATCAAGGGGGATGTTTGCGGGTGATCACACCCCCCTCAAGGGGGGAATGGGCTGCTGAAAAGCAGTACATTTTGCCTAAGTTGACGCGCATGCGCACAGGCGGGAATCCAGAAAGAAAGTCCGGAGGACCCCTGAGGGATGGTCAGATGTCGCTGCTGATCAATCCCTTTTGGATGGCATATCTGGTCAAGTCAGCGAGATTGTGGAGGTCCAGCTTTTCCATGATATTGCGTCGATGGGTCTGCACGGTCTTCACGCTCAAATGCAGCCGCCTGGCGATTTCACTGGCCTTCTTTCCCTCTGTCAGCAACTGGAGCACTTCGATTTCCCGGGAGGTAAGCTCGGGCAGTTCGGTCTTATCGATTTCGCCCTGCCGGGTGACCTGATCCACCAGGATGCCGGCGATAGCGGGGCTGAGATAGACCTTATGGTCCAGGATGGTGGTGATGGCGTTGCTCAATTCCTGGAAGGCGCAGTCTTTCAGCAGATAACCGACCGCCCCGGCCTTCAGCATGCCGACAATGAAGCGCCGGCTGGAATGCATGGATACCACGATGATCCTGGTGCGCGGGCTTTGCTCCAAAATGAGGCGGGTTGCTTCGATCCCGTTGAGCTCGGGCATGGCGACATCGGTGATCACGATATCAGGCAGGAGTTCCCGGCAAAGGCGAACGGCCTCCCTGCCGTTGCCCGCCTCACCGACAATTTCCACGCGCGGATCTTCTTTGAGAAGCGACTTCAGCCCTTCCCGAAACAGCATGTGGTCGTCGACCAGAACAAGTCTGGATTTCATGGCTTTCTACCTTAGCCTTCAAATTTTCAGGGGAGCCTTCAGCCTGACCCTTGTTCCCCCGCCGGCCTGTGAGGCAATCTCCATGGAGCCGCCCAGAAGCCCGATGCGCTCCCGGATGCTGAGCAGGCCGAAGGACCTGTCCCGGACTCCGTGAGCATACACCCTTGACGGATCAAACCCGACGCCGTCATCGACGACTTCCACCCCGATGCCATGTTCCTCCCTCCTGACCGCCACCTCAATGCGGCTGGCCCGGGCATGTTTGACCACATTGATGATCAGTTCCCTGACCGCACGGTAGAAAGTGACCTGCACATCCAAAGTGAGAGGCTTGGGTTTGTCATCGTCCACAAACTCGGTGGCAAGCCCGTGATCTTTGCCGGTCATTACCATCAGTTCATCCAACGCTGCCTCCAGGCCCAATTCGTAAAGCTCCGGCGGGCTGATCTCAAAGGTCAGGGTCCGGGTGTCCGCCAGAGCTGCGTGGCAGAGTTTCAGCGCCTCGGCCAGAAGTTTGCCGGCTTCGGGGTCCAGGGCATGGTTCTGGAGCAGCCCCAGCTTTATCTGGCAAAGGGCTAACGCTTGCGACACCCGATCGTGCAGGTCGACAGCGATACGACGCCTTTCGCGCTCTTCGGCCAGAGCCAGTTCCGAAGTGAGCGAGCGCTGCAGGTTTTGATAGACCAAAATCTCCTGCTTGGCCTCTTCATGGGCTTCGATTTCCCGCTGCAGCTCGATGTTGATGTCCGTCAAGGCCGCCGTTCGCTCCGCAACCCGCTGTTCGAGCTGGGCGTGAGCCCTTTTCAACCCCTCTTCGGCCGCGATCCGGTCGGTGACATCGCGGGCGCTGATGACGATGGCCCGCAACGACTTGTTATGGGTCATGTCAACGATATTCGATTCGAAGAAAAGATATTCTCCATTCTTGTGACGAAGGCGATGGACCAGCCTTTGTACCTCCTGACTCTGCCGGAGCGTCTCGAGCGTGTGTTGCCATTTCGGGAGGTCCTCTTCATGGAGGAGTTCGTAAATCGAGCGGCCCAGGAGTTCCTTATCATGATAGCCCAGCACCGGGCCGTGCGAAGGGCTTTGATAAACGATGGCACCCGCCTCGCTGAAGGCCTCGGTGATGTCCATGCCATGCTCGGTCAACCCCCTGAAACGCTCTTCACGTCTGCGAATCTGGACATTCCAGAGCAGGATCAGCAGCAGCAGGAGGGCCGCCGCGCCCCCCACCTTGGCCAGGTTCCAGTAATGGGCCGGATCGATGGCGTGCTCGAATCTGAGGGTGAGCCATTTTCGCGAGATGGCATGGCGTTCCTCGATGCTGATGGAATTGAGCCCTTTTTCAAGGATGGTGAGCAATTCGGGCCAATCGCTGCGGACGGCGAGCCCCATTTCGAAGTCGTAGGGGGTTGAAGCCGCAACCTTCAGGTTAAGAAAGCCGTGTTTGCTGATCAGGTAGGCCGCCGTTCCCAGGTTTTCGACAAAAGCGTACGCCTTGTTGGAAGAAACCGCCTCCAAGCCCTCCCGCGGGGAATTGACGAGATGGAGTTGAATATCAGGAAAATCCCGCTGTAAGAATTCGTGGCTGGCAAAATCACGGACCACCGCCACGCGAAGCCAGCTCAGGTCCTTCAAGCCCCCGACATAGGGGGTTTTAGCCTGCGTAATGATGACCACGGGAAACTTGAGATAGGGACGGGTGAAGCGCATGTAGGTTCTACGTTCGGGGGTGTCCACGGCACAGGGAAAGACGTCGACGGCGCGGGATTTGCCCATCTTGATCACTTCCGACCAGGAAGAGCCCGGGACAATTTGGATGCCGAACCCCAGGCGCTCGACCAAAAGTCGCATGTAGTCAGAGGCGATACCGCGATATTGATCATCGGCGTCGATGAACTCAAAAGGCGGCACGGTGGGGTCAACCCCGATGCGAAGGGTCTGGTGGTCGCGGAGCCACGCCTTTTCGGCAGCGGTGAAATTAACCTGGGCTGACAGGCTTCTGAAAAAAAGCAGTTCCCGGAAAGGAATCCAGCGCGATTCGATCTCCATGAGTTCATCATTGGACATGGCATCGAAGCCCGCCTCGATCTCGGCCAGGAGATCCCGGCGCCCCTTGGGCACGGCGGCCACAAATTGCTGCAGGTAAAGGGGTTTGTCGAGTCGATTGAACTCCCCGGCCCGGCCGTGATGTCCCAGAAGCATGAAAAACCCCAGGGTTTCGCTGGCAATGGCGCGAATCTCGCCGGCCAGGGCCGAGTCGATCATGGCTCTCGGGTCCTTGTAGGTAATGAATTCTATATTCCGGACGTGCTCCTGAAGATAGGCCGCCGTGGCGCCGCCGTGAATCGCTCCTATTCTTTGCCCCTCGAGGTCCTTCATATCCTTAATTTGACCAGATTTAATGGGGAAAAAGAGCGAGGAACTTGATTCGAAAAAAGGCTGGGAGAAATCCATGGTGGGAGCGCGGTCCGCGGTGGCAAACAGGCCCGAATGGATATCCGCTTTGCCGGTTGTGATGGAGGCGACGGACTCGCCCAGGTCGGTAAAACGAAATTCAATGCGCCTTCCCGACTTTCTTGCCCAGAGTCGCCAGATATCGATGAACATCCCTGCCGGCGTCCCTTCCGGATAGAGCATGGTGTAGGGGGGGTTGTCGCGGTCACAAGCGATCACCAGGGTCTCTTGCCCATAAGTGTCCCGGGTGGCTGCCGGTTCAGAAGCGGTTGGCTGATAGGAGCGTTTATCTTGAACAACACGATTCGCCTGCGGCTCCCCGTGAGTATCATATTGGCTCAGAACGCCGATCGGCGGAGGCTTGGAGCCGGGAGGAGGGGGAGCCAGATCCAACGCGGGTTGGGCGGCCAGGCCGCGCCCGACGGTCAGCAGTCCAGCAAAGAGTACGCAGGCGAAAAACCTGCATGATCCCCGGAGCACCAGCCTTGCGATACGTGCCATCGAGAAGCCTCCGTCCAACGCAACCTTAAGGGTGTCTTGCCTTCGGCTAGAAATGGCAATTGTCGAAGATGATTCTGTTTGTCTCAGCGAGTGAGGCAAAGACCATTGGACCCTGAGAAAAGACCCGCATTAGATTATTGCATCTCCTTGCTGCCATGAGAAGGGGATGGATTAGTGGACACGTCCTTTTGGAGTCATTCGCTCGCAAAGATATCGACAGGGGTAATGACTGCTCCGGCGCGCTGGACGATGGACCCATTCAATTTCTTCACGATGTTTGTCAGTTGTTCGCGTTTTTCCCCGCTCAAGGCGGTTATGGCGCACGGCTGGGTGTGAAACAGCCCTTTGTGGTGGGTTTCGGCAATCGTCTCGATACTCACCTCGCCGGTGGTTTCATCTAGGGTGGCAACATGCCGGAAGCGAACGTTGTCAAATTTGTCCGCTGCCACCTCTACGGTTGCTTCCTTCGCTGCCGCATCGAGAAACTGCTTCAGCGCCTTCATGCGCTGCTGCTGTTCCGTGGCGCGTTTTTGCACGGCAGCAATGCGGTCCACGGTGGTCATGCTGACCGAAACACCCAACGTGCTGACCTGACCGGAAACCTTCCCATTTGCGGTAATTGACTGGTAATCTACGCGGCCCATGACATCACCTCAAGCATTTTAAGGAGAAACAATATGGAAGCGCTTCCAGGAACGATTAGAAGGCTTCCGCCTTCAGGCCGTAAAAGGCCTCAGACCTTCCTTTCCATAACGATTCGCTTTTCGTAAAGTTGTGCCAGGCCACCGGTGGAGGTTTCCCTGTAGAGCGCCGGCAAGGCCTGGCCGGTCTCCATGAGGACAGTAACGGCGTCGTCAAAGGAGATCCGGTGGAGTCCATCGGAAAGCAGCGCGAAGTGGCAGCAACTGACAGCTCGGGTGGCGGCGTGGGCATTGCGTTCAATGCACGGGATTTGGACCATGCCGAGCACCGGGTCGCAAGTCAGACCAAGGTGATGCTCAAGGCCCATCTCAGCAGCATACTCGATCTGTCGGGGACTTCCCCCCATCAGCTGCGTTGCCGCCGCCGCCGCCATGGCGCAGGCCGTGCCCACCTCCCCCTGGCAGCCGACGGCGGCTCCCGAAATCGAACCGTTTGCCTTGACGATGTTGCCGAACAAACCCGCAGTTGCCAGAGCGTGCATGATATCCGTGCGATTGCAGTCCAATCGGTGCTCGAGGTGGCAAAGGACTGCGGGAAGCACGCCACTCGATCCGCAGGTGGGAGCGGTCACTACCCGGCTGCCGCAGGCATTTTCCTCGGCCACAGCATAGGCGTAGGCGGCAAGCAGGGCATCGCTGAGGATGTCCGGCCCCAGGATAGTGCTCTTGCGAAGGAGCGCGCGGGCCTTGCGCGCAAGTCCCAGTTCGCCGGGAAGAGTGCCTTCGGACTCGAGTCCTCTTGCGATGGTCTCGCACATGGCGTTCCAGATTTCATCCAGGAAATCCCAGACACCCTCACCTTCAATCCGGTCGACATATCCCCAGAAGCTCTCGCCGCTCTTCTCGCAATGGTTCAGGATCTCGGCGAGGGTTTGGGCCGGGTAGAGGTCTTCTGCTTCCGCATCGGAGAGCAAGGCGCCACCTCCCACACTGTATTCCTCCCGGGAGGATAGGATAACGCCTCCTTCGCCCAGGGCTTCCAGGAGCATCCCGTTGGGATGGAGCGGAAGTACCTCGGAGGGCTTCCAGATAAACTCCACCATGTGTTCCTCGAGTGCCTGGGCCATGGCGACGTCAGTCAAATGGCCTTTTCCGGTGGCGGCCAGACTCCCATAGAGCGTGACGCGAAAGGAGTGGGCACCAGGACAACTCAACAGGAATTGGGCCGCAGCCCGGAAAGGCCCCATGGTGTGAGAACTGGACGGGCCGCTTCCGATCCGAAAAAGCTCGCGCAGGGTTTTCACACGTATGCCCCTTGTTCTTAGAGCAGGAGCGGCTCATCCCGCCGTTCACCACAGCAGCCCCGAAGCCCGCTGGGATAATGCAGGTTTCCTATTCCGTGCTCTCCATCCCATATCCTGGACGGGCTGAGATTAATTTTTAAAAAGGCAGGATTTGTGCGCCTCAACCGTGGCAAACAGGGAGCTCGTGCGCCACTGCAGGCTCAATCGGAGACTGCGGCAGGTTTAGGTCAGCCCGCCAAGACTCGACCAGTCTAGCCACGCAGAGCAAATTACATGCCATGCGATCAAGGGTCAAAGGCAGCGGATTCGTCACAGTCTCCTAAGGCTCGGGCGAGAAGCAACGGTGTGCTCATGACTTGGGGCGCCTCCTGAGGCGCGGGGTAACGATCTTCTCATCGGTCCGGGGGCGCGCGGGGGAGAAGACAAGCACGGATTTGGCAACAAAAGCTGACAGTGCGTACCGGGAAAGGCTCTTTATGGCCGCGGTGATTCGCAAAAGCAAAATGGCAAGAATACTTTCCAACTGGTCTGATTGCCTTCCGGTAGCACTGGCAGCTTCAGCTGTCCGAACGGTCAAAGGTCATTCTTCAATAGCTGTAAAGGTCTTTACAGTTGGCGCCCTCAACAGGGACAACCTTTCTGGAGAGCTCTGTGGATCAAGTCATTTCGATGGGCGTGGTGTGAGGAGCTGTAGGATCCGGAAACTCAAATACTTCGGCGGTACCCGGCAAATCTGTAAAAGTCGTCCATCACCGCTTCATAATCCTTCTTGATGCTTTCATGGGTGGACTCCTTTTGCTGGGGTTTGACACAAAACACCCCCCTCTGCCATCTTCGACCAACCATACGGACCGGCCCGACCGGCCCCGGAGTTGATGAGGAGAACGACTGCGCTTCACGTTCCACGTGTGAACGCTTAAAAATTAGGCTTGGCGTTCCGACTTCACAGTTCAAAATACGGAGGAGATTCAGAGGCCGTCATCCTTGAGCCCTCTCGGACCTTTATTCTTTATAGACACCGCTACAAATGATCAAATCATCAATCTTATCGAAATACACCACCTTCGGTACCACTTGCCTGGAAGCAGGCTGGTACCATTTGTATTCAACCCACCCGCTGCCCTTACTGTTGGCCGTGTCAACAATCTCTCTAATGAAGGGCTTGCCGTCGGAATCCTTCAGCTCAAGAAAGTTCTTCCCCACGAATCTTTCATTAACTCCATGGGCCAGCATCAACCCTTTGGAATCCATCACAAAAAGATACATTTCATCTTCTACGAACTGTCCCTTGGGATTCATAAACTCGGCCAAGGCGATCTCTTTGCCGCTGGCCTTGTAAAAAGCGGTCGCCCTGTCCACCCAGTCCATCGCGTCTCTTCGTGTTCGCTCAATCTTTTTTGGGCTCATTTGGTTCTCCTTCGGTTTAGTTGGAAGTGGTCTATGCGCCTCGGCGGTGCCTGGTTAGGCTAACACCCTCGTCTAAAATTGTAAACTCGCCGGGGAGTCTCCGTTGCTAAGTGAGTAACCGATGAGGTTCACCTGTTCTTCCATTTGGGAAAAGGTTTCAACGAGGGACTTCAATGAGGCCAGCACTCTTCTCAACAGCCTTCGGTGCGGGATAGTGAGTGCGGGATGCTCAAAGACGCGCAAGACTTCTTCTGGGTGCCTCTGCAAAAATCACCCGGCGTCATTCCGGAGAGCTTCAGGACGGAATCCAGGTTTTGGCATACCCATGGACCCCGGCCAAATGCATGCCGGGGTGACGAAGTGTGTCATCATGCCTAGGAGACGGAACTTGAGAGTTCTGCAAGAGGCTATAACTTATTGGTTCATGAGTTATTATCACGGGCCACGACCGATAACGAAGCTTTGAACCATTCTCAATAGATCGCTGGGACTAAACGGCTTTTTCAAGAAAGCATCAGATCCCAAGTCTCTTGCTGACTTTTCGTGATAGTGATTTCCGGACATAGAAATGAATATCTTATTGGGAAATTCTTTTTTTACTTTATATAATAGCTGAAGTCCGCTTTTTTCAGGCATATCTATATCACTAATTAAAATATCCGGAACATCTGCATTAATGTATTCCAAGGCGTGTGAGGCATTTTTGAAGCAGAGGATAGTCCCGTCAATGCGCCCGAGAATATCAGCAATCAATACCCTTATCATTTCATCATCGTCGATAACCGCAATTTCCAGAGCATGCCTCATGAACAGTCTTCCCCCTGTTGATGCCAAGTATTGTTCCTCTTCAGCAATCTCTATGCTTTCGCTATCAATTTTCTATGATAAGCCGCCCTCTTGCTTGGGCCGCTGGCTTGAGCAGAACGCTTTAGCCACATCGCATGCCCCTTCGGAATATTGAGAGGGGTGCAGGGGCTGTAGAGGTTTCTATCGATTTTCGGATTGAAATGGCCGCGTGCGAGTGATGTTGCGAGTTCCAGAGCAGCTTGCACATCTGATCGAACCACGAATCGAACCTGTTTTTGCGCCGAAAGGGCATGACATGCGGCTAATGGAATCCTCGTCAATTCGATTCAGCCAGGCCGTCCTGCAGGCATCGTTTCCATGGTCAATACCTCTTGGAGTTGGAAAAATCCTTCTATGCATTTCAATTTGGTGAACATCCCATTCGCAATTGACCCTCAAGCAGATAATGTGCCAATGTTGCGGCGACCGGACCAAGCTTCTGAAAGGAGGATCTTTCATGGTGGAAAACCAGCCCGGGGTGCCTTTTTACGCCAAGGTGGTGTTGGGCTGAGGAGCGGCATTTGGGGGAGCCTGCGAAACTGCCCGGCTAAAATGAACCTGAAGCTGGAAACAACAACTGACTGAGCAGAGGTGGGGAGTCCTGCTAAGTTCCTGTGGACAGTTGGAAAACCGGCTGGTAACTAATTTATCCGGGTGGTTTGCGTTTTTGCCACAACCTTACCGATCAATACGGGCAATGGTGGTATTGTTCATGCAACAGGAAATGATCGCCTCGGCGATCACGGTCACCGCATGGCTACCTTTCTACTCTTTGGGACAGGAGGCAATATGTGTGACGAACTGGCATCAGCAGTGCAAACTTTGAAAGGGGAGCTTGGCGAGGTTATGGTGCGGGTGATCGAGACCGCCACGATAAGGATGGGGTCGGATGAAATCGAGTGGGAATACCGGGTGGTCGTACCCAAGCCCGGGATTCTTGAAATAGGAAATGATCTTTCCCAGGTGGTGCAGAAGGCCATTGACCGCAAACCCTGACGAGCTTGACCTGGTTTTGCTCATCTTCTTTCAGGACAAAGCGCGGCACGTGCAATCCGAAAAAAATGCCGCAAGGCGGAGGACCACCACCGTAGCCATGGCCATCAACATGCCGGCATCGGTGCCCAGAGCGGCCGTCTTGGCCGGCAAATAGACCACGGTGCCCGGGCCAGCGCGCCGCTTACGGCAAAGACCGCGACGCCCGCCGGCGTCAGCCCGACCCGGCTCTCATAATTCCGCCGCGCGCGCGGTACCCCGATGTCCATGAAAATTCTCCATGCTGAAATCGGCCGCCCCTATTTGACAATGACTCGGGCATCCACCACCATGATTCCCTCGGGATAGGCCAGGACAGGGTTGAGATCGATTTCGAGGATCTCCGGATGCTTGTGGGCGATTTCCGAGACCTTCATGAGACATCCCACCAGCGCCTGCTCGTCTACCGGGTCCCGTCCGCGATAGCCGGCAAGGACGCGGTATCCCTTGATCTCCCGGATCATGGCGAGGGCGTCGTCGGCGGTCAACGGGGGAAGGCGCAGGCTCACATCGCGAAAGACCTCGACCAGGACTCCGCCGAGGCCGAACAGGATGATCGGGCCGAACTGCGCATCGCGGTTCATTCCCACAATCACCTCCTGGCCGGGAGGCGCCATTTTGCTCACGAGCACGCCGTCCACCCGGGCTGTGGGGAAACCCTTGCGTGCCGCCTGCATGAGCTCCCGGTAGTTCTTTCCCACGGCCCTGGCGGAGGTCAGGTTGAGACGCACTCCCCCGATGTCGCTCTTATGGACGATGTCCGGGGAACTGATTTTGAGCACGGTAGGAAAACCCTGCTCCCTGGCGAGGCGACCGGCAGCGGCGGCACTATCGGCAAGGGCGGATGGCGCGGTGGGCAGGCCCTCGTCCGCCATCAATTGCAGGGCCTTATCCGGCGGCAGCTGCCGGCCAACCGCGGCCGTGGTGAGGGTCGGGCGCTGGGGCGGCGCCAGGGCCTTGCGGCCAACCACCCGAGCGAGGGCTTTCATGCCACGTTCCGGCGTAGGAAAGACAGGGACCCCTTTGAGATGCATGAGTTCCTTTTCCTGCCGCTCCACCTCGGCGCCGCCCAGAAAAACGACCAGTTCGTTGGCCCCCGGCGTCACTGCCTGGGATACGTTCGGCACAGGATCGCCAAAGATTACCCCAATGGTGTCGTAGTCATTCCTGGTGGTCTCGATCACCTCGGCAAACATCTGCGCGGTGGCATCGCCGGTCAGGTCGATGGGGTTGGTTCTGATGGCGTGAGACGGTATGAGAGGGGAGACGGCTTCGACCAGATGGGCCGGGAGCGGGGCGGCATCCAAGCCTTCCTGTTCCGCCTGGTCGGTGGCCAGAATTGCAGACCCCCCGGAAGTGGTGACAAATAGAACACGGTTGCCCGTCGGCGGTTTCAGATACGCGAAGGCCTTGGCAAAATCAAAAAACTCCTCAACGGTGTAGGCGCGGCAGATGTTGTACTTGGCGAACAGGGCTTCGTAGATGGCGTCCGCGCCAGCCAGCGACTTGGTGTGTGACTCGGCGGCCACTCTTCCCTTGGGAGTTCGACCGGGCTTCAGGACGACCAGGGGCTTGCGGAGCCGCTCGACTGCGGCCATGAATTTCTCGGGCTGTTTGATCCCTTCGATATAAGCGGCAATCGCCGCGGTGTTGTTGTCTTCATTGAAATAGCCAATCAGGTCCGACTCATCGACGTCGACCCGGTTCCCAAGGGCCACGAAGCTCGATACCCCCAGCTTCTCTTCGGAAAACCAGTCCATCATCGCTGCGCCCACGGTACCGCTCTGAGAAACGACGGCGACAATGCCCCGGTAGGTGAGTAACGGCCAGGAGGCACACAGGCAATGATACGGGTTGTTGACTCCCTGACAGTTGGGTCCGAGAACCCTGAGGCCGTACTTGCGCGCCGCCTCCGCGGTCTGCTGCTGGAGTAAGGCACCCGCGGGTCCGGCTTCGCTGAAACCGCCGGTGATGATCACGGCCGAGCGTACCCTTCTTTTGCCGCAGTCTTCCACCGCCTGCGGCACCAGTCGGGCCGGAATGATGACGACCGCCAGATCTGGTGGCTCCGGGGTGTCCTGAATGCTTGGAAAGCAGGTGAGATTGAGGATGCTTTCTGCCCTGGGATTGATGGGATAGATGGTTCCCTGGTAGCCACCCTCCCGGATGTTCTTGAGGATTTCGTGACCGTACTTGCCGGGGGTATTTGAAGCTCCGATTACAGCGACACTTCTTGGTCTCAAGATCGCATCCAACTGGCGTATGGAATTGGCTCCAACCATGGTTCACCTCCTCGCCTGCTCTGTAATAATCCGTTTCGTGCTCACACCTTCCTGACATTTGACCAAGCTGCACACCCTCAAAGGAAGACATCGGGCTGATCTTCACTCCTGGCAAGCAGGGAGTGTGCCAATAAGACGGTGGAGATGATCTGGTTGCCAACGGTACAAGCTGTCTGGTCGATTGGCACGGGGAGGAGACCATGAGGCAACGAGCTGCCGCCGAAACTTAGGAACGCAATGAGCGTCACAAGCCTGCGGAGGCGGTGGGTCAATGCTTTTGAAATAAGGAACTCGCTAAGGGCAAATTCCCCCCTTGAGGGGGGTAAAGGGGGGGCTGACGTGCTTACAACCCCTTACATCCCCCCCTTTACCCCCCTCAAGGGAGGAATCACATCGCCTTATTCAACAGAATTGACGCGGCGGGTGGGGCTACGGGGGCGCAAGGAAAATCATCAGACTGGCAAGAAAATATGACAGAGTGTTTGGATTGAGAGGTAAGGTTATGGAAATGCAAAGAAAAGGTGGCTGGCAACAATTATCTCCGGGTGGCATGTTTTCCTTCCACCCAAAGGGTGTACTCGTTCCATGGGCAGATCCACGTGAACCGCGGCAGCAGACGGCCCGCTCAGCTGAGGGGCCGTCCATAAATAAATGTTAGGGTTTAGTATCCACAACTGGGGAAATCGTATAATTCCATTCGCCGTGGAATGTATGTCTGACGATGTTAAGTTGGGCCATGACCTTATCCGGTATTTTGATTCCTTTAGGATATTGGCTGGTATCCAGTTGGCAATGCACCTCAAGTCCCGTGCTGGTCTTTGTCGAGCCGATGAGCCCGACGATGGTCTGATAGTCGGTGAGAGGTCGTCCCCGCCAATTCATCGAGATAAAGGAAAACAGGCGGTGCTCAATCTTGTTCCATTTGCTGGTTCCAGGCGGAAGATGAGAAACTGTGATAGCCAGGCCAGTCTCATTCGCCAGTTGCTGGAGTTCGGTTTTCCACAGACGAACTCTCGCGCCGTTACTTCCTCCAGAGTCAGCAGTGATAAGGAGCTTTTTAGCGCGGGGATATCTGTCTTGTCCCATCATGGACCACCATCGCCTAATGCTCTCGACCGCAAAAGCAGCTGTGTCATGGTCAATCCCGACACTCACCCACCCCGAATTGTCGGCCAGTCGTAGACACGTAGGGCCACAGGTGGGAAACAAATGAGAACTTTCCGCAACTTCGGACCGGATGGCGAGCAATCCACGTCAAAAGCTCAAGTAGGCTTGCTTTCCAAGATCCGGGCAACCGGTGTTATGAAATGTCGCCTCTCCCAGAAGCCAGCGGCGGCCGTTTTCCGATCATGCGGAACCACTTTTCCTCCAGGTCTCTCGGCAGGTAGCCAGCCGCGGCCAGCAGCGAGGGGATATCACGATAGCAGTTGACAACTCCCAGTTCAAGATCTGCAATCAGATGATTGCCCATATCCGCAATGGCTTCGATGGCCAATTGGAGAAATCGCTCCGCGCTTCCGTAGCGTTCCGGATTCTCCAAGAGTTCCTGCAGTCGATAGCGCTGCAAGCTCCTCAGAATGGCCAGGTACTCATCAAGCTTGTTCAGACGCTTGCGAAGAACTTCCCCTCGCACCATGGAGGATCCTCATTTTGTAGGCATCACGCTGCACTTCGAGGTAAGGTTCAAAATCGAGATATTCGCGGACAACTTGGGCATAAAAAGCGCCTCGGTCAAAATTGCTGGTTGAATAGACGAGTCGGTTGTGCCGCACCGCTTCATATCTGAGTACGACATCCGACGTATCCAGAAATACCAGGCTCACCTCACAGAATCCGGAGCGGGCAAGGTCGGTCAGGAGTTGTAGCTTGAGCTTGTGGGCACCGGGATTTGTGGGCACCACGGCCAAATCCACATCGCTCAGAGGGTGGAGCACCCCTGTGGCATGAGACCCAAAAAGATAAACCGCTTGAACCTCTGAATAGCCCTGGAAAACCTCCCTCAACCCATCCCAATCGAGATCCTTGACGATTGGCATCGACGGTGATCCCATCCTATACCCCCCCATGTGCTAACTCGATGTCTTTTATACATTATTTCCTTCGGATTGGCAACTGCACGGCGACGCGAAATTGCTCCTCGATGGGCTGGATCGTCATGTCCATGAGCATGGCCAGGGAGAGGCCCAAAGTTCCGCGGATGAACAAGTGCCATCAGGCAGCCTCCTCGAGGGACTCGGCATCGGCGGTAACTTTTCTGGTCGAGAGATCTTCTGGTCGAGATCTTGTTTCAGAAAGGGGCAAAAAGGTGTTACATATCTTGGCCGGTGCTATCGAGACCAGCACAGCCGTCGGGAGTCCGGTAAGAATTTGGGGGTGGGAGGGTTGTCGAGTCCTTGGGTCGCGAGACCATGCAAAAAAATCGATGCTGGTTTCAGCAGGTCGGAAGCCATGCAAAAGCGTTGACGGTTCCCTTGGGGAGCTGCGGGAGTGTTTCATGGAAGAGAAAATTGCGGCAGTCTATGTGATGGTTCGGGAAGTGGAATTGAAGCCTGAAGATGGTGGTTCCTATGAGGCGCCGCTGGCCGGGCAGAAGGCAGTCTGCCTCGAGTTCCTCAGAGAAAAACTGGGAGAGGCCGCTGTCCGGAACGCTCAGGTATACACCCGCCGAAGGGATCTGCTGCTGGATATCGAGCGGAATCGCGTCTCTCATTTGATTGTCCGTAATCGAGAGCGTCTCGGAAACACCCGGGAAGAGATCGAGGCCCTTCTCTTCGAACTCCACATGGCGGGCGTGGAATTGCTGGTGGTCGACCAGAATTGAGGTGGCAGGGCGGGTGAGCATTTTGATCGAAATCGTCCATCAGAGCCAGCAGCTCGACGAATTTGTCACGGTCTCCGACCACTTTGAGCTCACTGGACGATATCTTTTCTGAGGGTATCGCTCTTCTGAGAATGATCTCATTCAGGGTGGTCCGCGTGAGGCAGCAGGGCGCGTCACACTGACTCATCGCAAACTGACGTGAAAAGCATTATGGGAGGAAAGGTATGACTCGTGTCAGTTTGGCAACATCGTTTTCTTTGCTCGCCTCGATCGCAGGGCCGACATCTGCCTTCGCAACGGTAACCCCTTACCTCGACCATACGCATGGCGGACTGGACCTGGGCGAGGTGCTCCCGCTCTACAGCGGAATACCGTTTGCGGGAATGCTCCTCTCCATTGCCCTCATGCCTCTCTTTGCCCCTCGTTTCTGGCATCATCATTTCGGCAAAATCGCCGCTTTCTGGGCCCTGATGGCTGCTGTCCCGATGCTGGTCGTCTATGGTGGGCCCGCCGGGCATCAGATCTATCACGTCCTGATTGCGGATTACGTACCATTCATCATCCTTCTTTGGGCACTTTTTACCGTGTCCGGAGGCATCCTCCTGCGCGGAACGCTCCGGGGAACGCCGGTGGTGAACAGCCTCATGCTGCTGGTCGGTACCGCTCTCGCCTCGTGGATGGGTACCACCGGCGCTGCGATGCTGATGATCAGGCCGTTTCTGCGGGCCAATGACTATCGGAAGAACCGCAGCTTCATGGTGGTCTTTTTTATCTTCCTGGTGGCCAATATCGGCGGCTCCCTGACGCCCCTCGGAGATCCGCCGCTGTTCCTGGGATTCCTTCACGGGGTTCCCTTCACCTGGACCTTCAACCTCCTCCCGGAGATGCTGGTGGTGGTCGCCATTGTTCTGTTCATGTACTTCCTCATGGATCTCTACATGTACAAAAAGGAGGGAGTGACCGCCCCCGTCGAGGAAGGCGCCGGCGAACCTCTCCGCCTGGACGGTTCGCTCAACTTTCTGTTCCTGGCCGGGATTGTCGGTGCCGTCCTGATGAGTGGTCTGGTCGACTGGGGATCAGTCAACCTTTTCGGTGTGAACCGAGCCATAGCGGATCTGGTTCGCGACGTCATCCTGATCCTCATGGGTATTCTTTCGCTCGTCACTACGGCGACGAAGGTGAGGGACGACAACGATTTCACCTGGGCCCCGATCCTCGAAGTGGCCTATCTTTTTGCGGGAATTTTCGTGAGTATGGTGCCCTGCCTTCTTATCCTCAAGGCGGGCTCGAAGGGGGCTGCGGTTCTTCTCATCGAGGCCGTGCGGGAGCCGGCTCACTTTTTCTGGGCCACCGGCATCCTCTCGAGTTTCCTGGACAATGCCCCAACCTATCTGACCTTTTTCAATACGGCGCTGGGCCGATTCTACCCCGGCATCCCGGAATCCCTGGCGGTCCCGCAGTTCATCGCCGAAAATGCCATCTACCTCAAGGCCATTTCCTGTGGGGCAGTCTTCATGGGAGCCAATACCTACATCGGCAATGCGCCCAACTTCATGGTGCGATCAATCGCCGAAGAGGCGGGGACTCCGATGCCAAGCTTTTTCGGATACATGTTCCTGTATGCGATCCCAATCTTATGCACGACCTTTGTTCTGGTCACTTTTATCTTCTTCTAACAGGGAGGGGCTGTTCGTGAAAATCAAGAGGATCCTGTTTGCCACGAAATTCGATGTGATGAACCTCGAGGCCCTTAAATCTCTCCTGGATCTCAAGTCGGCCGGGTTGGAGGAGATTCTCCTGACCTATGTTATCCCGCGCGATAAGGTCGCCTTTGTGGCGTATGGCGGCTATCTGAAGGAGGAGGCGGAGCGGTTGCGGGCGGAGGCCCGAATTCGCTTTGAGGATTGGTGTGATGACCTTGAGAGGGCTGGAGTGGGGGCGAAAGTCTTCATCGAGGTGGGGGATCCGGTGCCTGAGATCATGAAGCTTGCCGAAGCCGAACAAGTGGACCTGATCGTGTGCGGCGGCACCCGGCGGACGGGGATCGAGAAGATTTTCGCAGGTTCCAGCACGCTTGAGTTACTGAGGCGGGCCAGGAAAATTCCCGTCTTCGTCAGCAAACACATGGTCGTTTGCGAGGTGGCTGGCGAATGCCTCCGACGCCGCAATGAACATCCCTTCCAGAGACCGTTGTTTGCGGCCGATTGGTCCCAGCCATCGGAACGTGCCGTGCAATTCATCGCCGCTCTGAAGGGGTTGGTGAGCCAGGTGGACCTGATGCATGTTGAGGAAGTGAAGATCCCCAGAGATCAGGAGACTGCAATGTGGCAGCGCATCGAAGCGGAAAGCAGGGAGCACCTCCACCAATTCTGTGAGATCCTGGCGCAGATGGAAATCCCATCCGAACCACATCTCGCGGCGGGGGACGTAGTCTCCGAAGTGCTGCGGCTCAGCGGCGAACTCAACTCGACCATGATCATTCTGGGAACCACGGGCAAAAACCGGCTCCATGCCCTCTTCCAGGGCAGCCCCTCCCAGGAGGTGGCCGAAGCTTCGGATCTGCCGACCCTGCTGATCCCGTAGGAGACATTTTACTTGTCACATCGGTGACACAGGCTGCAGGAGAATGCTCATCCTGCTTGCGCTGTTGGGTGCTTGCCTCATCCATGGCGTTCTTTGGAATGGACCTCGGCGCCGCTGATCTCAGCCGCAAGACCCTGAAAACACCAGCAGCCGGTCGTTTGGTAAGTCGACCGGCTGCCGATTTTCTCTGTCATGATGCCATCAGAATGGTGTTAACCGGATTTGACCGCGATCTTGCGTGGTTTGATCGCTTCTGCCTTGGGCAGCGTTAAGGTCAGCACGCCATTCTTGATGGTTGCCTCGATCTTGGACTGATCGATGGCTCTGCCGAGCGTGAATTCCCGAAAATAATCGCCAACCCCATACTCTTGCAGCAGGAGACGCTCCGGGCTTTCCTCGAGGGTGACCGTGCCGCGAAGGGTCAGCTTGTTGTCCTGGACGTCAATGACCACATTATCCGGTCCCACCCCGGGCATATCGGCCACCAGAGTGAGGGCTTCCGCAGATTCGTAGATATCCACCGCGGGAATATAGGAAGGGACATCCCGCGTGCTTTCGGCAGTGGTTTGGAGTTCCACCTTTTCTTTCGCCTGAAGATCTTTCTCTCCCATTTTCAGGACCTCCTCTCAGTTCTAAGCAAGGTCTTCGAGAAGCTTGCGATTCCGCTCCCGCCGCCCTCAGTCGGTTTTTACCTTGATTTGTCGGGGGCGAGCCTCTGCTGCCTTGGGCAGAACGATATTGAGCACCCCATTCTTGAAACCCGCCACTACCCCGCTCGGGTCAATACGGGCCGGCAGCGTGACGATGCGCCGGAAGCGGCCGCCCTCGCGTTCGCGACGGTGGTAGTTGACGCCTTCGCCGGCTTCGGGGAGCTTTCTCTCACCTCGGATCGTCAGCGTATCCCCTTCGACGTGGATCTCGATATCATCCGGTTCAATTCCGGGCAGCTCCGAGCTCACGTAGAGCTTGTCATGGTCCTCGCTGACATTCAGAGGAGGGAAGACTCCCGGGCGGTGATAGGGGACTGTCCTGCCGGTGAAATCAGCGAACAGACGATCCATTTCCTTTTTCCATTGATCCATTAGACCAATGGGTCGTGGTGCACTCGGGCGATCATACCAACGGACAATAGCCATGGCTGAATCCTCCTTTCTCCTTGTTGTGATTGACTATTTTCGCTTTTTACGAAAGGAAGATTAAGCACACCCCATGGGCCTGTCAATATAGGAGGATCACCGGTCACAGCACCTTGAGAAGCTTCAGCCAGCCGGGATTGTTGACCATGGATTCAGTAACGGCGCTTTCCTGACCGAGCACCTTGACGATGCCTTCCGTTCGCAGCCGCTCGAGAATCTCGGCAAAAGCTCTGAATTCCGCTGCGGTGGTGGCCAGGATTTGGTCACGCAGGTGCTGGCGCTCCTCTTGCGTGTCGCCGGTAAGATGACGCAGCATGGCCAGGTAGCCTTTGGCATCGGGCAGCAGATAGGTGTCCATATGACCGATGGCGCCCACAATGGCTTTGGTGAGTTCATTGGCGTTCAAGTCGACCTTCCGGAGGAATTCGACGGATCGGTCGAAATTGTCGATGGTTTTGAGAAGATTGGGATCACGGTAGGAAATGAAGGTCATGGTGCCCGAGAGGCGGTCGAACATGCAAAACGCGCCGTAGGCTCCTCCCTGCACGCGGATGCTTTCCCAGAGCCAGGAAGTTCGAAGATAGCCGGAGATGACCTGGGCAGAACCGTGGAAGCGGTAGCCCAGATCGTATAGATTGGCCCCTTTACCCACATAATTGACCTGAGCCGGGATGAGGAGTCCTTCAAAGCGGGGCGGCAGTTCCGGGGTCCAGGTGGGGCTCGCGCCTGGCGGGCTGGTTGGAAATCCCTGCAGGAGGCTGGTCAGCCGGTCTTCTGTTTGAGTCCAGTGCTTTTCAGCGAGGGTCACATTCAGGATCAGGTGTTCTCGCGTGATGAGCGTGTGACGAAGGTCTTCGAGGATGGCCAGAACCGCAGGCCAGTCATCCTCCACCTGGCGGGCCAGGTCACGCAGAAAGAACAGGTAACTCACCCCACCCATCTGTTCGGCCACCCATTCGGCCTCGCCGAAATGGGACCGCAGCCGCAGGTTGATGATCTGATGGCCACCGGGCACCAGCTTCTGTTCCTGTCGGGCCTTTTCTTCGAGGACCATCTGGCGAAAGCGTTCCCGGTTGTCAAGGTTCACGGTGAGCAGGACATCCCGCAGAATGTCCAGGAATTCATCCACCTGGGGCAGCATGCACTTGCCGCGCAGAAACAGCCACAGCGCTCCCCGCCGGTCAGTCCGGGAGGCCGAGGTGAAGAGCTCCGGGCGGATGCCGCCGGTCTTTCGGCTGATCCGCTGGGTCAGGGCGACGAAGTCCTCCTTCTCGGTGCCGATTTCCACCAAGGCCCGGCCAAAGAGTGGCAGGAAGGGCAGCTGAGCCTGTTTGAGACAGTGCAGATCGAAGCCGGCGTCCAGGTAGACGATGCCGTTGGTGAAGAGGTCATGGTAGAAAACCTTGACCCCGTCTTTGGTCAGGATCTCCTGGGGAATGAGCCGGTTGGTTCGATCCAGGTCGGCTATCGTGAGGGTTGGAATCGTCTGCAGCGCTTCCGGGGAATCGGGCAGTTCCTGCAGCCTCTTGAGTTCCCGGGTGTTGGCGATGAGTTCCTGCAACTGGGCGGGGGTCAACGCCTCTCTGATGCCTTTCAGCCGTTCCCGTTCAGCAGCTTCTTCCCTGGCGGCGAGATTCGGGTCGGGTTCCAGAATGAGAGTGACGCGATGGGGATTCTTGAGGAAGAAGCGCTCGATCATGGTTTCGAAGAATCGTGGGTTGGCTGCCAGGTCTGCCTTCAGTTGAGCGATGGGAGCCTCGAAGGCGAGCGGGGCGAGCGGATCGGCATCGTAGAGCCAGGTGGTCAGGGCGCGCAGCATCAGATTGAGCCCCCGCGGAAAACTGCCGCTGTTGTTCTCTCGCAGCCGAAATTCGATGGTGTTCATGGCGGCTTCAATGGTTTGCGGATCGATTCGCTGGCTGGCGAGAACCTCGAGGGTTTCCAGGATGAGCGCTTCAACCTGATCGGTGGTTCCCGGGTCGATGCCCTTCAGCCCGGTGGAAAAATACATCTGGCGAAGTTCACTTTCCAGCCCCACACCAGCCAGATCATCTCCCAGCCCGGACTCGATGAGCGCCTTGCGCAGGGGTGAGCCGGGCATCCCGAGGAGGATGTAGCGGAGCACGTGGAAGGCGACATTGGCCTTGGCGTCCGTGGTTTCCTCCAACAGCCAGTTCATGGTGAGCATCCCGCGGTGGACGGGCTGGTCCGGGCTGCCGTTGCTCTCCGGGGAGGCGTATGGCCGGATGAGGTGTTTGGGGGCGTCAAAAGGGGACTGCAGGAGGACGCTGGAAGCCACCGGTATGGGTTCGAAAGCATTCAGATACTCGCTCACCAGCTGCAGGCGGCGGATGGGATCGTCATCTCCGTAGAAGTAAAGGCGGGCGTTGGAAGGATGGTAATATTGCCGGTGAAAGGCTTTGAATTGTTCAAAGGTCAACTCGATGATGCGCTTGGGGTTCCCTCCCGAATCGAGCCCGTAGGCATTGTCCGGAAAAAGCGCCTGCTGGGAGTACTCGAACAGGACGCTGTCCGGCGAGGAATAGGCCCCTTTCATCTCGTTAAACACCACGCCCTTGTAGCTGAGTTCCCCTTCCGGGTCGTCCAATTCCAGGTGCCAGCCTTCCTGCTGGAAGATGAAGGGGTTGATGCGGGGATAGAAGACCGCATCAAGATAGACGTCGATGAGATTATAAAAATCCTGTACGTTTTGGCTGGCCACCGGATAGCACGTCTTGTCAGGGTAGGTGAAAGCGTTGAGAAAGGTCTTGAGCGATCCTTTCAGGAGTTCGACGAAGGGTTCCTTGACGGGGTACTTGCGAGACCCGCACAGAACCGAATGCTCCAGGATATGAGCCACCCCGGTGGAGTCTTTGGGAGGAGTCCGAAAGGTGATCCCGAAAACCTTGTTTTCGTCGTCATTGATGAGTGACAGCAGTTCGGCGCCGGTTTGCTCATGCCGAAACAACTGGGCCTGCGTCTGCAACTCCGGAATATCCTTTACCCGTAGCCGCTCAAAGCCTTCGATTGTTGCCATCCGCACCTCCTCGAAAATTCCTGGGGTTCGACCACCATCCCGGTTCCATTGATCAGCCCGACTCGCTCTTCAGGCCCGAATCGGTCCGATAATGAAGGCTGCGATCGCTCACTCAGCGCTCCGAACCCGGCAGGCGTGCCAAAACAGTTGCCAGGCGGCCACGTTTAGCACCTTCCCGGAGTTTTCTCAATCCCTCTATGACGGGCAATGCGAACCGGCGGATAGATTGGCGCTTGTCTAACGGGGGTGAATGTGTCATTTCTGGCATACGAAGGGGTCTGGTGACGGGATATCTTTTTAGCGGGGAGAGCCGATGAACAAGGAATCAGTCTATAGTGTCTGTGGCATGTGCACGGTCCGCTGCCCGATTCAGGTCGAGGTCGAAAGGGGTGAGTGCGCCTTCATTCGCGGCAACCCTCATGCGGCCGGGATCAATGGCTCCGTTTGTGCGCGGGGCAGTGCCGGGATAGCACTCGTAAACGACGACGAACGCCCCCAATCCCCGCTCATCCGGGAAGGCGAGCGGGGCGAAGGCAGATGGCGGCGGGCGACCTGGGACGAAGCGCTGGATTATGTTGCGGAGCGGCTGAAGGCAATCAAGGCAGGGTATGGGGGGCGCAGCATCCTTTTTTCGGATCGCGGCGGTCCTTTTCGTGACCTCCACATGGCGTTCGTGCAGGGTCTTGGTTCTCCCAATTACTGCAATCACGATGTCTCCTGTGCACGCAACGTCCATCATGCAGCCCTTTCCCTCTTCGGTTTCGGTCGCAAAGACGTTGTTTATGATCTGAAGAATGCCCGCCATGTGGTGCTCCAAACCCGCAACCTGTTCGAAGCGATCAACGTCAAGGAGGTCAATGATCTGCTTGATAGCATGGAGAAGGGCTGCAGGCTCACGGTGATCGACATCCGGGCCACGGTTTCCTCGACCAAGGCTGACCGGTTCCTGATGATCCGACCGGGAACGGACTATGCTCTGAATCTGGCAGTGATCCATGTGCTCTTGAACGAGGGGCTCTACGATGCGGAATTCACCGGCCGGTGGCTCAAGGATCTGAATACCCTGGACCGTTTCATTCGTCCGTACACGCCCGCCTGGGCGGAGCAGGAAACGGGCATCCCGGCAGGTGATATCGCAGCCCTGGCGCGTGAACTGGCGGAAGCGAGGCCGGCTGTTGTCTGGCACCCGGGATGGATGACGGCGCGCTACCGCGATTCTTTCTACGTCTCGCGCTCGATCTATATTATCAACGCCCTGCTTGGCTCGATCGGTGCCAAAGGAGGGCTGGCGGTTGCCAACAGGCCGGGAGATGTCGGCCGCAAAGGCTTGAAGAAGCTCGTCGATTTGTTCCCCAAGTCGGAGGAGAAGCGAGCGGATGGCGCTGGCTGGCGCTATCCCCACTTTGACGCCGGCCCCGGGTTGTTGCATCAGGCTTTCAAA
The DNA here is from genome assembly GCA_040772705.1 of Syntrophobacteraceae bacterium. Taxonomy (GTDB): domain Bacteria; phylum Desulfobacterota; class Syntrophobacteria; order Syntrophobacterales; family Syntrophobacteraceae; genus JADGQM01. The sequence continues at coordinate 80,765 of JAXGXP010000008.1, forward strand.
GCCATAGAAACGGAAGATCCCTATCCCCTCAAGGCTTACATCGCCTACCGGCACGATCCGCTCATGGGCTTTCCCGATCCCGAGGCGCTGAAGGAGGTGTTCCGCAAACTCGAGCTGCTGGTAGCGGTGACTTTCAGCTGGTCTGACACCGCTTGGTTCGCCGATGTGGTGCTGCCCCTTTCGCCCTATCTCGAGCGGGAGAGCATCCTGGCCTGCAAGAACGGACTGAAACCCTATTTCTTTCTGCGACAGCGGGCGCTCGAACCCCGGTTCGAAACGCGGGCCGACTGGGAGATCATCGGCGGGCTGGCCGAAAGGCTCGACCTGGCGCCTCTGGCCTTCAAATCCGTAGAGGAGATCTGGCAGTATCAGCTCGAAGGGACCGGCGTGACCATGGACGACTTTGCCGCCACGGGGATGGTGGCACTGACCGAGCAGCCTAGGTACCGCAAGATGGATGAACTCAAATTCAAGACCCCGTCGGGCAAGATCGAGCTCATCAACGACAAGCTGGAAGGCCAGGGGTTGCCCTCGCTGAAGCCTTACGAATCGCCCCGCAAACCTCCCGAAGGCCAGTTCCGGATCACCTTTGGCCGCTGCGCCGTGCATACTCAGGGGCACACCGTGAACAACCTGCTGCTCCATGAACAGATGCCGGAAAACGTGCTCTGGTTGAACAGGGCGGTTGGCGAGAAGATGCGGATTGCCGACGGCGAAATGGTTGAGGTTTCCAACCAGGGTTACTCCGGCAACATCAAGGTGAAACTGACCGAATTCATCCAGCCGGAGGCGGTATTCATGGTGCATGGCTTCGGCCACGCCCTGCCCGCGGAGAGCCGAGCTTTGGGCAAAGGGATTCCCGACAATGCGTTCATGCCAGGGGGGCTTGAGGTCTGGGATCATGCCGGCGGGGGGATGGCGATGCAGGAGCATTTCGTCTCGGTTAGGAAGATTTCCTGAGGACTTGATGTTGTGTGCCTCGATGCCGCCTGCTTGGTTGATGGCCGGCGTGACCTTCTTGCTGCTTTCTGGCGTGGCTGCCGCTCGTGACCTGCATCCGGCCGGTCGCTGGTTGGCCCGGTTCTGTTGTCAGAGAATGAAGTCCGTGGAAAGAAAGCGGGAGCTTCGTTCCGTGAGAATGGATTTGATGAGCCGTCGGTTGAGCTCGGTTCCCTTGGCTGCCACAAGCGTTCGAATCGTGAAGACTCTCAGAGCATCGGAGACGGACAGCGTGCCTTCCGCCGAATCCTTCCTGCCGGTGAAGGGAAAGACATCAGGACCGCGCTGGCATTGACTGTTGATGTTAACCCGGCATACTTGATTGACCAGAGGATCGATGAGCTCGGCAATGAGCCCGGCGTTGCTTCCGAATAAGCTGACCTGCTGGCCGTAATCCGATTGCACGATATAGTTCATCGGCTCTTCAAGGTCGGTGAAGGCGGCGATGGGGACGACCGGGCCGAACTGCTCTTCGGTGTAAAGCCTCATGCCGGGTCCCACGGGATAGACAACCGCCGGCGACATGAAGGTGTGCGCCACGCTGCCGCCCTTGGCGTTGACGACGCGTGCCCCCCTGGCACGAGCGTCCTCGATCAACTCGGTAAGATAGTCGGTCTTGTCGGGTTCCGGCAACGGGGTGATCTGGACCCCTGAATCCCAGGGCATGCCTCCCTTGAGCTTGCCGACCGCGTCACAGAATTTCGACAGGAAGGCGTCGACAATTTCCCGGTGAACAAAGAGCATCTTGAGGGCGGTACAGCGCTGGCCGTTGTAGGAAAGAGCCCCCAGGACGCATTCTTTCACCGCATTATCGAGATCGGCGTCCTTCAGGACGATTGCGGCATTCTTGGCTTCAAGGCCGAGGATGCAGCGCAGGCGGTGCGGTTTGGGGTGCTGGTGCTTCAGGATGTCGGCAACCCGGCTGCTGCCGATGAACGCCAGCGCATCGATTCTTCCGGATTGCATGATGGGCCCGATGATTTTCTGCCCCTGACCGTAGACGGCGTTGATCACGCCTCTCGGAAAGGAATCCCGAAAGGCCTCGAGAAGCGGCTGGTAGAGCAGAACCCCGAGTTTCGGCGGTTTGAGGATCACGGTATTGCCCATGATGAGCGCCGGAATCAGCGTTGTGAAGGTTTCATTCAGCGGGTAGTTGAAGGGGCCCATGCAAAGGACCACACCGAGCGGGGCCCGGCGAATCTGCGCGATCACACCCTGCTCGATGACGAAGCGTGACGACAGGCGATCCAGGTCCTTCAGCGCATCAATCGTGTCCCTGATGTAATCGACCGTCCGGTCGAATTCCTTCTCGGCGTCAGGAAGCGTCTTGCCAATCTCCCACATCAGGAGTCTGACCACTTCGTCCCGTTGTTCCTGCATCCGATAGGTGAAGGTCTCGACATGCGCGATCCGTTGCTCGACGGACATGGTCGGCCACGCCCCGCGTCCGTGATCATAAGCCCTGCAGGCGGCATCCAGAGCTTCCAGGGCTTGCTCGTCGGTCAGCAGGGGATAGCTGCCGATTCGTCTCCGGCGAAAGCCGCCCTCACTTGCCTTGCCCAGCGGGGACAGGACGTCTTGCTGCGGACCGGTCCAGTCTTTCATGACGCCATCGCTGAGGTATTGGCGCTGCTCGATAGGCGAGGCAATCCGATGCTGCTCCGGAATCAGGTCATCGCTGGGAAAGATCGAGGCAAAAAGCTCATCTGCCATGCTGGTTTCTCCCTTTTCTTGAAAAAAAGATCCAGGCCTGTGCCCAGGGTCGGCTGAAAGGATGAAGTGGGCGTGCAACTCACGGTTCCGAGCCGATTAGCCACGTGCTTGATTCGTGAAAGTGAACAGGTACTGCTCAGCATATAAGCAGAAGAAAAAGGTGTCAATCGGCATCTGCTGGAACTCTGTCGGCTCGGCAGAGCGACCGGGTGGCCTTTTCTCAATCATGGTGATATATGTCACATCTGACATATTAAAACGCGTGTCATTGACCAGAGTATTCTGGATGAACCGCAACAATCCTTACAGGTTGAGCGGCATGGGCAGCCGGCCCGATCCCTATTTGCGATGCGGTCTCGATCAAGGCCGGGCGTGGCTGGAACCTGCCGCGGGGAGGTCCCGTTCTGATGCCAACTGAAATCGAATTCAAGTTAACGTACGCCACCATGTTTGACCCGCCCGAAGCCCTGCACACCCGTTTCGACAAGTCGCTGATCGATATCCATCCAAGGCTGGGCAGGGAATACGGAATGCTCATTGACGGCAGGGAGGTTCTTGCCGCTGCTAAATTCGAAGTCCGCTCGCCCGTCGACACGCAGATGGTGCTGGGCGTTTTTCAGAAAGGAGGGGAAGCGGAGGCTGATGCCGCGGTGACCGCCGCGAAACGGGCCTTTCCCGGGTGGCGCCGCACACCCTGGCAGGAACGAGTGAGCATCCTGCGGAAAGCTGCCGACCTGATCGACGAGCGCCTCTTCGAGATCGGCGTGGTGCTGGCCCTGGAAGTGGGCAAAAACCGCATGGAAGCGCTGGGTGACATCGCCGAAAGTGTGGACCTGATCCGCTACTGCTGTGACCGCATGGAAGCCGGCAACGGTATGGTCGTGGAGATGGGACGCGATCCGCTGCGCGGCCTTGATTCCCGCAACGTTTCCGTGATGTGCCCTTATGGCGTCTGGCTGGTCATCAGCCCCTTCAACTTTCCCGCGGCGCTGACCGGAGGCCCTGCCGGAGCGGCCCTGGTAACCGGTAATACCGTTGTCATCAAACCCGCCAGCGATACCCCCTGGACCGCGCGCCTGATCGCGGAGTGCCTGCATGAGGCCGGCCTGCCCGGGGGCGTCGCCAATTATGTTACCGGTCCGGGAAGCACCATGGGACAGGCGCTGATCGATCATCCGGAGGTCGCCGGGATCACCTTTACCGGTTCCAAAGAAGTCGGCATGGCCATCTACCGGAATGCTGCGCAAAGGAGCTGGGTCCGGCCAACCATCCTCGAACTGGGTGGCAAAAACCCGGCTATCGTTTCCCGCCACGCTGACCTGGAGATTGCCGCCCGCGGCATCGTGCGCTCGGCTTTCGGCTTGCAGGGGCAGAAGTGCTCAGCCTGTTCGCGAGTGTTCGTTGAAGCCCCGGTCTACGATGCGCTGGTCGAGCGCCTGATACCCCTCACCGAGCAACTGGTCATCGGGAATCCCATCGACCGGAGCGTGTTCCTGGGACCGGTCATCAACGGCAGTGCCTATGCCAATTTCCAAAGGTACCTCGAAGAACTTGCCCAAGCGGGAACTCTGTTGACGGGCGGCAGGGTGCTCAAAGAGGGCGACTTCAGCAAGGGGTATTTTTGTACCCCGACCTTTGCCGCCGACGTTCCTTTCGACCACCGGCTGTGGAAGACCGAAATGTTTCTCCCGATCACGCTTTTGGCCAGGGTTGCCGGCCTGGATGAGGCGATGGCCGTTGCCAATGACGTGGATTATGGGCTCACGGCCGGTTTCTACGGCAACGACGCCGAGACGTCCTGGTTTTTCGAACACATTCAGGCGGGTGTCGCCTACGTGAATCGTCCCCTGGGAGCCACGACCGGTGCCTGGCCGGGATACCAGCCTTTTGGCGGGTGGAAAGGTTCCGGGGCGAGCGGCAAGAACGCCGGCGGACTGTACTATCTTCCCCTGTACATGCGCGAGCAGATCCGCAACCTGGTGCGCCGCACTTCGCCATAGGAGGCAGTCGGAAGGGTTTCGGCGTCCTGGGGGGGCAGCGGAAGTTGCTCTCCTGGCCGGTGCGTCTCATCTCTGGGCAAGGCAACCTCCAGCAACGCGGTCAAACGCAAATAGTCCCAGGCTGCTTGGCCGTTTGATTTGTGCTTTATCCCGGGCTGATGCGGTCAGTCTTAGTAGACCGTGAGTGGTTGCCTTTTGCTCGGAACCCACCGACTCTATCGTTACCTTCCGTCATCAGGTGCCGTAGGGGAGGTGCTCCGCCGTCGGATAGCCCGAGACCTTTTCTTGCACCTCTTTGGCCATGTCCTGTGTGCTTTTCCCCAAAAACCGGCCCCCCATGCCTGCCCGTGATTGCTATCTTCCACGATCCGTTCAGCCGTTCTGTAAATTTACTTGTAATTATGTATGGAAAAAAATAATTAATGCGTTTGAAAGTACTTTATAGACGCTAAAATCAAGGGTCAACATAGCCGTGGCCGCTCATCGGTGCTGCGCTCACGGGCGAGAAGGTCGAGGTTCACGATGCAGGACCACGAAATCCTTGTGATTGAGAACATTGAATTCCGTTACGGGGCGCGAAAAACCCTGAGCAACCTCAGCTTTTCGGTACGAGAAGGGGAAATATGCGGCCTTCTCGGCCCCAACGGCTCCGGGAAAACCACTCTGCTCAAATGTATCAATCGCATTCTAAAGATCAATTCAGGGAGAATCACCATAGGCGGCCGCGACCTGGCGAACCTTTCGCGTGAGGAAATCGCCGGCCTGATAGCGGTTGTGCCTCAGGAGCTGAACGTGGTCTTCTCGTTCACGGTTATGCAGATGGTGCTCATGGCAGGCAGCATAAGATTTGGTCTTTCGGGCACGGCAAAGTGGAATGACCATGGGCACGCGCTCGAGATTCTCGAAGAACTCCACATCAAGCATCTTGCGGAACGGCGATACAACGAGCTTTCCGGCGGTGAGAAGCAGATGGTGCTGATCGCCCGAGCGCTCTTCCAGAAGGCAGGGATTCTGCTTCTCGATGAACCCACCTCACACCTCGATTTCAAACGCCAGCACCTCATCATGGAACTGATAAGAAAAATAACGAGAGAGAAGGGCCTCACCACCATCATGACCCTTCACGACCCCAATACCGCGGGAAGGTACTGCGACCGACTCGTCATGTTGAACAGCGGCCGGATCAGTCACCAGGGGTTGCGGGACAAGGTCTTCCACGCCGCACACCTGGAGGCGCTCTATGACATGAAGATCAACATGCAGCGTACGGATACGGGGGCGGAATACGTCCTTCCGGCATGCAAACCATGAAAAGCAACAGCGCCTTCCTTACCATCGCCATCCTGTTGGTCGTCTCCGTCGTCTTTGCGCTCACCACAGGGCAATACCAGATGGAGCTGGCGACGCTGGGGAAGCTCACAGCCCTGAAGCTTTCGGGGCAGCAACCGGGAGATGAGCTGGCGATGCCGGCCATGGTGTTGTGGTCGGTCAGGCTGCCGAGGGTGCTCATGGCCCTGCTGGCCGGGGCCGCCCTGTCCGTGGGTGGGGTCGTGTTTCAGGGGGTTATGAGAAATCCCCTCGTTTCTCCCTCGTTCCTCGGAGTCACCCACGGGGCCATTTTCGGGGCCTCAATTGCCATCATATTCTTCAGCAAATCGGCGTTTTTCGTGGAGAGCTTCGCGTTCTTCTGGGCGGTAGTGGCGGTGGTCCTCGCGTACGCGATCGGGAACCGGGGCCTCAATCCCATAACCACCCTGGTGATCGCCGGCGTCATTGTGTCGACCTTTTTCATGGCGGCGGGGTCGTTTCTGAAATACCTCGCCGATCCCTACGAGCAGCTCCCCGGAATCGTATTCTGGACCATGGGCGGACTGAACAATGTCCTCTGGGCGCATGTAACCAGGGCTTTCGTTATTGTCTCGAGCGGCATCGCCGTGATCTGCCTGTTCAGAGGGAGACTCAACCTCATGGCCCTCGGGGATGAAGAGGCGCTGTCCATGGGAGTGAACGTCAAGTGGGCAAGGGTTCTCTTCATGCTTTTCGGGACCCTCATTGTGGCGGCCGGAAGCTCCTCCTGCGGCATCATCATGTGGGTCGATCTAATCGTCGCGCACATGTCGCGCCTCCTTATCGGCCCGGATCACGGCCGACTGATCCCGTTTGCCGCCTTGCTGGGAGGGGTGTTTCTGCTCCTGACGGATACCATCGTCCGGAGCATGCCGGGCGGAGAAATCCCGATAAGCATCGTCACGTCCTTTATCGGCGCTCCTCTCCTCGGCTACCTTTTGATGAAGCAAAACCATGAATGGAAGGGATAGGTTAGAAATGAAAAACCTCTTGCTGTTGCTTGCCTTGGCAGTCGTGCTGGCGCCGTTCCAGGTGATCGGTCCAGCTGCTTATGCCGGCGATTATCGGCTCATCACCGACATGGACGACAACCAAATCGAGGTGCCCGTCAACCCGAAGAGAATCGCGTGTATGCACGGGGTTTCCTCGGACAGGATCGTCATGCTCGGCAAAGGGGACTGCCTGGTCTTGATGATGAAACCATTCCCCTGGGCTTACCGGCTCTATCCCGAATTGAAAAATGTCGAGACTGCGCAGCCCCCGTTCACCGCTGATGTCGAGCGCCTGCTGAACCTGAAAGTCGATCTCGTCCTCTACTCCCCCTTCCCGGGTGAAGCAGAGAAGTACCGGGCCGCGGGAATCAAAACGGCGTGCGGATTCTCGGCCCGGAAGAGGCCGCGGACCATGGATCAGTTCATGGACAACTTCAAGCGGCAGGTGAGGTTTTTCGGCGATCTGCTGGGACCGGAGGCGAAGGTGAGGGCGGATAAGTACTGCCGCTACTTCGATGCGAAGATCCAGGCCATCCTGGCCATCACCTCGAAGATCGGCGTCGAGGACAGGCCGACCGTCTATTACGGCGGAAGAAGCGGGAACCTCCTGTTCAGCCAGGGGAAGGCCAGCGTCATGCACTGGTTTACCGAGGTCTCGGGCGGCAACTTTCTGCCGCAGGCTCATGACAACAACTTCACGGAAGTCAACCTGGAACAGGTATGCTCCTGGGACCCGGATATCATTCTCATCAGTGGGTATGGCAGCACCCTGGAAAGTGTGAAGAACAACCCGAACTGGGCGCCCCTGCGGGCCGTCAAGAACGGAAAGGTTCATATTATCCCCACCGGGGTTTTTACGTGGGATCTGGCGAGTGGGGAAAGCGTGCTGCTCGCCATCTACATGGCCAAGATCTTTCATCCGGATCTATTCAAAGACTGGAACCTGATTGAAGAGATGAAAACCTTCTATGCCGAGATATACGGCAAGACCATAACGTCTGACGATACGGAAAGGATTCTGAACGGTCTCGGACCGAGGTAACATGATGCATTTACGTCAAAAGGATGCTGCAAGATGAACCGGTTGGAAAGACCCGCTCCCGTTCGCCTAGCGTTGCTCCTTTTGCTTTTGGTCTGGTGCGGATGCACCTGCTGTCCGCTCCCTCAGGAGCCAATACCCCCATGGAAGTTCGCCGTGCTCGCCGACACGCAAGGAAGCCGGCGGGCTGAATCTCAGAAGCCGTACCTCAACGAGCGGGTCTTGACGATGATTGCCCACGACCTTGTCCAGGAGCGGCCTGATTTTGTGCTGGTGGCCGGGGACTTGGTGAACGGCTGGCTGCATCACGGTGGGGCAGACTACCCAACCCAGTTTGCGGCGTGGAAAGAGGTTATGAAGCCCGTCTATGAGGCCGGGATCAGAGTCTACCCGGTAAGGGGCAACCATGAGGATGGGCCGGAACGCTTCGCCCTGCCGCCTCTTCCCGCTGACCTCGAACCGCCGCCCGACACCCCGGCGTTGCTCAGGGAGGCCTTCCGCCAAGCCTTCGATCAGCCCTATATCCCGCAAACCGGGCCTCCCGGAGAAGCGGGGCTCACATACAGTTTCAGTCATAAGAACGCCCTCGTTATCGGCATCGACGTCTTCAGCGTTCATCAGCATCAGGTGAATCAGGCCTGGTTTGACGCCCGGATCGCCTCCAGCACGGAAGCACATCTCTTTGTGTTCGGCCACGAACCGGCATTTGGTGTAAGCCACACTGACAACCTCTCCCTCTATCCCCGGGAACGGGACCAATTCTGGAACGCTCTTGGAAAAGGCGACGGCCGTGTCTACTTCTGCGGCCATGATCATGTATACAACCGCGCCGCTGTTGCCGATGAAGCGGGGAATACGATACGGCAGATCGTGGCCGGTACCGGAGGGGGAACCCTCAAGACCTGGTCGGGCCGATACACCGAGGCGATGAGAGTTGAAGGGGAGTATCACAAGAGCGGCCTGCACGGCTATGTGATCGTGACGGTAGCCGGAGCCGAGGCCACCATCCAGTGGAAAGCCATGATTGACGGGCAGCCAGGTAGTCGCTGGGAGGTCCTTGACAGCTTTTCTTATACCCTTTCCGAAAAAACCAGCCGACAGAGGCGGAACCGGCAAGGTTCAGCGGCCGGTGACGCCGGGAGCAGCGCTGCCCTGCCGGCGAGCTCCGCCGCCCTCAGATAGCCCGGCAACCTCTCCATCGCTGCGGGCAACCCTCCTTTCCCACAATCTCACCACGCGTCCTTGAGGCCAGTTCGATTTGGGTCGCACTTGCGGTTCGGGTTGTGTTCATCACGAATCGGCCAGACAAGGTACCCTTCTTTTTACTTGTGTTAAAAACGTCAATAAGCTATTTAAAACATACCTGAACAGCATTGCCCTCTGCCGGAAAGCAACCCGAGAGGCGTCTCATGTGGAGTCGCGTCCTGGAAGGCTGAGCTCCAACAGTCCAGGTGGAGGCTCGAATTGGTTGCGAACATCAAAATCAACGTGAGGAGGAACCGACATTGGCTGGCTACAAGTGCGAGAGTGGAGAATTGAGTCGGGAAGAGGCACTGGCACAATTACTTGACCAGTATCGGGATTATCAGGGAGGGCTGATCCCGGTCCTCCAGGAAGCCCAGAACATTTATGGATACCTGCCCAGGGAGGTGCTGCAGCAGATCGCCGGGGAACTGCGCATCCCGTTCAGCAAGGTGTTCGGGGTGTGCACCTTTTACGCCCAGTTTCATTTGAAGCCCCGGGGACGCAACATCGTTCGCGTCTGTCTGGGCACTGCCTGTCACGTACGCGGCGGCGCCAGGATCTTCGAAGCAGCCCAGGAGAGCCTGGGGGTAGGGCAGGGCGGAACCACCGAAGATCTGCGCTTCACCCTGGAAACCGTGGCCTGTATCGGCGCCTGCGGTCTGTCGCCCTGCATGATGGTCAACGACGAAACTCACGGCCGCCTGGTTCCGAAGCGGGTTGGCGGTATCTTTGAAAGCTACCAGTAGAGGAAGGAGGGCTGCAGAGTTGAAAAGCCTTGATCAAGTTCGCGTAACCTATCAGGAAGAATACCGGCATAAAACCGCCAAGAACCGTATCGTCGTGGGACTCGGCACCTGCGGCATCGCCGCCGGCGGCGAGAAGGTCATGACGGCCATCAAGGAGCAGGCAGCGGCCCGCGGTTTGGACGTTGCGGTCGATTTTACCAGCTGTATCGGGATGTGCTACCGCGAGCCCATGGTGGAGGTAGCCGTGGCCGGCGCGCCCAGCGTCATCTATGGCGATATCTACCCCGACAAAGTGGAAATGCTGCTGGAGAGCATCGAGACCAAGACCCCGGTCTACGAGTGGGCGGCGATGCAGATCCCCAATGGTGCCGTTCCTTATGAAGGCATCGCCGTCATGGACCAATCCCCCTACTACCAAAAGCAGGTGCGTTCCGTAACGTCGAGGCTCGGGCGGACGAACCCCGAGAGCATCGTCGACTACATGGCCACCGGCGGCTACGAAGGCATCGAAAAAGCTCTCAAGATGGATCGCATGGCGGTCATCGACGAAGTCAAGAAATCGGGCTTGCGAGGGCGCGGCGGCGCCGGTTTCCCGACCGGCACCAAGTGGAATTTTGTCTACGGCGCCCCCGGCGACAAGAAGTACGCCGTCTGCAACGCCGACGAAGGCGACCCCGGCGCTTTCATGGACCGGTCCGTACTGGAGGGCGACCCGCACTCGGTCCTGGAAGGCATGATGATCGGCGGCTACGCCATCGGCGCCGACGAAGGCTACATTTACTGCCGGGCGGAATACCCCCTGGCAATCAAGCGCCTCAACCTGGCCATCGCCCAAGCCGAAGAGCACGGCCTGCTGGGTGAAGACATCCTTGGCTCCGGCTTCAATTTCACGATCAAGATCAAGGCCGGGGCGGGCGCTTTCGTCTGCGGGGAAGAAACCGCCCTGTTGAACTCCATTGAAGGGCTGCGCGGCATGCCCCGGGTGCGGCCGCCGTTTCCGGCCATCAAGGGCCTGTTTGGCAAGCCCACCACGCTGAACAACGTCGAGACTTACGCCAATGTGCCCTTCATTATCCGCAAGGGTGCCGACTGGTACGCGGCCATGGGTACCGAGAAGAGCAAGGGCAGCAAAGTCTTCTGTCTGACCGGCAAAGTCAACAATACCGGCCTGATGGAGGTGCCCATGGGCATCACCCTGCGCGACATCATCTTCTCTATCGGCGGCGGGATCCAGGACGGCAAAGCCTTCAAGGCCGTGCAGAGCGGCGGCCCGTCCGGCGGCTGCATCCCCGCCGAGCACCTGGACACCCCGATCGACTATGAATCCCTCGGTGCGCTCGGCGCCATCATGGGTTCCGGCGGCCTGGTGGTCATGGACGAGAATACCTGCATGGTGGACGTGGCCAAGTTCTTCCTGAACTTCACCCAGTTGGAGTCGTGCGGCAAATGCACGCCCTGCCGGGAGGGCACCAAGCGCATGCTGGAGATCCTGCAGAAGATTTGCGACGGCAAGGGCGAGATGGCGGATATCGACACCCTCGAGCTCCTGTGCCGGGTCATCAAGGGCAGTTCTCTTTGCGCTCTGGGTCAGACCGCTCCCAACCCGATTGCCACCACTCTCCGCTATTTCCGCAACGAGTATGAGGCGCACATCAAAGACCACCGCTGCCCGGCCGGGGTTTGCAGCGCGCTGTTGGTCTACTCGGTGCAGGCGGACAAGTGCAACGGCTGCGGCGCCTGCCGCCGGGCCTGCCCGGCCGGAGCGATCACCGGCGAGAAAAAAGCGGTCCACGTCATTGACACGGCGGTTTGCATCAAGTGCGGCGCCTGTTTCCAGAAATGTAAATTCGACGCCATTCTAAGGGCGTAGGGGAGGTTGAGCAAAGATGGCTAACATAACCCTGACGATTAACGGAAAAGCGGTAACCGTTCCGGCGGGAACCAGCATCCTGGATGCCGCGACGGGAGCCGGTTTCTTTGTGCCGACCTTCTGCCACGACCCGGCGCTCCCGAACTACGGCGGCTGCCGCATTTGTGTGGTGGAAGTCAAGGGCGCACGCGCGCTGGTTGCGTCCTGCAGCGCGGAAGCGACGAGCGGCATGGTGGTCGAAACGGAATCTCCGGCGGTGGTGGAGGCCCGGAAAACCATCCTCGAGCTGATCCTGGCCAACCACCCGCCCGACTGCATCACCTGCGAGAAGCTCGGCGACTGCCGCCTGGAGGAATACGCCTATCGCTATCAGGTGAGCCCTCTGGCCTTCAAGGGAGCAAAGCACGATTACCCGGTCGAGGACACCAATCCGTACATCGTGCGGAACATGAACAAGTGTATCCTGTGTGGCAGGTGCGTTCGAACCTGCGAACAGGTGAAGGACCGGGCCGTGATTGATCTCGCCTACCGGGGCTTCAACACCAAGGTTGCGCCGGCCATGGACACCGACCTGGCCGAGTCCGACTGCGTCTACTGCGCCCGGTGCGTGGCGGTATGCCCCGTGGGCGCCCTCACCTACAAGAACATGGCGTTCAAGGGCCGGCAGTTTCAAATCAAGAAGGAGCCCGTCACCTGCACCTTCTGCGACGCCGGCTGTACCTTCGACATCAACTACAAGGGCGATAAGCCCATCGGCATCACCGCCAGGGCCCCCGGCGCCGGCCGGCCCCTCTGCCTCAAGGGGAGACTCGGCTTGGAATTGCTCAAGGTGGACGATCCGATGGCTCCAATGCTCAAGAAGGATGGTGAGTTTGTGCAGGTATCCTGGGCCGAGGCCCTCGGGCTTGCCGGGGTGCTGGAGAAGATGAAGGAGCAGGAAGGGTAGCATCTTGTGAGCGCGAAGATGGTAGAGACTGCATAGAGTTCATGGAATATCGATTTGGAGGGCGGGCCGGGGCTATCAGGATTGGGGATACCCGGCCCGCCGGCTTGCAGCTCTTTCTAGTGTGGCCATGGCGGGGAGCGGCGCCGGGACCGATGCTGTCGCACGAAAAGGAAAAAAGGGTTGTCTCCCCGGCCAACTGGTTATTCCTTACCGATCATGACGCTGGTTGCCTTGATGAGGGCGCACACCTGGTCACCCACTTTGATGCCGAGGTCCTTCACCGCGTCAACAGTGATGGCGGAAGTGATGACGTTGCCGCCACCGATGTCGACTTTGACCTTCGCGGCCACCTGACCCTCTTTTACTTCCACGACCTTCCCTTTGAGACAATTCCTGGTGCTCAGTTTCATGTTTTCTCCTTTGTTGGTGTGTATCATCGGGGCTCAGCCCAACCTGACATTGAACAGTGCTTCTTAGAACCACTCCAACGAATTAAGTCAATCAAAAAAGGCATAATACAGACGTGTTTTTAGAGCACTACTTATATACGTCAACATATCTTCTTAACAGTGGATTCGTGCTGATGAAACACTCGGCATAGCGCCACCGCTTTGTGCTGAGGTTCTTTGCCATGAGGCATTCTCAGTGCTCTCTCCGGACGATGCCAACAGGTTTGTTCCTTCTAATGATTTCCAGGAAAGCCTGGGCGCTTTCGTTGACGCTGACCTGCTTGATGATGACCCTTCGTGAAGGCGGCTTGACTTTGCCGGGTGTGAACCATATGATCTAGCCTCACTGGAGGGTTAGCATGGCCGCGCCTTATCGTGGGAACCGGCTGATGGCGATATTGGATTGATTGAATTTGTGGGAATGGGAGGAACCCTATGGCAAAACTTATCAAGGAAGAGACTGAGAGTGGGCGACTGCATATCGAATCGCCGCTTATGGGTGAATCCCTGGTGGACAAAGGGTTGCTTAAACGTACCGAGGCGGTGGATTACTTCCGCATGCATCCCGACATCAACGTCATCAAAATTGGGGGGCAGAGTATTATCGATCGGGGGCGCACAGCCATCTTGCCGATCCTGGACGTCCTGATTGAGGCTAAGGAGAAGTACAAGATTATCTTGATGACAGGGGGCGGCACCAGGGCGAGACACGTCTACAACATCGGGGTCGATCTGGGGATGCCCACCGGGGTTCTCTCAAAGTTGGGCGACAAGGTCTCCTGGCAGAATGCGGAGATACTCAGCGTGCTCCTCTCCAAGCACGGAGGGGTGAAGATTGGACACGGAGATAACCTGGAACAACTCACCATGTTCTGCCGCCTGGGCTATCTGCCGATAACTTACGGCATACCACCCTACGGCTTTTTCGAACACCCGGCGGAACTCGGTTCCATCCCTCCCCATCGCACTGACTGCGGAGCTTTCCTGCTGGCGGAAAATATCGGCGCCCGTTCCTTGATCTTTCTGAAAGACGAGAAGGGGCTCTTTGATCGCGATCCGAAAAAGGTCGAGCCATCCAAACGGGATGGTCTCAAGTTCTTCGGGCGGGTATCAGCAAAAGAGCTCCTTGAGGTGGATCTGGACGATCTGATTATCGAACGTCCCATCCTTACCCTGCTGCAACGGGCCAAGTGCCTGAAGGAGCTCCAGATCATCGATGCGTTGCATCATCCCGAGCATATCCTGGCGGCTCTTGAAGGGAAACATGTGGGGACCATCATCTACAAGGAAGAGTAACCCCGGAGGCGGATGACCCCCAGGGTCCGATGCGGGAATTGCGCTGAACGGCGGGAGCTCCCCGATTTCCTATTCCTCGCCTCCTTCTTCCTTGCCGGCCTTCAGATACACAACGCTGGCTCCCGTCGCTTCCACGATCTGGTCAAGTTCCTTCTTGCGGATGTGTTCGACATAGATCTTCAGGTCGGCGCCGTGAACGCCTACCATCCGGAAGCGAGGTTTCTTTTCACCCTTTTCGACTTTGCGTCGCTCTCGGACAAAGATTGTGGCCATATGAGTCTCCTTTCCATGCTGAAGGGTTCGCTACGAAAAACCACCTGCCTCTATTTTCGATTTGATTATATATCCTTCACAGATATAGGTCAATAAAGAATATGAAAGAGCCGAAAAAAACGCAACGTCGTCCGCAGCAAGGGAAAAAAGACCGCTTCATGCAGCCGTCAATCTTGATGGGGCTTTATGCGAAGCCTTCTTATGGGTATGAATTGATTCAGAATATCCAAAGATTTGGGTTTGTGGAGGGGTTGGCTCCGCCGGGCATGATCTACCGCCACCTTCGCCAAATGGAAGAAGATGGTCTGGTCTCCTCCCAATGGGAGACAGTGGGCGTCGGCCCGGCGAAGCGGATCTATCAACTGACCGACGACGGGAAACAGATGCTCGGCATCTGGATCGAATACATCGAGCAGCAGGTCAGAAACCTCAACGAGTTGATCCGGCAATACCACGAGCTCAAGAAGAAAGAAGCTTGACTCACCCCGACCGTCTCGAGCCGGCTGTGCTCTGAGCGTGCTCTGATTTGCTTCTTTTTCCACCCAGAGATTCCCATGCCCCGTTTTCCCCGGGAAGTACCGGCAAAATCGCCCGTCCACCCCACAGGCGCGGGCGCAGCCAGTTTTTGCAGCAAACCGTCTCATCGGGAGTGGGGACGCGGCTGTCCCGGTCGAGGGAGACCACCAGGATGCCCATCGCCTCGAGGTCGGAGACTTTCAACTGCTCCGGCAGCCCCCGCAGTTCGCCGTACTGGATAAAGCGACCGCACCAGCCGTCGACCGTCAGGCCAACGGCGGCGGCAGCGCCGATGATGCCCTGGTTGGTGCCCCCATGGCCCGAGAGATGAGCCCCGTTGACGACCGCGAGGGCGTCCTTTTGGCTGACCACCTGGCTGGTGCAACGTCGCCCGAAGGCGATCAGTTCGGGGAGGGCACGATCCCCCTCGCAGACGATGCAAAGCCCTGGGTCACTCCCTTCAAGCGAATAGCGTTCAATATGAGCCACCGCTCTGGCGATCAATTCGGGGAGGAGCGACTGGTCTTCCATCTCCACCACCGCACAAGCGCTGCTGTTGTGCGAAGTGTAAGGAATTTCGGGGTGAACGAGCAATTGCTGGCGCAGGACCCCCCACGTCCGGCAGCCCTCGGGCAGTTCCCGGTCAAACCAGCGGGCTAACTTGCCGGTACCACGATCCGCGTCAAGATGATCGGTATCATCAAAACCTATATAAACCCTCATCAAACCATCTCCTGCCATCGCTTCAAAGACAACCTGGCGCAAAACCGACTGAACCAACAACCGCCGCCACAGTTCGAGCCGCCATGGACTTTCAATTTGGCAATGCGTTGCTTAACATCCCGCCGGTGCCAGTGCAACCCCAAACCCGCAAAAACCTACGGCCGTGATGTCCTCCCTGATTTAACCACCGGACAATTCTAAAGTGGCGAACGGAACCGAGAAGCCAACGGGTATTGGTACCTTGAGTAATCGAGAAAAATCTGTCGGGTAGTGAACATTGCAGTCGTGTTGACGAAACACTCGGCAGAGTGTCGCCGCTTTGCGCTGAGGTTCCCTTGGATGAAGCATTTCCAGGTTAGGAGGTGAGCAGTTCTTCGAGGTTGGTTCCGTTGGTTTTGAGAAAATGCCGACTCTCGCGCACCCGACCGATTTCGTAAACCACCAGCGTCTCCGCAAAAGCGCGGATATCCTCGGGATCGTGGGTGACCATGACCACCGGGATGTCAAAGGCGCTCCGAATCTTCGCCAGCTCTTCCCGGAGTTTCACGCGGAGCAGGGTGTCCAGGGCGGCAAAAGGCTCATCCAGCAGCAGGAGGTCCGGTTTCTGGATGAGCGCGCGCGCCAGGGCCACGCGCTGTTTCTGGCCTCCCGAAATGTCAGCGGGATAACTGTGAGCCAGCTGAGGGATCTCGAAAAGCTCGAGGAACTCCTTCACCTGGCGCCTGTCGTCCCGAGACAGGCGCCACTGCCAGTTCTGTTTCAAGCCGAAGCCGACATTTTCCAGCACTGTGAGGTGAGGGAAAAGCGCATAATCCTGGAAGAGATAGCCGATGTTCCGGTGCCGCGATGGGACATTCACCCCATTCCGAGAATCAAACAGCACGCGGCCGTTGAGCGCGATCTTCCCGGCATCGGGCGCCACCAGGCCGGCGATGGACTGGAGGGTGAGCGTCTTTCCGGAGCCTGAGGGGCCAAAAAGAACGACGCACTGTTCCTCCGAGGTGAAGGATGCTTCGAGCTTAAACTGCCTGGCCTTCGATGCCAGGCCCTTTTCCACCGCGACTTGAATGACCATGCTACGGTTTTCCGAAGCCGTACTTGGCAAGGATTTCCTGGCCGTTCTTGCTCAGCACGAAGGCAAGGAACCGTTGAGCCAGATCTTTCTTCTGAGTCGTCGCAACCACTGCTGCCGGATAGAGAATGGGCTTATGCTTTCCCAGAGTGGCAACAACCTGTACCTTGTTCTTGGCGATGGCCGCATCGGTCGCATAGACAAAACCGGCATCCACTTCGCCCCGGTTCACATAATCGAGCACCTGGCGTACGGAATCAGCCGGGATGAACTTGGGACTCAGCTTCTCCCACAACCCTTCGTTCTTCAACACTTCCTGGCTGTAGCGGCCTGCGGGAACGGTATCGGGATTGCCTACGGCCACCTTGGTGACCTCTTTGGCCAGGAGATCCTGCGGGCTTTTGATAGGGACTTTCGAGCCTGCGGGAAGAATGAGAACCAGGCCGTTGCTGGCAAAGTCCTTCCTGGTTTCCGGCAGGATCAGCTTCTTCTCCTTGGCCTGATCCATGGTCTTCTGGTCCGCGGTGGCAAAAACGTCTGCTGGAGCCCCTTTTTCAAGCTGCTGCAGCAGGGCCCCCGAAGCCGCAAAATTGGGCACAAATTTGACCCCAGGATTGGCGGTTTCAAACTGCTGGCCGATTTCCTGGAACGCATTGGTGAGACTGGCCGCAGCCGAGACGATCAGTTCCTGTTCCGCTGCCTCCGCCCACTCCGTCCAGGACATGCTGAAAGACGCCAGAGCCACCATGAGACCCACCATCAGTTTCCTTTTCATCGATCAACCTCCTTGAGATACTTGGTTTTGAGAATTTGTCCCGAAGAGACCAGAATCACCATACAGACCAGCGAGGTAATCAAGACCAGAATCATGGCCAGTTGGTCATTGCCCGCCTGGACCGCTTCATACACCGCCAGGGAGAGGGTCTGGGTTTTGCCCGGCAGGTTGCCGGCCACCATGAGGGTGGCCCCGAACTCACCCATCGCCCGCGCGAAAGCGAGCATGGTGCCCGCCATGATCCCCCGCCAAGCCAAAGGCAGGGAGACCCGAAAGAAGACCCCGACCTCGGAGAGCCCCAAGGTCCGAGCCGCCCGTTCCAGATTGGGATCGACCCCTTCGAACGCGGAGCGGGCGGCTTTAAACACCAGCGGCAGGGAAACCACCGTTGAGGCCAGCACTGCTCCCTGCCAGGTGAACATGAGGGTTACGCCGAAGGTTTCGTAGAGCCACTGCCCGATCCAGCCTTTTCGCCCGAATACCACAATCAGGTAATACCCCATCACGGTGGGCGGCATGACCAGGGGCAAGGTCAGCAGGGCATCCGCCCATTCCCGCCCTGGAAAGCGGACCCGGGCCAGAAGAAAGGCAAAGGCCACCCCGATCAAAAAGGCCGCCAAGGTGGCAAATCCCGCCACCTTCAGAGTCAGCAGCAGCGGTATCAGGCTTTTCGACATACGACTGGTGCTTCCCCCTTCAATCCGATATCTCGCGTTAGGTTTAGGCGTCACTATACACGTGAATGCAGTCATTGGCAAACAACATGTCCATCTAATCCGGCATCTTCATCTCATCAAGACTCTCTCAAAGCTCTCATCCACCTTCACCCTGGCCAAACCCTGGGTCCTGAACCAATCCTCGTTGCTGGATTGCCGTGTTTACCGGCATGACGGATAGGTTTTCGTGCTCAGGCCGGTTGGGGTAGATCACTTCCCGGTCCATCGAGTTGGGGCGAGGGCAAGGGGGTGCCGAGGGTGACCGGGCGAGATCCCGGCAAGTGGGGTAAAGGATCCTTCTGGAGAACCCGCGATGGGGAAAGCTTTAGAGCCTGCCGATGACCTTGCCGGTGGTGGACGACTCGTAGCCGGGCAGAGATGCCAGTTCCTCGCGAAAGGCCCGAGTCTGCAGCACATCCAGGATCACTTTTACGGCCGGGTGTTCCATGAGGTCAAGAGGAATGACCAAGTCACAACGGACGGCCTCCATGGAAACAAAATCAAGGCCATAGGCGGCTGCGATGGCGCGCAGGCCCAGGGCGGCGTCAGCCAGGCCGTAGCTGACCGTCAGGGCGCCCTGCGTATGGTTGGTAACCAGATTGTTGTAACCTTTGATGGTCTCGGTGCGCACCCCCGCCCGGGCAAGGTGCTCATCCAGCAGGATGCGGAGTGCCGCCCCTTCTTCGCGGTTGACAAATCGAAGTCCGGTTCGGGCCAGGTCAACCACACTCCTGATGGCATGGGGGTTGCCCGGTGCCACCATGAGGCCTTCCTCGAAGAACGAAAACGCCAGCACGGCGGCATTGGTCTTCTGCAGGGAGTTTTCAGCGAGGATGAGGTTGGCTTCTCCGTGCCGGGAATTGTGCAAGTGAGTTCCCGCCAGGTGGGCCACTCCTGAAGCCAGCCCCTCAAGGGCCTTGAAGCTCGAGGAGAACCTGCAGGCGACGCGTGCTTCGCGCGTGCGCTGCTCAACATGGGAAGCGAGGATGGCGAAGGCCGGATCGCAACCGAGGAGTATGGCGGTCCGGCCCAGGCGGCCTTCGTTTTGAAAGAGACGGATGCTGCCGCTCTCGGGGTTGAAGAAACCGTCGGCGGCCTGCAGGTTGTCGTTCAGCATGTCTTTGCCGTCCAGAGGGAATCCCACCAGGCGATCGCGCACTCTCCCCAGACGGAGGCGCGACCCGGCCGGAGAGGCTGCCCCCACCAGGGTGACGGGTTGGCTGAGGTCGGGTTCTTCGACGGCGAAAAGGTCTTCCACTTTGCAGTGCAGGTGCTTGGCCAGGCGCAGAGCCACACTCGTGTTCGGCAGGTAGCGACCCGACTCGAGATCGTAGATCGCCTGCCGCTGCACGCCCACCAGTCCGGCCAGTTGACTCTGAGAAAGCCCTCTGGCCTTCCGGATCGCCTTCACATTGCAGATAAGCCGTTCAGCCGGTGGCTCCATCGCCCTTCTCCTCTTACTGAGACACTTTCCAAGAATAAAGGTTACTCATAATCCGAGGGTGGGCTGTGCCCACATGCTGCGCTGAGTTTCTCAAGCTATCCTACCATGGCCACTTCAATGTTGGTCAAGCCTTTCACGTAGCGAGAACCCATGAATATATCCTGCGCCGAAATCAGATCGACGCGCTTTCGCTCGTGATCCAGAGGTTCGCCGTCCTTCTCGAAGAGAATCAAGACCCCACCGCCGACCGGAGAATTGAAAATCTCCTGCCAGGAAAAGACCACCTTGTAGCCGTCGGCAGCCGAGGCAACGAGGAACATCTTTTTGGTATCGTCGTGCTCTTCCTTGATCACGTCGGCTTTACGAATGAGATCTTCGAGCAGCACCCCCCGGCAGCTCCCGATAGACCCCCTGGGATCGCCGCTGCCGCACACCACAAACAGATCCTCCAATACCTCGCTCTCCATCTTGCAGAGTTCTTCCATACTGACCAGTAAAGGCTTCCGCACCCTGCCGTTGATTTGAACGACACTCCCGTTCCGAACTTCACATGGACTTTGTGGTTGAGCTTTCATGCGAACCTCCCTGGAGACTGTTTGGGGATGGCAAACTCAGGTGAACTTTGCGGCTGAAACGATGAATGACCGGTGTCCCCGCTCCGTGTCGAACCGCCTTCAAAACCGCTTCCCGGTCCACGGGCACGGTTCCTGCCAGCAGATGAACCGGCAGATGACTGAAGGCCTCAGGAATCATGGGAGTGCTCGGTCCTACCATGGCGACATTCACCTCCGGCCCTGCTTTCGCCAGAAGATCTTCGGTAGTATGGTTCAAAATGGAGGTCGAGGTGACGATCAGGACTTCCGCCCAATTACCCAGCTTCTCATGAAAGCGGTCCCGATCGCCGACGCCCTGCATGTCGTCCAGCACCTCCACCACGGCCCCGGATGTCTCAAAGAGATGGATGAGTGGCCGAAAGAGTCCCACCATCGCTACTCGCGTGTCACGACCAATGGCCAGGGTGTTTCTCAAAACGTCATTGTCCGGATCGTCTGCGCAGGCGAGCGCCTCGCGGTGGTTCAGGGCATTGACAAGGGCCAATCCCATGCTGCGATGCAATGGATCCGGATGCCTCAGCTCGGTCAGCAGCTCGATGGCCGACTCTCCCTCATAATCTCGATATCTCTTGCCAATGGCGCAGCACTGCTTGTTGCTGAAGTAGGTGTAGGCAACCCCTATGCCGCCATCATCCGTGACCGCGGCGGTGTAACCCAAGCCGACGGAAAGACAGGTGACTTTCGCTGTCGCCGCCTTCTCACAACAATGGTCGTAGAGCTTCTGGATCAGCTGCATCGAATCGATCTCCTCTCTCGCTGGTATGCTCCATTCCATCCTTACATCATGTCGTGTTTACACAATATCCTACCCCTCTTCGCCCCGGGAATCAACCCGGAAACCTCGGATGGATGGTTAGCGCCGCATATCGGTCTTGCTCGCCCGGCAGAGCGGTCGCGGCAGCGGGGCCAGAGGTGGCGACGAAGCCTTTCGCTCACTGGCTGAGCCGGAAGTTGATGGGGAGCACCACCCAGGTTGCCACGGCCTGGTTCCTATAATACCCTGGTTTGAATTCCCACTGCTTCAGAGCCTTCAAGACGTCCTGCTCGAAGATGCCGTGCGGACTGGCTTCCAGGATGGAGATTCGGGAGACATGCCCATCCGCCCCAACCAGCAGCTTTGCCACCACCTTGCCGGTAAGCCCCATGGTGCGGGCTGTCTCCGGAAACCTGGGTTCCACTTTGCGCAGGACCACCGGAGCCCGGTCTACCTGCTTGAGCGTGAATTCACCCGCCCCTGTGCCGAGTCCATGATGTGAGCCACCCTTCCCGCCGGACGTTCCTCCTCCATCGCCTGTGCCGGAACTTGCCGTATTCACTGCGCCGGGCGTGCCGGCGGCGGTTTTACCGGCGTCCTTTGGCGTCTCATTCCCCGGTGAAACTTCGGGCTCGGTCGGCGTGGGAGCTGCCGGCGTCTCGGCGGACACCTGAGCGGCTTCTCTCTTTTTTTCGACTTTGGGCTTAACCTTGCGGACCGGCTGGCGGATGACAGGCTTTGCGCTCACTGGAGCACTGGTTGGGTGTTCCGGAGGCTGCCATTGCGTGATGACGGGCTCGGGCGGCTCCGGAATGGTGGGTTGTTCCAGTTCGTGGGCGGGTGCGGGCGAATTGCCGGACGAGAGATCGTGGGCTGCGCCTTTGCCTCTGAGACGACCCGACCCATCCTTCACACCATCCGCGCCCCCGGGTCCCGCCTCCTCGAGACTGACCAGGACGAATTGCGGTTCCGGGATGGGTCGGGGCAGTGTTTGGGCGAAGAGCATTGCTGCCAGGAGCAATGAGGCATGCAGTCCGATGGAAAGAACCAGCCCCAGCGCTGCTTCCCAGCGGTGCATCCGGTGAAATGGCTGAAGGAAAGCTCCCAGTGCCGACGACAGGGTTTCCTCCGGTGCCGAGAGGGTTAGTGCCAACCCCTCAAGGAACGCCGGCAAAGGTTCCGTGGCATAGTCTTCGAGAAACATGTTTCCCGCCTTGCCGCCTTCTTCCGGGATTCCCACCTCCCGGTTTTTCATGGGGGTTTTAAAGCTGGGCAGCGGTTCTTCGCGCTCCGTTCAGCATGGCGTGAGGAACACACATGCGCAGAGTGTCGCCTACCGATACGACGCCAACCCGGGTGCTGTAGAGACGGCTGATGGCATCGCCGTTGATGACGTCCTGCGGTTTTCCGTCGGCGATGACGGTCCCTCCCTTCATGATGACCACCCGCTTGGCGATCCACAGGGCATGATCCGGAGCGTGAGTGGATTTGATAAAGGTATAGCCGTCCTGCGCCAGATCGGAGATCCGGGTCAGCAACCGGATCTGATTGCCATAGTCCAGGCTGCTCGCCGGTTCGTCCATGATCAGAATCCTGGCGCCCTGGGCCAGGGCCCGCGCAATGAGGGTGAGCTGGCGTTCGCCGCCGCTGATCTCGTTGTATGGCCGGTCGCTCAGGTCAGCTATGGAAAGCCGCTCCAGGCAATGGAGGGCGATTTCCACATCCTGCCTGGAATAGTCGGAAAAGAGACTCTTGTGAGGCGTTCTTCCCATCAGAACGACATCCAGAACCCGGTAGGCGAACCCGATACGATGGGTCTGCGGGACATAAGCCATGCAGCAGGCCAGCTCCCTTGGGCTCATCGCCGCCACCTCTTTCCCGTGCAACCGGACCTTTCCCCTCTGGGGCCGGAGGATGCCGAGGAGGATTTTGAGCAGGGTAGTCTTGCCGCACCCATTCGGGCCGAGCAGGGAGACGATTTCTCCCGCATGAATGTTCAGCGAAACGTCCTGCAGCACCGGCGTTCCGGCATAGCGGAAGTGGAGGTGAGCGGCATCGATCAGATCCATCAACTCCATCCTTTCCGGGCGTTCTTCAGGACCAACATGAAGAAAGGAATGCCCAGGAGCGAGGTGAGGATGCCGATGGGGATCTCAACCCGAAAGAGCAGGCGTGACAGATCGTCGACCCCGAGCAGGTAGGTCGCCCCGAGCATGCCGGCCACGGGCAGCAACACCCGGTTATCGGGCCCCACCAGCATGCGGCCGACATGGGGGATGACCAGACCGACCCAGCCCACAATCCCGCCAAGGGAAACGGTGAGGCTGCTGATGAGCGTGGCGCTGAGAATGATCGTCGTTTGCATGACCCCCACATTGATCCCGAGGGCCCTTGCTTCCTCCTCGCCCATACTCAGCACGTTCAGCGTGATCGAGAGCGCAAGCAGGACGGCGATGCCGACGAGCATGGGCAGCGCTACCAAAAGAACGGTTTTCCCGTCAACCATGGAAAAGCCTCCCATCAGCCAGAAAACGATGGCCGGCAGTTGATCGTAGGGGTCGGCCAGGTACTTGATGAGCGACAGGAGGGAAGTGAACAGGGAAGCACTGATGATCCCTCCCAGGATCAGGATGAGCAGGCGGTCGCCTCGGAAGAAACGGGCGATGGTCATGGCGACGATGACCGCCGCCAGGCCGAAGATGAAGGCTCCCGCTTCAACGGCCAACCAGGTGCGAGCGGCCACCATTCCCAGCGCGGCGCCAAAGGAGGCCCCCGCCAGGACGCCCAGCAACCCCGGCGAAACCAGGGGATTGATGAACATGGACTGAAAGGAGGCTCCCGCAACGGAAAGCGCCGCGCCCGTGAGGACCGCGGCCATGATCCGCGGCAGTCGGATGTCGAACAGGATGTTCTTAAGGGTACTGAATCTCTCTTCAGCCATGACCTCACAATCGAGCAGGAGCTGGAGCATAACGTCGTATAGCTCGGTCAGCGTGATGGGAAATCTTCCCAGGGTGAGCGAGACGAGTACCGTTGCCCAAAGCAGGCCGAACAGCAGCATCAGGATAGCCGGACGTTTCATGGGCCCAGGATTTCTTTCAGATCGCGCTCGCCGAGTTCCAGGTCCAGGAAGAGTCGGTAGAAACGACGGGTCTCCTGCTCGATATCAACCGGAAAACGGTGCGGATGGAGCAGATTGAGAAGCCATTGTGCTCCCAGGAGACGCATGAAGGAGGGAGGTCGGTCGAACCAGTTGAAGGGCGCGCTGGGAATCAGGTGGACCCTTCCGTTCTTGACGGCGGAGATGCCTTGCCAGCGCGAGTCGGTATAGACTTTTTCGAAGAAAGCCCGCTCACCTGCGAGGATCACCTGGGGGTCGTCCACGACGAGCTGTTCCAGCGAAATCCTTTCCCTGCCGTAAGTATCCCGTGGCTCACAGCGGTAGACATTGCGGCCGGCGGCAACGTTGATCAAGGCCGCATGGCGGGAGCGGTCGCATTCGGTGCTCAACCCGTCAGGCCCTTCGGCATAGTAAACGCTGGGCCGTTCCCCGTCCGGAATGGCGGCGGTGATGCGTTCGACCTCGGCGAGCGCCTTTCCGGCATATTCGCTCAGCACCTGGCCGCGCTCCTCACGCCCGAGCAGTTTCCCTAGAAAAAGGAAGGCTTCCGGGTAGTCCTTCAGTTCATCCAGTTGAACATAGACAACCGGTATTCTGAGTTTGCTGGCCACGGCCTCGATTTTCTCGTGCATGGCCGCCTGTCTGCCGGTTGAGGCAATCATCAGGTCCGGTTTGACCACGAGGATGGATTCAATGTTGGGAGTCATTCCCTGTCCAAAGAAGCCTCCCAGGATGGGCAGGGCAGTGTATTCCCTGCGCAGGTACCTGGTCTCGTTCTTCGTTTGGGAATTGTTCAAACCGGCAATCAGGGAGGAGTCCATCACGTAGAGCATATAGGTGGCGGGAGGCGAGGAGCTGTACACCTTTTCGATGCGCTCCGGGAGCGAAACCGTACGCCCTGCCAGATCGACGATCTCTCTCGCCGCCGCGCTCCAAACCGGCGCCACCGCCAGCCAGACCGTCACCAGCAGCACGGCAGGCCGCCAGGGTCTCCCGCCCATCCGCTTCAAATCACCCTCGTCACGGATCTGTCGGAGAGCTTCGGTCGTCTCTCACGATTCTGCATCGTTCCCAAGCCCCGGCCTGGGAGTCGGTGCCAGGCATTCAGGGTCACGCCTTGTCCCACCATAACACTGCCCACCGGACCTTTCTCGGGCAGGGAAGCCGCCAGTACCCATCGGTCGCTACCAGCGTGCGCGAGAGGTAGTTCCGGAGCAGTGCTTCTTCTTCCGAGGTCATGGGGTCAACCATCCAGCGCATGGCTTCGACGGCCTCTTCGAAATCCCGGTAAGTCCGATTTTCCTCATGGACGGTGAAGGCTACGTGAGCCAGGATCCCCATCTGGTAAAGGAGATTGACCAGGTAGATGTAGTCGGCCCCCGGATGGAAGCTTCTCCCCGTTGCTTCGATGAGACGGCGGTCAAAGGGGCCGTCCTTCACGATGGTTGAAACATAGATCCGCCGGCTGGCATACCGACTGAGCTTTTCAATGGCCCATCGCGGGTCTTCGACCAGGAGCGAACGGGAGGCTATGGCCACATCGTGGACCTCGATTCCCAATTCTTCCCAGTCGTCTTCCCAGCGTCCGTTCACGATCCGGATGCTGCTGATGCCTTCCTGCCGACACCGTTCTTCCAGCAGGGAACGCATTACGGAGGAAGGGTCCATGGCCGTGATGGAGGTCACGCGACCCGCCAGGGGCACGGCGAGGGTCCCCGCTGCGGAGCCGACATCAAGCACCCGCCAGTGTCGTTCCGGCTGCATAATCTGTAAGAATTGGCCGATATAGTCGCTCTTGCCGGCATGGCGGGCAAAGGAAGGCGCACGTCGATCCCAACCCTTGCTATCCTTCGGTCGAATGGTTCTCTTTTCCTGTATTTCCCGCCATATTCCATTCCAGTCGAGACTGCTCACATCCATTGGCGTTATTGCCTCCGTTCCATGACGAAACCTCTCTCGATCTGCTTTTTCCTGCGTCCACCGCTGGTTCTATACTCGTTTAGCTTAAGAAGTTATCATTTCTGCCTCACGGGGAGATCCCGGAAGAAGCCCTTGGCATAAGACTCTGCGTTCTCTGCGGCTCCGCGTGAAAATGAAACTTTTGAACCTCCACGAGTATAGCTCGGAAACCGGCCGGGCCGGCGTCAGGTCCCGCCAGGCTCGCTACCCGCACCCATTCGGTCACCACTTCTCATTAACCGGCTTCTTTTCTGAGCCGATAATAGCTGCCCTGCCCGGCACATGGCTTGCAAAGGGTTCGCCCGTTCCGAACCACTTCCCGCAGGTCGAGCACCTGCTCCCCGCATTCCTCGCAGGCAACCACACTTACCGGTGAGCCCGGGATGTCTTCGGGCTTCAGCGTCACAAAAACCTCCCGAATCTCCAGCAGTTCTCCTTCCGGAATGCGCCGCAGAGCCTCGCAGTAGGCATCTTTCGCGCCACAAGTCGGCGTGAGCTCAGCGCTCAACTGCTCGGCTTGCTTGCGGGAGGCGGTGGTGACGCTGACCCTGACAGCCCTGCCGCTCTTAAGACTCACGAAGGTTGCCGCCATCTTGCCATAGTCCAGGATCTTCAGAGTGCGTCGTCCCGGGCGGCATCCGGTTACCGATAGGATGGCATCGGTGGCGCAGCGGTCAATTTCGACGAAGACCAGTAAATCTCTCCTCTCTTTGCCTTTGGGATCGGCAATCCCGAGTTCCCTCAAGCCGGCCATGGCCATCTTGACCCCGATGATCTGTCCGCCGCACAGGTGGCCGTGAAAAGCGACCGCTGCTTCCAGGAGCTGCTGAAACTCCAGGTCGGTGTCCTTCATCTCTCTCCTCCGTCAGGCGCGAGTATCGACCCGGATTCAGTAAGTGTAGCGCAGGTTCACGAAGAAGGTGCGGCCAGCCAAAGGATAGCCCTCGTCAATGGCGTAGTTCTCATCAAGGAGGTTGTTGATCCCGCCTTCCACCGAAATTCCCTTGTAGACTTCATAAATCGCTTTCGTGTTGAACAGCAGGTACTTGGCGGCAACCCGAGCCCCGTCCGAGGAACTGAAGCGATCTTCGTTGAATTCGGCCGATCCGAGGACACTCAGGCCGGGGAGCGGAGTGAAGTATTGCAGGTAAGCAAAGAGCTTGTGGTTGGGAAGGTTCGTCAACTTGTCCTTGGTGCTGTTGTTCTGGTATCCCAGAAAGGTGTAGTTGAATCCGGCGGAGAGGCTTTCGAACACCTTTCCTGACAGACCCAATTCCACTCCATAAAGGTTGACGCTCTGGATGTTTTGGTTCTGGTTGATGGTTTTTCCAGGCTTCAAGGGGTCGGGGATGGCGGTGAGAAGAATGAAATTCTTGACCTGGTTGTAAAACACGTTCGTTTCGACCACAAGGCGCTTGAACAGCAGATCCTTATAGCCGATCTCATAATTGAGCGACCTTTCCGCATCGAGGTCCGGATTGGGGATGGCAGTTCCCAGCCGGTATGAGTATTTGTCCTTGATGGAGGGCAGTCGGGATTTCTGGGCGATGCTGCCGTGGATGGTACCCGTCTCGGTCAGCTTGAAGAAGAGTCCCAGTTGAGGATTCCACGCCGAGGTTCTGCCGGTGGGAAAGGAGCTTAACCTGAGGGTATTGGTATCGAGGTTGGTCGCTTCGATGGTATCGATCCAGTCATAGCTCACACCGGCAATCGCGTAGCACCTGGCGGAGAAGTCAATGGTATCCTCCACGCCAACGGAGAAGATGTTGTCCTCGAAGCGCTGGGTGGGGTAGGTTTCAGCATTCTGTTCCCGGTGAACGTCCTTCTTGAAATGGAACGCCGCTTTGAGCGAATTGTACGGCAACAGCAGAGTGCCGGTTTCCAGCGAGCCGCCATAGGTGTAGTCATCGTAGTTGCTGGCGAAGGATGATTTCTTCAGCATCGTGCTGTAAGTTGCGTCGTCGTAGCTGTTGAGCGAATTCTCGAATTGATCGTAGAACAGTCTGGTCTTGACATAGCTGTCGTCGAGAATGGACGTCTTGGAATTGAAATAGAAACTCTCCTTGTTCCAGTAAGGCCATTGCCAGTATCTCGGGGTTACGGTCGAACTGGTGCCGGCGTAGGGAGGGACGCCCTTTTCGGCTTGTTGATTGACATAGCTGAAGGCATACTCATCGGTGTCGTTGGGTGTATAGCCGACTTTGGCGCTGGCTTTCCAATCGGTCTGGTAGGAGTTGAGCCTCCTGGCACCGTCCCCCGGTTGGTCGGGGGTTCCTGCGAAGTCATTTGAAACGTCAAAATAGTCCTGATTCAGATAGGAGCCTCCAACCTGGAGGTACCATTTCCCCTGATTGGTGCCGATGTTGCCAAAACCGTGGTAGGAGTTGCCGGATGCATATCCGCTGCCCAGGTTGACCTCGAGCTCCTTGACCGGTCGCCGCGAGACCATGTTGATCGCACCGCCCATGGTGTTAGGCCCGTAAAGAACGGAGGTAAAGCCTTTCGAAACAACTATTTCCGACAGATCAAAGGTGGTGAAGCGGCCGAGATCGGGATAGCCGTCATAGGGGACATAGATGGGGATGCCGTCCTGATAGATCGGTACGCGTTTGAGGTCAAAACCCCGGAGGTAAAGCATCAGTTCATTCCTGGCACCGGCCTCGGACAGCGTGACGCCGGGGAGAAGGTTCACGGCATCCGCCAGGTTGTTCCGGTCGAAGCGGCGCATCTCCTCATAATAGACCTTGTCGATACTCGTATTCTTGCTTTCCTCGCCCCTTGCCACCACTTCGATTTCCCCCAGCGTGTAGACCCGATTCCTGGCCTCATCGCCTTCCGTTGCCGATTTTGCCGCGGAGGTCTCGACGGTGGCGGTTTTGGACTCCTGGGCGTGAACCGCAGGCTGAAGACAGCAAAGGGTTGCCATAAGAATCAACAGGGTAGCCAGAGAACTCCACTTCAGCGCAGATTTGCTCATTTTCTCCTCCGAATAGCAACATGAGCTCCAGTTGGTGAATGACCGAACACCAGAACACCCTCAACCATCAGGCTTGCAGGCGAGCTTCCTCCTCAACGCTGGTACCATCCCTTCATAACGTCATCGGCTTGCGCTCCTCGCTCCCGCCCCGGGACGGTACCGAGCCCGAGCAGAGGTGCCGGCACCACCACGAGGTAGAAGCCTGCCTCAATTATGTCGTTCAAACAAGTCAGATTAATTGTAATAGACGGCATCTGTATTATATGAGACGTTATATGCTGTCAATAACATTTTTATAGATGATATGGATTCTCCTCCGGTGTACGCTCGAAAGGGCTGCCCTGAAAAGTTGCGGGTTGCGAGTTGCGAGTTACCAGCGGCAGTTGCCTGTCAACCGCGGTCCTTTTCATGAGTCTTCGGGTGTCCCAAAGGGTCATGAGCAACTGCTCCGGTCTCGGACGATGACGTTTTTCTGCTGGCTGAAGGGCTAAGACCGTGGGCTGCTACTGGAGCGGCGAATTCCCGCAATTCCAGGTTGACCCACCGCCACCCGCGAGCGGGAGGATGCCGTGGTGGTTTCATCCCTGGTTGCGGTTTTTACCGGTTCGCTTTATGATCTCCCTGTGTTGGAGAGGTCCGGCGTGGGCGGAGAGAAGTGGCAGGGAGCTTGGTCCAAAGGAGGCTGCCGATGAAGGTGACTTTTCTCGGGGTGGGTGAGGCGTGTGACGAGACAATGCCGAACACTTCGCTGTGGGTCGAGACCGAGGCTGGCGATCAGCGGCGATCGCTCCTGCTGGATTGCGGCCCTACCGTGCCCTCACCCTTCTGGCAACGCTGCCGTGATCCGGAAGACCTGGATGTCCTCTGGATCTCTCATTTCCATGGAGACCATTTTTTCGGCGTGCCGGCGCTGCTCCTGAGATTCTGGGAGCAGAAACGGACCAAACCGCTGGCGATCCTGGGGCAAGCCGGGATCGAGGAAACCATCACCCAGGCGATGGAATTGGCTTACCCCGGCTTCCTGCCGAAACTCACCTACGCGCTGCGGTTTCACGAAATCGAGCCTGGCCGGGAGTTGCAGGTGATGGGGCTGGAATGGTCCGCAGCGGAAAGTCGGCATGGCCAGAGAAACCTGGCCGTGCGCCTGGAGCACGGACGGCACGCCCTGTTTTACAGCGGCGACGGCCTCTTCAGCCCGGAGAGTCTGGAATTGGCCAGGGGCTGTCAGCTGGCAGTGCATGAAGCCTTTCAGCTCGATCCTGTGACGCCTGCCCATGGCACCGTTCGCCAATGCCTGGAATTTGCCCGCGAAGCCGCCGTCGCCACTCTGGCGCTGGTGCATATCCAACGGGATGAGCGGCGGGAGCGGCTCCGGGAAATCCTCGACCTCCTCGATCAAGTCAGGGATTTTCGGGTGGTTCTGCCTGACTCCGGGGATGTGCTGGAGCTCTAAGCGTTGTCGTGGCGGAAAGAGCCTGCCTGCCTGACGGCCTTTCGTCCCGAGGAGCAAGGCAGGGAGGAGCTCAGTCGGTCGGGAACCCTGAGCACAGGCGGGAAACCAGCTCGGCGGGAGGGATGTTATCGGTTTCGACGGTGATGTGCGCGGTCTCCTCGTAGAGGCGAGAGCGGGCTGCCAGGAGCTGTTCGATTTCCTGCCGGAGGGGTAACGCGGTCAGAGCCGGGCGGTTTCGGCCGGTCTTGGGGTCGCTCATCAGGCGCAAACAGGTCGTTTCGAGGGAAGCCTTGAGCCAGATAACGTGGAAGTGGGTTTTGAGCAGATGGCGGTTGTGGGAGTCCAGGATGACACCGCCGCCGGTGGCAACGATCAGGCCGCTTTGGCAGGCGAGTTCCGCCAGCAGCTCCGATTCTGCCCGGCGAAAGGATTCCCAGCCCTCTGCCGCCACCCACTCATCGATATCTTTGCCAAATGATGCGACCAGCCGTTCGTCCATATCCACCAAGACAAGGTGGCACTGTTGGGCCAGCAGCTTTCCCACAAGGCTCTTGCCCGCGGCGCGAAAACCGATGAGGGCGATATTTGGTTTTTTCTTCATTGGCGTGTCCTTCGGGGGACTGACGAAAACAGGTTTCGAGTATATTTTGACCAACCGAAAAACCGAGCCCAGGAGCAGACCGTGAACCATCATCCTGACCGCCACTCGGGCCTGCACCCGGATCGTTTCCCGTTTCTCCCGCCCCTTGTGGCCGCGCTCATCCGGCTGCATTATCGATCGTGCAAGTTTACCATCATTGGCAGGGAACATGAAGAGTTTGCTTATGGTTCCCATGATCCAGTGCTGTTGACCTGCTGGCACTTTGCTTTCCCGACGGTGATCTATCGCTACCGGGATCACGGGGCGCTGGTCATGGTGAGCCGCAGCCGCGACGGGGAATGGGCGGCGCGGGTGGTGGCGCGCATGGGGTTTCGATGCTTTCGGGGTTCTCCGGGCAAGGGCGGGAGTACAGCTCTGAAACAGTTGATTTCTCACATTCAGGCTGCCCGTGGGGGAGGATTCATTGCCGACGGCTCGCAGGGACCGCCGCGTATTGCCCAGAAGGGCATTCTGCTGCTCGCGCGCTATTCGGGAGCCCCCCTCATTCCCGTCAGCATGGCGGCGCATCCCTGCTGGCGCGTCCACAGCTGGGACCGGACCGTGCTGCCAAAACCCTTTTCCAACATTGTGATGGCCCTGGGGCCGCCCCTGTGGGTTCCCCGAGACGTTTCGGCCGAGGATCTCGAAGCGGCGCGATGCGAGCTCGAGGCAAGCCTCAATCGCCTGACCGACCAGGCCGAGGAGGCGGTCAGGAAGACCGGGCGCTCCAAGGGACATTAGGAGAGGCGTTGCAGGCTCCCGCCGGCACCCCTCCTCAACCGGTCTTCAGCTTTTGAATTTCCCTGTGATAGGCTTCCATCAGGTCTTCGAACTTCAATACCCCAATCACTCCCGACTTCTCATCTTCGATGGGGATCTGTCCGTACCGGGAGCGCAGGAACTTGAGCAGGGCCTCATAGAGGCTGTCTTCAAGAGCCACACTGATGGAGGGCGAGGCGACCTCACCCACGACCACCAGATCGTGCAGCGAATCTTCGAAGATTATTTCCCTCAGGTCGCGTATGGCGAGGATGCCGCGCAGGCGAAAGTCCTCATTCACCACGGGGAAAAACGATTCACGACTCTTGGTCAGGAACCGCTTGAATTGGGCCAGGGTCATATCTTCGGGAAGAATCGTGGTGTGATCGTTTTGCCGGTGGATGTCGGCGACTTTCAGGGTCTGCAACAAATTGATGGTGAGCTGCGAGCGGTGAGCCGGGGAGTGGAACTTGTTGAGAACCTGCTTTTCATACAAGCTCCATCGCTGGGAGCAGAGGATGGCCACCACCGACGTCAGCATGAGAGGGACTACCAGGCTGTATCCTTCGGTCATCTCACAGACCATTAGGAGGGCGCCCATGGGGGCCTTGGCGACTCCTGCAAAAAAAGCTCCCATGCCCACCAGGGCAAAGGCGCCCGGATAGTGCACCAACTGGGGAAAGTGCTGATGACTGAGCTGACCCACCACGCCCCCCACCATGGCCCCAATGAACAGAGAAGGGCCGAAAACCCCGCCGCTGCCCCCGGAAGAGATGGTGAAGGAGGTGGCGAAGATTTTCAGGACAGCCAGGGAAAGCATCAGGGTGGTCGTGAGATTGCCTTTGAGGGCGTCCTGGATGGTGCCATAGCCGCCACTCAAAACTTCTGGGTGCCATAGTCCGATCACCCCCACCAGCAGACCGCCCAGAGCCGGAATCAGAGCCTTTGGCAGCGGGAGTTTACGGAAAACATGGTCTCTGAGCCCGTAGAAGGCTTTTACATAAAGGAACCCGAAGGGCACACAGAACAGCCCGAGGGCAAGATACGGAAGCAGTTCGAGGGGATGGGAAAAGAGCTCGGGTGGCACCTCAAAAATCGGCTGGTTGCCAAAAATGGAGGTGAAGAGAGCGTAAGAGACCACTGAGGAGACGATGCAGAGGATGATTCCTTCGGTTTCGAAATCTTCCCGGTAGAGCACTTCAATGGCGGTCACCGCCCCCCCCAGAGGTGCCCGAAAAATCGCCCCCAGACCTGCGGCGCAACCCGCCAACAACATCAACCTGCGTTCGCGGGTGTCGAGTTTGAAGAGACGACCGACCGATGATCCCAGGCCGGCCCCGATTTGAGCAATGGGCCCCTCGCGGCCGGCACTGCCTCCCGTTGCCATGGTGACGATCGAGGCGATTCCTTTGATGAATGGCACTCGAGTGCGGATAAGGCCCTGCTTGTTGTGGAACGCATCGATATAGGCATCAGTGCCGTGGCCTTCCGCTTCCGGGGCCCAGGTGTAGACGATGATCCCGGAGATGAGGCCGCCAACGGCGGGGAGCAGCAACAACACCCACCATCGGAAGGGTGATTGAGAAACCAGCGTGACTACATTCTGCTCGCCCGACGGCCTGGAGACCTGGTAGCCTGCGCAGTATTCGAGGGCAAAATAAGTGCCCCAGTCCAGCAGATAGTAGACGGCACAGGCCATCAGGCTGCTCACAATGCCGATTGCGACGCCGTATACTCCCCAGCGGAATACTCGGCCCTTTCCCAGACCACGGTGGGACCCCTGCGGAGAATGCCCCCCGGATGCAGGGCCGGTTGTCTTTATGGTTGCAGTTGATTCCGGCATGATATCCTCAAAAATCATGCTCTTCATGAGCGAGAGATGGTTATGCTTTCCGCTTCCGCGAGGAGGCTCGGCGCACGTTTCCTGTGATCTTGTCCGGTTCCATTGTGTTCAGTAGTCACCATCCGGGAAAGGGGCCGATCATGGTTGGTTCTCCCTCTGCTTGCCGAGGCTTTCAACTATTTTCCCGTAATGCCTGGCGGCGCACTCCGGGCAAAGGCTGTGGCTGAACCTGGCGTCCGAGCGTTCGCTGATGTATTTCTCGAGGGGTTCCCAGACATCATCGCTGTTCCTGATCCTTTTGCAGAAGGAACAGATGGGAAGGATGCCGCGGAGCATTTGGACTTCCGCGGCCAGCATTTTTCTTTGAACCGCCTGATCGGTGAGGAACGCGAAAACCGAGAGGACAACCATCTGGATCAGACCATTGACGATAACTTCCAGCGCACCCCAGGGAATCGACCAGAATGCCGCAAAAACCATGCGAACCAGAGGCAGAACGCAGGCCATCGCCATTCCCCAGCGTCTACCGCTCCGCCATGTGGCAAAAGTGACCGGTACCAGAAAAAGAATGGGCAGATGGATAAAGGGCCCGGTGGAGTAGTCGGCGATCAGGACGAGCAGGGCCAGGACCACCCAGCATGCCGGCCAGAATCTTGCGTCAGTGAATGCTTTCAACATGGGTTGCCTTTGCCTTCCGCTCGACAACGGTCGGGAGTGGCTCCTCGGTTGCCTTCTCATAAGCCGTCTGGTATTTTCTCACTACGCTCGCTTCCGAATATGTCCGGAGATGATCCTACATTCGAGGAGAACGATATGTCAAATATCCTTGGGAATGATCGATGAATCCGTCTGTCCGCATCAAGTTCATGGGCTTGCTGGTGCTCCAGATGGTTGCTCTGGCGGTGGTTGGTTGGCAGGGTCTGACCGGACTGGCTGACATGAATGGGCGGATCAAAGCGATCCATGAGCACCAGTTCATTCCGTCCCGCCTCGTCGCCCTTGCCAACACTGAACTGATTGCGTGGAACCGGGCCATCCTCAACCACCTGCTCGCCGAAAACATCGAGCAAATGAGGCAATACGACCAGCTTATCGGTCGGAAGGAAGGGGCGGTGATTCATGAGATCGAGTCCCTTTCGTCCCTGAGCACTCTGCGAGAGCAGGAACAAGGAATTCTCGACCGGATCCGGCGGCAGTTCCATCGCGCCCAGCCGATCCGGGACCATTTGTTGACCCTTTCTCGGGAGGGCAGGACGAGGGAGGCGCAAGAGCTGCTCCATGGCGGTCTCCGGCCCCTCGTTGACGACATGGATCAGGCTATGTCCAGCTTTCTCGGCCTTCAGGAAAACCAGCTGCTGGAGGCCAGGAAGATGGTGGAGGAGCGATATCGCCGAGATCGGGAACGAACTCTCCTGATCATTGGAGTCATTTTCTGCATCGCGCTCTTCCTCCATCTGCTCGTGTCCGAGGCCATCATCCGATCCATCCGGCGGTTGGTGAAAGGTGCCAGGGAGTTTGGGCGGGGAAACCTGGACTATCGGGTCGAGGCAACATCCGGGGACGAGATCAGGGAATTGGCAACGGCGTTGAATTCCATGGCCGAGAAGCGCAAACGTGCTGAAGATTCACTTCGCGGCAGCACCGAAAAGTTGAAGGTCTTCGCCTATTCGGTGATACACGATCTCAAGAGCCCGGCCATCGGGATCCACGGTCTCACGGGACTGCTCCAAAAACGCTATCGAGGCGTTCTTGACGATCAGGGAAAACATTTCTGCGATCACATCAGGAAGGCGTCGGAACAGCTGGTGGCACTGGTGGAAAAGGTGAACACCTACATTGCCACCAAAGAGATGCCGTTGAAGATTGAAGCAATCAGTCCCCGTGAGATTTTCACAATCATCCGGGAGGAGTTCTCGACCCAACTGGGCATCCGTCAGGTGGTGTGCACCTGGCCAGTCCTGGAAGGCTCGGTGAGAGCCGACCGGCTATCGCTTCTCAGAGTATTCCGCAACCTGGTGGACAATGCCTTGAAATATGGCGGTGAGGAGCTGAGTGAGATCTCTGTCCGATATGAAGACTTGCCTGACAGTCATGTTTTTTCGGTCTGCGACAATGGGGTGGGAGTGAATGCCGAGGATTCGGAAAAACTGTTCGCCCTCTTCCAGCGCCACGATACGTCTGACGGGGTGCCAGGGACCGGTTTGGGGCTGGCAATCGTCAAGGAGATAGTGGAGAAGCACCAGGGCAGAGTCTGGGTGGAGCCCGGAACACAGGGAGGAGTGAGCTTCTTCCTTACGATCTCGAAACATCTTTGAGCTGATAGGGGGTTGATGGGAGCAAGGTGTCCAGAGATTGAGGCCCTGCTCGCGGCATTAGAGCCAAAAGCTGATAAGCCGGCATTTCCCATGACCGCCACGGGCTGCAACTCCCGACCCGTAACCCACAACCATTCAAAACAGCAGGAGGGATAACGATGCCGGAACCTTTTGCGGTCAAGGATTGCGCTCTCATTGCGATTGGCACCGGAGAGCGGGCCCAGAACCTGCGAGAGTTGCGGGACCGGCTGCTGACGACGCATCCGGCGTGCATCTATCATCACTTCTGGGGGGGGCTGTTGCGTCCTCTGTTTGATGATCCCGAATATCAGAATGAATTTGCCGGCTGGGCCTGGCACGGGCTTCATGATGCCCGCCTGGCCGAGAAACTCGCCCTGATCGATCCCAGCCAGTGCCCCACCCTGGATGACCTGCGCCGAGAACTGGTGGAAGTCATTGAAGAGCGGCTCGATGAGACGGAGTTCATTCCCTGGGCGAAGACCTACCAGCAGTTCCATTTCGTGCGCTCCCAAATGGTGGTGTTTGACACCAACGTTCGCATTGAGAATCCGGAAGCTTTGGGAGAACTCCTGCCCCGACTGTCGGTGAGCAGTATCTTCTATCATTTTATCGACGGGAGACGCAGGACCGCCAGTCGCAGAGATGATTTCAGTGAATGGTTGTCGGGATTTGGAGAGAGCTGTGCCGGGGTGGTTGAACGATTGTCGGCCGTTGACCCGTATTTCAGCAGTCTGAGGGAGTTGCGCCAGGAATTGGAGGCGGTGTTCAAGAGTTGCCCGGCAATGGAGCAGACCTCATGAGCACGCTGCTCGATCGGTACGCGAAGATTGTGGGCGAGGACGTTGTCGATCATCTGCGGCAGCTCGCCAGGGCCCTCGAGGGGGCAAAGGTGGTGCACGTGAACTCCACGCGTGAAGGCGGCGGGGTTGCGGAAATCCTTCACTGGCTGGTGCCGCTCAAGCAGGAACTGGGGTTGAATGCGACCTGGGAGGTGATCACCGGGGAAGAAAGCTTCTATCAGTGCACCAAGAGCTTTCATAATGCGCTGCAGGGTAATGCCGTGGGCATTCCTGAGGTACTGCTCAAGGGCTATGAGGCCACCGTCCAGAGGAATGCCGAAGCATTACAGGACAAGTTGGAGGAGGCGGATTTCGTCTTCATCCACGATCCGCAGCCGGCCCCCTTTCTGCGGTTTTGCTCCAACCGGAAAGGCAAATGGATCTGGCGCTGCCATATCGATTTGAGCCACCCATATCGCCCGGTGTGGAAATATCTGCGTCAATTCGTGGCAAGCTACGATGCAAGCGTCTGGTCGTTGGCGGATTTCGTGCAGCCCCTTCCTCATCCTCAGTACCTCATTCCTCCCAGTATCGATCCGCTGAGTGACAAAAACATGGAACTGGACTCGAGCGAGATCGACGAAGTGCGGGAGCGGTTTGACCTCGACCCCCAACGCCCCATTGTGGTGCAGGTTTCCCGCTTTGACCGCTTCAAGGACCCGGTGGGGGCCATTCGTGCCTGCCGCCTCGCCAGGGGGTTTATTCCCTTTCAGCTGGTGCTGGCCGGCGGCGGGGCGACGGATGATCCCGAAGGCGAACGGGTCTTTCAGGAAGTGCAGGATGAGGCCAATGGCGACCCGGACATTCACCTGCTGCTCCTGCCTGCTGATGCTCATCGCACCGTCAACGCCCTCCAGCGCATTGCCGACGTGGTCATGCAAAAATCCATCCGTGAGGGCTTTGGCCTTACGGTTACGGAGGCCATGTGGAAAGGAAAGGCCGTCATCGGCGGCGATGTCGGCGGGATCAAACTGCAGGTGATCAACCACCATACCGGATTTCTGGTCAGCACGCCGGAGGGCGCGGCCCTGCGGATTCGCTATCTGTTGAAGCATCGTAACCTGCTCGAAGAAATGGGGCGGAAAGCCAAAGAATTCGTGCGGGAGAATTTCCTCCTGACGCGCCATCTGCGGGAGTACCTGACACTCATGCTCGCGGTTACTCACGAAACCCAGGAAAGAATCGAGCTCGGCTAAAACCATGGCAATACTCACAGGTGATACCGGACCGTGAAGATCGGCGCAGACTACCAGGTGAACGGGACGGGTAGCTTCGTGGTCTGGGCACCCGCCAGGGCCCGGATGACGCTCAGGCTTGTCTCACCTGCAGCGCGCCGGGTGCTCATGGAGCAGACTCATAACGGCTACTGGCAGGCCATTGTTCCCGACCTGCCGGAAGAGGCCCAATACTTTTACACCCTCAATGGCGATCGCGACCGCCCGGACCCCGCTTCCCATTTCCAGCCCGGTGATGTCCACGGTCCATCCCAGATCGTGAACCATCACCGCTTCGAATGGCGGGACCAGGCATGGAAGGGCCTGAACCTTGCCGAGATGATCATCTATGAACTCCATGTGGGAGCCTTTACCCCCAGCGGGACGTTCGATGCCATCATCCCTCGCCTGGCCGACCTGAAAGCACTCGGCGTGAATACCATCGAGCTCATGCCGGTGGCTCAATTCCCCGGGACCCGCAACTGGGGATACGACGGCGTCTTCCCGTTCGCGGTGCAGAATTCTTACGGGGGACCGACGGCGCTCAAGCGCTTGGTCAATGCCTGTCACCAAACGGGCCTGGCGGTTGTCCTGGATGTGGTCTACAACCATCTGGGGCCGGAAGGCAACTACCTCTGGGATTATGGCCCCTATTTCACCGATCGCTACCGGACGCCGTGGGGGGATGCCGTCAATTTCGACGGGGCGGAGAGCGATGAGGTCAGGAATTTCTTCTTCGAAAACGCGCGTCATTGGTTTGAAAACTATCACTGCGACGGCCTCCGCCTGGATGCCGTCCATGCCATCTGTGACCGGTCTGCCACTCCTTTTCTGCTGGAGCTGGCGGACCGGATGCAGGCCTTGTCGCAAACGCTGCAGCGCCCCTGCTATCTCATCGCCGAAAGCGACCTGAACGATTCCCGGCTCATTGCCCCGCCGGCACTGGGCGGGTTCGGCCTCGATGCGGTGTGGTGTGACGACTTCCATCATGCCTTGCATGCCCTGGCGACCGGGGAAAGACACGGCTACTATGTGGATTTCGGTGCGGTGGAGCACCTCGCCAAAGCCATGCGCGAGGGCTTCGTTTATGCGGGAGAATACTCAGCCTTTCGCCGCCACCGGCATGGGAGTTCCTCGAAGGACCGACCGGGTCACCAGTTTCTGGTCTTTTCCCAGAACCATGACCAGGTCGGCAATCGCATGCTGGGAGAGAGAATGTCCCTCCTGGTGGATTTTGAACGTCTGAAGGTCGGTGCCGGTTTGGTTCTCCTGTCTCCCTATGTGCCTCTGCTCTTCATGGGCGAAGAATATGGTGAGGAAGCCCCGTTTCTCTACTTCGTGGACCATGCCGACCAGGACCTGATCCAGGCCATAAGGGCCGGCCGGGCGGAAGAGTTTGCCGCCTTCCAGTGGCAGGGTGAGCCCCCCGATCCTTCGAGCCTCGAAACCTTTCGGCAGTCGAAGCTGCACTGGGAAGCGCGCGGCGCAGGATGGCAGGCAGTGCTCTTGAGCTTTTACGGAGCGCTCATCGGCCTGCGAAAGGCAATCCCGTGCCTCTCGAGCCTGGACAAGACCGCCATGGATGTGCGAGGATGGGAGGATCAAAAGGCACTTCTCGTTAGAAGATGGGACCGGGAGGGTGCCACTCAGGCGCTCTGCCTCTGCACTCTGAAGGAAGAGCCGGTGGTTCTGGAAATTTCGGATCATGTGCCTGATCATCACTGGAAAAAGGTTCTGGATTCCGCGGATGCGGTCTGGAATGGACCGGGTGCGCTCCTCACGGAGGTTTTGGACCCCGGCCGACCGGTCACGCTGCCGGCAAGGAGTCTGGCCGTCTATCTTGCTGAGGGAAACTCATAATGGATCGCTACCTGTGCCTTCACGGTCATTTCTACCAGCCACCCCGGGAGAATCCCTGGCTTGAAGAGGTTGAACTTCAGGATTCCGCCTATCCTTACCATGACTGGAACGAAAGAATCACCGCCCAGTGTTACTCACCCAATGCTGCCTCCCGGATCTTCGACTCACAGGGGCAGATCGTTCAGATTGCCAACAACTATTCGAAAATCAGCTTCAATTTTGGCCCCACCCTCCTGTCATGGCTGGAACGGCATGATCCGGATACCTACCGTGCCATCCTCGAAGCCGACCGACTGAGCGCGGACCGGTTCTCCGGGCATGGCTCGGCTCTGGCCCAGGTCTACAATCACATGATCATGCCCCTGGCCACCAAACGCGATAAAGTTACCCAGGTCAGCTGGGGGCTCCAGGATTTCCGGCAGCGATTCAAACGGGACCCTGAGGGAATGTGGCTTGCGGAAACCGCCGTAGACCTTGAAACCCTTGAAGTCCTGGCGGAATTCGGAATTCGTTTTACGCTCCTGGCGCCCCGCCAGGCGGCGAGGGTGCGGGAAATGGGTCACGGGGAAGGCTGGGAAGAGGTGAGCGGCGGCAGGATCGATCCCTCGCGCGCCTACCAGTGCTTCTTGCCTTCGGGAAAGAGCATCAGTCTCTTTTTCTATGACGATCCGATCTCGCAGGATGTTGCCTTCAAGGGACTGCTGAACAGCGGCGAGGGACTGGCCCGGCGGCTGACCGAGGCCTTCTCGGCGGAGCGCCACTGGCCGCAGCTGGTTCACATTGCGACCGACGGCGAAACCTACGGCCATCATCATCGGTTTGGCGACCAGGCCCTCGCCTACTGCCTGCACCTCGTTGAAGCTGAGGGACTGGCCCGGCTCACCAACTACGGAGAATACCTCGAGAAGCATCCCCCCACCCATGAGGTACAGATTCACGAGAATTCTTCCTGGAGCTGTGTCCACGGGGTGGAACGGTGGCGGAACGATTGCGGCTGTCATTCGGGAATGCACCCCGGCTGGTCGCAGGCCTGGCGAAAGCCCCTGCGGGACGCCATGGACTGGCTGCGCGATCAAGTGGCATTAATTTATGAAGAAAAAGCGGCGCCTTATTTTCAGTCCCCCTGGGATGCCAGAAATGATTACTTCGAGGTAGTCCTGGATCGGTCTCCGGAAGTCGTTGAGAATTTCCTCACCAGGCATGCCGTCAGAGAACTCTCGCAGGATGATAAGCGCGAGGTCTTGAACCTCCTCGAGATGCAGCGCAATGCCATGCTGATGTACACCAGTTGCGGATGGTTCTTTGATGAGGTCTCAGGGATCGAAACGGTCCAGGTGATGCTCTATGCTGCGATGGTCCTGCAACGGGCAGAAAGGTTGCAGGGCTGGTCGCTGGAGGAGGAATTTCTGAGGCGGCTGGAAACGGCCCCCAGCAACCTTCACGGCAATGCCCGGAGGGCCTATGAGCGCTATGTCAACCCCATGAAGCTGGATCTCCTCCGGGTTGGCGTTCACTACGCCGTCTCTTCGCTCTTTGAAGACTATTCCGAGGAGACCCGCATCTACTGCTATCGCCTGCAGCGTGAGATTCATCGCGTCCACGGCTCGGGGAAACTGCGCCTGGCCATCGGCAAAACCCATCTGAGTTCGGACCTGACCTGGGATACGGAAACCTTAAGCTATGCCGTTCTCCATCTGGGAGACCACAACTTCAACGGGGCGGTGCGAAACTTCCAGGGTGACCTGGCGTTTTCGTTGATGGCACGGGAAATAGAGGAGTCTTTTGACCGCGGCGACGTCCTCGAGGTGGTCCGCGTCATGGACCGGCATTTCGGGGTGAACAATTTCTCCATCTGGCACCTCTTCAAAGATGAACAGCGGAAGGTGGTGAACCAGATTCTGGAGCTCACCTATAGTGACATTGAGGTCTCCTACCGGCGGATCTACGACCACCATTTCGCGATCATGAATTTCCTGAGAGACCTCGATATCCCCCTTTCCAAGCCTTTTGCGATCGCTGCCGAGTACATCATCAACGTGGATCTCAGGCGCCTGTTCGAGGCCGAGGAAATTGACCTGGAAAGGCTTGAAATGCTGATCTCGGTGGCCAATCGGTGGCAGCTGGCCCTGGACGGCGAACTCCTGGGCTATACGGCCAGTCCCTGGGTCAGTGACACCCTCCGGCGAGTTCAACACTCGCCGGTAACCGAAGCGGTGTCCCGGATGCGGATGGTTGCGGGGGTGCTCAGCCTGCTGGGAACGCTCCCCGTCGAACTGGATTTGCGGAAGGCCCAGAATGCTTTCTTTTCTCTCGGCCGGGTGAGCTATGGTCCGCTAAGGGAAAAGGCGGACGCCGGTGACGAGGAAGCCGGTCAGTGGCTGGCAGCTTTCGGAGATTTGGCGCCTCGTTTGAATGTGAGTCTTCCATGAAAGCGATCCCTGGAGCTGCCTATCGCCTGCAATTCACTCCCTCCTTCGGTTTCAAGCAAGCAGCTGCAATCCTGGACTATCTCACGCAACTCGGGGTGTCCTGCATCTACGCGTCGCCCATCTTCAAAGCGAGGAGAGGCAGTTTTCACGGTTACGATATAGTTGATCCCAATCAGCTGAATCCCGAGCTGGGAACAGCCGCCGAAGGCGAAGAGCTGATGGCCATGGTGCACCGTACAGGAATGATGTGGCTGCAGGATATCGTTCCCAACCACATGGCCTTCGACGGCCAGAACACGATGCTGCTGGATGTTCTGGAGAATGGCCCCAACTCGCGCTATTTTCGGTTCTTCGATGTGGAATGGGACCACCCCTATGGTGGGATAAAAGGCCGGCTGCTGGCGCCGTTCCTGGGGAATTTCCTCGGTGAGTGCCTGGAATACGGTGAAATCCAGCTGCAGTACGGTCAAGAAGGCTTCACCATCCACTATCACGACCTGCAGTTTCCGGTGAGGATCGAATCCTACGCCGCCATCCTCACTCATCGGCTCCCGGCCCTGAGGTTGAAACTGGGGTCCGGTCATCCCGATTTCATCAAAGTTCTAG
Source organism: Syntrophobacteraceae bacterium (assembly GCA_040772705.1). Classification (GTDB taxonomy): domain Bacteria; phylum Desulfobacterota; class Syntrophobacteria; order Syntrophobacterales; family Syntrophobacteraceae; genus JADGQM01. Next base: position 124,330 of record JAXGXP010000008.1, read on the forward strand.
GGATCCTGGGGGTGCTCTACGGACTGCAGGCTCACATTGCCGGGAAAGGATTGAATGAGCGTTACGACCAGATCAGCTTTGTCAAGGTACTTCTGTGGGAGCTCTATAGCCGGTGCGCGCCAATCAGGGCCTTCCTGGAGGCGAACCTGAAAATCTTCAATGGGGTGTCGGCGCCTCCAGGCCAGAAGAAGCTGCTCGAGACCCTCCTGCTCGAACAGTTCTATCGCCTTTCCTATTGGAAGGTGGCCGCCGAGGAGATCAACTACCGGCGCTTTTTCATCATCAATGACCTGATTTCGCTCCGCATGGAGGATCCGGAAGTCTTCGAGCATAACCACGCCCTGGTGTTCAGGCTCATTGACGAGGGCAAAATCACCGGCTTGCGGGTTGATCACGTGGATGGGCTTCATGACCCAACCCTCTACCTGCACAACATCCGGAGCAAAGCCGGTGATGTCTACCTGGTGGTTGAGAAGATCCTCGAACTGGAAGAAAAGCTTCCCAGCTTCTGGCCCATTGACGGTACCACGGGCTACGATTTTATGAATGTGGTGAACGGCATTTTTTGTGAGCAAAAAAATGAAAAAGGCTTCGATCGGATCTACGGCCGGCTGGCCGAGTCCACCGCGCCTTACCATGAGCTTGTTGCCGAAAAGAAGCGATTCATCGCCCAGAAACGCATGGCCGGCGATGTCGATAATCTTGCCCATCTCATCAAGAATATCTCCAGCCGCTATCGGCAGGGCAGCGATCTTACCCTGCTGGGGCTGAAGCGGGCCATCGTCCTGGCCCTGGCTCATTTCCCGGTCTACCGCACCTATCTCAGTCAAGAGTGCTTTCGCGCCGACGACCGGCATTATGTCAGGGAGGCCCTGGCCAAAGCGCGAACCCAGAACCCGGACCAGAGGCACGAACTGGAATTCCTTGAAAAGCTGCTGCTCCAGGATTTTCCCAAAGAGTTCAATCGGGGGGAACGAAGCGAATGGCTGCACGTGGTCATGAGGTTCCAGCAGCTCTCGGGGCCGCTCATGGCCAAAGGGCTGGAAGACACCGTTCTCTACCTCTATAACCGGCTCCTCTCGCTCAATGAGGTCGGTGGCAACCCGGTTCGTTTCGGGATCTCCCTCAAGGCCTTCCATGACTTCAACAAAGAGCGCGCCCGGCGTTATCCGCACACCATGAACACCACCTCCACCCATGACACCAAACGGGGGGAAGATGTGCGGGCGCGGCTCAACGTCCTCTCGGAAATCCCCCAGGAATGGGAAAGAGCGGTGAGAGAGTGGCGAAAGCTCAACCGGAAGCACAAGAGAGCGGTGAACGGCAGCCTGGCGCCCGGGTCGAACGATGAATACTCGCTCTACCAGACCCTGGTGGGCACGTTTCCGTTCAATGAGGATGATGAGCAGGACTACTCGGAACGAATCAAGACCTATCTCATCAAGGCGCTGCGGGAAGGCAAGATGTACAGCAGCTGGGTGAAGCCGGACGATGACTATGAAACCGCCTGCTTTGCCTTTGTAGATGCCATTCTCGAGGGGAGTGACAACAATCCTTTCCGCAAGTCGTTCCTGCCTTTTCAGCAAAGGGTTGCCAACTACGGGGTGTGGAACTCCCTGGCTCAAACCCTCATCAAGATAACCTCGCCGGGGGTGCCGGATTTCTATCAGGGCACCGAATTGTGGGACCTGCACCTGGTCGATCCGGACAACCGGCGCCCGGTCGATTTTTCCCTCAGGCGAGCCATCCTCCGGGAACTCGTGGAGGACTACGTAACACCGCGCGATCTCCCTTCCGAGTTGCTCGCTTCCCGCGCCGATGGAAGGATCAAGCTCTACCTGATCTACAAAGCTCTTCAGGCCAGGAACAGCCGCCCGGAACTCTTCCGCCGGGGTTCCTGGCTGCCGCTGAGAAGCGGGGGAAAATGGGCGCATCACCTTGTTGCCTTTGCCCGGAGGTATCGAAAATCCTGGGTCATAGCGGTAGTTCCCCGCTTCCTGACACGACTGGTCAAACCAGACGAAGTCCCCATCGGCGAGCAGGTCTGGCAGGACACTCACCTCCTGGTTCCCAGGGCGATGCCTCGTTCGTTGGTGAATCTGATAACCGGCGACACGGTCCACGCTTCGCCAAAGCTCCCGGCAGGGGCGGTGCTGGCTCGCTTTCCGGTAGCCCTCCTTGGTGACTCGCCCAGTGCCGAAGCGCACCAATAGGTGTCCACTTGCCACCCGTCGTGCCCGCTGATGATATTTTTTTTCATTGAATCGAGCGGTACTGAACGCCGCATGCTACAAGGGGGTGAAGGGATGCCCGCTGCTATCGGGGGAGTGTGCCGTCGAACCAGACCCCTGCCCATTACCCATTTCGATCAGGCAGAGGAAGGAAGATGGTGCACTCTTTCTGGGTATGAAAGCATGGCGCAGGAGGCCTTCGAGAATTTGTCGACAATGACGGCGGCATTTGCTATTCTGAAAACTAGCAAAAGCGATTTCCTAATCACCTCGCCTTGCCGAAGGAATCACGGAAGGCAATCACCCGGGCGGTTCACGATCAGGCAATGCCGCAGCACGCGAACGTCGCGGAGCGTTGGTCATCCGGGCGGCGTTCTTCTCAGCGTCGGTCCTGGCAACGTGAGCGAGTGCCCGAGCAAGGGAGGCCCTTGCAGAAAGGAGAGGGACCATGCAACAGCGATATGATCCCGAGCAACTCTTCGAGGAGCTGCGGAACCACTTGCGCGGCTTCAAAGGCTGGCGGATTGCCATTGGCATCGTGGGTGTGTTCGTGTTCCTCTCGCTCTGGTCGACCTGGTTCACCGTTCAGCCCGAGGAGACGGGGATCGTGCAGCGCTTTGGAGCGGTGCACCGGACCGTGGGACCCGGTTTGCACTTCAAATTTCCTGACGGGATCGAAATGGTTCGGACGGTTCCCACCGCCCGCGTGCTCAAGGAGGAATTCGGCTTTCGGACGGCGGTGAGCGCCGGCGGCCAGCGAACCCAGTTCGATGACCGGGCCAACAAGGAAGTCTCGCTCATGCTCACGGGGGATTTGAACGTGATCGACGTCAAGTGGATCGTCCAGTACCGGATAGAAGACCCGATTCATTTCCTCTTCTGGGTTCGGAACACCCCGCAGACGATCCGGGACATTTCCGAAGCGGTCATGCGGCGGGTAGTCGGCAACCGCCTGGGGAGCGATGTGCTCACCGTTGCTCGCGTGGCCGTTTCCACCGAGGTGAAGGAGGAGATGCAGAAGATCCTGACGGAATACGAAGCGGGAGTGCGGCTGATCACCGTGGAATTGCAGGATGTGACGCCGCCGGACCCGGTCAAACCGGCCTTTAACGAGGTCAACGAAGCGCGCCAGGACCGGGAACGGACCATCAACCAGGCCCAGGAGCAGGCCAACCGCGAGATCCCAAAAGCGAGGGGGGAGGCGTCCCGGACCATCAGCGAAGCCGAGGGCTATGCTCTCGAGCGGGTCAACCGGGCGAACGGCGAGGCCACCCGGTTCCGTGCGATTCTCGATCAATACAAGGGTGCCCCGGAAGTCACGCGGCGCCGCCTCTATCTGGAGGCTGTGGGTGCCGTGCTGCCCGAGGCGAAGGCGGTCTACATCGTCGACAGCGAACAAAAAGCCCTGGTGCCCTGGCTCCCGGTGGAGTCGGGACAGCCGGTCGGGGCGGAAGGGAAGAAGCCATGATCAGCACCCTGAAAGCCGGAGTCGGAATCATTGCCGTAGCGCTCTTCCTGGTCTTTTCGGGGGCTTTCTACACCGTGGAGGAGGGCCAGCAGGCCATCGTTCTTCAGTTCGGACGGCCGGTGGGAGAGACGGTCACCCAGGCGGGCCTTCACTTCAAGCTCCCGTTTATCCAGGAGGTGCGCCGCTTCGAGAAGCGCCTTTTGATCTGGGACGGGGAACCGAATCAGATCCCTACCAAGGGGCGGGAATTCATCTGGGTTGACACAACAGCGCGCTGGCGTATCGCCGATGCCAGGAAGTTCCTGGAAAGTGTCGCTACGGAGGCGGGAGCCCAGTCGCGCTTGAACGATATCATCGATTCCGTGGTCAGGGACCAGGTCTCTTCCAGTGAGCTGGTGGAACTGGTGCGGAGCGCAACGTGGGAGGTCCCGCCGGGCGAAGTCCTGCAAGAGGCTCCCGAGGAGGTTCAGGAGGAACTAAAGAAGAAGATTGCCCGCGGGCGTGAGGAGATCACCCGGACGATCCTGGCGGAAGCCCGGAGGATCATCCCCCAGTACGGCATCGAACTGGTGGATGTGCGCATCAAGCGGTTGAACTACGTTGAGAGCGTCCAGCAGAAGGTCTACGCCCGGATGATCTCGGAGCGAATGCGGATTGCCGCCCAGTTCCGGTCCGAAGGGGAGGGCCGGAGTGCCGAGATTCTGGGGACCATGGAGAAGGAGTTGCGCCAGATTCGGTCGAACGCCTATCGCCAGGTGCAGGAAATTCGTGGAAAGGGGGATGCCGAGGCCACTCGCATATACGGGGAAGCCTATGGTGCCGATCCGGAATTCTATGCCTTCTCGCGCACGCTCGAAGCCTACAAGGAAGGGCCCAAGGCCAACTCGGTGATGATCCTCACCACCGACAGCGACTACTACCGCTACCTGAAACAGGCAGGGGCACAGCCCGGCCGTGCCCATCGCTAGTACCGCGCGGCATAAGTCTTAAACCGCTTGGGGCAGGTGCCTTGAGTTTCCCTTGCCGTTGCGTTTCATGTTCATTCAACGCAACCTACGGAGAGCCGCGGCCCTGACGGGAGAATGGTAGGTTGCGTTGAGAGGAGCGAAACGCAACCTGGGTAAGGGTGCCGAACTCTCGCCGCGCTGTACTGGCACCCCGCAGTGTGAGCCGCTGTGAGGTGTGTAATTATCGTGCAAAGCCGCGCCTCGTTTGCTTCACTGATTCCCGAGCTCCAGCGTGGCGTGACGCGCAGCCATCGGAAGCTGGTGCTTCCAAGAAGGCGTTCCCAGGCCCAAGAGCGGGAACGGGCGGAGACGCTCCCCGCCCTTCAAATCGCTCCCGGCCAGCTCTCCATCGGTTCGGCAGCTCGTACCACATGCATGCCGGCCTGGGCAAAACGGCGGAAAGCCGCATCGGCAGCTTCGGTGTAGTCAACCACTCCGGGAATCACTACCGGCGACGTGCAGTCTTCCAGGAGATAGATCCTGTCAGCCAGGGTTCCCCGTTCTCCGCCGAGATCCTCGAGGAGGTCCGCAATGGTCCATGCCACGCAATGACTCTTGGCCTGTCCGGCGACGATCACGGCATCAAACCGGAGCAGCTCTTCGATGAGTCCCTTATTCCTCTCCGTTACGACATCTCCCTGCGGTCCTGCGGTCACCTCCGGTCCCAGCACCGAGTAGTGTTCAGTAAGCGGCCTGCTGCCTTTGATTCGGAAATCCGGCTGGCTGTTACGGGCGATGGAATGAAAGAAGACCGCCTCCTCCACCGCTGAGACGAGAGCGTGGCCGATTCCCCCCAGCATCGCGTGATAGGGCCAGATGGTGAGGTCGTACTTGCCGCTTTGTCGGAGCGCCCGGGTGTAGTGCAGGAGATAGCGGGCTCCATATTCGGGATCGATTCCGAGATGGTGGAGGACTTCCGCATTGGGCTGCCATCGTCCCTGCTCGATATCATCAACGCTGATCAGCGAAAAAGGGGAGGGATGATCGCCGGCTTCGTTCACCAGGAAAATGGAGTGAAAAATCTGCATGACCTGGTGAGTATCCATCGTCGGGATGATCCGGGTGATGGTGCCGAGGTTGCGGTAGATGAAGCTGCACAGCCTGCGGTTATCGTCCACCGCGGCCGTCCCCGAGCGCCCGCCGACATAGAGTTCAAACCCGGGGATGCAGAACGTGTTCTGGACATCCACGAGCAGCAGTGCGATGCGCTTCCGGTCCGACGATGCCGCAGATACACCGACCTGCCGTGCCCACTGCCCAGCCTCGGCGGCCCGCTCCAGGTACGGCACGCGCCATACCTCACCCACCTTCTCCGGGGCATAGTGAGCGGGTATTGGTAATTCTGTAGAAGCCTTACTTACCTTATCCATCACGAGCTTTCTTCTCCTCTTTCGCACTTGCCGCCGCCGCTCCTGCTCAAAAGCCTTAGTGATGATTGATCATGAGCGGTGCGTTGGCCTTGGTCCGGCAGAACGCCCGGGCCGGTGCCGCTTCTCCGGCATCTGCCATCAATAGCGGTAGACGGCCGCCACCCAATTCCCATCAGGCACCTCGGCCGGTGCCACGGCGTAGACCATGCCGCCGGTGAGCAGGCACCGGATAGCTGCGAGGTCGAGCAGGTCTTCGTCGCCGGGTTCATAGCGGTGATGGACCTCGATCCTATTGGTGGCGGGATCAAAATGACCCCACACCTGGACCCCGACAGCGACGAACAGTACCTCCACCCGCCCGTGATGGGCTGCCAAAACGGCTTCCTGCAGGTCGGTTGTGGTGTGGCCGGTGCCTGCCAGGTGACGATAGCGGGCGGCCGCCTCTTCCCGCGTTCTCTGGAAGATGGGTTCGACCAGGTTCCATGCCTGGCTGTGCAACTCAGCGGGCTTCAGCCCCTCGGGGTTGCCGGCAATCCCCTCGTCCAGCAGATGAGGGTAACTGCTGGCCTCCCGGTAAAGGGGAAAGAGATAGTCCACTCCAGCCAGCACCAGGGGTGATTGCCCTCCCGCAAGAAGATCGCGCAGTTCGTGATCGATCATGCGAAACCACCGACTCATTCGGTCTTTGAAGTCGTTGCTGAGGTCGTGTCCATGGAACATGGCGGCGCGCATTCCCGTGCCCGACGGCGTGCCGGTATGAAATTGGAGTTGTTTGCCGGAGGGCTCGGGTTCAAACGCCTCGGCCAGGCTCCCGGGGACTCCGGCCAGATCGACCTCGTCCACCGTATCGCGAGTGCCCTCCAGCAGTCTGATCCCATTCTGGCTGAGGGCCAGGATGTAGAAGTGACCGTCGCTGGTGAAATACGGAAGCAGCGGTTTTACGTGAAAGCGGTTGGCAATCACCACCAGCTCATCAAAGGAAATGGGCAGGCGGAAAGCATCACACTGTCCCGTCGTAAAAAACACCGCCAAACCGTCACTTTGTTGCTGCCAGAAGGGGGCTTCCTGGAGGAGTCGCTGGGGGGCCCTGAGCATCTCTCGGACCTCCGGGGAACGCAGCCCCTTTGCCAGCAAGCCTTCCTCCACCTCACGCAGCAGATTCTTGAAACGAATCGGGTCCTGCTCCGTTTCGCGACCGGCACGGTGAGTCGGCATGTAAAGCGAGACGCACCAGTCGGCATGGTCCGCCAGGAAGGTTTTCTTCAGGGTATCCATGGTCATCGTATCCATACAAGTCCCTTTCCTGTTGTGAATCCGGTGAAAAGAACGCTGCCAGCGGTCTTCGGGCCTGCCAGGGATGCCTGCAATATACTCCAAGATGCAATTCCAGAAAACCGTCTTATGGTCGTTTTCAGCCCTGTTGTTGGTCGAGGCCCCTCCAGGGAGGCCGTGTCCTTTCCTCGAATGACGTTGCCGACCGCGCATCAACCATGATATTCGTTTTGTGAGCGGAAATGCTATCTACAAGCTGTTCATTTCCCGCTCTGGGTCAACGGGTACGAGGAGGATGGAGGTCTGCTCAAAAGGTATCCTTCATCTAGAATGCATCATCTGGTGGGAGAGGTGGATGACCGGCAGGCTGGGGGAAAAGATCGGGTGGATCGGTGGCTTCGTCGGCGGATACCTTTGGGTGCTGGTGCTCTCCGTGGTCTTCATCTTCCAGGGGAAGTTGGCGGAGGGCCTGCCAGGAATCTGTCTGGTTGGTATTGCCATCGGATGTGTCGTTCTCCTCGCGCCCTGGCATTTTCCGTCAACTGCCTACTGGAAATTGATGCTCATTCCCTATGGGATCTTCGGCATTTCGATCATTTGGGCGGTGTGGGCCTTTGGGGGGTTCAAAACGGTGGTGGCTGCTTTTACCTGGTGGGAGTTCATATGGATGGTGCCGCTCTTGCTCCCCTTTGGCATCATCGGCAGCAAGAGATGGAGCGATGGTGCGCCGTGCCGGGGTGTTTCCGATACCGAGGCGCCGCCGTGCGGGTGATGGTCGGCAAGGTCTCGGCAAGAGCAGAGGCCGTTCGCCGAGCGTCTGACAACCAGGAATGATCAGGGGACTGCAGGGAGGTTTTATGAAAACGATTCTGACCGTTTTTTCGCTAATGTTGCTCATCGGTTGTGCCGCCTCGCGGCCGACCCTCTACCCGAACGACCACCTGCGGCAGGTCGGCAGTGTGCAGGCCGAACGGGACATCGAAGAGTGCCGTCAACTGGCAGCTGAATACGTAAGAGAGAACCCGGGAGCGGAGGTGGCGAAAGACACCCTGGTCGGTGCTGCCGCCGGTGCGGCGATCGGCGCGGTAGGGGGAGCGATAGCCGGTGACGCCGGGACGTGGGCGGCTGCCGGTGCCGGTATGGGAGGCACCAGCGGCCTCCTCCGCGGGCTTTTCCGGGCTTCGGAGCCAAGTCCGGTGTACAAGCAGTTTGTCAACCGCTGTCTGGCGGAGAGGGGATACGAGCCCCTCGGCTGGTAGGGCGGGCGCTTGCCGGCGCCGTGGGCGAGCCCTGGTTGCCGCGCTCTCACCGCTGCAAGGTCCCTGCCGATTTCCTGGCTTCCGCCACCACGAGGTAGAATTCGGGCTGGTCACAAAACCCCGTGATCCTGAAGCCATGGGCTTCGAGCAGGGTTTTCGCCTCCGCTTCACCGGGCAGGAGATCCAGATGAAAAGGGGCGCTCTGCCGTAATTCCACGATAAACGAGCGGCCCAACGGATGGCTGATCACCAGCCTGCCACCGGGCCTCAGCATCCGATGGAGGTTGTCAAGACTTCGTGCCTTATCCATGATGTTGGAGAAACAGCCATTGATGAAGGCGGCGTCCAAACTGTCGGTTGGCAGGGCCAGTTCGCTGATATCACTGCGATGAGTCGCCACGCGGGGGAATTTATGCGTCACGCGCTCGAGCATATTCTCCGCGAGGTCGCAGGCGTGAATCGTGGCAGGTCGGTGTTTCAGGATGAAGGAAATCAGGATGCCGGTACCGGTTCCAACGTCCAGCACGGTATCACCCGGTTGAATGCCGCCGGCCTTGACGATGGCGTTCAACCGGGGTGGCACTCCCTTCGGCAGGGGAGGTTCAAAAATATCCACGTTTTCATTGAAAAACCTTCGCTGCAGTTCGTTCATTGCGGTGATTCGGTCGGGTGTCAACCGCTTGGTCATGGCGCGAGTCCTGCTGATGGTTAGGGCGTGCAACGGTGGTTGATGTTCAGCTGTCACGGTGAACCTAAACAATATAGTTTCTGAACACAATGACTTTTCAGCCGGTGAGGCAAAGATGATGTCCGGAGGCGTGCGAAAGGGGTTCCTGGCCAACTTGGCGGTTGCTGTCAGTGTGGCTGCCTACGGCAGCATCCTGGGGGTGTTGGCTGCCCAGAAACAGATCACCTGGGTTGCGTTGCTGGCCATGAATTTGTCCGTCTTTGCCGGTGCCGCCCAATTTGTGATGGTCGATCTGTGGCTGCCTCCCCTGCCGATTGCAGAAATCACCCTGGCGGTCCTGGTCATCAATTTCCGCTACCTGCTCATCGGCGCTTCGCTGCAGCCGCTGTTCGAGGGGAAGTCGCTGGTGCACAAGGTGTTGATGATGCATCTGGTTGCCGACGAAAACTGGGCCATGACTATGGCCGAACGCCGTCAGGGAGGAGCCTCGACTCATTTCCTGTTCGGCGGCGGCCTGTGCGTTCTGCTGGCGTGGTGCCTGGGAACTCTCGCCGGTCACAGTCTCGGCGCCGTGGTGCAAAACCCGCAAGCGTATGGCCTGGATTTTGTCTTTGTTGCCGTGTTCACCGCGTTGGTCACAACCCTGTGGCGCGGGCAACAGGATCTGACACCCTGGCTCGTCGCAGCGGCCACTGCTATCCTCTGCCAGCAGCTCTTACCCGGTAAATGGTACATCGTGCTGGGAGGCATCGGCGGCGCCCTCGTCCCGGCCTGCTTTCCGTCGAAGGGGGCAGGAGATCCGGAGGCGAAGCCGGCATGACGACCCTGTCGCTCGATACCCAGGTATTGATCACCATTGGCTGTGCTGCCCTGGTGACCTACGGGTTGCGTCTGGGCGGGCTCCTGCTTGCCAGCCGGCTTCCCCGGTCCGGCGGCTGGAAACGCTTTATGGATGCGCTCCCGGGGACGATCCTCATATCTCTGATCGCTCCGGGAATCGTTTCCGCCGGTTGGTGGGGAGGGGTGGGAGCCCTGGCTACCGCAATCTGTGCCCACAAAACCGGGAATGTCATCCTGTCAATGGTGCTTGGCGTGGCCATCGTGGCGCTTCAGCGGCAGTGGTGAGGCGGGATCGATCAGTATTATGGTGATACATGCATCGTTCCATGGGGGGAAGAGTCTAATGTGTTTCGTGAAGGCACTGATCTTTGCCGGTCTGATGATCTTTTCCGAATTGTCATGGATCACTCCTTCGGAGAGTAAGGCTGCCGATCTCTGGATTCCCCCCGCCCTCGTCAGGGCACAAAATGAGATTCAAAAAACGCTGGATAATCTGAATGGAGCCCTCGAAGCCGCAGCCCGGGACCTTGCTGAAGAAGAGAGTTTCACTTCGCCGCGGGTTCACTCCATTCTCAGGAAGCTCTGTGCTGAGACATATGTTGTTGACTGCTGTACGATCGATTCGACCGGCAGGATTGTGGCCATAGAGCCCGAAATCTTCCGGCTCCACGAAGGTGCGGACATTGCTCACCAGGAGCAGGTCGTTCAGCTTCATCAAACCAAACAACCGGTAATGAGCCTCAATATGGCGATGGTGGAAGGGTTTGACGCAGTCGATCTGGAATGGCCGATCATCGGGGAGGGTAAGGCTTTGAAGGGGTCGGTCAGCATGCTCATCAAGCCCGAGGTGATCATTGACGTTGCGGTCAAACCAGTAATTGAAGGGCTTCCGGTGGGCATTTGGGTTATGCAGAAAAATGGCCGCATTCTCTATGATGTGCATAAAGATGAGATAGGACGAGACCTGTTTGCCGATCCTGTTTTCAAGCCCTATGAGCAGCTCCTCGGTTTGGGGAAAAGGATTGCCGATGAGCCGATGGGTTCCGGCTTCTATGAGTATGTGAAGGATGGGGCCAGCGTTGTGAAGAAGCATGCTTACTGGGCAACCGTGGGCCTCCACGGTACGGAGTGGCGAGTAGTGATGGTGCAGGTGGTTGTGGGAGGCAAGGAGGATGCCGCGAGCACAGTAAATTCAAACGGAGTGCTGTCTTCACTGCGGGTGCTGGCAAGCAATACGAGGCTCCGAAAGTCCATGGCTGCCGGAGATGAAAATGACGTGATGCACATTTTCAAGCGTTTCTACAAGGCTAACCCGGGGCTTTACTCCATCCAGTGGATCGATCCTAATGGGATAAACCGGTTTGGATATCCCGCCGAAAACAGTCTTCGGGATTACGACATGCGTCTTGGCAAGTGCGCTGAAGACTTGAAGTTGATGAAGGTGGTGGATTCCGGGAGGGAGGCCACCTTGGATTTGGCACTCCTGGAGCGGGCTCTGGGCACTTTTTACGTGGTACCGTTAAGGGAACAGTGCTTGGGGGCAATTTATGCCATTCAACTCAAGGCCGAAACCGCCAGGTAGACTTTTTTTGGCCTTCATTTTTTGTTTTCGTGCACAGGAGATGCACAGAACATTGCACAGGGTCCGGGAGGTAGTTACCGTTCACCGACCCCCTGACGGGTTAGCTGAGAAGGGAAGGCTGTGGCAATCCGTTGAAGGCCGCATTCAGGAGGTTTGAGAGGAAATGGAACGGGTTCTTTCCGTGAAGTTGGCAGATGCGTGTGACCGTGAGGATTCTCTCGGTGAAACGCTCCCCATCCTCGGACTGGTTTCCGAAACAGAGCTTTCGCCACTGGACAGCCGGCCTGATTGCCCGCTCCGCGATATTGTTTGTGGGCTCAACGCCCTCATGGGTGAGGAAGGTGAAAAGGTGAGGCCAGTTATCGAGCGTTCGCCTGGCTCGGGTGCGCAACTGTGCGTCAGGACTGTTCTGGTACGCAATGCAGTACCTCTTCATCCGAGCCCTCATCAGAGCCGTTGCATTCAGCAGTTCCTGGCGGTTGATGACCCCATCACGAAAAGCGTGCCAGCAGCTGAAGATATGCCCGACTTCCTTGAGCATGTTTTTCGCAAAGACGTAGGCTTCCGGGCTGCTCCGGCTTTCCTTGAGGTGTTTCAGCTTTCTGATCAGATGAGCCCAGCAAAGCTGCCTGGTACCCTTCTTGTGGTAGCTGCTATAGGCCGAATGGTCGTCGGAAGTGATCACACCCTTAAAAGCCTCGCCCAAGACCGATTTGAGAACCTTGGCGCCCCGGCTTGCAGCGATAGAGAAGTATACAACCAGAGGAGAGACGAACACCCAAAGATAGCGGCGGACCCCCTGGCACTTCCATCCGGTTTCGTCGATGTTAAGGTTGCCGGACTCGGGAAGGGTCTGCCTTACCTCCTCCGTCACCGGCTCCAGCACACTACTGACCCGCTCGATGCAATTGCACACTGTCCCAAGACACAGGTTCAAGCCGAACAAGGTGTTGAGGATCTCCACGATGCCTCTTCTGCCGATTCTATGGACCGAGGTGAGATAGCCAATAGCCCCATGGACTCGTGGTCCAAACTGGCTCTGGGCAACTTCCGCAGGAAGCTCCGCTCTTGTTGTGTGACCACATGGGCATTCCAGTTCATGGCAGCGGTGCTCGTTCATTATCGGTTTGATCTGCGGGAGCTCAAAAGTCTGGTACCGCTCGGGATCAGATGTCTCTTCACAGCATTCCGGGTTCAAAGGGGCACTGCATTTCGCGCAGGCAGCAGGATAATGGTCAAAAACTTCATCCATCTCCTCAACGGGCAGCAGCTCCCTCTTGTGTCCTTTGTGCCCCTTCTGACCGCCTGCCGTGCGTTTGGACTTCTTCTTTTTCGGCTTGGTCACCTGAGGGCCGTCAGTAGAGGGTGGCTTGGAGGAGTTGGTTGAATTGCTTGAAAGCGAAACGACCTTTTTGTGAAGCACGAGGATTTGCTGCTCAAGGGTTCCAATCCTGGCATCCATCGCCAGGAGCGCTTCGATCACCGCATCCTTGCCTGCTTCGTAAATGAGTTCCGCTTCCCGTGCGTCCATACATCCTCATCAAATCGTAATCTGAGGTGCCCACTCATACTGTTGCACCTTTCCATATCAGATTACGCAGAGGATGTCCCGTACTATCGCATTACGATGGAAAAAATTCTGGCTCGATGCACCTGCGCTTATGCGCCGGTTCGACGGTTACGGGAGTTCAAATAAACTCTGGTGAACGGTTACAGCAGTAGAAGGATACCACATGAAGAAGATGATCGGCCTTGTTGTCACTCTCTGCGCCCTCTTCCTGCTCCCACTTTTGGGCTTCACGGAAGAATATAGCGGGCGGGTCGTGGGGGTTACGGATGGCGACACACTCACCCTCTTGGTCGAAGGCAAACGGCAAATCAAGGTGAGGCTCGCGGAAATCGACACCCCCGAGTCCAGACAGCCCTACGGAAAGCGCTCGAAGCAGGAGCTTTCTGCCCTGGCGTTCAACAGGGAAGCCCGGGTGTGCGTGCAGGATACCGATAGATACGGCCGCACGGTCGGGCGTGAGTCAGTCGAGCATGGGGAATCGGCCTAAGACCTGGTGCGGTACCCAGCCAATGATCGTGACTCCTGAGGAATCATGACGGAAGCCCGCACGTGCCATCCCTTCTCCGTTAACACGGTATCACCCATCACGGCAGTCACGCGGATAAAATAGAAAAGGCAGAGCTTGAAGCCCTGCCTCGTTCAAGTGTGCGGCGCAGTCTTGCCTGGCTTTTCCTGCTCCTTTTCCTGAAAGCGGCCCGGCCTCGGCCACGCTGAGCCATAGCCCGAGCACGGGGGACGGGAGGGGGCAAGAAAGCATGATCAGAGTCAAGAACATTGCGGGATGAACGGAAAAAAGACCAGTGCGTATGAACTGTTGCAATATATAACACTTGGTGTTATAGTGCCTGAGAAGGATAGAGGGGGGCTGGGTGCGGATATTCAAAACAAAGTGGTTTGCGTGTTTTGCACGGAAAGAGGATATCAGCGACAAGAAGCTATCTGATGCTGTGCAGGAAATAGAAAAGGGCCTGCACGATGGCGAGCTCGGAGGAAACCTCATCAAAAAACGAGTGGCACGCGCAGCGGAAGGGAAAAGGGGTGGTTACAGGACGATTATCGTCTATCGGGCAGGAAAAAGGGCGGTGTTCGTGTATGGCTTTCCCAAGAGCGCCAAAGCCAATCTCAACGCCGTGGAACTCGATGCCTACCAGAAATTGGCACAGATATACCTGGGTTTCACTGATGCCGGCATGGCCAAAGCGGTGAGCGCAGGAGAGTTGGAGGAGGTGAACTACAATGGCAAAGAAGTATCAGAGTGAAGCCCTCGAAGCGCTGCACGAAACGGCGACAGGGCTGCATCGCCTTGGATTGATCGACACAAAAACGATGCGAGATTTTGACGCCTCATGTCTGACGAGTGTGCAAAAACTCTCGGCACAGGAAATTGCGGAAGTAAGGAAGAAGGCTGGTGTCAGCCAAGCTGTGTTTGCAAGTTATCTAAACGTGACGGTCGGGTTGGTGAGCCAGTGGGAGAGGGGCGAAAAACAGCCGCGCGGGCCTTCTCTTAAGTTGTTGGCCTTGGTTAAGAAAAAAGGCCTGGACGCTATAGCCTGAAAAGCGGCTAGCCTCGGCCACGCTGAGCCGCAGCCCGACCGCGGGGGAAAAGCAGGGCAGGGCTTTGGGTGATCCACGCTTTTCAGAAGAAGTCCAAGACCGGCACTAAGAAGCCTCAGACGGAGGTTGATCTCATCCGCGAACGTTTGAAACGATTGAAGGAGGCTCCACGATGAAGGATAAATTCGAACTCGTTCGCGGCAGCGGCAATGTTTTTCGTAACTTTGGTCGCGCTAACGCCGGGGTAGAGCAGGCCCGCGCCATTTTGGCGGCGAAGATCATCCGCACGCTTGACGAGCGCGGCCTTCCGACGCGCGAAGCCGAAAGGGTGACAGGCGTCGCTCATTCGGAGTTTTCGCGCATTCGAAACGCGAAGCTCGAACGCTTTACGCTTGACCGGATGATTGCGATCCTCGGGAAGCTTGATGAGGAGGTTGAGGTCAACGTTAGCTTCCGTCCGCGTCATCCCGCTTCGCAAGACGGCCTGCACGCCTGAAAGCAGGCCAAGAGAAATGGCAAGACTTCTCATTCATCCCGGAGAGCACCTGGCCGACGAACTGGAAGCGCTCGGCATGAGCGCGAACCAGCTCGCGAAGGAATTGGGCGTTCCGGCGAACCGGTGTGAGAGGTCACGATAAATGATGGAAAGGAGGCAGGAAATGTGCAAGGTATGTGAGGGAAGCGGGTAAGAGTCCCTCAGCAGTCTGCACACTCCTGGTGATAGAGACTCCTACCCTACCCTGAAACAACAGGTAGGAGTCATGCTAACAGAACTTCTTCATAGAGTCAGCCCATCCGACAAGATCCAAGGCGACATTTACGACGGCCTGGAATTGGACCAGAACTGGGCAGTTGGTTCTTGAGTGGCGCGGTGCAAGCGTTTCAGTCATCAGGAGTCACCAAACGTGCGCACGACGGTTTGATTGTCTTGCGTAAATCCTTGCGCGTTTCCAGTAATTACCGCGAAAAGGCCAGAATTCGGATTTGACGAGGCTGTCTTGTCAGGACGTGTCCAAGGTCATTGCAGGGTGAGAAGTCTTGCCAGGCGTGGCAAATGTGCCAGTGGCGTTTCCTTTCGGCAGGATAGGCCGGGACCACCGTCGCCGACTAGTACCCTTTGCGGAAACATGGCCAATCCTTCGAGGCAGGCGAGCGGGACCGGACTCTGCCTTTTGTCGTTTTGGGGTGTTCACCCGGAAGTCTTACACACTATTTGCACACTCAGGAAATGCCGAGACTGTAAACTGAGAGCTGGCGATGGGATTTGAACCCGCAACCTGCTGATTACAAATCAGCTGCTCTGCCGTTGAGCTACGCCAGCTCATTTTTTACAACGCCTTGTAGCACCCGCTGACTGAACAGGTCAAGGGCTTTGGGGCCTGTCAATGGCCTTGACCGCACCCAGGATACGTGCTACCCAAATTTTCTAGAAACGATTTCTTGTCACCTCGCCGGTGCCGGCAGTCGCCCGGTCTGGTCTCTTTGGGTGAAGGTGGTGTTCCAGTCTGGGCCGGGAATCAGCCGGGCGGCAGCAGCAGCGGCCATCAAAGGAGGCGCTTATGCGGAAGTCGGAAAGTGGTTCGCGCTTTTGTCTCTTCCACAGTATTGCCATCACTTGTCTAATGTGCTTCACGGTTGTCACCATCTGCCCCCAGGCCGCTTTGGCGGAAGATCTGCAAGAGGCCCTGCAGTTGGTGGAAAAGTCGCTCATGACGTTCAACGCCTTCATTGCCGATAAGGACATGGGACCTTCCCTGCAGGTCATCCTCAAGGGGGCAAAGGGCGTGCTGATCTATCCGCAGGTCCTTGGAGGGGCGTTCATTTTCGGCGCGTCCGGAGGGAGCGGGACTTTTCTGGCCTATGATGAGAAGGCGAATGCCTGGAGTGGGCCGGCCTTCTATACCATGGGGCAGGTCAGTTTCGGCCTGATTGCCGGCGGCCGGGCGTCGGAAGTGGTCCTGGTCGCACTGACCGATCGCGGGGTGTCGGCGCTCTTGACCACCAGCACCAAGCTCGGTGCCGACGCGGCCATTGCCCTGGGGCCGGTCGGCGCGGGGGCTGAGGCGGCTACGGCCAACCTGAGCGGGGACATTATCAGCTATGCGCGCAACCAGGGACTGTACGGCGGGGTGGGGGTGAACGGGGCGGTGGTCGCGCCCCGGGATGCGCTCAATGCCGCCTATTACGGCAAGGAGGTTACGCCGACACAGATCCTCATTCAACGCGAGGTCACTAATTCTCACGCCAATGGCCTGATCGAGGCGGTCAGGAGGCAGACCGGCGAGAAGTGGCGCGAGAGCGACCTCGAATGACTCCGAAAGCAACTCGCCAGAGGGCTTCGACCGATTGTGGCGCGCCCGATCCATGTCGTGGAGGAGGGCCCGGGCGGAAGGGCATCTTCCCTCCCGCCGGTCAAACTCGGGCAAGCCGCTGGTCACTTGGCTTCAGGATGCGAAGGAGGGACTGCCCCCTGAACGGCGACCGGCTGTAAAACGGCTTGGCCTTTAAGTTCTTCAGGATGGTAAGGCGTGACAGCCACCTCGATGGCGACCGGCTCCAGACCGGCCCGGTCTTTCCGCCTGCTGATCAACCATTTGCTCAGAGCGCATACAAAAACAACGAAGAACGCCATCGCGGCATAGTCGGCCCATTTTGGCGGGTTGAGCAGCCCCTGGACCCATGGGTCGGTGATCATCATTTCGCCGCCGACCTTGCCCAGCACCGCCGCGCCAATCCAGAGGATGATGGGGTAGCGGTCCATGAGCGTAGACAGCCAGGTGCTCAGGAAGACTACCATCGGAATGGAAAGGAGCAGGCCGAAGAGCAGCAGGAACAGGTTGCCGTGGCTTGCGGCGCCGACGGCCAGCATGTTGTCGATTCCCATGCTCAGGTCCGCCACGATGATGATCCAGAGCGCCTGCCAGAGACTGCTGCACTCCTTGCTGTGGCATTCCTCCTTGGTCCCTTCGGTAAGCAGCTTGACGCCGATCCAGATGATGACCGCACCGCCGATCAGCTTGACGAAGGACAGGTTGAGCAGCTGCGCCACCATAAAGGTGCAAATCACTCGAATGATGACGGCGCCGCCGGCGCCCAGGATAATCCCCATTTGTCGTTCACGGCCGTGCAGGTTTTTGACGGCCATGGCAATGACCACGGCGTTATCGCCGGCCAGAACCAAATCGATGAGAACGATGCTCATCACCGCCACCAGAAATTCCCAGGTAAACGCAATCTGTCCCAGCCACCCCAGGTCGATCATGTTGCCTCCTTTTGCGTGTTCGCCGGAGCAAAAAAAAGACCTTTACTCGCGGCATGACGGTCATGCTGTGAGTAAAGGTCTCGCAAGTCCAACGGATGTTGCCTGGAGCCGCTCCCGGGCGGGATCACCACCGTAGTGACGGGATGCGGGCCGGCCGCCCATCGGCCGGTTGCTACTCCCCTTTACGCTCCCGTTCAAAATAGCAAAGGAGCAGGTCTCTGTCAATACGAACGAAGCCTACTCGATATTCAACACCTCTGCCAAAGCCCTGGAAATTGACCTCATAACGGCATCGGAGAAATGTCCTATCTTCCGAACGAATCGTTGATGGGCAAGCGAACGCACAGGGAGACCGGTTCATCCAGAGCCTGAAATCCCGTGAGGATGTGACGGTCATGCAGCTTGATCAGACCAATCGGAACCGGTTGGTTTCGGCGTTGAGCGAGGTTCTCCCCTGGAGTGGAGGTGGAACGGCGGCAGGAGCCACCCTTCTCCCTGACTGCGAGGCCCACTGGATCAATTCTTGTACCCTACGGGCATGATCAGCAGAGGCTCATGTTCGCGCGGGATTCCCATCACTTCAACCACCGCGGCATCATTGAACGCCCCCACAATCCCGGCTCCAAGGCCCAGGGCTTCCGCCTGGAGAAACAGATTCTGGCCCACGTGGCCGACCTCGATCTGGGCATACCGAACCCCCCTCTCTCCATACCGGCCCGTGATCCGCCGGTACTCGGCGGTGATGACGAACATCACCGGAGCGCCCGCCATCCACATCTGGCCGAGCGAGGCGGCGCCAATCTCTCTGCGGAGATCCTTCCTGTTCATTACCGACAGGGAGTGATCCGCCGGTGCAAAGTGGTAGACCCCTTCCTCCAGGCCTTCAACGCCCTTGCTGCCCACGATGACATAAATATCCAAAGGAAACCGGGCGCCACCGGAGGGAGCTGATCTTCCGACCCCTTTGGGATCGGTGATCCCCTGGGCGGCCCACAGCAGTTGTGCGAGGTGGGGCAAAGAAAGAGGGGTTTCCTTGAAATTTCGGATTGTCCGCCTTTGTTGAAGCGCTTTCTCCACTGAAACCGTGCCATCGAGCGACGCTTTAGGAAGCACCAGGCCTGCGCCGCTCACCCTGCTGCCGAGGACCATGAATCCAACACCCAAAAGTAACATCAGGCCGAACACCTTATCGATCATCGGATGCCTCCTGCATGTCTAACGATCTTTCGTTCTTCTCCGGCCATTCATCTCGCGTACGCCCTTCCCGCAGAGTGCGGACCGAAGACTCCTCCGCAAGTGCTCTCGCACGATGGCTGGCCAGGTCTCGGCTGAGCCTGTTCTGTCTGGGCCAGCCGAATGCCATGAAATTTTGGCTTTACCCGAAAGCGTCGCCGGTCATTCCTCCATTGCCACCCTGGTTACTTCGTAGATCACCCTCGTCTCGGGGTCCGGGCATTGCAGGGTGTAAACCTCATCGCGGCCGAAATCCTTTGGGTCCTTAGCTTTCCCCATCATGTATAGGGAATATTGGATGGCGCCCAGCGCCACCGCGCAGACGTTCCGAGACTCCTCCAGATTCAACATGGTCCCTTCGATGACAATGGCATCCCCCACCTGAACGTGCGGGCATTGGCTATCTTTTGCTCTGGCAATCACCTTGTACTTGGGCATTTTTGCTCCCTGATCTTTCCTCGAGGCAGCCCTGGCCGCCCGGTCATTTTGGTGTTCCTGAAGCCTCTGGGGTGATCGTTCGAACACCAAAGGCACCTGGCTCTAATGGCCCGCAGAGGTTGCCAGGTCAGCTGATGGCAGATCTGGCGGCAGCTCATTCGAAATCCATTTGCACCGCTTTGAGAGAGTGCGTATTCTCAGCCTGCTATAGTACAATGAAGGATGATCGCAACATAGCATTAATGCGGAACTGACGGCAATTGGCGTTCAAGCCAAGCCGCTTTGGCGGCCTGACGGGTTCGGGAGGGCGCCAAGGCCTCTGTCTCAAGCGCTGAGGAGGGTAGGATGATTGCGTCGGAGGTTGTTCAGAAAGCGAGGGATTTCCATGGGCACATGTGCCCGGGACTTGCCATCGGCATTCGGGTTGCGGAAATCGCGTTGCGTGAAATCGGACCGCATGCGGAGGATGAAGAGGTGGTTGCCGTGGTCGAAACCGACATGTGCGGCGTTGACGCCATTCAAGTCCTCACCGGCTGTACCTTCGGCAAAGGAAACCTGATCTTCAACGATTATGGCAAGAAGGCTTTCAGCTTTTATCGGCGGTCGGACGGGAAGGGAATCCGGATCGTGAGGCTGCCGAAGCTCCCGTCTGAGTTGGATCCGGAGCGTGACGCACTGATGGGCAGGATGCGCGCCAACACCATCACACCGGAGGAAGAGAAGCGTCTTGAAGAACTGCAAGTCCTGTATATTCAAAAGATCCTGGAAGCGCCCATCGAGGATTTGTTTGATATCAAAGAGGCCCCGCCCAAGGTGCCAGCTCCAGCCAGGATTCATGACAACATCATCTGCCAGGGTTGTGGTGAAGAGGTCATGGCGACCAGAATCCAGCACGTTCAAGGGAAGCAGCTATGCATCCCGTGTTCTGAGAGGCTGCGAACAAGAGCCGGGCCGTGAATGCCATCGACTATACCAGAAGACTCCGCCGCGTCGGCGTGATCTCAATGCTCGTGGTGGGGGTTGCCGCAGCTTGCCTGGTAGCATTTGGGAAAATTCCGGACGAAGAGTATGTCCCGTTTATCGCCGTGCTGATCGGGTTTGTCCCGATGGCCCTTTTCATCGAGAGGCACCAGCCGACCTGCGACAAATGTCATGGGATCATGAAATTCAAGGCAGGTTTTCCGACTATCGTGTTCCGCTGCAGGGACTGCGGCGACGAGGTGGATACCGGTATTCGCCCGGTTTTCTGAATTGCCTCACCGTTGAAGAAGGGAGTGTTTCTGCCGGTAAGTTGCCAAGGCAATGAGTAGGCAAAAGAAAGCGCTGGAGCTCAGCCGAATCCTGGCGTTGAAAACCGGCCTCGGGCTTGCCTGAAGAAGAGAGGACGCTATGGGCTCTACAATCCATTCGAGTGCGGTGGATCTGCTGCGGGAACTGGTTTCAATCCCCAGCGTCAACCCGGCCTTCCGCACGCCTGATGCTCCTTCGGAGATCTTTGGTGAGCAGAGGGTGGCTGCTGTGCTCGGTGAATTCTTCGAGCGGGTTGGCTGCAGCGTCCGGTTTGACGAAGTCCTGCCGGGACGCTCCAATCTTATCGCGCATCTGGCTACGGGCAGGAGCGGCCGCAGGATTGCTCTGGAAAGCCACCTCGACACGGTTCAGATTACGGGAATGACTGTGGACCCCTGGGGGCGGCAGGAGGGTGACCGTCTGTATGGACGTGGCAGCTGTGACACCAAGGCCTCTGCCGCAGCTTTTGCCAGGACCATCCAATATTTCGCAGAAACCGCCGACCTCGAGGCCGATCTCTACTTCCTCGGAATCATCGATGAGGAGCATGGTTTCGCGGGTTCACGGCACCTGGGAAAGCACTACCGGTTTGATGCCTGTTTCGTAGGCGAACCCACCAACCTGCAGGCGGTCACGGCGCATAAAGGATCGGTCCGGTTCGCGCTGGTTGCGCAGGGGAAGTCCGCCCACAGCTCAACCCCAGACCTTGGACACAACGCCGTCTTGGAAATGGTCGACCTGATCCGGGATTTTCGGGTCGCCTTCGACCGGTACACCACCAGTAAGCATCATCCCTTAACCGGCGGTGCAACCTGGACGCCGACGATGATCTCGGGAGGCGTGGGCCTCAACACGGTTCCCGAGCTATGTACCCTGGCTGTTGATCGGCGCTTGGTGCCCGGAGAGGAGATGGCGGACATTCTCTGGTTTGTTGATGACTGGGCGGCGCAGGCTGGCCGACAGGGGCATGCGTGGCTCAGGGGAGAAACGTATATGATGGATCCGCCGTTTGAGACGGCCCCGGAGAGCCCGCCGGCGAAGGCCTTGAGGCAGGCGCTGGCCAAGCTCGGGTTGGATGCGGCCGCCAAAGGCGTGCCCTACGGTACCGACGCCACCAAAATTGCTGCCGGCGGGACCCCGTGTGTGGTGTTCGGTCCCGGCGACATTGCCCAGGCTCACAAGAGTGATGAATGGATTCATCTGCCCCAAGTGACCCGGGCGACCGAGGTCATGATTGAGGCAGTGAAGGGTCTGGACCGCATCTTACGGGAATGACGGCAACCTCTCAGTCCTTCCTGGCCGGTTGCCGGAGTGGAGGCGACTATGGCATTTCTGAACTTCCTGTACGACAACGGACTCTGGCTATCGGTCCTTGGCTTTGCAGGAGGTCTCATCCTCCTCGCGTTCTTCATCAGGAGGATCATTCGCCTGCGCTCGGAGAAGCTCATCCTGAGTGTTCCTCTCCGAGCAGAGCAATCCCTCGAGTTTACCGAAGCCGGGAGGGTGGTCCTCGCTGTCGAAGGACCGCTCTTCACGAGGCGTTTCGCCCGGACCGGATTCGAACTGCGCGGGGGTGACGGCCTGCCGCTCAAGGGCCGTACGACCTTATTCCGAGCGCACTCGTCCACTTTTTCGCGGATCAGGATGGAGATGAAGAGCTATGACCTGCCGATGCCGGGTCGCTATGAGCTGCGCCTCTTGAACCTGGGGGCGCCGCAGCCCAGGGATAACGAACACCAGATCGTCTTCATGAAACCTCATCTCCCCCAACTGGTCGTCGCTATCGTCGGGATAATAGGTTCGAGCTTTCTTCTCATCGGGAGCATTGTGCTCTTCCTGCTCCGCAGCCTCGGAATATGACGCAAACGTCCGAACCAGGCCATGACCACCGGGTTCGAGATGTGGTATCGCTTGAAGAAGCGGGAAGCGGCAAGTATAAGAAGGGCAGGAGGGGTGTGTTCGGGGTTCCGGGCAGGCGTTTCCAGAGATGTCATTTGGGGATGGGAATGGATCGAGGAGAGAGATTTGGTTCGAGTAACCAACGGGCCTCTTTGAGAAAGCTGGGGCTGCTGGTCCTGGTGGTGGGATTGCTGGCGGCATGCACGACGCGCTCCGGACCGACCGCAACCGGGGCGGGCGCCATGCCCCGGGATGCGGCTTTACAGCAATGGCGGGCCAAGGTGGAGCGGGCGCGGGAGGTACCCAGGGAAGGGCCGCTCACCGCCGAACGGGCGGTGGAGGAGGCACTGCAGGCCAGCCCCGAGCTCGAACAGATGCGGCAGCGGATGAGAGCGGCCGCGGAACAGGTGCGCCAGGTGGAAGCCACCTTCTATCCCCGGCTGGTTGTTGCCGAGGACTTCAATATCACCAACAACGCCGTCTTTGCCCTCATGAATATCATCAATCAGCGGCGCTTTCGCCCTGATATCGATTTTAACGAGCCCGGGACGGAGCAGAATTTCGGGTCGCGGCTGCGGGGTGAATGGGCTCTGTTCGAGGGCGGCAGCCGCTGGCAGGAACGCCAGGCGGCTCTTGCCCAGGAACGTTCCATCGGTGCCGAATGGCAGGCGGCACGCAATCAGCTGGTGGCACGGGTGACAGAGATCTACTACCAGTGGCTCCAGGCGCTCGCCTACATCGGGGTCGCAGAAAAGGCCTTCGAATCGGCCCAGACCGATGAGCGACTGGGGGAAGCCAGGGTGCGGGCCGACGCCGCCCTGCCCAGTGAGCTTTTGCGCCTCAAGGCCCGCCGCGCCGAAGCACGCGGCAATGTCGTTACCGCTCAGAGCAACGCTCTCAAGCTGCAAGCCGGGCTGGAACGACTCCTGGCGCGGCCGATCGTCCCGGCAGAGATTCCCGACCCGGGGATCGTTCCGCCTGTGATGCAGACCGACGTTCCCCCCGGGGACTCCGACCGCAACATTGCCATCGCCCTCGAAAAACGCCCGGAAATGGCGGCCGCGCGCTCCCTTATCGAAGCCGCCCGGGCCCGGGTCCGAGCGACTCAGGGAGGCTTCATGCCACGGCTGGGAGTGAATGCCGATTACTTGCTGGATTCGGAAACGCTCGGCAAATTCACCGACAGTTGGTATGTGGGGATCCAGGCTACCTGGCCTCTCTTTGAGGGCGGTCTGAGCGTCTCACGCATGGAAGAAGCCCGCTCCCGCCTGAAAGAAATGGAATCCCGCAGCGACCAGGTGGCTCTCGATATCGCGCTCGAGGTCAACCAGGCAACTCTGGCGGTTC
This sequence comes from Syntrophobacteraceae bacterium, assembly GCA_040772705.1. Taxonomy (GTDB): domain Bacteria; phylum Desulfobacterota; class Syntrophobacteria; order Syntrophobacterales; family Syntrophobacteraceae; genus JADGQM01. The sequence continues at coordinate 148,640 of JAXGXP010000008.1, forward strand.
AGGAAGCAGCGGAAAAGATCCGGGTCGCAGGCGAGCGGAAAGCCTGGGCAGAAAAAGCCCTCGATGAAGTGCGCCACATCTACTCCCGCCAGGCAGCGACGGTGGATTCGCTGCTGCAGGCGGAAGTGGCCTGGAATCAGGCGGAGGTTGCCTACACGGCGGCACTCTTTGACGGCAAGATCGCTCAGGCCTTTCTGAGGAGAGCGCTCGGTGACTTCGCCGATGAATTGGCGGGGAGGAGTGAGGAGTGAGGAGTGAGGAGTGAAGGACAGCGGTTCGCTTTTTAAGGGGGGTGGCCTTGGACGGGGATAGCAAGCGCAAACTGCACCGGGAAGTGGCTGTCGGCCTGGGGGTTTTGGCGGTCCTGGCGCTGCTGATGATGTGGCTGGCGGGGGCGTTTGTGACGAAGATTGCCCCGGGTCCTGCGGCGACCAAAGGGGCGCCGCCGTCATTGAAAACCGTGCCGGTCGAACGACGGGTATACCCTCGACTCATCGACCAGGTGGGGACGATCCGGGCGAGGACGGAGGCGCTGGTCGCCTCGCGGCTCATGGCCCAGGTCAGGGAGATTCTGGTAACGGAAGGTGATGCCGTCGTCGGCGGTGCCGAAACAGGGTCGGAAGCCACGGTCCTGGCTTTGCTGCAGGATGCGGAAAGCAAAGCGCGACTGCAGCAGGCTGAGGCTCAGAGCGAGGCGGTGACACGCGCTCTCGAAGCGGCCGGAGCGAAACTTGGGGCGGCCCGCGCCCAGGTCGAGGCGGCTCAGGCCAATCGCGGCAAAGCCCAGGCGGACTACCGGCGCTACGAGGATCTGCGGCGCCACGAGGCCGCCACCGGTCAGCAAGTCGAACACATGCGGGCTCAAAAGGAGTCTGCGGAGGCCGGTTACCTCGCCGCGCTCCAGGAGGTCCGGGCCGGCGAAAGCGAAATCAAACGCTTGCAGGCTCAGCGCGAACAGGCTGACGCAGCGGTTGCCGAAGCCCGGGTGATGCTCGGCCACACCGTCATTCGCGCGCCCTTTTCCGGGAAGGTGGTGAGGAAGCTCGTGAACGTGGGCGATATGGCTTCCCCGGCGCAACCGCTGTTCCTGCTTGAAACGACTTCACAGCTCGAGCTGCATGCCTTTCTCTCGGAGTCGCTCATCCCCCGCATTGGCGTCGGTCAGGAAATGGAGGTGTACGTTGAGGCCCTGAACCGTACGCTGCCGGGAGCGGTCAGGGAGATCATGCCCAAATCCGATCCCTCGACCCGCACGGTCCTAATCAAGGTTTCCCTGCCCCCTGACGCCGACCTGGTCAACGGTCTGTTCGGGAGGCTGCGGGTACCTTGCGGCGAATACGCGGCGCTGGTGGTTCCCGGCCGCGTGGTGCGGGACGTCGGGCAGTTGACGCTGGTAGAGGTGGTGGGACCTGACGGCTTCCCCGAAAGGCGGTTTGTCACGCTGGGACCGGATCACGACGGCCTCATCGAAGTGCTGTCCGGCCTCGAGGAATACGAACTGGTGGTAGTCCCGTGAAAGAACCCATGGCTGCATCATCCGACCCCGGACCCTCGACCTCCGACATCCGGAATCCGCAATCCGACCTCCGACATCAGAAACCCGATCACAACTGGATGACCCGCCTGGTTGAGGCGTTTCTCGAAGGGAATCTCTCGGTCCTGCTCATCATCATCAGCCTCATTGCCGGGGCGATTGCCCTGCTCGTCACCCCGCGAGAGGAGGACCCCCAGATTGTGGTGCCAATCGCCGACGTGCTGGTGAACGTGCCCGGAGCCTCGGCGCGGGAAGTGGAACGGCAGGTGGCGACCCGGCTCGAGAAGCTCCTCTACCAGATCGACGGGGTCGAGTACGTGTATTCGACCAGCTATGCGTCCCAGGCGATCGTCACGGTGCGCTTCTATGTGGGGGAGGATCGCGAACGGAGCTGGGTCAGGCTGCATAACAAGATCCAGGCCAACATCGATCAGGTGCCGCCGGGAGTGGCCGGGTGGGTGATCAAGCCGGTGGAAATCGACGATGTGCCGATCGTCAATCTCACCCTCTACAGCGACCGCTACGACGACTACGCCCTCCGGCGGATGGCCGAGGAGCTCGAAATCCGCCTCCAGGGGGTGAAGAATGCGGGACGGACCTATATCGAAAGCGGTCGCCCGCGGCAGGTGCGGGTCAACCTGTCGCCTCACCTCATGGCCAGCCGCGGGGTCAGTCTCCAGGACCTGCAGCGGGCGATCCAGGGTGCCAACGCCCGTTTCCCGGCGGGCAGCCTGGTCAACAACAATCAGGAAAGCAGCCTCGAGGCCGGGCACTTCCTGACGTCTTCCGCGGAAGTGGCGAATCTTGTGGTGGGGCTTCAGGACGGCCGTCCGGTCTACCTGCAGGAGGTGGCCACGGTCGAGGACGGACCGGCGGAGACCGATACCTACACGCACCTTGCTTTCGGCGAGAAGGCCTACTCGGCGATGGACCCCGCCGCGGAACACGAGCGGTCGCCTCCCGCCCGGATCCAACCTTTTCAGACCTATCCCGCGGTGACCGTGGCGGTCGCCAAGCGCAAGGGCACCAACGCGGTGTGGGTTTCCGAAGAGATCCTCAAGGAAGCCGAACGCTTCGCCCGCGAGGTCCTTCCGGCTGGCGTGCATCTGCGCACCACCCGTGACTACGGGCGCACTGCGGACGAGAAGGTGAACGAACTGGTCGAAGCGCTCCTGGTGGCCATCGCCATTGTCGTGATCCTGCTCGCCTACACCCTCGGCTGGCGTGAGGGGCTCATCATTGCGCTGGCCGTGCCCGTAACCTTCAGTTTCACTCTGCTCATCAACCTCCTGCTCGGCTACACCATCAACCGGGTGACCCTCTTTGCCATGATCCTCTCGCTCGGTCTGGTGGTGGATGATCCCATTGTGGACGTGGAAAACATCCATCGCCATTTCGCCATGCGCCAGGAACCGCCCCGACAGGCAGTGGTGAGCGCGGTGAACGAGGTGCGGCCGCCGATCATCCTGGCGACGCTGGCGGTGATCATCTCCTTTGTTCCCATGTTTTTCATCACCGGCATGATGGGTCCCTACATGGCGCCCATGGCCCTGAACGTACCGGTAGCCATGCTCATGAGCCTCCTGGTTGCCTTCACCATCACCCCCTGGCTGTCCCTTCACATGCTCAGGCGGGAATACGACAAACCCCACGAGCAACCTTTTGTGCTCGAAGAAACCGGCCTCTACAAGATTTACCACCACCTCATGACCGCCCTGATCGGCTCGAGGCGTCTGCGCTGGGGTACCCTCGGGGTGGTGGCCATGCTCTTCGTCTTCGCCGTGTGGCTGGTGATCTCGCAGCGAGTACCGCTCAAGATGCTGCCGTTCGACAACAAGAACGAACTGCAGGTGGTGATCGACATGCCCGAAGGGACGACCCTCGAAACGACCGAAGCGGCGGCCCGAGCGCTGGCCGATTTCCTGGTGCGGGTGCCGGAAGTGACCGATGTGAGCACCTTTGTGGGGACCGGCAGCCCCATGGATTTCAACGGTCTGGTCCGTCACTACTATTTGCGCCGGGGCGCCAACGTGGCGGATATCCGCATCAACCTGGCGGGCAAGAAGCAGCGCAGCCAGCAGAGTCACGCCATCGGACTGCGGTTGCGCAACGACCTCCAGCAGATTGCCGCTCGCTACGGGGCCAATATCAAAATCGTGGAGGTGCCGCCCGGCCCCCCGGTGATCGCCACGCTGGTTGCCGAAGTCTATGGCAGGATCGGTCAGCCTTACGAGGAACTGGTGCGGGCGGCGGCCGGGGTGAGACGCCACCTGGAGGCCGCGCGAGGGGTGGTGGATGTGGATGATGTGACGGTAGCGCCCGAGCAGCAGCTCACCTTTCGCGTGGATCGGGCGAAGGCCGCGCTGCACGGCATCAGCGACCGGCAGCTGGCGGAAACCCTCCAGGGGGCGGTGGCCGGGACGGTTCCGGGCGTGTTGAGGCTGGCCGATGAGGTGAACCCGACCGGCATCCGGCTGCGTTTTCTGCGCGAAGACCGGGCCCGCCGGGCGGACCTTGACCGGCTGCTGATCAAGGGTGCCGGTGGGGAAGGGGTCTACCTGAAGGATCTCGGGACCTTTGAAGAGGACGTGATCGATCAGCCGATCTATCACAAAAATCTCCAGCCGGTCGTGTATGTTTTCGGGGATACCGCCGGTCTGCCGCCACCCGACGCGGTGCTGAAGCTGAGCGAGACGGTCGATGAGGACCCCGCCTTGCAGGGTTTCGAGGTGGTCTGGTCGGGCGAAGGGGAGTGGGACATCACCCTCAGGGTCTTCCGCGATCTGGGGATTGCCTTCGGCGTGGCGGTGCTGGGGATTTACATCCTGCTCCTGTATCAGACTCAGAGCTACCTCCTGCCCGCTATTCAGCTCATTGCCCTGCCGCTTTCGGTGATCGGCATCCTGCCGGGTTTCTGGTTGCTCAACGTGCTCACCGGCCAGCCGGTAGGGGGCTGGGAAAATCCGGTGTATTTCACGGCCACGGCGATGATCGGCATGATCGCGCTGGCGGGCATTGCAACCCGCAATTCGATCCTGCTCATCGAATTTGTCGAAGTTCAGAAAGCCAGGGGCGAACCCCTGGTGAAATCGCTCATCGAAGCCGGAGCCCTGCGCACCCGCCCGATTTTTCTGACATCGCTCGCCGCGATGCTCGCCGCTTGGCCCATCACCCTCGATCCCATCTTTTCCGGGCTGGCCTGGGCGCTCATCTTCGGCATAACGGTATCGACCTTTTTCACCTTAATTGTGGTGCCCGTGGTATACTACATGGCCTATGCACCGGGACAGGAGTCGTGAAAAGATGGCGAACCGGAAACTGATGCGGACCCCTGAAGAGATTTTCTGCGGCGTCTGCAGTGAGAAGCGCGGCGTCAATCCACAGACGCTGCAGCATACCGTCATTCTGGCGGTAGAAATTGCCCGCGAAGGCCGCGAAGGCAGGAAAATCGGGACCCTGTTCGTGGTCGGCGATACCGTGGAAGTGCTGAAGCACTCGAGAAGCCTCATTCTGGACCCACTTTTCGGGCATCCCGAGCAGCTCAAACGGATCGACCAGCCCGATATGCGGGAAACCGTGAAAGAACTGGCGCAGCTGGACGGCGCCTTTGTGGTTTCCGATGAGGGGGTGGTGGTCTCGGCCTGCCGCTATCTCGATGCCCTGTCCGAGGGGATAGTGCTGCCTCTGGGCCTGGGGAGCCGGCACATGGCGGCCGCTTCCATCACCAAACAGACGCGAGCGGTAGCGATCGTCGTTTCCGAAAGTTCCATTGTGCGGGTCTTCGATGATGGGGAAATCATCTCCGAGATCATCCCGGAGCTCTGGATGTTCGCCCGCTACGGGACACACCTGGCCGGCACGATTGAAGAACTCACCGAAGAAGACCTCACAATCGTCAGCAAAGTTGACTGAGCGACTGATTGTTGCCGTATGCTGAGCGCTTCCTCGAGACTTCTGCTGTGCGGGTTGTGGCTGGTGGTGGTTTGTTGCGGCCAGGTCCGCGCTTTTTCCTCGGTCAATGTGCCCCTCGATAACTGGTCGTATGCCGCCCTCGATAAGCTCGAAGGGTTTGGCCTGATCCAGTCGGCGCTCCACGGCACCCGCCCCTTTTCACGCCTCGAGATGGCACGGCTCATCCATGAAGCCCAGGTGGCGATCCGGATGAACGAGATCCGGCTACCCCCCCTTGCAGCCGAGCTCCTTCAGGATCTCGAACGGGAATTCCGGGAGGAACTGGCACTCACCGGCAAGCGCACCGCGATCCTCCAGAAAAGCTTTCTCAAGCCCCTCAAGGAGGTAGAGCTGCGCTATGTCTATTCTCAGGGCGAGCCCCGGCAATTCCTGAATGTGAGAAAAGGGGAGCCGGGGATCCGTCAATACCCGGACTCCACCCAGGGCATTCGAGCCACGGAGGGAACCCCCCTGGTGGCCAACAATGAAGGGCTGGTCTACAGCGAGCAGAGCAATGTGTCGCTCCGGTTTTCGACCATGCTCGGCTACCGGGATTTCTTTTCCGCTTACCTGGAACCGGTCTTTCTCGCCCGTCAGCACACCGTCGGGTTCGATGGAACCGGCAGCAAAGTGGACCTGCTCAAAGGCTATGGCATGCTGACCTTCTGGAACACCCAGCTCGAAGGCGGCCGCGATTCCATGTGGTGGGGGCAGGGTGCGCACGGCGATCTCCTTCTGACCAACAATGCCTATCCCCTCGATCTGGTCAAATTCTCCAATCCGGAACCGACGCTGCTGCCCTGGCTCTTCCGCTACCTGGGACCATTCAAATACACGGCTTTCGTCGCCCCCTTGACCGGCTATGAAAATCCTGCCGATCCCTGGCTCGGCGGCCTTCGTTTCAACTTCAAACCGCATCCCCTCTTCGAGATGGGATTGTCGACCACCTTCATGTTCAACGGCGAGGGGATGCCACGTTTCAACCCCTTCGATCTGTTCAATTTTTTCGTTGGCCGGTCGCCTCTTTACGCCAATCAACTGGCGGCCTTCGACTTACGCCTGCGGCTCCCGTTCCTGCGGGATGCGCAGTTCTACCTGGAATACGGGGGTGAGGACAGCGGCGGCTGGAGTCCCCAGTATCCAGCGGAAATCATTCTCGAAGACAATGCCTGGCTGTTTGGCATCCATTTCCCGCGGCTGACCTGCGACGGGCGGGCCGATCTGCGAGTGGAGTACACCTGGAACGCCCATCGCATAGATGAAACTCCGGCCATGTGGTATGCCCATTCCGAATACCGTTCCGGCTACACCTACAACAACCTGATCATGGGGCACCACCTGGGGCCGGACGCCGAAGACCTTTTTGCCCGGGTGACTTATTATCTCACCAATCGAGTGCAGCTCGGCCTCGACTATGATCGCATGGTGCGGGGCAAGACCCTCAGCCCGGTGGAGGAAAGAGTCAACCAGTACGGTGCCGATCTCACTCTCAATCTTTGCCGCAGAGACCTCATGCTCATTACCCGCTATGCCTTCCAGACGGTCGACAACTACAACATGCAGCTGGGCAACAATCGCGGGAATTCGCTATTCGAGACGGTCCTGAAGCTGGAGTTCTGAGCAGCTGCCCGGGCACCGAGCTGCCAGGCTACCGAGTTGCCCGGCCACCGAGCTGCCAGGCGGGGGGGAGGCTGGCTACCGCGGTGCGGACCGCCCGAGGACGGTTCAGGGTCAGCCCCGGGGCGCGTTTTCGGGCACTATCGAGAGCCTCCTGCAGGAGTAATCCACGTCCCTTCGGGACTTCCTGAAACTTGGCCATGGGATCCCTCGCTCCGGAAAAAACCAGACGGCATCCCGGTTTCAGATGCACATCAGAAACCGGTCAACAAGAAAAAAAGGCAGCAATGATGTCATGACGCTGGTCTTTAAAGGAGGCAACCTTTGATTGCACGGATAACCAGACCATAAGATATGAATTCGGGCGCAATCACATCTCGGCGAACCACCAGCTATTGCGCGGCACAGGCGTTGAAGAACCGCCGGGTGCGCCAACGCATCACCGCGGCATCAGCGCGAACACCCCCCATCCCAGGTATTCACGCGTGTAAGCGGCGTAGCGCTCGGGTTCCGAGGTCAGTTGGGCTCGAACCTCTTTGGCGAGCTCGTCGTCGGGATTGGCTTCAAGCCATCGGCGCATGGTGAGCCATTTGGCCGCTTCGTATCGATCCCAGCCGTCCTGGTCAGCCAGAACCATTTCAACGACGTCGTAGCCAAGCTGGCCGAAAGACGCGAGAAGTTCCGGAAGCATGAGAAAGTCGGAGATGGAGCCGGCAAGGCATCCCCTGGCAACATCTTCCGTCGGCGGTAACTGCCGCCAGTAGGGTTCGCCGATGAGGATGATCCCTCCCGTGCGCAGGCTCCGCGCCAGAAGCTCGATAGTGCCGGCGACCCCCCCGGCGATCCAGGTGGCACCGACACAGGCTGCCACATCGACCTTCTCGTCAGAGACATAGCCGGCAGCATCGCCATGGATGAACTCGACTCGATCGGCGACGCCGAGTTCTACAGCACGGAGTTTTGCTTGCTCGGTGAACAACTGGCTCAGGTCGATGCCGGTGCCGATAACGCCGTGAGCGCGTGCCCAGGTGCACAGCATCTCCCCCGAACCGCTGCCGAGGTCGAGCACTCGGGCCCCCGATTCCAGACGCAGTGCCGCGCCGAGAGTGGCGAGCTTTTCGGGTGTGATCGGGTTGTGGATGCGGTGAGCACTTTCAGTGATGTTGAATATTCGTGGGATGTCCACTGTGGAAAATCTCCTTTCGGGTGTGAATAGATTCGCTCAGTGCCCAAGGTGGCGTTGACCCGTGGCGCGAAGCTTGCGGCGCCGCTCTAATTGCCTCCCCGCTCAGTCTCACCATGTCACCATTTGCATTTTGGCATATCCCACAGCAAAGGAGTGTGGTTCACAAGCCGACCGTGTCAGTAACCCGGGTGATGACTGACTGCTAGCCAATATTATACTCGTGAAGGTTCAAAAGCTTCATTTTCACGCGGAGACGCAGAGGACGCAGAGTCTTATGCCAAGGGCTTCTTCCGGGATCTCCCCGTGAGGCAAAAATGATAACTTCTTAAGCTAAACGAGTATAGAATCAGCTGCGGCTATGAAAAGTCCGCGGCAATGACTTGGGTGTCTCACCACTTGGCGCCACAACCATGCAGGTCTTTCGAGAAGAGAACACGGTCCTCGCCTTCGCCATCGTACGCCAAGGCAACGGCGACGCCCTCAACCCGGTGCTCCGAGTCGAGCACAGAGAAACCCATGCGACGATGGAACGCTATCGAGTTGCGATTGACTGGTGAGGTCACGCAGCGCACAGAGCGACAGCCAAGCGCGGCGACCGTCGCGAAGAAACGCTCATAGAGAAGACGCCCCAGACCTTCTCCACGACGTGTGGGGCACACGCCGAGGAAGTGCACGTAGGCCTGGTCGGGAAACGTCTGCGAGACGAACCCGATGAGGAACGCAACGATCTGTCCATTATCCTCAGCGGCGAAACTGGTGGGCCTGAAGTGGACGAAGAAGAGCTTGGGAAGCATGTCGGCCATGTGCCGACCGCCCCACCACTCATCGATGACCGAGATGATTGGTTGGTAGTCTTCCGGTTCCACATGACGGACGCGGACATCGCTCACAGTTCCCTCCTCACACGCGCAGCATGCCCAACGCCCAAAATCAGCGCCCCGGCCAAGATGGCACGGGTCCGCCATCGCGGCCACTTACTCCCCACTCCCCAGGGACTGGCGGTTCCGCTGGATTCTGCTGTTTGGCCAAAAGCCAATCAGGCGGCTTTCAGTGTAAAATCCACATGCACGGCATCAAACGGGAACTCGATGAGGCCGTTGTCGGTTTTGTGTAGTATGCCGGTATTCAAAAGCGCGCGTACGTCGCCATGAACCGCCTTCACGTCTCGCCCCAAGCGGCGTGCGGCCTCGCGAATCGTAATGGGTCCCGCACCAGCCATCATGTTGAGCAGTTCCCAACGCTTGCCCGTGAGCAATCTGAATAGAAGTGCAGGGGACTCGAAGCTAATGAAGGTTCCTTGTGATTCTCCCTCTAAGGCTCGAAGGAACCGACGGTTAGTGTCCTCATGAGACGATATCATCAATGTTACGGTACGCATCTAGGGCCTCCAATTGTCTACATCATTCCAGAAATCGTCGAGCAGGGTCTGCGGTGTGGTGAATGTGTAGGGAATCTGGTCTTCTCCAATGTGCTTATGATCGCCTTTGCCTGGCTCATTGTCGTAGCGCAACACACAGCGCCCATTCACCACGACGGCCAGCCGGTACTTGAAGTCGTGCTGACTACCAGCCATCGCCGAGGGCAGGCGCCACACCATAATTTCCACGAAGGTGTCTTCAGAGACAACAAGGCGCTCTTTGAGCATCAGTTCAGCATTCATGTTGGTGATAATACCAACACCACCAAATGTTGTCAAACACTACAACAGCCGCTCAGGAGTTGAGTTGCAGGAGGTGGAGAGGGCCGCAATGGTCAGCGGCCGAGCACTTGCGAAGTCCGCAGCACCAGCTTGGTTGGCTGCATATTCTTCCCTGCCCACAACGATCCCATCAGTTGCTGGCTTGATGACTTCTTCTCTTTCCGTTAAAAGGGCAATTTTAGCCCCGAAACTGCACGTTTAAGGTCAATAAGAGACCTGGTTTTCATACATTTCCTTGGCCATTTGACATCTTAGCTTGGCCCGACCCCGTTCGGGACCCCGTTCGGCGTTCGGGTTCGGCATCAAGGACTATGACCCAACCTCACGGGCGTGGCCCGCCGTCGCCTGTAGCCCATGGTTCGCAGGCCTATGCTGAGGAGTCCACTCTTTTGGTTTTTATCTTGCGTCCAGATTTCGGTAGCTTCTTAAGCTGTATTACCAAGCGGAGAGCTTCATTTACAGCTTGGTCTGTCGGGAACGCTTGGGCTACTTCCTCGTCCAACAAAACCAGATTGGTGCCCTCACTGAACCTGTCTGCATATTTGCCCTGGACCCCAGTTTTGAGTAGTTCTCCAAGGTCGTATTCTGCCCGAAGCTCATCGGCTTCTTCGTCTCTGGACTTCCTCTTCATATGCTCTTCTCTCTCGATGGGTAAGCTCCCGTGCACTGATGATGCGGATTCGGTCTCCTCGGTCGGTATGCGCGACCATCAAAAGCCGACCGGCAGCCGATGACCCGAATATGATTGAACGTTCTTCCTCTTCGGAATGATCCGGATCGTAAGTGGTGAAACTCAATGAGTCCTTGAAGACTGTGGCAGCCTCCTTGAAAGCAACTCCATGCTTTCGCAGGTTAGTCCTCGCCTTGGCGGGATCCCATTCAAATTGTAGCATAACTCATCTCATGCTTGTCGAAGGGGCGAACATTCAGCTTACGCGGCACGAAACCACAAGCAGGAGGCTTGTGAGTGAACCGATAGACCTGCCGCGTGGTCCGGCGTCGGGTTGAGCCGATGGACCACCGTATTTTATCCTACCTCTCACGACATACAAGACAATGCCCATTGCACCGGAAGCGACTCTCAGCACAAAGCAGCATGTATGGTTGTGCGGTCACTGCGTTGGCCTTGAATTCTTCCCTGCCCACAACGATCCCATCAGTTGCTGGCTTGATGACTTCTTCTCTTTCCGTTAAAAGGGCAATTTTAGCCCCAAAACTGCACGTTTAAGGTCAATAAGAGACCTGGTTTTCATACATTTCCTTGGCCATTTGACATCTTAGCTTGGCCCGACCCCGTTCGTAGCAAACGACCCCGTTCGTAGCAAACGGCTCGCCATCCGCACCCAGTGCCAGGGAACCTGCGGCAAGGTGTTCCAGGCTGTCGGCGTTGCGGTGCCCCCGACCGTGCGTGAGATTGGCGGGTAGTTCCCCCATGAACAGATCGTCAATTTGTAGTGCCAAGGATGATATTGTCATGCCTAACTGTCCAATATTGCAGAATCTTTTTACAGATACTGTAGAAGATGAGCAAGAGCATCTGTGGGACGAATTGCGAGAAAAGGATTTTCCCAACCGCGTATTCTCCGATCTGGACGGCGTCATCCGTCAACTCGAAAACGGCTTGCCACGCCTTGCAAGCCAGAAGGAAACAGTGCGCAACATTACTGGCTGGCCCTGGATTATTAGTCTCATCTTGAACGCTACTTAGAATAAGGCGCGCCTCCATCGCTGGGGAGTTTGGCAATTCGTCCAAAAAGCACGGTAAAAACAACCATAGTGAGAAAGGCGCTCGTGCGCGAGGAGTGGCAGGGCGGCGAGGAGATCGTCGGCACGATCACCATCGTCTACGATCATCACAAGCGCGAGCTGACCGAGCGCCTGACGAGCATCCAGCACGACCACCACGACGCGGTGCTCGCCGCGACGCACATCCACCTCGATCACGACAACTGCCTCGAGATGATCGCCGTGCGCGGCAAGGCCGACGAAGTCCAGGAGATCGCGGACGCGATCATGAACACGCGCGGCGTCAAGCACGGCAAGCTCACCACCACCACGACCGGAAGGAAGATGAAATGAGCCTGTGGCGGCGCGCCGAACTGGCGCAACCGGTCGTCGTCGAGGGCAGACCGTGACAACCGCGGGAACTACGGTGACGACTCGCGGATGTCCTGCAGCCAGGCATCGAGCACCCGCAGCTCCCTCTCCTCGACGATGCCCGCCTTGTGCAGCGCTTCGTACGCGATGGCGAGGTTGTCCGTGACAGAGCAATTGGCTCGGATGGCCCCGCCGACGAGGTCCACCACGCGCGCGCAATGCTGGTACATGGGGATTTCGGAGATGAAATCCTTGAAATAGTCGTGGAAGTTCCGTCTCTGGACGACCGTAGCGCCAATGAAGCCCACATGGTATCCACTTCGCCACATGATCGGCTGCGCGACCAAGCCCCTCAAGATGTCCGTGAATCTGAAGGTGACGAACGTGGGCAAGTACAGGAGTGGGAACAGCTCCTTCCTGACCATTGTGTTCTGCGTATTGAAAGGGCTCACGGTATCTTGCCCCAGCACCAAGGGGGCTCGGTCCCGAAAAACGCAGGGGGCATCGCTCGTCAATCGATACACGGCGTCTACGTCGGGATTCTCGTCCGCCAGTCCTTGCCAGATACCCACTTCGCATCTGCGGGAAACGATCTCGTTGTCCAGGTTGAACTGTCTGTTGACTAGAGATAGCGGAAGGCCGCGCGGCCATATCTTCTGATCGCAATACGACTGATAGATGTTGATGAATCCCTTCCCGCCGGGAATGAAATCATACGTTCCGTCGAACGAGGGGAACCCCCAATGCTCTTTGGGGATGTTGTCGTCGTCCGTGTCGATGATACAAGTCGCGTTTTCGCGAATGGCGTGCAGGTAGCCGAACATCTTCCTCGAGTAGTGATCGTATGGAAGAACCTCATGGAGACGCGTCCCCATCGAACCCTGTTTTCCAATCGACAAGAACGTGACGTTTTCGCAGTGCCAATCCAATGGCGTCTTGCGATCCCCGACGACGACCAGACGGCAATCGGACATCCTCGAGAAAGCCCCCACCGCTTCCGTGGGCGGGAAGATGGAGGTGATGACGATGTGCTTGCGCATGGCTCCATGCCCCACTTGGACAACTTGATCGGATGTATAAATAGACAATCCTTGGGAAAATCATCGAGGAGACTGCGGAGTCGGTAGCCGTGTTTCTCCAGCGCGCGGTTCCCCTCGACTCCCCAGATGGCGTTCCCTTTGAGCTGGATGTCCTTTTCCGTCACGATCTTTTTAGAAGAAAGCGCCAGCGCCGTTGGAATCGCTAACTCCGCAAAGAGATCGGTTGCCGCGAATGCCCCGCAGTATCGACAGAAATCCTTGATTGAATCCCTCGAGACCACGAACAGATCAGAGTAGGAACGCACCAGTGGGTACTTGACGCCCTTTAAAGAGGCGCCGCGCTGGTATCTGTCGCCGAGGCAGTCCAACAAGCCGGTCATCGACAGGTATACGGAAGCGATCCAATCGGCGGCGGCCGTGGCGCCCCATCGCTTGCTCAGTTTCTCGAACAATCCTGTGGACAACAGCTTGCCGCCATGGCGACTGATTCGACCGAAGAGCATCTTTTTGGTGTGCTCGATGCTCGACGCGCTTTTCTTCAAATATGTCTGTTCGAACGTGAATGCAGAGTTCTTGATCCCCAATGTGTCGAGGATGCTCCTGGCTTCTTGAGGTGTGGGTATCGAGTCCGCTATCTCCACTCCGCTTCTGAACGGATTGTAATTAATGGCGTTTCTGTTATGCGTCCAGTATTCGGGATACTCTGGGAGCGAGCCCAGCCTCGTGATGTAACTGGCGTCGGCATCGAGCCGGAAAACGTCTCGATAGTTGCTTTCATCGACAATTGGGTTCAGCACCATGTCGTCGGCGACGAAAATGTAGTGGGTGTTGTCCTCCTGGAAAAAAGTCATCGACCCCTGCGCGACATAGCCCTGAAAAAACAAAGAGTTCTCGTACACAGGGATGACGTTGGCCGCTCGTCCATCATAAAAGGGGATCAGATGATAGATGCGGCTGAACCGTTGTTTGTACATGCATTCGAGAATTGGGATGTTCTTGTCGTAACGATGATTGTAGATGATGATGAGAGCGACTTTGTCTGTCATGGTATATTCTCGTTGAACGAATCGAGCGAACCTACCTCCGAGCATCGGAAAAAGCAAGCCGGCGACCGGTGGAGCACAAGGTGATAGGGTGAGGTGAGGTGATAGGAAATCGCTTTCTGACGCTTTTTGGATAGCAGGCATCATAGGGCCTGTCAAGGACGTTTTTGAATCAAGCCATCACGAGAACAGTCACGGTGTGACGCCGTGACTGTTCTCGTGATGGGTAGTTCCCGGGATCTCGCAGGAAAAACGCAGGAAATTGACTGCCAGGGGCTTCAGGAAGGTTAGACCAAAGTTCGTAAAGAATTTCTATCTGACAGCTCGTAACTAATTGTAACATTTAAGAAACGCTTGTCAGTTTGTTGATATATGTAGCCATGTATATGCTCGATTTTATTTTTGACAATGGCATTCGTTCTGCTACTATCGAGTGGCCATGTATATTGACATTGTCCCCAACCGAAACTCACCTCCTGCTGTGCTGCTTCGCGAATCATATCGCGAAGGCGGCAAGGTCAAGAAACGCACCATTGCCAACCTCTCTAAACTCCCGATGGACGTCATTGATCAGCTTCGCATCCTGCTTCGCGGCGGGCACGCCATCGAGAGTTTCGAAGAATCGATCGAAGTCCTGCGTTCCCTTCCGCACGGCCACGTGGCCGCAGTCCTGGGAACGCTCATCAAGACCGGCCTCGATCACATCATTTCCTCTGAAAAGAGCCGAGTGCTCTCGCTCATATTGGCCATGATCATCGCCCGAATCATCGAACCTCAATCGAAGCTCGCCACGGCGAGAGGGCTCGATCCCTCGACGGCTTCGAGCAGTCTGGGCGAGGTTTTTGGACTTGGGCCTGTCACCGAAAACGAGCTCTACTTCGCGATGGATTGGCTTTCCGGAGAGCAGGAAAGGATCGAAAACACCCTGGCTGCAAAGCACCTCCAAGGCGGAGCCCTCGTACTCTACGACATCACCTCCACCTACTTCGAGGGCAGGACCTGCCCCCTGGCGCAGCTCGGCTACAGCCGGGACGGAAAGTCCGACAAACTGCAAATCGTGATCGGACTGCTCTGTGCTCCGGACGGGTGTCCCGTGGCGGTTGAGGTCTTCGAGGGCAACACGGCCGACTCCGCCACCGTGGAAAGCCAGGTCAAGAAAGTGCAGGATCGCTTTGGCATCGAGCGGGTTGTGCTGGTGGGCGACCGGGGGATGATCACGGAGACTCGACTCAGGAAGGGCCTCAGGGACACCGAGGGGCTCGATTGGATCACGGCCCTGCGGGCGCCTCAGATCAGCAAGCTCGTGACCTGCGGCGCAATCCAGCTTGGCGTTTTCGACAAACACGACATGGCGGAGATCACCCATCCGGAATACCCGGACGAGCGTCTGATCGTCTGCCGCAATCCCGCGCTCGCGTTCGAGCGGGCGAAGACCCGCGAAGAGCTTCTCCAGAGGACGGAAAGGGAGCTCGACAAAGTCAGGCTCGCCACATCGCGTCCCAAGCGGCGCCTCAAAGGCAAGGAGAAGATCGGCCTGCGCGTGGGGAAGGTCATCGGCAAGTTCAAGATGGCCAAGCATTTCGTGATCACCATCGAGGAGGAGAGCTTCGCTTGCGAGAGAGACCTCGTTTCCATCGCTGAAGAGGCGGCTCTCGACGGCATCTATGTGATCAGAACCAGTGTGCCCAAAGAGGTCCTGGATACCAACGAGACCGTCGGCGCCTACAAGAGCCTCAGTCAGGTGGAGAGGGCGTTTCGGAGCCTGAAGAGCATCGATCTCAAGATCCGCCCCATCCACCATCGCTTGGCGGATCGCGTGAAGGCTCATGTCTTCCTTTGCATGCTGGCCTACTATGTCGAATGGCACATGCGCCGGGTCCTGGCCCCGATCCTCTTCGATGATCACGACCCGGCCGAGGCGGCCAAAAGCCGTCCCAACATGGTGGTCCCGGCTGAACGATCCAAGGCAGCCAAGCGGAAAGCGGCTGCCAAGGTCACCGATGATGGCCTCCCCGTTCACAGCTTTCAAACCCTGCTCTCCGATCTTGCCACCATCGCCCGAAATACCGTGGAGGTGAAGCAGACCGATAAGGATCCGGTGAAGTTCGAGAAGGTCACTCAGCCCACCCCTCTCCAGCAGCGGGCGCTTGATCTCCTGGGCGTCGGACTCATATTGTAGACAGTAACACTGATGGTGGTACATTAGATTTGTATGCCATATCAATATATTACACATTTCCATTTATGGAACTTCGGTTTAAAGGAGGCAACCTTTGATTGCACGGATAACCAGACCATAAGCTATGAATTCGGGCGCAATCACATCTCGGCGAACCACCAGCTATTGCGCGGCACAGGCGTTGAAGAACCGCCGGGTGTGCCAACGCATCACCGCGGCATCAGCGCGAACACCCCCCATCCCAGGTATTCACGCGTGTAAGCGGCGTAGCGCTCGGGTTCCGAGGTCAGTTGGGCTCGAACCTCTTTGGCGAGCTCGTCGTCGGGATTGGCTTCAAGCCATCGGCGCATGGTGAGCCATTTGGCTGCTTCGTATCGATCCCAGCCGTCCTGGTCAGCCAGAACCATTTCAACGACGTCGTAGCCAAGCTGGCCGAAAGACGCGAGAAGTTCCGGAAGCATGAAAAAGTCGGAGATGGAGCCGGCAAGGCATCCCCTGGCAACATCTTCCGTCGGCGGTAACTGCCGCCAGTAGGGTTCGCCGATGAGGATGATCCCTCCCGTGCGCAGGCTCCGCGCCAGAAGCTCGATAGTGCCGGCGACCCCCTCGCCGATCCAGGTGGCACCTACACAGGCTGCCACATCGACCTTCTCGTCAGAGACATAGCCGGCAGCATCGCCATGGATGAACTCGACTCGATCGGCGACGCCGAGTTCTACAGCACGGAGTTTTGCCTGCTCGGTGAACAACTGGCTCAGGTCGATGCCGGTGCCGATAACGCCGTGAGCGCGTGCCCAAGTGCACAGCATCTCCCCCGAACCGCTGCCGAGGTCGAGCACTCGGGCCCCCGATTCCAGACGCAGTGCCGCGCCGAGAGTGGCGAGCTTTTCGGGTGTGATCGGGTTGTGGATGCGGTGAGCACTTTCAGTGATGTTGAATATTCGTGGGATGTCCACTGTGGAAAATCTCCTTTCGGGTGTGAATAGATTCGCTCAGGGCCCAAGGTGGCGTTGACCCGTGGCGCGAAGCTTGTGGCGCCGCCGGCGCCGCCAACGTAATCTCAACCGGCAAGCGCCGCAGTAAGACCAGCTTTCATAGCACCCCACGCGTGGCGCTAGTCCGGTTCAAGATTCTGTTGGGTTTTCCTGTTCTGGAGCATTTCTTAATCGTTTTTGCCAGTAGAAGGGTCGTCGTTTCTGGTGAGCGAATGCTACGATTCGTATCCTGTCTTCATAACCTGCATATATCAAATTGTAAGGGAACCGCCATAAGAGCTTCCTCCGCACTTTCCTTCCGATTCTCAGAGAAGCCTCCGGGTTGCTCAAAATCTGGTCGAGTGCTTGTTCCACCTCTCCAAGCAAATCAGAGCCCAACCCTGGCTGACGCGACTCATAGTACCGTGCTGCCTCAGTGATCTCGGCGTCAGCATCGGGATGAAATGTGATTGGCTTCATGAAATGGCCGCCCGAGCTCGGCGAAGTGCCTCTTCTGCCGGTATTTCTTTCACCAATCCCTGCTCTAACTCATCCAGGCGCTGCTCTGCCTCTTCAGTCCACAATGCCTCGATCTCTGCCTCTGATAATTCGTCAAGGCTCTCGACTATCCGTTTTGCGAGCGCCGCACGGTCCTTCAGATCCAGTTTGTTGATCTCAGCCTCGAGTTCTTTGATGCCCATATAAGTCTCCTTCGCTGTGTACAGCCAGATTATTTTATTCTTGGTGGACTTCTGAGATGATGCTACCTGAAAAGGTCTCGTAAGTGAATGATCATCTTGGGTTTACGTCAGCTCATCATTCCAGCGAAAACATTCTGAAGAACAGGCTGTTTGACTTGTTTGACCGGGCATTTGTCTTATGGGAATCAACGCAAACCCAACGACAAGCCTGAGCCGCGCCCGCCAGGGAACAATGAGAAACGCTGTCATGCTTGCCGGGCGTCGGCTCGAGACTTTGGTTGGCTGGCCTATTCGAGCGGGGCAATACTCAAAAGATCCTGTTGAGTCTGGGCCCTTTCCCAGTCCTCAATGAGTTCCTGCTGATGAATCGTCGCCCATTCGATTACACACCCCTTCACACGGGGCGGCAAGCGCCCCGAAAACACCGATAGGTTGCGAATATGGACAGCGCCACCACGTCGCCGCTGTATTCGGCATGGAAATGAAGTGGGTTGTGATCGTCAAAAAACATCTTGATGACGATTCCGAAAAAGCGGCTGATTTCAGGCATAAATGGGCTCGCAGCGCAAGGAGGGAAAGACTTCTTCCGGATTTTTTCCCGTCACTTTGAGTTACAGGGAGTCAGGGCAAAGATCAATTTTGTCGAGCCAGATAAGCTCGCCAAGTGAGCCTATTTGAACCTTTGCAAAAAAATCCGGGTCACGCCACGAGGCGAACACGCCTTTGCCGACCAAATCAGAGAGGTCAACTACCCCGTATCAAGCGTGGCTCTGGGCATGGCGTAGATGGCCATGGCGAGGCCGCCGCAAAGAGCATAGCATATTCGATACCCTCCGAATGAAGCTTCGCTGCCAGGTTTTTCAACTCTTCCAGAAGGTCCATCACCCTATTCCTCTACCATTATGTGCACCCAATTCGGCCGAACGCTCCGAACGGGGCTGGGCTGCACCTTGCGTTTCTCTCCCTCATTGTAATCTCAGCTGACCTCTTTTCATGCCGGAAATGACGCTCTAAGCCTCAAAAAAGGCTCTGTTTTCGAACCTTATTTACGGATTCCAGCCTGTTGCCCTGGCCCGACCCCGTTCGGGACCCCGTTCGGCGTTCGGGTTCGGCATCAAGGACTATGACCCAACCTCACGGGCGTGGCCCGCCGTCGCCTGTAGCCCATGGTTCGCAGGCCTATGCTGAGGAGTCCACTCTTTTGGTTTTTATCTTGCGTCCAGATTTCGGTAGCTTCTTAAGCTGTATTACCAAGCGGAGAGCTTCATTTACAGCTTGGTCTGTCGGGAACGCTTGGGCTACTTCCTCGTCCAACAAAACCAGATTGGTGCCCTCACTGAACCTGTCTGCATATTTGCCCTGGACCCCAGTTTTGAGTAGTTCTCCAAGGTCGTATTCTGCCCGAAGCTCATCGGCTTCTTCGTCTCTGGACTTCCTCTTCATATGCTCTTCTCTCTCGATGGGTAAGCTCCCGTGCACTGATGATGCGGATTCGGTCTCCTCGGTCGGTATGCGCGACCATCAAAAGCCGACCGGCAGCCGATGACCCGAATATGATTGAACGTTCTTCCTCTTCGGAATGATCCGGATCGTAAGTGGTGAAACTCAATGAGTCCTTGAAGACTGTGGCAGCCTCCTTGAAAGCAACTCCATGCTTTCGCAGGTTAGTCCTCGCCTTGGCGGGATCCCATTCAAATTGTAGCATAACTCATCTCATGCTTGTCGAAGGGGCGAACATTCAGCTTACGCGGCACGAAACCACAAGCAGGAGGCTTGTGAGTGAACCGATAGACCTGCCGCGTGGTCCGGCGTCGGGTTGAGCCGATGGACCACCGTATTTTATCCTACCTCTCACGACATACAAGACAATGCCCATTGCACCGGAAGCGACTCTCAGCACAAAGCAGCATGTATGGTTGTGCGGTCACTGCGTTGGCCTTGAATTCTTCCCTGCCCACAACGATCCCATCAGTTGCTGGCTTGATGACTTCTTCTCTTTCCGTTAAAAGGGCAATTTTAGCCCCAAAACTGCACGTTTAAGGTCAATAAGAGACCTGGTTTTCATACATTTCCTTGGCCATTTGACATCTTAGCTTGGCCCGACCCCGTTCGACCCGTTCGCAGGCGCGCCACCTCATAAGGGTCGGTAAAAAAATCCCACGGGTCGGGACGTTCGCGAAAGAGTTGCTCAAGTGCTGCGGCATCTTCAGTGTAACGCGGAGCCTCGTTGCAAGAGGTAAGTGGGCGACGTGTGTTATGAGACATCCTGAAATCTCCTTGCAAACTACGAGTTGAGGTTAAAGTTTGTCACTTTCCAAGTTTTCCTGCACTATATACACCTTTGATCTGAGCTAGGGCGTCCAAAAACGGCCTAACTCGTCCAGATTCCTTGCGCGGTTTTTGGACCCGGCAAAATTCTCCCAAGCCAAGGCGTGGCGGCGGTCAAGCCGGAAAGTCAGGGGTCCGGAAACCGGGCAACGGTCGAAACCCGTTTTGGACGCCCTAGATCTGAGCGTTCTACACTCGGTCCCAACAGGCTCTTCAGCGGGCGCGTCTTTTTGCGATCCGCTGCAAGAGTGAGGTTAGCGAGTTGCCAGTTCTACTCTTTTTTAATTTGCGGGTGGATCATAAAGAAATTCAATTCTGAGCAGAGTATCTAGTTCGGTATGCATAAGCTTACCTTCTTTATCGATACACAAAAGCTTAACTGTTAGCCTTTTCCCTTTTTCTTCCGGAACCTTCCATTCCCCTAGCATTCGTTTCCCATCCCTAAAAAGAATCCTTATGTCATCCTTAGCCCCAAATTCGATTGTCTTCAGGATAGAGAATGGGATTCTTTCAATCTGAGGCTTATCTTTTGCTTTGAAGGGCAATCTGTCTTCGCCTGCCGGCGCACCACCAAGTATATAGTAGTAGCCTGTAGGAGGGCCATATTCTAATCGGAACAAATGACAATCCGCACTCACGTTTACTTGATCGGTGATTTTGGCGTGGAGCCCTTTCGCCCTGATCGAATTGACTATTTCTGCCCTTTGTTCCTTCTCACTGTACACCACGCGGCATCTTTCATTCTTTTCGGTATCGAAATCCTCCCACATATCCGCCAGGTAACACGCCCGTGCATCCCAGTAATAGTAGTGAACTCTGGATGGCGGATCATTCCTAAATCGATATACATCCCATACAATCACACCGTCTGCAACCATCGCCTCTTTTCCCATCGAGTCCACACGAAAAATCGTATCGGCAAAACCCTGATCAATTCCTACAAGCAAAAAAGCACCAAAGATAATTGCACAAGAAAGAAGTGGTCTTTTCATCTTTTTATCTCCTCTGTGAGATATCCTATTCTTTCTCAAGGGGCTGATAGTTTACCGCTAACGCCCAGCTTAAGCGGCACGAAACCACGCGCCGGAAGCCTTTATGACAGCGCCGATGGATGCTCCGCGTGGTTTCGTGCCCGTCTTGAAGCTGATGTTAGCCACCGCTTTTCTGCTCCAACACTTTTCGAATCCGTTCGAGTTCCTCTACTACCGGGTCATGCTCTCCTTCTGTCCCGAGATATGGTCGGAGGTCAATGCGGTTTACTTCTTCTACTTTTCTCCCAAAGAATTCGTAGGATGCCGTTATGTTGAACTGAACCGGGGTAGCAGCGGAATTTGCTTTTTCTCCAAACAATACCCATCCTTGGCCGAGACCGAAAAGGAGTTCTGCACCGGGCGCAAAACTGTCGATAGGAAGAGAGAAAGCATTTTGGGTACGCAGGTTTTTGCCTGGCTCATTTGCTTTGCCCCACTGGAAAAAATCACGATCAAGCGTGAGCCGTAGGTTCTGTGCACCAGTGCGGCCAGTATTTGCAATTTTGAGATACAGAAAAGGGGTGTGAGGCCGAATAACGGGAGAAACACTGATATAAGGCCGCAAAGCGTCTTCGGACTGTTGTCTGACAGCCTGAACCGATGCTTCGCTCGCCTTCGCCATACGAAGGGTCAAGTAGGCATAGATTGCCGTGATCACGGCAAGAATACCAGTGAGGATTTCGATTATCATGTTCTCTCCCTCCGTGGCTAACAATTTATTGAATGGTTTCCTCTCAATGCCAGGAAATCCTGAGATTGTCAATGTCAAAAGGGAATTGAATTGACATATCTAACGGAAAATATTAATTAGGTCATGTTGTTCAACATCCTATTTTTCCCGTATAGGAGACTCTGCTCAATGCAGCCTGTTCCGATTTCAGTTCTTAAGAGCTTTGAGACAATTCTCGAAGAACGAGGCATTTCGCCGGCACAGCGGGCGAACTATAAGAAGTGGCTTAGGTATTTTCGGGATTTTTGCGCCAAATACTCTGTTCCGGAAGCCCGATCCGACCAAGTGCGCTTGTTCATCGAAAAGCTGCGCGAGAAAAACCAGACCCCGTTCCAGCAGAATCAGGCAGCCCATGCTGTTTCACTCTATTTTCAAATACAGCCCGGACGCGAAATACGGGATGAAGAACGCCATACCAGTCCCGCATCGGAAGCCGGCGAAGACTCCAGGGCATCGTTCTTTCCGGAGCTTCAGCAAGTCCAGGAGGAGTCTCTACCCATGCCCAAAGCTATTCAGCTCGAAAATCCGGGTCCGGAGCAGGCACAGATCACTTCCCTCGTTGCGCCGGCCCATCGGCAGCCCTGGCGTCGTTGGGAGGACGGCTATGCCGTCACATCAGAGTCGCCGGAATGGGATTCCTTGATAGCCGACCTCGCAGCCGAGATCAAAACCCGGCACTACTCCAGAAAGACGCTTAAAACTTATGCCCATTGGTCGCGCCAGTTCCAGGGTTTTCTGAAGAATAAACCGCCGGGAATGCTGTCATCTAAAGATGTGAAGGAATACCTTACCTATCTGGCGGTTGCATGTCGTGTCTCAGCCTCTACTCAGAACCAGGCGTTCCATGCGCTCCTCTTTCTTTTCAGGCATGCCTTGAAGCAGGATTTCGGGGATTTCAAAGACGTTCCTCGAGCCAAGAAATCCAAATATATTCCGGTAGTCCTTTCCCGAAAAGAAATCGACACGGTCCTGAAGCACCTCCCATATCCTTATGATCTGGTGGTCAAATTGCTTTATGGGTGCGGACTCAGGCTATTCGAATGTCTACAACTGCGGGTGAAGGATTTCAACTTCGAGGCGGGAATACTCACGGTCCACGGGAAAGGCAAAAAGGACCGCACAGTTCCCGTGCCGGAGAAGATTGTACCGGAATTGAACTCCCAAATTGAGCTGGTGAAGAAGCTACACGATGAGGATCTCACGGCGGGATATGCAGGGGTATTTCTCGACGACCGGCTTGAGAAGAAATATCCCTCGGCAGCCAAAGATCTTGTCTGGCAATGGTTCTTTCCGCAAAAGACCCTCACGCAGGTTCCCTCGACGCAAGAACTGAGGCGATATCATCTGCATGAAACTCATGTGCAGGGTGCGCTTTACGAGGCTGTGCGCCGGGCCAAGCTCACTAAACGGGTCACTTCCCATACCTTTCGCCACAGCTTTGCCACCCACCTCTTGCAGGCGAATTACGACATTCGGACCATCCAGGTGCTCCTTGGCCACAGCGACGTGAAGACCACCATGATCTATACCCATTGTATCCCGAGCAAGACCGTCAAAGAGGCGAAAAGCCCCCTTGATTTCTGAGAGGGCGTCAAGAAACCCCAAAAGTTGATACCCTCAAGTCCCCGACCGTTTCATGCACCCTTGCCGGAAACAGGCATCTTACCGCTCTTGAGCAAAGCAGCGGACCCAATGCTTCGAGGAATGCTCGACCAACGGTGGCATGGCCTCACGGCAGGCGCTTGCGGCCTGGGGACAGCGCGGTTCGAAGCGACAGCCGGAGGGCTGGGGGGCTTGGGCGGCGGGGTCGCGGATGATCCGGCGGGCTGTCCGGGCGGCCTGTGGATCGGCTACGGGAATGGCCTGCAGGAGCGCCTGGGTGTAAGGATGGCAGGGGTTGGCAAAGAGTTCCTCGGTGGCGGCAAGTTCCACCAACCCGCCGAGGTACATGACCGCAACGCGGTCGCTGATATGGCGGACCACCGAAAGATCGTGCGAAATGAAAAGATAGGTCAGCTGGTGCTGTTCCTGGAGGTCTTGAAGGAGGTTGATGATCTGTGCCTGGATCGAGACATCCAGGGCGGAGAGAGGTTCGTCGCAGATGATGAACTCGGGCTGGAGGGCAAGGGCCCGGGCAATGCCGAGGCGCTGGCGCTGGCCGCCGCTGAATTCATGGGGATAGCGGCTGAAGTCCTCCGGTTGCAGCCCGACCACCTGCATCAGGTACCGGACCCTGTCCCTGCGTTCGCCGGGGCTTCCCACGCGGTGGATGGTCAGCGCTTCGCCGATGATGCGGCCTGCGGTCTGGCGCGGATTGAGAGAGGAATAGGGGTCCTGGAAAATGATCTGCATCCGTCGCCGGAGGGGCAGCATGGCGCTGTGGGACAGGCTGGTCAGGTCTTGCCCGGCGAAAAAGATTTCGCCGGCAGTCGGTTCTTCCAGCTTTAGAATCACCCGCCCGAGGGTGGATTTACCGCAGCCGCTCTCACCCACCAGGCCCATCGTTTCCCCCCGGCGCACTTCGAGGTCGATGCCGTCCACGGCCTTGATGGTGCCTGCAGCCCGACGCAGGAGGCCGCCACCCAGCGGGTAGTGCTTCTTGACGTTACGAAGCTCCAGCAGTTTGTCATCAGCGCTCGATGCCGACACCTCAGGTCTCCTCGTAGAGCCAGCAACGTACCGGGTGGCCGCCGGCAGGAACCAGCAGATCCGGTTCCGGGTCCTGGAAGCAGCGTTCGAAGGCGCGAGGGCAGCGGGTGTTGAACTTGCAGCCGGCTGGCAGGGCGAAGAGGCTCGGCACCGTCCCCTGGATCGCTTCCAGCCGCTTGCCGCCGCGAGTTGCGACACTTCCTGGAATCGAACGCAGCAGCCCCTGGGTGTAGGGGTGAAGCGGAGTATGAAACAGGTCCGTCACCGGGGCCTGTTCGACGGCTCGCCCGGCGTACATGATCAGCACCTGTTCAGCCAGTTCGGCAATGACCCCGAGATCGTGGGTGATGAGAAGCACCGTCGTTCGGGTGTGTTCTTGAAGATGCCGCAGCAGGGCCAGAATCTGGGCCTGAATGGTCACATCGAGGGCGGTTGTGGGTTCGTCGGCAATGATCAGGCGGGGGCGACAGGCCAACGCCATGGCAATCATCACCCGCTGACGCATCCCGCCGCTCAGCTGATGGGGGTAGTCGTATATCCTGGCCGCCGGCAGCGGAATGCCCACCTTTTCGAATAGCTCGATCACCTGTTCCGTAGCTTCCCTGCGGGTGACCCGCCGATGCCGTTCGAGCACCTCGGCGACCTGATCTCCCACCCGAAAAACCGGGTTGAGCGAGGTCATGGGCTCCTGGAAAATCATGGCCAGCTGGTTGCCCCGGAGCGACCGCATGGCCTCTTCGGAGAGCGCGAGCAGGTCCGTGCCGTCGAACCGGACTTCACCGCCGACAATCCGGCCCGGCGGTGACGGGATGAGGCGCATGATGGAGAGCGCCGTCATGCTCTTGCCGCAGCCGGATTCGCCGACGATCCCGAAAACCTGGGCTTCGGGCACCTGGAAACTGACGCCGTCAACCGCTCGGGCGGTGCCGCGTTCCGTAACAAAAGCGGTCTGCAGGTCTTTCACATCCAACAGCACCGGGTCCATCTTCGCTCAAATCACCTCTGCCTTGCCGCAAGTTTAGAAATAACAAAGCTTCCCAAGTGGTTAGCCAGCCTATCAAGGGTTGGCGGAAAAGTCAAAGGGGCAACTGCGCAGGAATCGTAACCGAGGTGTGCAAGAATCGTAACCGGCCGGGTGAAACCAGTCGGGTCCAGGGCCAGGATCGGCGGCCGTTCCTGCCTTTAAGGCGGTGGCACGGTTGTTGCCTTAAGCGGTTCGGGTCAATGATGAAGATTGATATGAAAGGCAAGCTCAAGATAGAAAGGAAAGTGAGGACAGGATGGCAAAACCGGCGGTGGTGAGAGAGGAAGTGCAGCTGGCTGAGGACGGTCTGGCCGACATGGAAGCCGGGATGCTTCCCGGCGATTCGGCGGCAGAACCCGGTCTCGAGCTGAGCGGGGTGGTGATGCCTTTTATCCGCAAGGAAAAGCGACGGGCCGATGAAAGTGATGTTGGCGGCCAGAGCGCGGATGGGCTTTTCAGAGATGACCAGCCGAGGGGCAGGGGAGACGACGGCGTGGTGCTGCGTCCTGCTTTCCCCAAAACGCAGACCGCCAGCGGCATTGCCGAGTTTTTCCTCGAACCCCCCAAGGCCGTGCCGGTGGTCGAGGGGGTCAGACCCCGCGTCGAGGGCAAGTTTCTCTACGTGGGTGATGACAAGTTCTATGTCCGCGGCGTAACCTACGGGCCGTTTCGGCCGGAGGAGGACGGCTGCGAGTATCATACCCCCGAGGTGGTCGACCGGGATTTCGCCCTGATGGCGGCATACGGGATCAATGCGGTGCGGGTCTACACCGTGCCGCCGCGCTGGCTGCTCGATGTGGCGCAGCGCCATGGCCTGCGGGTCATGATCGGGCTGCCGTGGGAAGAGCACATCACTTTTCTCGATGACAAGAAACTCGCCCAGGATATCGAACGACGGGTGCGCGAAGGGGTGCGCGGCTCCACCGGTCATCCGGCGCTGCTCTGCTACACCGTCGGCAACGAAATTCCGGCCTCAATCGTGCGCTGGTTCGGTCATCACCGGATCGAGAAGTTCCTCGAGCGACTCTACCTGGCGGTCAAGGAGGAAGATCCCGAGGCCCTGGTTACCTACGTGAACTTCCCGACTACCGAATATCTGCAGCTCCCGTTTGTGGACTTCGTATCGTTCAACGTTTACCTGGAAACCCGCGAGAAGCTGGAAGGCTACCTGGCGCGCCTCCAGAACCTGGCCGGGGATCGACCGCTGGTGATGGCGGAGATCGGCCTCGACAGCATGCGGAATGGTGAAGAGAACCAGGCGGCGGTCCTCGAATGGCAGATTCGCTCGACCTTCGCGGCGGGTTGTGCAGGGATTTTCGTTTTTTCCTGGACCGATGAATGGCATCGGGGCGGGTTCGATATCGAGGATTGGGGCTTCGGCCTGACGGATCGTGACCGCCAGCCCAAGCAGTCCCTGGCGATGATTCGGAAAGCGTTCGCGGAAGTTCCGTTTGCCCCGGATCTGCCGTGGCCGAGCATCTCGGTGGTGGTGTGCTCCTACAACGGCCAGCGCACCATCCGCGACTGCCTGCAGGGCCTGCGCAAACTCGACTACCCGAATTATGAAGTGATTGTGGTCAACGATGGTTCCAAAGACCGGACGGAAACGATTGCCAGGGAGTTCGGGTTCCGCGTGATCACGACCGAAAACCGCGGTCTCAGCAGTGCGCGGAATACCGGCATGCGCGCCGCCAGGGGCGAGATTGTGGCCTACATCGACGACGACGCCATTCCTGACCCGCACTGGCTGACCTACCTGGCTGCGAGCTACCTGCGGTCGAATCACATGGGCATCGGTGGCCCGAACCTGCCGCCCCGCAACGATGGGGCGATCGCCGACTGCGTGGCCAATTCGCCTGGCGGGCCGATCCATGTGCTGCTGACGGATGAAGTGGCCGAGCACATCCCCGGCTGCAATATGTCCTTCCGAAAGGCTGCCCTGGAAGCCATTGGCGGCTTCGATGAAAAGTTCCGCATCGCCGGCGACGACGTCGATCTCTGCTGGCGTATCCAGCAGCAGGGCTGGACTCTGGGGTTCAGTCCGGCGGCCATGGTCTGGCACCATCGCCGCAATTCGGTGAAATGCTACCTCAAGCAGCAGATGAATTACGGCAAGGCCGAAGCCATGCTGGAACAGAAGTGGCCTGAAAAGTACAACGCCGCCGGCCACATCCCCTGGGCCGGACGGCTCTATTTCAAAGGTTTTGAACAGCTGTTCGGCTTCTTCCGCGGGCGGGTCTATCAGGGCACCTGGGGCACGGCGCTCTTTCAGTCCATCTACCAGCCCGCCACGGGCCTGCTGAGCGCGCTCCCCATGATGCCCGAATGGTATGTGGTGGTAGCGGTGCTGGCAGGACTGTCGCTGCTCGGCCTGGAATGGTCCCCGCTGCTCATCGCCTGGCCCCTGTTCTTGGCGGCGGCGATTGTGCCCTTCGGGCATGCCATCTTCTGCGGCCTTCGGGCGCAGTTCACGACTCCCCCGGAATCGCGCCGGGACCTGTTCAAAATGCGTGCCCTGACCGCCTATCTGCACATGGCGCAGCCGCTGGTCCGGCTGTGGGGCCGCATTCGACTCGGGCTCACCCCGTGGCGCCGGTGTGAAGTGACGAGTGTTTCCGCCCCGTGGCCGTGGCCGAAGACCTTCAATCTGTGGAGCGAAACCTGGCGGTCGTCGGTCGACTGGCTGGAATCGCTCGAGGGAAGCATCAAGGCCCTGCGCACCGTGGTCATGCGGGGCGGGGACTACGACCGCTGGGATCTCGAACTGCGCGGCGGCCTGCTCGGCTCGGTGCGGGTGCTCATGGCGGTGGAAGAACACGGCGGCGGTAAGCAGCTGGTGAGGTTCCGGACCTGGCCGCGCTGTTCGGCCGTGGGCATCGCCCTGGCCCTGCTGTTCGCCGGCCTCTCCGCCTGGGCGGCGGTAAGCCAGGCCTGGATCGCCTGTGCCTCCCTGAACGTGGTCGCCTTCTTCTTCATGATGCGCATTTTCAAGGAATGCTCATCGGCTGCGACCGCCATCACGACCGTCCTGCACCCCCTTGAAATCAAAAAGGGCTAGCAGCTCCCCATCCCTTCAAGCACTCCCCCTTCCCCGCTTCGGGGAGGGGGACAAAGCATCTTTGTCGCGCCCTTGCCGCCCCCTCTTTAAGCAAACTCCAGCTGGTGTGCCTGATTCGTTTGCTCCATGATCGTATTTTACATGTGCCCGGCAATAGGCTACTGTTCATCATCTGAAGATCATCCCCTTTGACAGGGCCGTCTCGGCAAGCCACAAGGGAAGATGGGATTGAGGAATGAGTGGTTCAGCGAACGACGTACCCGGACAAACTGCCTTGCCCGGTGAGATACCGCAGTCAGCCGAGGACCTGGTGACATGAACGTGCCTTTTGCCATGAACGCCGAGTTTGTGGATTCCCAGTATCAACGATGGCGGGCCGATGCCGGGAGCGTGCCCCGGGAATGGCAGCTCTTTTTCGAGGGGTTCGAGCTGGGGGTTGGGGGTGAGGACAAAGTCGCCGGGATCTGCGACGAGCGGCAGGTGCTGCGGCAGGCTCGAGTGGGGGAACTCATCCACCGCTATCGCGACGTGGGCCACTTGCTGTCATGCGTGGACCCCCTTGCCGCATGCCCGATGGACCATCCGCTGCTCGAACCGGCCGCGTTCGAGCTGACCGAAGACGACCGGGAGGTCCTTTTCTTTGTGCCGCGCACGCTGGGCCCCGGGCCCATGCGGCTGAACGAGCTGCTCCAGGCGCTGCGCGAGACCTACTGCCGGTCGATCGGGATCGAGTACCTGCACCTGCAGGATCCGGGGGAGCGGCTGTGGCTGCAGGAACGGATGGAACCCTCCCGCAATCGGCCCTCCCCTGATTCGGCGACGCAGCGCCGCATCCTCGAGAAACTCTATCAGGCAACGCTCTTCGAGCAGTTCCTGCACGCCCGGTATGCGGGTCAGAAACGCTTTTCGATTGAAGGGGCGGAAGTGATCGTCGCCATGCTTGATGCGCTGTTCCACCGCGAGGCCGCCCGCGGTTGCCGGGAATGTATCCTGGGGATGGCGCACCGGGGACGGTTGAATGTGCAGACCAATGTCCTCGGGAAGCTCTATGAAGCGGTATTCTGCCAGTTTGAGGACAGCTATGATCCGGATTCGCTCGTGGGCAGCGGTGACGTCAAATACCATACGGGGTACCTGGCCGACTTCGAAACCGGTCCCAATCAGGGCCTGCGGATTCTCATGGCGCCCAATGCCAGCCATTTGGAATCGGTCGACCCGGTGGTGGAAGGCATTGCCCGGGCCCGCCAGGAGTACTTGGGCGAGCGAGGCCGCGAACAGGTCCTGCCGATCCTGATCCATGGCGACGCCGCTTTTGCCGGAGAAGGGATCGTCGCTGAGACCCTCAACCTCTCCCAGTTGGAAGGGTACTCTACGGGCGGTACCGTCCATATCGTCATCAACAATCAGATCGGCTTCACCACGCTTCCCCAGGATGCCCGCTCGACCCGCTATTCCACCGATGTCGCCAAGATGCTCATGGTCCCGATCTTTCATGTCCACGGGGAAGACCCGGAGGCGGTGGTCCATGTCGCCGGGCTGGCTGCCGACTATCGGCGCGAATTTGCCAAAGATGTGGTGATCGATGTGATCTGCTACCGGCGGCATGGTCACAGTGAAGCGGACGAACCGTATTTCACTCAACCCCAGATGGTGGAACGCATCAAGAACCGTCCGCAGCCCAACCAACTTTACGCCGAGAAACTGATCAGGGCAGGAATTGTCAACAGTGAGGAACTGGATCGGCTTGAGCGCGATTTTACCCAGCGCCTGGAAGCTGCCCATGAACGAGCGCAGCACAAGGAATGCGTCCCGCCGTTCATGGAGTTCTTCGACAACTGGCAGGAGTACCATGGGACTTATTCGCACGAACCCGTCGTCACCGGCGTTGCCCGTGAGGTCCTCGTCCGCCTGGCGGAAAACCTTAACCGCGTTCCCGAGGGATTTTCCCTGCATGAGCGCCTCGGGCGGATTCTGGAGAGGCGGCTGGAGACCGTTCGAAGCGGCGCCAAGATCGATTGGGCGACCGCGGAAGGGCTGGCGTTCGCCGGGCTGCTGCGGGAAGGGACGCCCATCCGTCTGAGCGGCGAAGACAGCCGGCGCGGTACCTTCAGCCAGCGGCACTGTGTGCTCGTGGACGCGAAGAGCGGCGAGCGCTACACTCCCCTGCAACACCTGGGAGAAGAGCAGGCGCCCTTTATGGTCTACGACAGCATGCTGGCGGAAGAGGCGGTGCTCGGGTTTGAATACGGCTACGCCGCCGTCAGTCCCCAGGCGCTGGTGATCTGGGAAGCGCAGTTCGGCGATTTTGCCAACAATGCCCAGGTGATCATCGATCAGTACCTGGCGGCCGGGGAGGCCAAATGGGGCCGTCCCAACGGCCTGGTGCTCTTGCTGCCGCATGCCTTTGAAGGGCAGGGGCCCGAACATTCCAGCGCCCGCCTCGAACGCTTCCTGCAACTGTGTGCGGAAGACAACCTCCAGGTCTGCTATCCGAGCACCCCGGCCCAGTACTTCCACCTGCTGCGACGGCAGGTCCGGCGCAGCTTTCGAAAACCGCTCGTCATGATGGCCCCCAAGAGCCTCCTGCGCCATCCGGAGGCGGTCTCGACCCTCGACGACATGGCCTCCGGTCATTTCCAGGAGGTGCTCGATGAGCCTTCGACGATTGATGCCCCGAGGCGCGTGATCGTATGCAGCGGAAAGATCTATTACGAACTCGCGGCCGAGCGGGCCAGGCGGGGCGCTCGCGGTGCGGCCATCGTGCGGCTGGAGCAGTTCTATCCCTTCCCATTCGACCGGCTCAAGGAGGTGGTGAGCCGCTGGCGGCCTGCCCGCGAATGGTACTGGGTGCAGGAAGAACCCGCAAATATGGGCGGGTGGTCGTTCGTGCGGGAGCGGTTGCAGGAGGTTGCGGGAACGACCGCACAATACATTGGCAGGCAGGCTGCGGCCAGCCCGGCCGTGGGGTATCACAGCCTGCACCGGCGGGAGCAGGCGGCGATTGTCGATGCGGCGCTGGGGACATAGCATCAGGCAGGCCAGGGCCTTTGCATGGGAGCAAACCGGGGGCAGGCATGAAGACAGAGGTGAAAATTCCAGAGGTGGGAGAATCGGTCACCGAGGCGTTGCTGACCCAATGGTACCGTCGTGACGGCGATTTCGTTCGGAAAGGGGAAATCCTCTTTCTCATTGAGACCGATAAGGTAACCCTGGAAGTGGTTGCCGAGGGTGACGGGGTCCTGAAGATCCTGGTTCCCGAAGGAGCCACGGTGGCGGTCGGCACGGTGGTGGCCGTCCTCGAGACGGATGGCGCCAGGGAACAGGAGACGGCGAAGGCTGCTCCGGAAAGAACTGCCGGCGGTCTTCCGCCGTCACCGGTCGAGGCAGCGGAGGTCCCTTCGGCCGCCGCCGCCGAGCCGTCGGTGGGGGTGACGCCGGAGGTTCGGGCGCGGGACGCAGCCGACGGGCGGTCTCCTGAAGGGGTGACCGTTGCGCCGGCCGCTCTGCGCCTGGCGGCGGAAAGAGGAGTGGATTTGGCAAAGGTCGAGGCATCCGGGCCCGGCGGCCGCGTCACGCGGGGGGATGTATTGCTCTTTCTGGAGCAGTCGGCAAAGCCGATCCCGACCGAGCCGCCCGAAGGAGTGTTAACCGGGTCGAAGGGGCCGACCGGCGACCGACGCCTGCCGCCTGCCGCCCCCGACGCCCTGTCACCCCTTGCGGAACCCACCACCCGCCAGCCCATGAGCCGCATTCGGCGGCGCATTGCCGAACGCCTGCTCGCAGCCAGGCAGAATACGGCCATGTTGACCACCTTCAACGAAGTCGATATGAGCAGCGTCCAGTCTCTGCGCGCCCGGTTTCGAGAAGCCTACCGGACCCGCTACGACGTTTCCCTCGGGATCATGTCGTTCTTCATCAAAGCGACGGTCGCGGCTCTGAAGGAATACCCGGCCCTCAATTCTTTCATCGAGGGACACGAGATCGTCACCCACCACTACTATCATCTTGGCGTGGCCATCGGCGCCGAGCGGGGCCTGGTGGTGCCGGTCATTCGCCATGCCGACCGGCTGGGCTTTGCCGCTATCGAACAGGCGATTCTCGACTATGTCACTAAGGTGCGGGAAAATCGCCTGGAATTGAGCGATCTCGAAGGCGCGACCTTCACCATCAGCAACGGCGGCGTGTATGGTTCGCTGCTGAGCACGCCGATCCTCAATCCCCCGCAGAGCGGCATCCTGGGTTTGCACAGAATCCAGGACCGGCCGGTGGCCATCGCCGGGGAAGTGGTGATTCGACCGATGATGTATCTGGCGCTCACTTACGATCATCGGCTGATCGATGGGAAGGAAGCGGTATCCTTCCTCAAGAGCATCCGGGATAAGGTGGAAAACCCCGAGCGGCTCATGCTGGAGATTTGAAATGGCGGAGAGCGAAAAGGTCGACCTGTGCGTTATTGGCGCCGGACCGGGCGGTTATGTGGCCTCTGTGCGGGCCGCCCAGCTCGGCTTGAAAGTGGTCTGCCTCGAGAAAAGACCACGACTCGGCGGCGTCTGCCTCAACATCGGCTGCATTCCCAGCAAGGCCCTGTTGGATTCCAGCGAAGCCTACCACACGGCCCGGAGCCGCCTGGCGGCTCACGGGGTTCTCAGCGATGGGATCGGGCTTGATCTGCGAACCATGATGGCCCGCAAGAACCAGGTCGTGCGGGAGCTGTGCGAGAATGTGCGGAAACTCCTGGAACGTCACCGGATTCGAGTGATTCAAGGTTCTGCCCGCCTGGTGGATGGAAACCGGGTGGCCGTTGCCGAGGCCAAAGAGGGTGGGTCGAAGAAGGGGCCGCTGCTCATCGAGGCCCGCTCGATCCTGCTGGCCACCGGCAGTGAACCCGTGTCCCTGCCCGGGCTGCCCTTTGACGGATCGCACATAGTATGCTCCACGGAAGCCCTTGCCTTTGCTTCGGTTCCCGAGCACCTGCTGATCGTCGGTGGAGGATATATCGGGATCGAGCTGGGGTCGGTCTGGAACCGGCTGGGAGCGCAGGTGACGGTCATCGAACAGCTGCCCGCGATCGCTCCCAGTCTGGACGGGCAGATCGGCCGCGCTTTGGAACGGGCGCTCACCCGGCAGGGCCTGGTTTTTCGCTTCAACACCAGGGTGGCAAAGGCCGTGGCAGCGGCGGGAAAGGTGCAGCTGACGGTCGTCGCCGAGGACCGAGAAGCGGAGATTGTCGGCGATCGGCTGCTGGTGGCGATCGGACGGCGCCCGCTAACGCAAGGACTCGGGCTCGAGGAGGTCGGGGTGGTACCTGACGCCGCGACCGGGCAGGTGCCGGTCGACGCGACCTACCGCACCAGCGTGCCATCCATCTACGCCATCGGCGATCTCGTGGCCGGCCCGATGCTGGCGCACAAGGCGTCAGCGGAAGCGGTCGCTGCGGTTGAAGGTATGGCCGGGATTGAAGGCGAGGTGAACTACGATGCCATGCCGTCAGTGATCTATACCAACCCCGAAGTCGCCTGTGCGGGACTGACCGAAGAAGCGGTGCGGGCGCGTGGTGTGCCGTGCTGCATCGGCACGTATCCGTTTTCGGGTTCGGGACGGGCGCGCTGCATGGGTGAGACCGAAGGGTTCGTCAAGATCATCACCCATGCTGGAAGCGACCGGATTCTGGGAGTGCACATCATCGGGCCGCGCGCTTCGGATATGATCGGCGAAGGGGTGCTGGCGCTGGAATGCAATCTGACGTCACAGGAATTTGCGCGCGCCGTGCGGGCGCATCCGACCTTTTCAGAAGCGTTCCAGGAGGCGGCGCTGGCGGTGAGGCAGTGTTCGATCTACGCCTCCTGAGGGGGCGAGGGACGGTTTGTCCACGAAGTCACACCAACGGTTGCGAAGAGACACGAATTGATGATTACTGATCGGCTAGAATGTCCTGGGCAACTCTGCTTGGGAACCGTCCAAAAACAAGGATTATTATTGACACGAGTGTAGGGTGGGCTGTGCCCACCGGTTGGACCATTGGTGGCCTGTGCGCACCCCACAAAGTAGCATCGTTATTTTTGGACCGTCACTTGGGGGAGAGCAGGGAAAGAGAGCGGGGATGGCTGAGTCGCGATTGCGCATTATTGTCACCGGTCTGGTGGGTTTATACCCGGTAGGCGGAGTGGCCTGGGACTACCTCCAGTATGTCGTGGGGCTGGCGCGTCTCGGGCATGAGGTGTTCTACCATGAGGACACCTGGAGTTGGCCCTACCATCCGGTGCAGAAGACCAACACCGCGGAGGGGGATTACTCGGCCGACTACATCCGGGGCTTTTTCCAGACCTACGCTCCGGACCTGAGCGAGCGCTGGCACTACCTCCATTTGCATGAGACCAGTTTCGGGATGACGCGGGAGGCTTTTGACCGGGTTGCGGCCTCCGCGGACCTCTTCATCAATGTCAGCGGTGCCTGTATGATCCCGGAAAAGCTTTCGTCCGGGTGCCTCAAGGTGTTCCTCGACACCGATCCCGGCTACAATCAGATCATGCTCAGCGAACGGCTGGCATGGTCCGAGAATGTCGACCGATGGTGCCGGAGCGTGCAGGACCATGATCGGCACTTTACTTACGCGGAAAACATCTACGGCAGCGACTGCCTGGTGCCGCGCATGGACTTCGCCTGGAAGCCCACCCGCATGCCCGTGGTGATGGAATTGTGGGAGGCCCTGTCACGCCAGCCGACGACCGGGAGATCACCCTGGACTACGATCATGACATGGAATGCCTTCAAAGGGAGGCTGGTTTATGAGGGAATCGAATACGGCAGCAAAGGGGCCGAATTTGAAAGACTGATGGACCTGCCGAAGCGTCTGCGCGTGCCACTCAAGGTTGCAGTGGGCGGCAAGACCGCACCTCTCGAACGGCTTGCGGAAAATGACTGGGAGGTGGCGGATGGACCGGCGGAGACCTTGACGCCCGCCTCCTACCAGCAGTTCATCGGCCGGTCGCGGGGCGAGATTTCCCCGGCCAAGCACGTCTACGTGGCCATGCGGACCGGCTGGTTCAGTTGCCGCTCGGCCTGCTACCTCGCCGCCGGCCGCCCGGTGGTGGTGCAGGACACGGGGTTCGGTGCGATCTACCCCGGCGGCGAGGGGCTATTGCCGTTCTCGACGGCAGACGAGGCGATAGCCGGTATCGAGGAAGTGGAAAAGGATTATGTGCGGCACGCCGAAGCGGCCTGGGCCATTGCAGGCGAATATTTCGACGCCGGCAAGGTCCTGCGCCAAATGATTGCGGACCTGTGAGCGGTTTGGCGGCATGCTTTTTTATCCACGAAGGCACACGAAGAAACACGAAGAACAACAGGAAAATATTGGTAAGAACGAATTTGCTGTTGTGGTGAGTTTTGTGTCCATCCTGGTTCAGATTGTTTTGGGTGGTGGCCTGGAATATGGATGCAAGAGCTCTGGCAGGAGGAAACCGGCTCGATGACGACTGGCAAAAGCGCCCCGAAGGGCAAGGTGATCGTTTTTGGGATCATTTTCTGGTATCCGCTGGCGGGAGTGACCTATCAGTTCCTCCATTACCTGATCGGCCTGCGGAACCTGGGTTACGATGTGTATTATGTGGAGGACTCCGGACGATGGGTCTATCACGCGGACAGCTATGAGTTCACGCCCGAGGCCGACGACAACATCGCGGCGGTCGCTCCGATTCTCGACGCCCATGGGTTTCAGGGCAAGTGGGGGTTTCGGGGTCACTACCCCGGCGGCCGCTGCTACGGCATGACCGAGGAACGGCTGCTCGAGCTTTATCGTGAGACCGACGCCTTTCTCAATGTCACCGCTTCGCAGGAACTTCGCGAGGAACATCTTGCCTGTCCCAGGCGCATTTATGTGGAAACCGATCCTTTCGCGGTTCAGATCAAGGTGGCGCAGGGAGATGAACCAACGCTGGCGGCGTTGGCGGCGCACGATATCCACTTCAGTTTTGGGGAAAACCTGGGCGCTCCCGACTGCACCGTCCCGGTGGAACGCTTCTCATGGCTTCCCACCCGCCAGCCGGTGGCCCTGGAACTCTGGGAAAATCCTTTCCCGCCCTCTGCCGCTTCGGCGTTTAGCACCATCACCACCTGGCACAACAAGGGCAAGAACCTGACCTATCAGGGTGAAGTCTACTACTGGACCAAGGACCGGGAATTTCTTAAATTCATCGACCTTCCCGAACGCCGCCCGGTCCCCTTTGAACTGGCGGTGGTGGTAGACGAGCCGACCGAACAACTGCTGCGCGGTCACCGCTGGAATATCGTCCACTCCCTGCCCATCTCGCGGGACATCGATCGCTATCGCCGCTATATCCAGCAGTCGCGGGGTGAATTCACGGTGACCAAGGATCAGGTGGTGCGGCCGCTGACCGGCTGGTTCAGCGACCGCAGTTGCAGCTACCTGGCGGCAGGCCGCCCCGTGATCACTCAGGAAACCGGGTTCAGCAAGTCTCTTCCTACCGGTAAGGGGCTTTTCGGGTTCCGCACCATGGAGGACATCCTGGCGGCCGTCGACACCATCGAAAGCGACTATGAAGGAAGCTGCAGGGCGGCTCGTGAGATCGCGGAGGAATACTTCGCCGCCGAAAAGGTGCTCGGGAGCCTCATGACCCGGGCTGGGATGTGAGGGGGCGTGAGGCGTGAGAGGTTGCAGGGAGCCTGCAGTGAACGGGCTCTTACGAGATCCAGCGGGTTTGACGGCGCGCCGGCCGGGATGGTGAGCTGAAGATGGCTGCGGCTCAGAAACCAGCGGGGAGGCTGGCGTGGTTTGACGGCGTCAGGGGCATTGCCATCCTTTGGATCGCCATGTTTCATTTCTTTCTGGCCTACGATGCCAGCCGCCATCCCTGGCTCCTGGGATGGGCTTCTTTCCCCGCATTCATGGAAGGGTGTGCCCCGGCATCTTTCCTGGAGACGCTCGGGTGTATCGTAGATGGGGTGCTTGCCGCCATCTTCGAAAGAGGCTCCCAGGGGGTTGCCGTCTTCGTGGTGGCCAGTGGCTTCGGTTTGACCTATTCCCTGGTCAGGAAGGGGATGCCCGCCGGTGGCTGGGGCAGGTGGTACTGGAAACGCCTGATCCGGCTCTATCCGCTGTATTGGCTGGCGCATCTGGTGTGCCTGGTTTCACCCTTCGTGGCCCTTGCCGATCCCATTGACTATCGGTTCCTGCTGAGCTTCTTCGGCGAGCGGTTCCAGCCTCCCGATACCATGTTCTATTACCTGGTGCCCGCCTGGTGGTATTTCGGGCTGCTCATCCAG
This sequence comes from Syntrophobacteraceae bacterium, assembly GCA_040772705.1. GTDB lineage: Bacteria > Desulfobacterota > Syntrophobacteria > Syntrophobacterales > Syntrophobacteraceae > JADGQM01. Next base: position 186,763 of record JAXGXP010000008.1, read on the forward strand.
CTCTACCTGATCTTCCCGGTTCTCTTTCGGCTCCTGTTGAAGCTCGGGCCGATGCGGTTCCTGGTGGTGAGCATCCTCGTTACCGTGATCACCCGGACCTTGCTGGTGGATGTCCTGCATGCCAACGGCAACTATGAACAGGGCGCCCTCGGCCTGGGGCGGCTGTGGGAATTTGCCACCGGGATGGCGCTGGCCTACTGGTATCATGAAAAGCCCGCCATGGTCGAGGAGCGCCTGTTTGCGGGGACGACCTTCGTTATTGGCGTTGGACTCTATGTCCTGGGGATTTACAGCTACCAGCCGGTCTTTTTCCACTCCTTTACAGACGGTTTGATCGGCACCGGCCTGACCATCGTGCTGGCCCACGGCGCCTGCTGGGCCAACCGGGTGGGGTTCGTCGGGTCGGCTCTGGGTAAGGTTGGAGCCTACTCATACGGGCTCTACCTGCTCCATCAGCCTTACGTGATCTATCTCGGCGAGCGCCTGCACGATCAGCCCATGCTGCGCTTTATCCCGACTGCCTTTCTGTCACTGGGGATCATGGTGATCCTGTGCCGATGGGTCGAACAATCGGTCAACAGTCTCATCACCAGCCTGTTTGAGCGGCCAAAGGTCGCTCCCGGCCTGGAAGTGGCCCGCAAGTGAAGCCGCATCCTTAACTCCACCTCCTTCCTACATACACTCTATCCCTGCTCCGGTTTCTCGACCCCTTCGGCCACCAGGCGGGAAATGAGAATCACCAGATACAGCTGGCCCATAATGGCTTCCAGGATCGCCAGAGTGCGCGCCACGATGTCAACCGGCGAAATGTCGCCGTACCCGAGCGTCGCCAGGGTGACGAAGCTGAAATATACCAGGTTGGCGGTGTTAAGACTTTCGCTGTCGGGAAGCTGGAAAGCGCCGGGACTCACCAGTTCCACCAGCTGGTATAAACGTGCCCAGATGAGTCCGAGCAGCAGATAGATCGATACTGCTCCCGCAATCCTCTGCGCCGGGTCACGACCCTTCGGAAGAAACTGTTTGGTCATCAGTACCGTGAACGTGACGAGAATTGCTTCGGAGAGCAGGATATCCGCGACCTCAATCGTTCTTTCGGCAAAGGGCAGTCCCAGCCTGCCCATCGCCAGTGATAATGCCGCGAGCAGCACGGCGAGTCCCCGCACCCATGCTCGCGCAGTTACCTTGAAGGCTCCCACGACCAGAATAAGGCTAAAGGAGATCTTGAGAAACAGCAGAGACAGCATCTGTGCCGAGACCAGTGGCGCCAGTACGAAGATCGTTGCGAACAGCAGAATGAGCAGCCCATAGGGATTTGAGTCTGCCGACCAGAGGCCGGACAGGATCTTTATAGCACGGGGCATCATGACAGTGCTTTCCTCAACTGCCGTCCGTCAAGAAGCGAGTCCCTCAGCCAGCTGAACCTGACCCTGGCCTAGGGTTGTGCAGGTACTCCTCCCGAATCCGTCCAACCACCGCCAAGGGCCTTGTAGAGCTGAACCACCGCCAGCAGCCGGTTGAGTTCGGTCTGGGCCAGGACCGTTTCGGCCGGAAAGAGGTTCTGCTGGTTCTGCAGCACCTCGTAGTAGCTCGCTTTTCCAGCGATGTAGCGTTGGAGGGAAACCTGGACCGCCTCTTCGTAGGCCTTCACCGAGCGCGCCTGCTGGGCCTGCACTTCCTGATACTTCTGGCGGGAAATGAGGGCATTGGAGACTTCCTGAAGGGCGTTGAGGACCGTCTGTTCATACCGGAGCCTGGCTTCCTCCCACACGGCCTTGGCCTGGCGGTACTGGGCAACGAGTGCGCCCCCCTGGAAGATGGGGCCCGTTAAATTCCCGGCCACGGCCCAGAGATTGGTGGTTCCCGATGTGAAATCGGCAAGCTCCGGGCTTGCCTTGCCAAACAGTGAGGTCAGGCCGATCCTCGGAAAGAAGATGGCCACGGCGACGCCCACCTGCGCATTAGCGGCCCGCAGGTTCTCTTCTGCTTGCCGGATGTCGGGGCGGCGTTCCAGCAAAGATGAGGGCAGGCCCGCCGGGATTTCCACCGACAGGCGCTCATCCAGCAGGCCCGCGGTGCGCTCGACCGCGGCGGGATTGCGCCCGAGCAGCACATTGATCTGGTTTTCCTTGAGAACAATCTGCCGTTCCAGTTCCGGAATATTGGCGGCGGTTGAGGTGAGCAGGGCTTCCGCGCTGGCCGTTTCGAGCTTGGAAGCTACCCCTTGCTCCCGCCTCAGGGAGAAGATCCTCAGGGTATCGGCAAAGGACTCCGTGTTCCGTTTGGCGATCTCCAGCTGCAGATCCAGTTCCAGCAGTTCGAAATAGGCCTGAGCAACACTGCTCACCAGGGAAATGGTCACCCCGCGCCGGGCTTCCTCGGTTGCCAGGAACTGGGCACGGGCTGCTTCATTGAGGCGCCGGATGCGGCCCCAGAGGTCCACCTCCCAGAAGACGCTCAGGTCAATGAAGGCCGAATCCTGGGTCTGACCGCTGTTGGGGGCGATAGCGCCAAAGAGGGCATTTTTGCCGGTGCCGATTCCCCCGTCGTAGTTGACCTGGGGAAAGAACTGCGACCGCGCCTGCAGGGAGATCTGGCGAGCCTGTTCCACACGGCTGACGGCAATGCGCAAATCGTGGTTATTCGCCAACGCCAGCTGGATGAGGTTCTGAAGGCGATCGTCGCGAAACACCTGCCACCAGGGGAGGTCGGCAAAGGAAGCGGGATCTGCACTCGTCGGGGCATTCCGGAAGTTGTCCGGGGTGTTCACCCAGGGCCGCATGAAATTGGGGCCCACGGCGCAGCCAGAAACCAGGAGAGTGGTGACGACCAGAAAGGAGATGTTCTTGAGAGACCGTTTCATCGTTAGTGCCCTCTCCCGGCGCTCGAGGACGCCGATCCATTCGACTGAGGCCGGTTCTGGTCCTCGCCGCGCGCAGACAGCTTCTGTATCACACAGTAAGTCACGGGAATGAGAAAAATAGCGATGAAGCTTGCTGCCAGCATGCCGCCGATCACGGCGAACCCCATGACCTGCCGGGACAGTCCCCCGGCGCCGCTGGCCTTGGCCAGGGGGACGCAGCCCAGGATGAAGGCGAAGGAGGTCATGAGAATGGGCCGCAGCCGCAGGCGCGCCCCTTCCAGAGCCGCTTCCACGATGGGTTTGCCCTGGTCGTATCCCATTTTGGCGAATTCCACGATGAGAATGGCGTTTTTCGCCGCCAGCCCAATGAGCATGACCAGACCGATCTGGGCATAGATGTTGTTTTCATAACGGCCGACCCACAGGGCTGCAAAAGCGCCCGCCACGGCGATGGGGGTTCCCAGCAGGACACTGAAGGGCAGGCTCCAGCTTTCGTATTGGGCCGCCAGGATGAGGAACACGCAAAGGAGTGAAAAGCCGAAGATCACCGCCGGAGATACCCCTTCCTGCGCCTTCTTTTCCTGGTAGCTCATCCCGAGGTAGTCGAAACCCATCTCGCGCGGCATGGTTTCGGCGAAAACCTCTTCCAGTGCCTGCATCGCCTGGGCGGAGCTGTAACCCGGCTTGGCCGAGGCGTTGATTTGCGCGGAGCGGTACAGGTTGAAGCGCATGGTGAATTCCGGGCCCGCCGACGTGTGGGTGGTAGTGAGCGCTGAGAGCGGCACCATGACCCCATCGTCATTTCGCACATAGAACTGGCCGAGGCTTTCCGCCCGCGTTCGATAGTCACCCTCCGCCTGCACGTAGATCTGCCACTGGCGCCCGAACCGATTGAAGTAGTTTACAAAAATGCCGCCCATGAAGCACTGGAGGGTTTTATAGACATCGTTCAGCGGCACCCCCTGCTTGAGCACCTTGTCCCGGTCAACATCCACGGCGACCTGGGGCACGGTGGGCAGAAAGGTGGTGGTAACACTGGCCAGCTCCGGCCGCTGGCGGGCGGCGGCCAGGAATTTTCGGACGTTGTCGGCCAGGAACGAGATATCCTTCCCCGCCCGGTCCTCGAGAATGAAGGTGGCCCCACCTGCAGTACCGATACCGGGGATAGCCGGAGGCGAAAAGGCGAACCCGATGGCGCCCGGTATCTTCCGGAATTCCCGGTTGAGACGGGCCATGATGGCTTCGTATTTCTCCTCGGGCTCTCTGCGTTCTCCCCAGTCCTCCAGGGTGACAAAGAAAAAGCCGCTGTAGGTGTTCTGAACGCTGCTCAACATGCTGTAACCCACCACCGACGAGTAGTACTTGACCCCGGGGGTCCCGGCGAGGATCTCCTCGGCCTGCTTCATGACCGCGTCGGTGCGCTGGAGCGAAGCCGCGTCGGGCAACTGCACGCCGGCATAGAGGTAGCCCTGGTCCTCCTCGGGCAGGAAGCTGGTCGGGATCGTCCGGCCGAGCATTCCGGTCAGGACCGTTACTCCTGCAAGGAGCAGCAACGATAAGGCACTTTTGCGGATGAGCAGTGCACAGGTGCTGACGTAGCCCCCGGTGGCCCGGTCGAACACCCGGTTGAACCAGCGGAAAAAGGCGGCCAGCGGTCCGCGCGAGGCTTTCTTGGGGCGCAAAAGGAGAGACGAGAGGGCCGGGCTGAGCGTCAGCGCATTGAAGGCCGAAATGATGACCGAGACCGCGATGGTGACCGCAAATTGCTGGTAGAGCCGCCCGGTGATGCCGGGGATGAAAGCCGTCGGCACGAAGACTGCGGCCAGGATGATGGCGATGGCAATGACCGGCCCGGAAACCTCCTCCATGGCCTTCAAGGTCGCCTTTTTGGGCGAAAGCCCGTGTTCGATGTGGTGTTCGACCGCTTCGACCACGACAATGGCATCATCCACCACCAGCCCAATGGCCAGGACCAGCCCAAAGAGAGACAAGGTATTGATGGAAAAGCCGAAGAGCGGGAACAGGGCGAAAGTGCCGACCAGGGAGACGGGCACGGCCAGGAGGGGAATGAGGGTCGCCCGCCATCCCTGCAGGAACAGGAAAACAACGAGGATGACCAGGAAGAGCGCCTCGAAGAGGGTCTGGACGATCTCCTTGATGCCTTCGGTAACGGCGAGGGTGGTATCGAGGGCGACAACCACGTCCAGATCAGGCGGAAAGCTCGCCTTGAGCTGCTCCATGAGCTTCTTGGTGCCGTCGGCGGCATCGATGGCATTGGAGCCGGGCAGCTGATAGAGGGCGATGAGGGCTGCCGGCTTGCCGTTGAGCCGCCCCTTGAGGTTGTAGGTCTGCGCCCCGAGTTCGATCCGGGCCACATCCCGGAGGCGGACCAGCGACCCGTCGGGCTGCGCCCGGAGGACGATAGCCCCGAACTCCTCCTCGGTTACCAGACGCCCCTGGGCGCGGACGGCGTAAGTGAATTCCTGACCTTCTGGTACCGGCTCCGCGCCGATCTGCCCGGCGGGATTGACCGTGTTTTGCGCCTGGATGGCGTTGACGATTTCGGGGATGGTGATGTTGAGCTTGGCGAGCTGATCGGGCTTCACCCAGAAGCGCATGGAGTATTGACCCCCGCCGAACACCTGGACGCTGGCAATGCCGGGGACCCGCGTCATCTGGTCGTTGATGTTGATGTAGGAATAATTGGCGAGAAAGATGTCGTCGTAGGTGCCGTTGGGCGAAAAGAGCGCGAACATGATGAGGGGCGCGGAGGTGGACTTTTGCACCGTCACGCCGAAGCTCCGCACGTCGGCGGGCAGCTGGGATTCGGCTTGGCTCTGGCGCATCTGGGCCAGGATCTGGTCGGTATTGGCGTCCGTTTTCACGTCGAAATTGACATAGAGCGTCATCTGACCGTTGTTGGCGTTGATGGAATACATGTAGTTCATGTTGTCAACGCCCGACATCTGCTGCTCAATGGGCGTTGCCACGGACTGTTCGACGGTCACCGCGTCGGCCCCCGTGTACGTGGTTTTCACCTGGATTTCGGGGGGAACGATATTGGGGAACTGAGCGATGGGCAGCCCGGACATGGCCACGAGGCCGACGATCACCATGAGGATCGAGATCACCATGGCCACAATGGGACGATTGATGAAGAATCTGGCCATGGCAGGCTACTCTTTCCTGGCGGCTGGAGCGGAGGCCGCTTTCGTTGCAGATGAGGGCGATGTTTCGGAGCCGGGCTGAAGTTCGGCCGCCACCTCCTTTGGGGTGACCATCTGGCCTTCCCGAACTTTCTGAACGCCTTCCATCACCACCCTTTCGCCGGGTTTCAAGCCGTCATCGATGACCCATAGACTCCCCACCCGCTCGCCGGCTTTGACATTGCGGATGCTGACCTTGTTGTCCGGTCCGACCACCGCGATCTGGAAGCCGCCCTGCAGTTCGGTCACCGAACGCTGAGGGACCAGGATCGCATTTTGTTTGGTTTCCGTGAGCGCACGAACCCGTGCGAACTGTCCCGGGCGGAGGATATTGCCGGGATTGGGGAACAGCGCGGCAACCTGGATGGTGCCCGTCTTGACATCTACCTGCCGGTCGGCGTAGGACAACTTGCCCGGGTGCGGAAACACGCTCCCGTCCGCCAAAATCGCCTCGAGCGGCATGTCAGCCGCTGTGCTCTGCTTCTGCTCCGTACGTTCCCGGCTCTGCACCGCGTTCATGTACTCTTGTTCACTGATGGGAAAGTTGACCTTGATGGGATTGACGGTAGAAACGGTGGTGAGCTCACCGGTGCTGGTTGGTCCCACCAGGTCGCCGATCTGTACGATGGCGGTGCCGGCGATGCCGTCGATAGGGGAGACAATTCTGGTGAAGTCGAGATTCAACTGAGCCTGCTCGACGGCGGCCTGGGCGGACTGCACCCCGGCTTTGGCCGCAAGGTTGGCCTGGACGGCGTCATCGAGTTCCTGCTGGCTGATGGCGCTTTCCCTGGCCAGTGGGGTGTACCGCTTCACATCCAGTTCCGTCTTGCCCAGTTTCGCTTTGGCAATGGCCAGTTGAGCTACGGCCTGATCGAGGGCCGCCTTGAAGGGCCGAGGATCGATTTCGAAGAGCAGGTCACCCTTCTTGACCGTCGTTCCTTCCTTGTAGGTCTGCTTCAACAGATACCCGGTCACCTGGGCACGGATCTTGGCGTTCACCAGGCCGTCAGTGGTGCCGATCCATTCGGCATAGACGGGCACATCCTGCTGGATCACCTGCACCACCTCGACCTCGGGTGGCGGTGCCGCCGCGGGGGCCTGCTTCTTTTCCTCGCAGCCGGCGACGATAAGCAGGAAAACACCCAGCAGCAAGTTCAGGAACCTGCCCCGGTGAGGACCACGTCGGCGGGGTCTACTCGGTGATGATCTTGGGTGGAGCTCTGTATCCTGCATAAAGCCTTCTCCTCATCATGTCCAGCGCACCTGATGGACGGTCCAAATAATCTCAAGAACAGAACCGCAAGTTCTGTAGCACCTGTTTTGACGGGGCGTCTATTGGACCTTGGTCCAATGGTGGGAACGAGCGAGCTGCAGGTGCTCGTCGTCATGGAACTCTTTTGCTTCGGCGGAAAGCATCCTCCACTACGGAATAAAAGGCGGCAGTTCAGCGCTCGCGTGCGGCCACCAGCAGGCCGAGGGCCAGCCAGAATGCCTCCCGCAGGCGCCGCGCGATGGAAAAGGCGGCGCCCATGGCGGCTCCGAGGTTAAAGCCCAGGGAGAGCAGAATCGTCCCCCCATCCTGTACCCCGGCAGACACGGGGATCATGAAGCCCAGGGCGGCAACCAGGACGGTCAAGGCATCCAGACACAGGGCCAGGCTCAGGTCAAGAGGATGGCCGATAAGCCGGAAAAAGAGATAGACCTCCACCCCATGAACCAGCCAGCTCACGAAGAACAGGAGGAAGGCAAGCAGCCCGCGCCTCGGGTGTTCGCGGTAAAACCCGGAGAGCCAGGCATCCAGGTTGGCGCATTCCGCTTCTCTGGCTTTGAGGCCGGCCGGACAGAGATGGATTTTCTCCAGAAGCCGAATTCCCGAAACACAGGGGTTCCGGTGCTGGACGACCAGGAAGGCCAGAGCCAAGGCCGCCAGGATGACGGCCCCGAAGCTCAGAAGGCCCAGGTAGGCGGTGGCACCGGGCAGCAGGAGCGGGGTCAGCGCCAGTCCCAGGAAAATATAGAGCACCAGGCTGAGCACCATGATGCCCTTCTGGATCACCACCGAAGCTGCTGCTTCCTCCCAGGGTATCCCTCCGGCCTGGAGGCGGACGACCTTGAATGGCTCGCCCCCCATGGAGGCGGTCGGCGTCAGTTGATTGAGGGACTCCCCGGCCAGGCGCAGCCAGAACAGACGGCTCAGGGAAGGGCGTCCTGCTTTCGTCAAAAGCAGGTAGTCCCAGGAGAGTGCCCCGATGGCGTTCATCAGGCCGTATGGGATCAGCAGCAGCGGCGAAAAGTAGCCGATTTGGAGGAATTGGCGGCCAATTTCGGTCCAGCCGATTTCATTGAGCATCCATAAGAAAAACGCCGTGGCGATGATCAAGAGGATCAGATTGAGACGCCGCATCCAGCGGTGGGGCTGAACAGCCACCTCTGTCATTGATCCAGGCCTACTCGGTTCCAAGTCGAAAATAGTCCATGTAGAATTGGAATCGGCGCCTTTCAGTAACGGGATCCAACCCGTAGTCTTTCAGGGCATAGCGATGCACCCCGTGCTTGTGTTGCGGATTTTCTGTCAAGAACCGCAACATTGCCTCCTCTGCCGCGTTCGTCAGGTGCATCTCAAAATGCTCATAGAGTGACCGGATCAACCCAATCGGATCTCTGATGAAATCCAGGTACATTATATCGAAAAAGCGCTCCGACAAGACCTCTCTGTGCTGCCGGAACCGAACCGCGAGGTGCGATCCTTTCTCCCAGCGGTCTCTCACATCCACGCCGATCGTCTTCCGGTCTACCACATCGGTAAAAGGTGACCGCAGCACTTCGGTGAAACTGGTGCACGAACCAAGTACCTTAACGGGGTCACGGTGAGTCATGATGATGCCGGCGTCAGGATAGACCTGGAACAGCGCCTCCAACGCCATCAGGTGACAGGGCGCCTTGAGCACCCAGCGGTTTCCGGGACAACGCCACTGCAGGTGCTGCAGGAACCCGCGGTGAAATTCATAGGCCGGAACTTTGTCGACGTCCTCGTGCCACTGGCGATAGGAGGAAAGAAAGAACATGGATTCGAACACGTAACTCATGAAAGCCATTTCCGTAATGGCAATGCATTCCTGAGGCAGGCGGGCATCGATGAGGTGCACTCTCTTGAAGTCCGGCATCAAGAGCTCCAGCCATTTCAAGTCCCTGGCCGTTCGGGCCAGGCGCGGGTCGGAATGGATGCGGGCGCGCTCCGGCGGCGGCGAGGGGTACATGACCTCCCAGGTTGCGGGGGCCCGTAAGGCGGGATCTTGAGCCAGAAGAGCGTGGAGCAGGGTCGACCCGGATCTGGGCAGGCCGGTGATGAACAGCGGGCGGGAGATGATCTGGTCAGGAATTGCTGGATGCTGCTTGCGATCATCCACGAGACGAAGCCGGTTGCAGAGGAGTCGCAACACGTCATTGTGGGCGGCAATCCTCCCCACAAGATTCAGGCGGGCATCGGTATGAAGCGCTTGTAGGAGGATCCCGAGAGGTTCGCGGAACGATTCGTCGCCAAAGTCAGCGAGGCCGGTCAGGCGGCCGGCTTTCTCCAGGAGAGCGGGTTCATCCAGGGTTGGGAAGGCGGAGCCATTTTGAGGAAACACTCGGCCGAACGCATTGAAGACTGCCAGAAGGCGTTGCCGGAATAGCACCCTGCGAACCGCCCGGCTTTTCTGTCCGCTGTCTCCCATCTTCAGACGCTCTTGCCCTGGAAAATCCACCGCTCTCAATCCTCCTCCAAAGTTCCCCTGGTACAGCGCGGCGAAAGTTCGGCACCCTTACACATGTTGCGTTTCGCTCCTCTCAACGCAACCTACCATCCTCGCGTTAGGGCCGATGCTCTCCGTAGGTTGCGTTGAATGACCATGAAACGCAACAGGAAGGGGAACAGCAGGACACCTGCCATAAGCGATTTGAGACTTATGCCGCGCTGTACTAGTCGCCGCGCCATGCCCTCGGAAAAAGATCCTGCCTTCCAGTCATCTTTATTCGGTCTCCCCTTGCTTTGGCTGGCGGCTCTCCATCCCCATATCCGCCGATCAATGAAGAGGGGCTGGCAGCAAGATCTTCTCCGAGGTTGTTTTCAAGTCTTGCAGCAAGAAAATTATTTCTTCTTGGCAACTTCCACGGAAATGGCCAGGGCTTCAGTATAGCTGATGATTACCTGATCGCCCACCTTAACGTTCTTGAGGTTCTTGGGCTCTCGGACCTTAACCCTGACGGAATTGCCTTCCGGCCCCTTGAGGATGACGTAGGTCTTTTTCGGGTCGATCGCTTCGAGGGTTGTGGTTACCGTGACCTGACTGGCCACCATCCCTCCCGGCTTCGCCCCTGGTTCGGCCGTCGCCACGGCTCCGCTGGCCGATACCCCGCCAGGTTCCCCAGGTTTCCTCACCTCAACGACAATCGACTCATAGAATTTGGCCGTCACCAAATCTCCAACTTTCAGCTGCGGGAGGTTCTTGGCCTCTTCTCCGACTTTCAGGTCGAACACATTGCCCTTGGGGCCTCTGAGCGTCACCACGCGGGCGTTCAAATCGATGGCCAGGACCTCGGCGGTGACCGTAGCCACGTTTTCCTTCGTGATGGTGGGCTTCTTCGCCTCTTTTCCCATGGCCCCTGCGGCAACGGACAACCCAACCAACACGGTTAATGCAAGAACAACGAACCTTTTCATAAAACCTCTCCTTTGTTGCAGTCCTTGAGGTCGAAAGGTTGCCTTTCGCCTCAGCCCTTGTGTTGGGTCGCGTAGTCACTCAACCCAACCTGTGCATGCTTCCAAACCAAGCCCCGATGAACACCATCCCTGGCAGACCGTGCTCGCGACGCAAGACCTGGAGGAGCCCGACAGCCGGAAAGCGGACCACCGTCGTTCACTCCAATAATTCCCCGATCCGGAACTGCAGCTTCAGCAACTTCAGGAAATGGCAGCGCCAGGGAGCGAGGTCCACATAGAGCCCCGTCTCGATCATTACGCTGCCGTCTCGCTCGAATTCTTCCCCGGACAGCGGATCGATCAACCGCCACCTCTGGGCACCCACCTCGTTCCAGGGGACCCGCACCAATCCCTGCGAGCGATAGTCCGACAGGTTGACGACGATAAGATACCGATCCGCGCCGTGACGCCAGCACCAGGCCACCAGGTTGAGGTGACTCTGATTATCCGGCCAGCCATTCCGCTCGCACAGGCGCCACTCCCCCTCGCGGAACGCGTCCGTGTTGACGGCCTGGAGCAGGTTTCGGTAGAAGGCCTGGAGTTCCATGTTCACAGGTTCTTGAGGGCGTCTGCCCAGGAACACGGGCAGCCTCATTGTCCGCCCTTCAAACTGACCCTCGTGAAACAGCCTGGCACCGGGCAGCGTGGCTACCGTCACGGCTGCGGCCAGCTGCTTCGAGGGGTGGAAGGTGTTGGCGGCCCGCGGTTCATCGTGGTTTTCGATGAAGCGTACCAGTTTATCCTGGTAAGCAAGGTCGGCACAGAGATGGAGCCGTACGCTCTCGGCAGCCTCATGCTCCAGGCGGTCATAGAGCCGCTTATCATAGCAGTAGTCAAAACCGTGCAGCTGCAGTTCCCATTCGAGATCCCAATAGGCCTCGGCGATGAATTTGACGGCGGGCTGGGTTCTTTTCACCGCCGAGATGAGCTCCGGCCAGTACTCTGCCGCCGGTTTGGGGCCGGTGCGCTCCCCCCAGGTCCGCTCAAAGATCTGGTTCATGAGCAGCATGGCCATGTCGCACCGCATGGCGTCGCACTGGGAAGCGATCTCCGCAACGGTCTCGATGGCTGCCTGACGGAGTCCGGGATGGAAGGCATTGAGCTGCAGCACATCGGGCCAGGCGGGGAAGTAAGGGTCTTTGCCGCAGGCGATGACCTTCTCGCCCGCGGAGAGAAAGGCGTCAGGATCTCTCTCCAGATCCTCCGCTGTTCCCTGGATAAAGTATTCCGGATGTTCGAGCGCCCACGGGTGGTCGGGGGCAACGTGGTTGGGAACGTAGTCCAGGATCAGGCGGAGGCCGCGCCCGGCCAGCGCTTCGCGGGCCAAGGCCAGCCCTTGCCGGCCGCCGAGTTCGGCGTCAACCAGATAGCGGCGAACACAATAAGGCGAACCGACATTGTCCTGGTCCGTGAAGTCAGGAAGGGCCCGGCGGAAATCCGCCAGCAGGCCCTCGTTCCTCATGGAGATCCGAATGCCTGCCGGACTTCGCTCCCAAACCCCCATGAACCAGACCGCGTCGAAGCCGAAAGCAGCCAGGGCATCCCATTCTTCCGATGGCACGGAAGCCAGGGTGATGGGTTCCCGGTATTTCTGCCCGAGCTCGCGAAGCCAGACCCAGGTATTGATTTCATAGATGAGCGGATATTTCGGCCATGGTTTCATTGCCTCTCTCCTCATGTTTCCGAGGCGCCGCGATTGAAGGCCGCCGCTTTGCCGGCCTCGAGGACCTTCTCCGGGTCGAGCGTGCCGTAAAGTTGGATGAGCTTCGCCACGAGCCCCGTCCAGCCAGTCTGGTGGCTCGCCCCGAGTCCGGCACCGTTGTCGCCGTGGAAGAATTCGTAGAAGAGGAGGTGATCTCGCCAGTGAGGGTCGTTCTGAAATTTCTCCGAGCCGCCGTACACCGGGCGCCGCCCCTGGTCGTCGCGGAGAAAAATCCTCGTCAGGCGGTCGGCTAGCTCTTTGCTCACTTCAAAGAGATTCATCAGCTTGCCGGAACCCGTCGGGCATTCGATCTTGAAATGGTCGCCGTGGAAGAGATAGTAGTTCAGCAGCGCCCGAACGATCAAAACATTGACCGGCATCCAGATGGGGCCGCGCCAGTTGGAGTTGCCGCCGAACATCCCGGAATCGGATTCAGCCGGAAGATAGCCGACTCGGAATTCCTCGCCGTGGACCCAGAAGCGGTAGGGGTGTTCCAGGTGGTAGCGCGACAGCGCCCGGATCCCGTAGGGGCTGAGAAACTCGTTCTCATCGAGCATCTTCGTCAGAATGCGCCGCAGCCGCTCCTCGTTGACCAAGGCAAAGATGCCCCGCTCCGCGACGCCCTGATGCCCCGGTCCGGTCGCATGAACGTATTGCCGGAGTTCGGGCATCCGCCTCACCCGTTCCATGAAGTGCTCGACGACGCGCGGCACCTTTTCCCGCTGCCATTTCTCGATGACGGTCGTCGCGCAGAGCGGCAGGAGACCGACCATGGACCGCACCTTGAGTCGCGTCGCGCTGCCGTCCGGGAGCCGCAGCAGGTCGTAATAGAACCCGTCCTCGTCGTCCCACATGCCGTCATCTCCCGGGCGGTTGATAGCGGCGGCGATCCAGAGGAAATGCTCGACGAACTTCGTCGTCAGGTCTTCGAAGTCCGGGTCGTGAGCCGCCAGTTCGACGCTCAGCTCCATCATGTTCTGGCAGAAGAGCGACATCCAGGCGGTGCCGTCGGCCTGTTCGAGGTAGCCGCCCGTGGGCAGAGGGGCGCTCCGGTCGAAGACCCCGATGTTGTCGAGCCCGAGAAAGCCCCCTTCGAAGACGTTCTTGCCGAACCGGTCCTTACGGTTGACCCACCAGGTGAAGTTCAACATGAGCTTGGTGAAGGAACGCTTCAGGAATTTGAGGTCCGTTTTTTCCCGCAGGGCCTGTTCGGTCCGGTGCAGGAAGAGGGTCGCCCAGGCGTGCACCGGCGGGTTGACGTCACTGAAGTTCCATTCGTAGGCGGGGATCTGGCCGCTCGGGTGGAGGTAGATTTCACGGAGCATGAGGTTGAGCTGCTCCTTGGCGAAATCGGGGTCGACGATAGCGAGGGCGATGGTGTGGAAGGCGAGATCCCAGGCGGCATACCAGGGGTATTCCCACTTGTCCGGCATGGAGATCACATGGTCGTTGATCATGTGGAACCACTCCCGGTTGCGGAAGTTGCGGCTTTCCCGGTCGAGGGGGTGGGCTTGGTGCTCCTCCAGCCAGTGATCGGCATCGAAGAAGTAATACTGCTTGCTCCAGAGCATCCCGGCCAGGGCCTGGCGCATCACGTTCGCCTCATCCGGCGTAACGTTGGGAGGGGTTACCGAGCGATAGAACTCGTCAGCGTCCTGGAGCCGGGCGGTCAGGGTCCTGTCAAAGGCCTGCCCGAAGGGGGAGGCCTTGGTTTTGGGTTTCTTGCCCTGCGCTGCCGGGGCCTGGTCGGTGAGGCGCAGCCGTACCCTTGCCGATTCGCCCGCGCCGATCCTGAGCCGGTAGTGCGCCGATACCTTTGTGCCCGTCTTCTCAGGGTTTACGGCGCCTTCCTGGCCAAGCACGAGATAGTTGTTGATGCCGTCTTTCACGTACCGACTGGCGTTCGGGTATTCCGGAAAAAGACGTTCGTTATTGGTTTCGTTTTCGGTGAAGAGGAGCGGCATCTCCCCTTCGCAGTAAAGGGTGTATGCCCCCAGGGCCGAATGCGCCGCCGCGACAGCCTTCGTCCCCGCAGGCCCCTCGATTTCCTTGAGTATCGGTTTGGGCGAGGGCTGAGCCACCCATTCCGCCCAGTCGTTACGGAACCAGAGCGTCGGAAGGAGGTGCAGTTCGGCCGCTTCCGGCCCGCGGTTGAAGGCGGTGATCTGCACCAGGATGTCTTCCGGCGCTTCCTTGGCGTACTCCACAAACACATCGAAATAGCGGTCACCGTCGAAAACTCCGGTGTCGAGCAGTTCATACTCGAACTCGTGGCGCGAGCGTTGACGGTTGGTATCTACCAGGTCTGTATAGGGATAGGCCGCCTGGGGATATTTGTAAAGATACTTCAGGTAGGAGTGGGTCGGGGTGCTGTCGAGGTAGAAGTAGTATTCCTTGACATCCTCGCCATGGTTCCCTTCACTGTTGGTGAGTCCGAAGAGGCGTTCCTTGAGGATCGGATCTCTGCCGTTCCACAGGGCTACCGCAAAGCAGAGGCGTTGTTTCCCATCCGATATGCCGGCAAGACCGTCCTCGCCCCACCGGTAGGCCCGTGAGCGGGCGTGATCGTGGGTGAAATAGTCCCACGCATCGCCTCCCTCGCTGTAGTCTTCCCGAACGGTCCCCCATTGCCGCTCGCTGAGATACGGGCCCCACTTTTTCCAGGGAACGCCCTTTTCGCGAGCTTCGTCCAGTCGCTTCTGTTCCTCGCAACTCTCCAGCGCTCTCATGTCTGTCTCCTCATACTGATGGTCACAAATTCCAAGGACCACCCGCCGAGCTCATGAAGTCCCTCTCGGCTGCGGCTTCTTTATCGCCTTCCTGGATCCATGAGACCGCTACCGGCCAGGAGTCTTCCGACGATTGTCGTGGCTCGCAGTCCCGTTCCACTAATCCCAGGCGGGAAAACCGGAGACGAATATCGGGGCGACTCTTCCTTGTAAGTCACGGACCATCCCGATGGCTCTCAAATTATTATCTAGACTTAGAGAGCGAATCAATTGGACCTTGGTCCAATAACGGTCGAGAACATTATCCGAGGCAGATTCAGAATCGACCCGAAGCGCGACGATCCGAATGGGACCAAGGTCCAATAGCTTTTCGCGGTAGAAGGTATGTTATTCTATTCGTGAAGCCGGTAAGAGTCATCATGAATTTGAAGACAGCCCTTCCTGAGGCTGCCCGATATGGCGCTTTGGGCTTCAAGTCAAAATTGCTACCAGTGAGGGTATACCATGATTCGCTTGCTCAGGTGGTATGGGTCAAAGAGGCCGGTCTGGATGATACCCATGATTTATGTGAGCGTAACCGCGGTAGCGGCACTCACCCTGCCGCGGTTTGAAAACGCTTACCTGGCTTCCTACAATCAGAACGTCTCAGTTGCCTCGGCCCAGGCGCTTCTCTCCTCCATCGCCTCAGGCATGATGGCCCTTACCGGCATCGTCTTTTCTCTGGCCTTTGTCATGGTCCAGTTCAGCGCCACGGCCTACTCGCCTCGCCTGGTCCTCTGGCTTGGGCGCGACCCGGTGCTCTACCATTCCCTGGGGATATTCATCGCCACCTTTTTGTACGCAATTGCCGCCCTGGCCTGGATTGACCGCCACGGCTCGGGCAAGGTGCCCCTGCTGTCGACCATGATTGTCATCCTGCTGCTCATCGCCAGCACCATGTTATTCGCCCGTCTCGTTCAGCGCTTGACCAGCCTCCAAATCACCCGAGTTCTACAAAGCATCGGTAAAAGAGGGCGCAAGGTGGTGAAGGAAAGCTTTCCCTTACTCGATGCAACAGCGGCTGAGAAGGTTGCTCTGTTGAGCAGCATGGCCGAAGAGGTGCAGAATCTCAAGGTCAGCCAAACCTGTTACTATACCGGAGAGCCCAGAGCCGTAGCGGCATTCGATGTGAAAGCCCTGGTTCGCCTGGCCGGTGAGGCGGATGCCGTCATCGTCATGGATTGCGCGGTGGGTGACACCGTGGGTGAAGAATCATTGCTCCTGAGGGTGCACGGCGGAAAGAACACCATCCCTGAGGCGAGTCTGCGGCGCGCCATAAGGTTAGAGAGTGAGCGTACCTTCGAGCAGGATCCCAAGTACCCGCTTCGACTGCTGGTGGATGTTGCCATCAGGGCGCTTTCCCCTGCCATCAACGACCCTACTACCGCCGTCCAGGCCCTCGACCAGATCGAAGACCTGCTGCGCCGTCTTGGCCGACGCGAGCTCGAGGCCGGGTATGTCGGTGACGCAACGGGAACGCTCCGGCTTATCTTCCCCACGCCCACCTGGGAAGACTACCTGGTGCTTGCCTTTGACGAGATCAGGCAGTATGGGGCGACCTCGATCCAGGTGATGCGGCGGTTGCGTTCCGCCCTGATGGATTTGGCTGATGCTGTGCCCGTTCCGGAACGGCGCGTGGCGGTGCAGCATTACCTCGAGCATCTCAATCTCGCAGTTGAGCGTCACATCATCGATATCGAGGACCAGCTCCGGGCGCTGCAGGAAGACCGGCAGGGACTGGGCCTGTCGCGGAGGCGCGCCGTGAAGCCGACCATCTGATTGGTGGGAGGGGCTCTCATCGAAACAGGGATCCGAACTCCCATGACCGAGCTGCTATTTGAGATCCTGAAGCAACCGCTGGAATTCCGGGGATTCGGAGAGGATGCGACGGGCAGCCTCCCGGAGCCGGTCCACTTCTTGCGGCTGCAATACGAAGGAGGTGGGAAGACGTTTCAGGAAGTTGCGTTCGACCTCATCGTCCAAAGCGTCAAATCTCACCTGGACAAGGTAGAACTCAATATCCCCGCAAGTCCCCGGTTCCGTCGAAATCGGATTCGAGCCGCACCGCCCGCGGCGGATCTCATCGGCCCAGCGAGGGAAACTCTCAACCAGGAGCGCCACCGTCTCCCGATTGTAGCGTTCGATGGCGATCGAGGAGTATGAATCGAGCATGGCGACCAAGGGCGGCACCTGTTCAAACCGATCCCACTTGTCGTTGATCGCGGTCTCGGCATTCACCACAATAAAAGCGATCTTGTGGGTGTTCTCCAAGTTGGCATACTTCAGGGTGGTCCATGGATCACCCAGCAGCGTGACCCGCTCCAGTGCGGCTCGAAGGCCCAGGTTGTCGGCAACTCCTCCGTCCACCAGGTGGATATAGGGCTTTTTTTGGGAATCCAGAAAGGGCAGCATGTCGTTGGCAAGGTCGAAACGCCGGGAGCTGAAGTCCCTGGGCGGTCGCATGGCCTGGGCGAGCGCCTCGGGCATCTGGTAGCCGCACTGGCCGGCGTAGTTGCGCAAGGTGATAGGAGTCAGAACCATGGGTACCGCCGACGAAGCGGCACACGCGCGGGCGATGGGAAAGGTTGAAAGGTCCGAACAGATCAGGTCGAAGGTATCCTGGAGGAAGGCAACCTTGGTGCCTTGGACCATGTCCGTGGCGTTGATGACGATCATCGGCTGTTCCCCGGCGAGCAGATCGGCGTAGGTTTTTCCTTCGAAGACATGCTCGTGGTAGTAATCCGCGGCGAGGTCGCTGCGATCATAGTACCCCGACAGGAGCTTTACCCAGTTGATGGGGTTGAAGAGGGTGGCACGGGCGAGGTCGCCCTGGATATTCTTCTTAAGGAAACGGGCCTCAAAATCTTCAAAGATACGGTCCCGAAAGACGCCATAGTAGGCCGCGGTAAAGCTCCCGCCGGAAACACCCGAGATCCAGTCCACTTCGTCCAGCAGCCTCCTTTGGCGGCCCTGGATGAAAACCGCCGTGTCGCGGAAGGTTTCGAGGACCCCGTAGGAAAAGGCGGCGGCCCGGGTTCCTCCCCCGGAGAAAGTGAGCAGCAGCAGCAAATGGTCATCGTTTTCCGGATCGATGAGGTTTCTGCCCCGATAACCAGCGTCAGGATCGGCCTGTCTCAAGGGCTGGTTGATTGAGTAATGGGCGCAACCGCTGATCGCAACGACCAGGATGATTCCGTAAAGCCAGGGCAGACAGCGCCTGAGTGCGCCCAGTGGAACGGTTTCCGACGGTGCTCTCCGATAAGTCCTGCCCATCGCTGGCTCCTTAAGGGTGATGCGGGTGACGGTTGCTAAGACGACTTCTTCTTGCCTGCGAACAGAAAGGCAAAAATGGTCAGGGCAACTACGGCGAATACTTTCAGAAAGAGCATGAACACCTTGAAAACTATGCCTGGAAACTCAATGGGAAGATCATGCCACACAATCAGGGCCGAAGCAATGAACGCAATGATCAGAATGATGATTCGTTTCGGATTCACGGGTTATCTCCCGGCAGACGCAAGATATTATAGATTGGGGACATGCCGATCCCGCTCGGTCAAACACCTTAATATCAGCGGGAGAAGGAGTGTCTATTGGACCTTGGTCCAATAGGAGCCATGCCAGACAGGGTGATGACCTTCGCCGAGCAGTATCAGATGTTTTTCCCAGTTACGACGGACCACCCTGGTGAGTGGGGAGCGTGAAGGCAAAGGTAGCGCCGCCATCCTTGTTGTTCGAAGCCTCCATGGTTCCTCCGTGGCCTTTGACAATCGGCCGGGAGATTGTCCAGTCGAGATTGCGATGGCTGCAGCGCACGCGCATTTGCTCGACCAGCAGGCGGCGGTGTTCGGAGCCGGGGTTTCGCCTCAATTCCAGGGACTCGAAGAACTGATTCAGGGTGGGTATCCCGCTCAGAAGCATGGCGAAATGACGCCCGGAGATAATGGACACTTTCTTTTGTGGCGCTGTACTTAGGGCAGTCTTTCAGGTCATCTCGACCATCCTAAAATCCTACTTCATGGGCCAGAAAAAGGCAACTTCGGTGAATGCCGTTGCTCGGGTCCTTCCCAAGGAGGCCCCTCACGTTCACCGGGACCAGGTCGTGGCCAAAATGGTGGCGCACTTGCCTGGGGACCTCGCTTGATTCGCGGACTGGCAGGGACTCGAAGCCATGCAGGCACTGGCTCTTATTGTTGGACCAAGGTCCAATATCATTTTTTCCCCAGCCTGTTGTATGGTTAATGAATCCAAGGGAGAACATGCTGTAGAATAGGCGCTGCTGTATATCTGGGTTTGGACGAAAGGAGCCTGCGGCCACGCGCCGAAGTCCTCTCCGGCACAGCAGTCCGGCTTTGGCCGGAACTGGGATCTGTTTGAGATGGATCCAGCGACGATCAGTTGTCTGGGGAGATAGCGATGTTCCAGTTGAAAGGATTCTTCGAACCATCCGTTGTGGCGCTGGCCTTTTTCCTCGGACTCTTCTCCCCGTTTTCGCCCTGCTCCGCAGTGTTCCCCTGTTCATCTTTCTGTATTGGGTGGGCCAGAGGTTCCTGAGCGGGCTTTTGGGGTTGGTGGACAAGCCCGAGCCTTTCCAGCGCGGGAATCCTGGAATAGCTTTGAAGACAGCAAGAACACATCAAAGAGAAAGGATTAGAGAATGCGAAAGAAGAACAACAAGGCTACCCGATGGGGATTGGCAGGCGTTGCTCTGTTGACCGCCGCTTTAATGCTCCACGGTTTGGGGGCATCGACGGCATGGGCGAGCAGTGCCAAGGAAATCGATGCGCAGGCGTCTCAAGCCCTGACCAGTCTTTTCAGGAATACTCCCGATACCAGGGCGTTGGCCGACAAGGCCAAGGCGGTGCTTATTTTTCCGAATATTGTCAAGGCAGGTTTTCTGGTCGGCGGGCAATTTGGGGATGGAGCACTTCGTAAAGCCGGAGAGACCGTTGCCTATTATCGCTCTCTTGCGGCCTCCTATGGCTTTCAGGCTGGGGTTCAGTCATTTGGCTATGTGTTGTTTTTCATGGACGAAGAATCGCTCCAATATCTTGAACAAAGTGATGGCTGGGAAGTTGGGACTGGTCCAAGTGTGGTCTTGCTGGACCAGGGATTCGGGAAGAGCCTGTCCACCACGACTCTACAGGAGGGGATTTACGCCTTTATTTTCGACCAGAAGGGCCTGATGGGTGGGGTGGGCCTTCAAGGATCGAAAATTACCAGGATCACGCCCGACCAGTAGTCGCGATTACCTGCTCAGGGGATCGGCACGCTGTGCCGCCGTGGGAGCGGTTGCCAGTGCTGTCGCGGGTCATGCGGGCAGCAGAGGCGGCACCGGGAGACATCCCGGTGTGAGATGAGGATAACCAAGGAGGACATTGTGGTGGAACAAGAACAGAGAGCGGACTCAGTTTCGCGTCGCGGTTTCCTGACGAGCGCCGGAAGTTTCCTCGCTGGAGGAATAGCTGGTTATGGCGCCAGCCTTATAGCGCCTTCAACGTCAACAGCAACTGAACCACCGCCCCTGCCCTGGAAGTGGGTCAAACTAGATCCCCTGGAGGCTGGCAGACGGGCCTATCGCAGCTATCTCAAGGAGAAAGGGTGAGGGAATGGTGCCTGGCTGGGGTTCACCAGCCTTTTGAAAGAACAGGTCGGCTACCCCTGGACAACCCTGCCGAACTATATGTTCGCGCACGCTGGCCAGGGCTATGCCGGGCATGGCACCCTTTGTGGTGCCCTGGGCGTCAGTTCGTGCATTATCAACCTCGTGCTATACGATGAAAATCACAGCTATGCCCAGGTGATTGACCGGATGATGTGGTGGTATGCGGGAATGGAATTCCCGACGGAGCGGTTCGACGATATTTCGGCAAGTCCCGGGCAGATCAAGGTCAAAGCGATGACCCCGCTTTGCCACACATCGGTTTCCAAATGGACGCTGGCCGCTGGAGCGGAGGTCACATCCAAAGAGAAATATGAGCGCTGCGCCAAGGTGGCCGGGGAAGTCGTCTATACCGTGGTGGAGGCTTTGAATGAATACTCTGACGGAAAATGGAAGCCTGCACGGTGGACACCGTCGAAAGAAATCTCCCATTGTATCGAGTGCCACGGTCCGGAAGGTTATCCTGACTACACGGATGGCATGAACCAGCAGCAGGGCCGGATGGAGTGCCTGCTTTGCCATCAGGACCACACGAAATAGCCTCCGACCGCCATGGAAGAATGTTTTTCGAGGCTGGCCCCCGCTTTGAGTTTCAGGCTTTGAGCGAAAAATGCCTGCGGCCAATCGGTGAAACCGCTTCCAGGAAGGAGAGCGGTGTGTTGCCCGGGAAACCCCCTGCCGTGTTCGTTGTGGACGATGACGATTCCGTGCGAAAGGCCCTGAAGCGGTTGCTCAGCGTGAATGGGTACCAGGTGATGACCTTCGAATCCGCCGAGGACTTCCTCCTCGCCGACCGGCCTCACGCCCAGGGGTGTATCGTTCTGGACATTCGCCTCCCGGGCATGTCGGGCCTGGACCTTTACGAGCACCTTGCTTCATCCGGGAGGAAGTATCCGATCATTTTTATTACCGCTCAGGATAACCCGCAATGGCAGAGGAGGGCGGCGGAAACAGATGCCATAGCCTACCTGCGAAAACCTTTTGAGCAGCAATCACTGATCGAGGCACTTCAGGCAGCAATCAGCAAAGTCGAGGAAGCTGATAGGATGGTTACCTGACACAGTGACTTGGAGTTTAAGACCAGCAACGAGCAAATGAGCATAGGGAGCCCCATAATGGTGAAGAAAAGCAGGGCCAAGCAACCACCGGCGCAAGAACGTGCCGGCAGTCGTTCCGATTTGAGTCTCGAGGGCATGAGACGCACGTTTCGTGAGCACATCCTTTACACCCAGGGCCGATTCCCGGAGATAGCCACCAGGAACGACCTCTACATGGCCATGGCCTATACCGTGCGGGACCAGCTCCTGCATCGTTGGATCAAAAGCGTCGAGCAAGTGCGTGGCGCGGATGTGAGAATTGTCAGTTATCTCTCGGCGGAGTTTCTTCTCGGCCCCCATTTGGAAAACAACCTGATCAACCTCGGCATCCACGACCGGGTCTGCAGGACGGCAGAACAGGAAGGTTTCGATGTTCAGGCCCTCTTTGATCAGGAGGAGGAACCCGGCCTGGGCAACGGCGGGCTGGGCAGGCTGGCGGCCTGCTATCTTGATTCCCTGGCAACCCTTGAGATCCCTGCCATCGGGTACGGAATCCGTTACGAATTCGGTATCTTTGACCAGGCGATTCGAGACGGCTGGCAGGTGGAACATACCGACGAGTGGCTTCACCTGGGCAACCCCTGGGAGATCGCACGTCCGGAGATCACCTACCAGGTGAGCTTGGGGGGGTGTACCGAACCTTATGAGGATGATCGGGGTCGTTACCGGGTTCGCTGGCTTCCTCACCGGATGGTGAAAGGGGTCGCCTACGACACTCCCATCCTGGGCTACCGGGTCAACACCTGCAATGCGCTGCGCCTCTGGAAAGCGGAAGCCATTGAATCCTTCGAATTCGAGGCCTTCAATGTGGGTGACTATTATGGGGCCGTCGACCAGAAAGTCTTCTCGGAAAACATCACGAAAGTGCTCTACCCCAACGATGAACCCATCCAGGGCAAACAGTTGCGGCTGGAACAGCAGTATTTCTTCGTCTCCTGCTCGCTCCAGGACATGCTGCACGTGCACAAGCTGATTGACGGCGACCTCAGCCGATTCTCCAGCCGCTTCGCCATTCAGCTCAACGATACCCACCCCGCCTTGAGTGTCGCCGAGCTGATGCGGCTCCTGATCGACGAACACGATTTGGATTGGGACCCAGCCTGGGAGATCACCCGCACCACTTTCGGCTACACCAATCACACCCTGCTGCCGGAGGCCCTCGAGAAATGGCCGGTGGATCTCTTCGCCACTCTGTTGCCCCGGCACCTTGAAATCATCTATGAAATCAACCGGCGCTTTCTCGATGAAGTCAGGACCAGGTTCCCGGGGGATGATGCCCGGGTGGCCCGGATGTCCCTCATCGACGAAAGCGGCGGACGCTATGTGCGGATGGCGCACCTGGCCTGCGTCGGCAGCCATGCCATCAACGGCGTGGCGGAGCTCCACACCCGGTTGCTCAAACAGGACGTGCTGCACGACTTCTTCGAGATGACGCCCGAGAAATTCAGCAACAAGACCAACGGGGTCACCCCGCGCCGCTTCATGGTGCTCAGCAATCCAGGGTTGACCCGGCTGATCACAGCAAAAATCGGTGAAGACTGGATCAGCAGGTCGGAGGAGCTGCGGCGGCTCGAGCAGTTTGTCGATGACGGCGCTTTTCGTGAAGAGTGGCGGCACGTTAAGCGCGGGAACAAGCAGCGGCTCGCCCGCCTGATCCTTGAGCGCACCGGGATCGAAGTCGATCCGTCCTCCATGTTCGACATTCAGGTGAAACGGCTCCACGAGTACAAACGCCAGCATCTCAACGTACTCCACATCGTTGCCCTGTATAACCGGATCAAACTCGACCCCGCCTGCGACCTCTGCCCCCGGACATTCATCTTCGGCGGCAAAGCCGCGCCGGGTTATTTCATGGCGAAGCTGATCATTAAGCTGATCAACTCCGTGGCCGAGGTGGTCAACGGTGATCCCGACGTGAACGGTCGACTCAAAGTCGTCTTCTTTCCCGACTTCAACGTTAAGAACGCGAAGTTCATCTACCCCGCCTGCGATTTGTCGGAACAGATCTCCACCGCCGGCAAGGAGGCCTCGGGCACCGGCAACATGAAGTTCTCCATGAATGGCGCCTTGACCATCGGCACCCTGGACGGGGCGAATGTCGAAATCAGGGAGGAGGTGGGGGCCGATAATTTCTTCCTGTTCGGCCTGACCGCCGAGGAGGTATCCTCGCTTCAAAAGAACGGGTACCAGCCGTCGGCCTACTACCAAGGCAACCCGGAGCTGCAGGCAGTGATCGAACGAATTCGTTCCGGGCATTTTTCCAGAGGCGACCGGGAACTCTTCAAACCTTTGCTCGATTCCCTGCTGTTCCATGACCCGTTCCTGTTGTTCGCTGATTTCGCCCCCTACGTGGAGGCCCAGTGGCAGGTTGACCAGGTCTACCGCGACCAGGAGAGCTGGACCCGCCGGTCGATCCTCAATGTTGCCCGCATGGGTAAGTTCTCCTCCGATCGGGCCATCCGTGAGTATTGCCGGGACATCTGGAAGGTCAAGCCGGTGCCCGTCTCACTGGACTGAGGCACCAGGGTTTGTCCCCGCGCCGGGAAGCCGGGAAACGAAATGAATGACGAGCTTCATCATCCTGCCGGACCTTCTGGGACACTCGAGTCGCCGATGATCCAACGTTGTTGGACCAAGGTCCCACCTCTTTTTCCCCGCATCGTTCCATACTCCTTGCGCACCAAGAAAACGTTAATTCAAAACAACTCTTCACACAGTGGCATAACGAGGTGTTCACATGGGGAAGGTAACAAGGAAATTCTGTTGCATATGGCGGAGTCTGGAGGGGCATGAGATTTATCTGACCCTGAGAGGGACGCGAATGGAGAAGGGAAGCCGCATCACCGGGAGCATTAGTGGCGGTACCGGAGCAGCCAGAGGCATAACCGGCACGCTTCGGTTCAGCTGGTCCATGATGTCATTCAAGCAATTAGACGACGAAAGTGGAATAGGCGGCCTTTCAAAGGATGTGAGCGGTACCTACAAGCTCCCTTGACACACTGGTGTCGATCGGCCGTATTCCGTTGAGGAGACAGACTATGTGGATGGTTGAGCTGTTGGTTGTTTTGTCTTTCATCTGGTTGGGAGCGTGTTGGGCATGAAGCCTACAATCCCGCCTGGAAGGAGTGGGGGTGTCGGTAGCTCGTTTTGATGAAGCCGCTCAAACACCCCCTGGAAAGAAGACTTCAGCCATTTCAATTCATTCTGACCGGGCAGCAGCCAGGACCCAAAGGACCTCGGGCGAGTTCGCTCAATAGACCCATTCGGTCCCCGTAAACCGAAAGATCTCCCGGTTCTGGCTCGTCAACTCACACTCAAACTTTCCGGACTTGGCTTCCTCGGCGGTTTTCCCGAAGGCGCTGCAAGTCCAGACGTCATAGCGCAACACCCCAACATAAGGGGTTTTCGGTTGACTGGTCTTCCGAATATACCTTCCAGCCCTATCCTTAATGACATCGTACTTGGCTGCAAACAGGGCCCCACCGCCTGCGCCCTTCTCAACCTTCATGCTCTTCTCACCATAGGGTCCCTGCTCGGAGAGCTTCTTCAGCCATGTTTTCTCAAAGGCCTCGAATTTCTGTTGAATCTGGCCCTCATCCATGGCCAGTACAAGAGGACAGAAACACCCGAGGAATCCAGCAACCAGGACCATTATCAGCAAACGTTTTGAGTTCTTCATGACAATCCCGTCCTTTCCAAAAGCATTGTCGTGTATTTTTCCCGTAAGCCGATCAGCATTACGGCTCACCGGTCGGACGCCTGACAGCCATTCCAGACGGCGGTCTGGAAGCTCACTGCAGAAGATCAAGTTCAACTCGACGATTGAGGGCTCGACCTTCTTCCGTCTTGTTGCTCGCAATAGGGTCCCTCAGACCGTAACCAACGGCCTTCATTTTAGCTGAAGCAATGCCCTTGGCGGCAAAGTAGTCAAGAACCGACTTGGCCCGTCTCTCTGACAGCTTCTGGTTGTAGTCGGCGGCTCCCTTGTCGTCGGTGTGCCCGTTGATCACCAGTTTAAACGGATAAGCCCATTTCTTCAGTTGGTCCACAGCCTCATCCAGGATGGGCTCAAACTCCGGCTTGATGTTGGATTTGTCGAAGTCAAACTGGATCGCGCGCAGAATGATCTTTTCCCGCGCACAGAATACCTGGTTCAGGAAGCTCTGCAGCGCCGCCTTATCGTTGAAGATGGTCGCGGCCTCCACAAAAATGCCATGCCCCAGCTTGGCGAGTTCCTGATTGGTGTTCTGGCCCCTTCGTTCCTCCTCTTGGTTAAGGCCCGTGCCTTTTCTGACCTTCGGGTCTTTGGCGCCGGGTTGCGCGAAGGAGACCACATTGAATGAAACCCGGGGGTACCTTTCAACAAGCTGCTTGACAACGGCCAGGGGGTCCTCGCCGGGCGACGACATGCCGTCGGTCAGCATGATTACGGTTACCGGTCCGACCACTTTGTCGAGAACAGCCTTATCCCCAAGCTCCAAGATGCCGGTTTTCATGGGTGTTTCACGGCCAAAGATCTTACGCTCGTCTTTTATCGCACCCAGAGAAGGTCCAAACACTCCCGGTTTGTATGTGGCGAGGGGGTGGACTTCCTGAAAATCGGCAAACAGATCGATGCCGCCCTTGTGACCCAGGTCGGGAATCATTCCGTCCATTTGGGCAATCAGTTGTTTGGCAGCCGCCATTTTTACCATGTTGAGCTTCATGTACCTCGTGTACATGGACCCGGACTGGTCAACAAAAATATAGAAATTATCCACCTTGGGCGCACACTGGGCCGATGCGTTCCCTGCACCGATGAATATCATCAAGGCAATTATTGGGACGATTATCCTCCACACCTTATGATTTCTGGACATCGTTCACTCCTTTTCTGCTTGAAAAGTTGCGAGTTGCGGGTTGCGAGTTACCAGTGGCAGTTGCCTGTCAACCGCGATCCTTTTCATGGGTCTTCGGGTGTCCCGAAGGGTCATGAGCAACTGCTTAGTCTGCAAACCCGGTTGTTGCTCAGCGCCATGAGCCCGGCGTTGAACACCTGCTTCCGTTCACCAGTGCACTCTCCTCCAGCCTCACCGTTATACAAGCTGTTGGCTCTCACCTCCCTCCATCCTCATAAGACCCAAACCTGATAGGTTACCTTATGGGAATCTGAAACAAACCCTCACGGCTGACGAGAAATCAGCTTTCCCTTAAATGACGAAATTGAACTGGTCGAGGAAAGGATAGCGAATACCCTGCTCTCTCCTGCTTATGCGCCGCTCTTCTCCCATGAAAGAATGCGTTTCTAGTGTAATTGTGTATCAGGAGCGTCTAATGCCGTCTATTGGACTTTGGTCCTATGCCGGGCGTGAGGAGGCAGGACCGATGGCTCAGTACTCTGGTTTATGAGTTTGGTGAGCTGTTGGTCATTTCAAGCGTAGTGAGCAATCTCAGGATTAATGGGCACCAGCAAGATCTCTCCCTTCGGTCGAGATGACATCATGTTTATGAACTTTTGCACTTAAGGGTGTCAAAATGTCGCTCAATATATCACCGGGCAAGTTCTAGGCGGGGGCCGAGGGTAGTCGTAAAATCCTTAGCTTCCGGCCAGAAGCACGCTGGAATAACGATTCGGGGTTCATGGGAGATTCACTGATCAAGGTTTGGTCGCGGTGCTATCTCTGGTTGCGAGCCCGGCAAGCTGCCGCTGTGGAAAGTATTAAATGCGATTCACCGGACGGCTCAGGATCGATCACCCAAGGTGGGCGGGCAGGGTGAAGGCAAAGGTAGCGCCGCCATCCTTGTTGTTCGAAGCCTCCATGGTTCCTCCGTGGCCTTTGACAATAGTCCGGCTGATGGAAAGCCCCATGCCCAAACCGTCGGATTTGGTGGTGTAAAATGGCTCGAAGAGGCGCTCGCTATTGTTTTCGTCGATGCCGACTCCGAAGTCTGTCACCGACACCCTCACCGTGTGGTTGTCCGTCATGGTGGTTCTCACGATGATTCTCCGCTGAGCCAGGGGCGCATTCCTCATCGCCGCGGCCCCGTTAAGAATCAGGTTCAGGATGACCTGTTGCAGTTGGATGCCGTCCCCATAAATCGCCACCAGCTCAGGACTCAAATCCGTCGCGATGGACAATCCCTGAAGAAGGGAATCACCCCGAACAAGCTCGACAACCTGTTGAATCAACTCGTTCAGGTCCAAGGGTTCCTGACGGGGCTTCTCCTTCTTTACCAGAGCCCGGACTCTGCGAATTACCTCGCCCGCTCTCTTATTGTCCCGGACGATGTCATCGAGGATCTGTCGGACTTCACCGAGGTCCGGCGGGGTCTGTGAGAGAAATCGCTGGGCCGCCTGGGCGTTGCTCAGAATGGCCGTCAGCGGCTGGTTGATTTCATGGGCCAGGGACGCCGTCAGTTCACCCATCATGGCGATCCGGCTCACATGGGCAAGCTCTTCCCTCCGCTGCTGATCCTCGGCCTGAGCCTTCAACCGATCTGTGAGATCACGCCCGGCAGCATAGATCAAGTTTCCGGTCTGGACCGAAGCCCATTCCAACCAGCGATACGAGCCGTCTTTGGAGCGATAGCGGTTATGAAAACGGCTCACATGCTGCTGGGAGGCCAGAGCGGAAAGAGCCTGACGAGTAGGCTCCAAATCGTCCGGGTGCAAGAAATCAAGAAAACGCTTCGCCCTGAGCTCTTCGTGTGCGTAGCCGAGGACCTTTTCCCAGACCGGGTTCAAGAGCAGGAAATACCCGTCGGTGTTCGCAATGCACAACAAATCGAGGGAAACATTGAAGAAATGAGCCAATTCCTCCGATTTTTGCCGCAGGGATTCCTCGGCGGATCTTCTGCGGCGTCTGTTCATCAAGAGCGCTGCGATCAGAGCCGATTGCGCCAAGATAAAGGCCAGGGCACCGATGAGGTAAAACCGGAAGTCCCAAAGCGTGAGCTCCTTGTTGATGACGATGCTTCCTTCGGGCAACGCGTCTTCCTTCAGTTGCCAGCGCCTGAGTTGCCGCCAGTCGAACATCGGCACCGGCGGCACATCCAGGCTTTTTGGGAAATAGTCTGCGGTTTTGGTGTCTCTGAGAACAGCCAACGCAAGTTCACCTGTCCGGGTGCCGATATGCTCGAAAGAAACAATAGAGCCACCAACGATGCCCTCTCCCAGCATGACTTCGAGCGCGCCAAAGACTGGGGCTGCCGAGGCCCGGCTCACCAGTCGGCTCACCTCCTTGGTGGTCAAGGCTCTACCGGTCACGTCATTCGCAAAAGAGAGAATGAGGACGATCGTGCCGGGAGGTGCCTTGGCTACCGTGGTCAGAATTTCCTCGAGAGGCAAGTGGCTCAAGTAAGTGAACTCCAGCCAGCCTTCCCATTTCTTCAAATCACGTCGGGCCTTCTGTTCCCCCTTTATGTCGACTTCGTGGGCACCGGACAAAAAATAGACGCGTTTCACTCCGGGAACCAGCTTCAGCGCCATCTCAAGGGTACCGGTGATGTCAACTGAGGCGGAGTGCCTGATGACGCGGCGCTCCGTTTCCGGCAATGCCAAGCCCTGCGGCAGGTACAGGGCCACAGTGGGAACATCGGGAAAGATCAACCGCCCTTCGTTAAGCAGGAAATCGAGACTCTCGTGGTACATGGTGACAATCAAGTCAATTGGCCTATGCCTGTACCGCAAGTGCAGCAACTCGGCCAGGAGTTGTCTATGCTCGGGGCCAGGGTTGCGGGCCAGGTCCAGGTATTCAAAGAACTGATTTCTGGTACTCACTCCGCCCGCATCCAAGGCAGCGCTGAGTCCGCTATCGGTCAAGACAAAAATGGGTACGTTGGATTCGAAGGCATGCAGGACCAGGATGTTCTTGCCGGCCCATGCGATTTGAGGCTGTGTCTGAGCGTGGACCAACCCGACACCGGGATCAAAGACCAGCAGAGTGATCCAAAAGAAGGAATGTAACAAGACTGCCCATCTGGTTGGGAGAGCAAGCGGCATGGTTGACTCCATCGTTCATCCAGGGCCTTGTGCAGCAAGGGTGTTGCCCTCGATCCCCAGCGCCCAGGACGGACTTTCAGGTCATGGCAACCATAGTGAAATCCTACTTCATGGGCCTGAAAAACGCAACTTCGGTGAATGCCGCTGTCCAGGGCCGTCCAAAAGGCCGCTCACGTTCACCGAGACCACGTCGCAGCCAAAATGGAGGCGCACTTTCATGGGGACCTCGCTTGATTCGCGGACTGGCAGGGATTTGAATCCTCCCAGCCATATACTGTTATCATTGGACCAAGGTCCAATATCTCATCTCCCCCGAGCTCCTGTATAATCCATGGGGCACAGGAAAACGATGCTGTAATTCACGCCGTGCTGTAAAATTGGAATTTGGATGAAAACAGACTGTCGCCACGCGCCGGAGTTCACTCCGGGACAGCAGTCGGGATTTTGCCGGAACTGGCATTTGTTTGAGATGGATTCAGCGACGATCAGTTGTCTGGGGAGGTAGCGATGTTCCAGTTGGATGGATTCTTCAAACCGTCGGTTGTGGTGCTGGCCGTCTTCCTGGGCCTGCTCTGGGGAGCCGAACCGGCCGATGCCAAAGACAAAGGCGCGATGATGCTGTTTACCTCATCCGGAGCCAAAAAGACCCAGGAGAAATCCGTCCAGACCTTGCCGGAAATCCCCGAAGACCTTGACAAGACGAAAATCAACGAGCTCATGGCCAGTCTCAGTGACGACCAGGTCCGAAGACTGTTGATCCATGAACTGGAGCTGGCAGCGGAGGCTTTGGCCAACGCCAAAAAGCAGGCGACGCCAAAGGCCGGCGGTGTTGCCCGACTGGCGCAAATCGTTGAAAGAAACATTAATGCCTTCCACAAACGACTGAAGGACATCCGCTCAGGCGTGGCGGCCGTCCCTGATTTCTTGCCGAAGGCGTACGCTGATGTCAGGGGCAAAGGCGGGGCTTCGAACATTCTTATCATGTTTGCGGCCATCATCGCACTGCTTGCTACCGGGTTGGGAGCCGAGTGGCTATTCGGCCGCTATGCCGCCGGGATGCGGCAGCGACTCACCGCATCCTCCTCCGCTCATTGGTCTGTCAAGCTCAAACGCCTTTTGCTGTGCGCCTTGCTCGAATTCATCTCCCTCTGTGTGTTTGCTCTCGCAACCTTCATTGTCTTTTTCCTCTTCTTCAATCGTGGCCCATTCGCCAGGCTGGCCTTCGGGCTATTCCTGGTGGTGGTGCTTGCCGTCCGCGGGATCGGCCTGCTCTCGCGGTTCTTGCTGGCACCGCGATCCCCGGCGTTGAGACTGCCGCCCCTGACGGACCATACCGCCATTCACCTTTACCGCTGGACAATGGGGCTCGTTCTGTTTCTGGGGTTCTCCTTTCTGGTGAGGGGGCTTTTGGAACTGCAGGGCGTTAGTGAAGAGAGCATTATTTTCCTGCGGGCGTTCAATGCCGCAGTGGTCCTCTGCATGATTGTCTATCTCCTGTTCCGCAACCGTGACGCGGTTGCCCGCATGATCTGCCAGGACGCTCCTGGTGCGGCGACCGGGATCAATCTGTTCCGAGCCCAATTGGCCACCTTCTGGCATCTGCTTGCGCTTCCCTATGTCATTCTGGTCTGGGGTCTCTGGGTCTTCTACGTACTCGTTGGCAGGGATGACCTGGTGATCCCGATGTTCGCCCTGCTCAGCAGCGTTCCCCTGTTCATCGTTCTGGATTGGGTGGGCCAGAGGTTTCTGAGCGGGCTTTTTGGGCTGGTGGGGAGGCAGGAACCGGTTCAGCGGGGAATGGAGGGTGAAGGCTGCGACGCGGGGAGGGCGGACGAGACACCCACCGATCAGAAGGAGGGCCTCGAGGTTGCCCCGGTGAGCCGTCTTGTACCCATCCTCCGCCGGTGCCTGAGCCTTTCCATCGCGGGAATCATCTTTTTCTGGTTGCTTCAATTGTGGGGATTGGATGTCCAGGTTGGAGAGGAGGTTACCGCCGCTGCTTTCAAGATCCTTCTGATTGTCTCCCTGGCCTGGGTTGCATGGAAGCTCATCGAAGCGGCAATCAACCGGAAAATCAAAGCAATGCAACCACATATTGGAGTTGATGAAGACTCGGATGAAGGGGGTATGGGAACGGGGGGAAGCCGCATCGGCACCCTCCTTCAACTCCTCCGCAAGTTCGTACTGGTGGTTCTGCTTCTGGCCGTGGGTTTGATCATACTCTCCGCCGTGGGCATCGACACCACGCCCCTCCTGGCCGGCGCCGGGATCCTCGGACTGGCAATCGGGCTGGGAACGCAGAATCTCATCAAGGACATTGTCTCCGGCCTCTTCTTCCTCCTCGACGATGCTTTCCGCATTGGGGACTATATCGAATCGGGCAAATTGAAGGGCACCGTCGTGGCAATTACGATTCGCTCCCTCAATCTCCGCCACACTCGCGGCATGCTGCAGAATGTTCCCTTCAGCCAGTTGGGCACGGTGACCAATTTTTCCCGGGATTACAACATTGTCAAGCTTGACTTCCGGGTGCCGTTCGATACCGACGTCGATAAGGTGCGCAAGGTGGTCAAGAAGATCGACAAGGAAATCCAGGGGAATGAAGAATTAGGGCCGAACCTGCTTTCGCCCATCAAGTGCGCGGGCGTGCTGGCCTTGGACGATTCGGCCCTGATCATGAGGGTGAAGTTCAAATCCAAGCCCGGTCATCAGTTCATGATCCAGCGGCAGGTCTATAGGCGTCTCAAGGAGCTCTTCGATAAGGCGGGCCTGGAGTTTGCCACGCGACACGTGATGGTGCGCCTGCCCGATGAGCCACTGCAAGAGGAACCCGGTAAGAAAGGGGAACCGCCGGTTCCCGCCGCTCCATTATCGAAAACGGTCCTTCCGGGGGCCGCCGCCGCGGCCATTGCCTCCGTCATCGCCGAAGAGGAGGCCAAGAAGAAAAAAGCCCTCGAGGAAGCATCGGAGTCTTGAAGAGATGCGCCGGGCGACGGTCCGATACGTCCTGATTGGACCAAGGTCCAATATCTTTTCTCCGCAGACTGTTCTATGGTCCTTTCGCCGAGGAAGAATGTCTCTCGAATCAGGCCCCCGCTTTGGGTTCCAGGCATTGAGCGAAGAATGCCTGTGACCAATCGGTGAAACCGTTTCCAGGAAGGAGAGCGGTGTGTTGCCCGGGAAACCCCCTACCGTGTTCGTTGTGGACGATGACGATTCCGTGCGAAAGGCCCTGAAGCGGTTGCTCAGTGCTAACGGGTACCAGGTGATGGCGTACGAGTCCGCTGAGGACTTCCTCCTCGCCGAACGGCCTCACGTTCAGGGATGCATCGTTCTGGACATTCGTCTCCCGGGCATGTCGGGCCTGGACCTTTACGAGAAACTTGCGTCATCCGGGAGGAAGTATCCGATCATTTTTATTACCGCCCAGGATAACCCGGAATGGCAGGGGAGGGCGGCGGAAACGGATGCCATAGCCTACCTGCGAAAACCCTTCGATCAACGATCATTGCTCGATGCGCTGGACGCAGCATTCAGCAAAGTAGAGGAATCTGATAGGATGGTTACCTGACACAGTGACTTGTAGTTTAAGACCAGCAACGTGCAAATGAGCATAGGGAGCCCCAACATGGTGAAGGAAAGCAGGGCCAAACAACCACCGGCACAAGGACGTGCCGGCAGTCGTTCCGATTTGAGCCTCGAGGGCATGAGACACACGTTTCGTGAACACA
This sequence comes from Syntrophobacteraceae bacterium, assembly GCA_040772705.1. Lineage (GTDB taxonomy): Bacteria > Desulfobacterota > Syntrophobacteria > Syntrophobacterales > Syntrophobacteraceae > JADGQM01. The sequence continues at coordinate 220,511 of JAXGXP010000008.1, forward strand.
TCCTCTCTTGCCGTTAAGCCCCTTTGCCCTCAAGGTAGGGTTCCAGGTACTTGGGTTCGACCTTGCGCCAGCTCGGGTCAGGATCGAAGGCCTTCACGGCGGGCGCGACAGTTCCTGTCTTTCGGCCCAGGTCTTTCTCGTAGACAACGCCGTCATGACTTACCATGAAGGTCATGACTCCGGAGACCCCATACTCGGCCGGATACGCGATCAAAGCGAACCCGCCGACCATCCTGCCGTTGACCAGGTAGCTGTGAGCCCCTCCGGGGGCGTTCTTCCCCTGGGCGGTCAGGATTCGGTAATAGTACCCGAGATAGGGCGAAGGCCGCTGTCCCGGCGTTTTCCTGGCATAACCCCGTTCCTGGGCGGCGGCGAAGAGCGGTCCGAGCGGACTCTGTGCTTCACCTTCCCTGGCTTCCCAGTAGAGGCCGTCCTTCTTGCCGGGCTCGCTGAAAAACTTGCGAGCGTATTCGGGCAGACCCCTGCCGTCGCCGCCCATTGCGGCATACTCGCGCTGAGCGTCGAAATAGGCCAGACAGGCCTGAATAGCGCTCAGTTCGTTCTTCCCGATGCGACGGGTAAGCATCTCCTGCTTCCCTTCCTTGGTATCGAAGCGCCACGCGCCAGCCTCCTTCACAATGGGTATGGGAAACGGCCATTGGTCTTTTCCCACCTCGAGAAGCACCCTGGCGTCGCCCTGTCCGGCCAGGTTATGGTTTTCATCATACATCCTCACAAAGAGCTCACGTCCGTTCTTGTCGGCGACTTCATCACCGGAGGAGATGATCTCTTTGGCATCAGGCCCGAGAATGTTCAGTAATTCCCTGACGTCTTCGGCTCTTGCCGCGGCCAGGAGCCCCTTAACAGCTTCCTCGGGAGCTGCAAAGGTTCGCTGGTTGAGCTTTGCTTTTGCCTTCGCGGCAATCGTGACCGCAGGCAAAAAAGCCAGGGTCAGCGAAGCCGCAGCAAGAGCGAGCAGGACGACACCGACCATGGAGCGGTTTCTCGTCTTCTTGATGATAAGAAGCATGGTTTGATCCCCCGTCGATTCGAGAATGTTCAGAGACCGTCTTCCTGCGACGCCCTCGGCAGAGCTGAATGATCTCACTTATCGGCGACCGCCGCGGCCACCACCACCGCCACGAGCTCCGCCACGGCCACCCTGGAAGCCGCCCCCGCCGCGGCTGCCGCTGAAGCCCCCGCCGCCACGGCTGCCACCGCTGAAGCCGGCACCTGAGCCTCGCCCGCGATCACCCAGGGAAGACATCTGACGGCTCTCCCACCCCCGGTCGGCATTCATCCTGGTCTCTCTGCCGCTCCCCACCCCCTCGAACGCTCCACCGGACGGCCGCTGCTCCGGGCGTTGGCGCATTGAGTCCCCCGCAGGTCTGGTCGCCGGCCGTTGCCCCGGCTGCTGGGATAGACGTCTGTCGCCAACCCCTGAGCCGGGTCGCTGCGCCAGGTCTCCGTCTCTTCGACCACCCGCATCGGCGGCATGGCCGCGAAAATCCCGCCGGTTGTCCGCCGAGCCGGCCCCCGTCTGACCGTATCGTTGACGGTTGGCTTCGTTCCGATAGGCAACCCCTTTGCGGTGACTCGCTTCGGCCTGCCACCTCTGGGTGTTGTAGTGGGAAATCTGATTGCGGTTGATATTGGTGTTGCGATTGACGTTGACATTGACATCACCACCGCCCCAATTCCAGGACCCCCACCCGTTGTTCCAGGCCGCCCCGACCGCCACCCCCGCGGCAAAGCTCAGCACCCCCGCCGTAATGACCGCGCCGGCCGGGTAATAGGGATACGGAGGATAAGTTGGATACCACCACGAACCGTAAACCACCGTCGGGTTGTAGGTCGGCACATAGACCACGGTGGGGGTGGCAGGTTCGATGACGATGGTCTGGTCCTGCTCGATGACCTTCTGCTCCCTGGTTGTCTTCAGGTTGCCCTGGTCCCTGGCCTTGGCGCGCAGCTTCTGGACGGTGTCCATGACCTCCGCCTGCTGGGCCAGGAAGGCTTCGCCCAGTTTCGCGGTCCAGTCCAGCTGTTCGCTCATCATGGAGAGCACCGAGGGGAAGGGGACCAGCGCCTTCACGCTGAGGTCCCAGTCCAATTTGTCGAGGGCGGCATTGAGTTGCTCTCCCTTGAGGTTCTTGTTTTGTTTGACCCAGCGGTCCGCCTGCACCACCTCGAGCGGATAGGCGGCGGCCATCAGGACCTGCGCGAGCAGCGAGTCGGGGTAGAGGGCGATGGGTGCCAGCATCTGGTCCAGCTCTTCCTGCCTGAACATCGACCCTGACTCGGAATCCTGTCCGAAAGCCGGGGGTGGCATCGCCAAGAGCAAAACCAGGAATCCGACCAGCGCGGAATTGCACCTTGATCTCAGGCTCACGATTCTTCCTCCTTTCTTTGACCAGCCTTTCCCTTAGAGCAAGGAAATGGGGAAGTTGAGGATGACCCGCACCTGTTGGACGGTCCGCCCGCCTTCCTCCCACAGATTGGCGTAGCGCACCCGCAGCGAGCACCCATCCAGGAATCCTTTGGTAAACCGGTATTGGACATCGGCATCGAGCTCGCTCTCATCGCGGAGCCCTTGCCCGGTCGAAGGGTCTTTGCGGCCGTCCCCGACTATGTACAGAACATAGGTTGTCAAGCCCGGAAGGAAAGCTTTCCAGTCGTAGGATGCCTTGACCAGAAACGCCTGCTCGCCCGCCCGGTTGAAATCTCTGATCTGCACGCTGGTCCAGCCCGGGTAAGAGCTCCAGGGGCTGCGGAGGTCGGCGCCGTCGCCGGCCTTGGTATAGGCAAAGCTGAGGATGCCGTTCCGATATCCGGCTTCTCCCAGAAACCCGACCTGATAGGTGTAGAAGGAGTCGCCGGTGAGAAGCTTGTCGCCAAGGCTCTGTTGATGAGAGAACTGCGTCCCGAGGTAGAACCCCAGGTCATCTGTCACTTTCCAGACGTGCTTGGCTTCCGTGTAAAAGATATTCAGGATATCCGGAGTATAGTATTCGATGGCGGCGATGGATGAGGCCCCATAGTTGAAACGCGCACCCCCCATCCCGGTTCCCCGCTGGGCGGTGGCACCGGCGGCCTCCGACATGTAGATGAACTCATCACTGTCGCGCAACTTGATTTTCGGCACGTAGCCAGCCACATACTGGACGCCCGGCCCCGCCTTGTCGTCTCCGAAAGCCCCGCGCACCGTGTAACCCTCGAAGGTGTTCGGGGTCATACGGCTGTCGTATTTATTGACATAAGGGTTGTCGTAAGACTGTCGGAAAAAGCGAAATTCATTGCGCTCATAAAGCTTGATCCTGCCGAAGAGCTGGCCCAGAACGGTGTAGCCTTCCTGACCGGGCGCCAGAAGCTTGGTGCCGTCGCGATCCTCGGGGGCAAAGAGGGGCTGGGAGGTATAGAGGGTGGCACTCACCCCGAGCAGGTCATATAGCCAGCCGGACGTATATTCCAGCCAGCCGCCGATGGCCCAGGCTTCTTTGTAGGAGCGATCGAGATCCTCCTGGAAAAAGTAGAAGGTGCGCAACTGCAGGTTGAGGTCCGTGTCTCGGATGAAGGGAGGCGTATCCTTCAGCTTCTGCTTGAGCCAATCCGTTATGGGCGGGCGCTTTATGCGGTCAAGGAAGCTCATATCCATGGGGCTGAGCGTTTCTTCCACGGTGGCCGGCGGAGGGAACTCGAGGGTGGCTTCCGTGTCAGCCCGGCTCTCGGTAATAGCAGTGAGTATCAGAACGCCGAAGGCAAGCAGGAAGATGCTCCCGACCACGACGCTGTGCCCGATTTTCGGTTGACCCATCATGCCCTCCCTTTCATGGGTTCCCCTCCCAATCCAATCGGACGAGGGAGGAGCCATCCTAAGACAGCAGGTGTTCTGGGAAAATCCTCTAACACCAGGGGCGATCGAGTGTCTATTGGACCTTGGTCCAATGGCGACAAGGAGCAAGCCATAATCGTGAAGACTATGAGATTTTACTCCGCAAGCACCACGGAGACCCCCTGAAAATGATCCTGCTATCTCCTGCGAGGTGTACTTTGTACGAGGATTCTGGTAGTTTTTGGCTTGTTTGATGTTTCCCTGGCGAGGCAGTCTTGAGTGAGCTGCGAGTCATCGTTGACGAGGGAGCGATGCGGCGCGTTTGGTCAGCAATCCTGGTTTGGGTGATCCTGTTGTGGGAGGTTGGGTGCAGCAGTCTCGGTCCGTGGAGCATCTCCCGGGACCGCTTTGACTACACTACGGCGATCTCGGATTCCTGGAAGGACCAGATGCTCATGAACCTGGTGAAGCTCCGTTATGGCGAACCGCCGGTGTTTCTGGATATTGCCTCCCTGATCAGCCAGTATCAACTGGAGGGCCAGGTGAATGCGCTGTTCTCCTGGTCGGGCCCACCCGCAACGAACTCCCAGTCGGTGGGGGGCTACGGCAGGTACATCGAGCGCCCCACCATCACCTACAACCTGCTGTCCGGCCACAAGTTCGCCCAGAGCCTGATGACGCCCATTCCTCCTGCGGCCATCATGTCCTTGATCCAGGCCGGGTATCCGGCGGAAATCGTTCTTCGCCTTACAGTGAAAGCCCTGAATGGGCTCCAGAACCATTCCGGCGCCGCCTTTACAGGCCATACCGCCGATCCCCGGTTCTATGAAACGATCCGCGCCATCGGGCGGATCCAACGCTCAGGCACGGTCGGGATTCGCGTGCAAGGGGAGAGGAAACAGGAAAACACGGTACTGGTATTTTCCAGCGACCAGGACCGAGCCATTCAGCAGGATAAAGCCCTGGTCAGGGAGCTGCTCGGTTTGAGCTCTCAAGCCAGCGAATTCAACCTGGTTTTTGGCATGGTGCCAGCCCACGACCGGGAAATTGCCATCCTGAGTCGCTCCATGCTCGACATCCTGAATGAGTTGAGCGCCGCCATTGAGGTTCCGGTGGTTCATGCCGGGGAGCAGAGGACCTACCCCACCCGTGACGAAGACATCTTTGAAGGTCGCTCCGTCACTCCTCTGATGCGTATTCGCAGTGACAAGGCCAAACCGGATGACGTTTTTGTCGCCGTTCGCTACCGTGACTGGTGGTTCTGGATCGACGACCGGGATTTCGTTTCCAAGCGCCTGTTTGGTTTCATTATGTTTCTCTTCACCCTGGTGGAGGAGCCCTCGAAGGAAGGGACACCCATTGTGACCATTCCGGCAGGATAGGAGAGGATCGGTCGTGACGGGAGAAAACCTGGTGGTTTATGTGGTTGACGACGACCCCTCGGTGCGGAAAGCCCTGGATCGCCTGGTGCGTTCCGCCGGCCATGAGGTCCGAGCCTTCTCTTCCGCCCTCGAGTTTCTCACGAATAGAGGACTGGAAACCCCGGCGTGTCTCGTCCTCGATATCAACATGCCGGGGCTCAACGGGCTCGAACTGCAGGATCACCTGGCGGATAAAGAAATTTCGCTTCCCATCATTTTCATCACCGGTTATGGGACGGTTCCCGACAGCGTCAAAGCCATGAAGTCGGGCGCCGTGGACTTCCTCCAGAAACCTTTCAGTGACGAGGAGCTGCTCGATGCAATCTCTCGCGCGCTCGAGGCCGACCGCCGATCAAGGCAGGATCAGGAGCAACTGAAGCAGCTCAGGGAACGCCTGGAGACGCTCACTCCACGCGAGCGGGAGGTATTCCGGCTGGTCGCCAGCGGAATGCTGAACAAACAGACCGCCTTTGAACTCGGGACCGCCGAAAAGACCGTCAAGGTCCACCGGGCTCGAGTCATGGCGAAAATGGGCGCGCAATCCGTTGCGGACCTCGTTCGGTTCGCGGACAAACTGGGTCTTTCACCCCCTCCCTGATCTCCCGCCGCCGGAAGGCTGCGGAGAAGAATCTCCGTCAGACGGATCACAATTTCCTTGCTCACCTCGAGGAGGTTCATCATCCTGCCGGACTTGTGGGACACTTGTTTTGCTGGTGGTCCACTGTTGTTGGACTAAGGTCCCATATCTTTCTTCCCAAGATCGTTCTATGCTCCTTAACACACGAGGAAAACGTTATTTCAAACACACAAATCCTGCGAGCGTAGGTCTGTTTGGAGGAAACTTTCTTACCCGGGTTGTCCACACGGAGGCTTGTACGTATGAGGAGCGCTTTACCGCTCTTGATCGGGCAACCTGACAATACAACTCTTCACACACTGCCATAACGAGGTGTTCACAGCTCTTCAAGCTTTCCGGTCACGTGAACCTTACCGGCAAGATCGGCAAGGAGCACAATTACTGGTCCGAGTGCATCGGCCTTGCGGACTCGGAAGCGGGCAGCGACATCCGGTGCGTAGGGCGGAGTTTCAGGGGGATGAAATATTGCGGAAAAAGCAAAACGGATGCGCGACATGGAGCTCAATTCGCCTGGTACCGTGACCGTACCGGAGAGAATTCGGCCCGCGTTCGCCGCGAAGCCTGTGCTGGCCTGGGGGGCTCTGGGGATTGCCCTTGACAGCCGGAAGAACGAGGAGGCGTCATCGGGCATCACGGAGATTCGGCAGGAGGACAGTGCCGTCAACATCCTCGTCATTCCGACCGACGAAGAGCTCGAGATCGCGCGTCAGACCATTGAGACCAGACGCCGCAACGGCGGCGAGAGGGGAGGGGGAGCGGGCTATTGAATCCTGGGCAATTCGGGTGGATGCAGCCCCTTTTCCAGCAGCATTCCCACGGCACAGGCTCTTTCATGGCCGGGCCAGTTACCCTTGAAGGTTTCGTAGATATTATTAACTCTGGCTACCTCCTTGAATTTTTCTAGATCGGCACTCTGCATAACCCATCCGTAGGGTCTCCCTTGTTCCTTCCAGGTCAGAACATGGTTGTCATGGCTCCGGTGAGATTCTTCAAACTTCTTGAGAATTTCGTAGACCTCGCCCGCGTCCGTTGTTCTCTGATTCAGAGGCCATAGAGTGGTGTAGTAGCCGATGGAGTAATCTAGATATCGTATTTTCTGTAGTCGCCCGACCGGCTGCAGGGAAAGAGGAACCGCGCATTCCAGCAGCGAGTGATGCCCCTGGTAAACCATGGTGACCAGAGGCAGTAGTTGGAGGATTGGCAGGAGAGCCGCTGTTTTGGGATTCTGTGTTTGGAGCGAAGCCCAGTCGAGGGCATAAATGGAATCGGTCGTTGTTCCGGAGATATCCCCGCCTTCAGGCTTCAGGCCGAACGCGAGACTCATCCTGCCAATTATGCTGCCTTCCTCCAGGTCGTACCTTTCCATCCCCGGCATGATCCAGGATTTCATGAGAGGCCGCTGCGAGTCCATCCTTTCTGTCTTGCCTATCATCTGGGCGGTGGACTCAGCCAAACCGAGCGTGACGGCAATATCTGCGGGCGTGATTGATCCAGGCAGGTCTTTCTGGACCCCGGGTAGCTTGAGCTTCATTTGGGGATAGCTGATGATTGCCTTCTGCTTGGCTTCAGCCTCAGTTATTGCCGTGACATACCCCAGGAACTTTTTTGTAAGGATTTGGGGTGGACGCGCATTGAGAAACACGGACCACTGAGTTGGCCTTCCGCTCGCTTGCTGTTTTGCTTTCAAACTGGCGACGGCAACTTGCGGCAAATCGATACGCTTTCTAGCCAACTGTTTATCGAACATATCAGCGGGCCTGTATAGTGTCTTTTGCGCATCCATGTTGCTTCCGCCGATGGTTTTGGCTTTCTCCACCACCTCGCCGAACAGCCGGATAAAGTCCGAACAGTCCGCCAGATCCCACCGGACTTTTGCGGCCTGCAACCTGTCTATCAGAGTACCGGCGGGTGCCGCGGGTCCGAGTCGCTTCGCCCTGTAGGGAGCGCGGGCATACTCATTGTAGACGACTCCAGGATCGACGGACTTCAACAAGTGAAGCAGTTCAGAAACAAGATCCTTAATCCGGGAAAAAAGCCGCCCTCCCGAATACACTTGGTACAACTCCCCGGCCATCTCGATCTCAAGACGCTGCCGGTTTCTGGATATCATATCGATTTCGAACTGATTCTTGATTGGCCGCATAATGCACTCCTTAAGCTAAGGATAGCAAATTCACGCCGCGAAGCATCCGCGCCAACCCGGTAATCGATCTCCTCTTATTGCCATCGTGCTCACCACAGCTCAACTTGATCGAGCACTACTGGAGGTTTCTGCGAAACAAATGTCTTTAAATAAATTATTATCCCAATATTCAAAGAATTCAAGACAGCCATTCACCACCGGACATCTTGAACGGAGGAAACCGCCTGTCGTGCCTTTTTCCAAGGGAGTATACCCCTTTTCGCCAATCTTTGGCTGCATGCTCTGAACGAGGGCCGGCAGGTCCGCATGGGCCTTCCACCATACCTCGTGGATCTGCTTGCCGACGATCGGCCATCCCTCGACGCCGGGACGCGGGGGAGAAATCTGCAGCGAGTTGTTCTGCACGCCGTAAATCAGGTCATCTGCCGAATCTCCAAGCGAACTCATCAGCATCGCCGTCGGCGTTACGATCAACAAAACGCCAACGACTACCAGCAGGTTTGCGGCGAGCCCTTGTCGGCCTCCGATCTTGCCAGCCAGGTATTGGTGGAGTGGGTAGATCGTGACGGCCAGGATCAGCGCCCGGACCATAAGAATCAGGAAGGGGGAAAAGACCCGGTAGCAAAGCATGGCCAAGCCGAGGATCAGGCCGGCACGGATGAAGAGGTCCAGCAAAGGGGTAACCAACCGCTGTTTGAGTGCTTACACCCATAGGGGAAATGCCAGGCCCAGCCAGTCGACAAAATGGCTACTCACCAGGAGCAGAAGTGCCAGAGCATAGCCAGGGAGGGCTATCCAGCGGGGCAGGATGAGCGTGCGCAGGCCCACCGTGGCAGTCGAAACCATGAACACTGCTGCCATCTTGAGCGCATAGATATTCATGATCTGGGCGGTAATGGCACGGCCAAAGAGGTATGCGCAGGACTCGATCACCTGCTTGGGCGCCGCGTTGAAGGCAAAGATTGTTGCCCCGGCCACTGCCGCCGCTGAAAAGAACATGGCGAGAAACAAACGCTGAAAAGAACATGGCGAGAAACAAAAGCCCGCTGCCCAGGAAAACCGTGGCAAAAAAGCGGTCCTTGTAAGCACCCAGCCGGTCACGAACCACGCCGATGAACCACAGGAAGGCGATGTCTGCGAACGGTACCAGGTTCGGCGCGAGCATCACGGTAACAGCACTGGTTGGAAGCAATCCCTGGGTCTCGGTACAGGTGGCCTGAACTGAAATTCGGATGAGGACCAGCGTGGTAGTCAGCAAAAGGGAAAAGAGAATCCCGGCGATCGGAGCGGCCCGGGGGTCTTCAACTGATATTGGACTAAGGTCCCATATCGTTATTTCCAACATCGTTCTATGCTCCTGGCGCACCAAGAAGCTGAAGCCCCCGCCCGACTGCAGGCCATGCGCGGAACTCGCCCGCCAGGGCCACGAAACCGGGAACTCGCGGCATCACATCGCAGTCAGGGAACGCAGGCTGCTGACCCAGGGAAAATGGGACGAGGTCTACTCATTCGAGCATCTCATCAGCCCGGAGTTTGAGCAGTAACGAGGCCAGCGGGAACCGCACGAAGAAGAGCGAAACCATGTGGAGAAGGTGAAGGAAGCGACCCGCATCGCCAAGCTGCTCCGACCGTCTTCACTTCCCTGACCTCAATGCGGGCAACAACGCCTGCAAAGCGGTCCAGCGAGCGGCGAACGCGGTTGCCATCGGACCGGTGCTGCAGGGCTTGAACAAGCCGGTGAACGTTCTGAGCCGTGGCTGCACCATTCCCGACATCGTCAATACCGTGGTCATAACCGCCATTCAGGCCCAATGAGAGGGAGACTCGCCATGAGAGTCATCGTAGTCAATTCCGGCAGTTCCTCCATCAAGTACCAGACCTTCGTTCTGGATGACTGTTCCATGGTCGTGGATGGCATGCTCGAGCGGATCGGGAGCCGTGAAGCGTGCTTCAAACGCCGCTGGCTGACCGACTCCGGCAAGTGGGAGGAAATCAGCGAGACGCAACCGATTGCCGACCACCGCGAGGGTTTCGGGTTCATCCTCGAAGCCGCGGTGCGCTATCCCACCACCCGGGTCGCCTCCGGTGCGTTCTTCGGGTTCGGCCACCGGGTCGTACACGGCGGCGAGGTGTTTCGTGAGCCGGTGATCATCGATGATGAGGTGATACGGCGGATCAAGGAGCTCATCCCGCTGGCACCGCTTCACAACCCGTCCAATGTAGTCGCCATCGAAGCACTTCGGGCCCTCCGGCCTGACGTGCCCAATGTCGCGGTTTTCGATACCGCCTTTCATCAGACCATGCCGCCGAAGGCGTTCCACTATGCGCTGCCGCGTGAATTTCATCGGGAGCACTACGTCCGTCGATACGGCTTTCACGGGACCTCCCATGATTATGTGGTCAAAGAGGCCTCGCGCTATCTGGGGATCCCGCTCGAGCAACTCGACCTCATCACGCTCCACCTCGGCAATGGCGCGAGTGCTGCGGCTGTTCAGGGCGGCAGGAGCATCGACACCTCCATGGGACTGACGCCTCTGGAAGGGCTAATAATGGGTACGCGCTGTGGAGACCTCGATCCGGCGGTACCCTTCTACCTGGCGCGAAAGATGGGCAGGTCCTCCGAGGAGGTTGAAGCGATCCTGAACAAGGAAAGCGGACTCAAGGGGATATGCGGCATGAATGACATGCGCGAGATCCAGCGGTCGGCGGAAGAGGGCGATTCCCAGGCGCAACTCGCCCTCGAGATGTTCTGCTACCGCATCAAGAAATACCTTGGCTCCTACTATGCGGCTCTGGGCCGGGTGGACGCCGTCGTCTTCACCGGGGGGATCGGCGAGAATTCCGCCCAAGTCCGCCGCGAAGCCTGTGCCGGTCTGGGGGCTCTGGGGATTGTCCTCGACGACCGGAAGAACGAGGAGCTGTCATCGGGTATCAGGGAGATTCAACGGGAGAACAGTCGCGTCAAGGTCCTCGTCATTCCGACCGACGAAGAGCTCGAGATCGCGCGCCAGACCATTGAGACCATCCGCCGTGCCGGTCAGGGGTAGGCAATTTTGCAGGAAAACTCATTCCTGGGATGGTGTTCTCATCCTCCCCAGATGGCGGCCGCAATCTGTACGAACAGGATTTTCATGATCGTGGCACCGGGAAACACCATGGCATAGCCGACGTCGGGTTTGTCCGTGCCCGTAAGTTTGCCGGCGTAGGTCAGGATGGCCGGATTTCCCGTTACTCCGCAAACCAGGCCGCACACCTCATCGAAAGGCAGCTTGAGGACATAAAGGCCAATGACCATAACCGGGAGCACAAGCGCCAGGAGGACGAGGACGCCAAGGAAAATGAACAGGAAACCGCTTTCCGCCAATGCCGCCGCGAATTTTGGTCCGGACGCAATACCGACTTGAGCCAGAAAGATCGTCAGTCCGAGATTGCGCAGCACCAGATTGGCCGAGATGGGCATGGTCCAGGGCAGCCCGCCTGAACGTCGGAGATAGCCCAGCACGAGTGACGTAAGCAGCAACCCCGCAAAGCCGAGGGTCAGGTTGCCGAGGCCGGGAATGGGCAGGGGGATTAGACCGACGAGCAAGCCGAGGGCCATACCCAGACCGATGGAAATGTAGCTGAAATCGGCTGTTCCTCTGATGGAGTCGCCAAAGAAGCTGCGGACCGCCGGAATGTTGACGCGGTTCACGAGCAGACCGACGCGGTCGCCAAACTCCAGAATCAGGTCACGGCGCGGGAGAAGGTCGGTGTCTCCGCGGGAGACCTGAATGAACTGGTAATCAAATTCACCGGGGATCACGAGTTCACCCAGCGCCCTCCCAACCACCACACTCCTTGAAGCAAACACCCGGAGATAGTCCATGCTGGAACGGTCCGTGACGATCCTCCCATGGGCCGCCTCGCCGAAAATCTGTTGAGCTGCCGCCAGTCCCTCCTTGCTGTCGGCGGTGATCATCACAACGTCGTTCTCATCGAGGATGAGGTCGGGGTGGGGGAACTTGTTCTGATGCTCCTCGCGAAAAGCGACGACATCGGTTCCTGAAGGCAGCATGGGGAGTACCTCCCCGAGCCTCTTCCCAAGGAGCTCGGGATTCCGTATGGCAATCTCCAGGAATTCGAGCGCAGTGCCCTGGGGTGGTTCGATCTTCGGCTTGAAAAGAGAAAATACCAGATACATGACGAGAATCGGTCCGGCCACCCCGAAGGGATAGGTCGCTGAGTAGCCGACGGCCGGGTCGCTGTTGCCGAGAGAGGAAATGGCGGCTTGCAGGGAGGGAGTGCTGGTGCCGGAGCCGGCGAAAATGCCCAGCGCATAGGCCAGTTTCAGGCCAAACCAGTCCATGCAGGCGAGCGACAGGGCTCCCGCAATGATCAAAGCAATGAGCGATAATAGATTGGCCTTCTGCCCGGCAGGGCTGGCGAGGCCGACAAAAAACAGCCTGCCGTAATGGATGCCGACGCAATAGAGAAAAAGAGCCAGCCCAAGCGTTCCGACCAGAGGGGCCGGGGCCGAATCGGGGGCCAGCCACCCAACGAACAGGGCCACAAACAACACCGCACCGGCGCCCAGGGAAAAGCCCCGGATGCTCGCTTCCCCCAACAGGTAACCAACCGCGACCGTGAGAAAAAGAGTCACCAGCGGCTGCTGATTCAAAAGATTGATTGCGAAATCCATGTTCACTCCTCCAGGTTAACCATCCTTCTTCTCGGCTCAGAATCGTCTATCATCAGGAGGGGAGGTGGTGTCTATGGGACCTTAGTCCAATGCCGGTGCTGACCGGCGCCCATGACCGCATTTCCTGAAGAGTTGCGAGTTCCGGGTCCCCATTGGCGTTCTCATCCGTCTTCTGGTGTCCCCAGGGGATATGAGTTAATCTTTTACATTGGACTAAGGTCCAATTTCTATTGACGATAGCGTGTTCTATGCTCTTCCATGCCGCGAAAAGTCTATTCAGATTGAAGGAACCCGAATTCATGAACGCCTTCAATGCCATGGGCCGCATGAAACGGCTGCTCCAGGCTGTCCCCGTGAGGGTCCTCATGAGCTCGAAGACCACCCTGCTCGGAGCTGCCCGATACGCCGCTCCCGAGTTCAAATGAAAACCGGTAAAGAGGAGTGTTGAAATGGAACCATTCGCCGCTTATGTATTGCAGACCCTCGGGGTCAAAGTCCGTAAAGAGTATGCGGAGTTCATGGATGCTCATGGGAAGAAGCTGCCCGAAGATCCCGTCCTCAAGAAGAGCTGGATTGGAGGATTGGGATCCCGGGATTTCGTTGTGGGAACGACGCTGGCCTTTCGCGCCAGGATCTCCAATTTCCGAAAAAATAGGCTGATCATTGGCTATGCGGGCATTAAGACCATCATCGTCAACAAGGCCTAT
>JAXGXP010000009.1:0-124545 GCA_040772705.1 Syntrophobacteraceae bacterium
TATAAGGTTGATGTCTTCTAAGAATGCTGCTATACTTGCTATTATAATGTCACCGATAACGGAAGCATAGATATTATGGTCCGTGTGTATTTATGTATTACAGCTTATTTTTTTGATGATTTTTTAAAACACTCTCTCTTATTATGTTCTCATTCGCAGAAGACACTTCTGTTTCAACCATAGCATTTTTCAGGAAGGGACAGCCTGCCTTAATGGAAACACTCGTCAAGAAACTGATCAGAAAAATTGTCAACAAGGAACTGTTTTCTATCCTATCATTGATTCGTTCTAATATCGAGAGAACTCAACGAACCCTTATCCACCTCACCGAACTTAAGGAATCTGCCACCGACGACGAACTCTTTAAGATCTACCATAGAGAGCTCTATGAACTCCTTCCTCCAGAGCATCGCTACCTCCTCCCATCCTTCACCAAAGGCTATGGCAAAGAGGGGAACCGTTTCAGCTACCAGTCAGCCTTGATCAACTTCGACATCACGGAAAATGAAAAAGTACTGGACCTTGGTTCCGGAGGATATCCGTTTCCCTATGCCACGCATCTTGCCGATTTATATGAAGGTGAAACCGGCCACCGGGCAGAGCCGTTGGTGAAAGACGGCAGGCCCTTCAGGGTGGTCAATATCGAGAGCACCCCCTACGACGACAAGGAATTTGATTTCGTCTATTGTTCACACGTCCTAGAACACGTTTCCGACCCAGCTCGGGCCTGTGAAGAGCTGATGAGGATCGGCAGGCGGGGATACATCGAAACGCCGACGCGAATGTCCGACATCATGCTTAATTTTTGTCATCTCAAGGAACACCATAAATGGTATGTTGTCATGGCGGGGAGCACTCTTTTCTTTTTTGAATGGGATGAGCGGGAGCGAAAGGATACGGGATGTAGTGATTTTTTTAAGATGCTCCACTCTGACTGCAGCAACCCCTTTCAGACCCTCTTTCATGCGAACAGGAACCTCTTTGTAAACATGATGTCTTGGAACAATACCTTCCACTATTATATTTTTGACAAGAGTGGCACTGTGGTTGCTACTAATAAGAGAATATAATGTCCAATTCATTCAGCTTCTTAATAGTTGATACCTACTACGCAAGGTTCTTGTCTTCCGTTTACTCAGCCAACCCGGAATTAGCAGCAAAAGGCTATCGCGAGCAGCTTGACTTCTTGATGAGACAGTGCTTCGGAACTGCTGATTTCTATTCGCGCAACCTGAAGCAACTGGGCTGCCCGGCGGAAGAAATCATTCCCAATAACGAAATCCTCCAGCGCCAATGGGCGGTCGAGAATGGCCGCCGCATTACCGAACCCGTCTATATGAAAGCTCTGCGGCGATTTTCTCTGATGAGGCGCCTCATCAAATCCCCAGACTGGCTGTTGCGCATTCTGGAGCAGCAGATTGCCAGGGCCAGGCCCGATGTTCTCTACCTGCAGGATCTTTCTTTCTGCCCGCCGGATTTCTTGTCCAAGATGAAGAAATATGCCCGGATGATTGTCGGTCAGATCGCCTGCCCACTGCCGCCGCTGCCGCACCTCAAGCCTTACGATCTGATCCTGACTTCATTCCCTCACTATGTTGGACGGTTCCGAGACATGGGAATCCGGTCCGAGTATTTCAAGATCGCCTTCAGTCCATCGGTGCTTGACGAGGCGGGAACCCCCGAGCGCCTATATCCCTGCACCTTCGTGGGGGGCATCAGCCCTGCCCATGAAGCCGGCACGCTGCTGCTTGAAGAGCTTGCGCGGCGCGTCGATATCGACTTTTTCGGCTACGGCACCGATGAACTGGATAAGGAATCCCCCATCCTGCCCCGCCATCACGGAGAGGTCTGGGGATTGGACATGTACCGCGCCCTGCTGTCGAGCAGGATCACCATCAACAGGCACATCGACGTTGCCGAGAATTATGCCAACAACATGCGGCTTTACGAAGCCACGGGGTGCGGAGCTCTGCTCATCACTGATGCTAAAGATAATCTGAGCGAGCTCTTCGAGGTTGATAAGGAAATTGTGGCTTACAAGACTGTGGATGACCTGGTTTCTCTCATTCAGTACTATACGGAACAAGACCAACAACGCGCGATCATCGCTGGTGCCGGACAACAACGCACTTTGAAGGAACATACTTATAAGAACCGAATGCGAACTTTAGTTGATATAATAAGCAAATATATTTAGCGCTACACAACACTTATGTGAGGACAGCCATTTTGATATTGAAGGTTCTCGACATCATCACCTTCAGTGCTGCTTATGGTGAAAAGATTCAGGACTTTTACGCTTACAAGACCTATCTATGTCAGAAGAACTGAAAGCAAAGACACCTTCCGCATGTAAGATATGCGGCGGCCGGTTGACAGGGTTCATCAACAATATTTTTGACGACCGCCATGGCTATCCTGGGAGGTTTGACATTTTTCGCTGCACCGCCTGCGGGTTTGGTCAAACCGTTCCCGAAATCCCTGCGGAAATGATTGGAGAGGTTTACACCCGCTATTACCCTCGCAGGAACACCATTGACCTCAAGGCGGCCCAGGAACCGGTCAAACTCCTCTCGCCCGGCAAGCGCTGGCTTATGGGAGTCAATAACACCGCACACTATCATATCACCAGGGGAACCCGGGTGCTGGACGTCGGCTGCGGTGACTGCACCTCCATACGGGAGATCAACGCTTTCGGGGCCGAAGGATACGGTATCGAACCCGACCGGAACATCAGGGAACTGGTGGACGCCCTGCAGCTTAAGGTGCATATTGGCTTATTCCATGAAATCCCTTACCCGGAGCACTTCTTCGACTTTGTCACCATGAGCCAGGTACTGGAGCACATTCATGATCCGGTGGAGCTCCTGAGATCCTTTCGCCGCATTTTGAAGGATGACGGAAAGATCATCATTGGGGTGCCCAATATGGATTCACGGCTGCGAAGACAATACGGGGCCCGTTGGTTGAATTGGCATGTACCCTACCATCTCAACCATTTTTCCCGGCGCAGTCTGCAGCTGCTCGCCGCGAAGAGCGGCTATGAAGTGGTGAAGACGCTCACCTATACCCCCAACCTGTGGGTTGACCTCCAGATCAAACTGGCCAATTACCCGGTGCAGGAAGGGGTCAGGGTCCCTTTCTTCAACGGGGAACCGGAACCCTCCGACCTGCCGGGCCATGCCGGCGGAAGATCGATTCGCCGGAACCTGGAGGACTTCATCAACCGTAGAATGGGATATTTGCGTCATCTGAAAATCCTGGCGCTCCGGGCCATCGATGCGGCTGGTGTGGGTGAGAGCTTATTGGTCTTTTTCGAAAAACAGAAGAACTGAAAAACATGCTCTATGTCCTCATACCCTCGCACAACAACAAGCACGAAGTCATGGAAGTTCTGGCCTGCCTGCAACGCCAGTCCACCAAGGACCTTGCCGTTGTGCTCGTTGATGACGGTTCTACGGACGGCACCCATCAGGCGGTCATGGAATCGTTTCCGGATACTGTAATCCTGCACGGGGACGGCAACCTCTGGTGGACGGGGGCGAATGTCCTGGGAGTCGACTACATTCTTGAGCAGGCAAAAGAAGACGATGCCGTCCTGCTTCTGAATAATGACCTGATCCTGAAGGAAGACTATATAGATATTCTGCTGGAGGCCAAGAGGGCACACCAGCATGCTTTGATCGGCTCGACGATGGTTGATCATGAGCGACCGGATTTCATGGAGAGCGGCATCCGCTTCGATCATGCTCTGAAGCTGACGGTCACCCGTGATGTCCAGCTGATTGAGTCGACTGACTTCGATTTTGACGTAGGTGCGCTCCCCGGTCGTGGCACTCTGGTGCCGGTCAGTGTTTTCAGGGAAGTCGGCAACTTTGACGCGGAGAGACTTCCTCATTACGGGGCCGACTATGAATTCTCCATCCGGGCCAGAAGAGCCGGCTACCGCCTCCTGGTTTCTCATCGCGCCTGCGTATTCGCCAAGACGAACATAACGGGAATCGAGGTACCCCAAAAGGCATTCATCTCGCTGAAAGAATGTGCGGATCTCCTCTTCTCCAAGAAATCGAAGACCCACCTCATTTATTATCTCAACTACGTCTGGCTCTGTTCAGAACGACCCTGCCGGGTGCGGAACGTCATCAATAGTGCCTTGGGCACGCTGTACCATACGCTGCTCAAAACGCGCCCTTTTTTCCCGATCAAGGTGCTCCTTTCGCTGCTCTACCGGACCATCAGGCTGGGGGGAGCGCTCCCCCCGATTCTTTACAGGTTTCTCTGCAAGGGTTATCCTCTGCGCGCACGTGACATGGCGAAATACGGTCTTGAGCCAGCCATTCTGCTGGAGCAGGATCTGGTTTACGAAAAGAGTTTCAGAGGCGAGGTATACTATTATTTTTACCCCGAACTGAATACGAGGGATTTGTCGGAGGATCAAGTCCGCACCGTCTTGCAGCTACGGGGCCAATCCTTCAACTATCGGCACAAGATCAACATCGTGCTTCAAAAACTTTCACTCTTGTTCTCCCATGAGGCCACCCCATGAACCACCAGTTTTGCACCCTTTTCGACAGGAACTATCTCTACAAGGGCCTGACCCTTTACAACTCTCTCCTGGAGCATTGTCCCGAATTCGCCCTATGGATCCTCTGCATGGATGAGCCGACTTATGAGACGCTGGCCAGGCTGAACCTGGCAAAGGCGAAGCTCATCCGGCGAACCGAATTTGAGGATGACGAACTGCTCAAGGTCAAGCCGACAAGGACCGTTGCGGAATACTGCTGGACCTGTACCCCTTCGCTGCCGCTGTATGTTCTGAAAAGGAATCCTTCACTGGAAACGATCGCCTACCTTGATGCGGATCTCTTTTTTTTCAGCAACCCGGCACCTATTTACGAAGAGTTCGCTGACAACGCGATCATGATCATCGAGCACCGCTTCCCCGAGCACCTCAAGCATCTCGAGGAGAACGGCATCTACAATGTACAGATGCTCATCTTCCGCAATGACGCATCGGGCCTGGAGTGCCTGGAATGGTGGCGTGAACGCTGTCTGGAATGGTGCTACTATCGCCTTGAAGACGGAAAACTGGGAGACCAGAAGTACCTCGATGACTGGCCGGTCCGCTTCAAAGGGGTGCATGTGCTTCAGCATAAGGGGGCGGGGGTGGCGCTCTGGAATGTGATGCGCTACGCAGTCAGCAAAACCAAAGGCAAGACCTTCATTGATGAGGCAGAGCTGGTCTTTTACCACTTTCATGGCTTCTCCATGCTCGACAATGGAGAGTATCGGATTGGGGGCAACTCCAACTATCCGCTTACTACTCGGAAGATCAGACTGATCTATGAACCCTATGTCAAGGCCATGCGCCGTGCCGTCCGACAGGTGAGAAAGGTCGATCGGCAATTCAACCACGGCCTCTACCCGGCAGACGAGATCACCTTCCGGTCACGCCTGCTCGGGGCGTTGCGGCGGATTCCCATCGAACTGAGAGACTTGACGGCCAGGCTGGGAGAGCGATGAATTATGGCAGGCAATTTTGAGGGCGCACGCGTTCTGATCACAGGAGGGTTGGGATTCATCGGGAGCAATCTCGCCATCAGGCTGGCCCGGCGCGGGGCCGAGGTTACGGTCATCGATGTCCTGTGGCCCGAGCACGGCGGCAACTACTACAATGTCGAGCCCGTCAAAAGGGACATTCAAGTCAACATCTGTGATGTCCGCGATGAGTTCGCGCTGAAGACTCTGGTTACCGGAAAAGACTTCATTTTTCATCTCGCCGGTCAGTGCAGCCACGTCCTGGGCCAGATCGATCCTTATCCGGACATCGACATCAACATTCACGGAACTGCGTTGCTGATGGAAACGGTCAAGCGCCATGCTCCCGAGGCCGTGACGCTTTACACCAGCACGCGAGGGGTGTACGGGTCGGTATCGAGCCTGCCGGCAAGCGAAGAGGCGCCCACCAATCCCAAAGGGTTGTACGAGCTCTCCAACCTCACCGCCGAAAAGATCGTCAAGTTCTACGGAGATATCCATGGCCTCAAAACGATCAATCTGAGGCTGTCCAATATCTATGGGGAACGGTCGCAAATGCACCATGCCAAGTTTGGCGTGGTGAACTGGTTCATCCGTTTGGCGTTGGAGGGCAAAACCATCTCTGTATTCGGGGACGGCAAGATCAACCGGGATTTCCTCTACATTGATGATTGTGTCGAGGCAATATGCAAGGCCGCCCTGGTACCGAAAGCCTATGGAGAAACCTTCAATGTGGGAAATGACCAGCATTGCAACTTCCTGGAGCTGGTCAAGATGATCATCGAAGTCACGGGGTCCGGCACCTGGGAATTCGCCCCCTTTACGACGGAGCGGGCGGTCCAGGAACCGGGCGACTTTTATCCCGACATCAGCAGGATCAGAGATACCGTCGGCTGGCATCCCCAGGTATCACTGTCCGACGGTATTGCCAGGACGGCAACCTATTACCGCCGGCATCGAGAGCATTACTGGATAAGCTGACCATCTATTCCGTCGATGCTTTTCCAACAATAGGATCTTGAGGCAATGAACTTACCATTCTTGAACCTGCAAAAGGTCAATGCCGAGATCGAACCTGAAATCACCCAGGCTGTCGCTTCCGCAATCTCAAGCGGATGGTACATTCTTGGCAAATTCGGGGAACAATTCGAGGCCGAGTTGAAGCGTTTTCTTTGCGGTCCCGATGAGGGATATGTGATCGGCTGCAACTCGGGCACGGACGCCCTGCAGCTATCTCTTTTGGGAGCCGCTGTCGACCCTGGTGATGAGGTCATCACGGTTTCCCACACGGCTATCCCGACGGTCTCGGCCATCTGCGCGGTTCGTGCTACACCGGTGCTGATTGATATTGACCCGCGTACGTGGGTCATGGATACGGATGCGGCGATCAGGGCAGTGACCGAGAAGACCAAAGCGATCATCCCCGTCCATCTCTATGGGAACATGGTGGACGTCCGCAAGTTGCAGGCGGCCCTCGGCAAGATCGGGAGGGAGGACATCGCCATTGTGGAAGACGTGGCTCAGGCTCATGGGGCCACGCTTCATGGGCAGGAGGCGGGTACCCTTGGACGCTTCGGGGCCTTCAGCTTTTATCCCAGCAAGAACATCGGCGCCCTGGGCGATGCCGGAGCCGTGTTCAGCAGCAGTCTTGAAGACATCCAGTCTCTGCGAGCACTCCGCAACTACGGCCAGAAAGACCGCTACAACGCCGAAACGCCCCGGGGTATCAACAGCCGGTTGGATGAAATCCAGGCGGCCATTCTCGCCGTCAAACTCCGTCATCTGGATCGATGGCTCCGCGAAAAAGCCACAATGATGGCACGCTACCACACGGGGCTGTCTGCAGTTCCCGTATCTTTTCAAGAGATCACGCCGGGGTGCGAACCGGCCTGGCATCTGTGCGTCATTGCCGTGGAAACCGCTTCCTTGCGGACCAGGCTGATTCAGCACCTCACCAAAGAGGAGATCCAGACGCTCATCCACTACCCGATTCCGACTCACAAGCAACAGGCTTTCTCCCTTGCCGGCAGCCCTTCGTTGCCGACTACCGAGGATCTTGCCGATCGTATTCTGTCGCTTCCCTTGAATACCGTGCTGGCACAGGAAGAACAGGACAAGGTGATCGAAGCGGTCCGGAATTTCTATTCTTAGGATTGCCGCCCCGCCTGGGCGCTCATACGAGGCGGATGCTGGTACCAGGGAGGCAGGATCGCCGAATCCGGCTCTGCTCCAAGGGTCCACGCCAGGATCCGCTGCTCGCCTGAGCGGCCGCAGAGCAACCGCGCCCACTGCAACAACAGCCGGCCGGTCAGGTTGCGCAGGCCCATTGCGCAAAGGGGAATACTCTCCGTCAACCCTCGATATCGCCGCTGCACCGCTAGCACCTGCCAAAAGAAAAGGAACGGCCTGCGATCTCCCGAGCCCCCTTCCTTCCCAAAAACGGTCATCGGCCGGGGAAGATAATGAAAGACGACACCGGCTTTTTCCATCCGTGACACCATCTCGAAATCTGCAGCCAGCCCGCAGCTCAGATCGTATCCGCCCAAGGCGGCATGGACGTCGTGATGAATGAACAAAGACTGATGATTCAGCCGCATTCCCCAGCGGGTGCCCGCCGCGGCGCGGCGCTTGCACATCAAGTGCGCTTGCGGCCACCACATCACGAAGTCGCCGTAGAGGGCAAGATAATGCGGTTCGCCAGTTCCCCGGGATGCAGCCAGCTCAACATAGCGTTCAGCAACCGCAGCACAAACATCCGGCGAAAAAAACCAGTCGTCGGCATTGAGCATGCAAACCAGCTGTCCGCGCATGAGAGCCAGACCTCGGTTCATGGCATCATAGAGCCCCCGGTCCGGCCCTGAAACGCAATGGGCAAGCCGACTGCTCCAGGGCATCAGGATTTCGAGGGTGCCGTCTGTGGAACCACCATCGATGACCAGATGCTCGACGAGCGGATGGGATTGGCCTGCCACCGAGAGCAGGGTTCGTTCAATCGTGGCAACCGCATTGAAACAGACGGTGACGATGCTGATCCGCACCTCATCCGGCGCCTGCGGCATTGCTGGGCTGGTCGGCCCGCGGCGATCAGGTTTCATAGGGAACCACCAGCCTTCGACCAATGAGCGAGAACCAGACTTGTCGAGCCCTTTCTCTCAAGGAAGCCGCCCTCTGGAATGAGTCCCACGGCCCCGTGACCCCCATTTCCCGCAGCTTGGCGACGGTTCGCCCAATTTCGCAAATATAGAATGGATACACTTCCTGAAGGGCGGGGCCGAGACGGTGGCGCAGCACCAGTTGCACCTCTCCCGGTCTCATGAAACGGAACTCGTGAAAGTGATAGAGAACAGGCCGAGCCACCGGCCAGCTCGCCAGAGTGTTCCATGGCCCCTGACAGAGTGCCGCCGGCGAGACGATGCGCAGCCGGTCCCCCAACATCTCCGGCCACTGATCCAGGTAAAGCTGATCGCCAAACCGACCATCCTGCCAGCGCGCAGAACACCAATCCAGACACCGTTCCTGCCACCAGGTCCGTATCCGTCCGGCAGATGGGTCGCGCGTCATGGTCAGGAACTGAACACAGAAGCGCCCCGAACGGGCTTCCCAGTAGTGCCGATGAGGTTCTGGAAAGCCGTGTTCGGTCACCAGGACCGATCCCTTCCCCAGTTGCCCAAGGAGTTCCGCTGGAGAGCGGAGAAACCATACGTCGGCATCCACATACGTGACCCGCTCGGCCGCGGGGTCCCGCTCAAAAACGGCATCAAAGGCAAAAGGCGTAAGGGTCCAGCAATACTCCCCACGATTTCTGCACGACTTGACCGCACACAACGCCTCATTCTCGACTTCAACGAGCGGAAGCGGCACCAAACCTGGAAGATCAAGCCGAACCAGGGTCTCATGGCAGGCAGCGTCCACACAGACAACCCACAGCCGAAACGCGTTGGCGTGCCGATGGAGGGAAGCATGGAGGGCCAACCCCATAGGCAGGTAATTGCTGTCGAAAACGGTCACGAAGTGTTCACATGCCACACGCGATTGCATCACCGTGGTACCACTGGCAGGACATTCATGCGTAACGGGTTCGGTGGTCGATCAGACATCGTTCCACGTGTTTCTTGAAAGCTTCTTTGAACTTCTCCTTCCCAAACCTGAGCGCATTGTCTCGGATCTCGACCGGATCAAACTGAGCCGCGCGGCACTCAAAATCATCCACCGCCCGGTTCAGAGCCTCAGGAGTCTGCTCTGCGAAAAACAATCCGGTCCTGTCGGTGATAACGGTTTCCAGCGCTCCTCCTCTGCCGTAGGCGATAACGGGTCTACCGCTGGCCTGGGCTTCCAGAGGCACAAGCCCCAAGTCCTCTTCGTTTGGGAAGATGAGCGCTTGGCATTCCCCATACAGGGTCGCCAGAGTCTCATTCGATACCCACCCTAGAAACTCAATATTCTTCTTGGCAGAAGCCTTCAGACGGGCATCTTCGGGGCCCTCCCCCACGATGAGCAGGCGCCGGCCGCTTCGGTTGAAGGCCCCCACCGCGACGTCATGCCGTTTGTAACCGACCAGGCGGCCCACACACAGATAATAATCGCCCATCCGCGGACTGATGGCGAACTTCTCCACATCACAGGGTGGATAGATCACTTCCGCATTACGCCGGTAGTATTTTGCGATGCGCTGCCTTACCGTCTTGGAGTTCGCAACAAAATAGTCCACCCGTGCTGCTGCAGCATGATCAAAAAGCCTCAGATAATGCATGGTCAAAACAATGATCAGCCGTTTGACACCAGAAGCATCCTTCAGGTATTCCTGAGACATGTTCCATGCATAACGCATCGGACTGTGACAATAACAGATATGGCAGGCATCCGGCCGGGTGAGCACTCCCTTGACCACGCTCGAATCACTGCTGATCACGAGATCGTAGGGAAAGAGATCCAGTTGCTCGACGGCCAGGGGGAAGAGGGGCGAGAAATAGCGGTAGTGTTTCCGGGCAAATGGCAGTTTTTCGATAAAAGAGGTTGAAATGAACGCCCTTTTCAGGGCCGGAGAAAGCTGCCGCACGTCTGCCAGGAGGCAAAACAAGTCAGGTTTTTCTTCAAAGATCTCATAGATCGCCTCGCAAACGCGCTCACCACCCGTCATGGTCAGCAACCAGTGATGGACTAAGGCGACTTTCCTGCGGTCAATCTTCATTCATCTCCAGACGATTCTAACGGCCGAGACTTCTGTTTCATCTCATGCCATCTCCTTTGACGATCACCACGATCGTCTTGAGTATGATATAGAGATCCAGCAGAAAACCCTGATACTTCATATAGTAAAGATCGTACTCGATGCGTTTCGCCAGCGACGGTTCTCCGCGGCTCATCACCTGCTGATACCCCGTGAGTCCGGGTTTTGCTTTGAGCCGCCTTCGCTGGCAGGAGTTGTATCGTTCCACCAGTTCTACCCGTTCCGGCCTGGGCCCAACGATGCTCATTGACCCGAGGAGCACGTTGATCAACTGGGGAATTTCGTCAAGACTTGTCCGCCGCAAGAAGCGTCCGATTCCTGTCACCCGAGGATCCTGGCGGATGTTAAACACCGGTTCCTCCATGGCGTCAAAATCAACGAGCTCCTGAAGCATTTCGTCGGCACCGTCGACCATGGAGCGATACTTGTATATGGTGAAGGGTTTGCCGTGGAGTCCGGCACGCCTTTCAGTGAAGAACACCGGCCCTTTGCTCGTGGTTTTGATCAGCAAGGCAATCAGCAACCATACCGGCATGCCGAGGGTCAGCACCGCGAGGGCGATGGTGATGTCCATGAGCCGCCTGATGGGAGCGTACCCAGGG
The DNA here is from genome assembly GCA_040772705.1 of Syntrophobacteraceae bacterium. Lineage (GTDB taxonomy): Bacteria > Desulfobacterota > Syntrophobacteria > Syntrophobacterales > Syntrophobacteraceae > JADGQM01. The sequence continues at coordinate 11,368 of JAXGXP010000009.1, forward strand.
TGAACGGAGGAATCCTGCAATCGGATCAAGGGAATACCGGCAAGACTTCCTACCTCTTTGCGTCCAACCGTAATCTCAAAAAAATCGGGAACCGTGTAGACGAGGATGTTCTTCTCTTCGCAGAAATTCAGAACCTTGATTATTTCATGATTGGAAAAATCCCAGTGCGACGGTTCTGTATTGCTGCTGTTGTTACCGATGATCAGTTGATTGAAGGGCTTTTCCTGATAGATTTTGTCTAAATCATCAATGGTGCCCAAGTCTGGCGAATCAAGGCCAACGCACGTTCCTGCCCCTTCATCTTTGCTGCGCACGATGTGGCCGACGATTTCCGTGGATGGCTTAAGCTTCATCATGCGCGTCAACAGAATATTCGTACTGGGGCTGTCACCGAGGAAGATCACCCGATTACCGATCAAACCCTCCTCGCTCATCCGGCGCTCCAGGACCGCCAGCAGCCGTCTTTCCAGGACGAGCATGCCGCCCGCCAGGATAAACCCCATTACATAGGTGATACGTGACAAGAGAAAATAGCGGTACATGAACGACATCACCATGATGAAAAGCACGGTAAAAGAGCCGGTAACGATGATCGAATGGATCTGATTGGCCAGCGATCTGAGAAAAAACAGGTCCTTCTGGTAGTTGCCTTCCTTCCAGAGCAGAAAAACCCATATCAGGCCCGTCAAAATTGCGGTTTTGAAATAAGGTTCGAGAGACGGCATATCGGCTTGAGCGACAGGGAAAAGCGAAAGGAGCAGGTCTGAGTTGAAGCGAAGGTAATAGGCACAGACGAAAGCGAGGATAATCAGAAGCAAGTCACACAGTAATCGCAGAGAATGACGATACTCCCATAAACCTACAAGCAAAATCGACCTGATGGATTTGGCATTGCCTGTGGAAGAACCCCCGAAATCCCTATCGCCTGATTTCAACGGTACCTCCCGAGAATCCATGAGTTCCTCCATGGAGGCGGATTTAATGGGCATAATTCATCAAGCGATCGATGATACCCCTCGCCGCAGGGTCTTCGTGTTCATCAAATACCCTCCTCCTAATCATAGAAGAGCCCTTGCACGCTTACAAGCAAAAACCCGATGCGGAGGCCGAGCTTGCGTTTGGTGCGATTCCGTCTTCACCAGTATCGTTTGGAGTAAATTGATCGCTGCTCTACAGAGACTCCGGGATGTGATCCGGTCCCCCGCCGCAAGATTCGCCTACAGCTTGTTTCTTACCTCATCCTTGATTCGTTTGACATGACCGCGTCCAAGGCCCTTCACCTCGCAGCCCAATTCGAAATAGCGGCGAATAGCCTGGTCATCCAACATGCCGAAACAGTCGATGACCGCCATGGGTTTGCCGGCCATGGCCACCACCTCATCGGGCACCAGAGAGCGGTAGGCTTGATGACGAACGGCCAGGATCAGGGCATCGGCACCTTTGAGAGTTTCCCCCAGGTCCTTGAAGACCCGCATATCCACCAGTTTGTCCTGGTTGCGGAAGAAACGTGACCGGGAATGCCCCGGAGCCGGAAAGGTATCCTGCTTTTCCAGCTCCCACCAATGGCTGACGTAGGGGTCATGCACCACAACATCGCTGCCCATCTCGGTGAGTTTGCGCACGATCAACTCGGAGCCGCTGTAGCGCGTGTCCCCGACGTCTTCCCGGTAGGAAGCCCCGAGCAGGGCAATTTTGGAGGCGGCCACGATCTTGCCCATGTTGCGCAATGCGTCGCGTACCAGGCGCGTTGCGTGGAGGGCGCGGGTATCGTTGATGTCGATAGCCTTGGGGGTAAGATGGAAGATCTCATCTTCAAAGCCCATGAGCGTCTTGTAGGCCCAGACGCCCAGTCCGCCGTCCTTGGGAAGGCAGTAGCCGCCGATCCCCGGCCCGGGGAAGATCATGTTCGAATGCGTCGGGCGCACCTTGATGGCTTCGATCACCTTGATGATGTCCACCCCGTTGCGCTCCGCGAACACGCTCCATTCGTGCAGGAAGGCCAGGATCGTGGCACGGTAGGAATTCTCCACAATCTTGCAGGTTTCACTCTCGATCGGCCGGTCGAGAATGGTCATTGGATAGTCCCTGGTGTTCAATACATCTCTTAGGAAACGTTCCACCCTCGTGCGTGCTTCGGCGTTGATCCCACTACAAACCCTCCAGAAGTCACGAATGGAGCGCACGTACTCGCGCCCGGGCATGACCCGCTCGTAGGAGTGCGCCAGCAGCGGCTCCCGGTCCTCGATGCCCCGCTTGACGAAGGCTTTTTTGATAATCGGGTAGGCCACATATTCCGTAGTCCCCGGAGGCACTGTGGTTTCGATCAGAACGAGGCATTCAGGCCTGATCTTTTCGCCGATGATCCGCAGGCTCTCTTCGAGAGCGCCGATTTCCGCACGCCCGGTTGCGACATCTCCCAGTGAAACCTTATTATAGTCGCACTGCACATCGATCACCACCACATCCGCCAGGCACAGTGCATCGTAAGTGTAGGTAGCTATCAGCGTATTCTTACTTTTGACACAGTCTTCGATGAGAGCGGCTACCTGGGGATCTTCCGATTCAACCGGTGGAATTCCCCGATTGATGTAGGGGATCTTCCAGAACGAGCGCGTAGACGGCCGCTGCATGCCGACCACAAACTTCGTTGGCTTCCCCGTCTCCTCGTCGGTGGCATTGGCAACCACCGCCGCCATGACCGCTCCCACAAAGCCGAGCCCGACCACTACCACAATCTCCCGGCCCAGGGCACGCTGCTCCTGTACCTCCTTTTGGAGCCTTTGGAATTCAAGGGTATAGTCCTCTTTTGTCGGAAGCGGGAAAGTCTCTCCCGCCGGGCATATGGAAACATTGCCATTGGCCGATCTCGTTTCTAACGTGACCGGTGGTATTGTGTTGGATGCTGACATGCCCACTCCTCGGATCATGTTGAGGTGAGCCCACAGTCGTGCCGGACAACTCACCCGACTCTGCAAAACATTATGGTGGAGAGCTGTGGTACCGGCCGCGTCAATCCCTGAGACGGTGGACAATTCTCTCCAAATCCTCCCTCTTCAAATAAGGATGCATGGGCAGGCTGAAGACGCGACCCGCATAGTTCTCACTCACAGGCAGGTCCCCTGCCGCATAGCCCATAGCCCCGAAAGCCTTCTGAAGGTGCAGCGGTCTGGGATAGTAGACGGCAGTAGGAATTCCCACCGCTTCCAGGCGGCCTCGCAGCAGCGACCGTTGTGCTTCATTCCTCGCTCTGACGGTGTACTGAGCCCAGACCGACCGATACCCATCGGGTACGCCAGGGGGCACCAGGGAAGACCTCGAGGCCAGCAGTTCTGTGTAAATCTTCGCCACCTCCTGACGCCGCTCCACTTCCTCCGAAAAAATCTCGAATTTTGCCAGCAGCACAGCTGCCTGCAGGGTATCGAGACGGCCATTGATCCCAATGCGGATGTTTTCGTAGCGATCCCGACCCTGCCCATGCAAGCTGATGGACCTCATGCGTCCGGCAAGAACCTCATCGTTGGTGAAGCACATGCCGCCGTCTCCATAACCGCCAAGGGGTTTTGCCGGAAAAAAAGAAGTACAGCCGATGGTGGCCAGAGACCCCGCCTTCCCCCCGCTGCTCTCGCTCCCAAAAGACTGCGCGGCATCTTCGATGACAAAAAGCCCGTGCCTCCGCGCAACCGCGTTGATGGCGTCATAATCAGCCGGAAGCCCATACAGGTCCACCGCTACCACGCCCTTAGCTTTCAGGGGTTGGGCAGTCTTCCCCGCATCTGGGGCAAATCGCGGTAGGGGGTAAAGCGAGGGATCGTTTCCTTCGAGCGCTAGGACCGCTCTTTCGAGTTCGGCCGTAGAGATGTTGAACGTGTCCGGGTCGATATCCACAAACACGGGTACGGCACCCAAGAGACTGATGACCTCGGCAGTCGCGACGAAGGTGAAGGCGGTAGTGAAGACCGCGTCACCGGCACCAACTCCATGAGCCATGAGGGCAATCAGCAAGGCATCGGTACCGGAACTGCAGGCAATGGCGTGTCGCACGCCGGTATAAGCTCCAAGGCACTCTTCCAGGGCTTTGACTTCCGGTCCCAGGATGTATTGACCGTGGTCGAGCACAGCCTTGATGTTGCTCTCGAGCTTTTCGCGAAGCCGTTGCTGCTGGGAAACAAGATCAATAAACTGCATGGATGAAGTTCTTCGCTCCAGAAAAATCTTTCCCGGCCTTCGGGTGCACTCCCATGACCACCTCCCCAGCCCGAGACAAGCATGCATTTATGCAACACCTCATGAAAAGTCGTCAAGACTTTTTTGGGACTTATCCCTTGACAAAGAATGGCCTCCTTGATACTGAACAGCACAATTTACGGACCAGGGTTTTGCCTGGATGCTCAAGGTACCAGGACGAAACGGACTGGATCAGGTGAGAGGTTATGGACTCAATTCCTGTTTGTTGAGGAGCCTTCCGGACCAGGGTCTCGAAGGCTTTTGCCATTTGCAGGCAACAACCGAAAGGAGAAAGCATGCGCATCATCGAGAGCATCGCCGAGATGCAGCAGGCCGCCGAAGGCTGGCGTTGTGACGGGAAAAGGATTGGGCTCGTCCCAACCATGGGGTATCTCCACGAAGGACACCTGGAACTCATGCGCAGCCTTCGTCCCCAGTGTGACGTTCTCGTTATCAGCATTTTTGTGAATCCGGCGCAGTTTGCCCCGAACGAGGATTTTGAACGCTACCCGCGCGATCTCGAACGTGACATCCGCCTGGCCAGCGCGGTCGGGGTCGATATTGGGTTCATGCCTCAGGTCGCCGAGATCTATCCCGAGGGGTACCAAACCTACGTCACGGTGACCGAAGTTGCCGCACCCCTGTGTGGGCGCAGCCGTCCCATCTTTTTCCGGGGCGTTGCCACCGTTGTCGCCAAGTTGTTTCACATGGTGAAACCACATGTGGCGGTTTTTGGCGAAAAGGATTTCCAGCAACTGGTGACGGTCCGGAGAATGGTGCAGGACTTGAATATGGAAATCGAAATCATTGGTCATCCCACGGTGCGGGAGGCCGACGGCCTGGCGATGAGCAGCCGCAACGCCTATTTGACCCCGGAACAACGGCAGAAGGCAGTGCGCCTGAATCAGTCGCTGAGGCGTGCCCAGGCGCTGGTGCAAGGAGGAGAACAGGCTGGCGAGGCAATCCTGAATAAGGTGCGTGAAGTACTCGATGAGGACAACGACGTGCGTATTGATTACGCCGAACTCTGCGACCCCGCGACGCTGCAGCCGGTGACGCGGGTCGAGGGGCCAACCCTGCTGGCCCTGGCGGTGCATGTGGGGGTAGCCCGTCTCATCGACAATGCCATACTCAAGCCCACGGTATGAACGGGACTTCATGAACACTCATTCTGATCATTCAGGAGCAAGCCATGCAGCGTACTCTACTCAAATCAAAGCTTCACCGCGCCACCATTACCGACTCCAATCTTCATTACGAAGGCAGTCTGACGATTGATGAAAACCTCCTGCGCCTGGCGGATATTCTCCCCTATGAACGGATCAGCATCTACAATGTCTCCAATGGTGAGCGGTTCGATACCTATGCCCTTGCCGGGCCTCCCGGCAGTGGCGTGATCTGCCTCAATGGGGCCGCCGCCCGCAAAGGCATGAAAGGGGATCTCATCATCATCGCGACCTACGCTCAGTATTCGGAAGAGGAGGTGGCCAAGCATCAACCGCGAGTTGTCCTATTGGATTCCAGCAATCACCCACTGGCTGCGAAAGGTTAGCGTCGGTGCTTCGCGAGCAGGGCGAAGAGGTATCACAATCCGTCATTTCAAGGAGGAAGTTTCCCAATGTCAATGAACAACTATCTGTTTACATCGGAATCTGTCGCCGAGGGGCATCCCGATAAAATCGCCGATCAAATTTCCGACGGCATCCTCGACGCCATCATCGCCGAAGACAAGGCGGCTCGCGTGGCGGCGGAAACGCTGGTCACCACAGGGCTGGTCTTCTGTGCCGGCGAAATCACTACTTCGGCCTGGGTTGATATCCCCGGACTGGTTCGCGAGATCATCCGGGAGATTGGCTACAACGATTCATCCATGGGTTTTGACTGGGAAACCTGTGCGGTCATCACCAGCATCGACAAGCAGTCTCCCGACATCGCCATCGGGGTCAATCCCGGAGAGGGTCTCTTCGAGGAGCAGGGGGCGGGAGATCAGGGCCTGATGTTCGGGTTCGCCTGCAACGAAACGCCGGTGTTGATGCCCATGCCGATCTACTATGCCCACCGGATTTCCCGTCGGCTGGCCGAGGTGAGGAAGAACGGGATTGTGGATTTCCTGCGCCCCGATGGGAAAAGCCAGGTCACCGTGCAATACGAGGATCACCGGCCCACGCGGATTGACACCGTCGTTGTGGCCGCCCAGCACATTCCCAATGTCTCCTACGACCGGATTCGCGAGGCGATCATCGAAGAGGTGATCCGGAAGGCTATCCCACTCGAACTGATGGATGCCAATACCAAGTTCTTCATCAATTCCACCGGTCGCTTTGTCGTGGGCGGCCCGCTCGCCGATTGCGGCATGACGGGCCGGAAAATCATCGCCGACACTTACGGCGGGCAGGGAAGCCATGGCGGTGGAGCCTTTTCCGGCAAAGACCCCTCCAAAGTCGACCGCACGGCATCCTACATGTGCCGCTACGTCGCCAAGAACATCGTCGCTGCCGGGCTTGCCGACCGGGTGGAAGTGCAGGTCGCCTACACCATCGGGGTCGCCGAACCGGTATCTCTCATGGTGGACACCTTCGGCACCGGGAAGATTTCCCCCGACCGGATTGCGGAAATCATTCGAGAGACCTTCAGCTTCAAGCCGGCCAACATGGTCAAACACCTTCGGCTGTTGCGCCCGATTTTTCGTAAAACGGCATGCCATGGCCATTTTGGGCGGAGTGACCCCGACTTTTCCTGGGAAAAGATCGATATGGTCGATACGTTGCGGGAAAAGGCCGGCCTGTAAGCAATAAAGGGAGAGGATATGGACTTTGATGTAAAAGATAAGGAACTGGCGGCAAAGGGCCAGCTGAGGATCGAATGGGCGGCGCAATCCATGCCGGTGCTGCGTTCCATCAAAGAGCGCTTTGCCGCCGAGAAACCCCTGAAAGGCCTGCGCATGGCGGCCTGCCTGCATGTCACCACGGAAACCGCCACCCTGGCGCAGACGCTCAAGGCCGGCGGTGCCGAAGTGCGGCTTTGTGCTTCCAATCCGCTGAGTACCCAGGACGATGTGGCGGCATCACTGGTTGTGCACGATGGAATCCCGGTTTTTGCCATCAAAGGCGAGGACAAGGACACCTACTACCGGCACATCCATGCCGCCCTGGCGGCCTCCCCCCAGGTTACCATGGATGATGGGGCGGATCTGGTCAGCACCATCCACTCCGAAAGGAAGGAACTCCTCGACGGGATCCTGGGAGGAACCGAGGAGACCACCACCGGCGTTATAAGGCTCCGCAGCATGGCGGAAAAGGGGGTGCTGCAGTACCCCATCATTGCAGTCAACGATGCCGACACCAAGCATTTCTTCGATAACCGCTACGGCACCGGACAGAGTACGGTCGACGGCATCATTCGCGCCACCAACCGGCTCCTTGCCGGCTCCAACTTTGTGGTGAGCGGTTACGGCTGGTGCGGACGAGGCGTCGCCATGCGGGCGGCCGGAATGGGGGCCCGCGTCATCATCACGGAAATCGATCCACTGCGTGCCCTGGAAGCGGTGATGGACGGCTATCAGGTCATGCCCATGGCCGAGGCGGCACCCGTCGGTGACTTCTTCTGCACCCTCACCGGCGATATCCATGTCCTCCGCAGTGAACATTTTGTGGTCATGAAGGACGGTGCCATCGTCTGTAATTCGGGACACTTCAACGTCGAAATCGATCTCGAGGCCCTCGCCGCCATGGCGGAGGCGCGGCGTGAGATCCGTGATTTCGTGGAGGAGTTCACCCTCCCCAATGGTCGTCGCCTCTATGTGCTGGGTGAAGGACGGCTGATCAACCTGGCTGCCGCCGAGGGGCATCCTTCCAGCGTCATGGACATGAGCTTTGCCAACCAGGCGCTGTGTGCTGAGTACCTGGTCGGCCATGCGGCGATCCTCAAGAAGCAGGTCTACCGCGTTCCCACTCTGATTGATAAAGAGATTGCGCGGCTGAAGCTGGCAAGCATGAAGATCCGGATTGACGATCTAACCGACGAACAGGAGAAATACCTCCATTCCTGGGAAATGGGCACCTGAACGGCGGCTGCCGCGAGCGGCAAGCATTCTGGCTCTGGGGGTGGGAATGGCAATCCTGGTGGCTGCCTGTTCACCCCCCCCGCAGGAACCCGTGAAGAGGTCCTTTCTTGAGCGGGTTCCCCGGGACAGGGTGCCGACTTTTGCCGATGACCTGGATAGCGAATCCCTCAAGCAGGCCATTAGGAGCAGTCTTGCCTTTTTCGAACGCGCCGAGCAGCGGAAGTTCCTCGTAGGGGAAAAGGAACTCCCGCCTGAAATCCTCAAGACTTCCCTCCTTCATTTCGTCAACCTCCTCGAAAACAAACGACTGGACCGTGACGCCATAGCCGATGGCTTTGACGTCTATCGGGTTGTCAGTGACGGCAAACCGGATACCTCCCTGGTGACCGGCTACTATGAACCGATTGTGGAAGGTCGCCTGCAGGAGGATTCCGAATTTGCGTTCCCCCTCTACGGCCTTCCTCCCGATCTCCTGACGATTGACCTGGCGGCCTTCGATCCGCTCCGCTTCCCAGGCGAGCGGCTGGTGGGGCGCATCCAGGGGAATCGCGTCCGGCCGTACTACACCAGGGCGGAAATTGACGGAGCAGGGCGACTCGGTGAGCACCGCTGTCAGTTGGTGTGGCTGAAAGATCCCGTCGAAGCGTTTTTCCTTCATGTTCAGGGCTCCGGCCAGGTCAAACTGGCGGACGGCCGTCTGGCGCGAATCGGCTACGCGGGCGCCAATGGCCGCCCATACCGAAGTATCGGCAAATTGCTGATCGAGCGGGGGACGCTCACTCCCGATAAGGTTTCCCTTCAGGCGATTCGGGACTATCTGCACCGTCATCCCGAGAGCCGGGACGAGGTGATGTGGCATAATGAGAGCTATGTGTTTTTCCGCTGGGTTTCGGAAGGCCCGCTGGGAAACCTGAATGTGCCGTTGACTGCAGGGCGGTCGGTGGCAACCGATGTGCGCTATTTCCCACGGGGAGCGTTGGCCTATCTGGAAGCTCAGCAACCCCGTCTCGATGAAGCCGGTCAAGTCGTGGGGTGGGAGCCGCTGCACCGATGGGTCTTGAATCAGGACACGGGAGGCGCCATCAAGGGCCCCGGCCGAGTCGATCTTTTCTGCGGGACGGGCACTCAGGCTGGAGAACTCGCCGGCCGCATGAAGCATCCCGGCAACCTGTACTTGCTCGTCAGGAAAGGTGAATGGTAGCGGCCCTGCGGGCTACGCTCGCAGGCCCCGATGCCGAAAATTCCCAGCACTGGTTTGCCCCAGTGAATGGCAGGCACTCCAGGCCCTGGTGCCGACAACAAAGGCAGTCCGTGATAGTCCCGGGCTACTCCGGGGTCGAATCCAGGCGTTGCAGCGTGATCTGGAAGAGAATCCGCATTTCGTCAAAACAACTGGAGAGCGCCATTAAGGCGTCGATGGATTGCTGCTGGTCGGCCTCCGGATGCTGCGTCAAGAGGGTCAGCAGCCCTTGCTGGGCGAACCGAAAGCGATCGGTGGTCCGTTCTCCCAGAGCCCTCACCTGAGCCGTCAGGGTCTGGGGTTGGGCGGTCTGCGCAAATTCTTCGAGCTCTTGAAATTTCCGTTGATACTCGCTTGCCAATTGACCAAGGTGCTGAAGGGTGGTATCTGCATTGTCCACTTTTGTTGCTCCAATCTGATTCTCGATATTTCCGGACGATTCAACAAAGCGATCCAGTTTCTTCCGAAATCGAGAGAAAAGGTAGTGAAGTTGGAAGTCCATGTCAAATTATAGTTGGTGAGTGAAAGCGCCAAGTGAGTTCTTGAATAACGGTCTGCTGCAGGTTAACGTAGTGCCGCCAGCGGGCTGGGAGCGGATCGAAGCAGTGCAGTCAGGAAGCGCTTTACTCGCTCCCAGAAGAACGTTAGAATGGGAAGTAGTCCAGGGTTGCCTGCGGAAGCGCGCTTACGGGCGCGTTCGGCGGTCTGGATTGTGGAAGAAGCCTTATAACGCTGCCATATCAAATACCACGCGATAGTGATTACGGCCCTCGAAAGGGAGCTGCTGGCTCTTGCAGCAGTATCGTCACCATCCGGAAAGGGTGTAGTGGATGTTCGTTAAGACGCTGAATATTTTGCTTGCAGAATGTGTGAAAATCCCTTCTGACGGAATATCACCGCTGTTGGATCGAAAGATCCACGAGCGACTGGTTTTCACCAATCCCGATTATGAATTGCGGCATAACCGGGGCGAGTGGATTGGCAATATTCCACCGCAGATCAGTTGCATGCGCCAGAAGGGCCACAGCTATATCTTGCCACGGGGCTTCCTGGATCAACTGCTGGATCTGTGCAAGAAGTTCCAGCAACCCTATCGACTGGTGGATCGGCGACGGACGCTCGAACCGGTACCGGTGGAATTCCATGGAGAATTAAAGGGCTACCAGCAGGATGCCGCCGAGGCCGTTCTCGATCGCGATTTTGCCACCCTCGTGGGAGGCCATAAAAGCGGCAAGACCGTCATTGCCCTTTACACCATAGCCCAGCGTCGCCAGCCCACCCTGGTGCTGATTCCAAAACTGGACCTGCTCGAAGGCTGGTTGACCAAGATTGAGAATTTCCTTCAGATTCCCCGCTCGGAAGTGGGCCTCTTTGCCGAGGGCGTGCACCAGCCGGGGCAATTCATCACCATTGGTCACACCGGCGAGGTGATGCGCTTCTGGCGCAAAATTTGGGACCGCATCGGCTATCTGATCATGGACGAATGCCAGCGCTGTCCCTCCAAGATCCTGACCCATCTCATCCCCAACTTCGACTGTCGCTATATGCTCGGGCTTTCCAATACTGCACAGCGGCGAGACCGGCTTTCCAAGCTGGTATACTATTACATTGGGGAGTTGGTATACGGGATCGACGAGAAAGACGCGCGGGAGGGGCGGGGTATCATCCATGCCCATGTGGTGGCCCGCGCTACCGGTTTTGAATACCCGTATGGGTCTCGGTCCGACTATGTTCCCATGCTCGCAGCGCTGATGAGCGACGAACAGCGGACCAGAATCATCGCTGACGATATTGCCGAAGAGCTCTCGCAGGAAGCACAGCCGCTCCTGGTCCTCTACGGAGGTGAAGAACAGCATCGGGCACTCAAGGACGAGCTTTCAAAGCGCAACATTCCGGCGCTGAGCTACGGCCCGGAACCGACCGACGTGGCGGCGGCGGTAGCGGAGGCAGATGAAAACATGGTGCCCTGCCCGGATTTGCCCTCACCGTCGGGAGCCGTGGCCATTCTGCTAAGTCCCCAAACCTTGTCACAATGCTTCCGCAACCTGAATTCGAAGACGCTCTTTCTTGCCATTCCGCTCTACTTCAACCAGTCTCTGGCCAATGCTCTGAAGGACCTTCAGCAGAACGGCGCTGGCGGCGACCGGCGCCTGAAGATCTATGACTATGTGGACCGCCGGATCAGTCTGCTGGAGAACTACTTCCGCATGCGGAGCTATAATTATGGAGTGCATCCCGATGTGCTCCTCAATCCCAGCACCAGCTGAGCCGTTGCACCTGGCGTTGCAGTCACGCGCAGCCGGTCCCTGCCCCCGTTGGCCCCAAGACTCTGAAGGTTTCTGGAGCCGCGTTTTTCGCCTTCAGAGTCGCCCGTTCAGCTGAGCAGCCACCATGGCCAGGTCTCCCATGAGTCCTCCCAAAGTCGCGCTGGCGCCTTTTTTGCGCTCCTGCCCCGGCGTGATCACACTGGGTGTTCGCAGTACGATCGATGACTATTCCGCCGCCGAAAAGAAACTGCTCCGTACCGCAGCCCGAGTGTTCTTCCCTACCCCTCGATTCGCCTACCTTTTCCAGGCCCTCCGAATTCCCACTTTCCCTTGCTGCCACACTTATCGCCTGCAGCATTCCCGGGTTCTACAGCAGATTCTGCTGGCGTGCTCCCAGACACCCCATCCGGTCACGCGCATCTATTTTGGCAGGAGGCAGAAAGAGAGGATTTTAAAGGATTTCGCGTTCCCCCTGGTAGCCATGGGGCCCCTCGCCCATCACCCGAAGCAGGTGGTTGACAATGCGACGGCTCTGGAAGCGTCCTGTCTCGCCCATAATCCGGTGATCATCCAGGAAGCGACTCGCTGGGAGCTTCGTTTGAAGATCCTTTGGGTTTACGCCGACTGTCTCGGAATGTTAAGAAAGGACCGCTCGCAAGGTTCGGACATCGTCTATGAGCCCTTGCCCATCGGGCACCCGGAGCATGGAACGGTGATCGAGCTGACCGGGGCTCTGGCCCAAAGTGCCAGGCTCGATGACATCGTCGTTGAATGGGGCCGCACCAGGGGCCAATGGCAGGTGCTCGGAATGGGTCGCCCGCCCGTTCGCTGGCCGTTGCCGGCCGCAATTTTGAATCGCCATGAGTACCTTCGGGATCTGGTGATGGCTGGACGCCTTTAAGAGACACCAAACGGGAATTGAGTGCTTCCTCGGGGTGGAAAGGAAACCTGAATGCACAAAAGAATAGCCATCGGCGCAATCTGCCTTTTGTTTCTGAATTGTCTTGCAGGTCTTGGTCTAGCCCTGGAAAGGGTCGGATCGCCACTCGTCCTCTCTCCGGCAGCACGGGAAGTGGTTCACCGGACCATCGCCTCTCGCCCCGGGGATTGTTTTGTGGTGCTCAAAAATGGCCTGACGGTCCTCATCCGCAGCCAAACAGAGAGTGACGCCCTGGCCGTCCAGGTATTGGTCGGCACTGGTTCCATCTACGAAGGCAAATATCTGACTTCGGGGATTTCTCATTATCTCGAACACGTCGTCTCCGGTGGGTCAACTCGTTCCTTCACGGAGAAGGAAGCCAGGGAACGACTCGAACGGCTGGGCGGGGTGACCAATGCCTCTACTTCCTTTGACCGCACTCGCTACTATATCACGACGACCACCGAACACTGGCAGAAGGCCCTGGATCTGCTGCTTTCCTACGTTAGCGAGTGTACCCTGGACCCCGACCAGGTGACGCGTGAAAAGGCGGTCATTCAGCAGGAAATGAAGATGGGTGAAAATGATCCCGGCAGCGAACTCTGGAAGCTCTACATGAAGACTGCCTATCGTGATAACCCGGTACGCCATCCTATCATCGGCTATGAAGAAGTCTTCGTCACCCTGGACCGGGAGGCGCTCGAAGATTACTACCGGCAGCGTTACCAGCCCAATAACATGGTGGTCGCAGTGGTTGGCCAGGTTTTACCGGAGGCCGTCCTGCTCTTTATTGCTGAAAAGACCCGAGAATTCACCCGCAAAGCTACTGCTCCCCCGCTGGTTGCCGCCGAACCCGAGCAGGTCACTCCCCGGTGGGAAGAAAAGACCCTGTCCCAGGCTCGGCTGACTCAGGCCATTGTGGGTTTTCCTTCGGTCACTCTCTATCATCGCGACCTCCATGCCCTTGACGTGCTCGCCCTGCTCCTCGGTGAAGGGAAGACGTCACGCCTGTATCACCGCCTGAAGGACAAGGAAAACAAGGTATTGAGCGTGAGCGCCTCCAATTGGACGCCCTCGTTTGTCCAGGGCCAGTTCGCCATTTCCCTCACGCTCGACTCTCAGCACTGGCCCGGTATTCTCGATCCCGTAAAGGAGGAAATCAATCGGTTCAAGAAAGACCTGGTGAGCCCGGAGGAGCTGGCCAAGGCGAAGAAGCTGGTTCTCGCGCAGCACATTTTCAGCAAGGAGAGCGTATCCGCACTCGCCTCGTCGATCGGGTCATCCTACAGTGAAACGGGGGACCCCTACTTTGATGAAAGCTATGTGGAAAACCTGCGCCGGGTTTCGCGCGAGGACATCCGCGAGGTGGCCCGGCGCTACCTGGTGCCGCACCGAATGAACGTGGCCGTGGTCAGGCCGGAAACTCCGCCGGAAAAGGGCGCTGGGACGGGAACCAAAGTCGGCGAAGGGCAGACTGCTGGTTCGACAGAGGTTCATGAGCTGAAAAACGGGCTCAAAGTTTTCCTTAAGCAAGACTCCTCGCTGCCGTTGGTAACCATCCAGCTCTTCGGCCTCGGCGGGTTGCTCCTTGAAGATCTGGAAAAGCCGGGACTGTCAGCGTTTACCGCGTCTCTCCTGACGGCGGGAACCAAGTCCCGAAGCAAGCGTCAAATCGCTCAGGCCATCGAGGGCATCGGCGGGACCCTGGTGAGCAGATCGGAGAGCAACACCTACCAGGTGTCTATTAAAGTGCTCAAAGAGGATCTCGAAGTTGCCCTCGAGATCCTGGCTGATATCCTGCGGAACGCACAGTTCCCACTGGATGAAGTCGAGCGCCGGCGTCAGGAAACCCTGCTGGCTTTGAAAAAGCTCGATGAAAATTGGCAGACGGAAGTGATCCGGCTGTTCAAGGAGAATTATTTTGAGCAGTCACCCTACCGCAATGAACGGATGGGGACTCCCGAGTCGGTGCAATCCTTCTCCCGCGAAGAGATCCTGTCCTTCTGCCGCCGGATGGTGAACCCAAATCACTCGGTCCTGGCCGTCTACGGCGATCTCGACGTGAGCCAGGTCCTGGCCACGGTATCCAGGAAATTAGAGCCCTGGAAGCTGCCTCCGGCCGTGCTTGCCGTCCAGCCGGAGGAAACCCGCCCCTTGAAGGCCGATCGTACGGTGGAAAAGAAGAATGACAAGACCAGTTGCGGGCTTTTCATCGGCGCCAACGGCATGAGTGTCAACGACCCTGGAAGGCCGGTTCTGGATCTCCTCGATGCAGTCCTCGCAGGTACCGGTTATCCCGGCGGGCGGCTCTTTGAAGCGCTCCGGGGTGGCACTGAAGACTTGGTCTACGTGGTGGGGGCTTTTCCGTTCTATGGCAAAAACGCGGGTTTTTACGGGGTCATCACCCAAACCACCCTGAATAACCTTGATCGGGTGCAGCAGATTGTCCTATCGCATTTCAGGCGCCTGGTTGATGAGCCGGTGCCCGCCGAGGAACTGGAAAATGCCAGGCAGATGCTCAGAACCGCTCATCAGCTGGGTCTCGAGACGATCGAAGCACAGGCCCGAAGCACGGCCGTCAACGAGGTTCTCGGATTGGGCTGGGAATACGATCAAAAGTATGTGGCGCTGATCGAAGCGGTTACTGCCGAGGACATCCAAAACCTGGCGCGGGAGCTTTTTGCCCAGGCGCTCATCGTACGCACCGTGCCCGATCGCCCCGTGGAGATTCTCAACGCCGAGGTCCCGCCGCGAAGCGATGCGGAGAATCCTGGGAAGTAGTCTAAAAATCCTTGCCCTTCGGGCAAATGTATTCGAGACCGTCGAATACCTGGCGGGTGATCCGATCCGTCGCCATCAGCCCCTGCAGGATGTGCTGCAATGCGTCAAGCGGTACTCCCAGGGCCGCTGCCATCTCGTCCACCGCGCAGGGACGGCGTCGAACAAGGTGCAGCACGCGCTCAGCAAGATGCGGATCGGATTGCAGCCCGTGATACCCCTTGAAGTGACCGATGATCTCGGTTGTGTCAGGAGGAAAGAGCTCTCGCACCGCTTCCATTTCGCATGATGAGAGCCCCCGGCAGCCTGGCGCGGCTGGTGGTCGCACGACCGTGTTGAGTTCCACCCGGTCAGGGTGCAGGAACTCGATCACGCCACGCACTGCTGCCAGCTCATGGGGGGCATCGTTGAAGCCGGCTACCAGCATGACCTCGAGATGGAACTGTCCCCGGTAATCCCGGCGAAAGGCTTTCAGGCCTTCGATGATTTGGCTGGGCTCAAGAGCCGGATGGGGACGATTGAGATCCCGAAACACGGCTTCGGTCACTGCGTCGAGGGAAGGAACCACCCGGTCGGCGGGCATGAGGGCCTGCCGCACCGCCGCGTCCCACAACAGCGAGCCGTTGGTCAGGACCACCAGCGGCAGGGCCTGGAAGTGCCGCTTGATTTCCCGGATGAGCTCCCCCAGCGGTTCATACAGCGTTGGTTCACCGGCGCTGGAGAAGGTCAGCACGTCAGCCCCGGCGGGGTGTTCGTCGAAATAGGCGGTCAAATCCCGCATCACCTGTTCGGGTGTCACAAAAGCCCGCCGCTTGAGCGTCAGATGGGTGGTTGGCCCGGACTCACAGTAGACGCAATCATAGCTGCAGGTCTTGGGCGGAATCACATCAATTCCGAGCGACCGCCCCAGGCGACGCGACGGTACCGGCCCAAAAATTGAGCATTTATGGCTATTGCTCTTCATTTCAGATAAGCTTACCAATGGGTAGAAATCAATTACCCCACAACTCTCAACCGGGAAAGAAGGTTCCCACGGAATATGAAACTGTAACGAAATTCAATATATCAGACAAGGATGGGGCGAGCAACGCGATCTCTCATCGACGGTCAGAGGTCGGGCTCAACCCCTTCGCCCCAACCCTTTTGTCCTTGCCAAGATTATCGCTCATAAAGTAACTTTAACCTTGCCGCGAAAGCTAAGGGACCAAGAACTCCGCATTTCAACAAATGGTAACCAGTTCAAGGCTTTTCAATCAGCCTTGAATACCATAATTAGAGCAGCCGAGAACGCTCGATCAAGGAGGACAGCATGCGCAGCGATTTAATGAAAAAGGGTGTGGAGAAGGCTCCCCACCGTTCCCTCTTCAAGGCCATGGGATACACCCAGACGGAGCTCGAACGGCCGCTGATCGGTGTTGCCAATTCGGCCAATGAAATCATTCCCGGTCATATCCACCTCGATAAGATCACCGAAGCGGTAAAGGCCGGCATCCGTCTTGCCGGTGGCACTCCCATCGAGTTCAGCACGATTGGCGTCTGTGACGGCATCGCGATGAATCATCAGGGGATGCGCTATTCCCTGGCGAGTCGGGAACTGATTGCCGATTCGGTGGAAATCATGGCCATGGCCCACCCTTTTGATGGGCTGGTCCTGGTTCCCAACTGTGACAAGATCATCCCGGGCATGCTCATGGCGGCCATGCGGCTGAACATCCCGTCCCTGGTGGTAAGTGGCGGCCCCATGCTCGCGGGGCGAGCCGATGGCAAGGCCGTAGACCTGGTGTCCGTATTCGAGGGGGTGGGGTCCTACAAGTCCGGCCGGATCAGTGCCGAGCAGCTCGCGGAACTGGAAGACTGTGCCTGTCCCGGATGCGGTTCGTGTGCGGGCATGTTTACCGCCAACTCCATGAATTGCCTGACCGAAGCCCTCGGGATCGGCCTTCCCGGCAACGGCACCATCCCTGCCGTGAGTGCGGCCCGCATCCGGCTGGCGAAAATGGCCGGTATGAGAATCCTCGATCTGATCCAGCAGAATCTCTGCCCCCGAGATATCGCCACGCGGGACGCCTTTGAAAACGCCATTGCCGTGGACATGGCTCTGGGCTGTTCTACCAACACGGTTCTGCACGTGCCCGCCATAGCCCATGAGGCGGGGATCGATCTCAGCCTCGAGACCTTCAATCGGATCAGCTCTCGCACTCCTCATCTCTGCAGTCTACGCCCTGCCGGTCCGCATTTTCTGGAAGACCTCGATGCGGCGGGAGGGGTTCAGGCCGTTATGCACGAACTCGCCACGGGCAATCTCATCCATTTGAGCTCGATGACGGTAACCGGCAAGACGGTGGGCGACAATCTCAAGAGCTTTCCGGTCCTGGATCACGATGTCATTCGCCCCCTGGACCGGCCTTACCACAATGAGGGCGGGATCGCGATCCTCTACGGCAATCTGGCGCCGGAAGGCGCCGTGGTGAAGCAGTCCGCGGTAGCTCCTGAGATGCTGCAGCGCACGGGTCGGGCTCGCGTGTTCGAGAGTGAGGCCGAGGCGGCGACGGCGATCCTCGATGGGCAAATCCAGCCGGGCGATGTGGTGGTGATCCGCCACGAAGGGCCCAAGGGCGGGCCGGGCATGCAGGAGATGCTCACTCCTACCGCCGCTCTCGTTGGTATGGGTCTGGGCAAGGAAGTGGCGCTCATCACCGATGGCCGCTTCAGCGGCGGCACTCATGGCGCCGCCATCGGCCATGTGTCGCCGGAAGCGGCGGTGGGCGGACCCCTCGCCTTGGTGAAAGAAGGGGACCGGATCGCCATCGATATTCCGAACAAGAAGCTGGAACTGCTGGTCGATGCGGTTGAACTCGAACAACGCCGAGCGGCGTGGATTCCCCCCGAACCCCGGGTCAGGCATGGATATCTGGCTCACTACGCGCATCTGGTGACGTCCGGAGCGCGCGGTGCGATTCTTCAGTGGAGCGAGAACCAACCGGGCTGAGAATAGCCTGATTTGACATGGAGTCAGCCTTCGTGGGTTATGTCTTCCAGTTTGAAGATGCTCTGCACTGCCTCGACTGGTTCACTTCGGAACCGGGGCGCACCGCCGCTGCCATTGAACGGGAACTGCTGCAGGGGTTGTGGGCTCCCCACACCCCCCATTCGGTCCTTGAAGTCGGGTGTGGTGCCGGGCACTTCCTGGAATGGTTTCTACAGAACGGACACCAAGTTACCGGCCTGGACCCATCGCCTTATATGCTCGATTTTGCACGTCGCGCTCTCCCGGGGCGGGTCTGCCTCGACCGGGGGTATGCCGAGGACCTGCCCTACGACGACAATGCCTTCGACACAGTGGCCCTGATCACCACCCTCGAATATGTGGACGACCCGTACCGTGCCCTTCAGGAGGCCGTGCGGGTGGCTCGTCACCATCTCCTGCTCGGCGTCTTGAACCGCTATTCGGTCATCACCTGGCAACACTGCCTGCGGCGCCTCTGGCAACCCTCCGTCTTCAGCTATGCCCGTTTCTTCAGCGTTTCTCAGCTCTCCCGGATGACCAGCGAAGCCCTGGCCGGAACGGTTCCCATTAAGTGGCAGACCTGTCTTCTATTTCCTCTGAATGCCTTGCGCTATTCTTGCTTCCTGGAACGCTCCCGGTTTATTCGCTGGTTGCCGTTCGGGCACTTCATCGGGATGCGGATCGACCTGCGCTATCCGCTCATGACAGTCCAGCATCCGATCCTCTACCAGGCCCCGTCGGGGGCCGGCCCGGCGAACCTGCGCAGCGTCTGCTGGCGAAGCCGGAAACGGCCACCATGGGTGCCCGACTGCTCATCAGAGGCGCCGGGGAACGCTTGCCCCGGACCTTCGTCCATCGAAGAGCGAACATGATCGAGGAGCGAACATGAAGGAGGCGATGTTTTACAGGAAGCTCGAAGGGAGCGCGGTTGCCTGCTTTCTCTGTGCCCAGTCGTGCCGGATCGAGCCCGGCATGCGAGGCCAGTGCGGGGTTCGCGAGAATCGCGACGGCACCCTGCTGTCGCTGGTATACGGTAAGCTCATCGCTCAGAACATTGACCCAATTGAAAAGAAACCGCTCTATCACTTCTATCCCGGGACCAGGAGCTACTCTATTGCCACCGTTGGGTGTAACTTCCGCTGCCTCTTCTGCCAGAATGCCGATATTTCCCAAGCACCGCGCGAGTACAACACCATCTTCGGTCACACGACCTCCTCTGAAAAGGTTGTGACGGAGGCTCAAAAAGCTGGTTGCGCAACCATCTCTTACACCTATACCGAGCCCACTGTTTTCCTGGAATATGCCCTGGAGGTGGCCGAACAGGCCCATGAAAGGGGCATCCGTAATGTGTTTGTCAGCAACGGCTACCTGACCGGGGAGGCTCTGGCCGCGGCAGGACCGTACCTGGATGCCGCAAACATCGATCTCAAGGCATTCAGCAACGATTTCTACGTTACCCAGTGTGGCGCCCGGCTGAAACCGGTGCTCCGGACCATCGAGAACATGAAGCGAAGGGATATCTGGATCGAGCTCACCACCCTCCTGATCCCCGGTCTCAATGACGGTCCCGAGGAACTCCAACAGCTGGCGAAATTCATCGCTGAGCTCGATCCGGGCATCCCGTGGCATGTGAGCCGCTTTCACCCGACCCACCTGCTCATCGACCGTCCCGCAACCCCGGTGGCCACTCTCCACCTGGCGCGCGAGATCGGCAAGGCCGCTGGTCTTCACTACGTCTACACCGGCAACGTTCCGGGTGATGAAGGGGAGAACACCTACTGCCACCACTGCCGGGAATTGGTCATTGAGCGATTTGGGTTTTCCATTCAGCGGCGGGCTCTTAGAGACGGCAAGTGTGTCAAGTGCGGGACACCCATCGGGGGGGTCGAGATCGGCTGATGGATAGAGGTCGCCAGCGTCTTGAGGAGGTCTACGAACGGCTTTTGGCGGCGTTGGGCCCCCAGCATTGGTGGCCTGCGGACAGTCCCTTCGAGGTCATCGTGGGCGCCATCCTCACCCAAAACACCGCCTGGAAGAATGTCAAGCAGGCCATCGGCAGGCTCCGCGAGCACCACCTCCTGACACCCGAAGCAATAGTCCTCTTGCCTCAGCACGACCTGGCCCCGCTCATTCGCGCGTCCGGCTACTACAATCAGAAAGCGAGGAAGCTCAAAGACTTTTGCGACCATCTTCACAACCATTGGCAAGGCAAGCTCGGTCTCTTTCTGGGCCAGGAGCTGGCGCAGTTGCGAACGGAACTCCTGAGCCTTCGCGGGATCGGCCCCGAAACTGCCGACAGCATCATCCTCTACGCCGCTCAGCAACCGTCGTTTGTGGTGGACGCCTATACCCACCGCATCTTTCACCGTCATGGCTGGGTGCCGGAGGTCACTGGTTACGAGGAGCTGCGGTCCTTTTTCATGGATGCCCTCGATCCCGATGTTCCCCGGTTTCAGGAATACCATGCCCTGCTGGTAAGGACAGGGCATCTCTATTGCCGACGGCAACCGAAATGTGACAACTGTCCCCTGGAAGGCTGGGTAGGCGATTAGCATGAAATTCGACAAAGATCAGCGGCTGGCCAAATTCTACCTCCTGTTTTTGGCGGGACTGACACTCGCCATGACGATCTATACGGTCGCGGGGTTCTGGGTCCTGCCCAGGATTGCGAAATCCCAGTTGGAAAAGCATCTTTCGGAGGCGCTTCATCGCAGGGTTACCATCCAGGAGGTTGCGATCAACCCTTATGAACTGGCCGTTTCCATCAAAGGCTTTGCCGTCTGGGACCAGAATGGCACCGACCCGGATGAGAATGGCACCGCGCGCTTCCTGGCCTTCGACGAGTTGTATGCCGTGGTGCAGGGGGGATCGCTGGTGGAGCGCGCTCCCATCGTCCGGGAAGTGAGGCTCGCTGGGCCCTACGCAAAGATCTCCCGCAACAAAGACGGCGGGTTCAATTTCAGTGACCTCCTCGAAGCTCCCGCACCGGAGTCGGATTCCCCGTCGGCACACACTTCGGGATCGGCCCTGAAACCTGATGCCAACGCCTCCTCTGAGTTATTGGAGAAGCCTCGTGAGGAGCAACGGATATTCAAGTTTTCGATCCACAACATCAGGATCACGAACGGCGCCGTGGATTACCGCGACGAGGTCAAGGATACGCAGGACCACCTCGGCAACCTCCATCTCGATTTGCCACTGGTCTCGAGCCTGGGAGAAACAGCCGACGGAGGCGTTAACCTGACCGTGAAAGCCATGATCAATGACAGCCCCCTGTCCGTGGTTGCCCGCGGCAAGCCTTTTCTCGCCCATCCCGAATGGTCCGTCGAAGCCGACTTGCAGTGCCTCAATTTATTGGATTACCTGGCCTATCTGCCGCCTGAGCTGCAGCTGAAGGTGCGCTCCGGGCTGCTCGATGCGAAAGCCGGGCTGACCTATGGACCGGGGGATAACGAGACTCTTTTCAAAATCGCCGGTGAAGCGACTCTGAGCGATTTTGAAGCCGTCGACCGAAACGATGCCAAGCTGCTCAAGCTGCCGCGGGTGAAGATCGAACTGGCATCCTTCGAACCCCTCGCCAGCCAGCTGCACCTGTCGAAGATTCTGATCCAGTCACCCGACCTTTCCCTTTGGCGGGGCAGAGATGGGGTCCTCAATCTTCAGAAGCTCGTCACGGCTGACCAAAGCGAAGGGGCGGCTGACAACGCCAGCAAGGAGGAGGCAGGCTTTGAAGTGGCCATTGATGCCATTGACATCGCCGAGGGCAGGATCGGTATTGCCGATCAGGCGGTTGAGCCAACGTTTCGCTCCTCCCTGGAGAAGCTCAATCTCCGCGTCCAGGGCGTGACCAGCAGGGCAGGGTCGAGGGCAGCCGTAAAGTTCGAGGCCTTGACGGAGGACAACGCAACCATCGGTATCGAAGGCTCTCTGTCGCTGGATCCTCTCGCCTGGGACGGCCGGGTGAACGTGTCAGGGCTCGATCTGCCAAAATACGCATCCTATTACCAGAAGGAGATTCTATTCCAGGTGCTCGAGGGACGGCTGGGGGTAGCGGCTGCCGTGCGCCTTGACCTGGCGCAGAAGGAAGTAGTGATCGGCGTCACCGACCTGGCATCGTCTCTCAACGCTCTCAAACTTAAGAAACCGGATGAACCGGATAACTTCCTCGAGATTCCCGAACTTCGGGTCAACGGGGTGAATCTGAATCTTCCGGAGAGGGCCGTCACCATGGATGAACTCTCCTCGCAGGCGGCGAAGCTTGTCCTGGTCCGCGACCCCACGGGCCAGTTAAACCTCCAGCAGCTGGTTCCCGCAGCTCCTGAAACAGTGCCTGAAAACGCCACGGAACCGGCGAGCTCCGAGACCCCCGTGACTCCGTGGAAGGTTTTGCTCCATAAGCTGACCATGAAGGACTACGCGATTCGCTTCGAGGATCGGATGACGGCCGAACCCACCGCCTTCCTGGTCGATCAGATTGCGCTCGAAGCCCGCGATCTCTCGCTTGATCCGGAAGGCAAGCCGAACTTCACCCTTTCCTGTCGGGTGAATGAGCGAGGCGTGGTCCAGGTGGAGGGAGATATCAAGAGCTCACCGCTGTTCGCCGACCTGAAACTCAACCTCAAAGACCTCGAGCTTCCTGTCGCCCAGCCCTATTTTCCCCCGAATGTCAAAGTCAAACTGACGGCCGGCAAGCTGTCCGCGGCGGGTAACCTGCTGGTGGCAATCCCCGGGGAGGGTGAATTCAACACCTCATATGTCGGAAACGTCCTGCTATCGGATTTTTCGTCGGTGGACACCCTGGCCGGAGAGGACCTGCTGGGCTGGAAATCCCTCGAGATAAAGGGACTTGATACTGGCAACAACCCAACCCGCGCCAGTATCAAGCAGATTGACTGGCGGGAATTCTTCGCCCGAATCGCTATCAGTGCCGACGCGAAGATCAACGTTCTTCAGCTCTTTGGGGGTGACACCGAAGGGCCCACGGCAACTGCGGCCGGTGCACCCGAAAAGCCTGCGCAAGCAGCCGACAACACGGTTGCGAAAGGCGGCTCGAGGCCGTCGATGGAAGCCGCGACTCCTCGCCGGAAGCGCCAGGGTCCATCTTCCGCCGGCAAGCGCGAACAACCGACAGCCATCAGCATCGGTCAAATCAACCTGCACGGAGGGACCATCGCCTTCTCGGATGTCCATATCAAACCAAACGTTCATGCCCGGATGCAGGAGGTGAGCGGAACCATTTCGGGACTCTCCTCGAAAAAGGAGGCGCTGGCCGACGTCAACCTGCGAGGTAAGCTCCATCGAACATCCCCGCTCGAGATCACCGGCAAGGTCCGCCCGTTCCCTGATAATCTCTTTGCCGACCTGAGCGTTACGTTCAAGGACATCGATATGACCCGCTGGGACCCCTATGCCCGTAAATACGTCGGCTATACCCTCGAGAAGGGCAATTTGCAGCTGGAACTGAAATACCTGCTGGCCAAAACCAAACTCGATGCCACGAATAACATCGTGCTCGACCGGCTGACCCTGGGCGATAAGGTGGACAGTCCCGACGCGACGACCCTTCCGGTAAAGTTTGCGATCTCGCTGCTTCAGGACCGCAAAGGCCAGATCGAACTGGGGATCCCGGTGACCGGTGATCTGGCCGATCCCCAATTCAGCCTCGGCAGCGCCATTCTGACCTTCTTCAAGAACCTTTTCATGAAAGCGGTTACCGCCCCCTTCGCCCTGCTGGGGGCAATGCTTCCCGAGGGGGTGGGGGAAGTGGACCGGATCGAGATGGTGGATGCCGGCGGGAAAATCCCGGAACCCAGCGTGAAGAAACTCGAAGCGCTTGCCACAGTCCTGAGGGATCGCCCCAACCTGGAGCTCGATATCCAGGGTCGTGTTGAGAGCGAAAGCGGGCAGGATCTCCTTCGGCAACAACTCTTCATGAACAAACTCAAAGCCCGGAAGCTCAAGGAAGTGATGGAACAGGGCGGGGCCTCGGCTGCCCTCGACCAGATCACGATTGCGCCGGATGAGTTCGATAAATATCTCAAAGCGGCCCATGACGACGAGTTTCCCAAGGAGGGCCTGGACAAGCTAAGGATCTTCAAGAAGACACCCCCTGATGAAATGAAGGCCCGCTTGCTCTCAACCATCCAGGTTACCGACGACGACCTTCGGTCGCTCGCCTACGAATGGGCCGCCAAGGTCAAGGAGTACCTTCAGGAATCCGGCAAGATCGAGCCCCGCCGAATGTTTCTGCGCGAACCCATCCTCGTCACGGCGGCAGACCAGGCCAAAGTCAAGGGCAATGGCGTCGACTTGAAGCTCAAATAGGGCAAAGAGATGGATAAGAGCCACGGCCTGCAGACGGGGTTCGTCACGAGAGGGTATCGTGCAGGAGCAGTTGCTCAACCTGGTGATCACCCCGGGGTGTGGGCATCAGGTTGTTCAACCATCATTCGAGCACCGGGGGGACATGAGTGGATTTGACCCTGGACAACGGCTATTGGCATGGGGGCGGTGAAGATCAAATGCACCTTGACCCTTCGTGGGCGTGCCGATCACGCTCCTGAACTCGGATTCGGCCATTTACTGCGGTGCCAAAAAGAAGCTTCCCTGGCTGCTTCCCGGGCTGGAGCTGGCAGCGAGGAATAAGGGTTGGCAGATCAATTACAGTCTCTCTATGCCAGATAGAATCACCGGGAACGCGAGCAGAAGCAATCAGAGACTAGGCTCCAGCGTCGGGGGCTAACCTTGGTTCTGTGAAGCTCATGCGGCCTGTGGGGCAGGATTAGCTGTCGTGAAGGGCTGGTTGCGAGAATAGAAAGAGGAGAGGACAGGGCCACCACCACCTATGGCCCTGCCTTGCGTCACGCCAATCCATAGCTGGCGCTCACCCACCCTGCTAGTTGAGTTTTCTCCTGAAAGCGGCCAAGCCGATCAGGCCGGAGCCGACCAGGAGGATAGTAGTGGGTTCAGGAACAGGAGTGTAGTTGACAGTCAGCAGCGATTTATCGATATGGAAATCGCCATAGAGCGATGCGATGGTCACCTGGAATATGCCGTCGGACAGAAAGCTGAGGTTAACGATCCCGTAAGTGAATTCTCCGGTATCGACTTCCCCAAGTTCCCACTGACCGCTTTCCGCCCAGCCAAAGGCATACTCATTCCTCCACCCTAGGAACCCACCATCACCTTCTTCACTGTCATCGAACAGAGAGATCGTCAGCGTTGCCGAAAGGAGCTGGTCAGCAGGGGGGGCGAAGCTAAAACGGTGATTCCATCTGACATAATCGAAAAGATCAGGCTGGCAAATGCTAACACCCTCCAACTTGTTGACATCTCCCCAGCCATGACTTACGTAGTCTCCCTCGTCAATCGTCCCGGTGAAAGTGAACTGCGTCATGTCAGTCACTGTGTAAACGGTGGCTCCTGCCGTTCCCACCGCACACAGGATGAATACCAGTGCCGAAAGAATCAGTTTCATCGCTTATCTTCTCCCCAACGATCAAGGATCCATCCATCCCAACCATTTGCCTGGCTCAATAAAGCATGATTTATGCCATATTCGTAACCATTCAATATAACACTTAGTTTTAGATATGGTTGGCTTTCTCATGAATGTAATACTGTAAAGAATTCCGACAAAATGCCATGCGGAAAAAGCAATCTATGCTATAAGTTATAGAAAATCAACAGCATACAGGTAATGCCCAGACAGAACGAAATTGTAAAGAATTCCGACAGAATTCCTTCCTCTATTCCCTTGGTGACGCAGCATCAAGCGTCCCGTAAATGGCATCAGACGCTACTCACCTTGAAAATGAGCTCCGGGGTTTTCAAAAAGACCTTGGTGTCCGGCGGCACCGATTCGGTGAGCCAGACGTTGCCGCCGATGACCGAACGGGCTCCAATCACCGTGTCTCCGCCCAGAATGGTCGCTCCCGCGTAGACGATGACGTCGTCTTCGAGGGTTGGATGGCGCTTCTTGTTGCGGTAGCGTTCACCGGCGTCCCTGGGCAGGGACAGGGCGCCGAGGGTGACTCCCTGGTATAGTCGCACGCGGTTGCCGATTTCAGTGGTTTCGCCGATCACCACCCCGGTGCCGTGGTCAATGAAAAAGCTCTCCCCGATGTGGGCTCCCGGGTGGATATCGATTCCCGTCAGGCTGTGAGCGTATTCGCTCATGATGCGGGGAAGGAAGGGCACATCCCGGTGCCAGAGCTCATGAGCCGCCCGGTACACCGTGACCGCAAAGAGCCCCGGGTAGCTGAAGATGACCTCGTCGTAGCTCCTGGCTGCCGGATCGCCGTCATAGGCGGCACGTACGTCCGCAGCCAGCAGAGTGCGCAGGGCGGGGAGTTCTTTCATGAAGGCGACGGTGACCTGCTGGCCGCGATCTTCACACCGGACGCAGGGGAGATTGTGGCGGATGCAGTCGTGCCGCAGGGCGAGCGTCACCTGTTCCGAGAGGCGTTCAAAAAGGGCCGTCGCCTCCTGGCCGAAATAGTAGCTGAGGTTGAACTCTTCGAGGCGAGTGCGGATGAAGTAGCCGGGATAGAGAATCCGGGAAATCCGCTGCACGATGTCGATGACGGCGTCACGGGAGGGGATGGGTTCGGGACCGACATGGTCGAAGCACTTCTCCTCATCGCAGGAAAGAACCAGCCGATCCACCAGGCCGGGGATTTCCTCGCGGAATTGTCGGCCGGTGGCCGCCTCCGTGCGGCATTGATCCTTTCGTGACTTGTCTGCCATCGCTGAGTTTTGCCCGCCGCAGGTTACAGGAGTATTCCAGCCCTCATGTGGTTTCAGGATGGGTTCAGGCCGTTCCGCACTGTTGGCTTGCCGTCCAGTAGGGCGACATGGTCCTCAGGGACTCGACGATCGGCGGCAGCTTATCGATGACGAAATCGATCTCTGCCTCGGTATTGTAGACACTAAGGCTGAATCGGATAGAGCCGTGAGCCATGGTGAATGGTACTCCCATGGCCCGGAGCACGTGGGATGGCCGGAGCGACCCCGAAGTACAGGCTGAGCCGGAAGAGGCGCAGATCCGGAATTGATCCATCATCAGCAGGATCGACTCACCCTCGACGAATTCGAAACTGATGTTGGTGGTATTGGGCAGGCGGTTCATCCGGTCGCCGTTCACCCGGCTGTTGGGCACCCGCTTCAGGAGTTCGCTTTCCAACTTGTCGCGCAGCTGCCTGACTCGGGTATTTTCCGCTTCCAGGTTCCGAGCGGCGAGTTCACAGGCCTTGCCCAAACCGATGATACCCGGTGTGTTTTCAGTCCCGCCGCGCCGTCCTCGTTCCTGATGGCCGCCAATGAGAAAAGGTGAAAAGCGGGTGCCCTTGCGGACATAGAGGATCCCGATACCCTTGGGGGCATGGAGTTTGTGACCCGAAATCGAGAGCATATCGATGGCGGTTTTCCGTAGATTGATGGGGATCTTCCCCACAGCCTGGACGGCATCGGTGTGGAACAGGATGCCGCGGGCCCGGGCCAGCTCCGCCGCGCGTTCCACGGGAAAAACCGTTCCGGTTTCATTATTGGCCCACATAAAGCTGACAATGGCGGTATCCTGGGTGAGGCTTCGCCGGTACTGTTCCATATCCAGCCGGCCTTCACCATCGACCGGCAGTTCGGTAACGCGATAGCCCTCATTCTTCAGGTGCGCACACAGCGCCCTCACGGCAGGGTGTTCGACGCGGCTGGTCACGATGTGCCGCTTGCCTGGCTGGACCGCCAGGGCCGAGCGAATGGCGGCATTGTCACTTTCCGAGCCGCAACTGGTGAAAATGATTTCATCGGTTGCGGTTCCCAGCAGGGAAGCCACTTGCTCGCGTGCCAGGCGGACTTTGTGGCCCACCTGCCCACCGAAGGTATGCATGCTCGAGGGGTTGCCGTAGAGCTCGCTAAAATAGGGCAGCATCGCTTCCAGCACTTCCGGGGCAACGGCTGTGGTGGCATTGTTGTCGAGATAGACGGTTTTCACGGGGCATCCTCCTCGACCACCAGTTCGGGCCAGACCAGTTCGCGCAACTTAGTCTCCACAAAGTTCTTAAGGGTCATATTGGCCGCATGGCACGTGGAACAGGCGCCCCTCGCCGCTACCACCACGCGGTTGCCGATAACGTCGATAAGTTCGATATCACCGCCGTCGTGCTTGAGGGAAGGTCGGATTTCGCGCTCGATGGTCTCTTCGATCATCCTGATCTTCTGGATGTTCGATAGCCGGGGTCTGGGAGGCGGGGCCACCTCCGCCTCGGACTGCACCCGCTCCAGGATCTCTTGTATGTAACCATGACAGGTGCCGCATCCCCCGCCGGCCTTGGTGTAGTTGGTGACCTCCTCGATCGAGGTGAGACGGTTTTCACGGATGGCCCGTTCGATTTCACGGTCGGTCACTCCAAAACATTCGCATACGACCTGCCCCTCGACGGCTTTCTCCGGAGTGCCCTTGTAGTGAGCGATGGCAGCTTCCAGTGCCTCGCGCCCCATGACCGAGCAGTGCATCTTTTCCTCGGGGAGTCCACCAAGATACTGGGCGATGTCCTGATTGGTCACCTTTTCCGCTTCTTCGATGGTCATCCCCTTGATCATTTCGGTGAGGGCGGAAGCGGAGGCAATGGCGCTGGCGCACCCAAAGGTCTTGAACCTGGCATCGGTAATCCGTTTATTCTCGTCCACCTTGAAGGTCAGCTTGAGTGCATCCCCACAGGCGATGGAACCGACTTCGGCAACTCCGTCCGGCTCTTCCACCTCCCCGACGTTGCGGGGGTTCAGGAAGTGCTCCCTGACCTTGTCGGTATAGTCCCACATAGTCTCTACTCCTCAGCTGAATGGTTCCGATCGGCGATTTCCAAACCGACCCTAATCTACCGATTCCCAAGACCTTTTGCAACATGAACGTGAATGGAGGGAGTGATCATCTGTGGGGAGAGGTTTTTGTGTGACAGCTCACCTGGCTGCCAACCCGGT
Source organism: Syntrophobacteraceae bacterium (assembly GCA_040772705.1). Taxonomy (GTDB): domain Bacteria; phylum Desulfobacterota; class Syntrophobacteria; order Syntrophobacterales; family Syntrophobacteraceae; genus JADGQM01. The sequence continues at coordinate 40,843 of JAXGXP010000009.1, forward strand.
CCCTCGGCTGACCAGAGCTCGAAGGCTTGCGAGGAGCCTGGCCGGGGATTGGCATTTGAGCTGAAGTTCAGAAATCGGGTTTGCACAAGAAGTTGACTCTGCGGATCTCTCGCTCGACTCTGCGTCACTTGAAACGTCAAGAAGAAGGTTGCCATCAAGCTTTTGGGAGAGCCCATGACAATGAAGAAAAGTCATGGACTCGACTTTCATATTCGATGGTGAGCGGCAGGTGGGATCAGCGCTTGGGATGTTCCGGTACCCATGGGTCGGCTGCATCCCACAGGATCTGCCCGTCGGCATCCGAACCGGCACCACGGAGGGCGAAGCCGGTCACGGGAAGCGCGGGTGGACAATCTCCATTTTCACAGAATTCCTCTGGGAACGGAATTGAATAATAGAGATGGCCGACGAAGGGAGTAGTCTTTCCGGGTCCACCCCAGGCCTCGGTGAAATCGGCATCACCCGGTCCCGGACAGCCTTTGGTCTTGCCCACGCATACCGTACTGTATATCCCCATCACCCGGAACCGCGCTGCAAAACCCTTCAGGACGTCGTAAGTGAATTTGGATCCCCCCTGGCCTGGCCCCTTTTGGTAGGCATCATCCCCCATGTTCTCCAGGAATCCTTCGTACCAGCACTTGAGACACTGATAAGCGCCAGTGAACTTAACCTCGTTGTGATTCCAGACATCGAACTTGGCTTTGGTGCAGGTTGGAATGCGATCCTGGCGCAAATCCTGGCGACAAGGAGCCAGAGTAAGGTCGGGAAGGTCGGGAAGGGGGAAGGCTACTCCCGAGGGAATGAAATTGGAGATGAGATATTTCGGGCAGGCATCGTAGGTAATCCCATCGAGGGGAAGCTGCCCCGGGATGCCGCCGCCGTCTGGGCCGGGGTCCTGCAGAGCACGAAACGCCCAGGCAGGGGCCGGGGCAGCTCCAAGGATTGGAAATTCATCAAAGGGTGGTTGAGGATCTAGCCCCGCCGGCCATACGATCAGGGATTCTCCGTAGAGGTGGTTGAAGCGGATTTGGGTGGAATCTCCAGCGTCCACGGCCCAGCAGATCAATTGTCCCACCTTGTTCCTGAAGGGAGACAGCTCCAGCATGCCGGCTCCGTCGGGGGAATAGAAACTGGTATTTCCCCAGGCCGAAAAGGCAATGGGCTGATTGGCCGTCATGCGGAACTGGAAATCGTCGATGCTCTGGTTCTCATCGACCCAGTAACACTTCATATAGACATCGATGGTATTGTCGTTGCCGATGGTGATAAGCGTGTCGATGAGGGGAGTGTCTCCTTCTTCGTCACCATAGGCCATGATCTTGGGGAAAATGAGCAGGCTTCCCTTCTGGCTGGTGTTGGCAATATTATGCGCGGAGGCCAGAGTGATCAGGCCCCCCAGCAGGAGGACAATGCCTACTGAAACGATCAGGATCTTCCTCAAGACAATCACCTCCTTATCCAATACAATGGATCGATGCCGCAATTCGACACATGACGGCGTGAAGCCGATTTGAAGAATCTCAGTATTTTCAAGCATAATCCAGGGCACGTGTCAAGCAAAATGATGATGCCGCATCGGTCAAACGCCCATCCGGCACCGGCGGATGGAGCTTCGAGAGCGGTCGTGAGCAGTCTGCCCCGGCATGGCAGCGGGTTGGATTTTGCCATTGAAATCCAACCGGCCCTGTTTTAGGGTGCGCTGAATCCGTCTAGCAACACCAGGGCGGGGCAGGGTGGGAAAAGACCTGGTGCCACCCAGGAACCAAGACCAAGGAGACCGTTCATGGGCAAAGACGACTGGAATCCGAAGCGGATCCTCGAACTTTCGGGATCCTACTGGCAGACCTGCACGTTACATGCGGGCGTGAAGCTCGGGGTCTTCGCTGCCATTGGCGAGGAACACCTCACGGCGGGTGAGGTTGCCAGGCGGCTGCAGGCTGAGGAGCGGGCGGTGGGCATGCTGCTCAACGCTCTGGTCGCGATGGAGTTTCTCGTCAAGGGCGAAGGGGTATTCTCCAATACTCCGGCCAGTCTCACCTTTCTCGTTAAAGACGCACCGCAATATCTCGGCTATATGATCATGCACCACCATCACCTGGTGGAAACCTGGGCGCAGCTCGAGACTGCGGTGCGGTCCGGAAAGCCGGTTGGGGGCGGATCCGCCACTCGTGATGACGAAAAGCGTGAGAACTTCCTCATGGGAATGTTCAATAATGCCATGCTCATTGCCCCGACCTTGACCAAGGCCATCGATCTGACCGAACGTCATCGTCTCCTGGATCTGGGCGGTGGTCCCGGTACCTATGCCATCCACTTCTGCCTGAATCATCCTCATCTGCGGGCGACGGTCTATGATCTTGCCTCCACCAGGCCCTTTGCCGAACAAACCATCGCCCGGTTTGGGCTGAGCGATCGGATTGCCTTTCTCGATGGTGATTATGTAAATGAACCAATTCCAGGGTCCTATGATGTTGCCTGGCTGTCGCATATCCTTCATGGTGAGAGCCCCGAAGACTGCCAGGGAATAATTGACAAAACCGTGGCGGCACTCGAACCGGGCGGTCTCATCATGATCCATGAATTCATCCTCAACAACACCCTGGACGGTCCGCTCTTTCCGGCCCTCTTTTCCCTCAACATGCTCCTGCATACGGCAGGCGGTCAGTCTTACTCGGAAGCGAACATCAGCGAGATGCTCACCCGTGCCGGCGTCCGGGATATCCGGCGGCTTTCCTTCCGGGGTCCAAACGATTCGGCGGTAATGGCGGGAATCGTGACAAGACCGTGATGATCGAAGACTGGCGAACGCGGCTCTCCCTGGCGTGATTAGCCGTCAATTCCGCTGCCGCCCTGGGTCCTGAAGTGCGATGACCACCCGCCTCGGTGGACGAGTCGGGGTCAGGGAGATGTCGGTCCCCGCCAAGATCCCCTGTGAAAGGCAATACGGTTGCCCTGTCCGATGCAATTCCGGAATCAGATCGCTCAGTTCAACCAGGGGCATGCTCCCCGCCGTGGATTTTCTTGAGTAGCCATGCCATGTTCCGGCCAAGGATCTGCATGGTCTGCAGACCTTCCTCGTCTTCTTCCACCGCCCCCCGGTCGAGACCGATGCCCATGTTCCAGTAAATGGACCCGGGTACGATCATCTGACTGATGAAGAAAAAGTGGTTGATGGAGTTGAAGGCGTGGATCGCTCCTCCCCGGCGAACCGCCACCACCGCCGCTCCCAGTTTGCGCTGGAACATGTCGTCGTTGGCGCGGGAGACGAGACCCGCACGGTCGATAAGGGCTTTCAGCTCGGAAGTGACGTTCGCAAAGTAGGTGGGAGAACCGAGGATGATCCCGTCGGCTTCAGCCATCTTGGCGATGCATTCATTGACCACATCTTTCTTGATGGCGCACCGCCCATCCTTGTTCTTGAAACACTTGAAACAGGCGGTGCAGCCCTGGATCTTCTTCCCGGCGAGCTGGAGCAGTTCGGTTTCAATCCCTTCCTCTTCCAATTCGCTGAAGACCGTTCGAATGAGAATGGCGGTATTCCCGTCTTTACGGGCGCTGCCGTTAAAGGCCATGACCTTCATGTAATCCGCTCCTTTCAAGTTTGGGGTTGTCTGCGGGTTGATCCCGCCCGGCCGGCGGGCATCCTCCACCCTGCATACAAAACCGGTTCTGCTCCCTTGTCAGGGAGCTCCTTTGTGGCGATACTTGCGCTGATTCCGTGCAACACACCATAGAAGCGTGGTGTTCACCAGCCGTTGAGGACGATCAGTGCTGTACACGAGAACCTTCTTTGCTCTGGGCCTGGCCAACTTTCTGATTCTCTCCAGCTTCAGTGCCTTCTTTCTCTTTCCGCTCTACATCCTGCGGTGTGGCGGCAATGATGTGGATATAGGCATCGTGATGGGGGTCTTTACCCTCGCGTCGGTGGTCTGCCGCCCGTGGATTTCCGAAATGATCGACCGGATTGGGCGCAAGCGAAGCTACACGATCGGGTCCCTGAAGATGAGCGTGATGCCTTTGGCGTATCTCTGCTTCCAGGGGAGTCTGAACGAGTTTTATCTCCCTCTCCTGGCGGTTCGCATCATTCACGGCATGGGCTTTGCCATATGCCTGACGGCGGCTTTCACCTGCGTGGCCGACCTGATCCCGGAAGGGCGTCTCAATGAAGGGCTCGGGATCTTTGGGGTATCCGGAATCGTCGGCACGGCGGTGGGCCCCTCTCTTGCCGAACTGATCATCAACCGGTTCGGTTTCGATGCTCTGTTCCTGGGTGCCAGCCTGGTGGCGGCCCTGGCTCTTCTCGTCCATTTGCCGCTGAGCGAAACCCTGAGGCATGACCCGGCTCAACACGCCGTGTCATTCTTCGGTGTCTTCCGTAGTCGGAAGATGTCGCTGGTGGCGCTCCTGGCCGTCCTCTTCGGGTTCGGTCTGGCAGCTTCCAACGGCTTTGTTTCCCCCTTCGCCAGTGAACGGCAGCTGGGGTTTGTTTCCTGGTACTATATTGCCTACTCGGCGTCAGCGGTCCTGACTCGCCTGCTGGGGGCAAGGCTGGCCGATCGGCTGGGGGAAGAGCGCATCATTCCCTACGCCATCCTGCTGACGGGACTTGGCCTGGTCTGCCTGGTGTTCCTCGACGGCAGCGGCGTGCTGGTGGCGGCGGGAATGATGAGTGGTTGTGGTCACGGATTCCTCTATCCGGGCCTCAGCGCCCTGGCACTGCGGGATGAACCCGGCGCGATCCGGGGCAAAATCACCGGGGCCTTCACCGGCAGCATCGATGCGGGGGCTTTCGTCGGCTCGATCATGCTCGGTTTGATCGGCCAGTGGGCTGGCTTCCCAACGCTGTTTCTGGCGGCGGGGGCGGCGCTCCTGGCGGCGTACCTGCTCTATCAGGGGACGCGCCCGGCAACTGCCCGCTAGGTCGTTGGCGGTTGCCCCTGCTCCAGGACCGCCAGTCGTTCTTCCAACTTGTGCAGGCGGTCTTTGAGTTCTTCCAGGTCCTTCCTCTTCACATACTCCATGCCTTCCGACCACTTCCGGGTGGTGTCCGCCATTTTCGTGGTGATCTCATCCCACTGGCGCTCACCGCTCTTGACCAGCTCTTGAGCCAGCTTCTCGCCCTCCTCGGTGGTTATCTTCCCTTCCTCAACGAGTTTCTTGACCGCCTCCTGGATCTTTTCCGTGGTCAGGACCACCGCTCCGATACCGGCCATCAAGCCCTTTCTGATCAATTCCAGCATGATCATCCCTCCTTTCATGCTTGTGGGTTTGCTTCGTCAGAGCTCTTTCCAGGCGCTCAGCAATGGCTGGAGCCGTCCCAGCAGTGGGTGCAGAGCCGTTCCTTGGGCAGGCCGATGGAGGCCACCAGGTCTTCGAGACGCTGATACCGGAGCGTTGTCAGGAAGAGCCGCCGCCGGATCTCTTCAATCATCGCCTGATTTCTGTGCGAACCAGCCTGGGCATAGGCGGTCAGGTCGCCGTCGTCAGCTCCCTCCAATTCTCGGATAATCTTGCGACCAAGCAGATCGAGAGTGGACCGGGAGGTGGAAAAATTGAGAAATTCACAGGGAAAGATCAGGGTGGGACAGGCGGGCCGCATGTGGACCTCTCGAGCCCCGTAATCGAACAAGATCTGAATGTTATCCTTGAGTTGCGTGCCGCGGACGATGGAGTCTTCGCAGAACAACAGGCGCTTGCCCTGGATCAGGCGGCGGACCGGAACCAGTTTCATCCTGGCCACCAGGTCACGCCATTCCTGGTTCTGGGGCATGAAGCTGCGCGGCCAGGTGGGGGTGTATTTCACGAATGGGCGGCAGTAGGGCAGCTTCCGTTCGTTGGCATACCCAATGGCATGCCCGATGCCCGAATCCGGGATGCCGGCCACGAAGTCCACGGGAACCGGATCATGGCGGCCGAGGGCGGCGCCGCAGGCGTTGCGGGCGGCCTCCACATTGATCCCTTCGTACTCGGAGGCGGGATAGCCATAATAAACCCAGAGGAAGGCGCAGATCTGCATCCGGAGACCCTGGGCGATCCGTTGTTCCCAGCCTTCCGGGGTCATGAAAACGACTTCGCCGGGACCCAGGAAGTATTCCGTTTCCAGACCCAGATTGGGAAAAGCACACGTCTCCGAGCTCACCGCCAGCGCTCCCGGCCGGCGGCCGATAGCCAGCGGGGTGCGCCCCAGGCGGTCACGCGCGGCGTAGATCCCCTTGTCGGTGAGCAACAGCAGGGAGCAGGAACCGTGGATGGCGGCCTGGGCCCTGAGAATCCCGGCTTCGAAGGTGTCTTCTTCGCAGATCAGCTTGGCCACCATCTCCGTGGGATTGATCACGCCCCCGCTGGAATCGAAAAAGCTGCGCCGCCGGTCGAAGGCTTTCTTCACCAGCTCGGGCAGATTGTTGACCTTGCCGACCGTTACAATGCCGAAGGTGCCCAGGTGGGAAGTGACGAGCAGGGGTTGCGGGTCGGTATCGCTGATCACCCCGATCCCGTCATTGCCGTGAAAATTCGCCAGTTCCGGCTCGAACTTGGTGCGGAAGTAGCTGTTTTCGATGCTGTGAATCGAGCGCTGGATCCCCTGCGGGCCGCGAACCGCCATCCCGCCCAGGCGGGTCCCGAGGTGGGAGTGATAGTCGGTCCCATAGAAGAGATCGGAAACGCATTCATCGCGGGACACAATGCCGAATAAGCCACCCATAATGCTGCCTTCTTCACCTCGGATTCTTCGCCTGCCGTCCCGCCAATGGGATTGCGGACCAGCCTCATGCGCACCTGCACCGGTTGCCTCCGGTCCGACCAGCCTAACCTCCAAAAAGACCCAAGGTCAGCATGATACCACTTCTTTCGTGAGTGTGTCCAAGGTGATGTGCTTTCAAGTCCGCAACGCTCTGTTTGCCGCTCCTGCCCAGAGAAAGGAATGCTTGCGCCATCCTTCGCCTGATCTCTCTGGCCCTCAACCTTCGGCAGACCTGGCGGCTTGATCGGGATGGGGTTTTCATATGCAATAAGATAGCGGCGGATGCGCCCGACTTGTCGTGGCCGCTTCACCTGCCAGGCCAACAGCGTCAAGGCCGGTTCCAGGCGGTTACCTTCCCTGTGTGCCGCAACCTGACAGGCTGCGTGAGGTTTCTCAGGAGCCTCAATCCCGCGGTCAAGATCTGCGCCGATTGACGACTCTCGCCGGGTATGCTATCCAGGGTGCCGCCTTCGGGGGGTTGGGCCAGGGGCATTCATCGTCATCCGTTAACCATCATGGTGCTTAATATGACTAACAAATTCGGTTTGCATCAAGTCCTGCCGGTTCTGTTGACGCTGCTCCTGTTCTCTCCAGCGGCTCGGGCTGGGACTCTGACCGAACGGTTTTTTCTTGTGGGCGATGGCAAGTTGAAGATCAAGAACCTGCATACGGCACGGGAGGTGTCGGTTTCGCTGCTCAATGCCGACGGGAGCTTCAATGACGAGGGCTTCACGAAGGTGGATGAAGTGTTCGGATTCCCGAGTCGGCAGAAGGGGCGGCACATTTCACCCCGGTTGCTGTTCATGCTCGACTATTTTTCGGACCGGGTCGCCCCCGGGAAAGTGATCAAGATGATCTCGGGCTATCGCAGCCCCGACTACAATGACGGCCTCCGCAACGCCGGGGGCAATGTGGCGCCGACCAGCCTGCACATGGACGGTATGGCGCTCGATTTCAGCATCGACGGCGTGAACGGCAAGGAGCTGTGGCAACTGATCCGGAGCAAGGATTGCTGCGGGGTGGGCCATTACGGGGGGGCTAATATCCACCTCGATGCCGGGCGGCCGCGGTTCTGGGAGGCGGCTACCTCGAAGGTGCGAAGCGGCGAGAGCGATTACAATCGGCGCTTATACCTGACCACGGATTATGATCGGTATCAGGCGGGCGATACGGTGACGCTGGCGCTGGTGGCGGTGAGTCAGTTCGGCTTTGGAATCGTGCGAACCGGCGCCCTGGTTGCTGCCGACGACGGCAACCACACGGTGGCGCCCGTCCTGTTCCGGGTCGGAGACGACGCTGCCTGCTTCGCCCTGTCCGACCGGGAAACTGCCCATCGCATCACCCTTGCTCTGCCGCAGAATTTGCCGACGGGACGCTACCGGGTCAAGATGGAATTCTGCCAAAGGCCGTTCGAACAGATGCCGCGCACCACCCTGTCGAACGTGATCGAGATCGTCCGTCCGGCATCGTGACCGCTCCGGAGGTGAGAGACCGGAGGCGGGCCGCTCAGTTGCCATCCATTCGAGTCATCTTCGTCGGCTCGTCGCTGCCCCAGTGATAGAACACCTGGCCGTTTTCAGCCGTGATCTTGAAGCCGGTGGGGGAAGTGATCACAGAGCCGTTGATGGTGCATTCACGCCATCCCTTGTAGGTCTTTTCGCCTGCTTTGATACGGAAGAAATAGAGAGCGTAACGGTCACCCGATTTCACCAGCCAGTATTCGACCGGTTCGTCAAAATACCGGCCGGCCTTCCTGTCATAGCGGTGATGGACGCACTGCCACCCTCCCAGGAGGAGCGGATCGGGTTCGCTCGTCACGATGCAGAAGAGCTCGGGTTTCCCGGAAATATCCTGTGGGTTTATCCCTCTGGTTGCGGGCGCCGCCAAGGCCAGCGTTACCACCATGAGAGCTATCGCGGTAAAGCCAAAGACCATTTTCATGCCTGTCTCTCTCCGTTGCCAAAGATTGCCGATTTTCGTCAAGGGCCGGTCAAACCTTGCCGTTTCATGGTTTCGAGTCGATATTGCCGCCGTTTTGCCCCTGCGTGTCGCCATGGTCGCGCAACGCGGGCGTCACTCGCAGCTGCGACCGGGCTGGCAGGAACTTGGCTATTCCTTGGCCTTGAGCAGGTTTTCGAGGGCGGCAAAGGCTTTGTAGGTGGTGTCCGGTTTCCGGTCGTCACCCGCCTCGACCTCGCCGTACCATTCGCCGTCCAGGTAGCGTGAATGCTCATTGTCGTGGCAATAGAGACACAACAATTCCCAGTTGCTGCCGTCGGGTGGATTGTGGCTGTGGTCGTGATCCTTATGATGGACGGTCAGTTCGCGCAGCTTCTTGCCGGAAAATTCGCGCCCGCAGCGCGCGCAGACCCACGGGAAAAGCTTCAAGGCCCGCTCCCGATAAGTCTTCTCGAGTTCTGCTCTGGTATTCCGCGGCCCCATTCGCACCCTCCCATCAGCGGTTCCCGGGCAAGCCGAAAAAAAAGATGAATTCTGCCGAAGTCACCGCTAAAGTCTAACACTGCCGGCAAGCGGGGAGCAATGCAATAATGGTCGACCGGCCCGCCACCTCGTTCTTTCGTGAAGAGGACCGGTCTGGTTGGAGCGTTCTGCGGTTGCCTGCCGGCGAGCCCAGGACGGTGCCCGATCGAGGGCATCAGGAAGGATTCGCATGTGACGCTCAACCAGGGCTTCACCTACGAGGAGCAAATCGACGGCAAGGGGGAAGGGCTGACCATTTTGGCTTATCTGACCATCACCTATCGCCATTCGTCGGAGGAGGAGTGGCGAAACCGTCTGGGGCGCGGGGAGATAGTGATAGATGGTCTCAAGACGCGCGCCGATTCCGTGCTGAGGGCGGGCCAGCGGCTGGTCTGGGAACGTCCGCCGTGGGTCGAGCCCGAGGTGCCGCTCGGTTTTGCCGTGCTGTACGAAGACCACGACCTGCTGGCGGTTGCAAAACCTTGCGGGCTTCCCACTGTCCCGGCGGGAGGGTTTCTTGAGCACACGCTCCTGGCCCTGGTGCGACAGCGCTCTCCTGAAGCCACCCCCATGCATCGCCTCGGGCGGGGGACGTCGGGGGTGGTGCTTTTCGCCCGCACCGCCAAGGCTCGCTCCCGTCTCGGCGCCGCGTTTCGGCAGAAAGCGGTGACGAAAGTCTACCGGGCTCTGGCAAGCGGTACACCTTCCAGGGCCAGCTTTACCATCGAAGTCAACATTGGGCCTGTGCCGCATCCACGGCTTGGCACCATCCACGCTGCCTGCCCCGGCGGGAAGTCCGCCCGCAGCCGCGTCCGGCTTCTCGAACGGCGGCCGGATGCATCCCTGGTGGAAGTCACCATCGAAACGGGGAGACCTCACCAGATCCGCATTCACCTGGCCGCCGCGGGGCACCCCCTGGTGGGCGATCCTCTCTATGCGGATGGGGGACAAGTTGCGGCCTCAGGGGCGGCCCTTCCCGGTGATACCGGCTATTGGCTCCACGCCGAACGGCTCGCCCTCAGCCATCCGGCGACGGGAAGGCCCTGCGTGATCTGGTGCAGCCCTCCTCCGGTGCTCAGGGCAATTCAGGCACGTGTCAAGCGTGGCGACAGGGAATGATCTCAAATCTGGGGGAAGTGCCCATAGGGATCGCATCGCGGCAGGCTGCCATCCTTCGCATGGTTTCTTGAATGGAACATGGCTGCGGAGTCGGCCGTTTGTCGCAAACGGTCCGCGGCGATGATCTCCCGGGGTTGACAGGAACGGTATTTTGCGGTTTGAAGGGGGTGGCTTTCGATATTGCCGAGAGCACGCCATAAGAGGCGGGGTTGATAATCTCACGCAAGGAATGCGAACAGACATGCAGAAGTCATCAACAAGTCAGGTGCTGGGATGTTTCTCGTTGCTGGTGGTCATTGTGAATACGACCTTTTGGGGGTTGCTCATTTTTTTGGTGGCCCTGGTCAAACTAATCGTTCCCAGCCACGGGTGGCGGGTTTTCTGCAGCAGGGGGCTGAATGCCATCGGCCTGCGCTGGATCGGGATCAACAACCTGGGCTTGCAGCTCACCAAGCAGATCCGCTGGGAGATTGAGGGTCTTGAAGGCCTGAAAGCCGATGCCTGGTATCTGGTGGTGGCCAATCATCAGTCCTGGGTTGATATCGTGGTCCTGCAGAAGATTTTTCACGACAAGATCCCCATGCTCAAGTTCTTCCTGAAGAAGGAACTCATCTGGGTTCCCATTTTGGGAATGGCCTGGTGGGCTTTGGACTTTCCGTTCATGAGGCGCTCCAGTTCGGTCCAAAAGGATTTCGAGACGGCCCGTCAGGCCTGCGATAAGTTCAGACTCGTGCCGGTAGCCGTGATGAACTTTCTCGAGGGGACGCGGTTCACTGAGTCTAAGCGGGAAAAGCAGAATTCCCCCTACCAGCACCTGTTGAAACCGAAAGCAGGCGGCATTGCCATTGTTCTTGGTGCCATGGGCGGGGAGCTGCAGGGCATCCTGGATGTAACGATCGTCTACCCCGAAGGGGTTCAAGAGATCTGGTCATTCCTTTGCAGCCGGTCGCTGACCGTCAGAGTGCATGTTCGGCAGTTGCCCGTATCTCCGGAGCTGGTTGGGGATTATCTGGCAGACCGCGAATTCCGCAAACGTTTCAACCGCTGGTTGCATGACCTGTGGACCGAGAAGGACCGACGGATCGAGAGCCTGCGGTGAGAAGAGGCGGGCGGGTTGCGAGTTGCGCGTTGCGGGTTGTGTGGATTGTAGGTTCCACCCGGTTGTTGCCATGGTCTGATGCTGCGCTGCAAATTGCCCCTGGATGAGGTTCAAAGGCGGGGTGGACAGGGCTTTTAGCCTCTCTTCCGGAACGGCAAGACCGCTTCCGTTGCTGGGAGTTGCTCTCGCTCATGCCCGCCCTGATGAGAACGCCATCGTCGCCTTGCACAGTTTGCAGGGCGGGCAATCCCGTTTGGATACGACAGCTCGTCTCGGCGACGACCTGAGGCCCTGCCTGAGCGAGGGATTAAGGCGACGAGCGGGGGCAATGTCAGGCATCAGTCCAATTCGGCTTCCATCTCGTCGAACAGGTCTTCCGTGGCATACAGAAGGCGGTCGGCTTCGGCGAGTTTCCAGTCGGCGATAAGTTCCCTGGTCTTTTTGTGGAGTTCCCGGAGCTGGTCCCGGTGGCGGGCATAGACTTGTTTCAGCCGGGCTTCTCCGAAACGGGCCAGAACCTGATCAAGCTGCCCCACCAGCTCATGGAGGGAAGGGTTGCGCTTTGCCAGATCCGGATCGAGATGGCGCAAATGGCGGGCGAGTCTGGGATAGACCGCCTCCAGATCGCTTCGATAATAGGGGGTTACGGTGACGGTCAGCTGCATGTGTTTGCTCATGGGTGCTCCTTTCCATTGATTGGGTCACTGCCGATGACTGCCTGGGATGGCGAAGCGCGATCGCCTGCCAGTATATCATATTGTCAGCTATTCTTGCTGGTCGCGGGGGAAAGGAATAGTCATGCGATGGAAATGGCTCCTCGTTATTGTCCCGGGATTGCTGCTCGGCCTGTTGGCAATCTGCTATTTCATGCTGTCGCGGTATGACTTCAACCGCTTCAAACCGGAAATCGCCCGCCTGGTGAAGGCGGCGACGGGACGTGAGCTGGTTATTGGCGGCGATATCGGCCTCAAAGTCGATTTTTCGCCTCTGCTCACCATGGACGACGTGGGCCTCCAGAACGCGTCCTGGGGCTCGCGCCCGGAAATGGTTCGAATGAAGCGCTTCGAGGTTCAGGTGGCACTGCTTCCCCTGCTGCGGGACAGGATCGAAGTCAAGCGGTTGGTACTGGTGGAACCTGACGTTCTCATCGAGACCGACCACGCCGGAAAGTCTAATTTCAGTCTCGAAAAGCCGGCTCAGGTCGCCTCGCCTCCAGGGACAAGTGATCCGGATGGTCCTGCCAGGACCATAGCGGGTCTCAGGGTTGCTGAGATTGAACTTCAATCAGGCAAGGTCGAATACCGCGATGGACAATCCGGGAGGACCTTTTCGGTGGCGGTTGAGCATTTCGTGGCGGTGGCCTCGGCTCCTGAGAGCGCTGTCACGGTGCGCGGCAAGGGTGCCAGGAACGGGGTTTCCTTTGAATTCTCGGGGACCGTCGGCGCTCTCTCTGCTTTGCTTGAACGGGACCAAAGCTGGCCCGTCAACCTGGCGGCCACCGTGGCCGGGATGACGGTCACGGCGCAAGGGACTGTGACGGATGTCCCCGGGGTCTGCGACTACACCTTCAACCTGGCAGCAACCGGACCCTCCGCGGCCGATCTCATCCGGATGGTGAAAGGCGGAACGGGGCCGGAACTCGGTCCCTTCAAAATTGTGGCCAGGGTGGTGGGGCAGCGAGCGAGTCTGGCGGTTGACAGTTTCGATATCGAGGTAGGCCTGGAGCAACTGGTGGCCTGGAAACTAACCGGGCGCCTCAGGGATCCTCTCGCGTGGCGTGGAGCAGAGCTTGCCTTCCGCATCTTTGGGAAAGATCTTGCCTTGGTGGGAGGGCTTGCTCGCCGACCGATCCCTCTGGCAGGACCCTTCGAAGTCTCCGGGCACGTGCGCGATGCAGCCGACAAGGTCTACCAGTTCTCCGAGTTCAAAATCACGGCTGGAGAGAGCGATCTTGCCGGTGCGCTGCAGGTCGATGTCCGTGGCGACAGACCCGGTGTTACAGGCTCGCTCTCGTCAACCAGACTGGACCTGCGGCCTCTCCTGGCCGAGGAAAAGGGTGACCAGGCGTCAGCTGCGGGTTCAAGAACGACGACCAGCAGCGGTCGCGTGTTTTCGACCGATCCCCTGTCCATTGATAGTCTGCAGAAGGTGAATGCCAAGCTCCAGCTCGATGCGCGGCGGATCTACACCGTGCGACTGGTGGTCGACAACCTGACGGCCAGCGTGGTGCTCGATAACGGGGCGCTCAGCATCAACCCGCTCAAGGCTGCCATAGGGGGAGGAACCCTGAACGGCAAAGTTGCGCTCCGGCCCAGAGGTAAAGTGGTGAGTGGGGAGGTGGGGGTGAAGGTCAACCGGATGGATGTCGATTTTGTTGCCAGGGAGCTGGGGCTTACCGAACGGCCGGGCGGCAAGCTCGATCTCGATCTTGATCTCCGGGGCGCGGGCGGTTCCGTGGCGGAGATCATGGCAGGGCTGAACGGCAGGACCCTGCTGGTAATGAACAAGGGCCAGATCAACAACAAGTACCTGAACCTGCTTGGCACTGACGTCAGCCGAAGCCTCCTGCGGCTTCTCAACCCGCTCAGTCAGGAGTCTTCCCAGGTGCCGATCAACTGCTTTGTCAGCAGCTTCGACATTCGAGGGGGAATAGCGCAGAGTACGGCTCTGGTGATGGATAACGACGCCATGACGGTAGTGGGCGAAGGAACCATCAATCTGAAGACCGAGGAGCTGGATCTCTCCTTCAAGCCTTCTCCCAAAGAGGGGTTGGGGGTGAGCGGTCTCGGCAAAATCAGCCTGGGGCTGGGCGAGCTGGCCCGACCGTTCAAGCTGGGCGGCACCCTGGCGAAACCCGCCCTGGTTTTCGATGTGCGGCAGGCAGCCGTGAGTATCGGCAAAACGCTGGGGGGTGCAGTACTGTTCGGCCCCGCAGGCATTGCCGCCTACCTTGCCGGCAGCAGTCCAAAGGAAGAGAATGCCTGTGTGGCGGCGGTGGAGGCTTCAAAAAAAGGGGTTAAAGCGCCCGGGGGAAGGCTCGAACAGCTCGAAGATGCGGCGCGCAAAGCGCCCGGGGGGGCCGCTGACAGACTGCGAAGAATGTTCGGCAGATGAGTGCTATACGTGTCGCGCCGGAGAACTCTCTCTTTGACCGCGGATAACGCGGACGAACACGGATTAAGCAAGGTGTCGGTGTTCATCCGCCAGGAAAGCGACAATATCGGCGACAATCTTTCGGCTGCATCCCTGGTGTTCGTCGACCACGCTGCGGGCTTTTGAGCCCATTGCCCGGGCGAGGGAAGGGTTGGCGAGCAGGCGGCGGACGTGGTCGGCGAGGTCGTCGGAGGTCTGCACCGAAATGGCTCCTCCCTTATCCAGAAGCCACCGCGCGATCTCGGGAAAATCACTCATATCAGGTCCGAACAGGACCGGTTTACCCGCGGCTGCCGGTTCGATGGGGTTTTGCCCCCCCTTTTTCACCAGACTCCCCCCTACGAAAGTCACATCGGCCAGCGCATAGAGGCTGCTCAGCAGCCCCATCCGGTCAACCACCACGACGTCTGCCTTCGCCGACGGAGGTCGGGAGGAGCGCACGACGCTCACCGAATCGTTGGCAAACAGCTGGACAACCGCCTCTGCCCGGTTGGGGTGGCGCGGGACGATGACGAGTCGCAGCTCGGGAAAGTCTTTGCGCAGGGCAAGGAACGCCGACCTCAGGAGCGCCTCTTCCCCGGGGTGGGTGCTGCCAGCAAGCAGGATGAGGGCGCGATCGTTCATCCCGAGGTCTCGGCGGGCCTGGGAAAGTGCGGCGGGGGAGGGCAGGGGGGGGAACCGGTCGAATTTGAGATTACCGGGAGGTTGGAGCTTTTCCGCACCGATCCCCAGCTCCAGGAAACGCTGGCGTTCTTCCCGTGACTGGGGATAAATCCGGTCGAAGGTGGCGAAGGCGGGGCGGAAAAGCGCTGAGAACCATCGACTGACGCGAAAGGAAGCAGGGGAGAGCCGGGCGTTCAGCAGAAAACAGGGAACGCTGCGGCGCCGCATGGCTGCGAGAAAGCCAGGCCAGAGATCGGTTTCGATGAGCAGGAAGAGGGCCGGGTCAAGCTCTTGCAGACAGCGGCGGACAGGCCACAGCAGGTCATAAGGGAAGTAGAAAAGAGCATCCACATCGGCGGCCAGTTGCTCGGTTGCGAGTTCGTGGGCGGCAAGGGTTGAGACCGAGAGGACTAACGGGCGGGGCGGCAAAGCCTGCCGGAGTTCGCGAAGGAGCGGCACGCATGAGAGGAGCTCACCGACCGACAGGGCATGCACCCACACCGGCTTGAATGATCGGTTGCCAACCGCCCCGGCGACCGTACCCGAGCCGGGATACTGTTCCAGACCGAGCCTCGGGAGCAGGGTTTTGCGGCGTTTCCGGCTGACGAGGAGCCACGGCAGAGCGACCAGCCCGACCAGCGGTGCGGCCAGGTTCATGACCGCGAAATACCCGACGAGGGTAAGACGGGACATGAAGGAGTCGGTCATGGCGCTTTGCCCATCACCGCCTCGATCACCTGGTCAACGGCGATGCGCCGCATACAGGCCATCTCCTCGTATTGATCGGTCAGACAGCGGCGGTGGAAACAGGGGCTGCAGTTGAGGCCGACTCGCAGTACGGTATGCTCTTTGCCGTAGGGACCGGTGCGCCAGGGCGCCGTCGGTCCGAATAGGGCGACCACCGGGGTCCCGACCGCCGCGGCCAGGTGCATCGGACCGGTGTCGGTGGAAAGCAGGACAGTCGCCCGGCGGTAAACCGCCGCCAGGGTCTTGAGGCTGGTGCGGCCGTCGAGGCGAACGGCCCGATAAGTCATGGCGCGGCAGATATTGTCCAGAGCCTCGCGATCGCCGGGACCGCCGGTAAAGGCCACCGGCAAGCCCTGTGCGAGGAGCCGGTCGGCAACTTCGGCAAAACGTTGGGGGAGCCAGAGTTTAGTGTCCCAGAGGGCCATGGGGTGAATTGCCACCCAAGGTTGGCCCGGCCTAATGCCCTCGGCCTGGAGGAGACGTTGCGCTTCCGCCAGGTTGTCCTCGAGAATCGGAAAATCGTAAACCACCTCTTCTGCTGGAATTCCCAGGGCTTTCAACAGAGCAAGCCCGCGGACGAGCGCATGGACTTCCATGGAGATGGCCGGCACCCGCTCATTCAGGAAGAGGTAGCTCCCTTCCGCGTGTTGCATCCCACGCCCGAAGCCCGCCTTACGGTCGGCTCGCGCCAGCAGGACCCACAGGCTGGTTTTGAGGAGGGCATGAAAATCGATGAGAAGATCGTAGCGGGTGGCGCGGAGTTCCTTCGCCAGCCGTCGGATTTCGTACAGCACCGCAAGGCGATCGCCGCGCCGGAACCGTTCGAGGCTGCTTCGGCGATTCCAGACGAGGAGGCGATCGACCGCCTGATGCCCTCGCACCGCTTCGACCGCGGCTTCCTCAATGAGCCAGTCGATCCGGGCCTGCGGAACGTGACGGCGCAGCGCGGTCAGGGCGGGCAGGGTATGAATGACATCGCCGATGGCGCTTGTCTTCACAATAAGGATGTTCAAGCACGCCTCTCACAGGCAGTGAAGGGTGAAGGGTGAAAAGTGAAAGGGAGCGGGTTGCTTTGCGTTTTGGCTCACATCCTGAGATAGAGTTCGCGCACGCGCTCGGGCGGCATCTTTTCCTGCCAGTCCGGGCCGAGGGCATTTTCCCAGAGCGGGTTGAGGCTCAGCGCGACGCGGATCATCTCGTCCAGTTGGTGGTCGTCAAGTTCCCGGGTCAGACCTCGGGGAAGCGTGATCTGGTGCTTTTCGACCATAGCGCGGAAGGTCCGGACGTCATCGGGGTAAAAATCTTCCAGGTAGTCGAATACCAGCGAGTTGCCGATCCCATGGTGGACTCCGAGGACGTAGGCCAGGCCGTAGGAAAGCGCATGGCAAACGCCGACCTGGGAATAGGCGATGCTCATCCCGCCGAAGTACGAGGCGGTCATCAGCATCTCATCGGCCACCGCTTCCTCGATGTTCCCGAGAAACACTTCGCGGCACATGTCGAGCGACTTCTGGGCAAAAGCGCGGGCGAATTCGTTGATGAAGGTGCCGTGCAGGGCTTCGGAGGCATGAATGAAGCAGTCCATGGCGGTGTAGAAGCGCTGATCCTTCGGTGCCCCGGCCAGCAGATCGGGATCGAGAATGATCTGATCGAAAGGGGTAAAGTCGGAATTGATTCCCAGCTTGCGGGTGGGGCCGGTGAGGACCGTGGTGCGGGAAACCTCGGAGCCGGTGCCGGCCAGGGTGGGGAGGCCCACATGGTATATCCCCGGGTTTTTCACCAGGTCCCACCCCTGGTAGTCGCTGCTCGAACCGGGGTTGGTGAGCATCAACGCCACCGCTTTGGCAAGATCGAGGGTGCTTCCGCCGCCAATGCCGACTACCGCGCAGGGTTGCTCGGAGCATGCCGCCCGGGTGCGTTCGGTCAGTTCGTCCACGTAGCTGGTTTTAGGCTCGTGATCGACGTTGACGAACAGGACGAGATCCTCTTGTGCCACCGGCAGTTGCTGCACGAAAGCCTTGCCCCGGTGCACGCGATCGATCAGGAAAACCGCCGCCGAAGGCGGGCTCTTCCTTTGGGCGGAGAGAACAGCGCCGAGCTGAGAGACACTGCCGCGACCGAAAATCAACAAGGGGACAATGCGAAGATTACGATAAGCCATAAGATCCTGCCCTACCAGTATGGGTTAACGCCACTGATACCGATTACCGTGGAATCCGCGACCCAGATCGCCCGGGCGAGCCACACCATGCCGCTCATCCCCGTCCATCCGGGCAGCATGGTGGCTGCTGAACCATTGCCTGAAACTCGAGAGCCTGCTCGAGGGTATCGATTTCAATGAGGAAGTCCTTGGAAATCCCGACCGCAATGCGATAGCCGTGTTCAAGGACCCGGAGCATTTCGAGCTTTTCGATGGCTTCGAGACGGCCAACCGGGATAGCGGCAAAGGCCTCCAGAAAATCTGCCCGGTAGGCATAGAGCCCAAGGTGCACCAGCACCGGACAGTGCGCTGCGGCCTCAGCCTCGAAAGCCCCCTGAGAATCGCGGAAATAGGGAATGGGGGCGCGCGAGAAATAGATGGCGTGACCGGTTTGATCACAAACCAACTTCACGTGATTGGGATTGAGGTAGTCCTGTTCGCCGGGCAGCGGCGTACCCAGGGTCGCCATGGCTACATCGCCCTGGATCAGCGCGGCCAGTTGCCGGATTTGCTCCCCGGTCACGGTTGGCTCGTCTCCTTGCACATTGATGACATACTCGGCCCGCAGCGTCCGATTGGCTTCAGCGATGCGGTCAGTTCCGCAGCTGTGGCCGGGATCGGTCATGAGGGCGGAAAACCCGGCATCCTGCAGCAGCTTGTGGAGAATCTCGTTGTCCACGGCAAAATAGAGAGGGAATTCGGGCGCCTGGGACCGGATACGCTCGGCCGTCCAGAGCAGTACCGGTTTGCCCAGCACCGGGTGGAGCAGCTTCTGCGGAAAGCGGGTCGACGCGAGTCGCCCGGGAACAATGATGGCGTGTTTCATCGGAGGACGGATCTCATCCGGGCGAGCCGTTCGGCCATCTCGTCCCGCGACCAGGATAGTTTGATCTGCATGCAGAGGGTGCGGCCCATGATCTCATCCGAGCGCGGCAGCGAGAGATCGGTGAGGCCGCTGAGCCACTCGGCCTTGTGGACGGCCAGCAGTCCAGGACTGCGGAGCTGCTTGATGTGGTCCCATTTACGGTGATAATGCCAGTTGTTGTCGAACCAGTAGAAACAGCCATCCACGCGAGCGGCGGCCAGTTCGGCGGCGGCGGTGCGGGCTTCCTCTTCCGACGGCAGGAACATGGTCAGAAAGGTGGCCGAATCTCCGGACGGATCCGGCACGGCGCGGAAACTCACGCGGGACAGGTCGGCCAGCCCGTCGATGAAGAGCTGCTGATGGCTGCGCTGAAGTTCGAGGATGCGATCCAGTTTGCGCAGCTGGGCCAGACCGACGGCGGCGTGCAGTTCGCTGATGCGAAAGTTGGTGCCGATGTGCTCATGTTCGTCGGCGCCCCGGTCTCTGCCCTGATGGTCGTGGCCATGATCGCAGAAAGCATCGACCAGTTCGTAGACACGCGGGTCATCGGTCAGGACGGCACCGCCCTCGGCACAGGTGATGGTCTTGACGTAGTCGAAGGAAAGAATGCCGGCTTCGCCGAAGGTGCCGAGCGCCTTGCCGCGGAAGGTCGCGCCGAGGGACTGGGCATTGTCTTCGATGAGGGTTACCTGGTGGCGCCTGCAGACCTCGCACAGTTCGTCGATCCTGGCCATGGAGCCGCACATATGCACCACCAGTACGGCCTTGGTGCGGGGAGTGATGGCCTGCTCCACCGCCTGGGGATCGAGACAGAGGGTATCGTCGATATCGGTGAATACCGGGACCGCCCCAGCCAGGAGCACCGCTTCGGGATCGGCAACGAAGGTAAAGGGCGGCAGGATGACTTCATCGCCGGCGCCAACCCCGCACCCGGCGAGAGCGGCACAGACCGCCGCCGTACCGCTTGAACAGACATGGGCGTAGCGAACCCCCAGTCGTTCCTGCAATGCCTCTTCCAGTTGCCGCGCCTTCCAGCGACCTCGGCGGGCGCCGTCGAATCCATAGCGAAAAAAGACCCCCGTCTCCAGGACGTCCTGCACTTCGTTGCGCTCTTCCTCGCCAATCAGCTCAAAACCCGGCATGATCCTACCCCTCGTGTTGGCGGTTGTTGGCAGTCTCCAGCATCGAAAACCCTCATGGAGTAACGGTCAGGTAGCATACCCCCCCCACCCTGTCAAGCGGCAACGATTTCGAGCAAGCAGAGCTGGAGCTGATCGCCGGGCGAGGTTCAAACGGGCCGACCCGCTATCCGAAGATCAGCTTCGGGATCACCAGGGTGATCCAGGGCCAGTAGGTCAGCAGCAGGACCATGGCGAAGTTCACCGCGAGGTAGGGAAAAAGCCGCCTGGCGATGTTGGCAATGGTGACGTTGCCGATACTGCAGCCAATGAGCACTCCCAGCCCAATGGGCGGCAGGAAGAGGCCGATTCCCATATTGGCGATCAAGACGATCCCGAAGTGGACCGGATCGATGCCGAACTGGGTGGCGAGGGGAAGCAGGATGGGAACGGTCATGATGAGGGCTGGCACCCCCTCCAGAATGGCGCCCAGGAACAGGAAGAAGATGTTGATAAGAAAGAGGAACAGGTTCTTCCCGCCGCCCAGGTAATGGATGAGGTTCGCCAGGGCCTGCGGCACCTGTTCACGGGTGAGAAGCCACCCGAGGACCGTCGCCATTCCCACCAGGATCATCACCTGGCCGGTGATGATCCCGGTTTCGAGGATGACCTGCAGCAGCTGCTTGAGGGTGATTTCCCGGTAGACCAGCATACTCACAATGAGGCCGTAGACCACGGCGAGCACCGCTGCTTCCGTTGGGGTACAGATTCCCCCCAGAATCCCGCCGAAGATGATGACCGGCATGAAGAGGGCCAGGAAGGATTCCCTGAAGGCTGTGAGGAGCGGTTTGACGCCCTGGAACCGGGACGGCCGGAAGCCGCTCCGTCGCGCCTGGAGATTGAGCTGCACCATGAGGGCGGCCGCCATGAGGAAGGCGGGGAGGAAGCCGCCGGCAAAAAGCGCCCCGATCGAGGTGTTGGCGATCCCCCCGTAGACCACCATGGCGATGCAGGGCGGCACCAGGATCCCCATGCTGCAGGAGGCGCAGACGATGGCGGTGGCGCGGGCTGAACTGTACCCAGCCTGGGTCATGGCGGGAATCATGATCGATCCCATGGCGGCGGTATCAGCCGCGGTCGATCCCGAAATCCCCGAGAACAGGATCTCGGAAACGATAGCCACCATCCCGAGGCCGTTGCGGAAATGCCCCACCAGGGCCTGCGCCAGCCTGACCAGCCGAAGGGAAATCCCGCCGGTATCCATGAGCGCTCCCGCCAGAATAAAGAGGGGAACTGCCAGGAGTGAAAACGAATCACAGCCTGTAAAGATCTTCTGGGGCACGATGACCAGCGGAACATCGCCTTTGATCAGCAGGCCGAGTATGGAGGACAGAGCCATGCTGAAAGCAATCGGCACATTGAGAAACATGAAACCGAGGAGGGCAACACTTAGCATGATTCCCACTGCCGCCTGCCTCCGGGGATCCCGCTTGCGCAGGGATCACAGCAAAAGATTCCAATGGGATCGGGGAGGGTTATGGCATTGCCGGTTTGGCCCCAATCTCGTGGAGGATGATGACCAGCAGGTGAAAGCCCATGAGCGCCGCTCCCACGGGCAGACAGGCATATGCCCACCCCATGGGGATCTCCATGGCGGGCGAAAGCTGCTCGGCGGTTTTGCGGACCAGCCCTGTCCCCTGAACCAGGAGCACCACCACAACCAGCTCCATGAGCCCGTAGATGAACAGCCCCAGGAAGCGCCGCCACCGCTCTGGGAGCATTCGGAAGAAGAAGTCCATGCCGAAATGAGCATGCCGGTGAACGCCCAGCGCCGCGCCGAGGAGCGCAATCCACACAAACAGATACCGTGCCAGCTCTTCCGACCAGTGCAGCGGCTGAACCAGAAAGTAACGGCAGACGACCTGCAGGAACACCACAACAGTCATGGTGGTCACCAGACCTATGAGCACCAGGCCTTCGATTCGGGCGAGGGCCCGGTCCACTTGGGCCAGCCTTTGGAGGAAAGCGCTCATTAGCGGTGACTTCCCAGACAGCAGCGGGTCATGGCCGGTTTCTCACTTGGTTGTGAGGATCTGGTCGATCATCTCCTTGCCGAACTGCCCCTCGAACTCCTGGTAGACTGAGGCCGCCGCCGCCCGGAACAGCTCCTTGTTCGGGGTTGTGACCTGCATTCCCTTAGCCTTCAGTTCTTCCAGCTGTCTGGTCTCGTCATCATGGAGCAGGTTCCGTTCGAAAGTGGCGCACTCGGCGGCGGTATCGACCATGATCTGCTGGATGTCCGGCGGCAGCGAAGTGAAGGCCTTCCTGCTCATGAGCAGCAGCGCGGGGGAGTAAACATGACCGGTAAGGGCCAGATATTTCTGCACCTCGGAAAGCTTCCCGGTGTAGATGATGGCGATGGGATTCTCCTGGGCATCGATGGTCCCCTGCTGCAGCGCGGTGTAGACTTCACTCCAGGCCATAGGGGTCGGGCTGGCGCCGAAGGCCTTGAAGGTGGCCAGGTGAATCTTGTTCTCCATGGTGCGGATCTTGATGCCTTTTAGATCCTCTGGTTTCTCGATGGGACGGGCATTATTAGTGATCTGGCGGAACCCGTTTTCCCAGAAGGCGAGCCCCTTGATATCCTTGACCGAGAAGGCTTCGAGGAGTTGCCGGCCCACCGGACCGTCCAATACCCGGTAAGCATGGTCCCGGTCGCGAAAGAGAAACGGCAGATCGACCACAAACATCTTTGGGATAAAGCCCCCAACCGGTCCCGTCGAGGTGACCACGAGATCGACGGTACCCAGCTGCAGGCCTTCAATGAGGTCCCGTTCGTTTCCCAGTTGGGTGGCGGGAAAGATGTCGATCTTGACCTTACCGCCGGTCTTTTGAGCCACGAGTTCGGCGTATTTTCTCGCCCCGATGTTATAGGCATGGTCGGGTGAAGTCGCGTTGCCAAGTTTGAAGGTCCATTGCTGACTCCAGACCGGATTGTTCCAAGCTCCGGCAACGAGGCCCAACAAGACTGCCATGATGAATACCTGGGTCCGTTTCATAGCGTTTCCTCCAGTTCGAAGGGGTTTACATCAGAAACCGTACGGTCGTCATTCTATCTAGGAAAGATCCGGCGCAAGATCAACAAAAAACCATGAATTTTGACATCACCCGCGATATAGTGCATATCTGAACCCGGCAGGGGGGCGTGCCGGAAGTCATTCCAACGATCTTACGCTAAGGGTTGATGCGCAGCAGGAGGAAGGGTGGCAAGCGTTATGACCGAGAACCAAACCAAGCCGGTCCTGGTGATGGGCGCAACCGGGTATGTTGGGGGGCGGCTGGTGCCCAAGCTGCTGGAAAGAGGTTACCGAGTCCGGGCGATGGCGCGATCCATGGCCAAGCTGGCCAATCGCCCCTGGGCTTCGCACACCAACCTCGAAGTAGTCGAGGGCGATGCCCAGAACCTCGATGACCTGAAGAGGGCAACCGCTGGCTGCTGGGCCGCGTTCTACCTGGTGCACGCGATGACTTCCGCCAGTGAGCGGTTCGTCGAGGCCGACCGCCGGTCCGCTCAGAACATGGTGACCGCCGCAGCCGCTGCCGGGCTCGAGCGGATTATCTATCTGGGTGGGCTCGGCCTGAGCAGCGATCCGTTTCTGAGCAAGCACCTGAGATCGAGACATGAGGTGGCCCGCATCCTCCAGGCCGGGCCGGTCCCGACGACCATTCTCCGCGCCGCCATGATACTCGGTTCGGGGAGCGCTTCCTTTGAGATGTTGCGCTACCTGGTGGACCGCATGCCCATCATGCTCACTCCGCCCTGGGTCTACACCCCCGTACAGCCCATCTGCATCCGCAATGTGCTGAACTATCTGGTGGGATGCCTGGAGCATGAGGAGACCGCCGGCCAGTCTTTTGACATTGGCGGACCCGAGATCCTGACCTACGCCGGACTTATCCAGATCTATGCCGAGGTTGCCGGACTGAAGCGGCGACGCATTATTCCCGTGCCGTTCATCACACCCCGCCTGAGCGCCATCTGGATCCATCTCATCACCCCGATTCCGATCTCCATCGCCCGGCCTCTCATTGAGGGGCTCATGAACCAGGTGATCTGCCTGGACAACCGTATCCAGGCCATCATTCCCCAGGATCTCCTGGACTCGCGCGCCACCATTCGCCGAGCCCTGGAAAAGACCCGGCTCGAACTCGTCGAAGGCAGCTGGACGGACGCAGGCAAGTTGCACCCTCCCGAATGGACCCAAATCGGGGATGCCAGCTATGCCGGCGGCACCGTCATGGAGGTGGGCTACCGGATTCGGCTCCAGGCCACCCCGGAAGAGGTGTGGGAACCCATCGTGCACATCGGCGGGGTGACCGGCTGGTATTATGGGGAGCGGTTCTGGAAGTTCCTGGGGTGGTTGGATCGCCTTGCCGGCGGGACGGGCTTGAAGCGTGGCAGGAGAGCCTCCCCGCATCTCTATGTCGGGGATGCGCTCGATTTCTGGCGGGTTCTGGATGTTGCCGCACCCTATCGCCTGGTACTGCTCTCCGATATGAAGCTTCCCGGAGAAGCCATCCTGGAATTCACGATCACGCCAACCGGTCCCGGACAAACCGACCTGCAGCAACTCTCACGCTTTGTGCCGAGAGGGTTCGCAGGGCTGGTGTTCTGGTATGGCCTCTATCTCCCTCATCACTGGCTCTTCCGGGGCATGTTGCGCACCATCGCCAACGCCGTGGGGAAACCGCTGCTGACAGATCCGCAGCCCTTCCTCCCCGAGCTGCGCTGGACCTGTCCGCTCAATGAGGTCAGCCCGAAAAAGTAATAGCAAAGTATGTCAGTGTATTTCAGTCGAAGGAGAAAATGATCATGCCGCATCCCGATAAGGCTTCGAAATTGATCTCGGCCATTGCCGCCACGTCCGGCAAACACTCACTCTTTGAAGAAGCAAGTCGGAAACTCCCGGTTGCCGTCTGCTCGGTGTTCCTGGACGACAGCGGAAAAATCCGGCCGGCAGCCTTCAAAGAAACCGATACCTTGCTCACCTGCAAGCATCACGAACACACCCTCGAAACCTTTCCCCTGACCACCGGCAAGCATCGGAATGTGCTGCTCGAAGCAACCGCTCCCACACCCCCCCCGAAGATCACGGGAAAGCGGGTGGCCGTGCTTTTCTCAGGCGGGCCCGCAGCCGGCGGGCACAATGTCCTGGCCGGGCTCAAGGCCGTCTTGGGCAAGGACAATACCCTGCTGGGCGTCCGCCGAGGACCCAAAGGCCTGCTCACCGGCGATCTCTTCGAAATTGTATGCAACCAGGTGGAGGATATCATCAACACCGGCGGGTTCGATTTCCTGGGCACCGACCGCACCAAGATCAAGACCCCCCAGCAGTTCGAAAAAGTCAAGGAAACGGTTGCCAGGAACAAACTCGACGGCCTCATCATCGTCGGTGGCGATGATTCGAACACCAATGCCGCCTTCATTGCCGAGTATCTGGAGCGGGAGGGTTTGTCGTGCAGCGTGATCGGAATCCCCAAAACCATTGACGGCGATCTGGCGGTCGGCAAGTATCTTCCTATTTCCTTCGGTTTTGATACCGCGTCCAAGGTTTACTCGGAACTGGTCGGCAATCTGACCCAGGACGCCGCCTCGGCCGTCAAGTACTGGCATTTTGTCAAACTCATGGGCCGCACCGCCAGCAAAATCACCCTCGAAGTCGCCCTGCAGACCAAACCGGCCATTGCCCTCATTTCCGAAGAAGTGGCTGAAATGAACATGTCCCTCGAAGAGATCGTGAACCATATCGTGGACATCATCACCCAGCGCCGACTGAAAGGAATCAATCACGGGGTCGTCCTGGTACCGGAGGGCCTGGTGGAATTCATTCCGGAAATGCGGACCTTAATCCAGGAACTGAACAAGGTGCTGGCCGAGTACGAAACGGATATCAAGGACCTGCCCACCCTGAAGAATAAGCAGGAATTCATCTATCCCCTGCTCTCGCCTCAGTCGGCTCAGCTCATGGCGTCCCTTCCCGAGGAAATCGAAGAGATGCTGATTCTCGACCGGGATGAACATGGCAATGTCAAGGTGTCCCAGATCGAAACGGAGAAGCTCCTCATCGATAAGATCCGCTACCGGGTTTCGGAAATCAAACGGCACCCTGATCGCTTCTTCGGCAAGGGCGAAGGACGATTCGACGCGACTCCCGACCAGATCGAGAAGATCAAGAGCCTGAGCCTTTCCACTCAGTCCCATTTCCTGGGTTACGAAGGGCGCAGCGGTAAACCGACCCTGTTCGATGCCGCCTTCACCTTTAATCTGGGCCTCACCGCCGGTTCGCTCGTCCTTGCCGGAAAGACGGGCTACATGGCGGCGGTGACCGATTTCGACAACGGCGGGCGGGCCCTGGCCCTGCCGCTTTCCGCCCTCATTACGTGTGAGATGAGGAAAGGCAAGACCGAAGAAGTCATCGAAAAATCCCTCGTCCAACTCTCTTCACCCTCATTTGAAGCCTTTGCCCGGAACCGCGACCGGTGGGCCAGCCAGGATCTCTTCAGCAGTCCCGGCCCCATCCAGCATTGGGGACCAACCAGCCGTCAGCTCCCCATCGTCGTTGCCCTGGACCAGGACTACGACGACTACCAGAGCTTCCAGTTGGGAGAAGAGCGCAGGATCGAAGTGGAGTGAGGGGGAATTGGGGGTTGGGCGGCAATGGCATCCTGCCTGGCGGTCGGTTGTCTCTGGGCATGTGTCCTTAGCACTGCCCTAAAAGCCCTTTCGCGCTTCATCGTCGAAAGCTCGCCGCCGGAGGTAGGATTCCAGTTGGGAAACCTGGCTTTCCGACAGCTTCTCGAAATGAACCCCGCAGCGCCTGGCCGCCTTAGTCTGGCTGAGGCCGGATGTTTCCATAAATTCAATATCATATAGAACCTTGCAGGGGACTGAAGCGATTTCGATCCCGTCCTCCAGGATCAGATCCAGGCTCAATTGGCTGCTCGGGTGATTGGGAGCTCCGCCGTGTCGAAAAGAAAGACCGTCTCTCGAGATGTCCACGATCCTGACCCGGCTAACCGGCGCACTTGAAGCCGGGCTCTTGAGCTGCACCAGGGCGCCCTGTTTCCCTGGAAGCCGCCAGTGCTTCCGATGGTCCTTGGGGTTGTGGCCAGAGTGCCCCGCCAGTTCTTCAACGGCCTCAATCAGTTTCTTCCAGTCCAAAGGCTTGGTGAGTACCAGATCAACCCCGGCCCGTGAGAGGTCCGCTTCCTCGTACTGCGCCCCCCAGCCGGTAAACAGGATGACAGGAGTCGAGGTGTTCCTCGCCTTCACTTGTTTGGCCAGTGCCCACCCGCTCACGACCGGCATGCCGAGATCGGTCAGAATCACATCAAAATCTTCCTTCCAGATCAGGTCCACCGCTTTCTGCGGGTCATGGGTGGCGGTAATGGCATAACCGGCAGCATCGAGCATGTCTCTGATCACTTCCAGAACCATTTGCTCATCATCTACCACAAGGATATGACGCGGGCTTGACAAGATGCCCATTCTCCTTTCTCCTCCGACTCTCGACCGCAGGTTACCTACAGCGTGCTCATCAGCGGTATGATACTCGTTATCCCGGGGGCCGAATGAGCAGGTGGGGGGTGAAGGTGCGCCATTCGATCAAAAGGGCAAAGCCAGCACTGCCTGCGCAAATCCGAGAAGCCTCCGAGGAATGGCAGGGAGAAACGGAAAGAAGACTGCTGCTCATCCCATGGTTTCAGATCGCATACCGGGAGCTTGCACCCAACAGGCTGGGATTTCGAGTGAAGAACCACTGATCGGCCAAAGGGCTGCAGCCTTGCCGGACAACGCATACCATCCCCTCTCGTGGGAAAACAGTAACGGCTAAGAAGTTGAGCTTGAATCAGCTCGGTGATGATTATCAAAACCAAAACCGAGACTACTCTTGAGTGACTCATCAGTCAAGCAAAAAGAATTTCTAAGATGTTAAAATTAAACATGATACTCTCGAACGATCTGCGGCGAAAAGTTGCGCTGAGGGAACCGAAAAATTCAAAAATAGCGTAATTCTGTAACGGCACTGAATGCTGGAACGGGAAATGCGTTGTTGATGCCATCACCTGCGGTGCTAGTACAGCGCGGCATAAGTCTTAAAGCGCTTAGGGCAGGTGTCTTGCTGTTCCTCTTGCCGTTGCGTTTCATGTTCATTCAACGCAACCTACGGAGAGCATCGTCCCTAACGCGAGGATGGTAGGTTGCGTTGAGAGGAACGAAACGCAACATGTTTGAGGGGACCGAACTTTCGCCGCGCTGTGCTAGTGACAGGAGGGCTGAAGTAAGAGCGCAATCTGTTCCCGTACGGAGCCGAAAAGAAGCCTTTAGCATTTCTGCCTTAGATGGCACAATTATCCTTGACAGGGGTTATGACCGGTGCTAACCGAAAAGCCTGAAAAAGCAGTTTCTTATCATCCAATCACCTCATGACCATCGCATCATCTCCGGCGTCGCCTTGAACCGGGCGGGTCGGAATCCCGACCTTGACCGGTCGGGACAGGAAGGGAGGCGGGCGCCGCGAATTCTGAGCGCCAGTGCTTCGTGGACACGGCAGGCGGGGATCAGCGCCGAAGGCGGAAGAGCCCGTTTGGTCCTAAAGATGCTGAATGAGGCTTGCTTCCTGTTCGACCTCTACCCCCGCCATCTGGGATGCTCAACTCTTAACACAGGAGTGGAAGATGCATGAGAGCAAATGGATCCCGACGGTCTGTTACCAGTGCAAGGCCGAATGCGCCATCCTCGCTCTGGTTGAGGATGGGGTGGTCAAGGAGGTCAAGGGCAACCCCTCGGCCCGGGGCAAGATGTGCGTCAAGGGGATGGCCGGCATCACCACCTTGTACTCTTCGGAACGGCTCAAGTACCCGATGAAGCGGGTTGGAGAGCGGGGGGAGGGCAAATTCGAGCGGATCACCTGGGATGAAGCCCTGGATATAATGGAAAAGAAGTTGCGGGAACTCAGGGCGCGGGGCGAGGCCCATAAGTTCACCTACTCCATGTTCCCCCACTCCACCACCGATCCCAAGTGGCGCTTTGTCAACGCCGTGGGGGGTTTTGTTACCACCGGCCTGCCGCACTGTGATTCGGCCAAGATCATGGCCCACCTGCATACCTTCGGCTGCTTCCCTAACCACCACATTGCGCCCATGTACTACACGGTGCCCAAGGGCGGCATCATGATCCTGGCCGGACGCCATCCTTTCGGCTGCCTGGACGACGCCTGCGTGCCGCGCGACATCCTGAACGCCAAAGAGCGGGGGGCGAAGCTGGTAGTGATTGACCCCATTTTCCGCACCGAGGCGTCCAAGGCCGACTGGTGGATCCCCATCAAGCCCGGGGGCGATGCTGCCATGTTCCTGGGAATGTGCCACCACCTGCTTCTCAAGGGCCTCTACAACAAGGCCTTCTGCGATAAATGGGTGCGCGAGGGCGACATGGACAAGCTCATGGACTACCTCAAGGACAAGACTCCCAAGGCCATGAGCCGCATTTGCGAGGTCCCCGAAAGAGACATCATCAAGCTCGCAGAGATGTGCGCGAACGCTCCCAGCGCCTGTGTGGACGCCTTCAAGTCCATCATGTACGGCAATGCCATGGACTGGGGCCACGCCTGGTCCATCTTCCTGGTCATCACCGGCAACCTGGACAATCCCGGCGGGCAGCCCCTGCCCGAGATAGCAACCATGGCTCCGGTGGAACCGGTGCCTCCCGCCCCCAATTTGAAGGAATTGGGTTATCACCGCACCGGCCCCAACCGGGATAAATTCGACCATTACACCTTTATCCTGGAGCCGACCTGGTACGCCGCCCAAGCCATCAAGGAAGGGTCTCTCAAGGTATTTTTCGCCTCGGAATGCAATCCGGCTCTCTCGGAAATGGGCTCGGGGGAATGGCGCAAGGCAGTGACCATGAAGGACAAAAAGGGCAATTACCTGCTGGAGCTCTTCGTGGTCACTGAAATTCTGCCTTCTGAAACCATGAAGTGGGCTGACCTGATCTTGCCCGACCAAACCAACTTTGAGCGCTGGGAGCTGCTGTATATGCCCTGGTGGTACAACTTCGGGCCAACCGCGGCCTTGTGTCAGCCGGTGGTTGAACCCATCGGTGAATCACGCCACGCCAACCGGGTCATGATCGAACTGGGAAAGCGCATGTTTCCAGAATACTTCAATTTCAAGGACGACGTTGAATACTACAACATCGAACTGTCCGGCGTGGGCATGTCGGTGCAAAAGATGCTCGACCGCGGCTGCCTCTGGTCCCCGGGCAGCGTTGGCTTCAGGAAATACGAGGATTCCGGGAAGTTCAATACCCCCAGCGGCAAGATCGAACTGGAATGGAGGATGTATCAGGATATCGGCCAGGAGTGGCCCAGCCCGGAACTACCGCTGGAATATCGCCGGGGTGAGAAGGAATTCCCCTTCATCTTGATAAATTTCCGTACCGTCTTTCAAAACAACACCGGCGCCTGGTCCCATAACAACGCTCAGCTCAGGGACCCGATTTCCGGATTGGACGCCAATCCGCTGCTGCTCAACCCCGTAGATGCCAACGCCCTGGGAATCAAGGATGGGGCCACGGTAACGGTCGAGTCCAGTACCGGCAAGGTGCGTCTGCCGGTGAAGTTCACCCAGAAGATCAAGCCCGGCTGCGCCGGTCTGATCCATGGCTTCGGCCAAACCATGGGCAAAGTGGCTGCCAAGGGCAAATGGGTCGGCGACAACGAATTGATCGCAGACGCCGGCTCCCATCTGGACGAACAGGACCTGCGCGGCGGAGAAGCCCACGTCTCCACCCGGGTAAAGATCTATAAGTAAAAGGAGCATGCCATGAAACAGCTAAGCATCATGGTCGATCTGGACCGCTGCATCGGCTGCAGGACCTGCATCGTCGCCTGCCGCAATCATAAGGGATTGGTGGACCACGCGCATGCCGCACCCGGCAAGATGCCGCATTATCTCAGAGTGGAAAGCCGTCTCGATGGTACCTATCCCAACCTGAAGGAAGACTTCTGGGTAGTCATGTGCCAGCAATGCAAGAAGCCTGCGTGCGTGAAGGCCTGTCCCTCGGGGGCGATCAGCAAGGACTCTCAGACCGGCATCGTCCTCATTGACAAGCAAAAGTGCACCGGGGCCAAGAAGTGTCTCGAGAAATGTCCTTACGGTGTGGTCCAGTTCGGCGGCTTGGGAAAATATGCCCACAAATGCGACCTGTGTCATGACCGGGTGATTCATGGGCTTGAACCGGTATGCGTGGAAACCTGCCTGGCCGACGCCTTGAGCTTCGGCGAACGGGAGATTCTCCTGATGCAGGCCGAAGCCGCCAACAAAAAGGTCGTGAAGAAACTCAGCGCCCAGTCAATGCTCTATGTGAAGACTGCCAACTGAGCGCCTGCGGCAGAACAATTTTCTCTGGTTTGGGCAGGGCTGGACCCTGCCCCTGGGGGTTGCCCAGAATACGTATGCCATTTCGCAGGGTGGGCTGTACCTACCGATGGTGCAGCTGGTGGGCACGGCCCATCCTCCGCTTCTCTCAAGCGAGATCTCTATTTTTTGGGTAATTCCTTATACGCAGTGAATCGCTGCAGCTCCCGCAGGGGTGTGCTGCCCGCCGGTTTGCCAACGCGCAGGTGATGGTGAATTTTGGCTTGGGTGCAACGAACAGTCAGAGGGTGCCCCATGCTTCAGCTGAGACTCAGGCCGCCTTGCTCCCGGGAGTTCTGCAAGGATGTCTACCGACCCGGCATCATTTCCCTGGCCAGGCTCTTGTGGGGGTCGCTGGGCGCAGGGCTTTTTCTGTGGGGTGTGGCCCTGCTTTCGGATGCCTGTGGGGTGGGGGTGCTCTACCCTCCCTTGGCTGCCACGTGCTTCATCAATGCCACCTGCGTCTATCTTCGGGTGGCGCGGCCCAAGCAGGTGATTGTCGGACATTTCGTATCGACCGTGGGCGGACTGCTGGCACTCGTGCTCGTCACCGCCACGGTCAGCGCTCCCGCCCTGCTGATCCCGCTCAAACTGGGAGTGGCGGTTTCGCTGGCTGCGGTCTTTATGCAGTTGTTTGACGCCGACCATCCACCGGCAGCAGCCACCGCTGCCATCCCGGCGATCCTGCCCATCCCCGCCGATCCCCTGCTCCTGCCCCTGCACATGTCCTGGGGGGCGGTGCTGGTTGTGGTCTTTTCCCTGTTATGGAATCGGATATGGTTCGATTTTCCGCCCCCGGAGGACTCATCCTGCCCCCGCAGTCTGGGACTGGCCATGAGCCGGGCGGAAGCCTCGGGACTTGTCCTGTGCATCCTGGCGACCGTCCTGATGGGACTCAAGCCCCTGGCCCTGTACTCCTACCACGCCGGATTGGGAGTCATGGTGCTGGGCCTGGCGGTACTCATGTTGCATCATTTCTTCGATCTCGTCCTGATCCTCAAAGACCCGCCCGGTTCCCACTCCTGAGGCCTGCCGGAGAAGCCCCGGCCAGCGGCGAAGACCTTTGCATTCAGTGCACCTTCCTGTCACCCTAGCGGCCGTTCCAGGCGAACGGATTGAAACAGGCTCGCGAAGCGACGGCGGTCAGCGGGTGATGGGACCTCGAGGGCTTCGGCGGAGAGGTCCCTGAGATCGATCGCTCGGACAACACCGCTCTGGATGAGTTCCTTCAGGGCCAGCCGGGCCAGGCCCATGGTGCGCAGGTGGTCCCGCACCCGGAAGTAGAGGATGTTTCCCGTTCGATCCAGGACCGTAAAGCCGAAAGTGAATGCGATCAACGGCAACCCTTCCTGGATTGGGGATGATACGACCAGCTGCAGAGGAATGACGGTAAGAGCGTCTTCCTCGAGCGCCGGGTTTTGCCTTAACAGCGCTTCCAGCAAGTGTTGTTCGAGAACATTGAGAAACGGCGCCCCCGCTTCCTTCAGAGACAGGTGGTGAGACGCTTCGAGTTTCCCCAGTTCGATCCCGAGGCGCCTTTCACAGAAACCCTGGAAGCGCGCACCGTAGTTGCAGGCACTGATGGCCCAGGTCGCACGGAACATCGCCGACCAGGACCAGTGCCGGAACAGGTTCATCCAGCCGCGGTTGTCGGGATGGTCGTGATCCTGTTCCAGGTTGAGCTCCAGATAGATGCTTTCCATCAGCTGAATGACCGAGTTGCACAGGTAAAACCCGCTACGCAGTTCCGCCTCATGCCCGGGCAACCACCACTGGGGTCCCTTGTTCGCGGGTTCCGGCCGATCCGGGGTGAGACTTTCCCACTCGGGGTAGATCTCCCCGTCGAGGAAGTGCAGGTTCTCATCGGTTCGAATCCTCTCAAAAATCTCGTCGAGAGCCCGGCCATGGCGGGCGAAGGCCTCCTTTGTCTCGATCCGCGGCGGATACCAGGCTTGTCGCAGCTCCGCGAGGAGACTTTCGGGATCGATTTCGTCACTCGTCGCGCCGGTTCCCCGCAGTTTCCCGACGGCCTCCTGGAACACTGCCTTGACAGTATGATGCCCCAGCCTGCGGTAGCTCTCGAACTGTGATTCATCAAACCACTGATCGGCGGTGCTCTGGTGAGGGAAATCGGGATGCTGGGAATGGTAGCTCAACAGGTCGGTGGATTCGTCGCCGGTGAGTGAGGCTTTCAGGTAGATGAGGGTTCCGGGCGTGGCGTGGCAGTCTGCGCGTTCGTAGTGAATGGTGCCGATGGCGCAATGCCACAAACTCCGCGCAGGATCTTGCTGGGGCCGGATGGGGCTGACATCCATCGCAATGGGGATGCCAAGATCCGTGTAACACTTTCTGATGGCCCCTCCCAGATCGCTGAAGGCGTAGGCTCCATCCTGGGTGCCATCGCAGGCAAGAATCAGGCGACAGCGCCGCCTCACCAGTTCATAGAGGCCAAGGTTCTCGAAATGGCCACCATCGGAAAGGTAGACAAAGCTCGATTCTGCACCGGCAAACCCAAACAGCTCCTGCGCCAGATACCTGAGCCCAAAGCGGGGACTCGGCTTCATCCATCGGGAGCGTGCCGGATTGCCCATCCACCATCCCAGGCGCACATTGAAGACCGTCAGCAGGAACGCCAGCGGCGGAGATGAGTGATAGCCCATGTTGGGGCTGGCGGCGGCTCCGGAAATCGCCAGGGCCGTCCCCAACGAGGTCCCGCCGCCAGCGCCGGCAAATCTGGCGGTTGGCCGGTAGCAGCCGTTCGGTCGGTGGTCGGGGTCCGCCCCACAGTCATCAGTGATCGCTTCCAGGACCGGCAACTCATACCCGCAGAAGCGCGGGGTGAAAACAAAGGAGGCGGCTTTCCGCTTCTGCCAGGCCAGTTCTTTTCCGGCCACCAGATTCAGGGCGGCATTGATGATGGGATAAGGGCCCCGGTAGCCGATCCCGTCGGGGTCGGGATGCGAGGGCGCGAGGGCTTTGAGGGCCAGGTCGTCTCCGGCGCAGAAACCGGTGAAGGGCTGGGGTTTGCGAGTGCGGTTGGAAGCCCCCAGATAGCAGCGGATGAGCCGATTGCGATAGAGATGATGCAGCGAAAACTCATTGATATCAACCCGCAGTGAGAGCAGGACCGTCATGCCGAGGAGCCCGAGAAACATATAGAACAGGAGCTGGCCGTCGAGACTCAGGTTCATCATGTAAACATGACAGGCGATGGAGTGGCTGAAGTGGTTTCCAGCCGGGCCTCGGTCACAGATATAGGCCGGTAGTTGGCGGCTGATGGAAAAGTTCAAAAACGAATCAATCAGCAGCGACAGCAGGGTCAGGAGGCCGACGACAAAAACGGCGGGGGTGATTCTGATCACCAGGTCCACCCAGTTCCCGGGGTGCTGCTTGCCCACGGCCGGACTTTTCCCCACCAGTACCCCTGCCAGGGTGGAAGCCAGCCAACCGGAAGCCAGGCTCCATCTGACCCACTCGCTCACATGGGCGGAGTGGAGTACCAGGGGAGCACCCAGGGCGATCCCGAACCATCCCACCCAGACGACCACCACCATGAGCAGCCAGCCGCCGAGGCGGCTCCACCATTCCCGCCTGGCATCGGGAAAATCCCGTCCCATCAGGCCGATGTGGAGCGCGATAGTGGCCGAAAACACCAGAATGACCAGGGGCGGTCCCAGCGTCACGACACTCCACAACCGCGCGGCTTCGCTGAAGAGGTTCGTCAGGAGCCAGGCGCTTCCCCAGAAAAGGCAGCCGCCGGCCAAGCCGGCAAGGGGGGCATAGAGCGGAACAACGGTTTTCAGGGCGCGGTCCGAGTCTTCCTGGGAGTTTTCGCCATCTTCATCGGGTGGCAGGTTCGGATGGGGCTTTGATTCTTCTCCCACGGTCGCCACCAGCCGGAGGAAAAGCTGGCCCGCCAGCCAGCACAGCACCCAGAGGACCAGGTAGAGCGTGACTCCTCCCAGCACCCAATAACTCCACCGGGTTTGGCTCAAGGCAGGAACAAAGGCAAGGACATAGCTGATGAGCAGGGCCGCCGCCACCACCGGCACCGTGATTCCCCAGAGGATCCATTTGGGACAGGCATAGAAGCGGACCTTTTCGGATACCCTGGCTGCCGAGGGGACCAGGTTGACGGCAATGGCAAAGAGGCTTATGGCGAGCAGCAAGGCAACGGGCGCCAGGAGGAACAGAACGGGAACCTGGTCGAACCACCGGAAGCCACGGACCAGCAGGCGGGGAATCAGGATCAGGCTGCCCAGGCCGGCCGAGAGAATCAGCAGATTCAAAGTGAGATTGCGCAGATAGGTGGATACCACGCACCAGGTATCGCTGCTGAAAAGCCCGGCCTTGGGCGTGATGTAGTTGCTGTAGCGCCGCAGAAAGCTGATCGCGGCAGGTTCAGGTCCCATCCTCGAAGCGCCCCTGCCTGATTGCTGCCCCATCGTCACCTCCGAGGACCCTCCGGCAATCGCCGCTTCCACCTTCTCGAGGCTGTGCTCACGCTTGATCAGAGCCACCAGCCAGCTTCCGATATAGCCTCCACCCGAGACCGTCGACAGATAATCGAAGAGGCCCAGCAGCTTGAGCTCAGCCAAAGCCTGCAGCACCCCGAGGTTGTAGGTGGCACTCCGAATACCTCCCCCCGAGAAGGCCAGGCCGATCAGTTGCGCCTCATGGGCCGCCGCAGTGGCCTTTTTCCCCTTCGGCCTGATCCGATGCGGGTGCCGCTGCCGACGCTTGCGGGAAAGGTCTATTTCGAACAGTTCCTTCTTCAGAATCTCCTCGAAAGCATATCCCGCCGGGCGGTTATCTCCGTCAAAGAGATGTTGCCAGGTCTCCGGGTTGGCGATACCGTCCGCAGACAAACCCAAATGGCGCTGAAAGGCTTCGAGAGCCCTCATGGTCGCTTCATCGAGGTCTCCGTGAAGCTCTTCCCGATAGTATCCCAATTCCGCCAGGCGGGTTTGAATCGCCTCCACCGTTTCAGATTTGAGCTTGCCACGAGTTGCCGGCATCTTCCCCTCCTCAATCGGACAGACGGTCTTCAAAAGCTTCTATTGTAGGATCGAGATCGACGACATGAGCCAATCCGAAAGCAACAACGGGTTCTCGATGGGCACCCTGCTGGATGCAGCATGCCGCCACCGGGGCGACGCGATAGTGCGCGAAAGCGATGCTCTTCCCTCATGTGGGTTGTCAAAAGCATAGAGCCTATTCAGCTGATTGTCTATGATTTCACTTTTTTTTCTCAAAGACCTTATGGTAAAAATTCAACTTGTCGGAGCTCTCCCCCCGATTGGGCCGGGCAGAGGCACCATTCAGCTATCAGCCGAAAGTATCGCAAACAGGACTCGCCATGACCTTCAAGCTCACCTTTAATCCTTACGAGGAAACCATCGAGGTCCAGGAGGGGGAAAACCTGCTGCTGGCAGCTTCCGAAGCCGGGATCCATATCAATGCCTCGTGTGGGGGCGAAGGCGTGTGCGGCAAATGTCGAATCATCCTCGAATCCGGCAACCTGGAAACGGCGCGCACCGGCCTCCTGAGCGATGAAGCCTGGAACATGGGATATCGCCAGGCGTGTCAGTGCCGGATCCAGTCGGATGTCGTGGTGCGGGTGCCGGCAGAGCACCTCCTTGATAATCACACCCTGACCCGCCGTCGCCATGGCATTGCCCTGCGGCCGAGCGCCATCGACCTCGACGCCCTCAAGAAATCGGGGTTCTACCATCCGGCTTTCCGGAAACGGTTCGTCAAGCTGCAGCCGCCCTCCCTGCATGACAACGTTTGTGATCTATCCCGTCTGGAACAGGGGCTCGCCCGGCAGCACGCGCTGGGATCCCTCACCATTGACTGGTATCAGCTGCAGAAGCTCGGACGGGTGCTGCGTGAAGGTCATTACGAGGTGACCGCTACCATCGATTACTCCCGCCGTCGCTATCGCTTCCCTCACCTCGTGAATGTGGAACCCGGCGACCTCACCCAGCGTCACTACGCGCTTGCCGTTGATATCGGCACCACCACCGTCTGGGTCCAGCTGATCGATATTGCCCAGGGTGAGATCGTTGGCCACGCCGCCGACTATAATGGTCAACTCAGCTATGGCGACGACGTCATCACGCGCATCATCTTCGCCCAGCAGGAACAGGGCCTCCAGAAGCTGCAGCGGGCGGTGGCGACCTCCATCAACCAGATCATGCAGCGCGTATTGAAACGCTACCATCTGTCATCCAACGACATTTCCCACCTGACCCTGGCCGCCAATACCACCATGACCCAGCTCTTCTACGGTATCGATCCCACCTATATCCGGCTGGCGCCGTATACGCCCGTGGCCTGCAGCATCCCCCTGGCCCGTGCCCGCGACCTGGGGCTCGATCTGCCGCCGCATGTCTTCATCTATTGTGTGAGTTCCGTATCGAGCTTTGTGGGAGGCGACATCGTCTCGGGGGTTCTCGCGTCCGGAATCTTCAAAGATCCCAGGCTGACCCTGTACATCGATATCGGTACCAACGGCGAGATTGTCATCGGTAATGAGGACTGGATGGCCTGTGCCGCCTGTTCCGCCGGGCCGGCCTTCGAAGGGGGCGGGATCCGCTTCGGCATGCGCGCCACCAGCGGGGCCATCGAAGACGTGAGCATCAACCCGGACACCTATGAACCCATGATCATCACCATCGACATGGTGAAGCCCAAGGGGATCTGCGGGTCCGGCCTGATCAATCTCCTTGCGGCGCTCATGGAAGCCCATCTCATCGACCCCAACGGCCGCTTTCGGGATGATCTGGATACTCCCCGCATCCGCCACGGGGAATTTGGCCGCGAATATGTGCTGGCTGCTGCGCCCGACACCCAGAGCGGGCGGCGCGATATCACCCTCAGTGAGGCGGACATCGATAACCTCATGCGGGCCAAGGCGGCCATGTTTGCCGGCTACGTCACCCTGCTTCAAAATGTTGGCTATACCCTGCAGGATCTCGAGCAGGTGATCCTGGCCGGTGGCTTCGGCAACTTCATCAACATCGAAAACGCCATCACCATTGGCCTGCTCCCCGACCTCCCCCGCGACCGGTTCCATTTTGTGGGCAACGGCTCCCTCCAGGGCGCTACCCTTCTGGCTCTCTCCCGTGAATTACTGGCCGAAGAACGGCGGGTGGCCGGAATGATGACCAACTTCGAGCTGTCTGAGACGCCGGGCTTCATGAACCACTACACGGCCGCCCTGTTCCTGCCTCACACCCAACTCGACCTCTTCCCTACCGTCCTGGAACGCGTCCGGTATCTTCAGCAGGGCAAGCCCTAGTACTATTACAGCACGGCAGAAGTACTCATCCGGTTCTGGTGGGCAGAGGCCACTCTACGTCGCACCTTGCCTGGATCGTTGCTAGGGTGGGCTCTGCCCACCGGTGTTTGGTTACGGACTTTCGCCCTGCGGTACTAGCAGCGAGTCCTGCTGAGGAGGTTCCGGTGCTTTAAGATTTGTACTCATGAAGGTTGAGATCTTCCAATTCCGCAATTTGTCCTCTGACCGCGGATAGTAAGGATGAACGTCGAGGTCCTCCTTGAGCTGGCTTCATCCGTGTTATCCGGGGCTCAAAAGAAAATACCCATTCTGAAGCAAGACAGATGGGGTTGCTGCGACGACCTGGCCGTCCAGGGCCGGTCATCTTGCTCGGGCCACGTTTGACATGGCACTCATGTTTTCCTGCTTGTCGAAGCTGAACATCGCGACATAGACCCGGTCGACGGTGCCGACACCAAACGTCAGGCTTTGCCGTCTGCCGGGGGCAGGTTTCAGAACCGGACCGATGAGAGGCGAAATCGACAGCGCCCAGGAAAAACTGCATGCGGTTCGTTTCGGGTTGCGGCATACTCTTCCGGACCGCCTGGACAGCCCGCTCGATCCGGATTCGAGGAGATGCTTCGCATGCTCCGAAAGGCTTCCGGCAGGCGGCATGATTTCAATGGACTATAATTCAAAAGGCAACGAGAATGAAGGCGAGACAGGCAAATAGAGCGGCTGGCACCAAGCCTCACATAATTCTGCCGGAGACCGCCATGATCCCCTCCATCCACCTGCTGCGCAGTGAAGCCGCCAGGGATTTCGATGGTATCTTTTTCGATATCGATGACACCTTTACCAGTCATGGCAAAATCCCGGCGGTGGCTTTCAACGCACTCTGGGCGGTCAGGGAGGCCGGCCTCAAAGCCGTACCCATTACCGGGAGGCCCGCTGGCTGGTGCGATCACATCGCCCGCATGTGGCCGGTGGATGCCGTGGTGGGTGAAAACGGGGCCTTCTATTTCTGGCTGGACGAACAGGCGGGAAAACTCAAGAAGCGTTTTCTCGATCCGGAGATGGTTCGCCGGGAAAAGCGAAGCCGCCTCCGGCAGATTGAAGCGGAGGTGCTTCGATCGGTTCCCGGCACCGCCCTTGCCTCCGATCAGTCCTATCGCGAGACCGATCTCGCCATCGATTTCTGTGAGGATGTAGCGCCTCTCGACTGGTCCGCAATCGATCGCATCTGTGCGGTCTTTCAGAAGCATGGAGCAACCTGCAAGGTTTCTTCGATTCATGTTAACGGCTGGTTCGGCGAGTACCATAAGCTTGGCATGACGAGAATGATGGCACGCGAACTCTGGGGCCTGGACCTGGATGCAGAGCGGCGTCGGTTTCTCTTTTGCGGCGACTCCCCCAACGATGAACCGATGTTCGAGTACTTTCCAGGCAGTGCCGGGGTCCGCAACGTGCTTCGCTTCAAGGAACGCATGCGCCATCTGCCGGCCTTCGTGGCAGATCGGGAAGGGGGCGAAGGCTTTGCTGAAATTGTCGAAACCGTGCTATCACTCATCCGCCAGGGATAACTCGGGATAAGCTTCCCGGCGCGTCCCGGGAAAGAATCTGCCCTCCCTGCAAGGCTCCCGAGAGGGTACCAACAGGCTCGGCCAACGGCTCGCGAACGAAAGAGGGGACGGGGCAGACTGGCCCCGCTTCAACAAGCTATCGAGCGATAGTATTCATCCATGATCGCATCGGCGTCATCGCTGTTGTAGGAAACGACGTTCCTGAGGTGGATGAAAGAGTCGAGATCCATTTCCAGGAACTCAATGGCCATGCCATCATCTGTTTTCCGAACGACTTTCCCCACGAGCTCGATGGAGAGCTTCGAGGAGCAACCAGAGAGGTGAATGGTGAGCCGCAATGGACCATCTCCCAGGTCCCCGGTTGCCTTGAGAAACAAACCCTTCATGCTGAGGTTTTCAACCTTGCCGCCAAGCTCGAAACCGTTGCCTCTCGCCACGGCATCCGCTTGAAATGTTACTCTTTGATATTTCCGTTTTTCCATCGCATCACCTGTTCTTGCTGACAGCTTTTCGTCGGGTCGGGACTCTTCCTGATCTCCCCAGGACTATCGGCAGGGTGGGCAAAATACTTGACTCCCGGCGGCTGCCAACGGAACCAAGGCCATACGCCCAGGCGATGTGTCGATACCACCAGCATGATAGCGCTCAAATGTCCCCGTTCTCCTCGATTTTCATCTCTTCGTAA
Organism: Syntrophobacteraceae bacterium; assembly: GCA_040772705.1. Taxonomy (GTDB): domain Bacteria; phylum Desulfobacterota; class Syntrophobacteria; order Syntrophobacterales; family Syntrophobacteraceae; genus JADGQM01. The sequence goes on from JAXGXP010000009.1 coordinate 82,061, forward strand.
GGGGAGAGTCGCTTGCGGTACCATTCGAGTTTCGCGTGTTCCATGGCGCTGGAACACATACTGAGCTTGTCGTAGCTTTCCCCGATGCGGTTGATGAGAAGGGTCGCCAGCTTGTATATGCAGTAGTTGAGTTCGCCCTCTCCCTCGAGGTGGCGGGCACAGGCTGCCAGGTGAGCGTCGAAAAGCGTTCTTCTTGCGGGCTTGATGTAGGGCATGGTGGGACCCTCCTCAGGGAATTTTCGGCATGAGCGCCCACTTGATGAACCAGGAGGGCTTGTCCGGGTCCTTATCCAGACACACGATGCCACTGTTCTGGAACTTGAAGACCGGTCGCTCGCCAGATCCCGTGATCAGGTAGGAGGCCAGTCGTTCCATGAACGGCAGGTGGCCGACGAGCATCAAGTCCTCGGAGCGGTCCAGGGTCTTGGCGACCGCTTCCACATCGTCCAAGGGATTCAGCCCGGTGCGTGCTTGAATACCTTTCTCAGGCTGAAGGGCACCGGCAATGAGTTCAGCCGTCTGGCGCGCCCGTTTTTTGCCGCTGTGAGCAATGCAGGAGGGACGAACCCCGTAGCCTTTGGCCACGCCCGCGATGCGTTCGGTATCGGCAAGCCCTTCTCCGGAAAGACCCTGTTCGGGATCTTCCTCCTTCGTCAGACTCCGGCCGTGCTGAACGAGAAAAAGCGCCATGGTCTGTATTCCTTTCGCTCTGGGTTATCTTTTCCCTGGTGCCGGGTGGTCGGCAATGAGGCATGATCCCGGCCCGCTATTGCCATCAGAAGGAGAGGGTTCAGAGCAAATCTTTTTCCTGCAGGTTCTCCAAACCGATTTCCTTCACGCGCGAAGCGAAACTGCCGGCCGGCGCGACTTGAATGAGAATGGCAAAGATATCCGGCAGCTGAGTCTGGATTCGTTCTTTGATTCTAGTCACAATCGCATGGCTTTCGCCGATGGTCCTGTGGCTGTCCAGTTCCATGTTCATGGTGATGTGGTAGGCGCCGCCAATGGTGTGAACCCTGAGATCGTGAACCAGGATGACGTCAGTCTCCTCGTCGGCAATGGCCTCGATTTTCGCCAGAACTTCCGGGGGTGGCGCATAATCGAAGAGTTCGACAAAGGAGCCGCGCGCGATATCCCATGCTGCCTTGGTGATCATAATCGCAACCACTGTGACTCCGAGCAAATCCCATAAGGCTCTATTGCCGAAAAAAGAGCTTATCAGGAGGCAAATCAGCACCGCCACCGATGAGAGAACATCAGACCGATGATGCCAGGCATTGGCAACAAGCGCCATGCTCCTGACTCTCTTCCCGTAGATGAGGGTGATCCAGAACAGAATCTCCTTCACGGCAATTGCCGCGACCATCAAGCTGATCGCGGCCAGCGTATGACTCTGGGCAGGCCTCTCGTCCAAATTCTCAATGGCTTCTCTGATCAGGAAAAGGGCCGTGATGACAAGAACCGCGGCCATGACCAGGGAGGCGAAGGATTCCAGCTTGCGTTGACCATAAGGACGTTCACGGGATACAGGTTTGTGGGAAATCCTGATGAATACGAAAATGAAGACGTCCGTCACAAAATCACTGAGTGAGTGAATCCCATCGGCGATGATGGATTGAATGTCGCTGACATACCCGAAGAAGATTTTTGCAATCGCTAAGGCCAGGTCGACCACACCGCCGACCACAGTAAGCCACAAGGCAGCTTTCAGGCTCTTTTCCGGATTCATTGGCGAAGGCATTGCCCCTGCCGGGTCCCCTTCTCTCATTTCGTCCTCTTTGGCATGATGATGCTTCAACCTTTGTCAGCGAACAAACCCTTCGGTTGATTCAAGCGGTGCGGACCGCATCCTACTCAACCAGCACTCTGCCGACAAGCAGGGAAATGAACTATCTCGACCGGCGCGGCACGACTCCCCAGGGTCGGGGGGAGATGCGGTCTGGACTCAGGCATTTTGAGCACATGGCAACAGCAGCCGTCGCAAGGCTTTGCCGCCGGAGGCCGACGGTGCTTCTCGGTTCAGGCGCGAGCGACAGCCTGGTCGCGTCATCGGGCGGTTCGGGTGGGCGGGTCCGCCCCCAAGGTTGGCGTGAATCCTTAGAAAGTAATGGAATTATCAGCAGGAATCAAATAAGATTCGATAGAGTGTGGAATGAGTACTGGCGGCCTAATAACGGACCCGACCAGGCTTGATGTGTTCATAAGAAAGGGAAGGTGCGTGATCAACTCGAGTGCATTTGATAATGAAGGCTACCTCCGGGATCAAACACGCTGCATCCTGGAACGGGTGGAGCGTTTCGACCGCAAGCTCTATCTCGAATTCGGCGGCAAACTGCTCTATGACTATCATGCAGCCCGGGTTCTTCCGGGATACGATCCCAATGTCAAGATGCGGCTGCTGCAGCAGTTGAAAGACCAGGCTAATATCCTGCTGTGCATCTATGCCGGCGACATCGAGCGTAAGAAGATCCGGGCGGATTTCGGCATCACCTACGACACCGATGCCATGAAACTGATCGATGATCTCAAGCCGTGGGGAATCGATGTGTTGGGGGTTGTCATCACCCGCTTCGACAACCAGCCGGCAGCCGTACTCTTCAAAAACAAACTGGAACGGCGGGGAATCAAGGTCTATTGCCATCGTTACACCAAGGGCTACCCCACCAATGTGGACATGATCGTCAGTGACGAGGGGTATGGCGCCAATGAGAACATCGTCACCGATAAGCCTCTGGTCATCGTAACCGGTCCGGGGCCGGGCAGCGGTAAGCTGGCAACCTGTCTTTCGCAATTGTATCATGATTACCGGAATGGCCGTAAATCGGGCTATGCCAAGTTTGAGACCTTCCCGATCTGGAACATTCCCTTAAAGCATCCGGTCAACATCGCTTACGAAGCGGCCACGGCGGATATCAAGGATTTCAACCTGATCGATCCCTTCCACCTCGAGGCCTACGGACAGACCACGGTCAATTACAACCGGGATGTCGAGGTCTTCCCCGTATTGCGCCGAATCCTGGAGAAGATCACCGGGGGGGAATCGTTCTATAAATCCCCGACCGACATGGGGGTGAACCGTGCCGGATTCGCCATTGTGGACGATGGCGCCGTCCAGGAGGCAGCCAAGCAGGAAGTTCTCCGGCGCTATTTCCGCTACCAGTGCGAATATGCAATGGGCTTTGCCGAGAAGGAAACCGTTCAGCGGGTGGAACTCTTTGTCAGGAATTTTGATCTCGACCCGACCTATCGGCAGGTGGTCACGGCGGCGCGGCGGGTCGCAAGCGAGGCAAAGCAACTGGAGGGCAAGGGCAACAACGGCATTTTTTGCGGGGCGGCAATCCAGCTCAAGGACGGCACCATTGTCACGGGCTCAAATTCGCCGCTGATGCATGCGGCCTCCAGTTTGATACTGCATGCCGCCAAGCGCCTGGCCGAGATCCCGGCCAAGATCAAGCTGCTGCCTCCCAATATCACCCAATCCATCAGTCGTTTTAAGCAGGAGGTGCTGGGCGAGAAGGCGGTGAGCCTGGATCTCCAGGAGACCCTGATCGCCTTGAGCATCAGCGCGACGGCCAACACGGCTGCCCAGTTGGCCTTGGAGAGGCTGGGAGAGCTCAAGGGCTGTGAGGTGCACACTACCCATATTCCAACCCCTGGTGATGAGGCAGGGCTTCGACGGCTGGGGGTTAACGTGACGAGTGATCCCAACTTCGCCACCAAGAACCTCTTTATAAGCTGAAATTGTACGAGAGGGAGATTCATGCTGCACAAAATTTACTTCATGTTCGTGGTATTGACCGCGCTCGGTCTCCTGGCGGGACAGGGTGTCATGGCGGCTGGAAAACCGGACTCCAAATCGCCTCGGAAGAGTATCCTGCTGGTGGCTTTCGGCACCAGCGTGGCGGAGGCACAAAAGGCTTACGATGGGGTTGAGGCGGCCGTGAAACAGGCTTTTCCCGGAACCGAGGTTCGCTGGGCCTATACCTCGAAGATCATCCGGACCAAACTGGCCCGGCAGGGCAAAGTCCTCGATTCCCCGGAAATGGCGCTGGCCAGGATGATGGAGGACGGCTTCACCCATGTCGCGGTGCTGTCGCTGCACGTGATTCCCGGTATCGAATTCCATGACCTTTATGCCAATGCCCAGCTGTTCTCGCAGATGGTTGGGGGATTCGAGCGGATTGTGGTGGCGAGACCGCTGCTTTCCTCGCACGAAGATCTGCTGCAGGTGGCCAAAGCGCTGCTGAAAAAGGCCCCTTCGAGCAGGAAGCCAGACGATCTCATCGTTCTCATGGGGCATGGCAGTGAGGACCACCCCGCCGACGCCGTGTATGCCGCCATGAACTATGTCTTCCAGGGGCTGGATGCCAATGTTGTAGTGGCCACGGTTTCGGGATACCCTTCGCTTGACGAGCTTCTCCCGGGAATCATGCAGCGCAGGGTCAGGAAGGCTTACCTCATGCCCTTCATGGCTGTGGCCGGCGAGCATGCTCGAAACGACATGGCCGGGGACCGGCCGGACAGCATGAAATCGGTCCTGGCGGGCAAGGGGATAGCCTGCGAGGCAGTGCTGACCGGAATAGCCGAATACCCGGAGGTCATCGAGGTCTGGGTGAAGCATCTGCAAGAGGTCTTCGCCCGGCTGTAGGGGACATGCCCGGATGGGGCAGGCTCGGCGCAGGCCGGCTGCTATCCTCGATGGCTTAAGGAGTGCTGCACCGCTACCCTGAAGACGGAATCCCGTAGCTGCAGGGGACCTCACAGCCGCACTTGCCGCAGACGTCCACGAGGGGGAGGTCATCGTAATAGCGGTCGTTGGCCAGCAGTTCGGCATAGCAGGCGTGACGATCGAAGCCGGTTTCAGTGAGCGCCCCCGGGGCGCACTTGGAAACGCAGGCGCTGCACTCGCTGCCCGCTTTTGCCAGGCAGTATTCAATCGCGGGGCGGGGCGTTGGGGCGAGCGGCAGGTCGGTGACGAAGCTTCCCACCCGGCCGCAGCAGCCCGCGGTGGTGATCAGCAGGTTATGACGGCCGAACGTGCCCAACCCGGCGATGTAGGCCAGGTGTCGGTGCGACCAGCGGCTGATGAGCTTTGCTTCGTCGAAGTTGTGGGTAGCCGGAGTAATCCCGGCCTGGAAGCCTTCTGCTGAAATCCGCGCCTGCAGGCGGGTATTGATCTCATGGATGAGCTGGTTGGTGGCCACGTAGGCGACCGCCCAACTGCGGGCGGCATAATGGCCGGCCTGGTCGTTCTCCCGCCCGAGCCAGCGCTGGAAAGGGAGAAAGTAGACCACCACGGCTACGGCACCCGGCAGGATCGCATCGGGCATGGCGTGATCAGGGCTCACCACCCGATGCAGGTCAGCAAACAGCGGATCGCTTGCCGAGGCGACCGCTACCAGCGGGTCGCGCCAGTAATTGGCACTCCGTTCCGCCTCCACCCACCGTCCCATGACCAGTACGATTTCATCCCAAAGCCAACCCAGTGAGATATTTGCTGTCATCTCAAAATCGTTCCTTCCTTTCCGCCTGCTCTTTTCCTCTCCAACCCCTGACGCTTCACCCCTCACGCCTCACGTCTCGCGCTTCACCCCTGACGCCTAACGCCTCACCTCCGACCCGGTCACCTCCAATTCCATCTCCGTCGGGGCTGAGACAAAGAATTGCTTATAGAAATAGAGACTGGTCATGATGGGCAGGAAGTAATAGGCGAAGCGGTAGATCAGGGTAGCGAGGAGCGCCCGATTATAGTCCAGACCCAGGAAGTAGAAGGAAGCAGCCATGGAGCCTTCCATTACGCCAATGGAAGCCGGAGTAAAAGAAAACAGAGTCATGAAGATTCCGACGGAAAACCCAACCAGCAAAATCATGTTGTCAACTGGGTACCGAACGGCAAGGAACGAGCATTTCAGGCAGGCAAACATCAGCGCCCAGTCGAAGAGAGCGTAGAGGGCCGGGACTAAAAGGATGGCGGAATTCCCCGTGATGATATTGAGACTGTTGTTGAAGTTCTTGAAAAACCCTTCCGCCCGCTCGACATTCAGCCAGTGAGGACGGTGGATCTTACGGCAGAAAAAGAATCCGATCCTGAGGCAAATCTGCCAGAGCTTCCTGCGGAATGGCTCATGGAGGATGATTTGAATGGTGAGCCACAGGAGGATGAAAGCGACCAGAAGGATGATGATTCCGATCTCCTTCTCGCGAGTGCTCAGCTTATACTCGCTGTAGACGAAAAAAAAGCCCAGGTAGATGAAAATCACCGCCACGGTATTGGTGAGAAAGCCATGAACCATGGATATGGAGAGAGTGTTGCTCGGAGATATCTTCTCTTTGGCGAGCAGGTAGACTTTGGCGGCCACGCCGCTGAGTCCCCCAAGGGCCATTAGATAGTTCAGAGTGCAGGAGACCAGGGAAATCCGGAACGAAGCGGCGAAGGGCAGGGTGTGACCCATGCTTTTCAAGAGGCGGTGCAGGACGGCGGCAATGCAGAGGTAGCTCAGCGCACTGGCCAGAATAACCAGTGTTCCCCAGAACAGATGAATCTCCTGGAAATTCCCCACAAGCTTCCTCAGATCAGCCTGCTTGATGGTGTAGAAGAGAATTGAAAGACCGAGGATGCCGGCGAGCAGAAACCGTTTTCGAGGCAATCCAACAGGCAATGCGTCAACTCCTCAGGCAGACGAGAGCAGCGGCTGATCCCGTACCGTTCACTTGCTCACAGGATTCATTCAGAGCTGGAAAAATAACAGACTTGAAGGAGGATGGGAAGTACAACGTAGGAATACGCAAGTCCCATCGCGAACAGGGAACCACACAAAGCCGAAGCCAGGCGGCAGCCATTCACGATCAAGCGGGACACTGCACGATGCGCAAACAAGACCTGTCCGGCCCGGGACTTACCGCTGCCTGCGCTATCTCGGGCAGGTTGGGGGCAGATGCTGGTTCACCCCACCTTAACGGGTCCTGGAAGCAGGCGCCTTCCCGTCAACTCCGCAAGGGGGCGCGAGGGCTGCAAGAAACAGGTGCGGCTAAAAGACTCCAGTGATCATGACCTGCCCTGCCATCCCAAAGAAGCTCTGGTCGTGGCCGAAATGGTTCCAGTTGGGTTGGTCATGCATGGTGAGCCCTTTGACCCCCATTTCCGCTTCGAGATGGGAAGTGAGCTTCCTCGCCACGCCGAAGCTCAGAGAAAAATACTGCCTCTCTCCCCAGTAGAGCGGCGACGTCGCGAGCTCATCATTGCCCGCCATCCAGAGGTAGCGGGCCAGGGTTTTGAGCGTCGTCTTATCGTCCAGAAAGTAACTGAAGGAAAGGTCCGCCACGATTTCATCGCCCTGACTGAAGGAGTAGGCGCTGGGAAAACGCAGATCCGTGCCCTGGATATAGAGCTTGTCCTTACTCCGCATGATCCCGTAGAGGTTGAGGCCGGCCGCCCAATCCTTTCGTGTGTGCGTGATTCCTGCCCCAATCAGGAAAAAATCACCCTGCTGAGAGAAATCGGCATCGTTGGCTTTGGCCTTACCGTAGGTGGTGAAGTTCCCGAAGAGGCGGCTCATCCACTGGTCTGCAAAGAAGTACCGTACTTCCGGGACGATACTGAACATATCTCCGGGACTGTAGCTCTGCACCTGGTTACTGTAGTCGTACTCGCCGCGAAAATTGTAGCCAAAGCCAACCCCTGTTACGCATTGATCGCCCCATTGGCGACTGAAAATCACCGATGGGTTCACGTTGAAACCCTCACCAAAGGAGGTAACGGAAATCAAGTCCGGATCCATGATCAGGCGCATTTCTCGTTGACTCAGGTTGGTAGTGCCGGTGGGCAGATTGAGATCCAGTGCCAGCAGGATATCCACTGGCCAGTTTCTCGCTAATTCGTAAGAGAAGTTCAGCTTGGTGTCGAGCATGGCGCCCAGGGAGGAACTGCTCGAACCGGACGGACTGAAGTGGGAATAGGCGCCGCCGGCCACGACCTTGAATCCGAAATCCTGGTACCGGACGCCACTGACCAGAGGGAAGTAGATCTGCTGCCCCACCTCCCCGTTGGGACTGGTCCACCAGTCCGTATGAAAACCCGTCTGGAATTCAACCTCCTGGGCGGAGCCCAAGCCCAGGCCGAGCACCCCGAAACCGATGAAAATCGTGAGCAACACTATCAATTTCTTCATGGCCTTGTCCCCCTCATGCCTTGCTTAGCGCCTTTCCGCTCCCTACCTGCCGGTCATTGCCTTGCCATCACCCACAGCCTCCTCCGTTTTCCTACTGGCGGATGGGTGCCGTCGTAGGCTGGGAAATGGGAGCCTGCGGCTGCGGTTCGGGCGTGGGTGGCCGAGAACCTTCCATCCGATCAATCTTGTCGGGTGTCACGAGCCTCTTGTCAGATTCGTGCGGCGTCAGTTGATTGGTGAGGGAAGTCTGGTTCCTGAGCGAGCGCAGCAGATTGATGCTTTTGTTCTCAGCACCGGGACGACCCAGGCTGCGCAGTTCATTGAGGGTATCGCGCGCCAGACCGAAGTTGGGATCCTCCTTGAGGGCGCTTTCGCAGGATTTGGCAGCCTGCTCGTAATCTTTCCGATCACTTAGATCAATACACTTGGAGAAATCGAACAGGGCCTTGACATTGATCGTGATCGGCTTTTGAAGCTCGATTTCCTCCTGCGGGGTGGGCACTATTTTGAGGAACTTGATGATTTCAAAGACCAGGTCCTTCTCCAGGCGCAGGATCTCCTCGAGGGCCCCTTCAGCCCCGGGCCGACCCGTGATCTGCGAAGTGGGAACATCCAGAACGTTGGACCGGATCTGGAGAGGACTGGGAGGGCCGCCCAGGAAATTTCCGCCCACCAGCCAGTGGGCGCCCAGCAGTCGCCCCACGCGAGGCGCAGTGTTGTCAGTCACCAGCCCGGAGACCCCCAGTTTCATCTCCTCCGCCAATGCCTGCAGGCGGATGCGCTCGACTACCGTCAAGGTCTTCACTTTTGCGAGATCGGTGATGAGCATGACGGTGAGCCCCTTTTGGAGCGGATCGAGCTCAACCTGGCCGGTCTGGTTGAAAAAATAGAGAACGGCCACGGTGTTGACTGCGGCCACTGCCTTGAGCGCTTTCTCCTGGGCCAGGGCTTCCTTGGCCCAGGTTCTCGCGCTGTCGGTCACGACCTGTCCGCCCCAGGCGGGGCTGAACGCGGCATTTGCCATTAATGCCATAATGATCAGAAACAGCAGCCTCTTGGTCTTCATTGCAAGCCCCCCTCTTTTCTGGTTCAAAACGGCTACAGCCCAAAGGATTCCCGGCGAAAAGGTCCCGGTGTTGCCCAAGTTGTCGGCATGAAGCCGCCAAATGGCGGCGCAACAGTAGGATTGGCAGAATAAATGGGTTGAAAGCGCCCCGTGCTGCCAGCGTAGAACTGACAGGATAAACCTAGCCGTCGGCCTGATTCCTTGTCAAGGAGAAAGAAGGGCGTGGGGGCAGTTATTCGCGAGGAAGAGAAGCGCGGTCCAGCCACCGCTCGATGCGCTCGAAGGCGTCGCTGATCTCAGCCTCCGTGCCGCCGAAGGAAAGGCGGATATGGTTTTCCCCGGCAGGACCGAACGCCGCCCCCGGAATGGTGATGACGCGCGCTTCGTGGAGGAGGCGCAGAGCAAAGGTCATGGAATCGACCCCGGGGACCCGATAGCGGGCCATGAGGTAGTAGGCCCCTTGCGGGGTGACATAAGCAAACCACTTCGCCAGTCGGTCCAGCCGCTCACAGATGAGGTCCCGGCGCCGCCGGAGAGCGCTCGTGACGGCGGTCACGCACTCTTGCGGACCCTGGAGCGCGGCCAGCGCCGCATACTGGGAGAGACTCGGTGCACAGATCGCCACGGCGTCGTGGATCTTCATGATCTGGTCGAGAATTCCCGCTTTGGCATACACATAGCCCACCCGCCAACCGGTCATGGCGTACTTTTTGGAAAAACTGAAGGTGGCAATGATCCTGTCAGCCAGTTCGGGAAGGGTGGTGAGGCTGAACGGCGGCCGCCCGTCATAGACCAGGAAGTCATAGGTTTCATCGGAGATGACAAAGAGGTTATGGGCGATGGCCAGTTCGGCCACAGCCCGCAGGTCGGCTGCGGCGAAGTTGGCCCCCGTTGGATTATGAGGATTGCACAGGATGATCGCTTTCGTCCGGGGGGTGACGGCTTGGCGCAGCGCCTCCACGTCGAGCTGCCAGGAGCCTTCCTGCAATGGCACGAAAACCGGCACCCCCTCAGCCAGGAGTACCTGTTCGATGTGCGACGCATAATTGGGGGAAGGCAGAATCACTTCATCTTCCCGCTCAACGACCGTAAGCACCGCCGCCGAGAGCGCTTCCATGGCCCCTACGGTGATGCAGACTTCCTGGAAGGGGTCCACGGGCCGTCCGATCTGGCTGCTCAGCGCATCAGCGACGGCCTCTCTGAGTTCGGGCATGCCGGGCCCCAGGGTGTACTTGCCGCAGTCCGGATCCTCCCGCATCCTGCGGCAGACCGCTTCCAGGATGTGTGGAGGAGTGGCAAATGACGGGATGCCCTGGCCTAAAGAAACGCACCCGCCCACCCGGCTGGCGATGAGCGGCATCTCTTTTATGGCGGAAATGGTGATCTGAGCCACCCGTCGGCTGATCCCCCGAGTTTCATAGACCTTGCCCGAGGCAACCAGGGCGGACCTTGGTGAAGTCATCTCTTATCCCTCATGCCTGCCCAGTGCTCATCGTACCCTTCACTCTTAACCCTTCACCAGCAAAACACTTTCCCGGGGTTGAGAATGAGGTTGGGATCGAAGGTGTGTTTGATTGCCTGCTGCAAACGGATGCTTTCCGGGGAGAGTTCAAGCGGCAGCAGGTGTTTCTTGACAAAGCCAATGCCATGCTCCCCGGAGATCGTGCCCCCCATGGCCAGGACCAGCTTGAGAACCGCTTCGATTCCCTGTTCGATCTGTTCCAGATGGTCACGAGTTCCTGCGGTAATGTTCAAATGGATGTTGCCGTCGCCCGCATGGCCGAAGGAGTAGATCTTCATCCGGTAGGATCGGGCCAGTGCCGGCAGCTGTTCGACGAACTCGGCAATGCGGCCGATTGGGACCACCACATCCTCGGGAATATAGAGCCCGGCATGCTCCTCGATACGGAGCGAAACCTGGCGGCGTACCTCCCACATCTGAGCCCGTTTGTGGGAATCTGGAGCCAGGAGGACGTCGACCGCCTCATGTGCCAGGCATATTTCTCCCATTTGTTCGATTTCGCGCTCAATAACGCCGGGAGCACCATCGGTTTCGACGAGCAGAAACGCCTTGCTCTCCTTGACGCCGGCAAACGGGAGAAGGTCGCCCACCAGTTCCAGGCACTGGTCGTCCATGAATTCGAGGGCTGATGGGAGGTGGCCCGAGGTGAGCAGCGCGGTAACGGCGCGCATGGGGGAGCGCAGATCGCTGAAGAGCGCCACGAGTGTGGTCACCGCCGGCGGGAGGGGAATCAGTTTCAGGATGAGTTTGGTGATGATCCCGAGCGTTCCTTCCGAGCCGACGAGAAGCTGCACCAGATCATAGCCCACCACCCCCTTGCGGGTCTGCACGCCGGCCTGAATGAGTTCGCCCGAGGGGAGCACGACTTCGATGCCGAGGATATAGTGCCGGGTCGTCCCATACTTGAGGCAGGAGGCTCCCCCGGCGTTGGTGGCCGCGTTGCCGCCGATGGAACAGGTATCGACACTGGCAGGGTCGGGAGGATAGAACAGGCCTTTGCTCTGAGCCGCCTTCTTGAGATCCCCGGTGACCACCCCGGGCTCTACCACGGCGATCAGGTTTTCGGGATCGATGGTAAGAATCCGATTCATTTTCGCCAGGGAAAGGACCACGCCTCCGGAAACGGCAACCGCCCCGCCGGTCAAACCCGTACCAAGTCCCCTTGGCGTCACCGGAAACCGATAGGTGTTGGCCAGCCGCAGCAGTGCCTGAACGTCCGAAGCTTCGGTAGCCTCAATCACCAGCTCGGGCCGGTGATGGAGGTCGGTGGCGTCCTTGGCAAAGGGCTCCAGGAGGTCAGGGTGGCTGATAATCTTACCCTCGCCAAAGGTTTGGCGAAGGCGGGCGACGGCCTCCGGAGCGAGGGGCGGGCAGTTGGTGGCAAGAGGGTTCAAGGATCACGTCCTGTGGTGTTCGAAACCCGGCAGGGTGAGACGATCTTCGAGGAGATGCAGACCCCAGCTGGCAATGGAAACGAGAATCAGGTAGAAGACCCCCACCATGAAGAAGACCTCGGTATAGCGAAAGGTGTGAGAAGCGAGAATCTTGGCCTCGCCGGTGAGCTCGATGCAGGTGATCATGTAGGCAAGGGACGAATACTTGATGAGATAGATTATCTCATTGCCGCATCCGGGCAGGGCCCGCCGCAGGGCCTGGGGGAGGATCACCGACACCACCATCTGCAGTTTGGAAAAGCCGAGGGCTTGCGCCGCCAGCATCTGCCCCCGCTTGATGGAAAGCAGAGCTCCTCGAATGTATTCTGAATGATAGGCGCCGCTGCAGAGGGAAAAGCCCACGATTGAGGCGGCCACCGGGGAGAGATAGACGCCAAAATAAGGCAGGCCGAAATACCAGATAAAGAGCTGCACGACCAGCGGAACGCCCCGGAACAGGACCACGTAGCCATCGGTCATGGCCGCAACCAGGCGGTTGCCATAGACCCGCAGGGATCCGACCGCAATGCCGATCCCGAGACCCAGGAGAGCCGAGGGCACAATCAGTTGAATACTGACCCTCAGTCCCTTCCAGAAAGCGGGCAGGATCTCACTCTGAATAAAAGTCAGCTCGTCCATTCAGCCCCATGTCCATCACGCTTCATTCCGTGCTTTGCACGTTCAATGCTCAGCATCAGTCCTCCGTACCTCAACTTCCAGGTTCAGAGCGACTCCCCGTAGAGTTCGGTGATCTTGGCACAGAACTCACGGGCGCGATCGCACACGGCGTCGGAGAAAATTCTTTCCGGGGTGCCCTGTTCGAGGACCAGCCCATCCACCATGAATATGATTTCATCCGCCAGGGCCCTGGAAAACCCGATCTGGTGAGTGGCCATGATCATGGTCATACCGTTGGCGACCAAGTCACGGATGACGGCCAGCACTTCTCCGATCAGCTCGGGATCGAGCGCCGAAGTCGGTTCGTCGAGGAGCATGACCTTGGGATCCATGGCCAGAGCGCGGGCAATGGAGACCCGCTGCTTCTGCCCGCCGGACAGCTGCGCCGGATAGTGATGAGCATGGCCGCTCAGGCCAACCCGTTCCAGTTCGGCCATGGCTCGGGCATCGGCCTCCTGCTTGCTCATGCCCCGGACCCGCAGGAGGGCGATCCTGATGTTGTCCAGGGCGGTGAGGTGGTCAAAGAGGTTGAAGTCCTGAAAGATCATTCCCACCTGCTGGCGGTAGGCATAGAGCTCGCGCTTGCGATGGTGATTGATTCGGTGTCCCTCCAGCCAGATTTCGCCAGCTTCGGGAGTGACGAGAAAATTGATGCACTGGAGGAGGGTGCTCTTGCCGGCACCCGACGGCCCGATGAGGACCTTGAGTTCTCCCCTGGAGATGGACAGAGATACCCCTTTGAGCACCTCTCGCTGACCGAACGCTTTCTTGATATTTTCAATTCTCAGGATGGGTTCTTCCGGCATGATAGGTTCCCGTCCGTGATCAGTGATGGGCATAACCGCGAATCCGGACCTTTTGCTCCAGCATTCGCAAGGCTTTGATCCCGGCATAGGTTAGCACCAGGTAGATCAGGCCGGCCAGGATGTAAAGAGGCAGATGCTGGTAGGTGCGAGTTGCCACGAAGTGAGTGCGGGCCATGATTTCCTGGACCCCCAGGGCAAAGGTGACGGCCGAGTCCTTCAAAACGATGGAATATTCATTGGACCAGCCTGGAATGGAGAGGCGCAGGGCCTGCGGCAGAATGATGTGCATCACCGCTTTGGCGTCACTCATCCCCAGCGCCCGGGCCGCCCGGAGCTGGCCCTCCGGAAGCGAAAGGATGGCCCCGCGGATGATCTGCGACTGGTAGGCCCCGCTGATCATCCCCAGGACCATCACCGCCACGGTGAAAGCCGTAAGGTTGATCTCGAGCACCGCAAACAACCCGAAGTAGAAGAGGAAGAGCAGCACCAGCAGTGGCACCCCTCGAAAGAACCAGACATACAGGCCGACTGCCCATCTCACCGCCTGGTTGCCGTAGACCTGCCCCACGGCCAGCGGAATGCCGAGGAAAAGCCCCAGCCCCATTGCCCCCAGCACCACCAGGATCGTTACCAGGGAACCCCCGAGCATGTAGGGAAAAACGTTGATGATGGCAGTCAAACCTTCCGTCATGGGGTTCCCGTGTAGAAAAGCAGTGCAGGTGCGGAGAAAAAAACTGGAAGGCTGCGGGATTGTTCCCGGAGCCTTCCAGGGCTAGGTTCTTCGTTGTCCGACAGCAGGACGTGACAATTAGAGCTCGTATTTCTTCTTGAGCTCCTCCCAGACCGGGGAAGCCATGATCTTTTTCAGACCTTCGTTGAAGGTCTTCAAAAGCTCAGTGTCTTCCTTGCGGAAGGCGTAGCCGAATTCTTCATCCGGCATTCCGAACCCGCCAATGATCGCAACGGTTTTCTTCTTGCTCACCGCATCCCTGGCGGGCGCGTCGTCCATGGCGGCGGCCACGATGCGGCCGTTGATCACGTCCTCAACCGCCAGCGGGGCAGAATCATAATAGACCAGTTCGAACTTCTTGCCCTCTTTCTTGATCAGGTTCTCTTCGATCCATTTGGCTTCGGTAGTTCCCCGCTGGACCCCGATCTTATTGCCGCCGCTCATGGCCTTTTCCGGGGTCAACCCGGCGTCGGCCTTCGCCACCAGCACCTGCTTGATGATCCAATACGGAAGGGAAAAATTGACCTTCTCCTTGCGGGCGTCCGAGATGCTCATGCCCGAAGCGATCAAGTCGATCTTCTTGGCATTCAGGCTGGGAATGATGCCATCCCAGTCCATGGGCTTATGTTCCACCTTGAATTTGTATTCCTTGGCGATCCAATCGACAACGGCGACATCAAAACCGTCCGGCTTGCCCGTCTTGTCAACAAAGGCAAAAGGAGGAAAATTGGCATCGATCCCGTTGATAATGACTTTTTCCTGAGACACGCCCGGGGAAACACTCCCCGCCAGCAACCACACAAAAACCAACAACCCGAGCCACCATGCCTTTTTCATTGCGTCCCTCTCCTCTTTCATTGTCCGACCCCAGTCACCCTTCCGATCCCCATTCCACCATCGAATACCATCTCTATTCCTGGACCCGTTCAGTCAGAACCCGACCTCGACCCGGAACGACCGCAAAAGTACCAAATGGCTTTACTCGGATCAAGCACAAATGCTCCCTCACAGCATGCCGCTAATCCCCCTCAAGCCGTCCTCGCCCCACAACCGCCCAACCCGCTCGGTACCACTTACGGGTTACGGGTTGCGGGTTGCGGGGTGAGGGTTGGCAGTCGGGAGCTTGTCAGAGAACTCCTTTGCTGTCATTTCGAGCGGAGCGAAGTGAGAAATTTTCGAACTCAACTGGTTACGCAAGCAAGATTTCTCGCCTCCGGCTCGAAATGACAATTTCCAGAGAAGCTCTTGGTTCAAAAGCTCAGCCGCACGCCACGCACTTGATTTCAACGAGTCCCCCGCGCGGAAGGCCGCTGACTTCCACAACCGCGCGGGCCGGCTTGTGGTTGCCGAAGAAGGCCTGGTAAATCTCGTTGAAGGCAGCAAACTGCGCCATATCCACCAGGAAAACGTCCACTGAAACCACGTTCTCGATCCCGAGCCCCGCCTCCTCGAGGATGGCGTGTACATTCTGAAGGGACTGGGTGGCCTGTTCTTTCAGTCCGTCGCCGGTAAACTGACCGGTGGCAGGTACAAGACCGAGCTGCCCGCTCACGAAAAGCCAATTTCCCGCCCTGATCGCCTGTGAATAGGGTCCGATGGCAGCAGGGGCCCGGTCCGTTTGAATCTTTGTCAGAGTCATGGTCAACCTCCCCGGTAAAGATGCGATGGGTAGCATACCCCGCCCTTGCTTCGGAAACAAATCATTATTGCCATGGCTTATCTTTGATTCTATTATGGACCGTTCATTTTTTCCGTACGTCTCTCATGGTGAAAGCAGGCAACAGTGAGAGGAAAACCAAAATCACGGCTGGGCGTCTCCCGAAAGAAGCAGAGTTGAGTGGCATCGTTCCCTACAAGATTTTGATGTACTCTCATGACACCTACGGTTTGGGACATATCCGGCGATGTCTGGCCATGGCGCTCAGCCTCCGGAAAAGCCCGGCAAATATCCTGATCATCACCGGCTCCCTCCTGGCCGGCCGCTTCAAAAGCCCGATGCGGATCGATTTTGTGCGCATTCCGGGAATGATCAAGGTCACTAACGAGCAGTACCTGCCGCTTTCCATGAAACTTGAAGCGACGGAAGTGCTGGAAATCCGAAAAAAAATTATTTTGGCTACGGCCATGGCATTCCAACCCGACTTCTTCATCGTCGATAAGGCCCCTTTGGGGCTGAAGCGCGATGTGGTGGATACCCTCCATTGGCTCAAATCCGACTGCCCGGCCTGCACTTCCATCCTGGGGCTGCGCGACATCATGGACGGGGCCGCCTCGACGGTGGAGGACTGGCGCGACAAGGGCATCTATGACGCCATGGACGAGCTCTATCGGGAGATCTGGGTCTACGGCTGCCGCAACTTTTACGATCCGGTTCGGGAATATGCCATTCCCCCCCACATTGCCTCGAAGGTGTATTTCACCGGTTATATCCCGCGCAAAATCCCTTCTCCCGAAGACGTCACTGCAACGCGCCGGGATCTTGGCATCAGAAGTGATGAAAAACTCGTGCTGGTGACCACTGGCGGCGGCGGTGACGGTTACCCGCTGATCAACCTGTTCCTTTCGGCGTTCGAGCGCCATCAGGGCGGGACCCCTCGGGGAGTACGGGTGGTGGTGGTAACCGGCCCTTTCATGCCCTCCAGCTCTTCCCAGGAAGTCATCAAGAAAGCCGAGTCGCTGGGCTTCATTACCCTTAAATTCCATCGCTACATGGAATCCCTGATTGGCGCCGCCCAGGTGGTGGTAAGTATGGGTGGCTACAACACGCTCTGCGAAATCGCCAGCCAGAAGAAACCGTCCCTGATTGTTCCCAGGGTGGTGCCGCGCGAAGAGCAGCTCATTCGGGCGGAGGTGCTCTGCGCTCGAGGTTTCTGTGATTACCTCAAACCATCGGAACTGGTTCCGGAGGTGCTGCGCGCCAGACTCCTGAATCTTCTGGAAAATGGCACGGCTTACGGGGAAAGAATGCGCACCTTCCCGTTCACGGGTCTTGATTTCATGCGCGAACGGATCCAGCAATACATGCGGGGAACCCCCCGGTGACCGGCGGCAGCCAGCGGCTCGGGATGATCCTCAAGGGTTACCCGCGGATCTCCGAAAGCTTCATCAGCGGTGAGATCCTGCTTCTCGAAGCACTGGGCGTGCCCATTGAAATCTACTCCCTGAGGCAGCCGCGGGAGGCGTTCTCACATGAGCATGTGCACGCCATTCGTGCCTCCGCCACCTACCTCCCCGAGTATGTCCTTCCTCATTTCCAGACCCTCTTCAAGACCAACCTGGCCCTCTGGAAGAGGCTCGGCGCTCATTATACGAACTGTCTCAGAGGCGCCGTCGAGCGTGCCCGGGAAAGAAGGAAAGCGGCGACCCTGCGCCACTTTCTGCAGGCAGGGCATCTCAGCGCCATCCGGCTCGGGGACCCCTCGGTGAGCCACCTGCATGCCCATTTCTGCCACACCCCGACCTCGGTGGCGTACTTTGCCTCTGAGCTGACCGGCTTGCCGTTTAGTTTCACGGCGCACGCCAAGGACGTGTACCTTACGGAGCCCGAACAACTGCTTCGCAAACTCCGCAAGGCGCGGTTCGCAGTCACCTGCACCCGCTACAATGGCAACTACCTGCGTGACCTGGCCCGGTTGGGGGGCTGTCAAACCCCCATCCACGTCATCTACCACGGCATCGACCTGAGCTTCTTCACCTTTACCGCAAGCCGACCGCCCGGACCTCCCTACGAAATTCTATCCGTCGGCCGGCTGGTACCCAAAAAGGGATACGACACGCTGCTTGAGGCTCTCAGCATTCTTGACCGGGCATCTCTCGACTTCCGTTTCACCCACATCGGCAGTGGGGAGATGGAACCTGAGCTTACCGACATGGTCCGGCAGCTCAACCTGCAGCAGCGGGCGACCATGCTGGGTACCCTTCCTCACCGGGAAGTCGTTGGCTACTACCGCCGCGCCCACTGTTTCGCGTTGGCCTCAAAGATTGCTCCCAACGGCGACCGCGACGGAATCCCCAATGTCCTTGTCGAAGCGATGGCTACCGGGGTCCCGGTGGTAGCCACCCGGGTCTCAGCGATCCCGGAACTGGTGGCCCACGGCTCGACGGGAGTCCTGGTGCCGCCCAACGATCCGGGCGCCCTGGCAGCGGCCATCAAGGACGTGCTCATTCGCCCGGAAGCCTATGCCGACCATCTCAAGAGAGCCAGGGCCGCGGTTGAGGCGGAGTTTGACAACCGACGCTGCGTCATGCGGCTGCATGCGCTCTTCAGGGATGCTCTGGCGCGGTCGCAATGCACCTGACCATGAGCTCTCTCAAGATCGCCTTCTACTGTCCCAATAAGCCGCTTTCCCATCCGCACCCCTCCGGCGATCTCAGCATCGCCCGCAACCTGCACCATGCCTTGACGGCCATGGGGCATGACTGCCGCGAAATCGTCCAGTTCCGCAGTCGCTGGTTCTGGCAGTCCGGGGGGGGGTGGTTCAAGGCCGCTGCAAGCATGGTCAAGGCGTACCGACGGATGCAGTCGTTCCGTCCGGACCTCTGGCTCACCTACCACAGTTACTACAAGTCGCCGGACCTGGTGGGCCCGGCGGTCAGCCGCCTCAGCCAAATCCCCTATGTACTCTTTCAGCCCATGTACAGTACTCGGCGGCGTAAGACGGCGCGAACCCGGCTGGGCTTCACCCTGAACCGTATGGCCCTGAAAACCGCAGCCGCAGTCTTCACCAACAACCGCAACGACCTCGAAGCCCTGAGAAGAATCGTTTCCTCCGAGCGGATCACCTACCTGGCACCCGGCATCAACCCGGAAGTCTTTCAACCCGATGAAGCAGCCAGAGTCCGCATTCGACGGCAGTATGGGATTGCCGCTGGGGCCACGGTCCTCATGACCGCCGCGCGCTTCCGGCCTGGCGTCAAGGTGGAAAGCCTGGCCTGCCTGTTTCGTGCCCTCGCCCACCTCGATGGGCGGGAGCTGCGATTCACTTTGCTGGTTGTTGGTGATGGCCCGATGGCATCGTTGGTCCGGGAATTGGCGCAAACCCTCGTTCCCGGAAAAACTGTTTTCACCGGTGGCGTGGCGCCAAGCGACATGGCCCAATACTACTCTGCGGCGGATCTGTTTGCTTTTCCGGGGATTGGTGAATCCCTCGGGATGGTCTATCTCGAAGCCCAGGCTTGCGGTCTGCCGGTGGTAGCCCTGGATTCCCCGGGGGTGGCGCAGGTGGTGGCAGCCGGTCGCAGCGGCCTGCTGGTTCCTCACGACACGGGCGAAGCCATGGCGGAGGCTATCAGGGGGTTCCTGGCGGATCGCGGCAAACGAGGTGCCTGGGGCCGGGAAGGCCAACAGTATGTGAGGGAGCAGCACAACGCGCTCCGCAATGCTCACCAGCTTTCCCGAAAACTGGAACAAATTGCCCGGCGCGGTTTGCCTCGCCGCTGATCACGCCGGCTTCCAGGGCTTTCCTCATAAAACGGAGGGGGAAATGATTTTGCGTCCACTTTGCCAAAATGCTATCATTTTCTTGACTTTGTCATTTCGGAGCAAGGGTTTTTGTAGCAGATGATCTTACCCATATCATGGAGGATTTACAATGATTTATAATGTGAGATCTCTAAGCCTATTTATTGTATGCATATTACTTGTTTTAATTTGTATTGTCTCAGTCTCAACTGCTGCTGATGGATTACTTGGTAAATGGCGGGCTCTAGATCAGAAAAATATCATCTATGGCTTTCGTTTCATTCCTGAACTTAAGTTTTCAAAGGATGGCAATCTATATGCTGATGCGACTTATGGATATCGTATCATTGATGATGGTAAATTTGTATGGGAACTTGGTAATGGTGTTGAAAGAATTTATAAGTATCAAATCTCAGGAGATCAGCTGATGATATATTCCATCATCGCTCCTGATGTTAGAGCGAGGTTCCGGAGAGTCAAATAGACCGGCTCGGTGCCCATTAGCATGGGAGGGGCGACCTCCCAGGGTTTGGAGTGAGCCTGCGCCCTTCACAGGGCAATGCCCTTTGCGGCCCGTTTATGCTCGGCATGATCAGGAGTGCAGCATGCGAATCCTCCTTTTCTTGTTCTTCTTCCTTTTGTTCCCCACCCTCTCTCCGGCGGCCGGCTTCGATTGTGCCAAGGCCTTCACCGCTGTCGAAAAGCTGATTTGCGGCAACCCGCAATTGAGCGCTCAAGACGAAGAACTGTCCGTCGCATACAGGGAAGCAACGTCCCAGGCCAGTGACAGTACCTCCCTGGTGCTTGACCAGAAGCGCTGGCTCCAGATCGAAAGAGGTTCGTGCCGCGATGAGAATTGCCTCAAGAAGGTTTACCGGGAACGCATTGGTGAACTGAGGAGATGGCATGAGGCGGCACCCGAAGACAAGGACATATTTGGGAATTACGTCATCCAGAGAGACAACTTCATCTTCAACCCCTACAAGCGTACCAATGAGCCCGTCAAGACCGAAGATTGCCTGACCCTGAAACCATCGGCAGGGAACCGCGTCCATTTTTCGTTCGTTCACGTCGGCGCCAATGCGCACACGTGTAGTATGGAGGGTCACGCGGTTTTCACTGGTTCAGGCTATCAATCGGTTCCTGACGCCGACGATCCGGACGCCCCCCAGGACTGCAAGCTTCAGATTCGCATCAAGCGTCATACCATCGCACTGGAAGACCCCGATGGCGAGTGCCGGGCGTACTATTGCGGGGTTCGGGCCGGAATCGACGGGGTTGAGTTCGGCCGCCGTCAGAAGGTTTCCAAGGAATGCAAGCAGCCGTACCAATGATTCTCGCCCGCAGTGGACCGCTGTACCAAGCAAACTCTGGCTCCTTTAGGTTTGAATCTTTCATTCCCAAAAGGCGAGCTCCACTGTAGGTTGGGTTGAGTGACAACGAAACCCAACAAACATGGCTCTTCCCTTAATCCGCAAGCTCCTGCTTTTTTTGCAGGTCCAGTGCCCGTTCGAGAAGGCCTTGACCGGCTGAGCGCAGGTGGAGGTCACGCTGCGGGGACGGCCTTGCGAGGTCGGCCTCCTGGAAGGGAGCCGCGATTTCCTCGCAGAGCAGGCTCCTGACCGAGGGGAGATCCTTCGATACCGAGATTGACAAGGATTACTATCGGGCGCTCAGGCCGCGGCTCAGCGGACCCGCAAGCCTCGAATTTGGTCAGCGCCAGGAGCTGACGACGTTTCGGGAAGGCTACTTCTGGGGAAATATGCCATGGCTGATCGACTCTACACAGCCGGCGAGGCGGATGAGAGGTGTTCAGTGCGCTGTGCTTCGAAACCAAGCTTGAAAAGGCTACGCCGGCACCCATGGCGTTTGCTCTGTCGCTCGCCAGGGAAGGGCTGAAGGTAGCTCAGGGCACCGGTTTCAGTGGCGGTGGGATCGGTTCAGGACATCCTTGGCTGCAGCGGTAAAGCGGCCAGGGATCTGCAGACCGAGATTGCACGCCTGGAGCTCTGGCAGGTTGTGGCCCGCAGTTTCGAAAAGACCGAGGAATTCGTCAAATTCACTGCTGAAGCTTTCTACAGGAGCTATTCGTAGTTAGGCCGGAGCAGCACTTGTCCTGGGCACATGCGAAGCAATTGTAAAGAAGTGCCCAGGAGCTCAGATGAACTCACCCTCACCCGTTGGCCGGAGCCAACCCCGCCGCCCTGCAACAGAAGCATTGAACATTCATTCTGAAGACTTTATATTACCCGCACTTTCAGCCTGCATAGCACCTGCTGAATCCAGGGGAAGGATCGACTGCAACCAGGACCAGGGAAGAGCTTGATGGTTTACGATGTTGGCATTGACGTTGGTTCAGTGAGTATCAACGGGGTGGTGATCGATGAGCGGCGGCAGGTGGTCATTGAGACCCCCTATCTTCGCCACTTCGGGCTCTTTTTCGAAGAGACCCTGCGGGTGCTCAATGACTTGACGGCCGCGCTGGAGGAGGGCGGGGAGATCCGTTCGATCAGCTTCACCGGAGTGAATGGTCAGCTCCTGGCCGAAATGTTCGGAGTGCCCTATGAGGTGGAAACGATCTCACAGATCCTCGGGGTGGTCCAGCTGGTGCCGGGGGTACGGTCCATCATCAGCATCGGCGGCCAGGACGCATCCCTGTTTCAGCTCGCCCATGAAAACGGTCAGTGGCAGCTGCAAGCCTTCAATATGAACGGTCCCTGTGCTTCGGGAACGGGTTCGTTCATGGATCAGCAGGCGGAACGGCTCGCGCTTTCCATGTACGGCGCCGAATTCCGTATGGATCAGGAGAAGCTCCAGCAGACCCTCGATGATTTCATCGCCCTGGGGCTGAAAGCCACCTATCCCGCACCGGTGGCCTGCCGCTGCACGGTTTTCACCAAGTCGGACATGATTCATCTGCAGAACAAGGGCGAATCGTTGCCCAACATCATCGCCGGGCTCCACTACGGCAACGCCGCCAATTATCTCAGTACCATCGTTGCCAACCGGCAGTTGACGGATCCTATTGTCTTCATCGGCGGCATGGCGTCCAACCGGTTGCAGGTAAAGGCCTTCCGACACTATTTTCCAGATCTCCAGGTACCGCCTCACCACACCTCCCTGGGCGCACTGGGCGTCGCCCTGCAGGCGCAGAGGCAGGGGTGGCGCAGCCGGATTGATCCCGCCCGGCTGGACGTGCGGCGAGCGGAGGCAACCTACCAGTTCCCCAGCGCCGACCGACTTGAACTGGAACTCACCCACTTCGACCCGGACAATACCCTGTCGCCGTGGAGGACTCGCAGGAAGAGCCCGGCCCAAGGGTTTCTCGGGGTAGATATCGGTTCGACCTCAACCAAGTATGCCCTGATCGACGACCAGGGGCAGATCCTGCACAAATGCTACGTGGCCACGCAGGGAAAGCCCATCGAGGTCACCCAGCGCCTGCTGCAGACCATCGACCGGGAAGTCGGCAGCCGGGTCCGGCTCCTGGCGGTGGCGACGACCGGGTCCGGGCGCAACGTGGTGGGGGATTTCCTGGATGCCGATCTCATCATCGATGAAATCACGGCGCATGCCCGAGGCGCCGTAGCGGTCGACCCGGAAATCGACACCATTTTTGAAATCGGCGGCCAGGATTCCAAGTACATCCGGATCGATCAGACTCATCCCCTTGATTTCGACATGAACAAGGTCTGTGCCGCCGGTACGGGCAGTTTCCTGCACGAACTCGCCAACAAGATGAAGATCAACATCGTGGGCGAGTTCCAGGAAGTGGCGCTATCCGCCCGAACGCCCATTCACCTGGCGGAACGCTGTACCGTTTTCATGGAATCCGACCTGGTGAGCTACGCTCAGAAGGGTGCACGGCGGGAGGATCTGATCGCCGGGCTCTGCTACGCCATCGTTCATAACTACCTCAACCGGGTCGTGGAGAAGCGCTTCATCGGCCAGCGGATCATGTTCCTGGGGGGGCCCTCGCTGAACCGGGGGATTGTGGCGGCTTTCGAAAAAGTGCTCGGCCGGCCCATCCTGGTTCCCAAACACCGGGAGGTCATGGGAGCCTTCGGGGCGGCCCTGGCGGTGCGGGAGCGCTACCACCGGGGCGAGGTTGTCGGCAAGACCCGCAACCTCGAACGGCTGGCACGTTCCCAGGTGAGCTTTACCGAAACCATCTGCCGGGCGGATAAGAAGTGCCACAACGAATGTAAACTGAAAGTCTATGATTTTGGGGGAAATAGGAGCATCTGGGGGGGAGATTGCGGTCGTTACGAGGCGACCCGCCATGAGGGGCAAACGCAGGCGAATCATTTTCTCGAACGCCAGCAGCTGTTCCAGGAAGCCCTCGAGGAGAAAGGCCTCAGCCTCCTGGAAGTGGCCGGCAGAGATACGCCATCCCGGCCCACGGTGGGCATTCCGTTGGCACTGCACAGCCTCGAGTGGGGGATTTTCTGGTCGCATCTCTTCTCCAACCTGGGGTTCACGGTCCTGATGAGCCCGCGCACCAACAACAAACTGGTCCTGGCCGGCGTTGAAAGCATGACGGCCGAAACCTGCTTCCCGGTCAAGGTGTTCCATGGCCACGTGCACCATCTCCTGGACCGGACCGAATATCTGTTCCTGCCCAACGTGATCGACATGCCCACTCCCGAGGCGCATGAAACAGGCTTCTTCTGCCCGCTGGTGGAGAGTTCTCAATACATGGTGCGGGCGGCGCTCGGGATCTCGGATCAACGTCTCATCCGGCCGACGCTCTATCTAAAGGAGGGCCCAAAGCAGGTCGCGGAAGCGCTCCTCGCCAGCCTCCCGGCCGAATTCCGCCCCTCGGCGGCAACTATCGAGAGGGCTGTGCAGCAGGCTTGGGACCGGCAGCAGCGGTTTCGCCAGGATCTCTTTCAGCGCGGCCGGGCTGTCCTCGCCGGGATGGCGTCGGGCGAAGCGCTCTGGGTCGTCACCGGCCGCCCGTATAATCTCCACGACGAGCGTTCCAACCTGCAACTGGGAAGGCACCTGGCCAAGCTGGGAATCAGGGCTCTGCCCATGGATTTTCTCGAGGTCGAGTCGGAGGATCTCAGCGATTTTCCCATGATGTACTGGGGCCAGGGGGCCAAAATCCTGCGCACCGCCAAACGCATTGCCCGCACGCCCAACTGGTATGGGGTTCACCTGACTAATTTCAGCTGCGGCGCGGATTCGTTCATTGAACACTTCTATCGCCACATCCTGCGGGAAAAACCGGCACTCGTGCTCGAACTCGACGAACACAGCGCGGTAGCCGGGCTCCTGACCCGCATCGAGGCCTTTCAGAATGTTGTGAAAAATCTACAAGACAAATCGTCCAAAAATCATTATGAGGCAGATACGCCATACGAGGCCATGTGCCGGTAACCCCGTTGCGGCATGCGCCCTCTGTCGGAAGGACAGGGGAGGTGTGCCGTGAACCGACGGACCAAGGGATAAGACAGCAGCTCACGATGTCAGCAACGACCGATCTTCATGCCTTTCATCGTTTTCAGACCAGCGTCAAGCAGTTCGATGTTTCCGGAAGAACCCTTCTCATCCCTGATATGGCTCCCTTCGGCAGCCGTCTCATTGCGGCCAGCTTTCGGGCGGTGGGAGTCGACGCCATCGTGCTGGAGACCTACCGAGGGCTGTCGCAGGGGCGGGAATTCACGTCGGGCAAGGAGTGTTTCCCCTGCCAGGTGACCCTCGGGGACATCCTCTTCTACCTGCAGCAGGAAAAGGAGCGGTTGGGAGCGGCCTTCGTGCCCGAACGCTACGTCTATTTCATGCCGGATGCCGACGGTCCGTGCCGATTCGGCATGTATAACAAACTCCAGCGGCTGGTTCTGGACCGGTTCGAGGACTTTCGTGAGATCCCCATTGTCTATCTTTCCTCGGAAGATTCCTATGCCACCAACGGTATTATCGCTCCCGAGCGCGCCCCGATTTTCCGCAAGCTGGGTTATATGGCCGTGATCATTGCCGACGTGCTGGACCGGACGGTCTGGCGGGTGCGTCCCTACGAGCGGCGGGCGGGCATGACTGATGCCGTCATGACCGAGGCGCTCCAGCGGATGGCGACCGAAATTGAGGTCAGCGGCGCCCGCCTGGAATTCGATAAGCTTCTGCAGCTTCTGGAAGAGATCGTTGCCACGGCTCGCACCTTCATCGATCCGAGGCAGCCGCGCCGACCGCGCATCGGGATTGTGGGCGAAATCTATCTGCGCACCCATCCCGATTCCAATCAAAATATCATCCGGCAGCTCGAAGCCTTCGGTGGGGAAGTGGTGGACGCTTCGCTGGGTGAATGGGTCAATTACGTTTCCTTCGAACGGGCCCGCAAGCTCCGCCGCCGCTGCCTAACGGCCTGGCAGGACAAAGACCGCAAGACCCTGTGGGAAGCCGGGCGGCAATGGCTGGACCTTGAAATCGAAAAGCTCTACCAGGCGTGGCGTCAGCACCAGGTTTATCGCAGCGCCTTCAAGCATTTGGATATCCAGGCGGATCACCGTATCGGCCAGATCGAACGGCGGCTCGAGGCCGATCGCCTGTTCACCTTTGCCATCGGCACCGAAGCCGCGCTCAGCATCGGCGGAGCGCTCGAATACGCCCATCACGGCTGCGATGGCATTGTGAACGTGTTTCCCTTTACCTGCATGCCGAGCACCATCTGTTCGGCCATTCTCAAACCCCTGCTCCATCAAATGCGCATTCCCTACCTCGACGCTCCCTATGATGGCACCATTCAGCCCAACCGGGAAGTGGCGCTGCGCACCTTCCTCTATCAGGCGAAACAGCATCAGGCGTCCAGGCTCACGGGAAAAAAAGAGTAAGGTCAAGCAATGGCAAATCAAACGATGATCATCAATGCGGTGCATCCGGAGGAATTCCGGATCGCTATTGTCGAAGGGCAGTCGCTGGAAAGCTTTTTCATCGAAACGGCGGCCCGCAGCAAAGTCACCGGTAACCTTTACAAAGGTGTTATCACCCACGTCCAGCCGAGCCTTCAGGCCGCCTTCGTCGATTATGGCATGGACCGCAACGGCTTCCTGCCGCTCTCGGATATTCACCCGGAATACTATCAGAATGAGGTTGAAGAGCCGGTGCGGATCCAGGATGTGATTCATCCCGGCCAGGAAGTGCTGGTGCAGGTCGTCAAGGAAGAGATCGGCAGCAAAGGGGCGCTCCTCACCACCTATCTCTCCCTCGCGGGCCGGGACGTGGTCCTCATGCCGGGCCAGTCCCAGCGCGGGATTTCCCGCAAAATCGAGGAAGAAGCCCAGCGGGAGCGGCTTCGCACGATCCTCAACGATCTCCGGGTGCCAGAAGAATTCGGCCTCATCATCCGCACCGCCGCGGAAAACCGTACCAAGAAAGAAATTGTCAAAGACTTCAACCACCTCATGAAGATCTGGGAAGAAGTCAGGAAGCAGGTGGAAAGCGCTCCCGCGCCCTCGCTCATTCATAAAGACCAGGATCTGGCCCTGAAGATCCTGCGGGATTACTTCAATCCCAACATCAAGACCATCCTGGTGGACGACCGGGAGGTTCTCAAGACGGTCAAGGAATTCGTGCGCATCATCAGCCCGGCTCACGAGCGAGCGGTGAAGCTCTACAAGGAAGAGGGTCCGATCACCAGCAGGTTCAATCTGGAAGACCAGATCGACCAGATTTTCCGCCAGCGGGTGCCCTTGAAATCGGGCGGCTCCCTGTTCATCGACCGAACCGAAGCACTGGTGGCCATCGATGTCAATTCCGGGCGCACCAACGGCAACGGGGTGCTCGAAGAGATGGTTTTCAAGGTCAACCTGGAAGCGGCCGTCGAAATTGCGCGCCAGTTGCGTCTGCGCGATCTCGGCGGGCTGATCGTCATCGATTTCATCGACATGCGGGAAAGCCGCCATGCGCGGGAAGTGGAACGCCGGTTTAAGGAAGAAATCAAGAAGGACAAGGCCAAGATCACCGTCGGCCGCATTTCCCGCTTTGGCCTCCTGGAACTCTCGCGTCAGCACCTGGGCTTGAACATCATGCAGGGCTCGTTCGGAGAATGCCCGCTGTGCCATGGTGCGGGACTGGTCCGGTCGACCGAAACCCTGGCGCTGAGCAACCTCCGGAAGATCTGGCACACCCTCAGCCACAAGAAAGTGTCCCAGGTCAAGGCCACCCTCAACCTGAACGTGGCCAACTACCTCCTCAACCGCAAGCGGAACGATCTCCTGGAACTGGAGGACCGCTACAAGGCGAGTATCCTCATCGAAGGTTCCGCCGCCCTGCTGCCGCACGAGGGGCATCTGGAATACGTTGCCGGGGAGAGCACCTGATTCGAATCACACGATCACATAGCGTTTGATCGTACGGACCACTTCATCGGGATCGTCCATCACGCTGAAGAGGTCCATATCGGTATCGGAAATATAGTGTTGCTCCAGCAGGGTGCCTTTGATCCAGTCGATCAGGCCGCTCCAGTAATCACGGCCCACCAGGATCACCGGAAAGGGTTTGATGCGCCTGGTCTGAATGAGCGTCAGAGCTTCGAAGATCTCGTCGAGGGTGCCGAGCCCGCCCGGCATACCGATATAGGCCTGCGCGTACTTGACGAACATGACCTTCCGCACGAAAAAGTACTGGAAATCCAGCTTGACGTTGGAGAAAGGATTGGGTTCCTGTTCCAGGGGCAGCATGATATTCAGCCCGATGGAGCTCGCACTTCCCTCCCGAGCGCCCTTGTTGCCTGCTTCCATGATGCCGGGGCCGCCCCCGGTGATGACGTTGAAGCCGTTTTCAGCCAGCTTCCGGGCGATGATGACGGTCCTCTCATAGGGTTCATCCCCCGGTCTGACGCGGGCCGAACCGAAAATGGAAACCGCCGGATAGATATCCGAGAGTACTTCGAAGCCGTCTACCAATTCGGCCAGGATCTTGAACAGCCGCCAGGAATCATGAACGGTTATGGCGTCGAGCAGGAATTGCTTCTCCGGAACATCCGAAGTCTTTCGCTTTTGCATGTTGACCCCTCTTCGATCGGTTGGTTAGCGCTCATACCCGCTGTTGGCGCAGCGAACTTCCGGTCAGGCACCTTTCGATTCTGATCGGGAGAATTATACCGGTGATGGGTCGCGGATGGAATTGTGAACATCGGCGGCTGAGGGTGAGAGGATCTGGAGCCGCTTCCGAAAAAACAACCTTAAACTGCAAGTATTCGGAAAAAATGATTGAATCGCTTACAGAGATAAGCTATTAAGCCGGGTGTGACACGGCAGTGAACCGATCTGCGGCTATGACCCGAAGTGCAGCGCCACCCAAAGGGGTGTCCGATTTTCACCAGGATGCCCGCGAAAGCGGACATCCTGGTGGTCTTTCTGAATTCCCGCCTTCGCGGGAATGACGCCCGGGACTAATGGTCACTCTGATTTTGTGGAGCAGTACTGAGCTTTGCTTGAGTGCAGACCAGCCCGGTTGGTCTGGGATGAATGGAGGCTATGTGCCATGGAGATGAAGGTTTTCGTGAAGACCGCCCTGAGACGGGTGGCCCAAAAAGTCAGCGATGGAACCCTGGACAAGCGGGAAGAAGGCTACGATGATCCCGAAGAGATGCTCTTGGACTGGATCTGGATCGAGCTCAAGGAAGAATCTCCTGACAAGGATGCCGTCATCAATATGGAGTTGGATGATCTTTATGAAGTGATCGAGAGCTCGGCGGACATCTATGAAGACTACCAGATTCTGCTTGAAACCATCCGGGCCGGGAACGGTTGATCGTCCTGATTCGGGCAACACCTTTGAGCGCCCGTCAGAGGGCGCTTTTTTTATTTGAAAGAGACGATGCGGCATGAATGATCTCAAGAACATCCAGCTCCTCCCCGGCAGGGAAAGACGTTTGCTCCAGGGCCACAAGTGGGTGTTCAGCAATGAACTCGCAGAACCACCCGCCGAGTTGGAACCGGGGGGGTGGGTGGCTGTCCATTCGAGTCGGGGCGTGGGTTTTGGCAGCGGCTATTTCAATCCTCATTCCCTGATTGCCGTGCGCCTGGTTTGCGGCCCCCACGAAAAACCGTCCCGAGAATGGTTCCGCGAGCTTCTGCAGAGAGCGGCCGAGCGCCGCGGGAACCTGTTCTATGCCGCTTCCCCATGTGCCCGGCTGGTTTATGGCGAGGCCGACGGTCTGCCGGGCTTGATTGTGGATCGCTACGGCGAGATCCTCGTCTATCAGATCACCACGCTGGGTATGTCACGCCTGGAAGACCTGCTCCAGGGCCTTTTAATCGAGCTCTTCCAGCCCCGGGCCCTGGTTTTTCGAAACGACACCCCGGTACGCACGCTCGAAGGCCTGCCCTTGGTAAGAGGCGTTGCCCACGGTGAACTGCCGGTACCCTGCTGGATCGAAATCGACGGTCTCCAGTTCATCATTGACCCGCTGCATGGGCAAAAGACCGGCTTCTATCTCGACCAGCGCGACAATCGCCAAGCCCTCCGCCGCTGGGCAAGAGGCAGAAGGGTGCTCGACCTTTTTTGCTACAACGGCGCCTGGAGCCTTTCGGCAGCAGCGGCTGGAGCGTCTGAGGTGGTTGGTGTCGACCAATCCCGGGAGGGTCTCGACCAGGCCCGGCTGAGTGCCGCCCGCAACGGCTTGGATTCATGTTGCCGGTTTGAGCAGGAAGAGGCCTTCACTTTTCTTAAATCGGCGAAGAAAGGCGCCTTTGACCTGATCGTCCTCGATCCGCCGGCGTTTGCCAAGACCCGGAGCAGTCTCCCCCAGGCCCTGAAAGGCTACACCGACCTCAATCGCCGCGCCTTGCTGCTCCTCGAACCAGGTGGGATTCTGGTCAGCTGTTCCTGCTCCTACCATCTCAGTGACGCCGGGTTCCGGGAGGTGCTCATCAAGGCGGCCCAGGCCAGCGGCCGCCAGTTGCGCATCCTCGAGGTCCGCGGGCAGGCCCTCGACCACCCTGTCCTGCTCGCCATGCCGGAAACCCGCTACCTCAAGTGCACCATTCTCGAAGTGCTCTGATAGAGAGGCCCATCGCTTCAATTCTCTCATGGCAAGGCAGGGTCGCGAGAGATCTAAAAAGAACCAGGCATGAAGAGACAGCGGTAGGAGAGAATCAACCCAAAGAAAAGCGTTTCCGCTTGACGCACCGCGATATCTGACGTAATAGCCGAATCTGGCTCAGGGCCAATGATAATGTGGGGCAAGAAGCTCCAAGGCACACCATAGTCGGGCAAAACCATAAGAAAGCCATGAAGGCTCACGATCCTCGGGAGAGGACTGCGCCTTCCTGGCTTTTTCTTTTCTTTGTCTTGTCGATGGCGACGGGACAGGCGTTATCGAGCCGCAGGGGGCGCACATGTCGGAGGCAAGATCATGCATATTTCGGAAGGAGTGCTCAGCCCGGCGGTCCTGGGTGGGGGTGCCGCCCTGGCGGCGCTGGGAACCGCTGTTGGCCTCGCGAAGATGGATTATGAGGTCATTCCCCGGGTCGCGATCCTCTCCTCAGCGTTCTTTGTGGCCACTCTGATTCATGTTCCGGTGGGACCGGTGGGTCTGCACTTGGTGCTCAACGGCCTCATGGGGCTGCTGTTGGGGTGGGCCGCGGTGCCCGCGATCCTCATCGCCCTGCTCCTGCAGGCCATTCTCTTCCAGTTCGGCGGGCTGACCGTACTGGGGGTGAATACGGTCATCATGGCTCTGCCCGCCGTTATCTGCAGTTACCTCTGCCGACCGCTGCTCCGCCGCCCCGGGCTGGTGTCTTCGGTTGGAGCTTTTGCCTGCGGTTTCACCGCCATTGGGTTCAGCGCGCTCCTGGTGGCCGCGGCCCTCATCTCCACCGGCCAAGCCTTTCTCCAGGCAGCCCAACTGGCTGTTCTCGCCCATGTGCCGGTTATGTTCATCGAAGGCATTATCACCCTGTTCATTTTTCATTTTCTCAAGAAGGTCCGCCCGGAAATGCTGGAGGACTGGAATGCCTGAGTCCCTTGAAAACCGCCCGCCGGTTAGCACAACAGGTTCTTGTCGGTTGCATGACATGACGTTCAGGGAGACGCTCTGCCGGTGGCTCGTGGCGAGCCTCCTTTGCCTTTCCTTCATGACCGCGGCCTCCCCGGCCCTGGGTCACCGGGTGCTCGTCTACGCCTATGCCGAGGGCGAGACGATTCATACTGAAAGCAAATTCGTGGGGAGCGGTCCGGTGCAGCAAGGACCGGTAAAGGTCCTGGGGCAGCAGAGCGGGACCGTCCTGTTGACCGGAACGACCGACAACCAGGGCAAATTTGCCTTCCAGATCCCTGCTGAAGCCGCAGCCCAGAGGGTCGATCTGCTGATCGTCGTGGAGGCCTCGCTGGGCCACCGCGGCGAATGGCTGCTGAAAGCCGATGACTATCTTCGCGGTGCTGAAAGGGCGGCGCCTTCCGCGGCAGCAGCAACTCCAGCGACAGCGCCAGCCGCCCAGGCGGCGGCGCCACTCGATCCCGCGATGATCACCATCGATCGGCAAGTGTTCGAGGAAACCCTGAATCGAGCCCTGGAACGTCAGCTTGCCCCCATCAAGGCAATGCTGGCGGAATCCCGGGAAGACAGGATCACCCTTACCGACATCATCGGCGGCATCGGCTACATTATGGGGATTTTCGGCCTGCTGGGCTATTTCCTGAGCAGGAAGCGGCAGAAGTCATGAATGGAATTCAAGAGCCCTTTGCCGACGGTGCCTCCCTGCTCCATCGCCTCGATCCGCGTGGTAAGGTTGCGGTAGCTGCGGTGTTTGCCGCTACGGTGGCGGTGGCCAAAGCTGTTCCCGCAGTGCTGGCCGGGTTCCTGCTGTCCCTGGTCGGCCTGGTGCTGGCGCGGCTGCCTCTGAAACAAGTGATTGGGCGGTTGCTGGTCGCCAACAGCTTCGTTCTCTTCCTGTGGTTGGTTTTGCCGCTGACCTATCCCGGGGAAGCGGTGTTTGCCCTGGGACCGCTGTCGGTCAGTCGCGAGGGGCTGATCCTGGCGGGTTTGATCACCTTAAAGTCCAACACCCTTCTCATCGCCCTCATTGCCCTGGTTGCCACAATCCCGGTCGTCACCCTGGGGCAGGCGCTGCACATGATGCGTCTTCCCAACAAATTATGTCACCTGCTCTTGTTCACCTACCGCTATCTCCACGTCCTGGAACAGGAATTCTACCGTCTCGTCCAGGCCATGAGAATCAGGGGGTTCCAGCCGCGCACCAATCTTCACACCTATCGCTCCTGCGCCTATCTGGCGGCGATGCTGCTGGTGCACAGCTATGACCGGGCCGACCGTGTCTTTCAGGCCATGCTCTGCCGCGGGTTTCATGGCGTCTTTTACAGTCTGCGAACCTTTTCCTGGCATTCTCGGGATGGAATTTTCGTCGTCGTAGCGGTGCTGGCGCTGGCGGTGGTCCTCTACCTGGAGTTGGGGTTGCCCGGCGTTACCGTGAGGCTGGGATGAGTGAACCCCTGATCGAACTTAATAACATTACCTTCGGCTATCCTCGAGCAGCCTTCCCGGTTTTTCAGGATCTCAACTATCAGCTCCTGCCGGGCAAGCACATTGGCCTCATTGGTCCCAACGGCTGCGGTAAGACCACTCTCCTGCACCTGATCATGGGTCTGCTGCGTCCCCAGGCGGGAAAAATTGTGGTCTTCGGGCAGGAAGTTGCCAAAGAGAAGGACTTTGTTCAGGTCCGGCAAAAGGTGGGCCTGCTGTTTCAGAATGCCGACGACCAGCTCTTCTGTCCGACCGTTATCGAGGATGTGGCCTTCGGTCCTTTGAACCAGGGAAAGCGACCGGCGGAAGCCATCCGGATTGCTCGCGACACCATCGCCCGGCTCGGACTTGAGGGCTTTGAGGAACGGGTCACCTATAAGCTTTCCGGGGGCGAAAAGAAGCTGGTTGCCCTGGCCACCGTCCTGGCCATGCAGCCTCAAGTGCTCCTCCTCGATGAACCCACCGCGGGTCTGGATGAACCGACCAAGCATCGGCTCATCCATGTTCTCAGGGACCTGGAACTCACGCTCATGATTGTTTCGCACGAAAACGAGTTTCTGGAGCATACCGTGAAGGAGTGCTGTCATGTGCACAGCAACTCGTGTGAAGCGATCCCCATGGAGCCAAGAAGGAAATGGTTTTGAGAAGCATCGGTCAGCTTCGGGTGCCAGCGAGCGGGCTGCTTGCCCGGCGGACCGTGCTTGCCGGAAACCCAATCAGAATGGAGGAGAATCCATGAAGCAGTGTTTTGCGGTCAGTCTGTGGGTGATGCTCGTCCTTGGCATGGCCGATCCAAGCCTCGCGCACTTCGGTCTGATCCTGCCGGAGAAATCCATGGTGATGCAGGGTGACAACCCCAATCTGGACGTGATCCTGGCGTTCTGCCATCCCTTTGAGCAGCAGGGGATGGCCATGGCGAAACCGAAAGCCTTCGGCGTCCTGTTGGGGAAGGAGAAGAGCGATCTGCTCAAGGCTCTGCAGGAATCGAGACTGTTTGACCACACAGCCTGGAAGACCACTTACCCGCTGAAGAAACCGGGCGTCTACACCTTCTTCTTCGATCCCGAGCCCTACTGGGAACCTGCGGAAGATAAGTACATCATTCACCAGACCAAGACCTGTGTGGCCGCCTTTGGGGATGAAGAAGGCTGGAACCGGGAAGTGGGTCTCAAAGCCGAAATCATCCCCCTGACCCGCCCGTTTGGCCTCTATGCCGGTAATGTCCTGCAGGGTATGGTAAAATTCAAGGGCAAACCCGCGGCCGAGGTCGAGGTGGAAGTGGAATTCTGGAACGCCGATCGGAAAGTGACCGCTCCCAATGATTATTTCTACACCCAGGTGATCAAAACAGATAAGAACGGGGTCTTCACCTTTGCTGTTCCTGCAGCGGGCTGGTGGGGATTCGCCGCCCTCATGGAGGAGAAACAGGCGATTCCGCATTCGGATGGCAGGAAGAAGGACGCGGAATACGGTGCGGTCCTTTGGGTCCAGTTTGTGGCCTGGCCGGGGAAATGACAACCGCCGCCGATGGTTAGGCGTGATATCGGCGGCCGTCGGCAGGTGGGGAGTGGGTTGGCGATCAGCGGCGAACAGAGGGTCGAACGCGTTTGAGGTGTTGTCTGGGGAGGTGATGAGATCCTGATGGAAGGTATGTCGGCAGAGCAGCGCTACGGCGAGTTGGTGCAACTTGCTCTGGAGGAGGGCGCCAGGGCGGCCAGGGTCATTTCGGCGCGGATGGTCGTGGTCGACGAACGGGTTCGCTTGAAATGCGAAGTTCCCCGCTGCGCCAAGTTCAACCAGTACCTCACCTGTCCTCCCCACGTGATGCCGGTGACGACCTTTGCCGGCGTTCTTGCCCAATATGAATGGTGCCTCCTGGTGCAGGTTGAAGCAACCGGGGTTGACTCTGGGGACAAGAGTCCGGGCCGGATTGAACGGGATGTCCTGAAGGAGAATCTGAAACGGCATCGCCCTTATCAACTCAAGCTGCTCGAGATCATCGAACGCGTCGAGGCAGCTGCGTTCAAGCGCGGCATGCGCTTTGCGGCGGGCTTTACGGGAGGGGAGTGCGTTCTTTGTGAACAGTGCGTCGCGAACCGGCTTTCCGATCCCTGCCGACACCCATTTCGAGCGAGACCGGCGATGGAAGGGGTCGGCATCGATGTGATTGAAACCGCCCAGCGTGCGGGGCTGCCCATTCACCTGTCCTCCTCGGAAAATGTTCTCTGGACCGGTCTGGTACTCCTCGAATGAGGGGGCGGGGAGGCGGTGAAGCGGTGGTGCGCCGGACAAACCGGTGAGGAGTAGTGAATGAGAGAGTCATACAGTGAAGGTGTAGCCAGCCACACTGGCCCCGAGTCATGCGCAGGTGCTCGTGAGGGTCCCGGCGAAGCGTTGACAGGGGTACACACAGGCCAGGTATTGAGCTGCGAAATCAACC
The DNA here is from genome assembly GCA_040772705.1 of Syntrophobacteraceae bacterium. Lineage (GTDB taxonomy): Bacteria > Desulfobacterota > Syntrophobacteria > Syntrophobacterales > Syntrophobacteraceae > JADGQM01. The sequence continues at coordinate 117,854 of JAXGXP010000009.1, forward strand.
GCTCCGGGATGCCGACGTTGTCACCGCAGGCGGAAGGCAACACTTTGCAGAGCGATAGGAGCGAGTTCTGCGAAGGTCCCGCGCAGTCTGAGACCCTGTGCATGTGTGGAAACTCTTCGCACGGGAACCGGGAGATCCCGGAGACACCCGGTCTGGATGCTGGGCCGGGTCGGTCGGAGAAGGCTGAGTGCCGTACGTCCGATATGCACGTTTCCGGGAAGTCGGACGGTTGCATAGTACCGGCGAAGCCGCCGAACGAGGGAAGTTTGTCCTCGGAGGCGGTGGAGGGAAGGCGACCGACTGAGAGGAACATCTTGCAGACGGCCACGCCCCGGACGCAGGGCCGGACCAGTGTGTCGATCGGAGTGCAGGGTGTGCGTGAAGCGGCGCGCAAGCGACCGCAGGTGCGATTTAATGCTCTACTGCACCACATTACGGTTGATCTCCTGAGGGAGAGCTTTCACGAACTCAAGCGGAAAGCAGCACCGGGAGTGGATGGAATGACCCGGCAACAGTATGAAGACGGGCTGGAGGGCCGCCTGGCGGACCTCCACGAGCGCGTTCATCGCGGGACCTACCGGGCTCAGCCTTCCAGGCGGACCTATATCCCCAAAGGAGACGGCAAGCTTCGGCCCCTGGGGATCGCGGCCCTGGAGGACAAGATTGTCCAGCAAGCCTTGGTGAGTGTGCTCAATACCATCTACGAGGAAGACTTCCTGGGTTTCTCCTATGGTTTCCGCCCCCGGCGCAGCGCACATCATGCGTTGGATGCTCTTTATGTCGGGATCACCGAACGGAAGATCAACTGGGTGCTCGACGCAGACATCCGGAGTTTTTTCGACACAATCGAGCACGGATGGCTGATGAAGTTTCTTGAGCACCGGATTGCCGACCGAAGGGTCCTGCGTCTGATTCGAAAGTGGCTCAGGGCCGGAGTCATGGAGGAAGGCATCTGGTCGAAGACGGAGCTGGGGACTCCCCAAGGGGCCGTAGTTTCGCCTTTGCTCGCCAACGTCTATTTGCACTACGTGCTGGACCTTTGGGTACAGCAGTGGCGTGGGCGACATGCCCGGGGTGAGGTGATCATCGTTCGCTACGCCGATGATTTCGTCATGGGGTTTCAATACCGGGAAGAGGCGGAACGGTTTCTCGGGGAGCTCACCGAGCGCATGGGCAAATTCGGTCTCAGTTTGCACCCGGACAAGACCCGACTGATCGAGTTTGGGCGCTTTGCTGCCGCGAACCGGAAGCAGCGTGGCCAAGGGAAGCCCGAGACTTTTGATTTCCTTGGGTTTACTCATATCTGCACGACAAACCGCAAGTGGAAGAGCTTCACCATCAAGCGCAAGACCATGGCTAAGCGGCTTTGCCGCAAGCTGAAGGATGTGAAGCAGACGCTCATGCGCAGGCGTCACGAGCCCATCCCCGAGTTGGGGAAATGGCTCCGGTCGGTCGTACAGGGTTTCATGAACTACCATGCTGTTCCGGGCAACTTTGCAGGCATCAGGGCCTTCCGGACTCAGGTCGCCCGGCACTGGTTCCGTGCCCTGAGGCGCCGAGGACAGCGCGACAACCATCTCTGGAGCCGTTTTCGCCATGTAGTCGACCGCTGGCTTCCCAAGGGTCGGATTTTGCACCTGTATCCTGATGTACGTTTTCACGCCATATACTCGAAGTAGGAGCCGTATGCAGGAAATCTGCACGTACGGATCTGTGCGGGGGGTGCCGGGTAACCGGCATTCCTACCGCGACGTGCGCCGGACAAACCGGTGAGGAGTAGTGAATGAGAGAGTCATACAGTGAAGGTGTAGCCAGCCACACTGGCCCCGAGTCATGCGCAGGTGCTCGTGAGGGTCCCGGCGAAGCGTTGACAGGGGTACACACAGGCCAGGTATTGAGCTGCGAAATCAACCGCTCCGGGATGCCGACGTTGTCACCGCAGGCGGAAGGCAACACTTTGCAGAGCGATAGGAGCGAGTTCTGCGAAGGTCCCGCGCAGTCTGAGACCCTGTGCATGTGTGGAAACTCTTCGCACGGGAACCGGGAGATCCCGGAGACACCCGGTCTGGATGCTGGGCCGGGTCGGTCGGAGAAGGCTGAGTGCCGTACGTCCGATATGCACGTTTCCGGGAAGTCGGACGGTTGCATAGTACCGGCGAAGCCGCCGAACGAGGGAAGTTTGTCCTCGGAGGCGGTGGAGGGAAGGCGACCGACTGAGAGGAACATCTTGCAGACGGCCACGCCCCGGACGCAGGGCCGGACCAGTGTGTCGATCGGAGTGCAGGGTGTGCGTGAAGCGGCGCGCAAGCGACCGCAGGTGCGATTTAATGCTCTACTGCACCACATTACGGTTGATCTCCTGAGGGAGAGCTTTCACGAACTCAAGCGGAAAGCAGCACCGGGAGTGGATGGAATGACCCGGCAACAGTATGAAGACGGGCTGGAGGGCCGCCTGGCGGACCTCCACGAGCGCGTTCATCGCGGGACCTACCGGGCTCAGCCTTCCAGGCGGACCTATATCCCCAAAGGAGACGGCAAGCTTCGGCCCCTGGGGATCGCGGCCCTGGAGGACAAGATTGTCCAGCAAGCCTTGGTGAGTGTGCTCAATACCATCTACGAGGAAGACTTCCTGGGTTTCTCCTATGGTTTCCGCCCCCGGCGCAGCGCACATCATGCGTTGGATGCTCTTTATGTCGGGATCACCGAACGGAAGATCAACTGGGTGCTCGACGCAGACATCCGGAGTTTTTTCGACACAATCGAGCACGGATGGCTGATGAAGTTTCTTGAGCACCGGATTGCCGACCGAAGGGTCCTGCGTCTGATTCGAAAGTGGCTCAGGGCCGGAGTCATGGAGGAAGGCATCTGGTCGAAGACGGAGCTGGGGACTCCCCAAGGGGCCGTAGTTTCGCCTTTGCTCGCCAACGTCTATTTGCACTACGTGCTGGACCTTTGGGTACAGCAGTGGCGTGGGCGACATGCCCGGGGTGAGGTGATCATCGTTCGCTACGCCGATGATTTCGTCATGGGGTTTCAATACCGGGAAGAGGCGGAACGGTTTCTCGGGGAGCTCACCGAGCGCATGGGCAAATTCGGTCTCAGTTTGCACCCGGACAAGACCCGACTGATCGAGTTTGGGCGCTTTGCTGCCGCGAACCGGAAGCAGCGTGGCCAAGGGAAGCCCGAGACTTTTGATTTCCTTGGGTTTACTCATATCTGCACGACAAACCGCAAGTGGAAGAGCTTCACCATCAAGCGCAAGACCATGGCTAAGCGGCTTTGCCGCAAGCTGAAGGATGTGAAGCAGACGCTCATGCGCAGGCGTCACGAGCCCATCCCCGAGTTGGGGAAATGGCTCCGGTCGGTCGTACAGGGTTTCATGAACTACCATGCTGTTCCGGGCAACTTTGCAGGCATCAGGGCCTTCCGGACTCAGGTCGCCCGGCACTGGTTCCGTGCCCTGAGGCGCCGAGGACAGCGCGACAACCATCTCTGGAGCCGTTTTCGCCATGTAGTCGACCGCTGGCTTCCCAAGGGTCGGATTTTGCACCTGTATCCTGATGTACGTTTTCACGCCATATACTCGAAGTAGGAGCCGTATGCAGGAAATCTGCACGTACGGATCTGTGCGGGGGGTGCCGGGTAACCGGCATTCCTACCGCGACAAGCGGTGAAACGGTAGAGTGGTAGAGTGAGGAGGCGGTGCTCTCATGTTCGCCCCGGTTTTTGCCAGGCCACCACGAGGAAAGCGCCGGTCTCCAGACCTTTTGAAGCTCCCGCCTGTTCGGTTTCCCTCGCTTGTTCGGGATCATCATCCTTCTGAAAATGGACCGCGGTCTTGACCGATGCCGGGAAGGGCGCCAGGTCGGCCAGTTCCGCCGGAGAACGGAAGCGGACGTGTTCGAAGATGGCATGGCCGGTCTGGGCCGCAGCCTTGCGCCTCGTTGCCCAGGGGCTCAGGCTGTTCAAGCTGGCAACGACCACCAGCCCCCCCGGCCTGGTGACGCGGAACAGTTCGGCGACGGCGCTCGGGGCTTCCTCGAGGAACTCGATGGCGGTCACCGACACCGCTTTATCAAAGGCACCGTCGGTAAACGGGAGCCATCGCATGTCCCCCCGCACGGCCTGGAAGCAATGACTCGGGGCCTTCTTTCTCGCCCGCCCGAGCATGGGGAGCGAAAGCTCGAGCCCGACCACACGGGCTCCGGCGGCGAGGAGATCCAGCGTGAAGATGCCGGTGCCGCAACCGACATCGAGGACCCTTTCCCCCTGGCCTGGCCTGGCCATTTCTAGAAGGAGTCGGCTCTCGTATTCCTTAACCAGTCTGCCGATAGGACTCGCAAACCACTGATCGTATTTTTCCGGCCAGTCATCAAAAATCTCAGCCATTATAGTCATCCCTTGAAACCGTCACATTTCTTCGGAGGCCAGCCCGTTCGTGTTCATCAAGAAGGGCTAAGTGACCGTCCAAAAACAACCATGCGGCTTTGTAGGGTGGGCTGCGCCCACCGATGGGTCAGCATGTGGGCACAGCCCACCCTAAGCTCCCGTTAACCGTGACATTTGTTTTTGGACGGTTCCTAACCCGCCGGGTTGAACGTAGTCATGCCAGAGCGTGCTTCAGGGCAGTGCGGGGGAACGCCGGTTTGCACTTGGCTGGCGCGGCTCAGTCCATGATTTCCATCAGTCTGCCGCAGCAGGGGGGGACGCGATCCCCTTTTTTCAACATCACGTACTTGTTGCAGGTCTGGCAGTAGCAGCGGCAATCGCTTTGGGCATAGACGACGGCGTATTGTTCTTCCTTGCCCGTCAGCCCCTCGATGGCGAAACGCGCCACGTTCTTCTTGGCCGGGACATACTCACCCATGGGCACCAGCTTTTTGTTGAAGCGGACGCAATCCACCATGAGCCGCCACAACCCTTCCAGGTTGGCCGTTTCATAGTCCTTTTCCGGCGTCAGTTCAATGTAGTCCTTGAGAATCTCAATCTTCATGTAGTTCTCCTCGTAGAGAGTTTTGTCTGCTATTGGGTGTCAATTGTAGAGGGCTGACGCTCGGTGTGCAACTGCCTTGTCATGATCTGCGACTCGGTCACCTGAACGCTCAAAGACCATTCTACGTGCGGAGCATTCCAGAGCTGGCGGTAACTGAGCTGACCGTCGCGACAAGCGGGCCCACGCTCAATTTGCCTTGACCCGTGGGCGGGTCAGTCGATCCAGGGCTAATCGGCGTCTTGAACCATGGCGGAGTCGCGTTGGGATCGGCCTGAAATCTCTGGCAGAATAAGCTTGCAGGACTAGTTGGAGAGCGCTTTCAGCTGCTCCGGGATGCCCGGTTTCCACGCGTGGCCGTTCCCGGCGAGGACGACGACGGTCCGCTGGGGGTTGCTCTTGAGATATTGCACTGTGTGCCAGGCCATGGCGGTGTCCCAGAGGAGTTGCGCTTCGCAGAAGGGGTTGACGTTCCGGTGGTGGTGACCGCTCAAAGCCATGGCACGCCGGATGAATTGCCGGTAATCCTCGCCGACGGTGCAAGTGACCGGGGGCAACTGCTGCTGAATTGACCGCGAAGAAACTGTCAAATGCTGCGTCAGGCCGCCTGGCTCCTCAGGGTTACCGAAAGAGGGGTCTTGCTCCCTAGAGCACTGACTTTAAGAATCGAGAACCCAAGGATGTTCCCGTCGACATCGATCTTCTCCATAACGGCATCGTTCTCGGTTTCTCTGAAGTAACCTGCTCTTCTTTCAAAGAGGACTTCCAGGTAGTCTGCTTCGCTGTCATACCAAACCCTCACTTCCTTTCCCACAGTATTTCCCCTTTCTTTACACTATCTGTAAAATAGGCTGTGATCATAAACATATCATCCGCCGAGACTTTGACAACGACGCATAAGAACTTTCGGCCAATCAGGGTTGTCTCGAAATCGCGATAGAAAAGCTCAACTTTCGGGTCGGTGCGAGACCTGACAATTCTGTCGGGAGCCAGCAAGGTGCTTCGCACCTTCTCAAGCTCACCTGCCATTTCAGGGTGTTCTCCTGAGATGTGTCCCCATCGTTCGCTTGTTATTCTTATGATCCTGTTGTAAAGATCTTGCAAGTGAACCACACATTTCTCCAGAAGACTCGGTAGACAAGGTCCGCGGCCCCTGCTTATTGCCATAGAATGGCCGTGGATTTGGGCCGGCCTTGCGCTCCTGACCCATGGAGTTGACTCTTTTCGGCCTGGCGCTTGGCTTCGGTCCGACCAGCAGGGTGAGTGGCAGCACCGCCGGGAACGGTAAGTTGACAACCGAGCCGGCTATGCCGGTAAGAGCGGTTTGAGCATGTAGATCAGGTCGCTTTCCCGAGTGGGGTAGGGGCTCATGATGCTTTGGTGATAGAGGGTCTCGACGCTGAGGTCGTTCATCATGGCCAGCCGGATGGTGTTGACCAGCCCGGCGGCGTTGTCGGACAGGAAGTGCGCCCCGAGGAAGTGGCCGTCGTCTCCTACCATGATCTTGTAGGCCGCATGAGCCATCCCGACTCGCCGATAGGTCGGCCATCTCAGGTTCCTGGCGAAGCTCTTGCGGTAGCTGGTATGCTCTTTCTGCAGCGTCGCCTCCGTTTTTCCCACCATCCCGTACTGGGGGTGGGTGAAGAGCACCGCCGGGACGGCCCCGTAGTCGACAGTGGTCGGATCTCCCTTTCCCAGCCGG
>JAXGXP010000010.1:0-119002 GCA_040772705.1 Syntrophobacteraceae bacterium
AGCCAGTTCCGGGTTGGCTGAGTAAACGGAAGACAAGAATCTTGCGTAATAGGTATCAACAATCAGGAACGAATAGGATTCAGGCATTACATTCTCGTATTGGTTGCAACCAAGTCACCCATTTTGTTGAAAACATAATAGTGGAACTTGCCGTTCCAAAACATCATATTGACAAAGAGGTTCCTGTTGGTGTGAACAAGGGTCTGAAAAGGATTACTGTAGTCGGAGTGGTACATCTTAAAAAAGTCGATGCATCCTGTATCTTTTCGCTCTCGTTCATCCCACTCAAAAAAGAACACATTATCTCCTGCCATGACAATATACCATATGTGATGTTCCTTGAGATGACAAAAATTGAGCATGATATCGGACATTCGCGTCGGCGTTTCGATATATCCCCGTTTGCCGATTCGCATCAGCTCTTCACAGGCCCGGGCCGGGTCGGAAACGTGTTCCAGAACATGGGAGCAATAGACGAAGTCAAATTCATGGTCATCATACGGCATGTTCTCGATGTCGACCACCCTGAAGGGCCGACCGTCTTTCACTAGCGGCTCCGCCCGGTGGCCCGTTTCGCCTTCATACAAATCGGCCAGATGCGTGGCATAGGGAAACGGGTATCCCCCAGAGCCAATATCCAGCACTTTTTCATGCGGTTTGATGTCAAAGTGACCCCAAATACGCTGATAGCTGAACCGGTCTGTCTCCTTGCCATAACCCCTGGCAAAAGAAGGGAGCAGATAACGTTCCTCGGGGGGGAGGAGTTGATCGACCTCACTCAGCAGCGTCTTGAAATGGGTATCGGGTGGGAGGCTTTGTTTCATTTCCGATAGAAAAATGCGTGTTCGCTCCTCCGGCCCGGTGGTCTGCTTGATCTCCGACAGATAGAGCCGAATCCTCTCTTCGAAACTGACCACACGTCTCATTGCCGACAGAAAAAAAGGCGCGAAGTGAAGCAGGATGCTTCTAAGGATGGACTTCAGTAGTTGCTTCATGAGATGCCATGATGGGGCTTGCCCAGGATAAAGAGCATCGTCCTGTCGTTTTCAAGATAACGAAACTCATGGACAGGAAGACCGGGAAGCAACTGCCGAAAATCAGACTCGGACCAGAAGTGCAGATGCCCCACATAGGAGTCGTATACGCCGTTGGGGATCGTCACGATCAGTTTGCCGTCTTCGCGGCAAATTCTGGCAAGTTCCTGCAGGGCCTGCCTGGGATGCTCCAGGTGCTCGAGAACCTCGATGCAGAGAATGGTGTCAAAGGAATCATCACGATATCCCGTAGCATAAATGTCGCCGTTGACGAACTCTCCCTCGGGTAACACGCTCCTGGAGCGCAGCACGCCGGACCAGGAAAAATCAAAACCATGGAACTTGCCGCCAGGGGTCCGTGAGGCGACGATCTTTAGGAATTCACCGGAACCACAGCCGATATCCAATATCCTGCCGGTGATAAAGGCTTTGCAGGCCTCGTGCAGTTCATCGAAGAAAGCCAGCCTTGATTCGCCAAGATAGTCACCAATTATCTCTTCGTCTCCCCAGAACCTGTCGTAAGAATCTTTGCTGTTATCAATAACAAGCATGGCACTTGGTTCATCACGGCGGCGACGACCGCTTCCAGCTTCCTTCTGGGTAATTCGATATTTCCCTTTCTCCAGGACCAGATGGGTAGCCTTGTCGACAAGCTCATACCGGGTGAAATCACAAGGAATAAACTGGCCTTCTCTGATTATTCCCTCCCTTTCGGCATCGACAATAAGATACTCATTTTGCATCGCACGCCGCAGCGCCCTCATGAACAGATTGATTATCATGTAGGTACCTGTATCAGATCTTTGCAGCCATACGTTCTAGTGAAATCAATACCTTCCGCAGCGAAGCCTGCAAAAGGGGATGGAATTACGATCTTGGAGCAGCTTGCGTCTTAGCTCTCTCATTGCCTTGCCGTTCCATACCACCCGAACAGGCTTCTCGAAGCAATTACCGATACGGTATTCCAGATTGTAGTCAAAGCAGCAACCCGCCACCTGGCCGTCGGCATAGACTGTCAACACCTCATAAGGCTCATAACAGAGCGCACCGTCTCTAAAGAACTTAAGCTTTAGCTCACCATTCTGAATATAATAGCGCCAATATTGGTCGTCATCGGGGAGCATTTCACTCGCCTGAGCCATATCCTGCACATAGGGAGCCTTGAGACTGTAGCCTACTCCAAGGCTTTGGGCAACCGCTTTGAATTGTTCGATCTCGTGCTGGTTGTGCCTGAAGACGATAAACTGGAGGATGATTCCCATAGTCGAATCAAGCTTATGGTGTTGTTCTACAAGTAGCTGAACACCGTTTATAACCTTTTCAAGAACCCCTCTTCGGCGGTAACGGCTGTAAGTCTCTTGTGTCATCCCATCTATACTTATAATCAAGTCGGTTATACCGGAAGAGAGAATATTCTTAATGCTTGAGTCATCGAAAAAGTGTCCGTTGGTAGCTGCTATTATCCGCGATATACCTTTGTCACGAGCATAGCGAATTATGTTATACACGTCCTTATTATTAGGCAAGAAGGTCTCACCCCAGAGTGCAAAATAGAGTGTCTCGCAGTAAACATACGTTTGGTCTATTATCATCTTTGCATTCTTGAAGGGCATAACAGCGGCCTTCCTGTCAATCTTCCCATTACCCAGGTAACAAATAGCACAAGCCAGGTTGCATCTGTTTATAGTCTCAATAGACAGGATCTTAGGTTTTCCAAGATTGTAAGAGAGACGCAGTCTTTTCGAGAGATCTACAAGAAAGGTATTCAGACGTCTCTTTTTGCTAATGATCATCTTTAAATATCACTTTATTCATGATACTTGGACTTCATATTCAAATTCAGTGACAGTCATATTCCCATATTCAAGGTATTGTCTGCTTGATGGATGAACGATATTAAAAAGTGCCGCGTTCGCGATCCCGCCCAGAGCCACATCCATGTTAACCGGATTTATAGCCAAGTCGAGCCGAAAGGTTTGAGGGAAAAGCCTGGGATTGATCACCCTAATTTCGACCTTCCCATCTTGCCCTAGCGGGATGATTTTTTCATTGGGATATATTTCGTTGTCCATAAAGGGAGATTCCTGGAAAAACATCTTCTGGACGTCGCGCCCTTCAAAGGTGCGGATTCCCAAGCGAACTTGATTCTTCATACTGTCCTTTTTCAGGAACTTGTATTTGAATTCGATGATGATATTCTTGCCAAATTCAATATTGGGATTGGCTTTTTCTCCGTTTTCCTGGTAGACAAAAACATTTGATAATATCACATCACCAATTCCAACCAAAGTCGCCTGTGGAGCCTTCGCCAGATTATCCTGGCTGATCTCATGGAAATAGGCTTGCACACACTCGCGGGTATTCCCATAGTAGATTGGGTTTCCGTGTTTCATTAGCAGGCATTCGGTGCATAAGCGCTCGACGGCCGACATGGAATGAGAAACAAAGATTAAGGAAGTACCCTCTTCCCGTAAGCGCAACAATTTATCAAAACACTTCTTTTGGAAATTGGCATCGCCCACCGCAAGCACCTCGTCGACCAGCAAGATCTCCGGGTGAGCATGGATGGCGATGGCGAATCCCAGCCTGACGTACATGCCTGACGAATAGGTTTTTACGGGAGCGTCAAGAAATTCGCCGATCTCGGCAAAATCGATGATCTCGTCGAAGTTCTTATGAAGCTCCTGCTTACTGAGACCGAGAATGGTGCCATTGAGATAGATATTCTCTCTCCCCGTCATCAAGGGGTGGAATCCAGCACCCAAGGCGATCAATGCTCCGATTCTGCCCTCTATTTCAATCATGCCACGATCCGGCATGTAAATACCGTTGAGCAGACGCAGGAGAGTGGATTTGCCGCAGCCGTTCTCACCGATCACGCCAAGGGCGCCGCCTTTCTTTAATTCGAACGAAACATCATTCACGGCCCAAAACTCATCGGGCCTTAAGACATCTGTTTGGGTCTCGATGCTGAGCATGCTCTTGAAAACATCGACAGCGCCGTAATACATGCTGCGCCGCAGGTTTCGCGAGAACTTCTTCGAAAGATGCTGAACGGCTATCGCCGTATTGGAGGCCATTATAATTTTTCTGCAACCTTATGTTCTGACAGGAAGAATAACCGCCAGGAAACCAGGAAAACGGAAGCCGCCAGGAGGCAGGAAAGCAGGTAGGCTTCGAGGTTGACAATACGTCCGTATAGGAGGGTGTCTCTGGCACTCCCGATCAAGTAGGTCATAGGGTTCAACTCGATCACCAATTGAGCCAATTCACCCCTGACCCCCGGACCGTACACGATCGGAGTGAGAAACATCAGAAAGCTCAGCCCCATCGAGACAATCCGGTTGATGTCATGGACCACGACGGTGATGACCGCCACGATCATGCCGAGACCGGAGCCGATCAAGAAGATGGGTATCAGGGTGAAGGGGAAGAATACGGCGATCCACGTCGGCCGTATGCCAAAGATGATGAAAAGAATTAAGATCATGACAAGGTTGATGAGAAAATTGGCAATGGTCTGTGCCATCTGTTGGGCAACCAGAGCCTCGTGGGGGAAGTTCACCTGAAGGATCAAGGAACTGCCCGAAGCCAGACTGCTCGAGACCGAGCTGTAGAAGCTCATGAAGAGTCCCCAGAGGCTGCTTCCGAGCAGGACATAGGCCGGATAGGGTACGCCGACGTCCCCGGGGTTCAGGATGCCTGTCGCATTCATGAATACCCATGCCAGGATTCCGGCAAGGGGTTGGATGAAAATCCAGAAGATACCGAGAAAGGATTGTTTGTACCCGGAAATAAAGTCCCGCTTGAACAACTGCCAGATGAGATCCCTGGAGTGCAGGATATTCTGAATCATGAATATCCAACTCCTGAAGAAGCCCATCCTTACTCTCTGATTAGGCTCATAGACAGTTCGGAGCCCATTTGCACGCGAGAGTGTTTTCATTGATCAGGGTTAGCTCTACCCCTTTTAGTATTGGTCCTGACCATTCCCGGCCACCACTGAAGGACAGCTCCCATCAACGCCCTTGCCTCACTCCGTGTCCCATAACCTGCTTCACCCTCCCTTCAGCCGGTGCGATAGGTTTTATCATCGTGCCATTCTGGGTGTCAAGGTCGGATTCTCTGGACTGCGGACTCCTTCTGCCATACCAGTGTCCTTCAAAGCTCAAGCTTCAAGTCGTTTGAGCGTCTCCTTTGGACGCATGTGAGTGACTCTCGGTCACCGCCTCGTACCCCCACCTCAAACAGGATGATCTCTCCCGTCATTTCGTGGTTCCATCGGCCTATTTCCCTTAGACCGAGCAGGGCTACCATCTGGGCAACATCAAGGCGCTCGTCGGGCCACTGACGCTCGGTCCATACGAAATATTTCGCTCGATATTCCTCCACATGCACTACCAACTGATTCATATCACCTTGATTATGTTCCCAGCAGTTTGCGTCGGTCGCCGCCGGACAAACAGCACCCTCATAAGCCAAGTTCGCATAAAAGGAAATCCAGGAATGGATGCTGATGGGTGTTGAAATGTTGATGACTTCCGCGCTCGACTCACGTCGCCCAACAAATTCGCCAATCTCCTTAAAAACCTGCAAAGTGGTATCTCTGGGCAGCAGATTTTTGGGGAGAGTGGACAGGATAATGGTGACTGCAAAAAGCACTATCGCCGTTATCCTCTTTATGTTGAATCGGCTCTTTATATTCTCGATAATATTATCAATCCCAAAACCAATAATTATGCAGGCAGAAATAATAAATAGTGTGACATGACGGTATTCAATCCACCACTGTTTAACTATATGAGTATATAGTAACAACAGAATAAGAATAATTAATGCGATAAAATAGGGGAGTGTCGGATCCCCTTTCCGCCGCTGACAAAATCCTCGCAGGCCAAATATAAGAGGAATCGCATACAGGTATAGCAGGCTTTCCAGCAAACGGTTCAATAACGTTCCAAGCGCCACCAGCCATGCATTGGTTCTGGCTTCCAACAAGAAAAACCCTAACATGGTATCTCTGTTCAAGAATGCCTGTTCTTTGAGAGTCGCACGGACTTCTTTATAATTATATCCAATCGTGGTCAATCTCTCAATGATATCATCCAGGCGCAACCGTGCCATAATATCAATGTCCCTTGCCAGATAACAATAAGTGAGCCCGGATGCTATAATAGCGAAAAGAGGTGAGGTGAAAAGAACGACGCTTTTCACATTTCCTTTGCGCCCACCAATAAGAAGATACAGAAGGGAAACCACGATAAAGAGCGACGCCTCGATCCGGGACCAGGAAGCCATGAGGAACAATAAGCTGCTGCAGAGCATTGAAAAATGGCTGCTGTCCTGGAGTCCCCTGATGAAGAAGTAGAGTCCTGTGGTTGCAAAGAACCAGCAGACTGGATCGCGAATCAGGTCAATGCTTCCCCCAGTATAGACCGGCAGCATGGCATAGAGCAGGGTAACCAGCGCACTGACTTGTGCGTCGAGATAGCGTCTCAGGAGAAAATACAGGGGGACCAAGGTTGCAGAACCAAAGAGAAATGAGACCATTCTGGCGGAGAAGATCCAGTCGGAGAAAAACCAGTGTGCGCCCACAATCAGGACAACATAACTCGAAAGGAAGTCATAGCCGCAGTAGAGGGCCTCCTTTTGCCCGTAGAAGATGGCCTTGGCCTGGGTGATATAGAGCGTGCCATCCGGGTTGACTACGTGAGTGTTGCTCCAGGCCAGCACGCGAACCAGCACCCCGATTATCATCACATAGTAGATGTGTCGCGAACTGGAAACAGCGGACATGAACGGCTCCCAACGGTCAGGAGGGCTGAATCAACCCGGCGCCTGCAAGGTGGGCAATGGAAACGGGCATGACAACCGACCGCAATCTGGTGCCCCCGACACGATTCGAACGTGCGACACCGAGATTAGGAATCTCGAGCTCTATCCTCCTGAGCTACGGGGGCACTTGCGGAAAGGATGTTTGTCCATAGCACAAGGCGCAAAAGACTGTCAATGATCGCGCCGGCAAACCAGTGACGACGCCTCACGGGTCGCGTCAGGCTCAATTGACGAAAACCGTACGATAGAAATCAAAATTCTCGGTTACGGCACCGGCACCCCGGATAACGGCACGGAGCGGGTCTTCCGATTTACGGACATCGAGGCCGGTCGCCTGCTGGACCAAGAGTCGCAAGCCCTTCAGTAATGCCCCCCCACCTGCCAGCCAGATGCCGCTTTCCGCCACATCCGCAGCCAGTTCCGGCGAGATTCGCTCGAGCACCCGCCGCACGGCTTCGATGATTGCCAGGGTCGGTTCCCTGATGGCCTGGCGGACATCGGCATCGGTGATCGTCACCACTTTGGGCATGTTCGTGGTGAGGTCCTTGCCGCGCAGTTTGAGCTCCAGGTTCTTCTTGAGCGGCACGGCGGAGCCGATCTTGATCTTGATGATTTCAGCCATCATTTCGCTGATGAAGATCTGGTGTTCGCGCTTGATGTACTGGGAGATGGCTTCATTGGCTTCATCTCCCGCCACTCGCAGCGATTCACTGCATACCACGGCAAACTTTGAGATCACCGCTACCTCAGTGGTGCCGCCCCCGATATCGACCACCATCTGCCCCATCGCCTTGTCAATCGGCAGTCCGCTCCCAATGGCCGCCGCCATCGGCTCCTCGACCAGAAAGATCTTCCCTGCCCCCGCCATTTCCGAGGCCTCGATAACGGCACGTTTCTCCACCGAGGTGATTCCGGCGGGAACCGCTACCACCAGCTTGGGGCGCGACAGTTGGACGCGCTTGAAGACCTTGCCCAGGAAGGACCGAATCATATGCGACGCGGCATCAAAATCGCTGATCACGCCATCCCGCAACGGCCGGCAATGGACCGTATGCTTACCGTGGCGGCCGACCAGGTCCCTGGCTTCCTTTCCGACCGCAACCACCTTCCTGGTTTCCTGGTCCAGCGCCACCATAGACGGTTCATCGAGAACGACCCCCTTGCCTCGCACATAGATCAGGCTATTGGCTGTGCCCAAATCCATTGCCATATCATGGGACAGGTAGTCCAGCATCCGACCTAACATCAGTTCGTTTCCTCCGCGTGGAGCGGTTCCATGCAGTGCTCACCCTCGCTTCCAGCCAGTGTGTTCTTATATAGCAAATAGTTTGAGACCAGCGCAAAAGATTATAGTTGCTCGTCAAGTACCCTCGATTGCCGCCAACGCGGCGGTTTTCGGTTGACAAATCGGGCTTAAGTAAAGATACAGTGACACTACACAGGCTTGTATGGCGGCAGCAGAGGATAATTCGAGGCAACACGGAACAAGGCAAGGTGCTGGAAGGCTTTGTTTTCTGTACGAATGTTCCTTTGATATCAAATGGTTATGATGCACCCTCAGGGAGAGCTGCCATGAAGATCCCCTGGATGGGCGATCGCATCGGGCCGCACGGCACCGGGAAGGAGTTCATGGATATGCCACGCCTATTCCGCATAACCACTCTCTGGCTGTTACTGATCATGCTCGGTTCCTGGTGGGTGACTGAGTCCTGCGGAGCTTCCCAGCTTGAGCTTCGGTCGGCGATTCTCCTGGATGCCAATAATGGCCAGGTGCTGTACGAGCAGGATGCCGACCGGCCCATTGCGCCTGCTTCTGTGACCAAGGTTTTGACTCTTTATCTGATCTTTGATGCGCTCAAAAAGGGCCAGGTCCATCTCACCGATCAGGTGCCCGTCAGCAAGCGGGCAGCCGCCACGGGAGGTTCCAGAATGGGACTGCGGGCCGGAAAGGATGTCCAGTTGGAGGAGCTCATCAAGGGAATTGCAGTGGTTTCGGGCAACGACGCGGCGGTCGCCGCCGCGGAATACCTCTGCGGAAGCGTCGAGAATTTCGTATGGAAGATGAACATCAAAGCAAAGGAACTCGGTATGGCAAATTCCGAGTTCATGACCCCCAACGGCCTTCCCGCCAAAGGCCAGCTTACCACCGCCCGGGATTTGGCCAAACTTTCCCGCTCGTATTTGCAGCACCACTCTGAAGCCCTCCACATTCATTCCATGACCACTTACACCTACGGTAAGGCAACGCGTCATAACGCCAACCGACTCCTTGGCGTCTGCCCCGGCGTGGATGGCATCAAGACCGGCTTTGTCTGTGCGTCGGGATTCAACCTGGCAGCGACCGCTAAACGGGGTGAGGTGCGTCTCATTGCCGTGGCAATGGGAGCTCGCAGTCCGTGGATCCGGACCATTGAGACCGAACGGTTGCTGGAAGCGGGTTTTCAGAAGCTGGGCGCCGACCCGAAAGAAAATGGTTCGATCGAAGAAATCCTGGCGAAGAACGCTTTGCCGAAAAGACTTGAAAGTGACCATCCGACAGGGGTGGCCTCGACCGCAAAGTCTCTGCAGAAAACTGCGGGTCGCAAGGGTTCCAAAGGAGGTGCCATTGCTGCCAAATCAACTCGCACTACCCCGCTTGCCTGCCCCCAGAAAAAGAAAGATACGAAACTGGTAAAGAAAATGGCGGAAGCTGAAGATACCTGCCCGCTGGTGTCGAAGTCAAAGGCGAAAACCTCGACCGGCAGGCAGAAAGTCCAAATGGTTAAACAAGTCAGCTCGTCCAAGAAGCCGGATCCGACGAAGAAGCTTCGCACCACCCCGGAGAACGCATCGAACAAGCAGCCCTCCCCCGCAAAGGCCACCGCTTCCGGAAAGAAGGTAGCGCCACCGGCTAACCAGTCGGCTCAGACCAAGACAACGGCGGTTCAAGTTGCCAGCAAACCGGTTCCCACAACAAAACAGAAGAATAACAGCGGGTCATCTAAGAAGACCAACTGACCGGCGTCTCCTCACGAAAGCGAAGGCGAGAAGCTCAACCCGCTTCTCGCCTTCATGGACCCTTACCGAAACTCGCCTCATGTCAAACCGTCAGCAGCTGCAGGAAGCCCCGGAACTTGCTCCTGGGATAGGCACTTCCGCTGTCAGCTTGAAACCGGCACCACACCCATGCACGCCATAGTCGATGGTGACGTTCCTGGTATGCTCACTGAGGTCCTTTTCCATCAAGATCGTAAAGCCATTAACCGCAAACACTTCATCCGTGTCTTTAGGTTCATCCAGAACCATCGCCAGGGATGGCCCGCTTCACCCTCCGGCGTGTATAAAAACGCGGATGGGAGCGATCTCCTTGTCTTTGAAATACTCCTTCAGTACCTGTTCCGCTGCTTCCGAGATATGGACCACTGATTTTCTCCTTTCATGGTTTGGTTGAGTCCCTTGCGTGCTCCTTGAGTAGCCACTGGGCACAAAAGTGTCAAGATGAGGCCGGACCTTTTCTCGCTATTGAGAAATCCGAGGGAACGTCGACCCTCAGCCGGGAGATTCCTCCAGGAAGGGGAGAGCAGTGTCTTTGCGATAGACAAGGGCCTGGCAGGACGCAATCAACCGCCCTTGTTCATCATGGACCTTAATGTCGTAGTTGGCGGTTCTCCGGGTAAGGCTGTATTCTCGGGCCTCGGCCGTGAGCCGGCTCCCCGTTGATGGCGCCGCCACATAATTCACGGTCATGCTGAGGGCCACGGCCACGGTCCCGTGAGAATTGGAGGCGGTTTCGAAGGCCTCGTCAATAAGGGCAAAGAGCGCTCCGCCATGGGTCATCCCGAAGATGTTCTCCAGCTCCTGGGTTACCACCATCTCCACCCGGGAATATCCTTCATCGAGAGCCGCCAGCTTCAGACCGAACTTCCGGGCAAAAGGCTCCCGTTCGACTTGTCGGAACAGCGCCTGCCGTACTCGCTCATCCATGGGAGATCCTGTCTTTCCTCATCTCAAGTCTCGGAGCGTTTCCAAAAAGTCGCTCCATGTTTCGCCCCGGCATGTTCCGGCCCGGGTCCAGGGTGCTGGAAAAAACCTGGATTCCCGCTAAAACCATGCGGAAATGACGTTCTGTGCCATATGCAGCAATCGCAACACCCGTCCCGAATAGCCTCTTACTGGGCACCCTCTCCTGAAAGCCGCAGCCACCTGCCAAAATAGATGAATCCGGCGCCATTGTCTTCCTTTATCTGGGCTGACCTCCAACTCCTGTGGCATCGGCAAAGCGCAGCGAACCGAACCCGCCATCCCGACCCACCTCCCTTGCCGTGCCGCCCCCAGCCCCGACCGTTGCGCAACCAAAGGCAAGGAGGACCAGGCGCAAGCTCTTGACAGTTGCCCCGGGGAGCTTAAATTATCCCTGAACCAATTGATAACACAACAGAAACTAGAAGCAGGAGGTATTGCCATGATGAACTTGATTCCCTTTCGCAAGAGTCGTGAGATCTTCAGCGTTCCGACCACCGCGTGGGTAGATCGGTTTTTCGAGGACTTCAGTCCTCTTTTCCGGGCCGACGGCGGAGAATGGCATCCGTCTTTCGATATTTCCGAGACTGACGAGCATGTTCACGTCAAGGCGGATTTGCCCGGGATCGACGTGAAGGACCTCGATATCACGATCGAGAACAACGTGTTGACCGTTCGGGGTGAGAAGAAGCAGGAAAAAGAAGACAAGAGCGAATGCTACCACTGCGTGGAACGTTACTATGGGTCGTTCAGCCGCTCGTTCACACTTCCAGCGACGGTGAATGCTGACTCCATCGAGGCTGTCTATAAGGATGGGGTCCTCCAGTTGACCATTCCCAAAAGCGAAACCTCGAAGCGCAAGAAGATCGAAGTCAAACACTAACCGCCTAACCGGGAGCTCGGCCCACCGGCAAGAGCTCATGACAATTGAATAACGTATGAAAGGAAAGCGGGGTTTTGCCCCGCTTTCTTGTTTTCTGTCGCTCTGCCTTGCGGGCAGCCCGAATGGCGGACAAGCACTTCCTGGTTTGTCGTGAGCCCAGACTTGGGATGCAACAATCCACAACTCATGGTATATTCCCGTCAAACCAGGGCAGGAAGCACAGCATTTGGAACCGGCGGGCCTCTCGCAGCGGCTTTCATGGCCCCTGCCCTGCCATGACGAGGAGGAATGATTCCGGCTCAACTTGAGGGAGTTCTTCAGGAACATGGATCAACTCAATCAGATCGTCAATACCATCGCCCTGACCATGGGAGTCGGCTGGGCCAGCGGCATTAACCTCTATGCCGCGCTTTTCATGCTCGGCATCCTGGGTGCCACCGGCAACGTTGTCCTGCCGCCCGAACTCATGGTCCTGACCAGCCCCCTGGTGCTGTTCGCAGCCGCCGTGATGTATCTCATCGAGTTTTTCGCTGACAAGATCCCCGGGGTCGACAGCGGTTGGGATGCCCTGCATACCTTTATCCGCATTCCCGCGGGGGCGATCCTGGCCGCAGGGGTGGCGGGCACCGCCAGCCCGGCGCTGGTGACAGCTGCCGCTCTCCTGGGAGGCGGCCTGGCGACCCTGTCTCACGCTACGAAAGCCGGTACCAGAGTGTTCATCAACACTTCACCCGAACCTTTCACCAACTGGACCGCTTCCGTCACGGAGGATGCCATGGTTATCGGCGGAATCTGGGCTGCTCTCCACCACCCGTGGCTGTTCCTGGCTCTGGTGCTCGTTTTTATCATTCTGTCCATCTGGTTGCTTCCCAAGCTATGGCGTTTCATCAAGAAGGTGTTCACCTTCATAGGACGTCTGTTTCGCCGAGGAACCGTGGCACCATGAAATCAGCAGCCATTTGCCAGTTGGCGACCCGCGCCAACCGGGGGAAACCATGCGCCTCACCCTAGTCGGGATGTCGGGATCTGGGAAGTCATTCTGGTCGAAAAGGCTGGACCAATCGAGCTTTCGCCGCTTCTGCTGCGATGATCTGATTGCGGCCAGGCTCCTCCCCGAATCGGTGAGCACGGGTGACGCCGTCACGGTGGTCGGCCGCTGGATGGGGTTCCCCTTTGAACTGCCCTACAAGGAACGGGAAGCCGCCTATTTGGCCAGTGAAACGGCGGTGATGACCGAGCTTCTCCACACCCTCGAAGACCTCGAAAGAAACGACCAGATAAAGATCGTCATCGACACGACCGGCAGTGTCATCTACACCGGTGAACACAACCTCTTGCGCCTTCGCCGCCTTACCACCATCGTTCACCTCGAGACCCCGAGCGAAATCCAACAGAAAAAGCTCGAAGCCTATATTAAACAGCCCCGGCCGATCTTGTGGCGCGATCTGTTCCACCGGCTGCCCGACGAAACCAACGTCCAGGCCATGGCCCGTTGTTATCCGCTGTTGTTGGCAAGCCGGGAGGATCGATACAGAAAGCTGGCGCACGTCACGATCAGCTATTACCACCATCGCCGGCCGGGATTCACGGTGCAGGACTTTCTGGGGGCTGTGAGCAGCGCAAGGGATCAACGGTAGAGGAACATTTGATGAAAAAGATGGTCATTACGGTATTGGGTCGCGATCGACCGGGCATCATTGCCGCGGTCTCCAGGACTCTGTGCGAGAACCAATGCAATATCGAGGACGTCAACCAAACCACGCTGCAAACCGAGTTTGTGGGAATCTTCATCGCCGCTGCGCCCGACGGTCTGAGTGAGGACCAGTTGCGCACCCGCCTGCAGGAAAGACTCACTCCCATGGAGCTTGCGGTGGTACTCAAACCAATGCAGGAGGCTGGCGACTGGGTCGCTCCGACCAGCGAACCCTTTGTCATCACCACCCTTGGGCCCGACCGCCTCGGCCTCGTGGCCGGCATAACCGAGATCCTGGCCCGATTTGAGATCAACATCACCAAACTCAGAGCCGTCTTCAGGGGCGGCAGCGACCCACACCGCAACATCATGATCTACGAGGTTGATGTGCCGGTCGCCATCGACCGGCGCGCCTTTCGGACCGCGCTCCAGCAACGGGCCGCTGAGCTGGGACTGGATATCAGTCTCCAGCATCGGGATGTTTTTGAGACCATTCACCGCGTGTAAGGGGCACTGATGTTCACCGATCGCGAAATCCTTACCACTCTCGAAATGCTCAAGAATGAACACCTGGATGTCCGCACCGTTACTCTGGGCATCAGTTTGCTGGACTGCGCCGACCAGGACGCCGCCGGTTTTTGCCGACGCATCTACGATAAGATCTGCGAGGTGGCACGCGACCTGGTCCGGGTGTGCGACGAGGTTGGCCTTCAGTACGGCATCCCGGTGGTCAACAAGCGGATTGCCGTGAGTCCCATCGCGGTGGCGGCCTGCGCCTTTTCCTCCCTGCAGATGACTGCCGTCGCCCAAACCATGGACGAGGCCGCCCGAGCCACCGGGGTGGATTTCATCGGTGGATTCGGCGCTCTGGTGGAAAAGGGGCTTACCCGCGGTGATCGCGCTCTCATCGAGGCCATCCCCGAAGCCCTAGCCGCGACCCAGCGGGTTTGTTCCTCCGTGAACGTGGCTTCCACCAATGCCGGCATCAACATGGACGCGGTTTATCTGATGGGAAAAATCATCAAGCAGGCGGCGGAACTCACCGCCCATGCGGACGGCATCGCTGCA
Source organism: Syntrophobacteraceae bacterium (assembly GCA_040772705.1). Lineage (GTDB taxonomy): Bacteria > Desulfobacterota > Syntrophobacteria > Syntrophobacterales > Syntrophobacteraceae > JADGQM01. The sequence continues at coordinate 14,513 of JAXGXP010000010.1, forward strand.
ACCAAGCTCTGTGTGTTCGCCAACATCCCGCCGGACATCCCTTTTATGGCCGGCGCCTATCTCGGGGTAGGAGAACCCGATGCCGTGATCAATGTGGGGGTCAGTGGTCCGGGCGTGGTCAAGAATGCTATCGATCGCGCCCGTGCCGCCAATCCTGCCGCCGACCTCGGGCACTTGTCCGAAATCATCAAGCGTACGGCCTTCAAGGTCACGCGGGTCGGCGAGCTCATCGGTCGCCAGGTCGCCAGGCAACTCAATGTTCCCTTTGGGGTGGTCGATCTTTCCCTGGCGCCAACCCCCAACGTGGGCGACAGTGTCGGCGAGATCTTCCAGAGCCTTGGACTCAAGAGCATCGGCGTGCCGGGGTCTACCGCCGTGCTGGCATTGCTGAACGACGCCGTGAAAAAGGGAGGAATCTTTGCCAGTTCCTATGTGGGCGGCTTGAGCGGTGCCTTCATTCCGGTGAGCGAGGACCTCAATATTGGCGAAGCGGCTGCCCGAGGACACCTGTCGCTGGCAAAGCTCGAAGCGCTGACCAGCGTCTGTTCGGTGGGCCTGGATATGGTGGTGCTCCCGGGCGACACCTCAGCGGAAACCCTGGCCGCGATCATTGCCGACGAAATGGCGATCGGCATGATCAACGCCAAAGCCACCGCCGCGCGGCTGATTCCGGTCCCGGGGAAGAAGGCCGGCGAAAAGGCCTTCTTCGGCGGACTGCTCGGCGAGGCTACCATCATCCCGGCTGCCACCCTCGCCGGCGCTGAAGCCTTCATCCGCCTCGGCGGCCGCATCCCGGCTGCCGTGCAAAGCTTTGGCAATTAGGCCGTGACCGGCATGACCTGAGATGTTCTTGCCGGAAAACGTCAGGGAAGCCCGGTGGAAACTCCCGCCGGCGGGATAGAATCAAAAAATACATGATGGAGGATGACATGAAACGATTGATCGGACTCGTAGGACTGATTTTCATCTTGAGCACCTTTGCCTTTGCGGCTTCCGAGAGCCCGGGGATAAGGGCGCAGGATGTTTCCGGCAAACCCGATGTTTTCTGCAAGGTCACCAAGGAACCAGACCCGCTTCTCTTGGGGGGATGGAGATGCATCCACCACAAGTATGACATGAAACTCCACGCCTACGTCGATGAGCAGATTGAATACTGGCTGGTGAAGTCCGGTGACCGCTATGGACTCTATTTCTACCGAGTGAAGCCCGGGGAAAAGACCTACAAAGGCTGGCGGGAATGCACCATCAACGGAGACACCATAACCTCCAAGGCCGGCTATAAGTTCTTCGCACAGAATGGAGAAGTCTTCTATACCTGGGGGACGGGGGGAGACAAACCGACCAGGATGACCCGAATCGAGGGCAGCTGAGAGACATGAAAGTCGAGTCTAACATGATTCTGGCAGGCGATATCGGCGGCACCAACACCCGCCTGGCACTCGTTGAAGCAACGACCGAAGGGCTGCGCGTCGTAGCGGAAAAAACCTTTGCCAGTCGTGAGCACCCCAGCCTCGAAGCAACGGTTGCCGAATTCCTCCACCTTCACCGCGTTGCTCTCACCAGTGCCTGCTTCGGTATTGCGGGGCCCGTGAGAAACGGCCGCTGCGAGGCCACCAATCTCCCCTGGGTGGTTGACGCCGGGACGGTCGCGGACCAGCTTCGTCTGAAGCAGGTCGGCCTGATCAATGACCTGGAAGCCAATGCCTATGGGATTGCGATCCTGCCGGGGGGGGACTTCGTGATGCTGAATCAGGGAGTCCGGAACGCGAGAGGCAATATGGCAATCATCTCCGCTGGCACCGGGCTGGGCGAGGCTGGCATGTACTGGGATGGTGAGCAACATCGCCCGTTCGCTACCGAAGGCGGCCATGTGGACTTCGCACCGCGCAATCACCTGGAAATGGAGCTCCTCGACTACTGCTTGAAGCACTATCGACGGGTGAGCTACGAACGGCTGGTTTCAGGACCTGGACTTGTGAAGGTGTATCAATTTCTGCGGGATACGGGAAAGGCGGACGAACCCGCCTGGCTGGCGGACCAGCTGCGTACCGGCGACCCTGCCCCGATCATCTCGCAGCACGCCCTCGATGGCAAGAGCGAACTGTGTCGCCACGCTCTGGAAATCTTCGTGTCGCTCTACGGGGCCGAAGCGGGGAACCTGGCCCTCAAGCTCCTGGCTACCGGTGGCGTCTACCTGGGCGGAGGGATTGCCCCGAAGATCCTCGCCCAGTTGAAAAAGCCTGAATTCCTGAACGCCTTCACCGCCAAAGGCCGCATGCGGCCGTTGCTCCTGGATACACCCGTGCGGGTCATCATGAACCCGAAGACCGCCCTTCTCGGCGCGGCCCGATACGCTGCGTTGAACACTGCGGCTCTGCTTTCGACTCAAAGAAAAGGAACCCAAGGTCAGCGAAACGGTCCGATTCCTGGTTGAAGATGAGCGGGTCAGGGAAATCCTGATGATTGTCGGGATTCTTTACAGAAAACGCAACTTGGCTAGACCCTTATCCAGCCTGAGTTGATGAAAGTCTGCTCCCTGCTGCTGTCGGGATTCTTTACAGAATTTTCGTTTGAAACGCTCTGAATTCTCGGTCGTCATTTACACCCTTTTGATATTCCAAAATAAATTGTTATGGCGCATATCTTGCTAGTAAGGTTCCGGGCCTGATCGCCAACCCGCCGGGAGAGCCTTGCAATGGACAGGCGGGGACTGCGAGTCTTTCCTTTGGAATGAATCGTTTACGCTGGTGGAGGATGCAATGAAACGTCGGGACAGAGTGCTCATGTTGGTCCTGCTATGGATGGTTGGTTGGGCAGCGTTTGGTGCCACGGAGGCGGGAGCTTCCACGGGACCTTACTTTCAGTATTTTTCCGTATTTGCCTATAATACTTCCACTGAGATGAAAACGGCCCTCGATGCGATCGTTGTCGATCCTGACGGTACCGTGCCCGACACCATCGCATCCGTGACCGTCACCGGTCCGAACGACTTCGTCTATATCTTTGCCTCTGAGGATTACCTGGGTGGAACGACCAACGAATACTGGAAGACGCTTTCAGGTCTGCCGGTCGATGGTGAATACACCTTCACCGCGACCGATGTCGATGGCAACACGGCTATAACCTACTTCCAACTCACCGTGGCCGGCATCATTCCCCTGCCGGACCCCTCGACCTACCGGGCATCCGGGGCCGACCTCCTGACCCCCACCCTGAGTTGGAGCGCAATCCCGGGCTATTCGGGAAAACTCTACTACCGAGCCAAGGTGCTGACCATGGATGACCAGGACGTCTGGTCATCAAGCCGCACCTTCAATCTCACCAGTGTCACCGTTCCGGGCGGGGTGCTCGCGGCGGGACAATCCTACAAATGGCGGGTGGATTCCTTTGATGACTTTTCCCTTCAGGTTATGAGCACCCGCGCCACCGCTGACCCCATACCCTTGACTCTAACCAACACCCATCCGTACTTCACCAGTGTGGCGGCATTCGCTCAGCGCAACCCCGACGGCAGCGTTTGGACCGGCCTGCATGCACGAGGAGCTGATCCGGCGGGGTCGGTTTCCTCAGTCGTGGTAACCGATCCGAATAGCGCAAAACATACCTATAGCGGTTCCGCACTGAGCTGTTTTAGTACCTCCGCCGGGTGCTCCTGGAACCTCTCGACCGCTCCTGTGACCGGGCAATTTACCTTTGAAGTCACCAACGCCGACAATAACACCGCCGTATCCTACTTTTATCTCGATCCCTACACCGTACCCCTTCTCGACCCCGAAACCATGCATGCGTCGGGCAATCCCCTCACGCCGGTCCTCAGCTGGGGCACTCCGGCAGCCACCGATCGGCCCCTCTACTATGGCGTCATGGTTAGGAACGCTGCCACCCAGGCGATGGTATGGTCGAGTTGGACGGTGCAGAACGCCATCAGCGTGCCCCAGGGGAAATTGGCAGCCGGCGTCTCCTATGAATGGCAGGTCGCTCCCAATGACAGCAGCGACTTCAGTTTCTCCAATCGCTCCTTTTCCGGCTGGAAATCCCTTACGGTAGACAACTCATCGCCATTCTTTTGGAATGTCATCGTGCTTGACCGTAATCGGCCCGCCGGTGATTCTACCTACCTGGCTGCCAATGTCCGTGATGCCAATGGAATGTTTCCCGGCAATCTGAAATCCTTGACGGTGACCGGCCCGGGTGGCTTCAGCTACACCTTTCAGCCAGAGGATTATTTTGCTCCCGACAACAGCCTCTACCATTCGGTCCCCGGAAGCCCCCAAGGGGGCCTGTACACCTTCACCTTGACCGATAACAACGACATTTCCGTGGTGACCTACGATTATCACCGGCAGGCAGGGGGCACTATCCCGCTCCTTGACGAAGACAGCTTCCGGCTCTTCGGTGATCCCCTGGCACCGACTATCAGTTGGAGCGCGGTTTCCGGCTATCCCCACGATCTTTACTATTCGTTGCAGATTGTGAATGAGCAGGAGGCCGATGTCTACAGTTCACCAACCCCTCTTCCACCCTTGACTTTTCAAACGGTACCCTCGGGAAGACTTGTTGCGGGACCCTCTTACCGCTATCGCGTGAACGCTTTCGACGGTCGTTACGGGGCGACCGCCGACCATCGTGCGACTTCCAGTTACCACCCCTTTGGCGTCCCGAGCATCGCGGGCCGAGTTACCAACTCGCTGGGCATCGGCCTGGCCAATATTTCGGTACAGGCCTACAATGCCGTTACCGGCGCTTCGACACCGACGATCCTGACGGATCAGGAAGGCAATTACCAATTCAGCAACCTCCCCACGGGCAACTATAAGATTCTTTTTTCAGGTACCGGCTACTTCAGTCAATGGTATAGCGACAAGGCCAACCAGGCTTCAGCCGATCCCGTCGTCGTAACCACTCCCGCTCTCACCTCCGGCATCGACGTCGTCCTCGATCCCTCTGGCGGTATTTCCGGCAGCGTTACCAATGACCTGGGAGTCGGAATCGCTAATGTCAACGTGCAGGTGTCTGAGCCCAGCGGTTACATGGTGGGCTATGCCATGACCAACTCCTCTGGGAATTACACGGTGAGCGGCCTCCCTGCCGGGAACTATAAGGTGCGCTTCCTGGCCTCACAGGGTTATAGGAGCGAATGGTACAATGAAAAATCGACCCAGGATTCGGCGGATCTTGTTGCCGTGACCCTTCCTGATATTACGCCGGGGATCAACGCGGTTCTGGGACCTGGAGCAAGCATCTCCGGAACCGTCAGGAACGAGCAAGGCACCGGCATAGCCAACGTGGATATCTGGGTCTATGACCTCAATGGTTGGTGGATGTCGGGGGCGCGGACCAATCAGAACGGGGTCTACACCGCCAACGGCCTGCCGGGAGGAAGCTACCGGGTGCTTTTCATTCCTCCCTCTGCCACGGGCTACAGTAGTGAATGGTACAACAACAAGTCACAGCAGAGCAGCGCAGACCCGGTAGCCGTGACCGTCCCTAATGTTACCTCGGGGATCGATGCGGTCCTGGAACTGGGAGGCAGCATCTCGGGAACCGTCACCAATTCATTGGGCGCCGGGATCGCGAATGTACAGGTTCAGGTATATTCTGCCGCCGACACCGACCTGAGTTCATCAAAGGGGACCGTTACCACCGGTCAGGACGGGAGTTACAGTTTCAGTGGCCTGCCATCGGGCAGCTACAAGCTGTTCTTTTCGGCGGTTGGCTATTTCAGCGAATGGTACGACGGTAAGACCAGCCAGGCTGCTGCCAACCCCGTAGCCGTCACCGCTCCCGCCCCGACCTCGGGAGTCGACGTGGTTCTGGAACAATCCGGCGGGATCTCCGGCACGGTTAGGAATACTACGGGCTCAGGCATCGCGAATGTCTGGGTGGGCGTATCACATCCCGACGGCTCTTATGCCACCGGCGCTCCGACCAGTCAAGACGGCAGCTACACTGTAAGCGGCCTGCCCACGGGCAGCTATATGGTCCGGTTCAATGCTCCCAGCGGATACCTCAGCGAGTGGTACGACGCTAAGCTCACCCAGGATGCCGCCACCCTCGTGGCAGTGGCCCTCCCCAACCTCACCTCAGGGATTGACGCAGTATTGGAGCCAGGGGGAAGTATTTCTGGCACGGTCACCAATGAACTGGGCACCGGGATGGCCAGTGTGAATGTGCAGGTGTTCGGTCTTGACGGCATGTGGGCGGCCGGTGCGGTGACCAATCAGAATGGGGTATACACGGCAAACGGTTTGCCGTCAGGGACCTTCAGGGCTTTTTTCTCGCCGCCTGTTGAAAGCGGCTACAGCAGTGAGTGGTACAGCAATAAAGCCGACCAGAGTTCTGCCGACCCGGTGGTGGTAACCATCCCCAATACCACCTTGGGCATTGATGCCGTTTTGGAACAGGGAGGCAAGATCTCGGGAACGGTCAAGAACCAAGCAGGTAAGGGGATTGCCAATGCCCAGGTCCAGGTCCATGACGCTGCTTACATGGGGATGGGCATGCCCAGGGCAACGGTCACCACCACTGCCAAGGGCGGCTACACGGTGATGGGCCTCCCGACCGGAACCTATAAGGTATTCTTCCAGGCCGGGGGTTATTACAGCGAGTGGTACAACAACAAAGCGAGCCAGGATATTGCTGACGTCGTAACGGTAACCGCTCCCAACGCGACTTCGAAGATCAACGCCGCCCTGGATCGATCCGGAGGCATCACCGGAACCGTCAAGAATGCCTCCGGCACCGGCATCCAGAGCGTCTGGGTTGGCATCTCCAGCCTGGACGGTGCCTATCTCCAGGGCACCCCGACCGATCAAACTGGCAAATACACCGTGAGCGGCCTGCCCAGCGGGACGTACAAGGTCAATTTCAATGCTCCGAAAGGCTACCGGAGTGAGTGGTATAATAATAAGAAAACCTTTGATTCCGCGACTCCCGTGACGGTCACCGAACCTAAGATTACCTCGGGCATCAACGCGGTCCTGGACGCAGGGGGAAGCATTGCCGGCACCGTCGCGAACGAAGAGGGCGTCGGCATAGCGAATGTCGACGTGCAGGTAGTTGACCTCACCGGGATGTGGAGGTCCGGGGCGAGGACCGGTCCCAACGGCAGCTACACGGCCACCGGCCTGGCAGCGGGCAGCTACAGGGTCTCCTTCACCCCGCCTGCCGGGAGTGGTTACAGCATCGAGTGGTACGATAACAAGGCCAGCCAGGATTCTGCCGCCAACGTACCCGTTGCCGTCTCCAATACCACCACGGGCATCGATGCGGTGTTGCAGCAGGGAGGTATCGTCACGGTAACTTCACCCAACGGCGGTGAAAACTGGAAAGTTGGCACCAAACGCACCGTCAAATGGAAATATGCGGGAGACATTGGAGAGAATGTCAAAATCGAACTCCTCAGGGGTGATACGGTGGTCAAGACCATTGCGCCGAATGCGACTTCCGGTGGTTCGGGCGCCGGTTCCTTCGCCTGGAAAGTCCCCACGGCGCTGGCGTACGGCGACAACTACCGCATTGCCGTTACGGGAAACACCATAACCTCCTGCACGGACGTCAGTGATGCGTCCTTCACCATCAGCGGGCCGACCCTTGACGTCACTTCGCCGGATGGCGGCGAAAGCTGGCGGAGGGGAACCCCGCACGACATTACGTGGACCTACACGGGAAATCCCGGAGGAATGGTAAAGATTCAACTACTCAAAGGAGGAGGGATTCTGCGAACCCTCACTTCGGCCTGCCCCATCGGCACCAGCGGCCAGGGCTCCTTTTCCTGGAACGTCCCGCAGAACCTGCAGTTTGCCGCAAACTACCAGATCAAGATTACCCACACCGTTATTGCGGGTTGTACGGGAACGAGTGATTCCCCTTTCCGCATCGCCAAGGCCTTGGCGGCCGTGTCCGCCGGCCCCGACCAGAAGGTGGCGGAGGCTGAAACGGTGAGGCTCAGCGGCGCCAATTCGAGCGGGTTTGACAAGCAGAAAGCAACCTTCTCGTGGACTCAGCTTGATGGACCGCAAACCAGGCTCTCCCGCCGCACCACCCTCGAGCCGCGACTCACGGCGCCCGAGATCGCTACTGAGGATGCATCTCTTATGTTTCTGTTGACGGTCATCGGCGAAGATGGATCTCAAGCACAGGATTCGTGCATCGTCAATGTGAGTGAGACCAACGTTCCACCAACCGCTGCGGCCGGCCCCACACAGACGGTGGCAGGCGGCTCGCTGGTGGTGTTGGATGGCTCGGCTTCATTCGACCCCGATGATGGGATTCTGAGCTACGCTTGGAAGCAAATTGCCGGGCCGCAAGTAACCCTTTCCGACCCGACCCGGGAGCAGACGACCTTTACTACACCCGACCTGGATGTAGACGGCGAGGTTCTGCTGTTTGAACTCATCGTGACCGACCAGGGAGGTCTGCGTGCCAGAGACACCTGCATCGTCAACGTGACCGGGACCAGCCAACCGCCCCTGGCCAATGCGGGTGAAAACCTTGCGGTACGGCCAGGATCCAGGGTTATGCTGGACGGCTCGAGATCCTGCGATCCCGATGGCACGATCGTCTCGTACCACTGGACTCAGCTGACGGGCCAGCCGGTAACCCTTTCCGACCCGGAGGCAATGCGGCCCAGTTTCATCCTCCCTTCGACCTCGGATATCGGCAATGAACTGGTATTCCAGCTTACCGTGACTGACAACGCGGGCTTGCAGGACAAGAACAGAGTGGCCGCGACGATCGTGGAGGCACAGCCGGAAGATACGCCGTAGCATCAACGGGGCCTGGAGCTTCTCCCACAAGAGACTGTCTCAAGACTCGACTGGACCGTGCCAGGCACGACAGCGGGGATCCAGAAACCTTCGACCAAGCTGGATTCCCCCGCAAGCGACGACCAACCGTTGCGTGCTGGTCGCTGGGGAGAACCGGGCAGCGCCATGGATGGAACCTTTCTCGTTATCAAAAATGGCGGGCCACTCGGCAAATGCTGCGGAGCTGATTTGAACCTCTATCCGGTTGAGGAATTGGCCTGGGCTTGATGCAAATTGACAGGAACAAGGGCAAACGGGACGGGATTTGCGCCGAGGTCTGCCCTGGACGTATAATCAGGTTGGAGGGCGAAGCTTTCCCCGAAGAAACCGCCAATGCAGAACTGCGGTGCATCTCGTGCGGCCACTGCGTGACCGCCTGCCCCACGGGAGCGCTGTTTCACGCGGGGGTACCCGCCAGCCTGTTTTTCTAAAAGGACAAAAGCGCAAGCCCGGAGGATTGCCGACCAGCTCCGACTTTCCTCCGAACAGAAGATTTTCGGAGCGGCTATGATCGGCTACCCCGAGTTCCGCTACCACCGGATTCCGGAAAGGAACCGAGCGGTGATCGACAGGCGCTAACCGACCCGAACCCACTCTTATGATCGGCCCCATGGATGCGGCGCCTCGCATTGCAGGTGACGGAAAGGGCGGAGCGATAATCGCCTGGATCAACAACCAGGTAGATCCGAACCTTGCCAAGCCTACCCTGAACGTGCAACGGGTCAGTGCCCGCGGCAAAAGCCTGTGGGCTGAGGGGGGCGTGCCGGTGGGCCATCCGAGTCATGGCTCATTCAGCATAGCCGGGGATGGTTTCGGTGGCGTGCTCCTGGCCTTTACGGTGGTGGGGGCTGATGGGTTCGCGAAAGTGGCGGGGCAACGCGTCAACGCTGCCGGCGAGCCGCTGTGGGGCGGCGAAGGGGTTGTGGCCGGCGCGTCCACCTATTACCAGGAAGTACCGGATATTGTTGCCGATGGCACGGGGGGAGCGATCCTCGTCTGGGTTGATCACCGGAATTATGACCCGAAGACTTATGACAACAGCGACATTTTTGCTCAGCGTTTCAGTGCCTCGGGCGTTCCCCAATGGCCGAGCGCTGGCCTGGCGTTCTGCACCCTCCCGGGCCCCCAGGACAATCCGCGCCTGGTCGCTGACGGGCGGGGCGGGGCAATCGCGGTCTGGAGGGATTGCCGCGATTATCCCGACCGGGATGCCTGCTTCGACGGTGCTGATATTTACGCTCAGCATGTGACTGCGGGCGGCAAGCAGCGGTGGCGGACAAACGGGATGCCGGTTACCAAGGCTCGGGGCACGCAGGGGGTTCCCTACGGCATGCCACCCAGGAACAGCCTTCAAATGACAAGCGATCTGAGCGGCGGAGCGATTCTGGCCTGGCCTGACGGCCACAACGGGTTCTGCGGCAATGCCTGGTTCATGACCGAATGCGATGTTTATGCCCAGCGGATCCTTGATCGGCTTCCCAACGTGAGACCCTATATCCCGCCGGGCTGGTCGGACCGCCTGGTCGTCTCGAAGTCCACCGGCACCACCACGGATGACTCCCCCCTCCACGCTACCGATTTCCTGTATGTGGACTGGGCCATGATCAACAATGGCGCTGAGACCATAGACCAGGAATTCTGTACGTCGCTCCTCCTGGATGGAGTGCTCGTAAAAGACTGGTGTACCGGCTCGCTCGGTGCGGGTGAAACCGCCACTGTGCTGGATCATCCTCTGGGGAACTTGGCGGTCGGCACCCATGCTCTAAAAATCGTCGCCGACCGACTGAAGCTCGTCCAGGAAAGCAGCGAACAAGACAACAGCTACACCAAGATTCTCCATGTACAATAGGGGACGGAAACGCCTTTCATGTTTTGATTTTGATGAGAGCTGCTATCTTCAGCTTGTCACGATCTAGAATTTTCCTGCCTCTTTGGATCGTCCCACTGACGGTTGACACCGATATCCCCAGGTCGACTTTGATGGGTTCCTTTCTCCACGAAAGCACGATAACTTAGCCGGGCGGATGGAACATGATCGGCAAAAAGCATGAGCATGGTTTCAGTTGCCTGCCAATCGTTTTGACTGGTTCCCATGAGACAGCCATGGCCGCAAAGACAAGTGTGGTAGTGAGAGTTTTGTCGGCTCGGGCAGGTCATCTGGCTCGGAATCCGCCAACAATGCCTGCTTTTCGTGCCCGTCGGGAGCGGCTGCCCCCATCTTTTTTTCAGCGTTGTCGGGATCAGGCGCTTGTTCCAGGCGCGCCTGTTCGAATCCCTTCCGTTTGGCGACCAGCCGGTAGGAAAATTCGGCGTTTCGGTCGCCCTCCGTATCACGCACATGCAGCCGCACCTCGAACTCCTGGGACGTGCGGCGGCTGACCACCAACTGGGCATCACTGTAGGGCTGGACGAAGACATGATAGGGTTGCGCGAGGTTCACCGTTTCGGCGAACAGAGGATCAACCGGGATGACGGCCTTGCCGTCTGTCAATCTGCCGGAACCGTAGTCGGTGAAATAGACCTCTGTGGCTTCCTCCGCATAAAGCAGCCGCTTGCCTTGGGATGTGGGGACCACGGCGCTCTTGCTGCCGCCATCGACATACAATCCTATCGCACCTTGATCGGTAGCAATATAAACGCCATTGGCGCCATTCGACCCGGTGAAATATCCCGCCCACCCCAGAGGCTTGCTTGCAGCACCAACAACAGCCTTACCGGATAGGGTGTGCCCATAAACCGCCTTTCCCTTGTTTGAGGAGCCTTCTACGCCAATTCCTTTAATCCCGGAAGCAGACCCAAAGACTCCGGCTGCCTTGGCCTTAGTGGCGGTAGCAACACCATGGACGCCTAGCTTCAAACCTTTACCGGCAACACCCGTCCCGTTTTTGCTCTGGCCCATAACCCCGTATCCCGAGCCCTTGTTCAAGCCAGCCAGCGCCGGCCTGGTGGCCTCAAGGGGGCTGGTAGTCTCGGCGTATACCCCGTATCCCTGGGCGTCATTATAAAAGCGACCACCAGCGCCATCCTTTGAGTGTGATATGCCGGCGACGCCATTGAGCCCGCCATCTCCCGCGAGACCGGCACCACCGACTCCTGCAAAACCGAATACACCAATTCCCTTTCCACTGTGCTCTCCCTGCACCGCGGCTCTATTCTCACCATCGGTCTCGCCAAAGACACCAACACCCTCGGCCGAATAGCCCAATACACCAGTACCAAGGTCGGCGTATCCGGCCACCCCAGCGGCCTTCTCACCAAGGGTCTCGCCAAAGACACCTGTTTGATTCTCTGACAGGCCAGCTACCGCACATGAATTCTTCGATCGGGCATCCACCCCTTTGCCATCACCACTCCAGGCCTGAACCCCAGTCCCACCGTTAGAATAAAGTGAAAGGGCGGGTCCCTGACCCGCTTGGTAAATATCCAATCCAGAGCTACTGGTGGTGCCCGTTAGAGCGGTCCCGAAATAGAAGTTACTGTCCTCCGCATGGAGTGAATCAGAGAATATCGGCAGTATCAGCCAGGCCAATAGGCAACAAACAAGCAGATTTTTTCTCGGATTCATAGTGTTCTCCTTTCTTATCGGGGATTGGAGAAAGACCTTACCGTCCCGGTCACCTTTCTCGCCATCCCGGAGAGGAAGGAATATCAGGCTGAGATTACGATAGCCTACGAATCACACCCTCTTTCAACTGCTAATACTGCCATGGCGGAAGGCGGCAACACCTCACCGCCGCCGGTGCATCCTGGGCAGATATTGTTCTTGCGGTATTGATGTCCTGGGGGGAAATGGTCGACCCACCGAGCGGCGGCGAAAAACAAAAAAGCCTCAACGGGAGAAAGGCAAGCCCGTGCTCCCGATTGAGGCCTGTGCCGGCATTTTAGGTGAGTCATGCTTCACGGCTTCCTCCGTGAATGGGCGGGTACTCACTCTTCAGCATCAATTCATATCATTCACACAAATTCTAGCATTACCCATTTTGGCCGTCAACCACCGCCCTTTTCAACCGGAATGGAGGATCTACAGTGTCAACTCAAAATGCCGGCGTGAGAATCCGGGCCGAATCCATGATGCCGTTCATCGTGAACGAGCCGGTCATATCTTCGCCCCAGCCCGGCCTTGGAACGATTGACCGTAACACCCCTGACCATCCAGGGGTGAACCTGGGCCTTCTTTTCCGGTTTACTCGTCCGAAGGTTTGGGATAGAGAGGGTGGAAGTCCACAAGCCTTTTTTGATCCTCATGCGGGAATCCGACCGTGCCGACAGTGGATAGTGCGGCGTGTGGATGAAACGGGTTCTTTGCCTTTCAGAATTGGACGTTGCGAATGACTATCCGTGATGGAGAAGGTTCGCTCTGAATCGCGGTTAAGCACTGTGACTCCCCAGGTCGGTTTTCTCGTTTTTCCAGGTTTGGCGGGCTGCCGGCTGTTAGAATCATACCGCCGCCGTTCCGAACCCTGAGATGAGTCTTGAGATCTCCCGCCATTGCTTGGGATGACCTGCGTTGGCGACCCACAGGATCAAGTTGAAAGAATACCGGCACCGTCCTCGACATGAAGCCCCAACCAGGAGGGACAAGCCATGAGAGAGATCATCCTGCTGCTTCTGGCAGCACTTGCGGCACCGTCTGCGGTGATGGCCGCCGCCGAACCGCCGGACCGGAACCAGGGCGCCAACCCGGTGCGGGAGATCAAGGAACAGGGCTATCGAGTCCAACTTGACCTGAGCAGCCAGGTACTGCGCCTGGAGGTGCCTGAAGATCGAGGTTACGGTACCAGTATGTCGGCAGTGCCGGAAGAAGCGCCGATCGCCCCGACGCTTGCAGGAATCGCCGACGAGCAGTTCATCTCCACTGCGGTGCTGGCCCAAAAGGCCAAGCAGTTCGACGACGGGCTCTATGCCGCGGTGGAATTGGCGGCACAGCAGGGAGTCGGCAGGTTCCCGGGCAAGGCCGCCCTGCTGGCGCATCTCTGCCACAGTCTCACGCAGGCTCCAGCCGCCCCACCCTCACCGGCCGTGATCACCGTGCTGGCCGCCGCCATCCTGGGCAACCGCGAGGCGGCTTTGCCGACGGCCGCTCGCAAGCCGGTTCAGGAGGCGATCGACGCCTTTCGCCACGATGACCTTCGCTCCAAGCCCATCGGCTTTTACACCTGGAATGACCGGCTGGCCGCGATCTTTCAGCAGGACCGAATGCTGCAAACAGAGTTGAAGGACCAGCCGGGCCTCATGGCGATCATCAAGGCCCTCCACGGCAACAGCGAGGCCCGCACCGGGTACGAGGCCTACCTGTCCCTGGTTGCAAGGCTGACCAACCCGCTGTCGCCGGACTATCCCGATCTGAGAGGGCTGTTGGCGGCGGCCGACCGCGGGACGCTGGTCAGGCCGGAGCAGGGGTTCTACTTTTTTCCTCCTTCCCGCGCTCACGAAACGGACCTGGTCAAAAAACTGTACGGAGCTCGCCCGATTCCGGAGGGGTTCAGCCTTGTCGATGAGATGATCGCGCGGATTCAGGATAACCGCCTGACCCTGCACCCAACCGACGAGTCGGGGTGGTACGATTACCAGACCTGGGCTTTGGAGCCGCTGGTCATTCCCGACCGAATGCTCGAGGCGAGTCGCCTGGAGCTCGATGCCAGCTACCGGAAGCAGTTGCTGGAGCTGTTCCGGGGGATTCTGGCCTTGACCCGCGAGACCCACATCAAGCAGCTCGAGCTGCCGCTCGCCGGGGCCGCCCGCATGCCCCAGGTGATCATCAGGATCGTTCCGGAACTGAGTGCCGAACCGCTCGCAACGTATTTTTTCCGGCGCGCGCAGTCCTATGCCTTCATCCGTCAGGTCCTGGAGAACTCCTTTGGGGCCAATGCCCTGATGAAGATGCAGCGCTTGACCGCGAGCGGCCCGGTGTTGTCACCCCTCAGTGAGGAACTCCTCATGATGGAGAATCTCTTCTACGGGGCATACGTGACCGTTTGTCGAGAGCTCGGGATGCATCCGACGGCCGCGCCCTATCCCGGCCCCGGCAAGGGGACAGATACCGCTGCTGCGGCCCTTGCCGCCTGGCGGAAGAAGCTGGCGGACGACCCGGACGTGGGCCGGGACGCCCGCATGATGGTCCCCTTGTTCTACGATGTGAACCGCAAGCAGACCAAGGTTTGGGTGGTCATGGGCTGGGCGACCAGGCCGGTCGTGGTCTCTTTTGCAGCGAAGCCGACCACCACGGTTTTTGACCCGAAGGGCAGGCAGGTGGCCGACTCCAGTTCGCTGTTGCGGTTCGAAAGCAGCCGCCTCAACCTGGCGTATCCGGTATCGGCCGAAGTCTACGTCACGAAGCTCCTGAACCGGGACGAGTTCCGCGAGCATTGCGATCGCTACCGGACGCGATCCGCCATCCTCGACCACCTGAAATGACCACCCGGTGGGAAGGAGCAACCGGGAGAGACGCATAGACCGTGAGCGTCGAGTCACACCATCATCGACGCTTGGAATGACTTCTTGGACACGCTCTTAGCCGGGCAGCCATTTCATGACAGAGCCCAACAGGAACTGAAGGCGTTGGATGCTGGATCCATTGTTAACAGCTGACCCCGGTCAATCACTCCAACAATGAACGCCCGGCGATTTTGCAGCAACCCCCAGATCCGCTTGTTACTTTCGATCATGAAGTGCAGGACCGAATCCACTCCGGGAACACCTACCCCGGGAACCACGTTCCAATCGGAAGAAGGGGTTGGAGGGCGTATAGAACTCGAATAGGGATGGGTGTGGAAATACCCGAAGAAACGTCTACCTGGAGGTACCGCTTGGGTTGGGGGGTTTGTGCGATCGGGAGAATGAGAGCTATCCCGTCCTCTTCGCAGATCATGCAGCGCTCCATTATCCAGAATGACGGCATCCTGCTCTACCCCAAGATTGAAATTCAGGCCGTTGAGTTCGGTCAACAGAGTCTGGTTTTGAAAGAGGGCAATACTTGCATCTCGCTTCTGCCTCTCGCTCCCGGTCATGGGGTTGGGCTGGAATCGAACCGGCATTATCTGGAAATCAGCCGAAATGAAATCGAAATTGAACTGCCTCCCATTACATCTCCCGTCCACGACGATCTGCGCTCGTGGCGGCGGGACCGGTCTTCGAACCTGTCCCGGGACCGGGGGATTCAGCGGCTGCCCCCGGAGGGTATGGGACAGAACGATAACGAGCGTAGTGTTTCCGCACATCAGTTGGTTCAGTGATCGCATACCCCCTCCTGATTCATGGTCGAGCCTCGGGAAAGGCCGGTATCAATATGAATTCTATCACATGCTTCCAAACGGGGCAGCGTGATGAACGGTCCCCCGTCTCCTCTCAAAAACCTTACAATCGGACCTGCTGGACGGAGATGATGTTGGGATGGTCCTTGAGGGCAGCCAGGGCCTCCGGCGGCGCTTCATCGTCGAGCCGGACAATGGCCATGGCCCGGTCTCGTTCGGGAGTGCGGGCGAGGTGCATATTGGCGATATTGACCTGAAAAGCACCGAGGGTGGTGCCGATGAAACCGATGGTCCCCGGTTTATCGAAGTTGTGGATGAGGAGATTGCTCCCTTCCAGTTCCGATTCCAGCGGGTAGTCATTGAGGCGGACCAGCCGCACCTCTTCTCCCGGGAGGACCGTCCCGGCAGCCGAAGATTCGCAGGTCTTTCCCTTCACCCTGACCGTAATCAAGCCGGTATAGCCTTTGGTTGCGGGCAAACTGGAAGTGACCAGCTCGATCTGGCGTTCCTTTAAGAGCAGCGGGGCGTTTACCAGGTTGACTTTTTCCTCGAGGATCGGATCCAGCAGCCCTTTAATGACTGTGTAAGTCAGCGGCTGGAGGTTGATCTCCTGCAGGTCGCTCCCCTGGTAGACAATCTCGAGCCGCTGAACGGGGGTGCACAGTTGTCCCTGGAGGCTCCCCAGCCGTTCCGCCAGCAGCAGATACGGCCGGATCTTTTCGTAATCCTTGGGCCGCAGGGACGGGAAGTTCACGGCATTGCGGATGATCCCCGTCTGCAGGTAGTCCAAAATCTGCGAGGCGATCGCGCGGGCCACGTTGGCCTGGGCCTGGACACTCGAGGCCCCCAGATGGGGCGTGGCAATGACGTTTGGCAATGCCAGCAGGGGATTAGCGGTGGGGGGTTCCTGGTTGAACACATCGAGGGCGGCACCGCTGACCCGGCCCTCCACGAGGGCTTCATAAAGGGCTTCCTCGTCCACCAGGCCCCCGCGGGCACAGTTGATGAGGCGCACGCCGGGCTTCATTTTGGCCAGGTTAGGGCGGTTGACGATCTGGCGGGTTTCGGCGGTGATGGGCGTGTGGAGCGTGATGAAGTCCGACCGGGCCAGGAGTTCATCCAGGGGGACCAACTCCACGCCCTGAATGGCCGCCGCTTCCGGCAGGACATAGGGGTCGAAGCAGAGCACCTCCATCTTCAGGCAAAGCGCCCGGTCGGCAACGATCGAACCAATCCGGCCCAGGCCGATGATGCCGAGAGTCTGGCCGTACAGCTCAGTACCGATAAACGCATTCTTTTCCCAGCGCCCGTCATGGAGGGACTGGTTGGCCTGGGGAACATACCGGGCCAGAGCCAGCATGAGGGCGAGAGTGTGCTCGGCGGCGGCCATGGCGTTGACACCAGGCGTGTTCATCACCAGGATGCCTCGACTGCTCGCCTTGTTCACATCGATGTTGTCGACCCCGGTGCCGGCACGTCCAATCACCTTCAAACGTCCGGCACACTTCAGCAATTCACCCGTCACCCGCGTGCGACTGCGCACCACTAGGGCATCGCATTCAGGCAGCCGCGCCTTGATCTCTGCAACGCTCAACTGCTCGTGCGCCTCCAGCTCGATCCCCTCGGCCGCCTCCAGCAGCGCCCTCCCACTGCCATCCAACCCATCACAGATAAGAATCTTCATTGTCCGAAACTTGAAACTCGAAACTGGCAAACTGAAACCGATACGCACAGCCGGAAAGCCGGGCTATGCAAGGTTTTCCTGGACCCCCGCCTGCGCGGGGGTGACGATTTGAAAGACTTCTCAGGCACGCTCGTAGAGCCCAAAATCACCACTCACCACTACCTGCTAACCCAGATACGCCTTTTGAATCTCGGCATTTCGGGCCAGTTCCGCCGCCGGACCCTGCATGACGATCTGCCCTGATTCCAGGACGTAGGCTCGGTGAGCGTATCTGAGCGCAATGCGGGCGTTCTGTTCGACGACCAGGATGGTCGTACCGGCTTCGTTGAGCTCCTTGAGGACCCGGAACAGTTCCTGCATTAAAAACGGCGCCAGGCCCATCGAAGGCTCATCCAGGAGAATGAACCGCACCCCGGTCATGAACGCGCGTCCCATGGCCAGCATCTGCTGCTCACCGCCGCTCAGCAGATCGCCGCGCTGGTGGCGCCGGTCTCTGAGGCGAGGGAAGAGGCTGAAGACGCGTTCGTAATCCTGGGCGATCCCGGCGTCGTCCCGGCGGGCGTAAGTCGCGAGTTTCAGGTTTTCGAAGACGGTCAGGTTGCCGAAGATGTGCCTTCCTTCCGGGACCAGGCCGATGCCGTGCTTCACGACCACGTTATGCGCGGGAACCGGCAGCAGGTCCGTACCCTGATAGGTGATCCGACCTGCCGTTACCACCGGTCCATCCGGCGGCGCCAGCCGCATGATGCTCATGAGGGTGGTCGATTTCCCGGCGCCGTTGGCGCCGAGCAGGGCCACCATTTCCCCTTCCTCGACACGGAATGAAATCCCGTGAAGGGCTTCGATATTGCCGTACCGCACGTGCAGGTTGTCAACCTCAAGCATAGTCGGGTTCTTCGTCTCCAAGATAGGCCTGAATGACCCGCGGATTCTGGCGAATGGCTGCCGGCGTTCCTTCGGCGATGGTTTCGCCGAAGTCAACGACCTTGATCCACTCGCACACACTCATCACCACCCGCATATGGTGTTCGATGAGCCAGATGGTAAGGTTGAAGCGATCCCGGATCCACTGCACCAGGTCGATGAGCTGTTCGACCTCCCCCGGGTTCATCCCGGCCGCCGGTTCGTCCAGGAGCAGCAGCTTGGGCTGGACCGAGAGGGCACGACCGATTTCCACCCGCCGCTGCAGCCCATAGGGCAGGTTCTTGGGGTATTCCATGGCGTAATGGCCCAGCCCCAAAATCTCCAGCAGCTCTTCAGCCGTCTTCCGCACCCGCCGTTCGTTTTCGCGATACCGGCGATTGCGCACAATGGCGGCCAGCAGGCCGTAGCCGAGGTGATAATGCTGGGCGATGCAGAGGTTGTCGAAGACCGTGAGGCTGTTCCAGAGCCGGATATTCTGGAAGGTGCGCGCCATCCCCTGACTCGTCACGACGTGCGGCCGCAGGCCGATGATGTCCTTCCCCTGAAAGCGAATTTCACCCTCGGTCGGCCTGTAGAAACCGGATACCAGGTTGAAGATGGTGGTTTTGCCCGCCCCGTTGGGACCGATCAGCCCCAGCAGTTCCCCCCCCTTGAGGCTGATGCGGAAGTCATATACCGCCCGGAGTCCTCCGAAGAAATGGGTGAGTTCCTTGATTTCCAGCAGTGCCATCCGGGTTCACCTCTCGGGTGCCGAGAACAAGCGGCGCAGCCGGGGAAAGACGTCGGGCAGTTCGCGGTGCCCCATGATCCCTTCCGGCCGGAAAAACATGAGCAGGATGAGGAGCAGCGGGACCACCACCCACTTGATCACCTGCAGGGGTCGCAGCAGCTCCAGGATCACCGTGAGGCCGATGGCGCTGATAACGGACCCGCTGAGCGAGCCCATCCCGCCGAGATAGACCATAACGAGCACTTCCGTGGATTTCATGATGGTGAAGGTGCCGGGGTTGATGTACCCGAGGATGTGGGCGAACAGGCCGCCCGCAACACCGGCCATTCCCGAGGAGAGCATGAAGGCGATCATCTTCATTCGGCGGGTGTCCACACTCATGATTTCGGCGGCGATCTCATCGTCGCGAACGGCCACGATGCCCTTGCCGTAGGTGGAACTCACAAACCGCTGGATGACCCAGACCGTAAGCCCCACCGCAATCAGCACCCAGATCATCACCCACGGCAGATCAAGGGCTTCCTTCATCCCGCCGACGACCCCGGACATCCCCATGAAGCCTCGAGCACCGCCAATCACCTGCATGTTCTCGATGGAACTCTTGACAATGTAGTTCACCGCCAGGGTGATGATGGCCAGGTAATCACCGCGCGTCCGGAACGAGGGCACAGCCACCAGCAGCCCCACCAGAGCCGCGCCGATCCCGCCGATGAGCAGGGTCAGGGGGAAGAGATAGAGGGCCATCGACGGCTCCATCAGGGCGGGGCCGAAGACCGAGCTCGAAGTGAAGAACCACACGTTGAGCACCGAGGTGATGTAGGCGCCGACGGCCATGAACCCGGCATGACCGACGGAGAATTCACCCATGTAGCCGTTGACCAGGTTGAGCGAAGCGGAGAGGATGATGTTGACGCCGATGAACATGGCGACCAACTGCAGATAGGCGTTGATCCAGTTTCCCTTGGTGGCGGCGATCATGACCAGGCAGAAAATGAGGTACAGAATGGGGGAAAGATAACGACGCATGATTTCGTCCCGGCCCTCAGATCTTGTCCGCTCGAGCGACCCCGAACATGCCGGTGGGTTTGATGCTCAAGAATATCAGAAGAATGCTGAAGGCGATCAGGTCCCTCAAGGTTGAGGGGAAAAAGGCCGCCACAAAAATTTCCACAAAACCCAGCAGAAAGCCGCCCGCAAAGGCGCCGCGAATTTCGCCGATCCCGCCGATGACCGCCGCAATGAAGGCTTTCCACCCGACCAGGGCCCCCATGTAGGGCTCCAGCACCGGGTAGGCCGCGGCAAAGAGGATGCCCGCCAGGGCTGCCATGGACGAGCCGAGGATGAAGGTGAAGACGATCACCGTATCGAGCGGAATGCCCATGAGCGGCACCGCCATCCGGTCGTAGGAAATGGCGCGCATGGCCATCCCGATCCTGGTCTTGCGGACAATGGCTTCGAGCAGCAGAAAGACCAGAATGGTGGTAATGATCACGAGGATTTTGACATTGCTGAAGGTGATGCCGCCAAGGTTGTAGACGGTGTTGGGAATGAGCTCGGGGAACATCCGGCGACTGGCGCCGAAAAGCGCCAGGTTGCCGTTTTCGAGAATGAGGCCGCACATGAGGGCGGTGATCACCACGTACAGGCGGGACGCGCCCTTGCGCCTGAGTGGCCGGTAGGCCACCCGTTCCAGGGTGACTCCGACCCCGGCGGTCAGAATCATGGTCAGCACCACGGTGATGACAAAGACCACCGTCGGCTCGAGGTGGAAAGGGAAGATGGCCAGATAATTCCCCAGGAGCAGGGTTGCCAGAAAAAAACCGATATAGGCGCCCACCATGAAGATATCGCCGTGAGCAAAGTTGATCAGGAGGAGGACTCCGTAGACCAGCGAATAGCCAAGAGCAATGAGGGCATAAAAGCTCCCCCACTGGAGAGCGTTCAGAAGATTCTGCACAAAAATCTGCCAAGACAAGAAATCATGCTCCTCTATTGCTATTGCCGCCGGACCGTCGGCCGCAAAACCGGACGCCGCCCGGCCACCTGCTCCTGGTGGAACAGGCTTGTCCCCGGAAGGACAGGGTTGTCACCTCCGGGGATACCCGGACCATTTCCGCCAGGCCGGGAACTCCCAGTCATGGGCTCACTTCCAAACCCACGAGCTGACAGCTGAGCACTATACTCGTTAAGGATGGAATCCTTCGTTTTGCCCGCGTTCCCAGCACCTACTCAGGGTGGATTCCCGCCAACTGCCTGCGGGAATGACAGCGCGGCGACAGGCCCTTTAGCGTCATGCCCGCGTGCTTCAGGCGGGCATCCAGAAAAACGAGATACCGAAGATCTAATCCTTAACGGGTATAACAGCCAAGAGCTAACCGCCAACCGCCACTTACGGACAGGCCGACTTGAAGAACTCGAACTCCCCGCTCTGGCTGATCTTGACCACCACCGCACATTTGACCGGGTCGCCGTGGGACTTGAAGGTCATCTTTCCGGTGATCCCGTCAAAATCGGTGATCTTTGCCAGTTGTTCCCGGACGGCCTCTCGGTCTTTCTCGAGATTGCCGCTCAGCCCGCCGGTATTCTGAACCGCCTGGAGCAGCAGCCGGGTGGCATCCCAGGTCAGCGCAGCGACGTCGTCCGGCACATAGCCGTATTTGGCCTTGTACTGATCAATGAATTCCTTGGTAGCCCCCTTGGCCCCCGCTGCAGCGTAATGGGTGCTGAAGAAGTAGCCCTTACAGGCATCGCCGCAAAGACTCATGAGCTCCGCCGAACCCCAGCTGTCACTGCCCATGATGGGCTTCTTGAAGCCCAACTCCTGGGCCTGTTTCACAATGAGGGGCACTTCGTCATAATACTGGGGGGTGAAGAGCACATCGGCCCCGGATGCAACGATTTTGGTGAGTTGGGCGCTGAAGTCCTTGTCCTTGGTGGTAAAAGTCTCGAAGGCCACCACCGAGCCGGCGCCATGGATCTCTTCAAAGGCCTTCTTGAAATACTCGGCCAGGCCCTTGGGGTAGTCGCTGGCAATGTCATACAGCACCGCCGCCTTCTTGGCCTTGAACTCCTCGGTCACGAACTTGGCAGCCACCGGCCCCTGGAAAGGATCCAGGAAGCAGGCCCGAAACACATAGGGACGGTTTTCGGTGGTCTTGGGATTGGTCGACCAGGGGGAAACCATGGGAGTCTTGTTGGCATTGCAGACCTCACCCGCGGGGATGGCCTGCTTGCTGGCATTGGGACCGATGACGGCAACCACCTGATCCTGGGTGATCAGCTTCAGAGCTGCCGAGGTCGCCGACTCAGCCTTGGCTTCGTTGTCTTCGTAGACAAAGTCAACTTTGAAAGTCTTGTCTCCCACCTTGATCCCGCCGGCAGCGTTGGTCTTTTCCTTGAGCATCTCGGCGGCGAATTTGGAACTCTCCCCCACCTTCGGGATATCCCCGGTGAGCTCGATGTTGAAGCCCACCTTGAGGACCTGAGCATGGCTCAAAGAAACACCTGCCATGAGCAGCACGGCACAGAAAACTGCTGGAATTACCCTGAAACTCCTCCTCATAAGACTCCTCCTTTGTTCTGACCAACTCCGCCCACTGTAAAAAGTACTTAAACTTTTCCCGCGATGTGAGATAAGATGCTCATACAACACAAAATTCTGGAGCTGTCAATTACGATTAACTGCTGCTGAAAACATTCTCACGAGGGGAGGGGTTCGCTCCATGAGGATAGGATGCCCGAAAGAAATCAAGAATCATGAATATCGGGTGGGCTTGATTCCGGCGACGGTTCAGAGCTACGTCGAGGCCGGCCATGAAGTCTTTGTGGAACAGGGTGCCGGGCTGGGGTCAGGGATTCGCGACGACGAGTATGAGGCGGCCGGGGCGCGCCTGCTGGCGGAGGCCGGCGAGGTCTGGCGGCAGGCGGAGATGATCGTCAAGGTCAAGGAACCGCTCCCCAGCGAGTACCCGCTCCTGAAGACGGGGCAGGTGGTGTTCACCTACTTTCATTTCGCTGCCGATGAAGGGCTGACCCACGCCTGCCTCGAACGTGGCATCAGTGCGGTAGCCTATGAAACGGTCCAGGAACCCGACGGCAGCCTGCCGCTGCTCAAGCCCATGAGTGAAGTGGCCGGGCGCATGGCCCCCATCATGGGCGCTTACTATCTGGCCCGGATCCGGGGAGGACGGGGCAATCTGCTGCCCGGAGTGCCCGGGGTTGCCGCCGGCAACGTCCTCATCCTCGGGGGCGGCACGGTGGGCTCCAATGCCGCCCGCGTGGCAGCGGGGCTTGGGGCCATGGTGTCGGTCATGGATATCAAACTGGAGATCCTCGAACACCTCGGCAATATCCTGCCCGCCAATGTGGTACCCCTCTACAATGACAGCCATTCACTCGAGAAGGGCCTGTGCGAGGCGCACCTGGTGATCGGGGCGGTCCTGATTCCCGGTGCGCGGGCTCCCCGGCTCATCACCCGCGACCACCTGAAGCTCATGAAACCCGGCTCGGTGATCGTCGACGTGGCCATCGACCAGGGCGGCTGTACCGAAACCTCCCGCCCGACCACTCATACCGACCCGGTTTATGTGGTTGACGGCATCATCCACTACTGCGTTGCCAATATGCCCGGCGCCTATGCCCGCACTTCCACCTTCGCCCTCAACAACTGCACGGTCAAATACGGTCTCCAGCTCGCCAACAAGGGACTGGAACGGGCCTGCCGGGAAAACGCGGCCCTCGCCCGCGGCCTCAACCTCCACCAGGGCCGCATCACCTTCAAACCGGTGGCCGAGGCGTTTGGCATGGAAGCGTGAAAAAGCGAACCGCAGAATAATGAATAACGAATGACGAACCGCAGAAGGTCCCGGTAGCGAGCCGCAAGAGGTCGGAGGGCATGGGAACGTGAGCGCTGGCTTAACGGGCGAGGTCAGGCATGCGCCATTCCGGTATGTTTCCGGCCGGAATCCGAGAAGATCGCCATGCACAGACAGCCTGCGGTACAAGGGTGGGCTGTGCCTACCGATGGCGTAGCATGTGGACACAGCCCACTGGGATTAAGAGTAACGCTTGTTTTGGACAGTCTCTAAGAAGAATGGCATTCAGCAGCTGGCTTGGTATGAGTTGCGCGAGATCATGGAGTCCGCCGTTGAGCGGGAGAAGCGACTGAAAGACTGGAAGCGGAAGCTCAGACGGATTGAGAATACCAATCCCAATTGGGGGGACTTGGATAACACGATCATTTGAATGAATTCCGGCCGGCAGCATGCCGGAATGACGAGCTGAGGATTGCCGCCAGGGCTTCTCCCAGCACGCTCGCAAACCGGCTTTCAGGAACTTGGGAAGTACAGGTGGGCCGTGGTGCCGACTCCCACTCCGGATTCCACCTGGAGGTGGCCCTCGTGCCTTCTCAGGATGGAATAGCTGATGGCAAGTCCCAACCCCATGCCCTTGTCACTCCCGCGACTTTTGGTGCTGAAATAGGGGTCGAAGACGCGCGGCAGGTGTTCCTCGGGAATACCCACCCCGTTATCCTGTACCGAGATCCTCACGTAGTTGCCGCTCTTCAAAAGTGGGACCTGGCCCTCTCCCAGGCGAACGTTGGTGGCGGTGATCTGGATCGAACCGCCATTGTGAATGGCTTCCCTGGCATTGCGGAGCACGTTCTCAATGGCCCGCTGCGCCTGTTGCGCATCACATCTGACCGGCCAGAGATCCTCCGCCGCCAATACCCGGCACGGAACAGGGGAACCGCTGAGTCCGTCGTGGACCGCGGCATCCAGGATTTCCCGGAGGGATTCCACCCGGCCGGGCAACTCGCCGCCGCTCGAGGCGTTGATCAGTTCCTGGGTCAAGCGCATGGCACAGTGGCAGGCCTTATTGGCTTCGTTCAGGACTTTCGAAGTCTTCACCGAAATCCGCTGATCCAGTAGGGCCAAAGAAAGCCCGCCCAGAATCACCGTCATGAGATTGTTGAAATCATGGGCCATGCCGCCCGCAAAAACTCTCAAGGCTTCCAGCTTCTGGGCCAGGCAGAGCTCACGCAGGGCCTCCCTCTGCGAAGTAATGTCGAAAATGGCCCCTTCCAGAAAAGCCGGTTTACCGCAAGCGTCGGCAATATTCTGGATGAATCCCCGGACCCATCGGATCTTCCCATCCTTGTGGATAATCCGGTATTCCTGGTGGGTAACCCCATCAGCCCGGTTGCCAAGACCCGCGATGCCGTGCCTCACCGCGCTCTGGTCATCGGGATGGATGATCTCCTCCCAGCGCGGTTTCCCGGCCAGGAATTCACGCTCCTGATAGCCCGTTATTGCCTCGACCGGCCCCCTGATGAAAATGAACGAAAAATCCAGGCGACTGCCAAAGACCATTCCCTGTTGAGGGATGGAAGAGGTGCTGTAGAGTGCTTCGTAACGTTTCAAGGCTGCCCCCGCGACTGGCTTAGCTCATCCCCCTCTCATACAACTCCCGCAAGCAATCTCTGGTCCAGCATCCGATGTACGCTGCTGCCCAGTTTCCGGTCTGGGAGAAACAAACGGGACCCGGCCCCGGCTAAGAGCCGAATCCCGCGTGGCGCGCTTCAAGAAGCGCACCAAATGCTGAAGGAGGGAACCCTCCCGACAGTAGGATAACCACTGAGGGGGCAGTATTAGCAATATACATACCAGACTGGCGGCGAGCAAGCTCAAGCCTCACCAGTTCTTGTTGATCACAATGACTCAGGAACGCCGACTGCCTCCGACCCGGGACGAACCGCTACAAATCTACTCGCCCAGGTAACGATCCGAACTGCCTGGCGTTACCAACCTACTCACTCCTGAGCAATGCCGGAATACTGCAGATTGAGGCTTTACAACCGCCCTTCGGTCTGCTATCCAATACCCTGATAATCCAACCAAATCTGAGTGAAACGGGTCCTGCCGAGGCCGGTCGAAAACGACTGGAAGGGGTGGTTTTGCTTTAGGCGCATGGCAAGAGATGATCGTCCGGCCAATCCCTCCATCCGTCATTCCCGCATGTTCCTGGCGGGAATCCAGGAGCTTTGCGCAGCCTGGATTCCCGCTAAAAGAACGCGGGAATGACGGAGAAGGTTCGATCCCGGATAGCCATTTCTTGCCTTGCACCTTATTCCTTCGGCACGGAATCGGCGAGCGGATGAGGCTGGGCCTGGAGAGTGCCCCAAGAAGCCGAACGGAGAGGTTTTTTAGTCATAGGGGGTGATGCCGCGGGTGACACGCTCGCGGGACCTCTTTGGACACGCTCCTGGTGGGAACGGAGCGGATGGTTTGGAGGAGCGAGGAGCCGAATCATGGCGGTTAACGGCAGAGTGTTACTGGTGGATGATGACGAGTCGTTCTTGGAGCTCTTTGCGCCGCAGTTTACCGCCCATGACCTGGAAGTCCTGCCGGTTTCCTCGCCCCGGCGCGCTCTGGACCTGCTGGATCAGGAACCCTTCGACCTGCTGGTCTCGGACGTGCAAATGCCCGAACTCAGCGGCATCGAACTCTTTCGCAGTGTGCAGGACCGCCATCCCGATATCCCCGTGATCCTGATCACCGCCTTCGGTTCCACCGAGGATGCCATCCAGGCCGTCAAGCAGGGGGCCTTTCACTACTTTGAAAAGCCGCTCTTCGACAAGCTCGAGCTCTTCTGGACGACCATGCGGGAAGCGCTGGCCAAACGCAGCATGCTCAAGGAACTCGACCAGCTGAGCCGGGAACGGGCGCTTCAGGCTGCCAGGCCCATATCCATCATCGGCGAGTCACCGGCCATCCAGCATGTCCGGGACCAGATCACCGAAGTGGCCGAACTGCCCGTCACGGTGCTCATCAGCGGTGAAACCGGGACCGGCAAGGAACTGGTGGCCCAGGCCATCCATAACCTGAGCGACCGGCGGGAAAAGCCCTACTTCGAAATCAACTGCGCCAGGTTCGCCCCGGGAGTACTCGAAAGCGAGCTGTTCGGCCATGAGAAGGGGGCCTTCACCGGGGCCGTCGCCCGCCGCAAGGGTTACCTGGAACTGGCTCACCAGGGCACGATCCTCCTGGACGAGGTGGGCGAGGCCTCCTTTCCGTTCCAGGCCAAGCTCCTCCGGGTACTCGAAACCAAGACCTTCATGCGGGTCGGCGGTACCGCCAAGATCACCTCGGATTTTCGGATCCTGGCCGCCACCAACCGCAACCTCGAGGAACGAGTCGCCGCCGGGCGGTTTCGCAAAGATCTCCTTTATCGCCTGAATCTCTACACCATCGACCTCCCGCCGCTGCGCAACCGCAAGGAAGACATTCCCCTCATCGCCGTCTTTTACCTCAAGCAGCTCAGCAAATCCTACCGCCGTGCCATCACCGAGATTTCCGGCGGCGCCATGCTGTCGCTCATGGAATACCACTGGCCGGGAAACGTGCGGGAACTGGTGAACGTCATCGAACGAGCGGTGATCACCTGCCGCGGGGAAACCATCACCACCGCTCATCTACCCTTTGCGCTGGTAGAGAGCGGCTTTGCCGAAATCCCGGATTTGAACCTGAAGGATGCCGAGCGCTGTTTTATCGTCCTCGCGTTGAAGCGCACCCAGAACAACAAGACCCGGGCCGCCGAACTGCTCGGCATGAACCGCAAGACCCTACTCGAGAAGATGAGGCTCTACAAACTTGAAGAAGCATCCGACGCCTGACCTGGTTGTTGGAATCCTGCTCCTGTTGCTGCTGAGTGCGCCCCTTCGGGCAGACGATCAGACCCCAACGCCCGCTGTCGGCTCATCCCCGAGGGAGGAACTGGTCTTCACCTACACCCGCCAGGCCACTCCCCAATCCGATGTGGCCGCCAACATCACGGTCATCACCCGCGAGGAGATCGACAAATACCCCGTGAACAACGCCGGGGAAGTGCTGCAGTACGTACCCGGGGTGTATGTGGAATTCAACGGCGGCAGCCCGGGGAGTTTTTCGGCCGCCAGTATCCAGGGTTCGGAGCCTCGGCACGTGTCGGTTTACCAGGACGGGGTGCCCCTCAACCTGCTGGCCAATCCCATCACCGATCTCAGCCTGCTGCCGGTCGCCAATATCGAACGGATCGAGGTCTACCAGGGGGCGGCCTCCTCGGCGTGGGGGTCGGGCCTGGGCGGGGTGATCAACATCATCACGCGGGAACCGAACCTGACGAGGCCGATCACCGGGGAGCTCAGCGGTTCCTACGGCGATTTCAACACCATGCGCGGGCGGGCCACGGTGAGCGGCCTGGTGGAAAAGGTCGGCTACCTGGTGGCCATGACCCATGAGCAGAGCGACGGCATCATGCCCAACAACGATTACCGCCAGGATGCCGCCTATGCCAAGCTCAACTACTATGCCGGCACCTCGAGCAAGATTGGCTTCACCTACAGCTACGACGAGGGGCGGACGGAATCGCCCATTCCCACCTGGCCGCCAAAAGGGTACTCGACGGACTATTTCCAACGCCGCAGCTATGAACGGCTGCTCTTTGAGACCCTCCTTACCGACAGCCTGAACCTTACCGTCGAGGGGCGACATCAGGAATACACCGCTTGGTATAATAGGGTCTATCCGACACAAACACTGCAGGCCTGGGACTATTTTCAGAAATCCTTCGGAGCTTCCACCCGTGCCAGCTACGACCGGGGAGCCAACCGCCTGCTGGTCGGCTTTGACGGCGACTGGGGAACCTACGACTTCAGCTCCTATACCCAGCACTTCGACTCGAGCAATTGGGCCTTTTATGCCAACGACACCTTCGAGGTGGGCAAATTCGCCTTCAATGGCGGACTGCGCTACGACAACAACCTCGATTTCGGCTCCCAGATCAGCCCTTCGGGCGGCGTGGTCTATCACCTCGTCGACCAGGTCGCGCTGCTTCGCGGCCAGGTCGCCCACGGCTTTTCAGCGCCACCGGGAGCCTGGGTGACCGATCCGATCTACGGCAACAAGAATCTCCAGGCCGAGACTGCCATGAATTATCAGGTGGGAGGCGAGCTCAAGCTATTCAAGGTGCTCAAGCTGAACCTGAACCTCTTCCGAGCCGATGTAGACAACCTGCTGCGCTTCAATCCCAAACTCGGGCAGTACGGCAAGTATGATAACATCGCCAAGGCCACCAGGCGGGGGATCGAAGGGAGAGTCAGCGCGGCCTTCGACTGGGGGCTGGGGCTCTCTTTCGGCGGCAGCTTCATCGATGTGCGGGACGGTCAAACCGATGAGATTATCAAAGACATCCCGAGGATTCTCTACGACGCGTCGGCCTCCTATACCTACAAATGGATGACTCACTCCCTCATCGGCCGCTATGTCTTCAATAATTCGAGCTACCCCGAGACTAAAGACCAGGTTTTTGTCTTCGATTACATGCTCAAACTGAAACTGCCGTTCATCCCTGAATACGCCGGGAAGCCGGGCGTTTTTTTCACCGTCCACAACCTTTTCAACACTGCCTACCTCTATCGCAACAGCTATCCCCAGCCGGGGCGATGGATTGAAGGCGGGATCAATTACCAGTTTTGAGGTAAGGCCTCGAGAGAGACTCCACCGGGAGCACACATGAGTATTTGCCGACGCCAGAGGCAGCACCACCCGCTTGTTCGCCCGTGCTCAATTCCTTTTGGGGGGGGAGTTACCGTGTAGGCCCGGTGAGCTCACTCCGCTCCCGCGCTGAAAAACCCCGACCAGGAGTAGGGATCAAGACCGGTCTCTGATTTTCAGTGTTTGATTAATCCGTTCCAACTGAGCTATTGCCTCCGGAATTCAAAACCGATCTGTTGGAATCACTCTCTTCTCAACGCAAGGCAGAACTCCGGAGGAATTGACATTCCTTTTGCAGAAGCGCGCATTGTTTCATGCCAATATGAACAGCGAAAGCAACTCGAAGGGAGGGGGGAGGAACCATGAATGACGAGGTTTATGTTGAGGGAATCTTCAACTATCTTCTTCAGATAACAAAGAAGTTCAGATTCTCTGTTATCAAAGGAGAACCAGAGGTAACGCCGGCAACACGACATCGAGTGAGGCTGCTGGCCCTCATCACCAACGCCAGGAGAATGGCCAAGAAAAAATACAGACAGATGCCCGCAGATTTTCGCGCTGTCCACGCTGAAGACGACTGGATACAGGAGGCGATGGAAATCCTCATCTCTGGGAGTCTCAAGTATTCGCCTAAAGAGGGATATCATTATGACAAGTATCTGCTCAGCATCATTAATTGGAGGCTTACGGACCGACAGCGCGCCATTTTCAAAGAGAATCCGCCTATTGACGAAGACCTGAGGAAATATATTGCGTCAATGCGAAGAGAGCTTAAGAGAGAACCTACCCCTGAAGAAATCTCGGAGCGGACCGGCGTCAGTTTGGAGCAAATTCGCCGAGTCCTGGATGAAGGGGTGGGTGTGACAAGGCTCATTGTCCGAGAGAGTCCCGCCAGAGATCTGAGCAAGTGTAGCGAGGAAGATGCCGGCAGAGGCGATTCTTCACCTGAAGACGCACTTCTACAGAAAGAACTTCGTGAAATCATAATGGAATGCCTTTCTGAAATGAGGTCCTACGATAGGTATGTCGTCATTAAGCGCCACTTTGAACAGTTGTCATACTCTGAGATTTCCGAAATCATACAGGAAGCTGTCGAAACGGCAAGGACTCATTGCCGGCGAGCCTTTGGGCATCTACGAAACTGTGTTTTGGGCCGCTACGGAACCCGGACTCCGCTTCAATAAGGAACAGACCTATGAATGATGAAACCTTGAAGAAGATACTCAGACGTATGGATGATTTCTACAAGAGCATGAAACCTGGCAGTGATTGCCCTCCGGACGATATGATCCTGGATTATGTCTACAATGATCTCTCCGAGGTGGAGAGGCAGGATGTCTCGGAGCACATTAAATCGTGTGAGAGATGCCGCTTTGAAGTGATGAAACTCGAAGCGGATCGAGAGGGCTGGCAGCATGCCATTGACAAAGATCCTGATGCCGCCCTGCTTAAAGCGCTGGGAAACGCCGATTTGGAACAACTTCAAACAAGAATTGCGGAACGGAAGAAAGAAGCTTCGAGGAATGCGATGGGAACGGCCGCCTCAGTTCAACACCCGGAGGAGGATTTCTTGAAGCCGGAGCAGGACATAATAGATCGTATCGCCGGCGCGGTTGCAGCCGAAGTCTTGGACGATGTCGATCTTCACATGGCTTATTGGAAGCAAACGCGTGGACAAATGCATTATGGCCTGGACACCGGTTTAGCCCCGGCCTCGGGTCTGGGTGGAGATATCCTGCCATTTATTGCCAAGGCCATCGTTTCAGCGTGGGAGTGGTGTGCAGGCAATCGATCAGACCTGAGGAAAGGCGTTTGGAACTCGACTTTGGTTGCCCATTTGTCCTCGTTTTTTCAGAAGCGTAGGGAGCTCATCGAGCTGAACGATAAAGAGATCGAGGTACTCGTCAACGCGATCGCCCAAAACGTGGCTGAGGCGGTCATGCGGGCAATGGGGTCCGCCATCGATGAATGAACGGTTTGCCGCGACTCCCGAGTCAATTCGCCGTCGTGCAAAACGTTTTGAAATCGCAATGTGGTGCTTTTTAGCCACCATGTCGTTTGGACTCGGCTATGCTCTCTATAGAGGTTCCAGCTTCTTTCCCGCCTTACGCCAGGCGCAGCATCAGTTTGTGCCATTGGAGCGGGGCGACAAGGTTGCGGATTTTGTTTCTTTTGTCAATGACGTTATCACGGCCTGGCCGCAGCGTCTGGCAGCTCACCCAACGTCGTGGGTGGAGTTTCTGGCGATCGTCTTAGCATTTGTCTTGGGAGCGGTGGTCTTCAGAGTCGCCCGAAAGTCACCGAGAGGGAAGCTATTGACCGAGACCGGCGCCAATAGCGAGCAACCAAGAAAAAGGGTGCAGCGTGCATTGGAGCTCTCAAATTCTAAGTCAACCTTGTTCAAGCGGATCGATCACAGCGACGAGGCCGGATACAGCAAAAAGATGAAGGCCGTCTTTTTGCCCGCCAACTTCACACAAAAGCTCTATCGCAAGTTCCTGGACAATGTGTCCGAACAACTCGCCTTTCTTATCGTACATGAAGAGATGCATGGGTCGAGCTCCGATAATTTGCTGTGGTCATGGGGGCGTTCGCTTGCGTTTCTCCTGACAGCGATATCTGCAGCCTTGATAGCTTCCCCGATAATGATGGCCGCCGCCGCCGCTTTTCCCACTTATCTCTTGCGAAACCTGCCGTTTCCTGTGTGCCTCGGACTTCTCGCAGCGTTCATTGTTGTATTGCTGGCTTTCATCGCTGTCGCCGCAAATGGGGTCTTGCCGAACTTGGTGGCTACCCGTGAGTTCTTTGCCGATGCTCTTGCAGCGCGCACCCTCGAGATCGGTCCTCTATCGCTGCCCTACGAGGGAACAACTGATATCTCCCGTCGCGGTGATGTAGTTGCCGGCTGGAGTACGGCAATACCCGGACCCGACCGACGGCTGCATGCCAAGGGAATCGCCCCGCGCACCGGAGCGTTGGTGGCGTCTACCGTCGCAATGTGGGTTCTCGTGCGGTCGCTGATCCTGATGCTCGACCCTGTATGGTGCTATGGGGTGGTCAGTGTCTTCGATGCGGTTTACTTCGGCGAGGTTGCTGTAATGTCACACACTTCGCCACGCCGACACACCGGTTTGCGGGATTATGGGTTGGTGCCTTGGGTCACGACGATCCTCCTCACGGTCCTCATTCCTTTGTCGTTTGTTCTAATCGATAGGTTCTCCAGTACTTTTGGCATTGCATCCATCATCAGACCCTTGTGGCTGGCTGCAGTAGCCCTTCCGCCTTTTGTCCTGACTGCCGCCGTTTTGCTATGGAGCCATACTACCGCGGTATCCCCGCATGACCCCGATGAGATCGATCGCTTCCCCCCTCGCTATGTTGGCATTGGTCCCATAGTCCAATTCGTTGCCGCCG
Source organism: Syntrophobacteraceae bacterium (assembly GCA_040772705.1). GTDB lineage: Bacteria > Desulfobacterota > Syntrophobacteria > Syntrophobacterales > Syntrophobacteraceae > JADGQM01. The sequence goes on from JAXGXP010000010.1 coordinate 47,854, forward strand.
TGCCATCCTATGTTTGGAGCTACACAATGGCCGGCATTGCGCTTTTCACGTGGTCCACCACATTGGCCGCCTGGAGTGGCGAGGGTTCTTTCCCCCCGCCGTCATTTATGGTTGATGTCCTAACACTGCCGATCTGTGCAGCAATTGCCATTGTCGTGGTAAAGAATTTTAGGATCCTCAATCCGTGGAGTGTTGCCGGTGAGGTGATCTTTGGGGCAATAGCATTCCCCCTGTTCGTTTATACGACCATGACCACGATGCTTGCGGCCGCACTATCACCACCTGGGAATTCCGGTCCGCCCCTCGATGTTGGTCTTTTCGTGAGGATATTTTTTTCGCACCCCACGGAACTTCTCATGAAGGCATTCGCCGTTGGCAGTGTCGTTAGCGTTATTTTGCTGGCTTCATGGGAGATGCGATATAGATTTCATACTCATACTTCGCTTTTCAAAATCGTTCGGGCACGATTCGCGTTGATTCTGGAGCAAATCGGCGCAAGGATCGGGCGTCATTGGATTTTAGGCATGATCAGATCTTAGTCTCCTCCGACCGTTTTACCCCTTTTGCAGCGATATGAATTTCAAGAGACATAGATCAGCGGCGGGGTGGAGATCGCGCTAGGCCTCGCCATGGAATTCATGCACTTCGATTGAGGGAGGAGAACCATGAGCGACGTCAAATTGTCAAGATTCATAGCCGAAGTACCTGTTGAAAAGGACGGAGCAACCTATGCATCGGTCTTCCACACCATGACCGGCGCCCATATCGTCTTGCCGGAGCCGACCTGGGCCATCGTCCGGAACGATCCCGTCCAGGCCCCGCCGGAAATCGTCGGTGCTCTTTTGCGGCAGGGCTTTCTGCCCGGGAAGGCCGTCGATGAAAACGCCGTCCTGGCAGCGTTCCGGCAGCAAATCGTGCACGACTTCGGTACGATCAAAACGAAAACCCTGGTGACGCGCCGCTGCAATAACGCCTGCACCTATTGTATCGTGGATGCGGAAAGCTACCACATGAGCCACAAAACGGCCCTGGCTGTAGATCGCTTCATCTTCGAACTGGCTCGAAAGAAGCGGCCGCGGCACATCGAAGATCTCTATTCGGGCGGCGAAGTCTTCCTCAACCCGAAAATCCTCCTGGAAAGCGCCACCCGCCGCGCCCACTTCTTCCGGGGCTGCGGCATCGATTATGAATTTTCCCTCATCACCAACGGCGCTCTGATCACCCCCACGATAATTTCGAAGCTCATCGAGGTCGGACTTACGAGCATTCGGGTCAGTATTGCGGGACCCGCTCCGGTTCACAACAAGCTGAGGCCCATGAGGGACGCTTCGAAGAATGGGGGCAATGCATATGAGCTCATTCTGAAGAACCTTGCCGTCATCTCCGACGGGAAAATCGCCATCCAGGTGCAGACGCAGTACGACAGCAGCTCCGACGACTACCTCCAGATCCCCGAGATGCTGGATGACTTCAGCCGGTACGGCCTTGCGGTTACGAAAGTCTCATTCACCCCGATCATGGCCAGAAGAGACGAGACCACCTACAAGGGCATGATGGGCGATCCGGCCAAGTACCTGTACCTTCTGCATGCAGCCGACGAGCGCGGCTATCGCCAGTTTGTGCGTCCACCGTGGAACGCCTGCACCGCCGACCTTCGCTCCCGGATCACCTTCGATACGGACGGTTCCATCACCGCCTGCGCCTCGCTGCAAAGCGGCGAAATGGTTTACGGCCATATCGACAAAGGAATTAACTTCGTAGCGGAATCTCAGCTCCTCCAACGGAAATACCCTGATAGATGTCTGAACGACTGCGCCCTTTTTCCCCGCTGCTGGGGCGGCTGCCGCCTGAATTCCCTGGCAAGGGGCGAGGGCTTTGACGGGATCGATTGCCAGGAAGAAGTCCTTTGGCTTATGCTGGAGGAGTTCATGAGACGGCGGGCGCTTGCCGTACTCTCGTCGGGCAGCGCTCCCACAATAATGGCCGCGGCCTGATGGAAGGCCGCCCGAGACCCCGTTAGCCGCACCATGGGCGGTTCGTGACGATGGGCCGCCCCACGACCGTTCATCACTTGGCTCAGAGACTATTTGTGAAAAAGGAATTCTATCGGCACCTGCGGAGCTGCCTCCTGCCTTGGCGGTTCATCCGCCGGAGCGGAACGGGGCCGAATGAAGCCCGGTGAGAGCGGTTCGGGTCCGGCACATCCTTGCCATTGGGCCTTCTTGAAATATAGCGGTACGTTTTGATCGCTCCGCGAGGGTTGGCGAAGCACCTGCCAGGGGTGGTGCTCTCCTGGGTGCCGGCATCTCAGCAATTTGCGAATCATCGGAAGCTCTTGCGGGACTCTCCCGTACCGTCACCTCCGCCTGCGCGGGGGTGACGGTAACAACAATTTCTTGGACACGCTTTTTGAGGGGTACCCTGACGGTGGGTACGCTCAAAGCGCATCCACCGCCAGAAGCGGAACGAGGCAGGAGCCGGTTGTGTGCGGAACACCCAGGATGCCTCCGCACGGTTGCTCTTTGCGTTGCGTTCCCGGCATTTTCCTCACCGCCCGAAGCCGTATTCAGGAGGAGCAGAAATCTTAATCCATCACGCCGGGACAGGGAGGGGGCGAACCCTCGGGCAATCGAAATCACCCGAGGGGCTAGGGTTAGGAGCTAGGCGTCCGTAAACGGGCCAGTCAGGCAACAAGCGAACACCATACCCTCGACATCATACCTGCCATCATCAATCACGTACATGAGAGGTCCTCCTTTCCAAAGTCTTTTTTTATGCAACCGGGTCATCCGCCTTTATTAGGTAGATCGTGATTGAGCCGACGAACCGGTCGTTTTCTGACTAATTTTTTAAGCAATAAATACAGTATGTTAATGATGCCCCCGCAAAATCCTTTCTGAGGCTGGTCAAGAAGGGCGCCCAATAAGCACCCCGATGGTGTTATCCAGCCTCCGCGGGCACGACGGGTTTAAAATAGAACTTCATTTGTGTGGGATCGGACTAAAGGGTGTCCAAAAAGGCTTAACAATTGCCTCTTTCGTCATTCCCGCGGAAGTGGGAATCCAGGTTTTGCAGTATATTACTGGACTCCCGCCTGCGCGGGGGTGACGGTAACAACAACCTTTTAGACACGCTCTAAGGATGAGGGTTTTCAGGGGTTGGCAAGGGAAAGACATTTCAATTTGCAGGTTCCCGAGTTGTCAAGGGAAAATCGGCCTTGCGCTTGAAACCGCTTAGACAGCACATTTGACGTAGTCTTGTGGAACAAGAACATTCCAGGCTGGAGCGAGGCTATCAGGGCGTCAATTTCATGATAAAGCTTTTCGCCTCTGGCGGTTCCCTCAGCCCGAACAGCTTCATCAAACAGGTGGTTAACCAAGGGATGGTCAAAGATTCCCGCGGCCGATTTGCAGCCCCTTTCGCTTGCCCACGCGATTCTCATCGCCCCCGGAATCTGAGGAGGGGCTCCGAAGACGGTCAATGCGGCTTGGAACTCATTATTGTACAAATACCGTCGAACCAGCTCATTTTGAGGGAGGAGCTGTAGACGCGTTTTGATGCCCACGTCATTCAGGAAAAGCTGCAGGCATTCGGCGACACTTCGGTCAACCCGGCTTCCTTCAAAAACCAGAATCGTGAATTCGAAACGTTTGCCGTCCCGATAGAGGAACCGGTCATCGGCAGTGTAACTCCAGCCTGCCCGGCGAAGCAGTTCCACCGCTCTGGCCGGCTTGTACGGGATCGGTTTCAGCTCGGGGTTGTGGTAGGGAGAAGCGATGCCGGCCGGCCCAATCGCTTCCGCTGCAGCGCCATGCAATATTCCGTCAATGATGGCCTTCCTGTCCACGGCATGGGCCAGCGCCAAACGCACCGTGGGATCCACAAACAGCGGATCGGTCGTATTATAAAGCAGGATCGAATAGGTATCCGTGGCTCTGGCGTCGAAATAGAACCTTTCCCGGTATTGGCTCACGATGCGGTAATCCTTCGGCGAGAGCCCGAGAACGATATCCGTTGCTCCCGCAAGGAGCCTGGCCCAGGATTTTTCCCCATCCGGTTGAGACCTAAAAACCATGCCGTCCAGAGACGGACGGCCGCCATAGTACTTGTCATAAGCCGCCAGGCCGACCTCCTCCATTCCCTGTCGATAACTGAATTTGAAAGGTCCGGACCCTATGGGATGATCTTGATAACCGTCTGTTCCCCCCGTGTGCTCAGGACCGATCGACATATCCCAGATCTTCATGGGGAAGGCGGGATCGTTCGCTTTGAGACTAATGCGCAGGGTGGTATCGCCAACCTGTGTCATCCGGTCTACGGCGCTGTATACCTGTGGACGCTGGTCTTTCAGTAAATGACGAATGGAATACTCGACATCCTTGACGGTCACGCGGCGGCCGTCGTGGAAAAGGGCGTCGTCTCGAAGCTGAATGTTCCAGGTCAGAGTCGCTGCATCATAGCCCCACCGGGTTGCCAGGTCCGGTTCCAGCGTCCCGTTATCGTTGGGTACAAAGAGGTGGCTGTAAAGCAGGGGGAAGATGCTGGTAGAGCCGTAAAACGGCCCCAAACAGGGATCCAGGGAACCGAAGGGCGCCGGGACATCGATCCGGAGCATGTTTTCGTTTCGGTTCCCACCGGCTGCGGACGACAAATCGGTTTTGCCGCAGGAGAGCACGGCGAGGGCCAACACCACCGGCAGCAAAAACGAGCATGAGCGCTTCAGCATCTTCTCACTACTCCCCCAAACAGTTCAGGCACAACCGAGCCCATATCCTTCAACCATACCTTCAAGATTATCTCAGAATTCGTTAGCCCCGCACCACAAAAAAGGGTGTTCGCTTGATTTGTCCCGTCAGGATCGAGTCCAGGTCAGTTGTTTCAGCTTGCGAAACGCTGCAAACACGCGGTTGAAACAACATCCATGGTTGGCATGATACCATTAAAAAAACAGCAGCACCAACGGACCGCAACAGGATCCGGGAACGATCCAGAAGGCCCGCTGCAAACACGACCGAAAAACGTGAGCCCAATTGCCATGGCTGCACGGCTTGACCGGAGAACCACGAACCTGTAAGAATGCGGCGAACATTGACCATCCTGGGAGCATCGCCATGACCGTCCAGGAAATCAAAGCGGAAAGCATCGAGGCGCTTGACACATTGTCGCTGGAGGCCCTGGAGGGTGTGCTCGAGTACGACCAATTCGTGTCTGAGCTCGAGAAGGTTTCCCCTACCGCGGAAGAGCTCGCGCCCATCGAAAGAGGTGAGGAGCGGTGATGTGTACAAACCTTGGCAATAGCCCGGCTCTCGTTATCGGCGTTGGCTGCTTCTCCGGGCTGCTCCAAGCGGGGTAACCATGGCCAAGAAAGCGCTGCTCATTAGAGCACTCCTCTTTGTTCTGCCCATCGTGGTGCTCTCTCTGGCCATAACCGGGCTTATCCTCTCCTGGGCCAGCTACCGGAGTTTCAAGCAAACCGTCCGGCAGGACTACACCAGCATCATCAAGAGCTCGGCAGGTGAGATCCGGGCCTTCGTGCAAAGTTCCAGGACCGGCATCGAGAGCCTGGCCTGGGTGGTGGCGGCTACCAAAGTGGACGCCTGGCAGCAGCAGATGGCCCTCACCGCCTTCCACCACATTGCCGACCAGTTCGTCACCCTGACGCTCCTTTCCCAGGATGGCCAGGAACCCGTTGCCGTCGGCCAGCGGCTGGGCGCCGAGGCGCTCGACCAGCTCGATGTCTACCGGGAAGCTGCGGCCGGGCGGCTGGCCACCTCCCAAGTCATGGTGACCCCCGAGCACCTCCCCTACATTTATCTGGCCGCGCCGGTGATGCGCCTGGGCCGGGTGAGCCAGGTGCTGACGGCGGAGCTGAACCTCAAGGTCATCTGGGATGTGCTGGAAGGGATTCGCATCGGCGAGACCGGCACGGTCTATCTGCTCGACGATACCGGGAAGCTCATCGGCCATCGGGAGATCGACCGGGTTGTCAAAGCCGAGCAGGGAGTGCCGCCTTTCGTTGTGCAGCAGCTCCTTGAATCCCCCGATGAGCTGGTCGAGTGGTCGGAAGAGCACTCTGATGGGAGCTGGTTCTGCCTTGCCTACAATGTGCCGGGGGTCGACTGGTTACTCGCTCTCCGTCAGACAGAGCGTGAGATCTACGGCTATCTTTATGAGAGCTTCTGGCTGGCACTGGGGATCACCCTGCTCATCTGCGCCATCACCACCCTTCTGACCTGGTCCCGCATCCGCCGCTTCCTGCAGCCGGTCCATACCCTCCACCGCGAGGTGCAGCGGTTTGGCCGGGGCGAACTGGATCAGAGGGTGGCGATTGCGACCCAGGATGAAATCGGCGAGCTCGGGACGGCTTTCAACGACATGGCCGATTCCCTCAAGCAGTTGGTCGAGCGCGAGGTGGAGAGCGCCCGCGAGCTGGCCCAGGCACGTAACCTGGCTACCCTCGGCGCGGCTTCCAGCAAGGTCACCCACGAGGTGGGAAACCTCCTGAACAATATGGCAGCAACCCTCTATATCCTGAAGAACGATCAGCTCAGCGCGGGCAGCCGGAAGGCGGTCGAAATCATGGAAAAGGATGCGGTGAGAGTCCGGAACTTCATCCAGAACTTCCTCCAGTTCGCCAAGAAACCGGAGCTGAACCTGCAGCGGGCATCCCTCGAAGGAACGCTGCGGGAGCTCCTCTACGTGATGCGGGCGCAGGCCGAGAGCAGGGGCATCACGCTCAACCTGGACTGGCCCGCCGAGCTCCCCCCGGTCGCCGTGGACCTCGGTCTCATCCACCAGGTGTTCACCAACATTCTGAAGAACGCGCTGGAAGCCATGGCCGACGGCGACCGAATCGACGTCTCAGGCAGGATGACCGATGGGTTCCTGGAAATCCGGATCGCCGACACCGGGCCGGGCATGACTCCCGAGACCAAAGAAAGAATCTTCGACCCCTTTTTCACCACCAAAGGCAAACAGGGAACGGGACTGGGCCTGGCCATCGGCAAAACCATCGTGGAAGCCCACCGCGGGTCCATCACCTGCGACAGCGAACCCGGCCGGGGCACGGTGTTTGTGGTCAGACTGCCGTACGGACTGAGCTGAGGACCACAGAACAGGATTGAGCTCTTGTGCCGAATGCCCTCCTGTTGTATTGAAAAGACTCGGCGCCATTCCCGCGAACCAGGGCAGCGAACGGTTGCCCATCGGGCGGGAAGCGGGGGGCGGCGAGACACCACTATTGTCAACCAAATCAAGGAGAAAACCGATGGCTTCGGATTTGCTGGAAAAAGGGGCAATTTTGCAGCGAGACAAGGAAACCTACGCGATTGCGCCGCACATACCCGGCGGGATCATCACCGACTTCAATCTCCTGCGACGGCTGGCCGATACCGCCGAGAAGTACGGCGCCAAGGCGATCAAGCTCACCTCGGCGGAACGTTTTGCGGTGGTGGGGGTGCGGCCCGAGGATCTGGATCAGGTGTGGCAGGAGCTGGGACTCTCACCCGGTGCCGCCATCGGGCTGTGTGTGCGTTCCGTAAAACTCTGCCCCGGCACCACCTTCTGCCGGCTCGGCATGCAGGACGCGGTGGGCGTCGGGCTCAAACTGGATGAGCGGTACCACGGCCTGGTCCTGCCTTTCAAGTTCAAGATGGGGGTCTCGGGATGCCCCAACAACTGCTCCGAATCGTCCATCAAGGACGTCGGCCTGGTCGGGACCGCCAAGGGCTGGCGGGTGCTGGCAGGGGGATTCGTGTCCGGCCTCAAACCCCGGCTGGCGGATGTGATCGCCGTCAACCTGAAGGATGAAGAAGCTCTCGCCCTGGTCGACAAGGTGGTCGAGTGGTACCGGCAGGCGGGAAAGGCCAGGCGCCTGGGCCGCGTCATTGACGAAGTCGGGTTTGAGGCATTCATGAACGAACTGGGCCTGACGCCGGTGGGTTGAGCCTCCGTACAGCTCCCCATAAATAGGTGTCCACCCCTCTTTCGTCATACCGGCGGAAGCCGGTATCCAGGCAATCTATGGATTCCGGCCTAGAGCATGCCGGAATGACGCCCTGGCAGAAGGGTCCCTCAATCCTGTGGCGCGCCACTTAGTACAGCGCGGCGAAAGTTCGGCACCCTTACACAGGTTGCGTTTCGCTCCTCTCAACGCAACCTGCCATCCTCGCGTTAGGGCCGATGCCCTCCGTAGGTTGCGTTGAATGAACATGAAACGCAACGGCAAGGAAGAACAGCAAGACACCTGCCCTAAGCGGTTTACGACTTATGCCGCGCGGTACTAGGGGGCAATGACGGAACGGGCTGATTGCAGCCTGGGTAAAGGGGCAAGTGAATGGCCGAAAACTCTCTGCTGGCAAGAATCGTCAGGACGACCGGGGATCTTCCCACCATGCCCCAGGTTGCCAATCTGGTCATCGAGAAGCTCTCCGACCCCAGTGCTTCCCCCAAGGAAATCAATCAGCTGCTGTCCAAGGATCAGGCACTGGCAGCGCGCGTCCTGCGAATCGCCAATTCGCCCTTTTTCGGGCATGCCCGAAGAGTCACCCGCCTCACCGACGCCATCGTGCTCATGGGCTTCAACAGCGTCCGCTCCCTGGTGTTGACCTCGGTCTTTAACGATTTGTTCAAGAGCTACGGGTTGACTGAAAAACTCCTTTGGGAGCATTCCCTGGTGTGTGGCTCAATCTCCCAGAAGCTCGCCCGCACCCTGCACTTTCCCAGGTCCGAGGAGGCGTTCCTGGTCGGCCTGCTGCACGATATCGGCAAAGTCATTCTCAATCTGCGCTATCCCGAAAAGATGTCATCCATCGTCCAGGAGGTCTACAACTCCCAGGAGCACACTTTCGCGGAACTGGAGCAGGAGGTTTTCGGCTTTTCTCACGCCGAGGTGGGCCGGGCCGTTGCGGGCAAGTGGAATTTTGCCCGCGAAATCGAAGAGGCTATCGGCAACCATCATTATCCAGAGCGCTCAACCATCACGCCGCTGCTGTCCCACCTCGTGCACCTTGCCAATGCCTGCTGTCACAAGCTGGAGATCGGCCCACTCAGGAAGCCCGACCTGGACCTGACGGCCGTGTCGAGCACCACCGCGTTGAACCTTGATCGGGAAGCCGTGAACCGCCTGCTCGAGGAAGTGGCCGAGATCCTCGAATCGCAACCGGAGATCGCCCGCTTCTGAGCAGCCGCCAGGCAGGGGCGACCGGCAGGCATCAGCCCCCTTCCTCGGCCACCTCTCCCCGCAACCCGCAACCCGCAACTCGCAACCCGCAACCCGCAACCCGCAGCTCGCAACCCGCAACCCGCAGCTCGCAACCCGCAACCCGTTCACGCCCGCATGGCACGGCCATCATCCAGGTTTGTCTCGGCAGGAATCTTTTCCGCCAGAGACCCGGCCAACACCGCCAGCTGTCGAATATCGACCACGGCAGGTGCTCCACCCTGACCATCCTGGATCAACAAAACGAGCCGCTCGCCCTGATTCTCGATGGCGATCCGGGCACCACCATCGTTCTCGATGGCAATACCGCCGCCGCCCTTCATCGCTCTCACGGTCAGCTGGCGCGTATTGAGGGAATCAGAACCGACAAAGCCGGTTTCAAAACCCCAGGAAATGCGGCGGTCGAGAGCCCCGACCTCTCCCGACATGTACCCGATCCAGAAATATAGCAGGAGGATCCACAACCACTGCAACGTCTCTTTCTCAACCCACCCTGCCACCCAGCAGACGATCAGCAGGACCCCCGCAAAAACCAGCAGGATCCCAAAAAGATCGCCGCGATTCCGGTGTTTCATCCATTACCTCCCCGCCCCGTCCCAGGCTCGCCGCTTGTCCCAGAACTCCTCAGTATCCTTCTTCCAGCAAAATCCACCCGCAGGCGCAAGATGATGCCTGCCGCGATCGAACCAAACGTCCCCCGCTCTCCTCGGATGAGCTTGTCCTGTTCCTAGCAAAATCCACGCCGGAGCCCCCCGCTATCTTCCCCGGGTCGCCCTCTCAACCCTTTCCCAGGTCGGCGTGCGCCACGGGAACAGCGCCGCAGGGGTCGTTGGGCATTCCTGGCAGCAGCCGGGGGCTCGGAATTCAGTTGACACTATTGGTCAGGTTGGCGAGGATTGTCACGTCTTTCTTGCGCGGCGGGCGTGGCGACCAGCCGGCCAGAGGAGATGATTCAGCGCGGGGAGGCCCCACCTCCCCTGTCAGGAGGATTGCAGCATGAAGGCTTGTCCGAAAATCTGTTGGCGGCATGGGATCATCATCGCCCTGGCCGTCGTCGTGGGGGCCCTGACAACGGGGTGCGCACCGGAAGCCTGGGTGAGCGGAGGCCCGCGAGTCGGCGTCGATGGGGACGGCACGACCGCAAGGCCTGGAATGGACATCGATGCGCTGGAACAGCGCATCCATCAGCTGGCCAATCATGAACGGGTGAAACGAGGGCTCACCCCGCTGGCGTGGAACCCGGTCGTTCAGCAAGTCGCCCGCCGACACAGCCGGGATATGGCGCGGCGGCACTACTTCGCGCACCTCAGTCCGGAAGGCCATGATCTCGCCTACCGCTACTCGCAGCAGGGCTTCGTTTGCCAGATCCAGGTCGGTTCGGCAGTCTACATGGGTTCCGAAAACATCTACGAGACCAGTCTCTATGAGGCCCGCGACTACGTCGGCGAGGTCGTCACGCGAACCTATTGGAAGGACCTGGAAACCATCGCCCAGACCATTGTCAAGGGCTGGATGAGCAGCCCGACGCACCGCCAAAACCTCCTCGAACCCTCCTGGCAGACCCACGGCATCGGCATAGCAATTTCCGGCGACGATCGGGTTTATGCCACCCAGGATTTCTGTTAGCCGGGAGGAGTTGCGTCCGTCTCATCATCCCCGGCGGTCGAACCGCCCTCCCCCGCCAGCACCGATCGAGCCTGCGCCGCCGGAAGCCCCTGAACCTCTCTGAGCCGGCGACCGATGGCCCGCGTGCGGGTCTGCGCTTTTTCGATGGTCGTTGAGGCCTCGTGCAACTTCTTCTGCACTTTTTCGAGAGCCTCCCCGTATCGTCCCCACTCCGTTTTGACCGCCGACAACAGGTTCCAGACCTCACTCGAACGCTTCTGAATAGCCAGGGTTTTGAATCCCACCTGAAGGCTGTTGAGGATTGACCAAAGGGTCGTGGGGCCGGCGACGAGCACCCGGTATTCCCGTTGGACGAACTCGGTCAACCCGGGGCGGCGCAGGACTTCGGCGAAAAGCCCTTCCGTCGGCAGAAAGAGGATGCCGAAGTCGGTTGTCTGCGGCGGGTTCAGATACTTCCGGCAGATCTCTCCCGCCTCCTGTTTGATCCGGCCTTCCAACTGCCTGGCGGCCTCCTCCGCTGCTTGCGCCTCGGCCTTCTCCTGGGCGTCCAGAAGCCGGTGATAGTCTTCCACCGGGAACTTGGCGTCAATGGGAAGCCAGACCCCCTCGTTGCCATCATCGCTTCGGCCCGGCAGGATGATGGCGTATTCGACCCGTTCGCCGCCGTCTCTGGTCGCTACGTTGGCGGCGTACTGGTCCGGAGTGAGCACCTGTTCGAGCATGGCTCCGAGCTGGACCTCACCCCAGGTGCCGCGGGTCTTCACGTTGGTTAAAACCTTCTTGAGGTCGCCCACCCCGGAAGCGAGGGTCTGCATCTCGCCCAGGCCCCGGTAAACTTGTTCCAGCCGCTCGCTGACCTGTCGAAAGGATTCCCCCAGCCGCTTTTCCAGAGAGCTTTGGAGTTTCTCGTCCACCGTCGTCCGGATCTGTTCGAGCTGTCTGGCATTGTCTTCGCGCAGTCCCGTGAGCTTTTCCTCCACAGTCTCCCGCACCCGTTCGAGCTTCCGGTCCGTGATCTGGGTAAGCCCCACCAACTGCCGGAGCAGGCTGTCGGCAACCCCTTTGAGGGCATGGGTCAGCTCCTCACGGGACTGCCGAAACCCATTGGCCGACTCCCTGCGATTCTGGGCGATTTCTTCCCGCACCGAGCGTTCCACCCGTTCGCAGGCCTGTTCCAAGGGCTGGAGTGCCTGCTGGAGCGGTGCGAGATCGACGCCTCGGTTGCGGAAAAGCAGGATGATCTGAAGGATGGCCACCACTGCCAAAAGGACAATGACGGCCAGGAGGAGAACCTCCACTGGCACACTGGTCATGCTGATTCGCTCCCCAACAGAGGAGGTTTGGGCAACCTCCTGGACATCCCCGATCGCGAAGCGGGCTTCGGGGTCTAAGGAACCTGCCGCCCGCGCCACGGATGTGCCGCAGTTCCAGATCCCCGGGCAATGACCGCACCTCAGCAGCAGGTGAATTTCCAGGCGGCAGGTTACCAGGAAGAGTCGCGAAACGCCACCGGTAATCCGCAACGGCCCTGATGGCGGCTGCGACGGCAACCCGGAAGAGCGCTGGCATTTTTTGCTAAAGTGCGGCACCCGGCTGGCCGATTGAGTGTTGCAGGAGGAAAAACTGACATGGTCATCACCGCGCAACATGTGGAAACCGTGCTTCGAATCTATCGGGAAGGATTGCAGCGGGCAAACCGGGTCAAGGGAAACGCCGTTGAAGCAGAGCCCACACCCTCCAGCAGGAATACGCTTTCGAATGCAACCAGGCCGCATCACCTGATGGAACGAATCAAATATCAGGCCCTCGAACCACTGTTCTGCAAGATCTGAGCACAACTCAACCCAAATAGGTGGACACCGGCCTTTCGGCAGCTTGGCGGAAGCCGGTATCCGGACAATTTATGGATTCCGGCCAGAAGCATGCCGGAATGACACCTGGGGAGAATGGTCACTTGGTTCTGCGGAGCGGCACCAATTACGACGCCGCCATCGCCTGGAAGGCGGACGGTCAGTGGTGGTCGAGCAGTTCGCGAATGATCCGGGTCAGGTTGGCAATGACGTAGGGCTTCATGACAAACGCCCGAATCCCTGCTTCCTCGGCAAGTTTCTGGTCGATGAGGTCACTGAAGCCGGTACAGAGAATGATCGGGATATCGGCCCGGATCGCCATGAGTCTTCGCGCCAATTCGCTGCCGGTGAGCCCCGGCATGGTCATGTCGGTGATGACCAGATCAAATGCGTCAGGTTGGGTTTGGAAGGTTTCGAGCGCGTCAGAGCTGCTGGTTTTTATCGTGACCTGGTAACCCAGCGGTTCGAGCATCTCCCGGCCCAGATCCGTCATGGTCTGCTCGTCGTCGACGAAGAGGATTCGTTCGCTCCCGGTGAGCAGCTGCTCCGGCGCTGCCGGGTGCTGGGGCGGTTCCCTCTCGATCCGGGGCAGCAGGACCTCGAAGGTTGTTCCCCGTCCCGGTTCGCTTTCGACCGTAATCATCCCCCGGTGGCTCCTGACAATCCCCTGGACCACCGCCAGCCCCAGGCCGGTTCCCTCCCCCACCTGCTTGGTGGTGAAGTAGGGTTCGAAGATGCGCTCTTTGACCGCTGCCTCCATCCCATGACCGGTATCGCTCACCGCCAGCTTCACATAGGGCACCGGGGCTCCCTCTACCCGAGTGGGGGCAGCACTGTCAGGGATTTCGGCCTCCGTGACGGTCACCTCCAGGACCCCACCGGTGGTACGCATGGCATGAGCGGCATTGGTGCACAAATTTATCAGGACCTGATGGATCTGGGTGGGATCGGCCAGCACCGCCGCCTGCTCACGATCGCCGGCCAGGTTATGGCGAATCTCGATGGTGGTGGGCAGGGAGGAACGCAGCAGCCTGAGGCCTTCCTTGATAATAGGTGCGATCTGCAGCGGTCGTCGTTCCTGTTCCCGCTGCCGGCTGAAGGCCAGGATCTGCTTCACCAGATCGGTCGCACGATGGCTGGCTTTGAGCACCTGATCGAGGTTGCGCAGGGCCGAACTGTCCGGGGGAACTCGGGAACGGGCCATTTCCGTGTAGCCGACGATGGCTGCCAGGATGTTGTTGAAGTCATGGGCAATGCCCCCGGCCAGGGTGCCGATCGCCTCCATCTTCTGGGCCTGGCGGAGTTCCGCTTCCAGCTTCACCTCGTGGGTGACATCCCGGTGGATCCCGACGTAGTTGATGATTTCTCCGGTCCTCTCGCGGACCGGGGTAGCGGTGACTTCCACTTCATAGTAGGTGCCGTCTTTTCTCCTGCTGGTGTGGCGACCCGACCACACCCCGCCAGCGATGAGGCATCGGCGGATCCCGGCATAATATTCGCTGCCATGCCTATCGCTCTTGAGCATGCGCGTGTGCTGCCCGATGAGCTCGCTCCGGTCATAGCCGGTCATGCGTTCAAAGGCCGGGTTGGCGTATTGGATGATATAGTTGCTATCGGTTGTAAAGATGCCTTCCGCGGCCTGCTCAATGGCGGTGACCAGGCGCATGAGTTCTCTTTCCGTCCGCCGGTGTTCGGAGATTTCAACCTTCAGCCGCGCGTTGGCCTGAGCCAGTTCGACCGTACGCTCAGCCACCCGCCGTTCCAGCTCGGCATGGATCTGGTGGAGTGCCTCTTCGGCCTTTTTGCGCTCGGCGATCTCTCTTCCAAGCTCCCGATTCTGCGCCTCCACTTCCTGTTGCAGGCGCCGGAGGGTCAGGTGGGTTGTGACCCGCGCCAGCAGATCGTCCGGATCAAAGGGTTTGGTGAGGTAGTCCACTCCCCCGGCTTCGAAACCCTTGAGCTTGTCGACGACTTCATCCAGACCGCTGATGAAGATCACCGGGATGTGGCGGGACTGTTGGTCGGCCTTCAGCCGACGGCAGACTTCATAGCCGTCCATACCGGGCATGAGCACATCCAGCAGAATCAGGTCGGGAGCCTCGACGGCCACGGATCTCAGGGCCAGATGACCGTCGGCAGCGGGACGCACCTGATACCCGTGACGCCCCAGAAAGTCGGTCAACAGCTTGAGGCTGCCCGGGGAGTCGTCAACCACCAGGATCTGACCCCGATGCTTATGGTCCTTGGCGCAACCGCTCATATGTTGCCTCTCCAGGCTTCCCTTCCGGTTTCCTCACACAGCAGCAGCAGGCGATGATAATCCATGCTCTCGGCAAGCCTTTTCAGGGCAGCGCCCAGGCGACCATCGCGCTCAGCAATTCTTTCAATAACCGCTGAAATGCGGGCCATGTTGAGTCGAAGCAACGCTTCGTGCAGCTCCTCACGCAGCGCCAGCGGCAACGCCGCCACCTCCTCCGAGCTCACCTCCGCCCCCCGAGGCACGCTCCCGGGCTCCGCAGGAGCCGCTTCGTAAATGTACCGGATGCCGAGACGGCGGCTCATGATCTCGAAGAGTTCCTGTTCACGGTATGGTTTGCGCACCAGTTCATCGCACCCCGCAGCCAGGATGGGTTCCCGCTCCTCCTCGAGAGCGTGGGCGGTGAGTGCCGCCACCACGGTCGTTTTGCCGGCATCGGTCGCCTTGATCCGCCGCGTTGCCTCCAGCCCGTCCATCCCGGGCATGCGCATATCCATCCAGATGAAATGCGGCCGATACTCCTCGAAAACCTTGATCGCTTCCAGCCCCTCGGATGCTTCCCGCACCTCAAAGCCCACATCCTCCAGGAGCCGGACCAGCAGCCTGCGGCTCTCTTCCTGATCCTCGACAACCAGGATCCGGGGGACAGCCTGACCGGGCTCCAAACCGACCACCAGTTTTTCCCGCACCTTCTCCGGACGAACCGACGGCACGCTTTCCTGGATATCGATTTCCAGGCGGAAAGTGCTGCCCTCCCCCAACCGGCTGATCACAGTGATATCCCCCCCCATCATGCGGGCATACTCTCGGCTAATAGCCAACCCCAGGCCGGTGCCGCTCTTCGTCTGATGACCACCGGCAGCCTGCTCAAAATACTCGAACACCCGCACCAGGTCGTCCTCGGCAATGCCGATTCCCGTATCCCTGACTTCCACCTCCAGGCGCAGTCCGCTCGGGACCGTCCGCCCGGCGGCGAGGTGCACGTAAATACCGCCATGCCGGGTGTATTTAACTGCATTTCCCAGCAGGTTGACCATGATCTGGCGCAACTTGTTCTCATCCACCAACACATAGTGGGGGACCTTGTCGATTCCCGTCAGTTCGAAGTGGAGCCCCTTGGCCTCGGTCCTAAGTCGAAACATGAGTTCGAGATCCCGAAGCAGGACGTGGAGGTCGCAGACCTGAGGTTCGAGAGTGATGCGGCGGGCCTCGATCCGGGAGATTTCCAGCACGTCATTGATCAACGCCACCAGATGTTCACCGCTGCGATTGATGATATCCAGATATTCCCGTTGTTGGCGCGATAGCGAGGGACCTCTCTGCAACAACTGCGAATAACCCAGGATGGCGTTAAGGGGAGTCCTTAGCTCATGACTCATATTGGCTAGAAAGACGCTCTTGGCCTTATTGGCCGCTTCCGCCCTTTCCCTGGCAGCGGCGAGGGCAGCCGTCCGCTGCTGTACCAGGTCTTCCAGGTGCTCCTGGTGTTCACGCTGTTCCGCGTTGGCATTCTCGAGACGCTTCCTCGCGAGGCCCATCTCCCCCATGAGACGAGCCAAGCGGGAAAAAAAGTCCAGCATTGCCCTGACCTGCTGGTCATCATAGATGGGAACCCGGCCCAAAGCTTGTAGATAAGCGGCTTCGTCAAACCCAAACCGTTCCGCCTGCCGCATGAAGTATTCCTTCTCGGGGGCTTCGAGGAAGAACTGGCCAGCAAACAAGTGGGCAACGCGCTCGCCGTCGATGGTGATAGGCACGGCCACGTCAACCAGACCATTCCGGCATCGATAAACGTTGTACCGTTCTCCTTTCGCCAGCTGACTGGCAAGAATGGTATCGCTCATCCGACAGCGAGAAGCCGTTTCGGGATGGACCCGGTGGAATTGGGTACAGATTTCCTGCCACCCGGTAGCCACCAGAATATTGCCGTCCAGATCCAGAATCGCACTTGCAGCGCCACTGAAGGCCGTGCAGCTCTCCCATAACCGGCGCAGTTCATCGATATCAACGAGGTCGACAAATTCCATCATGCTTCTCGAAAAATTGGCTCATCGCGGATTGACGTGAAAGTTGGCAGAACTTTCAAGCCGTCATTCCGGACTTGATCCGGAATCCAGCTTTCCTCAACCAGCTGGCAGTAATGGATTCCGGCTAGAAGCATGCCGGAATGACGGCTGTCAAATCCTGGCGGGCCTGGCGGTTTATCACGCTAATCCGCGATGAGCCAAAAAATTTACGTTTTGCCCACCAGATCCCCACACCATGCTTATAGAGCAAGCATCGGCTATTTTCAATGCAACACGCGAATACTCCAAGAGTTCTTGGCGTTCCGCGGTCTTGGTGTTACTCTTTGGCAGCTGAACGGCAGCAAGACAGCAAATCAGACACGACGCAACGCGCAACAACAGGAGTTGACTACCATGAAGAAAATCCGAACCGGTCCGAAAACCTTGCTTTATCCCATGCCCGCTTTCCTCGTCGGGGCAGATGTTGACGGCAAACCCAATTTCATGACGGCAGCGTGGAGCGGGATCGCCTGCAGCACCCCGCCGATGCTGACAGTGGCCCTCCAGCACCATCGGTACACCCTGAAAGGGATGCAGCAGAACGGCGTGTTCTCAATTAACGTCCCTTCCGCCGATCTACTCCGGGAAACCGATTATTGCGGTCTGTTCTCGGGTAACAAGGTGGACAAGGTGGCTGCCTGCGGCTTCAAGATCTTTTACGGGGTGCTCAAGACCGCCCCGATGATCGAACAGTGTCCGCTGAATCTCGAATGCAAGGTGATGCACACCCTCTATCTGGGCAGTCATGCGCTGCTCGTCGCCCTGATCAAGGAAGTGCATGTTTCCGAGGAATGTCTGTCCAACGGTGAGCCTGACGTTGGGAAAATCAACCCGTTGATTTACGTTACCGGCGCCGAAAAAGCGTACTATGGCTATGGCGAGAGACTCGCCGCCGCCTTCAGCGTGGGCCAGGAGTTGAAGAAGGATGCGAGCTGAGGTGAATCGCCGCGGCGGTCCCGCTGGGTGAAGGGCGACGCCTCGAAAAAGGCAATCCGGTTCCCGGCGTTTCTCAGAGGAGCAGCTTTTCACCGGCAGCGAGGTTTTCGATGGCCTGACGGTCGCGCAGGGTGATCTTGCGACCCTCGACCCGGATGAACTGCTGCTGATTCATCTGAATAGGGGAATTGCGGCAATTTGGTCGATCCGTTCCATGAATTCGTCCCTTTCTCGAGCAGCCACGGCCGATTCGCCTCTGCCACGAACCGTTCCGGTCAGGCAAGAGCCCCAGCGTACTCAGCCAGCCGCCCGGATTTCAAAAGGTTTCCGCTTCTTGACCCAGGTCAAGGACGGCGGCGGGACTGATTATACTCGTGGAGGTTCAAAAGTTTCATTTTCACGCGGAGCCGCAGAGAACGCGGAGACTCATTGCAGTAGGCTTTCTCTGCGTCTCCGCGTCTCTGCGTGAATCCAAAAGTGAGACTTCTCAAGCTAAACAAGTATAGAACGGTAGGGCCGCATTGATTCTGCCCTTTTTGGACCTGAGAGGACGGGAGCGCAAAATATGAGATGTCCGGGACAGGACAGCCGTTATTGGGAAGCAGGCGCCATCTTTGAAGTCAACTGCCCGCAGTGCGGGCAGCCGGTGGAATTCTTCAAGGACGAAACCAGGAGAAAGTGCCCTCACTGTGGGCATCGGTTCGTCAATCCCCGGCTGGACTTCGGATGTGCCTCCTATTGTAAATATGCCGCCCAGTGCCTGGGTGATCTGCCGCCTGAATTGCTCGCCCAGCGGGACGAGCTGCTCAAGGATCGGGTTGCTCTGGAAATGAAACGCACTTTCGGACGGGACTTCAAACGCATTGCTCATGCCACCAGGGTGGCGCGCTACGCCGAACGCCTCGTCACATCCGAAGGCGGCGACCCGGCGGTGGTTCTGGCCGCCGCCTACCTGCACGATATCGGCATCAGGGAAGCCGAACGCAAGTTCCAGAGCACGGTCGCCCGCTATCAGGAACAGGAAGGCCCGCCTGTCGCCCGGGAAATCCTTGCCAGGCTGGGCGCAAGCCCTGCTCTGATCGAAGAAGTCTGCGACCTGGTCGGCCATCACCACCATCCACGGGAGGTCGAAACGGTCAACTTCAAATGTTTCTACGATGCAGACCTCATCGTTAATCTGGAGGAACACCAGAGGGAACAACCCGTCGCCCCCGAACGGATCGAACGGCTGATTTCGAGCAGCTTCCTGACCCGGAGCGGCCGGGAGCTGGCCCGTAAAGTCCTCGGGGCGGAACCATCACCCCATGGGAGAATAGAGCATGAAAGCGATTCGCAAGATCATCGAGATTGACGAAGCACGCTGCGACGGCTGCGGGCAATGCGTGATCGCCTGCGCAGAGGGCGCGATCGCGATTGTGGACGGCAAAGCCAAACTGGTCAAGGATTCCTATTGCGACGGCCTCGGCGCCTGCATCGGCGAATGCCCCCAGGGGGCACTCACCATCAGGGAACGGGAAGCGGACGAATTCGACCCTGAAGCGGTCGAGCATTATCTGGCCGAAAAGGCAAAGGACAGAAAACCCGCCGAGTCGGCAGCTCCCTTCCAATGTCCCTCGGCACAGCTCCTGCATCTCAAACCGGCCTGCGACGCCGCCAACCGCCCCGTTGCCCAGGGAACCGGCGCTTCCGCCCTCGCTCACTGGCCTGTGCAGATCCGCCTGGTGCCCGCCAATGCCCCTTTTCTGAAGGGCGCTGACCTCCTTGTGGCCGCCGATTGCACCGCAGCGGCCTACCCCAGCTTCCATCGCGATTTTCTGCAGGGGAAGGTGCTGCTCTTGGGGTGCCCGAAGTTCGACGATGTCCCCCACTATTTGAAAAAGTTTGCAGAGATTTTTCGAACCGCCGACATCCGGAGCGTCACCGTGCTCGAGATGGAGGTCCCCTGCTGTTCCGCGTTGCCAGCGCTGGTGAGAAAGGGCATGGCGGATGCGGGCCGGAAGATCCCCCTGGAAGAGGTGGTCATCGGAGTTCAGGGTGACATCTTGAAGCGCAGGGAAGCAACGCTGTAGCATCGACGCTGATGGATCGGCGAGGGAACAATGAAACGCCGCCCGGGACGTGTGAGTGACAAGAGGAACGGGATATCAAGATTCTGGAGGGTCTTTCAGGAACCGAACCACAGGAGGGTTGCAGCGAAGATGGGGGTGACGACCATCGCTGCTTTCAGAATGGAAAGGTGGAGCCGTCTGGTGAACCTGGCACCCACGAAGGCCCCGGCCATCAAGCCGGTGATGACCTCAAGGAACAACGGCCACTCCAGGAACCCCGCGAGCAGGTAGCCGAAACCGCCCGTAAAAGCGATGGGCAGGATTACGAGCATCGTGGTCCCTGCCACCTGGGGAAGGGACAAACTGAAGAACATCAGCAGCCCGATTTGAATGAAAGGCGCCGCGCCAATGCCGAAGGTGCCCGACAGCAGGCCACAGAACAGCCCCAACCCGCCAGCGATGATCCAAAACTGGACTCGGTGTGACTCCTCGACGGCAAGAAGCCCCCGGAACGAAACCAGCAAGCGGAGGGCAATGAGAGCCGCGGACAGGTACAACATGCCAGCCGTCAGCCAAGTGAGGTCCCTGGCCGGCAGAAGCGACGCGATCTGGACGCCGCCGTAGGAACCAACAGCCCCGAACAACCCGACCACGAGGCCTTCCTTCAGGGCCACGTTCGCTTCCCGGAAATGGCCGATCGCGCCGGAGAGGGTGGTAAACATCATGGCCCCGAGCGACGTCCCGAGCGCGGTGTGAATGGGAATGCCGAACCCCGCGGTCAGCACCGCGATCACCAGGCCCGCACCCCCCGCCCCCACAAAGCCGATCAGCAGCCCCAACAAGAACATCGCCCCTATGATCGACATGCTCGAGATCTTTGGACTATGGGTTGGTCTACCGCCCTGAGTCCGGCAGGCCTCATTCCGCCAGGGCCTGAAAGGCTTTCGCCAGGCGGTCGAAGCCCTGCTCGAGGTCGGTCTGAGCCAAGGCGTAGGAGAGCCGGATACAGCGGTCTTCTCCGAAGGCACTGCCGGGAACCACCGCCAGATGGGCCTCTTCCATGAGATAATCGGTGAGTTCCAGCGAGGATTGGATGACGCCCCCGGGGCCCTTCCTGCCGTAATAGCTGCTGCAATTGGGGAAAACGTAGAAGGCGCCGTCGGGATGGGGACAGGTGACACCCGGAATTTGGGCCAGGCGATCCATCACATACCGGCAACGGTCGTCAAAAATCTTGACCATGGTGCGAACCACTTCCTGATCCCCCGTCAGCGCCGCAATACTGGCATACTGGGCCATGGCCGTCGGGTTGCTCGTAGACTGGCTCTGAATATCCGTCGCCGCCTTCACCACCTGCGCTTCACCGATGAGAAAGCCGATCCGCCAACCCGTCATGCAGTAGGTCTTGCTGACCCCATTGATAATGATAATACGATCCCGCAGCGGGGGGCTGACCATCGCCAGGTTGGCCCATTCCTGACCGGCAAACAGGATGCGGTTGTAGATGTCGTCGGAAACGACGGTCACCTGTGGATGGCGCAGGAGGACTTCGGCCAGGGCCGCCAGGTCAGCGCGCCCCAGATACACCCCGGTCGGGTTCGAAGGGCTGTTCAGAATGAGAAGGCGGGTGCGAGGCGTAATCGCCTGTTCCAGTGGTTCGGCCTGAAGCCGGAACCCCGCGTCCTTCATACAGGGCACCAAAACCGGCCGGCCGCCCGCCAACTCGACCATCTCCGGATAGGAAACCCAGTAGGGCGCCGGAATGATCACTTCATCCCCCGGGTCCAGCACGGCCTGGAACAGGTTATAGAGCGAATGCTTGGCCCCGCATGAGACGAGAACGTTCTTGCGCTCGTAGGAGAGGCCGTAGTCGGTCTTCACCATCTGCAGCACGGCGTCTTTCAGCTCATCAATGCCGCTGACCGCGGTGTAGCGGGTGTGGCCGTTGTGCAAGGCCTTGATGGCAGCGTCCTGAATATGCCGAGGGGTATCGAAATCCGGCTCACCCACCCCAAAATTAACGATATGCACCCCCTGCTTCTTCAAGGCATTCGCCTTGGCATTGATCGACAGGGTTGCCGATGGCTTGATGCTTGCTACCCGTTGTGCCAGCTTCATGGCCGTTTCCTTCTCTGTGGTTATGGTCCGGAAAATCATTCATATCGGACCGAAACAAGATACAGGCCTCGGGCCGGTGCCGTCATCCCTGCTCGACGCCGGTCCCCGGCGACAAGGATATGCAGAAAATCAGCCCGATTGAATCTGCCCTTTCCCACCTCAACCAACGTTCCCACCAGGTTCCTCACCATATGCCGCAAGAAGCCGCTGGCTTCCAACCGAAACACGAGATGATCCGCATCGGGAACTTCGAGAGCCGCCTGGTAAATCTCACGCTCGGTAGAGGTAACCGATGACCCGGTGGCCATGAAGGCCGCAAAGTCATGGCGCCCGGTTATGTCGGCAAGGCATTCAGCCATGGCGGGGCGATCGAGGGGCCGTCGAATATGCCAGGCAAAGTGGCGTTCGAGGGCGGAAGGCTCCGGCCGATTCAAAATCCGGTATTCATAGGTCTTGCTGAGCGCCGAAAAGCGGGCATGGAAGGCGTCCGCCACCTCTTCGGCTACCAGTACCACAATATCGGGAGGCAGGAGGCTGTTGAGGCCCCGAAGGATTTCTCCGGGCTGCAACGAGGAGCGCGCGTAAAAATTGACCACCTGAGCCCGGGCGTGGACCCCGGCATCCGTTCGGCCCGAAGCCCGGGCGCCGATGGGCTCCCCGAAGATGACCGCCAGCCGTGATTCCAACACTTCCTGAACGGTCAGCACTCCTTGCTGCCGCTGCCAGCCGTGGTATTCCGAACCATCGTATTCCAGCGTCAGTTTAAAATTGCGTTTCACCTAGGGTTGCCATGGTGCAGTGTCGATCCCGAGCCCCTCCGGCATGCCAACCATGAGGTTCATGTTGCAGACGGCCTGGCCCGAGGCCCCTCGCGTCAGATTGTCAATGACCGAAACCACAATCACCCGGCCGGTGCGTTCGTCCAGCCGCCAGCCCAGGTCGCAGTAGTTGCTGCCACGCACCTGAAGCGTGGTGGGCAGCTCGCCCCGCCCGCTGAGGCGCACGAAGGGAGCATCCTGGTAAAACGCGGCATAAGCCTCATCAATCGCTGCGGCAGTGACCTCACCTCGCACCGTGGCGTACACGGTGCTGAGGATCCCCCGGCTCATGGGCACCAGGTGCGGCGCAAAGGTAAGGCAAACCGCATCTCCGGCAAGTTCGCTCAATTCCTGCTCGATTTCAGGGGTGTGCCGATGCTCGGCGACCTTGTAGGCCTTGAAGCTGTCGCTCACCTCGCAAAAGTGGACCCCCAGAGAGGCTCCCCGGCCGGCTCCCGTAACCCCAGATTTGGAATCGGCGATGAGGGTGCGGTGATCGACGAGACCCTGCTGCACAAGAGGGGCGGCAGCCAGAATGATGCTCGTCGGGTAACACCCCGGGTTGGCCACCAGGCGGGCCTGCCTGATCTGGGCGCGATAGAGTTCGGGCAGCCCGTAGACGGCTTCGGCGAGGAGTTCGGGGTTCCGGTGCGGCTGATACCAGGCGCCGTAGACCTGAGCATCCCGGAGGCGGTAGTCGGCGCTGAGATCGACCACTTTGACCCCACGGTCGAGCAGCTCGGGGACAATCTCCATGGCAGCCTGGTGCGGCAGGGCGGTGAAGACCAGGTCGGCATTGGCTGCCAGAATCTGCGGATCGGTCGGCGCAAAGACGAGCCGACAATGGCCCCTGAGCGCAGGATAGACGGCCTCCAGGCACTGGCCCGCCTGCTGGCGGGATGTGATGGTGGTCAGTTCGACCTGCGGATGATGGCTCAGGATGCGGATCAGTTCAAAACCCGTATAGCCGGATGCCCCCGCAATGGCCACGCGTAACATACGATCACCTCACCGAATAAATAGAGGGGCACCAGACCGCGCCTGGTACCCCTGATAGTCTCCTCGAATGGCCGGGACCGGCCGCTCGAACTCCGCCGTTTGGACCTGCTATCCTGATAAAGCTTAGCGTTTCGAATACTGGAAGCGGGCTCTGGCACTGCGCAGACCATACTTTTTCCGCTCTTTCACACGGGGATCACGAGTCAGAAAGCCGGCTCGCTTCAGGACTTCCCGAAATTCCGGGTTGTATTCCAGCAGCGCTTTGGAAATACCGTGTCGGATGGCACCCGCCTGGCCCGAATTACCGCCGCCGTGCACGTTGACCGAGAGGTCCATCTTGCCAAAGGTACCCGTCAGCACCAGCGGCTGAAAAATCACCATCTTGGCGGTCTCGCGGTCGATGTATTGATCGAGTGGCTGCCGGTTGATGACGACCCGGCCGGCCCCGGCCTGAAGCCAAACCCTGGCAACCGCCGTCTTCCGCTTCCCTGTCGCGTAAAATCGTTGTTCCGCTATCACTCACTTCACTCCATTCATGTGGTCTTCCTAAAGCGACACCTTCGCGGGCTGCTGCGCTTCGTGGGGATGCTCAGCACCGGCATAGATCTTGAGCTTCTTGATCAGCTTTCGCCCCAATCGGTTTTTCGGCAGCATCCCCCACACCGCCAGCCGGATCAGGCGGTCAGGTTTGTCCTGGTTGAGTTTCTTCGCGGTGGTGGCCCTCAGGCCCCCCATGTAGCCGGTATGCCGGTAATAGGTCTTCTGGTCCCATTTTCTGCCGGTCAGTTGGATCTTCTCGGCATTGATCACTACCACAAAATCACCCGTATCGACGTGCGGGGTGAAATGCGGCAGATGCTTCCCGCGAAGGCGCATGGCCACCTGGGTTGCCAGCCTTCCCAGCACCTGGTTCTCCGCATCGACCAAAACCCATTTACGCTGATCGGGTTCAAACTTGGCACTCATTGTTTTCATTATATATTCTCCACCATCGAAGCAAATATGACGTCCGAAGCAGTGATCTATAAAAGATCGAACCGCTCTTGTCAAGCACGTTGTTGCGAGTTCCGAGTTGCGGGTTGCGAGTTCCGAGTTGCGGGTTGCGGGTGGTGAGCAACAGGCTGCCGGTTAACCCTGGTCGTCTTCATGCGCCGGCAACCCGTTATCCTTTTCTCGAGGGAGAATCGCTTCACCCAATTCAACAGCTTGCGCCCTGCCCTGCCCCCTCACCCTCACCACGTCCGCCCCGCGCCACCCAGGGAGCCCATGGTCTGGCCGGCGCCGATGCTCCCCAGGCCCAGCAGGTTGATGGAAACGAGGAACCGATTATCGCCCGCTTCCCGCTCGTAAACCAGGCCGATCCCCCAACACCCACGGACGTAGCGGAGACCGTAGCCCTGGCTGTAGAGTTCCTGATTCCTGAGGGAATAATCGTGATAGGTACTGAGGGTGATACCGGGCAATACCTTCAGCCCCAGTTCCGCGATCACCTCGTCGATGGGGAAATCGTTCCGGTATTGGTAGCCCAGCCGCAGCAAGTGGCCTTGACCACTGTCCAGGCTCATGAAGAAATCGTGCTGTTTGGCCTGCCCTTCGTCAGGAAGCAGAATCGCGTTGTAGGTCAGGCCCAGATAGCGCTTCGGCATCACATCCAGGCGAAACAGGAGATCCGCGAAGCCGGACTCGGGATAGGGATTGAATTGTTCGTCCAGGGGCGGCTGTTCAATATTGTACTGCTGCAGGATACGGAGCCGGGTTATTTCACGGTAACTGGTCACCGGCTGGTTCTCGGCGTCCATCCGTACTTCCTTGGTGGTCAGAAAGGTCGAAAAGCCGAAGAGCAGGTCGTGACGGGCCTGGTCACGATCCAGTTTATCGAAGGATGGGAGATTGGTCTGGCTCACCTCCGGCACATACTCATAGATGACCTCGGGCCGCAACGCATGCTGAACGGCCTGGTAAGGCCCCATTTCAAAAGGGTACACGCGGTTCAGGCGGCTGCTGAGATCGACCCTGACATCGGACAGGAGCCGCCCCTGCCAGGGACTGGGGTCGCGCGACTCCTCCCGCCAGTCCACCCAGTAGGAGGTAGAGCGCAGCCCTGCCGAGGTTTCCACATCCAAATAGGACTTCCAATGGAACGGGTAAGCCAGCCGCGGGAAGAGATCCAGCCGGTTGCCCGTAGTCCCTTCGCTGCGCCAGTAGTCGGTCCAGGAACTCTGCATGGTGTAGTAAAGCGGCAGCCGATCAATCCAGGTGGGAATCGCCGTGAACGAAAGGGAAGGCAACCGCTGCAGGCTCAGGTTCTGGAGACTGCGGTTGGTCTGGTCCCAGTAGCGGGTGTCCAGACTAAGCACCGCCGATTCAAAGGGCCGCTCCAGGTAGAGCGTCGACTCCCGGTAGGACACCGTCTTGTCGTTCAAGACACCGCGCCCGAAACGATTCTGAAAGATCCGCTCGGACGCCCCGACCGAGGTGGAGCCGTTCACAAATTCCTTCAAGTAATTTGAATCACTCAACATGTCCAGATCGAGCTTACCGTGGATCAGGTGGGGGAGATCGAAATTGTAGCGCGATCTGAGCCAGTAGCGGTTTCTCGTCTCCAGCGGGTAGCCGCGCTCCTGTTGGAAGTCGGCATCGGCGCTGTCGTTGAGGTAGTTGAAGAGCAGGACCCCCTCCCCGAACCGCTCATGGTTGAGGCGATACTCGAGGCCGCTCATCCACCCCCGCTTCTGCATCATGCGCCCGTAGAACGTCATATCCATGTCCTCCCGAATCGCCCAGAAGAACGGTATTTCGCCCTCGATGCCGTTGAGGGTGGAGGTCCCAAGCCAGGGGAGGAGCACCCCGGACTGGCGTTCCTGCTTGACGGGGAGCACCATGGCGGGGGTGTACAAGAGTGGGAGGCGACGGGCCCAAAACGAAGTCTTGGTGGCCCAGGCATATCCGCCGACCTCCACTTTCAGCTTGTCATATTTGATCTTCCAGTCAGCGTCCGCCGGATTGCAGCTGGTAAGGAAGCCTTCTTGCAGTTCATAGGTGTTGGCTCCGGTCTTTGCGATGGACCGGCCCTCGACATAGAAGCGGGTATCGGCAAAGTAGACCAGCCCACCATCCACCCAACCGGTCTCCGAGTCCAGGTTCCAAAAGATATGCTCCCCTTCCAACCAGTTTCTGCCAAACCGGAGCAGCGCTTTACCCTCGAGTTCAACCTCCTGTTTCTGAGCATCCAACTTGGCCCGGTCGGCCTGGATCGAACGATCCCCGGAACGCACCCGCACGTTCCCTTCCGCTTCGTAGAGTTTCTTTTCCTGGTCATAGCTGATCTTGTCGGCCTCGACGGTCCAGGGCTCGTGCGAGGTGGCGACCATGGCTCTCGGTGTCAGACTCCCCTGGATCAGGCTCTGAGCCGCCGCCGGCAGGGACCTGCCCGCAACGCACCATAGCGCCAGGAGGAGGCCAGCGACGACCCGGCTGGCCACAAGGAGAGGAACAGGCGGCGTCTTGAGAGCTGAGCCCCGGGACAAGACGTCATCCTCGCTGCGTGGCGGCTGACGGGGCAAGGGGGCCGTCGAACAGCTCTTTGACCTCACCAGCAAAATAAAGGGAGCCGGCAATGCAGACCACATCTCCGGGTGCCGCAAAGGATTTCGCCTGCTGGATAGCGACGGCCGGTTCGGCAATCACGTACTGGCGCTGAAGGTAAGGTCTCGCCAGCCGCCTCAGGGTTTCAGGATCAGCAGCCCGCGCATACCTCGGCTGAGTGAAGATGACCGTTTCCGCTCCCGGCAGCAGCCGGTTGAGGATGCCGCGCAGGTTCTTGTCCGCCATGATCCCCAGTACCAGGTGCAGGCGTCGATCGGGGTAGGCCCGCCTGAGAGCGTTTCGCAGGCATTCTGCGCCGTCCGGGTTGTGAGCGCCATCAAGGATGACCAGCGGCTCCTTTTCCAGGATCTCAAGCCGCGCGGGCCAGCAAACCTGCTGAAAACCCTCCCGGACCGCTTCCGAATCCAGGAATAGAGCGCCTTCCTTTTCCAGGACTTCGAGCGTTGCCAGGGCGAGCGCCGCGTTATGGAACTGATGCCAGCCGGCGAGGTTGAGAGGCAGGGAGGAAAAGCGCCGCTTCAGTCCCTCATAGCGTAAAGTCTCATCACGGTTGCGCTTCACGCGAAAATCCTTGCCCAACCGATAGAGCGGAGCATCCCGCTGGAGACAGACAGCCTTGAGGATGGCCTGCACCTGCGGCTGGCGAGCGCTGATCACAACCGGTACCCGGGGTTTGATAATGCCCGCCTTTTCGCGGGTGATCGCCCCCAGGGTGGTTCCCAGATATTCCTCGTGGTCGAAGGCAATGTTGGTGATCACACTCACCTGCGGGCGAATCACGTTGGTGGCATCCAGGCGCCCGCCCATCCCCACTTCGATGATCGCCCAGTCCACTTCTTCTTCCGCAAAGAACTGAAACGCCATGGCCGTTACGATCTCGAAAAAGGTCGGCGGCTCAAGCTCGTCGACCACCCGGCGCACCCGCCGGTACACCTCCAGGATGCGAGATTCCGGTGGTTCCTGCTCATCAATCCGGAACCGTTCGGTGAATCGGATCAGATGTGGAGACGTGTAGAGGCTGACGCGCAGGCCGTGTTGCTTCAAAACGCTCGAAAGGGTCGCCGCGGTCGAGCCTTTGCCGTTGGTTCCGGCAATATGGATGCAGCGGAGCCGTTGGTGCGGGTTACCCAAACGGCCAAGCAACTTTTCGGTGCTGTTCAACCCAAACTTGATACCGTGCTGCTGAAGACCGTAGAGGTAGTCGAGCGCCTCCTGATAGGAGGGGGAAGCGGTGCCAGCCATTCTCATCTTTCCTGAAACGGTGCCCTGACAAATCTTTAAGCGATCAGAAGCCTTCTCTTACCACACTTTGAGAAGACAAAAAATGGAGAAGTGGTTCTGCTTCGGCACACCCTCCTGCGGCGCGCCGCGGTGACGCCGTCGCCGGCACCCGCCATGGTTCGATAGGGAAGACCTCGGCGGCGGAATATTTGACGCCTCAGTCCCACTCGGCTATGCTGGTGCCGGTGCTTTGCGTGTGGCTCGGACCGCGGACCCTCAAAACAGGAAGGACTGAAAACCTTGGAGCCAAATCCCCCGACGAAATCCAGGAAGATCTCGCGCTGGATCATACTCATCATCGGCCTGGCAGCCATGCTCTGTGGGTATCTGATGATGTAGAAAATGCACTGGCCTTGCCAGTTAGAAGTGGTTTCTCGGTACTGGGAAGAGCTGATTACGTTGCTGGACAGAATCGGGCGTCCTGAAGAAATCGTGCCTGATTCAATCGCTTCCTCTCAGGTCAGCAGCAGGAGATAAGAGGAATCCTCACCCCAGCCGGATTGAGTAGAAGAACACTGGGGACCTGGAATGCGGGAAGGGTATTTCTTTTGCGAACAAGGTCATCCTTGGCAGAGTCCTCACCTCAATCTCCTGACCCGAGCCTGCAGATATTCTTTCATTTCGTCTCTGGTCATGGCGCGGCCCTTTTCCACAAATGTCTTAAGGAATGTGCGGTGCAGTGTTCGACTTTTTTCGTCGAGAGATGCCTGACGGCTTTTCAGGGGCAACATGCTATTGAGCTTCTCCAAGCCCTTGCTGGCTTTCTCCGTCAATGTGCGTCGCATGCGTTCAGTCCTTTCATGGTTGAGTTGTCTGCTGCCATTTTTGGGGGAATCGGCCACGGTCAGCTTCAGATCTTCTCGATGCGGGCCGGAAGCGCTCGCATCCAGGGGAAACCGGAAATAGGATCCAGGTGAGAGAATGAGGTCAACTCGTTGGCGTTGACTTCCTGCCAGCCGTGGACCATTCTCAGACAGTCCTTCCGGAGGTCCGAGTCGTGACTCGCACGAACCCGGATGGCACCGGTCGGGGTGGCTAGCTGCACCACATCTCCCTTGTCGATGGCAAGCGTTGCGGCTGCTTCAGGATGAATCTCGACACAGGGCTCAGGTGCTTCCGCCAGGTAGCTGGCGCACTGCCGGAACTGACTGTGTTGGTAGGCCCGCAGGCGATCCCCGGTGCTCAGCCAAAAGGGATACTGATCCTCAGGAACGGCTGGTAGCGTGAGGGTTTGTGGATATGGCAACGGTGCCTGACCCACCGTATCCAGTTTCCCGGAATACCAGTGAACCGCCCTCGGTGGGACGCTCTTAAGGGATGCAGACGCACTTGTCGAGGGATAAGGGACGGTCGAAGAGGAGCTTGACATGAGCTCTTCCGGGGTGACCCCAGTGCCTTGCAGGCGATAAGCCAACGCCTGGGCATTGTCGGTCCACGGGAAAAGCTCACCCAGGCCAAGCCGCTTCCCAAGTTCAAAGATCAGCTTCCAGGCGGGCCAGGTGCCATCCCTCGGGACAACCGGCCGGATCAGCCCCAGACGGGGTTCTCCGGTCGGGTGATAGTCGTGCAACTCAAAGCTGCCGAGCGTGTCGGCGGCAGGCAGTACCAGATCGGCCAGTTCGGCGCTCGAGGTCATGAAGAGGTCGAAAACGGCCAGAAAGTCGAGTCGTGCCAAAGCCTTTACTTGAGCAGAGGTATTCGGAAAAGTGAGCAGCGGATTGGCACCCACAATCAGCATGGACCGCACCGGGTAAGGATCGTCATCGAGGATGGCACGGGTCCAGACCATGCCGTGTCCTTCGCGCAGAGTGGAGCAATAAATGGGGACCTCCCGGAAGCCGATGGGGTCGGGACGGTCGGGGTAGCGGTCGGCTCCGGGAAGAGGGTTAAGTGGAAAGGGGGCCGGTGTCGGGCGGTTTTCGGGATCGAGCAAAGCCTGGAGCAGGGCAATGGTGCGAATGGTTTGGACGCCGCAGGGGTGCAGTTCCAAGCCCAAGCCGGTGTGAATCCAGGCCGGAAGGTGGGAAAAGATCAGCGCACAAGCCTCGGCGAACTGGGCGTCGGAGATTCCTGCCCTGCCCAGAAGTTCAGACAGAGACAGGCCCGCCACCATCGTTTCGAGGTCTGCCCAGCCGGTGGTACCTTGAGCCTGAGTGGGATTGAGTCCCACCGCTTCGATGGCATGCTTCAGAAAGGCCAGGGCGAGAAAACCATCCGCCCCCGGATTCACGGCCAGGTGGAGAGCGGCATTGCGGGACGACTGCGTGTGCGAGGGGTCGACGGCCACCAGCCGGGTCCCCTTCTTGACCGCCTGCTGGAGCCTGCTCCAGGTCAGCGGCATGGAGACGGCCGGGTTCACCGCCCAGAGGATGGCGGTTTTCATGGTTTCAAAGGTGGGGAGCGGGATTGAACCATAGGTAAGGCCATGGCCCAGAGCAAGGGCCTCATGGCAGAGACTGCTGACGGTGAGGAAGTTGGGCGTGCCAAAGCCATATGCGAGATGGCGCAGGTATTGGGCAACTTCCTGGTGCTTCAAAGACTCCCCCTTAAAGAGAGCGACACTCTGGGGTCCGTATCTTTCTTTCGAGGCAAGTAAGCGTGAGGTAAGGAGGTCCAGGGCTTCCTCCCAGGAGACCGCCTCGTGCCCTGCGCCCTTGCGCATGAGCGGTGTCCGCAGCCGCTCCGGCGACTGGTGCACCTCATCATAATGACGTCCGCGAAAGCAGATGAAGCCTTTGCTGATGGGGTGGTCGGGATTGCCGGCGAGCTTCACTTGCTCTCCCTTCTTGTGGACCAGGATGCCGCAGTTCTCCTTACAGACGCGACAGATTGTCGGTTTTCCATGGTCGGGCATTGCGTATTCCTTTTCGGATCAGCTTTGGGTTCGTGTCAATCATCGCTACGAAAGAACACCCAGGCAACCCACAGAGCTTCGGGGGCCGGGAGACAAGCAACTTTCGCCGCCCCCCCTCTTTTCAAGAAGGTCCTCCGCCAAAGCTGGCCCATTGTGATTGACAACCAAGCTGCATTCATCCGGACGTCATTTCGGGCGTCAGCGAGGAATCTCGATCAGATTTGCTTCAAGATGCCTCGCTCTGCTCGACATGACACTTTGTCGGCTCATCGCGGATTGACGTGAAAGCTGGCAGAACTCCCCAGCCGTCATTCCGGACTTGATCCGGAATCCAGCTTTCCTTAACCAGCTAGCAGTAATGGATTCCGGCTAGAAGCATGCCGGAATGACGGTTGTCGAATCCTGGCGGACCTGGCGGTTTATCACTTTAATCCGCGATGAGCCACTTTGTGTTCGTTGTTGACCGCAGCTCAGCATGAAGGGGGCCTTGCGGCCGGCATGCCCAAGGATTAAAGGGTGATCACCTGATCGACACCCGCGCTGGCCAGAGCGCCATAGACATCGGGGAAGCAACCGATCCTGGCACCGGGGGTGAGCTTGCCGTCCAGGTCACGCTCGTGGACGCACTGATCGCAGGCCATGAGCAGCATGCCGGTTTGTTCGTGGAGTTCCTGAAGGTTTTGCGCGGTCTCGGTTCCCTTCACCAGGAAGAAGGTGTTGTCCACTACGAAGAACATGCCCGCGACTTCGGCACCGTGCTTGCCCAGCTGAAGCTGGGGAATGATCATGTTGGTCAGGAGCTTCTGGCAGGTGGTTGAGAGTAATACGTAAGCGACTTTCATGGTATTTCTCCTTTCAGCGGTCGATGGGAAAGAACTGGGAGCGCAACGCGCCATTCACCCGAGAGCCGGTTCCCACGCTCCAGCTTGGGAACCGGCGAATATGCAAACATGAATTCCTGTCACTGCCGGGTCATCTCCAGGAACGCCTCGATACGCACGCGCAGCCTTTCGGAATCGGCATCCGAGTAATCGGTTTCAATCTGAAGGAACGGCAGTTGATAATTCTCTTCCACGAATTTCTGGACGGAACAGGATTCGACGAGATAAGTGTGACAGGCCTGCCAGCCCAGATCTACGACCCCGTCCACCTGGAACTCTTCGATGAGTTGCCCCAGCAGCTCGTAGCGGCCGGGATTGGGCGACATGCACGAGCAGGGGATCTGGAGATATTGAGCAGCGATAGCACCCATCGGGTCGCCGTTTTCTTCGACCGTAAACGCCTTCTTGTACCCGCTGCAATTCTCCATCACGACCACACTGGCCCCGCTTTCCTCAATGAGCCGCAAGACCTTCTCAGACCCGAGACCCACCGGAGTGCCCGTGAGCAGAATCCGGGGAGAGCGTTCCGTAAAATGGCTTTCACCCCTCAGCGCCCGCTGCCGGACCTCTTCCGTAGCCTCCCGAAGGAGCGCCCATACCTCCTCCTTATCCATGAGAAAGCTCAGGCGGTGTTTGATGGTGAGCAGTTCCAGCCCACTGACAGGTGACGGCCGCACCTTCGTCTGATCCATCAGGTCTTTCAGCGCCAGGCGTTCCCGGTTCATGGTGCGGATGGCCGAGCTGAGGCGGTCGGGGGTGATCGTCACCTGAAATTCCGCCTCGATCCTCTCTTTGAGCAGCTCAATCTGACGGCGCCAGTATGGCAGCGCCTTTTCCGGTTCCTGATGCTGAGGCAACTGCATGACGTGCACCGGGCGATAGGCTTTCAAGAGTTCAAACATCTTCTTCTTCCCGTCGCAGGTCGTTTCTGCAATCACCAGATCGGACGCATGAAAGAAGGGGCAGCTATCCGTCGCCGCAAACCCAAAACTGCTCTTGATGAGCGGGCAGAGGTTCCTGGGCAGGATCTTTTCGGCCGCGGCAACGGGTTCGTTGCGGGTCCCGCAGAGGGAAACGGGAATGGCCCCGGCCGCCACCACCAGTTCCACCGGTGCATACAGGCAGAAGATGCCCGCAACCTTGACGCCATTCTCTTTCGCTCTATCGATGTCCATCAGATTCTTGTCGCTGAGCGCGGTGAGCTTTTCGATAACAGCCAGACTCATGAACGATTCACTCCATTTTTTTCTTCGTGTGTCTTCGTGTCCTTCGTGGATAGTCAACAAGACCGGCAACGGCGTGGTGCCGTCAAACGGCCACCATAAGCCTCCTCGGTTCACTTGGTTGGTCCTTGCCCGTCAGTGCGATTCTCAGCACTTCAGTAAGCCGGTCGCGGTATTCGTGGTATCTCTGTCCCCGCCGCACCCGGGGCCGGTCCAGGCTGATCGGCAGGTCCTCCAGAATCTCCCCCTGCCGAGACGACATCACGATCACCCGGTCGCTCAGATAAATCGCTTCATCAAGATCGTGAGTCACCATGAGCACGGTCCTCCGGTCTTTGAGCCAGATAGCTTCGAGCTCTTCCTGGAGCAGTTGCCGCATCTGGTGATCGACGGCCCCCAGCGGTTCATCCATGAGCAACACCTGGGGGTTGCAGGCCAGGGCGCGGATGACCGCCGTCCGCTGTTTCATGCCGCCCGAGATCTGGTTGGGATAGAGATGCTCGTATCCTTCGAGATGGGCCATGGCCAGCAGTTCGCTGAGCCGTCGTTCCTGTTCCTGCCGTGCCACCTTTTGCTGCTTCATAGGGTAGAGGACGTTTTGCCTCACCGTCATCCAGGGAAAGAGGGCATAGTCCTGGAAAACAAAAGCTCGATCAGGACCTGGGGCAGTAACCGCGGCATCGTTGAGCTGCACTTCGCCCGCTGAAGGGCTTTGAAAGCCGGCAATGATGGTCAGCAGCGTGGTCTTGCCACATCCCGAGGGCCCAAGCAGGGTGACAAACTGCCCCTCATGGACCGTTAAATTAATGTTTTCCAGAACGTTGTGCATGTTTCCATTGCTCTGGAAAGCCTTGTGCACGTTCTTCACGTCCAGTCTCATAAGCTACCCTGTCCCTCATATTCACAAGCCGGGGCAAGACTGTCCAGCCAAAGCCAAAATGAGCGGCATCCTGAGTACAGCGCCACAGAAAAAATGACCATTATCGCAGATCGTCATTCCCGCAGGTTTCTGGCGGGAATCCAGATTCTGAGAGTCCCCTGGACCCCCGCCTAAGGCCTGCGGGGGCAAGCTTTGGCCGGAATCCATAAATTGCCTGGATACCGGCCTCCGCCGGTATGACGAACAGAGGGTGGGCAATTATCTGCGTGGCGCGGTACTGACTTCTATTCCTACCCCTCACGCCTCACCCCTTTCGCCTCACGCCTCACGCCTCAAGGTGCATATTTCCAGCGGGTAAGGCTACGGTTGACGAGGGAAAGGATCTGATCAATCCCGTAGCCCACCAGCGCCGCCATAATCATGAGCGAAATCAGCGTAGGCGTTTCCATGCGCGTCTGCGCTTCTACCATGGAGTAACCGAACCCGGCACTCGTTGCGATAAACTCCGCTCAGATGACCGACATCCAGCCGGCGCTCACCGCCAGCCGCATCCCCGTCAACACATCGGGCAGGGCAGCCGGCACCATGACGTCCTTGAAGATGCTCCACGAACTGGCTCCCATGGTACGTGCAGCATGGAAGTAGTCCTTCGAGATCGACTGCACTCCGGCAATGGTATTGAGCAGGATGGGAAAAGCCCCTACCAGCGCGATCAGAAACACCGTTGGCCCATCTCCAAGTCCAAACCAGACAATGGTGAGCGGCACCCAGGCCATCACCGGCACCTGCCGGAGGCCGCCCATAACCGGGTCAACCAGTTGCATGACGGTTTTGGAGTAACCCATGAGAAAGCCAAAGGTCATCCCGATCAGCAGGGCGATGCCAAGACCGGTTGCCACCCGGCGCAGGGTAAGCAGCAGGTTTTTCAGAGTGTCCAGGTCGGTTGCCGCGACGAAAAAGGCTTTGGCCGTTTTCCAGGGAGGAGGAAGGAGCAGATCGCTCCGATACTGATCGGACATGAATTGCCAGACCCCCACCACCACGGCAAGGGTGATGAGGTTATAGAGTGTCCGCTTGCCGCCCAAAAGGGCCCGCAGGTTTTGCCAGCCTAGTCCTGAGCTTCGGGGGGTACGGCATAGCGGATCTTCAGTCTCTTCCATTCGTCGGTCTCCCTTGAAGTCCATGACACTCCCTTAAAGGCCGCAACGGCCCCGATGAGCACTGTCGGATTTTCGAGGTCAATCACGGCCTGGCGCAAAAGGTCCAGAAACTGATGATAGCGAAGCGTCGACTCCCACTCCTTCCGGACCACCAGCACATACGTTGTCTGCTCGCCTTCGCTTCCCGCCAGGGGGATTCTTTCCCCCTCCATCGTGCTGCCTTTGAGAAAATCCACCACGACCCCATCCACCATGCCCCGCTCATAGGCATAAGGCAGCGACGCCGGGAGCATGGGCTGCACGGCGCATGAGGTGCTGCAGAAGGATCTGATGAGCTCTCGCTGGCGGTCGCGCCGTTGCGCGATCCCCAGCCGCGTCAGGGCGCTTCCCGGCCGCAAGACCAACACCTCTGAGTTGAAAAGGCAGGGCCCGACAATTCTGAAGCGCGAGTCTTTTTCCATCAGTCGCTTCGCCGCATCCGGGCAGATCACCGCCAGGTCGAGCAGATTGCCGGCGAGTGCCCATTCCGCCGTGCTGGAGCAGCAATCCATGACCATATAGGATTCGAAGAGAGCCACCCTCGCCTCGAACGGCAGACCCTCCTGCCGCAGCAGGTGGTGAACGATCAGGCCGCCGGTGTCGTCCGGAATGCCGATAACGCTTTTCGATGGGTCCCGCCTCCCCGCCGAGGACGCCAGCATGGCCACCGCCGCCGCCATGATCAGGACCAGGGCGGCAAACGCAACAACACTCCTGGTCATGAGAAAACGTCCTAGACTCCTTGCTTTTCCAGGGTATAGGCTTTCTTTTTCCAGTCTTCATAGGTCATCCCCAGGGGAAACAGAGGGTCGACCTTTTCCTTGATGAATTTGCCGAAATCATCCGTCCCCGCTTGGGCCAGCAGCTCGGTCTGGAGATACTCCATGTTCCGGGCCTTCTGGTCGAGGGTCTGGGTACCCAGGTTCCAGTTGAGGGCTTCCTGGACGTTTTCCGGGTAGATGTCCCAGCGCATGGTGCGGTCTTCCTCGACGGTTTTCTTGAAAATCGTCATGAGCCCCACTTCCAGGGGAACGCTGTAGTTTTTGGCGAAGATCTCAGCGGTCTTCACCGGTCGCGTGTATATGAATTGAAGCGCCCGCGAGTGAGCCAGGATCATCTTTTTCGCCAGCTCCGGGTGAGCGTCGGAAAAATCCTTGTTCATTGACAGCACACAGCAGGTGCCCCACTTGCCCGAAGGCATTCTGGTGATGGTAAACTCGGGGACGATGCGACCGCATCGCTCATGCTCCGCCATGGAGCCCCAAGGGTCTCAGGTCATATATCCGTCCAGGCTGCCGGTCTTCATGGCCAGGAATTCGTCCTTGTCGGCCATGTTGAAGGTTTCGTAGTTCTTGCCTTCGGTGGGCAACCCGATCTTTCGGGTAAAGGTCACCCATTCGCCCGAATTCTTTTCGGGGTCGGTGCCCAGGGAGAGCTTCTTGCCGAGCAGAACCTTTGGATCTTTGCGATAGAGCTCGAAGAGGTCATTACGGAGCACGAAGTAATAGGAGCCGCCCAGGTGGTTCATGGCCGCAATAAAGATCGGGCAGCCTTTGAGGTGAGCCCGAACGACTCGTTCAAAGCCGATATAGCCCACATCCATCTGCCCCGCGGCCATGGCTTCGGGGACCTTGGCGTTGCCGATGACTTCCACCTTGAGCCCCATTTCCTCGAAAATCCCCGCATCCCTCGATACCGGGGCCGCCGTCATGTGGTCGCAGTTGTAGTAGCCGAGCTTGATGACGTAGTCCTTATCGGCTTTCTGGGCTTGCCCTCTTGCCAATTCTGTCAGGCCGAGTCCGTATCCGGAAACCCCAAGTCCCACGGTCGTCGCCGTAGTCGCCTTCAAGAAGTCTCGCCTGGTAATTGTCATAATCTCTGTCTCCTTTAACAGCAGTCTTCCATCCCTTCTCCGAAGAGGTCGACGAGTTGGTTGTTTTCGATCCGAAAAACCGCAAAGCCGGTCTTGTTGCCTTTGGAACCCTGTACGATGAATTCCATGGGCGGCTTCTTGTCGATGTCTTTGAACTGGATGATCTGGTCCTCGATAGGGGCCGGAACCTCATTGGTGGCCAGGAATCCCTTGTCGAGGTCGAGAATGACCCGCATCATGTTTTTCTGCTCACTCACCCGGTACATGACCAGCAAGTCTTCACGCCCGTCCCCATTCACATCACCGCGCGCAATCTTGATGAGCTCGAATCCCGGACAAGCCCGTTCGAAGTGCTGCAGCAGCGCTCCGCCGACGGCCCGATCAACTGCCTGCTTGGAAAGCTCTCCTCCGTGGTGGTCGCTGCAGGAGGCCATCAAGAAGACGGCTCCAATCGCTATCAGCAGAGTTCGCCGCTGCATGGGCGTCATGAGGGTACGAACCCCCTTCGTGCCAGCACCGGTCGCAGACGCGGCCACCAAGACCGGGCAAAGAGTGCCAGAATGATCCCGGAGCAGAGATACCGCACGATTTCCGGAGTCGAGAAGATCAGTATATTAGCCAGGCCAATGGTGCGGACGGTGCGGTCGTAACTGAGTTCCGGCAGAAAATCCGGCATCAGGAGGGCATTCGTCAGGTAGCCGATGGCCATGGAGGCGGCAACTACGCTGACACTGTAAATGAGCACCGTGCGCCGCCCGATGATCTTGTAGATGCTGATGAGCTCGGGAAGATTGGTGGCGGCTCCCGTCATGAGAAAGGTGATGGCGACTCCCGGTGCCGCGCCGGCGGCTACCACCGCCGCGATGAAGGGGATGTGCCCGACGGCGCAGACGTACATCACCGCCCCCACTATCCCGATCCCGACCAGCGAGATCATGCCGGGATTGCCCAGGTACTCATGGATATAGATTTTGGGAACCAGGCCGAGGATCAGGCCGGCAAGAAGGACCCCGATGACGAGGTACTTGCTCACCATCACCCCGAGGTCCATAAAGCCCCAGTGCAAACCGGACAAGACCTTCTCAGAGAAACTGACGTTATCCTCACTCTCGAGAATCGGCGCCGCTTCCCCCGAGTCAAAGCCGGGTGCCTGCAACTCCGGCCCTCCCAGCGCATTGCCCACCAGACCGATCACCACGGGAACGACGAAACCACCCACCAGGTAGATGGTGGCAATCTCCGGCCCCAGCAGACCATAGGCCAGGAGCACCGCCGCCGGGTTGATGATGGGAGTGGCCGTCATGAAGGCCAGGGTTGGCCCCAGGTAGGCCCCCGAATAGTACAGTCCCAGCCCCAGGGGAATGACCCCACAGCTGCAGATGGGCAGGAGCATCCCCGAGAGGGTTGCTTTAATGATGGAAGAAATCCTGGTATTGCCCAAGGCTCGTTGCCAGCAATCGGGCCTCACGAGATGGTGCAGCAGCCCCGCCAGGATAAAACTACCGACCATCCATGGGGAGGCATCGTTGAGGATCTCCAGGGTACCTTGCAGGACCTTTGCCGCCAAGTCGCTCAGCAGCAGCACCCGCAGCCCTCCTTTACGGCATCTTCAATCGCCTTTTCAATGATCTCCCCGGAGAGGGTGTCGAACTTTTTCCGACCGTTGATGATCATTGTACCCTTGGTCACCGTCCCGTATTTGCGAACGTAGTCAAAATCCTGTCCTGCCCGGTAGAGCTTGACTTCGACCTTGTCCGCATGCTTCGCCGCCGCCGCCTGGATGATCAGCCCGTACTCGTCACAGCACGGACAGGTATTGATGAACTCGACCTGAACCTTCGCCATCTTCGACCTCCTGTCAATCGCTATCCCAGAGTGAATTTCAGCCGCACCACAGGGCCTCAGTTATCATGAGAAGTTTCTCTAACACCAATTGGAAATTCCGATATACAACGGACTGGACGACAGGCAGAACCGATAAGACACCATCTGCCAGGTTTGCCTTCGGGATGAGTCTCCCGGTTTGGACCGGGCAGCGCGCTCAAGTCTTCTGCCGTACCAACCCGATGGTATGGTCTGTCGGTGGCAGCATCCGATAACAGGAAAGCACAGGGGGGCATATCAACTGCAAGCTTAATCCGGCCTCTGACGGCTGGTTCGGCAAGGATTGGTGCACCCTGAAAAGAAGGGCCTGTTATGAAGGGACCGAAGCCTATGAGGATACTGCGGCGAAAATCCCCGCCGGTCTCGCCCGGCGGCCTCTCCTCACCGCCTGGCAGGGTCAACCGCAAGCAGCCTTTTCGGCACCAGGGTAATGCGGGGAACTTTTTTGAGGGGGTTCTCGTCCACCAGGAGAACACAGCCGTAGGCTTCTTCGAGAGTGTCGAAGGTCAGCACCTGGGCCGGCTCGCCCATGCTGACGACATTTCCCTCCTTCATGAGCAGCAGGCGATCGGCATAGAGAGCGGCCAGGTTGAGGTCGTGGGATACCATGACCACGGTAACGCCGTCGTTGCCGCGCAACTCCGCCAGGAGGTCCATGATCTGGACCTGATGGGCCAGGTCGAGGGCCGAGGTGGGTTCGTCGAGGACCAGGAGCCGGGGCTGCTGACAGATGGCCCGGGCAATGAGGACCCGCTGGCGCTCGCCGGCGCTTAGGTGCTCGAGCCGGCGCGCAGCCAGGTGCGCCACGTGGGTAAACTGCATCGCCCGCCGGGCCGTTTCCCGATCCTGCTGCCGTTCGAGTCCAAGCCAGGGCAAATGCGGCGAGCGTCCCATGAGCACCACTTCCGCCACAGTGAATGGAATGTCCGCGGGCGCCGCCTGCGGCACCACCGCCACGACCTGGGCCAGCTTTCGCCCCGAATAGGCACGAAGCGGCCGTCCCAGAATCCGCACTTCCCCCTGCTGCGGTCTGACCGCCCCGAACGCAGTCTTCAACAGTGAGGTCTTGCCGGAACCATTGGGGCCAATGATGATGAAGAATTCGCCCTCCTCGACCGTCACCGAGATGTCGTTCAGGACCTTCCGGCGGCCGTAGGAGAGGTGGAGCTGGTCAAGGGTCAGGGCCGGCTTCATCGCTTGGCTCGCTGCAGCAGGTAAATGAACAGCGGCGCACCGATAAGGGCGGTGATCACACCCACCGGCAGTTCCCCCTGGGCAGGCAGAAAGCGGGCCAGAAGATCGCACCAGACCAGATAGGCACCCCCGCCGAGGATGCAGGCGGGCACCAGCACTCGATGGTCCGGCCCGAAGAGGAGTCGCAGCAGATGCGGCGTAACCAGCCCGACAAAGCCCAGCAACCCCGACTGGCAGACCGTCGCACTCACCATGAAGGAAGTCGCCACCACCAGCACCAGGGAGATCGCCCGAACATTCACCCCCATGCTGGCAGCCATTTCCTCCCCCAGGAGAAGCAGGTTCATGGGGCGAGCCATGAAAAAGAGCAGGAAGAAGCAGGGTGCGAGGCAGGCCGCGAGGATCAGAGTCTGGGTTCCGTCGGAGAGGGAGAGGTCCCCCATGAGCCAGAAAAGGATATTGTGCAGGCGTGCGTCCTGAGTAAGGGAGAGCAGAAACATGATGAGCGACGAGCAGAAGGCGTTGACCATGACTCCGGCCAGGATCAGGGAATCCTGTTTGAGGGAGAGCCGTACCGAGGCGATGACGAGCACCAGGAAGAGGGTGGCCATGCTGCCGGCAAAGGCCAGCAGGGCAACTCCGGGAAATCGCGACAGGCCGAGCAGAATCCCGATGATGGCGCCGATCGCCGCGCCCCCGGAAATGCCCAGGATATAAGGTTCCGCCAGCGGATTGCGCAGCAGCGCCTGAAAGACGAGCCCCCCCAGCGACAAGGTTGCCCCCGCCAGGGCCGCGAGCAGGACCCGCGGCAGGCGAATCCGCCAGACGATGTTGGCCAGGGTCTCATCGGGACCGGCCGAGCCGATCAGCAGTGCGAAAACTTCCCGCAGGTTCTGCCCCGTGGAACCGATGGAAAGCCCCAGCCACACGCTGAGCCCCAGGAAGACAGCCAGTCCTGAAGAAACGGTCAGGATGCGTCGAGGAACTGACGGTGCCGTCACCACAACTCCGGATGAATGAGACGGGCGAGCAGTTCGAGGCCTTCCACCAGGCGCGGCGACGGACGGTCAAAGATATCTGATTCCACAATATGAATACGGTGATTCCGTACCGCCG
This sequence comes from Syntrophobacteraceae bacterium, assembly GCA_040772705.1. GTDB lineage: Bacteria > Desulfobacterota > Syntrophobacteria > Syntrophobacterales > Syntrophobacteraceae > JADGQM01. The sequence continues at coordinate 89,783 of JAXGXP010000010.1, forward strand.
GCAGATTGCTCCAACGGTACCAGTCGTCCCGCACCGGTTCGAAGTCCTGGCCCCTAGTCATGGAAGTGATGATGATCACCTCGGGTTCCAAGGCCACCACCTGTTCCTTCGAGAAGCGGGGATAGGGCGTCGGACCGGCTGCGAGGTTGTGTCCTCCCGCCGTGGTGATGAGTTCGCCGATGCAGGTGTTCGTGCCCAGGGAGACAATAGGAACGATCCCAATTTGAAAGAAAATCTTCGGCCGTACCTGGGTCGTCGCCACCCGCGCCTTCACCCCTTCAATCCGCCCGCGCATCTTCGCCACCAGCACTTCAGCCTGGGCCTCCGCATGGAGGAGGCGCCCAATTTCAATAAGGGTACTCATCACCGTTTGGAGGTCCCGCGGATTGACGGCGTAGACGGGGATATTCAAGGCCCCCAGTTTCTCGGCCACCTCCCGGGGGTTGCCATCCCGGGCCCCGAGGCAAAGATCCGGCTTCAGCGCCACAATCCTTTCCAGGTCCAGGTGCACGTAGCTACCCACCTTGGGCAGTGCTCCTGCCTCCGGCGGGAAATCGCAGTGCTGAGTGACGCCCTGCAGGAGATGACCGGCACCCAGGGCGAAGACGATCTCGGTGATGCTGGGGGCGAGGGACACAACGCGCTTCGGCTCATCCGGCACCAGCACTTCCCGTCCCAGCTGATCCTTCACCAGCCCGGCCTCAGCCGCTGTCACCAGGAAAACCAGGACCAGGAGGAGAATCTTCAATATTTGCAGTACCATCGCCGGCTCTCTTTTGCACCCAACTTGATTCTCTCCTTGAGGGGCAGAGACATAGGCCATAATTTCTAACTGGTCAGTTGAAACTGAACCGGCAACACCACCCAGGTGGCCACGGCCCGGCCCCGGAATACGCCCGGCTTGAAGCGCCAGTGTCGGATGGCGTCCAAAGCGCTCTGTTCAAAATAGCCCGCGGGATTCGCCTCCAAAATGGAAGGCCGGGAAACGTGACCATCAGCTTCCACCAAGAATTTTAACACAACTTTGCCGCAAATACCCTGCTTCCGTGCCCGCTGGGGATAGAGCGGTTCCACTCTATGCAGAGGCTGAGGGATCTTATCCACCGCCTCGGCGTTGAACTCACGACCATGCAGGCCGGGTCCTCCTGAAGGGCCACCCGCCAAAGATTGACCGGCCCCTTCTCCCGGACTCCCCGCATCCGGGCCGCCTCCTCCTGCCGGTGCCGCCGTCGCCGCCGCGGTATCCCCGGAGGTTAGCGCCGCCGAGGCGGCCGGCGCTTCCGGAATCGTGACGGGTACGGCTCGGTCCGGTACCGGTTTGGGCACTGCCGGAGTGGGCCTCTTCACGGTCTTTGGAGCTGCCGGACGCACCCGCTCGGTCTGCTTGACGGTCGGCTGCGGAACCGGTGCCGGAGCCTGCTCAGGCGGTGCCGCGTCAGGGGCGGAAAGCTCCTGCGGAACGTCCCTCGCGGACCCTTCCGCGCAGCCGGCATCACCGGAGCCGCCCGAACTATCCCCCATCGCTACCAGATTCACGGTCAGAAAGGACTCCTGAAGCCTGGTCGATGGCTGGAAAAACGCCAGCAAGACGACCGCGGTGGCTGCCAGAAGATGCGCCAGCACCGCCCCGCCCGCTCCCAGAATCACATCCATGGGCGCCGTTCGACCCGCCGGGCCCATCAGCAAGGGCGCATCGGATAATTCGAGGTCCGCCGGAAATGATACGGTGAGTAACGGTTCTTGCTCCATGTTCTGCCCATCCAACATTGCTCAAGGTTCCTCGTCACCACTGTCAAGAGTGGCAGCCGCAGTCAGTCTACCCACTCCCCACCCCTCACGCCTCACCCCTCACTCCCCAACAACCACGCCATTCAACAGGGCGTTCAGGGCCATCTTCACGACGACCGGGATTTCGGGGGTGGTGACATAGTCTTTCCAAGCCTCGATCCACCTCCCCGCAATCTCATCGGCGATACTCCGGCACCAGGTTTCAAACGGCGCCAAGTCAGTCACCTGGCCCCGTTCATAGGCATCGCTCAGGGCAAAAGCAGCCTCGATGAACGAGGCGTAGCGAGGCTGGAGAAGGAGTTCTTCGAGGCGGACGAGTCCCTGCCGCAGATTGTCCTGATACGCTGGACAGTCACAGCGGCTCAGCAGGCCGTGAAGGTCAAGGTGCCGTTCCTGCATCCGGCGAAAGACCGACCGCCGATCGGCAATCCCGTTTTGCCGGTAGACGGCTTCCCTAACGCCGGCGTAGACGCTCCTGGCAATCAACTCGCCCATCTTGCAGTGCCCGCCGGTATTGTCGATGGGAAGACCGCGCCCCTCAACCACCAGGATTTCATCGGTCCCCGTGCCGGTGGCCTGGTGGCGCAGGGGGCTTGCGGCACTGCGCACGTCCAGATCCTGGAGAGCCGCCGTCTTGGCTTCCGTGGCGCTGATAATCGCTCGCGTCCGGGCTCGCGCACTGAGCTTCATATTGGTCATGACCACAACATTGATGGTTCCCGGTTCATAGAACCGTCCTTCGTCCTCCGCCATGCGAACGGCGTTGGATTCAACCCCGGCGGTCACCAGGGCGTAGACGGCCATGGCTTTGAACTCGGCCTTTTGCACCGACAGGTTGCTCATGTCGGCCCCGGTAAAGAGAAAGCTGCTGTTTTCTCTGGTCTTGCCGAGGGCCTTGCAGATACGGCTGCGCGACTCCTCCAGGCCGAGCCGGTGGGCAATCCCCCAGCAGGGAGGCGGGGTGTAGTGGTTGCCGACGGCCACAATTCCCTGCCGCTCGCCTTCGAGGGTCGAGGTCACGCGCATGGGTTCTTTGAATTCCACAACCAGGGTCTTATTGGGGAAATCAAAGATCCGGGTTTCATCCACTCTCGCCGACCGGACATAGCTCAGGGGAACCTCCAGGGGACGGGTGCGAAGCTGTTTGTCCTCGGAAACCCGCGTTTTCTCCCCGGTGAATTCCTCGTCGTAGATGGTTGCCGCCAGCCAGGCCACGAAATCGCCGGTGTGCACCGAGGCACGACAGGTCAGAGCGCAGGGGAAGTAATGAATCCTGCCCGTACGCACCGCCGTAACGTCCTTCCAGCCCGGCCCGACAAGAACCTTCTCCACCAGCTCCCGGTCCCCGCCACAGCCGTAGATCACCTGAGGATCAAACCGCTGCCACTCCTCGAGGGTCACTTCCACCACTTGTCCCTTCTTGCCGAATTGGGGCGGAATACCGCCGGCAGCGCGGATGAACTCGTTTTGAAAGGAATCCTCGCCGGGCGTCATCAGCTGCTCCCGCCCCATGATCCGCATCACCCGCCTGCGGTCCTCCGGGGCGATCTTTTCAATCTTACGGGTGATGTGCTGCAGCTCGTTCCGGATCTGGGCAACGATTTCTCCGGCCTCCGCCGGCCGGTCGAAAATCCCTCCCAGGGTCTCGATATTTCGGTACAGATCAGCGATCGAGCGGCATTCCAGGTCAATCAGGCGACACGACTGGCCGGCAAAGTGGTCGCGAACCTCCTGGTGGAGCGGTGAGAGAAAGATCACATCGGGGTCGAGGGCTTCCAGGTGCGTCAGGGAGGGAGTCAGGAAGCCGCCCACGATTACCTTTTGGTTCACTTCGGGCGGCAGCGTATCATGATAGGTGAGGCCCACCAGGCAATCGCCGGCCCCGAGCCGAAAGATCATCTCGGTCAGGGATGGCACCAGGGAGACCACCCTCTCGGGAGCCTTTTCCAAGACCACGGTCGTCCCGGCAGAATCGGTGAGGGTGACCGGGGCGGCAAACAGAGGCGTCCCGCTTCCCGCCTCCGCCAGGAGGAGAAGGGCAATCAGACACAGGGACTTCAATGGTGGACGCTTGCAGGTTCTCACGACTTCAGCTCCTCGCACCGCCTAGAAACGCATTTCGAGGCCCCCTTTGATGGTCCGTCCCGGCATCGGGTAGCCATTGACAAAGGCGTAGTTCAAATCCGTCAGGTTCTCCACGGCCAGAAAGCAGTTGAAGGCCTTGACCGGAGTCACGGAAAGCCGTGCCGAAAAGACGGCAAATCCGGATTGATCGATGGCCTGAGAGTAGGTGGATGAGCGATAATTCCAGTCCTCCTGCTGCTCTGCCCCATTGAAAACCCCAGTGAAGGTGATGCTGACTTTCTCGGCCACGCTCAAATCGACCCCGCTCGTCACATTCCACAAGGGAACATAAGGGACCAGGTCGGAATTCAGGGTCTTGGCATAGGCAGGGTCCCGCAGTTTGCGCTCGGTGTAATAGGACAGATTGGCAAAGGGCCGCAGCGCCCAGGCGAGGTTCAGGAAGGAGAAGGGCTGCCGGTAGCTGACAGTGGCTTCGAGGGCGGAGAGGTCCGCCGCATCCACATTCCGATAGGTGATCCAACTGCAGTCACCGTCCACACAGGTCGGAAAGCCGTCGGAGATCCGATCATACTCGTTGGTGTGAAACCATCCCAGGCCGACGGTCAGACCGGCATATTCAGCATCGACCCCGAATTCGTAGGTCATGCTGGTCTCGGGCTTGAGATCCGGGTTGCCGATATACTTGGCGTAGGAGCCGTGGGTGAAGCGGCCCGCCAATTGATCGGCAGAAGGAGCGCGGAAGCCGGTGCCGATCGCGGCCCGACCTGCCAACCAGTCGGTAACCCAGTACTTCGCCCCTGCCCGCCAGCTGACATGGTCGAAATCCTGGCTCCTGGAAGCCACTGACAACCCCGGCGTCGATTCGAGGTCTTCCTTCCAGAGATCATAGCGGAGCCCGAAGAGGAGTGAGAGGCGATCCCACGTCACGGTTTCCTCGGCGAGGAAGGCGTAGTTGTCGTAACGGCTGTTAGGGGTCCATGCCGATTCGACAGGAGCCGTGATCGCGTCCTGTTGAATCCCGTCCCACTCGAGGCCGAGCAGCAAGCGCCCGAACGACAGGGTGGGCAGCGTGAAACTGCCTTTCACCCCCTGCGTCGTGGTGTCGGTCGTGGTTGCATATTGGTATGACGGGCTGTTGTAGTTGTACCGATCCAGGACATGGTAATAGCTGAGATGCCAGTTCAACCCGGTTTCGGGGTGAGCGCCGTCATAGGCCAGTGAGCCGTACCGCCGCAGGTGGTTGGCAAAGTCATCCCTGCTGAGGGCGTAGGTCGGTCCCGGGCTTCCCACGTCCCAGGCCCGGAAATAATTCCCCACCGCAAACAATTTGTGATCGGGATGCGGGGCGGCAAGAAGGCTGAGAGAATAGGCTTCGTCGTTGTAGGCGGTGTTGGGATAGGTTCTGCCGCCGCCCATCTCGTAGTTGCCGTGATGGACGCCCCGGCCGGTGAGAGAGAATCCCAACTTGTCATTGAGAAGACCTCCGGAGACCTGGGCACGCCCCTTCAGGTAATCCCAGCTTCCCGATTCCAAAGCCACCTGGCCAGAAGGGGTTCCCGACCCCTTACGAGTGATGACGTTCACGACCCCGCCCATGGCTGCCGACCCATACACAACAGAACCCGGGCCGCGCACCACTTCCACCCGTTCCACATTTTCCAGGGGAATGACTGCAATATTTCCCGTGCCCGCCCGGTGACCGTCGATGAGCACCAGGACATGGCCCTTGACGTCGGTTCCGACGGTGTTGGTCCGCTGCCCCCGGATGGTCACGGAACTCAGGGCACCGGGATAGACTTGAAAGTGCTCCGGGAGCTTCTGGACGAGGAGCTCTGACAGATCATTGGCGTGGGATTCCTCAATTTCCCTGCGGGAGATTACCTCGACCGCGACCGGCAATTCTTTAGTGGGAGCGGGAATGGCCGTGGCGGTTACCACAAGTTCTTCAAGATTGGCCTGACCTGTCCCCTCCCGACCCTTACCAGCCAACGACGCGGCGGGTCCCGCTGCCGGGGACGGCAACCGGGGGTCAGCAGGCTCCTGGGCAACAGACACTGCGCCTTCGCCAACCAGCAAGAAAGCGAGCAGAACAACCACAGGCGCACGAGCGACAACCCAATCGAACATGGAATCTCCTTCTTCCCCCCCCAAAAAAAAATCCTTAGAGCCTTTCGCTCTAAGGATTGCACCCTGGTTCACTTGGTCCTGCCACGGTTCACCGGGTATCGCTCGTACCGGTTTCCCCAAAACCCCTCAGGCAGGTTTTCTGGCTCTCGGGTAATGACCTACTCTCCGCACCTTCCCATTGCGCCTGCAGCACAACAGTGGCTTTGCCGGATTTCGTCCCCGATTACAGCGGCGGGACCGCTCCCGACTTTCACGGGATTCCCTATTAAACTCAATCGTGCCTGATGGTCATACAACGATAGTCAGTTCTTGATACAAGGCGTTGGCGGACCTGTCAACCCCAAAGATCAAGAATCCGGCTGGAACTCCGCTTATGTCCGCATAAGCGGCGCGCTGCAGGTTGCAGAGGAAGGATGAGATGAGGCGACTCTGGCAACGGTGACGGAAGCGTCTTGCAGAGATCAAGACCGCCGCGACTTTCCTGCGGGCAGGAGATTTTTCAGTTGACACGCACCGATGACTTGAGTAGGAGAGAAAGGGTAGTAAAAATTTGAGAGAGTTATCAGGCACCCTCAGGGGTTTAAAAGGGAATCCCGGGTAGTTCGGGAACGGTCCCGCCGCTGTAATCGGGGACGAAATCCGAAAATGCCACTGTCGCGCTTCGCCGTGACGGGAAGGCTCGGAGAGTAGGGTGATCCGAAAGTCAGAAAACCTGCCTGATCGCTGATGGAGCATCGGTACGTGGAAATGCCTGATGTCCGTTGAAGGATGAAGTGAACCAGGGTGCAATCCTTAGGGCGTACAGCTCTAAGGATTTTTTTTTGGCTGAATTCGTTGTTCAGCATGGCGCCAACTCCTCAACACTTCTTTCAACCCTCAACCGCCCGGAGATCGCCGCCTCCGGGCGAAACAACAACCAGGGAGGTTTGCCATGAAGGAGGGCATGATCTTGTACATCATCGAAGGGAAGGATGAAATGCCGCTGCCTGGCTTCTGCGATCTTGCCAGAGCTTCCGTGAGGCCGGGAATATCAGCCGTCTATGTAGCGACCTCAGAGGATGAGCTGATACATGGATGGTGGCACCTGATCGCCCGGGGAATGCACCAGGTTTGCTGCATCAGAGCCACCTACGACGGGGCTTCAGGCCGACTCGACACCGTAGGCGAGCCGCTGCGGCTGTGTGGCTGAGAGGCGGCTTGGTAGCTCATGGGCGGTAGATAGGTAAGTGGCTCCGAGAGGGTAGGCTCAACCCGACCAGAGGGCACTTCCTACCGAACCCTTCCGGCCGGGGATTGAGCTACATAAGTGACTTCGTATCCTAATGCTTCACAAAGACCACCTTCTGAGGATTGAGGCTGGTTGCAAGGAATTCATCAACACTGTCCGTTACCGTATTCAGGATGATGATTCGGCCATTGGTCGCATCGCTCACCCAGAGCATCTTGTTCTTGTCATAAGGGCGTCCGGACGATTCAAGACCGGCTATATTGATGTTGCTGACGGCATCAATCTTCTTCCGTTCTTTTCCTGTTGTAGGATTGAACGAGTAGAGTGTGCTATCACCCCATCCATCATATCCAACAAAATATCCTTTATTTTTGGAAACAACCGCCATGCCGGAAATGGCACCATAAGGATGTGATGCCGCCGTACCATCGTTAACAATGATTTTTGTTTCATAGGTATCCGGATTTATTGTCATTATGCCACCCGTGTATTCATATTTCGGATTGCCGGAACCGGGATACAAACCTACCCCTTGAACATAGATAGTATTGTTTGCCCTGAGATATGAAATGGCATTGGGGTTTTTTACCGGAAGGGGAATCCCTTTCAGGCCATTCCGGCCTTTGCCGGTATCGATCTCCTGGTTGGTCTTGACATCGAAGACCGCCACGTACGGTTTATTGGAGGGCACATAACCCTTATCCCGGTTCAGACGCTGCATCACGATGAAGAGCTTGCCGTTGGCAATAACGCCGCTGCACATCTCGGGAAGACCGTCGGAATCGGCGTAGGCACTCAAGTCGAGGGTGCGCTTCTTGAAGGTGGATTGGTCCGTCGCACCGGGATTGACGACCCAGACCCTGGTGGAGCCATAGCGCAGAACATAAGCCTTCTTGACGGAGGCAAAGATCATGTCCAGAGGATTGCTCGAACCAAAGTCATCGCCTCCCATGGTCGAATACTGCCAGATGGGCGCCGACGGATTGTCGATGTCAAATTTGGCGATATTGTCGGCACTGTATCGTTCAATGCGGTAGAAGTACCTCCCATTCGATCTCACTGTGATATCGGAAATCGTTGGCAACAGATTGGTTTGAATGTTGCGGGGCCCCCCTTTAGGGTCGACCGACGCAATCGAATGGGCCCCACTCGAGTAATCCGCCGCCACCGTGGCAATAACCGCCGTCCACGTGGCTCCAGCCGACAAGTCTTCATGACCGCCCTCCGCACGGCATGGAAGAAACCCGGCCACCATGATGAAAACTCCGAACAACACCCAGGCTACTTTGCAGTTTCGCATCTTGACACTCCTTCTTTGCAGAAATCCCTCAACGGTACCCCTTCAACGTCACCCCCGCCGCGGGGGCGACCAGCTTGCTCCTGGAATACCAATGCCGGTCACTCCTCCCCTTGCCACAAGGCCACTACTAGAGCGCGGCATAAGTCTCAAACCGATTGGGCAGGTGTCTTGCCGTTCCCCTTCCCGTTGCGTTTCATATTCATTCAACGCAACCTACAGAGAGCATCGGCCCTAACGCGAGGATGGTAGGTTGCGTTGAGAGGAGCGAAACGCAACATGCGCAAGGCTGCCGAACTTTCGCCGCGCTGTACTACGGTGTTGTGATTCGACCATTCCAGGGTTTCATGAGTCCTTCACCCTCGATGAACCCCGAATCGTCATCCGGCGTGCTTCCGGCCGGAACCAAAGGCTTATTCGCCGCTCCTGGACCCCGGACCAGAACTTGCCGGGGTGACCTATTGAGCGACTCTTTGGACACCTTCTTGGAGATGACCAGCAGGAGCTTTCGGGCAAACTCCTAAAATTTATACTGCACCGTCACGTAGGCCGATCGACCCGGCATGGGATAGCCATTGAAGTCCTCGTACTGTTCATCTCCGATGTTCTTGACCTCGAGGTTCACCGTGATCGCCCGGTAGGCAAAGGTCGCGCCACAGTTGAGCAGCCCCTTTGTCCCTGCTTTCAAGAGATTGGCGGAGTCATAGAACAGCCCATCCTCGAACAGGTATTCGCCGTAGAGCTTGACCGGGCCATAAATGGCTTCCATTCTTGCCAGGTAGGATTCCTGAAACCGACCGGGCAGAATCTTGCCGTCAAAAGCCTTGATGTCACTCTCCTGGAGCGGGGTCTGCCAGGTGGCATTGCCGATGAATCGAAAGTATTTCAGAAATTCCACCTTCATGGTGCCCTCCACCCCTCGAATGAGGGAACTGGAGATGTTCACGGACTTCCCTATGCCGCGAGCGTCGTAGACCCGCGTAATGAGGTCCTCCACCCGGTTGTGAAAATACACCAGGCCCAGGCTGGTGCTTTGGATCCCCGAGTCGGAACCCTTGAAGCGAAGTTCGAAGCCCAGGTCGAAATTGGTACCCTTCTCCGATTTCAGATCAGGGTTGCCGATGAAGATCCCCCGGTCGCCGAACAGCTCAAAAAAGGAAGGTTCCCGAACATACTGCCCGATGTTCGATTTAAGGGTCAGGTTCTCAACCGGCTGGTATTTGATGCCTAACTGAGGGTTCCAGGCGTCCTCGGTGATGGTAGTCCCCTTCTGGCTCCTTCCCCACAGGTCGCTGCCGCTCGCTCGTTCGTCCTGGGTGAGGGTGTAGCGCACGGCAGGCGTAACGATCAGCTTGTCCTGGGAAAGATAGAGATTGTCCTGGAGACCCACGGACATGGAGTTGCGGGAACTCTCCTTGAGCCGATTCCTGGGCTTGAGTAGATCTTCGGGGTTATAGGTTTCCCGCTGGGCATCCACCATGAGAGTGACGGTATTCCAGGACGTATGCCAGTCAAGGACCGAATGCCCCCCGAAGCGATCGGTGGTATAGCGATTATGCTGCTTGCCAAGCCCAAGCTGGTCCTCGGAATCGTCGTACTCCTCCACCTGGTGGCTGTAGTCGAAGAAACTGCTCGTATTGAGACGAAAGGGGCCAAGATTGTTGGCCGTCAGCTTCAAGCTCGAGACGTTGCGTTGGGTCTCAAAGGTGGTCTTGGTCCGCCTGCTGTTGTTCCAGCTCGGCAGACCTTGATCCTTGGCAAACCACTGATCCATGAAATCAAGGCGGGTGTCGCTCGAGAAGTCGTACCCCAGCTTACCCAGAAAGTTGTCCTGGGTGAATTGCGCGTTATGCCGCTTTTCCACGCGGTCATCACGGGGGTTCCAGGTGGTGCCCCGGTCGTTCAGAAATTTGAAATCGTTATCACTTTTCAGGCGGCTGGCGGAGACCAGGTAGTCCCATTTGCCCGGCTTGTGGTTCACAAACCCGGAGCCCATCCAGGTGCTGAACGATCCGTAGCTGGCACTCACGTTCCCGTGCAGACCTTTTTGGGAACGCAGAGTACGGATGTTGACCACCCCGCCGATGGAGGATTTGCCGAAGTTCATGGGCGTATTGCCCTTGAAAACCTCGATGGACTCAACATCCGAGAGAGCAATCGTGCTGAGGTCCACGCCCCCGCCCGCTGCGTCATTCAAGAGGATGCCGTCCAGGAACACCAGGACCTGGTCACTTGATGACCCTCTGATCGAAACCGTTGCAAAACTTCCCATTCCACCGGCCTGCCGCACCTGGACGCCGGCCTCCTTTTCGATGACCTCCGCAAGGCTTTCGACTTTTCCCTCAAATTCGTCGCGGGTGATGAGCGAGTAGAAGGAGGGGGTCGCTTCGAGGTCGACATCCCCCGTCTCCTCGCTTCTCACAGGCTTCTGAGCGGTCACCACAATCGCATCCAGGGTGGTCTCACGCGCGGGCTCCGCTTTCGCTCGGCCCGGCAGGAAGGTGACGGCTGCCAGCATCGTCATCAAAAGCACCTTTGCGTAAACAGGCTGCGCCCTCCTCATGGTCCTCGCCTTCCCTTTGCCCACCAGCACCGTTCCGCCATCAACTGCAGACCAGCCAAGGGCATACAAAACCCCATGGAACAACCTCCGCCATTTCAGGCCAAAAAAAAATCCTTAGAGCCTTTCGCTCTAAGGATTGCACCCTGGTTCACTTGGTCCTGCAGCGGTTCACCGGGTATCGCTCGTACCGGTTTCCCCTAAACCCCTCAGGCAGGTTTTCTGGCTCACGGGTTATGACCTACTCTCCGCACCTTCCCATCACGCCTCAAGCGCAACAGTGGTTTTCCCGGATTTCGTCCCCGTTCACAGCGGCGGGACCGCTCCCGATTCTCACGGGATTCCCTATTAAACTGCAAAGTACCTGATGGTCATGCAACGATGACGGCTTACGGATACAAGATGTTGCTGCCGCTGTCAACCGCAAAGACACCACCGAGATAAAACAAAGACCGATCACCAGTGCAGCGCGGCGAAAGTTCGTCACCCTTACACATGTTGCGTTTCGCTCCTCTCAACGCAACCTACCATCCTCCCGTTGGGGCCTATGCTCTCTGTAGGTTGCGTTGAATGAACATGAAACGCAACGGGAAGGGAAACAGCAAGACACCTGCACCATCGGTTTAAGACCTATGCCGCGCTTTACCAGGGTGGAGTTCGTCCCGTCGTGACGCGATTGAGCTCAGACGCCATCCACCTCCCGATGAATTGAATTCAGAATTCAATCCCCTTCTGGGCTTTGATACCCGCTTTGAAGGGGTGTTTGAGCTCACGCATCTCGGTTACCAGGTCTGCAGCCTCCGTCAGGGTTGGTGGGGCATCGCGGCCCGTGATCAAAAGGTGCAGCGCCTCGGGCCTGTTTCGAAAGCAGGCGATGGCTTCGTCCTCATCCACCATCTTGAACTTCAGGACATAGGTGAATTCGTCGAGAATAATCAGGTGATGGCGCCCCGCCTGGATCCGCTCCCGGGCCAGGTCCCATCCCGCGCGCGCCGCCCGGCGATCGGCCTCCTGATCTCGAGACTGCCACGTGAAGCCCTCGCCCACCACGTGGAATTCGAGCAGGTCTGAGAATCGCTCGGCCGACTGCAACTCACCATATTTCCAACTTCCCTTGATGAACTGGATGATGCAGACCGGCAGGCCGTGCCCCAGAGCCCGAAACGCCAGGCCCAGAGCGGCCGTCGTCTTTCCTTTGCCATGGCCGGTATACACCATCAGCAGGCCGTTAGTCGTCATGGGACACCTCCATAATGATCAGCTCACCGCTCTTGTTGCCGAAACCCCGGGCTGAAACCATGCCTTTCAGCGGCACCAGTGCAGCCGGTGGGCATAGCCCACCCTCCTGTTAACAATAACGCCTGGCTATGGACGATTCCTCAACTCAGCGCCACATTTTGAGCCCTTCCAGCAGTTTGCCCGATGGCGGTTTTATGATAGAGTCCGGGGTACCGCATGGTGAGCCTTCACTGCTTTGGAGCCTGAGTCGGAAAGTACGCCATGAATGATATCAAAGCCATAGGATTCGATCTGTTCAATACCCTGATCACGGTGGAACCTCAAGCCTTCGAGCAGGCCGTGAACGTGTTGTCGCGAAATCTGCTGGAGGAAGGCCTGACGGTGGAGCCGGAAGCGTTCCGCCGCGCCCACCGCCAAGCCGCCCTGCAGCACATTGCTGAAACCCGCCAAGACGGCAAAGAAACCCACAACCGGTTCTGGATCAGCAGCGCCCTGCAACAGCTGGGCTGTGCCGTCGAACCCGACGACCCGAGGATTGCGCGAACCGTCGAGGCCTACTTTGGTTCTTTCATCGAGTTCTGTCATCTCATCCCGGGAACCCGGGAGATGCTCGAGACCCTGAATGAGCGCTATCCGCTGGGGCTGCTCTCCAACTTTACGCATCCCTCGGCAGCGCAAAACATCCTTGACAACCTGGGCCTCCGAGACTGCTTCGAGGTGGTGCTCATATCCGGGGAAATCGGCTATCGTAAGCCTCATGCTTCGGTCTTCCGGCTGCTGGTGACAAAGCTGGGCGTGGCACCGGCAGAACTCCTCTATATCGGCGATGATCCCGAACCGGATATTGACGGTGCCTGCAAGGCCGGGCTGCAACCGGTCTGGACCACCTACGTGCGCGATCGACGCCTGCCGCTGGCGCCGGGGATGGCGGTCGCTCAGCACGACAATCCGCAATGTCCGGCACCGCGCATTTCCTCCTGGGCCGATCTCCTGCGCCTGCTGGCACTGCAGCCCGGTGATGATCCCTCCCTGCCGTGAGGCCTTCCGGGCTCGACTGACGGCTTGCGGAGCCTACGATGACTCAACCTGACGACGGCGTGATCCCGGCGTTTCAACAACGCCGAAAACACATGCTTCAGCATTTCGGCTTCTCGCTGCTCCTGTTTGTGCTCGCGCTGGTCCTCATGCAGATCGGTGAAGCCCTGCCCGACCTGCTGGGGCTAGGCCGCCGGGGCTGGACGACCGCCGCGGCCGTGCAGATGATCGCCGGGGTGGTCTTCGCACTGGTGGGTTTTCTCCAATACCGCTGTCCGGCCTGCGGGAACCTCATCAGAGGGCATGACCGGTATTGGCTGGGAGTCCTGATCGACCCTGACAAGTGCCCCAAATGCGGGGTGCGGCTGAAAGAGTGAGGAGCCGCTTCCGAGGTACCGGGCATACGGTTGGCTTTCAACCATTGAGTGGGTGTCGACGCAAAGAACCTCGCCGGCGCCCACCCATCACCCCTGTCGCACCGTGTTATTTCTTTGGCCCGAGCGTAGGGTGAGCTGTGCCCACCGGTTGGACCATTGGTGGGCACAGCCCACAAAATAACATGGCCATTTTTTTTGACAGTCACTAAGGGAGAACCTGGCACAAAAGGAGTCCGATCATGCTCAAGGCCAAGGATATCATGTCCGAGGAACTCATTACCGTCACCCCCGCAACGCCGGTCATCGAGGCGGCCCGGATTCTCCTGGAAAAGCGGATCAACGGCCTGCCGGTAGTGGATGAAGCCGGCCGACTGGTAGGAATCATCTGCCAGAGCGATCTGGTGGCGCAGCAGAAAAGATTTCCCATTCCTTCGGTGTTCAACCTGCTGGACGGTCTGATTCCCATCAGTTCGCCGAAGGGGCTCGAGAAAGAGATGCAAAAGATTGCCGCCAGCCGGGTTGCCGAGGCCATGAGCTCCAACCCGGAAACGGTCAACCCGGAATCCAGCCTCGAAGAAATCGCCACCCTGATGGTCAGCAAAGGCTTCCATACCCTGCCGGTCGTCGAGAGGGGCAAACTGGTTGGAATCATTGGGAAGGAGGACGTGCTCCGCACCCTGCTGGCGCCGTAACCTGCCTGTAGTCATCGTGCCTGCGACTGGTGGGCGGCCGAGACCCGGCCATTGCCTGAAGAACCGTCAGTCAGCGGGTTATTGCGGCGGGCCTTCCCAGCCGGCCAGCCTGGCCAGGAGCCACCAGAACGCCGCACCCTTCAACCTGCATTGCAGACCGTGGGAATGGGCGCAATCTTCGGGTAGATCAACACAGTCGGCGGGATGGTCGCTGCACCACTGATCGCACCAGGGGCAACAGTCGCCGGCGTTGCCATAGTCATTCCCGGCCGGGTCGTGGCTTTCAATCCGGGCGAAATCAAACAGGATTTTGCCGTTGGCCAGGACGTAATCGCGCACCTTCTGGTTGTTTCGCATGACGCGGGAGTTATCACCGTCGGTATGCCCCGTCAGGTAAACGAACCGCACCCCCGGAACCTGACCCTCGAGCTTGTTCAGGGCTGAAAGATACTGGTTAACCGTCGCTTTGGTATTGTCGGACTGCTGACCGCACCAGGACCAGGCGGAGTAGTTGAAGAGGCCGGTCCCGGTCACCCGGCGGGTGTGCGCCAAGCCGTCACTGGTCGCCCAGTACATCTCTGGAACGATGTAGGTGTCGCCGTCGTAGTCATTGCCATCATAGATGCGCAGCCCCCCCTTGTCCGCGGGAGGCTTTGCGGGAGCCCCGTAGCGAATTGCATACCGGTATTTCGGGTCTTTGGTCTGCCAGTATTCGAGGCCCGTGACCAGCTGCGATCCGTGCGAAGTGTGGGCGAAATGGAAAGTCAGTTTCCTGGCCTGTTCCAGCCAGTAGTCGGGGATTTTTGAAAGATCGGTGCTGGTATGATCAACGATGATGGCGGCCGGTTCGGCGGCATAGATCGGGATGACCTTCGCCGCCGCCTTCCGATTGTTCGTTTCGTTCGCCTCCTGCACGGCATTCTGCGTGTCTGCCCTGGCCCCCAGATAATAAGCGCCCGGAGCAACATCGGCGGGAATGGTGACATTGACGGTGCGCTTGACCTGGGCCCCGGCGGCAATCCCGAGGATGGTCTGTTTCTTCAGGAGCCGGTCCTTGGCGGGCTGGATCCCGGTATCCGGGGATAGATACAGGCCGACCTTGAAGGCGCTCGCATTGTCATCACCCAGGTTCTTCACGGCAAAATTCACCGCCAGCAATCCTCCAACCCGTCCTACCGCCGGACCCGAAACCGATTTCACGATAAGGTCCGACCCTCCCCCAGCGGCTTTGAGAGCATTCCCGCTCAGTTCCTGCCAGGCTTCTCCGGTACCGGCCGCAAACCCGACCAGCAGACCAATGACGCCAACCACGAAGCTCCTCGGCAGGTTCATGACGCCCTCCCGTAGCAGGTTCAGTTCTTCTTTTTGGTTGTTTTTGCCGTTGGCAGAGGACGATCGGAACAAACCGTCAGGGTATTACCGGCAACCAGCTTCTGGTCTCGGCGTAATTTATTGTTGCCACAAAGTTCCTCGACCGAAATCCCAAACTTGCTGGCAATGGACCAGAGGGTATCACCAGACCGCACAGGGTAGGCCACACAGCTCTTCTTCTCCCGGCGGACCGCGGCTGCGGGCACGATCGGTGTTCTGGCCTGCTTTGCCGCCGGCGCTTTGCTCACTGCCAGGGTAACAGCCTGCTGCTTCGGGGGGATTTTGGAGATTTGTGCCGATTTAGGAATCTTCAAAGTCTGGCCCTTTCCAGCAGTCTTCAAGGTCTGGCCTTTGCTTGGGATTTTCAGAAGCTGGCCCGTCTTGAGGGTCTGGGGCGTGGCTTTTACGCCATTACAGGACGCCAACTCAGCGACGGAACACCGGTACGTTCGAGCCAGGCCGAACCAGGTATCACCGGCCTTAACGCGGTGGGGAGCGGCAGTCGTGGCGGGTGCTAGGGCAGTGGTGGGTCGGGCTTCGCTGGCCGGCTTGAAGGCAAGGGCCCTGCGCTCGCGTATTTCTTCCGGCGACGGCAGGGGACAGGTGGCAAGGGCCGTCTGGACCGCATCTCCGCTGCCAAGGGGAACACACAGGTCGTAGTTGGTGTTTCCCGGTGGGGTGACGGGCTGGCAGAGTTCCGGGTTGCAGGTGCGCAGGGTGGATTCCGGAATTCCGGTCTGTTTTTCGACCCAGGCCAGCTTGACCCCTCCCGGAACGGCTACCGTCTCATGTTTCGGGGCAGTGTGATGTGGTTCGAAGTGGAACCCGTACTGCTTGACATCCCTGACGATCTTCACGGTAGCGTAGAACTTGGGCACATAGTCGCGGGTTTCGGCCGGCAGGTAACCGTTTTGCCTCAGTTCCCAGAAGGTCTTGAGGCCGCTCTGATCGAGCGCCGCCTGGACTGCATTCTCTCCGCAGTTGTAGCCCGCCAGGGCGAGGGGCCACGAACCGAACGAATCATATAAGAACGAAAGGTAATCGGCAGCGGCCCGAGCCGCTTTCATGGGATGGCGCCGTTCGTCGACCCAGTGGTTTTGTTCCAGGCGGTAGCGGCGGCCGGTCGCTTCGATGAACTGAAACATCCCCACCGCATTGGCCCGCGACCGGGCCGTCGGCGTGAAACCGCTTTCCACCAGGGCTACCCACACCAAGTCCTCCGGCAGGCCCTTCTCCCGGAAAATTTCCTGGCACGGGATCACGTAATCCCTCGACCGGTCGAGCTGGACCTGGAAGCTCTTGTGTTTCTCCACGCTGTACTTCCTGGTCCATGAGTCAATGGACGGTTCATCGGGCACCATGAGTTCCGCTTTGGAGGGTTCGCCAACGGGCGGGGGCACCTGCGCCTGGATCGGCGGGGGGGAATAGGCCGGCGGCACGGGTGGCTTGGGAGCGGTACTGCACGCGGCCAGAACGGCCAGGATGGCGGCAGCAGACGCACCGCATGACATTGTTCTGAAGATTTCCGTTCGCCTCATATCACCTCCTTTTTCCCACCTGCCGGAACCAAATCTCAATTCATTCTGTATTCGATCAGTGGTGGGTAGAGCATGAGCAATGGCTGACAAATTCTGCCTTGACGAGGGCGCTGAAGGCGGCAAGCCCTCGGAATCATCGCCCTGCAGGTACCACAACACCCCCCGGCGGGCTGGAAGATCGGGCCGCCAGGACACGGGGATCAGCTCATCAGAGCATTCATGGGAGGAGCACGGATGGGGCGGGGACCCGCCACACTCATAAAAAACGAAGGCCACCAGCGGGGAAAGACTCTTTGGAAAAAGATCAGCCACGACACGGCAAAAGAGATAATGGCTATCCTCGTGGCGCTGAGGGCTTGCAGGAGGAGGCAGGCGAGGGGCCGGCCGGTTGGCGTTTGGCAAGGATCAGTGAAGCAGAGGCTCCCGTTGATGCTGGGGGTGAGGGGATGGTGAGCGAACAGCCAGGGCGGTGCGCAGGTGTGGAGGAGATCGACCCAGACGGTGAAGAAAAGCAGCAGGACCGCCACGTAAAAGCCGCCGATACGACCCACCAGGCCTCTGCGACCGCTCTTGGGCCGGTTCTCGGGCCGGAGCCCCAGACCATGTCCATCAGCCATTTGCCACCGCTTTACCGTGCAATGAGTGCCGCCATGGAACGTCAACCGAAACGGATCAACCCGGTGTTGCATTCATTGCTGCTCGGACCGCAGCATCTTCCGCCAATTGAGCACTAGTCCATGAGACCCGCTCTTGTCAAGGCAAAACCGCAATCGGGGCGGGATGGCGGTGAAACAGGAGGGCCTGCCCGCCTGCGGCGGCAGGCAAGCCCGGAGTGGTCAAGGTTATGGCAGGTGCCTATTGGGGTATTTCAGACAGAGGAATCCCCAGGGCCTCGGCGACGCCTTTGCCATAGGCCGGGTCGGCCTTCAGGCAGTTGCCGATGTGACGGATCTGGATCGCCCGCGGCACACCCTCCATGGCCCGGGCCGTGTTGCCGAACAAGAGCGCCTGCTGCGCGGGAGTCATCAGGCGAAAGAGGAGGCCGGGCTGGGTGTAGTAATCGGCATCGTCCTCGCGGAAATTCCAATGGTCCGCCGCTCCCTGCAGTTCCAGCGGCGGTTCGGCAAATTCCGGCTGCTCCTGCCATTCGCCGAAGCTGTTGGGTTCGTAACCGAGCGTGCTGCCGTAGTTGCCGTCAACCCGCATGGAACCGTCCCGATGGTAGCTGTGATAGGGACAGCGGGGGGCGTTGACCGGGATCTGGTGGTGGTTCACGCCGAGTCGATAGCGCTGGGCGTCGCCGTAGGAAAACAGCCGCCCCTGGAGCATCTTGTCAGGCGAAAAGCCGATGCCGGGAACCACATTGGCCGGATTGAAGGCCGACTGCTCGACTTCTGCGAAGTAATTCTCGGGGTTGCGGTTCAACTCCATGACCCCCACCTCGATCAGCGGATAATCCTTCTTCAGCCAGACCTTGGTGAGATCGAAGGGATGGAAACGGTAGTTGGAGGCATCCTTTTCCGGCATGACCTGGATGAACAGGGTCCAGCGGGGGAAATCCCCCTTCTCGATGCTCTCGTAGAGGTCGCGCTGATGGCTTTCCCGACATTTGCCGACGACCACGGCCGCCTCTTCATCGGTCAGGTTCTTGATCCCCTGCTGGGTACGGAAATGAAATTTCACCCAGTAGCGCTCCCGCTTGGCGTTGATGAGGCTGAAAGTGTGGCTGCCGAAACCGTGCATGTGGCGGTAGGAAGCCGGAATGCCCCGGTCGCTCATGACGACGGTGACCTGGTGCAGCGCTTCGGGAAGGCTCGACCAGAAGTCCCAGTTGTTGAGAGCGCTGCGCAGATTGGTGCGGGGGTCGCGCTTCACGGCGTGGTTGAGGTCGGGGAACTTGAGCGGGTCGCGCAGGAAGAATACGGGGGTGTTGTTGCCCACCAGGTCCCAGTTGCCTTCCTCGGTGTAAAACTTGACCGCAAAGCCCCGGATGTCCCGCTCGGCGTCCGCGGCTCCGCGCTCCCCGGCTACCGTCGAAAAGCGGACGAACAGGTCGGTCTTCTTCCCAACCTCCGAGAAGACCTTCGCTCGGGTGTACCTGGTGATGTCGTGGGTGACTGTGAAGGTCCCATAAGCTCCGGACCCCTTGGCGTGCATCCGACGCTCAGGGATCACTTCCCGGTCGAAATGGGCGAGCTTCTCCAGATACCACACATCCTGCAGCAGCACCGGACCGCGCGGTCCGGCAGTCATCGTATTCTGGTTGTCAACAACGGGAGCACCGTTTCTGGTTGTTAGCTTCTTCTCCTGACTCATTGCAGTTTCTCCTTAATTCATCATGATTGTCGTTTCGGGGCCCTCGACCGTGGCCGTCGGAAGGGGCCTTCCTCGTCCTCACTTTCCCGGTTCCCTGGGAAAAGTCCCACCATACTCAGGTTCCGCTCTGCGCCACACCGGCAGGGCCGGAGGGTATCGGCCGTCCCGCATGAGATGACGGTTCCATACCCGGCTAAAATTCAACGCTACCCTTCCGGAGGAGGGTCATCGCGCCGCGATGGCAAGTCATTCGCGGTTCAAAGCCGCTCCCGCAGCAAGCCGAAGAGTTATTAGAGGGAAAGATGTTGAATTTGATGAGGATAACTCTCAGCCTCTGGTTTCCGGGATCAAACCTTCAATTGACCGGCTCGGTTCCGGCTTCCGGGTCCCGGCCGGCCTGGCATTCCGGGCATATGCCGTAGAAATCCAGGCGATGGCTGACGATCCGAAACCCTGAATCGGAAGTCAGTTCCTGAGTCAGGTCGGCAAGCGTCCTCAATTCCGGGTCAACGATGCGTTTGCACTGAAGGCACATGAGATGGGGATGCGGGTGGGGATTGTTGCCATCGTAGCGGTTGTGACCGGTGCTGAACTCCAGTTCCAGCACCTCCCCCAATTCCTTGATGACCGAGATCGTTTTATAGACCGTAGCCAGGCTGGTAGTGGGGAACGTCGCATGGACCCTGCCAAAGATATCTTCAACACTCGGATTCCCCCTGCTCTCAACCAGTGTCCGCACAATGGCGATCCGCTGAGGGGTGATCTGATGCCCTTCGTTCTTGAGCTTTTGAATAATCAGGTTCGCCCGGTTCTCGATCTGAGTCACAATGACCATCCCTTTCAGTTGACTGATACCTTGTAGAGAATACATATCAAAAAGGAAAGAGTTCGTCAACTGAAAAACCACCTCGATCGCTTCGTAACCGATGAGGCCGATGCATCACTGCTTTGCCTCAGCCCGGAGGCTACCTCCGGCCCCCCTCCTTGCGGCATGCTTCGCAGCGGGCGGTGCGTTGATAGGCATATTTGACGAACGTTCGCCCGCACTGCTTGCACCGAGCTTCGATTTTCAGGGTCTCCGGCGATTCGGCCATGCCTGCTTCGCTCTTGCTTGCCCCGCTCGCCAATGCTGTGCTACGGATTGCAGCTGTCATCTCGTACGGTTCTCCTTTCCAAGGTGGTTTTCCACCATGCCCCAATGCTCGCGAATTGAGCGAGTTCTTTTCTGCAGTTGCCTTGTCCTCTTTCCTCGGTCAGGACGGCCTGCCGGTGTGTGATTTGCCCGGAGGCGGCGAGCTCCGGGCAGGAATCGGGTTAATGGAAAAGTTGAGGAGTCGGCGCCAGGCTGAACAACCCGTTCAGCCAAAAAAAAATCCCTAGAGCTTTACGCCCTAAGGATTGCACCCTGGTTCACTTGATCCTTCACCGGCCCATCGGATAGCTCCCCGTACCGATACGCCGTTGGCCGTCAGGCAGGTCTTCTGACTCTCGGCTCATCCTACTCTCCGAACCTTCCCGCCACGCCGAAGCGCGACAGTGGCATTTTCGGATTTCGTCCCCGATCACAGCGGCGGGACCGTTCCCGAATCACACGGGATTCCCTTTTAAACCCTCGAGGGTGCCTGACGCCTATTTCAAACGTTCACTACAAAGCCATCCCTACTCGCACCACCTTTGTCTGTCAACTCTAAACTCAAAAGGTCCTCAGCCGGGGTCGGTGGGTCCCGGTGCAAAAAACTGCACCTCCCCCCCGCCCTGCACCTTTGCTCCACAATGCAAATGATTTGCAGCATTACCCGACATGCCCCAGGGCTCTGGCTCATCGCCGACGGCAACGATGGAATCCGAGCTCACCCCCATGATAGTGCAGCTCACCCAGCCCGCTCGTGCTCGGAACAGCCCGCTATGGGAGATGGAGGAATGGCTTTTCCAAAAAGTTCTCAAGAGCAAAAAAAATCCTAAAGTCCCCCCCGTCCTCCGCCGATAGGGTATGCAACGGCGAGAAACAAAGAAGAAGATGGACAGTAACAGAGGAGGACGAAGCAGCAACACCACTGTAGGGAAGAAAGAAAGCTTCTGCAAGCGCCGATCGAATCGGCACATAAACCAAGCTTCGGCAAGAAATGCCGAAAAAAGACCTAGAAAAGGAGAAATACCATGGCTATCAATGACATCAGTTTGACGGCAGGCATGCGGAGCAACCTCACCACTCTTCAAGGCACCGCCCAATTACTCGACAGAACCCAGAACAGACTTTCCACCGGGAAGAAAGTCAACAGCGCTATCGACAACCCGACCGCCTTCTTTGCGGCTCAGTCCCTCAATTCAAGGGCTTCCATCATCAACGGCCTGAAAGACGCCATGGGGCAGGCGATCCAGACAGTCACCGCTGCGGACAAAGGCATCAAGGCCATCAGCTCTCTCATCGAACAAGCCAAAGGCATCGCGCAGCAGGCAGCTGCCGCGGAAGCGGTCGATGGCCTGAATGTTACATTGGATACTGTTATCGCAACCGACACCGTATCTTTGGGGGGAGTACAATTTACAGCAACCGCCGCCGGCGGCACTCCAACCTCTGTTCAGTTTGAGGTTGGCACTACTGACGCAGAGACCGCGGCAAATCTTGCAGCCGCGATCAACGCCCACACCGACCTGCAGGCTGCGGATTATACTGCAACCAGTAATGGAACCGTTGTGAATATTGCGCAGAAGGATACCACTGTTGCCACCACAGATGTTACATTAGGTGGTGGAACAATGACATCAGAATCCGATAACGCAACAGCCGAACTCGTCTCTCTCGTAGATCAATACAACTCCATCCGAACGCAGATCGATACACTTGCTGCTGACTCAGGGTATAAGGGGAAGAACCTGCTTTCGGGCGCGACAGGTAGTGGACTTCTTACGGTGAAATTTGAAGGTACTCACTCCCTGGATGTGGTAGGCTTCGATGCCTCATCCACAGGTCTGAAGGTCACCGCCGCAGATTGGCAGCAGACTACAGCCGCTGAAGTCGCCGCAGCCATTAGCGCTGACACCGATTTACTCGACGCAGCGGCGGCCACACTCCGCCAGAATGCATCGTCCTTCTCGGCCAACCTCAGCATCATCACGACCCGTCAGGAATTCTCGACGGACATGGTGAATACGCTTACCACAGGAGCCGACAAACTGACTCTTGCTGACACGAACGAAGAAGGCGCCAACATGCTGATGCTGCAGACCCGGCAGTCGCTTGGCACTACCGCGCTGAGTCTCTCGGCACAGGCCGCCCAGTCGGTTCTGAGACTGTTTGGTTAACAGACGCACTAGTAGGTAGGGTCCGGGAGGGAGGATGCTTCCTCCCGGCCTCCTGAGGTGGTTCAGCCATGAACATCAAAAGCATACAGTCGACGCAGGTTGTGCCGTCAATTCTTCGTTCACCTGAAAGGAGCTACGCTAAGGTCGATACCGGTGCGAGACTTTCCCCTGAACCGTCAGCTCTCGTTGCCCCTGGTTTGTCACCTTCCGGTGATACTGCCCAAGCTTCTGTGGCTCAGGCGAAGGCCGTGGTCAATCGCATTGACTACATCGAAGAGCAACTCAATAAGATTCTGGTAGATTTTCCTCCCTTTTGGCCGCCGGGCACCTTCCAGCGAGCCGATCTGATCAAGGGGATACGAAGCATTCAGGATGAGGTTGAAAAGTCTTCGATGGCGAATGTCAGGAAGCAGGACAACGCTTCATTGAAACTGGAGGAGAATGCCACAGACCAGGAGATCTCAGCAGCCCTGGACCATCTCTTCAACTTGAGGGATGAGCTTGGGAAAAGCATTACCAATACAGCCGAGGCTCTTGAACCGGGGACCATGTTCAGCATCAGGGTCTGATGCCATTTCGGGCAGAGCGAAGGAAACGATGGCACTGAAGATAACCTTGAAACCACATGAGCGTCTGATCATCGGCGGTGCGGTGATCGCAAACGGCAATACCACAACCCATCTGGTGGTCGAGAACAATGTACCGATTCTGCGGCAGAAAGACATCCTGAGCTTGAAAGATGCCGACTCTCCCTGCCGCAGGATTTATTTTGCCATTCAACTCATGTACGTGGATGGGAAGGATCTCCAGGAACAGCACCGCATTTACTGGGAACTGGTCAACGATGTTGTCCAGGTTGCGCCGAGTACTGAGGGGTTGATTGCCGAGATCAGCGATTTAGTGCTGAACCGCAATTATTACCAGGCCCTTAAATTCACGAAGAAACTCATAGAACATGAACAGAAGGTGATGAAGCATGTCGGCATTGCAGATCCAAGCCTATAAAATTGCCCAGAAGTCGATCATGTCGGGCCGGGAAATCGAGGCCAACGCCCTTGCCCAGGCGGCAAAAATCCTTACGGAATGCAAGGAAAACTGGGATGCACCGGATCGCGAAGAGATACTCACCATGGCCCTGCAAAGGAACCAGATGTTATGGAGCATCTTCCAGGCGGAAGTCTCAGATGCCGACAACCCACTCCCTAAAGAACTGAAAGAGAACATTCTCAACCTGAGCCTGTTTATCGACAAGAGAACACTCGAGATCATGGCGTTTCCGTCACCTGAAAAGCTCACCGCCATCATCGATATCAACCAGAATCTGGCTGCGGGGCTGAGGGGGGAACGTTAAAATAGAACCACCCCGAAGCGTTTCTATCATAGCCCCCTTTAGGGCATAGCACAGATCAACAGCCTTTGACGGTCCAAACACCCCACACGTTCGCACTCGGTCGTCCCCTGCACACGCTAGAAGATTGCCATAAACCGTCCACAGAATAGCATTAAAGGCTAAGATCGTTATTTCCCGCATGCCTTCCAGTGGGAATCCACTTCCCACGCACGGCTCGGCAAGAAAGCGGCTCGAGGCAACTCAGATTAATCACACTATCTTCGAGAATCCGCTGTATTCGTCCCTCGACGCGTGCATGGCGTTGCCGTTCATATCAACTCCCTTGAACTTGAAAACCATGTGAGAAAGGTCGATGGTCCCGGTGCCGGAAACGTTTTGGGTGATTGAAAAGGTCACCCTGGCCGTTGCGAGATCGGAGCGATAAATCACACTCAGAGGCGTTGCAGCAATGCTGACTTCCGTCGCGGGAGTGTTAACGCCCCAATTATAGAGTCCGCCCGTGGTTATACTGCTTGACCTGCTGATGGTCCAGTTGGATGGGTTCTGAACTGATGCCGGGTCCATATCCTTGTCAAAAACAAAATTCACGGTAAAAGTCTTGGTGGCCATGGGGCTGGCAAGGGATGAATCGAGAGAGGACACCAGCGTGCCCGGTTTTGACGCCAGATTCACATTGGTGGCATAGACCGCGACAAGCCGCGGAGGCGATTTTTCGAGAATTTTGCTTTGCAGTTCGGCTGCCAGTTCCGGAGCGATTTCATTGACCAGTTGCAGCTTGTCCTCTGCGTTGCCGATTTGTTGCTGCTCAGCGAAAACCATCCCGAGCTCAAAATGGACATATGAAAAATCCTCCTTCAGCGCCAGAGCCCTCTGGAGTGATTCCCGAGCTTCGTCATATCTTCCGGCTTTGCGGTAGGTCTGGCCCAGAGCGTAATACCCCGCGGAATCCTGAGGAGAGAGTTGGATAACCTTCTTAAACTGCTCTTCTGCTTCACTATAGCGCCCTAAAGCCAGATAACCCTGGCCGAGCGAGTAAACGTTGTCACCCGTGGTCGGGGCTTTTTTCACCGCAGTGGAGTATTGCTCCAGTGCCTCACTATATTTGCCCTCACTGAAATAGAGGTTGCCCAGCTTGAGGTTCAGGCTGTCATCGGTTGAGAAGACTTTCATGGCTTGCTTGTAGGTGGTGATGGCATCAGAGGTTTTGCCACTCTGCACCTGAGCCGTGGCCATGTACTCGAAGGCGTTCCGGGCATTTTCAGAAAAGGGAGAAAGGGCGATCGCTCGACGGAATTCCCGAATGGCGCTGCTGTAATCCTTTGCCGAAAAGGCGTCGATTCCACGACTCAAAGCTCCGGCAGCCAGCCCCTCGTACTGGTCGAAGCTTGGTGTGGTGGCCGAAAAAAGAGCGTCTGCGATTGAAGCTATGTCAGTACTCATGCCGGCTCTCATCCTTTACTAAACAGGTCTGGATTTCACGATCCCAAGAACCAAAAGCCAGATTCACGTATTCGACGAAGCTGGCGTTGACGGCCGAAAAAGGAGCATCTTGTACACTATAGTCATGCCCCTGGTAATCATCCTATCGGCAGAAAAGAGGCTCAGCTTGAGAGTAATCAGGAGGGAAGGCTTTGTATTGTTTCCTCAACCTGTTGCAACAGTTCCGTGGTTTCTGGATCACCCACCCCCCTTTGAAGTGTGGCTTTCAGCAGCGCCAGGGCCTCGACAGCCTTTTGTCGATTGAACAGTTGCCTTGCGATACTGTTGATAGCGCTTGTGAAATTATATCCTTTGTGCAACAGTTTGTTGAAAAATTCCTGCATCTTCTCTACTTCGCCTTGTATGCTGAAAATCACAGCAACTAAAAGAACTGCCGGCGGGTAGTCCGGCATTTTTTCTAATATGGCATTCAGAAGAGCCAAAGCATGATCCAACGATCCCACAATGATTTCACAGTTCGCATAGTTCAACGCTGCTTCCTTGATGCTGGGATCGCATCCGACCGCCGTTTTGGATGCTTCTATTGCTTCCTCATACTGTCCCAGCATCATATAGCAATACCCGAGATTGAAGTAGAACAAGCCAACGGGTTGTTCCGGTGTGAAACTTATAACCCTCTGCCATAACTCTGAAGCTTCCTCGTAATGCTCAAGCTGCTGCGCTTGTGTCGCTAGCTCCCAGAGAAATTTGACATTCATCGGCTCTTTTTCCAGCTTTTGCTTACCAAGCTCATAGTAGTGCTTTCCTTTTTCGACATCCCAATCCCTCCTGAGCTTTCCATAGTGGTGAACCACAAGCCCGCAAGGCTTGACAGGAATGCCGGCTGACTCCAGCGATGCCTCAAGCGTTTCATGAACGGGATCGCTAAAAACAATCCGACGATCTCTTGTAAACAATCTCACCTTGGGGCTTGGAATCCAGCCTGTGCCGGCTTCTTCGGGATATTGCCCCTGGTTTGGCACCCATCCCATCGCCCTGGGTTCGGTCAGGTAGTTTCTCGTAACGATGGTATAGGCAACTGGTAATTTGTGTCTCGTTCCAAGAATTTCTGTTAGGGTTTTGAAATCAAGGGGAGACAGCACTTCGTCAGCATCCATAACCAGAATCCAGTCTCCATTCGCTTGGGAGAGCGAGTGATTTCTGGCGGCAGCGAAATCGCCGGTCCAGGGGTAATCGAAAACCTGCGCCCCAAAAACCTGAGCAATGTTTTTTGTCTTATCGCTCGACCCGGTATCCACCACGATCATTTCATCGACAACCGGCCGAACACTGCGGAGACATTTCGCAAGGTGTTCCTCTTCATCTTTGACAATCATGCAGAGCGAGAGGGTAGGTTTTTTCAAGCTTCTTTGGGTAAGAGTCCGGGGACCGATCTTGTCGCGCACCGACAGGGCCGCATCGAGGATGCCGTCATCGACCCCGAATGTGACCATGGCATCTTCGATCTCCGTCATGGCCGCCTTGAACTTACCTTGCTGGATTAGGGTATCTATGTATAAAAAGGCGATATTCTTGCTGTTTGGATGTAAACCCTTAGCCTCCCGGAAGAGCAATTCGGCCTCATCGTGAGTGCCGGTGGACGATACGGCAGAGTAATAGAGCGTGCTGTGATCCCGAACCGTTGGTGCCAGCAGGAACCCTTTTGACAGATACCCAAGGGCCTCATCCACCTCCCCGGCGGCCCATTTCAAAACACCCAGGTTGCTGTATGCTTCACCATAGCCGGGGTCCGCCCTGAGCGCTCGCTTGAAGCAATCCTCCGCCGCCTCTTTCTTCCCATTCTTATAGGCTAGAACTCCTTTCAAGTTTAATGCCGGCGGATATTCAGGATCAAGCGACAACATCCTCTCTGCGTAGCCATCGGCTTCACTGTCCAACCCGAGCCCCTCTTTGCCGTATCCCGCGCACTCAAGACCCTTCAGTGCGACTTTCGCTGATTCAGGCATGGATTCATGGACTTCAAGAGCCTCGGCAAATCGCTTCAGCTCAAGAAAAATCCTGCCAAGCTTGAAATAGATTTCCTTCGCCTCGGGTGCTATCTTGATGCAGTCGATCAGCACTTCAGCAGCCTTATCGGACATTCCCTTGTAATGGAGTTCCGCTGCTTTCTCGGTGGCTCTCAATGCCGCCAGCTGTTTCCCGAGGGGATTTTGAGTGCTGAGCACCCACTTATTTTTGAGGATCTTTCGGTTGCCGGACTTGATCGACCCATCATCTGGGTGATTGCCGATGCTGTTCCGATCTTCAAAACGATGCACGAAAACATCTCCTGCAACATAGTTCCTATACCCCTCCAATGCCGCCCTCAGACAAAAGTCTTCAGCTCCCAAATCTGTCGATCCAAAGCTTTCGTCGAACAGTCCTATCTTCTCTGCCAAGGTGCGCTTAAACAACATGCAAAAGCCCGCGATCGTTCTCTGCAAGATGCGGCGATGGCGATACCTTTCGCGAAACTTCCCAGCATATTTGTCAAGATAATCCACGGCTCGGTACTCATCCGAAACCACCTGCTGTGGACCGGCGATATGATTGGTCATGGGACCCACGATACCGACGGCGGTATCGCGGTTGAGACATTCCAGCATCCCTGAAAGGGAGCCAGCCGAGACCACCACATGGCTGTCAAGGATCAGCATGTATTCTCCCCGGCACGCGACCATACCCTGGTTGACAGCCCTGGCAAAACCAGGTTCTTCCTTGTTTTCAACCAGTCGCCAGTTGCTATTGTCCCTGACCCGGCGTTTCAGCCACTTGCTGGTCTCGCCTGTGGACCCATTATCCACAAATATGATTTCATGTGGCTCCGGGGTGTGCCTGGAGATACTTTTGAGGCATTTCTTTGTTTGATCCATCCGGTTATGAGGGAGAATGATGATGGAGATCAGATCTTGTTCTGCAGTCGCATGTTGGAATCGGGAAGACATTACTTCTTGATTCGAAGAAACCGACTCGGGCATATCCGTTGTTGACGGAATATATGATTTTGAAGGCGCACCAGATTTGTATTTGGAGAGAAACCGCGCGATCAACGGCTCCATGAAATCGACCATTCGGATCTTTTTAAACCGCTCATAGTATTCTTCAGTGATTTGCTCAAGGTCAGGACGGTGTAGGGTTTCCAGGCAGAGATCTGCCCAGCGATCGGTTTCGGCCCATGGAAAGCAATGCTCATACATGATTTGATCATGGCAGCTTTCGACGACAACCATCGATCGGTTGTTGAGCAAATAGAGAATTCTGCTCCCGCCAAAATGATTCATGCCCGGCCCCTGATTCGGCGCCAGATTAACCCGCGTTCGGGCAATCATATCGTTCCGGTACATGGCCGCATCGTCAAAGATGGTAACCACTTTGCCACCCCGAGCGATTAACGCCTCAATAAGTCCTTTCCTGTGCGGTGTGATCGAGCCACA